>JBGARZ010000027.1:0-98498 GCA_044229975.1 Polyangiales bacterium
GTATCGCCGCCCTACGCTGCGTGGCAGCCGTTGCTCATCTCGCTTCTCGTCCATCGTCTCCTCCAGCGATTTGAGGAGGTCTCCGAAGTCCGGAGTTTCAGGTCCTCAAACCGATGGAAGTTGTGCGGCAAGAGCAGCTAGTGTTCCAGGCAGGGTGCTCACCATCGGCGCGCTCGTGTTGATGGTCCCGATGGCGTGCCTCGCGGCGCTCCTCCTCTACGGCAAGGCCCTCTCCGACTCCGAGGCCAGCGAGGCGACCCTCGCCACGCCCGAGGAGATCAGCGCGCGTTTGGTGCAGGCCCGCGTCCGCCAGGAGCAGGAGCGCGCTCGGCAGGCGGAGGAGCGCGCTCGGGAGCAGGCTCGGCAGGCGGAGGTGCGGCGCGCGTTCCTGGCGCTCACGCCCGCACAGCACCTCGTGGAGGCGCGCGAGGCGCTCGCCCGCGGCCACGACCCGACCCGGGGCATCGGCGGCGACGTGGCGGGCGCTGAGCGACACCTCGCGGAGATCGCCCCCGACGCGCCTGAGTTCTCCGAGGCGTCACGACTGCGCGGCGAGCGCGCGCGACGCCAGGACGCCCTTCTGGTCGCCGGTGGAGCGCTGCTCCGCGTCCAGCTCCGCGACGCCGACGGGCAGGCAGGGGAGGACGAGGACCGCAGGCGCGCGCGCCGCATCGCGATCGCGCGCGCCCTCAACGGTCTCACGCCCTACGGCATGGGCTGCGTCTTCACGAGCGGCAACCGCGACAACTCGCTGCGCTTCGGCAGCGGCCTGTGCGACGACGTGATGCTCGCGGCGGTCGTCCCGACGGACACGCGCCCGGCGATGCGCGCGGCGGGCTTCCGCTGGGTCCGGTGCCGCAACGGGCGGGCGAACATCGACCTCGAAGTGGGTGCGCCGTAGGAGTGTCAGCGGTCGCCGCGCTCGAACCGCAGGCGCAGCACCTCGTCGTCGAGCTCGCGGGCGATGGCGAGCGCCCGCCGTCGCGCGTCGGCCCCCTCCTCGCCGCCGACGATGTGAGGTGAAGACAAAGGGCCTCAGTTGCGGGAGGTGCTGAGACCATGTCGCCCCGCCGGGAACTCCCTTGCTCCGTCGCTGTCCGACGCCGCGCGATGCCCCAACACGCCCCGTCGCCCTACCGCTCCGCACCGCTCGTCGACGACGAGGTTGCCGACCGCTCCGCGTGCGTTGAGGTGGTCGCCCGCTGGGGCGACGAGTTCCTCGCGGTGGCTCACCTGCGAGCGGGCGAGCGGTTCACGTTGGTGTCGACGGCCGCGACGGGCGCGCTCGCGCTCGCGCTCCCCGACGTCGACGATGCTTGGGTGCTCGCGGAGCACACCGCCGACGGGTGCTGCATCGCGCACCGCCACCAACGGGCAGACGGCGACGCGGGAGGCGTTCTTGCGCGCGGCGAGGCGCACGCGCAGACGTTGGGTGCAGTGACGCTGGTCGTGCGGCACACGTGGTCGACGGGGACTGCGGCGCGGCAGATCACCGACCCAGGGGCGCGAGCGACGCTGGCGATGGCGGTCGCGCTGCTGGTGGTGGCATTGGTCGGTGCGGTCGCGCTGCGCGGAAGAAACCGCGGTCAGGGTCGCGCGATGCTCGACGAGGTGGAGGACGATCGTCGCGTATTGCGCGCGCTGATGGCGCGCTGGCCAGAAGCTCCCGGTCGGAGGAGCGGTGATGCGGGCGGAGTGACGCCGACGCCGACGCCAGCCGAGCTGCCTCACGTGACGGGTGAGTCCGTGCCGCGGGCGGCGCAGAATCGGGGAGTCTTCGTCGCCGGACTCCTACGTCCCACTGGAGGTCCGTACTTTGGATTGATGTTCGAGGACCTGGTCTCCTGCGTCACCCGGGTTGATGGCGTGTGGGAGTCGGACGCCGAACTGGGCGATGCGCTCTGGCGTCACGCGACGTCGCGCTGGCTCCACTGGCGCGTCAGGTTCCGAGCGCGGGTTCGCGCGGGAGGTGTCGTCGACGAGGTCCAGCTGAGCCGAGGCCGGGAACACTGGGCCGACGTGCTGAGCGCGGTGAGCCGAGTCAGGACCGCGCCGACGGCGCACGATCGGGTGTCGGTGTGTTGCATCAATCAGGGTTGTGAAGGGCCGGAGTTGGGGGAGTAGGAGGCACAAGCCAGCGAGCTCTCCAGTGGGCGGGTGGGACTCCCGATGCCCGCCGACGGTGTGGTTGTCGCATAGCGGGGGCGTCGTGGTCTGTCGGCACCGGTCTCGGAGGGCACCAGATTCACCGACGACACCGAGCACCAGAGGCCGACTATGGCGGGTGGCCCCTCCGGCGCGAACATGATCGCCTTCGCGCTCCTCGATCGCGGGTGACGCCGAAGTCATGCCCGCGGACCGCTGCCCGACCAGGCTGGTATTCTTCTCAGCGTCGCGATGGATTCCAACGACACCCAGCACCAGGGCTGCCACGATCCGCATCGGATAATGGGGTCTGCTCGCCGTCGGGAGGGCGGGGGTCGGAGCACTTTCGTAGCAAGTGCGTGCCTCGCACTGATCGCGTTAAGCGCGTTCGGCATCGCAGCCGACAGGTTCGTGGAAGCCTATTTCGCCGACTGGGCGGCCGGGCTCGTCTCGGACGACGATCGGGACGCGGCTCGTGATCTCGTCCGGCGCAGCCGACGCGAGACGGTGAAGGCTTGGGCCGCGACCGGCGGCGGTGTCCTGTCGATCGTAGCGTCTCTCGCAGCACTACGACGGGGGCGGGCTCGCAACCGAGAGCGAGCCGACGTCTCGACTCCATCAGCTGGCGCCTCCCCGGGGGCGTCGAACGAAGCAACCTCGATAGGGAGGGTGTGGCGGGCTCCAGAAGACTGACCAACACCTATCCGCTTGAACCGGCAGGACTTCAGCCCGGCGTCACACACGCTCCTGCGAGTACGATGGGACCTACCCGGCGCGCTCGGCGCGGACCTGGAGTGGCAAGTCTGCTCGCGAGGGCACCAGTGGGCTCATGCGCACCGGTGCCCTCGGTGGAACTGGTACCCGACGAGGTCGGTGGTGACAGTGGTCTACCGCGAGAGCGAGTACGTGGTGATCCGGGTGCGCCGCGATCACGTTGAACTCGTCCACCGCCACGGCCCGCACTCCCAGCACGTGCCAAGCGCGCGGATGGTGAGCGAGAGGCGAGGTGACTTGTGGTGCCTGGAGGAGCAGGCGCAGCGACCGGCTCAGCGGGCCGCGCGGCATGACACCCGGACGCGGCCCGCGTCGCGGAGGGAGCCCTCGAAGCGATCGCCGGGGCGCGCCGCGAGCGTCGTCGTCACGCCGCTGTCGTCCGCAGGCATGTGGGAGCCGTAGTGCAGGCTGACCGAGCGGACGCAGGCGCGGTCGCGCGCCCACTCGACCTCGATGCGGGACGGGGAAAGTGACCACCCGGGCAACCCCCCGGTTGCGGCGTTGGCGAGGGAGAACTCGGCACCGGTCGTGTTGAACCACAGCCGGATCGTCGCCGGCCCGTCGGGCGCCGCCGGCCCGGCGCAGGCGCGCGGTGAGCCGGATGGCGCTCGTGGCAGCAAGCGGGGCGCGCCCCCGTCGAATGGGTGAAAGCGCGCTGGGGTGGAGGCGCCGGGGCGCCAGAGGACGATCCCCAGCGCGCCGTCCCAGCGACCGAGCACGACGTAGGACGAGGAGTCGGCGATGAGGCCGCGGTGCCGCCGGATGGCGCCGTCGGGGCCGAGCTCGAGCGCGGCGATGGTCGTGCGCTGGAGGTCCTCGAACCACTGCAGCATCGCCACGCCGCCGTCGGGCAGCGCCACGAAGAGCCGCCTGCGCTCGTGCTCGTCGAAGCACGCCGCCGACGGCCGACCGAGCGACGCCAGCGGGCCGCCCGTGGGCGCCCAGAACATGAGCTCGTCGAGCCCGTCGCTTGAGATCACCGCGCCGCGGCGCGAGAGGGCCTCGACCACCACCTCTTCGCGGGTGTGGTCCGCGTCGGGGTGCAACGGCAGCCCCGTGACCTCGGGGCCGGCGCGGCCCTCGAAGGCGCCCGCCGCGTCGAGGCCGGACCACGCGAGGTGCAGGCGGGCCCTGCCCTCCGGCGTCCACCACAGGTGCGCGGTGGCGTCACCCGATCCCCCGAGGAAGACGGCGCTCCTCCCGCTGCCGGGCGGTGCGCCGGGCGGCGCGGGGCCCTCCACGTAGCGCACGGCGTCGGCTCCGCCCGCGATCCGGCACGCGTACGTGGGAGCGCGGTCGTCCGCGCCGAAGGCCGGGTGGTCGTAGGGGTCCTCGGCGGGCTCCGCTTCCGGCTCGGAGGCCTCGGCCGGCTGGCACTCGTCGGCGACGGTCGCGAGGTCGAAGACCTCAGGCGCACGGAGGGCAACCGGCGGCTCGTCGCCTGCGGTGGGGTCGACGTGGGAGAGCTCGCCGGCCTCGTCGTCGAGGCAGCGCCCGAGGGGGTGCGGGCCGTCGGCATCGAGGGATTGCGCGCCCGCGGTCGTGGCGATCACGAGGCCCTGCGGGGTGAGCGCGACCTGCCAGGCGACCTCGTGTTGGAGGTCGACGGGTGACCACGATCGACCGCCATCGCGGGTCGCGAAGAGCTCGCCATGTTCGAGCGCCGCAGCTCCGCGCGCGCTGTCGAAGAAGGCCGCGGAGAGCACCCGGGCCGGGAGCGTGGCGCGCGCGGGGGGCGCGGTGCCGTCGGTGGTCCAGAGGGCTCCACGGGAGTCGAGGACCGCGACACGGCCGGACGCGCGCGCGGCGTGGGCCGGACTGGCAGCGCACGAGACGCGGCCGACGAGGTGCAGCGGGCCGAGGAAGGTGTCGGCGCGGGTGATTGCACCCTCGGCGTCGACGAAGACCCAGCCCCGGGCGACGGGCGCGGCGGCGACGATCGGCTCGCGGAGTCGCTGGGCCGCGACCGTGGGCGCGCCGTGGGGCCGGAGGGTCGCGCGGATCGAGTCGCAGACGACGTCCCGGGCGAGGTCGGCGTGGATCGCGACGACTCGTGGCGAGCCGCACGACGGGGTATCGAGGTTCTGCGCCGGCGTCGGCGGCGACAGCGAAGACGGCGAAGACGGCGACGTCAGGAGCGGGCGCGGCGCGAGCGTCGAGCGGGCGGCGCAGGCGGCGATGCCGGTGACGATCCCGAGCAGGAGCCACCGCGTGCGGTTCGAGCTCGTCGTGCTCAATGGACGCAAGCTGCTCGTGCGGCGGGGCATCGCGCGATGCTGCCACGGCATCGCGGATCGACGAAGGTCGCGAGCAATCCTCGTAGATGCCGACTCTTCACGCGCGCGGTCAGGTCGGTGGCAGGCGCGGCACCGCGGAGCGCCTTGGGGTCAGCGCCTTTGGGATGGCAGGTCGCACTCCCAATAGTGAGTGCCGAAGGCCGAGCTGTACGCGCAGTGGCACGCGACAGCCCCACCCTCGTACAGGCAGCGGCGTCGATCCCGATGAGGACGACAGGCGTTCTGCCACGGGTTGGAGTCCCTTGTGCGTGGGCGCCGTGCGGGGCAGTCCCGCGGCTGGTCGGGCGGTACCTGCGCGGGCGCGGCGGGCGCGGTCAGGGAGACGGCGAGGAGGGTCAGCGCCGCGCGTCGCATGGTGTTTGGCGAGACACCCGCTGGAGGGTCCAGGTTCCGAGGTGGGGTCGCGCCAGACGCCGTAGCGCGAGGGCCACGAACGGCGACTGCAACTCGACGGCGCAGCCGCGACCGCGTTCAGTGTTCGACGACCGGGCCCCGTGTGGCTCGATGGTACGGAGAGCGCCGGGAGCCGTGGCCTTCGAGCGTGGCGGTGGAGTCAGGTGGGCTTCGGCGTCGGTTCGGTAGCCGTCACCTGCGAACTCTGGCTGTGGCTACGCGGAGGGATACTTCGGCCGTGGGGGGTCCCCACGTCGTCGAGATCACGGTGGGGTCTCACCACCGGTGCGACCGTTGGCGCGCATCTACAGCACTATCGCGACGCGGGCGCCGGGTCGTCGCGGCGCTGTTACAGGCCGTACAGCGGCTCCAGGATGCAGGGGGGTGGGTTGGGGTCCGGGTGACGCATCTGCCCCATCGTCTCTTCCGCACGGCGTAGCAAGATCGCGCTCCCCTCGGGATGCACGCGACAGACGGCCGGGCCCTCGAAGCGGTCACCGGGGGCGGCGACGAGTCGGATCGCTCTACGGTCGCGGAGCTGAGAGCCGGGCAGTCCGCCAAACCCCAGGGTCCAGGCCCGGACGCACACTCCATCTTCACGCATCTCGACCTCGGCGCCGCTGCCATGGACCGACTCGTTCCCCGGGACTTCGAAGCGGGACGTCGGCAGCGTGGCGTAGATCGTCACGGCGCCCGCGCCCGGACCGGAACAGGCGGCTGCGTCCGCCCAGCGGAGCGCCGCCAATCGTCGATCAGGTGAGCCGTCCATCGGGAGGAACCACGCGTGGAGGCGATCGTCGACCCGCGTGACGACCACGCCGGGTGCGCCGTCCAGGACTCCAGCGAAGGGCTCGGTGTCCGCCGCGAAGACGAAGGGGCGACGACGCCGGACAGCCCGGTCAGGCCCGATGACCAGGGCGACTCCCGTGCCCGTGGCGTTGAGCCGAGGCACGCCGCCATAGGCGCTGCCGCGACCCCCTGGGACGATCGTGATGATCGAATCACCGCCCGCAAGCGGCATGGCGGTCTCCGAGGTCCCCTCGTCCAGACCGACGAGGAATGGATCAACCAGCGCGGGAGGGTCGGCGTCTACCCGAGCGCCGTTTGGTGACACCGCGAGTGCAGCGAGGTCCACCGGATCGCAGACGTAGAGGCGTCCCCGGTCGGTCTCCCGTGAGCGCGGGACGTCGTCGCGGCATGTGCCGAAGGACCCGCCTGGAAGGTCGTCGTAGATAGAACCGTGGATCCTCTCGGCGAGCGTCTGGATGAGCGGCGGATGGATCTGGTCGAAGCTCGGCCGACCGTCCACCCCATCGACGGCGCCCGTCCAACCGACGCCGCGCGCACCCGCGGTGGTCTCGACGACGAGCCCTCGGGCGGTCGCGAACACGTCCCACGCCAGATCCGGTCCGAGGTCGTACCTCGCCCAGCTCCGCCCGCCGTCCGAGGTCCGCACGAGTTTGCCGTCCCACAACACCGCGGCGCCCTCGGAGTCGTCCCGGAAGGCGGCGCACGTCACCCTGCCCGGCACCCGCATCACGGCGATGATCGCGCGCCCGTCCGTGCGCCAGAGATTCCCGCGGTCGTCGACCGCCATCACGGTCCCGCGCGGGGCCAGCGACACCTTGAACCCGCACGGGATGCAACCGAGCGAGCGCACCGGACCGAGGAAGCTCTCGCTGTGCTCCGCGCATCCGGCGGCGTCGAGGAAGATCCACCCGCCGGTGACCGGCTCGGCCGCGACAATGTGGCTGCTGAGGGACTCGCCCGCTCGCACGATGTGCCCCGCCCAGTCGATCGTCAGTCGACGCGGACCGTCGATCACCTCGGCGATGCCGGAGCGCGGCTCGCGAGCGAGATAGGGGTGACACGGGTGCGCCATACCAGTGTCCGAGCGGCGGACCGCGACCTCGCCGAGCTGAAGCGTCCTGATGAGCGGGAGCGCACGCCAGCGAACGAACACGCCGGTCACCGCTGCGATCGTGAGCAGCGCGACCAGAGCGATGATGCGACGCGACCTCGGGTGCTGGGAAGCCGCGGGCGATCTGTTCACTCGGTATGGCATCAACGACACCCCTCGCGCGCACCCTACACCGGGTGCCGAGGTTCAATGCCCCGCGCGGCGGCGTCGCGTCACGGGAACCTCACGTTCCACCTTCGGGGGAACAGGTCTGTGAGCTCCAGTGCGCGGCGAATGACCGCGGGAGTGGCCGCGGGTCGAACTGTCGTCGCGCGTCCTCCGGCATGCGCTGACGTCGGGGATCGTGACGCCGACGTCGTCCGATCGCGACGGCATCGCTACCGCCGACAGCGGACGTTCATCGCCGCGTCGGCGACCCCGTCGGTCGTCGGAACGGCAGCGAACCAGCCGCTCCTCAACACGCGCAGGCAGAGCGCGTCGCCGTCGAGCGCGTACTCCTCGGCGGCGTCCGCGATGGCCCCCGACGCCTCCTCCCTGATCGCCGGGAACGTGAACGCGCCGCGCGCCCCGGCCCCGCACGCCGTCGCGCCCACCGACCCCGCGAGCCGGCGCGGTGACTCGCCCGGCGCACCGCCCACGACGGTTCCGTCGCGGCGTCGACGCGCGACGCCCCACCGCCCGTCGAGGACGAACACGCCCGGCGGCGGGGAGCGCGCGTCGATGGACACCCGGTGCGCGGTCAGTCGGCCCCCCGCGAAGGTCAGCAGGCCCGCGCCCGACGCGAGCATCTCGTCGTCCCGTCGAGCGGTCAGGGGGAGCGACAGCCACGCCGTCACGCTGCCCTCGCGCGCGCCGACGGTCGTCGCGGAGGGGCATTCCGAAGCGTGCCAGGTCCCAGGTGACGGCTCGAACTCCCAACCCGACAAGGGTGCCTCGACGCGCGGGAACGCACTCGTCGACAGCGTGACGAGACGGGCCTGCACCCGCCCGCGCCACGGCGCCGGTTCCCACAGCAGCATCGTCGCCGCACGCCCGTCGGCGCGCAGGAGGTCCCAGGCCCCGGACGCGAAGAGTTGCTGCGTGTCAGTCGCCACGCGGTAGCGACGGACGACCGGTGCGGATCCGACGTCGTCCCACAGCTCGAAGACCCCGCGCCCCCACCGGAACCACGGGGACAAGACCGACCACCTGATCGGGAGGAACCCCGGCGGCGGACGCGGCCCCGCGATCGGCGTGTCGGTCGAGCATCGCCACCGGGAGAGCGATCGGTCAGCGCGCGGGAGCGGGGCGGCGAGGGCCGCGCCGTGTCGACTCGCTTCGACCTCGCCCCACCCGAAGACCGCGCCGTGGAACGGGTAGATCCACCCGGCGGCGTTGCAGAGCGCTCGCTGATTGGGGTCGTCTGCGTCGGCGGGCCTCATGTCGAGCGCCCCGCTCAGGCTCTCGGGGACCATCCGGCGCCACGGGTCGACGGCGCCAAGTGAGAGCCAGCGGACGCCGTCGTGCGCAGCCACGACGACCCCGTCCGCGCCGCAGAGCGCCGTCGGTACAACGTCTCGTTGCGGCGCCATCCACGGCGGGGTCGAGCGCGCCGTGAACGACGCTCCGGGGCGCCCCTCCAACACCACCGAACCACCCAGGCAGACCGCGTGGAGGCGCATCACGCCGTCGCTCCCGAGGCGTGGCGCTCCGTCGATCCGACAGTCGGCCCAGGCCGCGTCGGGGACGAGCCGCGCGGGCGCCGCGGAGCCGCGGCGGTACTCGGCGTGGTCGAGCCACATGCGACGATCGACCAGCACGGGAGCGTCGCCGTCGTAGCCCGCGAGGCTCCAGCCGCGCACGGGCGTTCCCTCGACCCACGTGCGCGGCGTGCCGCCCCGGACGCGCTCGCACAGCGCCGTCCCGGTGGCGCAGGTCGTTCTGCCGCCGCCGCAGCTCCCCTCGCACGCCACCCGCTCGCCGTCGGCGCTCGCCGCGCAGGCCCGCTCGCCGCCGCAGCGCGAGACCCGCAGGCGCTCGCTCCAACGCCCGTCGGGTTCGAGCGACCAGAGCACCGACTCCCCGTCGCCCCGACAGCGGACGTAGGCCCGGTCGGCGGTGAACGAGTCCTCGAAGGAGTCGGGGTCGCAGGGCATCTCACGCTCGCTCCCCGGCACGACCGCGTCGTCGTCGAGGTCGTAGATCAGCGCCATCGGGGCCGACGACTGCTGCTGCGACCGCCCCACGTCCGCCAGCACCCTGCGGTGTGATGCGTCGACGAACAGCAGCGGCTCCCACCCCTCGCGGGCGGCCGACCACTCCTCCACGGCCAGCGCCTCGTCCTCCGACAGCGGGCGCATGAGGAACGGGGTGCGCTCGCACTCCACGCGGGTCATCGGACCGCCGACGTTGGCCTCGTAGCAGCCCGCCCCGGCACGCACCCAGCGACGCCCGTCCGCCGCCGCCACCTCCAGCGGCACGTCGTCGAGCATGGTGGGCGACCAATGCAGTCCGCCGTCCTCGGTGTGAAGCACGACCCCCGGTTCGAGGATCGCGAGGCCTTCCGTCGCGTCGCTGAACGCCGCGTCTAGCACGACCCCCGGTGGCAACCCGACCCCCTCGGCGGCGCCGTCGCGGATCACCACCGCGCGACCCGTTCCAAGGCCGAGCGCACCGACCGACGTGGTCGCGACCGAGCGTAGCGGCCCGAGGAACTCGTCAGCCTCCCAGCGCGCCGTGCGACCGGCGAAGACCCAGTGATCGCGCTCCCGCCACACCGCGCGCATCGGCTGGCTGAACCACCCGTCCGACTGACGGCCGACGGCGCCTTCCAGCTCCACGCGACGCCCCCCGTAGAGCACGCGCCGCGGGGCGCCGTGCTCGTCGATCCACCAGGCGTGGTGGTCTTCGCGCGCGGGGTGGATGACCCTCGCTCGCCCTTCGGGCCGCGGCTGCGGGGCCGGTCGCGGGATCGCAGGCGCTGGGACCACCTGCGTGAAGGGACGCGCGCACGCACCGAGGAGCAGCAGGGTGAGGAGGCGTCGCATCAGCGGGCTCCGAACAGCCGACCGGGGTTCGACGCCATGGGCCCCCAGCCGACGATCACCAGGCAGCCGTCGAGCACGCACCGCGCCCGCGTGCAGCGGAGCGAGTCGGGGACGTGCGGCGAGTCCTGACGAGAGCACATCGACGGCGCGATGG
Source organism: Polyangiales bacterium (assembly GCA_044229975.1). Lineage (GTDB taxonomy): Bacteria > Myxococcota_A > Polyangia > Polyangiales > SCUS01. The sequence continues at coordinate 10,711 of JBGARZ010000027.1, forward strand.
TTCCGTCGATGGGCGGGCGCAGTGTCTCCCAGTGGCGCCCTGCGTCGCGGGTGCGCGCCACGATGTCGAAGGACGATGACCACGCGAAGCCGTGCGACGCGTCCGCGAAGACCGCGCGGTCGACGCCTACGGGCAGCGGGACGTCGACGAGCGGCGCGCCCAGGATTCCTGTCGCGGCGCGCTGCAACGCCCGTCCCTGCCAGACCAGGGCGGTGACCACGCCGCCGACGCCGACCCCCGCACTGATCGTCTCGTCGGCCGCCACCGCGAGCAGCGGCGCGACGGCGGAGGGTTCCGTCACGCGCTCGTCGAGGTCGATGACGGCGAGTTCTCGGTCGGACGTGGCGACCAGCACCCGCCACCCGGCGACCCCGACGAGACGGGTGAAGGGTCGTGACAGGTGGCGGGTGAGGCTATCCGAGAGCGAGGACGCGTAGGCGCAGACCGCGTCGAAGGGCGGGGCCAGCGGCTGATCGGCCTGGGTGGGGCAGGCGCCGGGGGCGAAGGCGAGGTCATTGACGTCCGAGGGCAGCGCGTGCTCGATGCCCCGCGGGAAGAGGTCGCCCATCGACCGACGACCCCGCGGGTCGGTGAGGTGGGGCCGGTCCGCCCGGGCGGCCGCGACGAGGGAGCAGTGGTCCGAGACGAGGTGACCGGCGTCGACGATCGTGCACTCGCACGGCCCGATGACGCCGCTCAGTACGCGCCCGGTGGCCGCGTTGAGGGTGAAGAGGGTGCCGTTGTCCGACGTGTCGCGGCATTGGGTTGGCCCCTGGGCGAGGAGGGTTCCGTCGGGTCGGGGGAGGCCCTGGAGCGCGTCGATCCAGGCGGCGTCGTGGGTGGTCAGCAGCCACGCTACGGGCAGGGGGGAGGGTACTCCCGCGGACGCGGTCCACTCGGGAAGGTCGCGTGCCCGTGTCGGCGCCGCCCCTGGCAAGAAGCGGCAGTCGGGTCCGATCAGCCGCGGACCTGACCCGTCGAACACCTCCAGGCTTTCCCCGCGAGTGCGCAGCTCAGCCACCCTGGGAGCGGCGTCGGGAACGGCGGCCCAGTGCGCTCCGCCGTCGCTCGTGCATCGCAGCGCCCCGGTCCGCGAGACGGCGCCGCCGACGCGCTCGCTCACGAAGGCGATCTGTCGCACGGGCTCGTCGGCCAGGGCGGTCACCCGCTCGAAGGCTCCGCCGTCGCTCATCCACGCCGCGCCGTCGCGGTCTACGGCGCCGAGCCGACCGCCCTGTTCGACCATGCGGCGGTCGGGGTTGATGAGCCACTCGATGCCGGGGAAGTCGCCGATGCGCCTGAGCGGCCCCAGGAAGGTCCGCGCCGCGAAGGCCGAGCCGTCCTCGCCGACGAAGGTCCAGCCGCGCGCGACGGGCGCCGCGAGCCTCACGTCGGCGATGATCTGGTCGGGCGCGACGCGGAGCACGTCGTCGCGCACCTGCACCCGCAGCGCACCGAAGGTGACGTCGAGGGTCCCGTCGGGTTCGTGGTGCTCGACGGAGGCGTACGATCTCGTGGTCTGCCAGAGCATCCGCGTCGGCGCCTCGCGCGCGGCGTCAGCCGTGGCCGGTCCTCTGGCGACGCGGCAGCCGAGGAGCACGACGAGCGCGAGGGCGACGCGACTGACGGGTGCGACGGAGCGGAGGGTCACCGTCTCTGTGATAACGGGAACGTCGACCGACGCGTGACGTGTTTCCCAACGAAGGTCTCGGCGTTGCGCCCACACGGCGTGGGCTCGCTGACCCAATGCAATCCCCGCTCGAAGTAGCCCCCGTCGCCGTTGATGAGCCTGCGCGACGGCGGACACATCGTGGCGCAGTCGAGGTGGTGCACTCGCGTGGCCGCGGACTCTACAGCGACCGGCGGCCACGCGGGTGACGGCCCGCGTCGGCTGAAGGCCTTGCGCGGGCCGCGTTGATCCGCGACCCCGGCGGGTCGAACATCGCCCGGAGCAGCCCGTCCAGACGACCGCGATCGAGCGCGATGTAGTATCCGGCGTCGGGGAAGTACTCTGGATCGATGGGTCCCGTCGGGCCGGAGTGCAGCTCGTCCGCCTCGAAGCGATAGAGCGTGCCGCCGTGCTCCACCACGCGCACCTCGACCCCGTAGTTTTGGCTCCAGTGAGGATGCGGCTCGTACATCCACGCCGCCACGCGATCGCCCCACGGCGCGCGCCACACCCGCGGCGGCCGACCGGCGACCTGGTAGCGCTGCGCGACGGCCCGGGCCCAGCGGCGGTCGTCGGAGCGGAAGTCCGCGAACTCGGCGGCGTCGGTGGCGTAGACGTCCGCCCGGTCGCAGACGCTCACGAAACCGTGCTCGGCCCGCGGCGCCCGCGGCGGAACGTCGTGGACGGTGGCGTACTGCACCCACCCGATCACGCTGGGCAGCGACTGACAATCATAGGACCGTGGGGCGTTAGAGAGGGGGAGCCGCCTCGCGACGACCGGCGCTCCGACCCGCCACGCGGTCATCAGCGTGAGGTCCCGGCGCCAGCCGATCAGGGTGTCGCCGTGATCGGCGAAGGACAGCGCCGAGAGCCCGCGCTCGGTCCAGCGGGCGGTGGCCACGTAGCGATCGTCGCGCCGCAGGTGCATCGTGACTCCGTCGGCCGTCGTCACCGCGAGCCGGGTACCGTCGACGCTACGCGCGCAGCCCGTCGGCACCGTCCCCGGATTCAGCGCCAGCGCGGGGCGGGCCTGCCCGCGCAGCCGCACCTCGAAGCGCCCACGCCGTCGGACCAGCGCGCTGTCCGCGTCGCACGCACCGACGAGCGTGTATCCGACTGGAACCGCCGGCGGTGGCGACGTCGCGGTGGAGGGCTCCCATCGGGCGTTGCGCTCGGCCTCCGACTGCGGCCCGAGGTAGCGCCCGCTCCGCGCATCAAAGTGCGCGTAGCACCACGTCACTCGCGCGTCTTCCGTGGCGGTGTCGCCGGCGTCGAAGGTCCCGCGGCACGTCCTCCGCCACGCGACCGCCCACGTCGCCGGAGGGTCGGCCGCGGCCTCCGCGGCGAACCACGTGAGCGCGCTCGCGACCACCAATGCCACGCCTCGTCTCATCGATCGCACGTAGCCCCTCGTGCGATGGCGCGGCAACAAAGCGTCTTCGGGCGCCGCGGCCGCCGCGAGCGGCGGGGTGGCCTGCCCTCGTTGTCGACGCGGAGCCCAATGGTATGCCGACGAACGATCGACCGGGTCGCCCTGCTTGCGCTGGTCGGTGGGGGTACTTCGACCGTGGGCAGGCCTCACGTTGTCGAGACCATGACGCACTACATCGACGCGAGCGCCGTGAGCGCGGCGCCGTCCACCCGCATCGCGGTCCACTCGTCGAGGGAGCGGGCGCCGAGCGCGCGGTAGAAGCGGAGGGCCGGTTCGTTCCAGTCGAGCACCTGCCACTCGAGGCGGGCGCAGCCGCGTGCCACGGCTACCGCTGCAACCTTCGCGAGCAGCGCGCGACCGATGCCCCGCCTGCGCGCCTCAGGGAGCACGAAGAGGTCTTCGAGGTGAATCCCGGGTCGTCCCCGCCAGGTGCTCCAGGTGGGGAAGAAGAGGGCGAAGCCGAGCACGCTGCCGTCCTGCTCCGCGAGCAGCGCGGCCATTTCGGGCGGCGAACTCGACAGCGCTCGCGCGAAGTCGGCCTCGGTGGCCACGACGTCGTCGGGCGCACGCTCGTACTCGGCGAGCCCGCGAACGAGGGTCAGGAGCGTGGCGGCGTCGGCCGGCACGGCGGGGCGGAGTGAAAAGGATGCCATGCGTCGAGACTATGCGAGTCAGCAGGGAAGGGTCCCGTTGTCCGCGTCGTGCCCGGCGCCGAGCTCCAGGTGCTGCTGACCTCGGCCACGAAGGACGAGCGCAGAGTGTTGCCGTGCCCGGCGGGGGTCATCTTCGTGCCGAGCGCGAGTGCCGAGCTTGCGCGCTGAGCGCGGACAGTCGGCGTGTGGCGGCCCGACTGATCGCCGCCCTGGCGAACAGTGGACGTGCGGCTATCGACGCCGTGGGCGGCTTCGCGCTGACGGGGGACGGACGGCGGTTCATCGCAGTGGTCGACGCCGAGGGGACGGCGGACGCGGTACGCCGGGCGCTCGTAACGGTGGCGCCGCGAGGGCGCTGCGAGGAGTGGCGAACCGCGCCCCTTGTGGTCGACGCGTCGGGAGCGGACGATCGGGCCCCATGACGCCGCTCGTCGAGTTCGCGCGGGGATACGGGCTTCTCGTGGGCTTCGGCGTCGTGCTCGCGACGGCGACGTTCGCGCGCGTGCTGCTCGTCGCGGTGCGCGCAGTCGTGCGCGGCGCGACGCAGTGGGCGCGCGAACGCTCGGCGCGGAGTCGGCTCGGTCGGCCCGCGGCCCCGACTTTCGTGAGCGAGGACGAGGGCCGCTCGGTCACCCTCGACGGGACCTTCGTCGCGGAGGGTCCCCACCTGAAGGTCGGGTCGACGCCGGTGCGTCTGCACGGCGCGGCCGAGGGTGACGAGGTGCCGGACGGGACGCGCGTCCTCGCGCGGGGCACGCTGCGGCGGACCGCGGGCGAGGCGGGCGCGATGTTCCGAGACGCGGCGCCTCCCTCGTGGGTCTTGGAACCGACAGGCGCGCGACGGGAGGTAGCGACGATCCTGCCCTATCGGCCGCGCGGCGGTGCGGGGGTGGTCGCCTTCCTCGCGGGCGCGGCGACGGGCCTCGCGGGCCTCACGACGGTCGCGGGCGGCGCGATGCATGCTCTCCATCCGCGGGTGTTCGTCTTCACCGGGTCGGACCGCTCGAGCGTCGCCTGGCAGACGCGCTGGGACCCGCGCGACGAGCGTGCCCTCGCGGCTTCGTTGTGCAGCCCGTGGCACCGACGACGCGCGCTGCAGCAGTTGAAGGCGGATCCGAATCGCGAGGCGCTGTGGGCCATGTCGAGCGAGCGCGTCCGAGCGACGGGGAGTGCGTTGCACGACCGGGGACTCTGCGCCCGAGCGACGGACCTGTATCTCACCGCCGGTCTGCTGCGAGAGGCTGGCAGCGAGGGCGTCTCCTGCCCGGACGCTCGCGCGCGCTCACAGGCGTGGGACGCCCGGAGCGCGATGGGCTGGCTGCACGGAGACGCCCGCGAGGTTGGCCTCCGACAAAGCACGCTCGATCACTGGCTGCGCGATCGCACCCCGGACCTTCAGGGCGACGAGGTGTTCGCGCTCGTCGGATCGGTCCGGGACCCGGATGGTCCGCGGGTCGCCTTCCTGTCATCGAGTGAGAGCGACCCGACCCGGGCTTCGCTTCACTGCATCGAGTTCGCTCTTCGCCACATCCACACACGCGATCGCTGGGACAACGATCCGCCGCCGGCATCGGCGTGGGACGCCATGCTCCGATCCGACGCACCCGCCTGCCGGATCATCGCAGCAACGCGCTCGACCCGTCGCGACGACGCGAGCCTCCGGGCGCTCGACGAGATCGCCCCGAGCGCGTCGCCCGTGTGGCGCCCGCTCCTCGACGCGGCCCGAAGCCTCATCGTGCTCGACGGCGGGCGGAGCGGCAGCCTGCAGAACGTGTCCCCGTGCGAGAGGCAGGAGCCCTACGGAACGATCGACCCGGCGCGTTACGCGCGGATGCCCATGGTGACCGCGGAGCTGGTGCAGGCGGCCGCCTCGTCGCCCTGCCGGTGGATGGTCGACCACGTCCGGCTGCCCGCCCAGGAGGCGCTCCTCCGTTTCGTCTTGGAGACCGGCGGGACCGGCGCAGGCTACTTCCCCTACAACGCCTGCTCCATCGGTTCCGGGCTCAATCCGCTCACCTGCATGGGCTTCGGCCCCGAGTGGTACCTCTGGGCGTGGCACGGGTATCAGGGCGCGCTGCTCTCCCAGCGCGAAAACGCCAGGCGCGACCCGCGCTTCGACGCGCGTTGGGAGGCGTCTCTCCGTGCGGGGCTCCTCCGTGTGCTCGGGTACGGCCCTGTCCTCGCGGCGCGCGAGCAGACGCGGTCCTGGTCAATCGACGACTACAGGCTCGGTCGCAGGGCCCACCCGCCCTCGCTCACGGGAATGATCACGAAGATGGTGCAACGGTTGGGACACCCCGACGCTTCGTTCTGGCGAGTCCCGCCGCAGCGCGCAGCGACCGAGCTCGAGCAACGGGCGAGCGAGCTGTCGGCGCCGGTTGCCGCCGCGGTACGCAGCGGCGATGGGATCACGGCGGCGGAGCGCGTCCGCGTCCTCCAGCAGGGTCCCGAGTCGGACGGCGCGAGCGGCCTCCGCGCACGTGCTTTCACCGCCGCGCGTACGGGCGACACTCTCGCGGTGATCGCCTCGCTCGGCCCGCCGACCGCCGATGCCGTGAGGGCCTTCGCCGACGTGGCGTCGCTGTTGTCCACACGCCGCGAGGCGGCGATCCCCTGGCTGCGCGTGGCCGCCTCGTACGCCGCGTCTGGGGCCACGTCGCTCTACGAGCGCGCCCGGCTCGGCGAGGCCATCGGAAGGGCGCTCAGTGAGTTGCGCCCCAACCGCGAAGAGATGCCCGATACGGGGGACCTGTACTTCTTCTCGCACGCGAGCTGGGACTTCCCCGACGCCTTCATTTTGGCGGTCGTCGAGGCGCTCCGCGAGGACGCGCGCGATCGCGTCGGCGCGACAGCAGCGACGCGCTGACGTTCAGGGCTTGTGCTGTTCGAGCACCCCGCCGTCGGGCGAGGCCGCGATTGGGCGGAGTGCCACCGTGGGCGGGTGACGATCGGTCGTCCGTCAGCGCGGTGGTTTGGAGGGCTCGCTCGCCGCATCGGGCGTGTGGAGGTCGCGGGGCTTCTTGCCGAGCCTGGTCGGGGCCTCCGACGCGTTGACTCCGCTCGCTGTGAAGTACTTCGTCGCCCGCTTCTCGCCCGTCTTGCGGAGCACGCCCATCGAGAGGCCGCGCGCCAGGGGCACGCGGATGTCGATGCGGGAGCTACCGAGCGCCCGCTGGATCTCCTCGCTGCCGATCCCGGGCTCTTTCTGGAGGAGCGCCGCGATCTCGTCGAGGCTCGGCTTCGGCCGCCGGGCGGAGGGCTGGCCTGACCCCTTCGCGCGGGAGCGTGCAGATGACCCTGATGGACGTTTCGTACTGGATGAAGACGTCCTCCGCCCAACCACCTCCGCAGGGGCAGGCCCCGAGCTCGCGACTGGAGCGCGATCAAACGTGAGGCCGCTCAGTTCCGCGACGGCCGCGGTGCGCAGCACGGCGAGCAACTTCTGGGTGTATTCATCGAGGAGCGCGGGCACGACATCGGCGAGGGAAACGGGCATGGCGGAAGCTCTTCCTGGACGACGCGAGTGGCAGGGCGGGCGAGCCCGAGCGGGTGCGGAGGCCACACCGACCAGTGGCGATCGGGTGGACACGGAGACTCGCGCGTCCAAACGGTCGGCACGACGTACCGCAGAGGCGAGCGGAGTGAAAGGGTAGACCCGCGTGGCCGCGAGCGACGATCTCCATGCCGGGGTACTCGCGCAGCCACTGGGCGAAGGAGGCAGCCTCGCGATCGGGCAGAAGCTCGACGGGCACACGTCAGGCAGCTCCAGGTTCACCAGCAAGGTGCCGTACGGACGCTTCGTCGACGTGCTCCCCGCGACCGCGTGCCAAAGTGCAGGTGCGTGATGCGGACGTCCCTCGTCGCTGCGAGCCTCGTCGTCGTGCTCGGGTCCTGCACGGCCCCGCCCGTTGAGACCGGCTGGGCGGCGCTTCGCAATCCGATCCTCGAGAACGAGGACCGAGCCATCAAAGACGCGTTCGTCGTCCGGCACGCGCATCGATGGTTCCTCGGCTACAGCGAGATCAGCGACGACCCCTTCCGCTTCCGGCTGGGGTTCGCGTCGACGCCCGACCTCAAGACCTTCGAGCGCGGCGAGACGATCGACCAGCCAGAGACGGGCGGTCTCGCGTCGCCGACCGTGGTCCGCGCGCCCGACGGCCGCTTCGTGATGACGTACAACTCGCACACGCGCGACGTGGGCGACGCCTTGAACAAGCTCTACTACCGCACGTCGTCGGACCTGGTCTCGTGGTCACCGCCGACGCGGATCCACGTCGAAGGCGCGGACGCCGACGCCGATCGCCTGATCGACGCGGCGCTCGCGTTCACCGGCGCGGGCGCGATGCTCTTCTTCAAGCTCGACCAGACCGCGCACGTCGCGCACTCCGCGTCGGGCTCGCTCGACGGCCCGTGGCGGCTCCTCGGCGACGTGACGCCGGGGGCGCTCGAGAACTACCAGCCGATCCGCATCGACGGACGGTGGCATCTGCTCGCGACGACGATCCCGCTGCTTCACCGGCCGAACCTGTATCGGCTCGACGGCGACGAGAACGACCCCGCCTCGTTCCGGCGGTGGACGCTCGTGCGCGAACTCGCGATCGAGGAGCAGCGCTGGAACACCGGCCGGCCGCTACTGTACGAGCGTGCGAACGCGGCGTTCCTGACCGACGCCCGCGAAGAGGACGGGTTCTTCTACCTGCTCTACGCGGGCAGCACGGAGACGCGGAGCTTCAGCGGCCGCGGGCACGCGGGCCTGGGTCTCGCGCGGAGTCGCGATCTCGTGACCTGGGAGGTCCCGCGCGAACGAGAGTGACCGCGCCTCCGGCGACCCGGAGGGTGCACTCCATCTTCCACGGTCACCGCGGAGGCTGGGGGAGTGCGACGCGACGCGTGACCGTTCGCGTCGCCGGGCTCCAGTAGCGCAGCTCGTTCTGCCCCGGCACGTCGAGCACCAGCAGGTCGCGCTGTGGCAGGATGTTCAGGTGCGCCGGGGACCAGCCGAGCCCGACGGACTCGACGCGGCGTTCGCCCAGCGCGACGCGGTGGAGGCCGCCGGAGACCACCCACAACTCGTCGGCCTGGGAGCGCACCGCGAACTCGTCGGCGAGGGACACCGAGGCGCCTTCCAGCGCCGTGAGCGAGCGCATCTGGAAGTCGTAGACGCGCACGGCGCCGCCGCCGGTCAAGGCGGTGAGCACCACGCGGTGCCCGGTGCGCGTCGTGTGATAGACGGGGCGGTCGCCGAAGGGCAGGCGGACCTCGTCCCGGCGCAGCGTCGCCTCGTCGACCAGTACGAGGTCGTAGGCGCTCTCGCCGGAGACCTTTTCTCTCGTGCGGTAGGCCACGATGGTGGAGCCGTCGGGCGAGATGCCCACCGGGCCCCAGGCGTTCTCGACCCAGCGCAGGGCGCCCGTCGTCAGGTTCATCACGTACAGGCCCGGCGTCGGCGCGGTCGACCCGTGGGCGCCGACGTCCTCGACGGGGAACACCGCGTATCGGTCGTCCGGGCTCACGCTGACCCAGCTCCAGGAGAACCACTGGGCCGGCTGCGTGTCCGGGGCCCGCACGTTCAGCACCGGCGCGCGCCAGAAGTCCCCGTCGGCGGCGTAGTTGTCGTCGCGCACGCGGTTCATGTCGAAGACCATGAAGCGCATCGAGGGGCGCTCGCCGCCGTACGAGACCATCGCGACGAGCCGGTCCCGCGTGTTCTGCCACATGGCTTCCAGCCACCCGCCGTCGTGCGGAATGATCGTGGTGCGGAGCGTGTCGCCCTCGATGACGTGGATGGGCGCCTGATCGCTGGTGTTGTCCGCCACCGCGACGAAGCGCCGAGAGGGCGACATGCGGGTGCCGTGGTACCGCACGGCCGGGTCCACGCGGAGGCGCAGCGCGAGCGAGTCCGGGTCGAACAGGGAGAGCTGGTCCCGCCCGCCGCGCTCGGCCATCACCAGGACTCCCCCCGAGGGGAAGAGCACCCGCACGTCCGTGGTCCCGTCGAGGCTCGCGACGGTGCGGGTCGTCGCCTGGTCGGGGTCGACGGCGAGCAGGCTCCGCCGTCGCTGCGCAGTGCCGAGGCCGCCCGAGGCCTGGAGCACGTAGGTGGTCTCCCGCACGGGGTCGACGGCGATCGCCCCGGTGGTCACCCCGCCGTCCGGGTCGTCGACGGGTTCGACCCACGTGTCGCCCCCAGCGCGGCGCTCGCTCAACGACTCGCCGCCCAAGCAGGCCAGCGCACACAACCCCGCGAAGCCGATGGCCAGCGCGGAGATCGTCCGCCCGACGAACAGGAAGGAAGGAGTGCCCATGGCCGTGGCGATGGAGCAATCGATGCGCCGCGCGAGAAACGCCGGGGGAGGTTGAGCGCGACCCTGACAGGCGCGCCCTGACCGTGACCAGGCAGCACACCGCCCATCGGCCCCTCTCACTCGCCACCCGCCGCCGCCCGGCACTCCCAGCGCAGGCTGCTGGTGGAGTTCACGAGCGTCTGCCTGGCGGTGGACTTCGTCTCCCGGTTCCTCCCACGCCCCGGGGCATCGGATGCCCCGCCGTGCGATGATGCCGATGGCCGACGATCACTCCCGATATCTGCCCCGGTGAAGGACTACCATCTCGTCAGCCGCGGCAGCGACGTAGTCGGGAATCCTCCCAGGGTGCCCCAGCAGAAGACCTCGTGGTCCGTGCGCAGCGCGCAGGCTCCCCAGACCCCGAGAAACACCCGCTCCACTCGATCGACGCCGGGTACCAGCGTCGGAGTGGTCGCGCACATCGTGGGCCTGGTGATGCCAGCACAATCCTCACGGCCGTCGAATCCCAGGCCGCCATTCGAGCCATCGCCCCAACACTGCAATGAACCATCATCCATGACGGCGCAGGTATGGTAGGCGCCCGTCGATATGGCGCGTACACCGGTGAGGCCGGGGTTCACGGGTGTCTCAACATCGCCCGGCCAGGCCGAACTCCCGTTGCCCACCTTGCCGTGGGCGTTGAGTCCGAAGCAGCGGACGGTGGCGTCGGGGAGGCGGAAGCAGGTGTGCCCGCTGCGATGCCCGTCGCCGATCTCCGCTCCGACCGGGATCGTGGCCATCGAGAGGACGTTGGTCGTCGAGTAGTGGCCGTCCCGGTGCCGCATGACCCAGCTGTAATCTCGCGACCAGATGCCAGTGAGATCAACGAAAGACGGGACGGGTATCGGGACAGGGGATCCGCCGTCGCGCGGCAAGAAGCGATCGATCCCTCCCCAGCACCAGAGGCTTCCGTCCCGTCGGACGGCGCACACGGCGAAGTCGCCTGCGGCGAACTGCACGACGTCGGTAAGCCCCGAGACGCGCGTCGGGCGCGTACGGCAAGGGATGGCTCTCGAAAATCCGGGGCACATCTCATCGCCGTCATGCCCCGTACCGAGCATGTGGTCCTCGTTGGAGCCCCAACTCCAGACCGAACCGTCGCGGGCGATGGCGTAGGTGGAACCGGAGAAGCCGGCCGTCGCCACGTGGGCGATCTCTGGCAGACCCGGGACGGTGACAGCGTCCTCGTGCCATTCAGTCGACCCGATCCCGAGGGCTCCGGTCCCGTTGGAGCCGCGGCACCGCACGGTTCCATCGCTGAGCACCGCGCACTGATGACCCTGGTTGCTGACCGCAAGTTCCACCACGTACGCGTCGCCAACTCCGGCATCGGCGGCGGGCCCGTCCATCACGGGAGGAGCGTCTCTGCCTGGGGGGACGTCAAGTTCTACTGGAGGAGTGTCGACGGTCAGAGGAACGTCTGTCGGCGGCGGGGGAGGGGTGTCTGCCGGAGGAACGTCAGGCGCGCTGACCGCGTCGGCCGCGCTTCCGTCCGCGACGCCACCGTCGGTCTGGGCGTTCTGCACGGTCACCGCACAGGAGGCGGCGAACAGGATTGCGACAATGCCAGACGCCCCGTTTCGCATGGCCGAAACTACCAGCGTGACCGCGTGGCATCAATCGGTCGGACGGAAGGCGCGTCGTACTCCCTCGGCGAAGATCTCCGGCCAGTCGCGAGTGATGACCTCGACGCCCAGATGGGCCGTGAGCCACTCGGCGAAACGGTCGATCGAGCGGTCGGGCAGCAGTCCCACCAGCTCGCTGTCGTCCTCGCGTCATCTCCCGCCTCGGCAGCGATCACCGAGTCGCTCGGCGACCGCGACCTGCGCCCCCGGCCGCGCGTCACCCGCGCCGACGTCGACGCGCTCCGCCGGCGGGGCCCGATGCGCTGCGACGCGGACCGCGCTCCGCGGCTCGCCGGTGTGCCGACAGTAAGGCGGCGGGCGTGACCGACGGCGGGACCGTCGTGGGGTTCGCGACGGCGTTCGAACTCCTACGGTACGAGCTCGATCCGATCGCCGACGGAGCGCCGGAGGACCTCCTGCTGGACGCGATCGTGCGCGCCCGGGCAGAGGTGCTCGCTCGGACGCGCACGTGCCCCTCGGGCGCGGTGACCGACCTCGCGGCGGCGGCCGTCCTGCGGGATCTCGGCGCGGACGCCGCACGGCTCGCGCGCTGAGGGCCACGAGCGCCGCGCGGCGGAGGCCCTCCGAGAGCCGACGCGGCGGGCGGACGAGCTCCGCGCGCGAGCTTCGCGCCGGCGCGGCCGCGCTGCTCACGTGGTGGGTCCGGGCGGCGAGGCGCTCCGCCGACCGGCGCCGTGCACCGCCCCGGAGGTGGCTCACGAACGCTTCGTGCGGTGTTGATGGCAATGGAGAAGAGATAGCGATTCGGCGGAGCGCCACTGCGGATGGGTGACGATCGGTCGTCCGTCAGCGCGGTGGTTCGGAGCGCTCGCTCGCCGCATCGGGCGTGTGGAGGTCGCGGGGCTTCTTGCCGAGCCTGGTCGGTGCCTCCGCCGCGCCGACTCCTTTCGCGGTGAAGTACTTCGTCGACCGCTTCTCTCGCCTGACTTGCGGAGCACGCCCATCGAGCGGCTGCTCGCCAGGGGCACGCGGATGTCGATGCGGGAGCTACCGAGCGCCCGCTGAATCTCCTCGTTGCCGATCCCGGGCTCTTTCTGGAGGAGCGCCGCGATCTCGTCGAGGCTCGCCTTCAGCCGCCGGGGGAGGGCAGGTCTGACCCCGACGCCCGGGAGCGTGCAGATTGCGCGACGGTGGGGCCATGGCGTGCCATCCACCCTGGAAGCGTCACCACGCCGGACAGGGTCGGCACGGCCGCCGTTTCGATGGCCGCGTGGCCGCCCGGACACGACAGCGTGGCTGCCCCTGGACGCACGCACCTCGCCGCGGGCGCGCCCCGGCGGACGGCACACCCCGTGCGAACGCGCGGCGCAATGACCCTCCACCGTTCGGCCCCGTGGCGGCTGCTGGCGCTCTCGCTCGCGCGCACCGCCCACGCGCAGCAGCGACCGCCGCTCCTCGCCGTCCGCCTCCCCGCGCACGCTGCGTCGCCGGGCCGGCCCATCGCGCCCCTGCACGGCGCCCGCACCGCCAGCGACCGGCCGCGCTTCCGCTGGGAGCCGCCATCCCGCACGGCGTCGCCAACGTTGGAGGTCTCCCGCACCCGGAACTTCACCGGCGAGGTGATCCGCGCTCCCGCGACGGGCGATGGCGGCGTCCTGCCCGACGCGCTCGCCGCGGGGCGATGGTACTGGCGTCTCGCACCCGGGGGGGCGCCGTCGATGTTCGTTGTGCGCGCCAACCACGGATCGTCCGACGTGTCGTGGGGCACCGAACCGGACCCCGACGGCGACGGCGAAAGCGACGTCGTGTTCGCGACGATGCGCTCGGGGGAGCTCGGCGGCGGAGCGTTCCCCGTTTCGGAGCTCGACGCGACGAACGCGATGTTCTCCTCGCGGTGGTTCTCGCCGGCGGGTGAGCGGTGGGTGGCACTCTCGAGCATGGGCGACCTCGACGGCGACGGCGCGACCGACCTCTTCAGCCTCGGGGTGACCGACGGACGCCTCGCCACGCACTTCTTCTCGCCGCGCGTGGGCGCCGTCGCGCGCCCGGCCTGGGGCCTCGAACCGGCGGGCGACGTCGTCGTCGTGAGCGCGTTCCCGGTAGGCGACCTCGACCGCGACGGGCGGGCCGACCTCGCCGGGACGCTCGTCCACCAGCGCCGGGTACACCCGTGGATCGTCACGCTCAGCGGGCAGGTGGTCGTGCTCGACCCCGTCGACGACGCGACCGAAGGGGTGCAGGTCGTCGACGCGGGCGACGCCAACGCCGACGGCTATGCGGACGTGGCCTTCGTCGGCCGTCGCGCGTCTTCCGCCCACGGCTGCGCTCTCTGGGTTCCGGGCAGCCCCGGCGGGGTCGACACGACGCGCTCGCGCCGGCTGTGCGCGACCACCGACGCGGAGTGGCGCCTCGTGGGCCCCGCCGCCGCGGGCGACTTCGACGGCGACGGCGACGCGGACCTCGCGTTCGCTTGGCGCGACCAGGGCTCCGGGCGACGGCGCGTGGCGGTCTTCGCCGGGTCAACGGAGCCGCTCGCGCCCGAACCGATAGCGCTGTTCGACGCGGGGCCCGGCTCCTACGGCGACGCGCTCCTCTTCGCCGACGCCGACGGCGACGGGCGAGACGAGCTCTGGATCGGTGACCCCGACGCGAGCCGCGGCCGCGGCCGCGTCACCGTCGTCGGCCGCGAACGCCCCGCCGTCGTGCTGCGCGGCGATGATGACAGTGCGAACTTCGGCTCGGACCTCGTGAACCTCGGCGCGGCCTCCGCGCGCGGCGATGCCCGGGTCGCGACCGGCCGCTTCCCCGCGCCCGCCCTCAACCGGCGCATCGGCGTGATGGGCGGCTCGCCCGCGACCCTCCGCGCGTCGATCGTCGAGAACACCGTCGCCGCGGCGGGCGTCCGCGTATTCGCAGCCGTGCTGCCGTCGGCGCCGACGGTCGTCGCGGAGATGGACGCCGTGCTCGCGCGCCGACCGGGCGCCTTCGAGGCGATGGTCCGACGCCGTCCGCGGCTGGCGATCGCACTCGCCACCATCGCCGCGAGCGAGGCGGGGGACGCGCGCGCTGTCATCGCGCTCGACGCCCGGCAGCGGGGGTTGGCGCCCGACAGGTACCTGTCCCTGGAGGTCGAGGGCGCAGGGCCACTGGCGCGCGCGTTCGACGCGCTGCGGGTGGGCCTGCTGTCCGAGGTCGGCGACGGCTACGTCACGCCACCGCTCGCCGTCTGTCAGGCGATGATGCGCCACCCCGCCGTCGCCCTCTCTCGCTTCGACGACCGCTGGGGGTCGGGGCAGAGCGGTCCTTCGGAAGAGGTGCGCGACCGCTGCTACGAGCCGCTCGTTCGCGCGACCCTCGCCGACCCTACGCGCGCTGACGCCGCGCTCGACGCCGCCGACCTGCTGCGCTTCGTCCACGCGCGCGTGGCGCCGAGGCCGTCGCCGTTGACGGCCGGGTCCATCGTCAACGGCTTCCTCATGGGCGGCGTGGACGCGGTCGACGGGGTCCTGTTCGGGGCGATGCCCGGCGCGCCGCCAGGCCCCGAGCGGCTTGCCGCCGCGGACCGCCGTCTGAACCGCGCCGTTGCTGCCACGCGGTCCATCCTGCTCGGGCTCGACGAGCGGGTGATGGCGTTCCGCGCGGGGGTCGACGCCGTGGTGTTTGACGCCGCGGCGGGAGCCTGCGCAATGCGCCGCCTGCGGGGCCTCTCCGCGGACGAAGACGCGTGTCGGGCCTGGCTCGGCATCACAGTGAGGGAGGCGCTCGCGAATTGGCTCACCGAGGCGTGGGGCACGCCCGCCGAAGGGCAGGAGGGCGAGCTCTCCACCGACCCGGTGTGGTGAGCGGCGAGTGGCGCATCCGCCGCGACCCCCTTCAAACCCATGGAGTCCTTCCACGAGTATCGCGGACCCCACGTGGGTGCGGCCTGGGCGATCTGTAAACCTGAGAGAACTCGTGCCGACGACGGTGCCGCGTTGGGCCTCCCATCCCCTCGTCGAGCAGGCGCCAAAGTGGCCACGCGTCGGTGCAATCGACCTCCGCGGAGTGCAGCTCGAAGTCCATGTTGGGCGTGACGCGCGAGGCATCGGCGTAGGGGATCATCCCCGTTGGTACGGGTCCGCTTCAGTTCCCAGAGCGCCCAGAGCGCGAAGTACACGGGCGGACAACGTGTGTCCGGAGCATCCGTCGCACCCCCTGGAGAGTTCGCTGGCCTCGATGCTGATGGTCGTGAGTGCTTCGTTGGCGTGGCGGTCGCGCAGACGAAAAACGGGGCCTCCGCGGAGCAGCGCGACGACCTCGCCGACGGGGACGCCGGGGTCGCGCCACCGGTAGCCCCCGTCGATGCCGAGGCGGTAGCCCCAGCGGTGTAGCGCGTGGTCTGCGAGGCTGAACCACTCCAGTCCTCCCGCGACGGACGCTGCGTAGCCGCCCTGTCGTGCGTCACCGCCGACGCCGATGCTGAGGGTCTCGACGAGGGCGGAGTTGTGCCCGTCACGGGAGGCGGAGCCGAAGCCCGCGACGCCCGTGACGGTGGCCTGGGTGATGATGGGTCCGCCGGAGTAGATGAGGGTCTCGGGGCCGCCGCGAACGCCGTAGACGCAGCCGCCGAGGAGCCACGCGCTGAGCGCGCAGTAGGTTTCCTGGCGTCGTTTGACGCCCGACGCGGACCGCAGGCACTATCCGCGGCGTGAGTGAGGGGGGCAACAATCTCCGCAAGACCGCCCAACCGTCACACTCGCGACGGATGCGTCGTGTCGTACTCGCAACGCTGGGCGCCCTCGCGTTGGGATGCCGTCCGTCGGCGACGCTGCTCGGTCCGGTGGATGCCACGGCAGACGTTCGCGGCGAGGTCGCCCTGGCGGACACGACTTCCGATCACGCCGACACTCCTCCCGAGGCGCAATCCCTGGACGTCCCGACGGTCCCGGACGTAGGCGACCCGCGTCCCGACGTCCCGGTGGTCCCGGACACGGGCAACCCGCGTCCCGACGTTCCGACGGTCCCGGACACAGGCGACCTGCGTCCCGACGTTCCGACCGTCGTGGACGTGGGGGTCGACGTCGTCACCGACGTCCCGCCGTTCTGTGCGCCGGGGAGCGCGACCTGCGGCTCCGACGGATCCCGCCTCGTCTGCGAGGCCAGCGGCTCGCGATGGTCCTCCGCCCCTTGCGCTGCTGGGGAGACGTGCGCGTCAGGGACCTGCGTGGACCCCCTCGCGCGCGGCCTGGTCGCCCGCTACGCGTTCGACGGAAACGTGGACGACTCGAGCGGGGCGGGCGCCCCCAGCGGCGTCATCGCCGGTGCCGTCCCCGACACGGACCGGTGCGGGCACGTGCGTTCGGCCTACCGGTTCAACGGCGCGGCGTCGATCGCGTTCCCGACGAACCCGCGGGTCCCGGTCGGCGGCGCGCCCAGGACCCTCGCGCTGTGGTGGAAGACCTCCGACGTGAGCGCCGGGTTCCGCACGGCCGCCAATTGGGGGCTACCGGTCACGCTCCAGCGCTTTCAGATCTCGGCGTCCGGGCGGGTCGTCCTGGTCGCCCTCGCGACCTACGGCTTCCACGGAACGAGGGTCACGAGCGACGGCGCGTGGCACTCCGTCGTCGCCGCCTACGACGGCACGACCACGCGCCTCTACGTCGACGGTACGGCGGACGGGTCGGAGACGCGCACCCTCAACACCATGGGCCAGTCGCTGATGGTCGGTCGCGCCGTCCCCGGCAACCCGACGGACGAGTTCTTCGTCGGAACGATCGACGACGTGAGGGTCTACGACCGCGCCCTCTCGCCCGGCGACGTCGCGTCGCTGAGCGCGCGCGGCCCCTGTGCTCCGTGGGCCGACGTGTTCGCCTCCTTCTCGGGGCCGGTAAATTGGGACTCCGCCAGGGCGGACTGCGTCGGCCGCGGCGGCGACCTCGCGCACGTGGAGTCCGCGACAGAGAACGCGGCGGCTTCCGAGGCGTGCGAGGGCGCGACCGGGGGCCCGGGGCCCGACACTGGCTGCTGGATGGGCGCCCAGGCGCCGTTCTCCGTGTGGCAGAACGGTCGCCCCGTGTCGTTCACGAATTGGTCTCCCGGGGAGCCGTCCCGCGAGGCCGCGGCGCGGTGCCTGTGGATGTACAACGGCACGTTCGCGTCGAGCCGGCCGAACAGCGGGCGTTGGGACGATCAGGGCTGCGGGCTCACCGTCAGCTACCTGTGCCGTCTGCCCGATTCGTCGCGCGCCATCGGAGCCGCCGCGGTGGCGCGCGCCCGCCCGTAGCCCGCACTCAAGGCGCGCAGCAGAGCACGTACGCCGTCGTCGCCGGGATCGTCCCGCCGTCGGTGGTGCACATGTGCACCGCGTGCTCGACGCACCCGTCGCTGCTGCGGTGCGACCACGGCCGTAAGACGTCGAGGTCGCGAGCCGCCAGCCCTCGGGGTAGACTCCCGAAGCCGTGCACGCGCTCGTGCCCGCGAGGTTCGCCACCGCGGGCGTCTCCCCGCCGGACGTCGCGACCGAGTCGTCGCCCCACAGCGTCGTCGCCGGATCGGTTTAGAGAATCCACCCCATCGTGTCGGCCGGCACGAAGTCCGGGGCGGGACCCGGCGTCGCATTCATGTCCGCGGGGTTGCAAAAGTGCCAGCCCGGCGCGCACACCGCGGCCGCCGTCGACGTCGCCGTCGCGAAGCTCACCCTCGCCCCGCACGCCGCGATGCGCGGGAACCTTGCCACGTCCGTGAACCCCCGCCGCGGCCCCGCCGCGCACCCGAGCGCCGCCCGGCAGCGCCCCGACTCGCACGCCTCGCCCGCGCCGTACGCACGCACGTCCGCAGGCGCCGCAGTTGGCCGGGTCGTTGCGCAGGTTGCGCTCGCCGCCGTCGGCCTCGATCCGCGTCAGCGAGCGTATCGGGATGACGTACGAAGGCGAGGTGGACTGCTAAGGGGAGCGCACGGGGCGGCACGTGATCGCCCGGCGGGCGTAGTCCCACGGCCCACCGCCAGGACTTGCCGAGGCGTGACCGTCGGCAGACCATCGGGCGATGAGCTCGACGGTCGAGGTCGCTCGGACGCACGGACACTTCATCGCCGTCGGTGTCGTCCTCGCTGGCGCCCTGCTCGCTCGCGCCCTGCTGATCCCGTCCCGCGCGCTCGCGAGGAGCGTCGTGCGCCGCGTCCGTCTCCGGGCCGCTCGCGAGTGGCTTGGCTCACCCGTCACCCTGGCGTTCACGCCTGACGACGACGGGCGCTCGCTGACCCTCGACGGAACCTTCGTCGCGGACGGTCCTCGGCTGCGTGTCGGGTCGGTGCTCGTCGCCCTCGGAGGCGCGGCGACGGTCGATGCGCAGGACGGTGAACGCGTGCTCGTCCGGGGTACGTTGCGGCGAAGCTCCGACGAGGCGGGGGCGATGTTTCGCGACGTCGCGCCGCCCGCGTGGAGCATCGGGCCGAGCGGTGATCGCCTGGAGGTCGCCCGCGTCGTGCCCTACCGGCCGCACCGCGCGTCGGGCCTGCTCGCGCTCGGGACGGGAGCGGCCCTGGCGCTGGTGGCGCTGACCGCTGCCGGCCAGGACGCAGTGGACTCGCTGCGGCCGATGGTTCGCTCCCCTGCGCTGGTGACCCGATCGCACGTCACGTGGCAGACCCGGTGGGACCCGCGCGACGAGCTGCCGCTGAGCGTCGCGCTGTGCAGCCCAAGGCACCGACCGTTCGCACTCGCACATATCCGGGAATCCCTGGACTCCGCGACGTTCTTGACGGCGGACGAGGCGAGCGTCCGCGCGGCCGGGAGCGCCCTGGTCCGGGACGGGCGGTGCGCCGAAGCGACGGAGCTGTACTTCTCGGCGGGCCTGCTGACCGAGGCTGCGAACCAGGGGCTCACCACGTGCTCGGAGGCATCCGCCCTGGCGCTCGCCTGGGAGGCCGTCTGCGCGAACGGGGTCGGGACCTGGTACGACGCCAACTTCGGCCGGCTCCGGAGCGACACGTTCCGTCGATGGCTCGGGCGTCGGCCGGTCGACCTGCGCGGGCCCGAGGTCATCGCGCTGGTCGCGTACGAGCACCACTACAGCGACCCGCCGGTCGAGCAGGTGCCGGCCGACGACAGCGATCCGAGCCTGGAGGCGCTTCGCTGCGTCGAGCGCGCGCTGCTCCATCCCGACACCCGGCCCGATGAACGATCCCTCCCTGGTCCTGCGGCCTGGGACGACATGCTGCGTTCGAGCTCGCCCGCCTGTCGCATCATCGCGGCCACGCGGGGCGCCCGCCGGGACGACGCGAGCCTTCGCACGCTCGACGAGATCGCCCCGCGGGCGTCACCCATCTGGCGTCCGCTCATCGACGCGGCGCGCGACCTCATCGTCCTCGACGCCGAGCGCACCGGTCACCTGCGCCGCGCGCCGCCGTGCTCGCAACAGGAGCCCTACGGAGAGATCGACCCGGCCCGGTACGCGCGGATGCCCGATGTGACGGCGTTGCTCATCATGGCAACCCACGCCTCCTCGTGCCTCTGGATGGTCGACCGCGTCCGGCTTCCGGCGCAGGAGGCGATGCTCCGCTTCGTTCGCGACACCGGCGGATCGAACGACTCCCTCAACGGCGCGAGCGTCGGGCGGAACTACTACTCCGTTCGCTTCGGCACGGAGTGGTACGCGTACGCTTGGCAGGGCTACCAGATGGCGATCGCGTCGCGGCAGCGAAGCGAAGCGCTCGACCGCCGCTTCGACGTGCGATGGGAGGCGTCCCTTCTCGGAGGGCTCCAGCGCGTGCGCCGTGATGGCGTCGTCCTCGCGACCCACGCCCACCAGCACGGCGGCGAAACCCCGGACCCCGCGAGGACGCTCTTCCTGATCGCCTGGCAGCGCGCGAACATCGACCCGACCCCGGGTTTCGCCGATCCTCGTGCCGTCGGAGAAGACCTCCAGGAGCACGCGGCGGAGATGCCTGCGGCCTTCGCGACCGTCATCGCGCACGCCGGGCTTGCCACACCGATGGACCACGTCCGCGTACTCCTGGAGGCCGCGGAGGGGGACGGCCTCGCCGGGCTGCGCGAGCGTGCGCTGAGGGCCGCGACCGGCGGCGACACGCGAGTGCTCGTGGCCGAGCTCGGTCCGCCCACGGCCGACGCGGTGCAGGTGTTTGCCGACGTCGCGCCGCTGCTGACCTCGCATCGCTCCGCGGCGCGTCCATGGCTGCGGGTGGCGGCCTCGTACACGCCCCCCGGGTCCATGTCGATCCACGATCGCCAGCGCCTAAGCTGGGCGATCGGGCGCGCGCGGAACGAGCTCCGCGACGCGATGGGAGACGAGACGACGATGACCTTCGCGCTGAGCGCGTGGCGCATCAACGACCCGTTCACCTGGGCGGTGGTCGAGGCACTGCGCGAGGAGGCGCGCTACCGGGCGCCGGCCCGCGGTCGAGAGTGAACCGCTCCCCGGGCGATGTGTGCGGTACGGTCCCAATGCTCCAATGCCCATCGATCGGCGTGACCTCCTCAAGCTCGCGGTCGCAGGCGCCGCCCCCGCGCTGCCGGGCTGCCGTCGCCCGCGCCGCTGGGTCCCCGCGCCGCCCACCAGCTCGCTGATCTTCAACCAGCGCATCAGGGGCCGCGACCCCTTCGCGGTCTCGACGGACCTCGACGCCACCCTACGCGAGGCCATCGAGAGCGGCCGCCCGCTGCGCGTGCTCGCCGGCGGCCACGGCTACCTCGGCAGCGCGACGGTGCGCGACGGCCTCGTCGTCGACATGCGCCCGCGTCGCGGCGTTCGCATCGACGACCAGCACTACCTCCACGCCCAGGCGGGCGCCCGCTTCATCGACCTCTACCGCGCCCTCTCCGCGCGCTTCGGGCCGTCGCTCCCGTGGCTCCTCGCCACCGGCGACTGCCCCGGGGTCGGCGTCGCGGGCTACGCGCTCGGCGGCGGCTACGGGCACCTGTCTCGCGCGTGGGGCCCCCTCTGCGACAGCGTGGTGGGCCTTCGCGCCGTCGTCGCGACCCCCGACGGCGAGCTCGTCCAGAAGGTCCTCACGGCGGCGTCGATGGGCGACGACGCCGAGCTCTACTGGGCGTTGCGCGGAGGAGGGGGCGCTCGCTTCGCGGTCGTCACCGACTTCACCTTCGCCCTGCGCGAACGCCCGGCCGCGCAGCGGCTCTATCAGCTCTACCTCGCCCCGCGCCTCGACGAGCGCTCGCTCGCGGAGGTGCTCCGGCGTTGGATCGCCTGGAGCGTCGAACACCTCGACGACCCGTCGGTCTCCTCGAAGCTCTCGGCGGGCACCGGTTGGCTACACGTGTGTGGCGTCCACGAGGATGAGGCGCGTGTGCGTTCGCTGCGGGACGCGCTCGCGCCCTACCTCGACCCGTCGCGTACCGGGGCGCTGTCGGTGACGCTCACCGAGGCGAGCCTCGCGCAGGTGTTCCAGCAATGCGAGTCGCCCGAGGCCTGCGTGCGTCGACCGCCGGCGGCCTTCGCGGCGCGCTCCGCGTTCCTGTCGCTGACGGACGTCGCGCCGCGGGTCGACGCCGTCGCGGCCACGCTGGTGCGTCGCCGGGGCGAGACGCGGGAGTACGGCGGCCTTCAATGGATGCTGTGGCGACTGCGACCGGGGCTCGACGCCGACAACGCGTTCGCCCGCCGCGACCACGACCTACTCTGCCAGCTCTCGACTCACGGCATGTCCGATGAACGCGCTCCGTGGATGGGGTCCCTCTTCGCGGCGGTCACGGGCCAGTCGCACAACAGCGAGGCGCTGCCGGGCTATCAGAACTACGCGGACGCCACGGTGGTCGGCGCGGGGCGGGCGTTTCCCGCGGCGTATCACCCGGCCGCCGTCGTCGCGCGAATGGAGCGGGTGCGCTCGCGCTACCGTGACCTCTTCGCCGAGCCCCCGCCGGTCTGAACGCCAAGACTCAAGGGACCGCGCGCACCCGACCGGCGCTCAGGGCAGGATCAACGTGTGATTGGGCTCCCACGCGTCGTCGCAGAGGCGCACCTCGAGCTGCCCTCGCGGGTCGGTCGTCGGAAGGAGCGAGCGCCCGAGCTCGCGGAACGCCTCGGCGAATAGGGCGTCCGGTTGTGGGTCATGGACGGCGGCGAGACCCGCGCGCTGTCGCGGTGAGTCACTCCCGCAGCGGTCGCTCGCGCGAGAGCAGGCAGCGCACGAAGGCCCCGAGACCCGCGAGGCGGAAGGTCGGGTCTGACGTGGTGCTGCACCACGTAGAACGCGAAGTAGTAGGCCCGCGCTTGTTAGCACGCACCGTCCAACTTTCCAGCGCATCGAAGAGGGCCCGGATCTGGACCCCCAGAACCTGGAGCCCTCGGTGTGGGGTTCCTCGCGACCGCACGCCCTGCACCACAAGCGCGTGGGGCAACCGTGGTTCGCCAATGCACCTACCGGGCGCAGTCCCCAGCGACCGACGTAGTGTTCGGGCGGCGACAGGCGAGGCCGTCGGGGCAGACCACGTCGGTGTTGCAGACTAGCAGGCACACTCGCCCGACGACGCGCATGATGGCTGCCCGCGGAAGACCAGGCGCTCTTTCAGCGGTGCATGGGCGCCATCACGGCGAACCAGTGCCCGCCCTCGCTGATGTCCGACTCGGTCGCGCGGTCGTTCTGTCTCCGGGGGAAAGCGAGCGAATACTCCGAGCGGCCGTCACCCCAATATCGCCGAGAGTGGCTGCTCGCGAACGGGTGCCCGCACTCGATGGTCTCGCCGGGCGAGTACGCCTCCAGCGGAGGCGAGAGGCCGCAGTCATCGGTGCGCACAGCCCCGCGTCGGGGGCTCGCAGATGCGCCGCCCTCGGCCACTGCTGCCGCGGAAGCAGACGCCGAAGAGTCTCGGGTGCGGAGCGGGCCGCGGGTCGCTCGCTGCTACACGTACACTGGCGTCGTGGTCCCGATCCAGAACTCAACGTGCGCAGCGGCAGGGCTCGCCGACCCACCCACGCCGCCGGTGGCCGCAGCCGGTCAGAGCGTCTCTCGCTGCACACGCAAACCGGCATGGTGGTGTCGGTGGAGAACTCAACGTGCGAGGCCGCGGGGCTGAGCAGCACGGCGCCTCCGCCGCCGGTTGCAGCGCCTGCGCCGACCCCGGAGCCCGCGTCCGTGCCGGTGCTCATCCCTGCGGCGGAAGCGTTGCCCGCCCCACCGACCACGCGCCGTCACCGCCACCACTGACCTACGCTCGCGACCCAGTCCCCCGTTGAGGGGTTCGGCCAGGTGCAGCGCCCACGCTTCCGACGACGCCCACGATTCGTTGCGCGGTATCGACTCGCACCCGAGCAGCGTCGGGGGTGTCACGTAAACGAGCCAGAACGCCTCCGTCGTCGACGTCCGGATGTCCAGCCTCGTCCCCATTACGAACCCGCGGAGGCTGTTGCGCGAGGCGACGAGCACCGACCACTGCCGCGCGGTCGACTTGTCGCCGAGCATGTGCCAGTACGCGGGCGCCGGGTAGAACGGCGTTGCCTCGGCGCCATTGTCCGCCTGTTGCTCCGGCGACGACAGCTACATCGTGTCGCGGGTCGACACCTCAGAATCGCACGGTCGCGGAGAGTTGGACCGCCCCCCCTGTGACATCGATCGACACGCGGGCTGCCTGGCGTCGCGCGGGTTGTTCCGCGGACCAGATCGCGAGCGAGGTGAGCGACGTCGCGAGCCCCACCGCGAAGCCGACCACCGACACCGTCGCCGCTAGGTTGCGGTCGTCGAGGAGTTCGAGGCAGGCACTACCTTCCGCTGGGTCACGCGGACAGGAGGCGTTGAAGCGGGTGGTCCGTTCGAGAGCGACCGCGCCAGACACGAGCGTGGTCACCCACGCGGCCGTCGCCGCGGTCAGAACCGTCAATAGTGCGACGGACGGACGGTACCGTGGTCGGACTCCATCGTCCGTCCCTCGTCCAGGCGTGAGATCTTGCTCGCTCGCAGGCCCCAGGCGACCCCGCGTTCGAGGAGTCGGTGGAGCCTCTGGGGGGCGGACGACGTCTGCGTCCGCGCGCGGCGCGGTCCTGAACCGAAGCTGCTCTTGGGCACCCTGCACGCGCAGCGTCGCCCGATGCTCGGTGCCCCCGATCAGCGCGACCGCCGAGAGCGTGCTCCCCTGCAGAACGCGGAACATGCGCCGACGCACCCGAACGCCGTCCACCGTGACGAGCGCGTCGTCGGGCACGCCGGTGATCCTGACCTCGGAGGCGAGAGCGAGCAGGCGGTCGCGTTGCCGCTCGAAGAACCCCCCGAGCCCCTCCGACCTCAGCGTCGGAAGGGGCGAGGTGTCCGTCGCGAACGCATCGAGGTACGAGAGGGCCACGGCGTCCTCACCCCGGGAGACGTGCACGAGCGCGAGGTGAGCGAGCGCTTCGTGGTCGCCCGCGTGACAGAGGCTCCACGCGAGCGCCTCGGCGCGCTCGAGGACTGCGCGCGCCTGGGGGTGGGAGGCCCCCTGGAGCGACAGGAGTTCACGCTCGATCGCCGCGGTGGTCGCGGCGACATCGAGATCGTTTCGCACGGGGTCGCACGCCGGGGTTGCGCTCACGACGGGCTGCGCCGTCGCCGAACCAGCTCGCACGAGCGCCGCGAACACGAGCGAGCAGACCGTCAGCGTGCGCACGGAGACCTCGCGTCGTCGCAGTCACGTGGGGTCACCACCGGGCGGCGCTCGCGCGGCGTCTGCAGAGAGCCGCACGGGGCGAACGGGTCCGTGCAGGCGGTGCGACGTCCTGGCAGGGTGGTCGTCGGGCCGTCGCGTCGCGCGTGCGGCGACGCCGTTCGCGCGAGCTGGAGCGGCGCGGCCAGCGGCTGGGCGGCCGGCGGCTGGATCGTCGGCGACGCCGCAGCGGCTAGTGCCGTCGAAGTGTCAGGCGCCGTGGCGGGGCTGGCCACGCCCCGCGCCGCGGCCGGCCGAGGCAGCGGTGGGGCGCTCGGCGTCAACGGGAGGCGCGTGGGAGCAGCGGTCGGGATGCTGGTGACGAGGGCGGCCGCGACGACGAGCGCGGCCACGACGCCACCCACGATCCGTAGGTCGCGACGGGGCGCCGGAACGAAGTCCGGGGGGTCGGGGAAGGCACATTGGGTCGCGGGGTGGATGAGCGTGGGCTCCTGCGACGCCAGCGTCGACGAACCCTGGGACGAGCCCGCGGTCAAAGCGATCGCCCGGAGCGAGTAGGCGACCAGCTTCGCGCTCGCCGGGCGGGCGGCCGGGTCGAGCGAGATCAACGACAGCACGATCGTTGAGAGTGGCTCCGGAACGCCGGGGACGAGCTCGGACGGCGGCATCGGCGTGGCGACGAGGCATCGCAGCTCGGCCATCGACGTCACCCGGTACGGCTTCGAGCCGGTCAGCAGGAAGTAGAGGAGGATGCCGACCGAGAAGAGGTCGACGCGTTCGTCGAGCTCGCTGGCCACGAGCCGCGCGTTCTCGGGTGCCATGTAGCAGAGGGTCCCCTGCGCGCTGCCGTCGAAGCACGGGTCGCCCTTCACGATGGCGGACCCGAAGTCGATGAGGCGGAGCGCCGCGAAGGGGCGTCGCACGACGAGGATGTTCGTCGGCTTGACGTCTCGGTGGATCACGCCGCAGCCGTGGACGTGCGCGAGCGCGTCGCAGAGCTGCGCGACGAGGTCGACGGACTCGGCCACGCTGAGTGGGAGCCTCCCTCGGATGTGCTCCAGAAGCGTCACCACGTCGCCACCCAGGTCGGTGAGCAGGAGCGCCGGGCCGTACCCCGGGAGCGAGAGCGAGCCGATGAGCGTGAGCACCCTGGGGTGCTCGCCCACCCGGCGCATGATCGAGGCCTCGGCGAGCATCGCCGCGATCGCGCCCGGGTCGCGCCGCCTCGCTGGCGAGAGGATCTTCATGATCACGCTCGTCCCCGTCGCGAGGCTCGTCGCGAGCAACAGCTCCGACGACGCGGTCGAGCGGATCGACGCGTGCACCCGATGCGCGCCGACCTCGCGCCCCATCAGGAAGGCCTGCGTCGGCTGCTCGTCATCGTCGGCGTTCGTCACGGCGTCACCCGGAAGGTGATCGGGCCGAGCGCGATCTGCGCCCAGACCTGGCCGTTGGTGTCGCCACCGTTGCCGGTGTCGGCGAGGCCGCTCGCCGAGACGAGGAGCCCCCCTGGGTCACTGAAGGAGCCCCGCGCGATGGCCGCCGCGCGAAGGTCGAACGGGTCCGTGGAGGTTCCGCGGACGCTGAGGCTGAACCCCGGGGGCAGCGCCACGATGCGCTGCGCGAAGTCCCAGCGGAGGGTCATCCATGCGGCCCCGCGCGTGCGGTCACCGCCGTTCTCCTGCCAGGTGACGTCGATGCGCAGCGTCGCGGAGGTAGGCGACGTCAACGACCACGCACCCGCGACCGACAGCGTCTCGTTGCCGTCGAGCTCGTGGTCTCCGGCGACCGGCACGCTGAACATCCGCGGCGGCGTGTACGCCGCCCGCGTGACCACGCCGTCGCAGTTGTCGTCCGAGTTGCTCCCGATACCCTCGGCGCGCGGCGTAACCTCACCGATGCAGGCCGACGTGCGACCGCCGGTGCACGTCTGCGTGCCGCCGCGGCAGATCCCGCGGTTGAGCGTCGAAGCGCCGCCCGAGTAGCAGGTGCGCGTGAGCCCGTCGTCGGGCACGGTGTTGCAGTCGTCGTCGGCGCCGTTACACACCTCCGCGCGCGGGGGCCCCGCGACCGCGTCGCAGTAGGGCGCCCCCGAGAGGGGGTTGCAGGTCCACGATCCGGCGCGCGAGCAGGCCCCCACGCCGCTGGAGCACGGCCCCGAGCGGACGCACGCGCCGCGGCAGAGCTGCGTCCCCACCGGGCAGGTGGCGACGCACACGCCGCGCTCGCAGGACGCCGTGCCGCCCTGCGGGTCGGCGCAGCGTCGCCGACACGCGCCGCAGCTCTGGAGATCGGAGTTGAGGTCGGTCTCGCAGCCGTTGGCGGTCGCGCCGTCGCAGTCGCCGAAGCCGTACGCGCAGGCCGCGAGCGTGCAGCGCCCGCCGGAGCAGCGCGGGGTGCCCATGGGAGACGTGCAGGCGACGCGGCACCCGCCGCAGCTCTCGACGTTGGCGTCGACGTTCGTCTCGCAGCCGTTCTCCGGGTTGCCGTCGCAGTCGGCGTACCCGTTGAAGCACGAGTACCCGCAGCCGCCCGACCGGCACGCCGCGTTCGCGTTGGCGCGGGTGGCGCACGTGAGCCCGCACGCCCCGCAGTTGCCCGGGTCGCTGCTCGGGTCGGTGCACCGCCCGCCGCACGCCGCGAGGCCGCTCGCGCAGCGGAGAGCGCAGCGCCCGGCCTCGCAGGTCTCGCCAGCCCGGCAGGCGTGGCCGCAGACGCCGCAGTGCTCGCCGTCGGCGGCGAGGTCGACCTCGCAGCCGTCGTCCGCACGCAGGTTGCAGTCGGCCGTTGCGTCGCCGAGGCAACGCGCGCGGCACCGGCCCTCGACGCACGTTGCACCGGCGGGGCACGCGTCGCCGCACGCGCCGCAGTTCAACGGGTCGCTCTCCAGCAACGCACACATGCCCGTCGCCTCGCAGTAGCTCTGACCCGGCCGGCAGCTGGACACGCACGAGTTGCGCCCCCCCTCGGCGACGCAGCGAAGTCCGACGGCGCACGCGTTGCCGCAGCCGAGGCAGTCGCCCGCGCTGACGGCCGCCGTCTCGCACCCGTTCTGCGCGTTGGCGTCGCAGTCGCGTGCGAAGGCCGCGCAGGTGATCACGCACCGCCCGCCCCGGCACGTGGCCGACGCGGAGTCAGCGCCCGGCAGGAGGCGGCAGTCGATGAGATTCTCCGCCGAGAGGCCGCACGCGCTGACGTCGCTCGTCGGGTCCACGCAGGCGTTTCCGCGCAGGAGGAAGCCCGTATCGCACGTCACCTGGCAGGCACCGTGAGGGCAAGAGACGGAGCCGTTGCGCGGGGCGTCCCGGCAGCGCTCGCAGGCAGCTCCGCACGCCGCGGTCGTCTCCCGCACGAACCGCCCGCCGCACCGCACCCACCCTTCGAGGGGCTCGAGCTCGCATGTGGCGTCGCGGCACACGGCCTGGGCGCCCAGCTCACTCGTGCAGAGATCACAGCGCGTGCCGCACGCGTCGGCGCTCGGGCGCACGGCGTGGCCGCGGCAGATGAGATAGCCGTCGTCGGGGCGTCGCTGGCACGCGCCGCCCTCGCAGGTCACGCGGATGCCCGGGTCGGCGTCAGTCGGGCACAGCGCCCCGCAGAAGCCGCAGTTGCGCGGGTCGTTGGCGAGGTCGCGACAGCCGTCGGCGCAGGGCGTCGAGCCGGCGGGGCACCGGCTCCCGCACTGAAGGCCCGCTGCCGCGCGAACGCACTGAGGCGTCGACCCGCCGCAAGCGCGGCCGCACGTGCCGCAGTGGGCGGTCACGTCCAACGGCTGCTCGCACCCGTTTGCCGGGGACCCGTCGCAGTCGCCGAAGCCGTCGTCGCAGACGCTGACCGCGCAGCGCCCGGAGACACACCCCATCGCCGCGTGGTTGGACTCGCACGTGGCCCCGCAGGCGCCGCAGTGCTGCGCGTTGGAGCGCGGGTCGACGCAGTCCCCGCCGCACACGACGAGCGGGGCCAGGCACTCGGGTGGGGCGGGCGTCTCGTCGCGGGTGTCGACGCCGCCGACGTCCAACGTCGAGACGTCGGACACTGTCGCGGCATCGCCCTCGAACCCGTACGGCATGTGACCGCCGGGGGCACACGCTTCGGGAAGCGATATCAATGCGAGCAAGCCGAACTGCAGGAACCTCATCGAACTGTCCTCCGGGTGGCAGGCCTCACGACTCGACGCGCCCGTTCGCGCATCCCCACGATCGTCGCCGTGCTCGCGAGCCCTCGGGGCGTAACGGCGCCGTTTGCGCCGACGCGCCCGCGGCGGAAGCCACGGTTCATGGCCGAAGTCGCGGCGGCGGACCGCGGTCCCCGCGCGCCCCGACCTCGCGTAACGCGTAACACCGGGCGGTGTGTTACGACTGGTTACGCGTCCCCAGCGGAGGGCGCTTCAGCGGCGGGGCGCGTAGTGATCGAGCATCGAGACGAGGCCACTGAACTGCCCAGTGGCCCTCGCCAGTCTCGTGACATCCATCTTGTTGTTGAGACCCAGCTTGCGGGCGAGGAGGTCTCCGGTCGGGCGCGTCCCTCGGGCGTGGAGACGTTTGATCTCATCAACGAGGCGCTGGAACTCTTCGGGGACCTCTCCGGGGGCCGCGACCGGGGCCACGCCGGTAGGGGCGTGCGCCTTCGAGCGCCGCCGCGATCCCGGGGTCGACAGGGCTACGCAGAACAAGCTCCCGACGACGTCGAGCACGTGCTGGAGGAACCTTGAGAAGCCGAGGTTCGGCCGCGAGCGCGCCGCGGGCTCCTTGAGCGGAGGCATCTCGGCCCGCACGCCGACCACTACGAGGTAGGCGTCGCTCTCCGGAACGCGCAGGCGATACGCGTTGAACTCCGCGGTGCCCACCTTGACCGGTCGCTCGCGGAGCGCGCGGACGATTTCCGCGTCGGCGCCCTCCTGCGCCTCGCTGGTCGAGAGCTCGCTGACGTCCTTCGTCAGCGCGGTTGCGATCGCGCTCTCAAGCGTCTGCGCCGCGGCGATGACCTTCGCGGGCGGGCCGGCGGAGATCAGGAGCACGGACCTCGCGCCGAGCTGGGTCGCGAGTGCGGCGAGGCCCCCGTCGACCCCGCGCCGCGCGAGCGCGGCGGAGACCCTGGCGCGGACGCTCATGCTCAGCGCCCTCAGGTGAACCCGGGAGAGCCGCTGGATCACGAGGCCGATGAGCCCCGCCGCGTGCTGCAGGTAGCGCAGCTCGCGGTGGGAGAAGCTCGGGCGATGGCGGTCGAGGTCGAGCGTCGAGTGCCTCCGAGACTGCACTTTGAGCACGCCGCTTGCCCGGCCCTTCTCGAGGGGGACGAAGTCGTAAGTGCGGTTGCCGCTGGGATCCCGGCCCGCTGCCTCGCGGACGTTGCGGGCCGCGTCGCGCTTGTACTTTGAGACCCTGTCCGTCGCTGTGGGAGACAGTGGCTCGGCGCAGAACAGGCCGGGCTCCAGCTCGAAGCCGCACCAGCTCCAGGGACCGTCCCACGCCGACGCGGCAATGTCGCTGTCGAGATGGTGATCGTTTCCGCTGACCCGTTGCTCCCGCGGTGCGACCGGCAGATCGAGCTTCTCGTAGATTCGCTTGAGCCTCGCGTCCCCGATCACCTGAAACGCGTGATCGGCCGACCTCTCTTGAAATCGCGAGGCGATGGTCGCGACGTTGGAGAACAGCCACGTGATGCCCACGTACTGGTCGTCACAGGACCCGGGAAGGTCGGGTTTGTATCCAACACCGGCGAGGACTCCAAGCCTCCCGTTGGTGTCGGGGGTGAACACCGCGACGGCGGGCGACTGCACCATGGTCGCGACCTCCTTGACGACGTCCGCGATCACCTTGGAGATCTGCGGAAAAATCTCGTGATGTCTGCAAGCGTCCTTGTCTTGCTGGATGGGCGCCAGGCGGTGGAGGTCGGCCAGGGTCTTCTCGGCAGCGACGGTCCACCACAGCCAGTACTTCTGGGAGAGCACCCTCGCCATCTCCCACGAAGCCGCCGCAAGATTTTCCAGCGCGATCCGGCGTCGGTCCTCAGCCGTGAGCTCACGTGACCCGACCACACGGCCCACCTTGAGGATGAGCACCGCGAGGGTCGGCCCGGCTTCGCCGGAACGGACGACGAGCGCAAAGTGCCCGTTGGCGTCATCGGTGAAGATCTCCCAGCTCGCCTCGGTGTGCAGTCCGTCGACGCCGACGCGGATGCCGCGCGCTGCCGCGCGCTTCCCGAGGATGCTCGCGCGCCAGTCCGCGGGCGTGTCGCCGACCAGGGTGAAGTCGTTCTTCCCTCCGTCGACGGCGGCGCGGGAGACGAAGCGCATCTTCCCTCTGCCCTGCATCAGCGCGCCGGACCAGCGCGGCGTGGACGCTTCGCGCGTGGTCCTGCACCAATTCTTCAGCTCATCGAGCGCGTCCTTGCGCGCGGGGGTGAGCGCAACCGTGATCTCGCGAATGGTGGTCCGGCTGAGATGGGGTTCAGGCCGGACCGGGCGGAGGAGCAGCACGCCGACGGCGCCCGGCCCGAGGCCGTCGGGCGACTGGATGAACTCGGTGATGTCCTGCGGCACCTGCTCCGTGTTGCGGGTGGCCCAGAGGTGGGCCCGCCCCAACACGCGGGTCGTCATCGAGATAGCGAAGTGGATCGGTGCGTCGCGGTCCATGGTCACCTGCCGATCGGGAGCGGTTGCGGAGTTGCTTCGACTCGGGCAGTTCGGTGCTTCAACGTGGCCCCCTCACTGGCGCTGATTCGCCCGAGACGGCAACGTTCCTCACGGGCGGTACCCTATCGCGAGGCGATCCCTGTTTTGGCTCCCGTGGCGCCCCCCTGGCCGATTCCAAGGCCTCCCCGCTTCAGTCGCGGCGGCGGGTGAGGGGATAGGTGAACCGGCTCATGGGCCCGTCGAGGTGAAGGGCCCATGAGCCGGGTGGGTTGACCTGACCGGTACAATGGACCCCCCGCCTCGATCGTACCGCCCCGACGATCCGCCCGTGCCGCCCGGGGGGTGGCGCAGCGGAGCCACCCGGATGCGGGTGCACTGGCGGTGGCTCGAGGGGCTGCGCTTCGACGACCAGGGCCGCCTCCGGGCGCGCTGCGGCTGGGGCCACACCGTCCGCACCTGGGATCCGGTCACCGGGGAGGCGCTGGGCGTCGCGTCCTGGTCGGAGATCGATCCCTGGCCGCAGGGCATCCGCCCCGACGGCGGCTCGGCGGCTCGCCGGGGCGCGCTGGCCGCGTGCTCGCTGGGCGGGCGGGAGGTCGTGGTGATCGACGCCGACGCGCGGCGCGTGCTGCGCCGGATGTCGCTGCCGGAGCACCACTCGCCGCGGCTGCGGTTCCTGGACGACGGGTCGCTCGCCGCGCTGCAAATGCGCCACCTGCTGCGCTGGGACGAGGAAGGGCGCCTGCTCACGAGCATCGAACCGCCGGAAGGCACGATCGAGATCCTGCCGGACGGTGACCTCGTGTGCGTGCGAGACAGGCGCTGGGTGCGGTGCGATCCCGGCGGGCGCGTCCGCTGGAGCGTGGAGCACCGGGGATGGATCACGCCCTATCCCCAAGAGGGCCGGTGGTGGGTCGGGGTTGAGAGAGAAGGCGCGCTCGTGTTCGACGTCGAGACCGGCGCGGAGGTGCGGCGGGTCGCGCTCGCCTGGCACAGCGGCTCTGGCCGGCTCGCGGTGTCGGGGGACGGCGCCCTGCTCGCCGTCGGCGGATTCATGGAGCCCGCGCTGGAGGTGTACGACGTGGCGAGCGGCCGGCGGGTGAACGCGCCCGGCGGGCCCGAGTCCCACGTGATCCGGCTCTTGGCGACGCCGGACGGGCCGGTCTCGCTCGACGCCCGCGGCACGCTGCGGCGGCACGACCCGACCACCGGGGACGTGCTGGCGGAGTCACGCGGGCGCTGGTGGGACGCGATGCCGGACGGGCGCCGGTTGCTCGCCACCACGCGGGATGGAGAACTCGGGGTGCTGGACGCGCACACGCTCGCGGGGGAGGCCCGTGGCGACGGGGCGGCCGTGCGGCTGCTCGGTCGGAGCAGCGACGGGGTATGGGTGGCGGGGCACCGGAACGCGCTGTTCCCGGTGCCGCAGGAGCCCGCGGTGATCGAGTGCCGGAAGCTCGACGGCCGGGTCCGCAGGCGGAGGGAGGTAGACGGCGAGTCGGCCTGGATCGAGGCGTCGCGCTCGCGGCACGGGGTCGTGGCGTTGATACGAGACCAAGGGATCGCGCTGGTCGACGCGCGCACGGGCGCGGTCCGTCTGGAGGCGCCGTGGCGGGTGACGGACGAGGGGTGGCGCCTGACCGGTGCGATCGCCGTGACGGAGGACGGCACGTGGCTCGCCGGCGCCCACGACGGCCGCATCGGCGTGCTACGGCCGGAGGCGAAGGTCCTGGAGGCCCGCTTCGGCCTCAGCGCGCCGTGCTCGGCGTCGGCGTTGTGTCCGCTCGGGGGAGGACGGATCGCCGTGGGCTACGAGCTCGGTCAGGTGCGGGTCTGGGATCTCGCCAGCGGCGCGCTGATCCACGAGTGGGACCTGCACCTCGGGCGGGTCGAAGCACTCGTCCGGTGGGGCGATCAACTCGTGTCGGCGGGCGAGGACACGACGGTGGTCTCGGTGCCACTGCCCTGACGCCCATGGATCATGGAGCGAGAGGGGGCCGCGGCGGGGGATAGGTAGAGCGCCGCTCCCGAAGCCGCGTCCGCGCCACGTCGGCGCCACGCACAGGGCCCAAAGCACGACGAGGTCAGCGCGCCCTTCGAGCAGGTCGACACCCGGCGTGTTCCACGCGATCACCGCGCTGCCCGCCCGCCGTCCTGCCCACGCCGCGAGAATTCCCCAGTGCGACAGGTCGAAGCGCGCGGGCTACGCGGTCGGGGGATGATCCGGATCGGCGTCGTAGTCCTTCAGGTACGGCGCGGCGACCCGCTCGGTGAAGAGCTGCGCGCCGTCGGGCCCCGCCTCCGCCGGGAGAACGATCAGGCGCTCGCTCACCTCGAACGCGATCGACACGCGCGCGTAGTCCGCGAGCGCGGCGGGTGGCTCCTCTCGAATCTCGACCGCCATCAGCGGCCCATTCCACGACGGTTCGACACCGAACGACGAGGGCTCATGCGTCGATGGTTCAACGACTTGCCCGCGCGGCCCGACGGTAGGCGAGCACGACCGCTGCGGCGATGACGAGGTCGAGCACCGCAACGCCGTTGACCTTCGGGACGCGAAACAGCGTCGACCCGCCGGGGTCGACTGGGAAGGTCAGGAAGGGGTCGAGACACGCGCACGCGACGAGCCCCGCCGCCGTCGCCGACGCGATCAGCGCGCGCCTCGCCCGCCGCCAGTGCAACCCGTTCGCGCCGTCGGGGCTGGCGGCCGTCGCGCGCCCGTCGGCGCGATAGGGGGTCGCCCCGCGCGTCATGTCGACCGCTGCGTCCGGTGCCCGCAGCGGCACGAGCAGGCACGGCAACGTCGCGGCGAGGAGCCACGGGAGCACCATCGTGCGCGCGCCCCAGTAGAAGAAGCAGGCGCATCCGCCCCGGAAGCAGCCGCTGGTGATCGGGAAGCACCACCCGAACGGGACATCGTTCTCGACCCACCACAGTGCGAGGAACGCCGAGAACGCGAGCACCGACAGCACCACCAGCACGGCCCACGCCCGCAAGGTCCGATGGATCGTTCGGGTCTGCCGCGCGGCGAGGGCGTTGACCGCATCGACCATCGAGGCCGGTTGCTCGACGCCGATCGGGTCGGGAGCGGTAGTCACCGTCGGCTCGCCGGACATGCGGGTCGGACAACGGGCGACGGAGATTGGTTCCGGCGTCGACGTCAGCTCTTCGAGTGCAGCCGACGAAGGGCTTCGAACTCGTCGGCGAGCTGCTGGTGATCGAACCCGTAGGCATCCGGTAGGCCGCACTCGTAGCCGCTGAAGGTGGCGTCGAGCTCCAGTAGGGTCTGGTTCGCCATCGCCCGGGTGGTCTCGGTGAGGTTGAAGCGCGACCGCGCGGTGGTCTTGCCGAAACGGCCCGTGCCAGAGCTCGAATCCGGTGACGCCGAACCCGGCGGCCTCGCTCCAGAGGTACGTCTGCTCGCGCCACAGCTTGCGAATCGTGAACCCGTCGCGACTCGCCCGAAGAAACGACGCGCGGGGCACCAGTTGGAGGCCGGCGACGACCCCGCAGACGCCGAAGAAGACGTTGGAACTCCACGCCACGACCTGGCCGAAGGCGTGCACGCGCTCGACGAGCAGCAACACCCCGAGCGCGACGAGGCCGACGGAGAGCAGAACGCCACCGAGCGCGGTCACAGGTTTCGGTTGAAGGACCGTGACCTCGTCGCCTGAAAAGATCCGGCTCATCCCTCTCTCCTCACCGCCCGCAACCACCGTCCCTTGGACGTACTTTCGCGACGGGCCCTGGTTGGACGGCGAGCGTCGTCAGCCAGTGCGTCGCGGCCGCGGCGTGCGCCGCGAACAACTCCGCCGCCCGCTCCTCCGGCGGTCGCGTCGGCCCCCCGCCCGTCGATCTCGCCCGCCTACAGGAAGAACGCCTCACAGGACGGGTGGTCGTAGTCGTGTCCATCCGCGACTGGGCGAAGCGCCCGACGCCTCGTTGTGGGTTGTCACCCGCCCGCAGAGGCGCTCCGCCAATTCGCTTTCCGATCTGTAGACCAAGGCGGATCCGCGCCAACGAGGGTGCCGCGTTGGTTCGCCTACTCGCCAAGCCTGACGGCGACGAGATCGAGCGCTTCCTGTGGCGCGAGGCGGCGATCGTCGCGCCGCGGCTGATCCTGCCGGTGGGGGCGCTCGCCATCGAGCAGGTGCTGGGGCACCGCGGGAGGATGGTGGAGGTGATCGGGACGCAGCAGCGCGCGCGGTATCACGGCGTCGAGGCGGACGTGATCGCGCTGCCTCACCCGAGCGGGGCGTCGGCGTGGCACCGCGTGGAGCCGGGCAAGGTGCTGCTCGCGAAGGCGCTGACGCTCATTGAGGTTCAACACCCGGCGTGGGTCGAGGCGACGGCTGACTGATCGGGCGCGTCAGGTCCACAGTGCGGCGGCCGCGACGACGGCGCGACAGCGCGCCCAGGAGGCCGATCGCCCACCACATGGCGGACGGGCCGCTCGTGGTCCCGGTTCGGCACCCGCATCCGCTGGTCGGCGTCGACGTCACCGGTCCGGCGTCGTCTCCCGCCGTCCCGTCCGCGTCGCTCGCGGCCGCATCGTCACCCAAGCCCGAGGCGTCGGCCGTCGCATCGTCGATCGAGGGAAGGCCCGCGTCGGTAACGTCCGTCACAGGCACGTCCGAGCGCCGACCCGCGTCAGTCGTGCCCGCGTCGGACGCAACCACGTCGGTCGCAACCACGTCGGTCGCAACCACGTCGGTCGCAACCACGTCGGTCGCAACCACGTCGGTCGTGCCCGCGTCGGTCGTGCCTACGTCGGTCGTGCCTACGTCGGTCGTGCCTACATCGGTCGTGCCCGCATCGGTCGCGCCCGCGTCGGTCGTCCCTCCGTCCGTAACGCCAACGTCCGCCGTCCCGACGTCCGCCGTCCCGCCGTCCGCCGTGCAGCTCGTGATGGGCGCGGTCGTGCAGGTGCCGGGCTCGACGCAACGGTCGGTCGTGCAGGGGTTGCCGTCGTCGCAGACCCGCGCGGTCCCCGCCTGGCAGGCGCCGCCCCGACACGTCTCGCTGCCGTTGCAGGACAGCGAGTCGTCGCAGGGGCTGCCGTCGGTCCGGAACCCGTCCGCCGGGCAGGACAACAAAACCCCGTTGCACGTCTCGGCGACGTCGCAGACGCCGACCGACGCGCGGCACACCGACCCCGACGCGCGAGTCGCGCAGGTGCCGTTGACGGAGGCGCCGGTCGCCACGCTGCACGCCACGCAGTCGTTCGTCAGACCCAGGCCGCAGGCGGTGTTGCAGCACACGCCGTCCGCGCAGAAGCCGGACACGCACCCGGCCGCCGTGGTGCAAGCCGCCCCGAGGGCGGCCGGCGCCGGGGAGGGTCCCACGATCGCCGCCCGCAGCCGATAGTTGCCGTACGGTGACGCGGGGGCGAATTCGCGCCACGTGATCAGCCAGCGCCGCGAGCCGAGGTTGTTCAGGCGCCACTCCGTGCTCGACAGGAGCCCAATCGAGGCGCTCGACACACCCAGCCCGGGCGCCGCGATGGACAGGTCCTCGCCGACGTCGAAGGTCGAGAGGCGGTCGTCGACCAGCGCGCCGTAGAGGGTCGTGCCGTCGGGGTCAGCGCTGATCCGGTACGACGACTGCGACGACCGAGACGCGGGGGCCCCCGTGACCAGGGCGTAGCTGGTGCCGTCGGGGCTGAGGGTGCTCCGCGAGAGCGTCATGCGGCGGGTGGTGCTGAAGATGTCGGTGCCTGTTCCCAAGGCCGCCGTCACGGTGCGGCCCCGCACGGAGACGTCCGCGCCCACCACCGTGCTGGTGCTCGTGGTGGAGAAGATCGTGCGGCTGAAGGTGGCGTGCAGGCTGCCCGGGAGTCCCTGCGCGTACACCGAGAGGGTCGTCTGACCCCCGGACGTCACGGACCGGCTGCCCCACGTCACGCACCCGGTGACGTCGCAGGACAGCGGCAGCGCGTTGCCGCTGTACGCCGAGCGGGCAGCGACCAGCGTGCCCGAGGGGGAGAGGACGCGGCCGTCCGCGGGGTCGACACGTACCTGGTAGAAGCCGTCGGCCTGGGTGAGCATCGCGACGAAGCTGGTGCCGTCGAAGCCCAGGCCGCGGACGGAGTACTGCGAGGTGGCGTAGGCCACGGGCGTCAGCCGCACGGGCGTCGCGTCGAGGACCGAGAGGTCGGCGGCGCTCAAGCGGGCGCCCTGGACGAGACCGCTGCAATTGGTCCCGTCGCTCCAGGCCACGAACCAACGCCCGCCGCCCGCGGTCACGGCCGGGCACGAGCCGACGGCAGAGAGCGGCACCGCCGGGACGTCCAGCACCGCGCCGTCCGACCCGCGCACCCGCGCGGCGTAGATGCCGGTCCCGCTGCCGTTGCGCCGCTCGCGCCAGACCACCAGGGCGTTCGTCCCGTCGAATGCGACCACCGGATCGTCTTGGATGGCGGCGACCACGCCGAGGTCCATCACCTGCGCGTCGGAGGGCGCCGCCGCGCCGGTGATCGGAACCGCCCGCACCCACTGCCTGGACGGCGCTGAACTCGAAGGCGAGGTTGAGGTCCATTGACCGCCGATGATCCAGCGGTCTGCGAGGCCGACGATCGCGGCGGACACTACCTGCGAGAAGCGCGTCGTGGAGACGGTCTGCGGTGAGGCATCGACGAGCGCGCCGGTCGCGGCGTTGACGCGCGCGAACCTGAGTGAGGGGTTCAGGTCACCGATGCTCCACGCCACGCCGAGGTTGGTGCCGACGCGGGCCATCGCGGGACCCTCCGAGGGCTTCGCCGGGCCGAGGGTGACGGGGCCCGCGCCCATCACCTGGAGGTTGTCGGGCCGGAGGAGCGCGACCTGCGTGGTCGACGAGGTCTGGGCGACGGTGGTGCGGGAGTTCCACGCGACCTGCCACGACGCCGCGTCCCCAGTGATGGCGAGGGGCGTCGTGCTGACCCCGGTGAGCGGCACCGGCGGGACGTCCACCGGGACCGTCGCGGTGCTGCGCACTCGGGTGACGGTGGGGGTGGAATTGCTCCAGCCGACGAGGAAGTCCGTCCCGTTGGTGCCGACGGAGGGGTTCTCGCGCGCGGTCGCGATGGTGACCGGCTCCGCGTCGAGCAGGAGTCCGGTCCCGGCGGCGAAGCGCGCCGCGATCATCACCCCGCTGTTGATCGTCGCGGCCGCGAGGCAGACCGTGGCGGTGCAGGCCATGCCGCCCGCGGTCACGGTGGCTCCAGCGCGCGCGATCTGTCTGGGCGCGTCCGTCAACGGCCCGCTGAACGGGACGGTGTAGATCGAGAGGGCGGTGGACGTGGGCACCGCGACCCGGAAGCCGCCCGGCGTCGCCGCCACGGAGAGGTCCGGCAGGGTCGTGCTGGCGAAGGTCAGGTAGTTCGCGAGCGGGATGCCCGCGGGGTCGAGCACCTCGCCGGTGGCGGTGTTGAAGCGCGCCACGATGACGTTGTTGGAGTTCGAAGGGAGGCTGGCGCCGGGCGCGACCACGACGCGGACCTCGAACCAGGCCGCGAGGCCGACCGTGCCGTCGGGCGAGACCGCGAGCGACGGGAACTCGCCGCCCCGCGCGGGGTTGCCGCTCGCGGGCGTCGGGCCCGGCACGATGGACTGCTGGAGCACGGGGTCGAGCACCGCCGGGTACCGCGCGTCCCGCAGCGCCTCGGCCGGCACGCGGAGCACGATCGCCGAGTCCTCCCACCGCGCCGGCACCTCGACCCTGCGCCCGTCGGCGTCGACCCAGGTCGCGTGCGAGTAGACGAGCGACGTGCCGGGTCGGGCGGAGAAGTGCAGCCCGTCGGCGTCGGCGGACGTGAAGGAGGCGCCGTCGAGCCCCACCCGCACGACCAGGTCGCCCCCGGTCGGGGGGCGCGCGTCGAAGCGCCAGCGCTGCTCGACGCCCGTCGCCCGCGGGACCACTTCCTCGACGCAGTGCTCCCACGGTAGCGTCGGCGCGCCCGCCCCGACGAGCGACGGGAGCCGCAGCTCGCTCCGCTGGCCGATCGCCACCGAGGCCGTGCGCAGGTGGAGCGTGGCCTGCGGCTCGTCGGAGACGAGGGAGACGACGCCCTGCGACGCGGAGACGCGCCACGACCCATCGTCGGCGAGCGGCGACGCGGCGGAGGGGGTTTCGGGCCCCGGCGTGGATGTCACGTCGGGCGCGCCGCACGCGGTCAGCGCAACGGAAAACACCAGCGGCCAGAGACGGTTCTGACGTATGGACATGGATCGTTCCCCCAGGGGTGGGACGTCGACGACCTCCCTGCAGGGGTCGGTCGCGGACGATCGGGGGGACGCTAACATGCGAGCGAAGACTCGCGGAGGGTGCGGGGCGTTCAGAGCGCGTCTTCCGCACCCTGGACGTCCGACCCGTTCGCGCAGAAAGTATGCTGCCGACCGATCGAGTGTGGCCCTCCAACAGGCGTGAGATCCGCGCCAGCTTTCGGCCACGTGCTTCGGCGCCCGACGTATCGGTCGAGGCGCTCGACGCGGTGCCCTGCGGTCGCGCGGCGCTGCGGCTCGGCCTGATCCGCCGGATGGGCGTGGGTGCGGTGATCGACACTCGGCTGCCGAGGGAGTCGGAGCTGTCGCACGGCGCCGTGATCGAGGTGCTGATGCTCAGCCGCCTGCTCGACCCGCATCCGCTTTCGCGCATCGAGGATTGGATGCGCGCCTCGGGTGTGGACGTGCTGCTCGGCCTCGACGCCGCCAAGTGCAATTGACGACCGCATCGGCTGCACCCTTGACGCGCTCGGCGACAAGGTGCGCGACGCTCAGACCGCCCTCACCATGAGTCTGATCGGGACCCTCGCCCTGCGCACGATCGACGCCCACTACGACACCACCAGTCTCTGGCTCGAAGGTGCCTACGAGGACAGCGAGCTCGCCGCGCGCGGCCACAGCAAGGACGGGCGCAGCGATCACAAGCAGATCGTCGTGGGCACCGTCACCACCGAGGACGGCGAGGTGCCGCGCGCTCACGCCGTCCATCGCGGCAACACCGCCGACGTCTCGACGGTCCCGGAGGCGCTGCGCTCGCTGCGTGCCTGCGTCCCTCACGATCCTGTCGTCGTCAGCGGCGACAGCGGATGTGGTCGCGCGCCAACATGGACGCCGTCGCAGCGGCCGACGGCATCTTCCTCGTGCCGATCGCGATGGGGCCCAAGGTCGTGCAGTGGGTCTGCGCCGCCGAGCCCACGACGGAAGTGACCGGGTCACTCCAACGGCAGCGGGAGCCGGTGCGGTACCTAGCCTGCCTCGCGGGCCGCTTCCCGGTGAATGGCGTCGCCGACGCGGGGACGCATCTGGTGATCTTCGATCCGCGCCTAGCAGGAGGCCACCGAACGCACGCGGGCACGAGCGCGGTTGGAGACGGGACTGGATGCGCTGGCGGCGTCGCTCAACCAAGGCCGAATGAAGACGCTGGAGACGGCCCAGAAGAAGCTGCGGACGCTGCTCACACGCCACGGCCTGGCCGCACGCTACCTATCCACGGAAGTTCTGTCCGAGTCGGGTCTGCTGGCGCTGCGTCGCACGCGCGACGAGGCCGCGCGGTCGGCGGCGCCGCGCCGCGACGGCCGGTGGCCGCTGGTGACCAACCGTACGGGCCTCTCGGAAGAGGCGCTGTGCGAGTGGGCCGTGCGCCGGTACAAGGGGCGCGGTCGGATCGAGCGGGACCACCACCTGCTCAAGGGTCCATTGGCGGTGCACCCGTTGTTCGTGCAGAACGACGCGCGCATCCGCTCGCTGGTGGCGGTGTGCGTGTGGGCGCTGACGGCGTGGACGCTGATGGAGCGTCAGGCCTCGGGGGCGTTGGCTTCGATCCCGCCGACGGGACGCACGCGCGCGCCATTGGTCGATCGGGTAGAGGTTTTCTTTCAGGCCGTCGCGCTCGTGCGGTTCCGCGTGGGAAGCGAGGTGCGGCAGAGCGTTGGCGCGCTGCCGTCCCGCACCCAGAGCGTGCTCCATTCGCTCGGGTGGCACGGCGAGGTGCGGGTGATCCTCGACGTCGCCACCCACGCGCAGCTCCAGGTCTAACGACCGACGCTGCCAGCCCAGGGAGGGCGGACGTTCAGGGGGCGGAAGACGGGCTCAGAACCCCGGCAGCCGCAACTGGACGCCCTGGAGACACCACTGCGGCAGCCACATTCACGCTGGCTCGCCGGGTACGTCCATGCGTACGACAAGGCGCCAATGCAGGAGCCCGGCGAAAGGAGCTCGTGGGTGGTCTTGCTGCGGGCAGGGTTGAGCGTGCGACGAGGGCGGTCGACGTGACGGGGTCAGGCTCGCTCTCGACGGCGCCTCGGGAGCGCCACGAGCGCAAGAAGCCACCACGCCGAACGGGGCGACGAGGCGTCGCCCGCGGTCGTGCACGAGCAGCCCGAGCGACCTCCCACGTCCGTCCCGCCTCCCACGTCTATCCCGCCGCCCGCGGCGTCCGCGGGGGCGGTGCGATCGACCGCGACGTCCGTGGTGACCGCGTCCGCGGGGGCGGTGCGATCGACCGCGACGTCCGTGCTGACCGCGTCCGAGACTACGGCGTCCGCCATGGTAGCGGCGTCGACCGCGACGTCCGTGGTGACCGCGTCCGAGACGACGGCGTCCGCGCTCGCGGCGTCCGCCGTAGCGACGTCGGCAGTCGCGACGTCGGTGAACGCTGCGTCCGAGGGCCCGGTATCCGCGACTGCGACCGTGCCGTCCGAGGCCGGCCTGTCCGTCGCAGGAACGTCGCGCGCGCCCGCGTCGGGTGAGCCGAGGTCGGAGGCGACCGGGGCGTCCGTGCCGGCGTCACGAGCCCCGGCGTCCACGACCGCGTCGGCGACGCCAGTGTCGGCGGTCGATGCGTCGGCTCCGGCGTCGGCGCCGAGCGACGCGTTGCTGATCGAGACGAGGCTGATGCGCGTCCGGGAGACGAGCGGATCGTTCTTCGCGTAGGCGACGTAGGTGACCCCATCGCCGAGCGACGCGACGGAGATCGGGACCGATCCGAAGATCAGCGGGCTGCCCGTGATCTCGGCCACCCGGATGGGCGCGGCGTCGAGGCGGTCGCCGTGCGACGACATCCGCTGAGCGGTGACGTAGCGCCGGAAGGGGTAGCCGATGTCCCCGTCGGTGTTGATCAGCACGTGCTGGGTGCCGTCGAAGACCCGCTCCCGCCACGGCGCGGTGCCCGGACCGGGGACGTCACGGACCACCGTCCAGTCGGGCATGAGCTCGATCGTGCGGAACGTTGTGCCGAGCGAGAGCACGAGGAGCAGGCGACCACCGCCCGCGTACAGTGTCGCGCCGGTGTACACCGACGTCGTGATCCGTCGCGGGGAGCCGTCGATGGGGTCGCCGTTGCGGTCGAAGCGGATCCCGTACACCCCCGGCGCGGGGCTGGTGTCCCAGTTGACGAACGCGAAGTAGACGGTGTCGCCGATCGTCTCCATCGACGCGGCGCACCCGTCCGGCGGGCCGTTGCCGACGACGTATGGGCTGCGGGAGGTCACGTCGTAGCCGGGGCCGATCCACATCACGCTTCGGCAGCGCTGCGCCGCGATGAAGCCGCTCGTGGTGTTGCGCATCCGCTCGAAGCTGTACTTCGTCGAGCTCCCGAAGATGGATGCCGTCGCTGCGGCGCGGGTGGTGCCGCCCGAGCGATCGAGGCTGATAGTGGCGATCCCGTAGCGCGACGTGGACACCGAGTACGGGCTGTTGAGGAGGAGGTAGTCGCTGCCGTTGAAGGCACCCTGTAGCCCCTGCACCGCGGCGAGGAACGGACCGCTCGCCAGCGGGATCGGGACCGCCGTCGAGGTGGGCATCATCGGCAAGCCGCCGCGCACCCGCATCGCGCGGTAGCCCCCGCTCAGGCCCCCGTCGCCCTCGGTCACCCAGGTTACGAAGAGGTCGCTCCCGTCGTGGAAGAGCGCGGCCGCCGACTGCGCCTGGATGTACGCGTAGAGCCCGGTGACGGGGCCGACGGGCGTGTTGGTGACGCCGTAGGTCGCGGCCCCGAGGGTGGAGCTGTTCACGACCAGGAGGCTGCTCGCCGTACCCGCGGCGAGGCTCTGCGCGGGCTCGGCGGCGCCGACCGGGCCGAGTGGCGTGCCCGTCGCGTCGAGCCGCATGCGACCGGCGCGGGCGAGGACGTACTGGGTCCCGGTCCAGCTCAGCGTGCATCGCGCGGCCCCGCCGGTGCCGAGGTACCTCGGGTCGCCGACCGGCGCGCCCGCGTCGTCGAGCTGTGACGCGTAGACGCCCGCCGCACGGGTGCCCGTGGCCCGGCTGGCCGACCAGACGAGCAGCGCCGAGGTGCCGTTGCTCGCGAGACAACCCGCGACGCGGTCGTAGCCCCAGCTCGACACGGCGTGGCCCTCGGGCTCGGCGAGGGTCCCGTCGGCGCGCACCTTGACGACGCGGGCGTCGCGCGAGGTCGTACCGAAGGTCACGTCCGTCCACGCGACGAGGAAGCCCCCGGCCGCGGGCGCGACGCGGGGTCCGGTGACCGCGGCGATCTCGAAGTGCAGCCGCGAGCGCGCCAGAGACGTTGGGGCCCGACCGCGCAGGTCGCGGATCGACCCCGCGAGCCGCCCGGTGTCCCCCAGGTCGCTGTCGTCGGTCGACCGCCAGGTGCCTACGGTCATGCAGTCGCTCGCGCCGCACGCCGCGTCGTCGACCACGTCGTAGAGACGCGTGTCACCCGCGCCGGCCTCCGACGACGGCGACGGGGTCGCCAGCGGGTCGCCCGTACCGGGCAGCTCGTACACGTCGGGGACTCCGCCGGGCCCGCGCGAGAAGAGCAGCCACCCGGTGCCGGCCCTCGCCACGCGCAGCCAGGCCCCGGGGCGCGGCAGGCGGAACACCGTGCGGTCGATCACCCGCCCCGCCGCGTCGAGGCGCTGCCCCTCGCCGGGGGTGGTGTCCAGCCTGTCCGTAGGCGCCCACCAGAGGAGGTAGCCCGGCCCCCCGGCGGTGAGCGCGAGGGGGTAAGTCGGAGCGTAGGCGCTGACGGCGGGCTGCGCCTCGACCGCGACCTCGGGGTCGAGCACCGCGGGGAAGCGCGACGCGGCCACCACGTCG
Source organism: Polyangiales bacterium (assembly GCA_044229975.1). Classification (GTDB taxonomy): domain Bacteria; phylum Myxococcota_A; class Polyangia; order Polyangiales; genus SCUS01. Next base: position 55,652 of record JBGARZ010000027.1, read on the forward strand.
TCGGGGACCTCCAGCACGATGGCCCCGCCGCGCCACGTCGCCGCGACCGGGGTGCGACGACCGTCGGCGTCGACCCAGGTCCCGTGCCCGTAGCGGAGTCGCAGCGAGCCCGGCCCGCGGAGGTGCAGGCCCTCGCCGTCGGCGCGATCGAGCGAGAGCTGCTCGACGTCGACCGTGACCGCCACGCGCCCCGGCGAGACGTCGTAGCGCCACGACTGCTCGTACCCGTCAGCGCCCAGGCGTAGCTCCTCGACCGCGCGGCCATCCCAGAGCCGGAGCGTACGATCGTCGACCCGCTCGACCGCGGCGGGCCCCGCCCGTCGGGTGCGCAGCGAGGCGGTCGCGCCGGCGTCGTCGCGCACCGTCAGCGTCTCGGGCGACACTTCGACGCGAACCGCGCCCAACTCGGCGACGTGCCGATCGGCCGCGCGCGCCCACGTCGACGGCGCGGGCAGCGCGATCTCGGTGACCTGCAGTCCGACCGGCCCGGGCGTCGCGGGCGCGAGCGACGTATCCCCCGCGCAGCCCCCGAGCGCCAGGCAGAGCCCGACCGCCACCACTCCCCGCGAACGACGCATAGACATGGCTGGGATGGGTATCGGCAAACCCTGGAGGCTTCAAGCGAGCGCACCCGACGACGAGAATGAGTGCTCCAGCGCCCCACTCGATCCGGCACGGATCCGCTTCAATTGCCAGAACGCCCAGATCGCGAAGCTCACGGGCAGACGACGCGCGTCGAAAGATCCCCCGTGGTCGCTGGAGAGTTCACCGGTGTCGGCGCGATGCTCTTCTTCACGCTTGACCAGACCGCGCACGTCGCGCACTCCGCTTCGGGCTCGCTCGACGGCCCGTGGCGGCTCCTCGGCGACGTGGCGCCGGGGATGCTCGAGAACTACCAGCCGATCCGCATCGACGGGCAGTGGCACCTGCTCGCGACGACGATCCCGCTGCTTCGCCGGCCGAACCTGTACCGGCTCGACGGCGACGAGAACGACCCCGACTCGTTCCGGCGGTGGACGCTCGTGCGAGAACTCGCGATCGAGGAGCAGCGCTGGAACACCGGCCGGCCACTCCTGTACGAGCGTGCGAACGCGGCGTTCCTGACCGACGCCCGCGAAGAGGACGGGTTCTTCTACCTGCTCTACGCCGGCAGCACGGAGACGCGGACGTTCAGCGGCCGGGGGCACGCGCGGCTGGGTCTCGCGCGGAGTCGCGATCTCGTGACCTGGGAGGTCCCGCGCGAACGAGAGTGACCGCGCCGCGGCGACCCGACACATGGCCTCCAGCCACCCACGGTCCGGGTCGTCGACGGGCTCGACTCACGCGTCGCCTGCCCGACGGACCGGAAGGAAGGAGTGCCCATGGCCGCCGTGATGGAGCAATCGATGCGCCGCGCGGACACGGGCGCCGCGGGAGCCGACGGGTCTACCGGCGGGGCGCAGTCCGGTCGCCGACCCGGCAGTCACACGATCTGCCTGTGGAGCCGCACAATTGGCCCTACGGGGTATGTCCGGGTCCCGTTAGGGTCACCCGATCGAAACGCTTGTGAGAGAGCGTTTCGGCAACAGCGCCTCCCGAGCCCGGATGACATCCGGACAAATGCTCGGGGGGCGTTGTTGTTTGTGCCGCTCGCATGCCGGTGCCTCCACAGGGTCGGCGGCATCGGGGGGCACCGCCCCGAAGCGGTCGCCGGACCTCCTCGGCGAACCGGATATTGCCCCGGGGTCGTGTCGCGTGACGTCGGCGGCTCGCAGGTGGCGAAGCACCCCGCGGTGAGCCCGACATCGGCGCCGTCTCCGAGGCGAAGTGTCCGTCCCGCCCATCACTCGCGTCCGGTCGCATCGAAGAGCGCCACACCGCAGCGGATGGTGAGCTCGCGCCCGTCGGGGTCGACGACCGGAAACGCGCGCCCGTGATCGGCGCGCAGGTCGATGGAGGTGTCGAGCACGGCCTGGGCGACGACGCGGCGGGCCGACGCCAACCCGGCCGGCGACCCGCTCGCGCACGCCGCGCGTCGGGCGCGGTCGTCGGTGCCGCGTGGATGACACCGCAACGGCGTGTTCGCTTCGTCGGGCGAAGCCCACGATGGCCGTCGTCCGACGTGTTCCGGCGTTGTGCGCTGCGTGTACAGCGCGTGTGGGTTCTGCCGCCAGGTCGATCACAGCGATCGCCGCCGTCGATCGGGCATTCGTCGGAATGGAGACGACTCCCTCGACTGGCACATCGGTCGCACAGACGAGATCGGTGCGCGCGCGAACCATCACCAGGGAGACCGTCCATGAGCCAGATCGACAACGTTGATGGTCGTCGTCTTGTGATCGATGGGTGCGAGGGTGGATCCCGCACCGACGCTCCGCCGCTCGGTCCGGTCTTCGGCGCGAGACCGCCGGTGAGGTCGGAGGGCGGTGAGTTGCTCGCCCTCGTCGCGCAGATGTCCGATGCCATCGTCGTCCACCGTGACGGCCGGATCGTGTACGCCAACCCCGCGTGGGTCAGTCGGCTGGGCTACGTCTCGATCGACGAGGTGTCGGGCCACGCGCTGAGCGACACCCTGCACCCGGATGATCGAGCAGGCGAATGCGCGCGACGGGAATCCGTCGACCCGACCGACCGAGGGTCCCCGCGCGAGGTTCGCTACCTTCGCAAGGACGGCGAGGCGGTCAGCTTGTGGCTCGTCACCGTTCGAGTGACCAGCGCCTGGGGAGACCCTGCGGTGATGGAGGTCGCGCGCGACATGGACGGCCCACCAGGGTTTCGGGGGACGTGGGACGGCCTGGCGTGCGCGCTGGCCAATCCGCTCACCTACGTCCTCAGCAACGTCGAGCACATCGCAAGCGAGATCCCCCGTCTCGTCGAGGCGCTGGCGCAGCGCGAGGCGCAGCTTCTCGCTCGCTTCGGAGCTCGGGCCCTCGACGGCATCCTCTCCCCGGAGGAGATGCTCACGTCCCGCCTGCGCGAGATCGCTGACGCGTTGGAGGACGCGCGCATCGGGACCGACCGGATGCGATGCGTCGTCCGTGACCTCCGACACCTCTCTCGCAGCGTCGCGTGCGGAGGGGCGTCGAATGCGAGTGAGGCGGTACCCGCGACCGCTCCGATGACCCGGTGAGGTGGGAGGGCATGGGCAGTGGCGCCTCCACGATCTGACCGACCGCTGCCGGTCGCTGCGCGCGGCCGCCGCAGTCTCTCGTGCGCGCTCTCGCGCAGGCGGTGGGCGACGTGTTGATCGAGCCTGGCATGGAGCTCGACGGCCGCTATCGGGTGGGCGCAAAGCTCGGCGAAGGAGCGATGGGCACCGTCTACGAGGCGACGCCTCTTGTCGGGGGCGACGACGTCGCGATCAAGGTTCTCCATCGACGGTTCGCCCGGGACGAGGAGGCGACCCGACGGTTCGCTCGCGAGGCGCGGGCGGCTGCCGACGTCGGGCATCCGGCGGTGGTCGACGTGTTGGGCAGCGGCACCCACCAGGGGATGCCGTACCTGGTGATGACACGACTGCGCGGTGAGACGCTCGCCCAGCGACTCACCCGCGTGAAGCGTCTCCCGCCGATGGAGGCGTGCGAGATCGTCGGGCACGTCCTCTCTGCCCTCGCGAGCGCCCACGCCAAGGGGATCATTCACCGGGACATGAAGCCCGACAACGTCTTCCTCGAGGGCCCCGAGGAGGCGGCACAAGTCAGATTGCTGGACTTCGGCATCTCGAAGTTTCGCCCGCCGTTCGCCATCCTCGGCCACAGCACCCTGGAGGGCGTGATCATGGGGACACCGGGCTACATGGCACCCGAGCAGTGGATGGGGCGCCGCGACATCGACCACCGCGCGGACCTCTTCGCCGTCGGCGCGATCCTGTACGAACTCCTCTGCGGCAAGGTGCCCTACGGCGGCAAGAACCAGAGCGAGTTCTTCCTTGAGGTCGTGCGCGGAACGCTCCCTCCCGAGCCACCGCGCGGGGGTGCTCCCGATGTCGAGGTAGAGCTCGAGCGCACGGTGCTTCGGGCCCTTGAACGCGATCGTGATCGGAGGTTCTCCAGCGCGTCTGAGTTCCTCGATGCCCTGCGCCCGTTCGGGGCGGGATCCATCGTCGCGGTCTCTCTTCCCCCCGCTCCTGTCCCGCTGGACGAGCCGCGCACGCGGCCGTCGCCCTCACCGCGGCCCATCCGAGGGCGCGATCCCTACCGATACTGGCTCGTGCCGATGCTGGCAGGTGCGCTCGTGTCGTTCGTGGTGACCATCGCGATCTGGCGGCCTCCCTCGTCGCCGTCTCTCACCCCGACGCAACGACCGCATCGCGTCGAGGTGTCCCGTGAGCAGGAGGAGCCTCGCGTGTCAGGTGAAGCTCTCGTCGACAGCGCTTCCTCCGATGAAGGACCGATGGATTCCGTCGCGCCCGATCACGACGGAGGGCCATCTCAGTCGGCCGACGCGAAGCAGCCCGTTGCGAGGGGCGTGAACCGCCCGTGGGCTACATCCGGGCGAGTTGGTCCCCCCATCCAGCCAAGGCGACCGGTCCTCTCCGGCGTCCAGGCGCTGCCGATCGCGCGGAACTTCTGACGGCGGTCTCGGCCGGGTCGCCGCGCCCTGCGCTCGGGTGGACGGCACTGCGCGGTCTCTCGGAACTCTCGCCTCCATCTCACCGGCGGAAATCGCTGTGCGAAGCGCGTACAGCGCTGGTCCGGGTCGACACAACTGCACCTCGTTTGCGTCCTCCACGGCGCGACACCGCCATGGTGCACACGTCTTGCTGTCGGCCTCCCAACGCCGTCGCGGAGTCGGTCACCTTCGACCGCTCGACCGGCGCCACCCGCGGAGCTTTTGGTGATGAACGAAGTCGCGATGCGACGCTTGACGGAGCGACTGACCCGACCCTTCTTCCTTCTGGTGCTGGTGGCGAACCTCGCTGCGTGTGCGGGCGACGTGCCCCTCCTGGGACCCCCTGCCGGCGGCGCCTGCCTGCCAACCACCGACTCGGTGCAGCGCACGGTGTTCGCCCCGCACTGCGGCAGCTCCGGGTGTCACGACGCCCGCAACCCGACCTACGGACTCGACCTGGTCTCCCCGGGCCTCGAAGGACGTGTGATCGGGGCGCCGTCGGTCGGCTGCGACGGGGAGAGGCTGGTCATCGCCGGGGCGCCCGAGCGCTCGCAGCTCTACGTGAAGATCGCTCAGGCGACGCCCGAGTGCGGTCGCCGCATGCCACAGGGTTCGCCCGCCCTCTCCGCCGATCAGCAGATGTGCGTCGCCGAGTGGATACGCGGGCTCTCTGCTGGCGCTGGCGACGCCGCGGTCGACGCGGGTGTCGCCCAGTCCGACGGGTCGATGGACGCGCGGGTCGATCCTCCCATGGACGTCCCTGTCGACGGCGTGACGTGCCCGACGGGGCAGGCGTCGTGCGGCGGCCGTTGCCTCGACCTCGCCGCCGACCCGCTGAACTGCGGCACCTGCGGGCGCGCGTGCGTGGCGGGGCAACTTTGCACCGCGGGTGTCTGCGCTTGCGGCACCGGCCAGATGCTCTGCGGTGGCGCCTGCGTAAACATCCAGACGAGCGCCTTGAACTGCGGCGCGTGCGGTCGCGCGTGTGCCGCCGGGCAGACCTGCTCGGGTGGGGTGTGCTCCTGCGCGGCGGGGTTCACGCTCTGCGCGGGTGCGTGCGTCGACACTCGTACGAGCGCGACGAGTTGTGGCGCCTGCGGGCGCACCTGCGCGGCGGGGCAGACGTGCGCGGCGGGAGCCTGCGTCTGCGCCGGCACGCAGTCCCTCTGCGGCGGGGTGTGCGTCGACACGGACACGAGCGCCTCGAACTGCGGCTTCTGCGGTCGCTCCTGCGGCGTGGGACAGGTCTGCGCGGCGGGGGCCTGCTCCTGTTCGGCCGGTCTCGCGCTCTGCGGCGGCGCTTGCGTCAACGCGCAGACGAGCTCGTCTCACTGCGGGTCGTGCGGCAACACCTGCGGGGCGGGCTTCGTCTGCAACCTCGGGGTCTGCACCCGCGGCGCCTGCACCGGCGGCACGACGCCGTGCAGCGGCTCCTGCGCCAACCTGTCCATCGACCCCTCGAACTGCGGCGCCTGCGGTCGCACCTGCGCGTCCGGGCAGACCTGCACGTCCGGCGTCTGCACCTCCTCGTGCGCCAGCGGCGTCACCCTCTGCTCTGGTGGCTGCGCCAACCTCCAGACCGACGCGTCCAACTGCGGCGCGTGCGGTCGTACTTGCGCGGCTGGGCTCTCGTGCGCCAGCGGCGTGTGCGTCTGTCCGTCGGGCCAGGCGCTGTGCGGTGGCGTCTGCGTCAACGCCCAGACCGACGCGTCCAACTGCGGCGCGTGTGGTCGCGACTGCGCCGCGGGGCAGAGCTGCACGTCCGGTGTCTGCACGTCTTCGTGTGCGAGCGGCACGACGCTCTGCGGGGGGAGCTGCGCGAACCTCCAGACCGACGCGTCCAACTGCGGCGCATGCGGTCGGGCGTGCGCTGCGGGGCAGAGCTGTGCGGCGGGAGTCTGCACGTGTCCGACGGGCCAGGCCCTCTGCGGCACGACCTGCGCGAGCCTCCAGACCGACAGCGCCAACTGCGGTGCCTGCGGTCGGGCGTGCGTGGCGGGCCAGACCTGCACCGCGGGCGCGTGCGCCTGCTCTACCGGGCAGACGCTCTGCGGCGGGAGCTGCGTGAGCCTCCAGACGGACAACGCCAACTGCGGCGCCTGCGGTCGCGCGTGCACCACGGGGCAGGCCTGCACGGCGGGCGTCTGCGCCAGCACCTGCCCGAGTGGCACCACCCTGTGCAGCGGGAGCTGCGTGAGCCTCCAGACCGACAGCGCCAACTGCGGCGCCTGCGGTCGGGCGTGCACCACGGGTCAGACCTGCACCGCGGGCGTCTGCGCCGGGTGCGGCCCGTCGGTGAGCCTGTCCACGCAGGTGCAGCCCATCTTCACGGCGAGCTGCACCACCGGCTGCCACGGCGGCATGCGACCCGCCGCGGGCATGTCGCTCGTGTCCGGGTCGTCGTACGCCAGCCTCGTGGGCGTTGCCTCGTCGGCCTGCTCAAGTCGCGTGCGCGTCGTCCGCGGCTCGGTCTCGACGAGCTATCTCGTCAACAAGCTGACCGGCGTCGGGCTCTGCTCCGGCGGGATGATGCCCGTCAACGGCGGCCCGCTGCCGAACAGCCAGATCGACCTGATCCGCGCCTGGATCTGCAACGGCGCTCCCAACAACTGACCCGCGCGGCGTCGCCACGGTCGCCGCGAGTTTCTCGGAGGTCGCCGGGGGCACGTCGTTTGCGGAGTGCGAGCTTCGATGAACCTCGCGCGCCTCGTCCACCGTCGGGCCTGTCCCCCGCCGACCCGGCTGCCCGCCGCGTCACCTCGTTCGAGTCACGCCAGCGCGCTCGCTGGGCTGGCCGCCGCGGCGCTCGCGCTGGTCCCCGGCAAGTGCTCGGCGCAGGTCCTCTCGCGGTTCGCGCTGCGTGCCGACCTCGGCGCGGGCACGATGCTCTCCCCATCAGCGCGCCGACCTCGGGTACGACGTCGCGATCGACGGGGCTCCCTTCCGACCGTCGTCGGTCCTCGTCGCGCGGTGTGTTGTGCGGCGCGCGTACAACGCCTGTGAGACCCGGCGTCAGCTCAATCACAAGGGTCGCCGCCGTCGAGCGGACATTCGCCGGAAGAGAGACGAATCCGTCGACTGGCACATCGGTCGCACACGGGCCTCGCACGCGGGATGGATCCCTTCATCGCCGCACCTTCGAGGAGGTCTCCGTGAGGCGTTTCATCATGGTTTCTTTGCTTGCCGCGCAGGTCGCGGCGTCGGGCTGTCAGCCGGAGAGCGTCGTGGGAGGCAGGGACGTCCCCGTCGCCGACCTCGGCGCGGACGGTTCAGTCCTCTCTTCGGACGGTGGCTCGGACGCCAGTCCGATCGGCGATGGGGCGACGGGCGACGCGAGCAAGGTAGACGTCGCGGACGTCCCATCGTGTCCCGCCGGGAGCACGCTCTGTGACGGCGCCTGCGTGGACACGCGCAGCAGCCTCGCTCACTGCGGCGCATGCGGCGCCGCCTGTGCACCGACGGGGGCGGTCGGTGCGTGCGTGATGGGGGCCTGCACCGTCGCCTCGTGCAACGCGGGCCTCGCGGACTGCAACACGATGGCGGCCGACGGCTGCGAGGTCGACCTCAACATGAGCGCGGCGAACTGCGGCCGCTGCGGGAGCGCGTGCACCTTCGCCAACGCGACCGGCGCCTGCACCGCAGGCACCTGCGGCGTGGGCGCCTGCAACACCGGATTCGGCAACTGCGACGCCGACCCATCCAACGGCTGCGAGACCGACCTCAACACCACCGTCGGCGCGTGCGGCGCGTGCGGCACGAGCTGCACCCTCGCGCACGCCACCGCGGGCTGCACCGCGGGCGCGTGCAGCGTCGCCTCGTGCGACACGGGCTTCGGCAACTGCGACGCGATGGCCGCCACCGGCTGCGAGACGCCGCTCAACACCAACGCCAACTGCGGCGCGTGCGGGACGGCCTGCGCGGTGGGCACCCGCTGCTCGGGCGGCACCTGCGTGAGCTCCTGCCCGGCGGGCACCACGTTCTGCCCCGACCTCAACATCTGCGTGAACACGTCGAGCGATCTGTCCCACTGCGGCGCCTGCGGCAACGCCTGCCCGTCGCCCGCCAACAGCGCGGCGACCTGCTCGGGCGGCGCCTGCGGCCTCACGTGCACCGCGGGTTTCGGCGACTGCGACGCGATGCCCGGCAACGGTTGCGAGACCAACCTCAACACCGCGGCGACGGCCTGCGGCGCCTGCGGTCGGGCGTGCGCGCTGACCAACGCCGTGGCGGGATGCGCGGCGGGCGCTTGCGTCGTGGCGAGCTGCACCGCGGGTTCGGGTGACTGCGACGGCAACCCCGCCAACGGCTGCGAGACCGACCTCGATACCACCGCGAGCGCGTGCGGCGCCTGCGGCAGCACCTGCAACGTGCCCAACGCCACCGCGGGCTGCGCGGCGGGGCGGTGCGTGGTGGCCTCCTGCAACGCCGGCTCGGCGGACTGCGACGCCAACGCCGTCAACGGCTGCGAGACGCCCACGACCACCAACACCAACTGCGGCGCGTGCGGCGTCGTGTGCGCCGCAGGGACTCGCTGCGCCAACGGCTCGTGTCAGAGCTCGTGCCCCACGGGTACGACGTACTGCCCGGCCACGGGCGTGTGCGCGGACTTCCAGACCGACGCGAGCAACTGCGGGATGTGCGGGACGATCTGCCCCGCGCTCGTCAACGCCTCGGCGTCGTGTCGCTCGGGCGCGTGCTCGTTCGCGTGCAACACCGGCTTCGCGGACTGCGACGGGAGCGCCACCAACGGCTGCGAGGCCAACCTCGGCTCCAGCGTGACGGCCTGCGGTGCGTGCGGCCGGGCCTGCGCGCCACCCCATGCGATCGGCGCGTGCAGCACGGGCCTGTGCGGCGTGGTGGCCTGCGAGGCGGGCTGGGGCGACTGCAACGGGGACCCGAGCGACGGCTGCGAGGTCGACCTCACCTCGACGGCGAGCGCCTGCGGCACCTGCGGCACCTCCTGCCGACCGGCCAACGGCACGGGCGTCTGCACGGCGGGCCGCTGCGGCATCGCCTCGTGCGACGCGGGCTACGGGAGCTGCGACGGCAACGCGACCAACGGCTGCGAGACGCCCCTCAACATCAATAGCAACTGCGGCGCCTGTGGGACGATCTGCGCCGCGGGCACCTTCTGCTCGGGCGGCGCGTGCGTCGCGGCCTGCACGACGCCCACGAGCTACTGCGCGGGCACGCAGACCTGCAACGACCTCAGCGGCGACCCGCTCAACTGCGGCGCGTGCGGGCGCACCTGCGCGGTGCCGACCAACGCGACCTCGACCTGCGCCGCGAGCGCGTGCGGCTTCTTCTGCAACGGCTCGTACGCCAACTGTGACGCGAGCGCGGCCAACGGCTGCGAGGTCGACGTGAGCGCGAGCGTCCTCCACTGCGGCGCCTGCGGGGCGGCGTGCTCTCTCGCCAACGCGACGCCGACGTGCAGCGGCGGCGCCTGCGCGGTGGCCACCTGCAACCTCAACTACGGCAACTGCGACGGCCTCGCCGCCAACGGCTGCGAGGTGAACACCAACACCAGCCCGACGAACTGCGGGTCGTGTGGATCGGCCTGCTCGCTCGCCAACGCGACCCCCGCCTGCACCGGCGGCGCCTGCGCGATCGGCGCGTGCACCGCGGGCTACGGCAACTGCAACGGGCGCACGTCGGACGGCTGCGAGGCGCCGCTGTCTTCGGGCACCAACTGCGGCGCGTGCGGCAACCGCTGCGCGGCGGGAACCTTCTGCTCGGCGGGCGCGTGCGTGTCGTCGTGCCCGGCGGGGACGACCTACTGCGCCGGCAGCGGGAGCTGCATCAACCTCCAGACCAACCCGGACAGCTGCGGGGCCTGCGGCAACACCTGCCCGTCGGCGCCGCGCGTCGTGCGTTCGTGCACGGCGGGCGTCTGCGGCGGGAGCTGCGAGAGTGGCTACGGCAACTGCGACAGCAACTCGGGCAACGGGTGCGAGACCAACCTCGCGACGAGCGTCAACAACTGCGGCGCGTGCGGCAACCTCTGCCGCTTCGCCAACGCGACGCCCGTCTGCGCGGCGGGGGCCTGCGCCCTTGGTGCCTGCTACCCGAGCTTCGCCAACTGCAACGGAACGAGCGGTGATGGTTGCGAGGTCAACCTCACGAACGACACCCGCAACTGCGGCGCCTGCGGCCGTACCTGCAGCGCCGGGCGGGTCTGCCGCCTCGGAAGCTGCCGGTAGTTGCTACCCAAGCAGGCGCCCTGACACACGTTTGGGCGCCTGCCTCGGGGCCTCCGCGCAGAGCCGTCGATCGCGCCTACTGACGCCGCGTCTCTCGCCTGCGACGACCCGACAACCCGAACAGGGCGAGCAGCGCCGCGGAGAAACCCCAGCCGCGGCCGCGACTCGTCCGATCACCGACCCGGCAACCGCACCCCACATCGGTCACTGTCAGGCCAGAGACCCCGCCTGGCCCTGCGTCCAGGTCCTTGGCCACAAAGACCCCTCCATCGGGACCGGTCCATCGGCCGCACTGGTTGTGCACGCAGGTCGTTCCGATAGGGCAGGTGATGCTCGCGCAGCGGTCGGCGACGCAGGCGCCGTTGGAGCGCTCGTCGCAGAACTCACCCGCCCCGCAGGTCACGCCCGCACAAAGGGGAACGCAGATCGGGTCCGATCCGAACAGGCGGCAGGTCGTGCCGCGGGTCGTGCAGATAAAGCCGAGCTCCGCGTTGTAGACGCAGCGCTCGCGGTAGCAGATGCCCGCCACGCAGGCGCCGCCCACACACTCGCAGCCGCCGTCCGCGGTAGGTGTGCCCACATCGCTGTGGGGGATCGCACGGTCGGAGGGGTTCGCAGGGCGGTCGTCGGGAGTGACCGAGGCGTCGCGGGTCGAGGCGTCTCCGAGCGCGACGTCCGAGCCGGGCGGGGTCACGTCGATCACGGTCGAGTCGCGTCCGGGTACGTCGGCCGACGACGCGGCGTCGGCGGAGACGCCCCCGTCGAGCACGGCGCTGCCGTCGGACGGAGTCGCCGCATCCGCAGGCGTGAAGACGTCAGAGACGGATCGTGCGTCCGATGACGAGGGCGAGTCCGTCGGCGTCGCGACGTCGCGCGCCGTGGTGATGTCCACCGACATCGAGACGTCCGCGGAGACCGGTGCGTCGCTGGCGTTCACGTCCATGGCGTCGGGAACGTCGCCCGGAGACGACGCGTCTGTGGCACCCGCGTCTGCGAAGCCGGCGTCCGCCGGGGTGATGCGTACGCAGGTGCAGTCTCCGCTGCACGTCACCCACCCCGTGCGGGGACAGCTCGCCGCGCGGGTGGCGCAGAAGGGCGCGAAGCCCGACTCGCAGCCACTCGACCCTGGCAGCACGCACTGCCCTGGGAACATGTGACAGCCGCTGTTGCACGAGCAGCGACCCTGGGCGCTCGCGGTTGCGGGGAGCGTCGCAAAGGCGAGCGCGAGGAGGGTCGCCAGGACGTGATGTCGATCGAGGCGCGGGCGGAGGGCGGCGGTCGTCATGGGTTGGGGCACCGTCGGGGCGTGTAGATGAGGGAGAAGGACTGCGAGGCGGTGCTGCGTCGGCCGCACGCGTCGAGGGCGGTGAACTCCACCCGCCAGGTTCCGCGGAGGCCGAAGACCGAGAGCGGTGGTACGGCGCTGGAGGGGCCGCCCACCTGTCGACGGAAGGCGTACGGGGCGGCGAAGCGCGTCGCGGGTGGCGGTGCCTCGGCGCCGTCGGGCGTGATCCAGCGGGCGCCGACGGAGACCACGGAAGCCGAGGCCGTGACGGCGGCCACGAAGTCGAAGTAGACGGGCGACTCGGACACCGAGCACGTCTCGATCGCCTGTGCGGCGGTTGGTGAGGTCACCGACACGGCAGGCGCGGGTCCAGCGCAGGCGACGTCGACCGCCGCTGAGTCCCGGGCAGCGTCCGCCCCGGCATCGTTGGGTCCGAGGTCCGAGAGCGGTGCGTCGCGAGGAGCGACGTCCATCGCGGTCACCGCGTCGACTCCGCTCGCAGTGTCGCCGAGCACGCTCGCATCCCGAGTGGCATCGGCCGCTGGCGCGTCACGCGTGGCGTCGAGCGCCAGAACGTCGGCTGGGGGGTGGTCGCTGAGGACGGCATCAACGGCGGGCCGGTCCGTCGGCAGGACGTCGGGCGGGCGAGCGTCTTCTCCCACGTCCGCGACCATTCCATCGGTCGAAGTGGCGTCGGGCGCGTCGACGCTCACCAGGTCGCGATCGTCCACGTCCAGGGCGGTGTCCGCGAGCGTCACATCCCGGGTCTCGCGTCGCCCATCATCCGCAACGTCGACGACCGCGTCGGGAGCAAGGTCACCATCGACGTCGATGGCCGTCGCGTCCCCGAGCGCATCCGCCACCACCTGTGCATCGACACCGATCAGGTCGCTCCCGCACCCGACGGAGAGCACGCCGCACAGCCATCCGATCAACCGTCTTCTTCCGATCAACTCGTCCTCCGACCTTCCAAGGTGAAGGAGACGCGGCAGCAACCTCCGTACCCTTTGGCCGCGCAGACGGATCGGTCGCTCCGCGCGATGGTCGACTGTCCGGGCCGTGCACAGGTTGGACGCAGGACCTGTATACGAACTCGACACTCCACTTGGTTGGCGCCCGAAGACGTCGCGTGACGTGCTCTCGTGATCGCTACCGCTCGGAAAGCGATCGGGCGCGGCCAAGGCTCGCGGTCTGCTGCGGTCGCACCGCGCGACGAGCGGGAGGTGACCATCACGCTCGTCCCGCTGCCGGTCGCGCCCTCGGTCACCGTCGCTCCGCCGCCCTTGCCTGTTGTGGTGAGTCCACCTGTCCGAGCCGCGACTCCGTCTCCGACATCGTGAGGGGTGGGCGGCCAGGGTCTCGCCGCGCAGCAGCTCCGTCACGAGGAAGGGCTCCCCGAGGTGTGTTCCGACGTCGCGCACCTTGATCGCCGCCCGTCGTCCGAGCGCGGTGAGCTCCGCCCCGTCTTCGATGGCCATCAGGCTCTCACTGGCACCGCATCGCGCACGCGCCGTGGCAGCAGCGGGGTGCACCCGGGCCGCAGCTCGCACCGCAGGCGCCGCAGTGGCGCACGTCGCTGCGAAGGTCGACGCACTGCACGCCGCAGATGACCTCCGGGGCGCGACAGCTCTCGCCCCGGCACGCGCTCGCTGTGCAGCGCATGGGTACCGCGCAGGCGGCCTGGCAGGCGCCGCAGTGCGCGTCGGAGGTGGTGAGGTCGGTCTCGCAGCCGTTGGCCGCGACGCCGTCGCAGTCGGCCGTCCCTGGTGCGCACGCGCAGGTGGTAGCACCACAGTCGGGTGAGGCGTTGGCGTCGTTCGACGCGCGGTCCACGTGGTCGCCGGCCGCGTCGACCAGGCTCCCGTCGCGAGGGCCTGCGTCGAGGGCGGGCAGGAGCACCTCGGGGCTGAAGTCGAGGGCGAAGGAACACCCCGAGAGAGCGATGCCGAGGCACGCCACCACGCCCGCGACGCGGTCAGCTCTCACGGCTGCTCACCGGCTTGGGCTTGAGGCCGTAGCGCTCCATCCGGGTGATGAGACAGCGCCGGGAGATGCCGAGCTCCCGCGCGGCTTGCGACTGGTTGCCGCTCGCGTTGGAAAGGGCCGTCACGATGGTGCGCCGCTCGGTCTCCTCCACCTTCGAGCGGAAGATCGAGGCGTCGTCCGCCGACGACACCGTGCCGCCAGGGGATGCAGGCGTCAGCTGGAGGTGCGCGAGGCGGATCTCGTCGCGCTCGGCCAGCGCCATGCCCCGCTCGACGACGTTGCGCAGCTCGCGGGCGTTGCCCACCCAGGGGTGCGCCTCCAGCGCCTCCGCGACCCCGGGGCCGAGGCGCCAGCGCTTGCCGCGCTCGGCGAGGATGCGCTCCACCATCGGCAGGATGTCCCGCGAGCGAGAACGCAGCGGCGGCACCAGCACGGTGACGCCGTTGAGCCGGAAGAAGAGGTCCTGCCGGAAGCGCCCCGCCGCGACCTCCAGCGCGAGGTCCCGGTTGGTCGCGGCGACCACCCGCACGTCCACCGGGATGGGCCGCGCCGAGCCGACCCGGCAGACCGCCTTCTCCTGGAGGGCGCGCAGCAGCAAAGCCTGGTTGGCGGGAGAGAGCTCGCCCACCTCGTCGAGCAGCAGCGTGCCGGCGTGGGCGCTCTCGAAGACGCCGACCTTGCGAGCATCGGCGCCCGAGAAACTCCCGCGCTCGTGGCCGAAGAGCTCACTGGCCGCGATGGACTCGGTGAGCGTCGCGCAGTTGATCGCAACGAAGGGCCCTCGCGCGCGGGGCGAGTCGCGATGAAGCGCGCGGGCCACCAGCTCCTTGCCGACGCCCGTCTCGCCCTGCACCAGCACCGCGAGGTCGCTCAGGGCGAGGCGGCGCACGAGGGAGAAGAGTTCGATGGTCGCGGGGTCGACGGCGACCGGCTCATCGCCCGCCGGCGTGACGAGCTCCCGATCGAACGCCCGCTTCGCGCCGCGCAGCGAGAGCAGCACTGCGATCACCGTGGCGCCGATTTCGATCCGCTCCCCGTCTTCGACCGCGCGACTGCCGTGAACTCGTTCGCCGTCGACGAAGGTGCCGTTGCGGCTCGCCTCGTCGCGCACCGTCACGCGGCGGCCGTCGAAGGCCACCACCGCGTGGACGCGCGAGGCACGCTCGTCTTCCAAGGGGACCTCGACCGACTCCGCGCGTCCGATACGAACCTCGGCCCCGGCCGGGATCACCACGACCCGAGGGGCTTGTTCCCCTCGGGTCACGAGGAGGCGCGCGGTGGCCGCGCAGTCGGCGTTCGCGGCGAGGAAGGCGGAGGTGTCGGTGCGAAACTGGTCCAAGGGCATGGAGAGCATGATCGAACCTGTTCAGGTGAAGGCGTTGGGGGACATCGACTCGCGGGCGCGTCGCGGGGCCTTACGGGCTCCCGAGTTGCGCGGCCGAGCCAGTGATCACGTCGTTGACCGGCGTCACGGTGCACGCCGAGGTGGAAGTGAACTGCACCCGCGCGACGCGCCAGAAGTCGTTGCCGAGGTTGGTCGCCGTCGGGCGCATGGAGGCGCCGGCGCGCAGCGAGCGGGTGAACGGTGGCGCCGCAAGGGTGTCGCCGCAGTAGATGCGCACGGTCACCGCGACGGGGTCCCCGATGTCGCGACGGGCGCGGGCGTCCTCCCAGAAGTACGCCCCGACGGAGTAGATCTGCGAAGTGGGCGGGGCGTCCACGCGGACGTTCTCCGGCCCGAGGCCGATGAGGTTGTCCACGTCGAGGGCGGGGTTGTCCGCCGCCCCCGCGGCGTCCCACTCGGGGCCGCGGTTGTTCCAGTAGCAGACGTTGACGCTGGTCGCGGTGACCGCCCAGTTTGACGCGAGTCGGTTGTGCACCTGGAGGTCGAGGTCGACGCGGTCGGCGCCCGCCCCGGTGGCCCAGATGAGCTCCACGCGCAGCCCGTGGCCCTGCATCGTCACGGACGTCGTGCACGTCGCGGTGCGGCCCATCGCGTCCGTCGCGGTGAAGCGCAGCCCGTAGGTTCCGACGATGACCGACGTGAAGGTGGTGCTCGGCGTCGTCGGCGAGCCCAGCGTGGACGCACCCCCCGCGGGCGCCGACACCACCTCCCAGCGGTAGGAGGTCGCGCCCGTGGCCATCGCCGTGCGCGTCACGGTGGTGCCCGCGGGCGCCGTGATCGCGGCGGGGCAGGCAACCGTCGGCGCGCTGCACGAGAGCCCGTCGTCCGCCGCTCCGTTGCAGTTGTCGTCGAGCATGTTGCACGTCTCGCTGGCGGGCAGCGTCTGGCTCGCGCACGCGCCCCACGCGCTGCCCACGCCGCCCGACCCGGCGATGCAGCTCTGCGTTCCAGGGCGGCACACGCCAACACCCGAGGTGCCGACCGCGCCGTCGTAGCAGGGCTGCGCCGTGCCCGGTCGGCAGGCGCACCCCTCGTCCACGCGGCCGTCGCAGTTGTTGTCCGCGCCGTCGCAGAGCTCGGCCCGCGGACCGACCTCGCCTGCGCACACGCCCCATGCGGCCGACGTTCCGGTGATGACGCAGGTCTGCGTTCCCGCCGCGCAGCCGCCGACGCCTGACGTCCCCGCGGGGCCCGAGTAGCACGAGCGGGTCTGCCCCCGGCGGCAGGCGCAGCCGTTGTCGATCACCCCGTTGCAGTCGTTGTCGATCTCGTCGCAGACCTCCATCGCGGGGACCACCTGCCCCGCGCACGCCGCCCACGCCGCGACACCACCCGCGACCGAGCAGGTCTGCGTCCCGCCGCGGCAAGGGCCGACCCCGGCCGATCCCGCCGGGCCCGTGTAGCAGCTCCGCGTCTCGGCGCGTCGGCACGCGCAGCCCTCGTCGACGGCGCCGTTGCAGTTGTTGTCCGCCTCGTCGCACGCCTCCGTCGCGGGCACCCGCTGCCCCGTGCACGGGCCCCACGCGCTGCCCACGCCGCCCGCGCCCGCCGCGCAGGTCTGCGATCCGTCGGCGCAGGGCGCGACGCCGCGCGTCCCCATCGGTCCTTCGTAGCAGCCGCGCGACTCGCCCGGTCGGCAGAGACAACCGTCGTCGGCGGTGCCGTTGCAGTCGTTGTCCGCGCCGTCGCAGAGCTCGGCGCCGGGGAGCACCTGCATGTCGCACGGCCCCCACGTCGTGGCGCCCGCGGCCGCGACGCAGGACTGCGTGCCGCCGTGGCAGCGACCCACGCCGTCGGTCGCCGCCGGGCCGCCGTAACAACGTCGGGTCTCGCCCGCGGTGCACCCGCAGCCATCGTCGATGGTGCCGTTGCAGTCGTTGTCGGCGCCGTCGCAGGCCTCCGTCGCCGGTCGCGTGTCGCCGGTGCACGATCCCCACGCGCTGCCGACCCCCCCGGGGCCCGCGAAGCAGAGCTGCATCCCGTCGCGGCACGCGCCGATGAGCCGGGTGGCGGGCTCGGCCCCGTAGCAGGCCCGGGTGTCGCCCGCGCGGCACTCGCAGCCGTTGTCGACCACCCCATCGCAGTCGTTGTCGACGCCGTCGCACGCCTCGCCGACCTGCGCGACGGCGCCGGTGCAGTCGCCCCACATCCCGAACTCGCCAGTGCCTCCGCACCGCTGCATGCCAAACGCGCACGCGCCCACCCCCGCCACTGCCGGGAGCCCCGGGAAGCAGCGCTGGGTCGCCCCGGGGAGGCACGCACAGCCCTCGTCGATGCGCCCGTCACAGGTGTCGTCGAAGCCGTTGTCGCAGGTCTCCGTCGCGACGCAGATCCGCGCCCCGCCGTCGCTGGTGCCGCCGTCGACGCGGGGGACGTCGAGTGGCGACACGTCGAACACGAGGCCACTCTCTCCCTCGCTCCAGGCGTCGGACGAGGCGGCCGCGTCCCGCGCGCCCGTCGCGTCGTCCGTCGAGGCGCAGGCGTGGAGCACGGCGCACAGCGCGACCGCGAGAAGAGAACGGAGGGAGGCAGCGGGGCGATGGGGCATCGGGTCGTCCTTGCGGCGCGGAGTGGGGCTTCCCTACGCAATCCACGCGCCGTGACGAGTTCGCCGAGGCGGGGCGGGACGGCGCTGTCCTGGCGCGCGAGACGACCGCTCAGTTGTGCGTCGATCGCACAGCGGGGTGTGAGCAACCCACACACGGCTGCGGTCCGCGATCGGCCTCGGGACGGCCTCTCCAACTGCCCCGTGCGCCTCGTGCGCTGAGGCACACGCGTTGCTGAAGCGCGTCATGTCGCGGTCCCGCTCGATGATCGACTTCGACGAGATGGTGGGTCTCCGCGCGCTCGGTGATCGCGACACGGCGAGCGTCCCCCCGCTCGTCCCGGTGGGAGTGCGGCGGTCCGAGCTGGCTCCGCCGCCGATCGCGCCGCTCGCGTCTCCGACGACGCATTCGCGCTTGGCAGCATCGTTCGCGGTGCTGTGGATCGAGGAGCCCGCCCGCAGCCCGCGCCGTGTGACGCTACCGGTGCACCACGCGGTGCGCGTCGGGCGGTCGACGCAAACGGACGTCCCCATCGCGGACCTCACGGCCTCGCGCCACCACGCCGTCGTCTGGTTCGACGGAGATCAGGTCACCATCGTCGACGACCTGAGCCGGAACGGGCTCCTCTTCCGGGGGTCGCCCGCGTCCGGCGAGGTTGCGTTGACGCCGGGGGTCGCGGTGCAGATCGGCAGGACGAAACTCCTGCGCGCGGTACGTCCGTACGCCTCCGACGAGCGCGCCTTCTTCGCGATCCCCGGCATGGTCGCGCAAGCACGAAGGCTCGCCGCCACCGAACTGTAGCTGTCGCCTGACACGGGTGGCGCATCTCGTGGGTGAGAGAGCCTGGGTGCACCAGCGCAGGGCGTCGCTACCCGATCACCTCAGCGACGGGGCGGCGGCGCGTCTCGCGGCCATCGGGACCGAACCCCATGCGCAGGATGGCCTGCGGGAACCCGCGGCGACCGGCCAGATCGCCGACCCATCGCCGCAGCTTCGGGATCTCCACGGGTTGATTGAGGAACGACGCCGCGATGTCTTCGCTCTCCGCCCGGAGCAGCACCCGGTCGAGGGCCTCGCCCGCCCTCAGCCAGTGCGCCGACGAGTCGCCGTCGGTCCCGAGGATCACGAGCAGGGGAGAGCACCGGGCGAGGTCGACGTCGACGTCGCGGGTGCCATCGCCCGGTCGCGTGTCGAGGAGGCGGGAGGTCGGCGGGGCGGGGGGCTGCCCGACATCGGCGCCGTCTCCGAGGCCGAAGAGTCCGTCCCGCGCATCACTCGCGTCGGGTCGCATCCAGGACGTGAGCTCGCTTCGGAAGCGTGGGTCGCTCCATTGGCGATGGTGGGCCTCCATCACGAGCGCGATCAGCGCGACGCGGGCGCTATCTCCCGACAGCGTGACCAGCCACGCGCCCTCCGTCTCGGCGTCCTGCCGAACCCGCGCCACGAACTCTTCGGGCAGATCGACTCCGAGGTACGGCGCCCGGATGGTGTGGCGCCACGGGATCGCCTCGGCGAGGGCGCGCTCGTCCTCGGTGGGAAGTGTGCCCGGGCGCACCTCCACGCGCGCGAGCAGGTCGCGATCGGTCGGATCGGGGACTCGCTCGACCGCGACGTCCAGGGCGGCCGCGCGCAGCGCCACGCGGAGCTGGAAGAGCGCCGCGCCGCAGCTGATGGTGAGCTCGCGCCCGTCGGGGTCGACGACCGGAAGCGCGCGCCCGCGATCGGCGCGCAGGTCGATGGAGGTGTCGCGGACGACGAAGCGCCAGGGCTGGCTGTTGTGGGGGGAGGGAGCGAGCACGGCCTGGGCGACGGCGCGGCGGAGCGATTCGGAGAGGGGGCGCGCAGGGTCGTGGAGCATGTGGGTCGGTGGACTCTCGTGAGTGGGGATTTGGGGGACTGCCTCAATCGCGGCCGAGGGGGACGAAGGCGGGCTCCTCGCAGCGGCACACGGCGCATCCTCGCGCGCTGACGTAGACGCATCGCTCGCGGATCACGCAGCGGAGGGGCAGCGCGCCGTCGCAGCGTCGACCGTCACGCGGCGGGACGCACCCGCCTGAGATCGAAAGGCCCACCAGGTAGATCGCGACCACGGCAGCTCGACCCGTTCGTCGGTCATGGGTCCTCATCGCGACGGCTGCGGGTGAGCAATCAGGATGCCACTCGCACCCCTGATCCCACCCAACCGCCGCGCGGCGCCCGACGCGTCTGTTGCCCACTCACCAAGGAGCCGCGAGGCTCGCAGGGCCGACGCATGGGTTGCATCCGTGGCGCAACACCTGCGTTGCGATCGTCGTTCGGGGGTGGAGCCGACGGTCGTCCGGCTCGGCGGATTCATGAGTCTCTCCCGGTTCGCCGATGGGTGAGCCTACGTGGCGCGCGTCGGGCCCGCCCCCGCCGTCCGCTGATCGGACACGATGCGCCCGTCGACGAGGTCGATGGTGCGGTCGCAGCGGGCGGCGAGCCGAGGGTCGTGCGTGACGATGAGAAACGCGACGCCGAGCTCGCGGTTGAACTCCCGCATCACCTCGAAGATCTGATCGGAGGTCTTCGTGTCGAGGTTGCCCGTGGGCTCGTCCGCGAGCACCAGCGGCGGGCCGAGCGCGAGGGCCCGCGCGATGGCCACCCGCTGCTGCTGGCCGCCGGACATCTCGCTGGGACGCGCGTCGGCCCTCGCTCCGAGGCCCACGCGGTCGAGCAGCGCCCGCGCGCGCGGCGCCATCTCCTTCGCCGTGCGCCCCGCGGCGGCGAGCATGGGCATCATCACGTTCTCGCACGCGGTGAGACCCGGCAGGAGGTGGTGGAACTGGAACACGAACCCGATGGAGCGCCCCCGCAGTCGCGTGAGCCCGGCGTCGTCGAGGCCCGTGGTCTCCTCGCCGACGATGGTGACCTTGCCCGTGGTCGGCCGGTCGAGCAGCCCGAGGATGTTGAGCAGCGTGCTCTTGCCCGACCCCGACGGCCCGACCAGGGCGGCGAACTCCCCGTGGTCGATGCGCAGGTCGACGCCCTTCAGCACCTCGGTGGTCACCCGCGTGCCGTAGGACTTGTGCACCGCCTCCAGGTGTAGGACTGCGTCAGCCATTGCGGATCGCCACCGCCGGGTCGAGGCGCGCCGCGCTCCGGGCGGGCAGCGCCGCCGCGAAGACGCCAGTGAAGAACGCGATCGCCCCGGAGCGCGCTACGAGCGCGAGGCTGACGGTGATCGGAAACGTGGGGCTGCCGTCGGCGTTGCGCACGAGGCCTGCGAAGAGTGCCCCGAGGCCCGCACCGAGGGCGGTTCCGATCACCGACCCGACGGCCCCGACCATCGCGCCCTGGAGGAGGAACACCCACAGCACGCTGCGCCGCGCCGTGCCCATCGCGCGCAGGATGCCGATCTCCTTCCTCTTCTGCACCACCGACACCACCAGCACGCTCGCGATGCCCATGGCCACCGCCAGGATGACGAAGAACTGGATCATCTGGCTGGAGCTGCTCTGCGACCGCAGCGCCGTGAGTAGCTGCGCGTTGGTGGTCATCCAGCTGTCCGAGATGAGCCCCGTGCGGGAGGTGATGTCCGCCGCGACCGCGTCGGCGGAGAAGATCTCGCGAACCCGCACCTCGACGCTCGACACGCCGCCGACCAGGTCGAGCAGGGTCTGCGCGCCCCGCGTCGCCACGATGACCCACCGGCGGTTGACCTCGCGGTTGCCGAGGTCGAACACCCCGTTGACGGTGTAGACGTCGCCCGCGCCGCCCGTCGCGACCACGCGGACCTTGTCGCCCACCGCGACGCCGAGGTCGACCGCGAGCTCGCGGCCGATGACGCAGCCGGTGCCGGTGGGCTCGAAGTGCCCGGCGACGATGCGCTGACGCACCGGGTAGATGCGGGCGAAGCGGTCGGCCTCGACGCCGTAGAGGACCACCGCGCGGGTGGCGTTGCCGCGGATCGCCACCGCGGGGCCGGACACCGTCGGCGACACCGCCGTCACCGCGGGCATCGCCGCGAGGCCGTCGACGACCTGTTGCCACCCGACGATGGACCGCGCCCGCTGCGCCGTGCGCTCGACGCGCGCGGCCACCACCGCGGAGCCGCCGGGGTCGAGCATCGGGCGCGCGACCTCGTCCGGTGGGCGCACCACCACGTGGGCCTGGGTGCCGAGGGTCTGCGCCACGAGGCTGGTCTGGAGCCCGTCGATGAGCGCGGACAGGAAGACCATCACCGCGACGCCGACGGACACGCCCGCCACGATGAGCACGGACTGGAGCCGCCCCTCCCGAAAGAACCGCAGCGCGAGGAACCACGAGATGGGCATCGTGCTCCCCGTCAGCGCCCGCGCGCCACGGGCAACGGCCGAACGCGTCGGCCCACGGCCACCGTCGCAGCGCTCGCGGGCACCACCGCCTCGCCGTCGCGCAGACCGCCCGCCACCTCGATCACGCGCTCGCCGCGGAGACCGAGCGCCACCGGCCGCCGCTCCGTGTGGCCGTCGGCGCCGACCACCATCACCCACGGCGCGCGCGTCGCGGCGTCGCGCACGGCGTCCGGCGGAAGCGTCAGGGCGCCCGCGCGCCGGGCCACCTCGACCTCGACCGAGACGGTCATCGCGGGACGCAGGTACGACGGCGCGGAGGGCACCCGCAGCCGGAGCTCGACGGTGCCGTGCAGCGCGTCGATGGTGGGCGCGATGAACGCGACCTCGGCGGGAAACGGACGGTCCGGGAAGGCCTCGGCGGAGGCCAGCGCGGGCTGCCCCACGCGGAGGTCGGAGAGGTTGCGCTCGTCCGGGGTGATGGAGAGTTCTACCGGGCCATCGCGGAGCAGCACCAGCAGCGCCCGGCCCGGGCTCACCACGTCGCCGGGCTCGACGCTTCGGCGCATCACGACGCCCGCCGCCGGGGCCGCGACGCGCGCCTGGGAGAGCCGAGCCTCGGCCACGCGCAGTCCGGCCTCGGCCTGCACGCGGGTCGCGACTGCCACGCGCGCGTCGCCACCCCCGGCAGCGGACCCGGCGGCGGCGACCTGCGCCGATTGAAGCTGCGAGCGCGCGACGTCGAGCGAGCGCTGCGCCGATTCGAGGTCCGCCGCCGCGACCGACCCGGAGCGGAAGAGCGATTCCTGCCGGGCCCAGGTGGCCTGCGCCGCGCGGAGCGTCGCCTCGGCCTGACGCACCGACGCGTCGGCGACCCGCGACGAGACGGTGCGGAGCTGCGACTCGCGCGACGCCGCCACGAGCACCCCGGCGCGGGCCTGCGCGACCTGCGTCGTGAGCTCGGCGTCGTCGAGCTCGACGAGCACCTGACCCGACGCGACCCGCTCGCCCTCGCGAGCGTGGACCGCGCGCACGACGCCGCCGAGGGGGGTCCCGAGGCTCACCTCCGCCGGGCTGAGCACGCGCCCGCTGGACACCACGGTCTGCACCACCTCGCGACGCGCGGGGCGCACCACCGTCACCCACGGGCCTCGCACGCGCTGCACCCCGAACCACGCCACGGTCGCGAGCGCGCTTGCGATCACGACCCCCAGCGTCGCCCATCGCGTCCATCTCATCGCGGATACGCCCCGTCGATCATGAGGACCGGGAGCTGCCGCGCGGCCTTCTTGGAGTGGTGCATGCTCTGGTGGAAGGGGAGCGTCGGCGCGGGGCGGATCATACTTCGGCCTGCGTACTCATGGCAGCGGGCCTCGCGAGGTGATGGGTCGTGTCTGGTCGGGACGGCGCATGGAAGGGCTCACGCCCCCGCGGCGTCTGGTGCGAGCGCGACGTCGATGGTCGGCGCGGCCGCGAGGGTGCGCTTGACCTTGCAGTTGCCGACCGCCCGAAGCATCGCCGCGCGGTGGCTCTCGGGGAACCCCACGGGGAGCCGTAGCGCCAGCGCGATGCGGGTCGGGATGCCCGCCGCGTCGGCCTCGTAGCGCAACGAGAGCGCGAGCCCCTCGGTCGGCAGGTTGCGGCCCTGGCAGAAGGCGAGGGCGTAGTAGCCCGCGCAGGTCGCGAGCGACGCGAGGAAGAGCTCGAAGGGGCCCGGCGCACCGCCCGCCCCGCCCGCCTCGACGGGTTGATCCGTTCGCACGGTGAACTCACCCAGGCGCGCGTCTACGCGCTTGCCGCCGGGAAACGTGACGTCGATCTCCATGGCCTTCTTCCTCCTCCCGGAGGCCGCGTCCGCCGGGCGCGTCCGGTTAGCCTTCGGGGTCTTCCTCCAGGGCGCCGACAGCAACCCGCGCGCCGCGGCGGCACCCGGCTCTCCGCGACCGCGCGTTCGGGCAGAACCGTCGGGGTCGACGCACTCCATTCGCGAGCGGCGCAGGAGCTGCGCGGCGCCGTCGGGCAGCGACCACGTCCACGATCATCACGGCCCCTTCGCCCGCTGGAACGGGTCTCGCTACGGAGCGCGCGACGACTTCACGAGAAGGGGATGCGATGACCACCGAACACGCGACGTACGCACACGACGAAGCCATCCGCCTGGCCCTGACGGAGGCCCTTCGGGCGCCCTCGTCCCACAACTCGCAGCCCTGGCGCTTCCGCGCGCACGGCTCCTCCATCGAGCTGCTGGCCGATCGAACGCGCGCGCTGCCGGTGGTCGACCCCGACCAGCGGGAGTTGACCATCAGCTGCGGGGCGGCGCTCTTTCATCTCCGCCTCGCGCTGCGCGCCCGCGGCTTCGACGTGGACGTCGAGTACCTCCCCCACGATCCCGAGCGCGACCTCCTCGCGCGCCTCCACGTGCGACGACCCGGCCGCGTCCCGAGCGAGAGCGAGGTCGCCCTCCACCGGGCCATCCCCGCGCGCCACTCGTCACGGTCCCCGTACCTCGACGTCACGGTGCCCGACGAGCTCGTCGAGCGGCTGCGCCTGGACGCGGAGGCGGAGGGCGCGTGGCTTGTGCCGCTCGCCAGCGAGTCCCAGCGGATCAGGCTCGTCGCCCTCGTGATGGAGGCCGACCACCTCCAGTGGAGCAACCCCGCGTTCCGCCGGGAGCTCGCGGAGTGGATGCGCCCCAACGACAGCGACGCGCGCGACGGGGTCTTCGGTTACGCGGTCGGCGTCGACAATGTGGAGTCCCACCTGATGGCGATGGCGACCCGCCTGCTCGACCGGGGCTCTCGCCAGGCGGTGCTCGACCGCGATCTGCTGGAGGCCACGCCCCTGCTCGCCGTCCTCGGCACGACCGGCGACGATCGCCGGGACTGGATCCGCGCGGGCGAGGCGCTCGATCGCGTGCTGCTGCGCGCGCAGAGCGAGGACTTGAGGGCCGCGTTCGTCAACCAGGCCGTCGAGGCGTCCGAGCAGCGGGCGAGGGTGCGAGAGCTCACCGGGCACGCCGGGTTTCCGCAGATCATCCTCCGCCTCGGCTACGGCCTCGCCGGTCAACCGACGCCGCGTCGTCCCCTCTCCGCGGTACTGGAGTAGCGGGCGCCCGTCGCGACGACGGCGTTGAACGGCCGGATGGAGCACTGGGGGAGGGAGGCGCCCGCTCGGTAGGCGTCGCGTGGCTGACCGCGGCCCTCGCCCTCCTCGCGGCGTCCTCCGGCGGGTAGCAGCGCGCCGCGGCGCTTGCGATGGCACGCCGCGCGCACCTGGCCGAGACCTGATTCCTGATCGCGACCGCCGAGGCGGGCCTGGGCGGATGGTTTCAACAACCCAGACGGAAGGAGTGGAGTCGACGATGTGCCAGCGAGTGACTTGTCCCAAGTGCCACAAGGCGACGTTTGCAGGCTGCGGGATGCACGTCGAGCAGGTGCTGCGCGGCGTCCCCGCCGACCAGCGGTGTGCGTGCAACCAGAAGGAGGCCGCCACGCCGGGCGCAGCCGCCAGCGCGAGCACGCCCGCGCCAAAGCGGACGAAGTGGTGGCCCTTCGGATAGACCGGCGTCAGATGAAGATGATCTGCGACCCGGCGGCCTTGTCGTAGAAGTCGACGGCGCTGATGACGTCCTTCACCTGCGGCGCGAGGTCTTCCCGCTTCAGCCGGAACATGTCCATGGCGAGCTGACACGCGTAGAGTTCGGCGCCCGCGTCGCTGAGCATCTCGATGAACTCCGGCACCGGCGGGATGTCGAGCTTCTCCATCTCCTTGCGCATCGCGGCGCTCGCGAGCGCCTCGACGCCGGGGAGGCCCGCGATCATCGCGGGTACGGGCACCGAGGTGTTGCCCACCAGCGAGAGGTGCAGGTGATCGGCCTTTCCCTTCGTGATGATGTCGAGCCCCCAGAAGGTGAAGAACAGCACCGCGTCGATGCCCGACATGCGCGCGGCGTTGGCCAGGATCAGCCCCGGGTACGCCATGTCGAGGCTGCCCTTCGAGCAGATGATGCTGATCTTGCGGATGGGTTCTTGGGTCTCACTCATGGCTTCGCTCCGGCGTTGGGGGTCACAGACAGGACTTCGGCTTCGGGGTGCCCGCGATGCGCGCGATGAGCTTCACGGGGCCCTTCGGAAAGAGGGCGTAGAGGTCCTTCGTGCCGACGCCCGTGCGGGCCGTGATGCGCCGCATGCCGGGCGTCTGCCCCTGCTCCGTGAAGTCCGCGCGGACGAATTCGACCACCACCCAGCTCGCGGGTGTCAGCGCGACCCCGAGCTCCGCGGCGATGGCCTCGCCCGTCTCCCTCGTCCAGGCGTCGGCGTTCGTCAGGTAGCCCTCGGCGTCGACCTCGACCTCGCGGCCTGCGTAGCTCTTCTTCGTCATCGGCGTTCCTCCGGTGTCAGTACGGGCGGTGCATCTCGGGGGGCAGGTCCTTGCCCATCATCGACATCTGCGTGGGCACCGGAATCGGCCGCGCGGGCAGCAGGCCGTTCCAGTACATCCACTGGAAGGCGAGCTTGCCCCAGTGGTTGGCGCGGCTCTCCGCGAGCAGCGAGAACGGCCCCACCACCGGGAGCGGATAGCTCCCCGGCAGCGGCTCGACGTCGTAGTTGAAGTCGATGAGCATGGCCTTGCCGTGCCCGGTCTCGACGAAGCAGTTGGCGTGGCCGTCGAAGCCGCCCTCCGGCTCGCGACCCTCGGCGATGCGCACCAGGTCGTGCACGAGCACCTCGGCCTGGAAGTGCGCCACGCTGCCCGCCTTCGACGTCGGCAGGTCGGTCGCGTCGCCCAGGACGAAGACGTTCTCCATCCCCTTGGCGCGCAGGGTGTGCGGCTCGGTCGGGATGAACGCCAGCTCGTTGCCCAGCTTCTGCTTCTCGACCCACGCCGCGCCGGAGTGGGTCGGAACGCTCACGAGGAGGTCGAAGCGCTCCGCGCGGTCGTCGAAGGAGCGCAGCGTGCGCGTCGCCGCGTCGACCGAGCCCGAGAGAAACTCGGTGACCACCGTGATGTTCTTGTCCGCGATGAGGTGCGCGAGGCGCTTCGCCGCAAGCGGCCGGGTGAACACCGCGTCGAGCGGCGTGACGAGCACCAGCTCGGTCCGATCGCGCACGCCCTTCCGCTCCAGGTACTCGTCGGCCAGGAAGAGAAACTCCAGCGGCGCCACGGGGCACTTGATGGGCATCTCGACGACGTTCAGGACGAGGCGACCGCCGGTGAAGCCGTCGAGCGCGCGGGCCAGCCGCTCCGCGCCGTCGAGCGTGTAGAAGTCGTGCAGCACGGCCGCGCCGCCAGGGTCGGTCAGCCCTTCGAGGAGGTCGGGCCGGATGCGGCAGCCCGACGCGATCACCAGCACATCGTACGGGAGCGTACGACCGTCCGTGAGGCTCACCGCCCGGCGCACCGGGTCGAGCGCTTCGATGCCTTCGCGCACCCACGCGACGCCCTCCGCGAAGGTGTCGACCCGCGGATGCGACAGCTCGGTCGACCCTCCGAACGGAACGAACAACAGCCCCGGTTGATACAGGTGCTCCAGCGCCGGGTCGACGACCACGACCTCCCAGTCGGAGGGCAGTCGACGTCGGCTCGCGTTGGCGACGATCGTCCCCGCCGTGCCCGCTCCGAGGATCACCAGGTGCTTCATGCCCGTGGCTTGAGCAGTCCCCGTGCCGACGCCGTGGACCGCGGAGAGCGCAGGCCAACGGACAGGTCTGGTGCAAGGGGTGCGCGCCAGATGCAAACGCGGCGCGATGGGTGGCCGGACGCGCCAGCAACGGACGCACCAGCGGCGTGATGGTTGCTGACGCGGCGATCGCGATGTCCACGAACGATCCGTCCGTCCCCACCGTGCCGAGCCCGCTCGCGACGCCAGAGCAGCGCCGCGCGCTCGCCGTCCTCACCGGCGCGTTGGGGCTGCTGAGCCTCGTCGCGACTCGCCCGCTGCTGCCTCCGCTGGTGGTGGGGGCGTGGTTCGCGGGCCTCGCGTCCCCATGGATCGCACGCCTCGCGCGGCGCTTCGGGCACCGCCAGCGGCTCGCCGGCCTCGCGACCCTGGTGCTCGTCGTCGCGCTGCTCGCGCCGCTCCTCCTTCTGGTCGCGCCGCTCGTCTCGCTGACCGGGGATGCTCTCGCCACGCTGCGCCAGGCGGCCTCCGGCGGCTCGCTCGGCCACTGGATCGGGCCCGGACCGGTCGGGGCCCGCGACCTGTCACAGCGCCTCTGGGGGGCGACCCGGGACCTCGTGCCCGGCGTCACGGCGATCGCCTCGCGGACCCTCGCGGCGGTCTCGACCGGCGTGCTCCAGGCGCTGACCCTCGTGGCCTCGGCGTACGTCTTCTCCGCCCACGGCGCCTCGATCGTCGCGGTCGTGCGGCGGGGCTCGCCCCTCGCGCCCGCGCACTTCGACCGGCTCCTCGCCGAGTCGCTCCGGGTGGCGCGCGCCCTCCTGGTGGGCGGCCTGCTCACGGCCGTGGCGCAGGGCCTGGTCGCGTTCGCGGTCTACGTCGCGCTGGGGGTCGCGAACGCGCCGGGTCTGGCGGCCCTCACGGCCCTCGCGTCCATGGTGCCGGCCGTCGGGAGCGCGCTGGTGTGGCTCCCGCTCTGCGCGCTGCTCGTGGGCGCGGGTCGGCACCGCGAGGCGCTCGTGCTCGCGGCCTGCGGCGTCGGCCTCATCGGCACGGTCGACAACGTGCTGCGACCGATGCTCGCGCGGCTCGGGGCGCGCGAGGTGCACCCGCTCCTGCTGTTCGTCGGGGTCATCGGGGGCATCAGCACCCTCGGCCCGTGGGGCCTCGTGCTCGGCCCTCTCGTCCTCTCCCTCTTCGTCGGCGCCTATCGCCTGAGGGCGGAGTCCGACGGGTGATGGGAGCCCCGACGGCACAACCTCACCGCTCGAAGCCGTGACGCGTCGCCACGAACCACAGCCCCGAAGGGGTCATACGCGGGGCAACGGCTCCACGCACGCCGTGCACCCGGCGACGCAGCCGATGCGCCGTCCGGTGGCGCGCCGCTGGCCGGCTCCCGCGCTGCGAGGGAAGCCGTGCGTCGGCACAAGGGGTGCTCAGCGCCGGGCGAGGAGCGACCTGATGAACCTTCACGGCAACAAGTCAGATGGACAGATCCAGGCGGACGTCATGAGCGAGCTGCGCGCGGACTCGCGGGTCCAGGCCGCCGCCGTCGGCGTAGCGGTCGAGGCGGGGGTCGTCACGTTGACCGGCACCGTCGACAGCTGGTCTTTTCGGCAGGCGGCGCGCGAGGCGGCCCACCGGGTCGAGGGCGTGCTGGACGTCGCCAACGACATCGTGGTGCGGGTGCCGGGCTCCCTCCGGCGCACCGACGCGGACATCGCCCGGGCCGTGCGGCAGGCCCTGGAGTGGGACACGCGCGTGCCCCACGATCGCATCCGCTCCACCGTCACGAACGGCGACGTGACCCTGGAGGGCTCCCTGGAGTACTGGAGTCAGCGCGAGGACGCGGAGGACGCGGTGCGCAACCTCGCGGGTGTCTCTGGTGTCAACAACGTCCTCTCGGTCGACGCCCCGCGCGTGGCGTCGGAGGACGTTCACGGGGCGATCGCCCGCGCGCTGGAGCGTCGCGCCCAGCGGGAGGGTCAGCGCATCGAGGTCACCGTCGTGGACGGTCGCGTGGTGCTCTCCGGGAGCGTGCAGAGCTGGGCCGAGCGCACGGCCATCCTCGGCTCCGTCGGCGCGCTGACGGGCGTGCGGGGCGTCGAAGACCGACTCCGCGTCGAGCCCGCCCGCTGAACGATGGCCTCGGCGTCGGTCCGGGCGGGGTTCAGGTGCGGGAGAGAGCCGCGGTGAAGCCGCGGGGGGGGGCGAGCAGGGACTCCTCGACGAGCGCGAGGCTGCGGGCGATCCGAGGCAGGAAGCGGAGCTCGACCACGCGGCGCCCCCGGGGGTGTCACGCGGTCGAAGGTCCGAGGTTGAAGTGACGGATGGCGCGGACCTCGCGCGCGAGCTCGGCGCGGAAGTCCGGGTGGGCGATGGAGAGGAGGGCCTCGGCCCGCTCGCGCAGCGTCAGGCCGTGCAGGTTGACGGCGCCGTACTCGGTCACGACCCAGTGCACGTGGCCGCGGGTGGTGACCACGCCGGCGCCCGGCTTCAGCGCGGGGACGATGCGCGAGACGGTTCCGCGCGCTGCGGTCGAGGGTAGCGCGAGGACGGGCTTGCCTCCGCGGGAGCGGGCGGCGCCGCGGATGAAGTCCATCTGTCCGCCGATGCCCGAGTAGATGCGGTGGCCGATGGAGTCGGCGCAGACCTGGCCCGTAAGGTCGACCTCGATCGCGGAGTTGATCGCGACGACGCGGTCGTTCTTGCTGATGAGCGCCGTGTCGTTGGTGCGATCGCAGGGGTGAAATTCCACCAGCGGGTTGTCGTGGACGAAGTCGTAGAGCGCCCGCGTTCCCTGCACGAAGCTGGTGACGGTGCGGCCCGGGTGGATCGCCTTGCGGCGGTTGGTCACGACGCCACCCTCGATGAGGGGCACCAGCCCGTCGGAGAACATCTCCGTGTGCACCCCGAGGTCGTGCTTGTCGCCGAGTCGCGCGAGCACCGCGTCGGGGATCGCCCCGATGCCCAGTTGGAGCGTGGCGCCGTCGTCGACGAGGTCGGCGATCAGCTCGCCGATGCGCCGCTCGACGTCGTTGGGCGCCGAGGCGGGGTGCTCGTAGAGGGAGCGGTCGCTCGCGACGAAGGCATCGAAACGGGAGAGGGGGACGGCCGTGTGCCCGTGGGTGCGGGGCATGCGGGCGTTGACCTCGGCGATCACAAGGCGGGCGGACTGCACCGCGGCCAGCGCGGCGTCGACCGAGGTGCCGAGCGAGCACAGGCCGTGGGCGTCGGGCGGGGAGACCTGCACCAGCGCCACGTCCAGCGGGACCGCTCCGCTCGTGAAGAGTCCGGGGATGTCGGCGAGGAAGACCGGCATGAAGTCCGCGCGGCCCTCGTCGACCGCGTCGCGCACCGCCTCGCCGACGAAGAAGGACGTCGACCGGAAGCGCCCCGCCCGCCGCGCGTCGGTGAAGGGGAAGGGGCCGGTGGTGTGCAGGTGGTAGAGGCGCACGCCGTCGAGGTCGTCGCGCTCGGCCAGCGCGTGGAGGAACGGCGTCGGGGTGGCCGCCGCGCCGTGGACGAAGGCGCGAGCACCGGAGGGAACCAGACGCACCGCCTCGGCGGGCGAGACGGGCGCGGGAGGATGGGACGAAGGAGACGGCATGGAGCGCGTGACCTTGCGGAAGGCGTGCCGACGCACCGACCAGCCCGGGACCAGACATGGCACGCCGACTGCGCAGGGGAAGGCGTCGGCGGAAGCGCCCGAACGCGAGCACGACCCCGCCGTGCTGCGACGCGTCCGTCGCGAGGTCGAAGGGGGACTGTACGAGCTCATCGACGAGGCCTTGTCCGCGCGAGCCGGCTTTCCGATGTGATCGCGACGGGTCGGTGCCCCGCGCGACGTCAACGGCGTCGACGGAGCGAGGGGGCACCGCGGCCCGACGTCGCGAGCTGTCGGGTGTATCGCCGCAGCCTCGCCGCGGCCCGACCGTAGATGCCCGCCGGGGGAAACGTCCCATCGACGGCGGGCGCGCCGACCTCGTCGCCCGTCAGGATCGCCAGCGCGTCGTCCACCGTGGCGGCGGCCCACACGTGGAAGCGTCCCTCGCGCACCGCCTCGACGACCTCGTCGTCGAGCACGAGATGCACCGCGTTGCTCAGGGGAATCACCACGCCCTGATCGCCGGTGAGGCCCGCCTCGCGGCAGGCGAAGAAGAAGCCTTCGATCTTGGCGTTGACCTCCCCGATGGGTTGGAGCTGACCGCGCTGGTCGACCGACCCGGTGACCGCGACGCCCTGGTCGAGCGGCACCTCGGCGAGCGCCGACAGCAGGGCGAGCAGCTCCGCGAGCGACGCGGAGTCGCCCTCGATCGGGCCGTAGGACTGCTCGAAGGCGATCGTCGCGGCGAGCGAGAGCGGCTCGTCGCCGCCGAACATGCGCGTGAGGTACCCGCGGAGCGTGAGGACCCCTTTGGCGTGGATCGGCCCGGCGAGGGCGACCTCGCGCTCGATGCTGCACACCACCCCGTCGCCGGGCCCGACCGTCGCCGTCACGCGCGCCGGGACGCCGAAGCGGGCGTCCCCGGATTCGACCACCATCAGGGCGTTCACCTGACCGACCTGGCGGCCGGAGGTCTCGACGAGGACCGCGTGGTGGGCGATCGCGGCCTGGAGGGATCGCTCCAGCAGGCCGGAGCGCGCGCGGCGGGAACGGACGGCGCGGTCGACGTCCGCGGCCACGACCTGTTCGCGCCCTGCCTTCCCGGCCCAGAAGCTCGCCTCGGTGACGGTGTCGGCGAGGTCGCCCAGGCGCGTCGAGAGGCGCCCCTGCCGCCCGCACAGCCGCGCGCCGATCTCGACGGCCCGCGCGATGGCGTCGGCGCCCAGGGGACGGAGCTTGCGGTCGACCACGCAGCGGCTGAGGAAGCCCGCGTAGAGGCGCACGGCTTCGTCGGACCACGGGAGGTCGGGGGCGAACTCGACCTTCACCTTGAAGAGCTCACGAAAGTCCGGGTCGAGGTCGAAGAGCATCTGGTAGCACTCCTCGGTGCCGACCAGCACGACCTTCACGTCGAGCGGGATCGCGGCCGGCCGGAGGGCGATGGTCGGCAGCGGAGAGTCGTCGCCCCCGCCCTCCAGGCGAACCTCGCCGCCGATGAGGGCGCGCTTCAACACCGACCAGGCGTCCTCGGTCTGCAGCAGGTCGTCCGCGCGCACCACGAGGAACCCGCCGTTTGCGCGGTGCAGGGAGCCCGGCCGCACCTGGAGGAAGTCCGTCACCAGGCCGTTGGCGGTCACGCGATAGTCCATCCGTCCGGTGAGGTTCTCCGCCGTCGGGTGCGCCTCCACGACGACCGGCGCGCCCCCCGCGCCCGCGTGGTCGATGAACACGTTGATCGCGTAGCGCCGGAAGGACGTCCGGCTCCCCTCGGCCCCATGGCCCTCGTCATGGTCCGCCGCGCCCGCCTCGTCGTCGTCTTCCGCGGGCTCCGACGGGATGAACGAGCGGGCCCGGTCGACGATGTCGCCACCGACCCTCGCGAGGTGTTCCAGCAGCGGGGGCACCTCGGCGTAGTGCGACTTCAGCTCGACCAGCAGCGGCTCGATCGTCGCCTGCATCGCGGCGCGGTCGAAGTTCTGGCCGCGCTCATCCTCCTCGCGCTCGACCTGGCGGAGCTGACGGACAACGGCCTGCATCTCCTGCTCGAAGCCTTCGGTGCGGGCGGCGAGGTCGGCGCGGGCCTCCGGTGTCAACGCGGCGAACTGCTCCTCGGTGATCGACTCCCCCTCGACGAGCGGCGTCGAGGTGAGGCGGCCGAGCGCGTAGTCCACGCGGAAGCCCTGCGCCTGTCCGACCGCCGCGGCCCCGGCCAGCACCTCGCGCCTCCGCCCTGCGACGTCGTCCAGCGCCGCGCGTCGGCGGTGCTCGTGCTCCTCGCTCTCGAAGGTGCGCCGGATCGCCCGCTCGGCGTCGCGCGCGAACGCGACCATCTCGCGCGCCACGTCGGCCGCTCGCCCGCTCGGGAGCGAGAGCGCGAGCGGTCGGTCGGGCGCCGCGAAGTCGTGGACGAACACCCAGTCCGGTGGGGCTGCCCGGGCCGCGGCCGCGGCGCGGAGATGTGCCAGAACCGTGGTCGTCTTGCCCGAGCCGCTGTCTCCCGCCACGTAGAGGTTGAGGCCCGGCCCGCTCGCCTCGATCCCGAAGGCGAGGGCGTCCAGGGCGTCCTGCTGGCCCAGCAAGGTGTCGAGCGGCGGCACGTCCGCCGTGGAGGAGAAGGGCAGGCCCGCGGGGTCGAGGTGGGGGCGCAGCTGCTCGGTGCGAAGCGCCGAGCGCTCGCGAGGGGGGCGGTAGGTGGTCATCGCGTACGCTCGGCCCCGCGGCCTTCGAGGAGGTCGCGCACGATCGGGTCGCGGCTGGCCCGCACTTCCGCGACCGTGCCGATCACGGCGACGCGCCCCTCGTGCAGGACGGCGAGGCGATCGGACACCCGGTAGGCGAGCGCGAGGTCGTGGGTGACGATCACGGAGGTGATCGCGAGCTGGCGGCGGAGGTCGGCGATGAGGTCGCCGATGCGGCCGCTGTTCATCGGGTCGAGGCCCGTCGTGGGCTCGTCGTAGAGCACCACCTCGGGGCGGAGCGCGATGGTCCGCGCCACGCCCACCCGCTTGCGCATGCCGCCCGAGAGTTCCGCGGGCATGAGGTCCCCGGCGTCGCCCAGCCCCACGGCGCGCAGCGCCCACGCGACCCGCTCGTCCACGGCGTCGGGCTCCATCCCGCGGCGGCCCTGGACGCGCAGGCCGTAGGCGACGTTGTCCGCCACCGAGAGCGAGTCGAACAGCGCCGCCCCCTGGAACACCATCCCGATGCGCCGACGGACGGGCGCCATCGTGCGCTCACTCAAGCCCTCCAGGTGCACGTCGTCGAACACGACCTCGCCGCGCTCGGGCGGGATCAGCCCGATCACCACCTTGAGGAGCACGCTCTTGCCGCAGCCCGACGCGCCCAGCAGCGTCAGGATCTCCCCTCGCCGCACGTCGAGGTCCACGCCGCGCAGCACCTGCTTGGACCCGAATCCCTTCCAGACGTCCCGGAGGCGGAGCGTTGGTGTTGCTTCGGTGCGCGGGGTTGGCCGCGCAGCCTCGTCCGATGGCGTCATCAAGTTCGCTCCCTCTCTTCACTCGGCGGAACGCCCAGCCTCTGCACGTTCTGCGCGCGCTCGTGCATCGCGTGCGTCTCCGCCCGTGCGGTCAACGGACGGTGAGCACGGGCACCGGCGAGTGCCGCACCACGCGCTCCGCGACGCTCCCCATGAGCACCCGGCGGATGCCCGTGCGGCCGTGGGTGCCGACCACCACGAGGTCGGCGTGGACCGTCTCGATGACGGCGATGATTCGGTCCCAGGCCGCTCCGCTGGCGAGCGTCGCGGCGACGTCGACCTTGCCCGCACGCAGGCCCTCCACGAGCTCGTCGAGCTGCGCGCGCGCCGAGTCTTCGATGGGCGCGCTCCAGTCCACCGCGGGCCCGGTGAATGCCGTGCCCCCGGTGAGCGGCGGCTCCCACACGTGCACGATGTGCAGACGGGCCTCGTACCGTCGGGCGACGTCGACGGCGCGCTCGACGGCGCGGGTGGCGGGCTCACTGAAGTCTGTGCACACGAGCACCTTCTCGAACGGCTTGATCATGGCTGCTGTTCCTCGGCCAGCGGCCCCATCGAGGCGCTCCCCACCGACGGGTGGGGCCCTCGAACGCGAGCCACCGGACGAAGGAGTCCCTCAGCGAGAATCGTGCGCGGTCACCGCCGCGGGGTTTCTCGCAGGGCTCGATCGCGTGCCGCCAGGCTCCCTTCTCGAGTTCGAGCACGGCGAGCGTGGTCTTGGTCACGCTGTCGGGGTTGAGCGAGAGCGCGTCGATCCCGAGGGACGCCAGGAGTCTCGCGGCCGTCCGCAGGACCTGCATCACCGGCGCACGATCTGCGTGTCGCACTCGTTGGACCGGGGAAAACAGCCGTCGAGGCGGTGGCACGTCGACTGCTCAACGCCCCATCGATCGGAGCAATCGATGACGACTCTCGGACAACGCCTCGCGCACGAACACCACGACCTCAACCGGCTCTACGAGGACCTCGCCAACCGCGTCCACTGCGGCGACACCGCGACCATCGACGCCGCGTGGGGCCCGCTCGAGACGCGGCTGCGAGCGCACCTGGACTTCGAGGAGCAGGAACTCCTGCCGCTGTTCCGGGAGGTGGCCCCGATGACCGCGCAGGAGATCCTCGGGGAGCACGTCCAGATCCGCCGCGCCCTCTCGGAGATCGGGGTCGCGATCGAGCTGCACGCCATCCGCGAGGAGTCGATGGCGGAGTTCCTCACGCTGCTGAGGGCGCACGGCGAGCGCGAGGAGGCGACGCTCTACATTCACGGCCGAGGGCCGGGGGTCGAACCGCGCACCCCGGCGTCCCTGGCCCGATGACCGCCAACGACCGGTCCGCGGAGGCGTGCGGATGCACGGCGGGCGGGGCGACGCCGCGCCGACGGGTCGTGCTGACGGGCGGCCCCGGCGCGGGCAAGACCGCGGCGCTGGAGGTGATCCGGGCGCACTTCGGCCGCCACGTGCAGGTGCTGCCCGAGGCGGCCAGCATCGTCTACGGCGGCGGCTTTCCCCGGCGCGCGACGACGGTCTCGCGGCAGGCGTCGCAGGTCGCGATCTACCATGTGCAGTCCCAGTTGGAGCGCTGGGCGGAGGGAGACTCCGCCGCCGCGCTGACGGTCTGCGACCGCGGGCTGCTGGACGGCGTGGCCTACTGGCCGGGGTCCGCGGAGAGCTTCTTCGCCGAGGTGGGACGCGACCGCGCGTCGCTCTTTGCTCGCTACGACCTCGTCGTCCACCTGCGCACGCCGCGCGCCGGGCACGGGTACAACCACCAGAACCCGCTGCGCACCGAGGACGCCGCCGAGGCGCGCCGCATCGACGAGCGCATCCACGCGGCCTGGGCGGACCACCCGCACCGCGTCACCGTCGCGAACACGCGCGACTTCCGGGAGAAGATCGACGAGGTGCTCGCGGTACTGCGTACTCAGCTCCCGGCGTCGTGCCGCCACCTGATCGAGCAGGAGGCGCGGTCGTGACGCCCGCGATGGAGGTGGAGTTCGTCGGCGCGGCGCAGACCGTGACCGGCTCCATGCACCTCGTGCGCACCCCGCGCGCGACGGTGCTCCTCGACTGCGGCCTCTTCCAGGGGCGTCGGCGGGAGAGCGTCGAGCGCAACCGCAACCTGCCCCTCCCCGTGAAGGACATCGACGCGGTGGTGCTCTCGCACGCCCACATCGACCACTCGGGCGCGCTGCCGCTCCTGGTCAAGCAGGGCTACGCCGGGCCCATCTACGCGACGCACGCCACGCGCGACCTGTGCGCGGCGATGCTGCTCGACGCGGCCTCCATCCAGGAGGCCGACGCGCGCTTCCTCAACCACCGCATCGACCGCGGCGAGCTGGACGGCGAGCGGGTCGAGCCCCTGTACACCGAGGCGGACGCGCTCGCGGCGCTGGGGCACTTCGTGGGCCTCCCGTATCACCGCACGACGGAGATCGCGCCAGGCGTGCGCGCGACCCTCTTCGACGCGGGGCATGTGCTCGGCAGCGCGATCACCGCGCTCGACGTGGACGCGGAGGTCGGCGCCCGCCGGCTGGTCTTCACCGGAGACCTCGGGCGCCACGACATGCCCATCCTGCGCGACCCCGAGGTGGTCCCCGGAGCCCACCTGCTGATCTGCGAGAGCACCTACGGCGATCGCCTGCACGACGCGGTCGGCAAGATGGACGACGACCTCGCGGCGACCATCAAGCGCACCTTTGCGCGGGGCGGCAAGGTGGTCATCCCGGCCTTTGCCCTCGAACGCGCGCAGGAGATCCTCTTCGCCATCAAGCGCCTCCGCCGGAGCGGGGCGCTGCCGCCCATCCCGGTGTTCGTCGACTCGCCCCTCGCCGTGAAGATCACCGAGGTGTTCAAGACCCACCCGGAGTGCTTCGACGAGGGCGCCCGGGCGCTCGTGCGCGCCCACGACTCGCCCTTCGATTTCGACGGGCTGCGGTACGTCGACGACGCCGAAGCCAGTCGTGTGCTCGCGCAGCGCCCCGACCCCGCGGTGGTCATCGCGGCCAGCGGCATGTGCGAGGGCGGGCGGGTGCTGCACCACCTGCGCACGACCGTCGACGACGAGAAGAACACCATCCTGATCGTGGGGTTTCAGGCGCAGCACACGCTCGGTCGGAGGCTGGTCGAGCGGCGCCCGAAGGTTCGCGTCTTCGGGGTGGAGCACGAGCGCCGCGCCGAGGTGGTCGTCCTCAACGGCTTCAGCGCGCACGCCGACCGCGACGACCTGCGCCGCTACGCGACGGCCTGCCGCCAACACGGCCCGGTCGACACCATCGCGCTCGTGCACGGCGAGCTCAAGGCCCAGGCGGCGCTGCGGGCGGCCATGCTCGACGACGGCGCCCGACGGGTGATCGTCCCGGCGCCTGGCGACCGAATCTCGGCATGAACCCGGTCGCCTCCTCGGCGGGTGCGACGCTCCACCGACGACCCGAGGCGCGCTCCGACGACGCGTGGTGGTCCCGATCGCGCGAGGAGCAGCTCGCCCGACTCGCCTCGACGCCGGAGGGCCTCACGCAGTCCGAGGCCGAGCGGCGCCTTCGGGAGTACGGCCCCAACACCCTGAAGCCTCCGGGCCGCGGTCCGACGGTGGAGGCCATCCTCTCGCAGGCCCGCAACCCCCTCGCGTGGTTGCTGCTCTTCGCGGCGGCGGTGTCCGGCGCGGTCGGCGAGTGGCGCGACGCCCTCGTGGTCGTCGCGATCCTGCTGCTCGGGAGCGTGCTGGGCGCCGTGCAGGAGCGCCGGGCGAGCCGCGCGGTCGACGCCCTCCGCGCCAGGATCTCCGCGCGGACCCGCGTCCTCCGCGACGGCGCCGAGCGGTCGATTCCTTCGACGGAGGTCGTCCCCGGCGACGTCGTGCTGCTGTCCGCGGGCGGCCTCGTCCCGGCCGACGCGATGCTGCTGGAGGCCCGCGACGTGTTCGCGTCGCAGGCGGTGCTCACGGGCGAGACGCTGCCCGCCGAGAAGCAGGTCGGCGTCGTCGACGCGGGCGCCCCGCTCGCCGCCCGCACCAACGTGCTCTTCCAGGGGACCAATCTCCGCAGCGGCATCGCCCGCGCGCTGGTCGTCCGCACGGGGCGCGCGTCGGAGTTCGGCGCGCTGGCGGGTCGTCTGGTGCTGCGTCCGCCGGAGACGGACTTCGACCGGGGCATCCGGCGCTTCGGCTACCTGCTGACGCGCGTGATGGTGGCGCTCGTCGTGGTCGTCTTCGCGGCGGGGCTGCTGCGCCACAAGCCCGCGGCCGCTTCGCTGCTCTTCGCCATCGCGCTGGCGGTGGGCCTGGCGCCCGAGATGCTGCCCGCGATCCTCGGCGTGATGCTGTCGCACGCGGCGCGGGCGATGGCCGAGCGGGGCGTGGTCGTGCGCCGCCTGAGCGCCATCGAAAACCTCGGCAGCATGGACGTCCTGTGCACCGACAAGACCGGGACGCTCACCGAGGGGACCGTGCGCCTGGAGCGCGCCGTCGACGCCGAAGGTCGCGACGCGTCGGCCGTGCTCGCCCTCGCCTTCTGGAACGCCTCATTGGAGACCGGCCTCAGCAACCCGCTCGACGACGCGATCCGCGAGCGCGGGGCGGCGGCACGTCTCGGTCCCCTCCCGGCGAAGCTCGACGAGGTGCCCTACGACTTCCAGCGCAAGCGGATGAGCGTGGTGGTGCGCGCCGGGGACGGGGCCCCCGTCATGGTCACCAAGGGCGCGGTCGAGCGGGTGCTCGCCGTCTGCGACCGGGTGCGCGAGGGCGCCGTTGAGGCGGTTCTGGACGACGCCGCGCGCGCCCGACTGCGCGCCCGCAGCGACGGGTGGAGCGCCGACGGGGTGCGCGTGCTCGGGGTGGCCACCGTGGCCGTGGGCGAGGGCAAGGCCGTCGCCGCGGCCGACGAGCGGTCGATGGTGTTCGAGGGGTTCCTGCTGTTCAGCGACCCGCCCAAGGCGGGCGTCGGCGAGGTGGTGCGCGACCTCGCGCGTCTCGGCGTG
Organism: Polyangiales bacterium; assembly: GCA_044229975.1. GTDB lineage: Bacteria > Myxococcota_A > Polyangia > Polyangiales > SCUS01. The sequence continues at coordinate 95,649 of JBGARZ010000027.1, forward strand.
TCCCTCAAGGTCGTGACGGGCGACCGCCGGGACGTCGCGCTGCACCTGGCGTCGACGATCGGGCTCGCCGTGGAGGGGTCGCTCGACGGGCGCGAGATCGCGGCGATGAGCGACGAGGCGCTCTGGCACGCGGCCGAGCGCACCACGCTCTTCGCGGAGGTCGACCCCAACCAGAAGGAGCGGATCATCCTCGCGCTCCGCAAGATGAGCCACGTGGTCGGGTACATGGGCGACGGCATCAACGACGCCCCCGCGCTGCACGCCGCCGACGTCGGCATCTCGGTGGACACCGCGGTGGACGTCGCGCGTGAGGCCGCGGACTTCGTGCTGCTGCGCCAGGACCTCGGGACGCTGAGGGCGGGCATCGAGGAGGGCCGGGCGACCTTCGCCAACACGATGAAGTACCTGCTCACCACCGAGAGCGCGAACCTCGGCAACATGCTCAGCATGGCGGGCGCGTCGATCGTGCTGCCGTTCCTGCCGCTGCTGGCGTCGCAGGTGCTGCTCAACAACTTCCTCTCCGACGTGCCGGCGATGGCGCTCTCGCGCGACCGCGTCGACCCCGAGCTCGTCGCCCGCCCGCAGCGCTGGGACCTCGCCTTCATCCGCCGCTTCATGGTGCTCTTCGGCCTCGTGAGCAGCGCCTTCGACGCCCTCACCTTCGCCCTGCTGTTCGGCGCGCTCCACGCCACGCCCGCGGCGTTCCGCACGGGCTGGTTCGTCGAGTCGCTGGCGACCGAGCTCCTGGTCGCGCTGGTGGTGCGCACGCGCCGTCCGTTCTGGCGCAGCCCGCCGGGGCGCCTGCTGCTCGGGTCCACCGTCGCAGTGGGCGTCGTCGGCGTCGCGCTCCCGTACTCGCCGCTCGGGCCGACCTTCGAGCTCGTGCGCCTGCCCCTCGCGACCATCGCGATGCTGTTCGGCGTCGCGGTCGCCTACGCGTTCACGGTCGAGGCGCTGAAGCAGCGCTTCTTCGCGCGCCTCGCCGCCGGGCGCTGACCCGTCAGCAGGGCCGGGGGGAGGGCGGGCGAGGGCGCAGGTCGCGCCAACAGAGGCGGTACCAGAGCGCGTCGACGGGGTCGAAGGACAGGCCGCGGTCGTGCGGACAGCGCGCGCAGGTCTCGGCCCCGAGCGCGTCGCCGCTCCGGGGGCAGGTGGTCAACACGGTGAGCGCGCGCCGACCGTCGGCGCCCCGCCCGGCGCGGACGCGCACCGCGGTGAAGTCGATCTCGTCGCCGCGCGCCTGGATGTTCATGGGAGGTCTTCGCCGTGCAGGGGGCGCGCCCGGGGCGCGGTCGCTCCTCCCGACGTCCGCTCGGGCTCCGATCGTGTGGAGCGTCGCGCAGCGACTGCACGGCGCAGCGCACGATCTGCGCCCCCAAATCCCCCAGCGGCGAGTGCTCCACCCCATCGCGCGGTGGCACGTCCGCTGCTCAAGGCGTGAGTCCGTCCACGCCCCCGGTGACCCGCCTCGATCAACCCATTCTTCTCACGCAAACAGGAACGGAGCGCAACGCACATGGATGACGCCGGGCGGCTGGAGATCGGGACGTTGGTGGCCTCGCGCTACCGGGTGGAGGCCGTCCTCGGCCGCGGGGGCATGGGCTCCGTGTACCGCGCGCGGGACGAGCACACCGGCGCCACCGTCGCGCTGAAGACGCTGCGGGTGGACCTCCACGACCGCGAGGAGGTCGTGTGTCGCTTCGAGCGGGAGGCCCGCGCCGCGGCGCGCATCGGCCACGAGGGCATCGCCGCGGTGCACGCGATCGGCCACGACGAGCGGCTGCGCACGCACTTCATCGCGCAGGAGTGCCTCCGCGGGGCCGACGTCGCCGCCTGCCTCAACGAGCTGGGGAGCCTCTCCTCGCTCTCCGCGGTGGCGATCGCGCTGCCCGTCATGGAGGCGCTGATCGCGGCGCACGCGCTGGGGATCGTCCACCGCGACATCAAGCCCGAAAACGTCTTCCTGCACGAGCGCGAGGACGGCCGGGTCGTGCCGAAGGTGATCGACTTCGGCATCGCCAAGGTCGTCGGCGATCGGGGGCGCACGGCGACGGGCGCCGTCTTCGGGACGCCCTGGTACATGTCCCCCGAGCAGGCCGAGGGCTCGTCTTCCGTCGACGCGCGCACCGACGTCTGGAGCGTCGGGGTCATGCTCTACGAGATGCTCTGCGGCACGCTCCCCTTCGGCGCGAGCGACCCCAACGCCGTCATGGCGCAGATCATCTACGGGCGGCCGACGCCGCTGGAGGACCACCTGCCGGGCATCCCGGGCGACCTCCGCGCCGTCGTCCATGGAGCGCTGGAGCGCGACCTCGGTCGACGCTACGCCAGCATGACGGAGTTCCGCGACGCGCTGGCGGCCTGCGACCTGTGGCGCGGCATGACCCCGGAGCTGGCGCAGCAGGTCCTCCCCCACCCGAGCTCCTTCGAGGGCGTCGAGGACATCCTCCCGGCGGAGTTTCGCGCCGAGCCCCCGCGCCAGAGCCCGCCCGACGAGGAGAGCATTCCGACGCGGCAGATGCCGCTGAAGCCGCGCCACCCGCGGCCCGTCGCGCCGCGTCGCGAAACCCCGCGGGGCGTGGTGGGCGTGAGCGTCGCGCTGACCCTCCTCTGCGCCGCCGTCCTCGCGTTCGGCCTCGTGCGTTGGTCACAGCAGGCGTCGGCGACGGGCTCGCCCGCCGAGCCGGGGCTCCACCTCGCCCGCCAATAAGGGCTCTCCAGGGAATGGGATGGGCTGATCGTGCGTCCAGGCCGAGTCGACCTGCGAGCGCGCCCGGAGCGAGCGACCAAGCCGTAGCGTTGCTACGGCGCGGGAGTCGAGTGAGGACGTACGCCGCAGGGCGGCCGAAC
>JBGARZ010000011.1:0-354783 GCA_044229975.1 Polyangiales bacterium
CGTCGGGCTTCCTTCAGACAGTCCGTTGCCTCGCTGCCCTTGCCTCTCGCGTGGATCGTCATGACCTACTTTCCCGGGGACTTGCACCCCGAAGCCAACGCCCATGCCGGGCGCACAAAGCAGGCGCCCCTGCGGGGCTTCCAAACGCGCCCGGCCACACGACGGGGCTTCGATGCTCGCGTGGAGAATCGTTCGAGAATGCGGAGGCAACCTTCCGAAAGCCCCGGAGGGGCGCCTGCTTTCGCTTGCCCGGGGTGCAGGCGCGGGACGCGACCAACCCCGGTCCGAATGCGGGCACAGTGACCCTTCGAGGGATAGACCTCACAGCCGCCGCACGAACTCCAGCAACGCCGCCCGCTCCGCCGTCGTGAGCGCCTCGAAGGCCCGCACCGCGCTCACCGCTTCAGACCCATCGCCTCCGTGCAAACGCACCGCCTCCTCCACCGAGCGCGCCCGCCCGTCGTGCAGGAGCGTCCGCGAGAACCGCACGCCCATCAGCGGCGCCGTGCGCCACTCGCGCCCCGTCGCGACGCCCTCTCCCGCGACGCCGTCCGCGAGTGACGGACCCATGTCGTGCAGCAAGAGATCGGAGTAGACGACCGCCGCGCGCCCCGCCATCACGGCGACGGGGAAGTCCGCGCGCGTGGGCATCGACGGCGTGTGGCAGGTCGCGCAGCCCGCGTCGGCGAAGAGCCGCCGGCCCGTCTCGGTGAGGCCCGTCCGCGCCGGGATGGCGAGCCGTCGCACGTAGCCCGCCGCGGCGCGCACCACGTCGTCGGTGAGGTCGACGCCGGGGCGCTCGTCGTCGGTGAGGCCATCGGGGTTGGGAACCTCCGTGGGCGATCGCGACGAGGTGAGACCCATGTCGCCCTGAAACGCCTCGACCGTGAACGTGTCGATGTCCGCGAGGCGCGCCTTCACGCCGAGGCGCCCGATGCGCCCGTCGGCGAGGCGGTTGGCGCGTCCGCTCACGGGGCCACCGAGCGCGGCCTGGCGGGCCTCTTCGGCGAGGATGGCCTCGTCGGTGACGGCCTCGATCCAGCCGCGACCGAACACCGCTGGACCGAAGCGCGTCGACACCAGCAGGCGCTCGTCGGGTGGGAGCGTCGGCGGCGTCACGCCGCGCGTCGCGCCGGCGGTGAACTGGGGGCGGGCGGTGGTTCCGAAGGGGAGGCGGTGGGTGAGGTCGGGGCGGGCGGTGACGCCGTCGTCGGCGACGAGCACCATGCGGGTGACGCTGCCGGGCCCGCGGCCCGCCGCGCCGTGACACGCCCGACAGCTCGATTGGATGAACACCGGCCCGAGGCCCTGCGACGGGCGAAACACCCGCTCGAAGAGTCGGTCGCCCTCGGCAAACACCCGGCGATCGTCCTCGCTCGCGCCCGCCACGGGCTCGTCGGTGGGGTCGTCGGTGACGACGGTGAGCGCGGGTGCTTCGGGGCCACGACCGCAGCCCGCCATCGTCGGCGCGAGCGTCAGCGCGAGCATCGCGAGGGGTGTTCGCATGGCAGCGGAGGGGGACGCATCGGCGTTAGCCCCCGCGCGCGGATGACGTCAAGGGACACGGACGCCTCTGCGGCGCTGTCCTCGCTCGCGCCAACGGGTCTATGCTCGCGGGTCCATGCGTCGCGTGATCTGGTGGGTGTGCCTCGGGGTGTTGGCGCAGTGCGGGTCCGACCGACCGCCGCCGGTGGGCGACCTCCTCGTCGACGCCGGCACGCCCATCCCCCCGGAGCCGTGCACCTTCATGGGCGCGGTGTGCGACGGGCAGACGCCCTACCGCTGCGTCGCCAACGCGCGGCAGTACGGCACCGCCTGCACCGGGGCGCAGCCGTTCTGCGTGGCGGGCGGGTGCGCGGCGTGCCCACCGGCGGCCATGCGGTGCAGCCCCGACAACCCCGCGGTGCCCGAGCAGTGCCGCGAAGACGGCAGCGGGTGGACGGCCCTCGCGGCGTGCAACGAGGCGGGCGGCGAGCGCTGCACCGACGGCCGCTGCGGAGACCCCTGCGCCGCGGTCGACGGCGCGCGCGGCTACCTCGGCTGCGAGTACTGGGCGACGCAGACGCCCAACAGTCAGCTCGACCCGGCGTTTCCCTTCGCGGTGGCGCTGTCCAACCCGCAGTCCTTCGCGGTGACGGTTCGCATCTCGGGCGGCGCGCTCACCGAGCCCATGACCCAGCGGCTGAACCCCGGCGCGGTGCAGGACGTCACCCTCCCGTGGGTGCAGCGTCTGGTGCAGACGTCTGCGGAAAACACCGGGTGCCCCGACGGCGCGCGCATGTGCCCGGGCTTCTCCCCCGCGGAGACGGCGACGGTGGTGGGCGGCGCGTACCACATCGAGGCCACGGCGCCGGTCGGGGCGTACCAGTTCAACCCGCTCACCTTCGAGCGCGAGGCGCGCGGCCTCACGTTTCACTCGTACTCCAACGACGCGTCGCTGCTGCTATCGCAGCGCTCGCTCACCAACCGCTACCTGGTGCTCACGGCCCCCAACTGGTCGCCGACCAGCACCATCACCCTGGGCGGCTTCATCGCCATCACCGCCGTGCAGGGCGAGACCACCTCCGTCACCGTCACCCTCCCCCCCAACGCCGGCGTCCTCGGCGAGGCAGGAACCGTCGTCCGCCGCGACAACCTCACCCCCGGCGACGTCTTCGTGCTGGTGGGCGGCGCGCCCGGCGACCTGAGCGGCGCGCTCGTCGAAGCCAGCGGCCCCGTCGCCGTCTTCGCGGGCCACGACTGCACCAACGTCCCGCAATCGCGCGTCGCGTGTGACCACGTGGAGGAGCAGGTTCCGCCCCTGGAGACGCTCGGTCGCGACTTCGTGGTGGCGCCGCTCATCGACCGCCCCGGCAACGCCTCCGTCATCCGCGTGGTGTCACCCTTCGCAGGCGTCACGCTGCGCTTCGACCCGCCGTCGGTGCAGCCCTCCGTCACCCTCGCCGCGCGGCAGGTGCTCCAGTTCCAGACGACGCAGGCGTTTCGCATGTCGGCGTCGCGGCCGGTGCTCGTCGCGCAGCTCATGACCGGCCAGGGGGCCTCCGCGGCCGTCCGGGCGGGCGACCCGGCCATGGTCTACGAGGTTCCGTCGCAGCAGTTTCGCGACCGCTACGACCTCCTCGTGCCCGCCACGTACACCAACAACTTCTTCGGCGTGGTGGTGCCGCGCGGCGCCAGCGCCCTCCTCGACGGCAACCCCATGGACGGCAACCGCGTCAACGTCGGGCCGTGGGACGTCATCTCCAGCACCGTCACCGCCGGACGCCATCAGCTCCGGACGGCGGAAGGTGTTCCGCTCGGCGTGAAGGTCTACGGCACCGCGCGCTTCACCTCGTACATGTACCCGGGCGGCCTCGACCTCCAGCTCCTGCCGCCGGGCTGAGCGAGGTTCGGAGCAGACGTCAGCGCGCGCGGGCGAGCTTCGCGGTGACGGTTCGCACGAGCCATTGTGCGTGCGCGACGATGTCGGCGGGCGCCATCGCGCAGGAGTCGCGGAGGTACACCCAGCCGCTGCCGCTCAGCACGGCGCGCAGCGTGGTGGCGGCGGCGGCGCGGTCGTCCGCGTGAGCCTTCGGGTAGGCCGCGTCGAGCAGCGCCCGCATCGCGTCGAGGTTGGTGCGCCGCGAGCGACGGAAGTGCGGCGCCATCCACCGCGCGGTGACCATCGCGGCGATGAGCGCGTGGTTGCGCTCGAAGACTCCGAAGAGGTCGCGCGCGTACCCCTCCAGGCCCGCGGCGTCGGCGCAGAGCGGGACCCCGCCGCGCTCCTGGAAGCGCGGCTGCATCGCGGCGAAGAGCACGTCGCGGCTCTCGAAGTAGCGGTACACGGTGCGCTCGCCCACGCCGGCCTCCTCGGCGAGGCCGCGCATGGTGGGCTCGTCGCCGCGCTCGACGCACGCAAACGCGGCCTGGAGCAGCCGCTCGCGGGTGGCCTCGCCGTGCGACTCGCGCAGCGACGTGGGGCGCTTCGCCGGGGTCTTTGACACACGGTCTGTCACGATGACAGACTGTATGCCACAACGACGGAGGGCGCGGCGATGGCGACGACAGACGAAGCGAAGCTGGTGGTGGAAAACGCGCGCTTCGGCGAGCGCTTCGAGTTTGGTCCGGCGACGACGGGGGCCTTCGCGTTCGACTTCTTCGTCGCGCCGAAGAGCGGCATGCCGATGCTGCACACGCACGCGAAGCAGAGCGAGGTGTTCCGGTGTCGCCGCGGGGAGATCACGGTGCTGCTCGCCGACGGGCCGCGGTTGTTGCGACCGGGCGACGACCTGACGCTGGCGCCCGGCACCTTCCACGCCTTCGAAAACCGGAGCGACGTCGAGGCGCACTGCGAGGTCGAGTACCAGCCGGGCGGTCGCAGTCGTGAGTGGTTGCTGCTCACCAACGCGATCGAGCGCGCGACCGGGAAGGAGCCTGGCCTGCTCGACATCGCGCCCTTCATCCTCGACGTCGACATCTTCATCAAGGGCCCGCCCATCTGGATGCAGCGGGTGATCTTCGGCGCGCTCCGGCCCATCGCTACGCTCCTCGGGCGACGCGAGCGGGCGCTGCGCTTCGCGGCCGAGATGTACGGGTCGGCCTTCGCCTGGTAGGTCACCCGACGCCTCCCGAGAGCGCCGCCGCCGGGTCGATCTTCGCCGCCCGCCACGCGGGTCGCACGGCAGCCAGCACGCAGGCCGCCACGCCAAACACCAGCACCCCCAGCACCGCCCTCCACTCGAACAAGAACCACCCGTCGGGCTTGAAGGGGAAGTCCGGCAGACGCGTCCGCGCCACGTGGTCGCAGCCCCACGCGACGAGCCGCGCGAGCCCGATGCCCAGCACCGTCGCGACCGCGCCGATGGCGGCCGCCTCCAACAGCAGCAGCACGCGCACGTCGCGCCGCGTCGCCCCGAGCGCCCGCAGGAGACCGAGCTCGCCGCGCCGCTCGGCGATCATCGCCGCGAAGCCGTGCGCGATGTTGAGCGCCGCCACCAGCACCGTCACCACGCTCGCCAGCGACAGGATCACCGTCACCGCCGTCGCCAGCAGGCCCATCTGCTCGGCGCCGCGCGTCTGCACCTCCAACCCTTCGGCCCGCACCCGCGCCGAGACCTCCGTCATCCGCGACGGATCGCGCAGGTACACCACCACCGACGAGTAGCGCGTCGCCGCGTCCTCGCCCGCGTACTCGCGGTTGAGCCGACGCGCGACCGCCATCGGGATCGTGATGCCCAGGTCCATCGCACGCGGTGAGATGCCCGCCAGCCGCGCGTGCACCCGGCGCGGCGTCCCCTGTCGGGCGGCGCCGAGACCCGCGCGGCCGATGTCCCACTCCAGCACGAGCCCCTCGGCCTGTCGCAGCAGCAGGTTGCCCAGGCGCGGCAGCCCGTGCGCCGGGGCGATGGCTCCATCGAACACCTCGACAAGGTACGGCGACACCACCGCCGGGATGGGCGGCGAGCAGTGCCCGCCCGGCCGCGGCTGCCCCTGCTGCGGCAGCGCGTCGAGGTCGCAGAACTCCCCGCTCCCGGCGCCGCAGTCCGCGTCCGCGGCACACGCCCGGTTGCTCGCGCGGGTCATCGGGTCGTCGAAGTCCGCGCCCGGTCGCAGGTCGCGGCGCACCATCGACGGGTCGACGCCGTCGGCCGGAATCTCCCCCGCGCCTACGTCGCGACCCAGGATGGCCCTCCCCCCGCGGCCCGACGTCGGAAACGCCAGCCGCAGCCGCGGCAGCGCCATGCGAACGCCCTCCGCCCGACCGAGCGCCCTCGCCTGCGTCTCGTCGATGCCCGGCGGCCGCGCGCCCAGCAGCGAAAACACCGACCCCACGCTGCTCTCCGGCGGAATCACCTCCACCTGGTCGAGCGGCAGGATGCGACCGAACACCACCGCCCTCATGCCCGCAGAGAGCGCGAGGAAGAAGGTCAGCGTCGCCACGCCCGCGGAGATGCCGAGCGCCGCGACCCAGAACGTTCGCATCGAGCGTCGCAGGTCACGCCCGACGAGGGAGAGGAGCGGCCCTGCCCTCACGACGCCACCGCCGGGGTCTGCGGGGCGTCGTCGACGATCTTGCCGTCGGCGAGGGTGAGCACGCGCGTGGCGATGGCCGTCGCGCGCGTCTCGTGGGTCACCAGCAGCACGGTCATTCCCCGCTCGGCGTGCAGCGATTGGAAGAGCCCGAGGATGGACGCGCCGGTCTCGGCGTCGAGGCTCCCGGTGGGCTCGTCGCAGAGAAGAATGGCGGGCTCCATGAGGAGGGCGCGCGCGATGGCGACACGCTGGCGCTGGCCGCCGGAGAGGGCGGTGGGGAGGTCGTCGCCGCGACCCGCGAGGCCGACGCGCTCGATCCAGCGATCGACGCGGGCGTCGAGGTCGGCGACAGGTGCGGGGGCGAAGCTCGCGGGGAGGGCGATGTTCTGGCGCACGGACCACGACGCGACGAGGTGGAAGGCCTGGAAGACGAAGCCCATCGAGGCGTGACGGAGGGCGGCGACCTCGGCGTCGGATAGTTGGGCGAGCGAACGATCGAGCACGCGCACCTCCCCTTCGAAGTCACGATCGAGCGCGCCCGCGACGTGGAGCAGCGTGCTCTTGCCGGAGCCCGATCGCCCGGTGACAGCGACGAGCTCGCCGGCGGCGATGGAGACGGAGACGCCGTCGAGGGCCGCGCGACCGCCGGGGTAGCGCTTGCGGACGTCGCGCAGGGTGATGCGCGGCGCGGGATCAACCTGGGGGTCGGCCATGCGCGCGGGAGGATGTTGGGAAACAGGGACGAGGGCAACGCTGGTGTGGTTGACAGGAGAGAGTGGGTCGGCGCGAATGACGGGGTGGAAGCCGCACCGTATCGCGACGCACCGAAGCTCACCCAGGCGCAGCAGCTCGCGGCGGTCGGGCAACGGCGGCGCGAGGCGACCGGCGTTGATCCGCACGCGGCGGCGGGCGAGCGGCCGGTGTCGGACGTGCGCTCGACGGTGCTCGACCTCGTGACGGACATCGACGGATCGCAGGTGGGGTCGCACGTGCTCTTCGGGGCGTCGATGATCGGGCTGCTCGGGGTCTTCGTCGCCGCGGTGATGCTCGTGGTCACGGTGTCCGTGGTCACGGGTCGCCCGCTGCTCGTGCCGTTGGGGCTGGTCGCGGTGTTCGTGGCGATCGGGTACGGGGTCTCGCGGCGCCGCAACGCGCCCCGCCACTGGCTCGCGCGGCGGGTGCTGCGCGTCGACGGCTACCTGGAGCTGGTGGGCAGGGAAGACCACGTCGAGCGGGTGCTCGCGCGGCTGGAGTTCGAGCGGCAGCCGCCGGAGGTGCAGTTCGTGCGCGACCTGCTCGCGGGCGCAGGCTGCGCGTCGGCGGGCGTCGACGAGCGCTCACCGGGCGTGATCGTCATCCACAGTCCAGACGTGGCGGGAGACGCGAAGCGCCTGCACGGGTGGTTTCAGGCGCTCACCGACCGGGCGCTGGTTCCGCTGCACGAGACGTATCCGGTGGCGCTGGTGACGGTCGAAGAGCGCTGAGCGGACGAGCAGCGGAGAGGCGCGACGCCTACGTTTCGATCAGCGGTCCGGACCGCGCTGGGTGACCTTCCGGTCGCGACCCTCCGCTTCGCTCCGGGGGAGGGCGCACTGGGCTGGCGTGGGTGGGTGCCGCGTCGGCTACGCTGAGCACCGCATGGAGCCCATCGTCGTCCGCGAGTACCGGAAGCAGTTGGTGGGGTTGCTCGTCCTCGTCTTCATGCCCGGGTCACTGGTGTACGGGAAGATCAGCCACCACCAGGGCTTCGACCGCGCAGACTGGCTCTCCTTCGCGCTCCTCCTGCTACCCGGCCTCTGGTTCATCATCACCGGCTGGTCGACCGTCACCGGGGACGACGATGGGCTGCGACTGCGCACCTTCCGCGGAACACGGCGCGTCCCCTGGGACTCCATCCGCGACTTCTACGTGCTCGAGTTCGGCGAGACCGCCGACGCCGTCGAGTTCGACGACCGCCGCCTGCTCGCATGGGTCCACGAGCACCCCCGCGCCGAGTCACTCCGTCAGCTCGTGCTCGCACACGCGACGAGCGCGGCGACGCGCGAGTGGGCAACGCGGGAGGCCCGGACGGTCGAGTCGCTGCCGTGCACCTTCGAGTACCCGCCGCCGCGAATCTCGTGGACGGAAGCGTTGGTCGCGAGCGTCCCGATTGCCCTCGTCGTCGGGGCGCTCGCAATCGAGTTCTCGCGGGGCGGCTGGGCGCTCCTCCGCGCGCCGTACCTTGTCTCCACGGCGTTCAAGTTGACGGCACTGCCGCTGTTGGTGGTCGGCCTGGAGTGGCCGTGGTTGCGCGCGCGACGCGACCTGCGCCGCCGACAGGGACAGCGCGTCAATGCCCGCGCGGAGGGCCTGCGCTACGACGACGGGTCGCGTGAGGTCGCGATGACCTGGGAGGAGATCACCCGCGTCGTCCCGTCGGGTTCGGCCGGTAGCTTCGTGGAGTTCCGCACCATCGAGTCGAGCCGCGGCTCCTTCGAGGTGAGCAACGCCATCAACGACTACCATCGGTTGATGGAGCTCATCGCGCGCCGCGCGCCGCGGGCGATGGAGGCGTGGCGCGACGCAGAAAACCGACGCGAGGACCTCCTGCCGCCGACGACGCAGCCCGGCGTGAAGGTTCATCACTACCGAACCCGCCCCGAGCGCAACGTCCTGTGGACGCTCGGCGCCGTCTTCGTGGTGATCGTGGGACTGGCCCTCTATCGCCGCCACTTCACGGACGCGGTCATCACCTCGCTGATCTTCGGGACGCCGCTGACCCTCTTCGCCGTGCGCTACCTCGCGACGCGCGTGACGACGGACGCCCGCGGCATCACCTACGAGCGCCTCGGACGGAAGGGCCACCTCGCCTGGAGCGAGCTCGATCGTTGGCGACCGGCGGGCGCCGATGCCTTCGCGCACCTGCTGATCGAAGGCCGCGACCAGCGCTGGCGCATCTGGAGCGGACTCTCGGATGTGGTGGGCCTCGTCCAGACGCTCGAAGCGCACCGGCCAACGACCGCAGGCAAGAACCCATGAGCAAGGCGTTCACCAAGGAGGACGACACCGTCGACGACACGCCGGTGGTGCCGCGACCGACGCTCGGCGCCGTCGTGCGGCTCACCCGCGACGCGGTGACACGACTGCGCGCGGAGGCCGCGACCACCGACGACCCGTCCCGTCGACAGCTGCTCACCGAAGCGCTCGAGCGCGCGACGCTGGTGCCCGACGGTACGCCCACCCGCGTGGTGCTCGGCGCGAGGGTGACGGTGGAGTCCGACGCGGAGGGGTGGCGTGAGCAACTGCTGGTGAGTCCCGAGGAGTTCGAGCTGACGGGCCTCGGGTGGAGCGTCGCGTCACCGGTGGGTCGCGCGCTGCTCGGTGCGGAGCCGGGCGACGAGGTCGAGGTCGACCGACCGCGCGGGCGCATCACGCTCCACGTCGTCGCCGTCGGGGCGTGACGGAGTCCTCGGCCGCGTGCGGTGAACGCGAACGTGATCGTCGCGCGCCTTGCTGACGCTGCGGCGTGGACGTAGCCGATTGACCTCATCGAAAATAAATCGCGAACCTCGTTGACATGTCCATTGAGGTCCGGTAGACATCGCGACGGGCAGAGGAGCGACAGGGCGTCGCTCCGACAACCACCATGAACCATCCATTCACCACCACCAGATACGAGTTGGATCGCGGCAACAGCCGTCGTCCGGTGGGCTCGTGCGGGCGCTGGTGTGTCGGCACAGCACGCCGTATGTCCCGCGGCGGCGCGCAGCGTCGGCTGGGGAGCGCAGGGCAGATGAAGGGCTGAAACCCTCCATCACCCTGAGAAGGTCTCAACGAGGCCGGCGCTCCCCCGAAGGAAGCGTCGGCCTTCTGCATTTCGGACCCATGCGTTGGCGCTTATGCCGCGGGTTGAAACCCACGGCAACGATGCGTGCGCCAGGAAGTCGCCTGAAGTCCGCGGCGGACTCTTATTGGGAGTCCGTTGCGGACTTTGAATACCTTGTTGTTCGCTCCATCGTTGCCGTGGGTTTCAACCCATTCATTTCTACACATCGGCGGCGCCCTTGGCCGCAGGTTGAAACCTGCGGCAACGATGCGTTCAGTGAGCGAGGCCGCTGCAAGTCCGCACGCGGACTTCATTCCGAGTCGTCGTCCCTTCGACAAGACTCCAGATAGGATCTCGCCGCACTTTCGAAGGCTCAAGACCCCGAGCACAGTCCGCGTGCGGACTTGCAGTGCCGTCCCCCACCGAACGCATCGTTGCCGCAGGTTTCAACCTGCGGCTCAAGGGCGCCACCGATGTGTAGAAGTGAAAGGGTTTCAACCCGCGGCAACCCGCGGCAACCCGCGGCAACCCATTGTCCATTGAACACATTTTGATTCCCCGAATACCCACCGAGGCTGTTGGAGAGACCACCGGCGTGCGAAGCCGGAAGGCGTGGTTCGATTCCACGGGTGGGTGCATAGGGGGAGCCGCAGTACTACGCCGGGATACTTCCCTGTCACGGACCAATCTCCCGGCGTGACCCTCCTCGGCTCCTTCGTTCGCGTGGCCGCAGTACAGCAGCGGGATACTTCAAGCCAAAGTGGTTCACGTAACCATTCCAAGACACCCGCTGCGCTCTTCCTCGGCCGCATTCCTGTCCCGTGTCCGCAGATCGATTGTCTGCATTGCAAGGAGTCCCCCCATGGCGCGTCTCGGCATGTCCTCTTCACGCTCCCTCGCGGCGTCCGTTCGTCACCCGGACCGCACGACCAACAAGGCCGGCGGCGAGGCCTTCGACATCCGCGACCCCTCGCTCCGCCTTCTCACCATGGTCGGCGGCTCCTTCTGGAACGAGCCGCAGTACTACGGCGACACCCCCGGCGCCGAGCGCCTCCCCGGCTTGTCCGATGAGGCCACGCTCGTCGTGAGCACGGCCGTCGAGATCGCCCGCGGCCCCAACCCCCGCGACCTCCTCGCGCTCGCCCTCTGGGCCCGCTCGGAGATGAACATCCGCACCACCCCACAGGTGCTCCTCGCCGTCGCGGCCAACGAGGTCGCGACCAAGCCCTTCGTGCGCGCGTACACCCCGAAGGTGGTGCAGCGCGCCGACGAGCTGCGGCAGGTGTTCGCCGCGCACCTCTCGCTCTTCGCGGGGGGAGTGGGCGCCAACCAGCACGGGCAGAAGCTGCCCAACTCGCTGAAGAAGGGCCTCGCCGACGCGTTCGGACGGTTCTCCGAGGCGCAGTTGATGAAGTACGACTCGACCGTGCGCCCGACGTTTCGCGACGTCCTCCGCATGATCGATCGGTCGCGCGACCGCGGTCTCCCGCAGCCGCTCTTCCGGTACCTCACGACGGGTGAGATCACCGACCCGCTGGCGACGCCCGTCGCCGCCGCGCGCAAGCGCCTCGCGCAGAAGACCGCCCTCGACGACGAGGCGCGCGAGCTGATTCGCGAGACGCACTGCACGTGGGAGGTGGTGCTCTCGCAGTTCGGCAACACCCGCGAGACGTGGGAGGCCGTGCTGCCGGAGATGGGCTACATGGCCGTGCTCCGCAACCTGCGCAACCTCGCGGTGAGCGGCGTCGACCTCACGCCCGTGCTGGCGAAGATCGCCGATCCGAAGGAGGTCGCGCGCTCGCGACAGCTCCCGTTCCGCTTCTGGAGCGCGTACCTCACGCTCCAGCAGGCCAACGCGCTCACGTCCAAGGCGGCCGACGCCCTGGAGGACGCGCTGGCGCACTCCACGGCCGCGCTCTCGCGGCTCCCCGGCGTGACCGTCGTGGCCTCGGACAACTCCGGGTCCATGGGCACGCCGGTGAGCGCGAAGAGCATGGTGACGCGGCAGGTGGCGGCCAACCTGTTGGCGGCCATCGCGCAGCGCATCTCCGACGAGGGCCACGCGATGGTCTTCGGCGAGACCGCGGCGCTGGTGCCGATCTCGACGCGCGACGGGCTCCTCACCAACGTGCGGAAGCAGTCGGAGACCGACGTGGGTCACTCGACCAACGCGCACCGCGCGGTGGAGCTCATGATCGAGAAGAAGATCAAGGCCGACCGGCTCATCGTCTTCTCCGACATGCAGTGCTGGAACAGCGCCGGCGACGGCCACACCCTCGCGGGCGCGGTCGCGAAGTACCGGCGCACGGTGAACGCATCGCTCTTCGTCCACTCCGTCGACCTGGCGGGCTCGGGCAAGAGCGCAGTGGTCCCGGACGACCCGCGCACCAACCTGGTGAGCGGGTTCAGCGAGAAGGTGCTCGGCACCGTGCTCGCGTTCGAAGGAGCGGTGACCGCGGGCGCGACGGCGACGGCGGGCCCGCGTGAGGCGACGGTGGCGAAGGCGCTGCCGACGCTCGACGACATCCGGTCGCGCTACTGAGCACGACGGCACAGACGGTGTACTCGGCAGTACAGCGCGGGGATTCATCGGTTCGAATCCCTTCGTGGCCCACCTACGGGCCGCGGCGCTCAAATCGCAGCGATGCGATCGGGAGCAATTGCTCCGCGCGCCCATTCTCCGAGCATGAACCACGACGAACGGCCCCATGGACTCCGCCTTCTCCCGGCAACGGGTGGCGAGCGTTCATGGGGCCGCACGCCGTTCACGGTTTCGACAGAGCGGCGCCCGCAGGCACCGGAGTGCCTACAGCACGAAGGGCAGCACCGCGCGTCGCTCGCTCGGATAGTCCGCGAAGCGCTCGCGGTACCAGCGGTGGTGCGCAATGGCGCGCGGGAGGAGGTTGGCCACCGTCCAGACCGCGAAGGCCACGGCCGGGAGGCTGCGGGTGCAGAGCGCGAAGCCCGCCCACTCGACCATCTCGCCCAGGTAGTTGGGGCACGACACCCATCGATAGGGCCCCCCATACGGAACGCGGTACCCACCCTCCCCCTCGCGCCGCAGCCCGCGCAGCACCTCGTCGGCGTGGACGTTCACCGCCATGCCGCCGACGAAGAGCGCCAGCCCGATGACGAAGCACGGATCGCGATACCACCCCGGCGCGTAGCCCGGCCCGAGCGCGAAGAGCCAACGCCCGTTGGTGTACCCGTTGATGACGTTGAAGAACGCCCCCGACAGCGCGACCAGCCACGGCATCGGCGTGGCCTTGCCCCGCCAGCGGAAGGGCTGCACCAGCGTTCGGTTGGCGTAGTGCAACAGCCACATCGCGAGGAAGAGCCACGCCCACGACTCACCGCGGTGCCGCCCCGTCGCGAAGGTGGCCACCATCAGCGTCGGCGACGCGGCCTCCATCAGCACCCATCCCCAGCGCGAGTCGAGCGTCGGCCCGGCCCAGGCGCTCGCGTGCCGACCGTACGGCGCGCCGCGGAAGAGCAGCACCACCAGCACCACGGCGGCGAGCGCGATCCACGCCGGGAGCAGCGCGCGAAGGGCCACTGCCTCGCTCAAGCGAGCATCCCCTGCTGGCCGTACCACTCCATCATCTCGCGCACGGTGTCTTCGAGCGGGCGCGGCCGGTGACCCAACACCCGCGCGGCCTTCGCGTGCGAGACCGATCGCCGCGTGTCGAGCGTGTGCAGCGCCGCGTGCGTGAAGGGCGTGCGCCACTGGAAGAGCCCCATCACCGCATCCACGGCGGGAACGATCGCCTGGAGCGGTCGCAGCGGCAGGACGATGGGCGGCGGCCGGCGACCCACCGCGCGCGCCGCGTACCCTGCGACCTCCAGCGCCTCGGCGCGTCGACCGCCGACGATGTAGTGCTCGCCCGCGGGTGCGAGCGCGGGGTCTTCCGCCGCGAGGCCGGCGGCGATGACGTCGCGCACGTCGACCCAGTCGAAGCCGCCGCGCACGAGCACGGGCTCCTTGCCGAGGGCGGCGCGGCGCAGCCAGCGGCCCTGGTTGGAGGTTCCGTGGTCGAAGGGGCCGAGCACGCCGGTGGGGTGCAGCGTGACGGCGTCGAGCCCGACGGTGACGGCCTCGTCGACGACCATGCTGCCGCGCGCCTTGGTGCGATCGTACGCGGGCATCGAGGCGTGGGTGGCGTAGGCGCGTCCCTCGTCGAGCACGTCGTCCGAGCGGTCGGCGTGGAAGGCGTGAATCGAGCTGTAGTGGATCATGCGCGCCCCGTGGGTCCGCGCGGCGGCGGCGACGTGACGCACGCCCTCGACGTTGACGGCCTCCATCAGCGAGAGGTCCCACGGGTGCAGTCGGACGAGCGCCGCGAGGTGGTGCACGGAGCCGCAGCCCTCCATCGCACGCTGCACCGAGGCCGCGTCGCGGACGTCGCCGCGCACGCGCTCCACGTCGAGCCCGGTGAGCGCGGACTCGGTGTGGTGGACCATCACGCGCACCGGCCGCCCCGCCGCGAGGAGGGAGCGCACCAGCGCCGAACCGAGGTGCCCGGTGGCGCCCGTCACGAGAACCTTCGACTGCATCTCTGTCATCTCCGCTTGACTCGCACCGAAGCTAAGCCACGTCGCGGCAACGTCACCAGCGGTTGCGCGTCTCCTCGGCGAACCCACGGAGACGCTCGATGACGACCACCCGACCATCGCCGCCGGTGACCGTGCCCGACCACGTTCCGAAGCACTGGTGCACCTCCATCTTGAGGAGCTTCACGTCGACCCTCTCGTAGCGGTCGAAGGTCGGCATGAGCGTCACGTCCACCTGCGATGACCCGCGCGAGCGCACCCGCCACGGGCGCAACGGATGGTCCCAGTCGTAGGTCCATTCGAGCTCCTCGCCGATCTTGGTGAGGCGACCGTCGAGGCAGAGCGCGTTCTCGGTGTAGCCGGTTCCTTCGGTCCACTTGCCGCCGAACTGCAAGCCGACGAGGCGACCCTCCGTAGAGCGCCCGGAGGCGGCGGCCCAGTTCCAGTGGTTGGCGTACGGCCAGATGCCGCGACCGAGGTCCTGCACCGCCCACGCGTCGTCACCGACGGCCCAGCGTCGATCGCCGACGGACACCACACCGCGCACCGGCCGCGCGTTGTGCTTCGACGTGAACTGAAACTGCTCGTCGCTCCACGGGATCACCACGTTGAGCGACTCGTGCCCCGCGGGCTTGTCGACCGTGAGCTCCACGTCGAGCCGACCGTGCCGCGTCGACGGCGCAACGGCGCGCAGCAACGTGGCCGAGGGCGTCTCGTCGATGGTCATCGAGAGCGACCGCGTCGACACCGCAGTGGTGCCCGTACACACCTGCTCCGGCAGCGCGAACCCGCGACCGAAGAGCGCGAACGTGTCGACCTTCGTCGCGCGGTGGTCGACGGCGTCGAGCACCCAGCAGCCCGCGAGGCCCGCGTAGTCGACGTCGGCGTACACGAGCGCCACGACCACGTCGGGCGTCATCACGCACCAGTAGTCCCAGCGCTTCTTGCGGCCGTGCGCGCCGCGCAGGTTGGCCCGCAGCATCGGGGCCCGCGACCATCCGCGCGCGACCGGGTTCAGTCGCCCGTTGGCGTCGCAGAGGTCGACCGGGTCGGTGAGTTCGCGCTCGTGTCCCATCGCGCGACGGATCTTCGCGCGGATCGCCTTCCTACGCCCGACCGCCCGCGTCGAACGCGCGGAGCGTGACCGAGATGCGTCGGCGCCCGCTCCGCGCCGAGTGCGGCACCTCGTGCGTCCACGCCTGGTTGGTGTCGTACGGCAGCACGAACACCGCGCCGTCGTGCGCGACGAAATCCCGCACACCGTCGGCCCGCCAGGGCCGCAGACGAAACGTCCGCTCCGCCCCGAAGGACACGGTCACGATGGGCGCGCCGCGCACCATGTCGATGGTGCTGTCGCGGTGCTTGCCGATGTAGTGCCCGCGCTCAGCGTCGTACCAGTTGAGCAGCAGGCCGTTGAGCCGAGCGTCGATCTGCTCGCGCGCCCACGCGTGCAGCGCGCTCAGGTCGCCCGGCACGGGCAAGGCCCGGTTGAGGTTGCCCGTGTACCGGTAGTCGGCGCCGTAGGCCTGCTGCCAGCGCGGCGTCTTGACCAGACGCCCGTGCATCTTGATCTCGTGAAACTCATCCGGGTGCAGCGCCCACAGCGCCTCGAAGGCCGCGTCGTCGAGGCGCAGCTCGGCGGACAGCGAGCCCACGAAGAACGAGTGACGGTCGTCGAGACGGTGTTCTACGAGGTCGATCACGACCCGCGATATGAACAGATGCACAGTGCCCGTCAAGGCGTCGCCGGGTCGCGGTGATGTCCTACTGGGGACACCGGTTTCTCCTCCGCTTCCAACGGTAGGACAGATCGCCGCGTCCACGCCGGAGTTCACCGTGCCGCCGCTGCGCCCGTCGCGCTCGGTTCACTCCACGGCTATTTCACGCGGATGGCCCCGCCGAAGCGGGGCTCAGGGCGCACTGAGAGGCATTCGAGCGTCCCCGGGTGGACGCGCGGAGCCCCGCTTCGGCGGGGCCATCCGCGTGAAATAGCCGTGGAGTGAACCGAGCGCGACGGGCGCAGCGGCGGCACGGTGAACTCCGGCGTGGACGCGGCAGGTTCTCAACCTCGAACACCGCAACTCAAACTCCGATACGACACACGTCGCTCAGATCCACCGCAGCCAAAGCAGCTCGTCGACGTTCACCAGCGGAAGCACGACGTGCTTCGGCCAGAGCATCGTGTAGACGGCGGGCGTCGTGCGCGCGGGCTTCTTCGCCATGCGCGACTCTATCAGTCGCCATCGAAAACCACGCCGACCCGACCGCAGCCCTCACCCTTCCGAGCATCGACGGGCAGCGCTACGGACCTCATCGCGCTACGGCGCGAGAGGAGCCGTGACCCGCGTGGCCGAGTTCTGGGAAGTCGCGTTCGTCGAGAAGCAGATGATGTGGGGCGTCGAGCCGACCCGGTCGGCCCTCGTCGCGCGCGACCTCTTCGTGCGAACGGGCATCCGGGATGTGCTCATTCCGGGCGTTGGCTACGGCCGCAACGCCCGCGCCTTCCTCGACGCCAGGATGTCCGTCACGGGCATCGAGATCTCCGAGACCGCCATCGCCCTCGCGCGATCACAGCTCGGCCTCGACATCCCCATCCACCACGGCTCGGTGACGGACATGCCGTACGACCATCGTCGGTACGACGGCATCTTCTGCTACGGGCTCCTCTACCTGCTGGACGCCGACGCACGGGCGAAGCTCATCCGCGACTGCTTCGAGCAGCTCGCGCCCGGCGGACACATGGTCTTCACGGTCATCTCGAAGGAGGCCCCGATGTACGGCCGGGGGCCGCGGCTCGGCGACGACTGGTTCGAGGTGCACCCCGGCGTCCCGATGTTCTTCTACGACGCCGACTCGATCGCGGCGGCGTTTGGTCCGTACGGGCTCGTCGAGTCGTCACGCATCGATGAGCCCGCGCACAACAGCACGCTGCCGTTCATCAACGTGATCTGCACGAAGGCGTGACCCGCGATCTGGCGTCAACGAGTCGACTGCGTCGCGTACACCACCGGCAGGCCCCACTCGTCGAAGGAGATGCGCAGGCTCTCCAGCTCGTCGACCGGGTCGAGCGCGGGCGACGCCTCGGTGGCCTCCACGATGCGGGCGAGCGCCTCGGTGCTGTGCCGTAGCTGCCGCGCGCCGGCGATGGCGATCTGCTCCTGAAAACGCAGCGCGAGCGGGCTCTGCGCGCGGAGCAGCGTCTCGAACACGTCGCGTCCCAGCTCCAGCAGCGCGACGTCGGTGCGGGCGCGCACCGTGGCCGTCCGCGGCGAGCGGTCGACCAGCGCCACCTGCCCGAGCAGCGAGCCCGTCGGCATCACGGCGACGACGCGCTCGGCCTCGCCCACGCGCTTCACCACCTCTACCTCGCCGCGCACCAGCACGAGGCACGATCGACCCGGCTCGCCCTCGCGCAGCAGCACGTCGCCCGCGCGCGCCGCGCGAGCCGTCGCCGCCCCGACGAGCGTGTCGAGCTCGGCGTCGTCGAAGCGTTCGAGCGCGGTGAGGCCGCGCAGCATCGCCCGGGTGATCACGACTGCCCCCGCAGGCGGTCGAGGAAGCGGCGCATGGTCGCGACGGCTCCGCCCTCGACAGGGGGAGGCGGCGCGCTGCGGGGAGGCGGCGTGCTGGGGACGGCGGTCGCGCCGATGAGCTCGGAGACGCGGGCGTCGACGTCGCGGAAGCGCCGGGTGATGTCGCGGATGATGGCGCCCATGACCGCGGAGTACACCGACGGCGCGGCCGAACGCAGCCGGGTGATGTCTGCGCCCGAGAGCTCGCAGACCATGGTCGGCGCGGTGGCGATGATGGTGGCCGAGCGCGGCGCCGGGTCGATGACGCACAGCTCGCCGAGCACCTCGCCGCCCCGCACCGTCGCGACCTCGGCGTCGTAGCCGTCGGGCCGACGGACGCGCACCGAGAGCGCGCCGTGGTGCACCACCATCATCGTGTCGCCCTGCTCGCCCTGGCGAAACAGGATCTCGTTCGCGTTGAGGCGACGCTCCCGCATGCTGAGCAGCAGCGCGTCGCACTCGTCGTCGCTCAGCGACGCAAACGCCTTGACGTATCGGATGATGGTCCGATTGACGATTGAGGGCTCCATCCGTGACCTCCTGCGGTCAGTGCGTCGCACGACACCCATCGCGTGCGCAAGGCCATCGTCGGACAGGCGGTGTCCAACCATGGGAGCGACCGCTCGGCCGGCCTACGCTCGCTGGCCATGGGCGCACCGCCTTCGACGTGGCGACGGGCCTGCCGCGCTGGAGCCGCACCCCAACACCGCCTCCGTGTCCCTCGCGCTGGCCCCGCACCCCGACGGGCTCGGCGACGGCCACGTCGTCCACGACGACCCCGCATCGGGCGTCGAGCTCGCGCTGGAAGGCCCACCACGCCCCGGTGCAACACCTCGCCGAGGCGCTCGCCGCCGGGGCCGAGCGGCGGGAGTTCGAGACGGTGGCGCCGAAGAAGAAACCGAAGAAGAAGTAGGCAGTGGGCCGACCGCGCGCCCCCAAGGAACACTCCCCTGACGCAACCCCTCACACCGCCCCCGAACGTCGAGTGCTGGGCGGGCTATGAGCTCGACCTGCGACGCACTCACGGCACGCGCAACCACCGCCTCGCCGGCTCGTCCAACGTCCTCGGGTGGAGCCGCGACGGGTCGCACCTGCACGTCCTCCAGACCACGCGCCCCGGTCACTGGCGTCACCTGGATGGGGCCTCCGGGCTGCTGAGCGACGTGCTCGGGAGCATCGACCGCGAGGTCCGTCGCGGGGTGCGGGCGGGGCCTTCGCGGGTGGTGATCTTCTCTGCCCACGCCGAGCGCGAGAGGGAGTTCGCGGTCGGGGTGTGGGACCTGGACACCGGGCTCTTCCTGCACGCGCTCGACACCGGGCCCGAGATGTCCGGCCGCATCGCCACCTCCCGGGACGGCCGCGTGGCGATCGTGCAGACGCGGAGGCAGGTGACGGTCTTCCAGGTCGCCACCGGCGAACGTGGAGCGACCGTCGACGGAAGCGGCGTCTACGCGCTCGCAGACGACGGGTCGCGCTTCCTGGCCGGGGTCGGCGAGACGGAGGTCGGGTCGGTGCGCGTCTACGGCCTCGACGGCACCCTCGAACGGGAGCTGTCACCCGTTGGCGCGACGATTCGCGACGCGCTGTTCACCCACGACGGGGGCGGCGTCATCGCCGGTCTCAGCGACGGAACGCTGGTGTGCTGGGACCTCGCGTCGGGCTCCGTGCGCTGGCGTGTCGCGGTGCACAAGGGCGACGTGACCGACATGACGAGGGCGCACGACGACGACACCGTCTACTCGACCGGCCTCGACGGGCGGTTGCGCGCCACGGCGCCCGGCGGGCGCGCGCGGTGGAGCGCGTTTCTGCACCGGCCCCGATCGGCGGAGCAGTGGTACGGCGCGTCGGCGGACACGATCTTCCTGTCACCCGACGGGAGCGCCATCGCCGTGTACGACCGACACACGCGGGTCTGCGTCTTCGAGGTGTCGTCGGGCCGCGAGCGCACCACCTTCGACGGGCACGACGGCGACGTGCGTTGCCTCGCGTTTTCCCCCGACGGGCGCTTGCTCGCGAGCGGCGCGGAGGACGGCGACGTGCGGGTCTGCGAGGTCGCGACGGGCGCCACGACGTGGGTCTTCGAGGTCGACGAGGAGGGGGTGACGTCGATGGAGTTCGTTCCTGATCGACCGGCGCTGCGCACCGTCGGACGAGACGGGGTGGTGCGAAGCTGGAGCCTCACCAGCGGGATGGAGCTGGAGGCCCACACCGAGGGCGCCGCCACGATCACGGAGACCCACGGCTCGCGCGACGGCTCGCTCGTCTTGTTGCTCGCCGGACACCGCCTGGCGCTGTGGAACCTGGAGCGCTCGCCGCGCGAGGTGTGGAGCAAGGACCAGTGGCCGCAGCGGGTGATGGCCATGGCGTTTGCGGCCGACGGCGAGCACGCCCTCGTCGGCCGCGCGGGACAGGGGAGCGAGCGGGCCAACGAGAGCCGACTGGACGTGCTGGTCCTGGCGAACGGCAAGCGCCGATCGGCTTCGCGACCCCTGCGCGGGCCGCTGCTGGACCTGTGCGAGACCGACGCGGGGCCGGTCTCGGTCGCGATCGACGGCGACGACCTGATCGTCACCGAGGAGTGGGGCGACCGCCGGGAGCGGCGCTGTCCGAAGGGCGCCCGCAAGGCGAGTCGGGTCTGCGTGTCGGCCGACG
Source organism: Polyangiales bacterium (assembly GCA_044229975.1). Lineage (GTDB taxonomy): Bacteria > Myxococcota_A > Polyangia > Polyangiales > SCUS01. Next base: position 20,596 of record JBGARZ010000011.1, read on the forward strand.
GACGGCTGCTGCTCGTCGCGACCTGGCACTACGTCGACCTGTGGCACCTGGCGGTCCCCGGCTGGCTCGCGCGCGTCGACCTGGGCCCGAGCGAGGAGTGGGTCACGAGCGTGGCGATCGCGCCCTTCACCGACGCCCTCGCCATCGGGACCAACACCGGCCGGGTGCACGTGTACGAAGGCCGGGAGCTCGAAGCGAGCTCTCCGTTGAGCGAACACGAATCGGGGTGATGGCCGTGCACAGAACGGCGCGGGCGCACCGCTCCCCTTGATGGAAGTCGATTGGATATCGGCAATGGCGCCCCCACCGGGAATTGAACCCGGGTTCTCCGCGTGACAAGCGGGTATCCGTTCCACTGGATCATGAGGGCGATCGAGAGCGTTCTCGGGAGGACTCGAACCTCCAATGACCGGCTTCGTAGACCGGGGGTCTATCCAATTGACCAACGAGAACAACGGACGAAGGCAAAGGCGTCCCCAGGGGGGTTCGAACCCCCGTGTCCTGGCTGAGAACCAGGCATCCTGGGCCACTAGATGATGGGGACGTGTCGCATCAGCTCGCGCTGATCGGCACCACCGGAGGGACTCGAACCCTCATCAACCGGAACGAAACTCCGGTGTCCTGGCCGTTAGACGACGGTGGCGGTTCCGGCTCTCGCCGGGGGCGCTCCGTGTCGTCTGTCGCGTTACCGCTGAGAAACGACCGGAGCGCAGGTATCCGAAGAACGACGGCGCATACGTTCGCGCTCTCGCTCTCGGTCATTCATCTGCGATCGGTCGTTGGTGTTCATGGCGGTAGCTTCGCGCCGAACATACTCCACTCCCCAATGCGGTCAAGAGACCATCGACATTTTTATTCGATGTCCTCAATCGGGTAGTGGCACCTGCGGTGCGCGTCAGTACACCCCGAACAGGTACCGGAAGGTTCCCACCGGCTCGAACTCGATGCCCCCGGTGAGCTGCCACGCGACGGTGCTGGTCGCGTCGACGGTGGCGCCCACCCACAGCCGCGCGCCGGTCATGTACCGCACCGGGGCGCGGGGCTCTGGCTCGCGCGTGGTCTCGCTCGACCACTCTCGCAGCGAGAAGGGCGCGCGGTACCCGTACGCGACCGTGAGCGTCGCGACGGGGGCGGAGCGCGCGTCGGGCACCGGGTGCTCGCGCCAGGCCCAGCCGAAGCCCGCGCGCACCGACAGCACCCCCTCGCCCGCGTAGTAGAACATCCGCAGCGGGCGCGGCGCGGCGCCGACGAAGAGCTCGACGCCGCCGACGACCTGGGCGCTCGCGAAGGTGGACGTCGCGGCCTCGACGAAGGGCCCGAGGCGCAGGTCGTCGTCGCGCCCGATGGGGGCGGTGACGTCGCCGCCGAGGCGCAGGTCGAAGACGGGTGTCGTGGTGTCAGCCGCGGTGAAGGCGCCGCCGCCGAGGGACAGCCACGGGGACACTTCGAGCAGCGGGCGCTCGCGCGGATAGCGCGGCGGAGGCGGAGGCGGCTGGTGGGCCGCGGCGACGGAGGGGAGCGCAACGAGCGACGCCAGGAGACAGGCAGTGGGCGATCGCATACGGGCGCCAAGGGTACACGCGCGGTGGCGACGGGGCGACGCCGCGTGGGAGCGGCGCGGGGAGTTCGCGCCGGGGTGCCCGTACGCCTACCTCACCGACCCGGACGGGTACCGCATCGAGGTGTGGTTCGCGCCGTAGGCCAGGTCGCTCACGGCGCGATGGCGATGCCCAGTCGGTGCCTGAGCCGGAAGTACTCCTCGCTCACGGCATACAGCCGCAGCTCGCGCAGGCGGTCGGCCTGCGGAACCGCCGCCTGCTCGTCCGGCGTGGCCTTCACCACCGCGAGGGACACCGCCAGGTCGTTGGCCAGCAGGAAGCCCGCGCGGTCGGCCGTGAGGTCGATGGCGAGCGTCCAGCGCTTCAGGTCGAGCGACGCCTCGTTGGCGATGAGCCGGGTCACCAGCGACGCGAGCTGGTCCATCGCGCCCGCCGGGAGGTTGGCCTTGATGGCAGCGAGGTTGTCGTTGACCGGGCCCATGAGCTCGACGCCCACCGGGAAGGTCGGCTGCACCGCGCGAATCGCCGCGAAGAGCCACGCCCGCAGGCCCGTCCCCGTCGCCACGATCTGCCGCACGAAGTGCCCCGCCCGGAAGTACGACAGCCGCACCCCCGCGAGGAACGCCAGCGCCTTCGTCGGCCCGCCCGCCAGCGCCGTCGCGCCGAGGTAGAGCCCCGGGTCCTGCGTCAGCACGAAGTTGAGCCCCGAGTCGTCCGACGGCAGCGTGTACACGGGCGGCGTCTTGAGCCCCAGCACGCCCGCCGCGTAGTGGAGCGTCTGCGCCATCTGCCCGTCGTCCTTCGCCGGGTCGATGAGCGCCTTGTCCGAGAGCTTGTACTCGGACAGGGCCACGCCGCGCACCTTCAGCACCGCCGGGAGAATCGTCGCGAACACCCCCGTCAGCAGCGGGTCGAGCGACGGGTGCGCGAGGTCGGCCCGCCAACGCTCGTCGTTGAGCTTCTCCTGCGCCGCGGCCGGCCGGTCCGTCCGGAACTTCTTGTAGAAGCTCTCCTCCTCCGGCTCGGCGCCCTTCACGCTCACCAGCGCCTGGCACATGCACCACGCCTCGTCGGGCTTACGGGCCTCCGTAAACGCCCGCCGCAGCGCGTGCATCGACTCCACCCGCAGCGGGTTCTTCGCCAGCAGCGCCCGGTGCGTCACCACCGCGCGGTCGAAGAAGCGCTTGGTGTCCGTCAGGTACAGCTCCGCCAGCCGCTCGCCGTGGTCCTGCTCCGACGGCGCCAGCTCCTGCGCGCGCTCGTAGGCCGTCACCGCCTCCGCAGGCTGCTTCAGCTCCTTCTCGTAGAGGGCGCCCAGCAGCGCGAAGAGCTTCGCCTTCGCCGACGCGTTGCCACCCTCGCCGAGGCGCCCGATGACGCGCCGGTAGCTCTGCTCCAGGCCGGCCCAGTCCTTCTTGGCGCCGCGCAGGCCCGCGAGACCTTCGAGCGCCGCCGTGTGCGACGGGTCGTGCTCAAGCGCCTGCTCGTAGTAGTCGATGGCCTCCTCCGGGCGATCGAGGTGGATCTCGCAGAGCTGCGCCGCCGTCGCGTAGTAGCGGGCGAGCTGCGCCTTGTCGTCCACCAGGTCGGCGAACTTCAGGATGATCTCGACGAGGCGGCTCCAGTCCTTCTCGTCGGAGTAGAGCTGCATCAGCTTCATCAGGATGCGCCGCTCGGACGGCCGAACCTCCAGCGCCGCCACGTACGCGCGCGCCGCCTTCGCCTTGTCCCCGAGCCGCGTCGCCAGCAGCTCGCCGAGCTCCATGTTGAGCGCGAAGCGCTGCGCCTCACCGTCCGCCAGCTCCAGCAGCCGACGCTTGGCCCGCACCACCTCGTCCCAACGACCCTCGGCCGCGTGCAGCGTCGCGAGAAGCTCCACCGTGCGCACGGAGGTCGGCGCCAGGTCGGCCGCCTCGTTGAGCGACGCGATGGCCGCCACGTTGTCGCCCCCCCGCCGCGTCGCGTCCGCGAACTCGTACAGGGCACCCGCGCGCACGTCGGCGTCGAGGTCCTTGCCGTGCGCCTTGAGGAGCGCGTCGTAGCGGGTCTTCGCCTCGTCCCACGCCTCGGCCGCGTACGTCGCCTTCGCCACGGCCAGCAGCGCGTCGCGATCGTCCGGCGCCACCTCCGCCGCCGCGCGGAACGCCTCCAGCGCCTTCGCCGAATCGCCCGACTTCGCCAGGGACTCGCCGTACTTCAGCGCGAGCGAGAGACCCTCGTCGCGACCGAGATCCTTCGCGCGGCCCGCGCGACCCGCGAGGTGCTTCGCCGCCTCGGCCCAGGCGCCCGCGTCGTAGTGCAGCTCGCCCAGCATCACCGCCGCGTCCTCGTTGGTCGCGTCGAGCAGCACGGACTTCTCCGCGGCGTTCATGGCCTTGGCCGGGTCCTTCACGCGCTCGCGGTAGATGCGCGCCACCTGCGCCCACAGAGCAGCCCGCTGGTTGCTCCCCTCGGCCGCCTCGATCTCGCGCTGGAGCAGCTCGATGGCGCCCTGCGAGTCACCGCGCGCCGCGTACAGCTCACGCAGCCGAGCCGTTGCAGATGCGCTGTCGGGGTCGACGTCGAGGGCCTGCTTGTAGCGATCGATGGCTCCGTCGCGGTCGCCCTTGTCCTCGAGCAGCTTGGCCGCCTTGAGGAAGACCTCGACCTTCTCCGCCGGGGTCTTCGCCGCCGCCGCCAGCTTGTCGTAGGCCTCGGTCGCCGCGCGAACGTCGCCCTGCAAGCCCGCCACGCGGGCGTTGAGCTCCAGCGCCGTCGCGTTGGTCGGTTCGATCTCCAGGGCGCGCTCGAAGCACTTGCCCGCGCGCTCCACGCTCCCGATAGGGTCGAGGAACAACCGCCCCGCGCTCACCAGCAGCTCCACCTTCTTGGTGTTGTCGTCGACCAGCGTGGCGTGGCGGTCGAGCAGCGTCGCGAGCTCCTCCCACCGGACGAGCACGCGGTACAAGCGACCGAGGCCGCGCAGCGCGACGTCGTTGGCCGCGTCGATGGCGAGCGCCGACTCGAAGGCCGTCGCCGCCCGCGCGTGGTCGACGAACTCCTCCTCCACCAACGCCCCGATGCGGTTGTGCAGCTCCACCTTCTGGCGCGGCGTCGCGACGGCGTCGACCTGCGCCTCCAGCACCTTGAGCAACCCCTCGGTCTTGCCCTCCCGCGCATACAAGCGCTCCAGGCCCTTCAGCGCCGCCATGTTGCGCGCGTCGGCCGTGAGCGCCTTCTCGAACCACTCGGCCGCCTTCGACACGTCGCTCAGCCGGTCTTCGTAGACCTCCGCGATCTCGCAGTACGACTCGGCCCGCTTCTCCCCGGTCTGTGCCTCGGCCTTGTGTTCGAGCAGCTTCGCCACGCCCGCCCAGTCCTCGGCGCGCAGCAGCACGCGCTCCAGCACCCGCGACGCCGTGTCGTGCGCCGGGTCTTCGGCCACGATCTTCTCCACCAGCTCGCGGCTCTTGGTGCGCTCGTCGAGCTTCGAGTCGAGCAGGTCGGCCGCGTCGGCGCGGAGGTCCCTCGCCTTGGCCGCCGAGGTCTGCGCGTCGGCCCGCTTCAGGAGCGTCCCGACCAGCTCGGGCCACTGCTGCGCCTTGCGGTAGATCGCCGCTGCGCCTTCGAGCGCCTCGTCGCTCCCGGGGTTCGCCGCGATCGCCTGGTTGAAGCACGCCAGCGCGTAGTCCGAGCGCTTCACGCGCTCCAGGTACCAGCGCCCCGCACGCAGGTAGAGGGCCACGCGCTCGGCCGGCTCGCGGTCCTTGGCGGCCTCGGAGACCTGCGCGGTGACCTCGTTCCACTTCGCGGTGTCGTCGCCGACGAGGCGCGTGATCTCCGCCGCCAGGTCGTCGTCCGCGGGCGACGCGCTCACGGCCTCCGTGAAGGCGACGAGGGCGTTTTCGCTGTCGGCCAGCTCGCGCTCGTAGTGCCGACCGAGCTCCGCCCAGAGCCGCGCCTTCTCGGTCGCCAGCTCTTCGGCCTCGATGTCTTCGAGGTAGATCTCCGCCCGCTCCTCGGCCGTCGCCGTCGTGCGCCGGATCTCCTTCGCCCGCGCCGCGGCCAGCTCGTCGCCGCCCTCCATCGCCGCGATGGCCTCGTACGCAGCCTTCGCCGCGGGCAGATCCTTCAGCTCCGCTTCGAGCACCCGCGCCGCGCGGAACCGCAGCGCCTTCTTCGCGCTCGCGTCCTCGGCGCCATCGGCGACCTCCTGCAGGGCAGTCACCAGCTCGGCCCAGCTCACGCCGTTGCCGCCCGCCGCCTCCAGCGCGAGGGCCTTCTCGTCGTCCGCCGGGGCCGCCGCGAGGGCCGCCTTGCGCGCCGTGAAATCGTCCTTGCTCACCGCGTCGCCGCGCCGCGCCTTGGACGCCTCGAAGAGCGCCGACAAGAACGCTCCCGCGCTCGCGAACCGCTCTTCGGGATTCTTCGCGAGGGCCTTGAGCACCACCGCGTCGACTTCCTTGGCGACCCAGCCGCGCGGGGCGACCTTGCTCGGCGCTTCGGCCTCCTGCGTGATGTGCGCGACCACGAGGTCGGCGAGCGACGTCGCCGCGAACGGGGCCTTGCCGGTGAGCACCTCGTAGGTGAGCGCGCCGAGGCCATAGACATCCGAGCGCGCGTCGGCCGCGGTGCCGAAGCGGGCGCGCTCGGGGGCGAGGGCCTTCGCGCCGCCGAGCAGCACGAGGAAGCTGGCGGCATCCTGCGCGCCGTGGCGGGCGGAGCCGAGGCGGTCGATGCCGAAGTCCACGAGCACGGCGCCGAGGCCGCCTTCGCGGCGCACGAGGACGACGTGGTCGGTGCGGAGGTCACCGTGGGCGAGGCCCGCGGCGTGGACGGCGTCGAGGCCGTCGGCGATGGCCTGGAGCACGCCGCGCGCCTCGTTGATGTGCATGGCGCCGGCGCGAGCGATGCGGGCCGAGAGGAGCTGGCCGTCGATGTGGTCGGCGGCGACGTAGGGGCGCCCGTCGGGGAGCACGCCCGCGGCGACGATGTGCTGCACGGCGGCGTTGTCGATGCGCTTCAGCGCGCGCTGCGCGAGGAGGAAGCGGTGGAGCGCGCGGCGGTCGCGGGCGCGGCCCTCGCGGAGCACCTTGAGGGTGACCTGCTTCCCGTCGGGGGCGTTGGCGAGATAGACCGTTCCGAAGCCTTCGTCGTGGGTCTTCTTGAGGACCTTGAAGCCCTCGATGGTCTGACCGACCGAGAGGTCGTCGGCGGCGCGACCCTCGTAGACGGGGCGGAGGCGGGTCTCGGCGGCGCGGTCGGAGAGGACGATGGCGTCGGCGAGGGCCTCGTGGAGGTCGTCGCGCAGGCTGCGCTCGGCGAGGGCGCGCGCAAACGCGGGCCGGCTGGTCTCGGTGGAGACGTCGTCGGGGTTGAGCCCGAGTAGGTCGCGCGAGAGCCCTTGGAGGGCGTCGAGGTCATAGAGGCGCTCCAGCTCGACGCGGAGGATCTCGACGGGGCCGATGGTTGCCGCGGTTGCCATGACGGGTACGGTGCTCCTAACGCCCGGCGGGTACGGTCGGAGAGACCGAAGAACGCCCGTCGAGCCGCTGATCGGGCGCGGATACTACACAACCCGCCGGGGGAAACACCCGGATCTGGCGAGGGGAGCGCCACCGAAAGAGCGGGAGTGCCGCGGAGACGAGGTCGCGGCGGTGGTCGCGACGGGGAGCGTCGAGCACCCGCCCACGCCCGCGGTGCGCGGACTTACCCGGAGGGACGCACCCGCCCACGTCCGCGAAACTCGGGCGCTCTCGGCGCCGGACGGTCCGACGAAGTCCGCGCACCGCTGACGTAGGCGGGTGCGTCCCTTCGGGTAAGTTGGTGCACCGCGGACGTGGGCGGGTGCTCTCCGGAGCGATGGAGTCATCTCCCTCCACGCCGAGGCGCTGCGCGACTTCGACGAGGTCGTCGAACGCGACGTCTTCGTCCATGACGTCAAAGCCAACCGTCGGACTCGTTGACTGGCAGGGCAGGCGCCAGACCGCGCCGGTCCACGCACCGGCGACTTGCGGTGCGACCCATCGATCCTGATCGTCAGGCCGGGTCTGCCAGATCGGGCCGCCGTTGGAGTACCCGATCGCGTAAAGATCGGGCCCTGCATATCGGTCGAACAACCACCCCGCAGCCAGGCCGCAAAGACGGGCGAACTCGGCCTCGTACCACCATCCAAACCAACGATCGATCGTCTCTCCGACGGGTCCCACGTAGGTTGCAAGCGCCCCTTGGACAGCGCTCCGAAACGCGCTGGCAGCTAGCCCGCACGCGAACGCCCGCTTCGTTGCTCCCGGGCCATCCCACGAAGCACCCGCTGGGGTGTTGGGCGTTGCGGTCACCTGCCAAAGCTGGAGTCGCAACGTAGCGCCGCGCGGACACGCCCTGTCGGCAGGCGTACGCAGGTCGACACACCGCCCAGCGGAGTCGCAGGTATCGCTTCCTGTGCACGTCCCGCAAGTGCTCCCGCAGCCGTCGTTGCCGCAAACGCGGCCGGTGCACCTCGGCACGCAGGAGTCGATGCACCTGCCGCTGGCGTCGCAGATGTTTCGCCCCACGCATGCGCCGCAGCTTCCCCCACAGCCGTTGTCGCCGCAGACCCTGCCCCCACAGCGCGGTACACACGGTGGCGGTTGACGACTGATGCTCAAGACCGTGGAGCCAGCCGCGCCTCCCGCGCCGTCGACGACCACAAACACCACTTGTCCCGCGGTCAGGTCGAGGGCGATCGCCTCGGCCCATACAGACCCTGCTCCGCCATCGTCGGTGCAAGCGAGTTCGGCTCCGGTGCATGAGCCTTCGCGGACGTAGAGCAGCGTGTTGAATCGCGACCCCAGCGTGCTGAAGCGGTACGTACCGGTCGCGGGCGCGGTCCATCGGTAGACGAGTTCACCCGCCGCCGAACCAGCGCGCGGACTCGTCTCGGATGTACCGCAACCGACAGTGTCCTGAAGGCTTGGCAGCCCTTCCGTGGTCCCGGTCGCGACCGACGTCCCGAGCGCGGACCCCAGTTCGAGCACGCGACACGACGGTACTGCCTCGGCGTCACCAACGTCGAACGCCACGACACCGCTCGCATCCGATGCATCGATGCCCTGACCCGCAGAGGTACCCGCGTCCACGGCACCGCCATCTGCGATCAACCCGCCGTCATCTCGGTCCACGGTGACATCGAAGGTCTCCGCCGCGCAGCCAGTCAACAACGCGCATCCGAGCACAGCGACCCGTTGCGCGAGCCAAGCGCGCCATGACTCGCCCTCCTCCGAAAACAACTGCGCTCACGGCAACGCTCCCTCCCTGTTCGACCCCACGAGACCATGTCGACGTCCTCGGACACAACACGAACGAGCACAACTGAGCTTCAGAGCTGGCATCGGCGGCGTGGAAGACACGAGGCCGCAAGGGCGCAAGGGTCGCAAGGGGTGACGGGCGTTTGAGGTGATTTCAGGTGGAGTGGGGACGAGCAAGAGATTGGTGAAGTACGTCGAGGATGACCGTGGACTCACCCGGATGCCCCCTCGGAAACCCCTTCACTCCTTGCGACCCTTGCGCCCTTGCGGCCTCGCGTCTTCCACACCGCCGATGCCTGCTCAAAACCTCAGAGCAAAACACCTGTCCACACATGGCCGACGCCGTGCCGGTAGTACATGGGCAACTTCACCATTGCGGTCGTGCCGCCGGGTCGAGGTCGACAACACCTCGCACACCCAGTCAGGCACGACGCTGATCGCCGCGTCTTTCGGAGACTCGGGCAAACGCTCGCGACGCCAACCGGCAAGGTCAGGCCCGACGAGGTCGGGGCGGTCGCCGAGGCTGAGCTCGGGCTCTGGAAGGAAGATCCACCCGCCCGGCCCTCCGCGACCGCGACGAAACGGCGGCGCGAGACCTTCGAGCAGCGAGCCGGCCGTGTTCTGATGCTGCGGCCGCGGCTTGGGCATGGTGAAGAGCTCGCCGTCGATGACCTCGACGACCACACCGGCCGGAGCGTCCCGATACGCCGCCGCAACCTCCACCCGCAGGTTGGGAAACTCAGCGTCCAGCGCGGAATCTCCTGCCATGGCCGCACGCTATCACGCCGCAGCGGAGTGCCTTCACCGCAGCCCGCGGACTGCGCGCATGCGACGAGCAGCGCCGCGAGGGCGACGCCGCGTGGGTGCGGGCTCCGCTGGGGATGGGGGCTCATGGGAGTTGATGAGGGCATGGCACGACGCGCGATGGAGCGACACGCCCCCCTCTCGACGATCGGGACATACCGCCGCATTGTCCCGCCCCCTATGAGCCTCGACTCGATTCCGGTCGTACCAGGGCGCAACCTCATGGGGCACATCCACCTCTTCCAGGAGGGTGATCGCCTCGGGTTCTTCCAGCGCATCGCCGAGACGGGTGAGCTCGCGCGGGTGTTCTTCCTGCAACGCCCGGTGGTGTTCGCCAACTCCCCGGCGAGCGCCCACGAGATCCTCGTCGAGAAGGCGCGCTGCTTCGAGAAGTCGCCGGGCATCCGGCTGCTGCTCCACTACCTCGCGGGCGACGGGCTCTTCACCTCCGAGGGCGACCTCTGGCGACGGCAGCGGCGACTGATGGCGCCGCTCTTCCAGCCCTCGATGATGGACCAGTACACCGGCTTCATGCACGACGTCGCCGCGCGCGCCGCCGCCACGTGGAAGGACGGCGCCGCGGTCGACCTCGCCCACGAAATGACCCGCATCACCATGGGCATCGTCGGCAAGGCGCTCTTCGACAGCGACACCTTCGACGAGAGCGACGCCCTCGGTGACGCCCTCACCGTCGCCCTCGCCTGGGCCGACTCGCAGGGCGCGTCACCGCGGCTCGTCGCGCAGGTCGCCGTCATCGACGCGCTCGAAGCCGCCCGCGGTCGCCTTCCGGGCGCGTTGGAGGGATGGCACCGCCGCGCGCTGGAGTCGCTCAAGGAGCCGTTCTTCCTCGAAGGCGCCCGCTCCGATCGGCTGCAGCGCGCCGTCGCGGTCATCAACGATCGCGTCCAGCAGATGATCGACGAGCGCCGGGCGCAGGGCCTCGCGCGCCACGACCTGCTCACCCGGCTGCTCGCCGCGCGCGACGACGAAAACGGCGGCACCACCGCCATGACCGACCAGCAGGTGCGCGACGAGGCCAATACCCTCTTCATCGCAGGCCACGAGACCACGGCCACGTCGCTGTCGTGGGCGTTCTATCTGCTCGGGCGACACCCCGCGGTGCGCGAGGCGGTGCAGCGCGAGGTCGACGCCCTGCCCCCAGGGCCGGTCACCTTCGCGATGGCGATGAGCTCGCTCCCGCTCACCACGCGCGTCTTCAAGGAGGCGATGCGTCTCTATCCGCCGGTGCCCGTCTACGCGCGGCGGCTCCTCGTCGACGCCGAAATCCGCGGCGTCCCACTGCCCCGCGGAACCCTCGTCATGGTGACCCCGTACACCTCGCACCGGCTGCCGGAGGTGTTTCCCGACCCGGAGCGCTTCGACCCCGACCGCTTCCTCCCGGAGCGCGAGGCGGCGCGCCCGAAGTCCGCGTACATCCCCTTCGGCGCCGGGCCGCGCGTGTGCATCGGCATCCACTTCGCGATGCTCGAAGGCCCCATCGTGATGGCCACGCTCATGCGCCTCGCGCGCATCGAGACCGACCCCGCGCGGGTCATCGAGCCGCAGCTCTTCGCGACGCTGCGACCGGGCGGCGGTGTCCCCGCGAAGGTCTACCGGCGCACGGTGGAAGCGTAGGAGGGACACCACGATGACCCGAAGGATCTCGCTCGCGGCGCTCGCGCTCGTCGCCTTCGGCTGCGCCCCGCGCGCGGGCGATTCCACGCCCGATGTCGTGGTCGTCGAGGTGACGACGCCCGTCGACGTGACGCCGCCCGACGTCCCACCGACGGACGATCTTCCCACCGCCATGGACGCGCCGCCCGACGACGTCCAGGCCGACGTCGCGGTCATCGAGGAAGACGTCGCCCCGACCGTCGACCGCCCCGACGCGTGCCTGGAGATCGACATCGGATCGCGCGTCGGAATGGGCGTCGCGACCGGCGACACCACCGACCTCCCGAGCTACGCCGACTCGTCCTGCGGGGCGTCGGCGGGTGGGCCGCGCACCGGCGCCGACGTCGGCGAGGCCGCGCTGCTCTGGGTCGCGCCCGCGAGCGACGTGTACACGTTTCAAACCGCTGGGTCGGAGTTCGACACGGTGCTGTCATTGCGCGAGGGGCGATGCTCGGCCCGCGAGGTGACCTGTAACGACAACGTCACGGCCTTCAACCAGACGTCGCGCATCACCATCGCCGTCCCGATGGGGCGCGCGCTCGCCATCGTCATCGACGGGCGCGACACCGGCGGAACCTACCGCCTGGACATCCTGCCGAGCGGTGGCGTGAGCTGCCCCTCCCAGTGGATCGCGTGCGGCGGACGCTGCGTCGACCCCAGCAACGACCCGACCCAGTGCGGTGCGTGCGGCGTGCGCTGCGCCTCCGGGGAGGTCTGCCTCGCGGGCCGTTGCGGCACCCGCGCGGCGGCGTGCGGCGCGTCGAACTACAACGTTCCCTGCGGCATGGGCTACTGCCCCAGCAACTCGACCTGCACCGCGGACACGCGTTGTTCGTGCCGCGCCGGGTTCGACTCCTACACCTGCGGCAACGCTCCCTGCTCGGGCAACGGCTGCATGCGCAACAACTGGTGGTGCGCCCCGCTGCTGTGCCCGCCGCGCTGCGAGGGCCGGACCTGCGGCGCCGACGGCTGCGGCGGATCGTGCGGCGTGTGCGCGATGGGGCAGGCGTGCGATGACGCCGGGCGCTGCCAGACGGGCCTCGACCCGTGCCGCGGCGTTCCCACGGGAGGCGTGTGCACGGGCGCGACGACGCTCGACCTCTGCGCGACACCGACCGGGTCGACGGAGCCGCGCGTGACCTCGTACGCGTGCGCCACGGGGGAGCGCTGCCTGATGGCGCAGGGGGTCGCGCGCTGCGTGCTGCAAGCCGAGTGCATCGAGGGCGCCAGCCGCTGCCAGGCGTCGGCGGTGCAGCGCTGCGTGAGCGGTCGCTGGACGTCGACGGCCTGCCCCACCGGATGTCTGGAGCTGGGCGGCAGCGCGCAGTGCGCTGCGTCCGTGGCGACACGAACGCTCACGGGTGTTCTCCAGTACCAGTACCGGGTGCCCAACGCGGGCCGCTCGGCATGGAGCGACACCCCGTCGGTCGCGCGCGGTCAATCGGTGCTCGCGGTGTCGTACCGAGGAACGCAACCCATCGACAGCACCATCACGGCCGAGGGCGCGACGGCGGGCGCGTTCACGCTGCGGGTGCCAGAGCCCGCGGGCACTGATGACACGGTGGTGTTCGTCGCGTTGCGTGGAGATGACCGCGGCGGTGCGCGCTACGCGGTGCTCGACCCGGGCCTCGTCGGGTCGTCCCTGCCGGCGGGGTGCGTCGACGAGCTCCTCGGGCGGCGGCTGTGCACGGTGGCGGAGGTCGTCCCGGCGACGCCGCGGGTGTGGAGCGTCGCCGTGCCGCTGCGGAGCGTTCCCGCGGGCGGAACCATCACCGTCCCGCTGACGGCATCGGGGCCGCTGCGCATCTTCGATCAGATCCGGTCGACCTACGCGCAGACCCGCACGCGGTACGTGCGTGACGGGTTGAGCCTGGGCGCGTGGTTCAGTCCGGGCGTCGAGTGGAGCTGCGGCAACTGCTTCCTCGCGGCGCCGCCGCGCGCTGCGCCGGGCGGGCTCTCGCTGGGTTCGCAGTTCTTCCTGGGCGGCGGCGCCGAGGAGAGCTGGTGGAGCGACGCGACGCTCCAGCACGAGCTCGGTCACTGGGTGATGGAGAGCTACGGCGCGAGCCCCGACGAGGGCGGCCCGCACTACCTCGGGAGCCCGACGCTGCCGGGTCAGGCCTGGAGCGAAGGCTGGGCGACCTTCCACGGCGCGTCGGTGCGCAGCGACTCCGTCTACTACGCGACCAGCGGGGTGGTGCGGAGCGGCGCGCTGACGCGGTGGATGTTCTGGTTCGACGTCGACGCGCGGCGGTACAGCGACAGTCGGCTGACGTGGTCACGGCCGACGCCGGCGGGTGGTCTCCTGCAACGCATCGACGAGAACGAGGTGGCCGCCATGCTCTGGCGCCTGAGCCGCACCGCACGCGGCGCCGAGCCGGTGCTACGAACGCTGGCAGCGGAGCGGGTGGCCATCCCGCGGCGCGAGTCACCGGGCTTCGAGCGCGGATACACCCGACACCGCTGGGAGGTCGACCGCGACGCCGGCACCATCATCGAGAGCACCGTCCGCGACCTCGGAACGGCCGCGCCGATGTTCGCCGACATGCTCGACGCGCTGCGCTGCACCGGCGGGTTCAGCGCCGCCGAGGTCGACGCGGTCACCGAGCCGACGCGGGCGTACCCGTACCCGAGCGCGACGCCCATCTGTCGGCCGACGGTGGAGTCACCGCTCGCGCTGTCGTGGTCGTCCATCGACGCGCGCCCCGACGGCAACGTCACGCTCACCGCGGAGCTCGTCGCGCGCGGGGACTTCCCACAGCCGGTGACCTTCGCGATGGATGTTCCCTCGGGCGTGACGCTCGTCGCGGGCGCGGTGCAGGAGGTGGTGGGTCCGCTCGCGGCGGGTGATGTGCTTCGTCGCTCGTGGACGCTGCGCTACGACCGCGCGCCTGCGAGCGACGCGACGTTGCGGGTGGACGGTGCGGGCCCGGGCATGGGTTTCCACGGGGCGGCGCCGTATCGCTTTGGCCGTGTTGAGCGAGCGACGGTGGTGCCTGTGGTGGCGGGTCCGGTGGTGCGCTACCGCGGTCACGAGTTGGGTCGACCGACGATGGTGACCGTCGTCGCTCCGTAGATCGCGAGCCGAGAGAGCTGACGGGTGCGTGGTAGGGTCGCGGGGTGAGTCGTCGCTTCGCCCTCGCGCTGGCCCTGGTGACGCTCGCCCCCGCGGCGCTCGCCAACGGTCGCTTCCCCACCGCGCAGATGGTGCAGCTCAGCACCGGAGCGCACCCCGCGCGCATCGTGTTGCGGACGACCTTCGGTGTGCTGCTCGGCGAGGACGACGGTCGTCGCTGGTCGTGGATGTGCGAGGACGCGTTCAACTACGGGCGGCCTGACGTGTGGGACCCGCCGGTCGCGATGGGCTCGCCGGGGGCGGACGGCGTGCCGTTGCTGCTGGGGATTCCGACGGGGCTGCGGCGCACGGTGGACAACTGCCAGCCGACCATCGTGAGCGAGGTGGGCACCGACTACACCGCGGACATCAGCGCCACCGAGGACGGTCGCACGGTGCACTGGGTGGGATCGTTTCAGGAGGCGGGGAGCACCTCGCTGGTCAACAGGGTGCGCGCGTCGTCGGACGGGGGGCGCACGTTTCGGACGGTGTACGAGGGCGCGCGGGGCGTGCTCTTCCTGACGATGGAGGCGGCGCCGTCGGACCCGCAGCGGGTGTACCTCACGGCGCACGGCGAGAGCCCGTCGCGCGACCTGCTCTATCGATCGGACGACGGCGCGGCGACGCTGCGAGAGATGACGCTCGACCTCCAAGGGGGCACCGAGGGGTGGATCTCGGGCATCGATCCGAGCAACCGCGACGTGCTGTACGTGCGCTCGTTTGCGGACGATCCGCGGGAGCGCGAGCCCGGCGCCACGCGGCTGCTGCGCTCGACCGACGGCGGGATGACCTTCACCGAGGTGGTGCGAACGCAGGGCGTGATGCGCGGCTTCGCCGTGTCGGGCGACGGGCGGACGATCTGGGTGGGAGGCCCGGAAGACGGGCTGCTGCGGTCGGAGGCGGGCGGTGCGTTTGAGCGGGTGTCGGGGGTGCAGGTGCAGTGCCTGCGCTGGCACGCGGGCGCGCTGTACGTGTGCGGCAACCACGTCATCGACGGCTTCAACCTGGCGCGGTCGGAGGACGGTGGGCGGACGATGGTTCCGCTGGTGGACTTCCGAACGCTGAGCGCACCGACGGGGTGCGCGACCGGGACGCCGGTGCGCGAGATGTGCCTGCCGACGTGGACGACGGTGCGTAGCGGCTTCGGCGTGTTGCCCGATGCGGGGGTGGATGCGGGCAGCGGGCGTGATGGTGGGATGGACGCGGGCACGCTGGCGCCACCGATGGAGGGAGGCTGTACCTGCAACGTGGGCGCGAGGGATGGGCGGGCGCGCGGCGGGAGCGGATGGCTGGCGGGGTTGATGGTGGGGATGGTTGCGTGGTGGAGGCGGAGGCGGGGTTGAGGGCGTAGCGAGGGCGTGATACCCGCGCGCTCCCCGATGAAGACCGCGCGCCATCTCTTCTCCGTCGCCGCCCTCGCTCTCAACGCCTTCGGCTGCGTGGGTCAGCCCGAAGTTCTCGACGACCAGAGCGCCTCGCAGGAGGTCGCCGCGGCCACGATCACCTTCTCGCGCGACTTCACCCAGCGCGCCTCGACCACGCTCCGCGCGAGCGCCGATGTCCGCATCGTGTACGACGCCAACCGCCTCCCCGACTGCCGCGGCGGCGACATGGGCGGCATTCCCCAGTGGTCCATCACGGGCTTCGCGCGCATCGCCGATGGCCCGGTGGTGTCGTTCGCCGTGGCCGGTCTCAACGCGCCGACGACGGTGCCCACGGTCGCGCTCGATCGCGTGGGCGAGTTGCAGGTGTGGTTCCAGGCGACGAGCCGCTGGGGCTGCTCCGCGTACGACTCCAACTACGGACGCAACTACCGCTTCGCCGTCGCGCAACCCGCCAACGCCCCCGACTGGATCGGCAACGGCAACTGGGTGCTCACCCGCGCGACGTGCTCGGGCGGCCCCTGCGACAACGACCGCAACCCCCTCACCACCGTCTTCGACTACGGCACGGGCGCCCGCCAGCGCGCCGCCATCCGCTCGATCTACTTCGAGGTCTACAAGGCTGGCGTCACCGATCGTGACAACCCCGACCTGTGGCGTCAGCTCGACGTTCAGGTGCTCTCGCGCCCGACCGGGACGACCCAGGCGTGGCGCTCGCAGTACGTTCGCATCGACGGCCGCGCGGGCAACAACGCCCGCTACGCGGTGCTCCTGCGTGAGCTCGACCCGCTCGGCGAAAACACCGTCACCCGCCGCGAAGACTGCCCCGCCGCGCCGCTCACCCTCAGCGCCGATGGCATGTATGTGAGCGCCGAGCTCGACTACTACTTCCGCGTCAACGGCGTGGAGTACCGTCCCGCTCTGGGGCAGGGCTTCCGCGGGCGCTTCACGCAGTACCGCGGGCTGTTCGCGCCCTGCGTCGTGACCCGTCCCTGACCGTCACCCCTCGCCAAACACCTCGTCGAAGGCCCTCCGATTGGGCCCCTCGCCGCCGCGTTCGTACACCGCGAACACCACCCGCTCGAACACCCCCGCCATCTCTCCGCGCAGCCATCCCGCGAACGCCTCTGCCACCTCGCGCGGGTCATTCCGGAACACCCCGCAGCCCCACGCCCCGAGCACCAGCGTCCGGTGCTCCTGCGCCGCCATCACCCGCAGCACCAGGCCCGCCCGCCTCTTCAGCGCGTCGCGCACCACCCGCTCGCTCTCGTTGTGCCGCCGCGCCTCGCCCGCGTTGGGAGCAGGCGCCGTCACCACCGACATCACCCACGGCTCCTCGATGAGCGCCCACCGCTCGTTGCGAAAGAACGGAACCCGCGGCGAGTAGATGACGTGGTCGGTGTACGCGAACGAGCGCTCCTCGCGGTTGGCCTCGTAGTAATCCCACTGCGTCACCAGACAGGGGTAGAGCGCCGAGGCGCGGGCGAGGTCTTCCTCCTGCGACTTGGCGCCCGTGAGGAAGCCACCACCGGGGTTGCGCGCCCGCACGTCGTCGAGCGGCGCACCGATGCCGAAGTGGGGATTGGGGGCGTTCGGGGCGGGCCGTACACCGGGAGCCGAGGCTCTCCGACACCACGAAGTCCGCCGGACCATCCGTCGCTCAGACCCTTGCCAGCGCGGCTCGCCGGGCTTATGACCACCCAGTCACATGACTACCCGGTCACATGCCCGACCCCACGCTGCGTTCGACAATCTCCCGCCTGAGAAGCGCGCCCGCATCATCGAGCTCGCCATCGACGAGTTCGCCGGTCGGCCGTACTCGCAGGCGTCGCTGTCGCGCATCGTGGCGCGCGCGGGCATCGCCAAGGGCAGCATCTACCAGTACTTCCCCAACAAGCTGGAGCTGTACCGCTGGCTGCTCACCCGCGAGCTCGTCGACCGCAAGCGCGCGATGCTCGCCGCCGTCGTCACGCCGCCGGGCGGTGACGTGTTCGCGCAGCTGGAGCAGATGGTCTACGCGGGCATGCGCTTTCAGCTCGCCGACCCGCGGCTCGCGCGGCTCGCGGCCAACCTCTACGACCCCGACGTCGACCCCGACGTCCACGCGATGCATCGCGAGCTGCGGGCCACGGGGCAGGCGGGCGTTCGTGCGCTGCTCGAAGAGGCCCAGCGCGAGGGGACGCTCCCGAAGAGCACCGACCTCGACGTCGCCGCGCCGCTCGTCGCGCAGGTGCTCGGCCCCGGCCTCGCCGAGGTGTTGCTGGGGCGCATGGGCACCGACCTGCACGGGTTTCTCAACGACCCGTCGGTCGCGCGTTCGTTGAAGGAGCCCGAGCTGCGCGCGCTGGTGCGCTCGGTGGTCGGAGTGCTGCGCCACGGGCTCGCGGGCGAGGCCCCGAAGGCGAAGAAGGAGAGAGGCCGATGATCAAGTTCGGACAGCTCGCACAGGCGACCCGGTTGCTGCGCGAGGGCAAGCTCGGCGACGGCGCCATCCTCAAGGCCGACGCGGTCGACGCGCGCATCGATCCAGAGGTCGAAGTGCGCCTCGCCGACGTGCGCGGTTACCTCCCGACCATCGACGTCGACGCGCTCGTGAAGCTCCCGACCGGGTCCTTCGGGCGCGCATACGCCGACCACATGATCGGCCACCAGCTCAAGCCCTTCCGGGTGAGCGAGGGCTTCGACCCGGAGATGCTGCGGCGCAACACCTTCGCGGCGCGCTACGCGGTCACGCACGACATCTTCCACGTGCTCCTCGGCTTCGACATGAAGCTCCCCGGCGAGATGGGCGTGCTCGCCTTCGCCGTCGCGCAGGGGTACGCGCGCATCCAGAAGCTCGCGCTCGCGTTCGCCCTGGTGCTCTATCCGCTGCTCGCGCCGCGGGAGGCGGGGCGCACGTTTCGCTGCTTCCGCGAGGGGTGGCGGTTGGGGCGCGGGGCGAGGTTCTTGTTGGGCGTGCGCTTCGAGGAGTGGTGGGAGCGCCCGCTGGCGGAGGTGCGCGTCGAGCTTGGGTTGCCCGCGTCACCGGCGGTGCACTGACGCCCCTTGGGCCCACCGCAGCGCCTGCACGGAAACTGGCCCTCTCGCCCGCGGCGATTCTACGCTGCACAAAGCACCATGAAACCCATCGAGATCATCTACTGCGTGGACGACCCCGACGCGCCGGTTCTCCACTACTACGACCTGCTCAGCGAGATGGACGCGCTCACCCGCTACGTCCTCACCGTCGCGGCGGCCCCCTTCGCGCCCGTCATCATCCTCAACGGCTCCGAGCTCGACAGCCGCAACGGCTACCGCCGCTGGGGTCCCACCGAGCGCCGCGGCGCCGACCGCGCCCACACCAACCGCCGCGTCCGCGGTCGGCGCACCGAAGACCGCGCCCCGGCCTACGCGCTCTGCTAGGGCAGACACATCCCCTCGGCCGCGCGCCGACCCCGCGCGTACGCCGACGCATCCACCCGCATCCCCCGCCCCGACCGCAACCCCAGCCGCTCCTCCACGAAGCGATCGAGCGCCTCGCGGTGCACCGCCGACGCCCGATCGAGCGTCGCCAGCTCCGCCCCCGTCGACGCCTCGCGCACGCCCTTCGCCGCCTCGCCGAGCCGCCGCGCCAGCACGTCGACCGCGCCCACGCGGAAGGCCTCGTGCCACTTCCGGCTCTTCCCTTCGCCGTGCGTCGCCGAGAGCCACTCGACGCGCTTCACCGCCCAGGCCCACAGCGTCTCCACCGCCGCCCGATCGCGCGCCCGACCGACCAGCGCGATGGCCTGCGCGTCGCCGCGGTCGAGCGTGTACGCGACGCACCCGTTGACCTCCGCGAGCGCACAGGCGAGCGCCACCTTCCACGGGCGCAGCTTGCGCGCGACCTCCAGCGGCGCGTCGGTGGCGTCGGCGATGGGATCGGGGTCGTCCGCCGCGTCGCGCTCGGCAGCGAGCCACTGCTCCAACCGGTGACGGGTGATGAGCGTCTGCGCCTGCGCCGCCGCGGTCGCGGCCTCGTGCACGTCGGGCGACGTCGCCAGCGCCAGCAGCTTGCGAACCCGGTCGAGCGCCTTCTCCGCGCTCACGCCGCCGACGGTGTCCATCGCGACGCCCCCCTCTACCGATGCTCGGCCGGCGGCGCGAACTCCTCCACCACGTCGGCGCGCTCGACCGGGCCGAAGTGCCCCGTGAAGAACAGCTCGCCCCGCGGCGCGATCTCCCGCAGCAGCCGCTGCACGTCGGCGCGGTTGCCCGCGAGGTCGCACATGTAGAAGTGCGTCTCCGCGCCATCACCCACGATCGCCCCGCGAAACAGGTCGCCCACGAACACGGCCGTGCCCGCGGTGACCACCAGCGAGCCCGGCGTGTGCCCCGGCAGCGCGGTGACCGTCGCGTCGACGCCCGCGAGCTGCGCCAGCGAGAGCGTCGCATCGACCGGCACGTCGACCGTCGTGGGCGTGTAGATCGCCTCCTGGTCGGACGATCGGCGGAGGCGCGCGATGAAGCCCGTCGGACAGATCGGCGCGTTGTGCCCGGTGGCGAACATCCCCTGATCACCGGCGCCCGCCACCACCTGGGTCCCGTAGCGTCGCTGGAAGTACCGGGCACCGCCCGCATGGTCGGCGTGCCCGTGCGTGACCACCACGACGCGCAGCCGGGTCGGGTCGAGGCCCTCGTCGCGCAGCGCCTCGTCGAGCGCGGCGGCGTGGCGCTCGTAGCCGCTGTCGATCATCACGAGCGAGTCGCCCTGCGCGATGACGTGGGCGTGGGTCGAGTCGCGGGTGAAGGTGTGCACCGTGAGGCCGCCGACACGGCGCAGCGAGTGGGAGGTTCCACACCCGAGCAGCAGCGCGACGAAGAGGGCGAGCAGCGAGCGGTTGAGCGTCGTCATCGGCGTGGTCTCGCGGCGCAGCCTACACGAAGCACCGCGGGTCCCCCGCGCGACGATGCTCCGGTCGACCATCGTCGCACCGGCGTCGGCGCTCACGGCAGCGAAGGGGCCCAGTGCGCCATGTGGTTGCCCTCGTCAACGGCCTGGTGGGGCAGCCAGAACGCTGTCGTGCTCGGGTCGCCGCCGCGCACCGACGGGCGAAACGCGGCCATCCAGAGCTGCGTGCGGCGCTCGTCGGCCGGGCGGTCTTGCTGTTGGAGACGGAGGCCGTAGTCGCGCCGGCTGGTGAAGGTGAACCACAGCAGGGCGTCGTCGGGGCCCGACCCGGCGCGGGAGGCGTAGGGCGCCCACGCCGGCCAGGAATTGCCGAGGGCACCGGCACCGTCGGCGCGCGCCAGGCGAACGGGGTCACCGCCCGTCGCCGCGATGATCCAGAGCTGCGCCCCCAGGTTGCTGTACGAGTCCCCGCCCGCGCGGTTGAACAACACCCAGCGGTTGTCGGGAGAGAATGCGGGGTAGTACTGGTTGATCTCGGCGCTGGCGAGCAGGGTGGTCGCCGCGCCGAAGGCTCCCCCCGACCACGGCATGAGCATCAGGTCGGCGGCGCCCGTGTGCCCGGTGGGGCTGAGCGCCATGGGGGTTCGCGGCCGGGAGAAGACGACCCGCGTGCCATCGGGCGACCAGTCGGGCATCGTCCCGGCGAAGGCGTTGGCGAGGCCCGGCGCGGCGGCCCCCGTCGCGGCGTCGAGCAGCCGGAGCTGCACCCCGTTGGAGACGAGGAAACGAGCGTTGTCCGGGGAGAAGGTGCCGAAGCTCCCCGTGAGCGGCGTGCCGACGCTGGCGCGCGAAGCGACGTCGATCATGGGCGTCGGAGAGAGGCCAGGGATGCCGCGGCCGGCCCACATGCGGGTGCCGTCGCGCGAGACGGCGTGGCAGCCGGCGCAGTTCGAGGACTCCCCCCGCAAGAACACCTCCGGCCGCGTCTCGGGAGTGCCCACGTCATCGCGATGGATGCTGCCCGCCGTGGTGGCCCAGTAGACGGTTCCGCGGAGGGGGTCGGGCGTCACGCCCAGCGTGATGGGCGCCGAGCGACCGACCGCGCCGGCGCTCGTGGCCCCGACGGGCGAGCGGGTGCCACGGACGGTGACGGTGAGCGCGCCGCTCCCACGCGCCGACTCGGCCAGCAGCGCGAGGTCGGACGGTGCGAGGGTGAGCGCGCACCCGGCGCCGACGACCGAGCAGCGGGTGTAGAAGCGCACCGCCGACGTCGATCCGACGAAGGACACCTCGAAGAGATCGTTGCTCGCACCGGGCCGAAAATGAAGCTCGAAGGAAGGGAGGTTCGGGGGGATGACCGTCTCCGTCGCGGGATAGACGATGGACGGCCCCGCGGCCTCCCCGGCGCCACCAAAGCGCGCGGACGAGTCGGCCGGCGCGTCGGGTCGAACGATGTCCCGCGCCGTCACCGCGGGCGGTCGATCGACCGAAGCACCTGCATCGACAGGAGACCCGGCGTCCGTCGAGACACCGGTGTCGACAGGAGACCCGGTGTCCGTCGAGACAACCGCGTCGATCGGAGACCCGGTGTCCGTCGAGGCACCGGTGTCCGTCGAGGCACCGGTGTCGACCGAGGCGGCGACATCGCGTGGCGAACTTGCATCACCTGGCAGGTAGGCGATGGGGCCGGTGCACCCCAGCGACCACCCCAACACCACCAGTGCTCTTCCAGTTCGCATGGCGTTTCCCTATCGTCGGCGCGTCGTCGAGAAACCGTCGACCGCGCGAGGATGGATACTCCACCATCAACCGGGCGGACAGCCCCTCGGCCCCGGTGTCGACGGACGTTGCCGCGGTCTCGCGGTTGGGCGCCAACGTTCGCCAACGGTCCCTCCCGTCCCGTACCTTCGGCCACCGATTGAGCACCGACCACCACCCCGCCACCCGCCCCGTCGCCTCCGCCCTCGCCGTCGCGCTGGCCTTCGCCGCCATCTACTTCGTGTGGGGGTCGACCTACCTCGCGATGCACGTCGCGGTGCGAACGCTGCCGCCATTCCTCCTCGCCGCGACTCGCTTTCTCATCGCCGGCGGTGCCCTCCTCGCGTGGTCGGTCGCGCGGGGCGGCGCGTGGCCGACGCGCGCCTCGTGGGGCCACGCAGGCGTCGCCGGGCTGCTCATGCTCGCAGGCGGCAACGGCGGCGTCGTGTGGGCGGTGCAGCGCGTCCCGTCGGGCATCGCGGCGCTGGTGGTGTCGACGCTGCCGCTGTGGATGGTGCTCCTCGAATGGATCTCCGGCGGCGCGCGGCCCGGCCTCGGCGTGTCGGCGGGCATCGGCCTCGGGCTCGTCGGCATCGTCGTTCTGGTGGGCCCCGACGCGCTCGCCAGCGGAGGCACCCAGGGCGTCGACCCGCTGCGTGTCGGCGTGCTGGTGCTGGCCTCGCTGTCGTGGGCCGCCGGGTCGCTCTACGCACGCGCCAACAAGGTTCCGGGCCCGGTGACGATGGCGCCCGCCCTCCAGATGCTCGTCGGCGGCGCGGTGTTGCTCACCGCGAGCCTGCTCACCGGCGAGGTGGGCCGCTTCGACCCGGCGCGCGCGTCGATGGCGTCGCTGCTGTCGATGGCCTACCTCATCGTGTTCGGGTCGCTGGTCAGCTACAGCGCGTACGTGTGGCTGCTGGGGGTCGTGTCGCCCGCGCGCGTGTCGACCTACGCGTACGTCAACCCGGTGGTGGCGATGTTCCTCGGGGCGGTGCTCGCGGACGAGGTGCTCACCGCGCGAACCATCGAAGCCGGCGCCATCATCGTCGGCGCCGTGGTGCTCATCACCACCGTCAGCGCGCGAAAGAAGGCGCCCGCTTCGTCGTAGCGGGCTCGCGCCTCTACATCCCTCTCACGATGCTCGAGCGGCAACGATCGGCCCCACCACGGACCTTCGTCTCCGGCGAACAGTGCGTACACTCCGTCGCCTCATGAGCACCACCGTCGATGTGAGCGTGGCGATCGGGTCCGCTGCGCACGCGCGCCTCTCCCCGGTCGCCGAGCTGCCCGTGACCGGGACGCTCGCCTTCCTCCCCAACGGCAACCTGCTGGTGGTCGAGCGCCGCTGGAGCGAGCACCGCTTGGTCGCCCACGAGTTTGCGCCGGACGCCAACGGGCACTGGGCCGAGGCCCGCGCGGTGACCATCAAGGGCGTGCGCGGCAGCCCCATCGGATGCGCGGTGAGCGCGGGCGGGGCGTTCCTCGCGGCGGGGCCCAAGATCGCCCGCGTGTATGACTGGGCCGCGGCGAAGGTGCTCGCATCGCTCCCGACGGTGCGCCATCAGCTCGAACGCAACTCGCTGGGGTTCTCGCCGAGCGGCGCGCGCATCGCCGTGGCGGATGGCGGGTACGTCTCCCCGCGCAACCGCACCGTCACCGTCTGCGACGCAGCCACCGGCGCGAAGCTCACGGCGATCAAGACCGACGAGTGGGACTTCCAGTGGGCGGCGATGCCCGACGAGTCGACGGTGCTCACCCTCGGGTTGGCCTTCGATTGGAAGTACGACGACGAGGAGACCGAGGGGCAGTGGGTGCTCGGCTGCTACGACGCCGACACCGGCGCGGTGCGCTGGCGGCGGGTGTTGCGCGGCGAGCAGCGGCCGGGCATCGACCGCGCGGCGGGCCGCCTCTGGATCGCGGACACCGAGAGCCCGCACATCACGAAGAACCTGCTGGCGCTGTCGCTCGCGGACGGGGGCGTGGTGCGCACCGTGGGCTTCGACGGCGAGTGGCGCGCCGACAAGGCGGCCCCGACGATGGTCGGCCCCACGACGCTGATGCTCCCGGTGAAGACGTACCAGAACGGAGGGGAGATGCGCACGGTGGTCATCGACACCGAGCGGGGTCGCGTGGTGGCCGAGCTCAGGCACGCGGGCGAGCTGTCGGGCGAGTGGTTTCCGCCGACGGCGCACCTGGAGACGCGACGGGTGGCCGCGACGGTCGAGGGCGCCACGGTCGTCTGGCAACTGCCTGGGTGAGGCCTGAGGTTCGGAGTGGGTGTCGTGGCGCCGCGAGGCGCTCTTCGTCGATCGAGACGAGGGACCGGTGTTCGTGAGAACGCCGGTTCCTCGCAGGCTCGCTGGAGGCACGTCGAAAGGGCTGGTCTCCTCTCATTCAAGGAGCCGGTTCAGTGGTTCGGTCGCCTCTCTGGATCGCAGGTCGAGCCCGAAGAAGTGAATCGCCTCCTCGGCGTCGACGGGCAGATCGTGCGGAACCCCATCGAGGCTGATGGCCTCCACGCGCACGCCGGACGCATCGCCGTAGCGGGTGTGGGTCCATCTCGCGCGCGGGTGGTCGGTCGCGCTCGGCGCCGGGCCCACGCCGAGCACGTCGCACCACTGCCCGATCGCCTCGGCGAAGTTGCGGTAGCGCAGCACGGCGTCGTCGGTGCCGTGCCAGAGCTGCACCCGCGGACGCGGCCCGCGGTAGCCGCGATAGGCCGCGCGCACGAGGTCACCCCACCGCCGCGCCGAGCGGGTCACGCGACCGTTGGCGCAGTCGGCGTTCCAGCGCGTGGGGCCAGCGAAGCAGCCATACGGAACCCCCGCGAAGGCCACGCCCGCCCGAAACACGTCGGGGTAGTTGCCCAGCAGCACGTTGGTGAGCATCGCGCCCGACGACACGCCCACCACGAAGACCCGCGCGCGGTCCGCGCCGTAGCGCCGCAGCGCGTACGCGACCATCGAGCGCACGCCCACCGGGTCGCTGCCACCATTGCGCCGCAGCGCCGCGCGCGAGGCCACGTCGAAGCAGTGGTCCGCGCTCTGCGTCACCGACGGATACACCACGACGAAGCCGTAGCGATCGGCGAGGCGCGCGAACCCGGTGCTCGCGTGAAACCCGCGACCGTCGCCGTGACAGGCGTGCGCCGCCACAACCACCGCAGGACGAGGTGCGAGGTGGTCGGGCACGTAGACGAACATCCGCAGCGCGCTCGGGTTGGCGCCGAAGTCCGTGACCTCGGTGAGCGTCGCGGCCGAGGCGCGTGACGAGAGCGCCGTCACCAGCGCCGCTGCGAAGAGGAGGGTTCGTGTGCCCATTGGGGTTTCGCTGCGATGACCTTTGCCACTGTCATCGTGCCCGGTCGCGACCCCATACGGAACCCCTGATGACCGACCGCCCCGGACTGCTCCGCCACTATGGCCCCGCGCTCGCGATCACGGCCGCGGTGCTGGTGCTGGTGACGGCGCGCGAGGGCGGTCGGGCGTTGCTCGCCGTGCTGGTGCTCGCCGTACTGGAGGTCACCTTCAGCGTCGACAACGCCGTCATGAACAGCCAGACCCTCGCGAAGATGAGCCGCTTCTGGCGGCGCATGTTCTTGACGGTGGGCATCGCCGTCGCCGTCTTCGGCGTACGGCTGTTTCAGCCTCGACGGCGTGGTGGCGGCCTTCGCGGTGACGCGGCGCGTGCTGCTCATCGCCGCGGGCCTCGGCATCGGCGCCGTCTTCGTGCGCGCCATCACCACGCACCTGCTGGAGCGCGAGGCGCTGCGCGAGTACCGGTACCTCGTTCATGGGGCGCACTACGCCATCACGGTGCTCGCGGTGACGATGCTGGCCGACATCCGCTTCCACCCGCCGCCGCTCGCCGCCGGGATCGTCGGGCTGCTGCTGGTGGGCGGCTCGTGGTGGGCCTCGGTGCGTCACGACCGCAAACACGCCTGACGATGGCTCTGGAGTTCGGAGCAGGCTCGGCTCGGCCAGCATCGACTTGCATGAGTCGACCGTGATGCTCCAGCGCGGCTAATCCCTTGCTCCACCGCTCCCCCCTCCGCTATCACCACTGCGCACATGGAAGACGTCGGGCAGCGCTGGCTACGGCTCCACCCCGCTGACAACGTCGGCGTCGTCGTCGACCCCGCTGGCCTCGCGGCGGGCGAAGTCATCGACGGCGTCCCCCTCGGCCAGGCCATCGCCATGGGTCACAAGTTCGCCCGCGCGGCCATCCCCAAGGGCGCGTCGGTGGTGAAGTTCGGCCACGTCATCGGGGTCGCCACCGTCGACATCGAGCCCGGCGCCCACGTCCATGTACACAGTGTCGAGATGCCCCCGGCCGCTCTCGTCGGCGGCAGCGAAGAGACCCACCACGAGCGCGCCCGCGACGCGGCCGACCTGCCCACCACCTTCCGCGGATACCGTCGCGCCAGCGGTCGCGCAGGCACCCGCAACTACGTAGTCGTGGTGAGCTCGGTCAACTGCTCGGCCACCGTGGTGAAGGCCGTCTGCCGACACTTCCTCGGACGCCCTGGCATCGATGGGGTCGTCCCCGTCACGCACACCGCGGGCTGCGCCCAGGCCATCGGCGGCCTCGGGTACCGCGTGCTCAACCGCACGCTCGCCGGATGGATCTTCCACCCCAACGTCGTCGGCGCCGTCGTCATCGGCCTCGGCTGCGAAGGCACCACCTTCAAGTCCATTCTGGCCGCCCACGAGAGCAGCCCCGACGCGGCGCGCATCCCGCTGGAGACGCTCAACATCCAGGACGTCGGCGGCACCGCGGCGGCCATCGCGCAAGGCATCGCGGCCGTCGAGAAGGTGCTCGCGCAGCTCCCGACCTTCGAGCGCGAAGAGCTGCCCGTCTCGGAGATCGGCATCGCGCTCAACTGCGGCGGCAGCGATGCGTTCTCCAGCCTGACGGCCAACCCGGTGCTCGGCATCGTGAGCGATCTGCTGGTGCAGCGCGGCGGGATGGTGGCGCTGGCGGAGATCCCCGAGTGCCACGGCTGCGAAGACATGCTCGCCGCCCGCGCCGCGGACGACACCGTGCGCGCCCGCCTCGCCGAGACCTTCGAGTGGTGGAACGGGTACGCCTCCCGCCACCAGGTGAACCTCAACAACAACCTCGCGTCGGGCAACATCGCGGGCGGCATCACCACCATCGTCGAGAAGAGCCTCGGGGCCGTCGCCAAGGGCGGGCACTCGCCGCTCACCGAGGTGGTCGAGTACTCGGCGCCCATCACGCAGCAGGGCTTCGTGCTGATGAACACCCCCGGCTTCGACCCGGTGTCCGTGACGGGACTCGTGGCGGGTGGCTGCAATGTCGTGACGTTCACGACGGGGCGCGGTTCGGTCTACGGGTGCTCCATCGCGCCGACGGTGAAGATCGCCACGACGAGCGGGCTCTTCCGTCGCATGCGCGGCGACATGGATTTCGACGCGGGTCAGGCGCTGACGGGCGCGACCATCGAGGCGCTGGGGGAGGCGCTGTATCGGGACTTGATCGAAGTGGCGAGCGGTCGCCACACGACGAGTGAAGAGCTGGGTCTGGGTTGGGAGGAGTTCGTGCCGTGGCCGATCGCCGAAACGTTGTAATCATCGGCGCGGGCGCCATCGGGCGGGGATACCTCCCGTGGGTCGTCGACGACGCGCGCCACGAGCTGGTCTTCGTCGACTCCAACCTCCAGATCGTTCGCCCCATGCGCGACCGCGGTCGGTACCGCAGCCACCGCGTGCGCGAAGGGCGCATCGAGTCGCGCGACGTGCTGGTGAAGGACGCCTGCCTGCCGGGCGAGTTCGACTGGCGGCGGTACGACCCGGAGGTGATCTTCGTCAACGTCGGTCCGCGCAGCGTGGCGCGCATCGCGGCGCTGCTCGAAGGCGCGACGTGCCCGGTCATCCTCTGCGAAAACGACCCGGCGACGGTGGAGATCCTCAAGCCGCACCTGGGCGGCGGAGGAGCAGCGGTCTTCGCGGTGCCCGATGTCATCACATCGAACACGGCGCCCGCGGAGCTGTTGGCCGAAGACTCGCTCGCGACGGTCACCGAAGACGGCGTTCTCTTCATCGACGAGCGGGCGCGTGGCGCGGTGCACGGCGACATCCATTGGCTCTCCGAGCGCGAGCTGGTCGACCAGCAGTGGACGGCGAAGCTGTACCTGCACAACACGCCGCATTGCGTGACGGCGTACCTCGGGGCGCTCGCGGGTTCGCGCTATGTGCACGAGGCGATGGCGCGGCCCGCGGTCGCGGAGATCGTGGCGGGCTCCATGAAGGAGATGCTCACGGCGCTGAAGCTGAAGTGGGAGATCCCCCACGAGTTTCTCGACTGGTACGCCGAGAAGGAACTCAAGCGCTTCGCCAACGTGCAGCTCTACGACCCGGTGAGCCGCGTGGCGCGCGAGCCCCTACGCAAGCTCGACCTCGACGGCCGGCTCATCGGCGCGGCGCAGATCTGCCTCGCGTCGGGCTTCATTCCCCACAACATTCTTATCGGGATCGCGGGCGCGCTGCTCTTCAAGGACAGCAACGACTCCGACCGGCACCTCGACTTCATGCGGGGCGCGCTGTCGTCGGACATCTTCCTCACGCACGTGCTCAACCTCCGCCGCGGCGAGGCGCTGGAGATACTCCTGCGCGAGCGGATGGAGACCATCATCAAGATCGTGGAAGGCGTGCGCCGATGAACTTCGAGAAGGAAGCGGCCCTCGCGCTGCGGGCGGTGTCCGAGGGCGCGCGCATCGCGGGCGAGCGACCCGAGCGGCTGTCCATCCAGACCAAGCAGTCGTTTCGCGACGTGGTGACCGAGGTCGACCGGCAGATCGAGGAGCGCATGAGCGTCGTCCTCGGCGAGGGCGCGTACCCGGTGGTCGGCGAGGAGCACTTCGAGTCGGGCACCGAGAGTGAGCCCGCGGGTCTCTACTGGGCCGTCGACCCCATCGACGGGACGGCCAACTACGTCGCGGGCATCCCCTACTACGGCATCTCGGCGGGCCTCGTCTCGGGCGGCACCGAGGCGCGTGTTGGTGCGGTGGCGCTGCCCGCGCTGCGGGAGCTGTACTTCACGCACGGCGACGAGGTGGCCTTCCGCAACGGGCGCGCGCTGCCTCCGGTCGACCGCCGTGAGCTGAGCCAGTCGCTGGTGGCGGGGAGCTTCTCCGGGGCGAAGGGCGATCCCGCCGAGCGGGCGTTGTTGTATCGGTTGTTCGGGGAGTTCAACGAGCGCAGTCGCGGGGCGCTGCGGCTGGGGTCGGCGGCGGCCAACTTCTGCTACGTGGCGTCGGGGCAGTTGCAGCTGGTGTACGGCTTCCACGCGGCGATCTGGGACGTCGCGGGCGGCCTCGCCATCGCGTCGCGAGCGGGCTGCGTGGTGCGCTGCGTGCGCGCTCCGGGCCGGGCGCGGGTGCATTACATCGCGGGCGGCGCGACGGCGGTGGAAGAGGCGCTGGAGATCATCGCGGGCGTCGGGCTCGGGGAGGCGTTCGCGTGAAGGCGGTGATCCTGTGCGGGCGGGGCGAGTTTCACCTCGGGCCCAACGGTGAGCGCATCGGCAAGGCCGTCGCCATCGCGGGCGGTGAGCCGATGTTTGGGCACGTGATGCGGGGCTACGCGCGCTCGGGCTTCCGCGACTTCATCCTCGCGTGCGGCGCCCAGGTGGCGAAGTTCGGACCGCTGATGGAGCAGGTGTACGGCGCGACGCGCGGGGCCGACGGTGTGTACACGGTCAACCTCCCGGAGCCGTGTCGGGTGGAGGTGGTCGACACCGGCGCCGACGCGCGGACGGGCGAGCGCGTGCGGCGGGTGAGCGATCGCCTGGGCGACGACGCGACCTTCGCGGTGACCTACGGCGATACGGTGAGCGACATCGACCTCGCGCAGGTGCGGGCGTTCCACGAGCGGCACGGGCGGCTCGCGACGCTGGTGGCCACCGACCTGCCGACGCGCTTCCGCGTGGTGGGTCTGCGCTACGGCGAGACGACGGTGCGCGGCTTCGCGGCGAAGCCGGTGCTGCTCAACGACCACATCAACGGGGGCTTCTACTTCTTCCGCCGCGAGGCGCTGTCGCGGGACTACTGGGCGGCGGGCGCAGAGCTGGAGACGGCCGTGCTCGAGGGGCTCGTGAAGGAGCAGCAGCTGGAGGCGTTTCCGTTTCGCGGGGGCGTGTGGCAGCACCTCGACAGCGAGCGCGACCTGGCCACCATCGACGCCATCGTGCGGGGTTGGGCCGCGCGGGGCTGAGTCAGCGCGCGTTGGGGGCCGCGAGGGCGACCGCTGTGGCTGTTCGGGGCTTCATCAGCTTCCGGCGTCGCAGGTCCCGCGGAAGTTGGGCTCGATTCCCTGACGAACCTGCTCGGCCGCGACGCATGCGTTGAGCGCGCAGGACTCGGCAGGGCAGACTGGCTCCAGGGGCTCTCCACACATGGCCGGCGCCCGCCCGACACACCGCAGGGACGTCTCCATCTCATCGCGGCACACCGACGGGAGGTCGCGCAGACTGCCCACGCACGAGTCCGTGCACAGGGCCCGGTAGCCTTCCCGTTGGATCGCGGGGCAGGCGTCGCTGCTCCGACGACAGTAGGTCGCGCAGAGCGTCTCCAGTGACGCGTCCGCCGGGACCGAAGCGTCGGCTCCGCTCGCAGCGGTGCCACCGCAGCCCATCAACGTCAGCGAGAGCAAGCCCGCCCATCCCATCGAGTGAAGGTTCATGGCGGCGGTGCGTTGGCAACCGCGATGCCACCGGACATTGCCGCGGAAAACGCTGCGGGAGACTCAGCCAGGCGAGGCAGCGACGACTCGCAGCGAGACACGCGCGTTACGATCGGAGGGGTCAGTCGACGACGAGGGCGACGTCGATGTTGCCGCGGGTCGCGTTGGAGTACGGGCACACGCCGTGGGCCGCGGCCATGAGCGCCTCGGCCTGCTCGCGCGGGAGCTCGTCGAAGCGGCCGTGGAGCTCGACGCGCAGCTTGAAGCCCGCGTCGACCTTGTCGAGGGACACCTGCGCGTTGATGCTGAAGGGCCCGACGGTGATCTTCTGCATGCGAGCGACGAGGCCGAGCGCGCTGCCGAAGCACGCGGAGTAGCCCGCGGCGAAGAGCTGCTCGGGGTTGGCGCCCGGCGCGCCGTTGCCACCGAGGCCCTTCGGGATGGTGAGCGCGAGGTCGATGGTGCCGTCGTCGGTGCGGACGCGGCCTTCGCGGCCTCCGGTGGCGGTGGCGTTGGCGGTGTAGAGCGTGGTGGTCATCGGGGTGTTCAGCCTTTCTCGGAGGGAGCCTCGGCGCCTTGCGCGCGGAGGTTGTCGGTCAGCTTCTTGAGGTCGGCGCGGAGGCGCGTGAACTCGGCCAGGGTGATGCCCGAGCGGCACGCCATCGCCGCGGGAACGCTCACCGCCCGCTTGCGGAGCGCGCGCCCGGCGGCGGTGAGATGGATGCGCACGACGCGCTCGTCGGCGGGGTCACGCGTGCGCTGCACGAGGCCCTGCGCGGCGAGGCGCTTGAGCAGCGGCGTGAGGGTGCCCGAGTCGAGCTGGAGCCGGGCGCCGAGCTCCTTCACCGCGAGCCCGTCGGACTCCCAGAGCGTCATCATCGCGAGGTACTGCGGGTAGGTGAGACCCAGCGGCGCGAGCAGCGACTGGTACGCCTGCGTCAGCGCGCGCGAGGCGGCGTACACGGCGAAGCAAAGCTGGCGATCGAGCCTCAGCGCATCAACCATCGTGGACAATCATATTGTGCACAATCGAATCGAGCGCAAGAGGTGAGCGGAGATTTTCTGGGCGATGGGGTCGGCGCTCTCCCTCCGGTCACAGCCACCTTGAGAGGAGCACCGCTCAGTCCCCGCGCAGGTACCCCTCCAGCACCTCCGGCGCGAGGAAGGGATACATGTCCTGTAGCGGCTTCGACACCATCGTCCCGTCGGGCAATCGCTGCGACTGAACCGTCGGGATGATCTGCTGCTCGTACGCGGTGAACACCTCGAAGAACATCGGCGCCCCCGACGCGACGGCCTCGCGCATCCCGTCGCGCAGCTCGTCGGCGGTGCGCGCCGCGCGGTAGCGGAGACCGAAGGCCGCGCAGAGCTTCTCGTGGTCGGGGATGGCCAGGCCCGAGCGCGCGTCGGTGCCCGAGAGGAAGCCGCCGAAGTAGTTGTTCTGCGTGTTGCGGATGGAGACGTAGCCGGCGTTGTTGACCACCACCATCACCGCGTTGAAGCCGTGGTGCGCCAGCACCGAGAGGTCGTGCAGGTTGGTCTGCAACGACCCGTCACCGGTGAGCCCGATGACCCGCCGCGAGGGGTCGGCCGAGGCCGCGCCGAGCACCGCCGAGCTCGTGTAGCCCATCTGCCCGAGGCCGCCGGAGATGATGACCCGCTGCCCCGGACGCGCGCGAAACGCCTGCCCCAAGGTGTAGTAGGCCGAGCCCGCGTCGGCGATGAGCACCTCGTCGCCGCGGGTGTGCTCGTTGAGCGCGAAGATCACGTCGTAGTAGCTGAGCTTGCCGTCGGGCCGCGGGTGCGGCTCACGGTCGACCGACAGCTCCTCCTTCAAGCGACGACAGTGGGCGTGCCACGCGCCCTCCGGCGCGATGACCCCGGGCGCGCGCGCGGCGAGGCGTTCGATGAAGACCTCGACGGGGGCCTGGACCTTGCGCTGCACCCCGACGGCCTCGCGCCGCAGGATCATCTCGTCCATCTCGACCTGGATCTTGTAGGCGTCGGGCGCGAAGCGCTTGAGCTCGTACCCGGTGGTCATCGCGTGCAGGCTGCAACCGAGCGCGAGGATCACGTCCGCCGACTGCACCGCGATGTTGCCCGCGCGGTCGCCCTTCAGGCTCGGATGGCCCACCAGCAGCGGGTCGCCGTACGGAACGAGGTCGTTGGCGAGAGGCGTCGTGGCGACGGGGAGGTTCCAGAGGCGAACGAGCTCACGGAAGCGCTCGGCGGCACCGCTGACGCGCACGCCGTGGCCCGCGAGGATGAGCGGCCGCCTGGCCGACGCGAGGCGCGCGAGGATGTCGTCGACCTCCGCGTCGTCGAGCGTCGGCATCGGCGGAACGAACGACTCGTCGCAGCCTTCGAGCTCCGCCGGGTCGATGAGCGCGCCCTGCACATTGAGGGGAATCTCCAGCAGCGTCGGACCGGGTCGCCCGGAGGTCGCGAGCCCGATGGCCTTGTCCACGTGGAAGCGGATCTTCTTCGGGTCGTCGACGAAGGCCGCGTACTTCGTGATGGGCGCCGCGATGGAGACCATGTCGACCTCGAAGGTGCCGAACTGCCGCACCGCGAGACCGGTGCCGCGGATGGTCTCGGATGCCTTCGCCTGGCCGACGATGAAGAGCACCGGGGTGGAGTCGGTCCACGCCTGGGCGATGCCGGTGACGGTGTTGGTTCCGCCGGGGCCGCTGGTCGCGTAGCAGACGCCGAGGGTGCCCGTGAGCCGGGCGTGGGCCTCGGCCGCGAAGGCACACGACTGCTCGTGATGGCTGCACACGTAGCGAATGGTCTCGCTGCGGCTGACAGCATCTTGGAGGTGCATCATCCCGCCACCGGCGAGGAAGAAGACGCGGGTGACGCCCTGCTGTTCGAGGCGACGGGCGATGTAGTCGGCGACGCGGACGCGGCTCATGGGCGGGACGGTACCGCCGAACGTCTCCCGACACAGCACCCTCGGGAATGCGCCCGCGGACGTCGTCGTTGCGCGCTCCGATGGCCCACTGGCTGGCGCTGCTCCTCGCGGGGATCGTGTCGCTGCTGCTCTGTGTGGTGGCGGTGTTGACCACGCTCGCGGGCCTCGCGATGGCCCTGCTCCGTCGGCGCCGTCCGTCGGTCGTCGTGCGGCGCTCGGTGCGGGCGATGGTGCTCACGGCGCTCGTCGGGGTCGCGCTCGTCGCGGTCGCGCTCCGTTGGGGTCACTCCCCCGCGGTGCTCGCGGGCATCGACGTCGTGGCGCTCACCATCCCGCGCGACGCTTCGCAGGCGCGGTCGCCCGACCCGCGGTGGGAGATCCTCGCGGGCGACATGCACTGTCACGTCTTCCCGTGGGACCCGCGCCATCACGCCGCGCGCGACCTCGATGCGACCGTGCGCCTCGCCCGCTCCGAGGGCCTCGACTTCGTCGTGGTGACCCCGCACTTCTGGTGGGTGCACTGGCCCGAACCCTGGGTGGCCGAGCACTACCGCGCGCTGCACCGCGACCTCCACGCGACGCTCGCGGCGCGCTCGTCGCCGGAGCTCGTTCTCATCCCTGGCATCGAGTACACCGACGACACGGGCGGGCACACGGGCCTCGCGTTTGGCGACGTCGACGCGAGCCTCGCGGCCTTCGAGCGACAGCGCGACCCGTCGGACTTCTTCCGCACCTACGTCGCGACGGGCGGCCTCGTGACCATCCATCACCCCTTCCTCACGCCGCTGCGAACGCGGCTCCCTCAGGCCGGCGACATCTCGTGGCGGCCCTTCACCGCGCCCGACCAGGCCGTCGCTCCGGCGATCACCACGCTCGATGGGCTCGCCACGCAGGTCGAGACCTTCAACCTCGGCGTGTCCGAGCTGCGCGACCGCTTCTCCCTCGACGACCACGACGCATCCCTCCGAAGGGCCTTCGCGCAGATCGACCGGGAGGTTCCGCGGCGACGGCGTCGGATGACCGCGACGGGCGGAACCGACAGCCACGGCAGCTACCTGCGACCGACGGTGTTCGTGCTGGCCGAGCGGCGCGACCGCCGGGCCATTCGCGAGGCGCTGATGGCGGGGCGGACGTGCGTTCGCTCGCGGGCGGGATGCACCTTCGAGGCGTCGGCGGACAGTCGGTCGTGGGGCCCACCGGGGAGCGCGCTGGAGGGCGTGACGGAGGTCTATGTGCGGGCGCGCGGCGAGCGCATCGAGGTGCTGCGCGACGGGGTCGCGGTGGCGCACCCGCGGGACGGCGAAGCGGCGCGGGTGGCGGTGACGCCGGGGCGATGCACGGTGCTGCGCGCGACGGTGGACGCCGGGTGGTCGGGCGCCGTGTACGCCAACTGCGGGCTGTGACGGCCATCTCTCAAGGCCGCTGTGTCCGCTCACGGACCGGGGTTGGTCGCGGCTACGGCGCCGACCAGCCGATCGAACCCAACGCCACGGCGGAAGGGCGAGCGCGCAACCGACGGGTGGCGTTTCGCATCCTCCATGCGGACCCGCCGCCGCAACGCGGTCCGTGCACCAGCGCGTGAGCCGTCAGGTCGCGGGCGCGTCGAGCGGATACTTCCGCGACGCCGCGTAGAGCACGATGGCCGCGGCGGTGGTCAGGTTGATGGACCCGCCGAAGCCGTCCGAGGGGATCTCCACACACTGGTCGGCCAGCGCGAGAACCTCCGCGGAGACGCCGTGCCGCTCGGCGCCGATCACCAGACAAAGTGGCGCGTCGCAGCGCATGGACTCTGGCGCGATGCTCCCCTCGGCGAGCTCGATGGCCGCGACGATGTAGCCCTCGGCGCGGCTCTCACGCGCCACGCTCGCGGCGTCTGGGCGCGACTCCCACGGGACCCATCCCACGGTGCCCGCGGCGGCCGAGAGCAACCGTCGGCGGTGGGGTTCGAGGTCGTAGCCGGCGACGTACAAACGCTCCACGCGGAACGCATCGCAGAGGCGAAACATCGTCCCGATGTTGGGCAGGTAGCTGACGCCGTCGAGCACGACGCGAATCGGGCGGCGCGGCAGGTTGGGGAAGTCACGGCGGTCGGGGCGCGGTCGCGGCGGCATCAGAGTGTCTCGCCCAGGAGGCGGATGCAGCGCAACCGCAACGTTCCGATGCGGTCGCGGAAGAAGTCGAAGTTGGTGCGCACCGACGCCTCGAAGCCCGCGCCGATGTAGCCCGCGGGGCAGGTGTCCTCGAAGGCCGCTCCTCCGGCGCCGTCGCCGTGACGACGGAGCACCACGCCGAGCTCGCCAGAGGTCAGCCACGTCGCGACGGGAGCGCAGGTCTCCTGGAGGCGGTCGATGACGGCGCCGCCTCCGCCGCCGAAGCGGACGATGACCTGACCCGCCGGGCACGAGTCGTCCTGGCTGGTGTTGTACGTGGCGCCGACGCGGGCGCTGAGGGTGGAGGTCCCGAGGGTTCCGTCGGTGTTGAGTCGCGCGCACCGGGCCGCGATGCCGCTGACGTACTCCGAGGCCCAGGTCGTGAGCCCGACGAGCACCTGCCCGTCGCCGCACTCGCGACGGACGATGGCCGTGCTCGTGGGCGCCGAGCTGCGCCACGGCGTGTAGACCACCTCTCCCGCCGCCAGGCGCCAGCGATTCGGCGCGCCCACGTCCGCGGGACGAACGTCCACCGCCACGTCCGTCGTGACGTCCGTCGTGACGTCCGCCGTCACATCCGGCGCGACGTCCGCGGTCACGTCCGCCGCCACGTCCATCGCGACGTCGTCGGGGACATCCTGGGCCGCGGCGTCTTCCGCGCTGCCCGCGTCGATGATCGGGCGGTCATCTTCCATCGGCAGCGGGACGTCCGTCGCCTCACCGAGATCGACCGCGACGCCGAGGTCGACCGCCGCGCCGAGGTCGGTGAGCGCTGGTGCGTCGCGCGCCTCGACGACGTCGACGGGCGTGAGAGCTCCCCCGTCCGGCAGCGCGCGAAGCGCCGGGTGCCTGGGCTCACAGCCCAGCGCGACGAACCAGCACACCATCGACGCGATGCAGTAGCGCACGGCGGCGGACTCTAAACCCCTTCCGCCCCCGCGGGAGATGGGCGTACCTTCGCCCCAACCGTTGAGGACGGGGATGGTGGTCGACGACTCCAACCAACTGCCGAAGTTCGTGGACCGCTACGAGGTGGTTCGCGCCCTCGGCCGCGGCGGCATGGGCGCCGTGTACGAGGCCGTCCACGTCGACCTCCGCAAGCGCGTCGCCATCAAGACCCTCAACGCCGACCTCGCGGCCGACCAGCGCTACGTCGCGCGCTTCCTTCGCGAGGGCCAGGCCATCGCGCGCATGCGGCACCCCAACGTGGTCGAGGTCTTCGACATCCGCGCCAGCGACGGGCTCGTCTACCTCGTCATGGAGTACCTCGAAGGCGAGACGCTCGAAGGCTTCTTCCGGCGCGAGTCGGCGCTCGACGCGGCCCGCGCCATCGACCTGCTCATCCCCGTGGTGGCTGCCGTCGCGACCGCCCACGACGAGGGCATCGTCCACCGCGACCTCAAGCCCGCCAACATCTTCCTTTCGCGAGGCCGCACGGGCCTCACCCCGAAGGTGCTCGACTTCGGCATCTCGAAGCTCTCCGAGGAGCCCAGCGACGCCCCCGAGCTCACCGGCAGCGGCGTCATGCTCGGGACGCCACTGTACATGTCCCCCGAGCAGATCGAGAGCAGCCGCGACGTCGGCCCGCGCAGCGATCAGTACGCGCTCGGCGTGGTGCTCTACCGCGCCCTCACCGGGCACCCGCCGTACGCGGGCGCCAACGCCTTCCAGGTGTACCGCCTCGCCATGCAGGGCGAGCCGACGCCGCCCGTCCAACGGGTTCCGGCGCTGCCCGAGGCGCTCTCCGACCTCGTGCTGCGCGCGATGCACCGCGACCCCGCGCGACGACTGCCGTCGGTGCACGAGCTCGGCGCGCGACTGCTCGCCTTCGCGAGCCCCGCGACGCGGCTGCAATGGGAAGACGTCTTCGGCGTGATGGAGTTTCCCCTCCCCGCCATCGCCGTCGAGCCCTTCGGCGAAGCCCCGCCGCCCACCCTCGGGCCGCTCTCGCGACCGATCTCGTACGTCCCGCCACCGCCGCCCGCGAGCCTTGGCCTGGTGTCGAAGCTCTTCATCGGCCTCGGCTTCGCCATGGTCGTCGCCGCGGCGGGCGTCGCGGGCTTTCGCTCGGGCCTGATGCCCGACCCCGCGCCCGGCGCGCAGGGACACCTCGCCGCGCCCACCGTCATGCGTCCGCTACCGGTGACCGCCGCCGACCCGCCGAGCGCCCCGCCCTCCCCCGCCGTGGCGCCGCCCGTTGTCGCAGCGCCCAGCGATCCCACCACACCGGACGCGTCTCGCGCCGTCGTCCATCGCGCGCACCACGGCCACCGTCACCGCGCGCCGCGCACGCGCCCCTCCCGCCCGTCGTCCACCGTCGAACGCTCGCGCACCGGCGGCGCCATCATCGAATGAAGCGAGCTCTCCGATGGGCGCTGGTCGCGTCCGCGCTGCTGTGTGCAACGCCCGTCGGCGCGCAGACCAATGGATGCCGCGACATGGAGTCGATGCTCAACACGGGGCTTCGGCTGCGGCGCGACGGGCTCGACGCGGCGGCGCTGGAGGTGTTTCGCACGCTGCGCACCCGGTGCCCCCGGCCGCAGGTGATCGCGCAGGTCGCGCTGGCCGAACACGCGCTGCACCGCTGGCGCGACGCGTGGGTCCACCTGGAGAGCGCGCTGACCGACGTCGACGACCCGTGGATCAACTCGCGCCGTGTGGCGCTGGAGACGGTTCTCGGGGAGATACGGCCGCACCTCGCGGGGCTCATGGTGCGCGGCGACTTCCCCGGCGCGCAGGTCGCGGTCGACAACGTGGTCATCGGAACGCTCCCCTTGCGCGAACCATGGCGAGGCCCCGCTCCCTCGGTGGAGGTCGAGGTGCGGCCCGCGGGACAGGCGCCGCTCCGTCGCACCGTCACGCTTCAGGAAGACCACGTCACCGAAGAGACCTTCGCGATGCCAGCGCCGGTGGTCGTTGCTCCGCCCGTCGTCGTCGTACGGCCGGTCGCGGCACCGGTGGCGGAGCGCGCGTGGCAACGACCCGTCGGATGGACGGCGGTGGCGGTCGGCGGTGCGCTGCTCGTCGGCGGCGCGGTCGCGTGGGTCATCTCGGCGGGTCAGGCCAACAGCATGGAGAACGCCACGCCCCTCAGCGCGAACCCCTACGGCGCCTGGGCGCGCTTCGAGGCGGACGAGAACTACAGCCGCACGCGCTCGCCCTCCGAGGTGTGCGACCTGGCGCAACAACGCAGCGGAACCGACGCGTCGCAGGTGCGCGACCTGTGCTCCTCCAACGCGACGGCGACGACCCTGGCGCTGGGTCTGGGCATCGCCGGGGCGGTGGTGGGAGTCGCGGGTGTGGTGACGGTGCTGACGGCGCCGACGTCTCGCGCGACACGATCGGGCGTGCGGATGTCGCCGGGCGTGGGGCCGGGCTACGCGGGCGCGTCCGTCGCGTGGAGCTTCTGACCGACCTCAACGAGGTGTGAAGCGGTAGCCGGTGTTGGGTGCGACGGCGCCCGTGCGGTTGAGGCTGACGAGGCGTCCCGCGGTCTGCTCGAAGGACTCCAGGCCGATGGTCGCTTCGCCGCCGCGGGAGAAGCTGCTGTTGCGGTTCTCGGAGCAGTAGACGAACTCGATGACGTTGGTGGTCTGGAAGAGGCGCGCCTCGAAGGACACCGTCGTGGCGCGGTCGCGGTAGAAGCTGACGTTGCTCCAGAGGACGTGGACGACGCGGGAAGGGGACGCGCCGTCGATCCAGAAGTACACGCCGCCGGACATGGTACCGACGATGAGGTCGTCCCAGAGGGGCGCGACGACGCCGCGCGGGAGCCCGCTGAAGGGGAGGCTGTGGTTGCGCCACGCCGTGTCGGACGACGGGCTCATGCCGCTCGCAGCGAAGGTGACGAAGCCGTTGGTGTCGTAGGTCAGCCGGTCGACGGATCGCCCGAAGTAGCTGAACGAGAAGCCCAGCGCCGTGACCGACGAGGCAACGTCGTCTCCGCTGGAGAGCCTCGTGGCGCTGCTCGGAATGGTGCTGCATCGCAGGGTGGTGAGCAGCTCCTGGGTGTACGCGACGGAGGGCTCGGCGGCGGTCACGTCGAGGACGAGGTCGAAGGCGCCGGAGGTCGATCCGCTGCTGGAGCGGTAGCCGTCCACGACGAGGTAGTAGGTGCCCGCGGGGAGGTCGACGGTTCCGGTGGTGGTGGTGGCGTGGTCGAGGCAGGCGACCTCGTCGCGGAAGCGATGGTCGTCGGTCGCCTGCTCGGTGCAGCTCTGCGTGAGGTAGACCACCGGGACAAACGCCGTTCCGGTCGGACGGGCCGTCCAGGTGAGGCGACTGAAGGCAGGTAGCGTGACGAGGTAGCCGACGTCGGCAGCGGCATCGTCGGCCGCGCAGCTCGGGCGGTGGTCGTTGGTGCGCCCGGCGGTGGTGCCGGTGAGCGCGTAGTGACCGAAGCCGGCGACAGTGGGGACGCCAGTGAGCACGCAGCTCTCAGTGGCGCCGCCGGTGGTCGTCGGGCCGGTGTCGATGGGGGTTGTGTCGGCGGTGATGGGTGGGACGTCGATGGCGCTGACGTCGATGGAGGCGATGTCCACGAGCGCGACGTCGGGAACGTCGACGGGCGCGGGGACGTCATCGGGGGCGATGACGACGTCCAAGGGGCTCACGTCGGGGGCGACGACGGTGACATCGGTGCCCGCGTCGGGAACGTCCTCGGTCAGGGTGTCTGATGGACTGACAGAGTCGGGTGTCGCCCTGAAGTCGGGGTGTCGCGGCTCGCAGCCGACTGCGAGGTAGCCGACCACCATCCACCTCGCCGCGCGCTTGAGCTCCATAGCGCGTGGGACTCTACTGGGCGGCTCGTGATGGGAGAAGAAGCCGCAAGGGCGCGAGGGTCGCAAGGGAAAGGAGGAAGGGAAAGGAGGAAGGGAAAGGAGGAAGGGAAAGAGGAGGAAAGAAGGGGAGCATTGTTAGCGCTGACCCAGCGGCGAATCGAGCGACTCGTCGGCCTCGCCTTGTGCTTCGAGCCGTTGGTTGCGAGCGACGCGCTTCACGCCTCGGAGCAACACGGGCACTTGGAAGTTGATGAGAAGGGCGAGCGAGAGTCCCGTCGCCTTGAGGTACGACAGCGCCTGCGCCGTGTGGACGTCGTTGAGGTGCTCAACCGCCTTGAGTTCAACGACCACGGTCTGTTCGACGAGCAGATCCATCTGTCCCGCGCCGACCCCTTGCCCTTTGTAGTCGACCCGAAAGACCATATGTCTTTCGAACCTCACGCCCCGCAACCCGAGCTCGATCTCGAGCGCAGCCTGGTACACCGATTCGAGGTAGCCGGGCCCGAGGTGTCGATGCACCTCGACGGCGGCGATCAACACACGCCTTGCGACCTCGTTCACCCCCAGTGGAGTGTCACGAAACCTCGCTGATGAGCTTGCAACAAGCCCTTCCTGCCCCTCCCGCCCTTCCTGTCCTTCCTGCCCCTCCCGCCCTTCCTGTCCTTCCTGCCCTTGCGACCCTGGCGCCCTTGCGGCCTCTTCTTCTCTCTTCACGTCGCTAGCCCTCCGCCGCCCCATGGCGCCACCGCCAGCAGCCATCGCAGCGCGCGTGCCACGCATTTTCATCGACAATCAATGCGTTCGCGGGGTGGCGGCGGGTGGCGGCGGGGTGGCGGCGGCGGGTGGCGATGCACCCGACCACCGCTCAGAACGTGTGCGTCCAGCGGCTCCCGGGGATGCGGTTTCCTGCGGCGTTGATGAAGTCCACCGTGAGCGCGCGCGTCGTCGGGTCGGCGCGCAGCAGCGTGTAGTTGTGGACGTTGTTGACGACCACGGGCCACTGCGAAGCGCGCAGCGAGGGCGGTCCATCACGGTTGGCGCCAGCGGGGCCCATGATGACCTCCCAGATGTTGCTCCACGCGCCGGCCGCCTCGACGCGGCACACGCCGCCGAAATGCACATCGCCAGAGAGCCACACCACCCCGCGGAGGTTGTTGTTGGCGATGTGGTTCAGGATCTCCCGGCGCTGCGAGGCGTAGCCGTTCCAGTTGTCGCTGTCGGCGCCCGCGCGGTCGACGATGGGCACCGAGTTGACGATGAACTTGAACACACACGGCGAGCTACGCAGCCCCGCCTTCAACCAGTCCATCTGCGCGCGAGAGATGTACGTCGACGCGCGTGACGCATCCTCCGATCGCGTCGACGGGCGCCGCTCGCTGCGGCAGTCGAGGATGAAGAAGTCCGCGGTGCGCCCCCAGCGGAAGCTGCGCCAGATGCGGTCGGTGACCGTCGCGTTGCGGCGCGTGGCGCGGTGCTCGAAGAAGGCCTGCCTCGCCGCGGCGAGGCGGGAGGCGGGGAAGGTCTGGGGGTTCCAGTTGTTGAGCACCTCGTGGTCGTCCCAGGTGAGGTACATGCCGGTCGAGCGGTGCAGCGAGCGCATGCCCGCAGAGGCCCAGTTCTGCTCGTACTTGGCGCGGTACTGCGCGAGCGTGACGGCGTTGTCGCCGTAGTCCGTGTAGACGTGGTCGCCCGCGTGGATGAAGAAGTCGAGGTCGGTGCGCGAGCCCGCGTGCTGCAACACCGGAAACGGCCGGTTGGCCTGGTTGGAGCACGACGTCCCGGCGAAGACGATGGGGCTCAGCGCGTCGGCGGCGATGGCGGTCTGCACGCGCCCCACGAGGCTGCGCCCGGTGGGCCGGCCGACGGCGCCGACGAGGAAGGCGTAGAGGTGCTGCTTGTTGGGACGCAGCCCGTTGACGACGGTGCGGACGAAGCCCGCGCCCGACGGGGTGACGGCGCCGTCGAAGCGCACCGCCACGATGCGCGTGCCGTCCATCTCCAGCACGCGGAGCACCACCGGCCCGGTGCCGTCGAAGCGCGTCCAGAAGATCACCGACGAGTCCGTCGCGTCGCCCGCCATCACCCCGATGGGAAACTGCCCCGCCCGCTCGGGTAGCCCACGGAAGTCGGGGTTGGCCGGCGTCCCCGCGTCGCGCGGAACGTCTCGCGGAACGTCCGCCCCGACATCACGCGGCACATCGACGCGCGCATCCACCGAGGCGTCGCGACCGGCGTCGGTGCCCGCGTCGAAAGAGGCATCGGCGCCCGCGTCGACGGGGCTCGCGACGTCGGCGACGTCATCGTCGCTCGGGGCGTCTTCGTCGATGGCAGCGTCGAGGTCTTCGGGGTTGGCGTCGTAGGTCTCGTCGGGCCCGGCGTCCTCCTCGAAGGGGATGTCCTCCTCGGCCGTCTCGCCCGCGCAGCCCACCGCGGAGGCGGCCCCCGCGAGCTTGATGAACGTCCGTCGCGTGAGCTTCATCGCGTCGTCGATATCACGGCGCGAACGGCGCTCGCGATGGTCACCGCGCCCCCACCCGCGGCGGTCACTACTACCGCTTCGGCGCCACCACCTCGACGTCGCAGCCCGCCGCGCGCAGCACCGTCGCCGCCTCCTCCGCGTAGCGCTCCGACACGTCCACCAGGAACTCCTTCGGCAGCGCCTCCAGCGTCGCCTTCGCTTCGTCCAGCCCGCAC
This sequence comes from Polyangiales bacterium, assembly GCA_044229975.1. Classification (GTDB taxonomy): domain Bacteria; phylum Myxococcota_A; class Polyangia; order Polyangiales; genus SCUS01. The sequence continues at coordinate 64,264 of JBGARZ010000011.1, forward strand.
GCCATCACCTTGCGCAGCGCCTGCATCGCCGCCACGCGATCGCTCCCGATGCGCCAGAGGATGAGCCGAAACACCCCCGGCGCGATCACCGGCAGCCGCAGCAGCGCAAACGGGTCTTCCACCCCGCTGGGCGTCTCGGTGAGGCGCAGCGTGAGGTTCATCCCGCACGCGTCGGCAATGGCGCGCACCGCCGCAACGCCCTCCACGAGGTCGCCAAACACCACCGACAGGTGCCGCTGCCCCCAGAACCCGAGGTGCCACGCGGGCTTCACCACGGGGCGATCGTCGTACTCGGGGCGCGCGATGAGCGCGTCGAGTTCGGGGCGCACCAGCGCCTCGAAGGCTTCGAGCGCAGGCTCGATGCGCGGGTCGCCGTAGTTCATCCCGGCCGGGTACCAGGCGAACTCCACCGCGATCGGCTCGTGCGAGTGGTCGAGCTCCACCTCCACGCGCCCTCCCTTCGCATAGAACACCTCACCAAACACCGGCGGCATCGTGATCGTGTACGGCGAGTGCACCAACACCTGCCGCCCCAGCGCGACCGCCCTGGGCGCCTCCTTCGCGTACGAGGGCCACTCGTCCCCTCGCCCGTGCTTCGCCTCGCGCAGCCCGTGCTCCTTCACGAAGTCGTCGAGCGGCGCGGGGCTCTCCGTCTCCCACTCGTTGGCGCGGTGCCACGCGTCGTGCCCGTCGATCACCTGCTGCAACAGGCGCGCGACCTCCCCGGCGGTGGCCTCGTCGTCGAAGCGCCCGACGATGGTGTACGCGCCGCTGTTGTTGCTCGCGAAGGCCGTGAACCATCGAATCCGCATCAGATCACCGCCAGTGCGTGAGGGTGTCGCTCGCCGATTCCAAAGCCCGCCGTGCGTGCACAGCCGGGCTGCTCGGCCGGGGTCGCGAGGGCGTCTCGCTCGTCGCGCCAGACGCGCAGGAGGTCGTCGGCGTCGGCCACGGGAAACGAGCGGTGATGGAAGCTGCACGGGCTCACCCGACGCTCGCTCGTCACCACCACGAACTCCCTCCCCGCCTCGCACCGCCGCGCCCCGAAGAGCTGCGGAACCGCCTCCATCCGCTCGCCCCAGCACACGTCGAGCTTCAACGTCACGCGCCCGCCGAGCGCGCGAGAGAGCATGCGCACCCGCCCCGCGAGCTCGTCGGACTGCGCCCGCGAGAGGTGCAGCGACGGGTCGTGCCCGTTGTACGAGAGCAGCAACACGTCACGACAACCGCGGGCGTGGAGGTCGAGCACGAAGCTCTCCACCATCGCCAATCGCGCAGGGGTGACCAGCCAGTTGACGCCGAAGCGCACCCGCGCCGCGACGAGGCGCGCGAGCACGGGGCAGTGGTCGACGTCGTCGTAGACCGAGACCCGCACCTGACCGACGTACGGCGCCAGCGCGGCGACGGCGGCGTCGGTGAGGAGCGTTCCGTTGGTGGTGAAGCTCACCGCGAGCGCGGTCTCTTCGTGGAGGCGACGCACCAGCGCGGCGAAGCCCTTGAAGGCCAGCGGTTCGCCGCCGCCGAAGGCGACTTCGAGGGTTCCGCGGGCGCTCAGGTCGCGCAGGAAGGTGAACGCGTCGTCGGCGCTCCAGCCGCTCGCCGCGGACACGTCGCGCGAGCAGAACGTGCACGCCAGGTTGCACGCGTTGGTGATGGCGAACTGCACCACCCGCGGCGCGCGCATCCGCAGCCCGACGGTCTCTGGGCCGTCGCAGATGGCGGTGAGACCGGTGCGCCGATCGAAGAGCAGCAGCGCGTCGTCGAGCGCGTACCGACGCATCCCCGCGAGCGCGGACGGGACCTCGACGTCGTCTTCATTCAACCGGTCCATGAGTTCGTCTCGCGCCCGGGCTGTTGGGTGAAACCCTTGGTCCGCAGGTTGAAACCTGCGGCAACGATGTGTCCAGTGAGGGAGTCCGCTGCAAGTCCGCACGCGGACTGTGCTCGGGGTCTTGAATCTTCGAAGGTGCGGCGTGATCCCATCCAGAGTCTTGTCAGAGAGACGACGACTCGGAATGAAGTCCGCGTGCGGACTTGCAGCGGCCTCTCTCACTGGACACATCGTTGCCGCAGGTTTCAACCTGCGGACCAAGGGTTTCAACCAACAGCCCGGGCGTTCTCACCAGAGCGCGTTCGCGAGCAGCCGATGGAAGTGGTGCACGCCCGTCTCCTTCGTCGGCGAGTACCGACCGCGTCGCGCGAGCATCGCCCGCATGCCCTGCTGCGAAGCGACCACCACGGACTCGTCCTCCATCTCCACCTGATCGAGACCGCCGCCTGCGCCTTGCGCGCGCAGTGACGGGTCCCACGTCCACGCGCGGAAGAGCACCCGCGTCCGCAGCGGTCCGACCGGCTGAACCGCGTTGAGCGACAGCCCCCACGGGTAGAAGTTGAGCATCAGGTTGGGAAACACCCACGCATAGAACGCCGCCACCCGCGTCCCCTCGTCGGGGTGCCCCAGCGGGAGCGTGAAGGCGACCTCGTCGGGGCGGCGGGCGAAGGCGAGCTGGAGGGTTCCCCAGGGGGCGAGCTCGGTGCGGTAGTCGTCGTAGCCGATGGCGTCGTCGAGCGCGGGATGCACGAAGGGGATGTGCAACCCCTCCAGGTAGTTGTCGCAATAGAGCATCCAGTTGGCGTCGAACTCGTAGTCGCGATCGGTGTCCGTCGAGCGCACCAGGCGGTCGAGCGCGAGCGACCCGACGCGCGCATCGATCTGCGCGAGCACGGCCGCGAGCGGCGCCATCGGGCGCAACGAGACGAAGTCCAACGGCCCCCAACGATCGAGCGAAACAGCCGCGAGGTCATCGTCGACAGAAGGGAAGTCCGCGGCACCGACGAACTCGGGCATGGAGCGGAAGCGCCCGTCGTGGCCGAAACGACGGCCGTGGTAGCGGCAGCGCAGCGACGACGTGTTGGCCGCGCAGGTGACCACCGGGTGCCCGCGGTGGGTGCACACGTTGGACAGCGCCCGCACGACGCCACCAGTGCGAGTCATCGCGAGCGGCTCATCGAGGCAGCCGGGGAGCAGCGTGAAGGGAGCGGCGTCGCCGTCGCGGGTCACGGTGGAGGCTTCGGGACACCACTGCCAGCTCGGCGCAAACACACGCTCGCGCTGCCGGGCGAATAGCTCGGCGTCGCCATAGGCCGCCGGGGGAAGCGAGCGCGCGCGTCGAATGTCGGGGTCGATGTCGAAGGGCTCCATGGCGAGAGCGAGACGGTGCCACAGGTCGGGCGTAGCATCGCGACCCGTCTGGGAACTCGGCTCGCACCGGGAGGCCTCCTGTCGCTGGCGCTCGGATGCACGGAGGCCGCGACGACCACCGACGCCGCCGTCTCATGGCCGACCTCACCGCGACCGAGCTGCGCGCCCGACCACAAGCAGCCGCCTGTGCGCCGCACACCCGATCGGCGACGTCGAAGAGCATCGCCGCGAGCCGACCGAAGCCGCGGGCCGTGATGCGCTGCCCCGCGGTCTCGTCGAGCTCATGGGCGTCGAAGCCCGCCGACACGAGGATGACATCGGGCGCAAACGCTTCGAGCACCGGAACCGTCACGCGTTGATGCAGCCGTAGCAGGTCGTCGTCGGTCGCCTCGTGGGCGAGCGGGAGGTTGACGGGAGTGACCCACGACAACCCTCGGCGCGGTCGATGACATGACCCGCGAGTGTAGCGTCGCGTTCGCGTGTACACAGCGGGTCCTTCTCGCGATGCATCCCCTCATGCGCCCCACGGTTCTCCTCGCCGCGTCGATCGCCGCGTGCGCTGGTCGCGCGCCGCCTCCCTCGGCCGCTCCCGCTGTCCCCGTCGTCGCCATCGTCGATGCCTCGGTCGACGTCGCTCCTGCCATCGACGTCGCACCCGCCCTCGATGTCGCCACCGGCGATGCAGGCGTGATCGCCGACCGGCCCGCCTTCGTCGCGGCCGACGCGCCGCCGTCGCGCTTCGTCGGAGAGACCGTCACCGCGCTCGCGCCGATGGTCGCGGTCTACTTCGAGCCGCGCATCGCCGACGACTGGCGCGGCTACCTCCGCGCAGGCGGAACGGCCCGCATCATCGCCGGTCCGCTCGGAAACGAAGGCTGCCCCGAGCGCGCCGACCGCCGCGACACCGGCTGGTACCAGGTCGAGGGCGACGGCTACGTCTGCGCGTCGCGCGGCCTCGTGCTGACCCGCCACCTCACACCCGCGATGCGCGCGGCGCTGCCCGGCGCGCCCAACCTCGACGCCGGTCTGCCCTACCGCTACGCGACCTCCCCGCACGCGGCCGTGGTCTATCGCGCGTTGCCCACCGTCGCCGACGAGCAGCTCGCGGAGCCCACGCGCGCGGGTCTCCCCGCACCACCGCCCGCCCCGGGCAGCGACCGCGCCCCGACGCTGGAGACGCTCGCGGGCGCCGAAGGAACCCCCGTCCTCCGACGCATGCTGCGCGGGATGTACGTCGCCGTGGAGCGGGCGACGCGCGCCGGTTCGGGCGCGAGCTACTGGCACGCGCGCGGCGGCGGGTACGTCCGCACCGACGCGCTCGCGGTGGTGGCGCCGATGCCGTTGCACGGGGTTCGGCTGTCGGCGGAGGTGACGCTGCCCATCGCGCTGGTCTCCGTCGATCGCACCAACGTGCGCCGACTCGGAACCGACGGCGTCATGTACCAGCTCCCCCGCGTCGCCCGGCTCACGGCCTTCCCCGTCGCTTCGACCGACGTGATGCAATGGCGCACCGAGGACTTCCTCCCGACGCGCGACGGTCGCTACCTGCGCCGCGCCGACGTCACCGTGGTGACCCTGCAAGCCCCGCCGAGCGACCTCCTGCCGGGCGAGCGCTGGATCGACGTCAACCTCGATCGCCAGTCACTCGTCGCCTACGAGGGAGCGACTCCGGTGTTCGCGACGCTGGTCTCGACGGGCATCCCCTCGCCCGACCACCCGGCCAGCGACTACGAGACCGTGCAGGGAGGTTTCCGTCTGTTGCACAAGCACATCACGACCACCATGGACGGCAACGCGTCGGCGGGGGCGTACTCGATCGAGGATGTTCCGTGGGCGATGTACTTCGAGCAGAGCTTCGCGCTGCACGGGGCGTACTGGCACGGCGGCTTCGGGGCGGTGCGCTCGCACGGCTGCGTCAACCTCGCGCCCGACGACGCGCGCTACCTCTTCGGGTGGACGACGCCGAGCATCCCCGCCGGGTGGCACGCGGCCTTCGCCACCGCGAGCGACCCCGGGACGCGGGTGTACGTGCACTATGACCGCCAGCACCTGGGCGAAGCAGGCGGGCCCTCCCTGGTGCCAGGGCACTGAGCGCACGACCCGTTCGGCCCTACGCGACGCTCGGAACCTCCAACCCCTGGAGCAACCCCCGCGCGGCCGGGTGTTGCTTCAACTGCGCCTTCGCGGTCTCGCCGTCCTGGTGCAGCGCCTTGAGCAGCTCGGAGATCTCCGCGCCCGTGGTGACCGCCCGCCGCTGGAGCTTCTGCGCCGTCACCTGCGTCTCGTTTTCCAGCGCGTCGAGGGTGGCCTGCACCGCCTGCCGCCGCTCCTCCAGCGAGGCCAGCGCCCGTGCCTGCGCCGCGCGCCCGGTGGTCACCGCGTCGAGCGCCGACCGCAGTCCCCGCCAGCGCGCCGACACGCGACCGAGCTCTTCCAACTGCGCCGCGCGCTCCAGCGTGATGAGCCGCGGGTTGCTCGGAACCGTCCCCGCCGAGTCCCACGCCAGCGCCAGCTCTTGCAGCACCTCGACCTCGTCGCGCCGCGCGTCGCGCTCGCGGGCCTCCAGCGCCGCGGCTTTCGCGGTCGCGGCCTCACGCTCCACCGCGAGCTGACGCAGCTCGATCATCTGCTCCTCGCGCTCGCGGTCGTGTCGACGCTGCCGCTCGGTGAGCTCGAACATCAACCCCCGGCGGTCGTCTTCGAGGGTGCGGAGACGGTCGACGTTGGTGTTGAAGCGCTCCAGCAATTCGCGCAGCGCATCGGGGGTGTCGCCCTTCGGAAACGCCGCCTGGGCCGCCGTCTCGAAGGTCACGCCCTGGTGCCGCAGCGTCGGGATGGAGGCGGGCGGCGCCGAGCCGCGGCCCGAGTTGATCGTCGCGGTGCTGTTCGGGTCGAGGGGCCCCGGCCGCGAGGTGCGACCCTCGGGGGCGAGCTGGGTGTTCTCCTCGGCGAGGATCTTCGCCAGCACGTCGATGACGTCCGTCGCGCTGCCCGGACGGTCCTTCGGCAGCTTCTGCATGAGCGAGAGCACGAGCGAGTCGAGGGCCTCCGGGGCCGACGGCAGGCGCGAGCGCACGGTGGGCGGCGCCGAGTGCGCGTGCTGCGCGATGAGCTGGTTGACGCCGCCCTCGAAGGGGAGCGTCCCGGTGATCATCTCGAAGAGCAGGACACCGAGGGCGTAGAGGTCGCTCGACGGGCTGCACTCCTGGCCGCGCGCGAGCTCCGAGGCGAGGTACTCCGGCGTGCCGAAGACCTCGCCCGGCATGGTGAGCCGCGCCTCGCCGCGAATATGAACGATCCCGAAATCGAGCACCTTCACGCGCACGTCGCCGGCGGCGTCGCGGGCGAGGAAGATGTTCTCGGGCTTCACGTCGCGGTGCACGACGCCGAGGGCGTGGGCGCGGGCGAGCGCGTGGCAGACCGGGATGGCGATGTCGATGGCGTGGCGCACGTCGAGCGGCCCCGTGCGCATCAGGTCGGCGAGGCTCTGCCCTTCGAGAAACTCCATCACCAGGAAGACGCGGTTGCCCTCCTCGGCGACGTCCCAGATGTCGACGATGTTGGGGTGGCGCAGGAGGTTGGTGGCCTGGGCCTCGCGCACGAAGCGCTCACGCATCACCGGGTCGCGGGTGAGCTCCGGCGAGAGCAGCTTCAGCGCCACGTCGTGCCGCAGGATGACGTGCCGCGCGCGGTACACCTGCCCCATGCCGCCCGCGCCCACGCGGCGGAGGATCTTGTACCGCGACGCGAGGGTGCGACCGAGCATCGGGTCGGGCCGTGCGTCCAGGGCCTGCCCGTCGTCGGCGCAGTGCGTGGCGGTGTCGTCGTAGGGCGCGTTGCAGACGGGGCAGTGCTTCATCCCGAGAGCGATTGGCTCCCCTTCCACACGCGCCTGTCAAGTAGCTGACGGCGGTAGAAGTTGCGGCCGAGGAGGCGGGTGATCACCGAGGTGCGGCAGGACGCCACGAGCGACGTCATCGACGAAGGCTCGGAGATCCGCGAGGCGGCCGGTTGGTGCCAGGGTCCCGCGGGTGCACCCGTCTCCGAGCGGGGCGCTCTACCTCGCTGACGTGTCCGCGACTCGACCAGCCGGGACGCCCCTCGAAGTCGACCACGCGGCGCTGGGTCTCGCGGAGGTCTCGATCAGCCCACAGGTCGCGTAGCCATGGGGACGCGCGCTCTGCCACGACACGATCGAGCAGACGTGCCGAGACCCCGCTGCGAGCACGTCTTCGGCGCAGTGCAGTCCGCGAGGTAGGGCGAGTGCGCGGTCGCGATGACCTGCGTGCCGGGCAAGGCATCGAGCGCCGTTCGCAGCCGCGCGATGAACTCGCCTTGGGCGCGGGGATGGAGCGCGCGGTCGATGTCATCGAGCAGCAGCACCCGCGGCGCCGCGGGTTCGTAGAGGCGCGTGAGGACGCCGAGCGTGAGCAGCGTTCCCTCGCGCGCGGCGTGGGCGGGCAACCAGTCGGTGTCGGTGAACTTGAGGAGGAGCTCGTCGGAGATGACGTTCGACTGCTCAGGGACGGTGACCTTCTGACCATCGACGGTCATCACCCTCGTGGTGAGCACCGTCTTCTGCACGCGCCGAAAGTTCATTGCGATCAGCGAAGGCACAACGGCACGCGCAGCCTCTTCGACCGTCGTCGGTCGCCTTGAGGTGCTTGAGCACGGTCGCCAGTCCAGCGCCGTTCGGTGCGAGCGTCGGCACCAGGTCTTCTGCGCGACCAGGCTCACTGACTCCAGCACCGACGTCTTGCCCACCGCGTTGTCGCCCACCAGCAGCGTGAAGCGCGCGAGCGGCACCTTCGTGTCGGTGTGCCCGCGGTAGTTCTTCAGTTCGACCTCGGTGAGCATCGCCGCGGACGACATCGCAGGCCCGCCTACCGGTCGCGCTCCACCACGTAGTCCACGTGGGTCGCACCCCGTTGGAACGTCGGCTCGTCATGATAGGCTTTCGATCGATGCGGTCGGTGGTGGCGGGGTTCCTGACGTTCGCGTTCGCTTCGAGCTGTGAGCGCCCGCGCACCGAGCTCATCGTGCGGGTCGATTCCGAGCTCGCCTGGGGTGTTGGCGCGACGGTGCAGTCGGTGGTCCTGAGCGTACGCAGAGGAGGCCCCATCGGCCCGATGCGGAGTACGCGCATCACGGAGCTCGGATCGGGCGCCGGTCGCCAACCGCTCCCGCTTTCCGTCGGTGTCCTCCCCGCGGACGACGACCTCTCCACGCCGGTGTGGATCGAGGCGCTCGGATGCAGCAACGCCGCCGGATGTGATCGCGACACGGCGGTCGTCGCGCAGCGCGCAGTGGTCCGCTTCGTTCGTGGGCAGACGCAGGAGGTGACGCTGCTACTCGCCTCGGCCTGCGAGGCTGTCCAATGCGGGAGTGACGAGCGCTGCGCCACGGTTGCGGGCCGGTGCGAACCCGCGACCAGGGCGCAGGACACCGTGCGGACCTACGCCGTCGACTACGACGCGGCGCAGCCCCGTGAGGCCGGAGCGACGACGGACAGCGTCGACGCCGGAGCCCCTGAAGCCGCGACCGACCTCGGCGCCGACACCCACGATGGCGAGACCTTCGTGGACGTTCCCGTGCTGCTCGATGTCACTCCGACGGACGTCATCGCGCGGGTCGATGTGGTGAGTCGAGACGACGGAACGACGGACCTCGGCACCGATCGACCCGACGCGGTGGACCTCGGGACCGGCGCCGAGTGCGAGGCGGCTGCTACGCGCGCCTGCTACACGGGCAACCCCTCCACGCGGATGGTTGGGCTGTGCACCGATGGGTTCCAACGCTGCGTGGGCGGTCGCTGGGCGACGGCGTGCAACGGAGAGATCGTCCCCGCGGTCGAGACGTGCAACGGCATCGACGACGACTGCGACCGGGCGGTGGACAACATCGCCACGTCGCCCTGCTACACGGGCGCGCCGGGTACGCAGGGCGTGGGTCTGTGCCGCGCGGGCACCTACCGCTGCGTGGGGAGCACCCGCGCCTGCGCCGGGCAGGTGGTGCCCCATTCGAGCGAGGTGTGCGGCAACAGGGTGGACGACAACTGCAATGGCATGACCGACGAAGGCTGCGCCACCACGAGCTGCCCCGCGACCAGCCCCGTCCGCTGGAACATCCCGGTCGGCACGGTCGGAGGCCCGGCGTGTCTCACCAGCGGAGGCGGCTATTGCGAGGGCACGGCGTACTGCTCCGGGGGCACCTGCTCCACCACTCCCCCGGCCGGTTGCGGCGGGCCGTTCTGCGCCACCTTTCACTGCAACGACGAAACGTATGTGCGCACGCAATATTGTGGCGTCGTCACGGAGTGCAACGGCGGTGTGGTCTCGGCCACCGGGTACCGGTGGTAGGACGACCAACGGACCTCACCGCAGGTGAGGCCAATGGGTCTACGGGCCGATCGGACGGAGCGTGGCCCCGACGTCGAAGGAGAGGCGACCGTCGCTCCCGTTGCAGATCACCACGACGGACGCGGCCTTCGGCGCGTCGCTCGCGTTGTCGTACCGGGCGAGCGCTGTAGAGCGCGTGACCTCGTCGACCGCACCAGCGAGGCAGCCCGTCTCGCCGCAAGGCGGCCGCACGAAGACCTTCGCGGGCGAACCGAGCGGGTCCGCGGGGCGCGTCGACTCGGCGATCAGCGTCGTGCGCGGCGGCACCGTGATCGAGTAGTAGAGCGCGGGCTCCCTGTGCATCGCCGGGTTCTCGCTGCAGTACCCATTTCTCCCGGTCGTCAGCGCGAAGTCCTGGTCGCGCAGGACGACACCGGGGACGAGCGGCGTCGCGGTAGCGCAGGTGGCGTTGGCAGCGATCGGGCGGATGCGCACCCCAACGTCCACCGCCGTCGACGCACCAGCGAGGCCCTGGCTGGTGACCGCGATGAGCACGGTCCGTGACGCATCCTGGGTGTTCATGAAGAGGAGAGTGCCCAGCCCGGAGATGGTCTCCACGTCGTTCGGGAGGCAGGTGATGGCGTCGCAGTCCGACAGTGCGATGGCTGTGATTCCGCGGTTCCGGTTGTCGCTCAAGGTCACTTCGAGCGCGCCGCGGGCGGGCACCGTCGCCCGGTACCAGCGCGCGAAGACGTTCGGAGCAAACCTCCCGTCGCAGGTAGGAAGCGTCGAGAGCGTCCGCGGAAACGCCTGCGCTCGCAGGAGGTCGCCATCGTGTACCTCGCGCGCCTCTGCACAGCCCGCGTTGGGCGCGTCCACCGGGATCACCGCGGGGCGATCCGACGACGGGGTGATGTCCGCGAGCGCTCCGAAGTCGATCGAGACGTTGGCGTCGAAGGTCGGCGGGCGGTCCGTCGCAGACTGCGAGCAGCCAACCACAAGCGCAGACAAGCCGAGCATCGCCCCCAACAGACCGACGTGCGCTCGCCTCATGGTGGTTCCTCCGAGGGTTTCATCTACGCCCCGCTCGCAAAGAGATGCAAAGCCGCGGACGACCCGATGCGTTGCGCGATCACGCGGTGCGGAGCATCCTCGCGCCGTGAGCTGGAGGGTGGTCGAGCGGCGCATCGGGCGCGCGGGTGGCGTGAAGATGCGCGAGGCCCGGCAACGGGAGTGGGACCGCAAGTACGGCGAAAACTGGGCCGTGGGCTACGTCATCGACGGCGAGTTCGTGCTCCAGGAGAAGGCGCTGGAGACCGTCTATCACGCCAGCTACGACCGCCACTTCGCCGAGCACCCCGACGATCTCGCGGAGCTCATCGCGACGGCCCGGAGGCTCCGCAACCCGCACGCCGAAGCGACGACCGGGGTCGACCTCCAGGTGCCCGCGATTCTCGATTACCTCCACCGCCACGAGCTCAAGCTCCAGGGCGATGCCCTGGTCGACATCGGATCATGGAAGGGCGAGGCGTCGCACGCGCTGTCGATCCGCCTGTCGCCGGTGCATGTGCGCTGCGTGGCGGACCCGCGCGTCACCCTGGAGAGCTACTGGCAAGACCGTAAGTGCCTCGCCGTCTGGGACGACGAGTAGGAAGGCGCGCCCACTCCCGGCACTCTCACCAGCGCTCGGTAGACCGTGCCCCCATCATGGACGTGCACGCCAGCGTTGACCGTCAACCATCCCAACGTCGTGGACGTCCCGGTCGTCCGCCATGGACGACCGTCCCGAGCTCGTAGACCACCATCACGCGGTCATGGTCGACCCTCCCACCCAGGAGGGTCGCGACCCCGGTGCCACTCTTGAATTCCCGTTGTTCTGGCGAAGGTCGAGGGACCGCGATGAGAGCACGAGCGCGACGCTGCGCCGGGTCTCCCCGCCTACCGATCGCGCTCCACCACGTAGTCCACCAGCGCTTGCAGCACCGCCCGGTGCACGCTCGGCCGCATCCACGTCCACGACGCCAGCATCGCACCCGCCGCCGCCGCTCGCCGCTGCGCCACACCGCGCGCATACCCCAGGCTGTCGTAGCGGTGCACCCGCTCCAGCAACCAGTCGATGTCGTCTCGCGTCTTCGTCCGCGCGACGTCCTCCAGCAGCGCCACCAGCGCCGCCTGCCCTGCCCCGTCGATGTGCCCCGCGCCCACCAGCTCCGGAACCACCCGCCGCAGCCTCCCGGCCAGGTCGTCGCGCGCCGGATCAACGGTGTCCGGCCGCGGCCGATCGAGGATCTCCAGCGCCCTCGCCCGCTCCGCTTCGTCCATCGACCGCAGCGCGTGCAGCAGGATGAGCGTGTGCTTGCCCTCCCACAGATCGCCCGCGATCTCCTTGCCGTAATCCGACTCGCGCGCGAGCAGATTCAATACGTCGTCCTGTATCTGAAACGCCGCCCCCAGCGCCCCCGCGAACTCCTCCAGCGCCTTGATCTGCTCGTTGGGCGCGCCCGCCACGATGGCCCCGATGCGCACCGGCGCGATGAAGCTGTACCAGCCGGTCTTCTGGTCGACCATGTGGAGGTAGTCGTCGTCGGTGAGGTCCCACCGCGCGCGGCGCACCCAGTCGAGCTCGATGGCCTGCCCCTCGGCCGACTCGCGCGCCATCACCGACACCGTCTCGAGGATCCGCAGCGCCCGACCCATGTCGAGCTTGTGCATGTTGTCGAGCAGCGGTTGCAGCGCCATCGCCAGCATCGCGTCGCCCACGTTGACCGCGATCGGAACGCCATGCAGCCGCTGCAACGTGAGTGCGTCGCGGCGCTTCTCCGAGCGGTCTTCCACGTCGTCGTGGATGAGAAACGCGTTGTGATACAGCTCCAGCACCGCGGCGCTCGGGAGCGCGCCCTCCAACGGCCCGCCCAGCGCCCGACACGCGGCGACGCACAGCGCCGGCCGCAGCCCCTTGGCGTCGCGCAGCGGGTAGTCGAGCATCAGGTCGTAGAGCACCTTCGACGCGCGCGAGTCCGTCGGAACCATCGCGCGAATCTCGTCGATGACCATCGCCCGGCACTCGGCGAGGTACTTCCCGAGGTCGACCTCGTCGACGCCGCGCGCGCCGCTCACGGGTCGTTGAGCAGCGGCAGGAGGTCTTCGAGGTCTTCGAAGACGTGGTCGGGCGCGGCGCGCACCAGGTCTTCGCGGCGACCGTGGCCCCACGTCGCGGCGGCCGTTCGCATGCCCGCGGCCTTGCCCGCGAACACATCCCGCAAGGTGTCGCCCACCAGCAGGCAGCGGTCGGCCGGTGATTCGGCGCGACGCAAGAGCAGGTGCAGCAGGTCGGGCGCGGGCTTCGGCGGAATGCTCGTGCCCGCGGTGCCCTCGATGGAGCGAAAGAACCCCTCGATGCCCAGGTGTCGACACACCGCGCGGGCCGTCTCGCTGCGCTTGGCGGTGGCGACGGCGAGCCACGGCCGCGGGCGCAGCAGCGAGAGCGCTTCGAGGGTCTCGAACACCCCTGGATACAGCCGCGTGTTGCTGTGCTGGAGGTTGTCGTACTGCGCGCGGTAGCAGCGGGCGAAGCGGTCGAACTGGGCCTCGGTGTGGCCGGGCGAGGCGACGGCGAAGATGGCTTCGAGCGGCGACCCGTCGACCAGCAGGTGCACCGGGTGCTCGGTGCGAACGCCCACCTCTGCGAGCGCAAACTCCAGGGCGAGGGTGATGTCCTTCGCGGAGTCGGCGAGGGTGCCGTCGAGGTCGAAGAACACGGCGGCAAAGCGGGGGACGCGCATCGGTGGAGGACCCGCAGGATGCCGTGACATGGGTGACCGAGGCAACGGGCTCGCGCTGGGAAACTCGCGCCCGACACGACGCCACTGATAGTGTGGTCGCCGCACTTTGCTGGAGGTCGATCGTCGATGAGCACTCGTAGGACACACCGCTCCGTCACCTTGATCGCGCTGCTGGGCGCCGCGCTGGCGGGCTGTTCGCAGGGCCTGAGCGTGGTGGGCGGCCCGGCCGACGCGGCGCCGACGACCAACGACCTCGGCCTCGCCGACGCCACCGCCGAAGCGGGCATGGACTCAGGCATCGACGCGAGCACGCCCATGGACGTCACCGCGGACACCGCGGCCGACGTCGCGGCGGACGTCGGGATGGACACCCCGGCCGACATGGGCCCGCCCCGCTGCCTGGGCGCGATGGACTGCATGGGCATGACGGGCCGCGAGACCTGCGACACGAGCAGCGGGCGGTGCGTTCAGTGCGTGGCCTCGGCCGACACCTGCCCCGCGTCGGAGCACTGCAACGGCGCCACCAACACCTGCGAGCCGGGCTGCCGCAGCGACGAGGGCTGCGCGTCGTCCGCCGGGCCGACGGACTCGGGCGTGTTGCCGAGCCTGCGCTGCGACACGGCCAACAACCGCTGCGTGCAGTGCGTCGTCAACGAGCACTGCCCGTCGGGCAACCTCTGCGTGGGCAACGTCTGCGTGATGGGCTGCACCGCCGGGAGCGCCTGCCCGTCGGGCCAGACCTGCTGCTCGGGCGCGTGCGTCGACGCGCAGACCAACCTCGCCAACTGCGGAACCTGCGGCACCCGCTGCTCGGTTCCCAACGCCGCGCAGCTCTGCCTCAACGGCACCTGCGCCGTCGCCTCGTGCTCGACGGGCTTCGGCGACTGCGACATGACCGGCGCCAACGGCTGCGAGACCAACACCCAGACCGACCTCATGCACTGCGGCGCCTGCAACCGCGCGTGCCCGGTGCGCGCCAACGCGACGTCGTCGTGCGCCGCGGGCACGTGCAGCTTCACCTGCAACGCGGGCTTCGCCGACTGCGACATGGACCCGTCCAACGGCTGCGAGGTCGACACCAACGGCAGCACCGCCAACTGCGGCGCCTGCCGCGCGGCGTGCAACCCGGCCAACGCGACGGCCGCCTGCGTCGCCGGGGCGTGCACCATCACCGCCTGCGATGAGGGCTTCGGCAACTGCGATGGGAACGTTCCCAACGGGTGCGAGACCAACGTCCGCACGAGCGTGACCCACTGCGGCCGCTGCATGAACGAGTGCCCCGCGCGCCCCAACGGCTTCCCCGGCTGCGTCGGCGGAGCGTGCGTCATCTCCTGCCAGTCGGGCTTCGCCGACTGCAACGACATGGAGGCCGACGGCTGCGAGGCCAACACCCGCACCTCCACCACCAACTGCGGCTCGTGCGGCCGCGAGTGCATGGCTTCGGGCGGCACCGCGAGCTGCGTGTCTTCGGTGTGCCGCGTGGCGGGCTGCGACCCGGGCCGCGGCGACTGCGACGGCATGACGGGCAACGGCTGCGAGGTCGACGTCACCAGCACCGTCGCCCACTGCGGGGGCTGCGGGATGGCGTGCCCGGCGCGGGCCAACTCCACGCCGACCTGCGCGGCGGGCGCGTGCGGCCTCACCTGCACCACGGGCTTCGGCGACTGCGACCTCGCCATCGCCAACGGCTGCGAGGTCAACACCACCAACACCGTCGCCCACTGCGGGGCCTGCGGTCGGATGTGCGGCCTGGCCAACGCGACGGCCGGGTGCGCCGCGAGCGCGTGCACCGTGGCCGCGTGCGACACGGGCTTCGGCGACTGCAACAACGTGGCGGGCGACGGCTGCGAGGTCGACGTGCGCAGCAGCGCGGCCCACTGCGGCACCTGCGGCAACACGTGCAACTACCGCAACGCGACGGGCGTGTGCCGCGGCGGAACGTGCTCCATGGGCGCCTGCAACGCGGGCTTCTCGGACTGCAACTACAACCCTGCTGACGGCTGCGAGACCACCGGGGCGTGTGTGTACGCGAGCTGCAACGCGATTCCGCGGGCGGCGCCGACGGGGGTCTACACCCTCAACGCGGGCGGCTCGAACTGGAGCGCCTACTGCGACATGACCAACGACGGCGGCGGCTGGACGCTGGTGATGAAGGTCCCCGGCCGCGACCCGGGCTTCGTCTACACGAGCGCCATCTGGACGGACACCTCGGTGCTCAACGTGGGCTCGCTCGACCTGTCGACGACGCCGGCGAAGTTCGCCGGGTTCTCGACGCTGACCTTCACGCAGCTCCGTCTGGGGATGATCGACGGCTCGCCGCGGTACATCGTGGTCAACGCCGTGGCCTCGCCCGCGGGCTCTCTGCGCGAGGTGCTCGCTGGTCCGGCGCGGGCCTTCGCCACGCCCCCCGGGCGCGCCGCCTGGTACAGCCTGCTGAGCTCGCCTTCGTTGCAACCCTTCTGCAACGCCCAGGGCTTCAACCAGATCAGCGGCGGCAACTACCAGGCGGTTCGCATCGGCATCCTGACCAACCAGGAGAACGACTGCTCCACCTCCGACTCCCGCATTGGGTTTGGCGGTCTGTACAACCAGTGCGAGGGCGGCCTGGGCGCCAACATCTCCAGCGGCAACGTCGCGAGCTGCGGCGCGGAAAACGGCAGCCGCGCGACGGAGGTCTACGGCCTCATCTTCGTGCGCTGACCAGCAGACCCATGGCGACGGCGTCCGTCCGCTTCGAGGATCACCGCGCGGCCCTGACCGGCCACTGCTACCGCATGCTGGGTTCGGTGGCCGACGCGGACGACGCCGTGCAGGAGACCATGGTGCGCGCGTGGCGCTCCTACGAGCGCTTCGACGGGCGCTCGTCGCTGCGGACGTGGCTGCACCGCATCGCCACCAACACCTGCCTCGACGCGTTGTCCGATCGCTCGCACCGCGCCCGGCCCTTCGAAGAAGGCCCGTCCAACACCGTCGACGATGAGATCGTGGCGAAGGCCCGCACCCACTGGCTGGAGCCCATCGCCGAGGCGCACGCCATCCCCGCGGACATCGATCCGTCGGAGCGGGCGGTGCTGCGGCAGAGCATCCGGCTGGCCTTCGTGGCGGCGCTGCAACGGTTGCCTCCGAAGCAGCGGGCGGCGCTGCTGCTGACGGAGGTGCTCGACTGGTCGGCGGCGGAGGTGGCCGACGCGCTCGACACGTCGGTGGAGGCGATCAACAGCGCGCTGCAACGGGCGCGGGCGACCATGCGGCAGCACGACCGGGCGACGGAACCCGCGGAGCTCACCGAGGGGCAGCGGCGGATGCTCGACCGCTACGTGGATGCGTTTCACCGCTACGACGTCGACGGGCTCACGGCGCTGCTGCGCGAGGACGCGACGCTGTCGATGCCGCCGTACTCGTTCTGGTTGCAGGGGCCCGAGACGATTCACGCATGGCTCAACGGCCGTGGCAGCGGGTGCCGCGGGTCGCGACTGGTGGAAGTGGCGGCGGGCGGGGCACCGGCCTTCGCGCAGTACCGGCCGAAGCCTGAGGGCGGTCACGCGGCGTGGGCGCTCATCGTGCTGGAGCTCGACGGCGAGAGCATCCGCGGGTGGAACTCCTTCCTCGACGTCGAGACCCACTTCCCGCGGCTCGGTCTGGTGATGGAACTCCCCGCGTAGAAAATCGTCCGACGACCGATGAGTCTGTCTTCGGGGCGGAGTCCAAGGGGCATCAACCCGACGCTCTGCACGACGCGGAGCGCGGCAACGACCCGAGAAAGCGAGAACTCCGATGCCCAGCCGAAAGCTCTTCGTCAACCTGCCGGTGCGCGACCTGAAGAAGTCCGTGGCCTTCTTCACGAGCCTCGGGTTCGCCTTCAACCCGAAGTTCACCGACGACAAGGCGGCCTGCATGATCGTCAGCGAGGAGGCCTTCGTGATGCTCCTCGTGCATCCGTTCTTCAACACCTTCACGAAGCGCGAGATCTGCGACGAGAAGCACGTCGAGGCGCTGTTCTCGATCTCGTGTGAGAGCCGCGCGGAGGTTGACGAGCTGGTGAAGAAGGCCCTCGCCAACGGGGCCGCCCCCGACGTCGACCCGGAGGATCACGGCTTCATGTACTCGTGGAGCTTCTACGACCTCGACGGCCACGGCTGGGGCGTCCTCTGGATGGACCCGGCCGCCGCGGCGTAGGGATCAGCGCGGCCCCACCACGTGGAGCTGGCGCAGGTAGGCCATCAACGCTGGCATCTCGCTCTCGGGAAGACGATCGACGCCGATCGCGGGCATCCCGTCGGGGGCGCGGCCCGACCCCTCGCGGATCTGCCGACGCACGGCAGCCTCGGAGCGGTTGGCCGCCGACAGCGAGCCGCCCGAAGGCACCTGCCACATCGCCAGGTGACACGGCCCGCACACCCTCATGAACACTACGCTCCCCTGGAGGGCCTGCGCATCGGACGGGGGCCTGGACGGCACCACTGGCGCGGGTGCGCTCGGCGGCGTGTAGACGTCGACCACGACAGGGGCGCCTGCATCGGTCGATGCCTCGACGGGCGAAGGCTGCTGCGGCGCTCGGCGAGCCGTCACACAACCGAGCACGAAGACCAGCGCGCAGAGCGGGCGCGCGGTCACGCCTCGATCGCCCGGCGGTGCGCCGTCATCGGCATGCCCCCTCTGGGGCGCAGCGTGACGAGGGGTTCCATCTCCGCGGGCGGCGCCGACGGGGGCAGCTCGAAGCGCACCCGCTGGGCGAGCGTCGCGAGGGCGAGGTGGCCCTCCATCAGCGCGAAGTGGTTGCCGATGCACACGCGCGGGCCAGCGCCGAAGGGGAGGAAGGCGTTTTTGGGAAGGGCCTTTTCGGCCTCCGGGGTGAAGCGCTCGGGGTCGAAGCGCTCGGGGTCGGGAAACAGCACCGGGTCGTGGTGCATCCCGATGATGTTGATGACGACGAGGTTGCCCTTCGGGATGTGTCGCCCTTCGATGTCGACGTCCCGCAGCGCCCGCCGCGCGATGACGTACGCGGGCGGATAGAGACGCATCGCCTCCTTGAAGACCATCATCGCGTAGGGGAGCTTCGCGAGGTCGGCCAGCGTCGGCGTGCGGCCACCGAGGTGGGCGTCGAGCTCGCGCTCCAGGCGATCGCGCACCGCGGGGTGCTTCGCCAGCAGGTAGAAGGTCCAGGTGAGGGCGTTGGCCGTGGTCTCGTGGCCCGCGAGGAAGATGGTCATGGCCTCGTCCCGCACCTGCTTGTCGGTCATCGCACCGCCCGCTTCGTCGCGCGCCGCGAGCAGCATGGAGAGGAAGTCGTGGCGCTCGCCCCCGGCCCGGCGGCGCTCCTCGATGAGCCCGTAGATGATGCGGTCGAGGCGGGCGACGGCGCGCAGCCCGCGGCGGTTGCCCGGCGTCGGCCACGTCGGCGGAATCGGGATCACCGAGCGCACCATGCGGCTCATCTGGGCCATGGCATCGGTGAGGGCGCCGTGCACCTCCTCGGCCTCCGCGCCGACCTCCGCGCCGAAGAGCGTCGCCCCGACGATCTCCAGCGTGAGCCGCATCATCAGGGTGTTGACGTCCACCGACGCACCGTCGCGCAACGTTCGCTGCGCCGCCTCGGAGCGATCGGCGATGGTGGTCGCGTAGTCCGCGAGGCGCTTCGGCATGAACGACGGCGCCAGCATGCGCCGCTGCTTGCGGTGGAAGGCCCCCTCGCTCGACAGCAGCCCGTCGCCCAGCATCGGCTTCATGAAGTAGCTCAGCGCGAGGCCCTTCATGAACGCGTCGCTCTGCTCGACCAGCACCGCGTGCGCGATGGCCGGGTCGGTCACGAGCTGCGACTGCACCAGGCCGCCCCAGAGCGACATGCGCGCGATGGGCCCGTGCCGCCGCGGGACGGTCAACAGGAAGTCGACGCGCGTCTCCTGCCGCCGCAGGCGGAGCCGCTCGACGAAGGTCACGACGGGGATGGGTTGGTTCATCACGAAGCCTCCATGGGATCGCTATTGTCGTGATGACAATAGAAGCCCACGGGTTATTGTCAAGGCACCAATATGAAGCCCACCCGACGACGACGTGACCCTGAGGAGGCGCGCGGAGAACTCCTCGACGCGGCCGATCGGCTGCTGGCCGAGCGCCCGCCCGACGCGGTGGGTCTGGCCGACATCGCGCGCGACGCGGGGGTGAGCCACGCGCTGGTGTCGCACTACTTCGGCACGTACGTCGGCGTGGTCGACGCGGTGCTGGAGCGTCGTCGCGCCGCGGTGCGCGCTCGCATGATGGAGCGCATCGCGAAGGCCGACCTCGTCGACCCCGACGAGCTGCTCGACGCGCTCTTCGAGGCGCTGTCCGACCGCACCTTCGTGCGCCTGTCGCTGTGGGCGCTGGCGGCCGAGCGGCCCTCGGCGAGCGAGACCTTCCCGCTGCACTCGCAGGGGATGCGGCTCGTGGCGGAGGCCATCGTCGAGCGGCTGGGCGACCGTCGCGCGGAGACGCGGAAGCGCATCGAGCAGGCGCTGGTGGTCGCGGGGAGCGCGGCCCTCGGGTACGTCGTGGCGCGCGGCGGGTGGATGGCCGCGCTCGGTCGGGAGCCGTCGGCGGCGTTCGATCGCTCGGTGCGGAGGGCGCTCGGGGAGATGCTGCGCACGTTTACGGCGCCGCTCACTGCCGGGAGTGCGACGTAGGGCCCAGCCCTTTCAACGTGGCTCAAGCGTCATCCATCTCAAGGTCACTGCACCCGCTTGCAGACCGGGGTTGGTCGCGTCCCGCGCCTGCACCAGCGGGTGGAGCGCTATGGCTGCTCTCGCGCGGCGAGGATGAAGTGCAGCACCTGCTGGGTCTGCTCGGGCGTCAGGTGCGACTTGTGGCCCATGTCCGTCATGATGCCGGGCCAACGGTTGGCGCTGATCGGATTGAGATCGGGATAGCCGTGACAGCCGTTGCACCGGTCGAGAAACAGGGTGCGCCCCGCGTCGAGCGACTCTGCCGTCGCGCCCGGCCAACGGCTCGCAGCCGTCGCCGCCGAGGCCGGTGACAGAGGGCCCGGAGCCGCGCCGCTGCGCGGATACGAGCACGCCGTCGTGGCCAGGAAGACACCCATCACCGCGCGCGCCGCGAGCTTTGTCATGACTCGGTAGTGCTACAGCTTGCGCGTCTTGTCGCTGACCGATCGCTGCCTCAAGCACATCACCACGATGGCCACCGCCCTTCGACTCTTCGGCGTATCGGTGTTGTGGGGCGCGCTCACCCTCGCGGCGCCGTCGACTTCGTCCGCGCAGGCGCGTGCTGGGGCTGTCCCTTCGTCGAGCTGGTCGAGCGCCCTCTTCGTCGAGCTCGCCGCGAGCTTCGTCCCCTACGCCAACGACGTCCCGCTCGTGTTCGGTGTGGGCCTTCGCTTCGCCGACGTCCACGAGGTCTGGGCGCGCGCCGGCTACATGCCCACTGGCGACGACCGCACCTACGGCTTCGGCGTCGTGGGGTACCGCGCCGTCCTGCGACCGCACCGGCTCGTGCGCCCGACCGTCGGCGGGTTGTTCGCGGCGCTGCCGGCGACCTGTGGCCACGACGCGGCGGGCAAACCGAGCTGCGCGCCCGACGCGCTCTTCATCGTCGCGGCGACGGGCGGCGTGCGCATCGAACCGGTGCCTTGGCTGGGTTTCGCGGCGACGCTGTCGTTGGGCGTCGACTCGTACCCGAACCCCTTCGGGATGATCGAGCTCGCCGTGAGCTTCGCGCTGCCGCTGTCGTAGGCGGTCGGTGCGGAGAGAAACAGCCGCAAGGGCGCAAGGGTCGCAAGGGAAAGACAAGTTCTCCCCGCGAATGATGAGGTTTCGCAAAACGGATCGCGGCGAGCGATCGGAGCGCCCGATCACCCATTCCTTCCTACCCTTGCGACCCTCGCGTCCTTGCGGCTGTGTCTCTCCGCAACGACTGCCGCCGGCCTCTACAGCCCCGGCACCACCCAAGGCAGCCCGTGGTTGACCGTCGCCCCGTCGCCCACCTGCCCGAAGCCGTTGCCGCCCCAGCAGCGCACCACACCACCCGCCGCCCGCGAGCACGTGTGCGCCTCGCCCGCCGTCACCAGCAGCGCGTCACCCACGCTCGCCGCCACCACCGGCGCCGGTCGATCGATGGTAGTGCCGTCCGCGAGCTGCCCCGTCGCGTTGCTCCCCCAGCACCGCAGCGAGTGACCCACCATCCGCGCGCACGTGTGAAACGCCCCGACGCCCAGGTCGAGCGCGCCCGCGAGCCCCGGCACCACGACCGGCGTCGTCCGACTCACGCGCGACCCGTCGGCGAGCTGCCCGAGGTCGTTGCGACCCCAGCAGCGAACCGTCCCGTCGCTCAACCTCGCACAGCTCCGGTACGCGCCGAGCGCCAGTGCCGCCGCGTTGGAGAGGCCCGCCACCGCCGCGGGCCGGTAGTGTGTCTCGACGTAGCCGTCGCCCACCTGGCCGAAGCTGCTCGCGCCCCAGCAGCGAACCGTCCCATCACCGAGTCGCGCGCAGGTGTGCAGGTTGCCCGCCGCCACCTCCACCACGCCCGCCAGCCCCGGAACCTGCGCTGGAAACGGTCGCGTCACCGTCGTCCCGTCGCCGAGCTGACCGTGGGCGTTGTCGCCCCAGCAGCGGACCGTTCCGTCGGCGAGGCGCGCGCAGGTGTGGGCGTCGCCGAGGGCGATCTGCACGACGCCCGTGAGGGCGACCACGGGCACCGAGACGCTGTTGTTGCTGCGCGTGTTGTTGCCGAGCTGACCCGACGTGTTGAGCCCCCAGCAGCGCATCGTTCCGTCGTCGCGGCGCGCGCAGGAGTGGCCGTTGCCCGCGCCGACCTCCACGGCGCGGTCGAGCCCCACCACGGAGACCGGCGTCGTGCGGTGCGTCAGGGTGCCGTCGCCGAGCTGACCGAATTGGTTCCAGCCCCAGCAGCGGACGTTGGCGTTGGCGAGGCGCGCGCAGGTGTGGGCGTAGCCCGCGGCGAGCGTCATCACCGGCGGGCTCAGCTCCGTCACGGGAGGGACGACCACCCGCGCGACGTCCACCACGCTCGGCGCATCGAGGTGGGCCACGCCTCCGTCGGCCGGGTTCTCGTCGCGATACCGATTGAACGCGAACCACCCACCACCAAGGATGGCGGTCCCTACCAGCAGCCCGACCACGGTCGCGCCGAGCCACGAGCTGTTGCTCGGGGGCGACGGCGGCGTCGGGTACGGCGTCGGGTACGGCGGCGCGCCCTGCACCGAATACACGGGGTTGTATGAGATGGGCGGCGGAACCGACGGGTGCACCGCCGCGGGGACGCCCTGCACGGAGGCCGAGGCCCACGGCGCCGAGGTCGACACGACCTGCATGGCCTGGGTGGGCGGGACGACGCTGCGCCGCGGGTCGTCGGTGGTGACGAAGGCCGCGGTGGCCTGCGGTCCGAGGAGCACCGGGGTGAGCGCGGCGAGGGCCTCGGCGGCGTCGCGGAAGCGGGCGTTGGGGTCGCGCACCACACACCGGGCGAACCACTCGTCGAAGCCCGCCGGGAGGCTGGTTCCGAGCTCCTGCGCGCGAACGCTCGGCGCTTCGATGGGGTCGCCGAAGAGCTCGCGCAGCACGCGCTCGACGGGCGCATCGGGGATGTTGCCGCTGCGCCAGTACGACCGCCCCACGAGCAGCTTGAAGGCGAGGAGCCCCATGGACCAGACGTCCGCCGCGGGGGTGATCTCGCCGCGCTGCGCCTGCTCGGGGGCCATCCAGAGGGGCGTTCCGACGGCGGAGGTCATGCGGTGCTGCGGGCCCGAGTCGGTGCCGATGTCGTCGAGCGCCTTGGCGATGCCGAAGTCGAGGAGCTTCACCGTAAACGGCACGCCCTCCCGCCGCGGAACACACAAGAACACGTTGTCGGGCTTCAGGTCGCGGTGCACGAGCCCGGCGCGGTGGGCGGCCGCGAGCGCGTGCCCGAGCTGGCGAAAGACCTCCAGCGTCTCGGAGGGCGGGAGCTTGCCGCGGCGCTTGAGGACGTGGCCGAGGTCTTCGCCGCGGAGGAGTTCCATGACGATCCACGGGACGCCCTGGTCGTCGAAGCCGGCGGCGAGCACCTGCACCACGTGGTCGCTCTCGATGCGCGCGCTCGCCCTGGCTTCTTGCAGGAAACGCTCGCGCCCGCGCGGGTCTCGCAGCAGGCGCGCGTGCATCACCTTGAGCACCCGCTCGGCCCCGGTGGAGAGCTGGGTGACGCGGTAGAGGGTGCCCATGCCGCCGCGGGCGAGCTCCTGCTCGACGCGGTAGTCCGTCGCGACGACGGTTCCGGCGACGAGCGGCTGGGCGAGACTCATGGGGCGCGGATGCTAGTCCGTCACTCGCAGGGACGCGAAGGATTGGAGGCGCGGTGAGAGGCGCTCGTTTGTGTTCGTGGGCCCCCATCCCCGCTGCCGCGCGCCCTTCCCCCACGCTGACGCGTGAGGGCAGGGCTCCGGGGGCTGGCAGCCTCGCGCTCATGCTACAGACGTCGGAGCCCTGCCCTCACGCGTCAGCGTGGGGGAAGGGCGCGCGGCAGCGGGGATGGGGGCCCACGACTCCAGTCGAGCCCACCCACATCACCGCCCCACCATCACCTCGACCCGACCCGGCAGCGCGCCCGTCCCCGGCGGCACCCGCTCTCGCCCCGTGGCGTGCCCGTACACGCACAGCCCGTTGGCGCGCGGCCCTTCCATCACCTCCAGCCGCAGCGTGTGCTCGCCCGCCGTCGCCACCGCCGCCACCGCCGCCGCGTCGTCGCTCGCTCGCTCCACCCAGCGCCCGAGCCCGTCGTCGGCGATCACCTCCACCTCGCCCAGCGACACTCCGTCGAGCGACACCCGCACCGTCGACCCATCCTCGGGCGCTCCCTCTTCGCCGCGCCCCGGCAGCTCCGAGCTCGCCCGAAAGCGCACCGTCACCCGCCGTGCGTCCGTCATCGCCCGCGCCGCCGCAGCCGTCACCCGCAGCCGATACGTAAACGCCGTCGGACCGCCGCCGTACATGTGCATCACCGCGAAGCCGTCCCAGCGCCCCACCGCCTCGCCATCGATGCTCGCGAAGCGCTCCGGCCGCCACACCCAACGCGCCGTTCGCCCTCGCACCACTGGCACCGCGACCGCGCCGACGGGCCCATCCACCCGCCGACGCGTCGACCACAACGGCACCACTCCGCGCGACGCCATCAATCGCGGGTTGCCCGTCGGGTCGTCCTCCGACCACCGCGCCGCGACGCGCGCCAGCACCTCGCGCACCTCGCGCGTCTCGCCCACCCACGGGCCGTCCACCACGATGCCGTGCTCCCTCGGTCGCTCGGCCGCGGCCGTGTAGATCCACGCCATCGCGCCGTCGAGGTCATCCAACCGCGAGCGCGCCAGGAAGCGCTCGAACCACTCCGCCCGCGGCACCCCGTGATGCACCTGCTCGACGGTGCTGAACCCGTACTCGCCCCAGATGAACGGCTTCGCCAGAACGTGGTGCGCGAGCTGCGCGTGGTCGTCGACGAAGTCGTCGAGGTGTTCGAGCGTCCGCCCGGCGCGCACCGTCGTGGGGTAGGCGTGCGCGTCGGCGTAGTCGATCTCTGGGAGTCGTTGCAGCGCCAGCCAGGTCTCGCGCTGCTCGTTGCGCGTGTACCCGATGTGCCCGGCGCCCACGAGGTGCGCGCGGTCGAGCCCGTGGATGTACGCCGCCATGGTGCGGGTCCAGTCGACGAGCGTGTCGCGCGAGCGCCGCGGCGCATCGGACTCGTTGATGAGCTCCCACGCCATGATGGTCGGGTCATCCCGATACGGAACGCCCGTCGTCGCGTTGATGCGACCCACCACCCGAGCGACGTGGGCGCGGTAGTCGTCGCGGGCGTGCGGGCTCCCGAAGAAGTACCCGAGCGCTGGCATCGGCGGGCCGACGACGGGGCCACGCAACGTCTCCCAGCGGTGGTACTCGGGCGCTCCGCCGTAGTCGCTCCAGCGGTTGGAGAGCACCACCACGACGCGCAGTCCGCGCGCGCGAGCGGCCTCGATGACCCGGTCGAGGTGCACGAAGCTCGCCTCCAACCACCCTTCCGGGCCGAGGCGAAACGAGTAGTCGCGCGTCCACTCCTCGGCGCCTTCGGGGTGCTCACCGAGCGCCCACACCCGCACCACCTTGAGTCCGTCGGCGGCGACGGCGTCGAGCACCGACTCCACCGCCGCGCGGTCGAAGCGCCCGTGCATGATCGACGCGTTGGCGCCCATGAACTTGAAGCGCCGACCGCCCAGCACGAAGCGCCGCCCGTCGACCTGCACGAAGCGCGATCGATCGACGGCGGGCGGTGGGGTGACGGGCTGGGCGAGGGCCGTCGCGACCAGCGCCGAGAGGGCGACGGCCGCGACGAGGAGGGGACGGGCGGTGGGTTTCAACGCCCGGCGGAGAGCGTCAACGCCCGAGGAGGTTGCGCGCGATGACCATGCGCTGGATCTGCGAGGTGCCCTCGTAGATCTGGAGCAGCTTGGCGTCGCGCATGAGCTTCTCCACGGGGTACTCCCGCGTGTAGCCGTAGCCGCCGAACACCTGCACCGCGTCGGTGGTCACCTGCATCGCGCTGTCGGCGCCGAACACCTTCGCGTACGCGCTCACCACCGAGTCGATCTGGCCGTTGTCGATGTTCCAGGCGGCCTTGTGGCAGAGCAGGCGGGTCGCCTCGTACTTCACGGCCATGTCGGCGAGCATGATCTGGATGGCCTGGTGCTGGCCGATGGGCACGCCGAAGGTCTTGCGCTCCTTGGAGTAGGCGACGCTCTCGTCCATCGCGCGACGGATCACACCCGCAGCGCCGGCGGCGATCCACGGGCGCGAGCGGTCGAAGGTGCGCATCGCGACCTTGAAGCCGTTGCCCTCACCACCGATGACAGCGCTCGCCGGGACGCGAACTTCTTCCAGCAGGATGTCGCAGGTGAAGCTGGCGCGCTGGCCGAGCTTCTTCTCGTGGCGGCCGATCTTCACGCCGGGCGTGTTGGCGTCGACCACGAAGCAGGTGATGCCCTTGTGCTTGAGGTTCTTGTCCCTGGTGGCGAGCACCGTGAACCACCGGGCGGCGTGGGCGTTGGTGATCCAGCGCTTCTGGCCGGTGATGACGTACTCGTCGCCGACCTTGTCGTAGCGGGTGCTCAGGCCCGCGACGTCGCTGCCCGCGTCGGGCTCGGAGCACGCGTACGCCGCGAAGATGGGCTCGTTGATGAGCGACGAGAGGTACTTCTGCTTCTGCTCGTCGGTGCCCGCCAGGATGACCGGCATCGAGCCCAGCATGTTGCCCGCGAACACCGTCTGGATCCCGACGCACGCGTACGCGAGCTCTTCGAGCACGAGACAGTGGTCGAGGCACGACAGCCCCATGCCCCCGTACTCCTGCGGAACCTCCAGGTTCGCCAGCCCCAGCGCGTGCGCCTCGTGGAAGAGCTCCTCCGGGAACTTCTCCTCCTCGTCGTACTGACCGGCGACCGGGATGATGCGCTCCCGGGCGAACCGCCGCGTGGTGTCGATGAGACCCTTCTGCTCCTCGGTGATATCGAAGCCGTACATGCTCTCCTCCATCTCAGACGTTTTCGTCGAAAATCCGCGTTGCCCTACCACGGGCGACGTTTCGGGAAAACAACGTCCGCCCGCGGTCGTTCGACCGTCCATGCGACCCGCCGCCCTCGTCTCCCTCCTCGCCCTCAGCACCGCGTGCGCCGCGCCGCCCCGCTTCTGGAGCCGCCGCGAACCCACCGCCGCCATCCCCCTCCGCCCCCTCACGGCCGAGGCCGTCATCACCACACCCGCCGCCACCGACCCCGACGGAGCCTTCGCCAGCGCCGACGGAACCAGCCGCAGCCGACAGGGTCCGTGCCAGCGCGAGGCCCGCGAGGCCGACAGCGTCCCGGCCGACGAGCCCATGAAGGCGTGCACCTTCACCCCCGACCGCGGGTGGCGCGAGTGGACCTTCCCCGACCCGGGCGTCCTGCTCGACGTCTTCGACGGCGTCGCCCTCATCGCCCGCACCAACCGAGACGGCGACGTGGACGTCGTCCGCTACGACGTCGACCTGGGTCGGTCGCACCGCCTCATGCTCCCGGAGCCCACCGCGCGGTGGGCGCGCGCGGGCTTTACCCGATCGGGTATGCTGGTCGGCCTGGTGCGGACGGGCACCCTCGACCGCCCCGGGTCGGCCTGGGTGCGGGGCGCCACCGACGGGACGCTCACCATGACCGCGCTGCCCTTCGACGCCGACGACCTGGGCACCACGGACGACCTCACGGTGTGCGTCGGACCGAGCGGCGCCGCCGTGGTGTCGGCCCTCGGGTGGTCGCGCCGGGTCGACCTCCCCGCGGCTTCGAACGCGACGCAAAGACCGCGGACGGAGGTCGGGCGCGCGGGCGAGCGAGTGGTCTGCGCGATGGGACAGTGCGTCATCGACGGGGTGGCGCGGGTGGTGTTGGAGCCGCCGGGCGGAGGGCTCGATCCGGCCGAGTCGGTCATTCGTTGAGAAAGGCGTTGGGGTTCTGGTACCTATCGCGCGCGCCGCGGGCCTGACGTACCGAATGGGCCGACGCGACGAGTAGGACGATGTCCAGCGTTTTCCACTACGCGGCAGATCTCGTGGTTTCTGGTGACGACGCGGGACTTTCGGTAACGTGAGGTTCCTGTGCCTCCGGTGACTTGCCCGTTCTGTGGAAGCGACCATCCCGCGGGCACATTTGTCTGTCCCAACACCAACCGCCGTCTTCAGGGGTTGCTGCCGACGGGCACGAGCATCGAGGAGAAGTACCGCATCGAGGGCATCATCGGTGTCGGCGGGATGGGCGTCGTCTACCGGGCCGAGCAGACGAAGATCAATCGACTGGTCGCGCTCAAGATGCTGCTGCCGGAGTACATCGTGTACCCCGACCTCGTGGCGCGCGTGGAGCGCGAGGCCCGCACCGCGGGGCAGATCGACCACCCCAACGTCGTGACCATCACCGACCTCGGGGTGACCACCGAGTTCGGCCCGTACATCGCGATGGAACTCCTCCGCGGCCAGGAGCTGGCCACGGTGGTGGAGAACGCGGGCGGGCGCATGGAGCCCGCCGACGCGGTCGACGTGATCCGGCAGGTGCTCGCGGGCTTGGAGGCCGCGCACAAGAAGGGCGTCATCCACCGCGACCTGAAGCCCGAGAACATCTTCCTGAGCACCGACGACGAGGGCAAGCGCCGCGTGAAGGTGCTCGACTTCGGCATCTCGAAGCTGCGCGACGACAAGGAGCTCAACTCCCTCACGCGCACCGGCACCGTGATGGGGACGCCGCAGTTCATGGCGCCGGAGCAGGCCGCGGGCGCGCGCGATCAGGACGCCCGCATCGACCTCTACGCGACGGGCGCGGTGCTCTACGCGGTGCTCTGCAACGGGCTCCCCTACGAGGCGGAGAACTACAACCTCCTCATCAGCGAGATCCTCAACAAGGCTCCGATCCAGATTCTCCAGCGCAACACGTCGCTCGACCCGCGGCTCGCGAGCATCGTGATGAAGTCCATCGCGAAGAAGCCCGAGGCCCGCTACCAGTCGGCGCGCGAGATGGCCGACGCGCTGTCGTACTGGTACGACAACCGCGACAAGCCCATCCCCAACAACACCGGGCGCCTCTCGTCGCCACGCTCCAACCTCATCTCGCAGGACACGCCGGTGTTCGACCTGCGTCGCGGTGTCCCGCGGCCGCCGGTGATGAACCGGGAGTTCTCGCCCGACGACCCCGAGTACGTCGAGCCGGGCGAGGCGACGGTGATGGTTCCGGTGCCGTACCGCGGGAGCGATGACACCTCCGACGTCGACGCGCCGCCCGCGGACGACTTCTTCGACGACGACGGCACGGGCAACCAGCGCACGATGCGCCCGTCGCGTCCGCCGCGCACGCCGCCGCCGCCCGCGCATCCGCGCCGCTCGCCGCCGCCGCCCGAAGAGCCGCGGGTGTCGATGCCCGAGCCGTCGGTGCTGCTGGAGTCTCCGCTCGACGCGCCGCCCATCGTGCTGTTGCAGGCGCCGAAGCCGCCGCCGTCGGACGAGACCTGGGCGCAGCTCCGCACCGACCTCACGCCCAAGCGCGACGTGTTGATGGAGGAGGTTCACGCCGAGCGCCGGCAGCGCGGGCGCATGGTGTACGTGCTCATGGCGCTCGCGGTGCTGGGCCTCGGCGTGGTGGCGGTGCGCGGGCTGGCGCCGCAGGTCTGGTACCGCTGGGTGCCGGGCGCGCGAGAAGACCGGGTGGTTCCGCCGCCGCCGTCGACGGTGAGCATCAGCGACCCGGTGCTCTCGATGGAAGCAGGCGTGGTCGACGCGCAGGTCGCGGTGGATGGGCCGCGCGCGTTGGCGGACGTGCCGCGCGCTGCGAGCGACGTCCCGCGAGCGATGCACGACGCGAGCGCGATGGCGGCGAACCCGACGATGGACGCGGGTCCCGCGGTGGCGCTCGACGCGACGACGGCGGTCGATGCGCCGGCCGTGGCCGAGGACGACGGGCTCACCGCGCGCGAGCGACGCCACCGTCGGCGACACCCGCCGGCGCCGTAGCGAAGGCCCCTACTTGTTGTAGGGCTCGCCGCGGATGATCGAAAACGCCCGGTACACCTGCTCGGCGAGGATGAGCCTCGCCAGTCGATGCGGCAGCGTCATCGCGCCCAGCGACAGCCGCCAGCGGGCCTTCGCGCGCACCGCCGACGGCAGACCCTCCGCGCCGCCGATGGCGAACACCGGCGTCACCGCGCGTCGCATGGCGTCGTCGACCTTCGCGGCGAAGGCCTCGGAGGTCATCGACTTCCCCTCCACCTCCAACGTCACCAGCTCGGCGCGCTCGCCCTGCGCCGCGAGGCAGCGCTCGAACTGCGCCACCACGCGGTCTTCGCGCTCGTCCTTCAGCTCGACCTCGGTGAGCTCGGCGTAGCGCCGAACCCGGCCGTAGTAGTCGTCGAGCAACACCCGCAGCTCGGCTTCCTTGACCCGACCGACCGCGGCGACGACCAGCTTCACGCCTCGGTCGGGGTGCCCTCGAAGGGAACCCGCGTCGCGTCCATCCAGAGCCCTTCGAGGTCGTAGTAGCGCCGCGCCTCGTCCACGAACACGTGCACGATCACGTCGGTGTAGTCGACCAGCACCCACTGGCCCTGCTGCATGCCCTCGACGCTGCCGGGCCGGTGGCCCTTCTCGCGCAACGCCTCGGTCACGCCGTCGGCCACCGCGCGCACCTGACGGTCCGAGCGACCGGACATCAGCACCAGGAAGTCGGCGTAGTCGACCTTCTCCCCGATATCGATGATCTCGATGCGCTCGGCCTTCTTGTCGATGCCCGCCGCGGCGATGAGCTTCGCCAGCTCGCGCGCCCCGTCGCGCCGCTGCGCCGCTGCGTCCGGCGTCGAGGCCGACAGCTCCGGGCGCTTGCGCGGGGTCTTCGGCGCCGCGGGCTTCTTCGCGCCGGTGGTCGGCTTCTTCGCGCCGGTGGTCGGCTTCTTCGCCGCGGGCTTCGCCTCGACCACGGCCGCCTTCTTCGCGCCCGTGCGCGGCGGCAGCGCCTTCTTCGCGACGCGGAGCGCGGCGTTTTTCTTTCGCTCCTTGCGGGCGACGATCTCCTCGTGGGTGGGCTCCCGCGTGGGCTTCGCGGCGCGACCCGCGGGCTTCGCGGTGGCCGACCTCGCCGGGGCGGCCTTCGCGGGCGCGGCCTTCGCGGCGGCTGCCCTCGCCGGGGCAGCCTTGGCGGCCTTCGCGGCGGGCTTCTTCGTGGGCGACGCCGGGCTCGGCTTCGCGGCGACGGTCTTCTTGCGCGGGGACTTTGCTTCGGCCATGACTCGCCTGCTTGTCGACGCCGCGGACACTCTGGCGCGCAACAGCGCACCCCGCGGACGGACGCGCAGCATCGCACCAGTCGCGACGCTCGCACCACAAGAAGCGTCCCTCCCCTCGCAACCGATCGCAGGTCTGATGTTCCCCCCGACCCGACCCCTTCCCCCGGACGATGCCCCGCTCACGGTGCTCGGCATCGAGAGTTCGTGCGACGAGACCGCCGCCGCCGTCGTGCGCCTCGACCACGACGGCGCGTGGGTGCTCTCCGACGTCATCGCCAGCCAGATCGCCGAGCACGCTCCCTTCGGCGGCGTCGTGCCCGAGATCGCCGCCCGCGCGCACCTCCGCGTCGTCGACCCCGTCGTGCGCGATGCCGTCACCACCGCAGGCGGTTGGAGCGCCATCGACGCCGTCGCCGTCACCTCCGGCCCCGGGCTCATCGGCGCGCTCCTCGTCGGGATGCAGGCCGGCAAGGCCCTCGCCCTCGCCCGCGGTCTCCCGCTCGTCGGCGTCAACCACCTCGTCGCCCACCTGCTCGCGCCCTTCACCCGCGTCGCGGGCGAAGCGCACGCGCCGCCGACCTTTCCCTTCGTCGCGCTGCTCGCCTCCGGGGGGCACACCGCCCTGTACCGCTGCGACGACGCGTCCTCCATGCGCGAGCTCGGCGCCACCCGCGACGACGCCGCGGGCGAAGCCTTCGACAAAGTCGCCAAGATGCTCGGCCTCGGATACCCCGGCGGCCCCGTCATCGATCGCCTCGCCGCGAAGGGCGATCCCGCGGCCATCGACTTCCCGCAGGCGCTGCGCGGGCGATCGTTGGAGTTCAGCTTCAGCGGGCTCAAGACCGCCGTCTCGGTGCACCTCGCGAAGCACGGCCAGCCCGCGGACGACAAGGCCCTGTGCGACCTCGCGGCGGGCGTGCAGCGCGCCATCGTCGATACACTGGTTCGTAAACTGGTGCTCGCGGCGCAACAGCAGGGCGTGAAGTGTGTGGTGCTGGGTGGAGGGGTTGCCGCCAACCGGGGGTTGCGCGCCCGCGCGGCCGAGGCATGTGCGAAGGCGGGACTGTCGCTGGTGGTTCCGCCGATGCGCGCATGCACCGACAACGCGGCGATGATCGCGTACGCCGGGGCGGTGGCACTGCGTAGCGGACGTAGCGATGGTGCGTCGCTCGATGCACACGCCTCGTGGCCGGTGGAGGTCGCGCTCGCGCGGGTTGCCAACCCTTGACGACCGCCCGACGGTGGACGAAACCACGGCCGTCCACACCGCACACCAGGGAACGCATGGACCTCGCGATCAACCCCGACCCTGACCCGACGCCCGACCGCGTCGTGCGCCCGCGACACCGCGGCGCCTTCGGCCTCCCGGCCCTGCTCCGCTACCGCGCCGACCGGCGCATGGTGGTGATGGTGCTCGCGTACTTCGCCCTGCTCGCGTGGCAGTGGAACGTCCCGTCGCCGTCGCTCCTCCTCGCGATCCCGCTGTGGATGGCGACCTGCGTGCTGGCGTTCATGGGCGCCGTGGCGACGCACAACACCCTGCACTGCCCGGTCTTCCACAGCCGCGCGCTCAACTCGCTGTGGCAGGTGGCGCTCACGCTCACGTACGGGCACCCGGTGTGCTCGTACGTCCCGGGGCACAACCTCAGCCACCACCGCCACACCGAGACCCGCCGCGACATCATGCGCACCTCCAAGGCGCGCTTCCGCTGGAACCTCCTCAACCTCCTCTTCTTCACCTCCAGCATCTCGACCACCATCCTCGGCGCGGAGTTCAAGTACCTCTTCGCGACGTGGCGCCGCCGCCCGCGCTGGGGCCGTCAGCTCCTGCTGGAGAGCGCGGTGTTCATCTCGTGGATGGTCGCGGCCTTCGCCCTCGACTGGAAGAAGGCGCTGGTCTTCGTCTTCATCCCGCACATGTACGCGGCGTGGGGCATCGTCACGATGAACCTCCTCCAGCACGACGGCTGCGACCCCGACTCGAAGTACAACACCGCGCGCAACTTCGTCGGCGGTCCCCTCAACTGGTGGACCTACAACAACGGCTTCCACACGGTGCATCACATGCGCCCGGGCCTGCACTGGAGCCTCGCTCCCGCGGCCCACGCGAAGCTCGTCGCGCCGCACATCCACCCCAACCTCGATCAGCCCTCGATGATCGCGTACGTGCTGCGGGTGTTCGTGATGCCGGGCGGTCGCAAGCGCTACGACGGGACACCCCTCGTGCTCGACGAGGTCGGCGCCGACGAGCCGTGGTTCGACGTCCCCACCGCCGAAGTCCGACCAGCCTCCGCGGGCTGAGACACCCTTCGCCTCACAACACAAGATCCGTGCGCTGTCGCGTCGAGATGACGTCGAAGGCATGCGGAGTGTTGACCCGAGGGGGCGGAGTTTGGTTCCATCGGGGGTCGAACGACGTGCAGATGGCGCTTTCCTCGCGGTGCTCGCGATGACGCGGTCGTCTGCCGACCACTCACCCGAGAAAGCACCCCTACGGTGAAATCAGAGAAATCATGGTTGTGGATCGCGCCAGCCCTGCTGGTCGCGGCCTGTAGCAGCACGCCCGGCGGCGGGGACATCCCCCTCGAAGACAGCGGGAAGACAGACCTCGGTACCGATCCCACGGACAGCGGGACCAACCCCACCGACACCGGGACCAACCCCACCGACCGGGGCTTCCCGACGAAGGACACGGGCTCTCCCACGGACGACACCGGCTCCCCCACGGACGACACCGGCTCCCCCACGGACGACACCGGCTCCCCCACGGACGACACCGGCTCCCCCACGGACGACACCGGCTCTCCGGTCGGCGACACGGGCTCTCCCACGGACGACACGGGCTCTCCGACGACGGACGGTTCGGTCTGCGCGGGCGGCCAGACCTTCTGCGGCACGAGCTGTGTCGACACCAACGTCGACAACACCAACTGCGGCACCTGCGGCACCTCCTGCCCGACGGGCCAGAGCTGTCAGGTCGGCGTCTGCCGCGCGAGCTGCGCGGCCGGCCAGACCCTCTGCGGCACCACCTGCGTGACGCTCGACAGTGACCCCGCCAACTGCGGCACCTGCGGCACCGCGTGCCCGTCGGGCCAGATGTGCTCGGCCGGCCGCTGCGCGCTCACCTGCGCGTCGCCCCGCGTGGTCTGCACCGACTCGGCCGGCGCCATGGGCTGCGTCGATACGCTCACCGACGCCTCGAACTGCGGCGTGTGCGGGAGCGCGTGCACCGCGGGCCAGAGCTGCGTCGCCGGCACCTGCCGGCTCGTGTGCCCGTCGGGTCAGACCGCCTGCGGCGGCGCCTGCGTCGACACCAACACCAGCAACGCCAACTGCGGCGGCTGCGGCACCGCGTGCCCGACGGGCCAGTCGTGCGCCGTCGGCATGTGCCGCCGTGACTGCGCGGCGGGCGAGACCCGCTGCGGCGACGCCTGCGTCAACACGCAGACCAGCAGCGCCAACTGCGGCGCCTGCGGCACCGCCTGCACCAGCGGGCGCACCTGCGTCGCCGGCGCCTGCGCGTGCCCGACGGGCCAGACCCTCTGCGGCACCGCGTGCCTCGACCTCCAGACGGACGTCGCCAACTGCGGCTCCTGCGCCAACGCCTGCCCCACCGGGCAGGTCTGCACCGCCGGCACCTGCCGCACCGGCGCGACGGCCAACGACCTGCCCGCGGGCGCGACGGTCATCAACATGACCTCGCCTGCGCAGACCCTGACGGGCACCACCGTCGGCGCGACCAACCAGTCGGGCTGCGGCACCGCGGGTGACGTGTACTACCGCTTCACGCTCACCGCGCGCGAGCTCGTGTACGTCGACACCTTCGGGACGAGCTACGACACGCGCCTCGCGTTCGCTCCCTCGACCGGCACGGGCTTCATCGCCGACACCTGCATCGACGACGTGCTCGACTGCACCGCCGAGCGGATCCTCCAGACGCGGCTCGCCCGCGTGCTCACCCCGGGCACCTACTACGTGGTCGTGGGCGGCTTCGCCGACATCACCGGCCCCTTCACGCTGCACTTCCAGCACCTGCCCGTCGGCAACGGCCCCGTGGTCCAGATCACGTCGTTTGCCAACGGCACGCAGACCTTCCCGGGCACCACCAGTGGCACCGGGGTCATCACCCAGACCTGCCGCGCGGCCCCCGCGCCGGAGAACACCTACTGGTTCATGACCTGCCCGGCATTCCCGGCGACGCAGATCGGCGCCGCCACCTGCGGCGCGGCGACCTGGGACACCGTGGTCGAGCAGCGCAGCGCGGCCCGCACGGCCAACCTCTGCGACGACGACAGCTGCGGTGCGCAGTCGACGGTCACCGGCACCCTCAGCGCCGGCGCCGGTCTGCACACCATCTACGTCGACGGCTTCAGCACCACCTCGTCCGGGGCCTACACGCTGAGCGTCTCGTTCGCCAACTGCCCGGCGGGTCAGAACCTCTGCGGCTCCACCTGCGTCAACCTGCAGACCAGCGCCACCAACTGCGGCGCCTGCGGCACCGTGTGCACCGCCCCGACGGGCGGCTCCGTCGCCTGCACCGCGGGCGCCTGCGTGCGCTCGTGCCCGGCCGGCCAGAGCAACTGCTCCAACGTCTGCCGCGCCACCGCGACGGACGTGAACAACTGCGGCGCCTGCGGCACCGTCTGCGCCCCGCAGACCGGCGGCACCGTCGCCTGCGCCGCGAGCACCTGCGTGCGCACCTGCCCGACGGGCCAGAACAACTGCTCCAACACCTGCCGCAACTTCGCGACGGACAACAACAACTGCGGCGCCTGCGGCGTCGTCTGCGCGGCGGGCAACACCTGCCAGGCGAGCGTCTGCCGCCCGGCCAACAACGACCGCGCCAGCGCCACCGCCGTCACCCTGCTCGCGGGTGAGACCACGGTCACCGGCACCACGGCGGGCGCGACCTTCGACGGCCCGGCGGGCTGCGGCGACGGCGTGGCCAACGTCTGGTACCGCGTGACCCTCACCGGGTCCGAGGTGCTCTACGCCGACACCGCGGGCACCACCGCGTACGACTCGCGGCTCTACCTGGTCAACAGCGCGGGCGCCCTCGTGGCCAACACCTGCAGCGACGACGCGGGCTGCACCACGGGCGGGTTCGCGTTCAACAACGCGCGCTTCGCCACGCTGCTCCCGGCGGGCACCTACTACATCGGCGTGTCGGGCTTCAACACCGGCACCGTGGGCGCCTTCACGCTGCACCTGCAGCACCTCCCGCGCACCATCGGGTCGTTCTTCTACGACACGGCCATCTCGGGCACCTCCACGGCCACCACCACGCTGGTGGGCACCAGCGCGCAGAGCAGCACCTGCGGCGGCACCGCCTCCGGCGAGGACGTCCGCTGGTTCATGACCTGCGGCGCCACGACGCAGTTCTTCAGCCTGTGCTCCAGCGACGGCGGCACCTTCTCGCGCCGCATCGGCACCACCAACTACGACCCGGCGCTGTACCTCCGCAGCGGCCAGAGCGGCGCGGAAGTGACCTGCAACGACGACG
Source organism: Polyangiales bacterium (assembly GCA_044229975.1). Taxonomy (GTDB): domain Bacteria; phylum Myxococcota_A; class Polyangia; order Polyangiales; genus SCUS01. Next base: position 100,884 of record JBGARZ010000011.1, read on the forward strand.
GCGGCACCATGGGCGGCACCGCCTGCGCCGGCACCGGCACCGGCGCCGACACCAGCGCGTACGGCTCGCGGCTCAACAACGTCACCGTCCCGCGCGGCATCAACGCCGTGTTCGTCGACGAGCGCGTCGGCGGCTCGGGCATGACGTACCGCCTCGCGTACACCGTCCGCTGAGCGGATCCGCCTCCTGACGGCGCGGGGTCCCTCGCGCCGCTCCCTTCCTCTCCGCTCCCTTCAGCCCACGCCCTCTCCCCTCGTTGGGCGAAGGGCAACGCTTGTTCGCCATCGCGGGCGGAGTTGCGGATAGACTCCGCGCCCGATGAACAGCGCTAGTACGACGGAGCCCACCGACACCGCGGTCGCGCCGAAGCAGGGGCACCCGAAGGGGCTGTACCTGCTCTTCACCACGGAGATGTGGGAGCGCATGTCGTACTACGGCATGCGGGCGCTGCTGGTGCTGTACATGACCGGCGCCGCCAACCACGGTGGCTTCGGATGGAGCCGCTCCGACGCCCTGCGCATCTACGGGACGTACACCGCGCTCGTGTACCTGACGCCGCTCGCGGGCGGTTACATCGCCGACCGCTACCTCGGGCAGCGGCGCGCCGTGGTGCTCGGCGGCTTCCTGATGATGATCGGGCACTTCCTGATGGCGGTGCCGGGCGTCGTGGCGTTCTTCGCGGCGCTCGCCTTCCTCATCGTGGGCAACGGCTTCTTCAAGCCCAACATCAGCACCATGGTGGGCGGCCTCTATCCGCCCGGCGACGCGCGACGTGACGGAGCGTTCACCATCTTCTACATGGGCATCAACCTCGGGGCGTTTCTGTCGCCGCTCGTGTGCGGCACGCTCGGAGAGAAGCTCGGCTGGCACTGGGGTTTTGGCTCGGCGGGCGTGGGCATGGGCCTCGGGCTCGCGACCTTCCTCGCGCTCTCCAAGCGCCTGCTCGGCGACGTGGGTCTGGCGCCGGCGACGCGCGCGCCCACCCTCGGGCGCCCCGGCGAGTCCGACGACTACCGCGCGGCAGGGGGCGTCGAGACAGAGAAGCCAAAGCTCACCGCCGTGGAAAAAGACCGCCTCGGGGTCATCTTCACGCTCACCTTCTTCAACATCTTCTTCTGGGCGGCGTTCGAGCAGGCGGGCGGCCTGATGACGCTCTACACCGACACCAAGGTCGACCGAAACCTCTTCGGGCTCATGGTCCCGACGACGTGGTTCCAGTCCATCAACCCGCTCTTCATCGTGCTGTTCGGGCCGGTGTTCTCGGTGCTCTGGGTGAAGCTCGCCAAGGCCCGCAAGGAGCCCACGACCCCGGCCAAGCTGGGCATCGGGCTGCTGCTGCTCTCCCTCGGGTTTGTGCTGATGCTCGGCGCCTCCAAGCAGTCCGAGCACTCGGGCAAGGCCGCGATGTTCTGGGTCGTCGGCGCGTACTTCCTCCACACCATGGGCGAGCTGTGCCTCTCCCCGGTGGGCCTCTCCGCCGTCAACAAGCTCGCGCCCGCCCGCTTCGCCTCGCTGATGATGGGCGTGTGGCTCCTGTCGAGCTTCGTCGCCAACTACCTTGCCGGGCTCATCGGGAGCTACTCCGAGCGCCTCGGCGAGTTCGCGCTGTTCTCGACCATCGTCGGGTTCACCGCGGCGGCGGGCGCCACCCTCGTAGCCATCAGCCCCGTCGTCGCGAAGCGCATGCACCCGCCCCCCACTGTGGGGTGACGGCGCCCAGCGCGGTCGTGCGATCATCGCGTCCATGAACCGTCACATCCAGGGGTGTCTGGTGGGTCTCGTGGCTGCGCTCGCGGCGTGCTCCGACGGCCGCTCGGTGGTGGGAGGTCCGGCCGACTCCGGCTCCTCCACCGACCTCGGCGCGCTCGACGTGGGCTTCACCGTCGACGTGCCCGACGTGCCGGTCGCCGTCGACGCGAGCTTCGATGTGCCCGTCGACGTGGGCGTCGATGTGCCGGTGGATGTCCCGTTTCGCTGCGCCGACAACGCCGCGTGCATGGGCAACGCGGGCGGCGCCGTCTGCGACACCACCTCGGGCCGTTGTGTGCAGTGCGTCGCGACCGCCGACACCTGCCCGACGGGTCAGTACTGCGTCGGCTCCACCAACACCTGCGCCACCGGGTGCCGCGACGACGCGGCCTGCCGCGTGGCCACCGACGGCGGCGTCGCCTCGCCCACCGCGCGCTGCGACACTTCGACCCACGCCTGCGTGGCGTGCCTCGCCAGCGACGACTGCCCCCTCGGCAACCTCTGCGTGGGCAGCGTCTGCGTGATGGGCTGCGACGCTACGCGCGCCTGCCCGTCGGGCCAGTCGTGCTGCTCGGGCGCCTGCATCGACCCGCAGTCCAACGTGGCCAACTGCGGCGCGTGCGACCGCCCGTGCTCGGTCACCAACGGGGCGCCCGCGTGCCGCAACGCCCTCTGCGCTGTCGGCTCGTGCGCCGCGCCCTTCGCCGACTGCGACACGCTGGCCAGCACCGGCTGCGAGGCCAACACGCAGACCGACGTGGCCCACTGCGGCGGCTGCAACATGGCCTGCGCCGCGCGCGCCAACGCCACCGCGCGCTGCGCCGCGGGAGCGTGCGCCTACCAGTGCGCGACGGGCTTCGAGGACTGCAACGGCGACCCGAGCGACGGCTGCGAGGTCGACACCCGCAGCTCGCTCTCCCACTGCGGGCGCTGCGGCGGCGCGTGCTCCCTCGCCAACGCCACGGCGGCGTGCACGGCGGGCGCGTGCACCATCGCGAGCTGCAACACGGGCTTCGGCGACTGCGACGGCAACGCGCTCAACGGCTGCGAGTCCAACACCCAGAGCGACGTCACCCACTGCGGAACCTGCACCACCGCCTGCGCCTCGCGGCCCAACGGCGCGCCGGTGTGCGTGGCCGGGGCGTGCGGCATCACCTGCCTCGCGAGCTTCGCCGACTGCGACGGCGACGCGAACAACGGGTGCGAGTCCAACACGCCGACGGACGTGCGCAACTGCGGCACCTGCGGGCGCGCGTGCAACGGCACCAACGGGGTCGCGGCGTGCCGGGCGGGGACGTGCGCGCTCGACTCGTGCAACGCGGGCTTCGGCAACTGCGACGCGGACATCAGCAACGGCTGCGAGGTGACGCACGCGACGAGCAACGCGCACTGCGGGGTCTGCGGTCGGGTGTGCCTCGCGGGCGCGCCGTGCACCGCGGGCGTGTGCGTGCTCGGGCCGTACGGGGCGGGGACCGATGGGGCGTTTGTTCCGCCGACGGGGACGGTGACGATCAACACGGTGCGCTCGCCGGCCGCGGGGATGACCGGGACGACCGCGGTGGATCTCTCCAACCCGACGGGCTTCGCCGCGGGTCAGATGGTGTTTCTCCACCAGACGCAGGGGGCGGGCGCAGGCACCTGGGAGGTGCGGCAGATCACCCTGATGACGGGCTCGCGCGCCACCGTCGAGTCGCCGCTCGTGGGCACGTACAACAGCACGGGCACCAACCGCGCGCAGGCGGTGGTGATCCCGCAGTACACGACGGTGTCGCTGACGGGCGCGACGGTGGTCGCCCCGGCGTGGGACGGCAACACGGGCGGCATCCTGGCGCTGGTGGCGCGGGACAGCGTTCGCATCCAGGGCGGCGGGCTCGTGATGAGCGAGCGAGGCTTCCGCGGTCACCCGCGGGTGAGCTCGCACTACCGCGCCGGCGACCAGGGCGAAGGCACCCTCGGCTACGGCGTGCAGGACATCGCACCCAACGGCAACGGCGGCGGCGGCGGCGGTCGGCTCACCTGCGAGTGCTGCTGGGCGGGCGCGGGCGGCGGCGGCGGCCACGCGACGGGCGGCGCCAACGGGAGCGGCGGCGGCGCGGTGTGCCAGCCGGGCGGCAACGCGGGCCTGGCCGTGGGCAGCGGCGCGCAGACGACGATCTTCTTCGGCGGCGCGGGGGCCAACGGCGGCGCCGAGGAGGACGGCTACGGGTCAGCGGGCGCGCACGGCGGCGGGATCATCTACGTGGCCTCGGCCGCGATCTCGGTGGAGTCGCCGGGCTTCATCCGCAACAACGGCCAGGTCGGGCAGAACGAGTTCAACGTCTCGGGCTGCGGCTCCGGCGGCGGCGGCGGCGGCGCGGGCGGCGCGGTGTACCTCCGCGCGAGCGCAGCGGCCCTGGGCGCCGGGCTCATCACGGTGAGCGGCGGGTTGGGCGGCGACGACCCGGGCAACTGCGGCACGCCCGGCGGCATCGGCAGCGTCGGGCGCATCACGCTGCGTGGCTCCTCCACGACGACGGGGAGCACGACGCCCGCGTTCGTCGCGGTGCCCTGAAGGGACGTCAGCGGGGGGCGCCCGCGTCGGCGCCCCGTTGCCCACCCGAGCGTTGGATCACATCGAGCGCGTCGAGGACCCGCAGGCGTTCGGCGTCGTCGACGGTGAAGACGCTCGCGCGGAGAGCGTCGGGGCGCCCGCCGTCCGCCACCGCGTCGCGGTACGTCGCGAGGCGGGTCGCGAAGGGCTCGTCGGAGGCTCCCATCTCTTCGAGGATGTGTGGTGTCTCGATGATCCGCAGCGCCGCTGCTGCCACTCGCCCGGTCGCGCCGCCGTCGCCTTCGAGCGCGTCGAGCCGGGCGCGGAGCGACTCGACCCGCTGCCACACCAGCGCCATCCGACGTGGGTCGGGCGGCCCGCTCGCGGCGTCTGGAGAGGTGACCGGCGCGCTCGTCGGCGCGCGAGAGGGAGGGACCGGTAGCGCGGGGTTGGCGCGCGCGGATGCGTCGTCGACCAACAGCGGCGCGGAGCGGGACGAGACACCGGGCGTGTCGGGTGTATCTGGCGCGGTTTGATGCCGCGCGACGTCGATGGGAGGGGGCTTTGGCAGGACCCGGCGGGCGAGCGCCACCATGAAGGTCACCGTGAGCGTCACGGCGAGCGCCCACGGCAGCGCGGCACGCGCGAAGGACAACTCAGCCCGCGGTGTACGTGCCGCCGAGGGCGGTGCACACCTGACGAGCGTCCGCGTCAGTAGCCGGGGTGTAGAAGTTGAGGGTCGAGGTGGTCTGCACGCCGCCGACGACGCCCGGCGCCACGCAGCGACCCACGCGGTTGGTCGACGTGCAGGCGCTCGTCGAGTACGAGCCACTCGCTGACGTGCAGGTCGAACGCGCGTTGGTGGCCGACACGTTGCTGTTGTAGTCGGCACAGAAGGTCGTCGAGCCCTGGGTCTGGGTGCAGCTTCCGACGCCGGCGGAGCTGGAAGAGTCAGAACAGGCGACGGCGGACCCGAGGAGCGCGACCAAGGCGAAGAAGCGGAGATTCATGTTTCGGTGGTCCCAGTGGGTTGGAGAAGTCGCTGTGGCATTATTCCCGTAGTGCCAGCACCTTCTCGTTGAAACCGGATAAACACACACCACTTGCGCCGTGGTCAACAGACAAGAATGCCGCTCCCTCTTCGAGGCTCGCGGCTGCGATTGTGATGTCCTGATCCGAGACGGCACGGCGTGGGGTGCGGCTTGACGGCAGCACGCTATTCGTGCGAGCCGCAGCGCACTTCATCGAGGTGAGAGATGCGTTTCGATCGACGATGGCTGCCCGTGGTTTTGTCCGTGTTGCTCCCGGCGTGCGGTGGCGAGGAGACCCCCTTCACGATGATCCCCGACGAGGACTCGGGGATCATCGACAAGAAGGATGCCGGGTCGGGACCCATGTTTCCCGACCGCGGGTTTCCTGCCGACGAGGGGGCGCCCGAGGTGGACGTCCCGCGCGTCGACGCCGGGCGTGACGCCGGGCGCGATGCGGGCAACACCATGGACTCGGGCGTACGCGACGCCGGCTCCCCCGACATCGGCGTGCGCGACGTCGGCGTCATCGACACCGGGCCGCCGTACGACCCCTGCGCCGCGGGCTCGGTCATCGACCTCACCACGGCCGGAACCATCACCGGCCAGACCACCCGCTACACGGGCAGCAACACCGCGACGGGTGCCTCGGCGCCGCTGCGCATCGCGTGCGGCCTGAGCAGCACCGGCCACGAGGTCGCCCTGCGCTACACCCCGCGAGCAAACGTCCGCCTGCGCGTCTCGACCAACAACGAAGGCACCACCGCGGACTTCGACACGGTGGTCTGGGCGCAGGCCGCGTGCGCCTCGCTCACCACCGCCTCCATGGCGCTCGGCTGCAACGACGACGTCGGCGAGGGCACCCGTCGCCTGACCTCGACCTTCACCACGACCGCGGCCGTCACGGCCGGGACGCCCGTCTACATCGTGGTCGCCGGCTACGGCACCAACTCGACCGGAACCTTCGCGCTCTCCATCACCGAGGTCGTCCCCGGGATGGCGGGCGGCGAGTGCGACCCGGCCGACATGATGGGGTGCGTGACGGGGCTGCGCTGCGTTCCGATCGGCACCTCCACGATGATGGGCACCTGCATCGCCGACGGCACCGCGGGCGGTCGCTGCCGCTCGGCGGGCCTCGCCTGCGACGCGGGCCTCACGTGCAGCGGCGTGGTCACGGCCACCACCGCGCGCTGCCGCGCCACCGTCGCGGTGGGCGGGGCGTGCGACCCCACGGGCGCCGCCAACATCTGCGCCGAGGGGGCCAACTGCATCACCGCGTCGGGCGCCAGCACCTGCGTCGCCGACGGCACCGTGGGCGGTCGCTGCCGCGCCACGGGCATGGCCTGCGACGCCACGCTCGTGTGCAGCGGGAGCGCCTCCAACACCGCCTCGCGCTGCCGCGCCACCATCGCGGTGGGCGGGGCCTGCGACCTCGCCGGAACGGGCGACCCCTGCGTCACGGGCAGCACCTGCCTCACGGTGGCGGGCAACACCACCTGCGTCGCCGACGGCGCCGTCAACGGTCGCTGCCGCGGCACCGGCGTGGCGTGCGACACGGGCCTCGGCTGCAACGGCACCGCGAGCGCGACGGCCTCGCGCTGCGTGACGGCCGTCGCCGTCGGCGGGGCGTGCCCCACCGGGAGCATCTGCACCAGCGGCAGCACCTGCCTGTCGATGGTCTGCATGGCGGATGGCGCCCTCAACGGTCGTTGCCGCGCGACGGGCATGGCCTGCGACGCGGGCCTCGGCTGCAACGGCACCGCGAGCGCGACGGCCTCGCGCTGCGTGACGGCCGTCGCCGTGGGCGGGGCGTGCACGTCGATGAGCGTCTGCGCCAGTGGGAGCCGGTGCCTCTCCTCGGGCGGATCGATGATCTGCGTGGCCGACGGCGGGGCGGGCACCCTGTGCCGCGCCGACGCGCCGCGCTGCAACACGTCGCTGACGTGCTCGTCGGCGTTCGTCATGCCGCTCGAGGGCTGGTGCCTGAGCACGGTGGCGACGGGCGCGACCTGCGACTGGACCGGGCGCAGCACCATGTGCCCGACGGGCGAAGGCTGCGTCGCGACGAGCGCCACCGCGGGCACCTGCACGGCGGCGCAGGCGGAGATGGAGAACAACAACTCGTTCAACCCGCCGACGACGGTCTCGTCCACGGGCGCGAGCGTCACCGGGAGCATCGCGGCGGGCGACCGCGACTGCTTCGGGCTCATGGTCCCGGCGGGCGGCTCGATCTACGCGCAGGTGCAGCTCCCCGGCGAGCCGGGCTGCCCGCGCGGTGGCTCCGACCCGATGCTCTTCCTCTACCGCCCGGATGGTAGCCAGCTCACCTCGCAGGACGACACCGACGGCTTCGGGCTCTGCCCGATGATCAACCCGACGGTGATCAGCAACGCGCGCAACGTCTCGGGCGGGCGCTACACCGTCTGCGTCACCGGCCTCCTGAGCAGCAGCGTCGTCCCCAACTACCTGCTCTCCTTCGGCTACTACCGCTGACCGCGCTCACCGCCAGGGCAGGACGTTGCGCGGGTCACACGGCACGCTGACCTCCTGCTCGGTGACCCGCGCGATCTCCTCCCGCATCACGTCGACGCCAGCGCGCACCCGCCGCACCTCGTAGTGCAGGTGCACCACGCCTTCGGCGCCGGTGTCCCCCACGAAGCCGATGACGGTCCCCGGTCGCACGAACATCCCGCGCGCGAGCCCCTGCGCCGCCGCGTCGAGGTGACCGTAGAGCGTCAGGAACGTCCACAGGGTCTCTCCCTCGCGCACGACCTGACGCAGCAGCACCGTCGTCCCGAAGAGGTGCCCGACGTAGACGACCTCCGGGTCGCCCTGCTCGCCGCGCAGGCTCACCACGCGCACCGGGGTCCCGCGCGGCTGCGGGAGATCGACGCCGCCGTGCCCCGTGGCGGTGAGCCCGGCGCCGCGGCGTTGTTGGGAGTCGGGGCGATCGAGGTCGTAGCCCGACGTCACCGCGCGCATCCCCTCGGTCGGAACCGGGTACACGAAGCGGTCGTAGTCCTCGGGGACGTCACGGCCGCGTGGGATGTGCTCGTACGTGACGCGCCGCCCGGTGCGCTCGGTGTGCACGTTGGTCACCACCGTCGCGCCCTCGTGGGCCACCGCGCCCGCCGTCGGCAGGCAGAACCCATCGAGGTCGAGCTCGCCCACCGCGCACCGCGGGTGCAGGCACTCGTCGCCCAGCATCACCCCGTCGCAGCGCGCTCCCTCGGGCGCGACCGCCGCCGTCTCGGGCGCCCGCGCGTTCATCGCCAGCGCCGCGACCTCCCGCTGCCGCGCCGGCAGCCACGCGCACGGAACCACCAGCAGCGCCATCCACGGTGACCAGCTTCGCGCGCTCATGGCTCCAGTCCGCCCCCAACGACCGCGACCACCGATCGCATTCCCGCGCTCACGACGACACCATCGCGACGACGCGCGCCGTGAGCCACCACCCGCCCGCGACGCCCGCGAGCGAGACCACCGCGCGCTCGCCCCACGCACGGGCGGCGAGCGGGAGACGGGAGACCACCGCGCGCTCCCACAGCACCACCGCGAGCACCGCGAGGAGCTGCGCCAGCTCGACGCCGACGTTGAAGGCGCCGAGCGCGAGGGCGCGCTCACCGGAAGGGAGGCCCGCGGCGCGGAGGCCCTCGGCGAAGCCCAGGCCGTGGACGAGCCCGAAGGCGAAGGGCAGCGCGGGAGACCTGCTCTCGTCGGGAGCTCGTTGCCAGACGTCGGCCGCCAGCAGCCACACGCTCCCGGCGATGAGCGCCTCGACCCACGCGACCGGCACCGGAACCGTCGTCAGCGTCGCCGCCGCGAGCGTCGCCGCGTGCCCCAGCGTAAACGCCGACACCGCCATCGCGCGGCGCCGCCAGCCTCGCACCCGCACCATGAGCAGCGCGAGGAAGAGCAGGTGGTCGACGCCCGTCGCGAGGTGCGCCACCCCGAGCGCCACGAAGGAGCGCGCGGTCGCCCAGCGCGACGGCCTCACCGTCGTCGCCGCAATCACCAGCGACGGAACCGCCGGCCGCAGCGTTCGTGCCCACGACGAGCCGTCGCGGCGGTACACGGCGACCAGGGTCTCGTGCGCCGCGCCGAGGTTGTCCACCGCGACGCCGTCGAGTCCGCCGGGGCCGCAGTCCACCCGCCATTGCCAACGCTCTCCGCGCGCCTCGGGCACCCGCGCGGGAACATCGAGCACCCGACACCGCGACGACAGCGCAAACGACCACGCGGCGCCCACCCGCGACGGGTCGTCGTCCACCCGAACGCCCACCGTGACGACGCGGTCGGCGGACTCCGTCAGCGTCACCACCTCGGGGTCGCGGCCGTGCGCCTGCGCGGCGCTCGCCGTCAGCACCAGCGCGCTCGCGAGCAGCCATCGCGTCACGGCGCGGCACCCGGCTCGTAGCGCAGCGGTCGCTCGCGTCGGAGGCGCTGGCGGGCGGCCTCTTCGGCCTCGGCACGCTGGTCGTCGCGCCAGTCGGCGACGAGGCGAGCGCCCGCTTGAACGACGGTGAGCGTCGCGGCGGGCAGGCGTCTGGTGAGACGCACGCGGTGCCACCCGAAGCGCGTCTCGATGGGCGGCGACCATGCGCCGACGGGGAGCGATCGAAGCGCCTCGACGAAGCCATCGCCGTACTCCGCGGCGAGGCTGGTGTCGTTGCGATCGGTGACCTCGCGGCCGAAGGGCGGCGCGTCACCGAGCGCGTCGGGGTGGTCGCCGAGCGCGAGGGATGCCATCACGGCGGGACCATCGGCGGGGTGCACCGCGCGTGAGACGAAGACCTGCGTGAAGCTCACCGTCGACGGGATGGCGTAGCGCTCGGGGTGGCGCGCGAGGGTGCGGGCGAGGTCGGCGGGCGTCGGCGGGGTGGTGGGTGCTTCGCCGCGGAGGGTCCACGCGGCGCGCTCGACGAGGCGTTGGCGGAGCACGGGGTCGCCCTCCCAGACGCGGCGTTCGATGGCCTCGCGGTAGAGGCGCTCGTCGTCGAGGGAGAGGTCGACGGCGGCGGCGAGCTCGGCGCGGGTGGGCGGGCGATGGAGGCGGGCGGTGAGCTCCGTGCGCAGCGCAGCGACGGTGGCGCGGGAGACCACCACGGCGCGATCGGGGGTGCGGTGGGAGCGGGATTCGAGGGCGTAGAGCGCGGCGCCGAGCGCGAGAAACCGCAGCGCGGGAGAGCGCCACAGCCGCCGCGCGTCGATCACCCGACGGTGACGAGGGGGGCGTCTTCGTTGACGGCCTGGCCCTCGGCGACGTGGATCGCGGTGACCGTCCCGCCGTCCTCGGACTCGACGGGCATCTCCATCTTCATCGACTCCAGGATCACCACGGTGGTGCCCGGCTCGATGACGTCGCCGACCTTCACTTCGATCTTCCAGACGGTCCCGGTGATGTGCGCGTTGATGACGGCCATGGTCGTGCTCTCCCTCCAGAATGGAGGCGCGCACCGTACTTTCCCGCCCGCCGTCGAATCAAGCGTCGTGATGGGGCGGTTTTGCGGGCGTGGTCAGGGAAGTTCCCACCGACCCGGGTGGGCTGGTCAGCGGTGTCCCACCCCATGGACGCGCTGCGTTACAGGCATTTCACGACGATTCATGGGGCGGTCGTGCGAGCATGGCGTGGCCCGGGTACTGCACTGTCATCGTCCCGAACCTCCATGGAGACCGCGATGCGAACCCCGACCTCGACCGACCGTTCCCCCCGCTGGCTGTTGAGCCTGAGCATGGTGATGGTCGCGTGCGCCACCAACACCGACGACACGACGCCGACGGTGACCATGGCGGGCTTCGTTCCGGACACGGAGATCACCGAGGCCGAGCAGGCGGCGGGCGTTCGCACCGACGGCACCACCGAGCCCGAAAACGACTTCACCGCCCCGACGGCGGAGACCGACGGCGACGTGGCCTCGCTCGCGCCGGCCTTCGACGAGACGGGCGTCACGACGGCGGGCGCGGACGGCACGGGCGTGGCGGTCGACGCGGTGACGGGCTGTCGCGCGGCGGCCGGGTACAGCCACGGCAACCGCACCAACATCTGCGTGGTGTCGGTCGACGGCAAGCTGGTCGAGGTTCGCACCGCGCAGGCCTTCTCGGCGATGCGCGCGGCGGCGCGCTCGGCGGGCGTCAACATCACGATCGTCAGCGGCTTCCGCACGATGGATCAGCAGCGCTACCTCTACAACCTGTACCTCGCGGGCCGCGGCAACCTCGCGGCGCGGCCGGGCTACTCCAACCACCAGAGCGGCCTCGCGCTCGACCTCAACACCAGCAGCGGCGGCGTCTACAACTGGCTCTCGCGCAACGCGTCGCGCTTCGGGTTCCGCCGCACGGTGCCGAGCGAGGCGTGGCACTGGGAGCGCCCGGCCGGGTCGCAGGGGTCGTTCTCGGGCGGCAGCTCGACCAACCGTTGCTACTCCTCGACGCTGGGCCGCGAGGTGGCCGAGAAGACCTGCGTCGAGTCGCGGCTCGATAGTGCCTGGTACCAGTGCGACAACGGGAGCTGGATCGCCGGTCGCGCCAGCCGCGGCGCGTGCTCGGCGTCGTACCCGCTCAGCGGCGGCAACACCGGCGGCGGCACGAGCGGCGGCAGCGGCACCTGCTACAGCGGCACGCTCGGCCGTGACCTGCGCGTGGGCTCGTGCCTCCAGAGCCGCTTCGACAGCGCGTGGTACCAGTGCGCCAGCATCGGGTGGGTGCTCAACAGCAGCATCCCCTCCACGCGCCGCGGCTACGCCGGGGCGTGCAGCAGCTACACGCCGCTCTGATCTTCTCCCCGCCTACGATCACAGAAATACGCGCTTCGCGCGGAAGTTCATAGACAGATTTTCTCGCGCGGCCGTGGCACTCCGTCCCACGATGGCCAAACCTCCGACCGTGCGGGATGAACGGGATTTCAAGGCGTTTGTCGCCGAGCAGCCGCTCGCGTGGACGATGCCCTCGCAGCCCGCACTCATGGGCCTGCACCTCGGGACGCACGCCGAACCCGCTGCTTCGACGAGGACGCTGCGCGACGACGAGCGGCTGTGGGAGGCGTGGTGGCGCGACGAGCTGTCGCTCGACGACACCGTGCGTGCGGGACGGCGGACGGCGACCGTGGGTCGACTGCTGGCGTCATCTTTCTGCACGCGCACGACCGGCGGTCTCATGAGGTGGCCGAGCGCGAGCGCCTCGACGAGCTGAGCGAGTTCTCGGCGGAGCTGCGCCGCGCCCTCGGAGCGGTGCGCGTGGTGTCGCATGACTGCGGAAGCACCCGCGGCGTGATCCTGCGCGACCCGGCCGACCCCGAGGTGCTCGCGCCACCGCTCCACGAACGCGCGCTGGGTCGCGTCCTCGCGGACGACGTCGTCACTCACGCGGGCGAGGTGCTGGCGCGCGCGGGTGAGGTCATCGGTCCCCGTCACCACGCGGTGTGGGACCGCGTCGACGAGGTCTCCATCCGCTCTCTCGCCACATGCGGTGAGAGCGACGGGGTGTGCGCGCGCTGCTACGGGCTCGACCCCGATGAAGGAACCATCATGCAGCCCGTCGAGCCGGACGACGGGCGGGAGTGGACGATCCCGATCGACGCCGGGCACTGGTTGCAGACGCCGCTCGGATCGGTGGTCGAGCGGGGCGACGAGATCGCCGTGGGCGGCTGGGTACACGCGCGCTTCGGTGACGCTGACTGCACACTGCACGAAGTGCGCGATCACCTCGACCTCGCGCGCGGCGACGTCTCGACCCCTTCACCCTGCGACGGCGTGGTGCTGCGACTCGACACGGGGCGGGTCGTGGTGCGCTCCTTCGCGGGTCGCGAGTATTCGTTGAGGGGTCGTCGGCCCACGTTCGCCGTCCGCGCAGGCGACCTGGTCGTACGCGGCGAGCCGCTCACCTACGGAGCGACGAGCCAGCGGCGCCTCCTGCGCATCGTCGGCGAGGAGGCCGTGGCCGCGCTCATCACCGAGACCATCGAGCACCATGCGGTCTGGGGGAAGGTGCCCTTTGCGCGCGTGCACGCCGAGCTCCTCGCCCGCGCGATGCTCTCGTGGCGGAGGGTGCGTCGACCCGGCGACACCGGGCTCACGCGCAACGCCGTCGTGTCCCGTGCCAAGTGCGATCGTGTGCAGCGGGAGACCATCGCCCGAGGGGGACAGCCCGCCGAGGTGGTGCCGATCATCAAGGGGCTCGGTCGCCTCGCTGGGCGCCGCTGGATGCTCACCCACCGCGAGCGCATGGCGCGCCGCGACGATGAGTGAGCGGGGGGCGGGAGATGCTCTGCCCCCTTTGCCTCACGGTCGTCGCCTGTGGAAGAGTCGTTCCCATGAGGCCCCTGACGATCGAGCTCCCCGACGATCTCGTGGAGCGGTTGAAGCCCGTCTCCGACCGCATGGTCGCCGTGCTCGAACGTGGCCTCCGTGAAGTGGACGCCACGGAGCCTGGGTTCGGCGGGGTCGTAGAGGTGATGGAGTTTCTCGCGGGCCTTCCGGCGCCCGATGAGGTGCTCGCGTTGCGCCCTTCCGCGCGCTTCGAGCATCGGGTCCGTGAGCTGCTCGATCGCAGCGGCACAGCAGGTCTGTCGCCGGACGAGGAGCGCGAGTGGGCTCAGTATGAGTTCGTCGAGCACCTCGTTCGCAAGGCGAAGGCGCGCGCCGCAGCGCTCACGCGACGCGTCCCGGCGTGACTCGGATCTATGTGGCAGCCAGCCTGCGGCGACTCGTCCGCGAGCGTGCCCAAGGCCGCTGCGAGTACTGCTTGACGCCCGAGAGCGTCTCCTTCGTACCGCACGAGCCCGATCACATCATCGCGCAGAAGCACGACGGCGCCACGGACGAAGGAAACCTCGCCCTCTGCTGTTCGCTCTGCAACAAACACAAAGGAACCGACCTCGCGTCCGTCGACCCGGCGTCTGGAGAGGTGGTGTTGCTGTATCACCCGCGACGCGACCGATGGGCGGAGCACTTCCAGCTCGGCGAGCTTCGCATTGAGGGAGTGTCACCATCTGGCCGAGCGACCGTCAGGCTATTGAGGTTGAACCGCGCGGAGTGCCTCGACGAGCGTGCGCTGCTCGTCGTGGCCGAGCTCTGGCCGTACACGCCGCGGTGAACAGCGCGCTCGACGATCAATCCTCGTCGCTGACCGACGTGGTGCGGTCGATGGTCCCGTCGCCGTTGTCGTCGAAGGTCACGGTCATGGGCATGCCGTTGCCGGCCCAGCTCCCGAAGTTGACGAACTACAGCTCGAAGGTGGGCGCCGTAGCGCTCCCGTCGAAGCTCCCCCCGCGCGCGGGCGCCACCATCGGGTCGACGGTCGACTGGGTGATGGCCCAGAACATCAGCTCGCGCTCGACGGTGGTGTCGAGCGGCTGCGCGTAGGCGTTGGCCCCGCCGTCCCCGTCGGGGTCGTGCCGGAGTCGGCGGGCGTGGTGCCGCGATCGACGGGGTTGGTGCCCGCATCGGTTGGCCCGGGTCCCCCTCCCCCGTGAACCTCGAACTATTCCGAAGGTGCCTGGAGTAGCCTCCGCGCATGGGCGACGAGACGCGGGCGCACCCCGCACATTTCGATTGGACGCGACCGGCGCGAGCCACCGCCAACGACCCGCTGCGGGTGTTGTTCAGCGCGTGCCTGCTGGGTCACGCGACGGGCTGGGAGGGCGACGCGTACACCGCGCCGCTGGCCGTGCGCCTCGCGGGTCTGCCCACGGTGCGAGCGATCCACTTCTGCCCAGAAAACGCCACGCTCGGAACGCCCCGCCCCCTCACCACCCTCTACGACGGCCACGGTCGCGACGTGCTCGCGGGGCGCGGTCGCGTGCTGGAGACGACGGGCCGCGACGTCACGCGCGAGCTCGTTCGCGGGGCCGAGCTGATGCTGGAGGTGGCGCGGCGCGCGGGCGCCGAGCTCGCGGTGATGCTCGACGTGAGCGACTCGTGCGGCAGCCACGTCGTGTACCTCGGCGCCCCCGACGAGCGGCGCTATCAGCGGGGCCCCGGGGTCGCGGCCGCGCTGTTGATGGACGCCGGGGTGCCGGTGCTCGCGCAGCGCGACGGGGCGACGATGCAGCGGCTCCTCGCGGCGCTCGACCCGAGCATCGTGCCGGACGCAGCGGCCGAAGACGTCGCGGACAACGCGTGGTTTCGCGACTACTTCGCCGATGGTCCGGTGGGGGTTCCGCTCGCCGAGTACGAGCGCGCGAAGCGGGAGCGCTAGGGGGGCACCGATGGAGTACACGCTGCTTGGCAACACGGGCGTGCGGGTCTCGCGACTCGCGCTGGGCACCATGACCTTCGGGGGGCAGGCCGACGCCGCGGCGTCGCGCGCGCTCTTCGACCGGGCCCGCGCGGCGGGTGTCAACCACTTCGACACGGCCGACGTCTACAACGCGGGCACGAGCGAGACGCTGCTCGGGGCGATGGTGCGCGAGTGCCGCGACGAGGTCGTGCTCGCGAGCAAGAGCTACTTCCCCACCGGCGGCGATCGCAACGCGCGCGGCACGTCGCGCTATCACCTCGTACGCGCTTGCGAGGCGAGCCTGCGGCGGCTCGGCACCGACCGCATCGACCTCTACTACCTGCATCGCTTCGACGACGAGGCCGACCTCGAAGACACGCTCCGTGGTGTCGAGCTGCTGGTGCAGTCGGGGAAGATCCTCTATCCCGCGGTGAGCAACTTCGCGGCGTGGCAGACCATGAAGGCGCTCGGGGTGCAGCGGCAGCGGGGCTGGGCGCCCGTCGCGGCGATGCAGCCGATGTACAACCTCGCCAAGCGGCAGGCGGAGGTGGAGCTGCTACCGCTCGCACGGAGCGAAGGGCTCGCGGTGTTTCCGTACAGCCCCCTCGGCGGCGGATTGCTGAGCGGCAAGTACGGCGCGCACGACCGCCCCGCCGACGGGCGCATCGCGACGTGGGCGATGTACCAGGCGCGCTACGGCGCGGAGGATCACTTCACCCTGGCCGAGCGCTTCCGCGCGCTGGCGGTGGAGCACGGGTGGCACCCGGCGGCGCTCGCGGTGGCGTGGGTGATGAGCCACCCGGGTGTGACGGCGCCCATCCTCGGCGCGACGCGGGTCGAACAGTTGGAGCCCGTGCTCGCGGCGGGCGAACGAGCGCTGCCCGAAGCGCTGCGCGCGGCGGTGGGCGCGCTGTGGCCGGAGCCTCCGCCCGCGACAGATCGCAACGAAGAGGGGAAGGTCCCGGGGCCGGGAGCGAGGTAGCGACGTGCGGGCGACGTCGGCGACGTCTCGGTGCTCGCCGCACTCCACGAGCTGACACCGTTGCGGCTCCCTCTACAGCGGCGAGGGCAGCGCGTGGCGGCCCCGCCACTGGTTGGCGAAGTTGACCACGCGACCGGTCGCGTCGAGATCGTAGACCGCGTCGGTGTCGGGGCCGCCGATGACGGGGGTCACCCCCAGCGCGCGACCGGCGTCGAGGCCGGCGGGCAGGTCGATGAGCTCCGACCACGACCGACCCGGCAGGCCCCACAGGGCGCTCCATCGCGCGGTCTCCTCGGGCAGGTCGATGAACCCGAGGACCCTCACCGGGTCGCCCGCCGAGGGGCGGAGCGCGAGGTAGAGGAGTTCCTTCCAGAGCGGGTACTGGAGGGCGCAGCTTCGTTCGAGGAGCAGCAGCTGCATCGACGCGAAGCGCGTCGGCGCGAAGGGCCACGGGTCGCCCACGCGCGGGGGCGTGGCGGCCGCGCGGCTCACCAGGTTGACGCTGGCTTCGCCGAGCGGGACGCCGAAGCCGTCGTTCATGGACGCGCTGAGCGGGAAGCGCGCGACCGCCCCCGCGGCGATGGTCGTGCCCGATCCGATGTACGGCGAGCGCCCCACGTTGCGGGCCGGGACCATCACGGGCGCGTCGGAGCTCACGAGGTACCCGCGCGCCGTGTCGAGCGTCGTCGCCCCACCGTCCGGGTCGATCTCGAACTCCGTGAGGGTTCGCCAATCGAGCACGAGGGCCCGCCCGCCGCGCAGCGCCACGTCGAGGACGCCGTACTCGGCCGGGACGAAGCCGAAGGGGCGACCCTCGCCCGCCGCCAGGGCGTACGCGAACGCGCCCGTGGTCGAACCGACCAGCAGGGTCGCGTCGTCGAGGTCGACGCTCGTCGCCACCGCGGGCGGGTGCACGCGCCACATGATGGCGTCCGAGGCGGGATCGAGCCGCGCCACGCCCGCCGAGCCGAGGGCCGCGTAGAACACCCCACCCCGCCAGCGGCCGCCGATCAGCGGGCCGTCGACCGCGACGCGACGCAGGAGGGTGGCGCCCTCGAAGAGCGACACCTCGCCGGTCGCGGCGTCCCAGGCGGCCACGCGCGTCGCCCCGTCGCCGACCGCCGTGCGAAACGAGCCGCGCGCGACGACCCGCCGGCGCGACGCGTCGGGCGCACCGTCCGCCCCGAAGGGGACGACTTCCAGCACGTTGTCGGCGGTGGCGATCCAGAGCCCGTCGGACTGCCGGGCGATGTCGAAGAGACCCCGGAGGGCGTCGGCCGTCGCCCGGAAGCGGGAGACCATCGCGCGGCGGGCGAGGTCGACGGACTCGACGACGGTGTCGCCGTGCGCGCCGCAGACGACCTGCGCGCCGTTGAGCGCGCCGACGGTGCAGCGCGGCGAGGCGAAGGTGAAGAGAACCTCGGCGCTGAAGCCTCGCCCGCTGTCGGTCACGAGCTGCACGTCGTTGCTGTCGAGCACCACGACGTCCGAATCGCGCACGAACAGCCGTGTCGCGTGGGGCGTACCCACGGCGGTGCTCGCCAGGGCCACGCCGCGGACGCGCCGCAGGCCGCGCCGCCCGCCGGGCATCGAGGGAGGTACGTCCGTCGGCGGGGTCGGACCGGGCGCGTCGAGGGCGGGCGCGTCGAGGGCGGGCGCGTCGAGGGCGGGCGCGTCGAGGGCGGGCGCGTCGGCGAGGCCTGCATCGATCGCGGGCGCGTCGACCGGGGCCGCATCTCGCGCGGCGTCGGACGAAGGCTCACGCATCGGCACATCGATCGAGGGGATCAGGACGCCGGGCCGATCACTTCCAGCAGAGTTGCAGGCCGCGAGGAGGGCCCACGCCGCCAGGGAGGGCGCGCGGTTCAGCGGTAGCGTACGTGGCATTGGGGGGCCTTCACGCATTGACGGAGGGCCTCGGCGTTGTCCAGACGGCGTCGACTCCGCACGACCCCTGGATCAACCGTCGAGCGCACGGACGTCGCTCGCCTCGCGCGGGAATTGGGTGCGGGACGACCTCGATCGCGGGAGACCGCTTCGCCAGGGGAAGACGGCGCTGTGCTTGTCGACTGCGACCATTGGTGTCCTCCGTGGCGAGGTCGAGCCCTTCAAGGGCGCGTCCGACATCACCGCGATGGTACCTCCGCGATGACCCGAGAAGCGCCATCGACGAAGCCGCCATTGCGCTTCATGGTGGGCGCGCGACCGTCCCCCTGTACCCGCCGGAGTGAAAGACCCAATGACGACCATCGACCTCTACACCTGGGGAACCCCCAATGGCCTCAAGCCCCTCATCCTGCTGGAAGAGCTCGGCATCCCGTACACGCTGAAGCCCATCAACCTCGGGAAGGGCGACCAGCACGAGCCGGCGTTCAGGGCGATCAACCCCAACGGGAAGATCCCCGCGATGGTCGACGGCGAGGCGGGGGTGACCATCTTCGAGTCGGGCGCCGTGCTGCAATACCTCGCCGAGAAGTACGGGCGCTTCCTGCCCGTTACGACGGCCGATCGGCTCCAGGTGATGAGCTGGCTGTTCTTCCAGGTGGGCGGCGTGGGGCCGATGTTCGGGCAGGCCAACCACTTCATCACGCGCGACGATTCGCCCTACGCGAAGAAGCGCTACCTCGACGAGGTCGAGCGCCTGTACGCGGTGCTCGACAAGCGGCTGGGGGAGGCTCCGTACCTGGCGGGGAGCGAGTACAGCATCGCCGACATCGCGACGTGGCCGTGGGTGCGAGACCCGAAGCGCCTCGGGCTGTCGCTCGACCAGTGGCCCCACGTAGCGGCGTGGGCCGCGCGCATCGCCGAGCGCCCGGCGGTGCAGCGAACGCTCGCGATCAAGTTCGGGTGACGGGCCCTCCGCAGGAGACGCTCACGCCGCGTGCGGGTCGCCCGACGAAGCGACGGTTCACGGGGTCGTTGGTCCTACCAGACGATGTCGACGCCGAACGCGCGCAGCGCCGGGTCGACGCTGACGATGGGCATCGGTTCGAGCCGGGCCTGCGCGGCGAGCATGCGGTCGAAGGGGTCGCGGTGATCGCTCGCGAAGGAGCCCGCGAGCTCGGCGTGGGCAGCGCTGATGGAGAGCAGCTCGAACCCGCTGCGCTGGA
This sequence comes from Polyangiales bacterium, assembly GCA_044229975.1. Lineage (GTDB taxonomy): Bacteria > Myxococcota_A > Polyangia > Polyangiales > SCUS01. The sequence goes on from JBGARZ010000011.1 coordinate 120,498, forward strand.
GATGACCCGGGAGGTCATCCATCAGGGCCGCCACGCCCGGGAGCTTTCCGAGCCGGTATTTCGTCGCGATCTCCCAGACCGATGCGGCGCTCACGAAGAGGGCGTTGGCGCGGCTCTGCATGGCCCTCTTCGCGGGTCGCGAGAGCTGCTTGTCGTCCGCCAGCCACCACAACACCGCGTGGGTGTCGACCAGCAGCCTCATCGCTCCCACGCGTCGAGCTCGTCGTCAGGCAGCGGCTCGAAAAACGCCGCGTCGACCGTGACCTTCCCTGCATAGGCCCCGGGCCTGCGCGGCCCCTCGTAGATCGGAACCAGGCGCACGGCCGGCTTGCCCGCGCGTGCGATGACCACCTCCTCGCCCGCCAGCGCCGCCTCGATGAGACGCGAGAGCTGGGTCTTGGCGGCACCGACGTTGACGATGCTCATCAGCCTCTCCCGCGCGAGAAAACCACTGCCCGAAGCTGCCCTGGCCAACCTCCTTGGTCAAGGCTCCGATTTGCCTCCTCGTCGCGCTCGCCGCGTCGAGCTCGCGGTCGTACGGTCATCGCCGTGGACCCGACCAACTCCGCTCCGCGCTTCGTCCGCTTCGTCGACCCCGTCGAGGGGTCGTTCTCCATCGTGCACCCCGAAGGGTGGCGCGCCTCCGGGGGCATCGTCCGCGACGGGTCGGTTCCGCGCCCGTGGTACCGCGTGCAGAGCCCCGCGGGCAGCGCCGAGCTCCGCGGATCAGACCCGCGCATCCCCTCCTTCGTCGACCCCTCGACGAGCATGATGGGGATGATGGGAATGCCCATGCCGGGCGTCGCGCTGCGCCCGTACACGCCGCCAGCGTTCTTCGCGGCGGAGTACGCCCGCCACCTTGCGCGCGAGCTCGGCGCGACCAGCTTCCAGCCAACCGGGCACCGCGACGTCGAGACCATGCTGCGCGGAGACCCGCGCCCCGAGTCGCGGCCCAGGGTGTACACGATGCTCCAGCAGGGTGCCGAGTTCGCGGGCGTCACCTTCGACCTCCCCGACGTCGATCGGCGCGGCCTCGTCGACGTGCTCACGCTGCGTATGCCGGGGCCGATGGGGCTGACGTGGGTTCCGTTTGTGACGGCGCTCGTCGGGCCCGCGCGCGAGTGGGGGCACGTGGAGGCGACGCTGCTCGCCATCTGCCGCTCGTATGTGACCAACCCGGCGTGGCAGCAGATGCAAAACGCCCAGCACCAGATGGTCATGGACAGCATCGAGACGGGCAATCGCATCCTGCAGATGCAGGCGCAGAGCGGCATGGAGGCCATCGCGGCGCACGCCCAGCGCGCCAGCATCAGCGCGCAGACCAACCAGCAGGTCGGCGACATGAACATGGACGCGTGGCGCGCGCAGCAGGCGTCGGGCGACGAGGTGCACCGGCGGGCCGTCAACGGCGTGCGCGAGACGGTGGACGTCTACGACCCGGCGTCGGGCAACGTGTACCGCGGCGCCCCGGCGGGCTTCGCGACGTGGTGGACCGACGGGGCCGACCGGGTCGTCGGGTCGACGGGCAACGACAACCCCGACCCGACGCGCTTCACGCAGGCGGTCGACCTCGACGACGTACCGCGCGAGGGACGTCCGCGGCGGGGGTGAACGGGGAACCAGCCCTCCGCCATCCGAGCGATGCAAGCGTTGGCGAGCTGGGATTCGGAGTAGGGGTTGGCGTGGGACGGAGCGCCCACTGCGCGGTTGCGGACGGCCCGCACGCGGGCCTGCAACCGCTGAAGTGGGAGCCTGGAGATGGGCGTCCCGCCTGCGCGGGACTTCCTGTCGGAGCGCCGAGCGCTCTGCGCTCGACGAGTGGATATAGGAACTCACCGAACGGCTCGGGAGCAGACTCCTTCACCCTCTCGACGGTCGCGCGAGCGACCGGCGCGCATGCAGGAAGTCCCGCGGCGGCGGGACGCCCAGCTCCAGGCTCCCACTTCAGCGGTTGCAGGCCCGCGTGCGGGCCGTCCGCAACCGCGCAGTGGGCGCTCTCCGTCCCACGACAACGCCTACTCCGAACCTCAGTTGGCGAGTCGCTCGCTTGACACCCACGGTGCGCCCCGACTCGTATCCGACGCATGTCCGATCCTCCGCCTCGCGTTCCCCTCGCGCTCGTGTGGTCCACCGATCCGCTCCCGGAGGCGCTCGATCGCGAGGCTCTCCTCGACGGGATGCGCAGCGCGCTCGCGCAGACGGAGCGCTTCGACCTGCTCCCCGATCCGCTGGCCGACGGCGCGACGATGCTCATCGAGCTCTCCCCGGCGCCCTATCCGCCGGACGCGTGGCGCCTCCAGTTGTCGCTCCGGGACGCGACCGGAACCACCCTGGAGCACTACTCGATGGCCGCCGACGTCGACCTCCTGCCCGGCGTCGCAAGCGACGTCGCCCTCCAGTTCGCCGAACCGGCGCGCTACACCGAGCTGCGGCGCGCCCGCGGTGACGTCGGCAACCTCGACCACCCTTCGGTACGCGCGTTCGACCCCATCGACGCTTCCACCCTCGCGCTCGCGGCCGTGCTCAACGACCCGCCCGCCGGGCTGCGCGCCCGCGCCGAGCAGTTCTTGTCGATCGGCGAGCGAACGGGCGACGCCAACCACTTCCTCCACGCCGCCGACCTCCACGAGCTCGACGGGGACTTCGCGGCAGCCCGCGCGGCCCTCGGCCGCCTCGAACAACGCGCCACGCCCGACGCCGTGCAGGCTGCCACCTGGCGCGCCAACGGACTCGCCGCGCATGAACACCTCGGCCGCGAACTGGTCGCCATGCTGCTCTGGGTGGGTCGAGCGCTCGGCGGGGCTGCGCGTGGCGGCGGGTTCGCGGCGCCGCTCCCGCCCGACGACATCATCGATGCGGTGTCGGTCGCGCTCAACACGCACGACTGCGATTTCGTGATGCAACGCGTCGGCACGAAGGTACATCCGCACGATCTCTTCGGCCGCTACCTGGGCGCGGTCTGTGTGACTGCGGTGGAGCGTGGCCCGGAACAACGTTCCGAGGCCGAAGAAGACGCCCTCTTCGCGACCCCGTGGATGCGGACCCTCGCGCCGTCTGGCGGCTCGCCCGCCATGGTGACGCCCTTCGCGACGGTGCTGGAGCCCGCATGGTCCCTGGTGCGCTGGGACCTGTGGCAGCGCCTCGCGTCGACCCGGGTGGAGGACCTCGACGCCCTGGTCGCAGCCCACCCCGACTTTCAGGAGGCTCAGGCGCGGCGAGCCGTTCTCACCATCGCGCGCGGCGTCGAGGCGGTCGTCGCGGTCGTCGACCCGGCGCTCCCCCGCGTCACGGAACCTCTCCTTCGCGCGACGCTGCTCTGCGCCCGCGGGGCTGCCCGCACGGACGCGGGTCAACCCGGCGATGGGCTCGTCGACCTCGACGCAGCGCTCGCGCTCGCGCCCCGATCGCTCATGGTGCTCCGCTGCCGCGCACTCACCCTGAACGCCCTGCTGCGCATCGACGAGGCGCTGGCGATGATCGAGCGCACCGCGGTGATCAACCCCGCGAAGCCCGACACGCACGGACTCCGCGGGGGGTTCCTCGTGACGGCGAAACGCCACGCCGAGGCGCTCCCCCACCTCGAATTGGCGCTCCAGCACACGCCCTCCGACGCCAACGTGTGGGGCAACCACGGGATCTCTCTGCGGGGCCTGAACCGCCTGGACGAAGCCGAAAAATCCCTCCGCCGCGCCATCACGATGGCCCCCGGGCTGGTGCCGGCGCGCTTCCATCTCGGCATGCTGCTCGCGGACGTCGGCCGCCCCTCGGAGGCCCGCGCCGAGCTCGGTTGGATCGTCGCGAACTGCCCGCCCGGATCGAGCATCGCGCGCGACGCGAAGGCGCGGCTCGATGGACTCGGCGCGGGGTCGACAGCGCTCGCCCCGTCGAAGTCGCTGACGTCTGGTCTCAGTCCGGGGCTCCTCCTCTTCGGGTTGATGGCGCTGCTGGCGGTGATCCGATTCGCGTGCGCCGCGCCCCATGGTTGACCCGTCTCGCTCCCGCCGCTGACACTCCCGCCTACCCCACCGTGAGCCCCATCGGCGAGTACACCCCGACCGACCGCGCGCTCGAACGCGCCCTGCTCTTCAACTTCGTCATCCACGCCCTCGCCATGCTCTCCATGGCGGCCCTCCTCCTCCCGGTGCTCCCCGGCGGAACCGCCACCTCCGACCTCGCCCGCATCGCCACCATCGCCGAGCACCCCTGGCGCTTCCGCCTCGGCTGGCTCCCGTGGCAGCTCTGCGCCGTCGCCGACCTCGCGCTCGCCGTCGCCCTCGTCCGCGCCCGCTGGGTGCCGCGCGCCGCGGCCGTCGCCACGCTCGCGCTCACCGTCGTCGCGGTCATCCCCGACCAGCTCTCGCAGTGCCTGTGGGTCACCCGCGGCGTCGCGCTCGCCCGCGCCGACGTCGCGCAGTACCTCGCCTTCGAGCGCTGGGCCTTTCCCCTCACCGCCGGTTGGGGCGCCCTCTTCTACACCCTCGCCGCCCTCGGCTGGACCTGGTGCTTCGCCCGCGGCGGCGCCTGGTCGCGCGCCCTCACATGGCTGTCGGTTCTGCTGTGGTCGACCATGGCCGTGGCCGTCTCCGCGGCGCTGCTCCCGCCGTCACTGCGACCGCCGCCCGCCTTCGTCTCCGCGGCCAACGCCGTCGGCTTCACGCTGCTCCAGGTGTGGCTCGGCCTCGTCACCGAGCGTGTGCTCCGTCGCCACCGACCGACCGAGACCCACGGCCGCCTCGCGCCGTGGCGCCACCCGTCGCGCAACCCCATCGCGCGCGCCGCGGACGCCCTCGCCAACAGCCGCCTCTTCGGCGCCCTCCTCGAACCTCTCCCCGAAGTCGAGATGCGCAGCGACATCACCGACGTCGTCTACGTGAACTACCTCCTCCCGGTCGATCGCGTGGCGCACCTCGTTCCGCCCGGTCTCGAGCTCCAGCGCCTCGGCCCCAACGGCGCGTACGCGCTCTTCACCTTCCTCACGTACCAGCACGGTCACTTCGGCTTCGGCGCGCTCGGGCCGCTGCGTCGACTGCTCCCCTCACCCGTCCAGACCAACTGGCGCATCCACGTCGTCGACCCGCGAACCCAACGCCGCGGCATCTACTTCGTCACCAACGCCGTCACCAGCACGCCCATCGCGCTCGGCGCGCGGATGCTCACCGAGGCGATGCCCATGCACGTCCTCGCACACGCTGGCGTCACCCGCGACGCCGACGGCGCCATGCGGGTCTCGCTCGTCCCCGGCGAAGGCAGCGGCCCCGACTGCGAGGCCACGCTGCGCCCCTCGACGACGCCCTCCCTCGAAGGCGCGTGGCGCGAGTGCTGGGACGACTACCGGGCGTTTCTGGCGTACTGCGTCCCGCAAGATCGGGCCATGTCGAGCCAGCCGCTGCGGCGCCGGGTGTCGCGGCAGGAGATCGACCTCGGCATTCCCCTCGACGCGTGCGAGCCGATGGTCGGCGCGGTGGTCTCCCGCGCCGCGCGCGCCATCGCGGGTGAGGCCGAGCCGCTGTGCTTCCGGGTGCCATCGGTGCGCTTCAGCTTCGCGGTCGAGGCCCACGACCCGCGGTAGCGGACGCTCGCGCAGGCTCGCAGGTGACCACTGCCGACGCGGGTGGCAGGGTGCCAGATTGGTCACGCACCGCAGTCATCCACAGCGAAGGAGAGTCACCATGATGAGCCTCATCGTCTGGGTCGTTCTCGGCGTCACCGTGGGCGGGATTGCCAGCCTGCTCTTGAAGACCGACGGGGCCGATCAGAGCCCCGCCGCCAACGTCGGCGCGAGCCTCATCGGCGCCGTCATCGGCGGCGCCCTCGCCTCCATCGTCGGCTACAACACCGGAGTACGCATCGAGCAGGAGCTGTCGTTCCAGACCGTGCTCTTCTCGGGGGTCGGGGCGATGCTCGGGCTGTTCGCGGCGAACTTCCTCTGGTACCGCGGCCACCACCCGCACCACGAGGTGCCGTGACCTACCAGGGCTGATCGGGGAAGTGCGCCGCGGCGTTGCAACGCGGGCAGCGGCGTAGCCCCTTCGCGCGGAAGGCGATGACGGCCCCGACGCCCGCGCCCGACACGAGCCCGATGCCCGTCCCCAGGTGGAGAATGCTGCCGCCCACTCCGGCGGCGAGGTTTACGCCGAAGGCCAGCGCCCAGACCCTCCAGTCGGTGATGAGGGCCTTGCCCTTCTCTCCAGGGGACAACTGGCCGAGCTCACTCGATTCGACCGCCTGATGGCACTTCGGACATTCCATTGGATCGTTACTCCCTGATCGGTCCGGAGTCTGCCAGAGGCTCGGTGACGACGGCTACATCCCGAGGTGCGTGGCAGTGTCCGAGTCGGGACACTCCCATCCCGGTGATCCTTGAGATAGGACAACCCACGTCGCTCACGCCGGAGTTCACCGTGCCGCCCCCTCCGCTCACCGCGCTCGGTTCACTCCGGGCTATTTCAGGCGGATCGCCCCGCCTGAAGCGGGGCTCCAGTGACCACTTCATGGCCATGCTGTTTTATCCAAGCAGGTAAACAGAGCCCCGCCCCAGGCGGGGCGATCCGCCTGAAATAGCCCGGAGTGAACCGAGCGCGGTGAGCGGAGGGGACGGCACGGTGAACTCCGGCGTGAGCGACGTGGGTTCTCAACCTGGGACACTGGGCCTCCGCTCAGGGCACCACCGGGTGCGCGGTTGACACCCCGGCCCCCGCTCCTCGTACCCTCGCGGCCTCGCCACCCCTGACCGGAGCGGAGCCGCTTGTACCCCACCACCCTCAGCCGCATCGCGCTCGCCCTTCTCGGCGCGCTCGCCCTCGACGCGTGCAACCTCCGTCGGCTCACCGCCGACTCCACGGCCGACCTGCTGCACGCCGGTTCGCCGCAGATCAACACCCTCGAAGACATCGACTTCGCCGAGGCCGGCGCGCCCGCGAGCCTCGTCGCCGTCGAGAGCGTCTGGCGCGTCGCCCGCGACAACGAAGACCTCCTCGTCGAGCTCGTGCAGGGCTACGCGTCGTACGGGTACGCCTTTCTCGAAGACCACATGGAGCGCGCCCGCGCCGCCGACAACGAGGAGCGCGAGGAGTACTGGCGCTTCCGAGCGCGCGCAGCGTACCGGCGCGGGAAGATGTTCGGGCTGATCTTCCTCGACGTGCGGCACCACGCCGACGGCGGCGCCGAGGCCGTCACCCGACGCGGCATCGACCCGTGGCGCGCGTACCTCCAGCGCTTCGACAGCCCCGAGGATGTCCCCGCCCTCTACTGGACCGCCAACGCCTGGGCCTCGCTCATCTCGCTGAGCGTCGACGACTCCTCGGCGCTGCTCGACCTGCCCTTCGCCGTCGCCCTCGCCGAGCGCGCCCGCCAGCTCGACCCGCACTACTACCGCGGCGCCATCGACGCGCTCTTCGCCGTCTACCACGCGAGCACGCCGACCAGCCTCGGCGGACAGCCCGACCTCGCGCGCCGGGAGTTCGAGGCCGCGCTCGCCACCTCCCATCGCGCGATGCTCACGTACCAGGTGCTCTACGCCCGCACCTACGCCATCCAGGTGCAGGACCGCGCGCTCTACACCCGACTTCTCCAGGAGGTCATCGACGCGGGGGACGTGCTGCCCGACGAGCGCCTCGCCAACCTCGTCGCCAAGCGCCGCGCGCTGCGATATCTCACCGAGGCCGACGCGCTCTTTCCCCCCGCCGAGGCGCCCGCTGCCGAGGTGCCCCCTTGACCCGCACCGCCCTCGCCCTCGCTCTCATCGTCCCGGCCGCGGTCGTCGCGCAGCCCGCGGCCACCGCGCCCGCGCCGCGCACGCTCTCCGTCGCCACGCTCGCGCCCATCGGCTCCACCTGGATGCGCGGCTTCGACGCCTGGAACCGCGAGCTCCGCCGGCGCACCCACGGCGCCCTCGCGCTGCGCTTCTACCCCAACGGGGTGCAGGGCGATGAGGCCGAGGTGGTGCGGAAGATCCGCGCGCGACGGATCGACGGCGCGGCGCTCACGGGCGTCGGGCTCGGGGAGATCCACCGCCCGACGCTGGTGTTTCAATCACCGGGGCTCTTCGCGGACTACGCGCAGCTCGACCGGGCGCGCGACGCGATGCGGCCCGAGCTCGACGCGGCCTACGCGCAGGCGGGCTTCACGCTGCTGGGGTGGGGCGACGCCGGGCTCGATCGGGTGTTCTCCACGCGGGCGATTCCGGGGCCCGCGGAGTTTGCGTCGACGCATCCGTTTCAGTGGCGCGAAGACCTCGTGGCCGAACCGCTCTACGCCGAGCTGCATGCGCGGGGGGTTCCGCTCCAGATCGGCGAGGTGCTCACGTCGCTACAGACGCACCAGATCGACACGATCATCGCGAGCCCCATCGCGGTGGCGTCGCTCCAGTGGGCCGCGCAGCTCTCGCACATGACCGACCACCCGGTCGCCATCGAGATCGGCGCGCTGGTGTTCGGCCGCTCGCAGGTGGAGGGCCTCGCGCCTGAGTTGCAGACGGCGCTGCGCGAGACCGCCGCGCAGTATGCGGGTCTCCTCCAGCGCAACGTGCGCCGCGACGACGACGGAACCGTCACCCCGCTCCGCGCCCACGGCATGGTCGTCGACACGCCGACGGCGGCGCAGCGGGAGCAGTGGCAGTCGGCCTTCGCCCGAACGCGCGCGCGGCTGGTGGGCACGCTCGCCGACGCGGCCTTCTTCCAGCGGGTCGAGCGGGCGCGCGACCAGGGTCACTGAGCGGGCGACGCGGGCTGATCGACCCGGAAGACGAACACCCGCGAGCGGGCGGTCTCCACGGGCCCGCGCTCGTCCCCCGCGACCTCGACGCGATGCCAGCCGCCGCCTTCGCCCACGAGCTCGCGCGCCCCGAAGTGGCGCCGCCCGACCCGGCGATGGTCGAGCGGTGGCTGCAACAGACCTGCGGCGTGGGCCGTACCGCCGACGCGGCGTGGGGCGCGGCGCACGTGCGGGTGCCGGTCGCCATCGACGAGTGCTCGGGCGAGTCCCGCCGCCGGTGTCGTCATCGCAACGAGCGCAACGCGGCCGCGGCGCTGACCATGGCGTGCGAAGCCAACGTCGTCGGAGAACTCCGCCGCTGAACCCCTCTCAGGGCAGGACGGCGGTGACTTCGACGACACCGCTGGCGACTCCGCCGATGAGCACGTCGACGACGTCCCCGAGGCCATAGGTCGCACGCGTGCGGTAGACGGGCGTCGAGGCCGTCGCGTCGGGCGAGGCGTACCGCTCGACGCAGCGATCGACCAGGTTGACGATCCAGTACACGGGGATGCCGGCGCGAGCGTAGCTGCGCAACTTGATGCCGCGATCGCGGTCGAGCGTGGAGTCGGACACCTCGACGACCAACGCGACATCCCCAGCGCCCGGGTGACGATCGGGATAGTCCTCCGCGCGGCCACGGATCACCGCCAGGTCTGGCTCGGGCTCACCGTCGTCGAGGGTGATCGGATCTTGCGAGCGCACCGACCAGCCGTCGGGGATGTGCCCAACGAGCGCGTGCAGGAGCTTCGCCAGCGCGATGACGTGCGGCGGGTTCTTCGCCTTCTTGAGCACCAGCACCCCTTCGAGGAGCTCGATGGGATCGTCGTCCGTGAACACCCCGGCGCGGATGGCGGCGTGATACTGCGCCACCGACATCCGGTAGACGGGCTCGACGGGGACGACCTGCCGGGAATGGAGGACGTTCGCGAACATCGACTTCCTTCCTACCACCACCGGGTCAGTGGCGCGCCATGGACCAACGCCCGCGTCCGCACGTAGCCTCCCGACCCGATGGTGACGCACACGACGGGACCTGAAACGTGGAGGGCGCCATGAGCCGCGCGGTGGCGCTCGACGACCTGGCGCGGGCGATGGCGGGCCGCGACGCGACGATGCCCGCGGAGGTCGCGCTGGCCATCGCGTTGATGGCGGTCGACGCGATGGACGACGACGCCATGACGCTCGACCCGTCCGGGGTCGAGGTCGACGGCCGCGGGGTGGTGCGTCTCAGCGCGCCGTGCGCACTGACCGACGACGCCCGCGCCCCGCAGGTCGGCGTGCTGACCCTGCTGGAGGCGATGCGGGTGGCGCCGTCGTCGCGCGTCGCGGCGCTGCTCTCGCGGCTGCGATCGCAGACGACCTACACGCTCACGGCGCTGCGGGCCGAGCTCGCGGCGCAGGTCCCGGCCGACCGCGCATCGGCGCAGCGAGCGGTGGGCACGACGGTGCGGGAGTTCTTCCGACCGGCGCGCGAGGAGTTCGAGGCCGAGGAGGCGCGCGCCGCGGTGGCGGCGCCGGTGGTGGCAGCGCCGGTCGCGAAGCCCAAGGACGACGTGGTGCAGGCGCTCATCGCGGAGGCGAAGGCGGCCGAGGCCGAGGCCGCGGTGATGCCCGGTCGACAGGCGACGGTGAGCATCGTCGGGGCCGACCCGGCGCCGCTGCGGCCGCCGCCGCCGGAGCCGAAGCGCGGCCCCAACGTGCTCGTCCTCGTCGCGGTGGTGGTGGCAGTGCTGTTGGTGCTCGCGCTGGTTGCGAGCCGACTCCGCGGCTGACGCGTCCTTGATGCCGCCGCTCCCGCCGTGCTCCCCTCCCGCGCCATGAAGACCGTCACTCGCGCGCTGATCGTCGCGTTGTTCGTCGCCGGCTGTGGCGCTCGCACGCTGCTCCGCGAGCCGCTCGACCCCTCCGACGCGGGCGACGTGACCGACACGCCGCCCACCAACGAGCTCCCACCGCTGCCCGACGTCCCCGTCGTCGACCGACCGCCCGTGCCCGACATCACCCCAGGCTGCGCCGACTTCCAGACGCTCTGCTCGGGCCGCTGCGTCGACACCCGCAGCGACAACGTCAACTGCGGCGCGTGCGGCCTCGCCTGCGCCGAGAGTGCATGCGTCAACGGCCGGTGCCGCACGGCGCCCTGCACGGCGCCCACCTCGCTCTGCGGCGTCCGCTGCGTCGACCTCTCCACCGACCGGTCCAACTGCGGCGGCTGCAACACCGTCTGCGCTCCCGGGCAGACCTGCACCGGCGGGCGCTGCTTCAGTGACTGCGGCGGGCCGGGGCGCACCCTCTGCGGGAGTCTCTGCGTCGACCTCTCCACCGACTCCGCCAACTGCGGCGCCTGCGGCCGCGCCTGCCCCTTCGGCGCGGCGTGCAGCGGCGGCGTCTGCGCCCCGATCTGCGCGCCCGGCACGATCTTCTGCGGCGGGCTGTGCGCGGACCCGCGGTCGGACTCCACCAACTGCGGCGCCTGCGGCCTGGTCTGCCCGGCCGGCATGACGTGCCAGGCGGGCGCCTGCGGGAGGGCGCCGCCGCTCACGGGCGTGAACTTCCAGATCACGCGCCTGCTGCCCACGAACTGCGTCTCGGTCGATCACGAGCGGGCGACGGGCGACGACCGCGGCGGCATCGCCATCTCGCGCGAGAGCGTCTTCTACAACGGCGACATGAGCGTCGGGCGCTTCGACCTCGACACGCTCGCGGTCCGCCCCATCGGGCGCGTCGACGACGGGCTGCTCTCCGACCTCGCGTCGGGGCAGGTGTACTCGCTTCGACAGATGGGCATGCCCGTGCCCATGGCCGGGGCCGCCACGATCACCGACCTCGCGCTCATCAACGGCCTCACCGGGGCGCCGCTGGGGATGTCGCAGCAGCTCTCGACCCCCATCCGATTGCCCGGCCTCTCACCCGTCGGAATCTTCTCGGGCTACGGCCGCGCGGTGATCTTCACAGGCCGACGCGCCTACAACATCGACCTCCCGTCGGGGGTCGTGACCGACCTCGGGTCGATCGACGTCTCGATCGTCATGGCCTCGTGCGAGACGTGGGCGTCGTGGGGCGTCGCGGAGTTCTTCGAGGGAGCGATCTCGCTCGTCTACATCAACGGCCCCAACGCCATCCGGCGCACCCGCCTCCCCGCCGGCCCGACCACCGACGTCGCGACCTTCCGGCAGCTCGGCGACATGTGCTCGTTCACCGTCGACCCGAACCGCAACCGCTGGTACTGGCACCACGAGGTCTCGTCACAGTTCGCGAGCGGCGCCGAAAACCTCGGGTACTGCGACGCCACGTTCGCCAGGTAACGCGAGCCTCCCTCGGACCTCGCCCAACCATCGTAGAGCCGCACCGTGAGCGCCGCTTCCCCTCCCCTCCACGCCTTCATCTCGTCCGCGGGCTTCGAGGGTGCGCTCGCGGGCGAGCTCGGCGCCGTCGACCGCGCCGAGGGTGAGCCCCGTTGGCCTTCGATCGTCACCGTCCGTCGCGCGCTGCCGTCGCCCGTCGATCCGATCTTCGCGCGGCAGCAGATGCCCTCCGCCTCCTTCGTGCGAGGGGAGACACCCGCGGACGCAGCGGAGGCGGCGTTCGCGGTCTTTGCGCCCGTCCTCGACGCCGAAGATCGCACCTTCACCCTGCACGTCTTCGTCCCCAACGCCGAGCAGTACCAGAGCCTCAGCGCGCGGGTGCAGGAGACCGAGGCCGCGCTGCTGGCGGTGCTGCGCGCGCGTCGTCGGGCGTCGTTTCGTCGCTACGCCGCTCGCCCGGCGCGGGCGCGTTGGGCGGAGGTGGTGGTGTTGCAGGTCGCCATCGTCGGTCGCACCTCGCTGCTCGTGTCGGCGGCGCGACCGCGCGCGCTCCCGTCGGGCGGCTTCGACGTGATGCCCTGGCCCGCGGGCATCGCGCCCGTCGCCGACGACAAGACCGCGCCGTCGCGGGCTTACGGGAAGTTCGAAGAGGGCCTCGCGTGGATGGGCCTCGCGCCCGCCGCGGGCGAGTCGTGCGTCGACCTCGGCGGATCACCAGGAGGCTGGTCATGGAAGGCGCTGGTGCGCGGCGCGCGCGTGACCGCCGTCGACCGCTCACCCCTCGCACCGCCCGCGCTGGGTCACGCGTCGCTCGAGATGGTGATCGGGAGCGCGTTCGATTACCGCCCGCCCGCCCCCGTCGACTGGCTCATCTGCGACGTCATCTGCGAGCCGCCACGAACCATCGATCTGGTCGACCGCTGGATGAAGGACGGCCTCTGTCGACGGGTCGTCGCCACGGTGAAGTTCAAGGGCAAGGAGGGCTACGACGTGCTCGCCGCGGCACGCCTCCGCCTCGCCGCCCGGGGTTGGCCCTTCCTTCGGTTGAAGCACCTCGAACGGCACCACAACGAAGCGGTGATCCTGGCGGCGCGCTGACGGGCCCTCGCCGCGCGAGCGCATTGCGCTGCGGAGCAGTGGTCACCATGCAGGCGCCATGACCATCGAGACTCTCATCACCTGGGCCGTCGTGGGACTCATCGCCGGCTGGCTCGCCTCGGCCGTCGTGGGCGGCGCGCTCGGCCTCATCGGCGACATCGTCGTCGGCGTCGTCGGCGCCTTCATCGGCGGCTTCGTCTTCCGGCAGCTCCACGTCGCGGTTCCCTTCGGCGGCCTGCCCGGAACCATCTTCGTCGCCTTCATCGGCGCGATCATCCTGCTCGGGGTGCTCCGCCTGATTCGTCGGTAGCATCGAGCGAGTCACGCGGCCGACCCTCACTGGCAACGATCCTCCTCGCGGATTCCTGTGGTACCCCGACGGCACCACCGATGAACCCTCACCGGCACCTCGCGTTGCTCTGCGCCCTCTCGCTGCAACCCGCCTGCGCGCGTCGCACCCGCGATCGCGGCAACGATCAACCCGCTGCCGCGCAGCCCGTCGCGCAGCCCGTCGCACGGCCCGCCACGCAGCCCGCTGTCGCACAGCCCGCCGCGCAGCCCGCCGCGCCGGAAGCAGCGCCAGCGCCGATCCCCGCGCCGACGGCGCCGATCACCCTTCAGCGCTCCATCGCGATCGGCCGCTGGCCCGAAGGGCTCTCCGCCCATGGCACCGAAGCGTGGGTGGCCGAGAGCGGCGGACGGACCATCGCCCACGTCGACTACGTCACCGGCGTCGTGCTCGGCCGAACCCGCGCGGGGCGCCTGCCCACCCGCGTTCATCTCTCGGGTGACGGCACCGTCCAGGTCATGTCGGTGACCGATCAGACCGTCTGGACGCAGCCGCCCGGCGCCGCCGAGGTCACCCGACTGGCGCGCCTGCCCGACGCCCCGCAAGACGCGGTCTGGGCCGAGGACGGAACCCTCTGGGCGCTGCTCTGGACCCACGGTTCGTCGGCCTCGGGCGCGATCGTCCGCGTCGGGCCGGGCGACGCGTCGGTGACCCGCGTGGCCGAGGTCGGAGCGGACGCGATGTCCCTCACGGTCGGGCACGGCAAGGTGTGGGTCGCGCACCATGGCGGCATCGTCTCGGTGGTCGACACGACGACCGGACAGGCGCTTCCGCCGCTCGCCGTCGAAGGGTTTCACAACCAGATCGCGGCCTGCGCCCACGGCGTCTACGTGAGCGACCGCAACGCCGTGATCCGCATCGACCCGGCGACGGCGACGGTGTCGGGGCGCCAGTCGCTCACCGACGACCCGCGCGCGCTGGCCTGCTCGGTCGACGGCGCGCTGTGGGCCATCGGGGCGCACGGACAGATCGGCCGGCTCGACCCGGCCTCGCTCGCCGTGGTCTCCACGGCGTCGCCGCCGATGGCCTTCGAGCCCGCCGCAGCACAGGTGGCCAACGGCAGCCTGCTGGTCACCACGCACGCCTACGGCGCGGGCGACGCGGCCGGCGCGCTGCTGGTGTTCAACGCGCGGTGACGCTTCCGTCGAGCACCTCGGCGAGCTCGAACAGGTTGCCGAAGGGGTCGGCGAAAAACGCGAGGCGCCGACGGATCACCGGCAGCACGAAGGGCTCGGTGACGATCGTCACGCCGCGGCGGCGCAGCTCCGCGACGGTCGCGTCGACGTCGTCCACCTGAAGGCAGACGTGGTGGTAGCCAGCGACGCGGAGGCTGTCCGAGAGGTCGGTGTACGCCGCCTTCGCGGTCGGAGCGGGCGTCCCGTCGCCGAGGATCTCGACGTAGAACCCGTCGTCGTTGGGAGGCGCGACGTAGGCGAGCCGCTGGTCCTCGTAGGGCCACTCGTGGACGACGCGGAAGTCGAGCATCTCCGTGAACCAGCGCTTCTCGACCTCGTAGT
The DNA here is from genome assembly GCA_044229975.1 of Polyangiales bacterium. GTDB lineage: Bacteria > Myxococcota_A > Polyangia > Polyangiales > SCUS01. Next base: position 135,518 of record JBGARZ010000011.1, read on the forward strand.
CGGGGACGCGCACGGCGACGTGGTGGCCGCGCATGGAGGCGAAGGCGCTCGACGGATTCGGGGCGGGTGGATGTTGCAGGGACATGACGGTGCTCCTCGTAGACACGCGGGCGAAGCGCTCGCGACGTCCTCAACCTGCGCTCGCAACACTCCCCGGAGAATCGACGCAATGGTCATGGCACTCTGCACCCATGGTTCAGAGTGCTGCCTCGTTTGCTGACCTCCCGCTGGGCCCGCTCGTCACCTTCGAGTGCGTGGCGCGGCACCTCCGCTTCGCGCGCGCCGCGACCGAGCTGCGGGTCACCCCGACCGCCGTCTCGAAGACCGTCGCGCAGCTCGAAGCGCACCTCGGCGTCCGCCTGCTCAACCGAACGACCCGCAGCGTCTCGCTGACCGAGGCGGGCGCCCGACTGCTCGACGCCGCCGCCCCGGCGCTCGCGGCGTTGCAGCGCGGGGTCGACGAGGCGCGCACCAGCGGCGACAGCCCGGCGGGCGCGCTGCGCGTCAGCACGTCGTACGTGGCCTTTGCGATGCTGTTCGAGCCGCACCTGCGCGGCTTCCTCGCGGCCCATCCGCGGGTCGCGCCCGAGTTCTCCATCGACAGCGCACCCAGCGACATCGTGGGCCGCGGCTTCGACGCGGGCGTGCGCCCCGGCCGCGCGTTGCAGCAGGGCATGATCGCCGTCCCCGTCGGCCGGGTGCAGCGGCTCATCGTCGTCGCGTCGCCCGACTACCTCGCACGCGCCGGTCGCCCGAAGACACCGACGAGCCTGCTCGACCACGCGTGCATCCGTCAGCGGGTGAGCGCGGGCGGTCGGCTGCTGGAGTGGACGTTGCGCGCGGGCAAGGAGCGCGCGACGCCCGACGTGACGGGCCCGCTGGTGCTCGACGACATGCGCTCGGTGCTCGGCGCCGCGCGCGAGGGCGTCGGTCTGGCGTACGTGTTCGAGCAGTTCGCGGCGCGCGACCTGGAGGCCGGGGCGCTGGAGCGGGTGCTGCCGGGGCACGCGCTCGTGCGCGAGGCGTTCTATCTGTACTACCCGAGCCGGCAGAACCTCCCGCCGAAGCTCCGCGTCTTCGTCGACTGGTTTCGCGCGAAGAACGACTCCCCCCGCCGGGTGAAGCCCACCACCTGACGACGACCGTCGACTTCTGGCATGGTCGACGACGGAGACCGCGTGAGCCAGGACCCCGGAGCTGCTGCGGCGCCTCCTGCGCGCGAAGGACCGCATGGACGCCGCCTCGCACGAGGAGTGGCCCGTGCGGCGCCTGGCGCGGGTGAGCGGTGTGTCCGCGGCGCACTTCGCACGATCGTTCAAGGAGGCGTTTGGTGTTCCGCCGCACCGGTACCTGCTCACGCGGCGCATCGAGCGGGCCGTGGCGCTGCTCCGCGACACTGATGTGCCCGTCACGGACATCGCCTTCCAGACCGGATGGAAGAGCCTCGGCACCTTCGGTCGAACGTTTCGCGACGTCACCGGCGAGAGCCCCGGCGAGCGTCGCGAGAGAGAGAAGCTCACCCCGAGCGCGCGCGAATACGTGCCCGTCTGCTACCTGAGCGCGGCCCACCGGCCCCGAAGGGGGCGATGCCGCCGCTGGTGCTGATGGTCGACGACTGCCGCGCCGCGTACGAGCGCATGCGCGCCGTCGGGGTGGAGTTCACGCAGGAGCCGGTGGAGCGCTACGGCAGCGTGGACGCGGGCTTCCGCGACCCGTCGGGCAACGGGTGGAAGATGATCGAAGCGCGCCGCTGATCGTCGGCGCCAGCGCCTCTCGGGGTTCGTTGCACGGGACAACGGCGCGCGATGGTAGAAGTGACCATCGCGGCCGCCGCGAGAGAGCCAATGGAGGCGCGGAGTTGATGGACGACGGTCAGTGGTGGGTGCTGCGCGAGGGGATCACCCTGGGTCCGTACGGCCTGGAGGAGCTCAGGCAGTACACGCGGCGGGGGAAGCTGTACGCGGATGACCTCGTGAGCTCGGCGGGCGAGACCGACTGGGCCCCCGCGGGCTTCGCCCCCGCGCTGAGCGACCTCTTCCCCAAGGACGGCAGCGAGGACGCCACCCTCGCGCTCGACCCCGCCCTGCGCGCGCTCGCCGCGATGGCCACGACCCCCGTCCCCGCCCGCCGCTCGTATCCCACCGAGAGCCCGCTGCGCGGCTCGACGCTGCCACCGCGCCTCCCGACCGCCGCCGCTCCCGCCACGGTCGCCGTGCCCCCGGCACCCACCCTCGATGCACCCGCGGTCCCTGCACCCGCGGTCCCTGCACCCCCTGCCCCTGCACCCGCTGCCCCTACACCCGCGGTCCCTGCTGTCGTCGCCGCGCCCGCCGTCGCCGCTGCACCCGCGGTCGTCGCAGCGCCCGTCGCCGTGCCCGCGCCCACCGTCTCGGCGCCCCCGCCTCCGCCGCGCGCCAACCTCGCGACGGGCCTCGTCATCGGCCTCGTCTCCTCCGTCGCCACGCTGGCCTTTCAGCGCGCCATCGGCGGCCCGAGCCACGCGCCGCCGCCCGCCGCCGAGGCCACTGCGACGCCCGCCGTCGTCACACCGCCACCCGTCGTGGCGCCCGTCGACGCAGCCGCTACCAGCGTCGCCGCGCGCGTCACCACCGACGCGGGCGCTCGCCCCGCTGCGGCGCGAACACAGTGCGTGGGCGCCGAGGCGCTCGCTGGCGTCGGCCGAACGCGCGCCATGCTGCGCTCCTTCGACGAGCTGATGCGCGACGCCGCTCCGCCCGCCGACCCCTTCGACTACGACGCGCTGGCCACCACCTGTCTCACCACCGTGGCGCGCGCCAACGACCGCTCGCGCGCCTCGCTCGACGCGGCGCGGGCGGCCGAGGCGCTGCGGGTGCGACGCGCGGCCGAGGCCCAGCAGCAGGTGCGCGCGCAGCAGTGGCGCGCGATGGCCTTCACCTGGGACGCGGCGTGGCGAACGCGCGTGGTGACCCGCCCGGCGTCGTACGGCTGCTACGACAGCGGCTGGGGCGACGAGCGGCAGGACGAGTGCGCGGGCGAGTGGCGGCAGCGCTCCCCGGCGGTCAACACCTCGGTGTACATGCTCAACGGGGTGGTCACCGAGCCCGAGCTCCAGCGACGCTGCGACGCGGCGACGGGGGTGCGCCCGGCGGCGGAGCAGTTCTGCGAGGTGCTCGACGCCGTGCTCGGCGCGCAACGGCTGACGGTGACCTGCGCGGGCGACGATGGTGCGGCGGCGTACGATCTGTGGCTGCCGCGTGAGCTGGGCGTGGCGACGACGGGCGCCCTGGCGGGTGTGATGGTCGGCGATGTGTTGCGCGTGACGGGCCACGGGGTGATCAAGCGCGAGGCGGTCACCACGGCGGGTGCTCCGCGCGGCGCCGAGCGGTGGACCTTCGAGGAGGTCCCCGCGACGGGCGTGACCATCGCCGACCACACGCGGTGCTGCGCGCTCACCGAGCGCACGGCGACGCCGCCGCGGTAGCTCGGTCTCTGCTGCGCCGCAACAATCGGCCGTTGACCGCGGTCTGAGGTCGCGGCTACGAAGGTTGCGCGGTCGATGCTGCGCCGCACAACATCCACCGCCCCGGAGGCTCTGCTACCCAGTGCCAGAACAAGCCCGCGTGATCGAGCTCGACCTCCCCTCGGGGCGCCTTCGCGCGCACCGCTTCGGGCCCGATGGGGGGAGGCTCACCCTCTGCGTGCACGGGCTCTCCGCCAACTCGCGCAGCTACGACTTCCTCGGCCCCGAGCTCGCGGCGCAGGGTCGCTCCGTCGTCGCCATCGACCTCCGCGGCCGCGGCTGGAGCGCCATCACCGGCCGCGGAACCTACGGCTGGCACCACCACGCCCGCGACGTCCTCGACGCCGCGAGCGCCCTCGGCGCCGAGCGCTTCGACTATGTCGGTCACTCGATGGGGGCGTTCATCGGGCTGGAGCTCGCCCGCCAGGCCGCGGGCCGCGTCGAGCGCACCGTGCTCATCGACGCGCTCGGCATCCCGGAGCCCGCGTCGCTCATCCCCATCCTCGCCGCCGTGCAGCGCCTCGGCTCGCTGCACGCCGACGCCGACGCCTACGTGAGCGCCGTTCGCAGCCTCGGAACCGTCACCCCCTGGGGCCCCGTCTGGGAATCCCACTACCGCTACGACCTCATCCCGGTGGAGGGCGGCGTGCGTCCGCGCACCGACCGCGCCGCCGTCTTCGAAGACATGACCTACGCGTCCACGCAGGTTCCGCGGGCGCTCTGGCCCTCGCTCACCATGCCGACGCTGCTGGTGCGCGCGGGCATTCCTCTCGGGGCAGGCTTCATCGTCAGCGCGGGTGATCGGGAGGACTTCCTGCGACGCGTCCCCCACTCGCAGGCGGTCGACGTCGACGCCAACCACTACGGCATCATGACCCACCCGGCGACCGCGGCCGCCATTCGGAGCTTCCTGCCATGAGCGAAGGATTTCTCACCGGGCGCACCGCCCTCGTCACGGGCGCCGCGTCGGGCATCGGTCTCGCCATCGCGCGCGAGTTCTCCAGCGAAGGCGCGACGGTGATTCTCAGCGACGTGTCGGCCGAGGCGCTGGCGGCGATCGTGGCGACGCTGCCGGGATCGCGCGCGGTGCCGGCCGACCTCTCGCGGCGCGACGACGTGAAGCGCCTCGCGCGTGAGGCGGGCGCGGTCGACCTGCTGGTCAACAACGCCGGGCTCCAGTCGGTGAGCCCCATCGAAGACTTCGACGAAGCGAAGTGGGACCTCTTGCAGGCCGTGATGCTCACGGCGCCCTTCCTGCTCATCAAGGCGCTGATTCCAGGGATGTACGAGCGCGGGTGGGGGCGCGTTCTCAACGTGGGGTCGGTGCACAGCCTCATCGCGTCGCCCTTCAAGTCGGCGTACGTGTCGGCCAAGCACGGGCTCGTCGGGCTGACCAAGACCGTCGCGCTGGAGGCGGCCACGCGCTCGCATCAGGTGACCGTCAACGCGCTGTGCCCGTCGTACGTGCGGACGCCGCTGGTGGAGAAGCAGATCGCCGATCAGGCCCGCGTGCACGGGGTGCCGGAGTCGGAGGTGGTGGGCAAGATCCTGCTGACGCAGAACGCGCAGAAGCGGTTGATCGAGCCCGCCGAGGTGGGGAAGTACGCGGCGTTTCTGTGCCGCGACGAGGCGTGGTCGATCACGGGCACGGCCGTGACGATGGACGCCGGCTGGCTCGCGCACTGAAGGGGCGCGAGGCCGTGGCGGTCAGGGCGTCGGCGGCCGCGGGTCGGTGAGCGCGAGCTTGCGCGCCGCCTCGAAGCGGCTCTTGTAGAAGGGCTTGAGCACGGGCTTCCGCGTGCCGCGCGCGTTGGCGATCGTCTCCATCAGCTCGGCGGCGTCGCGCCCGAGGGCCTCGACGACGTCCAGCGCGACCACCGCGCCGTGGAGGTCGAGCACCATCGCGTAGCGGGCCACGAACTCCCGGGCCAGCGCGAGGTCGGTCATCGACCCGAGGATCTTTCCGTAGTGGGTGAAGGCCGACGTCGCCAGCGCCTCACGCGCGAGCTCGTGCGCCAGCGACGGATCGCGCGCCAGGACGTAGGCGACCTCCGCGCGCTCTCCGCGCAGCTCGTGGGCTTCGACGCCCGTGTCGTGTCGGCGCAGCCAGTCCAGGGCCTCGGCGTGGGCCTGCGCGAAGTCCGCCTCGGGCAGCGCAAACATCAGCCGTCGTAGCTCGATGGTGAGGTGCTCGCTGAGACCGCCCCAGCGGTGCGAGCGGGTGCTCGATCCGTCGGGCGGACCGATCAGCGTGCGGCGCAGGCCGGTGGTGGAGATCGACCACGGCTGCGGCGAGAGCAGCACGTCGAAGACGAAGCCGAGGCCCGCGGTGCCGACCCAGAAGGCCACCAGGGCCCGGTAGGCCGGGTCGACCACGTCGGTGATCGGGTGCGTGTGCAGCAGGGTCGCGCGCAGCCGCTCGGTCATCGGGTCGAGCGTCGCGGGCGCGGCGCCGGACGCGTAGCCCTCGGCGATCGGGGCGTACAGCGCCTCGGCCCCGGCGTTGCCGAGTTTCAGCGGGCCGCAAAGGGCGTCCTCGGCGCGCTCGACGTCGAGCAGCCGCGCCCACCCCTCCTCGCGGGTGCGAGGCGGCGGCGGCGGGTCGAGCGGGTGCGGGCGACGCGAGCCCACGAGCGCGAGGCGCTGGGCGGGCTTCCAGACGGGACCGGGCGGGGCGACGGGTTTGGGCATTGGGGTTCGTGGACCTTTGGAGGTGAAGCGAGAGGCATCAGCCCGGTGGCGGGGTGAACACCGCGCGGTCGCGGCTCACGAGATACTCCTGACAGCGCAGTTGCAGGGCATCGGCCTGCGAGCGGTCCTTCGCGTGCAACGCCGTGTAGGCGCGGGCACAGGCGCAGAAATACATCTTCGACGCGGTGAAGCCCTGGACGACTCCATCGAGACGTTGCTTCTCGGCGCCGATGGCGGACGCGCGCTCTTCGAGTTTGCCCCACAGCAGCGTGATCAAGATCGCGCGCTGGAGCATCAGGTCGCTGCGGGTGTCGAGCGCGAAGAAGTCGATGCACACCCTCGCCCGCAGATGCTCGTACCCGGACTTCTTGCGCGCGAAGGGCAGCGGGCCCACCCAGCCGAGCACCTCCTCGGGGTCTTCGACGTTCTCGCCGATCCCGAGCATCAGCAACGGACGCTCGTGGGCGTCGAGAGCGGCGTGCTTGATCAGCGACTTCTTCGTGGCGCCCGCGATCGGGAAGCTGTCGCTCTTGTGCCCCGAGTTGCACGTCTTGCACGAGAGCCCGTAGTTGTCCGGGTCGAACGCGAGGCGGACATACCCGGCGCTCTCGCCCGCGTTGATCTCGTCGTCGTAGTCGATCTTTCGCTGCGCCTTGACCGCCGCGGTCGGCCAGTCCTTCACCCGGTTCTTCGGGCGGTAGTGCTCCACGTCGTACTCGACGGCGCCCTTGCCGAACCCCGCCTCGCCGTCGACCTCCTCCTGCGGCATGGGCTTCTCGCAGTAGACGCACTTGTAGAACTGTAGCCGCGCATACACCGCCTTGATCTCGCTCCAGATCCCGTCGTCCTCGTCGACGTGACCCTTCTTGCGAACTTCGATGGTCTTCTCGCGGGCCCGCTCCAGCCAACCGGCCTTGTGCGCTTCGATCTCTTCTCGCAGCGCCTTGGAGGTCACCGCGTATCGAATCATCGACCGACCCCAGCGGCCGCGCGCTTCGCAGGCTTCTTCGCGGCCGACTTCTTCGCAGCGGGCTTCTTCTTCGCGGGAGCCTTTCGTGGCTTACGACGCGATGGCTCGGACACCATCGGCGGTGCTTCGCCCGCGGCGTCACCCAGCGAGAGCAGCCTCATGAGGTGCATGGCCGCCTCGGCGTCCCCGTTGCGCGCCTGCTGCGACGCCTCCTGGAGCTTCTCGACGAAGGCGGGCGCGCGCGTGCTCTCCAGCCCGAAGGTGTCGCCGGTGAGAAGCTGCTCGGCTCCGAGACCGAAGGTCTCCGCGCCAGGGCGTTCGACGACGGTCCTGCGAACGCCGTCGCCCTCGTCCACGTCGGACAACACCAGTACGTTCTCGCGGTGCAGCGACCCGACCACGAGCGGGCTGTGCGTCGAGAAGATGAACTGCATGTGCGGCAGCGCGTCTGCCACGCGCGGAACCACCTCGCGCTGCCACGCGGGGTGGAGGTGCAGGTCGACCTCATCGATCAAGACGATCCCCGTGGTCTGATCGAGCTGATGGTTTGGGGGAGCGCCGCGACAGATGTGGAAGAGCAGATCGGCGAACCAGCCGATGAAGGAGCGGTACCCGTCGGAGAGCGCGGAGAGCGGCAGCGAGGAGCCGCGCAGCGAGAAGAGGTAGTCGCCGTCGTTGGGCTCCGGGTCGATCGCCGCGTCGGGCAGCACCTTGTTGATGAGTTCGATGACCTGCTGGTGCCGCCCGGGGTTCTCGCTCCTCAAACGTGGCAGCCACGAGGCGACGGGGACGAGCGCGACGCTCTCCTCGAACAGCCCCGCGATGCGGTCGTAGCGGAGGGCGCGGCGCTTGTAGCGCGACTCGGTATCCGCGTGGTTCTGCGACTCGACACGACGGTCGGCGCCGTAGCCCACCACCAACGCAGCGCCGGAACGATCGTCGAAAAGGGACTCGGCGAAGTCTCGACCGATGCGGTCCGTGGGTGGTGGCGTGAGGCCGCTCGCGATGCGGTCATTGAACGAACTGCCCGGCCGGAGCAGGAGTTCGAAGGTGATGTCGCCGATCTCCTTCTCCTTGCCCACAAACGCCGGATTGTCCTGTCGCGGATACAGCGAGAACGAACCTCGAACGGACGCGGCGGGTGCTGGGACCCCTTTGACTCGACGCACGAGGCTGTACGGCACGAAGCCCGAGCCAGAAAGCAGAACCGGCGCCATCGCCGCCATCGCGATGGCCCGCAGCACGGTGGTCTTCCCCGAGCCGTTGTTGCCGAGCAGCACGGTGAGGTTGTCGCGAGACCCGTCCGTCGACGATGGAGCAACCGCGCCCGGGAGCCGAGGCGCCTTCAGCGCGATGGACTCCGACGCGATCGTCCGAAGGTTCTCGATGGTGATCTTGGTGACGTACATCGCGCGGGAGCATAACCCCCACCGGACTCAACTCTCCGCCGCGTAAGTCAGGAGCAGCCGAAGACGATGCGCACCTGCGCGGCGGCGTCGTTGCGTACGCGCTCGCAGGCCGGGCCGTAGAACACCACCGAGCGCATGCCCGCCGAGTAGTCCCAGCCGTCGGTATGACCTGGGTCGCGCGCGACGGTCAGCGGAGCGCCGGTGGCAGAGGTCACGCCGACCGAGACCCGCGAGAAGTCGACCCGCGAGGGGTCGACGTCGATGGCGAAGTCGCAGCTCGTCGCGCGGGCGCGGATGTCGTCGAGGGCGCGGGTGAGGTCGGCCTCGAAGGTGCTGGTCTCCAGGCGGTAGTGACAGGTGTTGGTCGCCTGGCAGCCGGGCGCGCGCGGCTGATTGCCCGTGTACGCCAGGTCGGAGAGGAACACGTCCGACGCCTCGGGCGTGCCCGCGATGAAGTACCCGATGGGCGGCGTTCCGCGGGCGCCGCGGGCGACCGAGACGCGCACGGCGTCGGAGGCGATGCGCTCCTGGTTCATCACGCACGCGAGGAACTCACGGATGTCGCCTGGGCCGGGCGTGCAGGTGGGGGCGCCGGTGCACTCCTGGGTGGGCGCGCCGTCGGTGATGAGGATGACGTTGCGCGAGCCGTCCATGGTGAAGGATTCGTAGTAGGAGCGCGTGCCCTCCATCGCGCAGTTCATCGGCGTGTTGCCGTCGGGCGACGAAGAGTCGAGCAGCGACTCGATGCGCGGGCGGCTCACGCTCAGCTCCTGGATCGGGATGTTGGGTGTGCCGTACGTCGCGACCGCGTCGGCCATTCCAGTGGGCGCGGGGAACAACGTGATCCCCACCCTGGTGCTGTCGTCGAGCCGCGTCAGGAGCGCGCGTAGCCCGCGGACCGCGGACGTCCACCGAGACGGCATGCCGGTGGTCATCGAGCCCGAGCGATCGAGGACGATCAGGAGGTTCATGGGTTGGCGCCGGGCGGCGACCGTCGTGGTGCCGCAGGTCGCATCGGGCGACGCCACGTCCGGGCCGCCGTCGACCGCGGGCGCCGCATCCACGGGGGCCGTTGCCGTGTCCACGGGCGCATCGAGCGCCACTCCCGCATCGTTGGCTACGGGCGCGTCCCCCGGCATGGCCGCACCCCGATCGACCGCAGCAGCAGCGTCGATCGGAGGCAGCAGGTTCAGCCGCTCGTGGCAACCGCTCGCCGTTGCCAGCGTCGCCAGCACCATCCACTCCGTCCAACGTCGTGCGCGCGTCCTCATCGGCGCACCCTACTGCCGCACGAGCGCCGTCACCAGCCACGCACGCTGTGAAGCCGATGCGTCAGACGTCTCCTCGCATGAGCTGCCCCTGCCGTCGAAGCTCGGACGCGATGAACGGGGCGCGGTACTCCAGGTACGCCAGGTCGATGCCCCTGACACCCGGCCCGCGTCGGTACTCGTCGACGTACCGCCTCCGCTGCACACAGCAGTCTCGAATGTTGAGCAGCGGCAACGTCGCGTCGATCTTCGGGTGCTGCGCCTTCGGTGCAGCCGCGCCCCGAACAACGCGGTAGCTGGCGAGGTCCAGAGCGAACCAACCGACCTTCGCATCGACGGGGTCGACGAGACCGAGAAGCTCGCCCTTCTTCGAGTTCACGACGCCGGTGCAGAGTCTGTAGTTAGACCACTCGTACACGCGGTCCCACGCGAGCGACTTCGGAAGGACGTGGTCGACGGTCGGGCTTCCCGTCTCCTCGATGAACATCGCCAGGTACGCGCAGCGCTGCTCGTACACCTTCATCATGTCGTCGAGCGCCTCACGCCAGAACGGCGGGAACTTGTCGCCCGGGATCGTCGACTCGGAGTCGGCGATCTTGGCGCGCCGAGGTCCACTCCGCTTGATGCGCGGCGCACGCCCCACCAGCTCGTCGATCGCCGAGAGGCCCGGCTGACGGATCTTCGCGTCAAAGCTCTTTGGCTCCCGTGCCAGGGCGATCGGGATCACGACCTCGGCTCCCGCTTTCCGTCGCCCCGGGCCGTGGACTTCTTCGAGGCCTTCTTCGTGTGCTGCTCCCTGAAGTAGCCCCACTGCACCCAGAACGGATCGATGTCGGGGAGGCCCGCCCTCCGAAGTCCCTGGTCTGCCTTCTCGATGGCTTTCGCCGAAGGGGCCACCGCGTCGAGGACGGCCTGGGCCGCCGCGATGGCCTGTTCTCCTTCGAGCGAACGAGGCTCCTTCAGGTCAAACGCCTCGCTCACGAGCCAGTTTCCGATTTCGCCGTGGCGGATGAACGGACGCTTCCTGAGCACGACCTGCTTCTTCTCGAGGTCCAGGTCGAACCACGCGTCCTGGTCGACGTCGAAGACGGGCTCCACCGAGGCGAGCACGAGGGGCGAGTGCGTCGCCGCGATGAGCTGAAGCCGAACGTCCTTGCCAAGCGCTCGGAGCAGGCTGGGGAGGATGGTCCGTTGCCACTTCGGGTGGAGGTGGCCTTCGACCTCGTCGACGAGCAACACCAGCGAGTCGTTCGGTGCGCGCTTCTTGAGCGACGCGGCGACCCTGTGTTCGCGCCATGCCCACACCACCAGGTACGCGAGCCCCAGGATACGCCGCATCCCTGCTGGTGCGTGGGCCACCGGGAGTTCACCGGCGGGGCCCTGGAGGAAGGGAAAGTCGCGCGCGTCGTCGACGTAGACGCGCCCGACCTTGCGCGTCAGGCGAAACGACTGCTCGTCGGCAAGGTCTCCCACCAACGCGGCGAGGCGCTCGAACTCGACGCTGTCGGGTTCCACCGCCCAGCGAACGACGTCTCGCACGAGGCCCTCACAGATGCGGGCCGCCCTGTCGTCACCGTCCAACGCGAGGCCATCCCAGACCTGCGCTTCGTTGAACTGGAACGCGTTGCTCCGCCCCCATGCCGCCCGCCGTGACGGGAGGCGGAAGGCCTCACCAGCACGGAGCGGATCATGGACCGAGATGCCACCGTCGACCCGGACGTAGACGACGAGCCCGCCTCCGTATTGGTCCTGTCGAGGATGCTCAGCAAGCGTGGTCGTCTTCCAGGCCGAGCCGTCAAAGTCGTACCGAGCCTGGGCTTCGATCGCGACACCGCCGCGGCGCTCGACCCATTCAATCGCGGCATCCTCCCTCTCAGGAACGGCACCCTTGCCGGACCAGGTCGCGGGCCACGTCCGGGTCAGCGCCCACCATGCGCTGTCGAGGAGGAGCGTCTTCCCGAGGCCGTTGTCGCCGGTGATGAGGTTGAGCCGCGGCGCGAGGTCCAGCGTCATCTCGGGTGCAGGTCCGACGCCCCGGAGGTGGAGAGACTCAAGCATCGGCCTTGCCTCGCTGGCCTTTCGTGTTCCACCACCTCGCGAGGTCCATCTCGCCGAAGCGGGCGACGGCGAGTCGAAGCTTCGGCACACGATCGAGGTCGATGGTCGGTGACGGCTTCACGGCGCGCCAGCGTACGCGAGGCATCGATTTTGTCGCAATGAAGAGCACTCGTGCCCCTGCGGTAGACCGACGGTCACCCGCCGACGTACGTCGCGAGGTGCTCACCCGTCAGCGTCGACCGCGCCGCGACCAGGGCCTTCGGTGTCCCCTCGAAGACGATGCGCCCGCCGTCGCGACCGGCGCCGGGGCCGAGGTCGATGATCCAGTCGGCGTGCGCCATGACCGCCAGGTGATGCTCGATGACGATCACCGACTTGCCCGCGTCGACGAGCCGATCGAGCAGCCCGAGGAGCTGCGCCACGTCGGCCAGATGCAGCCCCGTCGTCGGCTCGTCGAGCACGTACACACCACCCTTCTCCGCCATGTGCGTCGCCAGCTTGAGCCGCTGCTGCTCGCCACCCGACAGCGTGGTGAGCGGCTGACCCAGGCTGATGTAACCGAGGCCGACGTCGGCGAGGTGTTCGAGGATGGCGTGCGCCGCGGGCGTCTTCGCGGCACCCGCGCCGAAGAACTCCTTCGCCTCGCTGACCGACATCGCGAGCACCTCGCTGATGTCACGGCCGCCCAATCGGTGCTCCAGCACCGACGCCTGGAAGCGCTTGCCCTCGCACTCCTCGCAGGTGGTCGCGACGCCCGCCATGATCGCGAGGTCGGTGTAGATCACGCCCGCGCCGTTGCACGTCGGACACGCGCCCTCGGAGTTCGCGCTGAACAACGCCGGCTTCACCCCGTTGGCCTTCGCGAAGGCCGCGCGAATCGGGTCGAGCAGCCCGGTGTACGTCGCCGGGTTGCTGCGCCGCGAGCCGCGGATGGACCCCTGATCGACCGACACCACGCCCGCGCCCGCGGGAATCGACCCGTGGATGAGCGAGCTCTTCCCGGAGCCCGCGACGCCGGTGACGACGACCAGCACACCGAGGGGAATGTCGACGTCGACCCCTTGGAGGTTGTGCGACTTCGCGCCGCGGATCTTCAACGCGCCAGTGGGCTTGCGCACCTTCGCCTTGAGCGCGGCGCGGTCGTCGAGGTGGCGGCCCGTGAGCGTCTTGCTCGCGCGCAGGCCGTCGTAGGTGCCCTGGAAGCAGATGGTTCCGCCGGCGGTGCCGGCGCCGGGGCCGAGGTCGACGATGTGGTCCGCGATCGCGATGGTGAGCGGCTTGTGCTCCACGACGAGCACCGTGTTGCCCTTGTCGCGCAGGCGCAGGAGCAGGTCGTTCATGCGGTGGATGTCGTGCGGGTGGAGGCCGATGGTGGGCTCGTCGAAGACGTACGTGACATCGGTGAGCGACGAGCCGAGGTGGCGGATCATCTTCACCCGCTGCGACTCGCCGCCCGAGAGCGTTCCTGATGGGCGGTCGAGCGAGAGGTAGCCGAGCCCGATCTCCACGAAGGCATCGAGCGTGTGCGCGAGCGACGCGAGCAGCGGCGCCACCGAGGGCTCGTCGAGGCCGCGCACCCACACCGCAAGGTCGCTGATCTGCATCGCGCACGCGTCGGCGATGCTGATCTTCTTGATCTTCGACGAGCGGGCCGCCTCGCTGAGCCGGGTGCCCTTGCACTCGGGGCAGGTGGTGAAGGTGATCGCGCGCTCGACGAAGGCGCGGATGTGCGGCTGCATCGCGTCGACGTCCTTGGAGAGCATCGACTTCTGGATCTGCGGGATGAGCCCCGTGTACGTCAGGTTGATGCCGTCGACCTTGATCCTGGTGGGCTCCTTGTGGAGCAGGTCGTGGAGTTCCTTCTTGGAGAACTTCTTGATGGGCTTGTCGGGGTCGAAGTAGCCGCAGCCCCGGAAGATGCGGCCGAACCAGCCGTCCATGCTGTACCCGGGGATGGCGAGCGCGCCCTCGTTGAGCGACTTGCTGTCGTCGTAGAGCTGGGTGAGGTCGATGTCGCTCACCGAGCCCATGCCCTCGCACCGCGGGCACATGCCGCCGGTGATGGAGAAGGTCTTCTTCACCGCCTTGCTCGCGCCGCCGCGATCGACAGTGAGCGCACCGACGCCGTGGGCCGACGCCACGTTGAAGGAGAACGCCTGCGGCGATCCGATGTGGGGCTTGCCGAGCCGGCTGAAGAGCACGCGCAGCATCGCGTTGGCGTCGGTGGCAGTGCCGACGGTGGAGCGCGAGTTGGCGCCCATGCGCTGCTGGTCGACGATGATGGCGGTGGTGAGCCCGTCGAGCACGTCGACGTCGGGCCGCGCGAGCGTCGGCATGAAGCCCTGCACGAAGGCGCTGTAGGTCTCGTTGATCATCCGCTGCGACTCCGCAGCAATGGTGCCAAACACCAGCGAGCTCTTGCCCGACCCCGAGACGCCGGTGAACACCGTCAGCCGACGCTTGGCGATCTCGACGCTGACGTCCTTGAGGTTGTTGACGCGCGCGCCGTGAACGCGAATCAGGTCGTGGCGGTCGGCGACGTGCGGCTGCGCGTCGGTGCTCCTGGCCTTGCTCATCGGGTCTCCATTGGGGGGAATGCGGGGTCGCGCGCGTTGTCCCATGGCGCACCAGAGGCGGTCGAAAATCGGTCCATCGTCCTATCTCGCCAACGCCTACTTCCCTCAAGGAGTCTCTCTACCGCGGTGCGATGGGCGCCTTCGACCAGCGCCCCCACGCGACGAACAACGACAGCCCGACCATCAGCACATTGAAGGGCGTGTTGGCCGTCTCGCCCCGCGAGACGTGGAAGACGATGGCCGAGACCTGGAGCGCGGCGCACCCGATCGCAGCGAGCACCGTCACCCGCGGCAGGATGCACGTCGCCGACGGCAGCACCACGCCGAGTCCACCGAGCAGGTCGACGACCGTGGTCATCAGCAGAAAGCCCGGCGAGACCTGCCCCGCCCACGGGATCTTCGCGGCGAGCTCAGGCACCGGCGTGAAGAACTTCCACAGCGCGGTGCCAACGAAGACGAGCCCGAGGAGCCCCTGCACCACCCACAGACCGATGTGCAGCGCCCTCGACGGCTTCGCGTCGGCGCCCGTTGCATCCGTGCTCATGGGCGCCTCGTAACCGCTCTCGTCTGCTTGGCCGCGCTCCGAACGACGCCCACCAGCGCCTCGACGTAGGCCGCCCGGTCGTCCGCGGTGCCGAGCCCGATGCCCAGCGCGTCGAGCTCGCCGACCCCGAGCGTCGCCGCGTGCACCAGCCTCGCCGCGGCCTTCGAGCGCCGCGCGTCGAGCCCCATCTCCTTGAAGCCCGCCAGCAGAAACGCCTGCCGCCGCGCCGCCTCGGCCTTCACCCTCGCCCCGAGCGCGGGGTGCGCCGCGAGCGTGCCCATCGCGCGCAGCGCCCTCACCCCTTCGGGCGACCCGTGCACCGCCACCACCAGCGCCTCGACGCGCGCCGCGGGGGACGCGACACCCTTCACCCCGGCGAGGAGCTCGTCGGTGCGCGCCACCCAGCGGTCGACCAGCGCGCCGAGCAGCGCGTCGCGGTCGCGGAAGTGCCAGTAGAAGCTGCCCTTGGTGACGCCCAGCGAGCGCGCCAGCGGCTCCACGGCCACCGCCGCGAGGCCGCCTGCGAGGATGGCCGCGAGGGCGCCGTCGACCCACGCGTTTGCGTCCAACACCTTCGTCGCCATGGTTTGCGACCATACACCATACGGACCCGTACTGACTGCAACCGCCGCCGCGTCGCGAGGGCGACGCAGAAGCCGGGGATGCTCGGGTCGTCGAGGTCCCCTCACGCGCTCAGCGGGCGTCCACGAGACGCGACGGGTTACCCTCGACGGATGTGTCGCAACATCCGCCTGCTCTTCAACTTCGAACCACCCGCCACGGACGACGAGGTTCGCGCGGCGGCCCTCCAATACGTCCGCAAGGTGAGCGGCTCGACGCGCCCCTCCGAGGCGAACCGCGCGGCCTTCGATCGGGCGACCGCCGAGGTCGCGCGCATCACGAGTGAGCTGCTGCGCGAGCTGGTCACCACGTCGTCGCCGCGCGATCGGGCGAAGGAGGCCGCGCGCGCCATGGAGCGGTCCCGCAAGCGCTTCACCGTCGTACCGTCGCGGTGAGCCGCCGACGGCTCGTCCTCTTCCGGAAATCCGTGCGCCATTTCGCCGCATTGCGGTGCACACGGCTTGTCCACATCCTCGCCCCCCATGGTGAACCCCCGCACGGCGCTCCTCGAAGACCCGCAGCTCCGCCCCTTCCTCCCGCTGCTGTGGGTCGCCTGGTCGGACGGTGACCTCGAAGACGCCGAGCTCGACGCCCTCCGCGCGCGCATCGAGGCGACGCCGTGGCTCCGGCCCGCCGCCCGCCTCGCGCTCGCTGCCTGGCTCGACCCCGCGCGGCCGCCCTCCGCCGCCGAGCTGCGCTCCCTGCTCGCGACCCTCGAGTCCGTCGCCGGAACCCTCAGCCCCGAGCACCGCCGCGACCTCGTCGCCCTCGGCGCGTCGATGGCCCCCGATGGCATCGACCCAACCGCCCTCACCGCTTCGCTCGTCGAGCTCGAAGAGCGTCTCGGCGGCTCTGCGGGAGCACCGTTCCTCGTCGCCAACAAGGGCGAGCGCAAGGTCGCCGCCGCCACCTTCGACGTGTCGTCTCTCGCCGCCGTGCTCGACGGCGCCTACGCCGCGCCGCGCGCCGAGGCCCGGGCGTTTCTGTCCGACCCGTCGCGCCGCGCCTACGGCCTGCCCCTCGCGGAGTACCGCGCGAAGGTCTCCGGCTGGCTCGCGGAGGCCGCCGCTCTCCACCTTGGTGAGGGCGCGTACCCCGGCATCACCACGAAGGAGCACGACCTCGCGGCCTTCGTCTCCACCTTCGAGACCCTCGCGTTGGGCGACCTGTCGCTGGTGATCCGCTTCGGGGTGCAGTTCGGGCTCTTCGGCGGGAGCATCTACTCGCTCGGCACCGAGGCGCAGCGCCGCGAGTACCTGCCGCGCGTGGCGAGCCTCGCGCTACCGGGGTGCTTCGCCATGAGCGAGGTGGGCCACGGCTCCGACGTGGCGTCTCTCGAAACCGTCGCCACCTGGGACCGCGCGACCCGCACCTTCGTCGTGCACACGCCCCGCGAGGCCGCGCGCAAGGACTGGATCGGCGGCGCCGCCCACAACGCCCGCATGGCGACGGTCTTCGCGCAGCTCGAAGCCGACGGCGAGCGGCACGGCGTGCACGCCTTCCTCGTCCCCATCCGCACCGACGCGGGCGAGCTGATGCCGGGCGTCCGCGCGGGCGACTCGGGCCACAAGATGGGCCTCAACGGCGTCGACAACGGGCGGCTGTGGTTCGACCAGGTGCGGGTGCCCGAAGCATCGCTGCTCGCCCGCTTCGCGCACATGGACGCGGCGGGCGCGTACGCGAGCCCCATCGCCAACCCCAACAAGCGCTTCTTCACCATGCTCGGGACGCTCGTCGGCGGCCGCATCTCCGTCGCCGCGGGGGCCGTCTCCGTCGCCAAGGTAGCGCTCACCATCGCCATCCGGTACGCGACGGCGCGACGACAGTTCGGCGCCACGGATGGAAGGGAGGTTCCGCTGCTGGCGTATCCCACGCACGCGCGACGACTGCTCCCGCGGCTCGCGACCACGTACGTGCTGCACTTCGCACTCGACGCCCTCAAGGCGCGCTTCGGCGAGCTTCAACGTGGAGGCGACAACCCCGACACGCGCGAGATCGAGGCCGAGGCGGCCGCCCTCAAGGCGCTCGCGAGCTGGCACGCGGTCGACACGGCGCGCGGCTGCCGCGAGGCGTGCGGCGGTCAGGGGTACCTCTCGGTCAACCGGCTGCCCGACCTCTGCGCCGACGTCGAGATCTTCACCACCTTCGAGGGCGACAACACGGTGCTGCTCCAGCTCGTGGCCAAGAGCCTTCTGTCGGGCTTCCAGCGCCGCTTCGAGGGCGGTGGGCTCGGCAGCGTCGCGCGTCACCTGTTCGGCATCGCGCGCACGGCCGTCACCGAGATGAACCCCGTGGCTGTCCGTCGCACCGACAACGAGCACCTGCGCGACCGCGGGTTTCACCTGGCCGCGCTTCGCTACCGCGAGGAGAAGCTGCTGGTCACGGCGGCAGCGCGTCTGCGTAAGCGCCTCGGCGCCAAGATGGACCCGCACGAGGCCATGCTCGACGTGCAGGAGCACCTCGTGGCGCTCGCGCGCGCCCACGCCGATCGGGTAGCGCTCGCGTGGTTCGACGAGGCGGTGTCGGCGCTACCGGAGGGACCGGTGCGCGATCGGCTCGACCGGCTGGGCGCGTTGCATGCGCTCACGGTGCTGCGCGCGGAGGGGGCGTTCTTCCTGGTCGAGGGGTACTTCGACGGGGTGAAGGAGCGGGCGATTCGCGAGGAGGGCGAAGCGCTGTTGCGCGAGTTGCAGCCCGACGCGGTGGGGCTGGTGGAGGCGTTCGGGATTCCCCCGGCGTGCCTCGCGGCGCCCATCGCCTTCATGGACCCGGCGCACCCGCGCTGGTGACGAGCCCGGTCAGCGCTGTCGTCCGCGCAGTGGATGGCGGACGCCTCGGACGCGCCATCGCTGGTCGTTCAGCCGATGACCTGCTGCCAGTCGCCGTGTTCGCGTGACCACTCGTAGACGATGCGCGCCTTGACCCGCACACAGAACAGTCGGCGCACTCCCCTCGCGGCGAACTTCTCGATCTTGCGGGTGACGTGGCTCAAGAGCTCGGTGTCGAGCACCTCGAAGGCGATCTCCTCCAGCTTGCGCCCGCCGGTCACCGGGTCGGCGCCGGATGGGTACACCGAGATGTCGGGCGCCGCGTCGCTGTTTTCGTCGGCCCGCGTGAGCATGTCGACGGCGCCCAGGTAACCGTCCGCCAGGCAGCCCGCGAACACCATCGTGGCCTCGAAGTGTCGCGTGCCATGGGGCTCGTTGGCGCCCATGGTCAAGAACACCGTCCCGTCGAGCACCTCCGCGCGCGACTCCGGCGCAACGATGCGCTCATCGACCGCGTAGGGGTATTTCGGGTCCATCAACGTGGACGATACGCCGGACGAGCGCGAGCGCGGCGGTCTTCGGTCGAGGCCCGTCAGCGGATGTCGAAGTGGCACTCGTAGGCGCCGCCCGCGCGGAACGCCCCCGACAAGATGGTGTACCGCCCGCCGCTCGGACACGTGAACCCGACGTTGGAGCACAGGTGCGTGTCGGGGCCGCCGTCGCCGCCCGGGCACGAGTCGTCGTTGGCCGCGATCTGATCGGCGCGCATGCACGGACGGTCGCCCGCGCAGATGCGCAGCATCGGGTCGCCCGCGCACAGGCCGATGGGCGGCGAGCAGCCGGCGTTGCAGCCGATCTGCACCCGAGCGCCCGGGGTGCACGTGCGCACGGCTCCCTCGACGGTCCACCCGCAGTCGCGGTCGAGGCCCTCGTCGGGGCCGCCGCACCCGAGCGTCGGGTCGTTGAGCAATCCCCCGTCGGGTGCCAGCGGACGCGCCGGGATCACCACCGTCATGAAGGTCTCGTTGTCGTCGTAGCGGCTCTCACTCACCACGCGCTCGACGTTGACCTGCGCGCGCAGCCGGTACGTCCCGGCCGGCACGCCGGTGATGTCCACGTACTGGCAATCGAGCGCCCGCCCGTAGAGGTCGTACCAGCCCGCGTGGATGCCCTGGTTGCTGCAGTTGTACCGCTCCGCCGCGGGGATGTCGGTGCTCATGCCCATGTAGCGCGCCGTGTCGAGCAGGCAGAACGACTGCTTGTGCCCGCGGCCCACCTCCGCCCCCGCCATGTCGAAGAGCCGGTAGTCGGCGTAGCCGCGCAGGTGCCAGTGGTTGTGGCAGGTGCCGAACTCGAACATCGCCGACGGTCGACCACCCGTGGTCGGCGCGCCGAGGTAGAGGTCGGCCTCGCCGACGTTGGGCGTGAGCAGGTCGAAGCGCAGCAGGCGACGGCTGCCCGCGACGGTGCAGCCCTCCATCACCTCGCACGCCGAGGCGCTGAAGGTGCGCTCTTGAATCTGCGTGTTCTGGATCACCGGCGTGAGGTTGGGCAGCGGCCCGGCGTCCGTCGGCGCCACGACCGGTGCGTCCGTCGCCGCCACGTCGGCGCCCGCCGCGACATCCACCGCGAGCGGCGTGTCGATGCTCACCGCGGGAACGTCACTGCGCTTCGTCGTGCCGGTGTCCGTCGGCGTCCCGGTGTCGGAGGTACCTGCGTCCGTCGAGGGAGTGGACGGCGTCGAGCCGTTGGCCGTGCAACCCACCGCGGCGATCGCGAGAAGGCCCACGAGACCGTACGCAGCCTGTGTCGACATGGTCCGTGACTCCGTGTGCGAGGTGGGTCCCCGAGCGCGACCAGCGCCCGGCGCAACCACGAAGGTATCGACCGCTGCAACCGCGTCGCCAGCGAAATCGCGACTTGACCGACGAGGGCGATCGGCCTCCCATTGCTCGGGTCCGCGCTCGTGCTTCTGCCTTCCTTGAGATCGCCTTCACCAAACGGGGCCTACGTCATCATGAGACCTTCCATCAGCGCGCTGCTGTGCGCACTCACGCTCGCCGCCTGCGCGCCCAACGCTCCCGTCTTCCCCGGCGACGCGGCCCCTGTCCTCGACGTCCCTGCCCTCGACGTCCCTGCCCTCGACGTCCCTGCCCTCGATGTTCCCGGCACCGACGCACTGACCGCCGACAGGCCCGATGCGCTGCCCGCCGTCGACGTCGCCCCGGTCGCAGACGCGGACGTGGTGCCCGTCGTCGACGCGCCGCCGGTCCGGTGCACGGACAACGCCGACTGTCGCGGTCAGGTGTGCGAGCGCCTGTCGGGGCGCTGCATCGAGTGCCTCGGCCAGGGCGACTGCACCATGGGGCGCGTGTGCAGCCTCAACCGCTGCGTCGCACCCGTGATGTGCACCTCGTCGCGGATGTGCCCCGGCCAGGTCTGCGACCTCCTGCGTGGCCTCTGCGCCGACTGCAACGCGGACGTCGACTGTAGTGGCGGCCAGATCTGCCGTAGCAACGTCTGCGTCCTGCCGCCGCGCGCCTGCCGATCGTCGCGGGAGTGCAGCGACATCGGGCTCGTGTGCAGCACCGCGCTCGGCCAGTGCGTCGAGTGCGCGGGCGACAACGACTGCGCCATGGGGCAGTTCTGCGGGACGGACACGGCGTGCCACGCGCAGGTGTGCGTCCCCAACGCGACCACCTGCATCAACGCGCGGCAGTCCAGGGTCTGCGACGCGCGCGGCTCGGCCCTCAACGACGTGGCGTGCCCGTCGGGCCAGTACTGCCGCGAGAGCCGCTGCCAGGCGCCCAACTGCGCGCCCGGTTCGGCGAGCTGCTCCGCGTCGGGCGTCCGGCAGGTGTGCAGCGACGACGGGGCTGCCCCCATCCCGATGCCCTGCGGCGCCGACGAGAGCTGCCTCGGCGGCGTGTGCATGACGCGGGTGTGTGTTCCGGGCGCGCCCTCGTGCACGACCGCCACCACGAGCCGCCGCGTGTGCCGCGCCGACGGCCTCGGCTACGACACCCTCCCCTGCGCCTCTCGCGAGAGCTGCCAGGGCGGCGCGTGCACCGCGTGGTCGTGCACGCCGGGTGAGAGCGTCTGCGCGAGCTCGACCGCGCGGTCGGTGTGCAACGGCGATGGGCTCGGGCAGACGACGATCGCCTGCACCTCCACGCAGCGATGCAACGGCGGCGTGTGCCAGGAGCAGATCTGCGCGCCGGGGACGGCGTCGTGCGTCGACGGCCGCACCGTGCGCGCGTGCAGCGACGACGGCCTGCGGTATGGGACCAGCACCTGCCCCTCGATGTCGACCTGCGCGAGCGGCGCGTGCTCGTCGTGGGTGTGCACGCCGGGCACCGCGACCTGCGCGGGGAGCACCGCGCGCAACGTCTGCAACGCCGACGGGCTCGGCCAGACCAGCGCGCCGTGTCCGCTGGCGCCCAACGCCTCGGCGACGACGTGCACGGGCGGGGCGTGCGGGTTCGTGTGTCAGGCGACCTTCGGCGACTGCAACGCCAACGCGTCGGACGGCTGCGAGACGGCGCTCAACAACGCCTCGCGGCACTGCGGGGCGTGCGGCAACGCGTGCGCCTCGGCGCAGGTGTGCCGGAGCGGCGCGTGCGTGCTCGACTGCCCGAGCGGGCGCACCGCGTGCGGGACGGTGTGCGTCGACCTCCAGGGCGACGCGGCCAACTGCGGCGCGTGCGGCGTGGCGTGCGCGACGGGCCAGGTGTGCGCGGGGGGGAGCTGCCGGGTGGGCTGCTCGGACGGTCGCCCGGTGTGCGGGAGCGCGTGCTGCGCGACGGGGCTGTCGTGCGCGGCGGGGGTGTGCGCGCCCTTTCCGTCGACGGGCGCGGACGGGGCCTTCGCGCCGACGTCGAGCCAGTCGCTGCCCGCGCGTATCTACAACTTCACGACCATCACCATCCCCGCAGGCGTGATCATCACGACGAGCGGCAACGCCACGCTCGACCTCCGCGCGACGGGCGACGTCCTCGTCGCGGGCACCGTCGACGTGAGCGGATCGCGCGGCGGCAACGGGACGACCTACACCGGCTGCGACGCGGGCACCCGGGGCGGCGGCGGCGCGACGGGCACACCGAGCTCACCGGGCCGCGACGGGCAGACCACCTGCGCGAGCGCGGCGACGGGCGGCTCCGGCGCGGCGGGCGGGTCGTCGAGCACGTCGCGGTACTGCATCAACGTGGGCGGCTCCTTCGGCGGCGGCTCGGGTGGCGGCATCTGCGAGGGCGGCGGTGGTGGCGGCGGCTACGCGGGCGGCGGCGGCGGCGGTGGCTACACGGCCTACTCCGGAGGCAGAGGCGCCTCGTCGGGCGGCTCGATGGGCGGCGCGGCGGGGGCCGGTGCCACCAGCGGCGGAGGCTTGGGCGGCGGCGGCGGCAACGCGGCGGGCGGGTACTCGGGCGGCGTCGGCAGCCGGTCGTCGACCTGCGACACCTACGCGGGTGGCGGCGGCGGCGGCGGCTCCATCGGCAACGTGGCGGCGGGTGACCTGGCGATGGCGACGACGTTCTATCCGGGCTCGGGGGGTGGTGGAGGCGGGGCTTCGTGTACGTGCAACCGACCCGGCGGCGGCGGTGGTGGTGGAGGCGGCGGCGCGCTTCGCATCGCGACGGTCGCGACGCTCACGGTATCCGGGAGCCTCCTGGCCAACGGCGGCGTGGGCGGCAACTCGGCCCAGGGGTCGGGCGGCGGCGGCGGCGGGTCGGGCGGCGCGATCTTCCTCTCGGCTCCCACGCTCACCGTCTCCGGAACGCTGTCCGCGGTGGGCGGCGCGGGCGGCACCACGGGCACCTGCACCAACTTCGGCGGCGCGGGCGGCACCGGGCGCATCCGCGTCAGCGCGGCGACGGCGACGTGCATGCTGGGCGGGACGTTCAACCCGCCGCTGGTGAGCGGCTGCGCGGCCGCGAGCACCAGCGGCCGCACCTACGTCGCGGCGTATCCCGACTGAGCGGTGTCCCGCTCCTAAGGTGATCCTTCGTGGCCGGAGGACACCCGATGGAACTTCAACGTGGCGATCGACGCGACGAAGTCGGGCAGCCGACCCGACGCCGAGTCGGTGAGCTTGCGCGTGAGGTACCACGGGCGACTGGCCGTCGCGCTCAGCGGGAAGAGGAGCAGCAACGCGAAGCTCACCAGGGCCAGCAGCCCGGCGCGCCCGTCGGTGAGCTGCGCCCCGTCGCCCACCTGCACGACGTCGTCGGAGAGCGACGAGACGGTGTACCGCACCTGCGGGCACTGGCCGCTCCG
The DNA here is from genome assembly GCA_044229975.1 of Polyangiales bacterium. Classification (GTDB taxonomy): domain Bacteria; phylum Myxococcota_A; class Polyangia; order Polyangiales; genus SCUS01. The sequence goes on from JBGARZ010000011.1 coordinate 159,199, forward strand.
CACACAGCCCCAGAGCGCCTCGCTGCACTCGTCGGTGAGCACCTGGCGACGGCCGTCGACCACACGCTCGCTGCGCAGCCCGTAGTGCTGCGCGTAGTAGCCGGGTCGGTTCTTGGGCTTGCGGTAGACCTGCCAGTGGCGCGTGGCGACGGGCGTGGCGAGCGCCGCCTCGCCCGTCAGCTCCAGCAGGGCGACGCTCGGAAACACCGTCGCCGCCAGGACGACCGCGAGCGCGAGGGCGCCGACGAGCCACGCGCGGTAGACGCCAGCGCGCCCATCGGAGACGTCTCCGGGTCGCTCGGTGGAGACCACCATCCGCTCGCCGCGCGGGGGCCGCAGCACGGGCTCGACCGCCGCCGCGCGGTAGGCCGACCCCATGGCGGGCACGACCCCGAAGAGGACGCCGGAGACGTGGGCGGTCTCACCGGGTTCGAGCTCGGCGTAGCGGATGCGCTCGGTGTGGGACGTGCGCTCGATGCGGGAGAGATCGTCGCGCAGCGCCACGCGGTCGCCGGGTTCGACGCGCACGCGCGACCCGTCGGCGAGGCGCAGCCAGAAGGTGCGGGCTTGGAGGGCCCGGGACTCTTCGGTCCAGGTGTGACGCCTGCCGTGCTTGCTCTTCCACTCGTGGCCGCGCTGGTAGATCGCCAGCGCGATGGCCGCGCCCTTCGCCCCGTCCTCGAGCTCGACCTGACCCATCACGATGCGGTGACCGTTGGCGAGCGGCGCCTTCGGGTCGAAGTCGCGCTCGGCCGCCGCGCGCTTGCGGTGGTGCAGCCACCAGAACAGCGACCACCCCGCCACGAGCCCGCACGGCAGCGCCCACAGGAAGAACAGCAGCCCCGCCGTCGTGTCGGGGTTGATGCGCGCCCCGGCGACGGTCGCGCGGGGGTGGAGGCTGCGCGCGACCGCCGACTGCGGGGGCGCCTGCTCCCACGGAGCGTCAGGCTCACTACACCCAGCGAGCGCGACGACGACCGCCAGTACCCATCCCCATTGAGCGCGCGCGGCTGCCATGGCGTCGCGTGACTCTATACCAGCCACCGACGCGCCGCGGGCGACGTCGGCGTCGACAGCGGCCTTGCCGACCTCCCCGCCAGCAACGACCTCGCTTCGACGGAGGTAGCGATCGCCGCACCCGCGGTCGACGCACTGGTGGTCGCATCGCAGCACCGGCGGATGCATCGAGCACGCGGTGCACATGGCACCACCGACGGCGGGACGATCCCGGCGACGACGGCGTACGTGCTCTGCTGCGCGCCCTGAACGTCACCCCCGCGGGTCGACCGCATCGCGCTCGACATGGGGCGCGTGTTCAGTCAGTGAGGACAGAGCTGATCGTCATCGACCGACATGCGTGAGAGGAGACGCCGTCCGCCCGACACCGTTGCTATCGCGCAATCACCCCAACGCCGCCCCGTGGTAGCTTCGCCGCGTGCGTAGGCGATCGACACCTTCGAGTGCAAGCCCCACATCGACGAAGCAGGTTCAATACGAGCTCGCTCGACTCTTCACGGATCAGGATCCTGACCTCGTGACCGACTGCATCGCTCCCCTGCTCGCATGGTTGCCGCAGGGCGGAGCGACGCCGCTCGTCGTTGCGGTCGAGCACCGTACGGTCAACCGCTCTGAAGACGTCACCCTCACCACGAGCTGGAGCCTGCCGACGCTCCAAGGTCTCATCCCTGGCCTCTCCGACCACACGCGACGTCTTCGGAAGGCGACCTCTCCGCAGCGCGAGCACGTGACAGAGCTCGCGTCCTACGCGCTGGCGTTCGTTGCCATCTCCGCGCTCATGCCGGGACGTCGTGTGGTGCGCTTTCACAAGGGATACGCGCCCGACCTGCTCTTTGACATCACCCCAACCGCGTTGAAGGGCGTCGAGGTCGCGGGCCGCACCTCCGGCGGTCGGGCGGCGTTGCGCGCCGTTCGCGATGGCTCAAAGAGCCAACCGGGCAAGGCCCCTCAGCTTCGCGCGGAGCCGACCATCGTCGAGGCACATCTGTCCCTCTGGTGTGCGACGCCTTGCGTTGGTCTCTGGGAGCAGGTGAAGCCATGAGTTCGACGACGGACCTGTACACACACCTCCTCGCCGGCGCCGGAAAGCTCGAGCTGCGTGCGACGGCGAAGCTGGCCGAGGGGTCGTCCGAGTCCATCTTTGAGGCGTGTGTGCTGCTCCACGAGGCGGCCCGCATCGAGCGCCGTGCGCTTCGTGCGTTGCCCGCCCCTCCCCCGGCCATCGTTCGGCTCGCCGCCGCGGTAGAGGAGTGCTTCTGCCTCGTGGAAGGGCTCGACCCGACCGGCGCCGCGAGCGCGTGGGAGGGCGTGGTTCGCGAGCGCGCCCTGGTCCCGCACGACACGACGCTGCTGACGCGTGTCGAACCGCGATACCAAAGAGCGATTCAGGACTTCCAAGCGCTCCTGTCGCAGTGCAAGACGCTCATGGCCCACCTACAAGTCGGCCATGGGGTACCGCCCACGTCATCGGCGCGCGCGGCGGAACTGCGAGATGTTCGCAGGGTATTGAGAAGGTTTCCCGGCGCCGCGATGTTCTGGTGGAGGGCGTATCGGCTCCAGGAGGCGGAGGAGTCTTTCGCGGACGCGTGGCTTTCGCTGTCCAAAGCGCGACGACTGGCGCCCGACAACCCGACCTATGTCGCGTTGAGCCTCGTGCTGGCGGTCAAGGCGTTGCCTCCGCGCGAGGCCGACGCGCAGCTCCAACAAGCGCATGCGACGCTCGACGACCTCGGTCCGGAAGCGTGCCTCATGTACGCACACGCGGAGCTGGAGCGTGCGGAGAAGACGGGCGAGCGCGAGCGTTGGCTGCGCGCACGAGATGCCATCGAGCAAGGACTGGCAGCGTCCCCGGCGGGCAACCTCTACCAGAACCTCAAGGCCACTCGGCTCATCATTGAGTGCCTGCTTGATGGCCGCGCGCCATCGATCGACATCCTCTACCGAGTTGGCCTCGGCGAGGAGGTGGCCGCAGCGCCCCAGGGCGGCAACGTCATCGATCTCGTCGCTCGGCGCTCGAAGCAGCAGATCTCGGCGAGCCCGTTGGCCGCCGCGTAGCACTCCGACGAGCTTATTTGCCAGTCACCACTCGCCGCGTCACCCCCGCGGGTCGACCGCGTCGCGCAGCGCTTCACCCAGCAGGTTGAAGCCCACCACCGTCATCAAGATCGCCAGCCCCGGCACCAGCGTGAGCCGCGGCACCACGCGCGTCAGCGACTCCGACTGCTGGAGCATCGACCCCCACGACGCCGCGGGCGGCACCACCCCGACGCCCAGGTACGACAGCGCGCTCTCCGCGACGATCATCCCCGCCACCTGCGTCGTCGCGATGACGATCACCAGCGGAACCACGTTGGGCAGCAGGTGCTTCGTGATCACGCGGGCATGCGAGGCGCCGAGCGCGCGCGCGGCCATCACGTAGTCGAGCTCCTTGAGCTGGAGCGCCTTGCCCCGAATCTGCCGCGCCATGGAGGGCCACGAGAGAGCGCCGAGCACCACGAAGATCACCCAGAGGTCGGGCTTGTCGATGATCTTGTTGAGCGTCATCACCACGAGCAGAAATGGAAACGACAACAGCGCGTCGACGAGGCGCATGAGGATGGTGTCGGTCCATCCGCCGAAGTAGCCCGCGAGGAGGCCGACGAGGGTGCCCACCAGCACGACGAGGGCCGTCGCGGCGAAGGCCACGGTGAGCGACACGCGCGCCCCGTAGAGCAGGCGAGAGAGCTCACAGCGACCGACGACGTCGGCCCCGAGCGGAAACTCCCACGTCGGCCCGATGGGGACGCCCTGCGTGGTGAGCGTTCGGCTCTTGAAGGGGAGGTTGGGGTCGTGCGGCGCGAGCAGCGGGGCGAACACCGCGGCCGCCAGCGCGAAGAACACCAGCATCAGCCCGAAGCGGGCCCCGCGGTTGCGACGGAAGCGGGCGACCGCGCGCGGATCGAAGAGTGCTGCCATGCGTGCGGCCGCGACGATACACGAGCCGCCCGCCCAACACTCTCTCAACACCACCGGCCTATGGTACGGAGCGTCCCCATCATGGACCGCCCCCACGTCCTCATCCTCGACTTCGGCTCGCAGTACACGATGCTCATCGCCCGGCGCATCCGGGAGCAGTCGGTCTACTGCGAGATCCACCCCTGCACGATGCCGCTCGCCGAGGTTCGCCGACGCGCCCCCGTCGCGATCATCCTGTCGGGTGGTCCTTCGAGCGTCTTCGAGGAGGGCGCGCCCTCCGTCGACCCGGCGATCTTCGAGCTCGGGATTCCGCTCCTCGGCATCTGCTACGGCGAGCAGCTCACGGCGCACCTCGGCGGCGGCAAGGTCGAGCCCTCGGACAGCCGCGAGTACGGCCCCGCCAAGGTCACCGTCCATCGCAACCAGGGCATCCTCGCGCGCTTCATCGCGGGTGAAGTCCTCGACGTGTGGATGTCCCACGGTGATCGTGTCGTCGCGATGCCGCCGGGCTTCGAGGTGCTCGCGACCTCACCGCACTCCCCCTTCGCGGCGGTGGGCCACGCGGCGCGGCGCATCTACGGCGTCCAGTTTCACCCCGAGGTGGTGCACACGGCGCGCGGAACGGACGTGCTCCGGGGCTTCCTCTTCGACGTCGCGGGCTGCCTCCCCGACTGGAGCGCGGGGGCGTTTGCCGACGAGGCCATCGCGAAGGTGAAGGCCACGGTGGGCGACGGCCACGCGCTCTGCGCGCTGTCGGGCGGCGTCGACAGCTCGGTGGCGGCGATCCTGTGTCAGCGGGCGCTGGGCGATCGGCTGACGTGCATCTTCGTCGACAACGGCGTGCTGCGCGCGGGCGAGCGCGACCAGGTCGACCGGGTGTTTCGCGGCAACTTCGGGCTCGACCTGCGGGTCATCGACGCGCGCAAGCGCTTCCTCGACGCGCTCGACGGCGTGAGCGACCCGGAGCAGAAGCGGAAGATCATCGGGCGGGTGTTCATCGAGGTGTTCGAGGAGGAGTCCGCGAAGATCGAAGGCGTGACGCACCTCGTGCAAGGGACGCTGTATCCGGACGTGATCGAGAGCGTGTCGTTCAAGGGGCCGAGCGCGGTCATCAAGAGCCACCACAACGTCGGCGGTCTGCCCGAGCGCATGAAGCTCGCCCTGGTCGAGCCGCTGCGCGAACTCTTCAAGGACGAAGTGCGGGCCGTGGGCGACGCGCTGGGGATTCCGCGCACCATCCTGTGGCGGCAGCCGTTTCCGGGGCCGGGGCTCGCCATCCGCGTGCTGGGCGCGGTGAGCGAGACTTCATTGGACATCCTGCGCGCGGCCGACGCCATCGTGGACCACGAGATCCGCGAGGCCGGGATGTACGAGTCGGTGTGGCAGGCGTTTGCGGTGCTGTTGCCGATTCGCACCGTCGGCGTGATGGGCGACGGCCGAACCTACGACCAGGTCTGCGCGATTCGCGCGGTGCAGAGCCAGGACGGCATGACCGCCGACTGGGCGCGGCTGCCGCACGAGCTGCTGGCGAAGATCTCGTCGCGGATCATCAACGAGGTCCGCGGCATCAACCGGGTGGTCTACGACATCTCGTCGAAGCCCCCGGCGACCATCGAGTGGGAGTGATGCCGGGGCGGGTGGACGAGGCGAGCAGCCCGTTGGGCGTCTCAACCGTTGGCGTGATGCTCGCGCTGGCGCTCGCGGGCTGCGCCACGACGGTCCCGCGGGCGCAGCGGGCGGCCGGGTCACTGGTGTTCACGTGCGACCCCATCGACGCGCGGCTGTCCATCGATGAGACCGACCTCGGGCCGTGCGCGCTCTGGTCGTCGCGCGCGGTCGCGCTGGGCCCCGGCGCGCATCGTGTGGTGGTGTCGCGCGAGGGCTACCTGCCCGCGGAGTCGGAGGTGGTCCCGACGGGGAGGCGAGTCACGGTGGCGGTGACGCTGCGTCGGGTGCCGGAGTAGCGTCGACCTCCTCCATCGCCTTCGCGAGCGCGCGCTTCGCGAGGCGCCCGATGAGCGTCAGCAGGCCCGCCGTCACGCAGAGCAACAACACCCCGAGCACGATGTTGCGCGGCGTCAGCGCCTTCGAGCGGTCGTTGTCCATGAGCTCGAACACCGAGCGCACCAGCGAGCCCAGGTATGCGTGCACCGCCGTCGCCGGGAGCATCCCGATCATCATCGACAGCACGAGGTGCCGCAGCGGCAGCGCCGTCGCGCCGAGGAGCAGCGACAGCAGCGGCTGCGGCATCATCGGCGCCATGCGCAGGAGGATGGCGATGCGCAGCCCGTCGACGCGCACCACCGCGTCGAGCTGACGAAAGCGCGGGGTCTCGGTGATGCTGCGCCCATAGCGGGTCTTGGCGAGCACGCGCCCGAGGACGAAGGAGCAGCACGCCCCGAGCGTCGCCGCGGGCAGCGCCACGCACAGGCCCTTGAGCGGTCCGTAGGCGTAGCCCGCGAGGCCCGAGAGCAGGGCCTTGGGCAGCAGCAGCATCGCGCCGACGCAGTACCCGATGACGTACTGCATCAACGCGACACCGTCGCCGCGGTGCATCCGCGCGGTCAGGTCGACGATGGCGTGGCGGACAAAAGGTGCTTGCAGCACGGCCCACTGTGCGAGCAGCATCACGGCAACGGGCCACGCGCGGGCGAGGGTGCGCAGACGATCGCGCGCCGTCATGACACCCGCGGCGGGCGGCGCCCCACACGACAACGATCACGGAGGACAGGGCTGCTCATGCGTAACGGAAGCGGACGGAAGGTGCGGTTCATCGGTGTCGTGGCTTTGGCAGGGATGGCCTTGCCGGCGCTCGGCTTCGGCTACGGCGTCGAGGTGCCGGAGAATGGCACGGTGGCCCATGGCCGCGGCGGCGCATTCGTCGCCCGCGCCAGCGACACCTCCGCGGTGGGGCTCAACATGGCCGGTGTGCTGGGCCTGCGGGGCTTCCAGCTCGGGCTCTCGGTCAACGTGGGCGCCTCGTCCAACTGCTTTGCGCGCCTGGGTAACTACGACTCGGGCCCCGACGCGACCATCAACACCGACGGCTCGCGCTTCGCCAACCGCAGCGGCGGCGACGCGGCCTACCTCGGTCGGCCGTACCCGCGCGTGTGCAGCGACCAGGCCCTCGCCCTCGCGGCCAACCTCTTCGCCACGTACCGCCTCAACCGCCGGCTCGCCTTCGGCCTCGGCATCACCACGCCCAGCACGCCAGGCTCGGGCCAGGTCTTCGGCGACCAGGTGCGCTTCGCCGACGGCGCCTACGCCCCGACGCCCGCGCGCAGCATGCTCTTTGAGAAGAACCTCCTGGTGCTCTACCCCACCGTCGGCGTCGCCTTCGCACCGCACCCGCGCGTGCGCCTCGGTCTCACGGCGGGGCCCGGCATCGCCAGCTTCAAGTTTGGCGTGATGGCCAACGTGGACTTCAACGCGCCCCAGTCCCCCGCGACCGACCTGTTCATCCAGCTCAACGCCAGCGGCATCTTCTTCCACACGTCGCTGTCGACGCAGATTCTCTTCAACCGCTACCTCTCCTTCGGCGCCAACGTCCGCTACAACGCCCCCATCTCGGCCTCGGGCACCGCCGACACCACCGCGAACTACTACACCAACAGCCCCGTGCGCGGGTCGTTCAACATCGACGAGATGGCCGTCCAGCTCCCGTGGAACCTCCGGGCAGGCGTCCGCTTCGCCCTGCCCCGCGCCGGTCGCCCGACGCAGGACGACGAGAGCGGCAACTACGACCCGATGACCGATGACGTCTTCGACGTCGAGGCCAACTTCTCCTTCGAGCACACCAGCGACCTCGGGGTCACCAGCCTGCGCAACAGCGGCATCATCCGCGCCGACGCGGCCTTCGAGCGCCCCGCCCCGGCCACCCTCGCCATCCGCAGCAACCTCAGCGACGTGTACGGCTTCCGCATCGGCGGTGACTACAACATCATCCCCGGCACCCTCGCGGTCCGCCTCGGCGTCTCTTATGAGACCCAGGGTCTCTCCAACACCACCGCTGTCGTCCACCTCCCCGCCTACGCCGGCACCAGCGTCCACGCGGGGCTCTCCTTCCGCCGCGGGCCCATCACCATCAACCTCGGCTTCGGACACTTCTTCATGCAAGAGCTCGACGCCAGCTCCTCGCGCGGCATCATCATCACGGCGGGCAACCCCACCATCGCCGGCAGCCCCCAGATCGACCCCACCGGCTGCACCACCATGCAGGGCCAGGGAGCCTGCACCACCAGCCGCGGAACCTTCCAGGGCTACCTCACCAACGGCTCCATCGGCGCCACCTACCGCTTCTGATCGTTTACCGCTCCCGGTAAACGTCCCTCACCCCTCGACCCTCGCGGCCAGCAGCCTCCGGAGCCGGTCGGGCTCCGGTCGCAGCGCCAGCACCCGCTCGCGATCGACCACCACCTTGCCCGCGGCGAAGCCCTTCGGCTTGCGCACGTAGCGCCGCTCCGCCCAGGTCACCTCGGCGAAGTCCGCGCCCTTCGCGTCGCTGTGGTGCACCGCCAGCGTCGCCGCGTCCAGCAGCAGCTCCGACGGGCACTCCGTCCCCTTCACCAGCGGCACCACCACGTGCGCGCCCGCGACGCCCCGCGCGTGCATCCACACGTCGTGCATGCGCGCCACCTTCGTCGTCAGCCGGTCGTTGTCGGCCGCCCCGCGACCGACCAGGATCTTCATCCCCCGCCAGCCCTCGTACGCGATGTACGGCTGCCGCGGCGCCGCCTTCGCCCGGCCGCGCGCCACCACCGTCTGGGCCCGCGACACCCCGAGCGCCTGCGCCCGATCGGTCCACGCGCGCAGCACCGACGGAACCACCTCGCCCTCGCCGTCGACCTCGGCGAGCAGCGCCCGCACCGCGTCGAGCATCCGCGTCGTCGCGTCGAGGCGCTCCCACATCACCTCGGCCCCGCGCTGCATCCGACGCGCCTTCTGGAAGTACCCCGCGGCCTGCTGCTTGGCGCCCACCGCGGGGTCGAGCGTGACCTCGATGGTCCCGCCCTCCTCCCAGTCCTCCAGCGTCGCGCGCTTCGCCCCGCGCGGAACCTTCGCCCCCTGTGCGAGCAGTAACCGCCCGATGCGCTGCAGGCGCTCCACGTCGTCGAGCCGCGCGAGGTCGCCCTCCACCGCCGTCGCCCGCTTCACCAGGCGCTTCGCCTGCGCCCCGAGCGCGTGGGAGAGCGCCGCCCGCCGCAGCTCGCCCGCCAGCGCGTCGCTCATCGCGCGCAGCCCCTCGCCCGCCGCGTCCCAGTCCGCGTGCGTCGTGTTGGCGTCGTAGACCCGCGCCACGCTCGTCGCGTCGCCGCGCCACGTGAGCACCGCCTCGCCCGCCTCGTCGAGCACCCGCGCCTCGCCGTGCGCCCCCGCGAACAACCGCACGCGCGCCGTGATGCGCTCGGCGCCGAGGGCGATCCACACCGCGTCGTCGTCGTCGCGATGGGCGCCGCGCACCAGGCGCCCCACCGCGTGCGCCTTCAGCGCCGCCACCAGCGGGTGCGTCGACGCTGCCCGATGCGCGGGTTCGCGCTGCGCCCAGCCGACGCCGACGACCCGCGGGCCGACGCCGACCACCAACCGCCGCGCGCCGCCGGGGCACCACACCGTCAGCCCGACGAGCCCCGTCTCGGGCGTCACGAACGCCCCGTCCACGCGACCGCCGATGAGGAGCGCGAGCGCATCGTCCATCGGGATCTCTGTCACGCTCGCTTCCGCAGTTGGGTGCTTTCGCAAAGAGACGCGAGCCCTGCAAGGCGCGACGACCGACGCGTGGTCAATCCACGCGAGGGAGGAGCAACGCCGCAGGGCGACGCGGATCTGCCGCGAAAGCTTAGGAGACCTTCCGCCGCAACGCGACCGCCGCGTCGCGCGTGGCGCTCTCCTCGGCGTGCTCTTCGATGCGCTTCAGGCGCTGCACCAGCACCGGCTTGCGCTTCGGAACCTGCCCCATCAGCAGGTGCTCCAGCTTGCCGATGGCGTCGCGCACGCGGTCTTCGTTGCGGTGCTCGAGCATCTGGAGAAACACCTCCTGGTCGTCGGGCAGCGTGTGCCCGGCGTTGAGGAAGCCGTCGATGGAGTCGGAGATGGACTTGGTGCTCTGCGCCGCGAGGATCTTCCGGAGCTGGTCTTGCCGGCGGTTGGGCCCGGGCTCGCCGACCGCCGTCGCGGTCTCGACCACCTTGGGCATCCTGATCGCGGGAGCCAGCTTCTCCATCGCCTCGACCGCGTCGGGCTTCTTCTGGAAGAGCGCCTCGAGCGCCGCCTTGTACTCACGGTTGGCCGTGGTCGCCGCGCCCTTCTGCTCGTGACGCGCGAGCGTCTCGGTCGCATGGAAGCTCGACGAACGCGCGCGATCGATGTCACGCCAGCTCTTCTTCGCGGTGCCTGGTTCACGCGGCATGCGGCATGGTCCTCGGTTGCATGGATGGGGGAGTGTTTTGGGGGAAGGAGATGAGATTCAGTGACTGGGTGAGTGGCGCTGCGATGGCGGGGGTGTCGATGCCCGCTCTCTCGGTTGAGCCCTCTCCGGTGGGAGCCCGACGATGCCGCGTCCTCGGTGGTTCTGCAAGGGTACCCGCGCCGACCGATCAACCTTCTCGCTGCATCAGCTCGGTGTACCGCTCGATGGCCGAGATCACCGCGTCCGACGCGTCGGTGAACTCCAGCCCGAACGCGGCACGTCCACGGAGTGTTCCCGCCCGGTGACGCGCCCAGCGTACGAGCGCCGAGCACTGCACCACCTCGCCGGTCGTAGGGAGCGCGAACCGCACCACCACCCGATCACCCTGCGGCAGCTCTCCGCTCGCGATGACCAGCAGTCCGCCCGCGGAGATGTCCTCGCTGCGCCCGTCGACCACCGCACCCGTCGACGACATCACCCGCAGCGGCGTCTGATAGAACGACCGCACGTACCGTCGCCGTGGCCCCTCGTCGGCCGTCCCGCCCGTCATCCCACCGCCGCCCGTCGCGCGCCGCACCTCGTCGGGCGCCGGGGGCGTGTCGTCGAGGAAGCGCGTGGGCGTCTTGCACAGCCCCGACGTGTCGAGCGCGTCGAGCAGCGAGCGCGCCGAAGGAAACCGAAACGCCGCCACCGGGTGCAACAACCGATCGACGATGGCCGCCAGCGCCGGCGGAACATCGGGACACACCGACGCGATGGGCGTCACGCCCGGCAGCGACGCGCGCAGGTGCGCCGTGTCGAGACCGCCCGGCATCGGAACCTCCCCCTGGAGACACTCGAAGAGCGTCACGCCCAGTGAGTAGAGGTCACTGCGCGCGTCGAGCGAGAGGCCGCGAATCTGCTCGGGGGACATGTACTCGGGCGTTCCGACCAACGGCTCCGGGTCGCTGCTCGCGTCCTCGTCGTCATCGCGCGGGAGCGACGCCACGCCGAAGTCGAGGAGCTTGCTCAGCTCGCCCTGCACCCCGCGGATGATCATCACGTTGGACGGCTTGATGTCCCGGTGCAGCACCCCCATCGCGTGCGTCGCCGCGAGCGCGATGGTCACGTGCCGCGCGATGCGGGCCACCTCCTGCCAGCGCAGCGCGCCACGCGCCGCCAGCAGACCATCGAGCGAGCGCCCCTCCAGCAGCTCGGTCACCACGTACACCCGCTTGCCGTCGAAGCCCGCGTCGTGGACCTCCAGCACATACGGGTGCCGCACCACGCCCAGCGCGCGCGCCTCGTCGAGGAGCTGCCGACGCGCCACCGGGTGCGACGCGTACGACCCGTTGAGCACCTTCAGCGCCAGCCGCCGCGACGTGTAGCGGTGCACCACCTCGTAGACCGTGCTCATCCCGCCGCGCCCGAGCTGCCGCCGCACCTCGTAGCGATCGTCGATGATCAGCCCCGCTTCCAGGTCTTCCGCCAATGCCAATGCTCCAACGCCCTCGTGACGGACCGCGTCTCGTCGGTGTCGTGTGCCCGCGACGCGCCCGCAGGATAAGCCCCTCCGCCCCCCTCCCCGCAACAGGAACCTCTCTCCCGCCGCGCGACCCTTGTCGGCCGACTGTGGGTGCCTGTCAGCCCCGTCTGGAATGACGACTTCCCGTGTCGTTGGGATAACATCGGTCGATGCGACGCAGCCCCCTCGCTTTACTCCTCTGTGTATTGGCGATGGTCGCCGCGTGCGCCGACCCGCAGCGCGCCAACCCCCCGGCCGACGTCGGCTACGTCAAGGACATGGACGCCGGGATCTATCCCGACATCCAGGCGGTGGAGGTTCCCAACCGGGACGAGCGCCCCGTCGGACCGATGACCGGGCAGCGCTGCCCCGACGACCGCTTCTGCCCCGCGGGCACCCGCTGCATCGGCGGTCGCTGTGCCGAAGACCCGTGCTCCACCACGCAGAACTCCTGTGGCGAGACCGCCACCTGCTACGCCCAGTGCGTCGCCGTGCGTGACCCCTGCGCGGGCGTCACCTGCGCGGCGCGCGAGACCTGCGTCGAGGGTCGCTGCGTCGCGGGCTGTTTCCCGACGCCCTGCACCGGCGTGGTGTGCGCCGACGGGCAGTACTGCGACCCCGGCACCGGCGACTGCGTGGCCGTGCGCCCCTGCACCGCGCCCTGTCCCGACGGCCAGGCGTGTCACCTCCAGTGTTATCCCCGCACGGCCTGTGATGGCGTCACCTGCGCCACCGGCCAGTACTGCGTCGAGGGCCGCTGCGTCGACAACCCCTGCGCCAGCGTGACCTGCGCCGAGGGCTCGGTGTGCGTCAACGGCCGCTGCCTCGACTCGTGCCAGTGCGACCCGGCGTGCAACCGCGGCCGCAACGACCGCTGCGTCTTCGGGATGTGCGTGTGCACCCCGGACTGCTCGCCCGACGCGCCCTGCGGCGCCGAGGACGGCTGCGGCGGGCGCTGCCCCGGCTCGTGCTCCCGCGCGGGCGAGACGTGCAACCCGACGACGCGCATGTGCGAGTGCGTTCCGTCGTGCCCGGCGGGCGCGGCGTGCGGGTCGGACAACGGCTGCGGCGGGCGATGCGACGGCGGCTGCGGCACCAACGAGCGCTGCGACCCGGCCGCCCGCGCCTGCGTCTGCGACCCGCGCTGCCCCGACACCAACCCCTCCACCGTCGCGTGCGGCGAGGCCATCGCCAACGTCTGCCCCGGTCAGCCCGCGTGCGGCACCGGAACCCGCTGCGCCGACGGCCAGGCCTGCGTGGCCGGGCGCTGTCAGTGCACCGTCTCCTGCCCCGCGGCGAGCGCCGTCGACTGCGGTCAGCCCATCCGCACCGGCTGCACCGGCTCGCTCTGCGCGGGCACCGGAACCCGCTGCGCCGCCGGGACGGTCTGCACCGCGGGCGTGTGTCGTTGCGCGCCGAGCTGCCCCAGCGTGAGCCCGCTCTCGGTGACGTGCGGCGCGCCCATCGCCAACGCGTGCCCCGGTGAGCCCGCGTGCGGGTCGGGCCTCATGTGCCCGCCGGGTCAGCGCTGCAACGCCATGGGCACCTGCGAGTGCGTCTCGTCGTGCCCGGCACCCAGCACCGTCGCGTGCGGCGCGCCCGTCGTCGGCTCGTGCCCCGGCGTCCCCTGCCCCAGCGCCGGAACCATGTGCCCCGTCGGCCAGGTGTGCACCGACGGCCGCTGCGCGTGTGATCCGCTGTGCCCCGGCGCCGCGTCGGTCGCGTGCGGCATGCCCATCACCAACCGCTGCCCCGGCAACGCCTGCACCGGCACCGGGACGCAGTGCCCCGCGGGCCAGCGCTGCAACGCATCGAACGTGTGCGAGTGCGTCCCGGCGTGCCCGGCGGCGAGCTCCGTCGCGTGCGGGACGGCCATCCCCAACGTGTGCCCCGGCAACACCTGCCCCGGCACCGGAACGCAATGCCCGTCGGGCATGACCTGCTCGGGCGGCACCTGCGTGTGCGCCTCGTCGTGCCCGGCGGCCAACACCGTCACGTGCGGCGCGGCCATCACCAACCGCTGCGCGGGCCTCACGTGCACCGGCACCGGGACGCTCTGCCCATCGGGGCAGACGTGCACGGGCGGCACCTGCGTGTGCACCAACCGCTGCCCCACCACGAGCCCTTCGACGGTCGCGTGCGGGACCACCATCGCCAACGTCTGCCCGGGCGGCCCGTCGTGCGGGACGGGGACGATGTGCCCGTCGGGACAGACGTGCTCCGGGGGCGTGTGCGTGTGCAACCCGATGTGCCCGGCGGTGAGCACCGTCGCGTGCGGGCAGTCGCCGCCGAGCCGCTGCGCCGGCGTCACCTGCCCCGGCACCGGGACGCTGTGCCCATCGGGTCAGGCATGCACGGGCGGGGTGTGCACGTGCGTTCCGCGGTGCCCTGATGCGAGCACCGTCGACTGCGGATCCGAGGTGGCCAACGTCTGCCCGGGTCAGCCCGTGTGCAGCTTCGGCACGCGCTGCGACTCCGGGTCGCTCTGCATCTCCAACCGCTGCCAGTGCACCTCCATGTGCCCGACCACGAGTCCGGCGGCGGTTCCGTGCGGGGTGAGCATCCCCAACCTGTGCAGCGGCGCGCCCGCGTGCGGGACCGGGACGCAGTGCCCGGCCGGGCAGTTCTGCAACAGCTCGACGCGCGCGTGTCAGTGCGCGCCCATGTGCCCCGCCGTCGACAGCTCGCTCTACGACTGCGGCGCGGCCATCCCCAACACCTGCGCGGGCGGACCTTCGTGCGGCACGGGCACCCGCTGCCCCTCGGGCCAGGCGTGCACGGGCGGGGTATGCCAGTGCGTTCCTGCGTGCCCGACCACCGACCCGGCCACCGTCACCTGCGGCGCAACCATCGCCAACGTCTGCTCGGGCGGCCCCTCGTGTGGTCGCGGAACGCTCTGCCCCACCGGCCAGGTGTGCAGCTCGTCGGGGACGTGCGTGTGCACCCCGCGCTGCGCCCCCGACGCCGAGTGCGGCGCGAGCGACGGCTGCGGCGGTCAGTGCGTCGGTCGCTGCGCCGAAGGGCGCGTGTGCACGCGGGACACGGTGGACACCACGCGGCTGTTCTGCGCGCCCGCGTCGTGCCCGACGGGTTGCGCCTGCGGGCAGGTGTGCAGCTTCGGGACGTGCGTCTCGCTCTGCGCGCCGGGCACCCGCATCTGCGGCTGCAACAACTGCTGCGCCGGGTCGCAGGTGTGCACCGGCGGCGTGTGCGTCGGACCGCCGCCGTAGCGGTCGCGAGAGCCCAGCACCAGAAGCCCGGATGGGTCGGAGAGCATTCGCTCAGGTCGACCCAAGGCCCCTCACCGTCGCGAAGCGACGGGGCTCCCGCCCACGCCATCGATCGTCGAGGGCGCCCGTCCCGTGCTCGTGGACGCGCGAACGGGTCGCCGTGCCCGCGGTGAGCGGGACCCACGCCGCGGCGTCAGCGCGGCGCGCGACGGTCAGGCCCACAGTCCCCGCGGGCCCACGCCGCGGCGTCAGCGCGGCGCGCGTTGGTCGGGCCCACAGTCCCCGGGGCCTACGCCGCGGCGTCAGCGCGGCGCGCGATGGTGGGGGTGTCGGTCATTCGCGGGGGTAGCGATGAGGTCGTTCGTGGACGCGCGCGTGAGGGTCGCCGACACGTGTTCGTTGGACACGCGAGAAGGATCGCCGGCTCCGCGTTCGCGAACGCCCCGCACGCGGGGCTGCTCACGCTGAACCCGGGACCTGGTACTGACCGCCTCGCCTGCGCGAGGCTATCTGCACGAGCGTCGGTCGCTGGAGCGACCGCCGAGAAGGTGTAGTGGGCCACTCGAAGACCGTGCCGTGCTCGCGTCAGCACCCGGTGGCCACGAGGTGAAGTCGATGCGGGTGACGCGTACGCCTCAACGGTGCACGGCAGCGATCGCAGGGAAGACTCGGCCTGCGGCTACTTGTCGAGCGGGGCGCCCATCGCGGTCAGGATGCCGTCGCGCGTGGTCTCGCCGAGGATGGAGTCGATGAGGGTCTCCTCCTCGGTGAAGTCCGTTCGCGGCGTCTCGAACATCCCAATCTTGGTGCCGCTCTCCTTCACAATGACCACGAAGCTCTCCTCGCGATCCAATGTGTGGAAGACCCGGGTGCTGAGCTCCGCGGACACGGCCGTGGGGAACGACCCCAGCGTCCTGTTCTCGAGCCAGCCGAGTACGTGCGCGCCCTTCGGCTCCAAGCGCAGCGTCTGCCTCTCGCGTTTCACCCCTTCCCCGATCGCGTCCTCTACTGCCTCGATCGTCGCGTTCTCGACGAACATGAAGCTTCGGGTCCCCGGAGGTTTTGGGGGGAACATCCCGCCGAGCTCCAACTCGATGACGAACAGCTCAGGGTCAGGGGCTTTGTCGTACTGCAGGTCCTTCGCGACCTTGCCGCGCCGGCACGTCGTGACCCGTTCGTCGTTCTCTCGGAAGGAGACCACGTACACCGGCCCCTCGCAGTTGGCGGACAGCTCCCGCGCGACCTCGATCTCCCGCTCGTCGTGCGGATCGCCCGGTTCGTAGTCGACGAGCGCGAGGTAGGTCCCCTCACCGCGAACCAGCTTGCAGCCCTTGAAGAGCCCGCTCTTCCGGCGGGTCAGGGCCTGGAGCACCTTCGCGGGTACGGCAGCGATCAACGCGCTCGTGGGGTCAGTCGTCGGGGTCGGCATCGCGCCGAACCATAGCCTTCGATGGCTCGCTCCCTCCACTTGCCGGACACCTACGCCCGCTCGTCGAGTGCGGAGCGCTCGACGCTCGTGCCGATAGCCTCGCGCAGGCGAGGCGGTCAGTTCCATGTCCCGGGTTCAGCGTGAGCAGCCCCGCGCCGCGGGGCGTCCGCGAACGCGGAGCCGGCGACCTCATCGCGCCCCCCGCGACACGACGACCGACATCGCGACGATCGCGCCGCGCTGACGCTGCGGCGTGGGCCCCGGGGACTGCGGGCCTGACCATTGCGCGCCGCGCTGACGCCGCGGCGTGGGCCCCACTCACTGCGTGCCGACACCCCCGCGCCAACACCCCATCCGTCACGCCTCCACTGCCCCGAAGCACCCCGTCCCTCTCCCCATAAGTCCCCTACTTTCGCAGTCCCTGCGCGACGTCAGCCCCGCTTCGTTGGCAACCCGTCACGCTCCGTCTAGCTTCCGCGCCGCCATGAACCGCGCCGCCTCCTTCTTCCTTCTCCTCGCCGCCCTCGCCGCAGCCTGCGGGCCCGCCCCGGTCAACAACACCATCACCCCGACCGGCGACGGCGCCGTGACCTTCGACGCCCCCACCGACGACACCGCGGCCCCCGCCGACGGCACCGTCACGCCCGACGGCAACACCACCCGCGTGAGCTGTACCGACGACACGCCCTGCACCCCGTTGGGCCAGCGTTGCTATCGCCCGCTCGGGTACTGCGTGCAGTGCACCGCCGACGTCGAGTGCTCCGGCGGCGCGCAGGTGTGCACCCAGGGCCGCTGCGTCGATCGGGTGAGCTGTTCGACCTCGCGGCAGTGCCCCGGCCAGGTGTGCGACCTCGCCCGCAACGCCTGCGCCGATTGCGTCGTCGACCCCGACTGCACCGGCGGCGCCGTGTGCCGACTCAACAACTGCGTCGCCCCGCCGACGGCGTGTACCTCCGACCGGATGTGCGCCGCGCTCGATCAGGTCTGCAACGTCGCGCAGGGCCTCTGCGTCGACTGCAACGGCGACCCCGACTGCTCCAACGGGTACTGCACCCCGGCCAACACCTGCCTGCCCCGCATGTGCACCCCGAGCGCCACCGAGTGCCTCGGCGTCGACCGCGTCCGCACCTGCGACGCCCGCGGAACCCGCTGGAGCGAGTCCGCCTGCACCGGCGCTACCGTCTGCTCCGAGGGCCGCTGCGTCGCCCGCGTGTGCGCGCCCGACGCCCGCTCCTGCGCCGACTCCGACAACCGCCGCGTCTGCAACGCCGACGGCCTCGGGTACACCGCCACTGCCTGCGCCGCGGGTGAGTCCTGCGACCGCGGCGACTGCCTCCCGCGCTCGTGCACCCCCGGCGCCTCCGTCTGCTCCGACGGAACCACCCGCCGCGTCTGCAACGCCGACGGCCTCGGCTTCGCCGTCTCGCCCTGCCCGAGCGGTCAGGGCTGCGTCACCGGGGCGTGTGTTCCGTTCGTGTGCACCCCCGGCGCGTCGACCTGCTCGGACGGCACCACGCGACGGCTCTGCGCCGCCGATGGGCAGAGCTTCACCAGCGCCCCCTGCGCGGCCATGCAGTCGTGCACCGGCGGCGTATGCGTCGCCTGGCGCTGCACACCGGGCGCCTCGATGTGCGTGAGCGGCGGCCGTAGCACCTGCAACGCCGACGGCCTCGCCTCGACCACCACGCCCTGCACGTCGACCGAGACCTGCCTCGTCGACCGCTGCGTCGCGCGCACCTGCTCGCCCTCCACCAACTTCTGCGACGCCATGGGCAACCGCCAGCTCTGCTCGGCCGACGGAACCTCCTCCACCCCGGCCCCCTGCACCGCGAGCCAGACGTGCTCGGCGGGCATGTGCGCGCTCCGCGGCGAGTCGTGCCCCGGCATCGACCTCGTGCCCGACGGACCCACGGCGACGGTGATCCCGACGGGCTTCTCGACCACCGCCGACGTGGGCACCGCCTGCGGTTCGAGCTCGTCGCGCACCGGGTGGACCGACGTGGTCTTCCGCCTCCCGCTCACCACCGCGCGCGACGTCACGCTCGTCGTCAACACGGGGCTCTCCAACACCCGCGTGCAGCTCCAGTCCACCTGCGCGACGGGACAGACCGCCATCGGCGCCTGCCTCTCCGGCGGTAACCCCACGCGCCGCTACCGCAACCTCGCCGCCGGAACCTACTTCGTCGTCGTCGAGATCTACGGCACCACCGGCCCCATCCAGATCGGCGTCACCACCGCCCCGCCCAACACCCGCCTGCCGGGCGACGCGTGCCCCGGCGTGGACGTCCCCGTCGACGCCGCTGCGACCACCATCAGCACGGCGATGTTCGACACCGTCTCCGACGTCGGAACCTCCTGCGGCTCCGACGCGAGCGGCACCTCGCACGACGGCTACACCGACTGGATCGCCCACTTCACCCTCGCCACCACCCGCGACGTGAACATCACCGCCGCGCCCTCCAACGGCTACACCAGCCGCTTCGAGCTGCGCTCCGGCTGCGGCGCCGCGGGCGCCCCCATCGGCGGCTGCTACGCCCTCACCTCCCTCAACCGCCGCTACCGCGCGCTGCCTCCCGGCGACTACTACCTCGTCGGCGAGGTGGGCGGTGGCGCCGCGCCCGGCAACGTTCCGGTCACCATCACCACCAGCTCGCCCGACATGCGCGCGACCGGCGACTCCTGCGCGTCGGCGGTGCCCGTCACCCCCGATGGCGCGGTTGCAAGCATCCCCCTCGCCACCTTCGACAACGTCTCCGACGTCGGGACCCCCTGCGGCTCCACCCGCCCCCGCGTCGACGGCTGGTACGACGTGATGTGGCGCTTCTCGCTCACGGCCCCGCGCGACGTGCGCTTCAACTTCGTCAACCTCCCGAGCACCGCGCGCTGGCAGGTCTACCAGGGCTGCGGCGCCTCCCCGATGGGCACCTGCAGCAGCACCTCCGGGAGCGCCGCCGCGGGCTGGGTGCGCGGCCTCGCGGCGGGTGACTACTACGTCGTCGTCGAGTCGCAGTACACGTTCTCCTTCCCCACCTCGCTCCAGCTCACGACGGTGGCGCCCGGCACCCGTCTGCGCGGCGACGCCTGCTCGACCGCCGCCGAGGTCACCATGGACGGCAGCACACCCGTCGTCGGCGTCACGGGCTTCGACCTCGGCGCCGACGTCGGAACCGCCTGCTCCACTACCGGCTCGCACGCCGCGTTCAGCGATGCTGTCTGGCACTTCCGCCTCACCGCTCCGCGCGACGTGACCCTCGCCTTCTCGGGCGCGCCGTCGAGCTTCTCGTGGCAGCTCCAGCGCACCTGCGACACCGCGGGCGGCGTCGTCGCCGGGTGCCTGCTGAGCTCGTACTCGGGCACACGCCGCTACCGCGACCTCCCCGCGGGCGACTACTACGTCGTCGCCGAGTGGTCGGGATCGGTCACCAACTCGTTCTCCATCACGGCCACCAGCACGACGCCCACGACCCGCGTGGCGGGCGACGTCTGCGCCACGGCGATCACGGTCACCCCCGACGGGTCGGCCGCCTCGGTCGCCGTCGATGGCCTCAGCCTCGGCGGGGAGTACAGCACCCGCTGCGGGTCGGGCCCTTCGGCGCCGACTTCGTATCGCGATGCGGTGTTCAGCTACACGCTCACGGCGACGCGCGATGTCACGGTTTCGGTCAACTACGCGAGCACGGCGTCCTTCGAGGTGTGGAGCGCCTGCGGCGACAGCACGTCGGCCCTGCTGAGCTGCGCGCTCACCAGCGGCGGCGTCGGCCGCATCACCATCCCCCGCCAGGCCGCGGGGACGTACTACATCGTCGCGCAGACCACGGCTTCGGCGGGGCCGCTCGCCGCCTCGGTGAGCACCACGGCCCCCGGCACCACGAGCGGCTACACCCTCTCCACGTCACCGTCGGGCGTCACCTACGTCAACGTGTGCGGAACCACCGGCGCCAGCTCGGTGCTCCCCAACACGGACGACGACGCCGTCACCGCGCGACTGCCCTTCGACTTCCGCTTCTGGGGAACGCTCATCCCCACCAACAGCAACGTCGGCATCTCCAGCAACGGGTTCATCACCATGGACGGTGTCGCCTACGCGGAACTCTCCGGGGCGATCCCCGACGTCACCGCCCCCAACAGCGTCATCGCCGCCAACTGGATCGACCTCGTCACCGGCACCACCGGCGTCTGCTACGCCACGCAGGGCACCGCGCCCAACCGCCGCTGGGTCGTGCAGTGGGCCAACGCTCGCCGCTACTCGGGCTCCGGCCCCATCAACATGGAGATCATCCTCAACGAGTCGACCAACACCATCGACCTCGTCTACGACATCGCCATGACCAGCGGCGGCGCGGTCGGTGTCGAGAACGCCACCGGGGCCGCCGGCGTCGCGTATCCCATCACCTCCAGCCTCGTCGGCGCGCGGCTGCGCTTCACCCCCAACTGATCCTCCACCCAGTGACCGCGCGCAGGAGCCTCACCACGTCGACGGTCGCGCTCGTGCTGCTGGCGGCGTGCGACGTTCCCGACCTCGTCGAGCGCCCGGTGGACGCGGGCGCGCTCGCCGACGTCGTCACCGCCGTCGACGTCGCGGACGTCCTCGCGGCAGCGACCACACCGAGCTGCCCCGACGCGCAGGAGCGCGGCTGCGAGCGGGTGCGCGTGGCCGGCGGAGCCTTCACGCTGGGAACCGAGTCCCTGGCAGACTCACGACCCCCCGTGCCCAACGTGCGCGTGTCGGACTTCACGCTCGACGCGACGGAGGTGACGGTCGCTCGCTTCCGGCGCTTCCACGACGACCTCGCGCGGTGGCGCGCGGCGCTGCCCGACCCGTCGGTCATCGTGGTGCGCTACCCCAACGGAACCGAACTGCGCGTGCCCACCACGGACGTCGACCCCGACCACCTCCAGAGCCCCCTCGAAGGCATCGGGGTCAACCGCTTCAGCGATCCGCGCGCGGGTGTCGCGTCTCATCCCGCCAACGGGGTCGGGTGGGCGGTGGCGATGGCCTTCTGCGCGTGGGACGGCGGACGCCTCCCGACGGAGGCCGAGTGGGAGTACGCCGCGCGCTGGTGGCAGAGCGGCGCGCCCGACGGACGAACCTACCCATGGGGCGAGCTCACGCCCGTGCAGCGGTGTGATCTCGCCCACTGGATGATCGGGGTGTTCACGCCCAACGGGCGCTGCGTGGGCGCCGACAAGCGCGCGTCGCGGCGCGTGGCGAGCCTCCCATTGGGTCAGTCGCACGGCCTCCACGACCTCGCGGGCAACGCCATCGAGTGGCTCGCCGACAGCTTCGTCTCGTACGGCACCGCGTGCACCGGGCGCACGCCCGTCGACCCGATCTGCGACGCCGCCGGGGTGAACGATCGCGTGATGCGCGGGGGCTCTGCGGCGACGCCCGCGACGGAGGCCCAGCAGCTCCTCACGGCGTGGCGCATGGGCCAGGACCCTTCCCGCCAGAACGCCGCCCACGGGTTTCGCTGCGCGCGGTGATAGGCTGGGCGGGCACCGTGGCTACGCCCGACGCCGACGACCTCCTCGGACGCACCCTCGCCGGTCGCTACCGCCTCGCGCGGCTGCTGGGCCGCGGCGGTCACGGCGTGGTCTTCGAGGCGCGCGACACGCTGCTCGACCGCGACGTGGCGGTGAAGGTGCTCGCGCTACGGCCTGAGCGCGGAGACGACGAGGCGAGGTTTCTGCGCGAGGCGCGCGCGGCGGCTAGGGTGGAGCACCCGGGCGTGGTGAGGGTGCTCGACCTGGGGCGCGACGAGGCGGCGGGGTGCGTGTTCCTGGCGCAGGAGCTGGTGCGCGGCGCGACGCTGCGCGACTGGATGGAGGAGCAGCTCGTGGCCACGCCCGCGCAGGCCATGGCGCTGCTCGGACCCGTGATGGAGGGGCTCGCGGCGGCGCACGCGCGGGGGGTCGTTCATCGCGACGTGAAGCCCGAGAACGTGCTGCTGGCCGAAGGGCCCGACGGTGCGATCACACCAAAGGTGATCGACTTCGGGGTGGCCTCGCTGACGGGACGAGACGAGCCCGCGACGCCCGGCGGACGCATCGCTGGGACGCCCGCGTACATGGCCCCGGAGCTCGCTCGCGGAGAGCGCGAACCCGACGCGCGCGCCGACGTATGGGCCGTCGGGGTGATGCTGTACGAGCTGCTATTGGGGCGTCGTCCGTACGACGCGGACGGCACTCGCGCGCTGGTGGCGGCGCTCGCCCACGCCGAGCCGGTGCGCTTCTCGCGGCGTGCACCCGAGGCGTCGGCTGCCCTCTGCGAGGTGGTCGAGCGCGCCCTCGCCCCGGCGCCCGACGACCGCTACGCGACGCTCGACGCGATGCGCGCCGCGCTCGCTGCGTGCGACGAGGTGCGCTCGCCCGACGCCCCGTGGACGCCGCACACGATGGCCGCGAGCACGCGCACGTCGCGGGAGGTGGCTCCGTTGGCGCTGGCCTCGCGCCCGCCGCCGCCGCGGGTCGCGCGCTGGTTCGCGGGGGCGCTGCTCGCCGCGGCGGTGGCGGTGGTCGTGGTGGCTGTCGGGCTGCGCGCGCGACCGGCGCCGCGAGCGACGGCGGTGCGGGTGGCGACGGTGGTGGCGGCAGCGCCGACGACGGTGGCGGTCGCGGCGCCAGCGGTGGTGGTGGTGACGCCGACGGTGGGGACGGACGCGGCGGTGGGGACGGACGCGGCGGTGGGGACGGTCGCGCGGCGGGTCGAGGCGGAGGTGCGACCGAGGCCGACGCGGCGGGAGCCGGTGAGGGCAGCGGTGGTGGGGGTCAACCAGGCGCCGATTCTGGCGCCACCTGGGTTGGAGTAGCGGGCGTCGCGCGTCCCGTCGGCACGTTCGCCCAAGGCGGACTTACCCGGAGGGACGCACCCACCCACGCCCGCAGCCCCCCCTTCCCTGAGTCGCCCGCGTCCTCGCCCGGAGTCGCGCGCATCCCACCCGTCTCCACCGCGCATCCCGCCCGTCTCCACTTCGCCTCCTCCCCATGAGCCGCCTGCCTCCCTCCCATGAGGGTCGCGACCCCGTGCCAACGGTCGCCCTCCTCCCCGTTCGCACAATTCGTCATCCGCCACGAAACCCCCGCAACCCCCGCCCTCGACAACCCCCCGCGAACAGTTGGTGCGCCTCGCATGTCGCGAGCCGTCGCAGCCAACCGCCCTCGCAGGTGCACACCATGAACAAGTCCACGAAGTCCTCCCCCGTCGTTGCCTCTGTCTCCCATCCCCCCTGCGCCTCGGTCGACGACACCGCGGCGTACCTCCGCGCCGCCCCCGTGCTGACGGCGGTGCTCTCCGTCCTCCCCCCCGCCAATCTTCCACGGCGCGACGCCACCTTCGCCCAACAGGAGCTTCGCAAGCTCGACGCCGACCTGCGCGCCGAAGCCGACCGCGCGCTCCAGCAGATCGCCCACGTCGATGCCGCCACCCGCGCAGCCGACCTCGGCCCCGCCACGACGAGGCTCCACGGCCTCGACGCGCTCGTCCGAGGCCGCGCCGACAACGCCGCCGTCCTCACGCGCCTGCGGTACCTCCTCGACTACGCCGAGGTGCAGCAGCGCGTCTTCGACCACGACGCCGTGCTCGTCATCGAGGCGGTCGGCGAGGCCATCGCGTTCATGGGGCAGTACGACGACTCGCTGCGCGGTCGGTACCGCGCCACCCTCGACATGCTCGCCGCTCGCCAGAGCAAGGTCACCCAGGGCCGCGCCCGAGCCCGCGCCGCCACGCCCGAACCCGAGCCCGAGCCCACGCCGGTCGAGTGACCTCTGGCTTCCGCCGCCGCCCGTTCCTGCCGTCTCACCTCCGCCCCCATCACTTCCATTCCCGTCAGGTTGACGCCGGACCGACCGCCGCGATACCGCAGTGGTCCGATGGGCAAGACCGCGAAGATCATCCTGGGTGTGTTGGGGTTCTTCGTGCTCGCCTGCATCGTCGCGGGCGTCGTCAGCGTGACCTTCGTCAAGAAGAAGATCGGCAACGTCGCCGAGGAGATGCAGCGGCAGCAGACCGAGGCCCGCACCTGGGCTCGCGGCCACGCGCAGGCCGAGTGCCTCGACCAGGGCATGGTGCGCGCCCGCACCTGCGCCGGCTTCACGTGTCAGATGGGGGTGCAGACCTTCACGTCCAACTGCCTGTCCCTGGCCACCCCCACGCCGGGGCTCTGCGAGGGCGTCCCCCACCCGCAGGACTTCCAGTCGGGCTCGATCTGGCGCAACGGACGGTGTCCCATCACGGGTACGCAGTCGGCTCCCGACGCGACGTCTACGGCTTGTCTCCAGGTGATGTCGATCCTCCAGGCCCACTGCGCGGCGCGCGCGGCCCGGGCCGACGCCGCGGTGGCGCCGATGCCGACGGCAGAGCCGACCCCGGCACCGACGGCAGCGCCGACGCCATAGCGTTGGGAGAGGTGGGCGAGCGCGCCCCTCCGCTTCGCTACGGGTGAGGGCGGGGACTGTTGGCGTGAGTGGTGGGGCGGAGGGGGAAGGCGACGGTCAGCGGCCGAGGGCGCGCTGGTGGGCCGTGTACGCCGGGATGGCGTGGGCGATGACGCCGCTCAGCGACAGCGGCCCCGCGAGCAGGAAGAACGCCGTGTAGAACACCGACGCCACCACGAACCAGAAGAGCGCCCGGAAGAAGTCGCCGTTGTAGAGTTGCCCCGCGCCCGGGATGAAGAACGAGAGCATCGCAGCGGTACCGGCCTTGGACATGGTTGCCTCGCAATCGTCGACCGTGGGTTGGTCGCGGCCGAGAGTTGTAGCCACGGGGTGACGAGGGCGCTCGTGGCGGGACCAAAGAAATCATCAGCGCCCACCGAGACCGCTCGGGTGGAGGCGGCGAGGGTGGCGCTGCTGCGCTGGTACGGCGAGAGTGCGCGGTCGCTGCCGTGGCGCGCAGCAGGAACGACCGCGTGGGCGACCTGGGTGAGCGAGGTGATGCTCCAGCAGACGCGGGTGGAGACGGTGGTTCCGTACTTCGCGCGCTTCATGGCGCGCTTCCCGACGCCGAAGGAGATGGCCGAGGCGACGGAACCCGAAGTGCTCGGGCAGTGGGCAGGGCTCGGTTACTACCGTCGCGCGAGGTTTCTGCACGCCGGGGCGAAGGCGGTGTGCGAGCGGTTTGGGGGAGAGGTTCCGCGGGGGGCGGAGGCGCTGCGGAGTTTGCCGGGTGTCGGGGAGTACACCGCGGGGGCGATCGCGAGCATCGCGCATGGCGAGCGCGCACCGCTGGTGGACGGCAACGTCGAGCGGGTGCTCACGCGGCTCTTCGCCATCGCGGGTGACCCTCGCAGCGGGCCCATCAAGAAGCGCTTGTGGGCGCTGGCGACGGCCTTCGCCGACGACCCCGACCCCGGCGCCGTCAACCAGTCTCTCATGGAGCTCGGCGCCACCGTCTGCGCCCCCACCTCGCCGCGCTGCCTCACGTGTCCGGTGCGCGCGTGGTGTGCGGCGGCGCAGGAGGGAGAGCCCGAGCGCTACCCCGAGAAGGCCGCGAAGAAGGCGCCGCGCGACGAAGAGTGGACGGCGCTGGTGGGTCTGCACGGCGACCGCGCGGTGCTGGTCGCGAGCGCGATGGGGCGATGGGAGGGGATGCTGGTTCCGTGGATGGAGGAGGGTGAGGTCGACCCGAAGGCGATGGCGCGCGGCGTCGGCGGGGGCGGGGTGCGGGAGCACGGCGAGGTGCTGCACGTGCTGACGCACGCGAGGATGCGGGTGCGGGTGTTCTCGGCGGTGATGCCGACGGTGCCGACGGGCGGGACGCTGGTGGCGAAGGGAGCCTACGCGGGGCTCGCGGTGCCGAAGGTCACGCAGCGGGTGTTGTCGGCGGTGTGGTCCAGCGGAGACGAGAAGCCCAGGCGAGGGCGGTGAGCTGGAGGGAGGCCCCGACGAGGCGGGCCGCGAGGATGGCCGCGCTGCCGCCGCGGGCGTCATGGAGGACGACGCCGCGCCAGGCGGTGGCGGCGGTGAGCGCGTGGGCAGCGAGCGCGAGCAGGGCGCCGAGGCTGGCGATGGCCAGCAGCGGGCGGTGGGCGCGGCCGTCGGTGGGCGCGAGCGCGAGGGTGACGAGGCCGGTGACGAAGGCGTGCAGGGCGAGGCGCGCGGTGGCGATGGGGTAGCCACCGAGGTGCCACGGCGACGACGGTGGCTGGAGGGCGAGAAACTCCCAGACGGACGCGAGGGCGCCGACGGCGAGGCAAAGGAGCCCGAGGCGGACGAAGGCGCGCGCGGGGGTCACAGGGCGAGGCTCTCCGCTCCGCGGTTCGAGCGCGAGGCCAGCGGTGCGCCGAGCCAGACCCCGACCGTGAGGGAGGGGACGTGGTGGTGAGGCTGCCAGTCGACCCGCTCCGGCCTGGAAGACGTCGAGCCTGACGAAGCGAAAATCCGAGTGATTGGGACGGTGACTGGCAGCCTCACCGTCGCGTCCCCTCCCTCACGGTCGGGGTCTGGCTCCACGCGCCGAGACCCATCACAGCGTCTCGCCCATCGCAGCGAGGGCACTGCGGGCGCCGCGGTGGGTGGGGTCGCGGTCGAGCACCATGCGCAGCGCACGAACCGCCTCCGCACGCTGCCCCATCGCGTTGCGGGCCTTGCCGATGAGCACGCGCGCGTCGAGGGCCCGGGCGCCGCCCTGCGCGACAGCCTCGTTGGCGCGGGCGATGGTTTCCGGGTAGCGCCCCGCCGCAAAGGACTGCTGCGCGAGGGCGTACGCGCTCGGAGCGTGGCGCGCGACAGACGGCGGCGGCGCACCAGCATCCACCACCGCAACCACGACCGCAGCACCGGCGTCCACGACCGCGGGCGGCGGAGCAGCCACGACCACGGGCGCTGGTGGTGTTGGTGGCGCTGGTGGTGGCGACGCAGCGACGACCGCGGGCCTCGGCGCCGGGCGAGCGGGCCGTCGCGTGGGCTTGTGGAAGATCCCGAGCACGACCACCGTGACGAGCGCGACGGCCGCGAGACCAGCGACGGCCTTGACCCAGCCGCGCGACGGGGGCGCGGCGGCGGCGGGCGCATCGGTGACCGTGGCGAAGGCGTGCACCGGGAGGGTGACGGTGACGGGCGGGGCCTCTTCGATGACGGCGCCCGGGTCGAGCGCGCGGCCGAGGACGTCGGCGAGGATGACCGCGCTGTCGAAGCGATGTGAGGGCTCCTTGGCGAGGCAGCGGAGGATGACCGCTTCGAGCGCCACGGGGATGTTGGCGTCGGGCGCGCGGCCGCGCGGAGGGTCGGGCTCCTGGCCCATGTGGCGCGCGAGGAGCTCGATCATCGTGGCGTCTTCGAAGAGCTGCGTCCCCGTCGCGCACTCGTAGAGCACGGCGCCGACGGCGTAGAGGTCGGTGCGCGCGTCGACGTCGCGGCCGCGGGCCTGCTCCGGGGCCATGTACGCGGGCGACCCGAAGAGCTCTCCGGCGCGGGTGACGTTGCCGTCGGTTCCGCCGAGGATCGCGCTGTTGTTGGTCTTGGCGACGCCGAAATCGAGCACCTTCACGCCGCCGTCTTCGGTGAGGAAGACGTTCTCGGGCTTGATGTCGCGGTGCACGACGCCGACGGCGTGGGCGGCCGCGAGGGCGCGCGCGATGGCCACCCCGATGCGAACGCACTCCGCCGGTGGCAGGCGCCCACGGTCGGCGCTCTTCGCGCGCTCCAGGCGGCCGCGGAGGGACTCGCCGCGGAGGCGTTCCATGGCGAAGAAGAGCCGGCCGTCGAGGGTGGTGCCGAGGTCGTAGACCTGGACGAGGTTGGGGTGCGACAGCGCCGCGATGGCCCGCGCTTCGAGCCGAAACCGCTGCACCAGCATCGGGTCGGATGAGAGCGTCGGGGACAACACCTTGAGCGCCACGGGGCGACCGAGGTCGGTGTGCTCGGCGGCGAACACCTCCCCCATGGCCCCGGCGCCGATCTGCGCCCCGAGGCGGTACGGCGTCCCCGGGAGCATCTGCGCGTCGCGCGGACCTTGCGGCTGCGTGCTCACCTGCTGGCGCAGCCGCGGCGGGTCGGCGGTCGAACCACGGTGCGCGCGGGCCTCGGCGATCCAGCGGCGGTTGCGCTCGGACTCCGTCGCTTGAGCGCCTGGGAGGAGCTCGGCGAGCCCCTCGGCGATGACCTCTCGGTCGATGCGGACCCGTAGCGTCTGGGCGATGTCGAGCAGGGCGCGGCGGGCGGTGGTGGCGTCGGGGAAGCGGTGCGCCGGGTCGAAGGCCGTGAGCCGGGCGATCCAGTCGTCGAGGAGCGGTGAGACGTCGGAGCGCAGGGTGGAGGCGGCGGCGGGGCGGTGGGTTCCGCGGGCGAGGGCGTCGAGGTGCGGGACGAGCTCGAGGGTCATCCAATCGAGCTGGGTGAGGAGCTCCCACGCGACGACGCCGATGGCGTAGAGGTCGGTGCGCGGGTCGAGGGGCTCGCGGCGCGCCTGCTCGGGGGCCATGTAGCCGGGCTTGCCGAAGATGGCGCCGTGGATGGTATGCGCCGTGCGGCCCACGGCGAGGGCGGTGCCGAAGTCGAGCACCTTCACGTCACCGTCCCACGACGCGCGCATGTTCTCGGGCGAAAGGTCGCGATGAACGAGATGAAACGGCACCCCGTCGAGCCCGCACGCGCGGTGCGCGTAGGCCATGCCGTCGAGGACGCCCGCGAGGCACGACAGCACCAGCGCGATGCTCGGGTACCGCCGCGATCCGCGGCAGGCGTCGATGATCTCGGCGAGGTCGGTTCCGCCGACGTACTCCATCGCGAGGAAGGGGACGCCCTGCTCGACGCCGACCTCCATCACCTGCCCGATGTTGGGGTGCTGTAGCGCGCAGAGCACCCGGCCCTCGTCGAGGAAGCGCGCCACGAGGTCGTCGGCGTGCGTGGCCTCGGCGCGGATGGTCTTCACCACGCAGAGCTTCTGGGCGTGGGCGATGGAGCCCGCGAGCGCGAGGTGGATCTCGCCCATGCCACCGCGGGCGATGGTTCCGAGGAGGAGGTAGCGGCCGAAGTCGCGACTGGCCGCCGCCCCGGAGAGCCTCGGCTGCGCGGGGTCGGTGTCGGGGCTGTCACTCATGAACTGATGGGCGACGCGAGGCTGCGGGGGGCCTTCTCACCCGCGCGGGCGGATGGCGACCGAGCGCTGGAGCAGCGACCGCAGCGAGGCGGCCGGGCCCTGCGTGGGGAGCAGGCTGACGTGGGCCGAGATGGCGCCGGGCGGGAGCGACGGCGAGAAGCGCTCGGCGGTGCGCTCGACGGGCTCTTCGCGGGCGAGCACCGGGGTGGACACGGGCAGCGGCGGAATGGACACCGGCGACGGCTTGGGCAGCGGCTTGTCCATGCGAAACGCGAGCGTCTCGACGTGGTCGGCGTCGTCCTCGTCGAAGCCCGGCGAGACCTTCGCGCCGGCCGCGAACGAGGCCGCGATGTCGGCGACCGCGGGCTTGACCGGCGCGGCGGGCGTGGCGCGCGGGGCGCTGGGCGCGCGCGGAGCGTCGAGGGTGAGCGGCGCCGCGGGCTTGACCGGCGTGGGCTCGGGGCGCGCGGGCTCCGGGGTCTGCGCGGCTTCGGGAATGACGATCGCCGGGGGCCGTGCCTCGGGGGGAACGATCATCTGGACTTCGACGGTGGCGGCCTCGGGCTTCGGGGTCTCCGGGCGACGGAGCTCGGCGCGCGGCGCTTCGGGCTCGATGGCCTTGGGAGCGGGTGCCGCGACGATCGTCGGTGCGGGTGCGGCGACCGGGGCGGAAACGCGGGGCTCGGCGCTGCGGGCGACGACGCGGGCGAGGAGTGTTTCGAGTCGGGCGATGACGTCGGCGCTCATGCGGAGGCTCCTCCCAACAGGGCGGCCAGGATCTGCGGACCGGGTTCGCCGCGGGCAGCGCGCTCGCGGACGAAGGTGCAAGCGGCCTCGGCGCCGAGGAAGAGCGTGAGCGCGTCGTCCTCGGTGGAGAGGATCGTGGCGCTGGTCTCGACGCCCGCGACGTCGCTGACCACGTCGGCGATGAGCCTCGTGGCGAAACGGTGGAAGGCGGCGTCGGTGGCGGGGGGGGAGTTCCAGTGGAGGGTGAGGGCCTCGCCGTAGCGCTCGAAGGAGCAGGTGCCGAGGCCGCGCTGACCGAGCGCGAGGGCGATGGCGTAGGCGACCTCCTCGGGGGTCGGGTCGGGCGTGGCGTCGAGGATGGTGACCGCGTCCTTGGCGACGGCCTCGGCGAGGGACTTCGTCAGCGGGTCGACGTTGTCACCGAGGGCCGTGATGGCGCGCGCGAGCCACGTCGCAGGGACGGCGACGGCGCGGGCGACGGAGGGGGTCTTGAGTTCGAGTCGACCGCGCGACAGGTCAACCGTCAGGGCGCTCGCGAGGGGGTGCAGTCGGGTTGCCACGGCCCGCGACGATCGCACACCGCCCGCGGCGCCCGCAAATACCTTGGAACCTCCCCCCTCTTTGGCACACTCACCGTCGATGCCCCCTCGTTGGACCGCGCTGGCGCTCGCCCTGGCCCTCTGCTCCAGCGCGGCGCAGGCGCAGTCCCCGCGCTGGCCCGAGCGGGCGTACGGGCAGGCGATTCCGATGGACGGGGTACGACCCACGGGCGAAGCGGGTGTGCTGCGCTCGTGGCGGGCGCCCGTCGACGTGCACGTGATGCCGGGCGTCGACGCGGCGACGGCGCAGGCGGTGCTCGCGGACGCCGAGGCGGTGATGGACGGGTTGGAGCGCGTAGGGGTCGCGCTGCCGCTGCCTGACGGCAACCGCGGGGGGACGCCGTCGTTCGACCTGTACCTCGACCCGTACATGATCGCCTCGGGTCACGGTCCGATCGAAGTAGCCGAGACGTCCGGGGAGCTGCGGACGGAGGTCGACGCGTTGTCCTACGGCGGGATGTGGGACCGGGCGACTGCGTTCGCGGTGATACCCGTCGCGGCTGACCGGGCGGTGCAGCGCCGCGCGGTGGCGCAGGCGATCGCGGAGGCGTGCGTCTACGGCGCGAAGGCTGACCACCCCATCGGGTTCGTGCGGGCGATGGGCGCGAGCCTCGCGCGGCGGGCGACGGGTCTGCCGCTCGACCCCGACGACGTGCGCGAGTTCCAGCGTGAGCCGACGCGTGCGTGGTGGTCGGACGACACGCGCTCGCCCTCGGCGCAGCGTGGCGCGGCGGTGGTGCTCGACGCGATGGCGGCGCGCTGGGACAACGATCGCGCGAGCTTCCTGCGCGGCTTGATGGAGGCGCCCGTACAGCGCACGCCCCCCGGCTGGGCCCGCCTCTGGAACGAACCCGACGTGATGGAGGTCCTCCGCCGGGTGACGCGCGACGAGCCGCGTGGCTTCTGGGGGGGATTGCTGACGGCCGCGAGCGCCCGCTCCCTGGTGGGCACGCCCGGTGACGTCGGTGACGTCGGTGGTGGCGGGCTCGATGCGTCGCTGGCTGCGCTCCCGGCGCGGGTGGTGCGCTGGGGCGAGCTGCCGGCGTGGACGCTGGTGACGGGCATCGCGCCCACGGGGAGCGCGTCGATGGAGGTGACGCTCGGTGATGCGCCGGTGCAGACGGCCGTCGCGGTGTGGGTGCACGCGTCGCCGTACCACCGGTGGATGGCCTCGGTGCTGCGCGTCGCCAACGACGGCCACGTCATCGGGAGCATCGACTCGGAGCTCATCACCGACGGCGAGTGGTCGGCGCGGGTGGATGCGTTGGAGGATGTTCGGCGGCTGGTGGTGGTGGTGGTGAGCGCGGGCGACGGGGAGCTCGACCCCGATGGAGCGCCCGTGCGCGACGGCTGGGTGGCGATGAACGTCGGGGTGTCGTCAGCCGGCGGAGCCGGTGGTCAGCCGACGCGCGAGGGCCACCAGGCGGTCCACTGAGGGGTCGGGGGACGTGCCGCAGGGGGTGTTCCAGGTGACGGCGCGGGCGCCGACGGTGACGCGCTCGGCGTGCGTCGGTAGCGCCATGCAGTTGACCATCGGCGGAGGCGCGTTGCGCACGCGGGTGCGGGCGATGGCGCTGCGGAGCGACGTCATCTGCGCCGGGCGGAGGCGCCCCGGGCGCCCACCAGCGACCCAGGTGCCGTTGTTGAAGATGACGAGCTCGCGGGACCATCGCTGGATCTGGCGACGCCCGATGCCGATGGGGCCACGCGAGAGCTCGAAGAGCACCGGGCCCGTCGGGACGGGTGTCTCCTGGGGCATCTGCTGCTCGAAGGGACCGACGTGCGGCGGAGCGCCGTAGCCCGCGGCGGGGGCGTGCTCCATCCCGATGCGGGGGTGGTCGGCCGGGTTGATCTGCGCCTCGGCCCGTTGGGTCGCCGCGAGGGCGAGCGCGGCGGCGATGACCGCGGTGTGCAACGCGCCGGGTCGGGCGCTGGGCATCGTCGCTCCAACCGAAGCGCCGCAGAACGGGCACGCGGACTCCGACGAGCGGTGATGTCGATGGCAACCTGCGCAGACGATGAGGGCTTCGGTCATGGCGGCACTCCTGATTACCCCATCGACGGCCGACGGAGGCGTTTGTTCAGAGCAGCGAGCGCGAGGGCATCGAGCGGTTCAAACCGAGAGAGAAAAGAGAGGCCGCCAGGGCGCAAGGGTCGCAAGGAAGAAGGATCCTCACAGCAAGCAGCGCCCTGAACTTGTGAGGCCGCAGAAGCGGCGAGGTCCCCGACGGAGCCTGAACCATCCGCGCGTCTGGCCACTCATCCTGCCTTTCCCTTGCGACCCTTGCGCCCTGGCGGCTTCGCTCTCGAATTGATCCCCCGTCACCCCGCGATCGCCTCCTGCAACGCGTCGCGCGTGATCCACGCCAGCCGCTCCGCCGTCGGCGTCAGCGTTCCACGGCGCAGCGCCTTGCCGTCCACCTGCCACGACACGGTCACGCCCACCCTCCCCGGTGATCGCGTGACCTTCGCCGCCCGCGGCGACTTCCCGTCGAGCAGCACCTGCCAGCCCGCGTGGCCCGCCAGCGCGCCCTCCGCCAACGATCGCCACAGCGTCACGTGCGCCGTCCGCGGCGCCTTCCCGCAGAGCACAGCCAACGCATCACCGTCCCCCGTGTACGCCGCGCTCGCGCCGAGCACGGCGTTGGCGTCGAGGGCCAGCGGGTCCTTCGTCGGCGTGAGACCCGATCCCAGGTCGATGGTCTGCACCGCGCCGCGCCACTTGCCGCCGACCGACTGCCGGCCCGCCAGCACCGCATGCTCCCGGTCGGGATGAACGTCCACCGTCGCCGCCCCACCGAGCCAGCCCGGGTCGGTCACCTCTTCGTGCGGCGGACGCGAGTCGAACAACACCGCCCCCCGCGACACATCGGCGAGCGCGACGTCGCCGCGATCCTTCACCGTGCGCGCCCCCGACACCGATTGCAGCAGCAGCCGCGACGGGTCGGTGAAGACCAGCGCGTCGACGTCGCGACCCACCGCGCACACCTTGCGGGGAGTGCCGTCGGGCCACGGCTGCAACCACAGCGTCCCGGCGTTGGCGCGCGCGGTCCCGTCGGGCGATGGGCTGCTCAACCACACCGCGATGTCCTCGCCGTCGGGCGAGAGCGTCGCCGCCGCGGCGCGTACATGCGGCAGGCGCGGCAACGCCGTCCACAGGTCGGGCTTGATGTTCGCGACCACCTCCAGCTCTGGCAGCGACAGAAGGAAACCCGTTCGCTGCCGAACGTTCTCCCGCAATCCCCCCGTCCACGCCGCGGGCGTAAGCATCACGCGCTCGGCGCACAGATCGGGGTGACGCGTCGCGCTCATCGACACCCGCACGCGCACCCGCGGCATCCCCCGCAACATCGTCGTCCCCAGCACGCCGCCATCGGGCACGGCGTGCAGCACCGCCCTCGCCCCCACCAGCTCCTGCGATCGAACGATCAACAGATGCTCGCTCGACGGCCACGCCAGCGAGAGCACCTCGTGCCCGCGGATGGTCAGCGCCTCGCGGCCGTCCTCGTGGTCGTACACGCGCACCGCCGAGAAGCCTTCGATGTCCACCGGGTCGGAGGTCGCCAGCCAGCGCCCGTCCGGGCTCCACGACCAGTGCGTCACCTCGCGCTGCAACACCCGAAGCCCCGGCACCGGGCCGTCTACGATCGCAAGCTCGCTCATCGCGCGCAGCATACGGCGCCCCGCGGCCTCGACGACACCGGGACATATCCTGTCCACCAACGAATGGACCTCACCGCGCGCGCGAACTAGAACCGCCAACGTCATATGGGTCTCAACCAACCCGAGCTGTTCGCCCCCGCGCCGCAGTCTGTTCCGGCGATGTTCGTCGAGGTGGCCGTCCCGCTGCCGCTGCGCAACGGGCTGACCTACGCGGTTCCGCCAGGGCTGGAGCACCACATCGCGCCGGGCGTGCGGGTGGTGGTGCCGGTCAGCGGCCAGCGCGTGGTGGGCTATGTGCTCGCGGTGTCGAAGACGGCACCCGCGGACATCGACCCGGTGAAGCTGCGGCCGATCTTCCACCTGCTCGAAGCCGAGCCGGTGTTTCCCGAAGACCTGTTGAAGTTTCTGCGCGAGGCGGCCGACTACTACCTGCACCCCATCGGCGAGGTGCTGCGCACGGCGGCGCCCGCGGTCGAGCGGCGGCGCGGTGATGGTGAAGACCCGCGCGGGACGGGCCCCTTGAAGGCGTCGCTGAAGGCGCGCTGGGCGAAGGTTCGCGAGGAGACCTTCGTGGCGCTCACGCCCGAGATCGTGGCCGCGAAGCCGAAGCTGCGGGGCGATCGGCAGGCGCAGGTGGTGGCCATCCTCGAAGCGCGCGGCGAGGTCTCGATGGCCGAGCTCCGCCAGCAGGTGAAGGGCGCGCGCGCGGCGGTGGAGTCGCTCAAGACGAAGGGCGCGGTGGCGCTCACGCTGCGGGAGATTCCAGACGATCCGTTCTTCGGGGCGCCAGTGCCGAGGGATGTTCCGCCGACGCTGAGCGCGGCGCAGGCCGACGCGGTGACGGCCATCGTGGGGGCGGTGACGCGGCACGAGCGGGCGACGTTCATGCTGCATGGCGTGACGGGCTCGGGGAAGACCGAGGTGTACCTGCACGCCATCGAGTCGGCGCAGAAGGCCGGGCGCGGGGCGTTGTTGTTGTTGCCCGAGATCGCGCTCACGCCGCAGCTCGTGGCCCGCTACCGCGCGCGCTTCGGCGACAACCTCGCGGTCATGCACTCGGGCCTCAAGGATCAAGACCGCCACGCCATGTGGCGCAAGCTGCACCAGGGCGAGTGCTCGGTGGTGATCGGGGCGCGCAGCGCGGTGTTTGCGCCCATCCACGACCTCGGGCTCATCGTGGTGGATGAAGAGCACGACGGGTCGTTCAAGCAGGACGATCACTTCCGCTATCACGGGCGCGACCTGGCGCTCTTGCGGGCTCATCGGCTGGGCGTGCCGTGCGTGCTGGGCAGTGCGACGCCGTCGGTGGAGAGCTACCAGGCGGCGATGGAGGGTCGCTACCAGCTATTGCACCTGCCCGATCGGCCCACGGTGGCGCTGCTGCCGTCGGTGGAGATCGTCGACCTGAAGCGCGTGGGTCCGCGCGGCCCGACGGGGCACGAGCTCTTGTCGCTGCCGATGGTGCGCGCCATCGACGCGACGCTGAAGCGCAAGGAGCAGGTGATTCTCTTCCTCAACCGTCGCGGCTTTGCGCCGACGGTTCGGTGCGTGCGGTGCGACGCGGCGATGGAGTGCCCGTCGTGCAGCGTGGCGCTGGTGCTACACCGCCGCGAGGGGTCGCTGCGCTGCCACTATTGCGACTTCAAGGTTCCGTTCACGGGGGCGTGCATCAAGTGCGCGTGCACCGAGATCAACCTGTTGGGTGTCGGAACGGAGAAGCTGGAGCGGGCGATCATCGACTCGTTTCCATCGGCGCGCATCGGTCGATTGGACCGTGACGTGGCGAGCGGCATGGGCACCGAGGCGGTGCTGGAGAAGCTGCGCACGGGCGAGCTCGACGTGCTGGTCGGGACGCAGATGGTCACCAAGGGGCACGACATGCCGAGAGTGACGCTGGTGGGTGTCATCACGGCCGACGCGGCGCTGGCGTTTCCGGACTTCCGCTCGGCGGAGCGGACGTTTCAGTTGCTGGCGCAGGTGGCCGGTCGCGCGGGGCGGAGGGACCTCAAGGGCCATGTGGTGATCCAGTCGTATCAGCCCGACCACCCGGTGTTGCAGCACGCGAGGGCGCACGACTACGAGGGCTTCTTCCACGAGGAGATCGCGGCGCGGCGCGAGCTGGGTTACCCGCCGTTCGGAAGGCTCGCGGCGGTGAAGATGGACGGGCCCGACGAGGAGAAGCTGCAGGAGATGGCGCGGCGGCTGGACGGGTTCCTGCGGTCGACGCCGGAGGTGCTGTCGGGGAAGGTGAAGGTGCTGGGCCCGGCGCCGTCGCCCATCGAGCGGCTGCGCGGGCGGTGGCGGATGCAGTCGCTGCTGCGCTGCCCCGAGCGGCCGGCGCTGCGGCGTGTGCTGCTGCACCTGATCGACGGGATGGAGACGTTTACGAGGGATGGTATCCGCGTAGCCGTCGACGTCGACCCGGTGCAGATGCTGTAGGCACCGGGCTGGTCACCCACTGTCCACGGCGTTACACGGAGGCCTTGCACCCCACGTCGCCTCCTGAAGACCGCGCCTCCATTCCACCGCGCCCGGTCGAGCATCGTGTGCTCGCGCTCGCGGCCTTCGCGCTCTTCGCCGGCGTCGTGCTCGCGACCGTGGGGCGCATCCTGCTGCCCTACTTCGCGCCCATCCTCCTCGCGGGGATGATCGTCTCCGTCACCCACAAGCGCTACGAGCAGCTCACCGCACGCCTCAAGGGCCGCCGCGAACTCGCCGCCGCCCTCATGCTCACCGGCATCGTCCTGCTGGTCATCGTTCCGCTGGTGTTGATGTCGCTGCTGCTCATCCAGCAGGCGTCGTCGCTCGTCGAGGCCATGCGCGACGTCGACGTCCGCGGCATCAACGACGACCCGCGCGTCGTGCGCCTCCTGGGCATGGTCCAGCGCTATGTCCCGGGCGTCACACCAGGCTCCATCAACCCGCAGGCGATGCTCGTCGGCGCGGTGCGCGCGCTGCCCGGGCTCGTCGCCACGTCGGGTGGGCGCCTTCTCGGCGGCGTCGCCAGCCTCGCCTTCGGCTTCCTCGCGATGCTGCTGTTGACCTTCTATTTCTACACCGAGGGCGACCGCCTCGCCGACGAGGTCGCCTCGCTCTCGCCGCTGCCTGCGTCGTCCAATCGCGAGATCGCCGCCACCTTCCGTGATGTCGTCGACAGCACCTTCCGCGGACAGCTCGTCACCTCGCTCTCGCAGGGCTTCGCCACCGCCGTCGGCCTCTGGATCACCGGCGTCCCCAGCGCGGCCTTCTGGGGCGCCGTCGCGTCGCTCTTCGCGCTCATCCCCCTCGTCGGACCGGCCATCGTCTGGGGCCCCGCGACGGCGTACCTCTTCTTCCGCACCAACCACGGCGGACCGCTCTGGAAGCCCATCGTGATGCTCGTCTGGGGCCTCGTCGTCGTGTCGCTCATCGACAACGTCGTGCGCCCGCTGGTCATGAGCGGCGGAACCAAGCTCTCCGCCATCGTCCTCTTCTTCGCCATCATCGGCGGTCTCCAGGCCTTCGGGTTCATCGGACTGCTGCTCGGTCCGCTGGTGTTCGCGCTGCTCGTGACGGTGGTGCATCTCTACAAGCGCCTCGTGCTGGGCCGCTCCACGGCGCGATCGTCGCTCGCCGAGACGAAGCCCGAGTAGCGCGGTCTCTTCGTGCTGCGCGGGGCGTTGGGCTATACGTCGGGCCGTGCGGTCGGCGCGGCGTTGGATGTGTGCGGTGGTGCTGCTCGGCGCGTCCCTCGGGTGCGCGGGCGCGGCGTCCCCCATCCGCGCGGCGGCCCGTCAGGGAGACATCCCGACGGCGCTGCGGCTCTACCAGGAGTACACGGAGACCCGCGGGCTCGGCGACGCCGACCTGCTCGCCGAGGTCGCGCAGCAGGTGCTCCGCAACGCCGCCGCGAGCGCGGACGCCCCCACACGATCGGCGGGCTTCTCGGCCATCGCGGGCCTCGGTAGCCGCGGCCGCGACCTCCTCGAAGACCTCGCCGAGCAGCCCAACGTCGTCGGTGACCGCGCCGCCGCCGCGCTCTA
Source organism: Polyangiales bacterium (assembly GCA_044229975.1). Taxonomy (GTDB): domain Bacteria; phylum Myxococcota_A; class Polyangia; order Polyangiales; genus SCUS01. Next base: position 197,807 of record JBGARZ010000011.1, read on the forward strand.
CGAGCTCAACGGGCGCTCCGGAAACCCGCCGCCCCGCCTCGCCGCCGCCCTGCGCAGCCGCGACCGCGAGCGCCGCGTCGCTGCGATGGTGACGCTGCGCGGACCGACCGGCGCACGACGACTGATGCGCTGGTTGCGCCGCGGCGAGCCGCTGCTGCGGGCGGCGTCGGCGCGCGCGCTCTCGCGGTGGCGCGACGACGCGGCCGTGACCGAGGCGCTGGTGACCGCCCTCCATGATGACGCCGAGGGGAGCGTTCGCGCGGCGGCCGCGATGGCCCTCGGAGGCCGCGGTGAGGACGTCGCCGAGGTGCTGCTCGCGGCGCTCGAAGACCGCGATCCGCTGGTGCGGATGAGCGTTCCGTCGGCGGTGATGGCGGCGTCGCCGACGCGGGGGCGCGAGGCGCTCGCCGAGCTGCTGACGGAGACCCCGACGCCGCTGTCGGTGGAGGCCGCGCGCGTGCTGGTGTCGCGCGCCGATGCGCGGGGCGACGCGTACCTGCTGCGGGTGCTCACCTCGGGCGCGCGGCGCGAGCTGCGGGCGCAGGCGGCGGTGGGCGCGGTCGGCATGGCGACGCGTCAGTCCGAGGCGCTGCAACGGCTCTTGCGCGACGACGACCACGAGGTGGCGCTGCGGGTGGCGTCGGCGCTCGCGCGGCAGGAGTCGACCCGCCAGGAGGCCCTCGCGGCGCTGCGGCCGATGGCGCGATTGCCCGACGGGTTCGTGGCCATCCGGGCACTCGCGGCGCTGGCGCAGTACGGCGACGCGACGGCGGCCGACCCCATCCGCGAGGCCCTCGACGCGCCCGACGCGACGGTGCGGAGACTCGCCGTGCTGGCCTGGAGCGACGCCACGGGAGCGAGCGGCGACTGCGACCCGCTGGGCCCGCGGCTGCGGGACGACGACCGCTCCGTGGCGCTCCTTGCAGCAGTGGAGATCATCCTCGTCGCAGCGCGTTGATGGCGTCACGGCGCGTCATCATTTCGACGCGATTTCTTCGCTTGGCAGCTATTGACGTCCCTCTACTCGGGTGACATATGGCTCCAGTATACTGAAACCGCGAGGGTTGATGCGTCGGCTATGGGTGGCCGGTGTGACCTCGTGATCGGTGACGGAGTCGACGTCCATGAGCCTCACGCTTGGCAGCATCGCACCGGATTTCGAGCAGCAGTCCACGGCCGGCACCATCAAGTTTCACGAGTGGGCTGGGAAGTCGTGGGTGATTCTCTTCTCGCACCCGAAGGACTTCACGCCGGTGTGCACCACCGAGCTGGGTTACGTCGCGCGCATCAAGCCCGACCTCGACAAGCGCAACGTGAAGGCCATCGCGCTCAGCGTGGACGACGTCGACTCGCACCACCGTTGGGCCGGTGACATCGAGGAGACGCAGGGCACGGCGCTCAACTTCCCGGTGCTGGCCGACGCCGACCGGAAGGTCGCGACGCTCTACGGGATGATCCACCCGCAGGCGAGCGACACGCTCACGGTGCGCTCGGTGTTCGTCATCGACCCCAACAAGAAGATCCGCGCGACGCTCACCTACCCGGCGAGCACGGGGCGCAACTTCGACGAGATCCTGCGGCTGGTCGACTCGCTCCAGCTCACCGACAGCCACTCCGTCGCGACGCCCGCCAACTGGAAGGACGGCGAGGACGTGGTGATCGTCCCGTCGATCCAGGACCCGGCGGTGATCGCGGAGAAGTTCCCCAAGGGCTTCAAGGCCGTGAAGCCGTACCTCCGGCTCACCCCGCAGCCCAACCGCTGATCGCACGACGCCGCGGCCGCCGCGGCCGGGACGACGACTACACCCGCTTGCGCGCGCCCCACTGCGAGGCGCCGAGCCGTGGTCGCCGTCCCGACCGCCGCGACGCGGACCCACCGCTTCAGTCGACGCGCCTGCGCTGACCGTTGCCCGCGCCGGCCAGACGAAACTCATCCTGGCTCCAGATGGGCACCGGTTCGTACGACACCCGCACGCCCGTTGGCGCCACGCTCGCAGGACGCTCGACGACCGCGACCGGAGGCGGAGCCGCGACCTCCGTGAACACGGGCGTGCTGGCGATGCGCTGCAACCGAGCGAAGCCGCCGTGCTGCTGCGACGCGAGGCGGGCGAGCGTGTTGCGCTCGGCGCGTGAGGCGGGCATCCCCGCCTGTTCGAGGGTGAGGAGCGTTCCGCGGACGACAGCCAGCGCCGACTCGTCGAGCTCCTTCTCGGCGGCGCGGTGGGCCATCGCCAGGATGAAGTCCGCGCGAAACGCCGCGCCCGTCGTGCGATCGCGCAGCAGCCCCAGCACCACCTCGCTCGCGGAGACGCCGCCCGCCGCGTCGAGATCGTCCTCCAGCGACGCTTCGGCGCCGCGCTCGGAGAGGTCGTCGACCTCCATTTCGCTCCGCAGCCGCTGCACCAGCGCCTCCACGCTACGGGACTCCCGCGAGCGCTCCTCCTGACGCTTCGCCTCGACGCGCACCGCCTGCGCGATCACCCGTTCGACCCGCTCGCGCGCGAGCCACGGGTGCGACGACACCGCGCTCCCCACCCAGCGCGGCCACGCCGACGTGGCGCTCGACCACCCGCGATCGAGCTTGCGCGACAGGTGCCACGCCATCCACTCGGCGACGCGCGCGAGCAGCCCCGTCACGGCGACACCCGCCACCGACGCCACGAGCACCGGCGCCAGCCACAACACCAGGTAGATCAGCTGCCAGATCGCGGCGCCGAAGCCACCGCCGATGCCCGACGCGACGATGAGCCCGGCCGCGCCGACGAGTGTCCCGGCGCCCGCGACCTTGCGCGCCAAGGCCGCCGTGACCGCGCCGCGCGACTCGACGAGGCGCGGGCGCGGGCGTTCTTCCCGGCGCTCGTAGCGTCGGCTGGCGAGGGCGTCGCCGATCCACCAGGACAGGAGCCACGCGACCGCGAGCGAGGCCACGCCGGCCGAGAGCAGGTGCGACACCGCGCGGCCGGCGAGAAAGCCGTCCGCCAGCCAACCATGGAAGGGCTCCGGGAGCGCGCTGTACCCGTAGGCCCAGAGCGACGCCGCGAAGACCATCGCTGCGGCCAGACCGACGTTGACCGCGGCCATGACCGCGGGCGCACAGAGCGGCGACGCAGTGACGCGGCGGATCACCTCGGCGCCCTGACTGACCCGACGGCGCGGCAGTGACTCGCGGGGACAGACGACCTCCAGCGCGAGCGCGAGCTCACCCGCCGCGTGGGTGAGAGCGGGGCGTTGGAGCGACGCGACGCGCAGCGTGTGGAGGCTCTCACGGAGAGGGAGGCTCCCGGCCAGCCAGCGGAGTTCGCGCAGCGATGATGCGGCGAGCAGCTCGCGCTGAAGAACGGCGAGCGCGTCCTCCACCACGCCGATGTGCCCGGCGTCCAGGAGCACCCGATGGGAGACGATCACCTCCGCGGCAGCCTGCATCCGGCGGTGTTCGCGCCGTACGTGCCCTCTGCTCATGCGTCGACTCTCTTCCTGCCGTCCCCCACGGGGCGGCCCACGGATGCAAGCTCATCCGCGGCGCCGCGCAAGGAACGACCGGAGAGCCTACGCCGCCCGTCGCCAGGTCCTCTTCACGGGAGAGTGGAAGGGCTGCGGCAGATCCAGCCGCAAGGGCGCCAGGGTCGCAAGGATCAGAGGAGAGGAGAGGATGAGCAAGGAGACGAGAGGAAGGTCTGTGGCCCAACACCTCTGACCCTTGCGACCCTTGCGTCCTGGCGGCCAGATCCGCCGTAGCCCCTTTCCCCCCAGTGGCGAGGTGCTACTCCGCCAGCGCCGAGCGCACCACCGCCGCCGCCGCCGCGCGCGGCAACCGCTCGGCCACCAGCACACGCCGCCCGACGCGCGCCACCAGCGACACCCGCCCGTCGCCCACGTCCCTCGCCGCCTGCGCGCCCGCCACCGTCGCCGCCGGTCGCGCCCCGTGCCGCCGACCGAGCACCGCCGCGGCCGCCTCGGCGAACTCCACCGCCTCGCGATCGGCCGCCACACCCCGCGCGCCCGCGACCGGGTCCATCACCACCGTCCAGAGCATCACGTCGCGCGCGAAGGTGTCGGCCGCCAGCGTCACGCCCGCGTCGCCCGTCGGCGTCATCGCGCCGCGCGGAACCAACAGCACCGCCCGGTCGCCGCCCCACCCCGCAGCCGCCGCGTGCGCCCGCTCGTCGGTGACGCCGTTGTAGAAATACAGCCGCGACCCGAGCTCCCCCATCACGTCGTGATACCCGACCTCGTATTCGCCCGCGAGCGCCGGCGGAACCCTCACCGCCACCGCCACCGGCGCCTCGCGCGCGCTCAGCTTCTCGGCGTGCAGCACCTGCTCCGTCGAGTCCGGCGGGTGCGCCAGCAGCGCGTCGACCCGGCTGTACCCCTCGCCCGCCTGCAGCGCGCGCACGCACATCCCGAGGCCCGACAGGTACGGGAAGAGCAACGTCTCCCGCAGCGACCGCGGCGCCTCGCGCAGCCGCTGCTGATCAGCGCCTTGTAGCTGGCTCGCGACCATGGTCACCACGTCGGGCATGTCTCGCGCGCGACGACCCGCGGGTTGCAGCGCGTAGTCGAGCATCGCCGCCGTCGCGTCGCCCTCGATCACCGCCATGGCCGCCATCTGCGCGTCGCCGCGTCCGCGGACGTGGTGCGTGTACTGCCCGATGTGGAAGTGCTGGTCTTGCAGCGCGTGGGTGATCTCGTGCGCCATGGTGACGGGCTGCGCCGCCAGCGGCAGCCACTCGGCGATGTAGAGCGTCTGCTCGTCGGGGTCGTAGAAGCCCGCGACCTGCTCCTCCAGCAGCTCGAACATCGTGCGCTCGTAGTCCATCCCCTCGGGCAGCAACCCGAGGCGCTTGTTGAGCTGACCCTCCAGCGCGATCTCCCCGGGCGGATACTCCCGCGCGGTCTTCTCACGCATCCGCGCCACGATGGCGTCGCGGCTCATCACCCCGCGCCGCACCTCGCGCTCCACGCTCAGGCCCCGCAGGCGCGCCATGGTCTGGGCCGTCTCGGTCGCGAGCTCCATCAACCGCGTGGCCTGCGCCGACGGCGCGTCTCCCGTCGCCACGTCCGCGACCTGTGCGGTAGCGCCCGCGTCGACGTGGACGTCCTCGACGGGCGCGGTGACGGTGGGCGGCGACGGGTGCTGCCGACAGCTCATCAGCCCGAGCGCCAGCAGCGCGATCACCCCGCGAAACGTTGGTCTTGCCATGGAGCGCCGCACACTACGTAGCTCCCTCCCCGCTCGCCACTTCTCCCGACGGGCGAAACAACCTCTGGTAGCGTTCGCGGCAATCCCATGAGCGACGCCATCGACCGCAAGCGCCGACGCCCCCGCGCGCCCACCACGGCCCTCGACCTCAGCCTCGACGCCCTCGCGCGCAACGACCCCGACCAGTGCCTCCGCATCGCCATCCCGGTGCTCGACGACTACGGCGCCGGGGCGCCCGCCATCGACGTCATCGGCCGCGCCGCCGTGGCCATCGGCTCCATGGGCCTCGCGCGACTCGCCTTCGAGACGGCAGCCCGCGCCCTCGCCGTGCAGGGCCTCGCCGCCCACGCCGTCGCCGCCGCCATCGCCGTGAAGCGCCTCACCTCGCGGGGCGATCTGCTCACCGAGCTCGCGGGGGTGTTTGGTGCTCATGCCGTGCGCAACCGCGACGTGTCGGTGCTGCCGCCTCCGCTCGCGAGCGAGCGCGTCGTCGAGCTCGGCGACCTGCCGCGCGCGGAGCTCATCGCCCTCGCACAGAAGAAGATCGAGGCGCTCAAGGCAGGTCTGCCCGAGAAGCTCCCGGCGCGCGCGCGGCTGCCGCTGTGGGGGTCGCTCCCGCGTGGTGCCTTCGAGCGGCTGGCGCAGGCGATGGAGGTGCGGGTGTTCGCCACGGCGCACGAGGCCATCCGCGAGGGCGACCGCGGCGGCAGCCTCTTCGTGGTGGCGCGCGGCGAGGTGCGCATCGCCCGCCACGACGCGACACCGCGCGAGGACGACGTGGAGGTCGACGAGCCGACGCCGCGGGAGTCGATGCCCGCGGAGCTGCCCGACGACCTGGAAGAGCTGGCGGTGCTGGGGGCCGAGGCGGTGTTCGGCGAGATGGCGCTGCTGACGGAGGCGCCGCGCGCGGCGAGCGTTCATACGACGCGGGCGTCCATCGTGCTGGAGGCGCCGCCCGCGGCGCTGGCGCAGGCGGTGAAGGAGGTTCCGGCGCTGGGGCAGGAGCTGCTGGCGTTCAGCCGACAGCGGCTGGTGCAGAACCTCCTGCGGACGGCGCCGTTGCTGCGGGAGATTCCGCCGAGCGAGCGGGCCGCGCTGGCGGGTGCTTTCGAGACGCGGGAGTTCGTGGCGGGGGACGTTCTCTTCGCGCAGGGGAGCGAGTCGACGGGCTTGTTTCTCGTGGCGTCGGGGCGGGTCGAGGTGCGCGCGACGCAGGACGACGGGAGCGACCTGGTGATGGGCGCCATCGATCCGGGCGGCTGCGTGGGGGAGATCTCGCTGGTGCTGCGGCGGCCGACCACGGCGACGGTGGTGGCGACCGAGCCGACGACGGCGCTGGTGCTCGCGCCCGCGAACTTCATGGGCATCGTGCGGCAGCACCCCGCGCTGCTGGCGTCGCTCTACGAGCTGGCGGTGTCGCGCGAGGAGGAGCTGCTACAGGTGACCGCGCAGGCGGCCGAAAACGCGGACGACCTCGTCATGGTGTGAGCGGAGACGGCCATGTACCTACGACGGCTGCGCGTCCAGCGCATGAAGCTCCTCCGCGACGTGGAGCTCGACTTTACGGACACCGATGGGACGTCGATCCGAAATTGGACCGTCATCATCGGAAAGAACGGCACGGGCAAGAGCTCGCTGCTCCAGGCCATTGCCCTCGCATCTGCGGGGAGCCTCCAGGTGAACACGCTCGCGGGACGCACGGTCGGGCACCTCCGCGATCGGCGCTCGGAAGATCCGTTGAAGATCGAGGCGGACTTCGAGTTCAACGACGGAGAGTGTGCTTCAGCACTTCACCCTACTCTCACGGGAACCATTCGGCAGCCGCTAAGAATCCACTCTTCTGCGACGCTTGGTGTTGGCGAGACCACCATTCGCGCGAGCTCCGCGTATCAACCATCAGAGGTCTCCTCGCCCGAGCTCGATCCTCTCGACACCGCACGCTCACGCAATACGCCGCACTGGTTCGTCGCAGGGTACGGAGTGGCGCGTTTCCTCCCTGACATCGGCCGCGCCGTTCCACTCGATCGCCCCTCCATCGAGCGACTGCAACCGCTCTTCGATCCCACCACGGCGCTCACTAGCACCAACTTCTCCAGCTACTTCGGTGAGGATGAGCAGAAGGCGAGGATGTTTCACCTCGTCCTCAAGCACGCCATGCTCAACGTCGATTCGCTCCTCCCAGACATCTCTGACCTCGAACTGCGAGGATCAGGTGGCGTGAAGAAGCCAGGTGACCTGCTGGAGCGAGACCGGTTCTGGCAGAAGGTAGGCAGCACAGAACTCAAGATACCCGGCCTCGCACTTGCACATGGATACCAGTCCTCCATCGCGTGGCTGGCCGATCTAGTTGGACACGTCTTGCTAGAAGCCGACGGTCAGGTCGAGCCAGACCGCATGGAAGGCCTGGTACTCGTTGACGAGATCGACCTCTATCTCCACCCGGTCTGGCAGGCGACGCTCATTCCCGCGCTGCGCAAGACCTTCCCTCAGATGCAGTTCGTCGTCACGACCCACTCTCCCGTGGTGCTTTCTGGGGTGGCGCCACACGAGATCATCCGCCTTGCATCCTATGGGGACGATGGAGACGTCGTCGAGGTCGTGCATCACCCCGAGACCGGTGACGTGGTGCCCGCCGCCGAGATGCATGGGAATGGCATTCGCCCAGATGCGCGGATGATGACCGGAAGCGAGATCTTCCGCGAACACTTCGAACTGCCGGACCCGATGCCCAACCCGATGGGCGACGAGCTCCGGCGATACGCCATGTTCGCTGCTGATCCGTTTCGCACCGATGCGGAGCATCAGACGATGTTGTCCCTCCGGGATGAGCTCAAGAAGAAGGAGATCACTGAACTCCCAGTCCCCAGGCGACGGAAGAAGTCGTGATCCGCGTCGTCCGTCCCGCTTCGGTTCCGAAGAAGCTACAGACGCAGCGAGCGGCTGGGCTGAAGCGCGCGTTCAAGGCACTCAACGCTCACGGCGAGGTCTCCAAAGAACTGAAAGAGCAGCTCAAGCCATACGATGGCGGCAAGGAGACCCTGTTCCTGATGCAGCACCGCAAGTGCGCCTATTGCGACCGCCGTGCTGGGCTCGAAGGCAATCACGTCGAGCACTTCCGCCCGAAGCGCGAAGCCTGTCGTCACCTGCCGGGCGACAAGCCCCCCATCGTCGACGCCGTGGGCTACTGGTGGCTGACCTGGACGTGGTCGAACCACCTGTTCGTCTGCGCTTCCTGCAACACAGGCTTCAAGCAGAACCACTTCCCGCTCGCTGCCGGTTCGCCGTCCCTCTCCGGCCCGAAGTCGCCGTATCCGCACACGGACCTCCAGCCGCAACACGAGAACGTCGCCATCGAGTCTGCACTCCTCGTCGACCCCGCCACCGAGGACCCACTCGATCACATCGAGTGGCGCCTCGTGAACCCGACCGAGCCGCGGACTCTCTGGAAATGGAACCCCGCCGGGCTCACGCCGCGTGGCGAAGCGACCATCAGGGTGCTTGGTCTCGTCAGTCTCGCCTACGACGTCGGCGCCCATGTTCGTGACCATCTGATAGCTCGCACGACCGAGATCTGCGACCTCATCGACGGCGGTCAGCACACCACTGCGCACCAACGCTGGCTCGCGCTCGGCAAGGACGTCGCGAGCTCCCACTGCGCCCTCGCGGGCCCCACCTGGAACGCCCTCCACGTCCTCGTCGACGCGCCCCGTCGTGCGGCAGCCTCACTGCCCGACCTGCCCCGCCCCTGAAACCCGCCTACCGCTTCGCCTACCGCTTCGCCCGCCGCTTCGCCCGTCGCGTCAGCATCGTCAGCAGCCGATCGGCCAGCCCCCTCAGCGCCGGCGCGCCCGCCGCCACCTCGATGTGCTCGTCGCCCAGCGTCCACTGCTCCCCGTCGACGCGCACCCACGCCGCGCGCTCGACGGCGTCGTCCTCCGCGAGCGGCGAGCACACCACCCGACCCGCCGTCGGAACCTCCTCCCACGTCCGCGCCACCTGCAACACCACCCGCCGGTGCGCCACCTCCGCGGCCAGCGGCAGCGAGAGCAGCGCCCGCTCCTCCTCGGCGACCTCCGCGTCACTCGGGCGCTCCACCAGCCACACCACGGCGCACCGCGACCCCGTCGGACCAAACACCCGCAGCAGGTCACCCTGCAACGCCAGCGCGAGCGCCTCGGTGAGCACCAGCGTCTGCGCCGGCAGCGTCGGGTGCTTGTGCCGCTGCTCCGACGGGCGGTGCAACACCACCGTGAGGTCGCGCCGCGCGTCGAGCAGGGGCGACTCGTCGCGGGTGTAGAAGAGCAGCTCGTTTTCCGCGAAGCGGACGTCGAACAGGTCGACCCCGCCGCGCTCGGTGCTCCCCTCGCCCACGTAGGCCACCTCGCTGCGAACGAGGTTCTCGAACGCACCGCGCGTGCTGATCGCGTCGAAGCCGCCCGCCGGGTACTGGTCGCTCTCCTCCGCCTCGATGGGCACCTCCCTCGCCTTGTGCCGCAGCGACAGCGCGACGGAGGGAGACACCGCACCGATGCGCGACGTGAGCCCGAGGATGGTCCGCAGCGCCAGGCGCGCGCTCTCGCTCGGAAGCTCCGGGAGGTGCGCGATCTCCCAGAGGTCTTCGGGGCGGAAGAGCCTCCCCGGCGGCAGCGCCTTCACGCACGCCGCGTGCTGCGCGTCGGCCCACTCGCGCCACTCGTCGCTTACCCGCTCGTGTAACGTCTCCGGGTCGTCGAGCAGGGCGGGGCTGAGCTCGTTGCTCCACGCGCGCAGGTGCGCCGGGTTGCCGCGGGCGACGTCCTCGGCGGCGAGCAGCGGCCCAGAGAGCGCGAGCCCGACGGCGTGGGCGACGGCGGCGTCGCGGCGCAGGGCGGGCATGCCCGCGATGGCCACGTGGGCGTCGAGCACCGTCGGGTCGATGGCCCAGCGGCCGAGCACGCGGTCTTCGTAGGCGAGCCGCGCGGCGCGGGTGGCGTCCGACCAGCGACCCAGCGAGCGCGTCGAGGCGAAGCGAAACTCCCGACCGCGCAAGAGCAGCAACCCCAGGTCGTGGACGAGGTGCAGCGGCAGGTGGTCATCGCCCGCGCCCCAGCGCACGAGCAGCCAGCGCACCGAAGCAGGGAGCGTCTCGGCGAGGGGGTCGGCGCAGCCCACGCGGTCGATCCACGCGAGCAATGCGGAGGGGAGCTGCGAGCGCTGGAGGTGCATCGCGCGAGGCGGGTCGTACGGTGCGGTCAGCGGGTCAGAAGCTCACGCGCGACGCGCCATCGCCGTTGGCGGGGGCGTCGGCGGTGCGGGCATCGGCGTCGCGGCTGTTGGTGGACCACTGGTAGTACGCGATGGCGCCCTCCCCGAGGGCCTTGAGCGCCGCGCCCGTCAGGATGGCGCTCGCCACGGTGCCCGCCCACGGGACGAGCCGCGCGGCCCGCGAGGCCGAGCCCAGCGCGAACTCCCCGGCGCCCAGCACGGCAGCGGCGGCTGCCTGCTCGACCGGCGAGGTGTCGGCCCCGTAGGCCTCCTGCACGTCCTTGATGACCTTCATCCCCAGCGCCGCCACCGCGGGGGCGGCGAAGCGAAACGGCAGCAGCCCGAGGCCGGCGCCGATCATCGCGGACTGGTTCACCTTCTTGCGGCTGTCTTCACGTCGTCCCACGGGCGTCATCGAACACCACCGACCCGGTGACGGTCAACCCGCGACGGCGGCGCGCGCGATGTTGTCGAGGCAGGTCTGCATCGCCTTCTGGAAGTTGCGCGACACCAGGCCCACCAACAGACGACCGCCGAGGCCGTGCTCATGGATGGTGTACTCCCACGTGACGCGCGCGCCGTCGCCGTCCTCGGCGAAGCGCCACTCGCTCACCATGTTGGAGCAGATGATGCGCTGGAGGAGGTTCATCTTCGCCATGTCGTAGCGGTGCAGGCGCGGGGCGTCGAAGGCGAGGACGCGCTCCTGGATGGAGGTTCCGTCGGAGAGGGCGACGTCGCGGAGGGTGCCGGCGAGGGGTGGGTCTTCGCGGCCCACGAGCACCGCCGACCGGATGCCCGGGATGAGCGGCTTGTGACCCGAGAAGAAGCGCGCGAGGTTGCTGGTGCGCCCGGCGGCGAGCGCAAACACGGCTTCGACGGGGCGGGGGATGCGCACCTCGGCGCGGACGGTGGTGGTCATTGGAGGGTTGGCGCCGGAGTGTAGACGAAGTCCGGCGCGGCGGGTCAGCGACGGCGACGACGGCGGAGCAGCGCGACGGCACCGAAGAGCAGGCCGGGCACGCCGCGCAGGCCGAGCGGGCCGTGGGTTCCGACGCCGCCCTGCACGGAGCAGAGGCCGCCATCGTCCGCGGGCGGAGGAGTGCCTGCGTCGGCAGGAGTGGTGCCTGCGTCGGACGGGGTGGTGAAGGCGTCGACCGGGGTGGTGACAGCGTCGACCGGGGTGGTGACGGCGTCGACCAGTGTGGTGACAGCGTCGACCGGGGTGGTGAAGGCGTCGACCGGAGTGGTGACAGCGTCGACCGGGGTGGTGAAGGCGTCGACCGGAGTGGTGAAGGCGTCGACCAGGGTGGTGACGGCGTCAGCGACGCCCGCGTCTGTCACCGTCGGTACATCCACAGCCACGACCGGCATATCGACGGGCACTGCCGGAACGTCGACCCCGGCGTCCGTCGGCCCGACCACCACGCCGTCGTCGCGCACGAACAGCCCGAGCACTACGGTCGTGCCCAGGTCGCGCACGTAGAGGTCGTAGGTCACGAGCGTCGAGCCGTGCGTGTCCGACGCGGTGGAGAAGTTCACCCGCGTGCGCGGTTGCGCCTCGGTCAGCAGCATCGGGGTCGCGTCGAGGGCGGCGCCCGCCGGGGACACCCGCACCGCGCGCAGCCTGCGGTCGTCGGCGTTGGACCACACCGCGACGAAGTTGCTCCCGTTGAACGAGAGCGCGACGTCCGTGGCCGTCGCACCCGTCGATCCGAGCACCAGCGGCGTCGCTGCGACCGGCGCGCCGTCGAGGCCGAGGCGCGTCGCGCGCACCTGTCGCGAGGCGTCGATCCAGGTCATCAGGTGGGTGCCGCCGCCGAACGACAGCCGCAGCCCGGCGTACACGGCACCCAGGGTGCTCAGGCTGCGCGGCGACAGCTCGGTGAAGTCGCCCGAGGCGTCGAGGCGGCGGACGTAGATCCCGGTCGGGCCCGCGGAATACGCCATCAGGTAACGCGTTCCGTCGAAGTCGCCGCCCAACGTGTACGCGGTCGGCAGCGGGATGCTCGCCGCGTCGAGGCGCGCGCCCGCCGCGTCGAAGCGGAAGATCGCCGTGGTGGTCGGGACGCTCCCAGACTCGCCCTGGAAGAACAGGATCCGCTGCCCGCTGCCGCGCACCGCCGTCGCCCGCCCGGGGGAGGTCGAGAGCCTGGTCACCGGGCCCGTGGTGCGCGCGTTCATGTCGAGCGCGAGCTGCGAGATGCCGCTGTTGCCGATGTTGCCGAACACCTGAAGCGTCGACCCTTCGAGGAGCAACGCGGCGGCGTTGTTGAGCCCGTAGTTGTCCACCGTGCTGGCCACCGCGGGCGCGTCGCGCACCACCCCGGCGGCCGAGATGCGGACGAATCGCGGGTTGTTGGGGATGACGGGCGGCGGGGTCCACGACGTGGCGAACTCCGTCCCGTCGCAGTCCGTCACCGGCGCGGTCTGCGACTGGTACGCGGACGTCAGCGCGGCCGGGGACCCCGAGAGGGCGCCGTTGCTCGCGACGCGCTGGGCGTAGCGCCACAGCCGCGTGCTGGGGATGGTCCCCGCCGGGGGAACAGCGTAACGCATCACGAAGAAGCCCCCGACGTCGGCGCTCAGCAGCGTGTTGGCCTCGACCGACCCCGCGCTCACCGACGGGATGACGATCGGCGCCGTGTCGAGGCGGGCGCCGTCGGCGGAGAAGCGCACCAGCGACGCGAGGTCGACCACCACCCACTGCGACCCGTCCCAGAGAGGGAGCGCAGTGGTGGTCGACATCTCGCTTTCGAGGATTCCGGCCGCCGACGCAATCGGGGCGAGCTCGCGATCGAGCGCGAGGCCGTAGAGGCCCGCGAGCCGCGGCCCCGACGCCTGGGCGCGGAACGTCAGGAACAGCCTGCTCCCGTTGGAGGCGAGCGACGGCACGGTCCGCCGGGCGCCGACGGTGGTCACCGGCCGCCCTCCCGGGTCTTGCACCACGCCGTCCAGCCCGATGCGGGCGACCCGGATGTCCGCGGTCTCCCCCACGGGGATCTCACTCCAGGCCACCACGAAGCGGTCGTCGAGTGCGGTGATCGAGCGAGCGCCGAACTCGTATCCCGCCGGAGGCGTCGCGACGACCACCGGCGACGCGTCGAGCACGGTGCCCTCCGGCGTGAAGCGAGTGACCACCACCTGGGTGCCGCGGCGGCTCAACAGCATGCAGCGCGACGCGTTGCAGGCGAGGTCGACCAGGGTGCTGTCGGTCTGCAACGCCATCACGGCGACAGTCGTGTTGCCGCTCGCGTCGAGGCGGGCGCCCACGACGCGCGTCCCCTCCTGCCAGACCACCCACGCTCCGTTGCCGCTCGCAGCCGTCCAGAAGCTCCCGGTTCGCGCGTCGCTGCCAGGCACCTCGCGGAACGAGCCCGGCACCTTCGCGTGAGCCGAGTCGAGCCGCTGCACCATCACCGGTCGCGCGATGACGGTGCCGTCGACGTTGGCCGTGAGCGAGGTGAAGACCAGCGAGCCCGCGGTGGTGCGAACCAGCCGGGTGTCGTTGGGCGCGTTGTACACCTCGCCCGACGCCTCCATCGCAAACGCAGGCGTGATCATCGGGTCGAGCACTGCCGGGAACGTCGACGCCGCCACCACCGACGCCGGCACGTTCATCGCGACGCGCGCCCCGTCCCACCGCGCGGGCACCGCCGTGCGCCGCCCCTCGGCGTCGACCCACGTCGCGTGGCCGTAGCGCAGCAGCTCGCCGGTCGCAGTCCGCAGCCACAGCCCGTCGTCGGCGACGTGGTCGAGCGATGCGCCCGTGAGCGACACCGTCACCGCGACGCGATCACCCGCAGGCCGCGCGGAGTAGCGCCACGACTGCTCGACCCCCAGCGATGCGCTCGCCCAGCGCTCCTGCACGCCGTCACCGTGGGTGAGCGTCACGTCACCCGACGCCTCGCGATGGACCTCCGTCACCGGCCCGAGCCCGCCCGTCTCCGCGGTCACCGCGAGCGATCGCGTGCCCTCCCAGCGCACCGTCACCCCGGCGCCCGCGGGCATCACCTGCGGCGTCACGGCCCGTGCGAGGCCATCGAGCTCGAAGGCCTCCGTGCGGACCATCGGCCCGACCGCGTGCGGCGGCGTCTCCCCGGCCGGAACCGCACATCCGACCGCCAAGACGCTCCACCCCCAGACTCTTCGGGCCTTCATGAGACTCCTCCAGTTCGCTTCGCGGTCCGCGTCGCGACGGCCTCGTTGCTCCCCTTCTCCTTGATGTTCATCCGGCTCGACCTTCTTCGCATTTCGCGATGCGTGCATCGGTCGTCGCGACGGATCGCACCCGCCCCGGCCACTGCTGCGGCATGAGCCCTTCAACCCGTGGTCTTCCCCTCCTCCTTGCTCTTGCCAGCGCCTGCGCCCAGGAGCCCGACGCGCTCGACGACCGCGCCGTCGACGCCTCAACCCCGGCCGATGTCTCACCGTCGGTCGAAGCCGATGCTGACGTCGTCGGTCGTTGCCGACCGGGCCCCGCGCGGCCGACCACCGCGCCCGTCGCGCTGCCGTCGCCGGTGACGCAGACGCTCCCCTCACCGCAGCGCATCGGTGAGCGACCCGACCTCATCTCGGGCAACGTGATCCGCGTCGACGGAGCGCTCTGGATCTCCTTCGGCTACCGCAACACCGAGTCCGAAGCGATCACGCTGCGGGGGCATCTGCTCGACGAGGACAACGAAGTCATCGAGCTCCTCCCGACCGACCTCGCGTCCATCCCGCGCTCGCCCGAATACGGTCCGGGCGCCGTGCAGCTCCTGCTCCCGGCGACGACGCAGCGCGCGCGGACGCAGCACGTCGAGCTGCGCATCGAAGACCGCCGCGGGGTGGGCAGCGCCGTGCTGCGCATGGACATCAACGAGGCCCAGACGCAGCCCGACGGAGCACCGTGCACGCGCAACGGCATCTTCAACATCTGCCGCGAGGCGAGCGCGTGTTCGCCTTCGGGCCGCTGCACGCCGCTGACGGCGCCGACGCTCACCAGCGCCGTCGCCTTCGTCGCTTCGTCGCCATCGGGCAGCGCCCTCACCCTCCGCTGGGAAGACCCCAACCAGGACGTCGCCGCCATCGAGGTGACGGCCCGCGGACGCCGCGAGGCGCTGGTGATCCCGGTGGCCGACCCGACGCGCGACGGACCGTGGACGCAGCGCTGGGACAGCGACGTCTTCGAGGGCGCCACGTGGCTCAACGTGCGGGTGCGCGACCAGAGCGGACGCTTCAGCAACACCCTCAACGTTGCTGTCAGCGCGCCCGCGCCCGTCGCCGCGAACGACCTGTGCGACCCCAACGGGACCGTCTCCCGCTGCGTCGCCGGGACGGTCTGCACCCGCGACAACGGGCTCTCGTGCGCGGAGACCCGCTGCACCGCCGACGTGGCCGCGTGCCCGAGCGAGGTGAGCACCACGACGCTCGACACCGCGGCGTCGACGGACGGCCCGTGGGTGACGACGGGGTCCATGACGGGGGTGAGCGAGGTGCGCGCGAGCGCGTGTGATCGGTACGTGGGGCGGGCGCTGATCCACCGCTTCCGCGCTCCGGCGGCGGGCGCGTATCACTTCGGGCTCGCGGCGGGCAACGACACCTGGACGACGAGGCTCATCGCGCGCACGCGCTGCGGGATGAGCGACGTGGCCGCGCAGGAGGCGTCGACCTCACGGGGCTCGCGCAGCGTCGCCCTCACCACGACGCTGACGGCGGGACAGGAGCTGTTTCTCTTCGTGACGACGGAAGACCGCTTCACGCTCACTGCGACCCGCGTGCGCTGACGACTCTCCCTTCCCGCGGCCGTCGATGGGCGGGTATCACTCGTCGCTGATGAGCGCGATCACCCTCGACGACTGGCAGCGCACCGGGGCCCACTTTGCGTGGCGGGGACATCGGATCTTCACGCGCACGCAGCCGCGAGAGGGAGCCCCTGCGCTGCTGCTCATCCACGGGTTTCCGACCGCCTCGTGGGACTGGGAGGCGGTGTGGTCGGCGCTCTCCGCGCGGTATCACCTGCTCACGCTCGACATGCTGGGCTTCGGCTTCTCGGCGAAGCCCCGCGGGCACCGCTACTCCATCCTCGAACAGGCCGACCTCTACGAGGACTTCCTCCGCGCGCAGAACGTCGGTGCGTACCACCTGCTCGCCCACGACTACGGCGACACCGTCGCGCAGGAGCTGCTCGCCCGACAGCGCGACGCGGGCGATCGACCCTCGCTGAAGAGCCTGTGCTTCCTCAACGGCGGACTCTTCCCCGAGGCGCATCGCCCGCTGCTGGTGCAACGACTTCTCCTGTCACCGCTCGGTCCGCTCGTCGCGCGTCTCAACGGACCGAAGCGCTTCGGTCGCAGCATGAAGGCGATCTTCGGCGCGCGGACGCCGCCCGACGCGGAGACGCTCGCGGGGTTCTGGCGCTTGCTCACCGAGGGCGACGGCATCGCGGCGCTGCCGGGGCTCATCCGGTACATCCCCGAGCGGAGAGAGCACCGCGAGCGCTGGGTGGGGGCGATGGTGGGGGCGGGCGTTCCGTTGAAGCTCATCGACGGCGGGGCCGACCCGATTTCCGGCGCGCACATGGCCGATCGCTATCGGGAGCTGATTCCGTCCGCGGACGTGACGCTGCTGCCAACCGTGGGGCACTACCCGCAGGTGGAGTCGCCTCGCGAGGTGGTCGCGGCGTACCTGGGGTTTCGCGACGGTCGCACGTAGTACCGCAGAGAACCTGGCCAATTGGAGCGCCACCGCTCACGTCAGCGCAACGCAACGCGCCTCACCGTCGCGAAGCGACGGGGCGGTGGGTGGTCGGAGAAGAGCCGCAAGGGCGCGGGGGTCGCAAGGATCGAACAAGATCGATGGCTCAGGCAGGCGGGAGGTCCGAGCCCTTCACCGCGTCCGATCCTTGCGACCCCCGCGCCCTTGCGGCTCTTCTCCGACCACGCGCTCCAACCCTGCAAGTCCCCCTTGAAAAGGTGGCAGGTGTTGAGTTCGTTCGAGCTGGGGATGGTGTCTGATAGGGTTCGGCGCGTGCGATGGACGATGGCGATGGCGTGGACGCTCGCGACCCTCGCGATGGGGTGTGAGCAGGCGCGCACGGAGATCGTGGTGCGCGTCGAGTCCGAGCTCCCCTGGGGCGTCGGCGCGACGGTGCAGTCGCTGGTCGTGAGCGTGCGACGAAACGGCGGCGATGGCGCGCTGCGCGATCGACGCACCATCGTCCTGGGGTCGGCCGCGGGTCAGCGATCGCTGCCGCTGCGGGTGGGCGTGGTCGCGGGCGACGACGTCGGGACGCCCATGTGGATCGAAGCGCTCGGCTGCGCCGGACCAGACGGCTGCACGGCGACGCAGGCGGTGGTGTCGCAGCGGGCGGTGGTGCGCTTCGAGGCGCGCCGCACGCTCGAACTACCCCTGCGGCTGACGGCAGAGTGCGCCGGGGCGACGTGCGCGGGCGACGAGCGTTGTGCGATGGGCCGACGGTGCGAGCCGGCGACGCGGGCCCAGTCCGACCTGCACCCCTTCGACGGAATCACGGACCCCACGGACCTCGACGCCGGGTCCGCGAGAGACGCGCCCGATGTGGTGACCCTCGACACGCCCGACGTGAGAGACGCGCCCGATGTGGTGACCCTCGACACGCCCGACGTGATGGACGTGGGAGCGGATGCCAGAACAGACGTCGTCGTGGCGATGGACGTCCGCCCCGTGACGGACGTGGGCACCGACACCGGGCGTGACGTGGGCACCGACGTCGGACGCGACGTGGGGTTTCCGCCCACGGACGACGGGATGGTCTGCCCGAGCGGTCGGGTGCTTTGCGGGAGCACGTGCCGCAACGTGCAGGTCGACCCGAGCCATTGCGGCGGATGCGACCGCGCGTGCGCGTCGGGCCAGACCTGCGTGGCGGGTGTCTGTACGACGCCGCCGCCGTGCCCCGTCGGCATGCGGCTCATCTCGATGGGGACCTTCCACATGGGCTCGACGACGATGGCGGACGAGCAGCCCGTCCACAGCGTGAGTCTGAGCGCGTTCTGTCTGGATGAGACCGAGGTCACGGTGGCGGCCTTCGGCGCCTGCGTGACGGCCGGGATGTGCGAGGCGCCCGGCACGAGCCCCACGTGCAACTGGGCGGTCGCGGGGCGCGAAGAGCACCCCATCAACTGCGTCGCGTGGGAAGAGGCGCGCGCCTACTGCGCGTGGCGCGACGCGACCCTCCCGACGGAGGCGCAGTGGGAGTACGCGGCGCGGGTCACGAGCACTCGGACGTACCCGTGGGGCACCGACGCGCCGGGCTCACAGCTCTGCTGGTCCGGCGGCGGAACCACCCGGTCGAACACCTGCCCCGTACGCTCGTTTCCGCTGGGCAACTCGCCCTTCGGCATCTTCGACATGGCGGGCAACGTCTGGGAGTGGGTCGCCGACTGGTCCGGGCCGTACACCGGGTCGACGGCGATGACCGTCCCCGACCCGACGGGCCCCGCGAGCGGGACCGCGCGCGTCATCCGCGGCGGCACCTGGGACAACACGTTCGCCGGTGATGTGCGCGCGGCCAACCGCTTTCTCCTCGCGCCCCTCCTTCGCGACGTCCACGTGGGCGTGCGCTGCGCCCGCGCGCCGAGGTGACGAGCCGCCCAGGCCCTTGACGTGGCCGCCCGTTGGGTTTCCATCGGGCACCGATGCTGACCATCCGTGACGCGCAGCTCTACGTGTTCCAGGAGGCGATCAACCGGCGCGCGGTGCTGCCCCTCATGCAAGAGCGTCTCGCGTCGATGGGGCTACTCCGCGCCGACGACCCCGCGGCCGGCGCGCGGGTGCTCGCCGACATGAACGAGGCGCAGGCCCTCGGCCTCCGCGGCGAGCCCGAGCTCGCGCAGTACGCCTCGTACGGGCTCACCTTCCCGGGGTGGCAGTCCCGCCCCGAGCTCGCGGCGATCCTGGCGCGTCCCGGCCTCGACCCCGAGCGGCGCCTGGCGCTCATCCACGAAGCGCTCTCCGCCCTGTAAAGCCCACAACGAGGAGTTCTCTCCCCATGCCTGCTTGCCATCAATGCGGCGGCCAGACCAACGCTCCCCGCAACGGAGCGTGCAGCATCTGCCGGGCTGCCGGACAGGACTTCTGCGCCACCTGCGCGCTCTGGGAGCTGGGCCCGCTGTCGGCCCCGGCCGGGCTGCCGAGGGGGATGCGCCCAGACCCGGACCAGCTCACCCCCGTGCGGAACTGTCCGCTCAGGCGTGAGCTCCGCGACAAGAACCTCAGGCGCCTCGCCAACGAGTGCGAGCTGCTCACCTGGCAGCGCACCGAGAACCCCAACCTCTACCCCGGCAAGACCTTCAACGAAGCGCTCAACGACGCCCTCGCCGTCTACGACGAGGTGTACGGCACGTCGGGCCTCGACCGCCGCATGATGCGCGCCCTCATCACGGTGCACCTCTCGGCGCAGGAGGTCGCCGTGCGCCACCGCGTCCAGCAGGACGACCGGATGGAAGCCCTCGAATCGGACATCGAGCGACTGGAGCGTGAACGCAAGGTTGCGACCGACAGCATTCCTCCCCTGGAGATGGCGCTCGCGAAGGCCATGGAGAGGTCCAACTCGCGCTGGAAGCGGAGGCGCGCGTCCGGGATGCTCGCCGCGCAGCAGTGCGTGGTGGACATCAACCAGGCGAAGCTCGACGTCGAGCGCCTCACGCAGGACATCGCCAACCGGCGCAACGAGCCGCACATCATCCGGCACGTCCACCGGCACGACGCGCCGCTCGTCGCCGCCAAGCACCTCGGCGTCTGCTTCTACGACGAGGTCGCCCCGGCCCGGAGGAAGATCGCGCGGAAGGCCCTCACCTCGGAGGTCGTCGAGATGGTGCTGCGGAAGAAGATGCCCCTCGGCATCGCCCGCATGGCGCTGCGCGAGGAGGGCGGCAGCGCCGCCAACGCGAAGAAGATGCTGGAGATCGGCATCGCGCTCTACCACGCACGCACGGCGCACCGACCGTCCGACGGGTTTCAGCAGGGCGGCTTCGACCCGCGCCGCGCGCCCGGGTACATGAACGACGAGCACCGGACCTTCCTCTTCGGCGCAAACCCCGGAGAGATCCCCCTCCTCACCGACGAGGCGAAGACGCTGCTGGGAACGCTCTACGCCTCCCTCGACGTCGCGGTCGGCAACGGCCCGCGCTTCGCCGACCCCGAGGTCGCGACGGAGCTGCAAAACGGCCGCATCACCGCCGCGCAGGCGGCCTACCTCCAGTTTCTGCCGCGCATGGACGAGGCCGTCCCTGGCAACCGCACCGGCTGCGAGACGGAGGTGCGCTCGAAGGTGCTCGACCGCCTGGAGCTGCTGCTCCCCGCCTCACGACACGACGCGACGGTGTGGCTCGACGGGGTCATCGCCGACCTGCGGGCCAACTACTACCTGGCGACGTCGAGCCACAACGGGATGATCGCGTCGTACGCCGCGGCCCCGACGACGGCGGCGGTGGAGTCGGCCGCGGTGCGCGCGAGCGGCGACGTCAACTGGGCCGACGTGCTGCCGTGCAGCGGCATCGGGGGCTCGTTTCGCGGCACCCGCTACGACCTCAACTGGCACCGGGCGCAGTCCGACGGCCGCCAGGCGTGCTGGCACTACTTCGACTGGCGCAACGACAAGGACCGCGCGCTCTACGACTTCTTCCCGATGAGCATCCCCGAGCGACCGATCTTCGTGTCGCTCTCCATGGCCGAAGACCTCCCCGAGGTCGACACCCGCTACGGCATCCACACCGTCGTCTGGAACAACTCCCTCTTCCGCCGCGCGGCCTTCACCCTCGGCGACAAGGGCAACCCCCGGCGCAGCATGCTGCTCATCCTGCGCGACCTGCTGTACCCGATCCCCCTCAAGGACGGCAGCGCCGCCCACACCACCGCCGACCGCGCGCTCACCTTTGGCAACATCCACGAGCGCTGGGAGCGGCGCGCTGCCCGTCAGGTCTTCGGCCAGGCGGCCTTCACCAACCTGCTCCTCGATCGCAAGACCCGGATGAGCGTCACCGCCAACGTCGAGGCGCACGTCTTCGGCCCGGTCAACATCCACAACCACGCGCGGTCTCATCCTCCAGGACGGCGACACGCGCGACGCCGTGCTCCGCGCGGTGCCGCTGCCCACCTGGACGCCAGTGCACTACACCGTGATTCCCGCCGATCGCGTGACCCGCGACCCGCGGCTGCTCACCGACAACGCCCAGACCCAGACCATCATCAAGGACCTGTGACGCCCTACGCCGTGCCGACGATCACCCGCGGGTGAACCACGGCGCCCGCCGTCCCCACCAGCCGCACGCCCGGCATCACGCACGCCACCACGAGCCCCTCGTCCGCCGGCTCGGCGCGCTCGCCTGCCTTGTCCATCGTCGCCGCGTTGAAGCGCTGCCCCACCTCGGGCACCACCAGGTCGCAGCCCGCCGCCGCCGCGGCCTTCGCCAGCGCCACCCCCTCGTCTGCCGTCAGCGCGCTCCGCACCGCGCTGCGCCCGCGCTCGCGCACGGCGCCCGTCAGCACCGCGTCCATGCGCTTCGTCTTCACCTGCCCGTAGCAACCCGGCGTCGCCTCCAGCGCGGCGCCGAGCGTCACCTGCGCCGCGTCGAAGAGGGCGCTCGCCTCGACGCCCAGCAGCGCGTCCACGAAGGCCCGCTCCGCCACGAACTGCGCGTCCAACGACTGCACCTGCGCCGCCAGCGAGCGCGCCTCGTCCTCGCGGTCGGCGAGCTCGGCCTGCACCCGCGCGAGCTCCGTCGCCTGCGTCCGCATCGCGTCTTGTAGCTGGCGCGCTTCGAGGGTGTAGCGCTCGCGCTCGCCCAGCAGCCGCGCGAGCTCGGCGGCCTGCTGTGACTGCACCGCCCGCGACGCGGCGAGCGTCTGCTCCAGCTCGGTGATGCGCGCGTCGTAGCCCGCGAGGTCGCGCGCCGACTGCGCGGTCGTGTACGCGACGTGCTGCCGGAGCTGCGCCTCGAACTGCGCCACCACGGCGTCGAGCTGCGCGCGGAGCGCCGCGGTCCAGGCCTTCGCGATGGGGTCGTCGTTGGCGGGCATCACGCGAAGTAGGGTGCGAGGTTGAGGGGAGCGCGCACGGCCGTGCCGTCGGCGAGGACGAGGTGCACCATCACCGAGGTGGGCGACGACGGGCACAGGTACAGGCGACCCGTCGCGTCGAGGGGGATCTCCGGGCGCACCGAGATGATCCGCGGATCGTTGGCCCCCATCCGACCGGGCTCGTACTCCTTGGCGATGCGGAGGGGCTTCTGGCCGTTCCAGGGGCCGAAGTCGAGGTAGTGATCGCCGAAGGGCTCGGGGCTACGCGGCAGCGTACCCATCGGGAGGAGCGCCGTGAACTTCGGCGGAAAGCCGCGCAGGTCGCCCACGAAGAAGCTGAAGCCCTGCGCCGCGCGCACGAGGTGGACGTCGCGGTTGGCGATGCGAAGTGCGCCGAGGGCCACGGCGGTCTTCGGCGTCACCCCGATGATCTCGGCGCCGCGCTCGACCCGCGACGGCGTCTCGTAGCGAACTACCCCCTGCGGCGCGAAGTCATCCGTCGGGGTCCACACCTTGAGGTCGGGCGCGTCGAGCGCCTGCGCGAGGGCCCGCTCGACGTAGTCCGAGCGCGAGCTGTTGCCCGCCAGCAGGATCACCACGCCGCGATCACGCCACCCGCTCGCGGGCTGCACCGAGCCGGCGGCGCCGGGCTCCCACGGGGTCGACGCGATCATGCTCGCAAGCTGCCGCGCCCCATCACGAACGCGCTCTTCGAGGTGCGTTCCCAGGCGCTTCTGGACGCCCGCGAGGTCGGTCTTGAGCGACTCCAGCGAGACCTCGGACTCGTCGAGCTTGCGAGCGACCAGCGAGTCGACGCGGGCCATCTCGTTGGCGCGCTTGAACTTCACCTGCTCAAGCGCGAGGGCGTCTTGAAAGCGCACCTTGTTCTGTCGCGCCGCGAGCGAGCGCTTATAGAGCTGCGGCGAGCGCGCGAGCTTGTTTTCGGGGATGGTCACCGGCCGCTGCATGGGCACTTCGCGTGACTCCATCTCGGGCAGGTGCTCGGGGTGCTGATGAACGAGCCACACGAGCTCGTGGGTGAGGTAGTCGCCGCCGAGGTGATCGTCGCCCGCGACCTGCAAGGTCTCGATGACGGAGGTGCAGCCCGAGGCGGCTTCTTCGTCGGGCGTCGCGGGGCGGTAGCGACCGCAGGCGATGTCGAGGGTTCCGCCGCCGAAGTCGAAGACGGCGAAGCGCAGCTCACCGAACTTCTCGACGAGCGGCGCAAACGCGGGGTGCGCCGCGAGCTCGGGGCACACCTCGGCGGCGTAGGCCTCGGGCTCGGTGGCCTGCATCTGGACGGTGACCTCTTCGGACGCGATGCCCTCGGGGACCGACAGCAGGATGCCCGCGCGCAGCTCCTCGACGAGCAGGGAGCGAGCGCGCTCGTCGAACTCGGCGGGATAGGTCAGCCAGTAGCGGAGGAAGACCTCTTGACCGGGCCGGTTGATGGCGCGGCCGAGGAGGTAGCCGTAGGCGCGAACCACCATGCGGACGCGGGGTTCGTCGAGGAGGAAGTCGGCGCGCTTCTCGCGGTCACGGAGCTGCGGCGCCTGGTCGAGCGCGAATACGCGCTCGGGTAACGATTTGATCTCGGTGACGACGGCGTTGGGAAACTCGCTGAGCTTCTCGCGCGCGGCGTGCGACGCCTGGACGACGCGGAGGAGGTCGGGGAAGCGCTCGCCGCGGGAGAGCTCGGCCCAGAGGCGCTCGTGGTCTTCGATGAGGAGGACGGTGGGGTTTTCGGCGGGGTTGGTGCGCGCGTCGGGCGGCGAGCCGAGGCGCATGAGCGCGCGATAGCCCTGGTGGGTGAAGGCCGCGACGGTGGCGGTGGTGCCGAAGTCGATGCCGACGCCGGAGAGGCGGCGGAAGGCGGCGAGCGAGGTGCGCGGGTCGCGCAGACGAAGGGCGACGGTGCGGGTCCAGGAGAGGAAGAGCGCGGGCACGTCGAGGCCGTCGAGGGGAGCGACGGCGAGGGGGTGGATGACGACGAGGCGCAGCGGGAGGTCGGCGCCCTCGGGCGGGACGGCGTCGCGGAGCGAGGGGTGCGAGGTGTCGAGGTAGAGCTCGGAGTAGGTTCGTCGGCCGCCGGCGCGGCGGGTGGCGTCTTCGCGAACGGCGTCGCCGGAGAAGGTCGGGTGCACGACGCGGAGGACGAGCTCGGAGGGCTTGGCGTCGAGGGTGAAGGGGTCACCGTCGGGCGGGCGCTTCCAGTCGGCGAGGAGGCGGAGGCGCCAGCGGCCGGTGCCGAGCCAGAAGCCCTCCTCGGGGTTTTGCAGGTCGGCGAGGGTGCGCTCGGGGCCGTTGACGAGGAGTGAGTCGGTGGCCTCGCGCAGCTCGAAGGAGTCGGGCGAGAGCGCGAGATTGGTGGGGACGAGTTGCAGACGCGCGAGCTGGAGCGAGCGGCCGTTGACGACGAGGTCGACGCGGCGTGGATCGCCCGCGAGCGAGGAGAGCTCGGCGAAGGGGACGGAGAGCTCGACGTCGAAGGAGAGGTCGTCGCGAACGGTGGCCGCGACGGTGGCGGAGCGGGTGACGCGGTCGATGGCGAGGGCGGCGTCGAAGGGCTGCTCGCAGACGCCGGAGACGCGCACGACGAGGCGGGCGCCGGGCCAGGAGGGCGGCAGCGGGAGGCGCGCGGTGTGGAGCGCGTCGAGGAGGTCGGTGTGCACCACGAGGTCGGCGCCGTGGAGCTCGTAGGTGAAGGAGTCAACGCGCACGGCATCGGTCATGGCAGTGGGCGGGGGTTGTATCACGGTGGGGGGTGGCGGCTGGGGATGGGGACGGACTCAGCTTTTCACCTTGCCGAAAGGTGAAAAGCTGAGTCCGTCCCCGCCCCGTTCACTCCGCCCCCGCGTCCCCCGCCGTCCCCACCGTCGCTGCCGCCGTCGCTGCGCCCGCGGTCGCCCACTCGCGCAGCGCGGCCGTCGCCCAGCGCGTCTCCGCGCTCGCGCTCTCGCCCGGGTCCAGCGCCCCCTGCATCCAGTCCGACGCCCCGCGCGCATCGCCCGCCGCCCGCGCCCGCAGCCCCAGGTAGTACCCGGTCTGCCACTGCTGCTCTTCGCTGTCCGCCTGCGCGCGCACCGCCTCCATCGGCGACAGCTCCATCAGGTGCCGCGCCAGCACGTGCGCCCACGTCCCGCTCTCGCTCGCCCGCAGGTGATCCATCAGCTCCGCCCGATGAGGGTCTTCCCCTGCCCGTCGCAGCGACGCCGCCGCGCGCAGCAGCCACACCCGGTCGCCGCTCGCACCGCCCGCCGGGGTCTCCACCACGCTCCACAGCAGCTCGTCGAGCCGACGCTCGAAGGCCACCTCCGCGAAGTCCCCGCGCTGCCCCACCGCGACCTGCCCCTGCAACCACTCCGCGGCCGCCAGCTCACCCTCGCCCGAGATTCGCAGCCGATAGCGGTCGGCCAGCAGCGCCAGCGCCGTCGCGCCTTCGCCCTCCAGGTGCGCGTGGATCTCCGCCCCCACCGCACCGTGCCCCGGTCGGATCATCGCCCCCAGCAGCGACGACCGCCGCATCACGTCGATGCTCCCGCCGAGCGCCTCGATCGCCCGCTGCCCCTCGCTCGCCGAGCGCCCCGCAAACACCGCGTCGAAGCTCCCGCCGACGCTCTCCTCCCACGCCCGGTCGCTCATCGTCGCCACCCGCGACGACAGCGCCTCCGACGCGCCCGCCAGGTCGTTGCGCCGCCACCGCACCTCCGCCAGCAACGCCGCCGCGCCCGCTCCCTGGTCGCGCTCCCACGCCCGACGCGCGAGCCGCTCGGCATCCTCCAGCCGCTCCATCTCCACCAGCGCCCGCGCGCCCAGCTCCAGCGGCGCCGCCCAGTCCCCCGTCGCCCACGGCTCCAGCAACCGCCACGCCCCCGGCGCGTCGCGCAGTCGCAGCAGCACGTCCGCCAGCGCCGCCACCGCCGTCACCTGCACCGCGGCATCACCCCGACGCGCCACCAGTGGCTCCAACATCGCTCGCGCCCGCGCCAGCTCGCGGCGGTCGATGAGCGCCAGCGCCCACTGCACCCGCAGCCCCGCATCGTCGTCGACCAGCGCCTCCCACACCGCGTCCTGCGCGCCCGCGTCCGGCCCCGCCGCGCGCCCCAGCGCCCGCAGCGCCGCGACCCGCCCCTCCACCGTCACCGACTCGCCGCGCGCCAACGCCAGCAGCGCCGCCCGATCGCCCCGCAGCGCCGCGCCCCGCACGCTCGCCACGGCGTCCACGCCGGGCCCCTGCTCGGTGCCTTCGTCCAACAGCGACTGCGCCCGCGGAACGTCCCGCGCCACGTCGAGCATCAATCCCCCCAGCGCGAGCCGATGCGCCGGGCGTTGGTCCATCTGCTCCGCGAGCGAGGCCAGCACCGCGATCACCCCGGGCGTGCCGTCCTGCCCCTCGCGCACCAGCGACCGCAGGCTCCGCACCCGCGCCGCGACCCCCAGCGATCGCAGCCCGCCGACCTCCTGCGCCAGCGCCCCGCGCGCCGCCGCGCCGCCGCTCGTCACCACGTGCTCGCGCGCCCACCGCAGCCACTCGGTGCTCATCGGGTCGTCCGCCGCGCCCAGCGCCGCGAGCACCTCCTGCGCCTGCGCGGGCGTCGCCGCCACCGCCAGCGTCGCCGCCAGCACCCGCGACAGCCCGTCGCCCCAGCGCGACCGCCGCTGCGCCTGCGTCACGCCCGCGTCCGTCCACGCGCCGCCCGATCCGCCCGCCACCTCCAGCGCCGCGAAGCGCGCAAACGCCGTCGCGCCGGGCGCCGACATCGCGGCCTCTTCGCGCTCCAGCGCCGTCAGCACCCGCGCGAGAATCTCCGGCGCCGCCCGCCGCGCCGCCGCGATGTCCGCGGGTGACTCCGCCCGCGACTCCGCCCCGTCGCGCAGCCACCGCGCCGTGCGATCGCCGTCGCGCACCAACACCTCCAACCCCGGAACATCCCCCCGCAACCACGCGCCCACCGCCGGGTCGTCCGACAGCCCCCCCGCCCGGTACGCCGCTTCGGCCGTGTACGTCATCGCGCGGCACAGCACCGCCTCGCTCGCCGCATCCGTCGCGCCTGCCGCTCGCGCCAACGCCAGCGCCGCCAGCGCGCGGCCCGCGACCGCATCGCCTACGCCCAACGGATCGGGCGTCAGCGCCGCCGTCCACGCCAGCGCGCGACCCACCGCCACCACGTCGGAGACGTTGCGCGCCCCCGCGGTCCAGCGAGCGTCGGCCGCGCGCGCGGAGCCCCACGGGTCGCGCAGCGTCGCGACGTTGACGGCCCCGACCTGGCCCGACGCGTCGATGTGGAGTCGTTGCGGGAGCTGCTGCGCTCGCGCGTAGTCCGTCGCCGCGGTGAGCATCGCTTCGAAGGTGACCTCCGTAGGCAGCGTGGCCGCGGGAGCTCCCCCGACCAGCACCGTCCAGCGACCGTCGGCGAAGCGCACCTCGGGCGCTGGCGCGTTGGGCGCGGCGAGCGAGGCGAGGTGATGCAGCGCGAGGCCGAGGCGCGCGTCGGGCCGCAGCCGCCAGCGAGCGTCGAAGCGGGCGCGCAGCGCGTCGAGCGAGGCAGGCAGCACCGTGCGCTCCGGCGGAGGAACGTCCCTCGCCATCGGCCGCACCACCCGCGGCGCGATGGGACCCGGTGAGGTCGGTGTTCGAGACGAGCGACGTAGCATCACCGCCCCGGCGCCCGCTCCCGAGAGAGCGACCACGACGCCGAGGACGATGAGTTGTAGGCGACGTTCCATGGCGGCAGTGCGCGGGTGCCACGCGGTAGGGTGCGTGGCCGCTCAGCGCGGAAAGGTTGCCGACCAAGGGGGGGTCGTCGTCAACAGATTCGCGACGATGGGGTATAAGCTGCGACGATGACGACGCTCACCCTTGAACAGATCCGCAAGCTGCCGAAGACCGACCTGCACGTTCACCTCGACGGCTCGCTGCGCCTGACGACCATCCTCGACCTCGCGAAGCAGGACGGCATCGAGCTGCCGGCCAACACCCCCGAAGGCCTCGCCATCGCGATGAACGCCGGGCAGAACACCGGATCGCTCACCGAGTACCTCAAGGCCTTCGACGTGACGCTGCGGGTGCTGCAGACCGAGGCGTCGCTGATGCGCGCGGCCTACGAGCTGGGCGAAGACGCCGCGGCCGAGGGCGTGCGGTACATGGAGGTGCGCTACGCCCCGATGCTGCACACGCAGCGCTCGCTCTCGCTGACCAAGGTGGTCGAGGCGGTCATCAACGGGCTGCGGCGCGCGCAGGACGACTTCGGCATCCACTCCAACGTCATCATCTGCGGCATCCGGCACATCTCGCCCGAGGGGTCGCTGGAGATGGCCGAGCTCGCCGTCGCCTATAAAAACCGCGGCGTGGTGGGCTTCGACCTCGCGGGCGCCGAGTACGACCACCCCGCCAAGCACCACCGCGACGCGTTCCAGTTGATCCGCAACAACAACATCAACTGCACCATCCACGCGGGAGAGGCGTACGGGCCGGAGTCCATCAAGCAGGCCATCCACGTGTGCGGCGCGCACCGCATCGGGCACGGCTGCCGGCTCCGCGAGGACGGCGACCTCCTGCACTACATCACCGACCACCGTGTGCCGTTGGAGTGCTGCCCGTCGAGCAACGTGCAGACCGGGGCGGTGCGCGACCTGCGTTCGCACCCGCTGAAGTTCTATCAAGACCTCGGCGTGCGGGTGACGGTCAACACCGACAACCGGCTCATCACCGACACCACCGTGAGCAAGGAATTGTTCATCG
This sequence comes from Polyangiales bacterium, assembly GCA_044229975.1. Taxonomy (GTDB): domain Bacteria; phylum Myxococcota_A; class Polyangia; order Polyangiales; genus SCUS01. The sequence continues at coordinate 227,029 of JBGARZ010000011.1, forward strand.
TGCACACGGAGATGGACGTCGCGTGGCCGAGCCTGAAGAGCATCATCCTCAACGGGTTCAAGAGCGGGTTTCTCCCCTTCCACGAGCGGCGCGCGATGCTCCGAACGGTCTCCCACGAGCTGGAGCAGCTCGAGCGCGAGTTCCATCTGGTGCCCGGCGACGCTCCGCGCCGCGACGAGGGCTCGCAGCCCTCCCCCAACACCCTGTCGTAATGAGCACCACGGACCACGACGAGTCGCTCCAGGCGACCATCGCGGGGCCTTCGCAGGGGGCGGCGGGTCGCGCGCCCGCGCCCGTCTCCTCGCTGCCGAAGGCGTCAGGGGGATCGAGCACGGGCAGCCGGGCGGGGGCGGTGCTGCCGCGGAGCGTTCCGACCGACGAGGGCATCCAGCTCGTGGAGCACGCGCGGCCGCGCTACGAGTCGCTGAAGCGCTTGGGCGAAGGGGCCTTTGGCGAGGTCGAGCTCTGCGTCGACAACGACATCGAGCGACGCGTCGCGCTCAAGCGGCTGAAGCCCGAGATGCGCGACCCCGACACCGTCTCCCGCTTCACCAGCGAGATCCAGACGATCGGCCAGCTCGAACATCCGGGCATCGTCCCGGTGCACGACGTGGGGCTCGACGAGCGCGGGTTCTTCTTCGTGATGAAGTTCGTCGAGGGCGACAACCTCGAACACGTCATCGATCGCCTCCGCGCGAAGGACCCCGACTACCGCTCGCGCTTCAGCGTCGAGATGCGCGTGGAGATGTTTCAGCAGCTCTGCCGGGCGGTGCAGTTCGCGCACCACAAGGGCTGGGTTCACCGCGACATCAAGCCGGCCAACGTGATGGTCGGGCCCCTCGGCGAGGTGATGCTGATGGACTGGGGCCTCGCCAAGAAGGTGGGCCCCGGCGGCAAGCGCGAGGTCGGCGCGACGACCCCGAGCGGCGACGGCTTCGGCACGATGCTGGGTCACGCCATCGGAACGCCCGCGTACATGTCCCCGGAGCAGGCGCGCGGCGAGCACGACAAGACCGACGCGCGGAGCGACGTGTACTCGCTGTGCGCGGTCTTCTACGAGCTGCTGGGGTTGCGGCACTACCTGCGACCAAAGGCGACCCTGGAGGAGCTACTGGAGTCGGTGAAGACCGAGCAGCCGATGGGCGCGCTGGCGATGCACCACAAGCTGAAGATCCCGCCGGAGTACGCGTGGATCATCGCGCGCGGCCTCGACAAGGACCCGGCGCGGAGGTTTCAGTCCGTCGCCGAGCTCTCCCAGCGCCTGCAAGCGGCGATGGAGGGACGCGGCCCGGTGCAGTGCCCGTGCACGGGAATGAAGCGGGTGGGCGGGTCGTGGTCGCGCTTCATCGACGCGCAGCCCAACCTGGCGATCGCGGCGGCGGTGCTGCTCACGAGCGCGGCGGTGTTCGGCGTGGTGTCGGCGGTGCTGCTGGTGGTGCGCTGACAGGGTCATTGACGCCCCTGCGGGCGCCCGGCAGGGTGGAGTGATGAGCCCCCAACCGACCACCACACCGCTCGCACCGCCACGCCCGCGAGCACCTCGCCAGGAGGTGTGGGACGCGATGAGCGCGGCCGAGCGCGCGGCGGTGGTCAAGGCGCTGTCGGTGGGCATCCCGGCGATCGAGGTGGCCTCCGAGGGGGACGTGCACTTCGAGTCGAAGGCCGACACCCGCGCGACGCTGCGGAAGTACTTCGAGCGCGCGGGGCGCAAGGTCTACGTGGGCGCCGAGGTCGGGGTGTACTACCCCGACGAGGAGCGCTTCGTTCCAGACCTGTTGGCGGTGGCCGACGTGGAGACCCACCGACGGAGCTCGTGGGTGGTGTCCGCCGAGGGCAGGGGCGTCGGTTGGGTGATGGAGATCCTGGTGGAGGGCGTCCGACGCAAGGACGTCGTCACCAACGTGCGTCGCTACGCCGCGCTCGGCGTCGAGGAGTATTTCGTCTTCGATCACGCGTACAAGATCATCCGCGGGTGGCGCCAGGCGTCGCCGGGGGTGCGAACGTTCGTCCCCGTGGTGGCGCAAGGCGGGTGGATGCACTCGCAGGTGCTGGGGCTGGAGATCGCGGCGCTCGACGGGCGGGTGCGATTGCGCCAGGGCACCGCGGAGCTACGCACCGCCGACGAGATCATCCAGTGGCTCGAAGACCGGGCCGACGAGATGCTCGAAGAGGCCGACCAGCAGCTCGCGGCGGCGGAGGAGACAGCGCAGGCGGAGACCCGGCGACGCGTCGAGGCCGAAGTGAGGGCCGTGACCGCCGAAGCGAAGGCCGTGACCGCCGAAGCGAAGGCCGTGACCGCCGAAGCGAGGGGCGCAGTCGGGGCGACGAGGGGCGCGCTGCTCACGGTGCTCGACGCGCGGGGATTGGTGATCGACGACGCGGCGCGCCAGCGCATCGCGACCTGCGAAGACCCACATCGGTTGCATCGGTGGATGCGGCGCGCGGTGAGCGTGGGTGACGTCGCCGCGCTCTTCGACGACGCGGAGGAGTGACGTCGGGGCGAGCGGCTACGCCGGGCTACGGGGAGGTGTCGACGAACAGCGCGCCCATCAGCTCGTCGGGCGGCATCACGGCGGGGCCCGCGGCGGTGCTCGTCGCTGGCAGCGGGCGCAGCACACCGTCGCACCACCAGTAGAGGTCCGACGAGAAGCGCTGGTCGGCGAACAACGGATCAGACGCCACGCCGTCGAGCAGCGTGAGCGCGGTGGAGACCGCGCGGGTGAGGCGCTCCATCGCGGCGGCGTCGGCGCCGTTGCGCAGCGGGATGGCGAAGATCATCGAGCGCGCGGGCAGGCCGACGATGGCGCCCGCGGGGTACCGCCGCCCGAGGTGGTTGCCGAGGAAGTGCACCTGCGACGTGACGGTGTGGTTGCCGCCAGAGACGATGACGCCGGGGAGCGCGTGCGAGGGGAAGGTCTCGCGGCGCACGCGCTGGCGCTCGACGTTGGCGAGGCCCACGCGGAAGAGCTCGTCCTCCGAGCGCCCCCAGCGCGCCGGCAGGTCGGATGGGAGTGATGCGATGGCGTGGCCGAGGTCGACCGCGAGGGCGGTGACGAGACCGTCGCAGAGCGGGCGCGCGACGACGCGGTCGCGAGCGTCGCCGATCACGTCGGCGCGGTACACGTGCGCGATGAGCCGCGGCGCGACATCGGCGTAGGCCACCTCGCCGAGGAGGCCCGACCCAGGCGTCATGATCGGCCCGAGGGCGGCGTCGAAGTGGGCGCGGGCGAGGTCATGGTGAAGGTCGACGTCGACGCCGCGGCAGCGCGCCGCGAGGTTGACCAGCCCGAGCTGGGCACGGCGGCCGTCGGGGAAGGTCGCGCTGAAGTAGTCGCCCTGGAAGCGCGCGAGGAGGCCGCGGGCGCGGAGGTCGCGCTCGACGGCGCCGAGCAGTGAGCGCCACTGCGCGAGCGAGAGGTACGACGCCCACGCGGGGACGGAGGTGACGCACTCGACGCGGAGACCGGCGATGTGTGGCTGGCAGGAGTCGTGGACGCGAGCGGCGGACTGGCGACGAGGCATGCGCATGGTGGAACCCTTCCCGGTGGTGGCGAGGAGCGTCTCGCGGAGGAAGGCGTGAGCAATCGCGGCGCCAACGGCGGACGACGCGCGACTGGCTTGTTTTCATGTCATTTCAGCGGGTGCCCGGAGGTGGCGGCGGGTGGCGGCGGGGTGGCGGCGGGGGTGGCGGCGGGCCTGTCACGCGAGCCGCGATCATCCTCCTCCTCTCCCAAAACGCCGCTCCGCCACCGCTGGTGTATACGATTCGCACCATGCGCCGCCTGCTCCTCCCGCTCTGCGCGCTCGCCCTCGCCGCGTGCTCTTCGTCCGCCACCACGCCCGCCACCGACGCCGCGACCGCCACCGACATCCCCGCGGCCATCGACACGCCTGTCGTCGCGACCGACGTCCCGGTCGACGCCGGTGAGCCGCCGCCTCCGATGGCCTGTCGCTCGGGCGCCGGATGGGACCGCACGATGCCCGCCTTCCGCGAGGTCACCGCCGCGTACGGGCTCGCCGAGCTCACGGCCAAGCGCATGGCCACCGCCGACCTCGACGGCGACGGCTACGCCGACCTCGTCGCCTGGAACGACGTCGTCAACACCCGCACCAACTTCACGCTCCCGGTCACCGGGTGGCTCGTTCGTGTGCTCATGAACCGACCACGCGCCGACGGCGCCACGGGTCGCCGCTTCGTCGACAACACCCGCGAGTCCAACTTCCTCGCGCTGCGTGAAGGCCCCGCCGACCGCGGCCGCCTCGTCACGGCCGTCGCCTTCGCCGACGTCGACAACGACGGCGACATCGACGCGTACACCGGCGCCATCCCCACCGCCTCACCCGCCGCGGGTCAGGACGCCGACCCCGGCGACCGCGGGACCATCCTCCTCAACGACGGCCACGGCGTCTTCTCGCTTGGCCCCGTGAGCGACGCCACGCCCGGCGCAGACACCTCCCCGCAGACCATCGGCGCCGTCTTCAACGACCAGAACCTCGACGGCCACATCGACCTCCTCGTCGGCTACCACAGCGCGACCTTCGGCCTCCCCATCGGCCAGCAATCACAGATGTTTCGCGGCGCGGGCGACGGGACCTTCTCCGAGGTCACCGACGACGTCGGCATGACGCTGGAGTCGTCCAACCAGTCGCTCCTCGACGTGACCAACAACCGCCCGCTCTACGGCATCTCCGCCTGCGACGTGAACAACGACGGCCGCCTCGACATCATCGGCGCGGCCTACGGTCGACAGTTCAATCTGTTGATGACCAGCGACGGTGACACCTTCCGTGACGAGTCCGTCGCGAGCGGGGTGGGCGGCGACGACAACCGCGACTTCAGCGACAACCAGACCTACCGCTGCTACTGCGCCGCGGTCGCCGGTCGCTGCCCCGCCACCGTCCCCGCCGTGGGCCGCGGGTACACCTGCCCGGTTCGCGGCGACTGGCGACCCACCGTCGATCAGCAGCCCTGGCGCCTCAACGGCAACACCTTCTCCATCGCCTGCGGCGACATCGACAACGACGGCGACATCGACCTCTACACCGGCGAAATCGCCCACCCCGACGTCGGCGCCAACAGCGACCGCGCCGAGCTGCTCGTCAACGACACTGCGCCGGGCGGGCCGACGCACTTCAACCGCCCGGGTCGCATGGCGACGGGGCTCGTCATCCCCGGAACGGGCGACGAGGGCGTGCTCAGCAACGCGATGTTCGACTTCGACAACGACGGCCGGCTCGACATCTGGGCGGGCGGCAGCGACTACCCGAGCCAGTTCGGGTGGCTCTACGCGCAGAGCGCCGACGGGACCTTCACCGAGGTCTCGCGCCTCGCGCAGATCCGTCACGCGTGCCCGCTCGGCGTGGCCTGGGCGGACTTCGACCACGACGGCGACGTCGACATGGTGGTGGGCTCCTCGACCGCGCGCACCTGCTCGGCAGCCTGGATGGGCCGCTCGGCCGTCCGCGTCTACGAGAACATCGCCAGCGAGGCCAACTGGACCACCGTCCGACTCATCGGCGCGGGCAACGGCGGCGCCAACCGCGCGGCCCTCGGGGCGCGGGTGCGCGTCACCGCCGGCGGCGTCACGCAGACCCGCGAGGTGGTCAACACCTGGGGCCTCGCGGGCTTGTCCGCCGAGCTCCCGGTGCACTTCGGTCTCGGCGCCAACTGCGCCATCGATCGCATCGAGGTGCGCTGGCCCGACGCCACCAACACCGTCGAGACCTTCACCGACGTGCGCGCCAACTACGCGCTGGAGATCACCCAGGGGTCCGGCCGCGTCCACTACGTCCGCTGACCTTCGCAGCCTTTCCGTGGCCTTCAGGCCGCGGAAGAGGGTCGCCGAAACACCCGCTCATCCAGCGAGTACCGCCCCGGCCCCGTCAGCATCAGCAGCGCCGCCGTCACCAGATATCCCAGCGCGGGCTCATACGACCCGCCGCGCCCCACGAAGGGATCTCCCTTCGACACATGCTTGAACACCGCCACCACCATCGTGCACGCGATGCCGAAGGCCGCGATCGGCGTGAGCAACCCCACGATCAGCCCAAGCCCTCCGCCAAACTCCGACACCGCCGCGAGCGCTTGAAACACCCCCGGCGGCGCGTCCGGCGAACGGTCCATCCAATGAAAGGGGTCCTGGATCTTCTTCAGCCCGTGGGCCATCAGCGCGGCCCCCGCGTACACCCGGATCAGCAGCAGCCCCACCGAGGCCCGCGCGCCCGGCGCCTCGGGCCACACCGTCTTCTTCCAGTCGCTCATCGCGAAGCAACCCGCTTCGTCGCGACCTTCTTCCTCCCCTGCGGCTCCGCGTCGTGCGCCGCCCACCACGTCGAGATGGTCGGCCACAGCGTCGTCAGCGCCTTGCGCGAGATCACCGCCCCCACGTGCCCGCCCGGCAGATGAACGCGCTCCTTGTCCGTCGAGCCGATGCGATCCATCAGCGGCGCGGCGCTCTCCTCGGGGACGATGTTGTCGTGCGCGAAGGTCACCGCCAGCGTCGGGCACTTGATGTCTCCCAACAACACACGCCGACCCGACAGCGTAAAGGTCTCCTTCATCAGACCATCGGCCCGATAGAGCCCTTCGATGTAGCGACGGTACGCCTCGCCCGGAAACGACACGTTGTCGTTGCCCCACGTCTCCAGCGCGAAGAACCCGTCGAGAAACTCGTCGTCCCACGCCCGGTCGAGCACGTGCGCCGCCTTCGACAGCGGCAGCGTCGGCCGCAGCATCTGAAACGCGCCCTGCATCAACTGCCAAGGGACGTTGCCCGTCGCGTCGATCATCGCGCCCAGGTCGAAGGTCGACGAGCGCGTCCACAGCGAGAGCAAGCCCTCGTCGTGAAAGGCCACCGGCGCCGCGAGCACCGTGAGCGAGGCGATCTTCTCGGGACGCACCGCCGCGTGGATGACGGCGAGCGTTCCGCCGAGGCAGTAGCCGAGCACATGCGCCTTGCCGCGCGAGCCATGCTGCGCCGCAACACGAACGGCCCGCCCGAGGTACCCATCGGTGATCGCGTCGAAGGTGAGGTGCCGGTCTTCGGGACCGGGTGTTCCCCAGTCGACGATGAACACGTCGTGACCGCGCGCGACGAGCGTCTCGGCGACGCTCTTGCCCGCTTGCAGGTCGAGCACGTAGTGCCGGTTGATGAGCGACGGGACCAGCAGCACCGGCGTCGCGTACGCCACCCCCTCGGGCCGCGGTCGGTAGCGCAGCAGCGACCACTTGTTTTCGCGGTGCACCACGTCGGCGGGCGTGACGCCCACCGCGGGCTTCTTGCGCGCGACCATCCCGAGCAGGTTGCGCCAGCGGCGGGTCTCCTTGCCCGCGTCGCTCATTCGTAGAGCGCCTCGAACGCCGTGCGAAACGCCTCGTACACCTTCTTGCGCCGCACCTTCAGCGACGGCGTGAGCCAGCCCGCGTCGACCGTCAGCGACGGCTCCATCACCGCCCAGCGCTTGATCGTCTCGTAGCTCGCGAGCTGCGCGTTGACCGCGTCGACCCGCGACTGCACCCGCGCCTTCACGTCCTCGCCGCGTGCGACTGCCGCCGAGACCTGCTGGGCGTCGAGCCAGATTCCCGCCGCGAGGTACTTCTTCCCGTCGCCGTACACCACCACGTGCGCGATGAGCGGGTCGTCGGCGAAGCGCAGCTCGATGTTGGCGGGAGGGACGTTCTTGCCTGCCGACGTCACCAGGATGTCCTTCTTGCGATCGACGATCTGCAAGAACCCATCGTCGGTGAAGCGCCCCACGTCGCCGGTCTTGAACCACCCGTCGTCGTCGAAGCACTCGCGCGTCGCGGCCTCGTCCTTGTGGTACCCGCGGAAGACGCTCTCGCCCTTCGCGAGAATCTCGCCGTCCTCGGCGAGCTTGATGGTCACGCTCGGCAGCACCTTGCCCACCGAGTCGAAGCGGAAGGCATCCGAGCGGTTGAGCGTGAGCGTGGGCGAGCACTCCGTCAGCCCATAGCCCTCGATGATGAGCAGTCCGCAGTCGTGCAGGAGCTGCTTCACCTCCAGCTTCAACCCCGCGCCGCCCGACAGGCAGAAGAGCAGCCGTCCGCCCGTCACCGCCGCGAGCTTCTTCTTTCGCAGCGCAACATCGGGCTCGCTCGCCACGGCCTGGGCGATCTTCTCCCAGTACGCCGGCACGCTCATGAACACGCTGGGCGCGATCTCCGCGAGCCGCCCGAGCACCGACGCCGGGTCGACGAGGTACGTGGTGAACCCGAGGGTGTTGCCCAGGCACATCTCGCCGAAGCCGAAGATGTGGCTCATGGGCAGCCACAGCGCGTCGACGGCGTGGTCGTCGATGAGCGGGCCGTTGAGCAGCAGCCAGTCGCGGCCGTTGACCCCGACGTTGCGGTGCGACAGCGGAACCCCCTTCGGATTCCCCGTCGTCCCCGACGTGTAGAGCATCACCGACGGCGCATCGAGCTCGATGGCGTCGAGCATCGCGTCGAAGCGCCTGGGCTCGTCGCGGTGCATCTGCTCGCCCACCGAGCGCGCCTGCCGCCACGGAACCACCTTCGCCGCAGCCTCCTCGTCCGACGGCGTCTTCGCGCCCTTCGCCCGCAGCGACGCCAGCGCCTGCTTCACGTCGAGGTCTTCGTCGAGCAGCACCACGCGCTCCAGCTTCGGCAGCTCGGACCACACCTCGAAGAGTCGCCCAAGCAGCGCCAGCGTGTCGACGAAGACCACCTTCGCGTCGGAGTGGTCGATGACGTACGCGGCCGACGCCGCCGTGCTCGCGCTGTAGAGCGGCACCATGACAGCGCCGACCGACTGCACCGCCAGCGCGGCGGCGCCCCACTCCACCCGGTTGGGCGCGAACACCACCGCGCGATCGCCGGGCTTCACCCCCACCGACGACATCCACAGGGCGACGTCGCGGATCATGCGGGCGAAAGCGTTCCAGGTGACGCAGCGCCAGTCGTTGCCGGCGGGGACCATGAAGCGCGCCCGCGCCCCGTGGGTGGGCAGCCGATCGAACACGGCCCGCGGCGCCGGCTTCAACTCAAGGAACGGTGTGATGTCCATCGTCTGTCGGTGCTCCTGCGAGGCGGGGACGGTTTCAGCTTTTCACCTTTGGCGCACAGGAGGCTGGGGACGGTTTCAGCTTTTCACCTCTGGCGCATTGCCTCCGGAGAGTGTGCACAAGGTGAAAAGCTGAAACCGTCCCCACCCGTCACTCCTTCGGCGCCGCCTGCTGCGCGCGAATCTCCGCGAGGGTCTCTTCGAGGTCGATGAGCCGGCTCTGGAGCTGGTTGAGCGCGTGGAGCGAGCGCTCCTGATCGCGCCGCGTGGGCAGGCCCACCGCCGACCACCACGCGTCCATCGCCCCGTCGACGGCCGTCTTGGAGCGCATCACCGCCGTCAACATCGCCCCGCCTGGCGTCAGCACCAGGGGCGACCGCATCCACGCCTCGACGTACTTCGCCGTCGCGGCCTCCCAGGTGTCGAAGCCCTTCTTCCACTGGTCCCAACCGAACATGGCCGCCGCTCCTTCCGCGCCGCACCACCGCGTTGCCGCAGCGCAACAACCGACGCTCCCCAACGGATAGGTCAGCTCCACAAATGGTGTCAACCGCTCCAATGGTGCGACGCACAATCCGATGGCTTCCCAGCGCCCCGCGGTTGCCGGTATGCTCCACTCCCCCCGATGAGCAAGCGCCCCGCCCCGCCGAGGGTCATCAAGAAGTACGGCAACCGCCGCCTCTACGACACCACCCTCAGCCGCTACGTCACCCTCGACGAGCTCGCCGACTCCATCCGCGTCGGCCACGACGCCCGCATCGTCGACGCCCAGACCGGCGACGACCTCACCCAGACCACCCTCACCCAGATGATCCTGGAGGGCCGCGGCGCCGCGCAATTCCTCTCCGTCCCCATCCTCACCCAGCTCCTGCGGATGAGCGACGACGCGCTCGCGGAGTTCTTCGGCCGCTACGTCAGCATGGCCCTCGACCTCTACCAGCAGACCCGCACCGGGATGCAGTCGTTTGGCCCCTTCGCCCCCTTCGCGATGCCCTACGCCGCCACCAACGCCTTCGCCCGCCTCGTCGGCAACGCCCTCCCCTTCCGTGGTGCACCGCAGCAACCTGCCGCCCCGCAAGCACCCCTCGAAGCCCCCGCCGAGGAAGATCCGCCCCCGCCCACGGCCGACTCCCTCGCGCTCGACGACCTGCGCCGCAAGCTCGACGCGCTGGAGAAATCCGTGCGTGCCGCCCAGCGCCCGGCGGCCCCGAAGAAGCCCGCGACGAAGAAGAAGCCCGCCCGCACCCGCTGATGTTGCAGCGCACAACGCATCGTTGACAGCACACCCGCCGCTGCTCTATCCGTCGACGAGGGAGCACCGACCACCATGAGCGACACCACCGAGACCCCGAAGCCGCCCAGCCCCTTCGCGGCCTTCTTCGGCGCGAGCAACCCCTTCATGGCCCTCGGCGCAGAGGCGTGGCGCAAGGGCGTGGCCGATCACGTCGCTCGCGTGGAGGCCGTCACCGACGAGCTCGCCCGCGCCGAAGCCCAGGGCATCGCCCACACGCGCATGATGATCGACGAGAGCGCGAAGCTCGCCCAGGAGACCCTCTCCTACGCGACGCAGCTCTCCAGCGAGTGGCGCAAGATGATGTTCGAGGCGGCCCGCAAGGGCTTCGACCTCGTCAACCCGTCGGCCCGCTGAGTGGCGCCGCGTACGCCACAACGCACCACTGCCCAACCGCGCCGCGGCGGAGTAATCACGGTGGCGATGCGCTGCTCCATCCTCCTCACGCTCACCGCCCTCGGCTGCGCCACAGGCGACGTCGAGCCGCGCGTCGACGCTGGCGTTCGCGACGTCGGCACGCAGCCGCGCGACGTCCCCGCCGTGACGACGGACAACCCCGCGGTGCCCACCGACGAGGGCACTCCCGAGGTGGACGTGGCGCCGGTGGGTGATGGTGGCGCGCGCTGCATGGGCGATCGCGACGGCGTCATCACCCGCGCGGAGATCAACTTCCTCGTCGGCGCCTCGGTGCTCTACGCCGTCAACGACGACGGCACCACCGTCGAGCCCGTCGACACCGCTGGAACCATCGTCGAAGGCACGCGCCGCTGGGACTACTCCGCCCCGCGCGCGAGCGACCGCCGCGTGCTCGACGAGGTGATGCGCCCGACCGGCCGCTGGTGGAGCGGGCGCTACCCCGACGCGACCTACGCCGCGCTCATCGACCGCACCAACAACATCCTCGGCGTGTACCGCGCGAGCGCCTCGTCGCTGGAGCTGCTGGGCACCGTCTCCGTCGCGGACAACGCCACCGACCTGCGCATGACGCCGCCGGTGCAGGTGCTGCGCTTCCCGCTGCGCGTCGGTGATACGTGGACGCAGTCGGTCACCGCGACGGGCTTCTACAACTTCACCCCGAACACCAACGTCACCAGCTACACCACCCGGGTCGACGCGCAGGGGGAGGTGTGGACGTCGGCGGGGAGGTTCCCGGCGCTGCGGGTTCGCACCGACCTCGACCAGGCGATTCCGCTGACCATCATCCGCCGCACGCGCCGGACGTACACCTTCCTCAGCGAGTGCTGGGGCGTGGTGGCCCGCGTGGCGAGCGTCGACAACGAGTCCGCCGAGGCCTTTGGCCGCGCGTCGGAGTACCGTCGGCTGTCGCTGTGAGAGCCGCCCTCCTCTGTTGCGTCGCAGCATTCGCGCCCGCCTGCGCGACCTTCCAGGAGCCCGGAGAGCCCCTCGGCGCGCGCCTCGGCCCCGACGCCCGCTACGTCCACACCCGCTCGGGGCGCTCCATCTACACCGAGGTCCGCGGGCCCGCCGAAGGCACCGCCACGCCGGTGCTGCTCGTCCACGGCTTCGCCTCCAACCACGACGTCTGGGACACGCTCGAACCCGGTCTCCGTGAGCGCCGCCGCACCATCAACGTCGACCTCCCCGGCTTCGGCTGGTCGTCGCGCACCGACGGTGACTACTCCCCCGTCGCCCTCGCCAACGACCTCGTCGACGTCCTCGACGCCGTCGCCCCCAACGGTCCCGTCGACGTCGTCGCCCACTCCTGGGGCAGCTCCGTCAGCCTCGCGCTCGCGCTCGACCACTCCGACCGCGTGCGCCGCGTCGTCCTCGTCGGCGCCTGGATCTACGACGAACAGATCCCCCCGTTCTTCCGCTGGGCGCGCCTGCCCGGCGTCGGCGAGATGCTCTTCTCGGGCTTCTACCGCGAGCGCCCCGACGACCGCTTTCCGTCCGCGTTCGAAGACCCCTCCATCGTGTCGCAAGACCTCGTCGACGCCATCGAGCGCTCCTTCGACCGACCCGGAACCTCCCGCGCCGCCCTCGCCGCCGCCCGCGGCCAGTGCTTCCTCCAGCTCCAGACCCGCTACCGCACCGTGCAGCAACCCACGCTCCTCCTGTGGGGCGCCGCCGACCACGTCGCCCAGCTCCGCTTCGGTGAGCGACTCGCGCGCGAGATCCCCGACGCACGCCTCGCCGTCGTCCCCGCCGTCGGGCACTTCCCCATGATCGAGGCCGCCGGCGTCACCCGCCGCGAGGTGCTCACCTTCCTCGATGGGACGGGCCGGTGACGCGACGCAACACGGTCACCGCGCTCGCTTGTTGCGCCGCGACATGGCTGTCGACCGTCACGGCGATTGCCCAGCCGCGCGCGGCCGGAGACGAGCGGCGCGCCATCGATCGCGAGCCCTCCCGCGATGCACCCGGGGTGACGCCCATCGGTGATGCGCTGCGCGCGACGGCCGACACGCCCGACACGCGGGTGCGCCTCACGGGCTTCCTCCGAACGCGCGGCGACCTCGCCCACAACTGGGACCTCGCGCGCGGCCCGACGCCGTCGCTGTCGTCCATCTGGCCGCTGCCGTATGTCGACGACGGGGCCTCGCACACGCAGACCAGCGCCGACCTGAGATTGCGCGTCGACCTGGGCATCGAGGTCGGTTGGGGCGTCTCCATCCACGCGCGGGCCCACGTGCTCGACAACCTGCGCCTGGGATCGCTCCCGTCCGGGGACTTCGTCGGCGGCAGCGTGACGCAGCGCGGACCCGATCTGCCCATCGATCTGCGGCAGGTCTACGGTCAGGTGCTGCTGCCCTTTGGTGTGCTCACCGCGGGTCGCATGGGCGCGCTCGTCGATTGGGGGACGGGGTTCTTCCTCAACGCGGGCAACGGGCTCGACGACGACTACGGCGATGTTGGTGACCGCGTGGCGTTTACGACGCCGCTCGCGGGCCTGCTCTGGACGGCGCTCTACGAGATCAGCGCGACGGGTCCGTCGAGCGAGGCGCTGCGGCCGGAGATACGCCCGGCCTTCGACCTCGACCCGCGTGATGACGTTCGGACGGTGGCGTTTTCGGTGGCCCGCTACAACACCCCGACGACCCGCAATCGAAGGTTGCGGGCGGGGCGCAACACCTTCGAGTTCGGGCTCGTCGGGAGCTACCGCTGGCAGAGCTACGACATCAACGCGACGGACGTCCCGTCGGCGCGCACGGCGCTGGTGCGCGACCTGACGGCCTTCGTGGGCGACGCGTGGGTGCGGGCCGACCTCGGGCGCTTCACCATCGAGGGCGAGTTTGCGTACGTGGGCTTCCGCATCGGCAACGCGTCACTCGACCCGGCGGCGATGCTCAACCTCGCGGTGACGGGCCGGCAGATGGGCGGCGTCGTGCGCGCGGAGTATCGGGGCGGGGAGAGGTTCTTCGCGCGGGTGGAGGTGGGCTTCGCGTCGGGCGACGACCGGCCGGGCTTCGGCGCGCGGCCGACGGCGCAGAGCGGGCGCGCGGGTGACCTGGACGGGTTGCAGTTCGACCTCACGCGAACACCGCGCGACGTCAACGTGCAGAACTTCCGCTTCAGCCCCAACTACCGCGTCGACCTCATCCTCTGGCGGCGCCTCATCGGAACCGTCACCGACGCCTGGTACGTGCGCCCGATGGTGCGATATCGATTGGCGTCGATGCTCACCGCAGAGGCGGCCGTCATCACCAGCGTGGCGATGGAGCCCAACAGCACCCCATCGGGCAAGACACCGCTCGGCGTCGAGACCGACATCGGGTTGATCTACGAACAGGAGCACGGCTTCGTCATGCGACTCGACTACGGGCTGCTGCTGCCATTGGCGGGCTTCGACAACGTCGCGGCGCGGGTGAGCCCGTCGCCCGCGCACGCCCTGCACGCGGTGCTCGCATGGCGGTTTTGAGCGCGGGGAGAAGGGTGGGTGGTCGCTTCCCCTCCCTCACGGTCGGGGTCTGGCTCGGAGCGGTGGCGGCGATCGGTGGAGCAATGGGCTGCGCGGCGGCGCCGGAGGGGAGCGACGCCGGAGCGCGTGATGGCGGCGGCTTCGTCGTCATCCCCGACAGCGGGTCGACGGTGGTGTGCCGGGGCAACCGCGACGGGACCATCGCGCGCAACGAGGTGGTGTTTGTTCCGGGCGTGGAGGTTCGCTATCGCATCAACCCGCCGGGGACGCTCGCGCGGGTGTCGCCCCGCGGCGTGGACGTCGGCGGGGTGCGCACGTGGGACTTCACCGACGGCAGCGGCGACGCCGTGACGTTGACGCTCTCGACCAGCGAGGGGCAATGGTGGCTGCCGCGCTTTCCGACGGCGCAGTACGCGTCGCGGCTCGATCCGCGCAGCCCCAACCTCGGCGTCTATCGGGCGGGAGATACGAGCGTCGAGCTGCTCGGTCTCGTCGCGCCGATGGAGTCGACGATGACGGTGGTTCCGTATGAGCCGGGCGTCGCGGTGCTGCGCTTTCCGCTGACCATGGGCGCGACGTGGACCGCCGACAGCACGACGAGCAACGCGATGGTGGAAGGGACGCCCGTCGCGTCGCGCGATCGGTACAGCTTCGTGGTGGATGCGCGCGGGACGGTGCGGCTTCCTGACCTGACCTTCACCGACGCGCTGCGGGTTCGCATCGAGCTCACGCAGCAGTTTCCTGCGGGCGCAGGCGTGCGGAAGATCCAGTACCTCTGGATGGTGGAGTGCTACGGCGAGGTCGCGCGGATGACGTCGCAGGACGGCGAGGTCGACCCGGACTTCACCATGGCCACGGAGTTTCGACGCCTCGGGTTGTAGGAACGCTTTCAGCGCCCGCCCTCCGCGCAGTACAGTGCGGTGCATGCGCAGGCTCCGCTGGTTGATCCCGGGTGCGTCGCTGCTGGTGGTTGCGTGCGGCTCCGTCGATCGCACCGCCCTCGACGGTCTCAACCCTGTCGACGCGGGTGCGACCGCGACGGGCGACGTCGGGAGCGCCGACCTGGGGAGCCCGGTGCTGGGTGCCGATGCGGGCTCTCCGATGACGGCCACCGACGCGGGCAGCGCGGGTGAGCGCGACGTCGGGAGCACCGTGGCGACGGACGTCGGAGAGCCCGTGACGCCACCACCCGTGGACGGGGGCGCACCGGCGGTCGACGCGGGCGTGGTGGCCAGCGTCGATGCGAGCGTGGCGACGGACACGGGGTGCCGGGCGTGCACGGCGTTTGCGCCGGTGGCGTTCTGCCCGGGCAGCGGGCTCGGCTACTGCCTCGCGTACCAGGGGTGCACGACGGCGAGCTGCGCGGTGTGCGCAATGCCGACGACGGGCGGCGACGACTGCGCGAGCGCGGTGGTGCTGAGCGCGACGGGGCGACAGCGCTCGGTGGTGACGACCTGCGGCGCGCGCGACAACGTCGACACGTCGTGCAACGGCGCCGGGCCCGACATCGTGGTCGGGGTGCGGGTCGCGCGGCGGGGGCGGGTCGCGGTGCGGATGACGGTTCCGGCGGGCGTGACGATGAACTTCGGGTACGACCTGCTGGGCTCGACGTCGTGCGCCAACGACCGCATCGGGCGGCAGTGCGTGAGCCGTACGGCGGCGGTCACGCAGAGCACGGAGCTCATCCTGGATGCAGGGACGTACTACCTCTACGTGGTGACATCGCAGCCCACGTCGGTGGTGGTCGAGACCGAGCTTCCGTAGAGCATCCGTGGGTTGTCTTCTCCGCACCTCGCGCGCGACACTCCGCGCCCATGAACCCCCATCAGCTCGTCCCCTGTGCCGCGTGCGGCCGCCACGTCCGCCGCGTCGAGAGCGTGTGTCCCTTCTGCGGTGACACCACGCTCGCGGCCTCGGCCACCACCATCCCCGACGCCCCGGCCCGCCTGAGCCGCGCGGGCGTGCTCGCCTTCGCCGCGGTCATCGGCGCCGCCGCGTGCTCGTCGCCGCAACCAGCGCCCGTCGCCCCGGCCCCTGCGCAGCCCGAACCGCCGCCCCCCGCGCCGCCTCCGCCGGTGCCCGAGGTGGTCGACGCGGGCGCTCCCGAACCGATCGATGCTGGTGCTCCCGAGCCGGTCGACGCGGGCTCTCCCGTGGTCGACGCAGGCCCCGCCCGTCGCGACGCCGGCGCCCGCCGCCCCGGAACCAACCGGGTCATCAACGGCTCCATGAGCGTTCGCTACGGCGCCCCGCCGCGGCCCGAAGACTGACCTTTACCCCTACCGCGGCCACTGCCGATCGGCGTACGCGAGGAAGGTCTCCCAGTCCTCCGCGCCGAGGCTATGAACGCCCGGCCGCGTGCGCCAGCTCAGCCTGCCCCCCAGCGAATACCGCCCGTCCCCGTCACGCAGCAGCCCCGGTTGTCCGTAGAGCGACCACGCCGCGTCGGCCGCCTCCGCGGCCCCGCGCGCGCCCGGCGGATCGGCCCACGAGTCATCATCGCCATCGGTGAGCAGCAACCGCCGCGGCGCCATCAACGCGACGAGCTGGTGCTGGTCGATGGGGAGCCGCGACTCCCTCCCCGCAAAAGTCGGAAACACGTCATTGAACCATGATGGAAACGTCAGGTTGATGATCTGCACCGACTCGCCGATGGGGCTGCGCGAGAGCGCCGCGCCGGCCGTCCCCGACTGGTGCGCGATGACCATGGCGATGCGGTCGTCGTTGGCGCCCGCCCAGAGCGCGGCCTTCCCGCGACGCGAGTGACCCACCACGGCGATGCGCGACGCGTCGACGCGTCCGCTCGTGACGAGCCAGTCGACGGCGCGCGACAGACCCCACGACCACGCGGCGATGCGCCCCCAGCGAACCTCCCTCGCCCTCCCATCGGGGACGAAGTGCGGATGCACCCCGTCGGAGAAATCGCGATCGGCGGAGGTGTCAGGGTCGATGTCGCTCTCGTGGAAGGTCACGAACGCATACCCTCGCCGCACGATGGCCTCGACCGGCCAGTTGGACGCGCGCCCTCCGCGCGACGCCTCGGCGGTGGCGCCGCAGACGGCGGTGTCGATCCATGACGTGGTGGCCGTGATGCGCGGGTCGGCGGAGACCTCCTGGTTGCCGCACTTGTTGAGCGCGACGAAGACCGGAGGTGATGCGACGCCGGTGGGCAGATAGAGCGACAGGTGGACGCGCGGCGCCGCGCCATCGCCGAGGGTGAGCTCGACCTCCTCGTAGCGCGCGACGCCAGGGAGGAAGTCCTCGACGGTGGAGGTGCTGCGACCGGTGACGGCGACGGTCTGCGTCGGCGCGTAACCGTAGATGTAGTGGGCGAAGCGGTCGCGCAGCTCGGCGCGGCGCCAGCCCTCCCAGTCGGCGACGGTGGTGACGCGGCGCGAGCCCGCGAAGGAGTCGAAGAGGGCGGGGAGCTCGGGGCGTTCGGGGAGTTCATCGGCGGTGGGGTAGGCGAGCGCGTCGGGCGGCGTCGACGGCGACGAGCAGGCGACGAGCAGCGCGAGTGCGGCGACGGAGGCTTTGCCCATGGGTCGCATCGTAGAGCATGGTCGCGGCGTGTTGTTCGATCCACCGGCGGTTGAAGCGGTGAGCGCCGTGCTCGGGTTGCGTCGGCTGGGCGGTCTCGGGGCCGAGCGAGCGGGCGTCATCGACGGCGTCGCGGTGCGGCTGCGAGGGCCGTTGGGTCGACGCTCCGACCTCGACCTCGTCGTCGAAGCGCGACCCGCCCATGGGCTCGACCTCGGGCTGTGGGTGCGACAGGCGGGTCTCGTCGTGGGCGGCCCACCGGGGCTCGACACGGGCGACGCCGCGTTTGATGGCGTGTGCGAGGTGACCGTCGGCGAGGGCGCGGCCGACGCCGCTCGTGCGCTGCTCGACGACGCGACCCGATCGAGCCTGCTGGCGATGCTCTCGTCGGGTCGGCCGGAGATCACCGATGAGGTCGTGGCGTTCAATCTGTCGTCGGTCTACCTCACGGCGGAGACGCTCACCGCGCGGGTGCGGGAGTGCGTCGCGATCGCTCGCGCCGTCGACGCGCTCGGGGCGCGGCTGTCACCACCCACTGCCATCCCGGCGGGGCACGCCGCGGCCTTCGTCGACGCCTGCCGCGAGCACGGCCTCACATCTCGCGCGCACCCGATGAGCGCGTGGGGCGACACCTTGGAGAGCGCGGTGTGGGTTCGGTGGAGGTCGCACCCGGTGGCGGGGTCGCTCGCGACCAACGACAACACCGAGCCGGTGGGCTACCGCGTGATGGCGCGCTTCCACGAGCCGCTCGGGGTGGGTCTGCGCGTCGAGCCCGCGGGCCTCGCCGATCGCCTGAAGGACCTCGTCGGCTTCGGCGATCTGAGCCTCGGCGACCACGCCTTCGACGCCGCGTGGCGGGTGCGCGCGACGAGCCCCGACGCTGCGATGGGGCTGCTGCACGAGGGCGCCCGCGCGCAGCTCCAACGGCTCCGCGCGCTGGGGTTGCGGCTCACCCTCGACGACGCGGGCATCGAGGGCCGCGGGGAGATTCCGGGCGACCCCGGCGTCGTGCCGGAGGTGCTGCGGCTCGTCGTCGACCTGCGCGGAGTGCTACGCCAGCGCGTCTCCCGCGGGGCGTATCGATAGGCTGGTCGGACCACCAACCTACCGCACGAGGTGGCGCACCGTGCCCGCCGCGGTGACGTGGTCGAGGCGCAGCAAGCCGATCGCCGCGCGCACGCAGCCCTCCGCGGCGCCGCCCGCGAGGTCGCCGGTGAGCGTGACCGTGATGTCGCCCGCGATGGTGTAGGCCACGTCGACCGCGACCATCTCGCGCCCCACGCACGTCAGGATCTCCCGGCGACGCGCGTCGATCGCGCCGCGCACGGCGGCGTCCACGGGCGACGCGTTCGCGGCGACGGGCGGGGCCTCGGCGACCAGGAGGGGCGGGGGCACCGCGGAAACCGGCGCGGCCGTGGCGCCACCCGACGACCACACTGGAACGGGGCCGAGCGCCGCGTAGATGCCACGCTCGGGTACGACGGGGCCGCTCGCGCAGCGGTAGGCCGTGCCGGTGACGGTGGCGCCGGTGACGCCCGCGCTCTGCTGGCTGGCGGAGTAGGTCAGCGACGGAGGCATCGTGTGGAGGTGCGTCGCGCCGAGCTCTGCGGCCTGGTTGCGCGCGTCGTTGGTCGCGTACTCGATGAGGCTCCCGCTGGAGAACACCCCGCGACCTTCGCCCGTGACGGGACCGAGCGGCTCGCAGCGCCCGCCGGGCGGAGCGCCCATCGCGATGACGCCGCGGCCCATCGGGGAGAGGGACGGCGCCGAGCAGTGCATCAGCACGGTCAACGATCCAGCGAACGCGAGCAGTGCCAATCGTGAGCGCATCGGCGTGCTTGTATCACGCGCGTTCCTTCCTCCCGAAGCGGTCGACCGGCTTCGTCGACCTGACCTACGCTCCCGCCACGGCGGTCCGATCATCAAAGGTAGAGGAGAAATTTCAATGTCCGACAAGGATCAAAGCAAGAGCACCAGCGAGACCGAAAACCCGGTGATCCCGTCGCCCACCCCGAAGACGGGGCGGCCGAGGACCAACAAGGACTGGTGGCCCAACCAGCTCGACCTCTCGGTGCTGCATCACCACTCGCACCTGTCCAACCCGATGGAGGCGGACTTCGACTACGCCGAGAAGTTCAAGTCGCTCGACGTCGACGCGTTGAAGCGCGACCTCGTCGCCGTGATGACTACCTCGCAGGACTGGTGGCCCGCCGACTATGGTCACTACGGGCCGTTCTTCATCCGCCTGACGTGGCACGCCGCGGGCACCTACCGCATCGCCGACGGACGCGGCGGCGGCGGCGAAGGCCAGCAGCGCTTCGCCCCGCTCAACTCGTGGCCCGACAACGCCAACCTCGACAAGGCTCGACGGCTTCTGTGGCCGCTCAAGAAGAAGTACGGACAGTCCATCTCGTGGGCCGACCTGCTGGTGCTCGCGGGCAACGCGGCGATGGAGTCGATGGGCTTCAAGACCTTCGGCTTCGCCTTCGGGCGACCCGATGTCTGGGAGCCCGAAGAACTCTTCTGGGGCCCCGAGGACACCTGGCTCGGCGACGCGCGGTACAGCGGCGAACGCCAGCTCGCGAACCCGCTGGGTGCCGTCCAGATGGGGCTCATCTACGTGAACCCCGAGGGGCCCAACGGGAAGCCCGACCCGCTCGCCGCCGCCCACGACATCCGCGAGACCTTCGCGCGCATGGCCATGAACGACGAAGAGACCGTGGCGCTCATCGTCGGCGGTCACTCCTTCGGCAAGTCGCACGGTGCGGCGAAGGCGGAGGGCAACATCGGCCCCGAGCCCGAAGGCGCTGCGATCGAAGATCAGGGCATCGGCTGGAAGAACGCGCACGGTACGGGCAAGGGCGCGCACACCATCACGAGCGGCCTCGAAGGCGCGTGGACCAACAACCCGACGAAGTGGGACAACGGCTTCCTCGAAAACCTCTTCAAGTACGAGTGGGAGCTCACCGAGAGCCCCGCCGGCGCGAAGCAGTGGAAGCCGAAGAACCCCGAGGCGCAGGGCACCGTTCCCGACGCGCACGACCCGTCGAAGCGTCACGCGCCGATGATGCTGACGACCGACCTCGCGCTGCGCTTCGACCCGATCTATGCGCCGATCGCGAAGCGCTTCCACGACCACCCCGACCAGCTCGCCGATGCGTTTGGTCGCGCGTGGTTCAAGCTGCTGCACCGCGACATGGGGCCGCGCGCCCGCTACCTCGGGCCGTGGATTCCCGAAGCCCAGCTGTGGCAAGACCCCGTTCCCGTGGCCGATCACGCGCCCATCGGTGAGGCCGACGTCGCGGCCCTCAAGCGCGCCATCCTCGACGCGGGCATCTCCACCGCCGACCTCGTCTCGACGGCCTGGAACGCCGCGGCCAGCTTCCGCGGCACCGACAAGCGCGGCGGCGCCAACGGCGGTCGCATCCGCCTCGCGCCGCAGAAGGACTGGGCCTCCAACGAGCCGGCGCGACTCGCGACGGTGCTGAGCGCGCTGGAGAAGGTGAAGACGGACTTCGAGGCGTCGGGCAAGAAGGTCTCGCTCGCTGACCTCATCGTCCTCGGCGGAAGCGCCGCGGTCGAAGCGGCGGCGAAGAAGGCCGGACACGACGTGACGGTGCCCTTCACGCCGGGGCGCACGGACGCCTCGCAGGAGCAGACGGATGTGCACTCCTTCGCGGTGCTCCAGCCGGCCGCGGATGGGTTTCGCAGCTACGCGCAGGCGGGTGATCCGCTGTCGCCAGAGACGCGGCTGCTCGACCGGGCCAACCTGCTGAAGCTGAGCGCGCCGGAGATGACCGTGCTCGTCGGCGGGCTGCGCGTGCTCGACGCCAACCACGGGCACTCGAAGCACGGGGTGTTCACCGATCGGCCCGGAGCGTTGACCAACGACTTCTTCGTCAACCTGCTCGACATCGGCACCGCGTGGCGACCGTCGGCGTCGGCGAAGGGCGTCTACGAAGGGAGCGATCGCGCGACGGGCAAGGCGCGGTGGACGGCCACGGCGGCAGACCTGGTCTTCGGCGCGCACTCGCAGCTCCGCGCGCTCGCCGAGGTGTATGCGAGCGACGATGGCGGGGAGAAGTTCGTGCGCGACTTCATCGCCGCCTGGACCAAGGTGATGAACCTCGACCGCTACGACCTCCGCGCGAAGTAGTACCGGGCGAGGGCCGGGGTTCACGGTGCAGGCTTCGCGTCCGTCGCGCTCCGTTCACCCCGGGCAATGGTAGGGGGTCACCCCGCCGCTGCGCGACGGGGTTGCAACAGAGGCCGTGATCTTCACGGTGTCGATTGCAAGCGCGATGGATCCCAGAACTGCAACCCCGTCGCGCAGCGGCGGGGTGACCCCCTACCATTGCCCGGGGTGAACGGAGCGCGACGGACGCGAAGCCTGCACCGTGAACCCCGGCGCGATTGGACAAACGAACTCGGGGCGAATCGGTATGACTCTCACCCCACCCGCGCGAAGCTCCCGTGAAAACCGAGCGGGAGCGGCGTGTCCACGCTCGCCGTCGCCACGCGCTCCAGGTCGCGCGCTCGCAGCACCGCGAGGTGCGACTGACCCTTTGACGGCGACGATCCCACCGCGAGCAGCACGCCGTCGTCTTCGTCCGTCGACCCCGGCCGCGCCACGAACACCGGCTCGCCGTACACCACATCCCCGTCCGCGTAGCGCGCGACCTCGCCCCGCTCGGGATCGACGCGCAGCAGCGTCGAGCGCATGCCTTCGCCCGCGTCACCGAGCCGCGCGCCCCACACCGCGCCGTGTCGCGCGCCGCTCACCTTCCGGTAGCTCACGCTCGGAAACTCGAAGCCGTCTTCGAGCAGCACCTCGCGCTGCACCGTCCCTCGCGCGAGGTCGAGGCGCAGCCGAACGAGGGACGCTCGCAGGTCGACGCGCTCGGTGGTGAGTCGCTCGACGCGCAGCGCCTCCACGATGCTCGCGTCGCGGTAGGCGAGCACGTCCATCACCACCCCGTCGCCATCATCGAAAGCATTGACCGTATGGAACACGAACATCCCATCGGTCTCCACCACACGATTGGGCCCGCCGGCGCGATCGATGACGATGAGCCGCGTCGGGCTCGCAGCGTCCCAGCGGAAGTGGTCGATGTATCCCTGGTTGGACCACAGCATCGACACCGGGCGCACGCGCAGCGGGTGGTCGATGAGCACCACCTTCGTCGCCGTCAGCGCGAACGAGTGCACGTACGGCATCTCCTTCCCCTTCCAGCGCCCGACCTCGACGCGGCGCCGCTCGTCGGGGGCGTGCTCGAACACCACCAGCTCGGCCTGCGCCCCGAGCTTCGACCCGACGTTGACGGCCTTGCCTCGCGCGAAGTCGAAGTGGGGGTGGGCCAGCATCGCGAGCTCGTGGCCGAGCGCGTCGTCGTAGCGGACGGCGCCGCGCGTGGAGAGCGTCTCCGGGTCGATGGCGTACTGCGTGGCCGTCTCGGTCATCGCGACCCAGTCGGGTCCGAGCTTGAGCACGTTGACGTTGGTGTTGTCGCTGACCTGCGGGATGGGCTGCACGACGCGCTTCCACCACGGTCGACCGTTGGGCGTTCCGAAGGAGGACACCGGCATGCGACCGGCGAGCGCGTGGCGCGCGACGTCGCACTCCAACAGCCGCTGCGCCCAGGTGACCTCGGTGGGTGACTTCACCGAGAAGCGGTAGAGCATCCCGACGGCGTCGAACCAGTGCGCCGCGGCCCAACCGCCATGGGCGAAGAGCGCGGGCGCGGTGCGGAGCAGGTCGCCGCGGAGCCAGTCGGGGATGGTTCCTTCGATGCGGGCGGCGCGGGGGGCGTAACCCTCCATCACGGTGGTCGCGAACATGCTGCGAGCGGGGAGCGGGGCGTTGGTGCTCATCGGTTGATCTCCTTGGATGAGAGCCATCATGGCGGGCGGAAGGGCGCACGTCGTGACCGGAAGCGCCGAGGCGTTGGCAGTTCACGCCACGGGCGGTGAGGCACTATCGTCGGAGCCGTGATGGAGGAGGTACCCGCGCAGACCATCGAGGCGTTGTTCGCGGGCATGGCCGCGCTCGGCGTCGACGTGGCCGCCGTGCGCGCGGAGGCGGGTCTGCCGGCGGGCGAGGCGACGGCGGGTGATCGCTGGCCCGAAGAGACGCTGCGCATCGCGTGGGACCACGCGCTCGCGAAGCACCCGCGCCCGACGCTGCCGGCGGAGGTGGGGCGGGTGGTTCCGTTCGGGGCGTTTGGGGTGGTGGACTACCTGGCGGCGAGCGCGGACACGCTCGAAGGGTCGCTGCGCGGGCTCACCGCGCACTTCCGCGGCATCATCGCCGACCCGTCGCTGGTGCTCGTCGACGAGGACGACGGCGCGCGCCTGGAGGTCCACGTCGGGCCGGGCGAGCGCCGCTGGATCAGCGAGGAGTTCACGCTCGCGGTCTCCCTGAAGAACTTCCGCCACACCCTCGGCGATGGCGCGCTGCCCGACGCCGTGGTCGCCGTGACGAGAGCGGATCCGTCGCCGGGTGCGTTGGCGGAAGCGTTCGGTGCGAGGGTGGTGTTTGGCGCGCCGGTGGGGTCGCTGTGGTTTCCGCGGGCGTCGTTGGGGCTCCCGATGCGCACGGCCGACCCGCAGCTCCGGCGCACGCTCGGGGGCATCGCCGCGTCGATGGGGCTCGGGGATGCGCGCGATCCGTTCGAGCTCGCGGTGCGGGCGCGGCTGCGTGATCTGCTGCCGCATGGGGATGCAGATGCGGTGGTGATGGCGCGCGTGCTGGGGACGAGCGAGCGGACGCTGCACCGGCGGCTGCAAGAGCGCGGGACGACGTGGCGCGCGGTGCTCGATGGGTTTCGCGCGGACGAGTCGCGGCGGTATCTGCGCGAGGGCAGGCGGTCGCTGGCGGAGATCGCGCTGGCGGTGGGGTTCTCCGATCAGAGCGCGTGGACGCGGGCGTTCAGGCGATGGACGGGGCAGAGCCCGACGGCGTGGACGCGGGGCGGGCGTCAGGCGGGGTGATACTGGTTGGGAGTCGGTATTGCCGCTTTGCTGCGCCATCCGTTGGCGAGACAAGCAAAGCGATAACACTGATGACCATTGAACATGACACGGCGCGCTGTGCCTCGTTGAGCGTGGGGCAGACCCGAGCAGGAGGTCCAAGCCCCAGATCGCCCGTGGGCACCACCCGGATCAGACCACCCTCGCAAACAGGCTTCGCACCTGCTCGCGCACCGTCTGGCCTCGACCGGTGATTGGCGTTGGCGCCGTCGGCCGAGGGATAGAGAGCTGATCGTATTCCCGCAAGATACGTCGAAGCTCGTCTCGCCCGAACGACGTCAACGCGTCTCCTTCGGCGAGCATCCGCCGCCCGAATTCGATTGCCCGACCGAAGTCGCCTGACTGGGAGAAGCTCGCGACCGCAGCAATGGCGAGGTCACTACGCGTATTGGGGTGATCGGCGGGAACACCCAATGCAATGCTGGCCAGAGACTCTGCCGATTGGTGGTAGAGAGCGCGAGCTTCGGCCGGGTTCCCTCGTCGTTCTGCACGTTCTGCCAGGAAGACGTCCGCCTCGGCTTGGGCCACCAACGGACCTCGCATCCACTTGCTCATCGCGACCACCTTGCGACATGAATCGAGATCATGTCCGAGCAGAAGTCCGTGACCACCGTCGGACCAGTTGACTGCAAGCCAAACGGAGTCGTCGCAGTACCACGCTCGCCGACAACGCAGTCGACATGCCTCGGAACCTACCAGATCACCGGTCGCCTCGGTCGAACGTCGTCTCCAGGCGCCGTGCGTCTGGCGCGCGGCGATGTGAGCGACCCGATCCGAAGTCGCGACACCCACTCAAGGTGCGACGGACCGTCCGTTGCAGTGTCTGCCCATCGATTGGAGACACACCATGCACCCCTGTTCCATCTCGCGGCTCGCCCCTGGCGCGCTGCTTCTGCTCGCGGCCTGCAATGGCAACCAATGGCTCCCCAACGGCGGCGTGGCGTCCGATACCGCGACCCCGACGACGCGCCCCACCACCGCGACTGGCTCGTCCAGCCTCGCGAGCGCCATCGCCGTGTCGCTCTCCCCCACCGGTGCCGACGCATCGCCTGCAGCGGTTGCCGCGCCCACGTATGTTCCGCCGTCGACCGAGGTGGCCGATGCCGCCGCACCGTCGAGCGTCGCTGCCGCGGACGGCGGGGCCGCGCCTGCGACAGTCGTGGTCGCGCCGGTGTTCGTCCCGGTGTTCGTCCCGGCCGCGGTGGGTGCGGGCGCCGTGGCGTCGCCGAGTGCCGTCGTGCCTAGCACGTTCGCCACACCTGTCCCCACGCAGGGATCGACCGCAGCGCCTCAGCCGACGGGCTCGCTGCTGCCCACCGTGGCGCAGCCGCCCACCATCGCGGGAGGCAACCTCCCCGTGCCCACGGCCGCGCCGGTGATGGGCGTTCCGGTTCCCGCGGGAGGCGCGCTCACTCCTGCGCCACAGCCCGTGACAAACCCGCCCAGCATCGCGGGCGGGCCCAGCTTCGCGCCGACCCCTGCCCCAGCCACCATCCCGAGCATCGCGGGTGGACCGCTACCCACGGGCGCGTTGCGTCGGTAGCGCGACGACGTCTACGAAGCGGAGCGTTCGAGCGCGTCGGAGGAACCCGGCAGCAGGCGCTCGACAGCATCGCGCGCACCGTCGCTACACGGCAGCGCGGCAGCCCGACGGACCGACCCGCGGTAGACGCCGCCGAGGCGTCGCACGGCCATCGTGTGGAGGCCGACGGCGAGCAGCGCCCACTCGCCCGTCAGGACGTAGTCGAGCGCCGCGCGAGAACGATCGAGCCGCTCGATGACGGCATCGGGACGGCCGCGTCGGAGATCGACGAAGGCACGCGCGAGAGCAAAGTGGGCGCGGGCATCGACGGTGTCTTCGGTGGCCGTGAGGAGCGCCTCCGCTTCGTCTGTTCGGTCGAGGCGGGCCAGCGCGATCGCGTGTCGCGCGCGGATCAGCACCTTCACCGGCGCGCCGTCGGCCCACCCGCGACCGGCGGCCCCGTCGGCGGCGCGGAAGAGAGCCTCGGCCGCGCCGAAGTCACCCGCGAGAAGAGCGAGGTCGCCGAGGTTGTGTAGCGCCGACGCGGCGAGGGTGCGCGAGCACACCGGACCGAGCAGGGCGCAGAGGGTGCGGCGGGCGCCGTCACGATCCCCGGCGCCGAGCGCGGCGATGGCGGGGTTGTACCGCCGGACGATGAGCGCGCTCCAGATCCACCACAGCCCGAAGATCACCATCGGCGCGAACACCCCGGCGATCGAGGGCTCGCGCGGGCTCGCGAACGCCACCGCCACGAGAGCCGCCACGACACACGCCGCCAGCACCCCGCGTCCGTCGTCGAAGACCACCATCCACGGGCGCGAGACCCATGTCCGCGCGGCCTCGGGAATCGACACGATGCGGATCACGCGGCACCTCCTTCCGCGGCAACCGCGAAGACGAGGCCGGGGACACGAGCAGCGATCCAGCGACGGAGCTCGGGGTCTTCGGGGAGAGCGTCGTCGGGCACGTGACCGCGGCGCGCGAGGTGCTCCACGGCGCGCAGCAGCCAGCGCTCGCGGAGCCGGGTCATCCGTTCGATGGAGGGCGCGTGCTCGTCGAGCAGGCGCAGCACCGTGGCGTGGTCGCGGCGGAGCGACGCGAGGCGGATGGAGAGGGTGATCGCATGAACGCGTTCGGCGGGCATCCAGTCGGGCGGCGACGGCGCGATGGCAGCCTCGGCCTCGTCGAGGCGACCGAGCGCGAGCAGCGACTCCGCCCGCTCCAGGCGGAGCTGCACATGAAACAGGTCGCCCTCGGCGGCCGACCCGGCGAGCGGCGGGCCGAGGGTGTTCTGGGCTTCGTCGAAGACGCCCAGGGCCTCGGTGTGGTCGCCACGCTCGGAGGCCACGCGGCCCAGGCACATGAGCAGCCCGGCGTGCACGCCGACCTCGGGGCGCCGCCCGAGGGCTTCGCGGAGCACGATGGTCGCGCGGTCGGTCGCGCCTTCGGACAAGGCGAGATCGACCTCCCGCAGCGGCGCCAGCGCCCGCCGTTGGCGACGGTTCGACCACGCGAGGGAGCCCGCGACGAGGCCGAAGAGGACGAGGTCGATGCCGAGGATCAACGCGCGACCATCGACGGGAGAGTCCGTCGACGGCGCCTCGTCGCGGGCCTCGTCGTCGTAGCGGGGCGCGGGCGCGTTGTGGACGATGCGCCACACCATCACGAACATCACCGCCAGGAAGAGCCAGAGCAGCAGGGTCCGCCACGATTGCGAGCGCGGCGCCGACACGCGGGGGATCCCGTCCAGGTACTTCTCAGCACTCATGCGCCGCGACTCTATCGCGTCAGCGCGCGTTGGGGCCGACGGTGAGCGCGCGCGTCAGTCGGTCGATCCACGCCTCGACCGGCTCCAGTGGTTGGCCGCGGCGGCCCATCTCCAGCACGAAGTTGTCCCAGTCGATGGTGCCTTCGACGCGCGCCAGGTCGAGCCGTGCGACCACCTGCTTGAGGTTCGCGACGCCCGGGTCGACCCGCGACATGACCTCATCGAGCAGCGCCGCCGGGAGCGCGGTCGACTCGGCGAGGAGCACGGCGTCGTAGAGGTCCTTGCCTTGCGGGTACACGTCGGAGAGCAGCCAGAGGAGCTTCCACGCGAGCGACAGCGCCGGCGTCGCGCACAGAACCGTGACGGGCCGTGAGCCGGGCGGCTCGGTCGCGAGCGACACCCGCACGGGCGCCTCGGGCATCGGCTCTTCGAAGACGAAGTCCATCTGGACCTCGCCGTCGGGAACACCCTGCGCCGTCCACGGCATCACGAGGCGGTAGCCAGGGACGCGGTCGTAGGTCCAGAGCTTCGTGTAGAGCACGGCGCCCACGAACTCGATGCCCTCCCGCACCGCGCGCCCCTGACCGGAGAAGCGCTTCGTGAGGTCGCGGCGCAGGTCGGCCGCTTCGGTTCCGTCGAAGCGCCACCCTGCGGGCGCGACCCAGTCGAGGTCGCCCGGCTCGCGCGCGGCGTCGCCGTACCACGCACGCATCACGCGGCTGCCGCGCAGCGCGAGAGACGAGCCCAGCGGGTGGGCGGTCACGGTCGTGAGCGCGTAGTCCATCGCGATGCGCCGCGCCGCGCGCCACGCGGCCTCGGCGTGGGGGTCGTCGAAGTCGGGGTCGCCGCGACGAAAGCCCGCAGCGTAGTGCCGCAGCGCGGGGTCGAAGATCTCGGCGCGCTTCGTCCCGTCGGGCGACGGCGGGTCGATGAAGGTGGGCGGGTACGAGGAGTTCCACGACGGCGAGCCCACCTTGCGACGGAGATCGTCCCATCAGCTCATCGCCACCCCTCGTCCAGCGCCTCGTGGTCGTCCCACAGCACCGCCTCGTCGTGAACCTTCACCACCGTCACGTCACGGTGCCCGGCGAGCGCCCGGCCGAGGTCGTCCATCCAGGCGCGGTGCCGCGCTCCGGTCTCGTCGAAGGACCCACGATCGCGCCGCGTGAAGAACCGCTCGACGGCCCCGCCATCCGCCTCGCGCCGCACGCGGCGGGAGAGCCGGGCCCCGTGCCGATGGACCACCGCGCGCACGTCGTCGCCCGGCGCGTCGAACCAACCGCGCGGTCCGCGCAGCAACGCGTGCGACTCGCGGTAGAGGGCGCGCGAGTCGGCGCGCGACGGGCTCTCCACCTTCACGCGCAGGACGCGCACACCGTGCTCGGCAGCGAGCGCAACGACTCGCGCGCGGAGCTCGGCGAGCTGGTGCTCGTCGTGGTCGACGGCGAAGGTCACCATCGATTGGAGGAGCGATGAGCGCGCGTCGCCGGTGGGGAGTTCGATGGTGACGATCCTCGCCCGGAGCGCGTCGCGGAAGCGCTCGGTGGCGGCGGCGTCGTCGCGCTGGTCGATGGTCGCGTGCACCTCCAGCGGACGTCGGTGGGCCATGCCGATCGCAGGCTCGCGCGGGGCGCAGCAGCGGTCAAACGGGCGGAGGGGGCACCCGGGGGGCGGTGCCGCGGGCGCTCGGCGGCTTGAGCAGGTGCGTGTGGGCGGGGCAGCGCGGGGCAGGACGGGGACGGGGCGCGGTGGAGTGGAGGAGTGGAGAGGAAAGGAGAGTAGGAGAGGCTGGCGAAGAGCGCCGAAATGGGGTTATGGAATTGGGCAGCGAGCGGGCGAACAACGCGAACGGGGATATGGAACTGGGCAGCAAGCGGGCGAGCAGCGCCAGGGCGGGATTCGGTAATGGGGCGCGGGTGAATGAGATGTTGGGCAGCTTCGGCGAGCGGCAGACCACGAGCTGCCAAGGCCAACCGCGCGAAGACTTGCATGGCTTGTTTCGGCGGCAGACCGCCCCACCGATAAGCGTTAATCGATGAGAGTCGTCAGTCCTCTAATCTTCAGTCTTTGGCAACGAAGCGTAGGTCTTGCGCTGTGGATATTATTGCTTGGGCTCACGGTTGGGATCGGCGCATTGCTGAAATGTTTTATAGACATTAGCTGGCTGGAGCTTGCCATGACAGGTGTCGCAGGTGGGCTTGGCTCCCTCGGCTACGTAGCGTGGGCCGCGAGTAACGATTGGAATGGCCTCGTTTGGAAGCCACGAAGAGCATGGCAGGTGTCATTCGATGGACTCAGTCTGAGTGTCCAATCGAGCTACCTGAAGACAAATATTCCCCTGAGGTGCATCCACTCCGCATGTGTCGTCTCGGATGGATCGTGGGAGACTCTGAGGGGAATAGAAGATGTGTGCTTGGTCCTGAAAGTTAAGGGTTCCTTGCAAATTAGCATCCCTGGCTCTTCCGACGGTTTTGATGGAACGCGGAGCGCACTTGGGGCCTTGATCGATGTGAGTTTCAGGGAACTGGGAACAGATTGATGTGCAGTGGTGCAGCCCAACAAGCCGATGGTGCCGACCGCCCCCGTTTCACCCGCCGCCAACCCGTCGCGCCCGATGCGGCGGCACATCGGCCAGCCGTTGGGCGGCCTCCACGCGGCAGTGCGTGGGTCACGGGCAGCGAGCGACGGGGCACGAACGGCGGTAAAGAAGATCGACGAGACCTCGGAGTGAAGTCGCGTGCGACGTGAGAACGGATCCCTGCGATGGTTGCGGCATCTCCCCGCTCTAGCGCTTGCGTGCCTGGCCGTTGCGAGCGTTGTATTGCTTCAACTATGGCCGAACATCCCGCGAACGAGGGGACAATGGGTCTTGCTTTGCGTGCTCGGTCCTCCACTCTACGTCTTGGCGGAGGCTCTCGCGGAGAGAATTTTCTCGGGAAAGGGCGGCAAGATTTCGCCAGAGGGGTTCCCTCTCAATCCCATCGCCGCAAGTGTAGCGGCGGCTCTGGCGATTTTCGCGGGCATATCATGGCTACTCGCCCAGTAGTAGCGCCCAACAAGCCAATGGTGCCGACCGCCTCTACTTCACCCGTCCCCACCCCGCCGTGCCCGCTGCGGCGGCACGTCGGCCAGCCGTTGGGCAGACAGAGATGGCTCCGTGCCTACGCTCCGGACGCACCGCATCGAGGGGTAGAAGATGACTCTCGATGACCTCGCCCAAGACCTCCCCAACGGGTTCCATGATGCGGAGGTCTGCAAGCTCACGTTCGACATTGCCCACCGCGTGGCGACGATAGAACTGGACGTCTGGATTGGCAGTATGGAAGCGCCCCCGGAGTTTGGCCGAGAAACGTATCGTCCGGCGGAACTGAACCTCCACGGTGTCGCTTATCTGGTGATTGAGGCACCAGACCCGACCTATCGGTATGCGAAGACGGGGCCAGTCTGCGTAGACCTCTGCGAGCCCGCCGACTCGGGGCAACTGCCTCCGGCTCAAGCCGGTGAGTTCGCCGCGCGCTTCTTCGTGAGCGACTGGAACTCCTTCATCAGCGTTTCCGCGAGAGACGCCGCACTTCGTTGGACCGGTGAGCCCTACGAGGCGGGGTGGAGAGGAGTCGACGAGTGAGTGCCACCCAGCAAGCCATTGCTGATGACGGGCCGCTGAACGGCAGGCCGTTTGACCGCGATGCAACGTGACGAAATGCTCGCCGATGTTCTCTCGGAGATCACCCAGCGCCTCGGCGGGTCGGTCACAGGTCGGATTCGCGCAGATGCGCTTGTCTTGGTCTGCGAAGCGAACGGCGCAACCATCAGTATCACTGTGGACGCTGCAAGTCGTCGCTCGTTCTGCGTCACCTATCCTGGCTTCCGTCCAGAGGCCGCGTCTTGGAAAGACCGACAAGAACTTGTCGCCCAGAATGTTCTGCTGCCCGGCGTGCTGTGGATCGTTCGCGCGGTCGAGAAGGATGGCGCTGTCCTGCCAGAGTTTCCCAGACCAGGCCTTTGCAAGTGTGCGAATCGGACGCCTTCGTAGTAGTCACCCCGCGTATGGGTGGCTGAGGGATGCGACGTGACAACGGCTAGAATCACATGCGAGACGAGGAGTGCCGGCAAAGTCAGGCTTTCGGGTGAGCCCTCAGTGACCACACCCACTTCTTCGATGATGGGCGTGCCCAAACAGCCGATGCTGCCGACCGGCCACGCCTCACCCGCTCGCAACCCGTCGCATCCGCTGCGGCGGCACATCGGCCAGTCGTTAGGCGGCTTCAGCGAGACGATCAGGCAGCAGGAGTTGTGCGCGAACGACGAAAGAGCGAGTAGCGGCCAAGCCACTACGTGATGAGAGACTGAAAGATGACGGCGCGAGGCAGTGGACCACTGGCCATAGGATGTGCAGCCCTCGCGATGATCTCAGCGTGCGGCGCTGGCGACTCGTTCTTTATCCTTGAGGCGCGTGTGACCTCTTGCCGCTCCGGTGCTCCCGTAAACGGGGCGAGGGCGGTCCTGAGGTTGGACAGAGGTTATGGCGAACCCGATCTAGCCGTTCAGGTCGACGTGAACGGACGACTCCATATGGCGATCAACGAGCCAGCATCGGCATGGGCCACGCTTACGGTCGAAGCTTCCAACCACAAACGGTGGACACACCAGTTTCGAGGTCGACCTCGTCCTGGAGTTGCCATCTGCCTTGAACCTCAGGACAATCGTCCTGCGAGTACACCTTGAGTGAGCCGGGCGACTATCGCGTGCCGAATCAGATTCGCGGGACACGGCCCAACAAGCCGATGGTGCCGACCGCCCCCGCTTCACCCGCCGCCAACCCGTCGCGCCCGATGCGGCGGCGCAGCGGCCAGTCGTTGGGCAGCCTCGGCGAGAGGCGTTTTGGCCGAGCGAACTCGCGACCCCGCGTGAGGAGGAGTAGAACCAACCCATGAACGACGTTGAACATGTCTTGGCTGCTGCGCTGCAACTGCCGGCCACCGAGCGCGCGGCGGTCGTCGCTGAATTACTCGACAGTCTCGACGATCTCGGGCCGGCCGACGAGGGGGTCGAACGGGCGTGGGCTGAGGAAGCCCAGAGACGGCTAGCGGAGGTGGACTCGGGGGCGGTGACGCCAATCCCGTGGGCCGAGGCCCGGCGCCGCATTCTCGCCGCGGCGAACGGTCGACGTGAAACCCCTTGAGCTACACCCGCGCGCCCTCGTTGAAAGCGAGGACGCCGCGGCATGGTATGCGGAACGCGATCCGCGAGTGGCGGCGCGTTTTGTTGAAGAACTCGACGTGACTCTTGGGCTCATCGTCGAGGCGCCAAATCGCTGACCAATCTATCTCGATGTCCGCCGGGCTCTCCTCTCCAAGTTTCCGTATGCCGTTCTCTACCGTGATGAGCCGACACGCATCCTCGTGGTAGCCATTGCTCACGCCAAGCGACAACCGGGGTACTGGCAGGGTAGGTGACGGCGTGCCCAACAAGCCGATGGTGCCGACCGCCCCCACCTCACCCGCCGTCAACCCATCGCGCCCGCTGCGGCGGCCCATCGGCCAGTCGTTCGGCGGGGCGCGGGCGGCGTGCTAGGACGCACACCATGCTGCTGACCCCTCACCTCTCAATCATGAGGAGACGTACAATGCCAAATACAGGCGCAGACCTTTCTGCTGTAGAGGGGGTCGTATCCTCCAGGGTCCTCGACGCCATGCGCACCGCTTCGGACGAGTTGTCCCGCCTCGGCGTGCGGCATGCGCTAGTGGGCGGCCTCGCCGTTGGCGCGCATGGCTACCCGCGCGCCACGAAGGACGTCGACTTTCTCGTGGGTGATGAGGCCTTCGAGCATCACGGAGGTGGGATCGTCACGATGAAGCCAGGCATTCCGATCCAGATCAACGGGGTTTTGGTCGATCTGCTCTCGGCACAGCCAGATGAAGGTGCGCTTGGTGCTGTGCCTGTCGTCCGGAATGGCGTCGACGTCCCTATCGCACCAATCGAGGCGCTGGTTTATCTCAAGTTGAAGTCGCCGCGCCTCAAAGACGCCGCTGACATCATTGAGTTGCTCAAGGTCGGCATTGACCATACGCGTTGCCGCGCGTGGCTCACAACGAACGCGCCAATGCTGGTACCTCAGTTCGAAGAATTGATCGAGCGCGCCCAGCGAGAAAGCGAATAGGCAATGGGGGACAACGGACACTCCGCGCGGGATCATGGGCAGGTCGCGACAAGCCAAGTTCATTGATAGTACACCGCATGGGAGCAGAACAAGCCGATGGTGCCGCCCGCTCCCACCACACCCGCCAACCCGCTTCACCCAATGCGGCGGAACATCGGCCAGCCGTTGGATTGCCCCGGCGCATGCCCGGAGGACTGGTCTTGTGGCTCCTGAACACGCGGAGTTCATCGTCACGCCGCGGTCGTTCGACCGTTCAGGCCCCAACGCGGTCACCGGTCCGATCTGGCTCCGACGCAGCGCCCGCGACGGGGCGCATGCGGACTTCCCCTATACCGGCTGGACGGACTTTCCAATCCGCATTCTCGCGGCTTGGTTGACTGGCCTGGCCGTCCTCGCGAGCGGTGAGGTCAGCGAGTCCATGTGCCACTTCGCGGATGGCCCGTTCATGCTCGCTGTGGCCGACGCGGGGAATACGCTGCTGCGCGTACGCTGCGTCGAACACCATGCCGACAGCGACCCGCTCGTGGTCGGTGACTTCTTTACGCCCGCCAGAGTGCTTTACGGGAGCCTTCGTGCCGCGGCGGTGGCCGCGCTGGCTGAGTGCGACCGGCGTGGCTGGTCGAACGATGACGTTGACGAGCTCAGAGACGTGCTGGTCTCTTGTAACGATGCCCGCAGTCGAGTCCCGTAGCCCTACGAGACCCGATGAGTTGTTCGGACGGGGACTGCGAGCCTGACCGTTGCGCACCGCGCCGACGCTGCGGTGGGGGCCCGGCAACCGCGGGCCGGACCGTCGCGCGCCCGATGTCCATCACCGATAGCCCGACTGGTGTTCTAGAACACCCGCGGCGACGTCAGGCCGGCGGATCAGCCTTCTTGCGCGGCCAGAAGACCATCGCGAGCACCGCGCCCCACACGACAAGCGCCGACCCGTACACGATGCCGAAGCTCTTCGGGTAGACGTTGCCCCCGAGGTCGTGGCCGCCCGCGTCGACGCAGAACGCCTCGTCGGCCTCATGCGTACGGCCGCCCGAGTACGTCCGGTAGGAGTGGAAGCGCATATGATGGCTGCCCTCCGGGCACACCAGCGTCTTCGTAAACCCGATGCCGCCCGGCGCCACGTGCGTGACGCAGCTCGTGAACATCGCTGGGATGATCAACAGCGCCACCAGTCCCGCCGCGATGAGGTTGCCCTTCGAGATCTGTATGCCCACGGGGTCCCTTCGTATCACGAGGCCCCGCGAGTGGTCAGGGGTTCGATCGGCCCGTCGACCGTCGTCCACGTCGACGGCTGCGATGCACGCCATGCAGCCGCCCATGCCGTACCCGCCGAGCGATGAACCGATGCCCGAGTGGAGGTTCTCCGACGGAGCAACCCGGTCGACGTATCCCCGCGATGACCGTATCTGTCTCCGCGATGATCGTGATGGATCAACCCCGCGACTGGGGCGGCGCGTTCAACCGTCGGTGGGGGCCGTCCAACCACCTGCTGTCCGACCTCGTCGGCGAGGAGGGCTCGCGCGAGCTCGCGGCCTTCGTCGCGGCGATGGGCGTCTCGTGGGCGCCCGTCCAGCACCCCGGCACCTACCGCGAGCACCACGACCTCGCGGGCGAGTGGATCGACCGCGCCCGCTCCCTCGGCGCGACGACGCTCGACCGCGCGGCCTTCGTCGGCGTCCTGCGCCGCAAGCGCGAGGCGATGGGCGTGTAGCGCGACGGCGCGTCAGTCCGGCAGCGGCGCGGGCGTCTCCAGCGCGGGACGAGCCGCTTCGATCCAGTCGGGTTCGAGCCCCGGCGTCGGTCGACACCGGCGTGGTGCCAGCGTCGTCCGCCGCCGGGGATGTCCTCGTTGCCGGAGCGTCGCCACCGCGAGGTAGCGGCCGTCGGGTGAGTACTCCAACGTCCGCGACTCCAGCTTCCACGCGCGGCGGGCGCGGGCGCGGCACGCGGCGCGGGCCTTGGCTGTCCCCCGTTCGGTGGCGCGCGGGTAGAGTCCGCGCATGGCAACCACGAGAGAGATCACGACACAGACGCTGGCGCTGAACTCGGGCGCAGCGATTCCCACGGTCGGCCTCGGCGTCTGGCAGGCGGCCGCGGGCGAGAGCACACGCGAGGCGGTGCTGGCCGCGCTGCGCTTCGGCTATCGCCATATCGACACGGCGCGCATCTACAACAACGAGGCCGACGTCGGCGCCGCCATCGCCGAGAGCGGCATCCCCCGCGCCGAGATCTTCGTCACCACGAAGCTCTGGAACGCCGACCACGGCTACGACAAGGCGCTGCGTGCGTTCGATGCCAGCGCCGCGCGCCTGAAGCTCGATTACGTCGACCTCTATCTCATCCACTGGCCCGTGGCGGGCAAGCGCCTCGACTCGTGGCGCGCGCTGGAGACCCTGTTCGAAGCGAAGCGGGCGCGCTCCATCGGCGTGAGCAACTACCTGGTGCCGCACCTTGAAGAGCTGCTCGCGCACGCCAGGCACCCGCCCGCCGCCAACCAGATCGAGCTCTCGCCGTTCTTGCAGCGCCGCGAGACGCGGGCGCTGTGCGAGAAGAACAACATCGTGCTGGAGGCGTACAGCCCGCTCACGCGCGGTCAGCGGCTCGGCCACCCCGTGGTGACGGCCGTCGCCCGGGAGAGTGGCCGCTCGCCCGCCCAGGTGCTCTTGCGCTGGGGCGTGCAGCACGGCTTCGTGGTGCTGCCCAAGTCGGTGCACGCCGCGCGCATCGCCGAGAACGGAACGCTGTTCGACTTCGCCCTCGACCCGGCGCAGATGGCGCGGCTCGACGCGCTCGAAGAGAACCTCGCGACAGGATGGGACCCGGCCGATCAGGCGTGAGACGTCGCTGCGACGAGGGGTGACGGTCGCGATGGCGGCTCACCGTTCGCGAGCGGTGGCGAGGCGAAGGCCGTCCCGATGTCCAACACCTGACCAGACGCCCCTCATCATCTGAGGGATCCATGCCGCCACTCCGCAACGAATGACGAAATACGTCATCCTTTGCGGAGTGGCGGTGCCGAGGTTCGTCCGCGTCGCGTGTAGCGAATAACGCCATGATTTAAGACAAAACGCGCGTCTGTCGTGGGCTCCTGGCGGTCGAGGCATGTGGCGGCAGACAACACATCGAGCGGGCGGAGAAGCCAGCGGCAAATAAGTCCGTGGTACGCGCTTCGCTACCGCGGTCGGTCGGGATGAAGCGCATCACGAAGGGTGGCTGGGGCATGGCTCCAGGCTCGTTGCTGTTGTTGGTCTGCCTCCGCTTCGCGTCTTGCGGGCAGATCGCGGGCGAGGAGTCGATCGCCGAGGCAGAGCCGATACCCTCTGCGAAAGGGGGCCGGGTCGCGCGGGTAGCCGTCGCACCCGAGGCGCCCGTTGAGCGCCCGCCGCCCGCACCGACCGAGGAGCCCGACGTGCGGTCGCAGCGCCCTGTCATCGTCGAGGCGCCCGCGCTCGACCCGGCGGTGGAGTTTCCCGACGAGCCGCTGTGGCGCGCGACCTGGCTGGCCATCGACGATCCCGTCCGCGCGGCGCTCCCCGAGACCGCGCTCATCGACCGCCTCGTCGACGCACGGCCGGGTCAGTCGGTCGCAGACATCGGCGCCGGGGGCGGGTTCTACACCTTCCGATACGCCAGCCGCGTCGGGCGTCGCGGGGCCGTCCACGCCATCGACGTCGACCCGCTCGCCGCCCGGAAGATCGCCTGGGAGGCCCATCGGCGATCGGCCCGCAACGTGACCGTCGCGCACGTGCCGCGGCGGCGCTTCGGACTCGACCCGGGGCGCTTCGACGTCGTGCTCATGGTCAGCACCGGGGTGTTCGCCACCTGCGACCGCGCCGCGCGGGCCAGCTCGATGCGACAGGTCGCCACCGCGCTCCGGGTGGGTGGGCGTTTCGTGTTCCTCGACGCCACGGACTCCATCCATGTGCCGCCCCCGCTCCCGCGCTGCCCGATCCCCTCGGCCGACGAGGTGATCCGTCTGGCCGCGCCCTACTTCGAACTCGACGACCGGGTCGACACCCGCCACGCGACGGGCCCCTCGAACACCGCCCTGCGCTTCCGGCGCGTGGCCTTCCGGCCCGCCATGGTTCCTGAGACGTGACGCAGAGCCGGCGGTCCGGACGGGGCACCGTGGACGTCGCCGACCGCGCGAGAGCGCGGTAGCTCATGGTGCCTTCCGCCGAGGCTCCCGGTGATTCAGCCGAAGGCCCGCGTGACCTCGGCCCAGCGGTCGCCCAGGCAGACGAAGAGGCGGGTGCGGTCTTCGAAGAGCACGGTGGCGGTGATGGTGCGGGCGCCGGCGCGGAGCGTCTCGGACGCGTGCGTGACGACGCCGACGCCCCAGGCAGGGTGCTCGACGCAGGGGCCGCCGCGGGTGTGCGGCGAGAGGTCGTCGAGGGCGATGGGCGCGCCGGCGGCCTTCACCTTGCGGGCCCAGAGCGAGCGTCGCGCGGCGGCCTGCTTCGCGGCGCGCTTGTCGAAGCTCACGCGCTTCTCCTGTCGTAGCGCGGCGAGGTCGAACTCCCACGCGTGGCGGTTGTGCGTGACGAGCACGGCGTCGCGCGCGGCGACCCACACAGGCTTCGGCATGAAGAGCGGCATGGTCGGCGCGAGGCGCATCGGGCGCAGGTCGACCTCGGCGATCTCGCGCTCGCGGGTGAACACCACCGACAGGGTCTCTTCGCCGGTGAGAAACCACAGCCCGTCCGGACCGGGCACAGCCCCCGTGGTGCGACCGACGCCGGGCGCCATGAGCTCATACGCACCGTCGCGATCGACGGCGAGGAGGCGGTCGCTCACGACGGACACGGCGCGCCCGCGATCGTCGAAGCCGGGCTGACGGCCTTCGCGCAGGGTCGTCCAGGCGGCGAGGAGGTGATCGGAAGGGAGCGCGGTGACAACGTCGCCCGACACGCGGTGCAGGCGCTCGAACCAGAGGAGCAGCGCGTCGCCGTCGGGCAGGGCGAAGGCGTCGACGCGGTCGTCGCGGTCGGGCATCACATAGCGCTGGCCGCCGTGCGTGACGGGTTCGGGCAGGGCCGGGGGGTCGAGGTCGAGCGGCGTGAGGACACCGTCGCGCCACCACGAGGGGCGGTGACCGTGGGCGCGGTAGGTTCCGCCGGGGACGACGAGGACGCGGTCGCCGATGGCGAAGACGGCGTGCGGCTCGTGCCACGGCGCGCCGAGGTCGAGCGGGCGCACCGCGCACGAGGCGAGGTCGAGCTCATAGAGCCGATAGGGGTTGGGGTGCCCGTAGCGCGCGGAGGCCAGCACGCGGCCCGACGTGGTGCGCGCCATGCTCGACGCGAAGAAGCCGGGAGCGCTGCGCGAGGAGGGCGGCCACGCGCGGAGGTCGAGCACGTGGGTCGCGTCGGGTGAGGTCGACGTGAGCACGAGGTGATCGCCCCAGGCGAGCGACGTCTCGGCGCTCGCGGGGAGCGTCGCGGTGCGGGTCGGCGCGAGAGCCATGCGCGACGCTATCGCAACGCCACACCGCGGTGAACACTGCCCATCGGGGGCGAAGGCTCCCTGGAGGAGACTCGGCCCAAAGACTGAACTGCCGCGGATCAGCGGTACCGCCCCGAGCGCTCGGCGTGGCCGGCGTGGACGTGGCGGGTTCTCAACCTCGGACACTGCGAATCAAACCCCGACGCTGCGACGACCTCACCGACGGCCCTCCATCGGCTCCATCGTCCGACGATGGTAGACAGACGGAGTGATCGCTCGCGCGCACAGTGCCATTCCCCGCACCCCTGCCCCGCGCCTCTTCGTCGCCGCGAGCGCGCTTCTCCTCTCCGCTGTCGCGGCAGCCCCGGTGGCATCCGCGCAGCCCCGCGCGTCGCTCCACGTCGAGCTCTCCGCGGGCCTGCTGCCCACGGCCGCACAACCCCCGGCGCCCGACCTCGGACCCGTCGTCGATGCCTCGGCCCGCGTCGGCGTCGACCTCGTGGGACCGCTGTCGCTCCAGCTCTCGGGTGCGTACCGCCGCGCCTTCGGCAGCGAGCGTGACTCCGCCGTGAGCGCCCTCACCCTCGGCGCGCGATTCAGCCCCCGCGTCGGCTCCGTCGGTCGCGCCTTCGTCGACCTCAACGTCGGCCCCGCGGTGACCTTCCGCGAGCCGCGCGTGTACGCCGCCTTCGACGTCGGCGCGGGCTTCGAGTTCGCTCTCTCGCGCAGCCTCCACGTGGGCCCAATGGTGCGGTACAGCCGCCTGCTCGCGACCTCCGATGACCCCATCGGCGACGCGCAGGCTGTCACCTTCGGGGTGTCGTTGAGCTACTACACCGCGTCGGTCGTCGGCAGCGCGGCGCCGCCACCCCCGCGACTGCCCCCGCCCGAGCGCGACACCGACACCGACGCCGACGCCGACGGCGTGCTCGACCGCGACGACGTGTGCCCCTTCAGCGCGGCGGGAGCGCTCCCCGACCCCGACGCCCCCGGATGTCCGCAGCCCGATCGCGACCACGACAGTGTGCCCGACCGCGCCGACGCGTGCCCCGACGAGCCGGGCGTGGTGGTGTCGGATCCCAGCCGCGACGGCTGCCCGGCCTCCCTGGTGCAGATCGACACCGCCGCGGTCGTCATCCTGCAGCCGGTGTTCTTCGAGCCCGCGGGCGTGACGTTTACGGCGCTGAGCGTGCCCGCGCTCACGAGGGTCGCCGATGCGCTGCGCGCGATGCCCACCATCCAGGTCATGCGCGTCGAGGGCCACGCCGACGACCGCCTGCCCGCGCCCCGCGCCCTCGCGCTCTCCCAGCGCCGCGCCGATGCCGTCGTCGCGTGGCTCGTCGCGCACGGCATCGAGCCCGCCCGCCTCACCGCCGTCGCCTACGGCTCCACCCGCCCGCTCGGCCGCAACTGGACCGCCGCCACCCGCGCCCGCTTCAACCGCGTGGAGTTCACCGTCGCTGATCCACCGTCGACCCCCGCGCGCACGGCGATGTGCCCGCTCGTCGTCAACGACCGCTCCCGCCTCGCCACGGCCTTCGACGGCGGCCCGCCCGACCGCGACCGCGACCGCGTTCCCGACGCCCAGGACCACTGCCCCGACGTCCCGACGGGCGCGCATCCCGACCCGCAGTGCACCGGGTGCCCCGTGTGGCCTATGGAGCCGTGACGAGCGCCCGGTCGAGGGCCGCTTGCGCGCGCTGTTCGAGGGCGCCCTCGTAGCCCGTGCGAACGCATCCTCCTGGCACGGTCGTTCCGTCGACCCGCGCGGCGTAGGCCGTTGGACCGTCGACGCCGCACACCGTGAGTCGACCCAGGTAGAGGCGCTCTCCCACCGAAGCTGCGTCGCAGAGGCGGGTGGTCCAATCGCCCTCGGCGCGCACCGTCGCGGCGTCGGCCTCGCGCCACGCGACGCCCACCGTCAGCCCCAGCGCCAGCTCACAGAACTGTAGAAACGCCGCGCTCTCCGCGTGCACCAGCACCAGCCAGTAGCGACGGAAGGTGGGCGCGGCCGACCAGCGGCGGAAGGTGTTGATCCATCCCTGGTGGCGCGCGACGACGTACGCACCCGGCACGTCGAGCCCCAGCTCATTGAACACCGTCACCATCAGATGCACCTGCCGCGTGACCACCGTGAACAGCCGCTCGGGCGGCGGCGCAATCACCGCGACGTCTGCAACGGTCGGAGCGGCGAGCTCGGGGTACAGCTCGGCGAAGTACGGCGCGAGGGCAGCCTCCTGGAGCATGGCCTCGACCTCCTCCAGCTCGTCGCGCATCTGCGCGAACGCGGGCTCCACCGAGGCGTCGCGGGAGAGGCGCGCGTGGAGGTCGTCGATCCAGCTCGCCACGAGGTCGTCGGAGCCGACGGCGGCGCGCGCGACGACACCCTCGACGACGTGCGTGCCGAGCGAGCGGTAGGCCTCGAACTGCGCCTCGTCGAAGAGCTGGTCGGAGGTCGATTGGTGGGGGAAGTCGCCGAAGCGCGAGCGGTACTCGCGGATGAGCTCGTCCTCGTCGGCCGTCAGCGACGACTTCAGGTAGACGAGCCGGCCGTGCTCTTCGGGCGTTCCGTCGTCGAGCGCGGGGTACGTGATGAGGCCGAGCGCGGCGTGGCGGCGGGAGGTTCCGTCCTCGTTGCAGCGCAGGTCGCCGAGGTCGAGGTCGATGCGGGTCTGGAGGTCGAGGCGCGCGTAGCGCAGCAGCGCCGCGAGGCCGCCGAAGCGCACGAAGCGGTCTTCCTCCGCGTCGCTCACGATGATGACCTTGCAGCGGCGGCGCAGGAGCTCGTACGCGCCGGTGTTCTCCAGGTGCCCGCCGTCGGTGAGGTAGACGTGCTGCCCGCGGTCGTCGATGCGGCTCGCCAGCTCGCGGAAGAAGTACCGGACGGCGGGGTACCACTTCCACATCGCGAGCGAGCGCCACTGCGCCGAGCGGCTCGCCCAGTCGGTCGGGAGCCAGCGACGGAGGCGACCGGGGTGCGGGAGCCAGAAGCCCAGCCGCAGGTTGAGGAAGGTCATGAGCACCACGAGGGCGCGCAGGGTGTACGTGCCCATGTTGGGCGACGCGGCGGCGGCGGAGACTGCGACGGCGGTGGCGAGGGTCATCCCCGGCACGACCGCTTCGAGCGCCTCGGTGGGGCAGTAGCCGGTACGGTCGGAGCCGACGTGGCGCGCGCTGAAGACGAAGAAGTCTCCCTGCCGACCCGAGCGCGAACGATCGGTGGTGGCCTGGAGGTTGAGCGACGCGTTGATGAGCGCGTAGGGCGCTGTCGATCCGGGGCGGTTGAGCTCGGAGAGGCGGAGGTCTTCGTAGGGTTCGGACTGCCCGTAGGGCTCGACGGCGCGGTCGGTGGGGCGGCGGCGCAGGATGAAGGTGCGCGCGATGCGGTCGCGGAAGATGCTGTGGAGCGAGACGTCGTTGGTGTCGAAGCTGCCGATGAGGAGGAAGACGAGCAGCGCGACGGGGAGCGCCACGTCGGTCATCGGGGCGTAGTCGAAGCCCGAGTCGAGCGCGGTGCGGATCACCACCGCGGAGCGATGCACGAAGAAGAGATACGGGGTGGCGACGCTCACGACGAAGGCGAGGCCGAGGGCGAGCGGGCGGGCGACGCGCGGCAGCATGGCGGCGAGCGGACCGAAGGAGAGCGTCGAGAGGGCGAGCGCGGCGAGCTGCGGGGCGTAGCGCCCGAAGGAGGGCGCGTCGTCGTCGGCGTTGAAGACGAAGCGGGCCCAGCGGACGATGATGAAGGGCTGGAGCTCGAGCGCGAAGAAGGCGAGGGCGGCGCCGAGGAGGATGCTGTTGGAGCGTTCGAGGCGGAAGCGGGCGCGCGGCCCTGGGCGGAAGACGAGGGTGTAGACGAAGCCGACGAGCATCCAGGCGCCGACGGCCGCGAGGGCGGGTCGCGCGTGGCGGGTGAACCACGTCCACGGCAGGCCGCGGAGGTCGGCGACGTCGGCGGTGCGGAGGTAGGCGAGCACCAGCGGGGCGGTGACGATGGCGAGGAGGAGCGCGGCGGGCAGCAGCAGCGCGACGGTGACGAGCTGTCCGCGGATCATCGACGCCGCGAGAAACACCCCGCCGCGCAGCCCCGACGGGAGCAGGGCGTTGGAGCGCCCGCGGAGGTACGAGACGACGCGGCTCTCGGTCGGGACACCGGACTCCGGGGCGAAGGGAAAGGGCGCGCCGGGTTCGCGGAGGAGGGACTGGAGGGCAGCGCCGATCCAGCCGCCGCCCGAGACGGTGGAGAGGTAGTCGACGGCGCCGAGGAGGCCCGCGCGGTGCAGCGCCTGGAGCACGCCGAGGTTGAACGCCGCCGAGCGCATGCCGCCCCCCGAGAGGGCGAGACCGACGAGGCCGTGACGGGTGGAGGGACGTTCTGCGGGGTCGACGGGCGACGGCTCGGTGGGCAGCGGCGAGCCAGCGAGGGCAGCGGCGTGGGCGAGGCGGCGGTCGCGCACGGCGGCCATCTCGGCGGGAAACACGTCGCGGCGAAACTGCGCCTGCCACTCGCGCTCGTCGTCCGCGGTCGTCGTCGCGCTCCTCGGTTGCGTCACGGCGACGGGTCGCGCGGCAACGGCGGCGGCGGTCGACTCGACACCATGCGAATGGCGGGGCCCGGCCGCACCGACGGGCGGTGCTCGGGGCGCGTCGCCTCGTCGTGGACCCCCGGCGCCGCGGACCTCCGCTCGGTGCGGGCGTTCGCGGCGGCGG
Organism: Polyangiales bacterium; assembly: GCA_044229975.1. Taxonomy (GTDB): domain Bacteria; phylum Myxococcota_A; class Polyangia; order Polyangiales; genus SCUS01. The sequence goes on from JBGARZ010000011.1 coordinate 271,415, forward strand.
CCTCCTCGGCGGACCACGCGAGGTCGAGCGCGCCGAGGGCCGTGTCGAGGGTGGCCATGTCCGAGAAGCGCTGCGCGGGGACGGCGGCGAGGCAGCGCAGCACGACGGCGTCGAGGCGGGCGGAGACGGCGGGCGCCCGCGACGAGGGCGGATCGGGCCGCGCGCTGCTGATCGCGCCGACGAGGGCGAGGCCCGAGAGCCCCTCGAAGGGGCGCGTCCCGGTGAGCAGGAAGTAGAGCGTCGCGCCGAGGCCGTAGAGGTCGCCGCGCGCGTCGGAGTCGTCGCCGAGCAGGGACTCCGGCGCGATGAAGTGCGGCGTGCCGATGGCGTCACCAGTGGCGGTGAGCCGGGCGTCGCGGGTGTCGACGCGGCGGGCGATGCCGAAGTCGATGACCGTGAGGTGGTCGCCGCCGGTGTGCTCGCCGAGGAAGAGGTTGGACGGCTTCACGTCGCGGTGCACGATGCCCGCGGCGTGGGCCTCGCCGAGCGAGCTGCACGCCTGCCGCACGAGGTGGACGGCGCGCGCCGGGGGCAGCGGGCCGGACTCGCGCACGAGGCGGTCGAGGTCGATGCCGACGAGGCGCTCCATCGCCAGGAAGCGCACGCCGTCGTCGCTCGCGCCGAAGTCGAGCACCCGCACGGTGTGGGGCGACGACAGCGCCCGCAGCGCCTCGGCCTCGCGCTCGAAGCGCCGCGCGACGGCCGACGAGGGCGCGTCGTGCAGGATCTTCAGCGCGACGTCGCGCTCGTGCACCTCGTCCCAGGCGAGCCACACCTCGTTCATGCCGCCGGCTCCGAGGCGGAGCTTGAGCCGGTAGCCCGCGAGCTTGCGCGCCTCGCGGAGCTGGCGGCGGAGGGTGCCGATCTCCATGGCCGCCTCCATGCCCACCACGTACACGGCGGCGATGAGCACCCACTCGCCGAAGTAGGTGGCGACCGACGCGACGTCGCGCCACTGCCGCGCCACGGCCGGGTACGTCTCGACCACGGCGACGAGCATCGCGGTCCAGATGACGAACCAGGTGAGCACGACGAGGTAGAGGCGCGAGCGGCGCACCTCGGCGACGAGCGGCGAGGCCATCACGAAGGTCGTGAGCCCGAAGAGGTACGGGCTGTTGAGCCCGCCGAACTCGACGCCCTGGCGCGCCATCAGCGCCACGAAGATGAAGTTGGAGAAGAGCGCGAGCAGGCCGACGGTGGTGGCCGGCAGCCGCCCCGAGCGCGCCAGCCACGTGAGCAGCGGGTGCAACGGAGCGCCGATGAGGCGGCAGCCGAGCACGACGCGCCACGACGCGCCGGGCCACACGAGCCACAGCCCGAAGACGTCGAAGACGAGGCCGACGCACCACGCCCAGCGGTGCCAGCCGAGCACCGCCATGTGGTGCGCGAGGGCAGAGAGTTCGTCGTCCGAGGCGAGGGCCGCGAAGAGACCGGGAGGCGCCGGGCGAGCTGTGGTGGCGTCCGCGGAGGGCATCGGGTTCGACCTGGCACTGTATCGTGCCCAGAAGGCCGCAGCGCTGACAGAAGTCGTCACCGGCGCGGCGGTGGGTGCGACGATCTACGTCACGACGGACGCGAGTGTGGAGAGCGCGTCAGCCGACGCCGAGTACGCGCCGCGCCCAGTCGTTGGCGAGCTTTCCGTCGGGGTCGTACCGCGCCGCGAGCTCCCGGAAGTCTTCGAGTCGCGGGAGCTGCCCGCGCAGGTACGCGGGGTCGAAGCTCGCCTCCTTCCCCCAGTGCGGGCGCCCGCCGTTGCGCACCGCGAAGGCCTCGAACGCCCGGAGCTGATCGGCCCAGCGCTCGTCGGAGTCCATGTTGTACATGCCGAGCCAGATCGAGTCGCGGCCGTACGCGGGGCTCAGCCAGAAGTCGTCGCCGCGCGAGAAGCGGATCTCCTGGATGAAGTTGTACGTGTGCCCACTGTCGAGCAGACAGCGGCGGTACTCGCGCAAGAGGCGCGGCGCGTCGGCCAGGTCGAAGGCCCACTCGGTCTCGCGGTGCACCGGCGGATCAGGCGTGAGGAAGCCCACGTGGCTCTTGCAGATGCGCTCGTAGCGCTTGCCCACCTCGCGGCCGAGGAGGCGGTTGACGAGCGGAACGAGCCGCTTGCGGTCGAGGCGCTCCAGCGCGACGAGCGAGCGGTACACCGCGACCGACAGGAGCTCGTCCTTGAACCACCGGACGAACTCGCTGTCGTTGCGGGGCGCGTCGGTGCGGCGGTTCTTGAAGACGATGACGTGGTCGTCGGGGACGAGCCACCAGAGCTTGAAATGGTCGTAGGCCCGCAGGTGCTCGTCGAGGCGATCGACCACCTCGTCGAAGGGCGCGCGCTCGGTGATCGCGTGCATCTGAAACGCGCGCACCACCTGGAGCGTCACCTCGTAGACCACGCCGCAGCAGCCGAGCCCGACGACCACGGCGTCGAAGTCCGCGTCGCCCTTCCGCAGCGCGCGCTCCTCGCCGCGCCCGTCGACGAGCCGCAGCGCGACGACCTGCGAGGCGAGGCACTGAAACGCGAGGCCCGTCCCGTGGGTGCCGGTCGAGATGGCGCCCGCGACGGTCTGTCGGTCGATGGAGCCGAGGTTGGCGAGCGCCAGTCCGCGCCGGTCGAGCTGCGCGATGAGCGCGCGGAGCGTGACGCCCGCCTCCACGGTCACCCGCAAGGTCGCCTCGTCGACGGCCACGATGCGGGTCATGTGTTCGAGCGAAACCAGCGTGTCGTCGGTGACGATCGCGCGCGACCACGAGTGCCGCGACCCCATCACCCGCACCCGCGCCGAACGCCGGACGACCTCCCGCAGCTCGGTGGCGGAGCGCGGGGTCGCGATCTCGGCGGGCGCGAACACGACGTTGCGACCGTAGTTGACGACCTGTCGGAGCGAACCTCGGCGCATGCGGAGAGGGTAGTCGAAGGATCGCCGACGCGTGCCCGTCTCCTGCCGACGCCTCGTCCGAGCGCGTTATCGTGGCCCCCTCCGCCATGGAGCTCGTGAACGATCTCCCGACCATCGACCTGCTCGACCGCAAGACGTGGCGCTCCCACCCGCTCTGGCCATGGCGGCGGAACAACCGCCGCGCCGAGTGTCTCGCCGCGGTCGAGGGCCTCACCGACCCACGCGAGGCGTGGGAGGTGCTCGCGACGCGGGGGTTCATCCCGCTCGCCGCGGTCGACGACGCGACCCGGCGGTACGCGCAGCGCGAGCCACCACCGGAGCCTTCGTCGGTCCGTACGCTCGGGGACGCGCCGCAGGCGTCGTCGGACGACGGCATCGGGTCCGAAAGTCTCCCGTACACACAGCGGGTGATGGGTCCGATCGGGCCGTGTCCGCCCAGCGTCGCGGCGTGCGTGCAGATGGCCTCGAGATGGGACCGTCTCGCGGTCGTCGAGGCGCTGGCGCGCCAGTCGTCGCAGTCGCTGTCCGGTTGGGTGCTGCCGCTCGCGACGACGCCCTCCGTGCACGCCCCCTTCCCGCGCGAGCGCGGGGAAGGTGCCTGCGTGTGGACCTTCATCCAACCGGCCCTGTATCAACCGCTGGAGCTTCTCGGCGAGACGCTGGGCACCGCGGCGCCGCACGCCGCGGGTCGGGCGGGCGCCGCCGTGCGATCACTGCTCGACGACTACGGGCTGGTCGACCTCCTGCGCCCCGTGACGCCCCTTCTCCTTGGGCACGCGCTCCTGCGCCGCGCCGCCGAGAATCCGTCGGAGGCGCCGCTCCTGCGCACGCTGCTCGTGGACGACCCTCCGGGCGATCCGCGCTGGCCCGACCCCTTCACGCCCGCGCTCCTCGCCTACGCGACCGACGACTGTCTCATCTCGATCGAGGGCGGGCTCGCGCCGCTCATCCACCCGTTTACGGGCTTGCGCAAGTCGTGGGGTGTTCGCATCGAACCATGGGACTGCAGTTATCAGCTGCCGTGGAATCAGAGCGCCCCCCGCGCGCGACGCCCCCGGCGCTGGCCGCGTCTTCGCTCGCCCGTCGACCGCGGGCTGGAGTGGTACCGCATCCTCGCGAACATCGACGCACGGGCTCCAACCGCAGCACGCTCACCGGGTCCCACGTCGCAGGGGAGGCGGGAGGTTGGAGAGGCCGCAAGGGCGCGAGGGTCGCAAGGACGACGATGAGATGAGGTGTTCGTGAGGCGTTCTGGTCGTTCCTCCCTTGCGACCCTTGCGATCTTGCGGCCTCTCCAACCTTTCACCTCCCCTGCGACGGGGTGCTGGTACAGCCGCGCCCGCGCCGCGACAACGGACTGAGAATCGTGGTTGGACCCGGTCGCGGAATCAGGGCGCCGATCACGCGGGTTCGGAACGACGCGTGATCGGCGGGGGTGGCCGCGCAGATCAGCCGTTGGGGTGGTCGTGATCGCAGACGGCGAGCGGCGCGCTCCGCACCGGCACCATGCACACGCGGAGGTTGGTGGCCGACGGGCAGCTCGCCGTGCCGCCGATGCGACCGCCGCGCGCCTCGCAGCCATGGCGGTTGGCGTAGGTGTCGGAGCCCGAGTAGTGGCAGTAGTCGCGACACGAGGCCGAGCTGCCCCGCGCGCAGATGTAGCAGCCGTCCGCGGAGGCCGTCCGCGAGACCGCGACGCCGCCGCCGGGGCTCCGGGCTCAGCGATGCACCAGCACGAAGGGGTAGGCGATGCGTGTCGTCGTCGTCGTGCTCTCGACGTTCGCCATCCCGCCCCGCGGCAACGGGCGGTACGTCTCTCGGCCGATCACATCGCTCCCCACCACGAACGGCTCGAACGCTCCGACAAGCGTCTGCTGAACGCACGCATCGATCGCCTCATCGCCATCGACATGCGCGCTCACCCGCCCCGCCTCGGGCTCGATCCGCGCCCGCACCCGGACCGTTGCGCCCGCACGCGTACACGCGCAGACGGCATGGATCACCGGTCGAAGCGCCCGCCCCACGTGCGTCACGGGCACACGAATGACGGCGTTGATCGCGGGTAGCGCGACGTCCTCGCAGCCCGGGTCGACGACGGCATCGACCGCGCGAGCCGCGGGCGGCGACACGACCGGCGGCGCGACCCGCGCACGAGGCAGTGCCGGGTGGACGCACCCCATCACGAACACCAGGCCGAGCGCGGAGCGATGCACCCCGACATCGATGCCGGATTGGCCGTGAGGTTCCCGATGAGCGCGACGTTCGCTCCTCGTCGTGGCGGTGGCGCAGCACGCGGCCGCCGTTGGTACCCACTAGTACCTCGCCACGGGGGACTTGAAGGGTTGAAGAAGCCACCAGGGCGCGAGGGTCGCAAGGGAGAAACGACTGGACCGCGCACTCACAACCGACCCCCGCCGAGCGAATCACCCTCACCCCGTCTCGTCCTTGCGACCCTCGCGCCCTGGCGGCTTTCAACCCTTCAGGTCCCCTGTGGCGAGGTACTAGAACACCCCGTCGGGTTGTCGGTGATGGAGCGCATCGCGATACCGCGAACGGTGAGCATCGTGATGCGCGCCGTACGACAGACTCGTCGTACGACGCGGCCGTCGCAACTCAAGGATCGGTTTGCAGGCGCTGGGACGTGGGCGAGTCGTGGAGAGCGCCGCGCACGCACGGCGCAACCCGCTCCTACAAGCTCGCGTACTCGCTCATCGGCGGGCACGTGCACACCAGATTGCGGTCCCCATACGGGTTGTCGATGCGCCCCACCGCCGGCCAGAACTTGTGGTCCTTCAACCACGCCACCGGGTACGCCGCCTGCTCGCGTGAGTACGCGTGCTTCCACGACTCGCTCGCGATCGCCGCCGCCGTGTGCGGCGCGTGCTTCAGCGCGTTGTCGTTGCGATCGCTGCGCCCCTCTTCGATCGCGCGGATCTCTTCGCGGATCACGATGAGCGCCTCGCACAACCGATCGAGCTCGCTCCTGGACTCGCTCTCCGTCGGCTCGATCATCAGCGTCCCCGGCACCGGGAAGCTCATCGTCGGCGCGTGGAACCCGAAGTCCATCAGCCGCTTCGCCACGTCGTCGACCTTCACCCCCGAGGTCTTCTCGAAGGGTCGCAGGTCCATGATGAACTCGTGCGCCACGCGCCCGCGCGCGCCCCGGTACAGCACCGGGTACACGCCCTCCAGGCGCTTGGCCATGTAGTTGGCGTTGAGGATCGCCACCTGCGTCGCGCGCTTCAACCCATCACCGCCCATGAGCGCGATGTACACCCACGGGATCGTCAGGATGCTCGCGCTCCCGTAGCCCGCCGCGCTGATCGGCCCGATGGCGTCGGGGCCCGCCACCGCGGGCGCGCTCACCGGGTGACCCGGCAGGTACGGCGCGAGGTGCTTCGCCATCGCGATGGGTCCCATGCCCGGTCCGCCGCCGCCGTGCGGGATGCAGAACGTCTTGTGGAGGTTCATGTGGCAGACGTCCGCGCCGATGTCGCCGGGGCGGCACAGGCCCACCTGCGCGTTGAGGTTGGCGCCGTCCATGTAGACCTGACCGCCGTGCGAGTGGACCTCCTCGCAGATCGCGCGGATCTCCTCCTCGAACACCCCGTGCGTCGACGGGTACGTCACCATCAGCGCCGCGAGGTTGTCCTTGTGGGCCTCGACCTTCGCGTGCAGGTCGGCCACGTCCACGTCGCCGTTGGCGGTGCACTTCACGGCCACCACCCGCATGCCCGCGATGACGGCGCTGGCCGGGTTGGTCCCGTGGGCGGAGTCGGGGATGAGGCAGATGTCGCGGTGGAAATCGCCGCGCGCGCGGTGGTACGCGCGGATGACCATGAGCCCGGCGAACTCGCCCTGCGACCCGGCGTTGGGCTGAAGGCTCACCGCGTCGAAGCCGGTGATCTCCGCGAGCCAGCGTTCGAGGTCGGCGAAGAGCTTGTGGTAGCCGCGGGTCTGCTCCGACGGCGCGAACGGGTGCATGTCGCCGAAGGCCGCCCAGGTCACCGGGAGCATCTCGCTGGTGGCGTTGAGCTTCATCGTGCACGACCCGAGCGGGATCATCGAGTGCGTCAGCGACAGGTCGCGCCCGCGCAGCTTGGTGATGTAGCGAAGGAGCTGCGTCTCCGAGTGGTACGCGCTGAACACCGGGTGCGTGAGGATCGCCGACCTGCGCGCGAGCGACGCAGGCAGCGCGACGGGCGACTCGCGGAGGAGCGCATCGGGCGACATCGTCGCCGAGCGGTTGCCCGCGAGGTCGAAGACGGTGAACAGCGTGCGCAGCTCGTCGCGCGTGGTGGCCTCGTCGAGGGCGACGCCGAGGGTGCCGTCGGCGTGCTCGCGGAGGTTGATGCGGTGCTGGTGGGCGCGCGTGATGACGTCGCTCGCGCGGCCGCCGGCGACCTGCACGCGCAGCGTATCGAAGAACTCGCCGTGCACGATGGTGTGCCCGAGGCGACGCAGACCCTCGCCGAGCGCGCGGGCCATGGCGTGGGTGCGCACCGCGATGCGCCGCAACCCATCAGGACCGTGATAGACGGCGTACATCCCGGCCATGATGGCCAGCAGCGCCTGCGCCGTGCAGATGTTGCTCGTCGCCTTGTCGCGGCGGATGTGCTGCTCGCGCGTCTGGATCGCCATGCGCAGCGCGACCTGACCGTGAGCATCACGCGACACGCCGATGATGCGGCCGGGCATACGGCGGGCGTGTTCGCTCTTCGTCGAGATGAACGCGGCGTGCGGTCCGCCGAAGCCCATGGGGACGCCGAAGCGCTGGCTGTTGCCGACGGCGATGTCGGCGCCGAGCTCGCCCGGCGAGGTGAGTGAGACGAGCGCGAGGAGGTCGGTGGCCATCACGACCTGGGCGCCCGCGGCGTGGGCGCGCTCAATGGTCTCGCGCCAGTCGGCGATGGAGCCGTCCGTTGCGGGGTACTGGAGGAGCAGACCGCAGACGGGCGCGCTCGCATCGACGGGCAGCGCGGCGTGGGCGTCGACGGTGGTGACCTTGACGCCGAGGGCTTCGGCGCGGGTCGCGACGACGGCGATGGTCTGCGGGTGGCAGCCCTGGTCGACGAGGAAGGTGCGCGGGGTGTCGTGACCGCCGGCGATGGTCACGCACATGGCCATGGCTTCGGCGGCGGCGGTTCCTTCGTCGAGGAGGGAGGCGCCGGCGAGGGGGAGGCCGGTGAGGTCGGAGACGAGGGTCTGGAAGTTGAGCAGGGCTTCGAGGCGGCCCTGGGCGATCTCGGCCTGGTAGGGCGTGTATTGCGTGTACCAGCCCGGGTCTTCGAGGATGTTTCGCTGGATGACGGGCGGCGTGATGGTCGGGTGGTACCCGAGCCCGATACACGACCGGAACCGCTGGTTTTCCGAGGCGACGCGGTGGAGGAGCGAGAGCAGGCCGTGCTCGCTGCGGGCGGTGGCATCGTCGACGCCGTGCTGCGAGAGCTCGATGCGCAATGGGCGCTGGAGGCGGATGTTGGCCGGGACGGTCTCGTCGGCGAGGGCGTCGAGGGAGGCGGCGCCGATGGTGGCGAGCATGGCCGAGACGTCATCGTCGCTGGGGCCGACGTGGCGGTGGACGAAGGTGTCGGAGGGGTCGAGGAGGGCGCTGGTCTCGTGCTCGGATCGCATCGTAGGGGGGTCAATCCTTTCCGGGGGAGCGGACGGGCCGTGAGGGCATCGGAGGGGCTCAGAGGGCTGAGACGCGGGGGGAGATAGGTCAAGCTGACGCGGTGGGTCAACCGCGGGACATCTGTCATCCGTGTGAGTGATGGGCGTAGTCTCCCGGCGCATGGGCGACAAGGTGAAGGGATTGATCGTTCTGGCCCTCATCGCTGCGGCGGGATGGAAGGGCTACGACTGGTGGAAGGGGCGCAACGTGGCGCACCAGTTTGCCTTCGCGGTGGAGGGGCCGCAGGGCTGCGAAGTGGCGCTCGACTACGCGGTCGGCGAGGCGGCCCACACGGACCGTCAGGCGCTGCCGTGGGAGGGCGAAGGCATCGCGAGCACCGGGCACCAGACGGTGCGCTTGAAGGCCGTGGTCCCGGCGAGCTGCCACTGGCAACCCGAGCAGGTGCGGTGCGTGGTGACGCGCGACGGAGCTCCCTGGCAGAACGTGACGTCGCACCGGCAGACGGATCCGAGCAATGGGGATCCCAACGGCGCGCTGTGCGAAGTGGAGCGCGACGCGACGCAGTAGCTACGCGCGGGTCAGCACGCCGAAGTCCACCAGCATCGCGACGGCGTCCGCCGGCACCTCCTCGCCCGCTGCGCCCGTCGCTGCTGCGATCGCCGCGTCGGTGGGCCGCCCATCGAAGTGGTGGAGCTGATCGAAGAGCACCCGCGGCACCGTCAGCGGATCGAGGTGGCTGTACCCCTGCACGCGCACCGTGTCGGCGGTGAGACCGACGACCTGCGCGCGGCCGAGCGCGAGCCGTGACGGCAGCGACTCCTCGCGGAGCTGCGCCTGCGCGAGACGCACGGTGCGTGCGAGGGCGAGCACCTCGGCGCCACCGAGGGCGAGCGCGTCGCGGGCCGAGAGCGACTCGGCGACGACGGTGCAGGCGATGAAGTACCCATCGATGTCGGAGGCCCAGCGGCCCCACGCCGCGTCGGCGGAGACGAGGACATCGGCGCGCGGGTTGCCGTGCGGTTGGTCGAGCGGCGCGAGGCGAGCGATGGCTTCGGGGGGAATGTCGAGGGTGAGCGCGCAGTGCCAGGCGACGGCGCGTTCGAGGCGGGTGAGGAGCTGTTGGAGGCGGTTCCAGAGGGCCTTGGAGCGCTCGCCGCGGGTGTGCTTGCAGAACCACGTCGCGCAGGTGGCCTCGCGCCACGCCCAGACGCCGCAGCGTCCCGTGACGGGCTCGTAGTGGGGACAGCGCAGCGAGACGTCGCGACCAAAGTGGGCAACGTCGGTGTGATGCGAAGAGACCGTCGCGTGGTCGGCGAGGAGGCCGAGCGGGGAGAGGTCCGACGCATCAGCGATGCGGCGACGGATGGACGCGGCGGCGACGGGCGAAGCATCGCGGAGCGCACCACCGACGAGGAAGTTGGCGAGCGTCGGGAGGAAGGTGCAGCAACGGGTGTCGGGCGAGAAGACCATCGCGCCGGGCGGAGCGGCGGAGTCGATCATCGCGCAGTCGTCGCAGGTGGCGTTGACCTCGTCGGGCAGCGACGGGTCGTCGAGCGCGGCCGTGAGCCAGCGCGCCTGGAGCGGCGGCAGCGCCGAGTCGGGCGAGCGCTGGAGGAGCGGGAGCGAGCGGCGGGTCATCGCGAGGGAGCGGAGCGTACCAGGGGTTCGCAAGGGCGCGTCAGGGTATGTCACCGACGGGTTGCAGCGGACGCGGGCTCTGTTACGGGAGGGCGATGCCTTCATTGGAGCATCAGCCTCCGTCGACGAAGAGACGGCTCGGGCCGCACCCGAGTTCACCATCGCCGCGGCGCTCGCCCATGCGGACAATCCCGACGCTGTGGACCTCGTGCGGGCGATTCCAGCGGCCCTCGACGTGCTCGACGCTCCCCATGTGCGCGTATCTTCTGGCCCTGCGGCGCGCGCTTTCACCAGTCCTCCGCGACCTCCTGGAGAACCTCACCATGAGCACCGAAAACATCTTCGAGCTGCCAGCGCCTCCCTGGCTGGAGAAGATCGAGTCCGCGGCCAGCGCCCGCGGTGAAGCCCGCGGTGAGGCCCGCGGTGAAGCCCGCGGTGAAGCGCTCGCGGTGCTCAAGGTGCTCGAAGCGCGCGGCGTCGCGGTGAGCGAGGCCATTCGCGCTCAGGTTCTCGCCTGCGCCGACCGGCCTACCCTCGACCGCTGGCTCAAGCGCGCCGTCACCGCGAAGACCGCCGCCGCAGTCGTCCGCGCACCCCGCGCTACGCGTCCTTGAGGGCCTGCCGCCACTGCGCCGGGAGGTCGAGCAGCCCCTCGCTGTGCAGGTGGTCGTAGAACGCGTCGCACATCACCGCGCACGCCGTGCTGAACACCCGCGGATCAGCCACGAACCCTCTCGTCTCGGGCCGCAGCGAGGCGTCCGTCGCGTCGAGCCGCGCCACCAGCGGGTCTTGCACGTTGAGCACGAGGTCTTCCAGGAAGTGCTTCTCGAACACCTCGCGAAACCGCGGAAACGCCCGCGGCCCGACGCGCGGCATCCCGTGGATGGGGTCGCCCGCGCGCGCCACGTTGGCCTCGCGCACCACCGCCCAGCAGAACTCTCCCAGGTTGCTTCGAAACCCATCCCGGAAGAACTCCGTGAACACCTCCACCACGATGGGCAGCAGCCGACCCAGCTCCGGCGCGCGCTGCGAGAGGTACGCCGACTGGAGGTCGCGCTCCCACCGCGACAGCTTCTCCAGCGCCGTGTCGTGAAACTCCTCGCGGTCGTACTTGAGTGAGCGCAGGTCGTCGCGCAGCCGCTGCTGGTTGCGCAGCACCGCGGTGTAGAGCGCCTGCTCGGGGCTGTGCACCACGCGGGCGGCGAGCTCCTTCGGGCTCGCGTTGACCCCCAGCGCGAACTCGAAGAACAGCGTCGTGAAGCGCCGCGAGAGCAGGTCGAGCTTGAGCTTGAGGAAGGTGCCGCGGCGGGGGTCGAGGATCTGCTCCAGGCTCTTCCTGAGCACGGCGATGAGGTCGATCTCGTAGTCGGCGCTGCTGACCTTCGACTCGGGCCGCTGCGACTGCCGAACGTCCTGGATGGCCTTGAGCTCGTCGATCACCTGCTGCGTGATCGCGTCGAGCTCGGCGTTGGTCCGCTGCTCGGGGTTGAAGAACACCACCCGCGCGCTCACCTGCTCGCCGCGCAGCTTGAGCGCCGCGCTCGCGAGGTCGAGCCGCTGCTGGGTACTCCCACCGCCGATGAGTGAGCCGCTCGCGGGGTCGCCCGCGCTCGCCGGGGGTCGCGGGGCGGGCCGCGCGCCCGAGTCGGTGCGCTTGGTCAGGAGCATCGGCGTGCTGTCGCGCACCTCGGTGTTGTCACGCCGCGCGTCCGCAGGCACAGGGGGCGGCGCCGTCGATGGGACTCCCGGTCGGTTCTTGTCGCTCACAGCGCGGCGGAGTCTATCGGTCCTCGCCTGCGGTGCCCACTCCCTGCATGATCGCGCGTTCAACCTCCCCACCCCCTCTTCCAATGAGCAACCGCGAACTCCTGGCCCTCGGGACGGCGTCCCAGGTTCCGACCCGCCGCCGCAACCACAACGGCTATTTCCTGCGCTGGGACGACGAGGGATTCCTCTTCGACCCCGGCGAAGGAACCCAGCGCCAGATGGTCTTCGGCGAGCTCCCCGCCAGCGCCATCCACCGGGTGTTTGTCACCCACTTCCACGGCGACCACTGCCTCGGCCTCGCGGGCATCCTGCAGCGCCTCTCCCTCGACCGCTGCGCCCACCCGGTCACGGTGCACTACCCCGCCTCGGGGCAGGTGTACTTCGAGCGCCTCCGCGACTCGTCGATCTACCACCACGCCGCGACCATCATCCCCGCACCCATCGAGATCGCCCCCGACACCCTCGCCGTTGTCGCCGAGACCGAGAGCTACCGCCTCCTCGCGCACGTGCTCGACCACCCCGTCCCGACGCTCGGCTACCGCTTGGAAGAGCGCGCTGGACGAAGGTTTCTGCCCGATCGTCTCGCCGCGCTCGGCGTGCACGGCCCGATGGTGAAGGCCCTCTCCGACGCCGGCTCACTGCCCGTCGGCGAGCGGCTCGTGACCGTCGACGAGGTGAGCGTTCCGAAGGAGGGCAGCGTCGTGGCCTTCGTGATGGACACCCGCGCATGTGCTGGTGCCGTGGCCCTCGCCCGCGACGCCGACCTCCTCGTGATGGAGGCCACCTTCGCCGCGCGCGACCAGCAGCTCGCCGACGCCTACGGCCACTCCAGCTCCGTCGACGCCGCGCGCACCGCCCTCGCCGCGGGCGCGAAGAAGCTCGCCATCACCCACTTCTCGCAGCGCTACACCAGCACCGACGACCACCTCGCCGAGGCGCGCGCCATCTTCCCCGCGACCGTGGCCCTGCGCGACCTCGACCGCGTCGACGTCCCCCGCCGCCGATAGGCGGTATCGTCCCCACCCCATGGACCTCGACGCCCTCTTCCGCACGCTCGAACCCGTCGCGCGCGCGCGCTGCACCGACGACCCCGCCCACGACTGGCTCCACGTCCGGCGCGTCGTCGCGAGCGCCCGCACCATCGCCGAGGCCGAGGGCGCCGACCGCCACGTCTGCACCACGGCGGCGCTGCTGCATGAGCTGTTCAATCACCCCAAGGGGCACCCGGAGTCGCACCGCTCGGGGGAGGTCTGCGCCGAGCATGCGCGGCTGCTGCTGCGAGAGCACGACGCGCCCGACGGCTTCGTCGAGGCGGTGGGCTACGCCATCGCGGTGCACCCGTTTTCACTGGGCGTGACGCCGACGACCCTCGAAGCGAAGGTGTTGCAGGACGCCGACCGCCTCGACGCCATCGGGGCCATCGGGCTGGCGCGGTGCTTCGCGACCTGCGCGGTGATGCGGCGGCCGTTCTATGAAGTGGATGACCCGTTCTGCGAGCGGCGCGCGCCCGACGACAAGCTGTGGGGCATCGACCACGTCTACAAGAAGCTGCTCAAGCTCCGCGACGGCATGAACACCCCCACCGGACGCGCGATGGCGGGACGTCGCAACGAGGTGATCGAGCGCTTCATGGACGACCTGCGCGCCGAGCTCGGATAGCGCCCGGTCAGCGCGGCGGCGTGGCTACGACTGTGTGGGGTGACGGCACGGGCGGCGCCTCGTCGCGCTCACCGATGGGCTTCCACCCGTGGCGACGCAGGAAGGTACGCACCTTCCCGAACTGCTCCATGCACATGAACACCGGCGCGTATTCGTCGGTCAGTCGCACGGGCGCGTCGGGCTCGTCGAGCACCACGACGATGCGCGCGACGTCGCGAGCGCCGGTCAGCTCCGTGGGCGCAGTGACCGGCCCGAAGCGCTGCTTGTCCGTCGCGCGCTCGATGCCCTTGCGCTCGACCTCGACGTCGCGAACGGCGGAGAGCGCCAAGACCGCGGGCTCTGGTTGTCCCGCGCGGGTGATGGTGAGGGCGCCGTCGTGTACGTCGAGCGTGAAGCCCGGGTCGACCTGCCTGGCCCGGCGAACGCCGTGATAGACCGCGAGCGCCAGCGCGCAGCCGATCGCGACCTCGGGCAGCTCGATCGCCACCACCGACAGCACGAAGACCTCCAGCATCAGCAGGTAGTAGCCGCGCAGCGCCACCTTGCTGCGGGTGTCGCGGGTGGAGTCCTTCCACACGACGACCAGCGTCGGCTCCACGGTGCGCGCCTCGGTCTTGGGGGGCGTGCGGTATGGCGTGGCGCTCGACATCGCAGGTTCGTTCATATCACGGCGGTGGGTGCAGGGACTCGTCCCGCGGTGTGGTGATGCCCTGGAGCATCACGCCCGCCGCCGCGATGAGCAGCGTCGTCATCACCGGCACGAAGCGCGCCCCGGCCGTGAAGAGAAACGTCGCCCCCAGCGCCGGGAGCTGCGGAACCGACGTGGCGATGTAGAGCGCCGTCATCCGGGCGTTTTCCTCCGCGTCGGGTCGGCCCACCTTCAGCTTCGCGGCCGCGAGCGCGCGCCGCAACACCACGCGGTGCACCAGCACGCCCAGCACCGAGGCCGCCACCGTCAGCGGAACGAACCCCCACGCGATGGGCGTCAGCGTGTCGCGCACCATCAACCGCAGGTCGCGCATGTCGCTGGTGAACATCACCGTGCGGATGGCGGTCTCCACCGCGAGCGAGAGCGGGCTCGACAGCGCGATGAGCGGGAGCAGCACGCGTCGACTCACCTTCGCCATGGCGCGCCCACCGTACACCGACCGGTAGGACGCCGCGGGCACTCCTCCCGTATGTTCGTCGCGCATGGCCCACGCCGACCCACCGACCACGCGTGACCGACGACTCGCCTGGGCGGTGGTCCTCCTCGGTGGGCTCGCGACGAGCCTCTACCGCATCACGCCGGTCTTCGACCCCGACGCGTTCTGGCACCTGCACACCGGTCGCTTCGTCGCCGCCACGCGCTCGGTGCCCTCCGTCGACAGCTTCTCCCACACCGCCGCGGGCCGCCGCTGGGACTTCGTCGACTGGCTCGCCGACGTCATCCTCTACGCCTCGCACCGCCTCGATGGCCTGCGCGGCGTCGTCCTCCTCACGGCCCTCCTCGGCGGCCTCGGCGTCGCCATCACCCTCCGCCGCGTCACCCGCCACGTCGCTCCCCTCACCGCCCTCGCCCTCTCGCCACTGGTCATGGGCGTCGGCGTCTTCCGCGTCACGCCGCGCCCGCAGACCTTCACCTTCGCGCTCTTCTCCGCGACGCTGCTGCTCCTCGACCGACCCAACGGCGCGTGGCTCGTCCCGCCCCTCCTGGTGCTCTGGCAGAACCTCCACTCCAGCGCCCCGCTCGGCCTGCTCGCCCTCGCCGCGCATGCCGTCGGCCGTGCCTTCACCGCGCGCCGCGACAAGACCCCGCTCGACCTCCGCAACACCCTCGGCCCCGTCGCCCTCGGAGCCCTCGCGCTCTTCGTCGCCGTGCACCCCGTCGACCGATTGCGCGCCGGCTTCGGCCACATGGTCGACCCCTCGCTGATGGCGCTCATCACCGAGTGGAAGCCCATGTACCGCATGCCGCTCGGCGTCCCGGTCAACCTCGCGCTCGAAGCCCTCCTCGCGCTCGCCGTCGTCGCCGTCGTGCACCGCCCGACCCGCGCCCGCCTCGACCCCACCGCCGTCCTCGTCGCCCTCGGAACCACCGTCCTCGCCGTGCGCGCCATGCGCTTCGTCCCCCTCGCCGCCATCGCC
Organism: Polyangiales bacterium; assembly: GCA_044229975.1. Taxonomy (GTDB): domain Bacteria; phylum Myxococcota_A; class Polyangia; order Polyangiales; genus SCUS01. Next base: position 287,135 of record JBGARZ010000011.1, read on the forward strand.
GTCGCGCCGCTCTCCGCCCTTGGCCTCGCGGCCCTGCTCCAGCGCACCACCGTCGTCCGCGCGCTCACCGCCCTCGCTGTCGTCGCGCTCGGATTCACCACCATCACGATGCAGCGCAAGCCCGTCGGCGTGGGCCTCCTGCCCGGTGCGTTTCCCGTCGGCGCCGCGCGCTGGGTCAACCAGCACCAACCGCGCGGTCGCCTGCTCAACGATTTCGATGACGGCGGCTACCTGATGTTCACGCTCGGCGCGCGGCACCCGGTGTTCTCTGATGGGCGCTCGTGGGCGCTGTACGACCCGGGCTTCCTGCGCGACGCGTTGCAGCCCGACTTCGAGCGCCTCGAACGCCTCGTCCCCCGCTACGACATCGGCCTCGCCATCGTGAACAGCGACGCCCGCATCGAGTGGTTTCAGCGCCACCCCGGCTGGTCGCTCACCTACTTCGACGACCGCGCCTTCGTCGCCCTTCGCGACGCCGACAACCCCCACCTCGCCCGCTTCGCGTACCGCGCGCTGCGTCCCATGCACTGGTCCGAAGACATCTCCGCCTGGGCCGCCGACCCCACGCTCGCCACCGCCTCCTGGGAAGAGTCCGCGCGCGCCATCACCGACGCGCCCGACGCCTCCATCGCGTGGGTGCTCCGCGCCGCCGCGGCCGCAGCGAACCACCGCGACCAGGTCGCCGACGAGGCCGCTCTCCGCGCGCTGCGGCTGCGACCCGATGGCGTTCCTGCGCATCGGGCGGTGCTCTACCGCTGCGCCGTCCACGAAGACCGGGCGTGTGTCTGCCAACACGCCGCGTGGGTGCTGGGACGCGCTCCACGCAACGGCTTCGCCCGCGGACTCTCGCAGCGCTTCCGCTGCCAGCCGTAGTCCCTCGACACAGTGGATTGGGCGCGCGGAAACGGATCCGGCCGCAAGGGCGCAAGGGCCGCAAGGGACGAAGGTTTCGAGCCACAGACCTCCACCTCGTCTCTCCTCTGATCCTTGCGATCCTTGCGTCCTGGCGGCCTTCTCCCACCCCTCTACATCTCCGGCGGAACGGCACGAGTCCCCATGGAGGCCCGCGCGTTGCACTGCACCGGGCGGTGCGCGTCACCCCCGCCCTGCTCGTCGCCGCCTTGCTCGTCGGCGCCCTCTCTGGCGTTGCGCGCGGGACCGGTCACGTCACGGTCGAGGCTCTCTTCTCGGGCGGCCGCTCGACGGTGACGGTGGGACCCACCCCGCGCGGCCTCGCCTCCACCGACGCCGCGAGCTGCGCCACCTGCCACGCCGCCATCGCCGCCGAGTGGCGCTCGTCCATGCACGCCGCCTCGTGGACCGACGAGGTCTTCCAGTCGGCCTACGCCGTGGAGCCCATGGCCTTCTGCCGCAACTGCCACGCGCCCTCGCACACCGGCTCCTCCCCGCGCGGCGTCGCGGCCGACGATGGTGTGTCCTGCGCTGTCTGCCACGTGCGCGACGAGCACGTCCTTGGCACTGGTGGTTCGCGCAACGCGCCGCACCCGGTGATGGCCGTGCGCGCGATGTCCGAGAGCCGCTACTGCGGCGGATGCCACCAGTTCAATTTCCCCGGCGACACGGGCCGCGGCGGCGCCCACTTCGAGACGGCGGAACCCATGCAGGACACCTACGCCGAGTGGCTCGACAGCGCCGCGGCCACCGAACAGACCCAGTGCCAGGGCTGTCACATGCCCTGGGTCGACGACGCCCGCGGCCGCCACCGCAGCCATCGCTTCCCGGGCGGTCGCGACCTCGCCCTCCTGCGCAGCGCCCTCGACATCGCCGTCACCGCCCGCGCCGAAGGCGACCACACCGTCGTCACGGCCACGCTCACCCCGCGCGCGCTCGGCCACTCCTTCCCCACGGGTGACCTCTTCCGACGCGTCGAGGTCACCGCGGCCTGGGACGACCAACCCACCAGCACCGTGCGCGTCGGGCTCGCGCGGGAGTTCAGCAACGTGCCCGCGCGCACGCCCCACGGCGAGCTCACCTTCGTCCGCCGACAGCGCGCCGACACCCGCCTCGCCGCTGCGGGCCTCGGTCCGCCGCGCGTCGTCACGCTGACCCTGCCCGGTCACTTCCCGGCCGTGCCCGTGCGCTGGTCGCTCGACCACCTGCTCATGCCCACGCCGCTCGCCGCCTCGCAGGGCTTGGGCGAGCCCCGCAACCGCCTCGTCGTCGCCGACGGAACCGTTCCCGCCTCCCAAGGAGATCGCACCCCATGAAGACCCTCTTCGTCACCGCCGCGCTCGTGCTCGCCGCCTCGTCGGCCGTCGCTCAACCCGTCGTCGACCGCGCCCAACGTGCGCCCTCGCCCGAGGTCACCTTCGCCGTCGAGGACGCGCCGCTCCCGACGCCGGCGCTGCCGACCGTCCCGCCCTCCCTCCTCTCGCAGGTGTCGGCGCTGGGTCTCGTGGTCACCAACACCCAGGAGTGCTTCACCGAGCACGGGGAGCGCAGCGAGCACATCGCCGAACCCGGATGCCCCGGTCGCTTCGCGGCGATCCAACGCGGCGGCGTCGCGGGCGCCCACGCCATCGGCGCCATGCTCGACCGCGACTTCCAGGGCACCGGCATCGACTACGCCAACGTCGGCGACGGCGAGTGGATCGTGCGCCCGCGGCTCATCCGTCTCATGACCGCGGCGGGTGGGAGCGTGGCGGCGACATACCTGGTCCGGTATGTGTCGCGCGCCCTGGACACCGGCCCGACGCTCGACACGCAGACCGCCGTCGCGGCCCTCGCCACCCTCGCCACGCTGGCAGGCGAAGACCTCACCCGCGTCGGCCCGTGGGAGGACCGCGAGGTGGCGCACCGGGACGTCGCGCGCATGACGGCGGCGGTGCAGCGGTGGCTGCGCTGGCACCGCGACACGGCGGGCCTCCCGCGGGCGCAGCAGCTCGACCTCGCGCGACGACACAACGTCGCGGCGCTTCGTTCGAGCGACGCGGCGGAGCGGTGGGCGGCCATCGAGCGGTTGATGCCGACGCAGCGGGCGGCGGCGGAGGCCTCGCTGCGGGAGATGATGCAGTGGTCGGGCGAGCGGTCGGAGATGCGGAGCTACGTGTTTCGGTGGGCGCGACGCCAGCACATCGCGCTGCGGGCGCGCTGAGCCGTCACGGCGGCGCTTCGATGGGCACCGTGGTGGTCACGCCCGCGCCATAGAACTGCATCGCCGGCATGGACACCACGGTGCCGACGCCGGTGCGCACGTTGATGCTGATGAACTGCCCGGTGCTGGTGAACCCGTAGAGGGTGTTGCGGTAGTACGCGAGCCCGAAGATGCGGTCGGCGCCGGTGTCGCCGATGACGGTGAGCTCGCCGGTGGAGGGGTTCATGGTGGCGAGCAGGTCGTGCGCGCCGCTCATGGCGTTGCTGCGGCGCACGGTGGCGAAGGTCCCCGCCGCGGTGGAGACGATGTCCCCGGACAGCAGGAAGTTCGTGCCGCCCATGCGGAGCTGCCCGAGCCGCGTCGACATGCCGGTGGTGGGGTCGATGCGCCAGTAGGTACCGTTGCTGGCGCCGCCGACTAGCACCTCGCTGGTGGTGCCCGGGATGGCGCCCGCGGCGAGGTACGAGAGGCCGACGAAGTTGCCGTCGGGCAGCGCGCGGATGAGCGTACAGCGCGCGGTGTCGGGGTCGATGCGGTAGAGCGCGTCCTGCGTGTTGCCCACCACGATGCCGTCGGCGTCGACGGCGAGGTCGTTCATCGAGTGGTTGTTGCGGTCGCCCGACGGAAACGTGAAGGTCCCGATGCGACGGAACGCGTTGGTGCGCGGGTTGACCTCGTAGAGCACCGTCTCGGAGTGCGCGTACACGAGCGTGGTGCTGAGGTCGGTGCCCGTGTCGCGGATGGGGATGACCCCGCGGTCGACGGGCCCGCCTAGGTCGACGGGGTCGGCTGCGTCCGAGGCCGCGTCGAGCCCGCCGCTGTCGGCGATGAAGCGCGAGGTGTCGTCGGCGCAGCCCACGAAAAGAAGCGCCGCGAGCGCCGGAACAAGGGAAGTACGGTCGAGCACGGCGCGCACGCTGAACGATCCCCTGGGTGATGGCAAGACAAGCGCGGCGCCGGGGTGCGCGGAAAAATCACCGAAATCAACTTCGTGCGACCCCCCATTGCCAGCGGGTGAGGAAATGGTGTTAGGTTCCGCTCGCCTCGCGGATTCCATTGCCGGCCCCGGAGTTGTTGCTTCGCTGAAGGGAGGTGGAACCGCCGCTCACGTCGTGAGACGCGGGCGGGGATGGTGCTCATCCCAGGCGTGGTCTGGCGGCTGATCCGTCACTCACTCACACCAACGGCGGCAACGTCGTCGGTGCAGACCACGAATCGCGTGACGGTGCATCGCTCGACGAGACGACCCACAACTTCCGGGCGTCCGTCACCAACTGTTCGAGGTCGTGTCATGGGATCCAGAATCTACGTCGGCAATCTCCCCTTCAGCGCGGACGAGTCTCAAATTCGCGCCCTCTTCGAGCCGAGCGGCAGCGTGCGGGAGGTTCGCATCGTTGAAGATCGCGAGACCGGCCGTCCGCGCGGCTTCGCGTTCGTCGAGATGAGCAACGAGACCGAGGCCCAGGCCGCGATCAAGGCTCTCCACGGCCTCAACTTCGGTGGCCGTAGCCTCACGGTCAACGAGGCGCAGGAGCGTGAGAACCGCGGTGGCGGTGGCGGCGGCGGCTTCGGCGGCGGCGGCGGCGGTGGCCGTCGTGGCGGCGGCGGCGGCGGCGGCGGCTTCGGTGGTGGCGGCGGCCGTCGCGGCTGATCGCTCCTCGACCCCGATAGACCGACGACCCCAAGGCCGTCGGTCTCGTCTTTGCGAAAGCCGGTGACCCTTCAAGGTCATCGGCTTTTTGCGTTTCCCGATGATCGTCGCCACGCGGCCGCCAGGTGCGTGGCGTACCAGACGCCCACCAGCGCGAAGCACACCCGCGCGACGGTGACGTAGCGACCCGTGATGTGCGTTTCGTTCCAGTGATGGGCGTCGCGCAGCTTCGAGAGGTCGCCGTCCTCGTCGCTGCCGAAGAGGCTCCCCCACGGAATCAGCGACCAGTCCGCCGCGCAGCCGCGCCAGAACAGCGCCGCGTCGACGAGCGCGTACGCCCCGAGCGCGAGCGAGATCCAGCGGAAGAAGTCCCACCGCGCCTTCGGCGGCAGCGGGTGGTGAAACGCCAGCACCAGCGCGGTGGCCCACACCATCTCGCCTGCACACCCCGCCCACGTGATGACCATCTCTTGCGTGTCGCGGTCGAGCCCGAAGGTGCCCGCCATCGTCGCGACGAAGAACACCGCGGCCATCACCACGAGCATCCACGTGCGGCGCAGCAACCCGAGCGCGGCGAGCCCGACCTGCGCGACGAGCAGCCCGACGAGCACCAGCCACGAGCGACCCGGCACCCACAGCGTCAGCCCGATGGGCAGCGGAACCGCCATCCAACTGCACGCCCACGCCGCCGACGCGTGACCGAGCTCGTGCAGCGACACCCGCACGCCCCCGAAGAGGAACGCCGTGAGCGCGAGCTTGCGCGCGACGAGGGACACCGCGAGCGAGACGGGCACCGCGAGCGCGGCGCGGCGCAGCGACGGCGGCTTCCACACGGGCGCGTCGGGGTCGACGAGCACCGGGTTGTCGGCGCGGGGTGGCGGTGGCGCGCGACGACGCTGGACGGCCGCGCGCAGCGACGGGAGCTGCGAGAGGGCGACGAGGGTTCCTTCGCAGTAGGGGCAGCGCTCGATCCACGGGCCGAGGGGGCGCGCGAAGGGGACGCGGTCGAGCACGAGGCCGGGGCAGCGCGGGCACGGTCGCGCGTCGTGGTCGACGGCGCCGTGGTCATCGGCGGGCTCCCACGGGTCGAGCAGATCGTCGGGGTGACCGGTGAGGCGCGAGAGCTCGCCGCGGTCGCACCACGCGAGCTCACACGCGGTGCACCAGTCGACCACCACGCCCTCGACGGCGAAGGGACCCATGGGGAGACGGCACGCGGGGCACTGCGGCGGTGGGGTGTCGCTCACGCGGGAGGCATCGCAGCACGCGCCGAGGGAAGAGGGCAACGGCCACGGTGTGGGGCGGGGTGCCGACGACGGTCACGATTCCTGCCAAAAATTTCGCGACAATTTTCTGCCGACCCGTCGGCCGGGATAGGTTCGCAGTGGTGTCCCCCCAACGCCACCTTCGCGGAGCTCTCGCCTGCGCGCTCGCCGCGCCGCTGCTGATCTCCACCGCGGCTCACGCGGAGGGTGGCGTGCGCAAGGGCCCGTACCTCATGGCCCCGCGGCCGGGCGCCATCACCGTGATGCTCGAGCGCGATGCACCGGGGCCCATCGCCGTGCGCGCGTGGCGAGTGGCCCCCGAAGGGTCCCCCGTCGGGACGCCCGTCGAGGCGCGCGGCACGGCGTCGGTCAACCTCCACGAGGTGCTGCTGGAGGGCCTCGCGTCGGGCGTGCGGTACCACTACCAGGTCACGGGCCCCGGCATCGCGACCACCGAGGGGGTGTTCAGCACGGCGCCGCAGCGCACCGAGCCGTTTCGCTTCCTGCTGTACGGGGACACGCGCACCAACGCCCGCGCGCACGGCGCCATCGTCACGGCCATGCGCCGCGAGGGCGCGGACTTCGTCGTCCACACGGGCGACCTCCTCGCCGACGGCCGCCAGGAGCGGCAGTGGGACGAGTTCTTCTCCATCGAGCGCGACCTGCTGCGCGACACGGTGTTCATCCCCGTGGTGGGCAACCACGAGCTGCGCAACTCGTCGCGCATCGGCATCGAGAACTTCCGCCGCTACGTCAACTGCCCGCCGCCCGACGCGCCGCGCCCCGAGCTCGACTACGTCGTGCGCTTCGGCAACGTGCAGATGATCCTCGCCAACGCCTACGACGACTGGTCGTCGGCCCCCATGCGCACGTGGCTGGAGAACCACCTCGCGCAGGCCCGCCGCGACGGCCCCAACGACTTCCTCCTCGTGGTCACCCACTGGGGGATGCACTCGTCCGGTCCGCACGGGGAGAACCGCTCGCTGCGCGCCGCAGGGCTGCCCGAGATGTTTCGCCGCTACGGCGTCGACCTCGTCGTCGCGGGCCACGACCACGTCTACGAGCGCGGCGAGGAGCGCGGCCTCCACTACGTCGTCACGGGCGGCTCCGGGGCGCCGCTCTACAGCCGCCGCACGGAGCACCCGTACACCCGCTTCTTCTCCGCGCAGCACCACTACGTGCGCGTCGACGCCGACGCCGACAAGCTCGACCTCACCGCGGTGCGACCCGACGGCACCATCCTCGACCACTTCGTCATCCGTCACCCGCAGCGCGGCGCGCGCGTCGCCGCCGCCATCGAGGAGTCCGTCGCACCCGCGGTCGAGCCCGTCGTGGCGACGGCCGAGCCCGAAGGCGACGAGACCCACTCGCGGCACCACTCGTCGAGCCGCCACCACCGCGATGGTTCGACCCGCCGTCACCGCGAGCGCGACCCGCTGCCGCCACCACCCGCGCCGACGCCGACGACCACCGTCGCCAGCGCCGAGCCGACGCCGCGCGAGCCGACGCCTGGCGGGCTCGATCGCGAGCTGCGCAACGCACGGCTCCCGGCGCGCGCCCATCGTGACCGACGGGTGCAGTCGCACGGGTGCCTGTGCGCGTACCCCGGCGTGGCCTCCAACAGCGACCTCGGCATCGGGCTGCTGGCGTTTGGGCTGTGCGCCGTCGGGCTGCGGGGACAGCGGAAGCGCGGCGCGTAGGGAGAGGCGCTACGGGTTGCGCGGCAGCACGCAGGTCGGCGTGACCCGGTTGAGCAGCGCCTCGTCGTTTTGCAGGCACACCTGGCCCGTCGGGCAGGTGCCGTCGTTGGCGCAACGCTGGAGGCACACCGAGACCGTCGTCGACGTGGGCGCCGCCGCGCCGATGTAGATCGCCTGGAGCGTCGCGCAGTACGCGTTCGCCCCGTTGGGCAATCCCCGGCAGTAGGCATCGCCGGCGGTGCCGTACCGGCACGGGGCCGCGCACAGGTTGCCCAGGCAGAGGCCCGTGGTGCAGTTCATGTTGTTGTCGCAGCGCTCGCCGAGGCGGGCCGTCGCCCCCGCAAACGCCGCCTGGCAGAGGAAGCACACCCGCTCTTCGAGGCAGCTCTGCGCGCCGCCGCACTGCTCCGACAGACCGCAGTCGTTGTCGCTGCGGCACTCGTTGCGCTGCCGCAGCTCGGGGTCGCGGCACGTGCGACCCGTCGCTCCCACGAGGCACCGGCCGCCGTTGTAACAGGCCACCTCGTCGCAGCACGGACCGCCGTTTTGCCCGCAGTCCGTTCGCACGGGCGTGTCGTGCCAGTCGTCGCCGCCGCAACCGAGCGCCAATGCCGACAGCACCAGCGCCCACCCGCGCGCCCTCGCGATGGTCTTCGTGGACATCAACGCGGGATGCTCGCACGCGCAGGAAAAGTGCTCAACCCACGGGCGACCATCGCGACCGTCATGAACGCCGACAAGTCCGTTGACCGTCGCACCGCCGTGGGTGTCCCTTCGAAGCCATGAGGTCCCCGATGCGTCACGGTTTCGCCAGCGCCCTGCTCGTGCTCGCGCTCTCCCTCGCAGCCTGTAGCAGCGGCAACTCGGTCGTCGGTGGCGGCGACGCCGGCTCCGTCGTCGACCTCGGCGCGTCCGACCTCGGCCTCCCCGATGTGCCGTCGCCCATGGATGTTCTGCCCCCCATGGACGCGCCCGACGTCCCGGCGCCGATGGACACACCCGATGTTCTGCCCGTCGACAACGGGCCCGCGCGCTGCGCCGCCGACGGCGACTGCGTGGGCAACGCCGGCGGCCCCGCCTGCGACGTCACCTCGGGCCGCTGCGTGACGTGCACCACTGCTTCCGACCGCTGCCCCGCAGGCCAGTACTGCGTCGGCGCCACCAACACCTGCGCCAGCGGGTGCCGCGACGACGCCGCCTGCAACACGGGCGGCGCGCCCGACGGCGGCGCCTCGTCGTCGCGGCGCTGCGACACCGCCACGCACGCCTGCGTCGACTGCCTCACCGACGATCACTGCCCCTCCGGAACCCTCTGCGTCGGCAACCTCTGCGTCGCCGGCTGCAACGCCGGCCGCGCGTGCCCCGCCACGCAGACGTGCTGCTCCGGCGCGTGCGTCGACGCGCAGTCCAACAGCGCCCACTGCGGCGTGTGCGAGCGACGGTGCATGGTGGCCAACGCGGTTCCGCTGTGCCTCAACGGGGGGTGCGCCATCGTCGCCTGCGTCGCGCCCTTCGGCGACTGCGACGGGATGGCGGCCAACGGCTGCGAGGTCGACACCTCGCGCGACACGGCCCACTGCGGCGGCTGCGGCATGGCCTGCGCCACGCGGCCCAACACCATCACGAGCTGCGCGGGCGGCGCCTGCGCGTACGCCTGCGCGACGGGCTTCGCCAACTGCGACGGTGACCCGAGCAACGGCTGCGAGGCCGACGTCCGCGTGAGCACCACGAACTGCGGCGGCTGCGGCGTGCGCTGCTCCCCGGTCAACGCGACGGCGGCGTGCGTGGCGGGCGCGTGCGGCTACACGGCCTGCGCGGCGGGCTACGGCGACTGCGACGGCAACGCGGCCAACGGCTGCGAGGCCGACCTGCCGGTCTCGGTGAGCCACTGCGGCGCGTGCGGCAACCGCTGCCCGGCGACGGCCAACGCGGCGCCGGTGTGCGTCGGCGGAACGTGCGGCACGGTCTGCACCGCGGGCTTCGCCGACTGCGACAGCAACCCGGCCAATGGGTGCGAGGTCGACACGCGCACCGACATCGCCCACTGCGGCGGCTGCGGCCGGCGCTGCGGCGCCGCGGGCGGGGCGCCTACCTGCGTGGCGGGCGGGTGTTCGCTGGCCTGCGCCGCGGGCTTCGCGGACTGCGACAGCAACGCCACCAACGGGTGCGAGGTCGACACGCGCACCAGCCGCGCGCACTGCGGCGGCTGCGGCATCGCGTGCGACGCCAACGCGGCCTGCACCGGGAGCTGCGTGTGCAACCCGGGGTACATGGGCAGCGGGCTCGTGTGCGCCGACGTCGACGAGTGCGCGACGGCCAACGGCGGCTGCGACGCCAACGCGACCTGCCGCAACACCGTCGGGTCGCGCACCTGCACGTGCAACGAGGCGTACACGGGCGACGGCGTGACGTGCGCGCCGGTGATCATCGACCTCACCATCGCGGCCAGCACCACGGCGTACAACGTGTTTCTCCAGGCGGGGGCGCCGATGATCCCGCGCGTGGTGCGGGTGACGGTGAACCCGGGCGTGGTGGTGAGCTCGACGAGCACGGGCGTTCCGGCGCTGGTCTCGGGCGCCTTCCGCGCGGGCTCCGAGCTGCGCATCGTCAACCGCGGAACCATCACCGGCGCGGGCGGCGCGGGCGGCGCGGGCGGCGGCTTCTCGGGCGCCGGCCCCAACCCGCAGAGCGCGGGTGGGGCGGGCGGCGCGGCGATCTCGACGACGACGCGCCTGGTCATCGACAACACCGCAGGCAACATCTGGGGCGGCGGCGGTGGCGGCGGCGGCGGCGCGGTGGCGACCATCACCAACGTGCTCGCGGGCGGCGGCGGTGGCGGCGGCGGCGCGGGCACGACGGCGGGCGGCGGCGGCGCGGCGGGCCCGGCGTTTTCGGGCGCGCAATACCCGGTGGGGTATGCGGGCGGCGCGGGTTCGGCGAGCGCGGGCGGCGCGGGCGGCGCGGGCGGCAACAGCGGGACGTACCCGCGGCAGTACGACGGCAGCGGTCGCGGGCTGGGTGGCGCGGGCGGCGCGGGCGGCGGACCGGGTCAGGCGGGCGGTCGCGGTGGCGACGGCAACCTCGGGGGCGCGGGCATGGCAGGCGGCGCGGCGGGCAACGCCATCGTGCTCAACGGCAACACCGTGACGTGGATGGGCGGGGACAACAGCACGCAGGTGCGCGGGCCGGTGAACTGACGGCGATGGCCGCGGGTCACTCCAGCTCGTTGGTGATCTCGATGGGGCTGCCGACGATCTGGCCGTCGGTGGCGGTGCCCGTGCGGGAGAAGGTCGAGTAGCGCGTGTCGCCGTCGAGGTCGCCGATGGCGGTGACGGTGAAGGAGGCGTTGGCGCCCGTTCCGGCTACGGTGGTTTCCTACTGAGGAGATCGACTTCTTCTCTGCTTCCAACGTCGCACAGTTCGCCGCGTCCACGCCGGAGTTCACCGTGCCGCCCCCGCGCCCGTCACGCTCGGTTCACTCCGGGCTATTTCACGCGGATCGCCCCGCCGCAGCGGGGCTCCGTGCCTCCGTCCAGGGACGACAGAATGCCTTCAGGTGGGCCTCCTGAGCCCCGCTGCGGCGGGGCGATCCGCGTGAAATAGCCCGGAGTGAACCGAGCGTGACGGGCGCGGGGGCGGCACGGTGAACTCCGGCGTGGACGCGACGGGTTCTCAACCTGAAACACTCCGACTCAAACTCCGACACTCCCCCCGCAACCACCGCCCGACCTCGTCCCAGCGCGGCCGCTCGCGCGCTGCCTCTGGCGTCAGCCACGTCACCCCCGCCTCGCCCCGAAACCACGTCCGCTGCCGCTTCGCGAAGCCCATCGTCGCGCGCTCGATCGCCAGCGCCAGTCCATCCCCCGGCAGCTCGCCTCGCAGGTGCGCCACCACCTCGGCGTACCCGACGCTCCCGAGCGGCTTCAGGTCCCACTCGTAGCCGTCCGCCAATATCGCCCGCACCTCGTCGACCCAACCGCGCGCCAGCATCGCCGTCGTGCGCGCCACCACCCGCTCGCGCAGCGCGTCGCGCTCCGTCTCCAGGCACCACCACGCCGCTTCGTAGCGCGGGCCCTCCGCGGCGTGTCGCCGGTGGTGCTCCGACAGCGCCTCGCCGCTCACCGTCCACACCTCCAGCGCGCGCACGATGCGCACCGGGTCCGTCGGGTGGATCTTCGCCGCGTACGCCGGATCAACCACCGCCAGCTCGCGGTGCATCGCCGCCAGCACCTCGGCGCCCTCCGACGCACGTGCCCGCAGCGCCGCGCGCACGTCCGGGTCCGATGGGATGCCCATCGCCAGACCCTTCACCAGCGCCCGTTGGTAGAGGCCCGTCCCGCCGACGACGATGGGAATCCTCCCTCTCGCGGCGACGTCGGCGATGGCGCGGTCGGCGTCCTCGATGTACCGCGCGGCGTCGTAGTGGGCGCGCAGGTCGACCGTCCCCAGCAGGTGGTGCGCAACGCCCATGAGCTCCTCGTCGGTCGGTCGCGCAGACCCGATGACGAGGCGCTCGTAGAGCTGGACAGAGTCCGCGCCCACGAGTTCGCCACCGAGGGCGAGCGCGAGGTCGACGGCGAGGGCGGTCTTGCCCGTGGCGGTGGCCCCGGAGACCACCAGGAGGCGCGGACGCGTGACGGTCACGCCGTCGCGGAGGCGGTGTCCTCGGAGGCCGGGAGCAGCTCGCGGTAGACGGCGGCGTAGCGGCGGGCCGAGCGGTCCCACGCGTGATCGAGGCGCATCACCCGGCGGCGCAGCGACGCGAACTTCTCGGGCTGCGCGAAGGCCGACAGGCCCCGCGCGATGGCCCCGTAGAACGCATCGGGCGTGAGCTCCTCGAACACGAAGCCGGTGCCCGTGTTGAGCGAGGCGTCGCAGTCGACCACGGTGTCGCGCAGGCCGCCCGTGTCGCGCACCACCGGGATCGATCCGTAGCGCATGGCGTAGAGCTGCGTGAGCCCGCTCGGCTCGAAGCGCGACGGCACCAGGAAGAGGTCGGAGCCCGCGAAGATGCGGTGCGCCAGCGCGTCGTCGTAGTCGGCGCGGAAGGCCACCTTCTCGGGCATCTCCTTCGCCAGCGCCGTCATGGCGTCGGCGAGCTCGGGGTCACCCGACCCCTGCACCACGAGCTGAACGTCCTGCCGCAGGAGCTGCGTCACGCCCGCGAGGAGCAGGTCGACGCCCTTCTGCTTGTCGAGCCGCGCAACCATGCCGAGCACGGCCGTCTCCGGTCGCTGCGGGAGCCCGAGCAGCTTCTGGAGGCCGGTCTTGCAGCGGGCCTTCGGCAGCGGGTCGAACACGTCGTAGCGGGCGGCGATGTGCGGGTCGGTCGAGGGGTTCCAGACGCCCGGGTCGAGGCCGTTGAGGATGCCCGTGAGGCCCTTCGCATGCGCGCGGAGCACGCCGTCCATGTTGGCCCCGCCGGCCGCCGTGAGGATCTCCTTGGCGTACGTGGGCGACACCGTGGTCACGCGGTCGGCGTCGAGGAGCCCGGCCTTCAGCCACGACACCTTGCCGTAGAACTCGTAGCGCCCTGCGTCGGCCCCGAGGCCCAGCGCTTCGAGCGACTCGACGCCGAAGGTGCCCTGGTGGGCGACGTTGTGGATGGTGAGCACCGTCCGCACGTTGGCCAGCCGCGGGTCTTCCGCCGACGCCTGACGGAGCAGCGCGGGGACGAGCCCGGTGGTCCAGTCGTGCAGATGCACCAGCTCGGGAACGCGCGACTGCATCCGCATCCACGCGACGGCGCCCTTGCAGAGCAGGCCGAAGCGCCGCGCGTTGTCCTCGTAGGGGGCGCCCTCGCCGTACACCCCGGGGCGATCGCTGATGCCCGGCGCGCCCAGCAGCACCACCGTGACGCCCGACGGGAGCCGCGCCTCGTAGACCTCGGCGTCGACGGTCTCGGTGCCGATGGCGACCTTCACCTTCACCAGTCGACGGGCGAGCGCGTGCTCGGCGGGGTCGATGCTGCCGTAGCGGAGCGAGAGGACGGTGACCTTGTGGCCGAGGGCGCGCAGCGCCTTGGGGAGCGCGCCGACGACGTCCCCGAGGCCGCCGACCTTCGAGTAGGGCACGACCTCCGGGCTGATGAAGAGGATTTCCATGGGGCGCGGAGACTATCCCCGCAGCGCCCGCGGGCGCAACGAGGAGCCGCCGTTTACATGGGAGGGTATGAGGGCGCTGGACGGCTCAGCGCGCGACGCAGAGCGCGAAGCGACCGGAGACGGTGTTGCCGACGGAGCACCACGACGACGACTCGGCGCCGCACGACGCGGTGTTGCCGATCCAGTGGGTGCCCATGTACTGGTAGACGCCGAAGAGGGCGGGGCACTGGGGCGGATCGGTGCCGCAGAGGGTCTGCGCGAGGCGCTGCATGGGATTGCCGCAGCTGTTCTCGAAGTTCATCTGGCGGCAGAGGCCGTCGTTGTAGGTGCAGCCCGACACGCCGGTGCAAGGCGCCGTGAGCCCCGCGCCGTTGCACGCCGCCAGCACGTTGGCGTCCGTCAACAACCCCGGCACCGGAACCCGGTACCATGTGATGCCGCCCGCCACGCCGACCACCGTCGCCGACACGCACGACCCGCTGGTGCAGGTGCCCGACGAGCAGACGTTGCCGCACGACCCGCAGTTGGTGTTGTCCGACGAGAGCGTGCGGCACACCCCCGAGCAGTTGGTCTGCCCCGCGCCGCACACCACCACGCACGACCCGCCCACGCACGCGCGCCCGGCGCCGCACGCGTTGCCGCAGGCGCCGCAGTGGCTGGCGTCCGTGCTCGTGTCGCGGCACGCCCCGCTGCACAGCGCGAGCCCCGCGCCGCACACCGACCCGCAGACGCCCGCCGAGCACACGCGCCCCGCGCCGCACGCCGTCCCGCACGCGCCGCAGTTGGCGTTGTCCGTCGCGAGCGAGCGGCACACGCCCGAGCAGTTGCTCGTCCCGGCCGTGCACGACACCACGCACGACCCACCCACGCAGCGGTTGCCCGCCGGGCAGACGTTGGTGCAGCTCCCGCAGCGGTTGACGTCCGTCTGGAGGTCGCGGCACACGCCGTCGCAGGCGTTGAGCCCGCTGGCGCACACCACCTCGCAGCGGCCCGCCGTGCAGACCTGGCCCGCGATGCAGGTCGTCCCGCACGCGCCGCAGTTCTCGCGGTCGCGCAGCAGGTCGCGGCACGTCCCGCCGCAGTTGGTCGTTCCGCCGCCGCACGACAGCGTGCACACGCCCGCCGAGCACACCTGGCCCGTCGTGCACGTGCGCCCGCACGCCCCGCAGTGGGCGCGGTCGGTGGTGAGGTCGCGGCACGTCCCCGAGCACTCGCTCAGGCCCGCGCCGCAGCTCACGGTGCACACACCCGCCGAGCACACCTGGCCCGCGTCGCAGGTCGTCCCGCACGCGCCGCAGTTGCGGCGATCGGTGTCGAGGTCGCGGCACGCGCCCGAGCAGTTGCTGAGCCCCGCGCCGCAGCTCACGGTGCACGCCCCCGCCGAGCACACCTGCCCCTCGGCGCACGCCGTCCCGCACGCGCCGCAGTTTGCGCGGTCGGTCTGCGTGTCGCGGCACGTCCCCGAGCACTCGCTGAGCCCCGCGCCGCAGCTCACGGTGCACACGCCCGCGGAGCACACCTGACCCGCGGCGCAGGCCGTCCCGCACGCGCCGCAGTTGGCGCGGTCGCTCGCGAGGTCGCGGCACGTCCCGGTGCAGTCCGTGGCGCCGCCCGCGCACGAGAGAACACACCGCGCATCCGCGCAGATCTGCCCGGCCGCGCAGGCGCTGCCGCACGTCCCGCAGTTGGCGCGGTCGCTGCGGAGGTCACGACACGTCCCGGCGCAGTCGCTCAGGCCGGTGACGCACGACACCGCGCAGCGGCCGCCGATGCACACCTGGCCGTCGCCGCAGGCCATGCCGCAGCCGCCGCAGTGGGAGCGGTCGGTCTGCGTGTCGCGGCACGTCCCCGAGCAGTTCTGCAGGCCGCTCACGCACGACACCACGCAGCGGCCGTCGGTGCAGATCTGCCCGTCGCCGCAGGCCATCCCGCAGCCGCCGCAGTTGGAGCGGTCGTTGCGCGGGTTGGCGCAGTAGCGCTCGGCGCCCGCGTCGCTGCTCACGTTGATGGGTCCCTGACAGAGCTGGAGCGACGCGCCGCACTCCAGCGCGCAGCGGCCCATGGCGCAGACGAGGCCCGCGCCGCACGCCGTCCCGCACGCGCCGCAGTTCGACCGATCGGTGTCGGTGGTGACGCAGCGATCGCCGCACAGCACCTGCCCCGTCGGGCACGACGCCTGGCAGGCGCCCGCGACGCAGACCTGGGTGCGCGGGCACGCGCGGCCGCAGGCGCCGCAGTGGTCGCCGTCGTCCTGGAGCGACACGCACGACCCGCCGCACGCGACCTGCGGCGCGGTGCAGGTGACGTCGAAGCCGGCGTCCATGGGGGTGACCACGCCGCTGACGAGGGGTTCGCTGCTACAGCCGAGCGCGAGGGCGACGAGGAAGAGGGCGAAAGCGGCGACGGGGGACATGGTGCGGCGCATCGAGAGGGCTCCTTCGGTGGGGAGGAGGGCAGCGTATGCGAAGGGCGCCGACGGGGGCGAGCGGATGATGAAGCGCACCGATGCGCGTCATCGGTGACGCGGGCGTTGGCGATGGAGCACTACACCGCGGACGACGAGAAGATCCAACCGAGCGGTTCGCGGAGCCCGGCCGCATGGCGCGAATCTCCGCGAGCCAACGCGCGACCGTCGCCTCGAGCGATGGGTACGACGCGCTCAAGACGCGGCACAGCAGGCGTTCGAGGTTCTGGAGATCGTCGAGACCACCGAGGGTGGGGCCGTCCGCGCGCCAGGCGACCCCACGAAGCGCAACAGACTCCTCTGCCGCTCGCGAGAGACTCCACGTCTCGCCGCCAGGGTCGCGCGAGACCGACCACGGTGACGCGACCGACGAGAGGTCTCCAAGCGCGCCGTGGACCCGATCGACGAACGCACCCGGTTGGTCACCATCAGGGTCGAACACGAAGGCCACGCGGTCGTATCGCGCCGATGGTGAGCGTCGCATCGCGTTCCAGGCGCAACCTCGCGCCGGAATTCCCGCCCGCAGTGGCGCCGAACAATCGCTTGCCGATCTCGATCAACGCAGAGACGTCGTCGGGTCCTTCAACGAGGACGAGGCGCTGGCTCACGCGCGGAGGTCCTGCGCGAGCTCCTCGCGAACGTAGCGGGCGCTCTCTCCGTTCACTACGGTCGCGCGCAAAACGCCCTCAGTCAGCCGGAGCCGATGCACGGTCGGCAGCGATCCACCGTCGCCCTCAGGAAGCTGCAGCAGCAGGTCGATGAGCTCCATGCTGTGGGTCGACAGAATCACCTGCGTACCCAGGGCGACCGCGTCGCGGAGCACGACGGCGAGCTCACCCAGGTAGCGCGGGTGCTGAAAGCTCTCGGGCTCTTCGAGCAGCACGACGCCACCGTCGCCCGCGTCGTAGACCTGCGCCGCGACCTCCAGAAAACGCTTGAAGCCGTCGCCCGCGAGGTAGGCCGGCACCGTCGGCGCGTCCCCGTGGATCGCGTGCAGCACGAAGTCGTCCTCGACCTTGAGGATGCGAAGATCCGTAAGCGTCGGCATCGCCCGTTGTAGCGAGCCGACCACTCGCGCCACGCGGCGCTGTTTCTCCAGCTTCGAGTAGGCGTCCTCCAGCGCGCCCGGCGCTCGCACCGCCTCGACGTCGACGAAGCTGCCTGGGAAGGGGGTGGTGACCTCCCCATGTTCCACATAGGTCTCCGAGAAGCGACGCGCCGAATCGACATGCGCGATGGACGAAGAGGAGTTGACCCGACCGGCCCACTCGAAGCTCGCCTGCGTCTGCAATGGTCGCATGGGCTCCGTCAGCTCATGTTCACGGGCCTCGCGAAGGAGATCAGGCTGGCGGATGGAGGGCAGCAACAAGGCGACGGAGCAACGCCGCCCATCAGGGCCGGTTGCTTCCACCAACGCGCTCTTCGCCGTCCCGTGCACCACATGCCGGGCCGCATGAAGCGCAGGCCCTCCGCGCCGCAGCAACGTCCGCCAGATGTTCGCCGCGTCGACCCCGGCGCTCACCGCCCAGATGGCCTCCAACACGGTCGACTTCCCGCAGTTGTTGGGGCCTACCAGGATGCTCATCGGCGACAACCCCTCCAGGACGCCGTCTCGAATGCCGCGAAGGTTCTGGATCGTCACGCGCTCGATGCTCATCGCTGCGACCGAACCCTACGCCGTCTTCGCGCTCTGGTGTCAACGGCGCTCGGCGCTCCTGAGGTTCACGGCAAGACCACCCGCCCCGCGCGGCGTAGTCTCTCGCACCATGAGCCCACCCACGCTCACCGCCCTTCGCTCGGCGCTCCCCGTCGCGCTCTCGGTCGCGGCCCTGCTCGCGCCCGCGGCGGCATCCGCCCAGCTCCTGCGACGCGCGTCCGAGACCGTGCACACCGGCTCGTCCAACCGGCGCCGCGACGACAACGACTCGCCCTCCCCGTCGCCCTCCACGCCGTCCTCTTCTTCGTCGTCGTCCTCTGGTCGCGGCAATCGCTGGCTCCGACCGCGGGCCTTTCTGCCGTGCCCGTACGCCTGGGGCTACCAGGGCTACGCGGCGCCCGTCACCACGGCCCAGCACAGCGGGCGCGGCCTCGCGGTCATCACCACGCTCGACGGCGGCCTCGCCCTCTCGTCCGTCGGGCGCGGCGGCTTCGGGCTGCGGGTGCTGGGCTCGGTGCTGGAGTTCGAGCTGCGACTCAACGCCTTCGTCGAGCCCGCCGCCGAACAGACCACCTGGGTCGGCCTCGGGCGCTACCGCGGCGCGGTGGCCCTCGCCGACAGCGCCGACGTACGACTGCGCTTCTTCGGCGGACTGCTCCATTGGGTCGACGACCGCGGGAGCGAGTTTGGCTTCGAGGGTGGCCTCGGCGTCGACGCGTTTCCGGGCGAACCCTGGGTGCTCTCCTTCGATGTGTCGGGCGGCCTCGTCGGGCGCGCCGGGCTCGTGGGCCTGCGCGGAACCGTCGGCTACCTCTTCGGGCCCGTCGAGGTTCAGGTCGGCTGGCAGCACGAGTCGCTCATCCCGACGGTGAGCGGCGGCAACGTCGACCTGAGCGGTCCGTTGGTGGGCTTGCGGCTCTGGCGGTAGGTGCCTCCCTCCACGCTCCCTCCCGAGCTGCTCGTCGGCGCCCTCGTCGTGGCGCTGCTGCTCGTCGTCGTGCAGACCGCGCGGCTCGCCTTCGCGCGCTCGCTCCCGCGCCGTCGCCTCCAGGCCGCGCGCGTCGCGGGCGCCGACGGCGAAGCGCGGGCCGAGCCGCTCCTGCGCTCGCTCGGCTACGCCATCGTCGCGCGACAGGCGCCCGCCACCTACGACCTCACCGTCGACGGCGAGCCCTGCGCCGTCGCCCTGCGCGCGGACCTCCTCGTCGAGCGCGGCGGCCGTCGCTTCGTCGCCGAGGTGAAGACCGGGCGACTCGCGCCTCGCCTGGAGACGCCCGCCACGCGGCGACAACTGCTGGAGTACCGCGTGGCCTTCGACGTGGACGGGGTGCTGCTCGTCGACGTCGACGCGGGGCGGGTGCACACGCTGGAGTTTCCCGAGGGGCCGTCGCGCGCGGCGGAGTCGGGCGGCGCGTGGCTCGCGTGGCTGCTGGTGGGCGGAGCGCTCGGCGTCGGTGCGATGGTCGCGTGGCAGCGGGCGCCGGCGACGACGGCGAGATCGGCGACGACGGGCGGCGGGCGGTGAGGAGCGACGGCCCGCTGGGCCGGAGTTCGCGGGCCCCCATTACGGGTGCGTGCAGTCGCTCACTCCGGGCTATTTCACGTCGTCACCTCGCTGCGCGAGGTTGCAGCACTGGCTTCGATGAGCAACCCATCGACTTGTTCATCGCCAGCCGAGAGTTACTGCAACCTCGCGCAGCGAGGTGACCACGTGAAATAGCCCGGAGTGAGCGACTGCACGCACCCGTAATGGGGGCCCGCGAACTCCGGCCCAGCGGGGTCAGTGACGGTCTCGGCGGTGAGGGCCAACGCCACCCCGCCCCCCCCGATGGCACCTGTGCATAGACGATGAGATGCCCCCCTCGCCTGGACCGTCGTGCTGCTCGCGGCGTGCTCCGATCGCGGCGCCGCGGCCCCCTCGTCGTGCCTGCGCTCCGACTTCAACCTCGCCGTCTTCAATGGCTACATCGACGAGCTCGACGTGCGCTTCAGCAGCGACGACGACCCGCCCACGCCCATCACCGACTTCGTCTGCGCCGCCGACCTCGGAACCTCCGGCGGCACCGTGCAGCAACCCCTGGAGGCCGCATATGGCGCGCTCATCGGCCACGAAGCGCGGGAGCGCGCGGGCAACACCGACCCCAACGCTGGGTTCGTTCGCCCCGACGCGGCGCTCGCCCTGCTGGTGATCTCCCCCGGCGACGCCTCGGTGCGCGACTGCCACCACGCCGAAGCGGGCGTGGCCTGCGAGGACGCCACGGACGTCTTCGACCCCGCGAGCACACGATGGTCCGGGACTTCGCTCGCCGAGCGCCTCACAGGCTACGCCGACGGGTCATCGCAAGATCCGACCTGGGCGCTCGACCGCTACATGGACCCGCGACGGCCCGAACGCGGCTTGACCGGACTCAAGCCGGGACGCCCCGAAAACGTGGTGTTCGCGGTGGCGACGGAGGCCCCGTACGAGGTGCCGATGACCCGCAGCCTGACCACCGACTGGGAGTGGGGTTGGCGCTCAGCAACCCACGAGGTGGATGACGCGTCCGCCGACGACGAGGTCGCGTTGAAACAATCGCTCCGTCCACTGCGTCGTCGCGCGCAGGTCGAAGAGAACGAGCCAGCCCTCGGCGAGACCCAGCGAGTCGAGGTAACGGACGATCTGCTCGTGGGCCTCATCCTCGGTCTCCGTGTCGCGCCGGAGCTTCGTCTCGATCACGATGGACTGGGTCTTCCAGACGACGAGGAGATCGAGCGCGCCCTTCCCCAGGGCGTACTCACGCTCGATGCGGCCGCCGCCGTTCACGATGCGTTGCAGGAAGGCCATGAGCATCAGGTGCGGCCCCGACTCGCGGTACGAGAACCCGTCGGCCGCGAGGTGGCCGTCCTTGCGCCAGAAGGTCTGCCACGCGGCCATGATCTTCGAGACGTCGAGACTCCCGTCGGCCCCCACGTACCAGAGCGTGCGCTCGGCGAGCGACTCCTGCGCGGCGGCTGTGAGCGCCCGCGGGATGACCTCCCGATAGATCGGGTTGGCGACCTCCCAGCCCCCGTCGGCTCGCCGCAGGAGCCCGAGGCCCACGACGTATTGCAGGTCGGCGTCGACGTCGTTGAAGGGCAGCCTTCCACCAGCGAGCAGCGGGTCGAGCACGCGCCTCACCCGCGGCTCCTGCAACCGCGCGAGGAGCGAGTCGAGGTGCGTGCGGCGCTCCAGGATCATCGCGTCCTTCGCGGCGTCGATGTGCGCCGCGGTGACCGGCCTGGTACGGTCGCGCTCCTGTCGGTCGACGGCGTGGTCGGCGAGGGCGTTCACGAGCCATGGCTGGCCCTGCGAGAGCGACCACGCGCGCTCGACGGCGGCGTCCTCGAAGCGCTGCCCAGTGGACGCCGTGTGCTGTTCGAGGAGCTCGCCCACCTCGGGGCGCGTGAAGGCCGCGAGCGTCACGAGCTCGGCGGTCACGTTGAAAGGGGAGCTCGTGCCGAGCCAGCTCACCGCGCGGCGGTCGTCCTGCGACAGGGTGTAGTCGCGGATCGCGCGCATCCCGACGAGCACCACGCTCTGGGGCGCGGGCGACACCTTACGCGAGATGTAGAGCGCCCGCAGTTGCGTGAGAAACGACACCATCGCCGCGCCCACCAGACCGTCGGCCTCGTCGACGAGGAGCACGAGCGGGCGCGCGCTCGCCGCGCAGAGCGCCGTCACGTAGCGCACGAGCGCGGTGCCAGGCGTGGTGAGCCACTCGTCCACCGCTCCGGCATCAGGTCGCGCGAGGTCGGGCGCGAGGAGCCCGACCCAGCGATCGAACTCGTTGAGCACGGCGCGCATGGCGGTCGGCACGTCGGCGGTCTCACGAGCGGCCTGGATGTCGACGAGGAGCGCGCGCGGTCCGTCGCCGGTGGCGTAGTGCTCGACGAGCCACTGGAGGCTGGTGGTCTTGCCTGTCTGCCGACCCGCCGCGAGCACGAGCCAGCGCGCCTGCGCAATGAGCTCCATCGGGCGCCCGAGCCGACGCTCGGGCGGGAGCATGTAGTGGTCGTCGCGGTTGCAGGGCCCGGACGTGTTGAAGTAGCGCGCGCGGGTCTCGATCACGGCGCTCTTCTCGTACCACCGCTCCCCTCGCGGGGGGAGCTACGCCCGGCGGATGCGCGGGTCGAGCGCGGCGTACAGCAGGTCCGTCACCAGGCTGCCCAACACGATCCCGGTCGAGGCCAGCAGCACCGTGCCCATCATCACCGGGAGGTCCATCCCTGTGATGGCCTCGAAGGCCAACCGCCCGAGGCCCGGCCACGCGAAGATCGCCTCGGTCACGATCGCCCCCGAGAACAGCGCGCCAAACGACAACCCCAGCGACGTCAGCACCGGCAGCAGCGCATTCCGCAGCGCGTGCTTCACCACCACCGCCACCGGTCCCAACCCCTTCGCGCGCGCCGTTCGCACGTACTCCGATTGGAGCACCTCGGTCATCTCGCCGCGGACCAGCCGCGCCTCGGAGCCCGTCCCGATGAGGCCGATGACCATCGCGGGCAGCACCCCGTGCCACACATGGTCGAGCGCCGTCGTCCCGTAGCCCCCGATGGGAAACAGCCCCCACTGATAGGCCACCACCAACAAGAACAACTTCCCCGACAGAAAGGTCGGCGTCGACAGGCCCACGAAGGTCGCGCCCAGCACCACCGACTCGGTGCGCGTTCCCTTCCGCAACGCCGCGACAGTCCCCGCGAAGATGCCCACCACCAACTGGAACACGATCGTCATCACGCCCAGCAGCATCGTGCGCGGGAGGCGCTGCGCGATGAGCGTTCGCACGGGCTGCCGGTAGCGGAAGCTCCGCCCGAGATCGCCCTGCACCAGGTTGCCCATGTAGCGGGCGTACTGCTCCAGAGGCGGGCGATCGAGGTGGTAGAAGCGGCGGATGTACGCGCGGTCGAGGTCGCTCGCGTGCGGCCCCGCGATGGTGGCCACCGGGTCGCTGATGCGAAGCGTCCCGAAGAAGGTCACCGTCGCCACGAACCACAGCACCAGCACGCTCCACCCGAGGCGCCGCAGGAGGAAGCGGATCATCGCAGACCACCCACCGAGAACGGTCCCGAGAAGGCCGCGAGCGCGCCGAGCGAGCTCGCATGACGAGCGCGAGAGGCGACCCAGTTGCGGCGCGGGAGGTCGAGCCAGGCGTCGCCGAGGAAGTCGTTCCAGACGGGGTGCGGGGTCCAACCGCGGACCCAGGGCTGCGTCGCGAAGATGTTGGACGGCGTGTACATGAACGCCCACGGAGCGTCGCGCAGCAGCACGTCCTCGGCCTGCTCGTACAACCGCACGCGCGCGTCGCGATCGCCCTCGACCTTGGCGCGATCGAGCAGCCCATCGAGCTCGGCGCTGCGATAGAACGCCCGGTTCGAGCTGCCCTCGTCGTGGATGGAGCGCGAGTGGAAGTTGGGCTCGATGAAGTTCGACGGGTCGGGGTAGTCCATCGCCCAACCGTCGAAGCCGAGCTGCGCGGTGTGCCGTCGACCGATGGCCGCGTAGTAGATGCTCGCCGCCGCGGGGCGCTGCCGCACGCGGAGGCCGATGCGCCGCAGGTCGGCCTGGAGGATGTCGCCGTAGATGCTGCCGGTCTCGCCCTCGCCGACCCAGAGCGTGACCTCCTCGGCGATGCCGTCGGGGTGACCCGCGAGGGCCATCTCGCGGCGCGCAGCGGCGAGGTCGTAGCGCTGCCGCAGGGGGTTGTTGGCGCGGTAGCCCGCGATGCTCGGCGGGTAGAGCGACCACGCGGGCGTGATGCGGTAGTTGCGGGCCCGCGCGATGGACTCGCGGTCGAGGGCGTAGGTGACGGCGCGGCGCACGTGGACGTTGTCGAAGGGCGCCATCTCGGTGTTCATCATGACGCCGGCGATGAGGGTGCCGGGCTCGCGCACGACGTACGGTCGCCACGCCGCGTTGTTGAGCAGCCAGAGGTAGTCGGCCGTGCCCAGCGAGTAGTTGTGGACGTAGTCGATCTCGCCCGCGAGGAAGCGCATGAACTGGAGGTGCCGCGCGACCGAGAGGCCCATCTCGATGGCGTCGAGGTGCGTGCGCTGGGCGTCCCAGTAGCGCGGGTTGCGGCGCATCACGATGCGGGTGTTGGGCTCCCAGACGTCGAGGGTGAAGGGGCCGGCGCCGACGGGCCGCTGGCCGAAGCGCTCGTCGCCGAGGGCCTCCACCACGCGGCGCGGAACGACCGACGCGAAGCGCATCGCGATGAGGTTGAGGAAGGTGCGGTCGGGCTCGGTGAGGCGGACGATGATGGTGCGCGGGTCAGGCGTCTCGACGCCGGCGAGGTGGGCCGCGCGGCCCTCGCGGAAGTCGGTGAAGCCGACGATGAGGCGGTAGTTTTCGCCGCCGGGCGACGGGAGGCGCCGCGGGTTGAGCATGCGCTCCCAGGAGTAGCGGAAGTCCTCGCTGGTGATGACGGAGCCGTCGGAGAAGACGATGCCGGGGCGGAGGTGGAAGGTGTACGTGCGCCCGTCGGGAGAGACCTCCCAGCGCTCGGCGAGGGCGGGCGCGAGCTCGACAGAGCCGGGCGCGTAGTTGATGAGCCCCTCGTGGATGAGCCGGGTGGGGATGCCCGCGGTGGTGTCGTTGGCGAGCGCGGGGTCGATGGTGTTGAGGTCGCCCTCGTAGCCGAAGCGGAGGGTTCCGCCGCGGTGCGGGGTGGCGCTGCCCGCGCCGAGGAAGCGGGGGTGGGGATACGGGTCGCGGCAGCCGAGGAAGAGGAGGGAGAGGAGGAGGAGGGGCGCCGACCTGTTATTGCCCGGGGTGAGGGCCGACGCCCGAACCCCGGTCACACCACGGCGCAGCGCCCCCACGGCGGTCAGCGCGGGAGCGCCCGGGACTGCACCGCGAGCTGGTTGACGGCCCACGTCTCCGCCGCCCGCAGCGACAGGAACGACACCCCCATCCCGTCGCGCACCACCCACCGCACGACGCAGCGGAGCGTCGCGGGCTCCGGCAGGAGCGGCAGCGTGACGGTGACCGCGACCTCCGTGCCGAAGGGCAGCGACAGCGCCGTCGTGTCGAGGAACATCCCGCCCAGCGACAGGTCTCTCGTGCGGCACTCGACGCGCTTGCCGTCGGCCTCGAAGCTCGCCCGCAGCCTCGCGGGAAACCGGACGTGTGCTCGCTTCTCGCTACCCATCGTGAGGGACGCGGACTCTCTCACGCGGCGGTCGTTGGTGTCATCGGGTTTCCCACCGGGGGCGTGGTGGTACCGTCGCTGCCATGACCGTCGCCGCCCCGCCGAAGCCCTGGGACGTCCCTCCCCTCATCGCGCTCGGCGCGCTCGCGCTCGCGGCGGCCATCATCTTTCCGCTGGTGCGTCCGACCGCGCTCTACCCCACCGTCCTGCCGCCGCTCGCGATCGATGGTGCCGCGCTCATGGCCGAGCACCGCCGCGACCTCGCGCGCACCCGCCCCGTCGCCACCACCGAGGCCCTCGCCGCCTGGAACGCCCTCACCCTCGCCCAGTCCCGCTCCGTCCGCGAGCGCGCCGGGTGGCAGGCGCAGGCGACCTTCGCGTCGCAGCTCTTCGAGGCCACGGAGGGCGCGCCCGAGGCGCGTCTCGCGGTGCGCGCGGTGGCGGCGCAGCAGTTTCTCGCCAACCTCGCCAACCCCGTGAGCCCCGGGACCATCGTCGCGCGGCGACACGGGCTCACGGGCCCCGAAGCCGACCCGACGATCACGGACGCGCATCGGCTGGGGTGGTTCTTCTTGAGGTGGGAGCGGCTGGCGCTGCCGACGCCGGAGCATGGGCACGTCGAGCCGCTCACCGACACGCTGCTGCGCATCACCCCGGCGACGCAGCGGGCCTTCGCCTCGTGGCTGCTCTCCGCGAGCTGCAACGACATCACGGGCAGCGCCAACCCCGACCCGCGGGCGTGCGCCGAGGTGCGTCGCCCGATGATCGCCTTCGCGACGCGCGTCGACCCGCGCTACCCGCGCGACGAGGCGCTCGCGGCGACGGACGTGATGCTGGCCGTGGGGCTGCGGCACCCGCGTGTGGTGCCGGGCGACGAGCGCCGCGGCACCGACCTCGAAGAGGCCCAGGCCGCGCTGCACCAGGCGCAGGACCGCTACCAGGCGCTCTCGCGAGCGCAGCCCGACCGACGCTGGACGCGGTACTCGCTGGCCGTGTTGCGCGAGCTGTCGGAGTAAGGGGGCGACGAGCGGATCAGCCGCCCATCTTCGCCAGCAGCGCCCTCAGCCGTGCGGTCTCCGCTTCTGCACTCTCCGCCCGGAGCCTGGCGTTTTCGGTCTCCGCCTCTGCACTATCGGCACGGGCCTCTGCACTCTCTGCGCGCACCTTCGCACTCTCGGCCTCCGCCTTCGCACTCTCGGCCTCCGCTTTCGCACGCTCAGCCTCCGCCGCGGCTCTCTCGGCCTCTGCCGCGGCTCTCGCTGCCTCCGCCTTCGCGCTCTCGGCTCGCTCCTCCGCGGTCGGCACCAGCACGTCTCCCCGCGCGCCCGTCGCCAGTCGCACGCACGGCTTGCTCTTGTCGCTCACCGCCCGCAGCCAGCACCCCAGCGCACGGCTCTGCACCCGATCACCCTGCGACGCCTCCACCCGCACCAGCCGCCCTCGCACCCGCCGCCACACCTGCCAGCGCACCCGCTTGCGCGACCGCGACGTCGCCCATGGGTCGAACACCACGAGCTCCTTCGCCCCCATCGCCTCGTAGTCGGCCGGCGCCTCGTCGTAGTCCTTCTTCCAGTCGTCGCCAACGATCTCCAGCGCGAAGCTCGGCGCGTGGCCCTCCCACACCTTCCACGAGCTCACCGCCGGGATGTCCTGCGGCACGCCGTCCACCACGTAGACGTCCGGCGCGCGACGCACCCCGTTGTCGCCCTCCACCCAGTAGAAGAACTGATCCGCTCCCGCGTGGGCCACCCGTCCCTCTGCCACCAACCACTGCGCGATCAGCGGGCGCAGAAGCTCCGCGATGAGCCGCTGGAGTTCGTGCTCCGCCATGTCATCGCTCTCCGGGTAATGGACCGCGTCCCACCGCTTTGCCGTCGCGACCATGACTCCCGATCTATCACACGCCGAGGCGCTCTGCTTAGCGCCCGCTGAAGCGCTCCAGGTACCGCTCGACGCACCGCCGCACCGTGGTCCCATCGGCGATGCCCAGCTGCCGAGCGGATCACCAGGTCGTCGCCGTGGCCGCGCTCTTGATCGAGCAGGGCGTTCTGCTCGTCGACGTAGGCGACGGCGTCGAGCAGCGCGGGCAGGCGCGTGTCGGCCGTCACGTCGCGAGGCACGGTGACGGTCAGCGCGTGGCCCGTCGCCAGCGCGAGGCGCATCGGGACGCCGAGCTCATCGAACCACGCCCCCAGGGCCGCGGTCACACGCTCGGCGAAGTCGTCGGCGCCGACCCACCCGGGCGCGCGCGGCTGCTCTGGAGCGGCGTCCGGAGACTGCGCCGCGAGGTCGAGCACCGCCTCACCGTGGGCCAGCGACTCGGGGGCGTGCGGGCGCAGGCGGAGGGAGGTTCCGTTGCGGCTGCCGAGGTCGATGACCCACGCGCCGTCGGGGCCACGGCCGACCAGCGCGTGCTGCGCGGAGACCTTCTCCGAGTCGATGGCCAGCGGGACGACCCGCCACGCGGAGAGGTCGTGCGTCGACGCCACGCGCGCGGCGTCGGGCGCGCGACCGATCAGGAGCGCTGAGCCGGGTGCGAGCGTGGCCACGTGGGGTTCGGTGCGGCCGGGAACATGAACGCGCAGACGCAACATCGGCGCGACGGTGTGGGAGAGACGAAGCGCGCGTCAAGGCGTTGGTCGAGGGTCGTGCGCTCAGTGCCGGACAGCGGCGGCCAGCATCGCGAAGGCGATTCCGCCGACGATGGCGAGCGCGTAGAGGCCCATCATCACGGCGGCCGAGATGCCGACGAAGCGCCAGAACGTCGTCTGCTTCTGCACCGCGTCGGCGAGGCCCTCCATGGGGCCGCCCGCGTCGGCGTAGCGGCCGATGCTGCTCGCGTAGCGACCGAGCAGGTACGACGGCGCGAAGTAGAAGGCACCGAGCACGATGTACATCACCCCGATCGCCGGACCGATGACCCCGCCGAGCCCGTGAGGACCCGACGGGCCGAAGGCGCTGCCCAGCAGACCGCCCACCATCGTGACCAGGCCCAGCAGGATCATCATCCCCGCGCCGATGTACCCGAGCACCGACAGGAACATGATCCACGGCTTCGCGCGCTTCATCGCGTCGAGGATCTGGCTCTCGGGGCCGCCGTAGCCATCGCGGAAGGCGCCTCCGGTCGGGTTCGGGTTGGCGAGAGATGGCGGGGGCGGCGCAGGGATGAAGTCGTTCATGGAGGGCGATGGTATGCCCCGCCGAGGCACGTTGACCATCGCCGGGGGTGCATTGAACCTCCCGCCGTCTGAGGGCATCCCACGGCGCTCGTCCCCCTTCTTCCTTCCTCTCGTCGGAGCTCATCCATCGTGTCCAGAAGCTCGTCCCTCCTGCTCGCGTGTTGCCTCTCCACCGCGTGCGCGCAGACCGTCACCTCGGGCATCGCACAGCCCGACGCGGGCACCGCCGTCGACGCGCCCATCGTCATCGCTGACGTGAACCCGCCCACCGACGTAGGCGCGCCCGTCGACGCAGGTGCGCCCATCGTCATCCCCGACGGCGGCGTCTCCGACGATTGCCGCCCCGCGACGTGGTGCTGGGAGCGCCCCTTCCCCACGGGGGAAACAGCCGTCGCGGCCGTCGCGCCGTCCGCCGATCGCATGGCCTTCATCACCGAAGGCGGAACCCTCGTGCGCTGGGAGTCGGGCCGCTGGAGCACGCAGACGCTCACGCTGCCGGGTCAGCCGACGGGCCTGTGGCTCGGGGCCGATGGTGACGTGGTGCTCACCGTGGTCGAGCGCATCTCCCAACGGGAGCGCTGGATCGTCGAGCTGCGCAGCGGCGCCCAGCGCATCACCGCGCTGGCGGGTCAAGGCTACGTGAGCAACCCGCAGTCGAGCGGCGACACCGTGTGGGTGCAGGGCGCGCGCGAGCTCTACCGGCGACGCGGCGACGCGGCCTGGGAGACCATCGACGGACCGGGGAGCGACGCGCTCATCGCGAGCCTGCACGTCGTCGGACCCAACGAGGTCATCGCGCTGGAGAGCTGGGGCTCGGGCAGCGGAACGGGCCTCCTCCACCGCTACAACGCCGGCGCGTGGGAGCTCGTGGTGGACTTCCGCGAGCGCTCCGCCGACCGGGTCGAGGGCCCCATCGTCGCGCACGACGGCGCGCTGTGGATGCGCACCTTCGAGCCCGACCGCGGGCTGCCGGGGGTCGTGCGGGTGGTGGGCTCGGAGACCGAATACCTGAGCGTTCCGCGGGGCACGAGCTCGATCAGCCTCGCCGCGGTGGGCACCGAGGTGTGGCTCATCGACGGCAACCGCGCGTGGCGTCGGCGAGGCGACGAGTGGGTCGCGGTGATGGGCTTCCCGGGTCGCTCGTACGGCGTCATCACGGGCTTCGGCGACGGCGTCGCGTGGGTGCTCAACGAGGGCATCCATCGCTTCAGCGGGGGCGCGTGGCAGCGCGTGGCGGAGGGCGACCAGCCCACCGGCAACTTCTGGGACGTGGGCGGTGAGCCGCTGCTGGTGTCGTATCGCCCGTCGGGCTTTCTCGCGCTGCGGGCGGGCACGCGACCGACGTGGGCGCTGGAGCCGATGATGTTGCAGGGAGACATCATCGGCGACGCCGCGCCGGTGCAGGGCGTCGGAGCGCTCGCCACGGACGAGGGCGTGATGCGGGTGACCGGGCGCGCCGTGGGGCGGATGGTGACGTGGCCCGAGCGGGGCGTCGGGCGAGTGATGAGCGCGAGCCCGGCGGGCGTGTGGGCGTGGCTCACCACCAACCGCTTCATCGGCCTCGTCGGCGACGCGTGGACGGAGGTGACGGGGCCGGTGTTCGAGGACGTTCCGCGCGCGGGGTACACCGTCGACGCGGTGCACTTCACGGCGGACGGGCGGCTCTTCGTGGCGGCCTCGGTGGTGACCGGGGACAAGCAGGTGCGACGGCGGGTGTTCGTGCGCGAGGGCGAAGGGTGGCGGCTGGTCGTCAGCGAGATGGGGGTATTCGGGCGGACGGAGTCGGCGTTTGTCGTGGGTGATACGTCGAGCGACGTCTGGATCGGCCTGTCCGGCCTGCACCACTTCAACGGGATGACCGCGTCGCTGGTGGCGCCCGGCCTCGACGTGCAGGGGCTCTCGCGGCGCAGCGACGGGGTGGTGGTGGCCCTCACCGCGACGACGGTGCAGACCTGGGGCGCCGACGAACGGCGCCTCGCTCCGGTGCCGCTGCCGCCGGTGCGGGCGCACTTCACGCGGGTGCATCAGGTGGCGGGGACGCGGGTGCTGCGCGTGGCCAACGCGAGCGGGCAGGTGATGCGCTACACGCCGTAGGCGTTGCACCGGACGGCGTGACCGGGAGAGCATCGCCGCCCGCATGACCACCCCAGTGGCTCCGAAGACCGCGCCGAGGGGCGTCGCGGACGCGATGAAGCGCATCGCCGCCTCGCGAGACGTAGCAGCCCGCGCCGATGACCTCCCGGCGCTCCCGGCCTTCGACATCGAAGCCATCCGCGTGCCGGTCGAGCGGCGGCTCGCGGAGCAGTTGGAGAAGATCCCGGCCTTCGCGAGGCTGCGCGACAAGATCGACCCGCCGCCACCCGAGGCCGTGCGTCGACGGCTCATGGCCGAGGCCCTGCGGCTGTCGGAGTCCATGGCGCCGGACACCTACGCCTACGCCCACGCCGCGCGGCGAACGCTCAACATCGACCGCCCGCTGGAGATCTATCAATCGGGCGGCCAGGAAAACGCCGCGATCCATCTCATCGAGGAGCCCATCGTCCTCGAGATCATGGGGCGGCTCATGACCCTGCTCGACCGCGGCGCGGCCATCGCGGTCTTCGGCCACGAGTTTGGCCACTACCTCGCGCACGGTCCGTGGACGCCCATCGGCCGCACCGGCACCGCCGCCAACGTGCTGATGCGGATGGACGACCTCGACGACACGCTCGTGTCCGTCGCCAGCGCGCTCTTCATGGCGCGCGAGCTCACGGCCGACCGCGTCGGGATGCTCGCCTGCCAGGACCTCGCCGCCCACCTCCGCCTGGAGATGATCTGCACCACGTCGCTCCCCGGCGACGCGCTCACCTGGGACACCGACGCGTACCTCCTCCAGTGTCGCGAGCTCATCGACGCCCTGCTCGAAGGCAGCGACCAGGCGGCGGGCAGCACGCACCCCGAGCACAGCGTGAGGGCGTGGGCCGCGTGGCTCTTCAGCGAGACCGCGGAGTACCGCGCGCTCACCGGCAAGGGCCCCGGCACCCGCGCGCTCGCCGACGTCGACGCCCTCATCGACCGCGTGCTCGCCGCCCCGTCGCTCGACTTCGACTGGAACATGTTCGAAGCGCCGCCCGTCGAGATGCACGAGTGCGCCCTCGCGTGCAGCGTGCTGGTCGCCAGCGCCGACGGCGACCTCGCCGACGTCGAGGCCGACGTCATCGAGAAGGTGTTCGCGCCGCTGGTCCCCGACTGGCGCTGGTACCTCGACGTGGACAACGCCCGCGAGCGGCTCGCCGAGGTGTCGCCGGTGATGCAGTCGGTCGGGGGTGACGCGCAGCGCTCGCTCTTCCTGCTGCTCATGCACGTCGTCGCCGCGGACGGGAAGGTCTTCGAGGGCGAGGTCGACATGGTGCTCGCGCTCGGCGACTACCTCGGCCTGGGCCCCCTCTTCCATCGCCTCATGGGCGCCTCGCTGCGCGCGCTGGGGTTGTCCCTCCGCGTCGACGAGGAGCCCGCCGTGTCGATCCCGCTGCCGCCGCGCAGCGGGGAGGCGCTGGAGGCGCTGCGGGCCTTCCTCACCGGCGTCGTGCGGCGCCGGGGCGCGCAGACCACGCTGCGCCGACTGGTGCGCCTCGTGGGCGCGACGGACCCGACGCCGGAAGTACTGCGCGCCCTCACCGCGGAGATCGCCCGCGCCGGGGTCACGCTCGACCCGCCCTTCGATCAAGGCGATCTGGAGACGGAGCGCTCGCTGACGGTTCCGCATGCGACCGTCGCCGCGGCCCCGGTGCGCGCCGCCCGCCGCGACGCGTCGCTGCTCCCCGAGGAGCGGGCCAACCTGCTGCGCGCCGTCACCGTGCTCCGCGACCAGCTCGTCTCGGGCAACGGCAACAGCCCCGCCGTGCGCCTCCGTCGCCCGCGCGCCGGCCGCACCATGGACCTCCACGACCTGGAGTCCCTCTCCACCGGCCTCGCCGAGCGCACGCTCGCGCAGCTCCGCGAAGGCCGCCGCGCGAAGCTCGTCGACGCCACCGAAGCGGGCGCCCACGCGGGGGGACAACGCGTCGCCGCCGCGCTCCTGCTGCTCGACCGCGACGCGAGGCAGCGCGTGGAGGAGACCGGCGCGCGCGACCTCGCAGTGGGCCATCCCTTCCTCGCGGGCATGGTGCAGGGCTACCTCGTGCGCGGCCCGCTGGTGCTGCACCCGGTGTCGCTGGAGCGCGACGCCCGCGGCGCCCGCGGCTTCGGGCTGGTGCCGTCCAAGGACGAACCGCCGCAGGTCAACATGGCCCTCCTGCGACTGCTCTTCGCGAAGAAGGGCTACGCGTTTACCGACGCGCTCGCGGAGTTTCTCGACGCGGCGGCGGCCGACCCCGCGCGCAGCGTCGAGGCCATTCTGGAGACGCTCGCGCAGGTGGGGCTCACGCCGACCCGCGCGCCGAGCGCCCTCTCCCCGCTGCGCGACCGCGCCGAGGAGATCTTGCAGTGGAGCGGCGACCGCCTGGAGCTGGAGGAGTGCGCCGTGCTGGGCTTCTTCCCGCAGTCCGACAGCGACCTGCTGCAAGACTACGACGCCCTGCTCACCGCGCTCGGCGACCCCACCGTCGACCCGGGCGCGCTGCTTGGGTGTGCCACCACGCTGCTGCCCGCCGAGATGCGCGCGGCGCTCCAGGGAGTTGAGCGCGCCTCGTCGCTCCCCTCCCCCGACTCGACCCTCGGGACGGTGCTCTACGCCGACCCCAGCCAGCGCGCGGTGCTGCGCCGCGCGGCCACCGAGCGGGCGCTGGTCATCGACGGACCGCCCGGCACCGGCAAGAGCCAGGTGATCGTGAACCTCGTCGCCGACGCCCTCGCCCGCGGCGAGCGCGTGGCGGTGGTGTGCGAGAAGCGCGCGGCCCTCGACGTGGTGGCGCAGCGCGCGCAGTCCGTCGGGCTGCGGCACTCCATGGCCCTCGTCCACGACGTGTTCGACGACCGCAAGGGGCTCTACGCCCAGCTCACCGCGCGCCTCGAAGAGACCACCGCGCGCACCCTCGACACGGCCGACGCGGCACGGGTCACCCAGGAGTCCCGTCGCATCGAGGAGGCGCTCGCCGCCCGCGGCGCGGCCCTGCGACAGACGCTCGACGGCAGTGACCTCACGGCGGGCAGGCTCCACGCGCTCGCGTCCGCCATCGAGGCGCCCGACGTCGAGCTGCCTGCCCCGATCGCGATGGTTCCCGAGCGCTCCCTCGAAGCGCTCGCCGACGCCCTCCTCGCGCTGCGCCCCTTCGCCGACCTCTACGCCCCCGGCGCCCGCTGGGCCGCGGTGCAACGCCCCTCCTACGCCGACCTCGACGCGCGCGCCGTCGTGGCCCTGCGCGACGCGCTCTCGCAGGCCCTCGCCGCCGCCCAGGAGCTGGAGTCCCTCGCCGCCCGCAGCCCCGTCACGCCCGTCGACGTGCACGCCGTTCGCGGGGCGCTCGACGAGGCCGTCGCGCTGCAACCCGCCGTCGCGGCGGCGGCGCCGTCGGTGCTCTTCCCGGTGACCGAGGGGCTCGCGGTGCAGCCCGGGGCGTACGCCGGGGCGCAGGAGGCCATCACCGCGTGGCGCTCGCAGTACGCGCTGCTCGCCCGCCTGCCGGGTCGCGTCGAGCTGAGCCTGAGCCCGGAGGGGCAGCAGGCGCTGGCGGTGGTGCACGCGTGGGCGGGGAAGTTCGGGCGCTTCTTCGTGGGCGCGTGGTGGGGCGCTCGCAAGACGCTGCGCGAGTCGCTGATGCGCGCGTGGCCCGAGCGCTCCGCGGCGGGCTTCGACCGCACCTTCCTCGACGACCTGCGCGCCCACGTCGACGCGTCCAACGCGTGGCGGCGGCTCGACCACGCGCTCGCGGGCGTCGGGCTCTCCCACGCGCGACCCTCGACGGCCGCGGCGGGCGCCGAGGTGCTCGGTGCCCTGGAGGCGACGCTTCCCGTAGCGGGACGGCTCGCGGGCCTGAAGGCGGCGTTGGTGCGGGTGCGCGCGTGGCCCGACCCGCACGCGGGCGCCGCGCAGTGGGGCGCAGTGCTCCGTGACCGGCGCTCGTTGCTCACGCTCACCGAGCAGGCGCAGCGGGCCACGGCGGCGCTCGGAGGCAGGTTTCCGTGGCTGGGCGCGCAGCCCGCGTCGGGAGACCTCGCGGCGACGTTGCAGGCGTGGGCGAAGGACGGCGCGCGGCTCGCGGCGGGAGACCGCGCGATGGCGGAGGCCACGGCGATCGCGCCCGACGCGGCGGCGATGCTGGCGGTGATGACCCGCGCGATGGGCGAGGCCGAGCCCAACCGCTGGCGCGAGGCCCTCGTGAAGCGATGGGCGCGGGCCCGCATCGCGCGGCTGGAGCGCTCCAACCCGGGGCTCACGGAGCGAGACCGTCCGACGGCGTGGGGAGAGGTCGACGCGGCGGGCGCGGCGCTCACTGCGCTGTGCGATCGCGCGACGGCGCTGGAGGCGCAGCGGGTGGCGGCGCGGCTCGACGACATCGCCGTGCTGCGATCGGCGCCCGCGCAGAAGGGCCGACGCAGGACGGCCGATCAGGCGACGCGCGAGGCGATGCTCAAGGAGGGGCGCAAGCAGCGCAACGTGATGCCGCTGCGGGCCTTCGCGCGGCGCTTCGCGGGCGTCGGGCTGCTCGACGTGCTGCCGGTGTGGCTCCTCTCGCCGGAGACCATGACGGTGCTGTTTCCGCAGGAGGCGCTCTTCGACCTGGTGATCTTCGACGAGGCGTCGCAGTGCACGGTGGAGAGCGGGCTGCCGGTGCTGCTGCGGGCGCGCCGGGTGCTGGTGGTGGGCGACGAGAAGCAGATGCCGCCGTCGTCGTTCTTCACGTCGTCGGCGACGGGGGATACGGACGACGAGGCGCCCGCGGCGAAGTCGGCGCGCGAGCTGCTGGAGGCCGAGTCGCTGCTGTCGCTGGCGCGCACGCGGCTGGAGCGCGTGGGCCTGGAGTGGCACTACCGCTGCCGCCACGAGGAGCTCATCGCCTTCTCCAACCACGCGATGTACGAGGGGCAGCTCCGAACGATCCCGTCGACGGGCTCGCCCGCCGCGCCGCCGTCGATGCGCTGGGTCGCGGTGCCCGACGGCGGGTACGACGCCGGGCGCAACCTCCCGGAGGCGCGCGCGGTGGTCGAGGTGATCGCCGAGCTGTTGGCGCGGTCCGAGGCGCCGTCGGTGGGGGTGGTGACCTTCAACCTGCCGCAGCGGGCGGCGGTGCTCGACGCCGTCGACGCGCGACGCGGGGCCGACCCGGCCTTCGCGAAGCTGTGGGACGCGGCCATGGCCCGCGAGCGCGTCGACGAGCGCCCCTTCGTGAAGAACCTCGAGAGCGTGCAGGGCGACGAGCGCGACGTGATCGTGTTCTCGACGGGTCACGCGCCGGTGGAGCGCAAGGTGGCCAACCGACCGCCGGAGCGGTACGTGCCCGCGCGCTTCGGCCCGCTGGGGCAGCGGGGCGGCGAGCGGCGGCTCAACGTGGCGATCTCCCGCGCGCGGACGGAGTGCGTGGTGGTGGCGTCGTTCGAGCCGTCGATGCTGTCGGTGGCGCGGGCGGCGTACGAGGGGCCGCGGCTGTTCAAGGCCTTCCTGGAGTTCGCGTGGCACACGTCCAACGGGCGGCGACCGCAGGCGCGGGAGATCCTGTCGCGGATGCGCGGGCCCGCGCAGGAGCAGCGCGCGGGGACGGCGCAGCCCACGGTGCGGGCGTGGCTCCCGTTGAAGGTGCAGGTGGCCGCGACGCTGCAAGGCATGGGGCTCGCGGTGGAGCTCGACGTCGGCACCTCGTCGGCGCGCGTGCCGGTGGCGGTGATCGACCCGCAGGACCCTGGACGCTACCGGCTGGCCATCCTGTGCGACGAGGGCGACGGGGCGGAGGACGTCTTCGATCGCTGGGTGCACCGACCGCGGGTGCTGGGCCTGCGCGGCTGGCGGGTGATCACCGTCGACGCGCGGCGGTGGGACCTGAAGCGCCGCGAGGTGCTGGCGGAGATCGCCACGGCGCTGCGCGCACCGTAGGTCGTCGTCGTCGCGACGGGCCGTGATAGCGTCCGCGCGCCTGAAGGAGGCGAACGGAGCGACGATGGTGACGACGAGAGCGTGGCTGGGTCTGGTGTTGGCGTTGGGCGGCGGGGTCTTCGGGTGCGCGTCGCGCCCGCGCGCATACGGGTACGTCGCGGCCGACGTGCAGGCGTGGGAGCACGCGAGCACGGTGCTGGACTTCAACGGCGACGCCAACTTTGGCGGGGGTGAGCTGACGAGCGGGTTCACGCCCGACCCGTGGGCGTTCCAGATGACGGCGGGCGGCGGTCGCAACCCCATCAACATCGCGACGCTCGGGATGCGCGACAGCCAGACGGGCGTGATGTGCGGGCGGTCGTTCGTGACGCGGCGGCCCGACTTCCACTTCAACTTCAACGCGGGCGTGACCTTCTCGCTGCTGCGCTTCTGGGTGCTGGTCAACAACGGCACCGACGCGACGCTGGTGGTCCGCGAGCCCGACGGCCACTGGCGCTGCAACGACGACCACGGCCGCGGGTGGCAGTCCCCGACCATGCCCGCGCTCGACTTCCACTCGCCGCAGGCGGGGCGCTACGACATCTGGGTGGGGTCCTTCGACGCGTCGGCCAACAACCCCGCCTCGCTGTACGTCACCGAGCTCGAAGCGCACCACCCGTAGGAGCTTCGACGTCCCAGCGCGCGAGCTCTTCGCGGATGCGCCGGTCGAGCATCGCGACCAGCTCCGGGTCTTCGGCCTCCCACTCGTCGGGAACATCGAGCACCACGATCTCCTTCTCCCGCGCGATCTCGCCGTAGCGCTCCAGCAGCATCTCGCGGTGGCGCTTCTCCATCACGAAGACCACGTCCCCGACATCGACGCTGGCGTAGAACCCACGATCCAGGAACGGCGCAGGGTCGGTGCTCACCACCGCGTCGCCGTTGTCGAGGGCGGCGACGTCCATGTCGGCATCCGTCGGGGCCGGGTCGGAGGAGCAGGCGGCGAGCAGCAGGACGAGGAGCGGCAAGCGGCGCATCCACCCACCCTGTCGCCCACCAAAACAGCACGAACCTCCGTCTCGCTGCGGCGCCTCGGACGCACTGACGTCGGTGAGGTCGATGGTGTTTTCAGACCATCGCCTCCATGGCCAGCTCGCTCTCGACTCAGACCGTTCGCACGTACCCGGTGTTGTGCGGTCCGACGGCGATGCCGCGCCCGTCGGGCTCGACGTGCAGCGCGTAGACCCAGCAGTGCCCGGTGCCCGTCAACGTGTGCTCGACGTGCCACGTCGCCCCCTCGTCGTCGCTGCGCACGATGCGTTCGAGCGACCCGACGAACCACTGCCCCGACGCCGTCGCGCACACGTCGGTGACGTTGCGAACCACCTCGGGCAGCGCCACGTCGCGCCACGTCCGCCCGCCGTCATCGGAGCGCAGCAGCGTGCTGTCGCCCGCCGCGAGGAAGCACCCCGGCCGCCACGTCGCGAGCGCCTTCAGCGACGAGCGCGGTGACCCCTTCGGCGCCTCCACCGCGGCCCGAACGACCTCCCAACGAGCCCCGTCGTCGCTGCGCAGGATGACCCCGCCGGAGCCCACCGCGACGATGTTTCCGGCGCCGTCACCGAGCACGTCGGCGAGCGACGCCTCGGTCAGGGGGGGAGCAACCGACCACGTGCGACCGGCGTCGTGAGTGACGGCGAGGGTTCCGTTTGCGCCGCAGAGGTAGACGTCCTTGGGCGACGCGCACCACAGGCCCAGGAGCGTGACGTCGAGCCCGGTGCGGAGGCGCTTCCACTTGCCCTTGTGCAGCGTGACGAGCATGCCCTGCATGCCGACGACCCACGGCGCGCCACCGGCAACACCACGGATGCGCGTGTGGTTGCGCCGCGAGACAAACTCCTCCAGCGCCCAGGTGTGACCGCCATCGGTGGAGCGCGCGATGGGCGCGGGGTGACCGAGCGAGGGGATGCCGGTGAGCCAGAGGGTTCCGGCGCCGTCGCCCCACGCGCTCGCGTACCAGTTCGGACCCGGGAGGGGATGGAAGAAGGTCCACGAAGGCGTCGCGGTGTTGCCCATTGGAGGGAGGAGCGTATCCGATCGCTGGATGACGCGACCCGGTAGTGGCTACCGACAGCCCACCTACGAGAGGAGCCACCCCACGCCAAGGAGCACGGCGAACGCGCCGCCGTCGATCGGGTGGCCTCGCGCGCCCGCGCCGCCCAGTGGGCGCTCGGCCTTACGCTGCTCAACGGCTTCCTCGACTTCTGCGCGCGGGCCTGGTCCGTCGTGCAGATGCAGCCCGGTCCGGCGGGAGTCGATGCGACGCAGTCCACGTTCCAGCTCGCCGAGCTGGTCGTGTACATCAGCACGATGGGCGCCTTCGTCCTCATCGTCGCGACGCCGATCGTCTTCCTCCAATGGGTGCACGGGCTCATCGCCTCGACCCGCGCGCTCGACGGCCGGTACTTCCGCTGGACGCCCTCCGGCGCGGTGTGGGCGTTCATCATCCCGTTCGTGAGCCTGGTGCGCCCGTATCACGTCATGCGCGACGCCTACGCTGCGCAGGAGCCCGACGCCGTCCCGCCGCCCGCGCCGCGAGTGACCGCGGGCGAGCGCGACGGCTACCGCGGCGTCACCGTCGTCGACGCGCCAACGCCGCACATCCCGACGGCGTTCATCGGGCTGTGGTGGGGC
Source organism: Polyangiales bacterium (assembly GCA_044229975.1). Taxonomy (GTDB): domain Bacteria; phylum Myxococcota_A; class Polyangia; order Polyangiales; genus SCUS01. Next base: position 326,117 of record JBGARZ010000011.1, read on the forward strand.
GCGTTCGTGCTGTCGCGGCTCACCCGAGCCAGCGGGTCGACCCCCGCGGGCGCCTCCGTCGAACGCATCGTCACGGCGTACGAGTGGAAGATGGTCTCGGACGTCGCCTCGATGGTCGCCGCCGCGCTCGCGATCGTGTTGGTCCGCAGCGTCACCGCGCGGCTGCTCGAACGTCGCCGTCGCATCGTCGCCGCGCAGTCGACCTGAGCCCGTCGGCTGATCGCCCGCACGCATGACGAGGGCGGATCGTCACAGCGCGCCGGGCGCCGTCACATGCAGCCGGAAGCGCGGGAGAGACGAGCGACGGCTTCGAAGTGTTCGCGCGCGGCGTCGTACGCGGCGAGGGCGGCGGCGGTGTCGGCGCCGAGGTCGCGGCCCCCGCTGCGGACGATGGTCGAGATGCGCTGAATCGCCAGCACGAGCGCGCACGCCGCGTCGGCCGAAGGGACAAACGGCCGGCCCATCGGTGCGACCCAGGTCGCGGGAGAGATCGTGTGGGGCGTCGTGACGACGACCCAGCCGCCCGCGGGAAACCGCAGCGACACCTCGCCCGACCAGACCCCCGCGGGGAGGACGACGGTACGGAGCACTGCCCCGTTGAACCAGATTCGCGCGGAGGTGTCGGCGCCGGTACGCCAGCGCAGGCGCAGGCGCGCGGAGCCGTCGGCGGGCAACGCCACCGGATCGGCCCCGAGGCTGCCGAGGTCGTACTCCACGCGGTCGTCGCTGCGATCGACCAGCCCGGTCTGTCGCGCCCGGATCGCGCCGAGGAACTGCGCGTGATCGAGCGCCACCGGGTTGGCGACGCGAGCCAGCGTGCGCACCGAGCCGAGGTCCCGCACCCAGCAGGGGTAGTCCACTCCGGCGGTGAGCGCGACGTGGACGCCCGCGTTCATCATCAGCGTCCAGGCGTCGGGCTGTAGCGTCTCCAGCGCGGTGTTGGGCATGCTCTCCACGGAGACGAACGACAGCAGGCCCCGCGCCGCGTGCACGGGCATCTCGAAGGGCTCGCCCTCGTTGCGGTAGCGGCTCGCGATCACATCGAAGGCGGTGATGTGCGCGAGGCCGAACATCATCGCAGGGGACGCCGCGTGCAGGTCGTCGGCGAGGAGCACCGTCGATCGCCGCGTCGCGAAGGAGTTACCCGCCGAGTTGTCGAGCACGGGGGCGAGCCCGATCATGTGACCGGTCGCGCCCGGCGGGATGCCCGAGGTCTCAAAGCCTTCGTAGAGCGGACCGCCCGGGGGAGGATCCGTCGCGGGCGCGGTGAAGGCGCCGCGACGGTCGAAGATCTCGTGCCCCCATCGCAGCACCTCGACGAGCTGTACATGGCCGTCCCGCATCCGGCCCCGGACGACGTCGAGCGTCGGGTCGGTCGGGACGTCGCAGTTGTCCGCGTGCACATGTACATCCGCGGTGATCCAACGGTCGACCCAATCAGCGCTGACCGCAGTGACGGACTCCACCGCGGTCGCGTCTTGCGCTCCGACGGCGGCGTCATCCGTCGCCGGAGCCGTCGTGCAGCCCGATCCCAGGAGCATCGTCGTGACGAGGCCCAGCCGAAGGACCCTTCCGTGGGACGACCACGACTTCACCACGCCAGACACCGCTTCAGCATCGCCACGAGTCGCGCCCGATGTCGAGCGGAAGCACCGCCAGCGCCCCGAAGGAGGCGACCGTCAGCGGTCGGCTTCGCGCTCGGCCAGGGCGCAAGCGCGCGCTTCGAGGGCCGCACGAACGACGGCCTTGGTGTGACGAGCGATCTGCCGCGCGTAGGCGGGCTCCTCGCGGGCGACGTCCTGCACGACGCGGCGGACGAGGCGGTCGATGCGCTCGTCGCGCGGGCACTGCCAGCGGCCGCCCTCTGCGAGGTGCTGCCGCGCGTGGGCGAGCCGCTCGCCGTTGACGACGCGCGCCGCGAAGCCCTCCGCGGTGTCGTCGCTGCCCGGCGTCTCGTCGAGCGCCTCGCGGCGGTTGGGGTGCTTGTGCTTGGCGACGAGCAGACGACCGGCGCCGTCTCGGAGTGCCGGGTCGCTCCAGATCACGACGCCCTCGTGGGTCGCGTCCGCGTGACGGGACGAGGCCCCGCGCGACCCGGCGTGCGCCGAAGGGCGATCGAGCAGCGCGTCGAAGCGTTCGGGGTCGGGCGCGCCGCGGTAGAGGCAGGGCGCGAGGATGAGGCCGGTCTGCGCCGCGAGGTCGCACAGCGAGGGGAGGCGACGCACCGACCCGGCGTCGTCGACGTGGTCGAGCGCGTGCGACCACCCGAGCCACGCGTCGCCGACCGTGGCCGCGAAGAGCACGAAGTGCGCGGACGGTCCGTAGAGGAAGCCCGTCGCCTGGATGCCGCGACCGCAGGTCTCGCCGTACAGCGTGAGGTGGTCGGGGAGCGCGCGCGCGACGTCGCGCAGTGACTCGAAGCGCACGTTGGCGACGAAGCCGGCGCGCAGCTCGGGCTGGCAGAAGCCCTCGTCGCCTTCGAGCAACGACCGCCCGCCGACGACGAGCTGTTCGACGCGGTGGAGGTCGCGCGGGACACCGACGCGGGTGTTGGAGCCGTCGATCTTTTCGAGGCAGACGACCTCGCGGGCATGGTGAACGGCATCGGCCTCGCCTCGATACGCGGCGATGCAGGGAAACACAGCAGGAACGAACGTCATGGGAGCACCTTCGGGTGGTTCCCGAGCGGAGGGTTGCGTGGGCGTGCGCGCACGACCGCCGGGCGCACGACGAGGCGCTGCGTGGTCGGCGACGGTCGCGTCTGCGCGAGGAAGCGCCGTCCCCGCTCGGACGAACGACGACTCCCTCTTTGCGCTGGCGCGCCCCGCGGCGCCGACCCGATCAGCTCATGGCGGCGCGGACGTTATCGCGCGGCCGCGTCGCGGGCAACGAGCGCGCGTGGCGCTTCGGCGGCGTCGGCGTGGACGGTCGCGAGCGGCCGAGGGTAGCGTCGCGCGCATGGAGCCAGCGTGGTACGCGGTGGGGTCGGACGTCTACCGCGGGGGGACGGTGCGAGGGCACTACCCGCCCTTCGACTCGGCGTGGGGCGCGGTGAGGAGGGCGCACTCCCTGTTCTGGCAGTGCCTGTCGACGCTCCTGAAGGTGACGCTGCCGGTGATGGTGCCGGGCGCGGCGCTGTCGTCCATCGTCACCGCGTACGGCATCGACGGGACGCTGCCCGACCTCGCGTCGCGGATCCTGGGGTTGCTCTTCTATGCGTGGATGGCGGGCGTCTCGACGCACGTCGCGTGGCAGCGGGTCGAGGGGCGCACGGCGAGCACCCGTGGGGCGGCGGCGGTGGGCGCGAAGCTCCTGTGGGCGATGCTGCGGGTGCACCTGCTCTACTATCTCTGCGTGGCGATCGGCGCGTACCTGATCGTGCCCGGCCTCTACCTTGCCGGGCGGTATGCGCTCGCCGAGCCAGTCGCGTACTTCGAGCGAACCCGCCGGGCGCGCGACGCGATGGCCCGCAGCGCGCAGCTCACCCGCGGGGTCGCGTGGCGAGCGTCGGGGGCGCTGCTCCTCGGGGTGGCGACCGCCCTGCCGTGCGTGGTACCGGCGGCGCTCCTGCACACGCTCTCCGACCGCCCCGCGTGGAGCGCTCTCGCGATGACGGCGACGGGCGTCTCCACCGGGCTGGTGATGACGTTCGTGAGCGTCCTCCAGGTGGTGATCTACCTCGGCGTGACGGGCGCACGGCCCGAGCCCGACGCGGGACGCACGGCCGACCCAGGCTGACGCGCGGCGGAGCAGAGAGCCCGCGGATCGAACTCGAGCTGGTACGCGCGTCACGACCGGGCCTCGACACCTGCGCCGAAGACTTCGGTCGACGTGATTGATACCGATGCGCCTGCCAGGCGTTCTTGAAGGCGTTGCGGGACGACCGCCAGAGCGGGCCGCGAGAGTCGCACGAGCCGACGCCGCCAGGGAGGGAGCCCGTGGCGTCTACCGGGTAGGCGTCTTCTTCTTCGTCGCGACCTTCTTCTTGGGCGCTGCCTTCTTGGGCGCTGCCTTCTTGGGCGCTGCCTTCTTGGGCGCTGCCTTCTTCTTTGTCGCGGCCTTCTTCGTCGCGACCTTCTTCGTCGGTGCAGCCTTCTTCGTCGCGGCCTTCTTCGTCGCGACCGTCTTCACCGGCGTCGCGCCCAGCTCGTCGTCCCCGCCCTCCCCGGAGTGCTCCCAATCGGGAACCTCGTAGAGCAGCTTCGTCCCCGCGACGAGCTTGCGGTTGTACGAGGTGCTCTGGATGAACACGAGGTACTTGTCGAGCGCCACGGGCTTCACCTTGTCGCGCTCCCCCGGGCGCAACCCGATGAGCGCGCGCGCCTTGTCGCCCGAGTAGAAGTCGCCCGACTCCTTGTCCATCAGCACGACCTCCTTGCCCTCCTGAACGAGCTCGGACTTGGTGAGCTGGTAGAAGCCGCGACCCGGGTTGAAGCTCGCGCCCTCCCCCTCGATGAACGTGCGGATGTCCGCCACCGCGTCGACGTCGAGCACCTGGAAGCGACCCGCCGAGACGGGCTCCAGCTTCCCCGTCACCTTCACCGTCGACGCCTTCCCCTTCGCCGACGCCGACGCCGATGCCTTCGCCTTGCGGCCGAGCATGGTGTCGAACATCCGCCGGAGCGAGCCGTTCATCCGGCGCGCCTTGGTGACCTCGGCCTCGTACGCGCCGAGGTGCTCGTCGCCGTGCTGCTTGAACGCGACGGCCTGGATGAGGTCGGTGATGTACGAGAACTGGTCGAGCGTGAGGTAGAGCCCGTCGGTGCGCCGGGCGACCTCCTCGTAGAACCCCTTCGAGTGCTTGCGGATGCCCGGCATCGCGTGCACGCCGTAGACCTTCACGCCCGCCTCGGTGAGCAGGTCGAGTTCGTTCTTCCAATCGAGCTTGAGCTTGTTGGCCGGGTACTTCGGGCCGTGCGGCACGTCGTCGCCGATGAGCACGAACACCTTGGCCCGACCCGCGCGCCACTTCTGCGACCGCGCCGTGTAGAGCGCGTACTCGTACGCCTCGGGCGCGTCGCCGCCATAGGTCCCCTTCACCGTCTTGATGAACTTCAGCACCGACGCCTGGTTGTCGGTGAGGTCGACCTTCTTCAAGAGGTACTGGCGCTTCTCGTCGCAGTAGTCGCCGTGCGCCATCACGCCCACGCGCAGGCCCGGGATCTCCTTGAACAACCTCCGCACCGCGGCGTCGGCGTTGCGCCGGAGCTGCGTGAGGCACGGGTACATGCTGCCGGTGGTGTCGAAGCTGATCACCACGTCGATCGCGTCGGCGCTCATGGTCTCTCATCCTCCCGAAGTCAGCCGTTGAGGCCGCCGATGGGAGCGCGCGCCCTCCGGCCGCATCAAGCGCCAACGCCGGGCTCGCGCCGACGGCCCGCCGCGTGGGGCGGGTGCAGCCCGTCGACGAGCACGACTCGATCGAGCAACTCGCGCTCTCGCACGACGGCGGTGGGCTCGTCGTCGGGACGACGTGCGGCGTCGTGGCGGTCTACGCGCGCACCGAGAGCGTCGTGTCACCCACGGGCTGACGAGGGTGTCCGACTGGTCTACCTATTCCGTCTCATGGCCTCACCCGCGACCCGCCACGTCGCGCTCGCCGCGCTCGAAGTCCTCGCCTGCGCGACGGGTTCCGCGTTGTGGCCCGCGCCTGCTCCAGATCGCGTGGTCGTGGCCCAGCGCACACACGACCTCGGCCCGGTCAGGTTGCGCACGCGCATCGTCGACGACCTGAGCGTGGTGACCGGGCGCGACGAGGTGCGGGTCACGCGCCGGCCAAACACCCGCACGCCCACGACGCTGGTCGTGACGAACTCGCCGGCCGCCGCGGCGCCGGACCGTCCCGCGTGGCTCACCACGCAGTGCGGCCTCCGCGTGAACTACGGGGTGCAGCGCGAAGGAGGAGGCTCGGGCGGCGAAGAGGCCACCGTGCGCGGGACGCTGCGCCTGTCGTGGGCGCGGCTCGCCTTCACGTGCAACTCGCAGTCGGAGTGGGGCGAGCCCGAAGGCGCCTGCCTCGGGCTCCTCGAAGCGCTGTGCGAGTAGGTGACCGGGATTCGGAGTAGGCGTCGGCGAAGGCTTGAAGGCCGCAAGGGCGCAAGGGCCGCAAGGGGGAGATGGTCGAGGAGTCGTGGCGGTGATCGAGAGGCTGGTCCAGTGGGCTGGGACGGTCGTTGGCTCCCCACGACACCGTCATGATCGCCGCCTCCCCCCTGCGCCCCCTGCGCCCTTGCGGTCTGTGTTCCCTTCGACGCCGCGCGGGAGTCACGAGCGACCGAGGAGCGCTGCCAGCAGGAGGGGTGCGCCCAGGGCCGCGGCCGACGAGAGCGCGAGCAACGCCGGCGCTGCCGCATCGAGAGCGGCGCGCGTCATCGCGTCGTGCAGCGTGCCCACCACGACTTCGTACGCCTCGACCGCGGCGCTCGTGCGAAACGGCGCCCCGCCCGACTGCCGCGCGCGCACGATCACCTGACCCACGGGGAGTGATGTGACGTCGGCGGTGAAGGCCGTCGTGTCACCGACCCGCAGCCGACCGCCGCCCTCGTGCCACGCCTCCTGCCACCCCGCTGGGTCGAAGGGACGGCGGGCGAAGCTCGCGAGCGCGAGCAGGAGCGCGAGCGCGCTCGCAACGAAGCCGCCGATGATCCAACCCCGCGGCGGGGCGAGCTCGGACGCGATGTCGCCACGATCGTAGGCCACCTGCTGGGGAGGAGAGCCCGCGAACGCCAGCACGTCGCCTGACGAGCGGTGGGGCGAGACCTCCACCAGCCACGCGCCGAGGCCACGCGCCGACCGGATGCGGAGCACGGACCCTGGAGGCACGCTGTCTCTCGCGCCGCTATCCGGCATCGGCCCGCTCCCACACTCCGAGGCCACCCGAACGTGGCACACGACGTTCTCGAACCGCGCGAGTTCGCATTGCCTCTCGACGCAGACGCCACCCACCCGGCGCGCGTCGGAGCGGGTGGATCGCGCATCGATCGCCTGGGTGACCGCCGGGATCTCCCCGACCACCGGCTGCGCAGCGACCCAAGCGTCGGGGGAGTCGGGCAGCCTCGCGGCGCGGTGCATCGCCCGCGTCGCGAGGCCCAGGAGGCCGAGGGCGAACACGCATGCGACGACGCGCAGCGCGCCGCGAGTGATCGGCGCGCGGTGGTTCGCAACGGCCGCGACGATGAGGCGCGAGACGCATGCGCCGACCCACCAGACGAACACCAGCAGGAAGGGAAACCCGATCATGGGGGTGCCACAGGTGAAGTAGGGCAGCCGCGAGACGTCTTCCGAGAGCTGGGATACCGCCGCAAGACACAACGTCGGCAGCACGACCTGGAACGGGAGGGCGGCCCGCGTCAGCGCGTTGCGACTGTCACAACGGCGGAGCGAGAGCGAGACCGCGCAGGCCGCGATGGTCACCGCGACGACCGCCAGCGTGCACAGGTGCGAGCTCGCGCCGAGTGACGCCATCGCGCCGAGGAGCGAGGCGGCGCCGACCAACCCGAGTGCGGCCTCCATCGCGTATCCCCGACTCGACGCTCGCATCCAGCGAGGAGAGCACCGCCGCGAGCCAGCGACAAGCGGCGCTCGACGCGTCGACGCCCCGCGCTACGGCATGCGCAGCACCACCGGCGTCGCGGCGGTCCCGTGGAGCCGCCACGATTGCGCGGGCTCTCGATAGCCCTGCGGGTGCTCTTGCAGACCGCCGTCGTCGCGCGCCGCGATCGCCCACAGCTCCACGACCGCGCCCGGCGGAACCATCCGCGTGCCGTCGATCTCGACGCCGTCGACCACCGCGACGTGGCGCGCGTCGACCCACACCGCGGACCCCTCGCGGTCGATCAGCTCGAAAACTCCCCCGCTCGCGCAGCGTGGCGCCGCGGCCGAGACCCCATCTGGAATCATCTCGCACGCCACGCATGGCACGCCCCGATCGTTCGAGACCGGAACGAACGCCCGTACGAACCCGCGCACGCGCACCGGCCCCGGCGTCAGCTCCCGCAGTTCGCGTCGCACGGCCGCGTCGAAGTAGGTGAGGTCGCGACCGCGGAGCCGGTCGAGCACACAAGCAGCACCGACGTTCGCGGCGTGGTGGCCCATCATCGCCCCGAGGACCATCAGCACGACGCAGGCCACCAGCACGATCACCAGCGAGAACCCCCACCCACCGAGCAGGTGGCCCAACCAGGGGACGACGACGATGACGCTGAAGACCGCGGCGTGCAGCGCGCCCAGGATCGTCCCAGCAGCGAGGCTCCCCGAGAAGTCGCGCGGGCGTTCGGGCTCGGCGGGGTCGCCCTCGGCGCGCATCGGCCGCGCGCATCGGTCGCAGGACGCTTCGAACGGGGACCGGTCGCCGCAGGACGGGCAGGAGTAGTTCATTGGAGGATCGTTCCTTTCACGAACGATCGTGACAACGCGGCGACCCGGGGGTTCTGTGACCTGGAGAGGGCTGTGGCGGAATGATTCGCCGGGGCCACCACACGAGTCGTCCCGCGTCTACGACTCGCAGTAGCCGTAGTCGGCGGGTCGGTCGGAGAAGCGCAGGCACGGCGCGCCGCCGGGACAATCGCCGCGCAGCAACGAGCAGGTGCGCCGACACACGCCGGGGGCACCGACGCAGGTGAAGGGCCGCTCGCACTCGTTGGTGAAGCGGCACGCGGCGCCGCCCGCAACGGTTCCGACTGGTAGGCAGTTGCCGCCCCCGTGCAGGCTCGTGGGGGAGCAGTACTGCCCTTCGGGACAGCCGTTCTGGAGCACATAGTCGCAGCCCCCGGGGCGCGTGCATGCGTAGAGGCCCTCGACCGATGTCTTGACCGCGCAGCGGCTCCGAGCGGTGGCGTTCGAGAGGTCGTCGCACGCGTCGTCGCCGCAGCAGAGCCGCACGCAGCGCGCCCCCACGCAGCTCAACCCCGGCGCGCACCGCGACGTGGTCGTGCACGAGGCGAAGACCGGCACCGCCGCGCGTTCGCTGCACGCGGGCGTTCCGTCTTCGCCGAGCCCGCAGGTGCCGCCGCCAGCGCAGCCCGCGCCCGTGATGGGGTCGCACATACCGGGCGGACCGCACGCCCCGCCGCTCTGGACGTCGGAGGCGTTCGCGGTGTCCGTGACTGGAACGTCCGCCAGCGAGGCGTCGGTGGTCGCGTCGGGAGCGAGCGACGGTGCGCCGACGTACGACGTGCAGCCGAGCGCCGACGCGAAGGCCGCGACGAGCAGAGCCTGGAGGGCGCGACCAGAGCCGGTCATTCGCACACGACGAAGTCCGAAGGGAGCTGATCGAGAGAAACGCACTGGCTCCACGGGCAACGCGACTGGTCTACGGGGTTGCCCATCGGTCGTCACGCGCCGAAGTCGGCGCGGCTCAGTTCACGCAGTGGCTGCCGGGGCGAAGGGGGTGCCTACCTCGCACATGACAATAGGAGACGATCTGCGGGATGCGCGGGGCGCACTCGGGGTAGGGGCTGCGTCCGTGGCAGGTGCCGACGAACAGACGGAGCTGCTCCCCGGCGGGGCAGGTGCGCCCGTCGGGGGCGACGGCGACCGCTTCGTGATGGTCGGGGATGCAGGCGGAGTCGCAGTCCGCGTCCTGCACGCAGCGGCGGCCCTCGTCGCGCGTGGGGCGATCGCAGTAGGCGCCGCCCCGGCCCATTCGGTAGGTCCCTTGGACGGCGGCGCACTCGGCGCGAGCGCGCGCGAGGTCGGGACTCTCGACGCTGAAGATCGACGCCTCCGCCGTGACGGTGCGACCGTCTTCGGTGAGGGCCGTGATCGTGAGGCGCTGTGTCGTCAGCGAAACACTTCCCATGATCTGAAATTCCAGCGATCCGCCGTGTGAGAGCGTCGCGGCATCCGGACCGAAGTTGAACTCCATGTCCGCGCCTGCCACGTCGGTGCGCAGCATCTCGCCATGCTGAATCGTCACGCGGCCCTCTCCGCACCAGAGCAGGGTGGCGCGGCCACGACCAGCAGCCAGCCCGTTGGGAGGCGACCAGATCCTGGCGATCGGCGCAGGCGGCACGATCACGAGCCCGCTCAGGCCCTGGCACGGAGAGGGCGGTGGCGCTGGCTCGTGGGCCGCGACGACAGGCGCAGGCGCACACTGCGGCGTGCGCGGGGACGGCAAGCGCGCCGTGCATCCAACGAACGCGAGGAGAACGAGAGGGACAACGCCCGGTGAATGTCTGGAACGCATTGGACCCACGCGTTCCAGACCCGTCGTGGGCGCGAAGGTTCCTTCCAAGAGGGAGGCGGTCTCCTTCGCGACGCTGCGGTGGATGTAGGCGGCTTTTCCCGCTTCGAACTTTTTTGCAAGGTGACCCTCCAACCGCGCAAGCCCATGCGTGTAGGCATTTTCGGGCAATTCTTGAAGCGACGCGCTGCGCTGTGAGGTCTGGATGTTGCTCGCGTGATGCGCCCGTGCGGACCGCCGAACGCCTCTTCGCCCAGACCATCAAGGACCCGCCGTCTGTGCACGAAGAGCGCACACGGACGGCGCCTGTGCTCCTGGGTGATGCTCGCGATCCGCTCATCGGGCGCGTGGTGGGCAAGCGCTATGTGATCGAGGCCCTCCTCGGAGCGGGGTCGATGGGCCGCGTCTACCGGGCCCGGCAGCGCGTGCTCGGAAAGACCGTGGCGCTCAAGGTGCTCAACGCCGACTTCGCCTCCGACCTCGCGGCGGGGCAGCGGTTCTTGCGCGAGGCGAAGGCGGCCAGCCGCTTCGACCACCCCAACTCGGTGACGGTGTTCGACTTCGGCCGCGAGGCAGATGGCACGGCGTTCATCGTGATGGAGTATGTGCGCGGCGAGACCCTGGGCGGGCTCATCCGGCGCCTCGGCACGGTGCCCGCGGGTGATTGCGTTGCGATCATGGCGCAGGTGCTCTCGGCGCTCTCCGCCGCCCACGAGCGCAACATCGTGCACCGCGACGTCAAGCCCGAGAACATCATGCTGCTCCCGCGCAGCGGCGACGACGGCGGCGGCTATGTGGTGAAGGTCGCCGACTTCGGCCTCGCCAAGATCGTCGGCGACGATTCGCTCAAGCTCACCGCGCCAGGCATCAGCCCTGGGTCGCCTTCGTACATGTCCCCGGAGCAGGCGCAGGCGAGGGGCGTCGGCGCCTCCAGCGACCTCTACCAGTGCGGCGTGATGCTCTTCGAGATGATCACCGGCACCCTCCCCTTCCGCAGCGACAGCGCCGTCGGCGTCATCATGATGCACCTGCACGACGAGGTGCCGTCGCCGAGCGCGCGCAACCCCGCGTGCCCCCCGGAGCTGGAGCGGGTGATCCTCCACTCGATGGCGAAGGACCACGCGCGCCGCTACTCCACCGCGCGCGCCATGCGCCACGCGCTCCTGGGGCGATCGCAGCGCCCGCCCGCCGAGGAGTTTCTCCGCCGCCACGCCCGGCCGGCGACCCTCACGGCGTCGTTTCCGTGGCGCGTCGATAGCTCGCCCGCGTCGGAGGTCGTCGCCTCGGGAGAGCGCCGCATCACGAAGGTCCGGTCACGCGCGTGGGGCGGACTCGCTGCCGTGGCCGCGTGTCTGCTCGCCTTCGGAGTCGCCGCGCGCCCGCGTGTCCCGGCGACGGCTCGACCAAACGCCGCCGCGCCCGTGGCGGAAGCGCCGCCGCTCATGGCGGAGATGATCTTCGAGGCCGACTCGCCCGAGGTGACGCTGCCCCCGCCGAGGCCCGCGGTGCGTCGCGCGGTCGTGCGCCCGGCGCTCGTCCGACCCGTGGTGCGCCCGATCGCGGCGCGTACGGTCGCGGCACCGGCGCCCCGACCCGCCCCAGGGACGACGCGACCGCCGCAGTAGCTGGGCGGTCGCGGCGAGCGTCAGCGGGCGCGGGCCATGAGCGCTTCGAGGCGGAAGTACCGCGGCTCGTGCGCCGACTCATCGGCCGTCAGGACACCGTTGACGTTGCGGCCCCAGCAGACGACGCCGCCGGACGCGCGACGGGCGCAGGCGAGTCCGTCCCGACTGACCACGATCTCGACGGCGTCGCTGAGACCAGGAACGAGCCGCCCGGTGTCGTCCCCATCGGTCCTGCCGTAATCCGGCGCGCCCGGCTCGATGACAAAGGAGGCCCACCGACAAGCCACTCGGCCTTGCGTGGAGAGGACACAGTCCTGCATCCCCCACGCCCTCGCCCGCAGGTCCCCTCCGACCGCCGCCCGGAGCGATTCGTCGATCCCGTCGATGGGGTCGTCGGGACGATGGTCGCGCAGGGTGAGGGACAGGTCGAACTCACCCGACCCGGTGGCGACGCGCGGCAGCGTCCGAAGGATCTCCTCGCGCACGCTCCGACGCTCCTGCTCGGTGACCCGCTCGTTGACCCCGGTCGCCTCGGCGGCGCGTGGACAGACGACGTCACCCCGTCGAAGCGCGCAGACCATCGCGAACTCCGTGATGATCCTCTCGTACCCGTCCAGCGCCGCGATGGGAGCGAACCTGAACATCGACCCGAAGGGCGACGCCACCCAGGCCCGCGACTGCCCATCCAGGATGAACAGAAGCCCATCGACGAGCGCCAACGAGTGTGGCGACGCAGGCATGGTCTCGTCGGGGACGCGCGATGGGGTGGCAAACGGATCGCCGTTCCAGCAGTGGACGGTGCCGTCGTGATGACTGACGCAGATGCCGCGTTCGTTGGTGACCATCTCCGTAACGGAGCTCGTCTCCGGAAGCGCGCGTGGTCCCCATGGCGGGTCAGGGTTGATCGTCGTCGACGACGACGGCCCACCCCAGCACGTCACGCTCCCCCGCTGCAACGCGCAGACGTAGGACCCGACCGACACGAGGCGCTCGACGGCGTCGAGGCCGCGCATGACGACGGGCGCCTCGCGACGCTGAACCCCGCCGTGCTGCAACGACGATCCCCAACAGCGCACCTCGCCCGAGGCATGTCGCACGCAGCGCGCACCATGCGCGAGTGCCACTTCGGTGATGTCGGCGAGGCCCTCGACGCGAGAGAGACCAACCTCCCTCTCGCCCGATCGGCTGTCCTGCCCACCGTCCAGGTCGCCGCAAGAGAGCCGGTGATCGAGGCCAACCAGGCAGACTCCGAGGCCGCCCACCGCGACCCCGGACGCTCGCGTCTCGGGAGACAACCGGACGGGCCATGTGTCCACCCACGTCGACGGGCAGTCGTCGTCGATGTGACCGCAGATCTCGGACCTCCAGAAGGCGAGCCCGCAGCGCACGTGCCCCTGTCGCCCCTTCACGCAGGTCAGCGGAGACCTCAGCGAGGACGCGAACCCGACCGGGTCCGGCACGCCCACCGTTGCCGTTCCCAACACCGACTCCCGATCGCGTGATGGAGGGTCCGCGTCGGGGTGGGGAAACGCGACGGTTCCGTCGGAGCGCAGCTCACCGAGCCCGAGTTCGATGACGCCGCGCCGCTCGACGTCGACCCACTCGACGGACGACGCATCGCGCCGACGGGCGACCAACCCGTCCTCCAGGCGGGCTCTTCCATCCGCGGTGATCTGCACGACCCGCCCATGCCCGGGGATGTGCTGCGCCACGCAAGGACGGTGCGTGCACTGCGCGACCGTGGCGGCGCTCGACGCGTCGAAGAAGTTCCCGCGAGCGTCGATGGCCCAGGCCCCATCGGGCATCAGCGCGATCGCATCGCGCGCCGGCACCACCTCGGGGACGCGCACCACGTCCGTCCCCCGCCGCACCAGGCGACCCGGCAGGCGCACCACGACCGCGCGGTCGCCCTCCCCCTGGACGACGCTCACCTGCTCGCCGCTCGCCAGCCTCCCGCCGTGAGCCCGCGCCACCGCCCGCGCGCCCTCGCCGAGCTCCCACGCGCGCTTTCGCCGGACCCGACCGACGCGCAGCGCGACGGGGACCGCCACCGCCGCCGCACACGCGACCAGCAACCATCGCAGAGGCCAGCGGCGCGGAGGCGGCGCGGACGCACGGAGCGGCCCGGTGCGGTAGGGCATAGGGTCCGATGGTCTCCCCCGCGCGCGGACCTGTCTACCGGAGCGCTGGTGGACAAGACGCCCACGGGACAGAGTCGGGCTTCACATCGCGCGGCGCTTGCGCGACCCGTGCACTCCGCGCGACCGCGGCGCACACGACGACCGTCGCCGAGGTCGCGACGAGGGCCGGGGTCACCCGCTCGCCGAGGAGGAGGGTCGACCAGAGCGCCCCGAGCGGAACCTGGAGCAGTTGCACCTGGCTCGCCCTGGCGACGCCCACGATCGCGAGGCCGCGGTAGTACGCGAAGAAGCCGAGCAGCATGCTCACCACGGTCACGTAGGCGAGACCCGCCAGCGCCGCCGCAGAGGGAGCCACCGCGAGGGGCCGGAGCACGAGCGCGAGCACCGAAGCAGGGCCCGTGAGAGGGAGTGCGAGCACGAGCGCCCACGAGATGACGCGCGAGCCGCCCATGGAGACGGAGAGCCTGCCGCCCTCGGCGTATCCGACGGCGACGAGCAGCACCCCGACGAGCAGCAGCGCGTCCGCCGAGCCGAGGCTGCCGTGCCCGCTCTGCCATCCGAACGCGACGACAGCGGCGGTTCCGACCAACGACGCGCCCCAGAACGCCCTCGACGGGCGCTCGCCCGCCCGCAACGTCGCGACGACGGCGGTGAGGGTCGGCGCGAGGCCGATGATAACGTTACCGTGATTGGCGCTGAGCGACCGTAGCGCGATCGCCGACAGGAGCGGGAACCCGACGACGACCCCGCCCGCGACGAGGGCGAGCGAGCGCCACTGCGCCCGCGTCGGCAGCGGCGCGCGGGTGGCCCGGAGGTAGATCGCCGCGAGCACGGCGGCCATCGCTGCGCGACCCATCCCGACGGTGATCGCGCCGAGCTCCGTCACCGCCGCCCGCGTCGCGGTGAAGCTCATGCTGAACGCCACCACCCCGAGGACGGTGAAAAACATGCCCGCGGAGGGAGATAGGGTTACCGCCTTTGAGCTGGTAACGTTATCATGATTCTTCATGAAGAGCAGTAACACATCCGCGGCGAGTTCGGAAGAGGCGGGCTCGTCGGTGGAGCGCGTGCGGGCGTTTCTGCGCGCGGAGGCGGAGGCGATCGGTGGCGGCGGTCGCATCCCGTCGGTGCGCGAGGTGTGCACGCGCCTCGGGGCGAGCCCGGTCACGGTGCAGCGCGCGATCACGGAGCTGTCGCGGCAGGGTGTGCTCGTGCCTCGCCCGGGCGTCGGAACCTTCGTCGCGGGCTCACGGTCGGCGGAGGCGCCGCGTGATGACTCGTGGCAGCACGGTGTTCTTGGGGCGTGGGACGAGTCGCCTGCGACGCGTGCGTTCGAGGTCGCCCGCGCGGGTCACCTCGAACTGTCGAGCGGGTACCTCGACCCGACGATGCAGCCGGTGGCGCTCGTCGCGCGGGCGGCGCGGCGGGCGGCGGGCAACGCGCGCCTGTGGGGGCGCATGCCGGTCGAGGGGCTCGTCGATCTGCGCCACTGGTTCGCGCGCGACGTCGGCGGCGGGGCGACGGAGGAGAGCGTGCTCATCGTTCCTGGCGGGCAGGCCGCGCTCGCGACGACGCTGCGCGCGCTCTCTCCGTACGGCGGCGCGGTCGTCGTCGAGGCGCCCACCTACTTCGGGGCGCTCACGGTGATGCGCACGCTCGGCCTGCGCGTGGTGCCGATCCCGGTCGACGACGAGGGCATCGTCACGGCCGGTCTCGAAGAGGCGATCCGGGCTTCCGGCGCGCGGGTGCTGTACCTCCAGCCGGCGTTCTCCAACCCGTCGGGGGCGGTGATGTCCGCGGCGCGACGTCGCGAGGTGCTCGCCATCGCCGAGCGCGTGTCGGCGTTCGTGATCGAGGACGACTACGCGCGCGATCTCGCCTACGCCAACGTCTCGCCGGCGCCCCTCTTCCGCGAGGCGCCGGGCCGGGTGGTCTACCTGCGCTCGCTCACGAAGACGACGGTCCCCGGGCTGCGCATCGCCGCGATCGTGGCGCACGGCCCGGTGCTCGCGCGCATCCGCGCGATGCGGGCGGCGGAGGATATGTTCCTGACGGGCGTGCTCCAGGGGACGGCCCTCGACGTGGTGACCTCACCGGGATGGGAGACGCACAAGAAGGCGGTTCGGGCGGCGCTGGTGGCTCGTCTCGACGTCGCCCTCACCGCGCTGCGGCGGCACTTTCCCCACGCGATCGTGCGACGTGTGCCGGAGGGTGGGTTTTCGGTGTGGGTCGAGCTCCCGCGCGGCGTGTCGGAAGCAGAGCTCACCGCCGCGGCCTTCGACAAGGGCGTCCGCGTGACGGAAGGGGCCGCGTGGTTTCCGCCGGGGAAGTACGCCGATCACGTACGCATCGCGCTCTCGGGTGCGACCGAGGACGATCTCGAGCGCGGGGTCGCCACCCTCGGCCGCATCGGCGAACGGATGTTCCGCGCCGCGCGCGACTGACCCGAGAGCGGGGGTCGAGCGACTCTGGTACGACGCGCGATCGGAGCGGCTCGCGGTGGGCGGGGCTTACGCTGCGGCCTCAGCGCAGCGCGTGACGGTCAGGCATGCAGTCGCCGGGGCCCACGCCGCGGCGTCAGCGCGGCGCGCAACGGTCGGGCATGCAGTCGCCGGGGCCCACGCCGCAGCGTCAGCGCGGCGCGCAACGGTCCGGCCCGCAGTCGAGTTCCGTAGCCCCACGAGACCCGATGAGTCGTTCGGACCGTGACTGCATGCCAGACCGGTGCGCGCCGCGCTGACGCCGCGGCGTGGGCCCCGGTGACTGCATGCCAGACCGGTGCGCGCCGCGCTGACGCCGCGGCGTGGGCCCCGGTGACTGCGGGCCGGACCGGTGCGCGCCGCGCCGACGCCGTGCCGAAGACGCGGGAGAGCCGCACCCGGACGTCCGCGGTCTCATCGGTCGTCTCGCGCGACATCGCGCGCAGTGTGCACCGAAGCGTCGCGACCGCTCCATGCGCCGCGGAGTAGACCCCGACGGCGGGTTCCGCCTGACGATGCTGGTGATCCGTGCGAGAGATCGAGGCGTGCCAGGGTTCATCCAGAGGGCGGGGGCGGTTCCGTGGTTGCTCCTGGCGCTCGTCGTGGTCGCAGGGATGATGGGCGCCGCGGTGATCCTCACGCGCCGACCGGAGACGCCACCCACCGTGCCCGCACGCGTCGAAGCGCCGACCGCAGTGACGCCCGCTCCGCCGGTCGCGCCCACGCCCGTTCCTGTTCCTGTTCCTGTTCCTGTTCCTCCTCCTGCTCCCGACAGGGGCACCCCTGGCACGTGGATCGACGGCACCAGTCCGGCGGAGGAGTCCGGCGCGATCATGCGCGGGTGCACGGCGTCGCAGGTGTCCGGCGCCCTCGTGCACGAGCGCGTGTCGCTGCGGGAGATCCTCGACCTGGGCCTGCAGATCAACACGCCCGCGGAGCAGCAGAACGGCGCCGCCGCGAGTCGCCTCCAGGGCTGGCGCGCGAGCTGGCTTCCCCCGGAGAACGACGACGGCCCGGGCGTCTGCGTCGCGTCGTACCGCTACCAGATCGCCGGTCGGCTCATGATCGCGTCGTTCTACTACCTGCACGGGCCACCCGCGGTGGCGTACCCCGGCAACGAGGAGGCGAGCCGCATCACCGCCATCGCGGACGCCGAGACCGAGCAGACCCCGGTGGGCGGCCCGCGGCAGACCAACGACGAGATCGCGCAGCGTTTCGTGCGCCACGTGTTCACCCAGCGCCTGCGGGACGCGCTTCGCTCTTCGGATCTGCTCGACGCCTACACCGACCCCAACGATGGCAGCGTCCTCGTCATCCGCTCGATCGCCCCGTGCGACGACGAGATCCCGCGCGCGCTCGTGCGCAACCGCACGTTGCTCGCGTCGATGCAGCAGTGCGGCTTCCGCCGCGTGGATTGCCGCAACGGCATCCCGCGCAGCACGCCGCCGACCAGCGCGGAGGTCCCGCCGCGCCGCCGGGGTCGCGGTCATCACTGACGGGCGGCGCGCAGCGCGAGGGGCTCCAGCGTCGCATCCCGCCCTGTGACCGGGGCGTCGAACAGCGTCCCGGCATTGAACGCCGAAAGCTGAAGTGAGCCGACGCTCCAACGTGTCGAGTTCCTGCCCGACGGGTCGGGCGCGTCTGGCGGGCGCGCCTGTGTCTACTTGGAGGCCCCGGAAGGGCCCGAGCCCGCGGCGTCGCGAACCTTCCTCCAGAGGTCGAGCAGCCCGAGGTCCTTCGCCCAGCGTTCGATGTAGGCCACGTCCAAGGCGCCGCGTCTCACTTCGACTACGCCAGACACATCGCGGAGCTGACGCTCGGAGCCGGACATGGACGCCCACTCCAACTTGCTGAGGATGGTGTCCTCGGGCGTCGCGACGAAGACGGCGGTGCCGAGAACGCTCGCGGGGGTTCGGCGACGAAACTCCTCGACGCTGAACGGTCGCGCCTTCCGGACGATGAGGTCGACCTTCCAGCCGGAGGTCATGTCGACGACGTTGAACATGCTCCGCCGACGGAGCGCGTCGGTCGCCGCCTCTTCGCTGACTTAGTACGTGTCGCTCGGGAGGGCGGCGACGAGCGCGGCGAGCGTCTCCGCCGTCGGTTCGATGACGAGGTCGATGTCGTGCGTGGTTCTCGGCACGCCGTGGAGCGTGCTCGCGAACGAGCCGACCAGAATGTGCGGGATGCCCGCGAGGTCGAGCGCCGCGACGATCCTACCGAGGAGATCTCCCCCCTCGCTCATGGCGCGACGGGCGCCTCGCCAGGCCAGATCGAGGCGGTGATCTCGTCACCGAGGAGCAGGCGGAAGAGAGCGCGTCGCAGCCGGTCGGCGTCGTAGTCGGGGTGGCGCGCGCGGATGCCGTCGAGCGCCATGCGCCGAACGTCGTCGCTCATCTCGAAGGCCATGCGCACGCGCGCCTCCGGTCCCATCCGCCGGTACGCATGCAACTGGGCCTCGTGCGCCCCCGCGTCGGTGTCGAGCGGCCTCATCGCGCGCAGGCTACCAACAGCGTGCGACGCGCGCACGTCCGACTGCGCGTGTCCGCGTTCGACCGTGCACTGTCCCCCCCGCGTCAGGGCGTGAGCGCGGCCCCGACCACGCGCAGCTCGTCGACGAGCGCGTTGCCGACGGTGCGCCCCGCATCGACCGCGTCGTTGGTCACCACCAGGCGCCACCGCCCGCTCGGGAGAGCGCCCACCGCCGCCGTCTCCACCTCGCGCCAGAACCCCTGGAGCACGATGGGCAGATCCTCGCCGTCGCCCTGCGGGGCGAGCACGACGCGGTCCGCGAAGGGCGTCGTCAGCGCCGCCGCGGGGCGGTTGAAGGTGAGCTGAAACCCAATGCTGCTCAGCACGACCCGCACGTCCTCGCCGCGGAAGCGCAGCGTGGCGCCCGCGGCGTCGGGGGCGACGGTGGCGTTCCAGAAGGTCCTCTCGGGGACCGTCCCCTCGCCCGCTTGCGGAGAGGTCACGGTCGTCGGGAGGTTCATCGGGTGAGCACCTGGGAAGGTCCACGTCGCGAGTGGGCGCCGCTCTCCGGCGGCCGTCACGAGCTCTGCGCGGTGGGGACGACCGTAGCCCCAGTAGACGTGAAACCCCGGCTGCGTCGCGGCGGCGGCCGTCGACCCCGCGGGAACGACGTGGAGCCCGATCTGCTGGTTGAGCCCTGCGGCGGTCTCGGCGCGCAGCCGCGCGTCGATGGTGACACCCGTGGACGACTGCCAGGTGAAGGTGTCCCGAAGCTCCGCCGCTGCGCCGCCGCCGTCGAGGCGAAGCACGCCCATCGTCGCGCCTTCGTAGGTGTAGCGGGCCTCGGACACCGCTCCGCCGCGCGCGATCATCCCGCCGCCCACCGCGCCGCTGCCCGCGTTGGCGTCGAGCGCGCCGTCCTCGAAGCGGTCCCACGCGAGGGTGCGTCCCGGGTCTTCGAGGTAGTCCAGCGCCTCGGCGAAGCTCTCGCCGATCTCGTCGCCGTGCCCGCCGGGGCGCATCACGAGGCGCACCGCGTTGCCGTGATTGAGATGACCGTAGCGGTAGATGGCGGCGATCTCGGCCCGACGGAAGTCACCGTACTGGGTCATGAGCGCGCAGCGGAAGGTCGACGGGAGCACGCTCATGCTGGCGGCGGCAGTGCCCGGCGCCTCGTAGTCGTCGTCGCGGTTGTCGGCGGCGGTTCCGGCGGTCTGCCACCCGGGGATGCGCGTCGGGAAGCTCGCGCCGACCCGCCCGAGGAAGCCGCGAAACACGTCGGTGCGGAGCAGCGAGAGGTCCGACGTGACGCGGCCGCCGCCCGAGAGGCCGCCCGCGTAGACGCGCGCCGGATCGACGGGGAAGAGCTCGGCGGCGCGCAACGCACCGAGCAGGGCGACACCGCGGCGCAACGACACGGCCTGCCCGTTGCCGACGCCGAGGCCCGCCACCCAGATGACGTCGTGCGCGTCGAGGGACGCCTCGTACGACGGCGGGACCGCGTGCGTGTCGGCGAAGTCGACGTAGGTGATGAGGCCGTAGCGGCGCGTCGTGTCGGCCGGGTCGAAGCGCGCGGGCAGGCGAACGACGTACATGCGGGCATCGAGGTCGACGCGATAGTCGATGTCGCGCGGAGCCACGGTGAGATCGACGGCCGTGGGGTTGGTCAGCCGACCGAGCGCGAGCGTCGTCGGGACGCCGGGTCGCAGTCCGAGCGGGCCCGTCACGTCGCGCGCGGGCACGTCACGCACCGGCGCGTCGGTCGACTGGACGTCGGGGATCGGGGCGTCCATCGGTCCGGGCGACGCGTCGGTCGGGGCGACGGCGGCCTCGTCGCAGGCCGCGAGGGTCGCAGCGAGCGCGACGGCGGCGCGCAGCGGACGCGCGCGGCGGGGTCGCTGACGATCACAAGAAGAGGCTCTCCGGTCGGACCCGACGTGGCGCATGCGATCTCCAGTGGCCGCTCCCTCGCGAAACCGTCGTGGAAACGATACGACGGGTCTGCCTCCCATGCTGATGCGGCTCGTGAGGCCACCGACGCGTCCGTTCGTCGCGACGGGCATCGTGCTTCGACGCGCGCTACCCGCGCACGGCGCGAGACCGCAGACGGGCGAGGCGAACACGCTGCACGATCACCACCAGCGTCAGCACCACCGTCACCACCGGAAACACCACCAGCAGCAGGAGCGCGTTGGTGTCGCGGTAGGTCGTTCCGGAGAGATGGGCGGTGCGCAGCATGAAGTCGACACACGCCGCGTAGAGCGCCGTGCCCATTCGCACAAGACTCATGATCCGGCCCTCGCGCTCAGCCGTCTCAGCTCGCGATGCTGACGCCACGCGATTACCCACAAGAGATACATCAGCCCTGGCCAGACGGTGCAGCACACCAACAGGTTGGCGATGCCGTAGCCGAGGCTTCCGTTGTTCGAAAACAGCCTGCCCAGCGTGGAGAGCCCGCGGATCGTCCCGCCGAAGAGGTAGCGGTCGCTCGTGAGCACCGCGGGCAGCACGGGGCGATGTCGACACCCGTGGTTGTGGCAATACCAGGTGCAGCGATCGGCGCGAAACCGCTGCGCCGGCATCGCGGTGCGCACCATCGGAACGCTCGGGTCGGTCGCGTTCACCCCGTACAGAAGCGCCCACGGCGCAAGCAGTGGGAGGACGTAGATCCAGAGAAACCACAGAAGGCCACGCATTCGGGGCATCGCGGCGAGTCTAGTACCTCGTCGCAGGAGTTCTGACGGGTTGAAGAAGCCGCAAGGGCGCAAGGGTCGCAAGGGAGGACGACTCAGGCGACTCACCCTCATCTCATCTTGTCCTTGCGACCCTTGCGCCCTTGCGGCTTCTTCAACCCGTCAGAACTCCTGCGACGAGGTACTAGTGGATGGGCGATTCAACGGTGGCGAGTTTCACGGGCACGAGCGACACCCCCGATCGCAGGGCGTCGACACCCTTCCGCCTCGTCGCAGCCGCGACGATACTCGCGCACCATGACGCTGCCCTTCCGCTGGAACCTCGCGCGCCGCGAGCAGCTCGGGCACCTCGCGCAAGGCGAGGAGGCGCCGAGCTACCCCGGGCTCGTCGACGATCTCCGCGAGTGCTGCGCCCGCGTGCTGGCCCTCTCCGGCGATTGCGACCTCGTCTTCGTGGGTCGCTCGCCCGAGAGCATCTTCGATCACCTCGGCGGCCTCCTCCTCGACACCTCGTGGGCCCCGCGCCTGACGCTCGTGAACGTCTCGCTCCGCGGCGCCTCCGACTTCCCTCCCGACGCGCTGCGCGCGCTGCGCGAACAGCTCACCGAGGCTCACCTCTCGCCCGAGGCGATCGCCACGCGCGAACGAGGCGTGGCCTTCGTCGACCTCGTGGCGACGGGCGGCACCTTCGGCCGGCTCGCGACGGTGCTGCTCGACTGGGCGCGCGATGCTGGCGTCGACGAGAGCGCCGTGCGGCGGCGTGTTCGATTCACCGGCATCACGTGGCGCACGCACACCAGCCCCAACACCATCCGCTGGCACCAGCGCGCCGAGTGGACGCGCTGCTCTCCCCGCCCCGCGCGAACGAGCACGTCGAAGCGCTGCGCCTCGCGCTGCGTCTCTTCGACGCCGGACGACGGGACGCGTTGCGCGAGCGCTTCGCCGAGCGGCTTGTGCAAGAGCGCGCGATGCGCGAGCCGTGGTTCCGGTCGCTCGTGCTCGAACTCCGCGGTCGCTCCGCACGCTCCCGCGGGTGAACCTCGTCGCGGTCACGGTGACGCCGAACACGCCCGATCAGGTCGGCGTGGTGCGCGCGGCGCGGTGCCTGGGCCGGAGCTGCTTCACGCGATGTTTGGTCCCGACACGACGCTCATCACCGGAGGGCCACTCAAGAACCTCGGCGGCGCGCTGAAAATACCGGGGTTTCGTCTCGGGCGGCTCGTCGTGCAGGGAGGCTTCGCGGGCGAAGGGGTCGTACCGCGCGAGCAACAGTTGGAGAAGTTCCAGGGGCTGGTCACATGCCCGACCTACAACCTCAACGGCGACCCGAAGTCCGCGCTCGCCGCGATCGCATCACCGGCCATCGCAGCGAAGCGCTTCGTGTCGAAGAACGTCTGCCACGGCGTCCTCTACGACGCGGCGATGCACCAGCGCGTCGGCGCCGTGAAGGACCGCTCGCAGTCGCTCGACCTCATCTGGCGCGGCATGGACGAGTACCTCCCGAAGGCCGCAGCCCGGCGCGAGATCACCGCCACCGAGGTGCGTGAGAGCAGCGACGACGCTGGCAAGAAGCTGCACGACCCGCTCGCCGCGTGCTGCGCGATCGACGAGTCGATCGGCGAGTGGCCGAGGTCGAGCTCTTCCGCGAGCGCTTCGTCGCGACCTTCACCGCGCACTGAACGCGAGCCACGCCGCGCTTCGAGCGCCCACTTTCTTCTCGCTGGGGGTGCGGGCTGCGTAGCGTTCGCGGACGATGCCCGAGCGCCCCGACCTCGAATACGTCGCCCCCGTCCTCAACGCCGCCGTCATCGGACGAACGATCACCGACGTCGCCGTGCGCAAGCCCGTGGTGCTGCGCCTCGGTGTGCCGGGCGGCCCTGCCGCGCTCGTCGGCCGCCGCATCGTGCACGTCGACCGGCGCGCGCACTTCGTCGTGTTCACCCTCGACGGCGACTTCGACCTCGTCGTCTCGCCGATGCTCGCGGGTCGCTTTGCGATCGTGACGGAAGACGTCCGCGCCCCCGGCGACCTCGCGCTCACGCTCACACTCACCCACGGCCGCGTGCTCCGCTACCGCGACGACGTCGCCATGGGGAAGGTCTACGTGATGCCGCGCGCGTCGCTCGACACGATCCCGGGCTTCGCGCCCATCGGCGTCGACGTGCTCGACGCGTCGCGCTTCACCCGCGAGGCGTTTCGCGATGTGGCGAAGAAGCGTCGCGATCAGGTGAAGGTGTTCCTCATGGACAAGACCGCGCTCGATGCGATGGGCAACGCCTACGCCGACGAGGTGTGCTGGGCCGCGGGGCTGCACCCGAAGCGCCGCGTCGCGAGCCTGACGCCGACGGAGGTCGACGCGCTGCACGACGCGATCGTGACGGTGCTCAGGGAGGCGCGCGACGTCATCCGGCAACGGATGCCACCGCTCGACGAGAAGGTGCGCGACTTCCTGAAGGTGCGCGGTCGGGCGGGGGAGCCGTGCCCGCGGTGCGCGACCACGCTGCGCAGCGCGGGGGTGCACGGACACGACGCGGAGTTCTGTCCGACGTGTCAGGTGGACGTCGGGGAGACGGCCATCGTCGACTGGCGAAAGGTTCCGGTGGCGGCCGAGCGCCCAGCGGGCATCGCGAAGCGGCGGCGGCGGTAGGCGGCACGGGACGATCGACGGGTGACGTGAAGCAGGGGGACGGGACCGCCGTCCTCAGCGGCCGTACGCGTGCGCGCCGTGGCGTCCGAGGCTGCCGCCGCCGCGAGAGGCTCCCTGCTCGGCGAAGCAGATGTGCATGGGGTAGTTGCGGAAGGCCGTGCCGTTGAGCCACGAGACCGCGTTGTTCGCCGACGCGTCGCAGTCCATCTCGACGGTCGCGGAGATCATGCCGAGGCGCATGTCGACGTGGTCGAACTTCACCGAGACCGCGGTCCCGGCTGTCTTCAACACGGCCTTGACGTCTTCCTCGGAGGTGCCTCGGCAGATGTTGGCGACCTTGATCTTGCTTCCCATGGTGGACCTCGTGTCGTTCGGGTTGTTGCGTCGAGCGCGTCGAGCGCGTCGACAGGACACCCTTCAGCACACCCGGTGCCACGCACGAAATGGCCATGGTTTCCCGCGCGTTCGTGCTCGCGACGGACGGCGTTGTGCAACGACGGTGCGCGCCGTGTCCCCGCGGGCTGTGCAGCGGCGTGGCGCAGCGCAGCTCCCGGGCTTCGGGCCGTCGCGCTGGACTAAGGTGCGGGCGAGGCGCGGTGAGCTGCGCGCGAAGATCCGCGGCGGCCGGGTTGCGCTGGATGGCCGTGAGGTTGCCGCGCGTCTCGGCCGCGCTGGTCTGGAGCTCGTCGCGGCGGGTGGTCTGCTGGTCGTTGGCGAGGTCGACGCCCACGGTGAACGCCGTGCGCGCAGTGACCACGGTCTCGTTGTGACCGTGCCCGTCGATGGTGGTCGGGACGAGCGCGTTGCCGTTGCTGTTCTCGGTTCTGGTGGGCGGCTCGACGAGCGTCGCGCCGTTGAGGGCCTGGCGGAGGAGCAGTCGCGCAGGCTGGGCGACCCGCCTACTCCACAGAGGCGACGTTGGGAGTAGCGTCACCCCGATGCAAGACCTCCTCGAACTCATCTGGAAGACCGACGGCGCGCTCACGGACGACGCGATCATCCGGACCATCGTGCGACCCGAGGTCGCGCTCGGTTCGGTCACGCTGGGCATGCCTGTCAGCGAGGTGTTCGGCGCGATCGAGCGCGGCCCGGCCAATGAGCGCGGCTACCGTCTCCAGGTCGGCGACGAGCACCGGGTCGAGGTCGGGACCGCGTCCGACACCGTGGCGCACCACCTGTACAACGAGGACCGCAACACCTGGCGCCTCGCGTGGCTGGAGTGGGCGGCCGACCAGCGCACCAACCAGCTCGTCGTCGCGCGCTTCGTCGTGGGAGAGACGTCCCGCGCGCCGTCGGCCGGGGTGCTTGGGCTGCTCGCCGGGTTGCGCGGCGCGCTCGACGCGGCGCTGGGTCCTGGCGTCGAGCGGCGATCGAAGCATCGTCGCGCGGTGTGCCGACCAGTGGACTGGGTGAAGGGCACGGCGACGCTGACGCTCGGCGCGGGATACATGACGAGCGACCGCTGGGACGACTACACCGCGATCGTGTTGGAGGCGTTCGACGCGTCGTGGCCCGACACGACCGCGCGCTGGCGGATGTTTCGCTAGGGCAGCGAGGCTGAAGTCACCCGGCGTTTCCGAAACAGACGCGAGCGCCGCCCGGCTCCTACTCGCGCGCCACCTCGAAGAGCGTGGGCTCGGCCGTCATGCTGGTTCCCGCAGACGAAGCCCAGCGCGCCACCTGGTGGTGCTGCCACCCGAGCAGGCCGAAGGCGACCGTCACCACCGCGAGCCGGATCCACGGCGCGGCCCGGTCGAGCGGCGTGCGCTCGTCCACCGCCGCGACCGCCTCGGAGCGAACCGTCACCATGCGGTACGGCGACTGCCCGTGGGCCACCTCGCGCGCCTCCCGCACGCGCCGGATCACCTCGCGCCCCGCGTTGACCAGCAGGTAGAGCACCGACCACCCGAGGAACCACGCCCCCGCCCGCCAACTCAGCATGAAGCGGTCGAGCGAGGCGACGCGGGCGTCGTGCTCAGGGTGCCGCACCACCGCGATGCGGGAGCCAAGCGAGAACGTGGCGCCCTTCAGCCCCGCGGGATCGTCCATGCGTGGCCCGGTCATGACGCAGTGAAACTGGAGCACGTGCCGGTCGTCGCTCTGCCGGTACGTCAGCGTGGAGACGAAGTGCATGTCGCGCGGGACCACGCTCTCCTGACGGGTCTCGCACTGGATCTGCTCGCCCCCCGGCAGCGAGACGCGGACGAAGGCGGTGCGCCCGCCGTAGCCGCGCAGCTCGCGGCGCAGGAAGAAGAGGTTGTCGATCGCGAGCGACTCGGTGACGGTGCTGTAGTGCTCGCCGTCGGGGCCGCCGACGGGGGCACCCCACGGCAGTTGCGGCCGCGCCCACGGACGGCCGGCCAGCGCGCGCGCGGCGATGGGCTCGTCGATGGGGATCCACTCGCGGAGTTCGAGCGTCCCAGGCGAAGGGCGGTCGACCAGGGGACGCGACTTCGCGACGAGGCCGGCCGTCCACGCGAGGTAGACCGCGAGCAGACCGCATAGTGCGAGGAACAGCGCGTGGTGCCGCGAAGGGACCATCGCGGCGACGCTATCACTTCGCGGCGGGCGGCAGAGCGCCACGGCCTCGGCGTCGACGGCCGCGTCGCGACGTCGGCGCACAACCACGGCGGACTTCACGAGCTTCAGCGGGCAGTGGGGCGACGCGGGACCCAGCCCACGTCGGGCGCTTCGATCGGCACGCCGCCGTCGTCGTCACGGGGCGCGAGGGCGCGCTCGGCGGAGCTCAGCGGGCGATCGGCTCGCGGGCGTGATGGTAGACGCGGAGCACCTCGAGCAGGGCCGGCGCGCGGCGGTAGTAGATCATCACCGGGTGGACGAACCACCGACGACACCGATCGCCCGTCACCAGCGTCACTGCGGGGCCATCGAGCCGAGGGTCACATGCGGCGAGGGTCGACAACGTGTCCGCCACCCTCGCAAGAAACTCCCGCGCCGCGACCGGGTTCCGCTCTTCGAGGTACTCGACCATGTCCGCCAGGTCGACGCTGGCCAGCAGCGCGAGCTCGATGCGATCGGACGTCACCGCGGGCGAGCGTCGAGCCGCGCCTTGAGCTCCGCATGCACCGTCTCCCACGGCACCCCTTCGCCCGCGTCGAGCTGGCGCATCGCCGCACGGATGCCCTCCTCCTGCTCCAGCGTGAGCTCGAAGTCCTCCTCGGCCGGCACAACCTCCACGCGGTAGCGCCCCGGCGGCAACCCCGTCAGCAGGTCCCCGATGCTCGCGGGGACGTCCGTCCCGTTCCAGTCGATCACCTTGGCCGCGTCGCCCATGCCCGCAGCCTGCCTCACCGCCGACACCTCGCGCAACCCGCCGCCCGGCCACACGCGATCCACCTGAGCCTCGTTGGAGTCAATCCTGTGGACTGGAAGTCAGCACGCGACCGGGTGACGTCCGTGGCTCACTGCGCGCCGAGCGGCGCAGGCGCGACCTCCGCCGGCGGCGCAGACTCGTCAGTGGGACAGGGAGCCCGATCAAGGAGCGCCCTCAGGCGAAGTTCGAGTTCCGAAAGCTGCTCAGGAAAGGTCGGCCGATCGAGGCGCTCCGCCGCCGCTTCGCGCAGAGCTTGCGACGCGTCGAGCGCCTCGCGGACCACGTCGACCCGTCGGCCCCCCAACGCGTCCTCCCCCGGAGGGGCGCTCTCGCTCACGCCCGCAGTCGCCGGGCTTACCCGAAGGGACGCGCCCGCCCACGCCCGCAGTCGCTGGGCCTCCCGTTCGTCGCAGCTCCGCGCGAAGGACGGCGTCGACGGAGGGGTTGGATCGGCAGCGTGGGCGGGCGCGTCCCTTCGGGTAAGCCCGGCGACTGCGGGCGTGAGCGAGAGCGCCCCTCCGGGGGAGGACGCGTTGGGGGGCCGACGGGTCGACGTGGTCCGCGAGGCCCGGACGGCGGGGAAAGGGGCGGGCGAAAGGGGAGGGGCGGGAAGTGATGGAAGGTGCCAAGAGTCGGTGGGAGCCCAGCGGGGCCACGGCGAGAGCGTTGACGCCAGGAGACCGCCAGACGTAGCTATGGGGCGGATCAATGGGCGAGAGGGCGACGATTGACGACGCGAGGTGGGCTTCCCGAGACGAGGGGGCCAACGGCCGACGCGAGTCGACGAGCGGTGGGCGGCAACGCGTTGCCCGTAGGGCGGACAGCGGGCATCGGAGATGGGGTGGGACCGGAATGGTTGTTAGGGGATTAGGCAGCGGCGGTCTAATGTTCGGGGAGATTAGACAGCGGCAGCCTAATACCGATAGGGTGGTAATAGGCAGCGGGGGACGGCCTACTGAGATGTTGGACTAAACCGCTTCGCGGTGGTTCAACCGACATCGCTATCGTGCCCTACTTGCCAGTTGTCTGCAATGCCGATTCGGCTCCTTTCTCGCCAGTTGCTTCATCCATGGTGGTGTCCGCGCGAGCACA
>JBGARZ010000028.1:0-97491 GCA_044229975.1 Polyangiales bacterium
GCCGAGTCGACCTGCGAGCGCGCCCGGAGCGAGCGACCAAGCCGTAGCGTTGCTACGGCGCGGGAGTCGAGTGAGGACGTACGCCGCAGGGCGGCCGAACTGGGCGTGCGATCAGCCCATCCCATTCCCTGGAGAGCCCTAAGGGCGGGGCCCCCCCACCGCGCCATCGGCGAGGCGGCCGGGGGCCCGTGGCCGCCCGGTCAGGGGGTGGCGTCGCTGTAGTTGACGACGGGGAAGGCGGGGCCCGGGCGGGCGAAGAGGTAGCCCTGGAAGAGCTCGCAGCCAGCGGCGATGAGGGCGTCGCGCTCCGCGCAGGTCTCGACCCCCTCGGCGACGACGAGCATGCCGAGGTCGCGACAGAGCCGCGTCATGGTCTCGATGAGCTTTCGCTTGGTGGGGTCGACGTCCACGTTGCGGATCAGGGACATGTCGAGCTTGACCACCTCGGGCTGGAGTTGCGCGAGCGCCGTGAGGCCCGCGTAGCCGGCGCCGAGGTCATCGATCGCGAGCCGGAATCCGAGACCGCGCAGCACCTCCAGGCGCCGGCGGACGTCGCGCACCTCCTCCAGCGACGCCCGCTCGGTCACCTCCAGCACCACCCGCGGGGCGACTCGCGAGAGCGGCGCGGAGGGCGAGAGGAGGTCGTCGTCCTCCAGGTCGCGCGGGTGGAGGTTGACGAAGGTGCAAGGCGCGCCCGTCTCCTCGATGGTCGCGGCGACGCTGCGGCGGACCGCTCGGCCGACGTCGAAGACACGGCCGAGCGACTCGGCGGCGCAGAGGAGGAGGTCCGGGCGGGCGAGCGTGGGCTCGTTGTTGCGCACCAGCGCCTCGTGCGCGAACACCGTCCGTCCGGTCCACCGCACGATGGGCTGGTAGGCCATGTGCAACGTCGAGAGCGCGTGCTCGAAGCACGCGACCCGCTCGGGCTCCGCGCCGGCACCGCCGCCATAGAGCTTGAAGGCACGTCGCTTGACCGTCGCGATCCGCCGCAGCTGCACGGCGTTGGCCGCCGTCTCGCCGAGCACGGTCGGGTCCACGGGCTTGAGCAGGTAGCGCAGCGCCCCGAACTCGACGGCCCGGACGGCGGTGCTGAGGTCGCCCCCGCCGGTCATGAGCACCACCGGGAGGTCGGGATCGCGCTCCCTCGCCATGCGCAGCACGTCGATGCCGTCGGCGCCCGGCAGCGTGATGTCGCTGATCACGAGATCGAAGTCGTGGCCGTCGAGCGCCGCCTTCGCCTCGCGCCCGTCCGCCGCCTCCGTCACCGCGAAGCCCGCCGAGCGCAGGATCCGACCGTAGGCCCGCAGCACCTGCGGGTCGTCGTCGACCAGCAGCACACTCCCCGTCACGGCACCCGCGCCGCCCCCCGCCGCGATCTCCTCAAGCATCGAGCACCTCCCTCACCTTTCGCGCGAGCGCGTCCGGGGCGAACGGCTTCTGGATGAAGTTCATCCCGTCTTCCAGCGCCCCGCTGCGGAAGACCGCGTGGTCCGTGTATCCCGACATGAACAGCGCACGCACCGGCCCGGAGCCCTGTCGGATCTGCGCCACCACGTCCGGTCCGTTCGAGCCCGGCATCACCACGTCGCTCAGCACGAGGTCGATCTCGCTCCCGTGGGACGCCGCGAGCGCGAGGGCCTCGGCGCCGTCGCGGGCGACCACCAGGCGGTAGCCGCGCGGCTCCAACATCCGTCGGACGGCGCCCCGCAGGCGCTCGTCGTCCTCGATGAGGAGGACGGTCTCGGTGCCCCGGAGGTCGACGCCCTCGGGCGAGCCTCCGGCGTCCTTGGGCCGCTCGTCGACGCGAGGGAGGTAGATCTTGAAGACGGTCCCGTGGCCGGGCTCGCTGTAGACCCAGATGTGCCCGCCGCTCTGGTTCACGATGCCGTAGCAGGTGGACAGCCCGAGGCCGGTGCCGCGGCCCACCTCCTTCGTGGTGAAGAAGGGCTCGAAGATGTGTCGCCGGGTCTCGGCGTCCATGCCGGTGCCCGTGTCGGTCACGGCGATCATGGCGTAGCGGCCCGGCACCGCGCCGTGGTGGCTCGCGGCGTAGTCGTCGCCCAGGTCCACGCTCGCCGTCTCGATGGTGAGCCGGCCGCCCGAGGGCATCGCGTCGCGCGCGTTGACCACCAGGTTCATGATCACCTGCTCGACCTGGCTCACGTCCACCTGCACCGAGCCGACGGCACGCCCAGGAAGGACCGCGAATTCCACGTCCTCGCCGATGAGCCGCCGGAGCATCGGCTCCATCCCGGCGACCACCCCGTTCAGGTCGACGCGCGTCAGCTTCATCACCTGCCGCCGGCTGAAGGCCAGGAGCTGCTTGACCAGCGTGGCCGCCCGCTCGGCCGCGACCCGGATCTCGTCCGCGTCGGCCCGCCGCGGATCCCGCTCGTCGAGCGCGTCGAGGAGGAAATGGCTGTTGGCCAGGATCGACGCGAGGATGTTGTTGAAGTCGTGCGCGACGCCGCCGGTGATCTGCCCCAGCGCCTCCATCTTCTGCGCCTGCCGCAGGCTCTCCTCCAGCTGCCGCCGGTCGCTCACGTCCGACACGAGGCCGTCGGCGTAGCGGACGCCCCCGCGCTCGCAGGTGCCGGTCGCGCGCATCCGCAGCCACACCCAGCGCCCGTCCTTGTGACGCCGGCGGTACTCCACGTCGAAGGGCCGCCCATCCTCGACGCACAGGCGGAAGGCGTCGGCCAGGGCCTCGCGCTCGTCGGGGTGGACGTGTCCGAGCCGGGCGTCCAGGCCCTCGGCGTACATCTCCTCCGGCGTGTAGCCCGTGAGCGACTCGACGTTGGCGGTGACGAACGCGATCGCGCCGTCCAGCGTGCAGCTCCAGATGACGTCGGGGATGCGCTCGATGACCTGCCGGTACTGTTGCTCGGCGGTGGCGAGCTTCCGCGCGGTGACGACCTGCTCGGTCACGTCGTGGCCGATGGACAGCACCGTCGGGCGTCCGTCCATCACCACCACCCGGTTGGAGAAGTCCATGAACACCGTGGAGCCGTCGGCGCGCCGGAGCGGGACGGCGTGGTCGACGCCCGACCCGTGCGCGATGGAACGTCGGTAGCCCTCGGCGATCTTGTGCGCGTGCTCCGGCGCCGCGAGCTCCCGGACGTGCCGACCCACCAACTGGGCCACCGGGACGCCGAGGACTTCCGTCCAGCGCTCGTTGGCCTCCAGCACGACGCCCTCGGGCGTGAGGAGCGTGATGGGCCCGTAGGCGTTCTCGAACAGCGTGCGGTAGCGCTCCTCGACGCAGCGGGCCTCCGCGAGGAGCCGGGCGAACTGTCGCGCGTTGGAGCGCAGGTGCGCCTCGCACATCGAGGGGGCCGCGGAGTCGGTGCGGCGGGGGCACGGGACCCGGAGGCTCTCGCCGAGCGCCGCGAGCTCGGACCCGAAGTCGGCCGAGCGGGGCACCAGCGCGAAGGCGCCCACCCTCGCCGCGAGATCCCGGTCGGGCTCGCTCTGAGAGTGCGCGCTGACCAGGATCACCGGTACGCCCTCCAGGGAGGGCTCCCTGCGCAGCATCCGGCAGAGGGCGAAGCCGTCGAGGTCGCCCATGAGCACGTCGCTCACGATGACGTCGGGCCGCCACAGCCCGACCTTCCGCAGCGCGTCGTCGGCGCCGAGGGCGGTCTCCGCGGCGAAGCCCGCCTCGGCGAGGTGCAGTTGGCTGAGCCTGAGCTGCGTCGCGTCGTCCCCGACGACGAGCACCGTGCGGCTTGGCGTAGGGGCTGCGCGGAGGGTGACGAGGCTTGCGCTGGAGTTCATTGGTTCCCTTCAGGAGCGGTGCGGCCGGGGGAAAGGCGACGACGAACATCGGGTCGACGCGTTCGCGCCGATGCGCGGCGGACCCTCTCCTCTCCCGACATGATTTCGCTCTTTGCGAGAGCGATGCCGACGCCCGATCGCGGGAGCCCGCGGCTCCATCGCGCTTCAGCGGACATCACAGTGGATAGGCACGAATCATTTCTCTCTTGTCTGGAATGTCAATTCGCCGACATGTCAAAATAAACGACGCTCGTTTCCCCGGGGCTTCGAAGCCGCCGCGTTCCCAACCATGAATAGACCCTCCTTCGTGGTTGCACGAGATGACGAAGAGCGCGTGTGGAGAGCGCCGACGTGCTTCGACAAAGGTGGCGACGGGGCTGAGGCCGCGAGGGGAGGGGACGTCATCGTCCGACCCCGGCGCTCCGCGTGACCCTCCAATCGACGAACGCAGAACCTGCACCTGCGCCGCACCTCCTGCGTCCGGCGTGTGCGTCCCCGACGAGCGTCGCGTGAACGCGCGGCCCACGGTGCGCGGCTTCACCTTTGCTCAAGGCGGCGTCGCATGTCGTCGTTGAGCCTCCACGTCCCGGTCGCGTCCCTCCCGGCCCGGCCCGCTGCGCGGGCGACCACGGCCTGCCTCCACTGCGGCACCGCGCTCACCGACGACCTCCCAGGAGACTTCTGCTGCGTCGGTTGTGAGTCCGTCTACGGCCTCCTCGCTGACCGCAACCTCACCCGCTACTACGCCCTCCAAGGCGACGCGGGCTCGCCGGTCACCGTCGCCCGACCCGAGACCCGCGACCTGAAGTGGCTCGAACCGCTGGAGGCCCGCGTCGCCGCCGCGGAGGGCGCCTGCCACGTCGAGCTCGACCTCCAGGGCCTCCACTGCGCGGCCTGCGTGTGGCTCCTCGGCGAACTCTTCCGCCGTCAGCCCGGCGCGCTGCGTGACCTCGTGAACCCCGGCGTCGGGCGCGTCGCGCTCACCGTCACCCGCGAGTTTCCGCTGCGCGCGTACGTGCGCGACGTCGAGTCCTTCGGCTACGTCGCGGGCCCGGCCCTCAAGGAGGCGACGCCCGCCTCGCGCGCGCTGCTCACCCGCCTCGGCGTGTGCGCCGCCCTCACCGTCAACGCGATGATCTTCGCGCTCCCGCTCTCGCTCGGCCTGCGCGACGGGCCCGTCCACGCGCTCTTCGCGTGGCTCGCGTTCCTGCTGGCGCTCGCGAGCGTGGCGGTGGGGGGGACGGTGTTCCTGCGCTCGGCGTGGCAGGCGGTGCGCCGGCGGGTGGTGCACCTCGACCTGCCCATCGCGCTCGGCATCGTGCTCACCTTCGCCGGGTCGACGTGGGCCTTCGTCGAGGGGCGCGACGGTCGCGCGGCCTACTTCGACACGCTCTCGACCTTCATCACGCTGATGCTCGCGGGCCGCTGGCTCCAGGAGCGCGTGCTGGAGCGCAACCGCCGCTACCTCCTCGCCTCCGACGGCGCCGAGGGCCTGCTCACCCGCCGCGTGCGGGACGGAGCCGTCTCCCTCGTGCGCTGCACTGAAGTCTCGTCGGGCGACGTACTGCTCATCGCGCCGGGCGACGTGGTCCCGGTCGACGGCGCGCTGGAGGACGCCGAGGCGAGCTGCTCGCTCGACTGGATCTCGGGCGAGAGCGTCCCGCGCGCCTTCGCCCGCGGGGAGACCGTCCCGGCGGGCGCGTTCAACCTGGGGCAGCGCGCGGTGCGCGTGCGGGCCGCGGCCGACTTCTCCGCCTCGTCGCTCGTGGGTCTCCTCCGCAACCCCGCGCCCCGCGCCGACGCCGCGCGCGCGACGCCCTGGTGGCGCCGCCTCGCCGCCACGTGGGTCGCCGGGGTGCTCTCGCTCGCCGCCCTCGGCTTCATCGGATGGACCCTCGCGACGGGCGACCCGCGCCGCGCGATGGAGGTCGCGACGGCGGTGCTCATCGTGACGTGCCCCTGCGCCTTCGGCATCGCGACCCCGATGGCCTACGAGATGGCCCAGGCGGGCCTGCGACGCGCCGGGCTCTTCGTCCGCTCGCCGGGCTTCCTCGACCGCGCGACCGCCGTCCGCCGCGTGGTCTTCGACAAGACCGGGACCCTCACCACCGGCGCGCTCCGCCTCGCCGACCCGGCCGCGCTCGACGCGCTCACCGCGGGCGAGCGCGCCGCCCTCTACAACCTCGCGGTCCGCAGCACCCACCCCAAGAGCCTCGCGGTGCGCGCGGCGCTGGTCGACCCGACGCCGCGCTTCGATGAAGCGCTCGACGTGCGCGAGGTCGCCGGGCGCGGCGTCGAGCTCGCCCTCGACGGCGCGGTCTACCGACTGGGTGAGCCCGCCTGGGCCGTCGATGGTGACGCCAGTACGGACTGCGACCTGGCCTTCTCCCGCGACCGCGCGGCGATCGTTCGCCTCCGTACCGAAGAGGTGCTGCGACCCGACGCGCGCGCCGAGGTCGCGCAGCTCACGGCCGAGGGCTACGAGGTGTGGATCCTCAGCGGCGACGCGCCCGACCGTGTGTCCGCGATGGCCTCAGCGCTCGGGGTGCCGTCCGACCGCGCGGTGGGCGGACGGTCGCCCGCGGACAAGGCCCGCTGGCTCGACGCGCACGATCTGCACGACACGCTCATGGTCGGCGACGGCATCAACGACGCCCTCGCCGTCGAGCGCGCCTACTGCTCGGGCACGCCCGCGGTCGACCGCCCGTTCATGCCCGCGCGCACGGACTTCTACGTCGTCGCCCCGGGCCTGCGACCCGTCGGGCTCGCGCTGCGCGTCGCCCACGCGCTCGCCCGCATCCACCGCCGCAACCTCGGCATCGCGCTCGCATACAACGCCGTCACGGTCGGCCTCGCGCTCGCCGGCCGGATGTCGCCGCTCCTCTGCGCGGTGGTCATGCCGGCGAGCTCGCTGAGCATCCTGCTCGCGACCGTCGCCTCGCTCTCGCAACGGAGCCCCCTGTGGAAGTCCTCGTCCTCCAGGTCTTCGTGAGCCTCTCGCTGGTCGCCGGGGGGCTGCTGCTCTTCGCCTACTCCGCGCGCCAGCGCGACGCCGACCACGCCGACCGCCTCGCCCTCGCGCCGCTCGACGACGACGCGGGCGATTCGTTCGCTTCCCGTACCAATCCAGGAGACCGCACCAAGTGAAGCCACTCGAAGACGAACTCCCCCCGCCGAACCCGCCCCTCGGCACCCGCATCGTCTACAACGACGACGTCGCGCGGAAGTTCCTGTGGGCCTCGGTGCTCTGGGGCATCGTGGGCATGTCCGTGGGCGCGCTCGTCGCGCTACAGATGGCGTGGTGGCGGGCCAACGTCGACCCGCACCTCTCCTTCGGCCGCCTGCGCCCGCTGCACACCAACGCGGTGATCTTCGCGTTCGTGGGCAACATGATCTTCAGCGGGATCTACTACTCCACGCAGCGCCTCGTGAAGGCGCGGCTCCCGTCCGACCTCCTCGCGAAGGTCCACTTCTGGGGCTGGCAGGCGATCATCGTGGCCGCGGCCGTCACGCTCCCGCTCGGCCTCACGCAGGGCAAGGAGTACGCGGAGCTGGAGTGGCCCATCGACCTCGCCATCGCCGCGGTGTGGGTCGTCTTCGCGGTGAACTTCTTCTGGACCCTCGCACGCCGTAGGGAGAAGCACCTCT
The DNA here is from genome assembly GCA_044229975.1 of Polyangiales bacterium. GTDB lineage: Bacteria > Myxococcota_A > Polyangia > Polyangiales > SCUS01. The sequence goes on from JBGARZ010000028.1 coordinate 7,426, forward strand.
ACGTCGCGGTGTGGTTCTACATCGCGACCATCGTCACGGTGACGGTGCTGCACGTCGTCAACGCGCTCGCGCTGCCGGTCTCTCCGTTCAAGAGCTACTCCATCTTCGGCGGCGTGCAGGACGCGCTGGTGCAGTGGTGGTACGGCCACAACGCCGTCGCCTTCTTCCTGACCACCCCGGTGCTCGGGATCATGTACTACTTCGTGCCGAAGGCGGCTGAGCGCCCGGTCTACTCGTACCGGCTCTCGATCATCCACTTCTGGGCCCTGGTGTTCATGTACATCTGGGCGGGGCCGCACCACCTGCTCTTCACCGCGCTGCCGGAGTGGGCGCAGACGCTGGGGATGATCTTCAGCGTGATGCTCTGGGCCCCGAGCTGGGGCGGCATGCTCAACGGCCTGCTCACGCTCCGCGGCGCCTGGGCGAAGGTGCGCGAAGAGCCGGTGCTCAAGTTCTTCGCGGCGGGCATCACCTTCTACGGGATGGCCACCTTCGAGGGGCCGCTGCTCTCCATCCGCAGCGTGTCGAGCCTCGCCCACTACACCGACTGGATCGTCGGCCACGTCCACGCGGGCGCCCTCGGCTGGAACGGCCTCATGGCCGCCGGGATGTTCTACTGGCTGGTGCCGCGGCTCTACGGCACGAAGCTGCACTCCAAGGCCGCCGCGGAGCTGCACTTCTACGTCGGCACCGTGGGCATCCTCCTCTACGTCGTCGCGATGTGGGTCGCGGGCGTCACGCAGGGGATGATGTGGCGCGCGCTCACGCCGAGCGGCGCGCTCGTCTATCCCAACTTCATCGAGACGCTGCTCGCGCTGCGCCCGATGTACTGGATGCGCCTCGCGGGCGGCACGATGTACCTCGCGGGCATGGTGCTCATGGCCTGGAACCTCGTGCGCACTGCGCGCGCCGGCCGCGCCGTCGACGGCACCGCCACGGTCTTCGACGAGCCGAAGGCCGAGCCCGAGGTGCGCTGGACGGCGATGGTCTTCAGCGCCCCGGTGGTCATCACGACGATCAGCGCGGTGCTCATCGGCGCGACCGCCGTCACCAGCGAGGCGGCGAGCCTCACCGTCGCGATCCTCGGCGTGTCGGCCGCCTTCCTCGGGACGCTCGGCATCCAGCTCACCCGCGAAGAGGGTCGGCCCACCTGGCACCGGCTGCTGGAGGGCCGCGCGCTGATCTTCACGGTCTTCACGGTCATCGCGGTGCTGATCGGCGGCGTGGCGGAGATCGTCCCCGCGGTGGTGCTGCGCCCCGCGTCCGAGGGCGCCCACGCGCGGCCCTACCGACCGCTAGAGCTCGAAGGCCGGGACATCTACCTGCGCGAGGGTTGCTACACCTGCCACTCGCAGATGATCCGTCCGCTGCGCTTCGAGTCGCTCCGCTACGGCGAAGCCTCGACGGCGGAGGAGTCGCGCTACGACCACCCGTTCCAGTGGGGATCGAAGCGCACCGGACCCGACCTCGCGCGCGAAGGCGGCCGCTACCCCAACCTCTGGCACTACCGCCACCTGCTCGACCCGCGGGCGACCTCGCCGGGGTCCAACATGCCGCCCTACGCGTTCATGGCGCGGGCGCCGCTCGACCTCTCGCGCACCGCCGACAAGCTCCGCGCGATGCGCACGATCGGCGTCCCGTACACCGACGCGGACATCAGCCACGCGGTCGCCGACGCTCGCGCCCAGGCCTCGGAGATCGCTCGCGACCTCGCCGACAACGGCGCCCGCGTCGGGGCCGACCGCGAGCTCGTCGCGCTCATCGCCTACCTCCAGCGCCTGGGCCGCACGCCCGACGCGTCCACCGCCACCGCCGCCACGCCGGGAGCCCACTGAGATGTACCGAGAGTTCTTCGCCCACAGCCCGCTGCTGGCGCTGCCGCTGGTCGCGCTGGTGATCTTCCTGGCGGTGTTCGCCGCCGTGCTCCTGTCCGTGCTCCTGCGGCGCACCGCGCACTTCGACGCCGCCGCCGCCCTGCCGCTCACCGCGAAGGAGGACGCCGATGGCTGACCGCACGGCTGCGCCCGACGCCAACGTCGACCGGGTGGTGCACACCTACGACGGCATCGAGGAGTACGACAACGCGCTGCCGCAGTGGTGGCTCGCGGCGCTCTTCGGGACGGTGCTGTTCGCCTTCGGGTACTGGTACTGGTGCCAGGTCTTCGCGATCGCCGAGACGCCGCGGCAGACGCTGCACCGCGAGATGCAGGCGGTGTACGCCGCCGAGGCCGCGCGCATGAGGGCCCGCGGCGCCATCACCCCTGCGATGCTCCTCGCGATGTCGCGCGACGACGCGACGGTGCGTCAGGGCGCCGGGGTATTCGCCGGGAGCTGCGTGGCCTGCCATGGCGCGAACGGCGGCGGCGGCATCGGGCCCAACCTCACCGACGCGGCGTGGCTGCACGGCAGCGCGCCCGACCGCGTGTACCGCACCGTCACCGAAGGGGTCACCGCGAAGGGGATGCCCGCGTGGGGGCCGCAGCTCGGCGCCGACCGCGTGCTCGCCGTCACCGCCTACCTCATGACCCTGCGCAACACGAACGTCGCCGGCGGCAAGGCCCCGCAGGGGACGACCGAGCCGTGACCGAGCGCCGCCACCTCCCGGTGATGGCGCCGAGCTCGCTGCGCGCCGACGGGTCTCGCGCCTTCGTGTACCCGGCAGACACCCACGGGCGCTTCACGACCGCGCGCCGGGTCGTCTTCGCGGCGCTCATCGCCGTGTACGCGGCCCTGCCGTGGGTGCCGGTCGCCGGGCACCCGGCGGTGTTTCTCGACATCGAGGCGCGGCGCTTCTTCCTCTTCGGCGCCGCCTTCAACGCGCAGGACCTCCCGCTGCTGTTCTTCCTCGTGACGGGCGTCGGCTTCGCGCTCCTGCTGCTCACCGCCGTCGCGGGCCGCGTGTGGTGCGGGTGGGCGTGCCCGCAGACGGTCTTCCTCGAAGGCATCTATCGTCGCATCGAGCGCGCGATCGAGGGGCCGCGCGAGGCTCGCGTGCGGCTCGACAAGGCGCCGTGGGACGCCGCGAAGCTCGCGCGCAAGGTCGCCAAGCACGCGCTCTTCGCGCTCGTGTCGCTGCTGCTCGCGCACGTCTTCATCAGCTACTTCGTCTCGCTGCCGCGCCTCTACGCGATGGTGCGCGCCGCGCCGTCGGCGCACCCCGAGGCCTTCGCGTGGACCTTCGCCATCGCGGCCGCGCTCTACCTCAACTTCGCGCACTTCCGCGAGCAGCTCTGCCTGGGCGTCTGTCCCTACGGGCGGCTCCAGGGCGCGCTCACCGACGCCGACTCGCTCACCGTGGGCTACGACGTTCGCCGCGGCGAGCCGCGCGGCAAGGCCACCGAGCCCGGTCACGGCGACTGCGTCGACTGCCAGCGCTGCGTGGTGGTGTGCCCCACGGGCATCGACATCCGCCGCGGAACCCAGCTCGATTGCGTGGGCTGCACCGCCTGCATCGACGCGTGCGACGAGATCATGGACAAGCTGCACCGGCCGCGCGGGCTCATCCGCTACGACTCGGTGCGCGGTCTCGACAACGAACCGCGCCGGTTCTGGCGGCCGCGCCTCGCCGCGTACCTCGCGCTCGGCGCCGTCGGGGCGATCGTCGCGGTCCTGACGCTGCGCGAGCGGACCGACTTCGAGGCCAACCTCCTGCGGCTGCCGGGCGCCCCCTACGAGCTGGTCGAGGGGAGGGTGCGCAACGCCTTCCAGATCCACCTGGTGAACAAGCGCGGCGCGCGCACCACCCTGCACATCGAGCCGTCGGCCGCGCCCGGCGTGGAGGTGGTCGCCCCGCTGCGCGACGTGACGCTCGGGCCGCTCGAAGGCACGACGGTGCCGGTGTTCGTGAGCGTCCCGCGTGACGCGCGGCGCGGGGACTTCGCGGTGCCCATCACGGTGCGCGTTCCGGGCGGCTCGGCCCGCGTGCTGAGCGCGCCCTTCCTCGGACCGGGGCCGGGCCCGTGACGGCCGGCGCCACCATCGCGGCGGCCTTCGCGCTGGGCCTCGCGGGCAGCACCCACTGCGTGCTCATGTGCGGCGGCGTCGTGGGCGTCCTCTGCGCGGGGACCCCCACCGGCCCGGGCGCCCGCGCGCTCCCCTACGCGCTCGCCTACAACGCCGGCCGCATCGGCTCGTACACCTTCGCCGGGCTGCTCGCAGGCGGGCTGGGCGCGGTCGCGCAGGGGCTCTGGCCCGTGGCCGGCGCGCAGCTCGCGCTCAAGGCCCTGGCCGGCGCGCTGATGCTGGGTGCGGGGCTCTACCTCGCGGGCGTGTGGCCCCTCTTCGCGCGCATCGAGCGGTTGGGCGCGCCCGTCTGGGCGAAGATCCGCCCGGTCGCGCAGTCGCTGCTGCCGGTGCGCTCGCCGCGCGAGGCGATGGCCCTCGGCGTGTTGTGGGGCTGGCTGCCGTGCGGCCTCGTCTACGCCGCGCTGTCGCTCGCGCTCAGCGCCGGGTCGGCCGCCGACGGCGCCTTCACGATGATGGCCTTCGGGCTCGGGACGCTGCCGATGCTGCTCGCGATGTCGGCCGCCGCGGGTGCGCTCTCGTCGCTCGCGCGGCGGGCGCCGGTGCGACGCGCGGTGGGCGTCGTGCTCGGTGTGCTCGGCGTGTTGAGCCTCGTCGCCGTCTGCCAGCAGTCGGCCGCCCTCCTGCAACCGCCCGCGCCGGGCATGGCCCGCGCCCATTGCCACTGCCACTCACGCTGAACCGGACGCTGCGATGACTCGTGTCCTGATCGTCGGCGGGCCGACGCGGTCGCGTCCTGGCGCCTGGCCGCAGCACCTGCACCGCCCGCGCAGGTTCTGCACCGGGCGCTCGACGGGCTGCTCGGCACCACCGCGAGCCGGGTGGTGCCCGCACCTCGATCGCAGCGTGCTCGTCGTTCGCTCGCCCGGCGCGATCAGCTGACCGCCGCGGGCGCGTCGGTCGAGAGCGGCAGGCGCACCCGGAAGACGGTGCGGCGCGGGCGGCTCTCGACCTCGACGGTGCCGCCGTGGTCGCCCACCGCGCGGTGCACGATGGCGAGCCCGAGCCCGGTGCCCTGAGCCTTGGTCGAGTAGAAGGCGTCGAAGATCGGCGCATCCGGCGGGTCGAGCCCGGGGCCGTCGTCCTCCACCTCGACGACGGCGTGCCGCGGCTCGCGGCGCACCCGCAGCGTCACCTTCCCGCCGCCCGAAGCCCCCACGGCGTCGATCGCGTTGTGAAGGAGGTTCAAGAGCACCTGCACCATCTTGTCGGCGTCCACGTGCAGCACGAGGTCGGCCGCGGGGAGGTCCACGGTCACGTCGGCTTGTGCGTGCTCGGCGTCGTCGGCGACCACCGCGGCCGCGCGGCGGCAGACCTCCGGGAGCGAGCGCGGCTGCCGGTCGGGTGGCGCGGGTCGCGCGAACACGAGGAAGTCCCTCACCAGGGCCGACAGCCGCTGGATCTCGACGCCGATGAAGCGCGCCGTCTCCAGCGCGTCGGCGTTGGCGCCCGTGCGCCCGAGCGCCCGCTCCAGGTAGGTGACGTGCAGGAGGGCGCCGTTGAGCGGGTTGCGGATCTCGTGCGCGAGGCCCGCCGCCAGGGTGCCGACGGCGGCGAGTCGCTCGCTGTGCCGACTCTGGTCCCGCTGGGCGTTCTCCTCGGTCACGTCACGACCCACGGCGTAGAGCGCGACGTCGTCGGCCGTCCCCGGTGGCACCGGCGACAGCATCCAGCGGACGAGGCGCTCGCGGCCCGAGCGCGTGCGGATCGGCAGCTCCCACACGTCGGCGGCCTTGCCGGCCACGGCCTCGCGGTAGCGCGGGCCCTGGCTCGCGCGCAGCGACTCCGGGAGCAGGAGCTCGACGAAGGGGCGCCCGAGGGCCTCGTCGCGCGCATGGCCGGTGACCCGCTCGGCCTCGTGGTTGAAGAACACGATCACGCCGTCTGCGTCGGCGCCGACCATCATCACGCGGGCGACCTCGGCGGCGGTCGCGGCCTGTCGCTCGCTGCGCGCGAGCTCGCTCCGCAGGCGGTCATTCTCGGCCCGGCCGACGCGCTCGACCCGTGCGACGTAGTCCTCGCGGTAGGTCTCCAGCATGATCGCGAGCTCCAGGTCGAGCCCCCGGCCGAGGGCCGCCCGCACCGCGCGCGCGTCCCCGTCGGGCATCGACTCGGTGAGCCGCTCGAAGGCGCCGCGGATCAGCGCCATGGCCGTGAACATGTAGCGTTGGGGCAGTCCGATGCGGACATGGACGCGGCCGATCCTGGCGCGCTCGGCGTAGTAGTCCTCGTCGTGCGGGCCGCGGCAGAGGCGCTCCATCCACCGCACCAGCGTGCGACGGAGCCGCTCGATCTGCTCCTCGCCGGTGAAGACCGCGTGGGCCTCCTCGTGCTCCCGCACCCGCTCGTAGAACTCCGCGGCGATGCGCTCGAAGTGCGGCGCGGCAATGGCCTCGAAGCCCGCGAGAGCGCGCGAGTCGTCTTCGGAGAAACGCACGTAGCGCTTCATCTCCGCGAAGAGTGTCTCCGTCGGGGGCTCGGACATGTTCCGTGGCTATCGGGCGACGAAGCCGTCGTCCACCAGCATCCCCGGACCGCCACCCGTGACCAACGCGACCTTGTTCTCGAGGCGTTTCATCGTCGTCCCTCCTTGGGTGTTCCTGAGCGCATTCAGCAGCCGACGTGCCAGCGGTCGGGGGCCTACCTGTGGGGGCGCCCGTGGAGCAGCTCCGCGAGCGCGCGGGCGAGGTCGACGGTCGTGAAGATGCCGACGACCCGCTCGTGCTCCATGACGACCACGCAGCCGTAGCGGTGCTCGGCCATCTCCCGCGCGACCTCGTCGAGCGGCGTCTCCGGCGGCACCGCGTAGACCACCGTGGACATCGCCTCGTTGACGCCGACCTGCCGCGGATCGACGCCCGCGATCGTCTCCATGATGTGCAGGTCGCGCTCGCTGACGACGCCCATCAGCCGCCCGCCCGAGAGCACCGGGAGGTGCCGGATGCGGTGCTCCCGCATCACGGCGTGCGCGCGGCTGATGGGCTGATCGACGCCGATGGAGTGCGGCGCGGGGGTCATGTACTTCTGGACCGTGGGGATGGGCTTCGTCATGGCGCTGTGCTCAAGGCAGGCGCCGTGCCGCCCGCACCGCCATCGCCTGCGACGATCCGCCGACGCAAGACCTGCACGAACGCGTGCAAGCCTCGCATGACGCGCCGCTCCCGCGCGGTCGCTCGCGACGAGCAGCGAGCCGGAGGCCCGGGCCGTGCAGCACGGGCGTTGCTCTCCCCTCCGCGCCTGTGCAACCGTCGCGATCGTCTCGGGCGGGTGAGCGACGAAGGAGGCCTCGTGAGCGCGAAATCGAAGGTGCGGGTCCTGGTGGTCGACGACGAGGAGGCCGCGCGCTCCGGGCTGCAGAAGCTGCTGCGGCTGGAGGGCTACGAGGTCGACACGGCGGCCGACGGCGCGGCGGCGCTGGAGAGCGCGAGCGAGCGCTGCCCCGACGTCGTGGTGACCGACCTGAAGATGCCCCGCATGGACGGCCTGGAGCTGCTGACGAAGCTGCGCGCGCAGTTCGCCGACCTCCCGGTGATCATGGTGACGGCCTCGCACGACGTGGGCTCGGCGGTGGCCGCGATGCGCCAGGGCGCCGAGCACTACCTCATCAAGCCCGTGGACTTCGACGAGCTCCAGGTCGCCGTCGACCGCGCGGTCGAGCGGCGCGACGTGCGCGTCGAGGCCGACCAGCTACGGCGGCAGCTCGGCGAGCGCGACGCCCGCGGGCTGGAGGGGCTCATCGGGGCCTCGCCTGCGATGCAGAAGGTCTACAAGGTCGCCGCGCAGATCGCCCCGGCGCGCGCCACGGTGCTCATCACCGGCGAGAGCGGGACGGGCAAGGGGGAGCTCGCGCGGGCGATTCACGCGCGCGGGCCGCGGGCGGCCAAGGCCTTCGTGACGCTGCACTGCGCGGCGCTCGCCGAGACGCTCCTGGAGAGCGAGCTGTTCGGCCACGAGCGAGGGAGCTTCACCGGCGCCGACCGGCGGCGCGTGGGGCGCTTCGAGCAGGCCAACGGCGGCACGTTGTTTCTCGACGAGATCGGCGAGATCCCGATGTCCATCCAGGTGAAGCTGCTGCGGGTGCTGCAGGAGCGCACCTTCGAGCGCGTCGGCGGCAACGAGAGCGTGAAGGTCGACGTGCGGCTCATCGCGGCGACCAACCGCGACCTCGCGGCGGAGGTCGAGGCGGGGCGCTTCCGCGAGGACCTCTTCTACCGCCTCAACGTGGTGCACGTGGAGATGCCGCCGCTGCGGGCGCGCGACAACGACGTGCTCACGCTCGCGCGGCACTTCCTCGACCGCTTCGCCAAGGAGAACGACAAGGCCATCGAGGGGTTTACCGACCGGGCCGTCGCGCGGCTGCTCTCACACCGCTGGCCGGGCAACGTGCGGGAGATCGAGAACGCCGTGGAGCGCGCGGTGGTTCTCGCCGAGGGCGACCTCATCGACGAGGACGACCTGCCCATCCAGGTGGCGGTCGCGGGTCGGCAGGGGGTGCAGATCCCCGGGTCGACCATGGCGCAGATCGAGCGCCACGCGATCGAGGCGACCCTCGACGCGGTGGGCGGCTCGACGGCGAAGGCCGCCGAGATGCTCGACCTCAGCATCCGTACCATCCAGTACCGGCTCCACGAGTACGGGCGCGTCCCGGCGAAGTAGCGCGGCGACGATCAGCGGGCGACGATGAGCGTCGCGTCGTCGTGGTCGCGGCCGTAGCGGTCGAGCAGATGCTGCGCCGCCACCAGCGGGTGGCGCGTCGCGAGGTGGCGGAGTTCGGCCGCGTCGGCGCGCGAGCGCAGGCCGTCGGAGCAGAGCACGACGAACTCCCGCGGCCCGAGTGCGCTCGACTCCTCGACGGCGCGCGGGGGGCGCGGTGACGCCAGGCCCAGCACCCCCGGAGCACCGGTGAGCGACCGACCGCCGAGGTCTCCCCGGATGCTGGTCACGACGTTGCCGACCGCCGCGTGGGACAGGACGCCCGCGACCTCGTCGAGTCGCACCACGGCCATCACCGCGCCGCGCAACCCGCGCAACGCCTCGTGGGCCTCACGGAGCAGCGCGGCCGGGTCGGTGCGCCCCGCACCGTGCACGAGGTCGATCGCGCGCCGCGCGGGCGCCCATGCGTCGGGCCCGTGTCCCAGTCCGTCGGCCAGCGCCAGCACCAGTGTGTCTCCCTGCCGCTCGAAGGTCGCGTCGTCGCCGCTCACCCGCTCGCCCGCGCAGGCCCGCCCGAGGACCGCCACCTCGCGCCGCCTCCCCACGCGCGCCGCGAACTTCCGCGCGCGGACGCAGGTGCCCTGTCCCAGCCGCACGTCGAAGTCCACCTCGTCGGCCTGGCCCTGCACGCCCGAGAGGCCGATGCCGAGGCCGCCGCCCAGCCGCGGGGCACCGTCGACCACCGCTCCCGCGTCGCGCAATCCGGGGCCCCGGTCGGCCGCGATCACCTCGACGCCCGGGACGCCGCCGCGCTCGATGGGCCGCAGGGCGATGACCCCGTCACGCGCGTGCCGGAGCTGGTTGGTCGCGAGCTCGCTCACGACGATGGCGAGCGCTCCCACCGCCGCCTCCGGCAGGCCGAGGCGCGCGCCCAGCGTCCGGGCCGCCACGCGCACGAGGGAGACCGAGGCCTGGTCGTAGACGGGCGTGCGCTCGCCCTCGCCCAACCACCGATCGATCAGAAGCGCGTCCATTTTGCGATGACCACCTTCGTGCCGCGGCCCGGCGCGGTGTCGATGGCGAACTCGTCCACGAGCCGCCGCGTGCCCGACACACCGAGGCCGAGCGAGCGCACCGTGCTGAAGCCGCCGGCCAGCACCCGGTCGAGGTTTGCGATCCCCGGGCCATCGTCCGTGAAGGTCATCCGCACGCCCGCGCGGTGGCCGTCCGCGAGGTCCTCCAGCCGCGCCAGTCCGCCGCCGCCGTGCACCCAGACGTTGCGCGCCAGCTCCGAGGCCGCGGTGGTGAGCGCGGCGACGGCGAAGGAGTCGAAGCCGCGCGCGAGCGCGAGGGCCCGGGCGCGCCGCCGCACCTCGGCGATGTCCGACTCGTAGCGGATGGGCATCTCCACCGCGTCGATCACCCGCGCCGTCATCGGCCCCCGCCCGCGCCCCCCTTCGAGGCGAGCAGCGCGATGCCCCGGTCGACGTCGAGCGCCGTCTCCACGCCGTCCATCGCGTAGCCCATGTGAACCAGCGTCGCGGCGACCTCGGGGCGCATCCCGACGAGCACCGCGCGCGTCCCCATGAGCGCCGCCATGCGGCCGGTCTCGGCGAGCAGCCGCGCGACGTAGGTGTCGACGTCCTCCAGCGAGGAGATGTCGACGACGAGGCCGCGGGCGCCGGTGCGCTCGATGGCGCCGAGCACGTCCTGCTGGAAGGCCTCGGCCACCGAGTCGGTGAGCTCGACGTGGATGGTCGTGAGCAGGTTGGGGCCCACCTTCAGGATGGGGATCGGCCCGCGCACCGCTCAGCCCGCCTTCGGGCCGATGGCCTTGCCGACCATGGAGAGCGCCAGCTCGATGCCGTCGGCGAGGCGCGCTCTCGTCTCCATCGCGGAGATGTCGACCCCGAGCTGCACGATGGTTCGGGCGACCTGCGCGGTGATGCCCGTGAGGATGGTGCGCGCCCCGAGCAGACGCACCGCCGCCGTGGTCTTGAGGAGGTGGTCGGCGACCCGGGTGTCGACCACGGGGACGCCGGCGATGTCGAGGATGACGGCCTCGGCCTTCTCCTCGGTGACGCGCACCAGGACGGTCTCCATCACCTGCTGGGCGCGCTGGCTGTCGATGGCGCCAATGAGCGGCAGCAGGAGCACGCCGTCGTGCACGCGGATGACCGGCGTGGAGAGCTCGCGGATCGCGGCCTGGTGTCGACCGAGCGTCTGGAGGTTGGCCTCGTTGTAGGTGTCGATGGCGATCGCCGTGTCGAAGGCCACGAGCTTCTTTACGCTGCGGTACGCGGCGTGCGCCTCGGCGGGGTCGGGCAGGTCTGCGAGGAGCCGCTCGATGATGAGGTCGAGGTATTTGCGGTAGGCCCCGATGTACCACTTGGGGGCCATGCCGATGCGCTCGTGGGCGGCGCCCACGCGGAGGCGGTCGCGCACGTAGGCGAGGTCGCAGCGGCCGTCGAAGAGACCGAGAAAGTACTCACGCTGGAGGCGCTTCACGCGCCGCACGGTGGCCTCGTCGGGGAAGAAGCGGCGGGTCTCCGGGTGCCCCAGGAGCAGCTCGTAGAAGGCCTCGTTGATGTCGTCGAGGTGGCGCTCGGCGAAGGGCTTGAGCGCGCCCAGTCGCCGCAGGTCGTCGTCGGTGAGCTCGAAGAACGCGCGGCGGCTTGCGAGCTCGCGCTCGTCGATGGGCGTCGTGGCGGCGTCGTGGTGCATGGCCGACGAGTGGTATCCCGACCCGTCGACAGCGGGAAGGGTCCAGCTCGGCATTGCGCAACGCACGGTCTTCGGGGGACATTGGGCGGGCCAGCCGATGCCATTCCAGCAGACCGACGAGAGCCGTCGCGCGTTGTCCGCGCTGGTCGCCTTCGGTCGGCTGGTCACCCGGAGCGCTACGCCCGAAGACGTCCTGCGGGCGCTCGCCCGCGCGGCGGTAGAAGACGCGGGCGCAGACGCGGCCGCGGCGCTCGCGGTGACGGCGTCGGGCGAGTCACGGCTGTCAGCGGCCGTCGGACTCCCGGCCACCTGCGAGGGCTTCGCGGCCGACGCCGACCTCGTGGGGACGGAGATCGGCGACGCGCTCCTCGCGGCGGCGGGCGGGGGGTTCGGGCGCCCTCTGACGATCCCGCTGGTGAGCGGCGGCGACGTGTTCGGGTCGCTGGTTCTTTTCCATCGAGAGGGGCGCTCGATGGGCGAGGGTGGGCTCGTGCTGGTGGAGGCGCTGGCCGACCTCGCCGCCGCGGGGCTCGCGGGGGCGGCCCAGTACGCCGCGCTCGCCCGATCGTACGCGCAGCTCCGCGACTCCCGCGCGGCGCTGGAGCGCGGCGAGAAGCTCCGCGCGCTCGGGCAGATGGCCGCCGGCGTCTCGCACGACCTGAAGAACATCCTCAACCCCCTCTCGCTCCACCTCCAGTACCTTCGCCGCCTGCTCCCGAAGGACGCCGCCGATGCGCAGGGCTCCATCGCGGAGATGCAGTCGGTGCTGCGCCGCGGCCTGGAGACGATCGAGGGCCTGCGGGCGTTCAGCCATCAGGCCCCGTCGGGTCGGCTGGAGGCGACGGACCTCGACCGCCTCTCGCGCGAGGCGCTCGCCATCGGCCGAGCGCGGGCAAAGGGGGGGGCGACGTACACGCTGATCGAGGACCTGCACGGGCCTCCCGCGGTGTCGCTCGCGGCCGGGGAGGGCGTGGCAGCGCTGGTGAACCTCGTGGTCAACGCCATCGACGCGATGCCCTCCGGCGGGACCGTAACGGTCACGACGGGCGAGTCGGGGGGCGGGTCCTTCGTGCGCGTCGCGGACGACGGGCCGGGGATGTCGGTCGAGGTGCAGCAGCAGGTGTTCGAGCCCTTCTTCACCACCAAGGGCGACGAGGGGACGGGGCTCGGGCTCGCGATGGTCTACGCCTTCGCGCGCAGGCACGGCGGACGGGTCGAGCTGGAGACCGCGCCCGGCCGCGGGGCGGCGTTTACGCTCTGGTTCCCGCGGCCGTAGCGCGTCGCGGGTTTCAGCGCATGCGGTCCGAGGCGCGGAAGTAGCGCCGCGCGAAGGCGACGAGCTGCCCGTCGGTCGGGTGGTCGACGGTCTCGACGCCGGCGACGCGCGCTTCGACGGCGGGCGCGCGGCGGTGGAGGTGGCGGATCAGCTCGAGCTTCGCCGTGGAGGGGCCCACGATGAGGATGGGGTCGGCGTTGGCGAGCGCGGTGGTGACCTCGTCGAGGAACCGGGCGTTGACCGCGGCGTGGTCGGACTCGTCGTGGCGGTGCTGATGCGCCGCGCGGTGAGGGTGCGCGATCAAGACCTCGGTGCGGAGTTGGTCCTCTTCGAAGGCGAAGAGGCGGGCTTCGTGATGATCGATCCAGAGGGCGGTGTGGCGCATGGGAGGGCCGTGGAGCAATCGTCGGACCATCGCGAATCGCGCCACGTCGCGCCGGGAGGACGGGGGGCGTCTCGCCTTCGTGGGTGCAAGGCCTTCGTCGACGGCGCACGCCCTGCGCCCACCGCGGCCGATCGGCGGACGCGCCGCGCTCACCGCGATGTGGTCGAGCGCCGACGGCGGGTCGCGCGCGCCAGCGTCAACAGCGCCGCCGCTGCCCACCACCCGCGAGCGCTGTGGTGGGTGCTCGCGCCCGCGCGGCAGCCGCAGCCCTCGTCGGCCGTCAGCGTCGGGGCGACACCACCGTCGAGACCCGCGTCCCCTTGGTCGGCGATGAACACCCCACCATCGGGGCCGCCCCATCGCCCGCACTGGTTGCGTACGCAGGTTGTTCCGCTGGGGCAGGTGATGCTCGCGCAGCGGTCGGCGACGCAGGCGCCGTTGGAGCGCTCGTCGCAGAACTCGCCCGTCGCGCAGGTGACGCCCACGCAGACGGGCAGGCAGATGGGATCGCCGCCGAACAGTCGGCAGGTCTGGCCCGGCGTCGTGCAGATGAAGCCGAGCTCCGGGTGGTAGGTGCAGCGGTCGCGGTAGCAGCGCCCGCCCACGCACACGCCGCCCGCGCAGACGCAGCCGCCGTCGGAGTCGGCCGCGCTGGCATCGTTCGGCGCGGGCGCGCCGTCGGCCGACGAGATGACATCGGACCCGGCCGATGCGTCGGAGGTGGTCGCGGTCGCGTCGCCCGCGGACATCGTCGCGTCGCCGATCGAAGAGGTCGCGTCCCGGGACGTCTGTGCGTCGCTGGTCGCGACGACGTCCGAGGCCACCGGACGATCCATGGGCGCTGTCGCGTCGGTCGACGTCGATGCGTCCGGGGTGCTGCCTGCGTCGGACAGCGTGCCGCCGTCCACGGGCCCCACACGAACGCAGGTGCATTCGCCGCCGCACGACACCCAGCCTGTGTTGGGGCACGTCGACGCGCGTGTCGCGCAGAAGGGCGCGAAGCCGGCCTCGCAGGCGCTCGAACCGCGCTGCACGCACTGCCCTGGATAGGCGTGGCAGCCGTTGTTGCACGAGCACCGACCCTGCGCGTCGGCGGTCGACGGAAGCAGCGCCGTCAACGCCAGGGCGACGAACAACGTGAAGGCATGGACTCGATCGGAGATGGTTCGTGGGAGGGCGTTCATGGATTGGGGCACCGACGGCTGGTGAAGGTCAGGGAGAACGATCGCGTGGCGTCGCCCCGTCGCCCGCACACGTCGAGCGCGGTGAACTGCACGCGCCACCCGCCTCGGATGCCGAAGACCGCCAGCGCGGGTGCGGCGCCCGAGGGCCCGCCCACCTGCCGTCGGAAGGTGTACGGCGACGCGAACACGGTCGCGGGCGGAGGCGCTTCTGCGCCGTCGGGAGTGATCCAGCGGGCGCCGACCGACACGATCGGGACCGAGCTCGACACGTTGGCGACGAAGTCGAAATAGACCGGCGCGTCGGAGGCGCTGCACGTCTCGATGACCTGCTCGCTCGCAGGCGCACTGACCGTGACGACAGGACCCGACCCGGTGCAGGTGACGTCCGCGGACGATGCGTCGCGAGGCCCGCCTGCGCCGGCATCTGGGGTGGCCATCCCAGCGTCCGAAGCGAGCGGTCCAGTGTCCGAAGCGAGCGATCCAGTGTCCGAAGCGAGCGACCCGGTGTCCGAAGTTGGCGCGTCCGCGGCGGGCGCGTCGTCGAAGCGAACATCGCGCGAGGCGATGTCAGCCACCATCATCGCGACATCCGTCGCGGACCCGTCGACGACGTCGTTGGTCATCCCATCACGATCAACGTCGGGGGGTGCCGTCGCGTCAGCCGCGAGACCCCCATCGACCGGAGGGAGCGTCGGCGCGCAGCCCACGGCCAGCGCGTCCAGAAGCATCACGATCGCCAACCTTGTCCATCTCAACGCGTCACCGTTCCTTCCATGGGCGGGCGGTGCGGCAGCAACGTCCGTACCCCGGAGGGGATGGCGGCGATCCAGCGACGCGCGCCGTCGGGCCCCTGTGCGGCGCGTGCACAGATGTCGAGCCGCCTGTGCACGAGCGGGGCAGCGGCGTGACCGTCGCGTCCACGGTGGCGCCCTTCCACGGCGGCTCGACACGATGTCGGCTCCGGTGCGCGCGGGTGCCGCGACGTCGGCACACACGGTGCTGTCCATCGTGCGCTTGAACGCGACCAGGACATCGGACACTGCGGCCGCGGTCGGGGAGCTCGTGCCCGCAACGGCGCGCGAGGGCGCGTGGCCGAGCACGATGCCGCCCGGCGTTCTGGATGAGTCGACCGACGTGGCTCCGCCGCAGGTCGACGACTCCGTTGCGGCGCGGCTCCTCATCGAAGAGCCCGATCGCCCTGCCTGGTCGGTCGAACTCCTGCGCGGCGTGGAGTCGCGGGTGGGCAGGACGCGCGATGCGGCCATCCGGCTCGAAGACCGTCGGGTGTCGCGCGCCCACGCGACGCTCGCCTTCGACGGTCGTGCGGTCGTCGTGCGGGACCTCGCGAGCGCCAACGGAACCTTCGTTGGCATCGAGCGCGTGCGGGGTTCGCGGTCCGTCGGAGACGGCGCGACGCTGGCGATCGGATCGTTTGACTGCGTCGTCCGGGTGAAGCTGACGGGTCTCCCGCAGCCCATCGGCGAGCCCTCCGTCATGCCGGGTCGCGAGCTCGTGTGCGCCGATCCGTTGATCGTCGAGCTCTTCTCTCTCGTGCGCCGACTCGCCGCCATCGATCTGCCGGTCGTCGTCGAGGGCGAAGCAGGTGTCGGGAAGGAGCTCGTCGCGCGCATGCTGCACCGCCACTCGCCGCGCGCCGAACGACCCTTCGTCTCCGTCGACTGTGCGGCGCTCGCGGGGCCCTTCGCGGCGGAGGTGCTCTTCGGTCGCGAGGGCTTCGAGGCCTCGGGGGCGCCGATGGTGCGCCCAGGCGTGTTCGAAGAGGCCGTCGGGGGCACCGTGATGCTCGGCGACGTCGACGAGCTCTCCGCGCCGATGCAGGACCTCCTGCTGAACCTCCTTCGCGATCGCACCATCGTCCGGGTCGGGTCCATCCGCCCGACGCGAGTGGACGTGCGCGTCGTGGCCGCCACCCGCCGTGACCTCGCGCTCGCGGTGTCCCGCGGTCGCTTTCGCCAGGACCTGTACGCGCTCCTCAAGCGCGCCTCGCTGCTGGTGCCGCCGCTCCGCGCGCGGCCGGGGGACATTCCGCCGCTGGTCGATCGCGTGCTGAGGTTTCGCGGCGCTTCGTGCGCGGTCAGCCCCGACGCGATGGCCGCGCTCCTGGGTCACCCCTGGCCCGGCAACGTGCGCGAGCTCCATCGTGTGATGGAGGGCGCCCTCGCGGCGGCCGGCGGCGCCACCGTGGGCGTCGAGCACCTGCGGCTGCGTCCCTCCCGAGGGCGCGAGCCGCTCGCCGTCGACCCGCGGAGGATCTCGACCCACCCGGCGCGATCGGCGGAGACCGAGCGCCGCGTGGTCGCCGTCGCGCTCGACGTCACCCACGGCAACCGATCGGGGGCCGCGCGCGCCCTGGGCATCTCGCGGCGCTGCCTCCTCGCGCGGATGGAGCGGTACGGCGCCGCGCCCGGACCCGACGCGGGCGACGACACCTGAACGCCTCGCCGCGCGCGGTAGACGATGGACGTCGCGCCTCGTTACGCCGCACAGTATCGGGCGACGTGATGGCCCGCGCCGCACCCGCCACCGACCACCGCCCGCCGCCGCCACGGATCGCAAGGGGGCCACGGAGGCGCCGCCTCGCGTGCCTCGCCCTGGCGATGTGCATGATCCTCGCTGCCCGGTCTTCCTGCGCCCAGGACGCCGCGACCGCGGATGCGCGCCTCCACTTCGATCGCGCGGTCTCGCTCTTCGAGTCGGGAGACCACCGCGGGGCGCTCGCCGAGTTTCAGCGCGCCTACGACCTCACCGGGCGCACCTCCGTGCTCTACAACCTCGGCGCGACCCACCAGGCGCTCCATGACTATCCCCGCGCCATCGATGCGCTCCGACGCTACGTCGCCGCCACCGAGGCGCGCCCCACGCCCGAGCGCGCGCTGGCCCTCCGCGCCCTCGCGCAGATGGAGCCGCTCGTCGCTCGCCTGCGCGTGACGCGGAGCCCCGCGGATGCGGTCGTCTCGCTCGACGGCCTCCCCCTGGAGGGCGACGTCGCGACGGTAGGCCCTGGCGTGCATGTGTTCGTCGCCCGGGCGCCCGGTCACCAGTCCGCGCAGGTCGAGGTGACCGTCGTGTCGGGCGACGATCGCGCGGTGACGATCGCGCTGGTTCCCGCTCCGTCGCCGCCGCCGTCGGCGCCGACCCCCGGCGTCACCCCACCGCCCGCGGCGGGGGCGCGGCGAGGCCCCGATCGGAGGTTGTTCTGGTCGATGGTGATCACGGGCGGAGCGCTCGCGGTGGGCGCGTCCATCACGGGCGCCCTCGCCATCGAGACCCACGCCGACTACGCCGGCCGTCGGGTCGGCGACCGCGAGGCGCCCGACCTCGCTCGCGAAGGGCGCTCCCTGTCGCTCACCGCAGACCTCCTGGCGGTGGGCGCCGTCGCTGCAGGAGTGACCGCCCTCGTGCTCCGGCTGGCGACCCCCGACGGGGCGTCATCGCCGGGCGCGCGGGTCTCTGTGGCGCTCGCCGCGGGCGGCGCGGTGGTGACGGCGGTCGGCCGCTTCTGAGCGTCAGGGTTCGAAGGAGCGCGAGACCGGGAGGCGATCGAGGCGCCCGGCGCCCGGATTCTCGTCGGGGGGCGCGTGGCGCGAGCGTCGACGCGATGGGGGATCGCGGGGAGGGGCGACCGCGACGGGAGCGACGATGGGCGTCACGGCGGCGACGGGCGGGGCGACCGCGACGGGCGGCGCAGAGGGGACGGCACGGACGGCGGTGGCAACGCTGAGGCGCGGGGGGACGGCGCGCGGGGCAGGGGCCGTCGCGCGGGAGAGCCACCAGGCGCCGGCGCCGACCGCGAGGAGCACGACGAGCGCGGTGCCCAGGAGCTCGATGGGGACGCGGCGCTTCGGCCGGGTGGCGTCGGTCGGCGCGGCGCGCATGGCCCGCCGGGCGGAGACCACGAGGGCGTCCTCCTCGATCAGCACGGGCGGCGCGTCGACGACCGGAATCGCCTCGGCGCCGAAGGGGCGCAGCGCGTCGAGAAACTCGCGGGCGGACCCGAAGCGCCGGTCGCGGTCGCGGTCGAGGGCGCGCAGCACCACGTCGTCGAGGTCGGGCGGCACGGCGGGCTCGACCTCGCTCGGAATGGACGGCCGCGACGTCCCGCGGACGATCTCCAGAAACAGCTCTCCCTGGTTGCTGCCTTCGTACGGCAGGCCGCCGGTAAGGAGCTCGTAGAGCATGACGCCGACCGCGAAGATGTCGGCCCGGTGGTCGATGTCGCGCCGCCCCATCCACTGCTCGGGGGCCATGTATCCGGGCGTCCCGAGGGGGATGCCCTCCTGCGTCGTCTGGAGCAGCGTCGCGCCCGCGCGGCGAAACTTCGAGATGCCGAAGTCCAGCAGCTTCACCCGGTGGGCGTCGTCGCCGGGCACCAGGAAGACGTTTTCGGGCTTCAGGTCGCGGTGGATGATGCCCTTGGCGTGCGCCGACGCGAGGGCCGAGAGCACGTACCCGACGATGCGACACGCCGCGCGGGCCTCGATCATCTCCGGCCGCGAGAGCCGGTCGGCCAGCGTCTCGCCCCGCAGCAGCTCCATCACGAGGAAGGGCTCGCCGAGGTGCGTCCCGACGTCGAAGACCTCGACGATGTTGGGGTGCCCGATCTCCGCCGCGGCGCGCGCCTCGCGCTCGAAGCGGCGCACCGCGTCGGGCACCTTCGCCACGTGGGCGTGCAGCACCTTGACGGCCACGCGGCGACCGAGGGCCGTGTGCTCGGCCTCGTAGACGGCGCCCATCCCGCCTTCGCCGAGCGACCGCAGGATGCGATAGCGGCCCTCCAGCTCGGCGCCGTCGTCGATGCCCATCAGCCGCTCACTCGCACCGCGCCACGCACACCCCGCGGCAGCAGTGGCTCGCGCCAGGACCGCAGGACACGCCGCAGGCGCCGCAGTTGCGGTTGTCGTCCTGGAGGTTGACGCAGCGCGCCCCGCACGCGACCTCCGAGGCGCGACAGTCGGTGCGGCACGAGCTCATGCCGCAGTCCCCGGCGTCGGCGCTGGCGTCGTCCCGGCCCGTATCGTCCCGACCCGCGTCGACGGAAGCACCCACGACGCTCGCCTCGGCGGCGCCCGCGTCGAGGGCGGGCAGCAGCACCTCGGGGCCGAAGTCGAGCGCGAAGGAGCAGCCCGACGCAAGCAGCCCGAGGCAGGCCACCACCCGCGCGGCGCGGTCAGTCGTCACGGGCGCTCACCGGCTTGGGCTTGAGGCCGTAGCGCTCCATGCGCGTGATGAGGCATCGACGGGAGATGCCCAGCTCGCGCGCCGCCCGCGACTGGTTGCCCGCTGCGCTGGCGAGCGCCGCGACGATGGTGCGCCGCTCGGTCTCCTCCACTTTCGCGCGGAAGGCCGACGCGTCCTCGGCGGTGGAGGCTGCGCCCGGGGCGGCGGCCGCGAGCTGGAGGTGCGCGAGGCGGATCTCGTCGTCGTCCGCGAGCGCCATGCCCCGCTCGACGACGTTGCGAAGCTCACGGGCGTTGCCGACCCACGGGTGCGCGAGCAGCGCATCGGCGACCCCGGGGCCCAGCCGCCACGCCTTGCCGCGGCTCGCGAGGATGCGCTCGACCATCGGCAGGATGTCCCGCGGGCGCGACCGCAGCGCGGGCACCTGCACGGTGACGCCGTTGAGGCGGAAGTAGAGGTCCTGCCGGAAGCGCCCCTCGGCGACCTCCAGCGCGAGGTCGCGGTTGGTCGCCGTGACGATGCGCACGTCCACGGCGACCGGGCGCGTCGAGCCGACCCGGCAGACCGAGCGCTCCTGGAGCGCGCGGAGCAGCAAGGCCTGGTTGGCGGGTGACAGCTCGCCCACCTCGTCGAGCAGGAGCGTGCCCCCGTCGGCGCTCTCGAAGACCCCGATCTTGCGCGCGTCGGCGCCGGAGAAGCTCCCGCGCTCGTGGCCGAACAGCTCGCTCGCCGCGATGGACTCGGTCAGCGTCGCGCAGTTGATGGCGACGAAGGGCCTGCGCGCCCGCGGCGAGTCGCGGTGGAGGGCGCGCGCGACCAGCTCCTTGCCGACGCCCGTCTCGCCCTGCACGAGGACGGCGAGGTCGCTCGCCGCGAGCCGACGCACGAGGGCGAACAGCTCCACGGTGATGGGGTCGACGGCGACCGTCCCGTCGACGGACGCGATGGGCTCACGCGCCTCCGACCGCGTCGCTCCGCGCAGCGTGAGCAGCACCGCGATCACCGTGGTGCCGATCTCCACCCGCTCGCCGTCCTCGACGCGCCGAGGGCCGCGCACGCGGCTCCCGTTGACGAAGGTGCCGTTGCTGCTCGCCTCGTCCCGCACCGTGACGGCGCGCCCGTCGAAGGCGAGCACGGCGTGAACCCGCGAGGCGCGGTGGTCGTCCAGGGGCACCTCGACGAACTCCGCGCGGCCGACGCGCACCTCCGCGCCGGCGGGCAACACCACCACGCGGGGCGGGCGACCGCCCTCGGTCACCAGGAGGCGCGCGATGGCGTCACAGTCGGCGTTTTCGGCGAGGAAGGCCGAGGTGTCGGTGCGGTTCTGGTCCACGCGCAGCGACGATATCACCGCCGACGCCTTCGGGGCTTCGGACTCAAAGCGCCAGGGCCCGGAAGTAGAGCGTCGTGGAGACCCGCGCGTCGAACGACGCCGGTCGCCCCGCCGCCGCCGGGACCCGCACGCCGACCTTGAACTGACCCGACAGCAGCGCCGCGTTGATGGGCAGCAGGTCGGCGCGAGACGCGGTGACCGTGACCGCCACCGGGCCCGCGCCCGTGGGCATCGCCGCCGTGCCGACGTTGACCGTCACGGACGAGGTCGCGAAGTACACCACCGCCGTGCCCGCGAAGATCTGCTCGAAGGCGGTGACGCCGCGGGTGTCGTTCGCGAGGGTGAAGGTCATCCGGTCGAGCAGCACCGCCGCCGCGTCGCGCCCCAGCGCCGTGCGGGCGTCGCGCAGGAAGGCCGAGTAGGGGTTGCCCGACTCGGTGTTGATGTCCTTGTCCGAGTCGAAGGCCTCGTTGCGGACGTCGCCGTCCTTGAACTTGTCCAGCCGCACGTTGACGGGTCCGGAGTACCCCGCCGCGTTGAGGTCGGTGGAGCCATCGGCCCCACACCCGACCACCATCGCCGCCAGCATCGTCCCGAGCACCGTCGCGTTCTTTGTCATCCACTGCCTCCGCGTTGTTCGCGCGCCCGCTCCGATGCGGACGCTTCGACCTGTGGCACGTCAGCAATCGACGTACCTCGCGAGGAGACGAAGCCGCCGCCGCGGCACTTCACCCGTCGGTTCGCCACGGGAGAGCGGCGTCATGTGGGGTTGGCGCACAACCCTGTGCACGTGCGGTACAGGTCAGCGCCGAGCGCGGACGCCGAACATCCGCAGCAGCGCCGGGAGCAGGAACACCCCAAGCAGCGTGCTCGACGCGAGGCCCCCGATGACCACCGTGGCGAGCGGGCGTTGCACCTCGCTGCCCGCCGAGGTCGCCACCGCCATCGGCGCGAAGCCGAGCGCCGCCACCGTGGCCGTCAGCAGCAGCGGGCGTAGCACCGCGACCGCGCCGTCCCTGATCGCGTCGTCGGCGTCGGCGCCCTCGTCGATGCGTCGCTTGATCTCGCTGGCCATCACCACGCCGTTGAGCACCGCGATGCCGCACAGCGCGATGAAGCCCACCGCGGCCGGGATGCTGAAGGACATGCCGCGCGCCTTGAGCGCGACCACGCCGCCCAGCAGCGCGAAGGGCACGCCCGTAAACACCGCCAGCGCGTACCGCAGCTCGCGGAAGGTCAGGAAGAGCATCCCCAGGATGATCACCAGCGCGACAGGAACCACCACCGCGAGCCGGTCGCGGGCGCGGTTGAAGTTCTCGAACTGGCCGCTCCACTCCAGGGCGTAGCCCGTGGGCATCGGCACCTCGCGCGCGACCACGGCGCGGGCCTCCTCGACGAAGCTCACGAGGTCCCTGCCGCGGAGGTTCACCTCGACGCGCATGCGTCGGCGCAGACCCTCGCGGCCGATCTGCGCGGCGCCGTCCTCCTCGGTGATGTTGGCCACCTGCGCGAGCGGCACGAGCTGCCCCTCGTTGGATCCCACCATGAGCCGCCCGATGCCCGCCGCGCCCGGCTGCGTCGGCGGGAGCAGCACCCGCAGGTCGAAGCGCCGCGCCCCCTCGAACACCACGCCCACCGGGCGCCCGAGGTGCGACGCCTCCACGGCCGCGAGCGCGTCCTCCCCGGCGATGCCGTGGCGCGAGAGCCGGTCGCGGTCGATGCGCACCTGCAACATCGGCAGCCCGAGGGCCCGCTCGACGCGCACGTCCCCGGCGCCTTGCAGCCGTCGGAGCACCTGGCCGATGTGGTTGGCGAGGTCGGTCATCGTGTGGAGGTCGTCGCCCGCGAGGTAGGCCACCACGTCGGCGCGCGAGCCGGAGATCATGTCGTTGGTGCGGTCCTCGATGGGCTGCGAGATGGAGACGAAGGTCGACGGCACCTCGCGCTCGATGGCCGCCTTGAGCGCCTCGCCGAGCCCGTCGAGGTCGTGCGCCGTGCGCCACTCCGCGTGCGGCCGCAGGTGCACGAGGATGTCCGTGTTGTCCATGCCCACGGGGTCGGTCGCGACCTCCGCGCGCCCGGTGGTGGCGAGCGTGGTCACCACCTCCGGGAAGCGCCGCAGCACCCGCTCGGCCTCCAGGTCGAGCCGCCGCGCCTCGGTGATTCCGACGCTGGGAATGCGGCGGATGGCGACGTAGATGTCCCCCTCGTCGATGCGCGGGATGAAGTCTGCCCCGAGGGTCGTCGCCAGCGGCGCGATCACCACCAGCAGCGCGAGCGCCGCGACCACCATCGCGATGCGCTGCCGCAGCACCCACGCGACCGCCACGCGGTAGGGCGCCTCCAGGCGCGCGAGGATGCCGTGGTGGCCGGGGCTCTTCGGAGGTCGCAGCAGCGTCATGGCGCCCGCGGGAAACACCAGCAGCGCGAACACCAGTGACCCGCCCAGCGCGAGCGCCATGGTGGCCGCCATGGGGCGAAACATCTTCCCCTCGACGCCCTTCAGCGACAGCAGCGGGAGGTACACCAACAAGATGATGGCGACGGAGAACACAACCGGCCGCGTCACCCCGCGGATGGCATCGCCGATGGCCCGCTGGTAGTTCTCACGGGTGATGTCGGGCATCGCGAGGCGCGCGATGGCTGCCTCCAGCATCACGATGGGGCCGTCGACGAGGAAGCCGAAGTCGATGGCGCCCAGGGACATGAGGTTGCCGGTGATGCCGAGGTAGAGCATCCCGAAGACCGCGAGGGTCATCGCGAAGGGGATGCCCACCGTCACCAGCAGGCTGCCACGGGCGGTGCCGAGAAACACCAGCAGCACGAGGCTCACCAGCACGGCGCCCTCCACCAGGTTGGTCGCGACGGTGCGCAGCGTGCGGTTGATGAACTGCGCCCGGTCGTACACCGTCTCGATGCGCACGCCGGGCGGCAGCGTGCGCTGGATCTCGTCGATGCGTCGGTGCACGGCCTCGACGACCTCGCGCGAGTTCGACCCGGCGAGCATCAGCACGAGGCCCGCGACCACCTCGCCGCGCGCGTCCTGGGTCACCACGCCCTGCGGGAGCGCCGCGCCCACGCGCACCGTCGCGAGGTGACGCACCTGCACCGGCGTCCCCGTCTCCGTCGCCGACACCACCACGCGACCGATGTCGTCGAGCGAGCGGTACTGCCCCTCGCCGCGGATCACGAACTGCTCCTCGCCCCGCTCGACGTACCCGCCGCCCACGTTGACGTTGTTGCGTTCGAGCGCGTGGATCACCTGCGCCAGCGTCACCCGGTGCGCCGCCAGCAGGTTGGGGTCGATGACCACCTGGTACTGTCGCTTGGCGCCGCCGAAGGCGTTGATCTCGATGACCCCGGGCACGCCGCGCAGCGCCGGGGCGATCTCCCAGTCGAGGAGCGTTCGCAGCTCCATCGGCGAGCGCCCCTCGCCCTTCACCACGAACTGGTAGATCTCGCCGAGGCCCGTCGACACCGGCGCCATCTCGGGTCTCCCGAACTGCGCCGGGATCTCGGCCTCGATGTTGCGCAGCCGCTCCATCACGAGCTGCCGCGCAAACCAGATGTCGATGTGCTCGCCGAAGATCACCGTCACCGTCGAGATGCCCTCGCGCGTGATCGATCGGATCTCCGAGAGCCCCGGCATCCCGTTGAGCCCCGTCTCCACCGGGCGCGTGATGAACTGCTCCATCTCCTCGGCCGACAGCCCCGGCGAGTCGGTGAGCACCTGCACCTGCACGTTGGTGACGTCGGGCACCGCGTCGATGGGTAGCGCCCTCACCGCGACGACGCCCAGCAACAGCACGAGGCCGGTCACCACCAGCACCCCCACCCGCCAGCGCATCGCGAACTGAACGATCGAGTCGAGCA
Source organism: Polyangiales bacterium (assembly GCA_044229975.1). GTDB lineage: Bacteria > Myxococcota_A > Polyangia > Polyangiales > SCUS01. The sequence continues at coordinate 32,076 of JBGARZ010000028.1, forward strand.
TCGGTCCGCCGTCGGTACCGCCCGCGCTCGGGCCCGTCCTTACGGCAACATTACGAGTCCGTAAGGTTGGCGCGCGGCAGCCGCAGCACGAAGCACGCGCCCCCGGTGGTGGGGTCGTCCGCGGCGAGCGTCACCTCGCCCCCGCAGGTGCGCGCGATCTCCCGCACGATGGCGAGGCCCAGCCCGGAGCCGACGTCGTCCCGCTCGTCGCGGGCCACCCGGTAGAAGGGCTCGAAGATGCGCTCGCGCTCCTCCGCGGGGACGCCCGTCCCCTCGTCGGTCACGCGCAGCTCCATGGCGTCGTCGAGCGGTCGCGCGCGCACCCGCACCACGCCCCCGCGCGGCGTGTGGCGGATGGCGTTGTCGAGCAGGTTGCGCACGAGCCGCTGGAGGTCCCGCGCCGGGGCGCGCACCGTCGCTCCCTCCGCGCGTGCGTCGAGGGCCACTCCCCGCGCCTCCGCCGCGCTCGCCACCTCCGCGGTCGCCGCCGTGACCACCTCGTCGAGACGAGACGTCGCGTCGGGCCGTTGCTCGGCGCCGAGGCGCGCCAGCCCCAGCAGGTCGTCGGCGAGCTGGCTGAGCCGCCGCGTCGCGCCCAGCGCCTCCTCGATGGCCGCGCGGTATTCGTCCGCGTCGCGCGAGCGGCGCAGCGCGTGGGAGAGCTCGCCGAGCATCGTCGTCAGGGGCGAGCGCAGCTCGTGCGCGGCGTGGGCGATGAAGCGCTGCTGCGAGGTCACCAGGGCCTCCAGGCGGGCGATCATCTCGTCGATGTCACCGCCCACCTGCGCGAGCTCGCGGTCACCCGATCGGGTGGCCACGCGGGCGGTGAGGTCGCCCGCGGCGACGCGGCGCACCACCCCGGTGATGACCTCGTGGTCGCGCGTAAGGCGCCGCACGAACCACGTCGCGACGAGGATGGTCCACGCCACCGCGACGACGAAGACGAGGGTCATGGCGCGGCGCAGGAAGCGCTCGTCGCCGTCGAGGTCGGCGCGCGAGGCCGCCAGGAGGAGCCGCCGCCCGGAGCCGTCGGGCAGCGGCACCAGCACCGCGCGGACGTGGTCGCGCCCGCGCCAGTGGTCGAAGGCCACGCGCGGCGGGTGCGGCACCGACGAGAGCGCGGACGCGGCGCCCCCGAGGTTGGGCGTCGCCGCGAGCGTGGCGCCGTCGGCGGCGTACACGGCGGCGTACTTGGGGAGCGGGCCGACGTCGTTGGCGGCGGGGCCGGGCCGGTCGCCGATGGCGTCGGGACCGTGTCGCGCGACGTCCAGGGCCTCCTCGACGGCCTGTGCGAGCAGGGCCTGGTCGAGCTGCTGCTCCTGCGAGCGGTTGACGGCGACGGACACCGCGGTGAACGCCCCGCCGAGGGTGAGCAGCGTGACCGCGGTGACGGCGCCCACGAGTCGTCGGCGCAGGCTCACGGCTCGCGCTCCGCGCGCAGGCGGTAGCCCAGGCCGCGCACGGTCTCGATCATCCACGCCGCGTCGCCGAGCTTGTCCCGCAGCCGGCTCACATGGACCTCGACGAGGTTCGATCCGGGGTCGAAGCTCGTCTCCCAGACCTGCGCGAGCAGCTCGGAGCGCGAGGTCACCCGGCCCGCGCGGTGGGCCAGGTGCAGCAGCAGCGCGTACTCCTTGGCGGTGAGATCGAGCGACGCGCCTCGCAGCAGCGCGCGCCTCCCCCGTCGGTCGATGTGCAGCTCGCCCAGCCGCACGTCGTAGTGACCGACCGCCCGTCGCAAGAGCGCGCGCACGCGAGCCAGCAGCTCTTCGACCTCGAAGGGCTTCACGAGGTAGTCGTCGGCGCCCGCGTCGAGGCCGAGCACCCGCTCGCGGGTCTCGCCCCGCGCGGTGAGCATGAGGATGGGCGTGGTCACCCCGGCGCGCCGCAGCTCGCGGCAGACGGAGAGGCCGTCGAGGTCGGGCAGCATCCAGTCGAGGGCGATGACGTCGTAGAGGCCGTCCGCGGCCTGGGCGAGGGCGTCGGCGCCGCGGCCGCAGGTGTCGGTCGCGAAGCCCTCCTCGGCAAACACCCGGGCGAGGAAGCGCGCGACCTTCCGGTCATCCTCGACGACGAGCACCTTCATCGCGCCGACCTTAGGCCCCTGTTCGAACCATGCACAGGTGCACCATGCACCTTGCACACGCGCTACGCGCTCCGCGCCGGCTCATCGCGGCAGTGTTGCCGCGCTCCTTCGCCGGTGCGCTCGTACGCGAGTCATCTTCGTGCGCGCCACCCGGCGCGCACCTGCGGCATCCGTGGACGCGCGCGTCGGCCCGGCGTTCGCAGTGCACGCCGACCGTTGTGAAGAACTTGATCGCACGTCGGTGGCCACGTCGCTTCGCGCTCGCCGCCCTCATGTCCGTGACGGCTGCGTGTGGCAGCGAGGCTGGGTCCATGCACGACACCGTGTGGGACGAGGACGCGAGGGGCGGCGGCAACCCCGACATCGTGGGTACCGAGACCGCGACCGAGCGACCCGTCTCGCAGGGCGACGCAGGGCAGGTCTTCCGCAGCATCGCGGGGCAGTCGTGCGAGCGCGGCCTCATGTGCAACGGCCACTCGTGCTGCGAGACCATCTCCGTCCCGGGTGGAACGCTCCTCTACGGTCGCTCGGTCGCAGGCGAGGATGCGTACAACGTCCCCAACCCGGAGGAGCTGCCCGAGCACCCGGTGACCATCCCGGGGTTCTATCTCGACCGCTACGAGGTGACGGTCGGGCGCTTCCGCAAGTTCGTCGAGGGCTGGAGGGGTGCTCCCATTCCGGCCGGCGCGGGCGCCCACCCCGCGGTGCCCGGCAGCGGATGGCAGGCCGAGTGGAACCGTCAGCTCCCGCCCGACCGCGACGCCTTCGTCGGCGCGCTCCACTGCGCCGGCGGGCTCGAGTCGTGGCACGACGAGGTGGGACCCGACGACGCGCGGCCCATCGGTTGTCTCAACTGGTACGAGGCATTCGCGTTCTGCATCTGGGATGGCGGCCGCCTGCCCGTCGAGTCGGAGTGGGAGTACGCCGCGGCCGGCGGCTCGCAGAACCGCCTGTACCCATGGGGCGCCGAAGAGCCGGACTGCACCCGCGCCCGTCCGGCCGGCAACTGCACGGCGGCCTCGGACATCCTCGCTCCGGTCGGTACGCGCCCCGCCGGCGCGGGCCTCTGGGGTCACGAAGACTTCGCCGGGGGCGCCATGGAGTGGGTGCTCGACTACTACGAAAACTACGAGGTCAACCTGCCCGGCCTGCACGCCCGCCTCGTCCTGCCGTACCGCGCCATGTCGCGGCGCGCGCTGCGCGGTCTGAGCTTCCACGGTGGCGGCGGCGACATGCGCAACACCGACCGCGGCAACGCGCTGCCCAGCTCCCGCTACGAGCGCTTCGGCGTCCGCTGCGCGCGCAACGCGGCGCTGACCCCGTAGCGCGACCTCAGTTGCAGGTGCTCATGGCGGTGTTGCACGAGCGGCTGCAGCAGTCGGCCGACGCCGAGCAGCTCGCCCCCGCCGCGCGGCACGCGCAGCGCCCGCTGGTGCAGAGCATCCGTCCGCAGCACTGATTGCTGTCGGTGCACGACACGCCCGCCTCGTAGCAGCACAGCGAGGTGGTGGGCGACGGCCGGTACGAGGTCCCCGCGCAGCACGACCCGCCGCTGTCGCGGGGGTTGCCCGCGACGTCGCACGCCGACACCACGCAGCTCCCGCCACTGCAGGTCATGCCCGCGCAGCAGAAGCCGGGCAGCGAGCACGCCTCGCCCGCCACGCCGCAGGTGTCCGAGCGGCACGTCCCCGAGATCACGTCGCTGCACGAGTAGCCGGTGCAGCAGGGCGTGAAGATGGTGCACGAGCGGCCGTTGCATCCCCCGGCCACGCACGCCCCGCCCGAGCAGACCTGTCCGCCGCCGCATCGCACGTTGCACCCGCCGCAGTTGGCGGTCGACGCGAGGCTCGACTCGCAGCCGTCGGCGGTGTTGCCGTTGCAGTCGCCGAAGCCCGCATTGCACGCGAGGGTGCAGCCCGACCCGGCGCACACCCCCGTCGCGTTGGTCGCGCCCACGCACGTCGTCGTGGTGCTGGCCGTCCCGCTCGCGTTGCAGATGCTCAGCATCGACGACGAGAGGCACATGGCCGTCCCCGGCGAGCACACCGTCGTCGTCGAGCACGTCCCCGCGGCGCAGGTCTGGCCCGCCGCGCAGGCCGTCGGCGTGTACCCGAGGCCGTCTGCGTTGCAGACCTGGCGCGTCGTCGGCCCCGCGCAGGAGAGCTCGCCCGGCGTGCAGAACCACGCGAGGCAGGCGCCCGCCCGGCACGTCGTTCGGGCGGCGCAGGTGGTCATGGTGAAGGCGGTTCCGTCGCCGTTGCAGGTGCGCACCGACGTCGTCCCGACGCAGTCGGCCGCACCGGGCGTGCAGACCCGGCTGGTGCACACGCCGCCGGAGCAGGTGGTGCCCGCCGCGCACGGGGTCGCGGTGTAGTCGAGGCCGCTCGCGTTGCAGACCTGGCGTGCGCTCGACGAGGCGCAGCTCGCCGCGCCGGGCGTACACACCCGCGCCCGACAGATGCCGCCCGAGCAGGTGGTGCCGGTCGCGCAGACCGTCTCCGTCCACGCGCTGCCGCGGGCGTCGCAGGTGCGGGCGCGGGTGGCGTCGATGCACTCGGCCGTGGAGGGCGGGCATGCCTGCGCGCGGCACGTCGCGTCGGCGCCGCACGCCTGCCCCATCGGACAGTCGACGTTGGTGAGGCAGTCGACGCAGTAGCCGCGGACGGCGTCGCACACCTGCCCGCTGCACATGCGCGACGACGCGCACGGGGTCACCGTCGTGCAGCGCCCGCCCACGCACATGCGCCCGGCGTCACCGCAATCAGTCGCCGCGAGGCACTCGACACACAGCCCCTGCGCGCGGTCGCACAGTCGTCCGACGGGGCACTCGCGGTCGTTGCGACAGCCGGCGCCCGCGTCGCCGACGTCGACGGTCCCCCGGTCGGACGCGACGACCGTGTCCGTGCTCGGCGTGTCGATCACGGTGACGGGACGATCGATGGCCGCCGCGACGTCGGGCTGATCGAGGGTGGGCACGTCATCGTCGGTGAAGACGTCGGGGTCGGCGGAGACGTCGAGGGGACCAGCGTCGACGGGGAGGTCACCGCCGGTGCTGCGCGGGGCGCAGGCCAGCGCGAGGGAGCCTACGGTGAACAGCATCGCCGAGAGGCGCGGCAGGGTCGTCGTCTTCACGGCGAGCACCATAGTCCGATCGCGCGTTGCATCGCCATGAAGCGGCCACGGTGATTGGAGTCCCTGGCACGGGCCCTGCTCAACGATTGGTCACACGCCTGCGGGCGGGACGCAGGTCGCGTCCTCATCGCGCGCAGCACGTGAGGTGGGCGGCGCCGGGGCGGTGATTCGTGCGTGTTGCGCGGGTGCCTCGGTGCGCGCGGTTCGAAGCGAGGTCAGTCATGACGATGCGACACGTTCGAGGCAGTGGTCTTCTCCGTCTGGGCGCGCTCGCGCTCTTCGCCGCCGCGGCCCTGCCGGCCTGCGGTGCGAGCGTGGGCGGCTCACCCAACACCGCGGTCGTCGACGGCGGCGGGGCCGATCGTCCCTCCACCCCGCCCACCAACACCGGCGGCTGCCCGGCGCTGTGCGCGCACCTCCGCGCGGCCGCGTGCGGCGCCTTCAACGAGCAGTGCGTCGCGGCCTGTCAGCAGCTCGCATCGCAGGTTCCGGCGGAGTGCCGCGCGCGCTTCGATGCGTTCGTCACCTGCGGCGCGACGGGGACCATCACCTGCGCCTCCGACGGCCCCGAGATCGGCGGCTGCGACGCCCAGTCGCGCGCCCTGGAGCAGTGCGGCGACGAGCCTCCCAGCACCGACCAGTGCCTCCCCGACTCGTCGATTCCGACCGACATCGCGGCGCAGATCTGCGTGAGCGTCCCGGCGACCCCGGTTCCCCACGACTGCCCCGGCGGCGCGCCGTCGGCGGGGTGCGTCCCGTCGCCCGGCGGCGAGGCCAACGTGTTCTGCTGCCCGCGCTGACCCTCGACGGACGACTCGCGCCACGGTCGCGCGGGTTGCGCCGATCCTGCTCCATCCGTCTCGCCGCTTGCGCTGCCACCGCCACGACGTAGCGTCGACCGCGGTGCCTCGCTCGACCTCGCCTTCCATTCCCCTCGTCATCGCGACGGTGCTCGTCGCGCTCCCGCTCACGGCGCAGCCGCGCGCCCCGCGGCCGTCGACGCCGCCGCCCCTCGATCGCGTGCTCGTGCCTGCTGGCGCTTTCATCATGGGCACCGACACCGACGGCGAGCCCGACGAGCGACCGCGGCACACCCGCACGCTGCCCGCGTTTCGCATCGACCGCACGGAGGTGTCCCGCGAGGACTGGTCGCGCTGCGTGCGCGCGGGTCGCTGCCAGGACGCGTGGGCCCGCGCGACGTGGACCGACCGGCGGGCGCCGGTGACATCGGTGACGTGGTTCATGGCGCGGGACTACTGCCGCTGGGCGGGCGGTCGTCTGCCCTCCGAGGCCGAGTGGGAGAAGGCCGCGCGCGGGACCGACGGGCGCACCTTCCCCTGGGGCGCCGACCCGCCGACGCCCGCCCGCGCGGTGTACGGCCAGCGCATGAACGTCGGCCAGCCCGCGGCCGTGGGCACCCACCCGGCGGGTGCATCGCCCGTCGGCGCGCTCGACATGGCGGGCAACGTCTGGGAGTGGACCGCCACCGTCTACGATCCGTACGGCTATCGCACGCCGACGAGGGAGGCGACGTGCGAGACGGCGCTCGCGGCGTACGCCGATCTCCAGCGGCGCAACCTGTGGGCCTTCACCGGGTCGATGGGCATTCCCCACAACTGCCAGCAGGTGCTCCGCGGCGGCGCGTGGAACTACCAGGCCGCCGGTCTACGCGTGACCAACCGCGTGCACCACGAGCCGACCGGGCGCTACCCCGTGAGCGGGTTTCGCTGCGCGGATGACTCGGTGGGTACAGGCGGCTAGACGTCCTTCACCACCACGCCCTTCCAGAACGCCACGCGCCCCGTGATCTGCTTCGCGGCGTCCTTGGGCGTCGGGTAGAACCACGCCGCGTCCGCGTTGGTCTTTCCCCCCGCCACGACGTTGAAGTAGCTCGCGGTGCCCTTCCACCCGCAGACCGTGTGCGTCGCGCTCGGCGTGAAGTGCTCGCGTCGCAGCGCCGCTTCGGGGAAGTACGCGTTGCCCTCGACCACCACGATGTCGTCGGACTCGGCCAGGACGGTCCCGTTCCACTCGGCTCGCTTCATCAATCGTCTCCTTCGCTCAGCCATGGACGGCGTCGCCGAGCTCGGCGATCGCCTTGTGCACCAGTTGGATGCAGATCGACCCCTCGCCGACCGCCGACGCCACGCGCTTCACGCTGTTGGCACGCACATCACCCACCGCGAACACCCCCGGCAGGCTCGTCTCCATCAGGTACGGCCGTCGCGCGAGCGGCCAACCGAGCGCCTTCGCATCGCCCAGGTCGTCGCCCGTCCGCACGAACTCCTTGTCGTCGAGCGCCACGCACCCGCGCAGCCACGCCGTGTTGGCCATCGCGCCCGTCATCAGGAAGACGTGCCGCGTCGCCCGCGTGACCCGCTCGCCGCTGCGCGCGTCGTGCAGCGTCACCCGCTCCAGCCGTCCATCCCCTTCGAGCGCCTCGACGGTCGTGCGCGTGAGGAGCTCGACGTTGGACGCCTCCTCGATGCGCCGGATGAGGTAGCGCGACATGCTCTCGGCCAGCCCCGGGCCCCGCACCAGAACGCTCACCCGCGCCGCCGTGCGCGACAGGAACATCGCGGCTTGCCCCGCGGAGTTGCCGCCCCCGACGACGATGACCTCCTCGCGACCGCAGAGCTGCGCCTCGACGTGCGTGGCGCCGTAGTACACGCCGACGCCCTCGAAGCGGGCGAGGTCGGGCAGCTCGGGCTTGCGGTACTGCGCGCCCGTGGCGACGACCACGGCGCGGGCCCGCACGGACTCGCCGCCGGAGAGCGTGAGGCGGTACGGGCGATGGGTGCAGTCGATCTCCACCACGTCGCGCGCGACGGTGAAGCGCGCGCCGAACTTCTCCGCCTGCAAGAGCGCGCGAGACGCGAGCGCCTGCCCCGAGATGCCCGTCGGGAAGCCCAGGTAGTTCTCGATGTGGGAGCTCGACCCGGCCTGTCCCCCGGGCGCGTGGGACTCCACCACGAGCACGTCGAGGCCCTCGGAGGCGGCGTACACCGCGGCCGCGAGTCCCGCTGGGCCTGCGCCCACGACCACCACGTCGCGCACCATGTCGGGGTCGAGCGGCGCGTTGAGCCCGAGGCAGTCGGCGACCTCGGCGTTGGTCGGTCGCTTGAGCACACGCTCGCCGCGGCAGATGAGGACGGGGATGTCGTCCGCGCCGACGTCGAAGGCGCTGAGCAGCGTCTTGATGTTGGGGTCGGTGTCGAGGTCCAGGTACGTGTGCGGGTGCCCGTTGCGGGTCAGGAACTCATGCACCCGCAGCGAGTCCGCCGAGCGCCGCGACCCGACGAGCACCACGTCGCCCTGGTGATGCGCGATGAGCCCCGTGCGCCTCAGGATGAACGCCCGCAAGAACACCTCCGACAGCTCGCTGTCGGTCTGCACCAGCGAGAGCAGTCGCTCGCGCGGCACCTCCAACAGCACGCAGTCGGTCTCCGCGCGCCCGGCCACCAGCGTGCGGTGTCCCGCGATGAGGCTCACCTCGCCGGTGAACTGACCCGCCTCGTGGACGGTGATGATCTCCTCCTCGCACGACGGCGGCTGCGGCGGACGGGTCACCGCGAGGCGCCCTTCGCACACGACGTAGAGGTTTACGTCGCGCTGCGCCTGCTCCCAGACCGTCTCTCCGGCCGCGACGTGTCGCCGGGTGCCGACCGCTGCGAGTCGCGCGACTTGCCCCGCCGTGAGCTTCGGAAACATCTGTCCCTGCCGCGCGTCGATGGCGGCGGTGTCTTCGGTCGTGTCGCTCACGCCGAGAGCACCGCCTCGTCGACGTAGCAGTAGGCCCAGGTCTCGCCGACCTCCGCGGAGGTGACGACGGGGTGCTTCGTGGCGTGGAAGTGCCTGGTGGCGTGCTGGTTGGGCGACGAGTCGCAGCAGCCGACGTGGTTGCACGTGAGGCAGTAGCGAAGGTGCACCCAGCGGGCTCCCACCTTGAGGCACTCCTCGCAGCCCGCGGCGGGGCGCTGGACGTGGCGCACCGTGGTCTCGGCGACGTGCTCGCAGGGGTTGGAGAGGTCGATGCGGTCGCGGTTGCTCATGCGGACACCATTGGGGTTGCAGGGAGGAGGAGGGCAGGGCTCACCAGTCCTATACCGACAACGGCGCTTTCGGGCGTCTCCCTCGAAGGCGTAACGTCCTTTCCATGGCGACCTCGACGACCCGCTGGAGCCTGCTGCTCGGGTCCGCGCTGACGGCGTGCAGCGCGACACCCGAAGACTGCACCGAGCCCGCGGGGTGCGTCGTCCCGGTCGACGGTGATGCCGCTGCTCCCGATGCGGGTGTCTCCTCGGGCTGGGACGTCCTCGCGCTCGACCGCAACACGGCGCGCCCGTCGGAGCTCGTCGCGCTCGAGCTCGCGCCCGTCGACCCGGTCATCGAGGTCACCGACACCGCGCGCCCGACCGTCACCTTCCGCGCCCGCGGGACGCAGCGCGACGGCCTCTCGCGCGCCCTCACCACGGGCGTTCGCTTCTCCCTCGACGACACCAGCCTCGGCGCCCTCGACATGTCCACCGGGGTCTTCACGCCGAGCGGGGTTGCGGGCGTCGGCCGCGTGCGCCTCGCCACCGTCGACGGCAGCGCGCTCACGGCCGAGACCAACCTCACCGTCATCGTGCGCCGCTCCTTCCGCGGTCCCGGCGTGACCGACGCGATGGTCGCCACCCTCACCGGCGCTGCGCTCACGGGCGAGGGGACGGCGCAGTCGCCGCTCGTCGACTATCCCCTTCAAGGGGCGGTGATGCCTCGCAACGTCTTTCCGCCCGACTTCCAGTGGACGCCGCGGCACCCAGGCGCGGCCGCCACGGACGTCTACCGCGTGCGCCTGGAGCGAACGCATGCCACCGTCGACGCCTACTTCGTCGCGGCCGCGGGCTTCCGTCACCAGTGGGTCCCCGAGGCGACGCTGTGGTCGGACTTCGCGCAGTCGGACGTCGGCTCGCCGGTGCGGCTCACGGTGCGGGTGCTCGCGCGCTCGATGGCGTGGCAGAGCGCGGCGCGGGAGTTTCGCACCGTCGACGCCTTCATCGCGGGATCGGTGTACTCGTGGTCGCCGTCGCGCATGGCGCTCACCCGACTCGACGTCGACTCGGCGCGCGTCACCAACTTCCTCCCCAACCCCGGCGACACCTGCATCGGTTGCCACTCGGTCTCGCGCGATGGCCAGCGCCTGTCGGGCTTCCTCGAAGGCAGCGGAGAAAACCTCGCCCTCTACGACCTCTCCCGCGACCTCACCGGAAGCCCCGCGCCGACGATCGCGCGCCTCCGCTACACCGTCCGCCGGTGCACCTCCTTCAACGCCGACGGCAGTCGCCTGGTGAGCGGCGATTGCGGCGCCAACCCGACCACCAACCGCTTCTCCCTCATCGACGCGATGACCGGCATGGAGGTCGCGGCAGCATCAGGATCACCCGGCGACGGCTTCGACCCCGAGTGGTCTCCCGACGGGACGGCCATCGCGTTTACCGACCGCACCAACAACCTCAACGTCACGCCCGCGATGGGCGGCGATCGCTTCGGTGCTGCGGCCGTCATCCACCGCGCGAGCAGCTCGCCCGACGGCGCTGTCGATTGGCACCCGACGTGGACGCCCGACAGCCGCTGGATCGTCTACCAGCACGGCGACTCCCGCCGCTCGGGCGTGGCGATGGACGGCAGCGGCGTACGCGGGAACCTTTGGATGGTTCCGCGCGCGGGAGGGACGGCGGTGGCGCTGCGTCAGGCCAACTTCGGCGGCAATGGCTTTGACACCTGGCGGCCGATCTTCTCGCCCTTCGACTCGGGCGGTTACTTCTGGGTGCTCTTCACGACGGCCCGCCCGTACGGCAACACGCTCGCCGGAACGCGCAACCTCAAGCAGATCTGGGTCGCCGCGATCAACCGTCGTCCCGACGGCACCACCGACCCGTCGCAGGTCGGCTTCTACCTCTCCGGCCAGGAGCGCGTGAACTCCCTCTCGCCCTACTGGACCCCCGCGCCGTGTCGCCCGACGGGCCGCGGCTGCCAGACCGGCGCGGACTGCTGCACGGGCGTCTGCGAGCCCGACACGGCGGGCATGCGGGTGTGCGTTCCGCCGACGATGGCGTGCCGTCCGCGCGGTCAGATGTGCGAGCGCGACAGCGACTGCTGCATGGGCCTCGCGTGCAGCGCCGCCCGCATCTGCGACACGCCCTCACCGGGCTGATCGACGGCGCCTCCGCCCGATCAGCAGCGCCGCGAGCAGCGCCCCCAACACTCCGCGCGTCGGTCGCGTCTCGACGCCCGCCCGGCACTGGCAGCCGCCGTCCATGTCGCCCATCGGGTCGGCGTCGCCGCCGTCGCCGCCTTCGTTGACGCCGCCGCCGAGCTCGTCGACCACGTCGTCGGTCGCCACCGCGACATCCTCGCTCCCGGCATCCGCCACGCCCGCGTCTGCCACTGCCACATCGACCGTCGGGACGTCCCTCGGCGCGACGACATCCACCGCTACACCCGCGTCGCGCGCCCTCGGATGAACGAGCACCGCGCAGCGCACGGCATCGTCGGCGGGGCCGAACCACGTCGTCCCTTCCTGCACGAGCCCGTAGGTCTCGCTGATGGTCTGGTCGGCGTCGACCTCGGGGATGCTGAGCACGAACGAGAACCGCCCTACCGCCCCCATCGCCGTGTCGCGATCGACCGCGGACGGCCGGGTGGCGCCGACCCAGTTCTCCATGTCGAAGAAGGTGCCGCGGTGGTCGCGCGGACTGGTGGTTCCGAGTCGTGTGCCGGGCGCGCTCCAGGTGGTGGTGCCGGTGTTGCGGTACTCGACGTAGGCCACGGGGCGCTCGCCCGAGCGGGCTTCGCGGGGACAGCTCACCGTCACGAGCGTCGCGGCATACGCGGGGGTGGTCGGCGGCGCGGTGCATCCCTCACGGGCGAATCCGGCGGCGGGCGAGCGGGCGACGCGGGCGGCGGTCATCGGGCCGTAGGCGCCGTCCTCGTCGATGCGGTCGCTGGTGTTGTTGACGTTCCAGAGGCGCTGGAAGGCGCGGACGGAGTCGGCGCGGCGGTCGGAGCCGGGGCAGTCGAAGTGGACGTCGTCGGTGCCGGGGTACGGGTGTCGGCAGCCCGCGTTGGTCATGGCGCGCAATGCGGCCGACCAGTTGGCGAGGTCGACGGCGATGCCGGTCTCGTGGTTGGAGTTGCCGGGTGTCGCGGCGAGACCGCAGGCGCCCGAGTGATAGAGCACGTACTGGTCGGCCAGCGTGCGAAACATCGAGTTGATGCGGATGGGGGTGACGGCTGCGGCGTTCCAGAGGGCGGTGCGCGCGCTGGCCTGGGCGAGCGAGAAGATGCGCGACTCGGAGAGTGTGACGCCCGCGTGCGGCGTGGCGTTGAGGAAGACGCCGGGGAACATGCAGATCTGCGTATCGACGAGCTGACGCGAGACGCCGACGACGCCGGCGGTGGAGCACTCGCGGCGGGCGGCGACAGTGGCGACGGTCTGCGCAGAAGCGAGCGGGGCCGCGGTGAGGAGAGACAGGAGGAGGGCGACCCGGCGCATGGGGCGCAGGATGCCTGAGGAGCCGAAACCATGCGAGGAGGGCGCGATGGTTTCAACGCCCGCCAGTCGTGGGTTTTCAACCCGCGGCAGGCGGGCACAGTGATCTCAGAACTGCTCTTCTTCGGTCGAGCCGTGGAGCGCGAGCGTGCTCGCCTTGCCGCCGGTGATGACCTGCGCGACCTCGTCGAAGAAGCCGGTGCCCACCTCGCGCTGGTGGCGCGTCGCGGTGTAGCCGATCTTCTCGTCGGCGAACTCCGCCTGCTGGAACTGCGAGTACGCCGCCATGCCGCGCTCGCGGTAGTCGGCCGCCAGCGAGTACATCGAGTGGTTCAGCGTGTGGAAGCCCGCCAGCGTCACGAACTGGAACTTGTAGCCCATCGCCCCGAGCTCACGCTGGAACTTCGCGATGGTCGCGTCGTCGATGTTCTTCTTCCAGTTGAAGCTGGGCGAGCAGTTGTACGCGAGCATCTTGCCGGGGAAGTGCTTGTGGATGCCTTCCGCAAACTGCTTGGCCTGCTTGAGGTCGGGCGTGCTGGTCTCGCACCAGATGAGGTCGGCGATGGGGGCGTACGAGAGGCCGCGCGCGATGGCGCACTCGACGCCCGCCTTCAGGTGATAGAAGCCCTCGGCCGTGCGGCTCTTCGACTTGTCGAGGAAGGCGTGGTCGCGCTCGTCGACGTCCGAGAGGAGGAGCTTCGCGCTGTCCGCATCGGTGCGCGCGACCAGGATCGTGGGGACGTCCATCACGTCGGCCGCGAGGCGCGCCGCGGTGAGCGACCGCAGGAACTGCGACGTCGGCACCAGCACCTTGCCGCCCATGTGGCCGCACTTCTTCTCGGAGGCGAGCTGGTCCTCGAAGTGGACGCCCGACGCGCCCGCTTCGATCATCCCGCGCATCAGCTCGTAGCTGTTGAGCGGACCGCCGAAGCCGGCCTCCGCATCCGCCATGATCGGCGCGAACCAGTCGCGCTCGTGCTTGCCTTCCGAGTTGTCGATCTGGTCGGCGCGCAGGAGGGTCTGGTTGATCTTCTTCACCACCGCCGGGACGCTGTCGGCGGGGTAGAGCGACTGGTCGGGGTACATCTGGCCCGCGGTGTTGGCGTCGGCCGCGACCTGCCAGCCGGAGAGGTAGATGGCCTTGAGGCCAGCGCGCACCTGCTGCATCGCCTGGTTGCCCGTGAGCGCGCCGAGCGCGTGCACGTAGGGCTCCGTCTTCAGGAGCTGCCAGAGCTTGCGCGAGCCGCGCTGCGCCAGCGTGTGGTCGATGCGCACGCTGTTGCGGAGCTTCTGCACGTCGGCGATGGAGTAGCTGCGGGTGATGCCGTCGAAGCGGCCCGCCGGGGCGTTGCTGACATAGTCGGTGGTGCTGAACTCGCTGGTCATCGGTGTTCCTCTTCCTTGTGGGTTATCGGTTGTGGGTTGTGGGTTGAAGGTCAGGCGAGCATCTCGTACGCGGGCAGCGTGAGAAACTCCTCGAAGGTGGGCGCCGTGGAGAGCACCTCGAACAGCTTGCGGGCCTCCGCGAAGCGGCCCTTCTCCATGCGCTGCGCGCCCTGCTCGGCGGCGATGCGGGCCATCTCCTCATCGATGACGGTGTGCAGCCGCGCGGCCGTCACCACCTGCCCGTCGTCGAGCGCGACGCCGTAGCGAACCCACTGCCACACCTGGGCGCGGGCGATCTCCGCCGTCGCGGCGTCTTCCATCAGGTTGTAGAGCGGCACGCAGCCGTTACCGCGCAGCCACGCCTCGATGTACTGGATGCCGACGCGCACGTTGTGGCGCAGGCCCGACTCGCTGCGCGTCCCGGTGTGCGGAACCAACAGGTCGTCGCGGGTGACGTTCACATCGTCGCGCGTGCGCTCGATCTGGTTGGGCGTCGGCATGTGGGCGTCGAAGATCTCGCGCGCCACCGCCACGAGACCCGGGTGCGCGACCCAGGTTCCGTCGTGGCCGTCGCTCACCTCGCGGAGCTTGTCGGCGCGCACGCGGGCGAGGGCGGCCTCGTTGGCCGCGGGGTCGTCCTTGATCGGGATCTGCGCCGCCATGCCGCCCATCGCATGAACCCCGCGGCGGTGGCAGGTGCGGATGAGGAGCTGCGCGTAGGCCTTGAGGAAGGCCTTGTCCATCGTCACCTGACCGCGGTCGGGCAGCAGCGAGGTCGGGTCGGCCGCGCGCTTCTTGATGAACGAAAAGATGTAGTCCCAGCGACCGCAGTTGAGCCCCGCCGAGTGCTCGCGCAGCTCGTAGAGAATCTCGTCCATCTGGAAGGCGGCGGGCAGCGTCTCGATGAGCACCGTCGCCTTGATCGACCCGCGCGGCACGCCCAGCGTGTCCTGCGCGAAGACGAACACGTCGTTCCAGAGGCGGGCCTCCAGGTGGTGCTCCATCTTGGGGAGGTAGAAGTAGGGCCCGGTGCCGCGCGCGAGCTGCTCCTTGGCGTTGTGGAAGAAGAAGAGCCCGAGGTCGAAGAGCCCGCCGGGGATGTCCCGACCGTCGACGTTCACGTGCCGCTCGCGCAGGTGCCAGCCTCGCGGGCGAACGAAGAGCACCGCCGTCGTGGCGTTGAGCCGGTACTGCTTGCCCGACTTCGGGTCGGCGTACTCGATGCGCCGACGAACGGCGTCCATCAGGTTGATCTGCCCGCTGACCTGGTTCGACCACGTGGGCGAGTTGGCGTCCTCGAAGTCCGCCATGAAGACGTTGGCGCCCGAGTTGAGCGCGTTGATGACCATCTTCCGCTCGACCGGCCCGGTGATCTCCACGCGGCGATCGAGCAGGTCCTTGGGCAGCGGCGCGACCTTCCAGTCACCCGCCCGCACCGACGCCGTCTCCGGGAGGAAGTCCCAGCCCGCAGCCGTCTCGAAGCCCTTCGCCCGTTCGCGTCGCGCGGCGAGGAGCTCGTCCACCCGCCCGGTGAAGGTCCGCACCAGCTTTTCGACGAAGCTCAACGCCTCAGGCGTCAGCACCGTCTCGAAGCCCGGCTCCATCGCTCCCTTGATCGTCAACCCGCTGGTCGTCATGGCGGTGTCAATGTCAGTCAAATCATCAACCTGCTCAATTCACGGCTGTCAAAGCCTGTCATTGACAAGTGTTGACTGGTAAAGACCGTCGGTCATGGCCGAGCGAATTGCAGTCAAGCGTCCGGATGCGCCGCGGTTGGGGGAGAAGGTGCGGGCCCTGCGCCGCCAGAAGGAGATGTCCCAGACGCAGCTCGCCGAGCGGCTGGGCATTTCGGGTTCGTATCTCAACCTCCTCGAAGCCAACAAACGGCCGCTCTCGGCGACGCTTCTCCTCCGCGTCGCGTCCGAGCTCGGCGTCGACCTCGGAACCTTCGCCAACGAGTCCGACACCCGTGCCGAGCAGGCGCTGCGCGAGGTGTTCGGCGATCCCCTCTTCGAGCCGCACGCGTTGACCAACGCCGACGTCCGCGAGCTGGTCGAGGCGTCACCCAACGCCGCGCGGGCGGTGCTCTCGCTCTACCGCGCGTACCGCAGCGCGCGCGAGTCGACGGACACCATGGCCGCGCGCATGAGCGACGAGGAGGCCGACGTGCTCGCGCTGTCCCGCGCGCCCACCGAGGAGGTCAACGACTTCATCCAGGCGTGCAACAACCACTTCCCGACGCTGGAGGAGCGGGCCGAGCGGCTCGTGCGCGAGGAGAAGCTGGAGGGCGACGATCGCTACTGGCGCCTCGCCGATTGGCTACGACGCACGCACGGCATCGAGGTGAAGGTCGAGCGCCTCGTCGACGAGCGCGGCACGTTGCGGCGCTACGACCGGGCCACGCGACGGCTCACGCTCTCGGAGCTCCTCCCGACCCGGAGCCGATCGTTTCAGCTCGCGCACCAGGTCGGGCTGCTCGACCAGAAGGCCGAGCTCGACCGGCTCAGCCACCACGCCATCCTCACCTCGCCGGAGTCGCGGGCGCTCGCTCGCGTGGCCCTCGCGAACTACTTCGCCTCGGCGGTGCTCATGCCCTACACGGCCTTCCTGCGCGCGGCGATGGACGAGCGCTACGACCTCGACGTGCTGGGGCGGCGCTTCCGGGTGGGCTTCGAGCAGGTCTGCCACCGCGTCACCACGCTGCGCCGCGAGAAGGCTGCCGGGGTGCCGTTCCACATGATCCGCATCGACGTCGCGGGAAACATCTCCAAGCGCTTCTCCGCCTCGGGCATCGGCTTCGCCCGCTTCTCCGGCGCCTGCCCCAAGTGGAACGTCTTCTCCGCGTTCAACACCCCCGGGATGATTCGCATCCAGGTGTCGGTGATGCCCGATGGCCACCGGTACTTCTGCCTCGCGCGCACGGTGCAGAAGGAGGCCACCGGGTACTTCAACCAGCACCCGTTGCAGGCCATCGGCATCGGCTGCCGCATCGACCAGGCCGGGTCGCTCATCTACGCCGACGGCATCGACCTCACCAACGACCGCATCGCCATCGAGGTGGGCGTCACGTGTCGGAGCTGCGAGCGGAGCGACTGCGCCCAGCGGGCCCACCCCTCGGTGCGTCACCCGCTGAGCATCGACGAGAACCTCCGCGGCCCGACCATCTACACGTCGTCGACGTCTCGCGGCTGACGGCGGAGGGGGCTTGGGCCCGCTGTGCGCCGGAGTTCGCGTGACCCCATCGCGAGTCCGTGCAGTCGCTCACTCCGGGCTATTTCAGGTGGTCACCTCGCTGCGCGAGGTTGCAGGGGCTTACGACCGACCACGAATGTCCAATGCGCTGTTCGTTGAAACCAGCGCTGCAACCTCGCGCAGCGAGGTGACCACCTGAAATAGCCCGGAGTGAGCGACTGCACGGACTCGCGATGGGGTCACGCGAACTCCGGCGCACAGCGGGCCCAAGCTCCCTCCGCTACGCGCACCCCTTCGGTCCGCAGACCTCGCCCTCGGTCGTCCCCTCTTCGGGCAGCGCCTCCCAGGCCTTGTTGAGCGCTTGCAGCAGGACGTCCGCCGGCTGCGCTCCCGACAGCCCGTACTTCTCCGCCACCACATAGAAGGGCACACCGTTGATGCCCATCTCCCGCGCCGCGCCTTCCTCCTCGCGCACCTCGCGGGTGTAGCGGTCGCTCTCCAGCATCGCCGTTGCCTCGGCCTCGGGCACGCCCACTTCGCCCGCGAGCCGCGCCAGCACCGCGCGATCGCCGATGGCCTCGCCCTCGGTCATGTAGGCGCGAAACAGCCGCTCCTTCATCGCGCCCTGAACGCCGCGCTCGGCCGCGAGGTGCAGCAATCGGTGCCCGTCGAAGGTGTTGCCCGCCTTCGCGCGATCGAAGCGCAGGTCGAGGCCGTCGCCCGCCGCGACATCCTTCGTCCGGTCGATCATGCCCTGCGCCTCGCGCTCGCTGCGGCCGTACTTCTTCGCGAGCCGCGCGGCGAAGGACACGCCGTCGTCGCGCACCGCCGGGGCCGTCGGGTCGAGCTCGAACGACCGCCACGTCACTTCCACCGCATCACGATGGGGAAAGCGTTCGAGCGCCGCTTCGAGCCGCCGCTTGCCCACGTAGCACCAGGGGCAGGCGATATCCGACCACACGTCGATGGAGAGCTTCTTCATGGGCGCAGTCGTACGGCGACGACACTCCGATGGCCAGCGCGGACAACCGACACCGCGCCGCGACCATTGGATACAACCGTCGTACAACCGCGCGCGTCGGACGGGAGCACCGTCGATGGTGCGATGGAGACCACTCCCGTCCCGACCTCAGGCGACCGCGTCCGATGGTGGCTCGGTGGCGCGGCGATCGTCCTCGGGGCGCTCGCGATACGCGCCTGGAACCTCGGACGCGAGAGCTACTGGCTCGACGAGCTCTGCTCGCTGTCGACCATCCGCGGCGACTGGCACTCGCTCCTCGACGAGCTCGCCCGCAGCGACGTCCATCCGCCGCTCTACTTCGCGCTCCTCAAGCTCTGGACCCACGTCTTCGGAACCACCGAGGCCGCCGGTCGTTCGCTCTCCGTCGTCGCGGGTCTTGCCGCCGTGCTCTCCGCGGGCCGCCTCGCGCGTGAGCTCGCCGGTCGTCGCGTAGGTCTCGTCGCCATGGCCCTCGTCGCGTGCTCGCCCTTCTGCGTCTACTACGCGACCGAAGCGCGGGCCTACAGCCTGCTCCTCGCCCTCTCGCTCGAAGCCACGCTGCGCCTCGTGCGTGCAGCCCGCGACCCTCGCCCCGCAGCGCTCGCGGCCTACGCGCTCCTCGCGGTCACGCTCCCGTACACGCACGTCTTCGGGTCGTTCACGCTCGCGGCGCATGGGCTCACCGTCGTCGGCGCGGTCGTCGCTGGACGCATCCCACGTCGCACGGCGCTGCGCCTCCTCGCGGTGCTGGTGCTCGTGGGCGTGGCGTTTGCGCCGTGGGTTCCGGTGCAGCTCCGACAGATGCACCGGGTGAGTCAGGGCTTCTGGCTGCCCAGCAACGCGATGTGGTGGTGGACCACCTGGGTTCGCAGCGGCGACCTCGGAACCGTCTGGACCCTCGGCACGGTCATCGCCGCGTCGCTCACCCTCCGCCGCTGGCTGCGCGATCGGCACGCGGGCACGGGTCTCCTCCTCACAGGTCTGCTCGTTCCGGTCGTCTTCCCGCTGGTCATCACCTACGCCGCGCAACCGGTGTTTCAGCCGAAGTACGCCATCGCCGCGACGGGTCTGCTGTTGGTGACGGCGGCCCCGACGCTCGCGCGCAACCTACCCGCAACGTTGTTGCTCTGCCTCGTCGGTGTCCTCGGCGCCGGTCGCGATCTCTACGTCACGCGCCACCGCGCCGACTGGCGGGCGCTCGCCGCGTTTGCGCGACAGGAGTCCGTCCGCCAGGGCGCGCCGCTCGTCATGAACCGCGGCCTCAACCGACAGCTCGCGGTCTACCTCGGTCAGCACGTCGAGGTGCGCGACGTCGAGCCCGGCCGTGAGATGCGGCTGCCGCGTCGGTTCTGGCTGCTCAACGTGCACCCCGAGTGGACCGACCCGCGCCTCGCTCCATTGCTCGCCGCGCACTGGAAGCCCGTGGAGCGCAGGGCCTTCTACCGGGCCGAGGCGATTCTCTGGGAGGCCGAACGCGAGGGCGTCGACGAGGTCGCGCTGGAGGTACACAAGCCGCCCACGCCCGAGGTCATCGCCGACGCGGGCGTCGAGACGCGCACGCCGGAGCGTTGCCCCACCTCGCCGTTGCGCCTATGAGGAGGAACCCACTTCATGCAACGACAGTCGTCTGAGCGCGCCATCGTCCTCCTCGTGGCGATGGTGCAGTTCGTCAACATCCTCGACTTCATGATGGTGATGCCGATGGGGCCCGATTTCGCGGCGGCCCTCGGCATCCCCATCTCGCGCCTCGGCCTCATCGGCGGCAGCTACACCTTCGCCGCGATGGTCTCCGGCCTCGCCGGGTCGCTCTTCCTCGACCGCTACGGCCGCCGCAACGCCCTCCTCGTCGCCATGCTCGGCCTCTCTGTCGGAACCGCCCTCGGCGGCTTCGCAACCGGCTTCACCTCGCTGCTCGTCGCCCGCGTCCTCGCGGGTGCCTTCGGCGGTCCGGCCACCGCCGTGTCGCTCTCCATCATCGCCGACACCGTTCCGGCCGAGCGCCGCGGCAAGGCCATGGGGCTCGTGATGGGAGCGTTCTCCATGGCGTCGGTCTTCGGCGTCCCGTTGGGTCTTGAGCTCGCGCGCCGCGGCGGCTGGCGCCTGCCCTTCTTCGCCGTCGCGACGCTCGGGCTCGTCGCGTGCGCGGTCGCTTCGGCGCTGCTCCCACCGCTGCGCGGTCACCTGGAGCGAACGGTGTTCAAGGCCGACGGGCTCGCCGGTTCGTACCGCGAGTCGCCCGAGACCTCTGCCGCACCGGTCGCCCCGCCGACGACGTGGTCGCTGCTGCGGAAGCCCGCGGTGCAGCTCTCGTATCTGATGTCGGCGACGTCGATGATGGGCGGCTTCGTGCTCATCCCCAACATCTCGCCGTACCTCATCCGCAACCTGGGCTATCCCCGCGAGCACCTCGGGATGCTCTACCTCGTCGGGGGCCTGTGCTCCTTCGCGACGTTGCAGGTGGCGGGTCGCCTCGTCGACAAGCTGGGCGGGCTGAAGGTCGCGACGCCCGCGACGCTGCTCATCACCTGGGTGGTCTTCGAGGGCTTCGTGCGCGAGCGGCCGTGGATGCCCGTGATCGTGGTCTTCGTGCTGTGGATGACCGCGATGGGCTTCCGCAACGTGGGGATGCAGACCACCACGTCGAAGGTGCCGTCACCCGTCGAGCGGGCGCGCTTCATGTCGCTCCAGAGCGCGGTGCAGCACGGGTCGTCGTCGCTGGGTGCGATGCTCTCGACGGTGCTGCTCACCGAGGGCGCCGACCACCGCATGGTGGGCATGCCGCGCGTGGCCATCGTGACGGTGGCGTTGTTCGCGGCGCTGCCGCTGTTGCTGGCCGCGTTGGAGCGGGTGGTGCGACGCGAGGCGCAAGCGACCGCGCCCGTCGCGCCGCTGGTCGCGTAGCCCGCCGAGCAAGCACCCGCCTACGCCCTCGGTGGACGTCCGAAGGGACGCGAGCGCTTGCGTCCGACGCAGGCATGCTCGCCAGACTCTCCGAGGCCGCGGCGACTCGGGAGGTAAGGCGAAGGACCGGCATCCAGTCATTTCAACCACTTGAAAGATTGTTGTCGAATGTTCTTGACTCGGTTGGAGGGGGGGGGCGTACAGGCCCAAGATCGAGGGTCAGAACTCTCTTCGTACATGACGATGGTCGGGGGCGGTGCCGGGGGCATGGCATCCCCATCGGTGTTGCCCAGTCGCCTTCGTGGGAGGTCGTGAATGGCATTCAATCGATTCTTTGATGAAGAGATCGGACGCGCGGCGCAACTGAGCTGTGTCAACGACGGTGCCATCGCAGACGCAAAAGCGTACGGTTTTGAACTGGACGATGAGGCCGAGGACTTCTCCGGCATCGCAGCCGGCATCTACGACGCGTTCCTCAAAGAGATGGACGCGGGGAAGACGGTGCTCTTCCGGGTTCGGAGGGTTGCCGACGGAGAGGAACATCTGGTGACACCGACCGATACTCCGATCGTGCTTTCGATGTTTCCGGGCAGCGTCGTCGCGAGGATTCGATTCATGCCCGGCAAAAAGGTGCTGACCGCGCGGCTGCTCTCGGGCACTGGCACTCTCTATCTTGTCCCAATCGTCCCATTGTGAATCCAAGGCTGAGGGGCAACTGCGCACCGGAGCACAAATATGGCCACTAGCATCATTCGGGTCACCAAGGGCATCCAGCGCGTAACGTCAGACGGGCTGGTTGGCATCGATCAGGCGGTCGATGTGACGGGCTATCATACGGCCCGGCTGGCCTTGAAGATTATCGGAGTCGAAAACGCTGACTCGCCTCATCTCGTGGTCGCCATTCAGACCTCGATGACGCTGGATGACCCAGACAACGCTCCTCTCCTCGGTGGCTTCGTATTCTCCGAAGAGAAGGGGCTCGTGATGGTGCAGACCTTCCCCGGCCTGCTCCGTTATTTGTGGTTCAACGCGTCAGAGTTCGAGGGAGAGGGCGCCGACGCCTTCTCTTTCAGCCTCGAAGGGCTCGTCTACGACTGACCGGCCGGCGACATCGGATTCCCCCAATGCCGACGGTCTCGAAGGCGTCGGCCCAACGTCAACAGAAAGCGAAGGAGCAAGACCATGGCTGGACAACCCATCAACATCACCCGCGGTTCGACCACCCTTTCGGCGACAGCGTCGCAGTCCGCCAAAGAGGCCATCGACCTTCAGGGCACTAGCGGGCTCCGCTTCGACTTCGCCCTACGGGGTTACTTCATCAGCGGTTCGGGGGCGAGTGTCACGGTGAAGGTGCAGACCTCGATGTTCAACGATGACAATCCCGGAAATTGGGTTGACCTGGCGACCTTTGGCGCGGTGACAGGCTCCAACGTCACGGAGGTCAGCAGCGTTGACTCCGGGGTGCTGCGGTACCTCCGCTACGTCGCCACGCTCAATGCCAACACCACGAGCTTCACCTTCGAAGTTCAGGGCATGGCCTGGTAGGCTGTCATGGAGGCCGTCATCCGCTTCACGGAGAAGCCGCAGTGGGTGACGGCCACGGGGCCGTCGTCCTCGTGGGACGTGATGAGCTTCGTGAACTTCCGCGGGCTCGAGCTGTCGCTGCGGCTCGTCGGGTTTGAAGGCGCGAGCGATCCGGTGCTACAGGTCGCCATGGAGACCGGGATGAGGTTCGACGAAGACTTCGCGCCGCTCGGGCGCTTTCTCCCGCTGGTGATGCCGGGGGAGGTCTGCACCCGTCGCTTCGAGGGCCTGCTCCGCTTCGCCCGTTGGAACGTGGTGCAGCTCGCTGGAGCGACCGCGGCGTGCTTCGTCCTCGAAGGCAAGGCGCTGCCCTGACGGGCTGGTCGCAGGGAGGTCGTCGATGTCGCTGTTCGATTCCATCAACAAGGTCATCGATGTCACCGCCCATGGGGTGAGGCCCGGCGCGCCGGGAGAAGCGCTCGTCGACAACACCGCGGCCTTCAACACCATCATCAACCGAGGCGGTAGCGACGGACTTCGGGTGAATACGGCGGGCTTCAGCCCTCCGTTTGTGGCGCCCCAGTACCGGGGTACGCTCTACCTGCCTCCCGGACGTTACCTGTTCCGAACGGACCCCGCCATAACGCTAAATTGGCTGATCAACTTCGCCAATGAGGTTGGCGTCAACGGCACGTTCAGGCAGGAGATGCAAGACGCGCAGCAAGCTCGGCTTGCGCGGCCGTTTGGGGATTCGGTGCGCTTCCCGGAGGGCACGACTTTGTGGCTGGCACCTGGCGCGGTCCTGGTCCCCGAGCGTGGCTGTGTCGTCGATATATCTTCGTTGCTCATCTGTGGAGATGAAGGCTGCTTTGATCTCTCGCTCGGTGGCCTAGTCGTGTTCGGTCGAGCCGTGCCCGTTCTCCGTCCGGAGTGGTGGAGGGTATCTAGTCCAGCTCGGAGCGGCGTTGAGGACGTCGGTGACTCTGCGGTCATTCAATACGCGATCGACGCCGCAATCCACAATCGATCAATTGTCTACCCTTTCGTGTATCCGCAGTACGTCGTGGCTGGTGGGCAAAACGTTCTATCCCGCTGGTATCGGGGCGAAAAGAGCATTCGGCGACCATCGTTGGTCGTCGAGTTTCGTGGCGAGTACACGTTGCAGCAGACCGTCAACGTTCGCGCTGACGCCCTTCACAATGGGATCTGGTTGCAGCGTAGGACGCCAGGTAACACTTCCGACTCCCTGCCGAGCGGCGCGACCAGCTTCACGCGAGACGGTATCGCTAGTTCCGAGGCCGCGACCGTGCTCCGCGGCGTGTGGAACGGAGGCCGCTTTCGTGGGGCGACCTTGAACGCGGGCAAGCGATTGGGCGAAAATCCCCTGTTGCGGCTGACCTTCTGTCAAGGCATGACGGTCGAGAACCTCACCTTTGTGTGTCCATCGGGCGGCTATCAGCCCGGCATCGAGTTCCGAGCGTCGTCGGTCGAGGAGTTTGGTGGAGCTTTCCTGGCAGCAGCGCAGGACATCGCGGTTCGACAGTGTCGCTTTGACGGTACTGCCCAACCGATGGTGCAAGTCGGCGCTCGAACCGAGCTGTTCACTGGACGACCTCGCCTGACTGAACTCCCGTACGCGATAGGCCGCAACGATGCCGGCACGGACCTCTCCCTGCTGTCTTTCGAGGACTGCGAGTTCGTGCTCTTCGACCGTGCGATCGGCATCGATGTGAGGGCCAACCAGTCTTTCGCGATGCGATATACGCGCTGCGATTTCAAGGGAGGCGCGGCGGCGATGCTGTCACTGTGGGGAGGCTCGCACTACCTGCATGGCTGCCGCTTCTTCAACAACTGGCGGGTGCCATCCAGTACGCCCCTGCCGAGCAACCCTACGGATAGCCGCGGGTTCGAACTCCCCGACTCGTCAGACTTGTTCCTGCGAGCGGAGCTTCCGATGTTGGTCCCCGCAGCGGTGGCCGCCCCTCGCGGGGCACTCGCGGCCTACACTCGCCTGGCGTTATCGAGCCCAGGTGGTCAGGCCGTCGTCGTGACGAATCAAGACTTCCTCCCGAGCGTCCTGACCCTCGGGTGCGTGTCAGACAGCGTTCAGTTTCTCTCCACGGTTGCACCGGGCCCCCTTGTCTCTGCTCAGAATGCTGACTGGCCTGTGGTGCTGGTGGGCACCCGTCATCGGGCGCCTTCGGGCTCGGTTGCTCCTTCCGTGCGCTGGGGGCTCATCAACACCGCGAGGGTGGCGACTCGGGGACCCGACTCGAGGCGCGACATGAAGCGCGGGGGGCCGTTGGCCATCGTGGGAGGGTTCTATTCGGGCGGAATGTTCGTCCTTCGAGCGGCATGCCAGAGCGCGGTCGTGGGCGCGAGGATGGGAGTCACCCCAGGCGTCTGGATGGAGGGTGGAGCCAATCCTGTCGGTAGCTGGCCGGCGACGACGGTCTTCGGTCTCCGTGCGGATCAGGGGAGACCCCTGTAAGCCGATCGATGCGCGAAGAGAGGTGTCGAGTGGTCAAGCGATCCGGCGGGCGGCGATGGTGTGCTTTGGGTGCGACTCTGCTCTTTGCCGGGTGCTCGAAAGAGGCGGCGAGCCATGTGGCGCACGACGCGTCTGTCGATCGGTCAGCCGTTGCCGTGGACGTTTCGGACATCGCCGGGGACGTCTCGGACATCGGCGAGGACGTTGCCTCGTCGCCGGACGCTGGAATCGATGTGGTGACGCCCCGTGACGACGGACGCCGTGATGTTGTCGTGGTTCGCGACGCTGGGTCTCGCGACGCCGGCGCTATCGTCCCAGTGGACCTCGGGCCGGCGCTGGAGGTTCCCCTCGATCCGATGGGTGTTCCGGCACCGGGAAGTGAATGCACCGGAGATGCGGGCGTGCGACCGGGCGACCCCAGCATCGCGCCACCGCGACCTATCCTGCCGCAGTCGGTGTCGCGAGTCACCTCGCAGAGGCCGTCGTTTCGCTGGGTGCTGCCTGAGGGGACAACGGGCGCGCGAGTCGAGGTCTGCGCCGACCGATGCTGCGTACGGGTGATCCAGACGCTGGAGGCCGAAGGGACGACGGTGCGGCCAACAACAGCGCTGCCGCCGGGGGTGGTGTATTGGCGGATGTTCGGCCGCCGGGCGGGGATGACGGGGTCGCGGGCGTCCTACACATGGGAGTTCGAGGTGCGGCGAAGGGACACGCCCGTCGACTCCAGTTGGGGGACGATTCGGGACTTCACGGGGGACGGGTATGACGATCTGTTGATGCGGGCTGATGATTACAATTCCGACGGGACACGATCACTATACGTTGTAGAAGGAGCGCTGGGCGGGCCGAGGCCGCCGCGTTTGATTGCTCAGTTGAACGTCGTCCCATACCTCGGTCGGGCGAAGGTGGGCGATTTCAATGGCGATGGTCGCGCAGACATCGCCTATTATTCAAGTGACAGTGAGCATAGCGTAGTTGGAGTCGTCCAAAGTGAGGCGGCTGGATCACACCGCGCCTTCTCGATTGGATTCCCTCGTGCGGAGCAAATTGGGATGAGCGGACCGACAATAGTGGACTGGGACGGTGATGGATACTCAGATCTTGTGGCCACAGCCTATAGTCGGCCAGTGGACGACTTCTGGGGATCTCTGTTGCTGATCTATCGGGGATCGCCGAGCGGGCTTTCTGCCCGTCCGCAGTCGATCGCCCGAATGTCGACACGTCTAGGTCCGTTGATCTATATCCACGGATCTGTTAGCGACGTTGATAGTGATGGTTATGGCGACATCATGATTGCGTATCTGGCGGGTAACGGACGACACCTTGGTTATTCGCTGGTGTTTGGCGGCGAGCAGGCGGCGGTTCGTTCTGAACCCCTCTGGTCGACGGCGGTCCCCGATGGATTAAGCGATGGCCAGGCGCTGTTGCAGTGTGTCGCGGATGTGGACGGCGATGGCCAGGGAGATCAAGTTGTATCGCTTTTGGGATCGCCCGGATTCTACCTCTTTCGACATGCATCGGGGTTCGACGTGCCATCTTCGTTCATGTTGGCACCGCCAACCGCCGGAGGAGCAGATTTCGGATTCATCGTAGAGCCGACCGACCTGAACGGTGATGGTTTCGCCGACCTACTCGTGAGGTCGTCCAGCAGCGCGACCGAAACCTGGGGAATGACTGGTTTCCCGTTCAACGCCGGACGCATGTACGTCTACTTTGGCGCACGAGATGGCGTGTTCGCTGATCCAATCTGGTTTGACCGGATGCGACCGACGGATCCTGCCGACAACCCGCGTGCCTTCGCCGCGACGGTGCTGTCTCCGGGGGACCTCAATGGAGATGGCTTCGACGACGCGGCGATAGGTGATCTCTCGCGACGCGCGTGTTGTTACGTGATGGGAAGCACCAGTCCGGTGGGGTCGCATCTTGGCGGATGTCTCGCGATTCCTGGACACGGCTTGGATCTCTACTGAGAGGTTAAGATGTCGGACGACTACGGATCAGAACTACGCAACGTTCTCAACGGTATTCTGCCTGATCAACGACCTCTGGCGGCCGACGTCACCTCCTACGGACCTTCCATATCGAGCGTGTTCAGGT
This sequence comes from Polyangiales bacterium, assembly GCA_044229975.1. GTDB lineage: Bacteria > Myxococcota_A > Polyangia > Polyangiales > SCUS01. The sequence goes on from JBGARZ010000028.1 coordinate 59,419, forward strand.
CTCTCGCTCGCATCGTCTCGGATCCGGTGGGTGGCACCACTGGCACGCCACCTCAGATTCTATATTTTCCGCCTGGGCGCTATGTACTAAACCGTAGCCCCGAACTTAACGCGGAGACATTTACGGTTCCCAAGGAGTCGAACTCTTCTTTGCCAATGACGCCATTCTCCGCGTCGGCCCGGGCGTTACGCTGGTGATCGCCGGGACGATCCGCGCAGGTCAGCAACAGATCTTCGGCTTCAATCGCTTCGAGATATCAGGCCGTTTCGATCGCGAAGGCCGTTTCGATCCGGCGGGCAGCAACCTTCGACTCGGCGTGTCGTTCCCCATCCCGAACGGCATGGTACCGGGTGTACCTGCGACGGTCACCTGGCCGGTCGGGGTAGTCGATGAGTCCGGGCGCCGGGTACCCTGTGGACGAGTCGTGATCTCCAGCGACGACGTTCCGCTGGTCCGTCCCGAGTGGTGGGGCGCCCGTGCTTGGGATGTGTCAGAGATCCAGGCGGCGACCACACCGCCTGCGGGCCACGACTCCTGGGATGCCTTTCAGGGTGCGATCGACGCGGCCTGCATCGGACGTGCGGTGCGAGGTCGGCCCCCGATCCCCATCGCATTGACGGGGCTGTACCAGATCGTCCGCGCGTTGGAGATCCGTCCGCCGACGGGCCCGAGTGGGGCCTTGATTCCCACTTGTCTGGTGTGGCGTGGGACTGCGGGTTTGCGTAGTCGGCTGGCCACTGTGGCACGCAATCCTTTGGCGGCACGCACCAAACGTGGGCAACCCGCCGAGGTCCTCTTGCGGTTGCATCCAGGGGTTGACTTCGATCTTCGGGACGTCAGCCTCAGCACCGACTTGAACATCGATGGTGTGATCGAGGTCGTCTGCGACGATAGCGAAGCTTCGGGACGACGGGGCCTCCTGAAAAGAGTCACTCTCACCGGAACCGCAGCACAGTTTCTGTTGCGAATCGTCGAGACGGGTAACTCGACCGCGCGTCGTCAGTTTGTTGTTGACAGTTGTGCCTTGGTGCAGATTCCCAATCTTCCATGTCGCCACGACGTGCAACTCGACACCGGCCCCGGGGTCATGCTTCGAGTCAGCAACACGCTGATGGGACCGCCTACGCAACCGAACGAAGTTCTGCAGTTGACTCCCGAGGCCATCGGCCACGCGACCTGCCATCTGACAGGAGGAGCCGCGCTGTTGGATTCGCTGTTGTTCCACCAGGCGCTAGGGCCGCGTCCGTCGCGCGATCCCCCGCTGCTCGACGAGCCCGATGGTCAAGACATCTTCCTCGGAGCCCCGAGCAAGGGTAGTGGCCGTCCGGCGACTCAACTGACGGTCATGATGTGTGAGTCGCAGGGCTTCTGGCTGCTTGGACGCGATTCTAACGTGACCCGGGCTCATCAAGCGGTGTTGCTCGGTGTGGCTCACTACCTGTCCGTTGATGCGAGGAACGATCTCCGTTGGACTGAATGGACCAGGCAGCCGCCGCCAACGGAGGCGCAAGCGTCGTCGCGCATGGTCCCGAGCGTGGTCTGGCGAGGGGCGGTCGGACAGTGCGTAATGATCGGATGTCGGCTGGGGATGTCGATGGTGCTAAGTGAAGCCGATACCATCGTGAACGTGGCGACGACCTTCAACAACCTGGATGTAGGGGATAGCCGCAAGTTGTACCTGCGTGAAGAGCACATGGTTCGGAGGGGGACTGGATACACGCACCCCGACCTCGCGATGGCATCCAACACCTTCGACGGTGCCGTGCGGCACCTGGTGCCTATCCTCGAAGACGGCAGGATGGTGCGATGACACTCGGGGCATTTTTCAGTCCCTTCGGCGACAGCGTCGGGAGTGAGTCTGGGTTTGAGGACAGCATCCGTCTGCGGGATACGTTGAGCTTCATGACAAGCGAGGCGAGCCGCAATGCCCCACTGATTCTGTGGGTCTCGCGCTCCGCCCGTCTCTTGATGCCTATCGACTTCACGATTCCGAGCGATGTGACCATGGCGTTCGCCCCCGGCGCCGTGCTCACCGTTGGCGAGGGTGCCACGCTCGACATCGCGGGGCGCCTCGACATCGGTCCGGGCCGTCACTTTCAACGTAACGGAGGGCGGATCGTCCTGCGCGGACCCCTCGATGAGATCGACGCCTCATGGTGGGCGGACGAGCGTTCGAGGGGCACGTCAGTTGTCGAGGCGCTTGACGTCCTGTGGGACCGCTATGAGCGCAGCTTGCCCCAGGCGCCGATCGTTCTTACCGGGCCCTACTGGTTGGAAGAGACGCTCCGAGTGGTCCCTCCCGAGTCGCTGGTTCCGGCATCCGGTCTTCCCTTCGACGTGGTGATGCGAGGTCGGCACTATGGTCGGAGTAGCCCGACGACCTTTGGGGTGAGCGCATCCAAGTCGGTCGGTGCCCTCGATGCGCTGGTCGCGGTGGACGGCACGGTGGTGCTCACGCTGGAGAACATCGGTTTCGATCTCGCTCGTCCGGAGGGCTTCCCGGCGGTGCGTGCAGCGCTGCTGCTCACGGGCGCATACGACCGCAGCCGCATCGAAGCGTGTACCTTCCGGCTGGCTGGAGGCACGGGCGTTCATGTGACGACGCTCTGGGACGTGTGGCGTCAGGTCACGGGCGAGGTGCCCAACAGCTTCACGGGCCTGGAAATCGCTTTCGCTCTCCCCGTGCTCGAGGCGAGAGCGACCCGGCAGGCCAGTAGGCTCGTCATCGCGGGCTGCGATTTTGAGGGCGGCGATGGGGCCAGCGTCGGCGTACGAGTCGATCTCGTGGCTCCGACCATGCTCGACGTCTCGGACTGCCTGTTTCGCGGGGCATACCATCGCGGCATCTCCTTCCCTAGTGCTGACCTGATGGTGACCAACTGCGCCTTCGACAACACGACCACAGCGACGACGACCGAACCGTTGCCCGCGGTGGACATCTTCCTCGGTTCCCGAGAGCGCCTGCCGGATGGCTTTACCCGGTTGGCTGGAGCCAACGCTCAGTTCACCGCAACCCACTGTGTCTCTACCAGCCCGATCTTCCTTGTGGCGCAACGGGTGTTCCTCCCGGGCGACTCGGGTGGCGCAGTGCTTACCAACGTCCTTCACCAACCTCGCCTGAGGGCCAGTGACGCAGAGGCGACCTCTATCCAGTTGATGGGCGCGTACGAGAGTCGCAGCCTGGTGCTTCAGGGGTGTGAACTGGGTGGATCGGTGCGCTTCGTCAGCGTGTCGGCGATTGGAGTCGTGGTCGAACTCGGAACCCGCTTCGCTATCGGCGTCGTTCCTTACGTCGGCTTGGCCAATGCCATGGTGGGCCTCGAAGCTCCGTGACATCGCCCGGCGCCCCTCCGCTTCGCTCCGGGTGAGGGCGCACTGGGTGGACCTGAGCGGTCGCTTGTCAGCCTCGCGAAGCCCGACGCCGTCGCCGCACGCTCGCGACCACCGCCAGCGCCGCGACGCACAGCCCGCCCGGCACGCTTCCGCGCCCGCTCGTCGGCCCCGCGCTGCACCCGCCTTCGAGCGCGCCCGTCGTCTCGCTGACCTCGTCGCCCACGAGCCCGCCGTCCGTCTTCATCGGCGTCTCATCCCCCGCATCGGGCTCCTCGACCACCGTGCCCGCGTCGACTTCCTCACCCGCGTCCGCCGTCACCACCGGTACGTCCACCGCCGCCGGCGGAACGTCCCTCGTCGGCGTCCCGGCGTCCGCGACCGGCGCCACCGCGCGCGGGCTCACCCGCACCTGGCAGCGCGCGTCGGTCTCCCCGCCAAACCACGTGACGCTCTCCTGCAACGGCCCGTAGGTCTCCGTCAGCGTCGTCGGGGTCGCCACGTCGGGGATGCCCAGCACGAAGGAGAACCGCCCCACCGCGCCCGGCGCCGTCGCGCGGTCGACGCCCGACGGGCGGTTGCGCGAGACCCAGTTCTTCTCGTCGAAGAAGGTGCCGTTGTGGTCGCGCGGGCCCGTGGTGCCCAGCCGCGTCGACGCGATGGCCCACGTCGCCGTCCCCGTGTTGCGGAACTCGAACCATGCCACCGGCCGCTCGCCCGACGTCGCAGTCGTGGGGCAGCTCGCGCCCACGAAGGTCGCCGCGTAGGCGGGCGTCGTCGGCGTCGGAGGCGCCACGCTGCCGTTGCCGCGGACGAGGTCGAGGTAGTGCGACCAGTTCCACCCGGCGCCGCCGTTGCCGGGGTCGGTGTGGCCGCCCGCGCCGCCGCAGTTGGTGGCGTTGGTCGCGCACGGCGCCCCGCTCCCGCTCCGCGGAACCTGGTAGTGCCCGATGATGTGCGCCCGATCGATGGGGATGCCGTAGCGGTCGCAGATCGCCCTCGTGAGGCGCGCGCTCGCGACGTACATCGCCTCGGTGTACCAGCGGCCCGGGTCGGCTACGTAGCCCTCGTGCTCGATGCCGATGGAGCGCTGGTTGATGTTCCAGTTGCCGGCGTGCCACGCGGTGTTGGAGTGCGCGACCATCTGCGTGATCTCGCCGTCCGACGAGCGGATGTTGTAGTGCGCCGACGCTCCCGCCGCGGGGTTCTGAAACCACGACGTGCTGCCCGAGTAGGAGCCCTGCATCGTGTGGATCACCACGTACTGGATGCTCCCGCCCGTGCGCCCCGCGGTGTAGTTGCTCGTCGACGCGGGCACCCAGCGCGCGGGCCCGTAGTCGGCGCTCGCGGACACCGCCTGCGTCACCCCGAGGCGCGCCTCCGCCTGCGGGAGTGACGGGTGCGCCGCGACGCGAATACCCTCGCCGGTAAACGCCCGTCCCGACACGCCCGACCGCAGCACACCAAACACCTGCGACGCGTAGGACACCTGCATCACCCGGTCGCGCAGACCCGAGTAGCGCGCCACGGCCTCGGCCCAGGTCGCGAGATCATCGGGGTCGGCGCCGGTCTGCTCACCGAGTTCTGCGAGCACCGCGGCGGCGCCCGCCACGCCGAGGCCCGTGTTGGTGCGCAGGGCCTCGTCGCCAACGCCCAGGAGCGCCCGCGCCCGCGCGGCGGTGTCGATGGCGCCCGTCGCGCGGAGGTGCAGCGCGCCGAGCTCGACCTGTCCGTGCGCCTCATGCGCGCTCTCGTCAGTGTGATCGTCGACGACCACCGGGTTGCCGAAGCGCGTCTCCGACCAGGCCACCGCCGCGAGCAGGTCGCGCGGGACTTCGTAGGCCGTCGCCGCGCGGGTGATGGCCTCGTCGAGGGTGACCGCCCCGGCGAAGGTCGCTGGGTCGACCGGAGCGCGCCCACAGCTCACCAGAAACAGGGCCGACAGGGGGAGGGCGAAGCGGAGCCTTGAGCGCATGGGCGCACGATGCCAGCAATCACCGTGCCCCGTCACGGCGCCCTCGGAGCAACACCACGGTTGGGGTATAGGTCCCGCCCATGGCGAACGTGATCGACGGCAAGGCGGTAGCGGCGGCGCTGCGGCTGAGGGTGGCGGCGGCGGCGGCGGATTTTGCGACGCGCGCGGGGCGACGGGCGGGGCTCGACGTGGTGCTCGTCGGCGAAGACGCGGCGTCGCAGGTGTACGTTCGCAACAAGGGCAAGGCGTGCGAGGAGGCCGGGATGCGCAGCGCGATCCACCGGCTGCCGGCGGACGTCTCGCAGTCGGCGCTGACGGCGCTGCTCGACGGGCTGATGGCCGACGACACGGTCGATGGCGTGCTGGTGCAGTTGCCGCTGCCGAAGCATTTCGACGAACAGGCGGTGCTCGATCGGGTGGTCCCGGAGAAGGACGTTGACGGCTTCCATCCGAGCAACGTCGGGGCGCTGTGGCAGGGGAGGGAGGGGTTGGTTCCGTGCACGCCGTGGGGCTGCATGCGGCTGCTGGAGACGACGGGCGTGAAGCTGGAGGGCGCGCGCGCGGTGGTCATCGGACGCAGCAACATCGTGGGCAAGCCGATGGCGGCGCTGCTGCTGCAACGGAGCGCGACGGTGACGGTGGCGCACTCGAAGACGAAGGACCTCGCGGCGCTGTGCGCGGAGGCGGACGTGCTCGTGGCCGCGGTGGGCCGCGCGAAGATGGTGGGCGCCGACTGGGTGAAGCCGGGCGCGGTGGTCATCGACGTGGGCATCAACCGCACGGCCGAGGGCAAGCTCGTGGGCGACGTGGACTACGACGCCGTGGCGGAGAAGGCGGGGGCGATCACGCCGGTCCCGGGTGGGGTCGGGCCGATGACCATCGCGTGCCTGTTGGAGAACACGCTGCGCGCGGCGTGGCGTCGGGCGGGGCTGCCGAAGGGCGCGCTCACGATCTGACCCGGTGGTCAGTCGGGTGTCCGGTCACGGGAGCCTCCGGTCGTTCCGTGGCCTTCACGCCGCGGAACCGATCTTCACCCCATCGGCACCTCCGCCGCTCGCGCGAGCCGATCGCGGACGCCGTCCCACGCGCGCCCGTCGGGCACCTCTTCGACGATGATGCGCGTGCACCCGAGGTCGTCGAGCGCGTGCAGCACCGCGAAGAGCGAGCGCGCATACCCCACCGGGTCCGCTGGCAGCGTGCGCGTCACGGCGTCCGCCACGACGCCCGCACCTCCCTCGATGCACACCACGCCGATCGTCCCGTCGCTCTCGCGCACCCTCTCCGCCAACGCGGCGCCCTTCGCTCTCAGCAGCGTCGCGCGCGGTGCGTAGTGCCTTCGCACCATGCCCGGTGACGGCAGCGCCTCGCCCGTCTCCTCCACCGCCCCATCGACGACCACCAGCGACGGAATCTCCATCCGCAGCAGGTCGTGCGCGAGTGATCCCGGTCGCAGCAACCTTGGCGGGTCGCTCGTCACATCGACCACCGTCGACTCGATGCCGTGCGTCGTCGGCCCACCGTCGAGCACCAGGTCGACCCGTCCATCGAGACCCTTCAGCACATGCGCCGCCGTCGTCGGCGAGAGCTGCTGGTACCGGTTCGCGCTCGGCGCCGCGACGGCGAAGTCCACCGCCGCCAGCAGCGCCCTCGCCACCGGGTGCGACGGAACCCTCACCGCAACCGTGGGCCCACCGCCCGTCACCGAGTCAGCCACACCCGATGGCCCGCGCGGCACCACCAGCGTCAACGGCCCCGGCCAGAACCTCTCGGCCAGTGCCTCCGCGATCGCTGGCCACGCCCCTGCCAGGTGCCTCGCGTGCATCACGTCCGCGACATGCGCGATGAGCGGGTTGAACGACGGTCGCCCCTTCGCCGCAAACACCGACCGCACCGCCGCCTCGTCGTCGGCCCGCGCCCCGAGCCCGTAGACCGTCTCCGTCGGGAAGGCCACGAGCCCGCCGCGGCGCAGCACCTCCGCGGCGCGTGCGATGGCGGCGCCGTCGGGGCGCGCGGGGTCGACGGTGAGAACCTCGGTCGGCATGGCGTTCGGGTATAACGGCTCGCGATGCGACACGCACTCCTGACCGAGCAGTGGTTCCCCGGCATCGGTGGTTCGATCCAGCTCTTCGACGCGCTCTACGGCCAGCACCTGCCGCCCGGCGACTCGGTGCACATCATCGCGGGCGGCCCGCCCCGCAGCGCGGCCCACGACAAGACCTATCCGCGGCCCGTCACGCGCTTCGACGACACGCGCTACCCCTGGATGAAGCCCGAGTCGGCGGCTGAGTACGCCCGCATGGTGGCCGCCACCGCGTGGGTCTGTCGTCGTGAGCGCATCGAGGTGCTGCACGCCGCGCGGGTCATCCCCGAAGGCATCGTCGCCATGGCCGTCGGTCAGTCGCTGAAGATCCCCTACACGGTCTGGGTGCACGGCGAGGAGGTCTCGCTCTTCATGCGCTACGCGGTGAAGAAGAGGCTCATGCCGCAGGTGTTCAGCCGCGCGCGGGCGGTGTTCGCCAACTCGTCGTTCACGCAGGGCAAGGCGCTGCTTGCGGGTGCTCCGCCCGAGCGCCTGCACGTCATCAACCCGGCCGTCGACGCGGCGGCGTTTGCGGGCCCCTTCGACACGGCCGACCTCGTCGAGCGCTTCGGCCTCGCGGGCAAGACGGTGCTCCTCACGGTCGGTCGCCTCACGCGGCGCAAGGGCCACGACAAGGTGCTCGCGGCGCTGGCGAAGCTTCGGCCCGCCGGGCTGCTCGAGGGCGTCGTGTGGCTCGTCCTCTCCGACGGCGAGCTCGAAGAGGAGCTCAAGAAGACCTGCACCGCGCTCGGCCTCGACGACGTGGTGCGCTGGGTGGGTCCGGTCTCGCGCGACGCGCTGCCGCGCTACTACGCGGCCGCGGATGTGTTCGTGCACCCCAACCGCACGCTCGATGACGATGACGTCGAGGGCTTCGGGATGGTCTTCCTCGAAGCGAGCGCGTCGGGGCTCGCGGTGATCGGTGGTCGGTCGGGCGGCGTGGTCGACGCGGTCGAGGACGGCGGCTCGGGGATGCTGGTCGACGGGACGTCGGTCGACGCCGTGGCCGACGCGATCGCCTCGCTGCTGCGTGACCCGGTGCGGCGCGCGGCGATGGGAGCGCGCGGTCGGGCCTGGGCGCAGCGCTTCCAGTGGGGCGTGCAGGCGGCGCGGATGCGGGCGATCGCGGCGGGCGAAGGCGACCCGGGCGCGGGCGTGGACACCGCGGTCGTCACCGGGTGACGGCAGCGGTCACCCGGCGCAAGCGGGTGACGGGAGGTGCGTAGATTTCTTCGCACGGGGCGGGTGCGGGGTAACGCGGCGCGGCCGAAGTTGACGCGGGTTGGGCGGAGGTGTGAGAAGCCCGCGACCCCCGGCGCAAGCCGTGCACATCAACGAGGGCTGACGGGCCGACGAGGTCCGCCGCCCACGAACGGAGACCCGACGATGTCGAAGCCCAAGAAGACCACGCAGCTCAAGCAGATGGTGCAGCGCCAGGAGCTGGCGTTTCTCATGGAGGCCCACAACGGGCTGAGCGCGAAGGTCGCCGAGGAGGCGGGGTTCGAGGGCATCTGGGGCAGCGGGTTGAGCATCTCGGCGGCGCTCGGTGTGCGCGACCACAACGAGGCGAGCTGGACGCAGGTGTTGGAGGTCGCCGAGTTCATGAGCGACGCGACCACGGTCCCGATGCTGCTCGACGGCGACACCGGCTACGGCGACTTCAACAGCATGCGGCGCCTGGTGCGAAAGCTCGAGCAGCGCGGCGTCTCGGGCGTGTGCATCGAGGACAAGATCTTCCCCAAGACCAACAGCTTCATCCGCGGCGCGGCCCAGCCGCTCGCGTCCATCGAGGAGTTCGCGGGCAAGATCAAGGCGGGCAAGGACGCCCAGGCCGACGACGACTTCGTGATCGTGGCGCGCGTGGAAGCCTTCATCGCGGGCTGGGGCATCGAGGAGGCGATGAAGCGCGCCGAGGCGTACCGTCTCGCCGGGGCCGACGCGATCCTCATGCACAGCGCGCTGCGCTCGCCGGTGGAGATCCTGGCCTTCTTGAAGGAGTGGGCCAACCGGCTGCCGGTGGTGATCGTTCCGACCAAGTACTACCAGACGCCGACCGAGGTCTTCCGCGACGCGGGCGTCTCCGTGGTCATCTGGGCCAACCACCTCATGCGCTCGTCGCTCGCGGCGATGCAGGCGACGGCGAAGACCATCCACACCGAGCAGACCCTCCTCAACGTCGAGGAGAAGGTCGCGCCGCTCGCCGACGTCTTCCGCCTTCAGGGGGAAAACGAGCTGGAGCAGGCCGAGAAGCGCTACCTGCCGAAGCACGGTCGCTCGGTGAAGGCGATCGTCCTGGCGGCGTCGCAGGGCGCCGAGCTCGGCGAGCTCACCCGCGACAAGCCCAAGGCGATGGTCAGCATCGCGGGCAAGCCCCTGCTCGCGCACATCCTCGACGCGTACCGCTCGGTCAACGTGAAGGAGCTGTCGGTGGTGCGCGGCTACAAGAAGGAAGCCGTCAACCTCGGCAACGTGAAGTACTTCGACAACGACCAGTACGCGACGACGCAGGAGGTGAGCTCGCTCGCCGCCGCGACCAGCGCGCTGGAGGGCGACGTCATCGTGTCGTACGGCGACGTGCTGCTGAAGAAGTACATCCTCCAGGAGCTCATCGACACCGACGACGACTTCGTCGTGATGGTCGACGCCAACCACGCCGAGAGCCGCAACCGCGGGCGCAACGCCGACTTCGTGAGCGCGTCCGAGCCCAACTCCCGCCGCGCCTACCAGAACCTCATCACCCTCAAGGGCTTCCGCCCCGAGCGCGAGGACGAGGTGCACGGCGAGTGGATGGGCGTCGTGAAGCTCTCGCCCGCCGGGACCAAGCTGGTGCGCGACAAGCTCGCGTCGCTGGCCGCTGAGCCCGACCGCGTCCGCACCATGAAGCTGCCCGACCTGCTCCAGCTCCTCATCGCGGACGGCGCGAAGGTGCGGGTCATCTACACCACCGGGCACTGGCTCGACGTCGACTCCGTCGAGGACGTGGTCGTCGGCGCGGCGTTCTGAGAGAGGCATCCCCACCGATGATCCCCGCGTCGAGCTTCATCGATTCGTGCAAGACCCACGGCCTCACGCTCTGGACGGGCGTGCCGTGCTCGTACCTCAAGCCCTTCATCAACTACGTCATCGACGCGCCCGACCTGCGCTACGTCGGCGCGACCAACGAGGGCGACGCCGTCGGCATCGCGGCGGGCGCCGACCTGGGCGGTCAGCGCTCGGTGGTGATGTTCCAGAACTCGGGCTTCGGCAACACCGTCAACCCGCTCACCTCGCTCAACATGATCTTCAAGGTGCCGTCGCTGGTCATCACGACCCTGCGCGGCGAGCCGGGCGGCGCGCACGACGAGCCGCAGCACGAACTCATGGGCCAGATCACCGGCGGCCTCTTCGACCTCATGCAGATCCCGTGGGCTTATTTCCCTACGGAGGTCTCGGAGATCGAGTCCGTGATGGCGCGCGCCGTCGCCCACATGGACCAGAACCGCACGCCCTTCGGGCTGATCATGCGCAAGGACTCCGTCGCGGACTACAAGCTCCAGACGAAGGCCGCGCCGAAGCCGCTGCCCGCCGGCGTCATCGAGGCGTGGGGCAAGCAGGAGTCGTATCCGACGCGCCGCGAGGTGCTCGGGATGATCCAGCGCCTCGCCCGACCGACCGATGCCTTCGTCGCGACGACGGGCTTCACGGGCCGCGCGCTCTACGCGCTCGATGACCGCGCGAGCCAGCTCTACATGGTTGGTTCGATGGGCTGCGCGAGCTCCTTCGGGCTCGGCCTCGCGCTCGCCCAGCCGCAGCGCCGCGTGGTGGTGCTCGACGGCGACGGCGCCGCGCTCATGCGCCTCGGGGCGTTTGCGACGCTCGGCTACGAGCGGCCCGACAACCTCATCCACGTGCTGCTGGACAACGAGGTCCACGACTCGACGGGCGGTCAGTCCACCGTGTCGCACTCGGTCGACCTCGCGGGCGTGGCCTCCGCGTGCGGCTACCCCACCGTCATTCGCGCGCACTCGCTCGCCGAGGCCGAGGCGGCATTTGCCAACGCGAAGGGGCTGACGTTCATCCACGTGAAGACGGCGCCCGGCGAGAAGGGCGACCTGCCGCGGCCGAAGGAGACCCCGGTGCAGGTCATCGACCGGATGCGCGGGTGGTTGAAGGAGACCGCGGGATGACCGCGATCGATCGCCGCTACCGCCTGCTCAACCCGGGCCCCGTGACGCTCACCGAGCGCGTGCGGGCGTCGCTCCAGCGGCCCGACCTCTGTCACCGCGAGCAGGAGTTCTACGACCTGGCGCTGGACGTCCGTGGGCGCATCGAGCGCATCTACGACGGCGTCGCCGGGAAGTACGCCGCGGTGCTGCTGACGGGCTCCGGAACGTCCGCGGTCGAGGCGATGGTGGGGTCGATGGTTCCGAAGGAAGGCCACGCCCTCGTGGTCGCCAACGGCGTCTACGGCGACCGCATGGCCGCGATGCTCACGGCGCAGGGCAAGCGCTTCACCGTCGTGGCCGCCGACTGGCTCGCCCCGATGGACCTCGCGGGCGTCGAGCGCGCCCTCGCGGCCGATGCGAGCGTGACCCACGTGCTCGCGGTGCAGCACGAGACCACCACGGGGCGCGACAACGACGTCGCCGCGCTCGGGGCGATCTGCAAGCGCTTCGACAAGCCGATGCTGCTCGACGGCGTGAGCAGCTTCGCGGGCGAGCCCATCGACTTCGACGGGTGGAACCTCGAAGCCGTCGCCGCCACCGCCAACAAGTGCCTGCACGGCGTGCCGGGCGTGTCCTTCGTGGTGGCGCGCGAGTCGGCGTTTACCGCGCGGGCCTCGGGCGCGACCTCGGTCTACCTGGACCTCTGGAAGTACTGGAAGGACCAGCGCACCGGCTCGTCGCCGTTCACGCAGTCGGTGCACTGCATGTACGCGCTGCAAGAGGCGCTGAAGGAGCTCGACGACGAGGGCGGCTGGCGTGCGCGTCACGCGACCTACGCGCGGCGGGCGAGCGCGGTGCGCGAGGCGCTCTTCGAGCTGGGCGTGGAGCTGTTCCTGACGGACGGGGCGACGGCGTCGTCGTCGATCCTGACGGCCTTCAAGGTGCCGGCGTGGACGACCTACGAGGCGCTCCACGACGGGCTGAAGGAGCGCGGGTTCATCATCTACGCGGGCCAGGGGCCCTACGCGGGGAAGATGTTTCGCATCGCGATCATGGGCGCGCTGACCGAGCACGACATGACGGAGCTTCTCGACGGGCTGAGGGCGCTGTTGAGGCGCCCGGGGTGAGCGACGCAGGAGGTACACCGATGGCGGATGGAGCGAGTCCCAACCCCCGACACGAGGCGTCCAAGACGGCCCTCGAACTCACGGTGAACCCCTGCGACCGGCTGTGGCGCTACCCCATCGGGCACGCCGTGGTCGGTGCCGCCCTCAAGACTCCGATCACCCCCAACCACGTCACCATCGGGCACGCGCTGCTGGGCATCTCCTCGGGCGTGCTCATGTCCACGGGCCGCCCCGAGATGCTCGTCGCCGCCGGCCTCATGTACGAGGTGCGCTCCATCCTCGACTGCTTCGACGGCGTGCTCGCCCGCGCCCGCGGCACCTCGTCGCCCTACGGCCGCGCGATGGACCAGACCTCCGACGGCCTCTCCTACGCCGCCATGGTGATTGGCTGCGGCGTCGCCTTCGCCCGGCAGATGGGCACCACCCGCGCCGTCGCATTGGTGCTGGTCACCACCGCCGTCAGCGCCGTCTGCACGCTCTGCTGGGACTTCTACAAGCGGCGCTTCACGTCGATCTTGCTGGAGGGCAGGGACGAGGTCGACGACGAGTACGTCAAGACCCAGGTCGAGGCGCGCGAGCGCGGCGGCTTCGCCCGGAAGTTCTCGGCCTTCCTCGCGCACCTCCAGATGCTCTTCTTCACCCCGTCGTCGCTGCCCGGTCTGCGGGCGCGCGTCGAAGCCCGACAGCTCCTCCCGGTCGAGGGCAGCTCCCATCCGGCGGCTGGTCGGCTGCGCGCCATGGTCGAATCGAATGACCCCGCGCTGCGCTCCACGCTGCTCAAGGTGGGCTTCTCCGGCGGCGACACCGCCATCTTCATCATGAACGTCGCGATCGTCCTCACGCGCCCCGTGGAGGGATTTCTCGCCGCGGCCGCCTATTGTGTGGTCATCCTCGCGGCGACGATCTCCGCGAGCAACCGGTTGCTCCACGCGCAGCCCGTGACCGCCTCTTCCCACTGAGTACCCACCGAATGATCGACAAGGCCGTGATTCTCGCCGCGGGGCAGGGCAACCGCATCGCCCGCGCCTCGCAGACCCCGAAGCCCTTCCTGTCCCTCGACGGCACCGCGGACGGGCCCTGCTTCATCGACTGGCACATCGAGCAGCTCGCCGCCGTCGGCGTGCGCGAGGTGTTCCTCGTGGGCAACCACGTCACCACGCAGCGCAACTTCAAGGGCCCGCGCGGCTGTCGCGTGCAGTGGGTGCTCAACCCCACCGACGACCTCTCCACCTCCGGCAGCGGGCACTCGTTCTGGTTCGCGCTCCACAGCGAGCAGGAGATCCTCGACGGCCACGCCCGCGTGGTGCTCATGGACGCCGACATCCTCTACGAGCCTGGCGTGCTGCACGCCCTCGGTGCGCCCTCCCGCGACGGGCGTTCGCGCTCGCTCGTGTGCGGCGACTACCGCGAGTCCAACGAGGAGGTCATGGTCTACGGTCGCGACGGGCGCGCGCTCACCCATGGCAAGGGGCTGCTCGACACCTCCGCGGGCAAGTCGCTGCTGCCGGGCATGAGCTGCTACGGCGAGGCCACGGGCATGCTCCTCTGGGAGCCGGGCGACCACGCGCTGGTCAGGGCCGCGACGGACTGGTGCATCCAGTACTCGACGGCAAAGGCGCGCAGCGAGCACGAGGACATCACCCAGCGGATGATGCTGGCCGATCGGGTCAACGCGTCGGTGTTCCACGAGCTGATGTTCATGGAGTGCGACACGCCCGAGGAGTACGCGACGCTCACCGGGGACTTCTTCCCGAAGCTCCGCGCGATGAAGGACTGACGGGTCCCACGGCTATCCGCGCGACAGCACGCGCGAGGCCATCGCCGCGAACACCACCGTGTTGATGAAGACGTGCAGCAGCACCGGCGCCAGCAGGCGGCCGGTCGCGAGTCGCACCCAACCGAGCACCAGTCCGTAGACCACGATGAGCAAGGCGCCGATGCCGTACTGCGGGACATGCAGGACGGCGAAGAGCGCCGCGCTGATCACGATGGCGGCGGCGGGCGTGCACCACGCGAGCAGGCCCGGGAGCAGCAGCGAGCGGAAGAGGAGTTCTTCGCCGAGGGGCGCGGCGAGGGCGACGACGGCGAAGCCGAGCGCGGCGCCACCGAGGGTGAAGTCGAGGCTTGCGGCGATCTCGCGGATGGCGCCCGGCTCGGAGCGGGTGTGGAAGACCGACTCCAGAAAAGGGAGCAGGACACCGACGCGCGCCCCGACGGTGAGGAGGTACCAGACCGCGAGCGCGAAGCCGGTGCCGAGCGAGTGGGTGGGCGGCGGCTCCGGAGCAAGGAGGCCGCGGCGGGCGAAGCGGGCGCGCACCCACGCCGCGGACAGTCCCAGCAGGAGGGGCGGGAGGCCCATGAGGATCATCCCGACGCCCAGCGAGAGGTTCACCGTGCGCGGCAGGACGACCTCGACCGCGAGGGGCGCGACCGTCGAGCCGAAGAGCAGCAGGGCCGTCGCGAGCACCGGGCGCGTCGCGGCGGGGCCGTGCCGACGGGCGGCGACGCACAGCGCGAGCAGGATGGCGGCGGACAGCCCAAGGCCCACGAGGTCGCGCCGGTGAAACGACCACGGCGAGGCGTCCTCGCGGGTGTGGGGCGTCGATGCGAAGAGGGGGACCGGGCGGCGGGGTGTTCGTCGGCGGTCGTCGGGGACGACGGTGGCGTCGAGCTCGGCCTGGCCGCGGCGCAGGCGGAGGGTTCGCGCGACGCCCGAGCGGCCCGACGAGATGGCGCGACGGAACCACTCGCGGTCGACCACGGGCCGTCCGTCGAGGGCGAGGAGGGTGTCGCCGGGGAGCACGCCGGCGCGGGCCGCAGGCGAACCGGGCTGCGTCTCGCCGACGACGACACGGGTCGGCGCACCGCCGGGCTCGAAGGTGATGCCGACGGTGACGCGCGGGGTGAGCGGGTCGTTGTCTCGCGCGTGCGGGGGGCGGCCGGCCATGAGCACCGCGCAGAGCAGGTCGACGGTGACGAGGACGGCGATGCGGCGGCCCCAGCGGAGGTTGTCGCGGTCGGTGGTGGGCCAGAAGCAGTAGTAGGCCGCGAGCAGCGCCCCGAGGGGGATGAGCAGCTTCGGCAGGAAGATGCCCGCGAGGAGGAAGTGGAAGTCGCGCCGACCCGACGCACCGACGGAGGACTGCGAGGACGGGGCGTGGGTCATCGGCCGTCGCATCGGACGCCCGCGAGCCCGATGGTGTCAACGCGGCACCGACCGTGGGTTTGCAGTGGAGGCGAAAAGGGGCGGGTCAAGCCGCAAGGGCGCGAGGGTCGCAAGGGAAGAGCCATCCGAGGCACAGACCTCCATCCGGTCTCTCCCTTTCGATCCCTTGCGACCCTCGCGTCCTTGCGGCCGGATCGACCGCAGCCCTTCAACTCTCCGTCGGAAAGCGACTAGCGTCGGTGCACGCCATGACCCCCGCTGAGCGTGTCGCCGTCGAGTTGGAGCGATCGATCGGCCCCTCGCGGGTGCTCACCGACCCGGAGCTGTGCGCGGGGTACGCGCGCGACGAGAGCGAGGCGGAGTCGGTGGTTCCGCCATGCGTGGTGCGCGCGGAGACGGTCGGCGACGTGGCGAAGGCGCTGCGGGCGTGCGAGGCGCACGGGGTCGCCGTGGTGGCGCGGGGCGCTGGGACGGGACGCACGGGCGGTGCGACGGTGGCGGTGCCGAGCGTGGTGGTGGACACCACGGGCCTCGGCGGCATCAAGGACATCGACCGCGCCAACGGACTCGCCGTGGTGGGCGTCGGGTTGCGCACGGGCGCGCTGCACGCGGCGGTCGAGAGCGAGGGGTTGTTCTATCCGCCGGACCCGCAGAGCGCAGAGTGGTGCTGCATGGGCGGCAACCTCGCAGAGAACGCCGGCGGCCCGCGCGCGGTGAAGTACGGCGTCACGCGCGACTGGGTGCTGGGCGTGGAGGCCGTGCACATCGGCGGCGCGGTGGTGCAGCACGGTCGGCGCACGGCCAAGGGCGTCACCGGCTACGACACCGTCGGGACGCTGGTGGGCAGCGAAGGGACGCTCGCGGTGTTCACGGAAACGACCCTGCGGCTGACGGCGCTGCCGACGACGGTGCGCGGGGTGCTCGCGGTGTTCGCCGACGCGGTGGCGGCGGGGCGGGCGGTGGCGTTGCTCTTGTCCACGGGCGCGCGACCGCGGTGCATCGAGCTGCTCGACGCGATCTGCTGCGAGGTGATGCGCGCTGATGATCCGGCGGTGCTCCCGGCGGGCGCGGGCGCGGCGCTCATCATCGAGGTGGACGGCTTCGACGAGCGGGCCGTGGCGCGCGAGTCCGAGCGCGTGGCGGAGTGCTGCGTCGCGGCGGGCGCGGTGAGCGCGCAGGAGGCGGCGGACGCGACCGAGCGGGCGGCGCTGTGGGCGGTGCGGCGGGTGATGTCGCGCGCGCTCCGCAAGCGTGCCGTGCACAAGCTGTCGGAGGACGTGGTGGTGGGGCGGGCGCAGGTGCCCGAGCTCATCGCGCGGGTGCAGGTGATCGCGGCCGACGAGCGCGTGGTGATGCCGACCTACGGCCACGCGGGCGACGGCAACCTCCACGTCAACCTGTTGTGGGACCGCGACGACCAGCTCCCCGCGGTGCACCGCGCCATCGAGCGGCTCTTCCGCGCGACGCTCGACCTCGGCGGAACCCTCTCGGGCGAGCACGGCATCGGCGTGATGAAGGCGCCGTACCTCGCGTGGGAGCAGTCCGCCGAACTCATCGCCGTGCAGCGGCGCATCAAGGCTGCCTTTGATCCGAAGGGACTGCTCAACCCAGGCAAGATCTTCGGCCCGGCGTCGTCGCACCGCGCCTGTTGAGACGGCCGTCGTGCGCTCGACGGCCTCGCGTCGCTGGGGCACGATCGACGCCATGCGCCACTCCCCCCGTCAGCATCGCCCGCCGCGTTCGTCGTCCCCGTCGGGCGACGCCTTCTACCGACGCCCGTCCGGCTCTGGGTCATCGGGGCAGGGGCGACGGCCCGACCCGGAGCAGCAGTTCACCCACGCAGCCGATCACAGTCACGACCACGACCACGACCACGACCACAGCCACGACCACGACCACAGTCACGACCACGACCATGGACATGCCCATGAGCATCGCGAGGTCGACGCCCATGCTGGGCATCACCTGGAGCATCACCGCGACGCGGTCGAACACCATCATCACGGCGACGGGCATCACCACCACGCGGGCGGCGATCGTCCGCATGAGCACCGCGGTCGGGACGAGGAGGGTCGCGGTCGCTTCGAGATCCCCGACGAGAAGCGCCTCGTCGATCTGATCGTGGCGAGGGTGGCCGAGCGGGTGGAGGAGATCGTTCAGCGGCGCGTGGAGGACATCGTCGCGCGCCACCTGTCGGCGCTGAACAACCCGGGGCGCGGCGATCGCGGAAGGGGCTCTAGCGGCGGCGACCGCGGCGGGGGAGGGTGACCACGCGAGGTGCGGTGGGGTCGGGCCGGAAGGGCTCGACCCCGGCCGGGGCGATGTAGGCGCCGCCGCATGGAGCGCACTCCGCGATGCACGCCCGGTAGCGCTGCAGGCAGGCCGTCTCGCAGCGCTCGAACTCGATCGGGGGCCGCTGCGCCAGCGTGGTCTGGCAGGTGGTGCGACAGGCGTTGGCGGGCGTCCCGCACTGCTCGCGCATGCACGTCATGCACGCCTGGCTCTGCGCCGCGCGCGGAGCGGGAGTGACGGCCGGGGTGCTGTTGATGGGGTCGCGGGCGCTCACCGGAGCGCCGAGCGTGAGGGACGCGAGTGCGAGAGAAGTGACGACGGTCGAGCGAAGGGACATCGGGCGCCTCCTGCGGCAGAACGCTACCACCGAAGGCGCAGACGCGGTGGCGTAGCCCTACTCTTCGAGGCTCGCGAGGGCGCGCTCGATGATGCGCTCGCTCTCACGGTCGGCGTAGCCCAGCGCCGTGGCGAGCTCGCCCAGGGCTTCCTCTTCGTCGTCCGAGAGGTCGTCGTCGGCGGCCGCGACCACCGTCGCGATCTCCAGCGCCTGTCGACGCATCGGGCCCGTCCCGATGGCCTCGACGGCCCTCGCCACGAAGGCTTCGTAGTCGGCCTCGATCTCCTCGTCCCACGCGAGCATCTTGGCCTCCAGCTCCTCCTCGTCGACCTCGTCTCCGAGCAGCTCGCCGAGGGTGTCGACGATGCCGTCGTACTCCTCGTCGGAGAGCTCATCGTCCCAGGTGGCGACCCAGTAGGCCGCGGCGATGACACCCTCGATGCGGGCCGTGGCCGGGTCGACGTTGCTGTTGTCGGGAGTCGATGAGCGAGCGCCCTTCACGCCGCGCCGCCCTCGCTCCCAGGTCTCGGCCACCTCGGGCTGCTGCACCAACGCACCCAACACGCGGGCCTTTGGTGAGAGCTTCGCCGACCCGTCGTCCGGTCGATTCACCTTCACCGGAACGGGGCGGGGAGCGCCCGACCCGATGCGCGGCGAGACCCTCTGGGGCGCGGCCTCGGCGGCAGGAGCGGGCGCACGAACCGGCGCTGCCGCGGCGGGAGCAGGCGCGGGCGTCGCGACGGGCGCAGGCATTGGCGCGACCGCGGGCACCGGCGCAGCGACCGCGGGCGTCGGCGCGACAGCCTGCGCGGGCCGGGGCGCGGGGGCAGCGGGCGCGGCGACGGGCGGGTCCTGCGGGTTGGCGGGGTCCACGTTCCAGTGGTTGCAGTAGCCGCAACGGAGGTTGAGGCGGTGAATCACCGCGCCGCAGATGGCGCACTTGAAGAGTGGGGTCGACATGGTGGGCCCGACGATAACCTCCGTCGTGCGACGTCGATACGCCTTCGTGCGATGTCCACGGCCCGGCTGTGGCAGATTCCGGCGCCGCTCTCCACCCCTTGAAGGTCTTGTCATGCGCGTAATGGTCACCGGCGGAGCGGGATACATCGGGAGCGTGGTCGTCGAGGCCCTGCTCGCGCGCGGCCACCGCGTGGTCGTCCTCGATGACCTGTCAACCGGCCACGCCGACGCCGTCCCGGAGGGCACTCCCCTGGTCGTTGGTGACCTCCGGCAGGCCGCCACCTGTGAGACGGTTCTTCGCGCCCACGCCGTCGAAGCCGTCGTCCACATGGCGTCGCTCTCGATCGTGGGAGAGTCGGTGCGCGAGCCCGCTCGCTACCACGAGCACAACGTCGGCGGCGCGCGCAGCCTGCTCGACGCGATGGCGACGTGCGACGTGCGGGCGCTGGTGTTCTCTTCGTCGGCCGCGGTCTATGCGCCGACACCGGGGCGACTCGACGAGTCCGCGCCGCTCGGCCCCAACAACCCCTACGGCGAGACCAAGCGCGACGCCGAGGCGCTCATCAACCAGCGCGCATCATCGGGGTCGCTGCGTGCGACGAGCTTGCGGTACTTCAACGCCGCCGGGGCGAGCGCCACCCTCGGCGAGCGCCACGAACCAGAGACCCACCTCATCCCGCGGGTGCTCGACACCGCCCTCGGTCACCACGACGCGGTCGACCTCTTCGGCGACGACTACCCGACGCGAGATGGGAGCTGCGTGCGCGACTACGTCCACGTGCTCGACCTCGCCGAGGCCCATGTGCGCGCCATCGACCTGCTCGGCGCGGGGCGCTCGCTGCCGGCGGCGATCAACCTGGGATGCGGCGCGGAGGGCTACACCGTGCGCGAGGTCATCGCGCGGGCGCGGGCCGTGACGGGGAGGGAGATTGCGGTGCGGGTGGGGCCGCGGCGGGACGGAGACCCGGCGGCGCTGGTGGCCTCCATCGGGCTCGCCGAGCGGGCGCTCGACTGGCGCCCGACGCGAGGGCTCGACGCCATGATCGAGAGCGCGTGGCGATTGGTCGGCTGAGCCCGACCGTTATCGGCAGCGGGCGTTGATGCAGGTCGAGGGGGCGGTGCAGTCCGCGGTGCGGGCGCACTCGGGGCGCAGCTCCAATGGGTTGGTGCACAGCAGGTCGGGGCCGCAGGTGTCGAAGGCGACGTCGACGCGCAGGCACTCGGCGATGGTTCCGTTGGGGCAGGCGGCGCGGCAGCTCCCGCGGCGGCACACGCTCCCGGCGGCGCACTCGGCGTCGCGCTCGCAGAAGCGCCGCGGCGCCGTGTCCACCCGGCAGAACCCCGCGACGCACACCTCGCCCGCCCCGCACGGCGTCGCCGTCGAGCACGCCGCCACGCACCGGCCGTCGGCGCAGACCGAGCCCGCGGCGCAGTCCGTCGCCCGCGTGCACTGACCGCCCGTCGTCGTCGGCTCGGTGCAGTACCCGCTCACACACACCTGGCTGCTTGGGCAGGCCGAGGCCGCGCCGCAGCCCGCTAGGCATCGCCCGTCGACGCAGTCCCGTCCGCCGCCGCAGTCGGTCGCGAACTGGCACACCGCCGTCAGCGCGAGGCACCGACCCGCGAGGCACACCTCCCCGCTCGCGCACTGGGCGTCGGCGGTGCACTGCGTCGGCGCTACGCACGCGCCCGATCGCACGTCACAGACGAGGCCCGCTCCGGCTGCCGCGCAGTCCCGGTCGAGGGCGCATCGCCCCGTGCTCGTGGTCGCGTCGGCGGCTCCAGCGTCGACCACGGTCTGTCCGCCCGCGTCCGGTCGGCTCCCAGCGTCCCTCGTCTCGACCTCGCACTCGTCGTCACGATCGGGCGGGCGACGGCGCTCTGTCCTCGATCCGCGGTCGTGGTCGTCGCGGTGGCATGGGTCGTCGTCGCAGCCGTCGTGGAAGTGGCAGCCCGTCATCGCGATCGCGCCCAGCACAAGCATCCATCGGTTCATCGGTCTCTCCTCGATTGGTGGAAGGACGGGGCGCGTCACGCACCCTCGTCGACTGCCCCATCGCCCCGACCGGTCGAGTGCCTTCATCGCGAGGCGTCGATTCGCGCGCTCGGACGATTTCGGAGAAGTTCATGAAGGTTCTCCTCCGTCGCGGCGACGGACCACGAGCAAGCCCATGCAGCGCCGATCCATCACCGCCCCTGCGATCGTCGCCGCGGCCCTCGTCGCTGGTCGTTCCGCCGCGGCCCAGTCGCCGCCGCCCGCCGCCTGCCCACCGTCCTTCGAGCTCTCCGAGTCCATTCCTCCGCGCGTCGCGCAGCGCCTCCGCCGCGCGCTCGACCACGCCGCGACCGCGCTTCCCACGCACGCCGCTTGTCAGCCCTCGCGCGCCCGCCTCGAATGGAACGCCCGCGAGCTCACCATCCACATCTCCCTCGACGACGGTCGCATCGCGGTGCGCAACCTGGAGTCCCTCGAAGACCTGCTCCCCACGCTGCTCTCGGTGCTCGCCGTCCCGGCCTCCGATGCGGCGCCCGTCGAGCCCGCTGCCCCGCCCGAAGCTCCCGTTGCGCCGCCTGCTCCGGTGGTCCCGCCCGCCCCGGCGCCCGTCGTGATCGTGCGCCCGACACCTCCACGGGCGCCTCGCAGCGCGTGGTCGCTCCTCGTCTCCGGAACCATCGGCGCCACCTACGCGGACAACGATCTGAGCGGACGTTGGACCGCCGAGATCGGCGCCGCCACGCCGCGGATTGCGCTCACCTTGCGCGCGGGCATGAGCTTCGCGCGTGGCAACAACGACGATGAACGCGACGCTCCACGCTCCGTTCGTCAGGAGGCGCAGGGCCGCACGCAGTCGTTCATGGTCGTCTCGGCCCGCGCGCGCTGGACCATCGGTCGCTTCACCCTCGAAGCAGGCGGCTTTGGCGGCATCTCCCATGACGCGGCCGCCGAGCCCTCGCGTTGGCTCCCGCGCCTCGGCATCGAGGCGTCCGCCGGGTGGCGCTTCACCCGCTCGCTCGGCGCCTTCGTCCGCGTGGAGGGCGCGGTCGATGTGGGCGCCGACAACCCTCCCGCGTCGGCGCTCTGCCTCGGCCTCACCTGGGAACCCCACCGATGAGCCCGCGCGCCCACGCCCGACCGATGCTCGCGCTGGTCCCCGAGGACGACGCCGTGCTGCTCCGACGGGTCGCCGCGGGTGACGCCAGCGCGCTCGGCGTCGCCTTCGATCGCTACCACCGCGACGTCTACGCCGTGCTCGCCCGCCTCCGCGGAACACACCTCGACCTCGACGACCTCGTGCAGACCACCTTCCTCGCGCTCCCCGGCGCCGCCCACAACCATCACCCCGAGTCGTCGGCGCGGTCGTTCATCATCGGCGTGGCCATCCAGCACGCGCGCCGCGAGCGTCGCAACCTCGTGCGTCGTTGGCGCCTCTGGCAGGCCCATCAGCACGAGCTCGACCTGCCCCACGACGCCATTGACCCCGAGCGGCAGGCCAGCGACCGGCAGGACATGGCGGCCTTCGAGCGGGCCCTCGCCGGGCTCTCGCACGCGCAGCGCGAGGTGCTCGTCCTGCACGAGGTTCAGGGTCTCAAGGGCGAGGAGGTGGCGCAGGCGCTCGGGGTTCCGATCAACACGGTGTGGACGCGGCTGCACCACGCACGGCTCGCGTTGCGTACCGTCCTCGACGCGCGAGGTGCCTCGTGAACACCGCCGCGCTCGCGCCCTGTGACCGCTCGCTCGACGTCGAAGCCGCCTTCGACGGACGCCTCGATCCCACCGCCCACACCGCGGCCATCAACCACGCCCGCGGTTGCTCCGCCTGCGAGGCCCACTTCGCCTCGTTGCGCTCGCTGCGCGAGACCGCGTCGTCACTGCCCGAGGTCGCGCTCGACACTGCGGCCGCGCAACGCGTGCGCGCGGAGGTCATCGCGTCCCTGTCGCGCGCTCGCCCGTCGACCCCGTGGGTCACCCGCGCCGTCATGGTCGCCGCGGTGCTGGCGATGGCCGTCGTCGGTGTGCGCGTGTCGCGTCGCCCGTCGCCGGTCACGCGCCCGCCCATCGCCCGCACCGACGGCGTCGACCTCGCAGGTGCAGGTACGCTCCGCCCCGACCCCGGTGCCCTCTACCGCGTCGAGCGCGCCGGGCCCGACACCCGCATCGCCCTCACCGCCGGAACCATCCACCTCGCGGTGGTGCACCGCCGCCCGACCGAGCGCTTCGTGGTGGCGCTCACCGACGCCGAGGTCGAGGTGCGCGGCACCCGCTTCGCGGTCGAGGCCCACGAGGGTCATCTGCAAAGGGTTCGCGTCACCGAAGGGCTGGTGGCCGTTCGGTACCTGGGCGCGACCGAGCGCCTCATCGCCGCGGGTGACTCCTGGGAGCTCCCCACCGCAGTGGTCGCCGAGCCGTCGCCCGTCGTCGCGCCGCCCGTCGTCACCCCGCGCGCCGAGCCATCGCGCGTGCAGCTCCCATCGCCCGCCTCGCGGGACTTCCGCGCGGGGGCGCTCGCCTATCTACAGGGCGACCCCGCGGCCGCTGCGACTTCCCTCCGCCGCTTCCTCGCAGCGTCACCCGCGAGCGACGCCCGCCGCGAAGACGCTCGCTACGTGCTGGTGCTCGCGCTCGACGCCACCCGCGACGCCTTGATGGAACGCGCGGCCCGCGACTACCTCACCGAGTTCCCCCGCGGGGTGCGGCGCGCGGAGGTCACCCTGCGACTCACCGTGCGTCTCGCTCGTCGTGGCGCCTGCGACGCGGCCGCCACCGTCGCGCTTGGCATGCCCGAAAACGCCGAAGCCTCGCTCCGCACCCAGGCCGCGCAGGCGCTGTCCCGCTGCGCGAGCGCTGGGTCCGACTGACCGCTGCCTCCTCCGATGGACACCCGCCGCCCCGGCGTGCGATTTCGTCCGCCATGGCACTCGTCCGACCGTTTCGCGCGCTGCGCCCACCGGCCGCCATCGCCGCCCGCGTCGCATCGCCCCCGTACGACGTCGTCAACACCCGCGAGGCCCGCGCGCTCGCGGCGGGCAACCCTGACAGCTTCCTCCGCGTCGCCCGCCCCGAGGTCGACCTCCCGCCCGGAACCGACGAGCACGCCGACGAGGTCTACACCCAGGGCGCGCGCAACCTCGCCGAGTTCACCGCGCGTGGCGTGCTCGTCGCCGACCCCGCGGCGCGTCTCTACGTCTACGCGCAGACCATGGGCGCCCACCACCAGGTCGGCCTCGTGGGCTGCGTGTCCGTCGAGGAGTACGACCGCGACATCATCCGCAAACACGAGAAGACCCGCGCTGACAAAGAGGACGATCGCACCCGCCACATCGACACCCTCGGCGCCCACGACGAGCCGGTGTTTCTCGCCTATCGCGCGCGTCCCGACATCGACGCGATGGTCGCCGCCATCACGGCCACCGCGCCCGACACCGACCTCACCACGGACGATGGCATCCGCCACACCGTGTGGGTCCCGACGGCGGCGCAGTCCGACGCGCTCGTGCGCGCGCTGGTCGCGGTGCCCAACCTCTACGTGGCCGACGGGCACCACCGCAGCGCGGCGTCGTCGCGGGTTCACGCGAAGCGCCAGGGCATGTCGGGCCAGCACAACGCCTTCCTCGCGGTGCTCTTCCCCGACGCGCAGCTCCAGATCCTCGCGTACCACCGGCTGGTTCGCGATCGACAGGGGCGCTCGCCCGAGGCGCTGCTCGCGGCGCTGATGGACGTGTGCTCCATCGAGCCCGCCGAGCGAGCCGAGCCGCCCGCGCCGAAGAGCATGGGCTTCTTCCTCGACGGCCGCTGGTACCTCGCGACGGTGCGCCCCGGCCTCTGGGACAACACCGACCCGGTGGCCTCGCTCGACGCCTCGCTCTGCCAGGACCTCATCCTCGATCGGGTGTTTGGCATCACCGACCCGCGCCGCGACGACCACGTCGACTTCGTCGGCGGCATCCGCGGAACGGGCGAGCTCGAACGCCGCGTCCGCGAAGAGGGCTGGTCGCTGGCCATCGCGATGTACCCGACCGCCATCAGCGAGCTGCTCGCGGTGAGCGACGCCGGTCGCCTGATGCCGCCCAAGAGCACGTGGTTCGAGCCCAAGCTGCGGAGCGGCCTCTTCGTGCATTCGATGGAGTGAGCACCGCGATGTCCCTGCGAACGGCCTTGCTGGCGTTGGTGATGGCGGGCTGCGGAGCTCGCACCGGCCTGATCGTCGAGGCCCGCGACGCCGCATCGGACGTTCCCGATGTGCCCAGCGCCATCGACCTCCCTGACGTCCCCAGCACCATCGACGCACCCGACGTTCCCAGCACCATCGACATCCCCGATGTCGCGGTGTCCGTGGACGTCCCCGATGTCTTCGACGCCCCCGATGTGTTCGATGCGAGTGATGCTCCCGACGTCGTCGATGTCAGGGACGTTCCCGATCGCCCCGATGTGTGCGCGCCCGTCCCCGATCGCTGCGGCCGCGTCGAGCTCTGCGGCAACGGGCTCGATGACGATTGTGATGGTCCCATCGACGAAGGCTGCACCTGCCTCGCGGGCGCGGTTCAGCCGTGCTTCGACGGCCCGCCGGGTCGCCGCGACGTGGGCGCCTGCCGAGACGGAACCCAGCGCTGCCTCGCCACCGGCCTCTGGGGCGCGTGTGAGGGAGGCATCTCCCCGCAGCCCGACGTCTGCAACGGCCAGGACAACGCGTGCACCGGCTGTCCCCGCGAGACCGACTGCCCGATCCTCTGCCCTGGCCCTGGTGATTCACGCGTCCCCGATGGTCGACCCTTCGCGGACTATCCGCTCAATGGCGGGCTCTTCTTCGGCGGCCGCGCGCTCTCCTGGCGTTGGACCGTCCGCGGCGGACCGTGCGACCAGCTCGTCGCCATCCCGAGCTTCGCGCTCACGACGCCCAACGCCCGCGATGCCGTATTCCGTCCGTCGCTCTCCGGCGACTACACCGTGACGCTCACGGTCGTCACGGCCGAGGGCGTGACGCTCACGTGTACCTTCGTCGTGCACATCGCCGGCCCTGGCCTGCGCGTCGAGCTCTGCTGGGACCGCAGCAACGACGTCGACGTCGACCTCTACCTGAGCCGCCCCGGAACGATGGATCCGTGGTGGCCCGGCCTCGGCGCTCGCGAACCCAGCGCGGAGTCCAACTGTAGCTGGGCCAACTGCGAGGCCGTGATCCGCGGGATGGACGGCGCGACGCCCCGCGCCAACTGGGGCTACGCCAACTCGCCGCTCAGCGAGTGCCAGGACGGCCCACACGGCGCCGAGTGGCGGGCGCTGGGCTTCTGCGCCAACCCCCGGCTCGACATCGACAACAACCTCTCGAAGATCCGCGGCACCCCCGAGAACATCAACATCGACCGCCCCCGCGACGGCGACACGTTCCGGGTGCTGGCGCACAACTTCTCCAACACGCTCACCCACCCGCTGGTCAACATCTTCTGCGGCGGTCGTCTCTACGGAACCTACGGCGCCGCCCCCGACCTGGTGACGGGCTTCGTCGGGGTCGGCGGCTTCGGCCGCGGCGCCATGTGGCGCGCCGTCGACGTCACCACACGCGTCAACGCCGCCGGTGTCATCACCAACTGCGAGCTGCGCGAGGTGCACCCGCCCGGGATGACCACCGGCTACGACGTCACCATCGACAACGTCCGCTTCTGATCGCAGTCCCCTTCGGGTCTTCGGCTGGGGACGGTTTCAGCTTTTCACCTCGTTGCCCCACAAGGTGAAAAGCTGAGTCCGTCCCCGCCCTGATATAACTCCCGCCGATGTCCACGAGCTCATCCCGGGAAGCCTGTGTTCGCGCGTACCTCTCGGCCCTCGCGGAGTTCGAGTCCGCGCTCGCGGTGCTCGACCTCGGCGACCGCTGCCTCCGCGACGGCCTCGCGCCCTTCGCTGACGTCGCGACCCACCTCACGACCGAGTCCTCCGCCACGGCCGCCGCGCCCTCTGCCGATCGCCTCTGGCGCCCGCGCGACTCGTCCACCCTCCAGGGGCTCACCGATGTCTACGAGGTGTCCGGTCGCTTCGCGTTCCAGGGCGACGACGACGCCAACCTCACCGCGCTCGCGACCTGCGTCACCGCCGCCCGCGCCGAGCTCACCCGCCAGCTCACCCGCCTCGAACAGCTCTCCGCCGCGCCCGCCCGCATCAGCGCCGTCGCCGAGTCCATGGAGCGCACCGAGCTCGAACACAGCCGCGCCCAGGAGGCCGAGCTCCTCCGTCAGTTCGAGCCCGAGGCCGCCCAGCTCCGCGACCTCTGCAAGCGCCTGCTCGAAGCCGTCCGCGCCGCCAAACGTCCCGACCTCACCCGTCTCGACACGGCCGACGCCCTCTACCTCGAATATGTCGCTCGCGTCGGTGGCCTCTACGGCAAGGCCCTCCCGGTGCTCCGCGATGCCATCGCCGCGCTCTCCAAGGTCGCCCGCTGCGAGGTGCCGCCGTCGTGGCCCGACGCGCTGCCCTTCGCAGCCCACCTGCCCGACGACCTCATCACTTCACCCGTCCCCGAGACCCCGGCGGTGCAGCAGCTCCGTCAGGCCATGGAGTCGCTCGCCCAGCAGGAGGCCAACCTTCTCCGCGCCCAGGACGAGCTCGGCGTCCAGCTCCGGCGCGTGGAAGGAGAAGTCGCCGCCATGAACGCGCGCGAGGTCGAGCTCCTGCGAGAGGTCGAGTCCGCCAAGCTGGTGCTGCGCTGGTGCACCCGGCACGACGCGCTCGATCACGCGCGCGGTGCCCTCGCCGCGATCACCTCCGAGGGGCAGGCGCGCACGCAGGCGATGACCGCGGTGCAGGCCGAGGCGCAGCGGGCGCTCGCGCAGATCGCGACCATCCAGACCGACGCGACCGAGTGGGCGCAGGCGATCCAGGTGAAGGAGGCGATGCTGGCCCGGCACCGCAGCGAGGAGCCGACGCTCTTCGGCAAGGACGACTGGCGCAAGAAGCTCCTGGAGCTGGACGACGAGGTGGGCGACCTGCGCTCCGAGCTCCAGCAGCGGCAGCAGCGCATCGTGGCGGCCAACGCGGAGGTCGCGCGGCTGCGGGGTCGCGAGACCGCAGAGCAGGCGAGCATCACGGCGCTCACGCAGCAGTTGGAAGAGGGCCGCCGCCGCGAGGCCCAGGCCCAGAAAGAACTCCACGACGTCGAGAAGGAACTCGCCGCCGCGCTCCCACCACGCCGGCTGGCAACCGCCCAGGCCGAGGAGCTTCTGGCCGCGGCGGTGGCGGCCCGCAACGAGCTGCGCGCGCGGGTCGAGCGGATGACCACCGAGTCGCGCCGGGTGAGGGAGGACTCCGATCGGGCGGGCGTTCAGTTGAAGCAGCTCGCGGCCGAGCGCACGCGGGCTGAGTCGGGCCTCGCGGTGGCGATGCGGCAGGCGGGGTCGGCGCACGAGGAGGCGCTGCGCTCGATGGCGGTGCGTCGGCAGGCGGCCTTCGAGAGCCACGCGGGCCAGGTGCTCGCGGGTCTGGAAGAGTCGCTGGTGCAGGTCGACCGCAACTTCATCGAGCCCGCGCGGCGGGCCATGCTGGTGCGCGCCGGGGTGATGACCGACGCGCCCGTCACGCTGCGCGCTCGCGGGACGTCCTTGGAGGAGTCGCTGCCTGGCCTGCGGTCGCGCTGGGCGGCCGTGGTCGATCCGGCGGTGGAGGCGTTGGCATCGGTGGAGGGAGGGTTTCTGGCGACGATCAGACCGCGGGCGCGCGCCGCGTGGCGCGACGGATCAGCGTAGTCGCAGCTCGCCGCGGCCGCGGGCGGCGAGGGCGGCGAGGAAGGTGCGGTCCTGATCGGGCCCGATGCCGACGACGTCGAGGCGCATGCGGGACGACACCCCCTCGGCGAGACCGAGCAGCGCGTGGGCGATGGTCTCGCGGTCGGTGGGGCGACCATCGGAGAGCAGCACGATCTGCTCGGGCTGCATCGACGCGGCGGCCTCGATGGCGGCGACGGGCTCGGTCTCGTCGCGCGGGCGCAGACCGGCGATCCAGCGGATGGCTTCGGAGAGCCCGGCCTGGTCGAGCACGCGCGGGCTCTGCCAGAGCGGCGTGACGTTGGAGCTGAACGCCACGATGTTGACCGCGACGTCGGCGGGGAGCGATCCGAGCACCTTCACGAGCTCGGCGCGAGCGACGTCCAGCTTGGTGGGCGTGAGGTCGGGGGCGATGGAGAGGTCGACCGCGCGCGGGTCGGGCTCACGCATCGAGTACGAGACGTCGACCACCAGCACGATCGAGCGCCCGCGAATCGGGACGTTGTAGAACGCCGGGGTCGCCCGCTCCGCCTCGCGCAGGGTGACCTGCACCGCGGAGGCGAGGCGGAGTGCGTCGTCGCTCCCGGCGGGCGCCGCGCGCAGCAGCTCATCGAGCGCGGCCATGGTCGGAACGCCGAGCACCACGTTGCCACCCGAGGGCGCAACCGAGACGGCGGGGGCGTCGCCGGTGAGCGCGAGTCGCTCGTCGCCCATGGCGGTGACCTCGACGCGGAGGGTTCCTTCGGTGGGGACCCACACCGCGCGGCCCTGGGGGTTGGACCCTTCGGTGTGAACCGCGAGGTCGCCGCCCTGCACGCGCAGACGCCAGCGATGCCCCGAGCGATCGGCAGCGACGATGACGCCATCGGCGATGCGCCAACGCGCCGAGCCCGAACCCTGGGCGTGCACGCGGACGGCCGTGCGGGTCGTGACGCGCGTGGTGGTCGTGGTCGTCGTAGTGCTGGTCGCGGTGCCCGAGCGAGCGGCGGGCCCGGTCGCGCCCACGAGGCGAACCTCACCGTCGACGATGATGAGTCCACCATCGACCATGGGTGCGCCGTCGAGGGTGATGAGCCCGCCCGCGATGACGTCGTCGTCGCCCGTGGTGGCGATGCGCTCGATGCTCACCGCGCCGACGCGTCCCATCTGGATGGTGGCCGTCGCGCTGCCCGCGCTGGCGGTCGTCGCAGTCGTTGCCGTGGTTGCCGTCGTGGTCGTGGTGACGGTCGTCTCGGTGGTGCTCGTCGTCGCGGTTCCGCTCGTCGTGGCGACGCCACCTGAGCTGAGGCCACCGCCCGCGGTGGTGCTTGCTGCCCCGTGAACCGGAGCGGTCACGGTCGCCTGTGAATCCGCCGACCCACTCTCAGCGAGCGCGGTGGCGAGCCCGGCGAGAACGCCCGCCGCAGCAACGGCGCGTCCGTCCGCCGTGACGCGCGCCGAAGCACCCTGCGGGGTCACGGTGGCGCGCGCGGAAAACATCGTCCCGCAGCCGGTCAGGGACAGCAGCAGGGCGAGAGTCGAAGCAGTGGTGGAAGTTCTCATGGTGATGACCTCGCGATCGCCTTGAGCAGCGACCGTGCCACCAGTGATCACCGCGTCTGTTCGGGAGGGGCGCGCGGTACACCCACCGTGTTGCGGACGCCCCTTCGCCACCGACCCGTCAACACTCCTGGTGTGCTGCGCGCCCGTTGGTCACCGCCGCCTCGCACGCTCCAGCGTTCACTACACCGCTGGTCCACCGCCGCACGACGCACTCTCCCCGGCCGGTGGTGCCGTCGGCGTCGGCGCCACCACGCCACCCATTCGTTCGAGCCGCTCGCGCAGCGCCGCGTCCGCGGCTGGGGTCACCCCGGGCAACCTCACCGCCCGTCGGTACCCTTCCACCACCGCGGTCGGCGCCATCGCATCGAGCTGCTGCATCACCGCTGGCGTCGGCGTCGCCTGCGTCACGACGATGTCGAGCACCCGATCGACCACACCGCGCGATGCACCCACGGACGCGGCCCGCAGCGCCTCCCAGGTCTCGCCGAACTCCCTCGGATACTCCGGGTGCGTGGCCAGCCTCGCCAGCGGAACCCCACACGCAAACGGAATCCCCGCCGCGCTATGCGACAGCAGGTCGACGCAGTACGCACGCAGCCCGCGGCGCACCACCACCGGGTCGAGGTCCGCGGGCGTGTCCGGTGCACCGAGCGCCTCGGCGATGGCTCGCGCCACCGGCTCCCTCGTCTCGCGAATGAACCTCCCGAACTCCTCCTGCCGCTCGCTCTGATCGGCCGTCGGCGCGAGCACCGCCAGCGCCGCGAGGTGGCCCACCATGCAGTCGCGGCAGTTGGCGTCGGCGCAGCCCGCGGCGCCGAGGTTGGGCTCACACGCGCTGAGCTGCTCGACGAGCGTGCGCCGTGGCGCCTCGCACGCGCGGTCGACGGCGATGTTCATCTGGGTGCGCTGGGCCACCGGGGTGTCCCCCGAGCGCAGCGCCCGCGCGAAGAAGCCCACGCACACCGGCGAGAACATCGCGCATGAGGCCCCGCGCACCGTTCCGACGGTGCAGTGCTCGAAGGTGAAGGTCCCGTCGGGGTGTCGCTTGTCGACGAAGCGATCGCGAGCGTCGGCCGAAGCGCGCAAGAACTGGATGCGAAACTCCGTCCGCTTCGCCGGGTCGGTGCGGGCGCGCCAGGTCTCGTCGAGCTGGGCTTCGCAGGCGCGGCACGCGGGCGTGGCGCACCGCGGGGCGTTGCCGGAGAACTGCACCGGACTCTCCCGACACGGCGCCCACGGGTCACCCCGCTGACAGGAGAGGGCGAGGGCGCACCAGAGGAGGGTGGCGGCGATCGGGCGACGCATGACGCCCGCGGGAGTCTATCGAAGAATCAGTGGTCGCGACGCTGGCAGGAGCGCAGGCCGCTCGTGAGGTCGGGCGGGACGGTGGGCTCGCCGAGGATGTTCTGTCCGAAACGTTCCCAGCGCGGGTTGAAGCCGGCGCCGGGGAGGCTGGAGAACCAGATGTTCATCGCGCGCCCCTTGATGTTTCGCATCGGGACGAAGCCCCAGTAGCGGGAGTCGTAGCTGTTGTCGCGGTTGTCGCCCATCACGAAGATGTGGCCCGCGGGAACGGTGCACGGCGCGCGCACGCAGTGCTCGGCCATGGAAGACTCGCGCTCGGCCGGGTCGCGCGATTGGAGCGTGAGGTAGTGGTACTGCCCGTGGGTCTCGCGGAAGAGCCGCCGCAGCGGAACCTCTCCCCGCGTGATGCCTTCGCCGTCGTCGCCGCGCCACGGTCCGACCTCACAGCGGTCGAGGGGATGGCCGTTGACCTCGATGGACCCGTCTTCGCGCACCCAGACGCGGTCGCCGGGGAGGCCGATGACCCGCTTGATGAAGTCCTTGGAGGGGTCCTGCGGGTAGACGAAGACGACGACCTCGCCGTGCGTGGGCGTGCGGCCCTGGAAGAGCCGGTTGAGCGAGAAGGGCACCATCGGCCCGAAGACGAACTTGTTGACGAAGATGTTGTCGCCCACGGAGAGCGTCGGATACATCGACGGCGACGGGATCTTGAACGCCTCCACGACGAAGGAGCGCACCCCGAGGGCCACGAGCACCGCGACGCCGATGGCCTCGACGTACTCGCGGGTGGTTCCCTTGCGAACGCCACCGAGGTGCTGGTCCATGGCGACGTCGAGGGCGCGCACGGCCTTGGCAGCGCGCTGAGGGTCCTTGGCCTCGATGGCGCTGTTGATGGCCGCGTTGGCCTCGGCGAGGGCGGTCTTGGCGGCGCCGGCGATGGCGGCCTTCTTGGAGAGGCGGTCGCACTCGCGCTGGAGTTCGTGGGCTTCGGAGGTGATGGTGCGGAGGTCCATGACGCCGAGGCCGCGGGCGCCCATGACCCGGTCGCGCACGCCGAGGACGACCACCTCGAGCACGGCGAAGGAGAGGAGGTAGAGCCACGGGGCGGCGTCATCGATGACGTGGAGGAGGGCGAGGGACTGCACCAGCGCGACGGCCAGGGCGGCAGGGATCACAAAGTACCAGGCCGCGTACCAGATCCGGTCCTGCATGGTGGGAGAGCTCATCGACACCTCGGGCGCGGGGAAGGGGGGCGGCGTATCACTCGATCTTGAGGATGGCTAGAAACGCCTCCTGCGGGATGTCGACGGAGCCCACCGACTTCATGCGCTTCTTGCCCTCCTTCTGCTTCTCCAGGAGCTTGCGCTTGCGCGAGATGTCGCCGCCGTAGCACTTGGCGGTGACGTTCTTGCGGATGGCGCCGATGGTCTCGCGGGCGATGACCTTGCCGCCGATGGCCGCCTGGATGGCGACCTCGTACTGCTGCCGCTGGATGACCTCCTTGAGCTTCGACGCGAGGTCGCGGCCGCGCTTCTGCGACTTCTCCTTGTTGAGGATGACGCTGAGGGCGTCGACGGCCTCGCCGTTGACGAGCATGTCGACGCGGACGAGGTCGCCCTCGCGGTACCCGATGAGCTCGTAGTCCATCGAGGCGTAGCCCTTGGAGGCGCTCTTGAGCTTGTCGAAGAAGTCGAAGAGCACCTCGTTGAGGGGCATCTCGTACGACAGGATCACCCGGTCGGGACCGTTGTACTGCATCCCGACCTGGGTGCCGCGGCGGTCCTGGCAGAGCTGCATGATGGCGCCGACCGAGGTGGCCGGCGTGTGGAGCGTCATCTTGAGGAAGGGCTCGTCGATGGCGAGGATGCGGCCCGGGTCGGGGAGGCGGGAGGGGTTCTCGACGTCGACCGTCTCACCCGAGCGGAGGCGCACCCGGTACACCACGCTGGGGGCGGTGGTGATGAGGTCGAGGTTGTACTCACGCTCCAGGCGCTCCTGGATGATCTCCATGTGGAGGAGCCCGAGGAAGCCGCAGCGAAACCCGAAGCCGAGCGCGTCGGAGGTGTCGGGGTCGAAGCGGAAGGAGGCGTCGTTGAGGCGGAGCTTCTCGAGGGCGTCACGCAGGGCGGAGTAGTCCGCGCTGTCGGTCGGGAAGATCCCGGCGAACACCATGGGCTTCACGTCTTTGTAGCCAGGGAGGGCTTCGGTCGCGCGTCGCTTGGCGTGGGTGATGGTGTCGCCGACCTTGGTGTCGTGCACCGAGCGGATGTTGGCCGCGAGGAAGGCCACCTCACCCGGCCCGAGCTCGTTGAGGGCGATGGGGTGCGGGGTGAAGACGCCGATCTCGGTGACCTCGTACTCCCGCTGCGTGGCCATGAAGTAGACCTTGTCGCCCTTGCGGAGCGTGCCCTCCATGACCCGCACGACGACGACGGCGCCGCGGTAGTTATCGAACCAGCTATCGAAGAGCAGCGCGCGGAGGGGAGCCTTCGGGTCGCCGACCGGGGGCTTCACCTTCTTCACGACGGCTTCGAGGATGTCCTTGATGCCGATGCCGGTCTTGCCCGACGCGAGCACGGCTTCGGAGGCGTCGATGCCGACGACGTCTTCGATCTCCTGGCGTGCGCGGTCGGGGTCGGCGCTGGGGAGGTCGACCTTGTTGAGCACCGGGACGATGTTGAGGTTGGCGTCGGCGGCGAGGTAGACGTTGGCGAGGGTCTGGGCCTCGACCCCCTGGGTGCTGTCGACCACGAGCAACGCGCCCTCGCAGGCCGAGAGCGAGCGCGAGACCTCGTAGGTGAAGTCGACGTGTCCGGGCGTGTCGATGAGGTTGAACTGGTAGGTCTGCCCGTCGTCGGCCTTGTAGGAGAGGCGGACGTGCTGGGCCTTGATGGTGATCCCGCGCTCTCGCTCGATGTCCATCTTGTCGAGGAACTGCTCGACGCGCTCACGCGCGGAGAGTGCCCCGGTGAAGTCGAGGATGCGATCGGCCAGCGTGCTCTTGCCGTGGTCGATGTGCGCGATGATGGAGAAGTTGCGGATGAATTGCGGTTCGGTCGCCATGGTCGGTCGACCGGCGTCCTAGCAGATTTCCGCGAGGAGATATCTACGAGTCGTCTACGGCTGGCGGCGGGCGGCCGATGCGTCGACGAGGGCGAGCTGGCCGGGGAGCTTTTCGCGATGCTTCTGCAAGACGAGGTCGATGCCCTCGCGGATGTACTCCGCCATCGGCACCTTCGTGCGCTCGTTGAGGAGCTTCAGAAGCTCAAGCTGCTCTGGCTCGATGTAGATCGTCGTCGAGACCTTCTTGCGCGGCATGACCCTCTGTCCCGCAGCGATCGGTGGCGTAGATGGCACTTCGTCCCGGGTGAGGGGCAGGTTGGCGATCGCGGTGCTTCCGAGCTTTTCGTCCACGATGCACCTCTGCGCAACCCGGAAATCGGGGTGACCAATGACTGTACCCTACGATGCGGGTAGGGCCACCGTCAACGCGATCTTCCGGGGTCATGGCCTGGCATCGGGCTTTCCCGGATTTGTATCGGAACGAGGGTGATTTCGGGGTTGGGCTTGCGGGTCGGCGGGGGGAGTGGCAGGCGCGCTTGCCCGTGGGGGGCGAAGATCCGTAGAGTGCGCCGTCCGCGCTGGTCGCGGTTGGACGATAGGTCTGCGAGGCGGACGGAGCAGTGCATGACGGACCGGGTACGGGTAGTGGCGGCGTTGGCCGCGGTGGTGATCGCGGGTTGTTCGAGCGACGCCACGTCGGGGGTGGGGCGGCGATCGGGGGAGAGCGCGGCGGCGTCGCGTGAGCCGCGGAGCGCGGCGATGCCGCACGAGGCGTGCGTGACGGGGACGGACGTCACGACGCTGGACGTCAACGGCGATGGGCAGGTGGACATCCGGACCGAGATGTCCGGCGGTCGGCCGCGTTGCCGCGAGACGGACGCCAACTTCGACGGTCGGGTGGACATCCTGCGGTGGTTCGACCCGTCGAGCGGTCAGGTCACGCGGGTCGAGGACGACTACGACTTCGACGGTCGCATCGACGTGGTGGCGACCTTCGAGGGCGGTGCCATCGCGCGGGACGTGATGGACACCAACTTCGACGGGCTGACCGACACCTGGCGGGAGTACCGCGGGGGCCGCGTGGTCGAGCTGCGGCGCGACGCCGACGGCGATGGGCGCGTGGACACCTGGGAGCGCTTCGACGACTCCGGGCGGGTGACGTACTCGGCGACGGACGCCAACCGGGACGGGTCGCCCGACGAGGATGACGCCGGAACTCCAGCGTCTGCGGGAGCGGGCGGTACGACGGTGACGACGGTGACGACCCCGGCGGCGACGGCGGGTGACGCTGGTGTCGGCGGGCAGAAGGGTGGCGGGCGATGAGGCGCTGGGCGGTCCTGGGAGTGGTGTTGGCGTTGGGGTGTTCGAGCAGCGGGACGACGGCGCGGCGGCTGGTGCTGCGCAACGCGACGGGGTTGCAGACGGCGACGGCGCGGGAAGACCGCAGCCGGTGCGACGCGACGCGGCCAGGGCGGACGTCGAGCGAGTACGACACCAACAGTGACGGGGTGACGGACGTTCGGAAGGTGTTTCAGACGGTCGGCGAGGGGTCGGAGGTGCACTCCGTGCTGGTGTGCCGCGAGGTCGACCTCAACCATGACGGGAGCAAGGACGTCTTCCGCTTCTACAACGACGAGGGACGGACGCTCCGCGAGGAGGAAGACCGCGACTTCGATGGCCGCATCGACGCAATCACGTACTTCGAGGGCGGGGAGGTGGTGCGGCGCGAGTCGGACACCAACGCCGACGGCATGGTCGACATGCGCCTCTACTATCGTGACCGCCGCCCCTTCCGCGCCGAGCGGGAACTCCAGGCCGACACGAGCCCCGACTTCCACCCGGACTATTGGGAGTTCTTCGACACGCACGGCAACGTGGTTCGCATCGGTCGGGACTACGACCACGACGGTCGCGCCGACCAGTGGGACCGCATCGATCGGCTCGCACCGGCGCGCGTGCAGCAGAGCGCGCAGCAGCCGTCGTCCCAGCCCGCGCCCCCGCCGGGGACGCCGACACCTGACGCTCCGGCTCCGACCGCGGCTCCCACGACCCCGACGACGCCTGCGACGGCTCCGAGCCCGACCCCGTGACGACCACCAAAGGTGAGCGTTTGCAGAAGGTGCTCGCGCGCGCTGGCGTGGCTTCACGTCGTCACGCCGAGGAGCTGATCGCTGCGGGCCGCGTTCGGGTGAACGGGCGGGTCGTCACGGACATGGGCGTTCGGGTCGACCCGCGACGCGACAAGGTGGA
Source organism: Polyangiales bacterium (assembly GCA_044229975.1). Taxonomy (GTDB): domain Bacteria; phylum Myxococcota_A; class Polyangia; order Polyangiales; genus SCUS01. The sequence goes on from JBGARZ010000028.1 coordinate 96,735, forward strand.
GTTCGACGGTCGGCGTCTGGTGTCCGAGCCGCTGGTGCACGTGGTGATGCACAAGCCGCGCGGCGTGATGACGACGCTCAATGACCCGGAGGGGCGGCCGACCGTGGCCGACATCCTCAAAGATCTCCCGGCGCGGGCCTACCCCGTCGGACGGCTGGACTTCCACACGTCGGGCGTGATGCTCGCGACCAACGACGGCGCGTTGGCGCAGGCGCTGTTGCACCCGCGGAAGGCCGTTCCGAAGGTGTACGTGTGCAAGGTGCGCGGGGTGGTGACCGACCTTCAGCTCGACAAGCTGCGGGAGGGCGTGATGCTGGCGCCGTCGGAGAGCGACCCCGACGAGGCCCGGCGCAAGACCCTTCCGGCGGAGGTGAAGCTGCTGAGGCACACGCCGTCGATGGTGTCCGATGAGCGGGGCGAGCCCATCAACGATGGCGCGACGTGGATGGAGGTGACGCTCAAGGAGGGGCGCACCCGGCAGATCCATCGGATGTGTGAAGCGGTCGGGTTGTTCGTGATGCGCCTCGCGCGGATGTCCTTCGCCGGCATCACGGCGGAGGGCTTGCGGCCTGGCGAGAAGCGCACGCTCACCGACGACGAGGTGACGCTGCTGCGGCGGGAGTACCTGCGCCCGGCGGAGATGGCGGCGTTGCGGGAGGACGAGTTCGCCGACGACACGGACGAGTCGGTCGGAGACACGGCCGCTCCCAAGAGGAAGCCATCGGGGACGCGGGCTGGCGGTGCAGGTGGGCGCTCT
>JBGARZ010000012.1:0-350524 GCA_044229975.1 Polyangiales bacterium
GGCTTCCTTCAGACAGTCCGTTGCCTCGCTGCCCTTGCCTCTCGCGTGGATCGTCATGACCTACTTTCCCGGGGACTTGCACCCCGAAGCCAACGCCCATGCCGGGCGCACAAAGCAGGCGCCCCTCCGGGGCTTTCGGAAGGTCGCCATTGCCATCAAGCCACAAGCGTCCAGGGCCACGCCGCAGCGTGGACCTGGGAATCATGAGCCTGTTTGGGGTGCTCGATTGCTTCTGGAAGCCCCGGAGGGGCGCCTGCTTTCGCTTGCCCGGGTGCAGGCGCGAGACGCGACCAACCCCGGTCTGCAAGCGGACTTGGTGACCTTGAAAGGGGCGGACCTCACGCCCGCTGCCGCGCGCCAGTTCTGCCTCCTGGTACCTCCGGGCTGGTCACGCGGCGAACCGCCGACGCTGACCGGGCGGGAGCCATCTCAGCCCGTCATGCACACCCGCAGCGACGCCTTCGCCCGGTGGAGCAGCACGTCGACGTACCCGCGGGTGATACCCAGCGCCTCGGCGACGTCCTCGCCCGGGCGCTCCTCGAGCATCCGCAGCAGCACCACCGCGCGCTGCGTGTCGCAGAGCCGATCGACGCAGGCCCGCAGCCGCACGTGCTCCTCGGCGCGCGCGACGAGCTCCTCGGACGAAGGATCATCAGGGGCGAGCGCGGCCTCCACGGCGACATGAGGGAGAGCCACGTCGTGGCGGCGGCGACGGTTGCGCGCGGCGTTGCGGACGATGGCCGTGAGCAGCGCCGTCACCTCCCCGATGGCAGCGGGCGACTCCCCGCGCGACGCCATCGCGAGGAAGGTGCACAGCGCATCCTGTACGACGTCGACGGCGTCCACGGCGGAGACGCCTTCACGGCGCGCGACGCGGGTGAGCGTCCGGCGCTGGGCGGGCAGAAGTTGCCCGAGCACGTCGAGGGGATCGAAGGGGGCGGTGGGTTCGATGGCGTGGTGCACGGTGGAGTGAAGGTGCCGACGGGGACGGATCTTACCAGCGCATTGCGATGAGATTTTCTGCGTAAGGGCGGCGCGCGCGGACACCTATGCACCCTCGAAGGAGAGACGAGCCAATGAACCCCAGCAAGAACATGATCGCCATCGACGACGCCACCTTCGAGGCCGAGGTGCTACGCGCGGAGCTTCCGGTGATGGTGAACTTCGGCGCGAAGTGGTGCGGCCCGTGCAGCGCGCTGCACCCCATCGTGTCGCGCATCGCGGACGAACACGTCGGGCGGGTGAAGGTCATCACCGTCGACATCGACGACGCGCCGGAGACCGCCGCGCGCTACGGCATCCGCGGGGCGCCGACGGTGATGGTGTTCGTCGGGGGCGAGCGGCGCGGGCAGCACCTCGGGCTCACCTCGCGCGAGAAGCTGCTCAAGCTGCTGGAGAGCTGAGGGCGATTGCTCTCAAGGTCGTCGCGCCCGCCTTCGGACCGGGGTTGGTCGCGTCCCGCGCCGGCACCACCGGGCAAGCGATCGGCATAGGGGCGGCCCCTCCGTGAGGAGGAGCCGACCCCTGCCACACCACCGGACAAGCGGGTCCGCATCCGGCGGTTCGGACGGTTGAGGTCACCTCCGTAGCCTCCACAACCCGAGGCTGTCGAACCAACTGGGTCGGAGCGTGAAGCCCAGGCGGAGCGCGCGGCGCCACCAGCCACCGGCCGAGGCCACCGACTTCCAGCTTGCTTCGTCCCCTTGTCCAAGGGCGCGCAGCGACTGGTAGATCGTGATGCCTCGCTTCCAGTGCTTCAGTTGCACCATCCGAAGGCGACGGCGAATCCACTCGTCCAGCCCCTCGAAGAGCTTCGTCTGCTGCGTGAGGCGGTAGTACGCCCACCACCCACGCAGGTACCGATTCAGCCTCTCGATCAGTTGCACCAGACTGCGACCCGCCGTCCGGCTCGTGAGCTCCCGCACACGCGCCTTGAACGCCTCTTGCGACTTCGCCGACACCCCTCGCTTCACTTCTCCGCCGTGCGCGTAGAACTGAAAGCCCAGGAACTTCCGTCCCTTGACCGGCGCCACCGCGCTCTTGGACTCGTTGACCCGGAGGTGCAGCGACGCGAAGCGCTCCCGCAGGAATGCCATCACTCGCTCGCCCGCCCGCTCCGACCTCACGTACACGTTGAGGTCGTCGGCGTAGCGCACGAACGCGTGACCGCGCTGCTCCAACTCCTTGTCCACTTCGTCCAGAAGCACGTTCGCCAGCAGTGGTGACAGCGGGCCGCCTTGCGGCGTTCCCTCCGTCCGCGCCGTCGCGATCCCGTCGGCCATCATCCCGGCCTCCAGGTAGCGACGGATGAGCCTCAGCAGGCGCTTGTCCTCGATGCGTTTGGCCAACCGGCCCATCAGCACGTCGTGGTTCACGCGGTCGAAGAACGCTTCGAGGTCCACGTCCACCACCACCCCGCGCCCCTCCTGGACGTAGCGCTGTGCGACGACAATCGCGTCGTGCGCGCTGCGCCCCGGGCGGAACCCGTAGCTGTGCTGTGAGAAGGTCGGATCGAATCGAGGCTGAAGCACCTGGAGGATCGCCTGTTGGAGGAGACGATCCAGGGCCGTCGGGATGCCGAGAGTCCTCGTGCCGCCCGACGCCTTGGGGATCTCGCACGATCTCACCGGCTGCGGTTGGTAGCGCCCCGCGAGGAGGTCCTCGCGCAGACGCGGCCAGTGCACACGCAGGTGGGCCGCGAGATCCTTCGTCTCCATCCCGTCCACTCCGGGGCTGCCCCGGTTGCTCTGCACCCGCTGGAGCGCCCGCAAGAGGTTGTCCCTTCCGAGGACCGCCTCCAGCAAGGCGCTGGTGCCCGAGTGCTCGTCTCCTTTCGTCGCCGTGGGGTCTTCCTCGCGGGGCTGCGCGTTGAGGGCTTCACCCTCGTCGCGCCTCCCTCGCCCCGGTGGTGTCCCGGGCATCTGAGGCGGTTCCCTTTTGAGACTCATGGTCGATGCACCCTCCCTTCCGTTTGGTCCTTTGCGCGGCCGTCGGCCCTTCGTCGTGGCGTTCCCCGTCGTGTCTCCGACGTCGTTGGCGACGTCGGCGCGGGAGCCCAGGTTTTCGGACGCGCTACTACGACCTCTGCTGACTTCCTGCGCCGCACGTTGGTGTGTGTCGCCCTTTCAGGCGTGAAGCAGGATCTCCCCGGGTAAGAAACGCTGGCTTTCACGGCGCAACCGCCCGATCTACCGCACGGTCTCTTGGTCATTGGAGCTTCGCGGCTCCTTGCCCGCTCGCCCCAGACCGCACGGCCTCACATCGGCTTTCTGTCCGTCGGCTCGCCGTTTCGCGTCGGGCTTCCTTCAGACAGTCCGTTGCCTCGCTGCCCTTGCCTCTCGCGTGGATCGTCATGACCTACTTTCCCGGGGACTTGCACCCCGAAGCCAACGCCCATGCCGGGCGCACAAAGCAGGCGCCCCTGCGGGGCTTTCGGAAGGTCGTCGCGATGCCCGATGCATTGCCTGTCTCCGCGATCGACGGCGAACGGGTGGTCGATCGCTTCGGGCAGCCCCGCAGGGGCGCCTGCTTTCGCTTGCCCGGTGGTGCCGGCGCGGGACGCGACCAACCCCGGTCCGAAGGCGGGCGCGACGACCTTGAAATGGATGGAGCTGAAGAGGGATCACTCGCGCAGGCGAAGCACGACGTTGTAGCGACCGGTACCGTTGAGGCGGACGACCGCGTCGCGCCACCCGCAGCACACGTGGACGGAGAGCTCGCCGCGGGCGCGCAGGACGGCACGGAAGGTTCCGTTGGCGGCGATGGTCAGCCCATCGGGAGAGACGGTGCCGAACTCCCCTTGCTCGGGCCCGTGCCAGTCTTCGAGGCGGCCCGTGAGCGTGACGTCCTCGTCGGGCGGAGGAGGGCGCGCGCTACGAGCGAAGAGCATCACGCGGTGACTCAACGAGACACCCACGAAGGCCCGACCGCCGTCGATGGGAGCGAGCGTCCGCAGGCCCGACCAACGCCAGCGGACGCGCCCGTCGCGGCGGTCGAAGGCGATCTCAGGCGACGAGAACACGTCACCCTCGACCCACAGCTCGTCGCGCGGAATCTCCCCCAAGGGTGTTCGCGCACGGACTGATCCCGTTGCCACGTCGACCTCATCGATGCCTGCGCGATCGTCGTTCTGCCATTGGACGAGGGCGACGCCGTCGTCGACCTGTTGCCAGTGGACGGCGTCCGCCCGCAGCGGCCAGGCGCCGCGTTGGGTGCCGGTGGCGAGGTCGAGCGACAGTACGTCCTGCGAACGCGCGGAGTCCTCGTTGTTGGGGTCGGCGCGACGCGAGCGCTCGACGAGCAAACGGTCACCGAGCAGCGTGTGCACCTGAAGGTCGCCGGGCGTACGCCAACGCTCCTGTCCTGTTGCGAGGTCGAAGAGCGCGACGCCGTCGGACAGGTTCGCCGCGAGCGCATGGTGCGATGGGACGACGAGGAAGGTCTCCGACCGCGCGAGAGGCCCGGAGGGTGACTCCGGGTCGGTCTCGTCACAGACCTGCTGCCAGCGCCGCGCGCCGTTGCTGCGGGCGAGCCCGAGCACGTGGATGGTCCGCTCCTCGCCGTGGCAGCCGTCGAGGTCGGCGAAGCACATCGCCCATGCGATGGTGAGCACCAGGGTGTCGTCATCGCCGACGACCGCCTGGAGCTGCGGCACCGCGACGACGTCTCGCGGGCGGCGATCAGAAGGTATCAGCGCCGCGGTCGGAGCGGGGATCGGGATGCGCCAGCGCACTGCCCCCGTCTGCACGTCGTAGGCGAGGACGGTGCCGCCCTCCTGCTGCACCAGCACATCGCCCACCTGCGAGGCGGTGGCCCCCGCCTGACGTATCTCCGCGGCCACGGGTCGATGGCTGCGCTGCCAGACGACGGCGGCGAGGCGGTCGTAGCGCGCGATCCAGCCGGGGGCGTGCAGCACGAAGCCACCATCGGGCTGCGCGATGACGCCGACATGGAACCGCCGCGCCGCCGGGGGAAGGGTGAGTTCGCGCAGGGGCTGCAACTGCTCAATGGGGAGTTGCGGTGGCGTGTACGGCGCGGGGAGCGGAGATTCAGCGGGAGGAAGCGCGGGTGGAGTGATCGGGTCGGGCGCCACGACGACGGCCGTGGGCACGACGGGGCGGGCACGAGGCAGGGACGGCGACGCGCAGGCCGCGAGTGCGATGGACCACGCGAGTCGTGGGCGCGGAGACACGGACGCGCGACGAGAGGGGCCGAGGGGCGAAGGGGTGAAGCGCATCGGCGCGAGACGAGAGCAGGAGACGTACCGGACAGGCGCAGGCTTGCGTCCAGAGATGGCCGCCCGGCACGGTGGAGCGAGGGGATGAGCGGTCAGGTGGCGTGCGGGTCGCGGAGCCAGCGGTCGAGCGCGGGGCCGTCGAGGTCGAGCACGACGTCCCCGAGGCGGTCTGCGCCTACGGTGGTCAGGCGCGCGAGGAGCGTCTCCTGCTCCACCGCGGTGAGTTCGCGACCGAGCTTGCGATGGTACTGCCGCAGCAACGGCGCCAGCCCCTCGCGGAGCCCCTCTCGGAGTCCCTCGGCGCGCGTCTCAGCCTTCTCGCGTTGGTAGATCTCGACGGCTTCCTGGTATCGCATCGTGTCCTCCTTCGGATCGTACTCCCCGAGTCCCATGCGCGGCAGATCGTTGCGCAACAACGTCAGCAACGGTGCGAGCACCCCGCGCTCCCAGGCGTCGTCGGGCAACGCGCGCAGGTCTTCGTACGCCGCCCGCAACGTGTCGCCCTTGCCAAGCAGCCGAAGCAGCAACGTGTCGCGCCTGCGCGGCAGCGCCGGGATCACCACCACAAGCGGCCCAAGGACGTTGCCGACCCAGTAGCAGCCGCTCGGCCACCCCGGCATCGACGTCATCGTCCAGGCCGCGCGCATCCCCTCGGGGTCGCCCGCGCTCAACAGCCACAATCGCGGACGCGACGGCGTTGGTCCGCGCTGCTCGGCGGGCAACGACTTCCAAGCGGCGAGCTGCCGGAGGTGAAGCGCGATCACCTTCAGCAGACACTCGTCGGCCTCCGCGAGGTCGGGCGGATCATGGAACGCTTCGATGACCGAGGGTTCGGCGGCGATCTCTCCCACGAGCCCGCGTTGCAGAAGCTCGTCGCGGCGTCGCGGATCGGGCACGACGACGGTGTCCATCGACCGAGCGTCGGCCACCACCTGCGACTCGACGCGCACCTCGCAGGGGCCCTGGAGGGCGCCTTCGAGCAGGCCCTTCGCCATCACGTCGTACGGCTTCTGCATCGCCGTCGCTCTCGCACGAGCGCCAGGCCGCGAGCAAACCGTCGCGGACATACCCTGACAGCACCACCTCTCCGAGGCAGACGCGAGTGCTGCAAGGTGCGCTGGCTTGCGTGGTGGAACGCACAAAACCCCGGCGCTAGTCTCGCGGCCGTCGATGCAGACCGAGCTCTCGGCGGTGGAGTGCCGCAACTGTGGCGCGCAGATGGAGCTCGCCGGTCTCGCGCGCACGAGCACCTGCCCGTACTGCGCGCTGCCCTCCGTCGTCGAACGCCCACCGACCCGCGACCGTCCACGCCCCCGCTTCGCGATCGGCTTCGTCGTCACCCGCGACCAGGCGCGTGACGCCGCCCGACAATGGGCGCGCTCGCTCGGGTTCTTCACGCCGTCGTCGCTGCGCCACGCCGCGCTCGACGACCTGCACGGCATCTACCTCCCCGCGTACCTCTACTCGGCCGCGGCCCGCTCGCGCTGGAGCGCGCAGATCGGCGAGGACTACACCGAGACCGAGACGTACACGGTCACCAACGCCAAGGGAGAGCGCGAGACCCGCACGCGCACGGTGGTTCGCACCGAGTACTGGACCCTCGGCGGCGACCACGTGACCTTCGTCTCCGACGTGCTCGTCACCGCGTCGAAGGCCATGCCCAACGACGAGCTCGAAGGCATCGAGCCCTTCGACCTGCGCCTGCTGCGACGCTACGACCCGGCCATCGTCTCCGGCTGGATCGCCGAAGACCCCTCACTCACCGCCGAGCAGTGCTTCAAGCTCGCGCGCGACGAAGCCGTCGTTCGGGTCGGCAACGCGCTCACCGGCTTCATGCCCGGCGACCGCTACCACGGCCTCACGTACAACACGTCCTTCGAGCGCGAGTCCATCGATCTGGCGCTGGTTCCGGTGTGGGTGCTCGCGGTGCGGTACGCGCCCGACAAACCGCCGCTGCGCGTCTCGGTCAACGGGCAGACCGGGCGGGTGTTTGGTCACGCGCCCACCGACTGGCGTCGCGTCGCCGTGGTCGTCGCGATCGCGCTGCTGATCGTCGGCATCGTCGTCTATGTGCAGACGGGCGGCGGCGCGTGATCGACTCGTGCGACCGCTGCGCCTTCGCGCTCGAACCCGAAGACCTGCGCTGCGCCCTCTGCGGCAAGGCGACGACGGCACCACCCGCGCCCGTGGTGACGAAGGCACGCGCGGAGATCATGCGCTGCGTCGGGTGCGGGGCGGCGGTCACCTACTCGGCCGAAGACGCGGCGCCGCGGTGCGCGTTCTGCAACGCCACGATGAAGCTGGAGGCGATCGTCGACCCGATCGATCAGGCCAATGCGCTGGTTCCGTTTGCGGTCGACCCGGCGACGGCGCAGGCCAGCTTGAAGGCGTGGCTCGGGTCGCGCGGGTTCTTCCGACCGTCCGACCTTGCGACGGCTTCGACCATCGAAGACCTCCGCGCGGTCTGGTGGCCCGCGTGGGTCTTCGATGTCTCGGCCGAGGTGTGCTGGACGGCCGACTCCAACGCGGGCGCGCGACGGTCCTACTGGGCGCCGCACTCCGGGCGGTGCCGGATGGACTTCGCCAACATCGTCCTCACAGCGTCGCGCGGCCTGACCGACGAGGAGTGCCACGCGCTGATCCCGGCGTACGACCTCAACCGGGTGGTCGGAGTGGAGGAGGGAGAGCGCTCCGGTCCCGACGGATCAGTGCTGGAGCGCTTCGACGTGCAGCGCTCGGCCGCGCGGCGGCGCATCGTCGAGGCCATCGAGGCCACTGCGGTTGTGCGCGTGCAGACGACGCAGGTGCCGGGCAGCTCGTTTCGCAAGGTGCGCGCGTCGGTGATGCTGGAGGGGCTCACCACCGACCGCTACGCGCTGCCCGCCTACGTGCTGGCCTACCGCTACGGGAAGCAGCTCTACCGCGTGGTGATCCACGGCCAGGACCCGGCGCGCATCGTCGGCACCTCGCCGCTCTCGTGGCTCCGGGTCGCAGGGGTAGCGCTGGGGGTGGCGCTGCTCATCGCGATCGTCCTGATTCCGCTCCTGGCCGAGCGCCCACCGACGCCGCAGACGACGCCGGACTACAACCCGCCGCCCGCGGCACCGGCACCGGCCTATACCCCCGCGCCGACTGCACCGACGCCCCGCACCGACGGGCGCTGCTTCGTCATCGAGGCCAGCGCCAACTCCACCGGGACCAGTCATGTCTTCGCGCGCCGCCATCTCCAGGGCGGTGGCCCCACCTGGGAGGCCATCATGCGGAGGGTCGTCACGCGACGCTTGACGGTCGTGACGGTCGACGCGACGCCGACGGCCGACGCCCCGCAGTTCGGTCGTCACTTCGCGGTGCGCCAGGGTCGCAAGTCGACGTGGGTGCTGCTCGACGACGAGGGCGACGCCGCCACCGTCTGCGCGGGCGACGCTGGGGTGCGCGACCTCCTGCGCGCCGAGTACGAGCGGCTCAACGGCAGCGCGAGCGCGCTCCGTCGGATGGTCGGTCACGGCGACGACATCGAGTGACGTCGTAGGGCACTACTCTTCTCAAGGTATCCGTGACCTCGATGACGCCCAGCCCGCAGGACACCCGATTGGTACCGGAGCAATCGCGGCGTTAGCGTCGACGGATGCCGTACTGGACGTCAGCCCGCCGTCCGACGAACCCGAGGGTGACGCGCCTCGCTCGCGTTCGCGTCATCGCAGCGGGCCTCAGCCTCCTCGCCGCGGCGCTGGCCTTCGCCGATGATTCCGTCGCCTGCACCATGCTCCATGGTCGGCCTGCGACGTCACGCGGTGCCCGATGACGGCGCCACCGGCTTCCCGACGGACGGCGTGCTGCGGGTGTTTCTCACGGCCTTTCCCGATCTGGTGCGCGCTGCCGTCGCGCGGGAGTACCGGCTCATCGACGACGTCGGCGCCGAGGTGCCGATCGACGCCACCGTGGTCTGGACCCGCATCGATCTCCGCCCGCGACAGCCGCTCCGCCCCAACGCTCGCTACACCCTCGAAGCCCTCTACACCTACGCCTACGGCGAACGCCTGGGCGACAGCGGCCGCCTCGAACGCGCCCTCGTCGGCAACGTAGCGATGCAGAGGGTGTGGTTCCCGGCGGTCGTCTTCGAGACGGGCGACGGACCGGCCGCCCCATCGCCCGCGGTGGCGGTCACCTCCTTCACCGTCCGCGACATCGTGGACCGCGGCATGTGTGAAGCCTCCGGCGTCTCGGCCTCGTTGCGGATGACGCAGGCGACACGCCCGTCCGACGTGGTGCAGTTCGAGATGCGCCCCCGCGGAGGCGCTTCCGTCGTCGTCCAGACGCTGCGTGCCGACGGAGCGACAAGCTGGAACCTCTGGGCAGGCTCGGATCTCTGCAACCCCGACCGCATCTCCATCCCGCACGGGTTGCCGCTCGAAACCCGCGCGGTGGTGCTCGATGTCGTCGGACGGGAAATCGGAGCAAGCGCCTGGGTAGCCCTGCGCAGCCACCCGCAAGGGTCGCGCGAGTGGGGCCTGCCGGGCAGCAACCTTGCGCCCTGGCTCGTCCACAGTTGGAACACTCCGCCGATCGTCCGCGCCACTGGCCGTACACCTGCCGCGCCGGGTCTCTGTCCCCATGGTCTCGAAGTCGTCACGCGCCGCGAGCTCTTCCCTCCCGGCGAGTCGTACGAACGCCCCGAGCAGTCGACCTTCGCCCTCGACGGCGTGCACGGCTGGCAACCCCGGTTCGTCCCGCAGGCCACCACGACGTCGGTGGTCGGCTTCTCCCCACGCGCCGATGCGCCGACGCTCCCGGTCACCCTCGCGGACGGCGTGATCGCGAGCGCGGCCGACGACCGCGGACCGGTGTTCGTCACCCGCTCCTCGCTGTCGGACGAGGTCAGGGTGCAGGCCCTCGATCGCGACGGCGGCACGCGCTGGTCGCGGCCCATCACCGGGCACTACGACTCCCGCGTCGTCGGGGGTGGGCGCGTACTGACGACCGGCGCCAACACCGCACTGGTGCCCAGACCCCGTCGCGTGGACCTGCCGGTGCGCTCTATCGGAGCCATCGACGCCGTGGCCGCAGGCTCACACGTCGCCGTGGTGAGCGTGGACGCGTCCCGCGTTCTCTGGACGCTGCTCGACCGCAACGGCGCCATCGTGCGCGGGCCGGTCGCCGTGAGCGCCGGCGTCGGCGGCGTCGAGAACTGGGTGCCCCGCGTGACCTACGGCGACGGGCTCTTCGCGGTCGCGTGGCAGTCCAACGCCCTGCGAGCGACCTACGCCGCCGTCGTCGACCTCATGGGTGCGATCTCTCCCGCGGTGCAGCTCGCGGGCGACGTGCGCCCGTGGACGCCCGGCATCGCGGCCGCGGGCGATCGCACCTTCCTCGCCACCTACGCCACGTCCCAATCGGGCGTGGACGCCGTCTCGCTGCGCTGCCACGCGACCGCCGCCCGCGGGGCGCCTGCCTTCATCAACGCGCCACAGTGACGGCGACCTGGTACCTCGCCGCAGGGGAGGTGACGGGTTGAAGAAGCCGCAAGGGCGCAAGGGTCGCAAGGACGAGATGAGATGAGGGTGAGTCGCCCGAGTCGTTTCTCCCTTGCGACCCTTCTTGCGACCCTTGCGCCCTTGCGGCTTCTTCAACCCGTCAGAACTCCTGCGGCGAGGTACCAGCGTCTCTACCCGATCACCTCGTAGGCCCCGTCGAGGTAGTCGCGCAGTCGAAACCGCTGCCCCGACGCGTGGTGCGTCACGACGTCGTCCTGCGTGCGGACGGTCCATCGTTTGTCGCCGCGCTCGCCGCTCCCGAGCTGCTCCCGCCGGGCCGCGCCGCGGGCCTGGTGGTCGGCCTCGACGCGTGCCTCCCACAGCCGCGCGCGCAACATCGCCAGGGCGTTGGCCTTGTTCTGTTGCTGCGAGCGCTCACTTTCGCAGTGCACCACCACGCCCGTCGGCCGGTGCGTGAGGTCGACGGCGGAGTCGGTCTTGTTGCGGTTCTGTCCGCCCGCGCCGCTGCCGCGGCTGAAGGCCCAATGGAGGTCACCGGGCGCGATGGTGAGCTGCGTCGCCGTGGGCTCGGGCAACACCGCCACCGTCACCGTGCTCGTGTGCACCCTGCCCCGCTTCTCGCTCGGCGGAACCCTCTGCCAACGATGCCCGCCTGCCTCGTGCGCGAAGGCGTCGTGCGCCCACTCCCCGGTCACCCGCAGGACGACGCGACCGTCCCGGCTGTCGGCGATCTCGACGCTAAAGACACTTCCGCTGCGTCCTCTTCACATAGACGGCGACCTGTTCAGAGACCAACAGACGGGCCTCGGCCCCGCCCTCCGCCGCGCGCACCTCGACGATGACTCCCATGACGAGAACGTCTCCTTCTCCATTGAACAACCAAGACACCAATCCGACAAACCGGCGGCCGCAAGGACGCTCCGGTGCATGGGGAGGGAACGAAGGGAATCGAACCCCTGTCGAGCGGGACACAACCGCTCGCTTTGCCACTAAGCTACGTTCCCGAAGACCGCCGCGGCGCCCTACGAAACAAGGGCACTTCGCCTCGACGGGCGGTGCGGATGGAGGGACTCGAACCCCCGAAGGCTTGTGGCCCCTGGGTTTACAGCCCAGGCCTTTTGCCGCTCAGGTCACATCCGCGTTGTCAGCCAATGCCAATCGGGCCGCCAGCCCGAGGCGACTAATAACGATGCGGATGATGGAGGCAGGCACACATGGCGACGGACCGTGTCTACTCCACTCAATGATGTCTGTAAAGTGATTCGCTCATGACGGGTGCATTTTTCTTCCGACACCCGCCTTGACTACTTCTCCCGACCGAGGAGCTCACTGATCCAGGTGGTGAGGCGGCCGACGAGGCTGTTGGCCCTCCGGGCGTGCTCGCGGCGCATCGCGTGGATGCGCACCTCGCGCCGGGCCCCTCGATGAAAGCGATCGACTTCGACCGCCTTCTCGAAGAACGCTGCCGCGCGGTCGTCGCCCCTGAGCCTGAGCACCACGCCGATGAGGTAGTTCGTTTCGCCATGGCGGCTGTGGTCAGCCGCGCGGAGCACCCCAGACAGCCGCGCCTCGATCTCCTCGAAGTGAGGCGCCGGGCCAGTCTCGATGAGACAGCGACAGAGCAGGATGTTGAGCCAGACGTCGTCCGGTCGGTCCTCCAGCAGGCGGCGCAGCAGCCGTTCGGCCTCGACGAGTTCCTTGCGCTCGAGGTGGATCTCCACGCGGTAGACGTTGGCCGCGTGTTCGCGGATGACCGCGACGCATCGATACGGCTCGAAGGTCCCATCGGTCGACCGGGTGGTAGGGGCGGTCACTGAACGGAGCGTAAGGCATCCAGGATGTCCCGGTCGCCAGCGATGTCGGGCGGAATCGGAGCCCGGTTGACCGACTGTGCGAAGGACAGGTAGAGGTGCGCGATCGTCGCGACGGCGGCGAGCTCCCACTGCGGGGCGTGGAGGTTGATCGCTTCGACGAGGCGCCGGCTCGCGTCGTCCAGGCACCACTGTCGACGCCGGATCATCGGCGTCAACGTGACTTCGACCCAGCGCTCGAAGTCGGGGCGGCTCGTCGGTGTGGGGCCGTAGACCACTGGCCCGAAGCACGGCTCGGCCGCCATTCGCGCGAGCCGGAACTTCGCCTCCGCGAAGTAACGCACCGGTCCGCGTAGGTAGGCCTCGTCGTAGTTGCCGTTCGCGTTGCAGTGGTCGACCCCGGACTCCGTCATCTCGCCGAAGCGCGACACGACGCCCGGACTGCCACCGCCGCGATGACGGCGCGGACGACGCACTTGCGCAGGTGGCGGCTCTGGCGGGCACGGGTCGACGACTCCCAGCGCAGCGCGGGCGACGGGCCATCGTGCGTTGACCGCCTCCCAGCTCCGCGCCGCGCTCTCCATGTCACCGAGCGCAGCGTAGGCGCGGCCGAGCCCCACCAACGCCCCGGCCTGCAACGCCCAGTGCTCTGGTTGTGGGTGCCGCCCGGCGAGCGCGTCGTACCACTGGCTCGCGTTGGTCCACTGGCCGTCGGCTTCGAGGGCCGCGCCCACCGCGAGAGGACCGTCCGCCTCCAGCGAGTCGAGCAGCCAGCGCGAGTCTTCTTGCGCGCGGGAGAGATCACCCAGCGCGATCCGATACTCCACCGCACGCTCCATCTCGGAAGCCGGCGTGGCGATCGGATCACGCCGCCACGCCTGCTCGATCAGCTCGGCGGCGCGGGCGAAGTCGCCGACGGCAGCGTGGTCATGCGCCAGCGCGAGCTCGTTGACGCGCGCCTCGTTGCCGGTGGCACACGCCAGCAGTGTCGTGCGGATGCGGATGGCCGCGCCGGGTCGATGCTCGCGCTCGGCGCGGAGGGCGGGCTCGTAGCTCGCCGGATCACACGCGCGACCGACGCTCGGGAGCAGCAGCGACGCCAAGAGGGCCATGGCAACGCGCCGCAGGAGGTCCATCGCCGACACCAACGGCGGCCGAGCGTCGCGCGTGACCGAACTTCGCGCGGAAGCACCGCCGCCCCTCGACGGTTGTTGGCGCCCGTCTCACAAGGAGCCCCGTCATGAGCACCACACCGTCCGCCTCTGCTTCCGGCACCTTCCAGCTCCCCGGTGGCGACACCGTGCACCGCCTCGGCTTCGGCGCGATGCGCGTCACCGGCCGCGGCATCTGGGGGTTGCCCGCCGACCTCGAAGGGTCGCGCGCCACGCTGCGCCGCGTGCCCGAGCTCGGCATCGACTTCATCGACACCGCCGACGCGTACGGTCCCTTCATCAGCGAAGACCTCATCCGCGAGACGCTGCATCCCTACAAGGGTCTCCTCATCGCGACGAAGGGCGGGCTCACCCGGCACGGGCCCAACTCGTGGCTCCCGGTGGGGCGACCCGAGTACCTGCGGCAGTGCGTGATGATGAGCCTGCGACGCCTCGGCGTGGAGCGGCTCGACCTCTGGCAGCTCCATCGCATCGACGCGAAGGTTCCGCGCGACGAGCAGTTCGGGGTGATGGCCGAGATGCAGAAGGAGGGGCTCATCCGCCACCTCGGGCTGAGCGAGGTCGACGTCGCGGAGATCAAGGCCGCGGCGAAGCACTTCACCGTCGCCACCGTGCAAAACGAGTACAACCTCGTGACGCGCAAGAGCGAGGCGGTGCTCTCGTACTGCGAGCAGGAAGGCATCGGGTTCATCCCGTGGTTTCCGCTGGCGGCGGGGTCGCTCGCGAAGCCTGGGTCAGCGCTCGACACCATCGCGCACCGGCTCGGCGCGACGCCCGCCCAGGTGGCGCTCGCGTGGGTGCTCAAGCGCTCGAAGGTGATGCTCCCCATCCCGGGAACCTCGAAGGTCGACCACCCATCGGGCGGGCTGCGGTCGCCCGATGTCCATCACCGACAACCCGAAGGGAGTGTTCTAGATCGCCGACGGCCAGACGTAGCCCGTGATGCCCTCGTCGTTCCAGCCGCCGCCGTGCGTGGCGCGCGCGTGCTCGTCGGCGTCGATCGTATAGAAGTGGTCGCTGGAGCCGGGGTTGAAGCTGCGATAGAGCGGCACGGCCCCGCACTGCGGCGCCGTCGAGATGTACCCGAGGGTGCCTTCTTCGGTGCCCGGCGTGACGCCCTCGCAGTTGGGCGCCGTCGTGTAGAAGTGCTTGCCGTAGCTCATCAGGCAGCGGTGCAGCGGAACGGTCCCGGCGAGCGGGGTCGACAGCAGGAAGAAGTAGTCGCCGCCCTCCTCGTGGAAGCCCTGCGCGAGTCCCTCGCCGCGGGTCGTCGTGTAGAAGTGCTCGCCGCTGCCCTGGTGGTACATGCGGTGGACGCCGGTGCGGCACGCCGCAGGAGCGCCGCAGACCACGCCGCAACCGCCCACCGCGACGGAGCCACCGACCGGAGCCGAGGCATACGAGTAGGGTCTGCCCACCGTGGTGATGGTGCATCCCGAGAGAGCGAGCGCGAGGAGAGTCGAGACGGTGAGAAGTCGCATGGTGGCCTCCGTGAAACGCGGCCGTCCAGCGGCGCGTCGTGACTCCCCTTGAGCACCGCGTGTGCCGACCGATGTGCCCCGTAAATCGAGCGTCTCGCGTGACGTCTCGCGTGGCGTCGCCGCCCCCGAGCGTGGCGTCACCGCCCCGCCGAAATCCTTGGCCTTGGGATGCTCCTGATTCAAGCGGTCCATGAACCTGTCCGGCTCCCTCGGGCCGCAGGTTGAAACCTGCGGCAACGATGGGTTCGACGGGCGCCCCGCTGCAAGTCCGCAGACGGACTGCTTCAAGCGTCCCGAGCCCGTCGCCTCAAGGACTCCCATTACACCCCGCGTGCGGGCTTGCAGTGCCCTCGTCCATCGGGAAGATCATTGCCGCTGTTTCAACCTGCGGACGAAGTCTCGTGCCGCCTGAATGAGGTGTTGGCGGGGTTTGGGGGTGGGGTCCGCGCGTCGGACGAAGTCTCGTACCGCTTGAATAAGACCCAACGAGCACCCTCGGACGTACTCTCCGCCCGATGCTGTCCACCCGCCGCCTCGCCTCCGTGGTCGCGCTCCTCGGCGCGCTCTCCTGCACCCACCGCCCCGCCGTGCGCGTGCGCTCGTCGTCGTCACCCGCCGGGGCCGTCACCCCGCGCTCGGCCGCGACGCCCGTCACCCCCGGCGCCCGCTACCAGAGCCCCGGCGCTGCCCTCGACCGCGCCGCGCTGCGCGCCCGCCTGCCCTCGGGCGGTCGCCTCACGCCCGACGCGCTCCTCGCCAGCCACGCCGTCGCGTTCGGCCCCGACGTCGCCGCCGACCCCGCCGACGTGCCCGGGATGAGCGCCATCCAGGGCGGCCCCTTTGCCCTTCAACCCGCCGAGCTCGAACGCCTCCAGACCCACGGCTTCGCCCTCCTCCCGCGGCACCAGCGCGGCAACTTCCTCTCCGGCTACGTCGGCCTCTACCTCCGCGACCAGCCCGTCTACCTGAGCGCCGACCTCATCCTCAACGCGCTCCACGAGGGCTTCGACTCGCTCATCACCAGCATCGAGACCGACGCCGTCGCGCCCGCCATGACGCGCGCCCTTACAGGGCTCCGCGCCGCCCTCACCGGACCGCGCGGCACCGGGCTCCCCGCCGAGACCCGCGTCGACCTCGACACCTACCTCGCGGTCGCCCTCGGGCTCCTCCAGGGCAGTCCCGCCGCGCCCGTCGCCGGGGCCGACGTCACCGCGCTCGCCGCCCTCCACGCCGGCGCCACCCGCGCCGAAGGCACCGCCAGCGTCACCCTCTTCGGCGCCCCCCGCGAGGTCGACCTCTCGCAGATGCGACCGCGCGGCCACTACGCCGGCGTCCCCGCGCGCGAGCAGTACTTCCGCGCCGTGATGTGGCTCGGCCGCGAGGGCCTGCGCCTCGTCGACGTGGTCGAGGGTCGCCGTGTGCTCAGCCGCCGCTCGCTCGCCGCCGCGATGGCGCTGCGCTCGCTCTCCGACGACGGCGTCCGCACGTCACTGCATGTCGCTGAGCAGGCCATCGCGGGCTTCGCGGGCGAGCCCGAGGCGCTCACCGGCGCCGACCTCGACGCGCTCCACGCGCAGCTCACCGCCGCGGGTCGCCTCGACGCGCTGCCCGACGCGCGGGTCATGGAGATCATCGACGGCGTTCGCGGCGACCGGCCGCGCGTGGCCACCGCCATGCTCGTGCGCCCCGACTCCATGGTCGGAACCGTCCCCATGCCCGTCACCTTCTCCCTCACCCCGCAGCGCTACACGCCCGACTCCATGGTGCTCTCGCGGGTGAGCTTCGACCGCGTCGACGGCGGCCGCGTCCCGCGCATGATGCCCGACCCCCTCGACGCCGCGTTTGCCGCGATGGGCAACGACCAGGCGGCCGCGCTGCTGCGCCCCTCGCTCAACCGCCACGACTACGCGACGGAGCTGGAGACCGCGCGCACCCTCGTCGACGCGCACGAGTCCTCCTACTGGAACGGCAGCCTCTACGCCTCGTGGATGTCCTCGCTGCGCACGCTCTCGCCGCGCGAGACGCTGTCCGACGGTTCGGGTCTGCCCGCCGTGATGGCGACTGAAGCGTGGGGTCGACGGCTGCTCAACACGCAGCTCGCGGCGTGGGCCGAGGTGCGGCACGACACGATCCTCTACACGGCGCAGTCGTACTCGATTTCGCTCGGGTGCTCGTACCCGTCGGCGTACGTCGATCCGTATCCGTCGCTCTGGGCGGGTCTCGCGCGCTGGGTCGAGCGCGCCCGCGCCGTCGCCGCGAGCTCACCGTGGGCGACGCCCGCGGAGGGTGCGCGGTGGGCGGCGTGGAGCAACCGAGCGGCCGACGTGGTGGCGCGGTTGCAGGCCATCGCCGAGCGCGAGCGGGCGGGGCAGGACCTCACGAGCGAGCAGCTCGAATGGGTCAACCGCGCGCTCAACGCCCGCGAGGTGAACGCGGTGTGCACCACCGAGGTGGTCGTCGACGGCGGCTGGCTCTATGAGCTGTACGAGCCGCGGCAGCACCTCGGTCAGGTGCGGGGGATCGTGGCCGACGTACACACCCAGCCCGACGACGAGGCGGGCAACCGCGTGGGTCGGGTGCTCCACATCGGGACCGGGCCGACGCAGGCGATGGTGGTGCTCGCGGGTCCGCCCGGACGGGAGCGCGCCTACATGGGCTTCGCGTCGAGCTACCGCGAGCGCGTGACGGAGAACTTCGACCGCATCGACGACGAGCGCTGGCGCCGGGAGATGGACCGCGCCACGGCACCTGCTTGGATGGGCCCGATCACGGCGCCGGGCGGTCGCTGACCGCGCTCAGTCGGTGGTGACGTTGGACGTACCCGCGTCGACCACGTCGATGGAGCCCGCCCATGTGCACATGCACGTCGAGTCGTCGGTCAGCGCGCGGAGGTTGTCCACGGTGATCGCGGCCGCGCCAGGCGACCACGGAGAGGTCGTCGCCGGGACACACGGCGCCGGCGTGAGCACGCCCATCGCCGCGCTCGTGGCGGCCGCCACCGCCGGGTTGGCCAGCGAGCGGCACATCGCGAAGGAGCCGATGTTCGTCATCGGGACGAAGTCCATCACCGTCGCGATGGGCAGCTCGCCCGCCTGGTTGAGCTGCGTGGGCAGCACCACGAGCTTCACCGGGCCGGTGCCCTGATTGCACCGGATGACGGCGCCGTTTACGACGATCCTGGGCATGTTCCTCCGAGGGTCGTTGGCGTGTGGCGCGCTCGATCACCCACGGCTCACCTCGCGCAGCTCCGGAAACTCGATGCTCCCGCCGACGCTCAGCTCCAGCTCGGCTCGGCCCTCGTCGTCGAGCACCCCGCATCGCTCCGAGCCGTCGTCCATCACCACCCGGTACCGCTGCCGCGCCATCGGGTGCCCGAACTGGTCCTTCACCTCGATGCGCGTCGGCGGAACCACCACCGGCTCCACCGGGTCGCTCGCCGATTGCGGTGACTTGAGCAGCACCCGCTGGCCATCGAGGTGCGCGTCGGTCGACAATCCCAGCGATGCCCCGTCGGACTTCAGCACCACGCTCTTCGCCACGACCTGCATCGTCGACTTCGCGCGCACCTTGAGCTGGTCCTTCTCCACCGTGATGCCCGCGTTGCCGCCCGTCATCACCAGCGACGGCGTCGTCATCTCGATGCGATCGGGCAAGAGCCGCAGCACGCTCTGCCCGCAGCGCAAGACGAGCTCCTTGTCCGACGAGACCTCCACCTGCTTCGTCCCGACGACCCGCGCCGTGCCCTCCGCGTGCACCGTCCATGTGCGCTGCGCGTCGTGCGCGCCCACCACCGTCGTCGATGATCCCTTCACCCGCGTGAGGTCGTCGTCGGCCAGCGTCTCCTCGCGCGGGCCCTGCACCTCCAGCCGCGAGCCGCCTCCCACGCGCACCGCCACGTCACCCCCGACGCGCTCGGTGCGGTTGCCCTCGACCACGTCACTCCGGTCGCTGCGGTCGAGCGTGCGGCGGTCGCCGACGGTCACCGCCTCGCGCGCGCCGCGCACCTCGTCGTAGCGGTCGCCGTGCACCACCTCGCGGCTGTCGTGATGAACCGTCACCCGCTCGTCGTTGCGCACCTGCACGGTGCGGTCGTGCTCGACCACCACGTCGAGGTCGCGCTGCGCGTGGAGGTGCACCTGCTCGCGGCCCGCGAGGTCTTCGAAGGAGAGCTCGTTGAAGCCCGCGCCGCCGGGCGTGCTGTGGGTGCGCCAGCCGCTGCGCGAGCGGTGATGCGGCAGCCCGAAGGGCGGGGCGTTGGCGCCGTTGTACGCGCTCCCGATGACCGCGGGCCGATCGACGTCGCCGCCGATGAACGTCACCAGCACCTCCATCCCCACGCGCGGGATGAACTGCGCTCCCCACGCCGCGCCCGCCCACGCCTGCGTCACGCGCATCCAGCACGAGCTGCTCGCGTCGTGGCGACCATCGCGGTCCCACGGAAACTGCACCTTGATGCGGCCCAGGGCATCCGTGTGGATGTCCTCGCCCGCGGGGCCCGTCACCGTCGCCACCTCCACCACCTGCTGCACGCGCCGCGGCCGCACCGCCGGTCGCGCCACCACCTCCGACGGAACGCACCGGAAGCGGTTCTCGTACACCGGCGCGCGCACAAGCTCGTCGCCGTGGCCGGGTACCACGCCCTGGTGCTCGACGCGCGTCACCACGTACTCGCGGTTGAGCGACGGCACCGCGTGCTCGTCGAGCGTGAAGCGATACCCCGCCGAGAGCCTTCGACACAGGCTCTTCCCGACTCCGACCAGCGCGTCGGCGCGGAGCTGCTGGAGCACCCGCAACGCCTCGTGCGGAAGGCCCGCGTCGGGCTCCTCGTGCTCGCCGTGGTGCTCGTAGTATTCGAAGCGCCGCGGGTCGATGGGCGGCGCGAGGTCACCCAGCAACGGCCCGAGTCGGCTCCCCAAATCGAGCCCCGTGGGCAGCGCGATGTGCGACGAGAGGTCCATCCCCGGGCGCTTGAAATCGTGGTCGCGCAGGGTGACCGACTTGGGGCGCAGGCGGCGCTCCAGGGTGAGCGCGGTGACCGCCGACTCGGTCGCCAGGTCGTCGACGGCGGCGTTGTTGCGGAGCACCAGCACGGCGCTCGACCCGCGCGCAGAAGCGTCACCCACCAGCGCGCCGTAGCCGCGCGACGAGTCCGAGATCACCATGACCTCGCCGTCCGCCGTTGCTTCGTTGTGGGCGGCCGCGTCGATGCGCGTGCCCTGCGCCAGCAGCGCGGCGAGCCCGGTGGGCGGCTCGAAGTGGAAGTGCGCGCCCGCGGTGGCGAGCTGGCGGAGCACGAAGTCGTGGTCGCTCTCCTCGTACTGCACGCAGTACTCGCGGAGGCGCGGTCGACGCTCCAGCACCCAGCGGCGCGCGATCCCGGAGGCCTCGAAGAGCTGCTCCAGCACGCGCTCGTAGGAGAGGTCTTGATAGATGCGGCTGTTGCGCCGTTGCCGCAGCAGCCACAACCGCGGAACCACCCTGGCGGTGTAGACGGAGGTTCCGGGCGACGAGGGGAGGACGCCGTCGGCGCGCAGGGCGACCACCACGCCGTGCACCGCGCGGGCGATGCGACGGGGCGTGTGCATGAGCAGCGTGGCGCCGCGGCCCATGAGCGCCGCGCGCAGCGATCCGAGGTCGGCGTCAGCGTGAAACTCCACGTCGAAGCGGAAGCACCGCGACATCTCCTCGGTGCCACGAAACGAGCGCACCGTGAGGTCGCCAGAGCCGAAGGGCCCCGCGAGGAATTCATACGGCGTGGAGAGGCGGAGCTCGTCCTCGTAGCGGTCTTGCAGGCTGCGCGTGCGGACGGTGAAGTCGGCGGGTTCAGTCACAGAGAAGCCCCTGCATGCGGAAGTCGTGGTTGAGGGTTCCGCCGTTGGCGGTCACGAGCGTCACGCGCCACCAGACGTAGGTGTGAAACGCCATGACGTGGGGCACCGTGTAGACGATGCGGCCGGCGGAGATGCCCAGGTGGATGGTGAGCACCTGGGTGCCCGCGGGGCAGGTGACCGTGAGCTTGTTGAGCGCCGCGGTCTGCCGGATGGCGTCGTCGGCTACGGCCGGCGAGGTCGAGGCGACGATGACGTCGAAGAGCGCGGCGATGGGGATCTGCTCGGTGTAGGTCGGCCGGATGTGGATCATCTCGACGACCGCGCTGACGATGGTGTCCGGCGGGTCGGAGGCGGCGGGCGCGATGACCATGTCCCAGGACTGCCCGGGCTGGAGCTGCGCGCGCCACCCGGCGAGGTGATCGGGCGTCACGGCCTTGCGCGGGCCGTCGGGCTCGGCGGCGTTGGGGAGGTTCCAGAGCGTGAACTCGAAGGGCGGGGGGACGTCGCGAATCTCCTCGCCGTCGGGGATCGACCGCAGGAAGCCGCGGTAGCTCGCGGGCGACGACAGGTCCGTCGGCGCGTGGGCGGTGAGCGCTGGAAAGGCCCTGAAATCCTGCATCTTGTCTTCGAGTGCCTCGGTATGGACGATGGCCGCCCACGGCTCGCTGCCGCTCCCCGTGGTGACGTTGGCGGACTTCCACGCGGCGAGGAAGCTCTTCCCCGCCTCCAGCTCCTTGAAGAACTTCTGCGTGATGTACGCCGCCCGGTACGCCACCGGCGCGACCTCCTCGTAGCCGAGGATTCCGCGCACCACGGGGCTGCCGCCGGCCATCATCTTCGCCCAGTGCGCCCAGGTCGCGCTGTTGAGCGTCGAGCACTGCCCGAGCACCACCCAGAGCGGCCCCTGGAAGTTCATCGTCGACTCGCGCCCCACGAGGAACCACCGCCGCGCCGAGCCGTACTCACGCTGCGCGGCCGCGGGCTGCACCGTCGGGTTGGGCAACATCTCGTTGGGCGCCATGAACCCGCCGAGCCAGCCGTGCGAGCTCACGTAGACCAGCGACGCCTTGCGCGCCTCCTGGTCGGGCTCGTCCATGTCGGCGAAGACCCAGTGCGACGCGTCGGCGAAGTCCTTTCGCACGAGCCGCGGGCGCAGCAGCAGCGTCGGCACGAAGCGCGTGGCCTGCTCGCACGCCGTGTGTCTCCCCATGGTGACGAAGTCGCCGTCGTCGCTGGTCCAGGTGAGCTCACCGTCGGAGCCGGTCTCGCAGGACGAGTTCTCCAACACCGGGTCGTCGTTGGTGTAACGGGCCCACGCGGTGTCCTGGCCGAGTCCGCTCGTCCCGGCGGGCGTCACCACGGGGATGGGGGTCGTGCCGGTCGCGTCCATGCACTTGCGCACCAACAGAAAGGGGTGCGTCGCGTCGACGAGGCGGGTCTTGTCCGCGGGGTCGACGTCGAGCTCGCCGACGAGGTTCTTCCACTTGAAGCGCTCCTGGATCTCCTTGCCGAAGGTGCCGCTGTCGAGCTCTTCGGTTCCGTCGATGACGAGGTAGTAGAGCGGCGGCGGATCGACGTTGACCTGGTTGGGGGTCGACGGATCGCCAGGGGACACGCTGCGTGGTGGGGGAGCCATGGAGAGCCCTCGATGCTTCGTGGTGGAGTGATGGCGGAGAGGTTCTGCCGTCAGGTGCCGTGGACTTCGCGGAGCCGGTCGCGCGTGGCGTCGTCGACCTCGCCGGTGGCGGGGAGTTGTTCGGCCTGCTGGAAGGCCGCGACGGCGTGGCGGAGGTCGACGGCGGAGGGCGTTCCGCCGCCGTGGGCGTACCCGAGGTTGACGAGGCGCGCGTACACCCCGCTGGGCTCGGTGATGGGGTCGAGCTGACCGACGACGATCTGGAAGCGCAGCGCGGGCCCTGGCAGGAAGACGGTCACCTCGCGGACGTACACGGGCACCTCGAAGGTCGCGCGGCCCTCGCCGTCGGTGACGCCTTCGAGCGGCGCGCCGAGGCCCTCCACGACGTAGGGCTCGTTGCGCAGCGGCCCGTCGCTGTTGTGGAGCACCAGCGGAACCTTCACCAGCGGCACCCGCGCGGTGTACCCGTTGAACGAGCCCACGCGGAGCACCAGACGCTCCGGAGCGGCGTCGGGGATGGTGAGCACGTCGCCCGGGTGGAGCTGCGTGGGTGTGCGTCCCAGCACGCGCAGGTTGGCGTTGCGCGGGTCGTTCCAGATGACGTCGGCGCTCACATGAGCGCGCACGGCGATCTGTTCAAGGTACTCCCCCGGTCGGACCACGTACGTTCCCACGCGACGCTCTCCTGTGCTGCCACCGAGGGCGCCGCGACGGTGCCCCCGTCGCGCATCGGAGCCCGCAACGGCCCCGCCCGTCAAGGCGTTGCGAAGAGGGCTACGTCTTCGAGCGTGGCGTCACGACCTCCGGCGTCGGCGCCCCGACGTGGAACTCCCCATGGAGCGCCACCATGCGCGCCGCCTCCCGATGATCGCCTCGCATCTGTAGCGCCTTGGCGCGCGACTCCACCAGCGGCGCCAGCAGCTCCTCGTCGATGCCCGGGTACGCCGCGCGGCGGTGCGTGACCCGCGTCGCGTCGTGGCGCAGCACCTCCCACGCGGCCGAGGCCCGCGCGTAGAGGCGGGCCGCGATGGCGGGCGCGTATCGTTGCAGCGTCCCTCCGGTGCCGTATTGCGTCGCCATCGCTTCCCACGCCTGACGGATCTCGTCAGCGGGCGCGCTCCAGTGCACCGCGAGCGCGACGAAGTGGTTGGCCGACTCGATCTTCGCCAGGAGACGGGTCATCTCCTGCGCGTGGTCGTGCCCCGCAGCCTGCGGCACCGGCGCCCACTGGAGCACGCCGTAGAGGTCGAGCAGCACCACGAGGCGGTGCATCGTCACGCGGCTGAGGTAGGCCTCGGCGAGCACGTCCGCGAAGCTCTTCTTGCCGTTGAGCACGTACGCGATCGCGCGCTCTTCGGTCTCCGGGAGCGCGAGCCGCGAGAGGCGACCGCGGTGTGCCTCCAACGCCGCGGGCGCGAGTCCCATCCGGGTCAGGTGGAGCCGCTCGAAATCGGCGACGGCGAAGCACCGCAGCCGATCGCGGATGCCCGCGGACACGAACGCCGTCATCGCAACGCGGTGCCGCTGCACCTCCCAGGCGTGGGGGCCCGGCTGCCAGGTGAAGGTTCCGCCCGGCCAGCCGAAGGCCGCGACTGCGCGGGTGTGGTCGGCCGAGCTGAGACAGACCCCGCCGTGGTCGATGGCGAGCACCACGCTCTCGCGGTCGCGGCGCAGCGTCAGGGTGCCCGACGCCTCCCGCAAGAACGCGAACTGATTGAGCAGCGACGCAGCAGTCGGTCGCTGCAACACGTCGGGCCCGGCGGGGCTGAGGAGCTGGAGCGCGCAGACGTCCTCGAGCGCGGTCAGCCCGATGAACGAGCCCGAGGCCGCGATCTCCAACGGCGCCTCGGACGGAGGGCGCGTGGGCGCGTCGCGACGGCGCGGCGGCTCGGACGAAGGCGCCGCAGGGGACGGCGTCAGCCTCGGCGGCGCGAACGGGATCGGCGTCAGCTTCGGCGGCGGAGACGGGACCGGCGTGAGCTTCGGCGGCGCGGGCGTGAGTCTCGGTGCAGGCGGTGGCGTGATGGGGGCCGGGCGCCGGGTGCTCGCGGAGAGCGGCGGAGGCGGCTCGGACAACGGAGGCGTGGAGCGCGCGGGGCGGGGCGGGTGCCGATCTTCGAGCTCGTCGAGGAGCGTCCAGGGCTTCTGCATCCCAGAGAGACCGAGCGCGACGTCGCCCGCGCCCGCCGCGATGGTGCCCGCCGGGAAGACCTCCGCGCGAAGCCCCCAACGGGCGCTCAGGGCGTCGACGAACACCCGATCGTAGGCGCGACGTCCCGTCACCAGCAGGCGACGGAGGTCCGAGGCCGACGCGCCCGCCTCGCCGAGCACGACCTTGCCGACCTCTGCGGTGAGCGCGAAGAGCGACCCCGGGGTCATGTTGGAGCCATCGAGGCCGCGCGCCGACTGGCGGGCGAGCACCTTGAGCCGACCGGCTCCCAGTTCTGCAAGGGTGAATTCCAGTTTGTGGGTGCCGACGTGGACGACAGCGCACAAACCCTGGACGGAAGGGTCCATGAGCGAGGCGCCCACGGCGAGGGCGGTCGTGTCGCGCACCAGCTGGAGCGCTTCGACCGTCGTGCCTTCCATCCCTCGAAGGAAGATTCCGCGCGTGCGCTCGTTCCAGAGCGCGGGGACCGCGATGCCCGCCACGATGGGCTCACCCTTCATCGCATCGCGTAAGCCGATACAAACGTCGTGCACGAAGGCCGCGCCCTCAAGCTCACGTTCGACGCTGGCGACAGCCCACTTTCCGCGCTGCGAACCAATCCCCCGGATCATCTCTTCTACGCGCGCCATCGGGCGAATCGCGAACGTCAGATCGGGCCGGAGCGTCGCGACCGTCGCGCCCGCGGAGTGAATCTGGAGGCCGATAAGGTGAGGCATTGGGCAATGGACTCCGCCAACCAACAACGGCGGAACGGAGAGTCGCCGAGCCGACCTCCGTTCTTCCGGGTTTTGCGCCGCTCTCCTTCAGTGCGGACGCTTCTGCGAAAAGTGTTCGCAATGTTCATACCGCACAGCCGACACCTGCGCCCTGGTGTGGAAGGTCAGCGGCACTGTACGAGGACTGCACAACGGCCGTGTGCGCCGTGACCAAAGGGGGGTTTTGGGGCCCTTCGACGAATCCGTGTAAGGCGTGTCGTGGGGGCGGCGTTCTGGCCATCGACCGCACGCGCCGATCGGTCAGGGAGCGCGCGGTGAGGAGTACCGCTACGCCATGCAACACCGGACACCGCCCTCGGGGCGTCCAGGGTGGACGTCTTCCGCCCTGGTCGTGATGAGCCTCTGCCTCCCGCTCGCGAACGGGTGCTCCTCGGCGAGCCGCTACGGCCGCTCCGCGAGCGCACCGCCGACGAGCTCGTACTCCAGCGGCGGCCTCGCGCAGGGCCCGATGCCGGTCAGCGCGACCGTGGCCTCGCTGAGCGAAGAGTCGTCGTCGGGCGACGGCGACGAGGCACCCGAGTCACCCAGCGCACCGTCGCCAGCCGCGCCGCCGCCGCCCGCGCAGCGAGAGCAATCGCCCGGCGCGCAGGCTGCTCTTGGCAACACGGTGGCCCATGGTCCTGCGGGGCGCACGACGCCGACGACCACGCCGACGACGCCCGCGACGACTCCGCCAGCGGGTGGTGTGGCCGAGGCGGTGGCCCCTGCGCCGATGCTCATCTACACGGCCGCGGTGGACCTCTCGGTGCGACGCGTGGAGGTCACGGCCACGCTCGATCGGGTGGTCGACCTCGCGTACGCGATGGGCGGTTATCTGGTGCAGCGGACGGACGCGCAGGTGCGGGTGAGGGTTCCGTCCGCGCGCTTCCGTGAGGGCGTGCGGCGGGTGGAGGAGCTCGCCGACGTGCTCCATCGGACCATCAACGCGGAGGACGTCTCGGAGGAGTTCAACGACCTGGAGGTGCGGCTCACCAACCTGCGCGCGGTGCGGCGTCGGCTGGAGGAATTTCTCGCGCGGGCGGCCAACGTGGCCGAGGCGCTGCGCGTCGAGCAGGAGCTGGAGCGCGTGACCCACGAGATCGATCGCATCGAAGGGCGCATGCGCTTCCTGCGGGCGAGGGCGACGTTTTCGCTGGTGACGGTGACGGCGCACGCGCGCTCGGAGGCCGTGGTGGCGCCCGACCCGGTGGCGGGCCCGGCGGTGCGTCGACCGCTCGACCTGCCCGTGGAGTGGCTCGACGGCTTAGGTCTCGGGCGGCTGCTCCAGATCCGTTGACGAGATGTTCTTTGGACAACCACAAGCGACAACCGGTGATGTCATGACCAGTTCCCGACGCCTTCCGCTCCTCGTCCTCGCGCTCGCGCTCCTCGCTCCGGCGTGCGCGAGCTTCCACGTCAACACGCCCACCGGCTTCGCGCAGCTGGAGGACGACGAGCGCTACGACTACCGCGCCACCAACGCCGACGGCGTGGTCATCGGGGTGCGCGCGGTGCGCAACGAGCCAAGGGCCAACCTCGAGTTCTGGGGCCGCGTGGTGGACGAGCGCCTGCGCCGCCAGGGGTACGTGCCCGATGGCAACCCCGAGCCGATCCGTAGCGCGGATGGGACCGCGGGGGTGATGTTCCGTTATGGGTGCACCATCGGCGGGAGGGAGCACCGCTACCAGGTGGCGGTGTTCGTGCAGACGCGGAAGGTCTTCGTGCTGGAGGCGGGCGGTGACCGCGAGGTGTTCGACCCGGCGGCGCCAGCGGTGACGCGAGCGTTTGCTTCGTTTCGGACGTGAGACACATCCCTTCCGAGCAGTCGTCACGCCCGTCTGCCGCGGGTTTTCAACCAACCCACGGCAGATGGGCGTGGCGACCTCAATAAAACCCCTCGCGCCGCGCGTACCGTGCGGCCCGCTCGGCGTCGTACTGCTCGGCGTCGAAGCCTTCCCCCTGCATCACCTTGTGGATCTCTCCGTTGGTCGGCAGCGCATCCCGCTCGATGTAGCCCGCCGGGTCCCACAGCTTCGACCGGATGAACGCCTTCGAGCACTGCGTGTACGCGCTCTCCACGTCCACGAGGATGCCGAGCTTCGGCACCTTCTCCTCCACCGCGCACGGCGCCAGCAACGCGGCGTCGGTGGTGAGCGTCGCGCGACCGTTGACCCGAAATGAATCGCCCACCCCCGGGATCACGAAGAGCAGACCCACGTTGGGGTTGGCGATGATGTTGCGCAGCGAGTCGGCGATGCGATTGCCCGGCCGCTCGGGCACCAGCAACGTCACATCGTCGAGGATGCGAACGAAGCCTCTCGGATCACCACGCGGGCTCACGTCGCAGCGCCCGTCGGCGTCGGAGGTGGCGAGGCAGAGGAAGGGCGAGCGCTCGATGAACTGTCGCGTGAGCGCGTTGAGCCGGTCGCTCACCTTCGCGCAGACGATGGCCGCGGGCTCGCCGATGAGCGCGCGCAGAGCCTCTTCGGTGTCGATGGTCGCGGCGGTCAGTCGGTGGCTCGACATGCGCGGGAGTATCGGTAGGTAACCCCGCCGCGCGCAAACGCGAGCGGGTTCAGTATCCGGTGATGGGTGGTGGCGGAGCGAGCGAGTTGCCCTTGAGCACACGGTCGTAGAGGACGACCGTGGCAGCCATCGCAACGTTGAGCGGGTACGCGCCGGGCAGGATGACCTTGTCGTGGACGCGCAGGATGGAGTCGGGGATTGTTCCGTCTTCGGGGCCGAGGAGATACACGGCGCGCCTGGGGTGCTGGTAGGTCTGGATGGCGACCGCGCCCGGCGTGAGCTCGACGCAGACGAGCCGCGCGTTCACGGGAATCGCCCCGATGAACTCCTCCACGGTCTTGAAGTGGAAGAGCGGCACGGTGAGCTCCGCGCCGATGGAACTCTGCTCCTGCGGGTTGCGCGTGCCGACGCTGAAGACGAAGTCGGCGCCGAACACCCGCGCCGTGCGAACGACCGCGCCGAAGTTGTACGTGCGCTTCACGTTGTAGATCCCGATGCCGAGGAAGCCTTCGTCGGGTCTCTTCATGCCGTGCTCCGGCGCAGCTATACCCCCCCGGCGCATCACCACGGTAGCCTCGCGCGATGATCGCTCCGGTTCTTCACACAGCCCGCCTGACGCTGAGCCCGCCGACGCTGGGCGACTTCGACGACATCGCCGCGCTGTGGGCCGACCCCGTGGTGGCGCGGTACACGAGCGGCGTGCCGTCGACGCGCGAGGCGTCGTGGGCGCGCTTGCAACGCTACGCGGGCTGCTGGGCGCTGCGTGGGTTCGGGTTCTGGGTGGTGCGCGAGCGGGAGAGCGGGCGGCACGTCGGCGACGTGGGCCTGCTCGACGGACACCGCGAGATCGAGCCGGCGTACGAAGACTCACCCGAGGCGGGGTGGGCGCTCGCGCCGTGGTGCCACGGGCGCGGGTACGCGACGGAGGCGGTGACGGCGGCGCTGGCGTGGGCGGACGCCAACGTGGATGCGGAGCGGGTGGTGTGCCTGATCGAAGTGGGCAACGCGGCGTCGTTCAAGGTGGCCGCGCGGTGCGGGTTCAGCGCGTGGACGGACACGACGTACAAGGGCGACGCGGTTCGGTTGTTGGAGCGGCGGAGGAAGGAACGACTCTGAACTCCACACCAGTTCAAGGGGCCATCGCGACGCCCCGATCGTCGATGAGGTAGCGCGCCCGGCGGGCCAGGGCATTCCGTCTTCATCGGGATCACAACACCGGCCGCGGTGGGCGAGCGCTCTGGTAGGCCAGCGGCGGGAGCACCCGCCACGGCGGCGTCAGCGACGGCAGACGGTCCTGCGTCTGCGCGCCAACCGCGAGCGGCAGCGTCGCCATCGACAACGCGAGCGCGATGACCGGGAGCTTCATGGCGGTCGAGCATCGCCCCGAAGCCGACGGGTGTCGCCTCCCGTCGACACCATGGGACTGCGGACGTCATGTCCCTTGAGTGGATCTGCGGGCGATCCAGCGAGGCACGGCTCTTGGTAAAGCCGTGTGCATGAGGGTCATCACGCCGTGTCTGCTGGCAGTCGGGCTCGCCATCGTCGGTTGTAGTGACGACACCACCCCCGCGGCCGTCGACGCCTCGGTGACCGCCGACGTCGCCGTGACCGACACGCCCACCGCGACCGATGTCCCTGCGACCTGCGACGTGGGCGCTCCGCCCGTGGCGGTCTCCGCGTTGCCCGCCATCCGCGGCTCGATGGTCATCGCCGGCGGCGACGGTGGAACCACCCCGACGCCGAGCGGCGGCGACCCGGCCGGGCGCTGGGTGATGACCACCGCCACGCTGTACTGGCCGAGCATCGCGAGCGGGCAGCTCCGCCCCGAAGGCGGCGCCATCGAAGGAACCGGCTGGGTCGTCATCGACGGCGCCAACTACCGCCTCGCCACCGACCTCATCCTGCGGGTCGACTCCAACGCCGCGGGCATCGTGGTGCGACCCTCCACGCTCACCAGCCGCGGGACCTTCACGACCTCCGCGGGTGGATCGCTCGCGCTCACCCCGGCGTGCGCCACCAGCAACGGGATGACCCCCGGCAACAGCCTCGGGTTTTCTCGCGACAGCGCCGAGCGCGCCCGGCTCTTCGTCACGCTCGCGGGCGCCGTCGGGACCGCCACCATCGTGTTCGATCTTCAACGGGTTTCATGACCAACCACCACCGACTCGGAGCCACCATGCGCAACCCACAGCTTCGTCACGGCCTCGCCCCGCTCCTCGTCGCGCTCGCGGCCGCGGGCTGTGGGAGCGAACCCGCTGCGCCCGTCGACACCACCACCTCCGGGCTGTCGCTGCCGACGGATGTCGCGCGTGTTCTCCAGACCCGCTGCGTGACCTGCCACTCCGCGACGCCCATGTACGGCGCGCCGATGGCCCTCACCAGCTACGCCGCGACGCAGGCGATGGCAGTGTCGACACCCACGCGGCCCGTGTGGCAGTTGATGGGAGAGCGCGTTCACGACCCGGTGCGACCGATGCCCGCGACGCGCCTGCCCGACGACGAGCTCGCCATCATCGATCGTTGGGTGGCCGCTGGTGCGCCGGGCTGTTCGGGCTCCTCGTGCGGAACCGTCACCACCGACCCGACGGTCACCTCGCCCGCGTCGCGGCTGCCGTGCGCGCCCGGATCGCGCGCGGTGTTCGTCTCGCATGCGGCGGGCTCGACCGATCGTTTTCGCGTCGCGGGTGCGTCGGGCAACACCAACAAGTGTTTTGCGTTTCGTTCGAGCTTCCGCGCGGGGCAGCAGGCGACGGCGTTTGCGGCGCGCGTCGACCAGAGCCGCGTGCTGCACCATCTCATCCTCTTCGGGACGGACGCGCAGCCCGGCGCGGGCGAGGTCTTCGACTGCGACGGCAACATGCCCC
Source organism: Polyangiales bacterium (assembly GCA_044229975.1). Lineage (GTDB taxonomy): Bacteria > Myxococcota_A > Polyangia > Polyangiales > SCUS01. The sequence goes on from JBGARZ010000012.1 coordinate 30,975, forward strand.
GCGACGCGCGCTTCATCGCGGGCTGGGCGCCCGGCAACGAGGGCTCGGTGCTGCCCCAAGACGTCGGCCTGGAGCTTCCTGACAGCACCGGGTGGTTCATCCTCCAGGTGCACTACTGGAACACCACCCCCGACGCCGCCGACGACGCCTCGGGCATGGAGATGTGCATCACCGACACGCCGCGCGCGCACACCGCGTCGGTGCACACGCTGGGATCGCTCAACCTCGCGCTCCCGCCGCGCACGCAGGGCATCGAGGTGGTCGGCGGGTGCACGCCCGACAACACCGAGCCGGTGCATGTTCTCGGCAGCACGGCGCACATGCACCGGCTGGGCGTCGCGATGCGGACGGAGGTCTTCCGCGGCGGCAACACGGCCCGCATGGAGCCCTTGATGGATGTGCCGAGCTACAGCTTCGACGCCCAGGTGAGCCATCCGTCGGAGATGGTGCTGATGCCGGGCGACACGCTCCGCACGACGTGCCGCTACAACAACACCACGAGCCAGACCGTCTACTTCGGCGAGCGAACCGAGGACGAGATGTGCTTCAACTTCGTCCTGGCGTGGCCCGCGGGGGCGCTGAGCAACGCGGGCGGACGCGCGGGGCGTCGCTGCATCGGACGCGCGCCGTAGGAAAGCGGTCGTCCGCCCACGCCCGCGGTCGCCGTCCTTACCCGAAGGGACGCGACCGCCAACGTCCAAGCGCGGTCCGGACCGTCGACCGAGAGCGCGCGGTCGCGTCCCTCCGGGTAAGGACGGCGACCGCGGGCGTGGGCGGGCACTACAACTCGTGCTTGCGGATGAGCCGGTGGACGTACGTTCGATCGAGGCCCGCGGCCTGCGCCACCGCCGACACGTTGCCCCGGTGCTTCGCCAGCAGCGAGCGCACGTACTCCCGCTCCAGGTGGTCGATCCAGCGCTCGCGCAGGTCCTTGAAGGGCAGCGTGTCGTCCACCGTCGGCAGAGCTGCGCCGTCCGTCGCGCGCGGTGACTGCGACGTGAGCGCCAGCGCCTCGCGCGCACCCAGCGTCAACGCCCGCTCGACGAAGCTCCGCAGCTCGCGCACGTTGCCCAGCCACGGCCGCGCCGACAGCTCGCGCAAGAGGTCGGCCGACAGCGCCCCCGCCGCGCCCGGCGGCAGGAAGTGACGCGCCAGCACGGGGATGTCCTCCACCCGCGCTCGCAATGGCGGAACCGTCACCGGCAACACCGCCACGCGGAAGTAGAGGTCCTCGCGGAAGGCGCCCTGGTTGATCATCAGCCGCAGGTCGCGGTGCGTCGCCGCCACGAAGCGAACGTCCACCTTCCGGTACGCCGTCTCGCCCAGCCGCCGCACCGAGCGCGACTCGATCGCCCGCAACAGCTTCGGCTGCATCGCCAACGGCAGCTCGCCGATCTCGTCGAGGAAGACCGTCCCACCGTCGGCCGACTCGATGGCGCCCGCCCGCGCCGCCACCGCGCCCGTAAACGCGCCCTTCGCGTGGCCGAAGAGCTCGCTCTCCAGCAGGTGCTCGGGCAGCGCGCCGCAGTCCACGATCACGAAGGGCTGCGCCGACCGCTCCGACGCGGCGTGGATGGCCTCGGCCACCACCTCCTTGCCCGTCCCCGTCTCCCCTTGGATGAGCACCGACGCCTGCGAGGTCGCCACCCGCGCCAGCCGCGCGAAGAGCTCGCGCATCACCACCGAGCGCCCCAGCAACGGCCCGAAGGACTCCGCCGGGTGCAGCTCCACGGCCGTCGCCGCGGTGGCGTAGGTGATCGACAACGTCGTCCCGCCGAGCGTCACGCGACCGCCCTCCGGAACCCGCGCCGAACCCACCAGAACGCCGTCGACGAAGGTTCCGTTGCGGCTCCCGAGGTCGCGCACCCACGCCCCGTCGTCGCGCAGCTCCAGCTCGGCGTGCAGCCGCGACACCGCCGGGTCGGTCACCCGCAGGTCCACCGCGGGCGCGCTCCCCATCACCATGCGACCCGCGAGCGCCACCGAGTGATCGCCCGCCACGTCGCGCCACTGCACCCGCGGCGACCGGCGGCTCGCTGCCACCGCCGCGCCGAGCGCATCCCGCTGGATCACCGTCACGTCCGCGACCGTCATCGGCCCGACTCTACTCGCTTCATTCGGGCGTGAACCCCAGCGTCGTCGTCTCGCCCGGCGCGAGCGTCACCACGCGCCGCACCACGCCCGTCGACCCGTCCGTCGCGAAGCGCGCCGTCACCGTGTGCTCGCCCGCACCCAGCGCAAACGCGTGCGGCGTCCCGACCGGCGGCGATCCGTCCACCGACACCAGCGCGAAGGGCAGCGAGCTCACCCGCAGCGTCGCCCGCGGCGCCGCCGGCTCGACGCCCGCGTCGACGACCACCCGCCGCGTCGCCACCCGCGCGATCTCGTGCGCGACCACCACCGTCCGCGTCACACCGGCATCGGTCACCGTCACCGTCGTGGGCGCGGCGTCCTCCGCCGTCACCAGCGCGTGGGTCATCGCCAGCGTCACCGGAGGCGTCGGAGGCGCGGCCGTCTCCTTCTTCTCGCGCCACGTCGCGGCCACCGCGAGCAGCAGCACCGCCGCCACCGCCGCCGTCACCACGCCCAGTCGCACCGTCCGCGGTCGGGTCTCTGGCGCCGCCGGAACCAACGACGCCCGCACCGCCCGCGGCAGCGCCGCCGTCTCGCTGCGCCGCGTCGCCACCTCGCCGGTCTCGCCTGAGGTTCCCAGCAATCCCGCCACCGCCGCGCGCATCTGCTCCCGCGCGTCGACCGCGCGCCGCACCCTCCCCGCGAGCCGCGGCTCCCCCGTCGACCACGCCGCCACGCCCTCGCGCACCACGTCACGCACCGCCGCCGCGCTCTCCGGCCGCTCTTCCGGCGACCGGTTCGTGCAGCGCGCGGCCAGTCGTTGCAGCGCCTCCACCGACGCGTCGTGCGCGTTGGGCGCCGCCGCGGTGAGCAGCTCTTCCAGCACGCGACCGAGGCCGTAGACGTCGGTGCGCGCGGTGACGGCCCGACCCTCCAACTGCTCCGGGGCGATGTAGCGCAGGTTGCCCACCACCACGCCGGTCGTCGTGTGCGCCGCGCCGTCGGTCGGTCGCGCGATGCCGAAGTCCGCGAGCTTCACCTCGCCGCCTCGCGAGAGCAGGAGGTTTTGCGGGCTCACATCGCGGTGCAGCACCGGCGCGGGCATCCCCCGATCGTCGACCGCGCCGTGCGCGGCGACCAGGCCCGCGGCGGCTTCGTGGATGATCCACCCGATCTCCGCGCCCGTGAGCCCGGCGCCCGGGTCGACCTCCATCGCCCCCCGAACGCTCTCCAACAACCCCGCGCCATCCACCCCGTCGACGTGCTCGACCGCGAGCCACGGACCCGCCGCGTCGGCGCCCGCGTCGAGCAGGCGCACCACGTTGCGGTGCTCGATGCGGGCGAGCGCGCGCACCTCGTCGATGAAGCGCTGCGTGGTCGACGCGACGGACCCTCCCTCTTCCACCGAGCGAGGTCGCTTCACCACCGCGCGCTGCGTGACGTCGGCGAGCCCGAGGCGACGCGCGCAGAGCCACACCGTCCCCATGCCTCCACCGCCGAGCGAACGAATCACCCGATAGCCCATCGGCGGCGGAACCTCGGAGGCTGGAGCGATGGTCGCGGGGAGGGTCATTCGTGGAGTGGGGGTGTCAGTTCTCGCAGGCGATGGGGATGGTGCCCGTCGCGCCGGTGGTGGTTCCCCAGAGCGCGGTGGCGCTGCCGGTGAACGTCAGCGTGATGGACGGCGCCGGCGCAGCGGCCGTGATGGTCACCGAACCGCCTGCCTGCGGGCACCGGCCCATGCAGCTCCGGAAGCCCGCGAGGCGCGTCTCGAAGGCGCTGGCGGGCGACGTGGTGCGCCACTGTCCCTCGGCGGTCGCGCAGCGGGTCGACGGGTCCCAGGTGAGCGCGTAGTCGCCCTCGCGAACGAGGCGCACGTTGCGCCGGCTGGTGCTGGCGGTGCGGGTGTGGACGTCGAGGTTCCAGGGGCCACCGGGGCGCTCGGCGGCGGCGTCGACGGTGAGGTCGAGGTCGACGCTGGCGCCGTTGACCCGGAGGTCGTCGCTCTGCGCGGCGACGGTGATCGCCAGCGGGAGCACCCGCGTGACCTCGTAGGTGAGCGTGGCGGTTCCGTCGAGCGAACCGAGCCGCGAGCCGCCGGTGCAGCCGCGTAGGGTGAGGTCGACGGTGCCCGCGGCGGAGGTCGCGACGGCGCAGCCTTCGGGGCGGAAGGCCAGCGCCAGTCGACTCGCGACGAACTCCGCGACGCGCGCACGCGGCCCACCACCACCGGGCCCGGGCAGACCCGCCGGGGTGAGCAGACCGTCCGACGCGAGCACCACCAGCGAGCCTTCGATGAGCGTCGCCTGGATGGACTCCGCCGCGACGACGGTGGTCTCCGGCGGCGGCGGGTCGGCCGCGTCACCGCACCCCGCGAGCAGCGCCACGAGCGCGCCGGTCGATCGCAGACGCTGGGGCGGCATCGCTCTCCTCACGGGTCGCCATTCTTTCGCCAACCGTGCCGAAGGGGCAATCCCGGAGCTTTGCGTCACGGAAGGTACACGCCGGTGTCGACGATCAGCCGCACCTGTCGACGACGGACCACAGCGCGGCGCACCTGCGGGTTGCGGTACGCTGCGGGAGTGCGTTGGCGGCCGATGTTGGTGGGCGTCTGGGTCGCCGGGTGCGCGGAGCCGCGCGCGGTGACCGTTCGCGTGCGCCCGCCGGCCGTCGATGCGGGAGCAGCCTCCGCGGTCATCGCGCAGTTGCAGTCACCGGGCGAGCGCTGCGTCGCGCTGGGCATCGCCCCCCTCGGCGGAACCGACCAGCCCCCGCAGGTGAGCGTCGTCCGCACCACGGGGATCGTGGCGGAGGGCGCCCCATCGTGCTTCGGCGCGAGCGGTTCGGTGCTGCTGCGCGACCTGCTCCCGACGGCCTCGTACCTCGTCGAGATGGTGGTGCTCGATCCCGTCGACTGGAACGCTCCGCTCGCCGTCGACCGCGACCGCATCGTGAGCCTGCAAGACCTCCCGCTGCCCAACAACAGCGAGCCCACGCACATCTGCCTGTCCGACCCGGGGCGCGGTCGCGTGTGGCCGCCCATCCTCACGGCGGCGGTGGCCGCGTGTCGTGCAGCGCCGGTGGTGGGTCCATGCGTGATCCCGATGCCATACGGAGGGGTATGCCCCGTCGGATCACGCTGACCCGCGGCTCACTCCTCGCCGCGACGCTCGCGATGGCGCTCACCGCGCGGGCCGACGAGCGGGTGCTGTGGCTGCGCGAGGAGGGCGCCGTGGCCGACGCTCCGCCGGGTGCCATCGCGCCGGGTGAGGTCGCCCCGGAAGCGACCGCGAGCGACGTCGAGGCGCCCACGCGCGCGGCGCTGGCGGAGGCGCGGCGGTTGTACCTGGCGTACTCGTTTGCGGAGGCCGCGGCGGCGTTGCAGACGGTGGGCGCGCGAGACGGCGCGGCGCTGCTGCGCGGGCACCGGGCGCTGGCGGTGGAGCTCGCGCTGTGGACGGGCGCGTGCGCGCAGCTCGCCGAGGACGCGGAGGGGAGCCGCGGGGCCTTTCGTCGCGCGCTGGCGCTGAGCCCGGAGGCGCGTCTGCCCGCGGGGGTGTTTCCGCCGGCGGTGGAGCAGGCCTTCGAGGAGCTGCGGCGCGCGGCGGTGATGGCGGGCGACGGTGCGCGGACGATACGCAGCATCCCGGCGGGGGCGCGCATCGAGGTGGACGGTCGCGCGGAGGGCGTGACGCCGGTGACGGTTCGATTGCCTGCGGGGGTGCACCACCTGCGGCTGGAGCGAACGGGCTACCGCACGTGGAGCGGACCGTTGCCCATCGAGGGCGGCGCAGTGACGGAGGGCGAGGTGGTGCTCGCGGCGGTGCGCGGACCAGAGCTACGGGCGCAACTGCGGCGGCGGGAGGGGCTGTGGGAGGTGCCCGATGCGACGACGTTGGAGGGCATCCGACGGGAGTACGGCGTCGGCCACGTGGTGGTGGTGCGCCGCGACGGGACCACGCTGCGACACCCGGCGAGCGCGTCGTCAGCGCCAGTGTGGCCGTGGATCGTGGGCGGAGCGGTGGTGGCGGTGGGCGCCGGGGTGGGGTTGTATTTCGCGCTGCGACCGGAGCCGGGGTTCAACATCGTCGCGCCTTGAGGGGCGGACCCCATTTCGGGTGCCATCGCGCCTATCGCCGGGGTTCGGGCGACGGGTGCAACGACCTTGACCTGTTGCCCTTGAGGGGCGACTACCGCGCGGGCATGCGCAGCGTGCGCGGCGCGATCCAGTAGATGTCGCCGCTGTGGTCGTCGGCGATGAACATCCTTCCGTCGCGCGAGAACACCAGGTCGGTCACCCGCTGGCTGATGTTGCCGCTGCCGATGCCGAAGCCGCGCACGAAGAACTCGGTTGCGCGCGTGGGCCGGTGCGTCGTCGCGTCGACCGGGGCCCACTGCACGCCCGCGTTGCGCCAGCTCCCGACCTCGCCGTGCAGGCCCACGAAGTAGCTGCCACCGTACGGCGCCGGCCACGACGCGGGCGCCCAGTCGAAGCCGAAGGGCGTGTCGTGCAGCGGGTACGTCTGCACCGAGGCCGCGACGTCCGCGCACATCGCCGCGGTGCCGATGCTCGGCGTGGGCATACCCCGATCGATGCAGCAGGGATAGCCGTAGCGGTCGCCCTGGCGGATCTCGATGAGCTTCTCGGTGCCGTGGTAGCTGTCCCAGCCGTCGTCGGTGAGCTCGGCGGCGTAGCAGGCGCCCCACTCCTTGCACCGGATGTACATCGGGTTGCGAAACCCCTCGACCACGATGTCGCCGTTGAGGGACGCGCCCGCGCCGATGCGCAGCACCGAGCCCGACCGGCGATCGGGCGGCGGGCACGTCGCGCTGCCCCACTGACCCATCGACACCAGCAGCCGGCCGTCGGTGCTCTCGGCCAGCGTGTGCGTCATGCGGATGGCGCCGTCGAGCTGCGCGATGCGCGTGTGGCTCGCGACCGGCGCCGTCACCGCGCGGTTGCCGTTGCAGTAGGGCGCCCGCATCACCGAGCTGCCGGTGGTGTAGAGGATCTCTTCGCGACGGAAGAGCATCCCGTGCACCTCCTCGACGCCGCTGAGGAAGTTGACGTTGCCGTCGGAGACGCCGTCGTGGTTGTCGTCGGGGGCAATCACGATGGCACCAAGGCCCGGCGCCGCGCCGCCCGACTGCGAGAAGCCCGGCGAGGTCACGAAGAGGTCGCCGTTGGGCGCGAACATCAACACACGCGCCGTCGGAACCGTTCCGTAGCGACGGATGCAGAAGCCCTCCGGCACCGTCAGCCCGGCCACCGCAGGCAGCGGCAGGTCGCACCACGCCGTCCCCGTGAGCGGCCCCAGCGGAACCACCGGCGTACAGCCCGCGTCGACCGGCCCCGCGTCGGGTGTTGCCCCGTCGGTCGCAACATCCGCCGCCACGTCCGTCGGTACGTCCACCGCGCCGCCCGCGTCGACGACCGTCCCGGTGTCGGTCGGAGTCCCGGTGTCGACGATCGTCCCGCGGTCGGTGGGAGCGCCCTGGTCGGTGGCGATGGTCCCCTGGTCGACGGCTGCGCCGCGATCGGTGCTGGCATCGGCCACCACCGGGTCGTTGTCACAGCCCGCGGCGAGGCCCGAGACCAGCGCCGCCACACCAAGCATCAAGCCCGTTCGCATCTGTGCAGTCTCCTCGCAGTCGTGTCGTCAGCGCGCGGGCATGCGCAGGGTGCGCGGCGCGATCCAGTAGATGTCGCCGCTGTGATCGTCGGCGATGAACATCCTCCCGTCGCGCGAGAACACCAGGTCGGTCACCCGCTGCCCGATGTTGCCGCTCGCCGTCGTGCCGAAGCCGCGCACGAAGAACTCCGTCGGCCGCGTCGGCCGGTGCGTCGTCGCGTCGACCGGGGCCCACTGCACGCCCGCGTTGGTCCAGCTCCCGACCCAGCCGTGCAGGCCCACGAAGTAGCTGCCGGCGTAGGGCGCGGGCCACGTCGAAGGCGCCCAGTCGAAGCCGAAGGGCGTGTCGTGCAAGGGGTACGTCTGCACCGACTGCGCGATGTCGGTGCACGAGATGGGGATGCCCGACACCATGGGCGTCGGCCGCGCCCGGTCGATACAGCAGGGGAAGCCGTAGCGGTCGCCCTGGCGGATCTCGATGAGCTTCTCGGTTCCGCCGAAGCTGTCCCAGCCGTCGCCGGTGAGCTCGGCGGCGTAGCAGGCGCCCCACTCCCGGCACCGGATGTACATCGGGTTGCGGAAGCCCTCGACCACTATCTCGCCGTTGACCGGCGCGCCCGTGCCGATGCGCAGCACCGAGCCCGCGCGGGGGTTCGGGGTCGGACAGGCATTTTGATCGTGCTGACCCATGGACACGAGCAGCCGACCGTCGGTGCTCTCGGCGAGCGTGTGGGTGTAGCGGACGGAGTCGTTGAGCTGCGCGACGGTGTCGTGGCTGGCGCGAGGCGACGCCACGCGGCGGTCGCCGTGGCAGTAGGGCGCGCGCATCACGGTGTTGGTCGTGGTGTAGAGCACCTCGCGGTTGCGGAAGAGCAGCCCGTGCACGCTCTCGACGCCGTCGAGGTAGGTCACGTTGCCGTCGGAAAGACCGTCGTGGTTGTCGTCGGGTGCGATCACGATGGCGCCGAGGCCCGGCGCCGCGCCGCCCGCCTGACCCACGCCGGGTGAGGTCACGAAGAGGTCGCCGTTGGGCGCGAACTTCAGCACGCGCGCCGTGGGCACCGTGCCGTAGCGGCGGATGCAGAAGCCCTCGGGGACGGTGAGCCCGGCCACGGCGGGAATCGGGAGGTCGCACCAGAAGCCACCCGTGAGTTCGCCGAGGGGAGCCGGGTCGGCGCAGGGGCCCACGTCGGTCGGCGGAACGTCCGCGATCGGCACATCGGGCCGACCGCCATCGGTGGCCGGGGTGTCGCGCGGAAAGCCGCGGTCGTTGGGGAAGCCGACATCTTCGACGCCCGCTTCGAGCACCGGCGGCCTCGTGTTGGACGAACTACAGCCGACGACGAGGGCAAACGCGACCGCGGACGAAGGTCGAAGCATGGTTGCCGTTGGAGTAGCGGGGTCGGGTTAGGGTGGCAAGAGAGGACACGATGCGATCTGACAAGACGACCCATGGATGAGTCGGCGACGCAGCGACGGCGGGCGGGCGCGACGTTGTTCGTGGTGATGGTGGTCTCGGCCGTGGCGCTGGCCTGGCCGCGCAGGCGTGTCGCGCCGACCGCAGCCGTACCCCGAGCGGCCGTCGAGGGGCCGGTGAGCGCGGGGGCAGTGGTTCCGCGAGAGGCGCGCGGGGTGCTGCGCGTCGACGTAGCGGCGATGCGGCGGCAGCCGGCCTTTGCGAGCTGGTTCGAGGGCACGCGGGCCAACGACCCTTGCGCGGCGGCCATCGAGGAGCACGTCACGCGCGCCGTGGTGGTGTGGACGACGACGGCCCTGGAGGAGTTCGTCGTCGCCGCGGAGGGGAGCATCGACGAGGCCACCTTCCGACGCTGCGCGGCCGTCCGACGGGGGCGCACCGTGGGCGTCGCGTCGCGCACCGAGGTGGGCCTGCGGGTCCTGGCGTTGTCGGTCGCCACCGACGGCGGGGCGGACGGCGCGGAGACCTGGCGGATTCCGTCGGGGGTGGTGCTGCTGGGTCCGCCGTCGACGCTGCGGTCGATGCTGTTGGAGGCGCGGGCGCACCCGACGGCGAGCGAGGTGACGGGCGAGCTCGCGGGCTTGTGGGCGGACGTTCCGTCGGGGGCGGTGATCGCGGGCGTGCGGCGGATGAACTCCGAGACGGCGCTCGATCCGGCGCTGGCGCACGCGCGCTCGGTGAGCGTGTGGGTGACGGTCGAGGGCGGGTCGGCGGTGATCGGGGCGGTGGCGCGCTGCGACAGCGGCGCGGGGGCGACGGCGCTGGCCGCGGCGCTGACGACGGTGCGCGCGGCGGTGCCGGACTTCCGCGCGCAGGTCGAGGACGACCGGGTGCGGGTGCGGGCGACGCTCGACGCGGCGCGGCTCGAAGAACTCCGTGGTCTCCTCGGGAGTTAGAGGCCGTTTCGGGCGGTTGCGGGGGGAGGCGCTTCGGCTATGGTGCGCGCCCACCGAATGAGCGCCCCCGAAGCTATCTGGCACGCGATGACCGTCGACGAGGTGGTGCGCGCCCGCGGCACCAACCTCGAACGGGGACTCTCCACCGAGGAGGTCAAACGTCTGCGCGAGCAGTTCGGCCCCAACGCGCTGCCGCCGCCGCCGAAGCCCTCGGTGGTGATGCAGATCCTCGGACAGTTTCTCAACCCCTTCGTCGGAACGCTGCTGGTCGCCGCGGGCATCGCCGTCGGCGTCGCCACCATGGGTCACGAGCCGGGCGCGCCGCGCGGCCTCGCGCGCTTCAGCGACGCCATCGCCATCCTCACCATCGTCATCGTCAACGCGTTCATCGGCTTCTATCAGGAGCGCAAGGCCGAGAAGGCGCTCGACGCGCTGATGAAGCTGTCGGCCGCGAAGTGCAAGGTGCGGCGCAGCGGGGAGATCCTGCACGCCGACGCGCGGCAGCTCGTGCCGGGCGACCTCGTGTTGCTGGAGGCGGGCGACAAGGTTCCGGCCGACCTGCGGCTGGTGAGCGTGACGGAGCTTCAGACCGTCGAAGGCGAGCTCACGGGCGAGAGCACGCCGGTGGAGAAGAGCGTCGACGCGACCGTGGCGAAGGACGCGGGCGTGGGCGACCAGGTGACGATGGCGTTTTCGGGCACGCAGGTGGTGCACGGCGAGGCGCGCGGCGTGGTGGTGGCCACCGGTCGCGACACGCAGGTGGGCCGCGTCGGAACGATGCTGAGCGAGGTGGTCAAGCAGCAGTCGCCGCTGGAAGAGCGGCTCGACCAGTTCAGCGCGCAGATTCTGTGGGTGACGCTCGCGCTGAGCGCGCTGTTGTTCATCATCGGGTTCGTGAAGGGCGGGCTGTGGCACGTGCTGCTGCTCACGGCGGTGAGCGTGGCGGTGGCGGTCATCCCCGAGGGCCTGCCCGCGATCACGTCCATCACGCTCGCGCTCGGGATGCAGCGCATGGCGCAGCGCGGGGCGGTGGTGCGCAAGCTCGCGGCGGTGGAGACGCTCGGCTGCGCGACGGTGATCTGCTCCGACAAGACCGGGACGCTCACCCGCAACGAGATGACGGTGCGCGCGCTCGCGGTGGAGGGCTTCGCCTTCGACGTGACGGGCGAGGGCATCGGCAACACCGGTGAGTTCAAGGTGAAGGGCGCGAAGGTCGAGTCGCTGCCCGAGTCGGCGAAGCGCGCGATGGTGGCCGCGGTGATCGCCAACACCGCGTCGATCCAGCGGGTGGCGGGCGCGACGCCGGTGCTGGTGGGCGACCCGACAGAGGTCGCGCTGCTGGTGCTGGGCGAGAAGGCGGGGCTGACCCGCGCGGCCGTGATGAAGGGCCGCGACGAGCTGCTCAACATCCCCTTCAACAGCGCCCGCAAGCGCATGACGGTGGTGACCCGCGAGCGCGTCGAGGGAGTCGATCGCGTGGTGTCGCGCAGCAAGGGCGCCATCGACGTGCTGCTGCCGCTCTGTACGCACGCCCTCTCGGAGGGCGGCGCGGTGGTGGCGCTGGATGACGCGCGGCGGGCGGCGATCCAGACCGAGGCCGACGCGATGTCGTCGCGGGCGCTGCGGGTGCTCGCGATGGCCGAGCGCACGCTGGACGGTGACATCGCCGACCGCGAGGAGTCCGAGCGCAACCTCACGTACCTCGGGATGGTGGGGATGATCGACCCGCCGCGCGCGGAGGTTCGCTCGGCGGTGGAGCTGTCGCGGGTGGCGGGCATCCGCGTGGTGATGATCACGGGCGACCACCCGGTGACGGCGGTGGCCATCGCGAAGGAGCTGGGTCTCTGGCGCGACGACGCGAAGGTGCTGACGGGCGACGACCTGCGGCGCATGGACGACGCAGAGCTGAGCGCGGCGCTGCCGACGGTGCGGGTGTTCGCGCGCGTCGACCCGGAGCACAAGCTGCGCATCGTTCAGTTGCTCCAGGCGCGCAACGACGTGGTGGCGATGACGGGCGACGGGGTCAACGACGCGCCGGCCATCAAGCAGGCCGCCATCGGCGTGGCGATGGGCCGCGGCGGGACGGACGTGGCGCGTGAGGCCGCGGACATGGTGCTGCAGGACGACAACTTCGCGACCATCGTCGAGGCCGTGCGCGAGGGCCGGGCGATCTACCGCAACATCCAGAAGTCGATCTTCTTCCTGCTGAGCAGCAACGCGGGTCTGTGCATCGCGGTGTTCGTCGCGAGCTTCTTCACGCCGCAGCAGGTGCCGCCGCTGACGGCGTTGCAGATCCTCTGGATCAACCTGGTGACCAACGGGTTGCCCGCGCTGGCGCTGGGGGTCGATCCGCCGGAGGCGGGGCAGATGCAGGAGTCGCCGCGCGCGCCCGACGCGCCCATCATGGGCCGCGCGGACTGGGTGGGGATTCTCGTGGTGGGCGTGCTGATGGCGGCGGCGGCGATGGCCATCTACGCGCTGCCGATCTGGTCGGGGCACACGGCGCACGAGATCGAACGCTCGAAGCTGTCGATGGTGTTCACGCTGCTGGCGCTGTCGCCGCTGGCGCATGCGTTCAACTGCCGCTCGCGCACGGCGTCGATCTTCAAGCTGGGGGTGTTCTCCAACCCGCTGCTGGTGGCGGCCGTGGTGGTGTCGGCGGCGATACACCTGATGGCGCTGGTGGTGCCGGGGTTGCAGCCGGTGTTCCGCACCGACCACCACTGGACGGGGATGGAGATCCTCGCGACGGTGGGGTTGTCGCTGCTGCCGGTGCCGGTGATCGAGCTGGCCAAGGCGCTCAAGATCGGCGCGCCGAAGGCCGCGGTAGGTTAGCGCTTCTTCGGCTTGTCCGCGGTCGTTGGTCGGTAGCCCGCGACGGCCTCGTCGACGCTCCAGAGCAGCGCGGTGGTGTCCCAGCCCGCGGTCACGAGACGCGTCCCGTCGTGGGTGAACGCAAGCGTCTCGGGTGAGGTCGCGGGGCCCTCGACGCGGGCGATCTCGCGCATCGTGGCGACGTCGAAGAGGCGGGTGTCGCGGTCGGTGGCGACGGCGAGGCGATCGCCCGCTGGCGCGTAGACGACGGCCTGGATGGGTGATCCCGTCAGGGCCTTCCAGAGCGCGCGTTCGACGCCGTCGGGGACGCCGATGCGGTACAGCGCCTTCGGGGTCCAGGCGGCGACTTCGTCACCCGATGGAGAGAGCGCGAGCCCCCCGGCCGAGCGCACCTTCGCGACCGAGACCGCGGCGTGTTGGGCGAGGTCCCAGCAGGTGATCCTGCTGCGGTCGAGGATGACCGCGTACCGCTCGTCGGCTGCGAAGAGCAGATCGATGGTCTCGCTCTTGAACGACCGTGCAACACCCGCCGCGTTGGTGAGCGTGAGACGCCCGCGGAAGGCTGTCGCGCGCACGGTGCGACCGCGCCACTCCTGGTGGACGTCGGCGGGAGGCGGGCGGGGAGTGAGCGTGCGGGCGGCGACGTCGAGTTCGAGGTTGCCGTCGCGAGAGGCCGCCGTCACCTCGTAGCGGTCGACCTCAGGGAGCGGGTGCAGCGCGGTGACGTAGGCGGCGAGCGGGGCGGTGTGCAGCGGCGCGGCGTCGCGCAGCGACCACCAGCGGGCCTCGCGCGAACCGGCGAGGGTCACGACAGCGGCGTCGTCGCGAGAGACCGCGATGCCCTGGACCGGAACGGTGTGATCGGTGGTCGGGGCACGCTCGGTGAACGTGGCGAGGTCGAGCAGGACGAGGCGCGGTCCTTCGCCAAACACGACGGCGGTTGCGTCGGGTGTGAGGCAGAGGGCGGTGTTGGTACGAGCGACGCGGTGGGTGGCGAGTCGCTTGTGGGTGGTGAGGTCCCAGAGACAGACGGCGCCGTCTTCGCCCAGGGAGACCACGCGAGCGCCGTCGGGGGTGACGACGACGCGGGAGGCTGACGCGGTGTGGGCCTTCCAGCGGGCGACGGTGTCACCAGTGCGGACATCGAAGACGACGATGGCACCCGAGCAGGTGGGGACCACGAGGCGTGCGCCGTCGGGGGTGAAGACCGCGTCGTTGGGCATGAGGTCGGCGCGGCCGAAGGAGCGGATGAGCTTCCCGTCGGCGACAGACCAGAGCGCGACGGGAGCGTCGCAGTCGGTGGTGACGACGGTGGTGTCGTCGGAGGAGAAGGTGGCGGCCTGGAGGTACTGGCCGCGGTCGATGGAGAGGGCGGCGCGGGTGGAGCCATCGCGGTTGAGCAGCGCACCAAAGCGGGTGAAGCCGCCGACGAGGAGGGTCTGTCCGTCGTGGGAGGCGGAGAGTGCGATGACGGAGTGGGACGGCAGTGGGACGGCGGAGCGCAGAACACCAGTGGCGGCGTCGAAGAAGGAGAGCGATCCGCCGAGGCCGACGGTGACGAGAAGGTCGCCCGCGGGGTCAGGGAGGAGATGGCAATAGCAGGCGCCGTGGGCGGAGTTGGACCAGCGGGTGCGGCCGATGGCGACGTCGATGGCGGCGACGCCGGCGCTGGTGACGAACGCGGTGGCGCCATCGCGGGAGAAGGCGATGTCGTCGATGCCGATGAAGTGGGAACGCCAGCGGGTAGTCCCGAAGCGGGCTATGGCGAAGGGAGGGAGCGGGTCGCCGTGGGCGTCGTGGCGGGGGTTCATGGCGGGAGGGAGAGGCTACCGTGGAAGCCGACTACAACCGATGCGTTGACGCCCTCCTCGTGAACCTCTACCCACCGCCATCCCCAATGCCCCGCCCCCGCCTGAAGGTCTGCTGCATCTCCTCCGTCGACGAAGCCCTCCTCGCCGTGCGCTGCGGCGCCGACGCGCTCGGCCTCGTCGGCCCGATGCCCAGCGGTCCCGGTGTCATCGCCGACGCGCTCATCCGCGAGATCGCCCTCGCCGCCCCGCCGCCTGTCGCCACCTTCCTGCTCACCAGCGAGACGCAGCCCGATCGCGTCGTCGCCCACGTCCTCGCCTCGCGCGTCAGCACGGTGCAGCTCGTCGACGACGCCGTCACGCCCGACGTCTACGCCGCCCTCCGCCGCGACGCGCCTGCGGTGAAGATCGTTCAGGTCGTCCACGTCGTCGACCGCGGCTCCGTCGACCGCGCCCTCGCCGCAGCGCCGCTCGTCGACGCGCTGCCTGCTCGACTCGGGCAACCCCACCGCCGCCGTCCGCGAGCTCGGCGGAACCGGCCGCGTCCACGACTGGCATTTGAGCCGCGAGATCGTCGAGCGCGCCGGTCGCCCGGTCTTCCTCGCCGGTGGACTACGCAGCGCCAATGTCGGCGAGGCGCTACGCGCGGTGCGGCCTCACGCGGTCGACATCTGCTCGGGCGTTCGGACGGACGGGCGACTCGACGAGGCGAAGCTCACGGCCTTCGTCGCCGCGCTCTCGGCGGAGTAGGCGCGCCCTCGGGCGCGTGCGGCCTCACGCACCTCACAACCCGAGATCAAATCCCGCCCGCAGGTTGACCCCCAACAGAAACGTCCGCGCCTGGTCGGTGTCGATGCCGCGCAGGTCGCGCAGGTCGACGCCGAAGCCCACCAGCGCCTTGTCGAACACCACCTCCATCGACGCCCCGGCGTGCCAGCCCAGGGCCACCTGGTCGTACCGCTGGCTCGCCGTCGTGCGCTCGTTCACGCCCGCCGTCTCGCCCGTCGCCACGTCGCCCAACCCCGCGTCCGCGAGCTGGCCCGACATGCCCACGGTGCCCGTCACCCACCACCTTCGTGTGCCGCTGCGCAGGCACGGCAGCTCCACCCGGAAGGCGTACCCCAGGTCGACCACGCCCCGCGTCCACGCCGACTCCCCGCCGACGCCCAGCGTGGTGCCGTCGCTCCACAGCACGTTGGCGTCGACGCCGTGGGTCATGCAGTGGCAGCCCCGCAGCGGAAACACCAACCGCGCGTTGACCCCGAGCGACATCGACGTCCCGCGGTCGTAGCCGTAGCCCGCGAGCGTCCCGGTGGTGGCGTGTTCGAGCGCGCCGTAGGTGAGCGCCACCGTGAGGTGAGGTTGATCCACCGGTCGGCGTAGGACCGCTGGCTCCACCATCAACAGGGCCTCGGGTCGCGGCTGCGCCCCCGCCACCGAACCCGCCGACAACAAACACCCCAGCGCCCCGGAGACCAGCAGCCACCGCATCGACGAACCTCCTTCGAGTGTCGGAAGAACGCCTGCTTTGGGGGGTTCTTACACGGTCGCGGGCGAATCCTCGTCCTCGCTCGGGAAACGTGAATGCTCGGGGTGCGATGTTAGTCTGCCGACGACGACCATGAGCGACCCGCTGCTCGGCCAACACCTCGGGAGCTACCTCGTCGAGTCCAAGCTCGGTCAGGGCGGCATGGGCGTGGTCTACCGCGCCACCGACGAGAAGCTGCGCCGCACCGTCGCCCTCAAGGTGCTCCCGCCCGACTTCGCCGCCGACGCCGACCGGCGCCGTCGCTTCGAACGCGAGGCCCGCGCCGCCGCCGCCGTCACCCACGCCTGCATCGCCACCGTCTACGAGGTGAGCGAGGCCGAGGGCCGCGTCTTCATCGCCATGGAGCTCGTCGAGGGGTCAAGCCTCGCCCGCCACATCGGCGGCGCGCCGATGGCCGTCGGCAACGCGCTGCGCATCGCGCGGGACATCGCCCGCGGCCTGGCCAAGGCCCACGAGAAGGGCGTCGTCCACCGCGACCTCAAGCCCGACAACGTGATGATCACCGACGAGGGCGAGGTGAAGATCCTCGACTTCGGCCTCGCGCGCCGCGACGAACCCGCCGAGATCGGCTCCGACCAGGACGCCACCGCCGTCGCCATGACCATGCCCGGCCAGGTCATGGGAACGCCCGGCTACATGTCCCCCGAACAAGCCGCGGGCAAAGCACTCGACGCGCGCACCGACCTCTTCTCCTGGGGCGTCGTCCTCTACGAGATGCTCACGGGCGTCAGACCCTTCCGCGGCGACTCGGCGATGGACGTCATCATCGCTCTCTGCCGCGACGAGGCTCCACCGCCCTCCACCCTCAACGCCGTCGTCACCCCGAGCCTCGACCAGCTCGTCGCCCGCTGCATGG
The DNA here is from genome assembly GCA_044229975.1 of Polyangiales bacterium. Classification (GTDB taxonomy): domain Bacteria; phylum Myxococcota_A; class Polyangia; order Polyangiales; genus SCUS01. The sequence goes on from JBGARZ010000012.1 coordinate 48,102, forward strand.
CGAAGAAGCCGGCCGATCGCTACGACAACGCGCGCGAGCTCCTGCGCGACCTCGACGCCCTCGACCCCTTCACCGCCGCGCATGCCTCCATGGTCTCCGCGCCCGCGGTCGGACAGATGCCGCCAGGACCCGGTCACACCCTCGTCCTCGGCCCCACGACGTCGTCGCCGAGCACCACCTCCGTCACCGCCAGCACCACCTCCGCCGCGCCGAGGATGCGCAAGCGGATGGTGTTCGCCGCGCTCGGTCTCGTCGCGCTCGGATCGGTCGCGACCATCGCGACCCTCGCCCTGCGCGACGCTCCGACGAGAGCACGCCGCACCCGCATCACCGCCAGCAGCCTTCGCCGCGGCTGGGGTCATCACCCGATCACCGACGACCCTCCCCCCGCGTCGTCGAGCCCCGAGGCGCTGCGTCGTTATGCGGAGGCGCTGCAAGCGTCACGTGACGGCGCACAGGAACTCAGCCTCGACCGCTACAACAGCGCGGTTCAGCTCGACCCCGACTTCGCGGCGGCGCATCTCCGCATCGCCCTCGACCGCGGCATCGAGCGTGGCCGCGAGTCGTTGCTGCGGGCGCTGGCCAACCGCGACGCGCTCGACGCCCGCGACCGCGCGGTGCTGGAGGCCGTGGCGCCCGCGTACACCGAGACCCCGACGGACTTCGCGGCGGCGAGCGCGCGGCTCGCGGCGGTGGCCGAGCGCTACCCCGACGACGTGATGGTGCTCTCGACGCTGGGGAAGCTGCAGGGCGAGCACGATCTGCGTGCGTCGGTGGCGTCGTACCGGCGAGCGAGCGCGGTCGATCCCGGGCATGTTCCGGCGCGCGCGGCGATGGCCGACTCGCTCGCGTACCTGGGTGATCTGCCGGGCGCGCGGCGCGCGTTGGAGGAGTGCCTCACCGTGTCGCCCTCGGCGACGGCGTGCCTGCGCGAGCAGGTGTACCTCGACCTCGCGGTGAGCGACTGCGCCGCGGTGGAGACGACGGCCCGGCGGTGGCTGCTCATCAGCCGCGAGGGCGGGTCGGCGCAGCGCTTCCTGGCGGGGGCGCTGCTGGGTCAGGGGCGCTCGCTCGACGCGGTGCGCGAGACGCTGGCGCAGTCGCGGGCGGCGCAGACGGCCGAGCGGCGGGCGCAGTCCGAAGGCGACGACGCGCGGTCGCTCGCGGCGCTGGCGGGAGACTTCGCGGAGGCCACGCGATTGGGCGAGGCCGCCGAGACGCGCGTGGAGGGCAGCACCACCGAGAGCGAGCACGCGTCGGCGGCGCTGGCGCTGGCGATGATCTTCGACGAGCAGGGGCGCACGGCGGACGCGGCGCGGGTGGCGACGCGCTTCCTGGAGCGGCGCGAGGCGTGGTCAGGCGACCCGCGATCGGACGACCGCGCCATGGAGCGCGACCCGACGCAGGTGCTGCTGTCGATGCAGCAGCGGGCGGCGACGGTGCCCGAGCTGGTGGTGACGTCGCAGCGCGAGGCGCGGCGCGCGTGGTGGTCGCGGCGGCAGGGATCGCTGCCCGAGGTGAGCGGGTTTCTGTGGGTGACGCAGTACGCGGCGGGCGTGGAGACGCCCGCGGAGGCGCACACGGCGCTGGAGGCGCTGGGGCGCTTCGGGGGGGTTCCGCGGGTGGCGCTGCTGCCGGCGATGCACTTCGACGCGGCGGTGGGTCGGGCGTTTGCGCTGGGCGGTCGGGCGGCGGAGGCGCTGCCGTACCTCACGCGGGCGGCGACGTCGTGTTACGGGCTGCGGTTTCCGGTGGAGCAGGTGCGGGCGATGCGCGACCTCGGCGTGGTGCGCGCGGCGACGGGCGACCGGGCGGGCGCGTGCACGGCGTGGGCGTCGGTGCTGGCGCGCTGGGGACGGGCGACACCGCGATCGGTGACGGCGGACGACGCGCGGGCGCGGATGCGGGCGAGCGGGTGTCCGGCGGGGTGAGTCACCAGCCGAGGCGCTGAAGCTTCGTCCGCATCATCAACGAGAACGGGCGCGTCGGCGAAGCGTACGCGCGGATCAGCGAGCGCTCGTCGTCGGTGGGTTTGCGACCTTCCTTGTTGGCCGTGGTGAGGACGGCGATCACGGCGTCGGACAGCCCTTGCAGTGCCTTCAGGCGCGCGATGTTCAGGTCGTCGCGGCCGAGGTTGTACTTGGCGATGGTGGACAGTCCCATGGGAGAGTCGTCACGCGGCGTGATGCACTCATCGTCGAAGAGCAGGTGTTGCTCAGGCGCAACGCCCGGCGCGCAAGGGTCGACGCAGCTCGCAACTGGGTGAGCAATGTTGGGCACCTTGTCGAGATTGCAGGGCTCGCATGACAGGTAGAGGTTCGACCACACGAAGGCGTCCTGCGGGCGCTCGGCGACCTCGACGTGGTGGTCGACCTGCTGCTCGCGCTCGGTCAGCGCACGCTCGCAGTAGAAGCACTTGTGACTACTCATGCGGCGCAGCTCCCGACGCACCTGCGGGTGACCGTAGCAGCGATGGTCCGGTCTCTTCTGCGGGTTGCCCTGTCGCTCCGCGAGGTACTTCGCCGTCCAGGCGTCAGCCTTCTCCTCCAGGATGGCGGGCGTCGGCCCGCGCACGAGGGGAACCATCAGCTCGCCTTTCGCAGCGCTTCGATCTGTCGGTCGAGGTCGAGGTACCCGAAGTATGTGGGGTTGAGCGCCATGAGCTTCTGCTCGACCTCGCGACGGCGGGTGTCGTTCTTCGCGGCGATGGCAGTACGACGCTCTTCGAGGAGGGCGGCGATCTCACCGCTGAAGGGACCGGTCCCGTCGAAGGCGGGAGAGGCGAGGATCTCGTCGACGGGCTTGTTCTGGTACGCGGCGGTCTGTTCGGAGACGGTGGTGCGACGCGTGTCGGGGTCGTAGTGGCAGACATAGACGCGCGCGTCGGGCACCGAGGCGAGGACGAAGGGCGAGTGCGTCGCCGCGATGATCTGGAGGTTGGGGAAGATCTCGCGCACGCCAGGGAGGAAGCGCTTCTGCCAGGTCGGGTGCAGGTGGTTCTCGGCCTCGTCGATGAGCAGCAGGCCGGGCGCCTCGTGCATCGTCGCGGCGTCACTCACACGCAAGATGTGCAACGAGTAGAGGCGGCCCAGGAGAGAGATCATGCGCTGGACGAGGTAGGCGTTGCCGCTGCTGATGTTGGCGAGGGGGACGTCCTGCCCACCTTGGCGAACCATCGGCGTGAAGGTCGATCGCTCGATGTTGAGCAGCTCGCCGTCGAGCAGGCTGAAGCGGATGATCTTCTCGGCGAGCTTGAAGAGCGCTTCGCCGGTCGCGCGCTCACGAGGGTTGCGACTATCGCGGAGGTAATCGAAGTGACAGAGGAGCTGCGTGATCGATGCGCCGGAGATCGTGCCCTGGAGGCATCCCCGATAAAGGGCGCGGTGGTCGATCGCTCCGAGAGACGTGATGCGTGCGTCGTCGCTGGCAACCTGCGAGCGCCAGAAGTCGACGACCCAGGCGGGCGAGTGATCGAGTGCCTCAGCGAGTTGTTTGTACTTCTGCGAAGCGGTTGGCCAGATGTCGTTTCCTTCGGGTAGCAACGTCAGACGAACACGCTCCGCGACGACGTCATCCTCGTCGGTGAGGTGAAACGAGTGCCGCAACGTCACGTCTGACCGACTGCCTGTGCGACGAATATCCCGCTCCAGTTCGGCGAAGCTCGGCCCGAAGAACGCGCGGATCGCATCGAGGACGATGGTCTTCCCCGTCCCGTTCATCCCCGTGAGCAGCGTGACGCCCGGCGACGTGTCGCCCTCCGCGAGAAACTCCACCTCGGCCTGATCGAAGGGCCCGATGTTCTCCAGCTTGAGCGAGTAGAGGCGCATGGCGGAGCGGAGGATACGACGGACGGCCCGTTACCCGCGACACCCGTGCAGGGTCGCCGTTGGCGCGCCCTCAGTTCACGAGCGGCGGCGACCCGCCGGGTGGTGGACCGCGACGCGATCCATCGCGCACGCGCGGCGGGAGATCGCTTACCGTCACCGTGGGGCCCGATGCGAGCAGCACCGCCCGCTCGATGCAGATCTCAAGTTCGCGAACGTTGCCCGGCCACGGATACGTCTGCAACAGCTCCATCGCGTCCCTGGCGATGACCGACGGGTGCTCGCAGCCGTTCCGCGCCGTGACCGTCTTCAGGAAGTGCCACGCGAGGAGCTCGATGTCTCCATGCCGTTCGCGAAGCGTCGGCAGGTGCACACGCACCTCGCTGAGCTCCCGGTAGAGGTCTTCGCGAAAGCGGCCCGCAGCGATCTCGTCTTCCAGATCGCGGTTGGTCGCCGCCACCACGCGGATGTCGCACCGTCGCGCCTCGGTGCCGCCGACCGGCGTGTACTCCCTCTGCTGAAGCAGCCGCACGATCGTCGTCTGTGACAACAGAGGCAGCTCGCCAATCTCGTCGAGAAAGAGCGTTCCGCCCTCTGCGAGAGCAAGCACTCCTTGAGATCCACGACGCGAGCACCTCGCGTCCCCGAACAAATGGATCTCAAGGAGCGACACCAGGATGGCGGCACAGTTGACGGTGACGATCTCCCGCTTGGCCCGCTGCGACCCATCGTGCAGCGCCGCCACGGCCAACTCCTTGCCCGTGCCGCTCTCCCCGGTCACCAGCACCGTGCGGTCCGATGGAGCCGCCCGCTCGATCGCTTGCAGCGCCGCCAGCAGATTCGGATGTCGACCCACGATCCTCCCCTGACTCGTCATCATTGGACTCACCCATCGCTCTTTCGAGACGTCCGACCCGACGCGCATTCCATCGCTCGACCCGACCCGGCGTCAACGACGCCGCTGCATCGCCACCGCGCGCGTCCACCTCGCCACCGACCAGCCAAGCCCCAAACATTCGTTGCGCTTGACGACCGCTGGCGTCCATGAGGCGATGGCGCTCCCTTATGGCGAACTCCATGGCACCCGGCACGGCACCACGACGTCATCTCCCCCTCGCAGAAGAGTCCCTCGGTCGGCCAACGGGGTGGTTCTCCCTCGGGCTCGCGCGCGACCTCGCGCCGGGCGCCGTGAAGACCGTGCGCTTCTTCGGCCACGAGCTCGTGCTCTTCCGCGGCGAGAGCGGCGACGTCGGCCTGCTCGACGCCCACTGCCCGCACCTCGGCGCTCACATGGGCCACGGCGGAACAGTCGTCGGCAACACCCTCCGCTGCCCCTTCCACGGCTTCTGCTTCGAAGCCTCCGGGGCGTGCAGCGAGACCGGATACAAGAAGAAGGTCCCGCCCGGGCTGCGGGCGGGCGCGTGGGAGGTCATCGAGCGTCATGGCGTCCTGCTCGCCTGGCACGACGCCGAGGGAAAGACGTCGGCGTGGGACGTCCCCGACGTCGACATGGAGGGGTGGTCGCCCTTCCTGCTGCACGAGTGGACGCTCCGCGGGCACCCGCAGGAGACCACCGAAAACAGCGTCGACCTCGGGCACTTCGCCGCCGTGCACGGCTACGACGACGCGCACGAGACGCAGCCCATGCGCGTCGACGGCCCCACGCTCCGCAGTAACTACCGCTTCGCGCGACGCGTCGGCGGCCGGCGCAGCCCCGTCGTGGTGCACGAGGACATCGCCATCGAGGTGCGCGGCCTCGGGTACTCGCGCGTCGAAGTGCGTGACGTCGCGACCGGCACCCGCATCCGCCTGCTGGTGCTGCCCACCTCCGAGGACGACACCAACATCCGCCTCCGCATCGGGCTCAGCATCCGCGACTATCCCCGCAACGACGAGGCCCGTCCGTGGCTGCGGCTCGTCCCGGCGACGGTCACGCGACGGCTCGTCGCCCCGCTGTTGTTGAAGGCGTACGCCGGAGAGGTCTCGCAGGACTTCGCGGTGTGGAAGAACAAGCGCTACGTCGCCCGCCCCGGCCTCGCCGAGGGCGACGGCCCCATCGGACCGTACCGCCGCTGGGCCCGACAGTTCTACGGCTGACCGCGCGGGCGCGATACGCTCGCGTCCATGACGAACCCGCGCGTCCTGCTGGTGGCCAACCCGACCGCGCAGAGCGGTCGCAACGCCGAGCGCATCGCCCACGCCCGCGCCCTCCTCGACGGCGCCGGCCTCGCCCACGCCCTGCTCCCCACGCTCCCCGCCGGCGGAACCATCACCGCCGTCCGCGACGCCCTCCTCGCCGCGCCCCGCTCACTGGTCATCGCCATGGGCGGCGACGGGACCTTCTCCGAAGTCGCCCGCGGCCTCCACGCATCGGGCCACGCCGAAGACGTCGCGCTCGGCATGCTGCCCACCGGCACGGCCAACGACCAGGGCAAGAGCTTCGGCCTCTCCAGCGATCCCGACGCCCTCGCGCACAACGTCGCGGTGCTCGCCGCCGGCCACGAGACGCGCCTCGACGCGGGTCGTCTCACGGCCCTCGACGCGCAGGGCGCCGTCGTCACCGAGGCGCTCTTCTTCGACAGCGCGGGGTGGGGATTGAGCCCGCGCGTGCTCGCGCTCCGCAACGAAGACCGCCGCGTCATCGAGCAGATGCCCATCGTGCGCGACGTCTTCCGCGACCACCTCGTGTACGCGGGCGCGCTGCTGCGAACCTTCGCCGAGTCGTACGTCGAGGACGACCGCTTCACGGCGCTGGTGAAGACCGAGACCACGACCCTCCGCTGGGACGAGCTCAGCGACCTCGTGGTGAAGGGCACGCGCGTCTACGGTGGGATGTGGGTGTTCGACCCGACGTCGAAGCACGATGATGGTCTCTTCGAGGTGATCCCCTTCGCGGGCAAGCGTGATTGGGTGTCGAAGGGGATGGTTCATCTGGAGACCACCGGGGCGTTGTCGGAGGCGCTGGCGGAGGTGGGCGTGACGCACAGCGAGGGCGTGCGGGCGCGGTCCATCGAGCTGCGCTTCACGAGCCGCGAGGGCGCGCTCCCGCTCGCGGCGCAGATCGACGGCGAGGAGTTTCCGGCGACGCCGCGGGTGCGCATCGAGGTGCTGCCGCGGGCGATCCGGCTGGTGGTCCCTGCGGGCGCATGAAGGCGCTGCTCGCCGACACGCTGCGAACGTTTTCCCGCAACGACGGGCGCATGCTGTCGGGGGCGACGGCGTTCTTCGCGCTGGTGAGCGTGGCGCCGATGTTCTTGATCGCGCTGGTGCTGGCGGGCGCGCTGACGGGCGAGGCGCGGGCGCACGACGAGCTGCTGCGCGGACTGCGACTGTGGGTGGGGCGCGACGCGGCGCGCGCGGTGGGGTCGATGCTCGACAACGTCCACCAGAGCCACTCGGGCTCGGAGGTGACGGTGCTGAGCGTGGTGGTGATCGCGTGGGGCGCGACGCGGCTCTTCAGCCACCTGCAACGGGCGCTCGACCACCTGTGGGGCGTGCGCTTGCGGCAGGGCGCGACGCTCAAGCGCAGCGCCATCGGGCAGGCGCGGCGGCGGCTGGTGTCCTTCGGGCTGGTGCTGGTGTGCGCGGTGGCGCTGCTGGCGTCGGTGGCATTGCGCACGGCCATCGTCGCGACGGGTCACATGCTCGGGATGGGCACGCGCCTGCACTGGCGGGTCATCGATCACGTGTTGTCGTTCGTGGTGGTGACGCTGCTGTTCGGGATGGTGTTTCGCGTGCTGCCATCGGTACGCATCCGCTGGCGCCAGGCGGCGGAGGGTGCGCTGGTGACATCGGCGCTGTTCACCGTGGGGCGTGTGGCGGTCGCGGCGTGGCTGGGTCGCAAGACGCTGGACTCGACCTTCGGCGCGGCGGGCAGCGTCGTGCTGATCCTGCTCTGGACGTACTACTCGTCGCAGATCTTCTTCCTGGGCGCGGCCTTCATCGCGGCGCGCGCGCGGCACCGCAACGACCCGCTGCTTCCGGACGACGACGCCGTCGCGATGGGGGAGCTGGAGTAGTGGTCGTTGGTCGTCGCGTCCGGCTGCCGTGGGCTTTCAATCCGCGGTAGTTGGACGCGACGACTCAGTACACGCCGCTGCCGCCGTTGCCCGCGCCTTCGCCGCCCGCGTAGTCGGCGTGCAGCGCGCGGCACGACCAGCCGCTGCCGAGGTACAGGCACACCGGGATGAGATCCCACCCCTGCGACTGGAACTGCATCAGGTCAGCGCGGCCATCACCATTGAAGTCGCCCACGAGCGGCATGCCCCCGCGAAACACCCCGCTCCCGCCGTTGCCGATGGTGCGCTCGGCGCCCGCGAGGTCGGCGGCGAGGTCGCGGCACGACCAGCCCGTCGCCAGCGACAAACACACCGGCAGCGTCTGACCGCGTGGGTCGTACTGCACCAGGTCGCTGCGTCCGTCGCCGTCGAGGTCGGCCACCACCGCGGTCGCGCCCGCCGCCGCGGGCAGCGTCACCGCGAGGCTGCGGCACGACCAACCGGTTCCGAGGGACAGACACACCGGAACCGTCGGCGACCCCGCGCGGTACTGGATGACGTCGCTGCGACCGTCGCCGTTGAAGTCGCCCACCAGCGGAGTGCTCCCGGCGTAGACGCCGCTGCCCTCGTTGCCCGCGCCTTCGCCGCCCGCGTAGCTCGCCGCGAGGTTGCGGCACGACCACCCGCTCGCCAGCGAGAGGCACACCGGGATGCTCTGTCCGACGGCGCTGAACTGGATCACATCCGCGCGGCCGTCGCCGTCGAAGTCGCCCGCCAACGGTGTTGATCCGCGGTGGATGCCGCTGCCTTCGTTGCCCGCGCTCTCACCGCCCGTGTGGCTCGCGGCGAGGTTGCGGCACGACCACCCGCTGCCGAGCGAGAGGCACACCGGTAGCGTCGCCGCCGTGTCGCGGAACTGGATCACGTCGTCGCGATGATCGCCGTTGAAGTCGGCCACGAGCGGAGCGCTGTTGGCGTAGAGACCGGCACCGTTGGTTCCTTCGCCGAGGCCGCCGGAGTAGCCGGCGACGAGGCCGCGGCACGACCAGCCGCTGCCCAGCGAGAGGCACACCGGGAGGCGATCGACGTCCGAACGAAACTGGATGACGTCGCTGAGTCCATCGTCGTTGAAGCGACCGATGAGCGCGGTGGCCGCGTCGAGGATGGCCGACCCGTTGTTGCCGCCCGACCAGTCATCGGCGGCGGTGGCAAGGTTGCGGCACGACCACCCGCTGCCGAGCGAGAGGCACAAGGGGAGGGTCGTGCGGTCGGAGCGAAACTGCACCAGGTCGCTGCGTCCGTCGCCGTTGAAGTCGGCGACGCGGGCGGCGGTGCAGCGCAGCGCACGCGGCGAGTTGCCGAGCGCGGGCGTCGACCGACCGTCCGACGCGCGGGCGTAGGCGTAGACACGGTGCTCGCGGCCATCGCGCAGCGAGAGCGGCGTGTCGACGGAGAAGGCGTGCTCGCATGATCCGACGGCGGCGCAGAGGTCTTCGCGACGATCGCCCGCGCGCACACGAACGGTGGGCGCGCCCGACCCGGCGGGGCCGTCGAAGTACAGGTCGACGTCGATAGCGGCCGTGGGGCTGACCGGGTCCTGCGCCCAGCCGCGGATTTCATCGCACTGCGCGGCGTCGAGCGAACCGCGCGGGAGGGCGACGCAGCGATCGGCGCGGCACTCGGCGCCACCGCCGCAGTCGGAGCGCGAGCAGTTGCTGTTGACGAGCGTGTTGCCCTCGCAGTGCACGGGGCAGGTCGGCGCGGGAGGTGCCCAGTGGTTGTCGCGCGCGTGGGCCCACCCCTGCGGGGTCCAACCGCCCCAGCGCGAGCCGATGGTGCTGCCGTTGTAGGGGAGCGAGGAGGTGGCGCCGTTGCCGACGTTCTGTTCGAGGATGTCGACGGCACCGGCGCGGACGTTGGTGACCAGCGCGGTGTGCCCGTACTGGCCGGTCTGCCAGACGATGAGGTCGCCGGGGACGGGCGGGTGCGCGCCGTCGCCGTTGTAGTAGACGTCGACGCGAGCGCGGGGGGCGTTGTTGAGCAGGTCGCGGGCGTTGCCCCACCAGCGCATGCCCCAGTGCGTCTGGAAGTGCCGCATCACCAGCTCGACGCACTGATACTGAAGCCCGTAGGCGCCCGATCCGCGGCACGACACGCCGGTTCCGGTGTTGGCGCCGTTGGAGTAGGAGGTGGTCCCGTCGAAGGAGCCGAGGGGAGTTCCGCAGGCGGGCATGCCGGCGCGGATGGCGTCGGACGCGCTGGGGTTCACCTCCTCGACGGACTCATCGTCGGCGCTGCAACTCGTGAGGGCCGTGGCTGCGAGCGCGAGAAGGAGGGCGGAGCGCACCGTGCTCATCAGAAGGAGGTTACGGTCACACGCATTCGTAACAAGTTGAAAAGCTGAAACCGTCCCCACCCCAGTGGGCGCCCAGTGACCACGGTGGCCCCTCTGTTGACCACCCGCGAGCCCCGTCGACCCCTCAGCTCACTGGGGCGCGCGGCACAGCGGGATCTCCCCGCACGGTTCGCCCATCGGGCAGCACCCTGAGTAGCGTGCGTTCATCACGCAGCGGCTGTTGCCCGTGCAGCACACCGGCGTGACCCCGCCCGCGAGGCAGCACGCGCCGTCGTCGCAGCCGTAGTCCATCCCCGTCCCGGGCGTCAGCGCCGACGCCGGAACCACCTCCCGCACCTGGCTCCGACTCGACCACAGCAGCCGCGCCGACCCCGCGCCCGCGCCGTTGAAATACTCCAGCCGTAGCTCGTACGACCGACCCGCCGCGAGCTCGATGGTCGCCATCCGCTCCGTCGCCGCGTGCGCCATCCAGTCGTCGATGACGAGCGTGCCGTCGACCCACAGCCGCACCCCGTCGTCCGTCGACGTGATGAACGTGTACGCCTCCGAGTAGCGCGCCCGCACCGACCCCACCCAGCGCGCCGAGAAGGTCTCGCGCGACACCGGATCGGGTGGCGTCACCATCGTCCAGTCGAAGTCGATGGTCGGGTCGACGCGCACGCGACGCAGCGTTCGCAGCCCCGTCGTCGCGTAGTACTCGCCGCGCAACCCCTGGGTGCTCACGCCCGCGTCGACGCCACCGTCGCCCGACACGATCACCGACGAACACCGCGCCGCCACGTCGGCACACACCCCGCTGCGGCACACCTGCGTGCGACCGTCGCAGCGGGCGTTGCAGGCGCCGCAGTGCTCGGGGTTGACCGTGAGGTCGACGCACTGGGTTCCGCAGCGCACCTGCCACACCGAGCAGGCCGCGCAGGTGCCCGCGTCGGGCGCGACGTCCGTCGCATCGGCCGCATCGACGGACGCGTCGTCCTTGATGAGCGGGTCGGCGGGCGTTCCGATGGTGGCCTCGCAGCCGAGCGCCCACGACAACAGGAAGAGAGAGGGGAGAGGCTTCATCCGGTAGGGAGCGACGTTGCCCGCAAGGGGCGTACCGGCGCAACCGCGCCGCGGCCGCCGCCGTCGGGCGATCAGAGGTCCAGGACGACCACGCCCGGAAACGACGCGTTGCAGGCGACGCTGCCGTCGGTGCGGCCGCGCACGCCGGAGCTGCGGTGCACCTCGATGCCGCCGCGAATCACCACGAGCGTCCACGTCGCCCCGGCCACCGCGCTCGAATAGGCCTGCGGGCAGACGTAGTAGCGGCCCGGGGTGAACGAGCTCGCCCAGAAGATGTTCTCCGGCCCGCGCTGCGTGGTGTCGTCGACGTCGAGCGTGCCCCCGCAGGCGGAGCGGTTGCTCCAGTAGATCTGGGTGCCGCAGGGCGGCGTCACGTGGAGGTCGAGGTCGCCGATGGTGCTCCACGTCAGCGTGAAGCGCAGCGCCCCCTGGCCGACGCAGACGCCCGCCGCGCAGGCCTGCCCCGCGGCGCACGCGCGGCCGCAGGAGCCGCAGTTGGTGTTGTCGTTCTGGAGGTCGCGGCACACGCCCGAGCAGATGGTCTGACCCGCCGCGCACGACACGCCGCAGACGCCCGCCGCGCACACCTGCCCGGCGCTGCACGCCCGCGCGCAGACGCCGCAGTTGGTGTTGTCGCTCTGGAGGTTGCGGCACACGCCCGAGCAGTTGGTCTGGCCCGTCGGGCACGACAGCACGCAGGTGCTCCCGGTGCAGATCTGACCCGCCGCGCAGGCGCGCGCGCACGCCCCGCAGTTGTTGATGTCCGTGGTGAGGTCGCGGCACACACCCGAGCAGTTGCTCAGCCCCGACGAGCACGTCACCGAGCACACGCCGCTCGCGCACGCCTGACCCGCCGGGCACACGCGCGCGCACGCCCCGCAGTTGCTGTTGTCCGTCTGGAGGTTGCGACACACCCCCGAGCAGTTGGTGGTGCCCGTCCCGCACGACACGTTGCACGTCCCCGCCGAGCACACCTGCCCCGCCGGGCACGCGCGCCCGCACGCGCCGCAGTTGACGTTGTCCGTCTGGAGGTTGCGACACAGCCCCGAGCAGTTGGTGGTGCCCGTCCCGCACGACACGTTGCACGCCCCGCCCGAGCACACCTGGCCGGCGGCGCAGGACACCCCGCAGGCGCCGCAGTTGACGTTGTCCGTCTGGAGGTTGCGGCACACCCCCGAGCAGTTGGTGGTGCCCGCGCCGCACGAGACGGTGCACACGCTGGCCGAGCACACCTGCCCCGCCGCGCACGCCCGGCCGCAGGCGCCGCAGTGGTTGGTGTCGGTGGTGAGGTCGCGGCAGACGCCCGAGCAGTTGGTGGTGCCGCCGCCGCACGAGACGGTGCAGGTGCCGGTCGAGCAGACCGTTCCGGCAGCGCACGCGCGGCCGCACGCGCCGCAGTGGCCGTTGTCGCTCTGCAGGTTGCGGCAGGTGCCCGAGCAGTTGGTGGTGCCCGCCCCGCACGACACGCTGCACACGCCCGCCGAGCAGAGCTGCCCCGCCGCGCAGGTGCGCCCGCAGGCGCCGCAGTTGGCCTCGTCGGCCGCGAGGTCGCGACACACCCCCGAGCAGTTGGTCGTCCCGCCGATGCACACCAGGGTACAGGCCCGCGCGACGCAGAGCTGGCCCGTCGGGCACGCGGCGCCGCAGGCGTTGCAGTGGCTCGGATCGCTCGTCAGGTCGCGACACACCCCCGAGCAGTTGGTGGTTCCGGCCACGCACGACACGCTGCACACCCCGGCCGAGCAGAGCTGGCCCGCCGGGCACGCGCGGCCGCACGCCCCGCAATGAGCGTTGTCCGTCTGGAGGTTGCGGCAGGTGCCCGAGCAGTTGGTCTGACCCGTCGCGCAGGTCACCGTGCACACGCTCGACGCGCAGATCTGCCCGGCCGGGCAGACGCGCCCGCACATCCCGCAGTTGCGGACGTCACCCGTGAGGTCGCGGCACACCCCCGAGCAGTTGGTCGTCGCGGCGCCGCACGACACCGTGCACGCCCCGCGCGAGCACACCTGCCCCGACGGGCACGTCACGCCGCACGCGCCGCAATTGGCCCGGTCGGTGTCGAGCTCGCGGCAGGTGCCGCCGCAGTCCACCTGACCGGCCGGGCACGACACCGTGCACACGCCGCCCACGCAGATCTGACCCGCCCCGCAGGCGTTGCCGCACGCGCCGCAGTGCAGCCGGTCGGCGTCGAGGTCGCGGCACACGCCCGCGCAGTTGGTGGTGCCCGCGCCGCACGACACGGTGCACGCCCCGGCCGAGCACACCCGGCCCGACGGGCAGGCCGTCCCGCACGCGCCGCAGTGGTTGAGGTCGGTGGTGAGGTCGCGGCAGACGCCGTCGCAGATGGTCAGGCCCGCCGTGCACGACACCTCGCAGACGCCGCGGGCGCACACCGTCCCGGCGGGGCAGGCCACCCCGCACGCACCGCAGTTGGCGAGGTCGGTGGTGAGGTCGCGGCAGGTCCCGGAGCAGTCCGTGGTGCCCTCGACGCAGGAGACCTGGCAGCGACCCGACGAACACACCTGCCCGGCGGCGCAGACCGTCCCGCACGCGCCGCAGTTGATGCGGTCGGTGTCGAGGTCGCGGCACGAGCCCGCGCAGTCGGTGAGCCCGCCGCCGCAGGTGACGGTGCACGCGCCGCGCGAGCACACCTGCCCGGACGGGCAGACGGTGCCGCACGCGCCGCAGTGGTTGGTGTCCGTGGTGAGGTCACGGCAGACGCCCATGCACTCCGTGGTGCCCGCGCTGCACGACACCTGGCAGCGGCCCATCGCGCACACCTGGCCCGACGGGCACGCGGTGCCGCAGGTGCCGCAGTTGTTGGGGTCGCTGAGGAGGTCGCGGCAGACGCCCGCGCAGGCCGCCAGGCCGCCGCCGCAGGAGACCTGGCAGCGACCGGCGACGCAGCGCTCGCCGGAGCCGCAGGTGACCCCGCACGCGCCGCAGCCCGCGATGTCGGTCTGGAGGTCGCGGCAGAAGCCCATGCACTCGGTGAGGCCCGAGCCGCACATGGTCGCGCACGCGCCGCGCACGCAAAACTGCCCGAGCGGACAGACGTTGTTGCACGCCCCGCAGTGCCGAACGTCGTTGGTGGTGTTGACGCACACCTCACCGCCGCCCATCGGGCCGGCGTCGGTCATCGGCGCGGGGCACGGCAGCGTGAGCTCGCCGCAGCGGATGCGGCACACACCGCCCTGGCAGCCGTAGCCGTCGATGCAGGCGTTGCCGCAGGCGCCGCAGCTCGCGCGGTCGGTCTGGAGGTCGGCGCAGTAGCGGCCCGCCCCGCCGTCCGCGCCGCCCGCGCTACCCGCACACTCCGTGGCGCCGCCCGTGCACATGAACGTGCACACCCCGCCCGCGCACACCTCGTCGCGCCCGCACACGTTGCCGCAGGCGCCGCAGTGGGCGCGGTCGGTCTGGAGCGCGACGCAGCGCAGGGCCGTCCCGGCGTCGCCGCCGCCGCCCGGGCAGAGCGTCTCGGACGCCGTGCAGTTGGGGACGCACGCGCTGTTCTGGCAGACCTCGCCGGTGCCGCACGCCTGGCCGCAGCGGCCGCAGTTCATGGCGTCGATGCGCGGGTCGCTGCACCGCCCGCCGCACGCGAGCATCGGGGCGGGGCAGGTCACCGTCGCGTCGAGGGTCCCTTGCGCCCCGGCGTCGAGCGGCCGCGGCCCGCCCACGACGCTCTGCCCGGTACAGCCAACGAGCACGAGCAGGAAGAGGCCGGCGAAGAACGCGCCCGGCGAAGGTCGCAGTCTCATGGGGGTGTCGATCCCTTCAGGTCCCATCGGTGGACGGTCCGATGGAGGTCGATCCCCATTCCTACAGAAGTCACACGGACTTGCGAAGTTCTTCGTGGTGCCCGGAGCGCAATCCGTGGCGGCGTGGTGCGTCGAGGTCGGCGCCTATCGGGGGAAGGGGTACACGCCCACGGCGGGGATGGTGTCGCGGCCTTCGTGTCCGTCGCGCTCGACGACGCCGGGATACTCGTCGAAGAGCTGCGCCGTGAGGTCGTCGGCGACGAGCTGCTCGCGCGCCTCACCGAGCTGCGACGAGGTCTCGCGCAGGCGGGCGGCGAGGACGGAGACGATGTTCCAGAGGAGCTTCACGGCGGTGTCGCTGGACTCGCGGAGCACGCGGAAGAAGTCCGTGCGGGCGATCTCCAGCAGGCGCGTGTCGTCCTCGGCCACCACCGTCGCGCTGCGCGGGGCGCGCTCGACCAGGGCCATCTCGCCGAAGTGCTCGCCCGGTCCCAGTCGGGCGATCTCCATCTCGCCCTTCTTCACCACGCACTTGCCCGTCACGATGAGAAACATCGCGTCGCCCGGCTCGGACTCGCGCACCACCTCGATGCCCGGCTCGACGTCCTTCACCTTCGCCGCGGCCTGCAACACCAGAATCTCGCGCGGCTCCAGGTGCCGGAAGAACGGCAGCGCCGACAGCGTCGCGTACGAGCGCGAGAGCTCCGCCACGACCCGCTGGCGCGTGTCCTCGTCGGGCAGCGTGACCACCACCGCGGTGATGTTGTCGGCCCCGCCGCGCTCGTTGGCGTAGTCGATGAGCCGCTGCGTGATGGCCTCTTCGGTGACGCCCTCCATCAACGGCCGCAGCGCGTCGTCGGTGTCGAAGTAGCGGTGCAGCCCATCGCTGCACAGCACGAAGCGATCGCCCGGCGCGGCCAGGATGTGGAAGGTGTCCACCTCCAGGTTCTCGAAGACGCCGACGGCGCGGGTGATGGCGTTTTTGTGGGCGACCTTGGAGAGCGCCTCGTTGGTGAGCTTGCCGCGGCGGCGCAGCTCGTTGACCACCGAGTGGTCTTCGGTGAGCAGCCGCACCTCGTTGCCGCGCACGAGGTAGGCGCGCGAGTCGCCGACGTGCGCGAGGAAGCACCGGCGACCGACCACCACCATGGCCGTGAGGGTCGTGCCCATGCCGCGGCGCGCGGGGTTGGCCTGCGCGGCGCCCCACACCTCCGCGTTGGCCGCGCGAACGGCGTTGCCCAGCATCACCTTCACGTCGTCGGGGCGCACGCCGGCGTCCTGTCGCGCGAGGGCGTCGAGCAGTCCGCGGTGCCGCTCGACCTCGGCCACCACGCGCTGCGACGCCATGGCCGAGGCCACCTCGCCGGCCGCGTGGCCGCCCATGCCGTCCGCCACGATGTACAGCCCGAGGGCGGCGTCGCAGCGGAAGGTGTCTTCGTTGTGTTCGCGTCGGCGACCGACGTCGGAGCGGGCGGAGAGCCGGTGCGCTGGGGTCATGAGTGCCCGATAGGCGGTATCACGCCGACGGCGCTGGCGTCGAGACGGGGAGCGATCTCAGAAGAGGTTCGACAGCTCCGGCGCCGTGAGCTTCTTCTGCTCGGCGATGCGGGCGACGGCGCGGACGATGCGGAGCTTGTACGGCGCCGTGAGGGCCTCGCCCTTGAGGGCCTTGGTGAGGCCGGGGACGGTGACCGGGCGGCCGGTGCGGGCACGCTTGGCCTTGGCGGCCTTGGCGGCGTCGTCGTCCTTGCCCTTGGTCTGGCGCTTGGCGAGGCGGATCGCGCGGTCTTCCGGCTGAAGCGTCTCGATCTGCTTGGAGGCGTTGATCACCCGGATCGGGTCGATCTTGTTTTCGGTGAGATAGCCAGCCAGCTTGGACTGGGCGCCGGTCAACAACGATGCGAGCTTGCTCATGGAACCACTCCTGAAAAGAGGGGCGAACCTCTACCTTCGTTCGTCCGGGGGCACAAGCCCCTCCCCGGCGCTGCTGGCGCTCATCCATTCCTTGCGCGACCCGGCCGACCCCTTGCGCCGCGCCGCCACCGCCGCCCTCGTCGCCGACGGCGCCCTGCATCCCGCGCACGCGACGCTCGCCCTCGACCGCGTGACGGCCCGCTATACCGAGGCCGCCCTCGACGCCCTCCGCACCCGCGACCTCGTCGGCCGTCGCGTTCGCGTGGTGCTCGCCGCCTCCGTCGCCACGGCTCCATTGCGCGCCCTCGCGCTGCCGCTTCTGCGCGGCGCCGACTCCGTCACCCTCAAGCCATCGCGCCACCAGCCCCGCTTCGCTTCTCTCCTCGGCGACCCCGTCGACGACGACCCCGGCTTCGACCACCTCATCGCCTACGGCAGCGACGAGACCATCGCGACGATGCGCGCCTCGCTCCCGCCCGGCGTCACCTTCGAGGGCCACGGTCACGGCTTCGCGCTGTCGATCGTTCGCACCCCGAACCATCGCGACGCGGCGATGCGCGTGGCCGAGGACATCGCCTGGTACGACCAGCGCGGGTGCCTCTCGCCGCAGGCCGCTCTCGTGACGAGCGGCGACGCGGCGGCCTTTGCCGAGCACCTCCACGAAGCGCTCGCGGAGGTGCAGCGATGGTTGCCGCGTGGTCCGCTCGACGCGGGGCTCGGAGCGGCGGTGATGCAGTGGCAGGGGGTGCAGGCGGCGATGGCCGAGGGCTTCTGGCGGGGCGACACGCACTCGGTGGCGCTGTGCGAAAAGCCGACGCTCGGGACGCCGGGAGCGCGTCAGGTGACGGTCACCGGCCTCGACGACGGCGGCTTACACCGGTGGGTAAGCGAGCACGCCCGGTGGATCACCGCGCTCGGCGTCGACGGGCGCACCGATGACCTCGCGACCATCGACGGCTTCCATGGACGACTCGTCGCAGCGGGAGAGTTGCAAGACCCGCCGCTCGATGGCCCGGAGGACATTCGTCCGTAGGCGCGCAACCTCCGCGCGGCGCCTCCCCGAAGAGCCCACCGCCCAAAAAGGAGGGCTCCCGCCATGTTCTTCCTCTTCCTCTGCGCCATCGCCCCGGTGTTTCTCATCCTGCGCTGGATCGACCGCCAGGACCTCCACCCCGAACCCCGCCGCGTCGTCTGGAGCACCTTCCTCCTCGGCGCCCTCACCGCCGCCCCGGTCTACTTCGCCGAGCTCGGCGCCGACGACCTCCTCACCACGCTCCTCGCTCCGCTCCACCTCTCGACCATCCCCCACACCGCCGTCACCACCCTCTTCGGTGTGGCGCTGCCCGAGGAGCTCGCGAAGTTCGCGGTGCTCTTCTTCTATGCGCGTCGCAACCGCGCCTTCGACGAGCCCATGGACGGCCTCGTGTACGGCGCCGCCGCGGCCCTCGGCTTCGCGGGCGTCGAGAACGTCCTCTACGTCGTCGACGCCGACGTCGGAACGGCCGTCATGCGCGGCCTCCTGTCGGTCCCCGGTCACGCCTTCGACGGGATGCTGATGGGCGCGCTGCTCGGCGCGGGCCTCGTTCGCCCGCAGCACCGCGGCCGCCTCACACTGCTCGCCCTCGCGCTCCCGACGCTCTGCCACACACTCTTCGATCTGCCGCTGCTGCTGGGCCTCACGCCCTTCCTCACGGGCGTTGCGCCCTCGTGGACGACTGTCGCCGTCGGCTCCGTCCTCGCCCCGCTGCCCGTCCTCGTCACCACCCTCCAATGGAACACCGTCCGCGACCTCGCCGCCCGCCTGCGCCGCTCGCAGCACGCCGCGCTCTCGGGCGAGCACACCGAGCGCCCGCTCATCCCCGTACTGGGCGCCTTCCTCGATGGCTTTCTCGGATGGATGGAGCGCGACGGCCTCCGCTCCGTCCTCCGCCTGGGCGTGGTCATGAGCTCGCTGTCGGGCGCACTGCTCACCGTGCTCGCGCTGCTGTGCGGGATCGTGAGCGTCGACAACCCCGACCTCCTCGCGGACGTCTGGCAGGAGATGTCCCAGGACACCGACATGCCCCGCGGCCTCATCGCCCTCGGCAGCGAAGGCTGCGCGCGAACCCTCTGCCTGCTGCTGAGCGCGACCGCCGTCGCCAACTTCTCCATGGCCGTCGGCGCATCGCGCATCGCGCGCCTGCTTGCCCGCCGCTGAACCTCCGCGACCGCGCTACTTCCCCAGCACCCTGAACCCGATGCCCGCCTTCTGGAGCCGCACGATGAGCGCCTCGCCCATCGCCATCGCGGTGGTCACCACGCCCGTGTGCGGCGGCAGCTTGTCGCGGTCGAGCGCGAGGCACAGCGCCGACTCCGCCACCATCTTCGACGTCTCCGCGTAGCCCGCCTCGCCGCCGCTCACCTGCGTCGTCAGCTCGCGACCATCACCCTTCGCGCGAAACGTCGCCGTGAACCACCCCTTCGCCCGCACCTCGGCGCTCGGTCCCTCGCCCGGCGCGATGCGCCCCAACAACCACTCGCGCGTCGGCTTGAACTGCGACAGCGCCACCATCCCCGCGACGCCCACGGCGCCACCCGCCAGCATCGCCGTCGAGCGCACCTCGGCGAAGTGCCCGTAGCGGAAATCCGGCCCGTAGCGGTCGAGGCCGCGGGCGCTGCGCAGGACGATCCACGGGTCGATGGTGGGGAGCGGGCACAGCCACGCCTTGCGCTCGCGATCGTAGTGAACCGTCGCCGCGAGCGCGCGCACCTTGCGCCCCGGCGACATCGGCGTGGACGGCGGCCGGCCCGAGCGCATCGCCTCCTTGAGGTCGCTGAAGGCGTTGATGGCGCTGTGCCAGGTTCCGCCCGAGACGCCGCCCTTCGCGCGCACCATGCCCTCGATGGACAGCGCCGTGCCCTCAGGGAACTGCATCACCGTGTAGAGCACGCCGAGGTCGTGCGGGATGCTGTCGAAGCCGCAGCAGCTCACGATGCGCAGACCCTTCGCGGCGGCCGCGTCGTGGTAGCGCTCGATGGTCTCGCGCACGAACGACGGCTCGCCGGTGATGTCGACGTAGTCGGTTCCGTGCTCGACGCACGCGGCGACGACGGGCATGCCGTAGCGGGCATAGGGGCCGACGGTGGTGAGCAGCACGCGCGTCGAGGCGGCGAGGCGATCGAGGCTGGCGCGGTCGCCGACGTCGGCCTGCACGACACCGACCGCTTCACACGCGGGGTCGATGGCGACGATGGCGCGGCGGACCTCATCGAGCTTCGCGGCGGAGCGCCCGGCGATGGCCCACGGGATGGACGCGCCGACGGTGCGGGCGAGGTACTCGGCGACGAGGCGGCCGGTGAAGCCGGTGGCGCCGAGGACGGCGACGGCGTAGGTGCGATCGGTGGGGGAGGTCATCGGGCGCGGACGGTATCACCGCGCCGCGCGACACTCACCCACGCCAGCGCAGCGTCACCACCGTCACGTCGTCCGGCACCGCCCGCCCCGCGAGAAACCCATCCAGCGCCGCGCCCACCGCGCCCGCCGGGTCGTCGCTCGCCATCGCCGTCGCGCACACGGCGTCCAGGCCCTCTGGCGCCTCGCCGAAGGACACCCCGTCCGCGCGGCTCGCCTCCGACAGCCCGTCGGTGAACACCACCAGCCCGTCGCCCGCCACCAACTGCACCCGCTCCTCGACGAAGCCCGCGCCCTCGACGACGCCCACGAAGGTTCCGCCGGATGTGAGCTCCTCCGCGCGCCCGTCGCGCACCAGCAGCGGAGCCGCGTGCGCCGCCGTCGCGTACGTCAGCACGCCGCTCGCCGGGTCGAGGTCGGCCACCAGTGCGGTGAAGCGCATGCGGAGTGATCCGTAGCTCCCGGTGAGCCGCGCGTTGAGGGCGCCGAGCACCGCGGCGGGCGTCGCCTGCGAGCGCTTGGCCACCTCGTACTCGCTCCGCAAGAACATCGTCGTCAGCCCCGCCGCGACGCCGTGTCCCGTCGCGTCGGCGACGAACACCCGCAGCCGACCGTCGGGCATCACCACGAGGTCGTAGATGTCGCCGCTCACCCGATCGAGCGGCCGGTAATGAACGCTCGCCCGCACGCCCTCCACCCGCGGCAGATCGGGCAGCAGCCGCTGTTGCAGCTCGCGCGCGGCCTCCTCGTCTTCGAGCAGCCGGGCGTCGCGCTCTTGCAGCTCCTGCATCGCCGCGCGCAGCTCGCGGTTGGCCGCTTCGGTCGCCGCCTCCGCATTGCGCCGCTCGCGCGTCTCGATGGAGAGCGACAGCACCTGCCCCACCGAGAACGCGAACTGCTGCTCCTCGAAGGACCACCGCCGCGCCCCGCCGAGGTGCTCGTGGCAGACCACGCCCGCGAGCACGCCGCGCACGAACACCGGCGCGTCGAGCATGGCGCCGATGCCCGTCGGCGTGAGGTACCCCTCGGAGAACTCGTAGGTGCGCGGGTCGGTGTGTGCGTCGTGCGCCGCGATGACCGAGCCGGTCTTCATCGCCTCGAAGTAGGTCGGGTAGGCGGTGCCTTCCAGCACGAGCCCGCCGTCGTAGGTCTCGCCATCGAGGAGGAAGAGGCACTCGCAGCGGATGCTGTCGGGATCATGGTGGAGCGACCAGTAGCTCACCCGTGCGACGCCGAGGGTGCGCGCGTCAGTGGCCAGCGCCCGGCGGAGCGTCTCTTCCCAGGACATGTCGTCGCGCAGCGCGAGGCCGCGCAGGCTCATCTCGTAGGCGGACAAGATCGCGGACGGCGTGTGGCGGGGCTCCATCGGGCGGGCAGGATGGCACGGCCGAGTGGGGACGGTTTCACCTTTTCACGTTGTTGGGCGACCACCAGCCGCCGCGGGAGAGGACGAGTGACAAGGTGAAAAGGTGAAACCGTCCCCACCGCGCCACCGCGCTTGACGCTGTCCCACCTGTGACTCTGGTCTTATGCAGGCCGAGAAGCTGTTGCACCATCGCCCCTTACCTGGAGACGTAACCCGATGCGCCCTGATCGATTGACCAACAAGTCCCGCGAAGCCCTTGCCCAGGCGCAGTCCGAGGCCACCCGCCGCGGCAACCCCGAGCTCACCCCCGAACACCTCCTGCTGTCCCTGCTCCAACAGGAAGACGGCATCATTCCCGCCCTCGTCGAGAAGGCCGGCGCCGACGCCAACGCCCTCGCCGCCGACTTCCAGCGCGCCGTCGAGTCGTACCCGCGCGTCACGGGCGGCTCCGAGCCCGGCCTGTCGCGCCGGCTCGCCGTGCTGCTCCAGAAGGCCGAGGACGAGGCCAAGGCCATCAAGGACGAGTACGTCTCCGTCGAGCACCTCTTCCTCGCCGCCGTGAAGCACGACCGCGACGTCGCCGGAACCCTCCGCCGCCGCGGCCTCGACGAGCCCAAGGTGCTCGATGCGCTCAAGGAAGTGCGCGGCTCGCAGCGCGTCACGTCGCAAGACCCCGAAGGCACCTTCCAGGCGCTGGAGAAGTACACCAAGGACCTCACCAAGCTCGCGCGCAACGGCAAGCTCGACCCGGTCATCGGCCGTGATGAAGAGATTCGCCGCGTCATGCAGGTGCTCTCGCGCCGCACCAAGAACAACCCCGTGCTCATCGGCGAACCCGGCGTCGGCAAGACCGCCATCGTCGAGGGCATCGCGCAGCGCATCGTTCGCGGTGATGTGCCGGAGTCGCTCAAGGACCGCCGCATCATCTCCCTCGACCTCGCCTCGCTCGTCGCGGGCGCGAAGTTTCGCGGGGAGTTTGAAGAGCGCCTGAAGGCCGTGCTCAAGGAGGTCGAGCAGGCGAGCAACATCGTTCTCTTCATCGACGAGCTCCACACCCTCGTGGGCGCAGGCGCCTCCGAAGGCTCCATGGACGCCAGCAACATGCTCAAGCCCGCGCTTGCGCGCGGTGAGCTGCACTGCATCGGCGCGACGACCCTCGACGAGTACCGCAAGCGCATCGAGAAGGACGCCGCGCTGGAGCGACGCTTTCAACAGGTGTTCGTGGGGCAGCCCACGGTGGAGGACACCGTCGCGATCCTGCGCGGTCTCAAGGAGCGCTACGAGGTGCACCACGGCATCCGCATCCGCGACGAAGCACTGGTCGCCGCGGCGACGCTGTCCAACCGCTACATCACCGAGCGCTTCCTGCCCGACAAGGCCATCGACCTCGTCGACGAGGCGGCGTCGCGCCTGAAGATGGAGATCGGCTCGATGCCCTTCGAGATCGACCAGGCGCAGCGCAAGCTGACGCAGCTGGAGATCGAGAAGCAGGCGCTCACCCGCGAGAGCGACCACGCCAGCAAGGCACGCTTGTCCGAGGTGGGCCGCGAGATCGACGACCGCCGCGAGGTGATCGACGGCATGAAGGCCCGCTGGCTCCGCGAGAAGGAGCTCATCGAGGCGGTGCGCGGCGTGAAGCAGCGCATCGACAGCGCCCGCACCGAGCTGGAGCGGAAGACCCGCGCGGGTGATCTCGGCGAGGCCGGGCGCATCCAGTACGGGCTCATCCCGGGGCTGGAGAAGGAGCTCGCCGCGGCACAGCAGGCCATCACCAACGCGCAGGAGGGCGGACGCGGCTACCTCAAGGAGGAGGTGACCTCCGAGGACATCGCGCAGGTCGTGGCGAAGTGGACGGGCATCCCGCTGTCCAAGATGTTGGAGAGCGAGCAGCAGCGGCTGCTCAAGATGGAGGAGGTGCTGGGCGAGCGCGTGGTGGGTCAGAAGGACGCCATCCTCGCGGTGAGCAACGCCGTGCGGCGCGCGCGGGCGGGGCTCGGCGACGAGCGGCGACCCATCGGGAGCTTCTTGTTCCTGGGGCCGACGGGCGTCGGGAAGACCGAGCTGGCGAAGGCGCTGGCGGGGTATCTGTTCGACGATGAGAAGTCGATGATCCGCATCGACATGAGCGAGTACATGGAGAAGCACGCGGTCTCGCGGCTCATCGGCGCGCCGCCTGGATACGTGGGCTACGACGAGGGGGGACAGCTCACCGAGCCGGTGCGACGGCGGCCGTACTCGGTGGTGCTCTTCGACGAGATCGAGAAGGCCCACCCCGACGTCTGGAACGTCCTCCTCCAGGTGCTCGACGACGGTCGGTTGACGGATGGACAGGGCCGCACGGTCGACTTCCGCAACACGGTGTTGATCATGACGAGCAACGTCGGCAGCGCGCACCTGCTGGGCGACACGAGCGAAGCCGAAGCGCGGCGACTCGTGATGGAAGAGCTGCGGCGCAACTTCCGGCCGGAGTTCTTGAACCGACTCGATGAGACGGTGATGTTCCACCGGCTGGGCAAGGAAGACCTGCGGCAGATCGTGGACATCCAGCTCAAGGGCTTCGAGCAGCGGCTGTCGCGGCGCGACCTCAAGCTGACCGTGGCCGACGACGCCAAGGACTGGCTCGGCGAGATCGGCTGGGACCCGGTGTACGGCGCGCGTCCGCTCAAGCGGGCGATTCAGCAGTACATCGAGAACCCGCTGGCGCAGAAGCTCCTGCGCGGCGACTTCGCGCCGGGCGAGACCGTGAAGATCACCCGCGCGTCGGGAGAGCTTCGCTTCGAGCGCGAGCTCGCGAACTGACCCACCACCACGCCACTGCCACCCACCCGCCGAGGCCGACGAGCACGCCCGCTCCGAGGCCCGGCGCCTCCACCCACACCCTCACCCGCTGAGCTCGCGGCGACGGCGCCAGCCGCACCGCCAGCCCCGCCAGGTTGGCCCGTCGCACCGCGACCTCGCGCCCGTCCACGGTCGCACGCCAGCCCGGCGTCCACTGCTCCACGAACACCGCCCACCCGCCGTCGCCCGCGACGCAGTCCGCCTCGCGTTCGCCGTCACCGACGCGCACCACGCGGCACTCCCCTCGCCCGGGGGTGCCGCCGCCCTGCCCTCCCGTCAGCAGCACGCGCTCGCCGCGCACCACCTCCGCGTCGAGCACGTGCGCCCGCGCCTCCGGGTCGATCGTCGCCACGGCCTGGCCCGCCACGTAGGCCCGCGGCAGCGTGTCCAGCACCCGGTAGAGCGTCGCGCCTGGAGCAGCGTCCATCACGCGCTCCAGGCCCGCCACCGCGCGCGTCGGCATCAGCGCCGCGTCCACCGAGAGCACCCGCAGCGCGTCGATGCGCCGACGCTCCACCAGCGCCGTCGTCTCCGGCGCGACCGCCACGTCGTAGCCGGGTAGCTCACCCACGCCGTAGAGCCCGTTGGTGTTGGCGCGCATCGTCGCGTGCAGAAACGCCGTCGCCTCGCCGAAGCCACGTCGCGAGCGCTCCAGCGCGTCGCTTCGGTACAACCGAGGCACGCCACCGCGCGGCGCCAGCGCCCGCATCGCCGCCGCCATCGGGGGCGCGCGGCCGGCCTCCGACCACGACGCCCATCGTGGGAAGCGACGGACGTTTTCGCCCAGGTCGAGCGTCACCGTCACCGCGAGCAGCGCCGCGCCCGCGATGGGGAAGCGCCGCGCCACGAGGGCAGCCACCGTCATCAACACCGCCGCCGCGAGCCCGATGAGGGCGGCCTGCGGCATCACCATCGCCACACCGCGGGGCATCCACGCGCGCGAGGTGAGCCACAGCGCGAGGTACACGAGCGCCATCGCACCGGTCGCGGTGAGCGCCGCGCGACGCGACGAGAGCAGCCGGTCGGCGCCGAGGCCCGCGAGCGTCGCGACCGCCACCGCGGTCAGCGCGAGGTACTTCTCCGGCGAGCGCATGTAGCGGAACGGCAGCGCCAGCGCGCGAAACACCCCGTGCACCGGCGTGTGGTGGCCGAGCGCGAGCAGCAGCCCCAGCGCCGCCAACGCCAGCAGCGCGAGCCGCGCCCGTGAGCGCGCGAGACCGAGCGCCGCGAGCAGCACCGCGGCTGATCCGAGGTACGCCGACTCCAACAGGGGCGCCGGGTCGAGCAGCGCGTTGACCGCCGGGTCGATGCGCAGCGCCCACGCCATGCCGACACCACCGAAGGCACCGAGGTCGAGCAGGCGCCACGGGTGCAGCGACATCTGCTCGGCCGCGAGGCGGGAGAGGGCCGAGGAGCGCTGGGTGTGGGCCATGCCAGCGAGCATCGGGAAGAGCGTGGGCGCCGCGAGCAGCGTCGCGCCAAGCGCGGCCGAGAGGTACGCCCCGAGCGTGCGCGGCAGCCGCGAGAGGGGCGCGACGCCGAGCGCGAGGACAACCCCCGCGAGCACACCGAAGAGCGCGACGAAGGGCTCGCCCGCGAGCAGTGACATGGCGACGGGGAGCGACGAGAGAAGCAGCGCGCGCCACCATGGACGACCGGGCGGAGAGAGCGCGAGGTCGTGGGCGGTGAGGGCGCACCACGGGATCCAGGCGGAGCCGTAGAGGAGGATGCCGAGGTTCCAGGTGGACTGGGTCGGGCCGGCGAGGGACCACGCGACGCCCGCGACGACGGCGCCCACCGAGCGAGCGCCGAGGCGGGTGGCGAGCGCGGCGCAACCGAGAGCGCCGAGGAGCAGGTGGAGCCACGCGCCGAGAGAGGCGCCCCAGGCGACGTCGGGCGTGAGGAGGAGCAGGAGGTGCGGCGGATAGAAGAGCGCGTAGAGGGGCTCGGCGGGGACGGAGAAGCCGAGGCCGACGAAGGGGTTCCAGCGAGGGAGGTGGCCAGAGAGGAGGGCGTCGCGGACGAGCGCGCGGGCGGGGATGACCCACAGCCAGGTGTCACGGAAGACCACCGCGCGGCCCACGAAGAGTTGCCAATGGGTGAGCGCCAGGAGGGCGACGAGCGCGGGCCCGACGACGCGCCAGCGCATGGGAGAAGGAGGCTCCACGGCGCGGACGATACCCGAAGTGGTTCAGCCGCCGACGACCTCGCGCACGTCGCGCGCGGCGATGCCGTAGAGCTCACACAGGGCGTCGTCGAACTCCGTCTTCGGCAACGCGGCGATGGTCGAGTCGATGGCCGGGACGCCGAAACGCTCGATGAAGTTCTTCTGGTAGCACTGGTAGTCGCCCTCCAACTGGAAGCTGGTGAGGCGCGCGAAGTAGTCCATCACCGCGCTGTTGAGCACCCGTTGGAGCAGCCCGAGGTCGATGCCCGGTGTGGCGGGTGTGATCGCGTAGCCGTTGCAAAATGGGCGGTCGCTGTCGTCACGAAAGAAGGCCGGTCCGCGGCTGAAGCTCTTGGTGAGCAGCTTCGGTCCAGGCGACTCCAAACCCTGGGTGCGACCCCACGCGAACCACGCGCCGTACGCGCGGCGACCCTTGTCGCGCGACTCCAGCGACGCGCGGTGCGCCGCCAGGTAGGCGTAGGCGCCGGGGAAGCGTTCGCGAAAGATGTCCTCTCCCAGCAGGCGATGGCGACCCTGCGAGCGCTCGTAGGGGAAGAGCACGCGCAGCCGGTCGCCCGCGAGGTCGGCCTCGGTGCGCAGCGCGGACACCTTCACCAGCGGGCACGTCGCGGCGAGCTCGATGTCCGCCACGCCGGGGTCTGCGTGGCGCGCCCAGCGGTCACCCGATCGGCGAAGGAGAAAGACCGCGTCGCGTAGCGTGGCGATGCCGACGCGGATGTCCGTGAGCGCGCCGAGCGGCGAGCCGGTGGCCTCGATGCGGCGAAGGTTGTCGAGGTGGCGTGGCGGTCCGAGGCGCCACTTGGTGGGCTGTAGCGACGCGGCCTCGATGCGACTCGTGGGCACACGCGCAAGGTCGTCGAGTGACGCGGTGGGAGAGAGCTCGCCGTAGTCGAAGTGGGTCGCGGCGGGGCGACCAAGAAAGACCAGGCAGGTGTACGCGCTGGCCCGATCGAACACCTTGCGATGACCCAGGTCGATGACGCGACGGAGGGCGCCACGCCGCTGGAGGAAGCTGCGAACCGGCTGACCGGAGAGGGAGGTGTAGAGGTTGTTCTGGGTGATGACGGCGAGGACGCCGGGCTCGCGGAGAAGCCCGTAGCCCGCGACGAGGAAGAGCGGCGCGAGGCTGTAGCCGCCGGTGAGCAGCGTGGGGTGGCGAGCGAGGAGACGCGCGCGGTACGCCTCGCTGAGCGACTGCACCCGCACGTACGGAGGATTGGTCGCGACGAGGTCGAAGCCGCGCGCCGAGGGAGAGAGAGCGCGCAGGTCATCGGGGTCGTCGAGCAGGGCATCGCGCAGGTGCAGGCGGAAGCGTGTCTCGTCGGGGACGACGCCCGATTGGAGGATGAACAGCGACAGCAGACAGCGCGCGCCATCGAGGGCGAGCGGGTCGTTGTCGAAGCCGACGAGGCGGTCGTAGAGCGCGTCGGGTTGTGCGCCGAGGAGGGAGGCGGCGCGGAGGAGGAAGCCGCCGGTTCCGCAGGCGGGGTCGCAGAGGATGGCGGTGTTGGAAGCGCCGTCGGGCAGCAGCGAGAGCCCGGTGTGGAGCAGGTGATCGATGACGGCGTCGGGCGTGTAGGTGACGCCACGGGCGCGGCGCTGGGCGGCGTCGTGGGAGCGCTCGAAGGCGTGCTCGACGTCCTTGAGCGAGGGGACGAGCGCGCGCTGTCGCAGGAGGGCGAGCGGGCGTTGCGCGGTGAGACGGAGAGTCGGGGAGACGTGGCGCGCGGCGGTGTTGTCGGAGGGAAGGAGGGCGAGGTCGACGGCGTGGGTCTCGGCCCAGCGGAGGATGAACGCGCAGCGCACCACCTCGGGCGCAGCGGAGCGCAGGAGCGTGGTGAGGGGCGATGGGGCGGTCATGGGAACGCGCTGGCGGTTGGAGATGGCTGATGGTGGTGCAGTCCATCGTGCATCGCTGGGGTTCGGGCGTTGGCCCTCACCCCAGGCAATGACAAGCAGGCGCGCCGGACTGGTCCGGGGCTTTCGAGCAGGAATTCTCTCTGCCCAAAGGCACCGGGCGAACTCTCTTCCAGAGGGGCCATGGGACTTCGGTTCGAAAGCCCCGGACCAGTCCGGCGCGCCTGCTCGTCATTGCCTGGGGTGAGGGCCAACGCCCGAACCCCAGCGACGCACGATGGACTGCACCCACACCGCCACGCCCAGCAGCGCCAGCCACCCTGCGCCCGTCGTCGACGGAGCGCCCGCCGCGCGACACCCGCAGCCACCCGCCGCCGTCGCCGCCCTCGGTCCGACACCCACGTCCACGGCGCCCGCGTCTGCCTTCGGCACGTCGTCGCTGCCCGCGTCTTCGATGACGATGACCCCGGTGCCCGCGTCGAGGCTCGCCGGTGGGCGCGGCATCGTCACCGGCGGATCAGACCGCGTCGCCAGGGGCACCGCCAGCGCCGGGCAGTCGTCGAGGCGATCGGGCGCGCACCTCGTACGAAACGCGATGGTCTGCGCCGTCCCGATGGCGGCGCCTTCGCGCAGCCGGATGGTCGCCGCGAGCTCGACGCGGTACGCCGTGTCGTAGGCGAGGTCGACCGTCGGGCGGATCAACACGGTGTTGCCGTCGCCCCCGCCGTAGCGCGAGACGTTGACGGGCACGGCGGCTCCGTCGGGCCCGAGCAGGCGCACGCCGGCGCGCGTCGTGGCCTCGTCGAGCGCCCACGCGGACGTGACGACGAGGCGCGATTCGATGTCGTCACGGCCGACGGGGAAGTTCACCTGACCGGGCGCGGGCCAGCTGTACAGCGGCGCGGCGTCGAGCGGCGCGTCGCCCTGCAGGCGCCGCCACAAGAAGCGCCAGTACGCGCTCGTGGTCGAGACGAGGCGGGGGTAGCTGCCGGGGGTGGCCGGGTCCATGTAGTGCGACGCGGCCCAGGGCATCTCGCGCCAGCGCGCGGTGTAGAGCGTGTGGCCGAAGCGCACGAGGAAGCGCGTGCCCGCCGACGTGAGGCTGCCCGCTTCGGTGAGAAGCGCGGGCGTGACGGCCGGGCCACGGACGTCGGCGTGGATGCCCGGCAACTCGTTGACCCAGAAGACCCCGTCGGCCTCGCTGGTGACGCCGTGCTCGACGACGAGCCACGTGTCGGAGCCGATGTCGAGGTTGTTGGTGGTGCGGTCGTACTGCTCGGCGCGCGCCCCGAAGTACTGGTCGAAGGTCTGGTCGGTCATGGAGTGCGCGGCGCATCCCATGAGGAAGGCCACGTGCCGACGCGCGTCGGCGCTGCGGTACCCCTCGGCGGCGTAGCGCGTGCGAATCCATTGCAGGTACGGCTCGGTCCAGCTCTCCCAGTGGGCCCACTCGCCGTACGGGTGACGCACCGAGTAGCCAGAGTCGGGGTAGATCGCGCCGTTCTGGATGACCGACCGCAACGCCGGGTCGGTCACGATGTCGCGCAGCGGCCCGGGCTCGATCTGCGTGATGGACTGTTCGGCCACCCAGACGTGGGTGACCATGCTGTTGCCCGCCGCCGGGAGCGCGTGGGCCAGCAGCGCGAGGGTGAGCGGAGCGAGCGCCCGGACGCGGTGGTTCATCGCCGCGGAGTCTCGCATCGGGTTCGACGCGGTGTCACCGGCCGCGCGTGACATCGGCGGGGCACGCGGCGGCACGGGCCTCGCGGGAGGTCGGCGCGCCCCGTCCGAGCGCTGGAATTGTGCTCAATTGACGCTCAATCCTGCGGCGGCGCGCGCCGCGCCGTGACCCGACGTCGGTACGGTCGCAGCGATGAGCGCGACGCCCACGACCGACCCGCCAACCACCGACGAAGCACCTCCGACGCGTCGGAAGATCCCGCTGCCGCGACCGCTCTGGGCGGCGGTGGTGCTCGGTCTGGTGATGGTGGTGCTCGCGCTCGTCGGTCGGCGCGCGACGCTGCGCGGTCGCGAGGCCGAGGCCCACGCGGCGCGGTCGGTGCGAACGGCCATCAACCCGCGCATGGGCGTGCAGAGCGTCGACCCGCTGGGCCACGGGGAGCACACCAGCGGGCCGCGGCGGGTCTACGTGGGAGCGTACGCGTTCAACGTCCCGCACCTCGACCTGTCGAGCAACGCGTACCTCGTGGACTTCTGGCTCTGGTTTCGCTGGCACGGCGACGACATCGACCCGACGCGAACCTACGAGTTCATGAACCTCTACGAAGGCTGGGACGTGCTGCGGCAGCCCATCTACACCGACGAGTCCAACAACCCGCGCGCCGAGTCGCTCGGGGATGGGTGGCGCTACCAGGTGTTTCATGTGCAGGCGCGCTTCGGGCGGCCCTTCGACGTGCGCGCGTACCCCTTCGACACGCAGCAGCTCGTCATCGCCATCGAGGACGGCGATCAGACCACCAGCGACATGATCTACGTGCCCGACCCTGGGACCACCGCGGTCGATCCGCAGCTCCAGATCCCCGGTTGGATCCTCGACCGCGTGACGGCCACGACGAGCGAGACGGTGTACCCGACCAACTTCGGCGACCCGCGCCGCCCGGTCGGCGCCGACCGCTACGCGCGCTTCTCGTACACGATGCACCTGCGCCGCCCGGTGGTGGGCTACCTCGCGACGACGCTGCTCCCCATCGCCATCGTGATGCTCATCACGCTGGTGGTGTTCATGATCCCGTTTCGCTACTTCGAGGGGCGGCTGGGCCTGGGCATCACCAGCCTCATCTCCGCGGTCGCGCTCCAGCTCACGGCCGCGGGCGACCTGCCCAAGACCGGCTACCTCGTGCTGCTCGATCACGTCTACAACCTCTGCTACCTCGTGATCTTCATCGCGACGGTGGAGAGCGTGGTGGTGGTTCGCATCGGCGACGGGGGCGACGAGGACACCGCGCGCACCGTCGACCGTCTGGCCGCGGTGCTCTCGGCGGTGGTCTTCTTCGGCGGGACGGCGGCGCTGGTCTTCGCCGCGCGCTGACCGGGCGCTGCGCTGGTGGGACTGCCTGCCCTCGCCCTCCGCCTCACGTTGCTCTCGCTTGCGCGGGCGGCGGGTGTTGCCGGTGCGTCAGGGCTGCGGGTGGGACAACACGATGGGCGCGGGCGCGCTCGACGAAAGCGCGATGGAGGGTCGTCAGTTCATGAGCCGCCGCCGGTGTTGCCCGACAGCTCGGCCAGCTCGCGACGAGCCCGCTCGCTCGCCTCGGTCGACCGCGTCTGCCGCCGCAGCGAGTGCAGCGACCCGCGGTCGAGCAGCACCCTGAACCCGCGGAACGCCATGTCCCGCTTGTACGCGTCGCTGCCGAGGGCCGCCTCGCGCATGAACCGCCGCACGTCGAGCGCGCTCGCGCCCATCGCGTTGTCCCACCCGCTGCGCAGGCGCGTCGTCATCCAGCTCGTGGCCCAGGTGTAGTGACGGTTCGCCTTGCCCGTCTCCAGGATGCCCGCGACCTCGATGCGCCGAAACGCCCGGCCGTCCTCGAACATCGCCGCCGTCAACGGCAGGAGCGACCAGTTCTCCTGCACCGTGGCGTTGTTGGCGCCGCCGGTCGCGCCGCGCGGCGCAAACTCGTTCTGGAGCATGCCGCCGAGCTCGTCGTTGGTCGCCAGCACGTCGACCAGCGCGTGCGCCGCCCGCGCGTTGCCGCCCAGCACCACCGCGATGGCCGCCGCGAAGCGCACGCTCGCGTCCTGCGCCTCCGTCGACTGGATCAGCGGGATGAGCGCGTCGCTCGTCGCGTCGTTGGCCCCGAAGCCCGCCGCGATGGCCGCGCCCTTCATGATGTCGGGGTTGACCCCGCGGCGCAGGTACGTCTGCACCAGCCGCGTGGCGATCTCCGGCGTGCACCGGCCGCGCAGCGCGTAGATGTAGAAGATGCGCGCCTCTTCGGGGAGGTGCGTGTCGGTGGCCTTCGCCGCCATGTCCGCGAGCGCCGCGTCGTCGGCGATGGCGGCCAGGGTGTAGCCCGCCTCCTCGCGCAGCGAGCGGCGGTCGGTGGCGTCTTCCACGATGCGCCGCAGGGCGGTCACCGCGGAGGCGCGCGTCGCGGGGGCGACGGGCGTCGCGCCGTACGAGAGCCACGCGAGCGCGCGGATGGCCGTGCGCCGCGAGTTGAGCACCGGCTCGTCGATGACCGTCTCCTCGACCATGTGCAGGTTGGCCGGCTGCCGAACCATCGGCAGCACGCGGCCCGCGCAGTCGGGGTGGTGCAGCGCGCAGAGGGCCACCGCGGCGCCCTCCATCGCGTCGGGCTGCGAGAGAAACGGCAGCACCACGCTCGCCACCGCGGGGTCGCCCGCGCGCGAGAGGGCGATGATGGAGGGCGTTCGCACGAAGTCGCCGTGCGGGTCGCGGATCATCGCGAGCAGCCCGTCCTTCGCGCGCGCCGAGGCGCCCGGCACGGTGCGGATGAGCTCCAGCGCCTGCTTGGCCTCGGCGGTGGAGTTGGTGTCCATGTGCGTGAGCGCGTTGGTCGCGTACGCCATGAGCCCGTCGACCGCCCGCGCGTCGCCGATCTCCGCGAGGCCGAAGACCGCGTTGCGCTTCATGGCCACGGAGACCTCGTCGGTGCCCGTCGACGCGACGCCCAGCGCCTCGAAGAGCGCGTCGCCTCCGTCGGGGTCGCGCTGCTCGCGCAGGAGCCGCGTGGCCATGGCGCGCGTCGGGAGGTCCTGCGCGCCGTGGATGATGACCGCGAGGCCCGGGGCGCCGGAGCTCACCGCCAGCGCCGACAGGACGCTGTCGCGCTCGTTGGGGTTGGCGTTGAGGTAGCGGACGAGCGGCTCGGCGGCGCGCTGGTCGCCGGTGCGACCGAGCCCGATGGCGGCCTCGCGAGAGACGCTCGGGTCGCGGTCGGCCACGAGGAGCACCAGGTCGTCGAGCACCTCGGGCGTTCCGATTTCGGAGAGCGAGAGCGCGGCGAGGCGGCGCGAGACGAGCTCGCGGGAGGTGACGAGCTCGTGCAGGTGCTCGCGGCCCGCCATGCGGGCGACGAGGGCCGGGTCGAAGATGCGGCGGCCATCGAGGTTGGTGATGGCCTGGAGCTTGTTCTGTTCGAGGAGGGTGCGAACCATCGGCCAGGCTTGCGGCTCTTGCAGCACGACGAGCGCCCAGGCGACTTCGAGCCGCTCGGTCACCGGGTCGGCCGTGGGCAGCACCGCGAGCAGCGCCGACTTTGCCGAAGCGGCCGCGGGCAACCCGATTTCCGCGAGCCCGAGGGCGGCCTGCTTGCGACCGGCGCCCGGCTCGGCGAGGCCCTCGATGAGCATCGGCACCGACTCCGGGTCGGCGAGCTGCGCGAGCAGACGACGCGCCGCCTGACGAACGCCGCGGGTGTGATAGCGGCCGTACAGCTCGCGCACGAGGCGCGCGGTCTCGGCGTTGGAGAGGTTGCGCTCGGTGATGGCGGTGAGCTCGGCGCGACCGCGGGTGAGGTCTTGCTCCTCGGTGGCCTGCTGCTGGGCGGAGTTGACCATGTAGTACCCGGTGCCGCCGCCGACGCCGAGGACGGCGACGATGGCGAGCCATCCGACGGGGCTCACGCGGCGGTTGATGCGACGCGCTGCCTCGTCGTCGCTGACCAGTTCTCTCCCGTTGTCCGACGGCTCGTCGGGCACGTCAGGAACATCGGGAAGGTCGTCGGTGGAGCCCGGGTCGCTCTGTCGCATGATGGGTACGGTCCCTCGTTGCCGCAGGAATTTGGCGCGCGGACTCTAGATCAGCCGCGCTGGCGATTACAACCAGCCATGAGCCGCTCGTAGAGCCCCGCGACCTGCGCCTCCAGCGCCGCCCGATCGCCCGAGTTGTCGACCACCTCCGTCGCCACCGCGACCTTCTTCTCCAGCGGCCACTGCGCGTCCATGCGCGCCTGCGCCGCCGCCTCGTCGATGCCGTCGCGGGCCATGAGCCGCGCCCGCTGCACCTCCGGCCGCGCCGTCACCACGATCAATCCCCCGAGCGACTTGTGCACCCCGTTTTCCACCAGCAGCGCCGCTTCGTACACCACGAGCTCGTGCCCCTCCGCCCCGAGCGCCATGAAGCGCTCGGCGCTCCACTGCCCGATGCGCGGGTGCAA
Source organism: Polyangiales bacterium (assembly GCA_044229975.1). Lineage (GTDB taxonomy): Bacteria > Myxococcota_A > Polyangia > Polyangiales > SCUS01. The sequence goes on from JBGARZ010000012.1 coordinate 82,800, forward strand.
GAGCCCGTTGAGCTTCTTCCGCGCCGCTTCGTCTCCAAACACGCGCTCGCCCAGCGCCTTGCGGTCGAGCGTCCCGTCCGCCGCGAGCACGCCTTCACCGAACTCCGCCACCACCGCCGCGAGCCCTTCGCTCCCCGGCGCCACCACCTCGCGCGCCCCCAGGTCGGCGTCGACCACCGCCACGCCCCGCGCCGCCAGCAGCGCCGCTACGGCGCTCTTCCCACACGCGATGCCGCCCGTCAGACCGATGACCACCATGCGCCCAGTGGTACCGCACTCGCGCGATTCTCGCGTTGCGACCGCACCCGACGCTACGGTGCTCGCCGCAACTCCGGTGAGCGACCCGACGGACCAGAAGCCAGCCAGTCAGGTGATCCACGTCGACTTCGGCCGCGGCCGTCGCGTCGAGGACGAGGTGCGCCGCCCGCCCCCGAGCGAACCCACCGGAACCGAGACCGTCGCGCGGCTCTTCTCCGCCCGCGAGGTCGCCGAGATCCTCAAGCTCCGCCCCGGCCGCCTCGCGAGCTGGGAGCGCATGGGCATCGTGGCCCCGAGCGCCCGCGTCGGACACCGTCGGGCGTACACCTTTGCGGACGTTCTTGCGGCGCGCACCACCCGCCGCCTCGTCGACGCGGGCGTGTCGCTCCGGGTGATTCGCCGCGCGGTGGACTCGCTCCGCACCACCGAACCCGGCATGGCGCAGCCGGTCACCGACGCCCGCCTCGGGGCCGAAGGCAACCAGCTCATCGCGCGGCAGGACGGCGTTCGCTTCGACCCGGTGACGGGGCAGCGGCTGCTCGACTTCGAGGTCGACGCCCTGCGCGAAGACGTCGTCCGAACCCTACGCCCGCAGCCCTCCAAGCGGCAGCGCGACGCCTACGCCCACTACCTCGAAGGGCTGCGCCTCGACGAAGAAGAGACCACCCGCGGTCGCGCCGAGGAGGCGTACCGCAAGGCCATCGACCTCGACCCGCGTCTGGCGACGGCGCTCACCAACCTGGGCAATCTGCGGCTCGTGGCGGGCGATCGCGCCGAGGCGGAGTCCATGTACCGACGCGCGCTGGCCGCCGACCCCTCGCAGGCCGAGGCGCCGTACAACCTCGCGTATCTGCTCGTGGAGCGGGGGTCGCATCACGAGGCGGTTCCGTTGTTCGAGCGGGCGCTGTCGCTGAAGCCCGACTTCGCGGAGGCGCACTTCAACCTCGCGATGGCCCTCACCGAGCTCGGTCGCAAGGAGCGCGCGCGGGACCACTGGAAGCGCTACCTCGCCCTCGACCCGTCGGGCGCGTGGGCGGGCGTCGCGCGGCAGCACCTCAAGGGCGACCCCGCGGAGTAGTCACGTCACGGCGAAGGACTTCACCAGCGCCTTCATCAACGCGACGACGCGCGGGTTGCGGCGCTGATCGGGGTGGGTGAGGAGCCAGGCGGTGCGTTCGAGGTGGGCGACGGAGGCGCGGTGCGCGGTGAGCTCGACGAGGTCGGGGTTGGGCTCGGCGAGCAGGCGCGGGAGGAGGCCGAGGCCCACGCCGCGGGCGACGAGGGTGACGACGGCGTCGAAGGGCGCGCTGGTGGCGACGGGGGTGGCGTGCTCGCGCTCCCAGGCGGCTTCGGGCGACGAGCGCTCGGCGGCGCCGCGGACGACCCACACGGGCGCGGGCTGGCGGGCGATGGCCTCACGAGTCCCGAAGACGCCGAAGGGGAGGCGACGGAGGCGGCGGCCCCAGCAGCCGGTGGGCGGGCGGTTCATGATGCCGATGGCGAGGTCGACCTCGCGGTCGCGCACGCTGGGGCCGCTGTCGCCGAGGTGCAGCGAGACGCGCAGCGGGTGCTTCGCGGTGAGCTCGGCGATGGGCTCGACGAGGAAGGGCAGCAACGACTCGACGGTGGTGAGGCTGACCTCACCGGCGAGGTCGGTGTCGCGCGCGCGGATGGCGCCGGTGGCGTCGGCGAGGGAGCGGCGGGTCTGTCGACCGACGCGCGCGAGGGAGGCGCCCACCTCGGTGAGCGCGGTGTCGCCGGCGCCGCGGACGATGCACGGCTGACCGACGGCGGCTTCGAGGGCCGAGATGCGGCGGTAGACCGTGGACGCGGAGAGCCCGAGCTCGCGGGCGGCCCCGCCGACGCTGCCGGTGCGCTCGACGGCTTCGAGGTAGCGAACGTCGTCCCAGACGATGCTCATCGCGCGGGAGTCTACCCGAAGGCGGCGGGCGGCACGCCGTACTGTCGCCGGGGCGTTCAGGGGTGGGCCCGTCGGTGATGGGTGACGGAGTGCGCGGCCTGGATGGTGATGGAATCGGTCCACATCTTGGCGCCGAAGCGGGGCGTCTGGGTGCGGCTGAAGCGGAGGGAGATCTCCTCGTCGCCGCGCGCGAAGACGTAGGTCGGGGTGGCCGGGTCGGCGTACGGCGACGGCGGGAGCTGCGACCAGCCGGCGTTGTTGAGACGCCCGATGGCGCGCACGGTGGCGGTGTTGAGCTTGTCGGCGCCGCCCCAGTACATGAGGGTGGCGCGGTCGCCGTACACGTAGCAGACGGGCGCGTCGTCGAGCGCGGCGCCGACGGGTGCGAGCGACGGGGGCAGGGTGCCGTGCTGGTCGCCGCAGGGGTTGGTGCGGCAGCCGGCGAGCGACGCGAGCGCGACGGCGAGGGCGGTGGCGGTGAGGGCTCTCATGGGCGCCGGGTGTACGCCCGGCGAGGGCGCGGCGTCTGTTGCAGGAATGCGGATGGGATTGGCAGGGATGCGACCCCCTAAGCCCTTTCGAGGTCGTCGCGCCCCTCAGAACGAGACCCGCACCGAGCCCCCTCCCGTGAACCCGCCCGCCTCCTGCAACCGCGCCCCGTAGCCCACACGCGCCAGCACCGTCAGGTGTCGCCCGAAGTGCCGCCCGCCCTCTGCCAGCAGCCGTAGGCCCCAGTCGTCGTTGGCGCCCGGCTGGCTCGTGAGCTCGATGCCCGCGCCCAGTGGCGTGTCCCGCGCCGTCTCCCAGCGCATCCACGCCGACGCCGTCAGCCCGTAGTTGGTCACCCCCTGAAACCCGAGGCTCACCACCGCGGGCGTCCCCGTCCCGATGTCGAGCCGCACGCCGCCTCCGCCCTGCACCGCCACCTCGTTGGCGCCCAGCGTCCCGAGCAGGTGCAGCGACAGAACGTCCGCCAGGCGAAACTCCACCGACGCCGTCGCCGCCACGAGCCCCACGTCGCGCGTGCGCGGACCCTCCGCCGTGCTGCGCGTGGTCACCCCGTCGAGGCGGTCGACCCGCACCGCCACCGAGCGCACCCGCCGATAGAACCGATACCGAACCTCGCCCCAGAGCGTGTACCAGCGGTCGGGGCACCGCCCGCCCGAGGCCGCGCCGCAGCGCTCGCCGTTGGTGTCCACCGCCGATCCGAAGTCGGTGTACTCGCCGCCCGCGGTCATCTCCAAGCGACGACCGCGGTTGCGCGTCAGCTCGATCAGCTCGGTCTCGTCGCCCTCCTCCGGGCGCAGCGCCACGCGGTGCGGCGACGCCTCCGACGCGAAGCTCGCGCGGGTGGTTCCGTCGGTGGTCTCGACCGTCACGTAGTAGTCCAGCCAGCGCGCCGTGATGGGCTGCTCGGGCAGGTCGACCCGCCACGCCATGGCGTCCCGAACGGCCACCGCCGAGCGCCACGTCGGCGACCCCGACGCGCGCCAACGAACCACGAGACGAGCGACGCGTTCGAGGTGGCGCACGCCGAAGCGCAGCACCAGCGGCTCGCGGGTGAGCGCGGCCGCGACGGGCGCGTGCTCGATGGTGGGGACGTCGGGCGGCGTCTGCGCGAGCGCAGGGACACCGACCAGACAGAGCGCGAAGGACAGGGCAACGGATCGCATCGGTTTCCTCACCAGTCGAAGGTCGTGGAGAGCCCGGCGCCGAAGCCGCCGTTCTCGATGTTGCGGAGCTGGTACGAGCCGCGGGCGGCGATGGTGAACCAGTCGGTCGCGCGCCAGCCGATCTGCGCCACCACGCGAAACATCGGGTCGCCCGACGCGATGGACTGATTGAACACCTCCCCCTGCGCGAGCATCGGCAGCCGCGCATGGGGATGGAAGTTGAGCGCGAAGAAGGCCTTCTGCCCGACCTCCGTCAGCACGTCGCCGCCGAGCACCAGGTTGGTGCGCCGTTCGTACCCGATGCGGATGCGCGCCTGCGCTCCGCCGACCAGTCCCCCGCGGTGCACCCCCACCTGCCCCCGCGCGATGAGATGAACAAACTCCGACGGTGAAAACTCCAGCTCGTGATAGCCGTACGCCACCGTCGAGGGCATCGACTCCGCGTCGCTCGTGAGCCGCGACAACGGCAACCCCTCGCCGTTGAAGACACCAAAGCCCACGCGATATCCGTAGAGGGCGCGGGTCTGGAGGCGCTGGAGGAAATCCCCCTCCACCAGCACGAAGCGCTGCGCCACGAAGCGTGATCCGATGGTGCGTGATCCGACGTCGGCGTAGTCGGCGCGCAGGTCGATGCGGGTGCGTCCGCGCGGGTCGGGCGCATCACCGGGGCCGCGCTCGACCTCGACGCGCAGCGGGTGGTCGGCGCTTCCGAGGATGGGCATCGCGGCGCCTCCCTCCACGTCGACCTCGACGAAGTACTCGAAGCCGTCGAGGGTCACGAGCGACGCTGGGATCTCCGCGCGCAGGAAGTCGTCGCCGTCGCGCGTGAGGGTCTGCGTGGTGTAGCGCTCGGCGCCCGGTCGACGCGCCGACACCCGACCGCCGAGCACTGGGACACCCGTCACCTGCAACGCCACCCGCGCGGCGTCACCCAGGCGCAGCGTGTCGGCCATCGCACCGCGCGTGAGCGGATACGGCGACGCCTGCACCGGCAGCGGCGGCGCGGTCGGCGGCGCGGCGCGGAGGGCGTTGATCTCCGCGCGCACACGGTCGGCCCACGGGGAGGAGCGTTGGGTGTTGAGGTAGGCCGTCCAGCGCAGCGCGCGCTCTTCGGGCGGGCGACCGAGGGTCGAGAGGAAGGTGGTGAGCAGCGCGCGTTCTTCGCTGGAGACACCGGGCGCGGCGACGGCGGCGGTCGGATGCGCGGGCGTCGTGGCGGGGGGCGTAGGACCGGTGGCGGCGGCTGCGGTAGCGGCAGATGGTGTCGCCACGGCGACGGCACGCGCCGGTCTCGGCGGCGGCGGAAGTGCGTCGGGCGCGACGACCCGATCGCCCACCGCGGGCGGGCGCAGGAGCCCTTCGGAGTGGCGCAGCACCGTGAGCGAATCGCCCACGCTGTAGACCTGCACCGAGCCCAGCGGATAGCGGTCGCGCAGGCTCTGCCCGGTGATGGGATGGCGCACCGTGAGCGGGCGCCACAGCGGGACGCGCTGGCCCTCGGTGAGCCCCGCGTCGCGCCCCAGGTCGACGACCAGCAGGTCGCGGTCGACGCGGACGACGGTTCCTTCTCCGGGTGGTTGCGCGGGTGCTTGTTGGGCGGATGCGAAGCGGGTGACGGTCACCATCGCCGCAGCGAGGCACCGCCCCCAACGGGTGCGTGTCATCGAAGACCTCCACGGCGACGAAGTGCAGTCGTCGTGCCGCGGAGAGCGAGCGATGGGCTACGGCGTCAGGCAGCCCAGGTTGCGATCCCAGAACTCGTTGGTGATGAGGTTGTCGGGATCGACCTGTTGCTTGATGGCGCGCAGCTCGCGCACACGATCGGCATACATGAGGTCGAGTTCGAGGGCGTCGGCCTCGACGGTCTTGGCCAGGTAGATGCGGCCCCCGAGGCGGGCGCACTCCACGGAGAGCTCGCGGTACATGTCCCGGGTGCACGCCCAGCGCTCGCCGTTGCGATCGAGGTACGCGACGGTGACCACCATCACGCGGTCGTCGCGGGTCGCCGAGAGCGGGTGCCGTCGCAGGTCTTGCGGGGCGAAGAGCAGGTCGACCAGCGCGGGGTAGTGGGCCTCGCGACGGACGCGCTCGTCGAGGCGACGGAGAAACTCCTGGGCGTTTTCGGGGGGCATGCAAAACGCCTGTTCGACGGCGGTCATGCGCCAGCGGGGCGCGGCGAAGTTTCGCGCGCGCTGGTCGGCGTCCTGGAAGAACGTGAAGTCGTCGACGTCGTCGTAGGCCTGCGGGGTGCAACGGCTGAGGAGGAAGTTGACGTCCTGGAGAGACGCCTCGCCGCCCGGCTCGATAAAGCCGAACTCGCCGAACACGCGGATGAACCCGTCGCGCTGGTTGAGCAGGCCCGTGCGTTGTCCCGCCGCTTGGGGGAGGTACTTGAGGCGCGAGACCAGGCCGCGCATCGTGCGACCCGGATCACGGGCCCACCAGATGGTCCCGAAGATGCCGTCGATGATCGCCCCGTTGTCGTCCCCGACGCCGTGGCCGCAAACCACTGGCGGTTCCAACCGCGGGCGCTTGGAGTCGTCGCGCAGCTCCTGGAGAAACGTCCCCACGGCTTCGTTGTTGGCGACGGTGCGGCCGAGTTCGAGCACACGGGTCGTCGTCTCGATACAGATCGGCGTGCCCGGCGGTGCCACGCGGCGCAGCGCGTACTTCGCGCTCGTCACCACGCCGAGGTAGCCCTGCGCGCCAGGGACCGCGAGGAAGAGCTTGTGCTCCAGGCTGTCCGCGGCCTGGTTGGCGTGGCAGTCGTAGACGTGGCCGTCGACGCCGACGAGGGTGAACTGCTTGAGGTAGCGCTCCTCGCGGCCCCAGCGCGCGGCCATGCGCGAGAAGGTGTTGGCCGCCAGACTCCCGCCCACGCGGATGTACGACGCCGACGGCATGCAGTACGGCACGAGCCCGAGCGGGACGGTGTGGTCGAGCACCTGCTGCCAGGTGGCCCCGCCGCCCACGACGAGCATCGGCTCGCAGGGGTCGTCGGGGTACACCCACACCTGCTGGAACGATGGGTTGTCCAGCATGATGACCGTGTCGTCGTTGAGCGACTGCCGATCGAGCGCGGCCCCGCCGCCCCGGAAGGTCACCCGCCGCCCGTGGCGCGGCAGCTCGTGCAGGGTCTGCCGCAGGTCGTTGAGGTCGCGCGGGCGCACCACCGTCGACCGCGAGTAGTCCATGTTGTTGTACGACCAGAGGAGTTCGCGACACGACGGGTCGGCCTCGCGGCCGGCGTAACACCGCGGCGGCCGGTTGAGGGCCGGCACGCATGCCGCCGGGAGCGCGCCGAGTACGCCCAGCCAGCGCCGCCGCGACGGTGATTCGAGGTCAGTAGGCTTCATTGGAGTGGGGTCTCCCTTCGACGGGAAGTGGCGCGCTCCCGGCGTCGGCGGGCGGCGCGCTGGCGGGCGGCGCGCCCGCGTCGGCCTGGTCGAGGCACGCACGGTCGGGAACCACCGGGGCGCCCATGAAGGGACAGCCGCGGCGCTCAGACTCGCGGGCCATGCGCTCGCCCGCCGGGGTACACGGGCAGGCGTCGCGTACGTCGGGCACGCGGTCGTGGTCGTGGTCCGCGTCGGGGCAGCCGTCGTCGTCGTCGAGGTTGTTGCGGTCTTCGGCGAGCGTGGGGCACTGGTCGGCCGGGAAGCGCAGGTTGTCGTGGTCGGGGTCGTCGTACTCGTCGGGGCAGCCGTGGGTGACGGCCGGACCCGGGACACCGAGACACCGATCGGCGTTGTCGCCCACGCCGTCGTGGTCTTCGTCGTTGGGGGGCTGCCACTGCACGCCGACGGTGACGCGGTAGTTGCCCTCGAAGAAGCCGCCGACGCCCCACGATCCGCCCGCGGTGACGGTGAAGCTCCCGAAGCGGCGCTGCGAGCCGAAGCCGAACTCCATGGAGGCGGGCGCGCCGAAGGGGTCTCTGCCGTCGAGCGAGGCGACGAAGGTGAAGTACGGCGAGCCGATGGAGTTCTCGGTGAGGAACGTGAGGATGGTGCCGAGGTCGGCGAGGATGTGGACGGCCTTGTGGATGCCACCGAGCGCGCCGAGGAGCGCGCCGATGGGGTGCCGAACGCCCACGGACACGAACAGACGATCACGCAGGGCGAGCGCTGGGAGGGACATGGCAGCGGGCGTGCGGAAGAAGACGTCCTGCGCGGGCCAGTCGTCGAAGCCGGTGAGGTACCCCGCGGAGAACACCGCCCCGTAGCGAAACGAGCGCACCTCGAAGGTCGCGTCGAGCCGCACCGTGGGCGCCGCGTGGCCTGTGAATGGGACGTTCGCGGTCGGCGCGGTGCCCGCGAGCGACAGCGCGAAGCCGACGTCCCAGTTGTGCGAGCACTCCCCCTGGCCGCAGAACCTGGTCTGGTCGAGGGTCGGGCCGAGCGTGCTCGCCATCGACCGCGGGGCCCAGCGCAGCAGGGCGCGCACGTCCCCGAGGCCCCCGGACGTCTGCTCCACCCCGAAGGTGGACTGGTACCCCACCACCGGGATCTGTATCCCGAGCGCGACGTGCGCGGGAAAACCCAACTGCGCGCTGAAGGTCTGGAGGAAGCGCCCGCTGACGCGGTTTCTCACCGGATCGTCGAGCCACTCCAGGAAGAGGCCGACGTTCACCTGGCCCGCCCCAGGCACCGCGGTCCCCTCGATGACGGGCATCGACGACGGGTCGAGGGAGAGCGTCGGCACCCACAGGGCGCCCTGCCGCTTCAAGCGCTCCGTCTGCGCCGCGGCCCCCGATGACGCCAGCGCCAGCGCCAGCGCGACCCGCACCGCGACCCGCGCGTTCACAACGCCACCGGCGCCAGCATCGAGGCCATGCGCCCGGCGTTCACCACGCCCTCGCTGGTCATCACCGCGTCCGCCGCCGCGACCGCCGCCGCGTCACCATCCAGCGAAGCGCGCAGCCGCCTCGCCACCGTCGCATGCACCCGCATCTCCGCCGCATCCAGCAGCCGCGCCGACCGCGCCGCCGCGTCCGACGCCGCCGCGCGCTCGCCCCGCAGCGACGCCACGCCCGCCCGCAGCAGCGACGCCAGACCGTCGCCCCACAGTGACTTCTCGCGCTCGCACCGGGCCGCGTCGGAGGCCGCCACGCGGGCGTACCACCACCGCGCCGAGGCGCTGTCCGCCGCGAGCGCCGCCGCGAGCGCCGCCCTTCCCCGCAGGTAGCGCATCTGGATGCGAAACGCCTGCACCTGCAACAGCAGCGAGCGCTCCAGGGCCCACCAGCGATCGTCGAGCGCGCGCCACGCCTCGGCCCCGCGGCCCTCGTACAGCGCGACCTCCACGGTCTCGTGCAGCTCGACGAGGTGCACCGAGTGGAAGCCCGCCTGCGACCAGTCCTTCGCGCGCCGCAGTCCGCGCTTCGCCCGCGCCGGGTCGTCTGCCGCGAGGCCCGCCACGCACTCGAAGCGAATCGACGCGAGCGTCTCGGTGTAGCGGTCGCCGCGCTCGCGGGCGTCGGCGAGCATGTGGGGCAGCTCGGCCAGCAGCGCCGACCAGTCGCCGAGGTAGTAGCGCGCGTCGAGGCGGAAGATCATCGCGGTGCTGCGCTCCCACGCGACGCCGCTGCACCGCTGGTCGATGACCTCGAAGGCCCGCCCGAAGGCCGCGGCGGCGAGGGCCCAGCGCCCGGCGCCCCAGCTCGACACGCCCTCCATCACCTCGACCAGCGCGAGCGCGTCGGGGTTGTCGATGCGCTCGGCGAGGCCGCGGGCGTCGCGGAGCATGCGGGCCGCGTGGGCGCGCGAACCGGGGCCCGCCATCGCGTGGAAGCCCGCCTCCATGGACAGCGCCTGCGAGAGCCGCGCAGGCTCGCCCAGGTCGAGCGCGAGCAGGAGGCTGAGCGAGTGCAGGCTCGCGGCGCGCGCCACGTCGATGACCGAGATGCCCGCGGCGACCGACCAGCACGCGTCGAAGCGGGCGAGCCGCGCGGGGTCGCAGTCGGCGGCGCTGCGAGGAGTGAAGGACGTCCCGCGGGCGACGACGCGGGCGCGGTGGGTGACGAGGGAGACGAGGCTGCGGGCGGTGGTCGACGGCAGCGCGACGCCCACCGCGTCGAGCACGCGCGTGGCGACGGCGATGCCCTCGTCGATGTAGCCCGAGCGCAGGAGCTGCTCGGCGGCGTGGCGCTCGCGGTCGACGCGCTCGTCGGCGGGAGCGCCCTCGGCGGCGGCGAGCCACGCCTCGGCGGAGTCTCTCCCGCGGCCCGCGTCGGAGAGCGCGAGGGCGAGGTCGCGCTGCAACGCGCGGTGCTCGGCGGCGGCGTGGCGACCGAGAGCGAGCGCCTGGCGGTAGAGCCGCGCGGCGTGGTCGAAGGCGAGGGCGTCGGAGGCGCGTCGCGCCGCGAGGGCGGCGAAGTGGGCGGCGCGGTCGGTGGCGCCCGCGGCGAGGTGGTGGGTGTAGAGCACCTCGGGCTCGGGGTCGCGCTCGGACTCCCACGCGAGCGCGAGGCGGGCGTGGGCGGCGCGGACGTCGGCGGCGGAGAGGCCCGCGGTGATGGCCTCGCGGATGCGGTCGTGGAAGGTGATGAGCAGCGCGCCGTCCTCGCCGAGGGAGCGCACGAGGCTGCCCGAGCGGAGCACCGAGAGGGAGGCATACGCGCCCGCGGCGCCGACCGCACGGAAGGCGACGGAGGTGGGCAGCGCACCACCCGCGAGAGCGACCACCTCGACGAGCCGGCGAGCCGACTCGGGGACGCGGGCGACGCGGGCGCGCACCACGTCGTCGAGGGAGAGGCGCGGGGCGAGCGGCCCGGCTTCGTGGAGGTGGCGGCCGAGCTCCATGATGAAGAAGGGGTTGCCGAGCGACTCCTCCGCGACGCGGCGCGCGGCCTCGGGGTCATCGCGCCCGAGGCTGAGGGTGGCGAGGGCGCTGCACGCGGCGGCGGGGAGGGCAGCGAGGTCGAGCGCGCGGGCGTCGAGACCAAGCGGATCGTCGAGGAGCATCCGCACGCAGGGGTTGGTGGCGCGGCCCTCCGGGCGATACGACACGATGAGCTGCAGCGTGCGCAGAGCGCCCGGGCGGAGGAGCTCGCGGAGGAGCTCGGCGCTGTCGGCGTCGGCCCAGTGGAGGTCGTCGATGGCGATGACCACCGGGCGCTCGGCGGCGACCCGTTGGATGAGCGCGCGCAGCCCCGCGGCGGCGGCGCGGCGGATCTCCCACGGGTCGATGGCGATGGACCCGGAGCGGAAGCGCGCGGGCACGAGGCCCGGCACCGACGCGAGGCTGGGGAAGAGCCGGGTGATGGTGGTGGCGGCCTGGGAGAGCGCGGCGTCGACGGTGTCGGGGTTGTCGCGGAGGCGGGCGGAGAGTTCTTCGATGACGCCTTCGAGGGCGTTGTAGGGGACGGACTCGCGCTCGTAGCAGCGGCCGCTCAGTACGAGGGCGCTGCGGTCGGCGTGGAGGGCCGAGAGGTGCTGCTGCACGAGCGCGCTCTTGCCGATGCCCGACGGGCCCGAGACGGTGACGAGCGCGGGGGTTCCGCGCGCGGCGACGGCGAAGGAGGCGCTGAGGGCGGCGACCTCGGGCTCGCGGCCGAGGAGGCCGGGCGCCGCGGGGCGGGGACGAGCGGGGGGTGGCGCGACGCCGTGGCCGAGGGCGCGCAGCACGTCGGCGCCGGTGGGTCGCGCGGCGGGCTCGGACGCGAGGAGCGCGGCGCAGAGAGCGGAGAGGTCGGCGGGCGCTTCGGGCGCGTAGAGGCGCGGGTCGGGCGGGGCGGCGAAGTTCTTGCGGAAGGCCACCTGGAGGGCGCGGCCCTCGAAGGGGAGCTGCCCCGTGAGCAGCTCGAACACCGTCGCGCCGAAGCTGTACCAGTCGCTCGCGGCGTCGAGGGGCATCCCGAGGAGCTGCTCGGGGGACATGTACCCCATGGTGCCGAGGCCGAGGCCGTCGTTGGGCGGGGCGTCGGGCGTGAGGTCCATGACCAGCCCGAAGTCGAGCACCACGGCGCGGCCCTCCGCGGTGACCATCACGTTGGAGGGCTTGATGTCACGGTGCAGGCGCCCCTCGGCGTGCAGCGCCGCGATGGCCTCGGCGACCTGCACCAGCACCCCGCGGAGGCGACCGAGGTCGACGGCGGGCGGGTGCTCGGACGCGCGGCGGACGATACGCGGGTCGAAGCCCGAGTCGGTGGGCGAGACGTCGGTGGTCGCGCGCTCGGAGGCGAGGCCCGCGGCGGCGCGGGACACGGCGCCGTGGCTGAAGCGCAACAGGTCGACGCCGTCGATGAACTCCATGGTGATGCACCAGTCCGTGCCGTCGGACACGAGCTCGTGCAGGGTCACGAGGTTGGGGTGCACCACGTCGGCGAGGGAGCGAAACTCCCGCTTGAGCATCCGCATGTGGGCGGACGACGCGCGGCGCATCACCTTCACGGCGACGTGTTCGTTGCGCAGGCGGTCGAAGGCGTAGAAGACGTCGCCGTAGCCGCCCGACCCGAGCAGCGTCTCGAAGTCGAAGCGCTCGGCCATCGGTGGTTTGGGTCTGACCCGCCCTGGCATGGGGGCCGACTCTACATGAAGCGCCCCGTCGATCGGTGCCTTCGGGCGGGTATCATCGCCGCGCCGTGAAGCTCTCCCGCCTGCTCGAACTCGGTCGCGTCGTGCGGGTCGTCGGCTTCGATGACGCACCCTTCCGCAAGGTGCGCGGCGCCTCCGTCGACCTCATCGGCGCGGTGTGTTCGGACACCCGCTTCGAGGGCATGCTCTGCGGCCGCGCCCGCCGCGACGGCTGGAACGCCACCGACGCCATCGCCTCGCTCCTGTGCGGGAGCAAGTACCGCGATCAGGTGCGCGTGGTGCTGCTCGACGGCATCGCCGTGGGCGGCTTCAACGTCATCGACCTGCCCGCCCTGCACGAGCGCACCGGCCTTCCGTGCGTGGCCGTGATGCGCCGCGCGCCCGACCTCGCCGCCGTGCACCGCGCCATCGGTCTGCTGCCCGACCCCGCGCGTCGGTTGCGGGTGCTCGCGCGAGCGGGGGAGATCCACCAGCGCGACGGCTTCGTCTTCCAGGTGCAGGGCGAGGAGCCCGACGTGACGGCCCGGTTGCTCGCGCGCTTCACCCGGGAGGGCCGTGTGCCCGAGGCGCTGCGCATCGCCCACCTCGTCGGCTCGGCCGTGAAGCTCGGCGAGAGCGGGCGCGGGGTGTGAGCCACTGGACCCATCAATGGCCTCCCGCCGCGCCGGAGTTCGCGGGACCCCATCGCAGGTGCGTGCAGTCGCTCACTCCGGGCTATTTCACGTGGTCACCTCGCTGCGCGAGGTTGCAGCACCGGGTACCGCGAGCAACCCATCCACCACTCAATGGGCAACCATGAGTTCGTGCAACCTCGCGCAGCGAGGTGACCACGTGAAATAGCCCGGAGTGAGCGACTGCACGCACCTGCGATGGGGTCCCGCGAACTCCGGCGCACCGCGGACGACGCCACCGGCCTTGACCCCTCCGTCTCTCTCGTCTCTCCATCCCCACCCGATGACCCACCGCGCCGATCTCGTCGCCCTCGACAAGCGCCACGTCTGGCACCCGTACACCCCGATGGACCGCTACCTCGCGGAGACCGACCCCCTCGTCGTGGTCTCTGCCGAGGGCGCCTGGCTCACCGACGCCGACGGCCGCCGCTACCTCGACGCCAACGCCTCGTGGTGGGTCGCCTCGCTCGGTCACCGCCACCCCGCGCTCGTCGCCGCGCTCCGCACGCAGCTCGACTCGCTCGCCCACTGCGCCCTCGCGGGCATCACCCACGAGCCCGCCGCGCGCCTCGCCGCCGAGCTCACGGCCATCGCCCCGCCGGGCCTCTCGCGCGTCTTCTACTCCGACAACGGCAGCACCGCCGTCGAGGTCGCCATCAAGCTCTGCGGCCAGTACTGGGCGCAAAACGGCCGCCCCGCGCGCACCCGCTTCATCGCGCTCGACGGCGCGTTTCACGGCGAGACCCTCGGCGCCACCAGCCTCGGCGGCGTCTCCACCTTCACCCGCGTCTACGCCCCGTGGACCTTCGAGGTCCTCCGCCTCCCCCTCGCCGACGACCACACCACCTGGGCGCAGTGCCTCGACACCATCGCGCGCCTCCTCCGAACGCACGCCGACGAGATCGCGGGCGTGGTCGTCGAGCCCATGGTGCAGGGCGCCGCCGGCATGCGGATGCACCCACCCGAATTCCTCCGCGCGCTGCGTGAGCTCACCCGCGAGGCCGACACCTTCCTCGTGGCCGACGAGGTGTTCACCGGCCTCTGGCGCACCGGTCGTCGCTGGGCCTGCGACTACGCCGACGTCGCGCCCGACGTGCTGTGCCTCGCCAAGTCGCTCTCTGGCGCGATGCTCCCCTTCGCCGCCACGCTCACCACCGAGCGCCTCTTCGACGGCTTCCGCGGCGACGACTCGCGCGCCTTCTTCTACGGCCACACCTACTGCGGCAACCCCCTCGGCGCCGCCGTCGCCCGCGCCGCGCTCGCGGTCTACCGCGACGAGGACATACCCGTTCAGGTAAGCCGCAGCGCCCCACGCATCGCCGAGACCTTCGCGCGCCTGGGCTCGCTCCCCGGCGTCGTCCGAACGCGCTCCCTCGGCATGATCGGCGCGCTCGATCTTGGTGGCGACGGGTACCTGGCGCGCACCGGGTGGAGGGTGTTCGAGGAGGCGCGGGCGCGCGGCATCTACCTGCGCCCGATGGGCGACACGGTGTACGTGACGCCGCCGCTCAACATCCCCGACGGGGATCTCACGACGTTGTTGGAGGGAGTGGAGGAGAGCGTGCGGGCGGCGCTGACGTAGCGCTCACCCGCCGAGGGGAGGCGGGGGTTGAGACGATCAGCCCTGCTTCTTCGGGTTGGGCATCTTCATCTCGGTGAAGAGCACGTGCTTGCGCACGACCGGGTCGTACTTCTTGAACTCCAGCTTGCTGGTGGTCGTGCGCTTGTTCTTGTTGGTGTAGTAGGTGAAGCCCGTTCCAGCAGACGACACCAGACGAATCATGTCACGCATCGGAGTCCTCGAAGTTCAACGAAGCGCCGGCACTGGCTGGCGCTGAGGGGCCGCGAACCTACACGAGCCCGACGGGATTGCAACTCCCGCGACACCCACCATGAGCGCCTCCCCCAAGACCTCTCGCGCGCTCGCCGTCCTCGCCTTCGTCGCCGTCCTCGCGCTCGTCCTCCGGCTCACCCGCTCCTCGACTCCCACGACCACGCCCGCGGTCGACGTCCTTACCCGGAGGGACGCGCCCGCTACGCCCGCGGTCGACGTCCTTACCCGGAGGGACGCGCCCGCTACGCCCTCAGTCATCGTTCCCATCCCGCGCCCTTCTCCTCCGCGCGACGCTTCCGTCGCCGCGCCCGTCGCCGCGAGCGCCCCCCGCGAGATCCTCCGCGGCCCATGGGGCAGCGGCCCTGGCCAGTTTGGTCACCGCCCCGCCAACGAGAGCAGCCTCGAAGCCCCGATGTCCTTCTCGATCACGCCCGACGGCGAGGTCACCGTGCTCGACCAGGTCAACCGCCGCGTCCAGCGCTTCCGCGACGGTCGCTTCGTCGGCAGCACCGCGCTCCCCAACGAGGCCGCGCAGGACATCGCCGCCACCCGCGACGGCCGCACCGTCGTGCTCGACCGCCTCGGTGATCCCTCCGTCACGCTCTACGACAGCGCCGGTCGCGCCACGCGCACCGTCCCCCTCGTCGGCGGCGCCATCACCGAGGGCGGCGCCGTCACGGGCCTCTTCGCCGACGCCGAGGGTGTCTACGTCGAGCGTGAGCACCGCGAGCTCGTCCGCCTCACCGACGCGCGCGGCGAGCCCGACCCCGCGCGCACCACCCTGTGGGGTCGTCCTACCCGCGACGGCCTCTCGCTCCTGCGCGCCAGCATCGCCGACCGCGCCCGCGGCGCCGTCACCGTGAGCGCCGCCTCCCGCGCCAACGGCGCCATGGACTGGTCGTCCACCGTCGCGCTCGACGGTGCTGTGCTGCACCTCCTCCTCCTCGATGGCGACCGCCGCGGCCGCGTCTACCTGGGCGCGGTCGTCGGCGTCGCAAACGCCGGCTCCATCACCGACCCTCACGTCACCGTCGTCCGCCTCGACCGCGCCGGAACGCCCGAAGCCACGCTGCGCCTCCCTGCTCCCCCGGAGGCCGACGAGCTCTTCCGACCGCTCGCCATCAACGACGACGGTCACGTCTTCGCGATGGTCCCCGGCCCCGACGGCCTGTCGCTGGTGGAATACACCTTCGCCGACTGACCGTTGTCGGCGCCCCTGGGCTATCGTCGCGCGATGCGCTCGCCGCCCGTCTCGTGGAGCCTCGCCTTCGTGGTCGCCGCCGTCGCCGCCTGCGGAACCGAAGAGCCCACCATCGACACCTTCGTCGACGACGTCCCTCGCGCGACCGACCGACCGCGCACCGCGACCGACGTCCCCCGCGCGACCACCGACGCGGGCACTCTGCGCGCTGATGTTCCTGCCACCGATGTCCCGCCCTTGGTGGCGATGGATGCCGGGCTTCCCGACGACGACCTCACGCCCGACCTCACGCCCGACGGTGGCGCGCCGAGCGTCGACGTCGAGCCCGCGATGCCCACCATGGGCGCGACGATGCGGGTGACGGCCACGTCGCTCAACCTCCGCAGCGGCGTCGGAACCTCCAACGCCATCCTCACCTCCATGTCCTGCGGCACCACCGTGACGGTGCTCGGCGGCCCCACGACCGGTTGGTACAACGTCCGCGCGGGCGCCTTCACCGGCTGGGCTTCGGGCGCCTACCTCGTCGCCTCCGCGGCCTTCGACCCTACCGTCTGCGGCGACGCCCCGACGCCCACCATGGACGCCGGAACCACCGCTCCGACAACGCCCCCCGAGGTGTCGCAGATCTTCACGCTGGCGCGCTCGGCGGTGGGCTACTCGTACTACTGGGGCCACGGCTCGTGGCGCACCGACGGCAGCGACCACGGGTCGTGCTCGGGGAGCTGCCCGAGCTGCTCCCATACGGGTCGGTACGGGGCGGACTGCTCGGGCTTCGTGGCGAAGGTCTGGCAGATCCCGTCGGCGTCGGCGGTGACCACCGACCTGCACCCGTACTCCACGTACAACTTCGTCAACAGCACCACGCGCTGGTCGCGGGTCTCGCGCGACGCGATCCGACCCGGCGACGCGCTCACGTACAACACCAACGGCGCGGGTCACATCGTGCTGTTCGAGTCGGGCTCCGACCCGTGGGGCAGCGTGTGGACCTACGAGGCCCGCGGCTGCGCCACCGGCATCGTGCACAACCTCCGCACGGCGGGCTCGGCGTACGTCACCATCCGCCGCGAAGGTCTCTGACCGCTCCGCGTCTCTTCCCATCGCAGGAACTTCCTTATGACCCCCAACGCTCGCCATCTCGCCCTCCTCGTCCTGCTACCGCTCTCCCTCGGCTGTGGCGCCCGCGCCATCAGCGGCGGCAACGTCCCCGTCGACACCGACGCGGGCGTCATCGACGTAGTGCGCGGCGGCGGCTCCGACGCGGCCGTCTTCCCCGTCGACACGCTCGTCGCCCCCACCGACCGCGGCGTCGTCACCTTCGACATCATCCCGCTCCCCCGCGACGTGGTCACCGATCGTGGCATCGGTCGCACCGAGGCCGCCGTGGCGGGGCGCACCTCCGTCGTCGCGGGTCGACGCTGCACCGACGACTCGATGTGCGCGAGTGATACCGCCGACCTCTCGTGCCTCCCGCTGCCCGGCGGCAGCATCTGCTCCGGCCCCGAGCTGTGCGAGCAGGGAACCACTGCCAACGAAGAAGCCCAGTGCGGCGGTCGCTTCTCGACCTGCCTCGTCGTCGGCAATTTCGCGGGCGGCGGTCAGGCGAGCTTCTGCACTCGCGCGTGCGTTCCGACGGCCACCACCGAAGCGACCGGCGCATGCGCCACGGGCACCATCTGCACCACCAACTGGCTCCAGCTCACGGCGGGTCAGACCGAAAGCCCCGGGTGTCTGCCGCACTGCACGCGCGACGCCGACTGCGTCGGTGTCGAAGGCGAGGAAGGCCCGCTCGACCGCTGCAACGTCCGCACGGGCCGCTGCGGAACCGCTCCCGCCGACCTCACGCGACTCGCCGACGGCCTGCCGTGCGACCCGCAGGAGGCGCAGCGCACCATGGTGAGCCCGTGCCGCGGCGTGTGCTTCGCGCTGAGCGCGACGGCGCTGACGCAAGGACTCTGCGGGTCGTTCGTCGACCTGCGCACCGCGACGGGCTGCGCGGACGACCCCAGCATCGAGCCGCGCGCCCCGACGGGCGATCACCTCGGCATCTGCATCTTCCGCCAGTGCGAAAACAACGCGCAGTGCCCGACGGGGCTGCTGTGCGCGTTCCGCGAAGACGCCTCGGGCATCCGCACCGACGTCCCGGCGACCTGCGCCTACGCGACGGCCCTGCAACCGATGGGCATCCCCGCGCCGGGCGCCGACGGCGGCGTGCCGCCGACTGACTCGTAGTCGATCGCCCTTCTTCACGACGTCATCGGGCCTGATCGTGCACCGCAGCAACAGGCCCCCGGCGAGGAGCTCAACGTCCTCAACGGCACGGGCCCGAGCTTCTTCGGGTACCCGCTGTGTTGTAGCGAGGGCGCCGCGTCGGTCACAGCCACGCCGCGCCCGCCGTTGGACGGGCGGTGCGCACCTCGCTTCGTACGGTCGTCGTCCTGTCGTTGCTGTCGCTCGTCCCGCGCGTCGCTCGTGCGTGCGACGCGGCCGACCACGAACGGGCCCTCCGCGCCGAGCACGCCCACCGGCCCGGCCGAGGCGAGCCAGTGGTACGACGCGCTCGCGCGGGGGTTTCCAGCGCGGTCGCAGTGGCGGGTGCAGTCGCGGGCGCTGGTGGGGCTCGGCCGCGCGTACGAGGCGCTGGGCGACCTCAGGAGCGCGGCGCGGAGCTGGGAGGCGGCCGACGCACGATGGCCGGTCGCGTTCGAGGCGCTGGGGATGGTGGACCCTCGCGCGGAGCGGCGACGCGAGGCCGAGCGCGCGCGGGCGGAGGAGCGCGAGGCGCGCCGACGATGGCGGCATAGCCACCGGGGCATGGTCTCGCCCTTCGGCGAGATGACCGAGTCAGGCGTCGACCACACCAACGCCAACGGGAACATCGCGGACGACGACGGGCACCTCCGGTTGGCGGCCTTCGCAGAGGCACAGTTCCGACTGGCACGGCGGGCCTCCGACGCGTGGCTGCGACGCAACGATCTGGCGCCCGCCCCGACCACAGTCGTCGAGTACGACCGCTGGGTGGAAGCGAGTCTCACGCCGTGGCTCCGGCGCCGAACGGCCTGCGTGGACGACCTCGCGGTCCGCCTGGCGGACGTGGCCAACCTGCACGTCCCGCATTGGGAAGTCGCCGCGGTCGCGATGCTCGCGCACCTCTACTTCGGCGTCGCGCAAGGCATCCGCGCGACGCCACATCGGCCCGGCTGGAGTCAGGACTTCGAAGATGCCTACCGCGAACGCAACGTGATGTGAGCTTGGGGATAGAGTCGGCGCCGATGCAGAAGGCCGACCGCTACCGCGAGGCTGCGACACCGGACGACCGCTGGCGGCTCGTGTGGTCGCGCGGCGTACGAGCAGCTCTGCAAGACCGAGACGGCGAGGGTGCAGTTCGGCCGCTTCGAGCGGGCCGTCTATCGGATCCGGGCGAAGTGACGCGGTCCGGCCGCCCGCCGCTCTAGTAGCGAACGTGCTCAATGCCCTCCTCGATGAGGTGCATCTCGGTGCCGTTCCACGACCAGAGGTTCTCGACCTGCAACCCGCAGCGCGGTGCCCACAGCGTGCCGTTGACGTGATTCAGGTACGCGGCCGTCGGCCGAACCATCGCCTGCTGACCCCGCGCGATCACTGCACGACGACGCTGACCTCGCCCTGCCGCTGCGGCGACACCACCGAGCCGTCGTTGTAGCGAAGCTCCAGCCTGATGCGGTGCGGTCCCGGCGTGAGGAGCGCTGCGGCGTTGCCCAGGGTTCCGTCGGGCACGCGGAAGGGGTTCACGTCGTCGGGGCGCGCCGTGGCCTCCGCGACGGGACCGTTCGCATCGACGAACGCGACGACCCTCCCGACGCCTGCCACGCGCGTGCTGCCCTCACCGAGCTGGAACGACACCGGCGTCGGGCCGGTCGAGTCCATCCCGCTCACGGAGAAGCGCACGTCGACGGATTGCCCTGCGGACAACGTCTGGTTCGACGCGGGCGAGAGGATCAGGACGCTGGGCGCGGGGACATCCGGGACATCCGGGACGGCGGGGGTCGGCGACCCGCTACACTGGACGACCAGCACAGCGATTCCGAAGAGACCCGATCGGTGGAGAGCTGGCGACATGGAACAACCTCGCGAGAGCAGCGACCGTACATCCGGCCGCACGGACGGCGCGCGAATTCATTAGCGCGCGTTTGCGGCGTGGAGAGGAGATGCCCGCCGACCTGTCCCCGATGGCGGGAGAGTGGAAGGCGCGGGCCGACGACCTCGCGGCCTGCGACCTCACCGAAGCCGACCTCGTGCCGTGAGATCGAACTACTCGCAGTGCCTGATGGGGCTGCTGTGTACGTTCCCCGAGGACGGCGGCGTGCTACCGGATCGACCGGAGGGTCAGCCGCGCTCTGCGATCACAGCGTCGGCGTGGAACTTCTTCAGCAGCGCGTTGCGGTCCCGGCTGGCGACGAGCCGATCGAGTTCGTCCCGCCCAAGCAGCACGACGAGGCTGTCGCCCGAGCGTCGCGTCCACGCCTCGACCTTCACGGTGTCGAGCAACGAGAACTGAAGGTGCGACAGAAATGGCGAGCTGACGCTCACCATGGGTGGACCAGCTTCTGGGGGCAGGGCCCATCGGGCACCTTCGTCGGCACGGATCAGCCCGAGTGGACTGATCGCCCGCTACCCACGGCTCCAAGGCAGTGTCGGGAGATTGTGCGACGTTGCCCTGCCAAGTTGCCTATCGAACCGGCCCCGTGATCCCGTAGAACATCGAACCACCAAGCTGTCCTCTATCGTCACTTCCTACACAATAGGCACTACCGTCGGCCCGGAGCACGCAGAGATGCTCGAGGCCGCCGACGAGGCCGACGGCGTCGTGGACGGCGAGGGAGGTGGGCGGGCCATCACCGAAGCACGCGACGCCTCCACTGCGCCGCCGAACACAGGCGAACCGACCTCCCCTCAACGAAGCGACCGCGATGTCGACGGCGTCCTCGAAGACCGCGACGTCCCGCGCGACAAGTGGCGCTCCGACGCTGCCGTCTTCAGCCCAGTCCCAGCAGGCCACATGTCCCGTAGCCTGCAAAGCGCACCCGAGGTTGCGTCTTCCTGTAGTCCTGATGCCGACGTCGATGTCGATCGCGTCGGCGACGTTCGAAACCCGTCGCTGCCACCGGGAGTACCTCGACCAGCAAGAGACGGTGCCCGTCGCGCGCCGCACGCACGAACCGGCGATCTGGACGGCATCCGTGAAATTCGGAAGGTCCTGCTCGGGGCGGAGGACCGACTCACCGTCCCAACATCGCACGGCCCCGCCGCGTCGCCTCGCGCAGATCCAGGTCGATGAATCCCAATAGGTGGTGGCCAATTCGACCGCGTCGGACAGGCCCACGACCGGCGTTCCATCACAGATCGCACCTCCCGGCGAACGGATGACGCAGGGCGTGTTGTCGTGCCGCCAGGCGATCGAGGTCGCGTCCCGTGCCACGGACACCACGCGCGCGGTGCGACCCCTCGGATCGTGGTTGCGGGACTCATCGAAGGACTCCAATGCCTGCCCGACGCAGATCATCTCGCCCGTAGGCCGCCGACCGCAGGTGACCCGCGCCCCGAGAAACAGCGCCTCCATGGGCACATTGAATGGAACCCTGAGCTCTGCGGGAAGGTCGACACCGAGACCATACTGATACCCCCAACACACGACCCGGCCCATGTCGATAATCGCGCAGGTCGACGACGGGACACTCGCGAGTCGGGTCAACCCCGGCAGCGAGAATGGCTCCTCCGTATTGGGGTATCTGCCCGGCCCGAACAGTTCCCCCCGCCTTCGGGAGACGCAGTTGATCGGCCCATCACCCACGTGAGTGCAGACGAGGCCGTTCATTGGTGCGATCTCGATATCGTGAGGTGTGACAACCTCTGTTGGATTTCGCCCTACCTCCCAACAGACCACGTTGCCCGCCGCGCGGCGCGCGCAAAACGAACCGTCGCTCCGGTCGACGCGAAGCTCGACGGCGTCCGAGACGCCCGCGGCGCGGAATGGGTCACGTCTGAATCCAAGCTCCCAACAGAACACCTCGCCAGACAGCACACGAGCACAACCGATGGATCCACCGCGAATCTCGACGACGGCGGTGAGTCCCGAGATCTGCATGGGCGATTCGGTGGTAGGATAGGTATTCCAACACCAGACGGTTCTGTCACGTCGAAGCGCACACGCGTACGAAGGCCCTGTGGTGATCTGCAAAGCGTCATCGATAAGAGGCATGTCATGTAGACGCAACGGGGGCACGGGAGACAAGAAGTCTTCGCGATTGACGCAAGCGACCACCCCCGATGATCGACGCACGCACAGCGTTTCTCCGACACCGATCTCCACCGCGCTGCCGACGGGGAGAACCTCGATGGCCTGCGAGCTCGGCACGACCGGCATGGAGGCCGTCCGTTGAGCGTCGATGAAGGCGCCGCTCCAACACACCACGCTGCCATCCTCTCGCAGCGCACAAGTGTCATTGTAGAGGGAATCGACCTGGATCACACGATCCAGCGTCATAGTAGGCAGGGCGAACTCTGCTGACCTCGCGGAGGGATCCTCAGCCGAGTCGATGGGAGGCGTTGGGGCGTCGCATGCGGAAGCCAGAAGACCTGCTGCGAGGGTTCGCAGACCGTGTCGCCGTAGTGCTTCGGCAACGCGCGTCCCATCACGAACGCTGCTCGCGTGATCGCTCTTCACGAACGCACGGTAGCTCTCCTGTCCGACGGTGGGGAGGGCGTCACAGCAAACGCGTTGACGCCCCTCCGACGGGCCGCCGGGTGTGGTTGTGCGATCGTGCCAGGTGGAGGTGGCGGTGCTCTGAACGACCGCCGGGCCGTCGCGCAGTCGATCGCCCCCCGTCGCGCCCGTGATAGAACCCGCGTCGCCCGCTCAGGGCCACGACGGAGGCGATGTTCGCGATGTGGAGTCCCGACTCACGACGGCAGCGCGCGGGGGAGCTCAAGACCCTCGGCGATCGCATTACCCGCTACCGGCAGCTCACCGAGCGCTTCGCCACCTACTTCGCTCCTGACAGCGACCGCGCCCGCGAGCTCGCCGCGCTCCGCCACCGCTTCGAAGACCTCCAGGAGCGCGCCACCCACCGCCAGCGCCGCCTCGCCAAAGGCGTCGTGAAGATCGGCGTCGTCGGCCTGGAGAAGCAGGGCAAGTCCGCCTTCCTCTCGGCGTGGCTCCAGTGCGAGCGACTGCTCCCCTCCGAAGCCGAGCGCTGCACCTGGTCGACCACCGTCGTCGAGCCCGGCGCGGAGGGCACCTTCCAGGCGGTCGTCGAGTACTACGCGAAGGACGAGTTCCAGCAGCGCATCGCCAGCTACTTCGACGCGCTCGAACCCGGCAGCGCCGCCCGCTGGGAGGGACTCAACGCCAACGAGCTCGCCCGCCTGCGCGGCAGCTACCGCGCGCGCACCGGCCACGAGGTCGACGACCACGACCGCTCGTCACGCCGCGACGTCGCCGCGTGGGCCGAGCTGCAGGACATCGCGAGCGCCCTCGGCGCCATCAAGGAGCGCCTCAACCAGCCGCCGCAGACGCTCACCGCGCAGTCCCTCGACGAGCTCGCGGAGCTCATCCGCCCGTACATCGCGCTCAAGGACACGCGCGCCGGCAACCGCCCCTACGCGGGCGTTCGCGCGGTGAAGGTCGTCACCGTCATCATCCCCGTGCGCGGCGCCATGCCGGGCGTCGTGCTGATGGATCTCCCGGGCATCGACGCGCCCAGCGACAAGGCCCGTCGCGACACCGAAGAGGCGCTCGCGAGCGAGGTCGACGTCACCATCTTCGTGAAGGACGTGACGCGCCCGTCGCTGGTGCAGCAGGAGCTCGAACTGCTCCGCGCGATGCAGCGGGCCGACCGCTCCATCAAGCTGCACGACCGCCTCTTCGTGGTGCTCACCAAGGTCGACCTCTTCGAGCGCCCCGACGAAAACGGCAACTGGCACTGGTCGCTCGCCGTGCGGAACTTCAAGGACCAGGCGATCGACCGGGTCTTCCCGTACAGCAAGGTGTGGGCGCACCAGGGCGTCGACGCGAAGCACCCCGTCGCGCGACAGGTGCAGGACTACTACAACCAGACCCAGCCCGTGAGCGGCCTGGAGCAGCTCCAGGGAGCGATCAGCCGCTACCTCTCCGACGAGCTGGAGAAGCTCGACGCCGACAGCGTCGGGGCCATCCGCAAGGAGTTCGGCGAGCTGGAGACTGCGCTGCGCGGATCGCTGGTGACGGTGAAGGAGACGCTCAACGAGCAGGAGTTCGAGCGCCGCAAGGAGCAGCTCTTCGACGAGCTGTGGGAGCACATCATCGCCGGGGAAGACGCGCGCGGATTGCTCCCGTCGATCAGGGCGAACCTCTCGCACTTCCTCGACCACGAGGTGAGCGACGGGCAGCGCGGTCAGCGGGCGGCGCGGGCGCAGACGCGCATCGGGGAGATTCGTCGCGACCTGCTCTCGCGGCTCACGCCCGAGGAGGCCGAGAGCAAGCGCCGCCAGATGCCCTCGCCGGGTCTGATGAACGAGAGCGCCGTCGAGATCGAGGTGCGCAAGCAGATGCGCGAGCGCTGCGCGGCGCGGGTGCTGGGCATGGGCGAGGACTTCCGCGACACGGCGCGCGAGAGCATCGAGCGCATGCTGGGGGAGATGTTCATTCGCGCGGAGTACCAGGGCGGGCGACTGGAGATGCTGCTACCGCCGGGCAACGCGCTGCTGGCGCGCATCGACGCGATGGGCCGCGCGGGTCACGTGAGCGAGAGCGTTCTGCGCTACCAGAACCGCGAGCTGGCCAAGGCCGACGTCGCCTTCGAGGTGCTGTCGCGGTACTTCGCCCGGCAGGTCATCGACATCCTCGATGCGACGGACCCGGCCGACCGCGAGCTGCGCGAGAAGGAGTTGCGGGGCCTGGAGCAGTTCTTCGGGATGGACATCGCCGACAAGGCGACGCGCAACGACCCGCTGGCCTCGGCCGCGTACGCCAACGCACCCGTGACGGGCACACCGATGACGGCGCCTGTCTCGACGGGCTTCCCCACGCAGCCGGCCGAGATGAAGCCGACGCTCAAGGACCGCGTGATGGATCGCTTCGGCGCGAAGCCCGACGCCACGCCCACGGTGGCCGCGCGCCCGTCGACGCCGACCGCGCCACCGATTCCGCGCGACTGGTCGAAGATGCTCAACCGGGTTCGCACCGACGTGGAGCGCATCTGCAACTTCCTGGAGGCGCTCGCCAAGCACCAGCGGGGCTTGCAGAAGTACCACGAGGAGGCTGTTCGGACGGTGCACGACTCGTGGCTCGACCGCGAGGGTGAGCAGTCGCTGCGACGCTGGGCGAGAAGCGAGTGCTCGCGCATCTGGCCCGATCGCTTCATGGCGATTGATGGTGAGGCGAAGCGCGCGCGGGAGGATGTGCGCGCGCTGGAGGAGCTCTTCAGCGCTGGCGGGTGACGATCAGAGCCGCGACCACACGGCGCGCAGCACGCCGAGCCCGACGAACACCACGAAGATGATGATGCCGACGATGAGGCCGCCCTTGCCGCCCTTGGCGGGCTGCTGCATCCCCGGCTGCGGGTACGGCTGCATCCCGGGCTGACCGTAGCCACCCGGCTGCATCCCGGGCTGGCCGTAGCCGCCCTGCTGCATCCCCGGCTGCTGACCGAAGCCGCCCTGCGGCTGCATCCCCGGCTGCTGGCCGAAGCCACCCTGGGGCTGCATTCCCGGCTGCTGGCCATAGCCACCCTGCGGCTGCATCCCCGGCTGCTGACCGTAGGGTCCTTGCGGCGGCATCCCCGGAGCGCCCGGGCCACCCGGACCGCCCATCATGCCGCCGAGCCCGAAGGCCGACGCGTCGACGGCCAGCGTCGAGGCGATGCCACCCGGCTCGTTTTGCGGAAGCCCCGCGAACATGTTGGGGCCCGGTCCGCCCTGCGGCGCTTGCGGACCCGGCTGACCGAAACCACCACCACCCTGCGGCGCTTGCGGACCAGGCTGACCGAAACCACCACCACCCTGCGGCGGTTGCGGACCCGGCTGACCGAAGCCGCCCGGTGAGGGACCTCCCGGGATGCCCAGCCCGAAGGCCGACGCGTCCATCGCCATGGTGGCCGACGACCCCGGCGGCGACTGCTGTGGCTGCTGTGGCTGTTGTGCTTGAAACGACTGCTGCGGCTGCTGCGTGGGCTGCGCTGGCGCGGGAGCCTGCGCTTGAAAGGGCTGCTGCGGCGTCGGCTGCGACGAGCCCTGGTGCATCTGCGGCGACGGCTTGCCGAAGCCGATGGGACCGCCCGGACCGGGCCCCTGGTGCTGATCGAGACCGAAGGACGAGCCGTCGACGGCGATGGTCGACGCGATGCCCATCTCCTCTTCCGACGTCGGGTTTTCCGGCTGCGGGGTCGGAGCGGGCGCAGGAACCGCACCCATCGGACGCGGCGCAAACCCCGGCGACGCACCGGGTGCGGGAAACGGCGACGCGCTGGGAGCGCCGTGCGGCGATGGCAGCCCGAAGGACGCCGCGTCCATGGCGATGGTGCGCGCGGCCTCGACCTGCTGGCCCTCGTGACCGCCGCCCATCGTGGGCCCCTGACCACCCTGGTCGATGGAGGCCATGCCCCCGAGCATCGTGCGCGCGAACTGACCGCCGCCCTTCCCCGCCGCAGGCGGCGCCGAGCCGCGACCGGTCACCGACGGCGTCGGCTCGTTGGTCATCAGCATCGTTCCCTTGAACTTCGCCTGCGGCTTCGGCCCGGTGGCCTGGAGCATGTGCCCGCAGGTCGTGCACTTCGGGGTACCGTCAGGATTCTGCGCGCCACAGTTCGGACAGAACATTCAAACACCTCCAACGGGTCGTCGCGCGCTGCGCGATCGCCGGTGGCGCACGCTATCCCGTCCTCCCCCCGAACGCTACCAAACCGGCGACCGTCGAAGCCCTCGCGCTGGCCGGTTGCTTCACCCGTCGGCCCGCTCGACGTAGTCGTACCCGCATGGCCGCACGAACCACCGCCGCACCTGCCTTCGAGGGCTTCGCCGACCCCACCCTGCGCTTCTTCCACGAGCTCGACGCCCACCAAGACCGCGCGTGGTTTCTCGAACACAAGCGCGAGTACGACGAGCAGTGGGCCGCGCCCATGGCGGCCCTCCTCGCGGCAGTGAAGCCGCGCATTGCACGCTTCTACAAAGGGCTCCCGCTGCGCGATCCGAAGGTGTTTCGCCTCCAGCGCGACGTGCGCTTCTCCTTGGACAAGAGCCCCTACAAGACCCATGTCAGCGGCCTGCTCGCGCTGCGCGGCGGCGGCGAAAACGTCGAGGCACCGGCCGCCCTCTACGCGCAGCTCGGCACCGAGACCTTCTTCGGCGCGGGCTCCTACTCGATGTCCGGCCCCACCTTGAAGGCGTGGCGCGAGACCCTCCTCGACGCGCGCCGCGGCGCCGCCCTCGGTCGCCTCGTCGACGACCTCGTCACGCGCGGCTACGACCTCTCGGCGATGGAGTCGCTCAAGACCGCGCCGCGCGGCGTCGACCCCGAGCACCCGCGCATCAACCTCCTCAAGCGGAAGGGCCTCGCGCTCGGTTTCCCGACGCTGCCGAAGGGTCTGCTCGCGTCGCCCGACCTCGCCGACTGGCTCGTCGAGCGCGCGGGTGAGTGCGCGCCGGTGGTGCAGAAGCTCGCCCGCCTGCTCGACGGTTGAGAGGGCCATCGCGTGCGTGATACCCGCAGGTCGACGCAGTGAAGCTGGTCGCCGCCTACAACCTCTTCCACTCCCCGCCCCTCGTCGTGATGCCGAAGTCCGCCCGGCACCCGCTCGGGGTCGTTCAGGCGACGGACTTCTACTGTCCACTGCCCACCTGCCACTGCCGCAACGTGCTGTTCGTCGTCCGCGCCGCCGCCGATCCGACGCGACAGCTCGCCGCCATCTTCCACGCCTTCGATACGGCCAGCCGACACCCACGCCTCGGCGCCACCTGGCTCTCCGACGAACACTCCCAGAGCCCCAACGCCGCCCAATGGATCGAGCCCGTCTCCGCGCTCGTCGCCCAGCGCGCCGAGGTCGCCATCTTCGAAGAGCGCTACCTCGCCGTGAAGGCCGCGGCCCTCGACCCGGCCCACTACGCCCATGTGTTCGTTCGCGAGGCCGCCGACCTCTCCCCGCTGCCACCCGCGGCGCCGCCCCCGACGAAGACGGTCCGCGGTCGCACCGTCGCGCTCACCCGCACCGAGTTGATCGCCCGTCTCGCGGCCCCGCTGCCGGCGCTGCGTCACGCCCAGGAGCGCCTCTCGGGCGCCGAGCTCGCGGTCGTGGCCATGGCCCTCGGCGACACCCAGCAGGTGACCGTCGCGGAGGTCGTCTCGCTCCTGCTCGCGCACGGCCTCGCCGAGCGCAACGTCCGCAAGCTCACCCAGCGCATCGCGCAGTCCGCGCGCGACGTCGGCTGGTTCGCCCGACCGGACGACGAGACCCTGCGGCGCCTGCCTGACGCCCTGCTCGAAGACCACCTCCGCGCCATCCGACAACGACCCGACATCGCCGCGGCGCTCGTGGCCCACGCCCCGCCGCCGACCCCGACCCCCGCGAAGACCGCGCCCGCGAAGCCCACCAGGACCGCGCCCGCCAAGCCCACCAAGACCGCTGAACCGCATGTTCTTCCGCCACCACCCGCGGCCCCGCCGCCGTCGACCTTCGAGCCCGCCCCGCGCGCCATGCCCACGCTCGATGCCGCGTCGCTCACCGCGCTCGTGGTCTCCCCGGCCGCGACCGCGGCCGACGTTCGCCTGAGCCTCGACGCGTGGCGGCTCTCCTCGGCGGCGCAGTTCGACGAGCTCCTCGCCCTCGCGTCGATGCGGGACATCACCCCGCACCGCTACCAGACGGAGACCGTGCGCCGGGTGCTGCGCGTGCTGCGGGGTCGCGGCATCCTCGCCGACGAGGTGGGCCTCGGGAAGACCGTCGAGGCCATGATGGTGCTGCGCGAATACCAGGTGCGCGGCATGGCGCGGCGGACGCTCATCCTGGTTCCGCCGTCGCTCGTGGCGCAGTGGGAGGGCGAGCTCGCGCAGAAGGCGGGGGTGTTCGCGCGCACCACCGACGACCCGGCGATGCGGGAGTCGCCCGACGCCTTCTGGGGTGGGCCCGGCGTGGTGGTGGCCTCGCTGGCCCTCGCCCGCGGCGCGCGCCACGCCGAGCTGGTGCAGGCGAAGCCCTGGGACATGGTGATCGTCGACGAGGCCCACCACATCAAGAACCGCGCGACCCTCGGTTGGAAGCTCATCAACGCGCTCCAGCGGAGGTTTCTCCTCCTGGTCACGGCGACCCCCGTCGAGAACGACCTCGAAGAGATCTACAACCTCGTGACGCTGCT
Organism: Polyangiales bacterium; assembly: GCA_044229975.1. Classification (GTDB taxonomy): domain Bacteria; phylum Myxococcota_A; class Polyangia; order Polyangiales; genus SCUS01. The sequence goes on from JBGARZ010000012.1 coordinate 112,251, forward strand.
GCGCCCGGGGCAGTTCGACACGCCGGCGGCCTTCCGTCGGCGCTTCGTCGACCCGAAGGACCCGACCCGCCCGCGCGACCGCGAGGCCCTCCGCGCGCTGCTCGCCGAGGTGATGGTGCGCAACACCCGCGCCCAGTCGGGCCTCGCGCTGCCGCCGCGCTTCGTCTCCACGGTGACCGTGGACCCCTCCCCCGCCGAGCGGGAGCTCTACGCCTCGGTGCTGGCCTTCGTGCGCGCGCACCACGACGACCCCTCGCTGCGCCTCGCGGCGACCTCACTGTTGTTGGAAGCCGGATCGAGCCCGCGGGCGGTGTACGCCACGCTCCAGAAGATGCAGACGCGGCGCACCGGGAAGGCCGAGGCCGGCGCGCGGCGCGAGCTCGACGCCCTCGCCGAGCAGGCCGCGAAGGTGGAGGGCACCCGCAAGACCGAGGCGCTGCTCCAGGTGCTGGCGACGCAGCGCGACCCGGTGCTGGTGTTCACGCGCTTTCGCGAGACCCTCGACGAGGTGGTGGCGCGGGTGGCGAAGGCGGGCGTCGCGGCGGTGGCCTTCCACGGCGGGCTCGACGAGCGGGCTCGACGACAAGCGCTGGAGCGCTTTCGCGAGGGCGGGGCCGTGGTGATGGTGGCGACGGCGACGGGCAGCGAGGGGCACAACCTCCAGCACTGCAACGTGCTCGTGAACTTCGACCTCCCGTGGAACCCCATGGCCATCGAGCAGCGCATCGGCCGCCTGCATCGCATGGGGCAGACCCGCGAGGTGCACGTCTACAACCTGTGCGCGAAGGGCACCATCGAGGAGCGCGTGCTCGACGTGCTCGACCGCCGGGTGCAGTTGTTTCAGCTCGTGGTGGGGGAGATGGACATGGTGCTCGGCAACATGGCCGACGACCGCGACCTGGAGGACGGCCTCGTGGCCGCCGTGGCGAAGGCGCAGAGCGACGACGAGGTCGACGAGGTGTTCGATCAGCTCGCGCGCGACCTGCTCGCGGCCCGCGGGCGCTACGAGAAGACCCGCGCCCTCGACGAGGCCCTCTTCGGCAAGGACTTCGAGGCGTGAGCGAGCTCCCCGACCCGCTGCTGTTCGCCGCCCGCGCCCTCACCGCCCGCGGCGCGCTCGTCGAGCTCCACGAGGGCGACGCGGTGGCGCTGCTCCCCCCGGCGCTCGGCCGCGCGCTCCACGCGCCCGAAGAGCTCACCCTCGCGACGCACCCCGCCGACGGCTCCGCCGCCGTGGCCTGCGGCATCGGCTCTCCCCTGCTCGAACGCCTCAGCGCCGACGCCCGCCACGCCGCGCCCTGGGCCGTGGTCGCGCCCGCGCTCGACGCCCCGAAGGCCGCGCAGGCGACGGCCCTCGCGGCGCGGATGGTGGTGCGCAACGGGCTGCTCGACGTGCTCGACGCGGCGGTGGTCACTGCCCTCTACGCGCGGGTCACGCTGGCCTGGGCGGTGGAGGCCGACGACCGCTACGAGGGGCTGCTCGCGGTGGAGCTGGGCCCGAGCCGGGGTGAGCCCGTGGGGCTGCGTTCGCTGCTCGACGTGACGTCGCGCGACGACGATCTCCCGCCCGGCCGAGCCGACGCCGCGGACGTGACGAGCCTGCTCGACCCGCTGCCAGGGAGGGCAGCCCGCGCGCTCGCCGCGGCCGCCGGAGAGGCGCTGGCGTCCGTCGAGCGCCGCCACGCGCGCGACCACGAGCGCATGACCGAGTACTACCGGGGGATGATGGCGGAGCTGGGCGCCGGCCGCCGCAAGGTCGACCCGGCGACGCTGGCCTCCCGCTCGGCCGCGGTGGTGGCCGACCGCGACGCGCGCCTGCGCGACCTGATGGTGCGCTACACCCCGAAGGTGACCATGGCCCCCGCCGCGCTGCTGGTGGCGTCGGTGCCCGCGGTGCGCGTGCGCGTGCGGCTGCGGCGCCGGAAGCTCGACCGCGAGCTGCGGGTGACGCTGCCCGCGACGGCGACGGCGCTCGACCTGCTGGCCTGCGACGGCTGCGACGACGTGACGGCGCGCCCCGCGCTCTGCGACGACCGACTGCACGCGCTTTGCGAGCGGTGCGCCCCACAGGCGCAGGGGCGCTTTGCGTGCTCGGCCTGCGCTCGCCCGAAGCGGTAGGCTGGACACCGCCCGGCGCGTGGTGTACCTCCCCGCGCCTTCATCCGTCGCGGTGTACGACTCAGCCCTTTCGCGAGAACAGCCACCGCAATCCAAGACAGGAGCCTCATCATGCAGCTCGACATCCAGCCCAACTACCCGATCACCACCATCACCTGCGCCTGCGGCAACGTCGTGGAGACCCGCTCCACCCGCGGAAGCTTCAGCACGGACATCTGCGCGATGTGCCACCCGTTCTACACGGGCAAGCAGAAGGTCATGGACACCGCCGGCCGCGTCGACCGCTTCCGCAAGCGCTACGCCGCTACCGCCCCCAAGGGCTCGAAGTAGCCTCCGCCTTCCCCCTCCCTCCGCCTCCTCTCCTCTTCTCTCCTCCCCACCGTCGTAGCGGCCGTTGAACACTCCCTTCGGAGTGCTCGTGCTACGGTCCCCCCGATGTCATCAGAACAAGCCGTTTGCCCGCCCAAGCAGGTCGGTGGTCAGGCCGTCATCGAGGGCGTGATGATGCGCTCGCCCCGCTGCCTCACCGTCGCCGTCCGCCGGAAGAACAACGAGATCGTCGTGCGTGAGCAGCCGTGGAAGCCGGTCTTCCCGCCCGCGCTCATGAAGATCCCCTTCGTGCGCGGCGCGCTGGTGCTCATCGAGTCGATGCAAAACGGCTACGCCGCCCTCCACTTCAGCGCCTCGCAGTACGAGCAGGACCTCCCCGAAGACCAGCGCCCCACCCAGGAGGAGGGATCGTCGAGCGCGTCGCGCCTCGGCATGGTCCTCTCGGTCGGCATCATGGTCGCGCTGCCGAAGCTCTTCGCGTGGGGAGCGGGCCACCTCTTCGGCGGTGGGCTCTCGATGGCGAGCCCGTGGTTTCACGTTCTCGCGGGCTTCTTCAAGCTCAGCCTCGTCGTCGGCATGATGCTGTTGATGCGACGAAACGCCGAGATGTACCGCGTGTTTCAGTATCACGGCGCCGAGCACAAGGCGATCGCCGTCCACGAGGCGGGGCTGCCGCTGTCGGTGGAGAGCTCGAAGCAGTTCAACACCCGCCACGCGCGCTGCGGGACGACCTTCCTCATGGTCGTGGTGATGGTCTCCGTCGCCGTCTTCGCGCTGGTGTTGCCGCAGGTGCTCCCGCACTCGTCGGGCTTCTGGACCATGCTCGCGTCCATCCCCATCAGCATCGCGCTGATGTTTCCCATCGGCGGCATCGCGTACGAGCTTCAGCGCTTCCTCGCGCGCTTCGTCGACCACCCCGTCGCGCAGATCCTCCTTGGGCCCGGTTACCTCGTGCAGCGCATCACCACCGCCGAGCCCACCGACGACCAGGTCGAGATCGCCCTCGTCGCGCTCCGCCAGGCCCTCGCCAACGAGGCCGCCGCTCCCGCTCCCGCGCTCGTCGAGCCGACCGTTCGCACCTTCCCCTCCTTCGCGGCCTTCGCGACGGAGCAGGGCCTCTAGCGACCGCCGTCGTCCCGCCGCCTTCTTCGTTCCCCCTCGACATCACCGCTGCCTCCCCACTACGACGGGCCCCCGCATGCTCCCCCTCGCCAAGCTTGAATCCCTCGTCTATCGCGCCGAAGAGCTCGACCGGCTGCTGTGCGAGCCCGACGTCGCCAGCGACTCGCAGCGCTACCGCAAGCTCACCAAGGAGCGCGCCGACCTGGAGACCCTCGTCACCACCTTCGAGCGCTACAAGAAGCTCAAGAAGCAGCTCGACGACGACCGCGAGGCGCTCGCCGACCCGGAGCTGCGCGAGATGGTCGCCGAGGAGATTCCCGGCCTCGAAGCCGAGACCTCCACCCTCGAACGCGACCTCACCTTCATGCTCCTCCCCGCCGACCCCAACGACGACAAGAACGTCATCGTCGAGATTCGCGCGGCCGAGGGTGGTGATGAAGCGACGCTCTTCGCGGGCGACCTCTTCCGCATGTACCTCCGCTACGCCGAGAAGAAGAAGTGGCGCGTCGAGGTGATGAGCGAGAGCAAGACCCTCGTCGGCGGCTTGAAGGAGGTCATCGCCCTCATCACCGGCGACCGCGTGTACAGCACCATGCGCTTCGAGGGCGGCGTTCATCGCGTGCAGCGCGTGCCGCAGACGGAGGCGCAGGGGCGCGTGCACACGTCGACGGCGACGGTGGCGGTGCTGCCCGAGGCCGAGGACGTCGAGGTGCAGCTCGACGAGGCCAAGGACCTCCAGATCAGCATCGCGGCGTCGGGCGGTCCGGGCGGTCAGGGCGTCAACACCACCAACAGCGCGGTGCAGATTCTCCACAAGCCCACCGGCATCATCGTGAAGTGTCAGGACGAGCGTTCGCAGATCAAGAACAAGTCCAAGGCGATGAAGATCCTGAAGTCGCGGCTCCTCGACATGGAGCGCAAGAAGCAGGAGGACGCCATCAGCTCCGAGCGGCGCGGGATGGTGGGCAGCGGCGAGCGCGCAGAGAAGATCCGCACGTACAACTTCCCCCAGAACCGCATCAGCGATCACCGCATCCAGCTCACGCTCTACAAGCTCGACCGCTTCATCGACGGGGCACTCGAAGAGGTGATCGTCCCGCTGCGGACGCACCACCAGGCCGAGCGCCTGCGCCGCGAGCTGGGCATCGAGACGGGCATCGCGACGACGGGCGGCAGCAGCGACGACTGACCGACCGCGGGCACTCGTAGAGCCACGACTTGCCGGAGGCCTCGCTCGCCACGACCGCCATCGGAGGGGTTTGGCCGCAAGGGCGCAGGGGTCGCAAGGGCGAGACAGAGTGATCGAAGTCTTCCGATGCAGGACGAACGATGCGATCGCCCCGACCCTTCTCTCCCTTGCGACCCCTGCGCCCTTGCGGCCACTTCCTCCGACACGAAACCCGGAGTGAGCGTCGGGCAGCCGAAGACGTTCGATCGCGGCGCCCGTGTCAAGTCATCCCGGTCGCGCCGTCTGTCGGGACGACCCAGATGCCCGCGACGCGGACCGACACACGCATCGCGAAGAGCCGGCGCGCGAAGAGCTCGAAGACCACCGGGTCGACCGCGTCGGCCTCGAAGGTCGCCGCGAGGTCCTGGACGCCGGGCGCCGGCGCGAAGGGCGTCGCGTCCGTCAGGGTGAGGTGGGCATCGGGCCCGCCGAGCCCCTGCGCCACGAGCTCCGTGCACGGCTCCCAGGAGAGCGCCGACGGAGAGAGTCCCGTCGGGTTGAACACAAACGCGCGCAGACGGCAGCGCACCAGACCGCGCACGGGACCCACCGGGAGCACCAGGGCACGCGTGTCCTCGCCGCTCGGGCCGTAGACCTCCTCGACGCAGATGCCACGGGCGTCTCGCGCCGAACGGTCCGCACCCGCCTTTACGAGGAGGGTCGCGATCGCATCGCGCGCATGCTCGAAGGCGACGTGTAGCGGCCGCTGATCGAGGTACTCGCTCGATCGGTTGGCGTCGGCGCCTCTCGCGAGCAACAGCGCGACCATCTCGTCATGGCCGCCGTCGATGGCGCGATGCAGCGGCGGAAGGAAGTGGTCGCCGCCGTTGGGGTCGGCGCTGCGGTCGAGCAGCAGCGCGGCCACGTCGACGTCGCCGAGGCCGGCGGCGTAATGCAATGGACGCATGCGGTTCGACTCCGCGCGGTTGACGGACGCGCCCTCGGCGACAAGCACGCGCACCAGCTCGATGCTCCGCCTCTCCACGGCGCTGAAGAGGGCGGTCTGACCGTTCACGCTCGCCGCGTCCGCGCTCGCGCCTGCTTCGAGCAGCGCGACGACGATCTCCACCGGCGCTCCGTACGAGATCGCGCGCGAGATCGCCTGTCCGTAGTACTCCCTGGCGTTGGGCGAGGCGCCCGCGGCGAGCAGCGCGCGCAGGGCAGCCAGGCGTCCTCCCTTCGCCGCTTCGATGAGCGCGGCGTCGAGCACCTCCCGCGGCCGACCGCGAGCCGCCACGTCGGCGAGCAGCTCCGCGAGTCGCGCGAGGTTGCCGTCGCCCGCGCGCTCGGAGAGCGCCTTGTCGAGCTGCCGATCGGTGAGCCTCCGCGCCTTCGCCGGTGCCTTGGCGGGCGCTTCGAGCGCGGCGTGTACGACGCTCCCGGGAGCGGGGCCGTCGACCGCGCGCGTCGGCCTCCCAGGGTCATCGATCGACCACGGCCGCTTGCGCCCGAAGAGGCGCTTGTTCGCGGCCTGCAGCGCCTGCTTCGCGCCCGCCGCGGTGAGGTCGAGCTGCGCCGCGAGCCACGCGTCGAAGCCGGGCGCCTCGACGCCGAGCTCGGGCAGGTCGTCGTGGTCGATGCCGATCACGGGGTACTCGCCGACCTCGTCGGGGTCGCCGAGGTAGAGGAAGCGCGCCGAATCACTGCCCGCGTCGAGCGGCAGCGCGTTGCCCGCGAAGCGATCGAGGATGGATTCGAAGCCCTCGGCCATGGGCCCCGCGTGGTCGACCACGAGCGCGGCGAGCGGGCGCGCGAGCAGGCGGCCCTCCGCGTCGAACCACCCGTACTCGCGCTTCATCCAGCCGACGTCGACCTGGAAGAGCGCGGCCATGGTCGGTGAGAGCGCGACGCCCGCGGCCTCTTCCGCCGCGCGAATGCCCGCGGCGTCGAGGGGCTCCGGCTCGCCGATCGGGGATCGCTCGCCGCGCAGCGCGTCCACGATCGACCCGATGAGGGCGGGGCCGCGCTCGGCGCGCTTGCGGGCCATGCGGCGGACGGTACTACGTGCGCGATCGGGTTTCGGACGCTCCGCACTCGAACACGCCTGGAACGACGAGAGGCCTCTGATGGACACGGAAGCCCGCTCCCGCGCGTCGCGCCCGTTGCCGCATCGCCCGGGCGCGCAGCTATGCTCTCGCACCCACACCATGGAACGCCCCTCCGTCCACCCGACCTCCCTCCGCCCGCCGCGCGCCCAGTGCCTCGCCGTCGTGATGGTGGGCCTGCCCGCCCGCGGCAAGACGTACATCGCCCGGCGCCTCGCGCGGTACCTGTCCTGGTTGGGCTACCAGACGCGGGTGTTCAACGTCGGCGCCTACCGTCGCCAGAAGATGGGCAGCGGGTCGACGCACGAGTTCTTCGACTCGCACAACGTGGAGGGCGAGGCCGCGCGGCGCTCGCTCGCGCGCGAGGCCATGGAGGACATGCTCGGGTGGTTTCGCGGCGGCGGCGAGGTGGCCATCTACGACGCCACCAACCACACGCGCGACCGGCGGACGATGGTGCGCCAGGGGTGCGAGAAGGCGGGCGTTCCGGTGCTGTTCGTGGAGTCGATCTGCGACGACGCGGAGATCATCGCGAGCACCATCCGCGAGATCAAACTGAACTCCCCGGACTACGTCGGCGTCGACCCCGACGCTGCGGTGCACGACTTCAGCGCGCGCATCGCCCACTACGAAGACCGCTACGAGACCCTCGACGCGAGCGACGGGTCGTTCGTGAAGCTGATCAACGTGGGCCACGAGCTGGTGCTGCACGACCTGCGGGGCGACCTGCCGGGGCGCCTCGTGCGGGTGCTGATGAACCTGCACATCGTCCCGCGGCCGGTGTGGCTGACGCGGCACGGGGAGAGCGCGTGCAACGTCGACGGGCGGGTGGGCGGCGACCCCGAGCTGACGCCGCGGGGCGAGCGCTTCGCGGTGCGGCTGACGGACTTCTTCAACGAGCACGTGCAGGCGGGCGACGACGTGAAGGTGTGGACGAGCACGCTACGGCGGGCGACGCAGACGGCGCGGCACCTGCCGGCGTGCCCGGAGTCTTGGCGGGCGCTCGACGAGATCGACGCAGGGGTGTTCGACGGGATGACCTACGCGGAGATCAAGGCCGAGCACCCCGACGAGTACGCGCGGCGGCAGCGCGACAAGCTGGGCTACCGGTACCCGCGCGGGGAGTCGTACGAGGACGTCATCCAGCGGCTGGAGCCGGTGATCATCGAGCTCGAACGCCAGCGCTCGCCGACGCTGGTGGTCACGCACCGCGCGGTGCTGCGGTGCCTCTACGCGTACTTCATGGACCGCGCGCCGAAGGACTGCACGCGGCTGGATGTTCCGCTGCACACGGTGATCGCGCTGACGCCCAACGCGTACGGCTGCGACGAGGAGCGCATTCCCCTCGCCGACCCGGTGGTCGAGGCGGGGTAGATCACCCCACCACCGGCCAGCGCCGCTCCGCGTACAGCGCCGTCAGCCGCGCGCTCATCCGCGCCTCCACCGCCGCCGCAAGCCCGTCCGCGTCGTCATACGCTGCCGGCTCCACCGCCTCGCCAAACTCCACCGTCACCTTCGCGGGCAATGGCACGTACGGCAGGTACCCCGCCGGCCCGATGCACAGCCCCCACGGCAGCGCGAGCGTCACCGGAAACCCGTTGTACTTCAGCCACTTCACCAGCCCCAACCGCCGCGCCATCTCCCTGCCCTGATGCAGCACCACGAAGCCCTCGTGCCCGCCCGCGTTGACCACCGGCACGATGGGAACCCCCACCTCCCGCGCCAGCCGCGCGTACCCCTTGCGGCCGTCGAAGCACAGCTCCTTGCGCTTGCTCCACGGCCGCAGCGAGTCGATGTCTCCACCCGGAAACACCAGCACCTTCGCGCCCGACCTCAGCGCCGCCGCCGCCTCGCCCGGGTTGGCCGGGACGATGCCCAGCTTTCGCACCAGCGGCGTCAGCCCGAGCTGATCGAAGAAGAACGAGTGCGCCAGCACGTACACCGGCTCGCTCATCCCGCGCTCGCGGTACCACTTGATCAAGAACAACCCGTCCACCGCGTTGGCCCCGCCGTTGTGGTTGCCCACCAGCAACGCCGCCCCATGCGGAACCCGCTCCATCCCCCGCACGTCGAGCCGATGCCACGCCGCTTGCGCCGACATCACCCTGCTCGCGAGCTCGACCCACCGCGCGTCGATCGGAACCATCGCCCTCCCCCTCACCGCGCCCGCAGGTAGCGGCCCATCCAGTACGCGAGCCGCAGGTCGACGCCCGGCAGGAGGTTGCGACCCGTCCCACCGCCGTTGGGTCGGTAGGGGTCGCTGCGCCAGAAGAAGTTGCTCGGCGGACGAATGCGCATCGGCACCGGAACCGTCGCCACCACCGAATCCCCCCGCCCCGACGTCGCCGAGATGGGCAGCACCGTCCCGTCGTCACCCACGCAATTGCGCGACGCGATCTCCGCCTCGTCGCAGTTGGTCCGCGGCGTCTCCCAGAAGGGCGCGTCGGGGAATTCCCGCAGCGTTCCGGTGGCGCGCATCAGCGCTGTTGCGTCGAGGTCGGCCGCGGTGACGTCCCTCCACGCCGTAGCCCGCCCCGTCGCGGCGATGGCCACAAAGTCGAAGAAGCTCTGCCCCATCTCCGCCGGCTGCCGCGGCATGCCCGGCGTGTTGTAGAGCCCCGTCAACGTCCCGGTGCGGACGGCCTCGCGAGCCGCGTCGTCGCAGAGGTAGCGACCCGCCAGCCACGCGCCCGAGAAGGCCATGTTGTAGTTGGAGAAGTTGGTCACCTCGCCCGCGTCGACGAGGCCCACGCGATCACGAACGACCCCCGGCAGGTCGCGCCGCCGGATGAGGTCGTTGTGCAGCCAGTCGGCGAGCATCGGGTCTTCCGAGATGCGCACCAGCGCCGCCACGATGCCCAGCGACATCACCGCGTGCTGCCCGTTGGCGCGAAAGTTCGGGATGTACGCGCGGTCGACGGCGCTCTCGCTCAGCAGCCCGTTGTAGGTCACCCGACCATCCGCGTCGTGGATCTCCAGGTCGTACCCGCGATCGCTCACCCGCCGCAGGCTCTGCCCGATGGCCAGCGCGTCGGCCCGCAGCGACGCGAGCCTCGCCGCATCGACCGTGCTGTCACCGCGCGACACCTCCCACGCCGCCGCCATGCCCATCACCCAGCCGATGAGCATGTCGCGGCTGACCGAGTCCTCCCAGACATAGTTGGCCGGTCCCGCCGCCGCGGGCTCGCGCCACGTGCCGTTGGTCTTCTCCAACGGCAACGGTCGACCCATCGCGTCGAAGAGCGGAACCGTCGTCACCTCCGCCGCCGCCGGGATGTCCCGCCGCTGGTAGCCACGCGCGATCACCCCCGGCGCACCCGTGATGGTCACCGCCCGGTGCATGCCGTCGAGGGCGGCTTGGAGGTGTTCTCTGGCGCGCGTCACCTCGTCGCACGCGGCGCCCTCGTCGCGCAGCACCGCGTACCGATACGCGTCGGCCACGACCCCGGCCCCAGCGTAGGCGCCCGCGACCTTGGTCCAACGGAAGCGCGTCGACGGAGCGCCGCCCGCCGCCGCGGTGAAGTCCCAGGTGTCCTCGTCGCGGAGAAAGCGCCCGAGCCGCATCATGGTGTCGTCGTCGTTGGCGACGGCCTCGCTGTTGACCCCGGTGTAGAGCGCGTGCACGGCGTGAAACACCCGGTCGAAGCGCCGCGCCTTGGCGTCGAGCGCGGCGTCGGCCGCGAGGATGCCGCCGCGGGCCTGGGCGGTTCCGCACGCGGGCGCCGGGCGCGCGACGAAGGCCGGGCAGGCAGGCGGCGTCGTGCGAACGAAGACGTCCTCCACGACGACGACGTCCTCGGTCACGGCGGCGTCGTCGGGCGTTGCGGAGTCGCTCGGCGAGACGGTGATGTCCGTGGCAACAGGGACGTCAACGGCGGCGTCAGGGGCCGCCGGAGTCGCGTCGCAATGGAGGGAGAGCAGCGAGAGCGCGAGTGCGTAGCGGCGCATGGCGCGGGAGGGTACGCGACGTCTGATGACCACGGAAGGCTGTCGGGCTTATGGTCCGCGGGGCAAACCTCCCCACCGTGAAGGTCCTCGCTTCTATGTTCAATGGCATCGAACACCCCAACACCTGGCTGGCGCTCGCCTCGCTCGTCGCCATGGAGATCGTCCTCGGCGTCGACAACATCGTGTTCATCTCGGTGCTCACGGGTCGGCTCCCGCCCGAGCAGCGCAAGAAGGTCACGCACCTCGGCATCGGGCTCGCTCTGGTGATGCGCATCGGGCTCTTGTTCGCGATCTCGTGGGTGCTCGGCCTCACGCGCCCGCTCTTCACCCTCGCGGGCGTCGCCGTGAGCGGCAAGCAGCTCGTGCTGGGCCTCGGCGGCTTCTTCCTCGTGGGCAAGGCGACGGTGGAGATTCACCGCAAGGTCGAAGGGCACCTCGAAGAAGACCCCAAGGCGCCAGCGGCCGCGACGTCCACGCGCTCGCTCGTCGCGCAGGTGGTGCTGCTCGACATGGTGTTCTCCATCGACTCGGTCATCACGGCGGTGGGAATGGTTCCGCCCGAGCAGATCTGGGTGATGGTGGTGGCCGTGCTCGCGGCCGTCGCCACGATGCTGGTCTTCGCAGGGCCCGTCGCGCGCTTCGTCGAGCGGCACGCCACGGTGAAGGTGCTGGCCCTCGCGTTTCTCATCCTCATCGGGGTGATGCTGCTGGCCGAGGCCGTCGGTCGTCACATCCCCAAGGCGTACATCTACGCGCCCATGGCCTTCGCGCTCGGCGTCGAGCTGCTCAACCTCCGCATGCGAGGCCGCGCCCGCGCGAAGACCGGCTAACGGGGCGACGGACTACAGGTCCGTCGACAGGCCGTCCCAGGCGAAGAGGCGCTCGTTGGGCGAAGCGAGGGACATGCGCAGCAGGTCGACCTCGGCGCGCGTCGCGAGCGACTGCCCTGCGAGGAAGCTCAACAACGCCTGAACGGGCGGAGCGGGCTCTGGGGGTTCGATCGTTCCGCGCGGCGGGGCGATGATGACGGGCCGGTCGGCGAGCTTCGTGTTCGCGAGCGAGCGCACCCGCTCGATGGCCACGTCCAGGCCGCCGAGGTGGTCGACCAGACCGAGCGCGTGCGCGTCGACGCCCGCGTACACCCGGCCGCGCGCCAGCGGCTCGATCTCGCTGAAGTCCCGCTTGCGGCCGCGCGCCACGATGCCGACGAAGTCGTTGTATGAGCCATCGATCTCGCGGTTGAAGGCCGCGCGCTCCTCTTCGCTCCACCCGCGGAAGGGCGACAGCATGTCGGCGCGCTCACCGCGGCGGATCACCTCGTGGTTGAGCCCGAGCTTCTCCAGCAGCCGCGACGCGAGCAGCCGCATCGCGATGACCCCGATGGAGCCCGTCACCGTCAACGGCTGGGCGATGATCTCCTGCGCGAGCGCGGCGACGTAGTACCCGCCGCTCGCGGCGACGTCGGAGAAGTACGCCACCACGGGCTTCTTCTCCCGGAGCCGCTCGACCTCGTGCGAGATCATGTCGCTGCCGAGCGCGCTGCCGCCGCGCGAGTCGACGTAGAGCACCACCGCGCCCACCCGCGGGTTGGCCCGCGCCACGCGGATGGCCGCCCCCACGCGCCGCGCGTCGGCCACGCCGCTCACGCTCGACTGCGACGACGACACGATGGCGCCGCGCACCTCGATGACCCCGACGCGGGGCGCGCCGCTCACGCCCTCGAAGCGCATCACCCGGCTCAGCGCGAGGTACATCGCCGCCTTCACCAGCTTGGGGCTCGTCGTCGGCGTGAGGTGCGCGGGCAGCTCGTCTTCGTAGGCGAGCGCGTCGATGAGACCCTCGCGCACGGCGTCGGACGCGCGGTACGGGCTGCTCTCCACCATCGCCCGCGCGCGGTTATCGTCGACCTTGCGACCGTCCGCGATGGCCCCGAGCAGCGCCTTGTGCAGCCGATCGAGGAGGGCTTCGAGCTGCACGCGGTTGGGCTCCGAGAACCCGTCGCGACTGAACTGCTCGGCCGCGCTCTTGAACTCCTTGCGCGCGTACACCTCGGCTTCGAGGCCGCCGCGTTCGAGCAGGGCGCGCACGAAGGTGGTCTGCGCCGCGTACCCGAGCGGGCCGAGCGACGACTGCGGCGTCGCGAGGACGGTGTCGGCCGCGAGCGCGACGAAGTACTCCCGCGTCGTCGCGCCGTCGGGCAGCCACGCGACCACCTTCTTGCCCGCCGCGCGCAGCCCGAGGATCACCTCGCGCAACCCCGTCGCCACCGCGCTGCCGCACTCCAGCGCCTCGACGCGGAGGAGCACCCCATCGACGTTGCCGTCGGCCGCGATGGCCTCGGCGAGTTCGCGCAGCACCGTGAGCGTGAGCACCGGCTTCGGGGCGGCGCCGCGCAGGATGATCTGCATGGGGTGCGCGAAGCGTGAGAAGGGTCGCTCGATCTCGGTGACGGGACCGCCGAGGGTGAGGGTGATCCAGGTGCCTCGCGGGGCGAGGGCCGCGCGGCGCGCCGCGGACAAGGGGTAGAGCGCAGCGCGGAGGGAGTTGGAGAAGATGGAGCTGATCATCGCGGCGGAAGCTAGTACCCGCGGCGGGTGGCGTCGACGGCGGGGACGGTTTCAGCTTTTCACCGTTGTGCGCGTGACAACGTGAAAAGCTGAAACCGTCCCCACCCCTGGGAACCACCGATACGATCGTCTCGCCACCGATCCATTGATATCGCCTCTGTCGGACCCGATGGCGACGACACCCGCGGTTTTCGCCGCGATAGCGACGGCCCAACCCCTCTGGCACACCTCGCGCAATGAGCCTCTGCGTCGGCCGCTTCGGCGGCGCGGCACACCAGGGTAGCTCAGTCGGTAGAGCACGAAACACCGCGCGCGATGTTCTCCCCGTCTCTAAGGGGAAGTGAGCGATGCGGTTACTTCACTCCTAATGACGTGGTCGTGGGTTCGAGTCCCATCCCTGGTACCGGTGGCGCGACGGGAGCAGTGAGACGAACGGTTACTTCATCGAACGAAACAACACCGTTCGACGACGTTCTCTCCCGCCGCGACACCTCATTCTCACCGCCCTCGCTGGAGGGCGCTTCTCGCCCGCCGTCGCGGGCGCAGTGGAGGTCCGCCATGGGTCGCATCAACGTCGCGAAGTCTCTGATGAAGGTCTTCCGCCCCTTCTCGTCCGCCCCCGCGGGCTCGCACCTCAACTGGATGGGCGGCCCCTCCTACGACGTCCGCTCTCCGCTCGTGCGCCTGCGCGTCGCGGCGGCCTCGTGCTTCTTCGGCGAGCCCTCGTACTACCAGTCCGACGCTGGCGATCGGCGCCCCAAGCGCGCCCGCGCGTCCGCCCTCACCGACGCCCAGCGCGCACACCTCCGCGACACGCTGCACGCCATCGACCCCGACGACTGGCGCGACGCGACGCCCGCCGAGTTGATGGAGCGTGCCGTCGACGCCGCGCTCGCGGCCGACCCCGAGGGGACGCTTCGCCTCGCCGCGTGGCTGCGCGCCGAGGAGCACATCCGCACCACGCCGCAGGTCATCCTGGTGCGCGCGGCCAACCACCCCTCCGTGCGCGGTACGGGCCTCGTGCGCCGCTACGCGCCGTCCATCATCCGGCGCGCCGACGAGCCCTCCGTCGGGCTCGCGTACCAGATGTGGCGCTTCGGCAAGCCGATCCCCAACGCGCTCAAGCGCGCGTGGCGCGACGCGCTCGCCGGGTTCAGCGCGTACGAGCTCGCCCGCTACCGCATGGAGGCGCGCGACGTGAAGACCATCGACGTCGTGAACCTCGTGCACGCGAAGTCGCCGCACATCGACGCGCTCGCGAAGGGTCAGCTCTCCACCTCGGGCGAGACCTGGGAGGCCATCGTGTCGGCACGCGGCTCCAACGCGTCGTCGTGGCGCGAGGCGCTGCCGACCATGGGCCACATGGCCCTGCTGCGAAACCTCCGCAACCTCCTCGGCGTGGGCGTCCGCGCGGACGAGTGGGCGGCGAAGCTCGCGGACGGCGCGCGCACCGGCAAGCAGCTCCCCTTCCGGTACTACTCGGCGTACCGCGCCGTGAAGAACGCCCCCGGCGCCTCGGGGGTCGCCCTCGACGCGATCGAGCGCTGCCTCATGACGTCGCTGGGCAACCTGCCCCGCTTCGCGGGTCGCGTGATGTCGCTCTGCGACAACAGCGGGTCGGCCCGCGGCGCGGCGACGTCGTCGATGGGCACCATGTCCGTCGCGACCATCGCCAACCTCACCGGCGTGCTCGCGGCGCAGCGCGCGGACGACGGCCGCGTGGGCGTCTTCGGTGATCGGCTGGAGGAGTACGTGGTGCGGCCCAACGCCTCGGTGCTCCAGCAGCTCGATGAGGTCGACCGCCTCGGCGAGAAGGTCGGCCAGGCCACCGAAAACGGCGTGTGGCTCTTCTGGGATCGCGCCATCCGCGAGCGGCAGCACTGGGACCACGTGTTCGTGTTCTCGGACATGCAGGCCGGACACGGCGGGCTCTACGGCACCGACCCGAAGTCCTACGCGGAGTTCGCCTGGTGCAAGACGAACTACATCGACGTGCCCATGCTCGTCGCCGCCTACCGCGAGCGCGTGAACCCCAAGGTCAACGTCTACCTCGTGCAGGTCGCCGGGTACCAGGACACGCTGATGCCCGAGTTCTACGAGCGCACCTACGTGCTCGGCGGCTGGGGCGAAGGGCTGCTCCGCTTCGCCGCGGAGATGGCCGCCATCGCCGACGGCCCGTCGCGCAACTGACCCCTCAGTCGAACCCCACCACCAGCCCCGGCTCGCGCGTCACCACGGCGCCGTGCCCCGCCCACAGCACCATCCCCTCCGCCGCCGCGGCATCGGTCTCCACGCTCACGGCGACGTGACCGTCGATGAGGTCGATGCCCGCCAGCCTGCCGTGCACGCTCACGTAGAACACCCCGTCCAGCGCCACCGCCAGGTCACCCGTCAGCGGCCCTGGCACTCCGAACCTCCCGCGCCGCCGACCGTCCCCGAGCGCGTAGCCCTGCAACGTCACGTCCTGCACCTGCCAGAACCCGTTGTTGTCGATGGCCCCGCAGGTCTCCACCGTGTGCGGCGGCGCCGGGATCGTCCACAGGTCGACCCCGTTGGCCCGCGCGAGCGCCCTCGGCGCGCCCGTCACGCCCGTCGCCGCAAAGGCCGGCACCACCACCACCGGCCCCGTCACCACGACCGGGCACGTCGCGCGGTACGGCAGCACCTTCTCCCAACGCGCGCGCAGCGCCGACGGCGTCCGCGCCACCAGCCGCGTCGTCGGCCGCGCGTCCACCGTGTACAGCAGGTCGTGCTCGGCGGAGGTGAGGTTCAGCACCGTTCCTGGCAGTGGGATGCGAGCGCCCATCTCTCCCGACGGCAGCCGCGCCGATCGCAATTGCACCGCGCCGTCGTGCATCCACCACGCGCCGTCCACCAACGCGCCCGACCACCGCGCCCGCAGCGCCTCGGACGTAAACGTCGTCCGAAACCGCTGGTGACCATCGCGCGCATCGAGCGCCACCAGACCGCCGCGCCCCGTCTCCAGGCACGTTCGCTGCGCGACCCCTGGCGTGTCCGCGCCCCGCCGCGCGCAGTGCGGGATGGTGTCCACCAGCACGAGACCGTCGGCCACCTCCAGCGGCTCGCCGTGCAGGCCGCCGACCGCGACGTGCCAGCGGAGCGTTCCGTCGCGCAGGTCGAACGCAAACACCTCACCGTCCGTCGGCCCCTCGGTCTCGCGCCGCACCGCGCTCACGAACACCGTCCGCCCGTCCGTCGCCGGCTCTCCGTACGGCGCGCGCGGCGTGAAGTCGTAGCGCCACCGCTCGGTACCCATCGGCCGCGGCCCGTGCGTCAGCGAACGCCACCGCGGCTGCGACCCCTCGCCCGCGCGCGTCGGCGCGATCACCGGCGTCTCACCCGGCGTCTCGACCACGCCGCTCTCCACCACCGCCCCGTCCGCGGAGAGCTCCTCGGCGTGACGCGCCCCCCGTCGACACCCGCACACCGCGAGCGCCGCGAGCACCCACGCGCTCGTTCGCACAGCCTCAGCCGCCCTGGTGCGCGTCGCTCGCGTGCGCCGGCGCCGTCGTCGCCGGGCCCGACCGCAGCGCGCGCTCGATGCTCGCCCGCAGCGTGTTGGCGTCGGTGAGCCCCTCGAAGCGCTCGTTGCCCACGTACAGCGTCGGAAGCCCCGCGACGTCGGCCGCGCGAGCGTCGTTCATGTCGTGTTCGAGCGCCGCCTCGGGGCGCTGCGAGGCGAGGCACGCGCGGTACGCCGCGAGCTCGACGTGGGCCTCACGCACCACGCGCTCGCAGCCTTCGGGCGTGAGGTCTTCGGCGCGAAACAGCGCGCTCGCCACGGCCTCGCCGTGACCCTGCTCCTCGGCGCAGCACGCCGCCCTCGCCGCGCCGCGCGCGTGCGGGTGGAAGGAGAGCGGAACGTTCTTGCGGATGACGCGCACGCGCGGACCGTACGAGGCCACCACGGGGGCGAGCGCCTCCTGCTGGCGTCGGCAGAACGGGCACTCGAAGTCGACGAACTCCACGATGGTGGCGACGTCGCGCTGCTGGAGCCGCGCGATGACCTCGGGCAGCGGCGCGATGGTGGGCGAGTTGGGGCCGATGGGTCGGCTGGTGGGCCGCGAGAGGCCGAAGCCCAGCGGGAGCAGCAGCGCCGCGAGGGCCGCGCCGGTCACCACGAAGGACGGGATGAGCCGCGGCCGCGCGGGCTCATCGGCCGCGCGAACGTCCATGCGAAGGCTCACCGCGAGGGCGCCCGTGATGATGGAGGAGACGTCGACGACGACGCAGAACTTGCACCAGTGGTGGATCACCAACGCCTGGATCGCGAGGAAGCTCACGCCCGCCAGCACGCCGAGCAGACCGAGCGAGGCGAGCAGGCGGCGGGCGCGTTCGCGGGCGCCGATGAGCGACAGCCCGAGCAGCGACGAGAAGAAGAGCACCCCGGGGACGGGCAGCGGGATGCCGAAGGGACGCGCGTAGACCGAGTTGCGGACGGCGTCGCATCCGCTGCCGTGGTCGGCGCAGAAGACGGGCGGTCGCACGTAGTCGACGAGGAGCATCGCGGCGGTGGCGACGCCGACGAGGCAGAGCGCCTGGAGGGCCAGCTCGCGGACGTGGACGGAGGGGCGCGCGGGGGGTTGCGGGGCGGCGGCTTCGCTCATGATGTCGGCGGGAGATATAGCGCTATTGGCGGCGGGTGGGGTGTTGTCCGCGATGTGCTTTGACCCCATCGACGGCCCTGTGGTAGTGGGGCGCCGCCCCGCACAGCCGTACAGCTTTCCCCGCGCAGTATTCGCGCGCCGCCGCCAAGGAACACGACGATGGCAGAACTTCCGACCGGACGCATCACCCAGATCATCGGCCCCGTCATCGACGCGGAGTTTCCGCCCGGTGGCGTTCCGGCCATCAACTCGGCGCTCCGGGTGACCAACAAGTCCATCAGCGACGAGCCCTGGAACCTCGTGTTCGAGGTCGCCCAGCACCTCGGTGAAAACACCGTGCGCGCCATCGCGATGGACTCCACCGACGGCCTCGTGCGCGGCGGCGAAGTGATGGCCACGGGCGCCCCGATCATGATGCCGGTGGGCCCCGAGACCCTCGGCCGCATCGTCAACGTCGTCGGCGTCCCCGTCGACGAGGCGGGGCCCATCAACGCCAAGAAGTTCAAGCCCATCCACCGCGCTCCGCCGTCGTTCACCGACCAGAGCACGAAGGAAGAGATCCTCGTGACGGGCATCAAGGTCATCGACCTGCTCGCCCCGTACAAGAAGGGCGGCAAGATCGGCCTCTTCGGCGGCGCCGGCGTGGGCAAGACCGTGCTCATCATGGAGCTCATCAACAACGTCGCGAAGGCGCACGGCGGCGTGTCCGTCTTCGCCGGCGTGGGCGAGCGCACCCGCGAGGGCAACGACCTCTTCGTCGAGATGACCGAGTCGAAGCTCGGCGACGGCAAGACCGCCGTTATCTCCAAGACCGCCCTGGTCTACGGCCAGATGAACGAGCCGCCCGGCGCCCGCGCCCGCGTCGCCCTCTCGGCGCTCACCGTGGCGGAGTACTTCCGCGACGACGAGAACCAGGACGTGCTGCTCTTCGTCGACAACATCTTCCGCTTCACGCAGGCGGGCTCGGAAGTGTCGGCGCTCCTCGGCCGCATCCCGAGCGCCGTGGGTTACCAGCCCACGCTGGCCACCGAGATGGGCGCGCTCCAGGAGCGCATCACCTCGACCAAGAACGGCTCCATCACCTCGGTGCAGGCCGTGTACGTGCCCGCCGACGACCTCACCGACCCGGCGCCCGCCACGACCTTCTCGCACCTCGACGCGACGACGGTGCTCTCGCGCGCCATCTCCGAGCTCGGCATCTACCCCGCGGTCGATCCGCTCGACTCGACCTCGCGCATGCTCCAGCCCCAGTACGTCGGTGAGCGCCACTACAAGGTCGCCCGCCAGGTGCAGGAGACCCTCCAGCGCTACAAGGCGCTGCAGGACATCATCGCGATTCTCGGCATGGACGAGCTCTCCGAGGACGACAAGCGCACCGTCGCCCGCGCGCGCCGCATCCAGCGCTTCCTGTCGCAGCCCTTCTTCGTGGCCCAGCAGTTCACGGGCCTCGACGGCGCGCTCGTGAAGCTCGAAGACACCATCGCGGCCTTCGAGGAGATCCTGTCGGGCGCGCTCGACTCGCTGCCCGAGCAGGCGTTCTACCTGAAGGGCGGCATCGACGACGTGAAGAAGGCCGCCGAGCAGCTCTCCAAGGCCGGCTGACAGGAGCATCGCGAGTGAGCCAGGACATCGACCTCGCTACGACCCCGCACCGCGGCGGCGTGCTTCGCCTCGACGTGGTGACGCCCGCCGGCGTCGCCGTTCGCAAGGACGTCGACACGGTCGAGGCGCCCAGCGTCGACGGGGAGTTCGGCGTTCTGCCGGGCCACCTGCCGCTGCTGGCCGCGCTCAAGGCCGGGGTCGTGCGCTACCGCTCCGAGGGCAAGACCTTCGTGCTCGCGGTGGGCGCAGGCTTCGCCGAGGCGGGGAGCGACCTGATGACCATCCTCACCGACCGCTGCCTGGAGGCGAAGGACATCGACGTCGCCAAGGCGCGCACCGAGCTCGACGCCGCGTCGAAGAAGCTCGAAGCCTTCAACGGCCCGCAGGAGGGCGCCGAGTTCGAGGAGCTCACGCGCTCGGCGCAGTGGTTCCAGGCGCAGCTCGACGCCGCCCGCGAGTCCGGCCGCAACTGAGCGCGGCGCTCCGCTCCTCCCCAGTCACAACCCAAGTTCTCCCAACGTTGCTCGACGGGGTGTGACCTACGCCGTGGGCTTCTCGTCGCCGCCGTCGTCGCCGTCGTCGGGCGTCGCGACGGCCCGCCGCTGCGAGCGCCGGAAGAAGCTCTCGGCCCACTCGCGCGACTTGCCGTTCTTCACCGCGCGCTGGAGCAGCCGCCCCAGCGTGCCCAGCCGCAGCGCGTTGACGTCGTCGATGAGCGCGACGATCTCGCGCACCCGGTGGTCGTTGCGCTTCGCGGCGGCGTCGATGCGCCCCTGCACCGCGGCGTCGCCTGCCACGACATGGCGGGCGAACGAATCCGCGTACGCCACCAGCTCGGGCTCGGGCTCACCGCGCAGCGACGCGGCCCAGCCGCGCACCCGGGCGAGCTGCCGCTCCAGCGCGAGCTTGACCGTGTCGGAGACGGAGGTGGGGAAGTACCGCTTCCACCGCGCGCTGCCGCGCTTGCCGTCCTCCGCGGCGAAGAGCTTCACGCCGAAGCCCTCGGTGGTGCCGTCGAGGCTGAGGTTCTCGGTGTCGACGGTGGCCTGGACCACGATCTCGCCGCGCCAGACGGCGTACTGCCCGGCGCGCACCGTCTCCAGCGTCGCCAGACGCTCGGCGAAGGCTGGCGCGAGGTCGCGCGTGAGCGGGTCGCCGAGCAGCCGCGCCTCGCTGTAGATGAGCTCCTCCCAGACGCCGTCGAGCGATTCCGAATGCTGGATCGTACGGACAGAACCCATCGCCACCCTCCATGGAACTCGCCGCCCCGCCACGGCGACGGGACCCTCCGAGTAGAGAGACGTTCGTGCGGGAGCCGCGCTGGCGTCAATGTCGACGTTCTGACGGTAGACGGGTGTGAGGTGTTGGCGCGCTGACAGGGTGCGGTGGGGGAGCGGTTGATGGGGTACCGGGACGCCAGAGACCCGGCGACGGAGCGCGTCGACGGTTGCCGGCGAGCGCGGGAGCCGACAGCGGAGAGGGCAGCCGGGTGTTGGCGGGCGCGGGAGACGACGGCGGCGAGGGCAACCGGGTGTTGGCGGGCGCGGGAGGCGGCAGCGGTGGGGGCAGCCGGGTGTTGGCGAGCGCGCGTCGACCGGACAGGGGAAGCGTACGGGGGTTCGGGAGTGGAGGCGTTCCCAGGTGCTGACCAACGTGCGCGAGTACATCGAAGGCGCCCAGGACGCCCAGGGGCGTGCGGTGCCCGAGGTGGCCCGGGTGCAGCTCCGGCCCGCGGGGATGTCGCCCGGCAACTACGAGTACCTCGTCGCAGGAGTTCTGACGGGTTGAAGAAGCCGCAAGTCTTGTCCTTGCAACCCTTGCGCCCTTGCGGCTTCTTCAACCCGTCAGAACTCCTGCGACGAGGTACGAGGTGGGTCAGGCCGCGACCCAGAGTCAGGACGTGACGATCAACCTGACCGTCGATCCGGCCGTCGCGCCGTGGGCTTGGGGGCAGGGCTACCCCGCCGTGCGGACCGTGTCGGCCGTGTCGTCCGATCGGCGTGTCCTGACGCTCGACAACGCGGCGGGCATCACGCAGGGAGCACGCATCGCAGTCTTCCTCGGAACGAACCGGGTGCGGGGCGGCTACTGGCTGACCACGGTCGCCCTCCCGCCTGTCAGCAATGTCGTCACCCTGAGCGACGCGTTGCCAGTGGCGCCCCCGAGCAACGCGGCGGTGTGTGCGGATTGCGGTCTGTGGGACACGATCCGCGCGCTGGTGTTGCAATACTTCGATTCACTCGGGCCGGGGGATGTGCCCTTGGAGCGGACTGGCTCGCAGCGATTCCCGAGGCCCACCGATCTCGGACCAGATCGATTCTACTCCAGTCGGCTCATCGAGAAGATCCAAGACGTATCTGGTGTTCTAGGAGTGTCGATTACGACACCTGAGATGAACACCGTCGCCCTGCGGATTCGCTTCAGTTGCCAGATCGACCAGTCGCGAAGTTGGCGTCGCGCATCCCTTCGACGGGCCCCAGCCCAGTGCACGGCCATGCGTCGACGACTGGCGCGCTGACGACGCCACTCGTCGTCCTGCTCCACCGTCATCTTGTTGACGGTATGGCAAATCGCGTGACGGGGTATCGACAGCGCACTCCGGCCTGGGGTACCCCACCAGGGTCGAGGTCACCGTTGTGGCGTCGGCATACGGGGATCGGGCGAATGCCCACCATCTGGGAGGACTTCCATCATGGGAATGAGTGCAGAGAAGAGAGAAGCGCTGAAGGCTGGCGGTCGCAGGGTCTACAAGGCATCACCCAACGACCCCGACCTCGGGCCGTTGCAGGCTTTGCCGGGCGTGTGGTCGAGCAAGGGCACCGGCTGGAACATGATCGCCCTGCCCTTCGCCGCGCCGGGCGCGCCGCCGTTTCGCCTGTTGCTCAATCAATATGACGAGGTGTTGACGTTTACCCTTGTGGACAAGGCCGTGCCCAACCGCGGCATCACGAGCCCGCCTCCGCCGCAGGAAAACGATCAGCTCATCGTCACGCTCGATTACGAACAGGTGATTCACCAGGTGGCCTCGGTCGACTCTCCGGTGAGCGGAAAGGCCGGCGACCCTGGTCAGGCGATTCACCACGAGCCGGGCCTCTGGCTCTATATGATCAACAACGTGGACAACGGCGTCGACGTCGGGCGACTGGCCACGATTCCCCATGGAAACTCGGTGCTGGCGCTGGGGACATCCGACGACATCGACCCGGTCGACAAGGCCAACCTGATTCCCTCCATCAGCGGTCTCCCGATCGGCCTCGCCAACTCGGACATCAACGACCCCAACAACCGCTACCTGGCTCCGTACAAGCAGTTTCACGACTCGCCCTTCCTGGGCACCGTGACCGGAGTCCCGGGCTTCCCGGGCTTCGACCCGGTGTTTCCCGCCGAGCTCCTGAAGCTCGCGCTCAACGGTCTCAACATCAAGCGCACCACGGTGCTCCACGTCGACACGGCCACGCAGACCGGGGGCATCTCCAATATCCCCTTCATCGTGAAGCAGGCCGACGCGCGTCGCATGGTCTCGACCTTCTGGATTCACGAGTTGCAAGAGTTCGACGAGGCCGGTCAGCCCCGCTTCGTGTTGCAATACCTCCAGGACGTCAGCCTGGACTTCTTCCCGCGCGGCGACGGCACGCCCGGCCTCATCCGCTGGCCGCACGTGAGCATCAACACCCTCGAGAAGAGGCCGACGACCCAGGCCTCCGTCCGCGCCTGAGCGCACCACACCCGTAGGATGGTGACGCCCCGTCGGCCTCTGGTCGGCGGGGCGTACCTACCGCTGGTAGGGATTGCCCAGGTCGGGCGCGTCCGGGTCGGGCGGCGGCGGCGCCACCGGAACCGGAACCGGCACCGGCACCACCCGCACTGGAGACGTCGGCGCTCCCAGCACAGGCACCGGGGCGCTCGCTTCGGGCGCATCGTCATCACGTCGCCGTCGTCGCCCGCCGGGCTCCTCCGCGGGCGGCGCTGCCCGTCACGTCGCGCACGCAACGGTCGGGATCCCTCCCTCGAACAGCAGCGACATCCGGTGCGCCTGCTCCTCCATCGCCAGCCTCGCGGAGATGGAAGCGCTGCTCGCCGCGAAGCGCTGATGGAGCGATCGCCCACCGCAAGCGAGTCCGGCCGCAACGCTCGCAACGTCCCCGGCCTTCGGCGTTGTGGCGCCGGTTGCGTACTACCTCGAATGGCGGGCGCGCGACCGACGACATGACCACGACATCGCCGACCGGGACGCGGCGATCAACCTGTTGCTGATCGGTCGACAGGTGAAGGGCGAGACGCCGTAGAGGCCCTCCCCCCCGGAAGAACGCTCAGCGGAGTAACTTGACGTTACGTCTAGTCGCGTTAGGTTTGCGCCATGACCGAAGCCGAGGCGCTTCAGCACATCAAGGGCTACGCCTCAGCGGGCCGCATCCGGTACTCGCCGCACGCGCTGGAGCGAATGGCGGAGCGGGGCGCGCGGGAAGATGACGTGCGCCGCGCCATCGCGACGGCCACGAGAGCGGTCGGACAGGCGAACGGTCGGTGGCTGGTGACGGGCGGCGTCGACCGTGACGGGGACGAGCTCACACCTGTCGTCGTTCTGGAAGGAGGAGTGGTTGTCGTGACCTTGTACTGAGCGCGAATGCTGGAGCTGGGGATTGCTGGAGATGAGGAGACGGACATGAAGAATGAGAAGTGCCACGCCTGCGGAGCGACGCCTCTCGTGGAGTCGACGACCACGATGAAGCGCGCGTTCGGCGAACAGGTTTACACGGCAGAGCTGCCAGCGACGGCGTGCCCCGCCTGCGGCGAGGCTGTCGTCGAGGGCGACGTGCTCGCGCGCTACGACGCCGCGCTGACCCACGCCCTCGTGCGGCACGGACAACCTGGTGCGGCGGCAGTGAAGTGGCTGCGCAAGGCGGCGCGCCTCACCGGGGCCGAGCTCGCGGCGCTGCTTGGAGTGACGCCCGAGTCGGTGTCACGTTGGGAGAACGACCGCACGGCCATGGACCGCGCGACCTGGGTAACCCTCGGGGCGCTCGCGATCGAAGCAGAGGAAGGGCGCTCCGACACGGCCGACATGCTGCGGGCCCGCGCAGAGCCGCGTAAGCCGGTGGTGCGGGTGTCGCTAGCGTTCGCCTGACATCACGCCGGAGTCCCGCTCGACCCCTTCGGTGGGCAGCGAGAAACCGAGCACCCACTCCGCCCACTGTAGACTCCCTACCGCTGGTAGGGATTGCCCAGGTCGGGCGCGTCCGGGTCGGGCGGCGGCGGCGCCACCGGAACCGGAACCGGCACCGGCACCACCCGCACTGGAGCCGTCGGCGCTCCCAGCACAGGCACCGGGGCGGTCGCTTCGGGCGCCTCGTCATCACGCCGCCGTCGTCGCCGTCGTCGCCCGCCGGGCTCCTCCGCGGGCGGCGCTGCCACGACCGCAGGCGTCGGCGCAGGGGCAGGTGCAGGCGGCTCGATGATGACCGGCGCAGGCGCGGGTGCGGGTGCGGGCGCGGGTGCGGGTGGAACGACCGCAGGCACAGGCGCAGGCGGAGCGACCACGACGGGCGCAGGCGCAGGCGGAGCGACGACCACGGGCGCGGGCGTTGGCGCGGGCCTGACCACCACGGGCGCAGGCGTCGGCGCAGGCGTCGGCGCGGGGGGATTGCGCGACATCATCCACAGGAGGCCGGCCGCTCCGAGCGCGGCGACGATGATCATCCCGAAGGCGAAGGCGAGGAGGTTGTTGCGACGTTCGCTGCCGGGTGAGGCGCGATGGGCGGCGGTAGCGACGGCCGACGGCGGCGCGGCTTCACCGCCCAGCGACCACGCCTGCTGTTGCTGCGAAGACGGCCCGTTGAGCGGACCAAACGGCGCCGTGTACGCCGGCCCGAGCACCCCCGACCCCTGCGTCGGCGGCAGCGGCGCGAACGACGGCTGCATCCCGCCGGGGCCTTGTCCCATCGGCGGATACGACGGGTACTGCTGTTGCTGCATCGGGGCCGTCTGCATCGGCGACGGGCCCGACGGGTACCGCTCCGGCGCCGCGCGCACCGGCGACGGGCCCGACTCGTACCGCATCGGCGCGGGCGCGAGCGCGGCCGCCATCTGTCCCCGATCAAAGGCACCCGACGGCTCGGGCTGGATCTCCTCGATGTCGTCGTCGATGTCCGCTTCGAGCGTCGCGTCGGGCGCCCCACCCGGAACCCCGCTGATGCGCAGCCGCTCCATGATGACGTCCATGGGCGCGGCCTCCATGATCGTCGCGTTGGCGTCGGGCTGCTCGAAGTCCGGCGCCGTCCCCGCCGCCTCGCCCTTCAGCCACGACTCGTGCGGCGACCCCGGGGCGACGGCCATGGTCGCCATCTCTTCATCGAAATCCTGCTCGAAGGTGAGCGCCACCGGCGCGGCGGGCGGCGGCTGCGACTCGGGCCCCATGCCCATCACCGTCGGCCGGTTGGGGCGCGCAGGCGGAGGCGTCACCGGGGCCGCCACCGTTGCCCTCAAGGGCAGCTTCGTCGGAGCAACGTTGGCCGCGCGCGGGGCAGGCTTCGGCGTGGGGGGCGCGACGGGCGCGGCGCGTTGCACCGGGACGCCCACCATCGTCGGCGGGCGAAACTTCTGCCCCGGCGGCGGCATCGACGCGGGACCCGACTGCGAGCGCACCTGCGACGGCGCGGCCGACAGCGGCAGGTCGAGCGCCTTGAAGCTGCCGGTGCTCGCCCCCTCGGCGGTGGGCGGCAGGCCGTTGGCGATGCGACCGCGCTCGCGCTGGATGCGTTCGCCGCAGATCTTCTGCATGTACGCGGCGACCGCGCGGTGGTTGCCCGGACCACCCACCACCTTGGTCGCACGCTCGATGGCGTCGGCGAACTCGTGCGCCGAGGCGAAGCGGTTGGCCGGGTCGCGCTCCAGGGCCTTCATCACGACTTGCTCAAGGCTGGCGGGCACCGACGGCGCCGCGTCCTTCAAGCGGGGGATGGGCTCGAACAAGAGGTGGTTGAGCACCTCGACGTCGCTGTCGCCCTGGAAGAGACGGCGGCCCGCGAACACTTCCCAGAGGATGATGCCCATGGCGAAGAGGTCGACGCGGCGGTCGATCTCCTGCCGCCGGGTCTGCTCCGGGGCCATGTACGAGATCTTGCCCTTGAGCTGCCCGTCGCGGGTCTGCGTGAGGCGCGAGCCCGCCTTGGCGATACCGAAGTCGGTAAGACGCGCGGCGCCGTCGGTGCCGAGGAGGATGTTTTGCGGCGACACGTCGCGGTGGACGAGGTTGAGGAAGTCGCCGTTGTCGTCGACGAGGTCGTGCGCCGCCTGGAGGCCGCCGAGGATATCGAGCGCGATGCGCGACGCCACCGGGACGGGCACCTTGTCGCCCATCTTCGTCGCCATGCGCGAGAGCGTGAGCAGCGTCACGCCCTCGATGTATTCCATCACGATGTAGAGACCGTCCTGGTCTTCCACGTCGAGGGTCGCGACCACGTGCGGGTGCCGGATGCGCGCCGCCAGCCGCGCTTCATCCAGGAACATCTGCACGAACTCCTCCTCGCCTTCGAGGTGGGGGTGCAGCCGCTTGATGGCGACGAGCCGCGAGAACCCCTTGGCCCCCATGGACTTCGCCAGGAACACCGTGGCCATGCCGCCGGAGGCGATCTCGCCGAGCACCTCGTAGCGCCCGATGCGGCGCGCCTGCGGGGCCAACGGATCGTCGAAGCTCGCCATCAGAACCTTCCCCCGACGACCACGCCCGAGGCTGAGATGCCCGCGTACGGCCGGGCGCTACGCCAGCGCGTGAAGAACGCCCCGATGATGACGGTGGTGACGCCCGCCGCGGCGGTGGCGCCCGCGAGGACGTTGGTGCGCAGCTCGCGCACGCGCCCGTCGTCGAGGGCCGCCTGGGTGGGGTTGCTGGCGTACTCCTCGCTGCCCGCGACGGTGTCGAGGCCGCTCCAGACGAGGGCGCCGGCGAGGCCGAGGGTGATGATGGTGCCGGTGACGAAGACCCCGGCCGGGAGCCCGTCGGGTGTGGGCGGATCGACTGGTCGCTCGACCGGCGGCGGCGTGACGGGCCGCTCGGCGGTGGGGGCCTGACCGCGCAGAACGGGCGGGAGTTCGTTGTCGGTGACGGGGGTCGACGGTGTGAGGGGTGGCGTCGGAGCGGCGGGCGCGCGCAGGCCGTCGACGGGCATGGTGAGCTCGATGGGGTTGTTGCTCCCGGCGAGGAGGTTGAGCTGGCGGTGGGTGACGCGCATGCCCCACGCGCCGGTGAGGGTGTGGGCGCCGGGGTCGGCGAAGACGTCGGCGCGGCAGGAGCGGTCGTCGAGGGAGAGGTCGCAGCCGTCGCACTGCACGGTGATGCGCGCGAGCGAGGGGGAGAGCTCGTCGATGACGCGCTGGGCGTAGGCGGTGATGCGGGGGTCGCTCACCTCGCGGCGCTGGAGGGTGAGCGCGAGGGTGGCGGCGCGGGCGTCGTGCGTGGGGGTGTGCACGCCGCGGTGTGCGCGGATGGCCTGGATGAGCGCTTGCGGCGCGGGGCTGGTGCGGTCGGCGGTCTCGAAGAACTCCGCGGCGGCGCTGAAGTCCCCATTGGTGAAGGCGCGCTGGCCCTGCTCGTAGGCGGCCGCGGCCTCGTCGGTGCTGGTCTGCGCGAAGGCCGGGGTGGAGCCGAGGGCGAGCGCGCAGGAGAATGCGACGCCTCGGAGCATCGCACCCCCTCGGGGCACCACCGGCGTCAGGAACATCACCGCCACGGTGGCGACATGCTTCGAAATTCGAGCGGGGAAGTCAAGGATCGCGAGCGCCGCGAGGTAGGTCAACGGAGTCACGCCACGGTGCGTTGGAGGTGCGTTGCGGGACGGGAGAGGGGGACGTAAGGTCCGCGCCGCTCATGGCCACGGACTATTACGAAGTGCTGGGCGTCGCGCGCGGCGCGACGGGCGAGGAGATCAAGTCGGCGTACCGCAAGGCGGCGCTGAAGTATCACCCCGACCGCAACCCCAACGACGCCGAGGCAGAGGCGAAGTTCAAACAGTGTTCGGAGGCGTACCACGTGCTCTCCGACGCCGATCGGCGGGCGCACTTCGACCGACACGGCAGCGCCCCGTCGGGGCCGGGTGGGATGCCCGACTTCCAGCAGATCAACATCGAGGAGCTGTTCAGCGACCTGATGGGGGGACTGTTCGGCAACATGGGCGGCGGGGTCGGGAGCTTCGTGCGGGGGCAGACACGCGGCGGTCGCGACATCGCGCTCGACCTGAGCATCACCCTCGAAGAGGCCGCCAGGGGTTGCGAGAAGACCATCGAGTTCGAGCGACCCGCGGTGTGCGACACGTGCTCGGGCCGCGGGGCCGCGCCGGGGACGGCGGTGGACACCTGCCCGGCGTGTACGGGGCGCGGCGAGGTCCGGTACCAGCAGGGCTTCTTCAAGATGAGCCGGCCGTGCGGTCGCTGCGGCGCCAAGGGGACCATCCCCCGCGAGCCGTGCGCGAAGTGCAGCGGGTCGGGCGTGATGAAGCGCACCGAGAAGCTCCAGGTGGTGCTGCCCGCGGGTGTTGATGACGGCGCGACGCGCACGGTCGACGGGTATGGCGAGGCGCCGGGCAACGGGATGCCGTCGGGCAACCTGGAGATCACGGTGCGCATCGCGCAGCACGACGTGTTCACGCGGGACGGGCAGGACCTGCGCTGCACCCTGCCCCTGACCTTCCCCCAGGCGGCGCTCGGATCGATGGTGGACGTGCCGACGCTCGAAGGCGGCGCGAAGCTGCGGATCCCGGCGGGCACGCAGCCCGGGCAGGAGCTGCGGCTGCGCGGCAAGGGTATGCCGCGGTTTGGCGGGTATGCGCGCGGCGATCAGATCGTGACGGTGTCGCTGGAGGTTCCGACGACGCTGAGTGACGAGCAGAGGGCGCTCATCACGCAGCTCGCGGCGTCGCTCGGCCAGGAGACGCACCCACAGCAGAAGACCTTCTTCGAGAAGCTCAAAGACCTCCTCTAAAGTTGATCGGGATATACGGCGATGGCAGCGGGCAAGCGGGATTACTACGAGGTTCTCGGGGTGCAGAAGACCTCGACGGCCGACGAGATCAAGAAGTCGTTTCGGAAGGAGGCGTTCAAGTACCACCCCGACCGCAACGAGGGTAACGCCGAGGCCGAGGCGAAGTTCAAGGAGGCCACCGAGGCCTACGACGTGCTGTCCGACAGCGAGAAGCGGAAGATCTACGACCAGTACGGTCACGCCGGTCTCGAAGGTCAGGGCATGCGGCCGCCCGAGGACATCTTCGAGCAGTTTCAAGACCTCTTCGCCGACTTCTTCGGCTCGGGCTTCGGCGGTGGTGGCGGCGGCGGCGGACGCGGTCGCGGCGGCGGTCGCAACAGCCAGCCGAGGGTTCAGCCGGGACGTGACCTGCGCACGGGCGTGAGGCTGAACCTCCGCGAGGCGGTGTTTGGCACCAAGCGCGACGTGAGCGTGGTGTTTCCGGCGGTGTGCGCGACCTGCAACGGGAGCGGCGCGGCGAAGGGCAGTCAGCCCGTGACGTGCAACGGCTGCAAGGGCCGCGGCCAGGTCACGCAGGGGAGCATGGGCTTCATGATCGCGATGCCGTGCCCCGAGTGTGGCGGTGCGGGCAAGGTGATCAACAAGCCGTGCGGTGACTGTCGGGGCAGGGGCGAGGTGCGCTCGGAGAAGAAGGTGAAGGTGTCGATCCCCGCGGGCATCGACCACGGGCAGGCGATTCGCGTGGGCGGCCACGGCGAGCCGGGGCCCAACGGCGGCCCGGCGGGCAACCTGCTGGTGGTGGTCGAGGTCGAGCAGGACTCGAAGTTCCAGCGCGAGGGCAACGACCTGCTCGTGGAGGTGCCGGTGGCGTTCCATATCGCGGCGCTGGGCGGGAGCGCGGAGCTGTCCAACCTCGATGGGACGCCCGTGACGGTGCAGATCCCGCCGGGCACGCAGCCCAACACGGCGTTTACGCTGGAGGGTATTGGCGTCCCGTACGTGGACGGCGGCGGCCGGGGGAACCTCATCGCCGTCGCGCGGGTGGAAGTGCCGCGGCGCATGAACGCCAAGGCCCGCAAGGCCCTCGAAGACTTCGCGAGGGCGCTCAACGGGGAAGGGTGAGGCCCGGGGTTCGGGCGTCGGCCCTCGCCCTCTCTCTCGCCGCCTCCACAGCGGGCGCGCAGACGCCTCCGCAGCGCGTCGTCGTGGGCTCGTCCGCGGTGCTCGTCACCACCACCGCGACCACGGCGCGCGTCGCCACGTCGACCGGAACGGTGCTCTGGGAAGGCCCGACGACGTGGCAGGGGGAAGACCTCGGGATGCGTACCCGCGACGCGGTCACCGTCGACCACGGTGCCGTCGTCCGTGAGCGCTACGAGGAGAGCGGCGGGCCCTGCGGCGTCGGCGAGGTCCCGTCCGAGCGGTGGGTGGTCGACGCGTCGCTGCGCTTCGTTCGCGCACCCGACACGCGGCTCGCGGCGCTGGCGCAGACGGCCTTCGCGAGCGCCGAAGCGTCGGGGGCGAGCGTCGTCGCAGGCGCGTCGCCCGCGCTGCCGTTGCGGGGTGCGCGGGGTCGGCTCGCGGACGGCGCGGCGGTGTCCTCGCGGGCGCTGGAAGACGGCGACGCGCGCACCACGCAGGCGCTGACGGCGGGATCGTTCGTGACCGTACGACCGTCCCTCGGACCGGTGGCGCTGCGAGCAATGGAGCTCACCTCCGCGCCGGGCAGCGACCTCCCGCGGCGCTGGCTGCTCGCGGCCGAGCCCGGCGGGGTTCGGCGCGCGGTGACGCTCACGCCGGAGGTGCTGGCGACGGCGCGGCGAGCGGGGCGTGTGCGGGTGATGCTGCCCACCATGGAGCGTGCGGAGTGCGTGACCCTCGTGGCGCTCGACCCCGGTGTGGTGGGCGATCTCGGGTGGATGACCTCCCTCGACGCGTCGGGCGACGGCGGCGTGGCGGCGCTGCTCGCGGCGGCCGACGGACCAGACGGAGACGCGGCGCTTCGCATGGCGCTCACGCTGGGCGAGCGGGGCGAGCGCGCGGTCATCGACGCGCTGCCGACGATGGGCGTGGTGGCGGCGCGTCGGGCGGTGCGGGCGCTGGCGGCGACGGGGCGCGCGACGGCGGTGACGGCGGCGGCGCGGGCGATGGCGCGCGACGAGGTGGTGGCCGCGGCGGAAGAGGCGCTCCAGCGAGCGGGCGCTCCGGCGATGGCGGCGGTGGCGGCGGTGGTGCCGGAGGTTCCGCGGGCGCTGCGGGCCATCGGGGGAATGCGGGCGTCGTGGGGCGCGCGGCTGGGCGCGGCGGCCTCGCTGCTGGGCGCGACGGACGACGCGTGGCGCGAGGGGCTGCCGACGCTGCGAGCGATGCTCACCGCGGCGGCGCGGGAGGACGGCGCGCGCTCGTGGGTCGAGGCGCTGCCGACGAGCGAGCCCGGTCGCTCGCGCGGGTTGCGCGTGGTGGCCGAGGCGCTGCGGGCGGACGACCCGGTGATGGCCCTGGCAGCGGAGCGGGCGCGGGCGCAGTGGGAGACGATGACGGAGTTCGCGTCGCGGTGGAGACTCCTGTCGCCGATGGCGGGCGACGCGGCGGGGCGAACGCTGGTCGGAGAGTTGGTCGCGGGTCGCGGTCCGGGCGCGACGGACGCCGATCTGCGGGCCGAGGGCGCGCGGGTGCTCGGGCGCGCCAACGACACCACGGCGGCGTTGCTGGCGGGGTTGCGGGATGATGTTCCGCGGGTGAGGACGGCGGCGGCGACGGCGCTGCGGGGGCGGGTCGACGCGGTGGCGGGGCTGCGCGAGGTGCTGGCAGGCGATCGCTGGCCGACGGTTCGGGTGGCGGCGGCGGAGGCGCTGGGGCCGCGGGCGGAGGGAGCCGCGGCGCTGACGGCGGCGCTCGATACGCGCAACGCGCTGGTGGTGCGGGCGGCGCTGCGAGCGCTCGGAGAGAACCCCGGGGCGGGCGTGACGGCGCGGCTGGTCGCGTTTGCGAGCGACGGAGCGAGGGCGTCGCTCCTGCGACGCGAGGCGGTGGACGCGCTGGCGGGGCGCTGCGACGCGAGCGCGCTCGATGGCCTGGAGGCGATCGCGGCGACGCTGGGTGACGGCGCGCTGCCCGAGTACGAGCAGGACGTCGGGCACGCGGCGCTGGCGGCGATGGCGCGCATCGATGCGGGGCGGGCGCGGGCGTTTCTGGCGAGGAGCGAGGCCAACCCGGCGGCGCGAGCGGCGGTGGAGCGAGCGGCGCGCGGCGGGTGCGTAGCGCGGTAGCGACGCGTTCGTCGTGGCGACGCGCGGACGGCGATAGAGAAGCCGCCAGGACGCAAGGGTCGCAAGGAACAGATAGGTAAGGGTGGGAAGACGGGACTCGGTGAAGGTCGACTGCTCTGCGCGCTGTGCCTCGATCCTTCTCCGTCTGTTCCTTGCGACCCTTGCGCCCTGGCGGCTCTTCTCCCTCTACGCCCCCCACGCGATCACGACGTCGACCGGGGCGCCTCGTAGATCAGCCAGGTGCCTTCGTGCGTGGGCATGACCAGGCGTCGGCCATCGCGCGCCACGAAGACCCTCCAGCGCACGGAGGTGGGCAGCGACATCGACGAGCGCACCTCCAGCGTCGACGGGTGGCGCGCGTCGAGGCGCAGACCCCGGTCGAGCAGCAGCAGTGAGCCGTCACCGGCCCAGTCGACGCCGACGAGGTGGGCGACGCCGTGCTTGCGCGGGTCGACGGCGCAGAGCACCTCCGCCCCGGTCGGCGCCACCACCACGAGGCGGAAGACGTCACCCGCCGCCGCGAGCGAGCCGTCCGCGGAGACCGCGAGGGCGGTCGCGTTGGCGACGATGTCCTTCGGCAGCAGCAGCCAGCGCTCCAGGAAGTCGCCGTCCGAGAGCTGGATGCGGCCACAGCCCGTCACGCCGTAGAGCACCACGGTGTCGTCGTCCCATCGCACCCGGCGAGGGTGCAGGCTGGACTCGATGCGCCAGCGGCGCTGCCCGCGCGAGTCCACCAGCGAGAGGGCGACGCGGCGCTCCTTCGTCGCGTCCACGGTGAGCAGCGACTCTCCGTCGGGCGACGGGAAGAAGTGCGAGGTCATCGCAAACGCGTCGGGCTCCAACGACCAGCCGGGCGCGCCGGTCGACGCGTCCCACGAGCGGATACCCCCGCGCTGGGTCGTCACGAAGAACCGCGGCGCTCCCTCGGACACGGCCAACGTGAGCAGGCGACATGGCGCCGTGAGGCCGGGTGCGATGGCCCTGATCTCCTTCGGAAAGCGGTGGACCACCACGCCCGCGTCGAGGTCCCACACCAGGACATCCGCGTCGTCATCGGCGGTGGCGGCCCAACGCCCCTCGGGATGAACCACGAAGGAACCCACGAGCTCGGCGTGACCGTCTCCCAGGGGAACGGGCGTGAGGTCGGGGCCGACGAGGCGTTGGAAGGCGAGGCCGTAGGTGACCCAGAGAGAACCGTCCGGGGCGAGACAGGGCTGACACGACCACCCCGACATGTGATCGAACTCTCGCGTGGCGCGGGTGGCCAACGTCGCCGGGTCGAGGCGGTGCACCACCATCGGGAGATAGGCCGGGCCCGCGACGACCACGAGCGAGCCGTCGGCCGTCCAACGAGGGCCGCGGAGCATCGACGCCGGGAAGGAACGCTGCGCGGAGATGGTGCGGTCGGAGAGGTTCCAGACGCGCAGGCCGTGGGTGCGGCCGAGGGTGAGCAGCGCACCGTCGGAGCGCCACGCCACGCCGTGGTCGTCCTCATCGCCCACGTCGCCGACGCCCTTGCCCTTCGCGAGCTCGTAGACTCGCACCACCGCGTCGCCCGCCACCGCGAGGCGTTGACCGTCGGGTGCGAAGGCAACGTCCGTCACGCGCCGGCGCACACCCTTCAGGGTGAGCCGTACCTGCAACGTGCTCGCATCGAGGAGGCGCACCGGCTTGTCCGCCTTCTGTGCCTTGCTGCGCGGCTCTCCGCTGGCGACCGCCACGCTCGCTCCATCGGGCGAGAGGACGACACACCCGAGGGCCGAGGTCGCGCATGGGTGGGCGACGCCCAAGGTGAGGACGTCGGCGTCGCGGACGGTTCCGGCGCGGGCGAGCGTGGCGACGTCGAAGAGCAGGAGTGTGCCGTCGGAGGCGCCGACGAGGAGGCGCGCGTCGTCGAGGAAGCAGCCGCACGCGCGGACGTCGTGGCTCTGGAGCTGGGCGAGTCGCTCGCCGTGCTGGTCAAAGAGCTCGACCGCGGTGTTGGAGAGCATCGCGACGTGGCGACCATCGGGCGAGATCGCGACGTGCGCGTGGTTGAACGCGCGAAACGGGACGCGTCCGACGACGCGCGGCGGCGGGAGCGACGAGAGGTCCATCGGGGGCGCACGATACAGCGCCATCGCGCATATAGTCCGAGGCCCTCCGATGCGTTCGGCCCGCGCCCCGCTGGATACGGGTGGTGCGCATCGTCCTCGACACCCGCCGCGTCACCGGCTGGAACGAGATCGACGCCATCGGCCTCGCCCGCACGCCGTGAGCACGGCATCCACGCACCTACCTGCCCCCCGCGAAGTGCTCTTGGTTGTTGACCTCGCCAACCATCGCGAGACACTCACCCCTCTGAACCGACGTCCCGCGGTCCGTCCACCGCGTGATCGTCAGGAGGTGCACCGTGAGATGGTTTCACGCACTGAGCGTCGCGGTCTTCGGTCTGGGTGTCGGCGTCTCTGCACAGGTCGCTGACGCCTCTCCAACGCGAGAGCAGTACCGCCTCTTCCGCGCGCTCTCCATCGACCTCCAGGGGCGCATCCCCACTTCCGACGAGCTCTCGGCCTTCGAGGCCCCCGGCTTCGACCTCGACGCCTGGATCGACCAGCACCTCCAGGGCCCCGCCTACGCCGAGCGCCTGCGCCGCGTCTACATGGACGCGCTGCGGCTCGAAGTAGGCCCGATGTTCAACTTCGTGAGCAACCCGATGGTGCTGCGACGCGTGCGCGTCACCGCCCCCGACGGCACTCCGTCGTTCGTCTATTTCCGCCGTTCGCAGCGCCGCGACCGCGTCGAGTCCGACCTCGATTTCTGCCTCTCCCCCGACGAGACCGGCGTCACCGTCGCCAGCAACGGAACCGTCTCCGGCACCGCCCGCGCCATCGATCCGGCGGTGTGGGAAGCGCGCACCGTCGCCGTCCGTCCGTGGTGGCTCTACCGCGACTACCGCAGCGCCTCGCCCACGCAGCGCATCGCCGCGGGCGACGGCTCCGCCATGACCCTCTCGCCCGTCACCGGCCTCTTCATGGACGCCGACGGGACCACTCCCACCACCACCATCCGCGTCTGCCGCGAAGAGGCCCAGACCGCCGAGCGCGGCGCCATCTACCTCTCCGGTCGCACCACCGCTCCGCCCCGCGCGCCTACGTATCAGGGCGGTCGCGTCACCGTCCCGCCGACGGACTCGGCGTATGCGCGCGCCCACGCCACGGCGATGGTGTCGTGCACGAGCGGTACGGGCGTCTCGATGAGCGACGACTGCGGTTGTGGTGTTGGACTGGAGCGCTGCATGCCGGGCGACTCGCTCGGCAACGACCCGCGGGCGTTCAACATCCCGGACAATGTTCCGCTCGGGGCCGAGCAGGCGCTCGATAGTCGCGCGCAGACGCAGGGCGACTGGGTGCGCTTCTGGTGGGCCCAGGAGGCGGTGCACTTCCTCGACGACCTCTTCGTGCGCGACCGCGACGTGCGCGGCCTGCTCAACGACCGCGGCACCGTCGTCAACGGCGCCGTCGCGCAGTTCTACCGGGGCTTCGCGGGCACCACCTGCTGCGGCAACGGGACGCAGTTCGAGTACGCCGAGCCGACCGCGCTCTTCGATCCGGCGCGTGTTCCGGCCAACCTCACGCCGCACGACCTCACCACCTGGCAGCGCGTCGAAGACCGCGGTCCGCAGGCGGCGGGCCTCCTCACGACGCCCATCTTCCTCGCGAAGTACGGCACCCGCCGGGCGCGCGCGCACATCGTCTACAACGCGTTTCTGTGTCGGCAGTTCGTGGCGGAAAACGTCGCGCTCACGCCGTCGACCGAGCCCAACCTGATGCTGCGCTCGGGCTGCGCCGCCTGCCACGCCACGCTCGAACCGCTCTCGGCGTACTTCACCCGCGTCACCGAGTCGGGGTGGACCTTCCTCCCCGCCGATCGCTTCCCCACGCTCAACCCCGCGTGCGCGCCGCGGAGCGGCAACTCCCCCAACGGCGGCTGCACGTCCTTCTACGACCCCGCCTTCGGCACCAACGGCATGGGCATGCTTCGCGGCGCCTACGGCTCCACCGCCCACGCCGATGAGGGCCCCGCCGGGCTCGCGCGCGCCGTCGTCGACACACCCGAGTTCGCCGCGTGCGTAGTGCAGAACGTCGGCGAGTCCTTCCTCGGTCGCTCCTTCACGGAGGAAGACCAACCGCTGCGAGAGAGCATGGCGACGGCGCTGCGCGAGGGCGGTTACCGCATGCGCGGACTGGTGCGGACGCTGGTGCGGGCCGACGCCTACCGCCACGCCAACAACCTCGCTTCGGGCGCCTGGCGCGAAGGAGGTACGCCGTGAAGCGCACCGCAGTCCTCGCCGCGCTCGTCTTTACCCTCGGGTGTAACAACTCCTCCGCGCCGACGGTCGCACCCGCGGTCGACGGTGGCGCCTCGCGGCCCAACCAGATCACCCCGACGCCGGTCACGGAGATTCCCGGCCACGAGTCGCTCGCGCAGGACCACACGCCCAAGGAGCCGCCGCGGCTCATGCCCGCCGAGACGCTCATCCGCAGCTACCTCACGCTCTTCGGTGGACTCAGTCCGCAGGCGCTCCAGGTGCGGCTGCGCGGCACCGACGGCGCCAACCTCTTCGACACCTGGGCGGACTACCTCTCGGCGTTGGGAGTCCCGGACTACGCGGTGGACATCCCCCGCGCGCCGCAGACCAACACGCTCATGCTCGCGGCCTTCGAGCGCATCGGCGTCGCCCTCTGCGAGCGCGCCGTGCAGGCCGACCTCCGCGGAACCGTCGCCGTCGCCGACCGGGTGCTCTTCCGCTTCGAGCTCCCGGCGGGCAACCGCGCGCTCACCGACGAGGAGTTTGGCGCGCGCTTCGACCTGCTCCACCGTCGTGTGCTCGGCTACCCCGCCGCGCTCGCGCCGGAGGGGCGCATCCCGCGCTTCCGCACGCTCTACCGTGACGCGGTCACCCGCCACGCCGACGCCGGCACGCGCACCTTCAACGGCCCCGAGGCCGGCTGGGCGAGCGTGTGCGAGGGCCTCGTGCGCCACCCCGAATTCCACCTCTACTGAAGGAACACCGACCATGGACAACCGTCGACGAACGTTCCTGAAGGTGTTGGGCAGTGTCGGGGCCGCGGGCTTCGCGAGTCAGCCGCTCTTGCGCGCGTTTGCTGATCCGCCGGTGGCGAGTGACGAGTTCTTCGTGCTCATCCACGCGAGCGGCGGCTGGGACGTCACGCTCTCGCTCGACCCGCGCAACGAGCGCCGCGGGCTCATCGAGCCGGGCAGCACCGACACCATCGACACGGCGCCCATCCGCCTCTGGCGCGACGCTCCGCTCGACGCGGACAGCAGCACCTTCGAGATCATCCAGCCCGCGGGCTCGTCGCTGCGGCTCGGCCCCGCCATCGGCCGGCTCGCGGAGATGCCCGACCGGCTCACGGTCATCAACGGCCTCGCGATGAACACCGTCAGCCACACGGACGGGACGTTCTTCGCGGCGACGGGGAGACACCTCGCGGGCGGCAAGCCCGTGGCGTCGAGCATCGACACCATGCTGGCCAACGAGTTCGGCAGGGAGACGCTGCTGCCCACGGTGTCGGTGTCGTACCCGTCGACCTACGTGGGCGACGACCTCGACGCGCGCGTCGCGCCGCTGCGGGTGAGCTCCGTCGACACGCTCTCGCGCATGCTCAACCGCAGCAACGTCAACACCACCGCGGCCGACCGGCTGGCGGTGACGGCGCTGCTCACCGAAGAGGCCCGCGAGCTCGGCGCGCGGTCGTGGTACCGCGAGGAGATCGAAGGCATGGGGCTACAGCTCCAGGCGCTGCCGCGGATGCTCTCGCCCGACGTGCAGCAGATCTTCAACGCATCGGCGCTGGCCATGGCGCAGCCGACGTTGTCGTCGTCGGGGATGCGCTTCCAGGGGCGGGCGGCGGTCAACTGCGCCTTCGCGGTGGAGGCGATGAAGCGCAACCTCGTGCGCTGCGTGAGCTTCGCGTCGGCGTCGCACGACACGCACAACAACAACTACCGCAACCAGGCCCTCATCCAGCAGGAGCTGTTCGACACGCTCGCGGCGCTGGTGCGCGCCCTCGACGCGGCGCCGCACCCGACGCTCATGGGGCAGCGCCTCGCCGACCACACGCACATCCTCGTGGTGAGCGACTTCTGCCGCACGCCGCAGATCAACCTCACCATGGGCCGCGACCACTACCCCAACGGGTCGGCGCTGGTGATCTCGCCGAAGTTTCGCGGCAACACGAGCTTCGGCAGCGCCGACGCCGAGCAGATGCTCCCCGTCAACGCCGGGATGTTCGCGGACGGCACGCGCCCGGTGGCGCCGCCCGACCTGCTCGCGACCTTCGTGTCGGCCTTCAACGTCAACCCGCGGAAGTACCTCCGCGACGGCGACGTGATCCGCTCGCTTCTCCGCGCATGAGGAGTCCTCACTGGTCACGGTGGTGCTTCGCCGCGCTGCTCGTCGTGGGCTGCGGCGACGCGTCGATGGACCCGTCGAGCGACGGCGCCGTCGTGGCGGCGAGCGACGTGGCGCCGGAGCCCGTGATGGTTCAGTCCCTCAACTGGAACGCCGCGATGACAGAGCTCGGGACCATCACCGCGGTGGTGGATGCGGGCGACGACGTGGTGGTGTTTGGCGAGCGCGGGATGCAGTGGCTGTCGGGCGGCGCGGTGCTCGCGCGCGACATGCGGGCGATGATGTGGCGCGACGCGGCGAGCGTCCCGGCGGGCGACGGGACGGCCGCGCGCTGGGTGCTCGCGGTGGACGGCGCGGGTCACATCTGGCGCGTGCGCGATCGGATGACGCTGGAAGACGTGACGGGTCGCTACGGATTAGGCGACCTCACGGTGCGCTCGGTGGCGGCGCTCGACGAGACGCGCACGGTGTTTGGGACGGACACCGGGTTCGCGGTGGCCGACGGGATGCGCGTGCTGCGGTGGAATGATCCGGCCTTCGCGACGGTGATCGCGGGCGGCGGAAAGGTGGCGACGCGCACCATGACGGGCGTGCGGGCCTTTGGGGTGATGACCCAGCGCTTCGTGGACTACGCCGTGGCGGGTGCGAGCGCGGCGGCGGTGGACGGCGACGGACGCCTGGTGGTGGGCACCACGGCGGGCGGGCTGTGGCGTGAGGGCGCTGATGGTGCGCTGTCGGTGGCGGCGCCGACGACGACGGGCGCGGTGCGCTCGATCGCGCGGGCGGGCGCCAACCTGTGGGTGATCGCGGGCGGGTCGTTGGGCGTGTTCGACGCGACGGAGGGCGTGCGGCTGGCGACGGGCGTGACGGTGGCGGAGGGCTCGCGGTTGGTGGGTTCGCCCAACGGGAGCGTGTGGGTGCTGGGAGAGGGACGGCTGTCGCGCTACGCGCTGACGGTGGACCCGCGGGTGCACCAGTGGGAGCAGGAGGTACGGCCGATCTTCGCGAGGCGGTGCACGCCGTGCCACCTGCCGGGCGGGACGGCGAACGTTCCGCTGTCGCGGTACGCGAACTGGATCGAGTCGGTGGATGAGATTCGACGCGCCGCGGTCACGGAGCGACGGATGCCGCCGGCTCCTGGGATGCTGACCGAGGAGGAGCGGGCCACCCTCGCGCGCTGGTTGAACGGAGGCGCCGACGGTGGGGCAGACGCGGGCACGGACGCGGGTGCGGACGGTGGCTCCGAGGCGGGGACAGACGCGGCGATGATGGACGTGCCGCGGATGGATGGCGCGGCGGATGTTCCGAGGGTGGACGTGCCGCGGGTGGATGTTCCGCGCGACACGAGCGTGGTGGACAGTGGGCCGCGCGATGCGGGCGCGATGGATGCGGGGGTGCGCGACGCGGGCGTGGCGGACAGCGGGCCGCGTGACGTGGGCGCGACGGACACGGGAGCGCGCGATGCGGGCGCGACGGACGCGGGAGCGCGCGATGCGGGCGCGACGGACACGGGGCCGCGCGATGTGGGCGCGACGGACACGGGAGCGCGCGATGCGGGGAGCGGGTTTGCGGCGGTGTATCCGATCATCCAGCGGGCGTGCGTGAGCTGCCACGGGGCCTCGGGGGCGCTCAACATGTCGACGGAGTCGATGGCCTACACGAACCTCGTGGGGACGGCGGCGATGGGCGGGTCGTGCGGGTCGTCGGGGCTCGCGCGGGTGGTCGCGGGCGACGCGATGGCGAGCCTGCTGTACCTGAAGATCCGCGGTGGGACGGCGCCTCCGTGTGGGAGCGCGATGCCGCGCGGCGCGGCGACGTTGCCGAGCGCCGACATCGCCACGATCCGCGACTGGATCGAGGCGGGCGCCGCGCGCTGACCTACGAGGCTTGAGCCCGCAACGGTCAGGCCCGCGGTCACCGGGCCCACGCCGTAGCGTCAACGCGGCGTGGGCCTCCGCGCGAAAGCATCGGCATCAGGCCGCCGCGACCCGCTGTCGTCCATCTGTCATTGAGCTTCCATCATGCCCGTGGTGGTCGCTCCCAGGCGCGATACCATCGCGGTCGATGTCGTCGCCGACCCGCCTCGCCGCGTTCGGTCTCCTCGCGTCGCTCTCGTCGGGCTGCGGCCTCCTCATCGAACCCGCCATCCCATGGAACCGCCCGTCCGCCGACCTCGGCGCGGATGCTCCTGCCGACGCCGTCCTCGACGCCCCCGCGCCCGACGTCGCGCTCGATCGACCCACCGACATCCCGTCGCTCGACGCGTCCGCCGACGTCCCCTCTGGTGACGCCACCGACGTCCCTCCCACGCTCGACGTCCCCGATGCGCCCGACGTCCCTTCCACGCTCGACGTCCCCGATGTCCCCGATGTGCCTCCCGTCTTCGATGCGCCCGACGTCCCCGACGTGCCCGATGTCCCTGATGTGCCTCCCGCCGTCGATGTCCCCGACGTGCGCGACGTGCCCTGCATCGCGGTGCCGCGGTTGAAGTTTCCGCTCACGGGATCGGTGGTCACCACCACCACCCCGACGCTCCGCTGGCTCCACCCCAACTGCGGAACCCCCATTCACATCGAGATCTGCACCGAGCGCTCCTGCGCCATGCCGCGCCTCGACACCACGCCCTCCACGCCCGGCGCCTACCGCGTCCCCATCGACCTCGACCAGACCCGCACGTACTTCTGGCGCCTCCGCTACGGCGTCGGCCTCACGTCGACCACCCCGACGTGGACCTTCCGCGTCCCGCACTTCGACATCACGCGCCCTCGCACGCCCACCGCCTGGGGGCGCATCCACGATGGCAACGGCGATGGGTACGCCGACCTCGTGATGGGCGTCCCCGTGCCCACGCGGCTCGGCCCCGTCGCGCGCGCGGGCACCGTCCTCGTCTGGCGCGGCGGCCCCTTCTTCACCTCGCCCACCACCCTCCTCGACACGCCCCTCACCGTCGCCCCTCCGTCCACCGGACCCGACGCAGCGCGCGGCTTCGGCGCGCTCGTGTCGAGCGCGAGCGACGTCAACGGCGACGGCCTCGGCGACCTCCTCATCGCCAGCCGCAACGGTGACGCCGCCGTGTGGCTCGCCGACGGCGGAACCTACGTCCAGACACCGGGCTACAACGTTCTCCCGACGCTGCCCCCCGCCAGCCTCGGGGTCTCGCTCCCGGCGGTCCCCGTGACGGGTCTCGGCGACTACGACGGCGATGGCTACGCCGACGTGGCCTACACCCGCTTCGACCCCGGCGGCGCCAACGCGCAGCTCAACCTCAGCTTCGGCGGAGCGCGCCCCACCGTCGGCGGATCGGTCACCGTCGGCGGCTTCTCCGACGGGCGCATCCCCGGCTTCCTGCTGGTCGCGGGCGGTGACATCAACGGCGACGGCCGCGCCGACCTCCTCTCGGGCGAGCCCGGTCGCCTCAACACCGCGACCTCGGGGCGCGTCGTCTACTACCTCGGCAACGAGTCGCGCTCCCTCGGCGGGCGCTCCATCGAGGTGGCCGACCGCTCCTTCGGCGCCATCGTCGCGGGCGGCATGGACGTCGACGGCGACGGCCGCGCGGACGTCGTCACGCTCACCGCCTCGCCGTCCCTCGTGCGGGTCTACGGCTGGGACGCCGACAGCGCGCGCCTCGTGCTCCGTCAAACGCTCACGCTGCGCGACGAGTTCACGCGCATCACCACCGCGGGCGACCTCGATGGCAACGGCTACGGCGACGTGCTCGCGTGGAGCACCACCGGCGTTCAGCAGGTGCTCTTCGGCGGCGCGACGGGCCTCCAGCCCTCGGACAGCGCTCGCTACTCGGCGCTCGCCAACGGCATCGCCGCCGTGGCCTGCGCCGGCCCCCTCGATGACCGCGGCCCCGGACTCCCCGGCGACGACCCCAATGGCACCGACGACCTCATCACCGTCTGGCTACCGCCCATCCTGGGGCCGCGCGCGTCGTTCGCGCAGCTCCTCCAGATCGCCGAGCTCGATGGAGGGTTTCGCTGGCTGCTGACCGAGGGGCGCTCGCTCTCCATCCCGGCCGACGCCGAGGCGGGCGTGTCCATCGTCAGCGCCTGGTAGCTTCGACTCCCCATACAGCTCAGGTCGCGAGTCGGCGTATAAGACCCGACCGCCTCGTCGAAGCCCTCGTCACCCTCACTCTCTCGCACCGGAGCGTCGAGCC
Organism: Polyangiales bacterium; assembly: GCA_044229975.1. Taxonomy (GTDB): domain Bacteria; phylum Myxococcota_A; class Polyangia; order Polyangiales; genus SCUS01. The sequence continues at coordinate 155,667 of JBGARZ010000012.1, forward strand.
CATGAGCCTCACCCGTCGCAACCTCCTCCTCGCCCTCGCGGGCGCCTCGGCCATCTCGGCCGCCGGGTGCACCATCACCGCGGAGATTCCGCAGATCCAGGTGCAGAGCCTCCGCTTCACCGGCGCCGACGGCAACGGGCTGACGTTCCAGGTCGACTTCATCGCCTTCAACACCAACACCTTCGCGCTCGACCTCCAGGACATGCGCGCGCACCTCTTCCTGGAGGGCAACGACGTCGGCGCCGGCGTGTCGGCCCTGGCCGCGCAGATTCCCACCGGCCGGTGGACGCCCGTCTCCGCCACGATGACCGTCCCGTGGGGCGGCGCGCCTGCCTTCCTCGCGGCGGCGGCCGGGTCGCCGATGGTCAACTACACCCTCCGCGGCGAGGTCACGGTGCAGCACTACATCAGCGTCCGCGCCCCCTTCGAGACCAGCGGAACCGTCCCCCGCGACTTCCTCATGCGCGGCGCGACGGGCGCCATCAACAACGTCATCAACTCCGTGCTGCCAGGCTTCGGCGGCATCCGCGTCGGGCCGTAAGTCCCGCCAGAATCTATCGCTTCACGGGTCGGCCGCGGGATGCTGCGCGGCACCTATGCCCATCCTCATCGGACTCGGTTCTCTCCTCGGCCTCTTCGTCGTCTACGTCGCGACGCGTCCCGGCGCGTTTCGCATCGAGCGCTCGACCACCATCGACGCCTCACCCGCGAAGGTGTTCGCCCTCATCAACGACTTCCACGAGTGGGCGAAGTGGTCACCGTGGGAGAAGATCGACCCGTCGATGGCGAAGACCTACGAGGGTTCGGAGGCGGGCAAGGGCGCCGTCTACCGCTGGTCGGGCGACAACAAGGCAGGCCAAGGGGTCATGACCATCCTGGAGAGCGCCGCTGACTCGCGCATCGAGATCGAGCTGGCCTTCCTCAAGCCGTTCCAGGCGACCAACAAGGCCATCTTCACGCTCGAACCCGAGGGCTCCGGCACCAAGGTGTCCTGGGCCATGGAGGGCAACCGGGCCTTCGCCATCAAGGCCTTCAACGTCTTCATGGACATGGACAAGCTCGTCGGAAACGACTTCGAGAAGGGCCTCGCGAGCATGAGGGAAGCCGCCACGACGGCTTGAACCCTACGGCGCTGGCACCGGCGCACGGCCCAGCGTCTCGTCCATCGAAGCCAGCTCACCGACCGCCGCCGCCCACACTTCGACAACCTGGTTGATCGCGCGCTCGTCGAGCACCGCGAGCGTGTCGTTGGCCGTGTGGTGGTGATCGAAATACCGCCGCATGTCCTGCGAGAGGTCGACGCGCGGAACCCCCGCCGGAACGAGCGGCGACAGATCGGCCCCACCGTGCGCGGGCTCGTCGCGCTCGCGAACGCCCAGCGGTGCCAGCGCCGACGCCACGCGGTGAAACGCCGCCCGGTGCGTCGGGTCGCCCGCGTAGCTGATGGCGTAGACGCGACCGTCACCCGCGTCGGCCTCGATGGAGGCGACGTGCCGCGGGAGCTCCTCGCGGTGAGCCTCGGCGTAGGCCCGCGCGCCGAAGATGCCCACCTCCTCGCTCGCGAAGAGCACCACGCGAAGCGTCCGTCGCGGCGGCCGAGCCGTCATCACCCGCTGCGCAGCGGCGAGCACGATGGCGACCCCGGCGCCGTCGTCGAGGGCGCCCGTTCCGAGGTCCCACGAGTCGAGGTGCGCGCCCAGCAAGACCACCTCCTGCGGCAACTCAGAGCCCGTGACCTCACCGACCACGTTGGCGCTCTCAGCGTCGGGCAAAGTCCTGCACCCGAGCGTGAGCCGGAAGCGCACCGGCGCCTCGGCGGTGGCCGCGCCCATCAGCCGGTGGAGCGTGTCGCCGTCGGCCGTGGAGAGCGCCGCCGCGGGGATGCGGGCGACCGCGTCGTCGTAGCGCATCGCGCCGGTGTGGGGGGCGCGCGAGGCGTCGGTTCCGATGGAGCGAACGAGCACGGCGACGGCGCCCTTGCGCGCGGCGGCGACGGCGCTGCGGGTGCGCGCGCTGACGGCCTCACCGTAGCCCGACCCGTCGCGGGTGCGGCGCATCACGCGGTGCACGTAGACGATGCGACCGCGCACGGCGGACTCCGCGAGGGCGTCGATGGCTTCGAGCGAGTCGACCTCGACGACGGGTGCCTCGATGCCATCGGGCGGTGTCGCGACGGAGCCGCCGAGGGCCGCGAGCGCGACGGTGTGAGAGAAGGGCGCGGTGATCTCGCCGAGCCCGACGCCGCGCTCCCAGTGGGTGACGCGAGCGAGCTCTGCGTGGACGTTGGCGAAGCCGAGCGAGCGCATGGTGCGAAGGGCCCACGCGACGGCGCGGGCGTCGCCGGGGGAGCCAGCGAGGCGGGGGCCGACCTCGTCGGAGATCGAGCGCACGAGCTCCGGGGCGATGGACGGCGGCGACACATGCCGAGCGCGCGACGCACGCAGCGACGCGAGCGGAGCAGCGGGGCGAGCGGCGCAGGCCGAGAGCGCGAGGGCGAGGAGCGGAGCGGTGAGTCGCATGGTGGAGGTGACGGACCGTCTCACGTCTGTGCGGCGCGTCGTTGCGCGAAGACGGGAGCGATGGCGGCGGGGTCGTCGGTCATGATGCCGTCGGCGCCGCGGTCGAGCAGACGGGCCGCCTCGGACGGGTCGTTGATGGTCCAGTAGTGAACGGGCAGACCGAGCGCGTGGCAGCGGTCGATGAAGGGCGCCCCGTCGAAGCGCAGCCCGTACATCGCGGGCGGGATCTGCACGGCGCTCCCAGCGAAGGGCCAGCGCGACAGCAGCGGTCGGGGCGCCGAGTGCAGCCGCAGCACGTCGACCGGCCCGGAGCCCGTGCGCCCGCGGTACCCCTTCGCGCGCACCTCCCGCAGCGTCACGTCGGCGAAGCTCGTGACCAGCACGCGCTCCTCGGCGTTGGTGCGGCGCAGCACCGCGAGCGTCGCCTCCACCATGGCGGGCCCGCGCTGCTTCACGTCGACGTTGATGGGCACCCCCGGAAACTCGCCCAGCATCTCTTCGAGCGTCGGGATGCGCGCGCCCGTCCCCACGAACGGTCGGCGCCCCTCGCCGTCGACGAAGCCCCAGCCGACGTCGCAGCGGCGCAGCTCGTCGAGGGTCGCGCGCGCGATGACCACCGGAACCCCGGCGGTGCGAGCGAGCGTGGCGTCGTGGGCGACCACCACGTGACCATCGGCCGTGAGGTGCAGGTCGGTCTCCAGCGCGTCGGCGCCGAGGTCGAGGGCGCGCGCGAAGGAGGCGAGGGTGTTCTCGGGTCGCTCCGATGCGGCGCCGCGGTGCGCGTACAGGATCGGCATCGCCGCGCAGCGTATCCCCATCGGGGCGTCGACCGCAGTAGTGTGCGCGCCCATGTCCAACCGAGCGCTCCTGTCTCCCATGAGGTTTCGCAACGGGGTCGAGGCCCGCAACCGCGTCGTCCTGGCCCCGCTCACCAACACCCAGAGCCACGCCGACGGGTCGTTGTCGGACGACGAGTTTCGCTGGCTGGTGCGCCGCGCGCAGGGCGGCTTCGGCGTCGTGACGACCTGCGCGACGTACGTCTCCCGCGACGGCCGGGCCTGGGACGGCGAGCTCGGCATCGACGACGACGCGAAGCTCCCCGGTCTTACCCGACTGGGTAACGCCCTCCGCGAGGCCGGCGCGGTGGGCCTCGTGCAGCTCTTCCACGGCGGCGTGCGCGCGGGCTCCAAGACCACCGGAGTGCAGCCCGTGAGCGCGTCGACCTGGACGGAGGAGACGCCCGGCTTCGAGGCTCCGCGCGCGGCCACCGCCGAGGACATCGAGCGCTTCATCGGCGACTTCACCCGCGGTGCGGTGCGCGCCGAGGCGGCGGGCTTCCACGGCGTCGAGCTGCACGGGGCGCACGGGTACCTGCTGGGGCAGTTCTTGAGCCGCACCATGAACACCCGCGACGACGACTGGGGCGGTGACCTCGCCGGGCGCGCGCGGCTGCTGCGAGAGTGTCTGCGATCGGTTCGCGCGGCGGTGCGACCCGACTTCGTGGTGGGGGTTCGCATCTCCCCAGAGGACTACGGTCAGGCGAAGGGCCTCGACATCGATGACAACCTCACCGTCGCGCGCTGGCTCTGCGACGACGGCGCGGACTTCCTCCACCTCTCGCTCTGGGACATCGCCCGCAGCCCGCGGAAGTACCCCGATCGCCACGCCATCCCGATGTTTCGCGAGGTGGTGCCCGCGGAGGTTCCCATCGTGGTGGCGGGTCACATCTGGACGCCCGCCGAAGCTCAAGGGGCGCTCGATCGCGGCGCCGACGCGGTGGCCCTCGGTCGCTCTGGCATCCTCAACCCCGACTGGGCTCGCGAGGCCAGCGACCCGGCGTGGCAGCCCGCGCGACCGCCCATGAGCGTCGACGACCTCGTCCGGCGCGACGTCTCACCGACCTTCGTGAACTACCTCCGCCAGTGGAAGAACTTCGTCGCCGACTGACGACCGCGACCATCAAGTCGCGGCTACTTTTTGCGCGATTATCGAATGATCTATCTCTTTTGGCCGACCCCTTCACCCCGTTGGGGTAGCGGGGCGCTGATAATGCCGCAACTGGTGGTCCGGACAGCACGTTCGGCCTGCGCGGCACCGTAGCTCGTCGCAGATCTCACCACCGCGTGGAGGATTCCGATGGGTGCAAGAACTCGTGCCTCGGTCTTGACGTTGCTCGCGGGCGTCGGGGTGGTCGGCGCCGTGACGTGGAAGGTCGCCGGTCCTGGTCGGTCGCGCGAAGCGCAGGCCAGCGGCGCAACGCGGGCCGAACGTGGTCCTACCGCGGGCGAGCGCATCGGGTCGGCTGCGGATGGAGCGGCGCTCAACCAACGCATCGCCTCGCTGCGCAACGCCGAGGCCGCCGTCCGCCAGATCGATCGCGCGGTGCTCACCCCGTGGCGCGCCGCCTGGACGGCCCGCGACGCCGCGGCCTTCGCCCGGGTGCTCGCGCCCAACGCCGAGACGCCCGCGTGGGCCAGCGCCGAGCGCACCAACCGTCGCGAGGTGCAGGGCATCCGCGAGCTCGCCTGGACGCCCGCCGCAGGAACGCAGCCCGACGAGATGGCCCGCTACCTCGGAGCCTTCGCGCGGGTCGAGCATGTGCAACTCGACGTGGTTCGCCTCGACACGCCGACGCCCACCACCGCCACTGCGATCGTGCGCATGGACCTCCGCGGCATGGAGGCCGACGGCGCCCGACGGCAGGACCGCGGCGAGGTCACCGTGGCGCTCACCAAGGGCGCGCAGGGTTGGCGAGTGACCTCGATGCGTCCGTCGGGCGCGTTGGAGACCATCACGGCGGCGTCGACGCGGGCCCCGGCCTTCGAAGACGCCACGACCGCGGTGGGCCTCGACCGCGTGGCGCGGGTCGACCGTCGCGAGGCGATTCGTCGCGGCGGGTACGCGCTGGCGGTGACCGACTACGACGCCGACGGGCGGCCCGACGTGCTCGTGGGCAACTGGGGTCCGGTGCAGCTCTTCCACAACACGCCGCAGGGCTTCGTGGAGGTGTCCGCGGCAGCGGGTCTCGCGGGTGAGTCGCTGGTGAAGTCGGCGGCCTTCGCCGACCTCGACAACGACGGGTTGCAGGACCTGGTGATGGTTCGCTTCGTGGACACCACGCGGCCGCCGGGGCCCGATCGCGGGAGCCTCTGGGACGGCACCGAAGGCGACGGTGACTTCGTGGCGTACCGCAACCTCGGCGGCGGTCGCTTCGAGCGCAAGGGCAACGTGCTCACGCGCCACCGGCACTACGACCGCAGCATGCCGCTCGCCATCGCCGACCTCGACGGCGACGGCCGGCTCGACGTGTACGTGGGCTTCCCCGGCGCGCGCGACTTCACCAACGACCTCGCGCGCACGGGCGGCAACCCCAACCTCGCGCACCAGGGCATCTGGCTCAACCGCGGCAACTGGAACTTCTCCGAAGCCCAGGCGATGCAGGCCGAGAGCGGGCAGCCCGTCAACGAGGCGCAGGTGTTTCCCCACGCGGTGCTGGCGACCGACCTCGACGGCGACAACCGCCCCGAGCTCGTGGTCGTCGACGACAGCGGGCACTTCAGCCCGGTGTACAAGAACGAGGGCGGCGGGCGCTTCCGCGACGTGACGCGCGAGATGGGCGTCGGCGTCGCCTCGTGGGGCATGGGCGCGACGTCGGGCGACTACGACGGCGACGGCGCCAACGACCTGCTGCTCACCAACGTGTCCTTCGCGGGCGGCGAGCGCATGAGCGCGCGGCTCGCGGCCGAGGGCAACAGCCCCGCCTCCGAGGAGCTGCGTCATCGCACGCAAGACCTCGTGTCGCGCGGCATGCACCTCTTCCACAACCGCGGCGACGGTCGCTTCGATGAGGTGACCGATCGGGCGGGCGTTCCGTGGGCGGGCAGCGGCCCGGCGTGCGCCGAGTGGATCGACTACAACAACGACGGCCACCTCGACATGTACATCGCCAACGGCCTCTGGTCGGGCGGCGCCGAGGACTCCGAGAGCTTCTTCCTCACGCTGGTCTTCGACCGCGAGACGCGGCGCAGCGCCATCGGCGACCTCGCCATGAGCATGCCCGGCACGCGCGGCCTCGGGGCCAACCCCGTGCTCACCATCCTGCGGGATTTCCGCGGGACGCTCGATGACCCGCGGCACGGCGCGACGAGCGAGCGGCCGACGCTCTCGCTGGGCGGCCGTCAGCGCAACCGCCTCTTCCGCAACAACGGCGACGGCACCTTCACCGACGTGGCCTTCCTCGAAAACGCCGACCGCATCGAGGACGGCTACGTGCTCGCGCCCGCCGACGTCGACGGCGACGGACGGCAGGACCTCGTGCTCCGCAACGCCGATCCGCCGCCTTCGCAGTCCTTCGCGCCGGTGGTGTATTTGCACAACACGGGCGCTCCCGCGGGCTCGCTCGCGGTCACGCTCGAAGGCGTGGCGAGCAACCGCTCGGGCATCGGCGCGCGGGTGACCGCGGTGGTCGGTGGTCGTTCGCTGAGCCGCGAAGTCCGCTCCGTAGGCGGCGCGAGCGAGGGTCCGCCCGAGGCGCACTTCGGCCTGGGTGGCGCCGCGCGCGCCGAGTCCATCGAGGTGCGCTGGCCGTCGGGTCGCGTCGAGCGCTTCCCCGGCGCGGCGGCCGGTCGCACGAGGTTGCGCGAGGGCAGCGGCACCGTCGTCACGACGCCTCCGCGCGCCTGATTCGGTGCCGGAGTTCGCGTGACCCCATCGCGAGTGCGTGCAGTCGCTCACTCCGGGCTATTTCAGGTGGTCACCTCGCTATCGCGAGGTTGCAGCACTGGCTTTGATGAACAGCCCATCAACTCGTCCACCGTCAGCTGTGAGTTCCTGCAACCTCGCGATAGCGAGGTGACCACCTGAAATAGCCCGGAGTGAGCGACTGCACGCACTCGCGATGGGGTCACGCGAACTCCGGCACAGCGGGCACCACGCGCCTGAGACTCTCGCCCTCAACGCCGCGATCGGCGATCCTCCGCCCTCTATGGGCTTCCGCTTCTCCAAGCACCTCAACCTCCCTGGCGGGTTCCGGCTCAACGTCGGAACCAAGGGGCTCGGCGTCTCGTGGGGCGTGCGCGGCTTCCGCGTCGGCGTCGGACCCAACGGCGCGAAGTACACCGCCTCGCTCCCGGGCACCGGCGCCTCGTGGTCGGGCGGCATCGGTGGCGGCGCTCCCTCCTCGACGAAGGGCAACGCACCGCCCGCCTCGCGCGCCGTCAGCGCACCGAAGCCGACGCCCGTCGACCCCGCCGCGGCGGTCGCGGCCCACGAGGCGCTGCTCCAGCAGCTCATCTCGCTCCATCGCGTCGTCCCCACCACCTGGGACTGGAACGCCATCGCCGCCGCGCCCGCACCACCACCCGTGACAACGAACGACCCGGCCGCGGTCGAGGCGTGGCGGATGGCCCAGGCGCGCTGGCAGTGGTTTCACGACGTCGCGGTCGGCGTGCTCGCGGGCAACGTGCAGGCCTGCGAGGCGGTGCTTCAGCACCTCGGCCCCTTCCAGCGATTGCAGGAGCTGGGCGGGTCCATTCGTGTGTCCATCCAACAGGACTGGTGCGTGGAGGCGTGGCTGTCCGCCAACGGCTCGGAGGTCATCCCGACGGAGCAGCCGACGGTGACGCCGACGGGGAAGTCCGGTCGCAAGAAGATCCCCGAGTCGCGCCGCTGGGAGTTGTTTCAAGACCACGTGTGCAGCGCCGCGCTGCGGGTGGCGCGCGAGACCTTCGCGTTGCTTCCCATCCCGGTGGTGTTCGTCCACGTGGCCGACGTGAAGCTCGACCCGTCGACCGGTCACGAAGCGGTGGTTCCGGTGTTGTCGGTGGCCTTCGATCGCGAGGTGTTCGCGAGGCTCAACCTCGACAAGGTCGACCCGTCGAGCGCCGTCGAAGGCTTCGACCACGCCATGAACTTCAAGAAGACCACCGGCTTCTCCGCGGTGGTGCCGCTCGACCCCAGCGACGCCGCGCCCGGCTGACACCGCTGGGGTCTCGACACCCCACGTCCCTACGTAATTCCGAGCACTTGCGGCGGCATGACGCGCGCACTCCCTGGGTCTCCCGAGGAGCAACAACGCCATGCACATCGAGAGTTCTGCCTGCACGCACGTCGGTCGACGGAGCAACAACGAGGACAGCCACTGCGCCGTCGAGCCCATCGGTCTCTTCGCGGTGGCCGACGGGATGGGCGGCTACGAGGGCGGCGAGATCGCCAGCCGGGTGGCCATCGAGACCCTCGAACGCTTCTACCGCCGCAACGCCGCCGAGGACGACGTCACCTGGCCCTTCGCCCTCGACCCGGCCATCGACCTCGATCGCAACATGGTCGCCACCGGGGTGAAGCTCGCCGACTCCTTCATCGCCGCGCAGCGCACCGGGCGCCTCTCCTCCATGGGGACCACGGTCGCCACCCTCGTCGTGCGCGACGGCCGCGTGGTCATCGGACACGTCGGCGACTCCAGGGTCTACCGGGTTCGCGGCGGACGATTGGAGGCCATGACCCGCGATCACTCGCTCTATGAAGAGATGGTCGCCATGGGGTCGAAGGTCGGTCCGCGCAGCGAGTTTCCGCACGCCAACGTCATCACCCGCGCGCTCGGGATGAAGCCGCCCGTGAAGGTCGACACACGCACGGAGAGCGCCCGCGCCGGGGATGTCTTCCTGCTGTGCACCGACGGGCTCTACGACTCCGTCACGCCCGCGCGCATGGCCGACGTGCTCACCACGATGCACCCGCGCGACGCCGGGCAGACGCTGGTGGAGGAAGCCTTCCTCAACGGATCGCGGGACAACATCACCGCCGTCGTGGTCGCCGTGGTGGGGTGACGATCCCCACTCCCGCGACGGTCGATACGCGACTACCGTCCGCCGCAGGAGTCCACCTCAATGTCCCTCTATTCGATGATCGCGGGCCGCGGGCCCAACGGGTTCGGCTACGGGTCCACCGCTGAAGACGTCACCGCCGGCCTCTCGCTCGCGGGCAAGACCGTGCTCGTGACCGGCTGCAACTCTGGCCTCGGGCTGGAGACCATGCGCGTGCTGGCGCTGCGCGGCGCGCACGTCATCGGCACCGCGCGCACCACCGCGAAGGCCACCGAGGCGGGCGCGACGGTGACCGGCCAGACGACGGGCCTCGCGTGCGAGCTGTCGGACCCGGCGTCGGTGCGCGGCTGCGTGGCGGCGGTGAAGGCGATGGGCGTCACGCTCGACGCGATCATCGCCAACGCCGGGGTGATGGCGCTCCCGGAGCTCACGCTGGCGCATGGGTACGAGATGCAGTTCTTCACCAACCACGTGGGGCACTTCATGCTCGTGACGGGGCTGCGCGACGCGCTCGCCGCCGACGGCCGCGTCGTGATGGTGAGCAGCAACGCGCACAACCGCGCGCCCAAGGAGGGCATCCAGTTCGACAACCTCGACGGCGCGAAGGGCTACTCCCCGTGGGCGGCGTACGGCCAGTCGAAGATCGCCAACCTGCTCTTCGCCAAGGAGCTCGCGCGGCAGTTCGCGGGATCGAAGCGCACGGCCAACGCGCTGCACCCCGGCGTCATCAAGACCAACCTCACCCGCAGCATGAACCCGCTGGTGGGCGTCGCGTTTGCGCTGGCCACGCCGCTCGGGTTCAAGTCCATCGCCGAGGGCGCGGCGACGCAGTGCTACGTGGCCGTCAACCCGGGCGCCGCGACGGTGAGCGGGGAGTACTTCTCGCACAGCGCGGTGGCGAAGTGCCGCGCCGACGCCAACGACCCGGCGCTGGCGAAGCGGCTGTGGCAGCGCACCGAGGAGATCGTCGCGGCGGTGTAGGGGTGACCAGCATGGGGTACGGCTGGGGTTCGGGCGCTGGCCCTCACCCCAGCGTCCCCTCGTGACCGCTCACCGCGCCGCCGCATGCCGCGCCCGATACTCCGACGGCGCGACCGACTCCCACCGCTTGAACGCCCGCCGGAAGTTCGCCAGATCCGAGTAGCCCAATGTGTAGGCGATCTCATCCACGGTGAACCGCCCCGCCTTCAGGTGCTCCACCGCGAGCGTGTGGCGCACCTCTTCGAGCAGCTCGCGAAACGACGTCTCCTCCTCCAACAGCCTCCGGTGCAGCGTTCGCGGCGTCATCGAGAACAGCCGCGCCGTCACCTGCAACGACGGAAACCCGCTCTGCTTCTCCAGCAGCAACCGCCGCACGCGCGTCGCCATCGACGCGTTGGCCGTGAGCTTGTCGAGCTCGCGCTGGCAGATCTCCGCGGCCTCACGAAACGCCTCCGGGTCGGCCATCGTCAGCGGAACATCCAGCGCCGCCATCGGCATCGAGAAGCCCGTCCACGACTGCCCGTACCGCACCGGCGCGCCAAACAGATCGCGCGCCAGGTCGGCGTACTCCGGCGTCGCGAAGGGAAAGGCCACCTCGCTCACACGACCGACACCCATCGAGATGGCATCGAGGATGTTCTTGATGCTGAGCACCACTGCCTCCAGCAGCGGCCGCCGAACATCCCCCAGCGGGTGCGTCTCCGTGAAGACGATGCGCATCTCGCCCTTGTGCTCCTCGTGACCGACGGCCAGCAGCGACAGCCGCAACCCCGCGTAGCGCTCCACGAGCGCCAGCGCCTCGCGAATCGTCCCGCTGTTGAGCGCGGCGTACCCGAGGATGCCGTGCGTCGTGGCGCCCAGTCGCTCGCCCACCAGCAGCCCCAGCGCGGGCTCGTGCGACAGCAGCAACGCGTCGCGAACGAGCTGCTGAAACACCGCGAGCGGAATGCTCAACGAGGGGTCGTGCAGCTGCGACTCCCGCAGCCCGCTGCGCTCCAGCCACTGCCCGACGTCGCCCCCGTGGCTGCCGATCTGCTCGGCGATGTGCCGCAGGTACAGCACCGGCAACGTGAGGGCCTCGCCACGCATCCCAACCCACTCTGTCAATAAATGACCCCTCGTTGTCAACGCGGGACCCCTCCCCCGACCGCCCGCGCGCCTACGCTTCTTCCATGGCCACGATGCGAACCACCCGAAGCCCGATCACCGCGCACATCAACGCCCTGCCCGTGATCGTCGAACCGCGTGAGACGGTGCTCCAGGCCGCCCTGCGCAGCGGCGTCGACTTCCCCAATAGCTGCCGCGTCGGCGGCTGCGGCGCGTGCAAGTGCCAGCTCACCGAGGGCTCCGTGCGCGAGCTCACCGAGACCGGTTACCTCCTCTCCCGCGAGGAGATCGACCAGGGGTACATCCTCGCGTGTCAGAGCGTTCCGACGTCCGATGTTCGCATCGCCGTGGACCTCGCCGCGCGCTCTGTCGCCGGCCACGTCGTCGCCCAGGAGCGCGTCACCCACGACATCACCCGCCTGCGCGTTCAGCTCGCCCAACCGATCACCTACCGCGCGGGTCAGTTCGCGCGCGTCACCCTCGACGGCGTCACGCGCAGCTACTCCTTCGCTTCACCCGCGAGCGATGACGGCGCGGTGAGCTTCTTCGTCCGCAAGGTCCCTGGCGGAAAGCTCTCGTCGATGGTCCATGACCACGACCTCGTCGGCCGCGACGTCCACCTCGAAGGACCCTCCGGCGCCTTCTGGCTGCGCCCCTCCGACGCGCCCATCGTGCTCGTCGCGGGCGGCAGCGGCCTCGCGCCCATCCTCGCGCTCTTGCAGGAAGCCGTCGCGTCCGGCGTCTCCCGCGACGCCACGCTCCTCTTCGGCGCCCGAACCGCCGCCGACCTCTACGCCCTCGACGACATCGCCACCATCGCGCGCCAATGGAAGGGCTCCTTCCGCTTCGTTCCGGTGCTCTCCGCGGCCGACGATGACGCCACCTGGGACGGCGCTCGCGGCCTCGTCACCGAACACCTCGCCGCCCACCTCCCCGTCGGCGCGCACGCCTACCTCTGCGGCCCTCCCGCCATGGTCGATGCCGCCAGCGCGCTGCTCGGCACGCTCGGTGTCGAACACATCCACTGCGATCGCTTCACCACGCAGCACGACCCGCCCGTCATCGCGCTACCCGCTCACGCCGCTTCTTCGCCCGCGTCCGCGTGGGACGCGCTGCACTACCTCAAGTTCTCGCTCTTCCATGGTGTCGGCCTGCTCGCTGCCGTCGCTCTCCTCGCCGGTGGTCCGCTCATCACGCTGGGGCTCGTCGCCATCCTCGCGCTCTACATGGTCGGTGACGCCGTCGGCGGCGACGACACCTCCACGCCGACGTACCGCTTCCCCGCCATCCTCACGACGCAGCTCTGGCTGGCGCTGCCGCTCCTGTCCTTCGTCGTCTTCGCAGCAGTCTGGACCGTCTGCCCCGGCGACCCGCTCGGCTTCGGCCACGCGATCACGCGCCTCACCGGCTACGACGTGATCGCGGCGCGCGCGGCGACGGCGAGCATCCACCACGTCTCCGCGTGGGTCGTCACCGGCCTCATGATCGGCATGGTCGGAACCATCCCCGCCCACGAGCTCACCCACCGCACCTGGGACCGCGTGTCGATGTTCGTGGGGCGGTGGCTGCTGGCGTTCAGCTTCGACACGACCTTCGCCATCGAGCACGTCTACGGCCACCACCGCTACGTCTCCACGGAGGAAGACCCCGCCACCGCGCCGCGCGGGCGCAACGTGTACTTCCACATCGTCGCCTCGACGCTGAAGGGCAACGTCAGCGCGTGGAAGATCGAGCGCGAGCGGTTGGAGAAGAAGCGCCTCGCGGTGTGGTCGTGGCGCAACGCGGTGCTGCGCGGCCACCTGATGAGCGTCGCGTTGGTGGCGGGCGCGTGGGCGATGGGCGGCTGGCGGGCGGCGGCCTTCTTCAGCGCGTGTGCGCTGTGGGGGAAGGCGCTGCTGGAGATCGTCAACTACATGGAGCACTACGGCATCGTGCGAAACCCGGCGACCCCGGTGCAGCCGCGCCACTCCTGGAACACCAACCGCCGCGTCAGCTCGTGGAGCATGTTCAACCTGACGAGGCACTCGCATCACCACGCGCAGGGCGAGGTTCCGTATCAAGAGCTGCGGCCGTATGCGGATGCGCCGATGATGATCAACGGGTACCTGACGACGCTGGTGGTCGCGATGATCCCGCCGCTCTGGCACCACCTGATGACGCCGAAGGTGCTCGCCTGGGACCGCGACTTCGCCACCGACGAAGAGCGCCGCCTCGCCGCCCGCGCGACCGAACGCGCGCCGACGTGGTTCGCCGCCGCGACGTCGACCCGCTGAACTGGAGCGGGGGTTGCGGCGAGGGCCGGGGTTCACAGTGCAGGCTCCGCGTCCGTCGCGCTCCGTTCACCCCGGTCAATGGTAGGGGGTCACCCCGCCGCTGCGCGACGGGGTTGCAAGCAGAAGATCCATCGCGATCCCAATCGACACCGTGGAGGTCGCGACCTCTGTTGCAACCCCGTCGCGCAGCGGCGGGGTGACCCCCCTACCATTGCCCGGGGTGAACGGAGCGCGACGGACGCGGAGCCTGCACTGTGAACCCCGGCCCACGTCGCGAACGCCGACCCGCTGAACTACCCGAAGAGCGCCTGCACCTCGGGTGGCGCCGCCGCCAGGTATCGCTCCCGCCACGGCACGTCGGTCGGCGCGCCATGCGCGATGAGCTTCGGCACCATCGCCCACTGCTTGTGCATCAGCGCGTACTCCAGCAGCGAGTGCGACCCCACGCCCTCCAGCGGAAAGTCCACCGGAACCCCGAGGCCCAGCAGGTAGTCGACCATCGCCGTGTTGCCCCAGATCACCGAGCGTTGCAGTGGCATCTCGCACACCCGCCGCTCGCGCACTGCGACGTCGGGCCACCGGGCGAGCACCCACTCGCAGGCGGCGACCGCGCCGATGGTTCCCGCGGAGCAGAAGGCGCCGTCGGCGGGCGCGGGCGCGTTCGGCGACGAGGCGGGCGACGCGGTGCATGTTGGCGTTGCATGCGAAGTGGAGCGGGCTCTGCTCGCCCGTGTCGAAGACGTCGACCGAGGCCCCGGCGTCGAGCAGGAACGTCACCGCGTCGAGGCACGCGGCCTCGTCCATGTGGAGGTTCCAGCAGGCGAGCGCGACGACGCTACGACGGATCGACGGTGGCGAAAGGCGAGCTGCGGACCGGCGTTGCCCGGTCGGCAACGTCGATCAGCACGATGCTTTCCGGCGTTGCCGCGCGCCCGGTCGTGAGACTCTCGATGCTTGGATGACGCTGGCGCATCGCCAGGAGGAGACACGCAGATGCCAACGTTGAGAACGCAGGTGGGCAACCCCGGGGCGCGTCGTGAGGTCGGGCAGAAGGTGCTCTCCGCCGCAGCCGTGGTCGACGTGAAGCGCATCAAGGTGCGGCTGGCGGCCTTCAAGAGGGCACACGAGGCCTTCGTGCGGGCGAGCGACAAGGTGCAGGCGGCGGAGGCCGTTCGGGATGCGGCGCACGCGGCGGTGGCGGCGGCCGACGTGGTGCAGGACTCCTCCATCGACGTGCTGGTGCTGGCGCTGGTGACGGCGGGCGCGCCGCGGCTGTCGCCGCTGAAGGGGCTGTCGACGTACTCGCCGAGCGACCTCAAGAGCCTCGCCACGGCGAAGGAGGCGAAGGAACTTCAGAAGGTGGTCGCGGCGATCACGAAGAAGGGCGCGGCGAAGGGCGCGCTGCGCAAGCCGACGAAGGCGGCCAACGACGCGGCGGCGGCGGTGCTGAAGGCGATCGCGTCGGTGGTTCCGCGGGAGCGGCTGTACCAGGAGTCGCTGGCGGAGCGGGACGCGCTGAGCCAGCCGTGGGAGACGGCGCTCGCGTACCTCAAGCGGGCCGTGCGCGTGGCCGAAGATGATGGAGCGACGGGGTTGTTCGCGGCGCTGTTCGAGCGCACCGCGGAGGCGCCGAAGAAGAAGCCCGCGAAGGGCGCGGCGCCGGTGGCGTGAAGGCGCCGCAGCCCATCACCCCTCCGCGGAGAGCACCTCGCGCACCTTGCGCAGCAGCGCGTCGGGCGGCGCGGGCTTCGCCAGAAACGCCGTCCCCGCGTTGAGCACGCCGTGGTGGACGATGGCGTCCTCGGTGTAGCCCGACACGTAGAGCACCTTCATCCCGGGGCGCGTCGGCGCGATGCGCTCCACCAGCTCGCGGCCGCTCATGTGCGGCATCACCACGTCGGTGAGCAGCAGGTGGATGCGCCCCGCGAAGGCCGCGCCCACGCGCAGCGCCTCGCCGCCGTCGCTCGCCTCGATGACCTCGTAGCCGCTGCGCTGGAGGATCGCGCGGTTCATCCGGCGCACCTGCTCGTCGTCCTCGACCAGTAGCACCGTCTCCGACCCGCGCAGCGTGGCCGACGACGGCGGCGCCCTCTCGACCACCACGGCCGCTCGATCGGTGCACGGCAGGTACACCCTGAACGTCGTCCCGCGCCCAGGCTCGCTGTCGACCTCGATGTGCCCGTGGCTCTGCTGCACGATGCCGAAGACCGTCGAGAGCCCCAGCCCCGTCCCCTTCCCCGTCTCCTTCGTCGTGAAGAACGGCTCGAAGATCCGCTCGCGCGTCGACGCGTCCATGCCGGCGCCGGTGTCCGTGACCGCGAGCACGACGTGGCGCCCGGCGGTCGCCTCGGTGTAGGCGGCGTCGAGCGTCGCGCCCGCGACCTCGATGGTGAGCTTGCCCCCGCGGGGCATCGCGTCGCGCGCGTTGACCGCCAGGTTCATCACGATCTGCTCCATCTGCCCCGGGTCGGCGTACACCTTCCCCGCGGGGCGCGACGCGAGCAGCGAGAGCTCGATGTCCTCGCCGATGAGCCGCCGGAGCATCTTCTCCATGTCGGTCACCACGGCGCCGAGGTCGATCACCTGCGGCTGGAGCATCTGCTGGCGGCTGAAGGCGAGGAGCTGCCGCGTGAGGTCTGACGCCCGCTCGCTCGCGCGGAGGATCTGCTCGATGTTCTCGCGGACGGGTTCGTCGGGCCGCAGCTCGTCGAGCGCGAAGGTCGCGTAGCCGAAGATCACCGACAGCAGGTTGTTGAAGTCGTGCGCCAGGCCGCCCGCGAGGCGACCGACGGCCTCCATCTTCTGCGCCTGCCGGAGCCGCGACTCGCTCTCGCGCAGGGCCTGCTCCGCCTTCTCCCGCGCCGCGATGTCCCTCTGCAGAACCCGGTTGCTCTCTTCGAGCTCCAGGGACTTCTGCTCCAGCTTGCGGATGAGCGTCTCGCTGTACTCCCGCAGCATGTCGTCGCCGCCCGCGGGGGCCCTGGACGACGGCGTCGGGGCGCCCCGCTCGTCGCGCGCGAGCACCTCGCCCAGGCGGTCGAGGAAGGCCACGGGCTCGGTGGGCTTCAGGATGAACGCGTCGGCGCCCAGGCGGAGCGCGAGCTGCTCGTCCTCGGGGTCGGTGTACGTCGCCGTGTAGACGATGAACGGGATGTCCTTGAGGTGCGCGTCTGCCCTCCAGTGACGCAGCAGGGTGTAGCCGTCCATCACGGGCATCAGCAGGTCGGAGATGACCACGTCGGGCGTCGCCTGCCGGGCCTTCACCAGGGCCTCGGCGCCGTGGCGGGCGACCTCCACCTCGTGGCCGCCGGGCCCCAGCAGGGCGCGGAGGTAGTAGAGGTTCTCCTCCTTGTCGTCGACGACGAGCACGCGCGTCATGGATCACTCCCCGGCGGCGCAGAGAGGCTGCGCTCCACCTCCGCGACGAAGGTCTCGGGGTTGATGGGCTTCTCGATGTAGCCGGTGCAGCCGGCCTCCAGCGCGCGCTCGCGGTCGCCCGGCATCGCGTAGGAGGTGACGGCGACGATGGGGACCGACCGCAGCTGGTCGAGGGCCCGCAGACCGCGCGCCACGGCGTAGCCGTCCATGGTGGGGAGCTGGATGTCGAGCAGCACCACCGCGGGCGCCCGCTCGCGCGCCGCCTCGATGCCGCGCGCCCCGTCGGCGACGGACCGCACCGTGTAGCCGTGGCGCTCCAGCAGGAAGGTCACCAGGTAGCGGTTCTGCTCATTGTCCTCGATCAACAACACGTCTCGCGTCATCGGACCTACTCCCCCCGCCTCATGGGTAGCGCGACGATGAAGCGGCTGCCCTCGCCGAACACGCTCTCGGCGCGGATGGTACCCCCGAGGAGTCCCGTCAGGCGACGGCAGATCGCCAGCCCCAGCCCGGTGCCCTCGTGCTGCCGCTGGAGCCCGGAGTCGATCTGCCGGAAGGGCTGGAACAGCTGCGACAGGTCCTCCGGCCGCAGGCCGATGCCGGTGTCGGCCACCTCGATGCGCACCGCGTCGTCCACGGTCTTGATGGTGAGCGTGACCTCGCCACGATCGGTGAACTTGATGGCGTTGTTGAGCAGGTTGAGGAGCACCTGCTCCACCCGCCGCCGGTCGCTCTCCATCGGGTCGAGCGCGGCGGGCACGACCACGCGCAGCGCGAGCCCCTTCTTCGTCGCGAGCGGCGTCACGGAGCCGGCCACCCGCTCGACCGAGGCGAGCAGGTCGAAGGGCGCGTAGCGGACCTCCAGTTGCCCCGCCTCGATCTTCGAGATGTCGAGCACGTCGTTGATGAGGTCGAGCAGGTGGCGCGCGCTCCCCTGCACCATCCCGAGCTGCTTGGACTGCTCCGGGTTGAGCGGCCCGGCCATCCCCTGGAGGATGATCCCGGTGAATCCGAGGATGGAGTTGAGCGGCGTGCGCAGCTCGTGCGACATGGTGGCGAGGAAGGCCGACTTGATGCGGTCGGCCGCCTCGGCGCGCACCTTGGCGGCTTCGAGGTCGATGGTGCGCGCCGCGACCTTGCGCTCCAGCACCTCGTTGAGCTCGCGCAGCGCCCGCTCCGCCTGCTTGCGCTCGCTGATGTCGATGGACAGCACGAAGATCCCTTCGGGCACCGGCTGCACCCGCACGTCGAACCACCCCTTCGCGCCGTCCGCGAAGCTGAACTCCGTCTCTTCGTGCGCGGCGACCCGCCCCTCCATGCAGCCGCGGAGCAGCGCGAAGACCGGGGTGGCCTCGATGCCGGGCCACGCGTCGGGCATCCGGTGGCCCAGGAGCTCGGCGTTGGGCCGGCGGTTCTGCACCGCGGCCGCGTCGTTGAGGTAGAGGTATCGCCAGTCGAAATCGAGGAGCTGGCAGCTCTCCAGGATGTTGTCGAGGGTGGTGCGGTAGCGCTCCTCGCTGCGGCGGAGGGCCTCCTGGGAGCGCGTCTGCTCGGCGATGTCGATGCCCACCCCGGCGAGGCACGTGGCGCCGTCCAGCACGACGCGCTTGCCGGTGAAGAAGTAGGGCGTCGCGGCTCCTCCCTTCGCGACGAACGACGCCTCCACGCTCGACTCCCCGGTCGTGAAGACCTCGGCGATGCGGTGGCGGAGGGTCTCGCGCTCGTGGGCCGCGAAGAACTCCGTCGGGTGCATCCGCGCGATCTCCTCCGCGGCGTACCCGGAGACGCGCTCGAAGTTGGTGTTCCATCGAAGGAAGCGCCCCTCTTCGTTGTAGAGATAGAAGATGCCGGGGAGGGCCTCGACGAGGCCGCTGTTGAGGCGCCGCTCCTGCTCCGCGAGGGCGGCCTGCTCGCGCGCTCCCTGCAGCGCCGAGGCCTCGCCGGGGGAGGCGCCGCCGAGCAGCCAGTCGGCGAAGCGCGCGGGCGACTCGACCTCCGGCGAGTGGCCGCGGTCGGCGAGGCGGACCACCTCCATCCCCGCGGTCTCGTAGGGCTCCGACCCGCGGTGCGACCGGTCGCGCTCGCCCCACACGAGGGCCGTCGGGCGGGTCGGCGCGCGCGCCTCGGGGTCTCCCCCCGCGGAGAACGACTGCATCAGCGACGCGAGCGCGAAGCACCCGCCGAACGCGAGGGCCTCGTGGGCGGCGGCGGTGAGCGCGGCGCGCGAGGCGGACTCGGCGCTGCCGCGGTACCACAGCGTCGCGAGGCGTCGTCGACCGGCGGCCACGAGCGCCTGGCCGACGAAGGGCGTGCGCAGGAGGCGCTCCCGGTCGACGCGGTCGGCCCACCGCAGAAACGACCTCCACGACGGCGTCTGCGAGAGCACGAGGCGGCCGACGAGGTCGGGGCGATCGGCCGCGAGCCGGAGCGCGACGTAGCCGAAGTAGCAGGGCGCGACGAGCACGGGGGGCGCCCCGCCGAGGGACACGAGGAGGTCTTCGGTGGCCGCGGCGAACGCGCCGACGCTGAAGTCGAAGCCCGGTCGCGGGGCCGAGCCGCCGGTGCCGGGCGGGTCGAAGACCGTCACGTCGGCGCGGCCGGCGAGGGCCGCGAAGATGCCGTCGTAGTGCTCGATGGTGTTGGGCCCGTCGGCCGCGAAGAGGACGCGGGGGCCGTGATCGCAGCGCTGGCGACGCACCCGGACGCTCCCCGCGCGGGTGTCGACGAGGCTGGTGTTGGGGCGCGACGCGAGGGCGCGGCTGACGTCGAGGCGCCGCCCCTGACCGAGCGGCGCGGTGGTGTCGAGGAGGAAGGCGCGCGAGGGGGGACGCATGGGGTTGGAGGCGGCGACAGTGACATAACCCGCGGGATTGCTCGCGTGGTTGTTCGAGGAAGCGCGCGGGATGCTTCCATCCACGAACCGGTAGATGCCGCGTGGGCGTGCGCGTCACGCTGCGACATCATGTCGCGAGCCGCGCAGGGGGGCGGTGGTGCTATCCCCGCCCGCATGAACTCCTCCTTCGCGCGCTCCCTCGTCGCCGTCTCTGTCGTCGCACTCGCGGGCTGTGGCGATGACACCCCGACGCCCGCCGCCGACGCCGGCATCGACGCGCCGCGCGCCGACGTCCAGACGGTGCCCGACGTGCAGACAGCACCCGATGTGCAGACCGCTACCGACGTCCACACCCAGGCGGGCGATGGACCGCAGCCGGTCACCATCAACTTCGGCGCGACGGTCGGGTCGAGGGCGTTTCGCTGCGGCGACCGCTACATGCTCGGGACGCCCGCGGTGGAGGCCGACGTGGTCGACCTGCGGTTCTATGTGCACGACGTGCGGCTGGTGCGCGCCGACGGGAGCGAGGCGCCGGTCGCGCTCACGGCCAGCACGTGGCAGCACGAGGGCGTCGCGCTCATCGACTTCGAGAACCACACCGGGGCCTGCGATCAGGGCGACGCGGAGACCAACACCGCCCTCGTCGGGTCGGTCGCACCCGGCGCGTACGTGGGGTTGCGCTTCAAGGTGGGCGTTCCGTTTGCGATGAACCACGCCGACCTCGCGTCGCTCCCATCGCCCCTCAACCGCAGCTCGCTCTTCTGGAGCTGGAACTCGGGTCACCTCTTCTTCGCCGCGGTCACCCGCGCCGCCGCGACGCGCCCCGTCACCCTCGACGGCGGCGTCGCCGACGGCTCGGTGACCGGCGACCTCGGCTCGATGATGGTCATGAACGACCACTTCACCCACGTCGGCTCCACCGGCTGCATGGGCAACCCCGCCGCCGGGACGCCCGTCACCACCTGCGCGAAGCCCAACCGCCCGGAGATCAACTTCGCGGCCTTCGATCCGTCGCGGCAGCGCGTCGTGGTCGATCTCGCGGTGGTGAAGGCCGGCGACGACATCACGGCCAACGCGGGCTGCCACTCGTTTACACCGTCGTGCACGCCGTCGTTCCGAACGCTCGGCCTCGACTGGACGACGGGCGCGGCCGCGGCGGCGACGCAGACGGCGTTCAGGGTCGAGTGAAGTCCGCGGGGCTGGGGCTGTTGCTGTCGGTGACGGCGGCCCTCGCGGGCTGTCCTGGCCCCACCGATGTGCCCGTCGACGCCCACACCGACGACCGCGGGTCATCCGTCACCGATGCAGGCACCGCGGACGTCGCGGACGTCGCGGATGTCACCGATGTGGGCGATGGGTATGCGTGGCGGTTGCCGCCGGGGTTTCCGCAGCCGGTGGTTCCGGCCGACAACCCGATGTCGGCAGTGAAGGTGGAGCTCGGGCGGCACCTCTTCTACGACCGACGTCTGTCGGACAATGGGACGCAGGCGTGCGCGTCGTGCCATGAGCAGGCGCGGGCGTTCACGGATGGGAGGGAGACGTCCATCGGGTCGACGGGGCAGATGCACCCGCGCAACTCCATGGGGCTCGCCAACGTGGCGTATGCCACGACGCTCACGTGGGCCAACCCGCTGCTGCTCACGCTCGAACAACAGGCGTTGGTTCCGATGTTCGGGCGCGAGCCGGTGGAGCTCGGCCTGGCGGGGACGGAGGCGCGGCTCTTCGAACGGCTGCGCGCCGAGCCGCGGTACGTCGCGCTCTTCCCGCGGGCGTTTCCGGGCGAGGGCGAGACGTTCACGGTGGCCAACATCGCGCGCGCGTTGGCGAGCTTCCAGCGCACGCTCATCTCGGGCGGGTCACCGTACGACCGGCAGGTGTACGGCGGCGACACGACGGCGCTGTCGGCGAGCGCGGTGCGCGGCGCGGAGCTGTTCAACTCCGAGCGGCTGGAGTGCTTCCACTGCCACAACGGGTTCAACCTGACGGACTCGGTGAACTACGTCGGGCGCAGCACCTTCGAGGCGCGCTTCCACAACACCGGGCTCTACAACCTCAACGGAACGGGCGCCTACCCGGAGCCCAACACCGGCGTCTACTCCATCACCGGGCTCGCGGCGGACATGGGTCGCTTCCGCGCGCAGAGCCTCCGCAACGTGGCCGTCACCGCGCCGTACATGCACGACGGCAGCGTCGCGACGCTCAACGACGCCATCGACCACTACGCCGCCGCGGGCCGCACCATCACGAGCGGACCCAACGCGGGCGTCGGCAGCCAGAGCCCGCTGCGCAGCGGCTTCCTCGTGGGCTTCGCGGTGACACCCGAAGAGCGCGCCGACCTCATCGCCTTCCTGGAGAGCCTCACCGATCGGGAGTTTCTGACCAACCCCGCGCACGCCGACCCGTGGCCGTCGCCGTGCGTCCACTGCGGCGACTGACGGGGCGCTTGCGAGGTGGGGCGCGGGCGGTCTACGCCATGCGGCCATGAGCGAGCCCGCCATCGACGACCTCGAAGCCCTGCGGCAGTGGCTCGCGACGCGACCGGAGCCCGCCGCCGTCCGCGCCCTCGCCGCCCGCTTCAACGTTCGCACTCCGGGTCCAGTCACCCGCGAACAGCTCGTTCGCCTCGCCGCCGTCGAGCACCCCGACGCCCTCCCCGATCTGCTGTCCCCCATCGTCGCGGCCGACCCGCTCGAACGACCGCTCTACGCCGCCGCCGGCGAGGCGCTCGGGGTCGCCTGCGCGAAGCGGAAGGTCGCCTCCCCCGGCGGCAGCTACGCCAACCTCCTCCAGCTCGCGACCGTCGAAGCGCAGGGCGCGTACCTCCGCGACGCCGGCGCCGTCATCCATGTCTACGAGGTGTGGTGCCTCGGCACCTGGCTGGCACCGCGCGCCGTCGCGCTGCCCGCGTGGGTCAAGCGCGCCTACGGGGCGGCGCTGATCGGGTGCGTTGCGCGGGCGCAGAAGCACGAGCGCTCGTCGCTGTTTCCCTTCGCGGCGCTGCTCGACGCGGCGGAGGTCGAGCAGTTTCTGCGCGCGTGTGCGAAGCGCGCGGGGCACTTCGAGGTCGCGCTCGCCCGCGTCGCTGAACAGGGCTTTGCGCAGTGCGCCGACGGGGTCGCCGCGCTGCTCGACGACGAGACCATCGGGCGCGTCGCGGCCACGGCGCTCGCGACCATGGGCGAGGTCGGAGCCGCCGCCGCGGGGCGTGTGCTCCTGGCCAACAGCACGGCGTCGAGCGCTGTCGAACGCGCTCGCGTGATCGTGTCGCTGCCGCCACCGCCGTTTCCGTTGTGGGCGGGACAGCAGCGCTCGATGCCCCGCTTCGGCCGTGACCCGAGCGTCGACCTGCAACCACGGTCTGCGACCGATGCAACGGCGCGGAAGGAGCCCACCGCCCTCGCCGCCATCGAGCGCGCCATCACCGAGCGCCCCGGCGCCGACCTGCTGACCCCCGACGGGTGGGCCGACCTCCTCCAGATCGTCGCCCTCGACCCGCACCTCGCCGACGTCCCGGGCGCCTACGAGCGCGCCCTGCGTGGTGGGCGTCTCGGTCGCGGCGCCGACCCCGACGCGCTCACCGCGGCGCTCGACGAGGTGCGCTGGGACGCCGCCATCACCCGGCACTACCCGGCCAGCGAGTGGGGCGTCGGGTGGGCGCTCCTGTGGGCGGGGGCCGATCGCGCGGTGTATCGACACGCCATCGCGCGCTTCGAAATGGCGCGGGTGACCGAGGTCCTCGGCGCCCGGGAGAACCAGCTCTCGGGCGCCCTCAAGGCGCTGCGCCCCGCGTGGGCTCCCGGCATCGAGGCGCTGCTCAAGCACTACGGCGCCAACCGCAACGAGACCGCGTGGCAGGGCCTCCCGGCGCTGCTCGCCTCGATCGATGCGCCCGCCGCCGAGGTCGAGCTCGCGGCGCCGTCACCTGACCTCTGGATCACCGGCCGCGTACAGGGCGCTCGTCGCTTCACCGTGCGCCTCCGCCGCGACGTGACGCTCACCGTCGACGTCGACGCCGAGCGTTGGACCGTCACCACGTCGCAGGTGATGTCCGGCGCCACGCCGCCGCTCGACGCCGACCGCGGCGTGTGTTTCGCCGTCGAGGTCGCGCGCGACGGCATGTACGTCGGCATCGACGGCGCGGTGATGCACGGTGCCTTCATGGGCTTGCCCGCGGAGGCGGGCTCGGTGCGCGTCACGGCCGAGGGCGACGGGGCAGCGGTCGTCGAGCTGACGCTGCGGGCGAAGTACACGGTGCGCGCGGCCGAGGCGGCGTTTGCGCTCCTCAACGGGCTCGATACGGCGCAGGGGTACACCGACGTCGCGGGGGTGCGCTCGGCGTCGGCGGCCCACGCGCTCGCGGCGGCGGCGATGCTCCTCGACGAGCCGGGTGCGACGTTCGCGCGCGGTGCGTTGCTGACGATGGGAGGCGACGAGGCCGAACCGTGGCGACGGCACCTGGGCGACGCCGGCGGAACACCGGCCGCAGCGACGGCCTTCGCGGTGCGGAGCTTCGAGGACGTCGTTCGCGTGCTGCACGACCTCAAGCTCGGGGCGAAGGCGCGCGGCAAGAAGCCGGTGGTGCTGCGCCGCGGACAGACCCAGCGGGACAACTACGAGTACGCGTCCTTCGCGCCGAAGCCCGAGACGGAGGACTGGGGCGCGCGCAAGGCGGTTCCGTTTCCTGCGGTGTATCTGTCGGAGGAGCCCGCGCCGCTCGACAGCATCACGTACTTCGGCGACGCGCTCTCGCGGCTGCCGTGCCTCTGCCGCAAGGGACGCGGGACCCACGCCCGCGTGAGCTACTGCGTCGACGACGGCAACTACCTCGTCGCCTCGCTGGAGCTCGTCGACGGCGGCGACGACTCGTACGGCTGGTCCGACGTGATGGCGGCGGCGTGGCGGGTCGACGAGGGCTGGTGCTGGGCGATGCTGGAGGGCAGCGACGAGCCGCTGCGCGCGCTCATGGGGGTGGCCGCGCTGCCCCCGCAGGTCGAGTGGAAGAGCGCCGACCGCGTGGTCATCGGCGACTGGTAGGGGCGGCTGCGGAGGAGACAGCCGCAAGGGCGCAAGGGGCGCAAGGGCAGATGGGGTGAGCATGGATTGAAGGATTCGTTGCTGCGGTCGTGGGAGACCTCGCTCTACGAATCGTTCTGTCCCTTGCGACCCTTGCGTCCTTGCGGCTGATTCCGGCGTGGCGCGCTCACCCGCTCTGTCAGGACGCACCCTCGACGCGACGGGTGTGGGCGGCCGTCACCGCCGCGCGGGCGTCAGCGTCGTCGAGCACGTGCGCCGCGGCCAGTGCTCGCTCGGGCCAGCGGCGCTCCGTCACACCGCGCAACAGGACCGCGGAGCGGCGGTCGGGCGGGAGCGCGCGGAGGGCCCTCTCGCGCACACGGGCGAGCGACGTGTCCCAGTAGGACAGCGCCTCGACGCCCTCCTCGTCGAAGGTGATGAACCCGTCCCACGAAGGGTCGACGGTCTCACCGCGATCGCCTGCGGTGGCGAGGGCGGCGAGTATCTGTTGGTGGCGCGTTCGCTTCCTCTCTCGCGGGGTCGACTCCCACACCCGCGCGAGGTGCGGCAGGGCGGCAGGGCCGAAGCGCCCGACCACCTCGACTTCGAGGTAGACGTTGGTGACGTCGCGATCGAAGAAGCGCCCGAGCAGCGCGTCGTCGGGCCACGCGAGCAGCGCTGCGAGCCCACGGCCGTAGTAGACCGGCTCGCCCAGCGCGCGCTCGGCCAGGGCCATGACGTCGGCGCGCGGCAGCGCCCGCAGCCCGTCCACGTAGGGGCGAATGCTCTCGTGGTAGACGCCCGAGAAGAACTCGAAGTGCAGCAAGGCGACGAGCGACGGCGGGACGGCGAGGCCGCGGTCGACGAAGCGGCGCGCGGCGATCACCGCGAGCATCTCGCGCACCGCGCGGGCGTGGTTGTCGTCGGGCAGCGCCTCGGCCGCGGCGAGCAGCGCGTCGGGCGCGTCGTCGCGATCGACCTCGACGAGGCGAAGCTCCAGGGCGAGCTGGTCGTTGCTGCCGAAGGACCCGCGGCGCGCCAGCAGCGTCGCGAGCTCGGCCGCGGTGCAGGCCCGCAGGGCGTCGTGCGCGTTGCGGAGGTCGATCTGCTTCGCCGCGAGGGCGGCCTTCACCATGGCGGCGTCCCAGTCGGCGGCGGTTCCGAAGCGCAGCGCCACCGCGCGCACCGCGGCGGGATCGCTGACCCGCGGACGGGTGACGGCGCCGTCGTCGACGCGGGCGAGCTCCTGGTTGGAGGCGAGGCCGTGCTTCACCTGCACGGTCGCAAACTCCGTGAGCAGCGACCGCGCGCGCACGGAGGCGACCGCCACGCCCGAACGGCCGCGCACGAAGTCGAGCGAGCGCCGGGCGGCCTCGCCGAGCTCACGACCGCGGTCCTCGAAGAGTGCAGGGTCGCGTTGGTACGCGGCGAAGAGGAGGACATCGAGGGAACGCGCGGAGCCTGCCACCCACCACGCCCCCGGGCCGTACTTGAAGAGCTTCGAAAAGTCCTTGCCCGTGGGCACCTTCGCCAGCAACGCGAGCACCGTCGCAGGGTCGGCGAGGGCGGCGTCTTCGGCGAGGAAGTCCCAGAAGCCGGGCATGCGCTCGCCCTCCACCAGCCCGTGCTCCAGCAGAAACCACCCGATGGCGTGCCGCCCTTCCCACGCGCCGGTGACCTTCTGGATCGCCTCACCGAAGCCGTACGCCTCCCCGCCCGCGGCCTTCCCCACGCGCAGGATCAGCGCCTCGACCTGGGCGTCGGTGAGGCCCGGGTACGACGGCCGCGCGACCGCGGGCGCCTCGACCGCGCCAGCCGCCCGCGCGTAGCCCTGGCGCTCACGCTGCGCGACCATGCGGAGGCGCACGCCCTCGGCCGTCGCCTCGCTGTCGCAGTGGTGCTCGCGCACGATGGGTGTCGCGCCCGCGCTGCTCGCGCGCTCGGTGATCACCGCGCCCGCGCGCTCGAACTCCCAGACGTCGCTCCGACCGTCGACCGTTCGCTCCCAGCGTTGCATCGTCGCTGCCTCACATCGCGCTGTTGGGAAAGGAGCGCCCGGGGCCCCAGATGACCCGCACGGCGCCGTCGCCTCCGCGCGAGATGCTCCCGCCGCCACCGTAGTTGCCGCCGATGCCCGAGATGCCGGTGCCGCCGCACTCGGCGCGCGTGCCGCCGCGCCCAGTGCCCGCGCCTCCGCCCGATCCGCCGCCGCCGGGATAGCCGTAGCCATAACAAGATCGGTTGGTGTTGCAGTGCGGCGCGCCCGCGGCGCCGTTTGCTCCGATGCCACGGAGGCCCACGCCGCCGCCGCTCCCACCAATGTCGTCGTCCGCACTGACCGTGGAGCCCACGGCGCCACCGCCACCACCGCCACCGCCGCTGCCCGCGGTCGCGTCGTTGAGGCACATCATCCAGTGCCCGGTGCCACCGCGCCCGCCGTCCCCGGCGTAGCCCGCGGCCCCGCCGCCACCGCCCCAGTTGCGATAACCGGCGGCGTTGCCACCGGCGCCGCCCGTGAAGCAGGTGCCGCCGGTTCCGCCGCCGCCGGCGCCGCCGGTCGCGGTGGTCGTCCCCCGCCCGCCGCGCGCGATGAGCGTGCCGTTGAAGCTGCTGTCGCCGCCGTTGCCGCCCGACGCGGGAGACACCCCCACGACGACCGCGATGCGCGCGCCCGGCGTCACGGCGATGTCGTTGCGGTAGCAGAGGCCGCCACCCCCCTGGCCGCCCTGCGTGGAGACCACGTAGGCGAAGCTGCCGCCGGCCCCGACCACCACCACGCTCACGGCGCTCACCCCGGCGGGCACCACGAAGGTCCCCGACGTCGTGAAGATCTGCTCGCCCGTGGGACCGCTCGCGCAGGTTCCCGCCACGCAGGCCGTCCCGGCCGCGCACGCTCGCCCGCAGGCGCCGCAGTGGGCCGCAGTCGTGGCGAGCACCGTCTCGCACCCGTCGTCGGCCGCGCCGTTGCAGTCACCATAGCCGGCCTCGCACGCAAACCCGCAGACGCCCGTTCCGCCGCACACCGGCGACGTCGCGTGCGCAGGCGTCGGACACGGAGCCACCGTCGACCCGAGGCAGTCGGCGTTGCAGGTGCTCCGCGACGACGCGCCCGAGCAGGTCGCCGCTCCCGGAGTGCACGCGCAGCCCATGCACGCGCCGCCCACGCAGGCGGACGTCGAGGGGCATGCCGTGGCGGTGGTGGCGAGGCCGTCGGCGTCGCAGGTTCGCACCATGCGCGCGCCCTCGCAGGTCGTGCTCCCGGGGACGCACACCCGCATCACGCAGCTCCCGCCGCGGCACGACTGCCCCGAGGGACACGGCGTCGGTGACGTCCCGAAACCATCGGGGTCGCAGGTGACGCGGTCGCGCGTGGTCGGGTCGCACGCGGTCGACCCGGGCGTGCAGAGGGGCGGCGTGTCCGTCGGAGAGGGCGTGTCCGTCGGAGAGGGCGTGTCCGTCGGAGTGGGCGTGTCCGTCGGAGTGGGCGTGTCCGTCGGAGTGGGCGTGTCCGTCGGAGTGGGCGTGTCCGTCGGTGAGGGCGTGTCCGTCGGAGCGTCGACGGGGGCAGCGGCGTCGACGGGGGCAGCGGCGTCGGCGGGGGCGACCCCCTGGTCCACCACGGTCGCGTCCTGACCCGGAAAGAAGACGGCCGCGGGCGCGCAGGCGGCGCCGCAGACAATCACCAGGCAGCTCCACATCGCGCGCATCACGAGGCCCCTTCGTCGAAGTACGCGCCGACGCTAACACGAGCAACAAGGGCGCTCGCACCGGCGCTCCCGTTGTCGCGGCGCGCTCCTGAGCTCATCGCGACGACCGTCCCGGTGCTCAACGAGTGCCACGATTGACCGGAGTCGCACGGAGCTTGTGCGTGTCGTGACCCAGGATGGGTCACTCCGCGAGTCGATGAAGCAGGGTTGGCGGACGGCGCCCCTCGACGAGCGCGAGCGGGTGATGCTCGCCGTCGTGGAGAGGCTCCACCCTCACGCCGGGCGTCGGCATCTCGCAGATCACCAGCGCCGCGTCGATGTTCGCCTGCTTCCACCGCATGGCCGATGGGCTGGGCGTCGGCCGACTGGAGAGCGCGTCCCGCTCAGTGACGGATGAGCTCCAGCAGCATCGCGAGCGCGGGCATCAGGATGGACCCGATGACGGCTTCACCCGCGATGAGCCCCGACGCCAGCGGCGCGGCGTAGCTCTCGAAGGTCCCCTGCTCGCCCGGCGAGGCCTTGCGCCACACGGCCGCGGCCACCGCCCCGATGGCGATGGCGATGTTGAGCGACGGCGGCAGGATGAGCGCAAAACCCAGCGCCGCGGGGATGGGAATGAACCAGAACCTGCTCCCGCCGTCCTTGTTGCGCACCGCGTGGAGGAGTTCGAAGACGATCCCGAGCAGGATGCCCACCTTCGAGGCGGTGAGCGCGCCGTGCGGGAGGTACCCGAGGCCGCGCTCCATCGCGATGGCGAGCGTGGCGATCTTGAGGCCCGTCGGGGCCGACAGCTGCCCCGGGTTGAGCCCGATGCCGTAGGTGTGCTGAAGCACGTTGAACACGATGGGCGTGAGCAGCGCGCCGATGGGGATCACGATGAGCTGCGCGATGACCAGCGTGCGGAAGCGCCCGCCGAGGCGCTGCGCGACCCAGAAGGCCGGCACCACGTTTTCCGACGAGGCCTGCGGGCTCGCGCTGATGTACGCGGCGGTGAGGTTGGCGCGAATCTGCGCGGGCCACAGCATGCCGAAGAGAAACTGCGTCGCGTTGGCCATGAGCGACACCGGACCGGAGCCCGTGATGCCCAGCACGCGGAGGCCCGCGAAGATGAGCAGCGGCTGGATCGCCACCGCGAGCAGCACCTCCGCCACCGGCATGTGGAACCACAGGGTGGTGATGCCCACGAGCACCACCACGCTCACGCCGAGGCCGGCGGCCGTCCACCAGGTCGGAATGGTCTCATCGGCCTGCGACTGGAACGGGTGTTCTTCGGGCGGGGCGTTGCGCGCGAGCACGCTCTGCACGACGGGGATGAGCACGCTGGTGACGGCCGCGGCGATCATCATCGCGGTGGCGGGCCACATCATCCACTGGACGACGTACTTGAAGTGCGAGTGGGCCTGCGAGAAGTCCGCGGCCTTGCCGCAGGACTGCGTGAGGAAGGCCACCGTCGCGTCGCGCTCGGCGCCGGTCTGTCCCGCGAGGCCATCGAGCGAGGTGAGGCAGCGCCCGAGCATCACCTCCGGAACGCCCGAGAGCGCGGAGTAGCGGGCGGCCTGCTCGCCGAAGGTGTTGACGATCCAGGTGCCGGCGAGCCCGGAGAGGCCGACCGAGAGCGGCACCAGCATGCCGAGCCCGATGGCGGCGAGCTCGAGGCCCATGGACATGTTGAGCAGAGGGTTGCCGACGATGGACGGAATGACCCCGAGGCCGTCGCGCAGGAAGGTGAGGAAGCCCGCGACGCCCGTGGTGGTGGTGAGCAGGTCGCGGCGGGCCTTGGTGCTCTCGGTGGCGCTCGGGTCGGTGAGCGTCTGCGCGATGGAGAGCGTCGCGACGGAGCCCGGCCACGGCAGCTTGCGGTCCTTGAGAATCGAGCTGCGGGGGATGATCCCCATGAAGAGACCGAGGTTGGCGGAGACCACCAGCCACGCGAACATCTGCCACGACGACGGGTGGAAGCCGATGTCCCGACCCGTGATCGCCTTGATGTAGAAGAACGCCGCGAGGATCACGACCATGAAGGCGATCCCCGACACCATCCCGATCATCGACTGGATGAGGTTGAGCTGAATGCCGAGCTCGCGCCCCTTGGTGCGTTTGCCGAGCACGAATGCGGCGAGGAACATCCCGCCCATGGTGAGGTCGACGCTCTGTCCCAGCTTGAGCGTGACGTAGGGCGTGGCGGCGGCGGCCACCGCACACAACAGACAGCCCAGGAGGATGGTGCGCGCGTTGAGCTCGTTCTCGGGTTTCATGCGGGACGCGACGCTACCCGAGGGCCGATCGTCTGACGGGAGGAATTCGTGCGCCCGGCGTCGACCGCAGCGGGGCGTCTTCAGCGGGGCGCGTCTTGAGAGAGCACGACCTCAGGCCCGTGCGCTGACGGGGGCGTCACGGCGCGACGCGACGTCGCGCTCAGAACGTCACGGTCACGCCCGCCATCGCACCCCCGCGGAGCGGCGCCATGCCGAGCGTCCACGGCGGCGCCGACCGGGTGGGCGTCACGCTCTCGACCCCTGTCTCCGTCCCCGACAGCATCACCACGCCGCCGACCAGCGACGGCACACCGATGAGCAGCCCCATCCCTCCAAGCAGAGCTCCCATGAACTCGTTGTACTCGTCGCCCGATGGGCCGCTCAACGAGACGATGGAGAGCGTTCCCATCACGAGGAGCGAGCTGCCCCCAAGGGCCGTCAGGATGATCCCGCCGACGAGCCGCCCGCGCGACACCGCCCGCACCCGCACCCGCATCCCTTCGGGCGAAACCTCCAGCGGAACCACCGTCGCGCGCAGCCCGTGACCTCCCATCCACACCGTATGAAACCCCGGCCGGAGGTGCACCGTGCACGGCGTCTCGCACGCCACCGGCCCGCGCCACTCGACGCGAACCTCCTGCGCCCGCCCGGTCGATTCGAGCACCACGGGGACGTTGTCTGTCGGGTGGTCCTGCGCGCTCACAGCGGGCGCGACGAGGGAAACGAGAGCGAAGGCAACAAGCACAGCGGACTTCATCGCTCGCGGCGTACGGCAACCCGCGTGCCCATCGCGATCAACCGCCAGCAGGCCACGGCGCCCCCGTCATGAGTGCCGTGACGTCACGTCCACCGTGCCGACACGACACGCTCCCCTCTAAACACCGCCCGAGTGCTTCAGTCGGGTCGAGAGCGACGATGGTCAGGTAGGCGACTGTGCCCACCTGTCACGAAAGCACCTTCCGTCATCGTCTGAAACTCCACGAATTGCCGACAAATCGTTGATGCCAGGGAGAAGGCCGGACCGTCGAACTTTTGACAGAACGGCCCTTGTCGGACCGTCAAAGCTGTGACAAGTCTCCAGGGGCGAACGGCGCTTCTCCCGGTTGCGGCCGATCCGGTCGGACGAACTCCCTCAAAAGGGATCACCGACGCCTACATCACAACCGAGTGGCTGATACCGCAACCACTCAAACGGACACCCTCTCACCACAATGAAGAGGGTACGCCGGATACCTCCTCACGTCGGACGGCGCTGAAACCACTGTGTTTCGGCGCAGCCCCATCGAACAACGGACAAGCGGTTCGAGCCAGATTGGAAGCGAGGGTCACGACCAATGAGCCACCGAAACTTGAGTGCTGCCGCCTCGTTCGTCGCGACCTTCGAAGACTCGATCACCCGTGACTGCGCACAACCGGCCAACGGGGTCGAGCTCGGGTTTGTCGACTTCACGCTCGACGACGAGAGCGAAGCCCCGCTGCACGCGGCGCTCGTGCCCGGCGCCTTTCACATGGTCTACCAGCCCATCGTCGACCTCGCGACGCGGGAGGTCGTCGGCTTCGAGTCCCTCGCCCGCTTCACCCTCGAACCGCACCGCGGTCCCGACGTCTGGTTCGCCGAGGCGTGGGAGCTCGGCTACGGCGTCGAGCTGGAGCTGGCCGCCGTCCGTCGCGCGATCGAAAACCTCGACGCCCTGCCCGAAGGGGCGTTTCTGACGGTCAACGTGGCGCCCCTCACCCTCGTCGCGCCGGGCCTCCTCGCGGCGCTCGGCGAGGGCTCGCTGTCGCGCATCGTGCTGGAGATCACCGAGCACGCGGTGGTCAAGGACTACCTCATGCTGGAGCGGGCGCTCGCCCCCCTGCGCGCCCGCGGCGCCCGCCTCGCCGTCGACGATGTCGGCGCCGGCTTCGCGAGCTTCCATCACATCCTCCAGCTCCGCCCGGACTTCATCAAGCTCGACGTCAACCTCGCGCGCGACCTCGACCTCGACCCGGCGCGCCGCGCCCTCGTCGCCGCGCTCGTGTCCTTCGGTGTCGAGATGGGCGTCACGGTGCTCGCGGAGGGCATCGAGCGCCGCGCGGAGTTCGTCGCGCTGCGTAGCCTCGGGGTGATGCTCGGTCAGGGATACCTCCTCGGCCGCCCCGCGACGCTGCCCCCGGGCCCGAACGACCACGGCCGCGGCGGCGTCCGCCCGAGCGCCGTCTCCCTGGCGCGCGTGGCCCTCGAACGCGACCCGCTGGAGTGTGTCGGCGCCAAGGCCCTCCGCGTGCTGCGCGACCCGGTGCGCGTCGCCGCCGTGCGGGCGACGGGCCTCCTCGACACGCCCGCCGACGCGGCCTTCGATCGCCTCACCGCGCTCGCCTCGACGCTCCTCGCGGCGCCCGTCGCGCTGGTGTCGCTGCTCGACGACCGGCGGCAGTTCGTGAAGAGCGCCGTGGACATCAACGGGACCTGGGGCGCCGAGCGCGGGGTTCCGCTCGACGAGTCGCTCTGCGTGCACACCATCGCCGCGCGGTCGGCCCTGCGCGTCGACGACCTGCACGCCGAGTCCCGCCTGAGCGCGTACCCCGGCGCCGAGATGCGGGGGGCGGGCGCGTACCTGGGCGTCCCCCTGCTGCTCGCCGGGCGCACCCCGGTCGGGACGCTGTGCGTACTCGACGACGTCGCGCGTGTATGGACCAACCACGAGGTCGCCCTCCTCGAACAGATGGCCGCCTCGGTCGTCGCCGAGATCACCCTGCGCGCGTCGCTCGCGGAGGTCGAACACACCCGTCGCTCGCTCGACCGCGCCCAGGCGTCGGCGCAGCAGCAGCGCGCGGCGCAGGAGGACGGCGAGCGGCGCTTCCGTCACCTCGTGGAGTCCAACCCCTCGGCGATGTGGGCGACGGAAGACGGCGTGGTCATCGACGCCAACCGCGCCGCGGCCGAGCTCTTCGGCTACCAGCGCGCGGCCATGATCGGCCTCGACGAGGCCGCGCTGTTTCCGCCCGCGGCCCGCGACACCTGGGGCAACCAGCTCCGCGGCCACGAGGGCGACCGCTACGAGACCCTCGGCCAGCGCAGCAACGAGACGGTCTTCTCGATGACCGTGCGCGACCAGCGCGTCGTCATCGGCGGCCGCCCCGTGCGCGTGTGCGCGGTGCTCGACGGATCGGTGCGCCGCCCGCGCAAGACCATGCCGTACATCGCTCGCGTGCCCTGACCCCCCCCGCGGGGAGGCCGGCGACTCGAAAGCGGTGTTCACCGGGGGGATTCGCCGCTATTCAATGGGGGCATGCGATGCCCCATGGTCCGGCTTGCTCAGAGCGCGCGATGGCGAAGCTGCTGAGCCCGCACCCCAGCCAGGTCGGGTCCATCGTCTTCGTCGACGACGAGGCCGAGCTCGTGCTCGCGGTCGGGGGGATGCTGCGGGCGGAGTTCGGCGAAGCTCGCGTGCGCGCCACCACCGACTCGCGCGAGGCCTCGGACTGGCTCCGTGAGGCCAAACCCGCGGTGCTCATCACGGACGTCCGCATGCCCGACCTCACGGGCCTCGATCTCATCACGCAGGTGGCCGCGACCTGGGGCGTCGCGCCGACGGTGGTCATCTCGGCCTTCCCCAACGACCCCATCACCGCCAGCGCCCGGCGCAGCGCCGTCGCGTACCTCCCGAAGCCCTTCGCGTTCGCCGCGCTGAAGGAGACCGTGCGCGGCCTGCTGGAGACCCCGCAGGACGCCTTCCACGGCGCGGTCGCGGTCTCGTCGCTGTCGGACATCCTCCAGCTCTATTCGATGTCGGGCGCCACCGGGCTGATGGCGGTGTCCTCGATGGGGAGGCAGGGCGAGGTGTGGTTCGAGCGGGGGCAGGTGGTCCACGCCAGCAGCGGCGACGTCGAGGGCTTCGAGTCGTTTCGCGACCAGGTCGGGTGGCCCAAGGGGTCGTTTGCCTGGCACCCGCGGCGCACCGACCGGCGCACCATCCAGATGAGCTTCTCGGCGCTGATGATGGAGGCCCATCGCCTCAACGACGAGGCGCTGGAGGTGACCCGAGACACCCATCCCCCGCCGCCGAGCGACGGGTTCGACCTGGGCGGGCTGTTCACGGGCAGCCCCACGCTGCATGGCGCGATCGGCAGCGAGGCGTCGGAGGTCATCAGTGATGTGCACCCCGTTGCCGCACCGCCACCGGAGGTGACCACGGACGACGAGAGGGACGACGCGCTCGCGACGACGACAGAGCCGCTGCTGCGACGGCTGAGCGAGCTCGACGGCTTCCTGTGCGCGGCGGTGGTGGACGGCGACCGCGACCAGCCGGTGGGGTTGTGGAGCGCGGGCAATGACCCGGCGGCCTCGACGGAGGGCAGCGCAGAGCTGGTCGGGCTGCTGCGCGCGACGGTCGAGCGGATGGCGTTGCAGGATGAGATCGAGGACGTGGTGCTGACGATGGGGAGTCGGTATCAGTTGATCCGCCCGCTGCGGGGGCGGCCGCGGGTGTTTCTGTACCTGGCATTGGACCGGGAGGCGGCGAACCTCGCGATGGCGCGGTTGCAGCTCGCGGTGGGGGAAAACGACCTGGTGCTTTGACGGCAACCGTCATTCTTGTTGGTTATCGACTGAAGCATTCTCAGTCGGCCTGACAAGACAGAGCGAGGGTCGGCAGCCACGGCGGCGTGGCCCAATGAACACGCCTGTCGCCATCGAGCGATCGGCCCCGTTTTCATCGCACAATTATTTTCCCATGATGGCTGTAAGCCGAGAGCTTCGGCCGCGTACCAACGTCGCAATCACCGACCGCCGACCTGAGGCGGCCAGGAAGCGACGAGGTCTCCCGATGCGCCATCTCCGATCCGTTCTCTGTGCGATGTCCGTGCTGTCCGTCGGTTGCCTCGCGAGCGAGCCGTTGCACCCGGTCGCGACGACCACGCTCGTCGTGCTCGGGCCCACCCCGTCGGCCGGACCCACCGCGCCGATGGAGGTGGCGACCTCGCCCTTCGGCTCGACGCAGGAGCAGCCCGGCATGCTCCGCGGCGAGGTCTTTGCGCTGCCCGAAAACACCCACCACCTCCCGGACTTCAGCGAGCTGCGACCCATCGCGACGCTCTTCGCGCACGAGGTCAACATCGCGCCGCGGAGCTTCAGCCAAGGGTTCCCCGGCGTGCCCGATCGGGTCGAGTGGTTCGGGGTTCGCTACAACGGAACCTTCCGCGTCGCGAGCGCGGGGCAGTATCGCTTCCGGGTGCTGGCCGACGACGGCGCGCGGCTGGTGATCGATGGCCACACCGTCATCAGCAACGACGGCATCCACCCGCCGACCTGGGGCGAAGGGGCGGTTCCGCTGAGCGCGGGTGAGCACCGCGTGGTGGTGGAGTACTTCCAGGGTCCGCGCTTCGACATCGCGTTGCAGGTGTTCTGGACGAGGCCGGGCGGGCAGGAGACGCTCTTCCGCGTCGACGGGTGAGCGCGGTCGCTTCGTCGATCGTCGCAGGGCTTCAGCGGACCTGTCGAAACACCCCAAAGGGGCTTCGCGGATCGCCGCCTCGGCGCTCGCGTCGACGCCGCCGACGGTCGCGGTCGTCGTCCGACGGCGGCGCCAGGGAAGGCAGCACGAAGACCGGGGCCGCGCGCTCGCTCGCCCGGCGGGAGCGCGACGGCGCCTCGGCGGCGACGGGCGGTGCGGCGACGGGCGGTGCGGCGACGGGCGGTGCGGCGACCGGGCGAGCGACGGGCGCGGGTGGCGGCGCCGCGGCGATCGGACGCGCAACAACGGGTGCGACCGCGGGCGGCGCTGCGACAGCGGCAGGGTGACGGTCGGCGTTGAAGTGGCGGAAGACCGAGACGCCGGCGACGGCGAAGGCGACGGTGAGCAGCGCCGCGAGGCACACCACCGCGACGCTCGCGCGACGTGACCGCACTGGCACGGCGGGAGGAGCGACGGGCGCAGGAGGTGCAGCGAGCGCGGGCCCGGTGAGCGTCATCGCGGGCATCGCCACCGTCGGAGGGACGTGAGCGTCGGGGCGCGTCGGCGGGGCAGCGGAGCGTTGCAGCAGCGCGACCAGCGGCGGGACGGCGGCGCTCGCGTCGGCGAAGCGCGCGGAGGCGTCCCGGGAGAGGCAGCGGGCGAACCACTCGTCGAAGCCTGGTGGGATGCTGCCGTCGGCACCGAGCGCGGCGGCCCGCGCGGAGGCGCTCGGGAGCGGGAGCACGAGCAGCTCACCCATCAGCGCGGCGACGTTGGCGTTGGCGTAGGTCGGCGTCATCCAGAAGACGCGCCCGGTGAGCAGGAAGAACGCCAGCAGACCGAGCGACCACACATCCGTCGCGGGTGAAGCGGGGGTCTCGGGGTTGGTCTGTTCGGGCGCCATCCAGAGGGGCGAGCCGATGGAGCTGGTGGTCGCGTTGGCGGTGGCGAGGTTGAGAAACTTCGCGATGCCGAAGTCGAGCACCTTCACCGTGAAGGCATCGCCCTGCCGACGAGACACCGCGACGAAGACGTTGGCGGGCTTCAGGTCGCGGTGGACGATGCCCGCGCGGTGGGCCGCGCCGAGGCAGTGCCCGAGCTGCGCCATCACCGTCGCCGTTTCGGCGGCGGACATCGCGCCGCGGCGCTTGACGAGGTGGGCGAGGTCTTCGCCGTCGAGGAGTTCCATGGCCATCCACGGGATGTGGAGCGCGTCGTCGACGCCCGCGCCGAACACCTCGACGGCGTGGTCGCTCGCGACCTGCGCGCTGACCCTCGCCTCGCGCGCGAAGCGGGCGCGCATCGTCGGGTCGGTAACATACCGCGCGTGCATCGTCTTGAGCGCGCGGAGCTGGTCAGACCCGCGGTGGCGCGCGACGTAGAGAGCGCCCATCCCCCCGCGGGCGAGCTCGCGGACGACCTCGTACTCGCCGCCGATGATGGTCCCCGGCGTGAGCGCGCCCTCGTCATCCAGCATGGGGCGATCTCCCACGCGTCGCTGCGGTCACTCGGGGACGTCTCGGGGTGGCGTTGGCGGTCGGCAACGGAGCGGCCGGAGCATCGTCGACAATCGACGGACGGGCCAGCGTGTGCGGCGCGGCGCGGATGCGTCGGGTGTGGCGCGGTCGTCACGATGCGCGACGAGTGACGCTGAAGGTCAGAAGTTGACGCGGGTGGTGAGGCTCGCGCCCGCGGGCGAGCGGTCGATGACCGACGACGGCCCGAACAGGTTGACGTAGCCGCTCGCGAAGAGGGTCACGCGGCCGAGGTCGACGCCGACGGAGGCCCACGGGGTCGCGACGACGCGCGTGCGCGTCTCGACGAGGGGCGGAACGGCTCGTCCCCTGCGGTGTTTCGGTGCGCGAGCCAGCGCGCCGGGGGGACCAGCGCCAACAGAAACGCGACCGATGTGCCGACGTAGAGGAGCGAGGGGTTCCAGCCATCGGAGAGGTCGACGGACATCAGCAGGGAGCCAACGACGACGGCCCCGGTCAGCGCCGACAGCAGACGCCAGGGCATCTCGACCTGGAGCGATGCCGAGGAGTCCGCGGTCTCGTCCTCACCCGGCGCGGGCATGGGTGCCATCGTCGCCACGCTACGCCGTTCGAGCGCCGTCCGCGACGCGGCAGTGGTGCCGCCGCCTCTTACCGAACGAAGCGCTCGGCGTTGGCGTCCGACGCGACCCAACCCCACAGGTCGAAGCCCAGCAGAAACGCTCCCTGCGCCAGTGATGCGATGCCCGCGCCGCGCATCCCGCGGTCGCCGTCCGCCAGCGCCCACGCGGTCGCCCCGGCGGCGACGTAGAGCACGTCGAGCCCGACGTTGAGCGCGAACACCGCGGCCGTCCTCCGCGCGGCGCGCGACCGTCGCAGCCTCACGGCGAGCTCGGTGTTGCCCGCGGCGTCGCGCTCCTCGCCCGGCACCCGCAGCAGCCACGGGATCGCCAGCCCGAGGTTCACCGCCCCGAAGGCCGCGGTCATCACGCCCGACCAGCGCACCGCGGGGTCGTCCGTCGCGACCATCATCGGGATGCCCGCCGCCAACGAGACGGCGCCTTCGCTCAGGAGCGTGCAGGCCCGCAGGCGCTCGTCGCGAGCCATCGCGTGCCGCGCCTCGTCCAACGGAACCGCGAAGGTCTGCGCTCGCGCCACCGTCGTGGCGAGCGTCAACGAGAGCGTCAGCGCAACGCGGTGCGGTCGCATGGTGGCAGAACGTTAGTGCACGACCGCCGCGCGAATACCATCGCGCCATGACACCTGCGCCGCCCTCGATCGCCGACTCCTTCGCCGGCCTCGGCCCGAAGCAGCTCAAGTCCCTCGCGACGAAGCTGAAGAAGGCCAAGGCCAACTACAAGATCAGCGAGATCGTCCGCGAGGCCGTCGGCGATGAGGCCACGCCGCTCGACGTGGTGCGCCACCTCGTCGCGGCGGGTCACCTCGACCCGATGCCCAACGGCGCGCTGCTCTCGTACCTCGCCCACGGCGGGATGGACGCGCACGTGGCCGTCGCGATCGCCGAGGCCCTCGCGCGGCGCGACGAGGCGGGCGCCGGCCTCACCGTCCGCAGCTCGAGTCTCGACTGGATGACCGGCTGGCCCGACGAGCTCGACGGGCCCCTGTACCGCGCGTACGCCGTCTCGCCCGCGGCCTTCGCGGAGCGCTCGGCGCGGTACAACGAGAACACCCGGCGCGGGCTCGCCTTCGTCGCGCGACGACGCAACGAGGCGGTCGACGCGGCGCTCGTGGAGGAGGTTCTCGCCGAGCTCGCGCGGGGTCAGGCGACCAGCTACGGCATCTCGGGCAACGGCCAGTGTCCGTTCGTCGGCGACGACGGCGTCGAGGTCGCCCACCGCGTCGAGGGCCTCCCCGGGCTGCGCGTGATCGCCCTGCGCGTGGGCACCGCCGAGCAGTGGGATCGCGCGCTCGTCGAGGCCACGCGGCGCAACGAGTGGGGCCTCATCGAGAACGTCGCCGACGCGCTGGTGTCGCTCCCGCTCGACGAGCTCACGCGACACTTCGCGACCCGCACCCGCCGCGTCTTCGGCGACAGCTCCGCCGCCGAGGAGCACATCGCCGCGATCATGGACCGCCGCGACGACCCGCCCGAGGCGCTGCTCGCTCCCCTCGCCCACACGCCCGAGAGCGAGTGGGACGCGA
Organism: Polyangiales bacterium; assembly: GCA_044229975.1. GTDB lineage: Bacteria > Myxococcota_A > Polyangia > Polyangiales > SCUS01. The sequence goes on from JBGARZ010000012.1 coordinate 195,645, forward strand.
AGCAACTCCGCGCGGCGTACACCGCCGCGGCCGAGCGCAAGCGCGCACGATGACGGGCTGAGCCGCCGCTCCACCGACGCACCGGGCGTCTGCGGTTGCCACGCGGGACGTTCGGTGGCGAAGCGAGAGCCATCTCAGCCCTCCGCGAGCAGCTCGCGCACCCGCGGCATCACCCTCGTCGCGTACATCTCGATGCTCTTCATCATCCGCTCGTGCGAGAGCGCGCCCGCGCTGTACTTCATGTCGAAGCGCGCGAGGCCCAGCGTCTTCACGGTGCGCGCGATCTTGCGCGCGACGGTCTCCGGCGAGCCCACGTAGAGCGATCCCTCCTCGATCTCGCGCGCGAACTCCCCCTTCGCCATCGGCGGCCAGCCGCGCTCTCCGCCGATGCGATCGCGCATCGCCTTGTAGCTCGGGAACAGCTCCTCCGCGGCCTGCGCGTCGGTCTCCGCCACGTAGCCATGCGAGTGGACGCCGACCGGTAGCTCCCCCTTCCCGAGCTGCTCCAGCGCGCGATGGAAGAGGTCGACGTACGGAACGAAGCGCCCCGGGTCACCGCCGATGATCGCCAGCATCAACGGCAGCCCGTACTTCGCCGCGCGCACCACCGACTGCGGCGAACCGCCGACGCCGATCCACGCCGCGAGCGTGCCCGAGGCCGTGCCGGGAAAGACCCGCTGGTTGGTGAGCGCCGGCCGCAGCTTGCCTTGCCACGTGAAGGCTCTCTCCTCGCGCACCTTCGCGAAGAGGTCGAGCTTCTCCTCGAAGAGCGCCTCGTACTGTTCGAGCTTGAAGCCGAAGAGCGGAAACGACTCCGTGAACGACCCGCGCCCCAGGATCACCTCCGCCCTCCCCTCCGACACCGCATCGAGCGTCGCGAAGCGCTGAAACACCCTGATCGGATCATCCGAGCTCAGCACCGTCACCGCCGACCCGAGGCGGATGCGCTTCGTGCGCGCCGCGATGGCGGCCAGCACCACGTCCGGCGCGGAGAGGGCGAAGTCCGCGCGGTGGTGCTCGCCGAGGCCGATGAAGTCGACGCCGAGCGAGTCGGCCAGCACGGCCTCCTCGACGACGTCGCGAATGACCCGGTGGTGCGGGAGCGCGGCGCCATCCGCGCCGTGGGTGACATCACCAAAGGTGTCGAGGCCGAGTTCGATGAGGGCGGTCATGGCTCAGGGTGATACGGCAAGGCGGAAGCCCACGGCGCGATGATCGCCGTCCGACTGCTCGGCCGGAAGCGGGGTCATCCGAACGGCGTCCCGCCACACGCCGACGAGGAAGGTCGCCGTCGGGTCGTCCCAGTCGCGGGAAAGTTCGAGGGTCTGCTCGTCCCGGATGAACTCGCCCGCCCGCCAGCTCGAAGGCGGGTGGTCCCGTCGAACCTCGCCGATGCGATCCATGTTCAAGCGAGAGCAGCGGGAGGGTCAAGCTACGACAAGCGCGCGAACTCTTCGTCGGATGCGATCATGGATGGCGGACAACACGCCGGCTTCGGCGTGCGGTGGTCGGCGAGCAGTCGCCCGGCCCGTGGGCAATCGCGCTCACTACGGTCAGACCGCCAGCCCGTCTTCTCGTCCTCGGAGACGGGAACCCCTTCCAGCAAGTGCTTCGTCCACGTTTCGATCTCCCACTTCGAGATCGCGAGCACGATCTCCTCGTCCTGGCCTCGAGGATCGAGAGACGCGTCCGAGAGCGCCTTCGCGAGCTGGGCGTGACGCTCTTGCGTGCGAAGTTCGTCGGCGTCCGTGGCGACCAGCAGAGCCTTGTAGACGTGGTTGCGCTTCGAACGGTAGGTGCTCACCTCGCCGGGGTATTCCGACGTCACCCACTGCTTGCCCGAACCGCTCTGGCTGATCCGGGTCCGGATCGCGCGCACGTCGACCCCGCGCTTCGCCAGGTAGGCTTCGACGAATCGCGCGCCCGCCAGATCCTCGGCGATGACGACGTAGGTCGCCGTCCTGCCCATCAGGCCCATCCCCGCGCGATCATCTCTGCGGGCGTGAGTCCGTCGGTGTCGTTCATCGTTCGAACCCGTACGGGGCCCGCGTCGAGCCGCTCGAACCACGCGCCGTGTGACTTCCAGAGCCGGTTGATGGCCTCCGGGTGGTGGGAGATCAGGAAGACCTGCCCATCACCCTCATCGAGCTTCTGCTCCAGCGCCTTGAGCCAGGGCTCGACCTCGCTCAGGGCGAGGTAATTGTCAGGCTCGTCGAGGCACAACAGCCCCGAGTCGACAGGGCCGAAGTGCAGCAGCGCGTACAACGCGATCAGCGCCCTCTGACCGTCCGAGAGTTCGTCGAAGTCCATGGAGTAACGCGACTCGCGATCGGCGCGCCCGTCGGGGGACTGTTTGGCGAGGCTCACGGAGAGCACCCAACGGTCGCGCCCCACCTTGTCCAGCTTCAGTCCTTCGAAGCGATCGAACACCGGGCGGAGGGCGGCGTGAAAGGACTGGAGCCTTACGCCGTCGCGGCTGACCTCGTCGTACCAGGAGACGAAGTTCTGCATGAGGGTGTCAGGCGACTCGACGCCGCCGGACGACTCGGCCTCCATCAACTGCGGCACGATCGACAGGCTCCACGATTCGCGCAGGTGATCCCGCAAGGCCGTCAACAGCGAAGAAGCCCCGCGCTCCGGGACCGCGCAGAGCAACAGGCGCGTGGTGGAGCTGCCATAGGAAGGACCTTCCGTGCCGTCGTCACCGTAGACCTGGGCGAGGCCATCCTTGAAGGTGAAGAGGGGTTGCGCGCCAGCGAAGAGGCGCTCCTCCACGACGCGGACCTGCCCCTTCTTTCCGCCTCGATCGAGCGTGAGCGTGTACCGGTACTCGCGCCCCGCGTGACGGACGTCGAGCTCTACGCGCTGCTCGCTCCGCTTCTCCCAACGAGTGAGGGAGGCATCCGGGAACTCGTCACCGAGCTCCGTAGTGCCGTCGATGAGTCGGCCGAAGGCGGTCACGAGTCCGATGAGCCCCGACTTGCCGCTGCCGTTGAGCCCGCCGATCAGGACCAGCTTGCCCGGTCGCCACTCGAAGTTCGTGAAACACCTGTAATTGTCGACGTAAACTCGCGTCAGCATCGGTCACCTGAGACCCTCTACGAGGCACTCTACCGCACGTTCGTCGACCGCCCTCACTCCGTCGCGGTGAGCCCGTGGCGACGCAGCAACGCGCGCAGGTGCTTGCGATCTACGCCCGACTGCCGCGACGCGGCCGACAGGTTTCCCTGACATGCGTCCATCAGCGAGCGCAGGTACCGCCGCTCGAAGGCATGCAGCACCAGCGACTTGCTCTCGTCCCACGGAACGTCCGCCGTCACCGCGGGCCACGGGTCGTCCACCGCGGCGAGTCCATCGATGGCGATGCGCAGCTCACCGAAGGACCTCGCGCGCGGTGAAAGCGCGACGGCGCGGTCGATGACGTTGCGGAGCTCGCGCACGTTGCCGGGCCAGTCGTGGCCCATGAGCGCGTCGAGCCCGGCGCCCTCCACCACGCCAGGCTCCAGGCCGCGGCGGCGCAGAAGCTCGGCGACGAGCAGCGGGAGATCCTCGCGGCGCTGGCGCAGCGGGGAGAGCGTCACGCGCACCACGGACAGGCGGTAGTAGAGGTCGGAGCGGAAGGTCCCATCGGCCACCTGCGCGAGCAGGTCGTGGCGCGAGGCGGCGAGCAGACGAACGTCGGCGGGGCGGTCGTCGTCGGCCCCCACCGGGCGCACACGACGGGTCTCCACGGCGCGGAGCAAGCGCGCCTGAACCGCGGGTGAGACGCCGCCGAGCTCGTCGAGGAAGAGGGTTCCGCCGTGGGCGCGGGCGAAGGCGCCGGCGCGCTGGGCGCTCGCTCCGGTGAAGGCGCCCTTCACGTGGCCGAAGAGCTCACTCTCCAACAACGACTCAGGGAGGGCGCCGCAGTCGATGGCGACGAAGGGCTTGTGGCGTCGCGGCGAGAGGTCGTGCACGGCGCGGGCGGCGAGCTCCTTGCCCGTCCCCGTCTCGCCTTCGAGGAGCACGGTGACGTCGGAGTCGGCCGCGAGTTCGAGCACCGCGAACGCCTCGCGCAACGAGAGGCTCTCGCCCACGAGCTCACCGCACCGACGCGAGCGCGACGGCGCCACCTCCAGCGCACGCGCGACGGGCACCACGCGCACGAAGCTCCGACCGAGCTTGAGCGTCGCGCCCAACGGAACCGTCGACTGATGGACCAGCGCGCCTTCGTAGAGGGTTCCGTTGGTGGAGTCGTGGTCGGTGACTGCGAAGCGCCCGGCCGCGGCCTGGAGCGTGACGTGGCGGCGCGACACGCGCTCGTCGGTGAGCACGAGCTCGCACGCGGGGTCGGTGCCGAGCGTGACCGCACCGTCGGGCAACGGGAGCGCGACGGCGCGACCGGCGTCGGGGCCTTCGATGACGACGACCTGGCAGCGGGGTGTTCCGGTGAGGCCGGGCAGCGACGCGGTGTGGACGGTGGCCGTGGGGTCGCTCATCGGGTTGCGCGTACGATACGCGAGACGCCCCTCACTCCAGCGCCGCGCACACCACACGATCGGCGTCGACGCGGCACACGTCCCCGCGCGCGGCGCCGCAGCCCGACGCCCGACGCGTCGCGAGGCAGCCGAACCCGCAGTGCCGCGCGTCGCTCGCCGCGAGGCAGGCGCGCTCGCCCGCCGGGTCGTAGACGACCGCTGGCGTGTCGAGCGGCGAGCGTCACCCACAGCGCCGCGAACCCCGACCAGCAAGCCCGTCGCGAAGCCATCATCGCCGACCTCCTCCGCCGCCCCTACGCCCACCAGAGACGCCGACGCTCAACGACCACGGGCCGCGACCTATTCTCGCTCAGCGACGGATCACCAGCTTGGGGACGTTGTCGATCCACGCCCGCGCGGCGGCGTCCCAGGGCACCACGGTGGTCGCCACGGCGGCGAGGTCGAGCCGAGCTTCTGCGCGACGGCGAGCATGCCCGCGCGAGAGCGCGACGCGGGGCACCGCATGGCAGGTCGTTTCCGCGGTCCGTCCGGGCCTGGAGGCGGAGGCGGGTGTTTCTGCTGGCGGAGGTCACGCGGCGGTAGGGCCCTGAATCCCATTGATGATCATTGCGCCCCACCAGACTCTCGTCGGGCCCAGCGATCAGACGTAGTTGGTGAACACCCGCGGGATGCTGACCGCCTCCGAGAGCGCGTCGCAGAGGCGCATCGCCTGCGAGAGCGGGCGCTCCTCCCCCATGGCGACGACCGCGATGGCGCCGAGGTAGTCCTTCGCGCGAACGTAGCTGAGCGAGAGCACCTTCGACACCTCGGTGCGCGCGTACTTCGAGGTCAGCTTTCGCAGCGCCAGCAACCCCGCCTCGGCGAGGTCGTGTTGGCTCGCGGCGAGCCCGATGGACTTCAACGCCGACGCCTTGGCGCCGCCTGTAAGCGCGACAGCTTGCGCGAGGGCATCGTTCAGGAGCGCTGTCCCGCGGGTGTTTTCGCCCACCTGGGCGAGCGCGATGCCGAGCGCGGCGAGGTTCTCGCTCGGGGTCGACCCACCGTCGCTGAGCGCGTTGCGGAGGGTGAGCTCGTGAGCGTTGGCGAGCGCGAGAGTGGCCACCGGGTCGACCGCCCAGCGGACCCGGAAGGGATTGACGAACACGCCAAGGCCGTCGTGGAGCGTGACGTCGGTCGCGCCCGCATCGAGGTACCGCGCGCTCAGGGCGAGCAGCGGGGCCTCGCCGGGCGCGTGCTTCCGGGCCGTCGCCACCACCGTACGAGCGAGGTCGACGTGGCCCGCGGCGCCGAGCCTCAGCGCCACGGTCGCGCAGGCGTCGTCGCCGTACGACGGGCTGGCGGCGAACGCGGCGACCATCTCGACGAGGGCATCGGGGTGGGACGTTGCCGCGACGAGGGCGCTCTCCTTGAGCGCGGTCGAGACGTGGATGCCGTTGTTCTGCGCGAAGGTCTGGTGCCAGCTCGCGAAGCCCGCCACGTCGCCGCGCTCCACCGCGCGCCGCACGATGAGCTCCGCGGCCCGCGCGTCGTCGAACGACAGCCACGAGCCGCCGCCGTGCTCGCGGAGGTGCTCCTTCAACAGCGCATCGCGACCGAGCAGCGCGTATGCGATGGAGAGGTGCGGCCACGGTTGGGTGGGGTTGCTCTTCTCGTTCTTCGCGCAACGCAGGGCCTCGGCGAGCGCGCGGTCGACGCCGGTCTCGTCGCCGAGCGCCCCGTAGGCGTAGGCCGTTGCGCGCCACGCGAGGGTGCCCTCTTCGCCCTGCACGTCGGGGTGCTGGAGGCGTTCGTGCGCCTCGGTCAGCGCATTGCGGGCGGCCTCGGTCTGACCCGCGAGCGCGAGGCCCTCGGCGACGTGGGCCATGCCCCGCGCCATCCATGAGGGATGGGTGACCCGCGCGAGCACGGACCGCGCCCGCTCGTCACCGAGGCCCTTCGCGAGCGCCACCAGCGACCCGAGCAGCACCTGACCCTGCCAGTACCCGTCGCCCACCGCGACGACCTTGAGGTCGAGCGCGTCGGCGAGGGTGCGGAGGTCGCTCGGACCGTTCTTGCCTGGAGCCTTTGGTGCTTTGGCCATGGTGGTTGGCGGCGAGACTGCGCGCGTCGATGGGGTCGGCGCAACGGCCTGTCGTGTTGTCGATGCGACGCTACTTGCCGAGGGCGTCGAGCTTGCGGCGAGCCTGTTCGGTGAGCGCGTCGGCGGGGTGGTGCGTGACCAGCGCCTGCAACGCCACGCGCGCTTGATCGAGTCTGCCCGCCTGTTCGTAGAGCTCGGCGCCGATCCAGTAGGCGCGCGGGGCTTCGGGCGCCCGGGCGTGGTGACGGTGCATCTCTGCGACGGCGTCGAGCGCGACGGCGGCATGGGCCTCGCGGCGCGCGGCGGTGATCACCCGCTGGAGGGTCTCGGGGTCGTGCACGACCTCGGGGACGTTGCGGCGCGCGAGCGTCCAGCGCTCGACGACGCCACGATGGTCGGCCGCCTGGGATGCGTGGGCGATCACCGACCGGGTGAGCCGCGCGGCCGCCGTCACGTCACTCGACCGCGCCGCGCGCAGCCCGAGCTCGAACGCCTCGGTGTGTGCGGGGTCGCGAGCGAGGAGTTCGTCCGCCTTCGCGAGGGCCTCGGCGGGGCGACCGGCTTCGAGGTGGAGCGTCGCCTCGACGAAGGCGGGGTCGGCCTCGAAGACCACGGACTCGGCAGCGGAGGCGGCCTCCATCCGACGATCGACGCCGGTGGCGACGAGGACCCCGGCGGTGGCGAGGCCCATGACGAAGCCGCCCACGTGCGCCGAGTAGGCCACGCCGACGCTGGCCACGGCCTCGATGCGCGCCATGAGGAGCTGCTCCGCGAACCAGAAGAGCAGCGCGACCCAGGCGGGCGAGGAGAAGGTTCCGTAGCGGGGACGGAGGCCGAAGAAGAAGAACAGGTACGCGAAGCGGATGCGGGTCTTCGCGAAGACGACGGTGAACGCACCCATGGCCGCCGCGATGGCTCCGGACGCGCCGATGAGCGCCGGGCCGTGCGGGTGCAGCAGCCGAAACGCGAGGGCCGCGACCAGCGCGCCCGCGAGGTAGAACGCGAGGAATCGGAGCCGACCCCAGCGGTCTTCGAGGTTGAGGCCCACCAACCAGAGCATGAGCATGTTGCCCAGCAGGTGCATCCAGCCGCCGTGCGCGAAGGCGTAGGTGACCATGCGGAGGGGTCCGCTGACGCCGGGGTGATACGCGAGGGCGTAGCTCGGGGGCAGCGCTTCGAGCTGGCGCAGGAGCGCGCCGGTCGTCTCGATGCGATCGCGCACGGCGTCTGCCTCGGGGCTCACGCCGCCCTCGCGCACGGCGTTGACGAAGTCCTGACCGCGGATGGACGGTTGACCGCGAGCGGCCCGCGTCTCGTTCTCCTGCACCCACATCTGGCGGAGTTCGTCTTGCGCCGCGCGCAGCGTGGCGGCCGCCTCATCGCGCTGTCGGCCGGTGTCGGCCGCACCGGGGACGAAGCCGAGCTGCGCGATGAGGCACAGGAGCGCGATGACGATGGAGACCCACGGCAGCTTCCGCACCGTCATCTCCTCGTGGCCGATGGGAACGATGATCACGCGCAGCCCTCCATCCGCTTCTCTATCACGCCCCTGGCGTGACCGGGCAGCGCGGCGATGGGCGTACGATGCGCGGCGTGAGCGAGCTGCCGCGACAGGTCGGGCCGTTTCGGGTGCTGCGTCGGTTGGGGGTCGGCGGCGCGGGCGAGGTGCTGCTGGCGGTGGCGCACGGCGCGGGCGGCTTCGAGAAGCGCGTGGCGCTCAAGGTGCTGCGCGAAGAGCTGCGCGGCGACCCGGACTACGAGCGGCTGCTGCTGGACGAAGCGCGGCGGGCGGCGAGGTTCGATCACCCGAACCTGGTGGGTGTTCATGACGTCGGGGTGTCCAACGGCGTGTACTGGGTGCGCATGGATTGGGTCGACGGCGCCGACCTCGCGACGCTGATGGCCAACGGCGGGGCAGTGGTGGAAGAGGGCGTGGCGCTGGCCGTGGCGCACGCGGTGGTGGAGGCGCTGGCGTACCTGCACGGGCTGCGCGACGAGGCGGGCCGAGAGCTCGGGCTGGTGCACCGCGACGTGTCACCGGGCAACGTGCTCATCGGGAAGAACGGCGCGGTGAAGCTGGGCGACTTCGGGCTGGCGAAGGCGACCGCGCACCGGGAGGACACGCGGGCGGGCGTGCGCAAGGGGAAGTACGCGTACATGAGCCCGGAGCAGGTGCGCGGCGAGGTGCTGGGCGCGGCGAGCGATCGCTTCGCCGTGGGCGTGATGCTCGCGGAGATGCTGACGGGGCGGCGTCCGTTTGGTGGGGACGGCGTGCTGGAGACGATGGAGCGCATCCGAGAAGCGACGCTGAGCGACGACGCGCTGACGGGCATGGCAGCGGACGTGGCGGCGGTGGTGCGGCGGTGCCTGAAGCGGGACGCGGGCGAGCGGTACGCGACGACAGAGGCGCTGAGCGCGGCGCTGGGTGAGCTGCGGGCGGTGCGCGAGGGGCGATCGGTGGGGCCGTGGGTGGTGGAGCGGTTGGCGTCGTAGCGGGGCGCCCGTCACCCCCCGCGCGAGTCGATTTCCGTGGCGCGCGGGTCCAACAGGTAGCCCCGCTCGTCCCTCGTCAGCGCGTCGCCCAGTCCGAGTCGGCGCAGCGTGCTCATGGCGACGTGCACCCGGTGAGGCCCCGAGTCGCCCACCGGCCGCTGACCCGCCCACGCCAGCCGGACGATCTCCTCCACCTCGACGCCCTGCCCTGGCCGCTCGACCCGCGCATCCACGAGCGCACGCAGCACCCGCGCCAGCGCATGACGCCCCTCCAGCGAGACGGCCTCCTCGCCCGGCACATGCAGCCAGCGGGCGTCGCGCGCCACCACCACCACCGCGGTCACCTTCGACGGCGCGACCCCGACGCTCGCCGTCGTCGACCCCGCGAGCGCGTGGTCCATCGACGCCGTGCGGGGCAGCGGGCTGTCGTCGGCCGCGGGCGCGAGGTGCTCGCGGACGAAGCGATCGAGGCCGAGCAGGTCGTCGTCCCAGCGCGCGCGCAACATCGCGACCAGCAGCGCGTGCTGCAACCGCGGCGCCCGCCCATGGGCCCGCACGCACGACTCCCGAACGAGGTGCGGCAGGTCCTCCCCGCGCGCCGCCAGCGGTGGGAGCGCGATGACCCGCGCACCGAGCGATCGCACCAGGGCGTCGCGCGCGACACCCGGGTCGTCGGGGCGGTCGGGCCACCAGAGCATCGTGAGGCGGGAACGGAGAGCGGCGAGCAGCTCGTCCTGCCAGACCGCGTCGGCGAAGGGCAGCGGACCCACCAGCGCCGCGCGATCGACCGCGCGCGCGACGAGCGCCGCGAGGTCACCCGATGGACTTGTCGGCAGCGCGAGAAGAGAGGCAGGCGGATCGAGCCGCGACGCGAGGGCGGCCGCGACCGCATCGACGCCGACGAAAGGCTTTCCGCGCAGCAACACCACCGACGACCCGACGTCCTGCAGCGCGCTCGCCACCCACGCCATCGCCTCGCTGAACGCCGGAAACCCCGCCCCCGTCACCACCGGCGGGAGCCGCGCCACGCTGCGCGCCACGAAGGTCACGCTGCCCACACGCAGCACCTCGCCGCTGCGAAGCGACGCCTCGGTGACGCGCGTGGCGTCGTGCCAGGTTCCGTTGCTGCTGCCGAGGTCGGTGACGGTGAGCGTGTCGGCGCCCGCCTCGACGCGCGCGTGACGCCGCGACACGCCGGGGTCGTCGAGCACCTCCGACGCCAGCGCCGCGTCGCGTCCCAGCGTGAGCGAGTCGCCGCGCGGCACGCAGATGCGTCGCCCGAGGAGCGCCGCGTCGCGGTGATCGACGACGGTGAGCACCCAGTGCGGTTGCTCCGCGGGCGCGGCGTCGTCGAGGGTGACGGTGCGGGCCGAGCTCATCAGAAGCTCCACGCGAGGCCGAGGCCACCGCGCGCGGCGCCGACGGTCACGGGGCGATGCGACGGAGGGACGAGTCGCCACACGAGGCCCGCCACGACGGCCGCGCTGCCGACGGAGAGAGCAACAATGGAGAGGTCACGGTAGAGCCCGGCGCTGTCGTGGAGGTCACGGGCGTTGGCGTCGGGCGCGCACTCGATGGCCTCGGTCGCGGGGTCGTCGGCGGCACCGCAGCGGGCTCGCAGCGACGACACGGCGTCACCGCGCAGCACCGAGAAGACCACGGCGCCCGTGAGCACCGCCGCGCCGGCGCCGACGAGCACCCAGGGCGCGACCGACCGATGAGGCTCGATCGCGACGGGCGGTGGTGCAACAGGCCGAACGACAACGGGTGCAGAGACAACAGGTGCGACGACGACGGGGGTCGGTGCGACGGGTTCGGGGCGTGGGGTCTCGGCGACGAGGGAGACCTCCTCGCGCAGCGTGGCGCGTGCGGCGACGATGACCGGGCGCTCCAGCGGGTGGTGGCCGGGGGCGGTGATGCGGAGCACGACGGTTCCGACCGGGACGCGCAGCGGGGCGGGCAGCGGGAGTGTTCCGGCGGGGCGGTCGTCGACGAGCACGGTCGCGCCGACGGGGCGGCCTTCGAGGGTGAGGGAGCCGAGGTGTTCGCGCACGGCGACGAGGGCGGCGCGGAGCGTGGGGGTGTTGCGGGCGATCCAGGGGTCGGCGGCGGCGAGGGCTTCGAGCAGGTGGCGCTCGGCATCGACCCAGCGACCGAGGGCCTGCTCGGCGAGGGCGATCTGGGCGAGCGTCGAGGCCGCGCGATCGAGCGCCCAGGCGGCCTCGAAGGAGCGCAGCGCGTCGGCGTCCCGCTGCGCCCGCCGGGCGGCGAAGCCCTCGCGGAGGAGGACCTGCACGTCGGAAGTCTGGGCGTGCACGGGCGTCGCTCCAGCGAGCAGGAGCGCGCAGAGCAGAGCACCCGCCGCGTGTCGTCGCCTCGTCTGCACCGTTCTGTCTATGTCTACACGAAGCCCACGGCCCCGGTCTCGCACTGCGGAGGCGAGCGCTTCGGCTTCAGCCCGGCCGTTGAAGGGCATAGCCTCGTGCCCGGTGAACTCCGTCTCCGTCGTGCTGGGTCTCGCGTTGTTCACCGCGGGGGCGAGCGCGCAACAGGTCACCGTGGTGGCGGGCGGCGACGTGCTCGTGCATCGCAGCGTGGCGCTCACCGCGGCCTCGCACGCGGCGGAGGGCGGCTTCGACTGGGTGCTTGCGCCGTTGCGCTCGGAGCTGCCCGACGACGCGGTGGCCTTCGCCAACCTGGAGAGCCCGCTGTCCGAGCGGCACCGGCGGCCGGGCGACTTCCGGATGCCCATCCTCGGCGCCGACCCCGACCTGGCGAGGGCGTTGGGTGCCGTGGGCTTCGACGTCGTGTCGGTCGCCAACAACCATGCCTTCGACCAGACGGGCGACGGGCTCTTCGAGACGACCGAGGCCCTGCGCGCGGCCCACGTCGGCTTCGCGGGCGCGGGGCGCACCTACGTCGAAGCCGGCGCCGTGAGCGTGGTCGAACGCAACCGGCTGCGCGTCGGCGTGGTGGCCTTCACCGATCACCTCAACGCGAGCACGGGGCCCAACCGGCATCGTCTCCTCCTGGGCGTGGCCGTGGGTGGAGACCGCGTGGTCGCCGCGCTGCGGGCCGCACGGAGGAGGGCCGACGTGGTGGTGCTGTCGATCCACTGGGGGCGCGACTTCACGTACGCCCCGAGTGCCGCGCAGCGCGCGCTCGCCCGCCGCTGGGTCGACGCGGGCGCCGACCTCATCGTCGGGACGGGTCCCCACGTGCTCCAGCGCGTCGAGCGCATGGGATCACCGCGCGGCGACGCCGTGGTCGCGTGGTCGATGGGAAACCTCGTGTCCAACCAGGGCTTCGGCTACCGCGAGGGCACGGCGACGCCTTCTCGCAACGATCCGGCGACGGCGCCGTATGCGCGCGACGGAGCGCTGCTGCGAGTGAGCTTCGAGCGTGGGGCCCGCCGCTCGGTGCACGTCCGTGGGTTGGAGGCGGTGCCGCTGTGGACCGAGCACAACGAAGGCGGGTGCGTGCGCGCGTCGCCGCTGCGGGAGGCTCCGCCGACGATGCGCGCCGAGCGGCGGGTGGCGATCGCGCGGGCGCTCGGGAGCGCTGTCACGCTGCGTGAGTGACCGTCACGCGGGCGGTGGGTCGACGAGCTGCACGTCGCGCGCGATGACGCGGATGAAGGATCTCCATGGGTTGACCACTCCCCTTGGAGATCCACGGACCGCCACCCCCGCCGCCACCCTGCCGCCACCCGCCGCCACCCCGCCGACGACGGCGTTTCTCGATGATTCTCGTTGGCACGCTCCGCGCTCTGCGAGCGCTGCGATGGCGACGCCCTTCGACAGCCTGGCGAAAGAGATCCTCGACGTGCTGCTGCACGACCTCGGTCGACTGGAGACCGAGGTGGACGTGCCCGCCCTCTCGTCGCAACGCGCCGACCTGTTCTTCGTCCCCGAGCCGTTGCGAGACGACGAGCGTCGCGCTCTCGGTCTGCTCGGTCGCATTACGGCGGTGGCCGTGCTGCTGGAGCCCTTCCACGGAGCACCAAGCCTAGACGATGTGTTCGCGTGCTTGCGCAAGGTGCTCAACCACCGCCACGCGATGCGGTTGGCAAAGCGTCCCGTTGCGGAGCGCGCCTGGTTGTTGTGCGGCCGTCGCCCCGACGCAGCCTTCCGCGCACTCGGTGCGGTCCCCGCTCCGGGTTGGCCGCGGGGCGTCTATCACCTGAGCGCGGGGATGCCGGTGTCCTTCGTCGTGCTCTCGGAGCTGGAGGAGACCGACGACACGCTGTCGCTCAGGCTCATGGGATCCGGCGCGACGCTCGCAGCGGCGCTGCGAACACTGCGCGAGCGCTACAGCGTGTTGCCGCGCGGGCGTGCGTTGTTCGCCGAGGTGGTACAGATGTTCCTGGCAGCGCGGAAACGCGGCGAACGACTCACGGAGGAGTTCATGGTCGATCTCACTGAGGCCTACGAGTACATGGATCGCCAGCACGAGGAGGGGCTCCAAAAGGGTCGCGAGGAGGGAGCTCGCTCCATGCTGACGCGCCTCACGGAGCTGAAGCTCGCGCGACCGCTGACCGACGCCGAGCGCGCCGTGATGCTCCAACGCATCGAACTCGACGGCGTCGAGGCAGTGGGCGAGGCGCTGGTGTCTCTCGACCGCGATGCTCTCGGGGTCTGGCTCTCCTCCTTGCGATGACCGCACGCCGCCCGTGACCGGCGGCTACCTCGGTCACCCCATGACACCCCAGCGCATCGTTCAGCCAGTGGCATTCCGAGGCCGATCGGGCGAACCATGCGCGCATGGAGCTCGAACTCTGGTCCCCCCGCGTCGACCCCGCCTTCGCCGCGACCGTCGCGCGAACCGTCGCTGAGGTCGTCGCGCCCGCAGCGGAAACCATCGACCGCGACGACTGCTACCCGAAGGACGTCGTCCGCTCGCTCGCGCGGGCGGGCTTCACCGCCGCGACCTTCCCGACCGAGCTCGGCGGCGGCGGCAGACCCTTCGCCGACCTCGTCGCCATCTTCGAGGAGGTCGCCGCGGCAAGCGCCGCGACGGCCACATCGCTCATCACCATCTTCCAGGCGGGCGAGACGATCCACCTCTTCGGCAGCGAGGCGTTGCAGCGCCGGTACCTGCCCGCCATCGCCAACGGGCTGCTGTGCTCCTTCGCGATGACCGAGGCGCGCGGCGGCAGCGACGTGAAGAAGCTCGACACGCGGGCCCGCCGGGAAGGCGACCACTGGGTGCTCGACGGCAGAAAGTCCTTCGTGACGAGCGCGTCGGCGGCGGAGCTGTTCGTCATCCTCGCCGAGACGGACGCGGGCGTGAGCGCGTTTGCGGTGCCCAGCGATACGCCGGGCGCGACGCTGCACGCGCCACCGTCGGCGCGCACCTTCGGCCTGCGCAACGGGCCGCACGTCGACCTCGTGCTCGAAGGCGCGCGGCTGCCGCTCGACCACCTGCTCGGCGAGGAGGGCAAAGGCATCCGCGCCGCGGCGACGACGCTCGACCACTCGCGCGTGCTGGCGGCGGCGATCGGGTGCGGCATCGCTCGCGCGGCGTTTTCGGGGGCGCTGACCTTCGCGGACAAGCGGAGCGTCTCGGGGCACTACGTCATCGAGATGCAGGGCATCCAGTGGTACCTGGCCGACCTGCTCGCGGAGATCGACTCGGCGCGGCTGCTCACCTACGAGGCCGCGCGTCACCTCGACGCGGCAGCACCCACGCACAGGCTCCCGCGCGAGTCGGAGGCGAGGCGACGCGCCCTGCTCGACATCCAGCGATGGTCGTCGTCGGCGAAGCTCGTCGCGACGCGCACGGCGGTCAACGCGGCGCTCCAGGCGATCCAGATCTGCGGGGTGCGCGGCTGCGTCGAGACGGCACCGTTCGGGCGCTACCTGCGCGACGCCAAGACCTACGAGATCGCGGGCGGCTCGTCGGAGATCCTGAAGAACACCCTCGGCGAGTACCTCATGGAAGCCGTCGACGGGCCGGGCTAGCACCGTTCCATCGGGGCCTGAAGCGTTCAGGAGCACCCATTCCCGTCAGCCCAACGCCCCTCACCGTCGCGGAGCGACGGGGCGACCGCTCACCTCTCCGTCCAGGGCGACGTCGCCAAGATCGCTTGGTTCTCCGTGCCGCGGGATGAATCCCTCTCACTTCGACACATCGGCGCCCGGGCACAGCGACCTTGAGAGGGATGAGGCTCAGTGCTCCTCGGTCGTCATCTCGCTGGTTGCGCAAATCGTGGATGCTGCCGACGACCTCCCCCGCTACCAGACGCCGACGAGCGCCGCGCCGTTGAGCGACGGGGCGAGGCTCCACGCGATGGCGCTGTTGCGGTGGCGGGCCGCGCGCGTGGGGATGAGCAGGAGGTTGGCTTCGCCCACGATGACGTCCTGCGCGAAGGTGATGGCGGCCGACACGGGCCGGTCGTAGCCGACCCAGAGGATGAGCCCCGAGGCGACCGAGACGACCCCGACGAGCACGTGGTTGTACCAGGCACGCGCGGAGTTTTCGGCGTCGGCGGCGGCGACCATGGCGGCGTCGATGTTGCCGGTGCGACGCGCGTCCGCCGCGGCACGCCACACGCGCGGGACGGGCGTGATCACCATGCCGGCGACCGCGAGCGCAGCGCACCCCGCGCCGACGGCGGCGTCGATGCGCAGGCCGGGGTCTTCGAGGGCGAGCGCCAGGGTGGTCTCGGCGACGGCCGCGATGGCGTACGCCGAGGTGAAGCCCCAGAACCAGATGCGCGCGTGGGTGGCGTCGCGGTCGAGGAGGTCGAGCCGCGGATCAATCACAGGCGCAGGCGCAGGTGCGACGACGACCGGGGCCGCGGTCGCGGGCGGGTCGGCGAGCGCGGTGACGGGCGCGACGGCGAGCGCGAGGCAGAGGGTGGGTGCGGCGCGCATGGAGGACGAATAACACGGGCCGGGCCGGTGATACCCTGCGGCGCGCATGAGCCCCTTCGCAGACCCTTGGCCGCACGGTGGCATCGACGAGATCTTCCCCGACGTCTTCCTCGTGCGCGGGACCTTCCGCAACGGGCCCGGCCTCTCCGTCGGTCGCAACATGACGGTGCTCCGCGATGGCGACGCCCTCACCATCGTCAACGCCGTGCGCCTCGACCCCGCCGGCGAGCGCGCGCTCGACCAACTCGGAACCGTCCGCCACCTCGTGCGCCTCGGGTTCTTCCACACCCGCGATGACCCGTACTACCGCGACCGCTACGCGCCGACGTGCTGGACGTCGCTGCCGCCCGATGCGTCCACCGAGCGCCTCGTCGACGGTGGTGCGAGCCCATCGGCGCGCGCGCAGGTCTTCTCCTTCACCCACGCGAGCGGCGGCGAAGCGGCCCTCCTCGTGAAGCAACCCGCGGGCAACCTCCTCGTCACCTGCGACAGCGTGCAGCACTGGCCCGACACGTCGGACTGCTCGTTCCTCGGCGGGCTCGCGTGCCGGGCGCTGGGCTTCCTCCGCAACCGGGCGACCATCGGCCCCATCTGGATGAAGGAGATGACCAACGGCCGACCACACGCGCTGCGCCCCGACTTCGAACGACTGCTCGCGCAAGACTTCACGCACCTCATCTCCGCCCACGGCAACGTGCTGCGCGACACGGCGCGCGCCGACCTCCGACGGTCGTGCGCGACGGCCCTCGGGATGACGTGACGCTCCTCGCCGACCGCTTCGAGCTCGGCGCGCCGCTCGGAACGGGCGGCATGGGCGACGTCTTCCGCGCGACCGACCGTCGCACCGGGCGCGCCGTCGCCGTGAAGGTGCTGCGCTCGCAGGACACCGAGGCACCCAGCGCCGCGCGCTTTGCGGCCGAGATCGACGTGCTCGCCGAGCTCGCCCACCCGGGCATCGTCGCGTACGTCGGGCACGGGGTCACCGACGACGGACGACCGTTCCTCGCGATGGAGTGCCTCGAAGGCGAGGTGCTCACCGCGCGGCTCTCCCGCGGACCGCTCTCGGTGGCCGACACCCTGGCGCTGGTCGGTCGCACGGCCGACGCCCTCCACGCCGCGCACCGCCGCGGCCTCGTGCACCGCGACGTGAAGCCGTCCAACCTCTTCCTGCGCGACGGTGACGCCGCGCGGGTGACGGTGCTCGACTTCGGCATCGTCCGCGCCGTCGGCGGCGAGCGCGCCCTCACGCAGAGCGGCGTCATCGTCGGAACGCCCGAGTACATGGCGCCCGAGCAGGCCCAGGGCCTCCGCACCATCGGCCCGGCCGCGGATGTGTTCGCGCTCGGGTGCGTGTTCTATCAGTGCCTCACGGGGCGCTCGCCCTTCGCGGCGAGTCACCTCGTGGCGACGCTCGGGAAGGTGCTCTTCGGCGAGCCCGCGCCCATCGAGGCCACGCGACCCGACGTCCCTGCGCCGGTGCGATCGCTCATCGCGCACATGTTGAAGAAGCAACCGCTCGACCGCCCGAAGGACGGCGGCGCCGTGGTCGCGGCCCTCGCCAACCTCGCCCCACTCCCGCCAACGGTGAGCGTGACCGCGCCCGCACCGATCGGGCTCGGCGCGCGCGAGCTCGAATTGGTGAGCGTCATCGTGGTGGCCCGACCGGGTGGCCCCGACGACGCCACGCTCGTCAGCGACGAAGCGTCGTCCCCGATCGCCTCCGCGGCGCGGCGCGCCATCGCGGCCCATGGGGTTCGCACCGAGCGCCTCGCCGACGGCTCCATCGTCGCGACGCTCGGACAGGGCGGCTCCGCGATCGACCTCGCCGTGCAGGCGGTGAACCTCGCGCGACTCGCCCGGGACGCGTGGCCCGGTGCGCTCGTGGCGGTCGCGACGGCGCGCGGCGTGGCGGGCGAGCGGCTGCCCCTCGGCGAGGCGCTCGAACGCGCGGCTTCGCTGATCGCAGCGGACCACTCGTCGGCCCGGGTGCGTCTGGACACCGTGACGGCGGCGCTGCTCGACGGGCGCATCAGCACGGTGCCGACCGGCGACGGGTGGCGCACGCTCGACGACAGCCCCGTGTCCGTCGACGCCTCGCGCCCGCTCCTCGGTCGCGCCACCCCCTGCGTCGGCCGCGAGCAGGAACTCTCCCTCCTCGAAATGACCATGTCCGCGAGCTTCGACGAGGGGTCCGCGCGGGCCGTCCTCGTGGTCGCGGGCGCGGGCCTCGGGAAGTCGCGGCTGCGTCACGAGCTCCTGCGGCGGGTGGCCCAACGCGACCCATCACTCCCGGTGCTGCGCCTGGAGGCGAAGGGAGAGCTGCTGCGCGCGGCGACGCCCCTCGGGCTCGTGGCCCAGTGCCTCCGTCGACACTTCGAGGTCGCCGACGACGAGGCCCCCGAGGCGGCTCGATCGAAGCTCCTGCGCGGCGTCGCGGCGATGCTGTCCCCCGCGACGGCGACCGGCGTGGCCGAGCTCCTCGGCGAGCTCTGCGACCTGCCCTTCCCCGACGAGCACAGCGTCCGGTTGCGCGCGGCCCGGCAAGACCCGCGCGTGATGCAGGCGCGGATGAGCGAGGCGTTTCTGGAGTACCTCCGCGGGGCGACCGAGCGTCACGGGGTGTGGTTCGTGCTCGAAGATCTCCACTGGGGTGACCGCGCCTCGATGAGCCTCGTCGAGCTGGCGCTGCGGGAGTTCGCCGAGCGCCCGCTCTTCGTGGTGGCCTTCGCGCGGCCGGAGATCCACGAGCTCGCACCGGAGCTGTGGAAGGGCCGCGTGACACTCCTCCCGCTGCGTCCGCTGGGGCGTCGGGCGTGCGAGCGGCTCGCGACCGCCGTGGCCGGTGATCGCCTCGACGCGACGGCCATCACCCGCATCGCGGAGCAGTCCGACGGCAACGCCCTCTACCTCGAAGAGCTCGTTCGATCGGCCTGCCACGGCGAGGGCGACGCCCCTCCGGCGACGGTGCTCGCGATGTTGCAGGCGCGCATCGGCTGGCTCGACACCGGCGTGCGGCGGGTGCTTCGCGCGGCGAGCGTGTTTGGTGAGTGCTTCGCGCTCGAAGGGGTGCGCGCGGTGCTCGGCGTACACCACGAAGACGACGGCGACCGGTCGATGTCCGAGCTGGTGCGCGAGGAGATCGTCGAGGCCCAGCGCGACGCGCCGGGGTCGTACCGCATCCGCCACGCGCTGATGCGCGACGCCGCGTACGGGTTGCTCACGGACGACGATCGCCGGCTCGGTCATCGCCTCGCGGCCGGGTGGCTCGCCGCGCGCGAAGGCGACCCGGCGCCCATCGCGGAGCACCACCTCCTCGGGGGAAGCGCCGACGACGCGGCGCCGTGGTTCGTGCGAGCGGCGCAGCGCGCCTTCGACCGCGGGGAGTTTCGCGCGTGCGAGGCCCTCGCCCAGAGGGCACGCGCGGCAGGCGTGGGAGGCGAAGCGCTCGGCGCGCTCGGCGCTTTGGAAGCGTTCGGCGCGATCACCCGGTGGGACTGGACGACCGCGGCCGCGGTGGTGACCGAGTCGGCGGCGCTGCTCTCCGCGGGGACCACCTACTGGTGCTACGCCCAGCGCACCGTCGCGCAGCTCGCGGCCTATCGCAACGATCGCGCGGCGCTCCAGGCGTGCATCGAGGGCTTCCTCGCCGCCGATCCGTCGGACGAGGCGACCCTGGTCTACGGCGACACGGCGGTTCACCTGGCGAGCGCGGTGATCCAGGTGGGTCTACCTCCGCTCGGGCTCGCGCTGCTGGCGCGGGCAGAGGCGACGTGCGGCGAGCTGCTGCCGCGGTACCCGCTCTTGCTGGCGTGGCTCAACACGGTGCGCTGCACCTACGAGCGCCACACCGGCGACGCGCTGGCCCCGCAGCTCGCGCTGCTCCGCGAGGCGATCGAGCGGTACACCGAGGGCGGCGGGTCTGAGCTCATGGTGGTGTTCGTGGGCGACAACCTGGGCGAGATCGAGTGCCGCGCGGGCGACCTCGCGGCGGGCGAGGCGCGGCTGCGTGCATCGCTCACCGACGCGCTGGCGCTGGGCATCGGGATGGGCGTCTCCCACGCGCGGCTGGCCCTGGCCAACGGGCTCCTCGCGCAGGGCCGACGCGACGCCGTCGAGGAGGCCGCGCGGCTCGCGGGCGAGATCCTGGCGACGCCGGGCATCTCGGACGGCTACCAGGCGATGGCGCGCGACGTCCTGGCCGAGACGCTGCTCTCGAACAACGCCTTCGAGGACGCCGAGCGCGAGGCGCGGACGGCGGTGGCGCTGTCGCCGCACACGCCGGTGCGACGGTGGCTGATGCAGGCGCGATGGAGCCGCGCGCTCATTGGCCTGGGCCGCGTCGAAGAGGGTTGTCGACGCGCCATGGAGGCCGTCGAGGAGATGGACGCCGCGGGTTCGGGCGGTGGGTACGCCGAGCTGCCGCTGCTGCTGGCGGCGACGGAGGCGGCCCGACGCGCGCACCGGCCGGACGACGCCGAGCGCCTGGAGCGACGCGCCGACGCGTGGGTCGATCGGCAGTCGGCGGCCTTCGAGGACGAGACGGCGCGCAAGGCGTACCGCGATCGGGTCGCCCGCGAGCGCCACTCCGAGCGCTGACGCCCACCCGTTTCTCCCTCTGGGATTCGGAGCGCTTGTATTGCCGACCTGCGATCGGTACCGTCGATGTCCGTGTCCACCGACGTGCACGCGACGAACGCCCCCGCTCGATTCGCCCACGGCTCACCCGACGCGGAGCTGTTCTGCGAACCCTCCGACGAGGCCCATCGCCTGCTGCGCTGGCTCGGCCCGCTCACGACGCCCACCGACGGTCGCGGCACCCTCCCGTGGCGCGCGCTGCGGAGCTTCATCATCTCGCCGTTCACGCAGCTCACCTTCGTGAGCTTCGACCTCCAGATGTTTCTCTTCGACGTGTTTCACACGACGCGCACCGCCCGCGCGGGCCACTTCATCGGCATGGTCGGCGTCAACCTCTTCGTCCTCGCCCTCGCCGTCCACGCGGGCGGAACTCCCCTCGGCGGCGCGCCCGTCGCGCTGACGCTCCTCGCCTGGTACGCCGCGGTCGCCTGGACCACCCGCCTCGCGCTCTGGTGGGTCGCCATGGTCGCCGTGGTCGCCGCGCTCTGGGCCGCCGCGTGCGCGCTCGGCGCTGCGCTCACCGCCTCCGCGCTCGCTCTCGGCGTCGGCATCTCCGGCGCCGTGGTCGCCTTCTCCCACCTCCCCGAACCGCTCTATCCGCCGCGCGCCGGTGACCCCCTCCGATGGACGACGGTCGGTGGGTTCATCCGCGGCCCCGACGGCGCGCGCAACCCCGCGACCACCATCGTGCTGCGCGCGGTGCGCGTCTCGTCCTATGTGTTCGTCGGCTGGGTCAGCGAGATCTGGGCGTCGCCGCGGCTGCTCCCCTACAACGTGCTGCGGCTGATGTTTCGCGCGGGCTACGCGCGCGAGCTCGCCACCGTGCTCGACGAGCGGGCGCGGCGGGCGTGGGCGTCGGGCAACCCTGCGCTCGACTACGTGGGCATCGGCGGCGGAACCTTCCTCGCTCCTCCGCGCTGACGAAGCGCACGGCGCCCTTCAGCCTCGCGAAAGGCGGAGCAGGGAATGGCAGCGCTGGGAGGCGCACGGTCTTCCAGTCCATCCCCTTCACGCGCATGACCCTCGCCGTCGCTCCTCCCCTGCGACCCTGCGCGTCTCTACGACCACCAACCTCCCCCCCGCCGCTACCGTCCGCTCTCCGCCGCCCGTCGGCTCCAATCCCACGCGCACAGCGCCGCGAGCGCATACACCGCCGCCGCCGCCCCGAGCGTCCGCGGAATCCCATACAGCAGCGACACCACCAGCGCCGCCACGCTCCCGAGCACGCTCGTCGCGCCGTTGATCGCCAGCGCCAGCGGAACGCCCCTCGCCCGCGCCACGAAGCGCAGCCCCGACGGAAACAGCATCCCCAGCACGAGCCCCACGACCATCGCGGTCGCCGACGTCCACACCACGCGCAGCGCCAGCGACGACCCCGCCGTCGCCCGCGCGAGCGGCCCGATCACCGCCCCCGGCAGCAGCGCCAGCACCACCGCGGCCACCATCGCCACTGCCACCACACCGCGCAGCGAGCGCACCACCCGCGCCGACAGGAAGCTCCCCGCGCCGCTCGCCACCAGCAGCGCCGCGAGCACGCCCACGAGCGCGTACGTCGGGTGCCCCAGCACCACGTGCATGCGCTGCACGAGCGCCACTTCGACCAGCATGAAGCCCGCCCCCAGCGCGGCGAAGTACATCCCCGCCGACGCGCACGGCAGCGACGCCTCGCGCGACCGCGCCGCCCGCGCGAGCGTCGGACCGAGCAGCGCCGCCCCCAACAGCGCGACGACGCCGAAGGTCAGCAGCAGCGCCCGCATGGCCCGCAGCGCCCCGCGCGGAACCGACGGGCGCCCCGGTCGATCGCGCCCCGCGTCGATGGGATGCCACCACGCGCTCGCGGGCAGCACATGGAAGAAGAACGGCCGGTCGTCCGTCGGCGGCGTCGTGTCGAAGCCGAGCGATGCACCCACCGCCCTCAGCGCGTCATCGTCGCGCGCACGCACCACGCGACTCGGAACGCTCTCATCCGCCGGCCGGTCGGGCGCGAGCAGCACGTCGTATCCGAGGCTGGCGTTGAGGTGATGCACCACCGCGAGGTCGCGCGGGGTGAAGGGCGACGGGCTCACCAGGATGGTCGCGATGTTGAGCGAGCGCACCAGCACGATGTGGCGCCACGGCTCGCGCACGCCGCGGTCGCGCAGGGCCGACGACGCGAGCGCCACGAGGCGGCCGACCTCCGCCGACGCACCCACGACATGCCAGCGCGAGAAGGTCAGCACGCCGTCGGGCTCGACGCGATCGAGGAAGAGCCTCCACGCTTCGCGGGTGTAGAGCGTCGCCTCGGAGTGCGCGAAGGCACCCGCCGCCGTTGCCGCCCAGGTGTCGACCAGCGACGCCTGGAGCACGCCGCAGCGCTCCCCGAGGCGCCCGATCTCCGCGCGGCCGTCGCCGATGATGAGCCGGAAGCGCGGGTCGCGGATGAGCGGCGAGTCGGGCGCGACGTGTTCGAGCATCTCGCCGATGCCGGGGTTGATCTCGATGCCGACGGCGCGCGGGTGACCCGCGGACAGCGCCGTGAGCACGTCGCGACCGCCGCCGACGCCGATGACGCAGGAGAGCCCGCCCGGCCGCAGCCAGTGCGCCGCCGCGGTCACGTCGTAGCGGAGAAAGGCCAGGTCGTTGAGGGTGCGCCACGCGACCACGGGGGTTCCGGCGTCGCCGTCGATGCGCGCGGTGCGCTGCCGAACCGTCACCCGCGGCGCGGCCCGCGAAGCGCCCCAATAGAACGCCGGCTCCGGCCGCAGCGGGGCGAGGACGACCTGGGAGAGGGCGTTCCAGACCTCGAAGGTGCCCGCGGGGAGCGACACGGCGCGGCCCTTCGGATGACGGATGGTGAGCCCATACGGCGTGAGCTGCGTGAGCAGCAGCACCACCAGCGTTGCGCCGGTGAGCGCGACCCGCGGCGGTGAGGTGGCCAGCGCGACAGCGGTGAGCGCGGCGAGCAGCGCGACGGCCACCATCGCCGCCGGGCCCGAGAGCGGCCCCAACAGAACCAGCGGCAGCAGCGCGCCCATCGCCGCGGCGCCGAGGTCGGCGGCGTAGAGCGATCCGAGTTCGAGCTCGGTCTCTCCCATGAGGCGCGCGACGATCGATCCGCCGGTCACCATGGGCCACGCCGCCGCGAGCGCCGCGAGCGCGATGGCGGCGACCGACGCGGGGTCCGCCTCCAACCGCAGCGGAACCAGGCACACCACCGCCGTCAGCGAGAGCAGACCCGCGGCGAAGCGGGCGAAGCGCGACGCGAGCCACGGCCGGAGCGGCGTGCCAACGGCAGCGAGCGCTTCGAGCGACCCGCGCGTGAGCCCGAGCATCGCGATGGACAGCACGACAAACGCGAGGCTGTACCAGGACGCCACCGACAGCAGCCGCGTGAGCAGCACCTCCACCAGCACGATGGACGCGGACGCTTGTGCCAGCAGCAGGAGCAGCGCCCTTCGCGTCATGGGGCACGCTAGGTGAAACCCCCGGGAGATGTCGGCAATTCGCCCCCGCTCTCGGAAGATCTATCGCAAGACACGCCGATCGCACCGCAACCGCCGC
Organism: Polyangiales bacterium; assembly: GCA_044229975.1. Classification (GTDB taxonomy): domain Bacteria; phylum Myxococcota_A; class Polyangia; order Polyangiales; genus SCUS01. The sequence continues at coordinate 219,749 of JBGARZ010000012.1, forward strand.
CCTGCCTCCCGCCTGCTCGCCGCGCTACACGAAGCTCATGCAACCCTTCGACGTCATCATCGTCGGCGCCGGCCCCGCCGGGCTCTCCGCCGCCCTCGCCCTCGGCCGCGCGCGCCGCCGCGTCCTCCTCTGCGACGCCGGTGCGCCCCGCAACGCCCGCGCCCACGAGATCCACAACTTCGTCACCCGCGACGGAACGCCCCCCGCCGACTTCCGCCGCATCGCCCGCGAGCAGCTCGCACCGTACGCCTCCGTCGAGGTCCGCGACGCGCGCGTCGAGCGCATCGCCGGCGAGCGCGACCGCTTCCACGTCGAGCTCTCCACCGGCCCCGTCACGGGCCGCCGCGTGCTGCTGGGCGTCGGCATGATCGACGAGCTGCCCGAGCTCCCCGGCTACCGCGAGCTCTGGGGCCACGCGGTCTTCCAGTGCCCCTACTGCCACGGGTGGGAGGTGCGCGACGGCGCCTTCGGCTACCTCTGCTCCGCCGCGGCGTTTCTGGAGTGGCCGCTGCTGCTCCTCAACTGGACGCGCGACGTGATGGTCTTCACCGGCGGGGCCTACGAGGTCCCGTCGGAGGTGCGCGCCCGGCTCACCGCGGCGGGCATCACCATCGACGAGCGCCCCATCGCCTCGCTCGCTCTTCGCGACGACCGCCCCGATGCGCTCGCGGCCGTGGTGTTCGCTGACGGAGCCCGCGTCGCCCGCGACGTGCTCTTCGCGCGCCCGCCGCAGCGCCAGACCGACCTCGTCACGTCACTGGGTCTCACCCTCGACGACCACGGCTTCGTCCGCATCAACGACCACCGCGAGACCTCTCGCGCTGGCGTCTACGCCGCGGGCGACCTCGCCACGATGATGCAGGGCGCCATCATCGCCGCCGCAGCCGGAACCATGGCCGCCGCGATGATCAACCACGAGCTCTCGATGACACCGCCAGCGTAGTCCGTCGCTCGGCCCGCCACGCCGCGGGTGTGACGCCGTGCGCGCGTCGGAAGAGGCGGGTGAAGTGCGTCGCGTCGGCGTAGCCCACGCGCTCGGCGATGACCTCGACCATCTCGTCGGAGTGCAGCAGCCGACGGCGGGCCTCCGCGAGTCGACCGGCGATGATCCACTCCACGGCGCTGCGCCCGGTCGCGCGCCGCAGCTCGGTGGTCACGTGCGACGGCGATCGACGCACCGCGGCCGCCACCTCCTGCAACGTGAGCGGCCCGAGGCACCGCTGCTCGATGACCCGCAGCGCCTGCGCCGCGAGCCCTTCGCCCGGCAGCGCTTCTTCCCGCGACGGCGACGCCCGCTGCACCTCGCGCAGGATCAGCACCGTCAGACTCCGCTGCGCCGCGACGCTCGCTTCGTCGACGCCCGCCACCTCGCGCCCCAGCTCGACGAAGAGCAACGTGAGAAACTCTCTCCGCTCTTCGGAGATGCTCACCACCGCCGTCCCCCCGCTCCGAACGCGCGCGAACGGTTCGAGCAGCGCCGTCGCCCCATCGGCCGCGAGGCACGGCGCGCAGAAGCCCGCGCCCCACGCTTCGACCCCATCGCCCGCCACCATGCGATGCGCCTCGCCCGCGGGGACCACCACGACGTCGCCTGCGCTCACCGTCCACCGACCACGCTGCTCGATCTCCGCGCGCCCCGTCGTGTAGAAGGCCAGCGCCGCAAACTCGTGCGTCACCAGCCGCGGCGACGGGCACCGCCCCGCCATCACGTGATGCTGGACGAACACCGGCCGCTCACGTCCGAGGGTGTCTTCGCGATTCACGACGGCGAGCCCCTGGTCCGCGGGTAGTGTCATAACCACGATGGTGTCACGCCCGGAGACCGTCGCCATCCCTCCCCTCTCGCGACTCACCCGCGTCACCATCACGGCCGCTTGTGTCGTCGCCCTCGCCGCGGTGTTGCCCCGCTCGCTCCTGGGTCGCGAGGCCGACGCGCTCTTCGACGGTGACCTCGCCGCGCAGGACGCGCTCGCCCGCGCCGTCGCAGCCGATGTTGTGCGCGACACCGGCGCCGGGTCGTTTCACACGGGCTCGGCGCGCTTCGACGGAGAGTGGTCGCTCGTCACGTCGCAGATGGCGGCGCTCGGCCTGTCGCAGGTGATCCTCGCGCACCCCGAGCAGCGCGCCCGCTACCTCCCCTCGCTGCGCCTCGCGGTCGACCACGTCCTGCGCCCGCCGACCTTCGCCTTCGCCACGCAGGCGTGGGGCGTCTCCCCGCTCGACCACCTCGACGACGACCACGGCCACGCCTACCTCGGCTACGTCGCGCTCGCCGTCGGCGCCCTCCGCACCGTCGACCCCGCGACCCCGCACGCCGCCCTCCACGACCGCCTCGTCGACGCGCTCGCCCGCCGCCTGGAGCACTCTGCGTCCGGCGCCATCGAGACCTACCCGGGGGAGTCCTACCCCTGCGACCTCGCGACCGTCGTCGGCGCCATCGGCCAGCACGCGCGCCTCACCCACACCGACCGCCGCGCCCTGCTCGCCCGCATGGCCACCACCTACCGCTCGCGCTGGATCAACCCCGCCTCGGGCTACCTCGCGCAGTCGGTGGTCCCCTCGACCGGCGAGCCCGCCTCGCCCGGCCGCGGCTCCGGAACAGCCCTCTCCTCCTACTTCCTCTCCTTCGCCGACCCGTCGCTCTCCCGCGCGCTGGGCGTGGCCGTCGCTCGCACCGGCCACCGCACCCTCGCGGGCTTCGGCGGCGTCCTCGAGTACGCCCCCGGCAGCGCGGGCCAGGGCGACATCGACTCCGGCCCGGTGGTGCTCGGCGTGTCGGTCTCGGCGACGGGCTTCGCGCTGTCCTCCGCGCGACAGCTCGGCGACCGCGACCGCTTCGTCGCGCTCTACCGCACGGCGGCGCTCTTCGGCGTGCCCGTCGCGCGTGGTGACGGTCGCGCCTTCGTGGCGGGCGGTCCGCTCGGCAACGCCATCATGCTGGCGATGCTCACCGCGAGGTCGCCGTGAGACCGTGGGCGAAGCGCGCGCTGACGATCATCGCAGCGATCGTGTTGCACGAGGCGTTGGCGCGCGGCCTCGACCGGGCGGGCCTCATCGAGCGGCTGCTGTCGCCCTCGGGCGCCGGGGCGGCGGTGGCGCTGGTGGCCGCGGTGGTGATGTACGCGCTGCGGCTGGGGCTGCTGTTCGTGGTGCCGGGCGTGGTCGTCGCGCGAGCGGTGATCGGGGCGATCGATGCCGCCCGGGCCCGACGATAGCGCCCGTCACGGCCCCGTCGGCAGCCCCACCAGGATGCGCCACGACAGCCACTCCAGGTCGTTGCAACGAAACCGCGCCCGCTCCGGGCCCCGCGCCCGCAGCTCCGCGATCGCCTGCAATTGCACCCGCTCCATCGACCACCCGTGCGCCCGCGCGCACACCGCCCGGTAGAGCGCCTCCGTCCCATCGATCGCCTCTTCGTCGTCGACGGGCGCTGAGTACAGCCGTCGGGGCGGCGTCGCGCAGCCCCCTCGGCGCAGGTACGCCCGCGCCACCGCGTCGCCCTGCGTAAACGTCCCATCGGCACGCGCGTGCCACAACGTGAGCGGCCCTGGCGACTCATTGATCCCGACCGCCGCCGGGTCGCACGACACGCGCCCCCAGCGCTCCCCGTCGATGAAGTCCAGCCGCCCATCCCGATCGAAGTCCACGAAGCGCTCCACCACCCCGACCGCCGCAAACGGCGCATACGGCGCCACCCGATCGCCGCGCGCCGTGAGCACCGTCACCGCGATGGGATTGTCGCCGTCCCCATCACCGCACCAGTAGTGCGTCCCGCCCACGGCCAGCTCCCCCCGCCCGTCGCCGTCGAAGTCGGAGCTCGCGAAGGCATCGAGCTCGTCGTGGTCGCAGCCCTCGTCCAGCAGCACTCCGCGCTCGCCCCCCTCGATGCGCACGCCCGCCGTCGTCACGAAGTCCGCCGCCCACCGCGCGCGAAACCGCCCGCGATCGTCCCCTTCGCCCGCGTCGCGCTCCAGCGATCGCAGCGCCAGCACCCACGCGCCTCCCACCGCCGCCACGCAGCGCCCCAGCGACCGCCTCACGATCCCCATCCGCCGCGCCACCGGCCGCCCGTCGACGTTGTCCGTCCCGGCGTCGGTCAGGCTCTCTCCCGCCCGCGTGATCTCCGCCTCGGTCAGCCGTCGCACCCGCGCCTCTGCCGCCTCGCACGCCCTCGCCACGGCCCGCGGCAACGCCGGCGCCCCTGCGTCCGCGCCCGCCCCCGCATCGACCGACGTCACCACCGCGGGCGGCTCGGCGAGCGACGCCTCCGTCACCGCGGGCAGCGCCATCGGGCGCAGGTGCTGCGGCGGCCGCAACGCCACGAGCGCGCGCAGCGACGCATCACCCCCGTCCCCTGCGATCTGCGCGGTGAGCTCCGCGACCGGAACGTTCCACACCCGCGAGCACGTCACCCGCCGCGCGACCGCTTCTTGAGCGTTGGGGTCCTGGTCCTCCTGCAACTCGGGCCGCACCGGCACCCGCAGCGCGGTCGGCCGCTCGGGACACTGCCCACGCAGCACCACGCGGGTGAGCTCGTCGTCCATGGAGAAGCCGCCCCCCCGCAGCGCGTGCGCCACGAAGATCACGCCTCCTGTGCGCTCTCGATCGGTGAGCACGTCGAGCAGCCCGTCGCGGTCGAGGTCACCGAGCCGAACGCCCACTCCGCCAAAAGGCAGCGGCGCCACCGCGAGCCCCCCGTCAGCCGTGACCGAGATCACCGACCCCCGGCCGTTGTCGCAGGTCACCACCGCCGACGGTCCACCCCCGACGCCCGGCTGTACGCCGAGCGCGGTGCCCTGGAAGCCCGGTGTGCTCGGGTCGTTCGCGCAGCCCGGCGGCGTCGCGCGCACGCTCGTCCCATCGGGGCGCACAAACACCACCGCGACGCTGCGCGCCTCCAACGCCAGCGCCCACGCCCCCTCGGGCCCCCGAACGCACTCCCACCGCCGCCGCACCTCCGCGCGCCGCGACGCCCCGTAGATCACCGGCACCGACTCGGTCCCGTGCGCCCTCACCACGGCGTCCCACTGCGCGAGCGACGCAGTGGTGAGCGCCTCGCACGTCGCCTGGAGTGCGCTGCCCGGCGCAGGCGTCACCACGTCGTGCGCGTCCGCCGCGACGTCCGCCAGAACATCCCTCCTCGGGAGTCCGGCGTCCGTCGCGGCGACGACGACATCAGCGGTGGGAGCGGCGGGTGGTTGGCGGCACGCCGTGAGCGCGACGAGGCCGATCGATGCGAGGTGGGTACGGGTCACGTCAGGTCATCTCCCAGCGAATGCCGGGACAGGACCTTCTCACGCCGCGGGGCGCAGCGCGTCGTCGTTGGCCTTCGCGGGCGAGCCCGGCGTGACCAGCACCTCGCCCGAGGAGCCCACGGGTTCGAGCGCCGCCGCGAGCACCTCGCGCATGTCGTCGGCGAAGATGAACTCCATCGCCTCGCGCACCGCCGTCGGCACGTCCTCCAGGTCGCGCTCGTTGCGCGCCGGGAGGATCACCCTCGCGATGCCCGCGCGGTGCGCCGCGAGCACCTTCGCCTTGATGCCGCCGACGGGCATCACCTTGCCGCGCAGCGTGCACTCGCCGGTCATCGCCGTGTCGGGCCGCACCCGCCGCCCGGTGAGCAGCGACGTCAGCGCCGTGAACATCGTCACGCCCGCGCTCGGCCCGTCCTTCGGAACCGCGCCCGCCGGCACATGGATGTGCACGTCGTGGCCGTCCATCACGTTGCCCGACAGCCCGAGCTCGTCCGCGTGGGAGCGCACATACGTGAGCGCCGCGCGGGCCGACTCCTTCATCACGTCACCGAGCTGCCCGGTGATCTCCAGACCGCCCTTGCCCGGCATGCGCGAGGTCTCGATGAAGAGGATGTCCCCGCCCACCGGCGTCCACGCGAGGCCCGTCGCCACGCCCGGCGCCGCCGTGCGCTCGGCCACGTCGCTGAAGAACTTCGCGCGCCCCAGGTACTTCGCCACGTCCGCCGCATCGACCACCACCTTGGTCGGCGCGTGGTCGGTGGCGCGGGCGACCTCCAGGGCGACGGCGCGCGTCACCTTGGTGATCTCCCGCGTGAGCTGCCTCACGCCCGCCTCGCGGGTGTAGTCGCGGGCGATGGTTCGGAGGCCCTCGTCGGTGATGGTGAGCACCTCGTCGGGGATCGCGTGCTCCTTGCGCTGCTTGGGCACCAGGTGCTGCCGCGCGATCTGCACCTTCTCCTCGGTCGTGTAGCCCTGGAGCTCGATGATCTCCAGGCGGTCACGCAGCGGCGCAGAGATGGCCCCGAGGTCGTTGGCCGTGCACAGGAAGAGCACCTCCGACAGGTCGAAGGGGATCTCCAGGTAGTGGTCGGTGAACGACTTGTTCTGCTCCGGGTCGAGCACCTCCAGCAGGGCAGCCTCGGGCGACCCGCCCCACCCGCTGGTGAGCTTGTCGATCTCGTCGAGCAGCACCACGGCGTTGCGCGCCTTGGCCTTCTTGAGCGCGTTCAGCAGCCGACCGGGCATCGCGCCGACGTAGGTGCGGCGGTGACCGCGAATCTCCGCCTCGTCGCGCACGCCGCCCAGCGAGATGCGCACGAAGGGTCGCCCCGTCGCGTCGGCGATGGACTGCCCGAGCGAGGTCTTGCCCACGCCCGGCGGACCCGCGAGGCACAGGATCGTCCCCCGCGCGTTGCCCGTGAGCTTGAGCACGGCCATGTGTTCGAGGATGCGCTTCTTCACGTCGTCGAGGCCGGCGTGGTCGGCGTCGAGCTGCTTCGCGACGGCGTCGACGTCGTCCTTCGCGACGGAGCGCTTCGACCACGGCAGGTCGGCGATGAGCTCCAGGTAGTTGCGGATGACGTGCGCCTCCGCCTGCTGGCCGTTCATGGACTCCAGGCGGCGCAGCTCGCGGTCGGCGACGATGCGCGCGTCCTCCGAGAGCCCGGCGTCGTCGAGCTTCTTCTTGAGCGCTTCGAGGGAGGCATCGCCGTCCTGGTCGTCGCCGATCTCCTTCTTCAGCGCGCGAATCTGCTCGCGCACGATGGCGTCGCGCTGGTTGCGGTTGACCTCGCGGCGCACGTCCTGATCGATCTTCGACTTGATGTCGTTGAGCGCGCGGGCCTCGGAGACCAGGCTCGCGACGAGGCGCAGCCGGGCGCCCACCTCGGTCTCGCGCAGCACGCTGAGCTCCTTGTCGGAGGCTAGGCCCATGAGCGCCGCGACCTGGTCGGCCACGAGCCCGGGGTTGTCCTCGTCGGCCTGGACGGCGCCGAGCGTCCCGCCGTTGCGGGCGGCGAGCTCGGTGACGTGCTGCTTGAGCGACTGCGCCAGGAGCCGCGCCTCGGCGGGGTCGCTGACGGTCTCTTCGAGGGCCTCACCCTCGGCCTGCCAGTACGGCTCGCTGCGCGCGAGGCCCGTCAGGCGAAAGCGGCTCAGGCCCTCCAGCACCACGCGGTAGCCCCGCTCGCGGGTGCGCTCGATCTGAACGATCCGAGCAACGGTCCCGACTTCATGGAGGTCGCCGAGGGAGGGGTCGGCCACGCCGGCCACCCGCTGGCTCACGACGCCGAGGATGGCGCGGGGGCCGAGGTCATCGAGCATGGCCACGGAGCGGCTGCGGCCCACCGGAAGCGTGAGGGTCGTGCCGGGAAACAGGGTTCCGCTGCGAAGGGGCAGCAGGGCAAAGGGGGCGCGAGGCATCACGGTGTCGTTTCGCTGGCTCATGTGTGGGGACTCCTTCGCGATCATTTGGACGCAGGCGCACGTTCGCGATCGGAGTCACACTCACCCGCTGTGAGTTGCACCCCTACCGCTCACGCCGTCGCTCCCGCCGCTCATCCCCTGGTGTGCATCGACGACATCCATCGGGTCGTCGCAGGGCTGTTTGTTCGAGAGTGAACGGAAACTAAATTCGTTCACGGCTTCGTCAAGACTCAGAGTCGTCGACGGCTCGATCGTTTCAATTGTGAAATACATTTCATCCACATTTGAAATGTCCGGGAGTCGGACACTTGTCCATGCTCTTGAAAGCAGGGACTTCGACCCTTGGCACGGACCCTGCGATGTGTGTACTCGGCGGCGGCGCCGGCGTCCTCCCCCCCCAACGCCATTGGTGCCGTCGCTTTATTAATTCTGCTTCCTCGCCAGAAGCAGTGTCCGCCCGAGACTCAGGGGGCGCGGACACCCAGGCGATCTTCGACGAAGGTGAACATGCGCGTCAGGCGCCGGAGTTCATCGGAACGCTGGGTTCCGGCTCCGTGCCCGACGTTGCGCTGCATGTAGAAGAGCACCGGGGCGTCGCTGGTGGTCTCGTCCTGGAGGCGAGCGGCGAACTTCGTCGAGTGTCCCCAGTGGACGCGGGTGTCGTGGTCGGCCGTCTCGATCCAGGCGGCGGGGTATCGCACGGCCGGGCTGACCCGATGATAGGGCGAGTACGCGTGGAGCCAACGGAACGCGTCGGGCTGGGCAGGGTCGCCGTACTCGCTGGTCCAGATCTCGGCCGGGGGAAAGTGCGCGAAGCGAACCATGTCGTAGAGGCCGACGCCCGCGAAGGTGGCCGCGAAGGTGTCGGGCGCGCGGGTGAGCATCGCGCCCATGAGCAGCCCGCCATTGGAGGCGCCGTTGATGGCGATGCGCTCGGGTGAGCTCCAGCGGCTGGTGGAGAGCCAGCGCAGCACGGCCTCGAAGTCTTCGAAGACGCGCTCCTTGTTGCCCATGGCGCCGGCGCGGTGCCAGTCCTCGCCGAACTCCGATCCGCCGCGCAGGTTGGCCACGACGTAGATGCCGCCGCGTTCGAGCCAGTAGATGGGGTCGCGACGGAAGGTCGGGAGCAACGGGACGTTGAAGCCACCGTACCCATACAGGAGCACGGGGTTGTGGCCGTCCTGGGTGGCGGCGCGCGGGCGGAGGATGAAGGCGTTGATGGGGGTTCCGTCGCGAGAGGGGACGGAGGCGCGCTCCATGACGAAGCGGGAGTAGTCGACGTCGCTGGTGGCGTGGTCGAGGGTGGCGGGACGGAGCCCCGTGGGCCGCGCATCGACCGCGAGCACCGCCGACGGCTCGAAGAACGACTGAAACCCGAAGGTCACGAAGGGACTGTCCCCATTGGAGACCACGGTGGGCGCGCTGCCCTCGGCGGGGAGCGGGATGTCGCGGGGATCGGTTCCGTCGAGGGTGTACGAGCGGAGGTGGGAGGCGATGTTTTCGAGGTGCGAGGTGACGAGCCGGTCGCCCGCGAGGGTGAAGTCTTCGAGCGGGTGCTGACCCTGGGCGATGACCGTGCGCCACGCACCACCCGACGCGGGCACCGATGGCGTCGCCGCGGGCAGCATGAGCTGCGCGGCAGGCGCGGCGTAGAGGGCGTAGCGGGGCGCCTGGTCGTTGCTGAGGACGAAGACCGTGCCGCGGTGGATGGTCGCGTGCGAGATGCTCTCGCGCCCGGTGATGACGGGCACCGCGCGAGGGAGCGCACCGCGGGCGACGGGGGCGCGACGATCGATGAGGTGGACCTCCGTGCGGCTCCAGCCCTTGAAGAGGTTGACCACCACGTAGCGACCGTCGCTGGAGACGTCGGGTGATGGCGCGTCGGTGCGCTCGGTGGCCTCGTAGACGCGGACATCCGCGGTCCCGTCGGGGGCAGTTCGCAGACGGTGGAAGAACATCGCCCGCCAGTAGGAGTCCTCGTGGGCGGGGTCGTGGTGGGCTTCGCCCGCGCGGGGGTAGCGGGTGAAGTAGAAGCCGGACTCGTCGGGCAGCCACGAGAGGCGGCACCACTTGGCGTGAGCGATGGCCTCGGGGAGCATCTGCCCGGTGGTGACGTCGAGGACGTGCAGCACGGAGCGCTCGTCGCCGTTTTGCGAGAGGCCGAGGGCGAGGTAGCGGCCGCGCGGGGACGGGGTCATCCAGTCGACGGCGGTGCGATCACCGAGGGTGTGCGGGTCGAAGAGCTGCCGCGGGGCGGACCACGCTCCGGCCGCGTTGCGCTCGCTGACCATGACGACGGCCTGTTCGCGCTCGCCGTCGCGCTTTGTGTAGAAGATGCGCGAGCCGCCCATGGTGGCACCGCGGAGGTTGCCGATGGCGAGGAGCTGGCCGAGGCGGCGCTCGATGTCGGGGCGCGGGTGGGCGGCGAGGTAGGCTTCGGAGCGGGCGTTCTGGGCGTCGACCCAGGCGGTGGTGACGGGGGATTCGGTCTCGAGGGCGCGGTAGGGGTCGGCGACCTCGGTGCCGTGGAGGGTCTCGGTGACGGCGCCGACGCGGGCGGGCGTGTTGATGGCGTCCGTCTCGCGCGCGGCGCGGGCGGGAGGCGCGGGGTTGGCGAGCGCGGGGGGCGCGGGCTCGGGGCCGGCCAGGACCGGCGGCGCGGCGTGGGCGCACGAGAGGGCGACGAGGGGGAGAACGAGCCAGAGGGAACGACGCATAGGGCGCGGAGAATCGCACATAACCCAGGGTGATCGGTGGGGAGGGGGCAGGGTTGAGGGTGGGGGGTAGGCAGGGTTGAGGGTGGGAGGGGGGAGGGTTGTCGCTGGGGGAGGAGCAGGGTGATCGCTGGGAGGGGGAGAGGGACATCGGTGGAGGGGATGGAGGGTCATCCCTGGGGTTGAGAGAAAAACGACATCGGACACGAAACTCATCGCAACGGGGCCGACGACAAGAGCGCGTGACACGTCGGGAGCGTCCGCCGGTGAGCCGCCACAATGGTTGTGGCGCCGCCGACGGAGGGCCCGAGCGGGGTCATTCAAGAACGGAGTTCACCATGAACACTTCCCGTACTCGCTCGTCGTCCATCACCACCATCACCACCACCACCACGCCGGACTTCGATGACACCATCGACCGGACGCGGAAGGCGCCCGCCATCGACGCGAGCGTCTTGCCGAAGTGCTCGGTGGGGTGGAGGCCCACCTCGCCCGAGGAGCGCAGCCGTCGACTGCGACACCTCTCCGAAGACAACCGCGCTGAAGCCATCGAGGCCGGTGAGGAGATCGTCGCCCTCGCCGAACACTACGAGAGCGACTTCGGCACGCTGGGCCCCGACCCCTCGAAGATCGCCTGGGTCATGGGCGAGCTCCAGCGCACCCTCGACGCGGCCCACCGCATCGAGCAGCTCCGCGCGTTTCATGCCGAGCGCGCGGAGATCCTCACGCACGACCTCTTCGTCGCGCTCACGGAGGTGAACCGTGAGTACGTCCACCGCGTCGACCGCGTCCCTGCGCTGGCCGAGCGGTACCGCAAGCTGCCCGCGCTCTTCGCCGCCATCAGCCGGGACATCACGGAGGGCATCGCCGCCGCCAACGCGAAGCGCGAGTCCGCCGCCCCGAAGGAGTGACGGCGCCGCAGCGCTGTCGTCGCTCTCCTCCGCCTTCCCTTCCCTCTCTCCCCTCGACCATCCGCGGACGACGATCGGCGCCACGCGCTGATAGAGTCCGCCGCGCCATGACGAAGCTCTCACTCGCGTCGGTGACGCTCGACGACCTCTCCGCGCTCGCGCGCCTGGAGAGCCGCGACCTGGACACCAGCCAGTGGGAAGCGTCCGTCGAGCCCCTCGACGACTCCACGCAGGAGCAGCTCCGTTACCTCGCGACGAAGCTCGCGGCGACCCGATCGACCACCCTCAACGAGGCGACCATCTGGTCGCGCGCGATCTACCCGCTGCTCGAACTGGCCGAGACCGACCAGGTGCGCGCCTGGGCCGAGGTTCCGCTCGCCGCCCGGGACCCGTACTCCGAGACGGAGCTCGCGGGCATCGTCGATGGGGTGCTCGCCGTCGAGGGTGTGCTCGCCGGGGCGCCGGGGGTGCCGTTTCTGTTGGTGGTCGAGGCGAAGCGCGGGATGGACGGGGTCGACCCGCGGCCGCAACTCATCGGCGCGCTGCTCGCGGTGCTCTGGTCGGAGCTCGTTCGCGGGGGCGGCGACGCCGCGGAGTCCTACGGGTGCTTCACCGTCGGCGACATCTGGACCTTCGTTCGCGCCGAGGCCCGCGTCGGGTCGGCGGGAGGGGCCGGACCGCGGCTCGGGGTCACGCTCTCGTGGTCGCGCGAGTACGCCGAACGCACCGAGGCATTGGTGATACTCCGCGCGCTCCGGCACATCGCACGTCGCAGGTAGCGTCGCCGCGATTGACGCCCACCACGGCGCCCGGCATACCCCTCCCCCCGGTCATGAGCACCCCTGACGACCTCGACCTTCCCGCCCAACAAGCCACCGCGCTCCAGGCCCTCGACGCCGCCGACAGCTCCGACGCGCTCGACGCCTTCTACCGCGCGTGGCTCTCACCCTCCGGCGCCACCAACCGCCTGAAGCGCGGCATCGGCAAGCTCCCGGTCGACCAGCGCTCGGCCTTCGGCAAGGACGTCAACGCGCTCCACACGGCGCTCGAAACCCGCTTCCACCAGCGGCGCGAGGTCATCAAGACCCGCGAGCTCGCGGCCCGCATCGCCGCCGAGGCCCGCGACGTCACCCTCCCCTCGCGGCCCCGCCCCGCAGGCGGATACCACCCGGTCACGCTGGTGATGCGCGAGGTGCTCGCGGTCTTCCAGCAGATGGGCTTCTCGGTCTTCGAGTCGCCCCACGTCGAGACCGACGACTACAACTTCGGCCTCCTCAACATGCCCGCCGATCACCCCGCGCGCGACATGCAGGACACCTTCTACCTCGACGGCGAACGCCTGCTCCGTACGCACACCTCCGCGGGCCAGATTCGCGCGATGCGCGAGCTCGGCGGCAACGGCACCAACCCCGTCCGCGTGGTGCTCCCCGGTCTCTGCTACCGCAACGAGAACATCACCACCCGCAGCGAGATCCAGTTTCACCAGGTGGAGGGGCTGCTCATCGGGAAGAGCGTTCGCATGAGCGACCTCAAGGGCGTGCTGCTCCAGTACGCGCGGCTGCTCTTCGGCGCCGACCAGAAGGTGCGCCTGCGCGGCAGCTACTTCCCCTTCACCGAACCCTCCGTCGAGGTCGACATCCGCTGCACCCTCTGCAGCGGCAACGGCTGCCGCGTCTGCAAGCAGACCGGCTGGCTCGAACTCCTCGGCGCCGGCATGGTGCACCCCGTCGTCCTCGCCAACGGCGGCTACGACCCCAACGAGTGGAGGGGCTTCGCCTTCGGCATGGGCATCGAGCGCACCGTGCTCCAGCGCTACGACATCCACGACATCCGCTACCTCTTCGGCAACGACCTCCGTCTGCTCGAACAGTTCCGCTGAGAACCCCGTCATGCGCGTACCGCTCTCCTGGCTGCGTTCGTTTGTCCCCGTCACCCTCGACACCCCCGCGCTCATCGAGCTGCTCACTCGCGCGGGTCTCGAAGTCGACGCCGTCCACACCGTCGGCGCCCTCGACCCGCAGGTGCGCGTCGGCCGCGTGGTCGCTCGCAAGAGCGTCAACAACACGCCCCACCTCACCGTCGACGCGGGCCCCGATCACCCTGCGGTCAGCGTCATCACCAAGGCGCCCAACGCCGAGCGCTTCGACGTCGGCGCTGCCGTCGCCATCGCCCTCCCCGGCGCAACCATCATCGACGGACACGGCGACGACTTCGCCCTCGTCACCGTCGCGACGGCCAAGGTCTACGGGGTGATGTCCGAGGGCGTTCTGTGCTCTGAGCGCGAGCTCGGCCTCGGCGACGACCACTCCGGGCTCATGGCCCTCCACACCGACGCCCCCAGCGGAACGCCCCTCTCCACCGTCGTCTCCGTCCCCAAGGACGGCGAGGCCGATGAGGTGCTGGAGGTTGCCATCCTGCCCAACTTCGCGCGCTGCCTGTCCATGGTCGGCATGGCCCGCGAGGTCGCAGCGCTCACCCACGCCACCGGGAACTACGACGTCGCGCTCGACGACCTCGACGTCGTCCCTGGCGCAGTCGACGCGCTCGTCACGGCCACCGACTCGTGCCGACGCTTCAGCACGGCGCGCGTCGAAGGCGTGCGGGTGGTCGCGTCGCCGCGGTGGATGCAGCGGCACCTCGTTCTGGCGGGCGTGACGGTCATCGACCACCTCGTCGACGTCACCAACTACTGCATGATCGAGCTCGGGCAGCCGATGCACGCCTACGACATCGCGCGCCTCGGGGCACCGACGGTGGGCCTGCGCCGGTCGCGCGCGGGCGAGTCCATGCGGCTGCTCCACCAGAAGGCCGACGAGGCGCCCGCGGTGCTGCCGGACAACACGCTGGTCATCACGGCGGCCGACAAGCCCGTCGGCGTGGCCGGAGTGATGGGCGGGGCGGACACTGCCATCGGCAAGGACACCACGGCGGTGCTGCTGGAGAGCGCGTGCTTCGACTGGCCGGCGGTGCGGCGCAGCAGCGCGGCGCTGAAGATACACACCGACGCCTCGACGCGGTTCGCGAGGGGTGTGGACCCGACGCTGAGCGGGCGGGCGATTCGTCGCGCGGTGAAGCTGTGGCGCGAGTGGTCGTCGCCCGACTTGAAGGTGACCGCGACGGGCGACTGGCAGCGGGCGCCCATCACCGAAGGGGTGGTCGGGTTTACCCTGTCGGGTATCGCCGGGTTGCTCGGACTCGAAGTGAAGCGCGACGAGCTGACGGCTGCGCTCGCCCAGGTGGGCATCGCGGTGCGCGACGCGGGCGGGGCGTTGGAGGCGGTGGTTCCGCCGGGGCGCGAGGACGTGACGCGGCCGTGCGACATCGCCGAGGAGTTCGCGCGGGTGACGGGCTTCGATCGCATCCCGGAGACGATGCCGTCGGAGGCGCTGCCCTTTCACACGCCGTCGCGGCGGTACGCGCTGCGCGAGGGGCTGCGCGATGCCCTCGTGCGCGGCGGGATGCAGGAGCTGCTGACCTACTCGCTCATCGCGCCGGAGTCGGAGTCGCTGCTGGGCGCAGAGCCCGCCGAGACGCCGCGGCTGCGGGTGATGAACCCCATCAACGTCAACCGCACCACGCTGCGGCGCACGCTGCTCGCGGGGCTCATGGAGACGCTGCGCGAGAACCACCGGCACACGCCCGACGCGCAGGTGTTCGAGATCGGCGCGGTGTTTCTCCCGGAGGAGCCGTCGCCGTATGGGCGCGGGTTGCCTGCGGAGAAGCTGCGGGTGTCGTTTGCGCTGCTGGGCCGCGTCGACCGCACCTCGCTGCACGGCGGAACCAACCGCGACGCCGACTACTTCGACGGCGCCGCGGTGGTGGAGCACCTGCTGCGCGCGCTGCGGTTGGGTGACGTGGCGGTGGAGGCCGACGAGGGCGCGCCGTGGCAGCCGGGGCTCTGCGCGACGCTGCGACGCGGCGGGAAGAGCTACGGGCGTTTCGGGGTGGTGCACCCGGACGTGTGCGCGCGCTTCGACCTGGAGGGCAAGCGCGTGGTGGCGGGTGAGCTCGACCTCGATGCGTTGCTGGATGTGGCGGGGACGACGTTCAAGACGGCGGCGCCGCCGAGGTATCCGTCGCTGCCCATCGACGTGTCGATGTTCGTGGAGAAGGGCGTGAGCGCGGGCCAGGTGGTGCGCGCGGCGCTGGGCGTCGGCGACGCGCTGCTGAAGGGCGTCACGGTGATCGATGAGTTCAGCGGGGCGCAGGTGCCGGAGGGGATGCGGTCGCTGACGGTGCGGCTGGACATCAACGCGCCCGACCGGA
Organism: Polyangiales bacterium; assembly: GCA_044229975.1. GTDB lineage: Bacteria > Myxococcota_A > Polyangia > Polyangiales > SCUS01. The sequence continues at coordinate 235,319 of JBGARZ010000012.1, forward strand.
ACCTCACGGTGGCGGATGCGACCGCGGTGCGCGCGGCGGTGACGGCGGCGCTGACGAAGGACCTGCGCGCGCAGGTTCGGGAGTAGGCCCCCACTTCCGATCGCGGGGGGGCCGGTGGTAAGGGGTCGGGACGATGTCCCGAACGACCTTGCTTGCGAACCGATGGATGTTGATGGCCGCGCTGCTCGTGGGGGGCGCCGCGTGCGCGACCGGCAACGGCTCGGACAACGGGATCGACCCGGTGGCCGACGGCGGCTTCGACAAGGAGGACACGGGGACGGAGAAGGATGCCGGGTTCGTCGAGGACCGGTACTTCCCGAAGGACACGGGCGCAGCGACCGAGGACGTCGGTGAGGCCGATGCGGGCGCGATGGACAGCGGGGTGGTTGATCCGCCGGACGTCGGGGTCGACAGCGGAGCGCGCGACGTCCAGGTGGCGGACACCGGGACGCGGGACACGGGTGTGTTGGACGCAGGGCCGCGAGACGTCGGGACGCCGGACACCGGGGTGATCGACAGCGGGCCGCGAGACGTGGGGACACCGGACACGGGACCGCGGGACACGGGCGTGATCGATACGGGACCCGTGGACACCGGGCCGAGGGACACGGGGACACCCGACGTTGGGACGCCGGACGTGCCGCCGGCGTGCGTTCCGATCACGGAGGTCTTCAACGGGCGTGATGACGACTGCGACGGGGTCGTCGATGAGGGGTTCACGACCAACGGTATCGAGATCACGTGCACGGCCAACCTGCCGACGCTGCCGGACTCGGACATCGACGACGGCGGTGGGACGGGCAGTCGCGACGGGCTGGAGGGCTTCTGCGTGCGCGGGATCCTGCGCTTCTGCCTGACAGGCGAGGCGTGCCCGTGGCGCGGCGGAGCGACGACGACGGACGACCTCCAGACGTGCTCACCGGCTGGGCTGGTCGGGCCGTCTTACTTCATGGCGTATTACCGCACCGGGTGGTTCTACTCGGGCGCTGGGCGCTACGACGAGTGGTACTGCCCGCCCAACGGGCGCCTGCGGATGGCGCTGCGACCGTTCTGACCAAAGCGCTTCTCACCTTCCACTGCCTCGACATCACCGCCGCGCGCGCGGACCATCCCTCTCGCGATGACCTCCCCCGCGCTCGACCTCGCCATCAACGACGGCCTCTTCTTCGACGGCACCGGCGCCCCGGCTCGCTCGGTGAGCGTCGGCATCCGCGACGGCCTCGTCGCCGAGCTGCGCGACACTCCCTTCACCGCCGCCGAAGCGCGCGAGCTCATCGACGCTCGCGGCCGCTGGGTGATGCCCGGCTTCGTCGACCTGCACACCCACTACGACGCCGAGCTCGAAGCCGCGCCCGCGCTGTCCGAGTCGCTGCGCCACGGGGTCACTACGCTGCTCGTCGGGAGCTGCTCGCTCGGCACGGTGCTCTCTTCGCCGCTCGACATCGCCGACATGTTCACGCGCGTCGAGGCCATCCCCCGCGAGCACGTTCTCCCCATCTTCGAGTCCAGGAAGACCTGGAACACCCCGCGCGAATACCGCGACCACCTCGACTCGCTCCCGCTCGGTCCCAACGTCGCGGCCTTCCTCGGTCACTCCGACCTGCGGTGCTCCGTCATGGGCCTGGAGCGCTCCGTCGCCGACGACGCCCGCCCCACCGCCGACGAACAGCGCGCCATGGAGCGCACCCTCTCCGACGCCCTCGACGCGGGCTTCGTGGGCCTCTCGGTCAACACCAACTTCTGGGACAAGCTCGGCGGAACCCGCCTGCGCTCCCGCCCCCTCCCCGGCGCCTACGCGAGCTGGCGCGAGATCGACCGCCTCGCCGCCGTCGTGCGCGACCGCGACCGCGTGCTCCAGGGCATTCCCAACATCTCCAGCAAGTACGACGCGCTGCTTCTCTTCTGGGAGAGCCTCGGGGTGTTTCGGAAGAAGCTGCGGACGACCATCGTCTCGATGGCGGACGTTCGCTCCAACCGGCTGATCTATCGGGTGCTCGGTTGGATGACCCGCGTCGCCAATACCCTCTTCGGTGGTGACGTTCGCTTCCAGGCGCTGCCGGTTCCGTTTCAGATGTACGTCGACGGGCTCGACGCGCCCATCTTCGAGGAGATCGGCGCGGGCACCGCGGCGCTGCACATCGAAGAGATGGCCGAGCGCACGGAGCTGCTGCGCGACCCGAAGTACCGCGCGTGGTTTCGCCGACAGTGGACCAGCTTCCTGATGCCGCGCGTGTACCACCGGGATTTCCGCGACTCGAAGGTGGTCGAGTGCCCTGATGCGTCGCTCGTGGGGCGCTCGTTTGCCGACATCGCGAAGGAGCGCGGGACCGACGCGGTGGAGGTGTTTCTCGACCTGTGCGCCGAGCACGGGGCGAAGCTGCGGTGGTTTACGACCATCGCCAACGACCGACCCGATCACCTGCGCAACATCGTCGCGCACCCCGACGTGCTGGTGGGCTTCTCCGATGCGGGGGCGCACCTGCGCAACATGGCCTTCTACAACTTCGCGCTCTTCGCACTTCGCATGGCGCGGGACGCGAAGCGCGATGGGGTGGAGTTCATGAGCATCGAGCGCGCGGTGCACCGGTGCACGGGGGAGATCGGTGCGTGGCTGGGGCTCGACGCGGGGCGGCTGGCGGTGGGGTCGCGGGCCGACGTGGTGGTGGTCGACCCGGCGAAGCTCGACGAGATCGACAACATGGTCGAAGCGCCCATGGCGGAGTTTGGCGGGCACGTTCGGATGGTGCGGCGCAACGACGGCGCGGTGCCTGCGGTGGTGGTGCGCGGACGGGTCGCGCTGCGCGATGGGGTGCTGGCGGAGGCCTTGGGGCGAGAGAAGGGCTTTGGCGGGTTTCTCGCAGCGGGGCTCTGACACCAGGCGGGCTGTCAGGCGCCCTTGTTCCTGGCGTCCCAGACCTTCGGCTCCCAGAGCTCAACCTTGTTGTCGTCGGGGTCCATGATCCACGCGAACTTGCCGTTTTCGTGCGACTCGGGGCCCGAGATGACCTTCACACCTGCCGCCCGCAGTTGCGCCGTAAGCGCTGCACGAGCCCGCGTTCTTCCGTTGTCGATTCGTCGGAGGCAGGGTTCGCGGTATGGCGATTGTCTCTTCCAGAAAGATGTCCGGTTCGGTTCCTTCCACGGTGCAGCGATGGCGAGAGCGGGTGGACGCATGGCGGACGAGCGGCCTGACGGCGGACGCGTTCGCCGCGGGCCAGACGTTCTCCGCAAGCACGTTGCGCTGGTGGTCGAGCCGTCTTGGGCGCGCACCGTCGGTCGCGTTCCTGGAGTTGCTGCCACGCCCCTCGACGGCGTCGCCTCCGCCTTCCTGTGACCTGGTGATCGAGGTGGGCCCCGCACGCGTCCGCGTCACGCCGGGCTTCGACCCGACCCTCCTGACCGCCGTGGTGCGCGCTCTCGCCGAGGGGGCGCGATGATCCCCGTCGGGGTTCAGGTCTTCGTCGCGCTCGAGCCCGTCGATCTGCGCTCGGGCTTCGAGCGCCTCGCGGGCCTCGCCCTGCAACACACCGGCTACGACGCGCGCAGCGGGGCGCTCTTCGTCTTCGTCGGCCGGCGAGGCACGGCCGCGAAAGTACTGTTCTTCGACGGCACCGGGCTGTGCCTGTTCCACAAGCGCCTCGATCACGGCGTCTTCCGCGTGCCGGTGGCGGCGCCCGGCGCGACCCATCTGGAGATCGACGAGGCGACCTTCGAGACGCTGCTCGATGGACTCGCCATCGCGCCAGAGACCGCCCCCGCACGACCGCCGCGGCGCCGTCTGCAATGAATCTTACCTGATGATGTAAGATTCACTCGACAACGGATCACGCGCTGCCTATGGGTCGCGCGATGTCTCCGCGCACTCCCTCGACGACTCCGCCCACCGACGCGGCGCGCCTCACGGAGCTCGAGCGGGAGAAGGCCGCGCTGACCGAGCGCCTCCACGACACGGAGGTCTCACTGGAGCGCGTGCGACGGGCGTACACGCACGCGCTCGAGCAACTCCAGCTGATGCGTCGTCGGCTCTACGTGGCCTCCGCCGAGCGCGCCGAGGTGGACGCCACGCAGCTCGCCTTCGACGCGATGTTCGACCAGGTCCAGTCGCTCTCCAAGGCGCTCGACGCGGCCGCGCTGGCCGAGGGCGACGAGGGCGGGGAGGACGACGAGGCGGGCGCCAAGACCAAGCGCAAGCGCAAGACGCCGCCGACGGGCCGCCGCGACCTCGCCGAGACGGACCTGCCCGTCGTTCGCGTCGAGCTGATCGACCCGGAGATGGAGGGGACGGCCGAGCGCATCGGCTTCGAGGAGAGCTCGCGGCTCGGCTATGAGCGCGGCGGCGCGCGGCGCATCGTCGTCGCCCGCGCCGTCTACAAGGTCGCCGAGACGGCGGTTGAGCCTGCGGCGGATGCTTCAGCGGAGTCGTCGCCGACGTCCGAGACGCCGCCCTGCTTCGTCACCACGCCGCTGCCGCGGGAGCTGTTCCGGCGGGCCTTGCTGGCGCCCTCGATGATCGCCCACGTGCTGGTGAGCAAGTACCTGTTGGGCGTGCCCTTCTACCGCCTGGAGCAGAGCTTCGCGCTCCAGGGCTTCACGCTCGATCGCGGCACCATGAGCCGCTACGCCGAGGACGTCGGCGCGACCCTCGGCGCGATCGTCGAGGCCGCCCGCGACGAGGCGATGCGCACCGCCTTCTGTCTCTCCACCGACGCCACCGGCGTGCGCATCCAGCCCGGTCCGCTGCAAGAGCGCCAACGTGGCCCCTGTCGCAAAGGGCACTTCTTCGTGGTGCTCGCCGACCGCGACCACGTCTTCTTCGAGTATCAGGAGCGGCACACCTCGGCGGCGGTCTGCTCGATGTTCAAGGGATACTCGGGCTACCTCCAAGCCGACGCCCACGCCGTCTACGACGCCCTCTTTGCGGGTCGGCCGCCCGTCGGAAAGCCGCCCGATCCCGAGCAGGGCCCGCCCCCCAAGGAGGTCGGCTGCTGGAGCCACTGCCGCCGCGGGTTCTGGGAGGCCGCCGTCTGCAAGCAGGCGATCGGCGTTGAAGGTCTGCGCCGCATCGACGCGATCTTCGCCGCCGACCGCGCCCTGGCCGACCTGCCGCCGGCGCTTCGCAAGCGGCGTCGGGAGGAGCGCGTGCGCCCGTTCGTGGACGCCTTCTTCGCGTGGGTCGAAGCCGAGGCCGTCGTGCCTCGTCCGCGGGGCTACGCCACGTCCGCCCTCGGTTACGCGAGGAACCAGGTCGGCCCCTTGCGGCGCTTCCTGGAAGACGGTCGATTGCGACTGGAGAACAACGGGTCGGAGCGGGCGCTGCGGCCCATCGCTTCGGCGCGCAAGTCGTGGCTCTTCTTCGGCAGTGACGACCACGCCTCGGCCGCCGCCAACCTCTTCTCGCTGGTGGCCTCCTGCAAGCTCCACCGGCTCGATCCCGAGAGCTACCTCGCCGACGTCCTGCGCGTCATGGCGTACTGGCCTCGCGCTCGGTACCTCGAGCTCGCACCCCGGTACTGGGCCGAGACCCGCGGACGACTCGACGCCACCGAGCTCGCGCGGCCCCTCGGGCACGTGACCGTCCCCCCGCCGCGCGCGGCGGAAGAAGAGACGACGACCGACTGACGACGGGGAGTCCATGCGTCCGTGCATCGTGGCGATTGAGACTCGCCACGTCGAGAACGCGGGCTCGTGCAGCGGTTACGTTGCGCCAGCAGCCCATCGAGGTCGTCGACCCGGTAGTTGATCATGAAGGAAGACGAGCTCGGGCTGAACCACTGGCTGTCCTTATTCGCGACATGCCACACGGTAAGTCCCTGATCATCGGCCTTGTCGTCTGGCCACTTCAGAACGGCGCCGCCAAAGTCTTCCAGCGCCATGCCCAGATGCTCCCGATACCACGCGGCAAGGGCAGTGTGGTCGCCCTTGCTCTTGAAGAAGACGCCGCCGATTCCGGTAACCTTCGCCATCGTAAAGCCTTCCTGATTCCTCGTAGCCGCCGATGTCTCGCAGCGAGCGACGTTCAGCCATCAGTCGGCCGAAGTGATCGCAGCCACCGAGGGTAGTCCTGTGCGTAGTAGCCGACCAGAGTGCCGGGGAGCTTCGCCCGCGCCGCATCGACGCCTTCCGCCTTGTAGCAACGCCGGATACGCTCCCGCTCCTCGTCCAGCGTGGTGCGCTCCTCCAGCGTGGGCATTCGTCGGAGGCGGCCCATTGGGCGAGGAATCGGGGCGAGCAGGCGCCGAACTCGCTCGGCCTGGATCATGAACTCCTCGTCGCCCGGCGCGGCAGCGCGACCCTCGATCGCGCAGACGGCGCAGTCCACGATCCACTGCTTGTGCCCGGACACCTTGTTACGGACCGAGAGCAACGGCGCCAGAAACTCCTCCCGTGGTTCGAGCATCGCCAGCCATGCTCCCCAGACAACACCCCGCCACGTCAGCTCGAATAGAAGCATTTCGAAGAAGCCGCGGTTCAGAACGCCGAGGTTGCGAAGGCAGGTGTAGAAGAACTCCAGGGGCTCGATCTGGAGCGCGGGATAGTCGCCGAGGGCCGCGGCGCACTCTTCACCAGCCTCAAGCTGCCACTTCAGGTGCCTGAGCGCCGAGGCGGGCTTCGCCATGACCAGATACCGACTCGCGCGGAGGAAGTGTGCAACGTCCTCGCGGTAAGGTCGTTCGGTCATCTGCGTCTGCCCAAGGTAATGAGATTCAGCCGCCGCCACTAGAGCGCGACCACCCGGTGTCTTCGCCGTCGTCACTGCGGGGGCGCCTTCCATCCATGGCTCACCAACCACGCGATCAACTCGCCGGGGTGGACGAGTCGTGCATCGCTGCTCCAGCCGCGCCAGCGGATGAAGTCAGGATGGATGTAGCTCACGGTGGCGAGCAACTCGCGGCCGACAACGAAGTTCAAATCGAGAACCCCAGGTGTCATCAGAACCGACCCTTCTGCGAAGGATCGGTCATCCACCTCGATGCAACGCCGCAGGTGCTCCAGCGCTGCAGAATCTGTTGCAACGAACAACGGCTTCGTGCGGCCGCGATGGCGCGGGTCGAGCTCTCCGACGTGGGTAACTCGCACGGACGTCGCGTTCGTGATCGCGGTGGTGAGGGCTGCGGAGTTCACGATTGGTGACCTCCCGGACCTTGAAGGGCTGGTGTCATCACGGCGCTCGGCCATGAAAACGAGGGGACGCCGGATCGATTGGTGGCGCAAGGCGCCTCACGGCATCGCAGCACCTCAGGCAGATTGGTGGGCACATTGGAAGCGGTCGGCACCATCGGCTTGTTCGGCAGGTCTTGCATCGAGACCACGTCCTACCTTCTCGCGAGCCTCATTGACATACCGGGCATGTTCGGGACCCACGCCAAATCGCCGCACCGCTGCCTCTCGGCTGGGTTTGCCTGGCGCTCTTCGTAAAGCTTCTGCCAGCGTTCGAGTTCCGCCTCGTAGCCATCTACCATCTTGAACACCCACGTAGCGAATGACAGCGGCGGTCGAGCGACCTGATCAGCCTCGTCATCACCACCGAAACCGCTCCACACCAACGGATCGTCCGCTCCGAACTGGGCCGCCATGAGCATACCGCTGTGACAGTGGAAAGAAAACACCAGACTCTCGACCCCTTTTCGAGTCTCGATTGGAGGCTCTGAATCTTCAGACATATTTCGTAGAAATACCTCCCCGTCCATCGTTGCCTCGAGAAAGCAAGCCAGCGGCAAGCACGAGTAGAACTCCCGCAAAGCGCGCGGCACGTGGTGCCCGCAACTGGACTCGAACTCCGCCAGACCGACCTCTGTCCCGAGCCTCAAGAACCAGTCAGGCACTTGATCTCGGAGCGCGATGACCTCGGGGTAGCGGAAGTAGCCACGCGCTTCCGCAAGCTCAAACGCGCGCTTCAGGTGGTACATAGGGTCTCCACTCCGCCCGCGCCGAACGCCTGGCCGATGTGGCGCCGCAGTGGGTGCAGCAGGTTGCTAGCGGGTGAAGCGGGAGCGGTCGGCACCATCGGCTGGTTGGGCCGAACTTCTTCCCCGTTACTTGTCAACGATAGCCCCAGTTCCACCAATTCGAAAAGGCACGCATGCCTTGCCGAAACGAGCGCTCGTTGTTCGCGATGTGCCAGAAACCATGCTTTTTAGGCTTCCAGCACCACAGATCCAGATTCCATTCTCCCCCGTCCACCTGCCGAGACCAGCCTAGACCCACCAGCCATCCTTCAGACCACTTACGCTCGTAGCCCTGCCATTTCCAGCCGGTTTCAGCATGATTCGTCCAGATCAAGTCCTTCTGCTTTTCGCCCCAAATGGCACTCATCTCGCTCAGATAAGCGCGTGCCGTTACCTTGGCGTCCTCATTCTCCGGTCCCCGAAGCAGCGTCTGCACACGAGCGGAGTCGGCGGCAGGCGGAGGGAAGCGCGCGCTAGCGCCAGTTGCCTCTTTCTCAACAAGCGACGGTAGACGGCCGTGCCTGACTGCGTATGACAGAAGTGCGTTGCCCTCAACAGCCGAGGGGAATGCATCTCCTCTTGCGTCATGCTCCCATATCGTCGGAACCGGACACAGAGCCACACGAAACTGCTGATGAGTAGGACAGGGGTCCAGTTCAGTCCAACGAAGTCCTCCAGAATGTCCGGCCCTTGTTCCTCCGAATCCAGCGCTTCGCCCGAACTCCAGTAACCGCTGCCTGAGAGTTCGCCTATGAGTTTCCCCGATATAGACGACCTCCCGCTCCGTGGGGTCGACAATCTTCGGAGGATCAACTGCAATAGAATAGGCACCTGGCCTTTTCAATGCCTCCGATAGCAGGGGATCGGAAGTAGCTACAATGTCATTCCAGGAATGCCATCCCGTCCACACTGGATCACTCAGCTCTGAATTCATCGATCATTCTCCACGGGCGGTTGACGAATGTTGGGCTTCGGAGTCGCACAGATCGCCGCTTGTTCTCGGCCGAAGACTTCCGGTGACATTGGCGTCGCGAGTTGTCGCCCCAGCAACCCACGCAGACGGGGTTCTTTCACTGTAGCCCAACGGGTGGCCGATGTGCCGCCGCAGTGGGTGCGATGGGTTGCTGGTGGGTGAGGAGTAGGCGGTCGGCACCATCGGCTTGTTGGGCCCCTTCAGCGCTTGATGCGCAGAGACTCTACCCAGATGTTTGGTCGTCCCTCGAAGTGGTCGCGTAACCTGTCTTCGACATGGCTCGCGTCCCAAACAGCGAGTCGCTCGTACGACTCACACTCTTCCGGCCGCACCAGTCTTCCAGTAACACCGTCTTCGGTCAGGAGAATCTTCGCCGGATTCACGGGGTCCTGGTTGAAATACAGTGCGGGAAGCTCCAAGGGAGCCTGAAGTGCAGCATCTCCGATCTTTTCCCAACGACCGGAGCCGTGTGCGTGCCGCATAACCGCCAACCGAAAGATGACGGTTCGTCCTGCCACCTGCGCAGCTTCGGACCGGCCCGCATCAAGACCATCGAAGAATGCATACTCGGGTTGATTGAGCATCTGGCCGTAGGCGAACTGCCCGTTGCCGAGCGGAATGCGTACTACCGCTCCGCGCTTCCAGCGCTGCTGCTTCGGTCTCGTCGAGGTCATGTCACGCTGCCCAACCCCTGGCCGATGGGTCGCCGCAGCGTGTGAAGTAACTCAACCTCACTTGTTGAGCGTGGTTCGTCGAGCGTGGTTCGTCGAGCGCAGCCCACAGAACGCAGCTCGATGCTTGTTGTTCGTGGTCCGTTGCTCGTTGGCCCCAACTGGTGGTCCATGGCCCGCTGCTTGCTCTTCCGTAGCCTGTCGCTCGTCGCTCTGTGGCTGCCCAACGGCTGGCCGATGTGCCGCCGCAGTGGGTGCGACGGGTTGGCGGCGGGCGAAGCGGGAGCGGTCGGCACCATCGGCTTGTTGGGCACGTCGCCCACTGTTTGGCGTTGGATCGCCGCGTGAAGTTCGTTGTTGATCGTGCGTCGCTCGTAGCACCATCTGCGTGACACATCGCCCAATTTCAGTTAAAGTGGTCGTACGATGAAAACTCGCCGATAGCGGTCGTCCAACCCGCGTGTCGGCGGAAGTTCGCCAAGTTCTATCCATCCGCTTTCCGCCGCGATTTTTCGAATAGTTGAATTGCCGATCGCAACGTATGCGAAAAGGTAATGAAGCGGGCTCTTCTTCGCTTCAGAGCTCGCATATTGAAGTAGACATCGACCGGCACCTCTGGCTCTTCCATGCCGAACTACATACGTACTGCTCTCGGCCCATAGCCCTGATTTGATAGGATTTGATGTCGCACGTCGGAGTGATTGCCAACCGAGCACTTGGCCGTCGTCAGCGACATACACCCAGAAGTTGAATATCCCATTGCGACTCTCGAAGTTCTTCGCGAACTGGCTCTCGATCTCCGGAATGTTTGGGTCTTCGATATCGGGGAATGTACTGATCCCATCCAACCAAATTGCAAGGATCGCCGCGTAGTCGTCGTCTCGGGCAAGGCGAATGATCGGTTCGGTGTTCACGCTCGGTCGGCCTCACTAGTTGCGGCGGAGGGGATGGGCGCTATCGGATTGGCGGCATCATCGCTAGGAGGGGTCGATCGCCGACCCGCTACGTTGAGCAGGATCGCACCAACTGCTGCCAGCCCGTATCCGAACCAATCCTCCAGCAGCGGCCGATCGCCGTGTATTGCGCCAATGGCGACGGCCCAAATAAACGAAGTTGGGGCGAGCCCGCTTGCAACGGAGGCCGGCAATCGTGCGAACGACTGGGTGAGGAGGAAGTGACCCCCAGCGGCACACAACCCGACGGCAACAATGAGTGCAGCGCCGCTGGGGGAAGGCATTCGCCAGTGTCCGCTAGGCATCAGTGGTGCAATCAAGCAGAGCATCGCAAACAACGGGACGAGGGAGAGGGGGCCAGGACGCACGACGACGGCGCGCCGAAGAGCCACATATCCCGATGCGGCGAACAACGCACCGACAACGCCGCGCACGAGGACTCGATTCGAAGGATGAGATAACGGCGAACGTTGCAATACTGTGACACCGGCCACAACCAGTCCGACTCCCACAATCTGCGCCGAGGTGATGCGCTCCTTGAGAACGACAGCGGCAAGCAACGAAACGAACAGGGGGGTCAGATTGAATAGAGCGTACGAAGTACCAACGCTGGCCTCCTGGAGGTTGCCAAAGAAGCAGAGGATGGACAAGGCACCGCCAAGGCCAAATGCCCACATTGACCCCGCCTGCGGTTGAGTCAGACAACGCCAGTCGGATCGAACAACGGGCGCGATAACAATCAGGCCGATAATGCCGCGAGCGAAAGCTACTTGGGCGGCCGGATGCCCCCCAGAGGCATGGACCAGCGCGCTAGAAGTCCCCATCAGGGCGCTGGAAGCTAGGCCGTACACGACGCCCGCCTGCGCTGTGCCCTCTCCCCCGCCGATGCGTTCTGTGCTCATCGTGAAGTTGGCCTTTGCTCGAAACTGCCCAACGGCTGGCCGATGTGCCGCCGCAGCGGGCGCGACGGGTTGCAAGCGGGTGAAGCGTGGGCGGTCGGCACCATCGGCTTGTTAGGTACGCCCAGCGTGGGCCACGACGCAAACACTGCGGTTCCGGGCGTTGACGCCGGTACGATGCACTCGCCGCTCGATGCCCCTGTCGTTGTCCGGTCCGTCGCGACGTCACCCATCATCTCATGTTCGCCGTTCGTCGGCTTTGCGCCAACCAGAGTTTCCAGGGTCGACTCGCGGTCAACCTCTTTGGGTTTTCTAGTCACATGCCCACATGGTAGGTGCACACACGGCGCGCCCACCACGGTGACATATCTGTCTGCCGGGTGGGCACTGGATCTCCGCCTGTTGCGATGGTTCATTGCGAGGTTGTGTTGGCTGGTTTGACTCACTGGTCGATCCCGGAGATGGCGTATCGTAATCCGGGTTGTGATCTACCGCGCCGCATCCTCCCACCATGTAGCGGTCGCAAGCGCGATGGAAGTCGCGGGACACACGACTCCTGCACTCTGTATCGGCGCATTCAAGATATCGCGCCCTGTACTCACTCTGGAGGGAACGAACCCTCGTAACTTCTTCTTCGATTTCTTGAGTTCGGCGTTCGTCGCGCTCTGTTTGGCTTTCCCAAGCCGTGCCGGAACAACCCAAAACGACAACGCAGATGAACATTGTTGATGCCTTCATATCCCGCCTCGGTTCCGTTATGCTGTTTTTCCAGGACTTTCGTTCATGCCGGTCGTAGTCTTTACGCTCGCTGGAGCAGAGAGTGGTCATGGAGCAATGTTGGCCGCCTCAGTCAAGCCATAAGTGTAAGCCCAGTACTGTCTGCTTGATGGACACGCACAACGTTGGCAGGAGCGTGGCCGTGGCAATGGCGAACGCATGGCGTTTGTGTGTCGCCGTCGTCCCTGTCATCGCTACGTCTCCTTGCTCGCTGTCACGTTGGGTCGGTGCTCGCTGGTCGACGTTCATCAGCCACTGTTGGCTGATGGCGTCTGCCGGGATTTGTGGCCCAGTTCGTGCTTTTCGCGGCCCACCGTGCACGCCGCTTTCCCGGCTACCTAACATCTCAGTAGGCAGCGCTCCGCTGTCTATCCACACCATACGCGTTTTAGACGGCCGCCGTCTAATCACTCCGCACATTAGACAGCTGCTGTCTAATCCCCGAGCGCCCCCTCGCTCCCCTTCCCGTCCGCCCGTTCCCCGTCTTTCCCCTCCGACTCTTCCCGCCCGACGCAACCTCTCGCCGCTGCGCCCGATAACCCCGCGCGCCGCACGTCGCCGCGCCCCTTCGGGAGACCCGTCATGACCCTGTTCGAAGCCGTCTCGGCGACCACCCGTCGCCTGCACTACTCGCCGCGCACCGAGGAGGCCTACCTCGGCTGGGTGCGCGAGTTCGTCCGCTTCCACAACCGGCGTCACCCGCGCGAAATGGGCGGCGCGGAGATCACCGCCTTCCTCAACGACCTCGCCGTGCGTCGCCATGTCTCGGCCTCCACCCAGAACCAGGCCCTCAGCGCCCTGGTCTTCCTCTACCGCAAGGTGCTTGAGCTCGAGATGCCCATGCTCGATGACCTCCAGCGCGCGAAGCGACCCACGCACCTCCCCAACGTCCTCTCGCGCCGCGACGTCCTCTCGCTGCTCGATCAGCTCGTCCCCCCGTTCCGTCTCCTCGGTGAACTCCTCTACGGCGCCGGACTCCGCCTTCAAGAGGCGCTCTCCCTGCGCATCAAGGACGTCGACCTCCAACGCCACCAGATCACCATCCGTCGCGGAAAAGGGGCGCACGACCGCGCGGCTCTCCTCCCCACCCGCGCTCGCGAGGGACTCATCGCGCAGATCGAGGCCGTCCGCCGACTCCACCAGTCGGAGCTCACCGCGGGACGCGGCGAGGTCGACCTCCCCCACGCGCTTCGCGCGAAGATGCCCGGCGCCGCGGCGAGCCTCGCGTGGCAGTACCTCTTCCCAGCGTCGCGCCCCTGCACCGACCCCGCGACCGGACGCATCGTGCTCCATCACCTTCACGAGACCGCGCTCCAGAGGGCCATGCGCGACGCCGTCGCGGCCGCTGGCGTCGATCAGCGCGCGACCTGCCACACGCTCCGCCACAGCTTCGCCACGCACCTCCTCGAAGCCGGAACGGACATCCGCACCATCCAGACACTGCTCGGGCACAAGGACGTTCGGACGACGATGATCTACACGCACGTCGTCGACCGAGGCCCGCTGGGCGTAGTGAGCCCCCTCGACCGCTGATGCCCCCAACATGGAGTCGCCCTTCGCCCTCTCGCCCACCGCGGATCGGCCTCCCATCGCACACCCCTCGTAACACGAATCCCCTCGACCGAACCCCGCCTCACCCCTCCGCCGTCGTCACCCCCTCGGAGTTCACCGTTTCCACCCGGTGCGGATTGCTAGACACTCCTGAGGTTCGAGGCGCGCAGGGCGCCCCGCGGGAGAACCTCCATGACACCTTCGTGGCACAGGGCCATCGCGCTGCTCGCACTACTCGGCGTCGCATCCTCTGTCGGCTGTACCGACGCCCTCTCCGTCGTCGGCGGACCCACCAGCGACGCCTCGACCACCATCGACGTCGCCAGCGACATCACCAGCACCTTCGACGCCCCCGACACCTTCGACGCGCCCGACGTCCCGCGCGAGACCCGCTGCGGCCCCGCCGAGCAGAACTGCAACAACGTCTGCGTCGACCTCGCCAGCAACGCCACCAACTGCGGCGCCTGCGGCCTCGCCTGCGGCACCCGCCAGGTCTGCCTCGCCGGTAGCTGCCAGGATAGCTGTCCGCCCGGTCAGCTCACCTGCGCGGGGCACTGCGTCGAGCCCACCACCGACCGCGAGAGCTGCGGCTCCTGCGGCAACCGCTGCGTCGGCGACACCGTCTGCGCGGGCGGTCGCTGCGTCGACTCGTGCGCCGTCCCCGCCCCCGACGCGGGCGACGCCGCAGCACCCGCGACGCTCACCGAGTGCCGTCCCGTCGAGGGCGTCCGGCTCTGCGCCAACCTCGACAACGACCGCACCAACTGCGGCGCCTGCAACGTTCGCTGCCCCCTCGGGCAGACCTGCTACGCCGGGCGGTGCTCGGTGCTGTGCCCGGCAGGACAGACCTTCTGCACCGACCGCTGCGTCGACGTTCGAAGCGACAGCCGCAACTGCGGAACCTGCGGCAACGCCTGCCCCGCCGGCAACGTGTGCTCCGAAGGCCGCTGCCAGGTCTCGTGCCCGGCCTCGCTCACCAACTGCGACGGCGCCTGCCGCGACGCGCAGAACGACTCCTCCAACTGCGGCAGTTGCGGTACCACCTGCTCGGCGGGTCAGCTCTGCGTCGCCGGAACGTGCCGCCTCTCCTGCCCCAGCGGGCAGACCGCGTGCGGCGGCGCGTGCGTCAACACCACCACCGACCGCTCCCACTGCGGCGCCTGCGACAACGCCTGCCCCGCCGGCAACGTGTGCTCCATGGGCGCCTGCGCGCTCGTGTGCGCGGCACCGCTCGCGCTGTGTTCGGGCGCGTGCGCCGACCCGCGCATCGACCCTACCAACTGCGGCTCATGCGGCAACGCCTGCGCCACCGGGCAGGTCTGTCGTGATGGTGCGTGCGTCGTGTCGTGCCCCGTCGGACAGACCAACTGCTCGGGCGTCTGCCGCGACACCGACGGCGACCCCGCCCACTGCGGCGCGTGCGGCAACGCGTGCCCCGCCGGGCAGGTGTGCTCCATGGGCGGGTGCCGCTTCTTGTGCCCCGTCGGGCAGACGGTGTGCGCCGGGACCTGCGTCTCCACCGCCACCGACCGCGACCACTGCGGCATGTGCGGTCGCGTCTGCCCGACCAGTAACGTGTGCTCGGCAGGGACGTGTTCGCTCACCTGCGCCGCGCCGCTCACGCGCTGCGGGTCGGGCGACACCGCCGGGTGCGTCGACCCGCGCGTCGACTCCGGCAACTGCGGCGCGTGCGGCAACGTCTGCCCCGCCGGTCAGGTCTGCCAGAGCGGGACGTGCACCGTGACCTGCCCGCCGGGACAGTCCATCTGCTCGGGCGCGTGCCGCGACCTCTCCAGCGACATCGCCAACTGCGGCGCCTGCGGTAGCGCCTGCGCCGCGGGGCAGATCTGCGTGGGGCGATCGTGCGTGCTCTCGTGCCCGACGGGGCAGACCGACTGCTCGGGGCGCTGCGTGTCGTTGCAGACCGATCGTGATCACTGCGGCGCGTGCACCACCGTGTGCCCCACGGGCAACGTCTGCTCGGGCGGCGCCTGCTCGCTCGTGTGCGCGGCGCCCCTCACGCTCTGCGCCGCGGGCTGCGCCGACACGCGCATCGACCCGGTCAACTGCGGCTCGTGCGGAACCCTCTGCGCCGCAGGTCAGGCCTGCCGCGAGGGGAGCTGCACCATCACCTGCCCGCCCGGTCAGACCAACTGCTCGGGCGTCTGCCGCGACCTCAACACCGACCTCGCCCACTGCGGCGGCTGCGGCATCGCGTGCCCCGCGGGTCAGCTCTGCGCCGTCGGGACGTGCCGCGTGTCGTGCCCGCCCGGTCAGACCAACTGCTCGGGCACCTGCCGCGACACGGCGAGCGACCCCGCCAACTGCGGCGCCTGCGGGACGGCCTGCCCCGCGGGTCAGGTGTGCGGGTCAGGGACGTGCCGGCTGTCGTGTCCCGCGGGTCAGGCCGCGTGCGGCAGCGCCTGCGTGTCGACGACCACGGACCGCGACAACTGCGGCGGCTGCGGAACACGCTGCCCCACCGGCAACGTCTGCGTGGCTAGCGCGTGCGTGCTGGACTGCGCCTCGCCGCTCACCCGCTGCGGCTCCGGGCTGACGGCGGCCTGCGTCGACACGCGCCTCGACCCGGCCAACTGCGGGACGTGCGGGACGGTCTGCGCCGCGGGGCGCACCTGCCAGTCGAGCGCGTGCGTGGTGACGTGCCCGCCGGGGCAGACCAACTGCTCGGGAACCTGCCGCGACACCGCGGTGGACGGCAGCAACTGCGGCGCCTGCGGGACGGTGTGCGGCGCGGGCCGGGTCTGCGCGGCGGGCTCGTGCACGTCGAGCTGCATGAGCGGACAGACCACCTGCGGCGGGTCGTGCGTCAACGCGCAGACCGACGACGCCAACTGCGGAACCTGCGGCACCGTGTGCTCTGGCGCGACGAGCTGCGTGGCGGGAGCGTGCGTCCCCTACGTGAGCTGCAACGCGCTGCACGTGGGGCGACCGGCGCTGCCTTCGGGCGAGTACGACATCGCGCCGGTGTCGAGCGGATCGTCGGTGCGGGTCTACTGCGAGATGACCCTCAACGACGGCGGCTGGACGCTCATCGGCTCGGTGGTCAACGGCGGGACGCGCGCGTGGTCGACGCTGGAGACCTTCCGTGATGCGGGGAGCTTCGGCACCGTCGCGACGCGCACGACGGTCAACTACAAGTCCGCGGCGTGGACGGCGGTGCGCGGCGCCGACCTGATGGTGCAGACCGAGGACTACTCCTTCGGGTTTCGCACGCTGCTCGGCAACCAGAGCTTCGGCGCGTACATCGGCGCGACCTGGCCCTCGACCTGCGGAACCTCCTGGACCCGCTCGGGCGCCGACTTCGCCACGGGCCTCACGGCGACGCAGCAGCGGGCGTTCAACTTCGGGCTGCGCGCGCTCGACAGCAACTGCTCGTGCTTCCCGGGCTGCAACGAGAATGTCGCGGTGGGCTTCCTCGCGGCGGAGTGCTGCTGGGTCAACGGCCTGGGCAATACGCCCGGCGGCCAGGCGTCGTGGCTCACCCACGACCTCTCGCTGCTGCGTGCCTCGCGCATCACCGCGGTGGCCTGCACCGCGGGCACCTACCCGTGCAACGCCAACGGACTCACCATCAGCGCGTCGGGCGAATGCTACGAGTACGACAACACCTGCAAGTCCCGCTACGCGCTCGTCTACGTGCGCTGACTCTCTCCTCTCATCATCAGTGACCGCAGCCGTCGCGCGGCGGGGTGATCACCCGGCGCGGCGGCGGCAGCAGCCCTGACGTTCGCGGTGTGAGCGTCACGTCGCGGGTCTCGTCGACGCTCAGCGTGGCGCGCGAGAAGTCGGCGCGCGTGCTGTGCAGCTCGGCCTCGACGCGGAGACGCACGCGGTTGTCGCGCACGATGGCGTCGAAGACGTCCATGGGGATGTCGCGCGGGGCGACGAGGTATCCGCTCCAGGTGCCGTCGTTGCCGCCGCCGAGAGCGTCCCAGCGGTCGAGGGGGATGCGGGCGGTGGTTCCGGGCACCGAGAGGGTGGCGACCTGCGGGAGGTTGCGGAGCGATCGACCGCCTTGACCGACGTCGAAGGACAGCGCGTAGCTCAGTGTGTGCACGGCGGGGAAGGCCGTGACGCGGAGTGTTTCGATGGCGAGCGAGTCGGGCGCGAGGGCGGCCTGGTGCACGTCGATGACGCCATCGGAGTCGGCGTCGCCGAGACCGACCTCGGCCCAGAAGACGTCGTCGCGGACGTCGTCGTTGAGGGTGCTCGCGTTGGCCATGAGGGTGCCGGCCCACTGCATGGTTCCGCCCGCGTCGGTGTAGCGATCGGTGGCGCCGAAGGTGTGACCGAGCTCGTGGGCGAGCAGCGACGGCATGAGGGAGTTTTGCGCGATGCGCTGCGTGCGGAAGACCATGCCGCCATAGGGGCCGAGGTCGACGGTGGGCGAGTAGACGAGGGTGCGGTCGTGGTCCTGATCGAAGCCGCGGAGGCAGCCGCGCGCCTGGAGCCACGCCTCGGTCTGGCGGTGCAGCACCTCCGGGGCGACGCTACCGGATGGTAGGCCGATGGTGGCGCTGCGGAGCCCGGCGAGAACGGTCCAGCGCCACGACACGGCGGGGCGGCCGATGCGGGCGGTGGAGACGCGGCTGTACCAGTGCTCGATCTCGTCGAGGCCGAGCTCGGCGCGGAGCTCGGCGGAGCGGTCAGTGCAGGGGTCGGCGGCGGGGGCATGGGTGTCGTCGACGAGCACGAGCAGCACACGCTGCGGACCCGCGAGGGGCGTCGCAGAGAAGGCCACGGAGGTGAGGCCGCGGAGACAACGGCCGTCGCTGCACACGCCGCCGCCGGCGCAGTCCGACGACACGCAGCACTGCGCGGCCGGGTAGAACACCCCGCCGCAACACCTCGCCTCGCCGTAGTTGCCGCTGGGCCCGGCGATGAACTCCGGAAACCACCGCTCGCCGCAGTGCAGACCCTGGTTGTCGGGATAGCGCACCGGGATGAAGAGGGGCCATCCGCCGCGGGTGTCGACGCCGTCGATGCCGACGGTGGCCGCGACCTGTCGCCCCGGGTCGAGCGCGTTGCCGATGGTGGCGCGCATGTGCACGGTGACCTGCACCGAAGCGCCCGCGGCGACCGTGTGGGTCGATGCGGAGGCGGGCTCTTCGGACTCGATGACCCACCCGTTGAGGGGGCTGACGTGCCATGTGAGCGAGCGCTCGGATGGAGAGGTGTTGCGGATGGAGAACACCACGGTCTGCGAGGCGCCGATGGGGGCGTCGGTGGGGAGGGTGATGGCGGAGCGTTCCCAGCCGTCGCGGTCGTAGGTGCCCGTGACGATGGGAGGCGCGGCGAAGCAGACACCCGCGCGCACCTCGCCGTGGCAACGGAGGGCGTACTCGGCGGCGACGCATGGCGCGTGGCAGAGGCCCGCGGGGTCGAGGAGGCCGTCACAGGCGGTTCCGGCGGCGCAGCGGGTGGCGGGGACATCGGTGACGGGAGGGACGTCGGTGACGGGAGGGACATCGGTGACGGGAGGGACGTCGGTAGAGGGTGGGTGGTCGACTGGCACATCGACCGGCACGGGGACGTCTGTGTCACCGCCCGCGTCGGGTTGAGCCGTGGGCGGCGGGGACGTGGAGTCGCCGCATCCGTGGATGATCGTCGCGAGAACCAGGGTCGTCAGCGCTGTCTTCATGAGGACACCTCCGTGTCGATGTGGAGGTGCGAAGCAACGCGAAGGCCAACGCGGAGGAGAGCGACGGAGGCGGGAGTCGGGACGACGTGCCGCAGGGCGATGAGGGTAGGGCGGTGTGCCAGGTTGGGGCGGCCCTATCGAGGTAGTCGCGCCGTGGCTACCGACTTGCACCTCTTCTCTACCAGATGGTAAGGACGCGCCGCGATGGCGACGAGCGAGAGGAGCGAGGTGCGGGCGGCGGTCGTTCGTGAGGCCACGCGGCTCTTCGCCGAGCGCGGCTTCGACGGGACGGCGTTGCAGGACATCGCGGCCGCCGTCGGCGTCTCCAAGCCCGCCGTGCTGCACTACTTCCCCTCCAAGGAGCACGTTCGCGACGCGGTGCTCGATGGGTTTCTCGCCCACTGGAAGGAGGCGCTCCCGCGGCTGCTCTTCGCCGCGCCGACGGGCGTCGGGCGCTTCGAGGCCATCTTCGGGGCGGTGCGGCAGTTCTTCGCCGATGACCCCGATCGCTCGCGGCTGATGCTGCGCGAGATGCTCGATCGACCCGACGCGCTCCGCGCCCTCTTGCGCGAGGCGGTGCGGCCCTGGCTCGCCGCCATCGCGGGCTTCATCCGCGCGGGGCAAGCGGGCGGGACGCACCACCCCGACCTCGACCCCGAAGCCTATCTCCTCCAGATGCTCCAGATCACCATCGCGGCGGGGGTCTCCAACACCGTGCTGCCGGTGGCGCTCGACGACGACCTCGCCAAGGGCCGCGCCCGCAGCGACCGCGAGCTCGACCGCATCGCCCGCACCGCCCTCTTCGTCACCATCGACCCGAAGCCCACCACCGCACCCAAGAAGCGCCGCCCTTCCAAGCGGTAAGGACAACACCCCCAATGGCCAGCTTCCTCACGGACAACGACGACCTACGGTTCTATCTGGAGCGCGGACTCGACTGGGACTCGCTGGTCGAAGTCACCGAGTACGGGTACCGCACGCCCGACGGGTACAAAGACCCGGCCGAGGCGCGGAAGTCCTACGCCGAGATCGCGACCATGATGGGCGAGCTCGTCGCCAAGGAGCTCGGTCCGCGCGCCGCGCGCATCGACCGCGAGGACAACACCCTCGAAGACGGCGAGGTGCGGGAGGGCGCTTCGATGGCTGCTTTCTTCGCGGCGCTCAAGGACGCTGAGGTGCACCGGCTGTGCATTCCGCGCGAGCTCGGCGGGCTCAACGCGCCGCTCACGCTGTACTTCCTCATCGCCGAGATGGTGGCGCGCGGGGACGTCTCCGCGATGACCCACTTCTCGTTTCACGGCGGCATGGCCATGGCGATGCTCGCGTACTCCATCCACGAGGGCAGCACGCGCTTCGACGTCGCAGCCGGGCGCATCGCGGAGACACGCTTCGGCGACTACATCGAGGAGATCGCGCGGGGCGACGCCTGGGGCTGCATGGACATCACCGAGCCCGATGCCGGGTCGGACATGGCGCGGCTGCGCACCCGCGGCGAGCTCGGCGCCGACGGGCAGTGGCGTGTCTACGGAGAGAAGATCTTCATCACCTCGGGACACGGGAAGTTCCACTTCGTCATCGCCCGCACCGAGGAGGCCGGCAGCGGCGACGATGCGTTTGCGGGGCTCAAGGGCCTGTCGATGTTTCTGGTGAAGGCCTTCGACGAGCAGCCCGATGGGACGCGGGTGAGGCACGTCTCGGTGGAGCGGCTGGAGGAGAAGCTCGGGCACCACGGGTCGGTGACGGCGGCGCTGCTCTTCGACGGAGCGCCCGCGCAGCTCATCGGCCAGCGGGGCGAAGGCTTCAAGTACATGCTCGTGCTGATGAACAACGCCCGCGTGGGCGTGGCCTTCGAGTCCATCGGGCTCGCCGAGTGCGCGTTTCGCATGGCGCGGGAGTACGCGGCGGGGAGGCGTTCGATGGGCAAGGCCATCGCGCAGCACGAGATGATCGCCGACCTGCTCGACGAGATGGAGAGCGACCTGCTGGGGCTGCGGGCGCTCGCGGCGACGTCGGCCTTCCACGAAGAGATGGCGCAGAAGATGGCGCTGCTGGAGCGCTTCACCGACACCGGGACGGATGCGGAGAAGGCGCGGGTGAAGCGCGACCTGCCGCGGCACCGGGCGCGCTCGCGGCGGTACACGCCGCTGCTCAAGTACCTCGCGGCGGAGAAGGCCGTGGAGATCGCGCGGCGCAACGTGCAGATCCACGGCGGCGTCGGGTACACGAAGGAGTACGGCGCGGAGAAGCTGCTGCGCGACGCGCTGGTGCTGCCGATCTACGAGGGGACGAGCCAGATCCAGTCGCTGATGGCGATGAAGGACACGCTGCTCGGCATCATCAAGCGGCCACAGGCCTTTCTGCGAAAGCTGGGGCAGGCACGGTGGCGGGCGATGACCGCGACAGACGCGCTGGAGAAGCGGCTCGCGGCGGTGTCGGTGCTGTCGCTGTCGGCACAGCAGCACCTGCTGACGCGCACGGCGGCGGACAAGTTCAAGACCCTGGGCGGGACGCCGGTGGGTGATTGGAAGGCGACGCTGACGAAGGACTGGGACCCGAAGCGCGACTTCGCGCTGGCGATGCTGCACGCCGAGCGGCTCACGCGGCTGCTGGCGGACGAGGCCATCGCGGAGATCCTGTGGGAGCAATCGCAGAAGCACCCCGAGCGGCGCGAGGTGCTGTCGCGCTGGCTCGATCGGTGCGAGCTGCGGGACCGGGCGCTGCACGAGGAGATCACGACGACGGGCGAGCGGATGCTGGCGAAGCTGGCGGCGCAGCGGGCGGGGGTGGGGGCGTGAGCGTCTCCAACCGATTCCTGCTGGACCAGGGGCCGATGCTGGCGACGCTCGCCCGCGTGGCGGTCTCGTCGTTGCGGAAGCCCACGGTGGGTGGGACGCCGAGCGCGCCTGGGGAATGGCTGGAGGTCGAGCTGCCGCCGCGGCCCGACGCGCTGGTCAACGCCTACGTGCGCCACGTCGGGGGCGACGTGAGCGCGTACAAGAAGACGCTGCCGGTGCACCTCTTCCCGCAGTGGGCAGTGCCGGTCGCGGCGCGAACGCTGGAGGGCCTTCCCTACCAGATGGTCAAGGTGCTCAACGCGGGGTGCAGCGTGACGGTCAACGGGCCGCTGCCGCGCGGTGAGGCGCTGGTGGTGCGGGCGCGGCTGGAGTCCGTGGACGACGACGGGCGACGGGCCATCCTGACGCAGCGGGTGGTCACCGGGACGCGCAGCAGCCCCGACGCGCTGGTGACGGACATCCGGGCGTATGTTCCGCTGGAGGGCGCGAAGGGCGGGGCGAAGAAGGAGCACCGGGGGGTCGCGCTCGACGCGCGGGAGATCGGGTCGCTGCGGGTGGGAGCCGACGCCGGGATGGACTTCGCGCGGCTCACGGGCGACCTGAACCCCATCCATTGGCTGGCGCCGTACGCGCGGGCCTTCGGGTACAAGCGGCCCATCCTGCATGGGTTCGCGACGCTCGCGCGGGCCGTGGAGGTGTTGCAGCGCGGGCGGTTTGCGGGGGACGTGCACCGGCTGCGGACGGTGGACGCGCGCTTCAGTCGGCCGCTGGTGCTGCCCGCGCGGGTCAATGTGTACCTCGTGGGGAGCGATCGCCTCGCGGTCGCGGATGCGCCGGGGGCGGCGCCGTATCTCGATGCGACGTTCTCGGTGTCGGATTCCGGCGCTCTCACGAACGCCGGTTCCTGAAGCCTTTTCATTGTGACTTTGGAGATGAGCTCATGAGTGATCTGCTGGTCGAACTCGGTCGTAACCCCAACGCGCGGCGCTTCGTGCAGGCGCTCGGGCTGCCACTGCCATTGCCGACGGCGCTGCGGCGCGCGAAGGGTCCATTGCCGTCGCAACCGCTCACCGATCAGACCGTGGTCGTCGGGGCGAGCGATGCGGGAGAGCTCGTCGACATGCTCGCGGCGACGCTCCCGGCGGCGGGCGCCAACCCGGTGCTGGTGCTGTCGCAGACGCAGGCGTTTGCGGCGCCGGGCGAGGCGCATGGGCGTCCGGCGAAGGCGGCGGATGCGTTGCCCGAAGGGGCGCGGGTCGAGGCGCTGGTCTACGACGCGACGGGGCTCAGCGGCGCGGAAGCGCTCGGGGCCCTGCACAGCTTCTTCCAGCCGTGGGTGGGGCGACTCGCGCGCTCGGGGCGGGTGCTGGTGCTGGGTCGACCCGTCGACGAAGCGGGGCTGTCGGCCGACGCCGCGGCGGCGCAGTCGTCGCTCGACGGCTTCGTGAAGAGCCTCGCCAAGGAGCTCGGTCGCAACGGCGTGACGGCCAACCTGCTGCGCGTCGAGACCGGCGCCGAAGCGCTCGCCGGACCGGTGCTGCGATGGGTGCTCTCGCAGCGATCGGCCTTCGTCTCGGGGCAGCCGCTGCGGGTGTCACGCACTGCCGCCATCGGCGACGTGCAGATCACGGTGCGGCCGCTGGAGAAGCGCGTGGCCCTGGTGACGGGTGCGGCGCAGGGCATCGGCGCGGCGACGGCGCGGGCGCTCGCGGCGGAGGGCGCCCATGTGCTGTGCCTCGATCGCCCGCAGGAGGATGCGGCGACGGCGAAGCTCGCGCGGGACATCCACGGGACGCCGGTGCTGGCCGATCTGTCGGACCTCGACGCGGCGATCGCGACGGTGCGCGCGGCGGTGGAGGCGCGGGGCGGTATCGACGTGATGGTGCACAACGCGGGCGTGACGCGCGACCGAACGATGGCGCGCATGAAGCGTGAGCACTGGGACGCGGTGCTGGGCATCAACCTGCGCGCGGTGCTGGCGATGGACGCGGCGCTCGACCCGCTGCTGCGAGAGCGCGGGCGGGTGGTGTGCCTGTCGAGCATCGCGGGCATCTCCGGCAACGTGGGCCAGACGGCCTACGCCGCGAGCAAGAGCGCGCTCATCGGGTGGGTGCGGGCGCGGGCGAAGGAGACGGCGGCGCGCGGGGTGACCGTCAACGCGGTGGCGCCGGGCTTCATCGAGACGCGGATGACGGCGGCCGTTCCGGTGGCGATTCGCGAGGCGGGGCGGCGGCTCTCGGCGCTGGGTCAGGGCGGGATGCCGGAGGATGTCGCGGGGGCCATCACCTTCCTGGCGACGCCGGCGGCGCAGGGGGTGACGGGGCAGGTGTTGCGGGTGTGCGGCGGGGCGTTTCTGGGTGCGTGACCGATCGGTAAGGGAGTGACGAACATGAACGCGAACAACGGTCGGCGGGCGGTGGTGGTGGCGGGGGCGAGGACGCCGTTCGTGAAGGCGTTTGGGGAGTTCACGACGATGGACACCATCGCGCTGGGGGCGGCGGCGGCGCGCGGGGCGATGGCGCAGGCGGGCCTCGGCGTGAGGGACATCGACTCGGTGGTGTGGGGCGGCGTCATCCTGCCGAGCGGGTCGCCCAACGTGGGTCGCGAGATCGCGCTCGACCTGGGGCTCGACCCACGCGCAGAAGCGATGACCGTGACGCGGGCGTGCGCGTCGGGCTTGCAGGCCATCACGCTGGCGGCGGCGGCCATCGAGCGCGGTGAGGCCGACGTGGTGCTGTGCGGCGGGAGCGACTCGACCAGCAACGCGGAGATCAAGCTGCCGCAGAAGGTGGTTCATGCGCTGGCGCCGCTGGCGCTGGGCAAGCCGACGCCCGCGGACTACCTCGGGGTGGTCGGGAAGATGTGGCCGCCGTCCGAGGTGCTGCCGCGGCAGCCGAGGATCGCCGAGCGCTCGACGGGCGAGGTGATGGGCGAGGCGGCCGAGCGGATGGCGACGCGCAACGAGATCAGTCGCGCGGCGCAGGACGAGTTCGCGCTGCGGTCGCACCAGCGGGCGGCGGCGGCGATGGCGAGCGGGCGCTTCGACGACGAGGTGATCGCGGTGACCACGCCGGAGGGCAAGACCGTGCACGCCGACGGGCTGGTGCGCGCGGAGAGCTCGCTGGAGAAGCTGGGGAAGCTGCGGGCGGTGTTCAAGAAGGGCGGAACGCTCACGGCGGGCAACAGCAGCCCGCTGACGGACGGCGGTGCGGCGGTGGTGCTGATGAGCGAGGCGAAGGCGCGCTCACTGGGGCTCAAGCCGCGGGCGGCGTTTCGGTCGTGGGCCTACGTGGGCGTCGACCCGGCGGACCAGTTGCTGATGGGCCCGGCGCTGGCGATGCCACTGGCGCTGGAGCGAGCGGGCTTGTCGCTGGCGGACATGGACCTGGTGGACGTTCACGAGGCCTTCGCGGCGCAGGTGCTGAGCGTGCTGAAGATGCTCGGCAGCGAGGCGTTTGCGAAGGCGCGGCTGGGGCGTGAGAGCGCCGTGGGCGTGGTGGCGGACGAGCGACTCAACGTGCACGGCGGGTCGCTGGCATTGGGTCACCCGTTTGGCGCGACGGGCGCGCGGATGGTGACGACGATGGCCAACGAGCTGGCGCGGACGGGGAAGAAGACGGCGTTGTTGGGCATCTGCGCGGCGGGCGGACTCGGCGCGGCGGCGGTGCTCGAACGGGTGGAGTGATGTCTCATCGCGACGACGTGTGCGGCTTCGAGACGACACCCGCGCTCGTCTCCCATCGCGCAAACCCACGGTGACTCCGCGCTGGCCGACGCCGTGCACGGGGCTCCGATCGTTCTTCCAACGAACGGAGTCCACGCCATGAAGCACACCATCCTCTCTCTCGCGTTGCTCTCCCTCTCGGCCGTCGCGTGCGGCGGTGATTCCGCCGACGCCGAGGAGATCAACACCTCCGCCGACGCCATCGAAGGAACCTCCGACACGCAGGCCCTCGTCACCGCCGCCGTCGACCCGGTGACGGCCGCGACCACGCCCGAGGCCGCCGCGACCATGGCCGCCACCGCGGCGTCGACCTACTACCAGCCCGCGGGCTGCGTGGTGGCCACGACGTCAGGCGCCACGGCGACGTACCAGTTCACCAGCTGTCGCGGGCCGTACGGGCTCGTCAACGTCAACGGCTCGCTCACCGCGCGCTACGTCGCGCGCACCGCCACCGGCTGGACCGTCCAGGTCACGGGAGCGCTCCAGGCCAACAGCACCACGCTGCGCCCCGACGTGACGGCCACGGTGTCGAGCGCGGGCGCCACCCGCACGGCCACCATGACGCTGGCGGGCGGCGGAACGGGTCGTCGCGGCGTGGAATACACCAACCGCGGGACATACACGGCGACCTGGGACGGCACCTGCTTCGGCATCAACGGCTCGGTCACGAGCACCTCGTCGTCGGCGGGCGCGGTGACCTTCACGGCCAGCAACTACCGTCGCTGTCGCGGCGCGTGCCCCGACGCGGGCGGCGTCGTGTCGGTGTCGGGTGAGAGCGGGACGGTGACGGTCACGTACTCGGGCGGGGCGACGGCGATGGTGACGGGGGCGCGCACCAGCACGGTGCGGCTGTTCTGCTCGACCGGGAGCTGACCCTACGGCGGGATGGACTCGCAGCGACCAGTCGCGGTCGCGCACACCAGCGGCTCGCAGCAGTCGGCGTCGGTGCGGCACATCCCGCAGCTCCCGCCCACGCAGGCCTGGCTCGTGCGGCACGAACCACATCGACGACACACCGTCGGCGGCGGCTCTTCGGGGCAGTCGTCGCCCGCCCGCAAGATCGACCGGTCGTAGTGAACGTCGAGGTCGCCGCCGGTGATGATGTCGTTGGCGAAGAGGGCGCCGTGGAGGTTCATGTACCCGGCGATGGTGACGGCCGCGCGCGGGGCGTAGACGTTGCCCACGAAGCGCGACGCGCCCAGCAGCGTGAACCCGCGGTTGCCGCCGATGTAGATGCGAACGCCCGATGGGCGGCTTGTTCCGCCCATGCGGAGGTAGCCCGCGCCGAGGACCGATCCGGCGATGAAGACGTCGAGCTCACCGCGCGGACCGAGCTCCACGTTGAAGAAGCCGCCGAGGTCGAAGTCGCCGCCGATGAAGAGGGCGGTGCGACCCTCCACGCGGAGCTCGATGCTGCCGAGGCCC
Source organism: Polyangiales bacterium (assembly GCA_044229975.1). Taxonomy (GTDB): domain Bacteria; phylum Myxococcota_A; class Polyangia; order Polyangiales; genus SCUS01. Next base: position 262,695 of record JBGARZ010000012.1, read on the forward strand.
GCGACGCGCTCGGCGTAGAAGCGGCCGCACGGGAGCGTGGTGACCTGCCGCCCGATGACGGCGTTGAAGCGCGTCGGGTCGAAGAGGCCGTCGACGTTGTCGTTGCGGGTCTGGGCGTCGCGCACGGCCGCGGCGGCGTCGAAGATCTCGCTCGCGCCGCACGCGCACGGCGGGTCGATGGTGATGTTGGCGCGCGAGCGGGTTCCGGCGACGCGGATGACGCCGATGGCGAGGGCGCCGTTCTGGTGGACGAGGTCGCCGCCGACGTCCATGGGGCCGAGGGCGGTGATGTTGCTGCGGACGCGGGCGTTGCGGTCGATGTCGAGGGTTCCGACGACCTCCAGCGGGCCGCCGAGGTTGAAGTCGTGGTCGAGGTTGTGCGCGCCGACGAGGCGCAGCGGCGAGATGCCCGCCATGGTGAGCGTGTCGCCGATCTGGCTGTACCCGATGATGGAGTAGTTGCCGTTGACGCCCACGGCGCCGCCGCGCTCGCGGCCCATCATCGGGCCGCGCGACGAGTCGTAGGAGTCGGTGCGCAGGAAGCCCGCGAGCCCGAGGTTGTTGCAGCTACACAGCGAGTAGCGGAACACCGACTCCGCCAGACGCCCCGCGCAGCGCATGGCGCCGGGCGGCCCTACCTGCACGGGAGGACCAGAGCCCTCGCAGAACATCGCGCGGGTCAAGCCGACATCGGGGGTGCCGGCGTCGACGGGCTCCTCGGGGCGATCGGCCGCGGGTACGTCGAGCGCGCCGACGTCGAAGGTCGGAACGGGGACGTCGGCGCGGGGGAGGCCGAGGTCGGGGCGGGGTGTTCCGGAGTCGGCGCCGACGACGACGGTTTGTTCGGCCGCGCACCCAAGCGCGATCGAGCCGAATGCGAGTCGGACGAGCAGGCGGGCTGGACCAGCGTTCACGGAGACCTCCCTGTCGTGGGCGACGGTACACCCGAGGCGGCAGGGTGGGGACGGTTTCAGCTTTTCAAGTTGTTACGAATGAGCGCGCCCGTAACAACTTGAAAAGCTGAGACCGTCCCCACCGCCTCCCGCAACCAACAAGGTGAAACGCTGAAACCGTCCCCGGCGCTCAGCGCGCGGCGGGCGGAGCGGCGGGGGGATCGGGCGTGTACGCGCCGAACGCCGCCGCATCGACAATGGCGGCGATGAAGTACCCGACGCCCATGCCGATGTAGATCGGGACGTTGACGTCGCTGGCGTTGGCCGACTCCGCGGTGAGGTACCCACCAAGCGCGCCGAGTCCGACGACGCCCGCGCGCAGACCGACGGACGCGAGCGCCGTGAGCGGGCGGGCGTGCGCGGCGTGGATGATGGGCGCGCCCACCGAGCCGATGACCGCGCCGGTGACCACCGCCTCGGACGACTCCAGGCCCGCGCCCGCACCGATGAGGCCGGCGCCCAGGAGGTCGGTGAGCAGGAGCTGCCAGCGGTACGACACCTCCGGCGGCGGCGCAGGCGGCAGCACGACGGGCGGTCGCACCGGCGCGACGACCACGACGGGCGGCGGCAGCGGGCGCGGCGGCGGCGGCGCGGGGAGCACCGGCGCGGGAGGCGGTGGCGGCGGCGGCAGCGGGCGGAAGCTCACCCGGAGCTGCTGCTCGGTGCGCGCGAAGACCTCCACGCCCGAGCGGAACGTCACCATCCCATCGGCCTCGGCCACCACCTCGGCGTGACCCGTGGAGACCGCAAACGGAGCCGTCCACTGCGCCACCGGAACCTCGCGACCGTTGAGGGTCACGCGAAACCCGGGCGGGGTGATCTCCGGGAGCACCAGGCGAAGGCGACCCACCTGCGACTCGGTCTGCGTGACGACGGCCTGGCAGGCGGCCACGATGCGGACCCGGTTGCGGAGCGCGCGGTCGTTGCCCGCGTCGACGAGGCAGAGCGTGGCGGCGTCGAGGGCCTCGATGGTCTGCCCGAGCGCGAGGTGCTCCTGCGCGACGAGCATGCGGAGCGACGGGCTCCAGCGAAACTCGCCCGCCTGGAGTCCGAAGGCGAGGGCCTGGGCGTGCAGCCCCTCGCGCTGGGCGGTGTCGGCCTGCTGAACGAGCGTGCGCCGCGCGGCTTCGTTGGGCCCCGTCTGCGCCGCGGCGGGGAGCGCGAGGGCGGCGAGGGCGGAGCAGAGGGCGAGGGCGGGTGCGGTGCGCGTCATGGCCGACGGGAGTGATAACCGATGCCGGGGAAAGTCGCCTCGCTCCATGCTCGTGGATGGCCGGACGAGGCCGCGCGCTTCACCGCTACTTGATGATGACGAAGGTCTGCTGGTTGAGGGCGACGAGGGTTCCGCGGGCGGTCCAGAGCTCGCGAAACTCGGCGACGAAGCCCTCGTGGGTGGCGGGCGACGACGAGCGGTAGAAGAGCGGTTCGGCCGGGTCGAGCGTCGCCGGGTCGGCCAGCAGTTGCAGCGTGAACGCCACCGTCGCCATGGGCCGCGGCGTCGTCTCCATGGCGTAGATGGCAGGCCAGTAGGCGTCCATGAGCCCGATGACCTCGGGCACGCCCAACGCGACGGTCTTCGTGAGCCGAACCCAGCCCTCGGCCCCCGACTTCGGACCGCCGCTGAAGGGCCACGGACCCGTCGCGCGAAACTCCATCATCCGCGCGAAGTGTGGCCCCATCGGCGGGCGCACCGGGATCACGTCCACCTCCGTCCATGGGGTCGTCGGAACGGGTGACACGAGGGTGGTTCCGTCGCGCTCGGTGGTGCGCGCCTTCCCCATGACGGCGCTGGCGTGGGCGAGCACCTCTCCGTTCTGCGCGAGCCATGCTTGCCAGCTCGACACGCCGTTGCCGCGGCGCAGTGCCTTCACCGTGACCTCGGCCGCCCCCGGTTGAACGGGACCCACGATCTCACCGCTCAGCGAGCGCAACGTGCGGTCGGCGTCGGGCTCGGCGTGGAGCGTGGCGCGGGCGAGGGTTCCGAGGACGAGGCCACCGAAGGCGCCGCGACCCTGCTGCCAGCCATCGGGGATGGAGGCGAGATAGCGGCCGTCGCCGTCGGGCTCGACGTGCGAGGCGAGGAGGAAATCGTCGGTGGTGGGCGGGGCGAGCTCGTCGGTCATCGCCCGGTCATAGGGGCGCTGCGGCGCGCGTGGGAAGAGGCTTCTACGGGGTGAGCACTTCCACGAACTCTGCGACCACCCGCACCTCGGCGGCGTCGCTCTCGCGAAGCTCGATGGGCTTGTACTCGGCGTTGTCGGGGAGCAGGCGCACCCGCCTCGGGGAGAGGCGCTCGAAGCGCTTCACGGTGTAGCTGGTTCCGGTGTCGGCGTCGTGGATGCCACCGTGCTGGACGAGCAGGGTGCGACCCTGGAGGTCATCGGGCAGCCGCATGTTGAAGAGGCAGTGCGACCCGTCGGGTATGCGGGGCTCCATGGAGCGGCCGACGACACGCGCGACGAAGAGGTTCTTGTGGGCTCTGCGTGATCGGCCCAGCGAGACCCAGGTGACGGTCGGGTCGGTGGGGCCGGGCATGAAGCCGCCTGCGGCGAGGTCGATGCCGATGAGCGGGACACACGTGACGTAGCGCTCCGTCGCGCGGGGGTGGACGACCTTGAGCGGTGCATCGTCCGCGGCGTCGTCGGCGACGGTGCGCGGGCTCTGTTGGGCGGCGAGCAGGAGCGCTTCGAGGGCGGCGGCAGTGAGGCCGCGGGTCGCGTCGATGAGGGCGGCGCGGGTGCCGTGCTCGGGGAAGTTCACGAGGTCGAGCACCTCGACGTTGAGCCGATCGGCGATGGCCTTGAGCGACTGGATGGTCGGGCGAACGCGGCCGTTCTCGATGTCGGAGAGGTGGCCCTTGGCGATGGTGTCGCTCTCGTGGGCGAGCTTCTCCAGGGTCTTGCCGCGCTCCAGTCGGAGTCCCCTCACCCGCCGACCGATGGCCTCCGAGAGTGGATCAGGCTCGTCCAACCTCGGCATCGGGCGGGATCGTAGGGAGGCGCACCAACGACTCGTTCGTCGAGACGATCACAACCAATCACCCGTCATCTCCGCGGAAGAGACGAAGCGATAACTGGCCTTGCCGAAGGCATGGCGGTAGAACTTCGGCAAGACGAACCATGGCCGCCGGAAATGCGCGAGGAGCCACCGAGGGCGGGCGGCGAGAGGTGGGTTCGACGGTGTCCTTCTCCGGGCACGAGAGCTTCCCGCTGCGCTACGGATGGCCGAAGAAGTGCGTCGACGCGGTGGCGAAAGACCCCGACGTCTTCAACCGCGACGAGGCCATGGTCACGCTCGGCGTCGGCAAGAACATGGTCAAGGCCATCCGCCACTGGGGCCTCGCCACCCGGGTCATCGAGGCCCGCGGCCGCACCCTCCAGGTGTCTGCCCTGGGTCACGCGCTCTTCGACGACGACGGCGCTGATCCCTTCCTCGAAGACCCGCGCACCCCGTGGTTGCTTCACTGGTTCATCAGCACCCACGCCGATCGCGCCACCACCTGGAGCTGGTGCTTCGGATCGCTCCAGCGCCAGGGCTTCACCCGCGACGACCTGCTGCGCGACCTCCAGGCCGCCCACGTCTCCGCCCGCACCACGCCGGCGACCCTCGCCCGCGACGTCGAGGTCTTCCTGCGTACGTACACACCCGCCCGCGCGACCCGCGCCGTCGCCATCGAGGACACCCTCGACTGCCCGCTGGTCGAGTTGCGCCTCCTTCGCGAAGACGTCGCCGAGCGGCGCTATGAGTTCGTTCGGGGGCCGAAGCCTACCCTCGACGACGTCACCTTCGGCTTCGCGGTGCTGGAGTTCTGGCAACGCGTCGCACCCGAGCGAGAGACGCTCAGCGTCGACGACCTCGCGCGCCACCCGGGGTCGCCCGGCCGGGTGTTCCGGCTCGATGATGACTCGCTCGCGGCGCGCCTCGAACACGTTGTCCGCTGGTCGCACGGCGCGCTTCTGCACGACGACACCGCGGGCGTCCGGCAGCTCCTTCGCAAGAAGCGCGTCGACCCGGTGGCGTGGCTACTGACGGAGCTGCGGCGAGAGGGCGCACGCGCGTGACGCGGCCCGGTGATCTGTTCGAGGTGCAGCGGAGGTTCTTCCGCTCGGTACATCTCGCGACCGATTCGCAGCGCCACGACGCGAGCGAGGGCTACGTGCTCACGCCGCTCGGACGAGGAACCCTCGGGCGCATCCTCGACGGCCTCGGCGAGGGGCGCACCGAGCGGGCATGGACGCTGACGGGCCCCTACGGCGTCGGGAAGTCGGCCTTCGTGGTGCTGCTCGCGCAGCTTCTGTGCGCGGGCTCCGACGCGAGCACCAACACCGCGATGCGGGTGCTGCACGACGGCGAGCGGACGCTGGAGCGGCGCTTTCACAAGCTGCGCGACGGCAACCGCGGCTTCTGCCCGGTGCTCGTCAGCGGAACCTACGGTCCCCTCCTCCCCCCTCTCCTCGAAGCCGTCGAGCGCTCGGTGCTCGCGATGACCCGCACGAGCGCCCGGCAGCAACAGTTCTTGAAGGAGCTTCGCTCGCTGCGCTCGAGCCGCGCGAAGGCCGCCGAGCTGCACCGCCGCGTGGTGCGACTCTTCCAGGACCTCACCGAGCTGGTGGGGCAGCGCCACGGCGGCGTGCTGCTCGTGGTCGACGAGCTCGGCAAGTGCCTGGAGTACGCCGCGCGAGGAGCGGGCCACGCCGACGAGGTGTTTCTCCTGCAAGAGCTCGCCGAGGCGGCGTCGCGCAGCGGAGAGCGCCCGATGGTGGTCGTCACGCTCCTGCACCAGGCCTTCGATCGATACGCCAAAGACCTCTCCGCCGAGACGCGCGCCGAGTGGTCGAAGGTGCAGGGCCGCTTCGAGGACGTCGCCTTCCTCGACGCCCCCGGTGAGCTGCTGCGCCTCGCAGCGCGCACCCTCCACCGCCGCGCGCCCTCCACCGCCGCTCGCTACCAGCACTGGGACGCCCTCGCCGAGAAGGCCATCGCGCTCGGGCTCGCTCCGCCCGAGCAGGGCCCGACCTTGCGTCAGCTCGCGCCGTTGCACCCCACCGTTGCGCTGCTTCTGCCGTCTCTCTGCCGCGGTCCGCTCGCGCAAAACGAGCGGTCGCTCTTCGGCTTCCTGACCTCCACGGCCGACGGGGCCTTCGGCGCCTTCCTCGCGGCCGACCACGCATCGAGCGCGCCCTCGTACACCCTCGACCAGCTCTACGACTTCATCGTCGCAACCCTCGGCCCCGCGCAGTACACGCTCGCCGCGGGTCGCCGCTGGGCGGCCATCGACGAGGCCGTTGCCCGTCTGTCCGGCGACGAGCCCGCCCTCTCGGCGCGGCTGCTCAAGGCCATCGGGTTGCTCGGTCTGTTGGGCTCGCGTGCGGTGCGATCGTCGCGCGAGACGCTGTGCTTCGCGCTCGTCGACGAGGTCACTTCCGAAGCGGAAGTAGGCGCCGCGCTCGATCGGCTCGCGGCGGCGTCGCAGGTGGTGTTTCGTCGGCACAGCGACGCGTACGCGCTGTGGGAGGGCAGCGACGTCGACCTCGACCAGCACTTCGACGAGGCCCGCCAGCGGCCGCCCGGTCTGGAGGAGGTGTCGGCGCTGCTCGGCGAGCGGATGCTCTTGCGTCCGTACATCGCGCGGCGGCACTTCTTCGAGACGGGGACGCTGCGGCACTTCGACGTGACGTTCCGCACGTCCAATGGGGTGTCGTCAGCGCTCGCGGACGACGAGCTCGACGGGGCCGACGGGCGCATCGTGTACCTGCTACCGGAGGGGTCGGAGTCGCACGACGACCTCACGGGCCTGGCCGTCGGGGCGGCGCGGCGAGCGGACGTGGTGTTTGGTGTTCCGCGCGAGGCGAGGCAGCTCCTGGCGGGGTTGCATGACTGGTGCGCGTGGGAGTCGGTGCGCAGCCACGTAGGGGCGCTGGCGAACGATCCAGTGGCGCGGCGCGAGCTGTCGGCGCGGATCCACTTCGCCAACGACCGGCTCGACGCGGCGGTGCAGTCCTGCTTCGGGCTCGCGGGCGGAGCGCGGGTCGACTGGGTTCACGATGGAGCCCCGACGGGGTGGAGCGGCGCGCGGGCGCTCTCGCGGGCGCTGTCGGCGGTGTGCGATCGGACCTTCCCCGAGGCGCCGGTGGTGCGAAACGAGCTGCTCAACCGTCGCTCGCTCTCGTCCGCGGCGGCGGCGGCGCGGCGCTCGTTGCTCGACGCGATGATGGCGCACCCGCACGAGGCCCGACTGGGCATCGAGGGGACCCCGCCGGAGTTCAGCATGTACGCGTCGGTGCTCGCCGCCGGGGGCCTGCACCGCGAGCGCGACGGGCGTTGGTCGTTTGGTCCGCCGCCGGAGGACGACCCGCTGCGGCTGCGGCCGGCGTGGGATCGCATCGAGCAGTTTCTCGACACCACGGAGGACGGACAGCGGCCCGTCCGTGAGCTCTTCGACGCGCTGGCGCGCCGGCCCATCGGGCTGCGCGAGGGTCCGGTGCCGGTGTTGTTCTTTGCGGTGGTGTTGTCGACGCCCGGCGAGGTGGCGCTCTTCGAGGACGGGAGCTTCGTGCCCGAGCTGAGCGACGCGGTGGTCGAGCGGCTGTTGCGTCGCGTCGATCACTTCACGGTGGCGCGGCATCGGCTCGACGGTCACCGGCTGGCGGTGCTGGGTGCGCTGCGCTCGACGCTGGGGTTGGAGGGTGAGCCCGAGGGGGCGATCGCGACGGTGCGGGCCATCGTACGGAAGGTGGGGCAGCTCCCGCGGTACAGCCGGAGCACACGCCAGGTGGGGGCGGCGGCGTTGGCGGTGCGCGAGGCGATCCTCGGGGCGCGCGACCCGTTGCGGTTGTTGTTCCGTGATCTGCCGACGGCGCTCGGACTCCCGGTCGTCGACCGCGGCGAGAGCGGTGACGTCGGAGCGTACCCGGCGCAGATGGCGGCGGCGTTGGGTGAGCTGGCGGGAGCGCACCCGGCGCTGCTCGACGCGGTCGAGCGCAAGGTGGCCGCGGCGCTGGAGGTGTCGGGAGAGGGCGCGTTTTTGCGGGCGGAGCTGACGGCGCGGGCGCGGCGGGTGGCGGGGGTGGCGAGCGACCTGCGCTTGAAGGCTTTTCTCGGGCGGACCATGGAGGAGCGGGCGTCGCGGACGGACTGGCTGGAGGGCGTCGCGATGGTGGTGGGCAACCGCCCTCCGTCGGAGTGGACCGACGGCGAGGTGGCGCGCTTCGAGGTGGGCCTGGAGGAGGTGCGGATGATGTTCCAGCGGGCCGAGGAGCTCATGACGGTGCCGCGCGCGCGGGTGATGAAGGTCGATGAGCCGGGGGCGCTGGAGGGGGCGGAGCGAGAGATCTTGCGGCTGCTGGAGGGGCGATTCGGGGGCGAGCGCGGGGCGTGGCGGGCGGCGCTGGAGCGAGCGTTGAACGCGGCGCAGGAGGCGGGGCGGTGAGCGCCACGGAGAAGCCGGTGCGGCACGTGCTGGGGTTGTCGGGAGGGAAGGACTCCTCGGCGCTGGCGATCTACATGCGCGAGCGGGTTCCGGAGATGGAGTACGTCTTTTGCGATACGGGGAAGGAGCTCCCCGAGACGTACGAGTTTCTCACGAAGATGGAGGCGTATCTCGGCAAGCCGATCCAGCGGCTGATGAGCGAGCGGGACTTCGATCACTACCTGGATGTGTTCAATGGGTATCTCCCGTCGAGCCGGATGCGGTGGTGCACGCGGCTGCTGAAGCTGAAGCCCTTCGAGCAGTACGTGGGCGACGACCGGGTGGTGAACTACGTGGGGATTCGCGCGGACGAGCAGCGCGAGGGGTACATCTCGACGAAGCCCAACATCACGTCGGTGTTTCCCTTCCGGGAGGACGGGCTGGTGAAGGCCGACGTGCTTCGGATATTGGAAGAGAGCGGGGTGGGGATTCCGGGGTACTACCGGTGGCGGTCGCGGTCGGGGTGCTCGTTCTGCTTCTTCCAGCGGAAGGAAGAGTGGGTGGGGCTCAAGCGGGAGCACCCGGACTTGTTTGAAGAGGCCAAAGGCTACGAGAAGACGGACGCGACGACAGGGGAGCGGTTCACGTGGCGCAAGGGCGAGACGCTGGACGAACTGGTGGCCAGGGAAGAGGCCCGGGGCGGGGAGGAGAAGCGGCCCGAGCGCGCGGTGAAGCGGAAGAATCTGCCGCTGGTGAGCGTGTTTGCGGACGAGGGCGATGGGGACGAGGACGAGGATGAGCGGCCGTGTCTGATTTGTGAGTTGTAGGGAGGACGGGCTTGAACTTCCCATTTCCTAGTTACCGCTTTGACGAGCTTGACCAAGCTCCTGATCAACCTGGCATTTACGCTTGGTACCATGAAGTCCGCCTCACCAGTGCCGACATCGACCAGTTTGTGCAGCAGATCAAGAAGCTAGAGACCGGGGCGCGACCGCCAGTGGTCGAGAGCTACCTCCGCGAGCGAGTCTTCGATCCGTACAAGGAGTCACCGTACCAGATCGCGCTGCGGGGAGGGCTGAAGCCGGAGTACGGCGGGCACGTCAACCACCAGCCTCGGGTTTCGAAGACGACGATAGAGACGCTGGCAGAGAAACCCGACGGGATTCGCGAGATTCGTGATCTGCTGAAGCGAATGGTGCCGGTGTTTGCGAGTCCTATCTACATTGGGGTAGCGACCCGCTCCCTGCGCACCCGCCTATTGCAACACCAGACACTTCTGGTCGAGTATCGAGAAACGCCTGCGGCAGCAATCCCTGACGACGAAGACCACTCCTTTGCCTATGAGGCGATCTGCGAGCGCGGTTTGTCGCCTTTAGAGCTGATTGTCTACGCCATGGAGACGCCGGTGTCGCGCGAAATGCAGCTTGCCGCCGAGTACATCTTTAATCGCATCAACTACCCGCTCTGCGGGCGAAGGTAACGCTGATGATCCCGAAAGCACCCAAGAAGCAGAGCGCGCTCGACCTGACCATCAAAGGATCCATGGGCGATTTCGTCGTATCGCAAGGAGGAACTTCCTCGGTGCGAGTCAACTATCTCCTGAGCCACATCGGGCTGGAGCTCGAAGGCGATCATCAAGAGCGCCTGCTGTCACGCATCGCCCCGTTTCGTGAGGTATTCGATACCCGAACGTTGGACTTCGACCAGATCATGCAGCGAGACATCGACGACTCGCGCGTCTCGGCTGACCTTATCCGATATCTACTAGAGAAGGCCAATACGGGATTGGTCAAGCTCTTCCCACCGATCATCGTAGTGCTGCTACCGACGGACGCGGGTGGCAAGCCCGCGTCCTTCTACCCACCGGTCGAGGGCGCGACCATTGAACAAGATGAGTCTCAATTCGAGGTGGTGCGCTCTGGAGCAGTCGGGCAGGAGGTATTTGAACTGCGACGCTGGCTTGTCGACGGGATGCCCCAGTCGCACGATTTCGCCGAGTTGCGCATCAACACCAATCGCTGCAAGTTGGTCATCGTCGATGGCCAGCACCGCGCGATGAGCTTGCTGGCGTTGTACCGCAACATCAAGGGCTGGCCCGAGCGCACCCGCAACGTTGAACCCTATTACAAAATCTGGACGCGTGCCCGGATCATGGATTTCGACCTGCACCGCGCCAAGATGCCGATCATGTTCTGCGTCTTTCCACAGCTCGACGGGCAGCAGGACAACGCCCAGCTCAAGGTTCATGAGGCGTGTCGATCGATCTTCCTGGCTCTGAACAAGAACGCTCGCCCGGTTACGCGTTCGCGCAACATCTTGCTGGACGATCGGGATGTGGTCGCAATGTTCCTGCGCGAGATCCTCGGATACATCAAGGACCGCAACATTGGCACCATGGAGAGCATTCGGCTGCCTGCGGTCGAGCTAGACAATGACAAGAACCAATCGGTGTTGAAGTCACCGGTCGCCATCACTGGCGTTACCCATCTCAACGGGCTCGTCGAGCGCCTGATGCTCGCGATTCCCCCTCAGCCGGGGCTGACGGTCAAGGCACAGAACCTCTGGCTGAGCACGCGTCTCGACAAGTGCTTTGCTCGTCTGGGGGTTCAGGATCAACTCACGCCTGACATCGAGAAACGTGTACGTCGGGACGCGTGCGATCGCGAAGTGATGTCGGTTCTGCGGAGCGCCTTCGAGGTGGTCTATCGGCCGGTGCTTGTTCGCGGACTCGACGCTTTCGCGCCGTATCGCGTTCACCACGAGGCGTCTACGGCCATGCACATGAAGTTGGACGCAGGAGCAACGTCCGATTTCTATCGAGCGATCCTGTTTGAGGGCGAAGGCATGAACCGGGTCTTCGAGGACTTCCAGAAGCGTCTCGGAGAAATGCTGGACGACGACGAGTTCGCGACGCCCGAGCTCAAGCAGACGCGCGACGAGTTCACCGGTCGACAGGCCAGCCTCGCCAAGGAGGTAGAGGAATTTCAAACTGACCGTGTGACCCGACTGCTCGGTGACGTGCCGAAGGAACTCGCGGGTAGTCCGAAGATCCAAAAATGGATCAACGACGACCTCTATGGAGACACGCTGACGACCGCAGCGTTTCAGAACGCGCTGTTTTTGACGTTTTTCGGAGTCATCGAACAGATCAACAGCGACCGATCGAGGCCACCCGCTGCGGCGCCCGCGCTGACGGCGGTAGAGATCGGCGAGATGTTCGAGGGCTACCTCTCAGACCTCAACGCGTTCTTCTCTCCCAAAAAGCGGGCGGGATTGGAGAACCTCGTTGCGGTGTTCCACGGCGAGCTTCGTTCTGATGGCGCGCTGATCGCGACCAACGCCAACCTCAAGAAGATCCTGTTGCCCACGGAGCTCAAGCCCGATGAGTGGCCGAAGTTCCGCGCCATGTTGCAAGAACTCTGGCACCCGGCCCTGCCAGAAGCGCGCAGCCTGTTGGTGGCACACCGAGACATGGTGCGACGACAAGCGCTCGAACGTTACATCGCCCGGGCGGTCACTGAGTTCTGTCGGGACAAGGCGATTCGCGAGAAGGACCTTGGCGCCCCTGAACGTGAGCAGATCGAGCAGACCTGCACCGACCGGCTCGTGAAGGGGCTCTCGGCGCTAGGTTCTAAGGTGAACGCGGACGACCTACTGAAGAGCGTGCGCGCGACGCCCCCAGAGCAAACGGAGGAGTGACCGCCACAGGGTGACCCATCACCTCAAGCCGCCGCGTAGTCCCCAAACCGTCGCCGGCTCAGGTGCTGAAACGCCAGCACGATGCGGTCCTTGGGGACGCCGGCCGCTTCGAGGTCGCGCGCGATGCCGCGCTCGGTTCCGTCGTGCTGGATCCATATCTTGCCGTCGATGATATCGACGTGAAGTAGCGGCGCGTGGACGCGCTTCGGCCCCTCCCACCCAACGGCCATGAGCAGGTAGTGGTCCTGCGCGCGGTCGAAAACCGTCGAGAGCGCGATGTCCCCGTAGGACACCGGCACACGCGTTTCCTCAGTCAAAAGGCTCTCGATCAGATCGCGCCACTCGGCTGGGGCATCCATCGGACGATCCTTTCCTGCGCGGGGTCGAAACACAAGATGCGATCGAGCGCGTGTTGCAACGCCACCTCGCCAATCGGCTCCTGAAACAGGGTGTTCCACACGTCGTCGGGTACCGCAACGAAGAGCATGCGCCCGGGGTCCTGCTGCGCAAGCAGAGCGCGGTAGAGCACGTGCTGACCCACGGTCTGTTCCAGTGCCTCTACATCGGAGGGACCGCCGAAGGTCTTGATCTCCACGGCAATGCGCAGAGTGCCCTTCTCCGCTGCGAGCATCCGCTCGGCGCCGAGGTCGACGTAAAGGTTGCGGCGACCGGACGTCACCCGCAGCGGATCATGCGTCACCGTCCACCCATCGTGGATCAGCGCGTTTTTCAGTGCAGCGTGCAGACGGTCTCTTGCGGGCATGACTTGTGATCCAGTGCGAGGCTGTCCGTCGCACGCCCACGGCATGCCGGTCAACGCGCCCCCTCACCGCGCGCACCGAAACCCCACGAACGCGCTCCGGTACCCCATCTCGTAGCGCCCGCGCCCCAGCAGCTCGCCCGCCGTCCTGTCGCCGTCCGTCCACCCGTGCCCGCGCACCACGTGCGCCACCCTCACCGTGTCGTCGGGCCGCAGCACCCGGTCGGCCGTCCACTCCGCGACGTTGCCCGCCACGTCGAGCACCCCGTACGCTGACGCGTCCGCCGCGAAGCTCCCCACCGGCGCCGTCGCCCCGAAGCCGTCGTCCGCCGTCCGCCACGACCGGTGCTCCGCCCCGTGGCTCGCGAACCACCGCACGCACTCCGGCCCGCACAGGCTCGCCCGCGCCGCGTCCGCCGTCCGCTCGTCGCCCCATGGGTAGCGCCGCTCGTCGTCGCCCCGCGCCGCGTGCTCCCACTCCGCCTCCGTCGGCAGCCGCGCCCCGCGCCACCGGCAGTACGCGTCGGCGTTGCGCCAGTCGACGCAGTTCATCGGGTGCGCCTCCCCTCCGGCCCGCCCGAGGTTGCACGCCGGGTCGAGCGAACGCCGCACCGCCGCCGTCACCCCCGCCCACGCGACGGCGCGCTGGGGCGCGCAACGCCCCGCCGCCACGCAGGCCCGGTACGCCCGCACCGTCACCTCCGTGCGGTCGATGCAGTACGCCGCGAGCTCCACCTGCCGACGCGGGTTGTCCGGGCCGTGCACGTCGTCGCGCGAGCCGATCCACGCCCGCGACGCGGCTAACCCCACCATCCCGTCTGGGCACTCCACCCCGCTCTGCGCCTCGACCGCGCCCGCGCCGAGCACCAGCGCCACCAGCGCCACCAGCACCACCCACGCCCTCACGCCACCACCCGCATCCCCGCGGGCGCCGTCATCCCCGCGAGCACCCCCCGCATCGCCTCCAGCCCCGGCCCGTACCCGCTCCAGTCCACCCCTTCGCCCGCCGCCACCCGCAGCGCCTCGTCGAACCCCCGCTGCCCCGCGTACCCCTCCATCGCCGCGTGCATGTACCGCGACTTCATCCACAGCGGCTGCGGCTCATACTCGCCCCCGTATGCGTAGTAGCTCACCTGCTGCCGCCGCAGGTCGATCTTCACCCGCTCCACCATCAGCGGAACCGCGCTCCCCTCGTAGTCGTCGTACCGCATCAGGCTCACCTTCCCGGAGCCGATGTGCAGCTTCACCACGTCGGCGTTTTGCGCCTCGCCGTACAGCTTGCCCGCGCACCCCACGTAGACCCTCAGCGCCGGCGGCAGCTCGTTGACCAACCTTGCATCCACCTGCAACGACTCGCCCGCCACCAGCGCCCCGATGCCCTGCGCCGCGGCCGCCTCGCACGCGGCCTCCACCGCCCGCGCGTCGCGCAGCGAAAACAGTAGCCGCTGCCCCGCCTCCGCCGCCTTCGCCTGCGACCCCCAGAACTCCCGCACATCCCTCGCCGCCCGCGCGCCCAACGCCCCCGCCGACCGCCTCCGCTCGAAGAGGTTCAACGCAAAGAACACCGACAGATCCCCCACGCGCCGCACCCGCGCCTGCTCCAGCTCTTCCGCGCCGCGCTCCTCCGTCAGACGCCGCAGCACCACTGCCGCCGACGCCACGTCGCGCGTCAGTTCGCCCATCCGCGCGAACTCCTCCTCGCGCGGAGCCCTCCCGATCGCCACGCACGCCCGCCAGAACTCCTCCACCAGCTCGGCGTGACGCTCCCATCGCGTCGGCGCCTTCGGCTTCGCCACCCGCGGCGCGCGCGGCTCTCGCGCCGGTCGTTCCACCGCGGGCCGCACCGGCATCGCCCCGAAGCGACCCGACGACCGCTGCCGCTCTTCGAGGAAGTCCTGCTCGTCCTCGTCGCGACGAAACACGAAGAACAACCCCGGCCCCACCGACACCGGCTCGCGACCGAGCGCCGCCGCGACGTAGTCGCCGAGCTCTTCGTGGCCGAAGTACTTCTGGAAGGTGCTGCGCGACGTGAGCACCCCATCACCAAACGCCCGGTGCTGCTCGCTCGCCGCGCGCCCGCCGAGAATCGCCGACACCGCCAGCACCTTGCGGGCGAGCCCGTACGCGCGGGTGAGCGCCTCGCGCCGCTCGTCGGGGTCTTCGATGACGTTGAGGACGAAGCCCAGGTTGACCACGTCGGCCTCGGCGCGCGGAGCATCGGGGCGGTAGTACGGGTCCCAACCATCGGCCGTGACGCCGCTCGCCGCGAGCGCCGCGAGGTCGTCGCCGCGCCCGCAGCCGTAGTCGAAGACGCTCAGCGCCGCCCCGAGGTACCCGTGCCGCCACAGCGCCTGCATCGGCGTCGACAGCGCGCGTCGCGCCATGGCCGTGCGGTGACGCAACACCTCGGCCGACTCGACGGTCTCCAACGGCACCAGCGAGTGCCCCTCCACCCGCAGCCCCTTCGCCCGAACGATCTCCTCCCACTGCCTCCGATGCCCGATCACCAATGGGTTGGCGAAGAGACCATGGCCCTCGGCCGCCGCCGTGAGCGCCGCAAACGCCGCGCGATGCGGGTCGTCGGTCGGTAGCAGCAGCTCCTTGCGGTGCAGCACCGGGGGATTGCGCGCGAGGTCGTAGGTGCGGTGCTCGCAGCGACGCTCGGCGAGGTCGATGGTCCAGGCGTCGGAGAGCAGCGGGAAGGGGCGCTCGAAGAAGTCAGGGTACGAGAGCAGCGACAACCGCCGCGCGTCGGGCGCCAGCTTGAGCACGTTGAAGCCCTCAGCCGGACCACCCACCGCCGCCACCTCTGCGCGCAGGTACGCCAGCGTCTCGTCGGGCACCGCGCTCAGATGCACGTAGCGCGCGCCGCCGACCACCTTGCCCGCGGTGATGCCACCGACGTGCGACCGCCACCGCCCCAACGCCTCGCCGTCTTCATCGCGGGGATCGGTCGTCGCCATGGCTTCCGCGGTCGATGGTACTTGAAGCCTACCGGGTCGATCTGGCGCCTTGACGCGACCTCTCCGCTCACCCTTCCATGCCGACACTCCTGATGCGCTCCCACCGCGCGATGCGCCTCGCCTGGACCGTCGTTCTTGCCCTGCTCGCGGGTGTCTCGGCGTCGCGTCCCTTCCGCGAGACGGACGTCTTCTGGCACCTCTCCCTCGGCCGCGCGGTGCTCCGCCACGGCGCCCGCGTCGTCCCCGAACCCCACGCCTTCCCCGCCTACGGTCGCCCCTGCACCGCCCAGGAGTGGCTCTGGGACGTCGCCACCTTCGCCCTCCACCGCGCCCTCGGCTGGACCGCCCTCGTCTGGCTCATCATCGCCCTCGCCGTCGCTACCGCAGTGCTCGTCGCGCGCGCCCTCTCCGCCGGTCGCGACGACCCCCACCCCGGCGCCTTTGCCCTCGTCTCCGCGCTCGCCATGGTCGGCGCCCGCAACGCCCTCCACGAGCGCCCCGAGTGCGCCTCGATGGTGCTGCTCCCGGCGTTCATGCTCGTCGCCCGCGCGTACGCCGACGCACCCGCGCGCCGCCTGCGCCTCGGCGCCGCCCTCGTCGCGCTCGAACTCCTCTGGGCGCAGGTGCACCCCACCTTCGTCCTCGCGCCCGCCGTCTTCGTCCTCACCGTGCTCTTCGGGCGACCCATCGATCGCGCCTCCCTCCGCGACCACGGCCTCGTCGCCGCCGCGCTCGTCGTCGGCCTCGCCAGCAGCGCGTTCGGGCTCCGCGTCGTTCACAACGTGCTCGCCCACGCGGGCGGCGATGCCGCGCAGCACATCACCGACATGGCCGCGCCGACGTGGGCGTTCTTCCACCCGCTGCGCATGGAACCGGGCGCCCTCTTCGCCGCGCTGCTCTCGCTCGGCGTCGCGGGGATGCTCGTCACCCGGCGTGTCCCGTGGCGCGAGCTCTCCCTCGCCGCCTTGGGAACCGCCCTCGTCGCCACCGCCGTCCGCGGCGTCGCGCCCGCCAGTGTCCTCGCTGCGCCCTTCGCGCTCGATGGTGCGCTCGCTCTCTTCGCGCTGGCGTCGTCGCGTGTGCAGGCGGCGCTCATCCCCGTCGCCCTCGCCGCGGCCGGTGCGCTGCTCTTCCACGATGCCAGGCCGTCGCTGCCGTTCTTCCCGCCGTCGGCCGCTACGGCGCTCGCACCCGGCTGGTATCCGCGCGCCGCGGCCGCGTGGCTGCGCCGCGTCCCGCCCGGGACCCGGGTGTTCACCACCTACGCGTCGGGAGCGCCGCTCGGCTTCTGGCTCGACGGGCGCGTCCACACCTTCGTCGACTCCCGAACGCCGCTCTACTTCGACGACGCCGAGTACGGCCTCGCCCGCGCCGCGTGGTTTCAATCCGGCGCCCTCGCGCGCACCGTCGATCGCTACGCCACGCCCGTCGCCGTGGTCGAGCGCGACGCCGCGGTGTGCGAGCTGCTGCGCGCCGACGCACGGTGGTACCCGGTGGTCGTCGACGCCCGCACCACCACCTTCGTGCGCCGCGAAACGCCCCTCGACGCCACGCCTGTCACCCGCATGGCGGCGTGCGGCGCCGACTACCTCGCGCCCGACGCCTGCGCTGACGGTGGCGTGGTGCTGAGCAACGAGATCGCCGCCATCGCTCGTGACGCCGACGCTGCCTTCGTGCGCTACCTCCGCGCCGAGCGCGCGGTGCGATGCCGCATTGCTGGGGTGACGGTCGCGGCCGTGCGGGCGATGGTTCCGTCGGCGGAGGAGGCGGCGGTGTTTGCGGTGCAGCGCGACACGCTCATGGCGAAGGTGCTGGTCGCCGAAGGGCGCCTCGACGAGGCCTACGAGCTGGCCGTCGACATGGTGCGCCGCGGCGACGCGCTCGCATATCACACGGTGCTGGCACCGCTTGCCGCGCGACGCGATCAGACGCGACTACGTGGGCTGCTCGAACCGGTGGCGCGCACCCTGGGCGACGACACGCCGGGGGATGTCAGGGCGCTGCTGGCGCAGCTCTGCGTCGCACGTCGCGACGTCGAGGGGGCCCGCTTCCACGCGCTGCGGGCGGCGGCGATGGGGTCGGCGTCGGCGGTTCCGACGCTGTGCTGGTTGCGGGCGCGTCACCCGGATGCGGCGGCGCGTGCCGACGCCGACGCGTGGCTCGCGACGATGCAGCGGGAGCGACCGGATCTCACCTGTCCTGCGCGGCGGTGAGGCCGTCAGCCGAGCAGCTCGTCCGCCGACGCTGCCGTGAAGAGCCGCTCCGACCACGTCGTCAGCCGATCGACGTCCGACTCCGTGGCGACGAGTGCTGCCTGCTCTTCGGTGAGCGCGATGCCCCGCAATCGGCACCCCTCCAGGAGGTTGCGCGCCGTCACCACCTGCATCCGCGCGAGCTGGTCGACCACGTCCGAGCGCTGTCGCTCCGCTTCCGAGCGCTGCCGCTCCGCTTCCGAGCGCTGCCGCTCCGCCTCGTCGAGCGCTCCCTGTCGTTCGTCTGCGAGGGATTGCAGGCGGGCCACGAGCTCGCTTTCACTCGGCACCATGGACTGGTTGACGAAGAACCGCAGCCGCAGTTGCACGATCGCGAGATCGAGCCCGAGCACATTCGATCGCAGATACCCGCCCTGCGGAACAATCGGTTGATAGGTGCGGGTCCCGGGAGGCAGGCGCCATCCACGGAGGACGCCGCGCCGACAGTCGAAGCTGAAGTATTCGGGGATGCCCACGCGGGCGTAGTCGCGGACGTTCTCCACGACGTCCTTGTGCTTGCGCCCGAGGTTGCGCACCTCGACCACGAAGTCGACGCCGCGCTTCTCGTTCTGGACGATCCAGCTCTCGGGCTCGTAGTCCGGGTCGCAGTCGAGCACCGCCATCACGTCGGGCACGATGACCGCCTCGCCCGGATAGAACACCCCGAGCTCACTGGCGAGCAGCACCCCGCGTCCCAGCCGACGGAAGTGAGCGTCGAGGTCGGCGGCAATACCCATCTTGCGCTTGGAGTGCTTCACGCCCTCGGTCATCGCCTCGCGGTACTCGTCGAGCACGGCCTCGATGCGCTCCACCACGGCGTCGCGCTCGCTCGGCGACAACCGACCCCAGGTCTCCTCGTCCGGGAACACGATGCGCGGGTCGTCCCACACCCGAGGCGTCGCCGTGCGCTGTGATCCGAAGGTCATGGTCGGTCCATGGTACCGCCGCGGGACGCTCGTTCGCCATCGGTCATCGACGTGATACGAGCGCGCGGTGCATCGACCACGGCGCCCTCTCTCCGTCGCCCTCCTCTTCGGCAGCATCGTTGTCGGTTGCGTGGACGACCCACCCACGACCGACGCTGCGCTTCAAGACGACGCCGCAGACGTAGCCCCGCTGGACGTCACGCGTAGCGATGTCTCCGTCGTCGATGTCTCCGTCGTCGACGTCCCCGTCGTCGACGTCCCTGCCCTCGACACACCCTCTCCGCACGACGTCGCGTTTGCGCCCGATGCCTCCATCGACATTGGCGTCGCGCCCGCGCTCGATGTCCCCGTCGACATCCCCATCGATGCCCCCGACGCGCCCACTCTCGACCGCCCCGACGCCCCCGCAGTCGACGTCCCCATCGACATCCCCATCGACGCCCCGCGCCCCGACCCGCTCGCCACGCTCGGTGAGTGTCTCGGCTCCTCCGCCCCGCTCACCATCTCGCGCCAGATGCCCTTCGTGTCGGTCCCCATTGGTGGGCTCCGTGGTGAGTTCGTCCTCGACCACGGAACCACCTTCTCCAGCATCGACCTCGCCGCCTTCCCCTCGCCCGGCCCCGCCACCTCGGGCTGCGACCCCACGCGCCTCGGCGTCACCTGCACCGTCGACGCCTTCTCCTTCTTCGCCCCCGCCTCGCCCGTGCGCCTCGTCACGGCCGACTTCCGCGCCGTCGCCGCCTCCGTCCGCCAGGCCGGCATCGTCGGAACCGACTTCACCAGCCTCCGCGTCGTCGCCCTCTCCTACGCCACCGCGCGCCTCTTCGTCAGCAACACCACACCCCGCTGCACCGACGCGGCGTGGCGCTCGGCCGGCTTCGTCGCGCTCTCCTCCGCGGGCTTCTTCAGCGACGACCTCTCCACCCTCAACCCCATGACCACCGTCGACTCCAGCGCCGCGCCCGCCGCGCGCGTCCCCAACGTGCCGACGGTCACCGTGCGCCTCGCAGACACCACCGCCGTCGCCCAGCTCGACACCGGCTTCGACGATGCGCTCGTCCCCTTCTCGGTCAACGTCAATGACGCCTTCTACCGCGCCATCATCGCGCGTGACCCCGGCGCCCTCGTGCGCGACGCCGCCCACGACCTCGCGCTCACCACCTGCGTCGTCGGCCTGAGCGAGTCCGTCGACGCGTACTCCATCGGTGCAGGCCGCGCGCTGGAGTTCGTCGACGACCGCGGCGCCGTCGCGAGGCGCTACCCCGGAGCGACCATCTTCGTGAAGCGCACCCCCACCGCCGCTCGCACCTGCGGCGGCATCGGAACCTGGACCGCTCCCGCCGCCCAGATCGCGGGGTCGTTCTTCGTGGACTTCGGGGCGGTGGTGTTCGACCCGTTCAGCGCGCGCGTGTGGGTGCAGCCGCGGTGATCGGACGCTTCGGCGCGACGGCCTCGTGGCTCTCGGTCACCCGCCGCGCGAGCTCCTTCCACGACACCTTCGCGCCGTCGACGCGCATCGCGAGCCATCCCTTCGCGCCGATGTACGGCGGCAGGTAGTAGCGCTTCGGGTGAGCCTCCACGAGCTCCGCGGCCTCGTCCCGATCCGCGCGGAAGCACACCGCCACGATGCCGTCGCGGTGCACGTTGTCGTAGAAGTACGCGTAGGGCTTCTTGCCGACGCGAAACGCCGTCTGCCACGACGAGGTCTCGGTCACCGACCCGGGCAGCGCCTCGCAGATCGCCGTGATCCGCGCGAGCGCATCGCGCACCACTTCGGGATCGGTCGTCGGGTACACCACTGCCTTCGGTGGGGGCTTGGGCTTCGCGGCCACGAGGCTCTTCGGACACACCGAGCGCCACGCCTCCTCGACGATGATCGCGAGCGCCTCGAAGTCCGTCGTCGGCCGCTCCAACCGAACGCCCACCCACCCCTTCACGCCCACGTACGGCGGGACGAAGTACACGTCGGGATCAGCCTTCGTGAGACGCCGCTGCTCGTCGAGCGTCGACTTGCACCACACCGCCACGCGCCCATCACCGTGATGGTCGTTGGCGAAGGTCACGAACCCCTTGCCCTTCACATGGAAGAACGGAGCGCCGTGGGAGAGCTTCTCTTCGGTCCCGGCGAAGTCGAAACAGATCTGTCGAACGCGGGTGAGCAGAGCCTCGGTCGGGTCGGTCGGTTTCGCCACGCGCGGACTCTATCGCAGCACCCTTCTCATGTCGGCGCCCCCGCGAGCCGCAGCCTCCCCGGCTGCACGGTGAACGTCACCGGCGCCCTCCCCGGCGCCTCGCCGTCGAGGTCGAGCCACGCCGTGTGTTCGATCACCTCGACCCTCACCTCCGTGACCTTCGCGATCAGCGCGCCAGGGACGCGGCCGTGCGTCCCTCGGTACAGGTGGTGCCCGTGGGTGAGCGCGTGCGTGAGCCCGAGGTGCGGCATCACCACCAGGTCAAGGGCGCCGTCGTCGAGCAGCGCGTCGGGGCAGAAGCGCATCCCGCCACCCGCATAGCGCCCATTGCCCACCACCACGAAGGAGATGGCGTGCACCCCGAGGTCGCGGCCGTCCGCCGTGATGCGCACGCGCGCCGGGTCGTAGCGGAGCATCGCCTGGATGGTTCCGACCGCGAAGGAGACGCCGCCGCCGAAGCGCTTGCCCGACGCGTTGACGAGGCGGTCCACGAGGCCCGTCACGCCGCACGACGCGAGGTTGATGAACCACCGCGTCGCGAGGCTCTCGTCGTCGCAGGTGTACTCCGCGTGGCCAACATCGATGGCCCGCGTCTCGCGCTCGCGCAACGCACGCAACGCCTCGCCGAGCGTCGCGACGCCGATGGTGCGTCGCAGGTCGCTGCCTGTGCCCGCGGGCAACACACCGAACGCCACGCCTGCGCCGTCGGGGTGCCCCATGAGACCGTTGACCACCTCGTGGTGGGTGCCGTCGCCGCCCAGTGAGAGCACCCGCTCGGCGCCTCCGTCCACGGCGTCGTGGGCGAGGGCTTGAGCCTCACTGGAGCGCGTCGTCTCGACGTACTCGAAGGCGCCGAGCGCCTCGCGGATGGTGCGACGGATGGCATCACGATCGCGGCCCACCCGCCCAGCGCCCGCGGTCGGGTTGGCGATGACGACGGTGCGGCTCACGGGCGGTCGTACCCCGGGACGAGCGTCTTGAACCACCGGTCACAGTGCGGGAAGAAGCCAGCGAAGTTGCCGCGGATCTTCGCGTGGTGGGCATCATGGTGGCGCGCACCGTCACTGCCCGGGAAGAGCTTCGACGGCGTCCAGGGGAGCTCGTAGCCGCAGTGACCTTCGGCGGCCTCCCATTGGCGGAAGGCGATCCAGACCCAGACGGTGACGATGTGGGCGCCGAAGAGCGCAGGGCCCGCGAGCATGAGCAGCCCCGTGGTCACGAACTCCACCGGGTGCATGTAGTGCCCGGTGATGGCCCACGGCGTGACGATGCGGTGGTGCACGCCGTGGATGTGCTTGAAGAGCCAGCGCGTGTGCATCGCACGGTGCACCCAGTAGTAGAGGAAGTCGTCGAGCGCGGCGAAGGCGAGCACCTGGAGGGCGATGATCCAGAGCGGCGGCAGCGGGCCAAGCTGCACACGCGACGGGCGAAGCCACGGCCACGCCGCGACGATGACCGCGGCGAGCGCGGCGTTGTTGACGAGCCAGCGGGCGATGGAGGGGAGCACGAGGGTCTGCGCGCGCGGCCGACGGGACTGGAGGCGGAAGCGGCGCAGGGACGGCGGGTCGCGCCACGCGAGCACGGTGAGGGGCGTCGCGAAGAGGAGGAAGGCGCCGACGCTCACGAGCTGACCACCGACGGCGAGGGAGCGGAAGAGTGGGTCTTGCCAGAGCCCGTTCCACGGGGTGCTCATCGCGGCGGAGGATAGTGGATGTGGGCGATGGGGTGGTCTGTGAGAAATCTCATCGCCCTGTCGATCTCGACCAACGTCGATCGTCGTCCGGGTGGGCCATGACGGTCCCGCCGAAGGAAACACCTCCCATGCGATTCATCATCACCGCCACCACCGACCCCAACGCCCCGAAGGCCGAAGCCCACCACGACCCGGCGCTCTTCGCCGCGTACATGAAGTTCAACGAGGAGATGCACCGCGCCGGCGTCCTCATCGCCTCCGAGGGGCTCAACCCGGCGCACAAGGGCGCGCGCATCGGCGTCGTCAACGGCAGGCGCGTCGTGCTCGACGGCCCCTTCACCGAGACCAAGGAGCTCGTCGGCGGCTTCTATCTCATCCAGGTCGCCTCCCTCGACGAGGCCATCTCCTGGGCACTGCGCTGCCCCACTGGCTCCGGCATCGACGACCTCCTCGCCATCCACGCCATGACCGACGAGGGAGACCTCCCGCCCGAGGTGCTTGCGACCATCCGCGAGCTCGCCCCGTCGTGGAGCGCGACCTGGTCGAAGCCCCGCTGACCCGGCGGGTCGGAGCTCACCGGGCGCGCTTGTGTGC
This sequence comes from Polyangiales bacterium, assembly GCA_044229975.1. Lineage (GTDB taxonomy): Bacteria > Myxococcota_A > Polyangia > Polyangiales > SCUS01. The sequence goes on from JBGARZ010000012.1 coordinate 286,135, forward strand.
GCCACCCCCGATCGCATCTACACTGCGCGCCGCGCGATGGCCGGCACACGCCCCACCCGACCCCAGGACCCCATCGCCCGCGGCATTGGGGCCGTCGTCGCGGGGCGTTTTCGCCTCGACGCCCCGCTGGGCCACGGGGGCATGGGCGTCGTGTGGAGCGCGACGCAGCTCGTGCTCGACCGCCCCGTCGCCCTGAAGCTCGTGCGCCCCGAAGACCTCGGCGACCCCGCCCGGCGCGACGCCCTGCTCGACGAGGCCCGTGCCGCCGCGAAGGTCTCCCACCCCCACCTCGCGGCCGTCTTCGACGCGGGCCTCGACGACGACGGGAGCGCCTTCTTCGCGATGGAACGCCTCGACGGAGAAGACCTGCGCGCCCTGCTCGCGCGCCGCGGACGACTGCGCCCCGACGAGGCCCTCGACCTGCTGCTCCCGGCGCTCGACGCGCTCGCCGCGGTGCACGCCGCCGGGCTCGTGCACCGCGACGTCAAGCCCGAGAACCTCCACGTCACGCACGCACCCTCCGGCGCGTCGCGCTGCGCCCTCGTCGACTTCGGCATCGCCAGCGCCGTCGACCGCGACGACGACGACGCCACCGGAACCCTCGCCTACCTCGCGCCCGAGCGCCTCCGCGGTGGCGCGGCGGCGAGCCCCGGCGACGACCTCTGGTCCTTCGCGGTGGTGCTCTACGAGGCCCTCGCCGGGAGGGCTCCCTTCGTCGGGGCACATCGTCAGGCCCTCACCGACGCCATCGAGCGCGGCGCTTTTCCTCCGCTGCGCGACCTCGCCCCGACGGTTCCGCCCGCGCTCGCGACGCTCGTGCACCGGGCGCTCGCGCGAGACCCCTCGCAGCGTCCCGCGTCGGCCCGCACGCTCCACGACGAGCTCGCCGGTCTCCGCGCCCGCCCCTCGCGGCGGCGCCTCGCGGCCCTCGCGGCCTTCGCGCTCGCAGCGCCCGCGGTGTGGTTTCTGCGGCCCGTACGCGAGCCCGCCTTGCCTCGGACGACGAGCGCGGTGCCGACGATCGTCCCCGTCGAAGCGACCTCGACCGCGACCTCGGACGTACCCGCTCCCGCCGCGCCGCTGCGCCCCGTGACGGTGGCTCCGCGACGCCCCACCGGACGCGCGGCTCCGACCCCCGCCGAACGCCCATGGTTGCAGCCGCTGCCGGGCAAGCTCCGGGGGACGCCGTGACCTCCTCGCGGCGCGTTGCGGCCTGCTTCGTCGCGCTCGTCCTCGCCGGGTCGTCGGCCCGCGCGCAGGAGGCACCGCCCTCGCCCGCGGCGCTCCAGGGGCTCTTCGACCGCGCGGTGGAGCTCAGCCGCGCCGAGCGCCACGACGAGGCCATCGCCCTCTACGAGCAGGTGCTGCGCCACGACGACGAGCCCCGCGTGCGGCGCAACCTCGCCCTCGCCTACCGCGCCCGCGGCCGCGACGTGGAGGCCGTCGAGCAGCTCGATCGCTACCTCGCCGCACCGCTCCCGGAAGACCGCGACCACCTGCGTGAGCTGCACACCCTGCTGGACGACCTGCGCGCCCGCCTCGCGTCGGTAACGGTGCGGGTCACCCCCGCCGACGCCGAGCTACGCGTCGACGGCAGAGCCCGCCCGGGCGCGCGTGAGCTCTCCCTCACCGCGGGCCCCCACACGCTCGAACTCACCCGTCCCGGTCACCGCTCCCTGCGCCGCGAGCTCGACCTGCGCCCCGGTCAGCGCGCGGAGCTCGACGTCACGCTCGAAGCGCTCCCCGCCCTGGCGTCTCTGCGCGTGGTGCCGACACCAGAGCAGGCGTCCATCGCCGTCGATGGACACCACCGCGGCACCGGCGTCGTGGCGTTGGAGCTCACCCCCGGCGCGCACCTCGTGGAGGCCAGCGCGCCGTCGCACGAGGGCGCTCGACGCGCAGTGACCCTGGGGCCGGGGCAGACGCTGCTGCTCGATCTCAGGCTCGCGCGAATTGCCGAGCCGACGCCCGCGCGACCGCGTTGGGCGATGCCCGTGGCGATCGCCTCCTCGGTGGTCGTCGTCGCGGGCGTCGTCGCCGCGGTGCTCGCGCTCACCCTCGACCGCGAGGAGCCCGCGCCTACGCGAGACCCCGCGAGCCTCGCCCCCGATTGGGGCACCTTCCGTATGCCGTGAACCAGTACCATCCCACAGGGGACTCCAAGGGCTGATGGGCAAGCACCCACTCAGGTCAGCCCAACGCCCCTCGGCGTCGCGAAGCGACGGGGCGACCGCTCACCTCTCGGTCACCGTCCGAACGCCGGACGTCGCACGCGCCTGAACGGAGCCCCGAGTGACTGGAATGTCCGCGTCTCCCCGTCGCTTCGCGACGGTGAGGGGCGTTGGGTTGACGTGAGTGGATGCTTGCCGACCCACTCCTCAAGTCCCCGGTGGAGAGGTTTGAGAGTCGGGGTCTACCAGCGCACGCGCGTCGGCGTGCACGATCGCGCAGCAGCGGTCCCGTCGCCGAGCTGCCCGAGGTCGTTGGCGCCCCAGCACCACACCTCGGCGTCGCCGCGCAGGGCGCACGCGAAGGCCGATCCGGTGACCACCTGACGGACGTCGGTGAGACCCGCCACGCGCGAGGGCGATCGCACCCGATCGGTCGACGCGACCTCGACGCCCGTCTGGCACTGCTCGGACATCCCCCAGCACGCGACGGTGTTGCCTTCCTCCAGCGCGCACGCGAAGCCGAACCCGACGCTCACGTCCGCCGCACGGAGGCTCGCGATGGGCGTACCGGGCGCCGCGCGATCGACCCCGGCGGGATCACCCGTGCCGAGCAGGCCACCCTCACCCCAGCAGCGTACGGCGTGGGTTCCGCGCTCCAGAGCGCAGGTGAGGCCGTGGTTGATGTTGCCAGCGGTCACGATGCGGTCCACCGCCGGGAGACCAGCGATCGCCGTCGGGGTGGTGCGGCAGAGCGTGGACCCCGGGCACGCCATGGAGGCCCCCGACGCCTGCCCGAAGCGGTTGGCGCCCCAGCAGTACGCACCGCCGGCAGCGGTCCACGCGCAGACGTTCTGGTAGCCCGCCGCGAGGCCCGCGACGCCGCTCCCGAGGCCGCCGACCGTCACCGGTGCGTCGCGGTCCGTCGTGGTCCCGTCGCCGAGGGTGCCCGCGCGGTTCTCGCCGACGCAGCGCACCGCGCCGTCGCGCTGGAGCGCGCAGGCGAAGCGCAACCCGACCGCCAGCGACTGCACACCGGTGAAGCCCGCGACGCCGGGGAGCTCGACGCCCGTGCAGCGCATCGCGCCGTCGTTCAAGACACAGGTACCGTTGGTGCCGAGGCTCACATCGTCCGTGAACCCGAAGGACGACGCCCTCACCGGGCGCGACACCCGATCGGTGCCTGTGGCGACCCCGAGGTTTCCCGCGACGCTCGACCCCCAGCAGCGGAGCGTTCCGTCGCTCATGCGCGCGCAGACGCTCCCGGCTCCGGCCGACAGCGAAAAGATTCGCACCGGTGCGCACGGCCCCGGGAAGCAGCCTTCGAGCATGCCGCAGCGGCGGTCGCAGGCCCCGCAGTGGCGCACGTCCCTGATGAGGTCGGTGCAGACCCCGTCGCCCTCGCAGGCCGTGCAGCCGTCGACGGCGTCCGCGACGTCGCGCACGTCGGGCACGTCGGCAGGGGCGTCTCGGGCGTCGTCGTTCGCGTCGCGCGGGACGTCGACGGCGGCGTCACGGGTCGTCGCACCGGCGTCGGGGTCGAGGTCCGTGTAGCCGCCCTCGGGGAGTGCCGCGTAGTCGAGCAGCGGGCGCCGCAGGATGGGCTGCGCGCAGGTTCCGTCGCCGCCGCAGGTGGCACCCGCCGGACAGGACGGAACGCCCACACACCGCGCGTTGAGGTCGAAGACCGCCAGCAGCGTTCGCCCCTCGATGAACTCCACGGTGCCGAGCTGCGTGAAGGTGGCCCCGCTCTCCAGCTCGGCGACCACCTGGATGTTCACCGGCGCCGCCGTGCCAGGCCGCGCCGGGTGCACGGCGAACTCCCCCGGAAACGAGCTGCGCCCGGGCCCGAGGAAGCAGCGCTCCCCCTCGCCGAAGGGCCGCGGCGCGCCCGGTGTCTGCAACGTCCACCGCACGCAGCGCAGGCGCGGCGGGCGGTTGGCGTCCGTCGACTGCACGCGGACCACGATGACCGTGGGGCTCGTCGCCACGGACGTCTCGAAGAGCTTGCACGACGCACACGCGAGCGCGAGGCAGAGGACGCCGCGCCTCACAGCGGCACCTCCACCCGCGCCGGTGCGCAGTCGTCCGCGGCGCGCGAACGCCCGTCACCGAGCTGCCCCTGCGCCCCTTCGCCCCAACAGCGCACCTCGCGCTCGCCAGTGATCGCACACGCATGCGCGGCGCCCACGGCGAGCACCCGCGCGCCGGAGACCGGCACGTCCACGGGTCGATCGGCGGTGGCTCCGACGGCGCGACCGAGTCGGCAGCGGTCGGCGGCGCCCCAGCAGCGCACGGCACCGTCGCGGGTGAGCGCGCAGGCGTAGCGCTCGCCGACCTGCACGTCGGTCGCAAGCGTTCCCTCGATGGCGGCCCCCGGCGCGACGACCTCCGCAGACGACCCGCCCGGTCCGAGGCCCACGTAGGACCGCGTCCCCCAGCAGCGCACGGCGCCCGCGCGATCGACGGCGCACCCGAGGCCCCACGGGTCTCCCACAGCGCTCGCCCTCGCATCGACGCGCAGCACGTCCGCGAGACCCGGCAAGGTCTCGGCGCGCCCGCGGCACCGTGTCGGTGAGCAGCTCAGGAGCGTGGCGTCGGTCTCGTCGACCCCGAGCACGCCGCCGATCGACAAGCCCCAGCACGCGACGCGCCCGTCGGTCACCGCGCAGGAGACGTCCCCGTGCGCCGACACCTGCTGCGCCGTTGCGAGGCCCTCGACCGTCGCGAGGGACTGCGGGCTCTCGGTGAGCGCCTCGCCAGACTGCCCGTGGAGGTTGTCCCCGGCGCAGCGCACCGCGCCGTCGTCGAGCAGCGCGCACGCGTGGGCCCGCCCCACGGTCACCGCCGTCGCCCCGCGCAGCCGCTGCCACGACGCGGGAATCGATCGCGACGGCCGGCACAGCACGCTCCCGTCGACGCGCGCCGCGCACACGAACGACGACAGCGCCAGCGAGCGCGTCCCATCGAGCTCGGTGACCCGCTCAGGCGAGGGCACCGCGCGCCCGTCGGCGGAGGCAGACCAGACGTCCGCGCCCCAGCACCAGACCTTCCCCTCGCGCGACCACGCGCAGGTGCTCGCGGCCCCCGCGGCGAGGCCCACCAGTCGATCGCAGGCGGCGCCCACGCACCCCGCGTCGGTCGTACGGGTGGCTGCGTCCGTCGCGTCCGCGCCCTCCGTCGTCGCGTCGACGCTCGCGTCCGATGGGGTCGACGCGTCGAAGGGAGGCGGCGTGCGCGTGGGGTCGGTGTAGTCGGGAAGGGGGTCGCGGCGAATCGGAACGCAGCGCCCACCGGCCCCGCAGGTCTGGTCCGTGGGGCACGGCGCGCGACCCACGCAGCCGCCGAAGAGGTCCATCAGCAGCAGGGTGGTGGCGCCGCGGCGGAAGTGGACCTCGGCGATCTGCACCACGGGCTCGGCGCCTTCGCGCTCGCCGATGACGCGCACGAGCTGTGAGGCGTCGAGCGAGAGTGGGCCCGGCAGCAGCCAGAGGTTGGTCGGGGCCAGCGGGCGCTCGCCCTCGCCGAGGGTTCTCCCTTCGCGAAGCCACGGGCGATCCGCGTCGCCCGAGGTGACCTCCACGCGCACGCCGGTGAGGCTCTCGGCGGTGGCTCCGTCGGTGGCCTGGATGCGCACCACGATGCGCGTGCCGGGCGGGACCGTGAGCTCGGTGGTGGAGTCGCACGCGGCCGCGACGAGCAGCGCGAGCGTCGGGAGGCGCCACGCGCCCGGGGGTCTCGTCGTCGGGTGTCCGCCCATCGCGGCGCGACGATGCGTGCGAGGCCCCCGGAGCGTCAACACGGGATGTTCTCAGCGGGCGGCGGTCGGCACGAAGCCTTCGAGGCGGTAGATGGTGTAGCCGTCGCGGGTGGTTCCGTTGGTGATGCGCTCACCCGACCAGCGCACGCTGCTCACCGGGATGGACCAACCCGGGTCCGTCGTCGCGAAGTTGTCGCCTCGCCCGGGGTGGAACCACGAGTACAGCGGCACGGTGTTGGCCGGCTGCGGACGCCGCGGGTCGTAGACGTACCCTTCGAGGCGGTACTGCGTGTAGCCGTCCTGGGTCATGCCGCCGACGATGTGCTCGCCGTTCCAGGTGACGGTGGCGGGGTTGGTCGACCAGCGCGGATCGGTACTGACGAAGTTGTCCTCGCGCGCGCCGCTGTGCCAGCTCCACAGCGGGAGCGTTCCTGCGGGCTGCGCCTGCCGCGGCGGAAAGACGTAGCCCTCCAGGCGGAACATCCGCGCGTCGGCCTCCTGCTCACGCGGCGGGTCGAGCCGCACGCCGCTGACGTCGGGCGCGACGCCGCGCGGGTCGGAGGTCCAGCGCGGGTCGGACGTGAAGAAGTTGTCCCCGCGCGACGGGCTGAACCAGTTGTAGACCGGCAGGCGATCGCTGGCCGCACGCGACTCGGCGTAGAGCACGTTGTTGAGCCACTCGCCGATGGGCGCCGCGGCGCGACGATCGACGCCCGCCGGGTCGTACGGGAAGGTCAACAGCGAGCCCGCGCGCCGGAGGTTGATCCCCGTGAGGGTGTAGCGACCGCCGCCCGCTTCGGTTCCCTGGCAGATGCCCGCGACGTAGTTGCGCAGCACGCCGTCCGCCCCGCGCCGCTGCATGAACAGCGGGCTCCCGGAGTCGCCGCCCTCGACCGTCGACCCACCGGCGCCAGCCACGCGGAGCATCACGAGGTCCATGCGAAGCGGGTACTCGCCGTAGCTCATGCCCACCGCGCGACGCGTGGGGTTGGCGGGCGAGAAGCCCACGGCGCGGTAGGTCTGCGTCGAGAGGAAGGCGCGCACCTCGGCCTCGGAGTCGAAGAGGTGCGACAGCACCGGCATGGGCGTGGCGGTGGTGGCGGCGACCGGCGCGTCGAGCTCCATGATCGCGATGTCCGCGTAGCCCGGGATGCTGTACCGCGAGGAGGTCGCCGTCCCGATGGGCGAGGCGTGCGACGGGCCGAAGTTCACGCGAAACTTCGGCTCCTTGAAGAAGCACCGCTGCGTCGAGGCCTGCCACGTCCACGCGCCGCAGCGGGTCACGCCTTCACAGGCCGCCTGACAGGCGGCCGCCGTCGCGAGGGTGGCCGTGGTGTAGTTGAAGTCCGTGATGATGCGGTCGGCGTAGCGGATCGCGTTGCCCTTGTAGCCAGAGGTCCAGCCGGGGTTGGGGGTCGCGTTGGGCATGTTGTACGTGCGCCACGTCGGCGTGCGGCTGTCCCACAGGCCCGAGTCGCCGGGGATGTTGGTGCCGTTGAGGCAGTGACCCGCGGTGAGCACGAGCCGAGGGCTCACCAGCACGCCGGTGCAGTGCGTTGCGCCGGGGTTCGAGCCGATGCTCACCACGGCGTTGTTGGGCAGCGCCGACGGGTCGGATGCGGCGCCTGTGAGCTCGCCGACCTGCGTGTCCATCTCCTCCTCCCATTGCCCGTCGACGGGCGCGCACGAGGCGCCGATCGCAGTGAGGGTGATCGCCGCCATCGCCCGCAAGGGGCGCCGCGCGCGGAGTGGGTTGTGGCCGGTCGAACGCTTCGTCGTCTTCATCGGTTGCTCTGCTCCATTGGGCGGGACGCTTCGTGGCCCCGCCGATGGAGCACCCTCTTCGCAGGGTGCGTGCCACGCGCATCTCCCAGGTTTTCTCGCTGGAGAGGGCCGCCGGTCGGGGAGCAGGATCGCCGTCGGGGATTGCGATCCCCGCGACGGGGCGTGTGATAGGGAGCGAGCGATGAGCCTGGTGGTGCGGTTGTATGCGTCGGGTCTCGCGGTGCCGACGACGGTGACGCTGGCGCCCAACACGGGCGCGCTGGTGGGTCGTCGACCGCACGGCGACCCGTGGTCGACGCGGGCGCTGCCGGGTCGCGCAGAGGGCGCGACGCAGGTGACGATGCCGTCCGGCACGGTGAGCGAAAACCACCTGTGGCTCTGGTACGACGGCACCTCACTGCACGGCGTGGACCTCGGGAGCACCAACGGAACACGCTGGCGTCTCGCGCCGGGCTGCGCCGTCCATGCGTCGGCGGACACACCCGCGGAGCTCGATCTGGGCGAGGTGTCGGCGGCGCCGCCCGATCATCCCGAGGCGGCGCAGTGGGAGGACGAGGCGGGCTTCCGCGAGGCGGTGCGCTCGTCGGTGGCGGAGTGGATGGCGCAGCGCGGGCTCGCGGCGCGAGTGGCCGTCGAGCGCGAGGGGACGGAGGGCGCCGGGCGGGCGCTGGCGCCGCTCGGAGAGGGGTGGTTTCTCGCGGTGGAGGACGCGCGGGCGGCGCGGGCGGCGCGAACGGAGTTCCCTGCCTTCGCGCGGGCGCTGGAGGTGGTGCGCGCGTACGCGCGCTCGCAGCGGGGCGAGCTGGAGGTCGAGCGCGACAGCGGGCACGACGACCTGGTGCTCGCGTCGGCGACGATGCGAACGCTGCACCGTCGCATCTGCCGCGCGGCTCGACACGGGCTCGGGGGGATCCTGCAAGGCGAGTCGGGCGTGGGGAAGAGCGCGCTGGCCCGGTGCTTCCACGAGCACTCCGAGCGACGTGGTGCCCCGTATCTGGAGACCAACCTCGCGGAGGACTCGGACGACCGCACGCTCTTCCTCGTGAAGCTCTTCGGGGCGCGCGCCGGGGCGGCGTCGGGCATCACCCGCGACCGCGTCGGGCTGGTGCGCGGCGCCCACCGGGGGACGCTCTTCCTCGACGAGGTCGGGAGCCTGCCGCTGGAGGTGCAGGGGGTGTTGCTGCGCTTCCTCGACACCGGCGAGTACCGGCGCCTCGGAGACGCGGGCGACGCGCCGCCCGAGCGCGCGGACGTGCGCGTGGTGGCAGGCACCAACGTCGACCTGCGCGCGGCGGTGCGCAAAGGAACCTTCCGCGAAGACCTCTGGTGGCGCCTCTCGGGCGTGGTGGTGGAGATCCCCCCGCTGCGCGAGCGACGCGACGACGTGCGCGCCTTCCTGGCGGGCGAGCGGATCGACCTCGGCGACGGACCCATCGCGGTGCCGGAGCTGCTGTCCATCGACGCACGCGCGGTGATGGAGGGGCACCCATGGCCGGGCAACTTCCGCGAGCTCAAGGGCTTCGTGGCGCGGCTGCCGTTGTTCACCGACGGTGCACCGCTCACGGGGGCGCAGTGCCGCGCGGCGCTCGACGCGGGCGCCCTGGTGCGCAGCGAGCCGCCGCCTCCGCCCGAACGGAGCACAGCCCCGACGGGCCACTGGGACGACCTGATGCCGAGGGCGCTGAAGCTCCTCCCGCGGTTGCTGGCGCAGCGAGGCCGAGACCCGGCGGTGCTCGACGTGCAGGTGCTCACCGAGGAGGTGTTGTTGCCGCTGTGCCTCGCCCGCGCGCTCGGGGTCGAAGGGTGGGCGACGCTCCCGGCGCGGCCCGAGCCGAGCTACCAGCGCCTCGCCGAGCGCATCGGGTACCGCGACGGCAAGAGCGTGCGGCAGGGGTTGCAGCGCTACCTGGAGCTACGCGCGCTGGAGGAGTGACGGCGGGTCAGTCCAACAACCGCGCGACCGCCTCGGACAGCGCCGCCGCGTCGTGGGGCTTCGCGAGGAAGCCGCGCACGCCGAGGTCGAGGATGGCCTGCGCCTCGTCGTTGAGCGCATACCCGCTCACCAACAACACCGGGATCGCCGCGTCGTGCTCTCGCAGCGCGAGGTACGTATCGCGACCGCCCATGCGCGGCATGTTCATGTCGAGCACCACCGCGGCGAGCTCACCGTGGTGGCGCTCGTAGCGCTCCACGGCCTCGACGCCGTCGGCGGCCTCGATCACCTCGTAGCCGCTGGTGCGCAGCGCGAGGGCGGCGGCCGCGCGCACCAGGGCCTCGTCCTCCACGAGCAGCACCTTGCCCTGACCGGGTCGCAGCACGCGCGACGCGGCGGGCGGGGAGGACTCCGGGCGCGGTCCGGCGGCGGCCGGGAGCAGCACGCGCATGGTGGTTCCGCGCGGGTGGTTGGGCGCGACCTCGACGGCGCCGCGGTGGCTCTGCGCGACGCCGTAGACCACCGCGAGCCCGAGGCCGGTGCCCGCGCCCGAACCCGTCGCGCGGGTGGTGAAGTACGGCTCGAAGATGCGGTCGCGCAGGGCGGGGTCGATGCCCGTCCCGGTGTCGCAGACCTCTAGCGCGGCGTGCGGTCCGGGCGCGAGGGGCGGCAGCGTTGCGGCGAGGGCGGCGTCGACGTCGACCGCACGCGTGCGAACGGTGATGGTGCCAGCGCCCTCGATGGCGTCGCGAGCGTTGAGGAGGAGGTTCATGATGACCTGCTCCAACTGGGTGACGTCGCCGACGACGTCGACGGGGTCGCCTTCGAAGCGCACCTCGATGCGGCGGTCGACGGTGCGGCCGACGATCTCGGCGACGGAGCGCGCGGCGGCGTCGAGGGCGACGCGCTGCGAGAGGTTCTTGCCGCGGCGGGCGAAGCCGAGGAGCGAGCGGGTGAGCTTCGCGGCGCTGTCGGTGACCTGGTCGATCTGCCCGAAGGCCGCGAGCCGCGCGGGGTCGGCCTCCCCCGCGCGCAGGAGAGACGACAGGATCTTGATGGTCGCGAGGAGGTTGTTGAAGTCGTGCGCGACGCCGCCGGCGAGGTTGCCGATGGAGTCCATGCGCTGGGCCTGCCGGAGCCGCGCTTCGCCCTCGGCGCGTGCTCGTTCGGCGAGCACCTCGCGGGTGATGTCCGTGAAGCTCTCGACGACGTGGGTGATCTCCCCGCGCTCGTCGAAGAGCGGCTTCGCGAAGACGCGCAGGTGCACCCGTCCACCATCGTGGCGGTGGATCACCAGGTCGTCGACCACCACCTCCGCCCGCGCCTCCAGAACGCGCTCGAAGGGCATGCGCCCCTCGGGGTAGGGATCGCCGTCGACGGTGTGCACGCCGTAGGGCCCGACGTAGTTGCCGCGCTCGGCCTCGGGCGGTCCCTCCAGCCCGAGCACCACGCGAAACTCCCGGTTGGTGTAGACGGTCTCGCCACCCGGCACGGTGCCCACCCAGATCGCGGTGGGGAGCTCGTCGGCGATCATGGCAATGGAGTCGAGGTCGCGCGGCGTGGTCATCGGTGGGTCCGTTGGGCGCGCGCAGACTATCGAAGCGCGCCGCGACGGTCACGGCTTGTTGAGCGCCGCGAGGGTGTGGCAATCGTGCACAGCGTGAGCGCGGTGGTGAGGGTGGTGGTGGGGCTGGCGTTGTCGCTTGGACTGGCGGCGTGCGGTGCGAGTCGCAGGCGCGAGGTGGGTGAGCCGGTGACGATCATCGTGGTTCCGGCGGGGCATCCGGTGCCGGTGTATCAGGGCGTGTGGCCGACGATGAGGCCGACGCCGGACGCAGGGATGGTGGAGCTGCCGTCGCTGCCCGAGGGGTTGTCCCTCGCCTACGTCGGCGGAACGGTCTTCCAGGTCGGCGTGGACGGCGGGATCTTCGCCGACGTGACCGAGGTCGCGGACGCGGGGCCCTGCGGCGGGACGCGCGATTGGTGGCACCTCGACGAGGGGGTCTGGCGGACGAATGGAACGTTGGTCACTGGGGGCCGCGGCAGCGCCGAGGCCATCGGCCACTGCATCGAGGCGACACGTCCGCGGTGAGTCAGCGGTCCGGAACACCTCGACGTGCTCGCCGCCCGCCAGGGCAAGATCAACGAGGGCCGCGCCCGCGCCCGAGCCGCCACGCCCGAGCCCACCCCGAGCTGACCCGCACTGACGGCGTGATCGCGGTCCCCTCTCTCAATCCATCAATACAACGGACCCAGCACCAGCCGCGGGTCGGGGTAGATCGTCAGCGCGTGCGCGCGGTCGGCGTCACTCACCGCCCCCGGCAGGTCGTGCACCTCTGGTCGCACCAATGACAACTGGAAGTGCAGGTGCGGGTTCCATCCGCCGTTTTCGTGGCGGTCGCCGACCCAGGCGATGACCTCGCCGCGCGCCACGGGCTGCCCCTCGTAGCGCCCCTCCACCGAGCGCGCCGACAGGTGGCCGTGCAGCGCCCACACCGTTCGCCCGTTGATCTCGTGCTGCGTGACCAGCGTGAAGCCGTAGTCCCCTGGCGCCGGGTTGTCCCCAAACCGGTGCACCACACCGTCCCAGAACGCATGCACCCCCTCCCCCACCGGCGCCGCGATGTCGACCCCGACGTGCACGTCCCGCGTCCCGGCGAAGAGCGCGGTGGTGTACATCCCGCGGCGCTTCTCGTCGTAGCGACCGACGCCGTACTCCGACCGCATCGCCCGTTCGGGGTCGTAGCCCGCGGTGAAGTCGTAGACCTCGTACCCGACTGGCAGATCGATCACCGGGGCGAACACGCAACCGCTCACGTCGAGGCTCGTCATGGCGCGCCGAGGGATACCACCGCCGCAGGGGCGCTGACCTTCGCGGTGTGCGAAGTTCGTGGCGTGGACGACGCCCCGACCACCCGCGCGCCCGACGAGTACGAGCGCCAGTACATGGACGCCGACCGGGCGCTGCTCATCGCGCGGGTGCGGCAGCTCCTGTGGCTGCGCCTCGCGCTCGCGGCCTTCGTCGCGGCGATGGTGGTCGTCAACGTCCAGCAGCTCATCGTGATCGTCCCGCGGCTGTGGGAGCTGCGGCACGTGGCGCCGGGGGCGGTGGCGGCGTTCTTCGCGGCGTGCGTTCCGTTCTGGGCGCTGGTGCTGTGGTTTCCGGTGGCCGAGCTCGTGGGCGCCGTCACGCGCGTGGTGCTCACGCCGACGCACCTGCGGGTGCACCGCGGCTTCGGCACGACGGACATTCCCCTCGACGCCGTCACGGGCGTCGCGGTCGAGCAGACGAAGCGGTGGTTTCCGGCGCGCCTGTCGCGGCGCGACGCGGTCTACCAGAGCTTCCGCACGAAGGACTCCGTGCGGGTCGAGTGGGTCGATGCGAAGGGCCGACCGCGAAGGTTGTGGGTCTACCTGGACGGCGCCGAGGCGCTGCGCGAGCGCATCGAGCGGGCGCGCGGCGGAGGCACCGGGGTGCGCATCGACGTCGGGGCGACGGACGAAGAGACAAGCGACGAGGAGTGGGCGACGGAGCGCGAGGAGTCAGCGAGGCGGCGCTCTTGAGCGGGCCGGGGTTCACCGTGCAGGCTCAGAGATCCATCACCCCGCGCCCGTTGGCGCAGCGCACCCGGCGAAACCCGAACGCCCTCAGCCCCGCCCGGCTCTCCGGGCGCGCGATGCTCTCCACCATCTGCTGGTCGCACATCGCCGTGTCGAAGCGCAGCGAGGTGCTGCGCTCGTCGGCCACGTGAACGCACCCGAGGCCCCGCGGCGACAACTGGTCGATGTCCGCCGCGAGCTCGGTGCGCATCCGCTGCTTCGTTCGCTCGTCCTCCGAGGCCGCGTCGGCGTGGTCGCGCAGGTGCGTCGAGAGCGCCCTCGCCGCCGCCCCCAACAGGTTGCCCTGCCGACGCCTCACCTCCGCCATCAACGCCGGCACCGCGGCCCTCTCGGGTGACCCCTCCGGAATCGCCGACGTGTGGTGCTCCACCCCCCCAAACGACCCGCCCGTCTGCGTCTCCGGGTCGTAGCCCACCGTCAGCGCGCGGCGCGCCTCGGCCAGGTGCTGCGCGGGCGTCATCGCGCGAAAGCGGGCGTGCGCCGCCTCCATCCGCACGCGCGCTTCTTCAGGCGACACGATGGTTCCGATGGCCACGTCGCTCTCGGTGAGCGCGCGGCCGTAGAGCGCCACCGCCCCCACGCACGCCGCGGGAATGGCCAACACCAGGGCACCGATGACGACCACCCGACCCGCTGCGTTCGACATGACCGGGACGATACACGCATCCCGGTCGGCGCCGGACCTACCGGACGATGTACCGCAAGGTGTAGGTCATACCGCTGCCGCCGATGCGCTCGTCGACCACCAGCGCATGCAGGCCGCGCGCGGTCGTCACGTTGTTGAGCCGCGAGCCGTAGCTGAGCGTGTCCGCCCCCGAACCCGTACCTCGGCAGTTGCTACCGCCCATGGTTCCGCCGTCGTCGTTGCAGGTGCTCTCGGTGTTGGTCACGGCGCTGCGGATGTAGATCGCCGGGTCGTAGTTGGTCGTGCCGATGCGCCGCGTGTACGTCCCGCCGTCGCTCGCGCACAGGCTGAAGAACTGCTGCGTCCCGCCGCACGTCGTGAACCACCGGACGTCCTCGCCGGACGCCGTCCCGCCGCAGGTTCCGGCGATGCGCCCGGTGCCCACGAGCACCGTCGACGTCGAGCCGTCGCCCCGGAGCCGATCGGTATAGAAGTACGACCCGAGGTTGCTCGGCAGGTGCTGCACCCGCAGCGTGAAGGTGCCGGTGCCGCAGCCGCCGACCACCACGTACCAGGTGCCCGCGCCGAGCACGCCCGCGGTCTGTGAGTTGAGCCCGCTGCTGAAGCCCGCCGCGCTCGACGCGCAGCCGCCGTCGTCGTTGCAGAGCCCGAGGTTGGTGTTGCCCGACCCGGACTGCGCCGCCACCGGGACGCCCATCTCGTTGGTGATGGAGAGCGACGTGTCGAGCGTCGAGCCCGCCGTGTCGAGGTACACCACCTCCTGCTGCGCCAGCGTGAAGCGGTACCAGACGTCCGCTCCGCTCGTGCACCCGCACGGAACCGTCGGCCCATCATGCGTCGCACCGGTCGTGGTCCCGGTGACGGTGGTCTCGGCGGCGCCGAGGGCGATCACCCGCGCGGCCGCCCGCGCGTCGTTGGCAGGCGCGCAGGCCCCGGCCGTACACGACGTCCCGCTGGCGCACGCCGTCCCGCACGCGCCGCAGTTGGCCGTGTCGGTCTGCACGTTGACGCAGCGGCCCGAGCACTGGGTCTGCCCGGCCGTGCACACGGTGCTGCACGCGCCCGCGCTGCACGTCGACGGGGCGGTGCAGGCCCGCGCGCACATCCCGCAGTTGGCCGCGTCGGTCTGGAGGTTGACGCAGCGGGTGCCGCACAGGGTCTGACCCGTCGGGCACGCGCACGCGCCCGCCACGCAGGACGTCCCGGTCATGCAGGTGGTGCCGCACGCGCCGCAGTTGGCGGGGTCGGTGCGGGTGTCGAGGCAGCGCCCGGCGCACGCGGTCTGACCCGTCGGGCACGCGCACGCCCCCGCGGTGCAGCGCTGGCCCATGGTGCACGCCGTCCCGCACGCGCCGCAGTTGGCGCTGTCGGTGGTGACGTCGACGCAGGCCGACATGCCGCCCGACGCGCAGGCCCGGCCGGGCGCGGGGCACGAGCTACGGCACGCGCCCGCCACGCAGCTCTCGCCCGCGCCGCAGGACATCCCGCACATCCCGCAGTTGCCGAGGTCACCCATCGTGTCGACGCACGCGGCGCCGCAGCGGGTCTGCCCCGTCGGGCACGCGGCCGGAGAGCACGCGCCCTCGGTGCAGCGCTCGCCCGCGGCGCACGCCTGGCCGCAGCCGCCGCAGTGGGCGGGCGCGATGTTGGTGTCGACGCACATCCCGCCGCAGTCGATCTGTCCGGTGGTGCACGTCGCAGCGGCCTGGCAGGTGCCGGCCGAGCAGGTCTGCGCGGCCGAGCACGCCTGGCCGCAGGCGCCGCAGTTGGTGGTGTCGCTGGTGGTGTCGACGCAGGCACCGCCGCAGTCGGTCTGCCCGCCGGGGCAGCGCGCGCGGCACACGGAGGCGGTGCAGTCCTCGGTGGCGCCGCAGGCGCGGTCGCACGAGCCGCAGTGGAAGCGGTCGCTGGCGAGGTTGAAGCACTCGTTGCCGCAGCGGGCCTGACCCTCCGGGCAGGTGAGCGGGTTGGTGATGCCCGCGTCGTCGCCGGTGTCACCCGCGGCGCTCGGCACGTCGTCCTCTCCGGTCGGAACCATCGTGTTGCCAGCGCAGCCGACAAGGGCCACAACGAGGGGAAGAGCGAACCACCGAAGCCAGGGCGCCAGTCGCATGGGGGCCTCCTAACACGATCGGCGCCGTAGGACAGCGGGGGGCCCCTCCCTGGCAGCCGTCATGTGTCACGGTCATCGTTCGCCCCACCGCCGACCCACCGAAGAGCTGAAGCCCACCCGTGAACCGAACCATCCCCATCGCCACCCTCCCCTCCACGCTCCGGGTCGAGGACGCCGTCGAGGCCGCGTGCGCGGCTGATATCGCCTTCATCGAGGAGCGATTGCGTCGCGGCACCTCGGTGCTCGTCGAGTGCGACAAGGAGCTCTCCCTCTACCTCTACCTCGCCGTCCGCGGACGCCTCCGCCGCACCAAGGACGCGCCCAAGCTCGTGGTGGTCGATGGCCGCCCGGCGCCGGATGTTCCGTACCGCGGCAACCTCCCGCGCATGTTGGAGCAGCTCACGGAGTCCATCCGCGGCAGCGTCGATCGCACCATCATCGTGCTGCTCCACCTCGACGTGCTGACCACCACGCACACGGGGCTCACCCTCGAAGCGCGCGAGTCGATTCCGTTGTTGTATGAAAACCCCGAGGCGGTGCTGCTGGGGTTTCGCGACCCGAGCTTCGAGGTGCCGAAGGTCATCCGCGAGGTGTTTCCGGCGCGGCGGGAGATCACCGGGATTCCGCGCGAGGCGCTGCCGAAGATCATCACGCAGCGCGAGGCGAAGTCCCTGCACGCGACGGAGTTCGACCCCTTCGGGATGTACAAGTACGTCTCGGGGTTGAACCCCGTCCGGCTGCGTCGCTTGTTCGGCGAGCTGGAGCTGCGGCGCGAGGCGGGCGCGGGTCGCTCGCTGGCGCAGGAGGTCTATGCGGACATCCGCAAGCAGACGGTCACCGACGACATCGAGCTCCCCACGGTCGACCTCGACGCCGACATCGGCGGCTATGGCGAGGTGAAGACGCGGTTGAAGGAAGAGCTCATCGAGCTCATCCAGCGCAAGGACGCGGTGGGCAGCGAAGGCGACATCGCGGCGATCGAGTCGCTGCTGCCGCGCGGGGTGATCTTCCATGGGCCACCGGGGACGGGGAAGACGTACTTCGCCAAGGCCATCGCGACGGCGCTCAACGCGAGCGTGATCATCGTGTCGGGCCCGGAGCTCAAGTCCAAGTGGGTCGGTGAGAGCGAAGAGAATCTTCGCCGGGTCTTCCGACAGGCGAGGCAGAGCGCGCCCGCGGTGGTGGTGTTCGATGAGATCGACGCCTTCGCGGCGCAGCGCGGGACGTACACCGGGTCGGGCGTGGAGCACTCGATGGTCAACCAGCTCCTCACGGAGATGGACGGCTTCCGCAAGAACGAGATGGTCTTCGTGGTCGCCACCACGAACTTCCTCACCTCCGTCGACGGCGCGCTGATGCGTCCGGGGCGCTTCGAGTTTCTCATCGAGATTCCGGCGCCGACGGCGGACGACCGCAAGGCCATCGCGACGATCTACAGCCAGCGCTTCGGGCTCAACCTGTCCGACGCGGTGATCTCGCACCTCGTTCGCCGCACCGAGGGCCTCGCCGACCGCGAGAAGAACATCCCCTTCTCGGGCGACCACCTCCAGTCGGTGTGCCGCGCGCTCAAGCGACAGTCCCTTCGCACGGGGACGACGATGTTTACGACCGAGGACATCGACCGCGCGCTGCAACGGAAGACCCGCCGCGCCATCGTGCTGAGCAAGGAGGAGGAGCGGGTGATCGGCGTTCACGAGGCGGGGCACGCGCTCATCGCGATGCTGCTGCCGAAGGCGACACCCCCGGAGCGCATCTGCATCGCGCAGGACCAGGAGGGCGCCCTCGGGTACGTGCTGCGGGCGGCTCGCACGCGGCCGTACGTGACGACGGAGGACGAGATGCGCGCGGACATCTGCGTGGGCCTCGGGGGCCAGACGGCCGAGCGCATGATGCTGGGCGAGGTGAGCGTCGGGGCCTACGCCGACCTGCAACAGTGCAACCTCATCGCGCGGGCCATGGTCGAGGAGTACGGCATGAGCGGGACGCTCGGCGCGCGCGTGATGCTGGAGGACGAGTCGGGCCGCAGCGGGATGGGCGCGAGCGAGGCGCGGCGGGTGCGCATCGACGCGGCCATCGACGAGATCCTGCGGGCCGAGCAGGCGCGCGCGACGGAGCTGCTGGGCAAGAACCGCGAGCTGCTCAACGCCCTGTGGACGCTGCTGCTGGAGAAGAAGGTGCTGGAGGGCGAGAGCCTCACGGGCTTCTCCGCGACGGTCACAGGCGCGGCTCCCACTCCGTAGGCATCCGCCCTTCATCCGCCCACTGCGGGCGCGCAACGACCCCCTCGACGCCGCGTTGGTCTTCGCGGTACCCCATCGAAGGTCAACGACCGCCGAGCACCCGGCATCGGCTCCTGTTGCGTCTCACCCGGAATGCCCAGCGCCCCCACCAGAGAACTGCGCGAGGAGCTCGTCGCCGCCGCAACCGTCGGCGCGGCGTTCTTCGTCGTCACCCTCGGGAGCGTCGCCCTCACCGCCGGGCAGGAGAACGTCGCGGCCCTCCGCCTCGGCGGCGCCATCCTCCTCGGCGTGCTGCTGCGTCGGCCGCCCGCGCGTCCGTGGCTGTTCTTCGCGTTCTCCTTCGTCGCGCTCTTCGTCACGGTCACCGTCGCCGGCCGTCCCTGGTGGTCCGCCGCCGTCACCACGACCCTGCGCATCGGCGAGATCGCCCTCGCCTACGTCCTCCTGCGCGCGCACGCCCCGGCCGTCGCCGGGCTCCGCAGCCTCACCGCCCTCGCCCGCGTCGGCGCCGTGGCCGTCCTCGCGACGCCCCTCCTCGGCGGCGTCGCCGGGGCGGGCATCCTGCACCTCGGCCGCGGCACCCCCTTCCGTGTCACGTTCGTCAACTGGTGGATGGGCAACGCCTTCGGGATGCTCGCCGTCCTCCCGCTGGTGCTCGCGTGGTCGCCCGAGCGCCTGCGCTCCCTGCGCGCCCACGCCGGCCGCGCCCTCGTCGGGCTCGTCACGACCCTCGCCACCACCGCCGTCGCGCTGGAGTTCATGGCGCGGCCCTTCGTGGTGCTCACCCTGCCGCTGGTGATCGTCGCGCTCACCCTCGGGCTCTTCGAGACGACGCTCGTCTGCGCGCTCAACGCCGTGCTCGTGGTGACCCTGCGCTCCCTCGACGGGCTCGGCGTGCTGCACGTCCCCGGGGCCGACCACCTCGGCGAGCTCACCCACGCGCAGGTGCAGTTCTTCTGCGCCATCGGGCTCGTGGCGCCGCTCACCGCGAGCGTCCTCAACGCCCAGCGCGCGGAGGCGGCGCGGCTGCTGGCGGAGAGCGAGGCGCGCATCCAGGCGATCACCGACAACATCCCGGCCCTCATCGGCTACCTCGACGCCGACCTGCGCTACCGCTTCAACAACCTCGCCTACGAGTCGTGGATGAAGCTCCCGCGGTCGGCCTACGAGGGCCGCACCCCCGCGGAGGTCTACGGCGACGAGGTGGCCGCCCCGATGATGGCGTTGCTGCGCGAGGTGCTGGGTGGAGGGCGCCAGGAGTTCGAGCGCACGCTCCCCACCGGGCGCGTGGTCTCGACGGTGCTGGTTCCCGATGAGCGCGACGGCGCGGTGCACGGCGTCTACCTGCTCTCCTTCGACGTGACCGAGCGGCGCGCCGTGGAGGAGGCCCTCTTCCGCGAGAAGGAGCGCGCCGAGGTGACGCTGCGCTCCATCGGCGACGGGGTGGTGACCGTCGACCTCGCGGGCAACGTCGACTACCTCAACCCGGTCGCCGAGGTGATGACCGGGTGGTCGCTCGACGAGGCCCGCGGCCGCCCCTCCAGCGAGGTGATGCGCCTCGTCGACGAGAGCGGCGAGGAGACGGGATTGTCCCCGCTCAGGCTCGCCGTGCAGGAAGACCGCATCCTCGGCCTCGCCAGCGACGCGCTGCTCGAACGTCGCGACGGGTACCGCTCGCCGGTGGAGGACTCCGCGGCGCCCATCCACGACCGCGACGGCAACGTCATCGGCGGCGTGATGGTCTTCCACGACGTGAGCGAGGCGCGCGCGATGTCCATCAAGATGTCGCACCTCGCGCAGCACGATCACCTCACGGGCCTGCCCAACCGCATCCTGCTGCAAGACCGCTTCGCGCAGGCCGTGGCGCGGGGGAAGCGGGAGTCGACGTGCCTGGCGCTGATGTTCCTCGACCTCGACGGCTTCAAGCACATCAACGACTCGCTCGGTCACGAGGTGGGCGACCTGCTGCTGAAGGAGGTCACCGCGCGGCTCACCCGCGTGGTGCGCGCGTCGGACACGGTGAGCAGGCAGGGTGGTGATGAGTTCGTGATCCTGCTGCCGCGGGTGCGGGAGGTCGCCGACGCGGCGCTCGTCGCGGAGAAGCTGCTGGAGGCGGTGCGGCGGCCGGTGGTCATCGAGGGCGCCGAGCTCAACGTGACGTTGAGCATCGGGGTGAGCCTCTACCCCAACGACGGAACCGACCCCGCGGTGTTGATGAAGCACGCCGACGCGGCGATGTACCAGGCCAAGCAGGGCGGTCGCGACCAGTGCCGCTTCTACACGAAGGAGATCAGCGAGCGCGCCGACCGGCGATTGATGCTGGAGAGCAGCCTGCACCAGGCGCTGCGCAACCGGGAGTTCGCGGTGCACTACCAGCCCAAGGTGGGCTCGGCCGACGCGGCCATCACGGGCATGGAGGCGCTGGTGCGCTGGCGGCGCCCGACGGGCGAGGTGGTGCCGCCGGGGGAGTTCATCCACATCGCGGAGGAGAGCGGCCTCATCGGGCGCATCGACCTGTGGGTGCTCGAAGAGGCGTGCCGGCAGAACCGCGCGTGGCAGGACGCAGGGCTCTTGTCCGTGCCGGTGGCGGTGAACCTCTCGATGGCCTCGTTGGAGGTCGATCGTTTCCTGGAGCAGCTCGGGTTGATCCTGGAGCGCACCGGCCTCGCGCCCGAGTGGCTGGAGATCGAGTTCACCGAGAGCCAGATGTTGAAGGACACGGCGCGCTTCGAGCAGCTCATCGCGGGCGTGACGGGCCGCGGGGTGAAGGTCGCCATCGACGACTTCGGCACCGGGTACTCCAGCCTCAGCTACCTGTGCCGCTACCCCTTCAACATCCTGAAGATCGATCGTTCGTTCGTGAACGATCTCGGCGGCGGGCACCGGCAGGTGGCGCTGGTCGACGCCATCGTCCGCATGGCCGACGCGCTGGGCTACCGCGTCGTCGCCGAAGGGGTCGAGACCCCGGAGCAGGAGACGCTGCTGCGCGGCATGAAGTGCCACGAATTGCAGGGGTATCGGTACAGCCGACCCGTGCCACCGGATGAGTTCGTGGGACTGCTGCGGCGGCGGTCGATCATGCCGGCGGCGTAGGCGCCCTCTCATGCCGATTCACCCCTTGGACGTTCGCAAGGTGGGGCCGGGGTTCACGGTGCAGGCTCCGCGTCCGTCGCGCTCCGTTCACCCCGGGCAATGGTAGGGGGGTCACCCCGCCGCTGCGCGACGGGGTTGCAGGCCCGAGATCCATCGCGATCCCGATCAACGAAGCGGGGGCAGTGACTTCCGTTGCAACCCCATCGCAGAGCGATGGGGTGACCCCCTACCATTGCCCGGGGTGAACGGAGCGCGACGGACGCAGAGCCTGCACCGTGAACCCCGGCCCCACCTTGCGAACGTCCAAGGGGTGAATCGGTACTACCGCCGCACCAGCGACGACACCGCCGCGAGCAGCGCGCCCAGGTCCACCGGCTTCGAGACGTACCCGTCGAATCCTGCCCGCTGCGCGCTCGCGCGGTCTTCGGCGCGCGCGTACGCCGTCACCGCGAGCACCCGCGTCGCCCCGCCCCCGTCGGGCGGCAGCGCGCGCACGCGGCGCAGCAGCTCGTACCCGTCGACCGAGGGCATCCCGATGTCGGACACCAGCACGTCGGGGCGCGTCCGTACGAGCAGCTCCAGCGCCTCCACCGCCGACCCCACCGTCGTCACGCGGGCGCCCGCCGTCTCCAGCATGAACGCCACCAGCGCACGCGCGTCGGGCTCGTCGTCGACCACCAGCGCTCGCACCCCCGTGAGCACCGGGCCATCCGGCGCAGACGGCTCGTCCGCCGACGCTGGGCCCGGGCGGTCGGACGCTGGTCCCTCCTCGTCGTCCCGCAGCGGCAGCCGCACCCGAAACACCGCCCCGCGGCCCAACCCATCGCTCGCGGCGGACACCGAGCCACCGTGCACGTTCACGAGCTGACGAACGATCGCCAGCCCCAACCCGAGGCCCCCGTGCGCGCGGCTCATGGTGCTGTCCGCCTGCCGGAAGCGGTCGAACACATGCGGCAGAAACTCCGGCGCGATGCCGCTCCCCGTGTCGCTCACCTCGACCTCCGCGAACCCATCGCGGGCGAAGAGACGCAGCGCGACCCTGCCGCCCTTCGAGGTGAATTTCAGGGCGTTGGAGAGGAGGTTCCAGGCCACCTGCTGGAGGCGGTCGGGGTCGCCGTGGATGCGCCCGACGTCCGCGTCGAGCGCCGCGGTGAGCTCGATGCCCTTGGCCTCCGCCGTCGGCCGCACCGCGTCCATCGCGGCCAGCAACACCTCGCGCATCCCCACCGGGCGAAACTCCACCCGCAGCTTGCCGGAGATGATCCGCGACACGTCGAGGATGTCCTCGATGATCTGCGCCTGCGCCTTCGCGTTGCGCTCGATGGTCTCGATGGCCCGCTGCCGGCGGTCGGGCGAGATCTGCGCGCCGAGCAGCATCCGCGACCACCCGAGAATCGCCGTCAGCGGCGTGCGCAGCTCGTGCGACACCGTCGCCAGGAACTCGTCCTTCATCCGGTTGGCCGCCTCGGACTCCCGCAGCGCGGCCTGCTCGCGCGCCCGCAGCGACGCCCGCTCGGTGATGTCCGTCAGCGACACCACGCACCCGAGCGCCTGGCCCTCCGCGCTCACCAGCGGGCCCGCCGACGCCAGCAGGCTCGCGTCGCTCCCGTCCGCGCGGGCCATGGTCACTTCGACCCCGCTCAGCACCTCGCCCCGCAGCGCGGCGCCCGGGATGCCGCCCTCCCCCAACGCATCGCCGCGCAGTGGAAACGCCATCGCGAAGGGTCGCAGCAGCGGGTTGTGCGCCGCCAGCCGGTGCGCGCCGCGGCTCGCCCGGATGACCCGCGCGTGGGGGTCGCACACCACGATCGCCTCGGTGCTCTGCTCCAGGATGGAGGCCGCGAGGCGCTCGGCCGCCACGATGGCCTGGTTGCGCTTCTGGTCGGTGAGGTCGGTCACCACGAGGCACACGCCCGGGACCTCCCCCTCGCCGCTCGCCGTCGCCGACAGGTGCACCGGCACGACGGCCCCGACCGCGCTGACCAGCTCGAGCTCGGCGCGCGCCGTCTCTGGCGCGACGAGGCCCAGCAGCGCGTCGAAGGTGGGCCGCCACGACGTCCGCACGAAGCGGTGCACCTGCGAGCCCGTCACCCGCGCGAGCGGCGTCGCCACCATCGCGGCGAAGCGGCGGTTGCAGTAGAGCACCGTTCCGTCGAGGCCCACGATGGCCGCGCCCTCGTCCATGGTCTCCACCAGCCGCCGGTACCGATGATCGGCGCCCTGGAGCGTGAACACCTTCTCCCCTTCGGGAGAGTGCACCACCAGCGCGTCGACGTGGCCCGAGCGGATGGCGTCGAGCGTCTGCTCGGCCTCCTCCAGGCGCTCGCGCAGCGCCTCGATTTCGGCCTTCGTGTCGGCGCGCGTCCTTCGCGCCATCAGCCATCCCCTCGGGGCTGGAGGTTGAGCCCGTGGAGCACGCGGGCCGTGTCGGAGAGGTCGCCGATGAGCCGCCGCAGCGGCCCCGGGCTCTCCCGGATGAGCGTCGGCACCGCGAGGATCTGCTCCGCCTTGGCGCGCTCGGGCTCTTGATAGACGTCGATCACTTCGAGCTGGTAGCGGCCCTTCAGGTAGGCCGCGCACACGGCCTTGAGGTTGACGAGCGCGCGCATCGACTGGGGCGTCCCTCCCGCGACGTACAGCCGCAGCACGTAGCGCGACGACGCGGTTCCTGCGAGCGCAGCCTCGAAGGCAGTCGACGAGCTCTTCGAGGGCTTCACGGCGCGCGCTTGCGGGTCGAGGGCGGCGGCACCGGGCGGAGGTTCAACCCCACCAGCACGCGCTCGGTGTTGGAGAAGTCCCCGATGATCTTCTTCACCGGCGGCGGGAGCTGCCGCACCAGCGTGGGAACCGCGAGGATCTGATCACCTCGCGCCAGCGCCGGGTTGATGAGCAGGTCGACGACCTCGATGCGGTAGCGCCCTTTGAGGTGCTCCTCGCAGATGCGCTTGAGGTTGGCGAAGGCCTCCAGGCTGCGAGGCGTCTGCCCGGCGACGTAGAGCCGCAGCTCCCACTGCTCCGGCTCGGGGGCCTTCGCCTTCGCCGCGGCGGCCCTCTTGCGCGGGGCGCTCACGGCTTCCTCTTCGGCGCCACCAGGGCGGCCGTGTGCTTGCGCGCGCCCGTGCCGCTGGTGCGCAGCCGACGGATCTCCTCGCGGTCGGAGCCGATGCGGGCCTCGCGCCCGGCGGCCTCGTCGATGGCGCTGGTCATCTCGTCGACCTCCGCGGCGAACTCGGCTTGCAGCGCCAGGAGCTGCGCCTCGAAGGCCGCGCGCCGGCGGGTGAGGGTGCGCTGTCGACGGTCGGCCTCCTGTCGGCGCGTGAGGGCGGCGGCTTCGTCGGCCGCCACCTGGGCGACGCGGGCGGTGCCGGTGAGCACCCCGCCGGGGACGGAGTACACCTCGACGAGCTCGACGCCGTGGTCGGAGATCACGAACTCCCGCACCTGGTTGGAGTGGGCCATGCCGCGGGACTTCACGACGTAGAGCCCGCGGTTGCGCTCGCCCCCGGCCTCCAGGTCGCGGAGCTGGAACCACGTGTCGATGAGGGACGAGATGCCGATGGTGGAGTCCTCGGCGCTGGGGTTGTCGGTGAGCGACGTGAGGAGCGTGGAGATGCCCTTCACCTTCAGGCGGTCGAAGAGGCGCACCAGCATGGCCTTCACGTCGTGGGCGGTGCCCGCCGTGAGGAGGCTGGAGATGGGGTCGACGACGACGATCTGCGGCGCGATCTCGTCGACGGTCTGGTGCATGCTGATGAGGTGCATCTCCAGGCCGAAGAGCGTCGGGCGCGCGGCCTGGAAGCGCAGCAGGCCCTTCTTCACCCAGGCGTCGAGGTCGATGCCGATGGAGCGCATGTTGCGGACGACCTGCGCGGGTGACTCCTCCAGGGCGAAGTACACGCACGACTCTCCCCGCCGACACGCGGCGTCGACGAAGGACGCGGCGACGCTGGTCTTGCCGGTGCCCGCGGTGCCCGAGATGAGAACGCTCGACCCGCGGTAGTAGCCTTTGCCGCCGAGCATGTCGTCGAGGCGCGCGATGCCCGTGGAGACGCGGTCGGTGGACACCTCGTAGTCGAGGCCGAGGGCGGTGACGGGCAGCACCGACAAACCCCCGTTGGCGATGAGGAAGGGGTACTCGTTGGTTCCGTGGGAGGAGCCGCGGTACTTCACGATGCGGAGGCGGCGGGTGGACACCTGCTCGACGACGCGGTGGTCGAGCACGATCACGCAGTCCGAGACGTACTCTTCCAGGCCGTAGCGGGTGAGCGTTCCTTCGAGGCGCTCGGCGGTGATGACCGCGGTGACGCCGCGCTCCTTCAGCCAACGAAAGAGCCGACGTATTTCGCCGCGCAGCATGAGGGCGTCGCTGAAGCCGCCGAAGAGAACCTCCAGGGTGTCGAGCACGATGCGCTTCGCGCCGACGGCGTCGATGGCCGCCCCGAGGCGCACGAAGAGCCCTTCGAGGCTGTACTCGCCGGTCTCCTCGATCTCGTGCGGGTCGACGTGGATGTAGTCGACGGCCATGAGCTTCTTGGCGCAGAGGCCGTCGAGGTCGAAGCCCAGCGAGGCGACGTTGGCGGAGAGTTCGTCGGCGGTCTCCTCGAAGGCGACAAAGACGCCGGGCTCGCCGTAGCGCGTCGCACCGCGGACGAGAAACTCCATGGCGAGGAGGGTCTTGCCGCAGCCCGGACCGCCCGAGACGAGCGTGGGGCGACCGGCGGGGAGTCCGCCGCCGGTGAGCTGGTCGAGCCCGTCGATGCCCGTCGCCGCCTTGGCGATCATGCGGGGCGACGAAGGAGTGGTTCGGGTGGGGCGAGGAGGACGAGCGGGAGGGAGTGAGCGTTTCTTTGGCTTCATGGTGTTGGCGCACCGGGTGCCGTAGGCCGCGCGCTCCCACGAGCGTGTCCTGCATCGGTGACATCCAACTGGTTGGTGACCTCCCCGCGAGGCGTCAACGGGGGGCGATGGCGACGGCCTCGACCGGAGGAATCGACAGCAACGTCGCTCGTTCGAGCACCCCGGTGGGTCCCATGTCCCAGAGCCTCGTCTGCTGCGGGGCATCGGGGACGCCCGCCTCGTCGACGCGCGCCGAGAAGGCCAGCGGACGAAACGGCAGCTCCAGCCACCACTTGATGTCCTCGACCACGAGCCATCGACCGTCGACGCGCTTGCTCCACCGGAAGCGCGGGAAGTCACACGCCGCGAGAAAGGCCCTTAGCAGCGGGTCGCGCCGCGCCACCGTCGCCGCCTCGTCGTCGCGCCCGGAGTCCACGCGCTGCCACCGCGCGA
Organism: Polyangiales bacterium; assembly: GCA_044229975.1. Lineage (GTDB taxonomy): Bacteria > Myxococcota_A > Polyangia > Polyangiales > SCUS01. The sequence goes on from JBGARZ010000012.1 coordinate 312,783, forward strand.
AGCCGAGCGGCGTCGCGGCCCCGACGAGGTACTGCGACCCGAGGTCGACGATGACCAGCCAGCGCCACGGGGCCAGGAGGCGCGGTTCGAGCACCGGCTCGACGCCTGGGTGACCGAGCGCGGAGAGCTCGCGGCGCGCTCGCGCGGTGAGCCACGATCGCACCGCGACGGCCGTGAGCAGGTACGCGCCGACGGCCGACAGCGCGATGAGGTGACGACCGCCGAAGAGCCCGGCGGCGAGCAGCGCGAGGACGATCGGGTCGACGATGAAGTGCGATCGCGTGGTGAGGCGCGCGGGGGAGAAGGGGAAGCCGAGGGCGGTTCCGAAGCTGGTGACGACGTCGAGGAGCAGGTGCGTGGCGATGGCGGCGACGGCGGCGAGCGCGAGGCGAACGACACCAGCACCGGCCGCGGGCGTGAGGAGGGCGACGGCCACGACGGGGATGGCGAGCGCGAAGGCGGGCAGGGCGCCGTGGAGGGCGACGCGGTGGTAGCGCCAGCCGGCGAGCTTGCCGCGGATCTCGACGAGGGCGTCGAGGTCGGGCGCGACGCCCGCGACGGCGCCGACGAGGGTCATGGCGGTGGCGAGGGCGGGGCGATCGGCGGGGGCGAAGCAGCGGGCCGCGAGGGCGCCGGCGAGCGCGTGGGCGATCAGGTCCACGCGTGGCCCCGATCGTTGCGGCCGAGGGTGTGGAGCACCGGGCGGCCGTCGCGGGAGAGGGCGACCTGGGACACGCGCGCGCCGACGGTGGCGTGGAGGCGGTCTTCGCAGCGGTCCATGAGCTCCTCGTCGCCGCCGGGGGTGCGGGCGAGGGGCGCGAGGATGCGGGCGCGCACGGTGAGACCGAAGGTGGGGAGCACACCGCCGCGGCCGAGAAATTTCGCGATCTCCTCGAAGACCACGGGGATGACCACGGCGTCGGGCGCTCCGGCGAGGAGGGCGCGCAGGCCGGGTCGGTGGAAGGTGGCGATGGACTCGTCGCCCCAGGGCTTGCGGCCTTCGGGGAAGATGATGGCGCCGCGGCGGCGCTCGGTGATGCGCTGACCGAGCGCGTGGAGGCGGGCTTCGTTGCCCTCGCGGTCGCCGCGCTGGAGGATGAGGGAGCCGGTTCCGCGGAGGAAGACGCTGACGGTGGGGCACCAGCGGTCGAGGCCCGCGCGGGCGACGTAGGCGGGCGAGTCTTCCATGAAGACGCACGCGCCCAGGAGCAGGTCGACGGGCGGCTGGTGGTTGGCGACGACGATGAAGGGCGCGTGGCCGACGGCCGCGGGCATCGCGCCTTCGACCTCGAAGCGCATGCGAAACACCACGCGGAAGATGGCGAGGTACGCGCGCGCCGTGGCGGCCACCGCGCGATAGAAGGCGGGCTCACCGCCGAAGCGCAGCGCGAGGTGCATGCGCAGGTCGTACGCAAACAGAACGATCACGATGAAGGGCGCCGCGACCGCGAGGGTCGCGAGGTCGAGGGCGCGACGCGGGCTCACGCCGACACCGCCACGGCGAAGGACGACGCACGGGCCGCGGGGACGCGTGATGAGCGGGTGAGGCGTGGACCGAAGAAGCGCTCGACGAAGGCGGCGCCGGGGGCGGAGCGGGCGGCGGCGAGGGCGGCGTGTTGCCAGCGCGCGAGGAGGGCGGGGTCGGCGGCGAGGCGTTCGAGGGAGAGGGCGGCGAGCTCGGTGTCGCGGGTGGCGGCGCCGGCACCGAGGGACTCGACGAGGCGGGCGTGGGGCGCCTCGTGGGCGTGCCAGTCGAAGGCGACGACGGGGGTTCCGGCGGTGAGGGATTCGGTGACGGACATGGGGCCCGCGCGGAGGAGCGAGACGTCGGCGGCGGCGAGGCGGTCGGGGAGGTCGGCGACGAAGCCGTGGACGCGGAGCTCGACGTGGCGCAGTGAGCGAGCGAGGGCGGTGAGCGAGCGGCGGAGGTCTTCGCCGTGGCCGCAGACGGCGTCGATGACGAGGGAGGCGCCGAGGGGGCCCGCGTCGAGGCGGCGCAGGAGGGGGATGAGACGGGAGGCGCTGGTTCCGTCGGCACCGGCGACGGCGGCGACGCGGAGGCGACCGTCGGCAGAGGGCGCGCGGGTGGTCGCGGCGGAGCGGCAGGGCAGCAGCGGGATGCGAACGACGCGCTCGGGTGCGATGCCGACCTCGCGGGCGCGAGCGACGGCGGCATCGGACGCGACGACGTAGCAGTCGGCCTCGGCGAACCACGCGTGATGGGGTTCGTAGTCGAGCATGACGACGGCGGTGCGGGGGCGGACGGGGAAGGAGCGCGCGAGGGCGTCGAGGCAGTGGGCGGTGGAGAAGTGGGTGGCGACGAGGAGGTCGGGGGCGAAGGGGAGGCGAGCGCGCAGGCGCGGGGTGTAGAGGGCGCGCACGACGGGCGAGAGGGCGCGCACGACGGAGCGATGGTCGGTGCCGTTGTAGAAGGCGCGCCAGAGGGCGTCGGAGTGGGCGCGGACGCGGGCGAGGAAGGGGAGCGAGCGGATCCAACCGCGGTCGTAGAGGTCGACGGTGTGTTGCTCGACGCCGTCGCCGAATGCGTCGGTGGCGAGCGACGCGAGGGCGCGGGCGGAGGCGTGGTGGGCGCCGCCGCTACCGGCGCTGAGGTAGGCGATGCGGCGCGGCGGAGGGACCAGGGTGGGGGCCGAAGCGGGGTTGGACGGACGAGGGCTGAACATGGGTGTGACGCTCCTCCGGGGACACGCGGTGGTGAGCCGATGGCCCCGACGGAGAGGCGTTGAGCACGAAGAGGACCAACCGCGATGACAGCGGATTTGCGCGGTGGCGAGAGGGGATTGCGCAGGGCGATTGCACAAGCGGGTTGTGCAGTGGGGTTGCGCACGGGGCGGGCGGGCGGGGTAGCGGGGCGAGCGGTGGGCGGGGGGCGGGCGGGCGGTCACTGGGGGCCACGCCGCGGCGTCCGCGCGGCGCACGACGGTCACATCAACGCGCCCGACCTTGCTGAGATCCGGACATGCCTCCTATAAGCGACCGTCGTTCGGATCACGGCGGGTGGTCGTCGCCTCGGAGGAGCATTCATGCGGCGGATGGCCAGCGGACTGACGGCGACGATGCTCGCCGCAATCGTCGTCGCCGGGTGTGAGCGCCCGCGCACGGAGCTGGTGGTGCGCGTCGACTCCGAGGTCGCGTGGGGACCATCCGCGACGGTGCAGGCCATCACGCTCACGGTTCGACGCGGCGGCCCGTCTGGGGTCCTGCGCAGCCAGCGCACGACGACGCTCGGCACGGACGACGGACGCCTCCCGCTGCCACTCCGGGTGGGGGTGCTTGCCTCGGACGACGACACCGAGACGCCCGTCTGGCTGGAGGCGCTCGGGTGCAGCAACCCCAACGGCTGCACGCCCGCGACGGCGGTGGTCGCGCAGCGCGCGGTGGTGCGCTTCGGCCGGCGGCAGACGGTGGAGGTGCCGCTGCTGCTGGCGTCGGCGTGCGTGGGCGTCGTGTGTCGGAGCGATCAGCGCTGCGAGGCGGGGCAGTGTGAGGCGGCGACGACGGCGCCCGTCGGCGGCGTGGACGCGGGCACGCGGGACGCCGTGGTCGATCGGGTGACGGCGGTCGACAGCGGGACGACGGATCTCGGGAGTGATGTGGGCGGCACGGACGCGGTGGCGTTTGACGGGCCCTCGAGTTGCGGCGCGTTGGAACTCTCCTGCGGAGGCGCCTGCCGCCGGGTGCTCACCGATCCGATGCACTGCGGCGACTGCAACGTGATGTGCCCCACGGTCGCTGGCGCGACGGCGACGTGCATGGGCGGGCGCTGCGGGTACTCGTGCGACGGTGCCCACGCCGACTGCGACGAGCGCGCGAGCAATGGGTGTGAGTCCGAGCGAGCCGTGGACCACGCGAACTGCGGCCGGTGCGGGATGGCGTGTACCGACGCCCAGGAGTGTCGCGATGGCGCGTGCGGCGCGTGCGGGACTGGCCGTGAGTGGTGCACGGGACTCGGCTGCACAACCCTCCGAGACAACGACATGAATTGCGGAGGATGCGGCACTGTTTGCCCGCTCGGATATGTCTGCCGAGGGTTCTCCTGCACCGCCAACGTCTGCGACGCGGGAGTGCCAGTGGATGCGGAGGGGCGCGCGATCTGGTTGCAGTGCCCGGGCGGGTGCGTGGACACGGAGCACGACCCACGAAACTGCGGGCGTTGCGGGAACGTCTGCCCGCCGGAAAACGCCACTTGTTACGGTGGTGGGTGTCGGGATGGGATGTGCCCCCAGGGCTTCCGTCTGCTGCCCGCAGGTTCGTTCATGATGGGTGGCGACGACGCAGGTCCCTTGCACCGCGTCACCTTCGCCCGCGCCTCTTGCATCATGGATCACGAGGTCACGGCAGTGGAGTATTCCAACTGTCGCGACCGTGGGTGCGTGGAACCCACGACAAGCGCAGCGTGCCCTTCGTCGACGCTAAACTGGCCCACCACGGGGCATGATTGGCTGTCGGTAAACTGTCTGCCGTGGTCGGCCGCTGATGCCTACTGCCGCACGATGGTCGGTCGTCTGCCGACCGAAGCTGAGTGGGAGTACGCCGCACGCGGTACCGACGGTCGCGCATACCCGTGGGGCAACGCGGCACCCTCCGTCACAGACACCCCGCAGCGCCTTTGTTGGAATCGAACGGACGGCTCCTGCGACTGGCGAGAGTTCACGGCGGGCGCGTCTGCGTTTCACGCCTTTCACATGGCGGGCAACCTCGCCGAGTGGGTCGCGGATTGGCACGGCGCGTATCCATCGGGCGCGCAATCCGACCCGCGCGGGCCTTCCTCAGGGACGGAGCGAGTGGTGCGTGGCGGCTCGTGGATGCAATCGACGCCGAGTGCGTTTACAGCCACGGCGCGAGCAAGTGCTCCTCCCACTACGGCGAGCGCGGCCTACGGGTTCCGCTGCATCTGGACGCCTTGAGTGGTTCAGTAGCGCGCTGCCAACCCTTGGGTTGCCCGACTCCCCTGCTTGAACCGCCGGACTTCCTCTGGTGAGCCGCGCGCCTCTTCCCCATGAGCCGCCGAGCTCCTGCCCCATCAGTTGAGCGCCTGTCGCTCGCCAGTCGCCCGTCTCCCGCTTGTGAGTCGCTTGCCTCCTCCCGCCGAGTCACCCACCTCCCGCCCGTGAGTTGCCCGCCTCCTCCCGGTGAGGGTCGCGACCCCCATGCCAACGGTCGCCCACCGCCTGATCGCACAATTCGTCATCCCGTACGAAAGCCCCGGCGACTGCGGGCCTGACCGTTGCGCGCCGCGCTGACGCTGCGGCGTGGCCCCGGTGACTGCGGGCCTGACCGTTGCGCACCGCGCTGACGCCGCGGCGTAAGGCCGGTGACTGCGGACCCGACCGTTGCGCGCCGCGCTGACGCTGCGGCGTGGGCCCCGGTGACTGCGAGCCTGACCGTCGCGCGCCGCGCTGACGCTGCGGCGTAAGCCCGGGTACTGCGGACCTGACCGTTGCGCGCGGCGCGGACGCCGCGGCGTGGGCCCACCCACTGCGGGCCCCGGCTCACTCCACCGTCGCGAAGAACTCCTCCAGCGCGCTCGTCACCGCCGCGGGCTCCTCCAGCGTCGTCGTGTGCCCCGCGCGGGCGACCGCGACGAAGCGCGCCCCCGCGATGCCCTCCGCCGTGCGCCTCGCTCGCGCTGCGACCACGGCCCGATCGCCCTCCCCCGAGATCACCTGCGTCGGCGTCTTGATGCGCCCGAGGAGGTGCGTCACCGGGCGGCGCATGAGCACACCCTCGATGGCCACCTCCACGGCGCGCGGATCGAGGGCCGCCAGCTCCGCGCGCAGTGCCTCGCGCTCGACGACGCGCGCCGGGTCGGTGAGGAAGTCCTCGCCAAACATGATCCGCATGACCCGCGACGACAGCGGACCAACCCCGAAGGCGCGCGCCCCGAGGGTCATCGCGCGGTACTTCGGGATGCTCGCCCGTGGCTCGGCGTCGGCCGCGCTGGCGATGAGGGTGAGCGAGCGCAGCAGGTCGGGGCGGTAGACCGCGAGGCGCAGCCCGACGAAGCCGCCCATGGAGAGCCCGACGAAGTGGCACGGGCCCACGCCGAGCGCCTCGATGACGGCGGCGGCGTCGTCGGCGAGCGTGTCCATGTCGCATCCCTCGCGGGTGAAGGCGCTGCGGCCCTGCGAGCGGAAGTCGAAGCGCACGCACCGTCGCGTGCCCCGCAGCGCCGCCACCTGCGGCTCGAACATCGCGCCGCTCCAGAGCAGCCCGTGCGCGAACACCACCGGGGTCAGCGCGCCGTCGCCGGTGTCTTCGTAGTAGAGGTCGGCGCCGTGGACGTTGAGGCGGGGCATCGCGTGGGTGCATCGCCCGGACGACGCCACGCGGTCAACTGCGACGAACTGACGTTCGGGGGAGGCGTCACGTGACGAAGCCCCGCGTTGCACCCGCGCGCGCCCTGCGTGTAGCTTCCGCCGTCGACAATGCACGCGGTGGTTCCACGCAACGGGGTGCGCTACGAGCTGACGTTTCGCGAAGGCGACGCGGCCTCCGCCCGCTATGACGCCGAGGTCTTCGCCAACGGCGTCACCGGCCGCGCCCTCGTCCACATCCGCCGCGACGGCGCCTCCGTCGAGGGCCCTCCCTCGGACATCGCCGACGCCCACCTCGCGCAGCTCCTCGCGCTCGCCAAGACCCTCGGCAAGCGCGACGACGCCCCGTGGCCGCGGCGCATCAACCGATGGCGCTCTCCCGGCGTCCGCTGACCATCGCGCGACCCGCGGCGCTCGCCCTCGCGGCCGCGCTCGCCGTCCCGTCGGTGGCGCGCGCGCAGACCGCCGACGCCCCCGAGGTCGCCCTCGTCACCATCGGCCCCGGCGACGACGTCTTCTCGCGCTTCGGCCACGCCGCCCTCTGCGTGCGCGACCCCGCCACCCCGCAGGGCCGCTGTTACAACTACGGAACCGCCGACTTCACCACGCCCGCCCCCCTCACCTGGGCGGTGCTCCGCGGCCGCGGCCGCTTCTGGGTCTCCATCGTCGACGAGCCCGCCATGGTCGCCCACTACGCCCGCGTCGAAGACCGCACCGTCTGGCGCCAGGTGCTCGCGCTCCCGCCCGAAGCGCGCCGCCGCCTCGCCGATCGCCTCGCCTGGGACGCCCTGCCCGCCCATCGCCACTACGTCTATCACCACTATCGCGACAACTGCACGACGCGCCTCCGCGACCACCTCGACGCCGTCTCCGACCACGCCCTCGCCCCCGCTCGCACCACCGTCACCGAGCGCTCGTGGCGCGATCGCACCCGCGAAGGATTCGCCAGCGACCTGCGCCTCCTCGGCCTCGTCGAGCTCCTCCTCGGCAGCACCCTCGACGCCCCCATGAACCGCTGGGAAGAGATGTTTCTCCCATCCGTGTTGCGCGAAGAAGTGGGCCGCGTCCTCAACTCCCCCGGCGTCGCCGTCTCGACCCGCGTGCGCCCGCTGCCCGAGGGAGAGCCCACCCGGGGCGTTGGTGTTGTCATCGGCTACGCCGTCGCGCTCGCGCTCCTCGGGCTCGTCGGCGGATCATCCCGACCGCGCTTCCTCGCCGCTCCCGCGCGGGTGATCGCGGCCGTCGCGCTGGCGGTTCCGGGCCTCGTGCTGTGGCTGATGGTGGCCGCCTCCACGCTCCCGGAGCTGCGCCACAACGCCGTCGCGCTGGTGCTCTTCCCGACCGACCTCGCGCTGGCGTGGCCGTCGACGTGGCGGCGCTACGGTCGCGCGCGCCTCGTGCTACTGGTGCTGTCGTTGCTGGCGTGGTGCGCGGGGTGGTTCGCGCAGTCGGCGGTGGGAGTGCTCTCGCTCGGGGCGCTGCTCTGCGTCGGCGCGCTCACCCGCTCGGAGCGGGCGCGGCCTACGGAGTGACCGTCGTGCGGATGGGCATCGCGGTGTACTGCCGCCGCTCGCGGTAGGCCGCCATCTCGTCGGGCGAGATGGCGCGGCCGATGATGAAGAGGTCATCGACCGTTCCGTGGATGCCGAGCTGGGCTTCGCCGTCGTTCATGTCGGCGCCGATGACCACCGGGGCGGGCGGGTACTGGATGGGCGCCTCCGGGGGGTACACGCAGGTGTTGGGGGCCTGCATGCCGTCGACGGTGCCGGGGCAGAGATACGGGCACGCCTGCCAACACGTTGGCGTTCCGGCGCCGCCGTCGGGGAGGTCGCCGGGGTAGCAGGGCGCGACCAGCGGCTGCGACATGGGGACGGCCGGGTTGGCCGGGCAGTAGCGACCGCCCGGCGGGAAGAGGTCGAGCTGCTGGGGATAGTCGTAGGCGTTGCCGTCGTAGTAGCTGCGGCGGATGGTGTGGGGCCGCTGCGTGGTGTCGAGGGTGAACGCCAGGAAGTGCCAGTGGTTGGTGAAGGCCGCGCCCGAGAGCGGCTGCGTGGTGGTGATGTGCGCGTACTGCATCACGTCGGTGCACGGCTCGACGCACGAGTTGCCCTGGTAGAGCGTGTCGTCCTCGCCGTCGCCGCGGAAGAAGATCGCCCACGGGTTGAAGATGGCGTTGTTGACGATGTGCGGATCGGTCTCGGGCAGCCGCCAGAACGCCGCGCGCGTCGTCTGGTCGGGCATGCCGAAGCACACCACCGTCTGGAAGTTGTCGGTGAAGTGGTTGGACGGCGTGGTGGGGTTGACCCACACGCCGACGGTGAGCTGCTCGCGCGCCGTGTTGAAGGGCGCCGGGCTGGTCGAGCGCCAGTTGATCACGCGGTTGGGCGAGATCATCAGGCCCGACGCCTTGAGCACCGGCACGCTCGGGAAGTTGAGCGAGTGCTGGTTGCGCGTGAAGCGACCGGCGGCGTTGAGCAGCGACGGGGGCGAGTCGTCGCTCCAGAGCGGCGGGCGGGTGGCCACGTCGACGGGCGGCGAGTCGTAGGGCGTCTGGAGGATGTACGCGTCAAACGGAACCGCCGCCGGACCGCCGACGGGGCAGGTGCGGGAGCCGGTTCCTTCGTCGAAGGTGTACGCGCCGACGAGGTTGGGGGCCTGGTAGGGGACGCGGTCGAAGGTGTCGTCGTAGCTCTGCGCGGCGGGTACGGCGGTGGCGCCGCCGTAGTGCATCGTGAGCGTGGTGGTTCCGGCGGCGATGGAGGGCGCGCGCACCCAGACGATGCCCATGGCGCAATCGGTGACGAAGTGCGGCGCCCACTCGTTGGTCGCGGTGCGGAAGACGAGACGGTCGCAGGTCGCGCCGATGGCGGTGCGCACGGCCATGGGGAGCTCGACGCGCACCTGGAGGTTGGTGAGCGGCCCGGTGGCGCCGGTGATGGCGACGCTGCCGTGCGACGGGAGCCCGCAGTCGGGACGACCCGCACAGGGATCGGTGCGCGCGGGCGCCACGTACGGGGTACACGCAGGGCGCGTGTCGGGGACATCGGGGCGGGGGCCGCTGTCGACGGGGGGCGGATCACCGCCGTCCACGGGTACGAGCATCCCGTCGACCTCGATGAAGCCGCGGTCGGTGGGGGGCACCACGGGCATGTCGTTGGGGTCGGTGCCTCCGTCGTCCGTTCCTTCCGGGGGCATCAGGCTCCCACGCGTCGGACACGCGGCGGAGAGCAACCCCAGCGCCACCAGCGGAACACCCAGTCGAAGCGAGCGCGTACCCATAGGCCACTCAACCTATCGGTCGGCGGGCATCCCGTCGAGGGACGTGATGCGCGGCGCCGGTGGTACGGTGCGCGTCGCCGTCGATGCTTACCCGCGCGGTAAAGCTCTGCCTCCCCCTGCTGCTCGCCGCGCCCTCTGCGCTCGCGGTCGACCTGACCACCTCGCGGCGGCTGGAGCTCAACCTCCTCGGCGGCTCGATCGTCGACTACTCGGTGCTCGGCGTCTCGGCGGGGCTCTTCGCCGTCGGCGCCCTGGTGCTGGAGCCGCCCTCCACGTCGCAGATCGCGCCCCTCGACGGCCTCGGCCACCGGGACCGCAACGTTCCCATCGGTCTCACCACCGACCTCGTCTTCGCGGTGGGCTCCATGGGCGCCATCGGCGGGGCCTTCCTGGTCGAGCGCGGCCTCGGCGCGCGCGGCTGGCTGTGGATTCGCACGGCGCGCATCCTGCTCGAAGCCGAGGCCGTCACGCTGGGCGTCGTCACCATCGTCAAGAACTTCGGCGGCGTCTGCCGGCCCCGCGCGTGGGACGACGCCACCGCCTCCTGCGACAGCACCAACCCCGAAGACCGTCGCTCGTTTCCGTCGGGCCACACCGCCCCGCTCGCGGCGCTCTCGGGCGCGTCGCTCGGCATGTGGCTGCTCCCGTCGGGCCCGCGCAGCCGCGGCCACGCCGCGCTCTTCTTCGCCACCACCGCGCTCGCGGCCACCAACACGGTGCTGCGCGTCGCCGCGGGCGCCCACTCCTGGGTCGACACCTCCGTCGGCTTCGGCCTCGGCTTCGGGCTCGGCTTCGCCACTGCCGCACTGCACGTCCGCAGCGTCCCCGTGGTGGTGAGCGCGTCGACGTCGGGCGTCTCGCTGTCGGGGAGCTGGTAGGGGGCGCCCGATTCCCCCTACTCCGTCACCAGCTCCCCCTCGAACAGATCGAAGATCGCGTCATCCGCCCGGCTCTCCGGGTTGCGCGCGAGCGCCCTCGCCACCAGCCAGTGGCGCCCCGCGGTCATCTCGATGGGCCTCGACCACTCGCCCGTCGCCGGCGCCGCGGTCGCCGCGTAGCCGTCCCACGGCACCAGCAACCGCCCCTCGATCGAGAGCTGAAACCGCCCCTGGTCGGGCCCCGTCACGCCGCGCATCCGGAAGCGGTACCGCCCCGCGTGCGCCAGATCGAACGGAACCCCCAACCGCCCGCCACGCTCCACCGCGAACACCCGCAGCGCCCGCTGACCGCTCGTCGGGATGAGGCAGCACTCCAGCGTGTGGATGATGCCCGCGCTCAGCCCGATGGGGCGCTGCAACGACGGCCACGCGCGCTCCATCTCCACCCGCAGCCCCGGCCCCGGCGCGCTCGACCCCACGCGCAACACCCGCCGCTCATCCACCACCAGGAACACCGGCAGCTCCGGGTGGTAGCGCCGCAGGTCGGCCTCGCCCGCGTTGTCGGAGTACACCAGCACGCGCTCGTCGCCGTCGCTCCAGGGGTCGAGCGCTTCGAGGTACGAGTGCACGTCGGGGATCAACACGATGCCCCGCTCGATGTGCTCCCGCGCCATCACCGGACGGATCGGGATGCGCGGGTCCTGCACCCGATGGATGCTCGCGAGGCCGACGCGCCACATCGACGGGAGCATCACCCCGCCGAAGGCCAGGTAGCCCAGCGCGAAAGCTCCCTGCCACTGCTCCTTCGTCCAACGGCGGAGCGACGCCGCGCGACCCGCTTCACCCATGGCCCGCGCCAGCAAGGCCGCCACGAAGGGCATCGCCGGGAAGACGTGCCGCGCGCCATGAACGATCCCGTTGCCGTAATAGAACAGCCCGTACACCACGGTGAGCGCCACCGCGAAGAGCCCCGCGACGAGGGCCTCGGTCGAGGGCCACACCACCAGCGCGACGAAGGCGAGGACGGCCATCCACGCGGCGAAGAAGTTCTCGTCGCCGAAGCGGCCGGTGCGCTCGGACACGATGCGGAAGGCGTCGTCGGGCGTGTACCCGTCCTCGCCGAACGAACGTCGCTCGCCCGGGTGTTCGAGCGAGCACCCGATCTCGCGGCCGAAGCCGAGGCGCAGGCACCCACGCGGATGATCTGATCGGTTGGCGTATTCGAGCACCGTGGCCGTGCGGAAGTCGCCCGTCCCCGCGCGCTGCTGCGTCGCCACCATCGCGATGAACGGCAGCCCCGCCAGCACGCCCACCGCGATGAGCTTCGCCGGGAAGCGCCGCGTGATCGCCGCGTAGCCCAGCGTCGCCGCCACCACCGACGCCAGGACGAAGCCGTCGAGCATGCGCGCCGAGAACACCCAGCCCACGCACGCGCCCAGCAGCACCGCGCGACGCCAGGTGGGGGACGTCCGGAGGTCGAGCGCGAGCACGATCGCGAAGGCGCAGAGCACCCCGACGAAGGCGTGCGAGAGCAGGTCGGAGGTCTCGACGCCGCGCGCGTAGGTGGGAGCCGCCATGAGCAGCGAGAGCCGCGCCGTGAACTCGTCTTGCGTCACGCGCTTCGCGAGCAGGTACTGCGCGATGGCGAGCGCGCCGCCGACGACGATGCCCGACAGCCACGGGATTCCGAGGCGTACGAAGGGCGCGAGGAAGAGCGGATAGCCCGGCACGAACACGCTGTGAAAGCGCCCGTCCCTCCCCTCGACGAGGAACTTCACCGACGACGCGAGCCGCGGCGCCGACACCGGGATCGCGAGGTCGAGGTGCCCCAGCGCCCTCCCCTGGAGGATGTAGATGCACGCGTCGCCGGAGATGACCTGGCCGTGCATCGCGCCGCGCCACATCCACGCCGTGAGGGCGCCGCTCGCGACCACGGCGACGCCCACGAAGGCCCACGTCGGCAGCGCCAGCAGCGCCACCCGCAGCGCCTTGCCCACCGCGGGTACGAGCAAGCACACCGCCGCCGCCACGGCCATCGCCGCGAGCGCCTTGAGGAGCAGCGGCTCGTGGACGTCGGCCTTCATCGCCGCCCAGGAGAGCGCGGCCCACGCCACGAGCATCGCCGCGCCCGCCGCGCGCTGGACCCACGGGCTGTTCATCGAAACCCTAACCCTGCAACCGCGCGAGCAGCTCTCCCGCCACGCGCTCGCCGCTCTGCACGGCGCCTTCCATGTAGCCCGTCCACGCGGTGGCGGTCTCTGTTCCTGCGAAGTGCACGCGACCCATCGGCGCGCGGAGCAACGGACCTTCGACGGAGAGCGACCCGAGCACCGGGTTGCACACGGGGCAGCCGCCCGTCCACGGATCTTCGGCCCAGTCCTTCTCGATCATCGCGTGGGGCGCACCGCCCGCCTCGCCGAACCACCCCTTGAGCTGCGCACGAACGCGCGCCAGGCGCTCCTCCTTCGGCGTCATGCTCCAGGCGCGGGCGTGACGGCCGACCACGAAGCAGAGCAGCGCGGCGACCTTGCCGTCGACGCTGGTGTTGTCCACCACGTAGCTCACGGGGCCTTCGTCCGAGACGAGCTCGCCCGCGACGCCCTGCTCCTTCCAGAACGGTCGATCGTAGATGGCGGCGACCTTCACGGTGGCGCCCATGGGCATGCGCGACCAGAGGCGCGAGCGGGCGGTCTCGGGCTCCGGGTCGAAGGTCATCTTCGGCAGGAGCGACGGCGGCAGACACAGCGCGACGTAGCGCCCGTCGATGGTCTCGGCGTCGGTGGCGACCGAGACGTGGTCGTCGCGCTGGGTGACGGAGCGCACCGGGGCGTCGAGGGTGATGTGCTCGGCGAGGCCACGCGCGAGGTGCTGCGCGAAGGCGCCGGCGCCCTCGACGAGGCGGGTCTCCTGCGAGCCGTTGTCGATCTCCGTGTGCGAGAGGAAGTTGTCGCCCGCTCGCATGTAATAGAGAAACCAGAGCGCGGAGATTTCCGCGGGCTCGACGCCGAGCACGGTGCGCACGGAGACGTCGAAGAGGTCGCGCGAGCGGCGGGTGTGGAGCTGGGCGTCGCGCCACTGCGACAGCGGCAGGTGGTCGAGCGCGGTCGCGTCGGTGAGGGACCACGGCGCCTCGACGTCGACCTTGTTGGCGAGGCGGTCGAGCTTCCAGATGGAGAGCTGCATCTCGGCGAGCTCGAAGGGGTTGAGTCGGGGGATGCGGCCCTGCCAGCGCATCATCTTTCCGCCCATCCACATGCGGCGTTCGCCGTCGTGGAAGGTCTTGAAGCGCTCCATCTTGAAGCGGTCGGCGAGGGCGATCATGCGCGACTGGGTGGGGCCGATCCACTGGGCGCCGAGGTCGAAGGTGGCGCCGTCGAGCTCGGCGAGCTCGGTGCGGCCGCCGACGCGGGGGCGGGCTTCGAGCACCCGCACGCGGGCTCCACCGGCGACGAGGCGCTCAGCCGCGGTGAGGCCCGCGAGGCCGGCGCCGACGACCAGGACGTCGTTCATCTGCGACATGCGGGAGCGTATACCAAGGGCGTGTTGCGCTTGTCTTGGGCGGCGGTGCGGCCCATACGATCGGGCGCGTGATGAAGCATCCGTCGCGGTACGTTCGGCTCGATCAGGCGCGCGCCCGGTACGGCAACAAGAGGGTCGAGCGCTTCGGGGAGTTCTTGATGGAGGGCGACCCCCTCGCCGACAGCGTCATCGATGCGTTGGCGGCGCTGCCGGTGCCCGCGCGGCAGGCGATGATCGACCGCGCGCTCGACGAGGGCATCGACGCGGTGCCCGAGGCACCAGAGGCGATGCGGGCGCTCTTCGCGCAGCTCGATCGGGTGCCGTTCTGGATGGATGAGGCGCGGGTCGACCGCGGGGGTGCGGCGTTTCTGCGGTCGGGCGTGCTGGGCGGCGTGGTGCTGGGGGCGTACTCGCTGGTGGCGGGCTACTGCTCCCCAGCGGGCAACAAGCCGCTGGCGCTCTCGGGGCGGCTGTCGTCGGACGCTTCGCGGCGCCTCGCGGAGACCTCGCGCTTCGTGCAGGCGGTGTCCAGTCCGGGCGGGATGCGGCGCTTCGGGGACGGGTTCAAGTCGGTGGTGAAGGTGCGGCTGATGCACGCGAGCATCCGCCAGATGCTGCGCCGCTCTCCGAAGTGGAACACCCCGGCGTGGGGCGTTCCCATCAACCAATACGACATGAGCGGGACGACGCTGCTCTTCTCCTTTGTCGCGATGGATGGCCTCGACAAGATGGGCTTTTCGTTGATGTCCGAAGAGCGCGAGGACTTCATGCATCTGTGGCGCTATTGCGGATATCTCATCGGGGTCGACGAGGAGCTGCGGTGCGCGACGGAGGCCGAGGCGCGCGAGCTGTGGGAGCTGCTGTCGACGACGCAGGCGCCGCCGGACGACGACTCGCGGGCGCTGGCGCACGCGCTGCTCGACAGCGGGGTGACGGGCGCGCGGACACCCGAAGAGCGGGCGCGGGCCGAGCGGCTGCGCGTGGCGGGCTACGCGCTGTCGCGGCACCTGATGGGCGACCAGTTCGCGGACTGGCTGGGGTACCCGAAGACGCCGTGGCGACACGCGGTGCGGGCGTTTCAGGTGGTCAACGAGCGCGCGGCGGGGGTGGTCGCGAAGACGACGGGGCTGCCCTTCGCGCGGGTCGAACGGGGGATGCGCTACTGGCGCTTCGTGGTGGAGCAGGGGCTGCGCGGGGTGCCGGCGACGTTTGCGATGCCCGATGGGGTCGCGCGAGGGTGACGGGCTCCCGCTGGCACAGCACGTGAAACCCGATCGGCCGAGGGGTTCAACGCACCTCGCGTGAAATCCTTCTCCGTCGGGAGTGAGCCATGTCGTCTGTTGGGAAGAGGGTCTTCGTCGGGTTGGCCAGCGTCTTGGGCGTCGGGGCGGTGCTGTGGGGCGGCTTCGGCCTCAACTACTGGATCGCCTTGAAGGACGACAGCCACGTCGTCACCGGCGCCGTCGCGGTGCGCAGCGGCAGCGAGGCGTACGTCGCGGTGTCGGGCTACGCGGTGCGCATCTCCGAGAGCGGCGACCGCGGGCACCGCCGCACGCGCACGTCGTTTTTTCCGCGGCTCACGACGTACCGCCTCTCGGATGGCGCGCCCGTCGCGAGGCGGCAGTACAGCGAGCTGTTTCCGCGGTTCTCGTATGTCGACACGGTGGTGCGCGCGCTCACCGCGACGCCGGGCCGGCTGTGGGTCATGAGCAGCGATCGGGCGACGGCGCTCCACGCGGTCGACCCGGTGACGCTCGCCGACGTCATCGACCACCACGCGCTGGAGGCGAGGGTTCCGGCGCTCGCGGCGGGGCTGCACATGGCGCGCGGCTCGTCGGAGTCTGCCGTCAACGTCGTGCGCGGCGAACTGGTCTTCCGGGTCAACTCGGGGGCGTGGCTGTCGCTCGACCCGGCGGCCGTGACGGCCCGCACGCTCGCCCCCGACGGCCGCGACACCGAAGAGACGCGTCGCGCCGAGCCGGCCCGCAGCAACCCCGCCGTCGAGCGCGCGGTCGCCAACCGACCCGAGTGGCTGGAGCCCGAGGTGGTCGCGGTGAGCGACGTCGACGGCGTGGCCGACCCGGGGGTGAGCTACGTGGTCACGCGCTCGTCCCTCGACGGCGACACCGCCCGCGTCCGCGTCACCCGCTGGAACACCACCGGCCCGACGCCCGTCGCGGCCTGGACGCAGTCGCTCGACGCGGTCGCGCCGGCGTGTTGCCAGCGACTCGTGTGGCGCCACCAGGGCGCCGCGGTGCTCTGGTACGACCACTGGCTCATCGCGCTCGACGACGCGACGGGCGCGACCCGCTGGGTGCGACGCCTGTAAGGGCTCTCCAGGGTATGGGATGGGCTGATCGCACGCCCAGTCCGGCCGCCCTGCGGCTTACGTCCTCACTCGACTCCCGCGCCGTAGCAACGCTACGGCTTGGTCGCTCGCTCCGGGCGCGCTCGCAGGTCGACTCGGCCTGGACGCACGCTCAGCCCACCCCATACCCTGGAGAGCCCTAACACGCCGACACGTGCCAGCGCGCGACACGGGTTGTGTCAGCGCTTCGTCGGGTCGCCCTGCTTCGCGTTGAGCGCGACGGCCTCCTTCACCATGCGGGTGATCTCGGCGGTCGGAACCTCCGCGAGCGACGCCACCTTGAGGTGCTTCATGCGGTCGCCCTCCCCTTCGAGCAGTCCCTTCGGGTCGGCGAGCTCGGCGCCCCGCCAGAACCCGAAGGTCACGTGGTTCTTCGAGGCCCGCACATACGCGAACGGGCCGCTCGACTCGAACACCGGCTGCGACCACTTGATCGCGACCGTCGCCGCGGGTGCAGCCGCGCGTACCAGCTTCGCGAGCGCCTCGACGACTGGTCGCCACCCCTCATCGACGCCCTGGAGGTACGTCTCGAAGGTCATCCCTGCCTTGGGCGACACCTTGGGCACCACCCGCTTCGTCGGAGCCGTCTTCGCGGTCGGCTTCTTCTCTGTCGTCGCGGTCTTCTTCGCGGTGGCCATCGTGGGTGCTCCTTCGGCGCGAGCATCTCACACCCCGCCGCCGACACCCCTCAGTCCACCGCCTCCAACGACGGCGGTCGCAGCACGCAGCCGCCGACCACCTCACCCCGCCACTTCGCCCGCATCGCCTCCTTGAACTCCCCCAGCGGGAAGACGTGCGAGACGTGCGGACGGAGCGTCGCCTCGGCGGCCCACGCAAGCACGTAGGCGAGCCGCGGCGGGCGCAGCGACGGGTCGTGCACCGTTGAGATGACCGTCGGGCAGCCGAGCACGTCGAGGCCCTTCATCATGATGAGGTTGGTCGGGAGCTGGTTGGCGTTGGGCGCCCCGCGCATCCCCTTCGCCCGGGCGACGAAGGGCGTCGCGGCCCACCCCACCACGAGGTACCGCGCGCCGAAGCGAACGCACCGCAGGCTCTCCACGGACACCTCGTCGCCGCCGACGCCGTCGTAGACCACATCGACGCCGCGGCCTCCCGTCAGCGACTTCACCTCGTCGCGGAAGGGGAGCGATCCGTCGGGGCCGCGCGTGCACAGGACGTGGTCGGCGCCCTCCGCGCGCACCACCGCGAGCTTCTCCGTCGAGCGCCCGGTGGCGATGACCGTGGCGCCGATGCGCTTGGCGAGGTGCACGGCGGCGAGGCCCGTCGACCCGGACGCCCCATGGATGAGCACGGTCTCTCCGGGTTGGAGTCGGCCGCGCGTCACGAGGCAGTGGTAGGCGGTCTCGTAGTTGCCGAGCAGGTTGCACGCCTGGTCGAAGGAGAGCTCGCCAGGCACGCGGTGCACCGCCTCGATGGGTGCGACGCCGTACGACGCGAAGCCGCCCCACGCCTGGTAGGCGCCGAGCGAGCGCGGACCGGCGAGCAGCCCGTCGACGAGCACGCGGTCGCCGACCTCGATGCCCGTTGCGAGAGGTCCGCGCCAGGCGACGGTTCCGGCGTATTCGAGGCCGGGCGTGTACGGTGGCTTCGGTGGGTGCTGGTACTGCCCGCTGGTCATGAGCAGGTCGACCCAGCCGACGGATGCGCTGGCGATGGCAATGAGAACGTCGCGCTCACCGAGCGCCGCGACGTCGGGCGCGGGCATGGCGACGAGCGAGGCGTGGTGCTCGATGGCGTCGAGCGGCGCCTCACCGAGCTCGGAGACGAGGACACGCTGGCCGGGGAGGAGGGTCATCGCGGGCGATGATCGCCCAGGACGGAGCGTCGGTGTCGGCAGAGAGCGGCAGCCCCTACAGCAGCGGCTCGATGGCCCGCGCGAGCTCTTCCTCCGACGCGGTGCCCGCGTGGCGCAGCCGCACCTCGCCGTTTTTGTCGACGAGCACCAGCGTGGGCAAGCCCTGCACGTTGAACGCACGCGACCCCTGACCGCCGACGTCATACACCATCAGGTAATCGAGCCCGAAGCGGCGGCGAAACTGCGGCACCAGCGCGGGGCCGCCCTCGTCGACGTTGACCCCCACGACCTGCAAGCCGCGACTCGCGTAACGACGGTGCAGCGACGCGAGGATGGGCAGCTCGACCCGGCACGGCGCGCACCACGTGGCCCAGAAATCCAGCAGCACCGGCGAGCCGCGCAGCGCCCGCAGGTGCACCCGCTCGCTGGAGAACTCCCCCGCCGTGCTGATGGCCGGGAGGTCGAAGTCCGCCGCGGGGCCGTAGTGCCTCGGGCGCAACCCCATGAACAACAGCGACCCCAGCAGCACCACCCCCAGCACAGGGAACAACACCCGCTCGGCGAGCAGGCGATCGACGAGCGTGGGCTTCGGGGGGGGAGATGCCATGGGCGAGGCGGACGATCCCACGAACGGCCGCGAAGGCAAGACCTCACTGCGGCGGCGCGATGACCCTCGTCGGCGCGCGAAACACCCGCCGGCCCGCCGCGGGTGAGGCCAGCGCGAGGCTCTGCCAGGCCAGGGCGCGCGCGATGGGACGCATCGACGCGAGGTCGTCCCCGCTCGGGTCGTCGACGCTGCGAAGAGACAATCCCCCGCCGAGCGCCAGCGACCGCGGGAGAGCGAGCAACCCCCCGAAGCGCAGCCCGAGGCCGCCGCGCGCGTCACCCTCCACCGTAAACGCCCGGTCGTGCAGGGCGTCCAGGTCGAGCACCGAGCGCCCCTCCATCTCCGACGGAACCTCCACCGCAAACGTCGCCAGCGCCGTCGCCGCCGCGTCGATCACGCCGAGCGGCGCGCCCAGCATTCCCCCAGCGGTGAACCCGGGGCCCCGCAGCAGCATCGCCGTGGTGTTGACCTCGCGCAGGGTCATCGGGCCCTCCCACACCGAGCGCTGCTCGCCCAGCGGGAGCCCGCGGTCGCCCACCACCATCACCAGAACCTGGCCGTCCATGTGCGCGTCGGTGAGGCGTTCGAGGAGGAGGGCGAGGCCCTGGTCGACGCCGCGCAGGGAGGCGTCGTAGAGGAGGTTGAGGCGGGCGCGGTCTTCGGGGTGGTTGTCGAGGTTGACGTCGCCGCGGTGGCCGCGCTCGGCGAGGACCAGGGTCTGCGCGGGGGTCATGGTGCCCTCGTAGGTTCCGGCGTCGGCCGACGTGACGTGCTCGGCGGCGGCGATGGACTCGGTCGACGGGTCGAGCGGAAACGCTCCCGCGCGGCTCATCACCAGCGTGAAGGTCTGCGCCGAGTGTGTGTGCGTGAGCTCGTCGGCCACCGCCGCGAGGGTCGTGTCGGTGCGGCAGGTGCCGGGGTGGTCGGGACAGTTCCAGCGGGTGGCGCAGCCGCGGTCGGCGCCGCTGCCGAACCACACCGGGTCTTCGCTGAAGCAGCTCACGGCGACACCGCGCGCGGCGAGCTCGGAGGTGAGCGTCGGCGCCTCTTCGGCGAGCAGGTCGGTCTGCTCGACCACGTGATGAACGTCCACCGGCAATCCCGTCGTGGCGGTCATCAACGACGCCCACGGGCGCGGACCGGGGGACGTGACGAAGGCGCGGGTCCCCTCGCGGAGCATGCGCGCGAAGCCCCCGTGGGTGAGCCGCGGGGAGAGCCGCGGCCAGAGGCGATCGGGTCGCAGGCCGCGCACCACCACCATCACCACGTGCGTCGGTCGCGTCGGCGACGCGGTCGTGGCGCGCGCGAACTCCAGCCGCGGCGCGGCGACGGCGAGGCGGCTCTCGGTTCCTTCGACGGCCTGCACCGTGATGCGCGCGGGGCGACCGGCGAAGCGCGCGAGGTCGAGGGAGACCTCCGTCCAGGCGCGGTTGGGGGCGATCTCGAAGCGACGCTCCAGGGGTTCGTCGCCGTCGAGCTCGACGCGCACGCGGGCGATGAGCGGAGGCGGCGGGCGGCTCGATCCGCGCGGACACTCGGCGCCAAGCGCGGCGCGGAAGGTGGCGCCCGTCGGGAGCACGCGGGTGATGCCGAGGGCGGTCGGCGGGTGGAACGTCAGCGCGCGGCGCGGCGGCCCTTCGAGGGTGACGTCGCTGAGGAGCCCGGACACGACGGTGGGTGATGCGTCCGAGCGCGCGAGGTGCACCCAGTCGACCTCCAGGGCCGGGCGCGGAGCCATCCCGGGCTTGAGGCGGGAGGTTCCGAAGCGCAGCTCGACCTCCGCGGGCGTGCGGGTGTAGCGATCGCGCGGGATCGGGACGCTCACCACCCCGACGGCGTTGTTGGCCGGGAGCGCGGCGGTGCGGACGAGCAGCCCGTCGACGATGACCGCGACGGCGCGGCTGCTGGCCCGGCGCACCCGCAGGCGGATGAACGACGGCGCGTCGAGGGGGTCGTCGTCACCGCCGCCGTGGCCCTGGTCGATGGGGACGCGGAGCGAGAGGCGCGTGCCGATCTCGGCCCAGGAGTCTCCCTGGAGGGTCTCGTTGCGCAGCGGAGCGGCGCCATAGACGAAGGCGGAAGCCTGGGGTTCGCCGAGGTCGACGACGGGCCCGTCGGTGTCGATGGACGAGCGGGTGAAGGCGTCGAGGAGGTCGAGCACCACGGGACCGGTCGGCGTCGGGGCGTCCGAGCGGGCGCGGGCCGGGCGGGTGTCGACCGGGGGGCGCTCGCTGCGATGACAGGCGCCGAGCGCGAGGAGCAGGAGGCAAGGGGCGAGGTTCGTCGCCCGATTCCGCGGCCTGAAGGCCACGGCACTCCTCGGGAAGGCCCTGCGGGCCTTCAACTCACGAGGGTCCATCGAACCACCGGGGCGCTGCGTTCGGGACGTCGATCGACTCCACTGGAAGAGCAGGCCCGTAGGGCCTGCCCGAGAAGTGCCGTGGCCTTCAGGCCGCGGAATCGAGCGGAGCAACGGCCATGGAAAGGGTAGTGGCGAAGGGTCAACGTTCGGAGGGCGGTTCGAGCACGGCGGCCATGCCGCGACGGACCACCACGAACTGGTTGCTCGTCACGACGCCGGCGCGAAACTGCACCGAGTAGAAGCCCTCGCGCAACACCCGCTGGAGCGGCGCCGTGCCCACCGCGCGGCGGCTGATGGACACCTCGACGGGCGTCCCCGGGCGGCGCGGCAGCGGAATCACCAGCACGCCAGAGTTGGCCGAGAGGGTGCCGCCGTCGAGGTAGAGCGCGGCCTCGCGGTAGGGTCCGTTGACGGTGACCGACGGGGCCGGGCCCTCGGGCACCGCGCTCGTCGGGAGGATCTCCGCCTCCGCCGACGGCGCAGGAGCCTGCGGGGTCGCGGGCTCTGGCGTCGCCGCTCCGCCCGCATCGCGCGCGGTGGGTGCGGGTGCCTCCAACGCAGGCGTCGGCGCGTCCTCCGACAAGAACCAGCGCACGGCGCCGTAGCTCAGCGCGAGGGCCGCGGCGACGCCCGCCATGAGCAGGAGCGGACGCGTCCACGAGGGGTCGTCCGGGACCACGCTCGACGACTGCGACGTCGTCGCGGAGGCCTTCGCCTTCGCAGGCAGGACGTAGGCCGTCGCGTTGGTGGAGGTCTTGATGTCGGGCAGCTCCAGCGGCTCGAAGTCCGGCGCCTCGGTGGGCTTCGCCTCGACCTTCGCCTCGGCCTCGACGACCTTCTCTGCCTCTTCGACCTTCTTCTCCTCGGGCTTCTCCTCGGGCGCGCGCGACGTGCGGTGAACCACCAGCGCGATGGGCGGATCGGGCTCTTCGTCCGATGGATCGACGGTCGCCAGCGCGTCGCTCGGAGGGGATACCTCGACGGGCGCGATCGCCTCGATGGGCGCCGGGCGGTCTTCCTCCGCGATGGGGCGAACGGTCTCCCTCGCGTGCTGATCGTCCGTCGCCGCGATGAGCTCGGGGCCGTCGTCGGAGGCCACCACCATGAGCGACGACGAGGAGAGCTCTTCGACCTCCTCGACGGGCGCGGCGGGCGCTGGCGCGATGGGCTCCAGGTCCCAGTGTTCGTCGGCCGACGGCTGGATCTCGGTGCCGGGCGCCGGGGTCGTCGCGCGGGTGGTCCGCACGGGCTCCTCCACCGAGTCGCGCAGCTCGCGCCATACCGCGTCGGCGAGCGAGTCCACCGGCACGGCGCGCGGCGGTCCGAGCGGCCGCGTCACCTTGGCGAGCACGTCGTCGAGGTCGGCGCGCGCGGGCTTCTTCTCGGCGTCGATGCCGAAGGTCTCCCAGGTGGTGGCTCCCTCCTTGGCGGCCTCGGTCTCGGCGCGCTCGCGACGGGTCGCCGCGAGGTCTTCGCGGTTGCGACCCACCACCCGCTGGATGGCACCGCGGCGCGACAGCTCGATGAGCAGCGGTTCGAGGTCCTGCGGGGCGAGGCCGTCGCGCAGCACCATGTCGCGGGGCGCGTCGCCCTGGACGAGCTGCTCCACCGCCGCGCGCAGCGGCGTCGGCAATGAGCGCGCGTAGTCCAGCGCCGCGTCGGCGTCGAACTCCACCCGCACCACCTCCAGCAGCGCCGCGCCCGACACGGCCTCCTCCAGCGCCGTGACGCTGCGGGCGCTGCGGTCGAGCACCTCCGCGAGCGGACCGTGGAGGTTTTCGCGCACCGGCGTCGACGAGCGGCGCACCCCGAAGCGCGCGGCGTTGAGGCCGAGCGCGCGGGCCAGCGCCTGCACGCCGCGGGAGAGCGATCCGTCCTGCACGGTGCGCACGGCCGACACCAGCGCTCCGGCCCGAATCTCCAGCTCCGTCACGCTGCCGGAGTCGGCCAGCGACACGGTGGCGTCGCCCAACGCCTTCGCCGTCGCCTCGATGAGCGCGAAGGACCCCACCCGCTCCAACCGACCGCGCACCTCCGCGCCCGGCGGTAGGTCCGCGATGCGCTTGAGCGTCCGCATCCGCGAGCGCAGCGTCGAGCGCACCCGCGCCAGCACGGCGCCGCCGTCGGCTTCCTTGCGGAGGTAGCCCGACGCCTGCGCGCCGAGCTCGCGCATGCGGATGAGCAGGTCGTCGCGCCAGGAGAGCAGCACCACGGGCGTGTGGCGCAGGGCCACGTCGCGGCGGATCGCACGACACAGCGCGAAGCCGTCGACGCCCGGCATGAGGATGTCGGCTAGCACCACGTCGGGGCGCTCACGACGCGCGGCTTCGAGGGCCTCGGCGCCGTCGGTGTGCGCGCTGACGATCATCCCCGCGCCGCGCAGGAGGTCACCGAACTGCGCGACGACGGCGGGGTCGTCGTCGACCACGAGCGCGCGGCGGCCGGGCAGCGGGTCGTCGGCGCCGTCGTCGGGTCCGGTGCCGTCGGCGGTGGTTCCGGGTGCGAAGACCTCGGCGCCGGGCAGGCCGCGCGGGGAGATGGGGAGCTCGAAGCGGACGGTTCCGCCGGAGCGCTTCTCGACGACCGAGCGGATGCGGGCGATGGCCTCCCAGGTGACGGCGAGCACCTCGTCGCCCGCGCCGAGGGAGACGCGCTCCTTGCGGCTCATCGGGAGCGCGGCGCCGACGAGTCCGCGGCGGATCTCCTCCTGGAGCGCGCGGATGAGCTCATCGAGGGTGAGCTCGCCGAGCTCGTGGGCGCTGGCGGGCGGCAGCGACGGAGAGCCACGGAGCGCGCGGTGGATGCGCGAGCGGAGGGCGGCCGTGTCGGCGTCGGATTCGAGGATGTCGAAGGCTTCGGGGCAGCGCTCGCGGACGGTGGCGGCGGGCTCGCCGTCACAGGCGATGACCACCACGGGGATGAAGCGAACGAGCGAGTCGGCGGCGACGGAGGCGGCGAGGGCGACGCCGTCGTAGGGCGAGTCGTCCTCGGCGATGATGACGTCGGGCGCGGTGTCGCGGGCGCGGTTGAGGGCCTCGTCGGCGGTGTGGGCGAGCACGACGTCGGCTTCATTGCCGAGGGCGTCGAGCAGGGCGCTCGCGCGGATGGACGAGCCGACGAAGAGCACCTGCGTGGCGTGCGCGAGGGGGGTGCGCGCCGGGAGGATGGACGCGGTGCGGCGGCCCGAGACGGCGCGCGCGAGGTCTTGCAGGCCGGGGGCAAACTCGTCGCCGAAGCCGGCGGCGCCGGGGATGAGGGTGCGGGTGACGGGGTGATCGGAGCGCGACGACGGGGGGACGGCCATGGCGCGGGCGCCGGGGGCGTCGGGGTCGCGGGTGTCGAACTCCACGCGGTTGGGGAGCGAGGCGACGAGGGAGGTGAGGCGATCGAGCTGCGGGCGCGTGAGGGAGGCGGAGGTCTTGGCCTCGTCGAGGGCCTCGTCGGTGGCCTGGAGGGCGTCGGCGAAGGAGCCGAGGCGGTGCTCGCGGGCGACGGTGAGCACGGCCTGGATGCGGCGGCGCAGCTCGGCGCGCATGCGGAGCTGGCGCGGGTCGGCCAGGACGGCGCCGAGGGTGGCCTTGATCTCGACGATCTTCCGGGGCAGGTGCCGGACGAACGCGCTGCGTGGATCTTCGTCAGGAGTCTGCACGGGTGCCGTTGAGGTGCAGCCTTAACCGAACGCCGCGGGCAGGGCCAAGTTCCGGGCGGACGTGCTAAGGGCGGCGCGTGAAGTTCATCGACGAGGCAGAGATCGACGTGGCGGCGGGCGACGGTGGCGCCGGGGCGGTGTCCTTCCGGCGGGAGGCGCACGTTCCGTTTGGGGGGCCCAACGGCGGCGACGGCGCACGCGGCGGGAGCGTGGTGGTGGTCGCCGACGAGCAGGTCGGGACGCTGCTGGAGTTTCGCTTCCGCCCGCGGTGGCAGGCGGAGAAGGGCGAGCCCGGCGGTCGCACCGACTGCAACGGCAAGAGCGGCGAAGACCTGGTGATGAAGGTCCCGGTGGGGACGCTCATCGTCGATCTGGAGACCAACGAGGTGCTCGCCGACCTCCACACCAAAGGCCAGACCGTGGTGGTCGCCAAGGGCGGCCGCGGCGGCCTCGGCAACATGAACTTCGCCACGCCATGGGACCAGGCGCCCCGCAAGGCCCAACCGGGTGAGCCGGGTGATCGGCGCAAGCTGCGGCTGGAGCTGAAGCTCCTCGCGGACATCGGCATCCTCGGGTTTCCCAACGCGGGCAAGAGCACCTTCATCGCGGCGGTGTCGCGGGCCAAGCCGAAGATCGCCGACTACCCCTTCACGACGCTGGTGCCGAACCTCGGGGTGGTGCGGGTCGACGACGACCGGAGCTTCCTCATGGCGGACATCCCGGGTCTCATCCCGGGCGCGGCCTCGGGCGCGGGGCTCGGGGTGCGCTTCCTGAAGCACGTCGAGCGCACGCGGGTGCTCTTGCACCTCATCACGGTGCAGGACGAGGACATCGACCTCCTGGCCCGCTACGACGCGCTGATGAAGGAGGTCACGCTCTTCGGCGAGGAGCTCGCACAGCGGCCGCAGATCGTGGCCGTGAGCCAGATCGACCTGCCCGACGCGCGGGCCGCCTGGGAGCTGTACAAGCCGATGTTCGCCGAGCGGGGCATCGAGCTGCGGGCCGTGAGCGCGGTGAGCGGCGAAGGGGTGCGCGAGCTGGTGTTCGCATTGGACGCGGCGCTGAAGGCAGCGCCCCCGGTGGAGCCGGTGGCCTCGACGCTGACCGTCACCGACGGGGAGTGAGGGGCGGAGGGGCCGGTGGCCGTGGGTTGAAAACCTGATCCTTCCCGGAATCATTGGGAGTCGTGGGGCCAAGTGGAATCACCCCGTTGGGGAGCGCCGGCTCCGCGTTCGCGGTCGCCACGCTGCCGCTACCCTTCGCGGCGACCTGGGCGGCGTGGCCGCACCTCCCGCGCTTCGAAGCGGCGGGCGACGTGGCCCTCGGCCTTCGGTTGCTCGTCGGCGCGCTGACGTTGCTCGCCTTCGTGGTGGCGTGGGCGATGGCGCTGCTGCCGCTCCGTCGTCGCACCGAGTTGCCGCCGCTCTCGCAGGGTCTGTCGGACGTCTCGGTGCGATCGATCGGCGCGGCCTACGAGAAGGCCCGCTTCGAGCAGCACGTCGACGCCACATCCGCATCACCCGCGGCGCGGCGGCGCTACCACCTGCGCATGGCCGCGGCCGGAGCGCTCGTCGCGGTCGTCACGGGTGGACTCTCCGCGGCGATGTTGAGCGAGCCGTCGGGGGTCGTGTTGTTGTGGTTCCCGGTGGCGGCGGCGGTGAGCGTGGCGCTCGCGGTGTACCACCTCGTTCGGGCGCTACTCGCGCCGGCGGATGATTGATGGAGCCCACGACCTTCACCCTCGCGCTCGACGCAGTCGACCCCGCCGTCAGCGTCGCGCCATCGCAGCTCCGCCGCGCGCGCAACCGCGTCTGGCGGATCATCACCGCCCGCTTCTGGAAGCACCTGAGCCTGCACGAGCGCGTCTCGCTCGGGGCCTTCACGGTCGACGGCGACGCCACGCACATCACGGCGCGCTGGGACGCGCCCCCCAGCGGACCCGCCCGGCTCGCCCACCTCGCCGAGCTCGCCGCGGCGATGGAGGAGGTCGCCGTCACGAAGGTGTTGGCGCCGCTCGGTCTGCGTCCTCGCTCGCTGCGGGTCGGGCTCGACGCGCTGGACCCCGTCGCGACGGCGTGCGGCCTATGCCGAGCCGCGCGGTCCGAGCCGATGCGTTGGCTGGCCCTCCCCCCGGAGTCGCTCGACGCGCTGCGCTCGCTCACCGTGAGCGCCCTGCGCGCCGCGCCCGACGACACGATCGGGACCCTGACGGCGCTGCTCGCCTCGCCCGATCGGGGGACGGCCGTCGCCGCCGCGGACGCGCTCACGCGGCTGCTCCGACCGGCCCGCGCGGCGGAGCGTTCGGCGCTGGTCACCCTGGTGGTGGCGGCGTGGCGACACCCGGACGAGCACGTCGCGCGGGCGGCGCTGCGGTGCGCGCAGGCCCTCGGGACGAAGGCGCCGGCTGGGGCGCTCGACGCGTGGGTCGACGCGGTCCGACGCTTCCGTGACGACGACGACGCGCTCGCCGTGCTGGCGCCGCTCGCGCGGGCGGCCGTGCGCTCGAACGCGCTCGCCGCGGCGCTGTCGGCATGGCTGCGGTCGTCCCACGGCGCGCGTCGCTTCGGGTGCGCGCGGCTGAGCGAGATCCTCTACGCGGCTCCCGCGAAGTGGTCGCCCGGACACGCGGCGGCCTTCGCGGCGCTGGTCGCGGCCGCCGAGGAGGAGGTCTCGGTCGAGTACGTCCCGCTGCTGCTGCGGTACATGGACCGTCTGACCGCGGCCGCGACCGCGGCGCTGCTCGCGTGGCTCGACGCGGCCGACGCCGAGCTCGTGGAGGTGGCGCGCGACCTCTTCGCGCAGCAACCGTCGCACCCGGCGCTCGACGCCGCGTGCCTGCGCCTGCTGCGGCAACCGTCGCCCGAGGCATGGGCGCACGGCTTCGCGATACGAAACTGGGCGGCGCTCGACGACGCGCGGTACTCGGCCGCGGTCGACCTGTTGCTGACCGCGGCGGCACAGGCGGACGGGACCCCGGTCGACGAGGCGTTGCGCTTGTGCCTCGATCAGATGCTCTGCCACAACCTGGGCTGCGCGTGGTCGGCCACCCCGCGGCTCGCCGCCGTGATGCTCGCGCCCGGCACGAGCGACGCGCGCCTCGACGCGACCGCCGAGCACCTCCTGGGCTGGTGGGCGAACGGGCTGCGCGACGAGAAGCTCCGCGTGGTGGAGGCGTTCGTGAACAACGGCCACACGGCGGTGCTGTCGCGGGCGTTTCGCACCTTCGCGAAGCGAAATCCGCGCGGCGAGGGCGCGGCGCGTGTCGCGCGGCTCGGGCTCGGGTTGAGCTGGTCGATGCAGCGCGCGGGTGCGTGGGCGGAGGGCGGCGAGGTGGCGGGCGTCGCGGCGGCCATCGCGCCCGACGCGTCGCGGCCGAACCTGCTCTACAACCAGGCCTGCGGGTTCGCGATGACCTGCGACGCGGAGGGCACCGCGCGCGTGCTCGGGGAGGCCATCGCGCTCGACCCGAAGCAGGCCGACGACGCCCGCGCCGACGCGGACTTCGCCCCCGTACGGAGCCACCCCGCGCTGGTGGCGCTGCTCGGCCCGGCGGACTGACCGCGCTCCCCCATTGCCTTCTGATCGCAACGCCCGCGCTCTTGTGTTCAGCGCGGTTTCAGCTCGGCGAGCGCGACAACCACCTGCCCCTCGACTGATCGGCTACCGTCGCGACATGCGCTCCCTCGCCGACCGGCTCGCGCTCGCCCGAGGCATCCAGGCTCTGTGGTACCCGCAGCGCACCGGCGCGTGGTTGAAGGCAGTGCCTGTCACGGGGCTGCTCGCGGAGCATTCGTTCGCGACGCCGCGCGATGTCCTGCAAGCGTTCCTCGACGACGGCCTCTACTACTACACGCCCGAGGACTCGGCCTACGGCAGCTTCACCACCTGCGCGTGGCGGCCGGTCACCCGCGCCGAGCTGGAGCGCTGCGTTGATGCGGTGCTCGGCGAGGCCGCCGCGGGCATCGCCAGGGTCCACGCCGAGGAGGCTGCCGAGCGGGCCCAGGCCGAGGCGGAAGGTTGGCACCGCACACCCCAGCAACCATTCGAGGGCGACATGATCGACCTCGACGCCCTGCGCCGATGGTTCACCGACGAGTTGTGGGGCGAGGTTGAGCCGACGTGGTTCACCAACATCGGACCCGACTACCGGGGCGAGCCCGCGGTGATCGGCGTCGACCACGACGTGCTCGCGCTCCTGTGGCGACCGTGACCTTCGCTCGCGACGACTCCTTCCGCTATCGCGCGACCTCCAGCTCCGCCGGCCTCGCCGGTTGAGGCGGCGGCGCCCGGTGGTTCGTCACCGACGAGAGCACGACCGCCGCCAGCAGCCCGACGTCGAGGCCCGCCGAGATGATCATCTCGTGACGGTCGCCCCGGCTGTCGACCGTGTACTGGTGGGCGACCTCCAGGTCGACGAAGCTCGCCACGAGGTACAGCCGCAGCCCGTTGCGAACGCCCCACACCACCTGATCGTCGCGCGTCCCGACCAGCGCGCGGGGTGCCCACCCGACACCGACGGTGTCCCAGAGAAAGCCGAACCCGTAGCCCGCGCTCCACAGCGTCTGGTCGACCCGGCCGTAGCCCGCCGTCGACGAGAACCCGAGCTCGAGGCCCATCAGCACATGACGCGAACCGCCCGCGGGGAGCAGCAGCTTCATACCCGCGGTGAGCCCACCGACAAAGGCGGCGCCCTCGTCGGGCGCGACGCCGACGCCGACGCCGAGCCCGATGGATCCACGGAGCGAGGGCCACATCTCCGGACGGCGACGCTGCGCTCCGGGGTGGGAACACCGGCACCGTGGTCTGCCGAATCGACCGGACCATCGGCGCTTGCGTCTGCGGGGACGCGGGCGGTCCGGCGACTGACCGAACGCCTCTGACGGCCTCGCCGGTCTTAGGAGCCCCCGCACGACGACCGGCGCCCCGCGACGAGTGTGACAGGCGCCGCCACGCCGTGCTCGACGCGCCCCACGTCGACGAGGCCGTGCCCGCGCAGGAGCTCGGCGGCCTCGTCCACCGCCCAGGGGTGACCCCCCGAGCGGACGGCGCGGAGCTCGGCGAGCGCCTCGGCGATGGGCTCGCGCGGGCCGCCGTAGAGCCCCACCAGGAGCCAACCGCCGGGCCGCAGCGCCCGGTGCACGCGCCCGATCGCGGCGACGCACACGCCCATCGGGAGAAACGGCCCCGGCACCCACGCCGCGTCGTAGATCCCCTCCTCGTCGAGGGTGCGGACGTCCTGGTGACGGACCGTCACCCGCCCGCCGAGGTCGGGCGCCGCCACGTTCGCACCGGCGAGCGCGAGCGCCGGCGGCCACACGTCGAGGCCCACCACCCGCAAGCCCGCGAAGCGCCGGGCCATCGCGACGGAGAGCCACCCGACGCCGCACCCCACGTCGAGGAACGCCCCTCCCTCCGCGCCCAGCGCCGCGCCGAGCCCTTCGAGTTGTGCGCTCGCACCCGCGATGGCGTCGGCCGCGCTGATCGAGGCGCGCCCCTGCGCGTCGAGCACGACGGGATCGTCGTAGGTCCAGCCGCAGGGGCGGGCGGGGTCTTCGAGGAGGTCGTGGGCCTGCCGGAAGAACGCACGGATCGCTCCGATCGCCGCGGCCTCCTCTGCCGCGGTGAGCGCCTCGGGCAACCCCAGCGCGGACGCCACGGCGGCGAGCCGGGCGCCCACCGCGGGGTCTACCGCGAGCCCCTCGCGGCGGGCGCGGAGGTGGGCGCCGAGCGCGGCCAGGGACTCGGTCGCGCTCGTCAATCGGAGCACCGTGGTCATCAACGCGGGAGGTGTGTTCATCGGGATGGATCACTATCGCCGTCGAGGGGGTAGACCGCCAGTGTCCACCGTCCCTGGAGAACACCGTACGTCTTCTCCATCGGGCCTCTCATCGTTGTTGGCAATGTCGTACTGCTCATCATTGTGGAGTGAGGAGAATCCCCTCCACGACGCCGCTTTCTCAAGCATTGTTTGGACGTCATTTCGTTGCGGCCGTGCCGGGTCCGCACATAGGTTCTGCCCACACCCCAACACCGTGAGAGAGCGATCGGGAATCGCTCTCCGCGAGGAGCGTAGACCTATGTCTCGTACCACGGATACGTCTGTCTCTCGTTCCACGTGGAGCGCCGCGATCGTCGTCCTGCTGAGCACCGGCTGCGGTTCGAGCGATGCTCCGAACGACGCAGCCGTCACCACCGACGTCCAGACCGCCACCGACGTCCAGACCGCCACCGACGTCCAGACCACCACCGACGTCCAGACCGCCACCGACGTCCAGACCGCCACCGACGTCCGGACCACAACCGACGTCCAGACCACAACCGACGTCCAGACCGCCACCGACGTCCAGACCGCCACCGACGTCCAGACCGCCACCGACGTCACCACGATGACCGACGCCGCGGTCGACGCCGCCACCGTCGACGCGGTCGACGCCGCCGTCGACGGCGGAACACCCGACGTCCCACCACCACCGCCGCAGGCGATCCTCGGCCTCGTGCGGGCCAACGCCGGCACGCTCTACCGCGTCGGATCTGGCGTCGTCACCGTTGGGGAAGGCGCAACCTGGAACACCTGCGCCACCGGATATTCGGTGATCGGTCGCGACTTTCAGCCCAACGGCTTCTGGCTTTGCGCCGCGACCGAGTTCGCCGAGCGGCGTTTCCATGTCGGCAACGTCGTCGGCGGGGTCAACGCGTTCTGGAGCCTCCAGCGGGGCAACGTCACCGCGCGGGGTACGGGGATGCGCGATGGGTGCACCGCGAGCTCCACCCTCATCGGTCGCAGCGGAACCATGACCGATGGGTTCTGGGTCTGCATGGACGGCGCGATGGTCGGTCGATACGCGCGGGCCTGGGAGTTCGACGTCGACGGCAGCCTCGCCGGGTGGACGCCCAACGGAACGCCCCCCGTCACCGTCGCGTCGGGCCGGGTCAGCTACACCGACACGGGCACCGACCCGTACCTCGTCTCCCCCAACGACCTCGACCTCGACGCGTCGAACTCGCTCGTCTACGTCGGCCTCCGCAACGGGACGGCGAGCACCGAGGCGCGGCTCTTCTTCGTGCCCTTCAGTCCCTTGGGGGCGAGCTTCACCATGGCGAACTCGGTCGCCGCGACGACCATCGCCAGCGACACCGCCAGCCGGGAGATCGTCTTCGACATGAGCGCCCACCCCGAGTGGCGCGGCACCATCCGGCAGATCCGCGTCGACCCCGGGACGACCGCCGGCACCTACGCGATCGACTACATCCGGGTGCAGTCCCCTTCGGTGCGCTCGCTGAATCCGCGCTGGTCCTTCGACGCCGGCGCCGAGGGATGGACCGCCATCCGAGGCGCGCTGGCCTGGGCGGACGGCACTCTCACCCACCGGGTCGACGTCAACGACGGGGCCATCGAGAGCCCGACGTTCAGCGCCCCGGCGGCCTCGCGCTCGCGGGTGCGCCTGCGCGTCCGCAACGGGCTCTCCGAGACGGGCGGGGAGGTGTTCTTCACCACGGCCACGGAGGGCGGCTTCGCGCAGGCGAGGTCGGTGCCCTTCGCGATGGTCGCGAGCGACGGCGGCTTCCGGGAGTACGTCGCGGACATGACCACCAACCCCGCGTGGACCGGCACCATCACGCAGCTCCGCGTGGACTTCGGCGGCACGGGCCGCGGCGACGTCGCCATCGACTGGATCGGCCTCGACGAGTGACCTTCGCGGCGGGAGCGCCCGGGCTTTGCGGATCGTGAATCCACGATATCGTCTGCCCGTGACCCCGGGGTTCCTCCGTCGCGAAGCGGCTCGCCCCCCCGCCGACGATGCCGCGTTCGACGTGTACGCCGCGGAGGTCGTCGCGCAGTTCGCGGTCTTCGCCAGCCTGCTCCTGCTCTTCGGCACCCTCGCGTGGTGGCCGCTCGACGCGCTGGTCTGGCCCGAGGACCGCTTCGCGCCCGCCTTCTTCTGGCTGCGCGTGCGCGCCTCGGCGGTCGAGCTCCTCTCGCTCGCGCTCTTCATCGCCTCGTCCCACGCCCGCCGTCACTCCCTCGTGGTCGCGCCCTTCATGTACGTGCTCTTCGTCGCCAGCATCGGCTACTCCCTCGGCGAGCTCGGGGGCCCTGACCTCACGTGGCTCGCCGACGGAGCGCTCGCGGTGTTGCCTCCGGTGCTCCTCCCGCTGCGGCTGCGGGCGCGGCTGGTGGTCACCGCGGCCGTGGCGGCGGCCCTCATGGGGGGCTTCATCCTCCCCTTCGAGGCCAACCGCGCGGTGCCGACGATCGCTGCGCAGGTGGCCTTCCTCGCGTTCGCGTCGCTGAGCTCGGTGCTGGCAGGCGCGCTCGCCACGCGCTTCACCCGGCAGAACTTCTTCCAGAAGCGCGAGCTCGACAAAGCCAACGCCGCGCTCGCGCGCCTCACCGACGACCTCTCTCTCCGCGTGGCGGAGCAGACCCAGGAGCTGCGCGACCTCGCGATCCACCTGGAGCGCGCGCAGGAGTCCGAGCGGCGTCGCATCGCCCGCGAGCTGCACGACGACTTCGGCCAGCGGCTCACCGCGATGCGCATCACCCTCGCGCGCGTCGAGCGCCGGGTGGGCGAGCGCGACGACGACCTCCCCGACCTCCTCAACGACCTCTCGGCCCTGGTCGACGGCGCCTCCGGCGCCGCGCGGGATTTCGTCTCCGAGCTCCGCCCGCGGGTGCTCGACGACTACGGGCTCGTCGCCGCGGTCGAGTGGCTCTGCGAGCGGGTGCGCGCGCGGGAGGGGATGCAGTGCCGGCTCACCGTGTCGCCGGGGTTCCCCGATGGTGTGGCGCAGCCCGACCCCGAGAGCGCGCTGTGCCTCTTCCGCGTGACGCAGGAGGCCACGACCAACGCGCTCAAGCACGCGAGCGCGACCGCCCTCGACGTGTCGCTCTCCGTCGAGGGGGACGTCTACACCGTCACGGTGCGCGACGACGGCGTCGGCTTCGACCCCGACGCGCCCGCACAAGGCTTCGGCCTCCTCGGCCTGCGCGAGCGCCTCCGCGCCGCCGACGGAACCCTCTCCCTCGACGCTCGCCCCGGCCAGGGCACCCGCGTGACCGCGTCCCTGCGCGCGGCGCCTACCACCCAGGAGGAGCTGTCATGACCAAAGTCTTCGTCGCCGATGATCATGCGGTGGTGCGCTGCGGCGTGTCGGTGCTGCTGCGCGAGCTCGGGGGCTTCGACGTCGTGGGTGAGGCCGAGGACGGGCGCCAGGTGCTGAACTCTCCGCTGCTGGCCACCTGCGACGTGCTCGTGCTCGACCTCTCGCTGCCGAAGGTCGGCGGCCCGGAGGTGCTGCGTCGCGTGAAGGCCGCGCACCCCTCCCTCGCGGTGGTGGTGCTCTCGATGCACCCCGAGGACCAGTTCGCGCGGCGCGCGCTGGCGGACGGCGCGGCGGCCTACGTCTCGAAGGAGCGCCCACCTTCGGAGATCATCGCCGCCGTGCGTCGGGCGGCCGAGGGCGTGCGCGACGAGCCGACCGCGGGCGACGCCGAGGCGAGCGCCGCGCGGCCGCACGCGACCCTCACGCGACGCGAGCACCAGATCTTCATGCGCGTCCTGCAGGGGACCCCCGTGATCGACATCGCCGCGG
This sequence comes from Polyangiales bacterium, assembly GCA_044229975.1. Classification (GTDB taxonomy): domain Bacteria; phylum Myxococcota_A; class Polyangia; order Polyangiales; genus SCUS01. The sequence continues at coordinate 347,193 of JBGARZ010000012.1, forward strand.
AGCTCGACGTCAACGCCTGCACGGTGAGCAACCACCTCGCCAACGTGCGCAAGAAGCTCGGCGTCACGTCCCTCCCGGACCTGGTGCGCTACGCCATCGCCGAGGGGCTGATCGAGGTCGGCCCGGGCGCGAACCCGGAGGGTCGACCGAAGACGGAGGAGTGAGGGCGCGCTACTGCTCCGGCCGCCCGTCGTAGGTGAGCGACCACTCCACGTGGGGGCTGAGCTGGTTGTTGTTGCCGCTCAGGAGCACCTGGAGCTCGCGGGTGTTGGGGTCGTACTGCACGTTGCCGCCGACGCGCATCGGGCCGCGGTAGTGGTCGATGTCGATCTCGCAGACCGGCATCGGGGTCAGCACGAGCTGCCCGTGGTGGGCGTTGGGCTCCGGGTCCATCTGCACCTCCACGGTGCAGTTGGGCAGCGCCATGCGGTACCGCCGCTCACCGACCGCCGGCGTGAACGTCACCCGCACGTTGCCGCGCGGTCGGTCGGTGTTCCACCACTGGACGTTGACCGCGCCGTTGGGGGCCGTGGGGCTGGTGTCCACCTGCACGCGCCCCCGCTCGGTCACGGTGCCCAGGTAGGCCGGGGCGGGCCCCGACTTCTTGCACGCGACCAGTGACGCGAGGCCCAACCCGAGGATCGCTCGTCTCATGACCCGCCACGGTACCCGAGACCTGCGCCGGATGCGCGGGCGCAGCTTGCCGAAGCCATCACAGCCGACGAACATGGAACCCCTGTGCGTAGCCAGGAGGGACAAGCGACGCTGCGTTGGCCCGCGCTCGTCGCCCTCGTGCTGGTCGCATGCAGCGAGGCGGCGATCGTCCCGCCGACCCGTCGCTCCATCACACACCGCGCCCCGCTGCACGCGACCGACGGTGGCCCCGCCGTCACCCACGACGCCCACGTCGCCCACGACGCCGCCACCTGGGAGGTCCCTGCCGAGCCGCAGCGCGAGGGCGACCCTGCGCTCGGCTACCGCGCGCTCGTCAACGAAGGTTACGTCACCTGCGGCATCCCCGCGCGCGTCTACCGCTCGCTCTTCGGCGCGGCGCCCGCGGCCATGCGCCTGCCCGACCGTGACGCGCGCAACGCGCCGCTCCCGTACAACTTCACCGCGTCGGTCTCCCCGCGCGGCCACGAGATCGTCTCGGCCAACTGCCTGACGTGCCACGCGAGCGTGCTCCGCGGGCGCCTCGTCGTCGGGCTCGGCAGCGCCAACGTCGACTACACCCAGAACACCGGCGCGCTCGCGCTCGGGGCGACCTTCCTGGGGGGTGGCGCGGCCGAGCGCGCCGAGCTCTCGCTGTGGGGCTCGCGCGTGGGAGCGACCGCCGACTACCTGGTCACGCGCACGGTCGGCGTGAACCCCGCCGACAACCTCGCCGCGGCGCTGTTCGCGCACCGCGACCCGCGCACGCTCGCCTGGAGCGACCGCGCCCTGCTCGACCCGCCGCCGCGCGAGGTCGTGCCCGTCGACGTCCCGCCGTGGTGGCGCATGCGCAAGAAGAACGCGATGTTCTACAACGCGTCGGGTCGCGGCGACCACGCGCGCATCATGATGACCGCCTCGGCGCTGTGCACCGACTCCGTCGCCGAGGCGCGCCGCATCGACGCGTACTTCCCGCACGTCCGCGCGTACCTCCGCTCGCTGCGCCCGCCACCGTGGCCGTGGCCCGTCGACGCGCCGCTCGCCGAGCGCGGGCGCGAAGTCTTCGACCGGACCTGCGCCCGCTGCCACGGCACCTACGGCGACGGCGAGAGCTACCCCAACCTCGTCGTCGGCCTGCGCTCCGTCGGGACCGACCCGGTGCTCGCCCGGGGCGCGGCCCAGTTTTCGGGGCGCTTCGTCGACTGGTACCGCGACAGCTTCTACGGCGAGCGCTCGCGCATCGAGCCGCAGGAGGGCTACGTCGCGCCGCCGCTCGACGGGGTGTGGGCGACCGCGCCGTTCTTGCACAACGGGTCGGTGCCGACGCTGGCGACGCTGCTCGACAGCCGCGCGCGCCCGCGGTTCTGGACGCGCGACTTCGACGACACCGACAGCTACGACCGAACCGCCGTGGGCTGGAGCCACGCCGCGCTCGACCACGGGCAGCGGCCCGACGACCCGCCGCGGGAGCGGGCGCGGATCTACGACACGACGCTGCCGGGCTACTCCAACGCGGGCCACACCTACGGTGACCGTCTCACCGACGACGAGCGCCGCGCGGTGATCGAGTACCTGAAGACGCTGTGATCGCGGGCCCCCGCCTCCATGCGTTCAGGCCGGGTCACGGTTGGTCAGGAGTGACCCCACGCCGCGGCCCGTCGTGCGCGGGAGGCCGACCAGCACGGCCAGCGCGAGCACGAGGTCGCCCGCCGCGAGCCAGCGGATGAAGGCGCCCGCCTCGTCGAGGTGGAGCGCGAAGACGAGGACGACGAAGGTGAGGCGGATGCAGGCGTTCCAGTAGGGGAGGGAGCCGTGGCGGCGGAGGTCGGCGCTGCTGTAGAGCAGCGTGAGGGCGGCGAAGATCGCGAAGAGCGACGGGAGCCAGAGCCAGAGCGCCGCACCCGGCGGGCGTACGCCGAGCACTCCCAACAGACCCGGCGTCAGGAACGTCACCGCACCGCCGACGTTGTAGAGCGCGCAGAGGCGGACGAAGGTCTTCATCGCCGCGCCTCCCGCCGGAGGGCGACGAGGAGCAGCACGCCGAGGGCGGTGTGCGAGGGGATGGCGGCGAGGACGCCGACGCGGGCCTGCGCGTTGGCGAAGATCCCCTCGTCGGCGAGGAGCCACCAGAGAGCACCGTCCACCGCGGAGCTCGCGAATTGGTAGAAGGCCAGCGCGCGGACGACCCCGAGGTGGGGCGCATCGCGCATCGTCCAGGCGATGGCGGCCTGCGTGGCGAGCGACACCGCGAGGAGCTTGACGATCCATTGGCCGTCGGGGCTCAGCACCCAGCCGGTCGTGGGGGTGACCAGCCGCGGAGGCATGAGCCCCGCGACGGCGTAGAAGGCCTCGAGCCACGCGGTGACGCGGAGCAGGAAGCGGAGGTCGGTGAGGCGACCGCCAGAGGCGGCGACGGAGGGTCGTGGGTCGGGCGTGTCCATGGCCCGGAGGGTGCGGTGGTGGGGTGTCGGCCGACACGGCAGGGCGCGCCACTGCCCTCGCAGAGCGCGCCAATGATTCCGATCCGCCCGATGGACGTTCGCGAAGTGGGGGGCCGGGGTTCACGGTGCAGGCTCCGCGTCCGTCGCGCTCCGTTCACCCCGGTCCATGGTAGGGGGTCACCCCGCCGCTGCGCGACGGGGTTGCAACGGAAGTCACTGCCCCCCGCTTTTCGTCGGTCA
>JBGARZ010000035.1:0-14485 GCA_044229975.1 Polyangiales bacterium
CGGTACGCCCTCGGGCGCGCACGGTGGCCCGACCCGTTCCAACCCCGCAAGCCGAAGCGCCCCCTGCCGTAGTGGCAGGGGGCGCTTTCGGTCGTTGGTATCGCGGCGGTATCAGTCGTCGCCGCGGACCACGCCGAGGATGTCGTCGCGGCGGATGTACGCCCAGATCATGTCGCCGAAGCAGTAGGTCGGGAGGTCGTCAAGGATCGTGTCGATGACGGCCTGCAGTCGCTCGACCTCGGCGCGGAGCCCGTCGAGGAGTGGGCCCACCTCGAACGGCCAGATCGGGTCATCCTCGAGCGGATCCGCACCGCGCTCGCATATCAGCTCCTCAAGCCGTCGCAGGCGCTCGACCGCAGTCAGTCCGTCACCCCTGGGGGCGACCGTGTTGGCGACGATGGCCTGGACGATCGCGCGCTCGGGCGTTGGCGCAGCCTCCCGCAGCCGCCGCACCTCGGCCACGAGCGCCGGGACGTCGGTTAGACAGACGGTGCGAGCGCCTGGAATGCGTGACACGGGGTCGTCTCCGACGTAGGCGGCGCGGGCTTCGATCGCGTCGAGGTCGAGGTCGGTCACGGAGCGATCCTAGGCCGCTGCACCAGTAGGAACGCACTGCCACCGACGACCACGACGTCGAGGATGCGCCACGAGTCCGGCAGCCACATCCCGTCATCCATGCGGCAGACCTGGCCCGGGCGCGTCTTGGGGCGGTGCGTGTGCCGCGCCCGCCACGTCGTCGTCACGCACAGCGGCGCCACGGCAGCGGGCGCGACCCTCGGGTGCGGGGCGCGCGGCGTCGGCGTGCCCGGCTGCTGCGCTGCGGACGCTGCCGGCGCGACGGACAGGACAGCGGCAGCGACGAACGCTGCGGCGACGAGCTTGCGGATCATGGTGCGCCCCCTTCGGGCTGTTGTGGTCGGTTCCGAGAGTAGGGATGCTGACTGAACGTGTCAATACCTACGCAACGTTGTTCACGGCACGGCGCCGGGCGTCGTCGGGAACCTGGGTGTAGCGCTGCGTCGTCGCCACGGACGAGTGCCCGAGCAGCTGCTGCACGGTGAGCAGGTCGCGCTCGGCGGCGTAGGCCCGCGTAGCAAACCGATGCCGGAGGCTGTGTGCCGTCCAGCCGGAGCCGAGGAGCTTCGTCAGGATGCGCCCCACGCGGTCGGGGGAGAGGTGGCCGGCGTCGCGGCCCGGGAAGATGAACCCCGCGCGCCCGGACAGCCCAGCCGCGAGCGCCGGGTGCAGGGGGACGACGCGGGTGCGACCGCCCTTGCCGGTGACGACGAGGTCGTCGCCGACGACGTTGCGGGAGTGCAGCCCCGCGATCTCGGCCCGGCGCAACCCGGCGTAGGCGGCGAGGTACACCATCAGCAGCTCGCGGTCGGTGGCGCGGGCGAGCGCATCCGCGACGACGTCGGACGGCGTCGGGTGCGGAACCCCTTGCGGCACAGTCACTTTCGGCAGGCGCCGCGACGGGTCGACGTCGACGCGCTCGGACTCCTCGGCCCACTGGTAGAAGCCGCGCAACGACGCGCGCACGGACTTGCGCGTCTCGGGCGCCCAGTCGTTCGCCGCCATGTACGCCGACAGCAGGTCCGGCGTGGCGTCGAGCGGGTCGGAGCCGAGCCAGGAGAAGAACCGCTCGAGGTGCATCCGGCGCAGGCGCACGGTCGTCGTCGCGCGCCCCGCGGCGCGGAGGTGCTGGACGTATGCGTCCAGAACGTCGGCATACATACTCTGAGTGTGGCGCATGAGCACAGCTCTGCGCGCGATGGCCCCCCGTCGCATGGGGATGATCTTGGTAACGGCGGTCGCGGAGCGCGAGGCGTGCCGCCCGTTCGGGCTAGCCATGTCACGCCGCCGAGGCGAGATACCGCAAACCGGGCGGTTTCTGGTTCGAATCCAGACGCGGGAGCAGAGGACTGCCCACCGGGCCGGTCGGGAGCACGCCGAGCACGAACGCGGCGGTGCCCGGCTGGCCCGTCAGCATTTCCAGGCGCAGCGCGACGGCTGCCGTGATGCCGCCCTCGTTGCGCCCCGCCTCCCACGCCGACACGGCCTGGACTGTGACGCCCGCCCCGAGCACGTCGGCGAGCTCCTGCTGTGTGATGCCCAGCATCTTGCGCCGGACCAGCCGGAGCCGGTCACCAGGACCGAACTCCGGGAACGCCCCCGCGTACACCCCCGCGTGAGTCTGTGTGGTGGTCATGTAGCCAATGCTGCGCATACCTACGCAAGACCACAAGGGGCGCGGTTGGAAATGGCCCGAAATGACTACGCCAGCACGCTTGACTAGGTGTGGGTACGAATTGGTAGGGTCCCCGTCATGGCTACCAATTCGTACACCGACGACGATCTCGTCGCCATCGGTGCCGCGGCCCGGATCCTCGGCGTCTCCGTCTCCACGGTGCGCCGATGGGAGGCCGACGGGCACGTCGCCTCGCAGCGCACGCCGGGCAACCAGCGCCGCTATCTCGTCGCCGACCTGATGCGACTCCGCAGGGTGGCGGCATGACCAGCCTCGCGTACCTCAACGACCGACCGCACTCCGTCTACGTCATGTGGGCCGCCGACGTCGCCGTCTACGTCGGCATGACGTCGGACTGGGACCAGCGCATGAAGGAGCACGGTGTCTGGTGGTACTCCGCGGACCCGCACCGCGCCTGGAACATGCACGAGGGCTACTCGCTCCCCATTACCCACGTTGACGTGTGGGAGCTCGGCGTGGATCGCTCAACGGCCCGCGCCATCGAGCGACAGACGATCGGCGCGCTGACCCCGACTCACAACCGCACGGGCGCCTCGCGGCGTCCGAGTAGGCCCTTCGACGAGGTCGTCGCCGAAGCCGAGCGCCACCGTCTGGCGCGGCCCGTGCGCCGCCGCCGCGCCTCCTAGCCACCACGTCGGCGCCGTCCGTGCCAGAAGGCCGCAGCGGACGAGACGCCCCCCGCCCGTCACGCTCCGGCGCCGACGTGGTGCCAGCCAACACCCGCCTCCGACCACGGGAGCAGCAGTGAACATCTCCACCACCATCCGGCTCGACGCTACGACGGCCTTCACGCCGGCGCAGTGGCTCGGGCGGGGCAGCGTCCACGTCCACCCGCTCGACGTCGACCCGGAGGACACCGACGTGTTCTCGACGATCTCGGGCACCCCGGACGACCTCGAGCGCCTGGCCGCTGCGTGCATCGCCGCCGCGAACCTGGCCCGCGCGAACGGCGCGGCGGCATGAGCCAGATCACCGTCACGACGCAGGCCGAGCTCGACGCCGCACTGGCCGCCGCTGACGCCGATGCGGAGTGGACATACATCGACATCCACTCGACGGCCGGCGTGTGGCTGGAACTGTCGTCTTCGCCGCGCGATGGCGAGGTGCGCGCGTTCGGCTCGGCGTCGGTGCGCGCGTCCGACTCGGCGTCGGTGTACGCGTTCGGCTCGGCGTCGGTGCGCGCGTTCGGCTCGGCGTCGGTGCGCGCGTCCGACTCGGCGTCGGTGTACGCGTTCGGCTCGGCGTCGATCGTCGCGGTGGGCTCGGCGTCGGTGCGCGCGTCCGACTCGGCGTCGGTGCGCGCGTCCGACGCGGCGTCGGTGCGCGCGTTCGGCTCGGCGTCGGTGCGCGCGTCCGGCTCGGCGTCGGTGTACGCGTCCAGCTCGGCGTCGGTGCACGCGTCCGACTCGGCGTCGGTGCACGCGTCCGACTCGGCGTCGGTGCGCGCGTCCGGCTCGGCGTCGGTGCACGCGTCCGACGCGGCGTCGGTGCACGCGTTCGACTCGGCGTCGGTGAAGGCTTCACACTGCGTCGCCGTCCACCTGCACTCCGCGCGCGCCACGGTCGACGGCGGCGTCCTCATCGACGTGACCGGCATCGACCAGACCGACACCCAGCAGTGGATCGACTACACCGGAGCCGACACTGCCGGTGACGACTACGTCGTGCTCTACAAGGCCGTCGACTCCGAGCTGAAGTCCGCCCGTGGGTTCGCCTACCCCCTCGGCGAGACCGTGCAGGACGACGCATGGACCGACGACCACGGCTGCGGCGGCGGTCTGCACCTGTCGCCGACCCCGGTGCAGGCGTCGTACTACTACGAGGACGCGACGCGGTTCCTGCGCTGCCGCGTCCACCGCGTCGACCTGCGCCCCATCCCAGGCGAAGTGGCGAAGGCGAAGGCCCGCCGCGTCGAGGTGCTGGCCGAGGTCGACATCCACGGCCGCGACCTGGCGGTGACGGCATGACCGCGCCGTTCCTGACGATCCACGACGCGCCGCTGCCGCAGACGATCGCCATCGCTCGCGAGGCCCTGGGCGCGGTGCTGCTGTGGCAGCCGCGCCGGTGGGTGCCCGAGGTGCCGCAGCCGCCCGAGTTCCGCATCCCGCAGGACGGTGACGACGCGTGAAGCCGGACCAGGCCGCGCAGCTGCGGGAGCCGTTCCCGCGCAGCGCCATCGGCTACCAGGACCGCGGCGGCGGGCAGCGCCTCGCCTACGTCGGCCACGCCGCGACGACGGCCCGGCTGCTCGAGGTCGACCCGGAGTGGTCGTGGGAGCCCGTCGCCCTCGACGAGCGCGGGCTGCCTGCGTTCGACGCCATCGGCGGGCTGTGGATCCGGCTCACGGTCTGCGGCGTGACGCGCCTCGGCTACGGCGATGCCCAGGGCAAGAAGGGTCCGAACGCCGTGAAGGAGGCCATCGGCGACGCGATCCGCAACGCCGCCATGCGCTTCGGCGTCGCCCTCGACCTGTGGGCGAAGGAGGACATCAGCGTGACGCTGGCGCCCGAGACCCCCGGCGGCACGGGCGGTGGGGAAGCCCCCGTGCCGCCGGCCACCCGCAGCCACGCGGGCGACCGCAGCGCTGGCGAGGGGGTCACCGACGCGCAGCTTCGGAAGATCGGCGCGCTGATGAAGGGCCAGTCGCGCGACCAGGCCCTCGCGATCGTGTCGTCGGTGATCGGTCGTGAGGTCGAGTCCCGCAACGAGCTGAGCAAGCGCGAGGCGATGACGCTGATCGACGCACTCGAGTCCCAGGCGGGTGCGGCGTGAGCACATGTCCCGTCTGCGAGGGCCACGGCTCCTACGCGAAGGTCGACGGTCGCCCGCTCGTGTTCGTGACGTGCCGCAGCTGTGGCGGCTCCGGCGAGATCGACGAGGAGGCGGGACCGTGACCGACATCTTCTCGAACGCTTGGTGCGACTGCTGTGGCGAGATCACGGCCCACATCCACCTCGGCCAGCGAAGGCTCGAATGCACCACCGAGGGCTGCCACGAGACCCGCGACGCGGACGCCAACCAGCAGTTCCCGCCGAACACCCCCGTCCCGCTGTGCCCGACGTGCCTCGGCTCCGGTTACGCCCGGATCGACGACGCGTACTTCGCCCCGAAGGAGGGGTCCGTATGAACTGGAACGCGAGCGCGACCTTCGTCGCCGTCCTCGTGCTGTTCCTCGCCGCGATCGGCGTCGCGACGCTGGTCGTCGCGGCGTGGGTGGCGCTGGTCGCGTGGTGGGAGGACCGCCGCCGCGTCGAGGAGTTCCGCGCCGCGCACCGGGCCGCTGTCGCCGCGCAGTCGACGTACCCGCTGCCGTCGCAGCGGACGTCGTCGTCGGCGTCGGGCTTCGGCTCCATCGACGGCAGCGGGAACGTGCGCGCCGTGAGGGGGAAGCGGCGATGAGCGCCGTCTGCCAGGAGCGCGGACCGAAGCCGGGCGACGTCATCGGCGCCCTCTGCGCCTGCGGGCACGTCAACGTCGTTCACGACGCTGGCGGGTGCGCCGTGTGCGCGCTGCGTGTCATCGCTCCGGCTTCCGACCCGCAGCCCCCGACGCTGCGCGAGCAGGTGGCGCGAGCGATGCACGACGCCTACGAGGCCCGAGCCGCTGAGGTCGGCTGGGAGACGCAGGCCCGCAGCCGAGTCGCCTGGGCCGACGTGCCCGAGGCGAACAAGCAGGCCATGTACGCCGCCGTTGACGCCGCTCTCGCGGTCGTCGCGGACTGGCTCGCCGCGCAACCGCTCGTCGGTGACAGCGGCTACCCCGCGCTCGACGCCCAGCGCGACCACGACGTGCGCCTCCTGCGAGGTGCGTCGTGAACGGCGTCGTCGGCCTCGCGTTCTGGCTCGCGTTCGCCGGCCTGTTCGTGTGGTGCGCCGTCGCCACCCGCCGCCACGACCGCAAGGCCGAGCTCGACGCCTACGAGCGGGTCCGGGGCGGGGGGTGGGGGTAGTGGCTGGGTTCAGCACCGAACCGCTCCCGCCGCGCATCACGCGCAGCCGCGCCAAGTGCAACCGGTGCGGCGACGTCATCGAGTCGAAGCACCGCCACGACTTCGTGGACTGCTCATGCGGCGCGATCTTCCTCGACGGGGGCAAGGACTACGTGCGCTACGGCTACCGCGCTGAGGGCGACATCGAGTTGATGACCGAGGCGGAGGCGTCGTGAGCGAACTGAACCTTGACGCGATCGAGGCCCGCGCCCACGCCGCGCTGACCTCCCCGACCGGGCAGCAGTACGACGCCGCCGTGATTCTCGCCACCGACGTCCCGGCGCTCGTGGCCGAAGTCCGGTCTTTGCGGACCATGCGCGATGCGGCGTGGCAGCACTACGACGAGCAGGTCGACTCGCTCATCCGAGAGCGTGACGATGCGCAGTCTCTGGCCGCCGTCGCGCGGGAGAAGGAGCGGGCCGCGCTGGAAGAACGCGACGAGGCACTCCGGCACCTGACGCACGCCGCGGCGGTGGAGGCGGCCCTCACGAGCGACCTGCTCGCCGCTCACGTAGAGGTCGAGCAGTTGCGAGTGACGCGGGCCACCGACCGCAACCGCTTGAGGCACACGCGAAAGGCGCTGGCGAAGACCCGACTGTTGCTCGAAATCCGGGCAGAGCAGACGGAGCGGCTGCGGGCGCTAGTCAACGCGAAGCAGTCGTGGATCGACGGCGCGAAGGTCGACTGCGACGGCTACGACGAGGCCCGTGCCGCCACCGCCCGCGTCCGGGCGCTGTGCGCGGGAGCCGACGACAGCGAGTACACGACGGTGTTCGCCGCCGCCGTCCTCGCCGCCCTGGACGCCCGCGACGACCCGTCCGCGACCACCACTATCCCCATCGACGTCGCGAGGGAGCACGCCTGGCTCGCGAACCACGCCCTGGAAATGCTGGTCGATACCGGCGACGGCACGTACCACCCCATTGCCGACGCGCTGGCGAAGGTGCGCGACCTCCTCGACCCGCAGCCCCCGACGCTGCGCGAGCAGGTGGCGCAGGCGTGGTGCGCCGAGTTCTACGGCGAGTTCAGCCGGAGCGCCCAGCAGCCGGCCCCCGACCAACTCGACGCCGCCGACGCCGTGCTCGCGGTCGTGGCGGACTGGCTCGCCGAGCAGCCGCACACCACCGACTCGTGGGCCGAGATGTACGGCGAGCAGAAGGCGCAGCGCGACCACGACGTGCGCCTCCTGCGGGGGGAGTCGTGAACGGCGTCGTCGGCCTCGCGTTCTGGCTCGCGTTCGCCGGCCTGTTCGTGTGGTGCGCCGTCGCCACCCGCCGCCACGACCGCAAAGCCGAGCTCGACGTGTACGAGCGGGTGCGGGGCGGTGGTTGGGGATGACCACCGACTTCGAGCGCTTCTGGGCCAACGTGGACAAGGCCGACTGCTGGATGTGGAACGGCTCCATGTTCACAAGCGGTTACGGGCGTTTCTACTCCGGAGGGGCGACGTTCCGAGCTCACCGACTCGCCTACATCTGGGAGCACGGCGAGATCCCGGAAGGACTGCAGCTCGACCACCTCTGTCGGAACCGCCGCTGTGTGCGCCCGGATCACATGGAGGCCGTCACCTCGCGTACCAACACTCTGCGCGGCGTCTCGCCCGTGGCGGAGAACGCGGCCAAGTCCTTCTGTCTGCGCGGGCTCCGGTTCACGCCCCCGAAGAACACCTACTACCACGCTGGCCGCCGTCACTGCCGCGCGTGCCGCACCGCGTTCGATCACAAGCGTCGCTCGAGGGATGGAGTCGCATGACCCAGGATGCCGCCGTCACGGCAGCCGCCGAGGCGCTGGAAGCGCACTACGCGAGCGGGTACTTCTGTCGCTGTGGCGTCGAGGTGAACTCGGTCAGCACGCACATGGCCGCAGCCGCCGTCGCCGCAGCCCGTCCGATCATCGAGGCGGAGGCGTACCGGCGGGCGCTCGACGTCATCGAGGCCGAGCGCAAGGACGAGACCGTCGTCTTGACGGATGCCGGTCTCGTGTTCGCGGCAGACGCCGTGCGCGTCCTGCTCAACGCTGCCCGAGGCGGTGCGTCGTGATCCGCCCCATTGTGTCCGACGTCGCCTGGGCGCTCAGCCGCGTCGGCTTCGCCCTCGTCGCCGGCATCGACCGGGTGCTGGCACGGCTGCCGCGAAGGTGGGGTGGCTGAGGTGGCGTGGCTGATCCTCGCCCTGGCGCTCGTTGTCGGGTACTTCCGCATCGGGCTGGCATTCCGCAACCACACCGCAGCCGTGGACGCCGCTCGTGCTCGTGCCGAGTGGCACGGCGCAAGGTACGTGCGAGACGACTTCATCAACCGGCAGCGGATCTCGCTCTACCTCTGGCCGTTCAAGGCGATGCAGTGGGCGTCCGAGGGTGACCGCGAGGACCGCTGGCGCGAGTTCGACCCGGTGACCCTGCGCGAGCGTGAGCGACGCATCGACCAGCTCGAGCGCGAACTCGGCATCCGAAGGAACGCCTCGTGACCGGCGAGTACCCGGCGCTGCCGACCGCGTTCGACCGGCTCACCGCATCCCGCGCATCCGGCCCCACCGACACCGACACCAGCGACGAAGCCGACCGCCTCCGACGCGAGAACGCCAGCCTGCGCCGCACCATCGCCGCCCTCGACCAGCGGCTCCTCGAGCTAACCCGAGCCGCCGAGGGCCGCGACCGGGGCGCCGTCACCACCAACGACCAGAGAGGACCGCAGTAGTGGACCGCATCGCAGCAGCCGTCTCCGTCGCCGTGTGCGGCATCGCCGTCGGCTTCATCCTCCTCGCACTGGCGCTGACCCGGTGACCGCCGCGCAGCTCGCGTTCCCCGTGGACGCGACACCCGACGACCCCCACGCCGACGCACGCCGCCACGTCGCAGCCGCCATAGCGCTGTGCGCCGAAGTCCACGACGGCATCGTGTCGCCGAACGCCGTCCGCGCCTACCTCGCCGCGATGCCGGAGTGGGTGATCCCGTCCCACGTCGTGGGGCAGACGTACCGCGCACTGCGGCTCGCCGGCCACCTCGCCTACGCGGGCACGGAGATCAGCGACGACGTGCGCGGCGGCAACGCAGGCAAGATCCACCGGACCTACCGCTGGGTCGGTGCCGCATGAGCGACAAGCTCGCCATCGAGTGCCGCCGCTGCGGGAAGCGCGCCCGGGCCACCGCTGGCCGCGGCCTCTGCTCCAACTGCCACGAGACCGTTACCACCAACGGGCGTATCGAGGACTACCCCCTGCGCCGCCCCGACACCCAGGGCCGAGTCCGCCCCCTCTACGAGCAGGGCAAGGGCGCCGCCGAGATCAGCCGCATTCTCGGCATCACCCGCAACGCCGCCTGGTGCGCCATCCGCGCCATCCGCACCAAGGAAGCAGGAACCGTGACCGGGTACAGGTACGAGTCCCCGAACGGCGTCGACCTGTGGGCGAAGCTGCACGTCCCCCACCCCGGCATCGACGACGTCGAGTGCAAGTCGCGGCACGACCTGTTCGTCGACTGGCTCGACGGGAACACCCGCCACCTGATGCGGCACGGCGCCCCCGACACGTGGGCACAGAAGTACATCGCCGCGGCGCTTGCCGTGTGCGCGCGCTGCCCCGTGCGCGACTGGTGCGTTGAGGCGACGAAGCCGCAGCAGTCGAAGGTGTCGATCATCGCCGGCGGGGCCGTGTGGCATGGCGGCGAGGTCGTGTGGGATCTGGCGCGGCAGGAAGCACTCGAAGCCGCGCAGGACGCCGAGGTGGCGGCGTGAAGCGCATCGACCCACGGGTTCGTTTCTGGCTCAAGGTGGATTGCTTCACCGAGTCTGGGTGTTGGGAATGGCGCGCTGGACGGGGAACTGAGGGTTACGGGAAGTTCAATACGGGCGGCAACCGTGGTCCGCACGTTTCTGCACATCGCTTCGCCTACGAGCAGCTGGTCGGCCCGGTCCCCGACGGACTCGTCCTCGACCATCTCTGTCGGAATCGAATCTGCGTGAACCCCGCGCACCTTGAGCCGGTGACCGATCGCGAGAACGTGCTGCGTGGCGTTGGCATCACCGCTGTCAACGCGGCTAAGACGCACTGTCCCTATGGGCACGAGTACGACGTCGTGTGGCGTGGACGACGAACCTGCAAGACGTGCCACAACAAGCAAAGCGCCGAGGGGCATCGCCGACGTCGCACCGGGAGTGCGGCATGACCACCCGCGACGAGCGCATAGAGGCCGCGCGGCGCATGGATGCCGCCGGGGTGTCGCGGGCGCAGATCGCCGAGGCGACGCACCTGCGGTCGGAGACGCTGTACGCCGAGGTGTACGGGCGGGTGGCGTCGTGACGTTCTCGTGCTGCCGCCACTGCTCCCCGACGTCACGGTGGCACCCCACCGGCCGCGACCAGCACGCCACCGCCTGCGGCTGCGCGGAGTGCCCGTACCCCACCGACACCGGGCAGGCGGCGCTCTGGTGACCGCCCACGACACGCGCATCGAGCGCGTCCGCGACGTCCGCGGCTACGACATCGGATACGCCGCGACCTGCACCCGCCACGACTGGACCGGCGACCTCCGCGAACGGCCGACGCAAGCCCTCATCGACATCGAACAGCACCTCACCGACACCAGGGAGCCGACACCGTGAGCGCCGAGGACTTCGTGAAGCTCAGCGTGCGCTACCGCGTCGACTTCGCCCACACCCGCACGAGCCCCCACGCTGAGCTGCTGTTCCTTCGCGGCATGGCGTACTGCGGCCTCAATAACACCGGCGGCAGCATCCCCGAGGTTGACCTTCCCGGACTGGCTACCGGACTCGGGCGCCGATACGCCGCGCTGGCCGCCGAGCTCGAGGCCGGCGGGTACTGGCAGCGCAGCCCGACCGGGTGGTGCGTGCGGTCCTGGGACAAGTGGCAGCACGAGTTCGACTGGGTCGCCGAGAAGCGCAGGCAGGACGCCCGCCGCAAGCGCGAAGCCCGCCGCCAGAAGCGCGAGGGGGAACCCGGTGGCGCCGCCTAGCGTCCGCGGACATTCGCGGACACGTCCGCGGACGAAATCGGACGCGTCCGACGTAGAGAGAGAGGGAGAGTGAGAGAGAGACAAGACATGACAACTTCCAGCCGGAGCATGGCACTAGGCGGCGACCCCATCGGAGCCATCGCCACCGTCATCGTCAGCATCCGACCCGACTGGGACTGGACGACCGTCGTGGGAGCCATCGGCGCCGACGACCGACCCTGGCGCACCGTCGTCGCCGGCAGCATCCGCGGCGCACTCGACCCCGACACCCGCCACCCCAACGGCCTCCGCTACGTCAACCCCACCGGGCAGGCCACCGCGCCGCAGCTGCCCACCGTCGCCGAGGCGCTGAACCCCGACATCGACGACCACGGCTTCCGCGTCGGCGCCTGCCCCGTCTGCCGCCGGGGAGGTGCGGCGTGAGCATCGACCTCGACGCCGGAATCACGTTCTGCGGCTCGTGGGCCCCCGACGACTGCGCGTTCACAGCGGACGGTGCACCGGTCGTGTGGGCGTGCGGGTTCCACCACCTCGTCGCGGAGGTGGTCGAGCTGCGGCTGCGCCCGCCCTACCCGCCGCACCTGGCGGAATCCGTCGCCCGCGGCGAACCCGTCGTCATCCTCGGCAAGCGCTACATCCACGTCCCCTCGCAGCCGCAGGAAACGCCGTGAGCCGCCGACTGGATGCGGCCAGGCGCAACCCCCCGCGGCGTCGCGAGCCGAGCGTCCTGCGGTTCCCGCACGCCATCTCACCCCGCCAGGCCGCAGAGATCCGCGAGCAGTGGATGGCCGTCGCCCGAACGGTGCCCATCGCCCTCGACGTCCGCGCGCCGGAGTACGACCACATCGAGCGCGACTACCCCCCCGCGTGGTGGCGGAGGTGGTTCCGCCGGTGACCACGAACCTCGCCGCCCGCATCGCCCACGAGCACCTGCCCCACTGCGACGCCGCCGGCAGCGGACCCCGCTCCGACCGCGACGCCGAGAAGCACACCAAGACCACCGGCCACGCGACGTCGTCGGTGACAAAACCAAACAAAAAAACCTAAACGTGCCGATACATGAGTGTGGAACCGCGTCGGGATACCGCCGAGGGTGTCACGCGACCAGCAGCGTCGGAGCACCCGAGGAGACCGCATGAGCGTCTGGTCAAGCCGCGACGACGCACTCACCGCGTGGGAGGTCGACTACCAGCCGAACCACTGGCTCGACATCGACCTAGCCACGGCGAAGTCGTGGAACGAATGCCTCCGCATCGCGCTGATGGGCGACGGACCCGACTCGACGGACGCGGCGTTCATGCTCACCGTCGACCAGGCCAACGCCCTCGCCGCCGCGCTGTGGATGTGGGCCGCCGAGCAGGAGGGCACCGCGAAGTGACCGACGAGCCGCGCGTCACCGTGACCTACGTCCCCAGCAAGGCCGCCCACGCCCGCGCGGGCGTCCTGTCGTACATCGTTGCCAACGGCGGGCGCCACGAGCCCGCGACGCTCTGGCCGTGGCCCGACCCCATCTGCCCGCTCTGCACCTACGAGTCCACCGACGTCCTCGCTGGCGTCGCGTGGCCCTGCCCCGAGGTCGAGGAGTCCACGGAATGAGCCGCTACACCGTGACGATCGTCAGCAACGGCGGCGACTGGCTGCTCGGGCGCTGGTACTGGACCGTGTCCGGGCCGCTCGCGAACCAGGACGACGACCCCGACGCACTGTTCGCGTTCGACCTCGCCCGCGGGTTCGCCCACAGCGAGAAAGGCGCCCGGCGAAAGGTCGGCTGCCGCCTCGCACGCCTGCGCCGTGGGCGTGCAGCACACCTCAACCGCATCGTCATCGAGGAGCCCGCGTGAAGTGCGTGATCTGCGCCCGCCGCGACCCGCGCGACGGCGCCACCCTCTGCGGCATCTGCACCGACCGCATCGACGACAACCTCGCCCGCATCGCCGAACTCACCCGCTGGGCATCCGCGTGGCTCATGCCCCGCACCGGCCACGGCGAAGGTGGACGCAGCGTGCCCGGCTCGAGGCCGCCCCTCGACATCGCCAGCCTCGACGCGGCGATCGGGAACGACGCGCTGCCCCTGCTCGAGTCGTGGGAGAAGCTGGTTCGCGAGAGGCACTCACTCGCGCCCTACGGCGTCCACACAGCCACGAACCCGGCGACCGTGGGTGGATGTGTCACCTTCCTGCGCTCGTGGCTCCTACGGCTCGCAGAGGACGCCGAGTGGCCGATCGAGATCATGGCCGAGGAGGTGGGCGACCTGCGCGGGAAGCTCGAACACCTCGACCCCGACCACGAGCGCACCGATGGTGAGCGACTGCTGTGCCCCGGCGACCACCCCGAAGCCGACGGGCGACCTTGCCACAACCGCATCCGCCTCATCCCCGGACGACCAACCGACGACGTCTACTGCCGACGCTGCGGGACGACGTGGAACACGAAGCGGCTCAAACTGCTGTGCCTGCACGACGAGGATCAGCGCATCTGGCGCACGCCGGCCGAGATCGTCGAGATCGTCGACATCAGCAAGCGCACGATCCAGCGATGGGCCGAGCAAGGGCTCATCGAGCAGCAGGGGTCGCGCTACGACCTCGGTGGCGTGTGGCGGCTGCGGATGAGGGTTGGGGCTTGACGTGAAGTGGCGCATGTCGTACCCCTCGGGTACGCTGGTCGCGGTCCTGCGAACTGCGGGATGGATACGCCCCGCGACTTCATGTCCGGGGCGTTCGTCATGTCCCGGGAGGGTCCGTGTTCGCTAGCGGAACCACCATCGACAGCATCGACGAAGCCCTGTTCCACCTCGCCCTCGCCAACCTCCCCGCCGAGCTCAGGCAGCAGCGCATCGACGCACTGCTCGACATGCGGCTCGAGCGCATGGCACGCGAAGGCAACGACATCCTCACCGACCTCGATGCGTGACCCGCGCTCACATCGCAGGTACCGCACCGCAGCCAAGGCCTACATCGCAGCCCACGAGCCCGGCACCCCCTGCTGCCTCTGCGGCGCAGGCATCGACACCACCCTGCCCAGCACCGTCGCGGCAGGACCGACGGTCGAGCACCGCATCCCCATCCGCGACATCCT
The DNA here is from genome assembly GCA_044229975.1 of Polyangiales bacterium. Taxonomy (GTDB): domain Bacteria; phylum Myxococcota_A; class Polyangia; order Polyangiales; genus SCUS01. The sequence goes on from JBGARZ010000035.1 coordinate 14,302, forward strand.
CACCACCGCGCGCAACGACGCCGAGGCCCTGACCGCAGCCTGCGACACGACCACATGGGGCATAGCCCACCGCCGCTGCCAAGACAGGCAAGGCGCACGCGTCACCAACGGCCCACGCGAGCGACCATCACGCTGGTGACCACCGGGGGGGCGGTCGAAAGTTCAGCCCGACCGTGGTGGCGAC
>JBGARZ010000036.1:0-14100 GCA_044229975.1 Polyangiales bacterium
GGACTCGGCACGTCGGTGGCGGCGTCGCTCATAGGCTGCGACTACAGAATCCCGGAGCTCCCGTCCAGAGGGGCGACGGCACGCTGGCGGTTGATACGCTGCGGGCGAAGCGGCGCTCAGCTCAGCCACTCAACCCTGATTAGGCATGCCGCGGGTGTACCGCGGCAAAGACAAAAGGGCCGCAGGTAGCGCATACATTAGTTGCGCCCTTTCGGGGGTTCCGGTGCGTCTGCGACCGTCGGCGTCGACTGCCGCAATGCGCGAGTAGCCTCGCGCAAAAGTTCAGCGACGCCATCTGTGGATTTGGCCATCTCAGCGGCGAATTCCACTGGAACATGACCGGCAGTGGGCTGATCAAAGGACTCGTCTCGTTCTGCGAAGAACGCCACCACCATCAGCGCCACTCGCTCTACACGCGACGACGTAGAGCGGGCGAACTCAATGCAGGTATCGCGGACAGCACGGGTCATCATCGCGCCGTGAACTCCACATAGAAGCACTGGCCACCGTCACCATCCCGACGGTCCGTCACACCCTTGGCGGTCGCGCCGGAAACTCGCGGTCGCCGTTCGCCCTGTCGCAGCCTGCGACCATGGACGAACCCGACCGCCCTCTGGTGCCCCCGCGCGACGAACCCGATGACCTCGTGCTTCCCGACACCCTCGACGCCCGCCACGCGGACCTCTTGCGAGAGCATGGCTTCGAGGCGGCAGGCACCCTCGCGCAAGCCCTCTCGACGGACACCTACGACCTCGCGCGGGTCATCTACGCGATCGTGAACCCCGAGGCGACGGCCATTGTCTACATCGGCGGCACCGAGGGCGGGCGCGACGTTCGGGTGCGGTTGCGAACGCACCTGCGGGATCGCGCCAAGATCGGTCACGTCGAAAAGGAGTCGCTGCTCTTCGTCCACGTCATGCTCACCGAGTACGTCGTGCTGCACCATTTCGAGTCCGACACGGGGCGCCTGCCGGTCTGCAACAAGCGCAAGGCGGGGTTCTACTAGCGTCATCGGTACTTGCTCCGCATGCGTTCGCGCGTGGCGGCGCTCACCTTGGAGACGCGCAACCGGCGCGGGCCCGAGGGGTTCGGGTGCTTGTAGTCGCCCTCGTAGAGACCCTCATAGGTCGGCCCTTCGCGGACCGTCCCGATGCCGAGCACCGACGCAAACGACGTCATCGGGTAGAAGCGCCGGTTGAAGCGGAAGACGTACTCATTGAGGTACGCTTGCAGGTGCTGCGCGCTGACGCCGTGGTGGGTGCCGCGCAGCCACGTCTTGAGATTCGAGAAGACGATGTGAACCAGCGGGAGGTGCTGCTCGATCAGGTCGTGCTCGCCGTCGAGCACCAGCGATTCGTGCTGGTAACCGAGACGGGTCAGCCGGTTGTAGCCGTTGTGCCCGTCGGTGCGGACCACGGAACCCTTCGCGATGGAGTCCATGACGAACTCCTCGCACTCTGCTTGCTCGCGGGAGACGATGTGCCGCAGGCGAAGACGCCCCGCGTACTTGGCGCGGCGCCCTTTCTTCTCGCTCTGCCGGTAGCGCACTTCGACCGCGGCGATCACCAGCGGGGCGTCCGTGTTGCCGCGTCCCTTGCCCTTGGTGCGCCCGCCCACAAAGGACTCGTCGACCTCGACGGGGAACTCCTCGCCGATGCGGTCCTTGTCGGGTCGCACCATCCCCGCGCGCAGCTTGTGGAACAACTGGAACGCCGTCTCATAGCGGGTGAGCCCGAGCTGTCGCTGAAACTGGAGTGCCGACATGCCGGGCGTCTGTGTCGAGACGAGGTAGGCCGCCCAGAACCAGATGTGCAGCGGTTGCTTCGTGCGGTGCATGACCGTCCCCGCCGTCAGCGAGGTGTCTTGCTGACACGACCGACAGCGGAGCACTTCGGGGCGCGCCTTGAAGCGGTAGGGCTCTGCCACGACGCCGCAATAACGGCACGCGAACCCATCGGGCCACCGCACGCGCTCCATGTAGTCGGCGCACGCGGGTTCATCGGGGAACGCCCGCTGAAACTCCAGCAGAGACCGCGGTTGCTCTGCGGGCCGACGCGGCACCACGGGGACGCCGCGCACGGTCTTGGCCTCATCGGGGTTGCGCTTGCGGAGTATCCGCTCTTGCAACAGCCGCAGCCGTCGCGGGATGCGCGAAGTGAGGCGGCGTATGCGTGAACGCGGGCGCATGGGAGAGTGCGCGGAAGGTAGCAACGGATTCGGGACATGCAAGAGACGACGGACGATTGTGGGGAGGGCGTTATTCGATGTTGGTTATCAGAATTACTGTGCGACGAATGAACCCAAAGCTACATTGGCCTAGAAACGCATCGGATGCCTATCTGATTGAATCGAATGCCAGTCGACCCATTGCCCCGTGCTGTCGTCCGCATGTTCGTCGATGATGTGTCGACCCAAGCACCGCCACGCAACACACGGTTGATCCCAGATGTAGGTCCCGTGGGATCTAGCGCATACGATCCGGCATCGGTTGCCGCACCGTAGTTCTGGTACCAATAGTCTAGTACCCACTCAAAGACGTTGCCTGCCATGTCGGACAATCCGAGTGGCGAATCACCAGACGGGAACGAGCGGACCGCGCAGGTTGAGCCGGGAGTAGTGAGACGATTCCAGCACAATTGCGTCGTTGGCGATTCATTGCCCCAGGGGTAGGTTCGGCCGTCGGTGCCGCGTGCGGCGTACTCCCACTGCGACTCGGTTGGTAGGTCGCCGCCACGCCATCGGCAATAAGTGCGCGATTGGTCGAAATCGACACAATTGACAGGATGGTTGTCGCGGTCTGGCACTAACCAGTTGCATGCGGTTGTGGTGTTTGGTTCGGAGCAACGCGCGGCGGATACACAGGAACGGTATTCCGACACTGTCACTTCTGTAATGCCCATGCAAAATGCCGTAAGTCTTACGCCATGAACCGGCTGCTCGTACGAGTAGGTATTGGACCCCATCTGAAACATCCCTTCTGGGATCAGCCGCATGCCAGAAGGGCACATCGGAACGCGTGGCGGACACGCCCCGTCGGCCAGCGGTGCCCCAGCGTCACATGGCGATACAATGCATGCGGAGTCACGACAACCCCAACCACCACGGCATGGGTTGTCGCATATCCCGCAATGATCTCTGTCGGAGGCGGTGTTCACGCATGCACCGCCGCATCTCGTTTCTCCGGCGCCACACGGTGCGATGACATCCGTCCTCGGCACATCGTCCATTGCCACATCCACAGGAATCACGACGTCCACTGCAAGCCGGTCGATGGTCGTGGACGCATCGCCCGCGTCCTTCGTTCCGTCAACGGTAGTCACGTCACGCCCGATGTCTGCGGTAGTGGGTGCGTCGACCGTGACATCACGGTTCGCCGTGTCCGCCCCGATGTCACGGACTCCGATCGCATCTGTCTCGACGTCTGCAGCCGCCGTCCCGGCGTCGACCCCATCGAACGGGCGTACCGTCGCCCGCGTAGCGGGTTCGCAGCGCCCACGCTCTCCGCACCGTTCGTCGCTCCCGCACATTGCCCCAACGCACGCGGACGCGAGAAGCAGTGGCACCTCTTCGGTGCGCCCGCGGGTGAAGCGCACCACGGCCCGTTGCGCCACGACGGCTGTCGACGGGTCGCAGCCGTTGGGATCGCCGCACCCGAGCGTTTCGATCCAGACGGGCGTGTCGGTGTCGTCGTCGGCCGCGATGACGCCCACCAGCAGCGGCAACGGGAGGCGCCCGTCTCCGTCGCCGAGGGTCGTCGTGCGGGCGCTCCGCAAGAGCCCCGCGGGGCCACCGCGCCGCACGGTGAGGGTCACCGCCTGGATCGTCTGCCGCGGGCCCCACGCGACCTCGCTGTCGACCCGCACGATGAGTTCCGTGCGCGGGCGCTCGCACCCCACCGCCAGCATCGCCACCGCTACCGCAACACGTCGCATGGGGCGGACGCTACCAGAGCAGGACTAGAAATCAGCGCGGGTTCTGGTACAATTCGCGCTATGGCAACCGAAAACGAGAAGGTACTCGCAATGATCGCTGCTGGAGTAGCTGTTGGCGTGGGGATATATGGTCTGTCTGCGCTTGACGACAGCAACCGACGCAAGAACTTTCACGCGGCATTGTCCACATCACTACGGATTATGGGTTTGGAGCCAATGTCCGCAGAGTTCGGTCGTGGGGTCGGTGACCGGCCAGAGTGGCACGTCACGTTCGGTCACCCATCGCGAGGCATCGTATCTTACGTCGTTGCGTTTGCTCCAAACACGCAACCTTACGCAGAGTCAACTCTCAATCAACTCATCGTTCGCTTGCAGCATGCGGTGGCCGCGTGAAGTTCAAGAGACCAGACGTCGAACTAATCTCACAAGAAATGCGCAGGGCTTTGGTCGCTGCGATCGAAGCAGACCAAAAGATAGACATCCTCACAGACCTGCCAAACGAGATCGCGCTCAAAGAGGAGTTGGCACGCCTTGTGGACACGGGGGAGAGGTTTTGGGTGGCGTTCGTTGAGATTGATCGGTTCAAGTCGGTAAACGACGAGTTCGGGTATGACGCTGCCAATGAGATGTTGGTCGCCGTGTCGAGAGAATTGCGGTCCGCGGAGGAAAGGTTCGCTCATGGTGCCACCGCGTTCCGAGCCCATGGCGATGAGTTCTATATTCTTGGCATGACAAAGCAGACATCCGCTGGAAAGCCGTCCCACGTCGAAGCCACTCCAGAGATGGTGCATAAGGGGCTTGACGCATTTAGGGAGTGCATCAAGAACTCTCATAAGGTCGTCGAGAAGATCGCGAAACCGATGGCATGCACCGTCAGCATTGGTTGGCTACTGTCGTCAGACATGGCCACGAAAAAGCCAACCAGCATCCTCAAGACTCTTGAGATCGTGGTTTCAGAGGCTAAGAGGGGCGGCCGCGATAAAGTTGTTCGGTTTGATGATTCAATGAAGAAGAATCTTCTTTTTACTCAGCGTGGCACTTGCACGGCATGCTACTCGGCTTTCAGTGTTGACATCCCGCGAGAGAAGAATTTGCCTGAGCGCAAGTTGCAGTGCCCAAACTGCGGGGCTGAGATGAACCGCGACCCGATGCCCGACCTGCCACCCGAGGCGGAGGTGTTGGAGGCTTAGTCGGTCAGCGCGGGCGCTCCGAGGCGCCGTGGCGCGCGGACGGGGCCGCGGGGTGCCGCGGGGTGGCCGCCAGCGTGCGGGGCGGCTGCGGGGGTCGCGGGCGCCGCGCGAGGTGCCGCCGACCGCTCCCCCGCGCTGCGGGGTGTCTGCCGCGCGCTCACGCCGCCCCCGTGCTCTGACGCGGCGCGGTGTCCCGGGCGGCTTGCGCACATCCGCCTACGTTTCCCGACCGAACCGCTTGGGTGGCAACCGGATAGGCATGCTTCGTAGGCTTCGCGCCGTGCCCGCAGCGCGACGGCGGGATCGATCACCGGGGCGGCGGGGGCGTTCTTGAGCGTGCGGGCCTCGCCGAGGGTCTGCCGGAGGCGCGCGACGTGGGCCTCGTCGAGGCCGCGCTCGGCGAGCACGGAGCGCACCTTGGCGGCGCCGGGGACGTCGCTCTTGGCGAGGGCCTCGACGCGGTCGAGGAAGGTGCCGACGGAGCCGACCACGAGCGGGCCGAGGGGCTGTTGCTGGAGGTCGCGGAAGAAGGCTTCGAGCAGGCTCTCGCGGTGGGACGCCGGGGCGAAGCGCTCGATGATGCGGCGCGTGCGGGGGAACCACTTGTTTTCGAAGTCGTCGAGGTGCTGGAGGATGCCGACGTTGGCGCCGCCCGTGGGCGCGTCGGGGGGCGTGACGTCGAGGGGCTGCCCCTCACCGGCGGCGACGCGGTAGAGGCGCCAGCCCTCCAGATGGTCATTGGTGGAATAGGCGACGCGGGCGCGGCTGCGGGCGAGGGAGGGGTCGGCGATCTTCACGAGGAAGCGGCTGATGCGCAGGAGGCGCATGGACTCACGAGAAGAGAAGGGGGCGGGCGCGGTGTCGGTATTGGTGTTGGATGAAGTGTCGGCAGCGGGCGTGACGGATGGCTGGACGGGTTTGCTGGACTTGCTCATTGGGGTGGACCCTCCCTTTCGGGGCGATCGTTTCATTGAGCGGGGGAGGGAGGCAAGAGGTTTGTCGTGCCCTATCGCGACGCCGCCGCCCCGGGAGCACCACTCCAGGCCTGCGGTCGTCGGCCTTACCCGGAGGGACGCGCCCGTCCAGGCCTGCGGTCGTCGGCCTTACCCGGGGGGACGCGCCCGTCCAGGCCTGCGGTCGTCGGCCTGAATATTGGGGTGCCCCGCCCAGATCTTCGAGATCACTGCGGCTGAGCCGGAACTCAGAAGTGTCAGTAGTGCCGAGGCTTTCTCAATCGTCCTGTGCTGGTCTGCTGCGTATTTATAGTACTCAGCATTGAAGTGGGCGTCGTATGGAAGACGCAGGGGTTGGCCCCTGGCGCATCACTCGATGCGGATGTTGCAATGTTCATTTCCACCTCCCACCAACTCAGTGTGAACCATTGGCGTTGGCAGGCTGTCAAGAGACAGTGTGTCCTCTCCAGAGTTACCTGCCACCGATGTCTCGACTCCATTTCCTTCGGTGCAGAGTGGCGCCAAGACGGGACTCGGTTCGCTCTGAACGGCGCGGTTAGGCCGTGGGCCTCTCGGTCGGACCGCGCGCCGACCCAGCACCGACCGACACGCGCCCGAAGTCACCCCTCCGCCGCCCCCGCCATCCCCTCGACCGTCGCCGCGACCCGCTCCTTCACCGCCGCCGCCGCGCGCAGCATCGACGTCTTCCCCACCATCACATCGACCAGCCGCTTCACTCGCCGGACGATGCCCTCCTGCACGTACGGCACGCCGTGCTTCTCGCACACCGCCTGAACCTTCGGCTGAAGCTTCTGGTACGCCCGCGCCGGCAGGTCGGGCCACAGGTGGTGCTCGATCTGGTAGTTGAGAAACCCCTGGAGGAAGTCCCCCACGTCGGTGCCCGTCGCGTAGTTCACCGAGCCCAGCACCTGCCGCAGATAGAACTCCCCGCGCCCCATCCCCGGCCCGTCGAAGCGCCACATGTCATCGCCTGCATGGTTGGGCGCGATGATCAGAAACGAGTGCAGGTTGTTGAGCGCCTCGGCCCCCACGGAGTTCATCCACACGCTCGCCACCGCCCAGGGCCCGAGCGGCGTGAACAGCGCCGGGATCACCACGAAGCGCCCCAGCCCGTACGGCAGCGCGCACTCCCTCAGGTACCGCCGCCCGTCCGCCGTGAACGGGTTGTACACCGAGAGGTACGACTCGGGCCCCGTCGCGATCTTCTTCGGTGCGGGCGACTCACCCGCCTCGCGACACTTCTCCGCGCGGCGCATCACCTGCCAGGTGTTGGGCCCGTAGTACGTGAACTTCCACGTCAACGAATAGAACCCCACCACCGCGTACTTCAGCGCGGTGGGAATGTTCGCATCCCGTACGACCTTGAGGTTCTCCTCGACGAGGTCGGGGTCGAGCGTCTCTCCCGTGTGGTAGTGGTGAAGCTGGTTGTGCTCCAGCCGCCACGCCTCGGGGTGGATCCAATCGAACCAGTCGACGAGCCGTCGCTTGCCCGTCGCGAAGCCTGCGCTCGTGAGCCGCGCGGGCGTTCCTTCGACCTTGTCGTAGCCCTTGTGGATGACGTGGTGGGCGATGATGGCCCAGCGCGCGACGCTCCCCGTCGACAGCGCGAGCATCGACACGGGGTTGGGCCCGATCCACGCGGTCGCGTACCCGACGGCGGTGCACGCGCGACCCCAGCGCTCCATGCGAAGGAGGTGGTCGAGGTCGTCGGCGCCGAGGGAGGCGTCGATCTCCAGGCGGAGGGCGTCGAGGTCACGGGCGAAGGCGGCGCGGTCAACGTGGGCGAAGGGCATTTCCGACATGGCCCGGCACCTTAGACACGGCCCTCGCGCCTCGGCAACGGCATCCCACTCCTGCCCTCAGTCCCCCGCCCAGGTCCCAGTCCCCGCCCTTACCCGAAGGGACGATCCCGCCCACGCCCCTGCGCCTCACCCCGGCCGCAGCGCCTTCACCCACGTCCGCAGATCATCCGCCGCGCGCCGCCCCTCCAGCAGCCCGAGCGCCACCGCGTACACCACCAGCGCCAGCGCCGCCCGCGCCCACGGCCCCGGCGTGTGGACCAGCGCGAGGCTCCACGCGGCGAGCCCCGCCAGCAGCGGCCCCATGTACGCGCCCCAGAGCGGTCGCCCCATGTGCCGCCCCGCCCAGCGTACGAGACCGATGACCACCACCGCCGTCACCACGCTGTACGCGCCCGCCACCGCGCCGAGGCCCCTCGTCCAGACGAGGAGCACCAGCGCCCAGGTCGCGATGGTCCACGCCGCGAAGATCTTGAGCGCGAGGCCGCCGCGGCCCTGCGCCTGGAGCAGCGAGAACAGCGGCGCGGCCAGCAGCCCGAAGGCCATGTTGACCAGGATGCCGTGCACGACCGGGACGGCGGGGCTCCACGCCGCGCCGTAGAGCAGCGGGACCAGCGCGGGGGCGACGATCGACAGCACCGCGAGCAGCGGCACGCCCAGCAGGAGCACCGTGCGCGTGGCGCCGACGAAGGCCGCGTAGAGCTGCGGGTCGCGCGCCTCGAAGCGCGCGTACACCGGAAACTGCACCTGCGACAGCGCGTTGACCGCGCGCACCGGGAGCGACGCGAACTTCACCCCGCGGTTGAAGAGGCCCACCGAGGCCAGACCCATCAGGGTGTTGAGCAGCGAGGTCGAGAGGTTGTCCTTGAAGTACGCGAACACCGCGAGCGCCTGCACCGGAACCCCTTCGCCGAGCGATGTGCGCAGCGCCGGCCGTGAGATGCCGAGGCCGGGCCATCCGCGTGCCGCGTACCACGCGAGCGCGAGCTGCGTGGCGGCGCCGGAGACCTGTCCGCCCACGAGCGCGAACATCCCGCCATAGGCATAGGCGAGCACCACGGTGACGAGCTGGCGGACGATGGTGGCGGTGAGGTCGATGCTGGCGATGCGGCCGAAGCGCAGCTCGCGCTTGAGGCGGATGTACGGCACCGAACGGATGGGACCGACGAGGAAGAGCACGGACATCGCGCGCAGCACGGGGACGTCGTGCACGTCGAAGTGCATCTGCCGCGCGAGGTAGGGCGTCGCGAAGAAGAAGGTCACCGCCATCGCCGCGCCGATGGTGAGCAGAAACGTCAGCGCCGTGCGGTAGGTCTCGCGCGAGACGTCGTCCTTCTGGCGGATGAGCGCCGCGCCGAGGCCGCCGTCGCCGAAGAGGGCGCCGAGCCCGAGGTAGAAGGTTCCGACCTCGAAGGCGCCGTAGGTGCCGGGGCCGAGGATGCGCGCGAGCACGATCTCGCTGAGCGCGAAGAGCACCGCGCCGAGCACCTGGATGCCCGCGAAGCGCGTGGTCTCGCGGAGGATGCGTCGGCCGATGGACTCCGGCTCGCTCATCGCGGGACGGTCGCCACCGCGAGCCAGTTGAGCACCAGCTCTTCGCGCGCCGTCGGTTCGAGCGCCCTCGCGCCGAGGTTGACCCACGGGATGAGCCCGCGGGCCCACCAGCGCTTGTCGAGTTCGAGGTTGGCCATCTGCCCCAGCGACGACCAGAACCCACCGAGCGGCGTGAGCGCGCACCCGGTGAGCCCGGCGTCGGCGATCACCGCCTCCAGCCCGTTGCGCGTGTAGCGCCAGTGGTCGTGCGGAACCTCATGCGCCGGCCACACGCCCGGCACCGTGAAGAGCACCGTCCCGCCGGGCTTCACCACGCGCGCGAGCTCCCTCAGGCAGGCGAGCGGATCGCGCACATGCTCGAAGACCTGAAACGAGACACCCGCATCGAAGTGATCATCGGCGAAGGGCAGTCGCGACGCATCGCCCACCACGTCGGGGACGGCGTGCGGCCCCTCGCGATCGACGCCGACGTACTCGGTGACGGCAGCGCCCAGCATCGCGCGGTAGGGCTTGTGGCCGCAGCCGACGTCGACGACGCGGCCGTGGAGCTTCGCGAGCTCGGCGGAGAGCGCGTCCCACATCGGCGCGAGGTGCAGGTGCAGCGGCTGTCGCCAGCTCGCGCGGTGCGGTCGATACGGAACCGGGTTCGGTCGGTAGACGATGCCCATGGCGGTGGTTCAGCGCACGGCGTCGTAGCACATCGCCGTTTGGCCCCAGTACCTCTCGCGGGGATCACCCCCCAGCACCGCCCGCTGAGTCTCTCTTGCTGATTCGCGTATTCCTTCGTCGAAGAGCGTCTCCAGCGCTTCGCTCCACCGCGCATCGTCGTGGGGAAGTAGCGAGCCCGGCGCGGTCTCGAAGAGCTCGCGGTGCGCGCCGATGTCCGAGGCCAGCACCGGCACCGACGCCTCCATCGCCTCCAGCGGAACCAACGGCATGCCCTCGCTGCGACTCGGCGCGAGCAGCCATCGCGCGCCGGTGAAGAGGTCCATCGGTGGGCGCAATCCCGCGAGGGTGACCTTGTCGCGGAGGCCGAGTTCATCGCGCAGCGCGAGCAGCGCGTCGCGGTCGGGACCCTCTCCCGCGATGGCCCAGTGCCACGGTCGATGGGCGATGGGGGCGAGCGCGCGGAGCATGCGGTCGAAGCCCTTCTGGTGGTCGAGGCGACCGACGGACGCGAGGCCCACGACCCCATCGGGCCACGCGAAGGGCGCGACCGCGGGGCGTGGTGGCGGCGGTGCGTTGCGGATGACCTGCGGTGTGAGACCGATGTGTTGCAAGCGCGCGGCGTCGGCCTGGGAGAGGGCGATCCAGCGGGTGTGTGGGCGCTTCGCGGCGAGGCGGATCATGGTGCGCGCGTCGAGGCGGGTGAGGCGGTCGACGGGCCACGAGGCGTCGGGTCGCGGGAGCAGGTGGAAGGTGACGACGAGCGGTCGACCGCGAGCAGCGAGGAGCGCGGGGCCGAGGCGGTCGGGCCACGGGAGGTGCGCGTGGAAGACGTCGGCGTCGCGCGAGCGCAGCGCCCAGCGGGCCCAGCGGTGCAGCGGAAGCACGCGCGGGGCAGGGAGCGCACGGTCGAAGGGTAGGTCGATGCTGGAGCGGTGGCCGTGGCGGGTGGCGAGCTCGTCGAGCATGGTGGCGACGGCTTCGGTTCCGCCGACGTGGAGCGAGGGGACGAGGTGGACGAGCTTCATCGGGCGTAGAAGGCGACGGAGTCGGTGACGACGTGTGGACCGACGACGGCAGCGAGCGCGCGGTGGGCGAGGGCGTCGAGGGTGCGCGCGACGCGGACGGCGGGCGAGCGGGAGACACCATCGGGGTCGACGAAGCGCGACGGACGACTCCACGCGACGTCCTCGCGAACCACGGTGAGGCCATGGTCGGCGAGCATCGAGCGCATGGCGCGCGGGCTCCAGAACCACAGGTGCTCCGGTGGTTTGTACTGGTCCCAGCGGGAGGGCGCGAGGCGCGTGGTGGTGCTGCCGATGACCGGAACGACGACCGCGAGCACACCGCCGTCGACGAGTCGGGCGCGCAGCGAGCGGAGGGTGGCGTCGGGGTCGGGGAGGTGTTCGAGGACGTCCCAGGCGGTGATGACGTCGAAGCGGGCATCCGGGTCGAGCGCGTCGAGCGACGGGACGACGGCGGCGCGGAGCGACGGGTCCATGGCGGCGAGCGCGTCGGGCGAGGGTTCGGCGCCCGCGACGGTGAAGCCCGCATCGCGCGCGTGGCCGAGGAAGAAGCCCGAGGCGCACCCGAGGTCGAAGAGCCGGCCGCGGGTGACGCCGAGGTCGCGGAGGGCTGCGAGGCGGGTGGCGCTCTTGCGCGCGACCTGTTCGCGCTCGCGGGTGAAGTAGTCGTCGTACCCGGCGCCGCCGCCCTCGAAGTACCCAGAGGCGTAGACCGCGGCGATGGCATCGGGCGATGGCGTGGGCCAGACGAACTCCAGGTCACACCGCGCGCATCGATGGACGTCGTGACCGCGCACGGTGAAGCGTCGCGGCGCGTGACGACGACAGCGCGGGCAGGTGGGGGTCATGCGGGTGATGCCATTCGGCGGGCCCACCCGACGCGCCTGCTCACCGCACCACCCCCAGCACCGCCCGCGCAAACCGCTCGCCCACGCGCTCCCAGTCGAGCGACTCCGCCAGCACCCGCGCCCGCTGCGCCCGCTCGTCCGCCGCTCCCTCGTCCGCCCAGCACGCCATCACGCCCTCGGCCAGCGCCCCGGCTTCCGTCACCAGCAGCTCGCGCCCGTCGGCCACGTCGAAGCCCCTCGCGCCCACCGCCGTGCTCACCAGCGCAACGCCCGCGGCCATCGCCTCGGGCAGCTTCAGGCTCGACCCCTCTCCCTCTGTCAGCGCGTTCACGTAGCAACCCGCCGCGTCGAGGAAGGGTCGCGTGTCATCGACCGTCCCCGTCACTGTCACCCGCTCCGATGCCAGCGATCGCACCGTCGCGTCGGGCGCTCGTCCGCACAGCACCAGCGTCGCCTCCGGGTGCCGATCTCGCACCCGCGGGAGCACCTCGCGCGCGAGCCGCACCGCCGCCGCCACGTTGGGCGGATGGCTCATCGCGCCGATGAAGAGCAGCGAGCGCGACGTGCGCTGCGACGGAGCCCGGAAGGCGATCGCGCCCGCGTCGGTGCCGTTGGGGATCACCTCCGTCGGCCCGCCCCGATGCGCGCGGATCACCTCCGCGTCGCCCTCGGTGACGGCCGTGACCAGCGCCGCGTCCCGCCACTGCGCGCGCTCCCAGCGCTCCAGGCGCGCGTGCTCGCGGCCGTCGTCGGGGCTCATGCGCCGCGCGTAGCGGCTCTCGATGTTGTGCTCGTCGACCACCCGCACGACGCCTGCGTCGATGGCCCTCGCCGTCGCGCCCGCGTAGCAGTGGCAGGCGATGACGGCGTCGTAGGGACGCCGCGCGTGGGCCCGTCGCAGGTCGAGGGCGAGGCCGAGCGGCGCCGCCTCGCGCACGCGCCGGCTCTCGCGGATGAGTCGCAGCGAGCCGGGGTCGGCGTCGCGCAGGTACACGTCGCGGTAGGGCGCGAGCGCCGGTCCCACGTCGAAGGTGAACTCGACAGGGAACACCCGCGCGAACAGGTCGACGGTGGCGACCCGTGCGAGGGCGGCGGCGAGGCGGTGCATACGGATGCGCCCGCCGGTGTTGGCGGGCGCGGGGAGGTAGGGGGTGATGAGGGCGAGATGCGCCATCGAAGGGCACCGCCCTCGGCGGGCGACTACTTCTTCTTCGCGGCGGGCGCCTTGGCGTCCTTGGCGGCCGGGGCGGCCTTGGCGTCCTTGCCCGCGGGCTTGGCGGCGGCGGCGGCGTCGGGGGCAGCGGCGGCCTTGGCGGCCTCGGTGTCCTTCTCCGGCGCGACGATGGAGACCACGGTCTGGCTCGCGTCGAGCTTCACGGCGACGCCCGCCGGGAGGTTGAGCTCGCGGACGTGGAGGCTCTCCCCGAGGCCGAGGTTGGTGATGTCGGCTTCGATCTTCGCGGGGATCTTGTCGGGCGTGGTGACGACCGGGAGCGAGCGGTAGATCTGGCGGAGCACGCCGCCCTCGCCGGTGACGCCCTTGGACTTGCCGGTGAGGACGAAGGGAACCTGCACGATGATCTTGCGGTCGAGCGCGACGCTGTAGAAGTCGGCGTGGACGACGCCGCGGGTCATCGGGTCGTGGTCGAAGCTCTTGAGCAGCGCGAGCTGCGAGTGGCCGTCGACGGTGAGGGTGACGACCGTGTTGCTGCCGAGCGGGGCGTGCAGGATGGCCTTGATGTCCTTCGCCTCGACGCTGATGGCGCGGCCCTTCTCGCCGGGGCCGTAGACGATGGCGGGCACCTTGCCGCTCGCGCGAACGCGGCCGGCGGGACCCTTGCCATTGGCGGCGCGGGCGGAGGCTTGGATGGAGATGGTCGTGGTGGTCATGTGAAGTGGTCCTGCGGTTCCCCCATCCGTTCGCTCCGTCGCCGACGGTCGACCCGGAGTGGTCGACGCGGGGCGGGGATTCGCGGCCGTGGGATGTGATCCCTCGCGAGATCCCACCGATGAGTGGTGGGCGACGAGGGAGCGCGGGGATAACCGAAGGGGCCACCCGAGTAAAGAGGGCCGCCACCCCCCGCCGCCACCCCGCCGCCACCCGCCGCCACC
>JBGARZ010000037.1:0-11625 GCA_044229975.1 Polyangiales bacterium
TTCCCCGGCGGTAACCCCCTGACCTGAATTCAGAGAGCGACGCGAGAAGACCAATGAATGACTCGATGTTCCTGGGCGCGTCGCTCGCCCTCGAATCGAAGAACCAACAACGCCTGGTCTTGCCGCCCCATCATCTGACCACGCACGGTGTCCTGGTCGGAATGACCGGGAGCGGCAAGACAGGGCTCCTCACCGTCATCATCGAAGAGGCGGCGCGGGCCGGCGTGCCCGTGCTCTGCGTCGACGTGAAGGGGGACATGGCCAACCTGCTATTGGCCTTCCCCGACTTCGCGCCTCAGACGCTCGTGCCCTGGGTAGAGCCGAGCCCGACCATGAAGGGTGACAATCCGAGGGAGGCGCTCGCGCAGCGCCTGGCCGAAGATCGCCGGAAGGGACTCGGGGCCTGGGGCATCGATCTCCAAGCACTGCTCGACTATCGCCAGCGCACCCACGTGCGCGTGCTCACCCCGGGCGCCGACGCGGGGGAGCTTCTCCATGTGCTGTCGTCGCTCGAGCGGCGCTCGGCGCGGTGGGACGACGACGTCGAGGGCGCGCGGGCCGCGCTCTCGGCGGCGATCTCACTCGTCTTGAGGCTGCTCGGGCGCGACGCCGATCCTGCTCGCAGCCGCGAGCACGTCTTTCTATCCACCCTCGCCGAGCAGCGCCTCATGCACAATCAGCCCGCGGATCTCGCCTCGCTCCTGCCCGAGGTGATCGAGCCGCCCTTCGACTCCATCGGGGCGCTGCCCGTCGAGTCCTTCATCGGAAAGCGCGCGCGGAAAGATCTCGCCGCCGCGCTCAACGCGCTCCTCGCCTCCCCCTCGTTCGCGAGCTGGAGGCAAGGCGCCACGCTCGACGTCGGCTCGTGGATGAAGCCCCTCCAACACGAGGGCGCGAGCAAGACCCCCATCACCATCCTCAGCGTCGCGCACCTCGACGACGACGAGCGAGAGCTCGTGCTCGGTGTCGTGCTCGAGGAGGTCCTCACCTGGGTGCGGAGCCTGCCGGGATCGCAGCACCTCCGTGCCCTCGTGGTCTTCGACGAGGTGTACGGCTTCTTGCCGCCCCACCCCAACACACCCCCCACGAAGCGGCCCTTGGTCGCGCTCATGAAGCAGGCCCGGGCGTTCGGGGTCGGCGTGCTCATCGCCACCCAGAACCCCATGGACCTGGATTATCGCGCCCTCTCGAACGCCGGACTGTGGTGCTTGGGCCGGCTGCAGACGGACGCGGACCGGGCGCGCGTATTGGATGGATTGGTCGGCTCAGGCGCGGGCGAGCCCGAAGAGCTGGCGCGGCTGCTCAAGCAGATGAAGCCGCGGTGGTTCCTGATGCGCGATGTCCATGACGCACGGGGGACGATGTTCTTGCAGCCGCGGTGGGCGATGTCGTTCTTGAGGGGCCCGATGACGCGGGCGGAGATCAAGAGGGCGAGGGGCCAATGAACGCGGAAGAAGGCCTCCGCGCGCTGCGCCGTCGCATCAAGCTCTCCGGAGCTCCCAAGCGCGAGCGCGACGACCTCGTCACCATCGCGACCTGGAACATCCGCGAATTCGGCAGGCGGCGGCGACGCCCCGAGTCGCTCCGATACATCGCCGAGATCATCCGCCAGTTCGACCTCGTCGCCATCGTCGAGCTCCGCGACGACCTCCACGACTTCTTCACCGTGCTCGAGCACCTCGGCCCGCGCTGGGCCCGCGTGTACTCCGACTTCATCCCCGACGCAGGCGGCAACCACGAGCGCCTCGGCTTCCTCTTCGACACCAGCACCATCGAGCACACCGGCCTCGCGAGCCAAGCCTGCCCGCCCCGCAAGCGCATCGACTCCGAGTACCTACCCCAGATCGGCTGGTGGAGGCCCCCGTTCATCGCCTCCTTCAAGTGCCGCGGCCGCGAGCTATGCCTCGTCACAGCCCACATCCGCTGGGCCGGCGACGACGAGATGGCCCGCCTCCCCGAAATCGAGCTCCTGGCCGACTGGGTCCACCGACGCTCCCAAGAGGACTGGCTCCGCCACGCGGACCTGTTCGTGCTCGGCGACTTCAACATCCCGAGCGTGGAGAGCCCGCTCTTTCGGGCAATTGTGAGAAGAGGATTGGTCGCGCCGAAAGTGCTATTGGGCGCGCATGGGACCAACCTCGCGATGAACAAGCGCTATGACCAGATCCTGCACCTGCCCGGGCGCGGGTTTGGGCTGACGGGCCTGGGCGGGGAGCTGGACTTCTATTCGGGCGGCGGGATCGGTGAGCTCTATGGGAGGGCGCGGATCGATGAGCGGGAGTTCACTTATGAGATGAGTGACCATTTGCCGCTTTGGTGTCAGGTGCGGGTGGTGGGGTAGGCGGTTGTGTTCGCGGATCGAGTGGCTTGATGCTGTTGCCATGGGGCTGGCGTTAGCCGCCGGCGGCTTCGCTTGGCGGTTGAGCGCGTGACTGTTAATCACGGGGTCGCTGGTTCGAGTCCAGCAGCTCGAGCCATTTTC
This sequence comes from Polyangiales bacterium, assembly GCA_044229975.1. Lineage (GTDB taxonomy): Bacteria > Myxococcota_A > Polyangia > Polyangiales > SCUS01. The sequence goes on from JBGARZ010000037.1 coordinate 2,483, forward strand.
GAGTCGCGCCAAGAAGGGCGACCAGCAGGTAAACGGAACCCCGAGCGGCGCGAGCTTCTCGGGGTTCTGCATTTCTGGCGGAACGGCGCGGTGATGCGTGAGGGGGCGAGGAGCGCGAGGCGTTCTCCGTCGTGCGCGAGGAGAACGCGGGAGGCGGCCCCCCCTGTGTCAGAGGAGTTGTCCGATCGATCGATCTCTGAAGATCGATGTTTCGAATCCCTCAATCATCCCTGGTGGGCGGAGCGAGCGAACCGAGCGTGACCGAATACAGCGAAGCATTCAAGTCCAAGATGGTGCAGCGGATGATGGGCCCCCGCGCGATGAGCGCGAACTCCCTCTCGACGGAGATGGGGATCAACCAATCGACGCTGTCGCGGTGGCTTCGAGGAGCACGAGGTACTCTCGGCTCGATGTCCAAGAAGCCGTCTACACCCCCAACATCGCCGAGCCCCTCAACGCCTGCGGAGAAGCCGAGGGCGCGTCGCGCCGAGGAGTGGTCGGCGGAGGCGCGTCTGCGCGTCGTCACCGAGGCGGGCCGCCTGCCGGATTCCGAGCTCGGGGCCTTCCTCCGTCGCGAGGGGCTCCACGAAGCGACGTTGAGCGAATGGCGGTCAGCGGCCCTCGACGGCCTCGCTCCGGAACGGTCTGCTCGCGCCCGCACGAAGCGTTCTTCGGAGCAGAAGCGCGTTCGCGAGCTTGAGCGTGAGGTGAGGCGAAAGGACCGAGCGCTGGCAGAGGCCGCCGCGCTCCTCGTCCTCCAAAAAAAAGTCCAGGCGATCTGGGGGGACGGGGACGACGACACGGCGGAGAAGAGCGACGAATGATCCTCGATCTCCTCGACGAATCCGTCGCGGCAGGAGCGCGCGTTGAGAGGGCCTCCGAGGTACTCGGCGTGACTCCGCGGACGGTGACCCGCTGGCGTGCCGAAGGCGTGGGCGACGACCGGCGAGGCGCCGTCACGACTTCGCCGGCGCACAAGCTCACCGAGGCCGAGCGACAGGCCGTGCTCGACGCTGCTCACCGCCCGGAGTTTCGGAACCTTTCCCCGCGGCAGATCGTCCCCCTGCTTGCCGACCGCAATGAGTACATCGCGAGCGAGTCGACATTCTACCGAGTGCTCCGCGAGGCTGGCGAGCTGGCGCATCGAGGACACTCGCGTCCGCGAAAAGGACGCAGGCCCGACGAGCACGTGGCGAGCGCTCCGAACCAGGTCTGGTCTTGGGACATCACCTATCTCCGAAGCCCGATACGCGGCGTGTTTTTCTACCTCTACCTCATAGTCGACATCTACAGCCGAAAACTCGTCGGGTGGCGCGTCGAGCTCGAGGAGTCGGCCGAGCTCGCTGCGGAGCTCGTCAGAGAAGCAACCGCTCGCGAGCACGTCGACGCCGACCAGCTCGTGCTCCACGCCGACAACGGCGGCCCGATGAAGGGCTCGACGATGCTTGCGACGCTGCAACGCCTTGGGGTCGTTCCTTCCTTCAGCCGACCAAGCGTGAGCGACGATAACCCGTTCTCCGAGGCGCTCTTCCGTACTCTCAAGTATCGCCCCGGCTTCCCGCGCAAGCCCTTTGCTACCATTGCGGCGGCCCGCGAATGGGTCGCCGGCTTCGTTGCCTGGTACAACGACGAGCATCTTCATAGCGCCATCCGCTACGTCACGCCGAGTGCGCGCCACCTCGGTCGCGACACGGCCATCCTCGCGAAGCGCCGCGCCGTCTATCGCGCGGCGAAGAAACGGATGCCACGACGATGGACCGGCGACATTCGCAACTGGTCGCCCGTCGGCGCCGTCTACCTCAACCCCGTGAAGCAGGAGGTCCATATCGTCCCCATTGCCAAGGCACTTTGATCAATTGGGGTAGACAACTTCATTGACACGCCCCGTCTGCGTCTCGGGTGCCGTAGCGGCGCGCGACGGAGGCGTGGCGAGTTGGACGCGGACGTGTGCTGGCCCGCAACACCATTGCCCGGCGTTCGACGGAGAGAGAACCGCTTCGTGTCATGCGCTTGAGGTCGGCGACGCCTGCCCGGCGCGGTTGCTCAAAAAAAGGACGTCCTCGAAAAAGGGCGATCCTGGCTGACGGCCGCCTCGAGGCGAGGGCGAGGGCTTATGCTGGCCTCAGGAAGCCTAGCGATGGCACTTTGGGGCTTAGCTAAGCCCTGGAGCGCCTCGCGAGGCTTCAAGAGGTTTACGTAAGCCCCGGACAGCCCGGCGGAGGGTTTGGGTTTAGCGAGCCCGTTCCGCTGCGTTGTCATTGCCGGCGGTGTTTTCAGCTTGCTCGGAAGTGCCGGCGAGGAGCATGCCCTGGAGCGAAGGCTTCTCCAAGATCGCCGTCGCGAGGCTTGCCGGGGCTCGCTAAGCGTCGATGGCGGCTGCGCGTGAGCGTGCGGCGCTCCGTCGCTCTTTTTCAACCGGGCGACCTCGTCCGCATAACCAGTTTGTCAGCAGCGAAGCATTGGGGGCGGCGCGGCTACCGGGGAGATCTGAAGCGGCGCCTTACCGGCCTCGTCGACATGACCATCGATGATCACGAGACGTCGTTCGCGCTCGGGCGAGCTCTGCACCACACCGGGGTGGGAGGGCTCGGCGCTCCCACTCATTCGCGGCTTCTCGCGCAGAGGCCATTCCCATACCACCGTCCCATCCAATAGCTTCGTCCACAAGGGGAGGTCTCTCATGGCACTGCGCCGCATCGCGCGCATCTTCGGGATCACTGCGGCCTTCGTCATGTCGGCGTGCGACCGTCCACCGGAGAGCGAGCCCGCCGAGACGGACGAGCCGGTCGGGGAGGCCGAGCAAGCCCTCACGAGCACTGCGACGGTCCCCGCCGCCGCAGACACTTGGGTCGGCGAGATCCTCCTCAACCAGAGCCACGGCTCAGACACCACGCTGCACGTCACCGGCCTCGGCATCCAGCGGTCGCTCGTGCGGATGGATCAAGAGGCCATCGCCAGTGCCGTTGGGACCGGTACGGTCCAGAGCGCGTCGCTGGTCCTTACCATTCAGAGCGCGAACAATCTTTGGGGCCCGAATGGCCGCCCCATTCGATTGCATCGCCTCACCACCGCCTGGACGGAGCAAGGGGCGACCTGGCTCTGTCCCAACGACACCAACCTCTCCAACCTCCTGCCGGATTGCAACCCGCTCTGGTTCATGGGCGGCCTGCTTCAGCCCCCGCCTTGGGTCGCCGCCCCGAGCGCGCAGGCGACGATCACGAACAATCAAACCGGCACAGTGTCGTTCGACGTCACCGCCGACGTACAGTCCTTTCTATCCGGCACCCCGAACCGCGGCTGGGTGATCCAGAAGCCGGACCTCACCGCGGGTCGGGTCGACTTCCTATCGAAGGAGGGCGGCAATGGCCCCCGGCTCGTGCTCACCGTTCAATCGGCAGGATGCACCGCCCCCATCGATGACGACAATCCATGTACGAATGACGCCTGCGTGAATGGCACGGTCACTCACACGCCGACTGATGAAGGGTCTTCGTGTAGTGATGGCAATCCCTGCAATGGCGCCGAGACCTGCAATGGCGCAGGCACCTGCGTCGCGGGCACGGCGCCGCCGCTGGATGACGGCAACGCGTGCACGGCGGATTCCTGCGACCCGATCGCGGGCATCCTGCACTCCCCCTTGCCCTCCGGCACCTCGTGCAGCGACGGCGACGCTTGCAATGGCGCGGAGATCTGCGACGGCGCGGGACAATGCGCCCCCGGTACGCCGCTCGTCCCTGAGGACGATCACAACCCCTGCACGCTCGATCTTTGCGACCCGGTCTCCGGCGTCGTGCACCCGCCCGCCCCCGCCTCGACCTCGTGCTCCGACGCCGATCCGTGCAACGGCGAAGAGACCTGCGACGGCGCGGGACAATGCGCGCCCGGCACGCCGCCGTCCTTCGACGACGGGGACGACTGCACCATCGATCTCGGGTGCGTTCCCGGCCAGGGCTTCCAGCGCGTCTATTGCAATGACGTCGATCCGAGCGCGACCACCAGCATCGACGAGTCGCTCTCCTTTCTGATCGAGGGCCCCAACCCGCTCCAGGCCGGCGTCGCGCCCGGCACCATCGAGCGCGCCCGCGCCGGAGCGATCGAGGGCGATGTCTCGTTCGCGGGGGGCGCGCCGGCGGGCGGCGTCCACGTGGAGGTGCACGATCACCCCGAGCTCGGCAGCACCGTCACCGCCGCGAATGGCCACTTCCTCATGGTGGTCAACGCCGCGAAGACCCTCGTCGTGGATATCAGCGCGCCCGGCTTCCTGCCGGTGCAGCGCACCGTCGAGACAGAGGCTCAGCGCTATCGCTCCGCCCTCGACGTCGTCCTCGTCCCCGTCGACGACGTCGCCACGACAGTCGACCTCGACACGATCACCGAGGTCGCGGTCGCCCAAGGCCCCGTCGAGACGGACGAGATCGGAAGTCGCCAAGCGACCGTCCTCGTCTCCCCGGGCACGAGCGCGTCCCTGCGAATGCCCGACGGCTCCCTCGTGGATGCGCCGACCCTCACCCTCCGCCTCACGGAATACACCGTCGGCGAAGAAGGTCCTGCTCGCATGCCGGCGCCGCTGCCTCCGACGAGCGGATATACCTACGCCGTCGAGATCAGCGCGGACGAGGCGCTCGAAGTCGGGGCGAAGGGGGTGCAGTTCGACGCGCCGGTGAGCCTCTTCGTCGACAACTACCGAGGAATGCCCGTGGGCACCGTGCTGCCCGTCGCGAGCTATGACCGCGACCGCGCCCTTTGGGTCCCCGACGACGACGCGCTCGTGATCGCCATTCTGGAGGTGGCGAGCGGCACCGCCGAGATCGATATGGATGGGGACGGCCTCCCCGAGACGGACGGCGAGCTCGAAGCCGCCGGGCTGGATCTGGAGACTCGCGCCACCCTCGCGTCGACCTACGAGGCGGGCGCGGAGCTCTGGTTCTCGCGGCGGACGCACCTCTCGTCGGTGGACTGCAATGCTCCCTTCACCGCGGAGCTCCCCTACTGCGAGCCCCTGAAATGCTCGCCCAGTGATCCTCAGCCTACCGCCGAGCACGAAATCCCCGACGGCTGCACCCAATCGGGCTCCGTCATCGAGTGTGAGAACCAAACCCTCCGCGAGGACATCCCCGCCCACGGCACGCCGTTCTCCCTCCACTACGCGAGCGATCGCGTCCCCGGACGCATCGCGGCAGGGAGCCTCGCGCTGCCGGTCACGGGGGTGTTCACGCCGGCCAGCGTCGTCAGCATCGAGGCCAAGCTCACCGTCGCCGGGCGCCAATATCACTATGCTCAGTCTTGCCCTTGTACCCCCAACTCGCGCTGGAATGTCGAGTGGGACGGCAAGGATGAGCTCGGCCGCGCCGTCCAGGGCACCCAGGTCGCCGACTATCAGCTGACGTACAACTACGTTCGCACCCAGACCACGTTCGCCATTCAGGCTCAGAACTTCGCCCAGTGGGGCGAGTACCTCTTGCCGGGCGAGGCCAATGGCACCCTCCCCGTCACGGCCTTCTTCTCGCTGCCATTGCGAAGGTGGGACGCGCGTGGTGAAGGCCTCGGCGGCCTCACCCTCAGCGCCGTCCATCACCTCGACGTCGCGAGCGGCACCATTTATCGCGGCGACGGCTCGCGCGAAGACGGCGACCGCGCCGAGAGCATCGTGCGCACCATCGTCACCCGGCCCGCGGGCGCCTCGAATGGCGTGGAGCATGTGGTCGCCCTGCCCAACGGCGAGGTGGCTTGGGACGAGAGCATCCCCCTCGGCACGCCCCCGCGCGTCATTCGCAAGCTCGACAAGAGCGGCAATATCGTCCTGCTCGCCGGCACGACCACCAACACGTGCACCGCGGTGACGTTCAATCGCCCCGGCGTTGGCGCGTGCCTGCCCGGCACCCTGGCCGCGATGCGCGCCGGCCCCGACGGGAGCATCTACTTCGTCGGCGGCAATCGAGCGTTCCGCTTGCACCCCGACGGCTACCTCGAGCTCGTAGCCGGCACCGGCGTCGCGGGCACCACGGGCGATGGAGGCCTCGCCACCGCCGCGACCCTCCGCGCGAGCTCCATCGCCGTCGGCCCCGACGGCGCCGTCTACCTCGGCGAGCCGGACAAGATCCGCCGCGTCGATCCCAACGGCCGCATCGATCGCGTCCTCGGCGCCGGCTCCGGGGGCGCCTCCAACGCAGGCAATGACGGCTTCGCCAAGAGCGCCCGCGCCGGCTCCGTCAACGCCCTCGCGTTCGCCCCCGATGGCTCCCTCTACTTCAGCGACTGCACCAACCTGGAGTTCTGCTTCGTCCGCAAGGTCGAGCCAGGCGGCATCGTCCGCCGCGTCGCCGGGCGCACGAGCGGAGGCATCGACACGAGCGACGGTATCCTCGCCACCGACGCGACCCTCTATCGCGTGAGCGCCATCGACGTCGCGCCCAATGGCGATCTTTTCCTTAAATACAACCTCCAGCCTGGTGGCGCCGGCACCCGCACCCAAGTCATCCGCCGCGTCGGCCACGACGGACGCATCACCCGCGCCGCCGGCGCCGACCGCATCCCCGGCGCCCCAAACTCGACCCTCGCCTTCGCAGGTGAAGGAGGCCCTGCCGCCGCCGCCCTCATCAGCACCCAGAACTTCTCCGTGGCCGACGACCGCACATTCTACTTCCCCATCGACCGCGCCATCATCGTCGCCCACCCATCGACCTCGCCCTACGCCGCTGGCGGTTACGTCATCGGCAGCCGCGACGGCAACGAGATCTACACCTTCGACCGCCACGGCCGACACCTCGCCACCTACGACGCCCGCCGCGGCACCCTCCGCTATTCAATCACCCACGACGCCCAAGGCCGCCTCCAATCCATCACCGACACCGAAGGAAACACCACCACCATCGAGCGCGCCGCCGACGGAGCTCCCGAAGCCATCGTCGGCCCCTACGGCCACCGCACCGCCCTCCAAATCAACACCGACGGCTGGGCCACCGTCGTGGAAGACCCCACCCTGAAGCAAACAGTCCTCACCTACCAGGACCAGAGCGGCCTCCTCGAAGGCTTCACCACCCGCGACAATCACACCACCCACTTCAGCTGGGACGCCAAAGGAAGACTCCAGTCGCACACCCATCCCGCCGGCGGTACCATGACCTTCGTGAGAGCGGCCACCGCCAGCGGCTACAGCGTCGAGAAGACCAGCCCCCTGGGCCGCCTCACGACCTACACCGTCGAACGCGACACCTCCAACGCCCAGCTCCGCCACGTCGACATGCCCAATGGGCTCTCCTCGACGAGCCGCCGCACCCTCGCCGAGGTCATGACGATCGCCGCGCCCGATGGCACCCAGAGCACAACCGTCCTGGGCCCGGATCCGCGCTTCGACATGCGCAGCCCGATTGGGCTCGCCGCGAGCACCACGCTCCCGAGCGGCCTGACACGCAGCTCGTCGAGCACCCGCAGCGCCACCCTGTCCAGCGCGCTCGACCCATTCAGCATGACCGCGTGGACCGAGACCACCACCCTCAATGGTCGCACCTCGACCCTCGCGTACAACCTCGCGACCCGCATCGAGACGTCGACCTCGCCGGGCGGCCGTACATCGACGCGCCATTACGACGCCCTCGGTCGGGTCATCGAGATCGATAGCCCCGGAGAGCTGCCGACGACGTTCCAATATGACACGCGAGGGCGGCTCATTGCGACGACGCAAGGCGCCCGCACCACGACGCACGACTACGGCACCGATGGCCTCCTCGCGAGCAGCACCAACCCGCTCTCCGAGACGTCCACGCTGCAGCGCAACGCCCGAGGTGACGTCGTAGAAGAGACCCGCCCGGATCTCGCCACCACCCAGCTCGGCTATGACGGTGAGGGCAACACCACAAGCGTCACCCCGCCTGGCAAGCCCGAGCACCTTCTCCAATTCAATGCGACCAACCAATTGGCGAGCTACGACCCGCCCAACCTCGGCTTCGCGGACGTCACGTCGTACGCGTACGACCTCGACAAGAAGCTCGAGAGCGTCTTGCAGCCCGGCAACCGCCTCATCGCGTACGACTATGATACGGCCGGCAGGCTGAGCGAGACGACCTTCCCGGGCGGCGACGTCGTCCGCAACTACTCGCCGTCAACAGGCAAGCTCGCGAGCCTCGAGGGCCCCTACGGCGTCGACCTGAGCTTCACCTACGACGGAGCCATCCTGAAGAGCCTCACCTGGAGCGGCGATGTCCACGGCAGCGTCGCCTGGACCCACGACACGGACTTCCGCGTCAGCGGCGAGACCGTCAACGGCGCAAACGCAGTGAGCTTCGGCTACGACGCAGACTCCCTCCTGACCAGCGCCGGCGGGCTCACCATCGTGCGCGACCCCGCGAGCGGCCGGGTGACCAGCGCCACGAGCGGCAACGTCACCGAGGCCTGGACCTACAACGAATATGGCGAGGTTGCGTCGAAGACGTCCAGCTTCAATGGGGAGGCGTTCTTCGCTATTGTCTATGAGCGCGATTTGCTCGGACGGATCTCCCAGAAGACGGAAACCGTGCTGGGCGTCACCACGGTGACTGAATACGAGTACGACAATGCGGGCCGGCTCGTGACCGTTACCGAGGATGGGACCCTCACGGAGAGCTACTCGTACGACGCAAACGGTAACCGCGAGAGCGCCCTGAATAGCGCGGGCGTCGCGAACGCAGCGTTCGATGGCCAGGACCGCGTCATCTCGAGCGGAGACATCGAGTATGACTTCACGGACAACGGGGAGCTCGAGAGGAAGACGAACCTCGTCTCGGGCGAAGTGACGAGCTACGCATACGACGCGGTCGGGATCCTCATCCAGGTGACCCTGCCGAGCGGCGATGTCATCGAGTACCTGGTCGACGCCGTGGGGCGGCGCGTGGGCAAGAGGGTCAACGGTGTGCTTGAGAGGCAGTGGCTCTGGCGCGGGAAGCTCCAGCCCGTCGCCGAGCTCGACGGCGCCGGGAACCTCGTCGCGAGGTTCGTCTATGCGGGCGGCGTGAACGTGCCGGAGCTCATGGTTACGCCGACCGCGACGTACCGGCTCGTGAAGGACCACCTCGGGAGCGTGCGGTTTGTTACGAACGTCGCGACGGGCGCGGTCGTGCAGGAGATCCGGTACGACGCCTGGGGGCGGGTGCTGGTCGACACGAACCCGG
>JBGARZ010000029.1:0-67310 GCA_044229975.1 Polyangiales bacterium
AGTCCCCGGGGCTTACGCCGCAGCGTCAGCCCCGGGGACTGCCACCACGCGAAGTTGTGTGGGAGCTCATAGCCCTCACCCCCCATCCCTGAACCGATACCCCACACCCTGTTCGGTCGCGAGGTGCCTTGGCCTCGCCGGGTCGGCCTCCACCTTCTTCCGCAGCTCCGCCATGTGGACCCGCACGTAGTGCGTCTGGTTCGCATACGCCGCTCCCCATACTTCTTTCAATATCTGCCGGTGCGTCAGCACCTTCCCCGCGTTTTGCGCCAATAGCACCAACAGCTTGTACTCAATCGGTGTCAGGTGAACCGCCGCGCCGTCGCGCGTCACCTCCCGCCGCACCAGATCGATGCGCAGATCACCCGATTCCAGCACGGGCTCCGTGGCCCTTCCGCTGCTCGCCTGCACCGAGTGACGCAGCGCCACCCGCATTCGCGCCAGCAGCTCGTTTACGCCAAAAGGCTTCGTCAGGTAGTCGTCCGCGCCCGCGTCCAGCGCCGCCACCTTGTCGTCTTCGCGACCCCGCGCCGAGATCACCACGATCGGAACCCGCGTCCACTCCCGCATCCGCCGCGTCAGCTCGATGCCGTCGCCATCGGGCAGCCCGAGGTCCATCAACACCAGGTCGGGGTTGTGGCTGCTCGCCTGGCGCACCGCCTCCTCGGCGCTGCCCGCCTCCATGAAGCGATACCCGTGCGACGTCAGCGACGCCCGCAAGAACCGCTGCATCTGCGGCTCGTCTTCCACCACCAGCACCAGCGCACCCGCGTCACTCATGGCTCACCGTCCATCGTCGGTTGTTCGCCCACGCGCGGCAGCGTCACCCGGAAGACCGCGCCGCCGCCAGCACGGTTCTCGGCGGTGATGGTTCCGTTGTGGGCCTCGACCATCCCGCGGCAGATGGGCAGCCCCAACCCCACACCACCCACCCCCACGTGCGGACCCCGATAGAACTTCTCAAACACCCGCCCCAAAGCCTCTTCGGGCAAGCCCGGTCCGCGGTCGGCCACCTCGAAGACCACCGACGACTCGTCCGCACGCGCCGTGATCTCCAATGGACTCTCGGCGGGCGTGTACTTCGCGGCATTTTCCAGGAGGTTCAACAGCACCTGTTCGATGAGCACCGGGTCCACCGACAACAATGGCAGGTCATCGGGCAATCGCACCGTCACGGGCCTTCCGCCCAACCGCTTCTCCAATCGCGTCAGCACCGACCCCACCATCTCCTCCAGCGGCACCCACTCGCGCTTCAACGGCAATCCCCCCGACTCCAGGCGGGTCATGTCGAGCAGGTTGGCCACCAGCCGCTCCATGCGCTCCGCCTCGTCGCAGATCGCGCCCAGCAGCCCCGCCCGCTCCTCCGGCGGAACCGTCGCCGACTCGTCCCGCAGCGTCGTCGCGGCGCCCGTGATGGCCGCCAGTGGGGTTCGCAGGTCGTGTGACACCGCGCTCAAGAGCGAGCTCCGCATCTCCTCCATCCTCGCTCGCAACGCCGCCGCCTTGGCCTCTTCGGTGAGCCGCGAGCGCGCCGCCGCCAACGCCGCCTGACGAACAAAGGTGTCGAGGAAATCGCGCGACTCACGGTCCATCGCGCGCGGGCCGGAGAGCGCCAGGACGCCAAGCACCCTCAACCCCGAACGCAACGGCAGACAGGTGAGACGCGCGCCCGGCAACGTGTCCGTCCCAGCGCCCGCGGGCTGGCCGTGTTCGAGCACCCACGACACGACGGCCCGCTCGTCCGACCCGAAGGGCATCTCGCCTGACTGCGCGCTCATCGCCAGCGCTCCGTCGCGCGGCGCCAGCACCACGCCCGCCGCCGTGTGAAACACCTCGCTCGCCTGCTTCGTCAACACGGCCGACACCTGCGCGTCGTCGACGGCAGCGCCCAGCGCCCGGCTCAATGTGTAGAGGGACACCGTGCGCGCCTCGCGCTCGCGGGTGTTGGACTCTTGTCGCTTGAGCCGCAACGCCAGCGCGCTGATGACCTGGCCCACGCCAAACATCATCCCGAAGGTCAGCGTGTGCCTCCCGTCCGACACCGCGAAGGTGAACAGCGGCGACACGAAGAAGAAGTCGAAGGCCGCCACCGAGAGCGCCGACGCCGCCACCGACGGCCCGCGCCCGAAGCGCAGCGCGACCACCATGATGACCAGCAGATAGATCATCGACAGGTCGGCGAGCGTGAGCGCCGAACGCGCCACCCAGGAGAGCGCCGTCGCCGCGACCACGGCCACCGCCGCCAGGGCGTACCCGGTGACGTTGACCTCCGTCGCGACGGACTCGGCGCGCTCGGTCGGCGCGGTCTTGTCGGCGTCGCCCGAGATGACGTGGACGTCGATGTCGCCGCTGCCGCGCACCACCTCGTCGAGGAGTGATCCGCGGAAGAGGTCGCGCAGGCGCGGGTGCGTGGGCTTGCCCAGGATCATCCGCGTGACGTGGTGGGTGCGCGCGTAGGTCAGCAGCGCCGTGCTCACGCGATCGCCGGTGAGGCGGGCCACGTCGCCGCCCATGGACTCGGCGAGGCGGAGGTGGGCGTCGAGGCGTTCGAGGTCGTCTTTCGACAACGGCGCGGCGGCGGTGCGCTCGACGTAGACGGCGACCCACTGCGCGCGGAGGCCCGCGGCCATGCGACGCGCCGCGCGGATGAGGCGCGCCGAGGCGGGCGACGGGCCGACGCAGACGAGGACACGCTCGGCGGCGGTCCAGGTCTGCTCGATGGCGTTTTCTTCGCGGTAGGCCTGGACGTCGACGTCGACGCGGTCGGCGACGCGGCGGAGCGCGAGCTCGCGCAGGGCGAGGAGGTTGCCGCGCTGGAAGAAGTTCTGCGTGGCGCGCGCGGCCTGCTCGGGGAAGTACACCTTGCCTTCGCGCAGGCGCACCAGCAGCTCGTCGGGCGGAAGGTCGACGAGCTCGATCTCGTCGGCGCGGTCGAGCACCGCATCGGGAACGGTCTCGCGCACGCGCACCGAGGTGATCTGCGCGACGACGTCGTTGAGGCTCTCGACGTGCTGGACGTTGAGCGTGGTGTAGACGTCGATGCCCGCATCGAGGAGCTCGACGACGTCCTGCCAGCGCCTGGGGTGGCGCGATCCGTCGGCGTTGGAGTGCGCGAGCTCGTCGAGCAGCAGCGTGCGCGGGTTTCGCGCGAGGGCCGCGTCGAGGTCGAACTCCGTCAGCGAACGCCCGCGGTGCTCGACCTTGCGGAGTGGCAGGAGCGTGAGCCCGAGGAGCATCGAGCCGGTGTCGTAGCGGCCGTGGGTCTCGACGGCGCCGACCACGACGTCGTGGCGCTGGTCGAGCATGTCGCGCGCGACCTGGAGCATGCGGTAGGTCTTGCCGACGCCCGGTGCGAAGCCGAAGAAGATCTTGAGGCGGCCTCGTTGCGCGTCCACGCTGCCGATCAGAACGTCGCGACGGCCCCGAGGTGGAACGCCCAGTCCTGGTCGACGCCGTTGCGGAAGCCCCACCACGAGTAGTGCTGCACTGACGCCTTCACGCGGTAACCGCGCTCGATGACGTACTGCGCGCCGAGGGTCCAGCGCGACACGCCCGCGTCGAAGTCGACCACCGAGCCCGGCGCGGTGTTGCCGCGGCGGCGCAGGCCGTCCCAGCGCAGGATGACGTCGAGGTTGCGCAGGACGGGCTGCTCGACCTCCACGTACCAGCCGTCGCGCGTCTGGAAGGTGCGCTCGGGGAGCGATCCGTCAGGCAGCGCCTGGAGCGCGTACTCGAAGCGCTCCTGGTCGCCGGCGTACATGTCCGTTCGGCGGATGAGGTACTCCGCGCGCACGTTGGTGCGGCCCGCGCGCAGGTACAGGTCGGCGCCGACGATGGTGTACGTCATGCGGGCGCGGGTGTCGTAGGCGCCCCAGATGGCGGATCCGCCGACGGTGAGGTCGACGCGGTCGGCGAGGCGCGCGGTGAGCCCGACGCGGCCGCCGACGGAGGGCTGCGAGTTGTTGTCGATGTAGTACGGGGCGGCCGAGCGCGACGCGATGAAGTCGACGTCGTAGGGGGTGTCGGTGTTGGCGCGCAGACCCGCGACGGCGTGGGCGGCGTAGTCGAGTTGCAGGCGGCGGCCGAAGAAGTGCGAGCCGGAGATCTCGATGCCGTTGTCGACGTAGGGGGAGGGGAGCACCGAGCGCCCGAAGTCGAGCATGCGGAGCATGCGGCCCATGTCGTAGGGGAGGGGCTTGTCCGAGAGGCGGTGGTTGCCCGGGTCGTGGCGCAGACCGAACTCGCCGAAGGTCGGCGAGAAGCGCCCGAGGCGGATGTTGAACTCGTCGGCGAGGCGGAAGTCGACGTAGGCCATGCCGACCTCGAAGCCGTGGCAGCCGAAGCAGGCCTTCACGTTGGCCGAGGCGTGGCGGGAGATGTCGACGGCGAGCTTGAGCGACAGCTCTTCGGTGAAGCCGTCAAGGGTGTGGCTCGCGGGCCGTGGGTCGCTGCGCGCAAAGGGCGTAAAGAGGTAGTCAAGCTGGAGGGTGCCCGCGAGGTTGAGGTCGATGGACTCCGCCACGAAGGGCGAGAAGACACCGACCAGACAGAGAAGCAGAAGCAGCAGCCGTGACTTCATCGCGTCACTCCCACTCCGCCGTCGGGCGATCGCCGCGCGGCGGAGTACCAGTTAAGAAACCTCATCAGCGCGGGGACCTCATCGGGGGAGATGCCGGAGCCGGGCATCCGGCGCATGCGGTCGACGTACTCGCGCCAGTGGGCCTCGTCGTCGACGCGCGCGTTGAGCGGACGTGAGAGCGAGTGGCACCGCGAGCAGCGCCGCCCGAAGAGGTCGTAGTCGTCGCGCAGGTTGGGCGGGACGACGGAGACGTCGAGGCCCTCGCCGCGTTGGTACGCGCCGCACCCCAGGGCGATGAGCGCGCAGAGCATGAGCAGGCGGCGCATCGCGGGCGATGAGGCCACAACGCCGCACGAGCGCGCAAGGGAATCCCGAGCGGCCTGACCTACAAGCGCTCGACCCAGGCGTGGATCACCGCCGCGAGCGCCTCGCGATGGGCCACGAGCTCGTCCATGTCGCGCAGCTTGATGACGGCGCGGTCGGGCGAGAGCCAGGTGAGCCGCTTCGCCGGGTCGGGAAACGCCTTCGCGAAGGCGGCATCGTCCTTCACCTTCGCGCCGCGGTGCAAGACCACGAGCACGGCGTCGCGCTGCCGCAGGTTGATGGTCGCGAAGTAGTCGTCGGTGCGGAAGCTCGGGGCGTTCCATTTGACGCCCTCGGCGACGCGGGGGTGGGCGGCCAGGATGGCGTCGCGCACGGCGGCGATCTCCGCCTTGAGCGGGTGATCGAGGTCGCGCATCAGGTCGTCGACGGTGGCGGGTACCTTCGCTCCGGCGGCGGTCGGCTTGCGGGTGGTGGCCATCGGGCGGGTCAACGCCCGAGCACGTCGTCGAAGAAGCGCACGAGCTCGCCGTAGGCGCGCACACGGTTCTCGCGGCGGAAGATGCCGTGGCCCTCGTTTTCGAAGCGGATGTACTCGACGCGCTGGCGGCGCGCGCGCAGGGCCTCGACGATCTGCTCGGCCTCGCTCACCGGCACGCGGGGGTCGTTGGCGCCGTGGATCACGAAGAGCGGCGCGCGGATGCGGTCGACGTGGTGGATGGGCGAGATGCGGTCGAGCAGCTCACCGTCGCGGGCGAGCGAGCCGTACTCCGCCTCGCGCAACGCGCGACGGTACGAGGCCGTACGTTCGAGGAAGGTGCGGAAGTTCGCGATGCCAACGATGTCGCAGCCCGCCGCCCAGAGGTCGGGGTCGAGGGTCAGCGCGGCGAGCACCATGTAGCCGCCGTACGACCCGCCGAGCACGGCGATGCGGTCGGGGTGGACGTCGGGCCGCGCGCGCAGCCAGCGGTTGACGGCGGCGAGGTCGCGCACGCTGTCCTCGCGGTGCTCGACGTCGTCGAGGTGGGAGAAGCGCTTGCCGTAGCCGGTCGATCCGCGGACGTTGGGCGCCGCGACCACGTAGCCGTGACCCACGAGAAACTGGATCACCGCGCTGAAGTAGGGGTTGAACTGCGACTCGGGGCCGCCGTGCACCCACACCACCACGGGCGCGCGCTCGCCCGCTCGCAAGCCCCGCGGGGTGTAGAGGAAGGTCGGGACGTCGAGGCCGTCGAAGCTGCGAACGTGCTCCAGCGTGGGCTCGACGAGGGCGCTCGGGTCGAGGCCCGCGTGGTCGCTCGCGGTGACGACAGACACTTCGCCCGAGGGCGTGGCGACGCGGTAGATCTCGTCGGGCGCCGTGGCGCGCGAGAGGTCGACGAAGAGCGCGCTGCCGTCGTGCGCGAAGGACACCGACGACACGACGCCCGGCGGGAGCTGCGGGCGGGTGAGCTCGCGCGGGTGCGCCGGGTCGGCCGCGTCGTAGAGCCGGAGCTGGCTGTACCCATCGATGTTGAACACCAGCGCCAGGGTGTTGTGCGAGAGGGCGATGGACTCGATGTCGTGCTCGTCGTCGAGGACGAAGGTGGGCGCGCCGGTGGTGGGCGCGTCGGTGGGGATGAGCGCCAGGTTCATGGCCTCGCGGCCGTGGTCGGAGAGCACGAAGAGGCTGCGGCCGTCGGCGGTGAAGGTCGGGTGCTGGTAGCGGACGTCGCCCTCGTGCGGGGTGAGCCGCAGCGCGGTGGGCAGAGCCGGCGCCGGTGGAGGCGTCGCGGGCGCAGGCGTCGCCGCGGCAGCGGGGCGAGCGGGCGCCGGTCGCGCAGGAGCAGGGCGAGCGGGCGGACGACGCGCGGGCGTGGGGGAGACCGTCGGCGCGGGCGGTGCGGGGGGGGTGAGGTCGACGACGAAGACGTCCTGGTCGAAGTTGGAGCGCTCCTCCAACAACACGAGGCGCCGCCCATCGGGCGAAAACGTGATGGCCTCGTGATGCCCGGTGGCCTCGAAGACGCGGCGCGCGGCGCCGTCCTCGACGGGTCGGACGTAGACGTCGAAGTCTCCGGCCGAGCGGCTGTTGGCGGCGAAGGCGACCTGGTGACCGTCGTCGGAGAGGGCGCCGAAGAGGGTCTTCACGCGCGGCTCGGGGGTGAGCGAGACGAGCGACTGGCCGTCGGGGAGCGAGCGGAAGATCTGGGTGTTTTCATCGCCGCCGGTGTCACGTCCCGTGAAGACGAAGCGGCCATCGGGGTTGTAGGCGACGAACTGCACACGCTCGGTGGCCGTCACGAGGCGACGCCAGGACGCCTCCGCGGCGGGGGTCGCGCCGACGTCGGCGGCGTGCGCCTGGGGGAGCCCGGCGGTGTCGGAGAGGAAGGTGACGATGTGGCCATCGGGGGAGGGCGACGGGCCCCACGCGCGGTGCACGTTGAGGAGCTGGTCGAGCGTCGGACCCGAGCGCGGCTGCCACCGGATGGTGGTGGGGGTCGCGGGGCGCGCGGCGCAGGCCGAGAGGCACAGAAGGGCGGCGAGGGTGGGGCGCTTCATCGCCGCGGGATATCACGGAACGCCTCGCCCGCGGCAGGGAGGCGTCGCCCGCGCGAGGCGATCAGAAGTTGTAGTAACCGCCCGACTCGTAGCAGCGCATGGTGCTGGTCCCGACGTTGAGGGCGGCGCGGTAACACCGGCCGTTGCCGTCGCTGTCGACCCAGGCGTTGTTGCAGTCCGCAAACGCAGTGACATCAACAAGCACAGCCGTCACTCGCCCTGTTCGATCACCCGCTCGTCGTCCGACCAGATCAGCGCGTGCAGCCGCGGGTTCTCGCGGGTGCTGCCGATGACGTACGAGATCGAGTGACCGCACACGAGGTGACCCACCTCGATGGCGACCTCCGTCGCGCGGCCGTCGTGGTCGTAGTCGCCCACGTCGAGGAAGGTCACCCACGGGAGACGAGCGTTCGCCTCGGGGGAAAGATGGACCCCGGACGGGACCTCGACGTGCCACGGGGTGAGCAGCTCCGTCCCGCACTCCGTCAATGAGCGTGCCCATCGGTGGGCGACGAGCATTGGCGTCGAGTCAAGCGCGATGCGTGGTCGGCGCACCACGTCGGGATGGAGGCGGCGACACGGGGGAGAGATGGTCTCGATCCTTGCGCGACGCGACCCGGCTGCACTACAGCCTGCGCCCCCGACATGGCACGCACCCAGCCCGAGTCACGACACACCTCCGAGCTCTGCGAGGCCGCCTACGAGCGGCTCGCGCCCACCCTCGAACCCACCGACGGCACCGAGCTCCTCCCATCTCCCCCGGAGGTGCGCGCGGTGGTGCGCGCGGCCCTCGACGCCTCCGACCTCGCCGACGAGGGAGAGCTCCCGGCGCGCCTCGCGCGGCTGCCCGCCGAGGAGTTTGCGCCGACCGTTCCGGCCGACGTGCGCGAGATCGCGCGGGCCATGCGGCACATGCTCGCGCGGCGCGACGAGGCCGAGCAGCAGGGCTCCGGGCTGCTGCTCACCGATGAGTTCGCGACGCTGGCCCACGACACCCGCGCGCGGATGCTCAAGGTGGCGCTGCACTACTTCGAGGACGACACCGCCAAGGCCGCCGAGCTCAAGCGCGTCGGTCGCAAGAAGGGCCACGCCCCGCTGCGCGACGACCTGGAGAAGCTCGCGGCCTTCTACGAGGCCGAGCAGGCCGTGGTCTCGCTCGACCCGAAGTACTACCGGGCCGACGACGTCGCCGAGGCGCGGCGCATCGCGGCCGAGCTCACGACGCAGCTCCGCGCGGCGCAGTCCGACGAGCTCGCGCGCTGGGACGACCGGCTCGCCCGCGCCCTGGCGGCGCTGGTCCCGGTCTACGACGAGCTGCGCGCCGCGGGTCAGTACCTCCTCCGCGCCGGTGGCGCCGAGCGCTTCGCCGCGCTGCCCGGCGCCCGCAAGCGAGCCCGCAAGGACGACGCTCCCGCGGTCGTCGCGCCGCCGTCGGCGTAGGCGCCCGCTTTCTGGCCTCGTTGGACCCGGGTGGCCTACGACGGAGCGTCGCTCTGTCGTCCCACTTGAGGGGTACCCGCTTCCGATGCCAGCCCAGCGCGTGTTTCTCGACGGCACCCGCGCCTGGCTCGACGCCGCCGCCGAGGCGCTCGTCGCCCGCTCCACCTCCGCCGAGTACGTCGACCTCCAGCACCTCGTCGTCGTGCTCCCCGGCGGTCGCGCCGGTCGCCGCCTCCTCGAACACCTCCAGCGCCGCGCCGAAGCCCGCTCGCTCCCGCTGGTCCCTCCGGCCATCACCACCGTCGGCAACCTCCCCGAGCGCCTCTTCGAGCGCGAGCGCCCCGAGGCCCCGTCCTTCGCGCGCGACCTCGCCTGGCTCCGCGCCCTCGAAGCCGCTCCGCCCGAAGACCTCGCCCTCATCGCGCCGCGCCCACCCGACCACGACGACACCCTCGCGTGGGCCGACCTCGCCGCCACCCTCGCCGGGCTCCACGCCGAGCTCACGGGCGAGGGCCTCTCCTTCGCCGACGTCGTCGCCCGCTCCGCCGGCCTCGCCGCCTACCGCGACGCCCCCCGCTGGAACGCCCTCTCCCGCCTCCAGCTCCGCTACCTCGCCGACCTCGCCGCGCTCGACCGCGACGACCCCTACGAGGCCCGCCGCGCCGCCCTCGCCACGGACGCGTGCCGCACCGACCGCGAGCTCATCCTGCTGGGCGTCGCCGAGGTCAACGCCGTCCTCCGCGCGATGCTCGACCGCGTCGCCGACCGCGTCACCGCCTTCGTCCTCGCGCCCGCGTCCCTCGCGCACCGCTTCGACGCGCTCGGCTGCCTCGACGTCGACGCGTGGCACGACGCCGCGCTCGACGTCCCCGACGAGCGCCTCGACATCGTCGAGGGCCCCACCGACCAGGCCGCCGCGGTCCTCCACGCGATGGCCCGCCTCGGCGGTCGCTACGCGAGTGAGGAGGTGGTGGTGGGCGTTCCGGACAGCGAGGTGGTCGCCCCGCTGGAGCAGCAGCTTACCCTCCACGGTATTCCCTCGCGCGACGCCGCGGGCATTCCCGTGGGTCGTTCGGCGCCGTACCGTCTGCTCGCGGCCATCGCCGACTACCTCGAACACGGCGGCCTCTCCGACCTCGCCGCGCTCATCCGCCACCCCGACCTCGAACGCCACCTGCGCGCCGGCTTCGTCGACGACCCGTCGCTCCGCTTCGGCGACTGGCTCACCTGGCTCGACCGCTGCGCCGCGCAGCACCTCATGACCCGCGCCGCGCCCCCGTGGCCGCCCGACGAGCACCACCCCGGCGCGCTCGATCGCATCCACGCCGCCGTCGAGGCCCTCGTGAGCGCGCTGCGCGGCGACCCGCGCTCCATCCGCGCGTGGACGGCCCCGATGCTCGCGATGCTGGCGGCCGTCTACGGCGAGCTCCCCGCCGCGGGCGGGTCTCCGGCCGATCGGCTCACCGCCCGCTGCTGCCTCGCCATCGCGCAGGGCCTCCACGATCGCTCCGACCTCGACCCGCGCGCCGACCGCGTGACCACCGGCTTCCTGGCGCTGCGGCTGGCGCTGCGCGCGGTCGAGGGCGCCACGGTGCCGTCGCCGTCGGCCGAAGGCGCGGTGGAGTTTCTCGGCTGGCTGGAGCTGCCCCTCGACGACGCGCCCGTGATGATCGTGACGGGCCTCAACGAGGGGAAGGTCCCCGCGGCGACGGCCGTCGACCCGTGGCTCCCGGAGCCGCTGCGTCGCCACCTCGGGCTGCTCGACCACGAGCGCCGCTACGCGCGCGACGCCTACGCCCTGAGCGCGATCGCGCGGGGGCGGCAGAGCGTTCGCTTCGTCGCCGGGCGCCGGTCGCGCGCGTCGGACCCGCTGGCCCCGAGCCGTCTCCTGCTCACCGGCGACGTCGCCTCCGTCGCGCGCCGGGTGCTCGCCTTCTACGAAGCGGCGACCACCCTCCCACCGCTCGTCGGTGCCCTCGCGGCGGGGCGGGAGACCTCCGCGATGGCGGTGCAACGCCCATCCCCGGCGCCTGCGCGCGGGTCGTTGAAGGTCAACGAGCTCAAGCGCTACCTCGATTGTCCGTACACCTACTATCTCGAACAGGTGCTCGGTCTGCGCGCCTCGGACGACGGCGCCCGCGAGCTCGATCGTGGGGCGTTTACCGGCCTCGCCCGCGACGTGCTGGCGACCTTCGGCGAGCGCGACGGCGGGCGCACCACCGACGCCGCGACCATCCGCGCGGCGGTGATGGCGCTGCTCGACGAGACCGCGCTGGCCCGCTTCGGCGCGCACCCGCGGCCCGCGGTGAAGGTGCAGGTCGAGCTGCTGCGAAAGCGCCTCGCGGCCTTCGCGGGCTGGCAGGCGAGGTGGGCGGCGGAGGGCTGGCGCATCACGCACGTGCGGGCGTCAGCCCCGGAGGGCAAGGCGATGTTCGACGTGGACGGTGAGCCCGTCGAGCTGCGCGGCCGCATCGATCGCATCGACTACAACGATCGCACCCAGCAGCACGCGGCCTTCGACTACAAGACCACGGACACCCCGCGCTCGCCCGAGAAGTCCCACCGCACCAAGAAGGGCTGGATCGACTTCCAGCTCCCGCTCTACCACCACATCGTTCGCTCGCTTGGCGTCGAGGGGCCGCTCCGCGTCGGGTACCTCGCCCTGCCACGCGACGTCGGGGCGGTGAAAGAACAGCTCGTCGAGTGGGACGCCGCCACCCTCGCGAGCGCAGACGAGGAAGCGCGCGACGTCGTGCGGAAGATCCGCGCGGGGGCGTTCTGGCCGCCGAAGTACCGCTCGGACTGGTCGCGCTTCGAGGACGACTTCGGCGCGCTGAAGCGCGGCGCGTCCCCAGAGCCGGACGGTGCACCGTGAGGGTCACGGGCTTCGGCCAGACGGTCATCCGCGCGTCGGCGGGGACGGGCAAGACCTG
This sequence comes from Polyangiales bacterium, assembly GCA_044229975.1. Taxonomy (GTDB): domain Bacteria; phylum Myxococcota_A; class Polyangia; order Polyangiales; genus SCUS01. Next base: position 11,815 of record JBGARZ010000029.1, read on the forward strand.
GCGCCTCGGCAACCGCTACATCGGGCTGCTCGCCGCGGGTGTGGCGCCCGAGAGCATCGTGGCCGCGACCTTCAGCCGGAAGGCCGCCGGGGAGATCATGGAGCGGGTGCTCACCCGCCTCGCGCGGGCCTCGCTCGACCCGGTGGCGGGCCTGCGCCTCGGGGTGGACATCGGTGATCGAGACGTCACGGCCGAGACCGCGGGTGAGCTGCTGCGCACGGTGACGCGCTCTCTGCACCGGCTGCGGGTGTGCACGCTCGACAGCTTCTTCGGCGACATCGCGCGGGGCTTCGGTCCGGAGCTGGGATTGCCCGCGGCGTGGGAGATGTCCGAGGAGGACGACACGCAACGTCTTCGGGTCGAGGCGATGGACACCGCCCTGCGCGAGTACGACATCGACGCGCTGCTGGCCGTGCTGGGCGAGCTCGACGGCGGCGCGCCGAAGCAGTCGGTCATCGAGGGCTTCGACGAGCTGGTGCAGGTGCTCCACGGCGTCCATGGCGAGGCGGACGCCGCGGCGTGGGGCGCCATCCGGCTCGACTCGATGGCCGACGCGACGGCGCGGGCTGACGCCGCGGCGGTGCTGCGCGCGGAGCCCATCCGGCACAAGTCGGTGGTCAAGGCGCGCGACACGACGCTGGCCGAGCTCGACGCGCAGGATTGGGAGGCGCTCGTACAGAGCAAGTTCGTGCGCGCGCAGGCGTCGGGCGGCACCTACTACAACGTCACGCTGGGCGCCGCGGCGATCGCGGCCTGCTCGCTCATCCTGGGGCACGCGCAGTCCGAGGTGGTCGCCGACCTGGGTCGTCGCACGGTGAGCGCGCGCACGCTGCTCGACGGCTTCGACGAGCGCTTTCGCGCGCTGCAACGACGACGGCGGCTGCTGCGCTTCGAGGACGTCGCCCGCTCGCTCGGCGATGGTTCGGTGGGCGAACGACTGGAGGAGGTCTTTCTCCGCCTCGACGGGCGCACCGAGCACCTGCTGCTCGACGAGTTCCAGGACACCTCGCTCACGCAGTGGCGGGTGCTCAAGCCCTTCGCGCAGGTCGCGGTGCGCGAGGGATCGCTCTTCGTCGTGGGCGACGTGAAGCAGGCGATCTACGGGTGGCGCGGCGGCGTGGCGGAGATCTTCGACGCCGTCCGCACCGACTTCTCCGACATTGCCGAGGAGGCATTGCAGAAGAGCCAGCGCTCGTCGCCGGTGGTCATCGACCTGGTCAACACGGTCTTCGAGGACATCGACGCCGTGAAGGTGCTGGAGGAGTACGACGGCGCGGTGGTGCGCTGGGCGAAGGGCTTCCGCACGCACACCACGGCGCGCGAGGAGTTCGGCGGGTACGTTCGTCTGTGCACGGCCCCGCAGGCGGAGGAGGGGGAGAAGCCCATCGAGGTCACGCTGGCCTACGCTGCGCGGGTCATCGAGGCGCTCGCGGCGTCGCGGGGGGGATGCTCCATCGGCGTGCTGGTACGCACCAACACCACCGTCGCCACGCTCACCGACCTCCTGCGCTCGCACGGCGTGACCGTGAGCGGCGAAGGAACCTCCCCCCTCACCACCTCCCGCGCCGTCGAGGCGATGCTGGCGCTGCTGCGCCTCGCCGACCACCCCGGCGACACCATCGCCCGCTACCACGTCGCGCGCTCACCGCTCGGCGCCGCGGTGGGCTTCACCTCGCACGACGAACGCGACGCGGCCCGCCGCCTCTCCGCCGAGGTACGTCGCGCGCTGATGGCCGACGGCTACGGCGCGAGCCTCTACCGCTGGACGACGGACGTGGCGGCGAGCTGCGACGCGCGCGACCTGCGCCGCCTGCTCAAGCTGGTGGAGCTCGGCTACGAGTACGACCGCGACGCGACGCTGCGCCCGACGGACTTCGTGGCGTGGGTGCAGCAGAAGCGCGTTCCGGACGCCGACAGCGCGCGCGTCCGGGTGATGAACATCCACCAGTCCAAGGGTTTGCAGTTCGACGTGGTGGTGCTGCCCGAGCTGGAGGGTCCGCTCACGCGCGCGCCCAGCCTGCTCCTCCAGCGGGAGTCCGCCCTCGCGCCGATCAAGGCGGTGAGCCTGCTCGGGAAGCGGGCGCTGCTCGAAGGGACGCCCCTCGACGCCATGTGGCACGCGGGCATGAGCGACACGCTGATCGAGTCGCTCAACGTCCTCTACGTGGCGCTGACGCGCGCGGTGCACGAGGTGCACATGATCGTGGAGCCCACCGAGGAGACGAAGCGCGCGCTGACGGCGACGGAGCTGCTGCGCGCGACGCTCTGCCCCGACGCGGAGGTGCTCCCGCCCGAGTCGGTGATGTTCGAGCGGGGCGACCCGCGGTGGTTCACGCCTCCGCAGACCAGGGTCACCACCGCGCTCGCGAAGCCGGTGCGGCTCTCGATGAAGGCGAGCGCGCACCACGGGCGATTGGAGCGGCAGCGCCCGTCGTCGCAGCACGGCGCGTCGGAGGCGACCCTGGCGTCGGCGCTCGTCCCGCCCAACCGCTATGCGCTCCAACAGGGGACGCTCGTCCACGCCTTCTTCGAGCGTGTGGAGTGGCTGGACGACGGTCAGCCCGACAGCGACCTGCTGCTGCGGGTGGCGCGCGCGTCGGGCTTTTCGGCGGAGGAGTCGGCGCAGCGGGTCGAGCGCTTCGAGGACATGCTGTGGTGGCCGGCGGTGCGCGCGGTGATGAGCCGCAGCGGCTATCGGGTGGAGCCCGGGGACGTGCTGGAGGTGCGCCGGGAGTTTCCGTTTACGCAGCGCGAGGGGGACTCACTGGTCAACGGCATCATCGACCGGCTGGTGTTGCATCGTCGCGCGGGCAAGGTGGTGGCCGCCGACGTGGTCGACTTCAAGACCGACAGCGTGGACATCACGAAGGAGGAGACCATCGTCGCGCGGGTGGAGTTTCACCGCGGCCAGATGGAGGCCTACCGCCGCGCGGTGGCGCGGATGGAGGGCATCGCGCCCGAGCGGGTGCGGTCGCGGCTGCTGTTCGTGACGGCGGGGGTCGTGCGGGAGGTGTGACGACCTTACCCCATCACCTGGAGGTACTCCGCGAGCAGCGTCTTCGTGGCCCCGATGTTGGGGAAGTACACCTCCACCTTGAGCTCCGCGCCCGCGAGCACGGCCTTCACCGTCCCCGCGCCGAACTTCGCGTGCTTCACCCGCATCCCGCGCTGCCAGCCGACGCCCGGGTTGTCCCTCACCAGCACCGGCCCGTCGTGCCCTTCGGCGGGCGGCTCCGGCTCCCTCGCCCTCGCCGGGACCGGGTCGCGCTCCAACCGATATCCCCCACCACTACCGTGGTCCTTGGCGGGCATGCTCCCTTCCCCGAAGTGCCTGCGCGGAACCTTCCCCGACAGCACCTCCGGCGGAATCTCCAACAGAAAGCGCGACGGCGGATTGATGCGCGTCTGCCCGAAGATCTGCCGAAACCGCGTAAACGACACCGAGAGCTGCTCGCGCGCCCGCGTGATGGCCACGTACGCCAGCCGCCGCTCTTCCTCCATCTCCTCCGGGTCTGAGCCGAGTTCCGTTCCTTTGTAGGGAAACATCCCGTCTTCGAGCGCGGCGATGAACACCACCCGAAACTCCAGCCCCTTGGCCGAGTGCACGGTCATCATCGAGATCTTCGGGCTGTCCTCCCCCTCCGGGGTCTCTTCGTTGAGCGTCACCCGTTCGAGGTAGCCCGACAGCGTGGGCTCTTCGGCCTCTTCCGCGTACTCGTGCATCGAGCCGATGAGCTCCTCGATGTTCTCGTGGCGCGTCTCGTTTTCGACCTCGTTGCTGTCTTCCAGCATGCGCGCGTAACCAGACTTCTGGAAGACGAGGTTGCCCACCTCCTGCGGGCGGTCGAGCAGGGTCGCCGCCTCGCGCCGCATCTCTCCCATCAAGGTATAGAACCCCACCAGCGCCTTGCGCGCCGCCCCGCCCACGTCCGCGGGGAGGTCCCCGGAAGCCAATAGCTTCCAGATGGAGGTCTGCCGCGCCGTCGCGTGGGCCGTGATGCGATCGAGCGTGGTCTTCCCGATCTTCCTCGGCGGAACATTCACCACCCTCAACAGACTGACGTCGTCGTTGGGGTTGAGCACCATCCGCAGGTACGCGAGGATGTCCTTCACCTCCGCGCGCTCATAGAAGCGCATCCCGCCATAGATCATGTACGGGATGTTGGCCGCCCGCATCGCGTCCTCGATGGGCCGCGACTGCGCGTGGATGCGATAGAACACCGCGATCTCCCGCGCCGGAACCTTCCTCCCCAGGGCGGCCTTCACCCCGTGCGCGATGAGCCGCGCCTCCTCGCGCTCGTCCTCACACGGGAGGAGCTCGATGGGGGCGCCTTCGAGGTTCTTGGTAAAAAGGGTCTTGCCCTCGCGCTGTTGTGCCTTGGCGATGACCGCGTTGGCGGCGCGCAGGATGCGCTGCGTGCTGCGGTAGTTCTGCTCCAGCTTCACCACGAGCGCGTCGGGGAAGTCCCGCTTGAAGTACTGGATGTTGCGGACGTCCGCCCCGCGCCAGCGGTAGATGGCCTGGTCGTCGTCGCCCACCACACACAGGTTGCGGTGTTCATTGACCATGGCGCGCAGCATCCGGTACTGCGCGTTGTTGGTGTCCTGAAATTCATCCACCAACAGGTATTGGAATTGTTCGCGCAGCTCTTCGCGCACCGAGGCGTCGGTCTCGACGAGGTGGGTGAGCTTCGAGAGCAGGTCGCCGAAGTCGACGGCGCCGTTCTTCGCGAGGTGGGTCTCGTAGGCGGCCCAGACGCGGGCGACCTGCTTGTCGTGGAGGGTCTGCGCGCTCGCTTCGAGGTCGGCGGGCGAGAGCACCTCCTGCTTGGCGCGGTCGATGGCCCCGAGCGCCGCGCGCACCGGGAGAAACTTCTCGTCGATGGAGAGCTCGTCGAAGACGCGGTTCATCACCGAGCGCTGGTCGCCGTCGTCGTAGATGGCGAAGTCCTGGCGCAGCCCGGCGCGCTCGTGAAAGCGCCGCAGGAGCTTCGCTCCGAGGGCGTGGAAGGTGGAGATCCACACGCCGCGGGCGCGGCCGTCGCCGACGAGGCGGTGCACCCGCTCGCGCATCTCCTGGGCGGCCTTGTTGGTGAAGGTCACCGCGAGGATGCGCCACGGGGGGACGTTCTTGGTGTCGATGATGTGGGCGATGCGGAAGGTGATGACGCGGGTCTTGCCAGAGCCGGCGCCGGCGAAGACGAGCAGCGGGCCTTCGGTGCGGAGCGCGGCTTCGAGCTGCGGGGTGTTGAGCTCGCGGGTGAGGGTGTCGCGGTCGATCAAAACGGATCCTCTTGAGTCTCTTCAGTGTCGGGGGCGCCTCCGACCATGGTCCAGAAAGCGCGCACCTCCTCCATCGAGGAGAGGCGCGACGCGGGCGGCAGTGAGGCAATCAGGGTCTTGCCATAGCCCTTGGTGACGATGCGTCGGTCGAGGATGGCGACGATGCCGACGTCCTTGCGGGTGCGGATGAGCCGACCGAAACCCTGCTTGAGCGCGAGCGCCGCCGCGGGCACCTGAAGGGCCTCGAAGGGCTTGATCCCCTGCTCGATGAGCCGCGCGATGCGGGCGCCCGTCACGGGGTCGTTGGGCGCATCGAAGGGCAGCTTGTCGATGATGACCAGCCGCAGCGCGTGGCCCGGAACATCCACCCCCTCCCAGAAGCTCGACGTCGCGAAGAGCACGCCGTCCTTCGCCGCGCGAAAGCGTTCGAGCAGCACGCGCTTGGGGAGTTGTCCCTGCACCCAGGTGGCGTAGTGCCAGGTGTCCTTGAGGGTGTCGTGGAGCGCGCGCATCGCTCGCAGGCTGGTGCAGAGCACGAAGGCTCCGCCGCGGGTGACGTCGACGAGCCGGCGTATCTCGGCGGCGGCGGCGTCGAGCCAGGCGTCGTCGCGCGGCTCGGGGATGCTGCGCGGGACATAGAGCCCGGCCTGCTCGCCGTAGTCGAAGGGGGAAGGCAGCGAGTGCTCGGCGGCCTCGGCGGGAATGCCGAGGCGCTGCCGGATGAACGCGAAGTCGCCGCCCGTAGAGAGCGTCGCGGACGCGAGGATGACCGCGCCGCGGCGTGACCAGAGGCGCTCCTGCATGAGCGGGCCGATCTCGACGGGCGAGGCACCGACGGCGCCGCCGCCGCGGGCGTCGGGTTCGGCGAAGGCGACGTGGGTCTGTGACTCTTCGTCGAGGACGGTGCGGAGCGACTCCTTCAACGTGGCCGCGCGGCGGGAGACGGAGAGGAGGAGGTCGTTGGTTCCGACGAAGTCGCGGACGTGGTTGAGGAGGCTCTCGATGCCCTCTTCGAGGAGCTGCGCGCCGTCCTCGAACTCCCCGCGCCGCATGGACGGTTGGAGGAGCAGCCGTCCCGAGCTGCGGGGTAGAGCCGAGAAGAGCCGCAGGGCGCCGGCGGAGAGCTGCATGAGGGTGCGCAGCACGGACTGCTCGCGCGAGCGGTCGACGAAGAATCCAGCAGCGCGCAGGGCGCGATCGGCGTCGCGGACGAGCGTGTCGACGCGGGCGCGGGTGAGCCGCACCCCGAAGAACTCCGTCGCGACATCTTCGAGCGCGTGGGCCTCGTCGAAGATGATGGCGTCGTGGTCGGGGAGCGCGGCGGCGCCGGAGAACCCGTTGCGCAGGGCGAGGTCGGCGCAGAAGAGGTGGTGGTTGGTGACGATGATCTGCGAGGTCTCGGCGGCGCGTCGCATCTTCGTGACGAAGCAGTCGTCGTAGAAGCGGCACTTGGCGCCGATGCGGGTCTCGGAGCTGGAGGTGACCTCGCGCCAGACGGGGGCGTCTTCGGGGAGCGAGGGGAGGTCGCTGCGGTCGCCGGTCTCGGTGTGCTCGACCCATTCGAGGATGCGGTCGATGCCCTGCTCGGGCGCGACGGCGCCGACGACGATGGCCTGCCGATACTCTTCGAGGCGACGACGGCAGACGTAGTTGGAGAGGCCCTTCACGAGCGTGACGTCGGGGTGCAGGCCGAGGCGCCGGAGGGTGGGGATGTCCTTCTCGACGAGCTGCTCACCGAGGGCTTTCGTGGCGGTGGAGATGACCACGCGCTGCGCGCTCTCGGCCGCGGGAACGAGGTACGCGAGGGACTTCCCGGTGCCGGTGCCGGCCTCGATGAGGAGGGGCATGCCGTCGTGGAGGGCGAGCTCGACGGCGTCGGCCATCCGAAGCTGTTCCTCGCGGGGCTCGTACCCGGGGAGCACCTTCGCGAGGGGGCCGTTGCGGTCGAGCCTTTCGCGCGCTGCCATGATCGAGGAACGCTGGCCATACCACGCGCCCGCACCCGCGCGATACGACCGCAGGAGGGTGGTGACGGGCTATGTCCGGGCCTCCCGTTGCGCGGCGAAAGCGACTAAGCCTTCGCCGGGTGAACGCGCGACGGATCGGGACGTGGGCGGGGTTGTTGTTGGCGGGGGGATGTCATCGCGCGGCGACGACGCCGGCGCGGGGTGATGCGACGGCGGTGGTGCGCGAGGTGGCGCCGGAGGTTCCGGCGGGGGTGTTGGGTCACGTGCGGGCGGTGCGGCCGAGGGCGACGGCGGAGGTCATCGGTCAGCGGGTCGGAGTGCGGGTTCCGCTCGACCTGGTGTTGGCGGTGGGGGCGGGCGTTCCGATGGCGGTGCTGGGGGCGGTGGACACGTCGCTGCCGTTGGCGGCGTGCGCCGTGGAGCGCGGGTCGGGCGGTGAGGTGGCGTGGCTGCTGGCGATGACGCCGCGGAGCGCGGGCGAGGCGCGGACGGCGCTGGCGTCGCGGCATCGGCTGACGCCGGTCGCGGGTCTGGGTGAGCGGCTGGAGGTGCGCGGTGCGACGCGGGACGCGGGCGCGTCGGGCGTGGCGTGCGCGCTGGTGGCGATGGCGGACGCGTCGTCGCGGGTGGTGTGCGCGAGCGACGGGGCGTCGTTGGAGCGCGCGGGTCGATGGCTGGCGTGGACGATGGCGGGCGATGGGGCCGCGACGGACGACGACGTGGTGGCGGTGATGGCGGCGGGCGCGGAAGGTCGGCTGCGGGCGCGCTGGGACGCGGCGACGACGGCGGTGCTGACGGAGTGGACGGAGTCGGCGAGCGCGGAGCGCCGGGCGCACGCGGGTCCGCCGGACTACGGGGACCCCGAGGCGGCGCTGGTGGTGCTGACGCGGGTTCGGGACGCGGTGTCGGGGGCGATCGGTGAGCTGCGCGGGCTGCGGGTGGGCGTTCGGTTGGGGGACGACGGCGCGGCGGTGACGGCGACGGCGGAGTGGCCTCGCGCGGGCACGTCGGCGATGGCGACGGACGCAGTGGCGAGGGCGGGCGCGGGGCTGGGCGGCGCGGTGGCGCTGGGGCGCTGGGTGGCGCCAGACGCGGACGTGCGCGGGTGGATGCGAACGCCGGGCGACGGCCACCGGACGTGGTGGGCGGCGCTGGTGGAGGCGGTGGTGCAGGTGATGGGGACGCGGCTGGGCGACGGGGTGGCCGCGCGGCGGACGCTGCTGGCAGTGGGCGCGGAGAGCGGTGACGAGGCGGCGCTGGGTGGGGTGCTGGGCGCGGCCGCGGCGGGTGCGACGGGAGCGCCAGGCGCGGGCGGGTCGAGCGCGGGAGGCGCGGAGTGGACGGTGGTGGTGGCGCAGCGGGACGGGGGGCGATCGGCGCGGAGCGGGCTGACGCGGCTGGCGACGGAGGGGTGGGTTCGCTCGCTGCGCTGGGGCGGTCGCGCGGTGCGGGTGAGCGCGTGCGGCGAGGGGGCGTGGTGCGTGACGCTGGACGCGGCGGGGGCAGCAGGGGCGACGGCGGGCTCGACGGCGGGCTCGACGGCGGGGACGATGGTGGTCGCGGTGCGTGACGGGGCGCTGGTGGTGATCGCGGGGGCGAGGGCGCGGACGGCGCTGGACGGCGCGGACGCGCGAGCACGAGCGGGCGGGGCGGTGACGGCGGGCGACGCGGGGGCGGCGGGGGAGAGCGTCGTGGTGACGGTGCGGGAGCGAGCGCCAGCGGCGGGAGCTGTGTCGCGAGCGACGTATGGAACAGCAGTGGCAGAGGGTCCGAACGTGACGGCGACGGGTCGGTGGGTGGTGCCGTGGTGGGTGCTGGAGCGCGCGCGATCGACGAACAGACGCGGCGCGCACTGACGGAGAATGGAGGGGCGTGGAGTGGGCGGTTCGACGGATTGGTTGACAGCGCGCGAGCGAGGCGGTAGCTAGGCGACCCCCAACGACGCCCAGATAGCTCAGTTGGTAGAGCAGGGGATTGAAAATCCCCGTGTCGGCGGTTCGACTCCGTCTCTGGGCACGAATTCCCGGTGATTTCGTCACTTGGGTCCGTGCCATGGGTGCCACCCGTCCCACCACGTCGCATGAGTCTGTGACGTATGTGTGACGGGTGGCTCGGGCCTTTGGAGGCCTGGCAGTAGCGCTCGACCCCGCTGGAGCATCGTCCGGCTTCGAGCTCTCGACGTCGGCCCCGGAGTCGCCTGTCTCCTCCTCGGCCTCTGGCTGCCCCGCCTGCCTGGCGATGAGTCCGCCAAGCTCGCGCGGGGTGAGGCGGCCGTACACCCGCTCGACCATCCGGCTGTCGGCGTGTCCCATGGCGGGGGCGATCAACTGCGGCTCGACGCCCGCCTTGCGCAGCCAGCGCCCGAAGGTGCGGCGCAGGTCGTTGGGCGAGCAGTGGGCGATCTCCGCGCGGTCGCAGGCGTCGTGGAGGTCACGGCGGATGTTGGACCACGGCCGGAAGAGGTCGGTGCCGTCGCCGCGGGCGTTGGCGAGCACGAAGGGCAGCACGAGGTGCTGCCAGAACAGCGTGATCGGAACCTCGCGGTGCCGGTTCTTGTTCTTGGTGCCGCGGATGACGACGACGCTGCGTTCGCGCGAGACGTCGCCACGCTGGGCCCGGTCGGTGGCGCTCAACTCCGCGCTGGTGAGCACCATGAACGCGACCCTCGCCGCCCGGTCCGGCGTGAGCTGGTCGAGCAGCCGCGGAAACTCCTCGTAGGTGAGCGACCGCTCCTTCGGCTTGTACTCCGGCGAGAACTGCGCCGGGAACACCTCGTCCACGTCCCCTCGCCACTGCTTCGAGCGCTTGGCGCGCTTCAGGCTCCGCCGCAGCGTCGTGAGCTCCTTGTGGATCGTCGAATCGGAAGCGCCCTCCTCGCGCCGCTTCGAGATGACGCCGTCGATCGTCGGAGCGTCGAGCTTCATCGCCGAGAACTGCTCGCCGAGGATGCGCACCCAGTGGCCCGACTTCTTGCGGTAGAAGTCGAGCGTCGCGGCGCTCCTTCGCCCAGCGCCGACTTGGTCGGAGATGTCCTTCAGGCCGAGGGTCAGGACGTCGAGGAGGGTCGTCGTGCGCGCGGCTGCACCGGCCGGATCCGCAGCGTCTCGCTCCCACTGTCGGAGCAGAGCTTCGGCGGCTTTGCGGTCGGTGCAACCGGTCGAGCGCTGGATGCGCCGACCGTCGGCGTAGTAGGCGGCCTGCCAGACGTTCGAGTCGGCCCGGCGGTAGATACGACTTCCGATCGACATGAGTGGATCCTCCGAGCGTAGGTTTCCCAGCTATCGAGATCGACGCGAAGCATGGTCCCGGTGCCGACCGTGCGGCCGGACGCGGCCCGCAGGTGGCGATAGGCCGCAGAGCGCGAGCAGCCGAACGCCGCCATGACCTCGGCGGCGCCGACGTAGATCGTGAGCGTCAGGGAGCGCGGCGCCCTCACGACCGCCTCCCAGTGATGGGCGATTCGCTGGGCCGGCGAGCGGCCGGGCCGCTTGGACCATCGCCGTCCCCGTCATCGCTGCCGTCGGCCCCTTTGATGACTCGGCGTGAGGTCGTCTTCCGCCGCGGAGCCCGGCCGCGGAGTCGACCTGCGGTGGAGGGTGCTTTCGGTGAGGTGGATGTCTTGGCAGGGATACTCGCGGCCTTCTCCGGGCGAGGCTTCTTGGCCGGGCGGGGTGGCGGCATACGGATGGTGACGCCCAACGCGACAACCTTCAGTTGGGCGGGGTTGGGGAAGCCGGCCAGGGCGAGGAGCGCGGCGTGCTCGCGCACGAAAGTCTCCGAGGCTCGGCGGACGCGCTCGCGCTCCGCGCAGGCACGCGAGAGCGCCTCGCGCATCACCTTGGTGAGCGTCGTGGTGACGCCCATGAGCGCGGTGACCCGTTCGACGAGGTGGTGGACTCGCTCGATCAGTGGTTCGGGCAGCGAGACGGGGGAGAGTTGCTGGTAGGAGTCGGTCGCGACACGCGCATCACGTGCGGTCGTGCGGGCCTCCTGCCGTCGAGGGCCACGAGGGGGATCCGCGACAGTCCAGGTGACCTGCTTCGAGGAGGTCAGCTCGGCCTCGATGAGGTCGCACCCGGAGACCAACAGTTCGCGGACCGCGCTCGCGAGGGTGACGCGCGGAGACATCGGCGAGGTCATCGCTTCGACGACGGTCTCCAAGCTGCGAGCGAGGTGGTCGGAGATGAGGAAGGGCTGCACCTTGCGAAGCCGGTCCTGGCGGAAGGTAGGTGTCACGGCAGAGAAGTCATATCCAAGTGGAATCTCGATGTCCAGGAAGGCTCGTCGATCTACGCCCAGCCGTGTATGGCTGACCTCCAGCACGTCGCCCGATTGCGGGTGAGGCCCGACTGGGTTGGTGTCCGATGTTCAGTGAATGGATGGCGCGCAGTCTCCATTCACTCACGGGCAGGCACAGGGACCGTGCCCACCGATACATCCTCGACGATGGGGACGATCTCGTCGGAAGCCGGAGGGGGCGAGTGGAGGAGTGTCGAGCGTTTCAGCGCGGACCTCATACGGACCTGCCGCGTCGGCAACGAGCGGCACCGCGATGGACGTCTGCGCAGGCGCTGCGGTCGGAGGATGGGAGCGCGCGAGGTACGCATCGAGGGTCGCCCTGCGCCAGAGGTGGCTTCTACGCGGTCCGGTCTGGTCGGGGGTGATCAGGCCACGCAGTTTCGCAACCCGGAGCGCACTGTCGTTCGAAAACTTGCAATACTCTGCGGCCTCAGCAGTAGACAGTAGGACCGCAGTGTCTCCTTCCTGCGGACGAAAAGGCCCCATGGCGGAGCTTTTCGAGGTGGACCCTTTCGAGCGGCGGGTGGGGACCCGCCGCGATGGGGAAGCGCGAACCGCGGCGGACTGCCGCCCCTGGCCATCCGTCACGATGACCATGGTTCCCGCTGGACCAGCAAAGAGGGTCATTCGTCCCCGGGGCGTACGGTCGATTCGCTCACGCAGGCCGACCATTTCCTCGGCTGACATCTCCGCTCCCGGATCCATCGGCCAGGTATCTGCTGTGGGCGACGTCGACGATCGCCACGCTGTCTTCTTCAAGGCATGCCCCGGCATGACGATGAACTCCGTTCCGGCTGGGCCCGTGAACGCCTGCATGCGGGCGCGGGGGACGTGGTCTCGTTCATCCTCGATCCCGAACCATTCTTTCAGATCGAGATTCAGCGCGTTCTCCACATTGGCCGCAACGGCACCGGGAGGGCGGCTGGACGCGAAACGGCGTGATTGAAGGTTCATGGCCGACCTTCATTCAATCGTGCGAGACGCTGCGTCAAGAACTTACGGCATAGTTGACGGCCTGAAAAACAGGGTCAGGACCGGGGTACCCTCGAGGATTACGAGTTCCCCCGGTCCCGAGAGTGACGACGAGGTGGGGCAATCTCGGTACGGACATGTGGAGACGACACGATCCTACTCAGGGCGAATCAACACCAGCCATCGTAACGAGAACCCTGTAACGTCTGACGGTGCACACGAGCCTTTGTCACGTTCGCAAGTTGACGGGTAACGACAGCGTGCCGTGTAACGACAACACGCTGTGTAACGAGTCCCTGTGCCGTGGACGGAGGTGCGAGGATCAGGACTCTCCACACGTGTCGCCCGAGCAGACGCCCGTCGCGCTGCGACAACACCAGGTCTCGGCGAGCGTGTCGCAGGAGCGCGTCGAGCAGAGGTCGAGGTCGATGCACCTCTTCGGACCGACGTAGCCCTCACGGTAGTCGCAGGCCGTTCCGGCCGGACAGGTCCCGCAGGAGTGTCCGCAACCATCGACCCCGCAGGACGGTTCGGGCGGGCAGGGAAGCGGGACGCAGACGCAGCTGCCACAGGCCGTCAGCTCCGTGCCGCCCAGGCACAGCTGAGTGCCCGTGCTGGCCATGCCGTGGGACGTGCAGGGGCAGGCTCGAACCTCACCTGGAATGCACACCCGCGCGGGAGTCGGCGCTTCGGGATCACCGCCACAGCCCGAAAGGTGCGGGAGCGACAGCACGATCACCCACGCCACCGTGAGCAAGCGCGAGGGCAAGGGAAACGCGGAGCAGGCGAAAACGCGGGGGAAAGCTGACGTTTGGTTCGGCATCGGGACTCCTCGGCCGAAATACGCCATCTAAAACCGGGTTTTGCAAGGTGTGTATTCGAGGCCCTCCGATTTCCTACGGTCGCGGCCCATGCACAGCGACCCCGAGCGCCCCTCCTCCGAGCGCCCCAAGTTGGAGGCGGTCCAAGCCGATGTGCAGGGCCGCCTCGGCGCGAGCCTCCGCCGGTTGAGGGCCGAAAAGTCGTGGGGTCAGGAGGAGGCCGCCTATCAGGCGCACGTGGGGATGAGGGCCTACCAGCGTTTGGAGGCGGGCAAGTCGGCCAACCCCACGCTCAACACCCTCGTGCGCCTCGCCTTGGCCTTCGACGTCGACGTGCGAGAGCTTCTCGTTCCAGCTGAGGCGCCGGCGAAGCGCCGTCCCGGGCGGCCTCGGCGCGTGGCTGAGGAGAAACACGCAGACGAACCCGAACGAGCGAGCCCACCCTCAGCACGTTGAACGCGCCTTGGGTCGAGGGTCGTCAGCCGCGGTGATCCAAACCCGCCCGCCCACGCTTTGGAGTGACCAGAGGAGGCGGCAACCGAAGAGCTTGGCTGTCGCTGCGTGCCGTTACCGCCCCCCGCTGGGCGGGTGGGAAGCCGCCGGAAGTTCGAGCCGTGGCGTGCCTCGCATCCATTGCCCGAGGCGAACTGCCACCCGCTGGAGCTGCCAGCTCACGACGGCACTCCAACCGGGCGGGCATGCTGGCGGCAGGCGGTTCCGCGAGGACTGGTTCTCGCCGATGGTTGCGCCTGCCGCGCTCCGCGGTGGATCCGCACGGGCCATGCGAAGACGCAGCTGGTCGGTCCAGCGTTGGGCGTGTCGTGAGTCGACGCAGCCCTCCAGGGAGGACTCCCAGCACGTGAGGATCAGGCCCGCCCCGCGGGAGGTGGGCGCGGCCGGCACCTCGGCGAACCAGGCCCCGACAGGCTCGGTGAACACCCCACGTACGGGCTCGGCGTTGAGCGCCTGCTCACTGATCGGCGCCGCGACGAACCGCGCGAACCACTCGATGCGATCTGCGGGATCGCAGTGGATCGCCGGCGCGGTCGAGCAGATGACCTCCGCGAACAGTCGGGCGCGGGCGGCGGCCTTTGTGGCGAGCGAGCCGTGGAGTTCGCGGGTCGCGATCGCCAGCAGGATCTCGTGCTCCCGCCCGAGCAGCAGATTGCGCGGCCGTGCCCACCACCTCTCGCGGGCGGCCCCATAGATCTCGTCGCGCTGGTCGGGATTGGCGTCGGCGTGGGCATCGACGTCCTGAAGGCCCGTCAGCAGTTGGGCGAGGTCCGTCTCATTGTGGCGGGTTCGGTCGATGGTCTCGACGGCGGGGTCCGCGGCGAGGCTGTGACGAGGAGAATCGACAGTCGAGAGAGACACTGGGATGGGGGCCGCAGGAGGTGCCAGGTCATCTTCGCGGGCGACGCCAAGGGTCGCGGCTGCACGCCTTTCCAGCGCAACCTTGGGGGGCGCGGGCGGCAAAGACGTGGGTCGGACGGAGGGCGATGGCACGACCGGGGTAGCCAGAGATACGGCGGGCGGAGTGACATCGGAAGACGGGAGAGGCGTCGAGGTCTGGGCGGTTCCTTGCTGCCAGACACTCCATGCGCGAAGCGTCGGGGGCGCTTGGACGACGGCATGGACACCTCTAGAAGAGGGAGTTGGCAGGCTCGGCACCACAGAACTGCCGCACCACCCTTGCACGAATCCGACGAAGAGTTTCCAGCCCTCTGCGCCCAGCCTGGCGATCCAGCGGAGCGCCCTCACAAACTCTTCCGCGAGCCTGTCGATGACCGTGGGTGACTCCTGAGTGGGAGGGATGTCGTCCCATTCCGTGCGTCCAGTCGGGTACCTAAAAGTGACACCGATGTTCATCACGATGAAGTCTCCTGTGGAGCCGAGAATGATGCCGCTCGACTCATGAACGATCGATTCAGTTCATAGGACCTCAAACGGCATTGCGAGCAAAATCAACAGGTGATGCCGCCAGCCATCCGAATTGCCATCAACCATGGAAATTGAGGGCACGGGTCTAGGGTTGAAGCTGCCTCCGCGAGCCAGTTCATCGCTCGTCGAGGGACGCGCCGCATTTCGAGGCGACCCCTTTGTTGTCGCGGAGAACTGGTGAAATGTTCGGTAAATACAGCTCCTTGCGGGAGCATGGTCGCCGTCCGTACCCCCGCCGTGAGTGCTCCGTGTGAGGTCGTTTCAAATTCGCATTTCGCTGAAGCTCCGGCGAATCGTGCGTTCGACCTCTCTCCTACGATCAGATCGGCAGGACACCGGAAGGACCGTCCACTTCTGCCGTGGTCCGAGGTGGCTTCGCGAGCGTCGCCCGGAAGACGGTTCACCTAGGATGGCTGTTGTAACGACTGGTGACGCCTGTGGACATTGGGCACTCGTTACAAGAACGATCCCAACTATCTTGAACAGATGTCTAGATCGGGGAGAAGGCCGCCACCTCGCGGAAGGTCGAGCCCCGTGGGAGGCTCATCGGCAGGCCCGCAGACCGGACCACGGCCCCGGTCGAAGGAGTCGCTACTTCATATTCAGCCAGTTTCTACTTCAAAATGTCCGAGAGCCAGAAAAGCATCGCCAGAGGTATGTTCCGGCAGAAGAATTGATGTTTAGTTCCAAATGGTTATGTCGTCGTCGAGACGAAGCGGTCCTGCTTGAAATTGGGGTTCGAATTGGGGCGCCAGAATATGCTGCGCAACGGCTACTTCATATTCAACTCAGGGATGCTTCGTTGCTCCAACGGCGCACCCCGATGGAGGCTCAATGGCAGAGTCAGAGTCCGGTCGACGGTCGACAGCGGGTCCGCCCTCCCTCGCCTCGCTGCCGCAGGGGACGCGGATGGTCACGGTCAGCCGCCTGGTGGCTGGTACCCACCGACGTGGCGGAGAGCGTCAGCACCTCGGACGTGTAGCGCCTGGGGAGATCGGGACGTTTCTAGCCGCGCAGGGCCCCGGCCGTTACCGCATCGCGTGCGTCGGACTCGGAGGCCGTTTCGTCCGGAATGGTGCGTTCGCTGTCGAGGTAGAGCACGAGAACTTGCAGCCGCAGGTCGTCCGCGCCCGGACCTCCCGCGACTATCTTCCAGAGGGGACGCCATTGGCGTCCGCGCGTCGTCGAGAGCGTCAAGCTATCCAACGTGTTCGGGCTTTGCGAGAGCAGGTGCGCATCCCGAGCGCGAGAACACTCGTCTGCGCGCCGAGAACCGTGCGAAGGAGGAGGGGCACCTCTCCGAGAGCCTCCACGCCGAGGGGCATGACGGCCGACTTCGCGCCGAGGTGGAACGACTGGCGCGCGAAGTGGCCGACCTACGGGCTGACCTTGAGCGGCGAGACACGGCCCTGCGTCGGTACGTCGACCAGGTGTTGGCAAAGCAGATCGTGAGCCGCGAAGATCAACAGCCCGTTGGGTGGGTCGAGGCGAGAGCGAACTCGGGCGCGGCACTGAGCACCAGGAGCGAGTCGGTCGACGGGGACGCGCGGGAAGAGGCGATCGTTGCGGACGAAAGCGCGACTGAGACGCGCAGGGAGGGAACCGCTTCGTTCGGTGTGCAAGTGACCGTTGAGCGTGGCGGGCGAGATCGTGGGCTGATGGCGATGTCGAACGTACGCAACGCCCCCGATGAACGACGCCGAGGGGCCGGACCGGGGCAGCCTCCGGGAGGGGTGGAGGAACTATCTCAATCTCGATCGGGGCTGCCGAAGCGAGGAAGGCCTTGAGATCTTTCGAGCGCTTGCGAACACCATCGACTTGGACAAGCAACCCGCAGAGCGATCGCGGTCTCAATCGCTCCGGGCGCGCGCTTTCGCCGTCGTTCGGGGGCTCGCCGACTCTGACGCAGCGACAACAGGTACGACGGCTTCCGGCTGAACGTCACCGCCGACCACTGGCATGGAGCCCGGGGCCGTTTCTGGCTCAGGGATAGAAGGGGTGTTGGGGGCCGCAGCCGTGGTCCCGGCGGCCTCGTCGCCCTTCGAACGATCTTTTGTGGGGCGTCCACGACGCCGCGGCGGCAGATGTTCGGTGGGCTGGAGTAGGGCAGCGAGGTCGACCGCAAATCCATCCGCTAAGCGGGCGAGAGTAGTCCCCGTCGGGTTGGTCGCCTCCCCTTCGATCGACTGGAAGAACGCCGTCGTCATGTCGCAGCGATGGGCTGCCTCCTCCTGGGTCAATCCCGCCGCCTTCCGCAGCGCCCGGACGTTGGCGGACAAGCGCGCGACGAGATCCCGGTAGGTCTTGCTTCGGTAGTGGTGCGAACGCCGACTTTTCCCCGAGGGTCGCGGCACCGCCCATGCGTACCGGCCGCCCGCGCTTGATAAAACTCTGCCTGCCGGGTAATAACGGCGGGCCGGTTTGGGGGTGACTGAGCCGCACGCACGCAGGCACGCCGTCTCTACCCCGGCACGTCGTCGAAACCCGTCCATGGAACCTTGAGTGGAGAAGCAAGAATGATGGTCCGAATGATTGTACGAAACCCGTCACTGCCGACCTCGTCGTCATGGAAGGCCGGGGCGATGGTCGTCACGCTGGCCGTATCCTTGGGAGCGTCGCGCCACGATGCGACCGCCCAGACCACGGCGAGCTTTTCGGGCGAGCTTCACGGGCTCGCGGGGAAGTGCCTCGACGTTCGGGGGCCGAGCACAGCCAACGGCACGCAGGTACAAATCTGGGACTGCGTGAACGTCCCCCAGCAGCGCTGGACGCTCACGCCGCGCGGTGAAGTCCGAGGCCTCGGTGGCAAGTGTCTCGACGTGCGGGGGCCGAGCACGGAGAACGGTACCCCGGTGCAACTCTGGGACTGCGTGAACGTCCCCCAGCAGCGGTGGACCCTGACGTCGACGGGGGAACTGCGGGGCCTCGGGGGCAAGTGCCTGGACGTCCGCGGGCCGAGCAGCGCCAACGGCACCCCCGTACAGCTCTGGGACTGCGTCGATGTCCCCCAGCAACGATGGGTGCTGTCCGGCCGCTCCGGCCGTTGATCGGAGCGGCAACCCGCCCGCGATCGCAGCCGTGCCTCGCGTCAGCGTCCGCCGTTCTCGTCGGCGGCGGCCATCAATCTCTCAAGGCACCGGCATGCCAACCAATGCCGCCGGGACCACCGCGACGGAGTCGAGCTGGCGGTGGGCGTACGACACCATCGTGAGCACCTCCAGCGCCTGCGATTCGTCCATCGGACGCAGAATCTTCGGCTCGTGTGCGGCCGGGTTTCGGAAGGTGCTGAAGAGGAACTTGAGCAGGTTCACGAAGCCGGTGTGCTCGCTCTTCTTGCTGTCGGTCGTGCGATCGTTGAGCGCGAGGTGCCCGAGCTTGGCGCTGCTCCCGAAGGCCGCATCGACGAGGGCGTGCCCGTCGAGGTGAAGTTTCGTCTTCGAGCGCACATGCTCGGCGACGCTCTTCACGGACTCCAACACCGCGTGGAAGAAGTTGTGCTCCAGCAGTTCTGCCCGGCAGAAACGAAGCACCTCCGGGTGAACCGACCGGCGTGTCAGTTCGGTCCGCAGGGAGCGGGCGCGTTGTTCTGCCTCGCGGAGAGTTCCAGCGGGCTTCGCCAAGGCCATCTTGCCATCGTCCCCGAGCTGGTACCCGGCGAAAGCGAGGACGTGGTTGAGCTCGTCGCGCCGACGACCGAACGCTTCCCGATCCTTGGTAAACTTCGCCGGGGCGGTCGCCTTCTCGACGAACTCGATGACCTTATGGGCTCCCGAGTAACGTCGCTGTCCTTCGGCGAGGATGTCGCAGACGCGCGTCGGCTTGTTTGACGCTGAGACGTCCGTCAGTCC
This sequence comes from Polyangiales bacterium, assembly GCA_044229975.1. GTDB lineage: Bacteria > Myxococcota_A > Polyangia > Polyangiales > SCUS01. The sequence continues at coordinate 30,946 of JBGARZ010000029.1, forward strand.
GCACATCCGTGCGACCTCGCTGATCTCCCGGTGCGAGAGGTGTTCGGCGAGCACGTCGGCGAGCGGTCGGAGATGCTCGGGCGCGATCGGAGCGAGGATCGTCATGACCGTCACCCATATCAACCGTCTGCCAAGCCGGCACAGTTTGTGGTCGACCAACGGACCGAGGGAATCCGCGCCGCCTGAGATGCCTTCCTCCAGTGCCTCGCGTTTGTCCGCCCTTCGGCCTGACTTCCGAGAAGCGCCCTCCCCCCGAGCGCCACCGTGCTCACCAGCGGTCGCGGCTCGGGTGACGGCCACGGCTCCCAAGGCGCCTTGATCCACAGCCCCAACCGCCGCTGGCTCTTCGCGGTCAACGCGGGGAACAACGATGTCTCGTCGTTCCGCGTGCGAGACGACTCGCTCACGCTCGTGTCGATCATCCCGTCAGGCGGCGTACGCCCGGTCCGCCTCACGATGCCCGACAACCTCGTGTACGCCCTCAACACCGACGGGGCGGGCGGCATCTCGGACTTCACGTACGACAACGAGGGCGAGCTCCGCTTCCTGCGCCGATCGACGCGCCCACTCAGCGGCGCCGCGGCGGCGGGACCGGCTCCGGGGCCGACGTCGTCACCTCAGCGTGCTGACAGCCGCTTCCAGCGCGACCCGCGCGCGCGCCACGGCCACATCGGCGTCGAGCCGCGCCTGCCGCCCCGCGAGCGTCTCGCGCAGCACGGCGAGCGTCGTGGGCAGGTCGCGCTGCCCCAGCTCGAAGGCGCGGCGGGCGAGGCGCTCGGTCGCGTCGAGCGAGGCGTCCGCGGCGGCGAGCGCGTCGAGCGAGGCCCGCGCGCCCTGCCAGTTCGCGTAGGCCGCGCAGGTCAGCCTCGGCGAGCGTGAGGGCCGTACGCTCCTCGGTGCGCCGCGTCGCCACCCGCGCCGTCGCCACCGCCGCCCGCGTCTGGTTGCGCTGGTACACCGGCAGCGGCAGCTCGACCCCGCCCTGCGCGAAGTGCTCGTTCTCGCGCCCGCCCTACAACACCAGCCGCGGGACGGGCGTGCCCAGCCGACGCTCCAATCCGGCGCCCGCTTCTGCCGCCCGGCGCAAGGCCGCGGCGCGGAGCACGTCGGCGCGCGAGGGCAGCGCCGCCAGGAGCGCGGAGAGGGCAGGCGGGTCGTCCGTCGCGAGGCGCCCGCCCACGACGACGTGCTCCTCGGGGTCGAGCCGCAGGACGACCACCGCGTGCAGTTCCGAACGGCGATCGGAGCGGCGCCGGGCGGGTTGTTCCCGGGCGTATGGGGCAACGCGCGCGGCCGCCGGGCGTTCCTCGCGGGTGGGTTGGTGGGCGTCGATCGACGACACCCTCGCTCACCACAAGGGCCCTCACATCTTCGGCCTCGGCTGCCACCTCGACGCCGTGCGCTCCAGCCGCAAGACCAAGGTCTTCACCTTCGGTCACGTCTGGGTCGTGCTCGCCCTCGTCGTCCCGCTCCCCTTCGCCCGACGCGGCTTCGCGCTCCCCATCCTCTTCCGCCTCTACCGCAGCGAGAAGCAGTGCGCCGCCACCGGCGCCACCTTCCGCAAGAAGACCGAGCTCGCCCGCGAGATGCTCGATCTCGTGGTCACCTGGCTGGCGCCCGAGGAGGGCGGGCTCGCGCGTCGCGTCCTGCTGGCGATCGACAGCGGCTACGCCAACGCCACGGTGCTGCGCGACCTGCCGCGGTCGGTCGAGGTCGTCGGTGCGATGCGCCCGGACGCCGCGCTGGCCACCGTGAAGGGCATGGCGACGCTGTCGCCCAAGACGCTGGCGGCGGACGAGGCGGTGCCGTGGGAGCGGGTGACCGCGACGCTCTACGGGCGGGAGCAGTCGGTGGAGTACAAGACCGAGCAGGCGCCGTGGGCGCGGGTGTGCGGGGCGCTGTCGCTGAGGATCGTGGTGGTGCGGTGCGCGGTGGGGGAACTGCCGCTGCGGGTCTTCTTCGACACGGACGGAGCGCGCGAGGTGCGGTCGCTGCTGGAGAGCTACGCGTTCACGCGCTGGCCCATCGAGGTGACCTTCCGCGACTTGAAGCAGTGGCTGGGTCTGGCGGAGGCGGGGGTGCGGCGGGAGGCGAGCGTGCTGCGGGTGGTGCCCTTCGTGGGGATGGTGTTCTCGCTGTTGGGGCTGTGGCACCTGCACAGCCCGGTGGCCTCGCTCACGCTCGCGCGCACCGACCGGCCCTGGTACCGGACCAAGGAGACGGTCGCCTTCGCCGACATCCTCCAGGTCGCGCGAAAGTGCCTCCGCAGCAGGGACTTTCGCGAACTCGCGACCGGGGCGACGAAACGCCCGTCACCCCAACTCGCGTTCGTGTTTGCGACCCCGCCATCGAGCGCCACCGCTGCGTGACGTGGACCTCTCGTGACAAGGAGCCAGTCCGCGCAAGGACAACTCCGCCTACTCCGCAAGAGCCAAACCCGAGTCAGATCCGGTTGGGGTCTGCCTCTCACGCTGATCGAGGGTTGGGGTCAGCGCGTCGCGGCGGGAGTTGAAAGCGCGGGGACCTCTGTGCCATCGCGGGGTTACCACACCGACCGCCAACCCAAAGGCCCCGCGATGCAGATCGTCCTCGACGTGCCCGATGAGTGCAAGCCCCTGGTCGACGAGTTGACGCTCCTGCTGCGCGTCGTGAGCGCGAAGGTCGAAGAGATCCGCACGGCGCCGCGCGCCGACTACGCCGCCATCGAGCGCGAGCTCGCCGTGCGGACCGCCGCCATCGAGACGCAGTCCCACGGCGTGCTGCTCCGGGCCGCCGACCTCGACGCCCCGCGCATCCTCGTGGACGGCGAGGTCCATCGACGCGTCGGCCGCCACGCCGCGACCTACTACACTGCCGCCGGCCCCGTCGTCGTCGAGCGCTCGATCTACCGGCCCACGGACGGCAAGGGCGAGCGCACGGTCGATCCGGTGAGCCTGCGCGTCGGCGTGGTGGGCGACGGGTGGCTGCCGCACGCCGCCCGCTTCATGGCCTTCCTGCTCCAGCAGGGCACCGCCCGCGAGGCCGCGGCGACGGCCCGCGAGCTGTGCCGCCTGCCCTACGGGCACGCCAGCTTCGAGCGCGTCGGGCACGCCGTTGCGACGCGCTTCGAGGAGCACGCCCAGACCACCGAGCAGGCGCTCATCGAGGCCTACTGCGTACCCGACCCGGCGACCGGGATCGCGGTGTCGCTCGACCGCGTCTGCGTCCCGGTCGAGGAGCCGCGGCCGCGGCCCGCCGGGCGCCCTCGCAAGGACGCGCCGAAGAAGTCGGTGCAGCGGGTCTTCCGGCAGGCGTACTGCGCGACGGTGACGCTGCACGACGCGGCCGGCGAAGCGCTCCACACGATCCGGTACGGGCGCATGCCCGCGGGCGACGTGACGGGCCTGTGCGAGGGCGTCTGCGACGACGTGCTGGCCCTGCTCACGGCACGACCGTCGCTCACGGTGACCGCGCTGTGCGACGGGGCGCACGAGCTGTGGGGCCTGCTCGCCGAGCACCTCGCGGCGGTGGCCGAGCGGGTGGTCGTGTGCGAGCTGATCGACCTGTGGCACCTGCTGGAGAAGCTCGGGGCCGCGGCGCGCGTGCGCCACGACGCCGCGACCGCTGCGATGACGGTCGAGCGGTGGCGCGTGCGGCTGCTCCACCAGCCCGAGACCGCGAAGCGGCTCGCCGCGGAGATCGACGCCTGGAGGCTGGAGCGTCCCGGCGACGACGCCGAGTGTCCGGTGCACGACGCCCTGAGCTTCCTGCGCAACCACCACGCGCGCCTGGACTACGCGGGGGCGCGACGCGAAGGACGCCCCGTTGGCAGCGGCGCGGTCGAGGCGACCTGCAAGAGCCTCATCGCTGTGCGCCTCAAGCGACCGGGCGCGCGGTGGAAGCAGCCCTCCGCCGACCGCATCATCCAGCTCCGCGCGCTCGCCCTCTCCGACCGATGGGGCACCGCCATCGACCTCACGCTTGAACAACTGCGCCACGAGGTGAAACTCGCGGCGTGATCAGCATGGAAGGCAGACCCTCCGGTTGCCCGACGATGTGCTGGTTGACGCATACCCGGCGGAGTCCGTCGTGAGGATCTGCTCGGCGTTCGTCGTAGGTCTGCAACAGGTGCAGTTCCAACCCGGGCACTACGGTGTTAGACAGCCCACAGGACTATGCATTGCGGGTTGCGGACGAGAAACACTTGGGCCACGTTTGATGGGCGACGAGCGGCAACATTGGGCGGCGGTCGGTGAGGATCGCGACGCAATGACAAATTGGACGAAAAACGCGGCGACGAGTAGCGACGGACCCCGGACAGTTATCTCGTGCGGCGTCGTCTGACTGAGCCAGCAATGGATTTGAGATGGTCCGTACAAGAAAGAATCTATCTGCAAGCGAAATTGCGAGCAATCGTTGGTTCGCGGAGAGGCAGTGTGTCCCTGTTGGCGCGGATGCGAATCCCTTCTCTCTTCATGTTCATGCGCTCTGCGAGTGTCTTGCGCATTTTAGTCAGGGGTATTCCATTGCAATGGAGGATGCCGCGACGGCAGAATCCACCTGCGGGATCTGCGCAAAACTTCTAATGACCGCTCACGATCACCTGGAAACCGCATTTGCTGCCTGGGCAACCGAGAGGCTTCCTACGGCGGAAGCTATTGCGCGGGTTGCACTCGAGGCTAGCAGTATCCCTTTGTATATCGTGGCAGATCCTTCGTTGCGTGACACACGAGTCGCGTCCTATCTATGGAGTTACGTGGCGGACACGCGCCGGAAGTTCGATGAGGTGAAACGAGCCTCAAAGATCGAACGCGAGGGACAGAGGGAGTTGGAGTCAGCCGCACTTGCGCGTCGCACCGCGGGTGAGCATGTCGCTTCTATTCTTCTCGATTTGTTTGAGAATCTCGGCGTATCGTTGCCTGTTGAGGACTGGCCGAACGTTTGGCATCGATTTCAACGGGCGGGTCTGGGAAGCACTTATTTGACGGTTTATGCTGCGCTTTCATCGCAGGTGCACGGCGTGCCCGAAGATCTAGTACATCAGCTTCTTGTTTCTTCGCACCAGGATTATTCGAAGAAGCAGAAAATTGAAAACGGCACTTTCTCCCTTGAAATGCTCTGCGGCGTCGCCGACATCTGGACACTCGCTGCGCTCTGCGTTGCGAGATCCTACGGATTCACGAAAGCGGCGACAGCCATCCGTATGGTCCGGGCTGAGTATGGGCTAAGAGCCACGCTTTCGCCTCCGCGATAGTATCCAAGGGGACTCTTGAAGCGCTCGATGTTGCGAAGTGAGGTCTAACAAGCCAATGGCGTCGACCGCCCCATTCGCCGATACCCACCCGTAGCACCTAATACGGCGGCACGTCTTCCAGTCGTTCGGTAGCCCCTCCAGAACCAGCAAGCAATCCTTGAGTAGGTTGAGAGTGATGTTGTCCGCGCAGTATCCAGATTCGTTGGTTGAGCGATTGCGCGATGCATGGAAACCGCCGCATCGAAGACCACTTGTAGGAGATCCTGGCGGAGTTGCTTTTTCCGATGTCGTGCTGCGTGACGTTGTCGCTCAGTCGTTCTTCGCTTCGTTGCGCGCAGAAGAAGGCGTGTATCTTCAACACGGTTTGGTTCTGGTTCCCAACCTCGACGTGCTGAGGGGAATTTTCCCGAGCTGGAGCCTGATGGCCTTTGAGGGCGAGGTTGAGTTCACCGCAGGTTCGCTCGCAAAGCTCGCTCCCGCGCTGACCAAGCACAACTACGCCGTAGTGGCGGTAGAGCATGATCGAGTCACGATAGTTGGGATCGGCAGGCCCCTAGACGGGAACTGGGTGGTGGGCGAGGACCGGTATCCGCGCATTCGGTGCCTCGGTCCCGGCGACCTCGTGTTTCTGCGCGGTGAATCGGCCCTGTTTCGGTACCGCGGTGGAGAGGTCTTTACGCCGCAGGACGACTACTTCCGTGCATCGGGTGAGCCAGCCATTACGATTGCCGAGATCGCCAGCCGTCTCTTCGAGCATCGGCCTGGCATGATCGATGAGGCGGATCGCCTCGCAGTTCGAAATGGCCTCGCGGAGATGATGGATGCTGTTGCGATCGCGGGACACGGGGCGCTTCTCGCGCTGCTTGCGCCCGACGATCCAGAAGAGAGCAGTTTACGCAACGCATGTGACTACAGGATCGCACCGATCGACTTCGGAACCGCGCTCGTGAACTCGTACGAGTCCGGGATGGTGATGGCGCAAATCGATCAGGAGATGATGGGACCGGGGCCAGACTACGCTCCGTATCGAGCGCCGACCAAGGACGAACTCGGAGCCGAAGCGGCATGGAATGAGTCGAAGGCTGAGTGGCAAACGTGGAAGGAGTTTGTCGCTGGTGCGGCCTCTGTGGACGGTGCGGTGCTGCTTACCACAAACCTCCGCGCGCTTGGTTTTGGGTGCAAGCTCCCAAGGGGTACCGGCGCCCCTCCAGCGGTCAAGGCACCGGGGCCTGACGGAACGTGGACTTCGTTCGATCTGACGAAGCGGGGTACGCGTCATGCTGCTGCCGCGCAATTCGCTTCCAAGAAGGGGCGCTTGGCGTTAATCGTCTCGGCGGATGGTCCGGCGGGATGCTTCTATTACAGCGTGGAACAGTCGGGAATCATCTATCGACCCGTGTCCCTCGGACCTTTCGCTCAGAACCGATGGTATCCGTAAACCCCCCTCCGGAGTGCGGTTACGAGGCAAAGTCGATCGACCTCAATGTTTGTTCTACCGCCGTGTTTTTGCCCTCCGGGGCTCACACAAAGTGCGGGGAGCCAGAAAACCGGTGGCGGGCGTGTCATCGTGGTGGGCGAACGCGAGCCGGTGATGTTCGCCACGCATCGCGACGATTGCTTCTCCGAACGAGTTCAGGAGAACTGCTTGCGGAGCCAGCCCCAGAAGGACTTCACGGCCGACTTCACGACCCCCTTCACCATCTCCCCGAACCACTCGGCGAACGCTGCCACGGCGTTGCGCTCAAGCTCCTCGCGGCGCTGCCGCTGCCGGGCACGCTCGCGCTCAAATCGCTCGCGCTCGTCGTCACTGCTCATCGCGCACCTCCGCCAAGTCCTCGAAGTTGATGAAGTTCGCCCGTTCTTGGATGAGCCACGCGCGGCTCCGGTCGCACGCCTGCTCGAGGCCGTAGAGCAACTCGGGGAGCCGGTACGCCCGTGTCGCGCTGTACCAGACGACGCGGTCCTCGGGCAGCTCCGCGATACGTGAGAGCTTCTCGCGAACGTCCCGGGTCCGCGCGACGATCGTCGCCTCCTGTTCGGCATCGGGCATGTTGTACCGGCGCTTCCACGCGCCGGGCTGCGCGAGGTCGACCTGGTTGATCCCGACGACGAGGCGGCGCGGGTCGAGCGAGCCTGCGGCGACGAGATCTCGCAGGGAACGCTGTACGCCCGCGATCGCGCGCACGTCCGCCTTGAGGATCCACAGAGCGACGTCGCACTCCGGCAGCACGCGTCGGTACGTGTCGACGTGGGCCTCGTCCCGCTCGAGGTCCTCGCCGAGCCCGGGCATGTCGACCACGCGCAGCGCGCCGTCCTTCACGAGAAGCTCCGTTTCGATCTGGGTGCAGGAGCGGGTGTGGCTCACCTCCCGGCCGGCGTTGAACAGGGCGTTGATCGTCGAGGACTTGCCCACTCCGGTCTCGCCGATCACGGCGATCCTTGGGGGATCCCGGCATGTCGCGAGCACCTTGGCGCGCAGGGTGTCGAAGGCCTCCGGCGTGACTCCGGCACGCGCGAACTCGTCCGGCACGCCGGTGGCCTGCTCCAGCAGGCGAATGAATCGACGAATGGGTTCCAACATGCTTCTCCTCCGAGGGTGGGCGATCGACGGGCGGCCTGCGTGGCCTCCCGAGACTCGCCGATGGTGTGATTCGCGGGCGTAGGGACACCCGCTCGTGGTGCGAGGTTCGACGGTGCCGGGCCTCGTCCACTCGAAGGACGCGCGACCCCCTCGTGAGCTGACACGCCTTCGGCCGCATCTTCCTCGGCGCGGTGGTACCGTCGCCACCAATGGGAGCTAAGGCGCCGTCGCGCGTCCTGTTGCAGTTCGCGGGCAACAAGCGGAACGACCCGAAGCACGGCGCGGAACGGCCCGGCGTGCGCGTCGCACGGATGGCGGAGCTCACGCCCCTCGCCCAAGTGTACGTCCTCGCGACCGCGGGGGACGGCGTGTCCTCGCAGCACGCGGACGAGCTCGCTGGGGAGCTGGGCAAGCACCGGCGCGGGGGCCTGAAGGTGTCGACGCGTCCCCTCGGCGCAGGTCAGCCGCCCGACCCCACGTCGCGGGCGTCGGTCCGCGAGTCGTCCGTGCAACTGGTCGAAGCCTTCTCGGGCTCGGAGTTCGGTGCGCGCTTCAGCGAGACCGAGTTTCTCGTCTCGGCCGTGACCGGCACACCGGCCCAGTGGACCTCGCTTGTTGACGCGCTCGACGGGGCTGGCGCGCGCCTCGGCGTGGTGTGGGAGCGTCCCGATGGTTCCCTTGCCATCTGGCGGGTGCACGAGGGCGGCCGGAGCGTCGAGCCCGAGCTCGCTCTGCTGGATTGTGCGCCTGCCGCCTGGAATATTCTGCTTTCCGGGCCGACGGGGGCGGGCAAGTCAGAGGCAGCGCGGCGCCTTCACAATGCGTGGCAGCGGCATCTCCGCCGGGGCGAGGCCCTCGTCTCTGTCAACGCGGCCGCCATCCCGAGAGACCTCCTCGAGTCGACGCTGTTCGGGTACGAGAAGGGGGCCTTCACCGGCGCGACGGAGTCGAAGCGCGGCGCCTTCCAGGAGGCCCAGGGCGGCACGCTGTTCCTTGACGAGGTCGGGGACCTGCCGTTCGACCAGCAGGTGCGCCTGCTGACCGCGCTCGACCTCGGCCCGGACATGCGGCGCCGCGTCGTGCGCGTCGGCGCACGCGCGCAAGAGGCGGTCGACGTGCGGCTCATCCTCGGCACGAACCGCGATCTCTACGCGCTCGCGCGCGAGGGACGCTTTCGGCACGACCTCCTCGGGCGGATCTCGACCCATCAGGTGCAGCTCCCTCCGCTCGCGGAGGTGCGGCACCGCATTCCCGGCGCGTACCTCGACCAGCTCGAACGGCTCGCGGGCTTGTACCCCGTGCCGGTCCGCTTCACCTTCGACCGCGACGCGCGACTGCAACTGCAGGAGTACATGTTCTCGGCCGAAAGCCGTTGGCCCTGGAACCACCGGGACGTGCTCCAGTCCGCCGAGCGCCTGGCGATGCGCGCGTGGGCCGACGGCCACGGACGCCGACCTGGGGTCGGAGCCGCGGGCGGCCGCGCGCCCCTTGCCTCGAACATCACCGCGCGCCACGTCGAGCGAGAACTCCGTGAGCTTCGCACGCGGCACTCCTCACTCGGGGCCGACGGGCTTGAGGCGGGGTGGGCCGCGGTGGAGGCCAGCCTCCGCCCCGAGGCGTGGGAGCGGATGCCCGCGCTCGAGCGGTGGGAACTTCGCTACCTGCTCGAGGCGCGCACGGCCACCACGACGAAGGCCGACGCCTGGAGGTGGATCGCGGAGCGCAACCTCCTCGACGGGGCCCGCGACGAGGCGTCGATGAACAACCCGAGCAATGCCTTCGACAAGCGCTGGCGCCGCTACGCCGCGAGGCTCCGCGGATGAGACGCGCCTAGCCGCCGACGGGCCCGCGAGACGATCTGGTCGACGTTGGCGACGGTGGTGCCGTGGGCGCGCGCCACGGCCTCCCGGTCCTCGCCGAGGCCGACCGAGAACAGGATCGCGTGGTCGCGCGCCGGGAGCTGCGCGAGGGCGCGATGGGCATCGATCCGGAAGATCATCGCGTCCTCGACGCCTGCTCGGTCGATCACGGTTACTGGCCCTTCGTCGCGCTCGACCGGCGCGTCGCCGCGCCGGAGCCAGCTCCGCGCGCGGTTGTGCAGGGCGACCCGAAAGAGTGCGCGGGGGCGATCCGCGGCCAGCAGCTGTCGCAGGCTCGCGAGGAGCAGGTCGACCACGAGGTCGTCTCGGCGGTCGCAGTCGACCTCGCGATACGCGTCGAGCACGCACTCTCCCTCGAACAGGGCGAGCTCGTACAGGCGTCCCAGCCCTGGGCTCTCATAGGGCGACGGACTCGCGCGGATCTCCGTTGCGAGAGCCTTCCAGGCGTCCTGGGTGGACGCAGAGGGGAGTGGGCGCGAGTGGACGCGCGAAGACGCACGCATGGGCGAGTAGCTTCCGGGGGTGTGCGGCGAGCTCGCCAAGCCGGGCCCGCACGGCCCGACGAGCGTTCGCCAGTCGTTCCCGTCGCCTGCAGAGAGGATGCCGACGCGTGACGTCAGGAATCGCCGCGAGACGCGTCGGTTCTACCCGTAGCACCTCTCCAACAGGAGAGGACCAGGCGCGATTCGGTGATCCCTACCGAGGTGCCACGGCGCAGCGGAACCCGATGTACATGTCGCGCCCCTCGTCGTGCCGGTTCCAGGAGTGGCGCGGATAGGCTCCCAGCCACGGCTCTGGCGGAATCGGCGCACGCGTCATCCATTCGCCCGCGTGCGCGGGACCCAGGTCGAACGGCGCGGCCGGGAAGCCGTCCGCGACCCACTCCAACTCGCTTTGGTCCCGCCGCGTGTCCGCCATATCGCCGACGGTGCGGCGCCAGCGCTGAACCTCCACGGCCGCCGCGCCCTCGACCGCGCGCGCCGCAGCCTCCCACTCCGCAACCGTGGGAAGTCGGCCCTGCCACCGGTCGGCACAGTACGCCTCAGCTTCCTGGTGGAGCACGCACGTGACTCGCTGTGCCTCCCCGCCCGACAGGCGCACGCAGCCCGACGTGGCGGCAAGCAGGGCGGGGCGGAACCGTCGAACCTCACCCACCGTCTCCGCGTGTTGCTCAAGGCAGAACGGGGCGACGGGGTAATGCGTCGTGCGCCCCGGATGAAGCGCGGTTCCCCAGCGCCGCGCCCCCTCGGGCCACGGTTGGAGCGCCACCTCGCGTGCGTTGTAGAGCACGAAGCCGACCGGGCAGGTCGGCGTGGGAGCCGCCGTCGCGTCCATCTGCGCCCCGGCCGCGTCCAGGGTCACGATCGTGAGAGGGAGCGTCGTCGCGTCGGCGGCGCGCGGTCCTTCGGCGTGGGGAGGTGCTCCGGTGGCGTCGGGCGGGGTGGTTCCAACGAGCGGCGCAGGGGCGCCGCGGAGGGTCAGGGCCAGACCGATCCCCGTGATGAGTCCGACCACCGCCGCGGCGAGCGTCACGACGCGGGACACGGGACCGCTCGCGGTGGGCGCGGCGGACGTACGGGGGGCCTGCGCCTCGTGCAGGCGTCGCTCAAGGAGGTCGATGCGGGCGTGCGCCTCGTTGCGAGCCTGGGCAAGGGCGGCAGCCTGCGTGTGAGTCTCCTGGAGAGCGCGCTCCTGGTCGGCGAGACGGGCGCGCGCCTCGTCGCGCTCCTGGCGTAGCGTGTACTCCCACTTGGTGTACTCGGCCTTGCGAGCGTCTGTCTCGCGCCGCAACTCTTCGATCGCGCGTTGGCTTGCGCTCGTCACTCGATGTGAGCGGTCGCGCATCGCATCGAGCAGGCGGAGGGTCTCGTGCGGCATCGGCACGTTGAGGAAGCCGTAGAACCAGGCCACGATACGGGAGAGGCCGCGCGCGACGTCGACGGCGTTCTCCTCGTGGTCCACGAACTCGAGCTGGTAGTGAGTGGCAGTGTTGCCGAAGCCATGCACGATGTCGACGACGTTGAAGATGTCCTTGCTGATCGGGCTGCTCGGAGTCTCGCGCTTGAGCTTCTCGTGGCGCACATACGTGTCGACGGTCGGGTTGCGCAGCGACGCGACGCTCTGCGGGGAGTGCTTTGTGAGGATCCCGAGCAGGACGACCTCGAGGCAGCGTCGCGCGCGCCACGCGAAGACGACCGGGTTGTCCCAGCGTGCCTGCGCGCAGAGATCGAGCTCGGTGACGAGGTCTGCCAGGAGCTGATCGAGGCCGTCCGCGGGTAGGGGCGGCTCTTGTTCGGGAGGGGTCCGGTCGGTCATGGGGGCGCCGCATTGTAGGGAGCGCGTGTCGCGCTTGAAATGAGCTTCAACCCCGTGGTCCGGCCAAGGGGGTGTGGGGCCGTGCGACCGGGCGTCGTCCGGCGTTCGTCATCAGCCCACGCGGGCGAACGGGTCGAGGCGGTCGAGGAGGGCCACGAGCTGATCGGCCTGCGCCAGCGCGTCGTCGCCGGCATGGTGAGGGCGTAGCCCCGGTCGCGTCGGCACCGGCCCTCCGACGGCGCGGGCGAGGGCGTCGACGTTGCTGCCCGTGCGCCAGGATCCCCCGTGCAGTCCCCAGATCGCGGCCTTGAGGTCGAGGGGCACGTGGTGGAACGGGTTCGTCACGCCCGCGGCGCCGAGTGCGTGCAGGACGAACGCCCAGTCGAACGCCGCGTTGTAGCCCGCGAACACGAGCCGACCAGGGCCCGCGGTGGCCGCCCAATCGGCGAAGGCGGTGGCCGCCCGTGCAGGGGCGTTCCCTCGTGCGCGGAGCCGGGCGAGGTCGAGCCCGTGGATCCGCGTGGCCGCGCGATCCTCTTCGGCTCCCTCCGGGGGCGCCCACTCGTCGTAATACTCAGCGCCCGTCTGCCAGCGCGCGCCAACCCGGCGGACCACGACCGCGCCGACCGACAGGAGCGCGTGGCGTCCCGGAAAGGGACCGGAGGTCTCGCAGTCCACGCTGATGAAGATGTCCTCGCTCATGGCACGACTCCTTATGGGTGTGGGTACGCCGAGGGCGTCGCTCCGCTTCCAATGCTAGCCGTCGTGGAGTCGTCGGCGCGGCCGACCTTCACGTCGTGTCGGTGACCGGCGAGGGACACTCTCCTCCCTTCGACGGAGTTGCGCTCCCGCGGTGGAGTCGGTCCCGGACGAAGTCCGCCTGAACCGGTGTTCCGACTCCTCGGAACTTCGCTCGGTCGGGCTCGCCGTTGGAGCAACGACGGTGCGGTTCCGACGCCGAAGATCCCCGTGGATCGCAGGCCGGGCGAGGTCGGCTGATGAAATGACGATTCGCTGTCAGGAAGAGCCACGCCCAGGAGTCCATGGGGGGAACGAGGGCGCGCGACGCCTTCCCAGCGCGGAACTGCGAGGCGGAGAGCATGACGATCAAGGAGCGTTTCGGCCGCTTCACGCGGCAAATCCGGCCGACCGAAGGGCACATCGACGAGGCCAACCGTCAGACGGCTTACATGATCGAGCGGCTGCACGACGTCGTGGCGGACTCGGAGCGGTTCAAGCTCGAGAAGGTCTTGAAGGCGGGCTCGAACGCCAAGTTCACGTCGCTGCGTAGGACCCGGGAGAACGTCTTCGACGTCGACCTCGGCGCCTACTACTCCGGCGAAGGGGCGCGCCGTGAGGACCTCGACAGACTGCTCGACTTCACCTGCCGCCAGCTCCGGAAGATCTACGGCGACACGAAGGACGCGAGCGACTTCGAGGTGATGAAGAGCGCCGTGCGCGTGCGCTTCCGCAGCGGCATCAAGCTCAACGTCGACGTGGCGCCCATCATCCGCGACGGCGCCCTCGGTCTGACCAACGGGGGCTGGATCCCACGCAAGGACGGCTGGCGGCTCACCTCGGTGACCTGTCACGTCGACTTCATCCGCAACCGCTCCGCGCGGGCCAATCAGCTCGCCGGGCCGGTCCACTTCAACCGCCTCGTGCGGCTCGTGAAGTGGTGGAACAACCTCCAGGGCGACGCTGCCCACCCCTCGATCGTCTGCGACCTCCTCACGGCGGCGGCGTTCGACGCAGTTGGCGTTACCGGGGAGTGGCAGACGAGCCTGCGCAACGTGTTCGGCTTCCTCCGCAAGCACGGCCTCCGCGAGCCCGTGGTTTTCGGCGACCACTACGACGCCTCGGCGGTGTCCCTCCCGGCGGCCCCCGTGGTGATTCTCGACCCCGTCAACCGCGAGAACAACGTCGCCTCGACCTGGACGGCGGCCACGCGTGCCGACTTCCTGGGGCGGGTGCAGGAGGCCTACGACCGCATGATGGAGGCGCGGAGCCACGAGCTCGACGGCGACGAGGAAGCCGCCGTCGATGCGTGGTGCGAGGTGTTCGGGGAGGCCTTCCGAGAGCTGTCGGAACCGGCGGAGTAGGGGGCGGCCATGACGATGACACTGACGCGCACGGGCGCCGCCACAACGACGTACGAGCGGATCGAGTACGTGACCCGAAAGGTACGCGCCGACCTGTTCGCGATCGTCGACAGCTACCGCTACTTCGACGAGCGTCGCGCGACGAACCTCATCGCCGATGTGCGGACCTTCCTCGACGAGGAGGTGCTCGACCGCGTGCAGTTCGTCTGGCTCCGGCGCGGCACGCAGGTCGTTCTGGAAGAGTTCCGCTACGTCGTCCTGGCGGATGGTAGCGGTTGCGTCGACGCGCGTTCGGGAGGGGTCCCCTACCGCCCCGAGCTCGCGTCGGCGGACTTCCGCGTCCAGGTGACCTACAGCGACCGCTGGACGCGATTGTCCGACGCCGAGCGCGAGGCGATCCGCAAGCGGCTCGTGCTCTCGTGGGGGCCGGCAGGAAGGCTCGACTACGCCGGGGGGAGCTGGGTGACCGACCGGGCGTACGCGAAGGACGGGTACGCCCTCGAACGAAAGCAGTTCACGCGATGAAGCACGATATCCCCATCGAACTCTACGACTCGCAGGGGCGCAGCGCGGGTGCGCTCCCCGTCAACGCGACCGAGCTTGCGCGCGAGGCCGAGGCCCTGGCGCGCTCGGAGGACCTCGCGAAGCGCACGGCCCTCGAGCGCGTCCTCCGCAAACACCTCCAGACCGCGAAGTGCGAGGCCGACGCGGCTGAACTCACGGGGGCGGTCGACGCCCTCGACGCGGTCCGGAAGGGTGACGGGCCCAGCCGGATCCAGATCAACGTGCGCCCCTCCGGGCGTCAGGGCCACGCGCGGCGGGCCCACGCGGAGGGGGGCCGCCCGGGCGCGCCTCCAGGGCGGGCGCCAGCGCCCTCAGCGCAGAGGCCCGCGGGCGCGTCGTTCTTCGAACTCGAGCGCGAGTACCCCGACGAGGAGGCCCGCGCCTGGTATGGCCGGCTCGTCGGGCTAGACGAGCACAAGCAGCGGCTCCTGACCGAACTCGAGATCCTGCTCTTCCCCGAGCGGCTCGAGCGGTGGAGCGTCGCCCACCACGAAACCGTCCTGCAAGCGTGCGCCCTCTACCGCAACCGCGTGCCACTCGTGGTCCTCCACGGCGACGTCGGCACGGGCAAGACGGCGCTCGCGGAGACGGTGGGCGACGCGCTCGCGCGCCGCGTCGACGGACGCGTGCACCTGCTCAAGGTCAACACCCAGGTCCGGGGCACCGGCCTCGTCGGCGAGATGAGCGACCTGATCGCGCAGGCGTTCGCGCAGGCCGTGGCGCGCGCCGAGGCCGCGCCGACGGAGCCGGTGCTCCTGCTCATCGACGAAGCCGACGCGCTCGCGTCGAGTCGTGAGGGACAGCAGATGCACCACGAGGACAAGGCGGGCATCAACACGCTGCTCCAGCGCCTCGACAACCTCCGGCTCCTGCGCCTGCCGATCGCTGCGCTCTTCGTCACCAACCGCCCCGAGGCGCTGGACCCGGCGGTGCGCCGCCGCGCCGCGCTCGACCTCTCCTTCGACCGTCCCAACGACGACGCCCGTGCCGCGCTCTTCCGCACCGCCGTCCCCGAGCTGCGCCTCTCGCGCGAGCAGCTGGCCCGTCTGGTCCGGATGACCGGCACGGAGCGGGAGGGGGGCGACGGGGTGCCGTTCACCGCCTCCGACGTGACCGACCGGCTGCTGCCGACGGCCTTGCGCACGGCCTACGTGGGCGAGCGCACGCTTACCGTCGAGGACCTCCTCCAGGCCGCCGCCGCGCTGACCCCCTCCCCGCGCTGCGGCACGCGATGAGCCGCGCGAAAGGATGACCGCCATGCCGGAAGAAATGACCGTCGAAGGGTACATCCTGGTTGCCCAACCCGTGCACCAACCGATCGCGGATGCGGCGATGGTGCAGGCGATGCCCGAGGCGCACGGGCGGCTGCCCTACCACATCGCGACGATCGAGGCGGCCCTGGTGCCGATGACGGCGGCAGGGGTGATCGACTGGCCCGGGGCTCGGCGCGAAGTCGAGCGCGGCTACCACGACCGCCTGCGCCCGCTCATCAAGCGCCACCCGGCGCACCGACTTGCGTACTTCGGCACCGCGCCCGTCCCGCTCGCGATGCATCTGGGGTACCTGGTCGGGAGCTGGGTCCCGAGCGACATCTACCAGCTGCACCACCGCGACAAGGTGTGGGCGTGGCGCGAGCCCGCGTCCGACGCCCCCGCGGCGGTGCTGCGCCCGGTGAACCTGCCCCAGGACGTCGTCCGCGCCGAAGGGGACGTCGTGATCCGGGTGTCGACCTCGAACCGCATCGACCCGGCCGACACGACCGCCGTGGTGCGCGAGCCGCTGGCCGAGATCGACATCGCCCTGGAGGTCACGGACTTCGACGCGCTAGCCACGCCCGCGGACGTCGAGCGCGTGGCCATGGAGTTCGTTCGGGCGCTCGACGCCATCGCCGAGAAGCGCCCCGGCACCCGGGTCGTCCACGTATTCGCGGCGGTGCCCGTGGGGCTCGCTTTCCGGCTCGGCACCTGCGTGAGCGCCACGAAGCACCCGCGCGTCCAGACCTACCAGTACGTGCGCACCGCGGACCCCCACTACCACCCCGCGCTCACGCTGCAGGAGGAGGTCGGCGGTGGTCGCCCGCCGACCGTCGCCGAGCAGGAGCGCGCGGCAGTCCTGCGCGAGACCTGGGCGTCGGAACTTCAGCTCCTGAGAGATTTCGCGCTCCAGATGCAGGACCAGTCGGCGGCCTCGCCAGGTACCGGGTGGCTGCGTCGCGCCATCCCCCACGAGCCGGACGCCGAGGCGGACTTCTGCGGCCGCTGGCGCACGCTCCCCGCGCTCTACGAGACGCCCCTCGCTCAGAGCGAGGTGGACCGTGCAGCGCGGAGCGCGCCGGGCGGGTTCGAGTTCGACACGCGCAGCCGACGCTGGGTTTTCGACGACGGCCTGTTGGCGCGCATCGCGGTGCGCCTGACGGGGGACGACGCTCGGCGCGCGGGACGGATGTTCCTCCTACACGAGGGGGTGCACCTGCGCACCCACCGCCTGACGACGCCGACGAGCGCGCGGATCGGGCGGTTCCCAAAGCTCGTCGAGGAGGTCGACTACCAGGCGGACGTCTGGACGATGCTCCACGACTACGCCTTCACGCGCGCCCGCGACCGGGCCGCGACGGACAATGCCCGCCTTTTCTTCCTGCGGACGATCGACACCGCCCTCCAGACGTTCTGGGCCTTCGACGACGAGGGGGTCGCGCTGCGCGAGATCCAGATGCGTCGGCTCAACCGCTACCTCCTCTGGTACTGGCAGCAACTGCGGATTGAACACGCGGAGGGTCTGCGCGACGTCCTGCGGATCCTTTCGGAGAGGCCGATCCTGGAGCTCGCGGGCCCTGCGGTCGTCGCCCGTGAGGAGCGGGTCTTCTACGCGCTCGACCCGCGGCGGGTCGCGAGCCCCGAACTCGGGGTGCTCGCCGGCAACGCCATCGCGCGGTTCGGGCAGAGCCCAGGCGTGCGGCTCGGCGATCTGATCGAGGGCTTCCGGGCGAGGGACGGCGAGCTTGTGAAGGATGCGCTACGGGGGGCCTTCGACCAGCTACCCCGGTAGCGCTGGGTGACAGCGGCAACGTACGAAAGGAGCGACGATGGCACGAGGGGATCATATCTGGGTGCAGCGCCCGGGCTACCAGCACCACGGGATCGACGAGGGCGATGGGTTCGTCATCCACTTCACGGGTGTCGATAGGACCAAGGAACTCGCCGAGGTCCGCCGGACGCCGATCGCAGAATTCGGCGCGGAGGCCGACATCCTTGTCCAACAGTACGATCCGGGGGCCGTCTTCGAGCCCGACGTGGTGGTCGCGAATGCGGCGAACCAGATCGGCAAGCGCGACTACCATCTCCTGACCAACAACTGCGAGGTGCTCGCGAAGTGGGCGAAGACCGGCGACGCGAGCAGCGCGCAGGTGCTCCGTGTGCTGAACGCGGGATTGGGCGCCAGCGCCATGGTGGCGGGCGCTGCGGCGGCGATCAGCCTCGCCGGAGCCGCTGGCATGACCGGCGTCTACGGCGGCGCGCTGCTCATGTCGGGGCTCGCGGAGGTCGGGGGCGGTAGCGCCGTGGTGGGGACGGCGGTCCTCGGCGCGGTGCCCACCGCCGCGGCGATCTATGTCTTTCAACTCGCGATGCGGGACGACTTCACCCAGACGCCGCAAGAACGTCACGCGAGAAAGGTCGCGCGCGGCGTGGCCATCGGTGCGGGGGTCGGCTCCGTCGCGCTGGCCGTCCTGGCGCTCTACTTCGCGGGGAGGCGCGGGCTCAGTGCGGCCGACATCACCTCCGGGCTCAACGCCATCGGCACGGTGGTCGGAGGCGGCATGGGTGCCGGGGTCGGCGTCCTCGGCGTCGGAATGTCGCTCGCTTCGGTCTCGGCGGGATGGCTCGCCTACAAGCAGGCGGGTGGAGACCAGCCGATGCCACGGCTCGTCGGACTCCAGGACATGAGTCCGTCCAGCGTCGGTTGAAAGACGCCGAACGACAGAGCAACAGGGGGATCAGGTACCGAGGGGTGGCCGGGGAGAGCTGCAGATGAACGCGAACATCGCCGGGATCATCCTGTCAGCCCGCTGATCGCGCAGTTTCGGGGCGGCAGACGCTGTCAGCGCGGTAGGTGACCTCATCGGCGCTCCGGTCGCGCTGGACACCGTCGCGTACCGAAGTGGGGGCGACAGTTCTCCTGCCCGGGTCCGCCCGGGGCGTGGAATGCCAGCCGAAGGACATGGGTGGCGCGCGTGCGATGGCCGTTCTTCTCAAGCTGAGAACTTGTGGGCACGATTCCTAGGATCTCTATGTCACCCTTCCTCGAGGCCGCTGATGTTCTGCGTCTCCCGCTCGCGAGCGAAGGTCGCAAAGGCTTGCGGGACGCGCAGGTCAAGGGCGCGTACCTGATCGTCGGCCACTTCTGGGCCTCGTCTCGCCCCGCACTAGCGGTGATGCCGACGGGTAGCGGGAAGACCGCCGTCATCCTGCTCACCAGCATTCTGCTGCGCGCGCGGCGAGTGCTCGTCATCACGCCCAGTCGCATGCTGCGAGAACAGGTGGCGTCGAAGTTCCGCGCATTCGACCCGCTCATTGCGCTCGGGGCGCTTTCAGAGGCGGCGCCGCTTCCATCGGTCTACGAGCTCGACAACCGCCCGCTACAGGAAAGCGACTGGACCGACCTCGCCCAGCATCACGTCATCGTCGCCACGCCCCACGCGGTCAGTCCGAAGCTCAAGGGCGTGGTCCCTCCGCCGAAGGACTTCTTCGACGTCCTCATCTTCGACGAGGGCCACCACGCGCCCGCCCCGATCTATCGAGCGATCGCAGACGCGCTCCCACAGGCGAAGACCGTCCTCTTCACGGCGACGCCCTATCGTCGGGACGAGCAACCGATTCACGGCGACCTCGTGTTCACCTACGAACTCGGACAGGCGAGGCGCGATGGGGTGTTTGGCTCTCTTCGCTACGCGCCCGTACACACCCTCGATCTCACGAAGGGCGACGAAGCGATCGCGCGGGCGGTCGAGGCCCAGTTCAAGAGGGACCGCGCGGCCGGACTCCGCCATTCGATCATGGTGAGAACCTTGGGACGCACGCGGGCCGGTGAACTCGAGAAGATCTACAAGGACGTCACCGGGCTCACCCTCGCGCGGGTGGACTCTGCGCAGTCGGCGGCGCGCATCAAGGAGGTCATCGAGAAGTTGAAGGAGGGGAGCATCGACGGCGTGATCGCGGTCGACATGCTCGGCGAAGGCTTCGACTTCCCGCAGCTCAAGATCGCGGGCCTTCACGCGCCGCACTCGTCCCTCGCGGTGACACTGCAGCAGTTCATCGGCCGGTTCGCGCGTACGAGCGAGGGGGGCCTCGGAACCGCGACTTTCTTCGCCATTCCGGCCGAGATCGAAGGCGAAGCCTCACGCCTCTACCGCCCAGGCGCGGAGTGGAACGAGCTGGTCGAGGATCTGAGCCGCGAGCGCATCGAACTCGAACGCGAGACCCGCGAAGTCGTTGCGTCCTTCGAGTCGGTCTCCGACGAGGTGCTAGGCGTCGCGTCCGAGACGGAAGCTCGCGCTCTTCTGCATGCCCTCCGTCCGTACTTCCATACGAAGGTCTACGATGTCCTCGGTTCGGTGGACCTCGGCGCCGATCTGGGCATCCCAGATTCGTTCGACACGGTGCTCCACCACCACAGCGAGAAGCACAATGCGGTCATCTGGATCGGCCGGACGGCGACCCCCGCGCGCTGGTCCACCGCTGAGCAGGTGGCGACCGTCTCCCACGAACTCCTCGTCGTTGCCCACGTACCGGAGCACCGCCTTCTGTTCGTGACCACGACCCGGAAGTCGATCACCGACTACGACATGGTTGTCGAGGCGGTCGCGGGCGAAGACGTGCGCCGGCTGGCGGCGAACGAGATCATGCGCGTGCTGCACGACCTCACGGAAGCGGAGTTCTTCTCGGTCGGCATGCGCAACCGCACGGGTTTCGGAGGGGTAGGCGCCGAGTCCTACAAGATGATCAGCGGGCGCGCGGCGAGCCGAGCGATCCGCGCGGCCGATGGAGCCCACTACGACCAGGGGCACGTGTACGGGCATGGCAGAGAGGGCGGGCAGTGGGTCACGATCGGCTGCAGCACCTCGTCCAAGGTCTGGTCGAATCGTCGCGAGGCCCTGCCGGAACTCTTCAAGTGGTTTCGCGTTCTCGCTGGCAAGCTGCGTGACGTCCGTGCGGTGCAGACGCAGTCGGGGCTGGACCACCTCGGGGTGCCCGTGCGGATCGAGACGTTCGACGAACCCATCATCGCGGTGGAGCTGCCCCACGAAGCGTACAGGAAGGAGGGTCTGCAACTCCGCTTCAAGGTCGGTGACGTCGAGCATTCCGCTTGGCTCGTCGACGTCGCCCCGCGGATCGAGGCACAGGACGACCACTCGGTCACATTCGTTCTCACGGCAGGCACGGAAGAACTCAGGTACCGGTACCGCCTGGACCAACGGCCTCCGCTCGTCGCGGCGGATGTGCAAGCCGAGGGGGCCTCGATCGTAGGCAACTCGGACCGGTCAGCCGAGAGCGCCCTTGCGTTCTTCACGGAACATCCGCTGCCTTGCTACACCCGCAGCCTCGGGCGCATCGACGGCGACTTCCTGGCGAAGGCGAGGACCTCGGCGAGCGCCTTCGCCCACGCAGAGCAGATCGATCCGGTCGACTGGCACACGCTCGGGGTCGACCCGGAACTCGAGAAGCCGAACGGCATGAAAGGGAAGCGCTCGATCTTCGAGTACGTCGTCGACCGCCTCCGCGCCGAAGGGGTGTCCGTCCTGTTCGCGGACGACGGATCGAACGAGATCGCCGACTTCGTCGCGGTGCGCGTGGCGGGCGCGCTGAGCCACGTCGAGCTGTACCACTGTAAGGCAGCTGGCTCTGCGGATGTCCCGACCGACTCCGTCGCCGATGTCTACGAGGTCGTTGGGCAGGCGGTGAAGTGTCGGCGATGGCTCGACCCGTCGTTGTTGCTCGCCCGAGTGAAGAAGCGCGTTGCCGGTGCGAAGAACTCGAAGTTCGAGGTGGGAGACCTTCCGACGCTTGCCACGCTTCTCGCGAACTCCTCGAAGGTCGTCTTTCACGTCGTGATCGTGCAGCCCGCGATCCGACACGTGCCCAAGGACACGATCGCGGACATCCTGGGTGCAGCCGACGCCTATCTTCGTGGCGGGAACGAGCAGCCGTTGCGTGTGTGGGGGACCAAAGGGTAGCCGACGCAAGGACACGGTCTGTCCCGAAGCGGGAGCTTGCTCATGTCCGACGGCCAGGCGGCGTTGAGGCCGTGGCATCACGACTAGGTGCATCTTCGTCGCTCCTGCCTTCCCTACGACGCTTGCCCAGCGATCCGCTCTAACGACCGGCGTTTCGCCCCGCGACGAGGTCGAGGCGCTCCGCGATATCTCCGGCACGGCCGTGCCGTCGTTGGTACCCTCTGCGCCCCGACTCGCGGAGGCATCGGTGTCAGATCCCCACCGCGGCGGACGTCCTTCCCCCTGGAGCCCCGAACCCACGCCATGCCGCCCCGCCGCAAGAGCCCCGACCCGACCCCGACCCTGCCCATCGACGTCGCCTCCCCCCGCGAGGCGCCCCGGCGCTTCCAGTCCTTCAGCGAGTTGTCGGCCTTCATCTTCCGCGTGGCTGACCTGCTACGGGGGCCGTACCAGCCCTCCGAGTACCGCCACGTTTTTATCCCGATGACCGTGCTGCGGCGCCTCGACTGCGTGCTCGCGCCGACGCGCGCGGAGGTCCACGCTCTCTACCAGTCGCACTACGCGCAGGTGCGGCGGCGCCAGAACGCCGAGGCCGAGGCTGAGCAGGCGACCCTCGACGACCTCAACGACCTCACCTTCTTCAACAAGTCCACCCTCGACCTCGCGGGCACGCGCACCGGCAACCTGCTCGACAACCTCAAGGCCTACCTTCGGGGCTTCACGAGCAATGTCCGGCGGCTCTTCGAACAGTTCAAGCTCGTCACGCACCTCGAACGCATCGCCGCCGCCGACCCGACGCACGCCCTGCTCGATCGCGTCGTCGCGACCTTCGTCGGCGTCGACCTCTCGCCCGCTGTGGTCGACAACCACATGATGGGGACCGCCTTCGAGGACCTCAACCGGAGGTTCCTCGAGCAGGCCAACGAGAAGGCGGGGGAGCAGTACACGCCCCGCGACGTCATCACACTCATCGTCGACCTCTGCATCGCCGGCAGCGGCGATCGCTTCGTGAAGGGCGCCGTCCGCCCGAAGATCTACGACCCAGCGTGCGGCACGGGCGGCATGCTCTCGGTCGCCGACAACCGCCTGCGCGAGCAGAACCACAGGGCGCGCCCGCTGCTCTTCGGGCAGGAGTGGTCTGAGGAGACCTGGGCCATCTGTCAGGCCGACCTGCTCGTGCGCGGCGAGAACCCCGAGTACGTCGCCCAGGGCAACACGCTCACTGAGGACCGCCACGCCGACGAGCGCTTCGACTGGCAGCTCTCCAATCCCCCCTTCGGCGTCGACTGGAAGGGCTACGAGAAGGCCATCCGCCGCGAGCACGAGGACGCCCAGTGGAAGGGCCGCTTCGGCGCCGGCCTCCCCGGCGTGAGCGACGGCTCGCTCCTCTTCGTGCAGCACATGGTCTCCAAGCTCCGCGTGCCGTCGCAGGGCGGCGGGCGCATCGCCGTCGTGCTCAACGGCTCGCCCCTCTTCACCGGCAAGGCGGGCTCCGGGGAGAGCGAGATCCGCAAGTGGCTCGTCACCGACGACCTGCTCGAAGCCATCGTCGCCCTGCCCGAGCAGCTCTTCTTCGGCACCGGCATCCCCACCTATCTCTGGCTGCTCAGCAACAAGAAGCCCGCCGAACGGAAGGGCAAGGTGCAGCTCATCGACGCCACCGGCCTCGGCGACCGCATGAAGCGGGCGCTCGGCGGCAAGCGCAACGAGATCGGCGACCGCGCCCGCGAGACCATCGTCGCGCTCTACCGCGACTTCACCGAGGGGCCACAGAGCCGCATCGTCGCCGCGGACGAGCTCGGCTACCGCGAGGTCATCGTCGAGTACCCGCTGCGGATGCGCTTCGCTGCCACCCCCGAGCGGGTCGCCGCCGTCGGCACCGAGGCCTCCCTCGGCGAGCGCCGCGCGCGCACCCTCGCCAAGGGAGCGGGCATGGACGCGAAACTCGCGGCGCTGCGCGGGGCCCTCGCGACGATCGACCCCGGGAAGGTGTTCGCGTCGTGGGCGGAGTTCGCGCCTGCGCTGGAGGCGGTCGCGCAGAAGGCCGGCGTCCGGATGGGCGCCGACCTGAGGGAGATGGTGATCCAGGCGCTCGGGGAGCGGGACCCGGCGGCGCCGCCGGTACTCGACGACTACGGCAAGGTCATCGCCGACCCAGAGTTGCGCGACACGGAACACGTCCCACTGACGGAGGAGATCGATGCGTACCTGGAGCGCGAGGTGCGGCCCTTCGAGCGCGACGTCTGGTACGACCCGAAGAAGGTGCGCGTCGGGTACGAGATCCCGGTAACGCGCTACTTCCACACCTACGAGGCGCCGCGTGCCCCGGAGGTGGTGCTGGAGGAGCTGCGCGCCGTCGACCGTGAGCTGCGAGCGCTGATGGATCAGGTGTTGCGGTGAGCGCGCGGGCAATGAAGGACAGCGGGGTCGCGTGGCTCGGGGAGATCCCGACGGAGTGGCGGACCGCCAGGATCGTGCGTGTCGCGCGACTGGAGTCGGGTCACACCCCGAGTCGGCAGGTCAGCGACTACTGGAAACCATCGGAGTGCACCATCCCCTGGTTCTCGCTCGCCGACGTCTGGCAGCTCCGCAGCGGACGTCAGGAGTATCTCGGCGAGACCGCGGAGAAGGTCAGTCCGACGGGTGTCGCAAACTCATCCGCTCGGGTGCTGCCCAAGGGCACCGTGGTGCTTTCGCGCACTGCCTCCGTGGGATTCTCCGGGATCATGCCGGTGCCGATGGCCACCACGCAGGACTTCGCCAACTGGGTGTGCGGTGAACTGCTCTTGCCAGAGTACCTGCTCTTTGTGCTGCGCTCGATGAAGCACGAGTTCGAGCACATGACCCAGGGCTCGACCCACCAGACGATCTACATGCCGGACCTAAAGAAGCTCGCGATCCCGATTCCGCCGAAGGCGGAGCAGGAAAAGATCGTGAGCCGTATTCGGGCCTGCACGGTGACGGTCGATACAGTGCTCGCAGCGCATGAGCGCAACCTCGACCTTCTCGCCGAGCGCCGACGCACGCTGACGTCGAGCGCCGTGACGCGCGGGCTCGATACCATGGCGCCGATGCGCGACAGCGGCTTCGTCGCGACGGGCTTGCTGCCTCAACACTGGCGGCGCAGTCCGCTAAAGCACCTGTTGACCAGCATCGAGCAGGGCTGGAGTCCGCAATGCGAAGGCCGGCCGGCGAGCGCCGAGGAATGGGGCGTACTGAAGGTCGGGTGCGTGAACGGCACCGACTTCGATCCCATGGAGAACAAGCTGCTCCCGAAGGAACTCGACGCTCCGCCGGGGTACCAGGTGCATGACGGCGATCTGCTGATGTCGCGCGCCAACACCCGGGAGCTGGTCGGGTCGGTCGCGATCGCGGCGACCGGTGGGCGACGGCTCCTGCTCTGCGACAAGCTCTACCGAATCAAGCTCCGCGCGTCGCTCATGCCCGAGTACGTGAGCCTCGCGCTGCGCGCCCCGTTCGCCCGGACCCAGATCGAAGCGGCTGCAAGCGGCGCGAGCGCTTCCATGGTGAACATCAGCCAGGATATCGTCCGCGAACTCCAGATCCCCGTGCCGCCCGTGTCGGAGCAGCGTCAAATTGTTGCCTTCATTCGCGAGCATGCCGCCCCCATCGACGACGCCGCGGAAAAGACCCGCCGCGCCGTCGAGCTGCTGCGCGAGTACCGCCAGTCGCTCATCACGGCCGCGGTGACAGGGCGCTTGGGACACGAGGAGACCCACTGACATGACCCCCGCCGAGGAGCACCTGGAGACGGCCATTGTCGACGCTCTGGTTGCGAGCGGCTGGATCCTCGGCGAGCGCGCGCGAGTGCTGCCCGCCCGCGCGCTCGTCCCCGACGACCTCCTCGACTGGCTTCGCGAGGCCCACCCCGAGCAGTGGGCCCGGCTCGCCCACGCGCACGGCGAGGTGCTCGGCCAGCGCCTCGTGAACGCGCTCGCTGAGGCGCTCGACAAGAGCAGCACCCCCGAGGTGCTGCGCAAGGGCTTCCCCTTCGAGGGCGAGACCATCGAGCTGGCGTGCTTCCCGCCGCCCAACGACTTCAACCCGGCGACGACCGCGCGCGCGGCACGCAACCGCCTCGTGGTCACCCGGCAGGCGCCGATCGAGCAGGGGACGACCAAGACCGTCGACCTGCTGTTCTCGCTCAACGGCGTGCCCGTCGCGACGGTGGAGCTCAAGCATCGGCCCAACGCGCAGGACGCCGGCGACGCCCGGCGGCAGTACCAGGCGCGCCCGAAGAACCTCCCGATCTTCCGCTGGCCGACGCGCGCAGTGGTGCACTTCGCCGTCGACGACCACGAGGCGTGGATGACCACCCGGGTCGACGGAGCCGACACGGCCTTCGTGCCGTTCAACCGCGGCACGCCCGGCGGCGGGGGCAACCCCCCGAACCCCGACGGCTACCCGACCGACTACCTCTGGAAGGACGTCTGGACCCGCGAGAGCTTCCTCGCGCTGCTCCAGCGTTACGTCCGCCTGCTGCTGGTACCAGTGGAGCGTGATGGTCGCTTCGTGCAGGAGCGCCGGTTGCTCTTCCCGCGCTGGCACCAGCGCGACGCGGTGCGCGCCCTCGTAGCCGACGTGACTGAGCGGGGGCCCGGGCAGCGCTACCTGATCGAGCACTCGGCCGGGAGCGGGAAGAGCAACACGATCGCGTGGCTGGCTTGGCACCTCGCGGACCTGCCCTACGAGGGCGGGCACCTCTTCGACAAGGTCGTGGTGGTGACCGACCGCACGGTGCTCGACAGCCAGCTCGCGCACACCATCGAGCAGATGACGGCGACGCCTGCACAGGTGCGGCACGTCCGCGAGCACGTCCGCGAGGCCCGGCGCGAACGGCGGGCGTCGTCGGACGGAGCGACGGCGACGGGCGGTGGGGCGCTGGTCGAAGCGCTCGACGACCCGAGCGTGCGGGTGGTGATCGTGACGGTGCAGACCTTCTTGCATGCCGACGAGGCCCTCGACGAACGGGCGCGGCGGAGTTTTGCGGTGCTGCTCGACGAGGCGCACTCTGGAGTCGGGGAGAAGACCGACGCGGCGATGTCTCGGGCGCTCGGTGAGGCGACTGAGGACGGCGGTGACCCGCTGCTCACATACGCGTTGCAGCGGCAACACCGCAACCAGTCGCTGTTCGCGTTCACGGCGACGCCGCACCCGGAGACGCTCCACAGCTATGGCCGGTTCGACCCGCTTACGAACAAGTACGCGGCCTTCCACCGGTACACGATGGCCCAGGCGATCGCCGAGGGATTCATCGTCGACCCGCGGCGAGGCTACCTGCGCTACGAGTCGTACTTTCGCCTGCGCGGCGTCGGGGTAGACGACCCGGAGGTCGACCAGAAGACCGCGACCGCGGCGATCATGCGCGAGGTCTCGAAGGACCCGAAGGTGATGGGCGCCAAGAGCCACGTGATCGCGCGGCACTTCCTGGAGAAGGTGCGCGGGACGCTCGGCGGGAAGGCGCGGGCGATGGTGGTGGCGCCGTCGCGCGACGCCGCGGTGCGCTACGGGCGCGCGCTGCGGGCGGCGCTCGACGCTCAGGGCGCCGGGGACGTCGGCGTGCTGGTGGCGTTCTCGGGCGCGGTGACGGACGCGGTGACCGGGGAGACGGTGACCGAGGCGCAGCTCAATGGCTGCAAGGAGTCGGAGCTGCCGCAGCGCTTCGCCTCCAAGCCGAACCGCATCCTAGTGGTCGCGAATAAGTACCAGACGGGCTTCGACCAGCCGCTGCTGGCGGCGATGTACATCGACCGGACGCTGGAGGGCGTGCAGGCCGTGCAGACCCTGTCGCGGCTCAACCGCCCGCACGGTCCGGGCACCAAGCAGGTCTTCGCGCTCGACTTCGTGAACGGCACCGAGGTGCTGGACGGTTTCGCGCGCTTCCTCGACGGGACGACGCTGGGCGACCCGCCGACGCCCGAGATGCTCGATGACTTGCGGGCGCGCCTCGACGCCGCGGGCATCTACACCGAACCCGAGGTGTTCGCAGTGGCCGAACTCGTGATCACGCCGGGCGGCCTGACGGAGCAGGAGCGCCAGGAGCGGATCATGGGGCTGATCTCACTGGCGGTGGCCCGCTACAGCGTGCTTGTGCCCATGGCGCAGGAACGGTTCCGCATGGCACTGGTGGAGTTCCTCCGATTGCATGGGCTGCTCTCACAGGTGGTGCTGGCGCCCGACCGCGATCTGGAGGCGCGGGCCGTATACGGCGCGTGGTTGGTGAAGAGCCTCGGGGGCGAGGCGCCGACGCGCGCGTACGTCGACCTCAAGGGGAAGATCGAGGTGGAGTACGTGCGGGTGGTCAAGGGCGCCGGGTACCTTGCGGAGCCTGGTCCCGACGACGACGAGCCGCCGGGGGAAGTGACGCTGAACACGAGCAGCGGCATGCGGCCGGTGGACCCCGTGGTGCGCCTCTCAGAGCTGCTCGCGCAACTCAACGAGCGCTACGGCGTCGGCGTCGCGGCCGCTGACCGGAACACGCTGGAGGAGATCATCGCGGAGCTGCTCAGCGACGAGGGGGTGCTCGACGCGGTGCGGGCCAACGCCGACGCGCGGGAGCTGGTACGCGACCGCGAGATCCAGCGGGAGATCCGGCGACGGTTTCGCGAGCGCCAGCGCGAGGGTGATACGTTGGCGGCTCACTTCCACGACGACGAGGCGCTGCGCGATGAGCTGATGCGGATCGTGCTGGAGATGGTACAGCGCCGGGCGACGGTCGCAGACGACGGAGAACTGACGGCCGAGGAGCTGGCGCGACTCGCCGAGCTCGGCGTGCTGCGCAACGGACTAGAGCCGCGACTGCGCGGTTTTGTGCGTCGTATGTTGGAAGGAACCTTCGGCGGACAGTGGTTCACGGAGCTGATGCGCAGCGTTCCGACAGCGGAGCGCGAGCGACTGGCGGGCGTAGCGCCCGAAATGGTGCTCCACGAACGGCTGTACCTGAGCACGCTGGTGGCGGTGATCGAGCGCCAGTGGGGAGCGGCCTTCGCAGCAGTGCTGGAGGGGGCCCCGGCGACTGAGCGTCTGAGTCGTGCTCAGTGCGTGGCGCTCTTGGAGGTGTTGAATGCGCACCGGGAAGACGCGCATGCGAAGCCGATCCGTGAGGTCGATCTGACGACAGTGCGTGCGGTGGTAGAGCAACTCCACCGCGTGCTCGACAGGGTGAGAGCCTGACGAAGTACGAGTCCACCGCCGTCGGGGGCTACGGATCCGACGGGATGGCGTGCAGCCCGAGCGCGCTGAAAGAAAACATGATTGGTCGTTGTGGAGCGGGTCAGGACCGTCGCGCGATTGCATAGCGACGAGTGAGCGGATGATCGAGCACCGGCACATGGGGATGAAACCCGCATAGCATCGACTTTGCGACGTCCGGTCACTGGGCGGATGCGAGGCTTCGGGCGATCTGCCTAGATCTCTACAATCGTCCCGTTTGACATGGGGGGCTCGGCGCGGCTGTAGATGACCGCTTCGTCACGAAGTGGCGGTCTCACAGGCCAGGGGCGCACCTGGTGACATTCCTGAGCACCCGAGTACGCCCCACTCCGGAGAGGTGCACGCATCGTGAGCTTCAGCGGCGTGTTCCACGTGCTGCATCGTCGCCCGCGCCATTGCAGTCAGCGGGCACTGCTGGACGATCCGCTTAAAGACCTCGTCGAACATCGGCACGCCTCGCGGCGCCGAGGATACCCTAGAGCTTCAAGGGAGAGACAAGCGTGCCGCCGGTCCCCCGGACTCGCGACTCGGGTCGGACCCTGAAAGGGGTGGGGTTAACGGCTGCATTCTCCTATCGCAGCCAGATACTTGTGTGCCGACACAACCTTCTGGTCGGGCTGCGCCACACTTAGCGAACCTCACCGAACACTGCGATCCGCAGACACCTGAACACTTGCCTGGGGATCGTTCAAGTTGGAGGTTGAACGGGGTGAGAGATCGGTGGAGAGCCGCGCCCTCGGTGCAGACGTCCCCCTTCGCGCGCTGCGCGTGACGGCGGCTGTGGTGCGAGTGCGCGCGCTCGCTACGCGGCGTCGAGGAGCACGTCGTACCAGTTCGCGCCGGGCTTCGCGAAGTCGATGCCGAGCATCTGGTAGGGGCTCTTGCCGCGGCGCGGTCCCGTCGTTCGTCGCTTGAGGTTGTGGGCCACCGCGTGCAGCGCGATGCGCGAGTCACTGGCGAAGCGCTGCACCGCTTCGAGCACCCGCAGCCGCCGATTGAACGACTCGGTGCCCGACGACGAGCGGCGCGGGTGCGCGACCAGATCGAGCCACTGCGCCCGCACCGCGGCGGCGTTGGCGCAGTGACGCGCGACGCCCTCGGCGAGCCGTCGCGCCGCGCGCTCCGCCCCGATCTGCTCGGCCACCGGGCGCGCCATGTCGTCGGCCTCGACGCGCAGCACCCGCTCCTGCGCCAGCGCCCGCAGCACGTCCCGCGGTTGCCAGTGGCTACCGGGAGTCATCTCGATCGGCAGCGCCTCCATCAGCACCCGGTGGGTGCCGTAGCGCGCCGCGCTCCGCTGGACGTGCGCGTACGTCGCGAGCCCCGCGTCGTGGCTGATCCGCAGGAGGATCTTGCCCATCCGCTCGACCGTCGCGGCCACCGTCGCCTCGGTCCACAGCCGCCCCGCGGGGTCCAGCGGCTGATACAGCGCCCGCAGCAGCAGCTCGGCCTCGCACACGACGTAGAACTCCCGCTCGCAGCGGGCCCGCGCGCGCTCCAGCTTCGCCAGCCCCAGGCGCGCCTGCTGGCGCGCCGCGCCGTGCAGCTTCCGCATCGCCTTGTCGGCGCTCGCGACCTGCTGCCGGAGCTGGGCCTCGTCGCGCGCGATCGGCGCGAAGAGGTTCTGCGCCCACCAGTCGATCTCGTGCCAGTAGTCGATCACCTGGGCGAGGCCGCGCGCGTCGATGGCGCCCACCAGGTCGGTGCCCAGGTCGCTGATGAAGAGCGCCAGCCCCGTGAAGTCCTTCGTCCATCGCAGCCAGTCCTCGGCGGTGCGCCCGGGGCAGCGGCCGACGTCCAGCACGGCGTTGGAGCGCGGCTCGGTGACGACCTTGACGCCCGTGCCTTGCAGGAAGACGTCGTCGCCGCAGATCACCCGCAACGCCGCGGCCACCTGCTCGCGAGCTCGGTCGATGAGCGCGCGTGCCTTGGCGCCGTGGGTCTCAACGTGCTTGTGGAGCGTGCCCACCGAGGGGACACCGCGGTCGTCGAAGGCCACCCCGAGGATCTCGTGCATCGCGCGGAAGGGGACGTTGTGCTCGGCCATGACGAGCTCCAATCGCGCCAGGCGCCGGGGGTCGAGCACCACGGCGCGGGCGAGCTGCGCGCGGAGCTGTTGGATCAACGCCTCCGCCTCGCGCGCCTGGGCTTGCAGCTCCACGAGGCGCTGTCGATCGCGCTGCTGGGCGAGGAGGCCGGGGGGCGGTCCGGGTCGCTGCGGCAGGAGCCCTCGGCGGGCCCGCTCCATCAGGTCGTAGATGCGCGCCGGGCAGGTGTCGTTGGCGGCGGCGACCTGGGCGACCGAGCGCTCCGCGGAGCGGGTGAGGACATCGACGATCAGGGCCAAGGGCTCGCCCGGCTGGACGAACGTCGCGGAGAGGGGGTACGAAACCAAGCGGGCCTCCTGCGGCGCTGCACTGGTTTCTCAGGCGAGGGTGGCGCCGCGGGAGGCCTACCTTCCGCGCCCGACGCCCCTCGGCAACAGAAGCCCTGACATCGACCCGCTCTCCACCGAACTCATCCGCTCAACTCAACTCGCGTTGAACGATCCCCTTGCCTGCGAACATGGCAGATCACGGTGCCGGGTGCGTTACAACAGTCGGCTGGGCTGAAAACGACCGATGAACTAGACGTCTCCCGTCGTTGTTCCTAGCCTTCGAATGCCTGCGACGAGAACGGC
Source organism: Polyangiales bacterium (assembly GCA_044229975.1). GTDB lineage: Bacteria > Myxococcota_A > Polyangia > Polyangiales > SCUS01. The sequence continues at coordinate 62,763 of JBGARZ010000029.1, forward strand.
TCGTTCGCAAGCCAAAGTTCGAAACATCAGCTTCCAATGTGTTAGCGCGCGACCCAATGGCACTCGGCCGCCGAGTAGCAGTCTCCCCGTGGAATGTGGCGACCATCGTCGCACCCTAAACCACCATATCTGTAGCGGCCGAGCTTAGGGCGCGATCCATCGGCGTTTCTGACGGTCTAATAGCGATCGGCTTGCGCAAATACCCAACGAGCGACGCGAGTTGCTACGAAGCAGCAAGTGAGCCTGTCGCCTAGAGCGCTTGCGAGTGTGGCCGGAATTGGTCCACCACAGAGGCATGCGCCTTCCATCGACTTGTAGTGCTCGGCTCCGCGCCGCGGCATAAGGAGAGGTCTAATAGCAATGTACATTCGCTGGAAGCGACGGCCCTTGTGCGATGAAGTGTACCGAGCGCATGTCTGCTGCCCCCACCAAGGAGAGGGACGTGAGACGTGGACACCCGTGGTCGTCGGAAGCTCGCGAGTCGCGGGTTTGGGACCGCGCCAGACCGTCTTGTGGCGTCCCGCCGGGAGCATCCGCTCATGCTGCGCCGTTGACCAGAACGACCCAATTGCTCGCTCGCGCTGGTGGGCGGAGATCGATTCGCAGTTCATAGCGTTTCGCGAGGGGAGAGTCCGCAATCCGCATCGTGAGGAGCTTCTGAAAGAACTGCGGTACCTCTACCTCGCTCTCATGAACGCGGTTTCGCCTCCTTCAGACGATGATGAGGAGCTGCTGGAGGCTTGGTATAAAGTGCAGGGCTTTGTCGATCCCTTCGATGCGAAGTTCTGCGGCCGGCATCGTCACTACTTTCGACTCGCAACTGCGCGTCGAATTGTTGAAGAGAGCCGCTCTCGGAAGGAAGAGCCACGCCAGGAGCGGGAGGTCCCCCGTCGACCGCGGAAGAGTTCCATCCCCAAGCCCCTTCGCGCCATCGGAGTTGGCTGGCCTTGCACGAGGATGGATATCATCAGAGCGTACCGGAAGGGAGCGTTCGAGAAGCACCCCGATCGGGGAGGAACCGACGACGGCTTTGTTGCTTGGGGAAAGGTCTATGAGGCCGCTTTGAAGTACTTCGACGCGCAGTCGGAAGATTCCGTCAGTTGATCGACGCCGTGACAGGCTGACTACGCGGGTGGATTGGCGATGCGTGCATTTCAAGGAAACAACTGTGGTTAAAGTGGGTTGAGGCCGTCACCGCTCGTGAGGCTTTGGATCTGGAAACTTGGCGGAGGTAGAATGCGCCCCGCCATGGGTTGCCCGAGACGTTCGAGTGATGGCAACCCGAGATCGCCACCTTGATGATCGAGAAGTCTGACTTCCATGTATAGTGGAGCTACACCATTCGATCGAGAGCGAAGGTTGAACACGACTTTGATCGTCAGTTCCGTGGAGGCGTTGTAGTGCCCCGGGCCAGCAACTTGTTGTAGTGCCCCAGGTCACAACTTGTTGTAGTGCCCTAGGGGCAGCTCTCGGCTGTAGTGCCCCTATGTCGCGCTATCGTCTCACTGCACTCCGACCGAGTGGCCACCAAACATTCTCTCGCTGGGACATGGCTTCAACGCATGAATGCGCCGGCCGAACGATCACTACCGAAGGAGGAGTCGTTGCTGGGGTAGCCATTGATCAATAGGTCGCAGGCCATCGAGCCTGAAACAGCCGGGTGTGCCGTTCAAGGTGGAGTTTCGGAGAGGCAACAACTGCGCGTGAAGAGAACCGTTGAAGGTAGGAGTACGGCGCCTTTTCTGCCGCGACCCTTTGTGTTCACAACCCACCTTTGCCGAGCCACGGGCGAGTGCACCAGAGTTCGTCCCGGCGTCTCACGCGAGTTGGGTTGAAAACCGCAACCGACGCCCTTCGGAGTCGCCTGGGAGGGAGAGCCGTTGCCGGTTGAGGCCGTCGAGCATCTGTTCGAAGGCGGCGAGCTCCGAACGCGTCCCTGCCGGCATCAGCTCGACGGCGATCGTCTTGGTTCCCGCGCGCACCCGGCCGGGCGCCGTCATCAGATTGCGCAGCGCGCGGCGGGCCTCCTCGGGGCGGCGCAGGTGCGGCGCGAGTCGCTCGGCGAGCTCGGCCTCCGCGTTGGCGCAGGCGATGCGCACCGTGTCGATCGCGAGCTTGTACTCGATCCGGTGACGCACCAGCACCTCCGCCAGCTCCGTCTCCGCGAGCGGCGCGTGCGTCGGCGTCGAGGGCATCCGCGCCTCCAGCTTCGTCTGCTCGGCCACCGCCTTCTCGTTCTGCTCGCGCAACGCCGCCGCGGCCGTCTCGTCCGACCCTTCCAGGCGCGCGAGCTTGCGGCGCGCGTCCCCCTCGCGCGCCCGCGCCAGCCGCAGCGCGTGGGCGAATCGTCGACGCGCCGGGTTGGGCACCACGGTGTCGGCCGGGTACGGCTCGGTGCTGCGCCCATCGAGCTGGTTGATGCCCCAGCGCTCGACCCCGTGCTTGAGCCCGTTCTCCTGACTCCAACGGCCCTTCATCGTCTCCAGCAGCGTCGTCGCGGGCAACCCGGAGACGGCCAGCAGGTTGAGCTGGTGGCCGTCCGGCAGCCGCACCGCGACCCGCCGCACTCGGCCCCGACCGTGGCCTAGGTTGCGGCGGTGCTCGAAGACCCCGTACGCCTCGCCGTCGATCGTCACCGTCTCGGTGAAGGCACTCGCCGCCAGCACCTTGTAGGGCTTGCGCTCGTAGGTCACCCACTCGACGCCCTCGTCCCGCAGCTCCGCCATCACGTTCGGGAACGCGCCCTCGCGGTCGAAGGCGAGCAGCAGCCGGCGCTCGGCGCCGAGCGCGTCGCGCAGCAGCCGCGCGACGGGGCCGAGCAGGCTCGTGAGCGAGTCGTGGGCGGGCGCCGCGAAGCGATAGACCGGGCGGCCGTCCTCGTCGTGCACGTAGAGGTCGGTGCAGCCCGGCACCGCGCGCTTGTCCTGCATCCGCCAGCCGCGCCGCAGCACCCGCTCGCCGGTGTACGGGCGCAGGTGGTTGTCCACGTAGAAGGTCACCGGCTCGTCCGCCGCGCTCTGCTCCGAGCGCACGTAGTGACCCAGCATCCGAAGGTGCATCTGCGCCGCGCGGCTCTCGGTGGCGAAGGCGCCCAGCACGCGGCGCACCCACGTCGCGGCGGGCGCGTGGTCGGCTTGCAGGAGCACGCCGCCGCTCGGCGTCGCCAGCCGTCGCATGCCCTCGACGCAGCGCTCGCCGATCGCCAGCGCGGCGATCACCGCGTCCAGGGCGATGCGCAGCGAGGCCCGCTCGGTGCGGCCCTCGCCGAAGGTCTCGGCCGCCTCGTGCAGCCCCGACTGCGCCACCAGGGCGATCATCAGCCAGGTGCCGGCGTGCTGCACCAGCGGCGCGCTCGCCACCTCCGTCGCCGCGACGCGATCCTCGCGGCCGTTCGACTCCTCGGGCGAGCCCGCGCGGCGCGCCGGTGCCGGCTCCACGAAGCCCGGCAACGACGGCTGCACGGGCGCGGGCGTCGGCTCCGGTGCCGGGGGCGCCGCCGCCGCCGAACGCGTGCGCTCAACCCACGCGCGGTGGGCGCGACCGACCGTCGAGCGCGACACCTTCCACCGCGCGCCGACGGCGGCCACCACCGCCTCGATGGTCTCGCCGCGCGCGAACCGCGCCTCGACCTTCGCGCGCTTGGCGGCGTCGAGCCGCGCCGGAAGCCCGCGGACGCGCGGTGGGTGAGCGCCGCCAGCCCCTCGACCTCGACCCGCCGACGAAGGCGCCGAAGCATCTCGGACGACAGGTCGAAGGCGTGCGCGAGGTGACCCATGTGCATGCGCGGGTCGCGCGCGAGGCCGACCAGGAGCACGTCGCGCGACACCGGCTCGTCGGCGACGAACTCCCCGATCAACGTACCGCCGACGTAGACGCGGGCCGACCCGCCCTCCCAGATCACGCAGCCCAGGGGCGAGAACTACCGCACCCGCGAGGCGCCCTCGGGGTGTCCCTCTGCGATCAGTCCCTGGTCGCCCGCCGTCGCCATCGAGGAGGAAAACGCCCTGCCCGGCGAGAGTATTCGCAACCGATGTCGGGAATCGTCAGCCCCAGCGAATCACGGCGATTCCTGCGGTCTCAATCGATACCGGGACGAACTCTGGTGCACCAACTGCGCCGACTGCGAAGCCCCATTGGCGCCGTCGCGTCGATCTCGCCCCTCGATGCTACCCACACCCCGCAATGTCGCGCGTGTGTACGACGCCGTCCGCGACGCTGACCTCGTGAGCAAGGTGGTCGAGCGTGGCGTTGCCCCCGAACAGCTTCAGCCCGCCGCCTCACGGTCGCCGATGGAGCGGCGGCCGGGGCGCGTGCGCATGTCCGCGCTCTCGGCTGGCGTCGGTAGCCCCGAAGGGGTGCGTCTCGTTCGTCGTTCGACTCATGGCTCTCGCCTCGTTCTACCCGAACTCTTAGCAGGGTTGAGTGGTGGGCCTCGAAAACCGCCAGCATCAGCCGATCCCTCGGGTTTTGCGCAGGCGCAGGCGTAACGTTCGCCCCCTCAGCGTGAGGGCGGCCTCGTCGAAGACCCTCACCAACTCTCGCTGATGT
>JBGARZ010000038.1:0-9245 GCA_044229975.1 Polyangiales bacterium
CAGCGGCAACGGCGCGCCGCTGGCCCGCGTACAGCCGTCGACGGCGCCCATGACGACGGACCCGCGCGCGGCGTGCGCGCCGAGTTCGCTCGCGCAGGTGCAGCGGCTCGCCGACGTGGTGGCGGCCTCGGGCCTGTACGGGGTCAAGAGCCCCGAGGAGGCGATGATCCGCATGATGACCGGCATGGAGCTCGGGCTCTCGGCCATGCAGTCGATCCGCGGGGTCTACGTCATCGAGACCCAGGGCGTGCGCCGGCCGAGCCTCGCCGCCGACATGATGGTGGGCGTCGTCAAGATGCACGGTGACGTGTGCGCCTACTTCCGCATGATCGAGTCCACCGACTCGATCGCCACCTACGAGACGCAGCGCCGGGGCGAGCCGACGCCGGTCAAGCTCTCCTACACGATCCAGCAGGCGAACGCCGCGGGCCTGACCGGGAAGGGCACGTGGAAGGCGCACCCGGCCGCGATGCTCCGGGCGCGCTGCTCGAGCGCGCTGGCGCGCATCGTCTACCCCGACCTCGTGAACGGGCTCTACGACCCGGACGAGATCGAGGACGCTCCGCGCGCCAGCGTGTCCGCTGTCTCGGCGGTCGTCGAAGCCAAGGCGCAGACGGCGGCGCGTCCGAGCGACGCGAGCGCCCTCGGCGACATCTACCAGCGGCTCGAGGCTGCGGCCGACGAAGGCGCGTTCAAGGCGCTTGCCGCCGAGGCGGTGGCCGCCGCGCGCGCGGGCAAGATCAGCGACGCCGACCTGTCGGCGTTCAAGGACGCGCACAAGGCGCACAAGGCGCAGTGGCTCGCGCAGACCGCCCCGCCCGCGCCCGTCGATGACCTGCCCGAGCCCGGAAGCGACGGATGAGGGCCACGGCGAGCAAGATCGGCGCTCTCGCGTCCTGCCAGTGGTGGGCGCGCGAGGGCGTCCCGTGGGTCGACACGCCCGGGGCGGCGGCAGCGCTCGGCACGCGCGTGCACGCTGCGATCGAGGCCGACCTCACGGGCGTCGAGTGGACGGACGAAGAGGCGGAGCCCTACGTGCGCAGCTACGTCGCCTGGCGCGACCGCGTCCAGGGTGAGCGCCTGCTCGCGACTGAGCAGCCGATTGCGCTCGACCTCGCGACCGGCCGCGTGCGTGGCATCGAGAAGGGCGAGCACCGCAGCTACGCCGGGCGCATTCCGACCGAGCTCGTGGGCACGGCGGACATGGTGTGGCTCGGCGCCGACGGCGTGCGCGTCGTCGACGACGTCAAGACGGGGCGCCCCGAGAACGTGGACGCCATCGCGTCGAACGCGCAGATGCTCACGCTCGGGCTCCTGTGGGCGCGGTGGCTGGGCGTCGACACCATCCGCGTTCGGCTCGTGTTCGTGTCGCCGTTCCAGACCTACACCGACGAGGCCACGCTCGACGCGTTCGACCTCGACGCGTGGGAGGGCCGGCTGCAAGAGTACGCGCGCACGATCCCGAGCTCCGAGCCGCAGCCCGGCCAGCACTGCCGCTACTGCCCCGCGGCCGGCGCATGCCCAGTGGCCGTCGGCGCCATCGCGCTCGTCGAGGCGGAGCCGGTCCGTGTGCGGCTGCCGGTGGTGGCCCGCAGCGAGGACATCTCGTCGCCAGCGCACGCGCGTGACCAGTACGAGACCCTCCGCGCCGTGAAGGCGGCAACCGATCAGGCGTGGGAGGCGCTCCGCCGGTGGGTCGACGAGAACGGACCCGTCGAGCTCGATGACGGGCGCACCTACGGCGCGCGCTCGACGACGCGCGAGAGTGTGTCGCTCGAGACGCCCGAGGCACTCGAGGTGCTGCGCTCGCGGCTTGGCCGCGCGTGGGAGGCGGCCGTGGACGTCTCGACGAGCAAGACTGCGATCAAGGCGGCGGCGAAGGTCGCGGCCGAGGCGATGGGCGGGAAGGCGGCAGCGATCGAGCGCGCGACCATCGAAGCGCTGCGTGCCGTCGGCGCCATCCGCAGCAAGACGACTCACGGATATGAGGAGCGGGACGCTGCGGCGCTCCCCGCGAAGGAGACCGCAGCATGACCCGCGCCGACACCATCGCCCGCCACCTCTCTGTGTTCGAGACGCACCTCCGCGGCGTCGCGTGCGGCTTCAGTGCCGAAGAGCGCTTGTCGTCCGCCTCCGATGCCGCCGCAGCCCTACGCGAAGCCTTCGCCGCTCTCGACGGCGGCGCCGCGGTCGCTGGCGAGGCTAACGGCCCGCCGGAGCCTGCCCCGCCCGACGAGGAGCCGTCTGCCGAGGTGCTGGCGGCGGACGATAGCCAGGACGAGCCGGCGGACTCCTGTGCGCGCTGCGGCCAAGAGCGAGCGCACCTGCTACATGCGCCTATTCCGCCCGGCGCGCTGTGCCACGGCGTCGGCCCACTCCGCGACGTGTACGCACACCCGTTCGTTGCAGCCACGCCCACCCCCGAGCCCCCGAAGCCGGTGGGGTGGGTGGTGCGGTGGGGAATACCGGGGTCCTACCTATTCTCGCAGGGCATCGGCGTCGAACTCGGCGTGAGCGATCCAACTGACGCGCACGTCTACACCAGCAAGGCCGATGCCGAGGCTGACGCTCGCACCGTCAAGCACGAGGTATGCGTCCTCCCCGTCGACGCCGCCGGCAACGTGATCGAGGCCGAGGACATCGGCGCCACCCTGCGCCGCGAGGAGTGCGAGCGGAAGGCGGCGCGGCAGTCCGGCGTGGCGTGGGAGGCTGCGCGGGCTGGCGAGGAGGCGGAGCGGCTGCGGGGGGAGCTTGCGGCGGTCAAGGCGGAGCGGGACGCGGCGAACGCCGATCGCGACAAGTGGGCGGCCAACGCCGGCACCCTCAACGCCTCACTGCGCCAGGTGCATACCGAGTGTGACCAGCTCCGCGCCGAGCTCGACGCCACGCTCGCCGAGTGTGACCAGCTCCGCGCCGAGCTCGACGCCACGCTGGCCGAGCGCGACGCCCTCGCCGCCGAGGTGCAGCGGGCAAGGGAGCAGAAGCCGTGGCGATGGATAGTGTTCGGGGCCAACGGCAGGTACCTTGGAACGACCAGCACTCCCACCCTGAACCACGAGGACGAGGCCAAGGACTGGCGGCTCGCCCCCCTCTACCTCGCCCCCGTCGTGCGCGACCACAGCGGGGTCATCGCGCAGTGCGAGGAGGCGCTCAGGGAGTGGGACCGCGAGGGCCCGGGTAACCCCGCCACGAGCAGCCTCGTGGCCGTCACGCTGATCAAGGCACGCAACGCGCTGCAAGGTGCGTCGTGAGCGCGCCGACGAGCCTCTACTCCGACCCCGCATGGCGCGCGGTGGAGCAGGACCGCCTCGCGGAGCGTGGGCAGCGGATGCTGATGCTCCCGGTGCTGGTGGTGTGCCCTCAGTACTACGGCGGCTACGGCGACGGCGGCTACGGCGGCGACGGCGACGGCGGCGGCGACGGCGGCTACGGCGGCTACGGCGACGGCGACGGCGGCGGCGACGGCGGCGGCTACGGCGACGGCGGCGACTACGGCGACGGCGGCGGCTACGGCGACGACGGCGGCGACGGCGGCGACGGCGACGGCGGCTACGGCGACGGCGACGGCGGCGGCTACGGCGGCTACGGCTACGGCGGACTCACTCAGGAGGACGATATGCGAAACGGACTGGCGATCGTGACGACTCCAGGCGGCAGCTACCCCTACGTGCGCGTGGGGTGGCTCCAGCACCGCGACGGCGACTGGTGGGAGCTGCGCGGATGCCGCGTAATCAAGCGCTTCGGCCAGGGCAACGCGACCCTTGCGGGCCTCGCGCAGACGGGGCCGGTGCGAGGTACTGAGTTGCTCACCGCGTCGCCCGTCGAGCACGTCCACGCGCTGCACTGCATCCGCGTGATCCCCGCGGACCCGACGGCGTGGGCGAAGGACTGCCCGGAGCCGGCGTCGTGACCGCGCCGACGACGGCGGAGGTGAGGGCCATCTTCGCGAAGGCCCCATGGGACCCGACGAAACAGGACGAGGCGTATCGCGCCGCGTGCGTGGTCGTCGACTTGACCAGACATCGCGACGACTTGGCGGACGACTTGGGTTGCATGCGGTCCGAGCGCGACGCGCTGGCGGCCGAAGTGGCGCGGCTGAGGGAGGCGTTGGCCATCGCGTGCGATTGGTGGGGCGGGTGCGGGCACCACTACGACGACTGCCCCGTCGACGACGCGGGCGAACTCGTGGAGACGGAGTGTGCGGAAGCGCGGCGTGTGGACGAACTGGCAGCGAAGGGAGCGGGGCGATGAGGACGACAAAGATGCGACGCGACGTGCTGAAGCGCTGGCTGGCCAACGAGGACTACGAGCCGTCGCAGGACGACGTGGCAGAACTGCTGCTCGACCTCGACGAGCAGCTAGAGAACGTCGCAGCCATCGCCCTCGCCGCCGGTCTCGGCGCCGACGCGACGGCGGAGGAGGTGGCCGCGCGGGTGGGGGAACTGCGGGGGGCGCTGGTCGAGATGCACCTGGCCAGCCTGGACATCGAGGGCCTCAGCCCCACGGAGAGCAGCACGCGATGGTCGCGGATGATCGACGCCGATGACGCCATCGACAACCTCGCCCGCCGTCTCGCCGAGGAGGCCGGCCGTGAGGGCGCCGCCATCGTGCAGCCCGTCGGCGGCTGCGACGGCTCGCGCGAGTTTGCCTACGACGGGAGCGCCGAGGATGGCCGGGGGCAGCGCCTCGCTCGGCGCTGCCCAGGATGCAGGGCGTGCTCATGACCCACCCCGAGACCACCGCGCCCGCGGTGACGATGCTGCCGCCCTGGTCGTGGGCCATCGTCCACGCCGGCAAGCGCCTGGAGAACCGCAACTGGAAGCGCGGGTGCAGCTACCGCGGCCCGGTCTGGCTGCACACGAGCAACGCGCCGGCCGGCGACCCTGAGAAGGTGTTGCGGTCGGGGTCGAAGGCTGCCGACGAGTACATGGCCGGGGTGTCCGCGATGCTCTCCGCCATCGCCCGCACGAAGGTGGACACTGGCCCCGTCACGCACGGGGCGTTGCTGGCCACGAGGGGGATGATCCTCGGACGCGCGCGTGTGGTGTCTGCGATCCGGCCTGGGTCGCGCGGCTACAGCGTCGAAGAAGAGTACATCGTTGCCGGCATGTCGCGCCGCATGGACCGGGCCATCACCGACGCCGAGGCCGCGTGGTGGACGGGCGGATTCGCGCTCGTCCTCGACGACGTGATTGCGCTGCCCGAGCCCGTGCCATGCAAGGGCGCGCTAGGGTTTTGGACGGTGCCCGAAGACGTGGAGGCCAAGTGCCTCGCGCAGATCGTGAGGACGCCATGACCCACCCCGAGGACACCGCCCTGCGGCTGGCGGAGGCGGCGACGGAGGGGCCGTGGGCAGCCGACCGGCACCGCATCTACGTCGTGGGCCCGGACGGCAGGCCCGCGGGAGGCATGGGTGTCGGCATGTGGCCCACCGTCGGCCAGGGCTATCGGGAGGACGACGCCGCCCATATCGCCCACGCGCACCCGGGCCGCGTGCGGGCGTGGCTGGGGGCCGTGGCGAGGCTGCGGGAGGCGGTGAAGAAGGGCCACATGAGTTGGTGCAAGGGCAAGGGTGCCTTCGGCGACGGCGACGACTGCACCTGCGGACACGACCTAGACCTAGCCGCGCTGGCCGCGGTGGATGCGGAGGGGTGAGATGGGAACGAGAGCAATCATCAGAGTGGTGCAGGACGACAAGGTCTACGTCACGATCTATCGCCAGTTCGACGGATACCCGGATGGAGCGGGGCGCGAGATCCTTACAGCCATCGGCCGTCGCAAGATCGTCAACGGCATGTCTGGCCAGCAAGCGAGTTCGATCGCGAACGGTGCAGGCTGTCTGGCAGCACTACTCGTAGCGGGACTCAAGAAGCAGCCCGGAAACATCTACCTCGAGCCAGGTGCCTCCGACGACGGTGTGGACTACGTTTACACCGTCCGGTGCCCCGACTTCGCGGCGGTCAACGAGGCTCGTAACACCACGGTCTATCCTGCTGTGTTTGCGGGGCTCCCATTCACGATTGAGTGCCGGTCGTCGTATGGCGAAGCGCAGGCGGAGTTTGATGCCGTGGCCGAACAGTGGCGCCTCGACGCGGCCCCCGAGGTGTCCCCGTGACCCCCGCCGAGATGCGCGAGGCGGCGGCGGTGCTGGCGCGATCCGCGCCCTCCCGCTGGCGGAGGAGGCGCCCCCGACGGACGCTGCCGACGAGGCCATCGTCGACGCCCTCATGGCCCGGCGCACCGCAGGGCTGGCCACGCGGCCTATCCGCGGCGAGCGAACCGTGCCGCTGGTCGACGACGTGCTGGCGCTCCTCCCCCACCTCACCGGCGACGATCTGCGGCGTGTCGCGGAGGCGATGCCGCGGGTGGCGGGGGAGTGGCTCGACGACCCGGAGTGGCTGGTCAGGTGCTACGCGTCGGAGGACGGCAACGGCTGCTTCATGGCCGAAGCCTGCATTCGCGACGACGGTTGGGAGGGCTACGTCCAGGGCGAGAGCATCGGGACGTTCCCGTCGCCCCGCGCGGCCCAGGCGGCCTGCGACGCGCGTCTCGAGGCGGCGGGGGTGCGGCTGTGCGGGGAGGTGGTGCGTGAATAGCATCGACGTCCCCGCCGAGGTCCGCGACGGCTCGCTTGCAGTCGTGGCCAGCGTGTCGGGCGGCAAGGACTCGACGGCGCTGATCCTGGCGCTGCGCGAGGCGGAGATCCCGGCCCGGTACGTTTTTGCCGACACGCAGTGGGAAGCCGCCGAGACGTACGCCTACCTCGACACGCTGCGCGCGGTGCTGGGCATCACGATCGACGTGGTCGGCGTCGAGGGCGGCATGGTCGGTCGCGCTGCCTACCGCGCGGGGTTTCCGGCTCGCATGCAGCGGTGGTGCACGCGCGAGCTGAAGATCGAGCCGCTGCGCAAGTATCACGATGCGCTCAGCATCGAAACGGTAAACGCGGTCGGCATCCGCGCAGACGAGAGCATCGCACGTGCGAAGATGGCGGATTGGGAACTGGAGGAGGGGCCGCGTTCGTGGAACGGGTGGGTCTGGCGCCCGCTGCTTCGGTGGACCGTCGCCGACGTGCTTGCGATCCACCATCGCCACGGCGTGCCGGTGAATCCGCTGTACCGCCAGGGCTTCTCGCGCGTCGGCTGCTTCCCCTGCATCTTCGCGCAGAAGGAGGAGATCCGCCTTCTCGCCGAGACTCACCCGGAGCGCATCGACTACGTCGAGCGTGTCGAGGCGGCGACGCAGGCTGTTCGCGAGGCGCGCAACGTGGAGACGGAGGGGCGCTACACCGACCACGTCGCGACGTTCTTTCAGGCGCGGTCAGGACTTGCCCCGCAAGGCATCCGCTCCGTCGTCGAGTGGGCGCGGACGGACCGCGGCGGGCGGCAGTTGCCGTTGCTGGCGCCAGCGCCCACGGGCGGCTGCATGCGCTGGGGCCTTTGCGATACCGGGGAGGTGGTGCGGGATGGCTGACCACAACTACGGGGCAGACCCCGACGTGTCGCTGACGTGCCCGGCGTGCGATGCCGGGAACGGCGCGGTCATGGTGCGGGCGCTGGACCACTACACCGACGGCTACGAGGTGGACGCGTACTGCCTCGAATGCGGCGCGAGCCTTGTGGTGCAGGCCAGCGTGGCAGTCACGTTCCTGTGGCCGGAGGTGCGGGATGGCTGACATCATCGTCTCGACGCCTGGCACCTGCTCCGGGCAGCCGCGCGTCGTCGGCACGCGCATCACGGTCGCGACGCTCGACGCCTGCCGCCGCGACGGCTGGGACCTGGTGCAGACGCTCGCGCAGTACCCGAGCCTCACGGCGGCGCAGGTGGAGGCCGCTTGGGCGTATGCGGAGAGGCACGCAGACCTCAAGAAGATCCGCGCGTCCGACATGCTCGACGACCTGTTCCGAGACGAGGCCGCCGAGGCGTGGGCGGAGTTGACCCGCCTCCGCGCCCTGCTCGCGGCGTACGGGCGGGCGATCGACGAGACGGCGCGGGTCCGGCGCGACCCGGACCGCTACCTCGATGCGGCAGCGGCGGAGTGCGAGGCGGAGTGGGCGGTCAGGGCAGAGGCGGCGAAGTGGAGGGAGTGGGGATGACCAAGCGAGCGATGGTGCTTCTGTCTGGCGGGCTCGACTCGTCGATGGTGCTGGTGCAGGCGCTGCGAGACGGCTGCGAGGTCGTCGCGCTGACCGTGTTCTACGGCCAGCCGGCGCAGGCGCAGGAGGAGAGCGCGGCCGGTGCTGTGGCGAAGCGCTTTGGCGTCGAGCGGATCCGCGTCTACACCTGCGACACCCTGCCGAGGCCGACGCAGCTCGGCACGTCGTCGGCGGAGGACCGCGGCGTCATCTCGACCGCGTTCGTTCCCGGCCGGAACGCCGTCATGCTGACCATCGCCGCGGCGCACGCGGCGGTCCGGTGGTCAGACGGCAAGCCGTTCGAGCTCTGGATCGGCGCATGCCACGACGACATCGGCGGGTTCCCGGACTGCCGCAAACCGTTCCTCGAAGCGGCGGCTACGATGCTGACGCGAGCGCTCGACCGCGAAGTGTCGATCGTCGCGCCGATGCTCGGGCACACGAAGGCCGCGATGCTGCGCGCGTGCCGGCACGACGCGACGATGCTCGAGGCGGCCCGCCTGTCGTTCTCCTGCTACCGCGGGACCCGATGCGGGGAGTGCAAGCCGTGTGTACTCCGCGCCGCCGCGTTCCATGAAGCCGGGCTGGAGGACGCGTGACCCCGATCTTCGCGGTGGGCTCCGGCTCGACGGCGGCACGCATCCTCGTCGGCAAGCGGGCGCTCGTGTCGTTCGCCTACGTCGGCACGAGGTGGCTTCCTGAGTCCAGGCTGGCCAAATTGCGGGCGGCCTGCGCTGGTCTGGTGCTCGACTCCGGTGCCTTCACGGCCTGGCAGAAGGGCACGGCCATCGACATCGCGGAACACACCGCGTTCGTGGCCGAGCGACACGCCGAGTTCGAGTGGTGCGCAGCGCTCGACGCCATCGGGGATGCGGCGGCCAGCCTCGCCAACTGGAGGCGCCAGCGGAGCGAGCTCGCTTCGGATGTGCGCCTGGTGCCGGTGTTCCACGAGGGAGAGGATTTCGAGATCCTTGACGAATACGTCGCGGCAGCGCCGTTGATTGGCCTTGGCCGCACCAAGGGGCGCAAGAGCGTCGACGCCACCTTCGATTGGTATGACGACGTTTTCAATCGCTACCCGCTCGGCAAGTTCCACGCGTTCGGCAACGG
>JBGARZ010000013.1:0-268780 GCA_044229975.1 Polyangiales bacterium
CGGGGTTGCAAGGGAAGTCACCGCCTCCCGCTCTTCGTCGGTCAGGAGTGTGATGGATCTCGGGCCTGCAACCCCGTCGCGCAGCGGCGGGGTGACCCCCTACCATTGTCCGGGGTGAACGGAGCGCGACGGACACGGAGCCTGCACCGTGAACCCCGGCCCCCACGGCGCGAACGTCGACGGGGTGAATCGGTGTCAATCGGTCGACCGGGTGGCGACGCGGCGGCCCGTCGTGTGGTCGGCGACGTAGCGCGCGCCGAGCACGTCGATGGCGCGCAGCCAGCGGTCGACGGTCTCGTGGGTGCCCTCGCCCGCACCGATTCCTACGGCACGCGAGCGCACCTCGCGCGTCGGTACCGGGAGACCGAGCAGTCGCGTCTCGGCCACCCACGACGCGAGCGCGAGGTTGCTGTGCTCCATGTGCTCCACGGACGCGAGCCATCGACGATCGACCTCGACCTCGCCGGGGAAACGTCGCGTGACCGAGGAGAAACCCGTCGGGTCGAGGTGCCAGATGCCCAGCGGGCCGAAGCCGCCCTCGGCGTGGATCCATCGGTCGGCGCGGAAGTGCTCGTCGCGGGTGATCCACTCGACGGCGCCGTCGCGGTCGAGGTCGTTGAAGAAGGGGAGGTTGCGATATGGACCCCAGGAGCGGGCGCGCCACCGCCATGGGCCGTCGGCTTCGCGCCGCGCGAGCATCGTGAACGAGCAGCAGTACGCACCACGCTCGACGCCCTGCACGAAGGCCGTCGGGCGACTCTCGCCGGGGAGCGTGAACCACCCGGCCGCCGTGACCTCCATCGCGGGGTACACGTCGACGGGTCGACCCTCCGTGTCGACGAGAGAACTCGACGGCTCCGGGAAGGTGACCCTGAGCCCGTTCTCACTGCTGATGAGGTTCATCGACGCGAGCGCGCGACCCGCAGGGTGAGCCGCGGGCGCCGCCTGCAACGCGCCCACGAAGGAGCGCGCGGCAGGAGCGTCGGCAGAGGGCCGCTGCCACACGCCGTCGCGGTACTCGACGACGGCCACCGGGAAGGCGTCGGGGCCTCGGAAGCGCTCGTAGATGACGCTCGACTGACCCTCTTCGAGCGGGAGCGTCCACCCCGTCGGGGGATCGTCGGAGTCGGCGTCCTGTGCGAGCGCCGCGCGCGACGTCATCGAAGCGAGCACCCCTGCGAGCAGCACCGTGAGAGCGCGGGTCGTCACATCGGGGGCGTTATCCGATGGCCGCGGCGGGCGCAAATCAACGCCACGCGAACCACCGCTGGAGCCGTCCACGTCCGCGATCGCCTTGCGGCGCGCGCGACGCCTCCCCTACGCTGCCTCGCGTGAACCACCGCGCCGCGCTCACGAGTGTCCTCCTCTTGTTCGCCGCCCCCATCGCAGCGCTCGCGCAGCCGGTGACCTTCCGCGCGGCCTACAACGAGACCGTGCGCGGCGGCCTCACCATGGACGGCTGGGGCGCCCTCTCGTCGCCGACCACCTACGCGATGGGAACGTTCCGACTACGCATCCCGCGAGGCGGGCGCGTGGTGTGGGCGCGGCTGCTCTCCGACGTCGTGATGCGTCCGCAGGACGTCGCGACGGCGATGGTTCCTGCGGGGCCCGCCGGGTCGCCGCGCGAGGTCGTCGTGGGCGGCATGAACGGCGGCATCACCCGTCGCCTGGAGGGACGGCCCGACTTCGTTCGCACCGTGAGCTTCACCTACGGAACCTTCTCCACCGACGTCACCACCGCCGTCCGCTACGTCGTCGGCCCCGTGGCTCCGGGCGGCGAGATCGAGGTCCCGGTTCGCGAGCGCGGCGACGAGGGACCGAGCAACGGTTCGGTGAGCGTCGCGCCCGTCTTCGAGGGACACGCCCTCGCGGTGGTGTACGAGCTCGACTACGGCCCGCGCCGCAACCTCACCGTCTACGAGGGCAACGCCGCCGGGACGGTGCGCGTCACCGACCTTCCCCTCCGCAGCCCGGTGGCCAACCGCTGCCCGTCGATGAGCCTGAGCGGCGAGGCCTTTCCGCTCTCGGTAGCGCTCGCGAGCGAGTACTCCGTCTGCCAGGAGAACAACCCCCTCACCATCAACGGGACGCTCGTGTCGAGCGCACTCGGCGGCGCCGACGACTGGCCCGACGACCCGCGCACGGGCTGCAACGGACCCATCGCCGGCCTGGTGACCGCGGGTTCCTTCGGCGGCGCAGAGGCGGGCGACGGCACGGCCGCGGGCGCTCCGCTGGGACTGGAGGGCGACAGCGTGACGGGCCTCCCCGCGGCACCGCGGCGCGACGACGAGCTGTACGACGCGCGCACCTTCCTCGCGGATGGCGTCACGCGCCTGGACTTCAACTTCGGCGGCGACGGCGACGAGGTGGTGATGGGCATCGGGCTGCAAGCGCTCGCCCGCGACCAGATGACCGACGCCGACGACGACGGCTTCGACGACACCATCGAGGGCGACTGCACCGTCGACACCGACCGCGACGGGACGCCCGACTACCTCGACCGCGACTCCGACAACGACTGCCGACCCGACCGCATGGAGACCGCCGCCGGGCGCACCGACCCCGCGGTTCCTGGTGCGCCCGACGCCAACTGCGTGGGCGGCGCGCCGGTGTGCGATCGCGCCGTCGGCGTGTGCGGCTGCCGGGCGAGCGCCGACTGCCCGCTGGCGACGCCGGTGTGCGACGCGACGGCGAGGTTCTGCGGGGCGTGCACGATGAGCTCGCAGTGCGCGGGCCGCGTGGGCCTCGCGGTGTGCGCGACGTCGGGTCCGCGCGAGGGACAGTGCGTGCGCTGCGTGACGAGCGCGCAGTGCGCCGCGGGCGAGACCTGCGACGCAACGACCAACACCTGCGTGGGCCCGGCGGACGCCGGGACCATGGACGCTGGAACGGTCGACGCCGGGATCGTCGATGCGGGCGCCGTCGACCTCGGGGTCGCGGACACGGGAGCCATCGATGTCGGGGGCGCGGACGCGGGCGTGACGGACGTCGGCGCGACCGACACCGGGGTCGTCGACGCGGGCGTGGTGACGGACGCAGGCACCGTGGACGCGGGCGGTGCGCTGGTCGTCGACGTGATGGACGACGGCGGCTGCGGCTGCCGTGTCGGGACACGATCACCAGGGAGCGGCGCGCTCACCGCGGCGATAACGGGATTGGCGCTGATCGCCCGACGGAGGGTGCGGCGGCGGCGCACATCCACCCACTGAAAGTGCTTGTTTAATCGGCGTCTGGCGCGTCGCGATGTTTCGACTTCGCGCGCGACTTTGACGACACTCTCGGACGCGGCGGGCGTCCCGCACCGAAGGGTATTTCGATGAAGAACCAATGGATTCTCTTTGCCGCGGCGTTGATCGCGGTGGGTTGTGACGGCATGTCCGTCATCGGCGGTCCGACCGTCCGTGACGCGGCGATGGAGGCCGCGACGGCCGACTCGAGCATGGACGCCGCGGCGGACGCGGACGTGCCGACGGCGGACGTTCCGCTGAGCTGTCCGTCGCCGCTGCTCTCGTGCAACCAGCGCTGCGCCAACCCGCAGACCGATCGCGAGAACTGCGGCGGCTGCGGGCGCACCTGCGAGCGCGGCAACGTCTGTCAGAACGGCGCCTGCGTGCCCGACTGCGGCACCGGCGAGACCCTCTGTCGCGGCACCGGCGGCGACGCCGGCGTGACCCTCGCGTGCGTCTCGCTCCAGACCGACGGGGCCAACTGCGGCGCCTGCGGCAACGCGTGCGGACCCAACCAGGTCTGCACCGCGGGCGCGTGCGCCTTCATGTGCAGCGGCGCCACGACCGAGTGCACGCGCGCCGCGACCGGCGGCATGGACGGCGCGGCGGGCGAGCGCTACTGCGCCAACCTCCAGACCGAGCGCGACGACTGCGGCGCCTGCGGCAACGCCTGCCAGGAGGGCTACTCCTGCCAGGCGGGTCGCTGCCGCATCCGGTGCGGTGAGCTGACGGTGCAGTGCCCGGGCCCCGTGGCCGACGCGGGCACCGGCACCACGGGCGGCGGCGAGATCTGCTCCGACACCACCACCGACATCAACAACTGCGGCGGCTGCGGCAACGCGTGTCCGTTCGGGCAGTTCTGCGTCCGCGGCGCGTGCCAGACGACCTGCGGCGCGGGCTTCACCGACTGCATGGGCGTCTGCCGCGACGTCACCTCCGACCGCCTCGGCTGCGGCGCGTGCGGCAACGCGTGCGGCTCGGGCGAGGTCTGCACCGCGGGCCGCTGCGTCGTCTCGTGCGGCGGCGGGCTCTCCAGTTGCGACAACATCTGCCGCGACCTCCAGACCGACCTCAACCACTGCGGCGCGTGCGGCGCCCGCTGCGCCCCCGGCCAGGTGTGCTCGCGCGGCATGTGCCAGGTCTCCTGCGGCGCGGGCACGGCGGAGTGTTCGGGCGTCTGCCGTGACCTCCAGACCGACAACGCCAACTGCGGCGCGTGCGGCACCGCGTGCGCGCCGGGCCAGCTCTGCTCCATGGGCGCGTGCGTGGTCTCCTGCGGCGCCGGAACCACCAACTGCTCGGGCACCTGCCGCGACGTCCAGACCGACAACGCCCACTGCGGCGCGTGCGGCATGGCGTGCTCCGCCGGTCAGGTCTGCTCGCGCGGCATGTGCGTCGTCTCCTGCGGCGGCGGCCTCACCAACTGCACCGGCGTCTGCCGCGACCTCGACACCGACCGCGCCAACTGCGGCGCGTGCGGGACGGCCTGCGCCGCGGGCCAGGTCTGCTCGGCGGGCGTGTGCCGCGTGTCGTGCCTCGAAGGGCTCACCAACTGCTCGGGCGTGTGCCGCGACCTCGCGAGCGACGTCTCCCACTGCGGCGGCTGCGGCATGGCCTGCGCCTCGGGGCAGGTCTGCTCCAGCGGCGTCTGCCAGGTGTCGTGCGGCGCGGGCCTCACCAACTGCGGCGGCGTCTGCCGCGACCTCCAGACCGACGTGAACAACTGCGCCGGCTGCGGCACCGCCTGCGCCTCGGGGCAGGTGTGCTCGCGCGGCGCCTGCGTCGTGTCGTGCGGCGACGGGCTCACCAACTGCTCGGGCGTGTGCCGCGACCTCACCAACGACCGCATCAACTGCGGCGCGTGCGGCACCGCCTGCCCGTCGGGTCAGGCGTGCACCGCGGGTCGGTGCGTCGTGTCGTGCCTCATGGGCCAGACCGAGTGCGGCGGCACCTGCCGCGACACGCAGACCGACAACGCCCACTGCGGCGGCTGCGGCATGGCCTGCGCCTCGGGGCAGATCTGCTCGCGCGGCGCCTGCGTCGTGTCGTGCGGCGGCGGCCTCACCAACTGCTCGGGCGTCTGCCGTGACACCGACACCGACCGCGCCAACTGCGGGACCTGTGGCATCGCGTGCGCCGCGGGCCTGGTCTGCTCCGGGGGCGTCTGCCAGGTGTCGTGCCTCGCGGGCCTCACCAACTGCTCGGGCACCTGCCGCGACCTCGCGAGCGACGTGGCCAACTGCGGCGGCTGCGGCACGGCGTGTCCCGCGGGTCAGCTCTGCTCGCGCGGCCTCTGCGAGGTCACCTGCGGCGCCGGGCTCAGCAACTGCGGCGGCATCTGCCGCGACCTCCAGAACGACGTGAACAACTGCGCCGCCTGCGGCACCGCCTGCCCGTCAGGCCAGGTGTGCTCGCGCGGCGCCTGCGTCGTGTCGTGCGGCGCCGGGCTCACCAACTGCACCGGCGTCTGCCGCGACCTCCAGAGCGACCGCATCAACTGCGGCGCGTGCGGCACCGCGTGCCCGTCGGGGCAGATCTGCTCGGCCGGGCGCTGCGCGGTCTCCTGCCTCACGGGCCAAACCAACTGCGGCGGCGTCTGCCGCGACACGCAGACCGACAACGCCCACTGCGGCGCGTGCCTCAACGCCTGCCCGTCGGGGCAGATCTGCTCGGCCGGGCGCTGCCAGGTGTCGTGCGGC
This sequence comes from Polyangiales bacterium, assembly GCA_044229975.1. GTDB lineage: Bacteria > Myxococcota_A > Polyangia > Polyangiales > SCUS01. Next base: position 5,927 of record JBGARZ010000013.1, read on the forward strand.
GCGGGGCTCACCAACTGCTCGGGCACCTGCCGCGACACGCAGACCGACAACGCCAACTGCGGCGGCTGCGGCACCGCGTGCGCCGCGGGCACGGTCTGCTCTGGCGGGATGTGTCGCGTGAGCTGCGGCGCCGGAACCACCAACTGCTCGGGCACCTGCCGCGACACGCAGACCGACACCAACCACTGCGGCGGGTGCGGCGTGGTGTGCCCCGGCGGACAGATCTGCCGGTCCGGCGCGTGCGTGGTCACCTGCCAGGTGGGCCTCACGGCCTGCGGCTCGACCTGCCGCGACCTCACCAGCGACAACACCAACTGCGGGACGTGCGGTCGGGTCTGCTCGGCGGGCCAGGCGTGCGTGGCGGGATCGTGCTCGGTCACCTGCGGCACCGGGCTCACCAACTGCACCGGCACCTGCCGTGACCTCCAGAACGACCGCAGCAACTGCGGCGGCTGCGGCTCCGTCTGCCCGTCGGGCCAGGTGTGCTCGTCGGGCGCGTGCGTCATCACCTGCCCGGTGGGCCAGACGGCCTGCGGCACCACCTGCGTCAACATCGTCACCGACCGCAACAACTGCGGCGCGTGCGGGACGGTCTGCCCGAGCGGGCAGATCTGCGCGGGCTCGGCCTGCGTGACGAGCTGCGCGACGGGGCTCACGGCGTGCGGCCTGACCTGCCGCGACACCACCTCCGACGGGAGCAACTGCGGCGCGTGCGGAACCGTCTGCCCGTCGGGTCAGACCTGCGTGTCGAGCGTCTGCCGGCTGGTCTGCCCGTCGGGTCAGACCGCGTGCTCGGGCGTCTGCCGCGACCTCCAGACCGACCGCAGCAACTGCGGCACCTGCGGCACGACGTGCCCGGGCGGCCAGGTCTGCTCGGCGGGTAGCTGCGTGGTGACCTGCGCCACCGGCCTCAGCAACTGCTCGGGGAGCTGCACCAACGTGACCACCGACCCGAACAACTGCGGCGCCTGCGGGACGGTGTGCCCGGCGCGCGCCAACGCCTCGTCCTCGTGCGCGGGGTCGCGCTGCGGCTTCGTCTGCAACGCGGGCTTCGCCGACTGCAACGGCGTCGCGTCCGACGGCTGCGAGGTCAACACCGGCACCAGCCTCACCAACTGCGGCGCGTGCGGGACGATGTGCACCACGAACAACGGCGTCCCGGCGTGCACGTCGGGCACCTGCCGCGTGGCCTCGTGCAACACGGGCTTCGCCGACTGCAACGGCGTCGTGTCCGACGGCTGCGAGACCAACACGCAGACCTCCGCCACCAACTGCGGCGCCTGCGGAACGGTCTGCCCGGGCGGCGGCGCCTGCACCGCCGGGGTCTGCGGCGCGCGGTGCTACACCGGCGCGGCGCGTGTGCTGGTCTACGGGCCGGGCGGCACCGTCGGCGCGGGCTTCTTCCCGTCGGGGACGGTGGTGACCGTGGCGAGCGAGGCGCAGTGGCGCTCGATGACCACGGCGCAGTTCGCCCAGTACGACATCCTCTGGATGGACGGAAACAACTGCGGCGGCACCACCGCCACCAACCTCGGCGCGGCGCAGGACACCATCGCCACGTGGGGCCCGGCGGTGCTCGGTCGCATGGTGCTCATCACCGGCGACCCCGACCTCCACCAGGACGGGCAGGCGCCGCTCTTCTACCAGAACAGCGTCAACTGGCTGAAGGGCATGGGCCGCACGAGCGAGGGCGGCCGCACGTCGCTCTTCATGTCCTGGGGCTGCACGCTCTGCTGCAGCTTCGTGGCCGGTCGCGGCACGCCCGAGAACTTCACCAGCGTGCTCGGCGCAGGCTTCACGTCCAACACCAACAACTGGTGCGCGGCCAACCTGTCGGGCGTCTCGCACCCCGTGACGGCGGGCTTCACGTCGTTCTGGGGTTGCCCGATGCACGGCGCGTTCGGGTCCATCGCCTCGGGCTTCGTGACCCTCGCGTCGAGCGGCGGCCTGCCCAGCATGGTCGCGCGCGAGTCGCCGGTCGCCTGCGTCCCCTGACCACTGCCTGAAGGGCGCCTCCCTCCCACGGTGAGGCGCTCCGCTCCCCTCTCTCCCTCTCCCATCGCTACCCACCGATCGCTCACCGCTCGCGGTGTATCGTTCGGCGATGACACGCCCTTCGCTCGGGCGGGCGCTTCGCCAGGGGGCGCTCGCGACCACGGTGCTCGTCGCGGGTTGCTTCTCCCGCTGGTCAGGCTGCCGCAGCTACGACGCCGGGCACCTCGCGGGCCCAGGCTGGACCGCCCGCGTGACGTGTAATCCCCACACCGAGGTCGGCCTCGGCGGCGCGAGCGTGCTCCGCGGATGCACCGCGCGGTGGAGCCTCGTGGTGGATCGCGGGCGCGAGAGGGAGACCACCGAGTTGCACGGTCCGCGGCTCCCCTCGCCCGACTGCGGCGACGTCCGTCGGGCCTGCGCGGCGGCGCGCGGTGAGCTCGCGCAACGACCGACCACCGTGGGCACCTGGGTCGCAGCGCGTGCGCCCGATGGAGGCAGTACGCGGGTGGCGTTTGTTCCGTCGGGGTGCGGGCGGACGTATGTGCTGCCCGAAGACACGGCGCCCACGTTGTCACCCGCGGCGGCGGTGGCGAGGCAACCCGATGGGCCGGTGTTCATCGACCGCGTGGTGGCGGGCGAGAGCATCACGGGTCACGGCTGGTACCTGCTGTGTGGCGTGTCGCTCGTGTCGCGCGTTGCGGCGGTGAGGGCGGCGATGCTCGATTGCCGTGTGCCCGACTCCGTCGCGAGCGCGCTGTACGCGGCCGACCCGACGAGCGTCGAGGTCGTCTGGACGGCCGCCGTCGACGGGCGCCTGCGCTGCTCCGCCGAGCTACGCCGGTCGTTGCGCGAGCACGCGGCGACGGCGTTGGGAGAGCTCGTGCTGTCTCGGCTCGCGACGTGTGAAACGAACTGCCCGCCGCGCGGTCGTGTGGCGGCGCTCATCGAGGCGGGCGAGCTGCGGCTGCCGGGCGTGAGGGAGGTGGCGCTGCGCATCGCGTCGGCGGGTCCGCCGCCGTCGCGGGAGGCGAACCGCGACGGGTACGACGAGTGGCTCGCGGCGCTGTGGACGCTGTCGCGGGTCGACCCCGCGCGGGGGACGGAGCTCGCGCTGGCGATGTTGCGACGGCTGCCGGTGGCCGAAGGGGTCACGCGCTTCCCGGCGTCGAGCGGCGGCCTTCCCACGAGGGAGGACGACCCCGCGATGGCGCTGTGTTCGATCGTGCTCGACGACCCGCCGAGAGCGCGCGAGGGGCTGTGGCAGCTCGCGAATGACGAGGGCGCGAGCGTGGGCGCGCGGCAACACGCGCTGCTCGCGCTGGCGCGGATGGGTGATGCGCGGGCGTCGGGGGAGACGCTGGGGCGCAACCCGCTGACGGAGGAGCAGCGGACGGAGGTGCGCGCGTCGCAGGCACCCGGGAGCGGTGGGCACCACCATCACCACCATCACTGGTGAGAGGGCCTGTCCCGATAGCCCGAGCCCGATCGGCCGTCTCCCTCTCGCTCCGTCCCCCACTCCCATCAAACCAGCGGCAGCCGCGTCCCGTCGTCGAGCACCAGCTCGCGCTCGGGCCAGCGCACCGCGCCCAGTCGCGACTGCCACGGCGGCGCCGCCCCGAGCTCGCGCTCCTTGTAGCGGGCCCCCGCGCTGAAGTCGGTGCAGAACGCGTTGCGCCGCCGCCCCACCCACGCGTTGGGCGCCGCGCCCGTGAAGAGGTCGGGCTCGCCCTTCGAGTACGCCCCGCGCGACTGCGGATCGACCCAGCGCCAGTAGTGCCCGAACACCACCGTCGTCTCGTGGTCGTACTCGTCCCACCAGCGCACGCGGTCGGTCATGCGCCACGCGCCGCCGGCGAAGTACGGCCGCGCCGCGAGCTGCTCCAGCCCGGAGGTCACCACGCGCATCGGGTTGCCCCGCTGCCACAGCGCGTCGCTCCTCCCCACCGCCTCCAACAGCGGAACCCCCTCGTCGCGCTGCCGCAGCCGCTCGCCGTAGCGCGCCATCTCCAGCGCGCGCTCGGGCTCCAGCGCCGCGATCGCCGCTTGCAGCTCCGCGGGCCCCGGGTCGTCGCGGTGCACCCGGTCGGGCGTCCACGCCGCGAGCTCGCCCCCGAGCCGCGCGAGCGAGGCGTCGTCCCACACTGCATGAACCACCCGCAGGTCGTCGCGCGCCAGCGCCACCGGCAGCTCGCGCAGAAACGCCAGCGTCTCCTCCCCCGTCCCCGCGTCGAGGGCCCGCGAGGCGCCAAACTCCCCCGCCGCGCGGTCGTGGTCGTGCTCGTAGAACCACCCGTTGCCGTGCTTGCGCGCCACCCGCAGGAGGTTGAGCTCGTGGTTGCCGAGGACGGCCTGCGCCCTTCCCTCCTCGATCATCCGTCGCACCAGCGCGAGCACGCCGGGGCTGTCGGGGCCGCGGTCGCAGAGGTCACCCACGAACACCAGGTGCCGCCCATCGCGGTGCTTGCCGTACCGGTCGTAGCCCAGCGCGCCCATGAGCGAGCGCAGCGCGTCGAGCTCACCATGCACGTCACCGACGACGTCGAGCGCACCATCGAACAGCGGCTGGAGATACGGGCTCTGGCGGGTGACCATCACGCGGTGTGACCTTCGTTCAGCGGGTTGCTACCACACCCACGCGTCGGCTCCACGGCCTCGCGCCAGCGGTTGACAGCACCCCGGTCGGGGTAGTCAGGTCCGCCCCCTTCCACGGACGATGACCCCCGCCGCCCCCCGACCACGGTACGTGCTCATCGACGCGCTGCGCGGCATCGCCGCGTGCATGGTGATGCTCTACCACTTCTGTCAGGGCGACCTGCGCCCCGGGCTCACCCGCGTCTTCGGCGCGACGGTGCTCGAAGGCGTGGTGCACGGCTGGCTCGGGGTGCAGGTGTTCTTCATCCTGTCGGGCTTCGTCATCGCCAACACGGTGGGCGCGCGCGACGTCACGCTGCCCGACGCGGGGCGCTTCGCCTTACGCCGCCAGGTAAGGCTCGACCCGCCGTACTGGGTCTCGCTCTTCATCGCCGCGGTCGTCCCGTGGATCACCAAGGTGCTCGGCTTCAAGGGCAAGCCCCTGCCCCCGTGGCGCGTCGTCGGCGCGCACCTGCTCTACATCCAGGAGATCCTCCGCTACCGCTCGCTGCAACCCATCTACTGGACCCTCGCCATCGAGGTGCAGTTCTACATGGTGTTCATCCTCGCGCTGGCGGTGCTGCGCCGCCTGCCGCGGGTCGCGCCGTGGGTCATCCTCGCCAGCGGGGTCGTCTCTCTCGACCTCGGGATGCACTGGCAATACATCCACGGGTGGTTCATCCCGCACTGGTACCTCTTCGTGCTAGGCGCCTCGACCTACTGGGTCACGAAGCGCGGGCTCCCGCTCCTTCCGCACCTCGCGCTCCTCGTCTGGACGGCCTCGCAGGGCGCCGAGTTCGACCGCCTCGAACCCTTCGCGGGCGCCCTCACCGCGCTGCTGCTCACCATCGCCGGTCGCACCGGCGGTCTCGAACGCTGGCTCTCCGCCCGCTGGCTCCAGTTCGTCGGTCGCGTCTCCTACGGCGTCTATCTCCTGCACCCGCTCGCGGGCTCGCAGGCGCGCTGGCACGTGGGCATTCGTGTTCGTGTCGCGACGGGACCGGGTGCGCTCGCGGTGCTGGTGGCTGCCATCGCGCTGACGATGCTGCTCGCGTGGCTGATGCACCGCTTCATCGAGGCGCCCGCGATGCGCCTCGCGGGTCGCATTCGCTGGTGGCACGGCGACCGCGACGCGGCACGATAGCGACCGCCGATGTGGAGGAGCCTGGTCGCCTGGGTGTTGGTGGTGGGCCTCGCCTGGGCGTCGTGGCTTGGCGTGGTGCAGCTCTACGGCTGGGAGCACAGCGTCGGGCACTTCGCCTTCGCGCGGGTCGGGGCGCCGTGGGCGTTCTTCGTCGCGGGCGGGCTGGCCGTGGCGCTCGACGTGGCCGCGGTGGCGGCTCTGCTCTTCCCACGTCCGCGTGGCTTCGGGGTGGTGCAGGGCGCGCTGCTCTACGGGCTCGCGCACGACGTCGTGACGCTGCGACTGCTCGCGGGTGACCTCGAAGGCGCGCGGCGGGTCTACGCGCTGGGTCGCGTCGAGGCGGGCCGACCCGAGACGGCGGCCGCGCTCGACGCGATGTTCAGCCCGATGGGGCAGCACCAGCACGGGATGCTGGCGCTGCTCGCGGCGATGGTGGGGATGGTGCTGCTGATGGTGATACGGCCGTACTTCGAGCCGCGCTGACGCCCGTTACGGGTGGTTGGCGGAGATCTCGGTGATGTGCAGCGCGCCGCGGGCCTGCTCGCCCTGGTGGTAGCTGCCGACCCAGACGTCGTACTGACCGGGGCCCGCGTTGGGGACGTCCACCGTCGGGCTGAGGCCGCCCCACGAGTCGTCGTTGCAGCGCCAGCTCCCGTTGGCCGCGTTGATGACCAGCGTGGTGTCGGCGTTGTTGGGCGTGGTCACGTAGAAGCGCAGCCGCGCGCTGCGGCCCGTGAGCCGGATGATGGCGTCGGGGCGGCGCGTGACCCACCCCTTGCAGCCGGGGCCGATGTTGAGCGTGCGGGCGTCGAGGTTGCCGCCCGAGACGATGTCGATGTTCATCGGGTCGGGCAGGAAGCCCGGCGCCACGTCGTGCGCGCCGAAGTTGGCCTGCTGACCGCCGACGTCGAGGCCCGTCACCTGGGCGACGGCGTTGGTTCCAAAGCCCGAGGCGGCGAGCGCCGCGGTCAATCCCAGGCTGCACAAGATGCGTTGATGCTTCATCGCTGCGGTCTCCGATCGAAGGCTGCGGGTGACGGTCGTGCTCATGGCTTCAGTGGCGCCCATGGCGACCGTGGTGACCGTGGTGGCCGTGGTGGCCGTGATGACCGCGACCGCCTTCGGGGGCGGGCGCCGCGGGGGCGAGCGCGCTCAGCACCGCGGGGATGTGCTCGGCGCCGGCCGCGCAACCGAAGCGGGCGCCCGCCTCGACCGCGCCGCCGCGGCGGGCGATGACGAAGACCACGCGGCGGTTTTGCGCCCACGCGGCCTCGTCGTGGCCCTGGTTGACCGGGCAGTACTCGCCGTACCCGGCGGGAACCATCCGCGACGCGTCGATGCCGTGGGCCGCGAGCCAGTCGCGCACGGCCTCGGCGCGGGCGACCGAGAGGCGCTGGTTGTGACGGTCGCTGTCGCGCTCGTCGGTGTGCCCTTCGATGGAGAAGAGCTCGATGTCGGGGTGCGCGGTGAAGGTCGCCTGGGCCTGGTTGAGCGAGCGGTTGTTCTGCTCGTTGTCGAGGATGGTGGCGCTGTCGACCTCGAAGAGAATCTCGCCGAGGTTGATGACCGTCTGGATGCGACGGCAGCCGAGGCGGTCGGGGTCGGGCGTCGGGTCCATGGGTTCGAGGCGGCACTGGTCGCGGTGGTCGACGACGCCGTCGCCGTCGTTGTCGTCGTCGGGGCAGCCAAGGCGCTCGGGGTTGGGCTCGTCGCCCATCGGAAAGCGCGGACACAGGTCCTGCGGGTCGAGGACGCCGTCGCCGTCGAGGTCGCCGAGCGGACAACCGCGGCGCTCGGGGTCGGGGTTGTTGCCCATGGGGGTGTCGGGGCAGACATCGTCGGGGTCGATGACGCCGTCGCCATCACGGTCGCCGGGAGGAGGCGGCGGGGCCTCCTGCGGCGGCGGCGAGTGGAAGGTGAGGTTGATGCCCGCGGCGAAGAACTGCGCGCTGTCCGGAAACGGATCGCTGGAGTCCTGCATCAGCATGCCGAAGCGGGCGAAGGGCCCGATGCCGACCGAGCGCGAGACCGAGAAGTCGAAGCCGAGTCCCGCGTTGAGGTGCAGGCGCGTGAGGTCGCCCGAGAAGCCGGGGCCGACGTTGACGTCGAACCAGAAGCCGCCGCCGCGGTTGCCGTTGTCGTCGAAGCGGGCGCGAACGCCGACTTCGAGGGCGAGCAGGCGACCGTTGGACCCCTGGTCGCGGAGCCAGAGCCAGTTGCTCACGCCGAGCTGGATGTGGAGCGGGCCGGCGAAGCGCAGGCCGCCGCGCAGCGTGAGCTCGCCGCCGAGGCCGTCGTAGCCGAGGCTGCTGCGCTGGAAGTCGGAGACCATCGCGCCGAGGCCGAGCTCGCCGTGGAGGTAGAGCCGGTGGACGATCTGCGCCTGCGCGTCGGGCGCGGCGGTGAAGACAGCGAGGGCACCGGCAAGCATGGCGCAGGCACCCGCAGGGCGAATGGATCGGGTCATCGTGGTGTCTCTCCTTCGAAGGGGTGTCGGTCAGTCCGCGGGCGCGCCGGCGTCAGGGAAGAGGGAGACGTCGGGGAGCTCGACGTCGGGAAGCTGGATGTCAGGGAAGCCCTTCACGTCGGGGAGCACCTGCACGTCGGGGAGCACCTGCACGTCGGGGAGCACCGAGGCGTCGAGGGTGCCCGCGTCGCCGACGCTTCCGCCGATGGTGAAGGCTTCGAGGAAGTACGGAGACGTCCGCGAGCAGGTCGCCGATGCGGCCGCCGCGGAGGGCTCGCGCGTCCCCGTGCGGGACAAGAGGCCGAGCGTGGGGTGCCTCACGTCGAGGCGAAACGAGGTCGGCGCGTCGATGCGGAAGGGAATGACGCAGACGAGGTATTCGCCGGGAGGCGGAGCGGTGGTCCAGAAGACGTTCTCGGGGCCGGTGCCGGAGGTGTCGTCGCGGTCGAGGGTGCCGCCGCCGCCGGAGCGGGTGATGTAGTTGATGGTCGTGCCCGACGGGGTCACCACGTGGAGGTCGAGGTCACCGGGGAGGTTCCAGGTGAGGGTGGCGCGGAAGAGGCCGTCGCCCACGCAGGCGCCGTTGACGCAGCGCTGGGTCGCCGCGCAGGCGGGGGTGCACACCGACTGCGCGGCGACACCGGCATCCAGGGAGAAGGCGCCCACGATGTTGGCGTCGCCCGGGATGCAACCAGACGCAGCGCAGGCCAGCGCGAAGAAGAGAGACGGGAGAGCGTACGGTCGCATCGATCGTCCTTTGGTTGGGGAGAGACGCAGCGCCCACCCGAGCGCCGACCGGCGGTACCCCGATGGTCGTTCGCGAGGTGAGGCGCGACGCCTCAGGTGAGTCCGTTTTCAAGCCCAAGACAAGACAATTCCCGTGCCGCGTACGCAGGCGGCGGCGCTGCATCGAAGCCCCTCTCCAAGGCTGTTCGCTCAGCGAACAACGGCTGTTCGCCCAGCGAACAACCGCGAACACACTCATTCAGGCGGCCGGTGATCTCGTCCGGTGGGGCCGGAGTTCGCGTCACCCCATGAGCCCGGGTGCAGTCGCTCACTCCGGGCTATTTCAGGTTGTCACCCCGCGGTGCGGGGTTGCAGCCCAGAGCACCTCAATCGCCCCGGGAAGGGCGGTCGGATTCTTTGCAACCCCGCACCGCGGGGTGACAACCTGAAATAGCCCGGAGTGAGCGACTGCACCCGGGCTCATGGGGTGACGCGAACTCCGGCCCCACCGGACGAGATCCATCAGGGTCGTCGCACGCAGCCCGGGTGCCCGCTGAACACCAGCGCGTCGAGCGCCCGCTCCGGCGCCACTCCCCGCAGCGGCGCGGCGCCCAGGTCGATGACCGTGTCGGCGTCCCAGGTCGTCTCGCGCCCTCGCACCGCCGCGTCCCAGCCGCACGCGAGCGCGCCGTACGCGCTGCCCTCCACCAGGAGCTGCTCGGCGAGCGTTCGCCCCTCCGCCCCGGCGGACGTCACGCGTCGTCGCAGACGCAGCCGCTCGTGGGTCTCCAGCGCGCGCATCTCCTCCACCGGGTCGGTCACCACGTGCGAGTCGATGCCGACACACAGCCGCACCCCGGCCGCCCGCAGCGCGGCGATGTCCGCGAGCCCGTCGCCGAGGTCGCGCTCCGTCGTGGGGCACAAGCACGCGAAGGCGCCCGCCTCCCCCATGAGCCGCGCCTCGTGCGCCTCGACGTTGGTCGCGTGCACGGCGACGAAGCGCGCGTCGAGCACGCCCGCGTCGGCGAGCAGCTCCACCGGGCGGCGACCGTGTTCGGCGAGGCACGACTCCACCTCGCCGGTCACCTCCGCGACGTGCATGTGGAAGGGCATCGCATACCGCGTCGCGTATTCGTGCAGCGGCCCCAGCCACTCGCGCGGAACGGCCCGCACCGAGTGCGGCGCCACGCCGACCTTCACCCGCGGGTCATCACCCCAGCGCGCCCGGAGCGCGTCGAGGTCGCGCAGCACGTCGTCGGGTTCGGCATCAGAGAAGCGTCGCTGGGCGCCCTCGGGCGGTCGGCCCTGACCCGCGCGCGCATAGGCCACGCGCAGCAGGGTCACCCGCAGCCCCTCGGCGAGGGCGGCGTCGATCACCACATCAGCGAGCAGCGTGCGCTGCGCGTAGGGCGCACCGCCCGACTGGTGGTGCACATAGTGAAACTCGCCGACGCAGGTGACGCCCGAGCGACGGAGCGCCCGAAAGGCCTCGCGCGACACGACCGCGAGGGACTCCGGGGTGAGCGCGTCGGCCGCGGCGAACATGGCGTCGCGCCACGACCAGAAGGTCCCGCTCTCGGCGGGGGCGCGCTGGGTCTGACCGCGCAGGCCGTATTGAAACGCGTGGGAGTGGGCGCTCACCCAGCCGGGGAGCACGAGGGAGTCACCCTGGATGGACGTGAGCGGTCGCATGGGAGGGACGTTAGTCCATCCGAGCAGACCGTCAGCGAGGATGTGAGGGAGGGGAGTGCGGAGCGATCAGGAAGCGGACTTCTCGGCCACCACGTTCACCTTGAAGGTCGCGCTGACCTCCGGGGCGAGCTTCGCGGTCACGGCGTAGGTGCCGACCGCGCGGATGGCGTCGACCGCGAGCTTCTTGCGGTCGATGTCGAAGCCGGCCTTCTTCAGCTCGGCCTCGATGTCCTTGTGGGTCACCGAGCCGTAGAGCTTGCCGGCCTCGCCGACGGTGCGGGCGATGGTGACCTCGACGGCGCCGAGCTTCGCGGCCAGGGCGGCCGAGTCAGCGCGGAGCTTCGCGGCCTTCTCCGACGCGACGCGCTTCTGGTGCTCGAAGCGGGCGACGTTGCCCTCGCTGGCCGCGAGCGCGAAGCCCTCGGGCAGGAGGTAGTTGCGCGCGTAGCCCGAAGCCACCTTCACGACGTCCCCGCCCTTGCCGAGCTTGAGGACGTCGCGCGACAGAATCACATGAACGGTCTTGCTCATGACTGAACCCCTACTTGCCCGACGTGGTGAAGGGCAGGAGCGCGATCATGCGGCCGCGCTTGATGGCGCCGATGAGCATGCGCTGGTGCAGCGCGCAGGTGCCCGAGATGCGGCGCGGAACAACCTTGCCCCGGTCGCTGAGGAAGTAGCGCAGGAGCGAGGCGTCCTTGTAGTCGATGCCGGTGACCTTCTCGACGCAGAACTTGCAGACGCGCTTGCGCCCGCCGCGGCGACGGGCCGCGATGTTCTCGGCTGCGATCTCGGCTGCGCCGCCCTCGCTGTAGCCGCCGCGATCGTCGAAGGGATCCATTCCACCACCTGAAAAGCGTGCCATGGTCGTTGTTCCTTTCAGGCCTCGGCCGCGGGGGGTGCCCCGGCGCCGTCGTCAGAATCCTTGGGGGCGTCGGCCGAAGCCGTCGGGTCGCGCTGGTCACGGTCGCCGCGATCACCGCGGTCGCCGCGGTCACCACGATCGCCGCGATCACCACGGTCGCGCCGGGGCTCGTCGGCCAGGCCGAGCTGGGCCTCGAAGCTCTCGTCGCGGTCGTCGTCCTCGGCGGACAGCTCGATGCGGCGGGTCTTGATCTCCTCGGGGTCGACGGTGACCGAGGCCACGTCGACGTCCTTGGCGAGCACCACCGTCATGTGACGGAGGACGGTGTCGAGCATGCGGAGGTTGCGCTCCAGCTCGGCCACGGTGCCCTTGGCGCCGAGGTAGCGGAGGTACACGTAGACCCCCTTGCGCTGCTTGCCGATCGGGTAGGCGAGGCGACGCTTGCCCCAGCTCTCGATCTTGGTGAGCTTCGCGCCGGTACCTTCGAGGGACGAGAGCGCGCGGGAGATGACCTTCTCCGACGTCTCGCCATCGATGTCCGGGCGAAGGATGAACACGGTCTCGTAATCCGAGGCCCGCGTGCTCCGTGCTTCCGTTGCCATGATGTGTTGTCCTCCTGGACTCGTAACAAAGGCCCCCGCGAAGGTGCGGGAGCGAGGACCACCTACCGTCCGTCTCCGAACGTGGGGGCGCGCTTGCTATCACAGCCCATCGACGGAGGGGAAGTGCCCCGCCCGAAGATTTGCGCGGCCGGTCGCACTGCTTGACCCGGAGCGAAGGGCGGGCGAAGTGTCCGCCGCCATGACCAAAGCCCTCGATCAGAAGCTCGACAAGGTGTTCGCCGCCGACCGCGCCCTGCGCATCGCGGAGCTGGACTTCCTCGAAAACACCGGCCCCGAACACCTCGCCGCCCTGGGGCGTGCCGTGGACGCCGCCTTCGCCCTCACCGACGTCGAGGAGGGCGCCATCCGCCTCATGCGCGCGGCCGACCTGCTCGGTGACTTCACCGGGCCGGAGGTTCCGACGCTGCTGCTCCGCATGCTCGACCACGAGGAGCCGGCCGTGCGCGACGCCGCGGGCTCCACGCTGCTCGACGTCGGCTACTCGCGCTACGCCGAGGTCGCCCGCGCCATCGAGAAGCTCATCGACGAGGGCAAGGCCATCACGGCGTTGAAGGAGGTTCCGTTCGTGCTGGCGGAGATCGGCGAGCCGGGGGGCGTGAAGCTCTGCCTGCGCCTCACGAAGCACGCCAACGGCGACGTGGTGGCCTCGGCGGTGGAGGGACTCGCGAAGCTCGGCGACCCGTCGGTCATCAAGGACCTGGAGAAGCTCCGCAGCGACAAGCGCGTGGTCGAGGACGACGGCGCCGACGACGAGCACGCGGGCCCCGACGGCGGCGGCCACACCGTGGGCGAGCTCGTCGACGAGGTGCTCGAACACCTCCGCTCGATCAAGGGCTGAGCCTCTCCCTTCACACTCTCCAACGCGGTCGGCGGAGACCCGATGACCATCAACGGCCAGGACGCGGCGCTCGAACAGGCCCTCGCCTACGACGCCGCGTTCGTCCCGCGCTTCGCCCAGCGCTTCGGCGAGCGGCTGCTGCTGGCCCTCGACCTGCCCCCCAAGGCCAACGTGCTCGACCTCGTGTGCCGCACCGGCTACCCCGCGGTGCAGGTGCTCGACCGCGTGCGCGACGGCCGCGTCATCGCCCTCGACCAGGACGGGCGCTTCCTCGAACTCGCGCGGGCCCGCGCGGGCACCGACCTCGGGCGGCGCATCTTCTTCAAGCAGGGCACACCCACCTCGCTGGGCTTCTCCGACGAGATCTTCACCAACGTCATCGGCAACCTCATCGACCGCGTCACCACCGACCGCGCCGCGGTGCTCGCCGAGAGCGCGCGGGTGCTGCGCCCCGGCGGTCAGGTGGCCCTCACGCTGCCGCTGCGCGGGAGCTTCCTGGAGGTGATCGACCTCTTGCGGGAGATCGCGCTGCGCCACGACCTGTCGCGGCTCTCCGAGAAGGTCGAGCACTACTTCAACGCCATGCCCACGGTGGAGACGCTGCGGGCCGAGCTGGAGGCGCGCGGCTTCGAGCGCGTGTCCGTCGACGCGTGGGAGTTCACGCTGGAGTACGTGTCATCGGCCGACCTGTTCGGTGACCCGCTGGTGCAGGCCGCGGGGCTCGTCGAGTGGCGCGCGTGCGCCGAAGGGAGCGACCGCCCCGACGAGGTGATCGCGGAGCTGAAGCGGTGCATCGACACGTACTTCGAGGGGCGCCGCTTCCCTCTCACGGTGGTGGGCGGGTGCGCCGTGGGGCAGCGCCGCGGAGCCTGACGCCGGGTGAGACCTGGCTACGCGCCCTGCGACGCGATTTACGCACTCGGTCGGGTCATTGCCACGCGCGCGGGACTGACCTAAGAGCGTTGGCGTGCAGACCACGGTCGAACAGTCTGGCGGGGCCAACGAAGTCCCCATGGTGCACGGGATGCCGCTGGCGAGTCCGTCCATCGGCGACATCGACGCGACGCACCGCTTCGTGCAGCCGCGGATGTTTCGCAGCGAGTTTCCGGAGTTCTTCTCGAAGGTGCACCCGGCGGTGCCGGCGGTGATGTACCTGCCGGTGGTGGCCTTCTTCGCCTGGCAGAGCTTCGCGACGGCGGGCGTGTTGCGCGCGCTCGTGACGCTCTTCGTGGGCTTCATGGTGTGGACGCTGGCGGAGTACCTGCTGCACCGCTTCTACTTCCATCTCGCGCCCACCACGCCGCTGCGGAAGTGGCTCTACTTCTACTCGCACGGCATCCACCACCAGTACCCCGACGACTTCTACCGCCTCGTGATGCCGCCGCTGCTCAGCGCGGTGCCCGCGGCGCTCTTCTACCTGGCCTTTCGCGCGACGCTGCCCGCGACCTGGGTGCCGGGGCTCTTCGCGGGCTTCGCGCTGGGATACCTCTATTACGACTACGCCCACTTCGCGACGCACCACGTGAAGCCGCCGCGCGCCGCGTGGCTCCGCCCCATCGCGGACATCATGAAGGAGCAGCGGCGCCGTCACATGAAGCACCACTTCCAGGACCACACCAAGGGCTTCAACGTGTCGATGCCGTTGTGGGACCACGTGTTCGGCACGCACGAAGGTCGCTGACCGACGGCGAGCCGCTCCTCTCGACGGTCGGCCGAAACGTGGACGGCCGACGCCCAACCGCTCTGCGCCTCCATCCCCACCGCCCTTCCCATGACCAGGCATCCCCTCCTCGTCGCTGACACCGACTGGAAGCGCCACGCCGCGCTCTCCCCCGACGGCTACTACTCGCTCGCCACCGACGACACCGGCGGTGTCCCGGTGCGGCTCTTCCTCACTGCCGCGCTCCTCACCGAGGCCGAGCCCACGCTCTACCGGCAGATCGTCAACGCCACGCGCTTCCCTGGCGCGCGCCTCGTCGCGATCACCCCCGACGCCCACTATGGGTACGGCGTCCCGGTCGGGTGCGTGATTCTCACCGACCGCGCCGAGGGCTCTGTCGCCATGGGCCCGGTGGGCTTCGACATCGGCTGCGGGATGATGTCGGCGCGCTCGGATGTCGACGCCGAGCGCGCCACGCCCGACCGCAAGCTCGCGTTCAACCGCGAGGTGATGGCGCGCGTGTCCATGGGCTCGGGCGGCAAGGGACTCCGGCTCGGTGAGGTGGGCGAGCGGGAGTTCGAGAACCTCATCCGCGGCGGCGCCGAATATTACGTGGACAGGTATGGCGCCCACTTCGACCGCACCCGCGCCGAGCGCCACCGCATCCCCGTGGAGGACGGCTGGGACATCCCCTGGGGTGAAGCGGGCAGGCCCGAGCGCGGGAGAGACCAGCTCGGATCGCTCGGCGGCGGCAACCACTTCATCGAGCTCCAGCGCGAGGAGGAAGGCGGAAAGCTCTTCGTGCAGGTGCACACCGGCAGCCGCGGGTTTGGTCACGGGCTCGCGACCAACTACTTCGCGATGGCGAAGGACGAGCGGCCCGGCGAGCTCGACGACATCGACCTTGGGTACTTCACGCCATCGTCGAAGCACTACCGCGGGTACCTCAACGCCGTCGCGGCGGGCGGCAACTACGCGATCCTCAACCGGCTGGTCATCTTCGAGCAGATCGCCGACGCCTTTCGCAAGGTGTTCAAGGCCGACCTGGAGCTCGTCTACGAGATCTCGCACAACCTCGTGCAGGCGGAGACGCACCCCGAGTTCGGCGACGTGTGGGCGCATCGGAAGGGCGCGACGCGGGCGTTTCCGGCGGGTCATCCCGCGCTCGCCGACACGATCTGGAAGGACACCGGCCACCCGGTGCTCATCCCCGGGAGCAACCGGGATTACAGCTACATCCTGCGGCCCTGCGCTGGGGCGGCGAAGAGCGGGTACTCGGTCAACCACGGCGCGGGTCGGCGGCTCTCGCGCGGCGAGGCGACGCGGCAGCTCGACCAGCACAAGGTCAACGAGCAGTACCGCCGCGACGGCATCCTGGTGAACCTCGACGGGGAGGTTCCGTTGGATGAATCGTCGGCCTGCTACAAGCGCTGCGAGGAGGTCGTCGACGCCGTGGTGGCAGCGGGGCTCGCGCGGGTCGAGCACACCCTCTGGCCGCTGGCCTCGCTCAAGGGGACCGAGGAAGGCAACGTCGGGGCGGCGAAGCGAAAGCGCCAGGACAAGGAGCGCACGCGCGACGAAGACCGCCGTTCCGCGCGACGCACCAAGGGGCACTATTGAGCGGGGTCGCGCCGCGGCTGCGGGCCGGAGTTCGCGGGGGCCCATCACAAGTGCGTGCAGTCGCTCACTCCGGGCTATTTCACGTGGTCACCTCGCTCCGCGAGGTTGCAGGGAGTCACAACCGTCCACGGATGGCCGGTGAGCTGCTCCTCGAAACCAGTGCTGCAACCTCGCGGAGCGAGGTGACCACGTGAAATAGACCGGAGTGAGCGACTGCACGCACTCGTGATGGGGCCCCGCGAACTCCGGCCCACAGGCGCAGCATCCCTCTGCAGCGGGATGCGACTGATGGTTCATCGAGGCGCGGCGCTCGTGTAGGTTGGCGCGCATGAAGACGCGCGCAGCAGTGGCCTACGAGGCGGGCAAAGCCCTGGTGATCGAGGACGTGGAGCTCGACGGCCCGAAGGCCGGAGAGGTGCTCGTGGAGATGAAGGCCACGGGCGTGTGCCACACCGACGAGTTCACGCGATCGGGGGCCGACCCCGAGGGTCTCTTCCCGGTGATCTTCGGGCACGAGGGGGCGGGCGTGGTGGTGGACGTCGGCGCGGGCGTGACGTCGCTCAAGAAGGGCGACCACGTCATTCCCCTGTACACGCCCGAGTGCCGCGGTTGTAAGTCGTGCTTGAGCCGCAAGACCAACCTTTGCACCGCCATCCGCGCGACGCAGGGCAAGGGGCTCATGCCCGACGGGACGAGCCGCTTCCGCATCGGCAAGACGCCCATCCACCACTACATGGGCTGCTCCACCTTCGCGCAGCACTCGGTGCTCCCGGAGATCGCGCTCGCGAAGGTTCGCCCCGACGCGCCCTTCGACAAGATCTGTTACATCGGCTGCGGGGTGACCACCGGCATCGGCGCGGTGATCTACACGGCCAAGGTGGAGCCCGGCGCCAACGTGGTGGTGTTCGGCCTCGGCGGCATCGGGCTCAACGTCATCCAGGGGGCGCGCATGGCGGGCGCCGACAAGATCATCGGCGTCGACATCAACCCGGCGCGCGAGGAGATCGCGCGGCGCTTCGGGCTCACGCACTTCGTCAACCCGAAGGACGTCGGCGGCGACCTCGTGGCCCACCTCGTCGAGCTCACCGGGGGAGGCGCGGACTACAGCTTCGAGTGCGTGGGCAACACCACGCTGATGCGCCAGGCGCTGGAGTGCTGCCACCGCGGCTGGGGCGTGAGCGTCATCATCGGCGTCGCGGGCGCGGGGCAGGAGATCGCCACGCGGCCCTTCCAGCTCGTCACCGGGCGCGTGTGGAAGGGCAGCGCGTTTGGCGGGGCGCGCGGCCGCACCGACGTGCCGAAGATCGTCGACTGGTACATGGAGAAGAAGATCGAGATCGACCCGCTCATCACCCACAAGCTGCCGCTCTCGCGCATCAACGAGGCCTTCGACCTGATGCACTCGGGCGAATCGATTCGCACGGTGGTGGAGTTCTGATGAGCGCCGCGGTGACGGTGCGCAGCGAGCACCGGAGCTTCGGCGGGGTGCAGGGCTTCTACGAGCACGCGAGCGCCGCGGTGGGCGGTCCGATGCGCATCGGGGTGTACCTGCCGCCGAAGGCGCTGAAGGGCGAGCGCGTGGCGGCGGTGTACTTCCTCGCGGGGCTCACATGCACCGAGGAGACCTTCGCGATGAAGGCGGGCGCGCAGCGGGCGGCGGCCGAGCTTGGGCTCGCGCTGGTGACCTGCGACACGAGCCCGCGACACGCGCGTGTGCCGGGTGATGATGCGTCGTGGGACTTCGGGCAGGGCGCGGGCTTCTACGTCGACGCGACCGAGGCGCCGTGGTCGGGCGCGTACAACATGTACAGCTACGTGACGAGCGAGCTGCGCGCGCTGGTGGAGGCGGAGTTTCCCATCGACACCGAGCGGCGCGGCATCATGGGGCACTCCATGGGAGGCCATGGCGCGCTGGTGATCGCGCTGCGCGAGGCGGGTGAGTACGGCAGCGTGTCGGCGCTGGCGCCCATCGTGGCGCCGACGGCGGTTCCGTGGGGTCAGAAGGCCTTTGCGGGGTACCTCGGGGGCGACCGCGAGACGTGGAAGGCGTACGACGCGACGGAGCTGCTGAAGGGCGGCGCGCGGTTCGCGGGCGAGCTGCTGGTCGACCAGGGGACGGCGGACAAGTTCCTGGAGCGGGAGCTGCAACCCGAGAGACTCCACGCGGCGTGCATGGACGCGGGGCAGGCGCTGTCGCTGCGGATGCGCGACGGGCACGACCACAGCTACTACTTCATCGCGACGTTCATCGAGGAGCACCTGCGGCACCACGCGAAGGCGCTGGTGGGGTGACGAGCGTCGCTTCGTCGCTCTCTGTTCGCCAACGCCTCCCCATGCGGCCCTACCCGGAGGGACGCGACCGCCCGAGCCCGTAGCTACGCCCTACGGTGGCACCTCGCGCATCGCCGCGAAGAACCCCGACACCACTGCCGGATCGTCGCTGAGCAGCACATACCGGTGCCCCGCGCTCACCCGATCGGGCGCCCGGTGGATGGGGTAGTACCCCAAGCCGTCGCGCAGCAGCGCCACGCGTCGCTGGCGCAGGTACTCCATCGTCGCGAGGTGCTGATGACCCGCCCGCCGATCGGCCGCGCGCGGCGTGCGCGCCACGACGGCGTCGGTGAGCCCGAGCGTATCGATGATGGGCAACCCCGCGGCGTAGCCGAAGGCGCCCACGGAGTCGGTGGCGATCACCGTCCCCGGCGGCAGGTGCCGACCGAGCGCCGCGCCCTCGCGCTGCCACTGCTCGAACATCGGCTCCCAGGAGCGCTCATCGGAGAGCCCGTTGACGATGCTTCCCGCCGGGAGGCGACCGAGGTTGGCGCCGCTCACGAAGACCACGGCACCGAAGGCGCTCCACACGAGCTCACGCGGCAACGGCAGCGTTCGCAGCGACGCCTCCACCAGCAGGAGGTACATGGGCAGCACCGTCACGAGGAAGCGCCCCTCCATGAAGTCACCGCCGACGCGCATCACGTAGAGCGTGTGCACCACGACGTACGCGGTGAGCGCGGCGACCCGCGCCGTCGGCCTCTCGCGGCGGACGAGACCGACCACCGCGCGCGCGACGAGCACCAGCGCCATCGGCGCGAGGAAGTAGCGCCCCGCGAACTGCGCGACGTACGCGTAGCCCTGCGACCACGCCGCGACGTCGCCCGACTTCGCGTAGAAGGTGTTGGGCAGCGGCAGCCCGTAGTACCGCCAGCGCAGCGCGAAGTACGGCACGTAGAGCAGCACCAGGGGCGCGACGAAGGCACCGAGCACCGCGGCACGGCGCGACCGATGCGAAGCGTCGAGCGCGAGCGCCACGCCCAGCACCCCGAGCGCGAGCGCGGCGTCGGGGCGGGTCATCACGGCGAGCACCGTGAGCAGCCCCGCGAGGGCCGCCGACCGGAGCGGATCGGACTCACCCGGCGAACGATCGAGTGGCGCGACAGCGAAGGCCGCGGCGAGCAGCGCGCCGAGGAGCGAGCCCTCCAGCCCGCTCGTGGCGAAGGCCGCGTAGCTGTAGTTCACCCCCGCGGCGAGCAGCGCGACGGGCACCACCGCGTCGCGCGGAACGACCCGTCGCCACACCGCGCCGAGCGCCACCATCGCCGCCGCCGTGCTCGCGAGCCCGAGCGCGATGACCAGCGCACGCGGCGGAGCACCCACGAAGAGCCCCACCGCCAGGAGCACCGTCCACAGGAAGTTGGTGTAGCCCTCGACGCGCTCGCCGACGTTGAAGACCAGGCCGTGCCCCGCGACGAGGTGACGGGCGTAGCGCAGCGAGATCCACGCGTCCTCGGCGACCCAGCGGAGCGACCACGCGTGGAGAATCGTAACCGCGGACACCGCCAGCACCCCCCACTGCGCGGGCCCATCGACGCCCCGCGCAGGGGTCGGCGGCGCCGTGTCGGTGGGGGCGGGGCGCTTCGTTCCGCGCACGCGCCTGCGTGCCCCTTGCTTCTCGCTCACGCCGCCGACTCTCGCACGGCAGCGCGCGGGTTCACATCCCGATGCGCCGTAGTACAAGGGCCACCACCATGAGCGTTCGATTGACGAAGATCGCCAGGCGCGCGGGCTGCGCGGCCAAGCAGCCGCCGGGCTACCTCCTGCCCCTCCTCCGCGGCCTTCCCCCCATCACCAACCCCGACGTGCTCGTCGGATCGTCCACCGCCGACGACGCCGCCGTCTACCGCCTCGACGACACCCGCGCGCTGGTGCTCACCACCGACTTCTTCACGCCGGTGGTCGATGATCCCTACGAGTTCGGCGCCGTGGCCGCGGCCAACGCGCTCTCGGACGTGTACGCCATGGGCGGTCGGCCGATCACCGCGCTCAACATCGTCGGGTTCCCCGACCAGCTCCTCGACGTGGCGGTGCTCGGGGAGATTCTCCGCGGCGGCGCCGACAAGGCGCGCGAGGCCGGCATCGACATCGTCGGGGGCCATACCATCAAGAGCGACGAGCCCATCTACGGGCTCGCGGTGACGGGCATGGTCGACCCGCGGCGCGTCGTCTCCAACGCGGGAGGCAAGCCCGGCGACGTGCTGGTGCTCACCAAGCCCATCGGCCTCGGCATCGTCACCACCGCGGCCAAGAACGACGACGACGACGAGGGCGCCATCCGCGAGGCCGTTCGGCTGATGACGACGCTCAACGCGGGCGCGTGCGAGGCCATGCTGGCGATGGGCGAGGCCGTTCATGCATGCACCGACGTGACGGGCTTCGGGCTGCTCGGACACCTCCGCAACGTGGCCGCGGCGAGCGGGTGCTCGGCCGTCGTGCGGGCGGGCGATGTTCCGGTGCTGGAGGCGGCGCGGCGCTACGTGGCGCGTGGCGTGGCGCCGGGCGGGACGCACGCCAACTGGCGCTTCCTCGCCGACTGGGTGACGTGGTCGGCGGAGACGACGAAGGAGGCGCAGTTGCTACTGTGCGACGCACAGACCTCCGGCGGATTGCTCATCGCGATCGCACCCGAGCGGGTGGACGATCTGCTCACGGAGCTGCGACGGGTGAGCACACCGTGCGCGACGGTGGTGGGTGCGCTGGAGGCGGGCACCGCGGGTCGGATGCGGGTCGTCTGACGATCAGCTATCGCCCGGGCGCCACTGGACGTGCGGAGTCCGGTCCCCTTCGACCCACGGGCGACAGCGTGACGTCCCCTCGAAGGCTCCGTTGGCGCCCGCGGTCAGCCACCCGAAGCCGTCGTCCTCCCTGCCGATGGTGAGCGCGCGGATGCACGCCCCGCGACGACCGAGGCATGCTGGGATGCCTCCGACACGAGCACTCCACCGCGCGACATACCTTCGAGAGAGAGGCCTTCGTCGTACTCGCGGGTCCGCGGGTTCCAGGCCGACAGGGGCATTCCCCGTCGCGTGGCGTTGGTGATGCCCGAGAACAGCCCGCGCTCGTCGCGCCCCTCCCACTGCACGCGGAGATTGGGAACACCCGCGGGCTCCCGCCAGACCCGCGCCATGCTCCATCCCCACGCGCCGTGGAGGTCGAGCGGATGGAGTTGCGACTGCCGGTGCGATCCCATGGACGGACCCGCGACTCCGAGCGCCTGGATTCGCCGCGCCTGGTCGCCGTCCCAGGTGACCGCGATCGAGCCGCCCGTCGTCTCCACGGCGACGCTCTCGCGGTTCCATGTCACGCCCCACGCGACGTCACGATCGAGTTCCATGATCGACCGCCTCGCGCGGTAACATCCCCGTCCCCCCAATGACCGCCCCGGGCCCCCGTCACGTCGCCCTCGCCGCGCACGCCTCGCTGCTCGTCGTCGCGGTCACCTTCATCGGCCTCCTCGGCGGAACGCACCCCTCCGACCACGACCGCGACCGCACGCTCATCATCGCCGCCGTCCTCTTCGCGCTCCTCAACCTCCCGACCGTCATGGCCATCGCGCGCCGCAAGCTCCCTCCCCTCGGCGCGACGCTCGGCCTCCTCGCGCGCATCGCCGTCGCCGTGCTCTCGTTGCGCTTCGTCCACGGCGTCTCCCACGAGCAGCGGCACGACGCGTGGCGAGCCTGCCGCGCCCGCATCCGTCTCGGCGGCCCGCAGCCCTGCGCGTTGCTTCACCTGTGCGCCAACGAGGCGCCGCTCTCGCCCGCCGAGCGCGCGCTTCTCCTGCGCCGCATCCGCGCCACGCCCGGCTGCGCCGACCCCTGACGGCTTTCCCGCATTGGTGATCGACACGGTGCATCCTACCGATGAACACTCTCGCGATCGCGTCGCCCCGGGCGGTGCGAGGAAGGCATCGGGTGCCCATCTCATGTGGACCAGCGCATCTCGTGACGACACCTGGCGCGACCTCCGCGCCGAGCCCTGGGACCTCCTGGTCATCGGCGGCGGCATCACCGGCGCAGGCATCGCCGCCGAGGCCGCGCGCTACGGCAAGCGGGCCCTGCTCGTCGAGGCGCAGGACTTCGCGTCGGGCACCTCCAGCCGCTCGACCAAGCTGGTGCACGGCGGTCTGCGCTACCTGCGTCAGGGGCAGTTTCTGGTCACCCGCAAATCGGTGCGCGAGCGCGAGCGCCTGATGAACGAAGCCCCCGGTCTCGTCGACCGCCTGGGCTTCTCGCTCGCCGCGTACCCCGGCGACCAGATGCCCCAGTGGATGTACGGCGTGGGCCTCGCCATGTACGACGCGCTCGCGGGCAAGTGGGCCCACCGCGGACAGACCGCCGAGGCCATCGTCGAGCGCATCCCCTCGCTGCGAAGCTCCGCCGTCGAAGGCGGCTACCACTACTTCGACGCGCAGACCGACGACGCGCGCCTCGTGTTGCGCGTGCTGCGGGAGGCCGTTCGGCGTGGGGCGACTGCGCTCAACTACGTGCGCGCCGACAGCCTGCTGCGCACCAGGGACGGCCGCGTACGAGGCGCCGTGCTGCGCGACACTGCGCCGGGTGCGTCGCGCACCGTCGAGGTCGAGGCGAAGGTGGTCATCAGCGCCACCGGCGCGTGGGCCGACGAGCTGCGCGCTGGGCTCGGTCATGCCGGGCGTTTGCGGAAGATCCGCGGCAGCCACCTGACCTTCAAGGCCGACCGTCTGCCGTTGCCCGAGGCCGTGAGCCTGTTGCATCCGCGCGACCAGCGGGCGGTGTTCGCCATCCCGTGGGAGGGCGTCACCATCGTCGGAACCACCGACATCGACCACGGCGCCCTCGACGGCGAACCCGCCATCAGCGAGGACGAGACGGCCTATCTGTTGGAGGTCGTGGCGAAGGCCTTTCCGTCGCTCGCGCTCGGCCCTGACGATGTCATCTCGACGTGGTCGGGCGTGAGGCCGGTGATCGACACGGGCAAGGCCGACCCCTCCAAGGAGTCACGCGAACACGCCATCTGGCGCGAGGAGGGACTGCTCACCATCACGGGCGGCAAGCTCACCACCTTCGCCGTGATGGCGCGCGAGGCGCTGGCCGCCGCAGAGGAAGAGCTCGGCGAGCTGGGCGAGCGCAGCCGCATCTTCGACGAGGCGCCCACGGACATCGCGTGGCCTGACGCGCTCGACGACGCCGCGCGGGTCCGCCTGCTCGGACGGCACGGAACGGAGATCGGCGATGTGCTCGGCGACGGCTCACTGGCGCGGCCCATCGAAGGGTCGGTTGCGCTGTGGAGCGAGCTGCGTCACGCGGCGACCTGCGAGGCGGTGGTGACGCTGTCGGATCTGTTGCTGCGGCGCGTTCGGTTGGGGCTGTTGCTGCCGCGCGGAGGCACCGACCTCATGGGGGAGATTCGCGCGATGGCGCAACCGGCGCTGGGCTGGGACGACGCGAAGTGGGAGCGCGAAGAGAGCGCCTACCGCGCGACCTGGACGGCTGCCTATGCGGGACCGGGCGGGCTGACGACCTGACGAGTGCCGTTCCACCGGACCTGAAGGGTCACCCGGTTTGAACGCTACGAGCCCATGTGATGCGGCGGCTTGCCGCATCATGCGACAAATAATCCTGCCAACGCGCCACACCTCGCACTCAGAATACCTCGTGTTCAAGCATGAAATTCGGCACGCGACACAGAAGACGCACGGACTACGGCATGCATACCATGGCCTCCCATGGTGGATCTGTTCGGTTGGCGAGGGCCCTCGTGGCTCGTCGTGCGATCACGGCCCTGGCTCCGGGCGCTGCGATGCGTGGGATTCGCGGCGGCGTGCGTCGTGGCGTCATTCGTCACCTCCGCGCGAAGGGCGCAGTACTGGGGTCACGCTGATGGAGCCTGGCGCGACGGCAGGCCGCTGACGCAAGCCATCGTCGCGGCGGCGCGCGTGACGACCGGCATGAGCGTGGCGGACATCGGCGCGGGCGGCGGGTACTTCACGTTTCGCATGGCCCGGGTCGTGGGCCCGCGCGGCCGCGTGGTGGCGACCGACGCCGACTGGCACATGGTCGGTCAGCTCTACCTCGAACGCTCTCGTCACGCGGCGTCCAACGTCTTTCCGCGGTTGGTGGGCGAGGACGAGGTTGGCCTCGAGGCGGGAGGCTTTGACGTCGTGCTGATCGTCAACACCTACCAGTTCACCGAGTGCGACGAGTCGCGCAACCGACGCTACCTCCGGGACCTCGCGCGAGCATTGCGTCCCGGCGGTCGCGTCATCGTCGCGGAGGGCTTCGTCCACGCCTCCGGGTGGGTGGCGCCCGACGGGAGCGGCACCGACTGCGGCAACCTGTCGCCGGGCGAGCTCGCGCGTCAGGCGTCGCCCGAGCTCTCGGTCGCGGCGGTGGTCCCCGTCGACCACCGACGGCATCACTATGACCCGCACGAGGGGCCAGGCTTCGTCCTCAGCCTGGTACGGAGGGACGCGAGCGCACGATGACACGCCTCGCTGTGGTCGCGGCTCGTCGAAGGTAGAGGGCAGTCAGCGCTGGAGGAAGATCGGGTTGCTCACCGCGAACGCCATGCGCCGCGGGAACACCGGCTGCAGCTCCTGGCCGTGCACCGCGACCACCACCCAGCTCCCCGCGGTAGCCACCGGGACGCGCACCGTGTTGCGGTAGCGCACCACCGGGTCGCTCGGGTCGCTCGTGCTCGCGTCGAGCGTGATCGTCGGCTGCGCCGTCCCGTCGACGAACACCTGCATCCGGTCGGCGCGGACCCAGGTCGGGGCGCGCGCGACG
Source organism: Polyangiales bacterium (assembly GCA_044229975.1). Classification (GTDB taxonomy): domain Bacteria; phylum Myxococcota_A; class Polyangia; order Polyangiales; genus SCUS01. The sequence continues at coordinate 31,286 of JBGARZ010000013.1, forward strand.
ATCTCCAGGCGCGCCTCTGCGCCCGCACCGGTGAGCTCCTGCCCCGGGCCCGCCGAGGTTGCGTCGCCCGTCATCGGGAGCGCGCGCACGTCGAGGAAGACCCCGCCCGAGATGGTCGAGCGCCCTGTGCCGACGGCCGTGCCGACCGCCTGCGGGGTGGCGGCCATCGGGTCGCTGGTGCCGAGCGCCATGCAGGTGCGCGGGAAGCCCACCGGCGAGCTGCTCAGGTGGTGGCTGTCCGACGAGCCCACCGCGAACACCCGGCGCCCGTGGCGCAGGAAGGAGAACCAGTCGGCGACGGTGGTGGCGTTCTGCTCGAAGGAGCTGTCGTTGAAGAACTCCACCGCGGTGAACTGCGTGTCCCACATCGAGGCGTTGGCCGTCCCCGCGTCGGGGTCGTAGCCCGCGGCCGTGAAGTACGATCCCGCGGCGCCCCCGCGCGGGTGGTTGATGACGAGCGTCGGACGCTCGGGCCGCGCGCGCACGTCCGCGAACACCGCGGGCGGAAGCCGGTTGGCCCACTCGAAGGGGCCGTTGTTCACGCGGCTCGGGTCGGGCGTCAGCGGGAACACCCCGAAGTGCCCGTACGTGAACGTCGTCAGCTCGATGGACCCGAGACCGCGCACGTAGCGCTGCAACCCCATCTCCTCGATGAGCGGCTGGAAATCCATGACCCACTCGTGGTCGGACCGGGCCATCACCTCCAGGCCGTCGGCCACGCCCGCCGAGAGCTTGTAGCGCGCGTCGTCGTCCGAGTCGGCCGAGCGGATCGTGTGGATGTGGAAGTCGCCGCAGAGCACGCCCGGCGTGGTCACCACGCGGCGCAGCGAGGCCGTGACCGGCGTCGTCATCCCCGCGGTCACCGTCACCATCGTGTCCGACAGCTCGTAGAACGGCCCTCGCGACACCACCACCCGGTACTGCCCCGGGGGCGCCGGCAGCGTCACCCGACCGCTCGTCGGAAACGCCACGTGCAGCCGGCCGAACTCCGGCACCTGCTCGCCGTGGCTCTCGGGCAGCGACGGCGGCGTCGCCCCGATGGGGATCACCTGCACCCGCGCCGGCAGGAGGTCGTTGGAGACCGCGTCGCGCGTCTCGACGGAGATCGATCCCGCGGCCGGAAACTGGAGCGTCGCCGTGGTCTGCTCGTTGGCCACGGGCACCGCCGGGGTCGGCGCGCTGCCCGCCCGCCACGCCAGCATCCGAACGGCGCCTGCGGGGACGCGCAGCTCGACGCGGCCCATGGCGTCGGCGGTGGCGCGGTCGAGGTACGTCGCGCCGTCGGGCGAGGTGACGTGCACCCGCGCGCCCGCGACAGGCTGACCCGCGGCGTCGGTGACGGTCACCGTGACGGGTCGCAGCGTCGTGCCGCGCGAGGCCGCGATGGTGCGCTGTAGCCCGTCGAGGCCGGGGCCGCCGATGGCGATGCGGGCGTAGTGGACGCGGGTGCGGCTGCACGCCCCGAAGGTGAGCGACGGCGTGGAGTACATGTTGAAGCCCGACACGGCGAGCAGGGGCGTGAGCATCCCGCGGGACTCGGGGATCATCCACGCCCAGCTCGTGGCCTGCTCGTCGATCCACCCCACGAAGGGCGTCGGCCCCGCGGCGCCGCTGGCCTCGGTGAAGCCGCGGCCGGGGACGAAGAGCCCGACGCGGTTGGCCCCGAAGAAGCCGTTGAGGACGGTGCGCGCCACCGTGGTGTCGAGCCGCGGGACGTCGAAGGTGATGTAGACCTCGACGACGTCGCTGTCGCCGCGGAGCTCGTAGTCCACCGCCGTGTTGACGTCCGCGTAGTCGGCCGGAGCGATGTTGTAGGCAAACTCGTTGATGAAGGGGATCGGTGCGAGCGGGCCCACCGCGCGCACCACGGCGGGCATCCCGTCGCGGCCGTCGCGCAGCACCGTCACCGACTCCGCGCGCTGCGCGAAGCGCCCGAGGCCCATGGACACCTCGCCGAAGTCCCCGGCGTCGACGAGGCGCCCGTCGCGCACGGCCGTCACGCCCACGGGCCTGCCGCCCCAGACGTCATAGCCCGCCGACGGGCGCGCGGTCTCGATGAGCAGCGCGACGCGGCTGTTGGCCAGCACGTAGTCGCCCGCCTGCCAGGTGTTGAGCCCCGTCCGGTCGACCGGCAGCATCGCCGTCGTGAGGCGCCCCGCGCGCGCCGCCCCCGCCGGGACCATCACCGGGTCGGGCGCCCCCTCGGCCGAGCCCCGCTCGAAGGGTGGCGGAGCGCTCGGACACTCGGTCGGACCGGTGTCCTCCAACGCACCACCGTCGTCGAGCGCGTCGGCGGTCGCGCCGTCCATGGAGGAAGCCCCATCGGAGCCGCCCGCGTCGCGTGCCGGCTCGGCCGGAGAGTCATCACTGCACGACGCCAGCACCGTCAGTCCCACGAGCCCAAACCACCCTGCGCGCATGGCCGCGAGTCTGGCACCCTTCTGTCACAAACAGAACGCTCTCCCGCTTGTCACGGGTGATGGGCGTCGTGGATGTTGTGCCGCACCACTCCCCATGAGCACCGCGTCGCCCTTCGCCCTCGACCCCACGGTCACCTTCCTCAACCACGGGTCCTTCGGGGCCACGCCGCGCGTCGTGCTCGCCGCGCAGGACGCCCTTCGCGCCCGAATGGAGGCGCAGCCGGTGCAGTTTCTCGTACGCGACCTGGAGACCCTGCTCGACGAGTCGCGGCGCGCACTCGGGGCCTTCGTCGACGCTCCGCCCGACGACCTGGTGTTTGTCCCCAACGCCACGCACGCGGTCAACGCGGTGCTGCAATCGCTGGTGCTCTCGCCCGGCGACGAGGTCGTCGTGACCAACCACGGCTACGCCGCCTGCACCAACGCCGCGCGCTACGCCGCCGAGCGATCGGGGGCGCGCGTGGTCACGGCGGAGGTCCCCTTTCCGCTGCGCTCTCCCGGCGCGGTGCTCGACGCCATCACGCGCGTGATGAGCGGCCGCACCCGCCTCGTGCTGGTCGACCACGTCACGTCTCCGACGGCGCTGGTGTTTCCGGTCGAGGACATCGTCCACGTGTGTCAGCGCGCCGGGGTCGACGTGCTCGTCGACGGGGCCCACGCGCCTGGCATGGTGCCGCTGTCGCTGCGCTCGCTGGGCGCGGCGTTCTACACGGGCAACCTGCACAAGTGGGTGTGCGCGCCGAAGGGAGCGGCCTTCCTGCACGTCCACCCGAGCCAGCAGCACCGGGTGCGCCCGCTGGTGATCTCCCACGGCGCGAGCTCGACACGCACCGACCGCTCGCGCCTCTCCATCGAGTTCAATTGGATGGGCACCGTCGACCCCACGGCGACGCTCTGCATCCCCGACGCGCTGCGCTTCATGGGCGCTCTCTTGCCGGGCGGATGGGACGCCCTCTACGACGCCAACCACACGCTCGCGCTCGACGCCCGCGCGGTGCTCTGCGAGGCGCTCGGCGTCGCGGAGCCCGCGCCCGCCTCGATGATCGGATCGATGGCCACGGTGCCGTTGCCCGCCGCGCGCTTCCGTCCCACGCGCAGCCGCGAGCCCGTCTACGACGACGGCCTGCAAGAGCGGTTGTGGGAGCAGCACCGCATCGAGGTGCCGGTGATGCCCTGGGGGACGCCGCCCGGGTTGCTGCTGCGGGTGAGCGCGCAGAGCGCCTACAACGACCTCGCGCAGTACCGGAAGCTGGCCGAGGCCCTCAGCCGGGTGTAGCGCCCCAGCGGTAGCGGGCGATGGCGGCGCGCGCGCCCTGCGTGCAGAGGTCGAGCACACGATCGAAGTCCGAAGGCCCGCCGTAATAGGGATCGGGCACGGGCGCGTCGCCGAGGAGGAGGGCGAGCTTCGCGCGGTGCGCCGCGGGGCAGCGGGCGCGCAGCTCGGCGAGGTTGTCGTCGTCCATGCACCAGAGGTGATCGAAGCGGACAAAGTCGTCGGCGTGGACGGCCCGCGCGCGATGCGCCGAGAGGTCGATGCCGCGGAGCTTCGCGTGGCGGACGGAGCGAGCGTCCGCGGAGGCGCCCAGGTGGTACGAGGCGGTGCCCGCGCTCTCGACGTGGACGTCCGTAGCGCCGACGAGGGCGAGCTCGTGGCGCAGCACGGCGGCGGCGGTGGGCGAGCGGCAGATGTTTCCCAGACAGACCATGAGCACGGAGGTCATCGCGCGGAGGGTTCTACTACCGTCCGATGGTCTCTGGCATCACGTCCAAACGCTGGCCCACCAGCGGAAACGCGACGTCGTGCGGCGAGCTTCGCGAGGCCGACGGGCTCGCGGCGGGTGTGTCGCGTCCAACTTCGACGCGAGTCCAACGCACCACGAAATGCGGGCGAAACCGCGGTGGCGTCGATGGAGTGGGTGCGCCGTCTGCGGTGGCACGCGTGGTGCTCAAGGTCTCTCCGCCGAACGCAGCGGGTTGCAGGCACCCGGCGCTCGAAGATCCCTACCCAGAAGACCTGCACGAGAGACCATCATGGCCGAAACCGTACATCTCTACCTCAAGGCGAACGGCGCGGAGATCAAGGGCGAGAGCACGCAGACGAGCCTCGGGCGCGCCGACTCCATCGAGTGCGTGTACTACGAGCAGGCCACGAAGACGGTGCGGGAGAAGGGCTCGGGGCTCGCGCTCGGCCGTCGGCAGTACGAGCCGATGATCATCCGCAAGCGCATCGATCGCTCGTCGCCGCTGCTGGTGAAGGCGATGGCGGACAACCAGCGCATCGAGGCGAAGTTCAAGTTCTTCCGCCCGTCGCCCGCGGGCGACGGGACGACGGAGCAGTTCTACACGGTGGAGATCAGCGGCGGGCGCATCGCGTCGGTGAAGCAGATCGTGCCCGACTCGCTCGTCCCGGCGACCTCCACCGAGCCGCCGCTCGAGGAGATCACCATCGTCGTCCACACCATCCGGTGGGCGTACGAGCCCACCGGCGCCGAACACCAGGACAGCTGGGACCAGAACGCCTGAGCGGGATCGGACGGGGGTAACGCGCACGAGGAGACGGTCGCCCCGACGATGCGTCGTCGCGGGCGGCCGATGACTCGACGACCCTCACGCCATGGCGCTCGTGATGAAGAACATCGAGGCCCGCGTGCGAGCGGCGGTGGCCGGGCGACGCCCCCCGTCTCGGTCGTGGAGCCACACTTCCCGGTCCTGCCAGAGTTTCGAGGCACCTCGTACTCGCAGCGCTACGAGCTGTTGTTGAGGAAGCTCGTCCTGGAGCAGCTCTACGACCGGGCCGCCTTCCTGATGTCGACGGAAGCTCAGGGTCTCCCGGGGTATCTACGCAGAGCCCGCCGCCGACCTGACCATGCGACGGTTGCTCGCTGGCCTCGTCGCGCACGTGGCGGCAGAGGCAGCAGGCGCGGGATGACGACGCAGCTCTCGATGAACTTCCCGGTCTCGCTTCCCGCCAACGCCTATGCCTACGGCGAGCGGGCGAGCGGCGAGACGCACGGCGTCGTCCTGACCCGTCGACACATCGTCGACCTGATGCTCGACCTCGCGGGGTGCACCGCCGACCGCGACCTCACGGCCCTCACGCTGCTCCAACCGGCTTGCGGTCTTGGCGCCTTCCTCGTTCCCGCGGTGGAGAGGCTGCTCGACGCCGCAGAGCGATTGGGGCGCTCGCCCGACAAGCTCCAACACGCCATCCGCGCCTTCGACGTCGACCCCGCTCACGTCGCCGAATCGCGGGAGCGCCTTCACGAAGTCCTCACCCGACGCGGCGTCTCCCGGTCTCGAGCAAAGGCGCTCGTCGAAGCCTGGATCACTCCATGGGGACTTCCTCCTCGCCTCGTTGAAATCCGGTTTCGACGTCGTGATTGGCAACCCTCCCTACGTCCGCATCGAGCAGATCGCGCCGACCCTCCAGGCGGAGTACCGCGCGCGCTACACCACTCTCCATGACCGCGCCGACCTCTACGTCGCGTTCATCGAGCGAGGCCTCCATCTGCTCGCGCCAGACGGGGTCCTCTGCTTCATCTGCGCCGACCGTTGGGTGCTCAACAAGTACGGCGCACCCCTGCGCGGCCTCATCGCAAAGCACTACCTCCGCTTTCAGGCGCAGTACCTGCGGCGCATTCGCGTGCCCGCCCCAAGGACAACATCGCAGCGCCGCTGCGACGGTCGTTGCGCGATGCGTTCCGTCGCAGGGACTTCCAGCGGCTGGATGCGTTGGCGTTGCAGGTCTTCGGACTGGAGTCGCTGCCGGAGTTCAACTTCGTCGACAGCCGCCGGTAGACGCCTGGCTCACCGCCCCTGCCGTGACGGCCAGCGCTCTGCCATGCGCTTCGCCTGCGGCGGGTCGGTGAGCACCAGCAGGTGGTCGCCCGCCCCGATGACCGTGTCGCCCTTCGGATGCGTCAGCACCTCGAACGTCGCGCCCTTCGCCTTGCCCAACCCCACCAGCAGCGGCCCGTCGAACTCCAGCAGCGTCGCGCGCACCTCGGCCACGGTGCGCCCCGCGAAGGGTTCCGCGCTGTACTGCCGCAGGTCGAAGCCATCTGCGCCGGTGCTCACGTCTTCGAGCATCCGCGCCACCTCCGGCTCGAAGGCCGCGCTCGCCACCAGGCGCCCCGAGAACTCCGCCGGCGACGCCACATAGGTCACCCCGCTCGCGATGAGCGTCTTGCGCAGCTCCGGCGCGTGAACCGCCACCACGATGCGCAGCTCGGGGTTGATCGCGCGGAGGTTGAGCGTCGCCACGATGTTGCGCGTGTCGTCGTCGAAGGCCACCACCGCGCTCTCGGCCGCCCGCGCGTTGAGCCGCTCGTCGAGCACGTCCTGCGTCGCGTCGCCGGACGTCACGAACAACACCCCGTCGCCCGCCATCGCCCTCGCCCGCGAGATCTCGTCGAGCTTGCTGCACAGCAGCGCGACCTTCCGCTCCGCCGCGAGCAGCTCGGTCACCGCCGAGCGCGCGATGTCGCCGAAGCCGCAGACCACCACATGCCCCTTCAGGGTCGTCCCGATGAGCCCCTCTCGCTCCATGCGCCTCACCTCCGCGACGGCGTCGTTGATCGCCGTCAGTAGAAACCCGATGGTCGTCAGCGTCAGCAGGATGAACACCCCGGTGATGGCCCGCCCCGCCGACGTCACCGGGTACACGTCGCCGTAGCCCACCGTCGCGAGCGTCACCACGCCGAACCACGCCGCGTCCGCCAGCGTCTCGATCTTCGATCCCGGCGCGCCGCGCTCGGCCAACCACACCGACAGCGTCTGTGCCGCGCAGAGCACCGTGAACGCCACCGTCACCGGCGCCACCCGCTGCCGCGTCAGCGCCCACGCCACCCCCCACCGGCCGCGCTTCTTCGGCGCTCGCATGCTCACGAAGCTACATCCCTCCCATGGTGTCGGCGGTATCTCACGGCGCGGCGGAGCGCCATACTACGGACAGCCCGCGCGGCGACAGAAGCGTGATACACGGCCCAGCCGTGAGCGCACGACACGTCCTCCTCGACAGCCCCGCCCTCGGGCGCAAGGCGCACCTCTGGCGCTTCGGCGAAGTCGGCCGACCGCTGCTGGTCTTCCCCTCCAACGCCGGGGTCGCCCACGAGTGGCAGCAGAGCGGAATGATCGACGCACTCGGCCCCCTCCTCGCCGAACGGAGGCTCAAGATCTACTGCCCCGAGACCAACGTCTCCCGCAGCTTCTCGGGCAAGGGCAGCCTCGACGAGCGCATGGCCCACCACCGCGCCTACGAGCGCTTCGTCCTCGACACGCTCGTCCCCTTCATCCGCCGCGACTGCAACTCACCGGGCGCTCCGATCGTCACCACCGGGTGCAGCGTCGGCGCGCTGTACGCGTCGCTCTTCGTGCTCAAGCACCCGGAGACCTTCCCGCAGGCGCTCTGCCTCTCCGGGCGCTACCGCGCGAGCCGACTCTTCGACGGCGCCTCCAACGAGGACGTCTACTTCAATGACCCGCTCGCCTTCCTGCCCAACCTCGAAGGCGCGGCGCTGGAGCGCGTCCGTCGGCAGGCGCACATCATCGCCGTGGTCGGGCGGGGCGCGCACGAGGCGGGCTGCATCCCCGAGACCGTCGAGCTCGGCGCCAACCTGCGGCGCAAGGGCATCCCCCACCACCTCGCCCTCTGGGGCCACGACAGCGCCCACGACTATACCTGGTGGCGTAAGCAGGCCGTCCACTACCTCAGCCAGATCTTCTGACGGCGCCGCGGTAGGCTACGAGCCATCCCCCCGCCCATGGACCAAGACACCCTCCCCAGGCCCGCCAACCCGGCCCCGCTCGCGCAGACCGTCATCGCGCCCACCGACCGGGCGCCCTCGCACGACGGCAACACCCAGGTCGAACGCGCTGACGCCGCGGTCGAGATCGTCGCCACGGCTGGAGGCGCGCGGTCGACCATCCTGCCGAGGGTGGAGTTTGTCGGGGAGGTCCCGCGGCTGGTGGTCGAAGCGAGGGAGCGCTTCGAGGCCGCGAAGGTGCTCGGGCGCGGCGGCGGCGGCGAGGTGCTGCTCGCGCGCGACAACGACATCGACCGCCCGGTGGCCCTCAAGCGACTGCTCCCCGAGCTGGCGGGCGGAGCGTCCATCGTCGCCCGCTTCGTCGAGGAGATCAGGGTGCTCGGCCGCCTCGACCACCCCAACATCGTGCCCATCCACGACGTCGGGCTCGACGCCGACGGCCGCTACTTCTACGTGATGAAGTTCGTCGACGGCGAGACCCTCGAACACGTCATCGAGAAGCTCGCCGCGGGCGACCCCGATTACCATCGGCAGTACTCCTTCGAGCGGCGCACGGAGGTGTTTCTCCAGATCTTGCGGGGGGTGCAGTACGCCCACGCGCAGGGCGTCCTGCACCGCGACCTCAAGCCCGCCAACGTCATGATCGGGCGCTTCGGCGAGGTCGTCGTGATGGACTGGGGCCTCGCCCGCAGCCGCGAGGAGTCCAAGCGCTTCCCCGTCGACGACAAGCACAGGACGCTCACCGCGCCGAAGCGCGGCAACGGCAACGACAAGCTCCAGACCATGGAGGGCTCGCTGCTCGGAACGCCCGCGTACATGTCCCCCGAGCAGGCCCGCGGCGAGGTCGCCAACCTCGACGAGCGCAGCGACGTGTACTCGCTGAGCGTGATGTTCCACGAGCTGCTCACGCTGCGGCACTACCTCCATGACAAGCAGGGCGTGACCGAGTGCATCGCCGGCGTGCTGCGCGACCCGGTGCCACCCGCGGGGCACGCGACCCACGCCCACCAGCGCGGCGTGCCGGCCGAGCTCGGGCACTTCCTCACCCCCGGCGTCGCCAAGAACGCCGATGAGCGCTACCGCTCCATCACCGCGATGATCGACGTGCTCCAGTCCATCCGCGACGGCAAGGTGCCGGTGCATTGCAGCTCGACGTTCATGAAGCGCATGGGCGCCGAGACGATGCACGCCGTCGATCGCAACCCGCGGCGGCTCATGGTCATCGCCACGGTGGTGCTGCTGCTCGGGCTCGTCGGGCTCGTCGCCGTCGTCTGGTGGACGCACCTCGCGATGCAGTGAGCCTCTGGCTCGCACCCGCGGTCGGTGCCAGAGTCGGCGCCATGTTCTTCTCCGACAAGACCAGGATGCCCTCCCCCGACGACGCGCTGCCGGGTCGCGCCGCGCGCATGCCCGTCCCCGCGAAGCACACCGTGCTCGACGCACCGCTCGACGCGGCCTTCCCCGGAATGGCCACCGCGATGTTCGGCCTCGGGTGCTTCTGGGGCGCCGAGCGCAAGTTCTGGAAGGTGCCCGGCGTGGTCTCCACCGCGGTGGGCTACGCCGCGGGGTACACGCCCAACCCTACTTACGAAGAGGTCTGCACCGGGCGCACCGGCCACAACGAGGTCGTGCGCGTGGTGTATGACCCCGCGAAGGTCTCCTACGAGACGCTGCTCAAGACCTTCTGGGAGAACCACGACCCCACCCAGGGCATGCGCCAGGGCGGCGACGTCGGCACCCAGTATCGCTCCGGCATCTACGTCTTCGACGACGCTCAGCGCGCCGCGGCGGAGAGCTCGAAGTCGGCCTACGGCGCCGCGCTCAAGATCGCCGGCAAGGGAACCATCACCACCGAGGTGCTCCCCGCGCCGACGTTCTATTTCGCCGAGGACTACCACCAGCAGTACCTGGACAAGAATCCAGGCGGTTACTGCGGCCTCGGTGGCACCGGTGTCGTGTGCCCTATCGGCACCGGCGTCCACGCCTAGACTCGCGCGTCAGTCGCGACCTCACCGACGCATCGCGCCAACGCACCTCGTCATCGGTTGATATCGGGCGCGCTCGTTGCGCCGTGCCCTAGCGTCCGAAATTGAGATATGAGGCGCGCCCATGAGCGCGTTGGCCACCTGGGAAGCCTCCTCCGAGGCACCGGTCTTCCTCCCGGCAGAGCTGCCCGGTGCGGTGCGCCGAGTGCGCGAGACGGTGCACATCGTCCGTGATCCCGGCGGGCGTCTCGGCCTCGCCTTCGGAGGAACCACCGGCCGCGGAACGTACCCGCTCGTCGCGACGCTGCCGCCGATGTTCCCGGAGTGGTTGGGCGATCGGGCCTTCGTCGAGGCCCACGGTCTGCGCTTCCCCTACGTGACCGGCGAGATGGCCAACGGCATCGCGACCGTGCGCATGGCGCTCGAAGCAGGCCGCGCTGGAATGCTCGGCTTCTTCGGCGCCGCGGGCCTCTCGTTCGAACGTGTCGAAGCGTCGGTGACCGAGCTCGCGCGCGAGGCGGCGGGGAAGTTTCCGTGGGGCGTCAACCTCATCCACTCGCCCAACGAGCCCGCGTTGGAAGAGCGCGTCGCGGCCCTGCTCATCGAGCGCGACGTGAAGCTGGTCTCCGCGTCGGCCTTCATGGGTCTCACGCCCGCCGTCGTGCGGCTCGCCTATGCGGGCGTTCGCACCGACGCATCGGGAACGGTCGTTCGTCCGCGCACCCTCTTCGCCAAGATCTCGCGCGCCGAAGTCGCGCGACGCTTCCTCGCACCGGCGCCCGCGGACATGGTTCGGGCGCTCGTCGCGAAGGGATGGCTCACCGAAGCCGAAGCGGCGCTCGCGGCGCGCTTGCCCGTCGCCGAGGTGCTCACCGTCGAAGCCGACAGCGGCGGCCACACCGACAACCAGTGCCTCACCGCGCTCCTGCCGACGATGCTGCTGGTGCGCGACGAGCTCGTCGCCAGGCACGAGTACACGCGGCCCATCCACGTCGGCGCGGCGGGCGGCATCGGGACGCCGTCGGGCGTCGCGGCGGCGTTGCAGCTCGGCGCGGCCTTCGTGATGACCGGCTCGGTCAACCAGGCGGCCGTGGAGTCGGGCCTGTCCGAGTCGGGCAAGCAGCTCCTCGCGCTGGCCGACATCCCCGACGTGGCGATGTGCCCGGCGGCGGACATGTTCGAGCTCGGGGTGCAGGTGCAGGTGCTCAAGCGGGGAACGATGTTCGCCGCGCGCGCGCAGAAGCTCTACGACGCGTATCGCGCGTACGACTCGCTCGACGCCATCCCGGCGGATGTGCGGGCGCGCATCGAGAAGGACACCCTGCGCGCGAGCTGCGACGAGGTGTGGGCCGAGTGCGAGCGCTTCTGGTCGCGGCGCGATCCCCACGAGCTGGAGCGCGGGCGCACCGACCCCAAGCACAAGATGGCGCTGGTGTTTCGCTGGTACCTCGGCAAGGCCAGCCGGTGGGCCATCGAGGGCGATGCGACGCGCGTCGCCGACTACCAGATCTGGTGCGGCCCCGTGATGGGCGCCTTCAACCGCTGGGCGGCGGGCACCTTCCTCGCCGAACCCAGGAACCGCACCGTCGCGCAGATCGGCCGCAACCTCCTCGAAGGGGCGGCGGTCATCACGCGCGTGCAGCAGCTACGAGCGTGCGGGGTGTCCGTCCCCGCCGTGGCCTTCGACTTCCGACCGCGACGTCTCGCTTGAACAAGGACCTCCGATGACCACCCGCCACCAGATTCCCATCGCCGTCGTCGGCATGGGCGCGCTGCTCCCCGGATCGACCGACCTCGCCGGAGCCTGGCGCGACATCGTCACCGGCAAGGACCTCTTGAGCGATGTTCCGCCCGGTCACTGGCTGATCGAGGACTACTACGACGCCGACCCCCACGCGCCCGACAAGACCTACGCGAAGCGCGGCGGCTTTCTCCCCGATGTGCCCTTCGACCCGATGGAGTTCGGTGTCCCGCCGTCCATCGTCCCGGCGACGGACACCGCGCAACTGCTCGCGCTGATGGTGGCGCAGCGCACGCTCGAAGACGCGACCGGCGGCGACATCGCCTCGCTCGACAAGGAGCGCGTCTCGACGCTCATGGGCGTCACCAGCGCGCAGGAGTTGTTGGGTGAGATGAACAGCCGCCTCCAGCGCCCGGTGTGGGTGAAGGCGCTGCGCGAGGCGGGTCTCGGTGAGACCGAGGTGCAGTCCATCTGCGACCGCATCAGCGCCAGCTATGTTCCGTGGCAGGAGTCGTCCTTCCCTGGGTTGTTGGGCAACGTGGTGGCAGGGCGCATCGCCAACCGCTTCGACCTGCGCGGCACCAACGCCGTCACCGACGCGGCCTGCGCGAGCTCGCTCGCGGCGCTGTCCATGGGCATCAACGAGCTTCAGCTCGGCCAGGCCGACCTCGTCCTCGGCGGCGGCGTCGACACCATGAACGACATCTTCATGTTCATGTGCTTCTCCAAGACGCCTGCGTTGTCGGCGTCTGGTGACTGCCGCCCGTTCTCCGACGCCGCCGACGGAACGATGCTGGGCGAGGGCCTGGTGATGTTCGCGCTCATGCGTCTCGACGACGCCGAGAAGCAGGGCAAGCGCATCTACGCCGTCATCAAGGGCGTCGGCTCTTCCTCCGACGGTCGCGCCAAGAGCGTGTACGCGCCCGTTCCCGAGGGTCAGGCGCGGGCGCTGCGGCGCACGTACGAAGTGGCTGGCTACGGCCCCGAGACGGTGGAGCTCGTCGAGGCCCACGGCACCGGAACCAAGGCGGGCGACGCCGCGGAGTTCGAGGGTCTCGCGACGGTGTTCGGGGAGGCGAAGAAGGGCCCCGCGTGGTGCGCGCTCGGCTCCATCAAGTCGCAGATCGGCCACACCAAGTCGGCCGCCGGCGCCGCGGGTCTGATGAAGGCCGTGCTCGCGCTGCACCACAAGGTGCTGCCGCCCACCATCAAGATCGATCGCCCCAACCCCAAGATGGGCCTGGAGACCAGCGCGTTCTATCTCAACACCCAGAGCCGCCCGTGGATTCGCGACGCGTCGCACCCGCGGCGCGCGTCGGTGTCGAGCTTCGGCTTCGGCGGCAGCAACTTCCACGTCGCGCTGGAGGAGTACGTCGGACCCGGCAAGCGCCCCGCGCGCAGCTCGACGCGCCCGACGGAGCTGTTCATCTTCTCGGCGGCGACACCCGCGGCAGTGGTCGCAGCAGCCAAGAGCTTCGCGAGCGTCGAGGGTGACCTCGCGCTGCGTGCGCGGGAGAGCCGGGCGAGCTTCAAGGCAGCCGAGCCGTCGCGCTTGTCGGTGGTGGCCTCGTCGCTGGCCGATCTGCTCGCGCAGGTCGAAGCGTCGGCGGAAGCCATCGCGAAGGGCGCGGCGCTGTCGACCCCGGCGGGTCTGACCTTCACCGACGGCGCGACCAGCGGGTCGGTGGGCTTCCTCTTCCCCGGACAGGGATCGCAGTACGTCGGCATGGGCGCCGACGTGGCCATGGAGTTCGACGCCGCGCGCGACGCGTGGGACCGCTCGGCCGCCCTGCGCTTCGACGGCAAGACGCTGCACGAGATGGTGTTTGCGCAGCCGGTGTTCAGCGACGAGGCGCGCGAGGCGCAGCAGGTCGCGCTGACGGCGACGGAGTGGGCGCAGCCTGCGATCGGTGCGGCGAGCCTGGCGCTGTTGGGCGTGTTGCGCGCGCTGGGCGTGAAGCCCGACGCGGTCGCGGGTCACTCGTACGGCGAGGTGACGGCCCTGCACGCGGCGGGTGTGCTCGACGAGGCGGCGTTTGTCGGCGTGTCGCGCAAGCGCGGCGAGCTGATGCGCGACGCCGCGTCGACGACGGCGGGCGCGATGACGGCGGTGGTGGCGAAGGCCGAGGAGCTGCGGCCGCTCATGGCGCAGTGGGGCCTCGACGTGGTGCTCGCCAACCACAACGGGCCGAAGCAGGCGGTGCTGTCGGGTCCGACGGCGGCCATCGCGGCGGCCGAGGAGAAGCTCACCGCGGCCAAGATCGGCTTCAAGCGGCTCGGGGTCGCGACGGCGTTTCACAGCTCGGTGGTGGCGGCGTCGTGTGTTCCGTTTGGCGAGCACCTCGCGACGGTGGACTTCGGTGCGCCCGCGATGCCCGTGTACGGCAACGCGTCGGCGGCGCCGTACCCCACGGATGCGAAGTCGATGCGCGCGATTCTCGGCGGGCAGATCGCCCAGCCGGTGCGCTTCGTCGAGGAGATCGAGGCGATGTACGCGGCGGGGGTTCGCACCTTCGTCGAGGTGGGTCCGTCGGCGGTGCTCACTGACCTCGTGGGGCGCATCCTCAAGGGGCGCCCGCACCTCGCCATCGCGCTCGACCGCAAGGGCAAGCACGGCGTGACCGCCCTGCAAGAGTCCCTCGGTCGCCTCGCGGTGGCGGGCGTGAAGCTCGACTTCGTGGGCCTGGAGGGTGAAGTGCCCGCGGCGCCGAAGGCGAAGAAGAAGCCCGCGATGACGCTGTCGCTCAACGGCTCCAACTACGCCAAGCCGTATCCGCCGAAGGGCGGCGCGGCGGAGCTGCCGAAGCCCAACCCCGAGCGTCAGCCCGAGGTGATTCGCATCGTGGAGCGGGTGGAAGTGCCCGTGGAGGTTCCGGTGGCCGCGAGCGCGGCGCCGGTGGGCGACGACGTGCAGCACGCGTGGGTGCGCGCGTACCAGGACATGCAGCGCCAGACGGCCGACGCGCACGCGTCGTATCAGCGGGCGACGGCGGACTCGCACGCGGCGTTCTTGCGGGCGGCCGAGACGTCGATGTCGACGCTTGCGACCATGTTGACGGGTGTTGCGACAGCCCATCCGGTCCCTGCGACGTACAGCCCACCCGTTGCGATGCAGGCACAGCCCGTTGCGGCGCCCTCCCAGGTCATTGTTGCGCCTGTCCGGCCCGTTGTTGCGCCCTCCCAGGCGGCTGTTGCGCCCGTGCAACCCGTTGCGACGCCCGTTCAACCGGTTGCGGCGCAGGCGAAGCCCGCTGCGGTGGCCGTCGACCTCGAGAAACTCATGATGGAGATCGTCGCCGAGAAGACGGGCTACCCCGTCGCGATGCTCGCCGTCTCCATGGAGCTCGAAGCCGACCTCGGCATCGACTCCATCAAGCGCGTCGAGATCCTCTCCACGATGCGCGAGCGCGCTCCCGGCCTCGGCGAAGTGAACCCCAATGAGCTCGCCAAGCTCCGCACGCTCGGTCAGATCGTCGACCACATGCGCGGGCGCCTCGGCAGCGTCGCAGCGGCAGCTCCTGTCGCAGCAGCGGCTCCCGCCGTGGATCTTGAGAAGCTGATGATGGAGATCGTCGCCGAGAAGACGGGCTACCCCGTGGCGATGCTGGGCGTTCAGATGGAGCTGGAGGCCGACCTGGGCATCGACTCCATCAAGCGCGTGGAGATTCTCTCCACGATGCGTGAGCGCGCGCCGGGTCTGGGTGAGGTCAATCCCAACGAGCTCGCCAAGCTGCGGACGCTCGGGCAGATCGTCGATCACATGCGCGGCACCCTCGGTGCGGCGGCGCCCAAGGCGGCTCCGGTCGCGGCGGCTCCGGCCGTCGATCTGGAGAAGCTGATGATGGAGATCGTCGCGGAGAAGACGGGCTACCCCGTCGCGATGCTCGGCCTCTCCATGGAGCTCGAAGCCGACCTCGGCATCGACTCCATCAAGCGCGTCGAGATCCTCTCGACGATGCGCGAGCGCGCGCCGGGTCTCGGCGAAGTGAACCCCAACGAGCTCGCCAAGCTCCGCACGCTCGGACAGATCGTCGATCACATGCGCGGCAGCTCGGCGGCCCCGGCCGCGACGACGACCGCGACGGCAACCGTGACGAAGGCGGCGCCCATCCGGCGGCTGGCGGTGCGATCGCGGGCGGTTGTTCGGCCGGGCGTCGCGGTGGCGGGCCTGCTCGGCGCGCGCAAGCTCGTGGTGACCTCGGACGGCGGCGCGCTCGCGGGCCTCGTGGTCGCGCGACTCGCGGCGGCGGGCGTGGCGGCGGAGCTGGTGACCGACGTCCCCGCGGACGCAGACGCCGCGGTGCTGCTGGGCGGGATGCGCGCGGTGACGACGCGCGACGAGGCGCTGGCGGTGCATCGCGAGGCGTTCCGCGCGGCGCGGGCGGTGGCGGCGAAGTTCACGGCGAGGGGGGGGCTCTTCGTGACGGTGCAGGACACCGGCGGCGACTTCGGCCTGTCGGGTCGATCGCCCCTGCGCGCCTGGACGGCGGGCGTCGCGGCGCTCGCTCGCACCGCGGCCCGCGAGTGGCCCAAGGCGCACGTTCGGGCGCTCGACGTGGAGCGCGCGACGCGCAGCGACGCGGAGGTGGCGCAGGTCATCGTCGACGAGCTGCTGCTGGGCGGTTCGTGCGTCGAAGTGGGCCTCGGCGCGGACGGCTCACGCGTGACGCTCGACTCGGTGGAAGCACCCGTCGACGGAACGCCCGTCACCCTCGACGCGACCTCCGTGGTGCTCGCCTCGGGCGGAGCGCGCGGTGTCACGGCGGCCTCGCTGGAGGCGCTGGCGAAGGCCACGAAGGCGACGATGGTGCTGCTCGGTCGCACCGCGCTCGCGGACGAAGGCGCGGCGACCAAGGGCGCGCGCGACGAGGCGGGGCTCAAGCGGGCGCTGCTCGAAGACGCCGCCGCCAGGGGCGCGAAGGTGACCCCGGCGGAGGTCGGCGCGAAGGCGCAGGCGATCCTGGCGACGCGCGAGGTGCGCGCGACGATGGCGTCGATGGAGGCGGCCGGGTCGAAGGTTCGCTACCTCGCGGTGGACGTGCAGGACGCGGCGAAGCTCGCGGCGGCGCTCGACGGCGTGCGGAAGGACTTCGGTCCCATCACGGCGCTGGTGCACGGCGCGGGCGTGCTCGCGGACAAGCTGCTCGCCGAGAAGACCGATGCGCAGTTCGATCGGGTGTTCGACACGAAGGTGCTGGGCCTCGCGGCGCTGCTCGACGCGACGGCGGGTGATCCGCTGCGGTCGATCGAGCTGTTCTCGTCGGTGGCGGCGCGCGCGGGCAACCCGGGCCAGTCGGACTACGCGATGGCCAACGAGGTGCTCAACGCCGTCGCGTGCGCCGAGCGGGCGAAGCGGCCGGGCTGCGCCGTGTCGTCGGTGGGCTGGGGGCCGTGGGAGGGCGGCATGGTCACGTCGTCGCTCAAGGCGCACTTCGAGAAGGCGGGCGTGACGTTGGTTCCGCTCGCGACGGGGGCGCGCATCTTCATCGACGAGCTCACGCACCGCGCGACGGACGGCGTGCTGGTGGTGGGCGCCACGGCGGGCGACGACGCGCTGGGCGTGAGCGGCGAGCGCGTGAGCGAGACCGAGGTGCTGGTGAGCGCGAAGACGCACCCCGAGGTGGGCGATCACCGCATCGCGGGCGCGCCGGTGCTGCCGGTGGCGCTGGCGGTGGAGTTTCTCGTGCGCGGCGCGGCGGACTTCGCGGGCGGCGGACGGCCCCTCGCGGTGCGCGACGTGAAGGTGCTGCGCGGCGTGCGGCTGGAGCACTACGACGGACGCGGTGATCGGTTGGTGGTGCGCGCTCGCGTGGCGGGCGACGTCATCGCGGTGGAGCTGCGCGGGCCCAACGACGCATTGCACTACTCGGCGCTGGTGGACGCACGGGATGACGCCACGCCGCTCGCGCTCGGGCGCAACCCGGCGGGGCTCACGCCGTGGGTCGCGCGGGCGGAGATCTACGACGGGCACGTGCTCTTCCATGGGCCGCGGTTCCAGGTGATCCGCGGGGTGGATGGGGTGTCGGACGAGGGGCTCGTGGCGCGGGTCGAAGGGCTCGTCGCGCGCGGCTGGACCTCGGACGACTTCCGCACCGATCCGGCGGTGACCGACGGCGCGCTCCAGGCCGCGGTGCTCTGGGCGGAGGGTCCGCTCGGTGGGGCGGCGTTGCCGATGTCCGTCGGGGCGATGCGCCTCGCGGGGCCGGGGCCGGCGAGCAGCGAGCTGCGGGCGACGGTGCGGGCGCGCTCGGTGAGCGGGGCGCGCGCGACGTGCGACGTGTTCGTGACGGGCGCGGACGGCGAGACGTTTGCGGTGCTCGAAGAGGTGGCGCTGGTGCAGCGGCCCGGAGAGCCCGGTCGCGCGGTAACTCCGGCAGCGGTCTAGTGCCTTGGCACAAGGGATGTGACGTGTTGGGGCCGTTGGTTCTGCGAGGGTTGGCCGCAAGGGCGCAAGGGTCGCAAGGGAGTGATCCTGGGATGCGGTCTCGTGCTCCCCATGGCCTGAGATCAAACCTCTCCGCGCCACATTTCGTGATCCCGCTGAAAACGGGTCATCGCCTGACCCTCACTCCTCCTTGCGACCCTTGCGCCCTTGCGGCTGATTTCCTGCGGCCACTGCCCCAAACCTTCATGTCCCCCGTGGAACGGTACTAGTCGATGCCCTTCGAACCGATCGCCGTCGTCGGACGGTCGTGCGTGCTTCCGGGCGCGCTCGACCCGACCGCCCTCTGGAACAACGTTCGGGCGGGGCGCGACCTCGTGGCGCCAGCTCCCGAGGGGCGCTGGTCGCTGCCGCGCAACGACGCCATGGGAACGACCGCGAGCCACGCCGACCGCACCTGGACGGACGCAGGCGGCTACGTCACGGGCTTCGACGCGGTGTTCGATCCGACGGGGTTCAGGGTCGCGGCGGACGAGGTGCGGGCGCTCGACGCGGTGTTCCGGTGGACGCTGCACGGCGTGCGTGAGGCGCTGCGAAGCGCGAAGCGCGAGGGCACGGCGACGACGGGCCTCGTGATGGGCAACCTGTCGTTTCCGTCGGCCTCGATGGCGGCCTACGCGGAGCACCTGTGGCTGGTCGATCAGGGGCTCGCGACCGGTGCCGGGCCGCACCCGCGCAACCGCTTCACGTCGGGGATGCCCGCGCTGTACGCGGCGAAGGCGCTGGGGCTCGGCGCGGGTGCGCTGGCGCTCGACGCGGCGTGTGCGTCGTCGCTCTACGCCATCAAGCTGGCGTGCGATCGGCTCCAGGCGCGCGAGGTCGACACCATGGTCGCGGGCGCGGTGAGCGCGGCCGACGATCTGTTCATCCACATCGGGTTCTGCGCGCTGTCGGCCATGAGCCGAACGGGTCGCAGCCGTCCCTTCGACAAGGCGGCCGATGGTCTGGTGCCCGCGGAGGGTGCGGCCTTCGTGGTGCTGCGACGGTTGTCCGACGCGGTGCGCGACGGGGACACCATCCTCGGCGTGATTCGCGGAGTGGGCCTCTCCAACGACGGGCGCGGCCGGGGGCTGCTGGCGCCGAGCGAAGAGGGCCAGGTCAGGGCGATGCGGGCGGCGTGGGCGAGCGCGGGTCTCGCGCCGTCGGACGTCGGGCTCGTCGAGTGCCACGCGACCGGAACGCCCGTGGGCGACGCCGTCGAAGTGCACAGCATGGCGGAGGTGTTCGCGGGGGCGCGAGACGTCCCCATCGGGTCGCTGAAGAGCAACCTGGGGCACCTCATCACGGCGGCCGGAGCGGCGGGTCTGCTCAAGGTGATCGCGGCGATGGAAGCGGGCGAACGACCGCCGACGCTGCACGCCGACGACGCGATCGATGCGCTGGCGGGGACGCCGTTCAGGTTGCTGCGGGAGCCGGAGCGGTGGATGGGGCCGAAGCGCGCGACGGTGAGCGCGTTCGGGTTCGGCGGCAACAACGCGCATTTGATTGTTGAAGCGTTTGATGGGGCGTCGCCCGCGATCGCCACGCGCACGACGAAGCCCGCGGCGGTCGCCATCGTGGGCATCGGGGCGCGCGTCGGGTCGGGGGATGGGCGCGGGGATTTTGTTCGCACGTTGATGAGCGGGCGGGTCGACGACCAGGCGCGCGAGAGCGTGGTGGTCGACGCGGAGGGGCTGCGCTTTCCGCCGAAGGATCTGGAGAAGACCCACGCGCAACAGCTCATGGTGCTGGAAGCGGCGCGCGAGGCCGCGGCCGTGGGTGGACTCGATCGCGAGACCACAGCGGTGATCGTCGGCATGGGGACCGACCCGGCGGTGGCGAGGCACGGCGCGCGTTGGCGGCTGGGCGCGCGGACGGCGGGCGCCGAAGGGGTCGACGCGACGTGGATCGCGCAGGCGAAGGACGCGCTCGCGCCGACGCTGGAGGCCGCGGGCGTGGTCGGGACGATGCCCAACATGCCGGCCAACCGGGTGTGCAGTCAGCTCGACCTCGGCGGGATGGGCTTCACCGTCTCGGCGGAAGAGGGCTCGGGGCTCGCGGCGCTTCGCATCGCCGCGCACGCGCTGCGGGCGGGTGAGATCGACGCCGCGCTCGTGGGTGCGGTGGACCTCTCGCACGACCTGGTTCATGCGGCGGCGCTACACGCGCTGGGTGTCGATCGACCGTCGGGTGATGCCGCGGTGGTGCTGACGCTGCGACGACTCGACGACGCGCGGGCGGACGGGCAGCCGGTGCTCGCGGTGCTCGACGAGGGCGACGGCGAGGCGGTGGAGACGGTCGGGCTGTTTGGTCACGCGCACGCGGCGACGTCGCTGGTGGACGTGGCGGCGGCGGCGCTGGCGGTGGGGCACGGGTTCAGGTTCGGCGCGGGGACGGCGGGGCGCGCGTGGTTGGGCGAGCGGAAGGCGCGCGTCGAGACGACGGTGCTCGATGGCGCGAACGCGTCGGTGACGCTGCGCGGGGACGGGGCGGTTCCGTTGTTCACGGCGGGCGCGCTGGTGTTGCGGGTGTACTCGGGTGGCGACCGCGCCGCGGTGGCGCAAGCGCTCGCGGCGGGCAGGGAGTCGTCCGCGGGGCCGGCGCGGCTGGTGCTCGTGGGGACGAGCGAGGAGATGCCTGCGCGCGTCGAGGCGGCGCAGCGGGCGCTCGCGGGTGGTGGAGCGATGCCCGAGGGGGCGGCGTTCGGCGAGCGGGCGGTGGGTGGGGATGTGGCGTCGGTGTTTACCGGCGCGGCGGCGGGGTATGTGGGCATGGGCCGCGACCTGACGCTGGCCTTCCCTGCCCTGGTGGAGAAGCTCGGTCGGCGCTCGTCGGGCGTGATCGCGGCGACGCGGTGGGCCTTCGATGGCGGCGACAAGCACCCGCTCGATCAGTTGTGGGGGACGACGTACCTCTGCCAGTTGCACGCGCTGCTGGTGTCGGATGTCTTCGGG
The DNA here is from genome assembly GCA_044229975.1 of Polyangiales bacterium. Classification (GTDB taxonomy): domain Bacteria; phylum Myxococcota_A; class Polyangia; order Polyangiales; genus SCUS01. The sequence continues at coordinate 52,572 of JBGARZ010000013.1, forward strand.
CTGAAACCGCGCGCGACGCTCGGCTACTCCTCGGGCGAGACCAACGCCCTCTTCGCCGCCCACCTCTGGAACGACTTCGACGCCATGATGTCCGCCTCACGCGAGGCGCCCCTCTTCAAGGACGACCTCTGCGGGGAGTTCAGGGCGTGCCGAACACTGTGGGGACTGCCCGACGGTCGATGGCAGGCGTACTCCGTGGTGGCACCCGTCGAGCGTGTCCGCGAGGCGCTGGCGGGCGAGGCCAACGCGCACCTCACCATCATCAACGCGCCGGACGAGTGTGTGATCGGCGGCGAGTCCCTCGCGCTGGCGAGGGTGGTCGCGAAGCTTGGCGGCGAGCGCTGCTTCCCGATGGACTACGAGATGGCCGCGCACTGCCCCGAGATCGGCGTGGTGCGCGACGCGTGGTGGTCGCTGCACCACCGCGCGGTGACGCCCGCAAACGGGCTGCGCTTCTACTCCAACGGGACGGGGCACTCGTTTGCGCCGACGAGCGACGCCGTGGCCGACGCGATCACCGCGCAGGCGGTGCACACGCTCGACCTGCCGCGCACCATCGTGAAGATGTGGGAGGACGGCGTTCGGGTGTTCATCGAGCACGGTCCGCGTGGGGCGTGCTCGGGGTGGATCAAGAAGATCCTCGGGGCGCGCGAGCACATCGCGGTGCCGCTCGACCTGGCCGGGCGCAACGGCGTGCGGCAGGCCGCGCAGGCGCTCGCGGCGCTGATCGCGGCAGGCGTGGACGTCGATGCGAGTGGGTTTCTCGCGGCGGTGGAGCGAGCGGCGACGCCGACGAAGGTGGCGGGGCGGGCGCTGACGTTCGCGGCGCACCCGAAGGCGGTGCGCTTTCCGCCACGCGCGGAGGGTGAGCGGATGGAGCCCGCGCCCGCGCTGCCGTCGATGCTGGCGGATCTGTTGGCGAGGCCGCCGCGCCCGGTGACGGATGCCGAGGTGGTCGAAGCGACGGAGATGGTCGCGGCGGTGGCGAAGCCCGCGGCGGTGACGGTGAGCGCGCCGACGATGGTGGCGCCGAAGGGGCGAGCGTCGGTGGAGGCGCTGGCGCATCTGGCGGCGTTCCAGGGGCAGCTCGCGACGATGCACCGGGCGATGATCGAGGAGCAGGCGGCGCAGCACGAGCGCTTCCTCGACTTCCGCCAGCGCTCCGAGGCGCAGTTGTTGGCGATGATGGGCTCCCCTCCGGGAGCACCCACTCACGCCCCGGCCTCCGTCCTTACCCGAAGGGACGAGCCCGCCCACGTCCCGGAACGCGCCGAGACGGCCACGCGGTCGCTCCCCTCCGCTCCGCTCCGGGTAAGGCCGGTTATCGCGGACGTGCTCGAACCGACGCCCGCCGTCGCGTCGACGCCCGTCGCCCTCCCCGGCCCGAAGTTCGACCGCGCCCAGCTCGAAGTCCTCGCGGGCGGCAAGATCTCCTCCGTCTTCGGCCCTCTCTTCGAGGCGCAGGACGGCTTCCATCGGCAGGTGCGGATGCCCATGCCGCCGCTGCTCTTCGCCGATCGCGTGACGGGCATCGACGCCGTCGCGGGCTCCATGAAGCTCGGAACCATCTGGACCGAGACCGACGTCCGCGCCGACGCGTGGTACCTCGGCCCCGACGGTCGCATGCCCGGCGGCGTGATGATCGAGAGCGGCCAGGCCGACCTGCTCCTCATCTCGTGGCTCGGCGTCGACCTGCTCAACCAGAGCGAACGCGTCTACCGCCTCCTCGGCTGCGAGCTCACCTATCACGGCGAGCTCCCGCGCGCGGGCGACACCCTCGTCTACGACATCCACATCGACGGCCACGCCAACCAGGGGCCCATCCGCCTCTTCTTCTTCCACTACGACTGCCGCGTGAACGGCGAGCTCCGCCTCTCCGTCCGCCACGGCCAGGCCGGCTTCTTCACCGACGCCGAGCTCGCCGACTCGGGCGGCATCCTCTGGAGTCCCGACGACAGCGCGCCCGCCGCCGACGCCCGCCTCGACGCGCCGCCGCGCCTCACCGAGCGCCGCCGCTTCTCCCACGAGCAGCTCGTCGCGTTCTCCGAGGGCCGCACCCACGAGTGCTTCGGCCCCGGCTTCGAGGCCACCCTCGCCCACGTCGCGACGCCGCGCATCGCGCCCGGCCGCCTGCTCTTCCCGCAGGAGGTCGTCGCCTTCGACCCCACGGGCGGCCCGTGGCAGCGCGGCTACCTCCGCGCCGAGCAGGCCATCCACGCCGACGACTGGTACTTCGAAGGCCACTTCAAGAACGACCCCTGCATGCCGGGGACGCTCATGTTCGAGGGCTGCCTCGCGACCATGGCGTTTCACCTCGCGGCGCTCGGCTTCACCATCGACCGCGACGGCTGGCGCTTCGAGCCGGTGACCGAGCTCAAGTACCTCATGCGCTGCCGCGGTCAGGTCACGCGCACGTCGCGCAAGCTCACCTACGAGGTGTTCGTGAGCGAGGTGCACGACGGCCCGCTGCCGACGCTCTACGCCGACCTGCTCTGCACCGTCGACGGCCTCAAGGCCTTCCACGCGCGCCGCGTCGGGATGCGACTCATTCCGGCGTGGCCGCTCGACCACTGGGAGTCGCTCTCCACGCACCGCGAGCAGGAGACCGGTGAGCCCGTCGCGCTCGCGTCTCTCGGCGGGCTCGCGGGACACGTCGACACGGGCCGTGTTGCCTCCGTCGACGGCTTCTCCTTCGGCTACGCGTCGCTCATCGCGTGCGCGTGGGGCCGTCCGTCGCGCGCGTTTGGCCCCTTCTACGAGCGCTTCGACTCGACCCGCCGCGTCGCGCGCCTGCCCGGTCCGCCGTACCACTTCATGTCGCGCATCACCGACCTCGACGCCCCGATGGGTGCGCTCGTCGCCGGTGGCAGCATCGCGTGCGAGTACGACGTTCCTGCGTCGGTCTGGTACTTCGCTGAAAACGGCGCTCCCGTGATGCCGCTCGCGGTGCTGATGGAGGCGGCGCTGCAACCGTGCGGATGGTTCGCGAGCTACATCGGCAGCGCGCTCACCACCGACGTCGACCTGCTCTTCCGCAACCTCGACGGCACCGGAACCATGCACCGCGACCTCACCCCCGGGTCGGGTCCGCTGCGGACGAAGGTGAAGCTGAAGTCCGTCTCGCGGACGGCGGGCATGATCATCGTGTCCTTCCTCGTCTCGTGCTCGCAGAACGGCGACGCCGTCTACGACATGGACACCGTCTTCGGCTTCTTCCCGAAAGAAGCCTTCGAGAATCAAGCCGGCCTGCCCACCACCGACGAAGAGCGCGCCCGCCTCGCGTCGCCGAACACCCTCGACGTCGACCTCACCACGCGTCCTGCGCGCTACTGCGGAAGCGCTCCGCGGCTGGCGGGCCCGATGTTGTTGATGCTCGACCGGGTGACGGCCTTCGACCCGACGGGCGGCAAGAAGGGCCTCGGTTGGTTGCGCGCCGAGAAGGACGTCGACGCGGCGGAGTGGTTCTTCAAGGCGCACTTCTTCCAGGACCCGGTGCAGCCCGGATCGCTCGGCATCGAGGCGCTCGCGCAGCTCATCCAGTTCTTCATGCTGGAGACGGGCATGGCGGCCGACGTCGTTCATCCGCGCTTCGAGGCGCTGATGACGGGCCGACCGCTCGCGTGGAAGTACCGCGGCCAGGTCGTCCCCAAGAACAAGCTCATCCAGAGCGACATCGAGATCGTCGAAGTGGGACGCGACGCGCTCGGCCCGTACGCGGTCGCCGACTGCTCACTGTGGGTCGACGGCAAGCGCATCTATCAAGCGCGCAACTTCGGCATGCGCATCGTCGCGGGTGATCCGCCGCCGAGCCGCGAAGAGACGCTCGACCCCGCGCGCGACACCTGGCTCAACGACCATCGCCCGACGTGGACCGTCCCCGCGCTGCCGATGATGTCCATGGTCGATCGGCTCGCCTCCGTCGACACCCAGCCCGCGACGGTCATCCGCGACGTTCGCGCGCTGCGCTGGCTCGCCTTCGCGGGTGGTCCGCAGAGGCTGCGCGTCGAGCACACCGGCGATGCCACGCGTCTGCTCGCGTGGCGTGACGCCGCCAACCCAGCGCTCTCCCGCTTCGAGCCCGTCGCGGAAGGCATCGTCTCCCACGAGCCCGTCGGCGCCGCGCCCGTCGCCTGGGCGCCGCTCGCCGATGCCGTCGATGAGGGCGATCCCTACGAGTCCGGTCGCCTCTTCCACGGTCCGTCGTTCCGGTGTGTCACCTCGTGGCGCCTCGGTCCCACGGGCGCCTCTGCCGTCGTCGACGCGGCCCGCTGCACCGTCCCGCGCGGAACGCTCCACCAGGGTCTCCTCGACGCGATGACCCACGCCATCCCGCACGACTCGCTCTGGCGCTGGTCGTCGGAGATCCCGCGCGACGTCGCGGCGTACCCGCACCGCGTCGCCGAGCTGCGCCTCTTCGCCCCGCTGCCCGACGTCGGAACCCTCCGTATCGAAGCCCGCTTCGACGGCTTCGATGGTGACCCGCGCTTCCCCGTGACCGACGTTCAGCTCATCGCGGGCGATCGTGTTCTCGCGACGATGCGCCTCGTCGAAGTGCTGCTCCCCAAAGGGTCGCTCGGCGTCACCGAGCCGCTCGCCCGCCGCGCCTTCCTCGAAGGCCATGCGATGCCCGGCGTCTCCATGTCGCGCGTCGACGGCGCCGTCACCACGCTCGACGACGCCGAGCTGCGCACCCTCGACTGGCTGCCCAACACGGTCGCGCGCATCTATCACCTCGACCGCCCCGCCGACGCCACCGCCGACGTCGCGGTGAAGGAGCACGTCGCCCGCGCGGCCTTCGTCCACCCCGCCACGGTGCGCGTCGCCTACGACGGTGGCTTCGCCGCGGTGCGCCCGTTTCGCAAGCACCCGGTGACGGTCACCCGCGACGGATCGCGCGTCGCCGTGCGCGACGCCGCGCCGCCCATCAATGACTTCAGCGCCCCCAAGCGCTTCTGGCGCGAGCGCCTCAACACCAACGGCTGGCTCGCGGAGGACATCTTCTTCGGGCTCATCGACCGCTTCGTCGGCGACGTGGTCATCACCGACCCGGCGGGCTTCGCGACGCTGCGCGGACGACCGTGCCTCTTCCTGGCCAACCACCAGATCGGCATCGAGTCGCTGCTCTTCTCGCTGCTCATCACCTCGCTCACGGACACCACGCTCGTCACGGTGGCCAAGGCCGAGCACCGCACCACCTGGATCGGTCGGCTCATCGCGAGCTCGTTCTCGCGGCCAGGGCTCGTCGACCCGGGGGTCATCACCTTCTTCGACCGCGACGACCCGTCGTCGCTCCAGACCATCGCGCGCACGCTCGGCGAAGACCTGCTCGCGGGCCGCCGCAACGCGCTCATCCACGTCGAGGGCACGCGCTCGCTCGCCGCCCGCCACGAGGTGCTGAAGATCGGCTCGACCTTCCTCGACCTCGCCGTCGCCACCGGAACGCTCATCGTCCCGGTTCGCTTCGCGGGCGCGCTGCCGGTGGAGCCGCTCACCGCGCGCACCGACTTCCCCGTCGGGTTTGGCCGCCAGGACTACTGGGTCGGCCCGGCCATTCCGCCGGAGGTCATCGCGGCCATTCCCTTGAAGGAACGTCGTGACTTCGTGCGCGCGGCCATCAACCAGCTCGGTCCGCCGCTGGCCGAGGAGGTTCCGCACGCGCCCGACCCCGCGCTCGAAGCGTCCATCGAGTCGCTGCGCCTCGCGACGGGAGCGCCCCTCGCCGCCGCCGTGTTGCGCCGCCTGCTGGAGCAGGTCGGCGATATCTCGGACGAGGCGCGCGTCGTGCTCGCGGGCGGTCCGTTCGCCGACACTCCCGACGGCAGGTGGCTCGCGCACTTCGCGCAGCTCGTCGCACCGGAGAAGCTGTGAACCACCGTTCGCCGTGCGCCGGGGTTCACCGTGCAGGCTCCGGATCCATCGCGCGCGGTTCACCCCGGGCAATGGTAGGGGGTCACCCCATCGCTCCGCGACGGGGTTACAGGAGGGATCCTTCCCGGCTCCTGATGCCCCCCACTTCCAACGATCGCACTTGCTGCAGCCCCGTCGCGAAGCGATGGGGTGACCCCCTACCATTGCCCGGCGTGAACCGCGCGCGATGGACCCGGAGCCTGCACGGTGAACCCCGGCGCACGGCGCAAGGACAACCATGACCCACCGCCCATTCCGTCGCGTCGGCGTCGTCAACCGCGCCGAGGCCGCCACCCGCTTTCTCCGCGGCGCCCGCGCCTGGTCGCTGCTCCACGACCTCCCCCTCGAAGTCGTCGCCTTCTACACCGACCCCGACGCGGGCGCTCCGTTCGTGCGTGACGCCGACGCCGAGGTCGCCCTCGGTCCCGCCATGGTCGCCGCGCCCGATGGGCGACGCCGATCGGCCTACCTCGACATCCCCACCATCGTCGCGCGCCTCGTCGAGAGCGGCTGCGACGCCGTCTGGCCCGGCTGGGGCTTCCTCAGCGAAAACCCCGCCTTCGTCGACGCCGTCACCGCCGCAGGCATCGTCTTCATCGGACCGCCCGCCGAAGCCATGCGCCGCCTCGGCGACAAGATCGCCGCCAAGCGCCTCGCCGAAGCCAACGGCGTCCCCGTCACCCCGTGGAGCCACGGCCCCGTCGCGGACGCCGCCGAAGCGAAGCGCCACGCCGAGCGCATCGGCTACCCCGTTCTCGTCAAAGCCGTCGCAGGCGGCGGCGGGCGTGGCATCCGCGTCGTCACTGATCCCACGCAGCTCGAAGCGGCCTTCCGCAGCGCCTCCGACGAAGCCCGCGCTGCTTTCGGTGATGCGTCATTGCTCGTCGAGGCGCTGCTCCCCGAGGCGCGCCACGTCGAGGTGCAGGTGCTCGCCGACGCCCACGGCAACGTGCACGCCGTCGGAACGCGCGACTGCTCCATGCAGCGCCGCCACCAGAAGGTCATCGAGGAAGGCCCCGCGCCGTTGCTCCCCGCCGCCACGCTCGACGGCGTGTGCCGCAGCGCCGTCGCGGTCGCCCGCGCGAGCGGGTACGTCAACGCAGGCACGGCGGAGTTTCTCGTCACGCCCGACGGCGAGCGCTTCGTCTTCCTCGAAATGAACACCCGCCTCCAGGTGGAGCACCCCGTCACCGAGTGCACCACCGGCCTCGACCTCGTCGGCGCGCAGATCGACGTCGCCATGGGCGCCCGCATCGAGAGCACTCCCCCGACGCGCGGGCACGCCATCGAGGTGCGCCTCAACGCCGAAGACCCGGAGCACAACTTCGCGCCCAGCGCCGGTCGCCTGCACCGCTTCGATCTCCCGCACGGGCCGGGCGTCCGCGTCGACTCCGGCTTCGAGGCGGGCGGGACCGTTCCCACCGAGTTCGACTCCATGCTCGCGAAGCTCATCGTCACGGGCGCCACCCGCGACGAGGCCCTCGCGCGCCTCGCCGACGCCCTCACGCGCACCACCATCGCCATCGAGGGCGGAGCGTCCAACCGCGCGCTGCTGCTCGACCTCGTGCGCTCGCCCGAGTTCCGCCGCGGCCCGGTCACCACCCGATGGCTCGACCGCTGGGTCAACGAGCGGCCCTCTGGGCTCGACCGCGCGGGCGCCGCCGTCGCCCTCGTCGCGGGCGCCATCATCGAGTGCGAGCACGTCCGCCGACGCCACGTCGTCAACTTCCTCCGGCAGGCGCGCGGCAGCGGCGTCCCCACCAGCGCGCCCGTCTCCGAGCCCCGCGGCGTGCGCTTCACCGTCGACGGAACCAGCGTCGCCCTGGAGGTCGCCACCATCGGCCCGCGCCGCTTCCGCGTGAGCGACGGCAGCGGCGCCGTCGAGGCCCGCTTCGAGTTCACCGACCGCTCCACCGGGACGCTCACCGTCGCTGGACGGCGTCATCGTGTGGTGGTCGTTCGTAGCGCGCGCGAGCTCTCCATCGAGGTCGACGGCGTGGCGCACAGCCTCCGCCGCGCTTCGGACGGCCGCGTCGTCGCGCCGCTCCCTGCCGTGGTCGCTGGGGTCGACGTGAAGGCCGGAGAGTCCGTCACGGCCGGCCAGCGTCTCGCGACGCTGGAGGTGATGAAGATGGAGTTCGCGGTGGAGTCGCCCGTCGACGGCGTGGTGACCCGCGTGCTCGTGGATCAGGGCGTTCACGTCAGCGCGGGGGATGCCATCGCCTTCGTGGTGGCTGCGCGCGACAGCATGTCCATCGCCGCACCCGACGTGCTCAAGCCCGTCGCCGGTCGCCGGCCCGCCGACGACTGGGGCGACCCCGTCGCCGTCCTGCGCGGAACCCTCCTCGGCTACGAGCTCCCCGCCCCGGCCGTCACCGCCGCGCTCGCTGCGCTGCGCGACCACGGCGCGACCTTCCCCCTCGCCCGCCTGCTCGACCTGCTGGAGGTCCACGTCGCGCGCGAGGCCCTCTTCGACCGCGCCCTCCTCGCCGACGGAACGGCCGCCGTCGACGCCTTCGCCGAGTACCTCCGCCTGCCCGTGAGGGACGGTCTCGTCGAGGGCTTCGAGCCGCTGCTGGTGCGTGCGCTCGCCTGCTACGAGGTCCGCTCGCTCGCTGTCACGCCCATCCTGGAGAGCGCGCTCCTGCGCATCGCTCAAGCGCGCCGCGCCCGTGACGACCACGGCGTCATCCTCCTCGCCGCTCTCTCGGCGCTCGACCGCCTCGCCGACGCGGGCGCCACCGACGACACCGCGCGCGCCCTCTTCGAGCGCCTCTCGACGCTCGAAGCCGCCCGCAACCCGCGCCTCGCCGACGCCGCGTGGACAGCAGCCTACCTGCTCTGCGACCGCGTCGACCACGTCGACCCGACGCCGCTCGCGCCCGGCCCCGAGCTCCACGAGGAGCTGGGCCGACTGTCACTCTTCGACCTCACATGGATTCCGTCCGCGACCGGCGCCCGCGTCGCCCTCGCCCGCGCGCACTCCGACCCCGGTGACGCGCGGCTGATCGGGTTCGTCCAGCTCCAGCGCTTGCCCGCGCCGGGTGAAGACCTCGACCGCTGCTACCTGGAGACGGTTCATACGCTGCGACGGACGGTGAGCGCGCCGGAGCAGCTCGGCGTGAAGCTGGGCGGCGCACGACTGCTGGTGGCCTTCAACGATCCGCTGCCGACCGACCGCGGGCCCTTCGAAGAGGCCGCCCGCGCGCTGGCCGCACCCGCCACGGGCCTCGGCCTGGAGGTGCTGGTGCTGCGCGGATCGACCCCCGACGGACGCCGCGTTGCGGGCCGTTGGACGGCGCCGAGCGGTCACGGCGGAGCGCTCGCCATCGGCGACCCCGACCCGACGCCGGTGCGCCCGGTGGGTGCGTACGAACGACGGGTGTTCGACGCGCGTCGGCGCGGTGGCTTCGTCCCGCACGAGCTCTTCCGCGTGCTGGCGCGCGAGGACGCCGACGGTCCGCTGCCTCCCGGTCGCTTCGTCGAGCTCGACCTCGACGCCTCGGGCGCGCTCGTGGCCGTCGATCGCGGCCGCGGCGAAAACACCGCCAACCTGCTCGTGGGCCGCGTGGTCAACCGCTATGCGCCCTTCGAGGACGGCCTCACGCGCGTTCTCATCGTCGGCGACCCGGGTCGCGCGATGGGCTCGCTCGCCGAGCCCGAGTGCCGTCGCATCGTGGCGGCGTTTGATCTCGCAGAGCGCGAGGGCCTGCCCGTCGAGTGGATCCCGGTGTCGTCGGGCGCGAAGATCGCCATGGACAGCGGCACCGAGAACCTCGACTGGACCGCGCGGGTGCTCGCTCGCATCGTCCACTTCACGCAGCGCGGCGGCACCGTGCACGTGCTCGTCGACGGCGTGTGCGTCGGCGCGCAGAGCTACTGGAACGCCGAAGCCACCATGCTCCAGCACTGCCGCGGCGCGCTGTTGATGACGCCCCGCGGGGCGATGCTGCTGACGGGCAAGCGCGCGCTGGAGCTCGCCGGGTCGGTGTCAGCGGAGGACAACCTCGCCATTGGCGGCTTCGAGCGGGTGATGGGCCCCAACGGCGAGGCGCAGTACTTCGCGGCCGACATCGTGTCGGCCTACCGAACGCTCTTCCGCCTCTACACCTTCACGCACGTGATGCCCGGAGAGCGATCGCCGCGCCGGCTCACGACGAGTGATCCGGTGACGCGAGACTTTGGTACGGCGCCGTACGAACCCGCGGCCGACGGGTTTACGCGGGTGGGAGAGATCTTCGACGAGGCGAGCAACCCGGGGCGCAAGCGACCGTTCGCGATTCGCCCGGTGCTGCGTGCGGTGCTCGATCAGGACCACGAGCCGCTGGAGCGCTGGGCCCCGATGGAGGGCGCCGAGAGCGCGGTGGTGTTCGACGGCTCGCTCGGTGGGGTTCCGGTGACGTGCATCGGCGTGGAGTCGCGGCCGGTGCGACGGCGCGGAGAAGCGGCGCCCGATGGTCCGTCGCAGTGGACGGCGGGGACGCTGTTTCCGCTGTCGTCGAAGAAGGTGGCGCGCGCGCTCAACGCGGCGTCGGGCGTGCGGCCCGCGGTGGTGCTGGCCAACCTGTCGGGCTTCGACGGGTCGCCGGAGTCGCTGCGCGAGTTGCAGCTGGAGTACGGCGCGGAGATCGGGCGCGCGGTGGTGAACTTCCGCGGGCGGCTGATCTTCTGCGTGATCTCGCGCTACCACGGCGGGGCGTACGTGGTGTTCTCGCGGGCGCTCAACGAGGGGTTGGATGCGATGGCGCTGTCGGGCTCGTACGCGAGCGTGATCGGCGGGGCGCCGGCGGCGGAGGTGGTGTTCCCGGGCGTGGTGCGGAAGAGGGCGGCGGCCGATCGGGACGTGGTGGCGGCGCGGGCGCTGCTGGAGGTGGGGACGGACGCCGAGCAGGCCGCGGCGCTGCTGCGCTACGAGCAGGCGCTGAAGGAGGCGACGATGCGCGAGCGGGCCGCGGTGGCGCGCGAGTTCGACGCGGTGCACACGGTGGAGCGCGCGAGGGACGTCGGGTCGATCGGCGCGATCGTGGGCGCGGCGGGGCTGCGCGAGGAGCTGGCGCGGCGCATCGGGGGGTGATGAAGGGTGGAGGAGCGGAGCACGCTGAGACGGCACCCTTCTCGGAAAGGCCACCCGGCCGATGGGTCCAACGATACGCCCTTGTCGGCGCGAGTCCGCGCGGGTTTTCAGACCGCCTTCTTGCGCGTGGTTCCCACCTCGTGGCCGCTCCCAGAGCTCCCTAACATCGCCCGGGCGACCATCACGCTGACGCGATCTGCAAAGCCCTACGTGGCTCGGCATGGATCGTGACGAGTTCGCCGCGCTAGTGACCCTGTTGGTCGGGCTGACTCAACGCGAATCCGATTGTGTTGTGGTTTAGGATGCGTGACGTTGGCTACACGTGATGCCGTCATGAACTCCCGGCCCCCGTCATCGCCGCTTGATGCCCTGAACGCGGTTTGTCCGTACTACACGATGTTTCCACTCTCGTTTCCGCTGCGACAGCTTCGCAACGCCAAACGGAATGACTGGGTGCTCGATCCGTTCTGTGGTCGAGGAACGACTGTCCTAGCCGCGAGGAAACTCGGCCTCCCCGTCGTGGGAGTCGACAGCAATCCCGTCGCTGCCGCGATCGCGGAAGCGAAGCTCGTCAGCGTGTCGGCCGAGCGGATAGTGACCGTTTGCCGGGAGCTCATCGAGGCGGGTTCAAACGACGAGGTCGCACCGCGCGGCCTCTTCTGGAGGCTTTGCTTCACGGATCCCACGCTGCGCGCGCTACTTCGACTGAGAACTGCGCTGTTGCGCGACTGCCGAACCCCAGCCCGAAAGGCGCTTCGCGCAATCCTGCTTGGCAGCCTTCACGGACCTCGGAACAAGGGGTTCCCTTCTTATTTCTCGAATCAGATGCCACGGACCTATGCCGCCAAGCCTGACTATGCGGTCCGTTATTGGCAAAAACACGGATTGAAACCAATCGACGTCGATCTCGTCGACCTCGTCCGACGAAAAGCTGCTCGCTACTATCCGGAGCGACTCGCACCGGCGCGGGGGCGGATTGTGCAAGCCGACAGCAGAACAGGCTCCTTGGAGGGTGATCGCCCGATCAACTGGGTGATCACCTCACCGCCGTACTATGGGATGCGGACCTACGTCCCTGACCAGTGGCTTCGGAGCTGGTTTCTGGGCGGACCGGCCACGGTTGACTACTCCATGGAAGGCCAACTCTTGCACAGGTCCGCCGATGTGTTCACCGACGAACTTGCAACTGTTTGGAACAACGTCGCGCGTCACTGCGCCCCGAGAGCTTCCATGGTGGTGCGATTCGGCGGCATTCAAGACCGCGACGTTGAGCCACGCGATCTGCTCCGGCGGTCCATCGCTCTGTCCGATGTGGGCTGGAGGCTCAAGACGACGAAGTCAGCCGGCTTCGCGACGGCCGGGAAGCGACAGGCGGCGCAGTTTGGCGAGTCATTGAAGAACGGCGTCGAAGAATTTGACTTTCATCTAAGGCTAGAGGGCTGACCATGACAAAGTCCACACCAAAGGGAACTACGTCCAAGGGACCAGCGACTGAGGTGCCGACGACAGGGAAAGCCAAGTCGTGGCTGCTCCCTTGGGAGATTGTGTCGCCTCCAATGGACACATCTGCCGTCACCGCGTCCGACGAGGACCTGAATGTCCGTTACGTTAAGGGAGAGATCCGAATAGTCACTGAGCAGGCGCGATATTCTATCGGTACCGTGCGGCAGATGCTCGCCACCGAGGTTGAAGGCGGCGACGGCGCAGGCGAGAAGCAATATCAACTCGATCCCGAATACCAACGTCGGCACCGATGGTCCAAACGACAGAAGTCCCGACTCATCGAGTCGTTCCTAATGAATATCCCTGTCCCACCAGTTTTTATTTACGAAAGAGACTTCAACAAATATGAAGTAATGGACGGACGTCAACGCCTGACAGCCATTAACGACTTCTATGCCGGCGCCTTCGCGCTGACCGAACTCGAATACTGGAAGGAACTCGATGGCCGCAAATACTCTGAACTTCCATCCAAAATCCGCGATGGAATCGACCGAAGGTACCTATCTGCCATCGTTCTACTCAAGGAGTCGGGTGGCAGTGACGCGGACTCTGGCGTGCGCGAAGCGCGGCTCAAGAAGCTGGTTTTCGCGAGGCTTAACAGTGGAGGCGTCGATCTCGAAGGCCAGGAACTCCGCAACGCCATATATGGAGGCCCGTTAAACAAGCTCTGTTTGGAACTCTCCCGCTACCAACCCTTCCGAGACATGTGGGGCTTTCCATCCATGGATGTTCTCGACGCAGATGACACCTCGTCCGATGACGAAGACGACGGAGAAAACTCTCATCCTGTGTCGAGGCGAGCGATCGAGCGGGTGCGCAGGATGGAGGATGTCGAGCTGGTTCTCGAGTTCTTCGCTTACCGACACATCAACAAATTTCCCGGCGCACTGAATAAAAAGAAGGAGTTTCTCGACTGGTTCATTGGCGCATTCCGATTCTCCGGACCGCAACTAGAAGAATATGCGGCGCTGTTCCGCGACACCATCGATCTACTGTCCTCGATTTTGGGGGAGACAGCGTTCCATAGCTGGCGCCAACAACCCATGAAGGTCGTCTATGACCCCATGATGTTCGTGGCTAGCCGATACCATTCCCCTGTTGACCGGGACCTACTTGTTCAGGGAAAGAATGTTGTCAGCGCGAAGGTAAAGGCGATGTTCGATGCCAACAAGGAGATTTTTGGCGGAAGGAAGACCAACGACTCTTACATCGCCAAGCGAAACGATGCTGTCGCCAACGTGTTTGCGGCGGTGCTCTCTGAACTCCGGCGATGAGAGGGTTGAACGATGCGCGCGACCCTCGAAGACTTCCTGAAGCGAATCTCAGATCTCCTCACGCTCTTGAAGGACGGCGCGCGGGTGGAAGAGCACCTGAAGTCGCGGAATGATCCGGCCCTCGCCGAGTATCTGCGCGTGCGACGAACCTTCGACTATGCGGGATTGGTGGTTCTGTTATACGCGCACTTCGAGCAATTCGTGGAAAACCTTGTCTGGTCCTATGCTGACGCTATGTCGAAGAATCTGGTGTATGTGAAGTTGCCAGAAGGCCTCAAGACGCGGCACCTTGAAATTTCAGTCGACTTACTCGCGAGGAAGCGGATCGGGTCCGGACGTTACGAGAACCTGACCGAACTTGGCGTCGTCCGGAACCTTTTTGAGTGCGCTCACGACAACCGCCCGGCCAACCTCACACGCGAAGCCTTAGTCCATCACGAGAGAAACCTCCGGGCAGATGTGATCACGGACCTCTTTGCGGGCGTTGGTATCAACGACGTCAACGCGCGTGCCTGCAAGGCTGATGCGTTGATGAAGTGGGCAGAAGCCTTGGAGGGTAGCGCCCGACCCATTCCTACCTCGCAGGTGGCGGCGAAACTCAATAGGCTCGTTGATCTCCGAAACGACATCGCCCACCGCGGAACGACAGATGACATTACTACGTTTGACAACATTACCGAATTGGTGATCTTCGTGGAGGCATACGGACGCGCACTGCACGCAACCGTTGTCACCCACCACCTCCGAACTCTTCTGAAGGATTCGTCACCGCTCACCATCACTGAGGGACCGTTGAAGGAAGGACGCGTCGTCGTTGTAACGAACCCGCCAGTTGCATTGCGGAAATGGCAAGCCGTATGCGCCTTTGCCGGCGACCCGAACACGGATGCACGGTGGGGCTACGTCGAGAGCCTCCAGATCAACGACGAAGAAGTCGATGAAGCGCCTCTCGGTGCCGCTGAAGTCGGGCTCATGCTCACCTTCGAGTGTTTCAAGAACACCGCGCTACATCCTTTGGCCATGCCGGACCCGTTGCTCTGGCCGCCTCCGGCTTCGTCTTCGAATGACGCGGCCTGATTTGTGCTGGTTTGGACTCCGCGATAGGCGTCTTGGTGGCCTGAAGGGGCGGGGGTTTGGCGCCGTCGATCTAGCTTCCCCCGGTCGGTCGCCGGAGTCGCCACGGTGGAGCGCGCGAGGGACGTGGGCTCGATTGGCGCGATCGTAACGGCGACGCGGCTGCGCGAGGAGCAGGCGCAGCGCGACGCCGTTCACCCGCTGGTCGTGAGGCTCACGCTGACCACTGCGACGGTCCGGCGCCCCGCGGCGACGGGCGCGATGAGGTCGCCGCGCGCCTGGAGGCAGGCGGTGAAGCGCGGGCCGGGGCTACGAGCGACGCGCGCGATGGTGACGACTCCGCGGCGGTCGACGGCCAGACTGATCTCCACGCGGGCGGATGACACGGCGGGGTTCACCCGGAGCAGCTCCTGCCAGCAGGTGTTGACGATGCGGGAGTCGTTGAACGCCTGAACGACGCGGCCCGTCCGGCGCATCTGCCGCGTTTGTTCGAGGTCGCAGGGGGAGCCCGGGGGCCAGCGAAAGAAGGGCGCCAACGGACGCCCGTCCATCCTCGGAGAAAACCACGGGTCGATGTCGGGCCCCCTCTCGGGTTGGGGGAGCGGTTCACCACAGCGTCGTAGTGTCGCCGCATCGGGGCGTGGCTCCGCGCGACGGTGACGGCGTCGCTGCTGCTGAGCGTCGGCGTCACCGCCGAGGAACGCCAGCGTCAGCCACGCCGCGATCGCTGCGGCCCCGCGCATCAACCCCTCCGCGAGGCGGCGACGGTCGCCTCTGTCGGTCCCTCCGCGTCGGCCGCGGGCGCGTCCCCGGCGAGCTCGATGCGCACCCCGGACGGCGCACCGGCGTCTCGGCCCCGCGACGACTCGGCGCGGAGCAGCCGACCGAGCGCGAAGGCGTTCTCCGTCGCGTGCGAGACCACCACGGGGCGGCCGAGCGTGGCCGCATCGAAGCTCAGGCTGTACGCGTCCTCGCTCACTGCGCCGATGGCGCCCCAGGGGATCCACCCCGCTGAGATCGGGGCGGCGCGGTAGTGGGCGTTCGGGACGGACGCCGGGTCGTAGCTGGTGAGCGGCGCCACGCCCTGCGACGAGACCGCGACGCCGCCGGTGCGACGCGCGTTACGCCACGTCGACAGCGAGCGCAGCATGAACCCGCCCGACGCCACGAGGAAGATGACCGCCCGGACGGCGCCCACGCCGTTGGAGCGCTCGCCCGCCATGAACGCGGCGAGCATCCCCAGCGCGGCGAGCATGAAGAAGCCGAAGAGCGTCACCGCCCCGAGCGGAAACTTCGCCCGGTCGACGAAGGAGAGCGTCTCACCCGCCCGAAGCCGCTCGCCCATACGCGCGGCGACCGCGTCGGCGACGAGCTCGGCGGGACCCTGCACGTCGCGGTAGAGCGCGTGGACCACCACCGGCGCGCCGCTGCCTGCGGCGAAGGTGACGCTCGCCGGCGCGTTGGGACTGAACGCCCGGCGCGGGTCGAACCAGGCGAACCCGACCCGCGTGACGTCGCGGTACTCGACGCGCTGCGAGCGAGCGCCCCGCCAGCCAACGAGGTAGTCGGCGAAGAACTCGACGCGGTCCTTCCAGCGGAGCGCGAACGAGCCGATCACCCCCGCGAGGATGGCCCCGGCGGCGGCAAAGCTGAGCCACGGGACGTGGGTGGCCGCACCGACGATCAGCCCGAGCCACGGCAGCATGATCGCCGCGAGCAGGTGGTTCAGCGCCAGGGTCAAGCGGCGCTGCGCGGGCAACACCACGAGCGGCGTCGGGCCGCCGCCGGGAGCGCCCGTGTCCGCCGACGTCATCGCTCTTCCCCGTGCAGCACGGCCAAAGTCTGGACGCGTCACCCTCGCGTGTGAAGCTCGAAGCGACCGCCCGACCAGAGCGGGTATCTTCGCGCGCGACGATGACGCGACCGCCAACCACCCGATCACCAACCGCTCCGAGCACCACGAGGCGCTGGCAGCTCCTCGCGATCTGCGTCGGCCTCTTCTCGTCGTCGTGTGACACCGCCACCCCTTTGCCCGACGCGTCCGCCTTGCTCGATGCATCACGCGATGCGCCGTCGGTCGATGCCCCGAGGCCGCCCTGCGCTCCGCGCGACAACGTGCTGCTCTGCGGCGCTCCGTTGCTCATCGCACACCGCGGCGGCGGCGCCCTGCGGCCCGAGGAGACCCTCGCGGCGTTCGCAAACGCCGCCGCGCTCCACGCCGACGTGCTTGAGCTCGACGTGCACTCGACCGCCGACGGCGAGGTCGTGTGCATGCACGACGACACGGTCGACCGCACCACCAACGGCACCGGCGCATTGCACGGGCTCACGCTCGCCCAGGTGCGCGCGCTCGACGCCGGCTATCGGTTCACGACCGACCGCGGAGCGACCTTTCCGTATCGCGGGATGGGCATCACCGTTCCGACGCTGGCCGAGGTGCTCGCGGCACACCCGACCGCGTGGTTCTCGATCGAGATCAAACAGACCGAGCCCAACATCGTCGACCGGGTGCTGACGATCGTCGACGCGAACCGCGCCGCAGGCCGCGTCGTGCTCGTGTCGTTCAACGATTCAGTGGTCCGCGAGATCCGGGCGCGACGACCCGATGTCGTCACGGGGATGAGCCTCGCGGAGTTCGTCGCCTTCGCGGGGCTGCGGTCGTCGGTCGAAGCCACCTACGCGCCGCCGACGACCATTTCCCAGCTCCCGGCAGCCAGCGTCAACGCGGAGGTCGTCGCGCGCGCCGGGCGCCTCGGGGTGCGCCTCCACGCGTGGACGGTCAACGATCGCGAGACGATGGTGAGGCTCCTCGACCTCGGCGTGCACGGCATCATGACCGACGACCCAGCGCTCCTCGCCGACGTGCTCGCGCACCGCTGACCGAACCATTCCCGAAGTCACTCCCGCCACGGCGCGTCCACTCGATTGCGCCCGTGGAGTGCGACTTGTCATGCGTCGCAAATCCACCCGCAGCGCCCGCGCCGTAGCAAAACTCCCCGGCGCGCGAGCCTGTGAACAACGCGCCGGTTTTCTTGTTCACAGACGGAGAACGCGATGCATCGAAACACACTGAAATTCGCCGCTGGTCTGTTGGTCCTCACCGCCGTCGGCTGCGGCGACGACCCCGCGACCGACGCTGGCACCGACGCGGCCGTCCTCGACGTCGGCGGGAGCGATGTCGTCGATGCCGGTCAGCCCGACGTCCAGCGTCTCGACGCGGGGCAGCCCGATGTCGGAACGCTCGACGCGGGTCAGCTCGACGCAGGGCAGCCCGATGTCGGAACGCCCGATGCGGGACAGCCCGATGTCGGAACGCCCGACGCAGGGCAGCCCGACGTTCCTGCGCCGACGCCCGGCGACACCTGGGCGCTCACCTCCACGGGTCGCCTGATCTCCTTCGACCGCGCGACGGGCATGGTCCGCACCACCACAACCATCACGGGTCTCGGCGCCGGTGAGACCGCCGCGGGCCTCGACATCCGTCCCCGCAACGGCGCGCTCGTGCTGCTCACCCGCGACGCCTCCAACATGGGCCGCCTCTACGACGTGGCGCTCGCCACCGGCGCCGCGTCGTCGGTGCGCATGCTCAGCGCCGCGCTGACGGGCACGCGCTTCGGCGTCGACTTCAACCCAGCCGCCGACGCGCTGCGCATCGTGAGCGACATGGGACAGAACCTCCGCGTGAACCCCACGACCGGCGCGACCACCGTCGACGGCGTGCTCAACCCGGTGACCACCACGGTCGCGTCGGCCGCGTACACCAACAGCCAGGACGACACCTGCCGCACGCAGCTCTTCGTCATCGACACCGGCACCGATCGGCTGCGCCTGCAGAACCCACCCAACGCGGGCACCCTCACGGACGTCGGCACCGGCCTCGGCGTCGACGCCACCGGCGCCGTCGGCTTCGACATCGTCACCACGCTCAACGCGAGCTCGCAGCTCGTCAACGCCGGCCTCGCGACGCTCACCGTCGGCGGCGCGACGCGCATCTACGACGTCGACCTCACGACCGGCGTGGCGAGCGGCCCGCGCGCGTTCACGGGCCTCGCCTCGGGCGAAGACGTGATCGACATCGCGGCGCCCACGCCGGCCGCCACGGCGACGCCGGTTCAGGACCCGGGCGAGTACTGGGGCCTCACGGAGGGCGGTCAGCTCGTGAGCTTCAACCGCGCCGCGCCCCGTAACTTCTGCACGACCTCGGCGATCACCGGCCTCGTGGCGGGTGAGACCATCGTCGGCATCGACACCCGCGCGGCGACCATCGTGGGACAGGCGAAGCTCTACGGCATCGGCCGTCGCGACGCGACCGTCGCGGGCGCGCGTCTGCTCGCCTTCGACGTGACCAACCCCCGCGCCGTGACCGTGACCGGCTCGGCGCTCCTCTCGCCGGCGACGGGCACCGCCTTCGCGGGCCTCACCGGGACGAGCTTCGCGGTGGACTTCAACCCCGCCGCCGACCTCCTGCGCGTGATCGGCAGCGACGGGCAGAACCTCCGCATCGTGCCGCCGGGCCGAGTCCTCGCGACGCCCGCGATCCTCGATCCGGCGTACACCACCTTCACCGATGGGCCCCTCAATGATGGCGCCACCACCCCGGCGGCCGTCGCGGGCGTGACCGAAGCCGCGTACTTCAACAACGACGAGGACGCGCTCACGACGACCACGCTCTACGCCCTCGACACCACGCTCGATCGGCTCCTGCTCATCGGCGCCAACCCGAGCGTGTCGGGCGCGTGCCCCACGACGCCCGGCAACCCCAACTGCGGCGTGGTCACGGCCGTTGGCTCGTTCGGGCTCGCGTCCACCGACGTGGTCGCCTCGGGCGGCTTCGAGATCTCCACCGCGGGCAACCTCGCCGTCGCGGCGCTTCGCATCGAGGCCGCCGCGACCTCGACCCTCTACGACATCAACCTGATGACCGGGGCGGCGACCGTTCCTGCGGGCATCGGCACCAACGACCCGGTGGGCACGACCAACCGCATCGTCGGTCTCACCCGCCGCGTCGTTCCGTAGGCCCTCTACCCTTGACCCCCCGCGAGAGCTCAGCGCCTCTCGCGGGGGAGTCGGCGCTGCCCTGCCAGATTCAGCCGCGACGCGCCTGCTCGATGGCGGCGACGTCGATCTTCGTCATCCCCATCATCGCCTGAAAGACACGCTTCGCGACGGCGGGATCCTTGTCGGCCATCCCTTCGGTCAACGCGGCGGGCGTGATCTGCCAGGAGATACCCCAGCGGTCCTTGCACCAGCCGCACTGGCTCTCCTGCCCCCCGTTGCCGACGATCGCGTCCCAGTAACGATCGGTCTCGGCCTGGTCGGCCGTGCTGACCTGGAAGGAAAACGCCTCGCTGTGCTTGAACTGCGGGCCACCGTTGAGGCCGATGCAGGGAATGCCGAGCACCGTGAACTGCACCACCAGGGCGTCGCCCTGCTTGCCATCGGGGTAATCCCCCGGCGCGCGCTGCGTCCAGCCGACATGGCTGTCAGGAAAGGTCTTGGCATAGAACTGCGCGGCCGCCTCGGCGTCGCGCTCGTACCACAGACAGAGGGTGACCTTGGGTGCGGTGGTTGCCATGTTCGTTGTCTTCTTTCTTTGTTGAGTGGGGAGTCAGTTGTCTTGAGGGCCGACGACGCCAAACGCCGCGCCTTGGGGGTCGATGGCCGTGACGATCCAGTCGCCGCCCGGCACCTGGTGCGGGCCCATGGTGACTTTGCCTCCGCCCGCCTCAATGGCGCGTTTTGCCTTCTCGACCGACGGAACGCCGAAGTACAGCACCCACGCCGCGGGTTCGCTGGCCTGCTGCTGCGACATGATCGCGCCGAGCCGGACGCCACCATGGTCGATGAAGCAGTAGTCGCCCATCGCGCCCATGGGCATGACCTCATTGAACTCGAAGCCGAAGTGCTTGGCGTAGAACGCCTTTGCACGCGATAGATCCGGGCTGGCGAGCTCGTTCCAGCGAACGTGCTGGGCGGCTGTGGGATGGAAGACATCGCTGACGGCATCGGGCTTGTCCGCTGGCGGCACCGGGTTCATCACATAGAACGGCGTGCCCATCGGGTCGGTCACCATCGCGATCTGCCCGACCGGCAGCTCCTTCTTCGGCATGACGGTCTTGCCACCATCAGCCTCGATGGCCTTCGTCGCGGCGTCGACGTCCTTCACGTGCAGATAGCCGAGCCACGCCGGGTGCGCGCCGCCGGCCTGCATTCCGGCCGTGAGCTGCAACACGCCTCCCAGGTGGCCGCCGTCGCTGCGGCCGATCATCCGGTAGTCCTGCCCGTCAGGCGGTGGTTGCGCGGCGATGGTCCATCCCACGACGTCACCGTAGAACCTCGCGGCGGCGTTGGCGTCCGTGGTCATCAGCTCGTACCAGATGAAGCTTCCCGGTTTATGGGCCATGGTCATTCTCTCCGTGTCAGACAGACGTCTTTGGGTGGAACAAGAGTGCGAGGTAGTTCTTGAGATGGGCGAGCGCGTCGAGCAGCGGCGTGCGGTCGCCTTGTGCCTTGGAGAGCACGAAGCCGCCCTGCACCACCGTCTGCGTGTAGAGCGCGAGGCTCTCCGCCGTCACCGGCACGCGCGTCCCGTGTTGTTCGATGGCCGCGCGGAAGTCGTCGACGAGGCGCTCGGCGTGGGCGTTGATGGTCGCGCCGCACGCGGCACGGATGGGATCGGACGTCGCGAAGGTCTCCTGCACGGTCGTCCCGACAAAGCAGGTAAACGCCTCCAGGGGCCCATCGGCGATGGCCGCCCGGAAGTCGAGATAGCCGTTGATGCGGTCGAGCGCGTCGGCGTGATCGTGGTAGCCCGCGTTGGCGAACAGCGGTGACGTGACGGTATTCCAATACTCAGCCGCCGCGACGCCGAGCTCTTCCTTCGACGCGAAGTGATGAAAGAAGGCCCCTTTGGTCACGCCGACCGCCTTGCAGAGCTGGTCGATGCTCGTCGCGGCCCACCCCTGCTTGCGAACCAGCGACAGCGTGGCGTCGAGCAGCGCCGTGCGGGCGTCACCACGCAGCGGCGGCTTGGGCTTTTTCGTCGCGGCCTTCGCCATGGACGGAGCACATACCAACCGGTCGGTATGCGTCAAGTCTTCGGTGGAATTTGCCGAAGCGGCCCGCTGTTTCTGCGGTTGTTACGGCGGGGCGGGCGCCGGGCAGCCGAAGGCCGCGACGAGCCGGGAGCCGCCGGTCGCGTCGGTGACCCGGTTGCACGTCTGTCCGTAGAAGCGGATTTCGCGGTGCGTGTCGTCGGTCCAGTCCCAGCCGTCGCGATGGCTCGGGTCGAGAACGAGGCTCGCGCCGTCGAGGCGCAGGTCGACGAGCGTCGGGTCGGTCGGCGCGGCGTCGAGGGCGAAGCGGCAATCGGCGATGCCCGAGGTGATGGTGCTGAGCTCGCGCACGAGGTCGTCGCCCGTGTTGGCGGCGTAGAACCGCGGTGACGTCGCGCGCGCCCGGCCTCCCTCGTCGGCCATCGCGTCGAGGATGGCGGTGTAGGCCTCGGCGCCGTTGAGCCCGAGCACATACGTGAAGATCCCCTGCTGACGAAACGTGCGGATCGTCGCGATGGTGCGGGTGTCGTCGAGACAGTTGATGGCGGCGGAGGGGTTTCTCCGCGGGTCGCACGTGACCGACCCCGAGGTGCAGCGACACGTTGCCGGGTCGAGCGCGGTGTTGCAGTTGGGGGCGCCGTCGGTCGCCAGGATGATGTACCGCTCGCCCTCGCGATCGGGGTTGTTGACGAACCATCGCCCCGCCACCTCCTCGGCGCCCGCCGTGGGCGTCGGCCCCGAGGGCTGCGTGGCGAACAGGCGACCCATGATGGCCCGCGCGGCGCCGAGGCGCGGCTCCAGGTCGAGGGTGGTGCGGAGCGCGCAGGTCCCCGCCGCGTTGGACTGCGGGAAGGTGACGAGTCCGAGGGAGACGTTCTGCTCGATGCGGGGCAGCGCGCGCTCCAACGCGGTGAGCAGGGCGCCCTACTTGCGAACGCCGTCGAGGGTGTTGTCGTTCATGCTGCCGGAGCGGTCGACGACCAGGATGGCGCTCGCCCGGCGACGCGTGAGCGACATCGCCGTGCCCCCGCACGTGGGCATCTCGCGCAGCGGAATCGCGTCGCGGACGCTCGTCACGAAGCGCTCATCGATGCCGCTGTCGAAGCCGAAGTCGCCCAGGGTCGGCGGTCGCGACTCGCCCGAACAGGCGAGCGCGGCCGCGGCGAGCACAGCGACGAGGTCAGCGCGACGCGGTCGAGTGCACACCATCGGTCGACGATACCCCAAGGCGGGTCAGCGCATGGTGATGAGGCCGTTGCCGACAGCACCTTCCGCGCGCTCGTGCGTCGGAGGGGACCGATGCCTACCTCACTGCTGCCTTGCTCTGGTTGTCGCCGTCACGTCTGGTCGACGGAGGCAGCGTGTCCGTTCTGCCGGTGCGCGCTCGGAGACCGGTCGAACGTGCCCGTTGTGCCCGAACCCCCGCGGCGCATGGGCCGGGCGGAGCTGTTCGCCTTCACGGCGGCGTTCTTGAGCGCGTGTCAGACGGGGACGGCGCCGCAGGACGCGCCTGATCCAGCGGACGTCGGCGTCGTCCGAGCGACCGACGCAGGAACAACCGCAGACATCGCGACGCCACCGGTCGACGCGGGCACGGCCGACGTCACGGACGCGGCGGTGTTGCCGTGCGACGTCGTGGCGCCCGACGCGAGTCGACCGCGCCGGGTGCGGCACCACCCTCGCCCGCGGTTGCCCCCGATGCTCCCGCAGCCCTGCTACGGCATGCCCTTCGACGATTGATCGTCGGGCGGGGACGACGTTGGACGCCGGCATCGCAGCCGCGGCAGGGCCATGAGGTCGCCGCCGTGGCGACACGGCTTGCGGCTCGGCGTGTGGTGCATCGTCGCGGGCAACGCGACGACCTGAACGTCCATCAACTCAGGCTGAGTCCTCACTGGGCGCGCGCGGCGAAGCGACGACGCCGGGCGACCATGGGGAATGACTCTTTCGTCGGTCCCGGCCTCGTCCCGGGTGCTCGTGGCGGGTGCACGTGTCTGCGGTCTCGGAACAGCGTGGCGGCTCGCGCAGGCGGGCACATCTGCGTCGGAGACGATGGCCCTCGCGCGCCGACGCCTCGACGCCGAGCTGGTTCTCTTCCGCGCGGACGATGCGGTGAGCGAGCGCTCGGACTTCGGGGCGGGCATCTACCGTCGCGTCGGTCATCGAGGCGCACCTCGACGCCGGCGCGGGTTCAGCGCGGGAGGCCGACCACGCTCGTCAGGTACATCGGGCGCCACGGGATGCGCGTGCGCTCCACGCGGAAGCGGTAGTCGTCGCGCTGGAGGGGGGCGACTAGCACCTCCAGCTCGGCGACGGAGTAGGCGCGCAGGCACGACGCGAAGCCGTCCCAGGTGATGGCCGCGGGGAGCACGGGCACCGCGTAGGTGAGCGCGAGCGCGGCGGCGCGGGCAGGTCGCACGAAGGCGGAGAGGGCATAGACGGTGAGGGGAAGACCCGCGACGATGACGGCGCCCTGCGCGCTGCGCTCGACGACCTCGAAGGTCACGATGGGCTGGCGCTGCTGGGCGGCGTCGGCGAACACCGCGCGAGCGACCGCGGGCGGCAGGTGGTGCAGGGCGTTGAAGAGGGTGCGAACACCGGTAAGGTCGGCGGGCACCGCGGAGGCGTCGGTGGGGGTGCGGCGACCGCGGGCGCGACCGGGGAGGTCGGACTCGGCGCGCGCGAAAGCATCGGCGTTGGGGTAGAGGTCGGTGAGCACGGCGGAGACGTCGCGGCCGTGGTGGTCACGCAGGCGGCGCACGAGGGAGACGACGGGGCCGCCGCCGCCGGAGCAGAGGTCGACGAGGCGGTCGGTGCCCGCGGCGTCCATCGCTTCGACGACGAGCGGCGCCGCGGCGGCGGAGACGTTGAGGGCCTCCGAGGCGACGCGAAGAAAGCCGGTCATGGCGTCCCGCAACGGGACCGGAAACCAGGGGTAGTCCTCGAGTTCGGCGGCGGCGATGCGGGGCATTGGGGTGGTGGGAGGGTATCGCCGTCGGGACGATCGCGAGGAGTGGTTCGCATCGTTCCAAGCCACCGACCGGGTAGCGCGTTGGAGTACCGCGTCTGTTCAAGATGGTCTGTACACTCGTGATCATGGCCCGACGCTCCTCCTCTCTCCCATTGAGCGAACTCCGCGGCCGCTTGAGTGGATTGGTGCGGAACACCGACCGCCTCGGCGAGGTCGCCCTCACGGCGCGCGAAGAAGTGCATACCTGCCGTGTGTCGCCCGAGCGAATCGCACGCATGGAGACACCCGCTGCGAACCGACCGCGACCCGTCAAAGGTACCCTCCAACTCAGGAGTGACCTCGACGAGGGAAGTCGCGACGCCACGACGGCCTGGAAGGCATCGGCTGGAACTCTGTCGCGATTGGAAAAGCGCACGTGCTTGCGGGGCAACCCGGAGTCGATCGTGCATTGCGACTGGTCGGCAGAATGGAAGCCCGCTCTTTGCTCTACCTCGCCCGTTGAGGGCCCGCGTCGGCGAAAGCGTCGCTGACTCGTGTACCCTCGCGTCGTGCGTCACACGCTTCGCGCCGCCCTCCTCGCGCTGATGTTCGCCGCTGGACCGGCCTGCGTCCCGCAGGGCACCGGCATCCGCGTCTACGAAGACCCCTTCGCCGGACGGACGCGAGCGTTCGTGGTTCATCTCGACGGCGGGCACCTCACCTCCGTGGGCGCCACGCACACGCGCTCGACCACGAAGCTGGAGGTCACCCTCTCCGACCCGAGCGTGGTGCGGCGGTCGGTCCCCGCGGAGACGGCGGTGGCGTTTCGACTGGGAGAGCAGACCCTCTCGCTGACGACCGAGGCCGAGGCAGTGCCCGTGATCGGCGCGAGCCGGGACAACGGCACCATCACGCAGTGGCATCTCGCTCTGTCGCTGACCCCTGAGCAGGCGGCGCGCTTCGGGGCCGCGCCGTTGCGTTCGTTCAGCCTGGAGATCGGTGGCTTTCCGCATCAGGTGACGGTGCCCGAGAGCCACGCGCAGACCCTGCAACAGAACATGCGGGCCGTGCTCGCCAGCGACTGAGCGGCACCGCGATCCACCGTGGCGCCCGCGCGTCGGTCGGCGCGTCGACGCCTCGCGCCATGGGCCCGCGCGGCCTCCATGGCGCGCCCGTCACAGCTGGCATCTGCCTTGCGCTGGCGCCTCACGATGCCTTCGTTGGAGAGACAGGCGATGACCCAGCCACCCCGAGACGGCCTCCGACCTCCGACCTCCGCGCCTGACCTTCCGCGCCGATGGGAGGCGTCGTGAGCACCTCCATCCGCTGGCTCGAAGGCCCCTCCATCGACGTCCCGTTCTACATGGGCGCGGCCCTCGCGGGCTGGGCGATGCTGCTGCTCCACGTCGTCGTCGGCGTGCCCGCGTTTCACCTCTACTGGTTCTGGATCCTCTTCCTCGATGGTCCACACCTCTGGGCCACCATCTCGCGCACCTACCTCGATCGCGAAGAGCGTCGCACCCGCGGCCCGCTCTTCATCGGCGCCTTCGCGTGGGCGCTGCTCCCCATCGCCACGCTCGCCTGGGGTCACGTCACCGGCAACCGCGTGCCCTTCGCGCTCTTCCTCGTCTTCGCGCAGCTCTGGGCGTACTGGCACGTCGTCCGGCAGCACTACGGCTTCCTCTCGCTCTACCAGCGCAAGGGCGGTCAACCCGCCGGCGCGCAGAACCCCTTCGACGCCGCCGTCTTCTACGTCGTGATGCTCGCGCCCTTCGCGTCGTGGGCGCTGCGGCACCCGACCGCGCGCACCAGCCTCGGCCTCGGTCCCGCCCTCGGCACCGTCGAGCGCGGGCTCGTGTGGTCGCTCGGCGCCCTCATCGCCGCGGCCGTCGTCGCCTACGTCGTGAAGGAGCTGCGCCGCCGCAAGACCATCAACTTCGGCAAGAACCTCTTCCTCGCCTCCTGCGTCCCGCTGCACCTCGCCGTGCTGCTGCACCCCACGTGGTCGCTCCGCATCGAGCTCGTCGCCCTCGCCGTGATCGTGACCAGCTTCCACAACATCCAGTACAACGCGATCGTGTGGTGCTTCGGACGACGCCGCTACGGACGCGACCCGCAGGGCGAGACCTACGGCCTGGCCGCGCGCCTCTTCCGCAACCCCATCGCGTGGTACGCGATCGGCGCCGCGCTCGCCGTCGTGATGCGATACGCGAGCTGGTCCTTCGACGGCCGCTACTGGCCGCTCACGCCGCACACCCACGCTCGCACCGGGGTCTTCTCGGCCGCCGAGTACATCAACGCCCTGTGGTGGGTCGTCGCGATGCACCACTACTATCTCGACCAGAAGATCTGGCGCGTCAGCCGTGACGCCGGGGTGCGCTCCGGGCTCGGCCTCGCGCCCGCGCCATGAAGACCCCGATGGAGACCCCGTGAAGCTGTCCGAGCACCTCAGCGGGTTTCGCGCCGCGAAGTCCCAGAGCCGCGCCCTCGACCCGGCGCTCCCGCAGCTCGCGCGGTCGCCCGTCGCCAACCTCTGGACCTTCCGTCAAAACGCCCTCGATCTCCTGCGCGCCGCATCCGCGGTGGGCGACACCGTGCGCGTCGACCTGCTCTACAAGCCGACGGTGTTCGTTCAGCACCCCGACGCGGTGCGCGAGATCTTCGAGCAGCCCGACGTGTGGAAGCGCGGCGAGGGCCTCGTGCCGCTCATCGGCCGCAACGTGCTCACCACCAACGGCGACGAGTGGCTCTTCAACCGCCAGATGGTGCAGCCGTCGTTTCACCCGCAGATGACCGCGCGGGCGAGCACCGCGTTCGCGCGTGACGCAGCGGGAGCCATCGAGTCGTGGAAGGCCCACGCGCGCTCGGACGCGCCCTTCGACGTGGCCCGGCACGCGGTGCGTCTCTTCGCGAAGTGGGCGACGCCGCAGTTCGGGTTTCAGCTCACCGACGACGAGGCCGACCGCTACCCCGACGCGCTCCTGCGCTTGCAGCGCTGGGGCTTTCGTCAGGTCGCGGGCGGCACCACGTCGTCGGCCCAGGCCACCGAAGACCTCGCGCTCCTCGACGGCATCATCACCCGCGCGCTCGCCACCCCCGCCACGCCGGGCGAGCCGCCGACCTACCTCGAACGCTTCCGCCAGGACCACGACATCGACCGCGCCCGCGTCCGCGACAGCCTGATGCTCGCGCTCATCGCGTCGGCCGACAATCCGCCCAACGTGTTCGCGTACACGACGTGGCTGCTCGCGCGAAACCCCGCCCAGCAGGACGCAGCGCGCGCCGAGATCGCCTCTGTCCTCGGTAGCGAAGCGCCCACCGTCGACGCCCTCGACCGCCTGCCGCTGCTCGAACGCGTCGTGCAGGAGTCCATGCGCGTCCTGCCTGCCGTGTGGTTTCTCGCGCGCATCGCGCAGACCAACACGGTGCTCCGCGGCTACCGCATCCCCGAAGGAACCATGGCCTTCCCCTCCCCCTACTTCGTGCACCGCCACGCCTCGACGTGGGACGCGCCGGAGGTGTTCCGCCCCGACCGCTTCCTCCCCGCCGAGGTCGAGAAGCGATCGCGCTACGCCTATCTCCCCTTTGGCTCAGGGCCCCGCATGTGCGTCGGCGCGCGGCTCTCGACGCTGGAGATCCGCATGCTGCTGGTGCTCTTCCTCCAGCGCTTTCGCGCGCTGCCGGTGAGCGACGAGCCGCTGCCCCTCGAAGGCTTCTTCGCGCTGCGCTCTCGCCATGGCGTCCCCGTCCGACTCGCCACGGTAGACGCCTGATGGACCCGGTCGCCTACGCCCTGATGCGCTCGGGGTTGTTCTCGTCGCTCGCCCCCGAAGCCTTCGGCGCGCTGCTGCGCGACGTCGAGCGTGTCGAGGTCGCTGGCGGTGACATCGTGGTGCGCGCGGGCGAGTCGGCCGACGCCTTCTACGTCATCGTCTCCGGCGCGGTGCACGTCTTCATCCACGCCGCCGACGGCGCCGAGGTCGCCCTCGCCGAGCTTCGCCCCGGCGACCACTTCGGCGAGCAGGCCCTTCTCGCCGGTCGGGTTCGCAACGCGAGCGTGCGCGGCCTCGCACCCCACTCGCTGCTCGCGCGCGTGGGCGTCGACCAGCTCGACGCGCTCTGCGCCAACGCGCCCGGGTTGCGCCACGAGCTCGAAGCCCTCGGCCAGCGGCAGGTGCAGGAGCAGCTCTCCCGCGGCACCGACCTCGTGCGCAGCCTCCTCGCGACGCTCGAAGCGCGCGCCGAGACGCTCGACCGCGAAAACGGCGACGTGCTCTTCCGACAGGGCGACCCCACCGGCGCGGCGTACGTGGTGCTCGCGGGGGCGGTGGAGGTCTTCGAGGAGCGCGAGGGCGCGTCGGTGCGCGTCGCGTCGGCGGGCCCGGGCGTGTGC
The DNA here is from genome assembly GCA_044229975.1 of Polyangiales bacterium. Taxonomy (GTDB): domain Bacteria; phylum Myxococcota_A; class Polyangia; order Polyangiales; genus SCUS01. Next base: position 81,802 of record JBGARZ010000013.1, read on the forward strand.
GTCGGCGAGCGCGACGAGGTGACCCGGCGCCTGACGGCCGTGGTCGATGGGACGACGCGGTTGCTGAAGGTTCCGCGCGACGCGCTGGCGCTGGCGGCGGGTTCGGGCAAGGCGCGCGACCACCTCGCGACGCTCCAGAAGGTGTGGGAACTCCCCCAACGCGGCTTCGTCACCCACTACCTGGGCTCGGTCGACGGCGCGGCCTGTCTCACGCAGCTCTTCCACCTCGCCGACGGGCGGTCGTTCGTGTCGTCGCACGTGATCGGCTCCGAGGCGGTGCGGCTGCAGGCGTCCGCGGGCACGACGGCGCGCGTGCTCACCACGCCCGACGAGGCGATTCGCGTAGAGGTCGAGTCCGACGGGCGCATCGTCCGCATCGACGCGCAGGCCAGCCGCCCATTGCTTGCGGCGGCCTTCGCGCGGGCCATCGAGGGGCGCCCGCTGTTGCCTGCCGAGGAGGCCACGCTGACGCGCACCGGGGCGCTCGCCGCGGACGACGAGGGCATCGCGTGCGCGTGCATGCGGGTGACGCGAGCGAGGGTGCGGCTGGCCCTCGCGGAGGGCGTCGCCGACCTCGAAGCGCTCAGTCAGCGAACCGGCTGCGGGATGTCCTGCGGGTCGTGCATCCCGGGGCTGCTGGAGCTGCTCGGCAAGGCGAGCTTCCTGCCCGTCGTCGTCGCACGAAGGGTGGTGCTTGCACCGGGCGTGGTGCGGGTCTTCCTGTCGGGTCGAAGCGGCGAGGCGCTGCCCGTGTCGCGACCCGGTCAGCACGTGGTGCTGCGCGCGACGATCAACGGCCAGGTGGTCGACCGCCCGTACACGCTGTCGGGCGCGCCGGGTGCGCCGTGGGAGGTGACGGTGAAGCGCGAGCCCACCGGGCGCTTCTCGGTGTGGCTGTGCGACGTGGCCCAGCCCGGCACCGCCCTCGAAGCCTCCGCCCCGCGCGGAACCTACGTCTGGGACGAAGGCCCCGCCCCGGTCGTCTGTTTGACGAGCGGCATCGGCGTGACACCCGCGCTCTGCTTCGCGCGCACCGTGATCCGCCGAGGGTTGCCACACCGCGTGCTGATCGACTGGTCGACGCGCCACGAGGCCGACGCCGCGGTGCTCGGCGAGCTCTCGGAAGCCGCGTGCGCAAACCTCACCATCCGCCCTCGCTACACGTCGCGCGCCGGGCGCATCACGCGCGCCGACGTGCACGCGCTGGCGCGGCGCTTTCCGACGGCGGCGTTCTTCCTGTGCGGATCGGAGGGCTACATGACCGCGGTCTCGGAGGCGCTCGCGGCGGCCGGGGTGCCCGCAGCGCGCGTTCACGTCGAGCACTTCGACGCGGCGGGTGTGGCCGCTGCCGTGGCCGCGCCCGAGGGGGTCGCTTGATTCCGTCATCGCCGCGTCCGCTCGTGGTGGCGCATCGCGGCGGGCGGTACGCCGACATCGCGGGGGAGCAGACGCTCGCTCACATGGAGCGGGCGATCGCGCTGGGCGCGGACTTCGTCGAGGTGGACGTGCGGGCGACGTCCGACGACGAGCTCGTGTGCGTGCACGACCCGACGATCGCGGGCGTGACCGTGAGCGCGGTGCCGTACGCCGAGCTGGCAAGGGCGTGCGAGGCTGCGGGGGTCGTGACGCCGCCGCGGCTCGGTGAGCTGTTGACGTTGTGTCGTGGGCGGGTGCGCGTCGACGTGGAGCTGAAGGTCGCGGGCACGGAGGCGGGCGTGCTCGCCGTGGCGAAGCGCGCGGGGCCGCTCGATGGGGTGGTGTTCAAGTGCTTTCAGGACGCCGTGGTGCGCGAGCTGAAGCGGCTCGAACCGTCGTGCGTGGCGGGGCTGCTGCTGGGCGTGCAGCGACCGAAGCGCGGCGCGTGGACGCGGTTGGGTGAGATCTTCCCCGAGTGGCGGCTGCGGGCGTGCCGCGCGGACTTCGTGTGCCCCAACCATCGGCTGCTACGGGCTGGCTTCGCCTGGCGGATGCGCTTGCAGGGCTATCCCGTGCTGGTGTGGACGGTGAACGATCGGGCGCAGCTCACGGCACTGGGCGCGGTGGTCGACGGGCTCATCACCGACGAGGTCGAGGTGTGCCTGGCGGGTCGGCGTTGAGCTTCTCCTCGTAGCCGACCGCGGCCGCTTCGTCGCCCATCGCACGCGCCGCCTTCGACGCCGCCCGCAGCAGCGTGCGCCGCTCGCCGTAGCGGAAGATCCCCTCCTCGGCCGTGCTGCGCGCCTCGGCGTAGCGCTTCGCCCAGCGCAGGTAGCGCGAGGCCCGCGCGTAGGTGGCGCCGCGGCATCCGGGCTGATCGAAGGCCACCCGCAGCACGTGCGCCGCGAGCGCGCCGGCGCGTCGCAGCGAGCGGTCGAACGCGGGCGTATCGCGGGTGATCGTCTGCGCCATCATCACCGCCAGCGGAACCGCCGACCGCCGCTCATCGGGAGCGAGCGCCTCGATGAGCACGCGCACCCGCTCGGGCAGTGACGGGTACGCCCGAGCGAGCCACGCGTGGTCGACGTCGTACCCGGCGAGGTAGAGGAGCTGCGTGAGCGGGGCGAGGCGTTCGAGGCGGGTGGCGCGGTCGACGGTGGTTCCGACGAAGCCCGCGACGAGCTCGCCGAGGCGCAGCACCTCCTGCTCTTCGTAGGTGAGCCGCGAGACGTACTCCTTCGGTCGTCCGTCGCGGCACGCGGCGTCGAGCGTGGCGATGGCGCGCGCCGTGGCGTCAGCCGACGTGGCGCGCTTCTTCGCGGGCGCGACGAGCAGCGGGGCGCAGTGGCGCTTGATCCACGCGAGGTACTCGCGGCCGCCACGGTCGGTGGTGGAGCGCGCGAGGCGCTCGGCCATGGTGTCGGCGAAGTTGGCGGTGCTCCACTGGTGCCACGCGTCGTCGTCGGGCGTGCCCGAGGGGCCCCAGAAGAGCGCGACCGGCGCGATGTCGTGAACACCCATGACCCAACGTTCGAGCGCATCGGCGAAGTCTGCGGCGGCTTCGTCGAGGCGCTCGGTGGCGGCCTGGAAGGCGCGCTGCCACCCGGCGGGGTCGCGCGTCGGGTCGGCGGCCCGCAGCGCCGAGCGCTCGGGCTCCGGGGTGTGGTCGAAGAGCACGGCGAAGCCATAGGAGTCGCCGCGGCTGCCCAGGCAGACAAACTCGCGACCCCAGTATTGGACGTCATCGAGCGGCGACGGGAGGCCGGCGACGATGCGCGCCCGATCGTCCGCGGCGACGGGATCGCGAAACCACACGAACACCGCCTCGGACTTGCCCAGCGACTCCACGTCGGGCGCGCCGTGGTTGACGAAGAGGAAGGGGTGCGATGCCGACGCGGAGCTCATGGAGGCGATCGTGCGACGCGTGCGAGGGCGAAGTCCATCGGGCTCGCACCCACCAGGCGGGCCTTGACGGATGGGTGCTCGCGGGAGCCTTGTGGGTGCTCGACCGCGGGCGATCGGGTTCGAGGGCGAAGTGGAAGGGACACTGCGAGCGTGCGGAATCCATCGAGGACCTTCGGGGGACTTGTCGTCGCGGTGGCGAGCGCAGCGGCTTGTGGTGCCGACCCGGCGCCGGCGCCGGTACCAGAGGCGGCGCTGTCGACGGCGCTGCGGCCGCGACAGACGCCCGCCTACTATGTCGCGCAGGCCAACCTGTACTTCGACACGCTCGACATGCGGGCTGATCCGGCGATCGTTCCCAACTACTCGACGCGGGTCGCGCGATGGGAGTGGCCGCCCTGGTACCTGCTCACCGGGTACGAGCGCATGCAGATGATCACCGGCACGCGCCTCGCGCTCAGCGTCGAGCCGTCGACGGTGCCCACGCGCGACTGTCGTGCGTTTGCGGTGCAGCCCTTCGCGCGCTGTCGCGTGTCGTTCTCGTACGAGCGGGGGCTGTGCCCGATCTTCGAGGAGTTCACCTTCAACGATCAGGGGGAGATGACCTTCATCGAGGCGTGGTCCGATCAGCCCGGGATGCGACCGACGGAAGACCCGGCTGACCCGTGGGCCGAGGCGCCGACGGTGCATCGACTGTCGACGCGCGTGCCCGGGTTGGGCAGCGCCAACGGGCTCATCGTTCCGACGGCGGCGTGGATGGAAGCCGCGGCGGCGCGCGATCCGGAGCTCGCCGACTTCGTGCGACGGACGAGGGACTTCTATCGGTCGTGGGCGCAGGCGTACGGAGCTGCCGGGCCGACGGCGTTCCCGCGCGGGTGCGGGTGGACGGTGACACCGTGAGGGGCCCACCCTCGGCGCGGCGACCGCGACGACGATTCTGCACCACCCCCCGTCAGCCCGCTCCCGCCGCGGGCTCGACCTGCGGAGCAGCGACCGTGAGCATGTGCACGAGCACCCCGACGATGCGCTCGACGTCGCGGGAGTAGTACTCCGCCGTGTCGATCTCCACGGTGTCTCCGGTCAGCCGCAGGAAGCGCCAGTCGCTGCCGCTCGTGACCGCCCCAAAGACGACGGGCGTCCGACGATCTCGACGCTCGTTGAAGATCCGAGCCGCGTACATCTCGGCGAGCTCGCGCGCGGTGAACTGGTCGTAGGCCACCGCGGCAGGCTACGGGTCTTTGCGTTCAGCGCACAGCGGGCGCAACGGGCGGCGCTGCGACAGCCCCATCCGGCGCCGCGGGCGCCGCCATCGTCGGCGCGGCGACGTCCTCCGCGACGACGGCTGGCGGCGGTGTCACCGGAGCGGGCGCGACCACCGCCACCGGCGCAGGCGGCGGAGCGGGCGCGACGACCTCGGGAGCCACCGCAGGCGCCTCCCGCTTGCAAGCGAGCACGAGGAACAACAGCACGATCGCAGACGCAGAGATCTTCATCGGACACCTCTTCGCGGCCCCGGCGGACGTCGGCGTGGCGCGTGGATCACCCACCGCACATCGAGCGCTACAGGGCGGCGGCCGGAGCCTCGCGCCGCACCCTCGCGTCGACGATCAGAGCCTGTGCCCGTCGCCGCGCAGAAGCTGTCGACCCTGGGCACTCCCGCGCACTGCGTTGTCGCGATCGTCGCCGTGTTGTCGCCGCGCGCCCCCGATCGACGACAGTTGCACCGCGACTGCATCGGCTTCTACGCGAGCTGTGCCTCATCTCCCCGACGCCCCGCGGACGCGGTACGTCTTCGCCATGAGCCAGCCCTACGTCCTCTACGGCAGCCCCTCCACCGCGAGCCTCTGCGTCCACTGGATGCTGCTCGACCTTGGCGTTCCTTTCGAGCTGCGCATGCTCGACTTCGACCGCGGGCAACAGCGCGACCCCGACTACCTGCGACTCAACCCGCAGGGCCGCGTCCCCACGCTCATCGTCGACGGCGCACCCGTCTCCGAGTCAGCGGCCATCTTGATGCTGCTCGCCGAGCGCCACCCCGAGTCGGGCTTCGGTGTCGAGCCGGGTGCACCACAACGCGCGGCCTACCTCCAGACGATGGTGTCGCTCGCCAACAACCTGCTGCCCGCCTATCGCAACTGGTTCTACGCCGATCAGGACGGCGACCCGACCGGCGCCGAAGCCATCCGCGAGCGGGCGCGCATCCAGGTCGAGGCCGCGTGGGACCGCCTCGACGACCAGCTCGCCGACGGACGCACCTTCCTGCTGGGCGAGCGCAAGACCGCCGCCGATCACCTCGCGACGATGCTCGCGCGCTGGTCGCGCAACATGCCCCGACCCGCGACCTCATGGTCCCGCGTCGGGGCCTACGTCGACCGCATGCGCCGCGACCCGGGCCTGCGCGAGGTGCACCGCCGCGAGGGCCTCACCGACTGGATCGACGGGTAGGACCCTCTCGGCGCCTCGTGATCAGTGCGCGAGCCCCATGTCCGCGTGTGACGTCGCCGCCGGGGCCGCCGACACGGGCATCTCCGCCGCCCGGAACCCCGGCCGCCGCACCCTCACCCGGTAGTTGCCGCGGTCGATGTTGCTGAAGCGGTACGCCCCCGACTCGGTGCTCTGCGTGCGCTGCACCACGCGCCCCGCGTGGTCGACCAGCTCGACCTCCGCGTTGGCCGCGCCGCCCGCGCCCTCCGCGTTGAGCTGCCCCTGCACCTGCGCGTAGTTGGCCTGCTGCGCTTCTGGGGTGTCGTGCACGAAGGGCAGCTCCACGCTCTGGAGCGCCCGCCCCGAACCATCGACGAAGGCCACCGTCGCCACGTACCTCCCCGCAGGCGCGGGGTCGCCTTGCGTGGGGCGGCCGTTCCAGGTGACGCGCACGGGACCCTGCGCCGACGCCTCGTCGTGCTGCCAGATGGCCCGCCCCTCCGGCGTCCGCACCGTCACCCGCACCGTCCCCGCCACCTCGCGCGGCGCCACGTTGCGCAGCGAGAACACCGTGTTGCCCTCTGTCCACCGTGTCCCCGGCGTCACGAGGTAGTACTGCCCGGTGTAAAGCTCCACCCGTCGGCGCGCCTGCTGGCCGCGATCGTTGGTCGCCACCACGTCGATGGTGTGCACGCCCGCCGGGAGCCCCGCGAGGTCGACGGTCTGCGCGAGCGCCGCCCCGCACGCCCGGCCCACCGGGTTGTCGTCGAGGAGCATCTCCACCTGCCTCACTCCGGCGCCGTTGTTGTCCACCGCGCGCGCCCGCACCGTGGGGTTGCCGCTGACGTGCTCGCCGTCTCGCAACCCGTCCAGCGCGAGCGACATGACGTCGACGCTCACCAGCCCAAAGACCGCCCACATCGCCTCGGCCTTCCCTGCCCCACCGTGCGACCAGCCGCCGTCTTCCTGCTGGTGCGTGACCAGCCAGCGCGTCCCGCGCGCCACGGTCGCGTCGTCGTCGCTCGCGCCGAGCGAGCGCAGCGCGTGCAGCGTCTGACCCGTCGCGAAGGCGTTGGTGTCGCCCGTGCGCTGGTAGCTCCAGCCGCCATCCTCCGCCTGCCGCTCGCGCAGCCGTGAGGCCAGCGCCACGAGGGTCGCCTCGCTCGGTTGGGCGCCCGCTTCGAGGAGACCCATGACGGCGTAGTTGAGGTCGACGGTCCCCGCGTCGGGGAGGTCGGTGAGTCGGCGGGCCTGCGCCTGGAGCCACGCCTCGGCCTCGCGCGTCGGGCCGAGCCAGCGCTCGTCGGCGCTGCGCGAGTACGCCTGGTGCCACGTCTGGAGCGCCTGCGTCGTGGCCTGCAACGGGCCCTGCACCACCGGGAAGCGGGTGTCGTCGTTGCGAACCGATCCGTCGGGGTTCTGGTAGGCGACGAGCTGCTGGGCGACGGCGAGGAGGTCGTCTCGCAGGGCGCCGTCCTCGGTGCGGTCGTAGCGCGCGAAGGCCGCGCCGCCGAAGGCCCGCGACGTAGCGGGCATCCCGCTGCCACCAACACTGAGGCCGCCCGTGTTGCGGTGGCCGCCGCGGATCTCCGTGAGACCGCGCAGCACCTCGCGAAACTCGGGCTCGCTGACGTCGTAGCGGTGCTCGCGCCCGACCGTGAGCGCCTCGAAGGTGACGGCCTGAACGTGGCAGCCGTAGCAGTTGTGCTGCGTCTGCCACGCCACCGCCTCGCGCGACACGAAGCCGAGGCCGCGTTGGGCCGCGCGGCGTGCGTCGGGGTCGCCGTGGGCCGCGTTGGGCGAGGCGACGCGGGCGTTGCGGGAGGGCTCGCAGGTGGGCAGGTCGACGTGCACGACGGCGCGGTGCCCAGGGGCTGCGACGTCACGCGCGGGCTCGACGGCAGCGCGTCGCGAGGCGATGCCCCCGGCGGTGGCGCACCCGGCGAGGAGCGCGATGACGACGAGGTTGCCCGGGTGGCGGGCGCGAGCGCGGTTGGACGAGTTCATGGCAACGATGGACCTCCGGCGAAGACGGACGACGACGCACGAGCGCGCGGGCGCCCTGAGTGGTGACGACGGAGGTCACGCGGTCGGACGTCGGGAGTGCGCGCGGTGGTGCATCGGACGCGCGGGGCCGGAGGGCGGTCTAGGAATTATTCAAGGGTCGGCCGCGGGTGCTACCGGTACGAGCCTATGGACGCGATCACGTTGGTTCCCGGGCAGACGGCGCTCTTGGTGGTGGACGTGCAGGAGAAGCTGATGCCCGCGATGCACGCGCCCGACGCCGCGCGGATGCTGCGCGCCGTCGACCTGCTGCTGGAGACGGCGCAGCGGATGAAGCTGCCGGTGTTCGTCACCGAGCAGTACCCCGCGGGCCTCGGGCCGACGGTCGCCGCCGTGGGCGCGAAGCTCGCGGGCATGAGCCCGAAGCCGGCGGTGTACGAGAAGACGGTGTTCTCGGCGCTGGGTCCGCCGGAGGTCGCCAAGGGGCTCGCGGATGCGGGCGTGCGGTCGGTGATCGTGGTCGGCGTCGAGGCGCACGTCTGCGTGTTCATGACGGCGCGCGACCTCGCCCGGCGGGGCTTCCATGTGCACGTCCCCTTCGACGCCGTGGCGTCGCGTGACCCTGGGTGCAAGACCACCGCGCTGGCGGCGCTGGCCACTCAGGGCGTGACGGTGACCACTACCGAGACGGCGGTGTTCGACCTCCTGGGCGACGCCAAGAACCTGCACTTCCGCCCGCTCTCCAAGCTGGTCAAGGACCTGCTGGGCTGACGGTCGGGCCGTCGTCACTCCTGGCCGTCGATGGCCTCCGCAAACTCCACCAGGAAGAACGCGCACTCCAGCCAGCCGTCGTCGCCTTCCTTCAAGCTCACCGTGACCTGACCTTCGTCGAGCGTCCCCTCGGCGCTCTCGGCCTCGCCGAGAAACACGGCCGTGGCCGCGCCGTTCTTCCCCTTGAGGACGAAGGGCAGCTCCTTCTTGATGGCGTTGAAGAGGTCGTCGTCACCCGGCGCACACGAGAACAGGTCACCGATCTCGATCTTGCTGCGCGCGTCGGGCGCGTCGCCGAGCCCCTCGGCCACGAAGGCCGTGATCAGCTCCAGCGCCGCGAAGTAGTTGGTGTCCGACGACTCGATCCACTCCTGGTCGACCTTGAGCACCACACCCACCATGCCGCGCGTCGGCTCGATGAGCAGCTCCAGCTTCGCCGTGCGGGCGATGCGCGCGAAGCCGAAGTACCGCTTGGCGATGCGCCCGACGGGCTTGCCCGTGCGATCGAGCTCCAGCGAAAACCTCCGGCCAAACGGCGTGGCGTCGAGCTCTGGCGTCTTCCATCCGGCCACGCCCGTGCGGTCGCCCTTCACGAAGCCCACCGGCGCGCTGAAGAGCAATTGCCCCAGGTCGAACACCGCCTTCTGCGTCGCCACGCCGACGTGCAGCCGCCGACCGCCCTCCTCGTTGCGCACCACGACGGTGGCGCCCTTCTTCGCGAAGGTCGCCGACGCCTCCATGCGCCGCCCGAGAAACACCTCCGTCGCCCCGCCCGCCCCGTCGCGCGGCACCCACGACAGGGCTTCGAGCACCGCCGCGAAGGTGCGCGTCTGGTCATAGGACACCGCCAGGATGTTGCCGAGGGACTTGCGGTCGTCGGCCGTCGTCTCGCCCGCCGCGTCGGCGAGGAAGCGCGCGTACGCCGCCATCGCGCCGGCCGCGAGCGTGCGGTCTTGCAGGGCGCGACGGTCGATCCAGAGGCTCACCACCTCGCTGTGATCGTCCTCGTCGAAGAGGGCTTCGAGCTCCGCGGCGTCGCCCAGGATCTGCGAGCGCCACGCGACCCGCTTCATGCCGCGCAGCCGAGGGTCGGCCGCGTCGTCACCGCCCGTCACGCGAACGAGGGGGTAGGTCTTGGCGAAGGGCGAGGCTTCGATCTCCGAGGCGGTGCGATCGAGCAGGAGTCCGCGGGCGTTGGGTCGCATAGGGCGCGCGGAGGGTCATCCAGAGCGCGGCCCACCGTCAACGGGCTCGGCGGGTCCATTGGAGAGGGGACCGGCGACCGCGAGGGCACCGACCTCCGCACGCAGCCCGCCGCTACCTCTGAACAATCGCCGCGAACGACCGCGTCCGCAGCGCGTCCATGGACACGCTCAGCGCCTGCATCACCTCGTCCTCGGTCGCGGCCCCGCAGTCCACCGCGCGCAGCACGTCGCCCAGCAACCCCTGCCCCGTCGCCGCGTCGTCGAACACCGCCCCCGCCCTCACCGCGTGCGCCGCTTGATCAATGAACGCCCTCAGCCGCCGCGCCGTCGCCGCAAACCCCGCCCGTGCGTGCGCGATCACCAGCGCGTGCCGCCACATCACCTGCCCCGGGTGCAGGTCCCACCCTTGGTGCACGCCCATCATCGCCGCGTGCCGCCAGTGCTTCGTCATCACCCCGAGCGCGCCCAGCACCGTCGCCCGGTTCTCCGCGCGCTGTGCATCCGTCAGCTCTGCCCCGCGGTGAACCTCCACGGGCATCACGTTGGTCGCCCCGTCCACCACGCGCACGCCGGTGCCCGCGAGCGACACCGTCATCAGCGAGCGCGCCAGGTCGCAGTACGGGTGCAGCAACGTCGCCTGCGACGCGCCCACTCCGAGCGACGCCGTGAGATCCCACGCGCCCAGGTGCACCGCCGCGCACCGCCCCTCGGCCGCCTGCACCAGGCCGGGCAGCGCCACCGTTCCGTCGTCGCCGATGAGCGCGCGCGGGGTCTCCACCATCAACTCGACCCCTACCGACCCGACGGGCCAGCCCAGCGCTCGCTCCAGTCGCGTGAGAACGTCCGCCAACGCCGCCACCTCCGACCGCCGCGACACCTTCGGCAGCGTCACCACGAAGCCCGGCACCGGCCCGCCCGCCCTGGCCAGCGTGGTCAGAAACCCGTCCAGCGTCCGCACGGCGCGCCCCGCCGTCTCGCCCGCGAGGGGCTTCACGCGGATGCCCACCACGCGCGGGAGGGTGTGGTCGTCGCGGCTGCGGGCCATCGCGGTCGCGGCCTCGACGACGAAGCGGTCTTCCTCGGCGTCGGGGCGCGGGCCGAAGCCGTCCTCGAAGTCGACGCGGTAGTCCTCCACGGGCTCGCGGTGCAGCTTGTCGACGAGCCCCCGGTAGATGCGGTCGAGGGTGGTGTCGTCAGGCGGCTCGTCGAAGCCGAAGGGCAGCGCCCGCAGGTCGGCGAGCGAACCCACGAGCGTGTCGAGCAGCGCCGTCGCGTGCCGTCCCACCTTCGCGACGACGTCGTGGGTGTAACGGTGGGCGCCGCCGTAGACCGTGTGGACGGGGTGCCAGTGCGCCCGGTCGTCGATCGGGGATGGCACTGCGAGCGCCGGAGCATCCGAGGGGTCGAGGGAGGTCTCCACGGGTGCAATGGTACGGCACCGAACGACCGCGTACAGTCGGCGAAATCCACGGGGCGCAGCGACGGCGTAGGCGGACGGCGCGCACCCGAAGCACCGGTTGCCAGCGCGCACGAGGCTCCCATCACCATGAACGACACCACCCTCCCCCCGGGCGACCGCGGCCTCCCACTGCTCGGCGAGACCCTGGCCTTCCTCAAGGACCAGTTTCACTTCGTCGACGAGCGGCGCGCGCGCTTCGGGAAGGTGTTTCGCAGCAGCATCCTCTTCAAGGACACGGCGCTGCTCGTGGGCGCGGAGGGAGCGCGCATCTTCAACGACGAAGCGAAGGTGCAGCGCGCCGGCGGCATGGCCCCGCACATCGCCGACTTCTTCGGCGGCACGAGCCTCCCCCTCCTCGATGGCCCCGCCCACCTGCGGCGCAAGCAGCAGGTGATGGGAGCGTTCAGCCGCGAGGCGCTCACGCAGTACATGCCCGTGATGGAGTCGACGGTGGAGCGCTACCTCGCGCGCTGGTCGTCCGCGGGCGACGCGCCCATCACCGAGGGGCTCAAGAACCTCGCGCTGGAGGTCATCGCGCGCACCATGGTGGGCTCCGACGCAGGGCCTTCCTTCGACGAGAACGTCGCCGACTTCAAGGTGATGGTGAAGGCGTTTACGGCCATCCCGATCCCGCTGCCCGGGACGGCCTTTGCGAAGGCGAAGTCCGCCCAGGCCCGCATCTTCGATCGCTACCGCGCGGTGCTCGCCGACCGCACCGCGAAGCCCACCGACGACGGGCTGTCGCGCATGCTGGCGAAGCCCGCCGAGGACGGCTCGCGCATCGACGGCGAAGACGCCCTCAAAGAACTCCACCACTTCAACCTCGCGGGCTACATCACCTTCGCGCACATGGCCCGCGGCCTCGTCGCCCTCGCGCAGGACGAGACCGTTCGTACGAAGCTCCGCGCCGAGATCGACCGGCACCTCGGGGAGAAGCCCGTCACCGTCGAGGCGCTCCACCGCATGCCCTACCTGGAAAGCGTCGCCAAGGAGATGAAGCGCAGCGCGCCCTTCGTGGCCGTGAGCTTCGGCAAGGCGAAGAGCGACTTCACCATGGAGGGGAAGACCGTCCCCGCGGGGTGGATGGTGATGCTCTGCAACTACGCGAGCGGCAACGAGGCCGACCTCTTCGCCGACCCGTCGCGCTTCGACCCCGAGCGCTTCGCCGAGGGCCGCGCCGAAGACCTCAAGCACCCGACCGGCTTCTTCCCGCAGGGCGTGGGCGACCCCCTCAAGGGCCACAAGTGCGCGGGCGTCGACTTCTCCACGCTGCTGATGAAGACGTTCATGGTGCGACTGGCGCGGGACTACGAGGTGACGCTCCCCCCGCAGGACCTGTCGTACCAATGGGAGAAGATCCCGCCGGAGTACGCGAGCGGCCTGCGGGCCGTGCTCAAGGCGCGGGCGTAGGAGCCACTGCCTCCACGAGCGCGTGGTGGAGGTGCGGCACGCCGGTCAGAAGTAGTAGCGGGCGTGCAGGGTGCCCGACGGGATGAAGTCGGGGTAGAAGCCGTTGCTCGTCACGAGGACGATGCGCGGGACGAACTCCACCGTGATGTCGATGGGCGCGTGGAGAAACTGCACCGCGAGGCCGATGGCGCCCTCGATGCCCAGGCTGAACCACGAGCTGCCGCCGAAGCCGAAGCCCGCGTTGATACCAGGGCCGACGAACCACTCCAGCGCCGCGACCGAGCCGCGCGTCAGCACGTTGGGATGGAAGAGGTAGTCCCCGCGGAGGAAGATGCCGCTGTCGGCGGGCTGGTCGCCCGTGAGGTCGCGCCGGCCGATGTAGCCGTTGCGGTACCAGAACGCGGCCACGAACTGGAGCGACCTCCGCGGGTTCATGAAGTACTGCGCCGAGAGGCCGATGTCGGGGTAGCCGAGCGCGAGGCCGAGCCCGAAGTTGCGACCGCCGCCCACCTGCGCGTGCGCCGTGGAGGGCGCTGCCAGCGTGAGCGCGAGCGCGGCGGTCGAAGCAACCAGTAGCCCGTTGGTTCTCTTCATCACCCGGCGATCCTCTTCGGCAATGCACCGCGAGCGCAATAGGCATCCTCGTGAGAGTGTCGGCAGTGCCCCGCGCGGTGAGGTTCTGTTAGGGTCCGCGGGCGTTTTGCAGGAGGTGTCCATCGTGTTCAAGAAGCTGGTCGTCGGTGTGGATTTCACGGAGAAGAGTGACCGCGCGGTCAAGGTCGCGCTCGGGCTCGCGGGCAACGTCGGCGGCTCGGTGGTGCTGGTGTCGGTCGTCCCCTCACGGGCCGAGCTCATCCCCACGGGCCAGGCCGACGACGCCGTCACGGGCACCCTGGAGCACCGCCTGCGCGACCTCGCGGCGGACCTCTCCAAGGCCCACGGCCTCTCCATCGACTACGGCGTGGAGGTGGGCGAAGACCCCGCCGCCGAGCTCAATCGCTTCGTCGGCAAGTGGGGCGGCGACGTCCTCGTCGTCGGCACCTCCGCCCGCACCGGCCTCAACCGCGTGCTCGTGGGCTCCATCGCCGAGCGCCTCTTCCTGCACGCCACCGTGCCGGTGCTCGTCATCGGCCCCAGCGCCGTCGTCTGACCTACCGCCCCGCGTCGCCCACCGCGACCGGGAGCGCCGCGCTCCACAACAATCTTTGTGATCCGCCGTTCTGGGTTTCGATCCAGGTCGCCTGCGCGATGCCTTCGGGGGAGAGCAATCCCCGCAGCGACGACACCAAACCCGTCGGCGTCGTGATGACGTTGCGCGACGTCGCGGGGCGCTCCGGCGCCGACCACACCCGCATCACCAGACGCGCCTGCGGCTGATCGCCGTCCGACCCGAAGGCCATGGCGCCCGCCCCCGGCAGCGGCACCAGCCACGGCGACGCGTTGGCGAAGAACCACCCCATGTTGGGCGTCTCCCACGTATCCCTCGCCAGGTCGTATGTGTTGAACGCCGCCCGCCGCTGCCCCGACCCCGGCGCCGCCGGGTTGGTCGTCGTCAGCGACCAGCTCGCGAGAAACCGTCCGCCCCCGAGCGGCACCGCCATCACACCCTGGTTGTCCCCGGTGAGCACCCGAAACGGCGGACGAAACATCGCCACCGTCGCGCCCGCATCACCCACCGCCACGCCGTTGCCCTGCGCCGACGAGCTCGCGAGCACGTCCGTCGCCGTCGCCGTCACCGCCCCGCGCGACGGCCCCGCCCACGCCACCAGCAGCGGATCACCCGGCGACGGATCGACCGCCACCGACACCTGATCGAGCCCGCAGGTGTCGGCCACCAGCCGCAGCGCGCTCCACCCTGCCGCGCCCCGCACCCGATGTCGCAGTTGCGCCCCGCCCATGCACGACCCGCCCGTCACCGCGTAGACCACGTGCAGCGCTCCGCCCGCGCCCAGCGCCATGCTCGCGACGCTCGGCTGCTCGGTGCCCTGCAACGTCACCGGCTCCGGCGCCGACCACGTGTCGCCGAGGAAGCGCCGCACATACAGCACCGTCCCGATGGCCCCGTCGGCGCGGGTGAGCACCGCGGGCGTCGGCTCGCTGGTCACCCACGCCACCGTCTCCGAGGTCGTCCCCGCGGGGCGCACCCACTGGATGCCGCCGGTCCATGCGGTGCCGACGCGCTCGATGATGGTCACGCCCGGGCCGTCACCCCGCGCGCTGGTGATCGCCAGGAAGTCTCGGCCCCCTGGCGCGTGGACGGGCCACACCGAGAGCAGCGCCCCGTCCGACCGCTGCTGCACCACCTGCGGCTGGCTGAAGCGCCACGCCGTCGGCGTCTCGTCGGGCTCACCGCAGGCCGAGTACGCGAGACACCACACCGCCACCAACGCCGACCGGAGAGCGCGCACTGCATCGTTCCTTACTGGGTGTTTCCCACCGCGAGCCCGACGTACTCCTGGGTCGCGCCACGCCGCACCAGAAACACCGCGCGACCATCCCGCGCCGCGGCCACCACGTCGTCGGTCCCGCGCACCGGGCGACGGTCGGCCTCCACCACGACGTCCCACGGACGCAGCCCCGCGCGGTCGGCCGCGCCGCCCCGCTGCACCGCGCGAATCACGACGCCGATGCCCGGCTCCAGCCCGATGCGCGGCGCAAGCTGCGGGGGTAGCGCCTCGATGGTGATGCCGAAGCCCGTCGGCCCCGGCTCCGCGGGCGGCGGCGGCGGTGGAGCGCTCGGCGGCGGCGCCTCGCCAGGTCGCAGCCCGGTGGTGACCGAGACGTTCACGCGCTGACCGTCGCGCAGCACCGTCATCGGGATGACCTCGGCGTGGGCGTGCGTGGCCAGCATCCGGGTGACGTCGTTGCGTCCGCGCACGGGTCGACCGTCCATGGCCACGACGACGTCCGACAGGCGAAGGCCCGCCGCCGCCGATGGGCTCCCGGCGAGGACGGCGCTCACCAGCGCGCCGCTACCGGGCGCACCGAAGGTGCCGAGGTCGGGGGTGAGGTCTTGCACGTAGAGGCCGATCCAGCCGCGGGTGACCCGACCTGTCGCGAGCACCTGCCGCATCACCTGCTGGACGATGCGCGCCGACACCGCGAACCCGATGCCCGACCCGCGGCCCACGACCATGGTGTTGATGCCGAGCACCTCGCCGCGGAGGTTGATGAGCGCGCCACCCGAGTTGCCCGGGTTGATGCTGGCGTCGGTCTGGAGGTAGTCCTCGACCTCGTTGACGCCGAGGCCGCCGCGACCGGTAGCCGACAACACACCGTGGGTCACGGTGGCTTCGAGGCCGAAGGGCGCGCCGATGGCCAGCACCCACTCGCCCACGCTGGCGGCGTCGCTGTCGCCGAGGCGCGCCGTGGGGAGCCCCGTGGCCTCGATCTTCACCACCGCGAGGTCGGCCGAGGGATCGCTGCCGAGCACCCGCCCCGCGAACGATCGCCCGTCCCGCAGTCGCACCTGGATGCGCGTCGCGCCTTCGACGACGTGGTGGTTGGTGACGATGACCCCGTCGGCCCGCATCACGACGCCGGAGCCGCTGCCGTGGCTGCGCTGGGCCTCCTCGGGCGGAGCGCCCCAGAAGCCGGGTGCGTTGTAGAGCTGCTGATCGCCCCGCGGATCGGATTCGACGTGGATGGTGACCACCGACGGGAGGGCGCGGGCGGCCACCTCGGTGAACACCCGCCCGAGCTGGAGCGCCGCCTCGGCTCCGGGCGGGGCCTGCGCGCCTGCGAGGCGCGGTGCAGCGAGGGAGAGGGACAGGGCCAGGAGCAGCGACGACCGACGCATTGGACGGCGGAGCGTACGACGACGGCGGGGCGCGAGCCTACTCGGTCGGGGTGAAGCGCACCCGCGAGTTGCTGACGGTGACGCAGGAGGTGCTGGTCCCGCCGCAGCCACCGAAGGCGGCGGTGCCAGCGTTGTTCTCCAGGCCGACGGTCGCAGTCTGCGGGGAGGTCATGGCGCCGTAGGCGAGGTCGACGATGCCGGTGCCTTCGTGGACGACGACCTCGAAGTTGAGCGTTCCTCCGCCGGAGTAGTTGCTGGCCCCAACCCACTGGGCGACCCAGCGACGGTTGGGGGCGGCGCCCGTCGTGGCGATGCAGACGCCCGACGTGCTCGTCCGCAGGTCACGCCACTGCGGCGCGATGAGTCCGTTGGGGCTCGACGAGTCGGGGATGTTCCCCGAGAGGGAAGTAAGCCCGAAGCTGGGGGCGATCTGCACGTTGCCGTTGGTGACGACGTACACCGAGAAGCCTGCCGCGAGCGGCGCTCCCCACCAGCGGGTCGCGAAGGGCACCGTCACCGAGACCCCGTAGTCGTCGTAGTCCACCAGCTCGCGACGCGAGCCGGTGGCGCTGCACGCGTCGATGTACGGCACGTCCGTGATGCTCGGCGTCGTCGCCACGTAGCGCGTGCCTCCGCCGCACACGCCGTTGCTGCACCACTGCGCGCCGACGCAGGTGCGGCCGCACATCCCGCAGTTGGTGGCGCTGCTCGTGGTGTCGACGCAGACCCCGCCGCACGCGCTCTGACCCGCCGGGCACGCGAGCCCGCACACGCCCGCGGTGCAGCTCTCTCCCGCGGCGCAGGCGCGACCACACATCCCGCAGTGGGTGCGGCTGGTCTGGAGATCGGTGCACGCGCCCGAGCACATGGTGTCGATGGGTCGGCACGGGAGCGTCGGGCCCGTGATGGCGACGTCGCAGTACCCGACGGTCTCGCCGTAGACGTTGCGAAACTGCGAGGCCGTCTCGTGGTGGAAGTACCAGCGCCGCCAGAGGGGAGACACGGTGAACGAGCACATGTCCCCGAGGCCACCCGCGAAGGTCGCGATGGGGGTGGTGGTCCCCTGCGGGACGCGCATGCGGGCGATGACCGTCGCGCTCTGCACATAGTCGACGTAGAGCGCGTCGCCGTAGAACTCCGCCGTCCCCCAGATCGCCCAGTTTTCACACGCGGTGCGAGCAGCGGGCAGGGCCACGGCGCCGAGGTCGATGACGGCGCCGCTGGGCAGGCTCACGTGCCACGCGCGACCGCCGCCCATGAGGATGACGCGCTCGTAGCCCGAGAAGATGCCGACGCTGCCGGTGGCCGGGAGGTCGATGGGCTGCGAGAGGTTGACGAAGGTTCCGGTGAGGCCGCCCGTCGTGCCGTTGAGCGCCATGAGGGTGGTGACCGCGCCGCCCGTCTGCGTGAGCGGGGTCGAGCCGATGGCCAGGGTGTAGAGCGTCCCGGTGGCGAGGTCGCTGACGAGGGCGTCGTAGATGCGCCCGACGGCCTCGGGGTGGCCGAGGTCGGCGATGTCGAAGCGACCAGTGCTGGTGTCGCCCGAGTAGAAGATCCTCTCGCTGGAGAGCGCGATGCCTCCGCGGTCGTCGCCGGTCGTCGCCTCGTGGTCGATCGCGGCGCAGTTGTTGGGCGTGAGCCCCACCTGAAACGACGGCCCCGGGATGACCCCGCCGACGCAGCGACCCGCCGCGCACGTCGCCCCCATGGCGCACGCGCGGTCGCACATCCCGCAGTGGGCCGTGCTCGTCTGGAGGTTGGCGCAGGCCCCGCCGCACACCACCGTCGGCGCGGCGCACACCAGCGTGCAGGCGCCCGCGACGCACGACTGCCCGGTGGCGCAGGTGCGGCCGCAGCCACCACAGTGGGCGGTGCTCGTCTGCGTGTTGACGCACGCCCCGCTGCAATCGACGGTCGTGCCGGTGCAGCGCGGACCCGTGTCGGGCGTCCCGACGTCCACCGCGGGCGTGCCCACGTCGACCTCGGTTGAGCCCGCGTCGGGCTCGGCGTACCCGACGTCCTCCACGGCGGTGCCCACGTCGTCGGCGCCCACGACGCCCACGTCCTCGGGCTCGACGGTGCCGAGGTCTTCCACGAGTGCGGCGCCGGTGTCCTTGTCCACGGTTCCCGTGTCGGGATCGCCTGCGTCCTCGCCGCCGCCCACCTCCAGGAGGTCCCCCGCATCGGCACCAGGCAGGCTGCCGTCGCTGCGTTGCTGCGCGCACGCCAGGGGGAGGAGCGCGAGACACAGGGCGAAACCACGGAATGGGGGCGGGCGGTTCATGGCGTCGGTGACGCTATCGCGACACCCGCCCGCTTAGAAGCAAAGGATTTGTACCTATGTGGCGTAGCGCACCCCTTCGGCCGGAACCTCCGCCTCCCCACCGCTGTCCACCGCCCCGATGACCAACCGCGCGCCGACGGTCGGCCGCGCGAGCGTCACACGAGAGGAGTCGAGGCCATGATGGAGCACTTTCGCGAGGGCGGCTGGGGGATGTTCCCGACGCTGGGGTTCGGGTTGTTGATGCTGGCGGTGGCCGTTCGCTACGCGACGCGCCCGGAGCGGCGGTACGTCCCGCTGCTGCTGGGGACGGGCGTGCTGACCCTCTCCTCGGGCGCGCTGGGCTTCGTCACGGGGCTCATCACGACGTTCCGGTACATCGGTCAGGTGAGGCCCGACCAGCGGTACCTCGCGATCATCGGCATCGGCGAGTCGCTGGAAAACGTGGCGTTCGCGCTGGTGTTCGCCGTGCTGGCGTCGCTCATCGTGTCGGTCGGCGCGTGGCGCATCGCGCACGACGGGCCGACGCCATCCCCCTTGCCAAAGCACTGAGGGTTGGGCGAGTTTCCGCGGCATGACCCAATCCCCCGACGAGCTTGCCCGCGCGCTCCGTGGGCGCCGGGTGCTCGTCACGGGTCACACCGGCTTCAAGGGCGCCTGGCTCACCCGCTGGCTGCTCGACCTCGGCGCCGAGGTCACCGGCTACGCCCTCGCCCCCGACACCACCCCCTCGCTCTTCGACCTGCTCTCCCTCGACCGGCACGTCCGCCATCACATCGGTGACATCCGCGACCTCGACCGCCTCCGCGCGGTCGTCGCGGAGTGCGCGCCCGACGCGGTCTTCCACCTCGCGGCCCAGCCGCTGGTGCGACGCAGCTACGCCGAGCCGCTGCTCACCCTCGACACCAACGTGATGGGCACCGCGCACGTGCTGGAGGCCCTGCGCCTCGCCGGCCGCCCCTGCGCGGCGGTGATGGTGACCTCGGACAAGTGCTACGAAAACCGCGAGCAGGTGTACGGCTATCGCGAAGACGAGGCCATGGGCGGCCACGACGTCTACTCGATGTCCAAGGGCGCCGCGGAGCTGGTCATCGCCTCGTGGCGGCGCAGCTTCTTCCCGCCGTCGCAGCTCGCCACGCACGGCATCGCCGTGGCCTCGGCGCGCGCGGGCAACGTCATCGGCGGTGGTGACTGGGCCGCCGATCGCATCATCCCCGACTGCGTGCGCGCCCTCCGCGGGGGAGAGCCCATCGCGGTGCGCAACCCCGGCGCGGTGAGACCGTGGCAGCACGTGCTGGAGCCTCTTGGGGGATACCTCCTGCTCGCGGCGCGGATGCTCACCAGCGACACCGCCGCCCGCGCCCGCCTCTGCGAGGGGTGGAACTTCGGTCCCCAGACCGAGGCCACCCGTCCGGTTCGCGACCTGGTGGGGGCGCTCATCGCGACGTGGGGTTCGGGCTCGTGGGACGACCGCTCGGATGGCGCCGCGCCGCACGAGGCGAAGGTGCTGCGGCTCTCCATCGAGAAGGCCTGGGCGCATCTCGGGTGGTCACCCCGCTGGGCCTTCGAGCGCACCATCGCCGAGACGGCTCTCTGGTACCGCACCTGGAGTGATGGCGCCGACGGTGCTGCCCTCGACGCGCTCTGCGCCGAGCAGATCCGCCGCTACTCCTAACCCCGCTTCGTAAGCCCCAACGAGAGACCCCAGAGACCCCTATGTCCAAGGACGACGACGCCCTGGAGAAGCAGCTCACCAGCGAGATCCTCGAACGCGTCCGGCAGATCGCGCGCCTGCGCGACGAGTCGACGGCGGAGTTCAGGCCCGGTCGCACGCCGGTGCGGTACGCGGGCCGGGTCTACGACGAAAACGAGATGGTCAACCTCGTGTCGAGCTCGCTGGAGTTCTGGCTCACGGCAGGGCGCTGGCACCGACGCCTGGAGGCCGACCTCGCGGCCTGGTTCGGGCTCGACCACGCGCGCCTCGTCAACAGCGGGTCGAGCGCCAACCTCCTGGCCACCGCGTCGCTCACGTCCCCCAACTGGGGCGACCGACGACTGCGTCCGGGGGACGAGGTCATCACCGTCGCGGCGGGCTTCCCCACCACCGTCGCGCCCGCGATGCAGCTCGGGCTCGTGCCGGTGTTCGTCGACATCGAGCTGCCGACCTTCAACGTCGACGTGACGCGGCTGGAGCTCGCCCGCTCGCCCCGCACCCGCGCCGTGATGATCGCCCACACGCTGGGCAACCCCTTCGACCTCGGCGCCGTCACGGCCTTCTGCAAGCAGCACGGGCTGTGGCTGGTGGAGGACAACTGCGACGCCGCGGGCTCGCGCTACCACGGGCAGCTCACCGGAACCTTCGGCGACCTCGCGACGCTGAGCTTCTACCCGGCGCACCACATGACGACGGGCGAAGGCGGCGCGGTGCTCTGCAACGGCGACGAGATGCTGCGGGTGGTGGAGTCGATCCGCGACTGGGGCCGCGACTGCTGGTGCGTGGGCGGAACCGACAACACCTGCGGCAAGCGCTTCGAGTGGCAGCTCGGCGAGCTCCCCACCGGCTACGACCACAAGTACACGTACAGCCATCTTGGCTACAACCTGAAGATGACCGACATGCAGGCCGCCGTCGGCCACGCGCAGCTCTCCAAGCTCGAAGGCTTCGGCGACGCGCGACGCAGGCACTGGAAGTTTCTGCGCGAGCGACTCGACGGGCTCGCCGATGTGCTGGTGCTGCCGGAGCCCACCGCGGGGAGCGACCCGAGCTGGTTCGGGTTCATGATGGCGGTGCGCGAGGGCGTGGGGTTTACGCGCGACGAGATGGTGCGGCACCTGGAGTCGCGGCGCATCCAGACGCGCATGCTCTTCTCGGGCAACCTCACGCGGCAGCCCGCGCTCACCCGCCTCGCGGAAGACTGCGCCGCCCGCGGCATGCCCGCGCCCTACCGCGTCGCGGGCGACCTCACGCGCACCGACTTCGTCATGAACCAGGGCTTCTGGATCGGTGTGTACCCGGGCATGACCGAGGCGATGCTGACCTTCATGGCCGACGAGATCACCGCCTTCGCGCGATCGCGGGCGGGCGCACCGCCGCGGCGGATGCTGCCGACGGCGCCGTAGGTCAGAGCGTGCGGTCGGGCACGCGCCGCGCGGTCCAGGTGCCGAGTCGGGCGCGCAGCTTGTCGGTGAAGCGATAGGGCGTGATGGGGGTCGGCATGGTGTAGGGACCGAGGAGGTTGCCCATCCACGCCGCGGCGGCGCTCACGTCGGTGATGCCGAAGGGTGCGAGGTCGACGGTCAGCATGCCGTAGGGGTCGATGCCGAGGGCGGGCCCGCGCGCGGCGCCGACCACCGGGCGGTTGGGCACGAGGCGCCGGAGGGCCGCGATGTACCCCTTCAAGGCGCGGTCGTTGCGCGTCTGGGCGACAGCCTCCAGCCGCGCGACGGTGTCCGACCAGCGGTCGGGGGTCATCCGGGAGATCTCGCGGAAGAAGGCCGCGATGACCATCGGGCGCACCGGCCGGAGGCGACCGCCGAAGGCGTGGTCGTCCGCCTGGAAGAACGCCTCCATCACCGCCAGCAGGATGGACCCGGGGATGATCGCGAGCCGCGGGTGCGGGGCGATGTCGTTCTCGGCGAGGAAGCGGTCGCGCGGCGCGGCGTTGGCGGGCATCGCGCCAAAGGCCGACCCGGTGCTGTGCCCGGAGGCGGCGTTGAGCGAGAAGGGGCGCGTCGAGTACAGGTACCAGGGGAGCTCGGACAGCACCGCGAAGCCGGAGTAGGCGTCGGGGATGGACGAGTGGAAGAAGCGCCCGTCGCGGCGTCGGATGGCGTGCAGCGCCCGCGCGTCGACGAAGCTGTTGTAGAGCGACGGGCAGCGGTAGTACGGCAGCCAGAGGTTCTTGACGTCGCGCAGGGCCGCGTCGCTCTCGTAGCGGATGAGCCTGTTTTCCAGGGGGACGCTGCCGGAGTTGCGACGCAGCGGCTCCGGAAACGAGGGCCACATGTACTCGGCCTTGCGCCACGACAGCGCGCGCGCGCCGGTCGCCCGCAGCACCGCGGCGACGTCGTCGAGGGCCCCCGGCAGCAGCGCGTCGTCGTCGCCGAGGTAGTGGACGAAGTTGCCCGGCTCGTCGTCGACGGCCGCGAGGGCGAACTCCCAGTTGCCGCTCATGCTCGTGCGACGACCGGTGTTGACGTACCGCACGCGCGGGTCGCCGAAGGACTCCACCACCGCGCGGGTGGCGTCGACGCTTGCGTTGTCGCTCACCACCACGGTGAGCCCCGGCGACGACTGATCGAGGCAGGTCTGCAACGTGTACCGGAGCGTGTCGCAGCGCTCGCGGGTGGGGATGACCACGGTGAACCTCACCGGGGGACCGCCCCCCTCCCGAGGGCCCGTCGGGGCCGCGGCGTCCGTCGTCGACTTCATCGATTCTCTCGGGGTGACAAGGGTGGAGCGGCGGCACGCTTGCCCCCACCACAGAGCGTTGTCAACGGCCGTCGCGCCCTTGTCGCCCGCGGCGCCCGCGGGTACTCCGTCGACACCCGATGGCCTCGCCTTCCGCGCTCCCGGCGGTCTCCCGCCGCCTCACGACCCTCTTCAACCTCCTCTTCAATTACGCCAGCGTCCTCCTCGTCGTGGTGCAGGGCATCGTGCTGATGCCGCTCTACCGCCGGCACGTCCCCGACGCGCTCCTCGGCGCCTGGATGGCGACGGGCAACCTCCTCACCTGGCTGGAGCTCGTCGACCCGGGGACCAGCGACGTCATCCGGCAGCGCGTCGCCCATCACTACGGCGCCAACGACCGCGCCGCCCTCGCGCGCACCATCGGAACCGGCATCCGCCTGAGCCTCGGCTTCGCGTGCATCCCCCTGCTCGGCTGGCCGTTCGCGGACCTCGCCTGCGCCGCCGCCAGCGACCTCACCCGGCTGTCTCCCGCGGACGCCGCGTCCCTCGTCACGAGCTTCCGCGTCGGGCTCCTCGGGGTCTCCCTCTCCCTCGCCTCGTACGGCTTCTCCGCCGTGTGCAGCGGCCTTCAGCTCGCGCTCAAGTCCGGGCTCTTCTTCATCGCCACGGGGGTGCTCAGCATCGTCATCACCGTGGTGATGGTCCTGCTCGGCTATGGCCTCGTGGCCATCCCGACGGGCCTCGCGGTGCGCGCCGCGCTGATGTCCCTCTCCTTCGCGTGGCTCGTCTACCGCTGGAAGCGCGAGCACCTCCCCGAGCCGATGACCCTCGACCCCGTCGAGGCGCGGCAGGTGCTCTCGCTCACCGCCACGACCTTCACCAGCCGCCTCGGGACGACGCTCCTCGACCGCCTCGACGCCTCGCTCATCGCGCGCGTGCTCGGCAACACGCAGACCTTCACCTACGGCGTCACGGGGCGCGCGCTGGAGCCCGTGCGCATGGTGAGCGTGAGCCTCCCGACCTCGCTCATGCCGAGCCTCTCGCACATGGTCGGCGCCGGCGAACGCACCGAGATCGCCCGGGTCGTCGCGCTGCTCTCGCAGGTGACCGGGACCTTCGTCGCGGTGGGCGCCGGGTCCGTCGCCGCCCTCGACGCGGTGTTCGTGCGGGTGTGGCTCGGGCCGGCGGTCTTCGGCGGGCCGGACCTCATCGCGCTGCTCGCGGTCTCCACCTCGCTCTCGGTGTTTGCGGTGACGCTCAACCGGGTGGTGTCGTCCCTCGGCGCGATTCGTCAGGCCGCGTGGGTGTCGCTCGCCGAGGCGGTGGTGAAGGTGCCGCTCCAGTTCTTCCTGCTGCGCCGCCTTGGACTCATCGGGCTCCCGATCGCCACCTGCGTCGGCGCGATGTCCGTCTCCGGCTGGTACCTGCCCTCCCTCGTCGCCCGGCTGGTCGACGAACCCCCGTGGCGGCACGTGCTGCGCAACCTCGGCAACGCCGCCCGCGTGGTCGTCGCCGTGCTCATCGGCCGCGCCCTGCACACCCTCATCGACCGGCTCCCGGTGGCCTGGACCGTCGGGCGCTTCGTGGTCGCCGCCG
Organism: Polyangiales bacterium; assembly: GCA_044229975.1. GTDB lineage: Bacteria > Myxococcota_A > Polyangia > Polyangiales > SCUS01. The sequence goes on from JBGARZ010000013.1 coordinate 106,480, forward strand.
TGGTGGTGGGCGCGTTCTTCTCGGCGCTCGGCCTCGCCACCGACCGCCACCTCTTCGAGCGCCTGCGCGCGGCGCTCCGCCGCAAGCGCTGACCGTCAGGGCGTCTCGAAGCGCGCGCGCACCCCGAGGGCCGCGCACCGCTCGCGAATCTCCTGCGCGTAGTTGCCGTTCATCACGAGCACGGTCACCTCGCCGCCGAGCGTCGCGAGCCACTCGGGCGCGTGGATGGCGTGCCCGCTGCCGGGGATGAAGCGTCCCTGCTTCTTGGGGTTCACGTCGACGCCGCCGCGCAGGAGGGTGCCGTCGGGGTCGACGAGGTTGGCGAACACCACCCCCTTGGTCGCCATGCCCCACAGCACGCACGGCCCTCCAGCGCCCGCCGCGCGCAGCCGCTCCCGCGCGCCGTCGATGCGCCGCTGCTCGTCGGCGGCGTAGCCCGCGAGGCGCGCCACGGCGTCGGCCCCGTCGAGCGCGGTCGCGTCCTCGTCCCCCGCCTCCCCTTCGGCCCACTGGTACTGGTCGCCAAACGCGGACCGCGCCGCCGTCAGCGCCACCCCGCCGCGCCGGAGCGCGTGCGCGAAGGTCGGGCGCGTGAAGTAGTTGCAGTGCTCGTAGCAGAAGTCCCAGAAGGCCCCCTGCGCGATGATCCATTCGAGGTCGGGCACCTCGAAGAACAGGGGCGTCCCGGGGTGTTCGCGCACGCCCGCTACCACCGCGCGGATGAAGGGGACGGGCGCGGGGATGTGCTCGATGACGTGGCGGCAGACGACGAGCGACGGGCGCTCGCCCACCAGCTCGGAGCGGAACATCTCGCGCACGAGCTCGACGGGCCGCTCGGGCGTCGCCGCGCGCGGGGTGCAGCTCGGGTCGACGCCGACCCCGCGAGCGCCCGGAACCTCCGCGCAGAGCACGTCGAGGAAGGTCCCCTTGCCGCAGCCGACGTCATAGACGGGGGCGCGGGTGAGGTCGCGGGCTGCTGCGAGGTGGCGCGCGATGGAGCGGTAGTAGTCGGTGAAGACCGCGGACGGGACGTCGTTGTCGTAGCGCGGGTCGTAGACCATCAGCGCCGCGTCGAAGCGGGTGTTGAACGCGAACCCGCACCCGGCGCACACCCCGAGGGTGAAGGGCGCGCAGGGCGCCGCGAGGGCCTCCTCGCGCGACGGCCACACGAGGTTTTGCATGACGGGGAGGCGGTCGCGGTGGAGGACCGCGACGGGGTCGGGGCGGTCGCAGACCGGGCACCGCAGCGGGGACCCGGCCGTGGTCACGGGAGGCGCCGGAGCCAGGCGCCGGGCCAGTGGGTGATGTGCTCGCGCACCTCGCCCTCGTTGAAGACGAAGGGCGGCGGCTCGTCGATGACGAACTCGGGGTGGGCGTCGGCGAACTCGCGCGCCGCGGCGGTGGGGTTGTCGTCCTTCCACTCGGGCTTGCCGCGGGGGACGTCATCGAGAAACTGCATGAGCCCGTCGGTGGCGACGATGTACGACCCGGCGGTGACCAGCGGGGCGTAGGCGGCGAGCTCGTCGGCGACGTGCTGCTTGGTGTGGTTGGAGTCGAGAAACACCAGCACCTTCTGGCCCGGCTTGATGAGCCCGCGCACGCGCTCGACGATGCTCGGGTCGGTGGAGCTGCCTTCGAGCAGGGTGATGGACGACGACAGCTCGTGGGCCTCGATGGCGGCGCGGTTGTGCGGGCGGATCTCGATGTCGACGCCGATGATGCGCCCCGGGTTGCCCATCATCTTGAGCAGGCTGGCGTTGTAGATGAGCGAGCCGCCGTGGGCGACGCCGGTCTCCACGATGACGTCGGGCTTCACGCGGTAGATGACCTCCTGCGCGCGAACCATGTCCTCGGGGAGCTGGATGATGGGGCGCCCCATCCAGGTGAACGAGTAGATGTGCTTGAGGGCCCAGCCGACCTGAATCCACACCCGCGAGATCGCCGAGAACGCCTCGCGGCTGTACAGCGGGAGCGAGCGGGCGCCGGTGGCATCCTCGCAGGCGACGGTTCTGGCTTCGGTGTCGATGGTCAGCTTCATGGGGGTATTGGGTGCTTCCTCGAAGGGCGTGGACGCTCTCGCACGGCGGCGCTCGTTGTCAACGCCGACGGCGGTCGCCGGGCGTCGATGGCAGCCATGCGTTGCGGCTCCGGGCGCGGGTCATTCACCATTGACTGCCGCGGGTGCTCGGGCATTGTCCGCCGCCGATGAATCCGGGCGCGCCGGCGCGCCACGGACCGCGAAGCGAACACCGCACGACGCCGGAGCGAGCAACCCATGAAGGTCATCATCTTGTGCGGGGGCCAGGGCACCCGGATCCGCGACGCCAACGAGCTCGTCCCCAAGCCCCTGCTCGCCATCGGCGACCGGCCGATGGTCTGGCACATCATGAAGTCGTACGCGACGCACGGCTTCACCGACTTCGTGCTCGCCCTCGGCTTCAAGGGCTGGCTCATCAAGGAGTACTTCCTCAACTACCGCTCGATGACGGCCGACCTGCGGGTCTCGCTCGGGCGCACCGAGGCCGTCGAGGTGCTCGACCGCCACGCCTCCGAGGACTGGTCGGTCACCCTCGCCGAGACGGGGGAACACACCATGACCGGCGGGCGCGTCGCGGCCCTCCGCCGCTACGTCGAAAACGACGACCTGTTCATGGTCACCTACGGCGACGGGGTGTCCGACGTCGACATCGGCAAGCTCGTGGCCTTCCACCGATCGCACGGCAAGGTCGCCACGGTGACGGCCGTGCACCCGCCGGGTCGCTTCGGCGAGCTGGGTATCCGCGACGGGCTCGTGCAGGAGTTCAACGAGAAGCCACAGACGACCCTCGGGTTCATCAACGGGGGCTTCATGGTCTTCGACGCGAAGCGCGCGTGGGACTACATCCCGACGGGCAATCCCGGCCTCGTGCTGGAGGTCGAGCCGCTCCAGTCGCTGGCCAACGCGGGCGAGCTGGTCGCGTACGAGCACCACGGGTTCTGGCAGCCGATGGACACGCTGCGCGAGTACACCCAGCTCAACCAGCAGTGGGCCTCGGGCAACGCGCCGTGGAAGACCTGGGCCGACGACCCCCGCTGAGGGCCTCGACGACCCCCTCCGACTACACCAACAGGATGTCCCCATGACTGAAGGCCGAACGTTTCGCTGCTGGTCCTGCCAGGGCAACCGACTGACCCCGGTGCTCGACCTGGGGCGCACCCCGCTCGCCAACTCGCTCGTCCCCGAAGGCGCGCTGCACCACACCGACCCGACCTTCCCGTTGGAGCTGGCCTGGTGCGCCGACTGCTCCCTCGTGCAGATCACCGACTCGGTGCCGCCCGAAGACCTCTTCCGCGACTACCTCTATTTCTCGTCCTACTCCGACACCATGCTCCTGCACGCGGAGTCGCTCGTCGAGCGCATGATCCGCGAGCGCTCCCTCGACCCGCACTCGCTCGTCGTCGAGGTCGCCAGCAACGACGGCTACCTGTTGAAGTTCTACAAGCGCGCCGGGGTGCAGGTGCTCGGCGTCGAGCCCGCGGTCAACGTCGCCAAGGTCGCCGTCGAAGAGCACGGCATCCCGACCGTCACCGAGTTCTTCGGCGACGACCTCGCGGGTCGGCTGCGGTCCGAGGGGCGGCGCGCGTCGGTGATGCACGCCAACAACGTGCTGGCCCACGTGCCCGACCTCAACGGCTTCGTGCGCGGCTTCAAGACCCTGCTCGCCGACGACGGCGTGGCCATCTTCGAGGCGCCGTACGTGCGCGACATGGTCGAGGGCGTGGCCTTCGACACGATCTACCACGAGCACCTCTGCTACTACTCGCTGACGGCCCTCGACGCGCTCTTCCGCCGCAACGGGCTGGTCATCGCGCACGTCGAGCGGCTCGCCATCCACGGCGGCTCGCTGCGCATCTTCGCCACGCACAACGAGACGCCCGACGAGACGGTGACGTCGATGCTCGCCGACGAGCACGCCCTCGGCATCGACGGCCTCGCGTACTACGAGGTCTTCGCGCGGCGGGTGCAGCACCTGCGGGTCACGCTCACCGGGCTCCTGCGCGACCTGAAGGCCGCCGGGCGCACCATCGCGGCGTACGGCGCCAGCGCCAAGGGCAGCACGCTGCTCAACGCCTTCGGCATCGGCCGTGAGGTGCTCGACTTCGTGGTCGACCGATCGCCCCACAAGCAGGGGCTCTACACCGCCGGCACGCACATCCCCATCCGCGCGCCGGAGGCTCTCGTCAGCGCGCGCCCCGACTACGCGCTCCTGCTCACCTGGAACTTCGCCGACGAGATCCTCGCCCAGCAGGAGGAGTACCGCGCGGGGGGTGGTCGCTTCATCGTTCCGGTGCCGCAGGTGCGGGTGCTGTGAGGTTCACCGAGACGCCCATCCGCGGCGCGTGGGTGGTCGACCTCGAACGCATCGAGGACGAGCGAGGGTTCTTCGCGCGGACGTGGTGCGCGAAGGAGTTCGCCGAGCACGGGATGCACGCCCAGCTCGCGCAGTGCTCGGTGTCCTTCAACACCAAGAAGAACACCCTCCGCGGGATGCACTTCCAGAGGGCCCCGCACGAGGAGGCCAAGCTGGTGAGCTGCCCCCGCGGTCGCATCTGGGACGTGGTGCTCGACCTGCGGCGCGACTCGGAGACGTTCTGCCGGTGGCACGGCGTCGAGCTGTCGCCGGAGAATTACCGGGCGTTGTATGTTCCGCCGGGGTGCGCGCACGGGATGGTGACGCTGGAGGACGACACGCTCGTCGCCTACCAGATCTCCGTCGCGTACGTGGCGGGTCACCAGGCCGCGGTGCGCTGGGACGACCCCGCGTTTGGCATCACCTGGCCGACGACGTCGCCGATTCTGTCCGAGCGCGACCGATCGCTGCCGGACTTCGTTCGATGAAGGTGCTGGTCACCGGAGCCGCGGGCTTCGTCGGCTCGCAGGTCGTGCGACAGCTCGTGGCGGGCGGCGACGAGGTGGTGGCGCTCTTCCGCCCGGGCGAGTCCACCGCGCGTGTCACCGACGTACTGCCGCGGCTCACGGCGCGCGACATCGACCTCGCCGACCACGCCGCGCTCGCTGCGATGGTGGCCGCCGAGCGCCCCGCCGCGTGCCTCCACACCGCCTGGAACGCCGAGCCCGGCAAGTACCTCCACTCGCGCGAAAACCTGCGACTGGTGGAGGCGTCGCACCGCCTCGCGGAGGCGCTCGCCGACCACGGGTGCGCGCGCTTCGTGGGCGTCGGGACCAACGCCGAGTACGACACCAGCTACGGCTACCTCTCCGAGCGAACACCCACGGCACCGGGGTACCTGTACTCGGCGTGCAAGCTGGGTCTCTCGCACTCGCTCGCGCAGCTCGGGTTGCTCACCGGGATGCAGGTCGCGTGGGCGCGGTTGTTCTATCTGTACGGGCCGTGGGAAGACCCGCGGCGGCTGGTGTCGTCGGTGGCGCGCGCGCTCTTGGAGGGGCGCGAGGCGCCGTGCAGCGAGGGCTCGCAGGTGCGGGACTTCCTGCACGTGGCCGACGTCGCGGGCGCGCTGGTGGCGGTGCTGCGCTCGGGGCTGACGGGTGCGGTCAACGTGGGGTCGGGCGAGCCGGTGACGGTGCGCGAGGTGGTCACGCGGCTGGGTGCCATCATCGGGCGCCCGGAGCTGCTGCGGCCGGGCGTGATCGCGGTGAAGGCGGGTGAACCGCCGTTTGTGTGCGCCGACAATGGCAAGCTGAGGGCCGAGACCGGGTGGGCGCCTACGTTCACGCTGGAGCGCGGACTGACCGACACCGTGGACTGGTGGCGCGCACGAGGCTGAACTCCACCGTCGGCACATCCGACGTGCTCAGCGCGACGAGAGAGAAGCCGCAAGGACGCGAGGGTCGCAAGGGAGCCGAAGGATGAGGGGCTCGGACCGTTGGTCCTACGTCGCGAAACCTTGATCCAATACCTCGCTAGACCGACGGCTCTCTTGCCGTGAGCCTTCGTCTTCCTTGCGACCCTTGCGTCCTTGCGACTGCTTCTCTCCCCACACGCGACGTCGCCCCCGTGACGGCGACCTCCGCTTCTGCGACAACCGCGGCCCATGCGTCGCCCGCTCCGCCTCATCGCTCTCGCCTCGCTCGTCCTCGTCGCCGGGTGCAGCATCGACTTCGACCGCTTCCTCGAAAGCCGCGTCGCCGACGCGGGCACCGCGCCCGAAGCGGGCACGCCGATGGACACTGGCGCCGTCACGCCAATGGACACGGGCACCGTCACCCCGATGGATACCGGCACGCCGCCGCGCGACACCGGCGTCGTCACCCCGACGGACAACGGCGTCACCCCGCCGCGTGACGTTCCGGTCGGTCCGGCGACGTGCCGCGCGCCGTACCTCCTCGCCGCCGCCGAGAACCTCGACACGGGCGCCGGTCGACTGCTGCGCTGGTCCTTCGCGGACGACCGCCGCTGCGACGACCTGGTGCTCACGATCCAGCGACCGCACGCCGTCGGCGTGGCCTACGACACCATCGCCGACCTCGGCGGCCCGCAGCTCATCGTGGTCAACGACGAGTCCGTCAGCATCGTCGACCCGACCGACGGCGCGACCATCCGCGACGTCTCGGTCGCCGGGTCTCCGCGCTCGGTCTTCGACATCGTCGCCAACGGAGAAGGCACCTTCGCCGTCGCCTACTCGGCGATGGGGGACTCGCCCCCCGGCAGCGTCGGCTCGGTGGGGGTCTTCGACCACCGCGGCGGCAACCTCCGCCTGCTGCGAACCTGGATGCGGAACGCACAGTTCGGGCTCAGCGTGATGTCGATGACCGGGTACCCGGGCAACCAGGGCCAGTACCTCCTGGTGCAGTTCGCGGAGGGCGGCAGCGGCTACTCGGCCTTCGTCACCTCCCCGACGAGCTCGGGGTTTCACCCGCGCACCACGCCCGCGCTCATCGCCGACCGGCAGAACGTCCGCGCCATCAGCGCCTACCGCACCGTCGACCGCCGCGGCCACTACGCCGTGACCATGTCCAACGGCACCGTTACCCCGACGGTCTACCTCGCCAGCACCAACGTCTCGTCGTCGTCGCTGACCAACGTCTTCGTCCCGACGGTGCGCTGCTCCGACCCCTGCCCCAACATCACCCGCGCCGTCGCCTTCCCCGACGAAAACGACCAGGCCGCCGCCATCTGCGAGCTCACCGGCACCTCGTACACCGTGACGCGCGTCGGCGGCGCCGGCACCGGCTGCCGCATGCTCGACACCGACGCAACGCCAGGCCGCTGGCGCATCCACGACCTCGCCGTGATGACCCGCTAGTAGAGCCGGGCCCCCGTCGAAGGCCCTCACCAACACCCGCCGCTTCTCGCGCCCCCGGTGCTCGCGAACAACGACCGGACGCTGGGCGACTCGACCTACGAGGTGCGGCGGGTGCGCTTCTTCGCGGCGACACGCACGCGCGTGGTGGGGGCGTTCTTCCAGAGGCGCTCGTAGGCGCGGAAGGTCTCTGCCGGTCGACGGAGCGGATGGCTCACACGGTAGAGCTCATCGAAGATCACGTCGGCGACGAGAGCGGGCTCGGCGTTCCAGAGGCGAGCGCGGCCGAAGGTCAGCGCGATGGGACCCATGTCGCCCCGAAGCACCAGGAGCAGGTCAGAGGCCCAGCATTCGAGGCCCAGGAGATAGGCGCTCTCGGGGTCGTCGACGTCGACGCGGCGGAAGACGCACGCGGACGGCACGTACTCGAACACATGCCGGCGCGCCCCGTCGCGGAGCGCAAACGCAAAGGTCGGCCGGCGCCCCTCGGACTCGCCCGCCATCATGGAATAGAGGTACCGAAAAAGCGGACCGCCCACCAGCGCGCAGGCGAGCTCATGGAGTCCTTCTTCGATGCGCCGGAGGTCACCGCGGCCGAGCGCAGGTGCTCCGCTCGCGGGTGCAAAATCCGGGAGCGGGCCGAGGTGGGCTGGCTCGCGCGAAGGCCAGACGTCGCGCGGCTCGGTCGCGAGAAAGTCGGTCGACGCGTCGACGCGCACGAGCCGATGGCCCTCCATCCAGAACGTCTGCCCAGGGAGTGTGGAGACGAACTTCTCGCGCGGATGGGCGCGCTCGAGCAATGCGCAGGCGCGATCGCAGTCGATGGGAAACACGCGCCGATTGAGCCACGCCCGCTCGCCGTAGAACGAGAACCCGCCCGCGCACAGCAGCGTCGCGGCGGGCCGTCCCCACGTCGCGCGAACGAGCTCGCGACCGACCCCCATCCGCGCCGCGCACGCCTCCGTGCTGCCGCTCATCTCGTCGACGAAGTCGGTCATGTGACTCCAGTCGAGGGCGTTGTTGGTCCAGGTGACCAGCCCCGGCTTCGCGAGCACGCCCTTGGCGAGGAGGAGGTGACGCTCGGTCGGTGTGATGTCGACCATCGAGAAGAAACTCCCGGCGCCGCCCGCGTCGCGCACGAGCAGCGGGAGCGTGTCCCATTCGTCGCCGCAGTCGACGTTCACGTGATCTCCGGCCAGCGGGATGACCTCCAGATCGTCGAAGGTGACGGGCACCCCAGGCTCGAGCGGCACCACCCGGAACCCCATCTCGCGAAGGATGCGGTGCGCGGCGCTCGACGAGCGGGCGGACAGATGGACGGGGATCTTGCGGCTCAGCCGGGCGAGGGACGGAATGTCGAAATGGTCGTCGTGCTCGTGCGTGAGCACCACCGCATCCAGCGCGGGGAAGCGTGCGAGGTCGAGCCGCCGGGGCGGAAACACCCGGTACTCGAGCGCATGCTGCGCGCCGAAGTGCTCGCACAGCAGCGGGTCGACCGCGACGCACGCGCGATCGGAGCGAAAGAGCCAACCCTGATGACCGAGAAACGTGACGGCGAACACGGGCGCGCATGGTGCCACGAACCGTCGCGCGCGGTTCGAGGGGAGTGCCTTCACCTCGATGGGCTCCTTGGTAATTTCACGTCCTGTGAGCCTGAACCTCAAGACCGAGACCGAGCGTGTGGTCGACGTCCTCCAGCGAGCCGAGGTCGACTTTGCGATCTGCGGCGGCATCGCGGTCACGATGCATGGCGCGCCCCGGTTCACCCGCCACATCGACCTGTTGATTCGTGCGGAGGACGAGCCGCGAGCCATCGTCGCCGTCGCGCGAGCGGGCTTCGACCTCCCCGCCGATCCGATGGTGTTCGATGCAAGCGGCCCCCTCGAAGGTCGCATCCTTCGGGTCTCCAAGGCGGAGGGCTCCGACCTCCTCACGCTCGCCCTCATCGTCGCGTCGCCCAGCTTCGAGGACGTGTGGAGCACGCGGGTGTTGGTCGAGTGGGAAGGTCGAAGGGTTCCGGTCGTGTCGGTCGAAGGACTGATCCCGATGAAGCGCGTCGCGGGTCGCCCGCAGGACCTCGTCGACATCGACAACCTGTCCGCACTGACCGCGACACCGGAGGAGTGACCATGGCATCGCGCACCGTCGACATGTCCCCGGCGGCGATCTCGCGACGCCTCGAAGAGCTCGCCCAGCTCTACGAGATGGCCCGCTCGCTCAAGCGCGCACGGGTGATCGGTCCGCTGCGGTCGGCCGTCGCGGAGGCCGCTCCTGCGCTCGCAGCGGAGGACGAGACGACGTGACCGCGGACGCCCAGACTGCGAAGTTCACCCGCAAGCGGGCGACCTCGAGCTCATGCTCATAGGAGATCCAACGGGGGAGGCTTGCGAGCACAGATCCACCGGAGGTTACAGATCGCCCAGACCGCGAAGTGCCCCTCTCCGTGACGTGCGGCGGGAGCTCTACGCGCAGTCGTTGGAGAGCTCGCTGGCGCTGGAGGTAGGGAAGCTGCTGCTCGACGCCGAGCCAGTCGCCGCCCTGGTAGCGGCCGAGCGAGCTGCGGTCGACGCGCACGTCGTTGCCCGTGTCGCCGTTGGCGAAGCGGTCGACCAGGAGCTGGTAGATGACCTCGTCGCGCCAGTCGTCGACGTGGGTCGCGAGCGGCTGCTACGTGTAGTCGTCGAGGTCGCCGAGGCACGACGTCCCGCGGAGCAGCGCGCCGATCATTCCCACCGTCGCGAAGAGTCCTCGGCGCCTCACGCCGTCGAACGCAACCCGCGGGGGGAGAGCGGGGGAAGCATCGACGCGCTCAGCGAACCGCGGCCCCGTAGCGCTCGACGATCTCCTGCGCGAGGCGACGCAGCAGCGCGCCGCCTCCGGTGTTCAGGTGCAGCTCCAGTCCGGGGATGAGCACCACGCGCTCCCACGCCTCTCCCGCGAAGGTCGCGACGGGCGGCGCGGTGGTCGCGGGGACGACCGGCGCGGGGACCTCGGCCGCCAGCCGCTGACGGATCTTCCCGAGCGAGAGGTGTTGATCGCGCAGCTTCACGATGGCCAGGAGGCGTTCGCGGTGCCCCGCCGGGTAGCGTGTCGCCGGGCCGCGTCGCTCGGGCGGGGCGATGACGCCCGCGTGCGTCCACCGGCGCAGGGTGCGGCGAGAGACGCCGGTCCCCTTCACCAGCTCATCGAAGCTCAGCGTCGGCGGCGGGACAGCGGCGGTCATCGGGCGATGTCACCCGGAGGGGGCAATCGAGGTCAACCCTTGAGATTGCGAGGCCAAGGGAGAGCCTATCAAGGACAACCATGCGGCTAGCGACGTCGTTCGGAAGCCTATTTAGGACAAGCACAACGATCGCACCGTCGCTTTCGAGGCTATTCAGGTCACCAAGCAGGATACCGAAGGTACAAATGGAGCCCATCCAGGTCACACATGGCCTTCCGGTGGACATTCTCGAAGCAATCGAGGTCGCTCCTTGGCCTGGTCGACCCGCGCCACGACCACGACGTCGACCGGCGCCGTGCGCCTCGGCTGGGCACCCGCAGGAGCGACGTCGAGCGCGGCGGTGAGCACCAGCGCGCGTGCCGTAGAGATCGTCGGTGGCGGCGCCGACAAGCGTCGCGGAATGGTCGCGCTTGTGATCGACCTGCACCCCTTCGCACGCTCCCGGTCGCAGCGGAGGCGCGCGACGACGGGGCGTGCGACGACTGCGTGCGGAGGTCAATGCCATGCACGTTGCGGTCTGGTCACGGGCGGTCGTCGTCGGGTCCATCGGGGTCGCGCTGGTCGCGATGCTCGGAACGCTGTGCTTCGAGGCGAGCGCGGACAGCGCGTCGTCGCCGACCTTCGGGGATCGCGCATGGCTGGCGGAGGCGGACGACGTTCCGCTCGACCGATACCGCTCGTGGCGCGAGGTGATCGGCGAGCCGTCTCCGTCGGAGTGTGATCACCAGGGGACCAGCGGCTCGGCGCACTATCACGACGACGTGACGACGTGCCGCGGGACGCTGGGCCTGCTGCGCTTCGTCGACACCCGGTTCAGCTCGGGCGGGACCCACGGAGGTGGCAGCTCCCGCGCGCTCACCCTCGAACGCTCCTCCGAGCCGTGCGAGGTGTCCTGGTCCCGCACGGACTTCGGCGTTCCGTCCCCGTATCAGAGCTCGTGGGGCGGTGGCGGCGACCTGCTCTACGCGCACGATCGGATCCGTGACCTGCACCGCTATCGCTGCGTGATCTCGGGCGGGCGCAACGCGTCGGTCCCGTGGACGCTGTCGATCTACGGGCCCGGCTCGCGGGTGGCCGCGAGGTGGAGGGCGTCGCGCCCGTTGGTTCCGTACGAGCGTCTCGGCGCGGTTGCGCTGCTTGTACTCGCGATGGCCATCCTGGCCCGCCAGGAGCGGCGCAACCGGTCGAGCGCGCTCGCGTGGCAGGAGGCGACGCGCGGCACAGACGGCGTGCTGCGGCTCGGAGAGGTCGCCGTGCAGACGGGCGTGGGGGATGACTGCGTGACGACGGCCGCCGCGGTGTGCGTAGTCGTCCCCGAGGAGCCGGAGACCGGGATCTATCGGGCCGCCGCGACCGTCACGCCCACGCATGCGCGGGTCGGATCGCTCGACGCTCTCCGACGGGAACATCGGCGCGATTGCCGCGTGAGTGCGATCGCCGTGGTGGGGTTCGCCGCGGCGTCGCTGGTGTTGTCCGCGTGGCTGATCGCCGTGTCGCTACGCGTGTAGCGACGCCCTGCTTGACGGAAGCGAGGCACCGTCGGTGGAGACGCCGAGGTGCTCCACCAAGCAAACGATCCCCGCCCGCTCGGTGAGCGCGACGATCATCCTCATCCGCCCGCCGCACCCCGAGGCACGCCAGGGCGTCGACCCCCACACTCGCCACAACAGGCGTGCCCACTTGATGCGCGCGCTCCGCTGGCTCTCTCCATCGGGTCCACCGACGCGGTCGTTCGGCAGCTCTCCCCCGGGCGTCCCGGCCTTCGCTTCTCCCAGCACGGGCGTCGTCGGCGCCGCCACCACCACGCGAGGGCACCCCTGCGCCAGGGGCGGCAACGGCACCACCGCGACGCGCCAGGGAGAGTTCGCTCCGGGTGAGGCGCATTGGGCTGGCCTGTCGAAGGTGTGCGCGACGCCAGGACGAGGCAGAGGCACTCGGACGTCCCGCCCGCTCTCTCTTCGCTTCGTCGCCGATGAGGGCGTGTCGTTGACGCCTACGCCCACTCCCAACTGGCGTGTCGCCGCCGCCGGGTGCATCGTCCCCGTCGCCGCCCGCGATGCCTGACGCTGCCGCAGATCTCGCCGTCCTCGCCGTCGCCGCCCGCCGCGTCCGCTGGCAACGCGCCCTGCACACCGCCGCGGCCCTCAGCCCCGTCGCGCTCACCGCCTCCGTCGCGCTGGTGCTGCTCACCCGCCTCCGCGTGCTCCACCTCGCGCACCCGGTCGCCATCGCCCTCGCGCCCGCCGCGCTTCCGCTGGTCGGCGCGCTCGTCCACGCGCTCCTCCGGGTGTCTCCGCTCGACGCCGCGCGGCGGCTCGACGCCCACCATCAGCTCCACGATCGCCTCGGCATCGCGTGGCAGTTTCGCCAGCAGCCCACCGACTCGCGAACGCCCTTCATGCAGGCCGCCATCGACGACGCCGTCACGCACGCTCGCGGCGTCGACGTCCGGGCCGCGCTCCCGTGGCGCGTCCCCGGTGAGCTGAGTGTGGTCGCCGCGCTCGTGGTGCTGCTGGTGCTCGTCGCGCGGGTCCCCGTCCCCTCACGAACGCCACCGCGAGCCGCGCGCCCTGCTCCGACGACCTTCGCGCGAGACGCGGCCGAGCTCCACGACGACGACCTCGCCGCCTTCCGCGAGGCCGCGCGTCAGCTCGAAGCGCAGGCCCGCACCGACGACGCACGGCGCGGCGTCGAGCAGTTCAACCGGCTCCTCGACGACCTCGCGCATCGGCGACTCGACCGCGACGAGGCCTTCCGTCGCCTCGCCGCGTTGCAGGAGTCGCTCACCGCGCAGGACGCCGCGGCGGGGCAACGGGTGACCGAGGCGCTGCGCACGCTCGGCGACGAGATGAACCCCCGTGACGCCGCCACGCGACGGCTCACCGAGGCGCTGCGACGAGGCGACGCGGGCGCGGCCTCCGAGGCGATGCGCGAGCTCGCGCAGTCCGCGCGCGAGGGGACCATGACCCCGCAGCAGCGGCAGCAGACGGCGCAGGCGCTCCAGCGGGCGGCCGAGGCGCAGCCCGACACCGAGGCGCTGCGACGGCAGGTCGAGCAGGCGCGGCGCGAGGTGGAGGAGATGCTCCGTCAGCAGCGGGAGCGCGCGCTCAACCAGCAGGAGGAGTCGCTGCTGCGACGGCGACAGCGCGAGGCCGAGCGGCTCACGGGCGAGCAGCAGCGCCGGGAAGAACAACGGCGCGAGGCCGAGCACCTGCAACGCGAGCTCAACCAGGCGGCGCAGGACCTCGCGCGCGACCTGCAGCAGGCAGGCGTCGACCTCCAGCGCGGCGCCGAGGAACTCTCACGGATGCACGACGAGCAGCAGTCGCAGCGCTCGACCGAGGAGCTTCGCCAGCAGCTCGAACAGCTCCGCGAGCTGATGCGCCAGCAGCGCGGTCAGGGCGGGCAGCAGCAGCGCATGCGGCTCCAACAGTTTTCGCGCAACGCCGGCGGCCAACGCGGGCAACAGGGACGCGGGCAGCAGGGACAGGGACAGGCGGGACAAGGGCAACCGCAGCCCGGGCAGGGTCAGTCGGGGCAGCCCGGGCAACAGGGACAGGGAGTCGGAGAAGGGCAGGGCCAGCCGGGAGCGGGGCAGCCTGGGCAACAGGGCAACGGTCCGCCGCAGGGCCTGGCCCTCGGTGCGGGCGGGAGCGGCGGTGTCGCGCTGCCAGTACCAAGTGCGGGTGGCAACCAACCGGGAGGCAGCCAACCCGGCGGCGAGGGTCGCGACCCCGGTGGGCAGGGCGCGGGTGCACAGCACGACGAGAACCTCCGCGGCGCGGCCATCGACCCGCTGTCACGCACGCAGGCGGTGCAGGTGCAGGGGCAGCAGACGGGCAACGGGCCGTCGCGCTCGCAGGTGATTCGCACGGCGGCGGGGTCGGGCTTCGCGAGCCGTCCATACCAGCAGGTGTATTCGCCGTACTGGGATCGGGCGCGCGAGGTGTTGCACCAGGGCGAGGTTCCGCCGGGGTTTCGGTCTTATGTAAGAAGGTATTTCCAGCTCATCCGACCGAGGGAGGAATGAATGGCGTCGAAGGCTGAGGGGACCGCGGCTCCGAAGGAGTCCGTCGAGCGCTTCCGGAAGGACCTCGCGGCGGTGCGGTTGGAGGTGGGCCGCGTGATCGTCGGGCACCAGTCCGTCGTTGATGGCGTGCTCACGTGCCTGCTCGCGGGCGGTCACGCGCTGCTGGAGGGCGTCCCCGGCCTGGGCAAGACGATGCTCGTCCGAACGCTCGGCCGCGCGCTCGACCTACAGTTTGCGCGAGTGCAGTTCACGCCCGACCTGATGCCCTCGGACATCCTCGGCACGCAGATGATCGCGGAGGACGAGAAGGGCGCCAAGCGCTTCGAGTTTCAGCGCGGGCCCATCTTCGCCAACCTCGTGCTCGCCGACGAGATCAACCGCGCGACCCCGAAGACCCAGAGCGCGCTGCTCGAAGCGATGCAGGAGCAGTCGGTCACCATCGCGCGCAAGACCCACGCGCTCGACCAGCCCTTCTTCGTGCTCGCCACGCAAAACCCGCTGGAGATGGAGGGCACCTACCCGCTACCCGAGGCGCAGCTCGATCGCTTCTTCTTCAAGCTCAACGTGCCGTTTCCCAAGCGCGACGACCTGCACGCCATCCTCGATCGCACGACGGGTGGCGACGAAGCCGCCGTGAAGCCCGTGCTCGACCGCGCGCGCATCCTGGAGCTGCGGGCGCTCACCAGGGAGGTTCCGGTCGCGCGCTCGGTGCAGGACTACGCCATTCGCCTGGTGCTCGCGACGCACCCCGATCAGGAGGGCGCGACGGCGTCGGTGAAGCGCTACGTCCGCTTCGGCGCGTCGCCGCGTGGGGCGCAGGCGATACTCCTGGCGGCGAAGATTCGCGCGGTGATGGACGGCCGCTTCAGCGCGAGCGCCGACGACGTGAAGGCGAGCGCGCCGCCGGCACTGCGACACCGGATGATCCTGAACTTCGAGGGCGAGGCCGAGGGTGTGCGTCCCGATGCGGTGCTCGAAGAGATCCTCGGGTCGGTGAAGCCGGGGGCATAACGCGTGGGCTGGCTCGACTGGCTGCGCGCGCCGAAGACCGTCGCGGTGACGGAGGACGAGCTCTTCGACGCCGACTTCCAACGGCGTCTGGAGTACCTCGCGGTGGCGTCGCGGCGGCTCTTCGCGGGTCGCATCAAGGCCGAGCGCCGCACGCGCATCGCGGGCAGCGGCATCGAGTTCGCGGACCATCGGGCGTACACGCCGGGCGACGACCTGCGCGCGCTCGACTGGAGCGTCTACGGCCGCACCGAACGCCTTCTGGTGAAGCGCTTCGAGGAGGAGGAAGACCTCACCATCGCCATCGTCCTCGACGTGTCGGGATCCATGGCCTTCGGCGATCGGGCGCGCTTCGACCACGCGCGGAGATTGGCGGCAGCGATGGCCTACGTGGCGCTGTCCAATCTCGATCGGGTGGCGATGGTGGCGGTGTCGACGAAGATCGAGCGGCGCATGGCCCCGGCGCGCGGCAAGGGACAGATCTTCAAGGTGTTCGAGTTTCTGCGGGGGTTGAAGCCGGGCGGGGAGACGGCGCTCGCCGAAGCGGGTCGCACGCTGGGTGCGGAGCTGAAGCGCCGCGGCGTGGCCATCGTGGTGAGCGACCTCTACGACCCGGCGGGCTTCGAGCGCGGGCTCAACGCGCTGCGGTACCAGAAGTTCGAGCCGATGGTGATCCACGTGACCGACGCGCGGGACGCCGACCCGGGCGCGCGCGGCGACGTGCTGCTGGTCGACGCGGAGTCGGGCGAAGGCCGCGAGGTGACGCTGACGCCCGCGCTGGTGGCGAAGTTTCGCGACGCGCACGCGCAGTGGGGACGCGAGGTAGAGGGCTTCTGCAAGGCGCGTCGCGTGGCCTACGCGCGGGCTGAAGTGGGCGGAGCGCTCGAAGACCAGGTGCTGAATCTGTTCCGCCGATCGGGGCTGGTGGAGTGATGGAGTGGCTGGGCCTCGCGCCGTCGCAGCTCGCGTGGGCGGGCGCGCTCGCGGGCCTCGCGGTGGTGGCGCTGTACCTCCTCAAGCAGCGTCGTCGGCGGGTGCTGGTTCCCTTCGCGCCGCTGTGGACGCGCGTCATCGAGGAGCGCCCGAGCGCGAAGCTCTTCGAGCGTCTGCGTCGGCTGCTCTCGCTCCTCCTGCAACTGGTGCTGCTGGCGCTGCTGGTGGTGGCGCTGGGTGATCCGCGGCCCGCGGGGGCGTCGCGGCGCGGGCGCACGACGGTGCTGCTGCTCGATGCGAGCGCGAGCCTGTCGGCGACGGACGTCCCCGGGGGGAGGGCGACGGCGGCGCGCGAGGCGGCGCGGCGCATCGTTCGCGCGATGGGCCCCGACGACCGGATGCTGGTGGCCCAGATGGACGCCGAGGTGACGGCGCTCACGCCCGTGACCGACGACCTCGCGGCGCTGGAGGCGGCGGTGTCGTCGTACCGGCCGCGCGACACGGGCGTCGACCTCCCGCGGGCGCTCCGCTTCGCGCGCGACGTGCTGCGTGGAGATGCCCACGGCGAGGTGATCGTGGTGGGCGACGGGGCGTACCCCGCGATGGCGGGAGAGAGCCCGCTGGGCGCGCTGCCGCTGCGCTTCGTGGGCGTCGGTCGTCGCGGGCGCAACCTCGGGCTGACGGCGTTTTCGGCGCGGCGCTATCCGCTCGATCGGTCGCGCTGCGAGGCGATGGTCGAGCTCCAGAGCTGGAGCGATCGGGCCGAGTCGGTGGTGCTGACGGTGAGCGTCGACGGCGCGCCCATCGAGCGCGCTCGCTTGCGGGTGGCGCCGGGCGAGCGCGTGCAGCGGGTCATCGAGCGGCTGTCGGGCGGCGGCGAACGCCTGGAAGCGCGCATCACCCTGGAGGACGGGACGCGCGACGACCTCCCGGTGGACGACGTGGCCTACGCGACGCTGCCGGAGAGACGGCGCGCGCGGGTGTTGTCGGTGGGCAACGGCAACCGCTACCTGGAGGCGGCGCTGCTGCTCGACGAGTACCTGGAGGTGGTCGACGCGACGTCCGAGCGGGCGGGCGCGGCGCTGGCGCAGGGTCACTTCGACGTGGTCATCAGCGATGGGGTCGCGGTGGAGGTTCCGCCGGGGGTGGGCTGGATCTCGCTGCGACCGCCCGAAGGAGGCTCGCCGCGACCGGTGGAGGCGGGCTTCGCGACGGCGCCCGCGGGGGGAGCGCTGGGCTTCGAGCGGGTCGATCGGAGGCACCCGGTGACGCGCTTCACCAGCGACCTCGAAGAGGCCCACATCGGTCGCATCGCGCGCTACCGCCTCGACGCGCGCGACCGGGTGCTGGGCGCGAGCGCGGCGGGTCCGCTGCTGGTGGCGGGCGAGCGGGAGGGGGCGCGCTTCGTGATGTTCACGTTTGATGTGCGCGAGAGCGACGTGCCGCTGCTGGTGTCGTGGCCGGTGCTGCTCATCAACGCGATCGACTGGTTTTCCGGGGAAGACGGAGCGTTTCAGTCGTCGTACCGGACGGGCACGGCGTGGCGGATGCCGGTTCCTGCGGGTGAGTCGGAGGCGACGGTGGAGACGCCGTCGGGGCGGCGCGTGCGGGTGCCAGTGGTGGAGGGGCGCGCGGTGTTCTTCGGGACGGAGGCGGGCTTCCATCGGCTGCACGCGGGTGAGTCGCACACGCTGGTCGCGGGCAACCTGATGGACCCGGACGAGTCCGCGTGCGCGCCGCGGGCGACGCTGGCGGTGGGCACGACGCGCGCGACGGCGCCGCTGCCGGGGAGGCCGGGGTTGCGGCGCGAGTGGTGGGCGGCGCTGCTGGCGGTGGCGGCGCTCATCGTGGTGGCCGAGTGGGCCACGTGGCATCGACGGGTGACGGTGTAGCGGGCGGCCTTCAGCGAACGCGGCGAGAGCGACGACGCAGCGCCAGGCCGAGCAGCCCGAGCGCCCACCACGAGCGAGCGGGCGCAGCACCGACGACGGTGCACCCGCAGCCCTGAACGAGCCGCCCGGTGTCATCGACGGGCATCTCGTCGACGACGGCGGGAGCGTCGGTAGTGCCAGCGTCCTGCGTGATGATGGGCGACTCCTCGTAGTGGACGAAGGTGTCGCTCGGGACGTCGCTGATGGGCGGCAGCGGACGATCGATGACGGGGAGGATGCCCACGTCGCGCACGATGACGACGTCGGCCACGCGGTCTTCGTTGCCCGGGCGATCGGGCGGAGGCGGCGCGCCCGCGGCGTCCCACGGCGGCTCGGCGCTGGCGTCGAGAGAGGACGTGCGAGCGACGCAGCGACGATCGACGCACACGGTGGCGCTGCACTCGGGTCGGCAATCGCTGTCGGCGCTGCACTCGACGGGGACGAGGTCCGAGCCGCGGTACCAGCAGTACCCGGTCACGCAGACGTAGCCGCACGGGCACGACGACGCGCCGAAGCAGGTCACCGACGCGTCACGAATCCCGGACGTCTCCGCGGCCCCCGTCGACCCCGCCCCGAGGACCGCACCGAGCATCGCAAACGCCACCACCCACTGGGAGAACTCTTTCATCGTCTGACCTCGGGCCCACGCCACTGCACACGCCGCACCGCGCGAGACAACGGCGTTTGTGCGCCGAATCGCTGCGCCGGGTTGTGCCATCGCTCGGGGTGGGGACGGTTTCAACTTTTCACGTTGTTACGGTTGGGCTCGATCGTAGCAACTTGAAAACTTGAGACCGTCCCCACCCCGTCACCCGCCGCGCGCCTTCTCCTTCTTACAGCGCTCGGTAAACTCGGCGATGATGTGCTCGCGGAACACCCGCACCTTCGGCGTCACCAGCCGCGTCGCGTGGTGCACGACGAAGAGCGTTCCTTTGAAGCCCGCCCAGTCCTTGAGCACCGGCACGAGGCGCCCCGCGGTGACGTCGTTGCGCGCGACCACGTCGGGCAGCAGCGCTACGCCGCCACCACCGAGGGCCACCTCGCGGGTGAACGAGTAGTCCGACCCCGCGATGGGCGCGTGTCCCTTGAAGCGCAGCCGGTGCTCCTCCGTCCCGCGCCGCAGCGTGAGCGACGCGGCACCTCTCCCCCCCTGCCCCAGCAACAACCGATGGCCATCGAGTTCGTCCACCCGCTTCGGCGCGCCGTGCTGCTTCACATACCCCGGCGACGCGTAGAGCCGCGCCTCGATGTCCAGCAGCCGGTGCGCGACCAGCGTCGAGTCCTGCAACACCGACCCCGCCCGCAGCGCTACGTCGATCTGGTGCGCGTCGAAGTCGAGAAACGTCTCCGTCAGCACCATCTCCACGGTGACCTCCGGGTAGCGCTCGACGAAGCTCGCGATCACCGGCGGCAGCAGCGTGAGCCCCACGTCCGTCGGCGCCGTCACGCGCAGGTGCCCGCTCGGCGACGTGAGCGCCCGCCGCGCCTGCGCGTTGGCCTCGTCGAGCATCTCCAGCACGCGCCCCACCGAGGCCCGATACGCCGCGCCGTCCTCGGTCGCCTGCACCAACCGCGGCGACCGTCGCAGCAGCACCACGCCGAGCGAGCGCTCCAGCCGCGTGATGCGCCGGCTCACAGCACCCTTCGTCTCACCGAGCGCCTTCGCTGCCCCCGTGATCGACCCGAGATCCACCACCCGGCAAAACGCTCGCAGGTCGTCGACGTCCGTCGCGGCTGTTTCCGTTTCCACAACCTGATGTTTCATCTCCACCCGATTGTGGCACCTCCGGGAACGCTCTAGAAGCACATCACTCGACGATCTTCTCGCTCGTCACGGAGGCTCCCCATGCGTTCTGTCGCCGTCACCCTCGCCGCCCTCTCCATTGCCACTTTCGCCGCCTGCAAGGACCCCAACGCCAACACCGCGCGCGCCGCCACCAGCGCCGCCGTCGCCGCCCCGACGGCCCCTGCCGCATCGGCCAGCGAGCACCTCACCATCAACGCCGCGGCGTCGTCTGTGGGCTTCACCGGCGCCAAGGTCACGGGCACGCACCTCGGCAACTTCCCGACCTTCAGCGGCACCATCGACCTCGACCCGGCCCGCGTCGAAAACAGCCGCATCAGCGTCGACGTCGACACCACCTCCGTCACCACCGACACCCCGCGCCTCACCGAACACCTGAAGTCCCCCGACTTCTTCAACGTCGCGCAGTTTCCCCACGCGACCTTCACGTCCACTGCCATCACCGCGGGCGGCACCGGCGGCGCCACGCACACCATCACCGGCAACCTCGCGCTGCACGGCGTGACCCGCGCCATCACGTTCCCCGCCACCGTGACCATCACCCCGGGTGAGTTCGCCGCCACGGCGGAGTTCGTCATCAACCGCCGCGAGTTCGGCATCGTCTACGCGGGCATGCCGGACAACCTCATCCGCGACGACGTCGCGATGCACCTCTCGCTGCGCGCCCCGCGCGCGGCGCACTGACCGCGCCCCTCCCCGACCGTCAACGTTGGTTCGCACCCCCCGCCGCCAACGACCCGCCACGACAGACCCACCGCCGACCCGCCTCGCAGGCATTTCCACCGCGTGGCATCGCCCGTGCTCCGGGGTGGTGCCTCAGGAGGTCCGCCCATGACCATCACCCGCCCGTCCCTCCTCGCCTTCTTCACCATCGCCCTCGCCGCCCCGCTCGCCACGGCCCAGACCGTCGACCGCTCGGGCGTCACCACCATGGTCGGCGCCATCAACGCCGAGCGCGCCCGGCAGAACCTCCCAGCCCTCACCGAAGACCCGCGGCTCGACGCCGTCGCCGAGGCCCACTCCCTCGACATGGCGCGCGCCCGCTTCTTCTCGCACACGTCGCCGACCACCGGTCAGCCCGCCGAGCGCGTCACCAGCGCCGGCATGAGCTGGAACGCCGTCGCCGAAAACATCGCCATCAACCAGTCCCCGCAGGCCGCGCAGCAGAGCCTCGTGCGCAGCCCCGGCCACTACCAGAACATGATCGACCCCGCGCAGCGCTCGGTAGGCGTCGGCATCGTGCGCCACGGCGATCAGGTGTGGGTCACGCAGCTCTTCGCGGCGCTCAACGGCCCCGCTCCCACCGCGGCTCCGGTGGTCACTCCGCCTCCGAGCGCCGCCGCTCCCACCGCCCCGACCGCCGACACCAACGACGCCGACGAAGACGACGCCGAGCAGGACGACCAGGACTGCGACGCCGAGACCGATGCGCCCGCGCCCACGGCTCCCCCCGTCGCCGCGGCGCCCGTGGCCCCGCCGGTCGCCGCGCCCGTCGCCGCTCCGACGGTCATGCCGTGGCAGAGCATCCCCGGGCTCGACCAGTTTCTTACCGGGCTCGGTATGACCCGACAGCCCGCTGCCCCCGCGGCCACTCCCGCGGCGCGCGCTGCGAGCCATCAGGTCTACGTGGTGCAGACGCCCTTTGGTCCGGTCAGGGTCGAGGTCCCCGGCGCGATGGCCGCCCCGGCCGCCGCGCCCGCCGCCCGCCCCGCAGCGCCGGCTCCCCGCACGCACCGCCGCCGCGCCGCGCCCGGCCGCGTGGTGCAGCTCGACACCCTCGACGTCTGATCGACAACACCTCCCACCGCTGCTTCGCCTCCGCGGACTGCGCTATCGTCCGACGCGATGCTCACCCGACGAGACCTGCTGGCCGCCGTGGGCGCCTCCGCCGCCTCGGGCCTCGCGAGCACGGGCTGTAGCGGCGACGCCCCGTACGTTCCTCCCTCCCCCGACGACGACGCCTCCACGAACTCCGACGGCGGTTCGCTCCCCGTAGAAGCTGACTTCCTCCACGGCGTCGCGAGCGGTGACCCCCTCTCCGATCGCGTCATCCTGTGGACCCGCGTCACCCCGCGCGGCGGCCTGCGAGGCTTCGTCGACGTCCGCTGGGAGCTCTCCGCCACGCTCGACTTCGCCACCCTCGTCGCCTCGGGCAGCGTCGTCACCACCTTCGAGCGCGACTACACGGTCAAGGTCGACGCCGCGGCCCTCAGCCCCGGGACCACCTACTACTACCGCTTCGCCGTCGGCGCGACGCACTCCGTCGTCGGCCGCACCCGCACCACGCCCGTCGGCCCCGTCGACCGACTGCGCCTCGCGGTGGTCTCCTGCGCGAGCCTCGCCCACGGGTACTTCCACATCTACCGCGACATCGCCGAGCGCCTCGACCTCGACGCGGTCGTGCACCTCGGCGACTACATCTACGAGTACGCCAACGGGCGCTACGGCAACGTGCGGCCGTACGACCCGCCCACCGAGACCTTCTCGCTCTCCGACTACCGGCGTCGGCACGCCCAGTACAAGCGCGACGCCGACGTGCGGGCCGTCCACCAGCAGCACCCGATGATCGCCATCTGGGACGACCACGAGTTCGCCAACAACACCTGGATGAACGGCTCGGAGACGCCGCCGCCCCGCGGCGTGGAGTGGCGCGACCGCAAGGCCGCCGCCATGCGCGCCTACTTCGAGTGGATGCCGATCCGCGAGCAGGCCGAGGGGCGCATCTGGCGGCGCTTCGCCTTCGGCGACCTCGCGGACCTCGTCATGCTCGACACCCGCCTCTGGGCGAGGCCGATGCCGCTCCCGGGCGGATCGCCCGGCGCCAACGACCCGCGGCGCACGCTGCTCGGCGACGACCAGGAGCGCTGGTGCTTCGACGCCCTGGGCGGCTCCACCGCGCGATGGAAACTCGTCGGTCAGCAAGTGCGCATGGCGCCGCTCTCGCCCAAGTACAACACCGACACCTGGGAGGGGTTTCCCGCCGCGAGGGACCGCTTCCTCCAGGCCATCGCGCGCATGCGCACCGACGACGTCGCGGTGCTCACCGGCGACATCCACACCTCCTGGGCCATGGACCTCGCGCTCAACCCCTTCGACCGCCGCGAGTACGATCCGCGCACCGGCATGGGCTCGCTCGCCGTGGAGCTCATCACCCCCGGCGTGACCTCCCCCTCCGGGCACCCGCCCGAGGTCGAGGAGACCATCCCCGACATCCTCCGGGACAACCCCCACATGCGCTACGGCAACGGCTCCAAGCGCGGCTTCATCCTCGTCGACGTCACCCGCGAGCGCCTCCAGGCCGAGTGGTTTCACCTGCCCTATGGCGCCGTCGAGCAGCGCGAGCGACGGCGCCCCACCTTCAGCGCCGCGTGGCTCACCCGCGCGGGCGCCAACCACCTCACGCCGGGCGGCAACCCGACGACGGCCCGCGAGAACCCTCCGGCCGCCGCGCCGTGGGAGCCCGCGTAGCCGTCAGCCCTCGCGCACGACGAGACCCGGCGGCAACGGGATGCCGGCGTGGTGCAGCGCGGTGCGAAACTCCGACTTGTTGAAGCTGCGGCTGTACGCCTCGCGCACGTCGACGCGGCCCGAGCGCACCAGCTCGCAGAGCGAGTCGTGCTGCGAGATCATCCCGACCTGTCGCGAGGTCTGCATCACGCCCGCGAGCTGGAAGGTCTTGCCCTCGCGGATGAGGTTGGCCACCGCGGGCGTCACCAGCAGGACCTCGTACGCCGGGATGCGCCCGCCGCCGATCTTCCGGCACAGCGTCTGCGACACCACGCCCTTCAGCGACTCGGCCAGCATCGTGCGAATCTGCGGCTGACGCTCGGCGGGAAACTGGTCGATGATGCGGTCGACCGTGCTGGGGGCCGTGCGGGTGTGGAGCGTTCCGAAGACGAGGTGACCCGTCTCCGCCGTCTCGATGGCGATGGCCGTCGTCTCCAGGTCGCGCATCTCGCCCACCAGCACCACGTCGGGGTCTTCGCGCAGCGCCGCCCGCAGCGCGTGCTTGAAGCCCTCGGTGTGCATCCCCACCTCGCGCTGGTTGACCAGGCAGCGCTTGTTCTTGTGCACGAACTCGATGGGGTCTTCGATGGTGATGATGTGGTCTTTGCGGGTGCTGTTGATGCGGTCGATCATCCCCGCCAGCGACGTGCTCTTGCCCGAACCCGTCGGGCCCGTGAACAACACCAGACCTTTGGGCAGGTCGCACAGGTCGAGCACCGCGCGCGACAACCCGAGCTCCTCGGCCGACACGATGTCCATCGGGATGCGCCGCAGCACCGCCGACGGCCCGCGTCGCTCCACCATCGCGTTGCAGCGGAAGCGCGCGACCCCGTTGATCTCGTAGGCGTAGTCGGCGTCGTTGCGGGCGGCGTACTCGCGCCGCGCCGCGCCCTTCATCGTCGGCAGGATGAGCGCCTTGAGTCCGTCCGCGGTGAGCGGGAGGTGGTCGCCGGGCAGCGGCCTGATCTCGCCGTGCAGACGCATCATCGGCGGCCGACCCGTGGCGAGGTGCAGGTCGCTCGCGCCCACCTTGGTCATCAGCCGCAGGATCGCGTCGATGCCCGCGGTGTCGCCCACCCGCTCGTCGTCCGAGGCGACGATTGGTGCGGCAGGCGCCTCGCTCGCGCGACCGTTCTGCACCGCGCGGTCGATAATCACCTCGGTGCCGCGCGGCCCCGTCGACTCCGCCCCGCGGGGCACGTCGGGCTGCATCGAGACGCGCTGGAGGTCAGGCCGCGAAAACCGCGGGCCCTCCGGGATGGACAGCCGCTCGGGCGCGGGCAACGACTGGCGGGGTGAGTCCTGTCGCGGGACCTCCAGCCGGGCGCCCTGACCGACCATCGGAGACGGTGCCTGAGGGGCGGCCGAGCGGACGGGCTGCGGGCCGGAGGGGATGGTTCCGCTGCCGGCGACGCGCACGATCGGGTGCATGTCGCCGCTCGGGCGACGGCCGACGGCCGCGAGGTTGCCCGACGTGACGTGCGCCGACGCCACCTGGCGCGGACTGGGCAGCGGGATGAGCACGAGCTTCCACGCGCCGGGCGTCGGCGTGACCTCCACCGTCACCGTCGGAACATCGAGCGGATAGAGGAACTTCGTCGGCCGCGACGCGCGCAGGTCGGACATCGCACCGGGCGGCGCGCTCTCGTTGACGGCCGCCACCAGCAGCGAGTGCTCGACGGTCTGCGTGGACGCCTTCTCGGTGCCCGAGGCGAGCCGCGCCACCACCGGGCCGTTGGACGTGACCATCAGCGAGAGGGCCTCGAAGCGCAGCAGGTGCTGGATGTACTTGTCGATCTGCGCCACTGCCTACGCCTCCGTCTATGCGTCCGGGAGAGAGACGCCGGCGTTGTGGAAGAGCTGCCGGATCTCGGTCTTGTTGATGGACTTCAGGTACGCCTCGCGCGGCTCGACGAGGCCCTTCAGCACGAGGTCGAGCAGCGAGTCGGCCATGGTCACCATGCCGAGGTGCTTGCTGGTCTGCATGGTTCCGGGGAGCTGGAAGGTCTTGCCCTCGCGGATGAGGTTGGCCACCGCGGGCGTGCCGATGAGCACCTCGTAGGCCGCGATGCGACCGCCGCCGATCTTCTTGCAGAGCGTCTGCGCGATGACGCCCTTCAGCGAGTCCGAGAGCATCGCCCTGATCTGCGCCTGACGGTCGGACGGAAACTGGTCGATGATGCGATCGACGGTGCTCGCGGCCGTGTTGGTGTGGAGCGTTCCGAAGACGAGGTGACCGGTCTCCGCCGTCTCGATGGCGATCTCGACGGTCTCCAGGTCGCGCATCTCACCCACCAGCACCACGTCGGGGTCTTCGCGCAGCGCCGCGCGCAGCGCCACGCGGAAGCCTTCGGTGTGCACGCCCACCTCGCGCTGCCGCACGAGGCACTTCTTGTCGTTGTGGACGAACTCCACCGGGTCTTCGATGGTCACGATGTGGTCGTCGCGCGTGGCGTTGACCCGGTCGATCATCGAGGCGAGCGTGGTGCTCTTGCCCGACCCGGTGGGGCCCGTGACGAGCACGAGGCCGCGCGAGAGATCACACAGTTCGAGCACCTGCACCGAGAGCCCGAGCTTCTCCGCCGAGAGGATCTCGAAGGGGATGCGGCGGAAGACGGCGCCGATGCCGTTGCGGTCCATGAACAGGTTGACGCGGAAGCGCGAGACGCCGGCGATCTCGTGGGCGAAGTCGGTGTCCCGCTTGCGCTCGAACTCCTCGCGGTTGCGCTTCGGAACGATGGGCCAGATGAGCGTGCGGAGGGCTTCGGGGCTGAAGGGCTGCGAGTCGTCGACGCGCTGCATCTCCCCGTGCAGGCGCATCATGGCGGCGACGCCCGACGAGAGGTGCAGGTCGCTCGCCCCGCGCTGCGACATGGCGCGGAGCATGGACTCGATGCCCGCCTCGGCGCCGGGCGCGGTGGAGGCAGTGCCCCCCGCGGGCATCGCCTCGGGCAGCACCGCCGAGCGGGGCAAGCCCGGTGAGGCGCCAGGGATGAGCGTGACGCGCCAGGTGCCCTGCGACGGCATGACCTCGACGGTGACGGAGTTCATCGCCGTGCTGCCGTAGTTGAAGCGGGTGGTCTTGCCGAGGCGCAGCTCCTGGAGGCAGCCGGGCGGCGCGACCTCGGAGATCATCGCCGCGACGCTCGCGTGGTCGAGCACCTGGTTGGAGACCTTCTCCCCGGAGGCCGTCTGCACGGTCACGGGCGCGCCCGATCCCACGACGAGGGCCTCGCCCGCGAAGCGGATCAAGTGTCCGACCAGCTTGTCGATCTGACGCATGCGACCGAAGCACCCACTGTCGCGCGCCCGACGAGCCGGAGCATCCGCGAGGCCCGGGGTTATACCAACACCCTCGCGCCCACCGCGAGGACGAACGCCACCGCCGCGTGTGGGTTATGCTCGACCGCCAGTCCGATGGGATACGCCGTCAAGGAGCTGTTCTACACGTTGCAGGGCGAAGGGGCGCGGGCCGGCCGGGCGGCGGTGTTCGTTCGATTTACGGGCTGCAACCTGTGGACGGGGCGCGAGGCCGACCGGGCGAAGGGCCCCGGCGGGTGCTCGCTCTGGTGCGACACGGACTTCGTCGGAACCGACGGCGACGGGGGTGGAAGGTTTGCCTCGGCGGACGATCTGGCGAGGGCGGTGGCACGGGCGTGGGGGCCCGACCGCGAGGCGCGCTACGTGGTGTGCACCGGGGGCGAGCCGCTGCTGCAACTGGACGAGGCGCTGGTCGAGGCGCTGCACCGCGAGGGCTTCGAGGTGGCCATCGAGACCAACGGGACCATCGCCGTACCCGCGGGCGTCGACTGGGTGTGCGTGAGCCCGAAGGCGGGCTCGACGGTGGTGGTGCGCGAGGGCGACGAGCTGAAGCTGGTGATCCCGCAGGAGGGGATGAGCCCGACGGACTTCGAGGCGTGGGGCTTCGCGCACCGCTTCGTGCAGGCGTGCGACGGCCCGCAGCGGGTCGAGCACACGCGCGCGGCGGTCGAGTGGTGCCGCGCGCACCCGCGGTGGCGGCTGTCGCTCCAGACCCACAAGCTCCTGGGCATCCCATGAGGCGCGCGCTGGTCTCCGTCGCAGTCGTCGCGGTCGCGATGGTGTCGCTGGGCGCGTGCGCGCAGGGCCGCAGCGACGATCGCACCACCGACGTCGCCATCTCGGGGATGTCGCCCATCGTCGACCCCGTCGAAGACGGCGCGGTGGACGAGTACGGCGACCCCATCAAGCCGACGCCGGATGTTCCGGAGGTGTGGAGCGACCTGGGCGCACCGATGGTCGATGCGGGCGTGGCGCCGAGGGTCGACGCGGGACCGTGCGGGACGGCGGGGCGCATGTGCTGTCAGGGGTCGACCTGCGGCAACGGGCTGCGGTGCACGGCCAACCTCTGCGTGGAGATGAGCGCCTGCGGGTCGTGGCGCCAGCCGTGCTGCGGCGCGGCGGCGTGCGGCCCGGGGCTGAGCTGTTCGAGCGCGCGCTGCGACGGGGCAGGAGCGTGCGGGGCGAGCGGGCAGTCGTGCTGCGGCGGGGCGACGCCATGCCTCGCGCGGCAGGTGTGCGCGGCCGCGACGTGCCGACCGTGCGGGGCCGCGGGTCAGCCGTGCTGCACCACGCTGGCGCCGATGTGCAACGGGAGCCTCGCGTGCGCGGGCGGGTACTGCGTGGGCGGGTGATTTGGGGAGTTGCGTCGCGGAAAGAGAGAGAGCCGCAAGGGCGCAAGGATCGCAAGGGAGAGAACGAAGGGTCGGCAGATCCGACCGACGCGGTTGAGCAAGACGGACCGACGCGGATGAGCGCCGGTCCGTCCATTCCATCTCTCCCTTGCGACCCTTGCGCCCTGGCGGCCCTTTCTCTCTCGACGTCGCATCCGTCACCGGCCCGCCGCGCGTAGTCCCTCCTGTGAGCCCGCTGCGCTTCGCCTTCATTGCTCTCCTCCTCGCCTGTCGCGCCGAACGTCCACCCGCCGTCGCCGCGCCCATCGCCGACGCCACCCCTCGCCCGTCGGTGCGCTACCTCGCGCTCGGCGACTCGTTCACCATTGGCACCGGGTCGTCCCCAGCACAGTCGTTTCCGTCGCGCCTCGTCGCCCGCTGGGACGCGCGCTGCGCCGTCACCCACCGCAACCTCGCGGTCAACGGCTACACCACGCAGGACGTCCTCGACGAGGAGCTTCCCGAGGTGCGCCCCTTCGCGCCGACCTTCGTCACGCTCGCCGTCGGCGCCAACGACCTCGTGCGCGGCCGCTCCGTCGCCGAGTACCGCGCGCAGCTCGGTCGCCTCTTCGACGCCCTCGCCGCCGCAGGCGTCCCCGCGTCGCGCGTCGTCACGCTCCCGCAGCCCGCGTGGGACCGCTCGCCCGCCGCCGCCAACTTCGGCGACCCCGCGGTCACCGCGCGCTCCATCGCGGCCTTCAACGACGCCCTGCGCGAGGTCTCCGCCGACCGCGGCGCCCGCTACGTCGACCTCACGACCCTGCTCCGCGCGCAAGCCGAGCGCGGCCTCATCGCCCCCGACGGGCTGCACCCCTCCGCCGAGGCCCACGACGCCTGGGCCGCCGAGCTCGATCGCACGCTGCCGCCCTGCGGCGGCTGAGACCCTTCCAACCGTCTCCCTCGTTGGCGTATCACCGTCGCCCCTCCCGTGGCGCGCTCTCCCCTGTTCGGTCGGTTGATGCACTCGCTCCGCCTCGCGTCGTGGCTCGACGCGCGCCGCGTCTCCACCGCCGAGGGCCTCGAACGCCGTGATGCCTGGAGACACCAGCGCCGCGCCCTCCTCGTCGGGGCCGTCAGCGCCGCCGGGTGCGCCACCGCGTCGACGCTCACTCCCGCGACGACCCAGCGATCAACGGGCGATGCGGGCGTGGTCATCGTCGGCGCGGGGCTCGCCGGTCTCACCGCCGCGACGCGGTTGCACCAGGCGGGGATACGCTCGCGGGTCTTCGACGCGCAGCGACGGGTGGGCGGGAGGGCGTTCACGCTAAGGGGTCACTTCCCGTGCAAGGCAGAGCTCGGCGGCGAGCTCGTCGACACCGGGCACACCTCCATGCGCGGGCTCGTGCGCGAGCTCGGGCTCACCCTCGTCGACCGCGACGCGGGCCTCGAACCCGGCATCGAGCGCGAGCGCTACGTCATGCTCGGCCAGAGCTGGACCGAGCGGCAGGTGGTGGAGATGTTTCGCCCCGTCGCGTCGCTCATCCGGCGCGACCGCGCGCTGCTCGGCGGACGCGAGGTCAGCCACGCGCACCACACGCCCGCGGCCGAGTCCCTCGACGCGCTCAGCACCGGTGTGTGGCTGGAGCGCAACGGCGTTCGCGGGCCGCTGCGTGCGCTGCTCGACGCGGCCTTCACCAGCGAGCTCGGACGTGACCTCGACGGGCAGAGCGCGCTGACATTCCTGTACGCGATCGGGGCCGAGCCCGACCGCTTCGCCCTCTATGGCGACAGCGACGAGCGCTACGTGGTGGCCGAAGGGTCCGACGCGATCGCGCGCACGCTGGCCTCGCGGCTGGGCGACGCGGTGATGCCCGGACACGCGCTGGTGGCGCTGCGACCGCGCGACGACGGCCGTGTGCGCTGCGTCTTCGACCGCGAGGGGACGACCGTGGAGGTCGACGCGGGGCGGGTGATCCTGGCGCTGCCGTTCAATCAGTTGCGGCGCGTGGAGCTGGGCGTGGAGCTGCCGCCCGCCAAGCGACGCGCCATCGCCGAGCTCCCCTACGCGACCAACACCAAGGTCTTCATCACCACCACGGCCCGCCCCTGGCGCGAGGCGCGCAGCAGCGGGACCACCTTCCACGACGGCGGCGTCTACCATGAGAGCTGGGAGTCGGTTCGCGCGGCGGGGACGGAGCACGCGCTGCTCACGGCTTTCTCGGGGGGGAGGCTCGGGGTGTCGCTCGGTGAGAGCAACCCCGAGGCGCAGGGGCGGCGCTTCGCCGAGGCGTTGGACACGGTGTTTCCGGGGAGCGCGGAGGCGTTTACGGGACGGGCGGCGCGGATGCACTGGCCCGCGGCGCCCTTCCACGAGGGCAGCTACGCCTGCTACGGGCCGGGCGACTGGTGCCGCATCGGCGGCGAAGAGGCGACGGCCGTCGGCGCGGTGCACTTCGCGGGCGAGCACACCAGCCGGCGCGCGCCGGGCTTCATGGAAGGCGCCGTGGAGTCAGGCGAGCGGGCGGCGCGTGAGGTGATCGCGGCGACACGTCGGGGGTGACGCGGGGACGGGGTGGCGCGGCGCACGGTACCGCTCCGGCCGAGTGAGCGGGGTGTCAGACCGATGCAGCGGGTCGGCGGGTGTCCGGCGCCGTGAGGTGCGGAACCGCCGCGGTGTACTCGGCGGCGCGCCCCATCATCAGGAGGACGCCTTCGAGGATGAGCGCGGCGCCGCGGTAGGTGCGCAGCCACGCGCGCTTCTCCGAGGACTGCTCCGAGAGGGTGACGAGTCGCGCGCGCTCGGCCTCGTCGCCGCGGGTGACGAGCGGTTCGAGCGTCGCGAGCTGGGCGTCGAGGCGCGCGATCCAGCGGGTGTGATCGGGCACCGACGGCTCGTGCGCGAGGTGTTCGCGGGCGACGAGCGTGGCGTCGCGGAGGTTGCGGGCCCCCTTGCCGATGCCCGTCAGGCCGTGGGGGAGGAAGAGGTGGGGGTCGCCGTTCCAGGGGTCGTGGGCGTCGGACTTGCGGGCGGCGAGGTGCAGGGCGAACGACCGGAGCTCGCCGCGCGCGGCCTTCACCACGGGCAGCTTCTCCTCGGCGGTGGCGCCGCGCTCCGACTGGGCGCCACGACTCGCCGCCATCGCCCCGCGCATGGTGAGCGTCGCGGCGTCGAGCCGATCAGCGCACCACCCGAGCATGGCGATGACGGGCGGTGGGGCGTCGACGCCGACGATGCGCCGGAGGTTGCCGCTGAAGCGGTCGCCGTAGGTCTGGGTCTCCTGGTTGTCGATGTAGCTGTCCATGGTGATGCCTCCGTCCCGGGCGGGGCGCACCGTGCGCCGTTTCCTGGAACGCAGGTTCATCGGGACGCCGACCCGGCAGGTTTCCCACCGGGTGATGAATTCGACACGAGGGGAGAAGACGAGCGTCCGCCCGCTACCACTCGGCCGACGTGGACCAGCGGGAAGGCACCCGACCGCCACCACTCGGCCGACGTGGACCAGCGGGAAGACACCCGACCGCGACCGCTCGTCCGACGTGCACCAGCGGGAAGACGCCCGACCGCTACCACTCGGCCGACGCGGACCAGCGGGCAGGCACCCGGCCGCTGCCGCTCGCCCGATGCGAACCAGCGGGCAGGCGCACGTCAGAACTCCTGCGACCCGGGACTACGGCGTCGGCGTCATCGTCACGCCCGGCGCCGCAGCGGGAGCGGTCGTCGGCGCGGCGGGCTGCTCGTTGCCCGTCGGCGTCGCGCCCGCGGCGGTGGCCGGCGCGGCGGCCCCGAGCAGCTCGCGCAGACGCGCCCGGCGCTCGGCCTCCGGCAACTGGAGCACCTGCGTGGTGTCCATCGTCATCATCGGAACACTCCCCCCGCCCGTGACCACCGGCAGATGGCCGTCCCAGCGCTGGAGCTGCCGGTACGCGATGACGTCGCGGTTCATGGAGAGGCGGATGATCTCGTTGGCCTGCGCCTCGGAGCGCGCGCGGATGAGCAGCGCGTCGCCCTCGCCCTGCGCCCGCTGCCGCGACGCCTCGGCCTCGCCGCGCGCCTGCGCCACGGCCTGCTCGGCCTCGGCGCGAATCTGTCGCACGCGGTTTTCCGCCTGGATGGCGTTTTGCGTCGCCTCCATCGCGCGGTTGATGGCCGCGACCACGTTGTCGGGCAGCCGCAGCGCCGAGTTGAACGTGAGCTGGTCGATGACGAAGCCATCGGTGCCGAGGCGGGTCACCACCCGCTGGAGGCTCTCGTTGAGCAGCCGCGTCTTGCCCGCGCCGTAGATCTGTTGCACCGGCATCACGGCCGCGCCCTCGTTGAGCGCCTCGCGCACCACGTTGCGGACATACCCGTGGGCGAGGATGAGCACGTCGCGCTGCCGAAACCGCGCGTACAGCCGCGGCGCCCGCTCGGCCTCGACGTGGAAGGCCAGGCCCACGTCGGCGTTGACGGTCACGCCCTCCGACGACGCGAAGGTGATGGACTCGTCGATGGTCGAGCCCTCGTGGGGGTCGTGGCTCCAGACGATGTTTTGCACGCTCGTCGGAAACTCCACGACCATCTCGGTGAGGGGGTTGTAGGCGACCCAGCCCGTCACGATGGGCGCGTCCTGCACGCCCCGCGCGCTGCCCGCGAGCTTCACCCGGATGCCCACGTGCCCGGGGTCGACGCGCGCACAGCTCGCTGATCCGACCACGCACGCCAGCACCAGCACCAGCAGGGTGATGAGCCCGCTGCGCACCGCGCCCCCGACGTTGGACGGGTTGAACTGCACCGTGTTGTTGCCTGTCTTCGCCATCGCCGCTCTCCTGTCATCCCCGCGCGGGCCGCAGCACGCGCAGCGCGAACACCACGTTGGCCACCAGCAGCAGCGCCGCCGCCGACCAGCCGAGCCACACGTCCGCGTCGCGCGGCGCGTTGACCCAGCGCACCACCGCCGTGAACACCAGCCCGTCGACCACCAGCGCCGCCGCCACCAGCACGGCCGTCTTCACGCGCGACCGCTGCGCCCCGCGGAGGCCCGCGAGCTCAGCCGTCAGCCGCGCGTTTTCCGCCGCCAGCGAGTGCCGCTCGTCCCGAAACGCCCCACGATCGCCGCCGGGTTCCACTGGGCGCAGCGTATACCCCCGGCCCTCGCCCCACGCACCCGCTGACCGCGCTTTGTGAGGCTCGCGAACCACAGCGCCGCGGTGTTTCCGCCCCCGATGGAGCGGTGTTAGGGTCCGCGCCCTCCATCGCCTGAACTGCCCGCAAGAGGTTCGCTCGTGAAGCCCGTGCCCCGCCGACTCATCGCCTCCGTCGCGCTCGCCTCCGTCACGCTCACCGCCGCGCTGCCCTCCGAGGCCATCGTCGTCGCACGCGTCACCCGGCACGGGTACATCCTCACCGACGCCCCGGACGACCCCATCTACGGCGAAAACCTCCCGGTCTCCAACAGCCGCGACATGATCACCTTCATCGGTGAGGCCACCGCGGTGCTGAGCGAGGTCGAGGGCTTCCACGCGGGGAAGTTTCTCGCGACGATGCAGCTCCCGAGCACCCAGAGCCCGCTGGCGTTCTACCTCCCCATCCGCAACGACGTGCGCGGCATCGGGCAGCGCAGCAACGCCGACACGCGCGTCGAGGTCTTCGACAACAACCGCGCCTACAACACCGCCTTCTCCCTCGACGGCTTCCTCTACCTCAACTCCCTCCGCTTCTACACCGACCCGCGCTCCATCAACTTCGGGCGCTACCTCATCTGCACCCAGGAGTTCGGTCACCGCTACGGGCCGCGCAACGAGGTCCCCGCGTTTCCCCTCGGCGCCTCCGACGGCGGCGTGACCAACGACGGCGGCGTGACCAACGACGGCGGCGTCGCCACGCCCGATGTGACCGAGCTCGACGTCGCCACGGTGGATGTGCCCGCGACGGACGTACCCGTGACCGACGTGCCCGCGACCGACGGCGGCGCGCGCGACGGGTCCGCCGACGCTGCCACCGGCCCGATCGCTCTCGTCCGCGACGCGCTCCTCGGCCGCGGCAACGAGGTCAACGGCATGGTCACCAACCGCGCCCACTGGAGCTACTTCTTCAACACCGGCGGATCGCCGATGGAAGGCAACCTCTGGACGGAGTCGGAGCCGGGGACCTTTCGCACCGAGCGACCGTCGTTTCGCTTCTCCGACTTCGACCTCTACAACATGGGCCTCGTGCCCGCGTCCGCGGTGCGCCCCACCTTCCTCATCGCCGAACCCACCATGCTCCCGCGCGGCATCGACCGCGACTCCGCGCCCGAATACTCGGGCCGAACGGTGACCATCCGCGGCCGACGCGTCCCCGTCTCCATCGACGACATCATCTACGCCAACGGCCAGCGCAGCCCCGCGTACCCCGACACCCCGCGCGACCTCGACGTCGTGTGGGTGCTCTGGGTCGAGCCCGATCAGGTGACCGACGACCTCGCCGCGGAGTTCGACCAGGCCATCGAGTCGTGCGCCCTCGGCTACGACACCGCGAGCGCCAACCTCTCGCGCCTCGTCTCCAACACCCCCTTCGTCGAGCCCCCCGACGCGGGCTTCACCCCCGACGCAGGCACACCCGACGCGGGCGCTGAAGACGCCGGAACACCCGACAGCGGAATCAACTTCCCCCCCGAGGACGTGGTGCTCGCGACCGAGGACGTCGTGACGCCCGTCGCCCCCACCGCCGCGGGCGGCTGCGCCTGCTCCACCCACGCGCGGCCCACCGCCCCGTCGGGACTCTGCGCCGTCGGCGTCGCGTTGGCGCTTGCCACCACGCTGCGCCGCCGGCGCCGCGGGGTGGTAGCCTCGGCCGCGTGAGCCGCGAGACCCCTCCACTCCCCCAACACGTCTTCCGCTGGGACCTCGACAAGACCTACCTCCACACCGAGTTCGATCACTGGATCGACCTCGTGAAGACCGCCGTCGAGACGCCCGAGACCAAGCGCTCCATGCCCGGCGCCGCGCGCCTCATCCGCGCGCTCAAGCTCCACCAGCCGAGCCGCGTCACCATCCTCTCGGGCAGCCCCGAGCAGATGCGCGGAACCCTCGAATCCAAGCTCCGCCTCGACGGCATCGCGTGGGACGAGTTCACCCTCAAGCCGTCCGTCCGCAACATCCTGCGGCTGCGCTTTCGGGCCCTGCGCGACCAGCTCGGGTACAAGCTCCCGGCCCTCCTCGACGCCCGCACCCGCGTCGCCCAGGACGTCCCCGAAACCCTCTTCGGCGACGACGCCGAGGCCGACGCGCTCGTCTACTCCCTCTACGCCGACGTGCTCTCGGGCAAGGTCTCGGACCGTCAGCTCACGGCCGTTCTGGAGCAGTCCCGCACCTACGCCGACGTCGTGTCGGAGGTCATCCGCCTCGTGCATCGCGTGGAGAAGGGCGACGTCGTGCGCCGCATCTTCATCCACCTCGAACGCCGCTCCGACCCCGACTTCTTCCGTCTGTATGGGCCGCGCGTGGTGCCCGTCTCCAACTACCTCCAGGCCGCCGTGGTGCTCGTCTCCGACGGGCTCCTCGGCACCGACGCCCTCGCCCCCATCGCCGCCGCCGTGCACACCGAGACGCAGCTCCCGGTGCCCGCGCTCGCCGCCACGCTGCATGACCTCGTGCGCCGCGGCGACCTCACGCCCGACGTCGTGCACCGCGTCGCCAAGGCCCTCGGTGACTCCGCCCCGCAGCTCGACCTCACCGCCGACGAGCTCACCGAGCTCGCCG
This sequence comes from Polyangiales bacterium, assembly GCA_044229975.1. GTDB lineage: Bacteria > Myxococcota_A > Polyangia > Polyangiales > SCUS01. Next base: position 142,550 of record JBGARZ010000013.1, read on the forward strand.
ATGCCCTGCAGGACACACCCCCCGCGGCCGATCCTCCGCCGGTCGTGGCGATCGACTACCTCAACGCCCTCGACGACGACCGCGCGCGCTGGGAGGCCGCCCGCCTCGCGGCCCGCGCCCGCAACCGCGAGCGCAGCAAGCCCCCGACGGAGCAGTGACGCCGCGCGGCGCGCACGGTGGACGCACCACCCGCCGCTCTCTACACTGCCTTCATGAACCGACTGCTCCGCGCAACCCTCCTGCTCGCGGTGCTCGGAGGATGCGGCGCGCGGACGGGGCTTCGTACCCCCGACGTGGTCACCGACTCTCCGCCCGTCGACGACGTCCCGCCGCGGCCACCTCCGACGTGCATCGAGGTGCAGCCCGGCACCGACGTGGTCACCGTCAACCTCGAGACGCGGCCGCAGGTGAGCGTGGCGGACGTGTTCTTCCTCATCGACCGCACGGGCTCGATGGACGGCGAGATCGACAACATCAAGGCCAACCTCCAGCGCAGCATCGTGCCGGCCATCGCGCGCGCCATCGACGACGTGCAGTTCGGCGTGGCGACCTACGCGGACTTCCCGCTGCGGAGGCCCGACGGCGTCGAGTACGGCAACATCAACATCCCCACGGACATCCCCTTCACCCTCGTCTCCCCCATCGACCGCGGCATCGCCAACGTGCAGGGCGCCGTCGACGGCATCATCACGGGCGGCGGCGGCGACAACCCCGAGGCCATGGTCGAGGCGCTCTTCCAGGTCGCCAGCGGCGAGGGTTACACCCCGTGGATCACCCCACGCGCGGCATGCCCCGTCCCCGGCCGCCTCGGGTACGGGTGCCTGCGCCCCAACGCCCAGACCATCATCCTCCTCATCGCCGACGCGCCCAGCCACAACGGCCCCTTCGGCAGCAACGCCTACGTCAACACGTCGTTCACCACGCCCGCCCTCTGCCCGGCGTCGCTCCCGGCATGTGCCGCCGCGCGCGGGCCGCACACCTACGTCGAGGCCCTCGCGGCGCTGCGCGCCCTCAACGCGCGGGTCATCGGCATCAACTCGGGCGCCGGCCAGTACACGGGTCGCCCCGACCTCCAGCGCCTGGCGATGGACACCGGGTCGGTCACCGCCGCGGGCTCGCCGCTCGTGTTCGACATCGGCGCCGATGGGCGCGACCTCGACTCCCGCGTCGTCACCGCCGTCGAGACCTTCACCCAGCAGGTGCGCTTCAACGCCTCGGCGCGCGTCATCGACCTCGACCCCCAGCGCCCCGCCTCGCAGTTCGTGGTGGCCGTGCGCCCCGTCTCCGCCGCGCCCGCCGCCAACATCGAGCGCCTCGACATGACGACCTTCTACGGGGTGGTCCCGGGCACGCGGCTCACCTTCGGGCTCGACCTGCGCACCAACCTCCCGCGCATGGCGACGGCGCAGCGCTTCCCCGCGCGGGTGCAGTTCTTCGGCGACGGCCGGCCCAACCTCGGGTCACAGGACATCGTCATCGTCATCCCCGGCGAAGACATGACGGGCTGCAACGACAACTCCGTCGAGATCACCGATGCCGGCGTTCGGTGAGCGCAGCACCACGGCGGCCCGCGCCCCCGACGTGACGCCGCAGCGGCTGCTCACGGTGCGCATCCTGTGGGCGGCGCTGCTGTCGACCAACTTCGTCTACCTCGGCGTGCTGGCGTACGTGCGCGACCACCGGGCGCCGCTGCCTGCGCCCGCCTCCGCGATGGTGATGGCGATGGCGGTGGCGGGTCTCGCCAACGCCGTGATGAGCTTCGTGATGCCGCAGATGATCTACCGGCGGGCGGCGCTGGCGACGGGCGTGGCGACGCGCGAGGGGCTGATGGGCGACCCGCTGGGCGCGACGCAGGGGTTTCGCACGGCGGCCGCGAGCGGGCGGGTGTTTGGCGACGATCGCGCGGCGCGGCAGGCGGCGTTTCGCGTGTACCAGACGCCCTTCATCATGGGCATGGCGATGGCGGAGGCGGTGTCGCTCTTCGGCTTCGTGCTGGGCTTCCTCGGCGCGGAGTGGGCGCAGGTGCTGCCGTTCTTCGCGGTGGGCATCGCGGCGCAGGCGGCGCGGCTTCCGACGATGGGCAGGGTCGAGGGGATGTTCGAGGCGGCGCACGGGGCGCGCTTCGGGGGGTAAAGACCCCTGAGCCACCCTGCGCCAGCGCACCACGCTCGTTGCGTCCTTCGCTGATCGCGCACTCGACGAATCTCGCGGGGCACGCCCATTGCGATCGGTCTCTCCACGGAGGTCGATGCGATGCGATGCCCGGCGCTGTTCACCCTGCTGGCCCTGCTCACCGCAGCGGCCACCGCGCACGCTGACCCCGCTCCTCCCGCCCGCCGGCGCGTCGTCCGCGACTACTTCCGCCGAACCATCTCCGCTGGCGCAACCCTTGGCGTGGGCTCGGCCCTCGGGCTCGTGGGCGCCTTCGTCGAGCTGCGCCCGTGGCGGGCCTTCGGCGTCGCGGTCGGCGGTGGCCTGGGCGGCAGCTTCGGCCCCAGCGTGGCGGCAACCTTGTTGGCATCCCCCATCGGAACGCGCCGCTGGGCCCTCGACCTCGAAGCGTCGATCTCGCACCACTTCGCCTACGCCCAGGGGCTCTCGTTGAGCGGCGGGCGCGAGCTGCCCGGGTCGTCCAACTGGGTGGGCCTCGGGGTCGCGAGCGAGTGGCGCCCCAGCCGATCGATCATGCTGCGCGTCGCCGTCGGTCACGCGTGGCTCCTCGACACCAGCGGGTACGGCGTGCTGCGCGAGTCCGAGCTCCCCGAAGCGGAACAAGCGGTCGGCTTCCTCCCCGGCGCGACGCCCGTCGACGCAGCGCGCGCCGCCATCGCGGGCGACACGCTCGGCGTCTGGTACGTGCACATCGACCTCGCGCCCACCTGGCGTTGGTAGCGCTCGGACGGTCGTTCCAAAAGCCGGGAAGTACGCGGTAGCGTCCGTCGTTCGTCGGTGACGGTCGTGGGCCCGGAGTTGGACGCGTGCTGATTCTCACAAGCCTCCTGCTGCTCGGTTGGGTCTGCCAACTGGTCCTCGCGTTTCGCATCCGGGGAGCCGTCCCGGTGGTCGCGTCGCTGCCCGCGCCCGCCCGCGACACGTGGCCGACGGTGTCGCTCATCGTGCCGGCGCGCGACGAAGGGCTGCACGTCGAAGCGGCGCTCGCGTCGAAGCTCTCGTGCGGATACCCGTCGCTGCAGGTGATCGCCATCGACGACCGCTCGACCGACGAGACGGGCGCCATCATCGACCGCGCCGCCGCGAAGGACCCGCGCGTGGTGGCGCTGCACCTCACCGAGCTGCCCGACGGGTGGCTCGGCAAGGTCCACGCGATGGCGCGGGGCCTGGAGCGCGCGACGGGCGACTGGGTGCTGCTGAGCGACGCCGACGTGCACGTCGAGCCCGGGACCCTGGAGCGCCTCGTCGCCTGGGCCGAGGCGGGGAGCATCGATCTGGTCGCGGTGTTTCCGCGGATGCAGCCGGTGAGTCCGCTCATCGACGCGGCGCTGGGCGCGACGATCCGGGTGCTGACGCTCTCGGGCCGGGCGTGGAAGGGCAACGACGACACGAGCGGCGTGGGGATGAGCGTCGGGGCCTTCACGCTGGTGCGACGCGCCATGCTGGTGGAGAGCGACGCGCTCGGCCACCTGCGCATGGAGGTCGCCGACGACGTGGCGCTCGGCGGGTACCTGAAGGCGCGCGGCGCGCGGTGTCGCGTGCTGGTGGGACACGGCGACGTGCATCTGGTGTTCATGGAGTCCCTCGGGGCGATCGCGCGGAGCGGCGACAAGGGCGGCGGGATGCTCGGGTTCTCGTGGTGGAGGACGGTGTTCTTCGCGCTGCTGCCGTCGACGCTCGACGTGGTGCTGCCGACGGCGGCGCTCGCGTCGGGCGGGGCGACGGCGCTCGTCGGCGCGGCGACGCTCGCGGTGGCGACGGTGACGCACGTGGTGCTCACGCGGCACTTCGACGGACCGTTGCGCGGCGCGCTGCTGTGGCCGATCGGCGAGGTGATGATGGGCGGGTTCACCCTCCGCGCGGGGCTGCGCGCGTGGAGGGACCAGGGGATCTACTGGCGGCGGACGTTCTACCCGCGAGCGGTCATCGAAGCGGGGCGGAAGCTGGACATGATCTCGATGAAGGTGACGCCGCGGGGGAAGTAGGAGTGACTCCCCGTCGGGGCTTCGTCCTACCGCGGAATCGCGCACTGCAAGCGCGTGAACCACGCCTGGATGCGCCCCTCGCGCTGATCGCGGAAGAGCACGCCCACGTCACCATCGGGCCCGCGCGCGAGCACCGGGTACACGCTCGCCGTCGGGCCCATCGCGGTGCGGGTCACCCGCGACTCCGCGCTCAGAGGCGCCAGATCCGCCGTGAACGTGCGCGCCCACAGTGAGTATTGCCCGCCGTCGCGGTCGTCGGCCCAGGCCATCAGCACCCGATCGCCCAATGGCAACAAGGTTGGATATCGACTGAAGCCCGCGTCCATCGTGAGCCGCTGCGCCGCCCGCATCGCGCCGCCGCCCGCCGCCCTCGTCGCGCCCCACACCTCGTGGTCGGGCGACATCTCGTCGTCGTCGAACCAGGCGAGCACCCAGCGATCGCGGTTCCAGACCACCTGCGCGCCGATGGCGCTGGTGGTCTGTGGAGACACCTGCTGGTCGGGAGAGACCCGCGTGAGGTTGCGGTCGAAGGTCGCGAACCAGACCGCGCGACGCCCGCTGCGACCGTCCATCCACGCGACGCCGATGCCCGCTTCGTTGATGGCCACCGCGGGCGCCTCGCTGTTGGACCGATCACGCGTCAACCGCTGGTTGGGCAGGATGAGCCGCCCCTCCTCGTCGATGCGCTGCGCGTAGATCTCATAGGCGCCGGCGTCGAGGGAGTCGCGCTCGTCCTGCCACACCAGGATGAACTCCTCGCCCGTCCACGCGATGCTCGGGTTGATGGAGAAGCCCGGCGCAAAGGAGATGCGCTGGTCGGGCCCCACCCGCTCGCCCGCTGGCGTCAGTCGGTTGAAGTAGATCTCGTAGCCGCCCGATGGGTCGCGCCGGTCTTGCCACACGGCGCCCAGCACCCGCCCGCTCCACGCGAGCGACGCACCAAACGCGTCGTTGGGCGTCGTCGTCACCTGCTGCCGCATCCCCACCGGCGCGCCGTCCCGATCGATCTCCCGATAGAACACCCGCGCCCGGCTCTCGGCATATCCCCAATAGCTCACGCCATATCGGTTGCCGGTCCATTGGACACCGCCCGGCCCGCTCGGGGCGACCTCGGCCTCGCTCACCCGCACCACGCTGCCCACCGGCGTCAGCGTCGCGTTGTCGTCGATGACCCCGTTGCAGTCGTCGTCGAGCCCGTTGCACAGCTCCGTCGCGCCGGGATGAACCGCCCGGTTGGTGTCATCGCAATCATCACCGCAGCGGTTGGGCGCGCCCGGGAGCGTCCCCGCCCGCGGCGCGCGAAACCCATCACCGTCGCGGTCTTCCGTCGCGGGCTGGCTCTGACACGCGCGCAGCGTCTCGTCGCAGGCCACCGCGATGCAGGTCGTGCTGCCCATGCAAACGAGCGGTGCGCCGGGGATGCACCGCTCCTCCACGCAGGTCTCCTGGCCGTCGCAGAAGAGCTGGTTGTCGCAGTCCTGATCGCTCGTGCACGGTGGTACGGGCGGACCCGCGTCGCGGTCGAGCAGCCCCGTGCGCGCCCCGCACCCGACCAGCAGCACCAGCGGCCACAGGCAGGCCCGGTAGCCACTCACTGGCAGGCACCGAAGTCGGGGAGGTCGGTGGGCTCACACACCGTGCCGCGCTGGCACCGTGGCTCGGTGCCGTCGAGGCGACACAGGCGCAGGCAGCGGTTCATCGCGCCCGTGACGAAGCAGCCCGCACCCGCGGTGCACTCGGTGCCCGTGCGGCAGAACGTCCCCGGAGCATTGCTCCCTGCGGGAAAGCACCGCGCCCGGTAGGTCTCGCTCCCGCAGCGCACCGACGGGTACTCGATGAACGCGTAGCACCCCTCGCCCGCGGGACAGCCGCCGCCCGCGATCGGGTCGCACTCGTACGCGCGCTGCGCCGGAGGGCGGGCGCCGCCGCACGCGTCTTCGCGGTAGACGTCGTACACGCGCACGTCGAAGTAGGGGACGTCGCGCACGTCGCCGCCGAGGTCGCGCGACGCGGCGCTGTCACCGCGCCCGCCGACGCTTCCGTCCGGGCCGCCTGTGCCATCGACGGTGCTGGCACACCCCAGAGACGCCCACGCCAACAGCGAAATCACGCGCCGCATCTGCACTACCGCCTCCGAGGGTTCGCAGCCTCGCACGGACATGGTGCAAGTGGCAGGCCCCGTCGACCCCTCGTGCGCGACCGATGGCGCGAGGGTCGCGGGTGCCGCACAGCGTCAGGAAGTTAGCGGTAGACCGCGCGACGAACGATCGGCTACCGCAGAGCGAAGAGGAGCGACGCATGGAGTACACGGTCACGTTGATTCCGGGGGATGGGATCGGGCCCGAGGTGACGGCGGCGACGCAGCTCGTCGTGGCGGCGACGGGCGTGAAGGTTCGGTGGGAGCCCTTCGAGGCGGGCGCGGCGGCGGCGGAGAAGTACGGCAACCCGTGCCCCGACGAGGCGATCGAGTCGATTCGCCGCAACCGCATCGCGCTGAAGGGGCCCGTGGGGACGCCCATCGGGACGGGGTTTCGCTCGGTCAACGTGACGCTGCGGCGGGCGCTCGACCTCTACGCGTGCGTGCGGCCGGTGAAGTCGATCAAAGGGGTTCCGTCCCGCTACGACGACGTCGACCTGGTGATCGTGCGGGAGAACACCGAGGGCCTGTATTCGGGCGTCGAGCACATGGTGGTTCCGGGCGTCGCAGAGAGCCTGAAGATCGTCACCGAGAAGGCGTGTCTGCGCATCTGCGAGTACGCGTACCGCCACGCGCGCGCCAACAACCGCAAGAAGGTCACGGCGGTGCACAAGGCCAACATCATGAAGCTGACGGACGGGATGTTTCTCGACGTCGCGCGGCGGGTGTCCAAGCGGTACGCCGACATCGAGGCGCATGAGGCCATCGTCGACGCGTGCTGCATGCAACTGGTTCGTGACCCGTCGCGCTTCGACGTGCTGGTGATGGACAACCTCTATGGGGACATCCTGAGCGACCTGTGTGCAGGGCTCGTCGGGGGATTGGGCGTCGTCCCGGGGGCGAACTTCGGGGAGAACTGCGCGGTGTTCGAGGCGGTGCACGGCAGCGCGCCGGACATCGCCGGCAAGAACGTCGCGAACCCCACGGCGCTCATCCTGTCGGCGGCGATGATGCTGCACGCCATGGGCGAGCGCGACGCAGGGAAGAAGGTGGAAGACGCCGTCGCGTGGCTCTACGCGGAGACCGACGTCCGCACCGGTGACCTGGGCGGCAAGGTCGGCACGATGGAGTTTGCGGAGGCGCTGGCGAAGCGGGTGAGCTGAGGGTCGCGAGCCCACGGAACCGTGACGTCGTCGAAGGCGCGGTCGTAGAGTTCATCGACGGCGATGCGGAGGTCGGGCGAGTGCCTGTCCACAGGAGACTTCGATGCGTTGGAGAGCATCCGCCCACGTCGGCCCAACGCCCCTCACCGTCGCGCAGCGACGGGGCGACGCGTGGTCGGAGATGGGCCGCCAGGGCGCAAGGGTCGCAAGGGAGCAAGCGATAGGGGCGGTTCGGCGCTCCCGACGCCACCAGCCTGCGAACGTGGATGTGTCGTAGCCCACTCACTCCTTGCGACCCTGGCGCCCTGGCGGCCCATCTCCGACCACGCGCCGCCCCGTCGCTTCGCGACGGTGAGGGGCGTTGGGCTGACGTGAACGAGTGCTCGGCGATCAACCCATCGAAGTCCCCTGTGAGCGGGTCCTTCGCAGACTCACGCGACGTGCGACGACCGCCGCGCAGTCCGCGCAGAAGCGCCCGCCGCGTGCGTCGATTGTCTCGACCGAGTCGACGTCGGCGTCGCCGATCATCAAGCAGTCCACACCCTCTTCGTAGCTGTGATGATCGAGCCCGAAGGTGTGACCGATCTCGTGCAGCGCGATCTTCGCCGCGCGCGTAACGAGTCGGCGCCGCGAGGGACAATCGGCGTCGAGCATGTGCAGGCTCAACACGCAGGCCGGGCGCGCGAGGTAGGCGAGGCCAAAGACGAAGTTCCAATCGCGGCGCGGTGTGATGTTGTCTTCGGTGATCCCCAGCGAAGCGACCGCCCCCGCCAGCTTCCGGCGCTCCACCTGCGCGAGGAACACGTTGGCCGACCGACCACGCCACCCCGCCGCGCTCCGCACCGACGGCCGCGCGTCGACCGCCGCTGGCTGCACCACCACCGGCACGCCCAGGGCGCGCGTCACCGCCGTCGAGAGTGAGCGCACGAAACCAGCCCGCATCGGCCCCAGCGTCCACAGTGACACCGCCCCGCGCGCGTCGACCACGAGCGGCGCCCGACACGCGGGACACCGCCGTCGCGAGAGCACCACCCGCGCACCGCAGCCGCACTCGTGCGCGTCGGAGAGGCGCTTCACGGTCGCTTTCACACAGCGACCATACAGCGATCCGTAGGCCGACCCGTCACCCCATGAAGGCCGCGCGGTGGTCGCGCGCGAATGCCGCCAGCGAGCGCGGCTCCGCGCCCGTCACGCGTCGCACGTCGTCGGTCACCCGCTCGGTGCGGCCCGCCGCGAAGGCCGTCACGTAGACGTCCGTCAGCAGCTCCGCGAACCACCGCGGCAGCCCCGCCTCCACCATCCCCTGACAGAACGCCGCGCCCGGCAGGTCGATGAACTGCACCGGTCGCCCCAGCGCCTCGCCCAGCACCCGCGCCGCGTCGCCGTGGCTCAACGACTCCGGGCCCGTCAGCGTGTACGTGCGACCCGCGTGGCCGTCCTCCGTGAGCACCTTCTCGGCCACCCGCGCGATGTCGCCCGCGTCGATGAGCGCCGACCGCGCCGCGCCCGTCGGCATCGGGAGCGCGCCGTTGCGGATGGCGCCCGCGAGGCCGAGGAAGTTCTGCATGAAGAAGTTGGGGCGCAGCACCGTGGCGGGCACACCCGACGCGGCGAGGTGCCGCTCGATCGCCCCGTGAATCGCCTGGATGCGCGCGGGACCATCCGGGTGCGCGTCGACACCCGACACCTTCACGTAGTGCCCGACGCCCGCCGCCTTCGCGGCGTCGATGAGCGCCGACTCCGCGCTCACCAGATCGAGCGTTCCGGTCGGGCCTCCAACCGCGACGTACATCCGCTCGGCCCCAGCGAGGGCGCGGCTGAAGGTGTCCGGTCGCTCGATGTCCCCGACCACGAACTCCGCCCCCTCGCCCACCGCGCGTCGCGCCCGCTCGACGTCGCGCGCCACCACGCGCACGCGGCGACCCGCCGCGACCAGGGCCTTCACCAGTGGGGTTCCCGTGCTACCCGTTGCTCCGTAGACGACGATCATGGCGCTCTCTCCTCCGGTTGGTGATTCAACCGAAGGCCACCGTGCGCCGAGCGACGTCACCCGAGAATTGGCCGGGTGGCGCATGGACGGGCGTTCAGGCGTCGAGCAGGCGGTGCTCCATCGCGAAGAGCGCGAGGCCCGCGCGGCTCTCCAGGCCGAGCTTCTCGTAGACGTTCATCACGTGCTTCTGTGCCGTGCGCGGCGACATCCCGAGCAGCGCCCCCACCTCCGGGTTGGTGCGCCCCACCGCCACCAGACGGATCACCTCGACCTCGCGATCGGTGAGCCCGCGCGGCCACGCCGACGAGCGCTCACGGGCGACGCCAGCGGCCTCCAGCACGGCGCCGACGGCGGTGCGATCGAGGGCACCGTCGCGCACCATCGCGAGCATCTCGCGACGCGACGCCTCGGGCGCAAAGGCCTCTCGATGGGGCCGCCTGGAGCAGAGGGCCACGTAGACGTCCGCGGCAGCGAGCACCCGCGCCACGGCCGGAACGCTCTCCAACCCCAGCCGTCGGTGATAGCCCGCGCCCGCACCGCGCTCGTGGGTGGCCGCGGCGACATCGGCGAAGGGACCCAGCGCCGGAGCGAGCCGGAGGATGGTCTCGGTCTGCTGGCTATGGGTTCGCACGCGCTCGCGCTCGTAGGGGGTGAGCGCGCCGGGCTTCTCCCACACGCCGTTGGCAACAGCCACGCGACCGAGGTCGTGCACGAGACCAGCGTCGCGCGCGAAGCCCGGGTCGGGCAGCGCGGCGATGACCGCGGCCTTCTCCGCGAGCTCGGCGACGCGCTCGGAGTGACCGAGCGTAAACACCGACCCGAGGTCGGCGAAGCGAGAGAACGCCCGCAGGTAGCGGGTGACCTCCGCCCCGTCGACGGCGATGAGATGGGGTGCGGGCTCCGAGGCGAGAAAGGCGTCCCACACCGAGCTGCCGTAGAGGGGCGCCCAGAGCTCGCCCGCGTGCGCGATGAAGGCGTCGACCATGACCGGATCGAGCTCTCCTCCACGGCGGCGACGGAGCTCGGCGAGGGCCTCGTCGGGGCCGAAGTTCCAGGCGTAGAGCTCGGCGGTGTCGGCGACGTCGGCGAGGCGCGCGGCGGCCGGCATCGCGTCGCCGCCGCGCGCAGACAGCGGGCCGCGGCCGTCCCAGCGCTCCCCCCGCAACATGAGCACGTCGGCGACCGCGGGCATGCCGACGGCGAGCGCGAAGCCACGGCCGCCCTCGCACTGGGCGTGGGAGTGGCCGGCGACCGCAGCGGGGGTCAGGAGGCGACCGATGGCCGCGGCGCGTGCGGCGATGGGGGCGTGCGCGGCGATGCCGCGGAGGGCGGCCGCGACGAAGGTCGACGGGCGGCCGAAGTCGACCATGGCGAGCGTGCGGCGCAGGGCGATGTCGTCGCCCGCGCTGAAGTAGCGGCCCTCCTCGTGGGCGAAGGAGGTGCAACCCACGAAGCGCAGCAGCGTCGCCCAGAACGCCGCCCGAACGCCCTCGTCGTCGGCCCCGGTGGCGCGCGCGAGGCGACACGCGAGCACGGTGTTGCGCAGCGACTTCTCCAGGGCGAACCCGTCGGCGAGGTCGGTGGCGAGGGAGAGCGACCCGAGCAGCTCCGCGACACGCATGGTGGGCTCCGATGGTACGACAGTCGTCGGAGCACCGATGAGCACGCACCCCGATCGCATCCTCTACACCTTCAAGATCTCCCACTACGCCGAGAAGGCGCGCTGGGCCCTCGACCGCAAGGCGCTGCCCTATCGCGAGGAGGCCGTGCTCATCGGCCCCGGCCAGGTGCTGCTCAAGCTGCGCACCGGCAGCCGACAGGTTCCGGTGCTCGATGATGGTGGGCACGTGGTGCCGGGCTCGACCGCCATCCTCGAACACCTCGATCGGCGCTACCCCACCGCGCCGCTCTGGCCGGAAGACCCGACGGTGCGCGACGAAGCGAAGTCCCTCGTCACCTGGATCGACGAGCGCATCGGCAAGGGCGTGCGGGGCTACCTGCTCGCGCAGGCGCGTCACAACAAGCGCATCGGGGTGGGCGCGAAGGTCGCGCAGGTGGTGGGCCCCGCGGTGCTGGGCGTCGCGTCGGACTACTTCGGCTACGAGTCCCTCGACCGCGCGCAGGAGGAGTTTCCCAAGGACCTCCGCGAGCTCGCCGCGCGCCTCGTGGGCAACGACTTCCTCGTGGGTGACCGCTTCGGCGCGGCCGACCTCACCGCGGCGTCGCTGCTCAACGCGCTGTATGCGCCGGTCGGGTCGCCGCTGCGCACCCGGCTCAACAGCCACCGCCCGGGCATCGCGAAGGACCGCGAGCTCACCCCGCTCTTCGACTGGCTCGACCGGATGTACCGAGACCACCGCCGCGCCCGACCGGTCGCCGACTACGGCACGCCGTCGAGCGCGGCGTAGCGGGTCACTTCACCGCGAGCAGCTCGACGTCGAAGACGAGCGTGGCGTGGGGCGGAATCCTCCCGCCAGCCGCGCCGCCCGCGCCGTAGCCGAGCTCCGAGGGGATGGTGAGCTTGCGCTTGCCGCCGACCTTCATGCCGACGACCCCCTGGTCCCACCCCTTGATGACGCGCCCGGCGCCGAGGGAGAACGAGAAGGGGCGGCCGCGGTCGACGGACGAATCGAACTTCGTCCCGTCGGTGAGCCAGCCCGTGTAGTGCACGTCGACGGAGCGGCCCGTGGTGGCTTCGGCGCCGGTCCCAACCTGGAGGTCTTCGATCTTGAGGTCTGCCATGATGGCCGCGACGCTCTCACGCCCGACGGGTCGGTGTGAAGACCGCCGGTGGCCCTTGTCCGCTACCGCCAGGCCTGCACGCGGTAGGCGTCGCCGTTGTCGTCGCCGACGAGGTACAGCCGCTGCCCGCCGCCGCACACGACGTCGCGCGCCACGTTGCCCGACTCGGTGAGCGCTGCGGGCGCGCCCTGCCCCGTCCACCGCCACACCTGCGGGCGCGTTCGGTAGCGGGCGCGCGTCAACAGCACCGTGGTGCAACCGGGGCCCGTCGCCGCGGGGTCGAGCGCGAGCAGCACCCGCCGGTAGTCGTTGAAGCCGATGTCCACCACCGGGTCGTGCGCCGCGAGGGACGTCGGCAGCACCGCCTCCAGCGACGGCGCCGTCGGGTCCCACGCGATGCGCGGGTGACCCATCGGGCTGCCCGTCCCGCGGGCGCTCAGCGTCGCGAACCACGTCACCACCGCCGTCGCCGAGGGCGCCACCGCCGCGTGCGCCCGGTCGATCATCGCCTCGGGCCACGCGAGCGTCGCCCCCGCCGGCTGCTGCGCCGTGAGCTCGTCCCACTCCGCGCCGCGACCCGCGAAGGCTACCGCCGTGCTGTCGAAGCGGCCGCGTCGCAGCCCGCTGAAGCCCCCGGTGGTCGACCACGGCGCGCGGGTGAGCAGCACCGTCGCGCTCGACTCGGTGTACCGCGGCGGCCGCTCGTGGCTGCGCCGCGTCGTCTGCGCGCTCACCACCACGGTCATCGCCTGCGTCGCGCAGTACTGCACCTGCCCCGCTGCGCCTTCGGGGTGATCGACCGCGGCTTCTGTGATGGTGCCCGCCGGGCCGGGCGCCGCGAGGGTCAGCGCCGTCAAGCGCTGGAAGCCCGACACGCCCGCGATGACGGCCACACACTCGCGCGCCGCGAGGTTGACCGTGAGCTGCAACGGCCCTCCCGCGCCGACGGCCCGCGCCGACGCGCTCACGTCCGCCGCCGGGGGGAAGCCCGTCGCGGTCGCACTCGCGAGCTCCCGCGCGATGGCCGCGCGCGTCACCTCGACGGGCGTCGCCGTCGGCACGCTCTGCACGGCCGCCTCGTCGGCGAACGCGTACGCCCCGATCACCCCGGCGACCGCAGAGCAGCAGCCCGCCACCACCAGCCCAGCCGTGCGCGCAACCGACACCATCGCACCGTCGCATCCTCCGCCCGTCCCCCACAAGGGACGATTGCGGTCCTGGGACTCGGAGTGGGCAGTGAGGGAGTCAGAAGAGCCGCAAGGGGCGGTTGGGCATTGAGGGCGAGAGCGTGAAGCGCTGGGTGAGCACGACCGTTCGAGCCACCACATCACAACCTTGCGCTCGCCTGTGCCTCTCACACCCGAACTGCACCCCTTGCGACCCTCGCGCCCTTGCGGCTCTTCTGACTCCCTCACTGCCCACTCCGAATCCTCGTGCCGTCGCCCCCGCGAACGTTGTCCTATGCGTTCATGCGCTGGTCGTCGTCGGTCGCGTTCGCCCTCTGCCTCTTCGCCACCCGCGCCTCGGCGCAGCACAGCGGCGGTCGCTCGGGCCACAGCAGCTTCGGCGGCGGATCATCGAGCCACAGCTCATCCTCGTCGTCGCGCTCGTCGTCTTCGTCCTCCTCGTCGCACTCCTCGACGCCGACCCGCGTGGCTCCTTGGCGACGCATCACGCCGACGGCCACGCCCGGTGAGTTCGCGGCTCCTCCCACCGCCACGGTGACGGTCCCGGCCGAGGAGCGCCTCGCGGTGGCGGTGCTCCCGACGCTCTACGACCCGCCGTCGGCGCCCGCGGGCGTGGTGGTCTTCGGGCTCTCGTTTGGTGTGCTCGGCGGCCTCGTCTGGGTCGTCACCCGCAAGCGCCCGCCGCTCCCGCTCGGCACCGCCGGAACACGCCCAGGCCCCTTCCCCGGCTGCGACCTGCGGCGCATCACCATCGGCTTCGACGGCACCGCGCGCCCCGCTCTCCAGTCGGCGCTGCGCTCCATCTCCACGCGCCTCGACCCTGCCAACCCGCAGGCCCGCCATCAGTCCATTCGTGAGGCGGTCGCGCTGCTCGGCGCGCACCTCGCGTCGGCGCGCTACGCCTGCGTGCAGTCGAGCGCGATGGCCGTGTCCGCCGCGGCGGGAGCCTTCGAGCGCCTCGCCACCGATCTGCGCGGTCGCTACCTCGTCGAGGCCGTCTCGAACCAGCAGACGGTGCAGGTGATGCCGGGCGCCGCGCCGCGCGTGGAGGAAGGCGCCGGGATGCTGGTGGTGAGCGTTCTGGTGGCCAGCACCGAAGACCTCGCCGAGCTCTCGGGCGCCATCTCGCGCGAGGCGCTGTTCGACGCGCTGCAACGGCTCGCTCCGTCGCGCGGTGAGGCGATGGCGGGCTACGAGCTCATCTGGTCGCCGTCCGAAGACGCCGATCGGATGTCGTCCGCCGAGCTGGAGGTGCGCTACCCCGAGCTCAAGAAGATCGACGCGGGCGCGGCCTTCGGGCGGGCCCAGTGCGCGGCCTGCCAGACGGTGTTTGCGCGCGAGCTCGGCCGCTGCCCCCACTGCGGCAACCCTTCGACCTGACCTCACCCTCTCTCATCCCCCATCGGAGTCTTCATGGAACATCGTCAACTCGGACGCTCGGGCCTCAAGGTGCCCGTGCTCAGCCTCGGCACCGGCACCTTCGGGGGCGTCGGCGCCATGTTCAGCAAGTGGGGCGCGACGGACGTGAGCGAGGCCACGCGCCTCGTCGACGTCTGCCTCGAAGCCGGCCTCAATTTCTTCGACACGGCCGACGTGTACTCGAAGGGTGCGGCCGAGGAGATCCTCGGTCAGGCCATCAAGGGGCGGCGCGATGACGTGCTCATCTCCACCAAGGCGACGTTCACCTCGGGCACCGGGCCCAACGGCAAGGGCTCCTCGCGCTGGCACCTCATCCGCGCCTGCGAGGCCAGCCTCAAGCGCCTCGGCACCGATTACATCGACCTGTACTTCATGCACGCCTTCGACGCGCTCACCCCCGTGGACGAGTCGCTGCGCGCGCTCGATGACCTCGTCCGCGCGGGGAAGGTCCGCTACGTCGGGTGCTCCAACTTCTCGGGCTGGCACCTGATGAAGGCGCTCGCCACGTCGGAGCGCGAGGGCCTCGGGCGCTACGTCTCGCACCAGGCGTACTACTCGCTCATCGGGCGGGAGTTCGAGTGGGAGCTCATGCCGCTCGCGCTCGACCAGGGCGTCGGAACCATGGTCTGGAGCCCCCTCGGCTGGGGCCGACTGACGGGGAAGATCCGCAGGGGTCAACCGCCGCAGGGCGGGCGCATCCAGCAAGGTGGCGCCGACGGCGGCCCGAAGGTGGACGACGAGTACCTCTACACGGTGATGGACGCCCTCGACGCGGTGGCCGCGGAGACGGGCAAGAGCGTCCCGCAGATCGCCCTCAACTGGCTGCTGGGGCGACCGTCGGTGACCAACCTGGTCATCGGCGCGCGCAACGAGGAGCAGCTCCGGCAGAACCTCGGCGCCCTCGGCTGGAACCTCACCGCCGAACAGGTCGCGCGCCTCGACGACGCGAGCCGACGCGAGCCGATCTACCCCTACTGGCACCAGGCCGACTTCGCCGAGCGCAACCCGTTTCCCACCCGCTGGTGAGCCTCCGCACAAACCTGACAGGAGGCTGACATCGCGCCCTGCGATGCTTCGGCCCATGCACACCCTCCTCCTCGATCGTCCGACGGGCTTCGTCCTCCAGAGCGCGACCGACTTCTACGCGCAGTTCATCCCGGGTTCGGGCATGGCCGCCGCGTCCACCGACGGCCTCACGCTCGCGTTTCGCCTCGATCGCACCTTCGACGCCGTCGCCGCGCGCCTGCGTGACGAGGGCGCCCACCTCGTCGTCGACTACGCCGGAACCGACGACGCCGAAGCCGTCCGCGCGCAGCTCGCGCGCATCCTCGGACTGGAGGGCGACACGAACGCGTGGTGGCAGCTCGGCGCGCGCAACCCGACGGTCGGCGCGCTCCAGCGGGAGTTTCCGGGCTTCCTCACGGCGGCCAAGTCGTCGCCCTACGACGCCGCGACGTGGTCGGTGATCGCGCCGCGCATCCCGATGCACCTCGCCGCCGCCGTGAAGATGGAGCTCAGCCGCGTCTACGGCGACACCGTGCGCCTCGGCGACGTCGAGCATCGGGTGTTTCCGCGACCCGAGGTGCTCGTCTCGCTCGCGCGCATCGAGGGCCTCACCGACGAGAAGGTCGCCCGCCTGCGGGGCGTCGCGCAGGCCGCGCTCGACGGCCGCCTCGACGCCGAGACGCTGCGCCGCCAACCCGAGGATGTCGCCCTGCGCGAGCTCCAGCGCCTCCGCGGCGTCGGCCCCTGGTCCGCGAGCCACATCTACTACCGCGGCGCGGCGCCCATCGACGCGCTGCCCACCACCGAGCCGCGCGTGCTCCACGGTCTCGCCCACGCGCGCGGCGTCGCGTCGGTCACCACTGCGGACTTCGTTCGCGAGGCAGGCGACTGGCGGCCCTTCCGGATGTGGGTCGCGGTGCTGCTCTCGCGACACCTCGCGCGGAGCGGCCAGTGGCATGCGCCGACGCTCGCGTCGGAGCGCGCTCGCAGCGGCCGGGCGCTCGCACGTCGCGTGAGCGGCGCCGCGACACGATCCAGCGACACTTGATGGACGTCGGGATCGGCGAGGTCCGCGACGGCCGCTCGACGATGCGCCGCAGTTTAGCGATGGGCCGCTCCCGCGCGCCGACAACTCGGGCCGACGCCGGTCACCGTGATAGCGTCGCACGCCTATGAACGGCGTCCCGATCACCATGTTCATGCCCTTCGTGGTGCTCATCGTCGTGATCGCGATGGTGATCAACGGGCGGCGGATGCGCGCCGGCTACCTCGCCGACAACCCCCAGTTCGGCCTCGGCGCGATCGCGCAGCGGCTCGGGCTCCAGTTCGTGCACGGCGACCCCACGTACAACATCCTCGTCAACGACCACGACCTGCGGCGATCGGCCGCC
Organism: Polyangiales bacterium; assembly: GCA_044229975.1. Classification (GTDB taxonomy): domain Bacteria; phylum Myxococcota_A; class Polyangia; order Polyangiales; genus SCUS01. The sequence continues at coordinate 159,741 of JBGARZ010000013.1, forward strand.
ATCCCGATGATCGCCGGGATGACCGGCAACACGCAGCCCGTCGAGGCGCGCGCCGTCGGACAGCACCGCGGTCACCCCGTGGAGTTCGTCTTCTACGACCAGACGCGCGTCGAGAAGGGGATCATCGAGACCACCTTCTTCCGCACCTTCAACTGCGTCGTGCAGGTCGGCGTCAACGGGTACGTCCCGCCCTTCGAGATCGTCCTGCGCAACGAGAACGAGTACCTCGTCACCGAGCGCATCATCGATGCGCCCGAGCAGCGCTTCGGCCACCCCGCGCTCGACCCGGTGCTCGTGCTGCGCTCTTCCGACCCGCGCCTGGGGCCAGCGTTTGCGCCCGTCGTCGGCGCCCTCATGGCCTTCGGGTACGTCCACGTCGTCGGTGACCAGGGGAGCGTGCGCTTCACCTTCACCGCGCTCGGCGCGCCCACCGCGCTCTACTACGTCGAGACGGTCTTGCAGGTGCTGCTCGGACTCGCCGACGTCCTCGAAGGCCGCCCGGCCGTGCCCGTCGCTCCGCCCGTTCCGCCTCCCGCGCGATGAACCCCTACGCGGTCGCCCCCGAGCAGTGGCCGGTGCCCTGCAACCGCTGCGGCGCCTCGCTCCGCATGACGGGACAGCCGTCGCCCTACGGCGGCGCCGTGATGATGGCGTGCCCCTTCTGTCAGGCCGTGGAGCACCTGCCGTACGAGGCGTCGGAGCGCGTTCGCATCGCCCACGAGCGCGTGTCGATGCTGCGGATGGCGATGACCGCGGCCGAGGGTCCGGCCCGCGCGATGGACGCACTCATGCGCAGCCGGCCGTGGATCGGCGGAGTGATCGTCGGCGGCGTGATGGGGCTCAACATGATCTCGTCGCTGGTGAACAACCGCGCGAGCCTGGAGCGCGCCGGGGCGTCGATGGCGGCCGACGATCGGTGGAAGCTGATGTTCCAGTCGTGGGCGATGGGCCTTGGGGGCATCGGGTTCGCGGTGGGCGGATACGTGGGGTGGTGGTTCGCGCTGAAGTCCTACCGGGCCGCGGTGGAGCCGACCACGTGGGCGCGGCCGCCGCTCTCTCCGCAGGGCGCAGCGCGCTGTCGCTGCTGCGGGGCCGACCTCGTGATGCAGTGGGGCGCGACCGTCACCTGCGGCTACTGCCAGACGCAGAACCTCCTCAGCCGCGCGCTCATCGACCGCCGCGACGCGCTGCTCCAGGAGGAGACGCTGATGCACCAGCAGCGGGCCGCGGGAGTGATCCAGCGCGGCAACGTCGCGCACCGCAACTTCAGCCGATGGTGGTGGGTCGGCGGCCTCGCGGGCGCCGGTGCGATGGTGGCGCTCGCGGCGGTGCTGGCCTCTGTGGGGTGAAGGGTGACACGATCGCTCGGGTGACATCCCGTGGGCATCGGTCGGTGGGCTCGTCGTGGTGCGTCGCGATCACCTTCGCGATGGGATGCGCGGCCGATCACTCCGACGCGCTACCGAAGGCATCCGTCGACGCCGGAATCACGCGCGAGGACGTCCCTCGTGATGTGCCGCGCGACGTGCGCTCCGACGCCGGCGTGGTGTCACCGATCGACGTGCCGCCCGCACCGCGCGCCAACGTCAACGTGCTCATCACCGCCGACAACGCGTACGGCTTCGGCTACGGCACCTCGTCGACGATGATGAACTACCTCGGTGGCGTCGAGAACGTCAGCGCCGGGGAGATCTTCGACTGCCCCGTCGGGGTCGGCACCGAGGCGTACGTCGTGCCCGCGGCCGACGCCCCGAGCGGTGCGTTTCTGTACATCGTCACGTGGTCGGACATGGCCGTCACGCAGGGCGTGATCGCGCAGTTTCGACGCGCGGGAGACCCCACGACCATCTACACGGGCGACCCCCGCTTCGAGGTGTGCGCGACGGGCGTTCCCTTCGACCTCGGCACCCGCGGGCCGTCGCTCGCGGTCATCAACGAACAGATCGCGCGCTGCAACGCTCGATCGGGCGACCCGGCCACCACCAGCGCCGGGTGGGTCAACGCAACGGGAACCGCCAACGGAGCGCTCGCGATCGGCGAGGACAACACCACCGACCGCGGCAGCCCGGCGCCCGGCAACGAGTTTCCCGTGGCGTGCGGCATCGACCCGAGCGCGCGATGGATGTGGTTCAACTGGAGCCCCGCGACGCTCGTGTGGCCCACGACGGGGAGCCCGTTTCTCTACCCGTCGGGGTCGAACAACCCGACGAAGCAGTTCCTGATCTTCCGCCTGGGAGCGGAGTACATCCCCGGGTGAGGGGCAGCCCTATCAAGGTCGTTGCGCCCGGCTACCGTGGGTTTTCAACCCGCGGCGGCCACGGCGCAGCGACCTTGATAGGGGGTGCGAGTAAAGCGTCACCGCGTGATGGGCGTACACCGCGCGCGCTCGGTGTCGGTCACGAAGGCCCAGCCCAGTCCCTCCGTGCGGCCGTGGATCTGCACACACGACAGCGTCGCGGCGCCGCGCCGGACCGTTCCCCGCACAAGCACCGTCACCCTCGACCCCGGAGGCACGGAGCTCGCGTTGGGCCCCGGCTGCGTCCGCTCCGTCACCCGCAACGCCCCGCCCGCGTGGAGCGTCGTCTCGCACGGCGGCTGCGGTGCCGCGAGCGGCGACGTCTGCCAGCACGTGGACGGCGCGAAGACCCCATCGCGGTTGCGGACCAGCAGCGCCGAGACCGCCGCGCCACGCACGCCGTCGTCGCCGAGCCGGGACGTCGCGAGGACACCGCCATTGGGCTGCTGGACGAAGCGCCAGTCCTGCGGGTCATCACCCCGATTGAACTCCGAGCGAAACTCCCACACGCACCGCGCCCGAGCGCCGACCGCGAACTGAAACACCCCGACCGAACCCCAGGTGTACGAGCGCGTCCGGGGCCCGTCGTGGTCGACCTCGTGGCCGGACGCCATCACCACCAACGCTGGGCGACCATCGAGCGTGAACTGCGCCGCGACGTGGGTGTTGTCCTCGGCGGATTCGAGCCGGAGGTCTTCTTCCGCAGGGCCGTTCGCGGTCTGGCGAACGACGCGCGCGCCGTCGTTGTAGACGCGGTCGGGGCGACCGTCGCCGTCGAGGTCGACGACCGAGTCCGCAGTGGGCTCCGCTGGAGCGGCGGACCCGGCGTCGACGCGCGGCTGGGCGCTCGCGATCGGCAACGTGCCCGTGACACCGAGCACGCAGAACGCGAGGCGTACCGCGTTGCGTGAGGGGAACAACCCCGTCACCCGTTGAGCGCGCCGATGAACTCCTCGACGATGCTCTTGCCCTTCGCGAGCTCGCCCGGCGGCAGCGACACTGCGCCCACCACCGGATGGCCGCCGCCGCCATAGCGCTCGCACAGCTTGGCGATGTCGTGCTTGCGCGGGTGCTTCGACCACGGGTTGAACCCCACGGAGATCTTCACGCGCTTGGGCGTTCGCGACAGCACGACGGAGTACATCGCCGTCGGGAAGAGCTTGTAGCCGACGAACTTCGCGACGGTGTCGAGCGGCGCCTCGCTCAGGTCGAACCACGCCACCGAGCCGCGCTGCTCGCCCGATTGTTCCATGCGCTTGGAGAGCGCCTCGTGCCGCGTCTTGATGGGTTCGAGTCGGCGCAGCACGTCGGGGTGCGCCGCGAGGTCGGTGAGCGACGTCGCCCCGAGCTGCGGGATCATCCACGCCAGCAGCGAGTCGTCGCCCTGCTCCTGCACCACGGCGGCGAGCTTCATCGCGGCCGGCTCGAAGGAGCTCGCCTGGTCGGCGTCGGTGAAGCGCGCGGCGTCGATGATGTCGCTCCAGTGCACCAGCTCGTCGAGGTCGGGCGCCGTCCAGCCCCAGCGCTCGCGGGTGATGTCGACGATGAACTTCGTGCACGACCCGTAGGTGCCGTCGTGAAACTTCCGGCCCGTGGTGCTCGACTGGAAGTGCAGCTCCGAGCCGGGCTCCTGGAAGGCGCTGACGTGGTGGTCGAAGTACCAGTCGAGGTACGGCGACTGGGTGTAGCGGTAGTCGAGGATGGCGTTGATGGCGCCGACCATGAGCTTGTCGCCCGGCGGTGGCGCGTTGGGCTCGTACAGCAGCCCCCGGAAATGAAACTTCGCCTCCGCCAGCGACGGCTGCGTCTCGCGGAGAAACCGCGAGAAGATCGCCGCGCTCGCGGCCCCGTCGAAGCAGTATCCGTGGTGGGCGACAAGCACGTCCATGGGGGTGTTGGCGCGGAAGATCGCATCGGCCGTGCCCCCGCAGCAAGCGTTGACCGTCGGTGCCGCCGGGGAGTAACCCCATCGGCGCAATGCGAACCCGAACCCTTGGCCGCAGCGGCGTTTCGGTGGGCGAGGTGGGCCTCGGCACCTGGGGCATCTCGGGCGAGGGCTACGGCACCTGCTTCGAGCTCACGGCCCGCGCCACGCTGCGCGCGGCCGTCGACGCGGGCGGGTCGTTTATCGAGGTGGCCGACAGCTACCGCGAGGGCGAGGTGCTCGAATGGGTGGGCGCCCTCAAGCGCGACGTCGGCGCCGACAAGGTGTTTGCGTCGGTTCGCGTCGGCGTCGACCGCGACCCCAAGCACCCGGTACCCCGCAAGGACTTCTCCGCCGAGTACCTCACCGCCGCCTGCGAGCGCGCCATCAAGAAGCTCGGCACCGACGGCCTCGACGCCCTCGTGCTGCATAACCCCTCGGTCACCACCCTCGCGCGCGGCGACGCGTGGCGCGCGCTCCTGGCCCTGCAAGACGCCGGCAAGGCCCGGCTTATCGGCGTGAGCGTCGGCTCCGAGGACGCCGGTCGCGCCGCCCTCGCGCTCTCGCCCGACCTCATCGTGCTGCCGTACAACCTCTATGTTCCGACGATGCTGCACCGCCTGTCCGGCGAGATCAGCGCGGTGGGCGCCGCCGTGGTCGCGCGCTCGCCCCTCGCCTACGGGCTGCTCGCTGATGGCTGGTCGTCGGCGCGGCGCTTCTCCGACGACGACCACCGGCTCTACCGCTGGACGCCGCAAGACCTCACCCGCCGCATGAAGCAGCGTGACGCTTTGCGCGAGGCGCTGGTGCGCGACCCCATCCCCTCGCTGCGCGATGCGGCGCTGCGCTACGTGCTCGCCAACGGACTCGTGAGCGTCGTCGCCGCGGGCGCGCGAACGCCCGACCAGGCGGGCGAAAACGTCAGATCGGTGGAGCGCCAGCCGTACCTCTCCGACGCCACGCTCGCCGACATCGGCAACGTGCTCAGCAACGCAGGCATCGCGCACTGAGGGGATAGGGCGTCCAACGCGGCGCCCTCGCGGGCACGGATCCGCTCGGGTTGACCGATCGCCCAGACCGCGAAGTACCCCCTTTGTGACGTGCAGTGAGAGCTCTACGCGCGCTCGCTGGAGAGCTCGCTGGTCCACTGCCCTGAAGGCGCCGACCCCGACCCCGACCCCGACCTCGACGAGTCGCGCCGAAGGCGTTGTTGCGCAGGGCGTCTGCGCAAGCGCACCGCGCAACAACACTGCGCAAGCGCATTGCGCAACCACACCAGAGAGGCGTTCGGGCAGCGACGACCGCTCTACGGACTCTGCTGCGCAGGATGCCCGTCGCGTCCCACTGCGCGAACGACGGTCCATCGCGTGGCCTTGCGTTTGCTCAGGGCAGCGTCGTCGCCCGCCGTTCGCCCTTCAGGAAGGAGGCTCAGCCTTGATCTCGCTCAGCACCGCGAAGCACCTCGTTCAGTCGCCCCGTTGGGACCTCGACCACGTCCGGCACCTCGCCCTCCAGAACCCCACCTACGCTGCGTCCTTCGTGCTCAGCCTCGGCCGCTCGTGCCGCGACTACGCCGTCGCGCGCGATCCCACCGCAGCGACGGTGCTCGACTTCATCCTCAACACGAGCCTGGTGATGCTGGCGCGGGCGCTCGGCGACGGGGCCTATGAGCTCCGCTACCAGAACTCGCGCATGAAGAAGCTCGACGACGCGCGGCGCTTCGTGTCGTTGCGGGTTGAATTCACCGCGCGGGAGGTCCGGACCTTCGAGCTCAATGGGGAGGCCCTCGACGACCCCGGGGACATGGTGAGCGTCCTGGTGGTGTTCCTCTCATGCGGCATCCACACCAAGTCGCATGTGATGGGCGAGCGCAGCGTGCAGGAGATCCGCCGCAAGCGCATCAAGGCACTCCGGCGCTCCACCTGGTCGACCCTCTCGACGGATCACGCAGTGCTCAACAGCCCCTTCAGCCCGATCCGCAGCCGCTTCTACGGCTTCCACATGGACGTCGACTCACTCATCGCCGAGTCGAAGAACCGCGACACCGTCGAACACCATGTGCTGCGCGGCGCGCCGCCGCCATCGCAGTTCCTGAGTTTCCTCGTGCGCGGCCGCGCCGTGCTTGCCCGCCACCTCGCCGCGCACGACCTCGACGTGAACCCCGAGTGCCTCTTCAACGCCATGCTGGTACACCCCGTCGACCACTACCTGGCCTTCCGCACGCTCGCCGACGTGCGCTTCTCCATCAGCGACCGGAAGACGCCCTCGAAGGTCTTCGGTGCCTTCATGTTCCGGCACCTGTTCCTGCGCGGCGTGCTCAATCCCATCGCCCCGAACCTCCTCTCGACCATCGACGAACCCTTCTACCGAGACCTCTATCGCGACCTCGTCGCACTCGACCCTGAGCTCGCGGCTCACGCCACCGCCTGCGTGATGTACTGACGCTCCTGCCACGCGGTTCGGGGCTCCGTGTCACCCGAGAAGCAACCGACGGGCACCGGGCGCGAGCTGTGAGCAGGGCTTTGGCGAATGAGCACGACGACGCCGTTGCGATCGAACACACGGCCCCGCCGCTCTGTCCCATGCTCGATGGTCGCCCGTTCTACGGCGTGACGCCCGACGCCCAACCTGTCGCCGCCACTCGCGTTGGCCGAAACGGCCCTTTGGGCGCGCCACCTCTGGGAGGCGTGGTGGGTGCTTCCGATCGTGACGACCGTGGTCGCGCCGTCCACGCGTGCGACCACCTACTGCGCGCTCGACGTCCTGCTCCCGCTCCTGCTCCACGCGTGCGGACCTCACGCCCACCTGCGCCAGACCCTGCGCGACGCACGGCCCTTCGCCGACGCCCTCATGGCCGTCTGGGCGCGCGACGCGTCGCGTCGGCGCCACCGAGGTCCCGTTCACCACCAACAGCGCGGCGCGAGTACCATCCCCACCCGTGCGCCCCCTTCACCTCGCCGCCCTCCTCGCCCTCGGCTGCGTCTCCCCCGCCGCCGCGCAGCCCCGCGCGCCGTCCGCCGCGCCGCCTGCCTTCGTGCTCCTCCGCGGCCGCCCTGACGCCGCGTCCACCTCCGTCGTCCTCCACGGCGCCACCCTCGTCCCGCTCGGAACCTTCCCCCACCTCCCCTCCTCCGCCCGCCACGCCGCGCTCCTCCCCGGCGCTCACCCCGTCGTGCTCGCAGTCGCCGCCGATCGCGAGTCACCCCGCGGCGGCAGCTACCACTCCGCCCTCTTCCGCATCGACCCCACCACCGCGACGACCACGCGCCTCCTCGGCGACCTCGTCGACAACTCACGCCCGCTCGTCACCGCCCGCGGCACCGTCGTCGTCCAGCGCGGAACCGACGGCCCCGACCCCGTCCCCGCCAACCGTCAGCTCGTCGAGCGCACCGACGCCTTTCGCCTCGACGTCATCGACCCGCTCACGGGAGCCGCTCGCACCGTGTGGTCGGGCCGCGGCCAGCTCGCCTACCTCGCGACCGCCCTGCGCGGCGACGAGGTGCTCGTCTACCACCTCCACGACGGCGGCTCTGCACTCCTGCGCCTCGACGTCGCCACCGGCCGCGCGACCGAGCTGCACGCCAACGTCCCCCTCGCGCGTGACTTCTCCTACGACCCCGATCGCGACGAGGTCGTCTTCGCACGCGCCATCGCGCCCACCGTCTACGAGGTCGCCTCGCTCGCCGCCCACGCTCCTTCGCCCGTCGCCGTCACCCCACGATGGCGCGCGTCGAGCGACCACCTCATGCCCCGCGTCCTCCGCGACGGAACCATCGGTCTCTCCCTCCCCGACGACCACGGCCTCGCGTGGCTCTCGCGCGGCGCCGACGTTCAGTCACAGCCCGCCACCTTCTCCCCGCGCGGTGACGGCAGCGACGCCCTCCTCGCCGAGAGCCCCGACGGCCGCTGGATCGCGCTTCGCCACACCACCGACCGCGACGAGTCCGTCGTCGTGAGTCCGCGCCGTGGTGGGCAGCCCGTGGTCATCACCTCGCCCGACGAGGTCATCGAGTTCGTCGGCTTCACCGGGAGCGCGCGATGAGGGCCATCGCCATCGCGCTCGCCATCGCGCTCGCGAGTACTGAGGCAGCGGCGCAGTGCTCGGGCGGCGCCGCGTGTCCGCCGTGCACGATGTGCCGCGTGGCGCCCACGAGCGGGAGCAACCCCTCGGTGACGGAGATGTCGTCGCTCTTCGACCGCATCGCCGCCGGACCCATGAGCTACGGCTCGCTCGGGTGGGACTTCGGCGGCCGCAACACCGTCGGATCAGGCGGCGGCTGGTGCGCTGGCACCGGTCGTCGCGACACCGTCGCAGTGACCTTTCCGTGCGTGCTGCTCAAGGCGATCTACCTGACCGAGTCGTCGTGGCGGCAGTTCTGCACCACCAACCAGACGGTGATCAGCTTCGACTGCGGCTACGGCATCGCGCAGGTGACCAGCGGCATGCGCCGCGGCGAGACCAGCGCCTACGACGCCAACCGCGTCGCCTCGTCGGCCGCGTACAACGTGAGCGTCGGCGCGGCCATCCTCGCGGACAAGTGGCGCGCGTCACCGTGCGTCGGCGACAACGACCCGCAGGTCGTCGAGGACTGGTACTTCGCGACCTGGGGCTACAACGGCTTCGTCGTTCGCAACAACCCCAACAACCCGATGTTCGCGGCCGACCGCCGGGAGTTTCGTACGCCCGGACTCGCCAGCGCCCAGGTGCGCGCCAACTACCCTTACCAGGAGCTCGTCTGGGGCTACGCGCACTACCCCCTCACCGCCGCCCACTACACCGGCGTCGCGCTCGCGTACCCCACGCGCGGTGAGATCTGCGCGAGCTGCGGCCGACCCACCGCCGACATCTCCCGCCCCGCCGGCTCCCACCGCGGAACCTGCCCCGGCCCCGTCGCTCCCATGGACGCGGGCTTCCCCGTCGATGTTCCGGTGGTGACCGACCGCGGCGCGCCCGATGTCCCCGATGTGCCCGACGTGCAGGTGGCGAGAGACGTCGGCGTCGACCGCCCGACCGACGTCGTGCGCTTGGACGTCGCACGCGACGCGGGCGCGGAAGACGTCATCGATGCCGGACTGGTGGAGATGCGCGACGAGGCGGGCTGCGGTTGTGGCGTAGCGGGTGCGGGTGGTCAGCGGGGCGTCGGTGCGCTCGCGCTGCTCGTCATGGCGTCATCATGGCGGCGAGCGCGACGCCCTGCGTCTCGTAGCGCTGCACGCAGATCGCGCGGGTGAGCGAGCGTCGCGCGTCGACGCTGAAGCCCCCGGCGACGGCGTCGTCGAGGCGTGATCCGAGGAGCGCGTCGCGCAAGGTGTGGGCGTCGAGCTGCGGGACGCGCAGCGCCGCGGAGACGACCCAGCGCACGGCGTCGTAGCCGACGGCGGCGAAGGCGCCGGGATGGGCGCGGTGCCTCGCCTCGAAGGCGGCGACAAAGGACTCCACCTCCGAGCGCGGCGCCACCGGGCTGAACAGCTCCGAAAAATGCACCCCCACGAGAGCATCGTGGGCGAAGCGTCGGGTCTCCTCGGAGGCCCAGCCGTCGGCCCCCATGATCTGCGCGGTGACCCTGCCCTGCTTCAGCGCCACAGCGATGTGCCCCGCGTCTTCGCTGGTGGCGGGTGCGTAGACGAGGTCGGCGCCCGAGGCGCGCACCCGGCCGACGAGGCGAACGAGGTCGGCGTCGTCCTGGTAGGCGTCGCGCAGCACCGTCTCGCCCCCGTTGGCGCGAAACGCCGTGGCGAACGCGTCGGCCATGCCCACGTGCAGGAGCGAGCTGCGCCGGTACACGATGGCTGCCTTGCGCCGCTGCATCGACTGCCGCGCGTAGCGGGCCATCGCCTGCGCCTGCTCGCCGTCGGTGAGCACCGTGCGAAAGACGAAGTCCCCCGCGCGCGAGACGTCCCTCGCCGTGGAGGCCGTCGCGACAAACACCACGCTGCGCCGCTGGGCTGCCGCCGCGCCGCGCTCGTTGGCGACGGACGAGAGCTCGCCGAAGACGGCGATGGCCCCTTCGCGCTCGATGAGCCGGGTGGTGACGGTGGAGACGTGCTCTTCGCGGCTCTCGGTGTCGAGCGTGGCGAGGCGGAGGCGGCGGCCGTGGATGCCGCCGCGGAGGTTCTGCTGCTCGACCGCGAGCTCGTAGCCGTGGAGGAGGTCGGCGCCCCACGGAGCGCGGTCGCCGGTGCGCGGGACGACCGCGCCGAGGGTGATCTCGTTGCCGCGACGCCAGCGGCAACCCGCGGCGGCGGCGCCCAGGGCGGCGGTGGAGAGGAAGCGCCGTCGGTTCACGGGCGGCACCGTACACACCCCGTAGGGCGCTTGTCATCGCGGGAGCGAACGTCTATTCCGCCGCCATGCTGCTCAACGTCCTGCTCGCGACGCACGTGCTCTCGCTGCTGCTCTGGATCGGGAGCCTCGTGAGCATCACGCGCGTGCTCACCGCCGGCGCGACGGAAGAGCCCGCGGTGCAGGCGCGGTTCGCGGCGCTGGCGCGGCGCATCTACCGGACGGTGTCGTCACCGTGGATGGGCGTCGCCACGCTCGCGGGCTTCGCGATGATCGGCGTTCGCCACGGCGAGATGTTTCACCACGGGTGGTGGCACGGGAAGTTCACCATGGCGCTGGTGATGCTGGCGCTGCACTTCGTGCTGGGCGCCCGGGTGCGCGCCGCCGAGGCCGCGGGCCGCACCGACGGCGTCGCCCCGCAGATGCGCCTGCTCCAGCTCGGGGTGCTGCTCACCGCCACGCTCGCGGTGCTCTTCGTGCTGGTGCTGAAGTACCGCCCCGGGGCGTAGCGCAGGGCAGTCGGTCTCACGCCACCTGCGGGGAGCGCGACAAGCACGACGGCATCCTAAGGGGTCTCGTTGAAGAGGTCGGCGACGTCGGCGACGGCCAGGGCGCGCGTCACCCATGCCTGGAGCACTTCGCGGCGAGACTCCGTGTCGAGCCGGGCGCGGGTGTCGACCGAGAGCGTGAGTCCGCGCGCGGTGAGCACCTGCACGATGGCGAGGCGGAGACCTTGTTCGGTGCCCTTCTCGATGCCCTTCTCGATGCCCTTCTCGATGCCCTTCTCGATGCCCTTCTCGATGCCGCGTTCGTATTGTCGCTGGAAGAGTTCTTCCGCGAGTTTCTGGGTCTGCATGAGGGTCTCCTTCGCTTCGTCGCTAGGATCGTCGCGCAGCTGCAACTCCAACTGCTTGAGGGGGACGGCCACGAGTGTACGCTCCGGCGCGTCGACGGGAAGGGCGCGCAGATCCTCGATCGCCCGACGAAAGGTCACGCCTCGCCCGAGCGTCCGCACCAGCAACGTGTCCCGCGTGCGCGGCAGCTCGGCCACCACCACCAACCGGAAGGTGCCCGCGGGCACTCCCTGGTAACAGCCGCGTGGCCAGGGGGCGGGCATCGGAGCCAGGGCATACGCGCGCATCGCCCGGGTCGGCGGCCCGGACGACACGCCCCAGAGCCACGGAGGCATCGCGGGAGGCTTCGCCTCGACGCGACGCGCTTCATTGATCAGCACCTGAAACCAGGCGAGCTGCTTGCGCTGCCACGACGCCATCTCGGCCACGTCAGGGGGCGCGTGGGCGAACTCAAACAGCGCGCGTCGGGCGCCCATGCGCGCCAGGAGGTCGGAGCGCGCAGAGGCTGTCTTCGTCGTGTGCGCTTCGAAGCGAAGGTCGGCGAACTGCGGGTCGGAGGCGATGCGTGCGTCGCTCTCGGCCGTCCCGAGCGACGCCAGCGCGGCCTGCGCGAGGTCTTTGGAGAACGTGTCGTAGGGCGTTCGCGACATCGAGCGGACGACAGTGGTCCCACGCCGCCTTCCGCGACGGCAAGTGCCGACCACCCCGGCGACATCGATCGTCGGTTCGAGGCGAAGCGGTTGCTACCAGACGTCCGCCCGCGCCCGCGCCGACCGCAGCCCCACGGCCTCGGCCCCCATCGCGCGAAACACCTCCGCCCTCACGCGCGCCGCCAGCGTCAGCCGCCGCACCCGCACGCCCACGCCGCTCGGGCCCGCCTCCCACGCCGACACCGCGCCCACCGCCGCGCCGGCGCCCGCGCGCTGCACCCGCGCCCCCAGCGCGCCGCCGTAGCGCTCCACGCTCCCGGCCGCGATGAGCCACACCCACTGCGTGATCTCGCCTTCGGTCAGCATCGCCTCGCCCGGCGCCAGCTGCACCGGCTCGAAGCGCGAGTACAGCGACGCGCGCTGCGACGGCTCCACCGAGGCCAGCAGCGACGAGGCGTGGCCCAGCGCCGCGAACGACCGCTCCCACGCGCTCTCCTCCAGCGCCACCCGCACGCCGTCGTACTGCCGCGCGAGCGCTTGAAGCACCGTCGGCGCCACACACAGCGCCCGCCCCGCGGTGCGCGCCTCGGCGCGGAAGAGGCACCCGCTCTCGTAGTACGCCGACAGCTCGCCCACGAAGTCGCCGGGCCCGAGCTGCGCCCCGATGGGAACTCCCCCCACCGAGAGCTGCACCTGCCCCTCGATGATGACCCAAAGCGGCGCCGCCACGGCGTGGTCACCCGGCGTGGGGAGGGAGAGTTCTTGCCCGGCGTGCAGCGGGACGATGACGCTCTCCCGCGCAAGTGCGCGCACCCGGTCGCTGAACAGGTCGGCGAAGAGCGGCAGCGCCATGAGCAGCGCCGCGGCGCCTTCGGAGGCCATGGCGCGCGCCGGATCGTAGCCGACGGAGACGCTCACCACCGGCGCCGTGAGCGCGGGCGCCGGAACGGGCGGCCCCACCTGCAGCACCGCCGCCGACGCGTGCAGCGAGGGCGGCGCGTGCAGCGCGGGCGCGGCGACGGGCACGAGGGTCATCGGCGCCATCGGGGTCGGGAGCTCGTCGTCGGGGACGTGCGGCTCGGGCATGCGCACGTTGGTCGGCGCCGGGACGCGCTCGGTCGGAGGCGACGTGTCCTCCGGCGGAGGCCCCGACAGAAACATATCGAACGGCGGCAGGGAGTCCGGCGGCGGGGCCGTGGACATCGGCGCGGGCGGGGGCGGCTCGGACAGCGCCGCGACCTGCTTGGCGACGGCGAGCGCGCGGTCGTCGAGGCCCGCGTCCATGAGGTGCTCGGCCGCCCGACGAAACCAGTTGCGCGCCCCCTGAAGGTCGCCCTTCGCCTGGAGCGTCTCGGCGGTGGCCAGGGCCCAGTCCGCCTCCTCCGCGGCCTCGCTCTCCGGGGTCGATGCGCCGTGGTCGTCAGTTCCCATCGAGGGAAGTTGCTACACGCGCCCCCGCGCGACCGCAATGCTTCAAGACCGATCGACCACCCGCAGCGCCGCGACGTACCGCTCCCAGGTGCCGGCCACCGAGAGCAGCTTCGCCGCCTCGTCGATGGCCGCGTACACCGGCACCAGCGCCTCGCTCACGGTGAAGCGCGCGCGGATGGTGTCCACCTCCGAACGCCGCACCTCCAGCGCCGCCTGCGCCGCGCGCCGCGTCGCCCACGCGCTCACGCCCAGCACCACCAGCAGGTCGCGCCGCGTCGACGCCTCGACCAGCGCGCGCAATCGGGTGCGCTCCGGCCCCGGCGGAACCTGTCCATCAGCCAACGCGTGGGCCACGCCCTCCACCCGCAAGAGCTGCAACCACTGCAACGCCACCAGCACCGGGAGCGCCGCGTCGCCGTGGGCGCGCACCAGCGTCGCGATGTCGGTGCGCCGCGTCGCCAGCGCCGCCACGCGCTCGTTGGGTTGCAGCGGGAGCGCCGCGAGGGCCGTCCCGTCGCCGCGCAGCGTGAGCTCGGTGCCGTCGCCCCCGAGGAGCTGGTAGGCCACCGCGGGCTCGATGCGCGCGCGGGCCGCGTTGACCAGCAGCGCGTCGAGGGCCCGCGTCGGAAACGGGATGCTCAGCGAGCTCGTACGCGGTCGGATCTCCCAGGTGAACTGCTCCAGACAGAGCAGGTCGAAGGCCACCTCCTGCGCAGCGCGGGCGAGCGTCGCGACGAGCGCGTCGGCGGCCACGTACCCCTGGGCCGCGAGCAGCGCCGCCCCGCGCGGACCCACGTCGAGCGACACCGCCGCGAAGCGCGCGGCCTCCTGTGGGACGAACCCCAGGCGCGCGAGCAGCGGCCCCACCTGCTCGTCGGACTGGCTGCTGTGCAGCGAGAGCAGGTGCCCGTTGGCCACCGAGAGCTGCCACTCCCGCGAGCCCTCGCGGATGACGATGTCGCCGGTGGCGCGCACCCGCCACGCGGCGCTGAAGAGGGGACCGAGGCCGTAGCGATCGAGCTTGCCCCCGAGGCGCGCGTCGCCGTCCACCGGCAGCGGAACCACCGGCGCCACCTCCAGTCCCTCGCGCGGCGGACGACGATCAAGGCCCACGCGGGTGGTGGACACCGCGGCGGTGGAGACGGTGACCCCCTCGACGCGGGTGTCGTCGTCGAGGGCGCCCTCCAGGGGTTCGAGGAGCTCTGGCGGCACGAGCTCGTCGAGGGAGTCGTCGCCCTGCGCGGTGAGCTCCAGGGCCGCGGGGTCGGAGCCCACGAGCTGCAGCGCGCGGCGCAGGGTCTCCTCGACGTCGTGGCCGAGGTCGTGCGGAACCCACGGCGCGTTGTCATCAAGGCTCGCCTCGACGTCGGCGAGCCACGCATGAACGGCCGAGGGCGAGCCCGTCGGCGCGTCGGCCGGGACGCCCACCGGCGCCATCGACGACGTGCTGAGCGTGAGCACCGGCATGCTCGACGGGGTGATGGCAGGCATCGGGGTCGCCGTCGGCGGGCGCCGCGGAATGGGCGTCTCCATCTTGGCGACGGCCGAGGCCGCGAGGGCGCGCAGCTTCGGCGGCGTGATGGGCGCGATGCGGCGCGACGACGGCGGCGGCGGCGCGCTCGGAAACGCGGTGGTGACCATCGAACCGAGCAGCTCGACCAGCGACTCGGGCAGCACGGGCCGCGGCAGGATGACGTCGGCGCCCGACTTGAGCGCGCGCGCGCTGATGGTCGTCCCGACGCCCAGCAGCACCACCGGCACGGGGCCCGCGCGACGCAGCCGCTGCACGGCCTCGCGCACCCCGGGGACGGCCTCGTCGAGCACCACGAGCCGCGCCCGCTCGGCGAGCGCCACCTCGTCGAGGCGCTCGGCCGTCGACGACACCACGAGGTAGCGGGCCTTGCGGAGCGCGTCGATGAGCGCCCCGTCTTCGGGCGTCAGCACCACGACCACTCGTTGGAGCGGTCGGGCCTCGATGATGTCGCCTGGGTCAGCCAACGAGTCTCCCTCAGGGGGCGCATGGTATCCGGTTCGGCCGTCGGCCGCAGCAACGAGAACGCGCAGCGCGACAGCGAGTGGATGGTCTATTCTCCGTCCTCGCCCGTGACCGAACCGCTGCTCTCCATCCGCCATCTCTGCACGGAGTTCGCCACGGACGACGGAAGCCTCCGTGCCGTCGACGACGTGTCCTTCGACCTCCCCCCCGGTGGTGCCCTCGGCCTCGTCGGGGAGTCGGGCTGCGGCAAGAGCGTCACCTCCCTCTCGGTGCTGCGGCTCATCCAACCGCCAGGGCGCATCGTGTCGGGGGAGATACGCTTCGAGGGCCGCGACCTGCTCGCCCTGTCCGAGCGCGAGATGCGCAAGGTGCGCGGCGCCCGCATCGGCATGATCTTCCAGGAGCCCATGAGCTCCCTCAACCCGGTCTACACGGTGGGCGACCAGATCGCCGAGGTGCTCACCCTGCACCGCGACCTCTCGCGCCGCGCGGCGTGGGCGCGCGCCGTCGAGCTCCTCGCCCTCGTGGGCATCCCTTCGCCGGGCGAGCGCGCGAGCGCCTATCCCCACCAGCTTTCGGGCGGCATGCGCCAGCGCGTGATGATCGCCATGGCCCTCGCGTGCGAGCCGAAGCTCCTCATCGCCGACGAGCCCACGACCGCCCTCGACGTGACCATCCAGGCGCAGATCATCGAGCTGCTGCGCGACCTGCGCGCCCGCCTCGGCATGGCCGTGCTGCTCATCACCCACGACCTCGGCCTGGTCGCCGAGTTCGCCGAGGACGTGGTGGTCATGTACGCCGGGCGCGTCGTGGAGCGTGCCCCGGTGAGCGAGCTCTTCGCCGACCCGCGGCACCCGTACACGCAGGGCTTGTTGCGATCGGTTCCGAGCTACGGCGACAACCTCGGGGCGCGGCGGCTGCCGACGATTCCGGGGATGGTTCCTGACCTGCGGAAGCTGCCGACGGGGTGCCGCTTTCGCGACCGCTGCGACAAGGCCTTCGTGCTGTGCGCCGAGCAGGAGCCGCGGCTCTACCGCTCGGCGACGGCGATGGAGGTGCGCGGCGAGCCCGCCGACCCGGGCGACCGCCGCCAGTCGCGCTGCCACCTGGAGGGAACATGACCGCGGAGGTTCTGCTGGAGACCCGCGGGCTGCGCACGACCTTCGAGGTGAAGCGCGGGATGTTCGGCGCGAAGGGCGTGGTGAAGGCGGTGGACGGGGTGTCGCTCGCGGTGCGCGCGGGCGAGACGCTGGGCCTCGTGGGCGAGTCGGGCTGCGGCAAGAGCACGCTCGGCCGCACGGTGTTGCGCCTCATCGACCCGAGCGAAGGCACCGTCACCTTCGAGGGCCAGGACATCACGAAGCTCTCGCAGTCCGCGCTGCGCCCGCTGCGCCGCCGGATGCAGATGATCTTCCAGGACCCGTACGCCTCGCTCAACCCGCGGATGCGCGTGCGCGAGATCGTGGGCGAGGCGCTCGACATCCACGGCCTCGGCAAGGCCGGCAGCGAGCGCGAAGGCCGCGTCGAGGCGCTGCTCAAGCGCGTGGGGCTGCGGCCCGACCAGGGCGCGCGCTACCCGCACGAGTTCTCGGGCGGTCAGCGGCAGCGCGTGGGCATCGCGCGGGCGCTGGCGGTGGAGCCGCGCTTCATCGTCGCCGACGAGCCCATCTCGGCGCTCGACGTGTCGATCCAGGCGCAGATCGTCAACCTCCTCAAAGACCTGCAGGAAGAGCTCGGGCTCACGTACCTCTTCGTCGCCCACGACCTGAAGATCGTCGAGTACCTCTCGCACCGCGTCGCCGTGATGTACCTCGGTCGCGTGGTGGAGGAGTCCGTCGCCGCGGGCCTCTACGCCGAACCCCTGCACCCGTACACCAGGGCGCTGCTGAGCGCGGTGCCCATCCCCGACCCGGCGCGCCCGCGGCGGCGGCTGGTGCTCACGGGGGACGTCCCGTCGCCCATCAATCCCCCGTCGGGGTGCACCTTCCATCCGCGCTGCCCCATCGCGAAGAAGGGCCTGTGCGACGTCGAGGCGCCAGCCCTCCGGCCGCTGCGCGACGGCCACCTCGTGGCCTGCCACCTCGCCGAATAACACCCGCGATTGAACATCCCCAGGGTGAAGCTTCGTCGGTATGCTGCCGTCCTCACGAACCCGTTACCCACTTCAATGGCCCCACGGAGTTGATCCCATGCGAACCCTCCCCCGCGTACTCACCATCCTCGCCTTCGCCGTCCCCGTCGGTTGCACCATCCGCACGGTCCCCGCGCAGTCGACCCTCTACGCGCAGCCCACCGCGGTCGCCGTCGGTCAGCCCACCGCGGTCGCCGTCGGCCAGCCCACTGGCGTCGCCGTCGCGGTCGGTCAGCCTGGTTACGCAGGCGCGTCGGTCAACGGCTCCGGCTGGGGTACCCCGGGCGTCAGCGGAAGCGTGACCGTCGGCGGCTCGGTCGGCGGAACGTGGGGCGGCGGCGCCCCCCAGCCCGGCGTCGGCGTCGGCGTCAACGTCGGTCAGCCCGCGCAGCCCGGCTACGCGGTCGGCGTCGGTCAGCCCGCGCAGCCCGGCTACGCGGTCGGCGTCGGTCAGCCCGCGCAGCCCGGTTACGCGGTCGGCGTCGGCCAGCCCGCGCAGCCCGGTTACGCGGTCGGCGTCGGTACGCCCGCGCAGCCTCCGATCGGCGTCGGCGTCGCGGTCGCCCAGCCCGTGCAGCCCACCATTGGCGGCGGCGTTGGCATCGCCCAGCCTGTGCGACCGATGCAGCCCGGCATCAACGGTGGTGTCGGCATCGCCCAGCCCGTGCGACCCATGCAGCCTGGCATCAACAGCGGCGTCGGCATCGCCCAGCCTGTGCAGCCGATGCAGCCCGGCATCAACGGCGGTGTCGGCATCGCTCAGCCCGTGCGACCCGTGCAGCCCACGATGAACGGCGGCGTCGGCATCGCTCAGCCCGTCCAGCCGATGCAGCCCACCGTCAACGGCGGTGTGGGCATCGCCCAGCCCGTGCGGCCCGTGCAGCCCGCCATCAACGGTGGCGTTGGCGTCGTGCAGCCGGTGCGTCCGGTCGGTGGGGCCACCGTCGCCTCGCCGGGCGCCATCACCACGCCGCTCCCGCCCATCATCCGTCGCCCCATCGACCCGTCGCAGATCACCGCCCAGCCCGTCCCGATGCCGCGCTGACATACCCGCCCGGGTATTCTCACCCCGCCCTCCCCGCCGCTCGCCCCCGTCCCCCGACCGACCGACCGCTCCGCCCGTGCGCTCCCTCGCGCCGCGCGTCATGCGATGGCCCGATGCGTACGCGCTTGATCATCCCGGCCTCGGTGTTTGCGCTCGTCGCGGCGGCGCTCTTCCTCGAACGCTCGCCGCCCGACCCCGACTCGCTTTTCGGTCACGCCATCCGCGCCGAGCCCGTCCACCTCGTCGTGCACGCCGCGCTCTACGCGAGCCTCGCGGCGCTCCTCGCGTGGCGCTGGTTTCCCCCATCGGCGCTCGCCGCCCCGCGCGCTTCGCTCTGGCGTCGCGGCCTCGCCGCCAGCGCCATCTTCGCGTTCGCGGCCGGCGCGCAGGAACTCGCCCAGGCCCTCAGCCGCGGACGCGCGCCCTGCATGGAGGAGTACTTCGACCTCTCCGTCGACGTGGCCGGCGCGTGCCTCGGCGTCATCGCGTGGTCCATGGCCGACGCCCGTCGCCGCTACCCCGTGGCCCGCGCCCTCGGCGTCCTCCTGCACCCGGCCATCGTCGGCCCGCTCGGCATGTACGCCGTGCTCCACAGCGCGCTCGCCGACCCGCGCGCCGCCGCCCGTTGGACGGCCCTCGGCGTCGCCGCGACGCTCCCCGTCGCCGCCGTGTGGCAGGTCGGGCTGCGCCGCGGCTGGTTCGACGACCGCGACCTCTCGGTGCGCTCCCAGCGACCCGCGTTTCTGCTGGTGGCGATGCTCTGCGCGGCCGGCCTCTACGCGTCGGTGATCGCCCTCGACGCACCCACCGTGGTGCGCCACGTCGCGCTCGCGGGCGCGCTCGCCGCGGTGCTGGTGACAACCGCGACGGTCGCTGGGCTCAAGGTGAGCGGACACGTCGCCGTGCCGGTGGGCGTGATGGTGCTGCTACAGGCCACGTCGTTTCGTGGTCCGTGGCCCTTCGTGCTGGCGGCCGTGGCGGTGAGCTGGGCGAGGGTGCGGGAGGGGCGGCACACGCCGCGCGAGGTGATCGGGGGTTGGGCCATCGCGGGCGCCTCGGGGCTGCTCACGCGATGGGCGGGGTGACCGTCAGCGGGGGTCGCGGAGCTGCGCCTTCACCGCGTCGGTCATGAACATGTAGACGAGCCACACGAAGGGCGCGAAGAGGCCGTTCACGTAGGGGATCACCTGCATCACGCAGCAGGCGAGGGCGAGTGACTTCGGGGCGCGCGCGGAGCGGCCGCTCTGCATCATCACGCTGTCGAGGGCCTCGCAGTACCCGAGGTTCTGCGCGAACACCCAGTACAGGTTGTAGAGCGGGACGAACTCGAAGCCGACCGCGGCGGCGGGGCTGATCTCGCGACCGCTGGCGGTGCGCCGGTATTCGCGCGGGAGAAACTGCCAGGACTTGTAGACCCACGTCAGGCACGACACGCCCCAGACGCAGACCGTGGCGAGCCACAGCAGTCCGGTGACCCCCAGGGCGACGTCGTGGGGCCCAGCTTGTTCGACGCCCTCCGACATGGCCGCAAACGCGCAGAACGCGATGAACATCGGGATGCCCACCACCATGCTCGCGAGGGCGACCCACTTCACCGCGAAGCCGCCCGACCCCGCGGGCACGATGGTGGTGCTCGGCCCGTAGGGAGACGCGCCCCAGGGCATGGACGTGGGAGGCAGGCCGTAGCCCCCGGGCGGCGGGTACTGCGGCGATCCGTACGGCGGCATGGTGGGTTGCATCGTCGGGTGTTGCTCCGGTGGGCGATGGGGGAGACGGTTCTATGGACGTACGTTCTCGCGAGAGCGCGCGTCAACCACGGGGGCGCCCGCTTGACGCGCGGTGGGCGCGCGATGTGGCATCGCCCGCATGGACAGGATCATCGAGAAGCAGTGGTACTACGAGGTCGGCCCGCAGCGGGTGGGCCCGCTCCCGTGGGAGAGCTTCCTCCAGGCCGCGCGCGAGAACCGCTTCGGCCCGCACAGCCGCGTGTGGTCCGACGGGTGGACCGACTGGGTCCCCGCGGTGCAGGTGCCGGGCCTCTTCGCCGCGACCAACGGCCCCACCACCACCGCGGCCGAGCGCGCCATCCTCCCGGTGGGCCGGACGGGATCCGCCATCGCCGCGGGCTACCTCGGGCTGCTCAGCCCCCTCCCCCCCTTCGCCCCGTTCGCCCTCGTCTTCGGCGTCATCGCGCTGCGCACCCTCAAGCGCGAACCCCACCTCCACGGCGCCGGGCGCGCGTGGTTTGGCATCGTCATGGGGGCGCTCTTCTCGTTCATCTACGGGTTCGCGTTCCTGCAATCACGCGCGCACGGTGGCGGGTGAGCGCGTCGGCGAAGCGCCCCGCCGAGTCGGGGTCGGTGCGGAAGTAGAGCGACGGCTCGATGACCTCCAGCTCCATCAGCGCGAGCGCCCCGTCGTCCAATCGGACGAGGTCGACGCGCGCCTGAAACGGCGGGTCGCCCAGCATACGCAGGGCCCGCTCGGCGGCCTTGTGCATCTCCGCGTCGGGCGTCGCCCGGTGGATGCGCCCGCCGTGCTCCTCCTGCACCCGGAAGTCCCCGCCCCGCGGAACCTTCCGCACCGCGTGGCTGTACCCCCCGTCGAAGTAGAAGAGCGAGTGCTCCCCCTCGTCGAGCACGCTCTTCACGAAGGGCTGGGCCATCCACGCGCGGCCGCGAAACATCCCTTCGAGGTACATCGCCGTGCCCTCGTCGACCTCGCGCGGCAGCCGGTGCGCGTCGAGGGCGTTGGCGCCCACCGTGGGCTTGAGCACCCACTCGTCGCTCCCGATGGAGGCCCCGAGCGGGCGCGCCGCTTCCACGGGTAGACCGCTGCCCCACTGCGTCGGGACGACCCTCACGCCGCGCGCTTCGAGGTCGCGAAGGTAGGTCTTGCGGAGGTTCCAGGTGACCAGGTCGAGCGGGTTGAGCAGCAGCACGCCGGCCCGCTCGATGGTGCCGAGCACGCCGAGAAATTCCTCGACGTGGTGCTGGTAGTCCCAGGTCGTGCGGATGACGACCACGTCGAACTTCCGCCAGTCGACGCCCTTGCGCCGCCACGGGACCTCCTCCACCCGCCACTGCCGCGAGCGCAGCTCGGCGACGGCGAGGTCGTCGTCGATGACGTAGGACTGGCGATCGTCGAGCGTGAGAAACGCAACTGCCGGCATCGGGTCCCCTCCCCCCCTCCCGCGGCGCTACTTGCCGCGCTTCTTCAGGTGGTTGGCGGCCGCCGAGCGCACGGCCGCCGCGACGCCCTTGCTCGCCGCGACGCGCTTCATGTCGCTCTCGCGCAGGTGCACCAGCAGCTTCATCCCCTCGCCCACCGGGGTCTTCGGGTTGCTCACCAGGTTGAGCTTCACCTCGTAGAGCCGCAGCCACGAGCCGCGGTTGGCGATGCGCCGCAGGATGTCCTCGCTCACGTTGCGGCTCGCCGCGTACTTGATGATCTCGTCGTCGGCGATCTTCGGCGAGTCGAGCACCGCCGCCGCCACGAGGCGGTTGTTGGAGCGGATGAGCAGCGCCCGCTGCATGCCGTTGCCCAGCATCGCCGTGCGGATCTTCTCCGTCACGTTCATGTCCTCGATGCGCTTCTCGGCCTTCTCGGCGCCCTGCTTGAAGCGGATGGCCCCTTCCTCGTCCTCCTCGATGTCGTCGATGCTGAACGCGCTCGCCTCCGTCAGCGCCGACACGAAGGCCATGTCCCGCTCGTCGGGCTCCTCGCTGGCCGGCAGCACCACCTGGTTCTGCAGCGCCGCCACGATCTGCTCGAAGCCGGGGACGTTGACCTTCAGCCCGTTGCGCGCGGCAAACTCCACGATGCGGTCGGAGGTCGACATGCGCGTCGCGGGGTTGAGGTAGAGCGCCACGATGATCTCGGGCCACGCCAGCAGCCGCTGCTCGTTCTGCGAGATCATCTCGGTGAGCGCCTCGTCGGCCCCCGCGGCGATGCGCGCCACGGTCTCGCCCGAGGTGTTGGGGTGCCGGATGACCCGCTCGATGTGATCGTGGTTGTCGGCGCCGCGCGTCGCGAGGTCGTCGAGCACCGCTGCGGGCAGCTCGATGGACGCCAGGGCCGCGCCCACCACCGCCTCCGGGAGCCCCTTGAGCGTCTTGGCCGCCGCGTCGCGCAGGCCCGGGTCGTCGCTCCACGCGAGGCCATAGAGGGCGCACAGCGAGGCCACGGGCGGCAGCGGCGCGAGCCCGCGCGCGGCCATCATCTTCAACGGCGCGGGACCCGCGAGCACCTTGCGCGCGGCCTCTGGGAGATGGTTCAGATCGACCGGGTGTTGCATCGCTCGGCAGCGTACGTCCCCGACGTCGCCGCTGGGAAGCCTCTACGCGCCGCAGGGCACGCCCGTCGGCTGCGACGACGTCGGTGGCAGACAGTACCGACTCCCGCCCACGACCGGCGCGCCGCGACCATCCTCCGGCCACGCGCACACCGCACCCACGGCGCAGGCGCACCCGTCCGTACACGATCGGTACACGCACAGCGCGAGGTTGTCCGCGCCAGCCGGCCCCAGCGGCGTCATCGTCTCGGGACCGTCCCAGCAGCGCTCGCGCGAGACGCGGTTGAAGAGGCTCGCGCACAGCCCGCGCGTCGTCGACCCGACCCGCGCGCAGTACCCGCGGCACGTCGCGCTGCGCCCGCCCTCGTCGAGCGCTGCGGGGTCACACGGCGAGCCGTCGGCGGCCATGCGCCCGTCGTCCGCCCGCCGACCGCACACACCCGTCCGCAGGCTGCACCGACCGCCGCGCGCGCTCCCCTGGCAGTCGCCGTCGCTCTCGCAGAAGCCCACGCACGCGGGCGCGTCGAGGCGCGCGACGTCGTGGCTCATCCACAGCGCGGTGCACACCTGCGCGCGAGCGCACCCCCCGCGGTTGACGACGCGCTCCCTCGGATCACACCCGCGCAGGCACCGCCCCTCCACACCGTCGAGCGAGAGGCACGTCGCGCCGACGCCACACACCCGCCGCTCCGTGTCCGCGTCCGACGGAGTACACGGCAGCGAGCACACGCCGCCGAGCTCTGCGTCGCACGTGTACGGCGCCTCGCAGTCCGCCGCCCCGCGGCACCGCGCGCTCGCGCCCCGCTGCCTCGGGACACACGCCCCCCGATCGCACACGTCGCCCTCACGGCACCGCACGCCGCAGCGCCCGCAGTCCTCCGTCGACCCCGCGAGGTCGACGCATCGCACGCCGCCGTCGACGCCGTCGCAGGGCGAGAGCACGCCGCACACCGGGTCGACGCATCCGTTGACGCCGTCGCACACCGTCCCGTCGGTGCATCGCGAGGGCACGGCGACCCGCTCGCAGCGCCCGCTGCGACAGCGGTCGGCGGTGCACCCGACGCCGTCGTCGCAGTCCTCGTCGGCCGCGCACTCCGCGGGCGCCACCACCTCTGCTTCCACTGCGCCGTCGGTCACCGCGACGCTCACCGTGCGCCCGCAACCGAGGGCCAGAATGAGTGCCAGCGCGCCCGGCTGTCGTGGGTTTTCAACCCGCGGCGGCCGGGCGCGGTGACCTTGAAAGAGCAGCCCCCTCACGGCGCCCGCTCGAACGCGCTCCCGTTCCAGCGGTAGGTCACCCGCCGCGAGCCCGCGTCCCACGGCAGCAGCAGCGGGAAGAAGCCCTGCGGCGCCACGTCGTGGAAGGAGTACGTCCCCGCGGTCCACCCCTGCGCGCTGCCGCTCCCGAGCGTGACCGACGCGTTGTCGCCCAGCGCGATCACCTCGTTGACCACCGCGCGATCGCCCACGCGCCGCGCCACCTCGGCGCCAAACACCCGACCGCGCCGCTCGCCCGTCACGGCGTACGCGAGCAGCATCTCGCGCTGCGACGTCACCGGCGCGCCCTGCACCTGCACCGTCACGTTGCGGCGCACCCGCACCACGGCCTCGCGCTTACCGTCGCCCGTAAGATCGGCGAGGCGCAGGTCGAGCACCGCGTCGCCCTCCGACAGCGGCAGCGACACCGAGTAGTACGACCGCCCCCCGTAGAACCGCTGCCCCACCACCACCAGCACGCGCCCGAACACCAGCACCTGCTCGGCGAACGCGTCCTCCGCCACGTCGCCGCTCGCGCGGTGCGACGGCGCCGTGCCTTCCGGGATGTTCTCCCGCTGGCGAAACAGCCGCAGCACCCCGTCGAGGTCGGCTGGCAGTGGGGCCTCCACCACGGGTGCACTCGGCGCGCTCACCGGCGCCGGCGCCGACTGTGCGACACCCGCGTTGGCCTCACGCCGCGCCACGGTGAAGGTGCGCGCCGATGGGCTCCACGCGAACACCCGCGCCCGATCGGCGCTCCACGGCGTCAGCGGCGCTTCGACGCCCGCCTCCGTCGCCGTCGGCCACGTCGCGGCGGTGAAGCCCACCGGCGCGCCCGCCTCGATGCGCAGCCCGTTGCCCTCGTACGACACGCGATCGCTCAAGCGACCCGGCCCCAGCGCGCGCCCCACCTCGTGGCTGAACACCTGCTGGAGCGACGCTCCCTCCGCGAGCTGATAGACGGTGAGCACCTCGCGGGTGAATCCACCCTCCGTCCCCACGCGCTGTCGCAGCGCCACCTCGGCGCGGTTGTCGCCGGTGAGGTCGCGCACCGTCACGTCGAGCAGGTCGTCGGCGTTGCGCGTCGGCAATCGAATGAACGCGTACGCCCCGCCCTCCCCCACCGCGGGCCCCACCACCACCACGTAGCCCGGGAACACCACCACCCGCTCGGGCCTCGCATCACCCGCCATGTCGACGGTGCGATCGAGGCGCGGCGCACCCGTGACGTTGTTCTCGGAGCGGAAGCGATCGAGCAGCGCCGACGGAGCCGGCGGAGCGTTGGCGCCGAGCGTCAACGGCAGCGCGTCGGGGTGCGCGCCATCGCCCGGACCCGTCGCGATGACGCTGTCGGCGGCGCTGCGACGTGGAGCGTCGGCGTCGGCGTAGGCCACGCGCGCGCGCAGCGTCGCGAGGTTGGCGCGCACCTCGGGGATGGCGCTCCACGGGATGCGGGCTTCGACGGTGAGGCCCATGCGATCGGGCAGCGGCGCCTCGACCAGCTCACCGCGTGCGACTGCACCGCGACCGCCGACGCGAAAGCGCATGGCGCCTGGAAACGATCCGGGCTCACCGGGGTAGAGGTCGATCTCGTACGCGACCGTACGACCGCTCGCGGTGACAGCGAGCGCGACGGAGAAGTGGTCGTCGGCGTCGGCGTGGGCGCTCGATCGCACGAGCAGGTCATCACGCAACTCAGCCGCGACCCAAAGCCCTTCGTCGTCGCGCGCGAGGGCGTAGCCGAAGGAGGCGTCGTCCGCGCCTCGCCACGCACTTTGGCCGACGGTGACGCTCGCGCGCTCGTCGACGGCGCGCATCTGTCCGAAGCCCGACCACTCGCGCAAGAGGCCGTCGAGCGTGAGGCGGGCGGCCCCGCGCTCGAACACCTCCACCGCGGTCTGGGCGGAGGCGGTCGCGCTGGCGAGGGTGATGGCGAGGGAGAGGGAGAGGCGGTTCATCATCGTCGGGTATGACACCCAACGCGGGCGATTGGTTCAGTCGACGACGTCGACCTCTTCGGGGGTTCGCACGCGGTAGTTCATGTCGATGTAGCGGTAGAGGTCGAGGAAGTACGACTCCATCCGCGCGTTGCCGACGGGGGAGTCGGTGTAGAAGGTTCCGCGCAGGCAGCCATCCGACGGACGGCAGCGCCCATCGGGGAACACCATGATGAACTTCTGCGGGCGCCTCCACGAGGGGATGCTGCTGAGGGCCATGAAGTTGCCGACGATGAGGCCGGTGGCGACGAGGTCCTGCGGCTGCTGACCGTAGCCGTGGAGGAAGTACACGATCGGGTAACGCACGCCGGCGTTCTCGGGGTCGTGGTAGCCGGGCGGGAGGTACACGCTGACGGGGCCGTTGCGGTTGGCCGTCTCCGAGCGGAAGTCGAAGGTGCAGAAGTAGCCCGTCGAGCAGCGACCCGCGTTGTCGAACTCCGTGGAGTAGCGCGCCGCGCGACGATCACCGCCGGGCCAGCGCGAGGCCATCCAGAAGAGGGAGCTGTAGAGACGGTTGGTGATCTGGGGAATGGTTCCGACGTGGGCGCCGTCGCCGTTGACCAGCTCGGTGTTGGTCGCGTCGGGGTTGCCGTAGCGGAGCATCACGTAGTCGGGCACGTGGGCCCAGTCGATGAAGTCGTACGGGAAGGGCGTCTCGGGCACGCGCTCGGCCCCGAAGGGCGAGAAGTTGTTGAAGAAGTGCACGGGCAACCCGCGCTGCGCGAGGCCGCCCGCGAAGTGGTTGGACACCACGCCGAAGTTGAAGAGGTCGTGCACGCCGCCGTCGGTGAACACGCCGACGCGCGCGAGCTGCGCCGCCGGAGCAGCCGCCGCGATGTTGCGCGGGTTGACGGCGGTGAAGCGCTCCCAGCCGGGCGTCTGGTCCCAGGTGTTGTTGCCCTCGCCCTGGTCGTAGGGGCACGTCGCGCCCGACGGGCACGCGACGCCGTCGAGGCCGAGGTCGTCGAAGGCTTCGCCCGTCTCGTGGAGGTAGTTGCCCTCGGTGCCGGCCGGGTTGAACTGCCGGTCGTAGTCGTCCTGCGCCGGGTCGGGGTTGGTGAGAGCGTCGTAGCCGGGCTCGTTGGCCGACGCGACGCCGTCGGTGCCGAAGTCGCGGAAGGGCTCGAAGAAGCGCCGCAGCACGGGCTCGCCCGCGTCGCGACGGCCGTTGCGGTTGACGTCCACCGCGAGCGACACCTCCATCGGGAAGTTGCCCGCGGTGCCGTCCCACTGGCCCGAGTGACCGCGGGCGTGCGTGCCGTCGCAGAAGGTCACCACCGGCAGCGAGCCGTCGGGGTTGTACTCGCGGTCGTAGTAGTTGGTGAGCGTGACGGGGGTCGCGCAGCGGTCGCTGTCGCTGCGCATGAGCTCGGTGTCGGGCACGCCGCGCGGCAGCACACCCGTCGCGCCCGGCGCCGTCACCGCGTTGCCGAACATGCGCGTGAGGTCGCGGAAGATCTGGATGTACGACTGGCGATCGAAGGTGCCGCCCTGGCCGTCCCACCCGTCGGGGAAGAACCAATCCTCGAAGTGCTGCCGACGCTCGAAGAGGTCCGACTGCGGCGGCGTGCGGTCGACGCTCGACCCCATCGCGCAGCCCGTCGGGTCGAGCGCGCGCTGGGCCGCCGTGCAGAAGCCCCCGACGTGCCAGTTCTGGATGTAGTGACCGAGGTAGTTCCAGTCGACGGGGCCGCCGAGGGGGGCGATGAAGTCGAAGAGGGGGAGGTTGCGCATGCCGATCATGCCCGCGCCCGCCGCGCCCATGGAGACGCCGAGAATACTGTGGAAGGTAAACCGTCGGCGCGTGTGGCGGGTGCCGAGCCCCGTGCGGATGACCGCCTGCCAGGTGCCGAGCCGCGGCGCCTTGAAGCTCAGACCGCGGCCGTCGTTGGTGAGGTGCACGTCGGCGGCGGGGACGATGCGCGCGGTGCGAACGCCCGGCGACGTGTACGCGAGCTGCACCTGGAGTTCGTAGCCCGCGGGCACCTTCGACGCGTTGACCGGAACCGTGAATGGAATCTCCCGCAGCAGCCGCGTGGTGCCCGGGTTGAAGCGCACCGCGGGCCCGATGGCCGTGTACCCGTCGGGCACCTGATCGGCCGCGCACCCGAGCTCGACCTCGACCGGGTTGATCTCGCGCGCCGCCGCGGGGAGACCCACCGTCGCCTGTTCGAGCGGGGTGCCCGTCGCGCCTCGCACCGTCTCGCCCGCGCGCAGGGTGCCGCGCAGCGCGGGCGTGGTGGTGGGGCACGCAGGCAGCTCGGCGGCGAGCACGGTCACCGTCACCATGGCCGCGCCGACGCGCACGATGGAGGTGCCCGCCGCGACGCCCGTCACGTCGAAGGTGGCCGTCGAGGCGCCGCGCACCACCGTCACCGTCGGCGACGCCACCGTGGCCACCGTCGGCTGCGCGGAGCTCACCGTGAACGGAGCTGGGCGACAGCGGTCGCGGCCCACGCGCACGGTCAGCGTCGCGCTCGAACCCGCCGTGAGGTACAGCGCGCCGGGGCTCAGCGACTCGCGCGTCGGCGGCTCTTCGCCGCACTCGTCCTCGACGTCGGTCGTCGGCGCTGCGTCGCTCACCGCGTCGACCGCGGCGTCGTCGGGCGTGGCGTCGGTGACGGTCACGCCGCGATCGGTGGTGACGGCAGCGTCGGTGGTCGCCGACGTCGACTCGCAGGCGAGCATCGACCCCGGGACAAGCAGAGACAGAACCCAAGCGTGGCGGCGCATGCGCGGGAGTCTCCACGACCGGGCGGCCGTGACAAGGGGTTTGGGTTCCGCAGGTGATCGCGAGGCGAAGTCCCCCGCGCGACGAGGCGAGCTCAGCGGTAGGTGAAGACGATCTCGTGGTCGCAGATGCGGAAGACGTCGCCCTCGGCGATGGGCCGACGATCGACGCGGCCGCCCTGGTACTCGATGCCGTTGGTGCTGCCCATGTCGACCATCCAGAACTGGCCCTGGTGACGAACGATGCGCGCGTGCTGACGGGAGACGTTGGGGTCCTTCACGATGAGGTCGCAGCTCTTGTTGGAGCGACCGATGAAGAACTCGTCCTTGGTGATCGGGTAGCGCTGGCCTTCGTAGACGGCCATGAGCACGCCGCCGCTCGGAGGCGCCATCACGGCGGGCTGTCGCTGCTGCGCCATCGGGGGCATGCGCCCCTGCGGCTGACCCGGGTTGCCGTAGGCCGCGGGCGGCCGACCGTTCATCGACGGAGCACCCACGGGAGAAGGCATCGGAGGCCGCATGCCGTTCATCCCCGGGAGCGGCGCGCCGGTGCCCATGCCCGGACGAGCTTGCCCCATCGGCGGCATGGCCGAGGCCGCCTGCGGGCGACCCATCGGCGGTTGTGGCTGCTGCGGCGGCGCCGTGCCCTGGCCCTTCCCCTGGGTGCGCGCATAGTGGCGCATCGCTTCATTGATCAGATAGTCGACGGAGCATTCGAGCTCCCGCGACATCTGCTCGTAGGTGTCCCAGAGATAGTCCCGGCACTGAAACTGCCGGTAGGTCTTTCGGTTCGGATCTTCGGTCATGGCCCATCCACCGCGGCGCAAGACTGCACGCGATCGGATGCTACACCGATCGTTCGGCGCCGGTCTATCGTCCTTCGCTGCCCTCGCGACCGGGGACGCCGCGCCGCGGAACTCTCAGCGGTAGACGAACTGAATCTCGTGGTCGCAGATGCGATACGAGTCGCCGTCCTCGATGACCTTCCGGTCGACCTTGCCGCCGTTGTAGTCGATGCCGTTGGTGCTCTGCTGGTCGACGATCCAATACTGGCCGTTGTAAAGCACCACGCTGGCGTGGCGGCGCGAGACGTTGGAGTCGCGAATCGTCAGGTCGGTGGTCTTCTGACCGCGACCGATGACGAACTCCTCCTTGGTGACCGGGTACTGCTGACCCTCGAAGAGCGCGATGAGCGTGCGGCCCTGGGTGGGCGCGGGGCGCTGCGGGGCCTGCTGCGGAGGCGGGGGGCGCTGCGGGGCCTGCTGCGGAGGGGGCTGACCCATGCCGGGCATGGCGGGCCGCTGCTGCTGCGGCTGGGTGGTGGGGCCCATCCCCGGTCGCCCCTGGGGCTGCGCCTGCTGCGGCTGCATGGGGGGCATCCCGGGGCGCTGCGCCTGCGGGTTCATCGAGGGCAGGCGCTGGCCGGTCTGACCCGACATCCCCTGCTGCTGCGGCTGCATCCCGGGCATCCCCGGACGCTGCTGCGGCTGCATCCCGGGCATCCCCGGGCGCATCGGCTGTTGCTGCATGGGCTGCTGCTGCGGCTGCTGCATGCCCGGCCGATAGCCGGCGCCCATCTGCTGGGAGACGCTCGCGCGCTCGGGCTGCTCGGGCTGCTCGACGAAGGGGCCGCCGCGCTGCCGGCTCTGGGCGAACTGCCGCATCGACTCGTTGATGAGGTAGTCGAGCGAGACGTCGAACTCCTGCGACATCGACTCGAAGGTGTCCCAGAGGTACTCGCGGCAATTGAACTGCCGCGGGTTCTTGCTTTGCGGATCGCCAGGCATGTTTGAGCGTCCCTAGGGCTGCGCCGGGGCCTGCTGGGCCGCGCGCAAGGCGTTCTGGAGGTTGTCCTTCGAGCGGGTGGCGACGGCGCCGACCGTGGAGGGGTTGTCCCCGCTCCAGGCTTCGCCGACCACCGGGGTCGTGTCCCCCGCGAACGACTGGAGCAGCGCGATGTCCTGCGCCTCGCCCTTGATGCCCAGGAAGAGCATCGCCAGCAGCCGCACCGGCTGCGGGTTGCTCGCGGCGGTGTACGCCCGCAGGGCCGCGCGCGGCGGCGGCGAGATGTCGCCGAGGGCCTGCGCCTCGCCGTTGATCTCCGCGAAGGTGTAGCCCGCGAAGGGCGCCGGCCGCGCCGTCGCGAGGTGGGTCATGAAGTCCGACACCACGCCCGCGCCGCCGAGGCGGATGATGGCCTCGCCGATCTTCCAGCGCAGCGTGAAGCCCTGGTCGGCCGCCGTGCCGTTGGCCTGATCGAAGAGACCAAGCAACGCCGGAACGGTCTCGCGGCTGCGCGTGTCGCCGACGCGGTCGATGGCCAGGCCGCGGAGCTCGACGTCGCACTGCGCGCCCGTGTTGGGAGAGCCCGCGGGGCAGGCGTTGTAGATCTCCATCAGCGCCGGGACGTTGGCCGCGGTGACCGCGCCGGTCATGGCCGCGAGGGCGAGGCGACGACGCTCGATGGGCGCCGCGGCGTCACGCGCGACGGTGAGCAGGTACTCGGTGCCATTGGGCTGCGCGAGCGTCTTGATGGCCTCGAAGAGCACCGTGAGGTACTGGCTGCGGAGCGCCTCGATGGAGGTCACGATGCGCGCCTCGGCCGGCGGGTCGCGCCCCGGCACGGTGAGCAGCGCGATGACCTTCGTGCGCAGTCGTGCGGTGGCCGCGGGGCTGGCGATTTCGGTGGCGTTGCGAACGAGCGCGGAGACGGCGGCCTGCTTGCCCTGCGGGGTGCCGACGCCGTTGATGAGGCGCGAGATCTCCACCGACACGGGGATGGCGTTGTCGTCGCTGGTGAGCGCGCGGGTGAGGCGCTCGGCGGCGCTCGACCCGATGGCGTTGACGGTCTGCTCCGCGGTGTACGAGCCCGCGAGCGCGCGCTGGTTGAAGTCGGCGAGCAGCCAGTCGAGGAGGAGGTTGGCGAGCGCGGCGCGGTCTTCGGCGCTCGCGAAGGAGGCGCGGCCGTCGCCGCGGAGGAGGACGTACGCCGCGTCCTTGGCCTTGATCATCGGCTCGGACGGGCCCGACGCCGCCGTCGGCGAGGTCTGCGTGCCCGCGGTCATCATGCGCTGAAGCTCGGGGAGCAGCGCGTGCACGATGCCCTCGCGCTCGGACGCGGGCATCGCCTGCATGGCCGTCGCGAGGAGCTCGAGCCCGTTGGCGTTGGGGTGCTTCATCTCCACCAGCGCCCGCGCGGCGTGGACGCGCAGGGGCTGCGCGTACCGCGACTCGACGAGCACGGTGGTGATCTTCCGGGGGCCGCGCTGCGTGTGCTTCCAGTGCTCGATGTCGTCGTCGCCGACCGCACACCCCGCCGCGACCCACATCAAAGCGGCCAGGGCCGCGGCACGTCGTCGATTCAGCATCGTCTCCTCACGCCGCGGACGAACGACCACTCACCATGGCCCCGCGACTGCGAACTGGGGCGCGATCCTAACCGAGCGCGCGGGAGAATCAACAGCGCAGCGAGGCCCGCGACGACGTGCCGGATTCTCCCTCCCGGCGCGCGGATGTGCTTGATGGCCCGCATGGCGTCCCCGCCGATGAACCTCCGCCGCGATGTGGTGCCCATGGCGCAGCCGAAGCGCCACGAGGTGGCCGGTCTGATCTTGTCGGCCCTCACCGTGCTCTCCGCGATGGCGCTCCTCAGCTTCGATGCGCGCGGAGGCGCCGACTGGGCCGGGCCCTTCGGGCGCCGCGTCGCGGAGGTGCTCACCACCGCGCTCGGCACCGCGTCGCTGCTCATCCCGTGGTCCTTCGCCGTCCACGCCGTGCGGATGTTTCGTCGCACGACGCGGCCCGTGGAGGTGTCTCGCGTGCTCGGCACGCTGGCCATCATCGCCACCGCCGCGACGGCACTTCACCTCTGGTGGGGCGAGCGCCCGGCCCTCGGCGGACTCATGGCGGGCGGCATCCTCGGCTCGTCCCTGGGCGACGCCCTGCGCGCCTCCGTCGGAACCGCCGGCGCCCACACCCTCGTGCTCACCGCCCTGCTCGTCGCCCTCGTCGCACGCACCCGCTTGAGCGTGGTGTCCCTCGCGGCAGGCGCCCGCGCGATGGGCACCAACGGTGGCCTGTGGCTGCGCGACGGCGTCGGTTCGGTGGCGCGCGCGTGGCGTGATTCGAGGCACGTCGGTCGCGACGGCAGCGCTCCTTCGCGCGAGCGCCCCGAGGAGCTGGCCGAGCGCGCCGTGCGCCCCGTCATCGAGCACGACGACGCCGCGGACGAGACCGAAGAGCCCGAGGAGGATGGCCGCTCGCTCGCCGAGATCATGCTCGACGAGGAAGACCGCGCCGCGAGCGAAGCGAAGCCCGTGCGCCGACCGCGCTCGACCCGCCGCAAGCCCGAGCCCGAGCCCGAGCCCGAGGTGGACGCCGAACCCGAGCCCGAAGTCGCGCCCGCTCCGAAGGCGACGAAGGCGAGCACGCCGAAGGTTCATGCGCCGCCGAAGGTGACCACGCAGACGGCCGAGGCCCCCGCGCGCCCGTCGACCCCGCCGCCCGCGACGACCACGCCGACCACGACCCGCCGCGCGTCGACGCCCCCTCCCCCGCGCGCTGCTGCGGTGGCGGCGGAGCCCGTCGCGGCGACCGACACCGAAGAGGACACGCTGCCCGTCGAGGAGGAAGACCCCGCGGCGCCGCTCACCATCGTGTCGCACGCGCGTGAGATCGAGCAGGCGATGAAGACCGCCGCGGTGCCCGTGGAGAAGACCGCGGTGCGCGTGGTCGACGTGGTGTCGAAGCCGATGGCGCTGCCCAACACGTCGCTGCTCTCGCCGCCGCCCGCGACGCGCGTGTCGTTCGACGAGGCGCAGCTCCGCAACACGGCCGACCGGCTGGTGCGAACGCTCGCCGACTACACCATCGACGGCCGGGTGATGGAGATCCATCCCGGGCCCGTGGTGACCACGTACGAGGTGGTTCCGGCGGCGGGGACGAAGCTCACGAAGATCTCGCGCCTGAGCGACGACATCGCGATGAGCCTCGAAGCGAGCAAGGTGCGCATCGTGGCGCCCATCCCGGGCAAGGGCCGCGTGGGCTTCGAGATTCCCAACGCCACGCGGCAGATGGTCAACCTCCGCGAGCTGCTCGACACCGACGCGTTTCGCTCGCTCGGCGGCGCGCTGCCGGTGGCGCTCGGCAAGGACGTCGTGGGGGCGCCGTTCTACGCCGACCTCGCCACGATGCCGCACCTCATCGTCGCGGGCGCCACGGGTCAGGGCAAGAGCGTCGGGCTCAACGTCATGCTCACGTCGCTGCTCTACAAGCGCAGCCCCGACGAGGTGAAGATGCTGATGATCGACCCCAAGATGGTCGAGCTCAACGTCTACGACGGCATCCCCCACATGCTGCTGCCGGTGGTGACCGACATGAAGAAGGCCACCCTCGCGCTGCGCTGGGTGGTCGACGAGATGGAGCGCCGCTACTCGCTCTTCGCGCAGACCGGCTCGCGCAACATCACCAGCTACAACGAGAAGGTCACCGACGCCGTCGCCAAGGGGAAGCCCCTGCGCGGCAGCGACGGCCCGGTGCGCCCCAAGGAGTCGGGCACGACGAAGGCGCTCGCCGAAGGCAGCGAGGCCGAGGCCCCTCCCCCACCGCGCAAGCTGCCGTACATCCTGTGCGTGGTCGACGAGTTCGCCGACCTCATCATGGTGGCGGGCAAGGACATCGAGGCCGCCGTCGCCCGCCTCGCCCAGAAGGCACGCGCCGCGGGCATCCATGTGATCCTCGCGACGCAGCGACCGAGCGTCGACGTCATCACGGGCATCATCAAGGCCAACTTCCCCGCGCGCATCGCGTTCAAGGTGAGCCAGAAGCTCGACTCGCGGGTGATCCTCGATCAGCAGGGCGCCGAGCACCTCCTCGGCAAGGGCGACATGCTCATCATGCCGCCGGGGTCGAGCGACCTGAAGCGGGTGCACTGCGCCTTCGTACACGAGGACGAGGTGCAGGCAGTGACAGACCATTGGCGCGCGCAGGGATCACCCACCTACGACGAGGACATCCTCAAGCCGCGCGACGAGGAGGGCGAGGTCGACGAGGCCCACGAGTCGGACATCCGCGTGCCCGCCGAGAAGTACGAGAAGGCCGTGCAGCTCGTGCTGTCGCACCGGAAGTGCAGCGTGTCGTTCGTGCAGCGCTACCTGGGCATCGGCTACAACGTCGCCGCGCGCATCGTCGACAAGATGGAGCGCGAGGGCATCGTCGGCGCGCCGAAGGGCCCCGGCAAGGAGCGCGAGGTGCTCGGATGACCCCCGGTGGTATATCCCCGCACCGAGCGATGACGACCCCGCGACGCCTCCGTGTTCTCGTAACGCTCGCGGCCGTCGGGCTCCTCGCCCCGGCCCTCTCCGTCGCGCAGCCCGCGCCCAACCAGCAGCCCGCCGCGCAGCGCGTGGTGGTGCTGCTCCCCATCGATGGCACGGCGACGGCCGACCTCCAGACCACCGTCGAGTCCACGCTGCGCGGCGCCCTCATCGCGCGCGGCTCGCGCCTGCCCGACCGCGCCGCCATCAACCTCGGTCTCGGGCTGTCGCCGCCGACGGAGACCACCGCCCTCGCCCGCGCGGCGCAGACCATGGGCGCCACCACCGTGCTGCGCGCGACGCTGCGCCCGTTCACCGGGCAGTACAGCCTCTCGCTCACCCTCATCGACGCGGCCTCGGGCCGCACCGCGACGCGCGACGAGATCGTCCACAACGAAGACGCCGGCGAGGTGATCGGTCGCATGCTCGACGCGCTGCTCGACCCGGCCAACTGGTCGGCGCCGCCGGTCGATCCGGCGATCGAGCGCGAGGCCGAAGCCGCGCGGCAGCGAGCCGCCGCGGAAGCCGAAGCCGCGAGGCAGCGGGCGCTCACCGACGAAGAGACGGCGCGGCGCCGGGCGGCGGAAGAAGCGCAACGGCAGCGCGAGGCCGACGAGCGGGCGCACCCGGTGCGGGGCTACGCGGACGGCGGGCCCTTCGCCATCGGCGTGTCCCTCGTCGCGGGCGGTCGGCTGTCGGGCGTGCAGCAGCCGAGCGGGATGGTGCTCTCGGGCAACGCGCCGAGCGAGGCGTCGAGCGCGGCCGTGGCGATACGCGCGGAGGGGGCCTACGCCTTCAGCGGCGTGCGCGGCCTGGAGGCGACGGCGGCGCTCATGCTGCTGACCACGCCGACCACGGCCTTCGGCATCGGCGTCGGCGGGCAGTACACGTTTCCCTCGTCGGGGCGGCTGCCGCTGCGAGGCACCGCGGGCGTGACGCTCGGGCTGTGGCAGGGGGCCTCCGGGGCGCGCGCCACGACGCTGTGGTTCAACCCGTATGTGCGGGCCGAGTGGGGCTTCACGCCGACGGTGGCGGCCTTCGTGGGGCTGTCGCTCGACGTCGCGCCGGCCGACAACGGCGGCGTCACGGCGCTCGGGGCGATGATGGGCGTGCGCTTCCGCCTCGGGTCGACCGCCGCCCGCTGATCTGGACACGCCGCGCGGAGTGTGGTGATCCACCGCGCCGTGGCGAACAACGGCGAGAGCACCCCGACCAGCACCGACACCGAGACCCGCAGCGAGACCACCGCGCGTGAGTCCACCCGCGGTGTCGCCGTCATCGCGGCGGCCAAGGGATGGTTCCTGCTCACGGGCTTCGCGCAGCCGCTGCTGCTGACGCGGTTGCTGCTGGGCGAGGGCTACGGCCTCTACGGCGTGGTGCTCAACGTCGTCTCCATCCTCAACAACGTGGTCGTCGCCGGGAGCATCCAGGCGATGTCCCGCGCGGTCACCGAGTCGGGCGTCGTCGCGCTGCGCCGCGGGCTCGTCCTGCACGGCGCGCTGGGACTTCTGCTCGCGGGCGGTCTCTTCGCGGGAGCCGACGCGCTGGGCGCGGGCGTGCTGCACGACACGCGGCTGCCGGCGCTGCTCCGCATCGGCGCGATCATCGTCGCGGACTACAGCGTGTACGCGGCCCTCGTCGGCGCGCTCAACGGGCTGCAGAGGTTTCGCGCGCAGGCCGGGCTCGACATCACCTTCGCGACGCTCCGCACCGGCCTAGTGCTGGGGCTCGCCTCGACCTCGCTGCGCGTCACCGGCGCCGTGACGGGCTTCGCGATCGCGAGCGTTCTCATCCTGCTCACGGCCTTCGCGCTGCTGCGCAACGACCTCCGGGCGGCGCCCTCGACGGATGCATCGTCCGAGGGCTTCGCGAGGCGCTACGCGCGCTTCTTCGCGCCGGTGCTCGTCTACCAGTTCGCGCTCAACCTGGTGCTCCAGTCCGACCTCCTGGTGATGAAGGCCGTGCTCGCGCGGCGGCCGGGCGTCGACGAGGCGGCCGTCAACGCCCTCACCGGCGTCTACAAGGCCGTGCAGAACTTCGCGTTCCTGCCGTACCAGCTCCTGCTCGCGGTGACCTTCGTGGTGTTTCCGGTGGTGTCGAAGGCCACGCTCGACGGCGACCGCGAGGCGACCGCGGGCTTCGTCGGCGGCGCCATGCGCTTCAGCGCCATCGGGCTCGGGGCCATGGTCGCCGTCCTCGGTGGCATGCCCCGCGGCGTGCTCCACCTCGCGTACCGACCGCCCTTCGACCAGGGCATCGAGGCGCTCCGCTGGCTCTCGCTCGCGCAGGGCGCGTTCGCCCTCTCGGTCATCGGGACCACCATCGTGCTCGCGTCCGGCCGCACCGCCGCCGCGACCGCGCTCATGGCCGCGATGCTCGGCGCCGTGTTCGCGGGCGACGTGCTCGGCCTCGGCGCGTCGACCGCCGACCTCTCGGCCGTCACCCACACCGCCGTCGGAACCCTCTTCGGCTGCCTCGTCGGCCTCGCCCTCGTCGGCGCCTATGTCCGCAAGACCTTCGGGGCGTTTCTGTCGATGGGCACCGCGGCCCGCGTCGCCGCGTGCGCGCTCGGGGCGGGGGCCGTGGGGGCGTATGTTCCGTGGCCGGGGAAGGTCGGCACCCTGGTGGGCGCCGCGGTCATCGGGGTGGTCTATCTGGTGCTGCTGGTGGTGAGCCGCGAGCTCGGCGCCGCGGAGGTCGCGCGCATCCGACGGGTGCTGCTGCGCCGCTGAGCGACTACGCCTCGGTCGTCGCCCCGACGTCGACCTTCGCCTCGTCGTGCGTCGCCGCGTGCACGAGGCCCGCGGCGATCTCCAGCGCCTGGCGCGCCCGGTCGAGCAGCGCCTCGGACGACACCTGCCGACGCTCCAGCGTCGCGAGCCGCTCGCGCGCCGCGGTCAGATCGCGCGCCGCCGCCTCGGCCTTCTCGTGCGCCGCGCTGAGCTCCGACGCGAGCACCGCGCCCTGCGAGCGCGCCGCCGACAGCTCGGACTCCAGCGCCGACAGCCGCTCGCCCTGCTCGCGCAGCGACGCCTCCGCCGCGGCCAGCGACGACTGCGCCGCCGAGTGCTCGGCCTTCGTCGAGTCGACGGCCGTCACGTAGTCCGCGCGCAGCGAGTCGACCACCTGAGCGTGCTCCGAACGCAGCGACGCGAGAGCCGCCGCGTGCTCCGACCGCGCGGACTCCAGGGCCCGCTCCAGCTCGGCGCGCGCCGAGCCTTCGCCCTGCTGCGCGAGCGCCCGGGCCTCGGCCCGAACCTCCTCCAACGCCTGGACGTGCTCGTCGCGCAGCGCCGACTCGGCGGCCTCCCTGGCGGCGGTCAGCGCGGCCAGCGATGCACCCGCGGCCGCGGCTGCCGCCACGGCGACCTCCACCTCGCGGCGCAGGGCGTCGACCTCCCTCGCCCGCTGCGCCTCGGCCTCCGCGAGCTGTTGCCGCAGCGCGGACTCGCCCTCGCTGCCCGCGGCGCGCGCGTCGGCCAGCGCCCGCTCGAACTCCGCGCGACGCGCCGACTCGGCCTGGAGCGCCGCCTGGAGCGACTCGCTGGAGTGCCGCGCCGCCGCCGCCTCGTGCTCGCGCTCGGCCAGGCGGTCGTCCACGTCGGCCGCGGACATCTCGGCCTTCAACAGGCTGTCGCGCAGCTCGAGGATCTCCTTGTCGCGCGCGTGGATCTCCTTGTCCTTGCGGTTGAGGGTCTCTCGCAGCTCCAGAAACTCCCTCGTCGACACGGCCCCCGGCCTCGCCGGAGCCGCCGCTGCCGCAACCACCGGCACGCTCGACGCGCGGCGGGCCTCTTCAAGCTCGCGGGTGATGCGCGCGAGCTCGTCGCCCTGGGCGCGCAGCCGCTGGTTCTCCTCGGTGAGCTCGACCACGCGCTGCGTGGCGCCCTGGGCGGTGGAGAGGTCGCGTTCGAGCTCTTCGATGCGGCGGCGCATGCGATCGCCCTCCGCGGCGCTCGGGCCCACCGGCAGCGGCGGGGTCGACGGCAGCGGGGCGATGGGCGACGCGAGGCCCAGGCGCGACGACGTGCTCTGGAGCGCCGGAATCGGCGTGATGGACACCTTCCGCAGCGGCGGAGGCGTGGTCTCCACGGCGCGCGCGATATCCTGGAGGTTGGGAGGGAGCTCCAGACCCGACGAGACCATGGTGAAGTCTTCGAAGTCGTCGGCGTTGGAGCGGTGCTCGGACTGCCCCGGGGGGAGCTCGGGCGGCGCTTCGAGCAGCGACGCCGCGGCGCTCGGGGCGAGCGAGGGCGAGCCCGGCGGGGGGTTGCTCTCGAGGATGATGGAGTCGAAGGCCGCGTTGGCGAGCAGCCCGGACATGTCGTCGTCGAGGTTGATCGGCGCGTCGTCGTCGGCCGCCTCCACGACGGCCTCCTCGTCGACCATGATCTCGCTGTCCCGCGGCGACGGAATCTCCACGAAGGCCGCGGCCCGCGCGATGAGCGCCTCCGGGTCGATGGGCTTGTGGAGGTAGTCCTCGGCGCGCGTGCGCAGCTTGCTGTGCTGCTCGAAGGTCTCCGGGGGCGAGTCCGACGACACGATGACGAGGGGGATGTCCTTCAGCTCGGGGTTTTTCTTGATGCGGTTGCACACGGCGAAGCCGTTCATCCGGGGGAGCTCGATGGCCAGCACGATGAGCCCCGGCCGGTCGTCGAGCGCGACCTCCAGGCCCTGCTGCCCGTCGTCCACCACCCGCACCGTGCACCCTCGGCGCGCGAAGGCCCGCTCCAACGCATCGGCGAAGGGTCGGTCGTACTCGAAGATCAACACCTTCAGACCGCTCATGATCTCTCGCGCTCCATCACCGCCCGCGCGGCGCGATTCCAGCCTACGAGGGCCGCGATCGAAAGGTCAACGACGATGCGCGACCGCCCCCACGAGCGCGCCCACGGTGAGCTCTCGCACGTGCCCGGCCACGAGGTCGGCCCCCGCCGCGCGCAGCGCCGACGCGTCGTAGGTGTGCGCTACCGCCACAGCCCCGAGACCCGCCGCCCGCGCCGACTCGACGCCCGCGACGCTGTCCTCGATGGCCACGCAGCGCGCCGGGTCGAGCGACCCGACGAGGGCCGAGAGCCGGGCGATGGCGAGGAGGTAGCCCTCCGGGTCGGGCTTGCACGCGGCGACGTCCTCGGCCGCCACGATGACCCGAACGACTCCCTCCGCTCCCATCACCCGCAGCGCGGCGTCGATTTCACCCCGCAGCGCGCCGCTCACGATGGCGACCGGAACCTCCGCGGCGACCGAGCGCAGCAGCGCCGGAGCGCCCTCGAAGACGTCGAGCGAGCGCGCGGCGAGCTCGTTGTAGACTACGCTCTTGGCGGCGATGAGCGAGGCGATGCGCTCGGGCTCGGCGGCGAGGCCGTGGTCGCCGAGCATGGCGGAGAAGGCGCCCCGGTCATCGAAGCCCAGATAGCGCTCGTTGTAGCGGTCGAGGGAGACCGAGACGCCCAGAGGCGCGAGGGCGGCATTGAAGCCCGCGAGGTGGAGGCGCTCGTCGTCGACGAGCACGCCGTTGAAGTCGAAAAACGCCGCCTGCAACATCGCCGCGAACGTTGCCACAACCACGCGTGGCGGCGGTGTAGGTTCGACGTCAGGGGTTGCTCCGCGCGCAGCGGCTCTGGTATGCCCGATGGGAGACCTCGCGTTGTCGCGCTGAGTGCGCGGCGGACGCCGACCACAACGCGAGTGCTCCGGAGCCGATGCCCATGAACGTGGTGATGTATGAGGACGAGCTAAACCAGATCCAGGTGGTGGTGGACAGGCTCGTCCGCGACGCGAACGCGCGGGTGGTCTGCATCGTCGACAAGAACGGTCAGCTCATCGCCGCCAGCGGGGAGACGGACAACCTCGACACCACCTCGCTGGCCTCGCTCATCGCCGGCACCATCGCCGCGATGGGCGGCATGGCGAAGCTGCTGAAGGAAAACGAGTTCCCCACGCAGTTTCACGAGGGGGTGAAGGCCAACATCCACATCCAGCTCGTGGGCAACCGGGTGATCCTCGCCGTGATCTTCGACTCCCGCGCCACGCTCGGTCTCGTCCGCCTCCGCGTGAAGCGCGCGAGCGACGAGCTCAACACGATCTTCGAGGCCCTCGCCAAGCGACTGCCCACGGGCGATGGCCCCATCGACGGAATCACCGACGAGGACATCGACAACCTCTTCAACGACTGACCCTTCAGCCCCGACCGCCCCCACCCGAGGCCCGCCGATGTCCTTCATCAACTACGGTCAGCGCGAGATCAACTGCAAGATCGTCTATTACGGTCCGGGGTTGTGCGGGAAGACCACCAACCTCCAGTGGATCTACCAACGCACCGCCCCCGAGGCGAAGGGCAAGATGATCTCCCTCGCCACGGAGCAGGACCGCACGCTCTTCTTCGACTTCCTCCCGCTCTCGCTCGGTGAGATCCGCGGCTTCAAGACACGCTTCCACCTCTACACGGTGCCGGGCCAGGTCTTCTACGACGCCTCGCGCAAGCTCATCCTGAAGGGCGTCGACGGCGTGGTCTTCGTGGCCGACTCCCAGATCGGCCGCGTCGAGGCCAACATGGAGTCGCTCGAAAACCTCCAGGGCAACCTCACCGAGCAGGGCTACACCCTGGAGAAGCTCCCGTTCATCGTGCAGTACAACAAGCGCGACCTGCCCGACATCGCGCCCGTCGAAGAACTCCGCGAGCTCCTCAACCCGGGCCACCAGCCCGACTTCGAGGCCGTCGCCAGCAAGGGCATCGGCGTCTTCGACACCCTCAAGGCCGTCGCCAAGTCCGTGCTCACCGAGCTCAAGCGCGGCGCCGGCGCGTAGAGCCCCTCCCACCCGTGATCGGGCCTGTGCTACTCACCCCCAACGGAGTGGCACGGTCGGCACGACACTGGGCGGTCTTCACGGCTCTGCTCGCTCACGCCAGCACCGCGTCGGCCCACGACGAGCCCGGCGCCACGGTGCGCGGCCAGGCTCCACCAAGAGCCGCGAGCGACGTCACCTTCGACCTCAACACGCTCCGTCTGATCCCCCGCGGCAGCGCGGCAGAGATGCTGATGCTGGCCCCGGGCTTCTACCTCTCGCAGCACGGCGGCGAAGGGAAGGCGGCGCAGCTCTTCCTCCGCGGCTTCGACGCGCAGCACGGCCAGGACGTGGAGTTCTCCGTCGGGGGCTTGCCCATCAACGAGGTGTCCAACGTGCACGGGCACGGGTACGCCGACCTCAACTTCGTGATTCCCGAGGTGGTCGATCGGCTGCGCGTGCAGGAGGGGCCCTTCGACCCTCGGCAGGGCGACTTCGCCGTCGCCGGGAGCGCGCGCTTCGACCTCGGCGTCGTCGACCGCGGGGCGCTCGTGCGCGGCAGCTACGGGATGTTCAACACGGCCCGCGCCGTCGCCGTCGTGGCGCCTCGGGGAGAACGTCGCGAGACCTTCTTCGCGGGTGAGCTCTACCGCACCGACGGCTACGGCGAGCAGCGCGCCGCCAGCCGCGCGTCGGCGCTCGGGCAGTACGCGAGGCAGCTCGCGGGTGGGTCCGTGCTGCGGCTCCTGGCGACGGTGTACTCGGCGCGCTTCGACAGCCCCGGCGTGGTGCGCGAGGACGACTACGAGCGCGGTGCGCGGGACTTCTTCAGCAGCTACGACCTGCGGCAGGGCGGGTTCTCGTCGCGCGCGGCGCTGCTGGGCGAGCTGGTGGTGCCGACGGCGCACGGGCGCTTCACGGTGCTGGCCCACGCGGGCCTGCGGGAGTTTCGCATTCAAGAGAACTTCACCGGCTTCGCGCTCGACCCGCGCGGCGACCGCTACGAGCAGCGCTACGACGCCATCACCGTCGGTCTGCGCGCGACGCACCGCGCGACCTTCACGCTGCTGGGCCACACACACGGCGTGGAGTTTGGCCTGAGCGCACGGCACGACCGCACCACGCAGGCCATGGGCAGGCAGCGCTTCGCCGACGACGTCACCTACGCGACGGACATCGACGCCGACGTCGACGCGACGGACATCGGCGCCTACGCCGACCTCGACCTGCACGTCTTCTCGCGCGTCCACGTTCGCGGCGGGGTGCGCGCCGACGCGCTCGCCTATCAGATCGACGACCGCAGCACGATGCTCGTCGACCGCACCGTGCGGGTGCCGCGCGGGCGGCGCGATGCGCAGGGCTTCCAGGTGGGGCCGCGGGCGACGGTGGAGGTCGACCTCGGGCGTGGGTTCACGCTGCTGGGCGCGTACGGCAAGGGCTTCCGCTCGCCGCAGGCGCTGTCGCTGGGCGACGGCGAGAGCGCGCCCTTCGCGGTGGTGCACGCCGGCGAAGTGGGAGCGCGC
Organism: Polyangiales bacterium; assembly: GCA_044229975.1. GTDB lineage: Bacteria > Myxococcota_A > Polyangia > Polyangiales > SCUS01. Next base: position 203,252 of record JBGARZ010000013.1, read on the forward strand.
TGGCGACACCCACGGGTGCAGGTGACGGCCGCGGCCTTCCTCACGCACGTCGACCGCGACCTCATCTTCGACCCCACCCAGGGGCAAAACGTGGTGATCCCCGAGACGGCCGCCACCACCCGCGGCGGAGCGTCGCTCATGGTGCGCGCGACGCCGGTGCGCGGCTTCGAGATCATCGCCTCGGGCACCTGGGCGCGGGCGACCTTCGATGCGACGGGTTACCTGGTGCCGTATGTTCCGCCGTGGGTGGGGCGCCTCGACGTGGTGTATGCGCGCGCCGTGGGGCAGGTCTTCGGGCGGCCGTTGACGCTGTCGGGCGCCGTCGGCGCGACGACCCTCGGCGATCGTCCGCTGCCCTTCAGCGAGCGCTCGCCCGCCATCTTCCTCCTCGATGTGGCAGCGAGCGCGCGGCTCGGCCCGGTCGAGCTTGGAGTGTCGGCGCGCAACCTCACCGACGCACGCTGGCGCGACGGAGCGTTCAGCTACGTGAGCAACTTCACGCCGGGCGTGGACACCAGCCGGGTGCCGGTGCAGCACTTCACCGCGGGTCGACCGCTGACCGTGCTGGGCACCCTCACCGTGCGGTTGTAGCGACGCCGCAACCTTGACGCGACGCCCGGGTCGAGCCCCATGCTCCGCGGGCATGACCTTCGAAGCTGGCGGGGGAGAGTCCCCCGACGAACCAACTCCCAGCTTCCTGCGGGGCGGCGGCGAGGCCGGCGGGCTCATCCGGGCCTTCGACTGGTCGCGCACCTGCCTCGGCGCCGTCGCGACGTGGCCGCAGTCGCTGCGAACCACCGTCGGCACCATGCTCCGGTCGCCGTTTCCCCTTGTCCTGCTCTGGGGCAGCGACCTGCTGATGCTCTACAACGACCCGTTTCGTCCCATTCTCGGGGCGAAGCATCCAGGCAGCATCGGGGCGCCCGTCCACCTCGCGCTCGCGGAGGCGTGGGACTTCGTCGGGCCGCTCATCGCCCGGGCCCTCGCGACGGGCGAGCCGCACTACGAAGAGAACCGGGTCGTCGTCATCGCGCGACGGCAAGGCGGTCTCAACGAGGAGGCGTACTTCACCTGGTCGTTCAACCCGACGGTCGGCGAGAGCGGCGAGGTCGCCGGGATCTTCACCCTCGCCTACGAGACGACGCGGCAGGTGATCGGCGATCGTCGGCTCCACACGCTGCGCGAGCTGTCGCTGCGGTCGGCCCTCGACCACGACGTCGACAGGTTCTACGGCTCGCTCGAGGAGGTGATCGCGCAGGCCAGCGCCGACCTCCCCTTCGCGCTCCTCTACGTCATCGAGGCGGGGCGGGCGCGCCTCGTGACCTGCACCGGGGTGCAGCGCGGGTCGCGCGCGGCCCCCATCGAGCTCGGCCTCGACGACACGTCCCCGTGGCCCGTCGGCGACGTCGCGCGCTCGGGGAGAGAGACTCTCGTGGGCGACCTGGGGAGCACCATCGGACCGCTGCCGGGCGGGCCGTGGCCGGAGCCCGCGACGAGTGCCCTGCTGCTCCCGGTGACCAACGGCGCGCGCGGCGTGACGGCGGTGCTCGTCGGGGGACTGAGCCCGTGGCTCGAACTCGACGACGTCTACCGGAGCTTCCTGCAACTGCTGGCGCGGCAGATCTCCGCGAGCGTCACGAGCGCGTCGGCCTTCGAGCACGAGCGGCGTCGCGTCGCCGAGCTCGCGGAGCTCGACCGCGCCAAGACGGCGTTCTTCTCCAACGTGTCGCACGAGCTGCGCACGCCGCTGACCCTCGTGCTCGGGCCGGTGGAAGACGCGCTCGCGCAGCCGGGGCGGTCGCTCGCGGGTGAGGCACTGGAGCTCGTGCGGCGCAGCGCCCAGCGGCTCTTCAAGATGGTCAACACCCTGCTCGACTTCGCTCGCCTGGAGGCGGGCCGGGCCCAGGCGAGCTTCGCGCCGACGGACCTGGCCGCGCTCACCGCCAACGTCGCCGGGCAGTTTCGATCGGCCATCGAGGCCGCGGGGCTGACGCTCGACGTGCGCTGCGCGCCGCAGCCCGACGCGGTGCTGGTCGACGCGGAGATGTGGGAGAAGATCGTGCTCAACCTCCTCTCCAACGCGCTCAAGTACACGCTGCGCGGGTCGGTTCGCGTCGACCTCGCGTGGACCGACCGGGACGCCGTGCTCACCGTCGAGGACAGCGGCGTGGGCATCGCTCCGTCGGAGCTGCCGCGGATCTTCGAGCGCTTCTACCGCGCGGAGACCACGCAGGGGCGCAGCCACGAGGGCACCGGCATCGGGCTCGCGCTCGTGCACGACCTCGTCCAGATGCACGGCGGCGACGTCACGGCACGCAGCACCCTGGGCGAAGGAACCACCTTCACCGTGCGCCTCCCGCGCATCACCACCACGGCCGCGGCCATCGACGACGCGCCGACCGGGAGCGCCCTCGCCGAGCAGTTCGTCGGCGAGGCGCTGCGCTGGACGCCGCAGGACGCAGAGCCCGTCGCGATGGTGCGCGACCGCGCCGCGGCCCGCATCCTCGTGGTGGACGACAACGCCGACCTGCGAAACTACGTCGCGGGGCTGCTCGGTCGGAGCTTCGCCCACGTCGAGACGGCGACCCACGGAGCCGAGGCGCTGGCGTCGGCGCGCGCCCTCCCCCCGGACCTCATTCTCTGTGACGTGATGATGCCCGTGATGGACGGCTTCGCGCTGGTGCGCGCCCTCCGCGACGACCCGCGCACGCGGACGGTGCCCATCATCCTGCTCAGCGCCCGGGCCGGCGCCGAGGCGGCGGAGCAGGGGCTCGACAGCGGCGCGGACGACTACCTCGTGAAGCCCTTCGCGGGGCGCGAGCTCCTCGCGCGGGTGCGCAGCCAGCTCGAGATGGCGAGGGTTCGCGCCGAGGCGGGGCGCGAGAGGCAACGCATCAACGAGGTGCTGAGCGACGCGGCCGCGCGCGACGAGTTCCTCGCGATGACGTCGCACGAGCTCCGCACGCCCCTCACGGCGCTCAAGCTACAGCTCGAGATCATGGGGCACACGGCCACCGCGGAGGGGCGCGGCTCGGAGCGCATGGGCGTCGCGCGCCGCCAGGTCGACCGCCTGGCCGCGCTGGTCGAGGCCATGCTCGACGCATCGCGGGCCTCCACGGGCACGCTCACCCTCGCGCCCACCGACCTCGACCTGACCTCGCTCGCGCGCTCCGTCGCGGCGCGCTTCACCGACGACGCGGGCGCGACCGGGTCGACCATCCACGTCGAGGGCGCGCCGGTGCACGGCCGCTGGGACCGGGCGCGCATCGAGCAGGTGCTGAGCAGCCTCCTGTCCAACGCGGTGAAGTACGCGCCGGGGACGCCCATCACGCTCCGCGTCGAGGGCGACGGGGAGACGGTGAGGATCGTGGTCCGCGACCTCGGCATCGGCATCCCGACCGAGGCGCTCCACCGGGTGTTTGAGCGCTACGAGCGGGCGGTTCCGGCGGAAAACTACGGCGGGCTGGGCCTCGGGCTGTACCTCGCGCGCCGCATCGTCGAGGCCCACGGCGGCGACATTGGGGTCGAGAGCGTCGGCGACGGGGCCACGTTTACGGTTACGCTCCCGCGGATGACCGCGAGGACATTGGATCGCGACGAGGGTTGAACGACCTTCGGTCGGAGGTGTTGTGATGGCAGGTGGTGGTTCGGTTCTACTGGTCGAGGACGATCGCGATATCCGGGAGTCCATCCAGGACGCGCTCGAGAGCTTCGAATACGAGGTCGTCGCGGCCCACGACGGCATCGAGGCGCTGGAGCGGCTGCGCGGGGGCCACGCGCTCCCCAGGCTCATCCTCCTCGACATGATGATGCCGCGGATGAACGGCGCGCAGTTCCGCGCAGAGCTGTTGAAGCACGAGGCGTGGGCGGCCATCCCCGTGGTCGTGCTCACGGCCGACTCCAGCGCGCGGCGCAACGTCGAGGCCCTCCGGGTGGCGGCCTTCCTCCAGAAGCCGGTGAGCCTCGAAGACCTGCTCGACATCGTGGCCCACCTCATGGGCGGACGGACGTCGTAGCGGCGACGGCGGCAATCGCCGCCTCCGTCAGTAGTCGAAGGAGCCGAGGAAGTACGGCGACTCGCGGGTGCACACCGCGCTGCTATCGCTGGCGGTGCGCGTCCCCGGCCAGGTGTATCGCACCGTCGTCCCCTGGTTGACGGTCACCGTCACGGCCGTCGGGCCCGTGATGCGAAACGGCACCGCGCACACGAGGTACGTCCCGCGCTCGGGCGCCGCCGCCCAGAAGACGTTCTCGGGCCCGGTGCCCGAGGTGTCGTCGCGATCGAGCTGACCCCCGCACCGGCTCGTCGCCCGAAACGAGATCGCCTGCATGCACGGCGGAACCACGTGCAGGTCCATGTCCCCCGCGCGGTCCCAGGTCATCGTCACGCGCAGCATCCCGCTGCCCACGCAGACCCCGTTGGCGCACGCCTGCCCGGCCGCGCACACGTTGCCGCAACGGCCGCAGTTGGCCACGTCGCTCCGCACGTCGATGCACCGACCCGCGCACAACACCGAGCCCGCCGCGCAGGCCGCGCAGCCCTCGTCGACCATGCCGCTACAGTTGTCGTCGACCGCGTTGCCGCACACCTCCGCGGCCCCCGGCAACGTCTGTCCCAAGCACGCGCCCCACACCGACGTGAGCGTCCCGTCCGGGCGCACCAGCGCGTTGCATCGCCGCGTGCCCGCGCGACACGGCGCGACGGTGCGCGTCGCCGCGGGACCCGTGTAGCAGGCCTCCGACGCGTCGATGGTGCACGCGCACCCGGTGTTGGGGTTGCCATCACAGTTGCGATCGACGCCGTTGCAGACGTCCACCGCCGGGACCACCTCGCCCGCGCACGGTCCCCACACCGTCCCGGTGCCCGAGATCGTCGCCACGCAGGTCTGCATCCCGTTGCGGCACAGCCCGCGGCCCGCGGTGCCCGCCGGGCCCGAGTAGCAGCTCCGCGTCTGTCCCCGCGTGCAGCCGCACCCGGTGTTGGGCACCCCGTCGCAGTCCGTGTCGCGACCGTCGCAGGTGTCCGCGCTCGGCCGAACCTCCCCCGCGCACGCGCCCCACGCCGACCCCGTCGCGGTCGCCGCGCAGGTCTGCATCCCCGCGCGACACAGCCCGCGCCCCTGCGTGCCCGTCGGGCCCGTGTAGCAGGCGCGCGACGTCCCCACGGGACACAGGCAGCCCGCGCCCGGGTTGCCATCACACGCGCGGTCGACCGTGGGCATGCGACAGTCCACCGGCTGCGGCGTGCCGAAGCCCGTGCACGCGCTCCAGGTGCCAAACTCCCCGACGCCGTTGCACCGCTGCATCCCGTAGGTGCAGACCCCGCGCCCGGCCCGCAGCGGGTCGCCCGGGTAGCACCGCTGCATCGCCCCTGGGACGCACGCGCACTCCTCGTCGGTCATCCCGTTGCAGTCGTCGTCGATGCCGTTGCCGCAGCGCTCGCGCGGGCCGCACGCCGTCACCCCGCCGTCCGGGAGCATCATCACGGGCAGCACGTCGGCCACGTCGACGCCGCCGTCACCGAGCGCCCCGTCACCACCGAGACCGGGCACGTCGAAGCTCGGTGTACCAAACGCATCGAGCATCAATCCGCCGTCGCCGATGGGTCGGTCGGCGCTCGCTGCGCGGTCGCCCGTCGCGCCGTCCCTCGCCCCGGTGGTGGCGCCCTCGGAGCCGCATCCGACCATGGCGGTCGCGAGGCCACACCAGACGACGGACCACTGCCACGAGCGGAGAGCGCGCATAGACCTCAGGAGAGTGGATGGCGGGACGGGGAAGGGCAGCGACTCTAACACCACACGCCGTGTGGAGGCGGTGTCAGTGCGCGGGCGCAGCGGCAGGAGCGGGGCGGCGGATGATCGGCGCGGCCTGGAGGGCGGCGGGCGACGGCATCACGATGCCAGGACCACCAGCGCCCTGACCAGCGGCGCCGAGCGCAGCGACGGGGACGGCCGTGGGGCCGCCGGGCGCTGCGGGGACTTCGCCGCCGAGGGTGATGCGGCCGAAGCGTTCGAGGGTGTGAAAGTCGCCGCGGCGCGGGGCGCTCCAGGCGGCGCTGCGCTGACCGCCGGTCTTGGGCTCGTCCATCACGAAGAGGTTGAGCCGCACCTGATCGCCCGCCTGCGGGGGCGTGTGGGCGAGGCCGTCGTTGATGGCGGTCCACGGAATGGCGAGCTCGACGTCGTAGCCGGTGTCGGTGTCGTCGGCGTTGCCCACGGTGCCGGTCACGTTGACGCCGGAGCGGGTCTCCGGGTTGAAGTCGGCGTGGCCGATGGGAGCAGGCACGCGCGCCTGGTCGTACCGCGTATCAAACCGCTGGTTGCGCGGCGACACCTGGAACTCGTAGTAGTTGTTGCCGTCCCCGTTGGGGTCGATCATCACCTCGACGGCGTCGTGCTCCCAGAGGTGGTTGTCGCGCTCGGTGGAGGGGTCGAGCACGTTGTCGTCAGTCACGTGGAAGGCCACGTAGAGGTTGGTGTCGTCCCACAGCATCTGCGCCGTGGCGCGCGCCTCGGTGGCGCCCGCGGGGCTGCCGTTGGCCGGGTTGACCAGCGGGCCGGTGCGCGCCGCGTTGGCCCACGCGGGCTCGTCGAGCCGACCGTCGGCCGTGATGGCCCCGGTGGTGCGCGGAACGTTGGCTTCGGTGAGCTGCACCGCGACGCCCGTGTCGAGCGAGAGCACGCGCGCGCGGCGGTCGCCGTCGGTGCGATCGGCGGGCGTCACCGGGAGGCGCGTGGCGTCCTTCCAGAGGCCGACGTGGATGCGAACCGTGGGCGAGTCCCACTCCGCCGGGAGCTCGAAGCTCTGCACGTCGCGGATGAACTCACCGGCGTGCCAGCGCTCGGGCTGGTAGGCGCGGCGCACGTCGCCGACGTTGTCCTGGTTGGTGCGCGGGCCGTTGCTGTCGTCGAGGTGCGTAAACAACCGCCAGCCGTCGCCGGTGGGGGCGCGGCACTTCCAGTACCAGGTGACGGTGACGCTCTGGCCGGGGCGCAGCGTGTTGCCCGTGATGTTGATGTCGTAGCCGAGCAGCTCGACCTTGTTGTCGAAGTTGAAGCTCAGCGGGTGCTGCGGCGTCGGGGCCGTGCGCGTCACGACCTGACGCCGGATCCGATCGAGCTCCGCCTGCGAAGCCCCATTGCGGTTGGGCTGCGTCGGCTGCTCCACGCACGCCCCGCCCAGAGCCAGACACACCACCCACGGCATCCACGTCTTCATCGATGTCCTCATTGGAGTCTATTCGTCACTTCTTGCGGTTCTTGCGGCGCGCGTCGCGCTCCTGCTTGCGCTTGTCCTTGGGCTTGCCGAGCACCGCCGTGCGCGGCCGCGCCGCCGGGGCGCCGCCCATCATCCCGCTGGGATCGCCGCCGCCCATGAGGGCGCGCATCAGCTCGTTGGGGTCGCCCATTCCGGGGAAGCCACCCATGCCGCCGGGCATTCCGGGGAAGCCACCGGGCATCCCGGGGAAGCCGCCGCGACCGCCGCCGCCGCCCGCCACCGCGGACTCCAGCATCTCCTGCGCGATCTGCGCGATGGCCGCGTCGTCCCCCTGGACCTTGACCATGTCCTTGAGCTTGCGCGCCATGGCGAGCTGCTTCGCGCCCGGCATCTTCTGGAGGAAGCTCGCCTGCTGGCCGATGTTGCCCATCATGTCGCGCATCATCACGAACTTCGCGACGAGCTCGGCCACCGCCTCGGGCTGATACCCCGAGCCCTTCGAGACACGCTGAACGCGCCCCGGCTGGGTCTTGAAGAGGTCGGCGTCGCGGCGCTCCTGCTTCGTCATCGAGGCGACGATGACCTTGGCCTTGTCGAGCTCGCGGTCGTCGACCTTCGCGTCGGGCGGGAGCATGCCGCTGAAGAAGGGCATGCGATCGAAGAGGTCTTGCAGCGGACCCATCTTCTGGATGGTCTCGATCTGCGCGACGAAGTCATCGAGGGTGAACTGCCCACCCAGCATCCGCATCGCGTCTTCTTCGGCGCGCTTCTCGTCGACGACCTTCTTGAAGTCGTTGACCACCGAGACGATGTCGCCCATCCCGAGGATGCGCGACGCCATGCCGTCGGGGCGAAACGCTTCGAGCTTGTCGAGCGACTCACCGACACCCGCGTAGCGGATGGGGATGCCCGTCACTTCGCGGATGGAGAGCGCCGCGCCGCCGCGGGCGTCGCCGTCGAGCATGGTGAGCGCGATGCCCGTGAGCCCGAGCGTGTCGTGGAAGGCCGTCGCCGTGGCGAGGGCGTTTTGCCCGATGGCCGCGTTGACCACGAGCAGGATGTTGTTGGGTTTCGTCTCGCTCTTGATGGACCGGAGTTCGTCCATCAGCACCATGTCGATGGCGAGGCGGCCCGCGGTGTCGAAGATCACCACGTCCTTCTTCTGGACCTTGGCGACCGCGAGCGCGCGCTTGCACACCTCGACGGGGCTGCTGCCGGGCACCGAGAAGACCGGGACGTTGATCTTCTGCCCGAGCACGTTGAGCTGCTCGATGGCGGCCGGGCGCTGGAGGTCGGCGGCGACCAGCAGCACCTTCTTGCCCTCGTCGGTGAGGAGCTTGGCGAGCTTGGCGCTGGTGGTGGTCTTCCCCTGCCCCTGGAGGCCGACCATCATCACGAGGGTGGGCGTTCCCTTCGGGGCCTCGGTGAGCGAGGCGTTGTCGGGCGAGGCCATCATGGCGATGAGCTCGTCCTGGCAGGCCTTCACGAAGAGCTGATCGGGGGTGACGGTGGCCTTCTTGCCCTGCGCCTCGGCGCGGAGCTTCACCACCTGCCCGAGGAGCTTCTCCTTCACCCGCGCCAGGAAGCGCTTGGTGACGTTGAGCTCGACGTCGGCTTCGAGGAGCGCCAGCCGCACGTCGCGGAGGGCCTGCTCGATGTCGGCCTCGGTCAGCTCGGCGACCCCGGTGAGCTTCTGCCTCGCCTTGCGAAACCCTTCGGTCAACGTCTTGAACATGGTCCTCTTTGCTAGGGCCGCGCTGCTACCACGGCGGCGGGGATTCCATCAACCCCGGCCGAGCGGGCCAGGGATTCGAAGTCGGTGATGGCGGCGGTGCCAGGCAAAAGGGGCCGCAAGGGCGCGAGGGTCGCAAGGGGGGGAGTGTTTCTGGAGGAGATGGGGACGAGCGCAATGTAGGTGAGGGTGTTGGCTCGAAAGATTGCTGGCCTACCCGTCCGCCCTCTTGAATCACCACCCCTTGCGACCCTCGCGCCCTTGCGGCCCTTCGCCTCTCCCCGCCGCCATCGCCTGCCCCGTCCATCAGGTCCTGCGGGTGAGCTCGTGACCGACCATGGTGGGACCTTCTGATCGACGCGGACGGCCCGGGCGGACGTCGCTCACGACGACTGGCAAGCGCAGACGTGCGCGGCACCGTCCCGCTCGACCCGACTGGCAGGCGCGGACGCGCCCGGCGCCGTCCCCTTCGACCCGACTGAAAGGCCCGGGTGACTCCGACGGCAGGCGACGGATGCGTTACGCAGTGACGGGACGTGCAGGCGACGGGACGTCCGGCTCGGGAGGCGCCTCGGTGACCTGGGCGTCCGCCGGAACGGCGAGGTCGTAGAAGATCAGCGGGAGCTGGTTGAGCCGCCCCGTGAGGCGCAGCACGCACTCCACCCCGGTGCGCGCCGCGGTGTAGACCTGGAGCCACGCCATGCGCGCGGCCTCCACCTCCGGGGTGGCCTGGGAGCGATCGGTGCGCGCGTCGTGTGAGTGGTCGACCACGGGCGCGAGCTGGCGGGCCGCGCGCGAGAACTCGCTGCGCCAGGTGGCGGCATCGCTCACGGGGGTCCCCGCGGCGCCGAGCTTCGCGGAGATGTGGCCCAGCGCCAACAGCACGCGCGCGGCGCTGCGGCCGACGCCCCCGGCCGTTCCGTCGGCGGTGAAGAAGGTCTTGCGGTCGACGGAGCCGCGGGCGTGACCGTCGAGGTGACGGCTGAAGCGCCCGAGCAGCTCGATCGACTGCGCCAGCGCCGACACCTTGCCCTGCGATCCCTGGCGCAGCTTCGCGTCGGCGGCCCGCGCGCTGTCGACGGCGGCCTTCACGGCGGCGGTGGCGTCGGTGATCTCGACGGCCAGATGCTCCATGCCGTCATCGAACGCGGGCACCAGCCCCACGGCCAGCTTGCGGATCATCTTCGCGGCGTAGTCCCCATAGATCTTCGTCTCGTCGTGATCGATGTAGCGATCCGTCATCGTGCGTCCCCTTCGCATGGGCCTCGCGGGACACTCCGCGAGCCATGACAGACGTTAACCGGGCCGTGAGGACGGCGACAAGACTCGTCGAACTCGACGGGGGAGAAGGGGCGTAGTAGCGGTCTCTTCGCGACGATGGTCACTGCCTCGACAACGGTCCCCGCCGCGAACGACACGCCGGATGACGTGAGGGCGCTCTACGGGATCTGGCTGGAAAACTTCCTCTCCTTTAGAGGGCGGACGGACTTCGAGTTGCGTCCGCTCAACCTCCTCAGCGAGGACCTCGTCGACCCGCGCCACCGCGCCAACCCCTGGGAGCACCTCGCGAAGCGCGAAGGGATCTCTGGCCCCAACCCGACGGCACCACGCCCGAGCAGGCGCAGTTGATGGTGGTCTATGTCGAGAGCTGGATCGCGTCCGATCCGCGGGCCCTCGCGAGCTACTACGGCAAGGACTTCCAGCCGAGCGCTCTCCCGCAGGCGAACGACTTCGAGACGCTTCCCAAGCCCGTCGTGCTCGACTCGCTCAAGAAGGCGACCCGCGCCACGAAGAAGGGCGAGTACGGCAAGTCCCACGCGTTCGATCTGGTCGGCCTCATCGACCCGCACGAGGTCGTGAAGCGCTGCCGGTACTTCGCGCCGCGCTTCCACCGACTCGTCGAGGAGCGCTGCGGGTAAGGGGGTCAGAGCGGCGGGCACTCGCTCCCGAGCGCCGGGTCGGGGTTGCAGTAGATGAACCCCGCCCCCCGCGTGACGGTCACCAGCACGATGGTGTCGGCCCGCGTCGCGGCGTCGATGCCCGCCCACGCGCGCGCCACCGCCTGCCCGGCCGCCGCGTCCACCGCGAAGACGTGCAGGATCTGCTTCACCCACCGCTGCGCCGGGAGCACCCGCACCGAGCTGCGGTTGATGCCCGCGAGCTTGCCGAGGAGCAGGTCGCGCGCGTTGGCCTCGGTGAGCACCATCGGCAGCGGCCGGTACGCGCGCGTGACGCTGACCCCCACGCGCTCTCCCCCGATGGACACCACGAGGTCGGTGATGGAGTTGGCGCCCGCGTCGTCGGGCGGCGCATACATCACCTCGGTCTCCGTCGCGACCAGCGCGGCGTCTTCACAGCGATGCAGCACCTCGTAGCTCATCACCTCGGACTCGGCCGAGCTGCCCCCGGCGTTGGGCGTGTCGTAGAGGCGCTGACCGCCCGGCGAGAGTGACGCTCGGTCGTAGCGCTCACCTGCCATGAAGGAGAGCCCATCCTCGACCAGCGAGGGGGTCGGGCTGCGGAGCATGGCGCGGAGGGTTCCGCACGAGCCGGTGTGGGCGCCGAGGCCAGGGAGCGGGCCATCGCGGGTCGCGACGACGTCGGTCGGAAGGCCGACATCGATGACCGATGGAGCGTCGAGACGATTGCCCACATCCGTCGGCGTCGGGATGTCGATGGGCGCCCCGGCGTCGGCGCAGGTGCACACAGCCGGCGAATCGCTGCACCCGAAGAGGCCGAGCGCGAGCAGCACGAAGGGAACGATGAAGCGGCGCATCACGCGCGGACCCTACCAAAACCGCGGCGCGTCATGGCAACCGCTATGGCCACCGCGGCGGAGCTGTGGCAGGAGTCGGCGGCGCCCGGCGGTGATCGTGCGCTGCGAGGAGTGCGCCCCGATGACAGACAAGACCCCCGCCACCCTGGTCAAGGCGAAGCCCATCTGGCTCCAGGCGTCGCTCATCGGCTTCGCGAGCATCCACGTCCTCGCCCTCGCCCTCCCCTTCGTGGTGGGCGTCAGCGTGAAGAGCCTCGTCCTCGCGTTTGCCCTGTACTGGCTGCGCATGTGGGGCATCACGGCGGGCTACCACCGCTACTTCGCGCACCGGGCCTACAAGACCTCGCGGTGGTTTCAGTTCGTGCTGGCGTGGGTGGGCGCGAGCTCGCTCCAGAAGGGTCCGCTCTGGTGGGCCGGGCTGCACCGCACGCACCATCGCTGGAGCGACCAGCCGCGGGACATCCACTCGCCCAGGCAGCGCGGGTTCTGGTACTCGCACGTCGGCTGGATCACCGCGCCCGACCACGACGGCACCGACCTCGCGCTCATCCCCGACTTCGCGAAGTACCCCGAGCTGCGCTGGGTCGACCGCTTTCACTGGGTTCCGTTTGCGTCGCTGGTGGCGCTGTGTGTGGCGGTCGATGGCGCGCGCGGGCTCGTGTGGGGTGGCTTCGTCAGCACCGTCTTCGGCTGGCACTGCACCTTCTTCATCAACTCCCTCGCCCACGTCTGGGGGTCGCGCCGCTACGAGACCACCGACACCTCGCGCAACAACCCCCTCCTCGCGCTCATCACGCTCGGTGAGGGCTGGCACAACAACCACCACCACTACATGAACAGCGCCAACCAGGGCTTCTTCTGGTGGGAGGTGGACGTCAGCTACTACACGCTCCGCGCGCTCGCCCTCGTCGGCGTCGTGCGCGACCTGCGCCGCCCGCCCGCCCACGTCCTGCGCGAGAAGCTCGTCGGCGCGGCCGAGGGCGCCGTCCAGAAGCTCGCCGACGCGAAGGCCAGCGCCGAGCTCAAGCTCATCGAGGCGCGCACCGCCGTCGGCCACGCCGTCGAGAGCGCCGAGCTCAAGCTGTCTGAAGCGCGCACCTCGCTGGAGCACGCCGCGAGCGAAGCCCGCACCGCCGTCGGCACCGCCGTCGAGCAGGTGACCCAGGCCGCCGAGACGCGGCTCACCGAGGCCCGCACCGCCGTGGAGCACGCCGCCAGCGAAGCCCGCGACGCCGTCGAGAGCGCCGTCGAGAGCGCCTCGCAGGCGGTCGACGCGACGGCCCCCATCAAGAACTGAAAGAGGCAGAGCCATGGCCGTGTCGATGAGCGGAACGATGCTGGGCGCCACGCACGGCGTGGTGGTTCATGGGCCGTCGGGGACGGAGCTGCGGGTGATGGCCCCGCAGGACAACGGCGGCGACGGCAGCAGCTTCTCGCCGACGGACCTGTGCGCGGTCTCGCTGGGCGCCTGCGCCGCGATGACCATGAGCCTCTACGCGGGGCGCAACGACATCGACGCGCGCATCACCTTCGACGTCACCAAGGAGATGAACCCCTCGCCGCGGCGCATCGGCAAGCTCACGGTGCGCATCACCGTGGCGGGCCCGGTGACCGATGAGCAGTTCGAGAAGCTCAAGGCGGCCGCGCACACCTGCCCGGTGCGCCGCTCGCTGCACCCCGACGTGGTCATCGACGAGACCTTCGAGCGGGTGGGCTGAGCTACTCCGGCTCGTTGTCGGTGCTGCGCAGCCCGTAGCGCTTGCACAGCTCGCGCAGGTGGTAGCGCGTGAGCCCCGCCGCCGCCGCGCTGCGGGTGATGTTGTCGCCGTGGCGCTTGAGCATCGCGGCCAGGTACTGCGGCTCGAAGCCCTCCAGCAGCCGCGTCTTGGCGTCCTTGAAGGGCATCGCCAGCAGCTCGTCGGACAGCGCGCCAGCGCCCGGGTCCGACGCCCGCGCGGGTACTGCGAGCAGCCGCGACGCGCTCGCCGGGAGCATGTCGTCGGCGGTGATCTCCGCGCCGTCGGCCAGCGAGGCCGCGCGCTCGATGACGTTGCGGAGCTCGCGCACGTTGCCCGGGAAGGGTAAGCCCGAGAGGCGATCGAGGGCGTTGTCCGAGAAGCTCCGCGCGCCCAGGTCGGGGTTGCGCTGGCAGAACCCCTCCAACAGATGACGCGCGAGCAACGGGATGTCCTCGCGCCGCGACCGCAGCGGCGGCAGCTCGATGGTTAGCACACCGAGGCGATAGAAGAGGTCTTCGCGAAACGTCCCCGCGGCGGCCATCGCGCGCAGGTCGCGGTGCGTCGCGGCGATGACCCGCACGTCCACCGGGATCACCTGCGTCCCACCAAGACGGCGCACCTCGCGGCCTTCGAGCACCCGCAAGAGCTTCGGTTGCAGCCCCTGCTCCAGCTCACCCACCTCGTCGAGAAACACCGTGCCCTTGTGGGCCTGCTCGAAGCACCCCGGGCGGCGCTCGTTGGCGCCCGTAAACGCCCCGCGCTCGTGGCCGAAGAGGATGCTCTCGGTGAGGTCCTTCGGGAGCGACGAGCAGTCCTGCACCACCATCGGGCCCGACGCGCGCTTGGACACCCGATGGATGGCGCGCGCGACGAGCTCCTTGCCCGTCCCCGTCTCGCCCGTCACCAGCACCGTGACGTCGAGCGGCGCGATCTTGTCGAGCTCGGCGAACACCTGCCGCATCGCCACCGAGCGCCCCACCAGCTCCTGCCAGCGGTCGCCCTCCAGCAGCGGAATCTCGATGGCCCCGTCGCCGGGGTCGATCTGCAACAGCGTCGCGCCCACGCGGAAGCGCGCGCCGAGCGGCAGCACCACCTCGCGCACCTTGATGTCGCCGAGGAAGGTTCCGTTGGTGCTGCCGCCATCGCGCAGCACCCAGCCCTCCTCGACGGCCTCGATCTCGGCGTGCGTGCCCGACACCGATCGGTCGTTGAGGCACACCTCGCACACGGCGCTGCGACCCACCACGCAGCGCGCCTTGTCCATCGCCCAGCTCTTGCCGCGGTCGGGCCCGTCGATGGCCGTCAGCCGCGCCTTGCGCAGCCGCCGCGCCGTCGCCCGACCCGCGATGAACAACGTCTCCAGCGGCGCAGCGTCGCTCACGGCCTTACGCCTCCACCCGCAGCGCCTTGATGGCCGCCGCATAGTCCTTGTGGCCGAACACCGCCGAGCCCGCGACGAAGACATCGGCCCCCGCCGCGCGCACCGCCGGCGCCGTCTCGGCCGTGATGCCGCCGTCCACCTGGAGGTCGATGTCACGCCCGGTCGCGTCGATCATCGCGCGCAGCGCCCTCACCTTCGGCAGCACCGCGGGAATGAACGACTGCCCGCCAAACCCCGGGTTGACGCTCATCACGAGGATGAGGTCACAGCAGTGCATGACGTACTTGAGCGTGTCCTCGGACGTGGACGGGTTGAGCACGGCGCCCGCGCGACAGCCGAGCGCGCGAATCGCCTGGAGGGTGCGTTCGAGGTGGGGCGACGCCTCGACGTGCACGGCGATGCCGTCGGCGCCCGCCTTCGCGAAGTCGGCGATGTAGCGCTCGGGCTCGACGATCATCAGGTGGCAGTCGACGAAGCGCTTCGTCACCTTGCGCACGGCGCCCGCCACCAGCGGGCCGATGGTGAGGTTGGGCACGAAGCGCCCGTCCATCACGTCGACGTGTATCCAGTCCGCGCCCGCGGCGTCGATGGCGCGGACCTCGTCGCCGAGGCGCGAGAAGTCCGCCGAAAGAATGGACGGCGCGATGCGGAGATCTTTGCGGCTCACGCGGGCAGCGACACCACAGCGCCGCGGAGGTGTCAACGACGGCAATGAATGGTACTGCACCCGACGTTCGCTGCGCACGTCGCTGAACCAAGAACTTTTACCCTGCAACGCACGACCTGATCACGATGCGCGTCCTGCATGTCATCAACTCCATGCGCCGTTCGGGCGCCGAGCGTCACCTCGCCAACATCCTCGAACCGCTGGCCGCTCTCGGGGTCGAAAACCACCTGGTCACGCTGGTCTCCGGCAACGCCTTCGAGCCGCAGGTGACGCCCTGGACGAGCCGCAGCGAGTTCGCCGTCGAAGACCGGCTCGGGCCCCTCACCATCCCGCACCTCGCCTCTCTCGCCCGTGAGGTCGACCTCGTGCACACGCAGCTCACCCGCTCGGATGTCTTCGGTCGCGCCGCGGCGGCCCTCGCCGGTCGCCCCTCGGTCACGACGCTCCAGGTCGCCCGCTACACCCCGCTCGAAGCTGACGCCCTGCCCCTCCCGCGGCGCCTGCGCACCTCCCTGGAGAAGGTCATCGAGCGCGCCACCATGCGCCCGTCGTGTCGCTTCATTGCGGTCTCCAACGCCGCGCGCGACGCCTACGTGCGCCACGTCCACTTCGACCCGAACCTCATCGAGGTCATCCCCAACTCGGTCGATCTCCGCGCCTTCGACCCGAGCGTGCGCGACGACCGCGACGCGCTCCGCGCGAAGTTCGGCTTCGACCCGAACACCTTCTGCGTCGTGATGGTCGCGCGCTTCGAGTCACAGAAGGCCCACGAGGTCGCCATCCGCGCCGTCACCGCGGCGGCCCGCGAGGCGCCGGTGCACCTCTACTTCGCCGGCCACGGGTCGACCGAAGCCTCGATGCGCGCGCTCGCCGCGTCGATCTCGGCCCCGGTCACCTTCCTCGGTCTCTGCGAGGACGTGGTCTCCCTCCTCGGCGCCGCCGACCTCTTCCTCCTGCCATCGCGCTTCGAGGGCATGCCGCTCGCGCTCATCGAGGCCCTCGCCGCGGGCACCCCGAGCCTCTGCTCGGACATCCCCGAAAACCTCGAGACCGCCGGCCCCGCGGCCGAGTACTTCCCCGTCGACGACGAAGCGGCCCTCACCCGCAGCTTCCTCCAGCTCCGCGCCAACGACGACCACCGGCGCGACCTCGGCGAGCGCGGCCGCGTCCGGGTCGCCGACTACGACGCGCGCCGGGTGGCGGCCCGCGTCGCGCGGGTGTTTACAGAAGCCCTCCGCTCCTGAGCCGACGCATCAGCTCGCCCCCGTTGGCCTGCACGTAGGCGAGCACCTCGGGACCCACGAGCCCGGCGCCCACGACGACCCAGAGCCGCTTCATGCGCCACGTCGAGCGCGGGGCGCTGCGAACGAGCCTCAGCGCCGCGGCGCGCTGCCCGGCCAGGAGCCGATGCATCACCGCCGTCTGGATGAAGCGGTTGTGGAGCGCAGGCGAGACGCGCGCCATCACCTCGCCGTGGCGTTGCAGCGTGCGCTCGAAGTCATCGGCGCTGTCGCGGGCGTCGCGCAGGAGCCTCCGCGCCGTGGCGGCGGGCGGCGACGCGGTGATGCGGTTGTTGGCGTCGGTGTGGATGAGCACGAAGCGCTGCCGGGTCAGCGAGAAGCGGTGGGTGCGCGCCATCTCGAGGTGAAAGCCGCCCTCGTAGGCGCGGCCCTCGGGGTACCGCAGCGTCTCGAACACCGACCGCCGGATGCAGTTGAACGACTCCGGGATGCGCAGCGCGCCCCAGTACCGGACGTAGCCCTCGTAGTCGTAGACCGCGTCCTCCGACGGGGGGGGAATGGGCGTGTCCGGGCCGTTGTCCCAGGTGCACATGGAGGCGACGTTGCCGACGTCGGGCGCTGCCTCCGCGCAGAGCTTCGCGAGTCCCGACAGCGCGCCGTCGAGCAGCTCGAAGTCGCTGTCGAGCATGATGCACCACGCGCCGCGCGCCGCGTCGATGGCGGTGTTGCGGGCCGCGCACACCCCGCGGTTGACCGGGTGCCGCAGCAGCGTGACGCGCGGGTCGTTGTAGGAGGCGACCCGCTCGCTGGTGTGGTCGCTGGAGGCGTCGTCGACGATGATGACTTCGAAGCTGGGGTAGTCCTGCCGGAGACAGCTCTCCAGCGCCCGACCGATCATCCCGGCGCGGTTGTAGACCGGGATGATGATCGAGAAGGTCGGCGCCTCACCCAAGGCGCTCGCCCTTCGTGGCGGCGAGGTGCTCGCGGAAGAGCCGCGTCAGGTCGAGCATGCCGTCTTCGATGGACATTGTCGAACGCCACCCGAGGAGCTTCTCGGCCCGCGTGGTGTCGCCGTAGAAGCGCGCCACGTCGTAGCTGCGCGAGGGGCCCTGCACGACCTTGCCGCCGTTGTTCGCACAACGGAGCGCGAGCGCGGCGAGCTGACCGAGGGTGGTCCCGCGGCCCGTGAGGAAGTGGATCGGCGGCAGCGCGCGCTCGCCCCCGATCAGCGCCTGGGCGGTGGCCACGAGGCCGCGCACGGTGTCGCCGACGTGGGTGAAGTCGAAGGTGTGCTCCTCGCCGTCGACCCGGAGGTCTTGACCCTCCACCGCGCCGCGCGCGAAGGCCGGGATGACCCGGTCGACGTGGTCGTGGACGCTGCCGTAGACGTTGGACAGGCGCACCACCGCCGTCGCGATGCCCGCGTCGCGAGCCGCCAGCGTGTGCTGCTCGCCCATCAGCTTCGAGCGGCCGTACACGTTGATCGGAACCACCGGGTCGTCTTCCTTCACGGGCAGCCCGTGGGGCTCGCCGTAGACCTCGCGGCTGCTCGACAGGATCACCCAGGGCTTGCGCTTGGACTCGACGGCGCACTTCAGCACGTTGTCGACGCCGCCGACGTTGACCTGCATGCAGCGCTCGGGGTCACGCTCGCCCCAGACGACGCGCGAGACCGCGGCCAGGTGCACGATGCCGTCGACGTTGGCCACCACCTCGCGCACCCGATCGAGGTCGAGGACGTCGATGCGCTCGGAGGGGCTCTCGGCCCGGACGTCGATCTTCGAGACGACGTGACCGAGCGCAGTGAACGCAGCAGCGAGAGGGACGCCGATGAGCCCCGACGAACCCGTGATGAGGATGTTCATGATCTGGCCTTCGATCTAGAGGATGCCTTCGTTCGGTGGAGAGGCGCTCTCTCCACCCACCAGCGATGCCCGCGACTCACGTCCGCTGCCCCGCCAAGGGGCACCAGTGTCGCCAGGCACGACGTGCGTTCAAGAACTACTTTCGAATCGCGGATTTTCTCCCCGAAATCACCGTCGCCACCCCCGTCATGGACCGCGGTGATCATGGGGCCGCGCGCGTAGGTTCCATTTTCGCGGCACATGGGGTTGCAGCTCCGCAGCGAGACCACCGTCGCTCGTCGTCAGCGCTCGCCGCCGCTCTTGCGCCAGGTGCTGCGCGGCGGCGGACGGCGGGGTGCCTGTTCGTCCATCGGCATGGCGCGCAGCGTCGGGTCGAGGCGGTCGGGCATCGAGGTACGCGCCTGGAAGGTGCCGGCCGCGCGGCCGAGAATCTCCACGCGGGTCTCGCGGTCCATCACGCGGATGACCCCGATGTCCTCCTTCTGGAGGCCGCCCCAGCGGCAGAGCACCGGGATGAGCCACCGCGGGTCGGCCCGCTTCTCCCGCCCCACGTTGAGCACGAACCACGTCCCCGCGCCGCCCTGCCGCTCGTCCGGGCGCGCCGGGTAGCGCTCCTCCGGCCTCGGCACGAAGCGCTCCTCCTGCCGCGGAGCGAACTCCTGCCGCGGAGCGAACTCCTGCCGCGGGGCGAACTCCTGCCGCGGGGCGAAGCGCTCCTCGGTCCTCGGGGGGAAGCGCGGATCGACCCTCGGCCCGCGCGGGTCACCGCGGAACTCGTTGCGCTCGTAGCGCGGCCCGCCGACGGGCATCGGCCGCTCGTACCGCTGCTGCGGCGGACCGTTGACCTGCGCGAGCAGCTTGTGCGCGAAGGACACCGTCATCGGCAGCTCTTCGGGCTCCGGAAACTCTCCCCGCGTCATCGTCACCAGCGCCGCGACGAGCTCCTCCGCGGGGCGCTTGTCGAGCAGCCGACGGGCCACCGCGCGATCTTCCTCCGACGGCGTCACCCCCGTCGCTTCGAGCTTCGCCACGAGCCGGTCGTCGTCGAAGCCGCGGATGGCCTCCGCCGTCGGGCACGGCTCCCACGACGCCGTCTGCACGTTGGACGTCCGCAGCATGCGCGCGACCACCTGCCGGCGGTCGGGCGACACCAGCAGCACCGCCGTGCCCTTGCGGCCCGCGCGGCCCGTGCGCCCGCTGCGGTGCTGCAAGGTCATCGCGTCGCGCGGCGGGTCGGCGTGGATCACCAGCGAGACGTCCGGCAGGTCGAGACCGCGCGCCGCCACGTCCGTCGCCACGAGCACCTTCGCGTGCCCGTCGCGCAGCATCTGTAGCGCGCGCGCCCGCTCGGGCTGCGTCAGCTCGCCGCTCAGGCCCACGCAGCGGAAGCCCCGCTCGCGCAGCGTCGACTGCATCCGCGAGACCTCCTCGCGCGTCGCGCAGAACACGATCGCCCCCGGCGCGTCGTGGGCCCGCAGCACGTTGACCACCGCGTGCTCGCGTTCGCGAAACGCCACGATGTGCACCACGTACTTGATGTCCCGGTGCTGCTCCTGCGCCGGGGTCGCCGCCACGCGCGCCGCGTCGGGCAGCCACTTGCCCGCGAGCGACACCACCTCGCGCGGCAGCGTCGCCGAGAACCACAGCGACCGGTGCCCCTTCGGCGCCACGGCCAGCACCCGGTCGAGCTCGTCGCGGAAGCCCATGTCGAGCATCTCGTCGGCCTCGTCGAGCACCAGCGCCTGCATGTCGTCGAGCTTCAGCGTCCCGCGCTCGATGTGATCGCAGACGCGCCCGGGCGTCCCCACCACCAGGTGGACCCCGTCGGCCAGCGCCCGGAGCTGCTGCGCCAGCGGCGCCCCGCCCACGCACGCCACGCTCCGCATGCCCGTCGAGCCATAGAGCCACGACAGCTCCTGCTGCACCTGGAGCGCGAGCTCGCGCGTGGGCGCCAGCACCAGCGCCTTCGGGGTCGTCGCCCGCGGAAACGAGGTGGCCTCGCCGAGCAGCGTGTGGGCGAGCGCGAGCCCGAAGGCCACGGTCTTTCCGGAGCCGGTCTCGGCCGACACGAGGAGGTCGCGACCGAGCAGCGTGGGGTCGAGCACCGACGCCTGCACGGGGGTCGGGGTGACGAACTGCTTCGCCTCCAGGGCCTGGAGCAACGTCGGGTGCGCACCGAGATCAGCGAAGGACATGGGCGCGCCGCTACCAGATTCAGCGGCGGAGCGCCATCGCAGCCCGCACGAATGATCCCGCCGGGTCCGCGGGTTACGACGCTCCGCGCAGTGCCGAGCCGCGCAGGGCGGTAATGATGAGCGCGCCGTTGTAGAGCGTGTGCACCAGCCACGGCGCGGCAACGCCCCCCGACCTGTGCCGCAGCCAGCCATTGACCAGCGCGACCGCCGCGATGGGGCACAGACCCAGCAGCGCGCCCTTGAGCTGGATCGCGTGCAACGAGGTGAATACCAGCGCCTGTAAGAGAACGGCCACGGCAGGCCCCGCGCGCCCGAGCACCCGCTGCGCCGCACCGCGGTAGAACAGCTCCTCCGAGAGCGGCGCGAGCAGCGCCGTGAAGAGCAGCACGAGGCACCGCGGCGACGACGCGAACTCCCGCGCGACGGGGCTCTCGGAGGTGTCGGTGATCCAGAGGCTCGTGGCCATGGCGAAGCCCACCAGCGCCGCGGCGATGGGCACCGCCGCCAGCAGCCATCGCGACGAGGTGCGCCCGAGGCCGAGCGCCTCACGCAGCGGTGGACCGTCGGCGTCGAGTCCGCCGAGCAACCACGCCGCGGAGAGACAGAAGCCGGCACTCTGCGCGAGCTGCGCCGCGAGCACCGTAAACGGCGACGCGGGCAGCGCGCTGACCACCAGCAGCGGAAGGAAGAAGCTGCACCCGACGAGCGCACCGAGGAGCGCGAGCACGGCGCCCGGTCGATCGGCGACGGGGCGGAAGATGGAGGAGCGCAGCGACGGATCGGGGCGCGACGGCGCGGCGGTGAACGACGGCGAGAGCACCAGCAGGGCGAGCGCGATCACCAGCGCAGCGAGCGGCCACACGACGCGCGCGTGGAGCATCGGCCCCGCGTAGAGCGAGAGGCGACGCAGCGGGGTCGCGGGCGCGGCGTCGAAGGACAGGTCGAGCGGGGTGGAGCGCGGAGCGGTCCAGCGGAAGCCGACGCAGCGACGGGCGTCGGAGAGCGCGGCGGTGAGCGGGCGATCGAAGACGAGCTGCCCGGCGGGCGAGCGCGCGTCGAGTCGGAGCAGCGGGTCAGCGCCCGAGACGCTGCACGCGGTGACGCGGATCACGTCGCCCGCGCGGAGGTCGAAGCGGCCGAGCGGGTGTGGCGTGGTGCGCCACTCAGCGGACGATGGGTCGCTCACGACGAGCGAGCGCTCTGCGTGGGAGAGCTGTCGCGCGTGATGAACGACACCGACGAGACTTGCGGCGACGAGGGCCCACGCGAGTGCGACGAAGGGGCCGCGCGGCGGAGCGCTCCGGGGCGTGCGAGCGCTTGCAGGCAACACGGGCCACATTGTACGAGGATCGCCGAGTCGGGTCGTCAAACCTTCTACCGCTGCGTCGGTGTTCGTGGGTGCTTCGGGTGCGTCGCTGGTGCAAAGAACTCTGCTGGGTCGCATCGCTCGGCGCGTTCACCGGGTTCGCGCTGCCTCGCATGATGCTCCCCGGGCAGTACGCCCGCGCGCAGCGGATGCCCTGGGTGGCGCCGCGACACGTCGACGCCGACGCGGGCGCGCGGTCGTCACCGGGTCCCGCGGAGGAGATCCGGCTCACCGACCTGCCCGAGAGCCCGATGCCACCGGGCGTCGCGACGAGGGACGCGGGCGCCGCGGCGTTGAGCGTCGAGGAAGACGACGACGCCGCCACGACAGCCAGCGTGCGCGAGCCGTCGCCCGCCGAGGCCGCCGCCCGTCGTGAGCGCGACCGACTGCTGCATCGTGAGCGCGACCGCTGGGTGCTCGACCTCACCGGCGTGGAGCGTCCGCGCACGCTGCTGTCGGGCGCGCGCGTGCGCTGGCTGGGCGAGGACGACTCGGGCGAGGGCTACGAGATCACCGGGCTCGATCGCAACGGGCTCATGGCGCGCGCGGGCATCCGCCCCGGCGACAAGCTGGTCTCGCTCAACGGCACGCCGCTGCGCAACCCCGACGAGGCGCTCGACGCGTACGTGCGGGCGCGCAACGCCACGCGCTTCGACCTCACGCTCTCGCGGCGCGGGAGCAACTACACGGTGCCGGTGACGGTGCGCGGAAACCGGGGGCTGTGAGGCCGGGTCTGGCCGCGCTGATCGTTGTTCTCTTCGCCCGCACGGCGCTCGCCCAGGACGCGGGCGCACCTCCCGACGCCACCCCCGTCGCAGACGCAGACGCTGCCACGACCGACGACGCCGCGACGCCCGTCCCCGACGACGACGACCCGGCCCGCGCCACGCCCGCCGAGGACGAGGCCGCCGCCCGCGCGCTCGGCCCCGACGACGACGACGGCACGCCCGAAGGAGACGCCCTCCCCGACGTGCCCGCCGTCGCCTCGGAGATCGCCGCGATGTCGTCGCGCACCTGCCTGCGCGCGATGGTTCGCGCCCACATCGACTTCGAGCGCCCGCGGCAGTTTCCCGTCGGCGTCGGCACGCCCGTCATCGTGCGCGGGCCCATCCGCGGCGTGACCTTCCACGGCTCGCGCGACACCGCCGTGCGTGAGCTCATGGACTGCCGCCTCGCCGTGGTGCTCGTGCGCTACGCGACCTTCCTGCGCGCGCATCACATCCGCGAGGTGCGCCACCTGTCGCTGTGGCGCATCGCCGGTCGCAGCGAGCCCATGGCCAACGGGCTCTATCCGCGACACCCGGGCGGCATGGCCATCGACGCCGGGGTGTTCGTTCGCGACGACGGGACGCAGCTCAACGTGCTGCGCGACTACCATGGCCGCCGCGGTCGGCCGCCGTGCGGGCCCAACGCGCGCGTGACGCCGTCACCCGCAGCGCGAGAGCTGCGAACGCTCCACTGCGAGCCCGCGCGGCGCGGCTGGTTTCACGTCGCGCTGGGGCCCAACTTCAACTTCGAGCACCGCAACCACCTCCACCTGGAGGTGACCCGCAACGTGAGCTGGAACTTTATTCGTTAGGCGGTGGGGACGGTCGTCGCGCGGTGGGCGTCGACGACGGCGAGGATGGTGGCGGTGTCGAGGATGTGGCCCGCGTTCTTGGCGTGCTGGAGGATGGCCTGCACCATCCCGGCGTCGGGCTCGACCTTGTGGGTCTTCAGCCAGTGATGGACGTTGCTGGCGCCGCTCATGGGGCCGATCTCGATGGACTGACCGCGGCCGAACATACCCGCGGGCACGCCCGAGTAGATGCGGTCGGCGAGCCAGGCGTCGCCCTTGTTCTGGGCCTTGATGATCGCGGCCGCGTGCACACCGGTGGACGTGCGAAACGCGTCGGCGCCGACCAGCGGGTAGTTCACCGGAACGGGCAACCCGACGGCCTTCGAGGTGAGCTCGCAGTAGCGGATGAGGTCGGTGAGGTCTTGATGTTCGAGGGCGCCCGCGAGCTTGAGGTTGAGGAGGATGAACTCCATCGCCGTGTTGCCCACGCGCTCGCCGATGCCGAGCGCGGCGCCGTGCACGCGGTCGATGCCCTCTTCGACGGCGGTGAGCGCGTTGACGAGGCCGAGGCCGCGGTCGTTGTGGTTGTGGTAGTCGAGCTTCACGTGCGTGGCGCCGTACCCCTTGAGGAGGTTCTGCGTGAAGCGGATGAGGTTGCGCGTGCCATCGGGCGTGGCGTGACCGACCGTGTCGCAGAGCACCAGGCGCTCGGCGCCGTGGTCGATGGCGTTCTTGAAGAGCGCGGCGAGCACCTCGGGGCGCGAGCGTGTGGTGTCCTCGGTGACGTAGGCCACCGGGAGGCCGTTCTTCACGGCGACGTCGATGGCGTCGGCGCTGTGCTTGAGCAGCGTCGCGACGTCCCAGCTCTCGGCGAAGAGGCGGATCGGCGAGCTCCCGATGAAGGTGTAGACCTCCACCGGGATGCCCGCCTTCTGGGAGATGTCCACCATCGGGAGGATGTCCGCCGCGACGGTGCGGCCCGCGCACGCCGGGCGGAGCTTCATCTTCGTGGCGACGATCTCCTGGCACATGCGCAGCACGTCATCGAAGGCGCGCTTCGTCGAACCGGGCAACCCGATGTCGGCGGCGTGGATGCCGAGCGACTCCATGAGGTGGAGCAGCTCCAGCTTCTGCTCGATGGTGGGGTCCTGCACTGACGGGTTCTGGAGCCCGTCGCGCAGGGTCTCGTCGAAGAACTCCACCGGCCCGAACGGCGGGTGACGTCGGTCGACCTCGTTCCAGTCGTAGATGAGCTCTTCGTCCATGGCGCGACTCAGATGCGCTCGATGAGGACCGCGAGCCCCTGGCCGCCGCCGATGCAGGCCGAGCCCACGGCGGTCTTCAGGTTGCGCTTGCGGAGCGCGTGGACGAGGTGCGCCGTGATGCGCGCGCCCGACGCGCCGAGCGGGTGACCGATGGCGATGGCGCCGCCGTCGACGTTGGTCTTGTTGCGGTCGAGGCCGAGCTCCTTCTCGACGGCGAGGTACTGCGCCGCGAAGGCCTCGTTGACCTCGACGAGGTCGATCTGGTCGAGCGTGGTGTCCGCGCGACGCAGCACCGACTGGATCGCCGGAACCGGCCCGATGCCCATGATGCTCGGCTCTACCGCGGCGACGCCCCACTGCACCAGGCGAGCGAGCGGCTTGAGCCCACGCGAGCGCGCGAAGTCGGCGCTGGCGAGCACGAGCGCCGCGGCGCCGTCGTTGATGCCCGAGGCGTTGCCGGCCGTGACGACGCCGTCCTTCTTGAAGGCGGGGTTGAGCTTCGCGAGCGTCTCCAGGGTGGTCTGGGGCCGCGGGTGCTCGTCGCGCGAGAAGACGACCGAGCCCTTCTTGCCCGCGATCTCGACGGTGGTGAGCTCGTCGTTGAAGGCGCCGGCCTCGCTCGCCGCGGCCCAGCGCTGCTGCGAGAGGAGCGCGAACTTGTCGCAGTCCTCGCGGGTGAGGCCGTACTTCTGCGCGAGGTTCTCGGCCGTGATGGCCATCGGGGTGTTGCAGTAGGAGTCGGTGAGCGCAGCGGCGAGGGAGTCTTCGAGGGCGGGCGCGCGGCCGAAGGCGAAGCCGTCGCGGGCGCCGCGGATGATGTGCGGCGCCTGGGTCATGTTCTCGGTGCCGCCGACGAGGACGCACTCGGTCTCGCCGAGGAGGATCTGCTCGGCGCCGTTGATGACGGCCTGGAAGCCGGAGCCGCAGAGGCGGTTGACGGTGAGGGCGGGCGTGGTGATCGGCAGGCCGGACTTCAGGCCGACGTGGCGGGCGAGGTAGATGGCGTCGGCGCTGGTCTGCTGGACGTTGCCGAAGATGACGTGGCCGACATCCTCGTTGGCGACGTTGGCGTCGACGAGGGCGGCCTTCGAGGCGTTGACCGCGAGGTCGGTGGCCGAGACGCTCTTGAGCGCGCCCGAGAGGGTGCCGAAGGGGGTACGACGGGCCGAGAGGATCACGATCTCGCGCGAGAGCTTCGCCATGGGGAGTATCTCCGTTGGGGGTATGAGCGGCGGGGTGTGGTGGCCGCTCGGGCGGGAGTTATGGCGGCTCGACGGGCCGGGCACAAGGGCGCCGGTGACGCCGCAGGGTTCAGTGCTGCGGCACGCGCTCGGGGCCGCCGCGGGTGCCCAGCGGCTGCTCGTCGTAGTGCACGTACACCCGCGTCCCCGGGCGCTGCGCGCTGGCGTACGCGCCGCTCCACCCCGGCGGCACGTGCGGTTCGGTCCAGTTGTAGAGCCAGCGCGCGTCGGGCGGGCTCATGTTGACGCAGCCGTGCGAGTGCATCGCGCCGAAGCCGTTGTGCCAGAACGCTCCGTGCAGCGCGAACGACCCCTCGAAGTACATCACCCAGGGCACGTCCTCGATGCTGTACGGGCCGTCGTTGGCGCTGTTGCCATCCATGGTCGTCGCGACGTGCTTCGACAGGATGCGATAGCCGCCTTGGATGGTCTCGTAGTTCTCCTCGGGGTTGCTCCGGTTGCGACGGCCGGTGCTCACCACGGTCACGTACACGGGCCGCGCGCCGACGTAGGCCACCACGCTCTGGTGGTCGAGGTTCACGTCGATCCACTTCTCGTCGACGCCGAGGTCCGTCGGCGGGTCGTGGCGGGTCACCACGCGCACCTGCCGCGAGCGCAGGAAGTACCCGTCGGCCGTGTGGTAGTACTGCTCGTTGCCGACCGTCACCGGGGGCTCGTCGGCGAGCTGGATGATGGTCAGCCGCGGCGTGCGACCCAGCGGCGACATGGTGCGCCCGGTGGCCTGGTACGTCGTCGCCTGCGAGCTCAACACGAACGCGATCGGCAGGTGGCGCTGCTCGTCGATGGCGACGCCCTGGAAGTACCCCGGGTCGCGCAGCGTCGAGAGCGAGCCCGACCGGATGTAACCGCCCGACTGCGTGTGCCAGAAGTTGGTGCCCGCGTCGGAGCGCATCTCGCGGTGCAGCGAGACGTACATCCCTCGCAGCATCCTGCGCATCACGGCGGTGCCCGAGGCGCCCTCCAGGTCTTCGATGCGCACCTGTCCCCCCGCGTCGGGCCGACCCCCATCGGCGCCGTTGATCGCCGCGACCGCCGCGACCGCCGCGACCGCCGCGTCGTCGAGGGTCCCGCCGTCCGCGTTCGTGTTCGCGTTCTCACGCGGGGCGAAGCGCTCGGGCTCCGCGGCGCGCTCCTCGTCGTCCGAGGGCATCCATCGGTACACGACGCCGTTGCGGGTGCTGCGCGCGTAGGTGAAGGGCATCGACGCGTCGACGTCGGGCGGATTGGGCAGCCGCCGCGTCATCGCCGTGTTGCCCATCGTCGCGCTGAAGGCCGCCAGCGGACCGACGCACACGAAGCCGCCGCCTTCGACCTCGTACCAGCCGGCGCCGCGCATGTCGCGACGCACCGGGCAGCCGTCGTTGCCGACGGGACCACGCACGACGGCGATCTGTCCGCCCGCGCGGATGTACCCGATCCAGTGGGCGTTGGACTGCGGCGCCTCGACGACGCCGGTGCGCCAGCCGAGGGCGGTGATCATCGTGCGAGGGCCCGCGTCGACCGCACCCGCTTCGGCCGTAGCATCGTCGGGCTGCGCCGTGCCGGCGTCGTCGTGGGGGTTGGGCTCCAGGGCTGATCCGCCCGTGTCGTCGGTGGCGCTCGGAGGGAGGCTCGGGTCGACGGGCAGCGTGAGCGCGCCATCGAGCGGAGGCGACGCGGAGTCGGGCGCGGTGGCGCGGCTCCAGAGGTTGTCGAGGCGCGAGCAGCCGCCCGTCGAGGCGAGCGCCGCCGAAGCGGCGCAGGCGAAGAAGAAGCGGCGAGAGGTGCGGTTCGTAGCGGGGTGGCTCATGGCGACTCCGAGGCGGCGGTCCCGGGTGCGCTACCACAGCGCGGGGGACCATTGTCCAATTGACCGTCTCTGCGACAACCGCACCAACGGGTCTACGGCGTCGAAGCGGCGGCGCGCGGAGGGCTTTGCTGGTAGAGGGAGCGCGAGGTTGTTGCTGGCCCACGTGATGACACGCCGCGGAACGACGCACACGCCCCCATGGCACCAGAGACTCACGCTCTACCTCGCTGCGTCCTTCGCGCTGCACGGTGCGGTGCTTGTGGTTCGTCCCCCGGCGGTGCGGCTCCCGACGATCCCGGTGGTCATCAACCAGACCGTCGAACTCGGCCTGGAGACCGCGCGCCCCGCGACCGCGCCGACCCCGACTCCTGCCCCGCCGACACCCGCGCCACCCGCCGAGCCCGCGCGTCCGACGCCCCCGCGGCCGCGCGCTGAGCCACGCCCGCCGCGGGTCATCGCGCCTCGCCCCGTCGCGCTCCCGGAGCCTCCTCCGACCAACCTGCACGAGCCCACGCTCATCCGCGAGCCCGACCAGATGCTGGTGGTGCGAGACCGCGATGCGGACGTTGATGTGTTGCTCGCGAGCGCCGACGCGGGCTCGATGGAAGACGTCGCGCTGGCCAGCGCCGACGCTGGATCGATGGACGACGTCGCCCTCGCGCTCGCCGACGCGGGCCTGACGGAAGACGCTCCGAGCGCGCTCGCGCTCAACGACGCGGGCACTGCGGCCGACGTCGAGCCGGGCGCCCTGCCGACGATGGCCGAGGCCGCAGGCGCGATGGCGGCGGCGGTACCCGAGGGAGCGGTGGTGACGCTGCTGCTGCGCACCGATCGACTGCGCGAGAGCCCGCACGCGGCGCGGGTGTCGGGCCTGCTCGAAGGCATCCGCGACTGGCAGGCCGTGCTCGGCGGAACGGAGCTCGACCCCATCCGTGACTTCAACGC
Source organism: Polyangiales bacterium (assembly GCA_044229975.1). Classification (GTDB taxonomy): domain Bacteria; phylum Myxococcota_A; class Polyangia; order Polyangiales; genus SCUS01. The sequence continues at coordinate 232,251 of JBGARZ010000013.1, forward strand.
CGTGCTGCTCGCGAGCGCCAACCCCATCGGCACGCGGGGCTCACCGCCCGACCTCATGGCCATCGTCCGCACCCACGCGCGGCGCGACTTCCTGCGGGCCTCGGTCGAGCAGATGGCGGGCGTTCGCACCAACACCCCGTCGGGCCAGCTCCCCTCTGACGCCGGAACGCTCCGCGACCACTTCTCGCGTCCCGACGCGAGCGCACTGCCCCGCCCCACGCGCTCCATCTGGACGCGTCGCAACGGCGTCGAGACCACCACCGTCGACCGCTACATCGGTCCGACCTCGGTGGCGCTTCTGCAGGACGACCTCGCGGTCTTCGCGTCGCCCAACCGCCTCCCAACGTTGCTCTCGGTGCTCGGCGGACAGACCGCCATCGCGAGCGCCCTCCCCCGCACCGACGACGCTGGTCACGGCCCTCGCCTCGTCGCGCTGCTCACGGCCCACGGCGTCCGCAACCTGATGTCCGTCCCGACGGCAGCGGGTCGCGGCAACCCCGTCCCGACGGCCGTCGACCTCTCGCTACAGGCCACGCGCAACGCCAGCGGAACCGACGATGGCGGCGCCATCCTGCGCTCGACCTGGCGCTACGACTCGCCCGAGCAGGCGGCCTCGGCGCGACGGCTCGTCGAGGTGTTCATCCTCGACGTGCAGGACACCATCAACCAGTTTGCAGGAACGGTGCAGGGCCGCCTCGCGACGAGCACGGGCATCGTGCGACTGCCGCTGCTGCGCCGCGCGCTCACCCGCCTGTCGGCGACGACGGAGGGGTCGACGGTGCGCCTCGACGCGACGCTCGACCGCGACGAGGTGGGCGAGCTGCTCAACGTCCAACGATTCTCGGGGCTGCTCCAATGACGAAGACGGTGGTGCGGTGGTTGGTCGCGATCGCGATGGTGGTGGTCGGCGTGATGCACTTCGTCGACCCGACGCCCTTCGTGCGCATCGTGCCGGCGGTGCTTCCGGCGAAGCTCTGGCTGGTGTGGATCAGCGGCGTCGCGGAGATCGCGGGCGGCCTCGGGCTGCTGGTTCCGCGCACGCGACGATGGGCGGGCTACGGGCTCATCGCGCTCTACGTCGCGGTGTTTCCGGCCAACATCAACATGGCGATCAACCACATCCAGATGGGCGAGCAGCCGCTGCCCGCGTGGGCGCCGTGGGCGCGGCTACCGTTCCAGGCGGTGTTCATCGCGCTGGTGTGGTGGGTGTCGCGCGACGACGAGAAGCGCTGACGGTTTCAGCCGGGGCGTAGCGATTCGAGCACGCGGAGGAAGTTGCCGCCGAGCACCTTGCGGATGCGGGTGTCGGACCATCCGCGGTCGAGCATGGCCTGCACGAGCTTGGGGAGTTCGAGGCAGGTGCGCATGTCGACGGGCGGAACGATCATCCCGTCCCAGTCGCTGCCGAGCGAGACGTGGTCTTCGCCGACGGTGTCGACGACGTGCGCGATGTGCTTCACCACGGAGCTCATCTTCCCGCTGAAGTTCGGGTCTCCGAGGAAGCTCGACTGGTACATGATGCCGACGGTTCCGCCGAGGTCGGCGATGGCGCGGAGCTGCTCGTCGTCGAGGTTGCGCCAATGCGGCGTGACGCCCGTGACGCCCGTGTGCGTGACGATGGGCGACTGGGTCTTGTCGTGCACCGCGAGCGCGTCGAAGAAGCCCTTGCGCGAGATGTGCGCGAGGTCGACGAAGATCTTCCGCGCGTTGAGGGCGCGGACGTAATCGCGACCGCGGTCGGTGAGCCCGGTGTCGCCACCGACGCCGAGCGGTGAACTCGTCACGCCGAGCGGTGACGTCGACAGGTGCACCAGCGTGACGCGAAGCACGAGGTCGTCGGGGATGAGGTCGAGCGCGCTGCCGTCGGCGGCGTGATCGAGGGCGTTGCCCCCTTGGATGCCGATGAAGGCGGCGTGCTTTCCCTCGGCGCGGGCGGCGCGATACTCGCGGGCGTTGCGAACGACGGCGACGTCGTCGGAGGCGCGGGCGAGCTCGTCGCGCAGGCGGTTGATGTTGCGGACGAAGGTGTGCGCGCGGTCTTCGGACGATCGCGCGGGGTTGGTGGTGATGACCCAGGTGGCGCCGCTGACCTGGGCCTCACGGATGCGCGGGAGGTCGACCTGGCGGGCGAAGGCGGCGTTGAGGGGACCGGGCGTGTGCCGACGGGTGAGGTCGTAGCCGAAGATGCGGGTCCAGATGAACGAGTCGACGTGGAGGTCGACGACCTCCGAGTCGAGGTACAGCTGGATGGCTTCGGGGGAGATTCCGAGCGAGCGCGCCCAGGCCGCTGGGTCCTGGCGATGGTCGGTAAACGCTAGGCCCATGGTGGTGTTCTCGGTAGGTCAGCCCGCGGACTCGGGTGCGTCGGCCGGACCGTCGTCGGGTCCGTCATCGGGACCGTCGTCTGAGCCGCCCTCACCGCCCTCGGCGGAGGCTCCTTCGGCGGCGGCGCCGGGCTCGCCGGGCTTGCCATCGTGGTTCTTGCGACGACGACGGCGGCGCCGCTTGCGCTTGGGTGCATCACCCGTGGCGGCGTCCCCCGCAGCGGCGGGCGCGTCCCCCGCGGTCGCGTCGGTGGCGGCGGGCGCGTCGACGGCGGGCGCCTCGCTCGCGGCCGGAGCGGCGGGCGCAGCGTGGCGCTGCTCGTGCTGACCGCGGCCGGGATGGTTGTTGTTGTTGCGGCGCGGGCCGTCGTCGCTGGGGAAGTGGATGCGCGACCAGACGTCGGACGCGGGGAAGTTGCGGGCGAGCGCCTGGAGGGCGCGGCGCGAGCGAAACTTGTTGCGCGGGTTCCAGGTGTTGACCCACTCGGCGAAGCGGCGGAGCGCGTCGCGGTCGCGGTGGAGGTCGAGGGCGTTCCACCCGAGGAGGTCGCCGAGGCGCTGCACGAACGACTCGCGCTGGAAGGCTGCGGGCGTGGTGTGCAGGCTGCCGAAGGACTTCGGGTGGCGCAGCCAGGCGGCGAGGAGCTCGTCGACCATGGCGCTGTCGGTGCTGAGTTCGAGGAGGTTGGCGACCAGCACGGTCATGTGCGCGTGGAGCGCGGGCGTGGGGTCGGACACGAGCGCGATGGCCTGCACGACGACGCGCACGGCATCGATCCACGCGGGCTTGACGGCGGGGTCGCGGATGAGGGCGAAGACCGTGTTGAGGGTCTCGACGGCCGTCTCTTCGGCGGGGTGTTCGCCGCACCAGACGAGGGCGTCGAGGGCGATGGCGCGCTCCTGCGCAGGGTCGGGCGGCGCGGCGGGCTCGGCGTTGGCGGACTCGGCGACGGGCTCGGATGCGGCGTCGGCGTCGGGCTCGACGACGGGCTCGTTGGCGTCGGTGGTGGGGTCCGTCGGATCGGTGGGATCAGTGTGCATAAGGTCCTGAGTGGGGGGACGCAGGGTGCGGAACGGCGGGACGCTTGACAAGCGCCGAAACGCCGTGACACAAGGTTTGTCCCTCGGCGCTCTGCTTCGAGGGCCGCGGGCGTAATTCAGCGGTAGAATGTCAGCTTCCCAAGCTGAACGTCGCCGGTTCGATCCCGGTCGCCCGCTCCGAAGATTCCTCTCTACTTTCGGCCCGTTGCGAGCTTAGCTCCAGCGGGCCGATCTTGGTTCTGGGGGTTCTTCACACCCCGCTTCACACCCCGACGGCCGTCGGGGCGAGCCATCGCCTCGCGCGCCCCGGCGAGGTCGACCACCTTCGCCAAGCCCGCGCGCTGCTCGGCCTCGGCGGGGCTGCTGTAGTGCTCCTGCATCGCCTCGGTGTGGTGCCCCGAGATCGACCGCGTGACCACGTTGGTGATCTCGGCGGCGCGCGCCAGGTCCTGGAACGTCCGCCGCATCGCGCGCGGCGTGATCTTCTTCCTCAGCCCCAGCGCCTTGTGGACGGCGGCGAAGGGCTTGGCCAGCACCGACGCGGCGCGGAACTTCCCCTGGCGCGACGGGAAGAGCAGTTCGCTCTCCTCCATCTTGCCCTCGGGCAGTTCGTCGGCGTGGCGGCGCAGGATGTCGACCAGCTCCTTCGGCACCGCGATGCGCTGCCGGTTGCCGGTCTTGGTGGTGTTCATCACCTCGTCGGTGCGGGTGTGCGAGCGGCGAACCAGCAGCACCCCCTCGTCCCACAGGACGTCGGCGTTGGGGCCCTGGCGGCGCAAGGCCCGCAACGACGAGGGCCTGAGCCCCGTCGCGAGGCCCAACACCACCATGGCGAAGTGCTGCGGGTAGAGCTCGTTCATCTTCTTGAGGAACGCCCGCCCCTCCTCCACGGTGAGCGCGTTGGGCTCCTCGTGGGTGTAGGCCGGGTGCTCCGAGGTGTCGAAGGGCTCGACCCCGGCGATGGGGTTCCGCTCCAGCTCGAACTCGTGCACCGCGGCGTTGAGGATCGACCGCAGCGCGCTGAACCAACTGTTGGCCGTGTGCGGGCTCAACGTGTCGGCCTTGATCCGCTTGGCGACGTCCGCCTTCCAGGCGATCACGTCCGCCCGGCGGATCGCGTCGACCTGGAGCCGGCCGAAGGTCGGGAAGAGGTGCTTCCTCATCACCGACGCGAACACCACGCGGCTGTGGGCGCCCTTCATGGTGCCGTCAGCGATCTTTCGTTCCATGAGCGAGACGCTGTAGACGCTGAAGGACGGCAGGGTCTGCACCTGCGTCCCCTGCCGGAGGCGCTGCTGCTCGTCCTCCAACCACGCCCGCGCTTCGAGGGCCGTGGCCACGTCGAGCGCCTTGAGGATCTGGTGCTGCTTGCCGGTGCGCGGGTCGGTCACCTTCCCGCGCACGACGAAGCCCAGGCTTTCCTCCCTCTTCCACACGCCGGGCAGCACCGGCTTCGCGCTGATCTTGAACCGCCATCGAGTCACCCACTTCGTTGCAGTCATCGGCTCGTCCTCCGTCGTCGTTGGAGGGCGCCGCCGTTGGTCCGGCGGGCACCATAGCGTCCGGCGAGGCGCCGCGCATGAAGGCCAGGACGGCCGATCGCTCGAAGACCATCGTGCCCTTGCCGCCGCGGCGGCCGGCGGGCACGAGGCGCTTCTCCATGACGGCCTTGCGGATCGCGCCGGTCGTCTTGTAGCGGCAGATATCCGCTGCCTCGCGGGTTGTGAGCAGCGCGGCGACCGTCTCGATGGGCTCACTCATCGAAGCCCTCGTCCGGCGTCGAGGGTGGCCCCGCGGTCGCTCGGTCGGATGCAGCGCACCCTCGCTGGCACGGCCCCAGGGACCTCACTGAAGCGAGCCGTCTGCCCCGCGCGCTGACGATGGGCTCACCTCAACGCGGTTGTCGTAGACCCCATGCCGCCGGCGGGGCTTGGAGGGGTCGCGCGACGCCTTCGCGTCGCCCGACGACTCTGGGCCTCCTGGGCCGTCGTCGTACGGCGCAGCCACAGAGTTTGTCTCGGTGCCGGGGGTGATCGAGTCCTGCCTGTTCTTGGTCATCGGGTGCCCTGTGAGATGAGAGATAGCGTTCCCAGCGAGATCGCGTGCCGGCCCACCGCACCGTGCGTTGAGGGTGTAGGGGGCTCGGTGTCGGCCGCAGTGCCGACGTGGCGCGGGGGGCGCCACAAATCGCATGGGGTGACATCTCACGCCGCCGGACGCCGGCACGCCCTCGATCGCGCTGCTTTCCCTCCGTTGGCAGGGTTTCTCTGCTCGGATGAAATCGACGACCACCCCGAGAATCTCTCCGGAGCCGTGGGCGGCGATTTGTAACCGTTACAATCGAGGCTGCGGCCTCACTCGACCTTGAACACAGGCAGCCACGCTCCCTGGCCGGCGTCGAACTTGATGCCGTCCGGCTCCAGGTCGAAGAACCGCGCCAAATCCCGCCGTAGACCGTAGACCGGTGCAGAATCCCTGGGCTCCATCAGCACTCCCTCGCCGAGCAGTTTGGCCAACAGATCCTCCGACGCGACCGAGGTGACCACCGCCTTCAAGCGGAAGACCTCCCCAGCCCCCTGCGTCTCCGGCGTGCGTCCGCTGGCTGCGTCCTGTCGACCCTCGTCGTGCGGATGCCGAACCGTGACCTCGATCATTTCCTCCCACGCGCTCCGCTGAAGCCGGACAATCAGGTCTGACCACGTCACCCCTACCGGCGTCCGGAAGCACGGGTCTGGGAGAGAGGTGATCTGAAACCGGAACCGGTAGGCCCTACCGTTGTTGGCGATGCGCTGGGGCCCCTTCGGCACGCTTAAGATGGGGTCGCACTTCGTGCTCGGGACCGAGGGGAAGAGCCGTCGCAGGCGGGGGCGGAGCCGGCTCATCGGCTCCCTCGACATCGCTGGCGGTTTCCCCGCCGGACGGCCGCGCCCCCCGCTCGTGCCCTCGGTCGATGGCGATGGCGACGCAGCGCTCGCGACTTCCACCAGCAGTCTCCACAGTTTCGTGACCTCACCGGAACCCTCGTCCCGTCGGCCGTCAGCGAAGCCCGCCTCCGCGAAGTGCCGCCAGTGCCGCTCGCCTTGGATCCGGGCGCACAAGTGCTTCTCGCCGACTCGAACATGGATGGCCTCCCACACGGTTCCTTCGGGAGTCGGGATGGGCCGGACGCGGCCCCGCGGCTGGGGGGCCGCAATCGCCGGGGTCACCGTGAGCGACGGCGATGGGGTGCCCCCCTCGCGTCTCACGAAGCCCGCCCCTGTCCACTGGAGCAGGTCGTTAAGCAGCAGCATCTCCGAACTGCGCGCGGTTGCGAGATCCGGCGCCACGGTGCCGAGCACCACCCCGACGACGCGGTCGAACCCCCCGGCGGCGTGCCCCGCCGTGTTCATGATGCGGTCAGCACCCTCCCAGGCGGGCCCGCGGATCAGAAATACGTCACGGTGCGGCGGCCCCGGCTCGGTGCCGAGGTGGAACAACCTCCCAGGGTCGAGCTCCCTCACCCGCCCGCGGGTCCCCAGGAGCGTTGCGGTCACCTTCGCCAACACTGGGAGGTCCACCTCCCAGAGCCGCACGAGGTTCGGCGTGATCTCGCGGGTCTCTCCGTTGCGAGGACAGTGCGCAACCGCGCTCACGATGACGCCATCCGCCCGGTCGAGCACCACTGTGGCCCAGCACCAATCGCGGTCTGGATCCTCGGCGTACGGCTGGTACACCCCGCCCGGATCCCGTTGCTGCAACAACTGCGTGAGCTGCTTGTCGTACCGTGGGCGGCACACGGGGCAGTGAATCTTGCCGAGAGGCTCGACTTCGCGAACGACGCGTAGCGCGGCCCAGTGATTGAGGATGTTGAGGCCGACGTGAACTGCATCCTCGGGCCAGATCCGGGGGTCGTGCTCAGCGGCGCATCGACAGAGTAGGGCGGCGGCGTCGACCATCGGCGTAGAGATCCTCGCGGCGGGGCCGACGATCGCTCTCACGGCCAGTGCACGATCGCAACCGCCGTCGCGGGCGACCGGTCCTCCGCGCCGTCGTTACCGGCCCTATGGCGGATGTCGCCGGACCAGAAACCCTCTGGTATTCCGGGTAAAAGAACATGGAGCGCAACGAGCGGCCCGCTGCCGCCCGCGCTCTAGAAGGAGCCCATCCCATGAAGGACCTCGTCGAGTTCGTCCGCGCCGCCGTGGCCAACCACGGCCTCACCCTCACCAAGACCGTTCTCCGCTTCGGCGGCAAGACGGTCCGCCTCACGCTCCGCGTCGGCATCACCGACGACGCGGGCTGACCCACCGACCGCCCGTCGCGCTCGGCCCGCCGCCCTACAGAAGTACGCCGTATTCCAGGCGTCTTGGGGGCGTCGTGCGTCCGCGGGCTCGGGCCCCAACCCATTCACCCAGGAGTCCACAACCATGCTCACGTTGCCCTCTCACGCCTCTCCGTCCGGCGCCTCCTCGCGCTTCGCCGCCGTCGCCCGCGACAAGCTCGGCGCCCTGATCGAGCGCGGTCGCACCCGCGCCGCCGCCGTGCTCGACCACGTCGAGCGCCACCAGCCCCGCGACCTCCTCGTCACCGCCGGGGAGCTCGCCTTCGAGCCCGACGCGGCGCGCCCCGGCGGGATCGTCGTCGTGCCCGACGAGGGCGTGACGATGCCGCTGCACCGCTTCGCGCTCGGCCAGGCCGCCGCCAAGGTGGGTCTGCCCCACGCCTACCTCGGGCGCCTGCTCGACCCCGAGCACCGGGCCTTCGGGCCCGAGCTGCTCGCCCACAGCCTGACGCGCCTCTACCGCGAGGGCCGCGCCGTCGCCGACGAGGAGGACGCGGGAGGCACCTTCCTCCTGCGCGCGCTCTCGCTCCCCGACCGCCGCGAGGTGCGGGGCTTCGTGAGCTCGCGCTTCCGGCGCCTCGACTCGCGCCCCGTCGTGGGGGCCTTCGCCCACGCCTGCCAGCAGATCGGCGCGGTGCCCGTCGAGGGCTACGCGCTCGACACCAAGATCGCGATCAAGGCCATCCTCGCGAAGGTCTACGAGCCCGTGCCCAACGAGGTGATGGTGTTCGGCATGGCGCTGGAGAACAGCGACTACGGCAACGGCGCCCTCCAGGTGTCGTTCTACTCGCTCCGGTTGGCCTGCGAGAACGGCCTCTTGATGGAGCGCTCGCTGCGTCGGGTCCACCTCGGAACCCGCCTCACGGGTGACGTCGCGTGGAGCGCCCGCACGCTCGCGGCGGAGACCGAGGCGACGGCGGGCGCGGTGCACGATCTCGTCACGCGCCGCCTCAACGACCGCAACATCGCCGTCCTCCAGGACGGCATCCGCCGCGCGAACGACGAGCGAATCGAGCCCGCCCGCGTGCAGGACTTCCTCAAGAAGCACCTGCTCAAGGGGGAGGCCGAGGCCGTCGTCGCGGCGTTCAACTCGCCCGACGTCGAGAACATGCCCGCCGGGCAGACCCGCTGGCGCCTCGCGCAGGCGGTGAGCTGGATCGCGGGCAAGACCGAGGACGAGGAGCGCCGTCTCGACCTCATGCGCGTCGCGGGCAACCTCGTGCCGATGCCGGAGGCGGCGTGATGAAGTACGCCGGACTCCTGCGGATCAAGGGCCTCCTCGACGGGTACTTGGCCGCACTCGCCGATGAGGGTCGGCAGGCCATGCAGGACGCGCTCGGGGAGTTCCTGGGCGAACACCCCGAGGTGCTGGCGATCGCCTGGTACCAGGGCGCGGGACTGAGCCACCTCACGTTCGAGTTGCGCGGCGGCGTGCGCTACCTCGCCGCCGAGGATCAGATCGTCGGCGCCGCAATGGACGACACCTTCGACACGTCGGCCTACGCGGCCTTCGCCGACGTCCTCTGGAACGCGCTCGACGTGCTCGTGGCGAAGTTCGGCTTCGACGTGAACCTGCGCGCGACCCGCGAGGACATCACGGCGCTGCCGATCGCCGCGTAGGCGCCCACCTCCCAGCCCGACGTGCGGCGCCCGGTGCCCTCGCTCTCGGAGCGGGCGCCGGGCGCCGCACGCCCCTCCCGCACCTGCCCTCGGAGCGACGACGAAGCCCCCGCGGTGACCCCCGGTGTGCTTCGTCGTCGCTCCGACCTTCCCGCTCGCCAGCGCCCCTTCCACCAAAGGAACCCTCACGATGAACCTCGACACCCGACTCGCGCCCGAGCGCGAGCAGTCCGCTCCGGCGCCCGACGACGGCGCGCCGAGTCGCCTCTCCGTGGCGCCCGTCGACCCCTTCGCAGCGGTCGGCCTCGTCGGCACGTCACGACCCATGCAGCGCGTGCGAGCCGACGTTCTGCGGTACGCCCGCTCGTCCGCGCCGGTGCTAGTCACGGGCGAGACCGGGACCGGCAAGGAGCTGGTCGCCCGCGCCCTCCACCTCGCGTCGCCGCGGGCCCGCGGGCCGCTCGTGACCGTCAACGTCGCGACCCTGCGGACCGAACTCGTCGCCTCGGAACTGTTCGGCCACGAGCGCGGCGCGTTCACCGGCGCCCTCACCCGGCGCCGGGGCGTCTTCGAGCAGGCCCACGGCGGCACGCTCTTCCTCGACGAGCTGGGCGAGCTCGACGCCCGCACCCAGGCCGACCTGCTGCGCGCGCTGGAGACCGGCGAGGTGCGTCCGCTGGGCTGCGAGCGCCCGCGCGCCGTCGACGTCCGCATCATCGCCGCCACCCACCGGGACCTCGGCGCGATGGTCACGGCGGGGTGCTTCCGCGCCGACCTCTACTACCGGCTGAACGTGCTGACCGTGGGGCTGCCCGCCCTGCGGGAGCGCCGCGCGGACCTCCCCGCGCTGGTCGAGCACCTCCTCGGTCGGCTCCGCCCCGAGGTCGGCGACCGTCGCCTCACCAGCGATGCGCTCGCCCTCCTCGTCCGCCACCCGTTCCCGGGCAACATCCGCCAGCTCTTCAACGTGCTGCGCCGTGCCCTGGTGCGCGACGAAGGTCTCGTCCTCGACGCCGCGGCCGTGGCCGACGCGTTGGCCGACGAGCCCGGCACGCCGGTCCCCTACCAGACGCCCGCCCGAGACCTCTCGGTCCCCGCCGTCGCCGAGGCCATGCAGGCGAGCGGCGGCTCCATCTCGGCCGCCGCGCGGCGCCTCGGCATCGCGCGGTCGACGCTGCGCGAGCGGCTGAACGCGAGCCGCCGCAGCGACGTCACGCAGATCCAAGGCGGCGGGCTTCCGCCCGTGGCGTGGGTCGCGGGCGCCGCCGCGCGCCCTACGGGGGACCCGTGAGCACCGCGCCCCCGCGGGCGTGGTCGCTCGGCCACAAGCTCGGCACGATCGAGCAGGCCGTCGAGGGCTCCGCCTCGGTGCTCGCGCGCATCCAGGACGCGCAGGGCGACCTGCACGCCATGCAAGCGTGGGCGTCGCAGGCGGAGGGCATGCTCGCGCTCGCGCACCGCCGTCTCCACGATCTCGGCCGGGTGTTGCGCGGCGAGCTCGCCCCAGCGCTTCTCGCGGCACCCCACAACGTCGTCGCCCCCGGCGCCGAGCCCCTGAACTCCGGCGAGGACGTCCTGTTCCCCGCACGGCTCGACGTCCGCGCGAGCCGCTCCGCGCGACCGCCCCATCGCTGACCAACCGCCTCGCTCGCTGCCCCGCCGCCGACCCGACTTCGGGGCGATGCCGGGTGCGCGGGCGCTCTCTCTTCCCCCAACGCTCACCCCAACCATCGTCACGAGGAACCCATGAACGCAGCACTCGCCATCGTCACCACCCTGACCACGTCTCTCTGCGCGTCGCTCGACCGCCGCGCCCTCGCCCTCGCCCTCACGCGCCTCAAGCACGTCGTCGACCGCCGCGCCTCGCTGCCCGCGCTGGAGGCGGTGCTCCTCGCGGGCACCGGCGACGCCCTCCACCTCACCGCCACGGACGGCAGCGTCTTCGTGCGGGTCGTTGTGCCCGCGACGGTGACCTCGTCCTGGGCGTCGCTCCTGGTGCCCCTGCACCGCATCCTGGCGGTCGCCAAGGGGCCCGCCGGCCTGCTCCAGCTCGCCGGGGACCAGATCACCGCCAGGGGCGCCACGCACCGCCTCTCGGCCCTCCCCACGACGACCTTCCCGGCGGTGCCGCCGCCGGGCGGAGCGGTGCTCTTCACCCTCATGCGTCCGACGCTGGCGCGGGTGCTCCGGCAGGCCAGCTACGCGATGAGCTGCGACGACACCCGGCCGCACCTGGCGTCGATGCTCATCGAGCGTCGCCGCGGGGAGCTGCTGTTCGTGGCGACCGACGGCCACCGGCTCGCGCGGGTGAGCGTGCCCGACGACGGCGCCGAGTTCGCGGTGCTCGTCGGGCGCCGCACGGTCGAGTCCGTCGAGCGCATGCTGGCGGTGGACGGCGGGCTCGTCCGCCTCCGGCGCGAGAGCGACCGCGTGTGGTTCACCTCGGGCGACGAATGGGTCTCCGGGCCCGTCGTCGACGCGGTGTTCCCCAGCTACGAGCAGGTCATCCCGGCGCGCGCGGGAGGGAACCTCACGATGACCACGACGGAACTCGCCGCCGCGATCCGCGCGGTGGCAGCGAAGGGGACGCCGACCGTGCGGCTGCGGCTCGACGGCGCCGCGTCGTCGGTCACGCTCTCCGTCGACGACGGCGAGGGCAACGCCGCCGAGGCGGCCGTCGCCGCGACCTTCGAGGGCGCCGTACCCGAGGCCATCGGCATCAACGGGCAGTACCTGCGGGAGATGGTCACGGCCCTCGCGGACGAGGGCGCGACGGTCACGATGCAGGTGACCGGCGAGCTCGACCCCGTGCGGGTGGACGGCACGCACGGCACGACGGCTGTGGCGATGCCGCTACGGGTGTAGATCTGGGCGAAAGTGGCGGGTGTGCGCTGGCGCGACCGAGACGTTGCGCCGGTGCACATCCGCGGCCGCCTTCTTTCGGTTCCCCTCCAGGCGGCAGAGATGGGGCGCGTCGGACAGTCAGGTCCGAGCGACCGAAAGAAGCACGCGCACGAGCTTCTCCGCCGCGTCCTGGACCTCGTCAGGCTGTGACGCCAACTGCGCGACGATGCGCTGCACCGGCGGCTTGAACCGCGCCGGCGGCAGGGCCTCGGTCCGAACCAGATCGCCCACCTCGACGCCGAGCGCCGCGGCCAGATTGGCCAGCGTGGCGATCGTCGGCACGCGCGTACCGTTCTCGATGCGGTTCACGGCGTCCAGGCTCACGCCCGCGCTCTCGCAGAGTTGCTCCTGGGTGAGCCCCCGGGACGCGCGGAGCTCGCGCAGTCGGGCGCGCACGACCTCCTCGATCGTCTGACGGCGGACTCGACGCGGCATGCAGTGGGCATGGCGTGGAGCACAGCCTCGCGACAGTGACAGGAGCACATGAACGAGTTATGTGCTCCGGCACAGAACCGACGGGTCGTGCCGCTGTCGGCCGTCGTCGGGGCGTAGGGGACCAGGGATGATGGGACAGATCACAGGCAGGGCATGGGCACCGATCGGCAGACCGTTCGCGGCTGCGGGCCTCCTCGCGATGTCCGTCGCGGGCGGCGCGAGCGCGCAAACCTCACAAGCGTTCGCTAACCTCGCGTCCCGCGCGACCGACGCGCCCGGAGAGCCCGCGCGCTTGACGGCCCCGTTCTTCCAGACGTGCGAGGATCTCGGAGACGACGCGCGCCTCGCCGCGTGCCAGCGGTCGCTCGACGCACTGCGGGCGCAGCGTCGTGCCGCGACGTATCGGATGCGCCTGCGGGGCCGTGCCGCTGTGGGGACGAACTACCTGGTGCGCGTGGGCGCGTACAACCCGATCGACCACCGCGTGCCGATCGAAGTCGGCCCGCTGGTCTTCGGCGCGTTGTTCCACACCCCGGGCCACTCCAGCGGCGCGCTGAGCACCGTTCCGAGCGTGCGCGGGGCCTTTCCCAGCACCCCAGTTCTCCAGGGCGGCTATCGCGTTCAGGACGACCAGGCAGGGCTCGACTTCACGAACCGTCACCACCTCGGCGCCGGCTTCGGGGTCGACGTCGTCTTTCGGTTGGCGACGCCGTGGGAAGATCATGTGGGGGCCGGAGCATCGGCCGAGGTGCGCGAGGGCGTCACGCTGGACGTCTTGGCGATTCGCGTCGTCGAGTTGAACGACGGCTTGGAGGTGCGCGGGACACTCGATCGCCTCTACGACGCCACCTTCGACGCGGCCGCTGGCGAGCCGGTCATCATGGAGCGCGTGGGCTCGGGGCGCGACGCCCAGCCTTCGACCGCGCCTGCGGTCGAGTCGAGAGGTGATGCGGCCGCGCCAACGGAGGTCGGCACGCCCCCGGCGGGAGAGCCCTCCTGGCGCGCGCCGCTGTCGAGCGCCGCGCTCCAGCACCTCGGCGGCTCCCGAGAGGCAGTCCTGGCCCAGCTCGCCCGCGAGGGCGGCTCCTGCCGTGAGATCGCGGGTGGGTTCCGAGGGCAGCCCGCGTCGGTCTGCCGGGGCCTCGGCGCGACGACCGGCCTGGAGCGCGAGTCGCCGGAGGTGACGCTCGTCTTCGACGGCGACCACCTGCGCAGCCTCATGGTGCTCCTCGGTCGGGACGCCGCTCAGTCCGAGGCGGTCGACGCGTATCGGCGGGACGCTGCCTTCTGGTCGGCGCGGTTCGGCCAGCAGCCGCCCCCAGGGCCCCACGACCGGCCCGAGATCATTCGCTACGAGGTGGGCGGCGCGACCATCCGAATCGTCCTCACCGCCGCGCAGGGGAGCGGCGGCGGATTCCTGCGCATGCTCCTGGTCGAAGAGAGGGACTTCGCCCTGCGACAGGACGCGATCTCGCGCGGCTACGTGCCCAACGTGACCTGCGGGCTCCGGGGCACGCTCGACGAACGCGCGCTCGACTGCGCCCGCCCCGTCGCACAGGGAGGAGCCGGGCCGGCGGCGGTGCGATCCTTCGAGGTCACGGAGTCAGGCCAGCCGCGACGATTCCTGAGGTACCGATTGATCCGCCAGGAACCCGACGGGACGCGCGTCTGGCTGACAGGGCACAGCGGCGCGTTGGCGGCGGTGATGCGCCCGGCGCGGCGCGAGGAGGCGCTCCGTCACTGCGCCCAGATGCCGCAATGGGCAGAGCTGGGCGCCGTGCCTCCCGGTACGATGCACGCGTTGCAGCAAGGGCAGGACTCCGCCCGCGAGCTCGCCGAGCTCTTCCCCGACGTCGTCTCCCCCATGCGGTCGGAGTGGTTCTGGGCGGGCACCCAGTGGGGGCGGGAGGTGTCGATCCAACTCGGCGACGGCTACGGCACCGGGCGGCGAACGCCGTTCATCCGGGCCAACCAAGGGGCGCCGTCGAGCGAGCCGCTGAGGTACTTCTGCCAGGCATCGACGACCACGGACACACGGGCGCCTGCGGGGCGTGCAATCTTCGCGGAGTCCGAGGTCGACTCCGACGCCCCGTGCGGCCTGTCCGGCAGCGTCGAGGAGCGACAGAGCGACTGCGCGCAACGGCTCGGCGAGGCCGCCAACTACCCCCTTCACGCACCCGCCGGAACGGCCCCTTGGCGGATCGTCTCCCAGACCGTGCAGGGCGAGCGTGTATGGCGCGAGCCTGGGTCCAATCGTGTCTGGTTCTACGTGCCGGAATCGGCCCGCCTGAACGACGCTTCCGCCGTCTGCGCCGTGCCTGCCCGGGCACAAGGCCGCCGCGCCTACCTGCCGCTCCCGGCGCGGCTGCCGACGGGCGCGGAGTTTCGCGACGCGGCGGTGCTCGGACTCAACCGGGTGCTCCTGACGGACCCTCCACAGTATTGGAGCGCGTCCTCGCGGCCCGGGCGACTCCTCGTGTTGGGTTGGGAGGGCGCCGCGAGGTGGTATGAACCCCACTCGCCTGGACTCCCTGCGGAGCTGCCATTCTTCTGCGTCGCAGACGCACCTTGAACCCTGCCTCACCAGCGCGAACGAGATCCCCGGTCGGCACCGCACATCGGGCGGTGTCGATCGTCATGCGAGGTCGACGATCAGCGCGGCTTGGTCGACTACACTGGGCCCGGGACGTCCCCTCCCACCCTTTGGGCCCCCTGCAACTCGTACTGCGCCTGCGACCTGCTTCACCGAGCACGTGATCACCAACTCGCGCCGTGAGTTGCCCGAATTCGTCAGTAGCACCCGCATCCGCCATTGGTCGCGTGAGCGATGATCTTCTGCGTCGTCGCAATACGGCGTACCGCAGTCTGGGCGCGAGACACCTAGGAAGCCCTCGCCGAGCGCAGCGAACTGTCGGGTGACGCGATCTGCCGCATCGAACTTGGTGGGTTCTCGCCATCGTTGAACACCGTCGCCTCGCGCGCGGGGTCTCGACGTGTCGCTCGCCACGCTCTTCGCCGTCCTCGATCACGCGCAACGCACCGACGCGGCCGAGGTCGCCGACCATCTCAGCACGCGCACGGCCCGCGAGGTGCGCATGGCGTGGCGAGTCATGCGGGCTCTCTTCGAGGAAGAGTAAGTAAGCAGAGTCCGCTCACGCCGCATTCGCCCGAGGGAGAGATCATCCCACAGCGAGCGGGTCGGGCTCTAGAGTAGGCTAGCGTGCCTTTCTATTGCCTCAACACCACTATCAAATTCGCTATCGGTGTCGAAGGAACGACTTATGAACCCTCAGAGTCACCCTCCCATCGGGTAGCACGTGAAGTCGTGCGCCGAGCTGACCGAACTTCACCACGCTCCACATCGAATAGAAGCGCTTGAGCACGCCGATTTCCCAGTAGCTCCTCAACCGCCTCCATTCAACGGATTCAACGTCAGGCGGCATGAGTTGCCATCCAAGAGATATGGCGCGATCGCCGACCCCCGCTTTGACCTCCTGAAGTGGGACACTCCAGTTCGGCGGCAACAGTGGTCCCCCGACAATCCTTAGACACGCTGCGATCAAGCGCATTGCGATCGCGGATGCAACCTCTGAGCTTTCAACGAGAACACTCGTCCACCACTCGCGCGACATTAGACGAAAATACAGGAAGTCCTTCCAAAGAGTCACGGTCATCGACTCCGGGAGCGGCAACTGGATCGACGCGCTGAACGGCAGAGTGTCCGCGCCCTGTGCCAACCAGGCGCTGACACCTTCCTCGGTCGACTCGCGAGCTACTGGTTCTGCCAGTGGGACTGACTCCCATTCGACGCCATATTCGCGAGGGTCAATTTCAGCCAAAGGCCCAGGCAGCTCGATGTCGAGGCCTTTTGCTCTAGTCGCGAAACGCAAGTATGCACTCCAGAAAGCTCTCACCGCATCGCTGCCAGGCTCGGTCCGTCGCGCAAGCCATGCCACGGTAAGCTCGCAAAGGCGCGACAATCTGTCTCTTGCCGAGAAGATATCACGTGCTGCCAATGCCTGCGCCCAGCCCCGGTATGCAAGAAACCAAGTCTGGTCGCCGTCGTATCCTCCTCCTAGCGCGAGAAACCCGGGGGCATTGGGCATTGTCACAAGCACGATGTGACAGCCAACAGGCACGCAAGTCCAGCAGGCACGGCCTGCGGTGCGGCACTGCCTCGGCGTCCTGTATCGACTATCGCTTCTGAGGGAATCAATCCGACCGTCGAGGGCAAGGAAGGCAATGGCGACTCCGCCGCTGACAGGGAATGGAACGATCGTACCCTTTGGAAGGACAAGCGAGTGCTGCTGAGGAGCGAAGCTCTGTCCTACATACGCCAGTTGAGGCAGCGCTCGCGCTCTACAGACAGCAGCGGAGGTACATGGCTGCAACCAAGTCCACTTCGCCACCTTGTCCCGCAAGTCCAAGAAATCAAACACCTCGGTCGACTTCACCTCGACCGCAGAAATTGCACCCGCAGCACGGACTAGGAAATCGGGCTGCGGAAACACCGCCCCTTTGACGACCTGTCCTTTGCCGTGCTGCCACGAGACGACTCGCACGATATCCTGGCCTCGGCTGCGACCCACGACGAACGACAAGACCTCTCCCAACTCCCCCAGTCGGGATCCGCTCATGCCGCGCGCTTTGCTGCGATAGAGACCTTGCACATAACGTTCGGCATCGGCAAGGAGCCCCTCTGCGTCTAACTCGATCTCGTCAGCAATAATGTCGAGAGCGTGGTCGTCGATAGACACCGTCACCAAACTGCTTGCAGCGGAGAACGTACTCAGCCACGGCGACTGATTGGGCGCCTCCACTACACCGAACAATGGCGCTTGCACTTGCTTGATCTGGAATGTGTGCATGCCTGATGCGTCCTACCAACCGCCCTCGCAGCCGGGTGAAAATCATCACTTAGAGAGCCATTGATTCAGTGGCCTCCAACGCAATCGTCAGCGAAGTCGTGTTCCGCCACATTGTGATACGAGAGGGTCGACGACGAATCTGTAGCGAACATCACACGCTCAGTGCCCACGACACCCCGCAAGAGATCGCGTGGCCGGTAGATGGCAATCAGCGCATCATCTTGGCTCGCCGTTGTCATCGAGCCCCGGCCCTTCTCGGGTCGTTCCTCATCACAAAACGGGCTCGCCGGTCTTGAACGCCTGGACGCGCAGCGCGAACGTCCGCAGCGCCGCCACCAGCCCCGCGTCGTCCACGCGGGCGACTTGGATGACCGAGGCCACCTGGCCTCCATCGTCGACGTCGATGAGGTGATGGTCGAAGGCGGCGTGGACCTCCGCCTTGGTGACCCGCCTGCCCGTCGCGGTGAGCCTTGTGCCCCGGTGCAGCAGCCAGAGGCCATCCTCGGCATCCCGCCCGAAGCAGCCGTTGATGCCCCGTTCGGGCCGAACCGTGGTGGTCGGCACGTTGACCTCGACCACCGGGCAGATTCTTGGCACGGCCGGCGAGGGCGCGATCAGGATCGGCGTCCGGTTGCCCCAGTCCCCTTCGGCGCCAACGCCAACCGCGATCGCGCTCGCACCGCCCCGTGACCAGGTTCTCACCCCCTTGCCGGTGGAACCGTGGCCGGGAAAGCTCCAGTGCAGGGAGACCGTCTTCGGCATCTCCTGCTTCAGCGCCGAGCGGAGTTCGCGGAAGGCAGCGCTCACCTCCCGGGCCTTGAACAACACCCGCATGCCCGCTTCCTCATCGACGCGTTCGGAGGGCGAGCCGTCGTCCACCCCGCCGAACTGTTCGGTGCAGTTCGCGCAGTAGTCGAGGCCCGACCAGGGGCCGAATCCCTGCTCACCCACACAGCCCTCGCAATGGGCCCCTCCACAGTTATTGCAATGGCTGGCCTCGTCGGCGCTCAGCTGTTCACCGCACACCACGCATGGCACAGTGGCATCCCTGTCGGACCCGGCCCGCCCTGTCTTCCGCCTCGCCTTCGTCGATCCACGCTTGCTCACAGACGCCTCCCCTCCACCGGTGGACCATCACTCCGTGACCGGAGTCTTCACCAACAACAACCACTGGAACACAGCCTCCACCCCACGCGCGTAGGCCTCGTCGGACACGTCCTCCGGCAGCCCCCCCAGCGCCCGCTTCACGCGCGCCCGCACCTTGTCCCGGAGTTGCTGGTGGAGCTTCCAGTCGAGGGACATCACCTTCGCGACCTCGCCCGGCAGCGCCTTCGCCACAGCGGTGAGCGCCTCCTTGGGCGCGTCGCCCACGGCCCGCGCGAGGACGTCGCGGAACGCCAACTCATGCTCCGAGAGGCCCTCGCGCTCGGCGCGCGTCGACTCCGTCTTCAGCGTGCCGAGCAGCTTCACCAACTCCGCGAAGAAGGCCTCGGCGTTGTCGATGCCCTCGTTGTACCGCGCCACCAGCGCCTCGAAGCGCGCCTGGAGCTCGTCCCGCGTCGGGTTCGCCTGGAGGAGGTTGTTGAGCGCCCGCCGCACGACGGTCTGGAGGCTCATCGCGCTGGCGTTGGGCGTCTTCTGCTGCTGCGCGATCGCGTTCGCCAGGCCGTCCACGTCCAGGCGGCGCAGGTCGAGCGGCGCGCGTTCGTAACCCGGCGACCAGCCCTCGGTCACGCGGTGGACGACCACCGACTCGGCCAACATCGCCCGCACGCGGTCGACGTACTCGCTCACGTCGGGGCGGTCGATGGTGGCCCGGATGTAGCCCGCCACGTCTGTCAGGAACCCGTGCCGGAGCGCGAAGGGCTTCACCACGTCGTCGAGCACCATCGCCGAGAAGATCCGGTCGACGAGGTTCACCTGGGCCAGGAAGTTCCGCCGCCGATCGTCCGGGTGGATCAGCGCCTCCTTGGCTGCGTTGCGCAGCGCGAGCCGGTCGGCGAGCGAGACGTTCGGCGGCTCGCGTGGGTCGACGCCCGCGTCGCGCACCATGGTCTCGGCCGCGTCGATGGACCGCGCGAGCGCCGCGATCAGCGCCTTACGGGGTTGCACCGGGGTCGCGCCCGCCGGGGCGCCGGGCCGGTTGGCGTAGATCGACAGCGCGCTCCGCAGGTCATGGAACACCCCCGCGTAGTCGACGATCATCCCGCACGCCTTGCCCGCGTCGACGCGGTTGGCGCGCGCGATGGTCTGCATGAGCGTGTGGTTGCGCATCGGCTTGTCGAGGTAGATGACGTCGCAGCTCGGCACGTCGAAGCCCGTCATCCACATGCCGCAGACGAACACGATCCGCAGCGGGTGTTTCGGGTCCTTGAAGCAGGCGTCCAGGGCCGGCGGCTCGTTGATCCGCTTGCGGATGGGCACGATGTCCAGGGGGAAGCCCTGGAGGTTCGTGGTCGTGACCTTGTGGTTCTTGAAGTCGTCGACCTCGCCCTGCGACTCCGAGATCACCGGCGCCATCTCGGTCGCGCGCATCCAGGCGATGAGCTCGGCCAGGTCGTCCCGGCGCGTGGACCCCTCGGGCAGCGCCGCGTGCTCGGCCTCCAGCGCCACGAGCCGGGCGTCCCAGTGGCGCTTCACTCGCACCGACATTTCGACGGCGGTGAAGCGGTCGATCGAGACCACCATCGCCTTGCCGCGCGAGGTGCGCGACGTGTAGTGCTCGACCAGATCGCGGGCGACCTCGTCGAGCCGCGCGTCGTCCGTGATGAGGCTGTAGAGCTTCGCAAGCTCGCGCCGCAGCACCCGCGCCTCGTCGGGGTCGAGCGTCGCAGCCTCCAGCATCTTGTAGACGCGCTCGCCCAGCTCGGCGTCGGCGAGCTCGATGCGGGGCAGGCGGTTCTCGTAGTAGAGCGGAACCGTGGCCTCGTCGGCGATCGCCTCCTCGAAGGGGTAGATCGAGAGGTAGTCGCCGAACTTGACCTTCGTCTCCCCGTCGGCGGACTTCGACGGCCCGTGAGCCCTGTCCACGTCGACCAGCGGCGTGCCCGTGAAGGCGAGGTAGCGCGCGTTGGGGAGGGCGTCGCGCATGTTGCTCGCGAAGGTGTCGTACTGCGAGCGGTGCGCCTCATCGGCCATCACGACCACGTCGTCGCGGGTCGAGAGCGTGGGGTAGGTGGTGCCCTTCACCTCGGTCGAGAACTTCTGGATGAGCGTAAACACGTAGCGCTGGTCACCTCGGAGCAGCTCGCGCAGGTGGTCGCGCCCCTGGGCCTGCACGAGCACCTTACGCCCCTGCTTCGCGTCGGGCGCCCGCACGGCCCCGGCCGACACGAAAGTCTTAGGGCGTCGCAGTTTTCTCGTCGGGGTGCTGGTGCGTTCAGTGCGCTCCGTCGCCCCGCACGGCCTTCGGCGCGCAGAGGATCTCCACGAACCACGCTTCCAAGCCCGCGAGACGCTGGACCTGCGCCTCGACTTTCGCCATCGCCGCACGCGTGAGCGAGATCCCCTTGGCGTACGTCGTGGTGACCAGTTGCACGACGGGCGCGACCCCTTTCCAGGTCATGGTCTGAGCGAAGTTCACGACCGTCTCCACGGTGTCCAAGATGCTCCCATTCCAGTGCTGTTCGAGGACGCCCCAGCAGCGCTCCACGGGGTTGTACTTGCTGTGGTACGGCGGGTAGTAGGCGAGGCGTACGTTGATCCGATGGGCCTGCGCAAAGGCCACGATCCGCGACAGAAACTGTGTGCGACGGCTCTGGTTTTCGGGCCCGTTGTCCTGAAGCAAAAGGAGCGTATCGACCTCCGGAAAGCGCGCCCGGTGAGCGCACCACCACGCCTCGATCCGATCGACGATGAAGTCCGCCGTGACGGGCCCCGTCGCCAGAGACACCGTCAGCTCGTTGTGGGCTGTGAGCAGGATGCCGTACGGCGTCACCTTCGCCTCGGCCCCGTGGTCGTGATCGAGCGCAAACACCAGCACGCGACTGACGCCGTACCGAGAGAACTCCCCCACCTTGATGACGGCCTTGGCGTCCATCGACAGTTCCAGCACGTTGGGCGAACGCGCGGCCGTCGCCCGCTCACGACTCATCTGTTCGAAGATGGCGTCCGTCGCGGCGACCTTTTTTTCGGCTTGGTCTTGGCCACGGCGCGCAGCCCATATCCCAGGTCGTTGAGCTTGACGCGGATCGTCTCCTCACACGGCAACTCCTCGTCCGTGTACCCCTTCTGCGCGATGAGTTGCCGACGGACTTCGGCCGACGTGATGCGTGTGTAGAGCCGCTGCGTTTGAAAGCGCGGATCGGTCTGACTCTGACCATCGACGAGGTCGCGCAGATCCCGCATCAGGTTCGGCAGTCGCGATTGCGCCGTCGGACGTCCGCCGCCGGAGCGACCGTCGAGGCACTCGATCCCGGAGCGCAGCTCGTTCTTGCCTTTGCGCAACGTCCGCTCGTCCCAGTCGAGCGCGCGAACGGCTCGGTTCATCACGCCGTCGAACAGGTCGCGCACCGTCCGCGCCATGAACCGCCGACGTTCGCTGCCCTTCAAGGCGGCGGCCGTCTCCTTCAACACCTTCGTCACGTTGGTCGCGAGTTGCATGCCCGACTGCCTGGGAGCTCTGGCGAGCGCTGGACACCCTACGCCCGTTCAGCCCGAGCACTTTGCTGCGGCGCCCTTATAGATCTGGTCGTCGAGGTCGTCGCGATCGGTGATCACCACGAAGGTCCAGTTGCCCGGCACCTTCCGCAGCGCCTTCTGCGAGAAGAACACCATCGAGTAGCTCTTGCCCGAGCCCTGCGTGTGCCAGAAGACGCCGAGGGGCGTACCCTTGGACGGCGCCCCCACTCGGCGCGACGGGGCTTGGGTCTTCGATCGGCGTAGCGCCTCGACGGCGTTGTTCACGCCGAGGAACTGGTGGTTCTGCGCGACGATCTTCGCGAGGCCGCCGGGCACCTCCACGAAGAGCGTGAAGTTCTCGATCAGGTCGAGCATCCGCGCCGGGTCGCAGACGGCGCGCAGGAGGGTCGCCTGCCCGGGTGCCGGTGGCTCATCCTCGCGGGCGACGCGCTTCCAGGGCTTGAAGTGCTCCCAGCCGCTGGTGAGCGTTCCCAGGCGCGCATCGCTCCCCTGCGCGAACATCACGAGCGCGTTGAAGAGGAAGAGGCGCGGGATGGTCACGCGGTAGTCGGTGAAGTTCTCGTCGAAGGCCGCGCGCAGCGGGACGTCGGGAGACTTGAGCTCTACGAAGAGCAGCGGCAGACCGTTGACGAAGCCCACGAGGTCCGCCCGGCGGGTGTACACGTCGCCCCGCAGCTCGAACTCGCGCACGGCCACGTAGCTGTTGCGCGCAGGCGTGTCCCAGTCGATCACGCGCACCCGCACCGTTTCGGTGCCGCTGTCGTCGGTCTTCACCTCCACCGGCACGCCGTCGCGCAGGAGCGCGTAGAGTTCCTGGTTGGCGCGTTCGAGCGAGAGTGCGCTGCGGTCGCGCAGGAGCTCGTTGAGCGCGGCCTCACGCGCCCCTGCGGGGACCGTGGGGTTCAGCACCTCGACCGCCTCGCGCAGTCGTCGCGGGAGCACGTGCTCGGTGTTGCTGCCCCGGCCGTAGGTCGACACCGCCCCACCGAAGGTCTCCTTGAAGCCGTTGTCGACGGTCCAGTGGAGCGCTTCGAGCTGCCCTTGGAAGACTGTGGCGACCGCCTGCTCCTTAAGGTTCGCGGAGGTCATGCGAGTTCCTTCTTGCGACGCCCGTGACGCGGCGAGTTGGCGGATGGCAAGTCGGGTGGTGTGTCGTCAACGGCCTCAGGGGGCGGCAGCGGCAACCGCGAGACGTCAACCTCGCCCGATAGCAACTTGGGAAGGAGAAACCCGCGTAGCTTTCGGAGGGTCGCATTGCGAGTCCCAAGGGACTGCAATAGGGCGATGCAGGGTTCCAAGATCTCGTTGAGTGCGAGACGCTCGCTCTCGGTGCCGAGCGGAACTGCATACGTTGCCATGTCTTCCCACCGCGCACGCGGCATCTTCGACCCATTCGCTTTATTGCTGATTTCGGCAACGAAGTCATCGCTCGACGCGCACATCAACACGGCCAAGCGATCTAGCGCGCTGCGCGCGCGCATTACAATCGCGTCCGCAGAGGTTACGCCATCGAAAGCTACCGGGCCGACTTTGTGAAAGTAGGGCCGGATCTTCCCAAACAGGAGATCGCCAGCTTCGAACGGAATCTTCGAACTCACCACGTCCCGCGTGTATCCATGATCGGAGAGGTCGAACGATCGCCGGGGAATGTGTTCCAACCCGATATAGCGCGTATCGCTGTCGATTTCGGCAGGACTGACCTGCATCCGCACAAGATGCACGAGATCACCCAAAGGAGCCGTGACACGTCTTGCGTCGCGGGCCCATCGCGACCAATAGAGACGTGCCACATCTTCAGACATATGAACGCGGCGAAGATTGTTCTCAATGAGGCGCGAGATCCCATCGAGGAAGCCTGCGACGCGCCGCTGTGTTGGGAGATCTGGCACTCTGAGCGGAACCCGACGGAGTTCGCTCTGTTTGATGCCAGCCACCGTTGTGCCGGTAGCGCGTTTGCGTAGTTCGCCCTGAACCTGCGGACCCTGGAGCAGGTGATAGAGATATGAGGGATCGATTACGGAGGACTTCGCTCGAAGCAGGATCACGCGTTGGGCAAGCGCCACCCTCGGATCGTCGACGCGAGCTACCTGTCCCAGTGGCGCTTCGGTCGTGATGAGAACGTCTCGTTCGCGCGGAAGTCCACGACGCATCCACGTGTCGTAGTCATCTTCTGCAATGTACTCATTTTCCGCCTGAAGAACGAAGCCGTCTTTGATGACTTTGGCTGTCACGAGCAGCACGCCGGCATTCGACTTCTCGGGCGTCTTGCCTCGATAGTCAATCAGCACTTCAACAGCCTCTTCGAGTTCAACCGTCCGCATGAGTCGGCTCCAGAAGAAGACGCATCGCCTCACTCACGGTCGCTTCCTGTACATGAGCCTCCGCCGTAAGGGTCTCGAACTCCTCTTGCAACTCCATCAACCGTTCCTCGAAGTCGACCTCGTCGGCGTCGGTCTTCGCGCCTACGCCCACGTAGCGGCCAGGATTGAGGCTCCAGCGGTTCTCCTCAATGACCTTGCGCGAGACCTTCTTGCAGAGTCCTTCCACGTCGCTGTACGCCGTGCCTATACGCTCCCTTGTCAACGCCAACCCGCCATGCCGGTTCTCGACCCCCTTACCTCTCCACAACCTCACAATGTTCGCCAGAAACTCCACTTGCGCGGGGGTAATGTTTCGATGCGCTCGGTCCACCTGTTCGAAGACCTCACGGGCGTCAATGAATAGCACTTCGTCGGCGCGTGGCCCCTTTGCTTTTGCCCGATCGAAGAACCATAGCGTTACCGGCAGCGTGACCGTATAAAAGAGGTTGGTCGAGAGCGAGACGATCACGTCCACGGCGCCGCTCTTCACGAGATCGCGACGCACTTCGAGGTCGCGACCACCCGCGTCGCTGGCGCTGTTGGCCATGACAAAGCCTGCGCGACCGCCTGGGTTGAGGGCACTATAGAAGCGCTGGATCCACAGGTAGTTGGCCTTATCGCCCGATGTCATGCCCCAGGGGTAGTGGACGCGGTCGTCCTTCAAGCGCGCCTTATCGACGCCCTTGAGGTTGAAGGGCGGGTTTGACATCACGAAGTCGAAGCCCTCCTTCACGTCCTTCTCAACCGGGAACTCGTAGAGCGAGGAGACTACCTGGCGGATGGACCCCTGAAGCCCGTGAATGGCGAGGTTCATTCGGCAGAGCTGGATGGTCTGGGCCATCTTCTCCTGGCCGAACACGCTGAGCCCCTTGCCCTTGTGTTCAGCCACGAAGCGCGCGCTCTGCACAAACATCCCGCCTGAGCCGCACGCGGGGTCGAAGATGCGCCCCTCAAAGGGTTCGAGGATCTCGACGATGAGCCGCACCACTGAGAACGGTGTGAAGTACTCGCCGCCCTTCTCCAGGGTGTTCGGCGCGAGGGCGCCCAGGAAGTACTCGTAGACCCGGCCGTAGACGTCCCCCTCGGGCGACTCTTCGAGCACGTTGAAAGCCTTGAGCAGGTCGCGCAGGATCTTCTTGTCGATCTTCGCGTAGTCCTTCGGGAGCACGCCCTTGAGGGCGTCGTTGTCTTCCTCGATGGCGCGCATCGCGTCGTTGAGGACCTTCCCCAGCTCGGCGCCGTCGGGGAGGTCCAGGAGCGCGCCCCAACGGTGCTCGGGGCGGAGGTACACGGCCCCTTCGGCGCGGTAGTCCTCGGGCTCGGGGGCGCCACGCCGACGACCCGCCTTGAGCTTCGCGTGGGCCTTCGCGAACCCCTCGTCGGCGTACTTCAAGAACAACAGCGCGAGCACCGGGAGCTGGTACTCCGTCGGCTTGAGCGCGGTGCCGGCCCATAGGGCGTTGGCGGCCTTCCAGAGCGTCGACTCGAAATCCTTGGGCAGGGGCATGGGCTCAGTTCTCGGAGGAGCGGTGCGGGCAGAAGGAGCGGAAGTCGCAGTGGGTGCACTGGACGCCGGGGGTCGCGTCGAAGCGCCCGTCGCGCAGGTCGCTGGCGGCGGAGTTCAGTGCCTGGAGTGACCCCGCGACGGCCGCGTCGCCCAGATCAACCGGGTGGCGCGCGGTGCCCTTGGCGGCGGTGAGGTCGTGCAGGTACGCGGCGCGGACGGTGAGCCCCTCACGGCGCGCGGCTGCCGCGTAGACCTGGAGCTGCGCAGCCGCTTCGTCGTCCGCCTGCACGGGGCGGGTCTTGTAGTCGAGGATCGCGAGCTGGCCGACAACCCCACCCTCGCGATCGAGGATCACGTCAGCGCGCCCCTCGACGTCGGCGGACTCCAGGTGGAGAGCGAGCGGGCGCTCGACGGCCCAGTGGCGCGCGAGGTCATCGCGCCAGTCGGTGAAGCAGGTCTTCACCACCCGCCGTGCGCGTCGTTCGAGGGCGTCGTAGGCCGCCTGGTCGGCGTGCGGCAGGTAGAACTCCTCCGCGAGCAGGGCGTCGACCGCTTCAGGCACCGGGTCGGCCCCGCTGGCGCGCACGAGTTCCACCAGACGCCGCAGGAGGTGGTGCACCGCGCGCCCGTAGCCCGCCTCGCGTACCACCGGCGAGGCGAAGCCCAGCCGCGACGCGAGCCAGTAGCGGTGCGGGCAGGCGACGTAGGCAGCAAGCGCGCTGTAGGAGAGCGACGGCCGCTCGTCGGCCGCCTGCGGTGTGTGCGGGGCGGCGTCGGGCAGCGGCAGCGGATCATCGCTCACGGTGATCGAGCCCGGCAGCAAGCCCTGGAGGAGCGGCGAGGCCTTGACCTTGTCCCCGTCCTCGTCGCGCTGGTGAAGCGAGAGGTACAGGTGGTCCCGCGCGCGGGTGATCGCGACATAGAACAGCCGCCGCTCGTCGTCGTCGGAGCCCTCGTACCGCTCGGCCGGGAAGCGATCGCGCGGGAGGAGCCACGTCCCTCTCCGCCCGGTCATCTTCGAGGGGAAGACGTTGAGGTTGAGGCACGGCACGAACACCACCGGCCACTGGAGCCCCTTGGCGCCGTGCACGGTGCTAACGGTCACCGCCGGAGCGGCCGCGTCGAGGTCGCCGGCGAAGTCCTCGTAGGCGGACTGCGCGTAGAACGAGAGGTAGTCGCTGAGGGCGCGCAGGAAGGCCGGGCCCCCGGCGTGTCCCGCACCGAAGGAGACCACGCCGTCGGTGGCCTGCGTCCACGCGCGGCGCGTGACGGACTCGAAGTCGGCCAGGATCTGGCTGAAGCGGGCGAGCACACCGAGCCGGTCGGTGGCTTCACCGCCCGCCCAGGTCGACGCACCGAGCGAGGCGAGCAGGCGGTAGAAGTGCCCCACGAGGTCGGCGGCCCCCTCGTGGGGGAGCCGCGTGCGGAGGCTCAGCAGGTCGGCGCGCAGCCGCTGGCTCTCCTCCGCCGAGCGCCCGAAGGCGGACGCGAGCCGCCCGAGGAGTTCGTCGAGGGCGATGGACACCTCGCGGCGGGCGCGCGCCCGGTAGAAGGTGTCGCGGCCACAGAGCCACGCGAAGAGGTCCCCCAGCACCTCGGCCTCCGGCTGGAGGAACAGGCCCTCTCGCCCGGAGCAGCGCCACGGGATCGACGCCTCCGTGAGGGCGGCCAGGAAGGGGGCGGCGTCGTTCTTCGTCGAGCGGAGGAGGATCGCCACGTCCGCCGGACTCGCGCCGCGATCGAGCAGCGCGCGGATCGCCTTGGCCACGCGGGCCGCCTCGTGCGCCGGGTCGCGCGCGCCCGAGAGGTGCACCGCGTGGGGGCCGTCGCCCCGCGCAGCGGTGATGACCTTGGGCAGTCGCCCGCCGATGGTCTCGGCGAAGCGACCCGCGAGGGCGACGATGGGCGCCACCGAGCGGCGGTTGACGCCGAGGGTCTCGCGCACGGCGCCCGTCTCCTGCTGGAACGTCTGGAGGTAGGCCACCGACGACCCGCGCCACTGGTAGATGGCCTGGTCGTCGTCGCCCACCACGCAGAGCGAGACGGGGCCGCTGCCGAGCCGTCGGATGAGGCGCGCCTGGGCGGGGTTGATGTCCTGGAACTCGTCGACCACCAGGTGGCGTAGCTGCGCGTGCACGGCGGCGAGCACCGGGTCGCGCCCGAGCTCGCGGAGGGCCAGCGCGACGCACTGGGCGTGGGTGAGCACGTGGTAGCGGTCGAGCAGCGCCAGGTACCGCTCGTAGATCTCGCGGAACGTGCCCGGCGGGAGGTCTTCTAGTGAGAGGCCCTCGTTCTCCACCACGTCGATGCTGCGCAGGAAGGAGCGCACGGCCTGGACCCTGAGCTTCTGGCCGAGCGCGTCGAGTCCGAGCGCGTCGTACTCCCGGAGCAGGAGGCCGATCACGCGGTGGGCGTCGTACAGGTCGAAGGTCGCGAAGCGCGGCGCGTGGTCTTGCAGGAAGCGCATGCACCAGGCGTGGATGGTGCCGACGAACATGGGCGCGAGGCGTTCGAGTGCGAACCCCGGCATGCGCTCAGCGGCGCGGCGCAGGATGCGGGCGCGCAGCTCGGCGGCGGCGGCGCGGGTGAAGGTGAACGCGAGGATGCCGACGGGCGCGACGCCGTCGGAGAGCAGCACCGCGACCCGCTGCGCCACCGTCTCGGTCTTGCCCGAACCCGCGCAGGCGACGACCTGGAGGTGACCTCCCCGGTGCTCGATGATCGCGCGCTGCTCGGCCGAGTAGGCGACGGTGGGGGTGCCAGGTGTCTGTGGTGTCCCGGCGTCGTCCATCGTCCCCTCCATCCCGTGCTCCTGCGCGATCGAGCCGGCCTGCGGCGTGCCGAGGATCGCCGCGCGATCATCGACCCGTCAACGACCATCGACGCGAGCGGACCGGGCCCAGCGCACCCTTCGCCGGTCGGCACCGATCGCTGAGCCACCCGGAGACGATCCCTCTCGATCCTTCCAATTTCCGATCGCTAAGGCCGATACTTTGCGCGATGACATCCGACCAGGACCTGAAGTTGCGCGGAAAGCATCCGGGCCCGGATGAGGTGCGCGCGGCCGTCACCGGAATACTTGCGGCCGTCGCCGCCACGCGAGAGCTCGACCAGGCGAACGAGGCGACGACGAGAGTCGGGTTGGTCGACAAGCTGCTGGACGCGATGGGTTGGCCCTTTGGCGAAATCAAGCGCGAGCAACCGTCTGGAACGGGCCTTTTCCTGGACTACGAGTTGCGGGTCCGCGGAGAGCCTTGGATGGTCGTTGAGGCGAAGCGTACCGAGAGAACCTTTCGCTTGGCGCGCCCCACCGCATCGGGGCGCGCGACGCCGCTGAGAAGCCTCCAGAGCCTCCTCACCTCCGGCGGGCAACCCCTACGCGAGGTTTTGAATCAAGCCGCCGGATACTGCAACGATCGTGGCATCCCCCTCGCGGCGGTGACAAACGGCACGCAGTGGGTGTTCTTCAGGGGCCTATCCGCCCGACATCGCCAGTGGATGGACGGCGTTGCGATCGCGTTCGACCGCGCCGATTTAGTCGAGGCATCCGGTGAGTTCTTCGGGTGCCTTTCCAGAAGCTGCGCTGGAACTCCCTATCTCCCCGACCTCCTCGACCGGGTCACGCATGTGGACCCACCTGCCGCGCATGTTCCCCGCGACCACATCGAACTCCGACGACCGACGATCGACCCCCACACCGCCGCCGTCCTCGGCTCCGTCTGCGACTACCTGCTCGCCGACATCTACGGGTCCAACCGTCAAGCGATGCTGAAGCAGTGCTACATCGAGCCGGGCGTCAAGGGGGAGTTCGAGCGCAGCATCGAGCGCCTCCTGCGAGACACCGCCAATCCGATCACGCTGCTCGATAGCCAAAGGGACGATGGCCCCAAGCGAGCGGCCGACGATCGAAAGGGCGAGGAATCGAATCTGCTCGACGGCGACAGTCGCGACTTTGTCGAGCACGTCACCCTCCTCGACCGAACGACCGAGATTCAAAACCCCGTCGTCGTCGTCGGTCACGTCGGAGCCGGCAAGACCACCTTCCTGCATCGCTCGCTATCTCACTTCGAGCCGAACAAGGGGGCCAAAGGCAACAACGAGGCCTTCTACGCTCTCGTCGACTTGGAGGGCCACGGCGAGGGAGGCGCCGTGGAGGCCAATCAGGAGGAGCAAAAGGTCGCGGAGGACATTCTGCGAGGGCTAAAGTACTCCGCGCAGGAGGCCGTGCGCAGCCGTAAGGCAGGCCGCTCCGACGCTGGTGAGACCAACCTCGAACGGCTTCTCGAACGCACCGACCCCTACTCCCTCGCGACACTCCAAAGCCTCTTCGGCGGGCGTCTGAAGAACGATAGGAAACTGGGGGAGAAGGTGTGGGCGAAGGACCCCGGCGCGTGGGATCGCAAGGAGTACGAGATCCTTTCTGAGGCCAAGAAGGATGCTGTCGATCTGCTTGTGCGCTTCGTCAAGCACCTCCGGGAGCACTTCCACCGCGCCGACAAACGAAGGTACCCCGTCCTGATCGTACTGGACAACCTGGACCAGGCGACGGACGACTACCAACGCTGTATCTACGGGCTGGCGCGCCAGTTGGCGCGTCGAACCCACGCCATCATCGTCGTGTGTCTTCGCGAGGACACGTACAATTCGGGGTTGGGACCCAACGGCTTTCTTGCCTCAAGCAACCTCCAGTTCGTGTTTCACGTGAAGGCGCCTCCGCTCGACCATGTCGTTCGGCAGCGGGCGAAATTCGGGAAGCAAGCCGTCGAGTCGGGCAAGCTCCCCACGGCCCTCGCGGTCGAGTCCGACGCATTGATCGGCGTGTGTGACCTTCTCGGGGACGTGTTCTTGACGCCCAAATCGGAAGCGATCGAGTTGGCGTCATCCGTTTCTGGTCACAACATCCGCGAAGCCCTCGGGATCGTTCGATCGGTGGTCGCCGGCCGCCCCTCCATCGCCGGTGAGGCCAAGAGCAGTGCCGCATTCGCGCTCGATTGCATTCTCGCCACGCGCAGCCAAGAGTCCGTCCGGAATCTGCTGGGCCCCGGCAACTGCCTGGACGCGGACCCATGGAACCCTCCATGTCACGCCCTGCGTGTCCGGATGCTGGCATACCTATCGTGGTCCTTCGAATCGAACAACGATCGCGTTCTGCACGAGATGACGGACCTGATTCTGGCGCGCTTCTCGTCGTGGGGATACCCGCTCGGGCTTGTGAAAATGGCCGTGGCCTCTCTGCTCGCGGCCCGGTTGATCCGTCCCCGCACCAAGGCGGATTTCTCCCCACTCCGAGCCCCCTACACGTTGCCTCAGGGGCTGTCACTCACCGCATCGGGCAGGGTGCACCTCACCCGGCTCGTGAACCTCCCCGTGTACCGGGCGGCCACCGCCCTGAGGGTCAGGTGGTACGACAAGGAATTCTTTACGGAGTTCGTGCGTGCCGCCCAGGCCGCTGGCGGGGATGAGGGTCCCAGTGTCGCGGACATCGCCGCGTCGAAGGCCCTCGACATCTTTGACTCCTACCTTGCCGTCGCGGTCGGACGCGAGGACGGGTACCTAGGTTTGAGCGCAGCCAAGCCGCAGTGGCTTTCGGAAGTGATATCCCGATCGGCGCAGGTGCTGCCATCCACGGATCTTCTGCAAGCGAAGGCCACGATCGTTCCCCCTCCCCGCCCCTCACGCCGTGCGAAGTCCAAAGACGTCGACAAGCAACTCCCGCTCTTCGAGGAGACTGGACAGCCCCCGTCGTCATTAGGGAAGCTCCTGGCAGACGCCTCCTTTGGAGGCGACCCCTGGGTCGTCAGGGTCTTGTGGGCGCTTGAGTGGGGACGAGAGCGCGGCACACCGGCCATGTTGGAATCTGACATCTGGCGAACGCTCAACGAGCACACTTCGCTGCGATTCGAGCAGGCGGACCTCGAACGCGCGCTGCGCTCGCTCAATCGGAACACCACCGATTCTCTGTGGTCCCTCTCGAAGAAGCGCTACCAGATCACCCCTGCGGGCAGCCTCCTCGTCACGGCTTTGGCGCGGCCCGAGTAGTGCCGTCGTTCCTGCCTCACTTCACCCCGGGTCGCCGAGCACCTCGACGGGCTCCGTGACCGCTTCGGAGTGGTCCGACTCTTGACCGCCGTTCGCAGGTCGTGTTGTGGTCATCCGCATGAGCGGGGAGAAGATCATCATGGGTGCGTTGGAGATCGTAGGCCGTCCGCTCACGGAAGTGCTCGATCGCCTTCTGTCGACCGCGAGTCGCAATGAGTTCATCCTCGTGGTGTCGAACAACGCGCGACACCCGATGCGGCGGTCAGAGACCTTCAACGACTCGGACCACTGGCCGTTCGACGACGTGCCGCCAGGGGCCACGGCGACCGTTGCCCTTCAGCGCAAGAACTTCTCTTTCGCTGCGAAGTACGCGCTCGGGGATTCCGGCCGCGCGGTCATCCTGGCGGGTTCCAGCCCGTTCTTGGGCACCGAGAAGATCGATATCGAGCCCTCCGGCAGCCGCGTCACCTGCAAAGACGTCTGGGAGAGAATGGACGACGGTCACGACAAGGGAAGCGCTCAGGCGAGGGCCTACATCAAGTCGGGTAAGGCGCCGGGAAGCCGGGCCTGGGTTTGGGACATCGGCCCTTAGAACGGCTCTCGGCTGAGGTTGGTACTGGCTTGCCCGGCCGCAGATCGGGGCGGAAACTTCCAGCAGGAGGCGTCCCACGGCCTCATACAGTATGGATCTCCGCGAGCGCGTGGTCGCCGCGCACCGAGCCGGCGAGGGCTCGATCCGCGAGCTGGCCGACGTGTTCTATGTGGCCAACAGTACCCGGTGCGTTATGCCCATGGACATCTCGCACCGGGTACGCGGAGTTCGCGGCGCTGCTCATCGAGATCGTCCGGCACATTCCACTGGCGACGGCCGAGAAGGCGAAGCGTGGACCGAAGAAGCCCGTTCCGAAGCGCACGCGCTCCGAGTACACCCCTCACGTCTCGACCAAGAAGCTCCCCGATCGAGGCAACTCATGACGAGGCGTGGAGGCGCTCATCCAACCGACGTTGACAGGGATAGACGCAGGTGACCGATCACTTGTCTGACGGGGGGGTCTTCGTCTTGCTGTCGGAGTGATTAGAGTTCAAGACGTCTCGCGTCGCGTTCTTCTCACGGTCTTTGATGAATGATTTGAGTTTCTCCGCCCGGCCGGGGTGGCGCACCTTGCGGAGGGCCTTGTCCTTGATCTCGGCCATGCGTTCCGATGAAACCTCAAAACGTTCGGCAACTTCGTCGAGGGTCGGCTCGGATCCTCTCGGAAAGCCAAATCGCATCCGCAGAACTTGTTCTTCGCGCGAGGTCAACGTCTTCAGGACCTTCCGCAGTTGCTCCCACTGAACGTCTGCCAGCATCGAATCGAGTGGTGAGAGCGCCTCCGCCGGAAGGTCGTCCAGCGCCTCGGAGTCATGCAGATTGTCCTGCGGATCCCGGGTCGCTTCGAGGATGGATCGGACCGCTTCCGGTGGCACCTCCAACTTCTCGGCGATCTCCTCCGGTGTCGGCTCTCGATGAAACTCGTCTCGAAGGTATCCTGCGATGCGCCGGATATCGCGTCCCTGCTTAACCAGATGCTCCGGAACATGGACGACCCTGGCGCCATTCTTGACGGCCCGTTCGATCTTCCAGCGGATCTGCCGCCCCGCATAGTGCGAGAAGGGAGCACCCTGTTCCGGCTCGTAGGTGCCACTGGCGTTCCAGAGGCCGATCTCCCCCTCCTGCAACAGGTCCTCCCACGGCAGGCCACGGCCCCGAAAATCCGCAGCAACCTCCACCACGAGCGCGCGGTGCTGAGCGAACAGTGCGATCCGCCTTGCTCTGGTCTCGCCGTCCGTCGTCCGATCCGTAGGTCTGTCAGTCATTGACCACCTCTCCTCCGCTGACCAGGAAGCCGGGACCAGGGGTCGTCCCGCGATTGGAGGTACCCTGCCATAGAGGGCTGGTGCGCGGCCAGCCTTCTCGACGACAGCTAGCCACGAGCCGTCGGTCATCGCGGTGCCTGTCCACCAGTGGGTGGCGCCGCAGGTCTGACCTCGGGTGAACAGGTGTGGAGTGTCCAGCGACGCAAGCAGATCGGGTCCCGATGCGTGCTGGGTCTTCAATGCTATTGGGATCGATGAGCTGAGAGAAGCACACTGCTATGGGTCGGGTGCCCGGCGAGCATACGCCGTATTGCGCCTGTCCGGACCTGCCTACCCTTGGTCCATGACGAATCTCGCCGAGATCCATCACCACCGCTTGGCATTCACCCCCGAGCGCGAGCCCCCGGCCGCCGCGTCCGACGCGAACCGCCTCAGCGTGCTGGAGACCACCCCGCTGACGGTGGGGATCCCCGACCTGGGCGGCGTGCGCCCCATGCTCGACCAGGTGGAGCACTGGGCCAGCGAACTCCTCGATCCGGCGACCCGCGACAACCAGCGGATGCGTCTGCTCTCCCGCATGATCGCCGCGCAACGAGCGAAGCTCGCGCTCCGGGAGACCCAACGCGAGCAGGCGCTGCTGGCGGGCGAGTTCGGGGCCGCGCTCGTGGTCGACAAGATCGTGCAAGGCGACGCGCGCCGACTGGCCGCGCTCATCCGCGAGCACCGCCACGAATGCCTGGGCGAGCACCGCGCCGTGACGGTCTCCGTCGTCGCGGCCGGGGATCGCCCGCAGGTGAACGTCCTCGCCAGCGCGGGACGGTGACGCCGTGACCTACCGCGACGCGGTGCCGCGCGTGTCCATCGCGCAGGTGCGGGGGCAGTTCAGGCCGAGGGTGTTCCGGGCGATGGCGTCGGTGCGGCTGGCGCTCGCGGGCGCGGTGAGCGAGGTGCTCGTCGTCCACGCACCGGGCACCGGAGCGGTAGGTGCCCGGCGCCCCTGGTTCCTTTGCCCGCGATGCGCGCGCAGGGTCAACGTGGTCGGCGTGGCGCCAGGGGGCGGATGGGCGTGCGGAAAGTGCGTGGGGTGGCGTTCGAGGAACGCCCCGGCCCGGACGGGCGCGTGCGTCGACGCCACCGCCGGGACGCTCGGCCCCGCGGAGGGAGGGGTCAGTCCGGCGCTTGGTGTGGGGGAGGTTCGATGACGTTCGTCGGTGGCGCGGTCACGTTCATGGTCAGCGTCAGGGTCGTGCTGCGGGTGACGACCACGACCCTCATCATCCCCGGCGGCACCGGCGCGGCCACGAACGCGCGCCACTCGGGGTGCTTCATCTTCCGAAGGAGGGCCTCGCAGGGCTCGATGGTCACCACCGGTCGGCCCGTGGCCGCCGCGATCTCCGGCTCGACGGCGACGACCACGAACTCGTCGGGGCTGAGGCCCTTCGCGGCGAGGACGGGTTGGAAGGCGATCATCACGTCCCGCGCGTGGTCGAGGATGACCGCGTGGTCGTGCAGCGCGGCGGGCGGGGCGTTCATGTCGACGATTGCGTCGGGCATCGAGAGTCTCCTGCTGGGGGTTCGACGAGAAGGGTAGGGCGGTGCGCCGGATGGCGCGGCAGGGCGGTTCGCGCGCGACGGCTTCCCCGAGCGCGACGCGTCCCTCAGGGCGCGCCGGGCGAGCCGCCTCGGCCCCCGGCGGCGCCCGTCGGAGGGCGGTGGGGCACGTCGTCGGGGATCTCCACCGAGCCCACGGACACCCCGTCGTGCCCGAACTGCATCACGGCGACGTGCCCCGCGGGGACCGATCGCAGCTTCACATTCCAGTGCCAGTCCTCCGCGCTCAGGTTCTCGATCACCGTGTCGCGATCGGCCAGGCCCACCCACGGCGGGGTGCCGCGCGGGTCACCCGGAGTGTCGGTCGCGACCAGCACGATCTCCCTCACGGGGTCGACGCCGTCGGTGCCCGCGGCGCGGAGGGTGTCGCGGACCCAGGCCGCGAGGTTGGGGGCGACG
This sequence comes from Polyangiales bacterium, assembly GCA_044229975.1. Taxonomy (GTDB): domain Bacteria; phylum Myxococcota_A; class Polyangia; order Polyangiales; genus SCUS01. The sequence continues at coordinate 268,178 of JBGARZ010000013.1, forward strand.
CGGGGGAGCACAGACGACTGCTGGACATCGGGGGTGACGTGGGGTTCGCGAGAGTTCATTGGCAGATCCTTCGACAAGACGGTCTGCGGCAAGCGTAGGCGGTCGTGGCGGGTCGCCCGGCGAACGCATCGCCCGCTGGCATCCCGGGCGCTGCTGACGCCTCCAGTGCGTTCCCAGGGCCATCCCCCGCCCGGGCCGAGTCGCTGACGTCCCCCAAGCCGAGCGCCTCCGTCGGAGGGATGGCATCCATCACTGCAGGCGCGAGTTCGACCACCAGCCGCGCGCCGAACGCGCCCGCGCCGTCGAGGCGCCGCGCTGCTATGTCACCCCGGACGCCGGCGACGATGGCCAGCCGCGCGAAAGCGTCCACCAGATCGCAGGCGGAGGCGTCGCCTGCCGCCGCGAGCCCCAGGATCGCCCTGGTCCGGGGCGCGCAGGTCGGTCACCCGGAACCGCTGAAGCTCGGTAAGCGCCCGGCGTAGGCCATCTCGCGGGCACCTGACGGCGACCCCACCTTCGTGGCGTGATCCCGATCGCCCTCCTCCTCGCTCTCGTCGTTCTCTCGCCGCTGGTCGCCTGGCTCGTCGGACTACGGGTCCGTCG
>JBGARZ010000003.1:0-685808 GCA_044229975.1 Polyangiales bacterium
AGCCAGGATCAAACTCTCCAGTTGATTCTGTTGCTAGATGAGAACCCGAAGGCTCCATCTTGGCGGCAGACTGGTGAGCTTTCTCCGACCTGTTCGATCGTTGATTGCTCGATTCATTAACACGAGTCGTACGCTTCTCTCCCGAGAGCGCCGTACCCGTTTGCGTGTACGATTCTTCTACCGACGTCGGTCCCTCGTTGCCGAGAGCCGCCGTCCGTGGACTCCAGACAGGTGATGTCTGAAGTCTCCTTGCAACCTGATTTTCAAAGACCGGGTCGACCCCGATGGGGCCTTCGATCCGTCCCGTTTTGAGAGCCTTCTCTCACCGGGGCGCCGCTTCTACCTTCGCTCTCTTTCGCTGTCAACAGCTTTGAGAGCTTTTTTTCCTCGCTGCCGTCCGTGGGGACCGCTGCGAGGGAGGAGACTTCTATCGAAGGGCTCGGACCCTGTCAACGATCGTTTTGAAAGAATCGACCGTGGGCCTCCGTCCCCTTTCCGTGGCCGGGCGCACACGCTCGAAAACGCCTTGTTTGCAGCCCGATCGGGACTTCGAGGCGGCCCGCTGGTTGCTCACCGCTGGGACCATGAGCAACCCGACGCCTCCGTCGCTCCCCTATCGCACCGTCCCCACGGCAGTACCCACCGCGTCGCGACCGCAGCGGCGCCGGCGGTTCGGCCTGGTGGGCATCGCCGCCGTGCTCGGCGCGTACGTCACCTATCGCGCGCATCGGCCGACACCGCTGGCCTCACTCGCGTCCACCATCGGCGCGCAGACCCGCCCGACGGTGTCGCTGCTCGAACAGGAGCTCCGGGTTGCCACTCCCCTCGCCCCGCTCCTCGCCGCGGATGGTGCCGAGGCAGCGTCGCTGACCGCGCCCGCCGAGGGCACCTCACGCATCCTGCGCGGACGCAGGCTGGTGCTGACGTTCAACCGGCTGATGGTTTCGTCGGAGCAGGTTGGGTCGGTGGCCGAAACGCCCGTCGCCCGCTTCGATCCCACGGTAGCGGGGACCTTTCGATGGGTCACCCGAAGCATGGCGAGCTTCGAGCCTGCCGACGGTGTCTGGGCACGCGAGGTGGACGCGGCGCTCGCCCTCAACCCCGCGCTGCGCTCTCTGGCGGGCGAGCCCATCGCGGAGGTGGGGGTTCGGCGAGTGGTGTTCGACGGGGCGGCGCGCGTCGACCCGACCGCGACGGCGGCGCGTGTGGCGGCGGGACAGCCCATCGCCATCGGCATGAGCCGAGACGTCGGCCCCGATGTGCTCGTGCGCGAGATGCTCGTGTACGAGATCGGCGCGGCAGGCCGCCAGCTTCCCTTCACGCTGCAGCGGCGCGGCACCGACGCCGATGGTCGGGCCCGGTTCGACCTGCGGCTTGCCCGCGCGATGGAGCCGGGCGCTCGCGTGGGCGTTGCCTTCGCGCCGTCGCGCTGGCCCTCGCTCTATCCGGCGTCACAGCTACCCAACCTGGAGGTCGAGTTTGAGCCGCCTCCTCAAGTAGAGGGGGTCGCCTGTCCCGATGAAGCGGGAGGCGAGTGCTCGTACGGTGCCGTCCCCGGCGGGATCGTCGACGTGAGCGATGTGCTGCGCCTGCGCGCGACCGCCGCCATCGGTCCGGTCGACCCGTCACAGGTGGTGGTGCGCCCGGCCGTCGGTGGACTCACGGTGCGGGTCGCACAGCGAACGCTGTCCATCGCAGCCGAGTGGGCACCGGACCAGGTGTACGAGGTGCGCGTCGCCGGACTGCGAAGCGCCGAAGGGGCCGTCTTGCGGACCCTGGCGCCGCTGGCGGTGCGGAGCCGAGGGCTTCCGCCCGAGGTGCGCGCCCACACGGGACTCGTGACCGTCGAGCGCGATGGGTCGGCCGAGCTCCCAGTGGCGGGTGTTCACGTCGCCGCGGGCGATGTCTGGTACCGCGACGTCGCCCCGGGTGAGGAGGCCATGGCGGCGTCCATGTCCCTACTTCGCACCTCACAAGGGGAGGCGCCGAGGTGGCGATCGACCGCCCTCGCGAGCGCTCTCCCGGGGGCGCGGTCCAACCGGTGGGCGGCAGGCCGGGTGCGCTGGGGAGCGGATGATCGCGCCGCGCAGATGCGGGTCGTCGAGCTCGTCGCAGACCGTACGCAGGCGGGCTCCAGCGCGTCGACCACCGTGGTGCAGCGGACGGACCTGGGTCTGCACGCGCAGGCGATGCGGGGTGGCGTGCTGGTGTGGGCGACCTCCATCGCCAACGCGACGCCTCTCGAAGGCGTGGAGCTGCGGATCGGAGACGGGATGGTGACCGACCGGGCGCGTACGGACGCCAACGGCGTCGCCTGGGTCTCGCGCACGGGACACGACAGCGTGGAGCAGACCCTGACCGTCACCGCGTCACGAGGCGACGATCGCTCGGTGCTCGTGCTCGACCCGCGCCGGGCAATTCGACCGGGGGGCCTCGGGCTCGCGGAAGGCGAAGCGGCACCAGCCACCACCACCGGAACCATGGCGATGATGTTCACCGATCGGGGCGTCGTGCGGCCGGGCGAGAGGCTTCACACCGCGGGAGTGCTGCGGCGGCGACGCGCCGACGGGCTTCACGCGGTGACCGGGCGGACGGTGGCGGTGGAGCTGTCGGGCCCCGATGGCGTCGTCGAGACCGTGCGGAGCCGCAGCACGCGATTCGGGTCGATCGGCGCGGACTTCGAGGTTCCGCGAACGGCGCGACCGGGTGCCTACACCGCGACGCTGCGCGAGGTGACCGGCGATCGGGTCGTGCTTGCGACGACGGCGGTGCAGGTCGCCGACCATCGACCCCCGAGGGTGCGTGCCGACCTCGTCGTGGAGAGTGCTCGGCTGATGGACGGTGAATCCCTGCGGGCCCGCGTGGAGTCGCGTCTCCTCATCGGCGCACCGCTCCGGGACGCCCCGGTTCGTTGGACTGTCACCCGAGAGGGCAAGGCGCCGGACCCGACGGGGCATGGTGGGTATGTGTTCGGGCTGGCGGGCACCTCGACGTATGCGCCCGTGGCGGCAACGACGACCGCGACGACCGACGCGCGAGGCACGGCCACAGCGAGCCTCGCGATGCGCTCGGCCTATCCGCAGCGGGAGCGTGTTCGGGTCGAGGCGAGCGTGCGCGATGCCACCGGAGGCGAGACCAGCGCCTCGCGGGTGCTGACCCTCCTGCCCGCTGAGGTGGAGGTCGGACTGCGGACGCTTCCTCCCTTCGTGACCCTCGGGACGGCGGTCGATCCGACGGCCCTCGTGCTGGCGTCGGATGGAACCTCCGTCGTCGGACAGACGGTGCGCGTGACGATCCATCGAGAGGGTTGGCGCGCGTGGTGGGAGCGCGACGATGCGGGGGCCGAGCACGCGGCGACGACCGGTTTCGTCGCCCGCCGCTCGCAAGCGCGCACCGCCGAGCACGAGTGCACCCTGCGGTCGGGGACCGAAGGCGTCGCCTGCGCGTGGAGGCCGACCCAGCCCGGCGCATTCCTCGTCGCCGCGGAGGTGCGGGATGCACGCGGTCGGGTGAGCGTCGCGACGCAGCGGTTGTACGTCGCGGGCCCCGGTCATCACCCCGATCGTGATCCGCCCGGAGCGAGCATCACCCTCACCCCGCAGCGCACGCAGCTCTCCGCGGGTGAGACCGCCCGCATCGCCGTCGAGTGCCCGTGGCCCGAGGGCGAGGCGCTCATCGCCGTCGGCCGTGGTGCCCCGACGTTCACGGCACGTCGGCGCCTCGTCGCGGGAGGCAACGTGCTGGAGGTTCCGGTGAGCGCGGCGATGGCGCCCAACACCTTCGTGACAGTGACGCTCGTTCGCCCGCGCACCGGCGCGCTACGGCCGCTCGGCGACCTCGACCTCGACGCGCCGGACCTGCGCTGGGGAGCGACCGAGCTCAGCGTTCGGCCGGAGGTGGCGCAGCTCTCCGTCGACTGGACGACGCCCGCGACGCTGGAAGGGTCGTCGGCCCACCACACCAGCACCGTGCGCGTGCACGACCCCGCCGGGAACCCCGTGCGCGCCGAGGTCACCGTCTACGCCGTCGAGGAAGGCACGCTCCGTCTGTCAGCGTACGAGACCCCCTCGCCCATGCGGTCGCTCTTCCGCCGCGAGGCGCCGCAGTTTGCGCTCGAAGACCTGCGCCGAACGCTGCTCAGCCGCGTGACACCGCTGGCGCTCCCCGGAGCGAGCGGCGACGGACCGGAGGGAGACTCTCTCCTACGTGACGACCGCGAGCGCTTCGACCCGACGCCCGTGTGGCTGCCGCGTGTCGCAACGGACGCCCAGGGCGAGGCCCAGATCACGTTGGACCTCCCCAACCGCGCCGCCGGGTATCGCCTCTTCGCGGTGGCCATCGACCACGGCGGGAGGTCGGGCGCGGCGACGCGCGAGATCGCCGTTCGCAAGGACGTCGTCGTCGAGGCGCTGGCTCCGCGGGCGGTCTTCGCGGGAGATCACTACGAAGCGACGGCGGTGCTGCACAACACCTCGGAGCAGGCTCTCGACGTGGCGCTGACGGGGTCGAGGGAAGGGCGTTCGGTGCTGGTGCAGACCGTGGCCATCGGGCCTGGAGCGGAGGCGCGGGTGCCCGTTGCCGTCGACGCGAGTGGTGAGCGTGTGGCGCTGGAGTTTCGCGCGGTCGCCCATGGAATCGCGGAGGTTGCCAGCGTGTCGACGGTGGTGTTGCCGACGACCCGGAGGGTTCGCGCGCTGCGCCTCGGGGTCATCGCGGCCAACGGGACCCTCGACCTGCGTGACATCCCGACGGCCGATCCGTCGCAACGTGTGACGCTGTCGCTGAGCACGAGCCCGATGATCGGTCTCGGTGCAGCGGTCGCGGCGCTCTTCGAGGGCGACGACGATGGCAGCACCCTCGCAGCCCGTGTGTTGGGCCTCGCCTCGACCGCGCGAGTCGCAGGAGCCTGGGACAGCGGTGGGATGTCGGCGGCCGCGCTGCGCCAGGAGGGCGAGCGTGCGCTTGCGTCACTCGCGGCACATCGGTCGACGCTCGGAGGCTACGGCGAATGGTCGGGCGAAGCGGAGAACAGCGGGACGACGCTGCTGGCGTTCGAGGTGCTGCTGGCCGCGCGGCGAGCGCACTGGAACGTCTCGGCCGACGCGATGACGCGAGCCATGCGGCGGGTCGAGGCGATGACCCGCGGTGAAGATGGAGCCCGTGAGACGGGGCTCTCCATGGACGACCGCGCCTGGGCTGCGATGCTGCTCCGCGCCGCCGACGCGCCGGTGACGGGTCTTCAGGAGTTGCACGAGCGGCGTGACCTGATGAGCCCCTTCGGTCGCGCGGCGCTCGCCCTCGCGATGTCGTCGTTCGACCTGCGCGCACGCTCGCTCGTTGTCTCCGCGGCGGAGCAGCTCGAAGCGACGAGGCGCGGAGACCACCCGGGTTACCGCTGGTACGTGGGCGAAGGTCGGGTGCTCGCGACGCTGCTGCGCGCCGCGGCGGTGCACGCTCCCGAGCGGGTGGCCGGGCTCTCGGCTGCGCTGAGCGCGTTGCGCGATGTGCGTGGTGACGGCGCCTGGCGTGACGTGGGCGAGACCGCGGCGGCCCTCAACGCCTTCGCGGAAGCGACCCTCCGGTGCGGGGCAGAGACGCCCGTCGAGGCGGCGGTCGCCGTCGGGGGACGGTCGCTCGGCGCCACGAGTCGTAGCCGATCGACCCTGCGGTTCGCGGTGCCCACGCTCACCGCAACCGCCTCGCTCGCCGTGCAGAGCGGCGTGCCTCTGTACTTCGCGGTGGAGTCGACACGTGACGTCGCGCTCGGTGCCACGGACGACCTCGCTCGCGGGCGTGGGGTGAGCCTGCACCGGGTCTTCGAGACTGCCGCGGGGCAGGCGCTCGCCGATGGGGCGACGGTGCGCGTGGGCGAGCTGGTGCGGGTGCGGCTGTTCGTTCATTCGGAGGAGTCGACCCCGGCGGTGGTGACGCTGCGCGATCCGCTCGGTGGGGGCTTCGAGCCCGTAGACGCGGCCTTCGAGACGACGCCGCGGGCTGAGGTGATGGCGCTCGTCGGCGCCGGGCCGGACGACGACGCGATGGACGCGCGGGTCTTCCACGCGCTGCGCTCGGTGGACCAGATCGTCCATCGATCATTGCGGCCGCAAGGCGTCGTCTACCGGCTCAGCGAGGGTCAGGGGCTGCGGGAATTCACCTTTGCGGTGCGGGCCACCACGGCGGGTCGCTTCGTGCTGCCGCCGGCGACGCTCGAAGCGCGCTTCAGTCCGCAGCTCGTCGCGCGGAGCGGGATGGTGCACTTCACGGTGGCTCCGTGAGACGCGCGTGGTCGTTGGTGGCGGTGGCGGTGGCGGCATGGTGGCTCGCGGGCATCACGATCGACCGCTGGGTCTCCATCGACCGCGCGCGCTTCGGGGTGGCCGAGGCGCCGCGCGTGGTGACCGACCGCAACGGCGCGGTGTTGCAGGTCGCGCGGGTCGGCGGCGTCGATCAGCGCTGGGTCGGGCTCGGTGCGGTCTCGCCTCATCTGGTGAGCGCGCTGCTCGCCGCGGAGGACCGTCGGTTCTTCGCGCACCACGGGGTCGACCTGCGGGCGAGCGCGCGCGCCATCGTCGACCTGGTCGTCCCGTGGCGACGGCGCAGCGGGGGGTCGACCCTGACGCAGCAGGTGGTGAAGCTGGCCTACGGGCGCCCGCACGGGCTCTGGAGCAAGCCCATGGAGGTGCTGCGCGCGCTTGCCCTGGAGAGGGTCGCGTCGAAGGACGAGATCCTGGTGCAGTACCTCAACCGTGCGCCCTTCGGGCACAACGTGGTGGGCGTCGCGCGAGCGTGCGAGGTGTTTCTCGGCAAGGGTCCCGAGACGCTCACGGTCGCCGAAGCGGCGCTGCTCGCCGCGCTTCCGCAGGCACCCGCGCGGCTCGACCCGGCGGCGCACCTGCAACGCGCCGTCGCGCGGCGGGACAGGGTGTTGCGACGGATGCGGGACTCGGGCTTCATCGACGAGCGGGCGCTGCGCGAGGCGCTCGCCGAGGCGCCGCGGTGGGCGAGTGATGCGCACCCGCGCGGGGCGGAGGGCTTCGTGGACGCGTTGTTCCGGTCGGGGGCGGGCGCGGGTGAGCGGTCGGTGCGGGGCTCGCTCGACCGGCGGCTTCAGCAAGACGCGTCGACGCTGATGGCCTCAACCGTTGCTCGGTGGCGGGCGCGCGGGGCGAGCAACGGCGCGGCGGTGGTGCTCGCCAACGGGACGGGCGAGGTGCTGGCGTACGTGGCAGCAGCCGACCCGGCGGGGCCGGGTGGGGCGCTCGATCTGCTGCGAGCGCCGCGGCAGCCGGGGTCGACGCTCAAGCCCTTCGTGTACTCGCTACTCTTCGAGCGGGGCGCCACACCGATGACGGTGATGGCGGACGTGCAGGTTCCGTTGCGAGGAGCCCACGGCGAGACCGCGGAGGCGAGGGACTACGACGGAATGGAGCGCGGCCCCGTCGCGGCACGGGATGCGCTCGCGTCGTCACTCAACCTCGCGGCGTTGGACGCGGCCACGCGGATGGGCGCGGCGCCGATCGTCCAGAGGATGCGCGCGCTCGGCATCAACGTTCCGCGCGAAGCCGATCACTACGGCCCCGGCATCGTGCTCGGTGGGCTCGACGTCGCGCCCCTCGCCCTCGCCCACGCCTACCTGACGCTCGCGCGTGGCGGCACCCGCGTCCCGCTCTCGTGGACTGCGCGAACCGGTGCGCTCCCTGGAACCGTCGTCATGGGTGCCGATGCGACGGCGATGACCTGGGACGTGCTCAGCGACGCGGAGGCGCGGGCGCGCGGCTTCGGACGGTCGCTGCGGGAGCTGAGCCCGGAAGGTCCCTTCGCTCTGAAGACCGGGACCTCCAGTCGATGGCGCGACGCCTGGTGCGTGGTCGCCGATGACCGCTTTACCGCGCTGGTGTGGTTGGGCGATCCGCGCGGGGCGCCGATGTCGGGCGTCTCGGGCTTCGAGGCGGCGGCGCCGACGGCGGTGCGTCTGCTCGCGGCGACCCGGGCGGCGCTCCCGCGGTGGCCCGCATGGCGCGCACCATCGCGGGCTACGACCGAGCTCGCGGCGCGGTCGAACGACCTCACTGGCGACACGCTCGATGCGCGCTTTGCGTCGTGGGTCGATCGGGCGCGCCCGGCTCACCTCACCATCGACCGCACGGTCGCAGCGACGGCGCCGAGGGTGTTGGATCCACAGTCGGGTCGAACCCTGCTGCTGCCGCGCGCTGGCGCCTCCATCCCCTTGCGAGCGACGGCATGTGCAAACGACGACGCGCCTCGTTTCCGGGTCGATGGATCGGCGCTGGCTTCGACGCTCTGGGCGGCGACGGATGGCGCGCACGAGATCGCGGCGTGCTGCGGCCCGCGGTGTGGTGATCCGGTGCGGGTGATCGTCGAGCGGCGGTAGCCCATCGTTTGCGTCGCGTGTGGACCGGGGACTACCGTCCCGTCCGATGCGTCCCTGGCAAATGGTGTTGGTGCTGCCGATGGCCTGTGGCGCGAGGACGCCGCTCGCAGACGAAGACGCCGCGACGAGCTCCGACCGCGTGGTCGTCGTCGTCGATCAACCCGTCGCGTTGGATCGACCAGCCCCGGTGACCGACCTCGGCATCGACGTGCCGGTGGACGCCGGAACGGTCATCGATCGGCCGATCGTCGCGCCCGTCGATCGACCGGGCTTTTGCGGAGATGGGGTGGTCGGCGCAGGAGAGCAGTGCGATCGCGGCGGGGACAACGGGCCTACCGATGCGTTCGTGCTGTCGCAGCCGGGGCGCCCGTCGACCGTGGTGCGCCCGCTCGTGGCAGTCGGGCCCGTCGCGCGCTTCTACAACTACGACTCTGCGAGCGCGCACACGGGCTTCGAGGAGCCCGGGCTCATCAATCACCTCCTCTTCGTCGACCTGACCACCGGGACCCTCAGCCTGGTGCTCGTGGCCGGTCGCGACGGCGACCTCGGGATACCGCCAGAGCAGCCCGACGCCACGCTTCACATCAACTGGACCGGCGTGCCCGCAGGCGCGCGCATCGGCATGTCGGACGAGATGGGCGAGTTCACCGCCACAGGCGCGAGCACCTTCCAGGGGCGCTGGAGCTTCCAGAACAACTCCGACGGCGGTGCCATCGAGAGGCTCGCGTGGGACCAAGCCTGGCGCATCGTGGCGAGCACCTCGCGTGTGGAGGGCCTCATCCGCTCACGCTTCATCGGTGCGAGCGGCGCCACCAGCCCACTCACCCTTCGCGACGATGTGGTGCTCACCCACCGCGTCGGTGACCTGTGTAGCGAAGACTGTCGACGCGCCGTCTGTGGCGACGGTCGGCTCGACGCGAACGAGCGCTGCGACGACGGCAACACGTCCGGCGGCGACGGCTGCTCGGCCGACTGCCAACGCTACGAGTGAGCCCTAGCGCGCGAGTAGCGAGCGCACGGACTGGACCAGCGCCACGTCGCGAGCGGCGCTGACCGCAGGCTCCACCGCGAGGATCTGACCGTAGAGCCGAAGCTGGCGGGCCCGAACGGTCTGGTCGGCCGCGTCGGTGCTGCGCGCGACGGACTCCCACTCGGCCGTGAGCTGCGTCGTGAGCCAGTCGAGCTCGGCGGGCGTGCCGGGTGCTGGATCGGTGGCGGTGCGCGGCGTCGACAGCAGGAGGTAGAGGCGGAGCTGCTCGGTCGCGCGCACGCGGTCGGCCGGAGAGAGCGCGGTCGCGACCGTGGCGTAGCGGGTGCGGAGCAGCGCGAGGTCGCGCTGGAGGCGAGCGGTGACAGGGGTCACGATGTCGCGGAAGACGAGGGCCGCGTAGGCGCGTGAGGCGCGAGGCGCGACCTCATCGGAGACGCCCATGCCGAAGCGGGTGTGCATCGGAGCGGCGTCCCCCGTGCGCTCGCGGAGCAGCTCGACGTCAGCGCGGAGGCGGTCGAGCGTCGCGAGGGGGACGGGCGCGCGGCCGTTGACGCTCGCGGCGAGGGAGTCGTCGAAGCGGCGGAGGGCGCCGTGGTTTTCGCTCCATGACCAGGTGGAGAGCGTCACGAGGAGGACGGCGGCGCTGAGCATGAGCGCGGCGACGGCGTTGCGACGGCCCTTGCGACGGTGCACCTCGACGGCGCTCGGACCCGCGAGCTCGTGGTCGGGGACGACGACGCGGGCGATCCAGTCGCGGAGGAAGTAGCCGCGCTGGCCGGTTGCCGCGAGGCCGCCGTGGGCGCGCACCACGGACTCGTTGGCGCTGGAGAAGTACACGCCGCGGGCGCTCACCCGATCCTGGAAGGCGCTCGACGAGAACAGCGTCGCCGCAAAGCGCAGCAGGTTGGGACGCATCGCGCCGAACCAGTGCGGAAACTGGTAGTTGGTCACGCGCGCCTCGGGCGGCTCGCGACCCGTCATGCGCCGCAGCGAGCGCTGCACGAGGGTCTGCTGGAGCTCGTCGAAGGCCGCCGTGAAGCGCTCGGTGACGGGCTTCTCGTCGACATACTTCCAGGTGCTGCCCCAGATCTGCCCGCGGTCGCCGTCGCGCTGGTCGGCGAAGAAGTCCGGGAAGCCCGGCAGCAGGTCGCAGCGCGTGACCATCAGGTAGACCGGGACGTCGATGCCCAGGTAACCGATGACCTCGTCGAGGCGCTCGCGCACGCGCCGCGCGGCGGCGTCGACGTCCTCCGGGCGCGCCGATGGGATGGAATCGGCCGACATGGTGAGCACGATGGCGTGCAGGGTCTGCGTCGGGCGCAGCGTCGCGAGGTTGCGCAGCAGCGTGAGCCACTCGGGCAGCGCGGTGTCGCCGAGCACGTAGGCGCCGCTCGTGTCGATCCACGCGCACTGCGAGGTGATCCACCAGCGGCAGTTGCGAGCGCCGCGGGCGCCGCCCGATGGCGTGGCGTACGCGAAGGCCTGACCCGACGAGGCCAGCATGCTGCTCTTGCCCGAGCCGGGCATGCCCATCACGAGCACCCACGGGAGAACATCCACCGAGTGGCGGGCGGACTGACCCGCGGCCGCGCCGGTGAGGCGCTGCATGGCGTCGCGGACGTCCTCCTCCATGGCCGCGATGCCCGCGCGCTGCTCGGCGGTGGCGGAGAGGGCCTGGCGGGCGATGGTGCCGGCGAGGGTTCCGCGTTGGGAGACGGAGCCGACGGACTTGAGGTGCCGCTCGCCGAGCACGGCGTAGACCACGACGGCGACGGCGAGGAGGCCGAGCACCACGTAGCCTGCGGTGCCGAGCGGGAGCAGCGCGCCGAGTGCGATGAGGGTGAGGAGGGCGAGCGCCGCGATGAACCGATGGCCCTGCATGGCCGCGGCAGTCTACCGAAGTGGCGACGACGAAAGGGAAGAGATGCGCGGCCGCGGAATCAGCCGGCGAGCAGGTGGCGGGCGATGATCATGCGCTGCACCTCGCTGGTGCCCTCGCCGATCTCGCAGAGCTTGGCGTCGCGCAGGTGGCGCTCCACCGGGAACTCGCGGGTGTAGCCGTAGCCGCCGTGAACCTGGAGCGAGCGGTTGCACGCCCGGGTCGCCGCCTCGCTCGCGAAGAGCTTGGCCGTCGAGGCTTCGAGCGAGTAGCGCGGGGCGCTGTCGGCCATGACCGCGGCGCGGTAGACGAGGAGGCGCGCGGCGTCGAGCTCGGTGCGCGAGTCGGCGAGCATCCACTGGATGGCCTGGAACTCCGCGATGGGCTTGCCGAACTGCTCGCGGTCCTTGGCGTACTTGATGGCGGCTTCGAGCGAGCCCTCGCCGAGGCCGAGCGCGAGCGCGCCGATGGAGACGCGGCCGCGGTCGAGGATGCCGAGCGTGTCGATGAAGCCCTGGTTGAGCTCGCCGACGCGCTGCGAATCGGGGACGTAGCAGTCCTCGAAGGTGAGCTCGACGGTGTCGCTCGACCGCATGCCCATCTTCTCGAGGTGCTTGCTGGCGCGGAAGCCGGCAGTGCCGTGCTCGACCACGAAGGCCGTGATGCCCTTCTGCTTGCGCGACGCGTCGGTCGACGCGAGCACCACGCAGAAGCCGCCCACCGACCCCTGGGTGATGAACATCTTGGTGCCGTTGATGACCCAACCGTCGCCCTTGCGGACGGCGGTGGTGCGCATGCCCGCGGCGTCGGAGCCGGAGCCCGGCTCGGTGAGCGCCCAGGCCGCGAGCCACTCGCCCGTGACGGCCTTCGGTAAGTACTTCTGCTTCTGCTCCTCGCTGCCGAAGCGGAGGATGTGGCCGGTGCCGAGGCCGTTGTGCGACGCGATGGTCAGCGCGAGCGAGCCGTCGAACTTCGCGATCTCCTCGACGATGACCGCGTAGGCCAGGGTGTCGAGCCCGCTGCCGCCGTAGGCCTCGGGGATGCGGATACCCAGCAGCCCGTGCTCGGCCAGGTGGGGCACGAGCTCGGAGGGGAAGCGCTCCTCCTCGTCCCACTTGCGCGCGTAGGGCGCGACGTGGCGGACACAGAATTCGCGCACGCTGCGCTGGATCTGACGGTGGCTCTCGGGGAGGTCGAAGTTCATGGCGTCGGGCGACGGTCTAACGACACGGCGCGCGAACCGTCAAGAAGGGCGGGCGATCCCCATGCGGCGCGCGAGGAAGGGTGCGGTCGGCGTGTCCATGGTGGCGAGGCGTTCGGGCGTGCCCTCGGCGACGATGTGTCCGCCGGCCTCGCCGCCGTCGGGGCCGAGCTCGATGACGTGGTCGGCCCGCGCGATGACGTCGAGGTGGTGCTCGACGCAGACCACCGTGTGGCCGTCGTCGACGAGCCGCTGGAGCAATGTGAGCAGCACCTCGACGTCGCTCGCGTGCAGCCCCGCGGTGGGTTCGTCGAGCAGGTACACGATGCGCGCCCTGCCCCGTCGGGCCAGCTCTGTCGCGAGCCGCACCCGCTGCGCCTCACCGCCCGAGAGCGTCGTCACGGGCTGACCCAGCTTGAGGTATCCGAGGCCCACGTCGCGCAATCCCAGGAGAACGTCGCGCGCCTTGGGGATCGCCTCCAGCACCGGGATCGCTTCGTCCACCGTCATGCGGAGCAGGTCGGCGATGGACCATCCGCGGAACTTCACCTGGAGGGTCTCGGGCTCGTAGCGCGCGCCGTCGCAGAGGTCGCAGGGCAATCCCACGTCGGGGAGGAAGTCCATCGCGACGCGAATCGTCCCGGCGCCTTGGCAGCGCTCGCAGCGACCGCCCTTGATGTTGAAGCTGAAGCGCGCGGCGTTGAAGCCACGCGCCTTCGCCTCGGGCATCGCCGCGAAGAGCGTTCGCAGCTCACCCATGAGCCCGACGACGGAGGCAGGGACGGAGCGAGGCGAACGACCCAGCGGACGCGCGTCGACAACCACCACACGCTCTACCGACGAAGTCCCTTCGAGGGCCTGGAGAGGGATCGCAGGTGGAGGAGTGCCCTCAACCTTCGAGCGGAGCCACGGGCCCAAAGTGCCCAGGATCATTGAGCTCTTGCCGCTGCCAGAGACCCCGGTCACGACGGTGAGGCACCCCAGCGGGATCGCGGCCGTCACGTCCTTCAAGGTATGGAGCGACGCCTCGCGGAGGGTCATCCATCCGGTGGGCGTTCGCGCGGGGCGTGCTCGCAGCGGTCGATCGGCGGCGGTCATCCACGGCCCGGTGACGCTCGTCGCGATGGATGGCAGCGACGATGGCGGTCCCTCGGCGACGACGTGGCCTCCCAGCACGCCAGCACCGGGACCCACGTCGATGACGTGGTCGGCGGAGGCGATGACGTCGAGGTCGTGCTCCACGACCACCACCGCGTTGCCGCGGGTGAGCAGGTCGCGGATCGCCAGCATCAGGCGGTCGGCGTCGCGCGGGTGCAGACCGAGCGTCGGCTCGTCGAGCACGTAGGTCACGCCGCTCAGACCGCCGCCGAGCTGTGCGCCGAGTCGCGCGCGTTGAAACTCACCGTTGGAGAGCGTTCGGGCCGGGCGGTCGAGGGACACGTAGTCGAGGCCGGCTCGCACCAGATACCCAAGCCGTCCGAGCGCCTCGGCCCGCAGCGCATCGGCCACCGACGCGAGCGCACCCACGAAGGTCAGCCCACGCAGCGCGTCACCCAACGCCGCGACCGACAGCGCCGCCATCGCCGCGATGGACCTCCCCCCCACCGTGAATGCCAGCGCCTCGGGCCGCAGGCGCGCTCCCGCGCAACGTGGGCACGGCACCGTGGACTCCCACCGCAGATCGGCGACCGCCTCGTCGGCGTCGTCTTTCGTTCGGGTCGCATCGAGGAGCCCCGGCGTCGTGTCGTCGCCGAGCAGCACCCACTCCCTCGCCTCGGGTGGAAGCTCGTCCCAGGCGCGATCGAGGTCGACCCCCGCCTCAATCGCAAGCGATGACCACGCCTCGGGAATCTTCTTCCCGAGCAGGGCCACGAGCGCCCCGCTGCGGATGGACTTCGCCCGCGCGATGACCACGTCCGACTCCCGAGAGAGCCGCAGCGTCCCGAGGCCGCGACACTCTTCGCAAGCCCCCTTGGGGCTGTTGAAGGAGAAGAGCGACGGTTCGGGCGACGGCAGCGCCATGCCACACTGCACGCACACAAAGCGGTCGCTCCGCAGCCACGGGTCGCCGTCCACGGGGACGATGCGAACGACCCCCGCCGCCTGGCGCATCGCGAGCTCGACGGCCTCCTGCAAGCGCCCGCGGATGCCATCCCTTACCGCGACGCGGTCGATGACCAGGTCGATGTCGTGGGGCTGCTTCGGGTCGATGGTGAGGTCGTCGCCGAGGTCATGGTCGCGCCCGTCGACACGCGCGCGGACGAAGCCCTCCTTCCGCCATGCCATCCACGGTGCGACGTGGTCGCCGACCACCGCACGCACCACGGGAGCGAGCACGCTCACCCGCCTCCCCTCGCCCAGCGCCATCACCTCGGCGACGATCTCGGCCGGGTGCGTGGCCTTCACGTCGGCACCGCAGCGAGGGCAGCGCGCTTCGCCGACTCTCGCGAAGAGCAGGCGGAGGTGATCGTCGATTTCGGTGAGCGTTCCGACGGTGGCGCGTGCCGTCGCGGGCGGCGCGACCTGCGCGACAGCGACGGTGGGGGTGAGGCCCTCGATGTCGTCCACCGGAGGCCGCGGGAGGCGACCGAGCGAGCGCCGCGCGGCGACCCCGAGCGCCTCGATGTACCGCCGCTGACCTTCGGCGTGGATGGTCGCAAACGCGAGCGAGCTCTTGCCCGATCCCGACGGGCCGGTGATGACCACGAGCGCGTCGCGGGGGATGGACACCGTCACGTCGCGGAGGTTGTGGGTGCGGGCCCCGCGGACGACGATCGATCGCATGGTGAGGCTCAGCGCCCGACGCGGCGTCGCTGCTCGACGAGGTGGAGGGCCAGCTCGATGGCGGCGATCATCCCACCGGGTTCGGCGATGCCGCGGCCCGCGATGTCGGCGCCGGTGCCGTGGTCGACGCTGGTGCGGATGATGGGGAGACCGAGAGTGACGTTCACGGCGTCGCCGAAATCCAGCAGCTTCGAGGCGATGGTGGCCTGGTCGTGAAACATCGCGACCACGGCATCGAAGTGCCCGTCGCGCGCCTTGCGGTAGGCCGACTCGGCGCCCATCGGGCCGATGATCTCGAAGCCGTCCCCGAGGGCAGAGCGGGCTTCGTCGAGCGCCGGGGCGATGACGTCGATCTCCTCGCGGCCGATGAGACCGGCCTCGCCCGCGTGGGGGTTGAGGCCGCAGACGACGACCCGCGGAGCGGCAATGCCAAAGCGGGTGACGAGCGAGCGAGCGGTGATGAGCACCGTCTCGCGGACGGCCTCGCGGGTGATGTCGGCCGAGAGGCGCGCGATGGCGCGGTGCGTGGTCACGAGCGAGGTGCGGAGCTTCGGGCCGACGAAGGTCATCACGACGCGATCGACACCACAGCGCTGCGCGAGGTGCTCGGTGTGGCCGAGGAAGGGCGTTCCGGAGCGGGTGACGGCGGACTTGTCGATGGGGCCAGTGACGAGCGCGTCGGCCTCGCCCGCAAGCACCTTGTCGAGTGCCGCATCGAGCGCCGCGAGCTGGGCGCCACCCGCCGCGAAGGTCGATGGACCCGGGCGATGGTCGTCGGCAGAGAGATGCGAGGCGGGAAGCAGGTGGACGTTGTCGAGCGCGCTCCAGACCACGCGGCGGGAAGCGGCCGCGAGCGCGAGCGCGCCAGCATCTCCGTGCACGGCGAAGCGCACGTCGGGGTGTCGGGCGGAGAGCGTCGCGAGGGCGGCGGCGGTGACCTCCGGTCCGATACCGCAGGGGCAGCCGACGGAGATCGCGAGGGTCGTCGGGGTGGTCATCGGGACGGGTCCTTGGTCACGGTGTCGAGGCGGTATCCGACGCCGCGGACGGTGTCGATGGAGAGCGCGACGCCGAGCTTCTGGCGCAGCTTGCGGATGTGGACGTCGACGGTGCGGGTCTCCACCGAGCGCAGACCCCAGACGTCGCGCAAGAGGACCTCGCGCGAGACGGCCCGGCCGCGAAAGCGCGTGAGATAGGCCAGCAGCGCGAACTCCTGCGGCGACAACGGAACGCGCTCCCCGGCGAGCTCGACCGCCCGGGCCCCGAGGTCGACGCGGACGGAGCCGAGCTCGACGCAGAGGTCGTTGGGCGCGTCGCGGCGGCGCCACTCCAGCACGCGAATGCGGAGGTACAGCTCCGGGGGGACGTACGGCTGGAGGGTGAGGTCGTCGAAGGGCCAGCCGGGGTCGACGCGCAGGATCTGTTCGCTGCGCACCGCGAGCATCACCGACGCAGCGCCCGCGCGGCGCAATCGGAAGAGGAGCGCGCGCATGGGGTCGACGTCGGCGCCGCACTCGACGAGCACCGCGTCGCCATCGTGCGCGATCTCCACGGCGTCGTCGGTCGGGAGGTGCTCGACCGGTCGACAGCCGAGATCGCGGAGTATCTCCAACGCCTCGGCGGGTTGGGTCTGACTGACGAGCGCGATTCGCACCCGCGCAGCGTACTGTGCTCTACCTTGACGCGGCGAGTGGCGTTCTGTTACTCCCCGCAAACCGCTGTCCGGAAGGCCAAAATCCACTATGCGATGGGTCGTCGAGCTCCCCGCGCCGTCCGGCGGCACCGCCGCCACCGTCACCGTTGAATCAGACTCCTGGGCTGGCGCGTTGAGCAGCGCCCGAGGGGGCGTCTCGATCAGGAAGTTCCGGTGCGAGTTCGAGAGCGAGGGCGTCGTGCGCGTGCACGACCTCGAAGCCAACGAGCGCTACACGGTGCGCCCCTACCGCGCGTCGACGGCACCTGCGGCACCAGAGCCGACCCCCCCGGTCGAAGCCCCCGCCCCGACAGCCGTGCTGCGTAGCCCGTCCGTCCCGCCTGCAAGCGGTCGCCCTTCACGGGTGCCTCAGGCCGCATCGAGCGGGAGCTTCTCCGTCGCACCGCCGCCGGGCACCTCCGTGCCGCTGCCCGCGCGCAGCAGCACACCGCCCGTCTCGCCCGTGGCGGCCGACCCCACGGACTACATCGACGTTCCGTCGGGGGTCTCGGGGACCGTGGTGGGGATGTTCTTGTCCCCGGCTGCCGCAGCGAAGCTCGAAGCGGCTGCACCCGCTGCGACCGTCGCCGAGAAGGTCTCCGAGCCCGCTCCCGCGGTGGTCGAGAACGCTCCTGAGCCCGCCGTCGTCGAGAAGGCTCCTGAGCCTGTCGCAGCGGTGGCCGAGAAGGCTCCCGAACCCGTCGCGGTCGTCGTGCCCGAGGCCGCTCCGGTCGCGGTCGAGACACCCGTCGTCGCCGAGCCCGCGAAGCCTGTCGTGGTCGACGATCTCTCCGTGACGACCGTCGATCGCCCGATCTTCGTGGCACCGGCTGCGCCGACGCCGACCGTTGCTGAGACGCCGACCACCAGCCGTCCCACGGCCGAGCCCGCGTCGTCGTCCACTGCCTCGAATGGCAGTCCCTCGGAGGCGCCCGTCGTCCCGACGACGGTGCTGTTCGAGCGCGATCAAGACCCTGGTCCGACCAACCCGCTGACCTATCGCGAGCGGGTTCTCTGCGTCGCCGAAGGCACGTCCGTCATCGAGGCGGAGGCCGTCGCGCGGCAGACCCTGATGACCCTCAAGCGCTCACTCGCGACCCGACCGCGCGGCCGCTACGTCAACGTCGCCGTCTTCGATCACCGCTTCTCGCAGCGACCGGCCCATCCTCCGTTGGTGGTGCTGCGCTGGCGTGACTGGCGGGGTGACCTGCCGGAGATGCAGATCAAGCCAGCGCTCGCGCCGGTGGCAGCGCCCGCGCCTCCGGCCGCGGCGGTCGAAGCGCCCGTCGTCAACGGGAAGGCTGTGACCGAGGCCGACGTGGCGGCGCCACAGCCCGAGACGACGACGCACGCCGAGCCTGTGGTTGCGGTCGCCGAGGTCTCGCCCGCCGCGCCTGCCGCGGTGGTTGTGGAGCCGACGCTACCGACGGCGGCGGTTGCGGAGATCGCGGCGCCGAACGTCACGCCTGAGACGCCCTTCGCTGCGCCCGAGGCCGCCGTCGAGGCACCGGTCGCGGTGACGTCGCCCGTCGAGACCGCCGCGCCCGCCGTCGCCGAGACCGCCGCGGAGACCGCTCCGGGCGAACCGCAACCACCCGTCGTCGAGGCCCCCGCGGCAACGGAGACCGCGGCGGCGGTGGAGGCGACGCCTGCGGACGTTGCTGCGACGCCTGTCGCCACCGAAGCGGTAGTGGTGCCCGATGCTGTCGCTCCGCCCGCGGTCGTCGCCGCGACGGAGACCGCCGCCACACCCGATGCGCCGGTGGCCGAGCCGAGCATGTCCCTCGCGCCCGAAGCGTCCGACGAGCCCGTCGCCGCCGAGACCAAGCCCGTCGCGGAGGGCGCGGCGAGCGTTCCTCCGGCGGCCGAGACGCCCGCTGCTCCCGTTGCGCCGGCGGCCGATCGCAAGCGCTTCACGGGCGGCCGACGCGGCCCCGACCTGCTCAGCGATCTCTTCGATGGACTGATGGAGCTGTCGTTCCTCAAGGACCCAACGGACATCTGCGCGTTCGTGGCGGGCATCCTCACCCAGCACCTGCGCTGCGATGCCGTGCTCGTCTTCAGCTACGACATCAACCGTGACGAGTTCGTGGTCCACGGCGAGGCCAACACGGGGCGCCTCGACCACCGCGTGGGCGCCAAGGTTGGCTCCTACGGCGCCGCGGCCCGCTCCAAGCGCGCGCTCGCGGTCGCCGAAGCTCACGGCACGGATCTCACCGACCCGGCCTGCGACGGCGGCGCGGCCCTCTTCGCGCCGGGTCTCGTCCGCGACCGGCTCTTCGCCCTCGTCCACGTCGCCCGCCTGCCGGGCTCACCCGCGTTCGAGGCCGACGAGGTCGACGCGGCCAGCTACATCGCGGGCCAGCTCGCTGAGGCCCTCGCCTCGCAGTCGCACCGTCAAGCCGTCGCCGACCTCGCCGAGAAGCGCGACGCCCGCCGCTGAGGGCGGGCGAGGCGCTCAGTGCGCGCCCGCCGCGTCGAGCTCTTCCTGGATCCAGTCGCGGAGCATCGGGCGCTCGATGGGCAGCTCGTAGCGGCGACCGTTGATGTAGATGGTCGGCGTCCCGCTCAGCTCGAGGCGCTCGCCCTCGCGGCGCGTCGCGGCGATGGCTGCCTCGATCTCGGGCGACGCGATGTCGGCGCGGAAGCGGGCCATGTCGAGGCCGAGCTGCGTCGCGTAGCGCGCAAGGTCGGCCGTCTCCAACGCGCGCTGGTTGGTGAAGAGCAGCGCGTGCATCTCCCAGAACTTCCCCTGGCGCCCGGCCGCGAGGGCGGCGCGCGCGGCGGCCATCGCGTGGGTGTGGCCGCTGAGCGGGAAGTTCATGTGCACGACGCGCAGGCGACCGGGGAAGTCGTGCTCGACCTGCTGGATGATGGGGATCGCGTGCGCGCAGTGCGGGCACTCGTAGTCGCTGAACTCCACCAGCGTGACCGGCGCGTCGGCGGCGCCCTGCGACGGGGCGCCCGTGGTGTTGACCGTCGCGGCGTTGGAGGGGCTGTAGCGGAGCCGGAGCTGCTCGGACGCCTCGTCGCGGCTGCGACCGTCGCGCACCATGCGGGCGAGGAAGCGGAGCGCCGGCGAGCACGTGCGACACGGTCGACGATCGCGCGCGCACACGGCGAGCGAATAGGGCTCGCCGCAGGTGGAGAGCTCTTCGTTGGCGAGCGCCCAGAAGTTCTCGCGCTCGCTGCTGCTCAAGTCGGCGAGGTCGATGCCGGGGATCTCCGTGACGTCACCCGTGCGCGCGGCTGCCTGCGGGCGAGCAGCATCGCCCGCGCGCGTGGCGCCGTCGGGCGTGGCCGGAGCCCGGTTGTTGCGACAGCTCGCGCCCAGACCGAGGCCCGCGAGGACCAGCACGACGCACAGTTCGAAGCGGGGACGAGACATGACGGACGGCTCTACTTTGCGCCTCGCGAGAGTGTCAAGACGCTCAGGAGTCGGGGGCGCCCGCGGCGATCCAATCGGCGACCAGCCGCGTCTCCTCGTCGCTGAGGGCAACGCCTCCGCGAGGCATCCGCGCGCCCCAGATGGGGCCGTCACCGAGGAGCTTGTAGATGACGTAGCTGTACTCGGGGCGCCCTTGCCCCGCGGTGATGCCGGGGTCGACCCGCGGCAGGGTCGACCATCGCGGATCGAGCGTCTCCAGGAAGGCTCTCCCGCCGCGCTCGCGCGCGAGCACACCGACGGCGGTGGTGCGGATGGCGTCGGCCGTGGACAGGTCGAGTCCCATGGCCGGGTCGTCGCCGCCGTGACAGCCCGACCCGGTGCAACGCGCGGCCAGGAGCGGGGCGACCTCAAGGCGCAGCGAGACATCCCTCGGCGGCGCGACGTCGACGCGGACGGTCGGACGGAAGCGCACCTCGATGGGGTGGCTCATGGCGCTGCCCTCCCAGCCGCGGAGCCCGACGTCGACGGTGAAGACGTACTCGAGGCCGGGGCGCAGGTCGTTGGCGCTGGGGTAGAGGCTGAGCGAACGATCGATGGGATCGTAGCGGAGGCCAGCGAAGGCCTGGAGGCCGCCCGTGGTCAGACGGAGTTGCGTGCGGTTGATGGACGACGGCGCGAGCAATCGATCGAAGCGCACCCGGAGGGGCGGGCCGATGGGGTGACTCCCGCGGCCACCATCCGGGGCGGATGGCTCCGTCGAGAGCACCTGGAGCTGGCTGGGAGGAAGGGTGTTGTTCGGCAGCGCGTCACACGCGCCGAGCAGAGGAAGGGCGAGGCCTAGGAGTCGGCGTACTCGTTGATCTGCTCGCGGACGACCTGGTCGGTGATGCCCCGCGTGATCATCGGCTTCAGCACGTCGGCCAGGGTCAGCAGGAGATCGTCGACAGTGCCGTCCTGGTTGAGCTTCTGCAGGAGTTGACGCGACTCGTGGTTGTCGTCCTTCCGCAGAAATTCCCGAACAGTGTCGATGTCGATGTCGCCCTGGAAGTCGAGCTGGATGTTGTCGAGCAGATAACGGACAAGTTCCTTCACGGACGCCCTCCTCGGGAGCAGCGCGCAAACGCACGCGGGTCCGTCTCATAGCGCCACCCCGGAGCGAGCGGCAAGGCCAAAGTACACCCCCGCGGACACCTCTCGGGCCGCGGGTTTGTACGTCACTCCTCCCACCAGGGCCGCGCCGCAGGCGTTCCGGGCGTGGTCGGCGTGGTCGGCGTGGTCGGCGTGGTCGGGGTCGTCGGCGTGGTCGGGGTCGTCGGCCGCGTGCCCGGGCGGGCCACCGGTACGACCGGCGCCACGTTTTCGACCTCCAGCGTCGGAGCGGAGACGAGCCACCAGGGGAGCTCACGGCCCTGCGGGTCGAGCCCGAGGCCGTTGATGGTTTCGCCGCCGCCCTGCGCGCGCGACGCGCGGGTGTCGATCACCCGACGAAACTCCTGACGCATCTCGCGAAACGCCGTGAACTCCAGCGGCTGGATCACCCGATCCATGCACGCCCGCAGTTCGGGGTCGTTGGGCGCGTAGGTCGTGAGCCGCACTCGCGCGTGCTGCGCCGCGAGGGCCGCGGCCTGGGCGGCGACCCACGCCTGCGACTCCTCGGTGGTCGTCGGGTGCATCGCGCCGTCGGCGCCCGCCGTGCGCGCCGGAGGATTGGCCTCCATCAAGCGCCGCGGCAGCTCGCTGCGCAGCGTGACCACCACGCGGATCTGGTTGAGCGTTCCGTTGCGGCTCACCGCCCCCTGGGCGCACTCGCGCACCTCGTCGAGGTGGGTGTTCCAGACCTCGTCGAAGGCCGCGTCGGTGAGCGACGTGGGCACCGCCTGCTGCGCCTCGTGCAGGTGATTGAGCTCCGCCTGCAACGCGGCCACGCGCTCGCTCTCGGTCTGCTGGTTGGCCGCCGTCGCGGTGGCCGCCGCGTCGCGCTGCTGGAGTTCGCCGACGTGGGCGCGCGGGACGGGGTTGACCCGCGTGTCCTCGGAGAGCTGCTGGAGCCAGGTGCGCGCGCCCGCGTCGCCGTGACGGAAGATCGCGTCGATGGCCGTGTTGAGGGCGACCGCGCGCTCGGGACCGCGGAAGGTCGAGTCCGACTGGTAGAGCTGCACCCAGCGTTGGAGCACCGGCACCGCGCCGCCCTCGCCCAGCGCGCCGATGGCGTTGATGACATCGGGCAGCGCCTCGATGGGCGTCTCGTGGTCGAGCAGGTGCGCGGTGAGGCCGGGTACTGCCTCGCGGGCGTTCATCGCGACGAGCGTCGGCGCGATGACCTGGAGCGGCGGCGCCGAGTGGTTTTCGAGGTAGTCGAAGTGTTCTTCGAGCGCGGCGACGAGGAAGCGCGCGCCGTTGCGCCGCGACTGCAACGCCGTGGCGATGGTCTGCTTGAGCTGCGACGGAATCGAGCGCTGCGTGTAGAGGTCGAGGAGGTCGTGGGTGACCTCTTCGTCCTCCAGGCGCGCGAGTCGGCTCACCAGGAAGGCGCGAAAGGGCACGAGGCGGTTGTCGTTGTCGCGGATGAGCGAGACGAGCTGCTCGCGCGCGGTGCCTTCGGGCGCGGTGCGCTCGGCGGGGAGCGCGAGGCCGCCGAGGTCGAGCTCGATGGCGCCGACCTGGGCGTTGAGCTGCGCCACGACACCGACGGACCCGGTGGCCGGGTCGATGCCGCGCACGCGACCGCCCGCCGCGACCACGAAGAGCCCGGTGGGCGTGAGCTGCATGGCCTCGACGTCCTCTTCGAGGCGTGTGGCCCAGCGCACGGCGCCGGTGGCGGCGTCGACCGCGAGCACGTCGTGGTAGTAGGCCGCGAAGATGGTGTCGCCCTGCACCGCGAGGCGCTCGGCGTCGCCGCCCGGGAGGAACGTGAAGCGGATGCGGTCGCGCGCGGTGCGGGTGCCCGTCGTGGGCAGAAACGCGTCGCGGTAGATGAGCGGGTCGCCCGGGATCCCTTCGAAGGGGTTGGCGAGAAACTGGCTGCCCGCGCGGGTGCCCGAGGCGCTGTCGGCGTTGAGCCGGTAGATGCCGCGGCCGCCGTAGAAGACGCCCTGCGGCGACGCGAACACCCACGACAACACGTCGTCGGTGGAGCGCAGGCGCGCCCGCTCGACCCCGTTGTCGAGGCCGAGCACCGCGATGCTCTGGCGGTCCCACGGAACAAACGCGAGCCCGCCGCGCGCCGCCGGGCGGCCGACGATGCCGCCGAGCTCGTGGGACCAGCGCTCGCTACCACTGCGAGCGTCGAACGCAGCGACGCGGCCGGAGCGGCGACCGCCTCCCGTGAGCCCCGCCGCGAAGCACATCACGATGGTGTCGCCGTCGCGGTCGGCGCCCGCGAAGTCGAGACCCTGATGCTCGACGTGACCGCGCTCGGCGCCGGTCGCGAGGTCGAGGATCTTCGTCGAAGAGCCGACCTCGACCACCAGCGCGTCGCCGAGGATTTCGGGCGTGCTCGTGGCCGCCATGGGGTGGGACCACAGGGCCTGACCCGTCGAGGCGTCGTACACCGCGACGGCGCGGCCCTCGCCCTGCGTGACCGCCGCGATGAGCGGTCGGCCGGTGCTGTTGCGCGGACGATCGGTGACGGCGGTGGCTCCGGCCCGCGAGGCCACCTCACCGAGGCGGGCGCGGTTGTTGTCGCCGAAGCGCGACGAAAACGCCGTGGTGGTGCGGATGGGCGGCATGCAGCCCATCGCGGACACGGTGACGAGGGCAGAGAGAGCGAGGGCGCGGCGCTTCATCGGGGGGCTCCAGCCGCGGGGGCGTCGTTGATCTGTCGGATGGCGAGCTCGGCGCGGGCGCGCGAGCGGGAGCGATCGGCGGGCGGGAGTTCGCGCACCCACTCCTGGAGGAAGGCCTTCACCTGGGTGGTGGGCGAGCGCGACACGAGCTGCTCGACGATGCGGAGCTTCACCGGGTCGAGGAGGTCGCGTCGGTCGAGGAAGCGACGGAAGCCCGGGAGCAGCACCGAGAGCGGCGCGTGCCCGACGGACTCCAGCAGACGGTCGGCCGCGGCGGCGTCGCCGAGCGCCCCGATGGACTCGGCGGCCTCGGGGATGTTTCGCTCGAAGGCCCGCTGGAGGAGCGCGAGCGAGCCGCGGGCATTGATGCGCCCGAGCGCGCGGGCGGCCTCGGCGCGGACGCCGTTGTCGGAGTCGCGCAGGCCCGACTCGATGAGGCTGCGGGTGCGCGGGTCGCGGATCTGGCTGAGCGAGGTGACCGCGCGGAGGCGCACCGTGGCGCGGCGGTGGCGCAGGAGCGAGGAGAGCTCGTCGATGGCCTCCGGGCGCCCGAGGATGCCCAGCTTGGTGACCACGAGGTCGAGCACGTCGTCGGGGAGGCCGCCGTGCACGAGCGCGACGAGCGGCGGGACGGCCTCGGCGGTGCCGATGCGGGTGAGCGCGTCGACGCCTTCGATGACCTCATCGGTGTCGCGCGACTGGAGTCGTTGGATGGCCTCGCGCAGCGTCAGCGGCCGGGCGACGGCGGCGGCGGTCGCGGGGGGACGAACCGGCCGGGGCTGCGCCTCGGCGTGGGAGAGGACCGTGAGCGCAGCGAGCGTGACGGACAGGGCGCTGAGCCGGGAGGAGGTCTGCATCGGGATCTTGGGCTCCGTGCGGGCGGGCGAATGAGGCGGCGCCGTTCTAGAACAGGGGGACACACGCGATCAAGGGAGGCCCTTCGGGAGACGGTCTTTGCGCGGACGGTGGAGTTGCTTGTAGAGCGTTGGGCGCGATCGCCCCGATGCCACGCCGCGAGCCCCGTCCCGACCTCAAACCCCGACCGACGACCCGGGCTCCCTCCGCGCTCGCGGTGTCGCTTGGCGTTGGCGTTGGCGTGGCCCTCACCCTCGGCACGCCAGGCCCGCGCGACCTCCGGACCGCCCTCGCCCGTCGCGGGCTCACCGTCATCGACGAGCCCGGTTGGTTCTCCCGCTCGGCGCTCGGCGACCGGGCCCTGGTGCTCGCCCGCTCGGGGAGCGAGGTGGCCGACGTGTTCGCTGTCACCGCGCGGCGCGATGCACGGGGTCGCGTGCTCTCCATCGTCGACGTGTCGAACCTCACCCGCTCGCCCGGCGCCGAAGAAGGAAGCCTTTCGGTCGCGGGCCGGTGGGGCGCCTATGCGACACGGGTCGGCGACGAGGTGGTGGCCTTCACCGTGGTCGACCTCGCGGGCGCCCCCGAGGCCCTGCGCGCGACCGGCGATCGCGGGGCCCGGTTGCGCGCGTCGGTGTCGCGGCTGCAGTCGAGCGGGCGCCTCGCGGGCTACGGGCTCGACCGCTTCGACCTCACGCGACCCGTGCGCTCGCTCTCGCTGCGCTGGCAGGGCGACCGGCTCGCGGTGTCCACGGCAGCGCGCTCGCTGGTCGTCGATGCGCCGTCGCGGCACATCGTCGAGGGCGCCGATCTGCTGCGCGAGAGGCCGCGCCTCGCTGGCACCACGGGCTGGGTGACGTGGGCGGTGGACACGGTCCGCGCGATTCCATGGATCGGCGGAGCGCCCATCGCGTGGGCCGAGCGGGTGGCGTTCGGGCTGCAACACGAGGTGGCGCGCGCCCGGGTTCGCATCGGGGAAGACACCTCGCAGGCCGAAGTGGCGGAAGACCTCGCGGACGTGCTGCGCTCGGGCCCGACGCGCGACGTCGATGGCCCCGTCGAGGGGTGGCCGCCGACGCCCATGACCGCGCGGCTGCGACCGGCGCTCGCGCACGAGGGAGAGTGGTCGCTCATCTCGCGCGACGACCCCTTCGTCGGCGGCAACCCCGGAGCGCCACCTGCCTTCGCGCAATCCTTCATCCGCACCGACCCGGAGCGGCCCGACACGCGGGTGTACGTCACGCTCTGGGACGCGCGGCAGGTGGAGCTGCACGTGGTGCCGGGATCGCAAGAGCCGATGGGCGCGACGGGCGAGACCGGCAGCGGCTCGGTGCCGCGCGACCCGCGCACGATGTCGAGGATGGTCGCGGGATTCAACGGCGGCTTCCAGGCGCTGCACGGCGAGTGGGGCGTGTTCGCCGAGGGGACGCTGTTTCTTCCGCCGAAGCCATGGGGCGCGACCATCGCGGTGCTCGAAGGCGGGCGCACCGGCTTCGGATCGTGGCCGCCCGATCAGGCCGCCATTCCGTCCGAGGTGCTGGAGTTTCGGCAGAACCTCACCGCCCTCGTGGAGGACGGCGTGCTCAACCCGTATCACCGCAACTTCTGGGGAGGCACCGCGCCGGGTGGGCCGCCGGGCGAGACGCACACCGCGCGCACGGGGCTTTGCTCAACAGTCGAAGGGCACGTGGCGTTCTTCTGGGGCAACGGGCTCACGGAAGTGTCGCTCGGCGAGGCGATGCTCGCGGCGCGCTGCTCCTACGGCCTGCACCTCGACATGAACGGCGCCAACACGGGCTTCGAGTTCTACCGGGTGGGGCGCACCGGAACGCTGCCGCCGTTGCCGCGAGGGCCCGTGCGCGACGCCGAAGCGCAGGGCCCCGTGCCCGGTGCGCCGGGCTTCGAGTACCGCGTGCGACGCATGGTCAGGGGCATGCACCCCATGAGCTTCCCGCGGTACATCAAGCGCGACCCGCGGGACTTCTTCTTCCTGATGCTCCGGCCTGTTCTGCCAGGAGCTCCGATGCCGACACCCAACCAGCCGCCCGTCGAGGGCGAAGGGCGATGGACCGTCGAGGGCCTCTCTCGCGTGCCCTTCCCGTGGCCTCTCGCGCGCACTCGCGTGCGTCCCGACGTCGGCCATCCCGATCGCTGGGTGAACCTGCTGCGCGTCGATCCGCGTCGCGTGCGGTCGGCGCCGCCCGGCGCCACCGAACGCGTCGCGACCCTCGTGAGCTCAGCGCCTCCCTCGACCGGAACCCCTCGCCTCCGCTGGGACCCACAGGCGGGCGGTCGCTGGGTGGAGTCCGCCGAGGGCGATGGCTTCGAAGGGGAGGCCCTCGCGCCCGGATCACCCGCGACGCGCGGCGCCTGTGTCGATCGCGACGGCTTCCTGGTGCTCGCCGTGGCCGACCGCGCGATGCCCGACCTGCTGGCAGCGGCCTTCGAGCTGGTCGGCTGCGCGGGCACGCGCTTGAGTCTCACGGGAGGCGCGACGCTCACGACCGAAGCCGGGCGCGATGCGCTTGGCGCTGCGCTCGGGCCCGAGGCGACGCCGCGACTCGACCTGGTGCTCGGAGGCCGGGGCGGCGCGGAGCGGGTGTTTCCCGAGGTGCGACCGGTGCCGACGCGGGTCTGGTACGACGCGCAGCACCGTCGGGTGCGCTACCGACAGACGGGTGATGGCGGGGTGCAGATCAACCTCACCGGGGGACAGCGGGTGTCGGTGCCGAGCTGGGGCGGGAGCGGTCGAGCACCCGGTGACGCCGGAACACCGCGGTAGGTCCGCCGACGATCTACCCAAGGATCACCGTCCCCGGCGCAGTCTCAACGACCGTCGCACGCGCCGTGACTCCCTCGCCGCAGTGAAGCTGCGGGAAGAGAGCGGTGATGCGATGGGCGCTGTCGTTGACGGCGCGAGCACGCAACGAGTAGAACGCCGGGGCCTTTCGACTGCGATCCCGTTTTACAGCTTTCAACAGGTACCCTGATCGGCCCGAGGAGAGTCCTGCGGTGAAGAGTCCCGTCAAGTTCGGGAAGTACTACCTGCTTGAGCGCATCAGCGTCGGCGGGATGGCCGAGGTGTTCAAGGCCAAGTCGTTTGGTGAGGCGGGCTTTGAGCGGCTCGTAGCCCTCAAGCGCATCCTCCCCTCCATCGCCGAGGATCAAGAGTTCATCGCGATGTTCGTCGACGAGGCGAAGCTCGCGGTGCAGCTCACGCACCCCAACATCGCGCAGATCTTCGAGCTCGGTAAGGTCGGCGACTCGTACTTCATCGCCCTCGAATACGTGGCCGGTAAGGACATGCGGGCCATCTTCGAGCGCGTGAAGAAGCGCTCGGAGCCGATCATGGTTCCGATGGCCTGCTACATGGTCATGAAGCTGTGCGAGGGCCTGGACTACGCGCACAACAAGAAGGACGCCGCGGGCCGGTCGCTCGAGCTGGTGCATCGCGACGTGTCCCCGCAGAACATCCTCATCTCCTACGACGGGGATGTGAAGCTCATCGACTTCGGCATCGCCAAGGCGGCGAGCAAGAGCTCGAAGACGCAGGCTGGCATCCTCAAGGGCAAGTTCGGGTACATGAGCCCGGAGCAGGTGCGCGGCCTCCAGGTCGACCGCCGCAGCGACGTGTTCGCGGTGGGCATCTGCCTCTACGAGCTGCTCACCAACGAGCGGCTCTTCGTCGGCGAGTCGGATTTCTCCACGCTGGAGAAGGTCCGCAACGTCGAGATCATGCCGCCGACGACCTACAACAAGCGCATCCCCGACGAGCTCGAAGCCATCGTCCTCAAGGCGCTCGCGAAGCACCCCGAAGACCGCTACCGCAGCGCGATGGACCTGCACGACGACCTCCAGTCGTTCATGTACACGTCGGGCAATTTCTTCGCGCGCAAGGACCTCAGCGCCTACGTGCACAAGATCTTCGCCGAGGAGATCTCCCGCGAGCTCACCCGCGACGAGGAGTTCCGCAAGTTCGACTCGCACAAGGCCAACGACCTCGAAGAGCTCGAAGGCACCGCCGTCCTCTCGGCGCCGACCCCGCCCAACGGCTCCCCGAAGGGCGCGCCCGCGCCGCGCAACTCCGGCACGCCGCCTCCCCCGCCGCCTCCGCCCCGCGCTCCGCGTGGCACCGTGATGGGCGTCGGTGGCCCCGCCGCGGCTGCGGCCGCCGCGGCGGTCGCACGCAGCTCGATGGTCACGCCGCCGTTGCCCGCACGCCCCGTTTCGGCGTCGGGCTCGGGGCCCGCCGTCGCGCCGCCGACGCTGCCCGGATCAGGCCCGAAGGTCGCGCCCGCCATGGCCGCCGTCGCGCCCGCCGAGATCCAGGAGATGGACTGGGACGAGGAAGAGCTCGCGACGCAGATCTATGACCGCCCCGAAGGGGTCAAGATGCCGAGCTCGCCCCCGGCCATCCCGCGCAACAGCCGCACCAACCCGGGTGCCAGCGCTGGTGCGAACGCCAACGCCAACGGCCGCACCACGGGCGTGCTCCCCGCGCTGCCCGCCCTGCCCGGCCGCGCGTCCTCGGTCCCCGTTGTGCCTGCGGCGTCGGCCGTCGCTGCCCCGCCGCTGCCATCGACCACGCTCCAGGCCATCGCGCCGCCGGTCGTCAACGCAACCCCTGCGGTGGCCGCACCCGCCATCGCCGCACCCGCCATCGCCGCGCCGATGGCGATGCCCGCCGTCAACTCACCGCCCCTCTCGACGCCGCCTCCTTCACCCTCGCGCGTGCCTCCGCCGACCAACGGCAAGGACGCGTGGCGGATGGGCGGCGACCCGAAGTTCTCGCGCCCGCCGGCCGAGCCCGTCGCGCCTCGCCCGGAGCCGCGGCGCAACGAGGGAAGCTCCGTCGTGGTGCTGGCGCTCCTTGGTGTCGTGGCCGTCGCGGCGCTGGTCATCATCGGGCTGAAGCTCTTCCGCGGTGACCACTCCGGCGGCCTGCTCATCACGACCAACGTCGGTGGTGTCGCGGTGCTCGTCGACAGCCAGCCGCTCGTCGGCAACGGCCAGCGCTTCGAGGTGCCGGAGCTCAGCGTCGAGCGGCTCCACCGGGTAGAAGTGCGCAAGCCCGGCTTCCGCCCCTTCACCCAGGAGGTGCCGGTGCGCGATGGGCAGATCACCCAGATGCAGGTCGAGCTCGAACCCGAGCTCACCGCAGCGGCCGTTCCTCCGCCGGTGCCGCCGATGCCCGAGACCAACCAGGCGGTGCTCCCCACGCCCACGCCCACGCCCACGCCCACGGGCCCTGGTCCGTCGCAGGTGGTGGTGCCCGCGCCCGTGGTGCCGACGGTCAACCCCGTCGTCCCGCCTGCACCGGCACCCGTCGTCGTCGCGACCGCACCGCGTGGTCCGCGACCGGTGGTGCGTCCGCGACCCGCGGTTCCGACGGGTCCGCGGCCCGTCGCTGTTGCTCCGACGCCCACGCCGACGCCCGCTGCGGGCGGCACGGGTCGCCTGCGAATCTCCACCCGGCCGGCATCCACCTGCACCGTCGCCGGGCAGGGAGGGTCCTTCAGCACGCCCAGCATGCGCACCCTCCCCGCGGGCACCTACCGCGTCAGCTGCGTCAACGAAGAGCTCGCCGCGCGCGGCACCTTCAACGTGACGATCACGGCCGGCGGCACCGCCGACTTCCTCAACCGCCCCCTGGAATAGTCAGCGCCCCGCGCGGGGCCCGACGAACAAGTAGAGCTGCGTCGGCAGATAGGGGTACTCCCTCCGCCGCGCAGCCTCGATGGCCTGCATCTCTTCGAGGCCGCGGTCGTCGCTGGGGTGGGTGCGCTGTAGCTCCGCGAGGCGCTCCTGGATGCGCGCGCGGAAGTCGGCGTTTTCGACGTGCACGAGCCCATCGCGCAACGTCTCGATGGCCGCGCCGTAGCGCCCCGCCTCGGTCAGCAGCGACGCCGCGGTAAGCGAGATGAAGTCGGGCCCTGCGCCGAGGGCCGAGCACCGACGGAAGTGCTCCGCCGCGTCTGCCCTCGCCCGTCGCCGTTCGTCGCTGTCGCGAGGCAGCCGCGGCCCGAGTTCGAACGCCAGGGCAGCACCGCGCTGGAAGTGCAGCTCGCCGTCTTCGGGGAAGATCCGCAGGGCGTCGGCGAGGTGGGCGGCTGCGCTGCGGATGTCCTCGACGGGTACCTCTCCTGGCCGCATGACGAGCGCCACCGCGGCCCAGAGGTACGCCTCGCGGAAGCGCGGATCGAGGTCGAGCATCACGGAGGCGTAGCGGTCGACGTAGCGGCCCGGGTTACGCGCCGAGAGGGACTCGCCGTAGTAGAGGAGCCCGTTGATCCACAGCACGTCGGCGACCCACTCGACGTGGCCGAGCGAGACCACGCGGGCCACCGTGGTGGTGGGAATCTGCGCGGTGTCGAGCACCCTCCGGCTCGCGTCGTACTGGCGGTTGAGCGTACCCCGCAGCGGCGCGACGCCGAGCGCGCCGACGACCATCACCAGCGCGCCGACGACAGAGCTTCGTTGCATGGGTGGGGCAGCGTGAGGCGCGGACTACTCGGTCTCGTTGACCACCCGGATGGTGTTGGTGTTGCCCGAGAAGATGCCGAAGGTGGAGCGGGTGTTGTCGCCATCGAGATCACCGTAGG
Source organism: Polyangiales bacterium (assembly GCA_044229975.1). GTDB lineage: Bacteria > Myxococcota_A > Polyangia > Polyangiales > SCUS01. Next base: position 31,571 of record JBGARZ010000003.1, read on the forward strand.
CCTCGGCGACGTACCAGAGGTCCTGGTTGGGGCCGCTCGACCAGCCGGCGTCGTAGGGAGAAGGCGGCGAGGTCGGAGGCGCGCCCACGACCACGAGGTAGCGATAGCGGACGTCGCTCGTGGGGCGGAACCCGAGCTGGAGCCATTCCTGGGGCATGCCCGTGACGTAGAACGGCACGCGAGCGGCCGTGGGAGTGGCAGCGGGCCAGGCGTTGCTGAGGCCGAGCGCGGTGGGCGTACCCATCACGCCCGCGGCGCAGTACGACCCGAACTCCGAGCGGTACGCCTCTTCGCGCGCGGCGATGGCGGCGAGCATGGTGCGCGCTTCGGACGAGCGACTGCGGCGGATGTACGCGCCGTACGAGAACAGCCCGACGCCTGCCAGCACGCCGATGATGACCACCACCATCATGAGCTCGATCAGGGTCATGCCGGCGCGGGCCCAGCGCAGAACGCGCGGTCGTCGGGGGGTCGTGGTCATTGGCGTGATCCTCCGTGAGCGGTGGTCGAGGCGACGACCGTCAGTGCACGGACGATACCGCGGGACAACCCTGGCGCGTAAGGGGAGAAGGCGTCGGTCGGCTCAGCGACGATGACGCGGATCGTCGCCCTCGTCGCCGTCGACGTCACCCGGGTTGGAGTCGCCCGCGGCCATCCCGAGCTTGTGGAGGCGGTAGCGAAACGACCGGAACGTCAGCCCGAGGTGCGTCGCCGCGTGGGTGCGAACGCCCTTGGCGCGCTCCAGCGCCTGCCGGATGAGGCTGCGCTCGATGTCATCGAGGGTCGCCTCCAGTTGAAGCCCTTCGGGGGGAAGGAGCAGCTCGCCCGGCCGAGCGCCGTGGGCGGCGCCAAGCACCTCGGGGGGAAGGTCGTCGCGGATGATGGTGGGCCCCTGCGAGAGCGCGACCGAGCGCTCGACGGCGTTTTCCACCTCGCGAACGTTGCCGGGCCACTGGTGGGCGAGCATCAGACGCAGGGCCTCCTGGGAGAAGCTCACCAGCGGGCGACCGCTCTCGGCGGCGAAGCGCGCGCGGAAGTGCTCGATGAGCGCGGGGAGGTCTTCGCGACGGTCGCGCAGCGGCGGCAGGTGGAGCCGGAGCACGTTGAGGCGGTAGTAGAGGTCTTCGCGGAAGAGCTTCTCCTTCACCATCTGAGCGAGGTCGCGGTTGGTCGCCGCCACGATGCGCGTGTCGACGGGGATCTCCATCGTTCCGCCGACGGGGCGCACCTTCCGCTCTTGCAGCGCGCGCAGGAGCTTCACCTGGGCGGGCAGCGGAATCTCGCCGACCTCGTCGAGGAAGAGGGTTCCGCCGTCGGCCTGGCGAAACATCCCGAGGCCCTTGTTGGTCGCGCCCGTGTAGGCGCCCTTCTCGTGGCCGAAGAGCTCGGCTTCGACGAGCTCACCGGGGAGCGCGCCGCAGTTGACCACCACGAAGGGTCCCGTGCTCCGATCGCTGCCGGTGTGGATGGCGCGCGCGAAGAGTTCTTTGCCGGTGCCGCTCTCGCCCGTGATGAGCACGCTCGCGCGGTTGGGCGCGGCCCTCCTCACGAACTCCATCGCCGTCTGGAAGGGCGCGCTCCGCCCGATGAGCGAGCCGCTGGCACCGTCTGGCGTGAGCCCCTTGGTGATGATGCGAAGGGAGGTGTTGTCCTTGAGGATCGAGCGCTTCTCCAGCGCCTTCTCCACCTGCACCCTCGCCTCGCTCACGCTCAGGGGCTTCTCCAGGTAGCAGTAGGCGCCCCGTCGCATGGCGTCGACCGCGGTCTCCACCGAGCCGTGCGCGGTCACCACCATCACCTGCGTCTCGACAGAGTGCGCGCGCGCTTCATCGAGCACGTCGAGCCCGGTGCCGTCGGCCATCATCAGGTCGGTGACCACGAGGTCGTATGGAGCCTGCGACGCGGCGATGCAGTCCTTCGCCTCGCGCACGCCCGACGCGAGCTCGACGGTGTGCCCCATGCGACGGAGCAGGACGTCCATCATCTGCCGCAGCGACGCTTCATCGTCTACGACCAGGATTCGTGCGGGCGCGGTCATCGCGCGCGAGTGTACGCGATGCCCTCGCGGCGACGAAGCGATCCGTGCGGCGGGAAAGCTCAGCCGTCGCGGCGGAGCACGGCGACGAGGAAGCCGCCGAAGCGAGCGAGCGGAGAGCGCAACGCGAAGTGCTCGGCGCGGGTGAGCACCGGACCCACGACGGGAAGCGTGACGGCGCGCGCCGTGGGCGTGAACACCCGGACGCCGCGAAGGCCCACCAGCGATGTTCCGCGCGGCACCATCTCGCGCACGCGCTCGGGCGAGTCGAAGCGGGTGTAGACCGCGGCCTCGGTGCGGGTCTCGGAGACCTTGCCCGCGGGCCCGAAGCGCTTGACCAGATAGCGGAGGCTCTGCGGGTTGTAGAACTCCGCGAGGATGGTTCCGCCGGGGGCGCAGACGCGGGCCATCTCGGCGAGCGCGGTCTCGATCTCGGGCACGTGCGCCAGCACCTTGAACGAGTACACGACGTCGAAGCGCGCATCGTCGAAGGGCAGCTTCGTGGCGGGCGCCTCGTGCACGGTGAGCCCGCGCTCGCGGGCCTTCTCCAGCATGCCCGGCGAGAGGTCGATGCCGACGGCCTCGCTCGCCACGGCGGCGACCCGTTCGAGGATGAGCCCGGTGCCGCAGCCGACCTCCAGGCACCGCTTGCCGCGGGCGTACGGCTCGGTGAGGTCGAACTCCAGGTCGTCGATCATCCCGTGGTAGCCGCGGCCGCGCTCGCGCTCGTACCAGCGGCTGAAGTCGTCGTAGTAGGCGCGGGTGGCTTCGTCGCGGCTCATATGGGCGTCGCCTCTATCACGGACTTCCCGTGACGGGGAGGCGTCACCCGCGGGGAGCGAGCACCCGGTCGTACACCTGCTCGTGTGCGGCGGCGACGACCGAGGGGTGGCACGTCGCGGCCACCCACTGCCCGCCGGCCGTCGCCATGGCGGCGCGGGTCGCGGGCGCATCGACGAGCGAGCGCACCTGCGTGAAGAGGGCCGCCGGGTCACCGGGCGCCAGGGCGACGGCACCGCCCGAGGGCATGATCTCGACGGCCGCCGTGTTGGACGAGACCACCACCGGAACACCCAGCGCGAGGGACTCCAGCAGCACCAGGGGGAGGTCCATCTTGGCGTGGAGGGTGTCGACGACGAGGGTCGTGAGCGCGGCGCCCGCGACGACGGCGTGGATGTCGGTGAGTTCGCCGAGGAAGCGCACCTTCGCGCGACGCGACCCGGCCAGCGCCGTGAGCGTGGCGAGGGCCCCCTGGGCGCGGGCGGTCTTGGGGCGCGCCGCAATGACCCAGGTGAGCGCGCCGTCGTCGAGGGCCGCGGCCTCGATGAAGGTGCGAGCGCCGTCGGAGTGTTCGAGGTCGCCGGGGTAGAGGACGTACGGACCGATGAGGTCATGCTTCGCGCGAGCTGCCTCGATGGCGGCGGGGCTCACGCTCACGGGCGCCAGTGCCGGAGGGATGACCGTCGCGTGCACACCGACGCCCGCGAGACGACGCGCGGAGTGTTGGCTCAATGCGATGACGGCGTCGGCGAAGAGCAGCGGGGCGACACGTTCGAGGTCGTCGGGGGCGCTCGCGATGGTGTGCACCGTCGGAATGCGACGCGTGGCGCGCGCGACGGAACCGGCGCGGAGGGTCAGCGGGTTGGGCGCGAAGAAGAAGTGCCAGAGGTCGACGGACGGGCCCGCGACGAGGCGCGCGAGCACGCGGGCGTTGGCGAGGCGGCTCGGCGCATAGGCCCCGGCGGCGGTGTAGATCTCCTCGCAGACCACGCCGGGGAGGCGGGCGCCTGCGGGGACCATCACCCGAGGGCGGTAGCGCACGAGGGCGGTCGCGAGGTCGCGCACGAGGTTCTTGTTGGAGTCGGTCCACGGGGGGGCGATGGGCTTGGAGACGAGGAGCACGTCGCGCATGGCAGGACAGCGGCGGTAGCACAGAACGCGCGCTCGTTGACGCCCGGGAGGCGTGGCTCGTACGGTCCGCGGGAAGAAGCCAATGGACGACAAGAAGCCAGAGCCCGAGGGCACCGAGTCGGAGCGGGCCAGCATCCTCGAACGCTTCGTGAAGAAGGGCATCGAGTCGGGCATCGGCGCCATCAGCCGGAGCGAGGACACGGTGCGGTCGTTCGTGGAGAAGACCCGGCTCCCCAAGGAGGTCGCGCACGCGCTCCTCGACCAGGTCGACGAGACCAAGAAGGGGATCTACTCGGTCGTCGCCAAGGAGATTCGCGACTTCTTGACGAGCACCAGCTTCGCCTCGGACATGAAGAAGGTGCTCACGGGCCTCGCCTTCGAGGTGAAGATGGAGGTGCGCTTCAAGAGCGTGGAGGACGAAGCCGGCGAGGCGACGGTGCGCCCCGACGTGCAGGCCCGCACGCGCATCAAGAGCACCCGCAAGCCCGCGCCCCCGGCCGACGAGGGCGGCGGCGAAGGCGACGCGTAGTCAGCTCACGAAGGCTTCGAGGTCGCCCAGGCTGACCCGCGCCGACAGAAGCCCGAACGACACCTTCGCCCCGCGAACGTCGCGCTCGACGATGGCGCCGATCTTCCCGGCGAAGGGGCCCGCGGTGACCTTCACCCGCGCGCCTGGCGTGAGCGCGGCTTCGGGGTTCACGACGACCGGCGCAGGAGCCGCGACGACCACAGGCGCGGGACGAGGTGCGGCGGGCTTCGGTGCGGGACGCGGCTCGGGTCGCGACTCCACGGGGGCGACCACCGCAGCGGGACGCACGAAGGCGGGGCGCGGGCGATCGAGCGCGGCGAGGCGCTCGCGGGTCTCGGTCGCGGCGGCGTCGCGCCGGAGGGCGATCTCGGCGTCGTGCTGCGTCTGCCACGCGGCGTCGCGCGCGGCGGCCTCCTGGGCGTGGGCGGCGCGCTCGGCCTGGGCGTGGGCGATGGCCCCGTCGACGGCGATGAGGTCGTTGTCGCGCGACCACGCGACCAGCCGGTAGATGGGAACGAGCGCGCGGAAGGCTTCGAGCATCGGCTCTTCCAGCGCGCCGCCCTGATCGAGCACCACCGCGCGGGGCAGCGGCCACCCGACGGACCACCACTGCGACGGCTGCGACCAGGCCGCGAGCGCCTCGTCGAAGGTCGCGTCGGTCACGTCGCGCACCGAGAGTCGCGCGCCATCGGTCACACCGAGCACGAAGTCTTCGGGCAGCGCGCGGATGGCCTCGACCAGGGCAGCGCGGCCCTCGGTGGAGGCGGCGCGAGCGCGGAGGTTCTTCGCGTCGACCCAGGCGTCACCGTGGACGCGCAGCGAGACCTCGACCCCGTCGGCGTCGACGTGCAGCGCGAGGAAGGCGTGGCGGAAGAACGGCGTCGGATCGGTGAGCGTCTCCTTCAGCGAGCGACCGCCTTCGAGCAGCCCTTCGAGCTCGCGGCGCGCGTCGGCGTCGCGCCACAGAAACACCCACTGCGCCGTGACAGAGCGCTTGTTCCAGAGGGAGGGGTGCTCGTCGCTGGCACGCAGTTCGAGAGCAAGACCGAGCGCCTTCGCGTCGGCCTGCATCACGCGGCCGAGCGTCATGGCCTTCTCCCGCGCTTCGAGGCGCGGGCGGTTGGAGGCGTTGGAGCTGGCCTTTGGCGGCGCGTAGGCGTCGAACTCCGACGCGCTGAAACCCTGGAAACTCACGGCGTATCTCCTGGCGCGCGAAGATACGCGCCGCGCTGCACAGGTCAACGCGTTCGTCGGTTGCCGCGCGCGTCGGCACTCCCCTACGCTCCGCGACATGGATGTGTCCACTGGTCCTCGCATGGTTCGCGCGCCCCGCGGCAACGTCCTGAGCTGCCGCGGGTGGACACAAGAAGCCGCCCTGCGGATGTTGATGAACAACCTCGACCCCGACGTGGCCGAGCGACCGGCCGACCTCGTGGTGTACGGCGGCACCGGGAAGGCCGCGCGCAACTGGGCGGCCTTCGACGTCATCGTGCGCGAGCTGCGCGACCTCGGCGACGACGAGACCCTGCTCATCCAGTCGGGCAAGGCCGTCGGGCGCTTTCGCACGCACGCCGACGCGCCGCGGGTGCTGCTCGCCAACTCGCTGCTGGTCCCGAAGTGGGCGACCTGGGAGCACTTCCGTCGCTTGGAAGCGCAGGGGCTCACGATGTTCGGGCAGATGACCGCAGGGAGCTGGATCTACATCGGCACGCAGGGAATCCTTCAAGGCACCTACGAGACCTTCGCCGAGGCGGCGCGACAGCACTTCGACGACTCGTGGCGCGGTCGCTGGATCCTCACGGCGGGCCTCGGCGGCATGGGCGGCGCGCAGCCCCTCGCGGCCACCATGAACGGCGCCTGCTGCCTCGCGGTGGAGGTCGACCCGGCGCGGGTGCAACGTCGGTTGGAGACACGTTACGTCGACCGCGCGACGCACTCGCTCGACGAGGCCATCGGGTGGATGCGCGAGGCCTGCGCGAAGGGCGAGGTGGTGTCCGTCGGGCTCGTGGGCAACGCGGCGGAGGTCTACCCCGAGCTGGTGCGGCGCAACGCGCTGCCCGACTTCGTGACCGAGCAGACCTCGGCGCACGATCCACTGGTGGGATACATCCCCGCGGGGCTGTCGCTCGCGGCAGCGGCTGCGCTGCGGGTGAGCGATCCGGAGGGTTACGTCGCGAGGGCGCGCGAGGGGATGGCGCTGGAGATCCGGGCGATGCGCGACATGCAGCGCGCCGGGGTGATCGCGTGCGACTACGGCAACAACATCCGGGCGGAGGCGCAGCTCGCGGGGGCGCACGACGCGTTCGAGATCCCGGGGTTCATCCCGCAGTACATCCGGCCGCAGTTCTGCGTGGGGCGCGGGCCGTTTCGCTGGGTGGCGCTGTCGGGTGACCCCGAGGACATCGCGGTGACGGATCGTGCGGTGCTCGAAGCGGTGCCCGACGACCCGTCGCTGCGACGCTGGATCAAGCTGGCCTCCGAGCGCGTGGCCTTCCAGGGATTGCCGGCGCGCATCTGCTGGCTCGGCTACGGAGAGCGCGCGAAGGTGGGGCAGGTGTTCAACGAGCTGGTTCGCACGGGGAAGGTGAAGGCACCCATCGTGATCGGTCGCGACCATCTGGACTGCGGATCGGTGGCGTCGCCGCACCGCGAGACCGAGGCGATGCGTGACGGATCGGATGCGATCGGCGACTGGCCGATTCTCAACGCGCTGGTCAACTGCGCGGCGGGGGCGTCGTGGGTGAGCGTTCATCACGGCGGGGGCGTGGGCATCGGCAACAGCCTGCACGCGGGCATGGTGGTGGTCGCCGACGGAACGGACGCCGCAGCGAAGCGGCTGGAGCGCGTGCTGACGAGCGACCCGGGGATGGGCGTGATCCGCCACGCGGACGCGGGTTACGAGCGGGCGGAGGCGTTTGCGGACGAGCGGGGCGTGAGGGTTCCGCACCGGATCGGATGATGCGATGAAGGTCGCGGCCACCCTGCTGTTGCGGCGTGCGCGGGAGGTGGTGACCTGCTCCGGGGTGCTGCCGACGAGCGCGGCGAAGGCGGACTTCGACCCGGGTCCGTTGGGCATCATCGAAGACGGCGCGGTGGCGATCGCAGGTGACCGCATCGTCGCCGTGGGCCGCTCGGACGAGGTCGAGCGCGCCGTGTCGCTGACGGACGACGCGACGGTGATCGACGTGGGCGACGCACTGGTGACGCCGGGGCTGATCGACGCGCACACGCACGCGCTCTTCGTGGGTGGCCGCGCGGGGGAGTACTCGCTGCGGGTGCAGGGCGCGGGCTACGCGGAGATCGCGGCGCGGGGTGGTGGCATCGCGGCGAGCGTGCGGGCGTTGCGAGCGGCCGACGACGAGGTGTTGGTGAGCGCGCTGGCGAAGCGGCTCGACGCGATGGCGCGCTTCGGGACGACGACGGTGGAAGTGAAGACCGGCTACGCGCTGGAGACGGCGCACGAGCTGCGGTGCTTGCGCGCGATGCGAGCGATGGGCGAGCGGGTCGTGCCGACGTTTCTCGGGCTGCACGCGGTGCCGCCGGAGCTGCGAGGCGTCGAGGGAGGTCGCACGAGCTACCTCGCGAAGGTGGGCGGCGAGATGCTCGACGCGGTTGCAGGAGAGGCGCGCTTCATCGACGCGTATGTCGACGGGCCGGGGTTCAGCGTGGCGGAGTGCGCGCCGGTGCTCGCGCGGGCGAAGGCGATGGGGCTGCGCGCGCGGCTGCACGTGGGGCAGTTCGAGGACGTGGGCGGGGCGGAGTTTGCAGCGGCCGTAGGGGCGGCGAGCGCGGACCATCTAGAGCACGTCAGCGATGATGGATTGCGCGCGATGGCGGCGGCGGGCGTGACGGCGGTGCTGCTGCCAGGCGCGGCGTTTTCGTTGGGCCAGCCGATGCCTGACGCGCGGCGCATGCGGGCGCTCGGCGTGGCGGTGGCGCTGGCGACGGACTGCAACCCGGGAACGAGCCACTGCGACGCGCTGCCGTGGATGGCGGCGTTCGGGGTGCGGCAGATGGGGCTGTCGACGGTGGAGGCGTGGTTCGCGATCACGGCGACGGCGGGGCAGTGTCTCGAAGCGAGCGATCGCGGACGACTGGTGGTGGGCGCGCGCGCGGACGTCGCGGTGCTCGACCTGCCGGGATGGGAGGCGCTGCCGTACGTGATCGGCGGACCGCGGGCGGCGGCGACGGTGACGGGCGGCGCGCTGCGGCGCTGGACGTAGCTACGCCTCGGGAATGCGACGCTTGCGACAGGCTTCTTCGTAGGTGCTCGCGAAGTCCACGGGTACGAAGAGGTCGCCCTGCAATCGAAGCGGCAGCGTGGGCAGCGCGTCGCCCAGCGCGAAGGTCGCCGACCACAGGTCGAGCTCCGTGGAGTCAGCGCGGACGACGGGTCGATAGGCGACCGCGTAGAGGCCCGCGAGCGACGACCAGCACAATGACGGCGCGCCCAACAGATCGACGATCTCGTTGTGCAGATTGGCCTGCCGGGTCGTCACGACGTCGATCACGATCACGCTGACGCCCTGGTGGAGGAAGCCCGCGCACTTCGTGGCGAAGGCGCGGCGCTGATCGGGGCGATCCTTGTTGGCGGGGCTCACGAGCGCGATGACGCCGACGAGCGTGGCGCCGCCGACGTCGGACAGCACGCGCACCTCGAAGCTGTCGGGAACCGTGAGCGCCGACGTCGACGCGGGAGGCCCCGGTTGCCACGAAGGCGCAGCGTCGCCGGGCGCGAGGCGATGCAGGTCGCCTTGCACTCGCTGGAAGGTGGCGATGGCGATCTCGAGGCTGGTCCCGGCGTGCGTCTGCTCCTCGGCAACGTACTCGCGCGGCAGCCACCGCTCGTTGAGCGCGTCCGCGATGCGCGTCGCCCAGTTTGAGTGAAACGACTCCCAGTGATGGACCGGATGGAGCGGCGGTCGGAAGTGGTCGCGCAGTCCCATGACGATGAGCGCGAGAATGCCACGAACAGGATGTCGAGCGCTCGACGTCCCAATGACGAGCGCTCGACTCGAGGAGGTGAACGGTCATGGAAGGCCGCAAGGGCGCCAGGGTCGCAAGGGACTGCGGTCCACGAGCAGGTATGGCGTTCTCGCCCGGCCATCCTGACCCTTGCGACCCCTGCGCCCTTGCGGCCCTCCGGCCCCTCCGCATCCCGGCCGGTCTGACCTCTACGCCGCGGGTCGCGCGCGCGCTGCGAGCCAGCGGTACACCGGGATCAACCCCAACGTGATGAGCACCGAGATGAGCTGCGAGGTGCTCAGCCCTAGCAGTCCGCCGCGGTCGTCGTTGCGCAACACCTCCACGGCGAATCGGAGCACCGAGTAGCTGGCCAGGAAGAACACGAACACCTGACCGTCGAAGCGCTTGCGCGGCGCCACGAGGTAGTAGCCCGCCGCGGCGATGGCGAGCGACCCTGCCGACTCGTAGAGCTGCGTCGGGTGCACGGGCAGCGCCGCCATCGCCTCGCTTGCGAGGCGGTGCGCGCGAAACTGCGCCTCGCTCGCGGGCGAGTACCGCGGGAACCACGCAGCCCATGGGTGCTCGCACACGACGCCAAAGCAGCAGCCCGCGAGGAAGCAGCCCATGCGCCCCCAGGCGAGACCGAGGGCCACCGCGAAGCCCGCCATGTCGGCAGCCTTCCAGAACGGGAAGCGCTCGCGCCGCAGGAAGTACACGGCGTACCCGGTCGCCCCGATGAGGCCCCCGTAATACGTGAGCCCGCCCGCCCAGAACGCCGCCCACGCGAAGCAGTTGGCCTCCTTTGGGTGACAGACACCGCGCGTCGCGTCCCACAAACCGTTGACCGAGCTGTGGAGGCAGTGCTCGCGGGTGATGTGCCACGACACCCGCGCGGGGTCGGTGCAAAGGTGGACGTAGTCCCAGAAGTAGCCGTCGGCGACGACGTGGAGGAGGCGCGATCCGATGACCCCGGCGACCACCATGGCGAGGCCGAGGTCGATGATGACCTCGCGGTCGTGACCGAGGCGACCGACCCAGCGGGCGCCGATGAAGGTCGCGAGCGCGAAGCCCGTCGCCAGCATCGCGAAGTACGCGGGGAGCTCGGCCCCGAACAACGCGACGAGGACGGGTCTCATGCGCTCGTCGCCGGCGTCACGGTCGCGGTGCTCGGCCGCGGGGCCTTCTTCGGGCCGAGGATGTACTCCAGCACCATCAACCCGATGCCGACGGTGATGGCGATGTCCGCGACGTTGAAGGTCGGCCAGTGGTAGCGGGTCTTCCAGTGCGCGTGGATGAAGTCCACCACGAAGCCCAGACGAACGCGGTCGACGAGGTTGCCCACCGCGCCGCCGAGCACCAGCGGGAGCGCCCACTTCATCAGACGCTGACCGGGCTCCATCGTGCGGAAGAGGTGCACGATGAAGCCGATGGCGCCGATGGTGACCAGCAGGAAGAACGGCCGCCGCAGCGCCTCGCTCGTGCCGTGCAGGAAGCCAAACGCGCCGCCGCAGTTCTCCGCGTACTGGAAGTCGAGGAAGTCCTTGATGAGGACGATCTCGCGGTTGGCGATGCGCTGCGGGAGGTAGTGCTGCATGCCCGCGGGCGGCGTGCAGAGGGGCGGCGGGTGCGAGCTCACGCGCGACAGGTGGCTGAGCGCCCACGCCTTGCTCCAGAGGTCGGCCGCAGCGCTACCGATCGCGACCGCCGCGAGGAAGGCCCAGTCGCGGGCCGTCACGGGCTCGACCTCCGGGGTCTTGGGCTTCGACGGCTTCGCCTCGACGACCTCCGCGGCGGGCTTCGTTTCGGCCTCGACGGCGGCGGTCTCGGCGGCTTCGGTCTGGGTCTCTTCGCTCATGGTTCCTCTACGGGGTCACGCGCCGCGGGCGCGATCGAAGACTTCTACGGCGTGACGACAACGGGGGCATAGACCGTCGTCGCCGACGTCGCCACGACGACGCCAGCAACGGTCACACGCAGGCCCGGACGCGAGGCTCACACGACTCCCCTCGCCCGCGAGCTTGAGCTCGCCGAGGCCGAGGAGCTCGGCCGCCTGCGGAGCGAGCGGACCCAGCTCGGTCTGCTCGGCCTCGGTCAACGCGAGCGTCACCGTGGCGTCGCGCGCGTGGTCGATGCGCGCATCGGACCCGAACGCCCCTTCGCCCGCGCCGGGCTCGCGCCCCGCCTTCTTGGCGGCCTGCTTCTCGACGCCCCACGCCTGCACCACAGGCTCCAGCACCGCGAACACCGCCGTGCGTACCGCGCCCAGGCGGCGCATCGCGACGATGAGCGCGTCGCCGTCGCTGACCGCAGGAACCGTCGGCCACAGCTCCAGGTGGACGCTGTCGCCCTTGCCCGCGAAGGCCGGGATGTGATCCCAGACGTCCTCGGTGGAGAACGGGAGGATGGGCGCCACGATGGTCGCGATGGAGCGCACGAGGTGCTGCATCGTCGCGAGCGCCGACTGACGACGCGCCGAATCGGGGGCGTCGTTGTAGAGGCGGTCCTTGGAGGCGTCGAGGTAGAGGGCCGACAGCTCCTGGCAGAAGTCGAGCACCACCGCGAAGGCTTCGCGGAAGGCGTACTCGCGGTAGGCCCGCTCGCAGCGCGCGAGCACCTCGCCGAGGCGCACCATCGCCCAGCGGTCGAGGGGCTCCAGCGTGACCTCGGTGACGAGCGGGGCGGGCTCCTCGCGCAGGGCACCCAGCATGAAGCGCATGGTGTTGCGGATGCGCCGATAGGCGTCGATGGCCTGGTTCAGCACGGCGCGCGAGTAGGGCATGTCGTTGGCGTAGTCGACGAAAGCCGCCCACGCGCGGAAGAGCTCGGCTCCCTGCTCCGCGATGATCTTCTCTGGCGGGATGTACTCGATGTCATCCTGGGCGATGGCGAGGGCAACGTCGTCGAGGGAGGTCTTCTTCCCGAGGCGCTTGTTGGCCTCGGCGACCTTCTCGGGCGTCGCCCAGGTGCTCTTCATCGCTGCGAGCGCCGACGCCAGGGAATCGCCACGCTCCACGCGTGCGACGAGGTCGTCGCGGCGCGCCTCCTGCCGACGGCGGATCGTGTTCTTGGCGTAGGGATTCCCGTTCTCGTCGCAGACGAAGCCGTGGGTGAGCACGCCGCGGTAGGGCGCCTCGCCGAGCACGGCGCAGCCCACCAGCAGCGACGAGTGAAACCACCCGCGGTGCTGATCGCTGCCTTCGAGGTACAGGTCCACCTTGGCGCCGAGGTCAGCCTCGGGCTCGCACACCGCGTAGAACGAGCTCCCCGACTCGAACCACACGTCGATGATGCTCGGGTCGCGAGCGAACTCTTCGCGCGGCCGGAGCGTTCCGTCGGCGCAGCGGATCTGCTCGGGCAGCACCGTCGGATCGTCGCTGTACCAGGCGTCGGCGCCGCGCTCGGCGAAGACCTTGGCCACGTGGTCGAGCAGCTCGGTGGTGAGCACCACTTCGCCCGTCGCCTTGTGCTGCACCGCGGGGATGGGAACGCCCCAGATGCGCTGCCGCGAGATGCACCAGTCGGGTCGCGCCTCGATCATGCCGCGGATGCGCTCGCGGCCCCACGACGGGATCCAACCCCGCGCAGTGCCTTCTCGCGACGCGCGCTCGCCGTCGGCGGCGAGGCGATCGATCTCCGACAGCGCGCGCTCGCGCAAGGTCGCGTTGAAGAAGCCGGGAGCCTTCATCGGCTCGTCCATCGCGATGAACCACTGCGTGGTGGCGCGGGTGATGAGCGGGTTCTTGCAGCGCCAGCAGATCGGGTACTTGTGCGTGATCGTCTGGCCAGGGGGCTGGAGCAGCGCGCCGCGCAGATGCAGGTGCAGCTCGATGACCGGGTTGGCTTCGAAGACGAAGCTGCCTTCGAGGCCCATCGTGAGAGAGGCGGCGCCGAGCTCGCCGGTGTACCGACCGTCGTCTCCGACGGGCGCGTACGCCTCCAGGCCGTTGGCGCTCCCGAGTTTGTAGTCGTCGCGTCCGTGGCCCGGTGCCGTGTGCACGAGGCCGGTGCCCGCGGTGCTCTCTACGTAGTCGGCGCCGTAGATCGTCGCCCAGCGCTCCTCGAAGGGATGGTGCGCGCGCAGACCGATGAGGAGCTCACCCTTGAACGCGGGACCGGTGACGACCTCGGCGAGGCCCGCGGCCTTCGCGACGGCCGCGGCGAGCGGGGCTGCGACGAGGAGTCCCTGACCGTCGGCGCCCTTGAGCACGACGTAGTCGAGCGCCGGGTGCACGGCGATGGCGAGGTTGGCGGGGATGGTCCACGGGGTGGTGGTCCAGATGACGGCGGAGACCGTGGTGACGCCGTCGGGGAGCTTCGCCTGGAGCAGCTCGATGCTCGCGGGGTCGAGCGCGAACTTCACATAGATGGACGGCGAGACGTGCTGCTCGGCGTACTCGACCTCGGCCTCGGCGAGCGCCGTGCGGCAGTGCCAGCACCACTGCACCGGCTTCTTGCCGCGGTAGACGATCTCGTTGGCGACGAAGGCCCGTAGCGCGCGGATGATCTGCGCCTCGAAGCCCTTGTTCATCGTGAGGTAGGGCTTCTCCCAGGTGCCGAGCACGCCCAGGCGCTTGCGCTCGGTGCGCTGCACGTCGACCCACTTGTTCGCCTCGTCGCGGCAGCGGGTGCGCATCTCCGTGGGGGAGACGTTCTCCTTCTTGCGCTTGGCCTCGCGGTCGACGTTGAGCTCGATGGGGAGGCCGTGGCAGTCCCAGCCGGGGATGAAGCGCGTGCGCTCGCCGAGCAGGTTGCGCGAGCGCGTGACGAAGTCCTTGAGCGCGTTGTTGAGCACGTGCCCGTGGTGCATGTGCCCGTTGGCGTACGGCGGGCCGTCGTGGAAGACGAACTTCCCCGGGACCTCACGCGCCAGCATCCGCTCGTAGAGCTTCGTGGACTCCCAGCGGGCGAGCCACTGGGGTTCACGCTTGAAGAGGTCGCCCTTCATGGGGAAGGCGGTCTTCGGCAACAGACACGTTTCCTTGTAATCCCTGGACACGGCGCATGGCCCTATCACACCCACCGGGGGGGTTCCAGACTGCGCGAGGTCCCGTGGACGCGACTCGCTCGCCTGCGTTAGGCCAGAGACCGCCATGCAACAGCAGCCCGGCCCCTACGCACCGAACCGCTACGGCTACGCACCGCAGCCCGCGCCGATGCCGCCGAGCAAGGGGCCGTCGAAGCTCGCGATCGGTGCGGGCAGCGTCATCCTCGGCGGGCTCATGGTCACGGCGGCGGTGCTGCACTCGCGCGAGGTCGAGGAGTTCTCGCCCATCGTGTCGGTGTGCGGCGGAGGGGCGCCGCGGGGGACGCGGGCGCTCGCGGCGGGGCAGCCGCATCGACTCGTCGGCGCGCGGATGACCGGCTCGGCGTGGGTGCCAGATTTCTTCCGGGTGCCCGGCGAGATGCGGGCGACCGAGGCGGGCGGCGCGGATGTGGTCGCGTGCTTCGGGGACGAGACCAACACGACGCTAGAGACGTGCACGTATCAGGTGTGGTTCCGCGGGCGGACGTCGGAGGCCAACTATCCGCGGACGCAGGCCCAGCTCCCGGTGCGACTCGTTGCGGCGAGCACGGGGCAGGTCATCTCCCAGGGCGTGATCCAGGGCGCGGTGCCGCCCGCGTGCGACTCGCAGCGGAGCACGGCGGGGTCGAGCCCCAGCGCATTTCATGTGCAGGGCGCAGCAGTTAGCGCGACGGACGTGCAGTCTTGGGTGCAGTCGCCCGCGGCGCAGCTCCCATGACTTCAGGCGACGTCTGAAGGCATCAGGCGATCGCTCGCCCGCCCAGGCTCGCCACCAGCGCCACCAGCGCCTCGGGCTCCACCGGCTTCGTCATGTGGCGCTGAAAGCCCGACGCCAGCGCCCGCCTCGCGTCCTCCGCCTGCGCGTACGCTGTCACGGCCACCGCCGGCGTGCGCCCGCCCTTCTCGGGTGACCGCGCCCTCACCTTGCGGATCAACGCGTGGCCGTCCTCCGTTGGCATCCCGATGTCGCTCACCAACACGTCGGGGCGCCGCTCGTCGAAGCTCGCCAACGCCGCCGCCACCGACCCCGCGAGCTCGACTTCGGCGCCGTCGCCGCGCAGCACCTCCGCCAGGAGCTCCCGCGCGTCGGGCTCGTCGTCGACCACCAGGACGCGCAGACCCTTCAGCACTCCCGACACCCGCTTGGGCGCCTGCTCCGTCATCGCCACCTCGGGCACCGAGGCGCGTGGCAGCTCCTCGAACTCCAGCGGCAACGTCACCGTGAACGTCGCCCCCCGTCCAAGGCCCGCGCTCTCCGCCGACACCGTCCCACCGTGCAGCCCGATCAGGTGCCGCGCGATGGCCAACCCCAGTCCGAGGCCACCGTGTGAGCGCGTGCTGCTGCTGTCCGCCTGACGAAAACGCTCGAACACGTGCGGCAGAAACTCCGGCGCGATGCCCTCGCCGGTGTCCGTCACCACCAGGGTCACGGCCCCGTCCGAGCGCTCGGCCCGCACCGTCACCGTGCCGCCGCGCGGGGTGAACTTCACGGCGTTCCAGGTGAGGTTCCAGACCACCTGCTGGAGGCGGTCGGGGTCGCCGACGAGGGTGCCGAGGTCACTCGAAACCTCCGCGACCAGACCGACGCCCTTCGCCTGCGCGCGCGGCCCCACCGTGTCGAGGGCGCCACGCACCACCGCGGCGAGGTCGACGGTCGCCACGGCGAGGTGCAGCTTGCCCGTCACGATGCGTGACACGTCGAGCACGTCGTCGATGAGCCGCGCCTGCGCCCGCGCGTTGCGCTCGATGACCTCCAGGCCCCGCTGCAACGCCACCGGGTCGCCCGCGCGCGCCGGGAGCATCGTCGTCCACCCGAGGATGGCCGTCATCGGCGTGCGCAGCTCGTGCGACACCGTCGCGATGAACTCGTCCTTCAGGCGGTTCGCCTCGCGCAGCTGCAGCTCCGCGTCCTTCCGGTCGGTGACGTCGACGCACACGCCCAGCATCCGCTCCAGCGCTCCGTCGGCGCCGAAGACCGGCGCCCCGCGGCCCTCGACCCAGCGCACCGTGCCGTCGGGCCGCACCACGCGATGCTCCATGCGAAGGTCGGTGCGCTCCGCGATGGCGCGCCGGATCGCGGAGCGCACGGCTTCGCGGTCGTCGGGGTGAAGCGCAGCCTGGTAGTCCTCCATCGTCCCGCCGAAGGAGCCCGGCCTGAACCCGTAGATGCTCTCGACCCGCTCCGACCAGCGGACGCGGCCTGCGGGGACGTTCCACTCCCAGGCGCCCATGCCGCCCGCTTCGAGCGCGAGGCGCAGACGCAGCTCCTCCTCCTTCGCCCGCTCCTCGGCGCGACGGGCGTCGCCCAGCAGCCGCGCCAGCTCTTCGCGCGCCTCCCGCTCGGAGTCGTAGAGCCGCGCCCGCTCGATGGCCTGCGAGCACTGCCGCGCGATGGCCGACAGCACCGCGCGATCGGCCTCACCGAAGCGATGCCGGTGGTCGAAGCGGAACGCCAACGCCCCGAGCACCCTGCCCTCCAGGGAGAGCGGGAGGCAGGCCGCCGCCATGTCCACGCCGCGCTCCTCGGACATGGCCTCGGCGTCTGGAAACAGCGCGCGGTAGAGGGCACGGGACTCGATCCACACGGGGGCGTCGCGGCGCGCGACCTCGGCGATGGGAATCGGAGCATCGAGCGAGACGCGCCCGAAGTTGGCCACCGAAGCCTCGCGGTACCCGACCTGGGCCAGCATCCGCAGTTCGCCGTCCTCCAGCAGCCAGCATCCGCCGATCGCTGCGCCGAGTGCCGCGATGCCGTGCTCGATGGAGACGCGCGCGACGTCTTCCCGCCGGGGCGTCGCCGCGAGGGCCGCCGCCAGCGATTGGAGCTGCTCGGTGCGCACGGTGGACGCCTTGCGCTCGATGCGGTCGTCGGCCTCCCGCAACGCGCGGTGGACCACCGGGCCGAGGCGCTCCAGGTGGTCCTTGAGCACGTAGTCCGTGGCGCCCTCGCGGAGCGACTCGATGACCCTCGCCTCCCCGACGGCCCCCGACACGAACACGAACGGGAGATCCGAGAAGCGCCGACGGACCTCCGCCAGCGCCGCGAGCCCGTCCCACGCCGGCAGCACCAGTTCGGACAGCACGAGGTCGAACTCCCTCGTCGCCAGCGCGTCGAGGAACTCGCTCCGTCCGCATGCGCGCTGCACGTCGTAGGACGCCGACTCCGCCGCGAGCAGCGACGCCACACGCCCGGCGTCGAGGTCGCTCGACTCCAGGTGCAGCACCGCGACGCGACGCCCGACGCCGCCCACCATCACGGCCCTACTGGGTTCGCTTGATCACGTGGAAGCCGAAGTCGGTCTCCACGATGTCGCTGATCTGACCCACCCCGAGCGCGAAGGCCGCCTGCTCGAAGGCCGGCACCATGGCGCCGCGACCGAAGGTGTTGAGGCTGCCGCCCGACGTGGCCGCGCCGGGCTCGTCGCTGTACTGCCTCGCGAGCCCCGCGAAGTCTTCTCCCGCGCGGGCCCGGCGCAGCACGTCTTCCGCGCGGGCGCGCGCCTCTTCCCGCGTGCGGGTCACGTTGGGCGGAACCCGCTCCGACCGTCGATGCATCACCAGCACGTGCGACGCGCCGATGGTGGCCGGGCCCGCCGTGGAGGGCCGCGCGGCGCTCCCCGGGGCGGGCGGCGGCGGCGGGAGCGTCGAGGTCGCGGTGCGCGCGCCGGGCTCGTCGGGCGCACGGTTGCAGCCGACGGCGAGCGCGAGGAGGGCCGAAGCGAGGAGGGTCGGGACGTGGGACTTCATGGCTACCGAAGCAGGTAGTGGGTTCGCTCCGACGGCGCAAGTCACCGACGGATGCCGAGGCCGCGGATCTTCTTGTGGAGGTTGGTGCGCTCCAGCCCGAGGAGCGTCGCGGCGCGGGAGATGTTCCAGTCGACCTCGCGCAGCGTGTCGAGGATGTACGCGCGCTCGGCCTGGTCGCGGTGCTCGCGCAGCGTCGCGCGCTCTCCCGGAACCCTCGGCGCGAGGGCCCCCTCGTCGTCTTCATCGTCTTCGTCGCGCGCGCTCGGCGCCAGCTCGGGCGCAGGGATGGACGTGCGCTCGCGCACCTCGCGGGAGTGCCGCGACTCCTCGGGCAGGTCGTCGAGCGTCACCGTGTCGCCGGAGAGGATGACGAGGCGCTCCACGAGGTTCTTGAGCTCGCGGACGTTGCCGGGAAAGCCGCGGCCCTTGAGGTTGGCGATCACCTCCGGAGCGACGGGCTTGGGCTTCATCTGGTTCTGCTTGCAGAACTCCCGCAGAAACGACCCCACCAGCATCGGGATGTCCTCGGGGTGTTCGCGCAGCGCGGGCGACCGGATGGGCACCACGCTCAGTCGGAAGTAGAGGTCTTCGCGGAAGCGCCCCTCGCGGGCCTCACGTTCGAGGTCGCGGTGCGTCGCGGCGAGCACCCGGACGTCCACCTTGAAGGTCTGGTCGCTCCCCACGCGGCTCACCTCGCCGGTCTCCAGCGCGCGCAGCACCTTGGCCTGCGCCGCGAGCGGCATGTCGCCGATCTCGTCGAGGAAGAGCGTGCCCCCGTGGGCCGCCTCGAAGTGCCCGCGCTTGCGCGCGATGGCGCCCGTGAACGCTCCCTTCTCGTGGCCGAAGAGCTCGCTCTCGACCAGCTCGCTCGGAATGGCCGCGCAGTTGACCTTCACGAAGGGCCCCTCGTGCACCGTCGACATCCGATGGATGGCCCGCGCGATGAGCTCCTTCCCCGTGCCGCTCTCGCCCGTGATGAGCACGCGCCCCTTCGTCGGCGCGACCTTCTCCACCTGCGCGTAGAGCCGCCGCATCGCGCCGCTCTCGCCGACCATCTCCTCGCGCACGCCCGCGGCCGTGCGCAGCGCGCTCGCCTCGTCGGCGATGTGCGACGCCCGCAGCGCGTTGCGAACGCTCACCAGCACCCGGTCGCGGTCGAGCGGCTTCTCGAAGAAGTCCGTGGCCCCGAGCTTGATCGCGTCCACGGCGACGCCGACGCTCGCGTGCCCGGAGATCACCAGCACCGGGATGCGCGCCCAGCTCCCCATGCGCCGGATGTGCTGGAGCAGGTCGATGCCCGAGATCCCCGGCAGCCCGATGTCCGTCACCACCGCGTCGATGGGCTCCTCCAGGAGCACCTGCATCGCCGCCTCGGCGCTCTCGACGTCGCGCACCTCCAGGCCGTCGCCCTCCAGCACCATCCGCAGCGTGCGACGGATGTTCTTCTCGTCGTCGACGACCAGCACCGTCGTCATGTCAGCGCGCCCCCGCCGTCGCGTCGAAGCGCCCGCTCGCGTGCAGCGTCATGCGGCCCTGCACCAGCGTGGCCTCGAACTCACCCACGGCGTGGGTTCCGTCCCAGCTCGTGAGCGTGACCCAGCCCTCCTCGGGCCGCGGCTCCATCGTCTGCCCCGACGCGAAGGTGAAGCGCAGCACCGTCGGCCCGCCCGTCGCCGTGCGCTCGCCCGTCACCGCCGTCGAGGTCTCCAGCACCAGCTCGCGCACGTTGCCGCGGCTGCTGCGCGCCCGGAAGCGAAGCACCCCGAGGTTGTGGCTCACGTCGCTCGGCCGCAGCGGCATCCGCGACTCGCCCGACGCCCCGAGCGCCGCGGCGCCCGCCCCGAGCGCCGTCACCGACAGCTCGACGAAGCCCGGCGACTGCGCCTCCGCCGACACCGCCCACAACCCCGCCGCCAACGCCGTCGTCCACCATGCACGCATGCGCGGCAGACTATCACCGCTCACCCGTCGCAGAAGCGACGGTGCAGCGCCCGCGTCATGCCCTCGGCCTGCGCCCGCGGCACCGCCAGCGTCACGCGAAACGGCGTGCTCGCGACCGATGACGGCGCGCACCCCTCGGCCCGCGCGCAGGCCACCACGGCGCGCAGCACCGAACCGTCTTCGGTGAGTCCGTCGCCCACCGCGGAGACGCTCGCCACGTCGGCCACCACCTCGACGCCCGCCGCCACGAGCGCCGACGACGCGCGCTCCCAATCCGGAACCCTCGGCAGCGACACCCACGCCGTCAGCCGACCGTCCGCCCAGGTCGTCGCCCGCAACGGAACGCCCTGCTCGTCGGCGAGCGCGAGCAACCCTTCGTACTCGCCGACGTCGCGCGCCTCGGCCCGCAGGTACGCCGCGAGCACGTCGCCCACCACCGCGCGCACCTTCGTCGGCGCGGGCGGCGCGTCGGCGCGCACCACCGTCTGCCGGGCGCTCGCATCCCCTGGCGCGTCGTCGGTGCGGCGCGCGTGGATCTCGATGCGCTCACGCTTCGCGAAGGCCACGGCCTCGGCGTTGAGCACCTTCGCGCCGACCTCGGCCATCTCCTGGAGCTCGGCGTACCCGAGCGTGGGCAGGTGCCTCGCCTCAGGCACCACGCGCGGGTCGGCGGTGTAGACCCCGTCGACGTCGGAGTAGATCTCGCAGCGGTCGGCGCGCAGGGCAGCCGCGAGGGCGACGGCGGTGGTGTCGCTGCCGCCGCGACCGAGGGTGGTGATCTCGCGGCGGTACGACATGCCCTGGTAGCCCGCGACGATGACCACGCGACCGCGGGCGAGCTCGTCCTCGATGCGGAACGGCCGCACCTCGATGATGCGCGCGTCGAAGTGGCGGTCGTTGGTGATGATCCCGCTCTGCGACCCTGTGAAGGAGATGGCGTCCTCGCCGCGGTGCTGGAGCGCGATGGCCAGCAGGGCCATGGTGGTGCGCTCGCCCACCGAGAGCAGCATGTCGAGCTCGCGGCGCGCGGGCGTCGGGCTCACCTCGCGGGCCAGCGACAGGAGCTGGTCCGTCGTCTTGCCCATGGCGCTCACGACCACGACGACCTGGTGACCCGCTCGGCGTTCGGCGACGACGCGGTCGGCGACCCGCCCGAGCCGCGTGAGGTCGGCCACCGAGGAGCCACCGTACTTCTGCACGATCACGCTCATGGAACGACTCCGTTACCCCGCGAGGGCCGTGGGCGTAAACTTGTCGGGTGTTCGGCGTCGCGGCGGTGTCACTCGCGCAGCTCCTGTCGACGTTCCCGGTGCCCGACCCGCCCGCGGCCGCGAGCGCGACGTTTGTGTTGGCCGAGGCCCGCGCAAACTGGTCCGAGGCCCTCGCCCACAACGACTACCGCGAGGATGCCCCGGCGGTGCGCGCCCTGGCCGACACCCTCGCCCCACAGCTCGTCAGCCTGTGGGGCACGGCATCGGGCGGCGGCGACCTGCGCGCGCAGCTCCTCGAACTGATGGACGCCACGGCCGGCGACGGCCTCCGCCCCTTGCTGCGCGCGAACCCGCTCCTCGCCGAGGTCCTCGGCGCCTCGTGGCTCCGCTGGCACGACGAGCTGCCGCTCATCCCGCTCACCGAAGCCGCGCCGCGCATGCTCGGGGTTCGCTCGCTCGCGACGCACCGTCCCGCCCAGGCCGTTGCGCCGCTCCTCCGGTGGTTCGCCGACACCGATGTCCACTCGCGCGACGGCGCCTGCCAGGCGGCGCTGCTGCTCCCCCTCACCCACCGACGGCGCGTCCTCGATGCGGTGCTCCCGCAGCTCACCGCCATCGCGCCCGCCGACAACTGGCCCGCGTGCATCCGCCTCGTCATCGATCACCCGGTCGGTCGTCGGTGGCTACAAGCCGCGGTGCTCTCCCCGGCCAACGCCCCGCGCACCAACGGCCCCGAACGCTGGCCCGCCCTCGCCGCCACCCTGCTCGTCGCCTCCGGGCCCGTCGACCCGCGCTTGTCCGCAGCCCTCACGCGTTGGACGACCTTCCTCTCGACGCAGGCCGAGGGTCCCTTCCGCCGGGAGCTCGTGACGGCGCTGGAGATCCAGTCGCCGCGATGGCCCGACACCGCCCCTGCCCGCCGCCCCGCGGTGCTCGCGCTCCTCCATGCGACGGGCACCGAGGGCGTCCGCCTCTGGCCGCTGCGCCGCGCGCTCGGTGACCCGTTGCTCTTCCGCGACGCCGTCCACGCGATGGCCTCTCCGTCCCTGCAACCGCCGACGTGGGCGGTGGCCCTGCGCGTCGTCGGGCTCACGGCACCGCTCGATCCGGCCGGTCGCGCGGAGGCCATCGAGGCGGTCGACCTCCTGCGCTCGCGGCTGCGCTCGTGGGCCATCGACACCGTGTCTCCGCGCGACATCGAGCGCTGGCGCGCCGCCATCATCGACGCCCGACCCTGCGCGGGGCCCACCTGCGCCGAGACCCTGGAGCGCGCCGACGATCCGCACGCGGCGCGCACCCTGGCGCTCGGCGCTCCGCTCGAAGACCCGGCGGTCGCTCGCGTGGTGGTGCGACGGGTGGCCACGGCGGGGGAAGAGTTCGTGTCAACGGACGTGCGGCTGCCGACGCCGTCCGCGCTGGCGATGGTGGCGCTGTCGTCGGTCACGCGCTGCGGGTCGACCCTGCGTGGCCTCACCTTCGCGCGCCCCACGACCCGCATCGACAGCCACGACCACGCGCTCGACCCCTGGCGCGATCGCCTCGCCGGGTGGTGCGCCAACAGCCCGAGACGCCCATGACTCGCGCCGCGTGGGTCTGGTTGCTGGTCGCGTTGGGTTGCGCCGGAGCGCGGGTGGCTCCGGTCCGTCGGCGCACGCCCGCGGTCGCCGTGACCGCCCGCGTGGCCGCCGCGACGCCGCCGTCGGCCGCGTGGACCCGCATCGCGCCGCGGCACGTCTCGGGGCGCATCGAAGACGTCGCGGCGCTCGCCGACGGGCACTTCGTGGTGCTGGTCGGAACCTCCCTGCTCGGGGTGAGCCCGCGCGGCGCAGTCACGGAGGCGTGCGACCTCGACCCCAACGAGGAGGTGCGCGGACTCCACGCGAGCAACACGGGTTGGTGGGCCATCGCGGGCGACGTCGCGGCTCCGACGTTCTGGCGCGGCGACGCCACGAGCGCACCGTGTCGACGCTCCGTTCTCCCGCCCCTCGTCGCGCGCGACGCCCCACCTGGGGCACTGCACTCGGCCCGCGTCGGCGACGAGGCCATGGTCTGGTCGAGCGCCGGACCGATGCTCCGCTCGCGCGACGGCGGACGCACGTGGGAGAGGGTTCCGCCGCTGCCCGACGTGTTGGCGGTGACCGTGAGCGGGGCCACCCTCTACGCCGCGGCGCAGCTCGGCGGACCGTCGAGCCGATCGCCCTTCGGCTCCACCGGCTACGCCCTCTTCTCCCTCGGCGACACCGACGAACACTGGATCTCCTGGGAGACCCCCGGCGATCGCACCGCGCCCGTCGCGCTGCTGCCCCGCGCGGGCGGCGGGGTGATCGGCGTCGACGCGCTCGGCCGTTTCGAGTCCGGGCCACCCGGGGTGCCTTCCACCGCGGAGGTCTCGGGGCCCCTGTTCACGCGCGATCGTCCGACGCTCCTGATTCCCGCAGGCGACGACGTGGTGGTGGGCCTCGGACCGCAGTTGTTGTTTGAGCACCGCGACGGGCACTGGCGACCACTGCGTCCGCTGCCCGACGGGCGACGCGCCACTGCCATGGACGCGCGCGCCGACGGAACACTCGCGCTCACCGACGGACACCAGGTCTGGCAGGTGCACCCAGGCGGCGCCCCGGAGCTGGTGTTGTCCTCGCCGCTCGGGGGCCGACTCCCCGAGAGAATCGCGGCATCGGGGGCAGTGATCGCCGTGGTCTCGACCCACGGTGCGACCATTCCTCGCGACAGCGCGAGGCGGGATCGCATCCTCGCGGGGCGTGTCTTCTCGTCGGGCGGAGCGCTCTCCATCACGCGCGACGGCGGCGAGACGTGGCGCACCGAGGTGCTCCCCGAAGGCGCCGCGAGGGAGTCGACGCGCGGCCTCACGGTGCTGCCCGACGGCCTGGTGGCGCTCATCACCGGACGATTGGAACAGGACGGACCCGTGGCGAGCCTGTGGGTGAGCGACAGCTCATTGCGGCGCGTCGACCTGCCGCACGGAGCGAGGGTCTTCGAGCCTTCGGGCGCGTCCTTGCACGCGGTGGGTGATCGCTGGTTGTTGCTCGCGGGCGACGTCTTCGTCTCGGACGATCTCGGCGGACGATGGCGTCGCGTCCTCGGCCCGCCGTCTGGTGCCGACCCGCGCTGGAGCGTCGCTGCGCTCGCCACGTCCGCGGGTCGCGAGGTGTTCGCGCTCGACGCGGCGGGCGTGCTCTGGCGGAGCGACGACGCGGGCGATGAGTGGGTCGCGCTGCCGGGCGCCGCGCCCGCGCCCATCGATGCCAATCCGAACCGCCTCCGTAGCGCGTGGCTGTCGTGGGACGGCGGTTCGTCGTTGGTCGGGAGCCGCCAGGGTCAGCTCCGGCGCTACGAGCGTGACGGGCGTTCGGTGCAGATCGAAACGATGCGGTCGGCCAGCTTCGGGGCGATGGTTGGCGGCGCGGTGGTGGTGGCCGCCGCGAGCAACTCGCGCGAGTGCCCGCGTGACGTCGATTCGATGCTGTTCGTCATCGGGTCGGCGAACCCGCCTGAGCACATCGTCGACGCGTGCGACCACACTGGCGTGGCCTTCGCGCGCGACGGCGATGCGCTCTACGTCGCCAACGCCGACGGTGTCATCGAGCGCGCCAGCCTCGCCGGCCTCCAGCGCGAGTCCGTCGAGCGCGGCCCGTAGCGAGAGTCGGCTCGGGTGCGGGTCACGCCGCGACGGCGGTGGCCGCCGCCGGGCGCTGCCTATCGATCGCGCGGTCGCGTCGCGTCGGCACGCAGGCGGGCGAGCTCGGCTTCGGCGGCGTCCGCGCGAGCTCGTTCGGCGTCCGCGCGAGAGCGCTCCGCTTCGACGCGAGCACGCTCTGCCTCGACGAGGGCGAGTGCGGTCTCCTTGGCAGCGCGTTCGGCGTCGGCGCGCTCGCCGTCGGTGGGGAGGAGATCATCCCCGTGGGGGCCGGTGGCGACACGCAGCCGGGGGTGACCGCCGTCGTCAACCAATCGCACCCACGCTCCGAGCGCCCGCGACTCGACGCGGTCGCCGCCGCCCGCGAACACCCGCACGAACCCCCTGCCCCGCACCCGGCGGAAGACCTGCCAGCGAACCCGCCGCTGGCTCCGCGGTCGCGCGCCCGGGTCGAAGACCACCACCCCGTCGGCGCGCATCGCCTCGTAGTCGCGCGGGGCGTCGTCGTAGTCCTTCTGCCACTTCCCGCTGACCACCTCGAGCGCGAAGGCCGGCCGGTGGCCCTCCCAGGTACACCAGCTCGGGCGGTCGGGCTCGCTCGGGGCGACGCCGTCGACCACGTACACGTCGGGCGCACGGCAGCGCTGCGGATCACCCTTCGCGAAGTACCAGAACTGGTTGCCCGACACGCGGGCCACGCGCTTCTGCGCCGCGAGCAGCGCGGCGATGAGCGGCACGAGCAGGTGCGCGATCTTGAACTGCGTCTCGTGCTCCCCTTCGTCATCCGACTCCGGGTAGACCACCAGCGCAGAACGGGGCTTCGCGGCATCCATGACGGTCGCTGTATCACGCGCATCGACGCCCGCGCGCTGACCCCGTTCGCGGCCTGCGTGAGCTACCAGCCCGCGCGCTGCACGACCCAGCCCACCGCCGCACGAACGCCCGCGCCCGCCCAGAGCAGCGAGCGCGTCGCCGCTTCCGATGTCGCGCAGACCTCCGTCGTCGGCAGCGCCGTCCAGCCCGAGGCGTCGAGGCTCGACCGCGCCGACTCGGAGAGCGCGACGACGAAGCGCACCCCCAGCGAGCGAGCATCGCGCTCCAGCCCCATGAGCTCAAGCAGCGCAGAGGCATCACCCACGGCGTCGAGCGTGAGGTCGAGCAGCACCGCCTCGGCATCGCCACGCAGCAGGCGCGAGGCGGCCCGTGACACGACCTCACGCGCTCCCTCCGCGTCGACCGCGCCGACGCCCGACACCAACCAGCGCCGCGGCGCGACCTCCAGCACCGTCACCGTCGCCGCCACCGTCGCGAGAATCGCCGCGCGAGCCCGGTCTTCCCTGCCGCGCGCATAACCATCGAGGAGCAGCGGCCACAGCCCATCGAGCACGACCGCCGACTCAGCGCTCACGGCTTCGCGCCAGGCCAGCATGGCGCCTGCGACCACGCCGGGCGCGTACGACTGATCACCCAGGCGATACGCGAAGAGCAGGGCCAGCGAGCGCGCCTCGCTCCAGCGAACGTCGGCGGGAGCAAGCCCGTCGCAGCGACGCGCGGACTCCACGAAGGGTCGCAGCTCGTCGCCCAGGGTGACGACCCGATCGGGCGACTCTCCAGCCAACAAAGGCGAGACCGCGAGCGCCTCGCGAACCCTCTGGAGCGTGGCCTCGGGCTCCGGCTCCATGGCGATCAGCGGCTCGCGCTGCCGTGCCCGAGCGTCGCCTCGACCAGCACGAACTTGTTGCCCTCGGCCTCGGTGCTGATGGTGCGCCCCGTGCCGCCGGTCTGCGTGATAAGCGCCAGCAGGCCCTGCACCCGCGAGTGCTCGGTGACGAAAAACGCCCGCTGTCCGGGGTGCTCGCGGATCCACTCGGCGGTGGTGCCGGTGCAGTACTTGAGCCCGCACTCCATCGCGACGAGGTGGTTGCCGGTGTAGAAGTTCTCGCCCTTCCAGTTCATCTGGTGGGCGATGAGGGGATCGAAGGCGAAGCGCGGGTCGGCGTTGGGCGCCGGGCGCGGACGCCGCCGGGCGTAGTACCGCTCGAAGAGCGGGCGCTGCGACCAGTGGGGCGTCAGCGCGATCATGTAGTAGTCGAGCGACCAGCCGGCGAAGAGCACCGCGAGGCACACCAGCGCCCCAGCCATCGCGCCCCGGATGCGCGGCACCGCGAGCAGCACCAGCAGCAGGGCCGCGACCACCGTGAACGCCAGCAGCATCGGCGAGAAGTCGAGAAACCTCGTCGGCCAGGCGCGGTCGTAGTTGTAGACGAAGAGATGGATGAGCCGCTCGCTGCCGGGCGGCGAGCTGCGGCGGGCCACGAGGTCGCGCCCCACGAGGCCCGTCACGCAAGCGCCGAGGATGCCCAGCGCGCCCAGCATCGAGTCCCAACGCGATGATGCGGCCGGGTCGCGGCGATCCATCCGCCAGGAGGCCAGGAGCGCCGTCACTCCCACGCCCACCAGGGCGCCACCGAGCGCGGGGTTGCCGCTCAGGGCGTCGCCGTGCTCGCCGAGATGTCCGCTCCACGAGCCCGCGGCGCGCGCGACACCTGCGACGAGCAGGGCCACACCCACGAGCCGGGCGAGCCAGAGGTCCCACTGCGGCGCGGTGTCTTCCTTCGCCTCGGGCATGAGCCGGTTGAGGAGGAGGCCCACCATCACCGCGGCGCCGGGGAGCGCCGGGAAGATGTAGTGGTGAAACTTGGTGACCATCGCGCTGAAGAGCACGAAGGCCACGGCGAACCACATGAGCCCGATGCGGGCGACGTCGCGCTGCGCCTGCGTCGCGCTCGCCGGGACCACCACGCGACCGGCCATGATGGCGACCGGCACGAGGCCCGACCACGGGAACATCGCGTACCCGAGCTGCCACAGGAAGTAGCGCACGGGCCCCGTGTCGCCGTGCACGCCGACCATCGTGCGGTTGATGATGTCGTGGATGATGAAGCGCTGGATGAACTCGTACCCGAGGCGCCCGGTGATGGCGACGTACCAGGGCATCCCGACGAGCAGGAACAGCAGCACACCGAGCCCGAGGCGGATCTCCTTGAGTTCGCGCCAGCGCCCCGAGCCCGCGTAGTGGAGCAGCGCAACGGCGCCAGGGATGGCGAGACCGGCGGGGCCCTTGCCCATCGTCGCGACGGCGCACCACACGTAGAAGAGCGCGAAGTAGAGGCCGCGCTGACTGCGCTCGCGACGGATGCCCCAGAGCGCCCACACGAGCAGCGCCGACCAGATGAGACCCTGAAGAACCGACGGGAAGAAGGGCACCGCGCCCGCGAGACGCTCCCAGGCGGGAGAGCCCGGCACGTTGGGTGCGCCGCCGACGCCAGAGTTGCCTGCGGAGCCGATGTAGAAGGTCTCGACGGGAAACTGGATGGGGCCCAGTCGGTTGGCCGCGAGCATGCGGCCGCACTGCTGCGCGTTGGCGTCGGCGGTGCAGCCGAGCGCGACGGTGCGGGTGAGGAGGTACGTGACCTGCGGGAGCACGAACAGCAGCACCGCGCCGACGGTGAGATGCCAGAGCGAGACCCTCAGCGTGAAGCGCCCGATGCGGATGGCGCGGGCCTTCGCAAGCTCGGACGGGTCGCTCACCACCGCGAGCGTGAACATGCTCAGGGCGAGCGTGAGCGACGCCACGAAGGGCATGTCGGTCATCGCCTGGTGCGTGAGGAAGAACCACTGCGGCATGGTGGCGAGCACCAGCGCGGCGAGCATCCCGGCGCGCGGCCCCCAGGCGCGCGAGACGGCGCGGTAGAGGGCCCAGAGCGCGCCCATCGCGAGCGCGCAGATGGGCAGCCGGATGAACCACTCCTGGAGGTTGGGGCCCGCGTCGGCCGCGATGCGCACGCCAAAGGGCGCGCCGAGCGACATGCCGAGGGCGCTCATCCAGAAGATGAGCACCGGCTTCGACATGAACCACCCTTCCTGGGCCCACCAGGTGGTGATCCAGTCGTCGCGGGCGAGGATCTCGCGGGCCACCTCGGAGTAGTGCGTCTCCCACGGGTCCCAGAGCCCGAACGCCCCGGCCATCGGCAGGTACAGCGCGCCGGTGACGAGCACCACGATGACGCCCTCGCGGCGCCACCACGGGCGAGCATCGATGACGGGCTCGACCTCGTCGCCGCGCAGGTCGAGGGGCGAGTCGCCGAGCAGCCCGAGGATGCCCACCACCGCGACCAGCACCAGCGCGATGCCAAGCCACGCGCCGGCGGGGAAGTGCCCCGGCCAGCGCATCAGCCCGGCGAGCAGCACCAGCGGCGCGATGGTCAACGCGAGGTCGCGCTTCCGTCGGGCGGGCACGTCGTGGGCGGTGTCGATCTCCGCTTCGCGATACGCCATCGGTGGGTTCCTAACGTGCCGCGGACGGAGCGGCGGCCGCGGGGCGACCGGCGCCCGCCGTCGCCTCGATGAGCACGAACTTGTTCTGGTCCCACTCGTCGGTGACCTCGCGCGCGGTGCCGCCCGCGGCGGTCACCTGCGAGACCACGTTGGAGCCGTGCGTGCGCTCGGTGACGAAGTACATCCGCTGCCCGCGGTGGCGCTCCAGCCACTGCCGCAGGTGGTTGGAGCAGAACGGCAGGTCGCCGCAGTCCAACATCGCGCAGCGACCGCCGGTGTAGAAGTTCTCGCCCTTCCAGTTCATCTGGTAGGCGCCGATGGGGTCGTGGTCGTAGCGGGCGTCCTCGCCCTCGCGGCCGTCCACCGAGCGCGCATGACGACTGGCGTAGTAGCGCTCGAAGAGTGACCGCTGCGACCAGTGCCGCGACACGTCGACCATGTAGAAGTCGAGGCCCCACAGCGCGAACACGAAGGCCACGGCCACCATCGCGCGCGCCGCCATCGGTCGCGCCCGGTGCACCACGAGGCCCGCGCATGCGATCACCGCCACGACGCCGAAGCCCACGAGGATCGCGTGGTAGTTGAACGACCGCGCCGGCCACATGCGCTCGTACTGATAGGTGAAGAGCTGCAAGAGCCGCTGGTACCCGGGCGGCCGCGAGTTGCCGTCGTATGCGAGGTCGCGCGCCACAAAGGCCAGCACCGCGGCGCCAGCCACGCCCATCGCGCCGAGGCTAATGGCCCGGTACGCGTTGACGTCGCGCCCGAGCGCCAGCGCCTTCTCGGCTCGCTCGGGCGTATCAGCCTCCTGCAAACCGTAGAGGAGACCGTCACCCTCGATGTCGTCCTCGGAGCCCTTCGCGAACCACCACGACGCCACCAGCCCTGCGACGCCGACTGCGCAGAGCACCACGCCGAGCGTCGTGTTGCCGGGCAAAGGCGTGCCCTCGGCCGCGCGCGGGACGATGCCGCGCGCCGATCCGACGAAGCTCGCGACGCCGACCACCAGCGCCGTCACGCCCACGCCGAGCGACCCGATGGAGGCACCCGCGTTGCGACCGCGGGCGAGCGACGACTTGCCGAGCAGCCGGTCGAGCAGGAGCCCGACCATCACCGCCGCGCCCGGAATCGACGGCGCGATGTAGTGGTGGAACTTCGTGATCATCGCGCTGAAGAGCACGAACGTGAGGACGAACCAGAGCGTTCCGATGCGGGCCACGGCGCGCTGCGCGGCGGTCGCTTCGGGCGGGACGATCTGCCGCCAGCCGACGAGCGCGACGGGCACGAGGCCCGACCACGGGAACATCGCGTACCCGAGCTGCCAGATGAAGTAGCGCACCGAGCCGGTGTCGCCGTGCACGCCGACGACGGTGCGGTTGATGATGTCGTGCACCACGAAGCGGTCGAAGAACTCGTTGCCCAGGCGCCCGAGAATCGCGACGTACCAGGGCATCGCCACGACGAGGAACACCAGCGCGCCGGTGAAGGGGCGCGCACGACGGAGCAGCGACCAGTCCTTCGAGGAGACGAGGTACGCGCCCGCGATGGCGACCGGGATGACGAGCCCGGCGGGGCCCTTGCCCATGGTGCTGACGGCGCACCAGATGTAGAAGAGGACGAAGTAGAGGTCCTTCGCGCGGCGCTCGCGGCGCAGCACCGAGAGGGAGACCCCGCCCAGGATGGTCCAGAGCAGCCCCTGCAACACCGAGGGGAAGAAGGGGATCACGTTGAGCAGGCGCTCCCACTTGGGCGAGCCCGGGACGCTGTGCTCCAGGGTGTCGGCGCTGTTGCCCGCCGACCCGTAGAAGTACGTCTCCACGGGGAACTGCCGACCGCCCAGGCGGTTCATCCGCAGCATCTCCTCGCACTGCACCATGCGAGCGTCCTCGGGGCAGGACACCACCATGGCGCGCGTGAGCAGGTACATGATCTGCGGCACGGCGAGCAGCAGGAAGAGCCCGATGGCCGAGTGCCAGAGCGACCAGCGGAAGCTCAGCCCGAAGAGGTTGACCTTGTAGGGCGCGCCCACGCGATCGCCCGACGTGATTGCCAGCATCAGCATCGACACCGCGAGCACCAGCGGCCCGATGAAGGGCATGTCGGTCATCGCCTGGTGCGCGAGGAAGAACCAGTGCGGCATGGTCGCCAGCACGAAGGCCACAAGCATCCCCGCGCGGCGGCCGAAGGCGCTCGCGACGGCGCGATAGAGGCCCCAGAGCGCGAGCATCGCGAGGAGCGCGATGGGCACGCGGATGCACCACTCCTGAAACTGCGGCCCGCCGTCGGGCGCGGTCTTCAGACCGAAGAGCGAACCCACGCCCATGCCGAGAGCGCTCATCCAGAAGATGAGCACCGGCTTCGACATGAACCACCCCTCCTGGCCCCACCAGGTGGTGATCCAGTCGTCGCGCGAGAGGATCTCGCGGGCCACCTCGGAGTAGTGCGTCTCCCACGGATCCCAGAGGCCGTACGCGCCCGCCATCGGCAGATAGAGCGCGCCCGCGAAGAGCACCACCCAGAAGCCTTCGCGCTTCCACCACGGGCCGCGCGGCTCGTCGTCGACGCTCGATTGCTCGTCGCCGCGGAGCACCAGCGGCGAGTCGCCGAGCAGACCGAAGAAGCCCACCACCGCGACCACGGCGAGCAGCATTCCGAGCGGAACCCCCACGCGCAGGTGACCCTGTCGGGTCATCAAGACCGCGAGGCCGACGATGCCGGTGGCGGTGAGCGCCCAGTCGATGGGGCGTGGGCGACGCGGCGTGGCCCGCGGGGAGATCACCGGCGGCGCCGTGACCTCGGGCGGAGCGACGTCGGAGGTCGTCGCGGCCACCTCGGGCACCGCATCCGACCCACCCTCAACAACAACGTTCTCGCCTGCTTCTTCTGTCTCGGCCGACATGGGGCGCCCGTATTACCAGAATCCTGACGGCGCGGGGCGTCCGCTCGTTGCGGCACTGCGGCATCGCACCAGCGACCCGTGGTAGAA
Organism: Polyangiales bacterium; assembly: GCA_044229975.1. GTDB lineage: Bacteria > Myxococcota_A > Polyangia > Polyangiales > SCUS01. The sequence continues at coordinate 63,912 of JBGARZ010000003.1, forward strand.
CGCCGCCGCACACCCCATCGACCGCGAGGATGGCGGAACTGGCAGACGCGCCGGACTTAGGATCCGGTGTTTTACGACGTGCGGGTTCAAGTCCCGCTCCTCGCACCAACGCCTCGGACGAGTGACCGCGAACGGAAGAGAAGGGTCGACCCGATGCCCCTGAGCCTCCACTCGGAATACCTGATGGGCTACCTGGCGGGCGCACGATCGATGGACCCGCGCGCCGCCGCTTCCCTCGCCCAGGCGGGCTGCGAGGACACCACCCAGTCCAAGGCGCTGCTCCGGGCGCTCGCGCTCGGGATGTCCGACGGGCGCCGCGGTCGCGCGCTACGTGAGGGTCACGAGGTGCGGCTGCACGTGCTCGCCCAGCTCACACGCGAGAGCAGCCCCGGCCCCATGGGACGCTCGCGCCGGTCGACGGTCATCCCCGCGGTCGACAGCGACGCGCCGAGCGACCCGTCCATCGCCATCGAAGACTTCATCCGCCAGGCCGCCGAGCTGAAGTAGTCGGCGGGCTCGCGAGGTCGCAGTCCCACAGCTCGACGTCGGCGTGCGCGCGCCGCGGCGCCTCCACCGACTGCGCGTGCGGCGCCCACGGCGCGAAGCGCCAGCCGTCGCTCGCGAGCACGAGACCCTCCAGCCACGCGGCCCAGCGATGCTCGCCCCGGGCACCCACCACCAGCACCCGTTCGACCAGCAGCGTTCGGCGCAAGAACCCTTCGCCCCCGCCCGCTTCGACCACCCGCACGCCGCGCGCGCACCAGCCGATCACCGAGCTACCGCGCCAGCGATCCCACGCAAACCAGCGACGGTCGCGGGGTCCCGGCACCATCCCGACGAAGGTGGCGCGGCCGCGCGTGATGGCCTCGGCGCTCATCCACCCTTCCATCTGCGCGTCGGTCAGCCGAAGCGACCGATAGCCGTCGCGACCGGCCTCCGACAGCGCTCGCACCACCCGTGGGAGCCCCTCGTCGAGACGCGCGCGAGCGAAGGCCGAGGGCGCGATCGCGGGCGGGAGGTCCATGGGTCGCAAGCCCATCGACGGCGGCGCCGACGCGCACCCGAGGGAGAGCGCGAAGATCCACAGGCCGGCGGGGTCAGCGCCCCGCGGCACCGTCCGATTCCCAACGCATCCACAACCCCTGGACGCTGCTCCCAGCGCCGCGACGCGCCTCGACCGTGAGCCGCTCGGCGCCCGCGCCGCAGCGCCGCACCGCGACGCTCCCGCTGGACTCCTCCGACGCAAGCAAGGCCCCCGACGCGTCACGCAGCGTGAGGGCGATGGGCTCGTCCCCGCCCGCCGCCACGCCCACGCGGACGCATCGACCATCGGGCCGATCGACCTGCTGCGATGCGACGCCGCCCGCTGCCCATTGCACGGGCGTCGGCGCTCCCGCGAGCCGCAGACCTGCATCGGCGAGCGCGATCATCGTCAGCGCCGACGCGGTGGTCTCCGGAGCGCCAGTCGGCGCCCATGGTGGTGTCGCGAAGGAGAGCGAGCGCATCTGCACCGCGCCCGATCCACGCTCGGCCATGACGCGCGCCGCGGTGTTGAGCACCGCGGTGCCCGCGCATCGTGCGACCGCCGAGACGGCGCCGCGTTGGAGTCCGCCCGTGACCCGCGCCGGAACCTCCTCCACCGCCTCGACGCGCACCCGCGCCACGGAAGGAGCACCACCAGCCAGCACCATCGCGCACCGCCCCGCGGCGACCGACAGCGGCCGCGCACGCATCTCGCCCGGTTGCAGCGTGATGGGCGCCAACGCTACATCGCTCTGCGGCGCTGCGATCTGCGCCGCCGTCAACCGCGTCGTCACCGAGGCGAGCGACTGCTCGACCGTCTGCTGGTCCCCGACGCCACGCCGCACGCCGAGCCACAGCGCTCCTTCGCCCCCGACGCTCGATGCGTCGGCGTTGAACGCGTGCAGCACCACCGCACCGCCGCCCGACCGTCGCTCGACGCGCACCGAGAGCGGCCCTTCAGCCCCCGGGCAGAACTGCGCCGCCGCGTCGCGACCACCCTGCGGATCACCCGCGAGCTCGTCGAGGTCGCCGTCGAGGACGCTGACCGTGAGCGAGCTCGACTCCTCCACCGAAAACGCCGCCACCGTGTAGCAGCGGTCAGGCGTCACCTGGAGCGGGAGGATCATCGACCCCGCGCCGCCGAAGTCCACCGAGCGGGGGTCGCCGTAGCCCTGAAACCCACGGCGCGCGATGCCGTCGCGAAAGGCGGTGAGGCGACGCTCGAGCGCTCCGTCGGCGCCCGCTGCGCCGGTCGCCGCGCCCGGGTGTCCACCCATCGCGCGCGCCACGGCGTTGAGCCCCTCCCGGTCGCTCGCAAAGACCAGCACTGCGTAGGCGCCCTGCCCCTCGAAGGCTTCGAGCGCGTGATAGACCCGGCGCGCCGTCGTGGCGCAGAGCTGCACCGTCGGGTGCGCGTCGACCTCGACGTCCTCCACCACGAGGTCGCCGCCCGGATCGAAGAGGTGCGCGTCGAGGTCGCGGATGGCCGGCGACCCCACCGCCACGATGGACACGCACTGCCCTGCGGCCACCTCCACCGCGTGCGTCACCTGCCCATGCGGCGCGAGAAAGCCGCGCGCCAGCACCCGATCGAAGCGCACGCCGCCCACCGCCACGCTCGCGCGCAGCTCGTCGACCCGCCCGCGCAACACATCGTCCTGAACGCCCGTCGACGCTCCCGTCGCGCTCGTGGTGGTCGTGGTGGTCGTCGACGGGAGCTGCGAGTGGCAACCGAGCGCCGACGCGACCGCGAACCCCAACACCGCGCGCCTCATCGCGACGCCCCCTGTCGATATCCCCACAGCACGAACTCTCCTCGCCCCGACGGCGTGCGCGCGTGAAGGTACGCGGGCGTGGTGCGCGTCGGGCAGCTCCAGACCTGGGCGGGCGACCGCGCCCCCGTAAATGCCGACAACACGGCTCCGTCACGACGGGTGAGCCAGAGGTCCACCACGCCCGGCGAGCCGTCCGCCACGGCCGCGAAGCGCTGGCACTCGCCCGCTCGCAAGAGCACCGGGAGCGTGTGCTCGGCGCCCAGCCACGCCGAGCCGATGGTCGGCCGCAGGGTCATGGTCCAGCCCTCCGCGCGGGCCGATGCGTCGAGGGCGACGGCCGCTGCGCGAAGCCGGTCGGGCACCGTTCCCGCGGCGAGTGACGCGTCGGGCGTCGGCGCCTCCGCCAACGCGAGCGACCACTCGCCGGAGCCCGAGTAGAGCCGCAGCTCCACCGCGTGCGGCCCGCTGTCGCGCGCGCAGAAGGTCACCTCCGGCCGCGCGTCGAGACCGAGGTCCTGCCCGAGCACCTCACCCGACGGCGCGCGCACCACGAGATCGATGTCCTCCACGCGCTCACCACCAAACGCGATGGCCGTGTAGCAGCGACCGCCCGAGAGGTTCCACGGGTGCTGCTCGCTGCGGCCGCGCGGCATGTTGCCCTGCACCACCGCCCCTTCGCGCCGGAAGCCCCGCGCCGTCATCGCCGCGAGCGCCGTCTCGATGGCCTCGTTGGGTGGCCGCGTAGCCGGGTCGCGCCCGAGCGCACCGCGCGGCGTACGCACCCCGTTGGAGACGCCTCGCGGCCGGTCGCGCAACACGTCGCCGAGCGGGGGCGCCAGCGTCGGCGGATCGGCCATGCCCAGCACCGCGACCTCACCGCTACCCGCGACCGACGTCGCCACCACGAACATCGTCACGGGCCCCGCCGCGCAGGCCCGCACGAAGGGGTGCGCGTCGTCGCGCGTGTCGTGACCGAGCTCGACGCCCTCGCCATTGAGCACCCGCAGGTCGAGGTTGGCCGTCTCCGGCATACCCACCACGGTAAACCCGAGGCACTGCGCCCGCTCGGTGCGAACCGTCACCCCGTGCGAGCGACCACTGCGCAGGAAGGCAACCGACGCCTCGTCGAAGGGGTGCGCCCCGCGCTCACGAAACGCCGCGCGCACCTGCGCCACCCGCTCGGCGAGCTCGGGCACCGGCGCGATGGAGACGACGGGGTCGCGTGACACGACGGGCGCGGCGACCGTGGGCGGGCGAGCGGTGGCGCAGCTCATCATCAGCGACGCCATCGCGAGGCCAGGGGCCGACGAGCGTCTACGCAGCGCGGTGGGCTCCATGCGGCGGATCGTAGTCTACGCCGGTCGTTCGAGGCGTTGGAGCTCGACGTCGAGGCCGCCGAGGTCGACCCGCTGCCACTGCGTGAGCTTGAGCCCGGCGCGAACACCAGCCTGCCGCACCCGATGATCCATCGGGCAGAGCCACACCATGCGACCGCCCGGAACGAGCGAACGCGCGACGTGGGAGACGAAGCGTTCCAGCAACGACCCGACGTCCTGACCAAAGCCCACGCGGTGACCCATCGGAGGGTTGGTGATGATGAGCGAGACGCCCTCCGGCGCCGGGTCGAGGGCGTCGCCCTTCACGAAGCTCACCCGCGCGAAGCCCGTGAGGTTGAGCCGCGCGGCGTCGAGCGCCTTCGCGTCGAGGTCACGACCTTCCATGCGCGCGTACGGACCCAAGCGGCCGCGCTCGACGAGCTCCAGGCCAGACCCGACGAAGGGGTCCCACACCACGTCCTCGGCGAAGGCGCCCGCGACACGGGCGAGCGACGCCGCGACCGTCGGGTGCGAAGAGGCGGCAACCTCCGCCCGTCGATAGCCGAAGCGCGGATCGTTCAAGCGCCGCGGCCGCAGGAACACCTGCACCCGGTCGGGCATGTCGCGCACCTCGATCTCCCAGGTGGAGTCCTTCGGGTCGTTGACCAGTGCGGGACAGAGCGCCGCGATGCGCGACACGCAGCGCCAGGTGAGCGCGCGCTGGTGGCCGCCCTCCGCCCACGCGAGGCGGTAGCGGATGGTGCGGACGGTGAAGCTCTCCAGGATGCGCAGCGAGCCCTGCGAGAGCACCGCCGCGACGACGGCGTCGGCGAGGTCACCGCCCGGCTGCTTCATCACCGGCGGAATCACGAACGCGAGGCTCTGGAAGATGCGCGACCGGAAGATGGTCTCCAGCGATCCCGACAGCATCACGCGGACGCGCCCGGGGCCCACCACCACGGGACCCCACGACGCGTCGAACTCCGCCGCCAGCAACGACTCCAGGCCCCGCTTGCAGGTGAGCTCCACCGTCGCCGCCGCGCGCGGAACGCCTCGGCCCTCCACCGTCGACCCGGTGCCCCGGTGCATGGTGCGCTCGACCATCAGCGTCGCCTGCTCGATGGCCTTCTGCAGCCGCGGATCACCGCTCGCCACCCGCTGCATCAGCGCGCGCGTCTTGATGCCCCCGACGCGCCCGAGCGACGTCGCGATGGACACCCGGTGGTCGATGCGCTCCTCGCGATCCCACGCGGCGAGCAGCGCGTCCTCGGCCTCGGGCACCGTCGAGCGACCCAGCGCCAGCACCGCGTTGCGCCTCGTCTTGGCGTCCTCGTCTTCGAGCCGCGCGATGACCCAGCGCCACATCTCGTCGGCGCGCGCCCCCAGCGTCGGCACCGCGAGCAGCTTGCCGATGAGCTTCACCAGCCGTCCCCTCAGCGGAGGCTTCGAGCCCGAGAAGCGCTCCAGCGCCCGGTCGAGCGCCTCTTCGGGGTGCGCGAGCACCGCCCGCAGGATGTCTTCCACGGCGTCATCGTCGTCGGTGCCCAGCGACGCCACCAGCGGGTCGATGTCCTTGCGCTTCGGGGTGAACCCCTTGTCGCGCAGAGCCACCAGCAGCGCCCTCCCCTGTCGTTGCGCGAGTTCCATGGATCAGGCCAGCCGCTTGAACTTCACGCGCGTCGGCCGCGCCGCCTCGGCCCCGAGGCGCTTCACCCGGTCGGCCTCGTAGTCCTGGTAGTTGCCCTCGAAGAACACCACCCGACTGTCCCCCTCGAAGGCCAGCATGTGCGTCGCGATGCGGTCGAGAAACCAACGATCGTGCGAGATCACCAGCACGCACCCGGCGAAGTCCACCAGCGCGTCTTCGAGCGCGCGCAGCGTGTCCACGTCGAGGTCGTTGGTGGGCTCGTCGAGCAGCAGCACGTTGCCGCCCTTCTTCAGGAGCTTGGCGAGGTGCACGCGGTTGCGCTCACCGCCCGAGAGGTCACCCACCCGCTTCTGCTGATCGCTCCCCTTGAACGCGAACCCCGACACGTACGCCCGCGACGGGATCGAGCGCTTGCCGATGTCGATGGTGTCGCTCCCCTCGGCGATCTCCTGCCACACGTTGTTGTCGGAGTTGAGCGCCTCGCGCGACTGATCGACGTACGAAATCAGGGTGTTTTCGCCGAAGCGCACCGTGCCCGTGTCGGGCTTCTCGACGCCCGCGAGCATCTTGAAGAGCGTGGTCTTGCCCGTGCCGTTGGGGCCGATGATGCCGACGATGCCGTTGCGCGGCAGGTCGAACGACAGCCCATCCACCAGCACCCGGTCGCCGAAGCCCTTGCGGAGATCGCGCACCTCGATGACGAGGTCACCGAGACGCGGGCCCGGCGGAATCTGCAGCTCCGCGTTGGTCGCCTTCTCGTTGCCTGCGTCGGCCGCCATCGCCTCGTAGGCCGCGAGGCGCGCCTTGCTCTTGGCCTGCCTCGCTCGCGGCGACAACCGCACCCACTCCAGCTCGCGCGCCAGCGTGCGACGCCGCGCGCTCTCCTGCTTCTCTTCGAGCGCGAGCCGCGCCTGCTTCTGCTCCAACCAGCTGGTGTAGTTGCCCTTGAAGGGGTGGCCCTCGCCCCGATCGAGTTCGAGAATCCAGCCGGCGACGTTGTCGAGGAAGTAGCGGTCGTGGGTGACCGCGATGACCGTCCCGGGGAACGCGTGCAGGTGCTGCTCCAGCCAGTCGACGCTCTCGGCGTCGAGGTGGTTGGTGGGCTCGTCGAGCAGCAGCACGTCGGGCTTCTCCAGGAGCAGCCGGCACAGCGCCACGCGACGCTTCTCGCCGCCCGAGAGCTTCGTCACGTCGGCGTCGGGGGGAGGCAGGCGCAGCGCGTCCATCGCGACCTCGACCTGTCGATCGAGGTTCCACCCATCGACGGCCTCGATGGCCTCCTGGGTGCGCGTAAACTCCTCCATCACCTTGTCGTAGTCCTTCTCGGGCATCGACTCGCCGAGCTTCAACGACAGCTCCTCGTAGCGCGCGAGCAGGGCCTTTGTGGGCGCCACGCCGAGGTCGACGTTGCCCCGCACGTCCAGCTTCGGGTCGAGCGCGGGCTCCTGCGTCAGGAACCCGAAGCGCATCCCCTTCGCGCGCAGGACATCGCCCGTGTACTCCTTGTCGGTGCCCGCCATGATGCGGAGCAGCGAGCTCTTGCCCGAACCATTGGAGCCGAGCACACCGATCTTCGCGCCGGGAAGGAAGGCCAGGGTCATGCCCTTGAGCACCTCCTTCTTCGGGGGGTGCACCTTCCGGACATCGAGCATCTGAAGCACGTACTCTTGAGCCATCGGTCTTTCGCCTCTGCGGGGGAGTATCTCCGGTCGTCTGGCGAACGAGCCCGTCGCCCTCCCGGGACCGTGTTTTCTATCACGACTCACGTCGGCCCCGTCCAACCCGAACGCAACCCCCGAACGTCCCGCACACCCTTTCACGCGGAGCGCGCTTCCGGGACGGAGATGAGTCATCCTCCGGCCTGGAGACTCAACCCACCCGTGCGCCACACGCTCGTCATCTCGGATGTGCATCTGTGCGAGGGCGTCCCCGGCGACGACCTCTGGATGCGCTGGCGTCAGAACCCGTACTTCCCGGACACGGAGTTTGGCGCCGTGGTCGACCACCTCCTGGGCTCGGCCCTCGACGATGGCGACCTCGTCGACCTCGTGTTCAATGGAGACCTCTTCGACTTCGACGCCGGCCGCGTGATGGACGGCAAGGCCCAGTTCGAAGACCTCCCGCGCACCGAGTCCATCGCCATCGACCTCATCGATCGCATCCTCGTCGACCACGAGGGCTACGTGGCCGCCCTCGGTCGCCTGCTGCGCGCGGGCCATCGGGTGATCTTCGTGTCGGGCAACCACGACCCGCAGCTCGGCTTCCCGGGCGTCCGCATCCGCCTGCGCGAGAGGCTCGCCGCCGCCGCCGGGCACGCCCGCTTCGGCGATCAGGTGCTCTTCCGCGCGTGGTTCTGGCAGGGGCCCGACGGCATCCACGTCGAGCACGGCAACCAGTACGACACGTACTGCTCGTTCCGGTACCCGATGGCGCCCTTCCTGCCGCCTGAGCGCGGCAAGGATCGCGAGATCCACGCCACCGTCGGCTCCATGGCCTTCCGCCTCCTCGGTGCGCGCCTGGGCTTCCTCAACCCCCACGTCGACACGTCCTTCCTCATGGACCTCGACGAGTACCTGCGACACTGGATCAAGCACTACCTCTTCACCGACCACTCGCTCGCGGTGACGTGGTTCAAGGGCGCGTACACCATCGCGACGCGCGTCGCGCTCGGTCGCGACAAGGGCTCGCCCGACCGCGCCGACCAGGACGTGCAGGCCGCCTCGCACGAGACCGGCGCCGACGTCGACGACATCGCCCAGCACCGCGCCCTCTTCGCTGCGCCCGCCGAGGAGTCGTTTCACCGCGTGCTGCGGGAGTTCTGGGTCGACCGCATGACCCTCGGCGCGCTCTCCACCATCGCCATCGTGACGCCGCTGCTCTTCCGCAACCGCACGGCGGTGGGCATCGCCGTCGGCCTGCCGCTGCTCTTCGCGGCGTACGAGCTCGCGACGCCGAAGATCACCCTCGACGACAACTACCGGCACATCGCCACACGCGCCGAGACCATCCAGAAGATCTACCGCTTGAAGGCGGTGATCTTCGGCCACACACACGTCCCCTACGGGCGCTGGCAGGAGGGCGTCTTCTACGGCAACTCGGGCACCTGGTCGGCCGCCTACCGCGACCTGGAGTGCAGCGTGCCGGTCGACCCGCGCGGCAAGCCCGTCATCTGGCTGCGCGCCGACCGCGGTCGCCTCTCCGGCGGCCTCCACCGCTGGAACGGCCACGCCCTCGTGCCCGACTTCGAGAAGATCGCGCCCGTCGACCACGCGCACTTCAGCGAGTCCGTTCCGCCGCCGCCCGATGGCGAGCCCGTGACGGTGCCGACGTGAAGTTCGAGTCCATTGCAACGCTGGCCGCACCGCGCGCGCGGGTGTTCGCGATCTACCGCGACGAGATGCAGGCGCTTCAACCCTACCTGCCCAACATCCGCAGCATCACCACCACCGAGCGTCGCACCGACGGCGCCATCACCCGGATGAGCAGCGACTGGGCCGCGAGCGCCGAGCTCCCCGCCATCGCGAAGCGCTTCGTCGACGGCAACGCCACCGGCTGGACCGACCACGCCACCTGGGACGAGTCGCGCTGGACCTGTACGTGGCGCACCGTCCCGCACGCCTTCCGCGAGGCGGTCACGTCCAACGGCGGCCACGTCTTCGAGGCGATCAACGACAACGAGACGCGCGTCACCGTGACCGGGATCGTCGAGGTCGACGTCGCGAAGATCGCGGGCGTCCCGCGACTGCTCGCGGGGACGATCCGGCCGGTGGTGGAGACCTTTGTGGTGGGGAGCGTGAGGGACAACCTCGACGCCTTCGCGAAGGCCGTCGCGCGCTACCTCGCCGAACACCCGGCGAAGTAGCCGCGGCGCGGGCTCAGCCCTGCTTCATGAGGTTGCGGAGCACCGTCTGAAGGATGCCGCCGTTCTTGTAGTAGAGGACGTCGACGGGGGTATCGAGGCGGGCGATGGCGGTGAACTTCCGCTCGGTGCCGTCCTCGCGCGTGGCGCGCACGGTGAGGTGCTGCCGCGCGGTGATCGAGTCGTCGATGCCGTCGATGGTGTACGTCTCGCGGCCGGTGAGCCCGAGGAGCTCGGCGTTTTCACCGTCGCGGAACACCAGCGGCAGCACGCCCATGCCCACGAGGTTGGCGCGGTGGATGCGCTCGAAGCTCTCCGCGATGACGGCGCGAACGCCCAGGAGAAGCGTCCCCTTCGCGGCCCAGTCGCGCGACGAGCCGGTGCCGTACTCCTTGCCCGCGATGACGATGAGCGGAACGCCCTCCGACTGGTAGCGCTCCGACGCGTCGAAGATCGCGAGGCGATCGCCCGACGGGAGGTGCGTCGTCACGCCGCCCTCGACGCCGGGGACGAGGAGGTTCTTGAGGCGGATGTTGGCGAAGGTTCCGCGCACCATCACGCGATCGTTGCCGCGCCGCGAGCCGTACGAGTTGAAGCCCGCCTTGGTCACGCCGAGCGACTGGAGGTAGCGCCCCGCGGGGCTGTCGGCCGCGATGTCCCCAGCGGGCGAGATGTGGTCGGTGGTCACCGAGTCGCCGAGCATCGCGAGCACGCGCGCGTTGGCGACGGGCTTGAGCGGAGCGGGCGTCTCGGTGAGGTCAGCAAAGAACGGCGGGTGCTGGATGTACGTCGAGGCGTCGTCCCAGGCGTAGAGCTCGCCCGTGGTCGTCGGGATGGCCTTCCACTCCGGCGTGCCGTCGTACACGGTCTTGTAGGTGTCCTGGTACATCGCCGGGGTGATGCACTTCTCGACGGCCTGGGCGACCTCCGCGTCGGTCGGCCACACGTCCTTCAGCATCACGGGCTTGCCCTCGCGGTTGATGCCGAGGGGCTCGGTGGTGAGGTCGCGGTCGACCGTTCCGGCGATGGCGTAGGCGACGACGAGCGGCGGCGACGCGAGGTAGTTGGCCTTCACCTGCGGGTGAACGCGCCCCTCGAAGTTGCGGTTGCCCGAGATGACGGCCGAGGCCACGAGGTTGGTCCCCTGGATGGGGTTGGCGACCTCGTCGGGCAGCGGGCCGCTGTTGCCGATGCAGGTGGTGCAGCCGTAGCCGACGACGTTGAAGCCGAGCGCTTCGAGCGCCGGGAGGCTGCCCGACTCGCGGAGGTAGTCGGTCACCACGCGCGACCCGGGGGCGAGCGAGGTCTTCACCGCCGGGGCGACCGAGAGACCGGCCGCGACGGCCTTCTGCGCGAGCAGACCGGCCGCGAGCATCACCGAGGGGTTGGACGTGTTGGTGCAGCTCGTGATGGCCGCGATGACGACGGCACCGTGGGCGAGGTCGACGTTTTGCCCGCGCGCGGTGACGTTGACCTTGGTCGCGAGCTCGGGCTCGCCGAGGCCGAAGCCGCGCTCCTTCACCGGGGCCTTGAGGGCCCTGCCGAAGGAGGTCTTCATCGCCGAGAGGGCGACGCGATCCTGCGGGCGCTTGGGGCCCGCGAGCGTCGGGACGACGGTGCCGATGTCGAGCTCGACGGTGTCCGTGTAGACCGGGTCGGGCGACGCGTCGGTGCGGAAGATCCCCTGCTCCTTCGAGTAGTGCTCGACGGTGCGGACCACGTCGAGGGGACGACCCGTGCGCCGCAGGAACTCCAGCGTGAGCGCGTCGACCGGGAAGAAGCCCATGGTCGCGCCGTACTCGGGCGCCATGTTGGCGATGGTGGTGCGGTCGGCGACGGCGATGTTGGAGATGGCCGGCCCGTAGAACTCCACGATCTTGTCGACGACGCCCTTCTTGCGGAGGAGCTCGGTGATCGTGAGCGTGAGGTCGGTGGCGGTGACGCCCGGCTGGAGCTGGCCGTGGAGCTTCACGCCGATGACCTGCGGCGTGAGCATGAACAGCGGCTGACCGAGCATGACGGCCTCGGCCTCGATGCCGCCGACGCCCCAGCCGACGACCCCGAGGCCGTTGATCATGGTGGTGTGCGAGTCGGTGCCGACGAGCGTGTCCGGGAAGGCGACCGCGCCCTCAGCGTCCTTGCCGCGACGAACCACGGTGGCGAGGCGCTCGACGTTGACCTGGTGGACGATGCCCATGCCCGGCGGGACGGCCGAGAAGTCCTGAAAGGCGTTCTGCCCCCACTTCAAGAACTGGTAGCGCTCGCGGTTGCGCTGAAACTCCGTCTGGAGGTTGAGCGTGACCGAGTCCTTGGCGCCGAAGTGATCGACCTGCACCGAGTGGTCGATGACGAGGTCGACGGGGACGAGCGGGTTGATCTTGTTGGGGTTGCCGCCGAGGCGCGCGACAGCCGAGCGCATCGCGGCGAGGTCGACCACGACGGGCACGCCCGTGAAGTCCTGAAGGATCACGCGCGCCGGCTTGAAGGGGAGCTCGACGGCCTGCGGGGCCGGAGCGTTCCAGCGGGCGAGGCGGCGGACGTCTTCGTCGCTGACCTCGAAGCCGTCGCAGTTGCGGAGCACCGCTTCGAGCAGCACGCGGATGGACACCGGCAACGTCGCGATGGACGACGCGACGCCGGTCTTCTCCAGGTGCTCCAGGCGGTGGATTCCGAGCGGGCCGTCGCCCGCGTCAAAGGTGGCGCGAGCGCCAAACGAATTGAAGGTACGGTTCGTCATGACGGGGCGGTGTCTAGCGTCCGGCGCGGTCCTGCGTCAACGGACCGTCCCCCCTGAGCGCTCCCGCCCAATGCTGCGGCTGGCTCTCGAAAAACCTCCCCTTCAATGAACCATCGAGCGATGCGGGGCATCGACGTGCTCCTGATGAGCACGCGCGCGCTGGGGCTGGGCGGAGTGTTTTTGATCCTCCTCGCAGGTTGCGGGTCCGACCCAGCCGCGATCGCAGAGGGGACGATCGGCCCGGCCGGAGGCACGCTGCGGGCAGGCGGAGCGGTGCTGACCGTGCCGGCCGGCGCCTTGTCATCGACCACGGCGTTGACCGTGCGCTGCGAGGGCTCTGCCCCCGCCGGGTTCGCGAGCAACTCGGCGCTCTGTCACTTCGGGCCCGACGGAACCCGCTTCTCGCTGCCCGTCACCGTGCAGCTTCCTGTCACAGGCGACACCGCCGCGGCCGCGGTCTGGTGGTCGCGCGACAGCGGCGAGGGATACGACCCGCTGCCGACGACCTTCTCGGAGGGTGCGGCCACGACGCTCGTCACGCACTTCAGCACCGGCTTCGTCGGGCGCAGGTCGGCCGATGCCGGAACCGACGCTGGGATCGACGCTGGGATCGACGCCTCGATCGACACCACGATCGATGCCACCTCGGACGCCTCGACGGACACGCCGATCGATGTCCGAACCGACGTCCCCGTGGGCACCGCCGCGGCGCCGAGGGTGATCGGGCCGCGCTCTGGATCGCGGGCGATCTCGAACCGACCGCGCGTGCGGTGGGCCTTGCCCGCGGGCGTCACGACGGCCCGGCTGATCTTCTGTCGCGACCACGCGTTGACGATGGGATGTGTCGACACGGAAGTGGCTGCCGAGCAGGGCCAACCCGCGACGGCGCTGTCGCCCGGCGTCTGGTTCTGGGGGCTTCGTGGGGTCGCTGGAGGTCTCCCGGGCGCCGCGCTCAGCGCCGTGTGGCGGCTGACGGTCCCCTCGTCGGCGGGCACGGCCCAGGGCTTCTCGGGGGGCGACTACGACGCCAACGGCGACGGCTACGCCGACCTGCTCGACCCCCGCTCCTTGCGTGCTCTCACCGTCGACGTCCTGCTGGGCGGCCCGGGTGGCGTGTCGAGCACGCGGGTTGTCCGGGTGCCGCAGCCGCTGACCGGCAACGTCGGATCGAACACCGCGGGCGCAGGCGACTTCGATGGCGACGGCTACGGCGACCTCGTGTTTCTCGACGCACGCGGGCGCCTCCTCGTGATGCGCGGATCGGCCTCCGGCCCCGTTGGCCCGATCGCCACGGTGGTGAGCGACCTGACGGTCCCGGCGGTCGCGGTGACGACCTCCGACCTGAACGGCGATGGCCGCGACGACGCGATCGTGGGCAGCACGCTCTGGTTTCCCGGGAGCGCGACGGGCCTCTCGGCCGCGGGGTCGATGACGGGGTTCGGCGAGATTCGCCTGCCGGGAGACATCGACGGCGACGGCTTCAACGACCTGCTGGGCCGCGCGACCACCGGGTGGCGGTTGGTCCGCGGCGCCGCGTCGATGCCCGACTTCGCCACGTCCATGGCCGTCGGCGGCGTTCCCTTCGCGGCGGGCGATTCCAACAACGACGGCTTCGCGGATGTCGTCGTCGACGACGTCGTCCGATACGGCAGCGCTGGCGGCCTGGCGCCCGCGAGCTCCGCCAGCCCGCGCACGGGCGTGCCGACCATCACCAACTCGCTGCCGCGGGTCGCAGACGTCGACCGCGACGGCGACGACGACCTGCTCTGGACCGCGTTCAACACGTACCTCGTACTCGGCGACGCCGCAGGCCGGATCGAAACCCGCGGCGCGACCACGGACCTCGCAAACCCGGTGCGCTTTGCCGGAGACCTCGACGGCGACGGACAGATCGACCTCTGGCGCAGCGACGTGAGGTCCGACGGGCCGTTCGAGTTCTCGGTGTTCAGCGGTCCGTTCGACCTGGGCGCGGTCGGCTCAGCCGTGGTGCGCCTTGCACCGCGTATCGACGAGCCGCAGGTCGCGGTCGTCAGCGTCGGCGACGCCAACGGCGACGGGCGCGCCGACCTGGCCATCGGGCCCGGGCCCGGCGAGACGACGCTTCAGTTCTTTGCCGGCACCGCGACTGGCTTCGCCGCCCCGCTCGCCATCACCGTGCCCGCGCTTCCCGCTCCCGCGCATGTGATCGCCGCGGGCGATCTCGATCGCGACGGCCTCGCGGACGTCGTGATCTCCACCGGCCCGGCCGCGGTTCGCGTCGTCTACGGCGCGCGCAGCAACCTCGGCGGCCGCGCGCGAGACCTCGCGGCGGGCTCCGCCACGACGGGCCTCGCGATTCCCGTCATGTTGGGTGACGTCGACGGCGACGGGCATCGCGACCTCGTCGTCCTGCCCGGCGGCGACGCGACGCGTGTCCTGCTCTATCGCGGCACGGCGACGGGCCCGGCCACGACCGCGACCGACGTCACGGTGTCGTTCACGGACACCCGGACCTGGCTGGGCCGGATCAACGCCGTGGGGGCCGCCGGTGACCTCAACGGGGATCACTTCAACGACGTGGTGTTCGACATCCAGGTGGCCGGTACCTTCGGCTTCAACGACGCCTATGTGTTCTACGGGTCCGCGACCGGACTGACCCAGGGCCCCAGAGTCGGCACGGATGCCTTCGGCTATGCCCCGTCGCGGGCGCCCGGCCCGCTGGGTGACATCGACGGCGATGGCCGGAGCGAGGCGATGGTGAGCGGGCGCACGTATGGCGTCGAGGGCACCACGCAGCCCGACTTCGCGGGCGCCATCACCGTGCCCGCGGGGGACTTCGACGGTGACGGCGTCGACGATGTGCTCCTGTCGTCGTCGGGATTGCAGGTGCGCGCGGGAGGGGCCGGTCCGCTCACGCGCGTTCTCCGCGAGTGGCCGAGTGGCGCCACGGCGACGGCCCGCTACCCGCAGCCGATGACGACCGTCCCCGACCTCGATGGCGATCACCGTCCCGAGGTCGTGGCCACGACGCGGTTCGGGACCGAGCTCCTCTACTCGCTGGTCCCCGCGGCCCAGGCCGCGTGGCGTTCGCTCCCGTAGTTCAGCCCTGGGCGGGCAGGAAGCGCGCGAGCCCCTGATGCCGCGGGGTGAGCTTGCCGCCCGCCACCACGACCGCGTTCTGCAGCGCGGACGGGAGTCCGCCGACCCCGTCGGAGTACGTCGCCTCGTAAAACGTCTTCACGTAGGGGATGAGCGCGCGGCTGAAGTCGAAGCTCGCGTCGCGGGGTAGCGCGCATGGCAGGTTGTCCACCGACATGATCGCGACGCCTTCGCCCGTCACGCCCACGGTCGCCTTGCGGGTGGCCGGGTCGTAGACAAACGCGGGCTCGTCGTTTTGCGTCGCCATGACGGTCCACTCGATGCCGCCATCGATGTCGCAGGACACGTCGCCCAGCGCGGGCGGGAGTGTCCCCTCGGCGTACATCCGCCGCAGCGTGGAGTCGTCGAGGATGCGCGGGAAGCGCGCGTCCCAGTAGATGCCGTTGATCACCGCGCGGCAGTACGGCAGGTACATCGCGCCGACGTTGAGGTAGCGGCTCGGGTGCGCGAGGTAGTGCTCGAAGTCGAAGCGCCGCGTGCCCGCCGTGACGAAGAGGTCACCGCCGTGCACGTGCATCACCCGCAGCGTGCGGTCGTCGGGAGAGTCCGTCGGCAGCGAGATGGCCTCGTTGACCGTGCACGGAATGGCGCCCACCAGCTCCAGGTACTCCAGCGCGCCCTTGGACACGCGGCCGTCGCCGGTCACCGCCACCACGAAGGGCGTCAGCGCCGCAGGGCCTTCCTTGCGCAGCTCGGCGAGGAGCCCCTTGGTGTGCTCCACCATCTCCGCGAGGTCGCGGTACTCCACCGCGTGGCGGATACCCGTCAGCGGCGACGGGTGGCCCAACGCGGCCAGGCGGTGCGCCAGCGTCCACAGCGTCTCGTGGGCGCCCGCGAGGCCCGCGTAGCGACCGAAGGCCACCTGCCGAACGCCCGCGTCGTCGACGATCACCTCGTAGTCGATGAGCGTCGAGCCCTGGTCGATGAAGTGCTGGAGCAGCGGCATGTTGTGCGACTGCCCCTTGATGGTGTGCGAGAAGCACATGACCACCTGCCCGGGCTTCACCTGCGAGGTCTTCACCTCCTTCACGCCGATGATGAAGCGGCAGTCCGTCGCGTCATCGACCAGCGTCGCGCCCGCGGCCTCGAACTCCGCGTCGACCAGCGCCCGCGTCGGCGAGCGCTCGACCCGCACCGCGATGCCGCCCGCGACGAGGCCCCGCACCTCCGCCGGCACGAGCGGAACGCGCCGCTCCCACTTGTTCTTCGTCTCTCGCAGGATCCCGATCGCGTTGCGCAGTTCGCTCATGGCCGCGGCACTGTCACCAAGCTGCCCCGTCGGTCAAGAGCCCTGCTTCGTTGCCTCGCGCGCCGCGACCGGCGGGTGCTCGTGCCCGTGGTCCTGCCCGTCGCCGTGATCGTGGTCCGCGACGGGCTTCGCGCCCTGCGGCTTCAGGCTGACGGACGTCCCCTCGGGCAGCGACCCCAGCGGCATCCCCAGGAGCTCCTCGGCCATCTCCTTCAGGTCATGCCGGTGCTCGTGGGGCATCTCGTCCTCCGGAACCTCCACGTCGATGACCAGCGACACCTTGCCCGTCACCGCGTCGTGCCGGTAGCGCAGCGTCACCCGCCGTTGGTTCTGTCGGCCTTCCTTCATGCCTTCACCACCACCGTGACCTCGTAGCCACCACGAACATCCCCCCGCTCGTCCACGCTCTCCACCTCGCCGAGCTGCCGCGCCCGCTCCTCCAGCGCCCGCCGGTACACCCGGTTGAGGGCCTCTTGAAGCGCCGCGCGCACGGCGGGCTCTTCCTTCGTCAGCGCCGCCGCGTTGTCCGCCTCGATCTTCGCCTCGGCGCGCTTGCGCTCCTGCTCCAGCGCCCTCTCGGCCGCGGAGTTGGCCTTCGCGAGGGCCTTCTTCTCGTCGCCGTCCCTCACCGTCGCCGAGCCCGATGCCGTCACCGTCACGTCGCCCGCGCGGCGCACCGTCACCGTCGTCGCCGCGGCGTCGAGCGAGGCCGTCACCTCGCCAAACACCCGGGTCATGGTGCCATCGGCCTGAGCCTCCCAGCCCTGCGCGGCGAGCACCTCCCGCAGCGTCACGCCCATCGCGTCGCCCGCAAGTAGTGGGAGCATCCGCACCGCGATCTCCACCCGGTCCTCGACGTGAACGGTGTCGGTCAGGTTGTCGGAGCGCACGGTGCGGGCCAGGGGCTCCCACTCCAGATCGAGCAGCATTCCACACGTCATGGCGTCGACGTCCGCGGTACCACGCAGCCGCGTTCGTCGCACGCGACCGGTGGTGTCCGCGGTGCCTCCCACAGTACAAATGCGCCCCATGTCCGACGAGACCACGGCCCCCGCGACGCGGCACCTCCGCTACTTCGACCTCATCGTCGGGGTGTTCGTCACCGCGCTCATCACGAGCAACCTGGTCGCGGCCAAGGTCGCGCAGATCGGGCCCTTCGTGATGGGCTGCGGCATCTTCGTCTTCCCCATCTCGTACATCTTCGGCGACGTCCTCACCGAGGTGTACGGCTACGCCCGCAGCCGCCGCGTCATCTGGATCGGCTTCGGCTGCGGCGTCCTCACGTCGCTGGTCTTCTTCGTCGCCGACGTCATGCCCCCGGCCCCGGCGTGGCACGACCAGGCCGCGTTTCACACCATCCTGGGGCAGCTCCCGCGCGTGGTCGCGGCGAGCCTCGTGGCCTACGTGGTGGGGGAGTTCTTCAACAGCTTCGTGCTCGCGAAGCTCAAGGTGCTCACCAAGGGCAAGCACCTGTGGATGCGAACCATCGGCTCGACGCTCGTGGGCCAAGGGGTCGACAGCGCGGTGTTCTATCCGCTCGCATTTATCGGGCAGTGGCCGCTCGCCACGGTGATCACCGTGGCCTGGCACAACTACCTCATCAAGGTCGCCGTCGAGACGCTCTTCACGCCGCTCACCTACCTGGTCGTCAACTATCTGAAGCGCGCCGAACACGAAGACGTCTTCGACACCACGACGGACTTCAACCCCCTCAAGCTCTCGTCGGATTGACCACGGTCACGGAGCGAGACTCGCGGCGCGACGCAATCTGAGGTACTCGCTTCGTCGCGCCCGAACTCCTTCTCCTGCCGACGGTAGCCAAGACCCATGCGCTCCACCTCCTCTCTTCGCGTTGTCCTGATGTGCCTCGGTGTGCTCGGGGGCTGTGGCTCCACCGCGGGGACAGGCTTCCCTGAAGACGACGCGGCCATGGGCGACGACGTGGCCGCCGACGCAGGCGATGCGGGGAGCGCGGCCGACGATGCCAGCGCCACTGATGATGCGAGCATCGCCGACGATGCGAGCGACGCGGCCGACGCCGCGGTGGACGCGCGCGACGCGGGCGCTGATGCCGGCGACGCGAGCGACGCCACCGATGTCATCACGCCGACCATCGACCTCGGACCGTTTCCCACCGACCTCGGCACGCCGACGAGCGACCGCGGCAGCGCGACCAACGATCTCGGCAGCCCGACGGACGGAGGCGTCATCGGCACCGACGTCGTGGTCTCCGTCGATTCGTCGACGACGGACGACACCGGACCGATCACCTCGACCGACGGCGGCATGTCCATGGTCGACACGGGCCCGGTTGGGCCGACCGATCGCGGCCCGATCCTGATGTGCCCGTCGACGTGCGCCACGGACGTTGACTGCAACCCCTGCCGCACCTCGGCCGATCCGCCGAGCGTTCGCTACTGCTGCCTGAGCGCGCTCTGCATCTCGATGACCGGGATGTGCCCCGAGATGGGCGATAGCGGCACTCGCGACGGCGGCATCGGCACCGACGGTGGCATCGGCGGCTTCGATGGCGGCATCGGCGGTGGTCGCGACGGTGGCATCGGCGGCGTGGACGGTGGGCTTGGCGGCCTCATCGACAGCGGCCTGGGCGGCGGCGTCGACGGTGGCCTCGGCGGCGGCCGCGACGCGGGCGGCGGCGGTCCGGGCTGAGGCGCTCTACGGCGGCGCGACAAAGCGCGCGCACGCTCCCTCGATGACTCCGAGAGCGTCCCGGAAAAACGCCGAGTAGTCGCTCGAACACACGTCCCCGACGAAGCCGTTGTCTCCAAAGCGCCGCGTGAAGCCCAACAGGCGCGCGGCCGGAACGGCGCCGCACGGATTGTCCGCCCGCCGCCCGATGAGCGACAGCACGACGATGTTGTCGCTCATCCCTCCGCGCGCGGTGACGAGCTCGCGCACCCAGTCGTCGGGGGTTCCGCCCGAGGCGTTGGACATGCAGCGGGTGCCGTCGCAGCCGTCGGGTACGTCGTCCTCGTCGCTGATGAGCACCACCACGAGCAACGAGCCGCGCCGCGCAAAGCCCTCGTTGCAGGCACCCGGCGCGTTGATGGCGGGACGCACGGCGTTGAGCAGCGCGCGCATCATCCGCTCGTCGTCCGAGCCGCCCACCCCGACCTGTGCCGCGCAGGCGAAGCGGGCCGTGAGGTCGGGTTCGGCCTCGGTGAGGTACGCGCCGCCGCTCGCGAAGGGCCCGCACACCCGACGGCTCGACTCGGGCCCGGTGGTCTGCGTGACGAGGCTGCCGATGCCCTCGCAGCCCGCGCGGGTGCCGTAGTAGTCGTCCGACGGGACGACCCCGATGTGGTAGTTCGACGCGAAGCGCAGCCGGTCGCGCACCCCTTGGATGAAGCCCGGGAAGCTCGCGATGAGGCTGCGCTGGTTGTCGGCCATGCTCCCCGAGTTGTCGATCACGAAGAGCAGGTCGACCTGGGTGCATGCGTTGATGCGCCCGAGGTCTTCGGCGCCGCGATCGGGCACCGCGATGGCGTCGCGGGTCACCGCACGATCGTCGACGGCGAGCGCATCGACGGCGCCCCCGTCGCGCGCGACGAAGCCCGCGGGATCGTCGGCGCAAGCGAGCAGCAACGACGCGACACAACCAGTGAGCGAGAGCGAACGCACACCCATGGTGACCCTCGCGGCGAGGATACCCACTCGCGGGCGCGCGGTGCGAGCGCTTGACGCCGCCTGTCGACGGTGACCGACTCGCCTGATGAGCGAAGCATCGTCACCGCGCACCGAGGCCAGCGCCCCCGTCGAAGAGAAGATGGTCACCGACCCATCGCGGGTGCGGCACCGCGACAAGCACGTCGCCCGAACCGCGGCGGTGCTGATGATCCCGATGGCCCTGCTCGCGCTGCTCGCCACCGTGGCCGTCGCGAGCGGCGCCGACCCGGCCGCGCCCCGGCTCGCCGCGCTCATCCCCTTCGCTGGCTTCCTGGGAACGCTCTACATGCTCCTCACGCGGATGGTCGTGCGCAGCGCCGTCACCCGCGACGAGGTTCAGGTGCAATGGGGGCTCAGCGAGCACCGCATCCCGCTCGCCGCCATCACAGCGTGCGAAGCGAAACCCGCGACCGGCGGACCGACCGCTGCCACGGGCGCGGGCTGGGCGCTCTTCGCCAACCGCGGCTCCGTGCTGATCACCTGGAGCGAAGGCGGCACCTCGAAGTCACTGTCCTTCCCCGCCAACGACCCCGTCACCGTCGCCGCGCAGATCGAAGCCGCGCGCGGCGGACAGGCGTCGGGCGTGCGGGTCGCCGCGGATGCCGACGAGGCCCTCGCCGTGGAGGCAGGGGCGGAGGCATCGCGCGAGGCCCGCGCGCGTCGTTAGGAGGAGAGAGAAGGGGAGAGACGGTCGGTCAGTGCGGAGCGCCGCCGGCGCCCTGCTGCTGCATCTGGCGGCGGATCTGCTCCATGAGCTCCGGGGGAATCTGCGGCGACCCGCCAGGGCCACCAGCGGGCATTCCCATCGGAGGCGCCGCCGGGGCAGCCGCGGGCGCCGACGCGTCAGCCGCCGTCCCACCGTCCACCGGGAGCGGCGTCTGGAAGGCCGTGACGGCGGGGTTGATCGCCTCGACCGCGGCGCGCGTCACGACGAAGATGGTGTCGGTGCCCTCGCGCTGCGCGAAGGTCTCGTTGTCGCCGCTGTTGTTGCCGAGGCGCACGGTGACGGTCTGCACCGCCGCGTCGCCGCCGCCAGTGGTGAGCGTCACGCGGGGGCTGTCGGCCCCGACGCCGCTCGCGGTGCCTTCGGGCGCGAAGTCCGTCGCCTGGAGCCCGCTGAGCGAGCTCACCAGCGAGTCGATGCGCGCCGTGTCGAGCCGCGCGACCGTGGTGCCCGCCGCGGCGGTCCACGTGTTGTCGACGCGGTTGAAGTGGAAGGTGCCGTTGCGGTTGACCCACTCCACGGACTGAACGCCGCTGAGACGCGTGATCTGACGATCGCGCCAGTCGCGCGCCGAGCGCTGCACCGCCGACGAGATCGACTGGTCGACCTCGAAGGTCTCCGGCCGCGACGGGACGCGCACCGCCGTGCCGCCCCCGACGCCCGTCCCGACGAAGACGTCGACCACGGTGCTCGCGCCGCTCTTGAGCGTCACCCGCACCGCGTGCTCGTCGTCCACCTCGAAGGTCGCGTGGCTGCTCGGGTTGCGCCCGCGCACCATGGTGACCTTCATGTCCGCGAAGTTGCGCACCAGGTCTTCGACCGTGGTGCCCGCCGTCGGGCCGCGGCCCGGCGCCGTCATGATCCAGTGACCATCGCGCTTCTCCAGCTCGATGACGCGCTGGTTCTCGGGGCCCGTCTGACGCCGTAGCGTGAGGTGATCGACCCGGGCCGCGTCGATGCGCGACCAGGGGTTGCTCACCGGCGCCACGCTGCTCGAATCCGCCGGCTGGGCGCGATAGACGTAGGCCGTCGCGCCCCCCAGCACCACCAGCACACCGAGCCCGATTCCAATGCCCTTGGAGTTCATTCGCTGTCTTCTTGTCTCTGGTGTCTGACTACTAGAGGGTCATCTCGGCGCGCTTGCGGGCGCGCAGGGACATCAGCACCACGCCCAGCACCCCGACGAGGAGCGGCAGGCCCACGATGCTGCCCCACTTGAAGAGCTGCTTCTTGGTGTCGGTCACCGCCTGGAGGCTCGGCTCCGAGACGTCCTTCGCGCGAACCGCGAGGAGGTCGGGGTCCTGGCTCAGCCAGTCGAAGACGTTGAGCAGCATCTGCACGTTGGTCGGCATGCCGTTTTGCACCGGCGCGAGCGCGCGGAGCTGGTCGATGTGAAACGCCTTGCCCGTGCCCACGATGAGCAGCCGCGCCGGGTGCTCGCGCGTGGCGTGCGCCGGCGGGTGGTCGGTGTCGTTGCCCGCGAAGGCGCTGCGGAGCTGGCCTTCGAGCGCCGCCGCGACGACGTACGAGCCGCGCGCGTTGCCGAAGAGCTGCCGACGGTTCTGGAGGATCTCCAGGGCGTCGAGCTCGAAGTTGTCGCGGCGCAGCACCGAGCGCTCGCTGGTGCGGCCGATCTCCGTGTAGACCGTCCCGTTTTCGCGGGCGCGACCGTTGTTGATGGTCAGCGTCGACACGAAGGGCAGGATCACGCCCGGCAGGCGGAACACCGCCGGATGCGACGTGTCGATGCCGGGGCCGCCGGCCTCACGCCGCTCGAGGAGCGCGGGGAAGGCGTGCATCGGGATGCGCGCGCGGCCCTGCTCGATCTCCTCGATCGCGTCGGCGCCCTGGAAGTCGAGCACCACGTCGGGGTTGAGCGTGACGCCGTAACCTTCGAGGAGACCGTTGAGGCCGTGCTCGGCCCGCGCCGCGGTGGGCCGCGTGTCGGTGCCGGTCACGTTGACGCCGCCCGCGAAGATCGCGACCGAGCCGCCGCGCATGAGGTACGCGTTGATGCGGCGCAGCTCGCGCTCGGGGATGGCGCGCGTCGGGCCCATGATGACGAGGCCCTTGATGTCGGTGGGGATGTCGTCCTCGCCGCCGTGCAGGTCGACCGTGCGGGTGGTGTACCCGAGGTGGGCCTCCTGCATGATGCGCGAGAGGTACGGCAGCGCCTGCTCGGGCGAGCCCTCGTCGTGGCCCGTGAGGAAGCCGATGGCCCGCTCGGGGTCGATCATCTTCTTCACGATGGAGGTGATCTGGTACTCCATGCCCTCGGCGCCGGGGTTGACGAAGGGGATCTGCTCCGTCGAGCGGAGGTACGAGAAGGTCACGCAGCGGTAGACCTCGGCGAGGTTCGCCTGGTCGGACTGCGTGTTGACCGTCTGGAGCATGCGCTTGGTGCAGCTCGCCCCCTCGGCCGCGCGCTTGCGCTCGTCGTTGTCGGTGCGAACCCAGCGCACCACGAGGCGGCCGCGGGCGGCGGCCACGTACTCGTCGAGCTGCTCGCGGAGGAGCCGCTCGTCGTCGTTGGCCGGCGCGGGCTGGTCGGGGGTCCAGTAGACCGTGATGGTGAGGTTGTCGGTGAGGCGTCCGAGCGTGCGCTTGGTGCCCTGCGACAGCGAGTACAGCCCGCGCTTCGTGAGATCGATGCGGAGGTGCAGGGCCTTCACGGCGATGATGTTGAGGAGCACCACCGCGACGATGGCGATGGCGACGAAGATCCCGGTCTGGGCGCGGGCCTGGCTACGACGTTCCATGGATCAGCTCCACCGCCGGCTGTCGAGTGAGCGCGCGGTCGCCAGCAGGCAGACGAAGATCACGCTGCCGAAGTAGATGATGTTGCGGGCGTCGAGGACGCCGCGGGAGATGCTCGCGAAGTGGTAGTCGGGGCAGAGGTACTCGATCACCGAGGCCGCGCCGCCGAAGAAGATCAGCGCCTTGTTCATGAGGAAGAACACCGCGCCGACGATGAAGCTCACGAAGAACGCCGTGATCTGGTCCTTGGTGTAGGACGAGACCATGACGCCGAAGGAGACGTAGGCGCCGCCGCCGAGCAGCAGGCCGAGGTAGCCGCCCGCGACGGGGCCCCAATCGAGCTCGCCCATGCGCGAGATGATGAGCGGGTAGCTGAAGGTCGCGACGATGCAGACCGCGAGCAGGCCGAGGGCGCCGAGGTACTTCCCGAGGATGACCTCCCAGTCCCGCACGGGCTGGGTGATGAGCATCTCCAGGGTGCCGGTGCGCGACTCCTCCGCGAAGGTGCGCATCGCGATGGCGGGCGAGATGAGCGGCAGCAGCCACGAGATGCTGTTGAACATCGGCTGCAGCGTCACCTTCCCCAGCGTCAGGAACGCGAAGGGGATGAAGAACAGGAAGCCCACCAGCAGCAGGAACATCCCGATCACGATGTAGCCGAGCGGAGACGAGAAGTACGAGACAAACTCCCGTCGCGCGATGGCGAGGGTGTTGCCGATGGGCGTCCCGATGGACCCGCGGGTCAGCGGGGCCGCCTTGGTTTCCGTGTCAGACATCGTTCGATGACTCCTTCGTCGCAGTCGCAGTCGCCGCCGGGGCCTTCGTGCCCGCGTTGCGACGCGGGGCTCCCTCACCCACCGTCAGCTGCCGGAAGACCTCCTCCAACTGCACCGCCTCGCGGCGCAGCTCCAGCAGGTCCCACTTGTTGTCGACCGCCATGCGGAAGAACTCCCGGCGGTGGTCGCTGGAGCCCTTCACGCTCACCTCGACCGTCGTCGCCTTCTCGTCGCTCGGCAGCTCCTTCACGGTACCGCCCGACACCACGCGCTTCACGGCGTCGACCACCGCGGCGGACTTCCCGTCGTCCTTGCCGGCGTCGACGGTGAGCACGTACTTCACGCTGCCGCTCTTGGCCGCGAGGTCGCCCGGCGCGCCGTCGGCCACGACCTTGCCGCGGTTGACGATGAGCACCCGCGCACAGGCCTCCTTCACTTCCGCGAGGTCGTGCGTGGAGAGCATGATCGTGCGCGTCTTGCCGATCTCCTTGATGTACGAGATGACCTCGGCGCTCTCGTTGGGGTCGAGGTCGGCCGTGGGCTCGTCGAGGATGAGAATGGCCGGGTCGTGGATGAGCGCCTGGGCGAGACCCACGCGCTGACGATAGCCGTACGAGAGCTCGTTGATGGTCTTGGCGAGCACGTCCTTGAGCCCGCAGATCTCGACCACCTCCTTGATCTTCGCGCGGCGCTTGTCCTTCGCGATGGCGCGGAGCTCGGCGGCGAAGTCGAGGTACTCCACCACGCCCATCTCGGGGTACAGCGACGCGCGCTGCGGGAGGTACCCGATCATCGAGCGCACCGAGAGCGGGTCGTCGAAGACGTCGAACCCGCCCACCTTCGCCGTCCCCTCGGTCGGCGAGATGAAGCACGTCAGGATCTTCATCGTCGTGCTCTTGCCCGCCCCGTTGGGACCGAGGAAGCCCACCACCTCGCCCCGGCGGATCTCGAAGCTCATCCGGTCGACGGCGCGTTGCGCGCCATAGACCTTGGACAGCTCCCGGGTCTCGATCATCACGTCACTGGTCGCCATTCGGTCTCTGCCTTCGGTGAAGCCAACATTCGCCGTTCGCCCCGGCGGGCGCGCATCCTATTCAGGAGGGCCCCCAAGTCAACGAGGGAGAACACTCCCTGTGCGCGCGACGAACTCCCTGGGATTCAGGGCTATTCCCACGTTCGCGCCCACCGCGCGCGAGGCGGAAAGGTACCCTCCGCGCATGTTCCGCCACCGACGCCCGGTCCGCTTCGCCGAGGTCGATGCCGCCCGCATCGTCTACTTCGCGCGCCACCTCGACTTCTGCCACGACGCCCTCGAAGCCCTCTTCGCTCCCCTCCCCGGCGGCTACGCCCACCTCACCATGGTGCGCGGCGTCGGCGTCCCCTCGGTGCGTGTCGAGGTCGACTACCTCGCGCCGCTCCGGTACGGCGACGTGGCCCTCATCGACACGACCGTCGAGCGCCTCGGCACCCGCTCGGTGACCTTCCGCCACGCCCTCACCCGCGAAGCCGACGGCGTCGCGTGCGCCAACGTTCGCCAGGTCGTCGTGCTCTGTCGCCTCGACGACCTGGCGTCCGTCGACATCCCCGCCGACGTGCGCGACCTGCTCGCCCCGCACCTCGTCTCACCCGGAACATAGTCCGACCCGCCCTCGGCGTCGTACACTCCGCACACCCTCGCGATGGACTCCACACGCCGTCACCTGCTGACGCTCGGTCTCGGCGCCGTCACCCTCGGCGCCGCCCGCGCCGCCGCGCAGCCCATCCCGTACGTCAACGGTGCTGTCCCCGCGAACCCCTTCGGCGAAGACCCACCCGCGCGACCCGCCGCCGCCGACGCGGGGACGCTCACGACGCCCGACGCCACCGTCGACGCTGGCGCCGCGCCCGATGTCCCTGCCCCCGATGTCCCTGCCCCCGATGTACCCGCGCCGACACCCGTCGTCGCAGTCACCGAACCGACCCCGCCTGCGGTGCCGCCCAAC
Organism: Polyangiales bacterium; assembly: GCA_044229975.1. Taxonomy (GTDB): domain Bacteria; phylum Myxococcota_A; class Polyangia; order Polyangiales; genus SCUS01. Next base: position 90,583 of record JBGARZ010000003.1, read on the forward strand.
CCCTTCGAGTCATCGATCCGTCGCTACGGCGAGCTCCCCGAGGAGGACATCGTCCGCGCTCTGACCACGGGCTCCATCCTGTCGGCGCGCAACGTCGGCAACACCTCGGTCAATCTCCGCTGCGACCTCGACGGGCCCATCGATGGGGCGTTCAAGCCCGCCGAGACGCGGCACGTCGACCACTGGCGCGCCGAGATTGGCGCCTTCCGCGTGGCGCAGCTCCTCGGCCTCGACCGCGTGCCGCCCGCCGTCTTCCGACGCGTCGCCCGCACCGAGCTCGCGGGCGTCGAGGCGGGGCGTCTCCTCTTCCGCGACGGCTGGGCCCGCGGCGCGATGATCTACTGGGTCCCGGTGCTGCGCCGCGCCGGCATCTTCTCGGGCGCCGCGCTCACCGAATGGACCAACCACCTCGTGGTCGGCGTCGACATCCCGCCCGACGGCCGACGCCGCGCCGAGGAGATCTCCACCCTCATCTCCTACGACTTCATCATCGGCAACTGGGACCGCTGGCACGGCACCAACACCCTCGTCGATGCCCGCGGGCAGCTCTGCTACCGCGACAACAACGGCGGCTTCCTCGAACCCATGCCCCGCTGGAAGATGGAAATCATCTTCTCGTTCTTGCAGCGCTCGCAGCGCTTCTCGCGCACCTTCGTCGAGCACGTGCGCGCCATGTCCCTCGCGGGCCTGCGCCGCGCCATCGCCGCCGACGCCGACGGCCGGGAGCCGCTGCTCAACGAGGTCCAGCTCCGCGCCATGGTGCGACGGCGCGCGACGTACCTCGAATACGTCGACGCCCTCGTCGGCATCCATGGCGCCGCCGAAGTGCTCTGCTTCGACTGATGCCTCAGGCCACGAGTTGGCGAAGCTCGCCGCGGTGACGCTCGGCGTACACCGACAGCACGTCGAGGGCGTCGCGCATCTCGCTCGCGTCCATGTGCTCGACAGGAAACTCCACCGAGAGCACCACGTCGCCGTCTTCGTCGAGGGAGAAGCGGGCGAGCAGCATCTCGCCGTTGAGCCGCAGCAGCCGCGCGTACAGCTTCTCGGCCTTGTCGGCGTCGGCCGGCAGCCGGACGATGGGCAGCACCATCAGCCGACAGAAAGCCCCTTCGGCCTGGATCACCAGCGGAAAGGTCCCCCGCCGCGCCCGGAAGCTCGACCGCCAGGTGCGCTCGGAGAGCGAGATCACCGGCCACCCCAGCGCCTTCAGGTGGCCTTCGATCTTCGTGGCCGCCTGGGAGTCGGTCGTCGCGTCGCTCATCGTGCGACCCCGAGACTATCGTCGCGACGCCTCCCCCGACAAGCAGCATCCCATTCGGCGCCGTGACGACGTGACCCGACCGGGCCATCATCGCTGCGCCCACCTCCATCGAGAGAGCCGACGTGCCCACCCCGAGCGAAGCACCCGCCGCGAGATTCCGCGTCCTGGTCGTCGACGACGACCGCTCCATCCGCCGGTCGATGGAGAAATTTCTCGGCGACCTCGGCTACGCCGTGAGCACCGCCGCCGACGGGGAGGCGGGCCTGGCCGCCCTCGACGCCACCGCGCCCGACGTCGTGCTGCTCGACCTCGGGCTCCCCATCGTCGACGGCCTGGAGTTTCTCGAACGGGTGCGCGGCCGCGAGGGGACGCCTCCCATCCTCGTGGTCACCGCCCGCGACGACATGCGCAGCACCGTGACGGCCATGCAGCGCGGCGCGTGGGACTACCTCGTGAAGCCTGTCGACATCGAGCGCTTGAAGATCGCCCTGCTGCGGGCCACGGAGTCACGCGACCTGTCGCGCCGCCTCGACGGGCTCGTCGAGACCCTCGCCGCGGACTTCCAGATCGACAACCTCGTCGGTCGCTCGGCCGGGATGCGCGAGGTCTTCAAGACCATCGGCCGGGTCTCCACCTCCCGCGCCACCGTCCTCGTCACCGGCGAGAGCGGAACCGGCAAGGAGCTCGTCGCCCGCGCCATCCACTTCTCGGGCGAGAGCCGCGACCAGCCCTTCGTCGCCGTCAACTGCACCGCCTTCGCGCGTGAGCTCCTTGAGAGCGAGCTCTTCGGCCACGTGCGCGGGGCCTTCACCGGCGCGACCAGCGACAAGCTCGGGCGCTTCCAGATCGCCGGCGCGGGCACCCTCTTCCTCGACGAGATCGGGGAGCTCCCCCTCGACCTCCAGGTGAAGCTCCTGCGCGTGGTGCAGGAGCGCACCTTCGAGCGCGTGGGCGACGCCCGGCCCGTCCCCCTGCGCGCGCGCATCATCACGGCCACCCACCGCGACCTCGCCCAGATGGTGCGCGAGGGCTCCTTCCGCGAAGACCTCTACTACCGCCTGCGCGTGGTCGAGCTGCACCTGCCGCCGCTGCGCGAGCGTCGCGAGGACATCCCCGCCCTCATCGACCACCTGCTCGTGAAGGTCACCCGCGAGCTGCACAAGAAGATCCGCTACGTCTCCCGCGAGGCCCTCGACCTGCTCAGCCGCTACCCCTGGCCCGGCAACGTGCGCGAGCTGGAAAACGCCCTCACGCGCGCCGTGGTCGTGACCGAGGGCGAGGTGCTCGACGTGCCCGCGCTCCCGATCCATCTCGACGAGGTCGCGGACGACGAAGAGCAGGGCGCGGCGGCGGGCGATGCAACCGAAGCGGCCGATGGTCCCTCCAACGGGGCGGTGGACCTGTCGTCGTTTACGACCCTGCGCGAAGTAGAGCACCGGCACATCGCCGCCGTGCTCGCCGCCTGCGGCTGGAACAAGCGGCGGAGCTGCGGCGTGCTGGGCATCACGCGACCGACCCTCGACCGCAAGATCAAGGAGTTCGGCCTGGAGCGCCCGACGACCCCGGGCGCGCGCCCCGGCGGAGCTTGAGGGACCGATGACTCCGTGGCTCACCCCCGCGGCGCTCTTCTCGGTGGTGGTCATCGCCATCCTGCTGCGGCGCATCCGTCGCGACGCGGGCGGCCGGGCCGACACCCGGTACTTCCAGCGCGTCGGCTGGAGCTACGCCGCAGGCGTCCTCGCCCTCACGCTCGCCCACCTCGGCGGCGCGCCCGTGGGCCATCCGCTCGTGGTGATCCCGAGCGCCCTCGCCACCTACGGCTCGGCGTACTTCCTCACGCTCTTCGCCTACAGCTTCCCCCGCGACCGCGTCGCGCCCACCCGCCTGCGCGTCCCGCTCCTCGTCGCGACGGGTCTGTTCATCGCATCGACCGTTCGCATGAGCCTCCACTCGGGCCGCGAACCCGCGTGGACGCTCCTCTACATGCTTCCGTACTTCGCCCTCTCGGCGCGCTTCGTCACCCGCAACTGGCGACGCGCGACGCTCCCTGGAGAGTCCGCCCCGAGCGCGCCCGTCTCCGTGGTGCAGGTCGCCATCCTCGCCCCATGGGTGCTCTGCCTCGTCACCCTCGGTGCGCTCTACTTCGTCGGCAACGATCACCTCCCGCCCTGGATCGACCTTGCCCAGTGCGTCGCCATGGCCGTCATCGTCGTCGGTTCGGTCGGCGTCGCCATCCTCCGCTACCACCTCTTCTCGGTGCGCGTGCTCGTCGCCGAGGCGGTCATCACCACCGGGGCCGCGGCCATCCTCGCGGGCTACCTCGGGCTCGTCGCTCCGACGCTGCACCCCGCCCTCGCGGCCCTCTCCACCGCCGGGCTCGCCACCGTCGTCGTCGCCGGCCTGCCCACCTTCCTCCTCCAGGGGACCTTCGAGGCCCTCGACCGCTTCATGGGCCGCGCCGGCTCGCGTTTCACGGCCGGCCCGTCTCCCCGCGACGCGCTGGAGCGAGTGCTCTCAGCCACCGCGCGCACCGTCGACCCCGACGCTGTCATCACCGCCACCCTCGCCGCGCTGCGCGACGCCACCGGGGGCGACGCCCGCTTCCTGCGCCACGGGGTCATCCCGCAGGGGCACGCCGACGAGCTCCCCGTCCACGTCGCCGCGCAGCTCGACGCCCCGGCGCGGCGCTTCCACTCGCTCGACCACGCGCCCGAGCTCGACCCCACGTTGCTCGCCTGGATGCAGTCCGAGCGCGTGCAGCTCGTGGTCCCGGTGCGGAGCGAGCAGGCGTTGCGCGGGGTGCTGCTGGTGCGCGCCGACCGCCTCTCCCGCGACGTCACCATGCTCTGCGCCACGCTCGCCGAGCACGTCGCGCTGAAGTTCGAGAACCTCGCCCTCTACGCCGAGCAGACCCGCCTCGGGCGCGAGCTCGAAGAGTCCCGGCGGCTCGCGGCCCTCGGCTCCTTCGCCGCCGCCATGGCCCACGACATCCGCACGCCGCTCACGTCCATCGCGATGAACGTGCAGATCCTCCGCGGTCGCGCGTACCTCCCCGACGACGACCGGGAGTACCTCGACATCGCGAGCGAGGAGATCGCCCGACTCAACACCTCGGTGGCGGAGATCCTCGACTACGCGCGGCCGCTCCAGCTCCGGCGCGAGCCCGTGGCGCCGCGCGAGCTGCTCGACGACGTGGTTCGCACCATGGCGCCGGTGCTGACCGACCGCGGCGTCGGGCTCGACGTCGAGCTCACGGAGTCCGACGACTCGGCGCGACCGCTCGCCGACCCGCGCGCCCTGCGTCAGCTCCTCATCAACCTCATCGACAACGCCGCTGACGCCTCGGCGCGCGGCGCCACCGTGAGCGTGCGCGCGGCCGTCGACGAAGCCCGCCTCGTGCTGCGCGTCGTCGATCAGGGAAGGGGCATCGCCCCGGAGAACCTCGACCGCATCTTCGAGCCGTTCTTCACGACCCGCGCGGACGGGACCGGGCTCGGCCTCGCCATCGCGCAGAAGATCGTCCGCGGCCACGCCGGGGAGATCACCGTGCAGAGCGTGCTCGACGGCGGCACCACCTTCGAGGTGACCCTGCCGAGCTCGGTCGCCAACTGAGCCCCTACGCGCGCTCGAAGACCGTCGCGATGCCCTGCCCCACGCCGATGCAGAGGGAGGCCGCGCCGTAGCGGAGGCCCTGCCGTCGCATGCGGTGCAGGAGCGTGGCGACGATGCGTGCACCCGACGACCCGATGGGGTGGCCGAGCGCGATGGCGCCGCCGTCGGGGTTGACCCGCGCGGGGTCGAGGCGGAGCGCGTCGATGCAGGCGAGCGCCTGCGCCGCGAAGGCTTCGTTGAGCTCGACGGTGTCGAGGGCGTCGACCGCGAGACCCGCGCGCGCGAGGGCCTGCGTCATCGCGGGAATGGGGCCGAGGCCCATGAGCCCAGGCTCGACGCCCGCGACGGCATTGGAGACGACACGCGCCAGTGGTGTGAGCCCGTGCGCGCGGACGAAGGCTTCGGACGCAACGAGCACGGCCGAGGCGCCGTCGTTGATGGGCGACGAGTTGCCCGCCGTGACCGAGCCGTCCTTGCGGAAGATGGGGGAGAGCTTCGCGAGCTGTTCGAGGGAGGCGTCGGCGCGCACCGACTCGTCGGCGGTGACGAGCGTGGGCGGGCCCTTGCGCTGCGGGATCTCGACGGGGACGAGCTCGTCGCGGAACGCTCCTTCGGCCGTAGCGCGGGCGGCGCGCTGGTGGCTGGCGAGGGCGAAGCGGTCTTGCGCCTCGCGGGAGACGGCGCGGGCGACAGCGACGTTTTCGGCCGTCTCGCCCATGGATTCGAGCGGGAAGCGCGCGGCCATCTTCGGGTTGGTGAAGCGCCAGCCGAGCGACGTGTCGAACATCGCGGGCACCGCGCGGTCGAAGCTCTCGGCGGCCTTGGCCATGGCGAAGGGCGCGCGGGTCATGCTCTCGACGCCGCCCGCGATGACGGCCGAGCGCTCGCCCGTGGCGATGGCGCGGTACGCGTACTGGATGGCTTCGAGCCCGGAGCCGCAGAGTCGGTTGACCGTGACGCCGGTGACCTCGAAGGGCAGGCCCGCGAGGAGGAGGGCCATGCGCGCGACGTTGCGGTTGTCCTCGCCAGCCTGGTTGGTGGCGCCGAAGACCACCTCGTCGATGCCGGGGCGCGCGGCCGGAACGCGATCGAGGAGGGCGGTGATGGTGCGCGCGGCGAGGTCGTCGGGGCGCACGGTGGCGAGGCCGCCACGATGGCGCCCGACGGGCGTGCGGACGGCGTCGACGACGAAGACGGCGGGCAGCGAGGTGGGGCTCATGGTGCGCGCGGGTGTAGCGCACAGTGCGCCGTGACGGGAAGGCGGGGACGCCGAGGGGCTCAGCCCAGCAGGTACTTGAGCACCACGACCAGCGCGCCCGTCAGCAGCAGGTTGAGCGCGAGCACCACGGCGACGCTCACCGGAGTCAGACGAATCTCACGGGCGTACCAGGCCCCGTCGTCTTCGGTGGTGAGGCGTTCGTCCTTCGGGTGCGCGGGCTCGACGGGGGAGCGATCGAACTCCTGCGGCCGCTCGGCGCGCACGGCCGGAGCCGTGAGCGCGCGCTGGATCGCGGTCGGAAAACCCGCCGGTTGGGTCGGGTGACGGATGGGCGCAGGGCCCGACGGCCGAGGGCGCATCGACGGGCCCGCGGGCGGCGGCCGGGTGGGCAGATGCGCCGGGGGCATCGGCGTCGCGGCTTCGGCGAAGTCCCCTTCGAACTGCGGCGCCTTGGCGGACACCGCGCGAGCGATCTGCACCGGCACCGCCGGGCTGGTGAAGTCCTCGGAGAGCAGTTCGAGGACGTCGGGGTCGTCGATGTCGACGATGGCCGACGAGATGACCGCGTCGCCGACGTCGAGCGGACCATGGACGGGCGTGACCACGGCGTGGGTGGTCTGCGACTCGCCCGCGGGCGACGGCGGCGGGTTGTAGGTGTCGCGCTCGGCCCCATCGAGCGCGAGCCATGAGTTGGCCGCCGCGTCGTCGTCGACCCGTCGCTGCGCGGCGGGCAGCTCAGCGATGCGCGCGGGGATGCCCGTGTGTCCGGGCGCCGTACCGCCGCGCGGCGAGGCGTGACCCGACGGACCGCCCAGCAGCGGTGTGATGGATCGCACCACGTTGCTCTTGGCGACCATCGCCGGTGGGCGCGCGGAGTTGCGCGACTGCCCCGGCACCGGGGTCGCGAAGCGCATCGTCCCGTTGCGAGAGCCGGGACCGTGGATGGGGGGGATGGTTCCGCCGCGCAGGACGCCGTCGCGAACGGTGCGGCGGGAGGTGAGCAGCGTGCTCGGGACCGACGCGAGGGCGGTCGCGAGCTCGTGGGCAAACTCCGTGGCGCTCGCGGGTCGACGCGCCGGATCCATCGACCACGCGCGGTGGAAGATGGAGTCGAGCGGCTCCAGGCCCTCCTGCGGGGCGAGCGCGATGAACGGGAGCGCGCGGCGCTGCACGGCGTTGAGCACCGCCGACCCGCTGTTGCCAGGGAACGCCGGGCGCCCGGTGAGCGTCTCGAAGGCCAGCGATGCGAGCGAGAAGAGGTCGGCCCCGGGGGTGAGCTCGACCCCGCCGGCGATCTCCTCGGGCGAGAGGTAGTTCACCTTCGAGGCAGGGTGCTGGGGCCGATCGGCGTGCCCCACCGCGAGCAGCTTGATGGGCTGACCGTCGGGCGGGATGAGCACCGTCTCGGGCATCACCACGCGGTGCAGCACCGGGGGGCTGCGCTCGTGGAGGTAGTCGAGCGCGGCAGCGGTCTCGTCGATGATGCGCCGAACCTCCGAGACGGGGATCACCTCGCCGCTGGCGATGCGGCTCCGGAGGGTGCGCCCGTCGGTCCACTCGGTGATCATCACCGGGAGCTGATTGGCCGTGTACCCGAGCGCGTGCACCTCGACCAGGTTGGTGTGCTTGAGCCCGCGACCGAGCACGGCGGTGCGCTCGAACCACTCGCGCAGCTCTTCCACGTGCAGCGGGTGCAGCACCAGCGCGCGGGCCTTGGCGCCGCGACCCTCCGCCGGGAAGGCCTCGTACACGAGGCCGATGCGATCGGCGTGGCTCAGCGCGCCGAGGATGAAGCCGCCCGGGAGGAGCGACCCTGGTGATGCCATCCGACTCATGCGCGCGCCGACGCTACTTCAAGCCCGCGCCGGAAGCATCATCGCCGACACGGCTGACGAGCCGCGACCCTCACTCCGCGGCGGAGGCGCAGCAGCGGAAGCCGATGGAGTAGTCGTGGTAGGCGGTGTTGTGACCGGGCGTGCGGTACCAGCAACCCTCGCCGTTGATGGTCGTGTCCATGTAGTACCCGCCGCGAAACGTCCCGGTGGAGTCGCTGGTCCACTCGTGGAGGTTGCCCACCATGTCGAAGACGTTTTCTTCGCTGGTGCAGCCCGCGTGGGCGCCGGTCAGGGACACGGTGCCGGGGAGCTGGTTGATCTGCGGGTCGTTCATCAGCGCCATGCCCCAGAGGTACGGGGTGGTGGCGTGGAAGAGCCGCACCACGGGGTGCCAGCGGTGGTTTTCGTTGCAGCGGCCGTCCTGGCGCTGATTGCCGTACCCGTGGGTGCGCCCCTGCGGGCCGCGGCACGAACGGAACCACTCGCGCTCGGAGCAGAGGCGCTTGCCCGACCGGGCGCAGGCCCGCGACGCCTCGACCTGCGAGATGTACCCCTGCGGAACCACTCCCCGCCGCGACACCGCCCGCACGTCCAGCCGACCCGGGTTGAGGTACGGCGAGTGGGGGACCTCGCGCCCGTCGGGGCGGATCTCCATGAGCGAGGCCTCGTAGCGGTCTACGCAGAACCCCGAGGTCGGGATGAAGGACATCCCATCGGGGCACGGAGCGTTGGAGCGTGCCGTGGAGGCCCCCAACACCAGCGCACCTAGTAGCGCGATCACCGAACAGGCCAACACGCTCGTAGGTACACCAGACGGTCGCTGCATCAGTTCCTCCGCGGGTTGATCAAGAGGGCTCCGCGGTTGAGCGCGGGAGCCGAGTTGAAGTCGCGTACGAGATCCGTGTGCGAGACCGTCTTCTGGCCTCACGAACCGGCCGCACTCCGAGAAGCACGAACGGCCAAGTTCAAGCGAGAGGGGCCATGCTTAGCCGGGCTTCGCCGATGAGACAACCCCCCTCGGTCAAGATTGCGGCGACGATGTCGGCGCACGGTCCCCCTCACACGACGTCACGCACCACCAACTTCTCGACGCCTCGGGAGCGCTTGACCCACCCCCGCGCGGTGAGACTCTCCGCGACCTTTGGAGGTCTACCACCCGATGTCAGAAGCACGCTCCCTCGACGCCCGACTGCACCACCCACTGCCCACGCTGCGTGAGCCCGCCGTCACGCTCACGGAGGTCGCCGGACTGCGCGCCGCGGGCGTGGCCGCTGGCATCAAGGCCAGCGGTCGCCCCGACGTGGCGCTGCTCGTCGCCGACGCGCCCGTCGCCTGCGCGGGCATCTTCACGCAGAACCTCTTCCCCGCCGCGCCCGTGGTCGTGAGCCGCGAACACCTGCTCGCGACCGGCGGGATGGTGCGCGCCGTGGTGGTCAACAGCGGCAACGCCAACGCTTGCACCGGCGAGCAGGGACTCGCCGACGCGCGAGAGATGTGCGCCCGCGTGGCGAGCGCGCTGGGCTGCCGCGCCGAGGAGGTGCTGGTGTGCAGCACCGGCGTCATCGGGCAACCGCTGCCGATGGAGAAGGTTCGCGCGGGCATCGACGCGGCGCTCGCGGCGCTGTCGGGCGAGCGCGACGCGGGGCGGAGGTTTCTGCACGCGATCATGACCACCGACGCGTACCCCAAGGAGGAGGGTCGCGAAGCGGGCGGCGCGAAGGTGGCGGGCGTGTGCAAGGGCGCGGGGATGATCCACCCCGACATGGCGACGATGCTGGCCTTCGTGGCGACGGACGCGCGGGCGACATCGGAAGAGCTGCGCGCGATGATCGGCGGCGTCGCGGCGAGGAGCTTCAACGCGGTGCACGTCGACACGCACCCGAGCACCAACGACACCTTCCTGCTCGTCGCGACGGGCCGAAGCGGCACGGACGTGGAGGGCGTTCGGGCGACGGTGACGGACGTGGCGGGTCACCTCGCGTGGCTCATCGCGCGCGACGGCGAAGGCGCGACGAAGGTCACCACGATTCGCGTGACGGGCGCGCGTGACGCGGCCGCCGCGAAGGACGTGGCGGCGACGGTGGCGAGCAGCGCGCTCGTGCGGACGGCGCTCTTCGGCAACGACCCCAACTGGGGGCGCTTCGTGTCGCAGGTGGGCAACGCGAAGACGGTGCGCAGCGTCGCGGGCCTGCGGTGCACGTTGCAGGGCGTGACGGTGTTCGAGCGGGGCGGGCCGACGCCCTTCGATCGGGCGGCGCTCTCGGCCGCGATGCGCGCCGAAGATCTGGTGTTGGAGATCGTTCTGACCGAGGGCGATGGCGAGGCGATGCTGATGACCAGCGACCTCGGGTACCGCTACGTGGAAGTAAACGCCGAGTACACGACCTGAGCGGTCACCACTTGTAGAACCCTTCGCCGGACTTCTTCCCGAGCTTGCCCGCGCGCACCATCTGACGAAGCAGTGGCGGCGGGCGAAACTGCTCACCCACCTCGCGGTGCAGATGTTCGAGAATGGCGAGCCGCACGTCGAGCCCGACGAGGTCGGTGAGGCGCAGCGGACCCATCGGGTGGCGGTAGCCGAGCTCCATGGCGCGGTCGATGTCCTCGGCGCTGGCCACTCCCTGCTCCAGCATGCGGATGGCCTCGGCGCCGATGGCGACACCCAGACGGCTGGTGGCGAAGCCCGGCATGTCGCGCACGACGATGGGCGTCTTGGCGAGCTTCGCGGCGAAGGCCAGCGCGCGCTCGATGGACTCGTCGGAGGTGCGCACCCCACGAACGATCTCCAGCAGCTCCATCACCGGTACCGGGTTGAAGAAGTGCAGGCCGACGAGCCGCGTCGGGTCCTTCAACGCCGCGCCGAGCTCGGTGATGGAGAGCGACGAGGTGTTGGACCCGAGCAGCGCCGTCGCGGGCGCCATGGAGTCCACCATCTTGAGAAGGTCGCGCTTCAGCTCGATGCGCTCGGGCACCGCCTCGATGACCACCGCCGCGCCGTCCACCGCCGCGCCGACGTCGCCGCCCCAGGTGATACGACCGAGCAACTCGTCGCGCTGCGCCGCCGTGACCTTCGCCTTCGCGACCATCCGGTCGAGCGAATCACGAACGCCCTTGAGCCCCTTCTCCCGCGCCCCCTCGGAGGGGTCGCTCACGTACACCGCGAACCCAACCGCCGCGCACACCTGCGCGATGCCGTGACCCATGGTGCCCGCGCCGAGCACCGCAACCTTCGACGTGTCGCTCATGGCGACGCTTGATATCACACCGACCGCGACGCTCGCCGTACCCGCTTCGCCGCTTCCACCGCCGCTGCACCGCCGAAGGGGAGCACCCGCTCGGCGACCGCCATCGCGCCCTTCGCGTCGCCCGCTCGGAGCTGCACCGCCGACAGCGTGAGCAGCGCGTTGGCTTCGAGCACATCGAGCTCACCCGTCGCCCGCGCCGGGTGCCCCGCCGGGACGGCCGCGAGCTCTTCCATCATCGCGTCGAGCTGCCCCGCAGGCTGCGTCGTCACCCACCGCGGAGGCAGCGCGATCCACGTCTCGGCGAGCGTCCACCGCAGCCGCAGCCGCTCGGTTCGATCGTCCACCGTCGTCGGGTCGATCGCGCGCAGCGCCTCCAGTCGCGGCACCAGCGCGAGCACGCTGTCCCCTCCCCGCGCCGCCGCGATGGCGTCGTTGCACCACCCGATCGCTCGCGCGAGTGTTGCGCCCGGCGACCGCGCCGTCGCACCCGCCAACGCCTCCGCGGCCGACGACCAGCGCCTCGCGCGCATCGACGCCATCCCGCGGGCCACCGCGCTCCAGCCTCCTGCTCCGGGGACACGCGCCGCCGGTGCGGGTGCGTTGGACGGCAGCATCACGCCGAGCCGCGCGCGCTCTTCGTCGCCCGTCACATCGACGCCGGGTTCCTGCCGATCGAGCACCGCGGCCCGCAGCACGCCGCCCTCCACGCGCGCGGCGTCGATGGGCCACCACGTCGCGAGGCTCGCGTCGGCCGCCGCGGTCATCGCCTCGCGTGCGACCAGCACCCGCGCGTGCTCCTCGCACTCCGACCACCGCGCGGCGATTTCGGCCAGCCACGCCGCGGCGTCGACCGGTGCGCCCGACACCAGAGCGTCCGGTGCGACGGACGCGAGGCGCGCCTCCATCGCCGACGTGATCGCGTCGAGCGGAGGGGTGACACGCGGTCTCCCCGCGCCGCCAAGAACCCATCCCGCGAGCGTGCGCGCGTCGTCCGGACCGAGGTCGGAGAGCGACCCGGTGAGCCAGCGCTGGGCCTGCGCGAGCGAGGCGCCCGCCTCTCGCAGCGCGCGCACCCGCAGGATGGCGCGCTGGTGTTCGGGGCCGTACCAGGCGAGCGTCGCCGCGCTCTTCTCGGGCGCCGGAACCAGTCCCACCTCGACGTAGTGATGCACCTGATCGCGAGTGACGCCGAGCGTGCGCTCCAGCTCACCGATCTTCAGGTGCCGACGCCCGGGCCGCGTCATGGGCTCAGGGCGCGCGCAGCACGCGCACGGCGTCGGCGATCACCGAGAAGCTCGCGGGCAACGACCCGGGCGCCTCGCCGTCGATGTCGAGCGGCACGTCGCTGTCCGTCGACTCGATGTCGATCACCCGCCCACGACCGGAGATCACCTTCGAGGCGCCGATGTGCGTCCCTTTGAAGATCTTGGGGAAGTTCTGGATGACGTCCGCGGTGCCGAGATCGCCGAGGCCCACGACCTCGAAGACTCCATCCGAGGGGTCGGCGTCGGGGCCGATGATCATGCCCCCGCCAAACGACCGCCCGTTGCAGACCGCGAAGGTCATCGCCTTGCCCTCGTAGAGCAGCGCGCCGTCGACCCGCACCCGCATCACCCGATGCCGCCAGCCGAGGAGCGCGCGCGCCGTCGCGAAGGTGTAGCTCGCCTTGCCCGACAGCCAGCCGGGCCCCTGGGCGACGAGCTCGTCGACGCGCCCGGAGATCCCGCAGCTCGCGATGTTGGTGAAGAGCATCGACGCCTTCGCGCCCTTCCGATCGAGGTACTCCAGGCGCCCCAGGTCGAAGGGCCGCGCCACGGCGCCGGACAGCCAGCGGGCCACCGCGTCGACCCCGGACGGGAGCCCGAGCGTGCGCGCCCCGAGGTCGCTCCCGGTGCCCGCTGGAATCACCGCGAAGGCGGTCTTCTCCGACGGGATGAGCGTGCCGTCGGGGCGCAGGAGGGCGTTCATGGCGTCGTGGAAGGTGCCGTCGCCGCCCATCACGCCGACGAGTGCGGCGCCCGACTCGGCGAGCGCGCGCACCACCTCGCAGAGCTGGGCCTTGCCCCCCGTGCGATGCACCGTCACGTCGAAGCCCTCGGTCGCCAGGGCGCGCGACAGGTCTCCGATCATCCGCCCCGCGCGGCCACCGCCGGCCGCCGGGTTCACCACGAGTTCCAACGTCCGTCGCGTCGACACGCCTGCCGCCTCCTCAACCGTCGTCGCGGGCCACGCCCAGCGACCGCGCGATCCACTCCCCGAGATCGTCGGCGCGAACGCCAGCCCGACGCAACTGCAACCGACTCGACCCGCAGCTCGTCACCACCGCGACGTCCTCGCCGACCTCCCGCACCTCGCCCGCAAGCTCACCCGCGATGGCCCGCGCCGTGGTCGGTCGCGTCACCGGAAGGAGCCCGCCGCCGCCGCTGCACGTCGCCTGATCGCGCGACGTCGGAAGCTCCGCCAGCGGCCGTCCGAGGATGCGTTGCATCACCGCGCGCGGGGCGTCGTAGACCCCGAGGCCCCGACCGAGGCGACAGCTATCGTGCACCGCCACCGGACCATCGACGTCGAGCACCGGGAGCCGATCGAGCTGCCGCGCGGCGGCCTCGGAGAGATGCTCCACGCGCGCCCACCCGGCAGGCGCGAGGCCGAAGCGGGGATACAGCGTGCGCAGCGTCCAGGCGCATCCCGAGTCGGCGACCACGAGCTCGGTCGCGCCACCGACCGCCTCCACGAAGCGCGCGGCCTGTTGGAAGAAGCCCTCGCGATCGCCTGCGTCCCAGAGCGGTGCACCACAGCACTCGCCGCCGACGGCGTGGCAGCCGCCCGACAGTTCGCGCACGGCGCCGACGGTCTGTCGCGCACCGGCCGGATCGTCCTTCACGGCGCGGCAACCGGGGACCACCGCGACCCGGGCGCCCTTGCCGACGAGGCCCGCGGCGCTGGCCTGGGCGGCGAGCTTCTCGCGACGATCAGGCCAGGTGGCCACCACGCGCGAGACGGGCGCGGGCGCGACGTCGTTGGCGAGCGCATCGACGCGACCATCCCAGAGCGTGTCGACCACGGGGTTGTCGAGGAGGCACAGCGTCCGGCACTTGCCGCACCCGGTGCAGGCCCAGGCAACCGCGGCGCGGGCGGGCTCTTCGGTCGGCTCGATGTCGCGCAGGAGTTCGTCCATCGCGCGCATCTTCCCCCACGGCGTGACGGTCTCGCGGCCCTCGACCGTGGAGACGGGGCAAGCGGGCCGACAGAGCTTCGGACAGTAGGTGCACCGGCTGGTGGCCTCGGCGCGACCCTCCAGGAGCGGGAGCCGACGGTTCATGCCCGGTCGTAGGTATCACATCCCCGCGGCTGGTCCGATTGGCGGCGCGCGCGGAAAGGGTGAAGCGTTGGTGACGGCGCCGCGGGGTGTGGGGTAGGCTGGCGGCTCTTCTCACCTCTACCGGGGTACTCGCAGGGTGTCGGCGGCGACAGCAGAACAATCACGCATCGGCGCGACGGTCGCGGATCGCTACAAGCTCGTGCGCGTGCTTGGCCGCGGCGGCATGGGGATGGTCTACGAGGCCGAGATCGTCGGCTCGCTGCGCCACGTCGCCATCAAGGTGATGCACCCGGAGAGTCAGGCCGACAGCGACAACGTCCGGCGCTTCATGAACGAGGCGCGCGCCGCGGGCCGGGTGCGCCACCCCAACGTGGTGGAGGTGCTCGACGCGGGCGAAGACCCCGACGACGGCTCGCTCTTCATCGTGCTGGAGCTGCTCACGGGCATCGACCTCGCGACGTACCTGCTGCGCTACGACAAGCTGCTGCCGAGCGAGACGCTCACCGTCGTTTGCCAGGTTCTCCAGGCCCTCATCGTCGCGCACCGCGAGAACATCGTTCACCGCGACATCAAGCCGGAGAACGTCTTCCTCGCGCGCCGCCCGAGCGGCGAGACGCACGTGAAGATCGTGGACTTCGGCATCTCGA
Organism: Polyangiales bacterium; assembly: GCA_044229975.1. Lineage (GTDB taxonomy): Bacteria > Myxococcota_A > Polyangia > Polyangiales > SCUS01. The sequence continues at coordinate 105,727 of JBGARZ010000003.1, forward strand.
AGATCCTCGACCCGGAGAAGGAGATCTCGCTCTCCATCACGCGGGCCAACATGACCGTCGGCACGCCCCACTACATGTCCCCCGAGCAGGCGCGCGGCGAGGGCATCGACCCCCGCGCCGACATCTGGGCGCTCGGGGTCGTGATGTACGAGTGCCTCACCGGCGAGATCCCCTTCGACGGCGAAAACTACAACCAGCAGATCCTCGCGGTGGTGACCGAAGACCACAAGCCCGCGAGCGCGCACGGTGTCGAGCCGGAGCTCTCGGCCCTCATCGATCGCTGCCTGAAGAAGGACCGCACCGAGCGCTTCGACAGCGCCGCCGTGATGCTCGCCGAGATCGGCGCCTACCTCGCCCGTCACACCGAGGTCGCGGTGCGCGCCTCGCTGCTCCGCATCCCCGGGCCCGAAGAGTTTCCGACGACGCGGCCCGACGACCCCACCACGGTGCAAGACGTGCTGCCGGCGTTTGCGCGGGAGAGCGTCGAAGACCTCACCGACGACGCGCACCCCGAGGTGGCCGATGACTTCGCGGGGCCGCTGTCCATCCGACCGGTGTTCCCGGGGATGGTGCGCCTCGACGAGGAGGGCGCCGACAACGCACCCACCAAGGTGCAGTCCATCCACGCCATCGTCCCGGGCGGCGCCGCACCCGTCCCGCTCTCCCAGCGCCCCGGCTACGCGCCCGGCGAGTCCACGCGCCCGGCCGTCTTCCGCGCGCCGTCGATGCCGCCGCTGCCTCCGCCGCCGCGCCTCCCCGTCATCGAGGCCACCCCGGCGGGTGTCTCGCTGCCACCCGTCGCGTCGCAGCCGCCCGTCGCATCGCTGCCCCCGGCCGAGCTCACGCCGCAGGGCGCGGTGCTCCCCGTCGATGACTCCGAGCGTCCGTCGCTCATCGCCTACCCCCGCTCGCGGCGCTGGCTCTTCCTCTCCGCGGCCTTCATGGCCGGGCTCGTCGTCGCGCTCGGCGTCGCCGCCGTCAGCCTGCGCGAACCCTCGCGTCCGGTGTCGACGCCGCACATGGTTCGGGTGCGCCTCACGGGCATGCGCGACGACGCGAGGCCCGTCATCGGCGGCGTGCGGTACTTCTCCAACGAGGCCTACGTCCCGCTCACCGATCGCCCGATGCGCATCCGCGTCGAGGCCGACGGCTTCGAGCCCATCGAGGTCAACGTCGTCCCCGACCGCGACCGCGACCTCGCCCTCCCCGCGATGACCCCGACGCCCCCGCCGGCGCCGGTCGTCGCCCCGACACCCGCACCTCCGGTCGCGCCCGAACCTCGCCCTGCCACGCCCACCGCGAGCGCTCCGCCTCGCGCGGCCGCCCCAGCGCTGCCGACCACCGTGGCGCCCGGTGTTCCCCACGCACGGCGCGCCGCGCTGCCCGAGCTCGCCATCGGTTCGACCCCGCGCTGTCGCGTGCTCGTCGACGGCAACGTGCTCGGCCAGACGCCGCTCTTCCACGTGCGCCTCCCCGCGGGCAGCCATCGCATCCTCTGCGAGCGCCCCGATGGCTCCTTTGCCCGCAACGTCGAGATCACCCCCGGCGCGAGCAACGCGCGGGTCTTCTTCGACGAGCACTGAAGCCTCCAGCGACCGGGTCGCTGGCTCTGGCAATCCGTCGGGAGGTCGGGCAACCTCCGCCCGCCTTCGCGTCGTCTACCCGTGAGGAGTTCATCGATGTCCCATCATCACCCGTGCTCTGAATCCGCCTACGAGTCCGTCGCGTTCACCGTGGATGCCCTCGCGGCGAGCGCCGACGACGCCGAGCTCACGCGCCTCTCCGATCGCGTGCGCGGCGTGCTCACCGACTGGGAGAGCCTCGACGCGACCCGCCGCATCCTGCGCCGCAAGGCCCTCACGGCGAGCGCCCAGGTGCACGTGGCCGACGCCTCGCTCGACGCCTCCATCGCCGCCTTCGCCCGCGACCTCGTCGCCCTCAGCGGCAAGGACAGCGACCAGTACAAGAAGTACTTCCCGGAGTCCCACGAGGACATCATCGCCATGGGCCTGGAGTCCGAGCTCCCGGTGGTCACCCTGGTCCTCGCGCAGCTCGACGCCTCCACCGACGCGCCCGCTGCGCTCACCGCCCACACCGCCGCGCTGCGCGCCGGCCTTCAGATGGGCAACGGCGCCCTCGGCAACCGCGCCGACGCCCTCGCCGACCTGGGCCGCCACAACGCCCGCGAGCAGTCGTGGAGCGAGACCTCGCTCGCCTCGCTCGTGAGCGTCCGCCGCGCGCTCGACAAGATCGCCTTCACCCGCGGTCTCTCGCCCTCCTGGGTCTCGGCGTTCTTCCGCTAGGCCCAACACTCACGCGCATGTCGCTCCGCGCCCTCACGCTGCGCCGTGCGCGCCCCCTCTCCCCGAAGGTGCGCGAGCTCACCTTCGACCCCGGTCCAGACTTCCGATTCCGCGCGGGGCAGTGGGTGTCCCTCAAGGTCCCTGCGGGCGACCCCGACCAGCCCCACGCGCGCTCGTACTCCATCGCCTCGGCGCCGCGCGACGACGGCTCCTTCGACATCGCAGTCACCCTCGTGGAGTCTGGTCCCGGGAGCACCTTCCTCCACGCGATGAACGTCGGCGACACCATCCCCGCCGCCGACCCGATGGGCTTCTTCACCCTCCCCGACGCGCTCTCCCGACCGCTGCTCTTGGTCGGGACCGGCACCGGCGTCGCCCCCCTCCGCGCGATGATCGAGTCCCTCGACGCGCTCCCCCACGCGCCGCCCGTCACGCTGCTCTTCGGCGTTCGCACCCGCGAGGACATCCTCTACGCGGACGAGTTCGTCGAGCGCGCCCGTCGCGACCCGCGCTTCCGCTTCGAACCGACGCTCTCCCGCCCCGACCCCGACTGGGGCGGGCGCACGGGCTACGTCCAGACCCATTTCGCCAGCCTCCTCGCCGACACGCCCCACGCCGCCGTCTACGTCTGCGGCCTCAGCGCGATGGTGCGCGAGGCGCGCGACGTGCTCCGCAAGACCCTCGGACTCCCGCGCGACCGCGTGCAGTCCGAGCGCTTCGACTGACGCCATGCGCCCGCCGCTGCTCGTCGCCCTCGCCCTGCTCTCCTGCCGCTCGCCTCGTCCCGCGCCGCGCCCCGATGCGTCCGCTGCCTCCGCCCCCGTTGCCGTCATCCTGGACGCTGGCGTCGATGTGCCCGCGCCCCGTGACGTCGTCACCGACCGGCCTGTCGTCGTCACCCGCGGCCCCTGGCAGCGCCTGCCCCGCGCCCGCTGGACCGACCCCGCGCAGCTCGGTCGCTGGGACGACGCGCCCGACCTCGATGGCGATGGTCAGCCCGACGAGGTCTTCGCCATGGACGCACGCGGTGTCATCTGCGACCCGGTGCACCGCGACATCCCCTGCCCCGCCCCCGACGACGGCGGCGGCGACGCGGAGGACGGCCCCGCGCGCATCGCCCTCATCGCCCGCTTCTCCGGCGACACGGACACCGCCGCGACGGTCGGTCGCCTCTTCGGACTCCAGCGCGTGTGGCGCTCCCGCAGCGTGCCCACGGCCCGCATCGACGGCGTGCGCTTCGGCGACTTCGGTCGCGGCGTGAGCGTTCGCACGACCCTGCTCGTCGACCACGGCGCGGGCCTGCGCGACACCCTCGACCGCGTCGACCTCTACCTGGGCGCGGGCCTCGATCGCCCCGCCGGAACCTTCGTCCACCACTGCATCCGCACCCTCGAAGGCACCCTCCGTCGCGCGGGCGCCCTCGCCGTCACGCTGCCCGAGGAGACCCCGACGCTGTGGCGCTTCGCCTCGGCGCACCCGTCCAGCGCCTGCGAGACCGACGCCGTCGCCCTCGACGCCGCCCTCGGCCAGACGCTCTCGCGCGGTGTCGTGGTCGCCGACCTCCGCGCCTCGCCCGTCGAGACCCACCGCGACGTTCGCATCGCCATCACCGACGGCCGCGCCCGCGTGGTCGAGCGCGCGCCGCGCGACTCCGACGCGGGCTTCGCGGGCGACCCCCTGGCGAGCGGCGTGATGCGGGTCGTCGCGACGGCGCGGCGCTGCGACGGCGACGTGGTGCGCTACCAGCAGGAGGACAAGTCGTGCCTCGTGCGCATCGAACGATCGCGCTCGGACGAGCGCTGCGACCCCAACCTCCCGGCGGTTCCGCGCTTCGACGACGCGCACCCCGTGGCGCTCGTCGGGGGCGGCGATGCGGGGCTCTCCACGCTGGTGATCCAGCGCGCGGGATCGCTCGTGTCGGTGGCCCTGCCGGCCGCGTGCGGAACGGGTCGTCGCAGCGCCGAGACGTCACCCTTCGCGGGATCACTCCCGGCCGGAACGCCCGTGTCGACCGATGGTTCGCTGGTGCTCTTCGCCGAGGGCCACGACCTGTGGCTCGCCCGGCGTGGCGACCCGCGGCCCGCGCTCGTCAACGTCCCCGGCGGCGGACTTGCGCGCGGCACCGTGAGGGCCATCGCCTTCCTCGACGCGCGACAGGTGGCCGTCGTCATCGCGCGCACGCTCTACGAGTTCACGCTCGACGTCCCCGCACCGATGAACGACGTCCCCGAGACGCTCAGCGTCAACCCGGCCGAGCTCTACCGCGCCACACACGCCCCGCGCTGAGCGGCGGCTTCGAGCGCGGCCTGCCACGCCACGAGGTCGTCGGGGCGAGGCGCTTCGACCGTGACGGATGCGCCCGTCGAAGAGACCCAGGTGATCTGCGCCGCGTGCAGCGAGAGTCGGCCGAGCACCTCTCCCTCGCCTTCGTCCCCGAGCTCGGCGCGCGTCACCTTGGACGCCCGCCCGTACACCGGGTCGACCACCAGCGGCGCGTTGACCGACCGCAGATGAACCCTGATCTGATGCTGTCGCCCGGTCTCGGGCAACGCCTCGATCGCGCACACCGTCCCTCCAGGGAGGCCCTCCCAACGACGCGTGACGCGGTAGCGCGTCCGCGACGGCAGAGCACCTTCCTCGCCGACCGCCGCCGGGCGCATCTTCCCTTTGCGCGCGGTGTGGAGCGCCGTGTCGATGACCCCTTCGTCGGCGGGTGGTGCGCCGCGCGTCCACGCAACGTAGCGCTTGTGCACCTCGCGCTTCTCGAAGAGTCCGTTGAGGCGACGGTGCTCGTCTGCGGTACGCGCGAACAGCACCACGCCGCTCGTGTCGCGGTCGAGCCGATGAACGACCCACAGCCGCTCGCCCCGCGCCGCCTGCAACGAGGCGTGCAGGCAGAGGGCCTCTTCCTCCGCCCGCGCGGGGATCACGACCATCCCGGCGGGCTTGCTCACGGCGATGGAGGCGGCGTCTTCAAACAGCAGGTCGATCACGGGCGCGGCCCTACCACGCCCGCGCTCTTGCACCGATGACTGAACATTTGTACGGTCTTCTTCATGGACCAGAGATCACCGATTTCCATGGACCAGTCGGGGCTCGCGATTCGCGACGCGCAGCCGATGGAGTTCACCGACACGCAGCGGCAGCTCATCCGCGACGCGTACGCCAGCGGGGCCAGCGACGACGAGTTCGCCGTGCTCATGGAGATCGCCCGTGCGCGGCGGCTCAATCCACTCTTGCGACAGATCCACTTCGTGAGCCGGTGGGACAGCGAGAAGCACCGCGGCGTCTGGTCGGCGCAGGTGTCCATCGACGGGCTGCGCGCCATCGCCGAGCGCACCGGGCTCTACGTGGGTCAGGACGAACCCGAGTTCGTCGAAAACCCCGACGGCACCATCAAGCTGTGCCGCGTGCGCGTGTGGCGGAAGGACTGGCCGCGCCCCGCGGTGGGCCTCGCCTATTGGGCCGAGTACTGCCAGATGGCGCGCGACCGCACGACGGGCAAGCAGCGCCCCACGGCGATGTGGTCGCGCATGCCGCACGTGATGATCGCGAAGTGTGCGGAATCACTAGCGTTACGGAAGGCGTTCCCCGAAGACATGTCGGGCCTCTACACCGGAGAGGAGATGGGCAACGCGCCGGGGCAGGCGCCCGCACCGCCCGTACCAGTGCAACAGCCCACCGTGGTCGCGCGGGTGGAGACCCGCGTCGAAGAGCGCGTCACCGTTCCCGCGGCGCTTGGTCCGTTGCGGGTCGTTCCGACGCCGCCGTCCGACCCCTGGCTCGACTACCTCGGGTAGTCCTCCAACGGCAGCACCCGCAGCCCCTCGCCCACCGTCACGCTCGCCGCGATGGCCGCTGTGAGTCGCTCCTTCGACCAGCGCACGGCAGCCTCCAGCGCCTCTGCCCCGGGCTTCCCCTCGCGCAGCGCAAGCTGCCCCGTGATGAGCGCCGACAGCGTGCACCCACCTCCATGGAACTCGCCCGCCAACGCCACGCGCGGCGCCTCAATGAGTCGCGTCACCGACGGCGTCGCGAGCACGTCGACCGCCGTCGACCCCGCGAGGTGGCCGCCCTTCACCAGCACCGCGCGCGCACCCATCGCGATGAGCGCCTCGGCCGCCGCCCGCGCCTCTTCCACGCTGCGCACGCGATCGCCCAGCAGCGCCTCGGCTTCGTCGACGTTGGGCGTCACCAGGGCCGCGCGCGTCATCAATCGACCCAGCGCCGCGAGGGCGCGCTCGTCCAGCAGGCGCGCGCCCCCATCGGTGCGGGTGGCCACGATCACCGGGTCGACCACCAACGGGATGTCCGAGTGTTCGCTCGCGAGCGCAAACGCGAGCTCGACGTTGTCCGTCGACCCGAGGGCGCCGGTCTTCCAGGCGCGGACGTGTTGGTGTTGGAAGATGCGCTCGGCCTGCGCACGGACGAGCGAAGTATCGACGGGGTGAACCGACGCGAGCCCGGCGGTGGATTGCACCGTGAGCACCGCGGCGACGGCGCAACCCCAGGCGCCCGCTGCGTGGAAGCCCTTGAGGTCCGCCAGGAAGCCTGCGCCTCCTGATGGGTCGAGGCCCGCCACGCTGAGCGCGCAGGGTCGCGCCGCGTCGGTCACGCTCCTACGCCTCGGCGAGGGCTTCTTCGGCGGTCGTGGTGTCGTCGGGGTTGGCTTCCGGCGCGAGGCCCGAGCTCTCGTCGAACTCGATGCGCCAGTCGCCGCTCGGCGAGAGGCCGATGTTGAGCTTCCGCGGCAGCGGGCCCTGCGCCATCTGCTCCAGCAGCACGCGCGAGACCGCGGGGACGAGCGAGCCGCGGAGGATGTGCTCGACGTTGCGGGCGCCGGTCTCGGCCTCCGTGCAACGGCGGGTCACCTCCTCGATGAGCGCCGGGTCGAACTTCGTCTCGATGCGGTGGCTGGTGAAGAGCCGCTTCGAGAGCCCGTTGAGCCGCATCTCGGTGATCTCGCGGAGGATCGACCGCGAGATGGGCGCGTACGGGATGATCGACATACGCGCGAGCAGCGCGGGCTTGAAGTGCTTGCTGAGAATCGGGCGGATCTGGTTGACCACGTCGTCCACGGCCGGGGGCTCGTCGCCCTCGTAGGCCTTCATGATCGCGTCCGTCGCGAGGTTGCTCGTGAGGATGATGATGGTGTTGCGGAAGTTGATGTGGCGCCCCTCGCTGTCCGAGAGCGAGCCCTTGTCGAACACCTGGTAGAAGAGGTTCATCACCTCGAGGTCGGCCTTCTCGACCTCGTCGAGGAGCACCACCGAGTACGGCCGCTGACGCACGGCCTCGGTGAGCACGCCGCCCTCGCCGTACCCGACGTAGCCGGGCGGCGAGCCGATGAGGCGCGAGACGGAGTGCTTCTCCTGAAACTCGCTCATGTTGATGACGGTCATGAAGCGCTCGCCGCCGAACATGGCCTCCGCGAGCGCGATGGCCGTCTCGGTCTTGCCGACGCCCGACGGGCCCACGAAGAGCAGCACACCCACCGGCTGGTTGGGGTTGTTGATGCCCGCCTGCGAGATGCGGATGGTCTCGGCCACCACGCTCATCGCGTGGTCCTGACCGCGCACGCGACCGCGGAGCTTGTCCTCCAGCGAGAGCAGCGTGGAGATGTCGTCCTTCTGCATCTTGCCGACGGGGATGCCCGTCCAGTTGCCGACGATCTTCGCGACGATGTCCACGTCGACGTCGGAGTGGACCAGCGACGGCTTGTTCTTCACGAGCTCGTGGGCCGCGATGGTCTCGTCGAGCTTCGCCTTCGCCGCTTCGCGCTCCTCGGGCTTGGCCGCGAGCATCGCCTGCCGCGCCTCGCGCACCAGGCGCACCGCGTCGCGCTCCTTGATCCAGCGCTCGGTGGTGTCCTTCACCTTCCCGTCGGTGCTCGCGATGCGCTTGATGAGCGAGTCGTACGCCTCCTCATCGATGGCGAAGCCCTGCGTGCGATCCTGCTCCAGCGCCTCGCGCTCGCGGTTCTGCGAGGTGAGCGCCACCTCCAGGTCGACGAGCTCTTCGGGCTTGGCGTCGAGGTTGATCTTCACGCGCGCCGTCGCCGTGTCGAGCAGATCGACGGCCTTGTCGGGGAGCTGCCGACCGGAGATGTACCGGTGCGAGAGCTTCACCGCGGCCACGATGGCCTCGTCGCGAATCGCGATGTTGTGCGCCTTCTCGAAGATCGGGCGCAGGCCGCGGATCATCTGGATGGCGTTCTCCTCCGACGGCTCATCCACCGCGACGGGCTGGAAGCGACGGGCGAGCGCCGCGTCCTTCTCGAAGTATTTCTTGTACTCCGACCACGTGGTGGCCGCGATGGTGCGCAGCTCACCGCGCGCGAGCGCCGGCTTGAGCAGGTTGGCCGCGTCGCTGCCGCCCTGGGCGCCGCCCGCGCCGATGATGGTGTGCGCCTCGTCGATGAAGAGGATGATGGGCTTCGGGGAAGCCTTCACCTCGTTGATGACGTTCTTCAGGCGGTTTTCGAACTCACCCTTCACGCCGGCGCCGGCCTGGAGCGCGCCGAGGTCGAGCGAGAGCAGCTCGACGTTCTTGAGGCTGTCGGGCACCAGGCCCTGGATGATCTCCAGCGCGAGACCCTCGACGAGCGCCGTCTTGCCCGTGCCCGGCTCGCCCACGATGATCGGGTTGTTCTTGCGGCGGCGCGACACGATGTCGATGAGCTGCCGGATCTCCTGGTGCCGACCGAAGACCGGGTCGATCTTCCCGTCGCGCGCCTTCTGGGTGACGTTTTCGCAGAACTTCGCGAGGTTCTCCGAGGTGCCCGGGGCCACCGCGCCAGGACCCTGCTGCGAGGCGCCGCTCGCGGTCGCGCCGCCCGGCTGGGCCACGCCGACCTCGGCGGTCTCCTTCGACCCGACGATGATCTCCGTGAGCTGCGTGCGGAGCTGGTCGCGCGGGATGTTCTCCAGCTCGGGGAGGGTCTCCGCGCTGTACTTGCCGGGGTTGTTGATGAACTGCTGGAGCAGCGCGCCGGTGCGGAGCCGCGTCGCGTCGGTCTCCAGCGAGGAGACCGTCCAGGCGTCTTCGATCCACTGGAAGATCGAGGCCGAGATGGTGGGCTTGCCGCCGTTGCCGGTGCGAAGACCGCTGAGGGCCTTCTCCAGGCGACCGACCAGGCGCACCCGGTCTTGATCGAACTGGTGGAGGATGCCCGCAGCGTCGCCGTCGGCCGGGGACACGAGCTCGAGCAGCAGGTGCTCGACCGTGATCTCGTAGGCGCGAGCGCTCGCCGCGCGGGAGACCGACGCTTCGAGGGCGCGCGTCGCGGTCGGGGTCAGTCGTCGGACGAGGGTCTTGGGCTCAACGAGCAGTGCCATGAACAGGGCCCTCCAGGGCCTTCGGTGCGGAGTCGTCGTTCGCCGGGGTCGCACCATGCTCGCCCGGAAGTTCAGGTCCCATCGGAACGGGGACGATCACGCGCGTCTCGCGGTCGGCCCCGACGGTCACCCAGGAGTCGAGCCCAAGGCGCGAGGCGCCCGCCGCGCTCGACGAGAGCCGCAGCGAGGGCGTCTCCCCTGGCGCGAGGATGAGTTCGAGATCGAACTCCAGCGGGTCGCGCACATAGAACGTGACCAGCTCCTTGATCTGCGCGAGCCCGGGCCCCCCAGGGAGAAACTGCTGAAACGCCTTGCGCTTGAGCGGCCCCAGCACGAGGCGAAACTTGCCGCCGCGGTCGAACACCCGGCGCCCGACGGTGGCGTCGACGCCCAGCGTGGTGTTGGCGATGCCGAGCCGGAGAAGCTGCCGCTCTTCGATGGAGACCCAGCGCCCGACGAACTGCTCGACGGCGACGGGCGCGCCGATGAGCACCTCCTCCATCACGTCGGACACCGCGGCGATGAGCCCCTGCGCGGTGCGCGCACGCGTCGAGAGCAGCGGCGCGAGGCGCAGGAGGCGGGTGAGCGTGAGGTTGACCGGCGGCGGTTGGTCTTCGTAGGTGTCGATGCCCGCGAGGGCGAGCGAGCGGCGCGACCACGCATCGGTCGACCCGGAGAGGTAGTCGCTGGTGAATGAGTACCGGGCGTGCGCGCGGTAGAAGAGCGACAGCACGCGGTGGTGGAAGACGTCGAGAAACTCGCGCTGCGCGGGCCGCTCGTCGCCCTCGTGGAGCACCTCCTCGACGATGTACGTCGGGAGCGGCGAGACGGTGCCGGTGAGGCCGAGGAAGGTGGTGGTGATCTCGTAGACGGGCTCTTCGACGCCGTCGCCCGTCTCGCCCGCGCGCCGCGGACGGGCCGTGATGGTGGACACGTCACTCGTCGCGAAGGACAGCGACGGGTCGTGACGGAAGCGGATCGACTCCTCGTTGACGGGGCCGTAGTCGCCGATGCGCGGGCCCTTGGTGGCGCGCTCCAGGATCTCGATGGCCCGGTAGAACCCCACGCGACGGGGCGAGCCGAGCAGGACCCCGACCATCGCGGTCAGAGGATCGGTTGCTGGCCGCTCTTTGCTTTCCACTCGTACCTCGCGTTGGAGGGGTGCGACTTCACGTTGAGCTCGCTGAAGGTGTTGATGCCCGCGTGCGCCGCGAGCACCTCGTCGATCACCGACGCGAAGAGGTAGAGGTCGCCGTCGCCCGAGAAGCTGCCCTCATCGAGCTCGATGGTCGTGCCGATGCCGCGCACCGGGACCCCCTTCACGAGGCGCTCGACGGGGCGCGTGTGCACCTCGCGGATGCCCTCGATGCGGAGCCGGTTGGCGCGCGCGGCCTGCCGGTCGACGGCCGCGAGGAAGTTGTAGAGGTCGAGCACGGCGCGCAGCGACTGGCGGTCGGCGAGCGCGCGGTAGTTGAGCGCGAGGTGCGAGATGAGCCGCCAATGCAGCGCCTGGCCGAAGGGCGGGCGCACGGGCACGGTGACCGGGGTGATGTTCTTGAAGCGGGCGAAGGGCGGCGAGCCCGGCGCGGCCATGCAGATGTCGCCGACCTTGAGCTGCGACGGCAGACCCCGGTTGGTGCACATGAGCTCGACCGAGAGGGTCTCCTCGACGACGCCCGACGGGACGTCGCGCGGGGTCTGCACTGACAGCCAGGAGTCGATGCCGTCGTCGAGCGGCGAGTTGCTGCGGCGCACCCGGTAGAACGAAGGCACGTCATCGGGGAGCGACGCGTGCACGAAGTCGAAGAAGGGCTTGTACTCGCGGCGGTCGCTGCGGCCCGCCTGGAGCCCGGTGACCTTGTCGACGGAGTAGATCTCCATGTGACGCGGGTCGACCTCGCTCGCGCGCAGCATGTACTCGTGCTGCGCCGGGTCGAGCTTGAGGGGGTCGGCGTCGACGGAGAAGAGATTGATGACGGGCGCGCAGTGGAGCTTCATCAGGTCGCGCGAGATGCGCGACGGGAGCGACGGGGGCCGCTCGCCGCTCGGGCTGTTGCCGAACTGGAAGACGATCTCGAAGCGGTCTTCGGCGCGCGACGTGGCCGCGTCGAGGCCGCGCACGTCGATGACGTTGAACTTCGACGGGAGCGTGAAGTACTCCTGCAAGAGCCGGAAGCCGCCGGGCGCGAACTTCGGCCACGGGAGCATCGCGCAGCGCTCTTCGAAGCCCGCGGCGCGCACGGAGTTCTTGCCGATCTCGATGCCCTTGGCGCCGGAGGAGAGGCCGCGGACGGACACCGACGTGAGGTGCCGCATCATCCACAGCATCACCATGGTGGTGACGCCGGCTTCGCCGTGGAGGTACAGCCGGATGCCGTCGGGGTGAAACACCGCAGCGCGCCCCGCCTCGTGCGTCTGAAACTGCACGCGGATGGCAGGCAACGAGGGCTGCGACAGGTCGTGGATGACGTCGGTGATCTGGAGCGGCAGGAGGTCGACGTCCGCCGTCGTGCGGAAGCGGCACATCGTGCCCTCGACCGGGTTGGCCGCGAGCTCGGTGTTGCGCGCGACGCGCTGCCGGGTGCGCAGCGCCCCCGCGACCGGCGTGAACTCCACGATGGAGCACGATGGCAGCGTACGGAGGTAGTGCGGAAGAAGGAGGTCGGTGAGGGTGTGGATGACCTCGGGGACGTCGTCGTCGAGGCGCTCGCGGATGCGCGCCGTAAGGAACGCGAAGCCCTCCATGAGGCGCTCGACGTCGGGGTCGCCGCCGCGCTCGGAGAGCATGCCCGCCACCGCGGGGTACGCCTTCCCAAACTCCTTCCCCAACTCGCGGAGGTAGGTCAGCTCGCTCTGGTAGTACTTGCTGAACAAGCTTCGTCTGCTCCCGTAGCGGCGGACTCTAACAGCCCCTCATCCGCGACGTCATCCCTTCATCAGCCCCGCCCGAACGATGTGGAGCTCTCACCCCTGCGGTGCTCCGTGCTACCCGTTCGCGGCCGTGACCCGACCCACCCTCGTGCTCCTTCTCGTCCCGCTCTCGGCGGGGTGCAGCTCTCCGTCCGCGGCCCAGGATCGCCCTGCCCCGCCCGTCGACCGCCCGACGCCCGCGGTCGCCGCCCCGACCCCGACGCCCGCGCCCACCCCTCCGGTGCCCGCGCCCGCGCCGAGCGGCATCCCGCGCGACCTCAACGTCGTGATGATCTCCATCGACAGCCTCCGCGCCGACATGCCGTGGGCGGGCTACCCCCACGCCATCGCGCCCTTCCTCACGCGCCTGGAGTCCGAGGCCGTCTCGTACACCCACGCGTACTCCATCTCCTCGTACACCTCGCAGAGCGTCGGCGGCTTCCTCGGCGGGCGCCTGCCGAGCGAGCTGCGCCGCGACGGGTACTTCTTCGGCACCTATCCGAGCCGGGTGGTGTTCTTCCCCGAGCGGTTGCAGGCGGCGGGCATTCGCACCATCGCGGCGCAGGCGCACGGCTACTTCCGCCCCGGCCACGCGGGCTTCGAGCAGGGCTTCGACGTCTACCGCATGGTCTCCGACCTGCACTGGAACGCCACCACCGACGTGGACATCACCGGCGTCCGCCACGCCGACCTCGCGATGCGCCTGCTCGGCGACCCGGCCAACACCTCGGGGCGCTTCTTCGCGTGGTTCCACTTCATGGACCCGCACGACCAGTACCAGGCGCACCCGGGCATCCCCTACGGCCGCCGCGTGCGTGAGCACTACGACGGCGAGGTCACCTTCGCCGACCAGCAGGTCGAGCGCCTCGTCACGTGGATCCGCGCCCAGCCCTTCGGCGCCCGCACCGCCATCGTGATCACCGCCGACCACGGCGAGAGCTTCGGCGAGCACGGCCACTACCGGCACGCCTTCCAGGTGTGGCAGCAGCTCGTCCGGGTGCCGTGGTTCTTCGTGATCCCGGGCGTCGCGCCGCGGCGCATCGACGCCAACCGCAGCCACGTCGACCTCGCCCCGACCCTCCTCGAACTCTTCGGCGTCGCGGCCGAGCCCGAGTTCACCGGCCACTCGCTCGTCCCCGAGTTTGGTGGCGCGGCCCCCGAAGAGCGCGACGTCTGGGTCGACCTCGCCCGCACCGGCAACAACGACCGCCGCCGCGCGCTCATCCGCGGCCGCTACAAGCTCACCGCCTACGGCGACGACAGCCGCTTCGACCTCTTCGACCTCGAGGCCGACCCGGGCGAGCTCACCAACCTCGCGCGCACGCAGCCGCAGGTCTACGCCGACATGGTTCGCCGCTACCGCGAGGCGCAGCCGGGCATCCGCAACCAGCACGTGAGCGGCTGCAACACCCTGACGGGCGCGCCTCCGGGACGCGGCTGGTGACCTACCGCTGGTACTCGCCGGGGCGGTAGCGCGACAGGTTGTCCCGCAGCCAAGACGCCACCCGCGCGACGCCCTCCTCCAGCGACACCTCGGCCCGCCAGCCCAGCACCGACGCCGCCCGCGACGGATCACCCAGCAGCCGCTCGACCTCGCTCGCCGATGGTCGGATGCGCTCCTCGGCGCTCACGATCTCCACCGTCGTCCCGACCACCTTCATGCAGAGCGCGGCGAGGTCGCCGACGGAGATCTCGCGCCCGGTGGCGAGCTGCACCGTCTGCCCGAGGGCCTCGTCGCGCTCGGCCGCCAGCAGGAAGCCGCGCACGGTGTCCTCCACGAAGACGAGGTCGCGCGTCGGCGTGAGCTTGCCGAGGGAGAGCGTTCGACCCGCGAGCACCTGCGTGAGGATGGTCGGCAGCACCGCGCGCGTCGACTGCCGCGGGCCGTAGGTGTTGAAGGGCCGCACCGTCACCGCGCGCAGCCCGAACGAGCGCACGAAGCTCTCGACGCACTGATCCGCGGCGATCTTGCTGGCGGCGTACGGGGACTGGCCGACGAGCGGGTGCGCCTCGGTGATGGGGACGAACTGCGCCGTGCCGTACACCTCGCTCGTCGAGGTGTGGACCATGCGCGCGCCGTTCGCATCGAGGCACGCCTGCGCGACGTGAAGCGTCGACATCAGGTTGTTGGTGAAGACCTGCGAGGCGCACTGGTACGAGTACGGAATCGCGATGAGCGACGCGAGGTGGAAGGCCACGTCGCAGCCGCGCACGAGACCCCGCGCGAAGAACGGATCGGTCAGGTCACCCGCGACGACCTCGACCTCGTCGAGCACCACCCTGGGAAGCTGCTCCAGGGCGCCGCGGTCGCTGCGCGCGTTGTAGCGGACGAGCGCGCGGACCTTGTCGCCGCGCCGCACGAGGGCCTCGACGAGGTGGCTGCCGATGAAGCCGCCGGCGCCGGTCACGAGTGAGTGTCGTTGCATGGGCCGCGGGGCATATCACCAGTCCGCGCGGCGCTACCACCAGCAGGCCATCGGGAGGGCGTTGCAGCGCGGTGCGTCGTGCCATAGCTTCGCGCGTCATGGGGACCAGAGCTCTCGCCATCGTGACCACGCTCGCCTTGTCGACCGCCGCGTGCACCGGCGTCCTCGGCGGGGTGCCCGAGGAGCTGATGGTTCCTGAGGACGTCGGCTTCGAGAAGGTCGTCGAGGACGACGTGGGCTTCGAGCCGGTGGTGCCCGACGACGTGGGCTTCGAGCCCGTCGAACTCGACGCAGGCTTCGACCCCGACACCGGCATCGCCATCGACGTCGGCGCCCGCGACGTGCAGCTCGTCCCCCTCGACGTCGGCCCACGCGATGTCCCGCTCGTTCCGCGCGATACCGGGCCCCGCGACGTGCAGCTCGTCCCGCGTGATGTGCCCCGTGACGTCCCACGCGACGTCCCCCGCGACACGCCCATCGACACCCCCACCGACCGCGGCGTGGCCACCGACCGCGGCACCGACGTCGGAACGCCCACCGACCGCGGCACCACCACCGATCGCGGCACTGACGTCGGGACGCCCGTGGACGTTCAGCCGATGGGCGACCCGTGCCTGCCGTACCGCGGCGTCGACGCGGGCGCGCCGCCCGACCTCACCACCACCGGTCCTCGTGAGCTGCGGGCCTTTCCGGGAGCCGAGGGCTTCGGCGCGGCGGCGACGGGCGGACGCGGTGGCCGGGTCGTCTTCGTCACCAACCTCAACGCCTCGGGGCCGGGCTCGCTGCTCGCCGCGGTGCAGGAGACGGGCGCCCGCTATGTGCTCTTCCGGGTGAGCGGGGTCATCCAGGGGGAGATCCACGTGCGCGCGGGCAACCTCACCATCGCGGGGCAGACCTCCCCCGGCGGCATCACGGTGCGCGGGTTTCACACCACCGAGCAGCCCTACTGCGGCAACTCCTGCCCGGCGAGCACACGCAACGTCGACAACATGATCGTGCGCTTCATCCGCTCGCGCCCGGCCGGCATGTCCGACGACGCGATGCGCCTGCGCTACGTGCGCAACGCCATCGTCGACCACATCTCGCTCGGCAACGCGAGCGACGAGGCGATGGAGATCTCCTGCACCAACACCCTCACCGTGCAGAACACCCTCCTCGCCGAGACCGTCGGCGACCACGCGCAGTACGGCGGGATGCTCATCAACTACTCCAACCCTTCGGCGGGCTACGAGCTCGACCGGCTCACCATCCACCACAACACCTGGAACCGCATCGGCGGCCGCATGCCGGAGTTTTCCCGCGAGAGCGCGGCGGCGGCTGACTCCACGATGCAGGTCGAGCTCGCCAACAACTTCTGGTGGGACCCGCGCACCTACGTCGACTTCAACAACACCACGACGTCGGGCGTCGAGAGCGGCCCGGCCATCCACTACGCCATCAACATCGTCGGCAACTACGGCTTCGCGCGATCGAGCTACGGCTACGGCCTCTTCTCGCTGCGCGACCGCCAGGGCGAGTCGCCCGCGTACTTCGCCGACAACCTCATGAACCTCTACTCCAACCGCCGCGACTGGCAGCTCAACTACTGCTGCAACGACCTGCCGAGCACCACACCCCCGCGCACCGCGCCGGCCTGGGTGCGCGCGACGCGCTTCGACTACCCCGCGGTGACGTACACGCCGTCGAGCACGCTGCGCGAGTACATGACGGCCAACGTCGGCGCCTTCCCGCGCGACCCGATGGACGTGCGGCTGATGACGCCGGTGCGCGATGGGACGCCATCAACCGTCGCCATCGACCGCAACCCGGCGAGCGACGCGTTGCAGGTGGTGACGGGGGCGGCGATGGTTCCGCCTGACAGGGACAACGATGGGATGTCGGATGAGTTCGAGTGCCGCAACGGGCTCGACCCGGTGGTGCAGGACCACAACGGCACCTCGCTCTCCTCACGCCTCGTCGGCGTCGCGGGGTACACCAACCTCGAGGTGTACCTCCACGAGCTCGCGCTCATCCGCGTGCGCGATGGGCAGCGCTGACGGGCGCTCAGCCCGGGGTCTGCGTCGGGCAGCCGAAGACGATGCGAACCTCGGCGCCCGCGTCGGACGTGATGCGCTGGCAGGCCGGCCCGTAGAGGATCACCGAGCGCATGCCCGCCGAGTAGTCCCAGCCGTTGTTGTGGTCGACGTCGCGCGGGATGACCGAGGACGTTCCGCCGGAGGTGAGGTCGACGTTGACGCGCGTCGGGTCGACCCGCGACGGGTCGGCGTCCACCGCGAACTCGCAGCTCAGCGCGCGGCCGCGGATGTCGTCGAGCGCACGCGCGAGGTCGGCCTCGAAGGAGCCGTCACCGAGGCTGTAGTGGCAAGTCGAGAGGCCCTGGCAGCCGGGCTCGCGCGGCGAGTTGCCGGTAAACGCGAGGTCGGACAGGAAGGTGTCGTTGGCGGAGGGCGTCCCGGCGACGAAGTAGCGGATGGGTGGCACGCCGCGGGCTCCTCGCGCCACCGCGACGCGAACGGCGTCGGAGGCGATGCGCTCTTGCGTCGCCTGGCAGGCGAGGAAGGCCCCGATGTCGAGGGGGTTGGGGAAGCAGATGGTGGCGGTGGTGCACTCCTGCGTGGGCGCGCCGTCGGTGATGAGGATGACGTTGCGCGAGCCGTCCATGGTGAACGCGTCGTAGTAGTTACGCGTCCCCTCCATGGCGCAGGCCATCGGCGTGTTGCCGTTGGGCGAGGCGCTCGACAGCGACGACATGAGACGCGTGCGGTTGGTGCGGAGCGAGTCGACGGCGACGAGCGGGCGCGTGTACCCGGAGGCCATGTCGGACGACCCGGAGGTCGAAGGAAACATCGTCAGCCCGACCCGCACGTCGTCATCGAGCCCCGTGAGCAGCGTCTGTAGCCCGCGCACCGCGGACGTCCACCGCGACGGCGTGCCCATCGCCATGGAGCCCGATCGGTCGAGTACGATGAGCAGGTTGACCGGCAGCCGGCGCGCGTCGGCGGTGGTCGTCGCGCACGAGGCGTCCTGATCGATCACCACCACGCCGCGGTCGGGGATCGGGATCGCGTCGCGCGTCGGGGTGATCGCGCCATCGGTCATCGGCGTGACCACCGACGCGTCTCGCGTCGTGAAGGTCGGCGCCGTCTCCGGCGAGCACGCGACCAGGGCCAGCACACCAAGCATCGTCAAGCGTCGGGTGGTCATCACGGGCGGAGACTCTACCAACGCCCGCGCGTCGCTGTCAGGTAGTCCCGCCTCCGCCGCCACCACCACCCTTAGCCCCGTCACCCTTTCGGAGGATGCGCTTGGCCACCACCCCCAGCACCAGCAGCGCCGCCCCGCTCAACAGCATCACCGGACCGAAGAACTCCTCGCGCGCGCTCGGCGGCGGAGCCTCTTCGGCCGTGGCGTCTTCGACACGCCTGCGGCCGTGCGTCCCCGCCCGCGACCCGCCGCCCGCGCGCCCCGCCGGGCCGTCGACGCTCTCGCCGAGGCCGCTGACCTCCTGCGACGACTCCAGCGCCCGCGACGTGGTGTTGCTGCCAAACACCCGCCACGCCGCGATGCCCACCAGCCCGACGACCACCAGCACGATGACGTACTCGATGGTCGAGAGCCCACGATCGTCTGCCCCCAGCGAATGCCGCCTCTTCGCTCGCATCGCGGCGGACGCTACCACGCCCTCAGTCGGGGCCACGATCACGCGCGAAGCCCGCGTCGCGAAAGGGGCTCGTCGGCACGACGCAGCGGTTGTCGGCGGTGCACACCTCGCCGAGTCGACAGGAGGGGAAGCAGATCTCCCCGCGCTCGGACGTCGGCCCCGCGTCCTCCGTGTACACGGTCTCGCCCTGACAGCCGACCGCGACCAGCGCCGCGAACAGCCACCACGCCCATGCCTCGCGCTTCGTCATCGCGCCGAGCGTAGCGCGCCCGTTGACGGGGCGTCCCTCGCGCGTGCATCCCAGTGTGACCGTGACGCCCCTCCGCCGTTCTCTCCTCGCCGCCTTCGTCGCCGCCGTCGCCTGCCGCCGGTCCCCCGCCGGACCTGCGCCCGCGCCGCGCTACCTCCTCGGGCTCTCGCCCGGTCCGTCGTTTACGGTGCTGGGCGCCACGCTCTACGCCGACCGCGACCTCCGCTATCGCGACAGCCAGTGCCTCGGCGTGAAGCTCGTTCAGGGCCACGAGCCCCCGATGCTCGACGGCGGCCGGGTCGAGCTCTGGGTCGTGGGCGGCGACCAGATCGGCCACGTCGACCGTTCGCCCGCAGGCCGCTACCACGCCGCGGTGCGCTCGGTGCTCACGCCGGGCACCCGCGTCGCAGGCAACCTCGTGGGGAGTCCCTCCGTCGCGGCCCACCGCTTCCACAGCCCGGCGCACGTGCCGCTGCCCGTACAGCGGATCCGGCCCGACGCGGGGTTTGCGCTGAGGCTCGGCGAGCCGCTGCCCGTCACCTGGCGGGGAAGCGACAGCTCCCACGTCGCCATCGTCGTGACCGTGTCCCGCGGCCCCGCCGAGGCCGCGACCGAGGGCTGGTTGCTGACCTGCGTGGCGCCGAGAGGGAGGGGGAGGTTCTCCATTCCGGCGACGGCGTTTCCCCGGGAGCACATCCCGGCCGACGCCGACACGGTGACCGTGACCGTCGCCGCTGATGATCGGGTGGTAGAGGAGGACTACGCGCTCGACGTCACGCCCGTCGGCTCGGCCGAAGACCAGGCCGTCGGGCGCTTCGTCCGCTGATCAGTTGGCCGAGACCGAGCCGGAGACCTGCACCGAGACCTGCACCGACACGTTGACGCTCGCCACCGCGCTCACGAGTCCGGTGGTGGCGATGCCCGCGCACGCCGTCACCTGCGCGCCCACCGCGCCGAGGGCGTTGGGCAGCTCGTGCGCCGAGCGCACCACGGCCGCGCCCGACGAGGCCGCCTGCTCCAGGCGCGAGCGCAGCAGCATGATCTGCGAGAAGCCGCCGCGGAGGGCGGCCTGCACGTGCGTGACCTTCTCCTGGAGGTTGCTCGCCACGTTGCCCGTGATGGTCAGCTCGGCGCGGCCCGGCGAGCAGGTCGCCTGCGCGTTGAGGCGGGCGTCGCACGCCGCGCGGCAGTCGGCGCTCACCCGCGGCGGCTGCACGTGCCCCGTGCACCGCGGCGCCGTGAAGGCCACCGAGCAACCGCCGCGGCACTCGCCGCTGCAGGTCCCCGAGGCGCGCGCCACGCAGCGACCCTGACACGTTCCGTTGCAGGCGCCGCCGGAGGTCGACGAGCCCGAGCAGGTGCCCTCGCAGGTGCCGTTGCAGGTGCCGCTGACGTCGACCGCGCACTGGCCGGTGCAGGAAGCCGAGCACTGGCCGCGCAGCTCGCCGCCCTCGCACTCGAGCTGCGCCGAGCCCGGCGTGTACGACGCGTCGCACTCGCCCGCGCAGCGCGCGTACCCGTCGATGCTCACCTCGCAGCGCGGGGGGACGGCCACCAGTTCGACGCGCACGCCGCCTGACGCGCGGATGGCCGCGAGGTCGTCGCGGAGCTGGTTGGACACCCGGGTGCACGCCGCGCGCACGGCGTCGGGGCTGTCGCCCGAGCCGAGCTCGCTGTCGGGAATCGCGAGGTCGTGCCCGATCTGCCGACACGCGTTGAGCAGCCCCGACTGGAGCTCGGTCGCCGCCTGCGTGAAGGCACCCGCCGTGGCGATGAAGGTCTCCACCTTCTGGGCGCCCGCCGTGCCGCCGAGGTCGCCGCTGCACGCGGCGCTCATCCCGGGAATTCCACCGCCGAGCATTCCACAGCTCGTCAGCACCACCGTCAGCGCGAGGCCCATGTTCTGAATCCGCATCGTCGTCTCCTTGCGTACCGCGGCCCCCACCGTGCGGCGCGGCCGTCTGTCGGGAATGAACGACGAGACCCGAACCCTGCGCAAGGACTTCCGTCAGCCGTCGGTGGTCACTTCCAACGTGGCTGTCGCGACAAACCCGATGCTAACGTCCGTGTCCCTGCGGCGCCGTTGCACCCGGAACCACCGGTGGCGGGCGCCGACGATCACCCCGACGAGGAGCTTACGAATGAGCGATGAGAAGCTGGCGATGGAGCGGAGAACCTTCCTGTGCGTGCTGGGCGCCGCGGGCGTGACGGCAGGCATCGCGGGCTGCGGCGGCGACGAGGTGATCGCGCCCTTCACCGCGGGCAACGTGACCGACCACGCCGCGAACGTCTGGAAGCTCTTCAGTGCTCAGAAGACCATCGTCGGTCGCGACGCGGGCGGCTACTTCGCGTACTCCGCGACCTGCACCCACGAGGCGACCACCATCGCCTTTCGCACGGGCACGACGTGCAGCACCCCGACGGGCTGCACCTCGCAGAGCACCACCGGGCTCACCGAGTGTCCGCTGCACTTCTCCCGCTTCGGCGCCAACGGTGAGCAGACCCGCGGCCCCGCGCCCGAAGGAACCCTCGTGCACTACCAGGTCACCATCGCCAACGGCGTCATCACGGTGAACCCGGGCGTCACCGTCGCCGCCACGGTGCGCACCGCCGCCTGAGAAGACGCGCCGTCAGGGGCAGCGCGGCAGCGTCGCCGTGCGCCCATCCCAGAGCGCGCCCGAGCGCACGAACGAGTCTCTCCCCTCCCCCACCACGTACGGATCCAGCGTCTCGTCGCCGCGGGCGAAGCGCTCCAGAAACGCCACCGTCAGGAAGCGCAGCGCCGTCGCGCGCGAGTCGAGCGGCGTCGCGCCGCGCGCGCACAGGCTGCATTGAAACCCGCACGCGGTGTCGACGAAGTCGTTGTGCCCGAAGTTGGCGAGCGGATAGAGCCCGACGCGCGCACCCGCGGGCGCCGCGGCGGCGAAGCGGAGGTAGTTGCTGGCCTCGGGCGCGCACGACTGACCCAGGTTGAGGCAGCGCGACTGCGTGGCGCCGAAGAGCGCGAGCGGACGCACCAGCCGGCCCATCTGCTCGGGCGCGATGGACGGCGTCGCCTCGGTCACGCCGCCGATGGGGGACGGGTTGTCGTCCACCGGGTCGAGCGCCACGCCCGCGAGGAAGGCGGGCGCATCGAGCAGCGCCATGATGGCCCCTTTGCCGCCCAGGGAGTGGCCCATCACCACGCTGCGGTTGACGTCGATGATGCCGCTGGCGGGGAAGCCCGTGACGCCCGACGCGAGCGCCGTGCGTGCCGCGATGAGCGCCCGCGCGACGTTGCGGTGGTCGACCGCGAGGATCGTCCCCGGGTAGTCGACGGACACCACGACGTAGCCCCACGACGCAACGTGCGACAGCAGCCCGTCGTAGTTGCCCACCGCGAGCTGGAAGCCGTGCGCGAAGAACACCACCGGCACCCGCGCCCCGGTGCCCAGCGGGAAGAGCGCCCTCGCCTGCGTCGCGGTGCCTGGGATGGCGCCCATCCAGGTGCTGACCGTGTACGGGCCGCGCGACGAGAGATCGCGCCCGCCCGCATCGAGCGCCGGACCCGGAACGTCACCCGTCGCCACGACCCCGGCGTCTGCGGAGGGAGCGTCGACGCCGAGGTCATCGATCACGCCCGCGTCGACCTCAATCGCGGCAACGTCGTCCGCCCGCGCAGGGACGTCGTCCGCGGCCGTGCCGAGATCGACCGTCGCCGCGACGTCCACGGTGTTGACCGCATCGGTGCCGACCCCGGTGTCAGCCGTCGGCGGGCGGTAGCTCACCACGTCGGTACACCCCACCAGCATCACCGCGGCCAGCGCCGCACCCGAGTTCCACGCTGTCCGCATGGACGCTTCCTCTACCGCGTCGCTCGCATTTTCACGAGCCCCGAAGATGGTCGAGGTGGCGCGTGTCGTTGAGGGATGAGACCCGCATCACCGTCGGCTCGCTCCAGTCGAAGCGATGCACCGCGCAGTTCTCCGACGGAAACACGAGGCCCGTGTCATCGGAGCGCAGCAGCCGACGAAGGACGTGGTGCAACGCCACCCCGTGGCTCACCACCACGACGACACCGCTCGGGTGTGCGGCAAGGATGTCGTCGATCGCGAGGTTGACCCGCGCACCGCACTGCCGATGCGACTCGCCGCCCGGCGGGGTGAACTCCGGGTCGCGCGTTCGCAGGGCCTTCCACGCCTCGGGCTGCTCGGCCTCCAGCGTCTCGAAGCGAACGCCCACGAACGATCCCATGTCCCGCTCGCGCAGCCTCGGATCGGAGGTCACCGCGAGGCCCGTGCGCGACGCCAGCGGTGCCACCGTCGAGAGCGCCCGCACGAGGTCGCTGCTGTACAGCGCCGTGGGTCCAAGCGGCGCGAGGGCGTCGGCCACCGCCTCGGCCTGTCGCTCACCGAGCGCACTCAGCGGCGACGCGCTGTGTCCCGTGAACATCCTCCCCGCGTTGCCCTCGGACTCTCCGTGACGCACCAGCAGCAGCGTTCGCTTCAAGATCGTCTCTCCGTGTCGCTCATCGAATGCGGCCGAGGGCCGCGGGTGGTTGGGCGTGGCGTCCGTCTTCGGGCCACATGTGCCGCGGGTACTTCCGACAGAGCTCGCGACGGATGGCCGGGTAGTGCTTCGCCCAGAAGCCTTCGAGGTCGGTCGTCACCTGCACCGCGCGCTGGTTGGGCGCGAGCAGATGCAGCACCAGCGGTAGCTTTCCCCCGGCCACCGCCGGGCCCTTCGTCATGCCGAAGAAGTCCTGCAGCCGCGACTCCATCCACGGCGCCTTCGCGAGCTCGTACTGCACCTTCACCATGCGCCCGCCGCCCAGCGCCACCTTCTCCGGCGCGAGCTCTTCGAGCGCTCGTCGCTGCGCGCCATCGAGGCCATCCCGCAGCGCATCGAGCAGCCCCGCGCGCCGCACGTCGGCCATCGATCGGGCGCCCACGCAGCACTGCCGCAGCCCCAGCTCCAGCAGCGCGTCACCGTCCGTCGGCAACCCAAGCGCGGGCATTCGCGCGGCCACGAAGGACACCCGCGCCAGCCACCGATCGACCGCGTCGGCATCCTCCACGAAGGAGCGCAGGCCCTTGCGCCGCGCCTCCTCCAGCAGACGTTCGGTGACCAGCCGCTCGACCTCGGGCGACGCGCTCGCCCGCCCTTCGTCGATGACCAGGCCCCGGTAGCGCATCACCCGCACCGGATCGACCCGCTCGTCAGCCGCCACCCAGCGCGCCTCGACCGCGTCCACCACCGCCTCCGGAAACACCTCCAGCAACCACTCGGGTTCGACCACGCACGCCGTTCGCACCTGCACGCCACGGCCGCGCTGGTCGGTGCGCTCCTCCGCATCGATGGCCAGCACGAAGGCGCCACCACGCGCCTCGCTCGTGGCCGCGAGCGTCGCGGTGCCGCCCGAAGCCAGCGCGAGCTCGTCGCCCCGCAGTCGCCGCGCCACCCGGTCGGGGTAGCCTGACAGCAGCGCGAGGCCCAGCGTGTCTTCCCAGTCATTGCCCGGCGCCGTCAGTCCATCGACGACGAGCGTGCGGTCGCGCTTCGCCGCCGACACGAGCTGCTTGCGCGCACGATCAGCCGCCGCCGCGGACAAGGGGTCGAGCCCGATGGCGCGGAGCATCCCCGGGTTGAAGCGTTCGCTCGACGCGCGGTCGAGCGCATCGAGAGCGGCGAGCACGTCCGAGCGCCCGTTGCTCGGGCTCCAGTCGCCGTCACGGTTGCCGCTCCGTCGCGACAGCAAGAGGTCGCGCTCCCCCAGCACCGCCGCTGCTCCCGCGGCGATGTCGAGCAGACCGCGACGCGCGCCCTCGACCACCACGCGCGCCAGCCGCGGGTGCGTCGGCAGCGCCAGCATCGAGCGCCCGGTCGCCGTGAGCTCACCCGCCTCGTCGAGCGCACCGAGGTCACGCAGCAGCCGCTCAGCCGCCTCCGCCGCAGCCGCGCCCGGTGCCTCGAACCACGGAAAGGTCCGCAGGTCGTGCTCACCCGCGGCGTGCAGCGCGAGCGCCGCGTCGGCGAGGTCGACCCGCTGCACCTCCGGCGTGTCGTGCTCGGGCCGCGTGTCGTGGTCGTGCTTCGTGTAGAGCCGCACGCATCGCCCCGGGCGCGTTCGCCCAGCGCGACCGGCCCGCTGGGTCGCCGAGGCGCGCGACACCTTCGCGACCTTCAGCGTCGGCACGCCCGACCACGACGCGTGGGCCGCGACGCGCGCGAGCCCGGAGTCGATGACCGCCACCACGCCGTCGATGGTGACGCTCGTCTCTGCCACGTTGGTCGACAGGATCACCTTGCGCTTCGACGCGGGTGACACGGCGCGATCCTGCTCGGCGCTCGGGAGGTCGCCGTGCAGTGGGAGCACCAGCAGGTCGGCCTCGTTGGCGACGGACGCGCACGCCGACATCGCCCGCCGTATCTCCGCCGCCCCCGGCAGGAACACCAGCACGTCTCCGTCGAGCCCCTCCTTCACCAGCGTACGAACGGCGCTCGCGACCTGTTGTTCGAGCGGCCGATCGTCGGGGCGGGTCATGTGCTCGATGGCCACGTCGAAGCGCCGCCCCTCGCTGGTCACGCGCGGCGCCGCGACGTCACCCTCACCGAGGAAGGACGCGACCCGCGCCCCGTCGAGCGTGGCCGACATCACCACGAGCTTCAAGTCGGGTCGAGCGCCCCGCTGGAGGCGACGCACCATGGCCAGCGCGAGGTCGCCCTGGAGGTGCCGCTCGTGAAACTCGTCGAGCACCACGACGCCCACCGAGGCGAGCGTCGGGTCGGAGAGCAGCCTCCGGGTGAGCACCCCTTCGGTGACGAAGCGCACCCGCGTCTTCGCGCTGGCGACCTCTTCGAAGCGCACCTGGAAGCCCACCGTCTGACCGAGCGCCTCGCCGCGCTCCTCGGCCACCCGGCGTGCTGCCATGCGGGTCGCGAGTCGCCGCGGTTCGAGCACCACCACTTCGCGCGAACCCGCGACGCCCGAGTCGAGCAGGGCCGAGGGGACGCGTGTGGTCTTGCCCGCGCCCGGCGGTGCTTCGAGCACGACGGACGGGCCCGCGCGCAGGGCGTCGATGAGGCCAGGCAGCACGGCGTCGATGGGGAGCGCGATCACGGCGCGCACCTATACCTCCCGAGCGGAGTTGGCGTCATGCGGAGGGGCGAGCGCTGCCGAAATCGTGACGTCGGGCGCGCGGTGACTAGTCTGGCCGCAAGGAGGTCACAATGGACATCAAGAAGATCATCGCGAAGCTGCCCGTGGGCTACGCCGAGGACGCGGCGGGGATGAACGGCGATCAGCTTCGGGCGGAGATCATCCGCGCCGAGACGTCGCTCAAGTGGGTGCAGCAGGAGATGAAGGCCGACGAGAAGCTCACCGGCGCCCGCGAGCTGATGAAGGACCTGTCGTCGGCCTACAACGAGGCCAAGAAGGCGCAGCGCGCCAAGATCGACTACTCGCTCCACGTGCTCGAAGAGCGCGGCGAGCTCGGCGTCGGTCACGCCATCGAGGACGAGGAGAACGCCACCACCGGCGCCCGCCCCTCGCGCACCGAGACGAAGCTCAAGAAGCCCCGCGCGGCCTGATCCGCCTCTCCCTTCACTCCGCCGACAGCAACGACCGGATTCGCGCGAGCGCCCCAGGTAGCGCGCGGACCCGGTACGTCGCCCCGTCCTCGTCCCAGCTCTCTTCCAGCACCCGGCACTCGCGGTGGATCTCTCCCCCGACGGCGCCCTTCGAGAAGGGCACCTTGAGCGTGTCCTCGGCCATGCCGAGCTCCAGCGCTTCCAGGATGCGCTCCCGCAAGGCCAGCACGGAGCCGCGGTCGAGCGCCGACACGAGCACCGCGTCGGGAAACTCCAACGACAGCGCCTCCTGCGCGTCGCGGTCGAGCCGGTCGCGCTTGTTGAGCACCAGCAGCGACGGCAGCGAGCCCGCGTCGATCTCCGAGAGCACCTCGCGGGTCACCGCGTACTGGGTGCGCCACGCCTCATCGCTGCCGTCGACGACGTGCAACAGCAGCGTCGCCTCGCGCGCCTCGTCGAGCGTCGAGCGGAAGCTCGCCACCAGGTCGTGCGGCAGCTTCTTGATGAAGCCGACGGTGTCCGAGACCAGCACCTTCGGCCGGCTCTCGGGCGAGAGCGATCGCACCGTCGTGTCGAGCGTCGCGAAGAGCTTGTCGGCCACGTAGACCTCGCTCCCGGTAAGCGCCCGCATCAGCGAGCTCTTGCCCGCGTTGGTGTAGCCCACCAGCGCCACGCGGAGCTGCTCCTGCCGCCGCGCGCGCCGCACGTCGCCCTCCCGCGCGAGGCCCGACAGCTCGCGCCGCAGCTCGGCCACCCGGTCGCGGATCTTCCGCCGGTCGAGCTCCACCGAGCTCTCGCCCGCACCCTTTCCCCCGATGCCTCCGCGCTGCCGATCGCCGCCCGCGCCCGTCTCGCGCAGCCGCGGCGCGAGGTAGTTGAGCCGCGCGATCTCCACCTGGAGCTTCGCCTCGCGGCTCTTGGCGTGGCGGTGGAAGATCTCGACGATGACGGCCGTCCGGTCGAGCACCGTCGCCCCCGTCGCGCGCTCCAGGTTGCGGAGCTGCGACGGTCCCAGCTCGTGGTCGACCACCACCAGACCCGCGCGCTCGGTCGGCGCCACGTCCTCGTCGGCGTCGTCTTCGATCAACCCCTCGGGCTCGATCGGTGACTCGCCGCCTTCGTCGACCGCGGTCTCGTCCGATCCGTCGTCCGCGCCCGGGCGCTCATCGATCTTGCGCGTCTTCCGGACCGCGCCCGATGGGACCACCCCGGTGCCGTCGGTGTAGCGCGCGAGCACGCGGAGCTTGCCCTCGCCCACCACGGCCGCGGCGGCGAGGTGCGAGCGGCGCTGCGTGACCGAACCCACCACCCGATGGCCGAGGGTCTCCACGAGCCGACCGAGCTCTTCGATGGACGATCGGTGCTCGGCGTCGTCGACCCCCGGAAGCTGAACGGCGACCAGGACGGCGGTGGTGGGCTCTTGTTCGGCGGCTTGGTCCATGAGGGGCCGGGGAAGGTAGCACCCTTGCCGGGGCCATCGCGCTCCGGTAGAGCCCCGCGATCGCGATGAAGACCCCTCCCCCGACCGAAGCCTCCGACGAGAGCCCCACCGTGACTCGCGTCCGCGAGCTCATCACCCCGATGCAGACCCGCACGCGCATCGTCGTCCTCCAGCACCCGCAGGAGCGCGACCGCGACCTCGGAACGGTCCCGCTGCTCCGCGCGATGCTCCCGCAGGTGGAGGTAGTCGTCGGGCTCTCGTGGCCCTCCCTCGCCCGGCTCCTCGATGACGCCGACGCGGACGCCCTCCGCTGGGCGGTGCTCTACCCGGGCTCGCTCCCGCGAGAGCTCCAACGCGACGAGCAATCGGCCCCGGTGCTGCGCCTCGATCGCAACGGCAACGCCCTCGGCCCGACGCCGCACCTCCAGGGGCTGCTCGTGCTCGACGGGTCGTGGTCGCAGGCCAAGACCCTCTGGTGGCGCAACCCCTGGTTCTTGAAGGTGCAGCGCCTGGTGCTCCACCCCAAGGAGCCGTCGATCTACGGAAAGCTCCGCAAGGAGCCGCGGCGCGAGGCCATCTCCACGCTGGAGTCCGTGGCCGACGCCCTGGTGTTCAATGGAGAGCCCAAGGAGGTGCGGGAGACGCTCCGGAAGGTGTTCCGCACGATGATCCAGCGCACCCGCGACGAGCGGAAGCAGGCGGGGCCCGCGGCGCCGGGCACCGACACCGTCGACACCGACCAAGACCCGCCGGAATCAGCCTGATCGTGAACACGATCCGGGTCGGACCGTATATGGTCCCGGCCCGCATCGCCGGAGGGTCGGCGCCGGCGGCAGCTCCACTGCCCGTAATCCCCCACACGTCCATAGGAGAACCTCGCATGAAGTCGGTCAGCCAGAGAATGTTCGTCGTGATGTCCGCGGTCTCGGTCCTCGGCATCGGCAGCGGCTGCGCGCGCACAGCCACCTTCGCCGTGACGCGCCCCGCGATGCTCAACGCCGCCGCCGTCGGCAACACCATGTCCGTCGGTGGCGTGGCCGCCCCGTCGGGGATGCCCCAGGACATGCAGGCCGCCGCGGAGATCGTCAGCGACCTCACCGGGCGCGTCAGCCACTCGCTCAACCCCTCCATCCGCTTGATGGCGGCCGGCGGCGGCGTGGTCATCACCGGCGCGGTGCTCGCCAACCAGTACGTCGAAAACTTCGAGCAGAACCCCGGCACCTGCACCCGCAGCGTCCCGACCTACGTCAACGGGCGCCCGAGCTCGCGCGTCGAGTCGTACTCCTGCACCAACCTCCGCCGCGTGGGCACCGCCTCGGCGCGGCTCCAGTTCCAGGTGACGCACGGCCAGGACGGACAGGTGCTGTTCGACCGCACCTACGATGACACCGCGACGACGGCCACCACCGGCGTGATCTCGCCGTACGAGCGCCGCGACCCGCCTCCCATCGACGGCGGCGGCATGCTCCACAACCTCCGCGCAAACCTCACCGAGCACTTCGCGCGCGTGATCCTGCCGTGGCAGGAGAACGTCACCGTGGTCTTCGAGGACTGCGATGGCGACGCGCGCTGCCGCCAGGGCTACGACCTCGTGCAGCACCAGAACCTCGCTGGGGCCGAGCCGCTCTTCACCGCCGTCATCGGCCAGTACCAGAACGCCACCCTCCCGGTTCCGCCCAACGAGGCAGAGAAGATCGGCGAGGCGTTCTACAACCGCGGGCTCGTGCGCTCGTACCTCGGGCAGTACGCCCGCGCGGTGGCCGACCTCACGCGCGCCATCGCGCTGCGCCCCGAGGAGACCGACTGGCAGCAGGAACTCCAGTCCGCCCAGCGCATGTCGCAGGATCAGGAAGCCCTCCGTCAGCAGGGCGCCGTCGCCAACGAGACCCAGAACGTCCAGCAGGCAGGCACCCCGTGAGCTTGCGCCGCGTCGGTTCATGGTCCCTCGGGGCGGCGCTGTGCGTCGCCGGCGCGGGCTCGCTCTGGTCGTGCCGCAACATGAGCGGCGCGGCCCCCGTCGATCAGAGCGCCCTCGCGGCGCAGAACAGCGTGTTCTTCCAGGAGCAGCTCCGCCTCGCCCGCGAGGCCCTCGCGCGCCAGGAATGGGAGGCCGCCCGGCAGAACCTCGAAGGCGTCGTCGAGTCGCTCCCGGCGACCGATCCCAACGGTGCCGAAGCCCGCGCGGGCCTCGCCCAGATCGCCTTCGAGCTCGGCGACTACGCCCGCGCCGCTCAGGTCGCCGCGGAGGTCCCCAACAACTCCGCCGTCGCGGCCTCGGCCCTCGAGAGCCGCGGCCTCGCGCAGCTCTTCTCGTGCAACTTCGAGGCGGCCACGCAGACCTTCTACCAGCTCGCGGAGGTCGACAACCCGCGCGGCCGCGTGTGGCTGGGCGTGGCCTTCGCGTGGACGGGCGCCGACGCCAACGCCGAGCGCGAGCTCACCTCGGTGGTCTCGAGCGCCGGCAACACCGAGCACGCCCCCAACGCCCGCTTCTACCTCTCGCAGCTCGCCCTCTGGGGTCGCCGCGCGGGGCCCGCGCAGCGCTATCTGGGTGAGCTCCAGTCGTCGTCGCCGCAGTACCTCCCGACGCTCGACACCCGCGCGCAGAACTGGCTCACCCGCCGCGCGCACCTCATGCGGGCGTACTTCACCTTCGACACGCTGGCGCGCCTGCACCGCATGTCGTCCAACAACCAGGCCGTCGCCGACGACCAGCACGCGGGCCAGGCCCTCGCGCTCCTCCAGGCGTCCCCCGGTGCGTGTGGCGAGCAGGTGACCCGCCTCGCCCAGGCGCGCTCCGCCGCGGCCGGCGACCGCGACGCCTTCGCGGCCGCCAACCGCGACAACGACGGCGACGGCGTGCCCGACGCGCGCGACCGCTGCCCCAACGAGGCGGAGACCCGCAACGGCATCCAGGACGACGACGGCTGCCCCGAGGCCACCGCGGCCATCGAGGTGGTCGGCAACCAGATCCGCATCCGCGACGGGTTCGCCATCAACTTCGACCCCGCCCGCGACTCGGTCATGGACTCGTCGCGCCCGGTGCTCGACGCCATCGCGGCGCTGCTGCGCAACCCGGCCTACAGCTGGATCCGCCGCATCCGCCTCGAAGGCCACACCGACGACGTCGGCGAGACCGCCGCCAACCTCGACCTCTCGCAGCGCCGCGTGCGCCGCGTGGGCGCCCTGCTCGTCGCCAACGGCGTGCCCACCGACCGGCTCACCTTCGAGTCGTATGGTGAGAGCCGCCCCATCGACCCGTCGGGCACCGAAGAAGCCCGCGCCCGCAACCGCCGCGTGGAGATGTTCATCATCGACCCGGCGACCTTCGGCGGCGTTCGCGCCACCAACTGACCCTCTCCCCTCTCCTCTCGTCCCCACGCATCAACGCTCGGCCCGTCCGCGGGCCGTGTGGCATCATCGGCGCCCCTCACGAGGAGCGTTGCGATGATTGGTTCGCGGGTCATGGGTCTGTGGTCCAACGGAAGCTGGTATCCCGGCACGGTCAGCAAGAGCCGTGACCGCGGGGGCGAGCACGAGTTCTTCGTGCAGTTCGATGACGGCGACACCGCATGGCTGCGGCTCGACCAGCTCCAGCCGCAACCGGGAGCCCAGACGGCGGCTCGTGGGCACAACCCCTTCCCCGGCGCGCGGGTCATGGGGGACTGGACCGAGGACAGCTGGTACCCGGGCTACGTCGCCGAGGCCAACGCCAACGAGAGCCTCTTCTTCGTGCAGTTCGACGACGGCGACACCAAGTGGCTGCCCGCCGTGAAGATCCGCCCCAACGGCGACCGCCCCAACGCCGCCCCGGCGCCGCACCTCACCGCGGGCACCGTGGTGCAGGGCGATTGGAGCGGCGGCTCCTGGTATCCGGGCGTCGTCGCGCGGGTCAACGCCAACGCCACGATGTTCTTCATCCAGTTCGATGACGGCGACCAGAAGTGGCTGCCCGTCCATCTCCTGCGCTTCGGTCACGTCGCCGCCGCCCCGCCGTCCTATCCGCAGCACGCGCCGCCCTCGTACCCGCAGTACGCGCCGCCCTCCTACCCCCAGGCGCCCGCGGCGCCCGTGGTGGAGAAGGTCATCGAGCGGCAGGTGCTCGTGGTGCGCTGCCCCTACTGCAAGAAGCTCACGCCCGCCGACCTCACGAGCTGCGAGCAGTGCGGCGCGAAGCAGTAGTCAGCGCCGACCGCTCTTCCCCCCGCCCATGATCTGCGAGAGCGCCGCGAGGCCCGCCGTCAACGACGACAGGGTCTCGTCGAGGTGCGCCTTGCTCGCGCGGCCCTTGGCGGCCGCCCGCTTGGGCTTCGTCGGCTTCGCGACCTTCGGCACTTCGCGCGGCACTTCGACGCGAGGCGCCGGGGCCGCGACCACCACGGGCTTCACCTCGCGCGCGACGCGGAGCGGGGCCACCTTGGTCGTCGCGCGGCTGCGCTCCAGCGCCGCCGTCGACGGCAACGCCGCGGGGGCCGCCGCCTTCTGCACGCCTTCGGGATAGACCCGCACGCCCGCCGGCGGTGTCGACACGTCCGTCCACCACGACGCGTCGGGCTGCGCGGCGTCCTCCGACTCCACGGGAGGGAGGCCGAGGTCTTCGGCGTCGATGCCCCACGCGAGGCACGAGTGACGCTCCGCCTCGGACATCTCCGCGATGGGCTCGACCCGCGTGGCCCGATGCGCGAAGCGACGAGGCTTCGCGGCACCCCGCGAGCGCCACGGACGATCACCGTGAACGTAGTCCTGCCCGAGCAGCCAGTGCCCCAGGAGGGCGCGCATCCATTCGGAGGGGAGCACCAGTCGGCGCAGCGTCTGGGTGCCGCTCGCGCCCGGCGTCTGCGCCACCACGAGCAGGTCGAGCAGCTCGAACACCAGCTCGGTGTGATGCTCGGCGAGCAGCAGCATCGCCCGCGCGGCAGCGTCGCGGTGGGGACACGCCTGCTGGGACGGCGCCGGGCTCCAGACGGTGAGCGGCCCGCGCGGCGGCTCACGCGCGATGCACTCCTTGCACTGCTGGGCGCCCGCGCCGGGTGGCTTCAATCGACCACCGAAGCGGCTGCGCCACGTCGCGCGCAGGTCATCGATGACGGCCATGGGACCTGCGTCGAGGTCGAGCGGCCGGTCGCGCGTGACCCAGGTCGGGTGTTCGAAGAGCGAGTGTTGTGCGATGAGCACCCGCAGCCCTTCGGCGTACTCGCGGTCTTCGATCTGCGTGGCCCATTGGCGGTAATGCCAGCGGCGCAGGTCGAACTCGGCGGGCTCCTCGCCGCGCGGGGTGTGGATCAGGGTCGAGAGAAAGGTCCCGTGGCGGCGCACCTCGACGCGACCGGCGTCTCCGAGGTCGAGGGCGTACAGGTCACGCACCGGCACCGCGTAGGCAGGCTCGCGCGAGGTCTCCAGCTCAGGGATCAACTCTCTGCTCCGTCTTCGTCGATCTCGTCGAGCGTCAGGAAGTCCTTCAGCTCACGGTCGCTCATCTCGGTGACCCAGGTCTCGCCCGCGTCGGAGAGCACCTCGGCCGCGAGCGACCGCTTCTCTTCCAACATCTTCTGGATGCGCTCTTCCAGGGTGCCCGTGGTCACGAACTTGTAGACATTGACCGGTCGCGTCTGGCCGATGCGGTGCGCGCGGTCGGTGGCCTGATCTTCGACGGCGGGGTTCCACCAGCGGTCATAGTGGATGACGGCCGTGGCACGAACGAGGTTGAGCCCGGTGCCGCCCGCCTTCAACGAGAGAATCAGCACGGGCTCGCCGTCCTCGGAGCGAAACGCGTCGAGCATGGCCTCGCGCTCCTTGGGCGAGAGACCACCGTGGAAGAAGGGCACCTCTCGCTTGAACTTCTGCTCGATGGCGGCCTGCAACAGCTCACCCATCTCCCGGTATTGGGTAAACACCAGCGTGGGCTGTCCCTGGTCGATGAGCTCCTCCAACAACTCGATGCACCGATCGAGCTTGCTCGAACGGCCCAACAGCCGCTCGGGCTCCTCTTCGGTGTAGTTCTCCGGGTGGTTGCAGATCTGCTTGAGCCCGGTGAGCGCCGCAAGAATCGACGCGCGCCGCCCCATCCCGGTGCCGCCCTTCACCTTCTCGAAGGTCACCTCGGTGAGGGCCCGATACAGAGCCGCCTGCTCACGGGTCAGGCCACACTCGACGATCTGCTCGGTGCGCGCCGGGAGATCACCCGCCACCTCGGGATCGCGCTTGCTCCGACGCAGCATGAAGGGCGTCACCCGTCGCCGCAGCCGCGACATGGCCGTCTCCTCGCCGCGCCGCAGCGGCTCAAGAAACGACCGCGAGAACCGCGTCGGCCCGCCCAGCAGCCCGGGCATCACGAGGTCGAAGATCGACCAGAGGTCGCGCAGGTGGTTTTCCACCGGCGTACCCGTGAGCGCCAGGCGCCGCGCCGCGCGCAGCCCCTTGAGCACCTGGGTCTGCTGGGCCAGCGGGTTCTTCACGTGCTGGGCTTCATCGACGATGAGGATGTTCCACCGGTGCTCTTCAAAGAGGACGCGGTCGCGTCTCAAGAGGGCATAGCTGGTGACCATCACGTCATGGGTGCGGACCACCTCGGCGAAGCGCTTCGGATCGGTCTCCCGCGAAGCCTCCTGGTGCATGTACACCTTGAGCTTCGGAGCAAAACGGCGGGCTTCCTTCACCCAGTTGTGCACCACCGAGGTGGGACACACGACGAGGTCAGGCGCCTTGGGCTTCTTCGGAGCACCCTGCCGACGGTGATGCCACAAGAGCGCCAGCACCTGAACGGTCTTGCCCAGACCCATGTCGTCCGCAAGGCAGGCGCCCAGGCCGAACGAAGTGATCTGGTCCATCCAGCTCAGGCCCCGGAGCTGGTACGGGCGGAGCGTCCCCTGGAAGCCCGGCGGCGTCTCCGTCAACCGACTCGCGCTGCCCGACGCGAGCCTCTCCAGGAAGCTCTCCCACTGCGCGGCAAACACCGACTCCAGGCGCGCGGCGTCGCGGGTCGCGGTCCACTCGTCTTCGAGCTGATTGACGTCCTGCCAGCCGAGCGAGCCGCCCTTCATCAAGCGGTCGAGCACCTTGCGACGCGCGAGCGCCAGCTCCAGCACCGCCTCCAGATCACTCCGCGGAACGGCCCTCCGACCAATCCGAAGAATGGCCCCGTCCGATGACTCCAGGAGTGCCTTGGCGCTCTCGGGAGAGAGCTCGTCCTCTCCCAGCACCACGGTGAGCTCTGGCACGAAGCGCAGCATCGCGAGGCCGCCCTCGCCCAGCTGCTGCTCCAGCGCATCGTCGTTGACGGGGCTCCACTTCACCCGCAGCCGCGCGCTCTGGGTGTTGCCGAGAGAGACGCTGAAGAGCACCGGCTCGCGACCGCGGCTCGGCGCCTCCATGTTGAGAACCCGATAGACCTTCTCCGTTGGTCTTCCGTGAATGGGCGCGAGGCCCGCCACCACGGACATCTCGGCCTCCGTCAACGGACTGCGGCCATCGCGGAGGAGCTCGGGGCGCGCGGCGAGGTACGGGCGCTGCTCCAGCAGGCCCTCCCAGTCGCGGTAGGCGACGCTCGCGGGGAAGCGTCGCACGGTCTCGTCGGGGCCCTCGATGAGCGGGTCGCGCATCGACTCCTGCTTGAAGAGTCCGAAGAGCGGCACCGCGGGGCCCTCTCCGATCAACGCCATCTCCATCTGCCATGGATGATCGGACTTCATGATGTCCGATGGGGCGATGACGCCGTGGAGGTGGGACTGCGACGGCAGGACGGCCGGGCGCCACACGTCGTGGTTGGGATGCAGGCAGCTCCCGAAGGAGGCGTGCAACGAGGCGAGCACCTCGGCCTTCAGGGGCGCCGGGCGCTGGGCAGCAGGAGGGTCGGCGGACTCCGGCGTCGCGGCGGACAGGGCCTCGACCGCGAAGCGCGCGAAGGGGGCGGTCTCGTTGGGCGCGACGAGGGGCTGGGTGCGAAACTCGTGGGCCCGGACACACCACGCGTGGACCGCGCCGAGGGTGGGACACCCGACGAGCAAGCGCCGGAAGCTCATCAGGGTGTTGAGCGAGACCGGCGGGATCCACTTCAGGGGAGAGTGGTCAGGGAGCGCCGGGAGCCGGGTGGGGAGGAGGTTGCCGTGAGAGAAGCAGTCGTGGAGCAGGTCGAGGGCGTCGAGGGTGACGAAGCAACCTGGACTGGAGAGCGCCGCGCCGTGGCGTTTGGTCCATGCGCGCAAGAAGGGGCGGAGGTGCGTCAGGGCCTGCGCGGCGGGCACCACCCAACCGACGATGTGATAGGGCCCCTCACCCACGGCGCGCCGCGGAAACTCCGCGCGGTCGGTGTCGAGCTCGCGGAGATGACCGGGCAACGGCACCGGGTGATGACTGGTGAGACGCGGAAAGGGTGCCGCGAGGAACATCTCGCGATATCCGCTCGGGACGAAGTTGGGTCGGCGTCGCACGCAGCCGGGGTGGGACGGCACGACGAAGTTGTCCGATGGCTGCCATCGCGACAACGACGCCGGGTCTTCATACCGCTCAAAGGAGATGGAGAACGCCAGCGAGGTGCCGGCCGGGACGAGGTGGATGTGCAGTGCGAGAGGGGTGTCCAAGACGGTTCGATCGGGCTCGTGAGACGGAAGAGGAGGAGGAGGGATTCGAACCCCCGGCAGGTTTCCCTACGGCGGTTTTCAAAACCGCTGCCATAGACCACTCGGCCACTCCTCCGGGACGGATCATGCGCAGCGACGGGTAGGTCGCACCGGAGAACGCACCTTCTGGACGATCACCGCGGTGCTGTCAACCGTCCTGCGCGTCGCATACACCGTAGGACAAGGCTTGAATGGGCCTCGAACCTACTCACGCTTCGACGCCTCGCTGAGCCTCCCCAGCGCCTCGATGGTCAGCGTCTCGGGTCGCACTCCAGGGTCGATGCCCGCGGCTTCGCACACGGCCGCCGAGCGCTCGCGCCCCACCACCGAAGCGAGCCCGTTGCGCAGGGTCTTCCGCCGGGCGGCGAAGAGCGCGTGCACCACCTGTCGGAAGCGGCCGTCCTCCACCGCGAGCGGCGTCGCGCGAGGCGTGAGGCGCACCACCGTCGAGTGCACCCTCGGCGCAGGGTGGAAGCACCCGGGCGCGGCGTTGCAGACCTTCTCCACCGCGCAGGCCGCCTGGGTGAACACCGACAGCGCACCCCAGTCGTCATCACCCGGCGTGGCCGCCAGGCGCTTCGCCACCTCCTGCTGCACCATCACCACCGCGACGCGCCAGCCGGGGGTCTCGACGAGCGCTCGAATGAGCTTCCCGGTGATCTGGTACGGGAGGTTGCCCACGACGGCCGTCGGGCCCTGCGCATACACGGCGGCGTAATCGAAGGTGGCGGCGTCGGCCTCGACGAGGGAGACGTTGGTCGGCAGCGGGTCTGCGGTGAGGGCCGCCACGAGGTCGCGGTCGCGCTCGATGGCGATGACGGCGTGGGCGCTCGGGGCGAGGCAGCGCGCGAGGGTGCCGGTGCCGGTTCCGATCTCGACGATGGTCTCGCCGGGGAGCGCGCCGACGGCATCGACGATGGAGCGCACCACGTGGGGCGACACGAGGAAGCACTGGCCGAAGCTGTCCTTGGGGCGGAGCTTGTGGCGGGAGAGGAAGGTGCGGGGGTCGAGCCAGCCGGCGGGGGGTGTGGGGTCCATGGGGGTGGATCAGAGCTCGATCTGGGTGCCGAGCTCGACGACGCGGTTGGGGGGAATGTTGAAGAAGGCGTTGGCGGGCCGCGCGTTGCGCGAGAGAAACGCGAAGAGCCCTTTGCGCCACGCCGAGAGGTCGGCGCGACCGGTGAGCAGGAGGGTCTCGCGGCCCAGGTAGAAGCTGGTGTCGGCTTCGTTGAGGTCGACGCCCTGGCGACGACA
Organism: Polyangiales bacterium; assembly: GCA_044229975.1. Lineage (GTDB taxonomy): Bacteria > Myxococcota_A > Polyangia > Polyangiales > SCUS01. The sequence continues at coordinate 143,493 of JBGARZ010000003.1, forward strand.
CACGGCCAGCACGTCGAGCACGTTGGGCATCTGCATGAACCCGAAGAACGCCGTCACCTGGAAGAACCCTTCACCCAGGTCGTTGACCTTCACGCGCTCGCTCTCGGGCACCTCGGGCACGTGCTGCGTCTGCACCGACAGCAGGATGACCCGCTCGTGGAGCACCTTGTTGTGCTTGAAGTGGTGCAGCAGCACCGGCGGCGCGCCGTCGGGGTTGGACGTCATGAACACCGCGGTGCCCTTCACCCGCGGGGGCTGCTGGAGCCGCACGTCGTCCATGAAGAGCTTGATGTCGAGGGTGTTGGCGATGATGTAGCGACCGAGCGCGGCGCGGCCCTTCTTCCAGGTGGTCATCACCGTGAAGAGCAGCGCGGCCGTGACGAGCGGCAGCCATCCCCCTTGGAGCACCTTGATGACGTTGGCGCTGAAGAAGGTCACGTCGACGACGAGGAAGAGCGCGACGAGGCTCGCGGCCTTCGGGCGGCTCCAGCCCCAGCGCATGCGAGCGACCACGTAGAAGAGCAGCGAGGTGATGGTCATCGTTCCGGTCACGGCGATGCCGTAGGCCGCGGCGAGGGCCGACGAGCTGCGGAAGCCGAGCACCAGCGCGATGCACGACACCATGAGGAAGGTGTTGACCTCGGGGACGTAGATCTGGCCCTCGGCCTCGCCCGACGTGTGGACGATGGTCATGCGCGGGCAGTACCCGAGCTGCACCGCCTGCTGGGTGAGCGAGTAGGCACCCGAGATGAGGGCCTGCGAGGCGACCACGGTGGCGATGGTGGCGATGCCCACGAGCGGGAGCACCGCCCAGCTCGGGGCGAGGTCGAAGAACGGATTGACGCTCCGCCCGCGCTCGATGAGCAGAGCGCCCTGCCCGAAGTAGTTGAGGAGCAGCGCCGGCAGCACGACGGAGAACCACGCGTAGCGGATGGGCTTGCGACCGAAGTGCCCCATGTCGGCGTAGAGGGCCTCGCCGCCGGTGATGCAGAGCACCACCGAGCCGAGCACCAGGAAGCCGTGGGCGCCGTGATGGAGGAGGAAGCGCGCGCCGTGCAGCGGGTTGACGGCGCCGAGCACCTCCGGGCGGCGGAGGATCCACGGGAGGCCCGCGGCGCTGATGGCGACGAACCACACGAGCGTGGCGGGTCCGAAGATGGCGCCGACCTTGGCGGTGCCGCGCTTCTGCATCGAGAAGATGCCGATGAGGATGGCGATGGTGACGGGGATGATGAAGCGGTCGACCGCGGAGGTGGCGACCTTGATGCCTTCGACGGCGGAGAGCACGGAGATGGCCGGGGTGATGAGCCCTTCGCCGTAGAGCAGCGCGGCGCCGAAGAGGCCCAGCGTGACGAGCACCACCCGTCGCGTGGATTTGCGAAACGAGCTCGGGTCGTCGCGCGGATTGACCAGGGCGAGGAGCGCGAGGATGCCGCCCTCGCCGTGGTTGTCGGCGCGCGTGATGAACGTGATGTACTTCACCACGATCACGAGGATGAGGGCCCAGAACACCAGCGAGAGCACGCCGAGGACGTTGGCCGTCGAGACGGCGAGGCCGTGCTCGTGGGCGAAGCACTCCCGGAGGGCGTAGAGCGGGGACGTCCCGATGTCGCCGTAGACGACCCCCAGCGCGGCGAGGGCGAGCCTGGGGAGCTTGTCGCTCGCGCCCCCGTGGGCGTGGCCCGCGTGGGCATGGCTGGCGGCGTGCGGGTCGACGGAGGGCTGGGTCATGGGGTGGGGGTTTAGGCCGGGACGAGGAGGTGCGGCGCCGCGCGGGCGCCCCGCGATCAACCGTTGGCGGACGCGCGGAAGAAGTCGACGCGCTGGATGGTCGCGGCGGCGAGGTCGTTGGGCCGGTCGCGCGCGCCGCGCGGGAGGTTGGCGATGCGGTTGACCACCTCCATGCCGCGCACGACGAAGCCAAACACCGAGTGCTTGTCGTTGAGGTGCGGCGTCGGACCTTCGGTGATGAAGAACTGCGACCCGTTGGTGGCCGGGCCCGAGTTGGCCATGGAGAGCACGCCCGCGCGATCGTGGCGGAGGTTGCGGTCGAACTCGTCGCCGAAGCGATAGCCGGGGTTGCCGGTGCCGGTGCCCTGGGGGCAGCCGCCCTGGATCATGAAGCCCGGGATGAGCCGGTGGAAGAAGAGCCCGTCGTAGAAGGGACGGTTGGCGGGCGCGCCGGTCTTCGGGTCGTCGAAGGTCTGGGCGCCCGTCGCGAGGCCGACGAAGTTCTTCACCGTGTTGGGCGCGAGCTTCTCCTCCAGACGGATGATGATCTCGCCCTGGGCCGTGGTGAAGCGGGCGAAGAGATCACCCTCGCCGGGGACGGTGATCGCAGGAAACGTTGCGGACTGTGCCATGGCTCGTGCTGCTCCTTCCGCGAGGATGTTCGCGATGGGGCGACGTCTCTACCACGGCGCCCGACGCGCCGTCACCGCGGCTTCTTGCGGCGCGTGGGCACCCTCGGGGGCGCCGGAATCTCGGGCACCGGCAAGACGACCGGCGCCTCGTTGGGCATCGCGCGGAAGGGCGTCGGCGGCACCGACCACACCGCCGCGCGGGCGCGCTCCTTGGCGCGCTCCATGAACTTCGCCTGCGAGCGTCGCGGTGCTTCGCCCTCGGCGGGCGAGCGGCGGCGGTAGCTTCCGTCGGCGGCCATGTCGCGCGCCTTCACGTTGTCGGCGAGCTGCGCGCCCAGGAGATCGTTGATGATCCACTGCCGGATGGTCGGGTCCTCGATGGGAAACATCACCTCGACGCGGCGGATGAAGTTGCGGGGCATCCAGTCGGCCGACGAGAGGTAGACCTCGGGCTCTCCTCCGTTGGTCATGGAGAAGATCCGCGTGTGTTCGAGGAAGCGGTCGACGATCGAGATGACCCGGATGCGGTCGCTCACGCCGGGCAGCCCCGGACGCAGGCAGCACACGCCGCGGATGATCAGGTCGACGGGCACGCCTGCCTGCGACGCCTCGTAGAGCGCCGTGATGACCTTCTCGTCGACGAGCGAGTTGAGCTTCGCGACGATGCGCGCGGGGCGGCCGTTGCGGGCGTGCTCGGCCTCGCGCCCGATGAGCTCGATGACCCGCTCACGGAGGTTGAGCGGCGCGACGGCCAGGCGCTTCCACGACGGGGGCTCGCAGTAGCCGGTGAGGAGGTTGAAGAGCGCCGTGGCGTCCTCGCCGATCTCCGGTCGCGAGGTGAAGAAGCTGAGGTCGGTGTAGAGCTTCGCGCTGATGGGGTTGTAGTTGCCCGTCGAGAGGTGGACGTACCGGCGCAGGCCCGGCGCCTCGCGGCGGACGATGAGGCAGACCTTCGCGTGGGTCTTGAGGCCGAGCACCCCGTACACGACGTGCACGCCGGACTCTTCGAGCGCGCGGGCCCACTTGATGTTGGCCTCCTCGTCGAAGCGGGCCTTCAGCTCGACGAGGGCGGTGACCTGCTTGCCGTTCTCGGCGGCGCGCGCGAGCGTGCGGACGAGCGGGGAGTTGGCGCCCGCGCGGTAGAGCGTGATCTTGATGGCGAGCACCTTCGGGTCGTCGGCGGCGCGCGCGATGAAGTCGCTGACGGAATCGAAGCTCTCGAAGGGGTGATGCAGGATGACGTCGCGCTCGGAGAGCAGCGTGAAGGGGTCTTCGGCGTCGCGGAACGGCGGCACCACCTGCGGGGTGAAGGGCTCGTCGTGGAGCTCGGGCCGGTCGTCGCCCGACGCGATGGACATCAGGTCGCCGAGGTGGAGCGGACCTTCGACGGCGTAGATGTCGCCTTCGTCCAGACGCAGAACGTGGCGCAGCAGCGCAAGGAACCGCGGGTCGGCGCCGGCCGAGACTTCGAGGCGGACGGCATTGCCGCGGTCACGGCGACGGAGTTCTTGCTGGATGGTGGCGAGGAGGTCGTCGGCCTCTTCCTCGTCGATCTCGAGGTCCCAATTGCGGGTGACGCGGAAGGGGGCGACGGAGACGATCTTCCGGCCCGGGAAGAGCAACCCGAGGTTGCGGGCGATGACGTCTTCGAGGAAGAGCCACGCGCGGCCCGAGTTGCCGACCCCCGACGACACGAGGCGCGCGGAGATCTGCGGCACCTGCACGACGGCGAAGCCGATGCCCGACTCGTCGCGGTTGGACTCGAACACGATGCCGAGGTTGATGGACTTGTTCTTGAGGTGCGGAAACGGGTGCCCCGGATCGATGACCAGCGGCGTGAGGACGGGGTAGATATCCTGGCGAAAGTACGCCTCGATCCGGTGGGCGATCTCGGGGCTGGTCTCGCGCTCACCGAGCTGGATGCCCGCGGCCTCCAGTGCTGGACGCAGGTGGTCGCAGTAGAGGGAGTACTGGTCCTTCACGAGGCGGTGGGTGCGCTCGGTGATGGCGTTGAGCTGGGCGCGCGGGTTGCGGCCGTCGGCGGTGAGCTCGACCACGTCGCCCGCGAGCTGCTGCTTCACGCCCGCCACGCGGATCATGAAGAACTCGTCGAGGTTGGTCGCGACGATGGAGACGAACTTCACCCGATCGAGCAGCGGCACCGTCGGGTCGGCCGCCTCGTCGAGGACGCGCTGGTTGAACTCCAGCCAGGACAGTTCGCGGTTGATGAAGAGCTGAGGGTCGAAGGAGGGTTCGGTCACGGAGGCGCTCCCGGCGCGGGGAAGGCGGTCGCTGGCCGCAAGGTCAGGGTGATGCGCCGAACACGATGCCCGGACCGCCGCCCGAAGGCGCAGAAGACGGCAGATTGGCCGGCCTCACGCCGTTGGGGCTGACGTTGACGCCGAAGCCCTGCGACGGGGCACCCGGAGCGCCCGTTGCTCCAAGCACCACGCCCGGACCGCCGCCCGAAGTACCCCAGGTCGAGCCCGGCGCAGTGGGCTGCGCGGAGCCCCACGGGACCGACGTCACTGGAGCGGCGGGCGCTGGCTGCGGGCCCCACGCCCCGACCTGCTGGGCCGCGTAGGGGACCGCCGCGGCAACGCCGGAGAGGAGCGGGCCGAGGATCCAACCGGACGGATGCACCGTCGCGCCGGGCGTCTCGGCCGTGACGGGCGAGAACCCGGTGGACATGGGGTTCCATCCGGTGGCGACGGTCGGGGTCGCGGTCGCCGGAGCAGGCGCACCCCACGCGCTGGCGGGCGCACCATTGGTCGCGGTGGCAGGAGCGGTCGACGGAGCACCCCACGCGCTCGCGGGCGCCGCGACGGGCGTCGGGGTCACGGCCGTCACCACCGGCGCGGGAGCGGGCGTCGGCGCCACGACGACGGTCGCAGGACGCGCAGCCGCGGTGGTGGTCGGGCGGCGCGTCGTAGTGGTCGGGCGGCGGCGGGTAGTGCCCGTCATGGGCATCATCGGTGCGACGGCCGTGATGGCGGGCTGCGGCGCCGCGACGATGGCCGCAGGTTCGGAGGACGGAGCGACCATGACGGGCGTGGGCATCGCGACCGGCTGCGGCGCGGGCGTATCGGCCATCGCCTGACCACCGGTGCGGCGCCCCGAGCTGCGCTGGGTCGCAGTGCCCGACACGGAGATGAACCCGCCCGCGCTGGCGACCGACCAGTTGAACGACAGCGAGATGCTGTCGCCCGACATGGAGCCGCTGCCCGACCGGAGGGTGAAGTTCATCCGCATGCTGCGCACCGAGTCGGTGAAGGTGCAGCGCTGACCCGACCCGAAGGTTATCCCCGAGTCACCCGAGCGATTGGCCGACAGGGTGCAGTGCTCACCAAGATCGTTGGTCACCTGGATCGACGCGTCGGAGCGTGACCCCGCACCGATCTCCAGGCGCTCGCGGGTGGAGCGCTCTTCGGTGACGGTCATCGGCGACGTCACCGACACCGTGGTCGCCGACGAGATGGAGAAGCTCCCCGCGAAGGGACCCGGCCCACGCCCCTGCGCCGACGCGACGCCGCTGAAGGTCAGCAGCGAAACTCCGACGCACGCCCGAACCCACGTCCCTCGTCTCATCGTTTGCATGGTGCGACGACGACGAAAGAAGATCAAACGCCATTCACTGACGCGGCGCGGCGCCCGATCAGCGCGATGCCTCGGCGTCGTCGCCGCGGGTGTAGCCGCGCAGCGTCGATCGCACACGGACATGCCCGCCGATGGAGCTCACCGTCTCCCCGATGATCTCGATGGCCCCGACGTCCCGGGCGTACCAGGTCGTGGTCTCGATGCGCGACCGCGGCGACACGCTGTGGACCTCCGCGACCTCGCGGTAGTCCTGCTCGCCCACGCGCCGGCTCGGCGCGACCGATCGGATCTCGACGTGGCCGCCGTCGGCGCCATCCCACGCGGTGCCCACCCGGATGGGGTCGCGGAGGATGTACTGGCCCTCTCGCAGCACCCCGTCACCGCGACGCTCGTAGCGCGATCGCTGCGTGCCGCTGCGCACCACGAAGGTCTCACCCTCGACCGCTTCGACGGCGAGGACGTTGAGCACGGTGTCACCCCCGATGCCGGTCTCGGTGTCGTAGCTCCAGGCCATCCCCGCGCGCATGGGGAAGAACTCCGTCGCGTGCGCCGGCCCCCTCGGCGGCGCCACGCGCTGTGTGCCCGCACACCCCGCCGCCCACAGCCCCGCCAGCAACAGCCCGCGACGCGCGATCATCAGCGGTGCCCCAGGTAGTGCACGGCGAGGAAGAGCATCAGCGCGGCCGTCCCGACGAACACCGCGTCGACCCACGGGTCGCGTCGAAAGCGGGCCGCCATGTCTTCCCCCGCCACCTTGAGCGCGGGGTCGTCGCTCGCGACGAGCGTGGCCGCGATGGCCCTCGCCTCCCGGTGATCGCCGCGGTCGAGCGCCTCTCGCATGGCCTTCACCTGCGGCGCGGCAGACTCTTCAACAGGGGCGGCGGGCTCAACGACGGCGTCGGTCATGGGTCCGTCGACGGTACACCCGGCGACGCCGGGTCGCACGCGACAGAGAACCCGACGCGCGCTCCGCCTCCGGGGATGTTTGCGGCCCACACGTCGCCGCCGTGGGAGTTTGCGATACGGCGAACCAGCGCGAGGCCGAGGCCCGCACCAACCCGCCGACCCGCTGCCGCTCCACGGTAGAAGGGCTCGAAGATGTGCGGGAGCTCGTCGACGGCAATCCCCTCGCCCACATCATCGACCTCGAAGCGCACCAGCCCGGTGCTGCGTTCGACCCGCAGCGCGCGCACCGAACCGCCGTGGCGCTGTGCGTTTCCGAGGAGGTTGACCAGCGCGGTGGTGAGCAGCGTCGCGTCCCCGACGATGGGCAATGGCTCGTCCGGCGCGATCAACACCCCGAGGTCGACGCCCGCCTTGGTGAGCGCCCTCGTCGCCACCTCGGCGCCGTCGAGCTCGACCCGACGCAGCGCCTGGAAGTCCATGCGCGAACTCGCGAGCAGGTCGCCCACCAGCGCGTCGATGCCGACGAGCTCGTCTTCCACCTCGGTGATGGCCGACGCACGCGCCGCGTTGTCCGCCTCCTCGTTGCGCGCCGTCTCCAGCAGAAACCTCACCCGCGCGAGCGGCGATCGCAGCTCGTGCGAGACCGCCGCGAGGAGCTCACGCTGCGCCGCGACCTGGGCCTCGATGCGCGCCGCCATGTCGTTGATGACCCGCGCCAGCAGCCCGAACTCGCTGCGCCCGTGCGTCTGCAACCGCGCCCGCCGATCGAGCTGCCCCTGGCCGATGTCGGTCACGACCTCGACGAGCTCATCGAGCGGGCGCGCGATGCGGCGGGCGATGCCACCAGCCATCTTCCAGATCACCGCCAGCACGGCCAGCACGAGCAGCGCCGACCGGGCCACGCCCCACGCGTGCTCCGCCGAGCAGAAGCGCACCTCGCCGACCGCGACTCCCGCACCATCCTTCACTCGCGATCGGAGGACGGGGTGGCGGCAGGTGGTGGCGGACGTACCGTCGGGGGCGCGGGCGAGCAGCAGGGCACCGGCGCGGTCGCGCAGCTCGACGTGGAGTCGCAGCTCGGTGGCCACCGCCGACGCGAGGTGGTCACGGCGCGCGGGCTCGGTCCACACCTCGGCGAAGCGTGAGCCCGCGAAGAACTCCAGACGTTCGCGCTGGGACCTCCAACCGCCGCGCGCTCCGAGTGCGCCCGTCACGATGGAGGCCACCAGCCCCGTCACCAGGATGACCGCGCCGAAGGACCAGAAGAGCCTGCGTTGCAGCCGCGACGTGATGAACCACCAAACCCTCGATCGAGGCCGCGGTGGGTCACAGGGCGGGTCATGGTGACGGGGATGATGGCGCACGGGCCTACGCGTCCCCCTCGCGGAGCAGCACGTACCCGACGCCGCGGATGGTGCGGATCATCGTAGGCGACCGCGGATCGTCGCCGAGCTTCTGCCGCAGGTGGGACACGTGGACGTCCACCGCGCGCTCGCCGATGTTCACGTCGTCGCGACCGGCTCCCGCGAGGAGCGACTCGCGCGACACGACACGACCCGCCTTGCGCGCGAGCGCCACCAGCAGGTCGAACTCCAGCCCGGTGAGCTCCACCCGCCGCTCGTCCACCTTCACCTCGCGGCCCGGAACGTCGATGACCACGCGTCCCGCAACGAGGCGGTCGGCCATCGCCTCGGGCTGCGTGCGTCGCAACACCGCGCGGAGCCTGGCGAGGAGCTCGCGCGGTGAGCAGGGCTTGGGGAGGTAGTCGTCGGCGCCGAGTTCGAGGCCCACGATGCGGTCGGTCTCGTCGCCCTTCGCAGTGAGCATCACGATGGGGACGTTGCGCTTCGCCCGGATGCGCCGACAGACCTCGAGGCCGTCGATACCGGGCATCATCACGTCGAGCAGCACCACGTCGACGTCCGCGCGCTCCAGCACCGCGAGGCCCCGCCCGCCGTCGGGCGCGTGGGTGACCTGCATCCCGTTCTGGGCCAGGTACCCCGCCACCAGCTCGGCGAAGCGCGAGTCGTCATCGATGTGGAGCACGCGAACCGTCACGGGAACCTCCCGCTCAGACTACCAGCGCGGGGGCGCCGGGGGCGGGGCGTTGGGGTTGCGCGCCGCGTCGATGCACACCCGCGCCACGTGGTGCTCGAACGCCGCCCTCCGGTGCCGGTGCGCGCACAGGCTCGCGAACCCCGACCCGTAGCCCAGCAACACGCCGAGGCCCAGCACCGCGATCTTCACGTTTCGTCGCATGGTCGTCTCCTTCTCGTGTCTCTCGCTCAGGCCCGGTACGGACCGCGACCCCAGGGACCGCGACCGCCCGTGAAGCGCTCGATGTGGTCGGCGAAGTCGCGGCGCTGCTGCTCGTCGAGCGCGTCGTGAACCTTCTGGAGCGCCTCGAAGACAGCCTTCTGCGTGGCCTCCAGCGCCTCGTCCTGCTTGGCGAAGGACTCGCCCATCACGCCCTCGTCGAAGCGCTCCCCGCGAAACGCCTTCGCCGCATCACCCGCCGTCGCCCGCAGCGCCTCCTTCGACGCGCCGACCTTCGCGCGCAGCGAGGTCGCCGCGTCGAGGATCACCCGTTCCTGCCCCGGCGTCGTCGCCAGCCGCTCGAATAGCGGCCGCAGCCAGAACCTCAGCGCCGCTCCCTCGTCACCGCCGCCGCGCTCCCAACCACCGCCGCCGCGACCCCACGGTCCGCGGCCGTAGCCTTGCTCGTCGCCGCCAAGCCGCGGGTCGCCCCAGTGCCGACCACCGCAGCGACCGCCACCACCGTGACCGTAGTAGCCGTAGCCCCCGTGGCCGCACCGACCACCGTACCGGAGCGTCTTCACCAGACCGATCAGACACATCGTGCCGACAATGAATCCCAACATGGTTCGTCTCTCCTCGTCCGCGGGAGCGCACTGCTCTCCGCCGCCCACCACCTTGGCGACGCTCTGTGAAGCCCATCCCGCGACGAGTGTGAAGAAGTGCAAAGTCGCCCCGTCACGCCCGGCGTAGAGTCCGCGCCCCGCACCGTGTCCCAGGCTTCCCTCCGCGACGATCTGCGCCTCACCCTCGGCCTCGCGTTGCCCGCCGTGGCGCAGTCCCTCTTGCAGACGATGGTGTTTCTGGCGGACCGCTTCTTCCTTGGTCACCACAGCGCCGCCGCGCTCGCCGCGATGCAGATCGCCGGCCCGCTCACCTGGACGCTCCAGTCCGTCTTCGGCGCCTTCGGCGTCGGCACCCTCGCCGTCATCGGGCGCGCCGTCGGAGCGAACGACCGACGCCTCGCGGCGAGCGCCCTCTACGGAAGCCTCGTCCCCGCGGTGGGTCTCGGTCTCGCCGTCGGCCTCGGCGGATGGCTCGGCCTCGACCTGCTCATCGACCTCCTCGGCGGCGGCGGATCACCCGCCGTCCGCGGCGAGTCGGCCCGCTACCTCGGCGTGGTGCTCCCCGCGATGCCGCTGCTCTTCGTCGCCATGGTCTGCACGCAGGCTCTGCAGGCCGGCGGCGACACTCGCACGCCGCTCGCCATCGCGATCGCCACCAACGCGCTCAACCTCGCGCTCAACGCCGTGCTCATCTTCGGGCGCTTCGGGTTGCCCGCCATGGGCGCGCGCGGCGCCGCCATCGCCAACGTCTCGGCGCTCGCCCTCGAAGCCACCCTCGCCCTCGTCGCCCTCGCCCGCCGCGACCGTCCGGTCAGCCTCCGCTCGGGCGAACCGCTCGACGTACGTGACGGAGTGCGCCGCGTCTTCCGGGTGTCCGTCGGGTCCTTCGGCGAGCGCGCGCTCTATCACACGGGCTACCTCGCCTACGTTCGCATCACCAACGGCCTGGGCCCGATCGCCATGGCGGCCCATCAGGCGCTGCTCTCATTGGAGAGCGTGTCGTTCTTGTCGGCGGACGGCTTCGCGGTCGCGGCGGGCGCGCGGGTGGCGCAGCGGCTCGGCGCGGGCGACCCGGTGGGCGCACGTCGCGCCGGGTGGATCGCGGCCCTCAGCTCGGCGTCGGTCATCACGGTGGTCGCGGTGGTGCTCTACCTGGGCGCGAGGCCGTTGCTCGGGTTGTTTCTCGACGACCCGGCCGCGGTGCGAGAGGGCGTATCCGCGATGCTGCCGGGCGCGGCGGTGCAGGTGCCCATGGCCCTCGCCATCGTGCTGCTGCAATCGTTGCGCGGCGCCGGTTCGACGCGCGAGGCCTTCGCCATCGCGGTGCTCGGATCATTCGTGGTGCGCATCAGCGCGACGGTGTTCTTCGTGCGCGTGCTGCACCTCGGGCTCGCGGGTGTGTGGCTCGGCAGCGGGTCCGATTGGTTTCTCCGCGCGGTGCTCGGCGCCTGGCGCTGGCAGCTCGGTCGATGGTCGCGCGTCAGGGTGTGACCGACTCGCGCCGGATGCGATCGACCCAATCGGCGGCCGTGTCCCGCGCGCCCGACGGACGGCCCTCGTCCTCTGCCAGCATCGTGAACACCGTCGAAGCCTCCGTGAGGTTGCCGCTGCGGTAGAGCGCGATCGCCCGCATCCGCTGCGTCTCCGCGAGCACCCGCGGCTCGCCGATGGATGCGATGTCTCCCACGCGCAGCATCCGCAACGCCGGCTCGAAGCGCTCGGCCAGGAAGAGCTGCCGACCCGCGAGGTAGGCCACCCACGGATCGCTCGCCGCCTGATCGTCGAGGCCCAATCGGGCCATCGCCGCGGTGGGTGACGGGTCGAGCTCGCCGCGCCCGATGAGCAGGTCACGGAACACCTCCGCCGGCGCGCCACCCCGAGTGAGCATCGCGCGCTTGATGAGCAGCGTTCGCGCCTCGTCGTCGTCCATCAGGGTGACGTCGAGCGCGTCGTAGAAGACCTGCGACGCGCTGAGTCCTCGCCACCGCCACACCTGGTCGGCGACCTGCGAACGCGCGCGTTGCCCGGCCGCCGGACCCAGCGCCTGCTCGGCCTCGGTCGCAATGCGCGTCGCTCCTCCGAGGTCGCCCGCCCGCACGCGCGTCACGGCGAGCAGCATGTGGGTGTGGAGGTCGGTCGGGTCGTGGGCGATGAGCGTCCGCAGCTCACGGTCGGCCGCGGCGAGGTCACCCGCGTCGAGGTGAGCGACAGCGTCGCGGGTCAGGTCTTCCAGCAACAGTGGGCACGTTCGACCAAACACCGACGCACGACGAAACCGCGTCCGCGCCCTCGCCAGCACACCGTCTGACGTTGGCACCCTCCGCAGGAAGGCGTGCCACTCGCGCTCCAGCGCCGCGAGGGAGACCCCATACGCCGCGACCGCATCGGCGTCGCGATAGAAGCGCCGGAAGCGCGGCCTCCCGCGCGTATCGACCAGCCACCGGCAGAACGACCCCGCCGCCGTGTACGCCCGCCCCGATGACGACGCGTAGAACCCGAGCCCCGTCAGCGACGAGACCGACGGTGTGAGCCCGGCCTCCATCATCGCGCGAGACCACTGGTGCGGCGTCGCGTCGCTCTCGCCCTCCCACGCCGCCGCGACCGCGGCCCCCTCGATGAGCCCCGGCGTCGGAACCACTCCCCCCAGCGTGGTCACCCGCAGTGGCCCGCGCGCCATGGCACCCGCGACCACATGCGCGAGCTCGTGCTTCAGCACCGGGTGCGGAAACGGCGCGTACTGGAGGTAGACCTCGTCGCGCCAGGGCTTCGCGATGTACGTGTCCTCGGCGCCCATCAGCTCGCGCTTCTGCGTCGAGTTGGCGAAGAGAAACACCGTGATCGGCCGCGCCTGGCGCACGCCGTAGAAGTCTTCGAGCTGGCCCACGCGCACGTCGCAGTCGCGCGCCGTGAGGGAGGCCTGCCGATCGTCGATGCTGCGGTCGTAGAGCACCACGCAGCGACGCGAGGCCACGCGACGTTCGAGCGCGCGAGCGATGTGTGAGACGTCGTGGCGATGCCCGAGCGCGGGGCCCGCGACGTAGACACCGACGGCCGCAACGAGGCCGGCGCCAAGCACGAGTGTCGCCGCCCGATGTGAGCGCAGGGTCGCGAGCGAGAGCCGCCCCGTGGCGCCGTCCCACGCGGCGACGAGGAGCGCGGCGAAGGCGACGATCCAGCCGAGCGTTCCGAGGCGGTGGGTGACGTGCGCGAGGGTGACGGGGACGTGCTCGTCGTAGAGCGCCCCCGGAAAGAACCCGAAAAACGGGTCGAACGCGAAGATGGTGGGCGTCGTGTAGAAGCGCACGAGACTCCACCCGACGAACGCTGGCACCAGCAGCGCCGCGAGCGTCGTCGCGACCCCGCGACGGCGAATCACACCACCGAGCGCGGCGCCCACGAGCGATGCGAGCACCGGCCCGGGCAGCGCGAAGAGCAGCGCATGCACGCCGCCCGTCGCGGGCGAACAAGCGGGCGCCACGAGTCCATGCGCGAGCACGACGAGCAGCGCGGTCGTCACGAATGCGATCGCCGACAGCGCCGAGGTGACCGCGACGTCGGCGCCCGAGCGACCGCGACCGAGCTGCGCGACGCGGACACCCACGAGGGCCGAGGCGATGCTGCCAACGACGGCGACGACGAGGCTCGCCGCGAAGCCGACGTGATCGGTGAGGTGGTTGCTCCAGAGCGCGAGGCCGGTGACGACGCTCAGCGCCGCCGCGACGCGGAAGCGCCACGACGACACGAGCGACGCACGGGGCTCAGCGGTTGGCTTCGACGGCCGCGTCGTCGTCATCGGCGCGCGGAGGGATGGACGGAGAGGCGGGGCGTTCGAGCAGCGCGTGCGCGAGCACCTCGTCGATCTTCGCGCAGAAGTCGATACGCAGCTCGTCGCGCACCTCCTGGGGGATGTCCTCCAGGTCCTTGCGATTGCGAGCCGGCAGCAGGACGTGCTTGATGCCCGCGCGGTGCGCCGCGAGGACCTTCTCCTTCACGCCGCCGATGGGGGTGACGATGCCGCGCAGGGTGATCTCGCCGGTCATCGCGAGGTCGCTGCGAACGGGGCGACCCGTCATGAGCGACGTGATGGCCGTGACCATCGCCACGCCCGCGCTCGGCCCGTCCTTCGGGGTGCCGCCCGCCGGGACGTGCAGGTGGATGTCGCTGTTGGCAAGCACCTCCGGGTCGATGCCCAGGTGCTCGGAGTGCGTGCGCACCCACGAGAAGGCCGCGGCGACGGACTCCTTCATCACGTTGCCGAGCTGGCCTGTGATCGAGATGTTGCCCTTGCCCGCGTACTTCGTCGCCTCGATGAAGAGGATGACGCCGCCCACCGGCGTCCACGCGAGGCCCGCGACGATGCCCACGCCCGGCGCACGCTCGGCGCCCTCCTCCAGAAACTTCGGCGGGCCCATCACGGACTCGACGAAGGCCGCCGTGGCCGTCTCGTGGACGTCCTCGCCGGAGGCCACCCGCACCGCCACCGCGCGGCACACCGCCGCGATCTCTCGCGTCAGGTTTCGCACGCCGGCTTCGCGCGTGTAGCTCTCGATGAGCGACGCGTACCCGTCGTCCTTCCACTCCAGGCGCTCGCTGGTGAGCCCGTGCTCTTCGAGCGCCTTCGGACCGATGTACTCGCGCGCGATGTGGAGCTTCTCGACGCGGGTGTAGCCCGCGATCTCGATGACCTCCATGCGGTCGAGCAGCGGCGCCGGGATGGTCTCCCGGTTGTTGGCCGTGCAGATGAACATCGCGTGCGAGATGTCGTACGGCACGTCGATGTAGTGATCGACGAAGGTGCTGTTCTGATCGGGGTCGAGCACCTCAAGCAGCGCCGAAGCGGGATCGCCACGAACGTCCGCCCCCATCTTGTCGACCTCGTCGAGGATGAGGATGGGGTTGACGGTCCCCGCCTTCTTCATGGCCTGGACGATGCGGCCTGGCAGCGCGCCCACGTAGGTGCGCCGGTGTCCGCGAATCTCCGCCTCGTCGCGAACGCCGCCGAGCGAGATGCGAACCATCTGTCGACCGATGGCCCTCGCGATGCTCTTGGCGAGCGAGGTCTTGCCCACGCCGGGCGGCCCGATGAAGCACAGGATGGGACCGCGCCCGTCCTTGCGGAGCTTGCGGACGGCCACGTACTCGACGATGCGCTTCTTCGGCTTGTCGAGGCCGAAGTGATCTTCGTCGAGCGCGCGGCGCACGGCCTCGACGTCGAAGCGGTCTTCCGTCGAGCGCGACCACGGGATGTCCGCGAGCCACTCGATGTACGTGCGCGTGACCTGGTACTCCGCCGAGTGGCCCTGCATCGCGCGCAGTCGACCGAGCTGGCGCTTGGCGACCTTCTCGATCTCGTAGGGGAGCTTCGCCTTGGCGACGCGCTCGCGGAGCTGGTCGAGCTCCTCCTCGCTCTCGTCGGTCTCGCCGAGCTCTTCCTTGATGGTCTTGAGCTGCGCGCGGAGGATCTCCTCCCGCTCGCTGCGCCCCATCTCACCGGTGACGAGCTGGTGCACCTCCTTGCGGACGCGGTGCAGCTCGTGGACGCGGCGCGCGAGGTGGTGCGCGAGGCGCAGCCGCTCTTCGAGGTCTTCGGCTTCGAGCACCTGCTGCCGGTCGGCCGGGCTCACCGGCGGCGTCGGCAGGTGGAGCGCCACGAGGTCGGCGAGCGACCCGGGCTCGGCGGCGTTTTCGGCGACCGTCACCAGCTCACGCGGCACCGGCGGCGAGAACTCGCCGAGCGCCCGCGCGACCTCGCGCAGCTCCCGCGCGACGCGCTCGATCTCGGGGCTGCGCGAGAGGTTTTCGGTGACGCGCTGGATGCGCCCGCGGAGGTACGGCGACTCGCTCGCCATGCCCACGAGCTTCATCCGCGCGATGCCCTGGAGGAGCACCGAGTAGTTGGAGGCCCCGAGCTTGATGACCTTCACGATGCGGGCGACGGTGCCCATCTCGTAGAGGTCGGCGAGCGTCGGGTCTTCGGTGTCGGGCGACTTCTGCGTCACCACGGCCACCAGCCGATGCTCCTGGTGCATCAGCTCTTCGACGAGGCGAACCGAGCGCGCACGCCCGACGTTGATGGGCACCACCGCGGCCGGAAACAGCACGGCGTTGCGCAGCGGCAGGATGGGAAGGACCTCGACCGAGCCGGGGCCCCCACTCGTAGAATCGTCTTCTCGCGTCACAGTTCGGGAACCCTAGGAAACGCGGCCCCCGGTTGCAAGCCCGCGCTGCCTCGTCCCTGATTCTTCTCTCCGACGCGGCGCGTGATCAGCCGGTTTGACGCTTCGCCCGCCCGGCCGGCGCCGTCGTGACCGTCTTGCGCGCGGGCGCCTTGCGCCGCACCCCGATGAGCCCCAGGCGCGACATCACCTCTGCGGTGAGCCCTTCGTAGTCCTCGCGACCGCGGCCCCCTTCGGGCTCGTGCTCGAAGATGGTCTTGCGGTGCGAGGGCGCTGCCTTGTGGTGCGTGTTGGCGCGAATCACCGTCTCGAAGACCTCGGCCCCGAAGCGCCCGCGCAGCACCTCCTCGACCTCTGCGGTGATGCGCTCGCGTCGGTCGACCATGGTGAGCAGATAGCCGAGCACCTCGGCCTTCGCCCCGGCGCGGTCTCGCAAGCGAGCGAGCGTATCACCCAGGAGCTTGAGCCCGAGCATCGGCAGGTACTCGCACGACACCGGGATGAGCACCTTCTCCGCCGCGACCAGCGCGTTGACGGTGAGGAGTCCGAGGTACGGCGCGGTGTCGACCACCACCACGTCCATCGCCTGCACTCCGGGGCACCGCAGCGTGCGCTCGAACACCCGCTCGCGACCGAAGGCCGACGCGAGGTGCAGATCGACCAGTGCCATCGACTCTCCGGCAGGCGCGAGGGAGAGATTCTCGACGCGGGTCGGCACCACCGCCGCGTCGAGCGGACGCTCTTCCATGAGCACGCGCGCGACGTCGATGACCCCGTCGGCGGGGACCATGCCGAGGCACGCGCTGGCGCTGCCCTGGATGTCGAGGTCGACGAGGAGCGTCTTGAGGCCGCGCTGGGCGAAGCCCGCCGCGAGGTTGACCGCGGTGGTGGTCTTGCCGACGCCGCCCTTCTGGTTGGCGATCGCGATGATGTGTGGTGCTGCCATGGCGGCGGGGACCTCCACACAGGAGCGCACACGGGGTCAAGGAATTGGTCGGGCGGGTGGGAGACGGGAGCGACTTTTTGGGTTGCGGTCGGAGGGCGCTCGCGACTAAAAGTTGCCCGCGCTTGGCCTTTGGCTCTTTAAGACTGGCTTACCGAGGCCCGCTCGCGGGGCACGAAAATAGCTGTTTCGTAGACGTACGGAGAGACCGGGAAGATGTCCAAGGCACAGTGGAATGGCGCGCTGCTCATGGTCGCAGCGATGTCGGTGGCGGGTTGTGAGCACGCCCTGGTCGGCAACGCGACGGCGCTGGTGTTGACCCTCGGGCTCTTCGTCGGAACGCTCCAACTCGGTCGCCAGCGCGCCCCCCAGGTCGGCGCCAGCGAAGTCACCACCGTCGCTTCTTCGTCGCAGACCTCCGGCCGCTGACGTGGGGCCGCGGCGCCCATGACCGACCTCCGGTCGATCGGGTTTCGCACCCTCGACGAGTTCACCCTCGGCGACCTCGACTCCCTCTGGAACATCCTCCGCGGCGACTCGGCCATCGACTGGCGCAGGCTCCACCTCGCCGATCGCTACGACGCCGAGGAGTTTCTCCGCGCCAACGAGTTTCACCCCGAAGACCCGCAAGACGCGGCGCGGCTCAAGGCCATCAAGCTCGAAGCGATGGAGTACCTCCGTCGCAACTTCGAGTACCCCATCCCCGACCCCATCGAGGCGTGCTCCGTCGAAGAACTCCTCGGCGTCGCCTCGGGCAAGGGGCACCGGCAGGTGTGTGCCTGCGTGATCCTCAAGGTCATGCACATCATCCATCACCTCCAGGGGCGCGAGCTGCTCTTCTCGCTGCCGCTCTCCGACGCGCAGGTCTTCCAGCTCGTCGAGGCGAAGATCTTCCGGGTGATGGGCGAGATGCTCTCGTCGGGCCTGCCGATCGTGCAGTTCAAGGGCGGCCGCAAGACCCGCGACTCGCTCTACACGAAGCTGCTTTCCAAGAGCGATTCCATCGCGGCGCAGATCTACGACAAGCTCCGCTTCCGGGTGGTGACCCGCGGCCCGGGCGACGTGCTGCCGGTGCTCAACTACCTGTCGCGGCGCCTCTTCCCCTTCAACTACGTCATCCCCGGCGAGAGCAAGAACACCCTCGTCGACCCGCGCGCCCTCACCGAGAAGCACCCCAACCTCGCGGCGCACTTCGACGACCCGCGCTCGCACATCCGCAAGGGCGCCGTCGCGCAGCTCATCGACAACCGCTTCAGCGCCCCGAGCTACCGCGTGATCCATTTCGTCGTCGACCTGCCGGTGCGCCTCCCCCGCGAGGTGCTCGATCGGGCGCCCGAAAACGTCCGCTCGCTCGGCCCCGTGGTGTTCGTCCTGGCCGAGTTTCAGCTCGTCGATCAGGACACCGACAGCCACAACGACACGGGCGCGGCGTCGCACTACGAGTACAAGGAGCGACAGCGCGAGGCGGTGCGCACGCGCCTGCGGCTCGCGAAGCAGCGCGGCTCGCGTCACACCCGGCCGCCGCCCGCGCCGGTGATCGTCTCCCCGCCGCCCCCTCAGGGCGACTCGGCGAACTCCACGTCGACCGGTCGCGCGCCCGAGCGCCGCACGAAGACCCGACCGCGCTCGTCCTGACAGACGTCCGTCTCGGTCGTCGCCCGGGTGCACTGGGTGAAGCGACCGTTGCCCGCGCGCAGCGGCGTCACGCGGCAGTCGCGCACGCCGCACGCGTTGGTGATGACCCGTACGTCCGCGGCGAGCCAGGTCCAGTTGGCGCTGCCGATGCCTTCGTTGTCGCGGCAGCTCATGGAAACGAGCCCGTCGTCGACGCTGCCCACCGCCGCGCGCGTCACGCCGCCGCAGTGCACCGCGAGCACCGGATGAACGATGTCGTCCCGCGCGTCGCTCCCGTCGCAGAGCCCGTGGTCGCGGTAGTAGTTCACGCCGACGCGGAAGGTGGCATCGTCCGGAGGGTCGTCTACCGAGGCGTTTTCGGGGAAGCAGTAGCGCGGGTCGCGACCGTCGGTGACGCGCGGGTCACACACGATGTTGTCGACGTCGAGGCGGGGGTTCCAGCAGCGGCCCGCGGTGCGCCACATGTCGCCGAAGGGCGGGGGAAAGTCCTGGCAGAGCTCGCTCGTGGCCGACGGCGCGAAGCGGGTGTCGCGGTCGTCGATGTTCCAGCGGACGGTGCCGCCCGGCGACTTGCACGTCTGGTAGTAGCAGTCCTCGGCGGTGAACCAGTGTGACGACTGCGAGCGTCGACGATCGATGATCGCGACGTGGAGGTCCATGTCCGCGCCAGGGCTGTCGATGCCGCCCTTGCGGTCCCAGTCGAGCTCGACCCGCAGCCCGCGGCCCTGCGCATACAGCGGGAAGGTGCACCGCTGCTCGCCACTTGCCCGCGTCGACACCAACGTGAGCTCGTAGCGCCCCGCCCGCGGAACAGTCACCCGCAGCGTCGCCCCCTCCCCCGTCGGTACGGGGCACGGCGTCACGCCCTCCGGGCACGCGAGCGTCCAGCGGTAGCTCGTGGCCATCGGGTCGATGCCACGCCCGTCGTAGGTGAACTCCACCAACGGAACCGCCCCTACGCTCGCCGGGCAGAGCACCGACGACGCGCACCCGGAGACGCCGTCGTCGATCGCGCCGTCGCAGTCGTCGTCGCGCCCGTTGCACGCCTCCTCGGTCGGAACCACCGCGCCCTGACACTCGGTGCCGACCCACGCCGCGAACTCCGTGCAGCGCGCGGTGCCGTCCCTGCACGCGCCGACGCCGCGACGATCGGATGCGCCTGGAAAGCACGCGCGCATCTCGCCCGGTGTGCACGCGCAGAGCTCGTCGATGAGCCCGTTGCAGTTGTCGTCGATGCCGTTGCCGGGACCGCGCCCGCCGTCCACATCGGCAGCACCACACCGCTCGACCGGACCGCACGGGGAATCGCGGCACGGGTCGATGGGCGTCACGTCGAGGCGCACGTTGAGGTCGGGCGTCGGACCGAAGTCCGTCGACGCGTCGCCGAAGGAGATCGACCCATCGCCGACGAGACCTGACGGACGCCCCGAGCCGCTGCACTGCGCCAACAAGAGACCCGCCAAGACGCAGCCGATGGAAGCCAGACGCACGGGCGCGACCATAGCGCGACGCGCGGGCCGCTGTCGCCCGCACGCGCTGCTTGTCAGGTCGACGGACGCGACGATACCGTCCGCCCCCACCACAGCCGCTCCATGCGTACCCGCCACGCCTCGATCATTCTCGCGCTCGCCGCGTCGGCTCTCCCCACGAGCTTAGGCGCGCAGCCGCGCCCCCCGGCCACTACGCCAGCGCGCCCCGCCGAACCCGAAGGGACGCTGCTCCGCATCGAGATCCCGGGCGAGGTTCAGGTGCGCTACTCGGGGCTCACGGACATCCCCCTTGCCACCACGCCGGGCCGCACCGACCAGGCCGCCACCCTCGGGCAGAACGCCTTCTTCGAGTCGTGGCTCCGCCTCCGCCCGCGGGTGTCCATCGGCGAGCGCGTGCGCTTCGTGTTCCAGTTCGACGTGGCCCGCGCGGTGGTGCCCGACGCGCCCGCGCAGGACGTCGGGCTCGCCATCGAGCCCCGCGGCGACGTCTTCCCCTATGGCGCCTTCGACGTGCGCCAGGGGTACCTGGAGTGGGACTCCCCCATCGGCGTCGTGCGCGCCGGACAGCAGGGCTTCACCTGGGGCCTCGGCGTCGTCGCCAACGACGGCGACCGCAGCCCCACCTTCGGCGACTACCGCTACGGTGACCTCGTCGAGCGTGTGTCCATCGCCACCCGGCCCGGCGGGCGCAGCTCCAACCTCGTCGTGGCCCTCGCGGGTGATCTCGTCTATCGCGACCGCATCACCTCGCTCGTCGACGGCGACATCGCCCTGCAAGGCGTCGCGTCCGTCTTCTATCAAGACCACGCGTGCCGCACCGCCTGCGATCGCCGCCGCGTCGGCGCGCTCGCGACCTACCGCGACGTGTCGTTCCGCGAGGGCGACTACCTCCGCGTGGTCGTCGGCGATCTCCTGGCGCAGTGGGACTGGCCCACCCCCGACGGAACCGGCCGCGTGTTTGCCGGCGCCGAACTCGCCGTTATCGCGGGTGCCACCAACGCCGCCCGCACCACCCTCGTCGACCGCCACGATGTCATCCAGTTTGGCGGCGCCGCACGCGTCGGCATCGAGCGCCCCGACCGCTACCGCTTCACGCTGGAAGGCGGCTACGCCTCGGGCGACCGCAACCCCGTCGACGACTCCCAGCGACGCTTCGCGTTCAACCCAAGCCACCGCGTCGGGATGATCCTCTTCCCCGAGCTCATCGCGTGGGAGACCGCCCGCTCGGCGTCCATCGCGGGCGACCCCGACATCGTCGCGCGCGGCGCCAACGGCCGACGCCTGTTGCCCTCCAACGGCGGCGTGACAGGCGCGGCCTACCTCTACCCGACAGCAGTCGTGAACCTCGGTCGTCGGCTCGATCTGCGCTTCGGCGCCGTCATCGGCGTGGCCACCTCGGACTGGGTCGACCCCACCTCGGTGCAGCTCTATGGCAGCGCCCGCAACTACCGCGGCGGTGACTCCAAGCGCCGCGACCTCGGCGTCGAGCTCGACCTCGGCGTCAACGGGCGCTTCCCCCTCCCCGGCAACGTCACGCTGACGGGCGGCGTGCAGGGCGCGGTGCTCTTCGCGGGTCACGCCTTCGACGACGCCAACGGCCGCGGCCTCGGCCGCATCGGGATGGCGACGGCGCGCCTGGGGGTGGAGTTCTGATGCTTCGGAGAGTCGACATCGTCATGCGTACGCGAAGCCTGCTCGGGGCGTTGGTTCTGTTGTCGGCCTGCGACGGGGGCGACCCCATCGACGAGTCCTCTCCCTCCGCCGCGTCGCTCTCCCCATCACAGCGGGGACCGCGCGTGGTGTGGGACCTCGGCGCACGGCCGCTCCCGGAGATTCCGCTGCCCAACGACGTCGCGACCTTCCCCGACGCGACCTCACCGACGGGGGTGCGCATCAACGCGAGCCTCGTCGCGCCGACGGCCTTCGAGTCCCAGCTCCGCGAGGGCTTCGCGACCCTCGACGGGTGGGGAACCTTCCAGCCCCTCACGGTCGCCTTCGACGACGACCTCGACCTCGACAACCTCACGCGGCGCATGCGCGGCGACGACAACGACCTGCGCAACGACGCGGTCTACCTCGTCAACCTCCGCACGGGCGTACCGGTTCCGCTCGACATGGGCGACGGCAACTTCGGCTACACGCTCAAGGTACGCGACGCGTACTTCCCCAACGACGCGCGCGCCGGTCAGAGCAACCTCCTCTTCGAGACCGTCGACGAGGACACCAACTTCAACAACCGCCTCGACCCGGGCGAGGACACCAACTTCGACGGCGTCCTCAACCGCGCCGCCGTGTTCCCGCGCGGCTCGCGCCCCGAGGACAACCTCACGTCGTTCTGGGAGCCCGACACCCGTACCCTCATCCTCCGCCCGCTGCTGCCGCTGGAGGAGCGCACCCGCTACGCCGTGGTGCTCACCAGCCGCCTCACCGGCCGCGGCAACCGCTCGGTGCGATCGCCCTTCCCCACCGTCGCCCACCCCGCACAGGCCCGCGACCTCGAAGCCCTCGACGGTCTCCTCCGCGCCCGCAGCAACTACTACGGTCCGCTCGTCTACCGGCCGCGCGGCGACGAGCCCGCCGACACCGCGCGCGTCACCTTCGCGTGGACCTTCCTCACCCAGACCACCACGAGCGACCTGCTCGCGATGCGCCGCGGCCTCTACGGCGAAGGTCCCTTCGCGCAGCTCCAGGCCATCCAACCCGAGTTTCACCTCCGCGAGCTCAACACGGGCTCCGGGTGCACCGCCGATCAGCGCGATCGCCCGCTCATCATCCGCGGCCCGGCCCTCGCCAACCTCGCGCGACAGCTCGGCGAGGCCCTTGGCGTGAGCAGCGCCCAGCGCGACGCCCTCGTCGAGTCGTACCGGTACGTCGACTACCTCGCGTTTGGCACCTACCGCGTCCCGTACCCCATGGGCGACCCGGCCAGCACCGACCACCACGCCCACTGGGACATCAACCAGCGCACCGGCACCATTGCTCACCTCGGCACCGACACCGGCCAGTTCGGGCTCGTGGTGCCGAAGCCCCTGGCCGGTCGCCACGCGCCCTTCCCCGTCACGCTTTATGGGCACGGGTATACGGGCAGCTTCCTCGACGCGCTCGCCAACGGCCCCACCCTCGCGGCGCACGGCATCGCCTCCCTCGGCGTCAACGCGATGGGCCACGGCCTCACGATGGACCCGGCCACCCGGCAGATCGTCTCCCTCCTGCTGCGCGGCATCTGCAACGCCGGCGTCGCCCCGGCGCTGCTGGAGAACCGCGCGCGCGACATCAACGGGGACGGCATGCCCGACTCCGGCGGTGACTTCTGGACGGCGTACGTCTTCCACACGCGCGACGCGATGCGCCAGTCGGTGCTCGACCAGATGCAGCTCATCCGCGCGATGCGCTCGTTCGACGGCCGCACCCGCTCGCTCGACGACCTCAACCACAACGGCCAGCTCGACGACCTCGCGGGCGACTTCAACGGCGACGGCGTCGTCGACATCGGCGGCCCCGACACGCCGTACTTCGCCACCGGCGGATCGCTCGGCGGCATCCTCTCCATGACCCTCGGCAGCGCCGACGCCAACGTCCGCGCCGCGGCCCCCGTCTCGGGCGGCGGCGGCCTCACCGATGTCGGCGTTCGCTCGACCCAGAGCGGCGTGAAGGAGGCCGTCATCCTGCGCGTGATGGGCCCGCTGCTCGCGACGATCCCCTCGTCGGCTTATCCCCCGGCCGGTCGCCGCACGCGCACTGCCTGCACGCCGACGCAGACCTCGCTGCGCTTCATCGTCCCCGACGTCAACGACACCGGCGAGCTGGAGGTCGCCTGCCTCGAAGCGTCCGACCTCGCGCCGGGCGACGACGCCGTGCTCACCAACGTCCGCAGCGGAGAGTCGCGCTGCGCCCGCGCAGGGATGGAGTCACGCCTTCGCATCGGCTTCCCCTCCAACGTCGACGACCGCCTCGTGCTCACCATCTTCCGCGGCAACGCGGTCACCAACTACGGCACCTGCGCCGTCCGACCCGACGCGATCGTCGGGCGCGTGGTCGACCGGATCTCCGTCATCGAAGGCGACTGCGACGTCCACTGTGGACACATCCCACCGACGGTCCTGGCCGACGCCACGCCCCGTCGTTGGATCACACGCGGCGACCCGCTCAGCAGCCCCGCCGAGGGCATGGGCATCCGTCGGCAGACGCCCGAGATGCGGCGCTTCCTGTTGCTCGCGCAGGCCGCCCTCGACGGCGGCGACCCAGTGAGCTTCGCGCCGCTCTACTTCCTGCGCCGCCCCGACGACCACCTGACCCACGGCCTCCTGGTCGTGAACACCATCGGCGACCAGGCCGTGCCCATCAACACGGGCAACGCCTTCGCACGCGCCGCCGGGGCCATCCCCTTCCTCGGCGTCGACGCCCCCGCGCGCTTCCCCGAGCTCGCGGACTACGCCACGCCGCGCGCCATCTTCGCCCGCTACGACCGCACGCCAAACCGCGTGCTCGTCGACCGCGGCGTGCTCGAAGGCATCGCGTCGCTCAACCGCTTCCCGGTGACCGCAGGGCCCAACCGCCTCTTCGACGTCGACGACCTCGACGAGACGCTCCAGGGCTTCGGCGAGCGCAACCTCGACCAGCCGCTGCGCCTCGTTCGGCGGGCTGTGCGCGCGAGCAACGCCGCCGAGCTCGACGCCGTCTGGGCACCAACCACCGCCACCTGGAACGGCAACACCGGCCCCTCCATCGCCGTGCTCAACGCGTACATGGAGCCCGGTGGCTCACACGCCTTCGAGGGCCCCGACCCCCGCCTCAACTGGGACCCGGCCAACTACCTCCTTCACACCATCGGTCGCTTCTTCAACACCAACGGCGCCGACCTCTACTACCGCAGCCATCCGCGCGACCACGGCTGCGCCGAGCGCGGCGACTGCGACTTCATCGCGCCCCTTCCGGCGCCCTGAGACCTTTACCCTTCGGTGTATTCACCGAGCGCGCGGAAGCGCTGGTAGCGGTCCTCACGGAGCGCCGCCGGGCTCAAGCGCAGGAGCTCGTCGAGGTGGCGGCTGACGGCCTCGTCCACGCGACGCACTGCTTCCTTCGGGTCGCGATGTGCGCCGCCCACGGGCTCCGGAATCACCTCGTCGGCGACGCCCGCGGTGTACACCTCGGCGGCGGTCATCCGCATCGCCCGCGCCGCGTCGGGCGCGCGCCCGCCGTCCTTCCACAAAATCGACGCGCAGCCCTCCGGCGTGATGACCGCGTACGTCGCGTACTCGAGCATCAGCACCCGGTTGGCGACGGCGAGCGCGAGCGCACCGCCCGACCCGCCCTCCCCCAGCACCGTCGACACCACCGGAACCGTCAGCGACGACAGCTTCAACAGGCACTGACCGATCGCCTCGGACTGCCCACGCTCCTCGGCGCCGAGGCCGGGAAACGCGCCTGGCGTGTCGACGAAGGTCACCAGCGGACGCTTGAAGCGGGCCGCGAGCTCCATGAGCCGTAGCGCCTTCCGGTAGCCCTCGGGGTGGGGCATGCCGAAGTTGCGGCGCACGTTCTCGCGCACGCCGCGACCCTTCTGGTGACCAAGCACCACGACGGGTCGGCCGTGGTAGCGAGCGAGACCGCCGACGATCGCCGGGTCGTCGCGAAACGACCGGTCGCCCTTCAGCTCGACGAAGTCCTCCATCACCGCGGCGATGACGTCCTGCGTGCTCGGGCGATCGGGGTGCCGCGAGAGCCGCACCCGAGTCCACACACCGAGATCGCCGAAGAGGTTCTCTTCGAGGCGACGGGCTGCTGCTTCGAGGTGTTCGAGCTCGTCGGCGATGGCGTCGTCGGCGCCGGGCAATCGGGCGGCGGCCTTGAGCCCCTCGATGCGCTGCTCAAGCTCGCGCAGCGGGCGCTCGAACTCCAGCGTGCTCATCCGCGCTCGCGCAGGACCTCGAACACCCTCACCGGCTGCGCGATGCCCTTCGGCGAGATGGGCTCCAGCTCACGCACATCGAAGTAGTCGTTGACCATGCTCAGCGTGTCTTCCGACAAGAGGATCTGCATGCCCTTGGCGGCCGAGCAGAGGCGCGCGGCGAGGTTCACGGGCGCGCCGATCACCGTGTACTGCATGGCTTTCGAGCTGCCGATGTAGCCCGCGACGACCTCGCCGGTGTTGATGCCGACGCCGATCTCGAAGCTGGGCAGGCCCTTCGCTTCGCGTTCCTGGTTGAAGCGCCGCAGCTCTTCGAGCATCGCGAGGGCGCACTGCACCGCGCGCACGGGGTCGTTGGTGCTCGACACGGGCGCGCCGAAGAGCGCCATGATCTCGTCGCCCACGAACTTGTCGAGCGTCCCCTCGAAGCGGAACACGATCTCCACCATGCGCTCGAAGTAGTCGTTGAGCATCGCGACGATGTCCTCGGCGCGCATCTCCTCGGAGCGCGACGTGAACCCGCGGATGTCCGTGAAGAGCATGGTCGTCACGCGCGGCTCGCCGCCCTGCTTCACCTCGACCTTGCCCGACACCACGAGCTCGGCGATGGCCGGCGACAAGAGCCGCTGGAAGCGCGCCCGCGCGAGGGCCTCCTGCTCGATGCGCCGCGCGAGGGCCGCGTTGGCGATGAAGAGCGCCGCCTGGTTGGCGATGTTGGTGAAGAGTTGGAGATCCTTCTCGCCGAACGCGTTGGGGTTCTGCGAGTCGACCATCATCACGCCGAGCAGCTCGGTCTTGTACATGAGCGGCACCGCCATCGAACTGCGGATGCCCGTCATGATGATGGACTTCGACTCGGAGAAGCGCGGGTCGACCTTGGCGTCGCTGGAAAGCACCGCGACGCGCTCCTTGACCACCTGACCGACGACCGCGCGCGACGCGACGAACTCCTCCGGCCCGGCGCGCTTGGCTCGCGAGCAGCGGGGCTTGAGCTCCTCGTCCTCGAAGAGAAGAATCACCCCCCGGTCGGCCGACAGCAGATCGAACGAGCGCTCAAGGATCTTCTCCAGCAGGCGATCGAGATCGAGCTCGGCGCCGATGGCGCGCTGGAGTTCGTACGAGATGCGGAGCTTCTCGTAGTCGCGGCGCAGCACCTCCACGTCCTGCAACGAGCGCTCGGGGAGAAACTGCTGCATCTCCGCGGCGATCTTCGTGCGGACGTGCGACTCCATCATCGCGCCGCCGATGGTCACGTTGCGCACGGCCTGCAACGGCGGAGCGGCGACCGGCGCGGTCGGCATCATGGGCGGTGGGCCCGAGCGCGGCGGCGCGCCGATGGGAATGGAGCCCGACGAGTTGCTCCGCTGGAGCGGCGACGGAAACATCGGCGGCGCCTGCGACGCGACCATCGCCGGGGGCGTCGCCTGCACCACGCCGACGTCCTGGAAGACCGCGCGCGTGTTGCCGAGCGCGATCTGATCGCCGTTCGACAGAAACGACTCCCCCGCCACGCGCTGCTCGTTGACGTAGGTGCCGTTGAGCGAGCCGAGGTCGCGCAGCACCCACCGGCTGCCGCGCAGCTCGACGATGCAGTGCTCCTTCGACACGATGCGGTCGAGGAGCTGGATGGAGTTGTTCGGGTGGCGACCGAGCGAGTTTACCGTCGCAAGGTCTCGCTCCTGAGGACCGTCCGGCCCGATGATCACCAGCTTCGCCATGGCCTCGATGCGCGTCGATCCCGCGGACTCGACACTATGCCGCCCCCCGTGAAATTGCCACCGCGCTGACGATCACTGCGCCGCCACGCCGACCGCGGCCATGCCTTGCCGGATCAGGTCGGCGCGCATGCCGTACTTGAAGTTCGAGCCGCGGTTGACCTCCACCTCACGGCGCTGACCGTTGGTCGGATCCACCACGATCTGCCGCTCGTCGTCGGCGAGGCTGCCCGCGTTGATGCCCACCACGCTGCCGCTCGGCAGGAAGATCGGGCTGCCCGACGAGCCCCCGGAGGTCTGCGCGCTGTGCTGTAGCTTCTGGGCCGCGGCGGGCAGGGCGTTGCCGTCCTGGAAATCCGTCACCCGGTTGATGAGCCCGAGGGTGATGGTCGCCACTGGGGAACTCTCGTTCATGGTCATCCCAGGGAAGCCGTACACGAACACCGCGTCGCCCTCGTGCAGCGCGAAGAGCTCGGCGTCCGTGGCGAGCCTCGCAAAGGACGGGAGCGTCCCGGTCACGCGCATGAGCCCGACGTCGTACCCGGTGCCCCCGCGCGAGAAGCGCGCGTCGCGAAAGCGCGCGTCCATGTACACGGGCCTCGCGGCGAGCGCGTTGCCGGGCGCCTTGTTGCGCAGCGCGACGATCTGCGACCCGCGAGCGATCTCCTCGTTGGCCACCCGCACGCAGTGGGCGTTGGTCGCGATGAGCACGCGCGTCACCGCGAAGCCCGTGCAGAAGCCTTGCGTCCGAGCCGTCCCCGGGCGCTGATAGGCGAGCAGGTAGATGGTGTTCTCGTTGGCCGCAGCGAGGCGCGCGCCCACGTTGCTCGGGTCGCCCGACGGCACCCGCGGAGCCTCGGTGGACTCTGCGTCGTGCGCGCGATCGATAACGAAGAATGCGCCGAGCGCGACGGCCGTGATGACCAGGCCTGACAGCAGCGCGACCATCACCTTGAGCCCGGTGTGCCTGGGCCGACGCGCGTCCGACGCCTGGATGGCCTGGTCGATCATCATCGCGACGGTGCGCCGCCCCACCTGCGCGCCTGCGGGCATCGCCGCCACCGCAGCCTGCCCCACGGATACGTCACCACGCGCCGCTGGCATCGCGGAGGCGGGCGGCATCACCTGCGCCGGAGGCATGGCATGCGCGACGGGCATCGCCACCGTGCTCGCGACCGGCGCCGCCGGCTTGAACGCCGCGAAGGGCGCGGGCTCCGACGACATCGCGGGCATTGGGAGCTCCACGCGAAACCGCGGCCCCGCGTTGCCCAGTAGCAGGATGTCCCCCGCGCGCACCGGCCGCTGTTGTACCCGCGAGCCGTTGATGAAGGTTCCGTTGCGGCTCCCGAGGTCGCTCACGACCCAGGCACCGTTCTGGAGTGTGAGCTCGCAGTGTCGCCCCGAGGCGTCGAGGTCTTGATGCGGGTCGAGCGCGAGCTCGTTGTCGGGCGATCGACCGATGCGAACCCGGTCGCCGTCGAAGATCCAGAGTCGGCCCGCCTCCGCGCCGCTCTCCTGCAACAACCGGATCTCCACGTTGGTCCCGATGCTACACCGCGCGTCTTGCGGCGTCAGTCCTGCGCGGTGACGTCGACCGCGGGCGCGGCGGCGTCGGAGGTCGTCGCATCACCCCACGACGGCGCCGGGACCAGCGTCGGCGCGGCGCCACCACCGGCGGTCACTGGCGTCACGGGGGGAGCATCGACCATCGGCGCGGGCGGGGACTCGCGGGGCGGAGGGCTACCGCGCTGGGTGAGCTTCCAACCGGCAAAGGCGAGGAGCGCGATCACGACGACTGCCATGATCCAGGGCACCGGGCCGCCCGACGAGACCGGCAGCACGGGGACCTCATCGTCCGTCCCGTCGGGTGCATGCGCGGTCGACGGTGACCCCGTGTCGGGATCGTCATGCGAGCGCTCCGAGCGCGTCGGCGGATACGAGTGGGCCTTCTTGACGTCTGAGCCGGGCGGCGGGAGCGCAGGCATCTTCAACGCCGACGATGCGCTGCCCACGAGCGGCGGCTCGACCGACTCGGACAGCACGAAGGCGTGGTACCCGATGGGCTCGTCGTCCGGTGACGCCGGGGGCAGGTCGCCCTCGAAGCGCGCCACCACGACGGTGATGTTGTCGTGCCCACCCGCGTCGTTGGCCGCGTCGATGAGCCGCTGGCAGCACTCATCGGGGTCGTCGGTCTCGGCGAGGGCCTCCGCGATCTGCTCGTGCGTTGCGAGCCCCGAGAGACCGTCGGAGCACAGCATCAGCGCATCGCCGTGCCGCAGCTCGATGAACGACAGGTCGACGGACACCGCGTCGGCCGTACCTAGCGCCTGCAGGATGATGTGCGCGTGCTCGTAGCTCTCGGCCTGCTCTTCGGTGAGGCGCCCGGCCTCGATGAGCTTGGAGACGAGCGACTGATCCTTGGTGATCTGCCGCAGTTTGCCGCCGCGGTAGAGGTAGGCGCGGGAGTCGCCGACCTGACCGACGAAGAGCGTCGAGCCAAAGACCCCGGCGACCGTCGAGGTCGTGCCCATCCCGTGCTGGTTGCGATTGGTCTTGGCGGCCAGGAAGATGCGCGCGCCGGCCTCCTGCACCGCGGTCACCAGCGTCTGCGCGAACTCGTCGACGTCTTCGGGCGCCGAGCTGTCCTGCATGATCGTGTGGATGACGTCGACGGCCATCTGGCTGGCGATCTCGCCGGCGAGCGCGCCGCCCATGCCGTCGCACACCGCGAGCAGCAACCCGCGATCGCCCACCGATACGGTCGAACCGACGTCGTCGCCGCCGCGCTTCTCGCGGGTGAGGTCGGCGAGCACGAGGTTGTCTTCGTTGTGGTCGCGGATGCGGCCGACGTCCGTCGCCCCGGCAAGGCGGAGCGACACGACCCTCGGCGCGGGCGGCGCGACCGTCGTCGGCGGCGCGGGCATCGACATCGCGAGGTCACTGACGGTCACTGCGGGCGCATCGGCAGCGGCGTCCGGCGCGGGCGTGCTCTGCTCGGGCTCAGCGCCCTCGGTCTCACTCATCGGCCACCACCGCCCTGGGTCCCCTGGGAGACGGAGCCGCGGGGCGACGCGTCGAAGCGGAAGAGGTGATGCCCGACGCGGAAGACGTCCCCATCGCCGATCTCCCGCTCGCCGCGAAACAGCACCAGGGTGCCGTTGGAGCTGCCGAGGTCGCGCACCTGCACGCGGCGCTGCGCGCGGTCGACCTTGAAGGCCACGTGTCGACGCGACAGAAACACGTCGTCGGTGAACACCACGTCACCCGACTCGCGGCCGACCACCGTCTCGTCTCGGTAGAGGTGGTAGACGTCCCTCGGGATGCCCTCGCTCGTGAGCTGGACGAGGCGTGCGAGGCGGGGCTGCTCGGGCGTGCCAAAGAGCATCACGCCGTAGTGCATCACCGGCCCGAGGGAGACCTCGCCGTCGTTGAGCACTTCGAGTCGGAGCACCTGCTGCCCGATGAGCACCACGTCGCCGTGCTGGAGGTCGACGGGCTCACGCACCCGGTAGAACACCCCGTTGACCGAGCCGAGGTCGCGCAGGAAGTACTTCTCCCCGCGCTTCTGGATGCGCGCGTGCCGCGGCGAAAGGTAGGGATCGTCGGGCAGCGTGATGTTGCCCTCGAAGCGCCCGATGTCGGTGACCGCGGCGCCGATGCGGTGCACCGGACCCTCGGAGCCATCCTTCAAGATGGTGACGAGCTGGGGCCCCGACTGCGCTGCCACCGCGCCGAAGTTGTCGGTACGGTTTTCGAGGCGCGCCGGACTCTCTGTCGCGAGCACGGCGGCAACCACTGGAGCGGCCGACGGCGCCATCGGGCGCGACGCGGGGGGAGGCGCGAGCACCGCCAACGAAGCGGGGCTCAACACCGACGCGAGGATGTCGTCCGCGGGGAGACCGCAGACGCCGCAGAAGGACATTGAACGGTCGAAGCCGGTGCCGCAGCGTGGGCAGTGCACGGGCCCCTGCGGCGTTGCGGGAGCCGCCGCCGCGGGAGGCGCGACGACCGGAGCGGGAGAAGGCGGCGGAGCGAGAGCGACCGGCGCGGCGGGAGCTGCTTCACCGGGGGCGCGGAGGTCGTAGCCGCACATCCGGCAGAAGCGGACACCGGGTGGGTTGTCGACGCCGCAACGCGGGCAGTGGTCGAGCGAGGCGGCCGCGGCGACCGGCGCTGGACCAACGGGCGGCGGGGCGAAGGGCCCTGCCTGGGGAACAGCGATGTTGGCGGTCTCGCGGAGCTTGTGACCGCAGTCGAGGCAGTACACTGCACTCGCTGGATTCACCCGCCCGCAGTTCGAGCACTGCATGACGAGGGAGATTGGACACCGCTGCGCCACCCACCGTCAAGCACAACCACGGACCACCCAATGGAGCAGGCGCGGTCTACGGTCCGCGAAAGGTTGCGGTGACGTAGCCGCTGAAGAGCACCGTCGCGACGCCACCATCGCTGCGGCGCACGCCGTCGCCGGTGTCGAAGGGGACGAGGAAGCGCAGCGCCTCCAGTCGGCCAACGAACCCGAGGCTCACGAAGGGCGTGAGGTAGTAGCTGCCACCCGCCGAGGCGCTGAGTGTGGGGCCGAGCGTGGTCACACCGAAGCGCTCGCCGTACGCGGCCACACCACCGCCGACGCCGACGAAGCCCTCGGCGTTGGAGCGCGGGGAGGCATAGACCCACCGGTGCTCGAAGCGCACCTGCTGTAGCGTGGCCGACGCGAAGAGGTTGCGCGCGTTGCGCACCGAGAGGTCGTAGCCGACGAGCCACTCGCGCGACGCCGAGATGCGCCGACCGATGGCGATGAGGATGCCGCCGCCGCCGCCGAAGGGGCAGACCGTCTGGTCGGAGGGACACAGCGAGTCGGCGTGCAGCATCGCTGACGTGGACAACCCCAGGACGATCAAGCGGTGCGAGCGGTACGGGGCCTCGCGCGTGGGCAACAGTCGGTCTTGCGAGAGCGCGGTCGAAGAGTGGAAGGCGAGGCTCGCGGCGAGCGCGGCGCCGAGTGAACATCTCGCCAGCAGGTGCACGTCCGCGATGATAGAGCCCGCGGCTTCGCGACGACAGCGTGCACGCAGACGAAGCGTTGTTGACAACGTCTGCGCGGCTGTGATTGATCCCCTGCGACAGGGAATCAGGCCATGGAAATCCTTCTGGACAAGCGTGCGGTCAAACAGATCCGTCTCTCGGCGCAGGACGCCATCGAGGAGGGCGACACCGAGACTCTCCGCGACGACATCCTCGACTCGTTCAGCGAGGATCAGGTCGAAGAGATCGAGCGCCGCATCGACACCGACTTCTACGACTTCCTCGGCGATACCCTGGAGGAGTGGTCGGGCGAAGACGTCGACGAGCTGCTCGACCTCCTCGAGTCGCAGCTCGCGGACGTAGGCGTCGAGCTGAAGTTCGAGTCGGTCGAAGCGGGCGGCGACGACGACGCGGACGACGACTTCGACCCCGACGACGACGACCTCGACACCGAAGAAGCCGTCGACGACGAAGACTGACCTACCGCGCCGCGCAGCCTTGGGGCGTCGGCGCGCTCACCCCACAGCCCAGCAGCTCGGCACGCGCCATTCGTGCGAAGCGTCGACACGCAAACTCCGTCGCGAGCGTCCGCCACACGCGACACGCCGCCGCCGGGTCAGTGCGTCGACGCAGGGCGGCCTCCTCCCAGAGCGCGTCGTCGCGGCGTAGCGACGTGGGGTGTTCGGCATACACCTGGTGGTATGCGTCGGCTGCAGCTGCGAGCTCACCCAGATCGTCGCGAAGGATCTCCGCGCGCAGCCACGCTCCGTCGTCGAAGCGCGGTGCGGCGTAGCTGCCGTTTCCCCACGACGACTCGCGCACGGCGAGCATCCGCTCGATGGCCTGCACCGCTTCCCCCGCCCGCCCCTGCGCGCGCAGCAGCCGCGCGAGCGCGAGGTGGCCGTCGTCCCAGTGGCTGTTGTTGGGATACGGAACGCGCTCCAACATCCCGCGCCACGCGGCGATCGCGGCCACCGTGTCGCCGCGTGCCTCAAGTCGGGCTGCACGCGCGGCGAGCACGCTCTCGAGGAGGATGGAGCCCGCCACCCGCGGGACGAGCGCGAGCGTCTCCAACCAGGCGACAGATCGCGAGCGAGTGGGGTCGTCGGCGTCGAGGGCCCGCAGCGCAAGCCGCAAGGCCCCCAGCGCCGGGCCGGTCTCCGGCGACTGCTCGATGAGCGTGCGGAGCTGCTGCATCCCCGACTCGCGCTCGACGCCCACCGACGACCGCAGCGCGAGCGAGGCGAGTTCGAGACGCGCGCGTGGGGCGTGATCCCAGTCGCTGCCTTCAGACGCCACCTCGGAGAGAAGACGCGCGGTGCAGCGAGCGTCACCGAACCGCCGACACGCCATCGCGGCCCGGTAGCGGGCGTCGCCCCGGTCGCGTGCCGACAAGGCCTCTTGGGACGCGCGCTCGTAGGCTTGCGCGGCCTCGCCAAAGCGCCCGGCGTGGTAGGCGCGATCGCCTGCGGCGAGCTGTGTTCGGTACGCGATCGGCGGACGCGCTGCGCACGCCACCACGAGCGCTGCCGGCCCAAGGCACGCGATGGCGGACCAACGAAACGTCACGCGATGCTGGCTTCGGCGATGGCGCGCAGCACGGTGCCAGCGTCGCGAGCCGACGGGAGGCTCACGTCGAGGTGGGTCACCGCGCGCACGCGGTGAGGCCCAAACGCCGACAGCAACACCCCAGCCGCTCGGGCTCGCTCGACGAAGGCGCCAGCGTCGAGACCGCCCTCGGGGGGCAGATCGAACATCACGATGTTGGTCTGCGGCTCGACGACGGCGATGGCCCGACTTCCGGCGACGGCGGCGGCGAGCGCACGCGCAGACTCATGATCGTCGACGAGGCGATGGACGTGGTGATCGAGCGCGTAGAGGCCCGCGGCCGCGAGCACGCCTACCTGGCGCATGCCGCCACCCATCCGCTTGCGGAGTCGACGCGCGGCGCGGACGTGGTCGCGGGTACCCGCCAGGAGCGATCCGACGGGTGCGCCGAGCCCCTTCGAGAGGCACACGGAGACGGTGTCGGCCCGCAGCGCAACCTCGCGCGGAGAGACGCCGAGGGCAGCAGCCGCGTTGAAGAGACGCGCGCCGTCGAGGTGAACGGTGAGTCCGAGCGCCTGCGCCTGGGCCATGGCGGACTCCACGAGGGCGAGTTCGATGACCCGCCCACCAGCGCGGTTGTGGGTGTTCTCAAGGACGAGCGCTCGGGTCGTCGGGCACCAGTCTACGGTGGGGCGCACCGCGGCGCGCACCTCCGCCGCCGTGACGGCGCCCTCCCGACCGACGGGGACGAGTTGCACCCCTGCAATCGCGGCGGCGGCGCCGGTCTCGTACCAGAGACAGTGGGCGCCTTCGGCGACAAGCACCTCCTCGCCGTGCGCCGCGTGGAGCTGGAGCGCGATCTGGTTGGCCATGGTTCCGGACGGGACGAAGAGCGCGGCCTCGCGACCGAGGAGGTCAGCGACGCGAGCTTCGAGCGCAGCGACGGTGGGGTCTTCTCCAAACACGTCGTCGCCGACGACCGCCTCGGCGATGGCCGAGCGCATGCCGGGGGTTGGGCGGGTCAGGGTGTCGGAGCGAAGGTCGATCAGAGGAGCTATCACGGGGGCTTTCCTACCGAAACGCGTTGCGACCGCCAACCCGCGCGGTTGGATCTTGCGCGGCGTCAAAGCTGTGATAGAAGCGGCGCCTCCCTGTGCCACCCTAGCTCAGGGGTAGAGCAACGGTTTCGTAAACCGTAGGTCGAGGGTTCAAATCCCTTGGGTGGCTCCGCTTCCTGGCCTGACAGCGTCTCTACGCAGTGTCAGGCCACAAACTGCTCCAAGCCCGGTCGCCCCTACTATAGGGCGGGAGGCTGGCGTTTGAGGACGCTCGACCGTTCGCCGTCTGTCGCCAATACCCCTCCCCGATGCTCGACCGTCGCTCGGAACCATCGCCGATGGTCCGCCTTGACGCTCGACCATCCCCGTCCCCTATCGCCGATACGCTCGGTCGACGCTCGACCGTCCTCCCCCGGTAGGCGCAACGGGCGTAACGCACGTCGATGTCCCTGAATGCCGCAGAGCGTCGCAGATTCCGCCTTCTTGTCGGATACCCGAACCCGTCAAGGCGCAGTGACCAAACGCGTCACCCTGGGGGCCGCAACCGCCCTCCGTCGCCTCTGTGCCAGCTGTCGTTCTTCTCGTTGGATCTCAGAGCTCCTCGCGTTTTTGAGATATCCCAAACCGGCGGTGAGGTGCCAGCGTCCGATGGCATAACGACTGCAATAGGCTTCGCTGTCCAATCCGAGGCACCGACGACCTGAACGGTTCAGGAAAGTCAAATGCATCAACGGACGGAGTAAATCCCCATGAAGCGTTCCATGAAGAAGGTTCTCGCTGGCTTCACCCTCGTCGAGCTCATGATCGTGGTTGTGATTCTGGGCATTCTCGCGGCGGTCGCGATCCCGGCGTTCACCCGCTACGTGAAGCGCTCGAAGACCTCGGAAGCCACTGGCAATATCGCCAAGATCTACCAGGGCGAGACCGCGTACTTCAACCAGTCGTCGGAGCAGAGCGTCGCCAGCTTCGCCTCGGCCGTCGCCACCCCGACCGCCGCCCCCTCGGCCTCGAAGTACCCCGCCCAGCCCACCGCCTTCACCGGCGACTCTGGCTGGAGCGCGATCGGCTTCTCGGTTGACGCCCCCCTGTACTACCAGTACTCCGCGACCGCGAGCGCCACGAGCTTCAACTCGATCGCGACCGGCAACATCGACGGCGACTCGACCAACTCGTCCTTCAGCCGCTCGGCCGCTCTCAACGCCGGCGAAATCCAGGGCGGACAGATCGTCATCACCAACGAGCTCGAATGAGCTCGGCGGCAGCCTGAGTCATCGCACTCGGCAGCCTGCGACGACCCCTCAACGCACACTCTCCGGAGTGCGGGTTGAGGGGTTGTTTCTATTTCGCGCACGCGGTCTTGTCACTTGAACTGAGTGCTCATTGAACACCCAGCCCAGGAACTCCCGATGTGCCCTGAAGAGCGCCGCCGACCCTCGAAGGGTCAGCGTGGATAGGCCGCGACGAAGGCTCGACCCGTCATGCTCGCTGGAGCGCACGCAGCCGCGAGCGGGGGAGTGAAGCGCCCGTCCAACCGGCAACGCGACGAATCGACGCTGAGCCGGATGCGTCCGAGGCCACCCGTACCGCCCGATCCGCCCGTCGCGTAGAGGCTGCCGGCTCCACCAGGTCCACCAGCAGCGGATAGCTCCGCCCGCGCAGTGACGGTGATGGTCGGTGCCCGGAGGAAGAGCACACCGCCCGAACCGCCGCCACCCGCCGCGCCGGGCTGAGGGTCGCAGCCTGCGGCCCGGTTCGTTCCGATGTACGCGTCGCCGCCTTCCCCGCCGTTGGCCAGGAGTCGACCGTTGATGGTCATCCGCGTGTCCGTCCAGATGCGAAGGGCACCACCACCACCACCACCGCCCGAGGTTCCGCCGAAAGCCGGTCGGTTGAGGTAGTCACCGCTACCGCCACCACCCCCGGAGCCAGGGTAGAAGGTGCGGTCCACCGCAAGATCGGCCACGGCATCGGCGCCGATCGCCCCACCTCCGCCGCCACCGACCCACGAGGCCGGGATGCCAGGCCGCGACCCGGGGCACTGCGTCTGACCGAGGACCCCGTCGCTCCCGTTGTAGAGCGCGCTGCCCGCACTACCGCCGCGCCCCACGCCCGCTCCTCCCCCGGCCGTGATGCCCCCGCAATCGCCCTGCCCCGGAAATGTCGCCCCCAACGCTCCTGCCCCGCCGCCAGCGAAACCACCGCCGCCCGCCCCGTAGGCGCGATAACCCGTGAAGACGCCGCCGCCGCCGCCAAACTGCGCGGGCGGCGCGGCGAAGATGAGCTGCGTCGGATTGTCGGTGATGCAGGCCGCGTTGCTTCCGACACGACACGAACCCGTGGTTCCGGCCATCCCGCGCCCGTTGCCACCGGAGACGCCCGCGACCCACTCGCAGGCGGGGCCCGGTGTCGCCGTGCGCGGATCGCCGCTGAACCCGCCGGCGCCAGCGCGGCCCTGTCGGGTGCTGCGCGAGGTGATGGTCGACTGGCTGCCAGGGCCGCCCGACACGTCGATGGTTCCGTCGACCACGACGTCGCCCGTGGCACGAAGGTCGAGGGTTCCGTTGTTGGCGCCGCCACCGGCGACGAACACGACCACGCCCGCGGGCACGTTGATGGTCGTGAAGTTGTGCACGCCCGGCGAGAGGTACGTCGGGTTGACCGTGGGGTTGAACGCCCCTTCGGTTCCGGTGCTCGGTCGCCCACAGACACTGCCAGCGCAGCTCGATCCCGGCATGCAGGTCGCGCCGCAGCTCCCGCAGTTGAGTGGGTCGGACGTGACGTCGGCCTCGCAGCCGTCGGCCCCCACTCCGTTGCAGTCGGCAAAGCCCGGGAGACACGCACCCGCGACGCACGCACCCGCGACGCACGCCACGCTACGCCCCGGGGGAACCACGCAGACCCGGCCGCAGGCACCGCAGTTGTTGGTGTCGGCTTGGACGTCGACACAGAACACTCCGCAACACTGCGTACCCGGATCGCACGCCGGACCACCACCGCAGCCCGCATCGATGGCGTCTGGAACGTCGGCAACGTCCGTGACGTCCGTGACGTCCGCCACATCGGTCGCATCCGTGACATCGGTGACGTCTTCCGCATCGGCGACGTCCTCCACGTCCCCTGCATCGACCACGTCCTCGGCATCCCCGACCTCTCCTGCGTCGGCGACGTCTTCCTCGACGACCACGTCAGCGATGTCCGCCACGTCGGGGACATCCTGCGCGTCGGCCACATCGACGGCGTCACCACGGTCGGTCGGAACGTCGATGATGAATCCTCCGTCCGGCACATCCACCGTTGGGACATCGACCTGTGGTCGGTCCTCGATCGAGGAGTCTTCGTCGAAAGACAGGTCGCCCTCCAGCTCGGTTCGGCCGCAGCCCACCACCAGCGGCATGGCCAACAACCCAATGACCTTCAGTCGCACCGAGCGCCTCATGACTTCTCCGCCTCTCCTCGCATCGCCTCGTCCAACAACGTTCGCAGCTCCGCGCCGTCGAGGTGCTCTCGCTCCAGCAGGGCCACTGCCAGCGCGTGGACCGCGACGGTGTGCCGTTCGAGCACTTCACGCGCGACCAGCTCCGCGCTCGACACCGTGCGCCGAACCTCGGCGTCCACGAGGTCGGCCAGCTCTGCGCCGTGCTCCGCGCCGCCGCGCTCGGACATCGTCCCCCACTCGCCGATGGAGCGACCGCGTCCCAGCGACACCGCGCCGACCTTCTCGGACATCCCGAACTCCACCACCATCGCGCGCGCCATCTCCGTCGCCTGCGAGAGGTCGCTCGCCGCCCCGGTGGACACCTCACCGAGGAAGAGCGACTCGGCCGCCCGCCCTCCAAGCAGCGAAGCCAGCTGGGCCCGCAGCTCACTCTCGGTCATCAGGTAGCGATCTTCGTCGGGGCGCTTCAGCGTGTATCCGAGCGCGCCGAGCCCGCGCGGCACGATGGACACCTTCGTCACCTTCGACGCGCCGCCGACCACCTCCGCCACCAGCGCGTGTCCGAGCTCGTGATACGCGACCCGCCGACGCTCCTCCGGGGTCAGCACGCGCGAGCGACGCTCCAGACCCGCTGCCACGCGCTCCATGGCCTCGCGCAGATCGTCGCCGGTCGCCGCCGCCGCGCCGCGCCTCGCAGCGAGCAGCGCCGCTTCGTTGATGAGGTTCGCGAGATCGGCGCCCGAGTAGCCCGTTGTCTCCACCGCGACGCGCTCCAGGTCGACATCGGGAGCCAGTGACACCGTCCGCCCGTGAACCTTCAAGACGGCGAGACGACCCAGTCGATCGGGCCGGTCGACCAGGACCTGTCGGTCGAAGCGCCCAGGGCGCAGCAGCGCCGCGTCGAGGATCTCCGGTCGGTTGGTCGCCGCCAGCACGATCACCCCGTTGTTGGCCGCGAACCCGTCCATCTCCACGAGGAGCTGGTTGAGCGTCTGCTCGCGCTCTTCGTTGGATGCCATCGCGCCGCCGCCACGGCTGCGACCCAGCGCGTCGAGCTCGTCGATGAACACGATGCACGGCGCCTGCGACTGCGCCCCCTCGAAGAGATCGCGCACCCGCGCCGCGCCCACCCCCACGAACATCTCCACGAACTCGCTCCCGCTCAGCGAGATGAACGGCACCCCGGCCTCGCCCGCCACCGCGCGCGCCAGCAGCGTCTTGCCCGTTCCCGGCGGCCCCACCAGCAGAACCCCTCGCGGGATGCGCGCGCCGACCTTCTTGAAGCGTTCGGCGTCGCGGAGAAACTCCACGACCTCCTGCAGCTCGCGCTTCGCCTCGTCGACGCCCGCGACGTCGTCGAAGCGCACGGTGACGTCCTTCTCGCCCGCCACCTTGCCGCGGCTCTTTCCAAACGAAAGAACACCCCCCGACGAGCCCCCCTGGAGGCGCTCGATGATCCATCGTCCGAGCATCAGCGTGACCAGCACGAAGAAGCCCGCCATCAGCAGCGACGAGAGCACACGGGTGTCGGCCGTGCCCTCGTAGGAGACACCCTTCTCCTCCAGCAGCGCGATGAGCTGCGGGTCGGACACCCGCACCACCTCGAAGTCCATCGGGGTCCGCGCCCCGGCCGAAGCACCCTGTCGGTAGCGACCGCGCAACAGGCGATCGCCGAGCCTCACCGACGACACACGACCCGCTCGAACGCTCGCCCGAAACTCCGAGTACGGCACCACGCGCGACGCGCCGGGTGCGAACTGCTCCAGCAGGAGAACCGCCCCGAAGAGAACCGCCACCGCCGCTGCCCACGCCCTCACCCGACGGGTGCGCTTCTCGTCCGGGCGCGGCTCCCGCTCGCTCACGAGGGCTTGGGCTCCGCGAAGACCGGGAGCTTGCGCTTCACCGGAGATGCCCCCTGGAGCGCGAGCTGGCCGCACGCCGCGTCGATGTCATCGCCGCGCGTCTTGCGGATGAACACCGCGTACCCGTCGGCCCGCAGCAACGACTGAAACGACAGCACGTCTTCCTTCCGCGGCGCGTCGTACGGAACGCCATCCACAGGGTTGAGCGGGATGAGGTTGATCTTCACCGAGAGGCCGCGCAGCAGCTTTGACAGCGCCCGCGCATGGGAGCCCTGGTCGTTGACGCCGCGGATGAGCGTGTACTCGACGGTGATACGACGACGACGCCCGAGGGGATAACGGCGCAGCGCGGGCATCAGCTCGCTCAACGGGTAGCGTCGGTTGATGGGCATGAGCGCCGTGCGGAGTTCGTCGGTCGGCGCGTGCAGCGAGATGGCCAACGACACCTCGCCGCGGAACTCCTCCCCCAGCCGATCGATCTCCGGGACGAGCCCCGAGGTGCTCACGGTCACGCGGCGCGCCGCGAGGTCGATGCCGTCGTGGTGCGTGAGCAGCCGCAGTGCCCGGGCCACCGCGTCGTAGTTGTGGAGCGGTTCGCCCATGCCCATGAGCACCACGTTGCGGATGGCCTCGCCCGGGTCGAGCAGCGTTCGGCCGAGGAGCACCTGCGCGACGATCTCGCCCGCCGTGAGATGGCGCTTGAGGCCGGCCACGCCCGACGCGCAGAACACGCAGCCCATCGCGCAGCCGACCTGCGTGGAGATGCACTGGGTCACCCGACGCGCGGCGACGCGAAGCCCGCTGGGAGCAGGTTCATCGTCGACGTCTTCTTCCACGTCGTCATCGGGCATCGGGGGGATGAGGACGGTCTCGACGGTTCCGCTGCCGGGGGTGTCGGGGAAGCCCACGAGCACCTTGCGCGTGTCGTCACCCGCGCGGTGCACCTTCTCGATGACCACCGGCATGTGCAGCGCCGTCGCCGACAGCCGCTCGCGCAGCGCCTTGGCGATGTCGGTCATCCCCGCGGGGTCGGCGACCGATCGCGTGTGGATCCACCGGAACACCTGCTTCGCGCGGAAGGGCCGCTCCCCCCAACGGGCGAGCTGCGCCTCCCACTCTTCGAGGTACGAGCCGACGGGGTCACGTTCGATGTCGTGGGTGGCGGGGGGCACGCGCTCCCTCTAACAGTGCGAGCGCACTCGGGCAATCAGGGCGCCGCGTTGGCGCGGCCCGGCGTCTCGATGGTCAGCATGAAGTCGCCGGTGCCATCGGGCAGCCGCCCCCACGACCGACCCGTGGTCGCCGCGTTGGGGGGAATGTCGCTATGGGCGATCTCGGAGCCGGCCGCGGTGAGCAGGTAGATGCGCTCCCCGCGCGGCGCGCTGATGCCGAAGCCCGCGTAGTAGCAGGTCATCGGGCCCGCATCGCCGAGGCATGACATCTGCGGGCCCATCGCGGGCATCGAGAGGTCGGCCACGATCAACAGGTGCTGCCCCGCCGCGAGAGTCGTCCCCGCCGGGAAGGTCATCCCGTCGCCGAGGCGAGGCGCGCCGCCGTCGACGTCGGTGTCCGTGTCGGCGAGCACCAGGCCGCTGAGATCGACGCTCGTGGGGCCGATGTTCTTGAGCTCGACCCAGTCGTCGCCCGCCGCGTGGATCTCGTTGATGACAACACTGGAAGATCCAGCGTCGCCCACCACCGGGACATCGGTCACCACAGGCACGTCGCTCGGCGTCCCGGCATCGGCGCCGAGGTCGGTGGTGCTCCCAACGTCGACAGGGTTGCCGCGATCGGTGGCCGTTCCGCTGTCGGTAGGGTCGCCTGAGTCGACGGGGCTGCCGACATCAGCGGTCACGACGTCGGTGGACGTCGGCACGTCGGTCGTCACGGGCGGGGCCACCGGGTCGGAGCATCCGGCGAGTGCGATCATTCCAAGAGCAGTCCAATGAAGCTTCATGACGTTCCTTCTTGCACGATGCGGTGGACGGCGCCGGTGGTCATGCGTCGGAGCGCAGGAGCCACCGACGGAAGAGCACGAGGCCGCGTTCGAGGGCGCCGCGATCGGTCCACTCGTTGCGCTGGTGAGCTTGCGACTGGGTGCCCGGCCCGAGGTTGACGGCCGCGACGCCGACGCTCGCGAAGCGGGCCACGTCGGTCCACGCCTGCTTGGGTTCGACGCCCTCGACGCCGCCGTCGATGAGCGCCTGCACCAGCGCGTTGTCACGGCACGGCGGCGCCGACGGTGACCGATCGAAGACCTCGATCTCGGCCTCGCCCGCGACCAACGCCTCCAGGTCGGCCACCGCGTCGTCCGGCGTGCGCCCCGGCGCGAAGCGGTAGTTCACGTTGAGCGTGAAGCGATCGGGAACCACGTTGCGACCGCGACCGCCCTCCGCAAGCGTGGCCGACACGACCTCGCGGTAGAGCATCCCCTCCAGCACCACGTCGCGCGGCGCCAACGCGTGCAGCCGCGACAGAAACGCCCCCGCCTTGTGGATGGCGTTTTCGCCCTGCCAGGGGCGCGCGCTGTGGGAGGTGCGCCCGTGGAAGTGCACCCGCGCATGAACGCTGCCCATGCACCCGAGCTGGAGGCCGTTGGAGCTCGGTTCGAGGCACACCGCGAGGTCGACGGTCTTGAGCGCGGGGAAGTTTTCGAGGATGTCGCCGAGGCGGTTTTCGAGGAAGGGCCCCTCCTCGCGCTCATAGAAGACGAAGGTCGGCTGGAAGCGCGTCTCCGCTCCGCCCGCGATGTCTTCGAGCAGGCACAGCATCACCGCGAGGCCCGACTTCATGTCCGCCGCCCCCGCACCGTAGATGCGGTCTCCCTCGATGCGCGTCGGCCCGTCGTGCTGCGTCTTCACCACGTCGAAGTGACCCGCGAGCACCACGCGTGGACCCGACGAGGCGACCTTCGGCGTCACCACGAGGCTGTGCCCATCACGCGCCACCGCAGCGTCTCCGAGCAGCGCGCGGAGCTGCGCCTCGACGCGATCGCAGAGCGGACCTTCCTCGCCGGTGAGCGATGCGACCTCGCACAGATCGAGCAGGTGCCGCTCGACGTGGGACACCGTCATACCGAGACCTCGTGGTCGCGGAGCGCGCGCTCCAGTGAGGTCTTGCGGTCGGTGCTCTCCGAGCGACGACCGATGATGAGCGCGCACGGCACCATGAACTCACCCGCCGGGAAGCGCTTCGGCCGCATGCCCGGGATGACCACGCTGCGCGCCGGAATGCGGCCCTTCCACTCGTTCGGCGACTCGCCCGTCACATCGACGATGGAGGTGCTGGAGGTGAGCACCACGCCCGCGCCGAGCACGGCCTCCTGCTCGACGTGAACACCCTCCACCACGATGACCCGCGAGCCCACGAAGGCTCCGTCTTCGATGATGACGGGGCGCGCACCCGGCGGCTCCAGCACGCCGCC
This sequence comes from Polyangiales bacterium, assembly GCA_044229975.1. Lineage (GTDB taxonomy): Bacteria > Myxococcota_A > Polyangia > Polyangiales > SCUS01. The sequence goes on from JBGARZ010000003.1 coordinate 187,461, forward strand.
GATGCCGACGCCGCCCGCGAGGTGCACGTCGCGGCCGATCTGCGCGCACGAGCCAACCGTCGCCCAGGTGTCGACCATGGAGCCCGTGTCGACGTACGCGCCGATGTTGACGTAGCCCGGCATCACGATGGCGCCCGGGGCGACGTAGGCGCCGTAGCGGACGGTTCCGGGCGGGACGATGCGCACGCCGTCGGGGGGCGTCTTCACCGGGATCTTGTCCTGGAAGGAGAGCGGGCCGGCGGTCATGCGCTCCATCGGACGGAGGGCGAAGTAGAGGAGGATGGCCTGCTTGATCCACGGGTGGACGGTCCAGCCGGCGTCGTCGCGGGTGGCGACGCGGATGGTCCCGCGGTCGAGGGCTTCGAGGGTCTCCTCGACGGCGCGGGTGCTCTCGTCGGAGCGCAGCAGCGTGCGGTCGGCGAAGGTGCGCTCGATGACGGGTTGGAGTCGCTGGGCGAGGTCGGCCTGGGTGCTCATCGACCGAGGGCATACAACCACCCGCGGGCGGGGCGGAAGTCCTCTACGGAACGCAGGCGTTCTCGTCGGGCCGGACGTTGGGGCAGATGACCCCGGCGGCGCGGCACTCCATCGCGTCGGTGCAGCGCTGCGCGCACACGAAGCCGAGGGCCGCGGTCTCGGTGTTGACGCACACGCCACGGTCGGGGCAATCGGCGCTGGTGGTGCACGCGACCGTGCACAGGCCGATCTGTCGCATGGTGAGGCGGTTGTTGAACTGTATGCACCGCGGCGTGGACTCGGCGCACGCCGAGGGCGACGTGCACGAGCCGTAGGGGGACTCGTTGCGGGAAGCACACGCGACGAGAGGGACGAGGAGGAGGAGCCACCGTGGAGACATGGACGCCGCGAGAGCCTACACCGATGCCGAAGGGCATAGGATCGCCTTCGCGATGATCGAGGTGACGAAGGTCTGGAAGCGCTACGCGGCACCCGTACTGCGGGGCGTGACGCTGACGGTGCCCACGGGGTGTCTGTACGGGCTCATCGGCCCCGGCGCGGCGGGGAAGAGCGTGCTGCTCAAGTGCCTGGCGGGCTTGCTCCGACCCGAGCGGGGCACCGTCACGGTGTGCGGGAGCGAGCTGGGGTCGCTCGACGAGGTGTCGCTCCAGGCGATTCGCAACCGCATCGGCATGCTCTTCCAGAACAACGCCCTCTTCGACCACCTCACCGTCGCCGAGAACATCGCGTTCCCGCTGCGCCGCCGCGGCGTCACGGACGAGGCCGAGATCGCGGATCGCGTGGCCGATCGGCTGCGCGCGGTGTCCCTCCCCGGCTTCGAAGACCGACTCCCAGGTGGGCTCTCGGGCGGTCAGAAGAAGCGCGTCGGGGTGGCGCGCGCGACGGTGACCCGCGCCGAGGTGGTGCTCTACGACGAGCCCGCGGCGGGCCTCGACCCGGTGACCTCACAGAAGATCTTCGACCTGCTGCGTCGCGAACAGCAGGAGTCCGGGGCGACGGTGGTGATGGTGTCGAGCGACATCGACCGGCTGCTCACGGTTACGGACCGCGTCGGGATGATGCTCGACGGCTCATTGATCTTCGACGGAACCACCGCCGAGGCGCAGGAGTCGTTACACCCGGTGGTAAAGCAGTTCGTCCACGGGGAGGTCGACGGGCCGTTGTAGGCTTCGGCGACGAGCGCACCGATGGCGACGGAAGAAGACGGCCTCCCAGCGCAGACCGGGCGCGCCCTGCTCAACCTCGCCACCGACGTCGGCGGGGCGGCCGTGCTCGCGGGGCGGCTCGCGCGACGGATGGTTCCGCCGCGGCTCGATGGGCCAGAGCTCTGGCGCAACCTGTACCGCATGGGCGTGCGATCGCTGCCCATCGTCGGGGTCACGGCGCTCTTCACGGGCGGCATCATGGTGATCCAGGCGGGGGTGCTCATCCGCCGCTTCGGGGCCGAGGGGCTCCTCGGTTGGGGCGCCGGCTTCGCGACGCTGCGCGAGGTAGGACCCATCCTCATCGCGCTGATGTTCTCGGGTCGCGTCGGGGCCAACAACACCGCCGAGCTCGCGACCATGACCGTCACCGAGCAGATCGACGCGCTGGAGACGCTCGCCATCGACCCGCTGTCGTACCTGATCCTGCCGCGGGTCATCGCGATGGTGGTGATGCTCTTCGTGCTCACGGTCTACGGCGACGTGCTCGCGCTCCTCGGCGCGGCGGGGATGGGCGACGCGCTCCTCGGCGTGAGCACGGCCACCTTCTTCAACGGCTTCCTCGAGACCATCCGCGTCTGGGACCTCGCTACCGGGCTCATCAAGAGTGTGCTCTTTGGTGGCGTCATCGCCCTCTCAAGCAGCCACTTCGGGCTCGCGGTGTCGGGCGGCGCGCCGGGCGTGGGCCGCGCCGTCAACGCCTCGGTGGTCGCGAGCGCCACCGGCATCTTCGTCTGCGACTACCTCGCGACGTACGTTCTGCAATGAGCGCCGACCTCGAAGCACCACGGTCGCCTCTCACCATCGTCCTGGAGAAGGTCGTCGGCGACGCACGCGAGCTGCAGGGCGTCTTCCTCCGAACGCTCTACTGGACAGCGCGCGGACGACGCCAGCCCGGTGAGGTCGCGCGGCAGTGTTACGAGGTGGGCAACCGCTCGGCGTTCTTCCTCTCGGTGACCATGGGCTTCATCGGGATGATCCTGGTGTTCCAGAGCGGGTTGCAGCTCCTGCGGGTGGTGCCCGATCTGACGTTGCTGGGCGCGACGTTTCTGGAGCTGCTGGTGCGCGACCTCGGCCCGTCCATCGCGGCGCTGATGCTGGCCACGCGGGTGGGTGCGGGCATCGCCGCGGAGATCGGCAGCATGGTAGTGACGGAGCAGGTGGACGCGCTGCGGATGTGCGGCGTCGATCCGGTGGACCACCTCGTGGTGCCGCGCTTCATCGCATGCGTGGTGATGACGGCCGCGCTGGTGGTGTGGTCGAGTCTGGTGAGCTTCGCAGCGGGCGGGGCGACGGCGTGGTTCGTCTTCGACGTGCAGCCGCTGACGTACATCAACTTCTCGCTGCTCGATCGCGGCGACCTCATCCAGGGGTTGATGAAGTGCGTGGCCTACGGCGCGGCGATCCCGGTGGTGTCGGGGTGGTGCGGGCTCACGACGCGCGGTGGCAGCGAGGGCGTCGGGTCGGCCACGACGAGCGCGGTGGTCAACAGCTCGCTCGCGGTGATCATGCTCGACCTGGTGATCTCGGGCGTCGGCTTCGTGGTGTTTGGATGATCGAGTTTCGCGGCATCCGGAAGGCGTTCGGTCCGAAGACCGTGCTCGACGGGGTCGACCTCACCATCCCGGATGGCGAGGTGTTCTTCCTCATCGGGGCTTCGGGCGCGGGCAAGAGCGTGCTCATCAAGCACCTCATCGGGCTGCTCAAGCCCGACGCGGGCGAGATCTTCCTCGACGGCCGCGACGTCTCGAAGCTCGACACCGCGGCGCTCTACGAGGTGCGGCGCGTCTGCGCGATGGTCTTCCAACACTCGACGCTCTTCGACTCGATGAGCTGCGCGGAAAACGTCGCCCTCCCCCTCCGCAAGCACCGCGGGCTGTCCATGAAGGACGCCCTCGCGGAGGCTCGGCGACGGTTGGAGGTGGTGCACATGCAGGCGTACGGCGACCGCTTCCCGGCCGAGCTCGGCGACGGGATGCGCAAGCGCGTGGCCATCGCGAGGGCGCTCACCGTCGACCCGCGCTACGTGCTCTTCGACGAGCCCACCACCTCGCTCGACCCGGTGAGCGCGCGGCGCGTCGACCGGCTCATCCGCGAGCTGTCGGACAAGCTCGGGGTCACGAGCGTCGTGGTGTCGCACGACCTCGCGTCGATCTTCAGCATCGCCGACCGCATCGCGTTTCTCTACAAGGGCAAGCTGCGGAAGGTCGGCACACCCGGGGAGTTTCGCGAGAGCGAGGACGCGATCGTGCGGCAGTTCACCCGCGGAATCGCGGAAGGTCCGATGGAGGTGTGATGGTGATGGCGTTCGACGGTAGTCTCCGCGGCCAACGCTGATGGCCGCCGCGCGATCGATCGAGGTGAAGGTGGGGCTCCTGGTGCTGGTCGCCGGCGGTCTCCTCGTGGCGCTGGTGCTGGTGATGGGAGGGCTCCACTTCGGCAAGCGCTTCTCCATCGCCGTCGACTTCAACAACCCGGGCGGTCTCCAGGGCGGCGCGCCGGTGAAGATCGCAGGCGTGCGGGTCGGCGCGGTCGATCGACTGGAGTTCCGTGGTCCACAGATCGACCCGCGCACGCAGCGCAGTTCGCTGGTGCGGGTGCACATCGAGGTCGACGAACGCTACCGACGCGAGCTGCACTCCGACGCGGCCTTCTACGTGACCACCCAGGGTGTGCTGGGGGAGCAGTTTCTCGCCATCGACCCGGGCTCAAGCACCCGACCGGCGCTCGACATCTCGCGGCCCGTCGAGGGCATCGACCCGCCGCGCATCGACCTCTTCGTAGCGCGGGCCTACACGCTGCTCGATGACACCGTCACGGCGATGCACAACAACCGCGCGCAGATCGGCGCGATGGCCGACGACCTCTCTGGGGTGCTGCACGACACGCGCGACCTGCTCCACCGCAACACCGGGCGCGTCGACTCGATCCTCGAAAACACCGACCGGCTCGTCCGCGACACCGACGGGCTCGTCAACGCGACCCGCGATCGCTACGTCGATGGGCCGCAGGCGCGGCGCATCATCCAACATGCCGAGTCGATCCTGACGACCATCGACCGCGACGTCCCGGCGCTCTCGCGGGATGCCCGTTCGCTCATCAGCCGGCTCGACCACATCGCCCAGGGCGTGGGCGACCCGCAGATCCAGGACCTTCAGCACACGCTGCGCGAAGTGCGGACGCTCAGCGAGCGGGCCAACGCCGTGATGACCGACGTGCAGTCGGTCAGCACGCGGGTGCGATCGGGGCACGGAACGGTCGGAGCGCTCCTCATGGACGAGGAGATCTACGACGACCTCCAGGAGATGATCCGCGACCTGAAGCACAACCCCTGGAAGTTCTTCTGGCGCGAGTAAAGCCGAGGGGCTTGCACGGATATCAGGGTTGTCGAGGCGTTCCGCCCTTGCGGGAACATTCCCTTGATGGCACAAAGCTCTCGACGCGAGTGATGCGTTCGAAGTGGTTGGAGTTGCGCCGAGGCGCTGAGGAGAGTCGTCGATGAGCCAGCAGCAGAAGGAAGACTCCGTGATGTTCTCGCTCCGGAGCCTGATGGAGATCGAAGAAGATCGCATCAAGCAGGAAGAGGACGAGAAGAAGCGCGCGGAGGACGGCGAGCGGCTGCGGCTGGAGGAGGCGCGGCGTCGCGAGGAAGAGGCCCGGCTGGCGCAGGTGCGCGCGGCCGAAGAGGCCCGCGCGGCCGAAGAGCGTCGGCGTCGCGAGGAAGAGGAGCGCGTCCGGCGCGAGCGCGAAGAGGCCGAGCTGCGCATCCGACTGGAGGCCGAGTCGAAGCAGCGTGAGCGCGAGATGCAGCTCCGCATGGAGCAGGAGCAGAAGCTCGCCGTCATCGAGTCGCAGAAGAAGAAGGGCGTCAACCCGGCGGCGGTTGCGGGCGGCGTCTTCGTGCTCATCGGCGTGCTCGGTGCGGGTGTGTTCTTCGGCGTGATCAAGCCGGGGCAAGAGGCGCGAGCGGCGGAGGCGGCGCGCAACGAGACTCAGCGGCGTGAGTCGGAAGAGCGGCGCGTGGTGGCCGAACGCGCGGCGGAAGAAGCCCGTACTCGCGTCGCCCAGGCCGAGGCCGCGCAGCGGGCCCAGGCGGCGGCGGCGGCTCTCGCGGCACAGAACGCGGCGGCCCTCGCGGCGGCCAATCCGGCGGTGCCGAGCGTTGGGCAGCATCCCACGGGGGCGTCTCGGCCCCACTCGTCGGGTGGCGGCACGCGTCGTCCGGCGCGGCCCGCCGGCGGCGGCGGCAGCAGCTCCAGCGAGCCCGACCTCGGCGATCTCGGCCTCTGATGCGGAGGGTTCTGCTCGGGGTGCGGGCGGTGAGAGAAGCGCTCGCGGCCCGCGCCCAATCCATCGCCATCATCTACCTCCACGAAGACGGCGCACGTGGTGCGCTGCGGGACGTGTTCAACGACGCGAAAAACCGCGGCGTCGCCACCGAGCTGCGCCCGATGGCGGAGCTCGACGCGCTCGCCGAGGGCGATCGTCACCAGGGCGTCATCGCGCTCTCGGGTGAGGACTTCGCCTACGCGAGCTTCGAGCAGGTGCTCGATCGCGCCATCGCCGCGGGCCCCGTCGGCTTCCTCGTCGCCCTCGACGAGGTGACCGACCCGCACAACTTCGGCGCCATCATCCGCTCGGCCGTCGCGTTCGGCGCCGCGGGCATCATCACCATGAAAGACCGCGCATCCCCAGTGACCCCGACGGTGGTGCGCTCCAGCGCCGGGGCCACCGAGCACGCCACCATCGCGCGGGTGACCAACCTCTCGCGCGCCCTCGACACCATCCGTGAGGCGGGCATCCTCGCGGTGGGCCTCGACGCCGAGGGAGCGTCCGAGCTCGCCGCGACGGACCTCACGGTGCCGTGTGTCGTGGTCATCGGCAGCGAGGGGCGTGGTCTGCGTCGCCTCGTGCGCGAGCGCTGCGACGTGCTCGCGAAGATCCCCATGGCGGGCCCCATCGCCTCGCTCAACGCCTCCGTCGCCGCGGCCATCACGCTCTACGAGCTGACCCGGCAGCGCGCCTCCGCCGCCCGTTAACCATCCCCGACATTATTTTCCAGCGCGTCGGAAACCCTTCGCCCGGCTCCCTCCGAAGAGCGCGCGGAAGGAGTCACGCACATGATGGATGGCACTCAAGGCTTCGGTCGGCTTTCACTTCTCCGGGGGATCACGACAGGGGGCATCCGGCGCGTTCGACAGCGCGTCATCGTGCTCTACGAGCACAACCCTGGGTACTGCGTGCGCCCGACGGCGAGCGCGGAGGTCATGCCCTGGGACGACGCGCCCGAGATCACCGAGGTGGACGACGAGTAGACCCTCGTCAGCGTCGTCCGACGATGGACAGACGCACCACCCGCCGCTGCCCCGCCCGCTCCAGATCCACGATCACCACCGATCCACCGAGACCCGCCAGTCGCGACAGCGCGTCGGGTACGTCCCGTGGTTCGCGCCCGTCGACCGACACGATGGTGTCGCCGACCTGGATGCCCGCGCGCGCCTCGACCGAGTCGTCTTCGACGCGGTCGACGAGGTAGCCGTTGAGCGTGCGGGTCAGCGACACGCTCGACGGCACCGCGGCGGAATCGCCCGTCAACACCGATAGTCTGAGGCGAACGCCGCGCACCTCGGTGCCTCGCAGCACGCGTACCTCCTGCGGATCAGACCGGGCGCGACCGCGGTGGTCGGCCACGAGGGAGCGCGTCCCTTCGGGCACGGTCGGCAGAACGAAGTGCCCCGAGCGGTCGGTGATCGCGGCGGGTTGTTGCTCCGCGGCAGAGGCCGCCAAGACGCGGACCGAGGCGCCCTCCACCGGGTCGCCGCGGTCGTCGAGCACCTCGCCGCTCACGGCTCCGCCCGCACGAAGCTCGAAGGTGCCGAGGTCGACGGTCGCGCCCGCCACGCGGAGCTGACGCTCGACGGAGACGCAGCCCGGCGCAGAGAGACGGAGCGTCGCGGCGCCGTCGCACAGGTGATCGATGGCGAGATCGCGCGAGTCACGCAGGGAGAACACCACCGGACCGCAGGCGCTCTCGACGACGCCGCGTGGGGCGTCGCTCGCGCAGCCGTCGTCGCGCACCACGCCGCGGAGGGACGCTCCGCGAACGAGCTCGATGCGCACGGGTTGTGACACCTGCGGGAGACGGATCTCGCGAGGCGCGAAGTCGGGGTGCCGCGCCGCGATGGAGACGCCCGCGCGACCGCCGACCGAGACGGTGAAGGTTCCGTCGGGAGCAGCGACGCCGGTGCTGGCGCCAGCCGCGGCCGAGTCCAGCGAGGTGACCGTGATGGCAGCGCCGCCGACCGGGAACCCGCGCTCGTCGACCACCCTCCCCTCGATCTGTCGGAGGTTGCCCGCGAGGACCAGCTCCAGCGGGACGACCGCGCCGTCGCCCAGCGTGACCTCGGCGCGCGCGACCACGCGGCCGGCCATCCACGCGGTCACCGTCGCCGGACCGTAGATGCCGATGAAGTTGAAGGTTCCGTCGAGGGTGGTGAGCGCGCGCTGCGGCATCGGGTCGGACGGGCTCCGCAGCTCGATCTCGATGCCCGCGGTGGGCAGTCGGCGCTCGCTGACCACGCGGCCGCGGAGCGTTCCGCCTGGGTGGAGGATGATCTCCTGCTCGGTGGAGCGCGCCGCGATGAGCGTGACGGGCGGCGCCACCGCGCGGGCGTATCCGGGGTGCGACACGCTGACGACGGCGCTGCCGGGCGGGAGGTCGGTGATGTGGAAGCGCCCATCGGCGTCGGTGCGAAAGCCCACCGTGTCGACGGTCGCAGCGAGCGCGCCGGGCACCACCGGGACGATGGGAACGCGCCCCGGGAGCACGCCGAGATCGCCGCGCGGGACGAGCGAGGCGGGGCGACCCGACTGGGCGTTGAAGAGCGCGTCTTGAAAGCCGGTCGAGGCCGCGGTGACCCAGCGGGGACGGTTGTCGAGGTCGCGCGCCACCACCTCGACCTGGGCGTTGGCGACCGCCCTCCCCCGCACGTCGAGGACGATTCCGTCGATGGTTGCCGCCGGGTCGAGCCGCACCGCGAGCGCATCACCGCCGGGGATCACTGGCATCGCCTCGCGCGGCGCGTACCCCGGCAGGCGCACCCAGAGCGTGTGCGTGCGCGGCAGCATCCCGTCGAACACGAAGCGCCCATCGTCGCCCGTGGACGCGGCGCGGGGCGCCGTGGAAATACCGTCCTCGGTAAGAGCAACACGGGCACCGGCGAGCGCGCGGCCGGTCGCGGCGTCGGTCACGACACCCGAAAGGCTCTGCCCCGGGCCGAGGGTACAGCGGACGGCGCGGTTCTCACCGGGCTCGATCCAGAGCGGGGCGATGGGCTCGGCGACGTCGGTGCCGCGGCTGGCGCGAACCTCGTAGACGCCACCCGGGAGCGACGGCATCGCGAAGTGCCCCTCGGCGTCGGTGGTGGCCGATCGCGGCGGCCAGACACCAGAACCCGAGACGATGACCGACGCGCCCGACACCGCGAGGCCCGAGGCGTCGACGACGGCGACCTGCAACGTGGCGAGCGCGCGGAGCGTGAGAGGGAGGTCGGTGGTGGGCGCGGTCACGCCGATGCGCTGGAGGGCCTCGTAGCCCTCGGCGATGACCTCGATGCGCCAGGTTCCGGGCGAGAGACCGTCGAGGCGGAAGCGACCCGTGGCGTCGCTGCGAGTCGCGACGCCGGGGTCTTCGGCGGCGGTGGTTCCCTCGCGGGTGGCGCGGAGCAGCACGGAGCCGAGCGCGGTGCGGGTGGCGCCGCGGAGCGCGACGGTGGTGCCGTCGATGGAGGCCGCGGGGCCCATGGTGAGCGCGATGGACTGCGCCGGCCCACGCACCCGTACGGGGCGCACGACCCGCGCACGACCCGGCGCGGTGACCTGCACCCACCACGACCCGAGCGGGAGATCCTGCACCTCGAAGCGACCCGCGCCATCGGTCGGGACCGCCACCACCGGGAGGCTCAGCCCCTCACGCACGGCGATCCAGCGGAGCGTCGCGCCCGCGATGGGGCGGCCACGCTCGTCGGTGATGCGCCCCGACACCACGCCTCCCGCGACGTGCTCCCGTCCGGCGGGAGACACGGCCATCACGCGCCGCGCGGAGACCACGCCCGGGCGGAGGCGCTCGGCGTAGCGGTCGCGGAGTGTGAGCGCACACACGATCAGGCCCAGCAGGGCGGCCGGAGGGCGCATCGTCTTCCGGGGCAGCGACACGGGGCTCCGTGCTATTCCCGACCGGCACCCGTACGCCAGCGGGTAACGGACAAATGCACTCCAAGCGCACCGACCCGCACGCCCACGACGAGCGCCCGACTCCCCCCGTGGTGCGCCCCGCCACCATCCCCGACGACGCGCTGTGTTCGGTCTTCGAGGTGCGGGCCGACCGCGCGGGCATGCGCCTCGACCGCTGGCTCGCGCTGGAGCTCACCCGCCTCACCCGGACGCGCGCCACGGAGATCGTCACGCACTTCGCGTTCTCGGCGCAGGGCAAGCTGCTCGGGCCGTCGCATCGGGTGCGTGCGGGCGAGGTGATCGCCCTCTACCGGCCGCGCTGGGAAGAGCCCGCCGCCCCGCGCGAGGTGACGATTCTCTACGTCGATGACCACGTCATCGCGGTCGACAAGCCCCCGGGGCTGCCGGTGCACCCGACGGCGAAGTTTCATCGCAACACGGTGACGAGCGTGCTGGCCGAGCGCTTTCCCGACGAGCGCGTGGTGCTGGCCCACCGCATCGACCGCGAGACCTCTGGCGTGCTGCTCGTCGCCCGCTCGCGCGAGGCCGAGCGCAACATGAAGCAGGACTTCGCCGAGCGCCGCGTGCACAAGACCTATCACGCGCTGGTGCACGGCGTGATCGAGGCCGATCACCAGGTCATCGAAGCTCCCCTGTGCCTGCACGGCGGCGACGTCGGCGTGAAGATGTGCGTCCGCCCGGTGACCCGGGGCGGTATGCCCTCACTCACGCGCGTCGAGGTGCTGGAGCGGCTCAACGGGTTCACCCTGGTTGCAGCGCGACCGGAGACCGGGCGCCAGCACCAGATCAGGGTGCACCTCGCGCACGTCGGTCACCCCCTCGTCGGCGACAAGCTCTACGCGCACGGGGACGAGATGTTCCTGGCGTGTCTCGACGAGGCGCCGGACGAGGAGCGCATGAAGGTGCTGTTGCTCCCGCGGCAGGCCCTGCACGCCGCGTCGGTGACCATCACGCACCCCATCACCAAGGTTCCGCTGACGGTCGACGCGCCGCTGCCCGAGGACATGGCGGCCTTCTGTCGCGAGCGCCGCGTGGTCGATCTCGACCGGGCCCCCCCAACGGTGATACGCCCACCAGGGTGAACCGACTCTCCGCCTTCGTGGTGTTGGCCGCGCTCTCCACGGGATGCGCGAGCATGAGCAGCGGCCCCACCGTCACGGTGCGAGCGTTTGCCCCCGAGCTCTCACGCTACTTCGACGACGCGGCGGACTTCATCGAGGACGTCGACGCCCTCGGCGGCCGCGTGGCCTCCGACTGGCGGCGCCAGGTGCGCGGGCTCTCCGCCGAGAGCGACCTCATCGTGGCCGTCCGCATCGAGACCGTGACCCTCGGCGACGACAACGCCACCAGCCGCGCCTACCGCCTCACCGCGGCCGCGGCGCGCGACCCGCTGGCGGGCGTGCTGCCCGCTGACCGGCGCGTCGACCTGCGAGTGACCGAAGGGGAAAACGGCTTCAACGCCATCCGGCAAAACGAGCAGCGGTTGCAGTCGAGGACCTTCCTGCTGTTCGTTCGTTGGTACGACGACGAGGGCGTGCGGCGGGCGCATTGGCACCTCTCACCGGAGACCGAGGCCCTTACCCGGCGGGTGCGCGAGGTCGCGGGCATCAACGACCCCAACGCTCCGCGCGAGACGATCGTCCAACAGAACTAACCAGGCAGCGCCGACGGCAGCGCGCCGTTCATCAACACCTGCGCGTCGTCGTGGGCCGAGAGCGCGGCGACGACGAGCGGGTGCGCGTCGGGCTCGTTGCGGAGGTAGTCCACCTCGCCGAACTCCGGGCGTATCGGAAAGGCCAGCCGCTCACCGTCGACGGAGAAGTGGGCGTCGACACCGGGTCGATTGCCGCGCGCGTCGAAGCGCACCCACCGGCCGAGCGGCGCGAGGAAGACGGTGTTGAGCCCGTGCACCGTGTAGCCGGCCGAGGCGTCGGCGTCGTTGAGGGTGAGGCGCTGGTAGCAGAGCCCGGCAGGCACGCCCGCGCGGCGCAGCAGGGCCGCGGCGAGGTGGCTCTTGGCGTAGCAGAGGCCCTCGCGGTAGCGCAGCACGTCCGAGGCGACGCAGGTCACGCGGCGACCGCCGATGTCCCACGAGTGGCTCACCTCGTCGCGCACGAACAAGAACACCGCCTCCGCCGCCGCGACCGGATCGAGCCCGCGCAACCGCGCGTCGACGAAGGCCGCGATGTCGGGCGAGTCGACGTCGATGACCGGCGTCGCCTCGAGGAAGCGCGAAAGGGGTTGGTCGGTGTGCAGGAGGTCGGACATTCGCTCGCTCGCGCTCAGGTGGCAGGCGCGGCCTCGATGACCGCCCCTTCGGTGACGACGGGCTCGGTCACGAACTGGAGCCGGTGCAGGCGGGCGTACACGCCGCCCAGCGCCATGAGCGCCGCGTGGTTGCCGCGTTCGACCACCTCACCGCGCAGCATCACGAGGATCTCGTCGGCGTGGCGGATGGTGCTCAGCCGGTGGGCGATGACGATGGCCGTGCGACCGCGCAGGGTCTCGGCCACCGCGCGTTGCACCGTCGACTCGGTCTCCGAGTCGAGGCTCGCGGTGGCCTCGTCGAGCACGAGCACCTCTGGGTCGCGATAGAGGGCGCGCGCCAGCGCCACGAGCTGCCGCTCGCCGCTGCTGAAGTTGGACCCGCGCTCGCCGACCGACGACTGAAGCCCGATGCCGCGGCGGTTGAGCAGGTCGAGCAGGCCGATGCGCCGGGCGACGTCCTCCGCGCGGGCCGCGTCGGGCTTGTCCTCACCGGGCGCGATGTTGGACAGCACGTCGCCTGGAAAGAGCAGCACGTCCTGCGGAACCACCACGACGCGGCGGCGCAGCTCTTCGCGGGTGAGCGATCGGATCTCCGCGCCGTCGACGAAGACGGCTCCCTCGTCGACCTCGTAGAGACGTTGCAGCAGCGAGATGATGGACGTCTTGCCCGCGCCCGTCGGGCCGACGATGGCGAGGGTGCGGCCGCGTCCGACCTCGAAGCTCACGCCACGCAGCGTGGGGCGATCGGGTTGGTAGCCGAAGCGAACGTCCTCGAAGGCAACCATCGCGCTGGGCGTCGGCCGTCCATCGCGCGGGGGGACGTCAGTGGGTGGAGCGTCGGGCTCGGGCTTGTCGAGAACACCGAAGACACGCTCGGCGCCCGACATCGCGTTTTGCAGGATGGTGAACTTCGAGGAGATCTCGCGCAGCGGCTCGAAGAAGCGCTGCACGTACTGCACGAACGCGACGAGCACGCCGAGCGACGCGGCGGGGCGGCTGGCGCCGAGGGCCCAGGCGCCGGCGAAGAGCAGCGAGGCGATGCAGATGGACGCGAAGGCGTCGACGACGGCGTAGAGCATCGCGTCGTAGCGGATGGCGAGCTGGTTGGCCTCGCGGTACGCGGCGTTGATGTCGCGAAACTCGTCCTGGCAGCGCTGCTCCTGCGCGTAGGCCTGCACCACGGCGACGCCGGTGACCTGCTCGTTGAGGTAGGCGTTCATCCGGGCGCTCTTGGTGCGGATGGCGCGGAAGGCGTCGCGCGCGCGGCGGCGAAAACGATCGACCAGCCACGCGAGCGGCGGCACCGCGAGGAAGGTGAGCACCGAGAGGTGCGGCGAGAGCACCAGCATCGCGATGACGATGCGCGTGAGCGTGATGACGTCACCGACGGCCGTGACGGCGCCCGACGCGAAGAGCTCGCCGATGGCGTCGACGTCGTTGGTGACACGGGTGACGAGCCGCCCGATGGGCTGGCGGTCGAAGAAGGCGATGCGCTGCCCCTGGAGGAAGCGGAACACCTCGCGGCGCACGTCGGCCATGCTGCGCTGCCCGACGACCTGGAGCAGGTACCCGGAGACGAAACGCACCGCGAACTCCGCCACGATGAGCGCCGCGAGGATGATCGACCCGCGGTGCACGGCGCCGATGTCCCCGCGACCGACGCCGTCGTCGATGATCGAGCGCATGATGCGCGGCTGTGCGACCAGGAGCTCCGAGCTGGCGGGAAGCAGGAGGAGCGCGAGGAAGAGCGCCCCGCGGTAGGGCCGGATGAAGGGCCACAGGCGCTTGAGCAGCCGCGAGTCGTAGGTCTTGCCGAGGGCGTCTTCCTCATGGAAGGCCCGCTCGGCCTCGGCGGCGGTGCCCTTGGGCTTCGGCGGCTTCGCGTTGGTCTGCCGGTACGGCGTGGGGTCGCTCACATGGCCTCCAGTTCGGCTTCGAGCGCCTGCCGCTCGGCGAGCCGGGCGTAGAGCCCGCCGCGCGCGAGGAGGGCGTCGTGCGTTCCGCTCTCGACGACCCTGCCAGCGTCGAGCACGACCACGAGGTCGCAGCGCGCCGAGGCGGCCACCCGGTGCGTGACCAGCACCAGCGTTCGCCCGCGCGACGCCTCGTCGATGGCGTCGAGGATCGACGACTCGGTGCGCGTATCGACCGCCGAGAGCGGGTCATCGAGCACCAGCACCTTCGGCCCGGCGAGCAGCGCGCGCGCGAGAGCCACCCGCTGCTTCTGTCCGCCCGAGAGCTGCACGCCGCGCTCCCCGACGATGGTCAGGTCGCCGTCGGGCATCGCGTCGACCTCGGAGAGGAGCTGCGCCGATCGCAGGGCCGCGCGCACCTTCTCGCGGGTGCTTGGCGCGTCGGGGTCGAGCTCGGCGAAGGCCACGTTGCGGGCGATGGTGGAGGAGAAGAGGAAGGGCTCCTGCTGCGCGAGTCCGACGGCGGCGCGCAGCGTCGCGAGCGGCACCCGCGTGATGTCGTGCCCGTCGAGAAACACCGATCCTTCGGGCGTCTGCAGCATGCGTGCGAGCAGGCGCGCGAGAACGCTCTTGCCCGCGCCGGTTCGGCCGACGATGGCGACGCGCTGCCCGGCGGCGACCTCCAGGCTCACCCCTTCGAGGATGGGCCGACCTTCGATGGCGTAGCGCAGGTCACGCACCGAGAGCGCACCCGTGATGGACGACGCCTCGACCGGCGTCGCCGCCGCGTCGTCGACGTCCGGCGTCGCCTCCAGGATGTCGAGGATGCGATCGACCGAGGCGCGACCACGCTGGAGGATCGAGAGGAGGTAGCCGAGCGCGATGGTGGGCCACGCGATGATGGCGAGGTGCGACTGGAACGCGAGGATGTCGCCGACGGTGAAGGTGCTGGGGTCGGCGATGACGCGCGAGCTGCCCACCCACACGACGATGAACGACGCCGTCGCCGCGCCGAGCCCCAGCACCGGGAACATCACCCCGCGCAGGCGCGCGAGCGAGAGGTTGGCTTCGAGCGATCGGTCGACGTCGGCGTCGAAGCCCGCGCGCTGCGACGGCTCCAGCCCGTAGGCGCGCACCACGCGCATGCCCGAGAGCACGCGCTGCACACGCTCGGACATCACCCCGAGGGCGTCCTGGGCGGCGCGGCTGCGGGCGAACATCGCGCGACCGAAGCCCTGCGTGAGGAAGATGAACACCGGGAAGGGCAGCAGCGCGAGCGCCGCCAGCTTCGGGTTGCGCATGAAGAGCAGCGGGATGTTGACCGCGTAGGCGAAGGCCGCGTTGACGAGGTTGAGCCCGCCGAAGCCCACGAGCAGGCGAATCTGCCCGAGGTCGTTGGTGGCGCGGGACATCACCTCGCCGGGCCCCATGCGCTGGAAGAACGACGGCCCGAGGCGATGAAGGTGCGCCAGCATCCGCTCGCGGACGACGAACTCCACCTGTCGCCCGACGTTGAAGATCGCGAGCCGCGACGCCACGCGAAACCACGCGCCGAGCCCGGCGAGGGCCGCGATGGCGAGCGCGAAGTACATGGCGCGCGGGGCGTGCGAGGCCCGCAGCGCGTCGGTCGCGCCGCGGATGCACTGCGGGATGGCGCCGGCGGTGACGCTGCTCAAGGCGAGGAAGACCACGCCCCAGGCGACCTCGCGCCGCTCGTCGGCGACCACCTCGCGAAGCAGGGACCAGGCACGACTCGCAGGGCGGGTCGCGGGGACAGCAGGGGCGTCGCTCATCGGGGTTGGCGTCAGCCTTCGGAGTGCGGTGGGAGACCTACGCGGGTCAGGGAGGTAGCACCCCCGTCAGGAGCCGTCCGCGCAAACTGCATCGAGGCCCGCATCGACTCCGGCGTCGGTGCCGCTCGCGACGGGGAGGCAGCGGCCGTGACCGTCGGTGCCGAGGAAGGCCGTGTCGCACACCGAGTAGCGGGGGCAGTCGCGCAGGCTGTCGCACGCGGGCTCGCAGCGGGATGGCCCGCACCCGTCGGTGACGCATTGGCGGCCGTTGCAATCGACGGTGTCGCGACAGCGCGGAACGCACACCCGGTCGGCCTCGCCGAAACACACCTCGGCGGCCCCACAGGTGGACTCGCAGCGCGCCTGGAGGGCCGGGCGGCACACGCGCACCACGTCGCTCTCCTTGCCGCTCGGGACGCCCGAGTCGTCGCGTCCGCGGAAGTCGAAGCGACCGCACACGAGCGACGCGCCGCACTGCTCATCGGTCGAGCAGCGGGAGACGCAGACAGCGCCGGATGTTCCTTCGAGGCAGAGGCCCGAAGAACACTGATTGCCCGAGGAGCAGGGAGCTCCTATGGGCGTACGGTCGTCACTGCAACGGGAGAGGAGGGAGAGGAAGGCGAGGGCGAGCGCGGGGAGACGAGGGGACCCGCCCATCGGGTGCGATCAGGAAGCGGCCTTGTCGCGGGCGTCCTTCAGACGGGCGGCCTTACCCTCGAGGTCGCGGAGGAAGTAGAGCTTCGAGCGGCGGATGACGCCGTGGGCGATGACTTCGATCTTGTCGATGCGCGGGCTGTGCACCGGGAAGATGCGCTCGACGCCGACGTTGTAGGAGATCTTGCGGACGGTGAACATCGCGCCGATGCCGCCGTTGCGAATGCGGATGACCTGGCCCTTGAAGACCTGGATGCGCTCCTTCTCGCCTTCGGCGACCTTGTAGTGCACGTTGACCGTGTCACCGACGCGGAAGGGGGTGAGCTTGTTTTCGGCGATGCGCTGCGTGTGGAGCGCTTCGATCTTCGGGTTCTGGTTGCCCATGACGTCTCTCGGATTTCTAGAAGTGGAGGCCCGTAGGGGGAGCGCAAGGAATCATCGCGGGCGCTCGTTGTCAAGCCGCGCGTCGCGACCTCAAGTCGGGCGCGCGGAGTTGGAGCGAACGTCCTTCAACGCCGCTTCGCACTCTTCGAGCAGCACCTTGTTGTCGGTGGTTCCTGCCTTGGTCAGCGCCTCGCGGAGGTAGCGCCGGGCCTTGTCGTGCTGGCCCTCGGTGAGCGCGAGGTGTCCGAGCAGCCAGCGCGCCTCGATGCCATCTGCGGGAAAACCCTGCGCATCGAGCGTCGCCATTGCCTGCTCCAACCGGGCCCGCGGCGCGTCGCGCTCGGCCCCCTCCCGCGACGCTTCGAGAAACGCGAGGTACCCATCCGCCCGCGCCGCCAGCCGCACGTAGCCGCGCGTCTGCGCGATGCTGCGCGCCTCGGTGAAGGCCGCGTAGCCGCGCGGTGCGTCGCCGTTGCGCCACTCCGCCTCGCCCAACACCATCGACGCCGCGCAGAGCCCGAGGGCGCGGTCGACTTCGCGCGCGAGATCGACGGCGACCTGCGCCGACGCCACGGCGGGCGCGAGGTCGCGCAGCCGCAGCAGCACCTCCGCGCGGGTGCGAGCGACCTCCACCAGCAGCCGACGATCGACGGGCTCCTTGGCGCAGAGCGCGTCGATCTCCACGAGCGAGGCCCGCGCCGCCGCCGCGTCGCCGCTCGCCGCCTGGCAGCGCGCCGAGGACACCAGCGCGCGGAGCTGCTCCGACGTGAGCCCGAGCTCCGACGCCATGTTCGCCGCGTCTTGCAGGTAGCGTTGGGCGCGGCCGAACTCGCCGCGGTCGGCGTGCATCGTCCCGAGCGCCGACACCACCATCGCGCGCACGGCCTTGTCGCCCGAGAGCTCCGCCAGCGCGAGCGCCCGCTCCAGGTGACGGATGGCCTCCACCACCTGCTGCCTGCGCGCGAAGAGCCTGCCCTGCACGAGCACCAGGCGCGCGATGGCGGTGCGCTCCTTGCGCTCTTCCGCGAAGGCCACGCCGAGCTTGAGCCGCTCGAAGGCGAGGTCCGTCGAGCGCGCCGCGAGGGACGCATCACCGAGGGAGATGTAGAGCGAGAGCACGAGCGCCGGGTCGGGCTCGGTCGTCGCGAGGGCGAGGTCGATGGCGCGGGCGAAGCTCTGCACCGATGCGTCGGGCGCGTGCTCGCGGAGCTGCCGACGGGCGGCGCGCATCCAGCAATCGATGGCCTTGGGGCGGTCGCCGGCGAGGTCGTAGTGGCTCGCGAGGCGCTCGGCGAACTCGTCCACCCGGTCGGGCAGAAACTCCTCCGTCACCGTCGCCACGGTCGCGTGCAGCTTGCGTCGCACCTCGCCGGGGAGCCCGTCGTAGAGCACCTCGCAGAGCAGCTCGCTGCGGAAGCGGTACTCACGCGGGCTGGTGCGCTCCAGCAGGTCTTGCGCGACGAGCGAGGTGAGCACCTCGTCGAGGAGCGCATCGGGCATCTCCGCCGCGCCGAGGAGCTGCTCGGTCGCGAGCCGCGGACCGATCACCGACGCCACTTGCAACACGCGACGCTCGGCCGGAGGCAGGCGCGCCACGCGACTCGCGGTGAGTCCACGCAAGGTGCGCGGGAGCTCGGCCGGGACCCGGTCGGCGCGGTAGGTAGTGCTGTCGGTTCCGACGCTGAGGGCGCCCGCTTCACGCAGTGCCTTCACCAGCTCCACGAAGGCGAAGGGGTTGGCGCCGGAGCGCGCGCCGAGGTCGTCGATGAGGTCTGCGGGAAACGGCAGGTCAGCGCCCAGCACCAGCGCCAGGAGCTGACGCAGCTCCTCTTCGCTCATGGGTTCGAGCGACACCTCCTGCGCGTTGGCGCGGCCCTCCCACGGAAACGCACGCCCCGGTCGGCGTGCCGTCACGATGAGCGCGCGCGCCTTGCTGGCCCCTTGGATGACGTCGTCGAGGAGCGTCGCCGACAGGTCGTCGAGGTGCTCGGCACCGTCCCAGCAAAACACCGTGATGCGATCTTCCGAGAGGCGCGTGACGATCTTCTGGAGGGCGGTGCGCAGCGGGCGCGAGGCCGACTCGAGCGACTCCATGGTGGCGCTGACGATGCCCAGCACCACGCCCATCGCCAGCATCTCCTCGGGGGTGAGACCGAGCTCGCGGACGCGGCGCGCCTTCTCGCGCATCACCGACTCGTTGTCGCCGTCCTCGATGCCGAGCAGCGCGCGCAGCATCCCTTGGAGGCCGTGCAGCGGAACCTCCCGCCCATACGAAACACACGTCGCGCCGTACCAGGTCACCGGGTGGTTCATCCGACGCAGGCGGTAGTGAACCTCCTCCAGATAGCGGCTCTTGCCGATGCCCGCCTCGCCCACGACCGTGACCGTGAGCAGCCCCTGGTTGGCAGCCGCGGCGAGCATCTCGCCGAAGCGACGAAACTCCGCGCGGCGCCCCACCACGCGCTGGCGCCCCGGATCCTTCGGGCCGACCACCTGGAAGGCGTCGATGTGGCCCAGGGACACGAGCTCGAAGCGCTCACCGAGGGCCCCTTCGGTGGACGAGTCACCGACGACACCCCCGGGCGCTGCCTCCGCGAACTGGTCCGCCTGCTCGACGCTCTCCATCAGCCGGTTGTCGTGAACGGGCTGCCCCGCGCCGTCGACCTCGATGCGAGCGCTCGCGAAGCCCGCGCCGAGCGTCACCCCGTCAGGCACCTCGGCCACGATGCGCAGCGCGACAGACGCAGCCGTCTCGGTGTCGCGACCGTCGGGCGCGTCGAGGCCGAAGAGCAACCTCGCCCTCCCCCCTTCGCGCGAGATCTCCCTGCCACCACGCCGCGTCGCGAGGGTCACCGCGCCGTCGAGCGAGCGCTCGGACACCGGCCCCGTGCCGTTGGTCTTCGTCGCAAGGAGGGAGAGCACCGTGACGTCGCGCTGCTCGGCGTGCGACTGCAACGAGCCTGCGCCCCGATCGTCCGCGGGCTCGTCGTCGACCTCCAACAGCTCGACGTCCTCGTCGGGGTCGACGAATGCGTCGCGGATCCTCTTGGTGTCCACCGGCGCCGAGAGCGCGTCCTTGGTGGAGCGCAGCCAGTCGGCGAGGTCGTTGGTGCCCACGCGTCGACCGAGCGTGTAGAGAAACGCCGTCAGCTCCTCGTAGACCTTGGCCGCGTTGGCGTAGCGGTCGGCCGGGTCGGGTGCCATCGAGGTCTCCACGACCTGAAGCAGCTCACCTGGCACATCGGGGCGCAGCGAGCGGAGAGGCGTCGCGCGGCCTTCCAACACACGCTCGAGCACCTGTCGAGGATCGGGCGCGAAGGCCGTCGGCGGCGCGAAGGGGTTCTCTCCGGCGAGCATCTCGAAGAGCGTCACGCCCAGCGAGTAGATGTCCGCGCGCCCGTCGACCTCCTCACCGCGAGCCTGCTCCGGGGGCATGTACGCGTACTTGCCGCGAACCGTTCCGCCGGCCTCGACGAAGGACACGGCCTTGGCGATGCCGAAGTCCGTGACCTTCACCTCTCCTTCGCGGGACAGGAGGATGTTTTGCGGCGAGATGTCCCGGTGCACGATGCCGAGGTTGCGGCCGCGGGCGTCCTTGCGGCGGTGTGCGTAGTCGAGCGCGCGGGCCACTTCGCACGCGATGAGCACGGCGACCTCGACGGGCACCGGTCGGGCGTCGCGTCGGGCGGACCGCAGCGACTGCGCAAGGTCGGAGCCGAGCACGTACTCCATCGCGATGAAGTAGGTGTCCTCCTCGCGACCGAGGTCGAACACCTGCACGATGTTGGCGTGCGACAGCGCGACGGAGAGCCGCGCCTCGTGCAGGAACATGTCGACGAACGACTGGTTTTGCGCGAGCTCGGGGAGGATGCGCTTGAGGACGACGACCTTCTCGAAGCCCTCCACGCCATAGCTCTTGGCCTTGAAGACCTCCGCCATCCCCCCACGAGCGATACGTTCGAGAAGCTGATACCGCCCGAAGAGAAGCGGGGACTCCATCACCACACGCCTTTGGATCCCGCAGCGCCGCTTGCGCCTCGGAGCGCGGCAGCATAACCCGAGGACGCGCCGCGTCTCCATTCCTCTCGCGCACCCGCTGCAACAACATGAACTCCCGCCTCCCCCGCACCGCGGTCGTCGCCGCCGCCTTCGTCCTCGCCGCCGGCTGCGCGCTGGTCGTGGTCCTGGTTCGCCATGGTGGCAGCGGGCACGCGCCCCCACCGGGCCGCTGCGAGGTGTCGTCCACCCGCGCGCTCACGCCGGACGCCGCCGATCGGGTCGTCGGCCTCACCCACCGGGAGGGCACCTTCTGGGCGCTCGCCCTCCACAGACAGGGAGCCTCTCGGGTCGCCCAGTTGCTGCGGTCGACCTCCGGGCGGGAGGCGCCCACACCCGTCGCGACCTCGACGGTCACCGACGGGAGCGCCGTGGTGGGCCCGGTGCTGGTCCCTGACGGGGTGGCCTTCGTCGCCGCGGCGGGACCGGTCCTCCGCGCCACCGCCTTCAACGGTCGCAGCGCACGCTCCATCGAGTTCCCTCGCGGCGAAGCTCCCGCGGGACGCGACGGCCTCACCCCGCGGCTGTCGCTCACCACCGAGGACGACGGCGCGCTCACCGTCGCCGCGCATTGGGACGGCCGCTTCGGGACGCGACGCCTGCACGCGCGCGACACCCGCGAGAGCGCCGGACTCGGCCCGCGGCGCCACGATCGCTTCGACTCGCCCGCGCTCACCGCGATCAACGACTCGCTGCTCGTGCTGCACGAGCGGCGCATCGGAACCTTCACCGACGAGACGTCCACCGCGTCCTCCCTGGAGGCGGTCGCTTTTCCCGCGGGTCCCTTCGATCCGGCTCCGCCTCATGACGCGCTGGTCTCCCTCGCGAGTGCGACGGCTCCGCGCCTCAGGTCCGTCGAGGGCACCGCCGTCGCTCTCTGGCGGGACGGCGTTCGGCTCGTGGCCACGCGCATCGACGTCACGCCGACGACCGTCGCCGTGAGCCCGACGCCCGTCGAGGTCGCGAGCCACGTGGGCAATCGGTACGACCTCGCCGCGGGCGCCGGAGCGTGCGCCGTCGCCGTGATGGCTGGCGCCGGGGCCAACACCTCCATCACCGTCCACGGCCTGCGCGCCGAAGGATGGTCACTCGTCGACGCGGGCTCGGCCGCCACGTCGGTCGGTGCGCCGCCCATCGACGATCTCCGCGTCGCACGGGTCGGCGGCGGTGTCGTGATGGTCGCCCTCTCCGACAACGCACTCCGATCGTGGCGCGCCGACCTGAGCCCCACCTGCACGCCGACCGTGAGCCCGCTCTCGCTGCCGACAGCGCCTCTTCACGGCGCGGGGCTGCGTGTGATCGCGCTGTCGGGCGACGCGACGGGCGCCACCCTCCTGCTCACACGAGACCCACTCGACGCGGCCTCGACGCAGGTGACTCGCATCGAGATCGACCCGAGCTACGCGGTGGCCGCGCCGGTCACCGAGGCGGTTCCTCAATCGGTGACCGAGGGCGCCCGCTACGACGCGCGCATCGCGATGGTGGCCGGGCCGTCCCGCGGCACGGTGCGAGCGCAACGGCTGGGCGACCCCGGCGACGACGACGAACCCGGTGAGGACATCCTGTTGCGACAGGCGCGCGGCGAGCGCATCGCGATGTTCGCCAGCGCCGAGCGCCACCGCATCTGGATCGCCGACCGAAGCGACGAGCGCTCCAATCCCTTCCATCCACCGCACGCGGTCGTGGTGCACTCGGTCATCGACACCCTCGAAGACGGCCCTCGCACCGAGGTCGCCACCGCGGCGCCCCCCGAGGCTGCGTTCGCCACGGTGGCCCTCCATCGATTCGAGTCTCCCGTCTCCAATCGACCCGCGTGGGCGCTAGTCACCGCGCCCGAACCGACCGCTCCGCACAACCTCGACGGCGCTTGGGCGTTCCTGTTCGACCCGCGCGACGAGCCCATCGCGAGAACCGCCCACGACGACAGCCCCATCCCCAACGCCGCGCCGCTGCTGCCCACAGCGTTGCGCTCGCCGCGCGATCACGTCTCGTCCGTCGCGTGGCGAGGCACCGCGCTCGCGGCGGTGGTCTCTGGTCCGCGCGCGGGTGTTCGCCTCGTCACGGGCGATCCCTTCAACGGGAGCCTGCGCGACACGCCCCTGTGCGACACACCCGCGGCGATGATCCGCGGCGCCACGGTGCTGCCCCACGGCGATGGCTGGATCGCGTTCTGGTTGGACGTGACCCACCCACAGCCGATGCTGCGCGACCGGCGCTTCAATGCCGACGGTTCGGCTCGCGGTGCCGCTGAGACACTCGGGGAGTTTCTCCACCTCGACGAAGCCTCGCTCCCACCGAGCCTGCCTGCGACGACCGGCGCCGCGGACGAGTTCGCGGTGGCGGTGCCGACGCCCCATGGAGTTCGGCTCGCCGAGGTGCGCTGCTCGCGGTAGAACACCGCGTGGCCGCGAGAGACCTCACGCCGCTTGCA
This sequence comes from Polyangiales bacterium, assembly GCA_044229975.1. Taxonomy (GTDB): domain Bacteria; phylum Myxococcota_A; class Polyangia; order Polyangiales; genus SCUS01. The sequence continues at coordinate 210,892 of JBGARZ010000003.1, forward strand.
GGGCGTGAACAACCCGCGGTAGTCCTGCGTCCGTCCCCAGCGGTGCCGTCGAGGCCCCGACCTAGACTCAGCGGAGGCTCCCAATGAAGAGGGTGCTGATCGTCGAAGACGATGCCAACGAGCGCTTCACCCTGTCGCGGGTGTTGGAGCGCGTCGGATACGAGGTGACCGCGGTGTCGACCGCCGAAGAGGCCGTCGCGGCGCTCCCCGGGGTGACCTTCCACGCTGTGGTGAGCGACGTGATGATGCCCGAGACGGATGGGGTGTCCCTCGCCCGCTCCATCGCCGAGCGCTCCCCAGGGACGCCGGTCATCCTGGTAAGCGCGTGCCACATCGCGCCCCGTCAGCTCGACCGCATGTGCATCGGCACGCTGCACTTCCTCGACAAGCCCATCGACATACCGCAGCTCCTCGCGGTGCTCGAAGCGCCGCACGGCGGGCCCATCGCGCGCGGCGAGACCTGCTCGGTCGCCGAGGCGCTGCGCCCGGACAGCACTCGCCCCCGTCACTGATCAGGTCAGCGCGGGGGCGATCGCAGTCGCGTCGGTCTGTGGGGGAGAGGCTCTATCCTTCGATGAAGGACTTGAGCTGCTTCGAGCGCGACGGGTGGCGCAGCTTGCGGAGGGCCTTCGCCTCGATCTGGCGGATGCGCTCGCGCGTCACTTCGAAGCCCTGACCCACTTCTTCGAGGGTGTGGTCGGACTTCTCGCCGATGCCGAAGCGCATGCGAAGCACCTTCTCCTCGCGCCACGTCAGGGTCTTCAACACCTTGCGCATCTGCTCGGCGAGGTTGTTGGAGATGACCGCTTCAGAGGGCGAGATGACGCTCTTGTCCTCGATGAAGTCGCCGAGGTGCGAGTCCTCCTCCTCGCCGATGGGGGTCTCCAGCGAGATGGGCTCCTTGGCGATCTTCAAGACCTTGCGGACCTTGTCGAGCGGCAGCTCCATCTTCTCGGCGATCTCTTCCGGCGTCGGCTCGCGGCCGAACTCCTGGACGAGGTACCGCGAGGTGCGGATGAGCTTGTTGATCGTCTCGATCATGTGCACCGGGATGCGGATGGTGCGCGCCTGATCGGCGATGGCGCGGGTGATGGCCTGGCGGATCCACCACGTCGCGTAGGTGCTGAACTTGTAGCCGCGGCGGTACTCGAACTTGTCGACCGCCTTCATCAAACCGATGTTGCCCTCCTGGATGAGGTCGAGGAACTGCAACCCGCGGTTGGTGTACTTCTTCGCGATGGAGACCACGAGGCGGAGGTTGGCCTCGACGAGCTCCGCCTTCGCGCGCTCGGCCATGCGCTCGCCCTCGCGAATCTCGCGGTAGGTGCGGCGCAGCTCCTCGAGGGAGACGCCCTGCTCGCGGGCCTTCTCCTCGACGGTGCGAACCTTCGTCGTGCTCGACTTGAGCGCGTCGAGGAGTGACTCGAGCTCCGGCGCGCCGGTCTTGAGCTGACGCGCGAGCACGCCCTTGCGGCGGTTGTCGGCGCCCTCGAACTCCTTCAGCCGACGCTTGAGCTCGCGGGGCTCGACGCCGAAGCGGCGGGCCGCGTCGGTGACGGGCGACTCGGCGCGCTCGAGCTGATCGATGAGCTTCTTGAGCTGCGAGACGATGTTCTCGATCTGCTTCTTGTTGAGGCGCAGGTCGATGAGCGACTGGCACATGTCCGCGCGCGTGCGCTCGATCTCGTCGACGACCTGGCGGCGCCGGGTGTCCGAGAGCTTCTTCGCCGGCTCCATGGACTCCTCCAACTCCTCGATGTGGAGCTGGAGGCGCTTGACCTTCTCGGTGAGCCGGTCGACGCGCTTGCGGACGTCGTCTTCGTTGTAGCCCTCCTCGTCGTCGGCATCCCGAACGACGTCCTTCAGGCGGACCTTGTTGTCCTTGACCTTCTGGCCGAGCTTGATGATCTCCTGCACCGCGATGGGCGACCGCAGGATGGTGTTGAGAACCTTGTTCTCCCCGTCCTCGATGCGCTTGGCGATCTCGACCTCGCCCTCGCGGGTGAGCAGCGAGACCGAGCCCATCTTGCGGAGGTACATCCGCACGGGGTCGTTGCTCTTGGCGGCGTAGGCGTCCTCGGTGGCCGCCTCCTCATCCGACTCGGGGATCGGGACGACCCGCTTCTCCTGGTCTTCTTCCGCCGCGCGCTTGGCGGGGACCTTCACCTGGTTGCTCGCCTCGACGATCTCGATCTCCTCGTCGCCGAGGATGCCGATGAGCTCGTCGATCTGATCCGCCGAGAACGCCTCCGTGGGGAACGCCTCGTTGATCTCGTCGAGGGTGATGTGCCCCTTCGACTTACCGAGCTCGATAAGCTGCTGGACCTCCTTGCGTTCGCGCCCCTTGCCGGGTGCGGCGGCCTCGGCAGCCTTCGCCGCGCTGCCCGAGTTCTTGCCAGATGTCGCCTTGCGAGTGGTCTCTTCCTTCATCGAACGGCTCCTCCGCGCCGCAATAACCGGCCGCGCTGTCTGTACGATCTGTCGGCCCCCGTCAAATCATCCATCCGATCCATCATTGCCTTTCAGCCCTGCCCCCGGCGCTGCTTCACCAGGTCGCGCTGCATGTTCAGCTTCTCGTTCAGCTTCTGTTCTTCGCTCTTCGGGTCGCCGCGCATGCCGTCGCGCGCGCTCTGCTGCTTCAACGACTTCGCAGCATCGAGGATGCGCACGCGACGCAGCGTGCCGACCGCGTCACGCAGCGAGGCCGTGCACCTCTCCTTCAGGGTCCCGTCGTCGTCCGCGTTGGGAATCAACCGCTGGCCCAGCCACTCGCGCACCCGGTCGTTGGGGGCCAACTCCAGCAGCGTGGTCGCGACGAGGCGCTGGTCGGCCAGCCACTGCGCGATCGCCGCGCGCACGAAAGGCGAAAGCCCCTCGTCGATCAGCGCGCCAAACTCCTCGGCCTCGGGCGTGGCCAGCAGCTCCGAACACAGCAGCACCGACTCGATGCCGCTCGCGGTCGCTACGCGGATGATCTTGGGCAGGTCTTCGTTGATCTCGTCGGGCGACGTGAGCCCCGCGCGCTGACGCACCTCCGCCGCGGGAAACGGCGAGGACTTCGCCGCCTTGGCCGCCTGCGCCTGGTGCTCGCGGATGGCCCGCACGATGAGGGGCTCGTCGAGGTAGAGCGCCTTCGCCGCGAGCCGCACATAGACGTCGCGCTCGATGCTGTCCCGCACCTCGGCGATCACCGGAGCCAGGGCCCTCGCCGCTGCCACCCGCTCGGGCGTGTTGTCGCCGGAGCGCACCGCGGCGTCCTTGATGAGCCACTCGACGATGCTCGGCGCGTTCTTGAGCACGTCCGCCATGCCGGTTGCTCCGTAGCGCTCGTCCTGGCTGCGGAGGTAACCGTCGGGGTCCATCTTCTCCGGGAGCACGCCGACCCGCGCCACGAGCCCGACCTTCGCACACGACCCGTGCGCGGCCCGCGCGGCCTTGAGCCCCGCCTCATCGCCGTCGAACACGATGACCACGCTCTCGGCGAAGCGCCGCAGCAGCTTGGCCTGCGCGTCGGTGAAGCTCGTACCGAGCGGCGCGACGGTCTCGGTGAACCCGTGCTGGTGCATCTGCACCACGTCGAAGTTTCCCTCGACCAGGATCGCCTGCTCCTTCTGTCGCATCGGCGTGCGCGCGTTGCCGAGCCCGTAGAGCAGCTCGGACTTCTTGTAGATGGGCGTCTCGGGGCTGTTGATGTACTTGCCCGCGTCTTCGGGCACGAGCCCCTCGGGCATGTCTTCGGTGACCGCGACGACGCGCCCCGAGAAGGCCACCACCCGGTTGGCGCGGTCGACCACCGGGAACATCAGCCGATGCCTGAAGCGGTCGTACCAGCCGCCGTTGCGCCCGGGCATGAGCAGCCCCGCGAGCTCGGCGTCGGCGGGCGAGACCTTCTGCGACTTCAGGTGCTCGGCGAGCCCATCCCAACGGGCCGGCGCGTACCCCAGGCGAAACTTCGCCACGAGCTCGTCGCTGATGCCGCGCTCCGACAACGCGTCGCGCGCCAACTCGCTGTACGGCGCGTCGAGCAGGCAGCGCTCGAAGTAGGCAGTGGCGGCTTCGCAGGCGTGGGCGAGGCGCTCTCCGAGGTCGCGCTGACGACGGTCTTCGGCGATGCGCTCGGGGTCGCGCGTCTCGGGCAGCTCGACGCCCGCCTTCTCCGCGAGCGCCCGCAGCGCCTCGACGAAGTTGACCCCCTCGATCTGCTCGTAGAACCGGAGCGCGTCGCCAGAGGCCTTGCAGCCGAAGCAGAAGTAGAAGCCGCGCTCGGGGCTGACGTTGAAGCTCGGCGTGCGCTCCTCGTGGAAGGGGCAGCGCGCGATCCAGTTGAGCCCGGCCCGGCGAAGAGGAACGTACTGTCCGACCAGGTCCACCAGGTCGACCCGGTTTCGTACCTGCTCGACGACGCTGCGATCGATCACTCCGCTGCCGCCTCGCGCTGAAAGGAAATCGCTCGATGTCAGGAATACCCTGTCCGGTGAGCGGACCGTTGCGTAGCCCGACCCCCCAATAGGGTCAAGAAGCTCACCGGCAGAAACTTCACGCGAATTTCCCCGGCAGATCCGCGCACCTGCGACCCGTTGGATTCTGCAAGACGAAGGCCACCGGGCTTCGTGATACCCATGACGGTTCTGCCCCGATGAAGCCCTCCCCTCGCGCCCTCGTGACTCCCGCGCTCGTCACGGCCGCCCTCGCGGTGCCCCTCGTGGTCGCCGCGGACCCGTGGCCGTCCATCGCCATCCCCCCGGAAAACGCCCGCACCCTGCGAGTGCCTCCGCGTCGGCCGCCTCAGGGCGACGTCGACGCGAGGGCGCGTCTGCTCGTCGAAGCGCTGCGGACGGGAGCACCCGCGGACGTGCAGCGAGCCGAGGGGTTCTTCCTGCCGCGCGAGCCCTTCCTCGCCATCAAGGACATGTCGGGCGCAGCCGGGTACTTCGCCACGCTGCTGCGCTGGTACCGACGCGACATCGAGGCCGAGCGCGCGCAGCGCCGCGACTGGACCGGCGCCCGCTTCGAGGGCTTCGAGCTCTCGCGGGCGTGCACCTGGATGACCATCGGGCGCGAAGCCAACCGGCTGCCGTACTGGAGCTGCTACCGGTCCTCGCTGCGGGTCGCGGTCGGCCGACAGACCCGGCGCGTCGAGGTGCGGGTGATGATCCACTGGGGCGACCGCTGGTATGCGACGCACCTGGGGGCGATCCCGGCCCGGCACTGACGCGGAGGGACTCGACAGGGTCGCCTGCGAGGCGCTACGACCAACGCCATGAGCACTCCAGACATCAAGTCGTACGCGGATTTCTGGCCGTACTACGTGCGCGCCCACCGCAAGCCGCAGACGCGCATCGTGCACGCCGTCGGCACCAGCATCGGCACCACCGTCGCCATCACGGGCCTGCTCACGGGCAAGAAGGGGATGATCCCGCTCGGCCTCGCGATCGGCTACGGCTTCGCCTGGTACTCGCACTTCTTCATCGAGGGAAACAAGCCGGCCACCTTCGGGCACCCGTTCTACTCGTTCGCGAGCGACTGGGTGATGTTGTCCAAGATGCTCCGCGGCACCATGGACGCCGAGGTCGAGCGCGTCACCGCGCAGGCCGCCGAGGTCACCCCCGCGGCGGACGTCGTCGCCGCCGACGGCCTCCAGAACTAAGCCCTCTCCACCGACCTCGTGTCGACCGCCGACCTCTCTCCGCCGCAGCGCGCCCGACGTCACCTCGCGGTCGCCCTCGTCGCCGTCAACGCCCTCGTCTTCGTGCTCTCCCGCCCCGCCGCCGTGCACCGCGAGCTGCACGGGCTCATCGGCGTGGTCTTCCTCGTCGCGACGCTGCGGGGCGTGTCGCGCGACGACGACGACACCGAGCGCTACGGCATCCGCCTCGAAGGGCTCATCCCCGGCGGCAATGGTGACGCTCGCTCGCTCCCGCGCGCCGTCGTCGAGGCCATCCCGTCGGCCCTGCGTGAGCTCGGCGTCGCGGCCCTCGTCGCGGCGGTGGTGCTGCCCGTCTACTCGCTCGCGTGGCCGCTCTTCAACCACCCGATCGGCCCGCGGCACCTCCCCTTCGCCCACGACCCCATCGCCACCCTCCTCGGCGAGGTCGTCGCCGTCGCCCTCACCGAAGAACTCTTCTTCCGCGGCTACCTCCAGACCCGCATCGCGGACGCGCTCGGCCTGCCCGACTTTACCCGCACCCGTAAGCCGCCCCTCGCCGACGCCGCCCGCGTGGTGGCGATCACCTCGCTCCTCTTCGCCCTCACCCACGTGCTCGCCGAGCCCGGCATCGGGCGCGCGGCGGTCTTCTTCCCGAGCCTGCTCTTCGGAGCCGTTCGCATCGCCCGCGGAGGCGTCGGCGCGGCCGTCGCGCTGCACGCGATCTGCAACGTCTTCGAGCGATACCTGGAGGGTCGCTAGCCGACCCGACCTGGGTTCATCCCAGGGCTGCGCGGAGCCGAGTCAACTCCGTTTGATTCCGGAAGAATCTCCCGGAGTCAGAGCCGACCGGTGCCGCCGCCCGAACGCACCACGCCGGGACCACTCGCAGCCTTCGCTCGACGGTCGGCGACGGAGCGGTCGAGCACCGCGCGCACGGCCGGGTCGAGCGTGTCGAGCTCCCAGGTCATGCGCCGCAACACCCCAGCGAGCACCTCGATCTGCGCGTCGGCCGAGCCGCGCTCGTCCACCAGGATGGTCGCCACGCCCTTCACCACGCAGTACCCGCCGGCGGAGGTTCCGCGGCTCATGGGCTCCTTGCGCACCGTCAGCCCGCGCGACTGCGCCAGGGACACCAACGCCTCGACCAGGACCTTGCCTCGCATCGCACGCGAGCATCGCACGCCCGTCGAGCGAGACTCCACCGCGACCGCTCTGGTACTCAATCGGGGTCATGGGACGAAAGGTGCTCGACCCGAAGGAAGTCCGCGACCTGCTGGAAGACACGACCTGGAGGCAGGAGGGCGACGCGATCACCGCGAGCTTCCCCTTTGGCGACTATGAGCAGGCATTCGCGTTCGCGACGCGCATCGCGCTCTACGCGCAGCGCGCCGACCACCACCCCGACCTCCTCATCAAGTGGGGCGAGGTCACGGTGACATGGTCGACCCACGACGCGGGCGGCGTCACGCGCCGCGACGTCGACGCGGCCCTCCACGTGTCGAGCTTCGCGCCCCGACAGCCGTAGACCGCGCCGTCATGTCCCTGCGCTCACCGCTCGCGATGTGCCTCGTGGTGGCGGTGCTCGCGTTGTTTCCGTATCTCAACGCGCTCCCCAACGGCTTCGCCCACGACGACGACGCGGCCATCCGCGAGCACCCCGCCGTCACCGGCTCCGCGCCCCTCGGGCGGGTCTTCGCGCTGGACTTCTGGGGTCACGACGCGCGGCGCGGCCCCTCCATCGGAACCTGGCGCCCCCTGACCTCCCTCTCCTTCGCCCTCGACTGGCGCGTCGGTGCGGGCTCACCGGCGAGCTTCCATCGCACCAACGTCGTTCTCCACGTCCTCGCGAGCGTCGGCCTCCTGCTGCTTCTGCGGCGGGCTCCCTTCTCACCGCCCGTGGCTCTCGTCGCTGCAGCGCTCTTCGCCACGCACCCGGTACACACCGAGGCCGTCACCTCGATCGTCGGCCGTGCCGAGCTCCTTGGGTTCTGCCTCGCGCTCGTGGTCGTCGCGCTGCATCCGCGAGATGGCCCCGCCGCGCGAGCCGCACAAGCGATGGCCTTCGTCGCAGCATGCCTCGCCAAGGAGTCGTCCGCGCTTCTCGCGCCGCTGCTGCTCGCGAGCGATGTGCTGGCTGGTCAGGCGCGTCCGCGATGGTCGCGGTACGCGCTGCTCGCCGCCTCGCTCGCCCTGGTGCTCGCGCTGCGATGGCGCGCGCTCGGGCGCCTCGTGGGCTTCGATCCCGACCACCTCGGCAACCCCCTCGCCCACGCCCCTTGGCTGCCGCGCGAGGTCTCCGCGCTCGGTCTCTTCGGACACGCCGTCTCGCTCGTCGTCGCGCCGCACACCCTGCGCGCGGACTACGGCGCCTCGGTGGTCACGGCCTCCACGGCGCTGACGATCACCCACGCCGTCGCGCTCGTCGCCCTCGTCGCGCTCGGTGTCGTCGTCTGGCGATCGCGACGGGTGCATCCCCAGGTGGCCGCGGCGGCGCTGTGGTTCGCGGTGCCCACGGCGCTCGGGTGCAACGTGCTCCTCGCGCTCCCGGTGAGCTTCGCCGAGCGCTTCCTCTACCTGCCGTCGGCCGCGGGTCTCCTGCTGCTCGCGCTCGCGCTCGAACGCGCCCTGCGCGCGAGACCTGCGTGGGCGATGGGCGTTGTGGCGCTGCCCGTCGTGCTGGTCTTTGGCGCGCTCACGATGCGGCGCAACCCCGAGTGGGCCAGCACCCAGCGCCTCACCCTCGCGACGGTGCGCGACGAGCCGCGCAGCGCGCTCTTCCAGTTCAATCGCGCGGTGATGTTCATCGGCGAGCGGCGCTTCGACGAGGCGCTCGCGCGCTGCAACACCGTGAGCGCCCTCGCCCCGCGCTGGTCGACGGCTTGGGGCTGCCGCGCGGTGCTCCTCGAACGCGCCGGTCGGGTCGCCGAAGCCGAGGCGTCGTTTCGCACCATGCGCGCGCAGCCCGACGTGCGGAGCTGCCAGTACTGGGTCGGCTACGCCCGCTTCCTCGCGCGCACCGGCAGGCCCTCCGAGGCCCTCGTCGAGCTCGACGCCATGCGCGGCTCGGCCGCCTACGACCAGCGTGCGCGCCACCTCCACCAACAACTCCGCCGCGCTCTCACACCTCAGAGCTCCCATCCTTTCTGACCTCTGACGACACCACCCGCTTGCGCGGAACTCCCCTTCGTCTTCGCGGCCGCACTACGGTTCGAGACACCAACGGCGCGTCTCCCCTCAAGCCGCGACCGATGTCGACCGATTGGAGGAGAGGCGCACATGTCGAACCGCCACCGGGACGTTCTCCGTCCCCCCATCGCCCCACGCCTCGACCGCATCGACCCTCGCGTCGAGCCCGACCTCGATGCGAGCCGCGACTTCCAGATGTCAGCCCTCGCCCGCATCGCCCTCGTGCAGCGGCGCGTCGTCGTCGAGCCCGAAGAGCGCCCCGCCATCGCCGCGCCGAAGCCCCGCGCCGACTTCGCTCGCCCCCCGCGTCGACCTCCCGCGCCGACAGACGAGCGCGGCGTGTGGTGCTTCCGTCCCGGCGACGAGCGCGTCGAGGTGGTCGACCTCCCCGACGACGACTGACGCGCGCGGCGCTTGACAGGCGCGCTTCGTCCGCGCTGTCTTGGCGACGAAATGCGCCTCTTCGATCGGTTTCCCGCGCGCTACCTCGTCCCCAACGCGGTCACCTGCGTCGGCCTCGTCGTGGGCCTCGCCTCCATCCGCACCTCCCTCACCGCCACCTCCCTCGTCGAGCTCTCGTCCGCCGCGTGGTTCATCCTCTACGCGGTGCTGCTCGACAAGGTCGACGGGGCCGTCGCGCGCAAGCTCAACGCCAGCAGTGAGTTCGGCGTTCAGCTCGACTCCTTCTCCGACTTCGTCACCTTCGGACTCAGCCCCGCCGCGCTCATCACCCAGGCCGTCGCGCTCGGTGTTCCCGACCCGTGGGCCCACGGCACCGCCCACGCCGCCCTCCTCGGCGTCGGCGCCCTCTATGCCGTTGCCGCCGCGGTGCGGCTCGCGAAGTTCAACGTCACCACGGCCAGCGTCGGCAGCCGCTTCTTCCTCGGGCTTCCGTCGACCAGCAGCGGCGGCATCCTCGCGTCGGCCTTCCTCGCCCACCGGTCCAACGAGCTCTCGACGTCGTCCATCGCGGGCTTCGTCGCGTTCATGGGCGTCAACGCGCTGCTCATGGTCTGCAACCTCCCGCAGCCCAAGCTCCACATCTCGTCGCAGCCGGCGGTGAAGGCGTTCCAGATCGCGGTGGTGCTCAGCGTCTACGTGCTCATCCCGCTGCACCTCGCGCCCACCTACCTCATCGCCGTGTCGTCGCTCTACACCGTCATCGGCTTCATCTACGGTGTCATCGTCACGGGCGGCCAACGCCCCGGCGAGGTCGAGTCCGAGCCCACGAAGTAGCTACCGCGCGCCGTCCACCCGGTAGAGGCCGACCCGCACCGAGGCGCCGTCGTAGCGCGCGTTGCGAACGCTCGGAATCGCAGGGAGAGACGACACATCGACCGCGCGGAGGACGTGCGCCCCTTCGAGCGCGTCGCACCAGCGCCGACCCCCGGCCGTGCTGCACACCGACGAGCGGTAGTAGTAGTCGCCCGCTCGCAGCGTCGGCGCCGAGGTGGCCTCCTCCGACGGGACCCACGCCCGCACCCGCGCCCCCGTCCGACGCGCGTAGAGAGGCAGGATGAAGACCTCGTGCCCGGCGCGCTCCAGGTAGGTGATGGCCGCGCGGTCGGGGAGCGTCGTGCGCCAGCGAACGACCCGAGCGGCCTCCAGCGCGTCGGTCGGCACCACCGTCCACGCGTGACGATGGGTGGTCCACACGCCGAGGACGACCATCGCGAGGAGCGCGGTGCAGAGCGCCTCGACGCGGCGAACGCGCATCAACGGACGGAGGGAGGACAGCGCTGCGACGACGAGCGCAGGCGCGAAGAGGAGCCCGACCGAGTGATAGACCCACACAGGCGCGGGGCCCTCGACGGTGGTGGAGACGCCGAGGGCCACGATGACGAGGGCGCATCCCACGCGACCGACGAGAGGCCAGCGCCACCCGGCGACGACGGCGAGGAGGCCCGCCGCGGCCAGCGCGACGACCAGCTTCGATCGGGCGGTCTGCAATGCGAACAGCGCCGGAAGCCACTGCTGGCCGAGAGACCCGGTGAGCACGTCGAGCATCGCGTGGCCGGTCGTGACCACGACCACGAGGCCGATGAGCGCGGCCGACGCGACGCCCAGGCGCAGCCGACGACCGCGACCACCGACGCCAACGAACACCGCCACCGGGATCAACGCCGCGGGCACCCAGCACACCGGGTGGATGCGCGCGGCCTGTGCCACCAGCAGCCCGGCTGCCACCATCGAGGCAGCGAAGGGCCACGAGCGCACCCGCCCCGCGCGCGCTCCACACACGGCCATCGCGAGCGCTGCCGTGACGAGCGCGAAGCAGGTCCCGGCGTAGGACTCGCTGCGGGCCATGCGCGCGAGGGCGGGTTCGGCACCCACGATGGCGGCGCCGACCACCGCGAGCAGAGGACGCACACCCGACGCGCGCAGGGTGAGCCAGAGGCACGCGACGGCGACGGCGACGGCGACGGACTGCGCGGCGAAGAGGGCGGCCTCGGGGTTCGTGGCCGATGACGCGACCCGTGAGAACACCTCGAAGTACCCGTTGCCGTACGGCGACGGCTCGCCCAACGCGTAGCGCACCCAGAGGGCGCCCTGGCCGTTCTGATGGAAGAGCGCGGCGGGTGTGAGCGCCCGATGGACGACTCCAGTGACCAGCGCCACGAGCACCGCCGCGAGCGCCGGACGGAGCGCGCGACGGGGTGACCTGCGCGCGGACGAGAGCGAGAGTGCGAGTGCGATCGCGAGGCCGACGAGGAGCCGCCACGGCCACACGGGGCGGGAGGGTGACCAGGCGCGATCGCGGAGCGCGGCCAGGCCTTCGCGGGCGCGACCATCGAGCGCGGCGTTGGAGCGAACGCAGACGCGCAGGCCGTCGAGGGCGCGGCGATGGGTCGGCGGTGTGAGGCTCCAGTCGGGGAAGTCTCCAATGGGCGAGAGTGCGAGTGCCCCCTCGCGCACGAAGGCGTTGCCTTCGGCGGGACCGATCTCCACGCGAATCGCCTCGGCGCCGTCGACCGAAGCACGAACGATCACCCGCCCCTGCACGCAGACTTCGGGCGTGACCTCGACCGCCGCGATGGATCGGCACATCGCGGCCCAGCGCCCGATGGGCGCGCCGCATCCGACGCCCGTCTGTGCGTCGACCTCGGGGGCGGCGAAGAGCAGGGCCAGGCCGAGCAGGACAGCGAGCGCTCGTCGAAGGGGAGTGTTCAAGGGCAGCGGGTGAGCGAGGTGATCCAGCGGCTGAGGAGGGCCGCGCCGGCGGTGTCGACCGCGCCGCTGGAGACGGGTGGCATGCGCGAGACGTCCGACGCCACCACGCGAGCGTGGAGCACGGAGCGCGCGGGTGCGCCGGGGGCGATGACGCGCGCGTCGGTGAGGCCCAGGGTGCCCACCATCGGGGTCGCGTCGCAGGTGCCGGTCATCACGAAGGGAGCGGCGAAGCGGAGGTCCATGGCGCCGCGCCCGATGCCACCGGGGCGATGGCACTGCGAGCAGTTGGTGTGGAGGTAGGCGCGGGCGCGCGGCTCATCGGGGCCTGGAGCGTAGGGGTCGGGATAGGCCGCGGGGCGCATCGCAGACGGCGGAAGCGCAGTGGTGAAGAGCCCGATGTGATCGAGCGTGTCGAGCTGGTTGGCTACACGGCCATTGGGGTAGCGCAGCGCGGTGTTGAGCTGCGCGGACTCCAGACCGAGCGAGCGACCGGCGGCCGCGGAGTGGCACTCCAGGCACTGGGTGCGCGAGGGGTAGTACCAGCGCGCGCCGCCGCCGAGGTCGCGCAGCTCGCTGCCGTCGAGGAGGTCGGCGTCGGTCTGGGCGTCGTTCCATCGGTACGAGTAGCCGCGCCACTCGCCGTCGGTGTGACGCACGAACAAGCGCGTCTCGACCCGGCGAGCGCCGACGGTGAAATTCTTCACGAGCACGGTGCCGTTGGGAAAGTCCCAGTCGCCGTCGGACCCCACGGTGATGCGCCCGCCCTCGGGCAGCGCCATGAAGCGCTCCTTCTCCGCGCCGTCGCTCCAGAAGGGCGCGCTCGGTGCGTACGGGATCAATCCCTCCGCGGGGCGACGAACGTCCGCGGGGTCGACACATCCCGTGGCGCGTAGTGTTCGCGGGACGCGGTCGTCGGGCGCGGCCGCCCCCGGGACCAACCGCTGGATCACCCCCGAGACAGGCATCACATAGACCTCGCCCTCCTGGTCTTGACCGAAGGTGAAGAGGTTGGCGCCCGTCTCGACGAGGGTCTCCTTCGAGGCCCTGCCCGCGGCGTCGTAGGTGACCGCCCAGACCCGCCCCGAGCCGTAGTCGCCGAAGATGAAGCGCCCCACCAGCCAGGGCATCGCGCGCCCACGGTACACGAAGCCCCCGGTGATGGAGACCCCGTCGGAGCGGGGGTAGTCGAGCACCGGCAGCGTCGTCCCGCCGCTCGCGCAGGGCGTGTCGCGGTAGCAGGAGAAGCCCTCCATGGTGCTCCAGCCGTAGTCCCCGCCGCGGCGGATGATGTCGACCTCCTCGTGGGCGCTCTGTCCGACGTCGCCCGCCCAGAGCTCGCCGGTCGCGCGGTCGAAGCTCCAGCGCCAGGGATTGCGCAGCCCGATGGCGAAGATCTCCGGGCGCCCTCCGCCGGTCGCGTAGGGGTTGTCCGACGGGATGCCGTAGGGCCTTCCGCCCGACGGATGGTCGACGTCGAGGCGCAGAAACTTACCCAAGAGCGTATTGGGGTTCTGCCCGTTGCGCATCGGGTCGCCGCCGTCGCCACCGTCGCCGAAGCCCGCGTAGAGGTATCCGTCGGGGCCGAACATGATGCCGCCGCCATTGTGGTTGCTGAAGGGCTGCGGCAGCTCCAGCACCACCTCCTCGGTGGTCGGGTCGAGCGTGTCGCCACCATCGCGTGACCGCATGCGCGAGATGCGCGAGGTGAACACGCCTGCCTCACCAGCGCGGTTCGCACGCGTGTACGAGAGGTACACCCAACCGTTGGTCGCGAAGGCCGGGTGGAAGGCCATTCCCAGGAAGCCCGCTTCGCCGCCGAAGCCGACGCGTGTGCGGAGGTCGACGACCGTCGGCGCGGTCGACACGTCGGCGACGTTGTCGAAGCGGAAGATGATCCCGTTCTGCTGGGTGAGGTACCAGCGCGTGTTGTCGCCGGGGCGCTGGAGCATCGTGGTGATCTGGTTGTTGGGGGGTAGACGTGGGTACGCCGTGACCGCGCGCACGGCGCCGCCGGATGGAGCCGGGAAGGCGACGCAGGTGCGGTTGATCGGCCGCGTGTCGAGGCCCCACGACCACCCAGCATCGCGAGCGCCCACGTCGGGCGGACCCACGTCAGGGAGGTCTCGCGCAACGACGACGTCGCGTGCACCCGCGTCCGCGCTGGCCGCATCTACGTTGGGTGCGTCCAGGCTGCTCGCATCCACGCCGCCCGCGTCCAGCGAGGTGGACATCCGCGGAGTGCAAGCCGCCGCCATGAGGAGAGCCAGCGATAACCTCTGCACGGGGAATAAACCGTCGCGGGGGGCTTGCGGAGGCGTGTTCACGATACCAGAATCTCCTCCATCAAATCGGACACGAGGTCAGTGACTTCGTGTGACACCGACTGGAATAGTGTTCCGGGTGTGGTGCGTTCGAGGAGATGAAGGGCCGGATGATCCGGCTGAACAGAAAGCGGAGTCCACCAATGCGCATCACCCTCATCGGCGGAGTCGAACGCAACGAGCGCTCGCTGACCAAGATCGCGAAGGAATTTGGGCACGACCTCGACTTCCACGGCGGGCACATGAACGGCCGCGGCGTCGAGGTGATGGAGCGTCAGATCGAGCGCTCCGACCTCGTGCTCGTGACCACCGACGTCAACAGCCACACGGCCGTGATGGTCGCGCGCAACGCCTCCAAGCGCATGGGCCGCGAGCTGATGCTCCTGCGCTCGTGCAACCCGACCCGCTTCCGCGAACTGCTCGCGCAGCGGGCCGGCACGCAGAAGGCGGCCTGAGGCAGCGTCCGTCACGGGGCGGCCGTCCCGAGGTAGAGAACCTTCAACGCCGCGATGTTCACGCGGAAGAAGGCGCCATCGGCTCCCCCCAATCCCCCGGTGTACCGGGTGAAGTGTTCGAAGGCCGACATGTTCACGGCGGCGCTGTCGTCGTCGATGACCACGCGGTAGTCGCGGTCGGCCGCGAGGCGGGCGCGCACGAACGAGGAGTCGCGCCACTGGTTCCATGCCCCGAGCTGCGGCATGACCACGTAGCCCTCGGCGACGGTCACGCCGCCCGCGACCTCGATCACCCGCACGCGCTTCACGCCGCACGTGATGCCCGTGTTGGTGGCGCCCGCGCCGTTGCCCGCGGTCACCTGCAGGAGGTAGGCGCCCTCCCGCGCGACGCGCAGCAGGGGTAGCTCCAGGCGATGCCCCGGGTCGCCCCAGTTCTCGTAGTGCATGCGACCGTGGGCGTCGACGAGACGACCGCCCGTGGCGGTGAAGCGGGTCGCGTCGAACTGCTGCACTCGCGACGACCCATCGCCCCACCAGCACTGCGGCGGCGCGTGCTGCGAGGCGTTGCCGCTGCCGCGGAACACCAGCTCGGCGCTGAAACAATGCGTCGCGGTGTCGGCGTCGGTCGACGGATCGGTCCAGGTGTCGCCGTCGGCGGGCCCTAGCGTGGCGACACGACGCCCATCGCGCAGCACCACCACGTCGACGGTCGAGCGTTCTTCGCCCGACGTGTCGACGCGAACCTGCACCCGCCCGCCCGCCGCGGTGAGCGCGACGCTCGGGGTGCGCGGTCCGAACACCTGTCGCCAGTCCGCGACGTCGACGGCGGTGTTGAGCGAAGCGCGCGCCTCGGGCGTGTCGCGCAGCTCGACCTCGATGACGGAGCGCTCGGGCAAGGTCGACGGGTCGATGAAGTCCTCGCCGACGTCGCGGCCGTCGAGGCGCACCGAGCCCACGGCGTAGGCGCCCGCGCGGTCTGCGCCCGGTGGAGGGAGCGTCACGCGAACGTCGAGGCGGCGCCCGCGGAAGGTGTAGCCTTGGAGCGCGATGCGGTCGGCCCGCGCGAACCAGGTGTTGCGCATGGTGCGGGTGATGAAGGGACGGGCGCGAATGCCCCGCGCCGAGGTCTCCAGCCCGAACACCACGTCGTGGACCATCGAGAGGTAGCCCGCGACGCTCCAGAGCTGGCGCTGCGAGTTGACCACCGGGCCGCTGTACATCCCGTCCTCCACGCGGGGTCGGCCCGTGACGAACTCGAAGTTCTCCATGTTGGAGAGGTTGAGCGCGGCGGCGCGGACCATGGAGGTGACGTTCCAGTCGACGCTGGCGTCGCTGCGAACCTGTCGCGCGGCGCGGAGCCAATAGGCCGTGACGAAGGGCCACGACGCGCGGTTGTGATAGATCGCCGTGAGCTGCTGCTGCGGCCAGAGCACCGGGAGACCGCGGCCCGCGTGCGGGTACCGGGCGACCATCTGGCGCGACTGCTCCTCGGTCGCGACGCCGGTGAGCACGGCGAGCGCCGAGCCGAGCGCGTCCCAGCGACGCACCGGGGAGGGGTCGAGCTCGGTGGTGGTGAAGGCGCTGAACTGGCCATCGTCGGCGAGCCAGAAGCGGCGCTGGATGCCCTGCTTCAGCGCATCGGCCCAACCGCGGTAGCGGGCCGCGGCGGTGGCGTCGGAGCGCTCGGTGGAGAGCGTCGCGAGCAGGTCGAGCATCGCGTAGTGGAGGACGTTGGTGCTGAGCGAGCGCGACATCGCGATGTGCACGGGGTCGGTGGCGGTCCACCCGGGGTAGCTCTGCTCGCGCCAGTCGAGGAAGGAGTGCTCGCCGCGGTAGAGGCCGTCGGTCGCGTCGAAGACAACGCGCCGGTCGTGCTCGGCGGTGTTGACCATCGCGGGGTAGGCCGCGTCGAGGAAGCGCGCGCGCTCGGCGCCATCGAGGTGCTTGAGCATCTCCGCGGCGCCTAGCGCCCACACCACACGATCGGTGGAGACGGGGTAGCTGCCGCCCGTTCCAGTGTCCTGAACGATCTGCGGAGCAGTGCCGTCACGACGCGCGGAGAGCTTGAAGAGCAGGGAGTTGCGGGCGCGCAGCGGGTCCATCGCCGCGAGCCCGAGGTTCACGGCGTAGGCGGTGTCGCGGGTCCAGACGTAGTTCCAGAGGCGGCCGGTCTCGAAGCAGCCCTCGGCGGGGCAGTCGAGGCCGTTGCCGCGGTTGAAGGCGCCGTCGCGGATGGTGGAGACGGAGTTCTCTCGCATCTCGTCGATGGCGAGGGCGTAGAGCGCGTCGAAGAGGTCGTGCCCGGTTCGCAGCGTCGACCACGCATCACGCTCGCGCACGGTGCGCGGGTTGGCGGGCTGGTTGTCGCGCAGCGCCGCGGTGCTTCGCAGCAGGTAGGTGCGCGCGCACGCTGCGTGGTCGTCGATGGTGACGGTGACCCGATCGCTGCCGTCGACGAGCTCACTGGTCATGCCCGCGCGTGGGGTGATGGCGCCCTCGCACGTGGACCGTGCGGCGTCAGTGCCGGGTGCGTCGCTCACGCGGCCTGCGTCGGTGTTGTTGGTGGCGGGAGGGTCGTCGCAGCCGCCGAGGGCGAGCGCGACGAGGGGCAGCAGCGAGCGAGCGCGAAGACCTTTGTGCACAGGGTCGATTGTCCACGCCGAGGTGAGGCGCGGGCAAGCACCGACACTCCAGTGGTCAGATGTTGGGGATCTGCCAGTCGATGGGCTTGTGGCCGAGCTTCGTGAGCGCGTCGTTGACCTTCGAGTAGGGCTTCGAGCCCATGAAGAGCTTCACCGAGAGCGGCGACGGGTGCGCGCCTTCGATGACGATGTGCTTCTTGGCGTCGACGAGCTTCGCCTTCTTCTTGGCGTAGTTGCCCCACAGGAGAAACACCGCGGGCTTCTCGCGCTCGGAGATGGCCTTGATGGCCGCGTCGGTGAACTTCTCCCAGCCCTGATCCTTGTGGGAGTTGGGCGTGTGGGCGCGGACGGTCATCACGGCGTTGAGCATCAGCATCCCCTGCTTCGCCCACGGCACGAGGTACCCGTTGTTGGGGATGGTGCACCCGAGGTCGGACTTGAGTTCCTTGTACATGTTGACCAGCGACGGGGGCGTGGAGATGCCCGGCTTCACCGAGAAGCACAGCCCGTGGGCCTGGCCGACGTCGTGGTAGGGGTCCTGCCCGATGAGCACGACCTTCGTGTCGTTGAAGGGCGAGTGGTGAAAGGCCGAGAAGACCTCGTCCTCCGGCGGAAACACCTGGCCTGACGCGCGCTCCTTCGCGACGAAGTCCATCAGGGCCTTGAAATAGTCCTTGTCGAACTCGGCGCCGAGCGCCGCCTGCCAGTCGGACGGAAGGTTGGGACGATCGCTCATCGGTTTGTCGTGGCTCCGTGCAGAGGTTGGGAGGGGAATCAGGCGATGGCGGCGGCGATGGCCTTCGCGAGCGCGGCGCCGGCGGCGTGGTCGAAGTGCCCGGTGGCGTTCCAGACAACGCCGAGGCCCTGCGAGGAGTCGGGTCGCGGGATGATGTGGAAGTGAACGTGGAAGACGGCCTGGTGCGCGAGGGCGCCGTTGTTCTGGAGGACGTTGAAGTCCTCGCAGCCGGTGGCCTTCTTCACGGCGCGGCAGAGGCGCGGGAGCACCCGTCCGAGCGCCGCCGCGGAGTCATCCGAGAGCGCGTCGAGCGTGACCGCGGGCTCCTTCGGGATCACCAGCGTGTGGCCGCGGCTCAGCGGTCCGATGTCGAGGAAGGCCAGGACGAGGTCGTCCTCGTAGACCTTGTGACAGGGGATCTCGCCCCGAAGAATCTTGCCGAAGATGGTGTCTGCCATGGGGGTGCTTCGGCGCGGCAGGGTACATCAACACGACGACACAAAGAGGGGGAGGCGCCGATGCCTCGCCGTGGTCACCAGAGCCCCACTGCGGACCGTGAATTTCCGGTCTCTCGGGCGTTGCGGTCGGTGTGCGCGCGGGGTGTAGAGTCGCGCTCGGACCGTCGTCGTCAGGTGGGCGTCGTCCGGAAAGAGGCCGTCATGGGTTCAAGAGTCTTCGTGGTCGCGCTCGTGCTCGGGCTTCCGCTGGCGGGCTGTTCGCAGAGTGAGTCGCAGGTCGTCGTCCCCGACCCCAGCACCACCCGCGACTCGGGCAACGGCAACAACGGCCGCGGCGACGGCTCGCGCTCCGACGGCGCCGGGGTGATCGACAACGACGGCTGGAGCGACTTCGACGGCGGCACGTCGACCGGCGACAGCGGCACGGTGCGCCCCTTCGACGGCTTCGACCTCGACGGGCTCACCTTCGACTTCGACGTCACCGAACCTCCCGGGGACGGCAGCGTCGGCCCTGGTCCCGGTGACCTCACCCGACCCGACCCGTGCGGCAACGGGCTCGACGACGACCGCAACGGGCTCGTCGACGACGGGTGCCTGTGCACGGCCGGGCGCACACAACGCTGCTTCGCGGGCGACCCGGCGTTGGCGGGGCGTGGCGTGTGCGTGTGGGGCGTTCAGACCTGCGAGGGCATCCAGACCGATGGCTCGTGGGGCGCCTGCACCGGCTCGGGCGCGGCCGTCACCGAGACCTGCGACATGGCCGACAACAACTGCGACGGGCTCATCGACGAGACCTGTCCCTGCACGGCGGGCGCGACGCGCTCCTGCTACTCGGGGCCGGCGGCTTCGCTCGGGCGCGGCACCTGCCGCGGCGGGACGCAGACCTGCGGGGCCGACAGCCGGTGGGGCGCGTGCTCGGGTGAGATCACGCCCGCGGCCGAGGCGTGCGACGGGGCCGACCGCAACTGCGACGGCGCCGCGATGGACGGCTGCACCTGCACGGTCGGCGCGACGGAGAGCTGCTACTCGGGGCCGACCGGGGCCATCGGGATGGGCGCCTGTCGCGGGGGGTCACGCACCTGCGTGCGGCTCGCGGGCGGCGGCTCGGACTGGGGTCCGTGCGGCGGCGAGGTGCTGCCGCGCTCGGAGGTTTGCTCGGGCGGCATCGACGAGGACTGCAACGGCATCATCGACTGCGCGGACCAGGAGTGCATCGCGACCGCGGAGTGCATCGCCCCGCGCTGCGTGATGGGCGAGGTCGAAGACCTGCTGCCCGAGGTGGGCGAGATCACGCTCATCGCCGACCGCTCGGGCAGCATGGACCTGCGGGTGCCCGACGGCGCGACGCGCTGGGGTGCGCTGCGCTCGGCGACCAACATCGTGCTGCCGCGCATCGAGGACGCCTTCGACATCGGGCTGGAGCTCTTCCCGGCCGTGGGTCCGTGCAGCGTCCCCGATGAGGGCATGACGCTGCCCGCCAGCCGCGGCAACGCGCGGCTCATCCCCGACATCATGACCCGCATCGGCCCCGACGGTAACACCCCGACCCGGGCCGCCATCGAAGGCGCGCGCGGCTTCTTCTCCCGCCATCCGACGCCGGTGCGCCGCTTCGTGCTGCTCGCCACCGACGGCGAACCCAACTGCGGCGGCCCGGTGGGTCAGGTCGTCAGCTCCATCACGGCGCTGCGCGCCGACGGCATCGACACCTTCGTGCTCGGCATCCCCGGCCCGCGCGACTCGCTCAACCAGATGGCCATCGCGGGCGGACGGGCGCGCGCGGGCGGGACGTCGTTCTATGAGGCGACCACCACGGCGCAGCTCACGGCGGCGATTCGCGCCATCACCTCGGCGACCAACACCTGCGAGTACCCGGTGCCCTCGTCGCTCCTGCCCATCGGCGACCTGTCGCGCTTCCGCATCCTCTTCAACGGATCGCCAGTCGCGGCCGACGCCACCAACGGCTGGAGCTTCACCGACGCCGCGCGCAGCCGCATCCGCCTCAACGGCACCTCGTGCACGACGCTCCGCTCGGGCACCGTCACCAGCGTCGTCGCCACGTACAACTGCCCGCTCTGACGGAGCGTCCACGGGATTCCGGCGTTCTCACGAGCGCCGGTCCTTCCGAAGAGAGGTCAGTCATCCGCCTCAGCGGAACGAGCGACCTCCACCCTTCAATGATGTCTGGCGGAGAGAGGGAGCCGACGCTCAGGCGTCGAGGGCGACGGCCACGCCGTTGATCACGGCGGCGATGCGGAGCGCATCGAACACGTGGTCTTCGGTGAGGCCGCCTTCGAGGATGGTGCGGTCGTGCGCCTTCAGGCACACCTCGCAGCCCTTCACGGCGCTGGCGGCGATGCAGAACAGCTCGAAGTCGAGCTTCGTCGAAGCGGGCTTGGCGATGCGGTTCATCCGCAGGCGGGCAGGCTTCTTCTCGTACGTCTCCTTCCCGAGGAGGTGACGGCCCCGGTAGAAGACGTTGTTCATCGCCATGATGGCGGCCGCGGCGCGGGCGTCGTCGATGGTGGCCTCCTCGACCCCGGCCTCGCGGGCGCTCACCAGCACCGCGTCACGGAGCGCGGGGTGCCGCGCGGTGATGGCCGCGGTGATGGCCGAGCCCCAGCGCTGCGCGAGGGACAACGTGCCGTCGCCGAGCACGGAGCCGACGTTGAGACGAAGGTCGCGCGCGACGTCAGGGAGCCGCTCGATGAGGGCTTCGAGGGTTTCGCTCATGGTGCGCTCTCGACCCTCAGAGGGTCTTGTCGCCCTTCTGCCAGTTGCACGGGCAGAGCTCGTCGGTCTGCAGGGCGTCGAGCGTGCGGAGCACCTCGGGGACGCTGCGGCCCACGCTCAGGTCGTTGACCGAGGCCCAGCGGATGGTGCCCTGCGGGTCGACGATGAAGGTCGCGCGGAGGCACACGCCGTCCTCCTTGTGGAGGATGCCGAGGCCCTTGGAGAGTTCCTGCTTCGCGTCGGCGAGCATCGGGAAGGGGAGGTTGCGGAGGTCGTCGTGGTGGGTGCGCCACGCGTGGTGGACGAAGTGCGAGTCGGTGCTCAGGCCGAGCACCTGCGCGTCGCGGTCGTTGAAGTCCCTGTTGCGCTTGCCGAACTCCGCGATCTCCGTCGGGCAGATGAACGTGAAGTCCATCGGCCACGCGAAGAGCACCAGCCACTTGCCCTCGTAGGACTTGTCCGTGATGCGGGCGAACTCCTTGCCCTTCTCAAGCGAGACACAAGCCTGGAGGTTGAACGCGGGAATCTGGTCGCCAATGGTCAGCATCGTGGGATCTCCTGTCGGTGACGCCGGCGCCTCTGCCGGGTCTTTGGTGACGGGCCTTGTATCGAGAATCGGGCCACACAGCATCACCCCTTCTCTTCCCCATGAATTCGCCTCGATCGTGGCCTCTCACCGCCCACCGATATATCGGTGACAACGACATTTCGGTGACTCGCCACTGGCATTCCGGTGGAGCCCATCGCATGGATGAGCGCCCATGGAACGCTCCCTCCCCGCCCTCGACCTGACCCACGACCTGCGCGCGCTGGCGACGCTGGCGACCGACGACGACGGCCTCGACGACCTCGTGCGGCGCGGCCTCGACTGGCTCGCGCGGCTGGCACCCTATGACCTCGCGACGGTGTTCTCTCTCGACGGGTCGAGGCTGGTGATTCGCGCGGCGCGAGGGCGGCTGGCCGACGAGCGGGTGCGTCGCCACGAGGTGTCGCTCGACGACTTCCCGACGATTCGCGAGGCGCTGGAGACGCGGCGCGCTCGGGCCTACACCGAGGACGACCACGCGCATGGGGACGGCGATCCCTTCGACGGGGTGCTCGACCTGCCGGCGGGGCACGCGTGCATGGTGGTTCCGCTGTGCGCGGGCGAGCGGTGCTTCGGCGTGCTGACGCTCGACCGCGAGCGCTGCGAGGTGTTTCCCGCGCAGGTGGTCGACCTCGTGGAGGTCTACGCGCAGATGCTCGCGCTCGCGCTGGTCAACGCCGAGCAGCGGGCGCTCATCGCGCGGCTGCACCATCAGGAGCTCGATCACGCGCGCATCCTCGAAGCGGAGATCGCAGGCGAGCACGAGGGCGTGCTGGAGTCGTCGCACTCGCCGCGGGTGCTGGAGCTGTCGCAGCGCGCGCGGCAGGTGGCGCGCACGGAGACACCCGTCCTGGTGCTGGGTGAGACGGGCACCGGGAAGGAGCGGCTGGCGCGGGCCATCCACGGGTGGAGCGCGCGGGCGACGCGGCCCTTCGTGAAGATCAACTGCGCGGCGATCCCAGCGGGGCTGATGGAGAGCGAGCTCTTCGGGCATGTGCGCGGGAGCTTCACGGGCGCGACGCGCGACCGACCGGGGAGGTTTCAGACGGCCAACGGGGGGACGCTCCTGCTCGACGAGATCGGGGAGCTCTCGCTCGACCTGCAAGCGAAGCTGCTGCGGGTTCTGCAAGAGGGGACCTTCGAGCCGGTGGGCAGCGATCGCACGGTGCGGGTGGACGTTCGCATCGTCGCGGCGACGCACGTCGACCTGGAGCAGGCCGTCGCGGCGCGGCGGTTTCGCGCCGACCTCTACTACCGGCTCAACGTGTTTCCGCTGCGGCTGCCGCCGCTGCGCGATCGCATGGAGGACCTCGGGGCGCTCAGCGAAGCGCTCCTGTCCGAGCAGGCGACGCGCACCGGACGACGTGGGCGGGCGCTCACCGCGGCGGCGCTCGCGAAGCTCCGGCGGTACGCGTGGCCGGGCAACATCCGCGAGCTCGCCAACGTGCTGGAGCGCGCGACCATCCTCGGCGACGGCGCGGTGCTCGACGCGGCCACCATCGACCTGCCGACGGCGCGCGCGGCGCTACCAGCAGTGGTGCATGTGAGCGTCGCGGACGAACTCCAGACCTTGGAGGACGTGGAGCGATCGCACATCCGTCGGGTGCTGATGGAGACCCGCGGGCGGGTCTATGGACGGGGCGGGGCGGCGGCCATCCTGGGGCTCAAGCCGTCGACGTTGCAGAGCCGGATGAAGAAGCTCGGGCTCGCGCGACTCGAAGGCGCCGCGACGCTGCGCGACGATCTTTGAGGGAGAGTAAAGCCCGCGGCGATCAGCGCGCGCCGGTGGAGAGGCGCAGCTCCTTGAGCTCGCCCGCGCGCACCACGCGCACCGTCACGCTGGCGCGCACCCGACCGTCGAGCGCGGCGACGAGGTCGCCCGGGCGCTCGACGGGCTGACCGTCCAACGCGAGCAGCAGGTCACCCAGCAGCACGCCGCCGGTCTCGGCCGGGCCGCCCGGTTCGAGCGCCGCCACGAGCAGTCCGCGACGCTGCCCCGCGGCCTCCACCAGCGCCTCGCTCACCCGCCCCGGAACCACCTCCACGCCCAGGTACCCGCGCCCGACCTTCCCGTTGGCCGCGAGCTCAGGGACCATCCGTCGCAGCGTCTCGGTCGGGATCGTTCCGCCGCCGCGACCGAGGCCCGCGGTGTTCATCCCGAGGAGCTGCCCGCGCGCGTTGGCGAGCGCGCCGCCCGAGAACCCGCGCGGCAGCGAGCCATCGACCTCGATGTACCGATCGATGCTCCCGCCCGCCATGGTGCGAAAGCCATCGCCCACCGCCGAGACCATGCCGAGGGTCGCGCGAGCGCTCTTGCCCGGCCGACCCAGCGTCAACACGAGGTGGCCCACCTTCACGCCCGCCGTGTCGCTCCACTCGGGCGACGGGAGGTCCGTCGCGTCGACCTTGAGCACGGCGAGGTCGGTTCCGCGGTCGCGGCCGAGCACCTTCGCGGGGAGCGTCCGCCCGTCGCCGAGCGCGACCTCCAACGACTCCCTGCCCTCCAGCGCGTGGGCGGCCGTCACCAGCCAGCCCTCACCACCGAACACCACCGCGGACGACGACGAGCACCGCCCGTCGACCCGCGCCACGCTCGCCCCGCCGCGGGCCACCGCCGCCGCCATCGATTCAGAAACCTGTTCGAGATCGCTCATGGACTTGCTTGTTCTTTCTGCGACCGAGCACCGTGGGTCACGACGTGGAAGGTGACGATGGTTCGCAGGCCCAACCATCGCCCGATGGTCGAGCGGGCGCGCCGCCCGATGGGGGAGGTCGCGCCCTGCCCGAAGGTGCAGGTCGCCTTGACCCTGGTGCGGCAGTGGCCACGCTCACGGGCCGATGCGCGTCCGCCCCGAGCTCCTCGATGCCGATGCTCCGCTGCGGGTGTGCGTGCTCTCCGACGACGCCATCGCCCGCGCGGGGCTGACGGGCATCCTCGCGAGCGACGGGCTCGCGGTCGACAGCGCGCGCCTCACCACCGACCTCGACGGCGCCCTCGACGATCACCTGGCCGACGTCCTCCTGCTCGACCCCGGCGCCGACCCCGCGCGGGCCTCGGCGTGGCTCGACACGCTGCGACCGACGGAGGTTCCGGCGGTGGCGCTGCTGGTGGATGCGACGCGGCTCGACGAGGTGTTTGCGCTCGGGGTGCTGGGCGCCCTCCCCCGCGATGCGTCGGCCGCGGCGGTGCGCGCGGCGCTGACATCGGCGGCGCGTGGGCTCGTGGTGATGGACGCGGGCTTCTTCCGTGGGAGGTCAGCGCCGACGGGCGAGCGTCGCTCGACGGAGCCGATGGACGCGCTCACGCCGCGGGAGGTCGAGGTGCTCGCGCTGCTGGCGACGGGCATGCCCAACAAGCTCATCGCGCATCACCTGGGCATCAGCGAGCACACGGCGAAGTTTCACGTGACGGCGGTGATGGGGAAGCTGGGCGCGCAGAGCCGCACCGACGCGGTGATCCGGGCGGCGCGGCGGGGGATGGTCTCGCTCTGATTTGTGGGGTAGGGAGCGGCCGTGTTCACGGTCAGCGAAGAAGTGCGGTTCTGTTACGGCCACCGGTTGATGGACTACGTCGGCCGGTGCGCGCGGATCCACGGTCACAACGCCCGGGTCGAGCTGGTGCTCGCCGCGAAGACGCTCGACCGGCGCGGCTTCGTCATGGACTTCGGCGACCTCGAAGAGACCGCGAAGCGCTTCGTCGACGACACCCTCGACCATCGGCTGCTGCTGCGTCGCGACGACCCGGTGATTCCGTCGCTCGAAGCGGCGGGTGAAGTCTTCGTGGCGCTCGATGGAAACCCGACGGCGGAGTTTCTGGCGAAGTATCTGTTCGATGAGCTGACGGCGCGGGGGCTGCCGCTCAAGGCCGTGCGCTTCTGGGAGACCGAGACCAGCGTCGCGACCTACGAGCCGTAGGACCACGCGCGCTTCGGCGCCCTCTTCCGAGACGCGGCACGTCCCCGGTTCGAGCGCCGACGCGTACGACGCGGAGCAGCGACGACGAGCGCCCCGCCGCGGACCGCGACCTCCCTGGGCAGCGTGAGCAAGTCGCGCGATCCATCAGGCTCCGCGAGGGGCAGCGCGCGCACGAGGGCGTCGGCTTCACCTGCCGTGAGCCGTGCGGCGAGAGTTCGGGTGTCCCACGTCGCCGTGCCCGCATCGAGGGCGGCCCGCGCACCGTCGTCGGGCGCCACCGTCCATCCGTGGGACATGAGAGCGTCGGTGACCGTCACCTTCGGAGTCGCCGCGGCGTCGGCGAGGCGGTACCGTCGACCCGCGATGGATCTCTTCGACGAGTTCAGCGCGATCATCGCGACGCTTGAAGACGCTGGGGTCCCCTACGCCGTCTGCGGTGGGATGGCGATGGCGATTCATGGGTTCCCGCGCGCCACCGTGGACGTCGATCTGCTGGTTCCGCTGGATGCGGCGGAGCGCGTCTTCTCGTCGGTGCGCCCGCTTGGCTATGACCTCGTCGCAGACCCGATGACCTTCGCAGATGGTGCGGTCGAGATGCGGCGTGTGACGAAGATCGACCCCTCGGCGGGAGATCTCCTCAGCCTCGACCTCGTGCTGGTCACCCCAGCGGCAGCGGCATCGTGGGAGTCGCGGATGCGTGTCTCGTGGGAGCGCGGTGCCCTTACCGTGGTGTCGCGCGCCGGCCTCGTCGCCTTGAAGAAGCTTCGGGGCTCAGGCCAGGATCAGGACGACATCCGCAACCTGGAGAGCGTCGATCCGTGAGCGTCAGCATGTCGTCCCACGACGTCACCATGCGCCTGCGTCGCGTCTCGCAGTTGCGACGTCTCTGCCTCGCCCTCGCGCGGAGTCGCCCCATCGGTCCGCTCGGCGTCGACCCCATCGCGAAGACCGATGCAGGTGCGGTGCTGCCGGTGAGCGCGGCGACTCCAGTCGCGGAAGTTGTTGAGGCAGCTCGCACGCGGTCGACGATCGAAAACGGCGGGTAGGGAAACGCCCCGGTCACGCCCGCCGTCCAGTCGCCGCAACGCGAGATGGTAGCCTCGCGGGATGCGACACGTCGTGGCGCTCGCGGGGTGGTTGGTGGTGGCGCTTCCTGGTCGTCCCGCTGACGCTCAACATCGGCGCCGTCCGCACCATCGCGCGGAGCTGCACGCCGACGCAGCGATCTTCCGCCGTTGCGGGCCGCCAGTCCGCGAACCCAGGACGGCACGCGACATCGATCCGGTTTTCGTGGCCGGGATGGCGGAACTCCTCATGAGGGACCCCGCCAGGCGGTACCGCTGGCCTCCGACGTCGCCCTGCTTCCGCGAGCAGGAGGAACGGCTGCGGCTGGACCGTGCCATCCCAGCGTTCTACGGCACCCGCGTGGTGCTCACCTGCTGGCAGAACGTGATCCGGTTGGACCCGTCCGTGCGCGATACGACGGTCCGCATTGCGCTGGCCGTCGACCCGTCGGGAGCCGTCACCGTCGCCAGGGTCGCCGGCAGCCCCGACCCGCGCTTCGACGCGTGTCTCAACGCGCTTCCCCGCACCCCCGTCCCCTCCGTCGGGCCTGGGCCGCAAGCCGAAGCCGAGGTCACGGTGCACCTCACGAGGGGCGGGTGAACGTGATCGAGGTGAAGAGCGAAGGTGCCTGCATCCGAGCGCAGTTCCGTCACTCGATGTCGGCGAGGTCGACGCTCGTCCCGATGCGCTCGCACTCCAGCCGGAGCGCGGCCTTGTCGAGCAACCCCATCCGATGGCCCCGCAGCAGGAACCGGTAGCCCGCGTCGCGCAGCCGCCGCCGCGCCGCTTCGACCTCGCGCGCGTTGATCAAGACCGGCGGCGTCGGCGGCTCCAGCTCGGTAGCGAACTCGCACCTGCCACGGCACTGCGCGCAAAGGGTGCCGACCACGACCTTGTGCGCCGCCACCCACTGCGCCTGGGCGTCGCGCATGCGCGCGAAGCGGCGCGGATAGCCGTCGAGTACGGCGAGCGCGTGGCGCACCTCGTCCATCCAGAACTCCAGGTTCGCCAACTGCCCGACCACCTGATACCCGAACGCGGTGGTGAACTTCTCGAGCTGCGCGGCGAGGTCGTCGGCGCGATCGATCGTGTAGGCCATGGCGACGCGGATGTTGCCACGGCGAGCGCCGCGGTCGGCGTCGCGCGCCTAGTCTCAGTGCCGATGATGGCGGTGTCGGCGTCGGGGCTCTTCTTCGGCACGCACAACCGGCGCGGCGACAGGCGCCATCGGCGGCTGATAGACCGGCGCGGCCGGAGGCGCGGCGACCATCGGCGCCTGGTTGACGTGGGCCGTTGGGGTCGCGCTCATCGAAGGTTGCGCGGCGGCGCTCGGGGGCGAGGACGGACTCGTGAACGACGGCAACGAATCCTTGAGCAGCGCGACGGCGACCAGGCCCACCTGGAGTGCGATCAGCACGCCGGGCACGGCGAAGATCTTCCACGCGGGCGTCCGCCCCAGCGTCACGGCCGGACCGCCGCTCGCGTCCACGCCCATCACGTTCTTCCCGCCGTCGGCGTTGACCTGGGCGAAGGCTGACGCGTAGCGACCGGAGTCGAACCACAAGGTGTACTCGGTCGCGTAGAAGCCCTCCATCTTCACGGGCGCGCCCATGCACTCGCACGACTGCCCGCGGCCCGCGCGAGCGGCTGCCTTGCGCCACAGGTAGAACGCGAGAGCGAAGGGGAACCACAGCGTGATGAGCGGGAACAACCCCGTGCAGGCCATCGCGATGACGATGATGCCGTTGACGATGAGATGCCGCGTGAGGTCGGGCTCGGTCTCGCAGTGCCGCTTGCACGCCTGACAGATGCGGAACTCGAAGGCCCGCGTCGTGGTGTGGACGACCCGCTTGCCACGCGACTTCGACGCGGACGCGACGATGCCGACCTCGGCCTGGTACCCGCAACACAGGCAGAAATGCGGGAGCAGGATGTTGTTCGCGGAGATCTGCACGCGGGGCATTGGGGATGGTCCCTCCTGACCCGAGACGCTACCGCAGACGTCCGCGGATGACGCTGGCTACGAGCGGGGATTGGCGCGACGGCGGTTACCGGTCGCGGAAGCTGGCGTCGAAGGCGCCGGAGCCGCCACCCGCATCGCGAACTCCGATGTTGCAGTCGAGGCACCAGCTCGTGACGTAGTTTGGCCCGTAGCAGACGACGTCACCGTCAACACAGTGGCAGCCACGGATGACGTCGGTTCGCGGGAAACTGCGTTCGAGCGTGGGGCACGGGCCGCGCAGGTGCAGCGTGACCTGCGTGTCGAACTCGCAGGACGGCGCGAAGTTGCAGCACGCGCGGATGGTGTCGCAGGTGTCTGGACCGGAGAACCCGTGCCCGATCGCGATGGCGGTTGGACAGTTCGTCGCGGGGTTGAGTCCGAGGATCGTGGGGAGGCTCTCGTCGATCGAGGGACACTGAAGCGGAACAAGCGGCCCCGGTCGCTCGGTAGCAGCACGGTGTCCACCGCCCTCCGGTCCGATAGCGCCACGTCGACCGCATCAATGGCGCTGCGTTCGTCGACCACATCGATCACATCGATCATGTGGCCTCCGTCGAACCCGGGCGCCTCTTCGCCCAGGGACGCATCGGTCGGAGGAGGCGCCCCACCGCACGCCGCCATCGCGGCCAGCGCCCCTGCCACACCGAACATCCCCCGAGGCCCGGCGCGTCCGCATCACCGCAGGCCCAGCGACTCCGCGAGCGTGTACACCGACGACATCCCCGAGAGGCGTTCGCGCCGCGCGATGGTGTGCACCATGGCCTGCGCCGCGGCGTTGACCGGCGTCGCGACGCCCAGCGCCCTCCCCCGATCGACCACCTCGCCGTTGAGGAAGTCCACCGCCGGGGGACGGCCGCGCTCGATGGCCGACAGCATCGACGAGCGCATGCGCCGGTAGCGCGCGCCCACCGCCAGCAGCAGCGTGTGCTTGGCCACCAGACCGGGCGAGGCCGCGACGCGTGACTCCTCGTCGGTGAGCGCGATCCAGTCGAGGTCGAGCGTTCCGCTGACCTTCTCCAGGCGGATGTTGGACGCCCGTGCGACGCGCACCGTCTCGGTCATGATCGCGAGCACCAGGCGCCTCACGGTGAGCGACACCATCAGCGCCCCGAGGCGGTCGCCGCCGATGGTTCCGAGCGTCGAGATGGCGGCGTTGATGGCGAGCTTGCTCCAGCGCGCGCCCGCGAAGTTGTCGCTGCGGGTGACGGGGCCCACGCACTCCAGCAGCGTCGCGAGGCGATCGAGCCGCGGGTCGAGCGCGCCGTCCATGCGACCCACCGCGAAGCCACCGGAGGCGGTGCGCTCGAAGAGGCCCGGCTCGGACATCGAACCGCCCCACGCGACCACGGCGCCGAGCGCGCGGTCGGCGCCGACGATCTTCGCCACGCGGTCTTCGCAGAGGCCGTTCTGGAAGCACACCATCGCGCCGTCGGCCTTGAGCCAGGGGAGCACCGAGCGGGCGGCGTCCTCCACCTGCGGCGGCTGCACGGCGAGGATGATGAAGTCGAAGGGCTCCTGGTCGCCGAGCTCCGTGACGCAGATGCCGGGGACCGCGCGCGGGCTCTCGACGCCGCTCAACCGGTAGCCGTGGCGGTTGATGGCGCGCGCGATGTCGACGTTGGTCGAGTAGCCCACCACCTCGACGCCGAGGCCCGACCAGGTCTCCGTCATGCAGCCCGCGGTGACACCGCCGATGCCTCCACAACCGACCACCAGGATGCGCTGCGCGCGCTCGACGGGCTCCGCGGTCAACAACGAGGCGCGTGACTCACTCATCGTGCCCACGGGTCTACACCAGCGGGGCACCGCTCGCACCAAAGCTCTCCGCGTTGACGCCGAAGGTCGCGCGCGGTTACTCGCTCCCCATCGTGAAGAACGCCCCCGACGAACGACTCTCCCCGTGGCTCCGCGAGGCCGTGACTTGCGAGGTGGCGGTGGCCCTCGACGACGTGGTGACCCTCGACGCGCGCAACACCGCGCGGCTCCAGTATCGGGGCGTCAATGCGAAGGAGGCGTTCACGCTGCGCGACGGGGTGGGGCGCTTCTTCCGGGCGTCGCTGCGCGCGTACGAAGGAGCGGTTGCGACGGCGCTCGCCTACGAGGCGATGGAGGCCGACCCGGAGCCGCCGGTGGCGATCACGTTGTTCAATGCTGTTCCGCAGCGGCAGCGGATGTTGTGGGTGGTGCAGAAGGCGGCCGAGCTCGGGGCGACGGCGATACAGCCGGTGTTCACCGTGCGCTCGGTGCAGGCCGACGGGCTCGCGCACGAGAAGGCCCACGCGTGGCCAGGACAGGCCATCAAGGGGTCACGACAGTGCCGACGCGCCATCGTGCCCGAGGTGATGCGCGCGCTCTCGCTGGCCGATGCGCTCAAGACTCCGGCGTGGACGGAGGCGTCGCTGCGGGTGGTGGTCGATGACCGCGCCGAGGCCGCGGTGGTGACCTCCGCGGAGGCGCCGACGCGCCTCGCGCTGATGGTCGGGCCGGAGGGTGGGTTCAATGCTGCCGAGCGCGAGATGATGCGCGAGGCGGGGGCGGCGATGTGGCGGTTGGGGGCGCGCGTGATGCGAGCGGAGACGGCGTCCATCGCGGGGCTGGTGGTGTTGCAGCACCGCTTCGGCGACCTGACGGTCGCGGGGTAGACCGACTACGGCGGCGGGGCGATGGGCGCGCAGGTGGAGACGCCGGCACCGACGATGCGGAAACCGATGTCGACCATGTACCGCGGGTCGACGGAACCATCGGACGGGCGGTAGCGCGTGACGTTGCTGGTGCGGCCCAGCGCGGGCGCCGTGTAGAGGAAGAAGTCGCCGCCCCAGAACGAGAACGCCCACGCGGACGGCGTCTCGACGCCGGCGAGGGCCTGGGTGCTGATGATGGTTCCGGTGGTCTTGTCGATCTGCGCGACCTGCACGGGCGTGGTCGTGAAGAAGCCGTAGAGACGGCCGTCTCCGGTGCCCGTGAGCTCGGCGTCGCGCCCGCGCAGCGCACCCGAGAACTGCCCGATGGGGACGAGCGTCGGCGGATCGACGCGGCCGAGGCCCTGCGTACCGCTGCCCGTCCCGGTGACGAAGAGCGCCTCCTGCGGGTCGTCGATGCCCGCCGTGGAGAAGCCCATCCCGAGGCGATACCAGCCCGCCGGGAGGCCGATGCCCGCGCCGGGGATGCAGCTCGCGTCGCTGGTGTTGACACGGAAGATCGCGCCCGCGCTGTCACCGAAATCCGAGAGCACGTAGTTGACCCACGCGACGGCGTTGCGATCGATGGCCATGGAGTTGGGGCGCATCTGGCCGCCGCCACACGTCATGCGGCCGATGCGCGTGAACTCGCGGCGGTTGGGGCGGAAGCTGTAGAGGTCGTTCTCGTCGGAGAGCACGTAGACGAGCTGCGCGGCCTCGCTGCACCCGGGAGCAAACCCGGAGTCGCGCTGCGGAATCGGACGGATCGCTCCATCGGCGAGGGTGGCGCCCGCGTCGACGGCTCCGTTGACCGACCCGCCGTCGGCGAGGAAGAGGGTCCGGGTCTGATCCGCGCACCCGAGCAGGGTTGTGATGAGGAAGGGAAACAGCAGTGCGCGCATGGCATCGGAATGTCCCCGAGCCGTCGCCCGGGCGTCAAGCAGAGTTGGCGCGCGGCGTCATCGCGGTATCGTCGCGTCCCCGATGGGCGACCCGCGGCTGACCGCCCTGCAGACCGACCGGAGCAACGAGGCGATCCTCACGGTGCTCCGCCGCGCGCTGCCCGACCGCGGCCTCGTGCTCGAGCTCGCCAGCGGCGACGGCGGCCGCACCGTCTTCCTCGGGGCGACGTTTCCGCGGCTGGAGTGGCAGCCCTCGGAGGCCGACGCCGAGGCCCGCGCCCAGATCGCCGCGGCCGTGCTCTCCAGCGGTCGGCGCAACGTCCACATGCCGCTGGAGCTCGACGTCACCGAGGCCCCGTGGCCGCTCTCCGAAGCCGAAGCGCTGCTCTGTGTCGACCTCCTCCACTGCGCGCACTGGGACGCCTGCATCGGGCTCCTCGATGGGGCGCGGGTGCTGTTGCCCGACGGCGGTCCATTGGTGATCCACGGACCGATGCGGGTGGGGGCGGGCCCATCGCCCCGGCTCGATGACCTCGACCAGGCGCTGCGGGAGCTCGACCCCGACTGGGGCGTGCGGCGCCTCGACGAGGTCGTGCGCGCGGCGTCGAAGCGCAAGCTGCGGCTGGAGGAGTTCTCCGGCGGGGACGAGGTCGGCGCGACGTTGGTGCTGCGCCGCGACCTGTAACGCGTTTGTCCTACAACCCGGGGCGGACATCCCCATAGGATGGGCACCGCCTTGGCCAGCATACTCATCTCCCGCAAGACGCTCGGACTCGCGGCGCTCGACGGCCTCACCGTCCTCGCCTCGCTGGCGGCGTCTGCCACGCTCTCCAAGCTGGGGGTCGGCGCCGAGCTCGTGCTGACGCTGCTGCGTCACTGGAAGGGCATGACCGTGGTCGCCCTCTCGGTGCACCTCGCGGCCTTCTATGTGTTCGAGCTCTACAACCTCCACATCGACTTCCGTCGCACGCGCAACCTCCTGCGCTGCCTCGGGGCCGTCGCCACGTCGTCCATCGTCCTCGCGGTGTCGAGCTTCGTGCTCCCGCGCTGGGGCTTCAGCCGACTGCTCTTCGCCTCGCACGCCGTGCTGCTCTCGCTCGGCACCTGCCTCACGCGGGTGGTCATCTCGCGCGTGCTCGCCCTGCGCGAGCCGCCCGAGCGGGCGCTGCTCGTCACCGGCGCGCCCGTCCCTCCCGAGGTGCTCGATGAGCTCGCCCGCAACCCCGAGAGCCCCTTCTCCGTGGTGGGCATCATCTCGGTCGGCCGACCTTCGCAGATCTTCGACGCGATGCGCGCCCCGACCCCGGCGCCCATCTCGCCGATGGCCGAGTGCGCGACGGCGCTGGAGCGCGAAAACGCCCGCCACCTCCTCGTCGCAAGGCTCGACTCGCTCCCCTACGAGGCGTCGAAGGAACTCCTCCGCCTGAAGGGCGAGGGCATCCACGTCCACGAGCTCGCGTCCATATACCAGGACCTCTCCGGGCGCGTTCCGCTGCACCTCGTCGACGACCTGTACTTCCTGCGCGTGGCGGCGTTTACCCGCGACACCAACCCCGTGCTCAGCAACCTGCTGCGCGTCTTCGACGTCCTCGTGGCGGTGGTGCTGCTCGCCTTCTCGTGGCCGCTGTGGCTGTTCGCGTACCTCGGCATCAAGGTCACGATGCCCGGCCCCGCGCTCTACTCCCAGGAGCGCGTCGGCAAGGACGAGGTGCCGTACACCATCTACAAGTTTCGCTCGATGCGCCTCGACGCAGAGAAGGAAGGCCCACGCTGGGCGACGCAAAACGACGACCGCGTCACGCCCTTCGGGAAGTTCCTGCGCCGCACCCGCATCGACGAGCTCCCGCAGCTCTGGAACGTCCTCCGCGGCGACATGTCCCTCGTCGGCCCTCGCCCCGAGCGCGCCGTCTTCGTGTCGCAGCTCACGCGCGAGATCCCCTACTACGCGCTGCGGTTCCAGATCCGCCCGGGTCTCACCGGATGGGCGCAGGTCAACTACCGCTACGGCGCGTCGGTCGACGACACGCGCGTGAAGCTGTCCTACGACCTCTTCTACATCCAGGAGCGCTCGCTCTCGCTCTTCTTCGTGACGCTGCTCAAGACCGTACAGACGGTGCTCTTCAAGCCCGGGTCGTGACGCCCCTCCGGGTGGTAGCGTCCTCCTCGCGATGTTCTCCCGCACCCTCTCGCGCTTCACCGTCGGCCTCACGCTCTCCCTCGCCCTCGACGCGTGCTCGGTCTCGGACTTCGTGCTGCGCCCCGCCGACGCGGGCGACGCCGGCACCGTCCAGCCGATGGGCGACGTCCCGGTCGGTCCCGACGACCGCCCCGTGACGCCCATCGATGGCTCGGTGCCTCCGACCGACGTCACGGGCACGCCGACCGACGGGGGCACCGACGTTGGTACAGCCCCCATCGACACGGGACCCGCCACGGCGTGCAACGTCACCGAGGCCGTCGCGCGCTCGCTGCCGGCGTTCAACGCCGCGACCATTGCGCGGGTGAGAGCCCTCCGCGCGGCAGGCCTCACGCGGGGCAACCGCGCCAACGTGTTTGCGAAGGTGGGCGACTCCATCACCGAGGCCGCGGGCTTCCTCGCCGACCTCGGCTTCGACTACGAGACCGACTACGGCCGCTACGGGTGCCTGCGCGCCACGCGCGACTACTTCGCCAGCACCTCGCTCGGGTCGGACAGCAACAGCTTCAACCGCGCGAGCGTGACGGCCATGGGCGGCTGGCTCTCCTCGCAGCCGCTGCTGGGCGACCCGGCGAGCCCGCTGCGCGCCGAGCTCGACGCGACGCACCCGCTCTACGCCATCGTCATGATCGGCACCAACGACCTCGCGAGCGGCACCCTCGCCGAGTACACGACCAACCTCACGCGCATCGTCACGATCATCGAGGAGTACGGCACCGTCCCGATCGTCTCGACGATCCCCGACCGCCCCGAGGACGCCCGCTTCGCGCCGCTGGTCACGTCCTTCAACGACGCCATCCGCGCGCTCACGGCGTCGCGCAACCTCCCGCTCGTCGACTACTGGCAGTCGATGCAAGACCTCCCCGGGCACGGCGTGAGCGACGACGGCATCCACCCGTCGATCTTCCGCGACATGGGCGACGCCCAGGGTCGACAGCTCACCGATGCCGCGCTCCGCTTCGGCTACAACATGCGCAACCTCACGGCGCTGCTGATGTTGGAGCGGCTCCGCGCGCTGCCGCAGTGACCGCGCGCCGCCTCGCCCTCGCCCTCGCCCTCGCGGGCTGCACCCAGCGCGCGAGCCGCCCTCCTCCACCACGTCCCGCCGTCGTCGCGCCGACGCCAACACCCGCTCCCGTCTGGACCGTCGCAGCGCCCGGTCTCTCGTGGGCGACGGTCGACGTCGGCTTCGACGAGGCGCCGACGCGCCTGCGCTGGGCGGTGGTTCGCGTCGACCTCACGCGCTGGTCGCTCGACGTGCGGCGCTCGCCTGACGACCGCGTCGCCGGACTCGCGGCGGACGTGACCGTCGCGGCGGCGGTCAACGGCGGGTTCTTCGAGCCCGACTTCTCTCCCAGCGGGCTCCTCATCGGTCGCGGCGTGACCCATGGGCGACGTGCGCCGCGCGGCGGATCGGGCGTGCTCACGGTGCGGGCGGGCCTCGCGGCGGTCGAGGCCGCCGACGCGCAGCCCGAGGACTTCACGGGCGAGCTCGCGGTGCAGTGCGGCCCGCGTCTGGTGGAAGAGGGCGGCCTCGTGGGCATCCACCGCGACGACGGACGACGCTTCGCGCGCACGGCGGCGTGTGTGCGGGACGGCGGGCACACCGTCGACCTCGTCACCACCTGGGACCCCGACGCGCCGCTCCGCGGACCGGGCCTGCTGTGGTTCGCGCGCCGCCTCGCGGGTCCGTCTCCGACGGGCGACGCGCGGGGCTGTGAGCGGGCGCTCAACCTGGACGGCGGCCCCTCGACGGGCTTCTACGTCCGCGGCGCCGAGGGTCACCCGGCGACCGGTCCCACCCCGTGGCTGCTGACCGTGCGCGCACGATGATCGCCACCCGCGCGGGCGTCTGGCATTCTGCGCCGATGCTTCGGATGCTGGTTCGCGCGGTGTGGCTGCTGGGGTTTCTGGCGGCGTTGGGGTGTTCGCGCGGACAGCTCCCGAACATCCCCGACGCGGGCGACGATGGCGAGGACGCGACCGCCGGCTTCGACCTGGGCGTCGACCCGCGCTGCGGCTCGGCCCGCTCGTCGTGCTGCGGCGGGCGCGCCTGCAACCGCGGCCTCGCCTGCGAGGAGGGGCTCTGCTGCGGCCTCGCGAGCGCGACGTGCCGCGACCAGCTCGATTGCTGCGGCCTGTACGGCTGCAACGAGGGGCGCTGCTGCGTCGACAACGGCGGCCTCTGCGAGAACT
Source organism: Polyangiales bacterium (assembly GCA_044229975.1). GTDB lineage: Bacteria > Myxococcota_A > Polyangia > Polyangiales > SCUS01. The sequence goes on from JBGARZ010000003.1 coordinate 247,779, forward strand.
CCACCGACTGCTGCGCGGGCGGCCTCTGCCGCGACGGTCTGTGCGAGCGCGGCAACGAGTGCGGCACCATCGGCCAGCGCTGCTGCGTCGGCGACCTCTGCGCGAGCGGCGGGTCGTGCCAGGGCGGCATGTGCGCCGCCTGCGGCCACGCCGACGGCCCGTGCTGCGACGGCCAGTGCGACTCCGGGCTCCAGTGCACCGAGGGGAGCTGCCGGGTGCCGACGGCCTGCGGCGCGGTCGACCAGCCCTGCTGCAACGGCCGAGCGTGCGAGCGCGGATCGGAGTGCACGGCGGGCGTGTGCCGACAGCCCGCGAGCTGCGGCGCGATGGGCGAGGTGTGCTGCCCGGGCAACGCGTGCGCGAGCCCGCTCGTTTGCACGTCGGGTCGGTGCGCGACGCCCGCGCCGACCTGCGGCTCGCTCGGCCGCGCGTGTTGCAGCGGCGGCTCGTGCAGCGCGCCCCTCAACTGTAGCGGCGGGACCTGCGCGATGTGCAACGCACCCGGCAGCACCTGCACCATCGCGTCGCAGTGCTGCGGGGGCTTCGACTGCCGCCCGACGCCCGTGACCAGCCGCTGCTGCCACCGACAGGGCGCGAGCTGCGCGACCTCGCTGGAGTGCTGCGGCACCATGCTCTGCGACGAGGACGGCCTCTGCGCGTGCCGGGCGCTCGGAACATCGTGCAGCGACGACAACGACTGCTGCGAGGGATCGCGGTGCAGCGAGGGCATCTGCCGCACGACGGCGACGTGTCGGCCCGCGGGCACGACGGGGTGTTCGAGCGCCGAGGACTGCTGCACGGGCCTGCTCTGCTCGACGAGCACCGCGGGTGGCCGGTGCTGCGCGGGCGCCGGCTCGACGTGCACGCCCGCCGACGCGGGGGTCAGCAACGGCGGCTGCTGCGGCTCGATGACGTGCATCCGCAGCGGCGCCACCGGGTACTGCGCGTGCCGGATGATCGACGAGACCTGCGGGTCGACCAGCGACTGCTGCTCCGGGTACACGTGCACGAGCGGCCGGTGTCGCCCGCCCACGCCGACGTGTTACGGGCTCGGCAACACTGCGGTCTGCAACTCCACCACGCAGTGCTGCGGCAGCCTGATCTGCGCGTCGCTGCGGAGCGTCCGGCACTGCTGCACCGGCGCGCGCAGCGCGTGCAGCGCGAGCATCGAGTGCTGCGGGTCGATGATCTGCTACGCGGGCCGCTGCGCCTGCCGCACCGCCGCGCAGAGCTGCATGCAGGACGGCGACTGCTGCACCGGGCGCTGCCTGAGCGGGGCGTGCACCGCTTCGTAGCGGGACCTGGTCAGAGAGCGACGCCCGCTCCCTTACAGCACCAGCTTGTAGCCGCGCCCGTAGACCGTGAGGATGTGCTGCGGCCGGTCGGGGGTGGTCTCGATCTTCTTGCGGAGCTTCACGATGAAGTTGTCCACCGCGCGGCTGTTGATGGCCTGCACGCCCCACACGCGGTCGAGGATCTCGTCGCGGCCGATGGCCTCACCCGCGCGCTCCATCATCAAGCGCAGCAGCTCGACCTCGTAGGAGGTGAGCGCCTCTTCCTTGCCGTCGAGCACCACGGCGTGGCCCGCGAGGTTGACCTCCGCGCGGCCGATGCGCACCAGCGCCGGGGCCGTCGACACCCGCTCGACGCGACGCAGCGCCGCCCGCACCCGCGCCGCGAGCTCGCCCAGCGAAAACGGCTTGGTGACGTAGTCGTCGGCGCCCGCGTCGAGGCCGCGGATCTTGTCGCTGTCCTGGCTGCGCGCCGACAGGATGAGGATGGGCACCGTGCGCGACCAGCGGCGGAGCTGGACGCACACCTCGTAGCCGTTGGTGTCGGGAAGCATCAGGTCGAGCAGCACCAGGTCGGGCCCCGCCGAGCGCGCGAGCTCGACGCCCTGCTTGCCCGTCGGCGCGTGCACCACGCGGTACCCCTCGAACGACAGCGCGTCGGTGATGCCCAACGCCATCGCCGGCTCGTCCTCCACCAGCAGGATCAGCTTCTCGGGGTTCATGCGCGCCGCCCGATGTTCTACCCGAACGGGTGCCCGCGCTCCATCGCTACGCGCGTTGACCCTGCGCCCGCGGACGTGCCATTCCCTTGAGCCTGATGCGAAGCGAAGCGCGCGCCCTCTACCCCGACGCCGACGCCCACCACGTCGGCACGCTCCGGGTCTCCGACCTCCACGAGCTCTACTACGAGGTCTCGGGCAACCCCGATGGCAAGCCCGTGGTGTTTCTGCACGGCGGCCCCGGCGGCGGCAGCGACCCGCGCTACCGCCGCTTCTTCGACCCGGCGCGCTACCGCGTGGTGCTCTTCGACCAGCGCGGCAGCGGCCGCAGCACGCCCTACGCGTCGCTCGTGGACAACACCACGCAGCACCTCGTGTCGGACATCGAGGCGCTGCGCTCGCACCTCGGCATCTCGCGCTGGCAGGTGTTCGGCGGATCGTGGGGCAGCACCCTCGCCCTCGCCTACGCCCAGGCGCACCCCGAGCGCGTCACGGAGCTCGTCCTGCGCGGCATCTTCCTGCTGCGCCAGAAGGAGATCGCGTGGTTCTACCAGCAGGGCGCGAGCGAGCTGTTTCCCGACGCGTGGGAGAAGTTTCTGGCGCCCATCCCCGAGGCCGAGCGGGGCGACCTCGTGAGCGCGTACCACAAGCGCCTCACGGGCGATGACCCCATCGAGCGCTCGCGCTGCGCCGTCGCGTGGAGCGTGTGGGAGGGCAGCACGAGCCGGCTCATCCCCGACCCCGACATGGTGCGCCGCACGGGCGACGCCCACTTCGCCGAGGCCTTCGCGCGCATCGAGTGCCACTACTTCGTCAACAAGGGCTTCCTGCGCTCCGACCGCCAGCTCCTCGAAGACGTCGGCCGCATCCGGCACATCCCGGCGGTGATCGTTCAGGGCCGCTACGACGTGGTGTGCCCGATGGACTCCGCGTGGGCGCTGCACCGCGCGTGGCCCGAGGCGGACTTCATCGTGGTGCCTGACGCCGGGCACGCGGTCATCGAGCCCGGCATCACGCGCGCGCTCCTCGACGCGACCGATCGCTTCTCTACTCGTTGACGCGGGCGCCTCCGCCTCCCTAAGGTCGCCGACCACCCGATGGACCTCAAGAAGACCCTGCTCAAGCAGGCCATGAAGCTCGCGCAAAACCCCAAGGTCATGGAGATCGCCACGCACCCGAAGGTGATGGAGGTCGCCATGAAGGCGATGACCGCGCGCGGCCAGCTCAGCACCGCGGTGGACGGCGCCACGCGCTCGGTAGCCCGCGGGCTCAACCTCGCGACGCGCGACGAGATGAAAGAACTCCGTCGCACCATCCGTCGCCTGGAAGACGAGCTCGCCGCGAAGCGCGACGGCGGCACCGGGGGGACGTGAAGGGGGCGGCGGCGCTGCTGGCGCTGACGCTCGCGACGGGCTGCCACACGCAGGCTGCGGCCACGACGGAGCCGACGACGGGGCGCCACTCGCACGCGTCGCACGCGCACGCCGCGAGCGAGCACGCCAGCAACGCCCCCACGGAGGCGCCCTCGGCGGCGGCGCAGCGTCGCTACGAGGAGGGAGCCGCGGCTGCGGCGAGGCGCGACTGGGCCGCAGCGGCGCGAGCCTTCACTGACGCGCATGCGTTGGTTCCGTCGACGGAGCTGGCCTTCAACGCGGGGCGGATGTTTGAGCACCTCGCGGACTTCGAGCACGCGGCGGAGTGGTACCGGCGGGTGCTCGCGAGCAACCCGTCGTCCTTGGTGCGTGCGCAGGTCAACGAGCGCCTCGCCGCGGTGGAGCGCGACGCGCAGAGCCAGCGCAGCACCAACACGCAGGCTCCGCCCGACGCAGCGGCGCTCGCGGCCGAGGCGTCGATGTGGTTCGAGCGCGGGATGCGCTTCTTCCGTCGGCGGCAGTGGGCCGAGGCGCTGCAAGCCTTCGAGACGGCCAACCAGGTGCTGCAGACGACGCACGGTGACTCGGCCGAGCTGATGTTCAACCTCGGCGTGACGCACGAGCACCTCGGGCACCGCGGCGAGGCCGAAGCAGCGTTTCGGTCGTACCTGTCCGCGCGCCCCGACTCGCCCGCGCGGGCGGAGATCGAGGCGCGCATCCAGCGGCTGCGCCGGGAGCGCTGACGACGAATCAGGTGTGGGGCGGGAGCACGGCGCCGGCCGGGATCGGGCCGCTGAGCGCGCGGAGGAAGGCGGTGAGGCGCTGCACCTGCGTGGCATCGAGGTCGCGACCGAGCTGCACCGAGCCCATGGTGCGCACCGCGTCTTCGAGCGTGCGGGCATGGGCGTCGTGGAACCACGGCCCCGTGTCGGCGACGTTGCGCAGCGTGGGGACCTTGAAGAAGTAGCGGTCGGCCTCGCGGTGCGTGACGCCGAAGCGCCCGACGTCGGCGGCCGTGAGGGGCGTCCCCCGTTGAGCGAAGTAGTCGCGCACGGCGCCCATCTTCTGGAACGACGTTCCGCCGATGTTGATGCCGAGGTGGCAGGTGGTGCAGCCGACAGATTCGAAGAGCCGCGCACCCTCGCGCTGCTCTTCGTTGAGGGCGAGGTCATCGCCGCGCAGGAAGCGGTCGATGGGCCCCGGCGTGATGAGGGTCTCCTCGTAGACCGCGATGGCGTCGCACACGGTCTCTTGCGTGATGCCAGTGGGGTACGACTCGCGGAAGGCGCTCACGTAGTCGGGCGAGCGGTTGAGGGCGATGACGACGTTGGGCCACGTGTGACCCATCTCCATCGGGTTGGCGACGGGGCCCGCCGCCTGGTCGCGCAGGTTGCCCGCGCGCCCGTCCCAGAACTGCACGAAGTTGTAGCGGGCGTTGAGCACCGTCGGCGAGTTGATGGGGCCGACCTGGTTGCGCACGCCGAGCGAGGAGGGGCGACGGTCGGTTCCGCCCTGGTCGAGGGCGTGGCAGCTCGCGCACGACAGGGTGTTGTCGACCGAGAGCGCGGTGTCATGGAAGAGACGGCGGCCGAGCACGCGCTTGCGCTCATCGACCTCGACGCGATCGGGCAGCGCCTGGAGCGAGGCCCGCAGACGACGAAACTCGGGTGGCGACTCGGGGTGGGTCGAGGGCTCGACGTTTTCGCGCGCGGGCGGCTGCTCGCGCGGACTACGGCACGCCTGGAGGGCGGCCGCGCCGAGGGTGACGACGCACAGCGAGCCGAGGAGCGTGGCGGACGTTCGGAGGTTCATGGCGGTGCTTCCTTCAGGGCGCTGGGGTTCGGGGAGCGGGCGCGGGCAGCACGCGGAAGGGAGCCGCCGCGCGGGCTTCGCCGCCGTTGGCGACGCGCACGGTGAGCGGGCCGCTCGCGGCGCCGTCGGGCACCTGACACTGCACCGTGGTCGGCGTGACGGCGGCCGTCGGGCAGGTGACGGCGCCGATGGTGACGCCGACGCCAGCGAGGTCGCTGCCGAAGTTGCGGCCGCGGATGGTGATGCGCGCGCCGGGCGGTGCGGCGGGCGGTGTCACGCCCGTCACCACCGGTGGGATGGTGATGCGAAACGGATCGGTGGAGGTCACGGACTGCCGACCGTCGGCCTCGACGAGGATGGTTCCGCCGCGGGAGTTGCGGGGGACGACGAAGGTGATCTCGGTGGTGCTGTTGGTGATGGGACGGATGACCTGCGGCCCGAGGCGCACGGTGAGGCGCGCGCGGTCGGGCTCGAAGCCGGCGCCGCGGAGGGTGACGGTGCTGCCCACGGGGCCAGCGGGCGGGTCGACCGCGCTGAGCACCACCGGCTGCTGGACGAAGAACTCCATCGGCGCGGTTCCAGTGCCCTGGAGACGCCCGACGACCTGGAAGCGCCCGGTCTGCGCGTCGCGCGGAACGGTCACCACGATGGCGTCACGGGCGTACGACTCGATGGGGAGTTCGGCGCCGTTGAGGCGCACCGAAGCGAGAGAGCGCTCACCGGGGAAGTTGGTTCCGCGCAGGGTGACGCGGGTGCCGGGGATGCCGCGCTCGGGCTCCAGCGCCGTGATGCGCGGACGCAGCGTGACCATGAAGGGCTCGCGCGCGCGGGCTGCCCCGCTACCGGTGACGGCCACCGACCACGGGCCCGATCGGGCGCCCTCGGGCACCTCGACCACCAGCGCCGACTCCGTCGCCGAGACCACGCGCGCGGCCAGGGTACCGAGCTGCACCACGTTGTCCGCGGGCACCAGCGAGAAGCCCGTCCCCGTCAGCGTCACGCGCTCGCCGATGTCGCCTGCGCGCGGCTCGTAGCGCGCCAGGGTCACCGGTGTCGTCACGCGAAACTCCGTCGGCGACAGCACCGGCCCGACGCCGCCCGCCGTGACCGCCACACGACCACTCGGCGCGCCTTCCGGGACGGTGACCACGAGCTCGGTCGGCGCGGCGCTCACGACCGTGGCCGGGCGCTCACCGAAGACCACGGTCACCCGCGACGACTCATTGCCGAAGCGGCTGCCCCGGAGCGTGAGCCGCGTGCCGGGCGGACCCGACGTCGGCGTCATCGTCTGCACCACCGGCGCGGGCCCGACGAAGAGCCGCTGCGCCGTCTCGTAGCGACCCGCGCTCGGCACCTCGACCGCGATGGGACCCGTCGCGCCGTCGAGCGGGATCTCCACCTCAAGCTCGGTGGGCGTCGCCCGCACCACACGCAACGGCCGACCGCCCAGGGTCACCCGGTCTTGCAGCGCCTGCGGCGAGAACCCGCTTCCTCGAAGGATCACGCGCCCACCCGGCGCGATGGCCGTCGGGACCATCTCGCGCACCGACAGCCGCGCGCTGAGCGTGAGGTCACCACCGCTACGCGCCTCGCCGCCCGCCGTGCGCACGAACACCGGCCCCGTCGTGGCGCCGTCCGGGATGATGACCCGCAGCGAGCCGGAGTCGCCCGCGCGCACCACCATCGGGAGGTTGCCCACGCGCACGCTGTTGTCCGACGGGCGCGGCGCGAAGTTCTCTCCGCGGATGGTGATCTCCATGCCGGGTGCGGCGCTCGACGGGTCGACGCTACGAACCGTCGGCGGAGGGAGCCGCTCGGTGATGCGGAAGGTCTCCGGCGACTCGGTCTCATCGGCTCCCATGGCGAGCACGAAGCGCCCGCTCTGGGCACCATCGGGTACCGTCACGGTGATGCGCTCGGGCAGCACCTCGGTGGGCGTCACGGGCCGCTCGTTGAAGAGCACCCGCAGCCCGCGAGAGAAGCCCCGGCCCTCGATGCGAACGCGCGTTCCCGGCGGGCCCGCCGTCGGCACGATGCGCTCGATCATCGGGCGGGTCTGCGCCCACACGACGGACGACTGCGAGGCCACCATCCACACCACGACCGCCGCGCTCGCGCGCGCATTGAATCTCATCGCATCGCCTCCACTGCCGACCCGTTGTCGGGGCTCACCCTGCGTCCGCGACGGGCTCCTCGTCGTGGGCCCCTTCCGCGTGGTGAACGTCCGCCAGGTCATCGAAGATCTCGTCCATCGGAACGCCCGACCCGCTCAGCGTGAGCGCTGCGGCGACGAGCTGCTTGGCCGCCTCGTAGATGCGCAGCCAGTGCTGCCGCGCGGCCTCCAGGTTGGCGCCGCGGAGCTGCCGCGAGCGGATGCGCTGATCGGCCGCGAGCACCGTGTCGAGGCCGTGCCGCGCCCGGGCGATCTCGTCGCGCCAGTGGCCCTGCTCGCGCACCGCGCCGCCCAGCTCGTCAAGTGAGCCCAGCACATGGTCGAGCGCCGCGAGCAGCCGCTGGGGGCCGCGCTGCGACAGCGTCGACGCCGGCTCCACGAAGAACGCCCCGTACGGAACGCTCCCCGGCCGGTGCGACTCCAGGTGCCGCGCGAAGCGGACGATCACCTCGCGGGCCTCGTCGAGGGGGGCCTCTCGCAGGCCCATGGCCTCGTGGAGCTCCGGGTCGGCCGAGCGCGCCTGGTGCAGCTGCTGCGCGACGACGTCGGTGGCCGACCGCAATGCCGTGACCACGAGGTGCAGGGCCGGGTCGAACTCCCGCAGCCGACCCGCGAGGTGGTGCGCGATCTGTTCGATGGCGTATTCGCCGTAGATGCGGGTCTCGTCGTAGTCGATGTACGCGTCGGCCATGGCGCGGAGGATTCTGCCACCGCCGCGCGCTTGTAAAGAACCCGGTGCGCGAAGGCACCGACGCCGGTCGGAGGCCCCTGTAAGCGCGGACGGGTGGTGGGCGTTCACGGTCCGAGATGCAAGCCCAGATGACACGGCACCTCGGTGCTTCCGTCGCACCGCGAATGGTCCTATGGTCGACGCGAGCTGTTGCCCATGGCCCTGACCGCGCCCGCCGCCGAGGAGAAGGCCCTCGTCGAGGCTGCCCAGGCCGGCGACGTGGAAGCGGTGCGAATGCTCGTCGACCGGGTCTCGCGACCGCTCTACGCCGCGGTGATCCTTCCTCGCATCGGCATCGCGGCCGACGCCGAGGACATCCTCCGCGAGACGCTGCTGCGGGCCATCGATCGCATCCACACGTTCCATTGGACGGGCGCGGGGTTCTTCCCGTGGGTGCGGCAGATCGCGATCCATCAGGTGATCGACCACGTGCGCCGGGTGCAGCGCCGCACCCGCCTGGAGGAGCGCTTCGAGCGACAGGCCGGCGACGTGATGCCGCTCCATCACGCCGGCGCCGAGGAGGCGCTCATCGACCAGCAGGAGCGAACCCTCTCGCTCAAGACCATGAGCGTCGCGATGGACGCGCTCAATGATCGGTACCGACAAGCCATCACGCTGCGGCTGCTGGAAGAGCGGAGCCGCGAGGACTGCGCCGCGGCGCTGGGCGTGACCCTGGGAAACTTCGACGTGATCCTGCACCGCGCGCTGGCTGCGCTAAGAAAGGCCTATGGTGTGCGATGAGCGCTGCCGACGACTCGTGGAACCCCGATGACGGCCCGCCCCCGACGGACGAAGAGCGCGCTGAAGCCGCCCGGCTGACGGACGCCCTCGCCCGCCCTGCGGCCCCTGATGACCCCGACCTGCGCGAGCTCGTCGCCGTCGCGCGCCGCGTCCACGCCACCGCGCACCCCGACCGCGACGATCAGCGCGCGCGCGTCGACCGCATCGCTCGCGAGGCGCTGGCCACCGCCCGCCCGCAGACGTCACCCGTGCGTCGACTCGTGCGCCGCGCGTGGCCCTTCGCCGTCGCGGCGGCGGCCCTGATGGTGGTGGGCGTCTCGATGGGTCGACCGAGCCCGCGCGTCGGTGCGGGCGAAGGCGCGGTGAGCATCTCCCGCGACGTCGACGATGTGCTGCGCGCGCCGGTGCGATCGGGCGCAGCCTCGGCGCCCGCGACGCAGGTGTACGAAGCGCGGCTCACGGCCTGGCGCGACGCCTACCTCCGCGGGGCGTCGCGATGATGCGTCGGTTCGCCGCCTCCGCGGCGCTCGCACTCGGCCTGTTGGGCGGGTGCGCGGCGCAGGGCACTCACCACGGCCCGCTGCCCTCCAACGAGGCCGTGATGGCCGTGCTCGGGACGGTGCGCGCGCTGCACCACGAGGCCGACGTCTTCGAAGGAGCGGGCGACTTCGAGCGCGCGACCGGCGCCGTGCGGCGCATCCTCGCCCTCGAGTTCCCGCGCAACATGGCCGAGGCCGAAGACCTCCGCGCCGACGCCTACGGGCGACTCGCCGAGCTCGCCCTCCGCCGCGCCGCCCCCGACGAGGCCCTCGCGCTCGCCGACACCGGGCTGCGCGACACCCGCCGCGAGGGCGTGCTCCGCGCTCGCCTGATGATGGTGCGCGGGCAGAGCCTCGGCGCGCTCGCCGACCGCGCCCACGCCGCGGACGACGAGCCCGGCGCGGCGCGCTACCGGACGCAGGCGCTGGAGGCGTTGGAAGGATCCATCGCGCTCAACCAGCGACTGCTGCGCCGCCTCGCCGATGGTGGCGCACCGTGAGACGACTCAGTCTCTGCGTGCTCGCCGCGCCGCTCACGCTGCTCTCGGGGTGCGCGATGTCCTCCGCGCCGCGAGGGTCGTCGGCCGCGCCGTCGTCGTACCAGACGCGCTCTACGCCGGTGATCACGAGCACCACCACCACCCCGGTGAGCGGAGGCATCTCGCCCTTCTACCAGACGCAGCCCGCCACCCCGTCGAATCAGCGCGAGCCCACGGCCGCGCCGCCGCCTCCGCAGGCGCTGGTCGAAGACGCCCCGCCCCAGGTGCCGGCTGCCACGACGACCGTGCAGACCGTCGGTGAAGAGACGACGGTCTCGGTGCCCGACGGCGTCGGCACGGGAGAACGGATGCGGATGCAGGAGGCTCGCATCGGCGCGCAGGTGCAGCGCATCCGCGACGAGCAGATCCGCATCGCGACCAACCCCGGCGTCTGTCGTGACGTGTGCTTCGCGGCGGGGTCGATCTGCCTCGCCGCTCAAGAGGTCTGCCACCTCGCGGGCGACGCCGACGGGCGCTGCGCCCGAGCTCGCGCGGCCTGCACCGAAGCGGGTCAACAGCGCGACGGCACCTGCCCGGTGTGTCCGCCGACGCACTGACGCGGGTGCGAGTTGGGCGGGCGACTTCCGTCCGCCTGTACTAGCGTCGTCGCCCATGAGCCGCGCGTCGTCCTTCGCTTTCGCCCTCGCGGTCCCGCTCCTCTCGACCTCCCTCGCGTGGTCGCAGGTGCCCCCCGAGGAGACCCTCCCGCCACCGCCGCCGCCCGCGACGACGACCGCACCTCCCACGACGCTCGCACCTCCGGCGGCGCCCGCGGCCACCCCGCCCGCGCCATCGCTGCTCGCCCCTGGTTCCGCGTGGTCGCTCGCGGCCCCGCAGCCCCAGCGGGCCTACACGCGCGAGCGTCTGCGACTCCTCAACCAGTCGCTGCTCAACCTCCCCGAGCGCAGCCGATCGGCGCGCGTCACCGAAGGCATCATCAACCTCGCCCTCGGCGGCGGCTTCATCGCGCTCGGGTTCCTCTTCGCCAACGACGACCCCGCCGCGGACACCTCGCTGCTCAGCACGTTGATGTGGTTTCAGGGCGGGTACAGCGTGCTCAACGGGGCCGTCTCCCTCGCCTGGGTGCCCGCCCGCGAACGCCTCCCGCCCGTCTACGGCGCCATGCCCATGCGCACCGCCGCCAACCGCCGCGCGCGCCTCGAATACGGCGAGCAGGCCCTCGACGCCATGGCCCGCGACAGCCGCCTGCGCCGCACGCTCACCGGCATCGGCGGCGCCGTGCTCGGCGTCGGCACCATCGGCATCCTCTACCGCGATCAGATCTTCAACAACGAGGCGATGCCCGAGCCGGTCGAGTTCAACTACCTGATGATCGGCCTCACGCTCGTGAACGTGGCCGCCAACATCATCACGGTGTTTTCACAGACGGAGGAGGAGCGCCTCCGCGCCAACTACCAACAGGAGCTGCAGCTCCTGCGCGAGAGCGCCGGAGACTGACGATTCAGGGGGCGGGAGCGGCGGCGGGGCGGGCAGCAGCGGGGCGGGCAGCAGCGGGGCGAGCGGCAGCGGGGCGCGCCGGGGGACGAGCGCCCGGACGGCCCGGGGCAGCCTGGGTGGCGCACGCCGGAATTAGCGTGAGCGCGATGCCCTCGTCGGTGGACATGCCCTCGCCGTCGAGCGCGGCGTAGGCGTCGATGCGGAGGCACGCGTGCGGCACGACAGCAGGCTCGTCGGAGGCCATCGCCTCGTGATGGGTGCGGGTCGCCTCGGCCGGCGCGGTGAACGGTCGCGCGGTCACGCCAGCGCAACCGACGACGGCGCTCCAGCGGGTGCCGAGCGGCTGCGAGGGCACGACACACGCGTTGGGATCGACCGCTGCGGGAGCGGCCTCTTCTTCCTCTTCGGCGCCCATGACCATGGGCTCCGGGGGCGGGCCGTAGAGCTGCGCGGGCGTCTCCTTGGCCTCCGGAAACGCGGTGACCACGATGGCGCGGAGCTGGTCCATCGTCCATCGCACGGCGGTCTCGCGGGCGGCGGCGTCGGCCGGGTCGGCGGCGGTCTGCGACTCCAGCTCCCACCACTGGGTGAGCCCGCGGTTGCGCATCACGGTGAACACCTGGTTGACCGTTCGGTCGGTGCCCACGCGCACCATGTCGAGGCTCAGCGTCGCGCGGCGCGGCAGCGCGCTGCGGCCCGGAACCGGGATGAAGAAGTCCTGCACGAAGTCCTTGCGGCAGTGCGACGCGCGGCACTGCGGCGGCGCGTTTTCGAAGGCGGCGCCGAACTCCGGGTTGCCCTGGACGATGGCTCCCATGCCCTGGCCCCACGCGTTGAGCCCGCCGAAGAGGCGAACCCAGCGGTTGAACGACAGGCGCCCCCACTGACGGGTGCGCGCGGCCGAAGCGCGAAGCTCCTCCTCGCGGCGAACGCGGTCGGCCTCGTCCTGCGCGCGACGCGCGGCCTCAGCCTCGGCGCGGGTGCGCTCGTACACGGCGAGGCGCTGACGGGCCTCCTCGACGTGCGTGCCCGCCGGGAAGGCGCGCAGGTACTCGTTGAGGCCATCGAGGGAGGCGCGGTGATCGGCCCAGTAGTCCTCCTCGGTGGCGTTGATGACGGCCTGCACCTCCGGGCGGAAGCGCCCGTTGGGCTGACCCGAGAGGTACTCGCTCGCGGCGGCGAGGCGGTCGGACCCCTCGGCGGCGTAGCGGAAATTGCGGTAGGCCGTGTAATCGGCGCGGGAGGCGACCACGCGGCAGCCCGCCACGGTCATCGCCACCACCGTCATCGCCCTGAACATGTCTCGCGAACGCATCGGTTGGACCTCAGTGGCTCTCAAGGCGCGCCGCAGGTGTTGGGTTCGCGGCAGAGCGCGGTGCACGACGTCGGCGGGTTGGCGATGACGTCCGGCAGGCTGTTGCACGACGTCTCGGCGATGGCGTGACCGCACGCCGTGATGTCGCCCTGAAACGCTCCGCAGAACTCCCCGGAGTAGCGCGTGCACGAGTGGGGACACGCGTTGATGCCGAAGAGGTCTTGCCGGATGGCGCCGCGCACGCACTGGATGAAGGCGTTTTCCGACTCGTTGTTGCAGTCGGCGCCCGGGTTGGAGATGGAGCGGCAGAGCACCCCGCACTCGCGCAACCGGAAGCAGAGGTGCGCGCACATGCCCTGGTCGAAGTAGTCGTACTCCGCCTCGGCCTGCGAGCCTGGGATGTCGACGTTGGCGTTGGCGCCGCCGCAGCCGCCGATGTCGCCCGGCGTCGGCGCCGCGATGAAGGCCGCCGCGATGGTCAGCACGAGCAGCGCCGTCCAGCGAGGGCGGCGAACGTTGGGGGTCTCTCGCATCTCCGCCGTCACGGAAGCACCTCGTAATCCACCAGAATCCCAAGGCCGCCGCCGATGATCGGGTACACCGCGCCGCCGTTGCCGAAGTAGAGATCGAAGATCGCCTCGGCCGTGATCGCGAGCCCCGAACGCACGTAGAACGCCCCGCCCGCCGCGACCTCGACGCCCACCGCGAGCTCGGGGCAGAAGCCCCACCCCGGCGGATAGACGGTGTTGCGGTTGGCCGGCAGCCCGCTGCCCGACCAGTCACGCGTGCGGTCGATGGGCACCGCGAGGCCCGCGGGCCGCGAGCACGCGCCGCGCGTGATGAGCAGCGGCACGTTGACGCGGGCGTGGATGTTCCAGGCGTCGGTGAGGCGGCGGTACATCTGCACGCCGGGCTGTACCGCGAGCTGCGGGCCGTTGGCGTCGATGCCCCCCTGGAGTCCGAGCGACGGGCCGAGGAGGAATCTCCCTGCGTGGATGAACGCGTACGTCCCCTCCAACAGCACCGACGGCGGCGAGAGCCGACCGAAGGAGAACGGGTCCCTGATGCGGGCGCCGATGCCGAACTCCGCTCGCACGAGGATGTGCCGCTCGTTGGGCTGCGACGACCACCCGCCGGGCCTGGGCGACGCCTCCTCGGCGGTCTGCGCCGAGGCGGGAACAGCAGCCAGGACGAGCCCGACCGCGAAGAGGAAAGCGCGCGTTTTCACCGTGCGCGCATGGTAGACACGGCCCCGCGCCCATCGTCAACGGAGCAGTGCGTGCCCGCGAAAAGGTCTCCCTCCCACTCGTACCTGAGCGTCGTCGGCCTCGTCTGCGCGGTGATCTCCGGCTGCCCCTCGACCGCGTCGCGTGTCGTCGATGCCGCGTCCGCCGACCGACCGTCGCTCGATGCAGGCGCTCGCCCTCGCGCGCGGCGCGGTCGGCGACGACGCCCGGTCGCCCACGCGCCCGTGGCGGGTCACCCCGCGGTGGCCACCAACGACCCGGTCGAGACCATCGACGACGATGAGGGCCCCGCACCGCCGCGGCCGCGCATGACCGAGACGGGTCCCACGCTCCCCGAAGACATGGGGCCGCCGCCCTCGCAGGAGCTCGACCTCACGCAAAACGCAGGCGGTCCCATGGGGCTCGAACCCGCGCAGGTGCGACGCGCCATGGAGCCGTTGATTCCGCGGCTCACCAACTGCGCGGCGGCGACGACCGACGAGTCGGGCCGCGGCCCGCGCGGTCGGGTGGGGGTGCGCCTGCGCGTGCACGGCGACGGTCGACCCACCGCGGCACGCGTGAGCGGCGGCGGCGGGACGGGGGAGTTCGTGCTGTGTGTTCGGAGGGTGGTGGCGTCGGCGCGCTTCGACCACTTCGCGGGCCCCGACGTCTTCGTGACGTGGGGCTTCGACGTGGACTGACCGACCGTCAGCGGATGGAGCGGTAGTAGATGTCGCCGTTGATGCCGGCGCGACGGTCGACCCACACGACGTGAGCGACGGGGTTGCCACCGTTGGTGGTGGCGAGCACCACGGGCAGCGCGCTGTCGGAGAGGCCCGTCGCCGAGTCGAGGCGCACGTCGGCGGGCTGGAAGAAGTTGCCGCCGTCGAGCGAGTAGTTGGCGTAGATGTCGAGGCTGCCGTTTCGGTCGTCGGCCCACACGGCGTACACCGCGAGGCCCGCGTTGGCGGCCACGACGTTGTAGGCGCGCGAGCGGCCCTGGAGGGGCATCACCTGCGTGTCGCGCGCGGGGAAGCGCCCCGCGGTCGTGCGCGCGGCGTACACGTTGGGCAGGCCCCACCGGAACTCCTGCCACACCACCGAGAACTCCCCGCCCGGGAGCGACATGGCCACCGGGCGGATGGAGTCGTGCGAGAAGGGGTCGGCGTCGACGCGCAGGTCGGCGGGCAGCCAGGCCGCGCCGAAGTTGGTCGAGCGGTTGATGTAGATGTCGTACGCGTCGTTCATGCGGACGTCCTGCCAGGCCACGAGGACGTTGCCCGCGGCGTCTGCGGCGACGGAGGGCTCCTCGCTCGCGTGGGCGCCCGGCGCGTCGGTGTCGAGGCGCACGTCGGTGCCCGGCCACGTCACGCCGCCGTCGGCGGTGGTGCGGAGGTAGATGTCCGTCCCCTGCCCCGAGCGGTTGTCGCGCCAGACCACGTAGGCGCGGTTGCCCACGGCGACGATGTCGGGCGTCGAGGCGACGCTGGTCGACGGGCCGTCGTCGAGCTGCCGCAGCGCCGACCACGTGGTGCCGTTGGTCGAAGACGCCGAGAAGATGTGGCGCCCGCGGTTGGCGAAGAGCACCTCCCACACCGCGAGGTAGCCGCGCGTGGTGGCCACGACCTCGATGTTGAAGGAGTCGTTGTTCTGCCCGACGTTGAGGCGCGCATCGGCGGCGCCCCACGGAGAGCCCGAGGCCGTCGAGACGTTGCCGAACACCTGGCGGTAGTCCACCGGGTTGCGCCCCGAGGGCGGCCGGAAGTCACCCCACAGCGCTAGCATCGACGTTCCGCCGCCGGGCCACGAGAGCCGCGGCTGGACGCTCGCAAACGACCCCGCGGCGTTGGTGTCGACGCGCACCTCACCACCCCACGACGCGCCGCCGTTGGTGGTGCGCGCGAAGTACACGTCGCTCTCCCCGCTGCGCCGGTCGATGAACACTACGCCCACGTTGTTGCCCGACCCCGAGAGGAAGGGCTGGATGGAGTTGGCCGCGCTGGTGTCGATGCGCACGTCAGCCGCCGGGAAGATGGCCTGGCAGCCCTCGTCGGTGCGTCCATCGCAGTTGTTGTCGAGGCCGTCGCAGTACGACTCGTTGTCGAGGTTGCGGTACGTCGTCGGGTAGGTGCAGCCCCAGCCCGCCGCGCCGTTGCAGACGGTTCGCGCCGTCGCGCACACGCCGCGCCCCTCGGTGCCGCGCGAGTTGCAACGCAACGTCGTCGGCGCCGTGAGCATCTCGTCGATCAAACCGTCGCAGTCGTTGTCCTGGCCGTCGCACACCTCGGCCGACGCGCCGGTGCCCCCCGTGCACACCACCGCGCCTGCGACGCAGGTGAAGCGCCCGAAGGTGCACGACCCCACGTTGTTGCCGCACACCGCGAGCGGGCCAGTGCCCGGCAGCACCCCCCCCGCGGGCGCGTTGTCGACCACGCCGTCGCAGTCGTCGTCGAGGTTGTTGCAGATCTCCGACCCCGGCGCCGTGCCGCCCACGCAGCGCAACGTGCCGCGCTCGCAGACGTTGGTGCCCGGCCGACACACGCCGCGGGTCGCGCCGCACGGCGTGCCCACCATCGCGGGCGCGTCGTCGATCATCCCGTTGCAGTCGTTGTCGCGGCCGTCGCAGACCTCCGGGCCCATCACCCCGGAGGCGTCGCCGCACGACAGCTCGCAGCCGTCCGTCGGGTCTCCGTTGCGATCGACGAAGCCCGTCGCGCAGCGCAGCACGCCGCAGACGCCCGCGACGCACGACGCGGTGCCGTTGACGGCCGGGCACACCCGCCCGCACGCGCCGCAGTTGGTCACGTCGGTCATCGTGTTGATGCCGTTGTCCGCCGTGCCGTCGCAGTCGTTGTCGCGGCCGTCGCAGACCTCCGGGCCCGACGCGGTGCACTCGTACTCGCAGCCGTTGGCCGGGTCGCGGTCGCGGTCGACCGCCCCCGCGCGGCACGCCCCCATGCGGCAGACGCCCGCCACGCACGCCGCCTCGGCGCGATCGAAGGCGCACGACGTACCGCAGCGCCCGCAGTTGCGCGCGTCGGCGGTGAGGTCGGTGCCCTCGTCGACGAGGCCGTTGCAGTCGTTGTCGATGCCGTCGCACACCTCGGCCCCGGTCGAGGTGCACTCGTACTCGCAGCCGTTGGCCGTCATCCCGTCGAGGTCGACGAAGCCCACGTCGCAGCGGCGGTACCCGCAAGTGCTCGCCGCGCACGCCGGGACCGCGTGCGCCGGCGCGCAGGCCGTCCCGCATGCGCCGCAGTTGCGCGGGTCGCTCGTGAGGTCGAAGCCCTCGTCGACCATCCCGTCGCAGTCGTTGTCGCGGCCGTCGCACACCTCGGTGCCCGGCGTGACGCAGGCGCCCGCGTCGACCCGCGGGATCACCCCGTTGTCGAGCGCCGCCGGCGCGTCGCGCACCGTCACGAGGCCGCCGTCGCCCGTCGCGCAGTTGAGGCAGTAGGGCTCCGGGTCACACCCGAGCGCCGCCAACACGAAGCCCGCCAGACCGAGGACGACGCGCTTCATCGCGCACCTCCCACGAAGCCCGACGCGCGCCGTCTCCGTCTCCGCGCGCCCACGGCGAGCGACGCGCCCACGAGGACCACCCACCCCGCCGACGAGCCCGTCGGCTGGCCACCGCGGACGGAGCAGCTCCCGCCCGAGCCGATCACCCGGTCGCGCGTGAGGGGCGTGAGCGTCGGGTCGACGCACTGGCCGTCGCGGCACACCACGTTGCCGCCACCGCCGCAGGTCACCCCGCTGCACGGGTCATCGACGAGCACGCCGTTGCGGCACACCCGCCCAGGCTGCGAACCCACGTTCTGACACGGGTCCATCTGGCAGGTGCCGCGGCCCTCCATCACCACGCAGGTGGTCCCGAGGTCGCATCGAACACCCTGGCAGAGGTCGGCGATGCAGGCCCCGTCGCGGCAGCTCTGGCCCCCAGGGCACCGGATCGTCGCGCAGCTCGCCACGCACTGGGCGGCGCCCGTCGCGTCGGGTCGGCAGAACTGCCCGGCGCCGCAGGTGCGCGTCGCGCAGCCGTTGTTGATGCACGAGCCGCCGCGGCAGAGCTGGTTGCCCGTGCAGCCGAGGCCGTAGCAGGAGTTCTCCACGCAGCTCGCGCGGCCATCGCGCACGGTGCACACGCGGCCCGTCGGGCACATCATCGCGGCGCACTCGTCGACGCAGCGGTTGTCGACGCACACCTGGGTGGGCGCGCAGATCTCCGTCCCGCACATCGGCGGCACGCAGAACCCATCGCGATCACACGCCAGCCCGATGGAGCACGGGAACTCCCCGGGCAGGCACGGCGTCCGGCACTGGCACGCCACGCAGCGGCCGCCGCCCGGGCACAGGCTCCCCGCTCCGGCCACGTCCTCGTCGATCATGCCGTCGCAGTCGTCGTCCATGCAGTTGCAGCGCTCGGGCGTGCCCGTCGCGCCGCCCTCGCAGCTGAGCCTCCCGTCGCGGCAGCGCTGCGTCCCAGCGCGGCACAGCGGCGCGCCGTCGGCGCTCGTCATGCAGCTCGCGCCGCCGCCCGGGTTGCCCTCGTCCACGAGGCCGTTGCAGTTGTTGTCGAGCCCATCGCAGATCTCGTCGCGCCGCATGGTCTCGTCGGCGTTGCAGACGAAGCGACCGCCGCGGCACTCGAAGGTGCCCGCCCGACACACGCCCGCGGCGAGGCCGCAGGTGCCCGCCGAGGGGATGCCGTCGTCGATCATCCCGTTGCAGTCGTTGTCGACGCCGTCGCACACCTCCGGCCGAGGCTGCGGCGCGTTGCAGACGAAGCGCCCGCCCACGCACACCGCCATGCCCGGCCCGCAGACCAGCTCACCCGCGGCGCACGGGCGCGCCGCCACGCCCTCGTCGACCATCCCGTCGCAGTCATTGTCGACGCCGTCGCAGACCTCCGTCGCGGGCGACGGCGCCGAGCAGCTCCCCCACGCGCCGGCCGCGCACACCTCGCGGCCCGAGCCGCAGGTGGTGCTGCACGGGCGCGAGAGCCCATCGTCGATCATGCCGTTGCAGTTGTTGTCGCGGTTGTCGCAGACCTCGGGCAGCGGCGCGGCGCTCACGCAGTCGCCCCACGCCCCGGCCGAGCAGTACTGCGTGCCCGCGCCGCAGTCGCCGGTGCAGGCCCGCGACACGCCCTCGTCGATGGTGCCGTTGCAGTTGTTGTCGATGTTGTCGCAGACCTCGACGCTGGCCGGGCCCGGCGTACAGGTCACGGTCATCCCGCCCTGACAGGTGTCGACGGTGCGCATGCACGCGCCCACGCCGCAGGTGGTGGTGCCGAGGCCGTCGTCGATCATGCCGTTGCAGTTGTTGTCGCGGCCGTCGCAGGTCTCGGGCACCGGGTTGCACACCGGAACGAGACCAATGGAGCGCACGAGCACGTCCTCGAAGTCGTTGTCGCCGCCGCGGAAGAGGTCTTCCCACGCGAAGTAGAACCCGTCGCGGAAGGTGCGCGACGAGTAGATGAGGAAGTGCACGTAGTCGCCGTCGTCGTTGATGCTGTTGTCCGTCGAGTAGACGCGGCGGTCGGTGGCGTTGACCGGCGCGCAGTCGAGCGTCTCGCCGTCGGCCACGGCCTCCGGGGTCATGATGTAGAAGGCGATGGGCCCGCCGCGCCAGGTTCCGCGCGTGCGGAAGCAGTCGAAGTCGAGCTCGACGATGTTGGGGTTGACCCAGTGGGTGCAGGTGCCGTCCGCGGGCAGCGCGCGCCGCGGGCCGCCGGTACAGGGACAGTCGCACGACGCCGCGAGGTCACGGCACGCATACACCTGCTGCCGCGAGCCCGGCACGAAGGGGCTGTCGCCGACGTTGTACCAGCCGAAGCGGCTCTGATAACCGGCCCCCTCGCCCACCATCGTGAACTGCGCGATGCGACGACCGTCGCTGCGCACCGACGGCACGAAGGTCTGCGGGTTGACGGCGGCGTTGGTCTCCGCGTCGAGCACCCCGAAGCCCTCACCGGGCGCGGGGTTGGTCACCGTTGGGACGAGGTCGGCCCGCTTGTCGAGGCACTCCTGCAACGCCTCGGTCTGCGGAACGATCACCCCGTCGACCTGGTTGATGATCGCCTGCGCCGGCAGACCGAAGAGCAGGAACACGCCGAGGAGCGATAGGAACAGACTGGTTCGGACCCGCATACGATGAGCTCCTGCGTCGATCGCACGCACCACCAATCGATGGCGCACGGACGCGCTTGGACTGTCGCAGAGTCCGGCGCGCATCCGCAAGGCAGACCTTGTCCTACCCCGGTCGCCACCGTACGCCGCGGGATCGTAGCCTCAGCCGCGCTCGGAGCGGCCCGCCGTGGTCGCCGCCCACCCGCGCGGGTGCAGCACGATGGCCCGCGCTGCGTCGCCCAGTGCGCCCCAGCGAGCCTTCAGCGCGGGGTCGCCGAGACGCGCCAACGCCCGGTCGAAGGCGGCAGCCCGGTGAGCTTCGGTCCCGACCCTGAGCGCCAACAGTCCCCGCGCGGCGTCAGCGAGGGCGCTGACCCCCGACACCCTGGTCTCGTCGGAGGTCACCGAGGTCGCGACGATGGGACATCGACCATCGATCGGGCTGAGCCTCGCCCGCAGCACCCGGGTCGCGGTCTCCGTGGCGACGAGACGCTCGGGGTCGTCGGCCGGGGCTTCGCGGTCGAAGGGTGGCAGCTCGTCGACCCGGTGGAGCGCGACGAGCAACGACGGCGCGGCGCCACGGCGCAGGGTCCACGCCCGGAGCAGCACACGCAGATCGTCCACGTCGTCGTCGATGCCCGCATCGACCTCGGTCGCCGAAAACACCGCGAGCGCCAGGTCGGGCGGGTCGTCGTGAAGCGCGTCGGCGAGCCGCGCGCGCAGCCCCGGCGAGCCCGCCGAACGAAGGCCGGGTGTGTCGTGGACGAGGACGGTTCCACCCCACGGGACGACGGCGCAGGACACGGCGTGCGCGGCGCCGGTCGACGCGAAGGAGGCGAGCGCCATCGCGAGCGACGACTTGCCTACGCTCCGGCGACCGACGATGGCCATCGACGGCGCCCAGCCGTGCGCCGGCACCTGCCCCAGGCGAAAGCGCGTCAGGCGCGCGACGGGCTCTCGCGACAGGTCGAGCTCGATGGTGGGCACTGGCGGCGCGACCTCGCCGATCGCGTCGGCCATGGCGCGCGCGTCGACGATGGGGTCGCGGCGTTCACTCATCGGGCTTGGTGACGTCCGATGGCGGCCCCTGCTCGGCCGCCTCGGAGAAGGCCCGGCGCGCCTCTTCGGCGCTCGCGCCGTCGATGAAGTACCGGACGGCGGCGATGCCGAGGGCCCAGGTTCCGGTCGCGGCGATGGCGCCGGAGAGGGTCGCGCCGACAGCGGGAATGAGCTTGAGCGCCGCGCGAACGGCCTCGCGCAGCCCGACGCCGGCGCCGACGGACACGCCCAACACCGCGAGCCACTCGGTGACCGCCCGGGGACCGAGCGGGCGACCCGACGCGTACACGATGCCCGTGAGCATCGACGACTGAAGCGGAACCAACACCGCGAGGTCGGCGATGGGCAGCGGCGTCGCCCCCACGACGAACGACACGCTCGTCGCCGTCCCCACGAGGCGCATCGCCACGCGCCGGCGCACCGTGCGCGCGAGGTCGAAGGCCCGGGCCGCTTCGATCTGCGCCGACACTGGCAGGCACTGGTGGATCTCTACCGAGAGGGCGTCGAGGTTCCACCGCCAGTCGGTGACGGCCGCGTCGCCCTCGAAGCGCTGCCAGGTGCACACGGGCACCACCGGGAGCGACGCGCCGACGACCCGCGCCACGTGGCCGCGCAGCGTATCCACCGCGCGCTGGATGGCCGCCCGCTTCTCCGGGTCGGCGTCGTAGGGAGGCGCCTTGCGCGCGGTGGGCGGCAGCTCGTCGACCTTCGTCACGACCACCACGACGGGCACGAGCCCACCGACGTCCCCGATGGACGCGCGGAGCGCCACGAGCTCAGCGAGGTCTTCGTCCACCCCCGCGTCGACCTGGCTCGCCTTGAACAACCACAGCAGCACATCGGGTCGCTCGCCGCGGAGAGCACGCTCGACCTCCGCTCGCCGCTCGGGCCTTCCGCCCGCCCGCAGCCCCGGGGTGTCGAGCCAGCGCGCCTGGCGACCACCGAGCGCGAGGTCGACCCAGGCCGGCGCCACCGTGGTGTCCTCGACCGCCCCCACCGTCAGCGCCTCGCGACCCAGAAGCGCGTTGGCCAGTGACGATTTTCCGCTCCCCCGACGACCCAGCACCGCGACCCGGGGCGGTCTGCGCCCCACCAGCAGCGCCCTCAGATCGCGCAGCTCGTTGGCAATCTTCTGCGCGCCGGGGATGCGTTTGAGCAGCTCTTCGACGTCGTTGAGCGTGTCGGCCACGTCGCGGGCGTCGGGCGGGGGTGTCGGATCGGCTGCCATGCGGGCGTCGCCCATCGTACGACGCGGCCGCTCCCCCGTCAGGCCAACCGCCCCGCGCAGTCTATTCAATGACGCACTGCGGGCCACGCGCCTCTGTCATGGAGCCTATTGCGGAAGCTCTGGGGTTCGGCGAAGGATACGCGCGCCATGCCCAAGCCACTCTCTCGTTGGTCCATCGCCCTCGTCACCGCTCTCTCCATCGGCAGCGCCGCGGAGGCCCAGCGGCTCATCTCCGTCGCCACGCTCGCGCCCAGCGGCTCGACCTGGATGCGCGGGCTGGAGGCCGCCAACCGCGAGCTCCGCCGACGCACCAACGGCGCGCTCGGCCTGCGGTTCTACCCGGGCGGCGTGCAGGGCGACGAGTCCGAGGTCATCCGCAAGATGCGCCAGGGCCGCCTCGACGGCGCCGTGGTCACGGGCGTCGGGCTCGGGCAGGTCCACCGGCCGGTGCTGGCCTTCATGCTGCCGGGGATGTTTCCCAACGAGGCCGCGCTCAATCGCTCGCGGCTCGCGCTCGCCGCCGAGGTCGAGGGGCAGTTCAACACCAACGGCTTCGTGCTCGCCTCGTGGGGCTCGTCGGGCGGCCCGCGGCTCTTCTCGCAGCGCGCGATCCACACCCCCGCCGACCTGCGCCAGGTGCACCCGTGGATCTGGCGCGACGACGTCATCCTCCCCGCCCTCTACGGCGAGGTCGGCGCGACGGGCGTGCGGCTCGCGCTCCCCGAGGTGCTCGCCGCGCTCCAGACCAACCGCATCGACACCTTCATCGCGCCTCCGCTCGCCGCGCTCGCCCTCCAGTGGTCGACCCGCGCGAGCTTCGTCTCTGAAGGCGCCAACAGCTACAGCGTCGGCGGCATCCTCATCTCGCGCCGCGCCTGGGACACGCTCCCGGCCGACCAGCAGACCACCACGCGTGAGGTGATCAACCAGTTCAACGGGCTCATCGCCCGCAACGTGGTGCGCGACGACGAGAGCGCCCTGCGCGCCATGGCCACCCGCGGCATCACCCAGGTCGCCTACACCCCGGCCGAGCGCGAGCAGTGGACGCAGCTCTTCACGCGAACCCGCGCCCGCCTCGTCGGCACCGTCTCCGACGCCGCCTGGATGGAGCGCGTCCGCACCGCGCACTGACCGCCCCGCCCGCCTAGCCCGTCGCGCTCTCCAGCAGCCGTTCGATCAACATCGCCACCGTCGGGTCGCGCTCGTCGCCGAGCCGGAGGTAGAGCCTCGCCCGCACCTCCTGCGAGCGGACGTCGAGCGCCGAGAGCGCCACGCTCCGCACCCCGGAGTCGACGTGGCCCAGCGCCTCGAACACCAGGTCGAGCGACGCGGGGCCGCGCGCCAGCAGCATCGCCAGCGCCTCCTGCACCACCACCGCGTCGCCGCCCTGGAGCAGCGCGCGGAGGTGCTCGGTCGGAACGTCATCGCCCAGCGCCTGGAGGGTCGCGAGGGCGACCTCGGGGTCGGGGTCTTCGAGCAGCTCGGCCGCGAGCGTCGGCGGGAAGAGCCCGCGGTCGGAGAGGCACAACACCGCCGCGAGCCGGTGCGCCGCGCGTGGGTCGGCGAGCCAGCCGATGAGGGTCAGCTCGTCCACCGCGCAGCCCCGCAGCGCCGCGAGCGCCGACCCTCGCAACGCTGGTCGCTCCAGCAGCTCCTCGCACGGGGCGACCCACCGCGCATCGCCGATGGCCTCGACCAGCTTGAGGCCGAGGGTGAGCTCCTCGGACTCCGCCATCAGCAGCGCCGCGTCGACGAGCGAGGCATCGATGGCGCGGCCCGCGCGAACCCACTCCAGCGCCACCGAGAGCCCCGCGGGAGAGGCGTCGAGGGCGGCGTCGACCAGGGACGCGGGCGCCTCCGTCGTGCGCGACAGTAGCGTGCGCGCCACGGCGCCAAAGTCGGCGCCCTTGGGAGCGCTTCGCATGTTGGTGAGCAGCCGACGCCAGACGCCCTCGACGCGCGCCAGCGGCGCGTGGCGGGCGAGCGATCGCAGCGCCTCCGCGCCCACCTGCGGGTCGTCGACGATGCGAGCGAGGGCCGCGAGCACGTCGTCACCCATCGCCGCGTCGGAGGCCGCGATGGCGCGCAGCACCGCGCGGCGGGCAGCAGGGCCGAGCGTCGCGGCGTGCGCGAGGGCGGCGGTGGCCATGTGGGTCACGGCGACGTCGAGGGCGTCTTCACACGCCGCACGCAACGCGGCCGAGTGGTGCGAGAGCCCACCGAGCACGACGGCGAGCGCGGCCTGGTTGGCCGCGTGGCCGAGCATCCACACCGCGGGGACGGCGAGCTCTTCGCGCGGGTCGGCCGCGAGCGTGAGGACGGCGGACGACCACCGCGGCGACGACTCGACGAGCGGCGCGCGCAGGCGGCGATCGCCCCGCCGACCGAAGGACTCGCACGCGCGCACCGCCGCGGTGAACACGCGGCGGTCGGTTCGCTCCATGGCCTGGAGCACGGCCTCGAAGGCCGCCGGGTCGGGGTGGACCACGAGCAGCGAGAGCGCCAGGCGCGCCGTGAGCGGGTCGCGCACGCACGCCACGAGCGCGTCGACGGGCGCATGCCGCGCGCGGGCCTGGAGCGCGAGGAGCGCCCCGATGCGCACCACCGGGTCGCGATGGTGCAGCGCCGCGATGAGCACCGGCACGGCCGATGGGTCGGGCAGCGCGGAGATGACCTCGATGGCCGCCGGAGGCAGGTTGGGGTCCTCGTCGTCGAGGAGGGCCGTGAGCGTCGGAAGGCACTCGCGGGTCACCGCCTCCATCAGCGCCTCGACGAGGAAGCGCCGCCGCGGACCGACGGTGCGCGTGAGCCGCGCGAGCACCTGCGGCTGCGCGACGGCGTGCAGCGTTCGGAGTGCCTCCAAAGCGGCGTTGCGCGCCTCGACGTCGTCGGCGAGCACCCGGTCGAGGAGGCGCTCGATGATCATCCCGTGGTCGGGCGCGCGGGAAAGCGCGAGCGCCGCCTCGCGCCGCACCCGCCAGTCGTCGTCGCCGAGGCCGAGCAGCAGCACCGGGATCATCCCGGCCGCGCCCTCGCTGTCGAGCGAGGCGAACTCCATCGCGCGCACCGCCGATGTGTCATCAACGAAGGTCATGGGGCCACCGACAGCGTCTCGTGCCGTTTCACGCGCGCGCCGACGCTACCACGGGCCCCGACCGCGCCGTCCCCGCTCACGTCAGCCTCGCGAGCGACGCGGAGTCGGCGAGCACCACCAGGGTGGGCGGACGATCGCGCTCGGAGGCCACCCGCGCCACGCCGACGACGTGCGGGCGAGGTGTGCCGGGGAGCGACGCAGCGGGCTCGACGGTGTCGGCCGACACGCGGTGGATGCGCGTCACGGCGTCGACGAGGAGCGCGACGTCCTCGTCGCCCGACGCCACGAGGAGCAGCCGGGCCGCCGCCGAGGGCAGCGGGTCGGGGAGCGAGAGCTGCCGACGGAGATCGACGACCGTGATGACGCGCCCGTGGAGCGCGACGACGCCCCGCACCACCCGCGGCGCGCGCGGAACCTCCGTGATGGGCGCGACCCGCGCGACCTCGCGCACCGAGGCGATGGGCAACGCGAGGTGCTCGGCGCCGACCAGGAAGCCCAGGTAGCGATCGGCCTCTGCGACGAGGCCGTCGAGCTCGCGGCGCGTCACGACGAACCTCCGTCGAGCGAGCGGTCGCTCGCGAGCAGGTCGTCGATCAGCGCTGCCGGATCGAGCACCAGCGTCGCCCGGTGGTCACCCAGCTCCGCGGCGCCCGCGAACCCCCGAACCTCTCTCAGCCCGGCGCCCAGCGGCTTGATGACCACCTCGCGCCTCGACACGATGCGCCCGACGCGCAGGCCCACGACGCGCCCTGCGAAGGAGAGCAGCACGGCAAACGGATCTTCGCCCTCACCTGCACCGTGACCCATCCATGACCCCAGCGAGAACAGCGGGATGCTGCGGCCGTGGCGCGAGATGACCGCGCGGCCGTCGACCCGCTGCGCCGCGTCGGCCGCCACGCGCACCACCTCGGAGATGGCCGCGAGCGGGACGGCGTAGCGGTGACCCGACGCCTCGACGACGAGGCACGCGACGATGGCGAGCGTGACCGGGAGGGTGATGGTCACGCGGGTGTAGACGCCGCGCTCGCTCCGCAGGTCGACGACGCCGCCGAGGCGCGCGATGGCCGAGCGCACCACGTCGAGACCCACACCGCGCCCCGAGGTGCCGGTGACCTCTGCGCGGGTGGAGAAGCCCGGTCGGAAGAGCAGTCCCAGGAGCTCCCTCTCCCCCATCGCCCGCGCCGCCGCGGCGTCGACGAGACCGCGCGCCACCGCCACCCGACGAACCTCCCCTGCGTCGATGCCGCGGCCGTCGTCCTCGACCTCCACGACGACGTGGCTGCCCGACTGCCAGGCGTTGACGGTGATGGTTCCTTCGCGGTCTTTGCGTCGCGCGAGGCGATCGGCGGGGGACTCGATGCCGTGGTCGATGGCGTTGCGAAGCAGGTGCAGTAGTGCGGCCCCGAGCTCGTCGACCTGCTGCTTGTCGAGCGAGGTCGCCCCGCCCGTCACCACGAGACGCACCTCACGTGAGAGCTCGCGCGAGAGCTTCCTCACCTCCCGCCCCAGCCGCTCGAACACCTGCCCCAGCGGAACCATCCGCGCCTCCAGCAGCTCCCGCTGCATCGAGTGGATGGTGCGCCCGAGCGAGCGCTGCAACCGCGCGAGCTCGGCGGGTTCTACCGACGACGCACCGCGGGCGCGCTCGGCCAGCTCGGCGAGTCCGTTGCGGAGCAGCGCCAGGTCACCCACGTCCGCCAGCAGGTGATCGAAGCGACGGATGTCCACCCGCACCGACGGAGCCACCCGCCCCGCTGCTCCTCCCACCGTCGAGAGCTCCCCGAGGGGCACCAGCGCGCTCGTCGCCCCCGTCGCCAGCGCCACCACGTCGACGGCCACGCGCTCCAGGGCGTTGCGCACCTCCGCAGGCGTGCGCTGCGACGCCAGCAGCACGTCCAGCTCCAGCTCGTCGCCCGTCATGTCGCCCGTCGGCACGCACGCGATCACCTCGCCAAACTCCGAAGCCTTCGCCCTCGCCTCGGTCAGCGCCCCATCGACGCGCTCTAGCGAGGAGCGCACCCGCACAGCGAGCACGTCGTCTCCCGCCGTCAGCCGTGCCCGCAGGCGGTGCTCCTCGTGCGTGGTCAGTCCGCGCGCCCACTCGGGGAGCGGCGCCTCGTCGGCCGGGGCGTCGTCTCCGGTCGCGCGCTCGCGCATCCGCGAGAGCACCTCGTCGAAGGCAGGGTCGTCGCTCGCATCGCCCGCTCGCAGCGAGAGCACCCGACGAGAGAGCGTCGCCGTCGCGTCGTCGAGCAGCGCGTACACCGCATGGTCCAGCGCGAGGCGATCGAAGCGCAACGCGTCGAGGAGGTCTTCGAAGGCGTGGGCGAAGTCCGCGATCGCGGCGACGCCGAAGAGCCCGCTGATGCCCTTGAGCGTGTGCACGGCGCGGAAGATCTCTCGCAGATGTTCGGCGTCGGCGGGACGTCGCAGATCGGCGTCCTCCAGGGCTCCGACGTGGCGCTCCATCACGTCGACGAGGTCGAGCGCCTCGGCGAAGAGCTCTTCCCGGGCGCGAGCGTCGAGCAGCGTGGGGTCGTCCATCACGCGCTCAGCGTGTCACCCGCGGTACGGGCGCACCGCGTCGAGCAGCTGCGTCGGCGTCAGCGGCTTCTCGACGTACCCGTTGGCGCCGAGACCGAGCGCCTTCGCGCGGTCGGCCTGGCCCGCCTCGGTGGTCACCATCACCACCGGGATGGCGCTCGTCGCGGCGTGCCGACGGAGCATCGCGAGCAGCTCCAGACCCGACACGTTGGGGAGGTTGACGTCGAGCAGCACGCAGCGTGGCGGCGAGGCGACCGCGAGCCGAAACGCCTCCAGCGCGGCGCCCACGGCGACGACCTCGTCGACCCCGTCACCCTCCAGCACCGCGGTCATGAAGGTCCGCATGGATGCCGAGTCATCGACGATCAGGAAGCGCTCCACCACCGCACCATATCGAAGACCGCGGCGGCCGTGTCCAGCAACGGGCCGCGTTCAGGTGGCGCCGCGCGGGATGGCCGGGCGGGCGGTGCCCTCCTCCGCGGCGAGCTCGCCGAGGCGGCGGAGGTAGCGAAACGAGTAGATGCCCGAACCGTGACCGTCACCCCAGGTGAACTGGAGGGCGTACGAGCCGACCTCCTCCAGGGCCGTGATCTCGGCGTTATTGCCGGGGATGAACTTGATCTCCCCGGAGTGGCCCTGACACCCCGCGCACGGGCAATAGCCGCGCAGAAACGCGTTGGGCAGCACCGAGGTGTGACCGTCGACCCAGTCGATCTCCGTCACCGCGGCGCCCACCGGGGCGCGCACCATCGTCGGCGTGGTGGCCTTCGGATCGTAGGTCATCATGTGCGCTGATAGTCCCCGCGCGCCGTCGATGGCAAGCGCTACGGGGTCGCGGTTGCCTTGCGGTTGAGACCGACGAGGAAGATCTCGACGCTCTCCTTGCGCGACGCCTCGGGCTTGATGAGCTTCACCGTCTCGTAGCGCTCGCGGAAGCGCTTGCGCACGGCCTCGAACTCCGCGCCCTGGAAGATCTTCGCGACGAGGTTGCCGCCCGGCGCGAGGCAGCGGTCGCCGATGTCGAGGGCGCGGTCGACGAGCTCGGCCGAGATGGCCGCGTCGGCTTCTTTCGTCCCTGAGGTGTGCGGCGCCATGTCGGAGACCACGAGGTCGAAGGGGCCGAGCGCCGCGAAGTCGTCCAGCGGCGCCGCCATCACGTCGAGCTCCATCGCCTTCACGAAGGGCGGAACCGTCACCCGCAGCGGGTTGAGGTCGACCGCGACGATGCGGCCCTTGCCGCCGAGCTTCGTGGCCATCCACTGCGTCCAGCTACCGGGCGCGGCGCCCAGGTCGAGCACGCGCAGACCCGGCCGCAGCAGCTTGCAGCGACGGTCGATCTCTTCGAGCTTGTAGACGGAGCGGGCGGCGAAGCCCTCTTTGTGGGCCCGAGCGGTGAACGGGTCGGGTTTACCGCCGGGCTTCACGGGACGGGCAGATCAGGCGTGACGGCCGTTCTTGACGGCGCCGCGGACGGTCACGATGCCTTCGGCCGCGCCGGGGACCGCGCCCTCGATGAGGACGAGGTTCTGCTCGGCGATGACCTTGACGATCTTGAGGTTCTGCATGGTCGAGCGGGTGTTGCCGTGCTGACCGGGCATCTTCTTGCCGGGGAGCGTGCGACCCGGGGTCATGTTGGTACCGATCGAGCCGCCGTGACGGAAGTACTCGTGGGTACCGTGCGACGACACGAAGCCGGCGAAGTGGTGGCGGCGGATGACGCCCGAGAAGCCGCGGCCGACGGTGGTGCCGGACACGTCGACGAACTGCCCCTCCTTGAAGATGTCGGCCGCCGTGAGGACGTCGCCCTCGTTGTACTTGGCGGCTTCCTCGGCGCTCAGGCGGATCTCCTTGAGCGTGCGGGGATAGACGTTGATGTCGTGGCCCTGCTTGTTCTTGACCGAGCGGGCGGGGGCCTTGCTCTTGTCGAAGTAGCCCTGAAGGGGCTTGGAGGTCAGCTTGGCGCGGCGCTCGCCGAAGGAGAGCTGGAGGGCAACGTAGCCGTCCTTCTCCTCGGTGCGCTTGCGCACGACGATGCACGGACCGGCTTCGACCACGGTCACGCGGGCGACGTTGCCGGTCGCGTCGAAGACCTGCGTAAACCCGAGCTTCTTGCCAATCAAACCAGGAAGAGTGTTCATGAGTTGCCCTGTTAACCCTGCGGAGGGCGCGCACTATACGGAGATCGAATCCTCCGTCAAGACGTTCCCAGGACCTCCGGAAGGGCCACCACGCTGCGGCGCGTGACCACCGCGTCGCGAACGCTCTCCGAGATCACCGCGCCGTCCCACGCGATGACCCGCTGCAACGTCACCGACGGGGCAACGAGCACGCCCGAGCTCAACACACACGGCGCCGCGAGCCTCGCCCGATCGACGCCCGACGGCGCGACGATGCCTTCCGCCGAAGACACCACGCCCGGCCACGTGAGGGCGCCCGTGGCGAGCGCGAAGTTCACGGCGGCGTAGCGTTCGAGCGTGCCCAGGTCGAACCACGGGCCGTCGTCCACGACCCCCGCGATGACCTCACCGCGCGCCAGCAATCGCCGCAGCGAGTGCCGCACCACGCAGCCCTCGACGGGCAGGTCATCGGCGACCGAGCGCGACACCAGATACACGCCGGTGAAGACGCAGCGCCGCGTGGTCACCACGGGTGCTGGTCCCTCGTCGAGGATGCGCCGCACCCTCCCTTCGTCATCGACCTCGATGGCGCCGAGCGCGCCCGCTCGCGGGTCGTCGCGCAGCACCATCGTCACCTTCGCGCCGAGCGCGCGATGACGCTCCCAGGCGGCCGCGAGGTCGGGCCGCGAGAGCACGTCACCGTTGAACACCACGAAGTCGTCCCCCAGGTGCGGCAGCGCGTTGCGGATGGCGCCGCCCGTCCCGAGGAGCGTCGGCTCGACGAGCACGCGGAGGTCCATGCCGTGCGAGGCGCAGTGCGGCGCGAGGGCGGGCTCGACTTGCGCCGCGAGGTGGTGCGCGTTGGCGACGACGTGACGGACGCCTCCAGCAGCGAGGTGATCGAGGGCGTAGGCGGCGAGCGGACGACCGAGCACCGGGACGAGAGGCTTGGGGCGCTCGTCGGTGAGGGGTCGAAGGCGGGTGCCGAGGCCGGCGCAGAGGAGCAGGGCGTGCACGACAGCGGTGGCTCTACCGCGGCGCGACCACGGAGGGCGACATTCCGACGGGTGGGTAAGCGGAGGTTGCGCGACCGGCCGATGGGCCTCTATGTAGCCGCCGGTGGGAAGCGCGTCCCTGAGGCCCGGGCTCGTGATCGACGATCGGTGGGAGCTCTTGTCCCCCATCGCGACCGGGTCGTGCGGCGAGGTGCTCGCGGCGAGGGAGGCGACCACCGGGCGGCCCGTCGCGGTGAAGGTGATGCGCTCCGACCTGCTCTCCGACCCGGTGTCGGTGACGCGCTTCGAGCGCGAGGCCGTCGCGACCGCGAGCATCCATCACCCCAACGTCGTGAGCGTCCTCGCCCACGGCCGCCACGAGGGCCGCCCCTACCTCGTCATGGAACTCCTCCTCGGCGAGACCCTGGAGACCCGCCTCGCGCGCGGCCCGCTCCCGCTCGCCGAGGCCCTCGCCACCGTCACCCAGATCGCCCACGCCCTCGACGCGGCCCACGCCCGCGGGGTGATCCATCGCGACCTGAAGCCCGACAACGTCTTCCTTGTGACGGGCGACGATGCCGTCACCGTGCGCGTGCTCGACTTCGGCTACGCGAAGCTCGCCGAGCACCTCATCGGCGACGCCGGGCTCACCGGCGCCAACGCCCTCCTGGGAACGCCCCTCTACATGGCCCCCGAGCAGGTGCAGGCGTCGCGCGAGGTCGATGCCCGGGCCGATCTGTGGTCGCTCGGGGTCGTGGCCTACGAGCTCGTCGTGGGAAGGGCCCCCTTTCCCTCGACCAACCTCGCCGACCTCTTCGTGGAGATTCTCACCGCACCCATTCCGAAGCCGTCGGTGGTCAACCCTGCCCTCCCGCCGGCCGTCGATGCCTGGTGCGCGCGGGCCCTCGCCCGCCCCCGGGAGCAGCGCCCCGCGACCGGAGCCGCCCTCGCCGAGGAGCTTGCCGCGGCGCTGCGCCCTCCGCGCCGCAGCTCTCGCGCCCTCGCGGTGGCGCTCGTGGTGGCGGCCGTCGTCCTCGCGCTTGCGATCGCTCGGACGCGGTGATACCCGCGCCGTAATGCGTATCGTTGTGGTCGGTTCGGGTTACGTGGGTCTCGTCGCCGGGACGGGCTTCGCGGAGTTTGGCAACACCGTCGCGTGCATCGACAGCGACAAGTCGAAGATCGACGCGCTCCTCGAAGGGCGCATCCCGATCTACGAGCCCGGCCTCGAAGAGCTGGTGCGCCGCAACGTGGCCGACCAGCGGCTGTCGTTCAGCACCGACCTCGCGACGGCGGTGCAGGACGCCGAGATGGTGTTCATCGCGGTGGGGACACCGCCGAAGGAGGACGGCAGCGCTGACCTGAAGCACGTCATCGCCGTGGCCGAGTCGCTCTCGACGATGATGCGCCGCGACACCGTGGTGGTCCTGAAGAGCACCGTCCCGGTCGGAACCAACGATCAGGTGCACGCCCTCTTCGCCGAGCGCGCGAAGGTGAAGGTCTCCGTGGTGTCGAACCCGGAGTTCTTGAAGGAGGGCGACGCGATCAACGACTTCCTCAAGCCCGACCGCATCATCCTCGGGGTGCGCGACGAGGCGGGCCGCGCGGCGATGCGACGGCTCTACGCGCCGTTGCAGCTCAACCTCGACCGGCTGCTCTTCATGGAGCCGCGCTCGGCCGAGATGGCCAAGTACGTCGCCAACGCCATGCTCGCGACGCGCATCTCGTTCATGAACGACATCGCGCGGCTCTGCGAGGTCGTCGGCGCGGACGTCGGGTCGGTGCGCAAGGGCGTCGGGAGCGATCAGCGCATCGGGTCGAAGTTCTTGTTCCCGGGCGCGGGCTACGGCGGGAGCTGCTTCCCGAAGGACGTCTCGGCGCTGCTGCACCTCGCCGATCGCCACGACATCGACCTCTCCGTCGTGCGCGCGACCGAGGCCGTCAACGCGCGTCAGAAGGGCATCCTCTTCGAGAAGCTCACGCGCCACGTCGGCCCGCTGAAGGACCTCCGCATCGCGCTGTGGGGCCTTGCGTTCAAGCCGCGCACGGACGACGTCCGCGAGGCGCCGGCGCTGGTGCTCATCGGGCAGCTCCTCGAAGCGGGCGCCGAGGTGCGCGTGCACGACCCGGCCGCGCGTGGGACGGCCCGGGCGGCGCTGGGCGAGCTCGCCAACCGCGTGATCTTCGTCGAGCACCCGTACGACGCGACGGTGGGCGCCGACGCGCTGGTGCTGGTCACCGAGTGGCAGGAGTACCGCTCGCCGGACTTCGAGCGGCTGGCCGCGCAGATGCGACGGAAGGTGCTCATCGACGGCCGCAACGTGTGGGCGGCGATGGAGCCCGAGACGCTCGGGTTTACCTACGACGGTATCGGCCTCGGAGGGCGAGCGAAGTAGGCGTGTGGTAGGGTCGTCGCGTTCCAACGCACAAGGAGAGCGTCGTCATGGCATCTGCGCGTGAAGAGAAGCAGAAGGAAGCCACCAAGCGTGGCGCGCTCGCGGTGGCCGCGACCGCGGGCTCGGTCGCCGTCGCCGTCGCGGGCGGCCCGGTGACCCTGGTCGCCGCGGGGCTCGGCGCGAGCGCCGTGCTGGGCTACCGCTGGGTGAAGTACCGCATCGACAACTCCATCCGGTTCTGAGCGTCGGCGACCCTTTTCCAAGGGTGCCGAGTCGCCTTGATTCTTGCGAAGCGTGCGTGTAACCGTCGCGCGCCCTATGCGCTCCCCCTCGAAGTCAGGTTTGTCCCTCGCGAAGGAACGTTCACGCAGCCGCTGGATGGCAGCGCTCGTGGCGCTGATGCTCGCGGTGGCGGCCCCGAAGCTCTACGCGCAGGTTCGCCTCGCGGTGGTCGACATGCAGCGCGCCATCCTCGAGACCGAGCAGGGCCGCCACGCGAAAAACTCCCTGAAGACCGTCTTCGAGGCGCACCAGGAGGAGCTCAACGCGGTGCAGGAGCGCTTGAAGCGCCAGAAGTCGGACATCGAGAAGCAGCAGCGGCTCATCGCTCCGGCGGCGCTCCAGAAGCGCATGGCCGACTACCAGGAGCAGGTGGTCAACCTCCAGAAGGTCTACCTCCAGTATCAGCAGGAGCTGGCGCAGCGTGAGGCCGAGCTCACCAAGCAGATCCTGGTGAACCTCCAAGGCGTCGTGCGGCAGATCGGGACGGCCGAGGGCTACACCGCGGTCTTCGATCAGAGCGGCGTGGTCTGGGCGCCGACGCACATCGACCTCACCGATCGCGTGATCGCCGAGTACAACCGGCAGTTCCCGGCGGCGGCGGCGCCTGCGGCACCGGCCGAGGGCGATGCGGGTACGCGGCCCGCCCGGCCGGCGCGACCGGCGACGGGCGCTGGGGCCAATCCCCACCCGCGCGGCGCGCAGCAGTGACGGATGTGCGGGGGATGGTGGCAGTGGGAACGGTCAGTGGAGGAATGGCGATGAATCGTTGGATGGTGACGGCGCTCTGTGGAGCGATGGCAATCGGCTGTGGCGCGAGCAACGACGGTGGGGTCAACACCCCGGTGGACAGCGGCGTCAGCGGCGGCACGGACGTGGGCACGATGACCGACCGTGGCACGACCGCGACGACCGATCGTGGGACGACCCCGACCACCGATCGTGGCGCGACCACCGATCGCGGGTCGACCACGCCCGACTCGGGCACGCCCAGCCAGTTCGGCATTTGCGGGGAGGCGCTCAACACGGCGCTCTGCACCTGCGGCATGGATGCGAACTGCCAGCAGACGGCCCTCAACGCCGCCTTCATGCGGAGCTCGACCTGCCAGACCTGTTACACGAACGGCATCTCGGCCTGCTGCCCCGACGAGGTCATGGCCATCCAGACCTGCGCCACGGACAACGGCTGCATGGATCAGGCGTGCCTCCAGGCCCGGTGCGCCACGCAGTTTACGGCCGCCAACACCTGCCTGATGACGGCGCAGCAGTCGAACGCGACCTGCCAGACCGCCTTCCGTCGCTGCTTCGGGCCCGCCTTCCCGATGATCGCCTGCGAGTGAGCTGACGCCCTCAGCGGTGGCGCGCGGCGAGGTAGACGTACGCGCGCCATCCCTCCTCGATCATCGTCCGGTCGGCGTCGCCCAGGCGCCGCACCTTCTTCGCCGGACTCCCCAGATACAGCCAGCCTGACTCCAGCCGCGAGCGCGGCGTCACCAGCGCCCCCGCGCCGATGATGACGTCGGACTCCACCTCCGCGAGGTCGAGCACGATCGCGCCCATGCCCACCAGCACCCGATCGCCGATGGTGCAGCCGTGCAGGATCACCCGATGACCCACCGTCACTTCATCGCCGATGGAGGTCGTCGACAAGCCGGTGGTCGCGTGGACCATGGAGAGGTCCTGGATGTTGGAGCGCGCGCCCATGCGGAGCGGGGCCACGTCGCCGCGCAGCACCGCGCCGTACCAGATCGAGCTCTCGGGCCCGACGGACACATCACCGACGGCGACCGCACCATCGGCGAGAAAGGCATCGTCCGCGAAGGTCGGCGTGACGCCCTCGAAGGCGCGCACCAGTCCGCGCAGGTGAGCGCTCACGCCTGGACCACCGGCAGCGCGACCCGACGATGCGTCGCGACGACCTTGGCGGGCGCCTCGCGCTTCACCGAGTCGAGGCGGCCTTCGAGCGAGTGCTTGTTGGCCCGCATCACCTCGGCCACGACCACGGCGCCAGCATCGAGGCCGGGACCACCGGGGAGATGGACGATCTCGTTGCGGCGCGTTCGGCCGACGCGGGTGGTCGCGCCAGGGCGGCTCGGGCCCTCGATGAGCAGCTCGACGCGCGCGCCCACGAGCGAGGCGAGGTTGGCGCGGGTGAGCGCCTCGGAGACCTCGAAGAGCGCGAGCAGGCGCTCCTGCTTCTCTTCGTCGGTGACGTCGTCGCCGAGGCGCAGCGCGGGCGTGTGCGGGCGCGGCGAGTACTTGAACCCGTAGAGCGCCGTGAAGCCGACCTCGCGCACCATGGAGAGCGTCTGCTCGAAGTCGTCGCGGGTCTCGCCGGGGAAGCCGACGATGATGTCGGTGGTGAGCGTGAGCGACGGGCGCGCGGCCCGCAGCGCATCGACGCGGGCGACGTACTCCGCGCGGGTGTAGCGGCGGATCATGCGACGGAGCATGCGGTCGCTGCCCGACTGCACGGGCATGTGGACGTGGTCGGCGAGCACCGGGAGCTCGGCGTGGGCGCGCACGAGCGAGGCCGTGAGGTGGCGGGGGTGCGGCGAGGTGTAGCGCAGGCGATCGAGGCCCGGCGCCTCGGCGGCGATGCGGCGGAGCAGCGCGGGAAACTGCGACTCGTCGGGATCGCGGTCAGCCTCGACGGGGACCTCCGGGTCCATGAAGCTGTTGACCGTCTGGCCGAGGAGGACGACCTCGCGGGCGCCGCCGTCGACGAGCGCGCGCACCTCGCGCACCACGTCGGAGGCCGAGCGGTAGCGCTCCGGCCCGCGCGTGTACGGGACGATGCAGAACGAGCACCGCTCGTCGCAACCCTTCATCACGGTGACGTAGGCGCTCGCGCCCACGCCGCCCTCGCGCACCTGGTTGGTGAGGAAGCGCGGGTCGTCGACGTCGAAGACCGTTCGCACCGCGGGCGTGGCGCCCATCTCGGCGTCGCGCACGAGGGCGGGGAGCTCGCCGATGTTGTCGGGGCCGATGACCACGTCGATGAAGGGCATGTCCTTCACGAGGCGCTCGCCCTCCTGCTGGGCCACGCAGCCGGCGACCACGAGCACCACGTCGGACTTCTTCAGCCGCCCGGCCTCGCTGCGCAGCTTCTGCTCGCCCTTCTCGCGCACCGAGCAGGTGTTGATGACCACCACGTCGGCGCCGTCGACCTCGTGGCCGACCTCGTAGCCCGCGGCGAGCATGAGCTCCTCGATCCGCTGCGAGTCGTGGACGTTCATCTGGCAACCGAAGGTCACCAGGGCCATGCGCTTGGTCATCGGGATTTTCCGGGGGTACGTGAGGGGAAAGGCGCGGGAGGTTGTTCCGACGCGCGCGCAGGGTCAAGCGGGTGGAGCTACGGCGTGGGCTCGGCGAGCAGGCGCACGATGGACTGCTGCAACGCGGCGGGCGACTCGGTGCCGATGGTCACCGTGCGGACGTGCCCGCCGCGGTCGATGATGACCATGGTCGGGAGGTTCTGGACGGCGTAGCTGCGCATCGCGGTCGCGTTGGAGGCGAGCGTGTAGCGGATGCCCATGCTCATGCCGATGCGACGGGCGATCTCGACGGGCTCGTCGGTGAGGCCGAGCACCGTGAGGCCCTGCGCGCGGTACTGCTCCGAGAGGCGGTTGAGCACCGGCATCATCGTGCGACACGGGCCGCACCAGCTCGCCCAGAAGTCCACGATGACCACGTGGCCGTGGAGGCGCGCGAGGTCGAGCGGGTCGGTTCCCATGGCCACCGAGCTGGCACCGAGCACCGGCGGAACCTGCCCCACCCGCAGCGGCCGCCCCGGCGTGTTGTCGGGCGCCGCTTCGAGGCGCACCCGCACGGGGACCCGGCGCACCCCGCGGCGCAACACGAGGGCGTAGTCCGACCCGGCGCCCGCCGCGCGAACCGAGGTGGTGAAGCCCTCGACGCTCCCGGGCGCGACGCCCTGAGACAGCACGATGACGTCACCGATGGTCACGCCCGCGCGCTCGGCGGGGCTCCCCGGCACCACCCGCTCGACCCGCAGCCCCACGCCCGGAACCTCCCGTAGCCCCGCCCCGAGGAAGCCCGGCGCGCTCGCGGCCGTACCGGGCCGCGGGTCGGCCGCTGCGATCGTGGGGCCGACCGTCGTGAGGAGCGTCGTGAGGAGCGCGGCGAGCATCGAGGGCGTAGGGCGCATGAGCGCGCCGACCGTGCGGTGTCGGGCCCTGGGTCGTCAAGCCGCGAGCGGGGTTAAGCTCTCCCGCCGGATGATACGAAGCCGAGGTCGAAGCGTGCTGCTGGTGTGGGCCTCGGTGGCGCTGCTCGGCCTCGACTGGCCGGGCCAGGGGGCCGTGCGCGCCGCGGAGTTTGCGAGCGCAGACCCCGGTCGGCGCACGGAGCTGCTGCACCTGCTCGCGCCTTCGACGGAGCCCGAAGCGCAGGCGGTCATGGCGCGCGCCCTCACCGACGCCGACCCCGGCGTGCGCGAGACGGCGCGGCGGCTCGCGGTGCGCTTTCCGTCGGAGGCGATGGTGGCGCCGCTGCTCGGGGTGCTCGAAGAGGCCGACGCCGGGGCGCGCCTCGATGCGCTCGACGCGCTCGCGGGGCTGACCTCGGCCGACGCGCGGCGGGCCATCGAGCGTTCGCTCTCCGACCGCAGCACCGCGGTGCGCGCCCACGCGGTGCGGGCGCTCGCGCGGGCGGGCGTCGACGCGGTGGTTCCGCTGCTCGACCGGGTGCATGACCCCGAAGGGGACGTGCGCGAAGAGGCCGCGAGGGCGCTCGGAGAGATCGGCGACGCCCGCGCGGTGCTGGCGCTGGTGGGCATCTCGCAAGACCCCATCCCCGAGGTGCGGCTCGCGACGGCGCGGGCGCTCGGTCGCCTGCGAGGCGAGGTCGCGACGCGCACGCTGCTCGGGCTCGTCCATGACGCGATGCCCGAGGTGCGGAGCGCGGCGCTCGTCGGGCTCGCGCGGCTCGCCGATGCGTCCATGGTTCCGACGCTCGCGGCGCTGGCGCGACCCGAGCGGGCGGCGATGTTCGCGGGCCAGGACGACCTCGCCAGGGCGGCGGTGCGAACGCTCGGCGCCATCGACGCGCCTGACGCGCGGCGGGCCCTGATCGACCTCGCGCTCGGCCCGGATTCGCTCCAGGCGAGGGCCGCGGCGGAGGCCCTGCTCGAACACCCGTCGCGCCTTCGCGGTGAGGTGGGCTCGATGCTGCCGAGGGTCGACCGCCGCAACGTCGGCACCGTCGCGGCGCTGCTCGGCGCCATCGGAGGTGACGAGGTCGCCGACGCGCTGCTGGAGATGGTTCGGCGCGACGCGCGGTCGGGCGATGCGGACACCCTCGTGCTCGCGCTCGGCGCGTCGGGCTCCGACCGGGCACTGCGCGCGCTCCTCGAACGCCTCACCACCGCTCCTCCCGTCGGCACCACCTACCGCACGCCCGGCTGCCCACGCGGAACCATCGACCCCGTCGTCCTCCTGGCCCTCGCCCGCTGGGACGAGACCCGCCACGGCCTCGACCCGCTCGCCATCGACCCCATCGCCGAGGCCCTGCGCCGCGTCGAGCCGTCCTGCCACCTGGTGTTGTCGTCGATGCTCCGCCTGCTCGGTTCGACGGGCAACGACCGCGCAGCACCGACGCTGCTCGGGTTTCTGCCGCACCCCGATGCCGCGGTGCGCGCGGCCGCCGTGGCGGGCCTTGGCCGCGCCGTCGCGCCGTCGGCGCTGGCGCCCCTCGTCGAGGCGCTCTCCGACCGCGACGTCACGGTGCGCTCCGCGGCAGCCTCGTCTCTGCGCGCGTACCCCGCCGCCCTCCTGGCACCGGCGCTCGTCGCGCGGTGGCGTGACCCGCGCGCGGTCGACCGGGGCGGGCTGCTCCTCGCCCTCGGGAACGCCCTCGCCCGCGATGAGCAGACAGCTCGCTCGGCGCACCGATCGGTGCTGATCGACGCCGCGGCGGAGGGCGCGTGGCGGACGCGCGCGGCGGCGCTGAGGTCGCTCGGCGAGGTCGCCGCAGCGGGCGACGCGGAGTCCCTCGGCGCGGTGTTGCGCTTCGCATCGGACGCGAGGCTCGGAGCGGTTGCGACGGAGGCGCTCGGCAACCTGCCGACGGCCGCGGTCACGCCCGCGGTGCTCGCGGCGCTGCGGACGAGGCCCACTGCGGACGCGGTGTGGGCGCTGCGCGTGGGAGGCGTGGCGTCGGTCGAAGCGCTCCGCGGAGTCATCGAGGGCGGGGCATCCCGTACGGCACGCAACGCGCTCGCCGCGCTGTCTCGCATCGACCTCGCTCAGGTGGACCAGCCGACGCGCGCGTCGCTCCGAGCGGCGCTCGATCGCCTCACGGCCAACAGGGACGCAGCCGCATTGCGGGGCAACGTCTGCGCCGTGCGACGTCGGCTCGGCGAGGGCTGCGACGGCGACTCCACCACGACGCCGGCGATGGTGGCGCGAAGCTCCGACCTCCGCGTGATCGACGCATCGCGAGTGCCCGTGACGCGAGCGGTGCAGGTGATCCTCGGCGACGGTGTGTCGATCTGGGTGACGCCCGATGCGGACGGGTGGGTTCGGGTTCGCGACGACGCGCCGGGCGCGCTCCGGGTCGCCGAAGGCAGCGAGGAGAACTCCTAGGGCCCGAGCGCGAGGAGCGTCCTCGCGAGGTCGCGGCGATCCATCACGGCGCGGTGCCGCTCGACGACCGCACGCATCTCGCGCGCCATCTCGACGTCGCCGACCTGCGCCGCGATCGCCATCCGCAGCGCCGCCGCCCGCCACGTCCGCGTGATCGAGCCCGGGTCCATCCACACATCCTCGGTGCGCAGCCAGCGCCTCGCCTCTTCGCGATCGACCACGCCGAACACCACGCCCGCGAGCACGGCCCGCCGCCCCGCCCGCGGCACGACCCCCGGCTGCCGACGCAGCCAGCCCATCAGCATGTCGCCGCGGCGCTCCGTCAGCGCCTCCCGCGCGTCGCGCGCGTCGATGGAGTGCAGCGCCACGTAGGCGAGACCCGCGACGTCCCGATCGGCCCAGCGCCGAACCGCCAGTGGGACCATCGCCTCGGGTGCCCGCTCCCCAACCCCGTCGAGCTCGCCGAGCGCAGCGTCCACCGCGTCGTGATCGCCCGAGGCGGCCGCGATCCATGCCTGTGCGTGGAGCAGCTCTCGCCGCGTCGACGCTGTGACCGACCCGGAGTGATCGTTGGCCCAACGGATCGTCTCCAGCGCTCCGATGAAGTTGCCGCTCGCCGCCAACGCACGAGCCTCCGAGATCGCGAGGCGCGCCGCGTCGGCCTCCAGCCCCGGCGTGAGCGCGGGCATCGCGCGGTATCGCCGCAGCAGGTCGGCCTCGTACGGGCGCACCGCCAACACCCCGTCGAGGGAGAGCGCGTCGAACCCCTCACCGGACGGTCGCGCGCAGCGACCGCTCGGCTCCGCGCAGTCTCGGAGCGAGCGAAAGGCCGCGTACTCGTGGCGCTCCGCCCAGTCCAACGACGGTCGCGGGTACCACTCGCCATCGCCGTCGCCCGCGGCCAGCCACGACGCCGCCGACTCACCGCGCGCGATCGCCACCTCCGCGCGCAGCGATCGACACGCCGCCGACTCGCGCTGACCCAACCGCAGCTCCAGCCGACGAAGCGCCTCGTCGTCCCCTGCCCTCGCACCCGACGCATCCGCGAAGCACCACATCGCCTGCACGTACGCGTCCTCGTCGTGCTGTCCACGCCGCCCGGCCGCGCTCTCCGCCGCCCGCCGCGCGGTCGCCGCCGCGTCCGACCAGCGCCCCGCCATCGCGTGCACCGTCACGGCCCGATGCAGCTCTGACTCCGTCCGCAGCCCCGCGGCCCCCGCCCGCAGCGCATCGCTCGCCAGCGCAAACTCCCCGAGGCCCGCGCGAATCCACGCCGCGCGCACCTTCGGCTCTGCCCCGTCACACGTCATGAGCACGTCGGCCGCCCCACGGTGGTCGCCCATCTCCTCCATCGCGTAGGCCCGCTCGACACGCGGCGCTCCCCGCAACCGCAGCGCCGCGTCGAGCCACTCCTTCGCCCGCACGTCGCGCCGACGCGCACACCGCGTCGTCAACGCCACCGCGTCGAGCGCATCCCGCCGATGCAGCGGCGACGCCGACGCCAGCACCGCGCGGCCCATGCCCGTTCCGTCGCACCACGCCCGCGTCGTGCCGACCTCCACCGGGCCCCGCATCGCCGCGGCCGACCGCATCGCCACCGCCGCGCCCGCGGTCATCACCATCGCGCCCAGCATCGCCAGCGCCGCCGCGCCCGCCGCCCGCTGTCCTCGCGTGCCGACCCCTCCAGAGACCACCTCCGCCGCGACGCGCACCCGACCGTGGGCGCCCGCCACCATGCGCCACGTCGGCGCGGCCCCGCGGTACCCCGACACCGCCGCGGCCTCCGCCGTCGCCGGCTCCAGCACGCCCTCGACGCGCACCGCCTCGCCCGCCCGCAGCGCCGTGCGCCCGACCACCCTCGCACCGTCGCCCGACACCGCCGTCGCGACAGCGTGTGCCGCTCCGACGATCACCTCGGGCTCACCCGCGATGCGAATCACGCCGCTGCGCGTCTCCAGCGTGAGCGTCCCGGTCACCCCGGTCCGCGGCGGGCTGATGGTCCCATCGGGCAGCGGCGCGTACCGCTCGGTCACCACCACCACGCCCTCCGCGGCGTCCGTCGAGCGCAGCGTCCCACGCAGCACCGCCGCGACCCCTTCCCCCGCCGGAACCTCCTCGCGCACCACGCCGAGCGAGGCCAGCATCCGCCGATGTGACGCCCCGCGCAGCCGCCGCCACACGCCCGGCGCGACCCACGCCCCCAGCAGCGCGAGGCACGCGACCATGAGAGCGAAGAGCTCGGGCCCGTGGGCCAACCACAGCATCCAGCGCGGGTTCATTGTGGAAGAGAGCCTACCCAGCAGGACGCCGGGGCGACAGCGGCGGGCGGGCGGACGTCAGAACAGTTCGAGGTACATCGCCCACGAGAGGGCCGCGAAGGTCGCGTAGCCGACGCCCGTGTGGATGGTGCGAAAGGCCCGACTCGCGTCCGCGTCGGTGATCCGCGCGCCGACCACGCCGAGGATGGGCATCAGGATCATCCCGATGCCGTGTACCCACGCGAGCGTCTTGTGCAGGCGTAGCGTGCTCGACGCGCGGTCGGTGCCCACCGAGGCGTTGTCGGGGTCGGGCGCGGCGATCGCGAGGATGCCTGCCGTCGTGTAGAGCCCCGTCGTGAGGAAGCTCGACCCGAGGTGCAGCGCCCCGAGCAGGCCCGACCCGCAACCGAAGGCGCTCGGGTCGCTCACGCACGCGCCGTCGCCAAACCAGGTCGGGCGGTTGATGGCCAGCATCGTCCCGAGCACCTCCGTCACGAGCAACGACCCCCACGCCGCGATGCCAAAGGCCCGGTGCGTGCGAAGAAGCGAAGCCCGTCGGCGCAGGACGTAACGCGCTTGCCGATCGGACTCGCGGCAGGTCTCGCAGTCGATGTCGCAGCTCTCACACGCCGCGGGCTCGGCGGCCGTCGAGCTCGTCGCGGGCGTCTCCGTCGCGGCGGCCGTCACCGCGGCGCTGGCAGCCGCGGGCGTCGCGTCGGTGGCGCGCGTGGCGGCCTGGGCGAGCCAGCGGTTGCGGAGCGCGGTGCCGCCGTCGAGGCCGAAGCTGCGAACCCGCAGCCCGACGTCCATGGTCCAGACCGACGGCGCGGCGGCCTCACCTTGAAGCGTCAACGTGGATGGCAACGCCTCGATGGTGCGCAACTGCGCGGCACCCGACATCGCGACCAGAAACAACGCGGCTGAACCGATCATCGGGCCTCTCTCCTCTCGTGACGAACCGTCACGAAGAAGGCCACAGCCCCGCCGCGTCGCTCAAGGGAAATGCCCGTCGATGCGTCCTAACGACGCAGGGCGCGGACGCCCGCCTTGTGCACCTTGCCGGGCAGCTCGCGGCCCACTACGGCCGAGGCAACACGGCCCGCCTCGATGAGCTTGTCGAGGTCGATGCCGGTCTTGATGCCCATGCCGTGCAGCGTGAAGACGAGGTCTTCGGTCGCGAGGTTGCCCGCCGCGCCCGG
Organism: Polyangiales bacterium; assembly: GCA_044229975.1. Taxonomy (GTDB): domain Bacteria; phylum Myxococcota_A; class Polyangia; order Polyangiales; genus SCUS01. The sequence continues at coordinate 291,604 of JBGARZ010000003.1, forward strand.
CGCGTAGGGGCAGCCGCCGAGGCCGCCCACCGAGGCGTCGAAGGTGCGCACGCCCAGCTCCAGCCCGACCAGCACGTTGGCCAGCGCGGTGCCGCGCGTGTCGTGGAAATGCAGCGCCAGCTGCTGCGCCGGAAACTCCCGCAAGAACATCTCGACGATGCGCTTGGTCTGCACCGGCGTGCCGATGCCGATGGTGTCGCCGAGGGACACCTCGTAGCAGCCCATCTCCAGGAGCGCGCGCGTGATGGCGAGGCCCTTCTCCGGGTCGACCGTTCCCTCGTAGGGGCAGCCCCACAGCGTCGACAGGTAGCCCCTCACGCGACGCCCCGCCGAGAGCGCCTTTGGAACCATCTCGCGAAACACGTCGAGGGTCTCGGCGACGGTCTTGTTCACGTTCTTGCGGTTGTGGGTCTCGCTCACCGAGAGGAAGACCGCGACCTCGCCGAGGTCGGTGACGAGCGCACGGTCGAGGCCCTGCTGGTTGGGGCAGAGCGCCGAGTAGCTCACGCCCTCCGGGCGCTTCAACAACCGGCACAGCTCCACCGCGTCGGCGAGCTGCGGAACCCACTTGGGCGACACGAAGCTGGTCACCTCCAGGCGCCTCAACCCTGCCGCGACGAGGGCCTCGATGAGCCGCACCTTCGCGGGCGTCGGGACGGTCACGGCCTCGTTCTGCAACCCGTCGCGCGCGGAGACCTCGTAGACCGAGACGTCATCGGGCAGCGACTCAAACAGCGTGGTTTTCATGGCGACTCCGCGGAGCCTACCGCATCTCGCGGGCATCGCCCTCGCGCTTGACGCACGGCATCGTGCGCGTACACCGTGCGTCGCCCGCCGCGGGGAACAGGCCCCACGTCGGCGCAAAGGTCAGCAGGTCATGAAGGTCACCGCAGGACAGCTCCTCAAGGATCGCAATCGTCTCCCACCGAACGCGGTCGCCGCGCTCATCGACGGTCGCACCGTCGATCTGCACACGCCGGTGGAGGCGACCGAGACTACCGAGGCCAAGCCCATCCTCGCGGACGATCCGCGCGCGCTGCCCGTCATCCGTCACTCGACGGCGCACGTCATGGCCGACGCGGTGCAACGCCTCTTCCCGGGGACGAAGGTCACCATCGGGCCGAGCATCGACAGCGGCTTCTACTACGACTTCGACCGCCGCGACGGGCGCTTCACCGAGGACGACCTCGCGCGCATCGAGGTGAAGATGAAGGAGATCGCGGCGGCCGATACGCCCTTCGTCCGCGGCGTCATGACCCGCGAAGAGGCGCGCGAGAAGCTCACGAAGATGGGCGAGACCTACAAGATCGAGATCCTCGACGGCATCCCCGCGGGCGAGGACATCTCGTTCTATCAGCACGGCGACTGGATCGACCTGTGCGAGGGCCCTCATGTGCCGAGCACGAAGTTCCTCTCGGCGGTGAAGCTCACCTCCGTGGCGGGCGCGTACTGGCGCGGCGACGAGCGGCGGCCGATGTTGCAGCGCATCTACGGCACCGCCTTCCCGACGCAGAAGGCGCTCGACGCCAACATGAAGCAGCTGGAAGAGGCGAAGGCGCGCGACCACCGCAAGCTGGGCAAGGAGCTCAAGCTGTTCATGTTCCACGAGCTGGCGCCGGCGTCGCCGTTCTTCCAGCCGCGTGGTGCCCACCTCTACAACGGGCTCATCGCGTACATGCGCGACCAGTACGCGCGGCGCGGGTACTCCGAAGTCATCACGCCGCAGATCTTCGACAAGGGCCTGTGGGAGACCTCGGGGCACTGGGAGAACTACCGGGACAACATGTTCCTGGCGCTGGGCACCGACTCGCTGGAGCCGACCCGCGAGGGCCACGGCACCCCGATGAACCAGGTGTTCACGCTCGACGAGAAGGTCACCGAGGCGCTCGGCTCGGTGAGCGCGGGCTACATGTGCGGCTGCAAGGCGATGAACTGCCCGTCGCACTGCCTCATGTTCGGCGCCGATCGGAAGTCGTACCGCGACCTTCCCCTGCGCATGGCCGACTTCGGGCGACTGCACCGTTACGAGCGCTCGGGCGTGACGCACGGGCTGTCGCGCGTTCGCACCTTCTCGCAGGACGACGCGCACATCTTCTGCACCGAAGAGCAGATGCCCGCCGAGATCGGTGGCTTCTTCGACCTCCTCGACGAGGTCTACGCCGACCTCGGGATGAACGAGGTCAAGATCTTCCTCGCGACGCGCCCCGACAGCGGCTACCTCGGCACCATCGAGTCGTGGGATCGCGCCGAGAAGATCCTCGGCGACGCGGTGCTCGCGAAGGGTCGCACCTTCGAGATCGCCAAGGGCGAAGGGGCGTTCTACGGGCCGAAGCTGGAGTTCCACATCACCGACGCCATCGGGCGTTCGTGGCAGCTCGGCACGCTCCAGGTCGACCCCAACCTCCCCGAGCGCTTCGACCTCTCGTACATTGGCGCCGACAACACCGCGCACCGGCCGGTGATGCTGCACCGCGCCGTGCTCGGCTCCCTGGAGCGCTTCCTGTCGCTCTACATCGAGCACACGGCGGGATGGTTCCCGGCGTGGCTCGCGCCCGAGCAGATCGTGCTCGTCACGGTCTCGGACAAGCACCTCGACTTCGCGCAATCACTCGCAGCGCGACTGCGCGCGGCGGGCCTGCGCGTCGACGTCGACCCGAGCAACGAGAAGCTCACCGCCAAGATCCGCAACGCGTCGCTGATGCGCCCGCCGTACATCGGGGTCATCGGCGACAAGGAGCTGGAGAACGACGGCGCGACGCTCCGCAAGGGGCGCACCGACCTCGGGTTCATGTCCACCGTCGACCTCATCGCGAAGCTGAAGGCGGAGTCCGTGGCTCCCTCTCGCGCTGCTGCTGCGGCCGCCGTCAGCGGCTGAGCCGCTCCCCCCTCCCAACTACCTCTCGCAGCTCGTGACGCCCCGGCAGTCGGGGTCGGCGCAGTCCATCAGCCCGTCGCCATCGTCGTCGGTCGCGTCGGCGCACGCGGTCTCGTAGGCGACCCCGAGCGGGCGGCTGTCGAGGCGCCACGATGCGGGCGGTGTCGCGCCGAGAAAGCGCATCACCGTGGGATGCACATCCATGTGCGAGACGAACCCGTCGGGCAGGTGGGGATTGACCGTGGGCCCCGCGACGAACAGCGGGATGTCGCGGTTGTCGCGGTCGAGCGCACCGTGACTGGTCCCCGCGCCGCCGTGGTCGGTGCACACGACGACGAGCCAGCGCTCGTTGGCGATGCCGGGTCGCGCGACGATGGCGTCGAAGAGCGGGCGAACCAGCGCGTCGACGCCTTCGAGCGCGGCGCGATAGGCGGGGTTGGAGAGCGCGAAGCCCGTGTCGTGGCCCGCGTGATCGACGTCGTCGAAGTGGGTGAAGTGGACGTCGTAGTTGGACGAGGCGATCCAGCGGACCATGGTCGACGAGACCGTCGGGCCGAGGCCCCAGGTGCGGACGTCCATGGCGCGCGTCTCGACGATGCCGCCGACGATGTCGGGCCACTGCGCCGCCACGGCGACGCGGAGGTGCAGGTCGTCGTGGGCGCGCGCGAGGAAGGTCGGCCACGCGAGGTCACGGTCGGCGTACTCGCCGTTGGCGACGACGCGGTGGTGATCGGGCCCGACGCCGGTGAGGATGGAGGTCCAGCCGGGAGCGGAGGTGGTGGGGCCCGTGAGCTGGGTGCTGACGTGGAAGCTCGCGGCGGCGTGCGAGAGCAGCGAGCGGAGGTTGGGCAGCGTCGCGCCTTCCATCGCATCACCGCGCACGCCGTCGATGCCGATCACCAGCACCTTGGGCGCGGCGTCGGGACGGGACGAGCCGAGCGCGCGGAGTTCGACGTCGGCGAAGGTGAGCACCCGCCCCGCCGCATCACGCACCCGCACCCTCCCCCGATGAACGCCCCCCGGAACCATCGCGCCGACGAGCTCGACCCGGAGCTGCGACGTCGAGACGAGCGAGCCGCGGAGCCACGGGACGTCCGCGTCGACGACGACGTCACCGCACGGCGCGCCCTCCCACGCGAGCGCCTGCGTCACCGTCTCGCTCTCCTGCCCCACCCAGAAGAACGACGGCGCCGCGCCCTCCATGCGCACGGCGGAAGGACACGCCATCGCGTCGGTCGACCCCGCGTCTGCGGGGGTGATGGGCGCTGCGGAGCAGGCCGCGGACAGCGTTGCGAGAGCGAGGAGGCGGTGGAGGGTTCGCACGGCGGGAGTCTCGGCCCGTCGTACGGCGCGGCACAAGCCGCGAGGTGATTCGGTCAGGTGTTGTCGGGCAGGTACGCGATGGCGTGCACGAGGGCCACGAGGCGCTCGCGCTGCTCGGGGTCGAGGTTGGTGAACTGCACCCCGAAGCCGGGGTTGAGGTTCTCCCCATCCGGGCGGAAGGGGTTGATCCAGGCCACGGTGCCTTCGAGGTCGAGCGGCTCTTCACCGGGGGCCGCGAAGCGCAGGCGCAGCGGGCGGTCGAGGTCCGGCGGCGACTGGCTGTGGATGAAGATCCCCATCTCGGAGATGTTGGTGATGTACGAGTAGAGGAAGTTCTCCCCGTCGTTGCAGTCGACCTCCCAGTTGGCCACGTCGACGCGGAGAAACGAGCGTCGCTCCGGGCCACCCGCGGGAGGCATGGAGGGACGTCCCAGACGCTCCGAAGGGGCGCCGTCGTCGTTGTTCTTGTCGCCGCTCATCGTTGCCTCACCGCACGTTGACCCTGGCGACGACGACCCGGTTGTCGCGGTCGTGATCGCCGCCCTCCAACCGCATCCGATCGCCGCCGTCGAAGAGACCCATGAAGACCGTGTACGCGCCGGGGCGGTACGTCAGGGGGACGTTGATCGTGATCTGGTCGTTGATGTAGTCGCCCGCCTGCCAGTAGCGCGTCGGGTACTTGCCGTTGACGCCCTCGTGGTCGCCGTTGATGCGCGGCCCCTGCCCGTCGGTGTGCACGAAGAGCTGCCAGTTGCGGGTCGAGTCGGCGATCACGTGGAAGTGGAACGTCACCTTGAACGACCCACCGAGCGGGACGTAGCCGCGCCCGTTCATGTCGACGTCGGCGCCGATGTATTCGAAGGCGTTCTCGAAGACCGACGGCTGCCGCGCCGGGCGCTGCATGGTGGGCCGCGTGGACTGCACCCACGGCTCCAGCGGGTTGCGGTTGGGGCGCCCCTCCAGGTCGTTCATCGCGACGAAGAGGTTGCTGTTGGTCGCGTCGACGATGGGGATGTTCTGGTGCCGCTCGCGCCGGTACGCCCGGTTGAGCGACGGGAACACATCGCTCCCCAGCACCATGAAGCTGCGGCGACCGCCGGTGAGCCAGCGCACCGCCTGATCTTCGCTGGTGAGGGTCTCGGGCAGCGCCTGCGTGTAGTACCGCGTAGCCGGGTCGTCGCTCGGGCCACCGAAGCGCGCGACCGGCTCCTCGGCGTGGCGCAGCGAGCGGATGACCGCCCAGACGCCGCGCGGGGACATGTGCTCGGACAGCGCGGGGATGAAGCCCTGCGTGTAGATGAGCGCCACCGCGAGGGCGGCCACGGGCACCCACGCGACGCGCGACCCGACTACCCTGTTGATGGGGTTTTCGTCGCGGCCGAGCCAGGCGAAGAGGTTCCAGATGAGGATGAAGCCGAGGACCGCGGCGATCGCACCGACGGGCGCGAGCGCGAGCGCCGTCATGCCGTCGCGCAGCGGCGTCGTGATGCCAGTCACCCCACGAACGCTCAAGCCGATCACGATGCAGGCGCCGGCCGCGAAGGCCAGGATCATCCGCAGGTGCGAGAGCAGGAAGGTGCCGATGGCCGCGCGCCCCATCTCGGCGGACTCCGCCTTCATGGTGTTGCGGGCGTCCTCCTCGACGTCGAGCATCCAGTCGTAGGGGCGACGCACGGCGAAGGGCTCGACGCGCCCGGTGCCCTGGAAGAGCACCAGCACCGAGAGCCCGAGGAAGAGGGCCGTCTCGATGAGGTGGAAGCCCTCGGCGGGCATCGGCGGCGTCTCACCCCCGGCGGCCCGCGCCGCGCGGACGTTGGACAGCCACGCGCTGAACTTCATCGCGAAGCCCTCCGGGAAGGTGGGCCCACCGTCGGGCAACCCCAGGGCCGCGTAGGCCGCCTTCGGAAACTGGAGGAAGTCGCGGAGCATGAGCAGCGTGAGGAGCGCACCCGCGATGGCGACGGTGCGCCACGGCGACCGCTCGCGCTCGGCGTCGCGGAGCAGCACCGCGAGCCCGAGGGCGATGGGCGCGACCACCACGAAGGCGCTCATGCCGAAGAGTTGCATGTGGAAGGTCTGGAGCGCGAAGCCCAGCGCGATGGCGAGGAAGGCCGTGAGCCGCATGCCGGCCTCGCGCCACGCGTCGGCCTCGCGCGCCTCGTCCTCGGGCAGCGTCGGGTCGACCTCACCCGCGGCCACCGGCGACGGCGGGCTCACGAGGCGCAGCAGTCCGAACGGAACCAGCCCCGTCCACGGGAAGGAGCCGTGCGCGATCTGCTCGAAGTACGCCTCGAAGGTCTGCCACTGCGTGGGAGACGGCGACTGCGGCGAGGCACCCACCCAGAACGAATACCCGGACGGCGGCTTGGACGCGACGCTGAGGCACACGATGGCGAGCGCTGCCGCGGCAAGGAACGAGACCGCGCTGGTGAGCCGTGTGAGCCGCGACTCGGCGCCGAAGCGCAGGAGCCCCGCGAGGCCCACGGCACCGACCACCGGCACCACGCCGAGCATCACCCCGGAGGCGCGCGAGCCCAGCAGCAGACCCAGCGCGGCGATGACGGCGCCGCCGATCTGCCAGCGCTGCGTGCGGCCCCACAGGAGCAGCACGAAGCCCGCGAGCGCCAGCGTCGACGCGCTCTGCGCCACGCCGCCACCGAACATCTGCCGCGCGTTCATGAAGACGAGCGGAATGGTCGCGTAGGTGATGCCGACGTACGCGGCGAGGCGACGGTCGCCCGCTCCGCGCGCCGCGGCCATGAGGGCGCACACCGACGCAAACGCGAGGAGCGCCGTGGGCAGTCGACCACCGACCTCGGACACGCCGAAGCGGAAGCCCAGCGCGACCGCCGCGACCTGCCCGGGCGGGCGGTCGAAGTTGACCGTGCGACCGGCGAGGAGGTCACGCGCCATGTCGGCGACGTGGATCTCCGCGGGCTGCCAGATGCCGAAGCGCTGGAGGCCGAAGAGGAGGACGAGCACCGCGGCGGTGATCGAGACGAGGTAGGTGACCCAGCGATCGCTGGCGGTGTTCTTCATGGGGCCTCTAAGGGTCGAAAGCGCGCGGAGACTAGATCACCCCCGACGGCGAACACAACCGCCGCAGTGGCGCCGCGCAGCGCACCGCGGTGGTAGCGTCACGCGCCCTCATGGCAGGCACCAACCGCACGCGCGCGATCTTCTCGCTCCTCGTCCTGATGCTGCTGTCGGTGGCGCGCTCGGCCTTCGGACAACCGGTCGCCATCCCGCGCGGCCACGAGGAGGAGATCGCCGTCATGCTCGGGCGCGGCGAGTCCCTCGCCGGTGGATGCCGATGGGCGGGCGCCGAGATCGGCCCCTCCGCGGTGCGCGCGCGATACACCTGCGGGTCGGGACCAGCCGTCGCCCTGCGCCTGTCGCTCCCGGGCACCGGGCCCGCTGGAGCAGTGGCCGCGGGCCGCTTCGACGTCTCGGTCGACGACCCGGCCCACACCGCTCTCCGCGACGCGGTGGCCGCGCGCGTTCGCGGTGGCGGCTCTCAGCCGATGGTGGTTCGGGTGTCCACGCGCGCCTCCACCCATCACATCGGTCCCTTCGAGCTCGGTCGCGCCCACGTCGGCGACGACCTCGTGCGCCCGCTCTGGCTCGACCTCCCGCTCGCGCTGCTCGTCGTCCTGCTCCTTGCGCGCGCGCTGCGACCGGCAGGCACTCGGAGCGACATCCTGTGTACGGCCCTCGCCGTCGGCGCGCTGCTCGCCATCGCGCACTACCTCGGTCGAGGCGTGCCCGCACACACCGACGTGCTGCGCGACCTCCTCTATGCGCGCGACTGCGTCGAGAGGAGCCGCTGCCACGCGCTCGGTCCCGAATCGAGCGTCAACTTCGTTCGCCACGGCACCACCTGGCTGCGCCTGCCCGAGTGGGTCCTCCGCCTCGGCGGAACCGAACGCGCCCTCCGCATCGTGGTCGAGCTCTGCCACGCCCTCGCCCTCGTCATCATCGTGCTGGGCGCCCGGCGCCACGGCGCCTACCGCACGGCACCCATCGCGGCGCTCGCGGCTGGCGTCGCGTCCCTGTGGGTCACCTCCCACCCGCTCCTGTGGCACCCATCCATCCTGCCCCTCTGCGCCGCGCTCTACGCGATGCTGCTCCTCGACGCGATCCACGCCCCGTCGCCCCTCGCATGGATCGTGTCCGGTGCGGCGCTGGGTCTGCTGCTCGACGCCCACCCGTCCTCCATCGCGCTCGTGCCGGGCTTCGCGTTCGTCGCCTGGGCCCGCGCGCCTCGCCCCGGGCTGAGCGCGCCCCTTGGACTGCTCGCGATGCTCGGTGCGCTCGCGGTGCCTTCACCGCTGCTGCTCATGGCGCGCATCGCGGCCGCCGCAGGCGATCGTCGCGCCACGCTGCTCGTCCTCGGCATCATCGCGGTGATGGTCGCGGGCTATGCCGTGCGCCGACGCGCGGGCTCGCTCGACGTCCGCGTCGCGACCCTCCTCGGTGCGTTGATGCACATCGCGACCCTCGCCCTGCTGGCGATCGTTTCGAAGCGCACGGAGGTCCGCTACCTCACGACGGCGATCCCCTTTGCCGCCTACCTGCTGGCCTTGTGGGTCCCGCCGATCCCCGCCGCGCTCGCGGGCCTGGTGGCCGCGGTGCTGGGCGTGTCCATGGGCCGCAGGCTCTACACCGCGGGAGGCGCCGTGTGGTCCATCGACGAGGCGCGCGCCGTGTCGGTCTCGGCGCCCCTGCGCGGCCGCTCCTGGGTCGACCTCGCGGGGCGCCTCCAGTACGTCGAAGGCGACGGCATCCGCGCGGCGCTCGGCCTCTTCGCGCCGCAAGTGCGCCCCGGCGACGCCCTCGGTCCCGACGTCATCCTCGTCCTGCGCCTCCGCCGCATCGAACTACCCCGACATCCACCCCCCACGTGGACCCTCGTGCCGCTCCTGTTTGGCGACGTCGCGGTGGTGCGCGCGCTTCGCTCGTACATTCCCCTCGGCGTCACTCGCGCTTGCGTCGAAGAGACCTGCCAGGACGTCGACCTCGGGGCATCGCCGTCCGTCGGCCCGGCGATGCACTTCGGACCGCGCGCCTACTTCGCCTCGCCCGCGCTCGAAGCGCTCACCCGCCGGGCCCACGAGGGTCACCGCGTGCGGTTGTCCTTCGCCATCTCGGTCCCCGCGGGGGGCCGCGATCACCGCGTGTCCGTCGGCCGACGGGAGGTCTGGCGCATCGACGGCCTCACCGGCGACGTCGTCGGAACGCCGCAACCCGACGGCTCCATGATCATCGATGGCTCCCGCGCGGGCACCGGAACCCTCCTGGTCTCGACGACCGTCCGTGGCAGCGCCACGCCCCCACTCATCGAGACCGCGACCGACGAGACCGAGCTCACCGCGCTCATCCGCGGACGCTGACCCCGATCAGCACTCGATGATGTTCACCGCGAGACCGCCGCGCGCGGTCTCCTTGTACTTGGTGCTCATGTCGGCGCCCGTCTGGCGCATCGTCGCGATGACCTTGTCGAGCGACACCTTGTGCTTGCCGTCGCCCGCCATCGCGAGCCGCGCGGCGTTGATCGCCTTCACGCTGCCCATCGCGTTGCGCTCGATGCATGGCACCTGAACCAGGCCCCCGATGGGGTCGCAGGTGAGCCCGAGGTTGTGCTCCATCCCGATCTCCGCGGCGTTTTCCACCTGCTCGGGGGTGCCGCCCATCACCTCCGCGAGCGCGCCCGCCGCCATGGAGCAGGCGACCCCGACCTCCCCCTGGCAGCCGACCTCGGCCCCCGAGATGGACGCGTTCTTCTTGTAGAGAATCCCGATGGCCCCCGCGGTGAGCAGAAACCTCACCACGCCGTCGTCGTCCGCGTTGGGAATGAACCGCCGATAGTAGTGCAGCACCGCCGGGATGATCCCCGCCGCCCCGTTGGTGGGCGCCGTCACCACGCGACCCCCGCCCGCGTTCTCCTCGTTGACCGCGAGCGCGAAGAGGTTGACCCAGTCCATCGCGATGAGCGGATCACTGGCGCCACCCGCAGCGCAACGCAGCCGCCGGTACAGCGCAGGCGCGCGTCGCCGCACCTTCAACCCGCCAGGGAGAATCCCCTCGTGGTCGCACCCTCGCTGCACGCAGCCCGCCATCACCGCCCAGATCTCCAACAGCCTGCTGCGAACCTCCTCGGCAGGTCGCCACGCGCACTCGTTCTGGAACATCACCGTGCTCACGGACAATCCCCGGGCGTGGCAGATCTCCAGCAGCGCCTGCCCCGTCTCGAAGGGGTGCGGCATCGCGGCGCGATCGGCCGCGAGGCCCTCGGCGACACCGTCCTGGTTCACCACGAAGCCGCCGCCCACCGAGTAGAACACCCGCGACGCGAGGGTCGCTCCATCCGCCCCAACCGCGGTGAAGCGCATCCCGTTGGAGTGCAGCGGCAGCGTCTCGCGCCGATGAAACACCAGGTCTCGCTCGGGCTTGAACGCCACCTCATGGCGCCCCAGCAGGCTCAGCCGCCCCGCAGCGCGCACGGCCTCGACCCTCGCCCCCACGGCCTCCGGATCGACCGCCTCGGGTCTCTCTCCGAGCAGCCCCACGACGACGGCCACGTCGCTGCCGTGCCCCTTCCCCGTGTGCCCCAGCGAGCCGAAGAGCTCGACCTTCAGACCCGCCACGCGCTCGATCAGCGCGGCGGCGTGGAGCCCTTCGGCGAAGCGCAGCGCGGCTCGCATCGGTCCGACCGTGTGTGAGCTCGACGGACCGATCCCGATGCTGAACATGTCGAACACGCTGATGGTCACCGGCCGAGCATAGCCCCCTGCGACGGCGCTCGTCGGTATATGGTCGGGCCCATGGCTGGAGATCTGGTTCGATTCGGGGTCGCGATGGATGGTGACCTCCTGCAACGCTTCGACGAGCACATCGGGGCCAAGGGCTACGCCAACCGCTCCGAGGCGCTGCGCGACCTCGTGCGCGCCGACCTGGTCAACGCCCACCTCAAGCGCGACGGGCTCGCGGTCGCCACGCTGACCCTGGTCTATGACCATCACGTCCGCGAGCTCTCCGAGAAGCTCACCGACATGCAGCACGACCTCGGCGAGCACGTCGTCTCGACCCTGCACGTCCACCTCGATCACGACCACTGCCTGGAGGTCATCGTGCTGCGCGGCCCGGCGGCCCTCATCCAGTCGGCGGCCAACCGCCTGCTCGCCACCAAGGGGGTCGAGCACGGGCAGCTCGTCGCGACGGCCCTCCCCGAGCACACGCACCAGCACGCCGACGACCAGCACCACGGCACGCGCTGACGCGTCGACCCTCGGCGCCGACACACAGTGGCACGGCCCCGACGTGTCGGCCGTCGCGCGTCTCGGTCACGCATCGCCCATCGCCACGAGGACGGTGCATGGCACACGCCTTGAGAGCACCATCGGGTTCATGAGCTCCTTGCGATCGCCCCACCTCGCGTCCCTGACCGCTTCCGCGCTGTCGGGTCTGCTGTTCGTCGGCTGCGGCGATCCGATGCCTGCGGCGCCTCCCTCCGATGCGGGCCTCGGAGACGTCCCCGTCGATCGGCCGGTGGAGGTCGACTTCGCCGATCACACCGTCCCTCGCCTCGCTTCGGCGGCGGAGTTCCAGGCGATCGCGGCCGAGGAGTTTGGCCTGTCGACGGTGAAGTTCATCATCACGGCCTTCAACGACCCCACGGCTCGCAACGGCCGCTTCTACGACAGCACGTTCTTCACCCTGCACGACCAGTGGTACTGGTTTCGCCTGCTCAACGGGGCGCGCATCCCCGGCGACTTCGTCGAGCCCGTGCAGGGCCTTCGCTTCGACACCATCGCGGACATCAACCGCTGGGCCGCGACGCAGCCGGTGCTCCCGCTCGACCTCGCGTTCTACGGCGACCGCCTCTACTCCCCGCGCTTCTACGACTACGCCTTCGGGGCCACCCGCCGCTTCGGCCTCGCGACCGTCGTCCGCGTCCCGCCCCGCGCGTCCAACCCCGAGCGCTGGGCCTTCGAGCTGGAGTACAGCGACTCGGTCTCGCACGCCGAGCTGACCATCTTCTTCGACGCGCTGCGTGCCCGCCTCCCCGCCGCCATCGCGAGCGAGCTGCGCTTCCTCATCCGCTCGCCCGAGCAGGAGTCCCTGGGTCAGCGCATGGAGGCCGACCACCTCGCCAACTGGGACCGCCTGCTGCGCTACGGCGACATCGTCGTTCCGGGCGCGCGCGAGGTGTACAGCGAGGGCATCGCCGCGGGCCGACTCCGAACCATCCGCCGCGGAGAGTCCTTCGACACCGTCAACAACAACGACGTGGTGGTGATGGAGGCGATCCCTGACGTGCTCCCCGACCTCGCCGCGCTCGTCACGGCGGTGCCGCAGACGCCGCTCGCGCACATCAACCTGCTGGCCCGCAACCGCGCCATCCCCAACGTCCACGTCGCGGGCATCCTCGAAGACCCGACCATCAACTCACTGGAGCACGGCTACGCGCCGGTGCTGGTCTTCGCCGAGGCGCCCGACCGCGTGGTGCTGTCACCCATCACCGAGGCGCAGTACGGGCGTTACCGCGCCCTCGTCGACCTCCCGGCGCGCGTGGTCACGACGCCGCCGGTCGAGACGATGCCGTACCTCATCGACCTCACCGCGCGCGACCCCGCCGAGATCGCGACGCTCGCCTCGACCATCGGCGGCAAGTCGTCGGGGATGATCGCCCTCCTGCACGCGCCCGACCTCGACCTGCCCGACGCGCCGCACAGCATCACGGTGCGCGCCTACGTCGAGCACTTCGCGCCGATGCGCGCACGCGTCACCGCCGCCCTCGCCGACGAGGCCCTCGGCAGCGACGCACGCGCCCGACGACTGGTGCTGGAGGGCATGGCCGCCTTCCGTGCGCGCACCGCGGCGGCGGCCGACCTCGCCTACGCCAACGCCTTCGTCGCGGCCCGTCCCGCAGGCAACGCGGCGGGCGACTTCGCGCGCGGCAATGGCGTCCGCGGCCTGGTGGAGTCGACGCCCATCGCCCCTGCAACCCTCGCGGAGATCGACCGCGTGCTCCGCGCGGCCTACGCGACGCTGGCTCCGACGCAGGGCATCCGCTTCCGCTCGTCGTCCAACGTGGAGGACATCGAGGGCTTCAACGGCGCGGGCCTGTACGAGTCGTACACGGGCTTCCTCGACCCGGTCTTGCAGCCGCGCGCGTCCGACCGCGACAAGACCATCCAGCGCGCCATCCAGCGCGTGTGGGGATCATACTGGGGCGTCGAGGCCTTCGAAGAGCGCCGCGCCGGCCGCATCGATCACCTCTCAGCCGCGATGGCGGTCATGGTGCACCCGCGCTTCGACGACGAGCTCGAGCGCGCGACCGGCGTGTGCACCTTCACGCAGCTCCCGCCCAACACCGCGGACGCCGAGGAGCTGGAGATCAACACCCAGCCCGGCGCCGAGAGCGTGGCCAACCCCAACCCGGCCCTGCTGCCCGAAGTCGTGCGCGTCTCTCGCACCCGCGGCTCCGACACGCTGCGCATCACACGCGTTCGCCGCGCGACGCTCTCGCCCGACCGCGACCTCTTCACCGACGACGTCCTTCGCGCGCTCTTCGCAGACACCGCCGCCGTCACGCACCGCTGGCTCGAACGCGAGAACACCCCACGCCCCGCCGCCCGGCGCTCGCGCACGCTCACGCTCGACTTCGAGTTTCACGACATGCTGGGCGGCTGGCCCGCCGTCCGCACGGGACCCGTTCGCCCTGCGCGACTCGTGCTCAAGCAGGCGCGCACCCTCGAACCCGCGCCTCGCGTGACGTCGACCGAGTCGCAGGCGTGGCCGGTACCGCGCGACATCCTGTCCCGCGCTCGCCGCGTCACGACCCAGACCTGCACCGGCGATGTCACCGCGGGCGTGACCCTCACGGCGACCCTGCTGCGCGTGCAGACCGACGCCTCGCTCACCCCCGACGTCGGCTTCGCCGCCAACCCCTTCGACGCCTCCCTCACCCTCACCGCCCGCGGCGTCGTCGCGGCCCTCGGCTGGTCTGCCGACGCCACCTATGCGGCCGACCACACGGCGTTCACCACCACCCGCGACGGAACCTCCCGCGTCTTCGACGTCGCCACCGCATCGCCCGCGCGGACGGGCCTCGACCGCGCCCGTCTCGACGCCGACGGCACGCTCACCGTCACCCGCGGCGCGCGCACCGTCACAGCCCGCCTGACGTGCACCGACGAGCTCCTCTTCGCGACGCCGCGCGACTTCCTGCTCGGCCTCGTGCCGCCGCGGTAGAGCCCCCGCTCAGCCGCCCGAGAGCGCCGCGTCCATGGCCCGCGCGCAACCCCGCGGCGTGGCCCCCGGCGCGCGTCCCAACACCACGAACCCATCGCCGTCCTCATCGACCCGCCCGAGGTCGCTGGTCTGGATGGCGATGGCGCTCCCGAGGTTCATCAGGTCGACGACGCGGACGAGCCCGACCCGCCCGCGTGGCACTTCACGCAGCGTCTCCGGGTCGACCATCGTGACCCGCATCCAGGGCGGAACCCGATAGCTCGCCCTGCCCTCGCGACGCGCTTCGTATCCCTGCGAGCTCAGCTCCGTCATGCCGTACTCACCGAGGATGCCCGCCGGCGGGAGACCGAAGGTCGCCGCGATCATCCCGCGCAGCACCTCGGGGTCGACCTCACGCGACCGCCCCTTGAAGCCCCCGGTGGGCATCGCGACGCTCCCGTTCGGGAGCCGCCACTGCTTCGCGCCGACGGCATCGAGCAGATGCACGAAGCCGAAGCTCGTCCCCAGCAACGCGACCGGCACGCCATCACCCATCGAGCGATCGAAGGCCGCGGCCACCGCCGCGACATCGAGCGCCGCGTCGCGAACCGTCCATGCGTCGTCGAGACGCGCCGTGCCCCGCCTCGCATCCCAGGTCTCGGCGAAGCGCGCCAACATGAACGACAGCGACGACGCGGGCGCCCCCGACTCCGACTCCGCGAGCAGCACGAAGCGGTACTCGGCTTCGGGCAACAGCCACCGACGAGCCGACGCGATCGCGGCCGCCTCGTAGAGATCAGTGCTCGCGAAGGGATGCCGTCCGCGGACCTCCTGGGTGGTCCCGCTCGTCTCGAACACCCGCACCGTCTCACGCTCCGGGAAACAGGCGACCCGAACGGTCTTGAATACGTCGGTCGGTAAAGCCGGAACCTCCGCCAACGCCTCGGGCGCCCTCTCGCCAAGCGTCCGGGCGGCGATGCGCGCGACGACCGGGTTGTGCGCTCGCTGCCACGCGAAGACCGCGAGCCCGAGCGCCTCGACGGCGTCGTCGGTAATCGCCCCCATCGGCGTCGTGGCGAGCGAGCGCAGGCGCTCGTGGAGCGCGGTCCCTTCGCGGTCGAGCCACCCGGTCACGCGGGCACCTCGATTGCGAGCACGTCGGCCAGGGTCGTCGCAAAACCCTCGATCTGAGCGTCTGTCATGCACGCAGGCGGCGTGAGCGTCAGAACATCCCCGTCGACGCCGCCCGTGAGCATCACGTAGCCGCGCTCCAACATGCGGCGGCAGACTGCGAGCGCGCGACGGAGGCCACCCTCCACGGTGATTCCGATCAGCATGCCCGCAAAGGTAAGCCGACGAACGCCCCCGCCCTGTCGCGCGAGCGCCACCCGCAGCGAGCCCTCCAACGCGGCGGCGCATCTCGCGATCATCGCGCTCGTCTCGGGTCGCTCGAGCACATCCAGCGACGCCAACGCTGCCGCGCAGGACAGCGGGTTGCCGAGGAAGGTCGACGTGTGAATCGCCTCTCCCACCGACGCGCCCCAGGCAAGCGCAGACTCCTCGCGAACGATCGCCGCACTCACCGGAACGCCCCCACCCAGCGCCTTCCCGACCACGACGACGTCGGGCTCGCAGCCCATCGCGAGCGACTGGAGCCACGGGCCGGTGCGCCCGAGCCCGGTGTAGATCTCATCAACGATGAGCAGCGCGCCGCGCTCCTTCGCCACCGCTCCGAGCGCCGAGAGCGCGCCCGCGGCGACCGGCTCGACGCCACCGCGCCCGAGGATGGGCTCGATCAACACGGCGCCGACGACTCCATCGGCCAGCGCGAGACGGGCGGCCTCCACGGAGCGCTCCAGGTCCGCGTTCGAGGGATATGGAGCGAAGCGCACGTTGGGATTCAGCTGCCCGGCGAAAGGCTCACGAAAGGCCGACTTGTAGCCGCACTCGGCGAGCGCTCCGTAGCTGAGCCCGTGGTAACCGCCCTCAAACGCGAGAACACCCGGTCGTCCGGTCGCGAGCCTCGCCGTCTTGAGCGCAGCCTCGACCGAGTCCGCCCCCGAGATCCCGAGAATCACCCGCGAAGGCCACGGCACCATCGCCGCAAGGCGCGCCTCGACCGCGATCTTCGCCGAAGACGGGTACACGTCTCCGAGGGCGTGGAGCAGCTTCCCGGCCTGCCGCTGCACCGCCTCGACGACCTCGGGGTGCCCATGACCGAGCAGCGCGACGCCAAAGCCCCCGGTCAGGTCGACGTACCGATTGCCATCGGCGTCGATGACGTTGGCGCCCCTTGCCCGCACCCACACGATCGGATCGTGCGAGGCGCCGGTCAGCTCCTCGCGCCGACGGCGACGAGCGGTGAGCCCAGGGCACTCGACCGCGGCAAGTTTGTCGACGAGCGAGCGCGTGACCTCACCACCTGGTTCGCCGGAGCGAAGCAGCGGAGGGAGGTCACCGTTGAAAGGGAGGGAGTCGGACATGGCGAACCTCCACCGGCGCGCGGTGGAGGGGTCCGCGGAGGGGCGATCAGCCCGTGGTGGAAGGCTCTTCGGCCGAGCGCGAGCGGGGGGCTTCGGCGCGGACGGCCTCGGTCACCGGGCTCACGGTCACGGCGGTCTTCGCGCCGACCTTCGGATCGCGAACGACGAGTTCAATGAGGCACATCTCGGCGTTGTCGCCGCGACGGTTGCGGGTCTTGAGGATGCGCGTGTAGCCACCCTTCCGACCGATGAAGCGCGGGGCGATCTCGCGGAAGAGGTGCTCGATCACGTCGATGCGCTCGACCTGGCCTTCCACGATGCGCGAGCCGATGCGCGGCAGGAAGGAGCCGATGTCGCGCTTGAGCGCGAGGCGGGCGGCGGCGACCTTCGGGTCGCTGACGTTGGCGGCGCTCGCGTCGGCGCCGAGGCGGGCGACGCGTGTGATGAGCTTCTCGGCGATGCCGCGCAGCTCCTTGGCCTTGGGCACCGTGGTCTCGATGCGCTCGTGGGCGAAGAGGTTCGCCGCGAGGTTCCGAAACATCGCGTCGCGGCTGGAGCCGTCGCGATCGAACTTCCGACCCGAATTCTGGTGACGCATGGGGATGGTTCCTGGGGTTCTATCTCGGTATCAGGTGATCTCAGCCGTGCTCGGCCTTCCAGCGCTCGAGCAGACCCGGCCAGTTTTCGATGTGCGTGCCCAGCTGGAGGTTGAGCTCGTTGAGCTTGTCCTTGATCTCCTTCAGGGACTTGCGGCCGAAGTTCTTGGTCTTCAGCAGGTCGGCCTCGGTCTTCTGCACCAGTTCGCCGATGTAGGAAATGTTGGCGTTCTGCAGGCAGTTGGCGCTGCGGACCGAGAGCTCGAACTCCTCGACGGACTTGAAGAGCGCGTCGTTGATCGGCTCCTCGCGGGTCGCCGACGGCATCGAGACGACCTCGTCCTGCTCCTGGAAGTTGATGAAGATCTGGAGCTGCTCCTTGAGGATCTTCGCCGCGTAGGCGACGGCGTCCCGCGGGCG
Organism: Polyangiales bacterium; assembly: GCA_044229975.1. Lineage (GTDB taxonomy): Bacteria > Myxococcota_A > Polyangia > Polyangiales > SCUS01. The sequence goes on from JBGARZ010000003.1 coordinate 309,537, forward strand.
CACGGCGCCGTTGGTCCACACTTCCAGCGTGAGCTTGTCGTAGTCGGTCATCTGGCCGACGCGCGCGTTGGTGACCGTGTAGTTCACCTTGCGGACGGGCGAGAAGAGCGAGTCGATGGGCACCCAGCCGATGGCCAGGTTGGGGTCCTTGTTGCGCTCGGCCGGGACGTACCCGCGACCCATGCCGACGATGAGCTCCATGGACAGCTTGCCGCCCTTGGAGACCGTCGCGATGTGCTGGTTCGGGTTGAGCACCTTGATGCCCGTCATCGCCTCGGTCTTGATGTCCCCCGCGGTGACCGCGCCGGGGCCTTCCTTCACCAGGCTCAGCGTGTAGCGCTTGGCTTCGGCGGCGTGGAACACGACCTCCTTGAGGTTGAGCACGATGTCGGTGACGTCTTCCTTGACGTCATCGATGGTCGTGAACTCGTGGAGGGCTCCGTCGAGGCGGACGGCCGTGATGGCCGCGCCCTGGAGCGACGAGAGCAGCACGCGCCGGAGCGAGTTGCCGATGGTGATGCCGAAGCCGCGCTCCAACGGCTCGCACACGAACTTGCCGTACGACTCGGAGTGAGTGTCCCGATCCTCCTCAAGGAGCGCCTTGGGGCGGATGAGGTCTCGCCAGTTACGGGCCTGCGTGGACGACTGCGTCATGGAAACCCTTTCCCTTCGAACACCACACAGCGCGAGGCCCCACCCGGACATAGCCGAAGGAGCCATAACTCGCGCGGATTCTTCAAACCTACGAAGCCTCTTCGCGAACCGTCGGGGCCGCTGCCGCCGCGAAGGCGGGCGTCCCCTACCACATCAGACGCGGCGCCGCTTGGGCGGTCGGCATCCGTTGTGCGGGATCGGGGTGACGTCACGGATGAGCGTCACGCGGAAGCCCGCGGTGGACAGGGCGCGAAGCGCGCTCTCGCGGCCGGCCCCCGGACCCTTGATGAACACGGCGATCTCACGCATCCCGTGCTCGGAAGCCTTGCGGACGGCGTCCTCGGCCGCGACCTGGGCGGCGAAGGGGGTGCTCTTGCGAGAGCCCTTGAAGCCGCGCGATCCGGCCGACGACCAGGCAATCGTGTTGCCGTAGATGTCCGCGATCGTGACGATCGTGTTGTTGAACGTCGCCTGGATGTGGCAGACGCCCTTCGGCACGTTCTTACGAACCCTCTTCTTGCCCTTGAGCCCGGCCTTGGCCGTGCTCGCTCCGCTCGTCGCTTGCGCCTTCGCCATCGAAGTCCTCTTGTGCTCTCTACGGTCGGTCTGGAGACGGTTACTTCTTCACCGGAGCCGCGCGCGAGACCGCGAGACCCTTCCGCGGGCCCTTGCGGGTGCGGGCGTTGGTGTGCGTGCGCTGCCCGTTGACGGGCAGGCTCTTGCGGTGACGGAGGCCGCGGTAGCAACCGAGGTCCATCAGGCGCTTGATGTTCATCTGCACCTCGCGGCGCAGGTCGCCCTCGACCTTGTAGTCGCCCTCGAGCACCTCGCGCACGCGACGAAGCTCGGCCTCATTGAGGTCCTGGGTCTTCTTGTCGGGCGCGATGTCTGCCTTCTTGCAGATCTGGAGCGCGGTCGTAGCGCCGATGCCGTAGAGGTACCGGAGCGAAATCGAGATGTGCTTGCGACCCGGAAGGTCGACGCCTGCAATGCGTGCCATGTCTCAGCCCTGCCGCTGCTTGTGTCGGGGGTTCTCACAAATGATCCGCACCACCCCACGGCGGCGGATCACCTTGCACTTGTCACAGATCTTCTTAACGGACGGTCGGACCTTCATCGCTCCATCTCACTTGTGTCGGTACGTGATACGGCCTTTGGAAAGATCGTAGGGGCTGACCTCGACGCTCACCTTATCGCCCGGGAGGATGCGGATGTAGAACTGCCGCATCCGGCCGGAGATGGTGGCGAGCACGTCGAGCCCGTTGTCACACTTCACGCGAAACATCGCGTTGGGGAGTGCCTCAAGGACGGCGCCCTCGAATTCAAGCTTGTCCGCCTTGGCTTCGCGCGGCTCGGTGGGACGGTTTCTGTTGCGTGCCATGCGGCTCTATCGCGCTCCGATCGCCCGGAAGATGGACTGGGTGACATCATCGACCGCACCCACGCCATCCACACGCCGAAGGAGACCCTTGTTGCCGTACCAGGCAACCAGAGGCGCCGTCTGCGCTGCGTAGTTTGCGAGTCGCGGGCGGACCACCTCTTCGCGATCATCGTCGCGAACCAGCAGCCGCTCACCACCCTCACCGCGGTCCGGCGAGGGGGGCGGATCATACTGACGGTGATAGATCCGTCCAGTGGTTTCGCCCACGAGGCGTCCAGTAATCCGCTCGATGATGAGCGTGTCGGGCACCTCGAGGAGCACGACATGGGCGATCGCCCGGCCGCGCTTCGCGAGGATCTTCTCGAGGTTTTCCGCCTGCGGAACCGTGCGAGGGAAGCCGTCGAGCACGAATCCGCCGACCGCGTCGGGCTCACGGAGACGCTCATCGACCAGGCCGATCACGACCTCGTCAGGGACCAGAGCTCCGAGCGCCATGAACTCATCGGCCTTGCGCCCGAGCTCGGTGCCGGCCTTGCGAGCCGCACGCAGCATGTCGCCGGTCGCGATCTGCGGCACGCCCAGCTTCGAGCAGAGGCGCTGCGCCTGCGTGCCCTTGCCAGCTCCCGGCGGTCCGATGAAGACCACGTCCATGACTAGGCGGCCCTCCGACCCTGGATGCGCGGACCACCGGGACCCGCGAAGCCTTCGAGGTGGCGCGAGATCAGGTACGACTCGATCTGGTTCACCGTGTCGAGCGCGACGCCCACCACGATCATGATGGAGGTGCCACCGAACGGTGAGGTCACGCGCAGGTACTGCTGCATGAGGCCAGGCAGGATGCAGATGAGGGCCACGTACATCGCGCCGCCGAAGGTGATACGCATGAGCACCTTCTCGATGTAGTCGGCGGTCTCCTTGCCGGGGCGGATCATGGGGATGAACGCGCCCTGCTTCTTCAGGTTATCCGCCAGGTCCACCGGGGGGAACGTGACCGACGTGTAGAAGTAGCAAAAGAAGACCGTGAGCAGCACGAACAGCGTGTTGTAGACCCAGTCGCCACGCTGCACGACCTCGCTGGCCCCCTGCATATAGGGGATCTTGAGGTTGGCGAGGGTCGACGGGAGCATGAGCACCGTCGAGGCGAAGATCGGGGGAATCACGCCAGAAGAGTTCACGCGCAGCGGCAGGTGCGTGCGCTGTCCCCCGTACATCTTCCGGCCGATGATGCGCCGCGAGTACTCGATTGGGATGCGACGCTGACCGCGCTCGAAGAAGACAATGGTGGCGACCGACCCGAGGATGAGCACCGCGGCGATGAGCAGCGACACGGGCGTGATCTGCCCGGTGCTGGTGAACTGCCACGTCTGCGCAAGGGCCTGCGGAAAGTCGGCGACGATGCCGGCGAAGATGATCAGCGAGATGCCATTGCCGATGCCGCGCTCCGTGATCTGCTCACCCAGCCACATGATGAACGCGGTGCCCGTCGCGAGGCTCAGCATGGTCATCAGCCGGAAGCCCCAGCCTGGGTCGCGCACCACCGACACGAGGTCGACGGTCTGCTTGCTCTCCAGGTAGAGCGCGATGCTGAAGCCTTGCACCATGGCGAGGACGATCGTCGCGTAGCGGGTGTACTGGTTGATCTTGCGCTGGCCGAGCTCGCCTTCCTTCCGCAGCTCTTCGAGCGGCTTGAAGATCGAACTGAGCAACTGGAAGATGATGGAGGCGGAGACGTAGGGGGCGACGCCGAGCGCAAAGATGCTTACCTGCTCCAGCGCGCCGCCAGAGAAGAGGTTGAGCATACCCAGGAGCGAGCCGTTGTTGCTCTGCCCCATGAACTCCTGCATGGCCTGACGGTCGGCACCGGGGACGGTCACGTAGACGCCCACCCGATACACCGCGAGCATGCCGAGGCTGAACAGGAGCCGCCGTCGAAGCTCCGGGATCTTCGCGATGTTGCTGAGCGCGCCGAGTGCCATTTACAGGTGTTCCTTGCGAAGGTTTCGGGGACGCGGCGATGAGGACGAAACCCTTCGGTCCCGATCCTCACCGCCGAACGCCGACGATCGGCGCGCGTCTATAACCCGAGATCAGCCCTTCGCGCTTCCCTCTGCCGGAGCCGCCGTGGTCGAAAGCAGCTCGATGGTTCCACCGAGCGCTTCGATCTTGGCCCGGGCGCCCGCCGAGATGCCGTGCACCTTCAGCGTGAGCTTGCGGGTCAGGTCGCCGTCGCCGAGGATCTTCACGCGCTCAGCGCGCTTCTCGACGAGACCGACCGTCGCGAGGGCCGCGAGGTCGACGGTGGCGCCTGCATCGAAGAACTTCTCGAGCGCACCCACGTTCACCGCGGAGATTTCCGTGGCGAAGAGGGTGTTGCGGAAGCCGCGCTTCGGCAGACGCCGCTGCATCGGGGTCTGCCCGCCCTGGAAGCCCATCTTGCTGAAGTTGCCGGGGTGCCGGGCCTTCTGGCCCTTCTGTCCCTTGCCCGAGGTCTTACCCAGGCCCGAGCCGACACCGCGACCACGACGGGTGCGCTTGCGCACCGCCCCAACCGGGGGGTGCAGATTGCTGAGAACGTTAGCCATCGATCTCCTCCACCGTGACAAGGTGGATCACCTTCTTGATCGCACCACGAAAGGACGGGGTGTTCGCCACCACGACCTCAGTGTTCGGCCCGCGGAGCCCGAGACCATTCAAGGTCGTCTCGAACTGGTACCGCTCGCCGATCGTCGACTTGGTCTGCTTCACTCGCAGCTTCGCCTTGGACATGTCCGCCACCTACGCCGTCTTCTCGGAAAGGTCTTCCGCGGTCTTGCCGCGGCGAGCCGCCGTCGCGCCGATGTCGCGCAGCTGCTTGAGCGCCGCGATGGTCGCCTTCACCGCGTTGTGCGGGTTGCGGCTACCGAGGCTCTTCGAGAGGATGTCGCGAATGCCCGCGCTCTCGACCACCGCGCGAACCGCGCCGCCGGCGATGACGCCCGTACCCGCCGAGGCGGGACGGAGCAGCACCTCACCGGCGCCGAAGTGACCCACCACGTCGTGGGGGATGGTCGCGCCGACGCGCGGCACGGAGAACAGGTTCTTTCGAGCCTGCTCGTTGCCCTTGCGAATCGCCTCGGGGACCTCGTTGGCCTTACCCAGGCCGACGCCCACGCGGCCATTGCCGTCACCCACCACAATGAGCGCCGAGAAGGAGAAGCGACGACCGCCCTTCACCACCTTGGCGACGCGGTTGATGTTGACCACCCGCTCCTTGAGCTCCGCGCCCTCGTCGTTATCTGCCATCGACATCGATGCGTCTCCCTCTTCCGAGCCTTAGAAGCTCAGGCCCGCCTTGCGGGCGCCATCGGCGAGCGCGCCGACACGGTTGTTCGCCTGGTAGACATACCCGTTGCGGTCGAAGACCACCTTCGCGATGCCCTTCTCAAGGCACAGCTTGGCGACGGCCTCGCCGACCTTACGGGCGGCGTCGAGCTTCCGGTCTTCCTTCACCGAGTCGCGCACCGACGGGGACAGCGTCCCCACGGCGACGAGGGTGTTGCCGAGCACGTCGTCGATCACCTGGGCGAAGATGTTCTTCGATGAGCGGAACACCGTCAGCCGCGGACGCTCCGCGGTACCGGTGACCCTGCCTCGAATACGCGCCTTGCGCCGGAGCCTCTGTTCTTCGTTCTTCATCGTATTTCCAACCTTGTACGGCCCTCTCGTCGGAGAGAACCGGCTACGGTCTAGTTACTTGCCGCCCTTGCCGCCCTTGCCAGCCTTGCCCGCCTTCTGGCGGATCTTGACCAGCACGGGGCTCGCCGTCGGCGAGCCGTCGACCATCAGTCGCACGCCCTTGCCCTTGTAGGGCTCCGGGGGACGGAACGACTGGATCTGGGCCACCGACTTGCCGAGCAGGTCACGGTCGACCGTCTCGAGAATCAGCACGGTGTTCTTGCTGTCACCCGGGATCTGCACCGAGAGCCCCTTGGGGACCTCGAAGACCACCGGGTGGGACAGGCCGAGGGACAGCGTGAGCGTCGAGCCCTTGAGCTCGGCCTTGTAGCCGGTGCCCTCCAGGCGAATGCCCTTCTTGTACCCAGCCGACACGCCGGTGACGGCGTTGTTGAGGTGCGAGCGGAACGTGCCGCTCATACGAGACCCCAGCTCCTCGGCCACGCCTGCCTTCGGGGCGACGGTGGCCTGGCCATCCTTCGTGACGATCTCCACATCGGAGCTCATCGCGCGGCGGACGGTGCCCTTGGGGCCCTTTACCTCGAAGAAGTCCGCGCCCGTCGTAACGGTCACGCCCTTCGGGAGAGCTACTGGACGCTTGCCAATCCTGGACATGGCCTCACCAAACCTCGCAGAGGAGTTCGCCGCCGACGCCGAGGCTGCGAGCCTGGCGATCGCTCAACACGCCGCGGGAGGTGCTGAGCACCGAGATCCCGAGGCCGCTACGGACCTTGGCGATCTTGTCGACGCCCACGTACACCCGGCGGCCCGGCCGCGAGACGCGGCGGATGCCCTCGATCGCCGGCTGGCGGTCGCGGCCGTACTTGAGGACGAGCACGATCGTGCCGCGCCCCTCCTCGCCGACGTCGTCCGCCACCGAGGCCACGTAGCCCTCGGAGACCAGGATCTCGGCCACCGCACGCTTCAACTTGGAAGCGGGCATCACCGCGCGCTCGTGGCGCGCCATCACCGCATTGCGAACGCGGGTCAGCATGTCTGAAATCGGATCGGTCAACATGGTCGCCCTCTCACCAGCTCGCCTTGGTCACGCCGGGCAGATCGCCCTTCAGTGCCAGGTTGCGGAGGCACACGCGGCAGAGCTCGAACTTCCGGTAGTAGGCGCGCGCACGCCCACAGACCTTGCACCGGTTGCGGTGGCGCACCGCGAACTTCGGGGCTTCTTGCAGCTTCGCAAACGAACAGGCACGTGCCACGGTTTCTCTCCCGTCTTCTCTTCAGTGAATCCTAGTGACGAAACGGCATCCCGAGGTGTTGGAGGAGGGCGCGGCCCTCTTCATCGTTCACCGCGGTGGTGGTGATGCAGATGTTGAGTCCCTTCACCTTCTCCACCGTGTCGTAGTTGATCTCCGGGAAGATGATCTGCTCGCGCAGGCCGAGGGTGTAGTTGCCCTTCCCGTCGAACGCCTTCGGGCTGACACCCTTGAAGTCGCGGACGCGCGGCAGCGCGAAGGTGACCAGGCGATCAAGGAACTCCCACATCCGCTCGCGGCGCAGCGTCACCATGGCCCCGATGGGCACGCCGGTGCGCAGCTTGAACGTCGCGATGCTCTTGCGGGCGCGGGTCACGACCGGCTTCTGGCCCGTGATCGCGGTGATCTGCTCGACGCCCATGTCGATGATCTTCGCGTTACCCACGGCTTCGCCGAGGCCCATGTTGATGGTGATCTTCACCAGCCGCGGCACCTGCATCGGGTTGGAGTACCCGAACTGCTTGAGCAGCGTGGGGACCACCTCGCCACGGTACTTGTCGCGCATGCGCGGGGGGATCTTCTCCTCCGGGCCGCGGGGAGCCGCGTCAGCCGCAGGGGCCGCCGGCTTCTTCTTGGTCGCCGTGCCGGCCTTGGCCTTCGCCGGGGACACCGGCTTGGCTCCGCCCTTCGCCGCTTCGGGCTTCTTCTTCTTATCGTCCGCCATCGTCTCTTCCTCTTCGGCTTCGCGTTTCCGTCAGCGCTCTACTGGCGCCCTGCAACGGGTCTCGCGCCCGGTTATCTCTTCAGCGAGCCCGGTATTCAGACCGTCTCGGCCTTGATTTCCTTGCCACTCTTCACACCGACGCGGGTCTTGGACCCGTCCGCCGCGACCGCCGTGCGGACGCGCGTGCCCTTGCCCGTCTCCGGGTCGACCGGCATCACCTTCGAGAGGTGGATCGGGCGCTCGGCCTCGATGATCCCACCCTCGCGGTTGCGCGGCGTCGGGCGCGTGTGGCGCTTCACCTTGTTGATCCCCTCGACCAGCACTCGCTGGTGCTCGGGGAACACGGTCAGCACCTTACCAGTGCTGCCCTTCTCATCACCGGAGATCACCACCACGGTGTCTCCCTTGCGGATTCTCGCGAGGCTCATGTCAGATGACCTCCGGCGCCAGGGAAATGATCTTGCTGAACTTCTTGGCGCGCAGCTCACGGGCGACCGGTCCAAAGATGCGGGTCCCGATGGGCTCGTCTTCCTTGTCGATCAGCACCGCGCTGTTCGTGTCGAACTTCACGTAGGAGCCGTCGGGTCGCGAGTACTCGCGCACGGTGCGAACGACCACCGCGCGTGCGGTCTGGCCCTTCTTCACCTTCATGTTGGGGAGCGCTTCCTTCACGCTCACCACGATGATGTCCCCGAGGCCCGCGTACTTGCGCCGCGAACCGCCGAGCACCTTCACACACTGGACGCGACGCGCACCGGAGTTGTCCGCGACGTCCAGGATTGTCCGCATCTGGATCATTGGTCTCTACCGCCTCTTCCGAACGCTCAGGACTGTTCCGGCCGCTCGACCAGACGGATGACCGTCCAGCGCTTCTCACGGGAGATGGCCCGGTGCTCCCGGATCTCCACCACGTCGCCAGCCTTGAACTGCTGCTGCTCGTCGTGGGCCTTGTACCGCTTACGCTGGCGGATGTACTTGCCGTACGTCGCGTGACGCACCGAGCGCACCACCTCGACCACCACCGTCTTCTGCATCTTCGCGCTCGTGACCTTGCCGATCAGCGTTCGCTTGCGGCCGTGGGCCTCGGCCTCCACCGCGGTTGCTTCCGTCGTCATCGAATCACCCCTTCGCCTTCGCGCGGCCCGAGCGCACCGTCAGGGCGCGGGCGAGGTCGTGCCGGAGCTTGCTGATCCGGCTCGTGTCATCCAACAGGTTCGCGTGGTTGCGAAACCGGGTATCCAGGAGGCCCTTGGTCGTCTCGTCGATGTAGGCGTTGAGCTCCACATCGGACTTCGCGACCAGGTCTTTTGCAGTCGTTCCCTTGGCCATCGTCGTCTCCCTCAGCCGATCGCGCGGGTGATGACCCGAGCCTCGAGCGGCAGCTTGTGCGCGGCGAGACGGAAGGCCTCGCGGGCCACGTCCTCCGGGATGCCGCCGAGCTCGTAGATCACGCGCCCGCGCAGCACCACCGCAACCCAGCCCTCAACAGCGCCCTTGCCGTGACCCATGCGGGTCTCCAGGGGCTTCTTCGTGATCGGCTTGTCCGGGAACACCCGGATCCACAGCTTGCCCGCGCGCTTCACGTGGCGGGTGATTGCCATACGGGCGGCTTCGATCTGGCGGGCGCTGATGTGCCCGGACTCCACGATCTGCATCCCGAAGTCACCGAAGGACACGTCGGACCCGCTCTGCGCGGTGCCCTTCAGGTTGCCCTTCATCTGCTTGCGGTGCTTGACCTTCTTCGGCGAAAGCATTGCTTCTTCTCCGGCGCTCGCTCAGCGGGTTCCCGGGCGGCGCTTCTTCTGCGGAAGCACCTCACCCTTGAACAACCAGACCTTGACCCCGATGGAGCCGTACGTGGTGTGCGCCTCCGCGGTGCCGAACTCGATGTCCGCGCGGAGCGTGTGCAGCGGCACCCGGCCCTCGCGGTAGCTCTCCACGCGCGCCATCTCCGAGCCGCCGAGGCGACCCGCGCAGCGGATGCGGATACCGCGAGCGCCCAGCTTCATGGCGGCGCCGACGGCCTTCTTCATCGCACGGCGGAAGGACACGCGGCGCTCGAGCTGCGTCGCGACGGTCTCCGACACGAGCTGCGCGTTGGTGTCCGCCTTGCGGATCTCCTGCACGTCGATGACGACGTCGTCGGCGTTGGCATTGGTGTAGTGGAGGAGACCGGGGAACGGCGCCGCGCCCTTGCGCTCGGCCGGCTTGCCCTTCTTCAACTCCTCAACGCCCTTGCCGCCCTTGCCGATCACGATGCCGGGGCGCGCGGTGTAGATGATGACCTTCACCTTGGCGGCCGCACGCTCGATCTCGACCGCGGAGATACCCGCGTTGAGGAGCTGCTCCTTCACAACACGCTTCAGCGTGATGTCTTCATGGAGCCAGGCAGCGTAGTTGCGCTGCTCGAACCACTTCGAGTTCCAGGTCTTGATGACCCCGAGGCGGAACCCATACGGATGAACCTTCTGTCCCATTGGTCGCCTATCCCTGCGTCGCGGTCTCGGTGGTGGCCTCGGCCTGCTCGCCGGACCGGATCTTCTTGGTCGCCTTCTTCGGGGGCGGCGGCCGGTCGGTCAGCGTGATCGCGATGTGGCTGACGCCCTTCGTGATCTGCGTCGCGCGACCCATCGCCCGCGGCCGCCAGCGGCGGAGGTGCGAGTTGGGGCCCTTGTCGACCGAGCCGATGGACACGTACAGCCCGTCGACGTCGACCGAGGGGTTGAGCACGCGCGCATTGGCCAGCGCGGACTCGATCACCTTGCGGACGACCGGTGCCGCAGCCTTGCGGGTGTACAGCAACATGTTGATCGCCTCGGCCACCTTCTGGCCGCGGACCAGGTTCACGACAGTCCGCGCCTTCCGGGGCGCGACACGCGCGAACCGCGCAATCGCCTTGCTCTCCATCGTCGTTGCTTCCGTTTCACCAGCGCGGTGGCTCTCGCCGGACCTGCTGGGCTCCCATCGACGCGTCCACCCGGGAATTGGGTGCAGCCGCCGACATAGAAGGTTTCGCCCCTTGGAGCAGCCCGTTGAGGCCGTTCTGTCAGGGAGGGCGCGGCATGTACCACCCGCTTTGAAACGCCGTCAAGGGGCGTTTGCAAACTCTCTCGCCCCCCGTCAGAGCTCCCCTTGAAACAAGGCACTTGAGAGATTCACGGGGGCGATGTTACACCGCGGTCGTTCCACTGCCGGAGTGGCGGAATGGCAGACGCAGCGGATTCAAAATCCGCCGAGGTATCCCCTCGTACCGGTTCAAGCCCGGTCTCCGGTACCCATCGCGCGGGAAGCTCGTCGACGACCTCGTCCGACCCACGCCGCTCCCGTCGCGTCCGCGTAGGATTCGCGCCCCATGACGCGCGCCCCCCGATGGCTCCCGCTGTTGCTGTCCGCGGTGCTCGGCTGCGCGCACTCCCCGGCGTCTACGACGCCTCGACGACGGAGCCCGATGCGACATCACCAAGACCGAGTGAGCCCGCCGACCGCCCACGCCGAGCCGCTGCTCGAGCAGTACGCCCAGACCTGGCGCTTTCGCCTCGGCGCGCCGGAGTCCGTCCGCGTCACCCCCGACGGGCGCGAGGTGCTCTTCCTCCGATCGGGCGCGAGAGACTTCGTACGCGACCTCTTCGCGTTCGACGTGGCGACCGGGGTCGAGCGTCGGCTCCTCACGGCGTCGGAGCTGCTCGGCGGCGCCGAAGAGTCGCTGACCACGGAGGAGCGCGCGCGTCGTCAACGACAACGCGTCGCCGCGCGCGGCATCGCAGCGTTTCAGCTCTCGTCCGACGGTAGCCGCATCCTCTTCCCGCTCTCAGGGAAGCTCTACGTCTACGACCGATCGTCGCGACGCGTGCGCGTGATCGCCGAGCAGGGCGGCGCACCGGTCGACCCGCGCTGGTCACCCGATGGGCGCATGGTGTCGTGCGTTCGCGACGGCGAGCTCCACGTCATCGACGCCGAGAGCGGCGTGCAGCGGGCGCTCACGTCGGGGGCGACGGCGGGCATCACGCACGGGACCGCCGAGTTCGTCGCGCAGGAGGAGATGGACCGCATGGCGGGCTACTGGTGGTCGCCGGACTCCGCGACGCTCGCCTACCAGGAGACCGACGAGCGCGAGGTGGAGCGCTTCCAGATCGCCGACCCGATGCACCCCGAGCGGGCGCCCGACGCGTTCGCCTATCCGCGCGCGGGCCGACGCAACGCCGTGGTGCGCCTCGGGCTTGTCTCCGTCCACGGCGGCGCGACGACCTGGGTGCAGTGGGATCGCGACGCGTTCCCTTACCTCGCGAGCGTGAACTGGGAGGCGGGCGCGCCGCTCACGATCCTCGTGCAGAACCGGGCGCAGACGGAAGAGCGACTGCTCGCCGTCGCACCCGATGGGAGCACGCGAGAGCTGCTGCGCGAGACGGACGCCGCCTGGGTGAACATCGACTCCTCAGCGCCGCGGTGGCTCCCGAACGGAGAGGGTTTCCTCTGGTCGACCGAACGCGGCGGCCGATGGCAGCTCGAGCTGCGTCGGACCGATGGCTCACTCGACCGGGTGATCGTCGCGCCAGAGGTCGGCTACCGGAAGCTCATCCACGTCGACAGCGTGCGTCGGGTAGTGCGCGTGCTCGCGAGCGATGAGCCAACAGAGCAGCACGTCGTTCGCGTCTCGCTGGACGCTCCGTCGACCGCGGTGCGAGAGACGACCCAGCCGGGCGAGCACGATGCGCTCATCGGCAGCGGCGGCGTTCGGGTGGTGCATCGCAACGCCCTCATCGGGGCCTCCTCGTGGATGGTGCTGCGCGATGACGCCGTGGTCGGCACGCTCGCGTCCAACATCGAAGAGCCTGTGGTCCCGCCGCGGGTCGAGCTGGTGCAGGTCGGCGACGACCATCTGCGCGCGGCCATCGTGCGACCGTCCGACTTCCGTGACGGTGGGCGCTACCCGGTGCTGCTGATGGTCTACGGCGGGCCGCATGCGCAGATGGTCGGCAGCGCTCGCGGACGCTTCGTGCTCGCGCAGTTCTTCGCCGAGCAGGGCTTCGTCGTCGTGTCCCTCGACGGACGCGGAACACCCCATCGCGGACGCGACTGGGAACGCGCCATCCATCAGGCCTTTGGGGATGTTCCGCTCGATGATCAGGTGCGCGGGCTCCACGCCCTTGGCGCGCGCTACCCCGAGCTCGACCTCGGGCGCGTCGGCGTCTACGGGTGGTCCTTCGGCGGCTATCTCGCGGCGCTCGCCATGCTGCGGCGCTCGGACGTCTTTCGCGCCGGCATCGCGGGCGCACCGGTCGCCGACTGGCGCGACTACGACACCCACTACACCGAGCGGTACCTGGGCGTTCCGACCGGCGATGACGACGAGACGTACCGACGCAGTTCGCTGCTCACCTGGGCCGACGGGCTGCGCCATCCGCTGCTCGTGCTGCACGGAACGGCCGACGACAACGTGTACTTCCTCCACGGCGTTCGGCTCTCGGACGCGCTCTTCCGGGCGGGCCGCACGCATGAGTTCATCCCGCTCGCGGGCTCGACGCACAGCGTGGCCGACCCGGTGGTGGCGACGGCCCTCTACCGCCACATGGCAGCGTTTCTACGCCGCAACGTCAGCGAGGCCGCTCGATGATCGCGACGTCGTAGAGCGCCGGGGTCACGTAGCGCTCGCGGACGAAGCGCGCGCGCACCCTCCCCGTGGCCCCGTACGCCCCCCTCACCTCGCTGGTCACGAGCACCGTGTCCGTCGTCGCGTGACGGATGCGATCGACGTCGGATCCATCGAGCACGTCCACGATGTGATGGCGCGGAGCGAGAGGGCGGAGCCACGGACCGAGCTGCGCGGTCGCGATGACAATGTGGTCCGGATCGGCGTGCGCGATGAGCCACTGCGCGACGGCGACGGTGGGCGGGGCTTGATCGTGTTGCAAGCCGGAGAGGCGCAGGGACTCGACGGTCAGGGAAGCCAGGGCGAGCGCCAGCGTGAGGGGGACCGCACGGGGCCAGCGACTCGACAGGACGGATGCGCCGTGCGCGCAGGCGAAGGCCATCAGCGGCACCAGTGGGAGGAGGTGGCGCGGTGACCAGAGGATGTTCTGACCGAGGAAGACCCAGGCGAGGTAGAGACCAGTGCTGGCTGCGACGACGCGGGCGCCCAGTGACAGCGGATGACTCGCGACGACTCCCGCAACGCTGGCAAAGAAGACGACCGCGCCGCTGACGAAGAGGTGCGTGGGGCGGTCGCTCCAGCCACCACCGAGGACATGCGTCCAGAGGGTCCAGAGCAGGGCTCGGACGCGCGCGACGAGGTCGGGTTGAGTCACGACGCTGCCGCCGAAGCGCTCGAAGTGACCGGTCGCGTGATTGGTGAGGAGCGCGACGAAACGCGCGGGCCCGGTCGAAGCGACCACGGGCGCGTAGCCGACCGCGACGAGGGCGGCGAAGAGCGCGACTGCGGCGGGTGCGCGGCGACGGTCACGCACGAGCACGAACGCGAACGCAGGGAGGCACAGCGCGACCGTCGAGAGGCGCACGAGGGCGACGAGCGCGCAGAGCGCGGCGACGCGACGCGCATCGGGTCGCGGGCGGGTGGCGGCGTAGAGGGCGCACCACGCGAGCGCGGCGCCGAGCATGTCGGAGAGCGGGCGCGCCGAGAGCATCGTGGTGAGCGGGACGACGCAGAGCAACACGGTGGCGAGGACGGTCGGGAGTGTGCCCACCCGCGGTGTGCTCCAGCGGGCGAAGACCGCGACGAGCGCACCGAGCGAGAGCGCGGAGACCAGCGAGAGGGCAAGCGCGGGTGGCGCGCCGAGGTGATGCAGGAGGGCTCCGAGCGCCATGAAGAGGGGATAGCCGGGCGGATGCGGATGACCCTGGGCGAGGTCGAAGCGGAGCAGTCCGCGGGCGAAGCGGGAGCCGTCGGGATCCTGCGCGATGGTCGCGCAGTACGGGACACGGGACGCGACCGCGAGCGCCGCGAGGAGCCACGGGAGGTGTGCGCGGAGACGCCGGATCAGCGGGCGCCCGCGTCGGCGGTGTTGCCGGTGCCGGTTCCGCTCATGTACGGGGTCGACAGTGGTGAGCCGAGGTTGGGCAGCAGGCCCGGCGTGCAGCGGCAGACACCGTAGTCCGCAGCGCCCGAAGCCTCCGCGCAGGTGCGGTAGCCGTAGAGAGCGCCACCGTCGGTGCCGCCGGTGTCGGAGCAGCGACACTGGACCTGATCGCCAGCGAGGCACTTCGGCGCCACGTTGTTGCCGCAGCCCGCGAGGGCCGTGAACGCGACGAAGAAGAAGCCGACGACGAGGCGGGGAGCAGGCACGGCGGCGACCGTAGTCGGGTGAGATCGGGAGTCAAGATTGACTTGCCGGGGTTTGGGCAGCGGGGGTAAGCGCCACGGATGGTCGATCGTCCTGGCGAGGCGGTGCTTCAGGCGCTGCGTGCAG
Source organism: Polyangiales bacterium (assembly GCA_044229975.1). Classification (GTDB taxonomy): domain Bacteria; phylum Myxococcota_A; class Polyangia; order Polyangiales; genus SCUS01. The sequence goes on from JBGARZ010000003.1 coordinate 324,642, forward strand.
CGTTTTCCGATGATCTGGTGTCCTTCGAGCCTGAGCTCTTCGGCACCTATGGGCGCGACTGGACGAAGGTGTTCGACCCGGCGCCGTGCGCGATCGCGCGGCCGCGGAGCACCGCGGAGGTGGCCGCGATCGTGCGGTTCTGCGAGGCCAACCTGATCGGGGTGGTTCCGTCGGGGGGGCGCACGGGGCTGGCGGGCGGGGCCGTCGCGGCGCGCGGCGAGCTGGTGCTCTCGCTCGAACGCATGCGCCGGATGGATGCGGTCGACCCCGTGGCGCAGACGGTGCGCGTGCAGGCCGGGGCGGTGACCGAGGCGGTGCACGCTCACTGCGCGCCGCACGGGCTGACGTGGCCGGTGGACTTCGCCTCCAAGGGGTCGTCGCAGGTCGGCGGAAACATCGCGACCAACGCGGGCGGCGTGAAGGTGATCCGCTACGGGCTCACGCGACACTGGGTGCTGGGCCTGGAGGTGGTGACCGCCCGCGGCGAGGTGCTTCAGCTCAACGGCGCCCTGGAGAAGAACAACACCGGCGTCGACCTGCGTCAGCTCTACATCGGCAGCGAGGGGACGCTCGGGATCATCACCGAAGCCACGCTGCGCCTGTCGCGGTTGCCAGGCGCGCTCGACGTGATGCTCTACGCGGTGCCCGACCTGCCCGCCGTGCTGCGGCTCTTCGAGGCCGCGCGGAGGGGGCCGTTCACGCTGTCGGCCTTTGAGTTCTTCACCGACCGGGCGGCGGCGCGGGTGCAGCGTCACCGGGGGTTGCAACCGCCGTTTGCATCCGAGGGCGGTTGCTACGTGCTCGTCGAGGCGGAGGCCGTCGACCGCGACGCGCTGGAGCAGTGGGCCGCCGGGCTCTTCGACGCCGGGCTCGTGACCGACGGCGTGCTCGCCCAGAACCGCTCGCAGGGCGCGGCGTTGTGGCAGCTTCGCGAGGCCATCTCCGAGAGCCTCTCGGCGACGGGGCTCCCCCACAAGAACGACGTCGCCCTCCCCATCGCGGCCCTCGCCCCGTTTTGCGGTGCGCTCGATGCGCTCTTCGCCGCTCGCTACCCCGACTGGGAGGTGGTGCTGTTCGGGCACATCGGCGACGGCAACCTGCACATCAACGTCATGAAGCCCGACGCGATGGACCGCGCGGACTTCCTCGCCCGCACCAGCGAGGCCGACCACGCGCTCTTCGAGCTGGTCCGTTCGCACGGCGGGAGCATCTCGGCGGAGCACGGCATCGGCCTCCTGAAGAAGCCCTACCTGGCCTACTCGCGATCGCCCGAAGAGCTCGCGCTGCTCCGAGCGGTCAAGACGGCGCTCGACCCGAAGAACATCCTCAATCCCGGCAAGGTGATCGACCCCTGAATCGGTGATTGCGGCCCGGTCGCGCAAACCCCTACGCTCGCGGCGGATCCCATCGGAGGTGCGCGATGCGTCGAGGAGTTTCGTGTCGGGCGGTCGTCCTGGTCGGCCTCCTTGTCGCCGCGACGTCAATCGGCTGTTCGGGCGGTGCCACGGGCACGGTCGCTGACGACGTCTCGGGGTTCACGGAAGACGCCACCGCAACGGCTCTCGATGCGGCGAGGGCCGACGACCGGCTGGCCGTGAAGCCGGTCGACGCTTCCACCATGGACGCCCCGACCCTGGATGCATCCACGACGGACGTGACGGCCCCGACGGTCGACGTGGTGACGATCGATGCCGTGGTGTCCGAGGTGTTCTCCGGCTGTCGATCGAACGCCGACTGTCGGGAGAGCGAGTTCGGGTTCTACACCTGCGACATGGCCTCGGCGCGCTGCGGCGGGTGTAGCCCCGCGAGCGATGCGTGCCCGGCCGGACAGTACTGCGACCCCGCGCGCCTGACGTGCACCCGCGGCTGTCGCACCGATGAGTCGTGTCGCGGCGCCGGCGGCGGGACTCCGCGGTGTGACCCCACCACGCGGCTCTGCGTGCAGTGTGCGACCGACGATCAGTGCACTGACGGTCGACGCTGCATGGGCAACACCTGCGTCTCGGCCTGCGAGGGCGGCACGCGATGCCCGGGCACGCAGGCGTGTTGCAGCGGCGGGTGCGTCGACCCGCAGTCCAACGCCGCGCATTGCGGCGGGTGCGGGACGCGGTGCACCGTCGCCAACGGCGAGGGCGCCTGTGTGATGGGGCGGTGCGCGGTGGGCACCTGCGCGGGGGCCTATCGCGACTGCAACCTCATGGCCGCCGACGGGTGCGAGACCAACACCACGAGCGACCGCATGAACTGCGGCGGCTGCGGGCGCTTCTGCCCGACGCCTCCGCACTCCACGCCCACCTGCGCATCGGGCCGCTGCGGCTCGACGTGCGAGACCGGCTGGGCCGACTGCAACGGTGACGCGAGCGACGGCTGCGAGACCGACGTCACGCGTGACCCGGCCCACTGTGGGAGCTGCGCCGTCGCGTGCCCCAGCGCGGGCGCGAGCGCGACGTGCAGCATGGGGCGCTGCGGCCTCGGTCCGTGCCTCGCGGGCTACGCCAACTGCGACGGCAACCCGGCCAACGGTTGTGAGACCGAGCTCGCCTCGTCGCCCCTGCACTGCGGCGTGTGCGGGCGGCGCTGCCCGACCGCGGCCCACGCGAGCGCTTCGTGCGGCGCGGGGACGTGCGCGCTGCGCTGCGACGCGGGATGGGGCGACTGCAACGGCGACCCCATCGACGGCTGCGAGGCCAACCTCGCGACCACCCGCGAGCACTGCGGCGTGTGCGGGCGGCGCTGCGTCGTCACGGGCGGGACGGGCGTCTGCAACGCGGGGCGCTGCGACGTCGCGCGCTGCGAGGACGGCCTCGGCAACTGCGACGGCGACGCGGCCAACGGATGCGAGACCAACGTGCTGTCGACGCCGACCCACTGCGGGGCCTGCGGTCGGGGCTGCGCCATCGCGAACGGCTCGGGAGCGTGCGCGGGCGGGCGCTGCGCAGTGGCGTCGTGCGCGACGGGCTACGCGGACTGCAACGGCGACGCGACGGACGGGTGCGAGACCGACCTTCGGACGACGCTCTCCAGCTGCGGTGCTTGCGGCACGGTCTGCCGCGCGGCCAACGGGACGCCCGCGTGCACGGCCGGGCGGTGCGTGATCGGCGCGTGCGCGGCGGACTGGGCCAACTGCGACGGCGACGCGACCAACGGCTGCGAGGCCAACATCCAGAACGAGCGATTCAACTGCGGCGGCTGCGGGCGGCCGTGCAGCCTCGCCAACGGGTCGGGCGGGTGCGCGATGGGCAGGTGCGTCGTCGCGAGCTGCGCGCCGGGCTTCGCGGACTGCAACGGCCTGGCCGCGGACGGCTGCGAGACGGCGGTGTACGGCGACACGGACAACTGCGGCGTGTGCGGGCGGCGGTGCCCCGCGGGCGAGGGCGGCGCGCTCGCGTCGTGCCGCGCCGGGGTGTGCGGCTTGAGCGCGTGCCCGTCGGGCGTCGATGACTGCGACGGGTCGTCGGCCAACGGCTGCGAGACCACGACGGCGACGGACGTCTCCAACTGCGGCGCGTGCGGGCGGCGGTGCCCCGCGCTCCCCAACGCGACGCCGCGGTGCTTCGGCGGCGCGTGCGGGCTCTCGTCGTGCGACGCGGGCTACGCCGACTGCGACGGCGCGACGCCCAACGGCTGCGAGGTGAACACCGGGACGAGCACCCTGCACTGCGGCGGCTGCGGGCGCATGTGCTCGCTCCCCAACGCGACGGCGGCGTGCCTGGCGGGGACCTGCGCGGTGGGCTCGTGCAACGCGGGCTTCGCGGACTGCAACGGCCTCGCGGCGGACGGCTGCGAGGTGGACACGCGCAACGACGCCGGCCACTGCGGCCGCTGCGAGGTGAGCTGCGCGTCACCGGGTGGCGGCTCGGCGCGGTGCAGCGCCGGGGCGTGCGTGAGCGCCTGCCCGTCGGGGCAGTCGGTGTGCGGCGGCGCGTGCCAAAGCGTCGGGAGCGCGTGCGTCTCTGGCGGGAGCGGCGGCTGCGAAGAGCGCGGGGTGCTCGCGTGCGTGGCGGGCTCGGTGCGGTGCAGCGCCACGCCGCGCACGAGCGGGAGCTGCATCGCGCCGGCGAGCGGGGTGTGCGGCAGCGGCGGGGCGTGCGCGTGCGCCACGGGGAGCGCCGAGTGCAGCGGCGTGTGCCGCAACGTGGCAGCGGACCCCGCGAACTGCGGCGCGTGCGGGGCGGTGTGCCCGACGCCGAGCGGCGGCGTGGCGACGTGCGTCGGGGGACGGTGCGGCAGCACATGCCCGACGGGACAGACGGACTGCGGCGGCGCTTGTCGCAGCACGGGCGCCGGGTGCACGGTGGGCTCCGGGGGATGCGAGGCGACGGGCACGGTGACCTGCTCGGGCAGCGCGACGGCGTGCAGCGCGGTGCCGCGCACGAGCGGCGCGTGCTCGGGTCTCACGGGCGGGAGCTGCAACAGCGCGGGTGCCTGTGCATGCACGGCAGGAATGCAGGCGTGCAGCGGGGTGTGCGTCGACCTCGACGGCGACGCGGCCAACTGCGGCGTGTGTGGGCGCGCGTGCGGCCCGGGGCGGGCGTGCTCGGCGGGCGTCTGCGTAGGGACGGGCCCGCTGCGCTTCACGCTGACCTGGGATGTGCCCGGGGACATGGACCTCCACGTGACGCCGCCGTGCGGTTCGCTCATCTACTGGGCGACGGCCGGGCGCCTGGTGTGCGACGGGCTGCTCGACCGCGACGACACCTCGGGCTCCGGACCAGAGAACGTCTTCTGGGCGTCGACCCCGACGCGCGGCACGTACACGGTCTGCGCGGCGCCCTACGGCATCCGCGCGGAGACCCGCTGGACCATCGAGGTGTTTCACGGCGCGGTGCTGGTCGACACCTTCTCCGGCGTCTCGACCGTGAGCACCGGCAACACCTGCGGCGTGTCGTTTACGCACACCTATTGACAGAGCGCCGCGCGACCGCCGACGTCCTCGGTCACCGCTGAACGCCATGGCACGACGACCGACTCGCAATCAGGGTTCCCGCGGATGGAAGACCGTCGCGGCCACGCCACCGGCCCAGCGACCCGCTGCGTCGTCTCCTCCTCCCCCGACCGCGCCCGATGAGCCCGAGGCCGCGCCTGCGTTTGGCGAGCGCGCGTGGGAGCAGCACCTGGTCGTGGCCCTGCTCACGCTGGTCGTGCAGGCCGCGCAGTACCACTGGCTCGCGACCGACCCGTCGGTCACGGGGCCCATCATCGACGGCCGCGAGTACCACGCCGAGGCCCTCCGCATCGCCCAGTCGGGCGCCGCGCCGCCGCTCCCGCACTGGCAGTCGCCGCTCTTCGCGTGGGCGCTCTCCCTCGCCTACCGCCTCGTCGACGCGAAGCCCGTGGTCGGTCTCCTCGCGCAGGCCGTGTTCGTCCTCGCCATCACGCAGACGCTGGTGGCCGTTGCGCGGACGGTGCTCCCGCCGCGCGCGGTCATCGCCGTCGGCGTCGCGGCCGCCTTCTACGGCCCGCTGCTCTTCTTCTCGTCGCAGCTCATCGCCGCGCCCCTCGACGCCGCGACGGCGCTGCTCGCCCTGTTGATCGCGGTGCGCTCCTCGCCCACGAGCGCGCCCTGGGTGCACCTCGCGCAGGGCCTCGCGCTGGGCGTCGCCGTGGCCGCCCGCGGAACCGTCGCTCCCTTCGTGCTCTTCCTCGCGTGGCGGGTCTTCCAGGCGCGCGCGACGCTCTCCACCCGCGGCGTGGCCTCGCGGCTCGGCGCGCTCGTGGTGGGCATCGTCGGTGGGCTGCTTCCGGTCGGCGTGTCCACCTGGCAGCGGTACGGAACCTTCCGTCTCTCCACGGCCAACGCGGGGATCAACCTCTTCGTCGGCAACAACAGCGACGTCGCCGCGACCACCGCCATCCGACCCGGCTGGCGATGGGACGACCTCTCGTTCGAGCCCGCGCGCCACGGGGTCTTCGAACCCTTCGCACAGTCGGCGTTTTTCACCGATCGGGCCGTGTCGTGGGCGCTGCATCACCCGTACGCCTTCACCCGCGCGCTGGCGATGAAGCTCGTCGACACCTTCAACGGCGCCGAGATCGCCCGCAACCTCGACCCCTACGGCACGCTCGGCCGCACGCCCCTCACCGCAGCGCTCCTGTGGCAGCACGGGCTGCGCTTTCCCTTCGGGCTCGTTCTGCCGCTTGCCGCGGTCGGTGCGCTCTCCGCCCTTCGCGCGCCCCCAGAACCCGATGAGCGTCGCGCGGCGTGGCAGACCGTCGTCGCCTTCGTGGCCCTCAACGCGCTGGGCATCGCGCTCTTCTTCCCGTCGGGTCGCTACCGACTCGCCATCGCCCTGGCGCTGCTCGTGCCCGCGGTCGAAGGCGTTCGGGTGATCGCGGCGTGGTGGCGGGAGCGCTCGCTCGATCGTCGCGTCGCGGTCGCGGGCGTGGCGCTGCTCGTCGCGGTCAACCTCGTCCCGGCCGTGACGGGCCCCGACCTCCACGACGAGGCCGCGCTCCAGCTCGGGTGGGCGCACCTGTCCGCCGGGCGCGTCAACGAAGCGGTCACCGTGCTCACCGCCGAGAGCCTGCGGCGACCCGACCAGGCCGACGTGTGGCGCACCCTCGGCGAGGCCCGCGACCGTGCGGGTGACCAGGCCGGCGCCATCACCGCGCTCGAACAAGCCGTCGCCATCGCCCCCCGCAGCGCCCATGCGCGGCACCACCTTGGGGCGATCCTCTTCACCAGCGGGCGCGCGGCCGAGGCGCGACCCCACCTCGAATCCGCGACGCGTCTGTGGCCCGCGCACCCCCTCGCCTGGGCCGATCTCGCGGGCGCTTGTCTCGACGTCGGTGATCCGCAGGCCGCACGACGCGCCGCCGATGTGTCCGTCGCGCGCAGCCCCAACCACGGCTACGGCTGGTACTACCGGGGCCTCGCCCGGCAGCGCACGGGCGACCCGAGCGGCGCCATCGCCGACCTCACCCGCGCGGCGGCGCTGCTGCCGACCACGCCCGACGTGCGGCTCGCCCTCGTCGAGGCCATCGACGCCACGGGCCGACGGGCCGACGCGCTCGCCGCGCTGCGCGAGGGGCTCCGCGTGAGCCCGCGCAACCGTCGCATGCGCGCGCTCCTGCGGCAGTGGGAAGCACCCGCCCGCTGATCGTGCGGTGAGCCGGACGGGTGTTTGCGACTCGCAGAGTCGGGGGGTAGCGTCCGCCCATGCGCGACGTCGCGTTGGGCCAATGGATCTATTTCGCGTGGCATCTGCCCACGATGTTGCTGTGTGGGGCGACGGCGGCGCTCGCCGTGGTGATGGCGCGTTCGCTCTGGCGTGATGACCTCGACGCCTCCGAGCGCCGACTGCGCTTCGCCATCCTGGGATGGAGCGCGGTGCTCTCCTCGGTGCTCTCGGTCGTCGTGTGGCCCTACCTCTCGGCCTTCGCGTCGGTCGAGGTGGCCCGCGACGGAACGTGGTCGCTCCGCAACTACCTCGGTGTCCCGGTCGCCGTGGTTCGCGCCGACGAGGTGCGACGCCTCCAGGGCGAAGACCTCGGCGGGCTCAACCTCGGGTCGGGGCGCATCCGGGTCCTCCGTGCGGATGGCTCGGCGGTGGAGTCGGTGCGCGTCTCGGGCCTCGGCTTCGGCCGCGCGTGCGAAGCGCTCGGCTACCCCGCGGAGGCGCTCTTCCCCTCGCGCGGCAGCGTCGTCACGGGGCTACACACCTACGGGCCGGGCGGCCCCGTTCCATCGGCCGAGATCGCCTCACGCTGACGCGAGCGCGTCGAAGGCCGCGACGACGGCCGCGGGCGCCTGCACCAGCTCGACGAGCACCCCCTCCGCGCCGCGCGGGAAGTCGGCGTTGCCCTTCGGGTGGATGAAGCACACGTCGAAGCCCGCCGCCCCGCGACGAATACCGCCCGGAGTAAACCGAACGCCCTGCGCCGTGAGCCAGGCCACGGCGGCGGGGAGGTCGTCGATCCAGAGGCCGATGTGGTTGAGCGCCGGGTCGTGCACCCGCGGGCTGCGGGCCGGGTCGACGGGCTGCATCAGGTCGAGCTCGACGCGCGCGAGGCCCCGGCCGACGCTGGTGATGTCCTCGTCGACGTTCTCGCGCTCGCTGCGATAGGAGCCCTCGGGGGTCGCGCCGAGGAGGTCGACCCAGAAGGCACGCAGCGCGCCCTTGTCGGGGCCTCCCACCGCGATCTGTTGCACGCCCAGCACCCGAAACGGTCGTTGGTTCATTGGGTCTCCTCGTCAGCGCGGAAGCGGGTTTTCACGGTGGGCGCGGCGCACCTCTTCGGCGAGCTCTTCGGCGCGCATCGGTCGCGCAGGGGTGTCGTCGGCCTCGCGCGAGGCGTGCCAGCTGCGCCCCTGATCGTCGCTCCAGCGCACCACCGTGGCGTCGCCCGACATGAACAAAAGCAGCCGCGAGCCGCTCGTGAACATCCACGCCGCGCGCACCGCGAGGCCCCCGTGGCGGGTGTCGTCGGAGAGCACCACCACCTCGTCGCGCGCGTCGGAGTCGGGCGTCGCGAGCGGTCGACGGAGCACCCGCGGCGCGTCGTGCTCGCCCACCGCCCGAACCATCACCAGCGTGTCGCCCGCGCGAGCGAGCGCCCGCAGCCCCGGCACCGTGACGGGCGCCGTGCACCCCGACGGCAGCGCGCACGACTGAAACGAGGTCTCGCCGACGAGCGTCACTCCCGCGCCATCGCACGAGAGCCGCAGCGAGCGCCCGAGCACGCCGACGGACCCGAGCTCGCGCGGACCCTGGGCGTCGATGACCAGCACCCGCGTGGCCGCGGCGTCGGCGACCGCCACGTACGCGAGACCGCCCGCATGGCAGGTGCTCAGGCGCGCGGCGGGGGACTGGAGCGGCGCAGGGGAGCGCCATGCGGACTGGGTGCCGAGACCGCGGAAGTCGAGGGCGAGGCCACCGGGGGTCGCCGTGCTGGTGACCCACCACACGGTCGACGGATCGCCCGCGGCGACCAGCGCCGACTCACGATCGAGCCCGACCTCCGGGCCCAGGGGCACCACGGCCCCGGGGACGGCGCGCACCACCTGCTCGAACTGCGCGCGGCCCCCACGCTGGGTGACGGCGAAGACCACGTCGCGGCGCACCCTCAACGGCAGGCTCGTCAGCGGAACACCCCGCAGCCCGAAGAGCGGCGACCACGGGTCATCGGCCGACGCGATGGCGTAGGAGCTCGCCCCCTGGTCGACGAGCACCAGCGCCTCGGCGCGGTCGCTCGCGAGGAGGGCCAGCACCCCGCCGGTCGGGCCGGGCGCGGGGAAGCGGCGGCACTTCACCGTTCCGCCGCCGTCGCGGCTGCGACAGAAGATGCGCTCGCGGCTGCGGTCGACCCACATCACCGAGAGCACCCCGTCGCCGAGGCTTACGCCCACCGGGGTGGCGCTCTCCGAGAGGGACACCGGGAGGTCGTCGCCGACCTCGACGGCCCGCGGTCGTGGGGCGTCGGCCAGCGAGGGCTCCCGCAGCGCGACCCCAGCGGTGGTGAGCCGGTCGGATACCTCGGCGCGCAGGGCGTCCCAGGCCGGGCGCCACGCTCCGAGCTCGGCGGACGAGCCGTCGCGTCGAAGGGTCGCCACGAGCGCATCGTCGGCGCGCAGGGCCGTGCGAAGCGTGTCGAGCCTCGGCGAGGATGGGCGGTTGGCGGCGAGCGGCTCGATGCAGCGCGACGGCCAGGCGCGCGCCGTGTCAGGGCCGAGCGCGACCCGACGAAGGTGACGCGGAAACTCCCCCGCGCGGGCCGACGGCGGCTCGGTGCCGAAGAGGCAGCCCTCGACGCGCGCCATCGGGTCGACCCAGGCGAGCGCTTCGCGCGTGGCTTCGCGCTTCTGCGTGGCGCGGTGCTGCCACAGGAGCAGGGCCCCCGCACCGCCTCCGAGCACCACCACCGCACCCACCGCCATGGCCCGTCGGCCCGAGGCGCCTCGTCTCCGTCTCACGTGTCGTTCGCCTCTCGCATCGCCGGGCGCAAGTGTACCGTCGGACCTTACACCAATGACCTTCGACGCCAACCAAAGCACCACCGACGACTTCTCCTGGGAGCCGCGGCCCCGCTACCGCGCGCTCCTGCTGGCGCTGCGCGAAGTGGTGGCCGCCGCGAACTCGCTGCGCGCCCTGCTGGTCAACGCCAGCGACCTGCTGCACGCGCTGCTCGACGCCGAGCGCATCACGGTGTTTGCCCTCGACGAGCGCGCCTCGACGCTCTACTCCATCGCCCGCAGCGGAACCTCGTCGGAGGCGGTGCGCGTTCCGTGCGACGGCCGCACCATCGCGGGCTTCGTCGCGGTGAGCCGTCGCTCGGTGATGCTCCGTGACGCGCAGGACGCCGAGCAGCTCCGCGCGCTGCACCCCAACCTCGCGGTCGGAGCGATCGGCGACGGCGACGTCCGCACGGTGCTCGCGGCGCCCATCCTCGGGCCGACCCGCGCGGTGGGTGTGCTGGAGTTCGTCAACTCGCTCGATGGCGACGCATTTCGCGGCGACGACATGCGGCTCGCCGAGGCCATCGGTCGACTGCTCGCGCCCAAGCTCGAAGCGCTCAACGCCGAGGCGGCGGCGCCGAAGATGGCCTCGCGCTTCCCCTCGCTCAACCGCCGCGAGGATCGCAACGAGCCGCTCGGCCAGCTCCTTATCGAAGCCGCGAAGATTCGAGGGACGGAGGCCGAGCGCGAGGCCGAGGCGCGAGAGAACGAGGACCGTGACTCCGACTCGCTCGCGGCGCGGGTGGTGCGGCGCATCGTGCTCGACGCCCAGGCGCGCGGCGCGTCGGACGTGCACTTCGAGCCCGCGCCAGGGAGGGACGGGATGCGTGTACGGCTGCGCGTCGATGGTGACTGCGTCGACCACGCGCTCATCCCCGCCAGCTTTCGCGCGAGCGTGGTGCAGCGCATGAAGGTGCTCGCCGACCTCGACCTCGCCGAGCGGCGGCGGCCGCAGGACGGGCGCTTCCGGGTGCAGCACGGCGACGTGGCCGTGGACGTCCGCATGGCGACGCTGCCCACCATCGGCGACAACGAGGACGTCACCATCCGACTGCTCTCGGCGTGGAAGCCACGGCCGCTCGACCAGATGGAGTTCTCGGACGTGAACCTGGAGCGGTTCCGCTCGATCATCGGTGCGCCGTACGGCATCGCGCTGGTGGTGGGGCCCACCGGGTCCGGCAAGACCACGACGCTGCACTCCGCGGTGGGCGCGCTCAACAGCGTCGACCGCAAGGTGGTCACCGTCGAAGACCCGGTGGAGATCGTTCAGCCGGGCCTACGGCAGGTGCAGGCCAACGCGCGCATCGGGCTCGGCTTCCCGGAGGTGCTGCGGGCGTTTCTGCGGTCCGACCCGGACGTCATCATGGTCGGCGAGATGCGCGACCGCATCACGGCGGGCGTCGCGGTGGAGGCCTCGCTCACCGGGCACCTCGTGCTCTCGACCCTGCAGGCCAACAGCGCGGCGGAGACCGTTCCTCGTCTGCTCGGGATGGACATCGACCCGTACGCCTTCGCCGACGCGCTCCGCGGCGTGCTCGCGCAGCGCCTCGTGAAGCGGCTCTGCACCCAGTGCCGCATTCCGTACGCGCCGACGCCGACGGAGTGGGAGGAGGTCTCCAACGCCTACGGTCACGAAGCCTTCGAGGCGAAGACCGAGCGAACGTCCATGGAGTTCATGCTCCACCGCGCCGTCGGGTGTCCGAAGTGCGGCGGCACCGGCTACCACGGGCGCGTCGCCCTGCATGAGATCCTGCCGGGGAGCGCGGCCGTCGCCGAGCTCATTCGCCGACGCGCGACCATCATCGAGCTGCGCGAGGCGGCCGATCGCGAGGGCATGACGACGGTGCGCCAGGACGGCATCGAGAAGGCCCTCGCGGGCATCACCGATCTCAGCCAGGTGCGGGCGGCGTGCCTGTTCTGAAGGCCCGCCACGCCAGCACGGTGTAGGTCACCGCGAAGGCGATGCACTGCGCCGCGGCCATCCCCTCGTCGGCGCGCCACGGCACACACAGCCACAGAGACAGCGAGCACCACAGAAGCGCGAGCACGCCCATCGCGCGGGCCCTCGTACGCGGGAGCAGCGGCGTGCGGCGCGAGCGCACCCAGGTGACGACGGCGTAGGCGAGCGAGAGCACGACCGTGACGGAGCGCACCGCGCGCATGAGCTGATTGACGTGGCGGCGGGCTGGGGTCTCCCAGGAGGTGTCTCCGCGGATGGAGGCGAGCGCGGCGCGGTGCAGCGCGCGGGCGTCGCGGGCGCGGTGCGCGGGGGCGAGCAGCACGACGAGCACGGCGTCGTCTTCGAGCGGGACGGCCGTGGCCCAGCGGACGACGGTGACGCCACCTGCGAGCGTCGCGGTGCCTGCGAGGGTCTCCACGGGGAAGCCGAAGACGCGGTCGTGCTCGACGCGGTCGGTGAACTCGAAAGCGTCGGCGCGGCGGAGCTCGGCGCGCTCGCGGGGGACCAGCGCGCGCTGCGGGACGATCGCGTCGAGGTGCAACACCTGCAACACCATGGGCCCCTCGCCCGGCAGGTCGCCCGTTCGTTGGAAGACGTCGAGGAGGTCGGCGCGGGCGTCGTCGAGGGGGACGCGCTCGAAGCGATCGGGCGCGGTGAGGGTGAACCGCGGACGCTCGTGACGCGCGACGGGGTTGGCCGTCACCGGCGCGGCGACGAGGACGAGCGCGAGCAGGAGCGCGGGTCGACGCACCCTGACGACCGATCAGCGCGCGGGGTAGCGGGTGAGATCGAACGCGAAGCCGTCACCGCCGGGCGCGCCTTCGGGCAGGGCGAGGTCGGCGAGGCGCTCGGCCTCCACGACGGCCTCGTAGCGCACGCGATTGGCGGGGCCGAGGACGCGCAATCGCACCCGCGGGGCGTTGGCTTCGACGACGAAGGACTGCACCCGCCGCGCGTCGGCCGAGCCGCCGAGGAAGGTGGGCGTGCCCGCGTTGACGTTGCCGCGCATGACGGCTTCGACGGTGACGCGGTCGACGGGACAGGGCTCGCGATCGTCGTCGGGGTTGGTGGTGCGACAGCTCGGGAGCAGCGCCCAGAGGCGGCGACCCTGACCGAGCGCACCGAGTCCGTAGGCCGTGGCGCCGGGCGGGGCGATGAACAAGAACACCCGCATCCGACGGAGCATCCCATCGACGGCGGACACGGGCACCGGGATGACCTCGTTGAGGTCGAGGGTGGTGCGCGGCGCGGGCGTCGGCTCGGTGGTCGCGGTGGTGGGCGGCGCGACCGCGACGGGCCCGCCCGGTGGGGCCGAGGTGGACGGAGCGGGAGCGCGTCGCCGAGAGCGTCGGTGCTGCGCCGAGGCGGAAGCAGGGAGGAGCGCGAGCGCGGCCACGAGGGCCGACACGATCGGGGTGCGGATGAGCATGGCGAAGACCTCCGGCGCGATGATCGCCGATGCTACTCCACAGGCGCCGCGGGCGTCGCATTCCGGCCGCGAGCGACCGCAACCACCGCGGCGAGCAGAACGACCAGGGCCGCGGCGCTCACCCCGGCCCCGCGACGCAGGGAGCGGGGACGAAACTCGAAGGCCACCCGGTGCCTGCCCGCGGGCACGGCGACCGCCTTCTGGTTGATGTTGGCGCGCACGATGGGCGCCTCGCGGCCGTCGACGGTGGCGACCCAGCCCGGGTACCAGCTCTCGGCGACGATGAGCCACCCGGCGGTGGGCGCGTCGATGGTGGCGACGATGGCATCGGTGCCGCGGCGCTCGTAGGCGGGCGCGATGAGCGTCGCGGGACCGGTCGTCGGCGCGATGGGGAGCGCCCCCTCGGGCTGGTCGTGGAGCAGAGCTTCGCGGCGCGGGGAGAAGCGCTCGGAGAACATCCACGCGGCGGCGTGGCGGTCGCTGGTGACGTGCACGGCGTGACCGACGAAGAACACGAGCGGCAGCGGATCGCGGACGCGGTAGAGGCGCGGCCATGATCCGCTGGGGATGGCGTCGAGGCGCTGCGACTGCACCTCGACGGGGGCGAGCAGGTGGGTCACGTGGTTCATCGCGAGGTAGCGGATGAGCGCGCCGTGCGGGACGATGTGGTCACCCTCGACGCGGTAGTTGGCGCGTACGAGGCCGTCGTGGTTGGGGGCGGTGGGACCCCACGCGCTGTCCATGTACTGCGTCGGAAGCCCGACGTAGCCGTCGGCCGAGGCCATCGACCACAGGAGGTTGGCGTCGGGCTGGATGAGGTCGCGGGCGAAAGCGTAGGGGCGCAGATCGCGCCAACCGTGCGCGAGCGAGAAGGAGCGGTCGTGGATGGTCGACGACTCCATCGTGTAGAAGCGCTCGACGCCGTCGCGGCGCATGGCGAGGGCGGTAGGCGGCGGAGAGAGCCACGCGCGGGCATCGGCGAGCGGGTTCTGCCGGGGCTGGGTGAGCGCGAGGTCGACGGCCGTGAGCGCGACGAGGACCGCGCCGAGCATCGTCGGAGAGAGGCGCGTGGCGCGGAGCGAAGGGCGCTCGGACCACCACTGCTGGGCGCGCGTGAGGCCGAGGCCGGCGAGCACCGCGAGGGCGCCGCACGCCACGAAGAGCATCCGCTGCGGCAGACGGAAGCTCGACATCCCCGGCAGCAGCGTGAAGGCCACGCGATAGAGCGGCGTGGCCGGACCGAGGGTGAAGAGCAACGCGAGCAGGGCGATGACGCCGAGGGTCTTCACGGCGCGGCGACGGTCGGCCGCGAGGGCGACGATCGCGAGCGGGACGGCGCACAGCCCGAGGTAGCCGTGCGACTCCCAGAAGACGCCGGTGCCGCGGTAGGTTCCCTCCCCGATGTCGCCGAAGGGGTACGGCACGATCAACCCCAGCAGGTTGGGCGGCCAGAACACCCACGACGTGGCGAACTCCCATGTGACGCCACCATGGCGACCGGACGTCCCGCCGAGCTCGGCCATCGGGAGGAGCTGCACCGCCCCGAGCGCGATGCCCACCATACAGGCTACGGTAAAGCGGCCGAGCGCGATGGCCCGCGCGCGGCGCCCGGCGTGGGCAGACCAGGCGCGCACCACCGCCCAGAGCCCGTAGCCGAGCAGGCAGTAGTAGAGCGACTGCGGAAACGCCGCCAGCACCTGCAATCCGAGCATCGCGGCGAAGGCGACGAGGGCGCGGTCGCGACGAGGCCCGGCGTCGACGGGGGCGAGCGCGTCTTCGACGAGCGAGAGGCCGAGGGGAAACCAGGCGATGGTCCCGAGCACGCCCATGTGGCGCCACTGCGAGACGAGCACGCCGCCGTGGGCCCACACGAGACCCGCCAGCACGGCGCCCGACCGCGACGCGCCGAGCACGCGCGCAAGCCGGGCGGCGCCGAAGCCGGCGATGGCGAGCATCAGCAGCAGGAAGGCGTCGTAGGCCGCGGCGGGTGGGAGCAGCGTGAAGAGAACGGCCCCGATGGGGTCGAGGGCGCCGCCGCCCGCGAAGAGGGGATAGCCGGAGTAGAGGTTGGGCTCCCAGAGCGGGAGGTGGCCCGAGCGGAGGGCGCGGCCGACGGCGGCGTGGATGGGGAGCTCGGCGCCCATGAGGTCGGCGACGAAGATGTCGTCGGCGAGGTTGACCGCGCGGAAGGTCAGCAGCCGCGGGTACGGCAGCACCAGCAGCGCCGCGAGCAGCGCCCACGGCGACCAGCGGGCGAGGCGACCCTCGGGCGGGGCGGTCATCGGGCTCAGTGCGGGGCGTTGGGCGTGGTGGCGCCCGCGGCGTTGACGCGCAGGCGCTCGGCGATGCGCTCGCGCACCGGGGCGTTTTCGCGGTCGAGCGACTCGCGGCGGCGGATGGCCTCCAGGCGGGCGCGCGGCACGGCGGCGCTGACCAGGTTGGCGTGCGCGTCGGCGAACTCGGCCACCACGCCCCAGGCCCCGATGGCTTCGCGCCAGAGCCCCTGGGCCTCGTTGAGTTCGGCGATGCCGACGAGGGCGCGCGCGCGGTCGGCGTCGGCGCTCGACTCGATGGCGAGGCGGAGCGCCTCGCGGTAGTTGCCGAGCGCGGTGGCGGCCTCGTTGCGGGCGCGGGAGACGGCGGCCATGCGCAGCCACGGAACGGGCGATCGCGGGTCACGCTGCACGGCCTCGCGGAAGGCCGTCATCGCACCGTCGTAGTCGTGCTGGAGGAAGGCCGTCGCCCCGCGGTGGAGGCTCTGCTCAAAGGGTGGCGGCGTACGCGGCGGCGTCTGCGCGAGCGCGGTGGCGGGGCCCACGGAGAGCAGTGCGAAGAGGGCGAGGACGGAGGGTCGCGGCACGGCGGCGACGATACACAACCGTCAGTGCGCGCGGTACTCGTAGTAGTAGCGGAGCACCTGGCGGACGTAGTGCTGGGTCTCCTCGTACGGGGGCACCGCGCCGTAGCGGATGACCGCGCCGCTGCCGGCGTTGTAGGCCGCGAGGGTGAGCACGAGGTCGCCGTTGAAGGTGTTGGCGAGCACGCGCAGGTAGCGGGTGCCGCCGAGCACGCTCTGGCGCGGGTCGAAGGGGTCGGTGACGGTCATGCTCTGCGCGGTGGCGGGGAGCATCTGCATGAGGCCGAGGGCGCCCGACGAGGAGACGCTCCAGGCGTTGAAGTCGCTCTCCTGCTTGATGACCGCGCGGATGAGCGCCTCGGGGATCTGGTAGAGCTGCGCCGCCTCGCGGATGAACGGGTCGTAGCGGGTGTAGCGGCTCGTGTCGCCGCGGGCGGCGTCGTACTGCGCGCGCACCTCGGGGCCGATGGTCGGCATGTTGGGCGCGCTGATGACCTGGGACGGTGCGTCGGGCGGCGGCCGGTGGTCGGGCGTCGAGATGATGACCCGCGCGTTGGGCCGACGGTTGGCGGGGACGTTGGTGAAGTGCAGCGAGCCATCGGCGCCACGCGACATCCAGATCTGCGCCGACGCGGCGGGAGCCAGGGCGAGCAGGGCAGCAGCGAAGGACGTCAAGGCGGGCAGGCGCACGGTGGTCACACGATAGCCAACGACGGGGGTCGAGGGCTAGTTCCCGGAGAGGCGACGGGGGGGTATGGTGCGCGGACATCGATGCGAGAGACCACGGACTTCCTCGTTCTCGGCAGCGGCATCGCCGGGCTCACCCTGGCACTTCGGGCGGCGGAGAAGGGCGACGTGCTCATCGTCACCAAGCGCGCCCGCGACGACGCCAACACCACCTACGCCCAGGGCGGCATCTCGGCGGTGCTCGACCCCAACGACAGCTTCGACGCCCACGTCGACGACACGCTCGTGGCCGGCGCCGGGCTCTGCAAGAAGGACATCGTCGAGATCTGCGTGAAGGAGGGCCCCGAGGCCATCGCCGACCTCGTGGCGCTCGGCACGCGCTTCAACCGCGTCGTGGGCGCCGACGGCAACAGCCACTTCGAGCTCGCGCGCGAGGGCGGCCACAGCGCGCGGCGGGTCATCCACTCGGGGGACATCACCGGGCGCGAGGTCGAGCGCGCACTGCTGGAAGCCGCCGAGGCGCACCCGCGCATCCGCTTCCTCGAACACCACATGGCCGTCGACCTCATCACGCTGTCGAAGTTCGGCGGGCCTGATGTGTGCGCCGGGGCCTACGTGCTCGACACCCAGCGCGCGACGGTGCTCACCGTGCTGGCGCGGGCGACGGTGCTCGCGACGGGCGGCGCGGGGAAGGTCTACCTCTACACGTCCAACCCGGACGTCGCGACGGGCGACGGGGTCGCGATGGCCTACCGCGCGGGGGCCGAGGTCGCGAACATGGAGTTCTATCAATTCCATCCGACGGTGCTCTACCACCCGCAGGCCAAGAGCTTTCTCATCAGCGAGGCGCTGCGCGGAGAGGGCGGCGTGCTCCGCCTCGAAGACGGAACGGCCTTCATGAAGAAGCACCACGCGATGGCCGACCTCGCGCCGCGCGACGTGGTGGCCCGCGCCATCGACTACGAGATGAAGCGCTCGGGCGAAGACTGCGTGTGGCTCGACATGACGCACCACACGGCCGACTTCCTGCGGCAGCGCTTTCCCAACATCCACGCCGAGTGTCTTCGGTACGGCGTCGACATGACCGAGCGGCCGATCCCGGTGGTTCCGGCGGCGCACTACTGCTGCGGCGGGGTGACGACCGACGCGTGGGGGCGCACGTCCATCCCAGGGCTGTGGGCGGTGGGTGAGGTCGCGTGCACGGGGCTGCACGGCGCCAACCGCCTCGCGAGCAACTCGCTGCTGGAGGGGCTCGTGTTCGGCAAGCGCGCGGCGGCGATTCTCCACGAGGAGGCGCGGAGTGAGCCGTGGCCGGAGGTTCCGGATTGGGACGCCGGGCAGGCGGCGCCGAGCGACGAGGCCGTGGTGGTCACCCAGAACTGGGACGAGCTCCGTCGGCTCATGTGGAACTACGTCGGCATCGTTCGCTCCAACAAGCGCCTCCAGCGCGCGTCACGGCGCATCGCGCTGCTCCAGGAGGAGATCCGCGACTACTACTGGAACCACCTCGTCACTCGCGACATGTTGGAGCTGCGCAACATCGCGACGGTGGCCGAGCTCATCGTGGCGAGCGCCCTGTGCCGCAAGGAGTCGCGGGGTCTGCACTACACACTCGACCACCGCGACACCGACATGACGCAGGCACGAGACTCGGTCGTGAAGCGCGGCGTGGGCGCACACCTGCGTTGACACCACCGCGACCGCGACGGCAACGTCATCGACGGCACTGATCCGGTCGAGGTGATGGTTGATGTCGAGGCGCGCGCGGAGCGGGTTGTGGTTGGCGGCGGTGGTCGGCGTGCTCAGCGGTTGCGGCGGCGACGGGGCCTGGGCGCCGTGGATGTTCATCGACAGCGGCAGCACCGACGACACTGCGACGGCGGCGACGGACGTGGCCGCGAGCGACGTGGTCGATGCGGGCGACGTGATCGATGCGGGCGCGCGTGACGCGGACGGCGGCGATGCCTCCGATGGTGGCGATGCCCCCGATGGTGACGACGCAACGGCGCTGGATGTGACGCTGGTCTTCGACGCAGCCGACGTGGGCGCCGCGCCGGACGCCGGGTTCGACGCGGGCGGTACGACCGACGTCGGCGTCGCGATGGATGCGGGCGTCGATGTGCCCGTCGACCGGGGACAACCCGTCGACACGGGCTTCGATGTCCCCGTCGACCGAGGGCAACCCGTCGACACCGGTGTCGATGTGCCCGTCGACCGGGGACAGCCCATCGACGCGGGCGTTGATGTCCCGGTCGATCGCGGGCCCACCGACACGGGCGTCGACGTCCCCATCGATCGCGGTCCAGCAGATACCGGCGTTGACGTCCCCATCGATCGCGGACCCACCGACACGGGCGTCGACGTCCCCATCGATCGGGGCCCGACGGACACGGGCGTCGACGTCCCCATCGATCGGGGCCCGACGGACACGGGCGTTGATGTTCCGGTCGACGTCGGCAGCACCGCGGACACGGGCGGCGTCCCGGCCCCCGACCCGGTCAGCTACACCGGGAGCTTCGCGGTGCGCACCGGGCGCTTCACCGCCAACCTCACGGTGCAGGGCGAGCGGCGCAGCATCGTGCTCGTCGTCCCCACCAACGCCGGGAGCAATCCCCCTCTCCTGCTGCTCTTCCATGGGACCAACGGAGACGGCGCGGGCGTGATGACCGAGGCCAACGCGCAGGCCCTCGCCAACAGCGCCGGGGTCATCGTCGCCGCGCCCTCCTCGCGCTGGATCGGTCACGGCGACTGGGACCACGCCACCGAAGAGACCTACTGGGAGACCGCGCCCAACACGGACATCAACAACAACCAGGACATCGTCCTGACACGCGCCATCATGGTCGAGGCCCAGCGCGCGTACGGCGTCGACCCCGCCCGCATCTACGCGATGGGTCACTCCAACGGTGCGTTCTTCGCGCAGTTCATCGCGGTGCTACTGCGCGACCGCATCGCGGCGTTTACCGAGAACTCGGGCGGTCTCGTGCGCTGCGGCCGCACCACGGGGTGCACCTTCCGCGGCAGCGGCACGACGTGCTCCGTGCTCGCGACCCGCTCGGGCTACTGCGCGTGCACCGGCGCCGAGCTCGCGGTGCCAGTCCCCACGAGCGGGCGCATGCCCCCCGGCCTGCTCACCCACGGTACCGACGACCCCCTCGTCTCGGTCTATTACACCTGCACCCTCGCCCAGCGCATGACGGCGAACGGCCACTACCAGGAGACCCAGCTCTTCAACGGGGAGGGACACGCCATCCCCTCCAACTGGGCGCAGCTCGTGTGGCCGTTCTTGTCGACGCGCCGCCTGTACTAGCAGCCCTCGTCGACGACGCCGTTGCAGTTGTCGTCACAGCCGTTGCACACCTCGGCCGAGCCCTGCACGCACCCGCCGCACGCCCGCTGATAGACGGGAGGGGGCTGCTGGTACACCGGCTGCGCCGGCTGCTGATAGACGGGCTGCTGCTGGTAGACGGGCTGCTGCTGCTGCACCACCACGCTGCCGCGCGCCCCGTAGTACACGGGCTGCGGTCGCGCCCTCACGACGCATCCGCCGAGCGCGAGCGCGCCCACCACTGCCACCGCCGCCGAGACCGCCCAACGAGCCTTGTTCGTGTTGATCACCGATGTACCTCTTTGCCCTGATGATGGAAGACCCGCGGGCTCTCCGACCGCGTGCGGGCGCAGGGTAGCGCATCCGCCGCGCGGGGTTGCCGTCCGCGATGCGCTTCGGCTACGGTCCGCCGCGATGTCAGGCCTCCGTCCCCTCTCCGCTGCGTTTGTGCTGGCTTTTCTGGCTCCGGCTTGCGCGTCCTCCCAGAGCGCGCGCGCCGCCGTGCACTACCAGGACGAGGCCCGCGAGGCCTACGAGCAGGCCATGCAGCGCTTCCGCGACGAGGAGTGGCCCGAGGCGATGGAGGCGTTTCGCACCGTCCACCACGACTACTCCACCTCGCGCTGGGGCTCGCTCGCCGAGCTCCGCATGGCCGATGTGCAGTTCAAGCAGGAGCAGTTCACCGAGGCCCTCGCGGCCTACCGCGCCTGGCTCCGCTACCACGCCTCGTCGAGCGAGTCCGTGCACGCGCACTTCATGATCGCGCGCTGCTACGTGTCCCAGATGCCGGACGACTGGTTCCTGGTTCCGCCGAGCTTCGAGCGTGACCTGAGCGCCGTGCACGACGCGCAGGGCGCCCTCTCGCGCTTCATCCGCGACTACCCCGAGGCCACGCAGCTCACCGAGGCGCGCACCCTCCTGCGCGACGTGCGCCTCGTGCTCGCCCGCCACGAGCTCTACGTCGCGGAGTTCTACGTCACCCGCGAGCGCTATCCCGCCGCCATCAACCGCCTGCTCGGCGTCGTGGGCAACTACGAGGGCACCGGCCTCGAAGCGCAGTCGCTCCTCCAGCTCGGCGAGCTGTACCTCCGCACCGACCAGCAGCCCCAGGCCCGCGGCGCCTTCGAATCCATCATCGAGACGTACCCCCGTTCGCCCCAGGTCGAGGCCGCGCGGCGCTACCTCGCGCGCGTCGGCCCCGGCCCGACGGTCGCGCTCGACACCTCGGCGGCCATCATCTCCACGTCCTCGTCCTCCTCGTCGTCGTCCTCGTCCCGCCCGTCGCGGGCCGTCCAGTAGTCGTTCGCCTCGAAGGAGCCGCGCACCGATGAGCGAGTCGTACAAGCACCACCTCGCCCTCGGCCGCGAGCTCTACCAGCGCGAAGACTTCCGCGCCTCCGAGGCCCAGCTCCGCATGGTGCTCGCGGTGCGCGACGACCTGCCCGACGTGCACCACATGCTCGGCGTCATCCACCACGACCGACGCGACCTCGACGAGGCCCGCCTCTGCTTCGAGCGCGCGCTGCTCCTCAACCCCGACTACACCGAGGCCGCGCTCAACCTCTCCATCGTCTGCAACGAGCTCGGCGCGTACACCGCCGCCCGCGAGGTGGTCGGATCGATCTCCGAACGCGCCCGCCACGGCCAGCGCATCGACCCCTACGCCCGCGGCAAGATCGCCAACCTCCACGGCGACGTCGCCCGCGCCTACGAAGAGCTCGGCATGTGGTCCGAGGCCATCGAGGAGTACCGCCGCGGCCTCAACCTCTGCCCCGACTACTCCGACCTGCGAACGCGACTCGCCATGTGTCTGCGCTCCGACGGCGACGTCGACGAGGCCCGCAAGGAGCTCGAAATCGCCGTCACCATCAATCCCCAGTTCGTCCCCGCGCGGGTCGCCCTCGGCGTGATGTACATGACCCAGGGGCGCCACGACGAGGCCGCCCTCGCCTGGCGCGAGTGCCTCAAGATCGACCCCGCGCATCGCCCTGCGCGCGTGTACCTGCGGCTGCTCGACGAGCCCGAGGTGCGACCGTCGAAGTTTCCTCCGCCCGAGGCCATCGGCCCCGACGACGACCTCACCTTCGAGCTGCTCACCGACACGAAGTAGCGAGCTAGCGGCGTAGCCCGAGCGCGCGCCACCAGTCGGCGATGACGTGGGTCGCACCGCCGATGAGCGCCGCCGCCAGCAGCGCGACGCCCACCCACGGGAAGCGCCCCGAGGCGATGACGGCCGAGCCCCCCACGACCAGCGCCGCGACGACCAGACCCGCGTAGAGGCGACGGCCGAGGCGATCGAGGGACTGCGGCGCCTGCGCGTCGGTGGTCTTGAGCGTGAGGTGACCCTGGCGGAGGTCTTCGAGGATCTCCGACACCTGCTCGGGCATCTGCCCCGCCATGCCGGTCATCCGCATCGCCGTGCGCACGAGGTCGCCGGTGAGCTTGTCGGGCGAGTACCGCTGCGCCACCAGCCGGATGAGGTGGGGCCGGGCCTCCGAGAACACGTCGAGGTCGGGCGCGATCTGCCGCGCCGTGCCTTCGAGCGTCATGAGCGCGCGGCCCACGAGCATGAAGTCCGGCGGCATGTCGATGCCGTGCTTCACCGCGCCCCAGATGAGGTCGCGCACCACGGCGGCGATCTCGATCTCGCCGAGCGCGCGGCCGACGTACTTGCGACCGCGCATCTCCACGTCGGCGCGAAACGCGGCCATGTCGACCTTGCGCGTGGGGCGCCCGAGGGCGAGCAGCGCGTCGGCCACGGAGCCGTAGTCCTCGCGGGCGGCGGCGACCATGAGGTCGAGCGCACGATCGCGAACGGCCCCGGAGAGGTGACCGACGAGGCCGAGGTCGAGCAGACCCACCACGGGCGCGTCGTTGGCGCCCAGCACGAGGAGGTTTCCGGGGTGCGGGTCGGCGTGGAAGAAGCCGTCCTCGAAGATCATCTTGATGACGACGTCGACGCTCGCGCTCGCGAGCTTGCGGCCCTCCAGGCCCTGCGCGAGCGCGTCGTTGAGCTTGCGCCCATCGAGGAACTCCAGCGTCAGCACGCGCTTGCCCGAGTGCGATCGGTAGACCTTCGGGAAGCGCACGCGGGGGTCGCCCTCGAAGTTCTTGGCGAAGCGCTCGGCGTGGTCGGCTTCGAGGAGGAAGTCGAGCTCGGCCTTGATGCTGCGATCGAACTCCGACACCAGCGCGACCGGCGAGTAGCGCCGCGACTCGGGCACCGCCCGCTCCAGCGCCCGCGCGAACCAGTAGAGCAGGTCGACGTCCCGCGCGACGGTCTCCTGGATGCCCGGTCGCTGCACCTTGAGCGCGACCTCGCGCGGGGGTTGTCCCTCCACGTCGGAGGCGAGGCGTCCGCGGTGCACCTGCGCGATGGAGGCGCTCGCGAGGGGCTTCTCGTCGACGGACACGAAGAGGTCGGCGATGGGCCCACCGAGCTCGGCCTCGATCTCCTGGCGGACGGCCTCCCAGGAGATGGGCTTCACGTCGTCCTGCAACACCTTGAGCTCGGTGATGACCTCCGGCGGCAGCAGGTCGGCGCGGGTCGAGGCGATCTGCCCGAGCTTCACGAACGACGGCCCGAGGTCTTGCAGCACGAAGCGCACGCGCTGCGCGAGCGAGTGCGATCGCAGGTCCGTGGCCTCGGCGCTCCGGGTGACGAGCAGCGAGTCGAGGCCGAGCCGCTGCACCACCTCGCCGAAGCCGTGGCGCCAGAGCACCGCGACGATTTCCCTCAGCCGGTCGAGATCGCGAAACGCCGTGATGACCGAGGGCATCGCCGACTCAGTCGCGCGGGCAGAGCCCGAAGCCCTGGAGGCGCACGCCCTCGACCTGGAGCTGGCAGACGCTGCCGTAGGTCATCCCGTCGCAGCCGCAGACCATGTCAGAGGCGCCCGCGTCGACCATCGGGCACGAGCCGGCCGCGCGGCGCGGCGTGCAGAACCCGCGGGTCGCGCAGCCCGCGCCGTTGCAATAGAGGTCGGGCGAAGGGCAGTCGGAGTTGGCGCTGCACCCGAGCACCGACGACTCGATGGTGACGTCGCGCAGGCCGGTGTCCGTGCGGCTCGTCGCGTCGCTGTACGCGTCGGGCACGTCGCGACCGCCGTCCATCGAAGCGTCCATGTCGCCGCCGTCGAGGCCCGCGTCCATCGACCCGTCGCGGTTGTCGCCGAGGTCGCCCGTGCGCGCGACGTCCTCCGTGACGAAGCGCCGACCCTCATCGCTACAACCGAGCGAGAGCCCCACCACCACGATCACGCAAACCCGGCCGCGCGCCGCGCGGACCCAACGCCTCATGTCCATCGCGCGGACGATGACACAGCCGGGCGCGAAAACCCACACGCCCCGACGCTCAGCCGCGCGCCTCGACGAAGGCCGCTTCCGCCGCCGCGAGCGTCGCAGCGACCACCGCCTCGTCGTGCGTCACCGAGTGGAACGCTGCCTCCCACTGTGACGGCGGCAGGTACACCCCGCGCTTGAGCATCCCCTGGTGCCAGCGCGCAAAGGCCTTGGTGTCGCAGCCCTTCGCCTCGTCCCACGAGCGCACCGGCGCGTCGGTGAAGAACACCGTCCACATCGCCCCCGCGCGCTGCACGGTGACCGTCGCCCCGGCCCGCGCCGCGGCCTCACGCAGACCCGCTTCGAGGCGGGCGCCGATCGCCTCCAGCGTCGCGTAGAGCTCAGGCGTGAGCAGCGACAGCGTCGCGAGCCCGGCCGCCGTGGCGACGGGGTTTCCGCTGAGCGTTCCGGCCTGGTAGACGGGGCCGAGCGGGGCGAGGCGGTCCATGATCTCGGCGCGACCGCCGAAGGCCGCGAGGGGGAGTCCGCCGCCGACGATCTTGCCCAGCGTCGTGAGGTCGGGCGTCACGCCGTACACCGACTGGGCGCCCGCTCGCGCGAGGCGGAAGCCGGTCATCACCTCGTCGAGCACCAGCAGCGCACCATGCTCGGTGCACAACGATCGCAAGCCCTGGAGGAAGCCCTCCGCCGGAGGGACGCAGCCCATGTTGCCGACCACCGGCTCGACGATGACCGCCGCGATGTCGGCACCGTGCTCGGCGAAGAGCGCGCGCACCGCGTCGAGGTCGTTGAAGCGCGCGGTGAGCGTGTTGCGCGCCGCCGCCTCGGGAACACCCGCGCTGTCGGGCACGCCGAAGGTCGCCGCGCCGCTGCCCGCCTTCACGAGGAGGAAGTCGGCGTGGCCGTGGTAGCAGCCCTCGAACTTCAACACCTTGTCGCGGCCCGTGAACCCGCGGGCGAGGCGCAGGGCGCTCATGCAGGCTTCGGTTCCGCTGGAGCAGAGGCGCACCTTGTCCATGGAGGGGACGGCCTCGCAGAGCGCCTCGGCGAAGAGCACCTCGCGCTCGGTGGGCGCGCCGTAGCTCGTGCCCATCGCCGCGGCCTCGCCGATGGCCTTGATGATCGCGGGCTGCGCGTGGCCCAGCACCATCGGACCCCACGACCCGACGTAGTCGATGTAGCGCGTGCCGTCGGCGCCCCAGAGGTAGGGGCCCTCCGCGCGGGACACGTACACGGGCTCTCCGCCGACGGCGCGAAACGCGCGCACGGGGGAGTTCACGCCACCAGGGATGCGCCGGAGGGCGCGCTCATGCAGCGCGCGCGAGATGGGGTCGGACATGGGGCGAGCGATAGCCCCGAGGGCGCGGTGGTGTCTAGTAGCGAGGGGCGCCGGAGCGCATCACTTCGCCGTAGAGCACGAACTCGATGCCGTGCGTCGCGTCGGGCATCGAGCCCCGCACCACCATCGGCTCCGGGACGGACTTGTGCTCGTCCGCATCGAGCCGCTCGCCCTGCGGGAAGGCGTAGCCCGACAAGCCCGTCGGCTCGCCGTCGGTGCGCGTGCGGATCTCCAGCGCGCGAAGCACATACGGCGCGCAGGTGCCCGTCGGGCAGGGGTTGTGCACGTTCGCGGTCACGGAGAGGAAGCCCGCGTCGCTCGCGGCCGGAGGGGTGCTCACGGAGGGCCGCACATCGACCTCGAGCGACGCGACGGCCCCGGTATTTCCGACGCTGGTGAAGGACACCGTGCCGTGCCACACGGGGTCACCCGCGACGACGGAAGGGTCGGAGCGGAGCTGCGCCAGCGGGCTCGGGGACGGAGGAAGCGTGAGCGAGATGGCGGCCGTGGCGCCGTCGCCCAGCATCACCCGCGTCGACGATGACCACGGGGCGACGAAGGACGAGCCGCGCACCTCGTAGATGCCCGGGGCGAGCGCGTCGAGCAGCTGGGTGGCGTTGCGATCCCAGCGCAGCACACGCTCGAAGCCATCGCCGCCCGCGCAGCGCACCATCAACCAGACCTCGGGCGCGCGCATCGTCAGGCCGGGGTCGAGACCCAGCGAGACGCGCAGGCGACTGGTTCCGGTCGCGGCGCAGGGCGCGGGGGTCACCCGGTCGGGCACGAGCCCGGCGGAGGTGTCGGCGGACGCGGTGTCGGAGGCACGAGACCCGCCATCGACGACGGCGTCGGAGGGCGGAGGGGTGGCGCCACACCCTGCCGTTGCGAGGAGGTAGATCCACGGCGAGAGACGCCGCAGCGAAAGGAAGTTCATTGCGGACAGGTATAGCAACGGTCGGGGGACGGGCGAAACGACCAGCGACGAGCGTCAGCTATGGCGCAGGAGTCGCGGTCTGCCTCGCGTTGGTGCGGACCACCTCGCGCACGACGTCCACGCGCACGAGGGCGTCGCCCTGCACCCGCCAGGTCTCGCGACGGATCTCCCGCCCCGCGGGTTGCCCGGCGAGCCCGCCGTGCAGTGGACGCTGCTCCACGTAGAGGTCGCGCGGGAGGGGCAGCTCCTCCAGGAGGTCCCATCGTCCCTGCGTCGCCGCACCCGTCGCCGCATCGAACGAGCCTAAGCCCACAGAGCCCTCGTACCACCGCAGCGACCCGTCGTCGGCGAGCCGCGCCACCCGCAGCACGCGCCCCGTCTCGTCGTCGCCATCATCGCTCGCGGCCTCGGTCTCGGCCACCATCTCGCGAGCGTCCGCGCTCGTGAGCGACACGGCGGTCACCTGCGCCACCGACCGTACGCAGTGCCCCGGGCGGGCCTCGTCCACCATCGCGAGGTGCCCCACCGGGCGCCACGCTCCGTCGCGCCACGCGAGACCCACCAGGGCTGCGTTGCCGCAGTCGGTGCGCACCACCACCGCGGCGGCCGACTGCACGCACGCCACGGCCACGGCTTCGTTCACGCGCTCGTCCGTCGCGGCCTCGCCCGCGAGGGTTCGCTCGCTGCCGGCCGCACGCAGCACCACCCCCGCGGCGCGGAGCGTCGAAGCATCGCCCGACCGTAGCGATGCGACGGCGTCGGTGACGCGCGCGCAGTCCGCCGCGACCGCGATGGGTGCGATGGTCGTCGATGGGATGCGGGTCGTCGCGCACGCGACCGACAGCAGCGAGGCAACCAGCAGCGACCTCGCGATGCCCCGGCGCTCAGCCACGGCGGAGCAGCGCGATGGCCTCGGGCGAGGTGTTCTCCGCGGTCAATCGACGACCCGCGAGCGACGGCTCGGCGAGCACGCCCCCGGCGGTCTCAAGCCCGCGCACCAGCGCCGGAACGTCCGCCGCCGTGAGCTGCCCGAGCAGCACGTCGTCGGGCATCACGGCCGCGGTGATGCCGTGCTCGCAGTGGTCGATGCAGCTCGACGACATCACCCGCACGCGCGCCCCCTGCCCCGCGACGCGGGTCGCGCGCTTCAGCTCGTCGACGAGCGCTTCGGAGCCGCGCGCCGCGCACGATCCGCGCGGGTGGTCGTCGGCGCGGCGGTTGGTACAGATCCACACGTGACGCTCTCGGAAGGGCATGCGTGCGTTTATACACACGCCCGGCGCGCGTCCGCGATACTGCCCGTCCGCCATGCGAGTCCGCGTGAAGGCCCGCGCGCCCCGAAACCTCTCCACCCGCACGCCGGGAAAGCGCGAGCTCGCCCGCTCCTTTGTCGCCCTCGCCCTGCGCGCCGACGTCGGCACCCTCGCCGCCAGCTTCGCCTTCAGCGCCGTCTTCGCCCTCGGCCCGCTGCTCTCGCTCTCCCTCATCGGGCTCTCCACCCTCCGCAACGACACCTTCCGCGGCGGCCTCGATCGCTTCGCCCGTTCCATCGTCCCGAGCGTCTCGGCCCCCTTCCTCGACGCCGTCGCCGACCAGCTCCAACGGGCCAGCAACCCGCTCCTCCTCCTGGCCTCCATCCTCGGCCTCGTCTGGACCCTCTCGTCCGCCTCGGACGCCATCGTGTCCGCGCTCGAGACCATCGGCCGCCGCGACCCGCGCGCCTGGTGGCGCCGTCGCCTGCGCGCCATCCTCCTCGGGCTCGCCGTCGTCCTCGCGCTCATCGTCGCGGGCGTCGCCGTCAGCCTCGGCCCGCGCGTCTCGACCTTCCTCGGCCACGTCACGGGCCTGCCCTTCGTGATGGTGCAGCCCCTCACCTCGCGCTGGTTTCGGCTGCCCGTGGTGGCCGTCAGCTTCACCACCCTCTGCATGATCTACTACCGCCACGGCACCATCGACGCCCCGCCGCGGTACCTCAGCCTCATCGGCGCCATCTTCGGCGGCGTGCTCGCCACCGTCGCATCAGCCGTGCTCTCCGGGTGGTTCGCGCTGCTGCCCCGGCTCGGCGGCGGGTACGGCGCGGCCACGGCCTTCTTCGCGGTGCTCCTGTGGCTGTACGTGCTCGGGCTCTCGATCTGCCTGGGCGCGTGCCTCACCCACGTGCTGGGCTTCGTCCCACTGCACCCGCGGCGGCGGTGACCCGATGCGCCCCGTCGCACTCCTCGGCGCCGCGCTCCTCGTCGGCTGCCCCGCCCCGAGCGCAGGTCCTCCCGGTCGACCGCGCGTCGAGCCGCCCGACGTCCCCGTCGTCGATGGAGGCAATCGTCGCTGCGCGCTGCGCTCCGACGCGCCGACGGAGGTCTCCCACGGCGCCGACCCGGGCCGACTGCGCGCCGCCTGGAACGGCGAGCACTGGGGCATCGTCTGGTCGGAGGTCATCGACGACGAGCCCTCGGTCTTCTTCGCGCGCGTCGACGCCGACGGCCAACGCCCGCGACCGCCGCTGCGGGTGAGCGAGCGCCGCACCCACGCCTCAGCCCCCGCCGTGTGCTGGAACCGCACCGCCTGGTCGGTGTTTTTCACGGGCGGCGTGCGCGAGGTCGGGGACATCTACCAGGCGCGCGTGACGAGCCGCGGGAGCGCCGTCGGTCGGCCCTGGCGCATGACCCGCGGCGCGCGCCTCGACCTCGACCCCGCGGTCGTCGCCACCGAGAGCGCCATCGGGCTCGCGTGGGTCGCGCAGGAGGACACCGGCCGCTGGACCCTCTACGGCGAGGTGCTCGATCGCTGGGACCGACCGAGCGCGCCGCCCGCCATCCTGCGCAACAGCTCCCTCGCGCTCGGCCCCACGGAGCTCCTCTGGACCGGTCAGGAGTGGGCCACCGCGTACGTCACCACCGGCGGCCGGGAGGTGTTCGGCGTCGAGCTCGCCCGCATGGACCGCATCGGCTTCCCCCACGGCAGCGTGCAGCGCGTCACCAGCGGCCGCATCGGCGACGTCAGCGCCGACCGCCGCTTCGCCATCGCCTGGAACGGCGAGCGCTACGGCGTCGCCTGGAGCGAGCTGCGCGACGGCGAGCGCCAGCTCTTCTTCCGCTGGGTGAGCGCGCGCGGCAACCCCTTGAGCGAGCCGCGACACGTCGGCCTCGAACACGACACGGCCAGCTCCCCCACGCTCGTCTCCGTGGGCGACGGCGACCTCCTGCTCGCGTGGGAGTCCGAGCGCGAGGGCGACCGCCGCGTGGCCGTCTCGGTGCTCGACACCGACGGCGTCCCGCAACGCGAGCCCGTGACGTTGCGCGGGGTCGAGGGCACGGCGTCGGCCCCCGCGCTCGCGCCCTCAGCCGACGCGGTGGGCGTGGTGACCCGGTCGACGCGCGGCATCAGCTTCCACCGCGTCACCGTCGGTCGCTGCGTGCGCTGACGCGGCCGGGGGGCGGGCGTTCTCGCGCGCCAGCGGATGGGCACCGTCGTAGACCTTCATCAGGTGGTCCATGGAGACCTGGGTGTACCGCTGCGTGGTGGAGAGGCTCGCGTGGCCGAGGATCTCCTGGATGGCCCGCAGATCGGCGCCGCCGTCGAGCAGGTGCGTGGCGCACGCGTGCCGCAGCATGTGCGGGTGCACGGCGTTGGTCCCCGTCGCGACGGCGCCGTAGTCCTTCACCAGTAGCTGCACCTGCCTCACGCCCAGCCGCTTGCCGCTGCGACCGATGAAGATGGCCGCCGGGTCCTGCCATCCGGTGCGCACGTCGGTGAGCCCGGGCCGCGCCTCGCGCCACGCATCCAGCGCCGCGATGCACTGCTTCCCCAGCGGAACCACCCGCTCCTTGTTTCCCTTGCCCCGCACCCGCGCGGTCGACCCCTGGAGGTCGGCGAGGTCCATCCCCACGGCCTCGCTCACCCGCAGCCCGCTGCCGTAGAGCAGCTCGATGAGCGCCTGGTCGCGCTTCACCATCATCGCCTGCCGCGCCCCGTCGACCGCCTCGTCGCCGCCGACGGGCGCGTCCATCATCCGCCCCGCGTCGGTCACCGACATGGGCTTCTCCAGCCGGCGGCGCACCTTCGGGGCGATGAGCCGCGCCGTCGGGTCGTCGCCGCGCCACCCCGTTCGCAGCGCGTGGCGGAAGAAGGTCTTCACCGCCGAGACGTTGCGCGCGAGCGTCGCCCCGACGCGGGCCTTCGAGCGCTCGGCCAGCCATCCCCGCAGCAGCGCGAGGTCGATGCCATCGAGGTCGACGTCGGCCCCGCGGTGCAGCCGCGCGTAGGCCGACAGGGCTTCGAGGTCGCGGCGGTAGTGCTCCACGGTCAACGGCGAGGCGCGGCGCTCGTGCGTCAACCACTCGCAAAACGACTCGATGCGCGCGACCAGGGCCATGGCGACCGCAAGCCTATGACATGCCCCCACCCGCGGTCGGAAACTCCTGTCGACCGCGCCGGAGATTCCCTCTCCACGCGCCGCGGGGTCGTGGGTGATACTCCCGCCCATGGCGCTGTTTGGATCGAGCCGCTCTCCCCTCCAGAAGGTGAAGGAAGCGCAGTGGCGCACCGACGAGGAGAAGCTCGCCGCGCTCTCTGCGCTGCGCGAAGACCACTCCGTCAAGCCCGCGGAGCTCATCGTGCTCTTCTGGGTCGCCGACGTGACCGTGCGCCAGGCCGCCGCGTCCATCTACATCGGGCGCGCCGACGCGAAGTCCGTCGCGCTGCTCTTCTCCGAGATGCAGTCCCAGCACGCCGCGGCCAAGACCTTCGCCCAGCGCGTCATCGCCCGGCTCTCCACGCAGCTCGTCGCCCCGGCCATCGAGGAGCTGCTCCGCGACCCCAACCCCATGCGCCAGCGCGTCGGCTGGGAGACCGCCCTCGAACTCCCCGCCCGCGAGCGCATGCCCTACGCCCGCCGCGCCCTCAAGGACGCCCCGTCCGCGATGCGCGTCACCGCCCTCCAACGCCTCGCCGCGGACCACGGGGCCGACGCCATCCTCGACGACCTCATGGCCCTCGCGCGCGACCCCGACGACCGCTTCCGCGAGCGCGTCATCGAGACGCTCGCCTCGCTGGAGAAGCCCCGCGCCGACGTCACCGAGCTCATGCTCGAACGCTTCGCCCAGGACAACGCCTCCGTCCGCGCCCACGCGCTCAAGGCCATCCAGCTCGCGAGCCAGCGCGACCCCGCCGGGCTCCAGCCGCGGCTCTACAAGCTGCTCGCCGAAGGGGACGACGCCATCCGCCGCATCGCGGTCGACATCCTCTTCTCCACGGGGAAGCCCGAGGCCGTGCTGACGGAGATCCTCCAGCAGTCGCGCACCATGGTCGGCTGGCTGCGCACCCGCATCCTCAACACCCTCAAGACCTTCGGCGACGACGTACTTCGTCCCGCGGTGCACCTCCTCGACCACGCCGACGAGGAGGTTCGGATGCAGGCCCTCGTGCTCGCCGAGCACTTCGAAGACCCGCGCCTCGTCGGCCCCGTGGTGAAGCTCCTCGACGACCACGACTGGTGGCTCCGCATCACCGCCTGCGAGACCCTCGGCAAGCTCAAGGACGAGCGCGTCGTCCCGCATCTGGTGAAGGCCCTCGGCGACCCCGACACCCGCTGGGCCGCCATCGACGCGCTCGGCAGCATCGGCGGCGAAGGCGCCCTGCGCGCGCTCGTCGACCTGCTCAAGGACGAGCGGCCCGAGGTGCGCCTCGAAGTGCTGCGCGCCTGCGCGCGATCGAAGGACCCGCGCATGATCAAGCTCTTCCAACGCGTCATGGAGGGCGACGCCGACCAGGAGGTGCGGACGCGCGCGGCGGAGATGTTCCGCGAGGTGGGCGGGGTGGTGGGCCGCGAGCAGACCGCCGCCGTGAGCAGCGAGCGCATCGCGCAGCCGCTCGACAAGCTGCTGGCCCTCGGGCGCGAGCGCGGGGCCTCGGACATCCACGTCACCGTCGGCGAGCCGCCCTTCCTCCGGGTGGCGGGCGTCATCGAGCGCGTCGACTCTGCCGTCCTCGACGCCGCCGCGTGCGAGGCGCTCATCACCGCCATCATCGACCCGGTGCGCCGCAAGGCCCTCGACGCCGACGGCGAGGTCGACTTCTGCCACGCCGTCCACGGCGTCGGGCGCTACCGGGCCAACGCGTTTCGACAGCGCAAGGGGCTGTGCGCGTCGTTCCGTTGCATCCCCAACATCCCGCCGACCTTCGCCGACCTTCGGCTGCCAGGGCAGCTCACCGAGCTGCTCGACTACCACCAGGGGCTCATCCTCGTGACGGGCCCGGCGGGCGGCGGCAAGAGCACCACCCTCGCCGCCATCATCAACCTCATCAACGAGACCAAGAGCGACCACGTCATCACCCTCGAAGACCCCATCGAGTTCGTTCACCTCGCGAAGTCGTCACTGGTCAACCAGCGCGAGGTGGGCCGACACACCGGGAGCTTCGCCCGCGCCCTGCGCGCCGCCCTGCGCGAAGACCCCGACGTCATCATGGTCGGCGAGATGCGCGACGTGGAGACCATCCGCATGGCCATGACCGCCGCCGAAACCGGGCACCTCGTCATCGCCACGATGCACACGACGAGTGCGGTCGCGACGGTCGATCGCCTCATCGAGAGCTTTCCCCCCGATGAGCAGGCGCAGGTGCGCATGGGCCTCTCCGAGAGCCTCAAATACGTCGTGTCCCAGAGCCTCGCGCCGCGCGCCGACGGCAAGGGGCGCGTCGCCGTCTACGAGGTGCTCAAGGGCACCATGAACGTGGGGACCATGATCCGCGACCAGAAGACCTACCAGCTCCCGAGCCTCATGCAGATCAACCGCAGCGCCGGGATGCAGACGCTCGATCAGAGCCTCGAAGACCTGCTCGACGCCGGGCTCATCACCGCGGAGTGGGCCTACGGCCGCGCCGAGCGCAAGGAGCCCTTCGAGGCGCGCCTCTCGGCGGGAGCGTCGGCGTGAGCAACGAGCGACGGCCGTCCCGCAAGCCCCCTGGTGCGCCCGTGCGCGAAGAGCGCGTCGGCGGCATCCGCGAAGAGCGCATCGGCCCCGTCGACGCCCGCGCCGAGCGTTCGTCCACGCGACCCGGCAAGCCGCCGTCCCTTCGACCGGGAGCGCCCCGCGAAGAGCGCTTCGGGGGCATCCGCGAGGAGCGTGTGGGCCCGCGCACCAACGCCCTCGCCGAGGAGATCGTCCGTCGCCCCGCCAAGACCATTCCGCCCGCGCGCCCGCCCGGTGAGGCCCCGCGACGCACCGGCAAGACCGTGCCCCCAGCGCGCCCGCCGGAGGAGTCCGTGGCCCGCCCGCGGAAGTCCGTGCGGCCCGGTGGGCAGCCGAAGCCGGTGCCCGCGCCGACGCTCCCCGCGCCGCCCGAGCACGATGTGGTGATCCCCGCGCGGCCGCTACTGCCGACGGGCGTTCTGCCCAACGCGATCTACGTCCAGAAGTCACCACTGAGCCCGCCGCGGATGCCCGGCGCCCCCATCGCGCAAGCGCCCGTCGCGCAGCGGCCCGCCACGCCCGCGCCGATGCCTGCGGTCGCGCCGGCGCCGGCTCCAGTCGCGCCCGCGGTGGTGGCGGTGAAGCCCGCGCTCTCCAACGTCGCGCCCGGCACGCCGGGACAGAACCGCATCGACCGCTTCCTCAAGCTGATGAACGACCGCGGCGCGAGCGACCTGCACCTGTCGGTGGGTCGTCCGCCCATCTTCCGCTTGAGCGGGCGCATGGAGCCCATCCGCTACCGGACGCTCGACCGTTCGGACTTCACGCAGCTCCTCGAGGCCATCACCCCGGCGCACCTGTGGGCGGAGTTCGTGGAGACCGGCGACGTGGACTTCGCGTACGAGATTCCCAACGTGTCGCGCTTCCGCGTCAACCTCTTCCGCCAGGAGCGCGGTGACGCCGCGGTGCTGCGGGTGATCCCCACGAAGCTGATGACGGTGGCGCAGCTCGGGTTGCCCGAGTCCATCCGCAAGATCGTCCACCTGCGCTCGGGTCTGGTGCTGGTGACGGGGCCGACGGGGTCGGGCAAGAGCACCACGCTCTCGGCCATCATCAACGAGATGAACGAGACCCGTCGCATGCACTTCGTCACCATCGAAGACCCGATCGAGTTCGTTCATCCCAACAAGAAGTCGCTGATGTCGCAGCGCGAGATCGGGCCGCACTCCAGGAGCTTCTCCACGGCCTTGCGCGCCGCCGTGCGCGAAGACCCCGACGCCATCCTCGTCGGCGAGATGCGCGACCTGGAGACCATCTCCATGGCCCTCGCGGCGGCCGAGACCGGCGTGCTGGTCTTCGGGACGCTCCACACCAACTCGGCGGCCAAGACCATCGACCGCGTGGTCAACGTGTTTCCGGCCGATCGTCAGCCGGGCGTTCGCGGGACGCTGGCATCCGTGCTGAAGGGCGTCGTGGCGCAGCAGCTCCTGCGCAAGAAGAAGGGCGGTCGCTGCGCGGCGGTGGAGATCCTGTTCGGGAGCAACGCGATGGCGTCGATGATCCGCGACGGCAAGTCGAACCAGATCTCCGGGCTCATCAAGCTCGGCAAGAAGGACGGCATGATCGCCATGGACGACGCGCTCAAGGCCCTGGTGGACGACGAGTCCATCGAGCCACTGGCGGGCCTGGAGAAGGCCATCGACAAGGACGACTTCCGCAAGTGGCTGAAGGAGCGGGGCATCGCGGCGCCGGACGACGCGCACTGAGGGCGGCGGACGAGGTCACAGCGACTCGGCGCGCACGATCCCATCCTTGTTGAGCACCAGCCGCAGGTGGGCGAACTGCTCCGCCTCGACGCCCGTCGGACCGAGCTGCCGAACGCGCACCAGCACGTGCACGTGATAGACGCGGGGAAGGTCCTTCCCGTCGAACCAGCCGCGCGCGACGTCGAAGAAGGTGACGTGATCGGTCGGGTCATCGAGGCGCGACAGGAAGTGCCGCACGTTGACCCGCAGGATGTCCCGGATGCGGTAGCCCTCGGGCAGCGCGCGCGCCCGGTCGCTGTCGACCTCCAGCCGCTTGCGGTAGTGGATCACCTCTTCGGGGTTGGCCCCGACCCGCTGCGGATCACGGTCGGTGCGGCGCGCGCTCACCTCCGCGGGCAAGGTCTCACGATCGACGAAGCGAACCGCCTCCGCGGTGCGCGCCCGCAAGTCACCGAGGCCCATCTCGCCGAGCGCCTGGCCGTGCACCACCGAGCTGTGATCGAACACCCGCGCACGGCGCAGCAGGTACTCGCCCGTGAGGGCCTTGATGCGGTCCTTCATCACGTAGGCGATGACCGCCGCGGAGAAGAGCACGAAGCGCGTCTGCGTGGGCAGCCCCGCGATCTGCGTCGGCACCTGCGTCGCCAGCGCCCAGATGGCCGCGAGCGCCGCGCCCGTGGCCGCGATGGCGTTGCGGACGAAGGTGTCCGCGCGCGAGCCGCGGAGGTCGAGGTAGAGGGCCTGCTGGACGTTCTTCTTGAGGGCCGAGGCGCGCCAGGTGAAGTGCTCCCCGGCGGGTGACGCGCGGCGGGTGCGCGCGGCGGGTGCGTCGTCAGCCAGGGTCTGCCCCGCGAGCACGAGGTAGCCGTAGCGGGTGCGGTACTCGGCCTCGGCGCGGGCGAGCGCGCGCACCCGGAGCTGCACCCTCGCGACGAAGCCCGTCCCGTCGCGCGCCGACGTCGCGGCCTCGGCGAGCATGGCGAGTCGCTCTTCGAGGGCGAGGCTCATGTACTCGTCGGCCGTCCGCATCGCGAGCGGAACCGACTGGTGGCACAGCCGCTCGAAGGGCCACCAGCCCGCGCGCACCTCGCGGTACCGCCGCAGCGCGTGGGAGACCCGCCCGAGCACCTCGTCGAGGAAGGCCTCCAGCTTCCCGTCGCCGTCCACCGCCGCGGGCGGTGCGTCGCTGGAGCGCGGGAGCATCGAGCTGCGACCCCGTCGCTCGACGCCGTCGCTGCGCAGGCGTCGCGCGAGGCGCTTCTCCCAGCGGCGGAGCTCGGACTTCATCGCCGACACGAAGAGGTGGGCGTAGAGCCGCGCGTGCACCTGCACCGGGCGCGTCGGCGTGCGTTCGGCGGCGCGCAGCCGGCGCAGCACGTCGGCGATCTGGAAGAGCGGCGAGGCGCGGTTGGTCTCGTCGGCGAGCTGCTCCAGCGGCAGCGGTCGGGCATCAACCCGCATGTACGCCGTGAAGTCCGAGTAGAACTCCTCCCGCGAATAGTTGGCCTTGTTGAGCCCGACGTTGCGGGGGACGAAGAAGTACGCGTCGACGTCGAAGCGCCAGCGCCCGACCTCCCCCACCGGGTAGTTGAAGCGCAGCTCGAACTGCAGCCGGTCGTGCACCTCGCCCTGCACGACGAGGCCCTTGCGCTCGCCGCGCTTCACCCGAGCGGCAGGCTCACCCATCGCTCCACCTGATCTTCGTTGACCCGCTCGCCCGTCGTCCCGCCCATGGGGCCGAGCCACGACTCCATGTCCGCCGTCGGCGCCGCCACCTCGGCCGAGCCGCGAACGATCACCCGCGCCGACCCTTCGCCCGCCGTCACCCGGATGCGCACCGTGGCAGCACCCAACCGCGCGTCGACCGCCCAGCCCAGCAGCGCCTCCAGCGCACGCCGCGCGCGACCGTCGATCTCCACCACGGCCAGCGTGAGGTCGGCGCCGTTCACGTCGACGCGTACGCCCTCGGCGTCCAGGCGCGCGGCGATGCCCTGCTGCGCGGCGCGGACGAGCCCGCCGAGGGCCTGCACCCGCACGCCGTCCGGCTCTGGCGCGTTGACCGGGAGCAGCGCCTCGGCCGCCCGCGCGAGCTCGGAGTGGCTGTCACCGCGAAGGGCCTCAACGCAGCGCGCGAGCACGGCGCGGGTCGCCGCGAGGGTCTGCTCGGGCCCGCCATCGAGCACGATGAGGGCGGGGCAGCGTTCGCCGTCGGGGGCGTACGCGGCGATCCAGCGCACCCGCAGCGGGCCTTCGTCGAGCCATGACGGAGAGACGCTCACCTCGCGGGTGAAGCCGTCCTCGATGAGGCGATCGACGGCCTCTCGACACGGCGCGAGCTCGGGCAGCTCGGTGCAGCGCGACTGCTCGTCGTGGGGCCGCAGCGCGAGGAGGCGACGCGCGACGGCGTTGGCGCGCACCGGGCGGCGCGCGGCGTCGTACAGGACGACCCCGACGGGGAGGTCGTCCATGACGGCGTAGAGGGTCGCGCGGTCGGCCCCCGAGGCGAGGAGCTTGCCGCGGAGCTGCGACGCGAGGTGCCCGAGCGCGGTGGACACCTCGCCGATCTCGTCGTCGCTGGGCTGCGGGAGCTCGGCCGCGAAGTCCCCTTCGGAGAACGACCGCGCCGCGAGCGCCATGTGCCGCAGCGGCTTGGACGCGACGAGCGCCGCGAGCAGGCTGAGCAGCGCGGCGACGGTGAGCGCGACGGCGCTGGTCTGTCGCATCACCGTACCCACGAGCACGGCCGCCGCGTCGACGGAGGACACCGGGCGGGAGAGACGAATCACCCCGCGCACCGCGCCGCGGCCGGGGAAGCGCCGCGCCACGTAGAGCGTCACCTCGCCCGTGGTGGCCGAGCGGCGAACGCTCCACCCCTCGCCCACCGTGAAGGCTTCGCGCACCTCCTCGCGGTCGCCGTGGTTGCCGAGCGAGCCGTGTTGCGAGTCGCACACCACGCGCCCGCCCGGCTCGACGACGGTCATCCGCAGCGGGAGCGCCCCGCACAGGACGGCCACCTGATCGTCGAGGCGCTCGGGGGGCGCCGCGTCGAGGCGCGAGGTGAGGTGTTCGAGCTCGCGCTTCAGCTCGCCGTGGACGACGTCGCGCTGCCGGCTGCGGAGGGAGGTCTGGAGATAGATGGCCGTCGGGACGAGCACGAGCCCGACGACCACGAGGTAGCTCAAGGCGAGCTTGATGTGCAGCGGTACGCGCACGGCCCGCAGACCATACAGCGTTGGCGGGGGCGTTGCTGGCCATCGCGCGATGGTGGTATGCGCCCGTCTCGACCATGCGACTCGCGACGCTTCGAGATGGTTCCCGTGATGGCGCGCTGATCGTGGTGATGCCGGACGGCAGGCACTACCGCCCGGCGCAGGCGGCCGCTCCCACGCTGCAGGCCGCCCTCGACCTTTGGGAGTCCGCCAGCGAGCGCCTCCAGGCCATCGCCCAGGGCGGCGACGAAGCGCTCCCGCTCGACCCCGCGCGCCTGCACTCGCCGCTGCCCCGCGCCTACGAGTGGATCGACGGCTCGGCCTACCTCAACCACGTCCGCCTCGTCCGCAAGGCGCGCAACGCCGAGCCCCCAGCCACACTGGAGACCGATCCGCTCATCTACCAGGGCGGCTCGGGGACCTTCCTCGGTCCGCGTGACGCGATGCCCTTGCGCGACCCGGCGTGGGGCCTCGACTTCGAGTCCGAGGTGGCCGTGGTGCTGGGCGACACCCCGATGGGGACGTCCGCCGCCGACGCGGCGAAGTACGTGCGGCTGGTGATGCTGGTCAACGATGTCACGCTGCGCAACCTCATCCCCGACGAGCTCGCGAAGGGCTTCGGGTTCTTCTGCTCCAAGCCCTCGACGGCGTTTTCGCCCTTCGCGCTGACGCCCGACGAGCTGGGCGACGCGTGGCAGGGCGGGCGCGTTCACCTGCGGTTGAAGACCGAGCTCGACGGCTCCGTTGTGGGCGACACCGACGCGGGCCCCGAGATGCACTTCTCCTTCTTCGATCTCATCGCCCACATCACGAAGTCCCGCGCGCTCACCGCCGGCACCATCCTCGGCAGCGGAACCGTCTCCAACGTCGACCGCGCTCGCGGCATCTCCTGCCTCGCCGAGCGACGGATGCTGGAGATCATCGAGTCGGGCAAACCCGCGACGCCCTTCCTCAAGGCGGGGCAGACCGTTCGCATCAGCATGGCCGACGCCCACGGGCGCGACCTCTTCGGTGCCATCGAGCAGACGGTGGAGTCGGTATGAAGCTCTACAACTACTGGCGAAGCTCGGCCTCCTGGCGCGTTCGCTTCGCCCTCGCCTACAAGAACATCCCCTTCGAGTACGTCCCCGTCTCGCTGGTGAAGGACGGCGGCGAGCAGCACGGCGACGCCTACCGCGCGCTCAACCCCATGGCACAGGTGCCCACCCTGGAGTGGGTCGAGGGCGGAGAGACGCTGCGCCTCGGGCAGTCGCTCGCGATCATCGAGTTCGTCGACGGGCGCTTCGGCGGGCCGAAGCTCCTGCCCGAGAGCCCCTTCGTGCGCGCGAAGGTCCGGCAGCTCGCCGAGATCGTCAACGCGGGCATCCAGCCGCTGCAGAACCTCGAAGTGCTCCGCTACGTGCGCGAAGACCTCAAGGGCGACAGCACCGCCTGGGCGCGGCACTTCGTCGGCCACGGCATCCGCGCGCTCGAAGCCGAGGCCGTGCACACCGCGAGCACCTATCTCGTCGGCGACGCCGTGACCCTCGCCGACTGCTGCCTCGTGCCGCAGCTCTACGCCTGCCGGCGCTTTGGCGTCGACGTGTCGGAGTGCCCGACGCTGCTGCGGGTCGAGGCCGCGCTCCACGCCCTCGACGCGTACAAGGTCTCGCGCCCCGAGGCGCAGCCCGACGCCCAACCGTAGACCCCTCCCACTCCCCCTTCGGAGAGCGACACCACCCATGCTCGAACGCATCGTCCACGGAGAGGTTCCGGCGAAGCACCACATCGCGTCGCGCGGCCCCGACGGCGCCCTGCGCCACGAGGAGTGCATCACCCGCGAGGGCTTCGACGGCCCGTACACCATCGCGTATCACCTCGACCGCCCGCACACGCACCGCCCCGTCGAGAGCGCCCACGGCTGGCCCGCGCCCGAGGCCGTCGCCCCCGCCGCCGCGCTCCGCAAGCGGCACTTCCTCACGCAGTCCATGACCCCGCGCCGCGGCCCCGCGGTCGACGCCCGCACGCCGCTGCTCTTCAACGACGACGTGGTGGTCTCGGCCGCCTTCCCCGACGCCGACGACCCGGTCTACGTCTCCAACGGCGACGGCGACGACCTCATCTTCGTGCACGCGGGCGGCGGCGTCGTGCGCTCCATCCTCGGCGACCTGCCCTTCGGCCCCGACGACTACGTGTGCATCCCGCGGGGCATCCCGCATCGCATCATCCTCACGCCGGGCGTCGCGCAGCACTGGCTCGTCATCGAGTGCCGCGGTGGGCTTCATCTCCCGAAGCAGTGGCGCAACGAGGTCGGCCAGCTCCGCATGGACGCGCCGTACTGCCACCGCGACTTCCGCCCGGTGAGCTTCCGCGGCCCGCTCGACGAGGGCATCCGCACGGTGCTCGTGAAGCGCATGGACCGCTTCCACGCCTTCGCGCTCGACCACTCGCCGCTCGACGTCGTCGGCTGGGACGGCTCGGTCTATCCCTTCGTCTTCCCCATCCTCAACTTCCAGCCCCGCGCGGGGCTCGTGCATTTGCCGCCCACATGGCACGGCACCTTCGCGGCGCGCGGCGCGCTCATCTGTTCGTTCGTCCCGCGCATGGTCGACTTCCACCCCGAGGCCATCCCCTGCCCGTACCCGCACAGCTCGGTCGACTGCGACGAGGTGCTCTTCTACGTGCGCGGCAACTTCACGTCGCGGCGGGGTGTCGGGCCCGGCAGCGTGTCGTACCATCCGCAGGGCATCGCCCACGGCCCCCACCCGGGCGCCTACGAGGGCAGCCTCGGATCACGCCAGACCAGCGAGCTCGCCGTGATGATCGACACCTTCAAGCCCCTGTCGGCGACGCCGTTCGCGGTGCCAGTGGAAGACCTTTCGTACCAGGGCAGCTTCATCGCATAGACTGCCCCTTCGACCGTCAGGAGCACCCGCAGGGTGGAATCCACCGCCAACCGAGGACAACGCATCGCCCAGCGCTTCGAGCTCGACGCCCTCCTCTCGGACGTCGGCCTCGGTGAGTGCTGGAGCGCGCAGGATCTCCAGCGCCCCGACTCTCCGGCGCAGGTGGAGTTCTTGAGCGCGCCGACGGCGAGCGGCCCGGCGACGCGTGAAGCCTTCGAGGCGCACATCACGCGGCTGCGCCCGGTGAGCAACCCCGGCCTCCTCGGGGTCATCGCCGGCGCCGAGGTGGACGGTCGGTTGGTGGTGGTGACCGAGCGCCTCGAAGGCCGCTCGCTCTCCAACTGGATCGCCGGGCACAAGCAGGCGGGCACCCGACCGAGCTTCACGGTGGTGCAGCGCATCTTCGACAAGGTGTGCAACGCGATGCAGTTCGCCCACGGGGTGTCGCCGCAGCCGGTGGTGCACCGCGCGCTCACCCCGCGCAGCATCCTCCTGCGTCGGATGAGCCCGGGGCAGCACCACGTGAAGGTCGGCGACTTCGGGCTCGCGCCGTTTTCGCCGGGCGCGCGCACCGGCACCATCGGCGCGTGGTGGGAGTACCAGGCCCCCGAGCAGCACGGCGGCCGCTGGAACGAACCGCCCACCGCCGACGTCTTCGCCCTCGCGGTGGTGCTCACCGAGCTGCTCACCCTCTCCGCGCTGCCGCGCTCGGAGGGCCGCGAGACCTGGTGGCAGTACGTCAAGGAGAGCCGGGCCTCGGCCGCCGATCGCCTGCTGCAACTCCGGCAGGATGTTCCGCGCGCGGTGTGGGAGGCCATCGGGGCCGCGATGAAGCCGTCGCCCAAGGAGCGCACCGCGTCGGTGCAGCGCTTCCAGCGGGCCGTCCGCGACGCGTGGCAGGCCGCCGGCGAGTGGCAGACCACCGCGGGCACCGAGGCCGAACCACCGACTCCCACCAGCGTCTCGGACAACACCTCGCTCGTCCGCGCAGCGCCAGGGGCCTACGGCTCGGGCACCTCCATCGACGGCTGGCAGGCCCCCGAACGCCTCCAGGTTCCGCAATCGCCGACGCGACCCTCGATGCCCGACCCGGCGCCCGCGCGGTCGTCCGAGCCGCTGATGCACTACCCCGAGGCGCCCTTCGCGACGCCGGTCGATCCGCCCCAGTGGCAGCCCGCGCCCGCCAACGCCGCGCCCGCGCTACGTCAGGCCGTCTCCGAGTCGACGGAGATGATCGACCTCGCCCAGCACGGCGCCTTCACGCGCCCCTCCATCGATTCGCTGGTGCGGCAGGAGAGCACCATGGCGCTCGACATCGCGTCGCTCGACCCGCGCTCGTTCGCGCACCCCGCCAACCAGTACGGCACCGTCGTCGAGGGACAGCACCCGTCGTCGATGCTCTTCGGTGACTCCTTCGAGGGTGGCTCCGACCTCGACCCGGGCGTCGGCACCCAGGTGATGTCCCAGCCCCTCGGCGGCGACACCGAGCCGCCTCCGCCCGACCCCTACGACGACGTCCCGCCGCCCGACGCGTCCAACACCACCCGCGCCATCGACACGGCCGAAGCCTTCGCGCAGCTCGATCGGCAGGCCGGTCGGCCCCCGGCCGCGGCCATGGCCACCATGAAGGCCCCCGTCTCGTCGCGCGGGTTCAAGCCCACCGCGCCGCGCCGCGACCCGGTCGACCCCGACCTCCTCGCGACCCGACCCATGCAGGCCATCCGCCCGGCGACCATGGCGCCCAACGGCTTCTTCCCTTCGGCCGTGCAGCCCGGCGGCGACCCGTCCGGTGACCCCTTTGCGCGCCCGTCGCTCTCGGGTGACCCCTTCGGCGGCGACCCCTTTCGCCCGGCCTCGTCGGTTCCGTCGCAGCCGCCCGTCGAACCCACCATGGCCATCCCCATCGAGGCCATGCTCGCCGGGTCGCAGCCCCCCTACGGTCGTCCGTCCAACCCGGGCGCGCCGATGCCCACAGCTTTCGCGATGGGCGCCCCGCCGCGCACGTCCGAGTCCCTCTCGTCGCCGAAGCCCGCGTCCACCATCGCAGGCCAGCCCGCCTGGATCATGATCGCCATCGGCCTGCTCATCATCGTGAGCGTCGGCGCGTCGGCCTTCCTGCTCTCGGGCGGTCGCTGACGCGCGGGGCGCATTGACGCCGCACCGGGCCCTGTGATGCCATCCGAGACCGATGCCCCCAGCCGCTCGCCTTGGTGACAACCACGTCTGCCCGAAGGTCGAACCCGGCCCCGTCCCTCACGTCGGCGGCCCCATCCTCCCGGCGTGTGAGCCCACGGTGCTCATCGGCAACAAGGCCGCCGCCCGCGTCGGCGACATGGCCCAGTGCAACGCGCCCCCCGACAGCATCAAGATGGGCGAGCCCACGGTGCTCATCAACAACAAGCAGGCCGCCCGCCTCGGTGACCCCACCAACCACGGCGGGGTGATCGTTCAGGGAGAGCCCACCGTGCTCATCGGGTCGGTCTCGCAGGGCGCCGTGCTCAAGGCCGCCGCGAAGGCCGGCGTGCCGTTCTGCGAAGAGTGCG
This sequence comes from Polyangiales bacterium, assembly GCA_044229975.1. Taxonomy (GTDB): domain Bacteria; phylum Myxococcota_A; class Polyangia; order Polyangiales; genus SCUS01. The sequence continues at coordinate 368,744 of JBGARZ010000003.1, forward strand.
AGAAGGCCAGGGCGCGCATGCGCAACTCCACGGCCACCGCCGCGGCCCACTGAGCGTCTGCCGAGCGCTCCCTCTCCTCCAACACCGCCCACCGTGTCCGAACGACCCGAGTTCACCGATCGCATCGAGCATGTACGGTGGGTGCTACAGCAGCACCCGGCGCCGATGTTCGCGCTCGTCGACGCGGCCCGCGACGACCTCGTGCTGCCGACGGTGCTCCAGTCGGGTCTGCTCCACCGCTCGCTCTACGAAGGCTGGCAGGGCGAAGGGCTGTCGGACGTGGCGCCCTACCTCGTCGAGGTCCGGTCAGGTGACCCCTTCCTCGACACGCTCCTCGAACGCGGCTGGGGCGATAGCTGGGGGACGTTCCTGTTTTCGACGGAGGACTTCTTCTCGCTGCGCCGCCACCTCCGGCGCTTCTTGAAGGTGCAGTCCGAGGACGGCAAGAAGCTCTTCTTCCGCTACTACGACCCGCGCGTGCTCCGCAGCTACCTCCCGACGTGCACCCCCGACGAGCTCGCCCACTTCATGGGCCCCATCTCCTGGTGGGTCACCGAGGGCCACCGCGGCGAGACCCTGCTGCGCTTCACCCGCGGCGACGACGGCGTGCGCTGCGACACCGAGCCGCTGCCCGAGCCGCCGCCCGACCGCTGACCCTCCCTCCCCCTGCCACAAGGCGCGCCATGATCCTCAACCTGACGATCCTCAACGGAACCCACGCGGGCCACGCGGTGCAGATCTCCGCCGGCACGCCTCGCACCTTCGGCCGCGCGGCGCAGTCCGACGTGGTGCTCCAGGACGTCTACCTGTCCGACGTGCACTTCGCCCTCTACTGCGACGAGCAGGGCGCTCGCGTGCGCGACCTCCAGTCCCACAACGGAACCTTCCTCAACAACGCCCAGGTCACCGACGCCACGCTCAACAGCGGCGACCGCATCTCGGCCGGGCAGACCCTGTTCGAGGTCGCCCTCACCAGCCACGTTCTGGAGGTCCCCCCGAGCGCCGGCACCGACACGGGCGAGATCACCGCCGAAGACCTCATGCGCGGGATGCAGAGCGCCCCGCACGACTGCGCCCGCTGGGCCCTGCACGCCGAGGAGGGCAACTACTTCGCGATCATCGACTGCGCGCGCGGGCCCGACCTCATCACGCTGGTCAACCGCATCGAGGAGGAGTTCTGCGCCGTCGACGAGACGCGCGAGCCCGACGACCTCGGCGAGACGGCGCCCTTCCTCGTCGCGCTCACCCCGGCGTCGGACGGCCTCGCCGACGTCTTCGAGGAGACCTGGGGCAACGGGTCGGCGATCTTCCTGGTGAGCGATCGACCGTTCATCGAGATCTACCAGCACCTCATCTCGCTGGTGACCTGGGACGATCAGGCCCGCCTCAACTCGGCGCCCTTCTGGGACCCGGCGCGCCTCGCCGATCACCTCGCCCGCTGCACCCCGGAGCAGGTCGAGCACTTCTTCGCGCCGCTCACCTGCCTCCTCGCCGAGAGCAACGACCCCCGGGTGATGACCCGCTACGCCCGCTCCCCCGAAGGCGCCGTCACCGCGACCCCCATCGCGATGACCCTCCAGAACGCGTAGCCCGCGCGACCTCAGCGCAGCCCGCGCAGGCTCCCCTCGAAGCGGCCCACCATGATCGGAAACCGCACCGCCTTGCCCTCCTCGTCGGGCTCGGTGCGCACCACCCCGCGGCCGTCCTTCGCGACGCACTCCAGCATCCGTCCGCCCGCGACCAGTCGATAGTCGAACTGCTCGGCCACCAGCGGCGCCATCGCAAACGTCGGCTCGGCGAACATCTCGGCCAGCGCGGCCTCCGCGGCACGCTGCCGATCGGCCAGCGCCACGTCGAAGGCGATGCACACCTCGCGGTGGGCGATCTCGTTGTGCGCCCAGAACCCCGGGAAGCTCTTGCGCGCCAGGGCGCCGTGCATCGACTGCACGTAGCGCGTGGCCTCCTGCAGGAGCGCGCCGTCCATCTGAAGCACCTCTGCCCGCTCCCACGCCCAGGGCCCGAGGACGTCCTCGAACACGTGGGTCGCCCGCACCACGCGCGGAAACTCCAACGCACCATCGGCGAGCGTCTCGCCGAAGCGGAAGAGCGAGACCGTGTCGGGCTCACCCGGCTGCGTCCCCGGCGGGCAGCGCGCGGCATGCACCTTCACCGCGACGCCATCGCCCGGCAGCGTGCGCTTCTCGGTGCGGGCCACCGACGGCGTGGAGCCCGGGTTGATCACCACCTCGAAGAGGTTCTCTCCGCGAATGAGAACGTGATCGACCTGATGCATTCCCCCGCCGGCCGCCGCGGGCACCCGGAAGATCGGGATGTCATTGACCCAGACCTCGACGTCACAGCCCTCGACGTCGACGTCGAGCACCACCAATGAGCGCGCCATATCGAATGAACCCTCTTTGGTCCTATCCAGGGAAGCGGAGCGGGCCGCCGATCTTGGTCTTCTGCATCACCATGTAATCGACGTCGGCGTCGATGAAGGAGACCACCACCGCCTTGCCCTTCAGGGTGATGCCCTTGAACTCGATCTTGCTCACCATGATGCCGAGGCCCTGCTGGTCGAAGCCGACGTTGCCGTCCGTCTCGAAGCCGGTCTCCACGCCCGCCTTCAACGAGAGCACGCGATCATGGATGAGCATCCCCTTCGCGTAGAGCGACGCCGGGATGTCGCTCTTGAAGCGAGCGTGCTTCCACTCTGCTTCCTTGATGGACTTGCGCTCGATGTCCTGAGACACCGTCAGGCTGCCGTCGATCTTTCCTTCGATGCCGGCCGTGAAGCCATAGCCCTTGATGGTCAGGTCGACGCCGAAGCCCACGCTGAAGGTCACCTTCACCAGCACGAGGCGAACCGCGATGGAGTAGCCGAAGAACACCCGGTTATCGATCGACTCCTTGAAACCCCAGGTGGCCTTGAGCGAGCCCGTGAGCACCTCGACGCCGAAGGCCCAGTCCCAGCCCACCTTGGGCTTGTACTTCTTGATCGCGTCGTTCACGGCCGTGATGGCCGCGGCGATGTTGCGGAAGGTGTTGATCGCGGTGAGGATCCAGTCGAGACCCATCACCTTCACGTCGTTGCGCTTGAGCTCAACCTTGACGCGCGTTTCGATGTCCGTAGAGCCCTTGTCGTCAGGCCCCATGGTGCCCGGCGCGCGCGGGCCCACGGGCTTGTTCTCCGCCGTGCCCTTCCACTCCACCGTGCCGTTGTTGTTGGTGCGCGTGGCCGTCGCCGTCGCCGTGGTGTTCCGCAGGGCGACCGAGGCCGACCCGGTGGTGGTGACGACCCGGCCGCCGCCCGCCGTGTTGATGCCGTGCTTGATCGACGCGCTGAAGAACGACGGCGACGAGATCGACAGCTCCCACTGGTCATCGGGGTACGCCCGGATGACCGTGTGCTGTGAGCGCACCGCCGCGCCGACCTTGCGCCCGCCGCAGACCAGCGCCGAGATGCGATAGTCCTGATAGCCCCAGCGCACCGGCCAGATGTCGACGAAGCTGCCGACCTTGAGCCAGCCGATCTTCGCGTCGTCGGCCGCGCGCACCTTGCGAAACACCGCCAGCGCGTGGGTCTTCTGTCCCTTGAACGTGGTCGCCTTCCCCAGCGGGTCGGTCAGCACCAGGTGCGGGTGCGTAAACTCCCCGCAGAACTGGTAGTCCTCTTCGATGACGATATCGAGATAGGTCTTGCGGGTATCCCGGGGGGAGCCCGCGGTCACCTCGATGATGGTCCCGGTGACGTAGGGGCTCGCCGTCTTGGTGCCCCGCGAATGGATCACGAAGGCCTGCGGCAGGAAGCGCTCCTTCGGCGGGGTCTCGTTGCCCACCCACGGCGCGTGCCCCTTGCCCACCTTGCGCTCGGTGAGCTTGAGGTCCTTCAGGTCACACAGGTTGACCTTGATCGGGAGCCCGCAGGGGAGCGTCCCCGTTCGCTGCGTGGGGCTCTGGCAGAGCCTCGCCTGCGCGTCCCGCTGGGCCGCCGCTCGTTGCGCCGCCGCCCGCTGCGCCGCCGCCCGCTGCGCCGCCCGCTGCTTCGCGAGGTCAGCCTCGGAAGGGCCGAAGAAATAGTCGTAGAGACCCATCGGACGCTCCTCACTCCTCGGTCGCGTCGAGCGCGCCGAGCATGTCCTCGCAGAGCGCCTCGACGCGCTCCATCAACTGGTCGACCTTCATCCGCCCGTCGAGACCTTCGCTCGTCAGCGTGTCGTTGGCCCAAGGCAGGTTGGGGTCTTCGTCGAACTGGGGGTGCAACAGCAACATCACGTCGCAGTAGCGCCCCACGTCGTACTCCGTGTCGATCTCGTACCGCGCGCAGCGCTCCATGCCGTGGGCGACGAAGCGCTCCAGGCCCTCCTCGCCCATCGCCGCGCACTCCTCGGGCCACACCCGTCGGAGGTGCGCGGTGACGTTCTCCACGAAGGGGTCCATCGCCGCGCGGGCGAGGGCGTCCATCTGCGCGCTGCGAATGACCAGCACGTCGATCTCAGTGCGGCAGGAACAGCCGGTCGACCTGCTTGCCGATCACGCTGTCGAGCTGCTTCACGGCCTGCGCCGCGAGCTTCGCCGCCTGCGGGGGCAGGCCACGCCGGTCGATCCACCCTTGCAGCACCTCGCGACCCGCCGTCACCGCCGGGCCCTTGAGGAAGGCCGCGACGTCCGCGCCGTTGCGCTGCTTCAGCACCGTCCAGAACGGGTCGCGCGCCATGCCCTGATCGAGCCCCACCGCGCGCAGCGTGCCCCACGTCGCCGCGGTGGTGGTCACGCCCTTCAGCTCCTTCACGAGCCCGGAGAGCAGCGGGCTGTTCTTCACCCGGGGGTTGTTCTCCAGGCCCTTGAAGGCCTGGCCGACGAGGCCCTTCACCCCTTCGGTGATGGCCTCTTCGCCCGCCTTGAGCGCCGCGTCCTTGATCACCCCGAAGTTGGGCTTGCGGCCTTCCTTCAGCGCTGAGGCGAGCTCGGTCACGGTGGTCTTCGCGAGCCCCTGGAGGCGCTCGGAGATCTTGTCCGGCACGCCCGCCTTCGCGAGCAGCTTCTTCAGCCCCGCGCTCGCCTGCTCGCCCAGCTTCGCGGGGTCGATGGCGTTCTTCAGCTTGGCCAGCAGACCCCCAGAGGTGCCCTGGAGGCTCACCGCGGCCGCGACGGCGGTCTCCTGCGGCGCGACGGTGTTGCTGTCCGTCTCGCCGCAATTGATCTTCACCAGCGCGCCGTTGATGTTCACCAGCGACCCGCCGATGACGTGAATGGTCGGCGAGTTGATGGTGATCTTGTTGGGCAGCAGCATGATGCTCGACTCGCCCACCTTGAAGCCCATGCTCGACTCGGCCGTGACCGCGAAGTGCGTGTCGACCCGCAGCGACGCGCCCGCCCCGCCGTGCACCGCGATGGAGCTGTTGCCCTCCACGTCCAGCGAGTCGTTCTGCACGATGCTGGTGATGCGGTCCTTCTGGACGGTGACGTGCTCGATGCCCTGGATGGTCTTGGTGCGGTCGTGGCCCACCACCAGCGTCTGGTCGTGGCGCACCACCGAGTCCATGTCGCGCTGCGCGTGGATGAAGATCTGCTCGTTGTCCTTGAGGTCTTCGAAGCGCAGCTCGTTGAAGCCCGCGCCGCCCTTCGACGAGCTCGTCTTGATGGTGCTCTTGGTCTTCTCCGCGGGCAGCGGGTACGGCGTGTTGTTCTCGCCGTTGTAGACGCAGCCCGTGACGAGCGGGCGGTCGGGGTCACCTTCGAGGAAGGTCACCACCACCTCCATCCCGATGCGCGGGATGAACATCGAGCCCCACGCCGCGCCCGCCCAGCTCTGCGCCACGCGCATCCAGCACGACGACTTGCTCCCGTTCTGCGACGGGCCGCGCATCTCGGGGCGATCCCAGTGGAAGCGCACCAGGATGCGCCCATGGAAGTCCGTCGAGATCTCCTCGTCGTCCTCGCCCGGCGCCGCGATCACGAGCGCCGTCTGCGGCCCGTGCACCAGCGGCCGCGGGGTGTCCCGCTCCGGCCGGATCGGGGTGTCCGACGCCACGCACTCGAAGCGGTTCCAGTAGCGGGTGGCCATCGCGGCGCCGGCGGTGTCCGCGACGCTCTCCCACTCCGGCTCGATGTTGCGCAGCAGCGCCTTCACGTGCTCGCTCGTGCGGATGTCGTCGGGGATGTCGCCCCAGGCCGCGACGTGGTGCTGCACCCCGAGGAGCACATAGTTGCGATCGAGCTCGGGCCGCTGGTGGCCGGTGATGGTGATGCCGCGGCCGGGCCAGAAGCCCGTCACCGAGCTGCGGCCGTGACCGACCTTGTTCTCCACCTGCGTCTCGTCGAAGCGCACGCGCGCCCGGCGCTGACCGTGGTGCGGGCGATAGACGTGCGCATCCTCGTCGTAGGCGCCGAGGGTGAAGCGCGCGGGGTAGTCGTAGACGGGACGGGCGCCGCCATCACCGGGGCTGCGCGGGCTCATGTCGAGCACGGCGCGCGGGTGCGTGAAGTCGAAGTCGCGCAAGAGCACCCCGGTGGTGCCAGTGCGACGGTGCCAGTCGAACCACATCACGGTCTCGGCGCCCGACGTGGCCGACCCGGCGCCATCGATGATGCTGATGGCCCCGCCATCCATCGTCGGAACGGCCTCCCACGGGTGCCCGTCCTCCACGAGCTGCCAGGTCTCCGAATCGCCGTCGTGCTTGAAGTAGAACGCGACGCCCTCCTCTTCGAGCAGTCGCTGCACGAAGTCGAGGTCGGTCTCGCGGTACTGGAGGCAGTTTTCGCGCGGCGGGAGCTGGTCGAGCGCGCCCTCGTAGGCCATCGCCCCGTCACCCTGGTAGACGCCCGCGTCCTTGAGCACCTCCTGGATGATCGTGATGACGTTGACGTCCTGCCAGATGCGCGAGTTGACGCGCTTGGACAGCTTCCAGAGGTGCGGAACCACCACGATGCGGGCGAAGCGGTACATGCCCGTCGACCCGAGGTCTTCGACGCGGCGCACGACGCCCTTCAGCGGGCGCGAGACCGAGCCGCGCTGGATGTCGAGGCTGACGTTGCGCTCGAAGAGTTCTTCGACGTTGGCGCCCACGTTGCGGTTGGCGAGGATGAGCGAGGCCTCGTAGAGCCGCGACATCCCCTCGTCGATGAACACGTGCACCGGACGCCAACCGCCACCGGGGCCCTCGAAAACAAGCTCAACCTCGGCGCGCGGCGCTTCGCTCATGTGTCACTCCAGATGGGGCGGTGCTTGAATGCCGCAGGCGTCCCGACGCATCCGGGGCGGCGCTCTACGACGGCGGCGCCGACGATACACCGAAGGCCCCGACTCGGGGATAGGGTCCACGCGCCAGCCCGTCCCTGCTGGCATGTGTCACCGAGACTCATCCAATCTCCCGCGAGCAACGTGTTCGACCTCACCCACCCTCCCCCCGTCTCGATCGGAGCCTCGGCGCTCCGGGTGCCTTCCCTCGGCGTCGGCGCGTGGTCGTGGGGAGACGTTCGGTACTGGGGCTACGGCCAGCGACACACCTCACGCGACGTGGTCGATGCGTTCATGGCCTCGGTCGAGGCGGGCGTGACGCTCTTCGACACGGCGGAGGTCTACGGACACGGCGCCTCGGAGCAGGTGCTCGGATGGCTCGTCCGCAAGTCCAAGGCCCCGGTGGTGCTCGCGACGAAGTTCGCGCCGCTCCGCGGGCGTGGTGGTGCGAAGGCGCTGCGACCCGCGCTGGCGGGGAGCCTGCGACGGATGGGCGTCGCGAAGGTCGACCTCTATCAGGTGCACTGGGCGGACTTCGAAGAGGCGTCCATCGACGACCTCATGGCGGCGCTCGCGGACGTCGTGGATGAGGGGCTCGTGACGGCCGTCGGCGTGAGCAACTTCAGCGCGAGCGAGATGCGTCGCGCGCACGCGGCGCTCGCGCGGCGCGGCGTGTCGTTGGCGAGCAATCAGGTGCGGTACAACCTGCTGCACCGCGCGCCGGAGACCGACGGGGTGCTCGATGCGTGTCGCGAGCTGGGCGCGTCACTGCTGGCGTACAGCCCGTTGGAGCAGGGCGTGTTGCTCGGGTCGTACGCGGTCGGACAAGCGCCCGATGGGCCGAGGGGAAAGTCGCCGTGGTTCGCGGACAAGCACCTCGCAGCGGCCGCGCCGGTGGTGGCGTTGCTGCGAGAGATCGGGCGCGCGGAGGGCGAGCGACCCGTGGAGCAGGTGGCGCTCAACTGGCTGCGCGCGAAGGCGGGCGTGATTCCGTTGGCGGGTGCGCGAACGGGCGAGCAGGCGGCGCGCAATGCAGGGGCGTTGGGGTGGATGATGAGCGAGGCGTCGGTCGCGCGGCTCGACGAGGCGACGACGGGGTTTCGCTCGTGATGGGTCAATCCATCGCGTGGAGGGTCTTCAGCTCGGAGACGGGGAAGCGGTAGTCCGTGCGGCAGTAGTCGCACTGGATCTCGAGGTCCTTGCCCTCGGCGATCATCTCTTCGAGGTCCTTCGCGGGGAGCGTGCGGAGCGTCGTGCGGAGCTTCTCCCAGTCGCAGCGGCACTGGTACTTCACGTCGCTGTGCCCGGTGACGCCATAGGGCATCAGGTAGAGCACCTCGGCGAGCAGCGTCTCCGGCGTCATCGCGGGGTCTTGCAGCATCGTTCCCACTGGAGGGAAGTGCTCCAGCCGCGCGGTCATCACCGCGAGCTGCGCCTCGGCCAGCTCGGGTAGCAACTGCACCAGATAGCCGCCCGCCGCGACGACCTCGTCGCCGTCCATCACCGTCGCCACCGCGATGGCCGACTGCACCTGCTCGGACTCCAACAGGTAGGCCATCAGCGACGCCGACACGCCGCCTTCGCCCGTCACGCGCACGACGCCCTTCTGCGCGCCACCGCGCGGCAGCGAGCGCATCACCTGGAGCACCGACCCGTCACCCAGCACCAGCGATCCGCCCGGCGTGCGCTGCACCAGTCCGCGGACGCCCCCGTCGGGATGCGAGTCGGCCACCAGCGAGTCGCGGCCCTTGGCCGACTGCAGGATGCACTGCACCCGCAGGTCGGGCGCCATCGTCTCGCGCACCAGGATGGCCCCGGTCACGATCTCGCCCAGCCAGCGGGCCGCCTCGCCCTTCGCCTTCTGCGCGGCCACCACCGCGCGGACCGTGTCCGTCGTCCGCAGCGCCACCACCCGGAAGGAGCCGTCGTCGGTGATGGCGCGCACCGCGGCGTCTCGTCGTTCTTGTTCCATGGCGGGCGTATGTAGCATCGCCGCCGCCGTGGGAAGGGGGACGGTAGGCGGGCGCGATGACCTCGGCAGGAGCGGTCGTCACGGAAAGCCCGCGATGGCCGTCGGCACGAGGATGGAGCGCATCGGGCCGCCCAACCGTCCGTCCTCGTTGGCGCCCCAGCGCACGACCTCGCCGCCCGCGCGCCGCGCGCCCGAACCTGCGAATCCCGCGACGACCCACGCCGCATCGGTCAGCCCCGCGACGGTCACCGGCCGCGGTGAGTTCACCGTCATGCCGTTGCCCAGGGCACCTCCGTTGCTGCCCCAGCAGACGACAGCGCCCGACGCGCGACGGGCGCACGAGTGATAGGCCCCGGCGCTGACCTGCACCGCGTCGGAGAGGTCGACCACCGGCGCGGGTGTCGGCGAGCTGGCCCCGGCGCTGCCGCGTCCGAGCTGGCCCAGGTCGTTCGCGCCCCAGCAGACGACGGTGCCCGATGCGCGGCGGGCGCACGAGTGGAAGATGCCCGCCGAGACCTCCACCGCGTCGGTCAACCCCACGACGGCCACCGGAACCAATGAATTCATGGTGGAGCCGTTGCCGAGCTGACCGGCGTCGTTGGCGCCCCAGCAGACCACCGCGCCCGAGAGGAGACGGGCGCACGCGTGACGGAGGCCCGCCGCGATCTGCGTGACGGCGCCAAGGTCCGCAACCAGAACGGGTGTGGAGGTGTTGGCGAGGGAGTTGTTCCCGAGCTGCCCGTGCGTGTTGACGCCCCAGCAGGACACGGTGCCCGCCTCGCGCAGCGCGCAGGTGAAGTCCGTCCCGGCGGCGACCCCGACCGCGTCACCGAGGCCGAGCACGGTCACCGCAACCGTCGATCGCGCGCCCGTGGTGCCATCACCGAGTCCTCCGTAGGTGTTGCGGCCCCAGCACGCGACAGCCCCGCCGACGCGCACCGTGCAGGTGTGCTCGTAGCTCGCGCTCAACTGCGCGGCGTCGCTCAGGCCCTGCACGGGCACCGGCGTGAGCGAACCCATCTGCGTTCCGTCGCCGAGCTGTCCGGAGTAGTTGTTGCCCCAGCAGGAGACCGCCCCCGTCGCGTGGCGGGCGCAGCCGTGCGCGTAGGCCAGCGCGATGTCGGCGCCTGCGGGTCCGCCGCAGACGTACGCGCGGCAGGCGACCCCGGCCGGGCACGCGTTGCCGCATCGACCACACGCTGTCGGACTCCGGAGGTCCGTCTCGCAGCCGTTGGCGGCGTCGCTGTCGCAGTCGCCGTAGCCCGCCTCGCAGGTCCCGACGGAGCACGCGCCTGCGGCGCAGACAGCGGTCGCGTGAGGGAGCGCACACGCCCGGCCGCACGCGCCGCAGTGGGCGGCGTTCGTCGTGAGCGCGACCTCGCAGCCGTTGGCGGCGCTGCCGTCGCAGTTGCCGTAGCCCGTGCTGCACATCGCGATCGCACATGCTCCCGCGACGCAGATGGAGTTCGCGTTGGCGACCTCCGGGCAGGCCGTGGCCACGACGTCCTGCCCGCTGGCGATGCAGACCGCCAGCCGCAGGCCGCGACATCCGTTGACCGACCCGGGGACGCACACCCACGGTGTGCACACGCCCGTCGCGTCGACGCAGGAGCTCATCGCGGCGCAGGGCGTGGCGGCGTACCCGAGGCCATCGACGTTGCACTGGCGCTGGGCGTCGACGCCGACGCACGAGCGGGTCGATGGCGTGCAGACGTGGTCGAGGCACGCGCCCGCCGAGCAGGTCTGTCGCGCACTGCAGGGCGTGGTGGTGTGGCCGAAGCCGTCGCTGTTGCAGACGCGCGCGACGTTGCCGTCGCAGCTCAGCGCGCCGGGCACGCAGGTCCAGCCGGCGCACATGTTGGCGGTGGGGTCGCAGCCGCTCATCGACGGGCACGGCGTCGGGTCGGCGTAGGCGAGGCCGTCGGGGGCACAGCGATGGACGGCGGTTGTGCCCGAGCAGCGTAGGACGCCGGGCGGGCAGACCTGGGGGAGACAGGCGCCGTCGCGACAGCTCTGGGTGGGGGCGCACGGCGTGGCGGAGTAGGTGAGGCCGTCGGGGGCGCAGGTCTCGACGAGGGTGAAGCTCGACGCGGCGCAACGGAGGGAGCCTGGGGTGCAGACGCGGGGGAGGCAGGCGCCGTCGCGGCAGCTCTGGGTAGGCGCGCAAGGGGTGGCGGCGTAGGCGGTGCCGCGGGCGTCGCAGGTCTCGCGAGCGCCGAGGGCGGTGCAACGAGCAGTGGCGGGGACGCACTCGCGGGGAACGCAGCGCATGTCGGCGCGACAGAACTGGGTGAGCGGGTCGCAGTCGGCGTCAGAGCGGCAGCCCGCGGGCGCGTCGGGCGGGGTGTCCGTCGTCGAGGCGGTGGCATCAGTCGCGGTGGCATCCGCTGTCGCGGTGGCGTCGACCACCACTGGCGTGTCTGCCGGCACGGTTGCGTCGATCGGCGCGTCGATCGGCACGGCAACATCGACAACGGCCATGGCGTCTATTGACGCCTCGACGACTACTGCAACATCGACGGCGCCCGTTGCATCCACGGACGCGTCGACCACTACGGCTGTATCGACGGCGACGATTGCGTCCGTCGTCATCGCGACGTCGGTGTCCGCGTTGTGCTCGGGCGCGTCGGCGATCGAAACGTCCGTGCCCGCATCAGTGGCCGACGATGGGCCGCAACCGACCACCGCGGAGATCAGCAGAAGGTGAGCGGGAGAGGTCCAGCGTGCCGACGGCATCGGTCGATTCATATCGCTTCTCACCGTCCCTGTGGTGGCGCTCGCCCGTCACCCGTTCGCCCGCGTCGTACCCCGGCACACCGCTCACCTTCATTGTGCGCGCACGCCGCTACCAAGAAGCGCAGTACGGGCCACGACACGTCTCTGCGATACTGCTCCTTTCGCCGATGCCAGGACATGCGGCCCGCCACGACTCATACATGGCATCAAGTTCTTGCGTCCAACGGTGCCTCTCCTGTCGAGTCGAGTGCCGCCGAGGCGCCAGTCCCCACTCGACAAAGCGCCGCCGTCCATGGACAGATGTGACGTAATATTCTCGATCAGGAGTGCTGTCTGCGCAAATGAACCCTTGCCCTTCAGCCCGACAGGCCATCGGGCTGGGTATCCGTCGTTTCTCCAAGTCGTGCACGACACATTGGTCGTCGAACGACGCAGATACCGGCACTCTGCGAACGAGGCCATCTACTGCGTAGCCGGAGCCGCAAGCCAACGCCATCGCGGCGATCACCGACGCAAAGCAGATGCCACGCAAGCGATTAGTCATCTTGGACACGAAATAGTAAAAGGACGGGGATTGACTATATCGCTGTACGGCCCTCTCTCCATGAAGTTCCACCGTGACAAGGGATCTCCACCTGGAAGGTCTTGGTCTCGGTTGCCAGGATTCACCCGATCCTGCACCGTCGAAATAAGCAGAGAGCTCCCCTGCCCGAGCAAACTCGCTGGTCCGAAAAACCAGCCCAGCAGTTGAGACTGCACGATGTGCTGATGCTCATGCTTGAGCAAGAGATAGGATGGATCCTCCCCCCGGATGAAGACCACGTTTCCGATCGTGTATGCCTGCTGGTTCCCGGAGGGAACGCCACTATTGTAGACATATATTGCGTAATCCGAGTATCCGCGACTCTCTTCCTCAGACCAGGGCTGAACGTCGACGTATGAATTCGGGCTATCACTATCGATCACGTGCCATACCAAATAAGCCCACAGGTTTGTGGGGCCCTCCCAGATCGCATCCAAGTGACCTCCCCACATTTCACGCTCCTCACCAGCATGCAGACCCGTACGATCGACCGCGTTAACCGGGTCCCCCGCCACATATGCGTACAGATTCCGCCCATCGACCGCATCCCGCTCCCCCAGTGGATCCCTGGTGAGCCACTGCCGCAGCCGCGGCGAGTACACCCGTGCCGGCGCGAACACCAACCCCGTCGGCCGATGCACCACATGCCCGGTGAAGCCCATGTGCGTGTCGTACACCCCGAGCCCGCTGCCGGGCGCCGTCACCGTCTGCTCTCCCCACACCCCATAGCGGTACGTCCGCACCCGATCGCCAGCGAGCGTCAGCCCCATCACGCTGCCGCGCACATCGCGCATCATCGCCAGGTGCTCGCCCCCCTGGTCGATCCCGTCCGCCCGGTAGACCCGCTCGATGGGCGTCTCCCCCGACTCCTCGATGCGCTCGCTCCGCAGCGTCCAGCCCCGCCACCGCAGCGTCACCGTCTGCGCGCCCTCCACCATCGACGTGAGCCGCCCGGTCGCGTCATAGCCGAAGGTCCAGCTCGCGCTGTCCGACACCCGCGTCACGCCCGTCAGCCGATCGCGCACGTCCCAAGCATAGGTGTACTCCCCGTCGCCCGTCACCCGACCGCGCGCGTCGTGCGTCAGCGTGTGCGTCGGTGACGCGCTCGGCCCCATCGCCCGCGTCAGCAGCCGGTCGCTCACCGAGAACGTCCGCCCCTCGATGACGTTCCACCCCCAGCCGCTTCCCCAGTCCTGATAGCGGTCGATGAGCGTCGTGTTGCCCCACGCGTCGTAGTAGCTCCAGTTGCCGCTCTCCTGCACGTACGTTCCCGCGCCGTTGTTGACGTACTCCGAGTGAAACGACACCCGCCGCGCCGCGTTGTAGTAGGTGTACCGCCAGAGCACGTCGTCCCGCTCCGAGTTCACCCGTCCGTCGGCCGTGAACTCCAGCTCCGTCAGGCCCTGCCGCTGACTCGTCGTCGCGTTGAGCGTGCGCGCTCGCCACATCCGCAGGTCGTCTGACGTCGACTGGTAGAGGAAGTCCTGCACGCAGTTGGTGCGCGGCAGCGCCGCGAGCGACGGGCGGCGGGTCGTCGCCCCCGAACCGAAGGTGTAGCTGAGCACCGTCGCTGGGGGCGACGTCGCGTTGTTGACGAGGCCCGTCAGCCGGTCCGCCGAGTCGTACTGGTAGGTCAGCGTCTCGCCGTCGTGCGTCACCGACGCGGCCCGACCGAGCACGTCGTGGGTAAACGACGCCGTGTCGGAGTCCGTCAGCGGTGGGCTCCTGCCCTACCGCCACCACCACACGGCTGTGCGCGATGTTGGGCAGCATCCAATGCTGCTCGCGCGCACCCGTCAATGGGAGAGCGTCATGTGCACCGTTGGGCGCAGCTCCGTTGACCCTTGAGGAGCAGGACCATGTGCTCAATGCCACAAAGGACAAAAGCACGACTGTGGCCAGCGACCCGAGCGACCGCACCATCAACGACCTCCACCCCCTAAAGGGTCTGATGAGCGTCCCTTGTCCACCCATGACCCCGACGCCGTCAATAGCGTTCGGATGAGTTCGTCGTGACGAAGCACCTTTCGCAGAATGCCGGAATTCCACCCGTCGTCATTCCCATGACAGCGTCCACTGTCATTCCATTGACGATTACCGACAGGGTTCCGTCCGTCGTTTCTTCTTCCTTCCATCGCACGACTCCGGCATGGGTGTTCGCTCACCCTTCGAGGAGGTTTCACCGATGCGTCTTCCGCCCACTGGTTCTTCGTATACCGTCGTGGCTCGCTACGGTCGCTATGTCACCCGCCGACTTCGCCGGGCGGGCCGCGCCGACCTCGCCGAGAGCGCCGAGCGCGCGACGATCGCCGTTCGCGACACGGGGCGCGCGTGGGAAGACGCCGACGACCCGATCCAGGCGGCGCTCGCCGACCGCGACGCGGCCGACGACGACCTCGACGACGCCACCAACGAGTTCCGCGCCGGCCTCGCCGGGCGCAGCAAGGACGCCGAGAAGGAGGCGCCGTACACCCTCATCTTCACCAAGGGCGTCGGGTACTTCACGGCCGCGCCCGTCGACGAAAACGTCCAGCGCTACGACGAGCTCACGGCGCGCGTGGTCGACGCGCTCCCCGCCACCGACCCCGCGCGCAAGACCCTCGTGACGGCCCTCAACAAGGGCGTTCCGGCGCTGAAGGCCGCCGAAGAGGCGCTGGGCGCCGCGGAGACCGCGGAGGGCATCGCGGGCACGAAGGCCCGGTCGGCGATTCGGGCCTTCGAGCGGGTGATGGAGAAGACCTACGGCGCGCTGGTGAGCGAACTCGGGAAGGCGGCAGCCGAGCGGTTCTTCCCGAAGACCCGTGTGGTGAAGGAAAAGGCTGCGCCGGATCCGAAGCCCGTCGCTTAGCGGGTTCGAAGCGCCGCGCCGGGGGGGCGGAGCGGCGCTTCGAAAGGTCGAAAGACTGCGCCGGTGGGGAGAAGCGCGGTTTCGATGGCGCAAAAGGGAGCGCCGAGGCTCCGGGGCGGCGTTTCAAAAGATCGAAGACGCTCGACGGGGGCACGGCGCGGTCTTTCGACGCTCGATCCATCGCAGAACTTCGCGTGGTGGCAGCCCCCGGGGCCTACGCCGCGGCGTTAGCGCGGCGCGCAAACGATCACCTCTCCGGTCCTCGTCCGTCCGACCGGAGAGGTCGTGGTCGCGCGCCGCGCTAACGCCGCGGCGTAGGCCCCGGGGACTGCCACCACGCGAAGCTCTGCGGTCACGGAGATCGGACGAGACCTCGTCCGGACGTCGGCGACTGCGGGCGTGGGCGGTCGCGTCCCGCCGGGTAAGGCCGCTCACCGCAGGCGTCGCCGTCGCTCCCGGAGTGGCGCGCCGCCCTCCCCATCCGGGCCCGATGGTACTAAGCCTGCGCCTGCGCCTCGCGACATCCCACCAGGAGCACAGAGCCCATGCGTCGACCCGATTCCATCGTTGGCCTCACCCTCCACCTCGCCCGCCAGCGCTTCGGCGCCGCCGCCCTCCGCCGCGCCGCCCTCGCCGCTGGCGCCCTCACCCTCGGCGCCGCCACCTTCGTCGCGACCCGCCCCGCTGCACCCGTCGCGCGTGCCACCACCGCGCACGCTCGCCGCGCCCACCTCTGGACCGTCGGCCAGTGCGCCCGCTCTCAGCAGGTCTGCGTCGCCGACACCATGTGCGCCACCGGCGACCGCTGCGTCGACCCGCTGCACCTCGATGCGCGCCTGCAACAGCGCGTCGACACCCATGACGAGGCCCTTCACATCTATCCGCACGTCGTCCCCGATGGCGACGGCTACGGCGTCGCCTGGACCGCCATCAGCGACGAAGAGGCCGACATCTGGTTCGCGCGCCTCGACGCCGAGGGCAAGCGCCGCGGCCCCGCGGTGCAGCTCACGCGCGGCGGCTCGGTGCGCCTGCGCCCGCGCGTCGCCCGCGGCCCCGCCGGGTGGGCCGTCGGCTGGATCGACGTGAGCGACGACGGCCTCTCCAGCTACCTCCTCCGCCTCGACACCGAAGGCCGCCCGCAAGGCACGCCCGCCCGCGTCGGCAGCGGCGACCTCAACCTGCTCTCCGAGGTCGTCGCCAGCGGCGGTCAGTACGGCGTCGCGTACCTGTCGGCGAGCGCGTCCAACCAGATGAGCGTTCACCTCGCGCGCGTCGGCCAGGACGGTGCGGCCATCGGCGCGCCGCTCACCATCGCCGCCAACCAGCTCGTGCTCGGCACCGTCGGCCTCGCCGCCGCCAACGAGCGCTGGTTCGTCGGCTGGAACCACTTCGTCCCCCGCGACGAGCGCGCCGAGACCTTCGCCGCCGTCGTCAACGGCACCACCGTCGCGACGCCCGTCCGCCTCGACGCCCACGCGGGCCGCAACGGCAGCGTCGCGCTCGACTGGTCCAACGGTCAGGTCGGCGCCGTCTGGGAGGACACCTTCGAGGAGACGGACGACGACTCCTTCCGCAACGGCCTCGTCTTCGGCGGCCTCTCCAACGCCACCACTGCCATCCCCCGCAAGGCGGTCACCGATCGCCGCGGCATCGTCTTCCAGCCCACGCTGTCGGGCGCCGGGGCGCAGCACGGTCTCGTCTTCACCCGCCTCGACGACGACACGCCGACGGTGCAGTTCGGCCGGCTCAACCCGCAGGGCGCGGTGGTCGGCGCCCTCGGGCAGCTCAACAGTCGCACCTCCCTCGCCGCCCTCGGCGCGCTCGCGTTCAACGGCCGCAACTTCGCCGCCGCCTGGACGCAGATCGACCGCGACGGCGTGACCCTCCGCTTCGCCCGCCTCGACGCCAACGGCCGCCGCATCGGCGCCGAAGTGCCCATCTCGCCGCGCTGACGGACTCTCCTTCACCGACCAGATACAGGGGTTCAACCCACTGTGGGGCTGGGGTTCGCGCGTTGGCGCTCCCCCGCAATCCCTCTTCCCGTAGTAGCGTCCGCGCACGCCACCGGAGCCGACGGCCTGCCGCCGCCGCGCTCTCCGGTGCGCCGTTGTCTCCCACTCACCCAACGTCACCCCTCGCAGGAGCACACTCCTCCCATGGCCCGTACAACGGTACCCCGCTCACCCTGGCGCTCGCTCGCGGTGCTCTGTCTCGCCGCACTCTCCGTCGGTGGAATGGACTGCGCGCAAGAGCGCTCCCCCATCGACCGAACCCGCGAAAACGCTCTGCCCAAGACGTTCTTCGTCGGCGCGAACTACACCGACCAGGGCGACGACCCGGAGTTCTACGCGAACAACTTCGTCGTCGACGGCAACGCCGACAACTCCATGATGCCCGTCGGAACCTACGACGACGTCGACCGCATCCGCTGGGAGATCCAGGAGGACTTCCTCCTCGCCCGCAAGGCGTACGAGTACATCGAGGGCAGCGACGGACGCGCCCCGGATGTGCGCCGCACGCCCCACGGAATCATCGTCGCGGCGTACCGCATCGAGAGCCACTTCGACATCCGCCGCGGGTACAACCCCACCACCGGCGAAGAGCTCAACGTCGTCGAGGAGAACGTCTCCGACCGCCGCTGGCACGAGCGCGACAACATCCGCGTCGACTGGTCACGCAACCTGGTCAACAACCCCGACTGGTCGTGGGTCTGGTACGGCTCGGTCTTCGGTGAGCTGTCGTTTGCCCCCGTCGCGTGGACCGAGACCAACCCCGCCTCGCCCGACGCCAACAACTTCTGCGAGATGAACGCCGGCATGGTGCGCGGCCCCGACGGCTCCTGCGTCGCCGCCACCAACCCCCGCAATCACCCCGGCGGCTACCTCGACATCACCTCCAAGTGGCTGGTCAACCCGGAGAACTCCAACCTCTTCGAAGAGCCCATCCCGACCTGCCTCATCGCCAACTTCTTCGCCAACGGGCCGGTCTACTCCTGCGCGCAGCAGGAGACCGTCATCCGCACGTCGTTCCGCCGCGTGGAGGACCACGACTTCGAGCCGCTCGAGCTCACCCGCGCCCCCTACGACCTCGTCGGCGGGCCGCGCGCCGAGCGCAACGGCTACGACCCCGGCTACGGCCTCGTCGACCGCAACTTCCACCGCTTCGCGATGATCCACAACCTGTGGCAGCAGTCGCACCTCTCGCCCTCCGTCGCGTGTGACGCCAACACCGACGCCGACAACAACGGCACCGCCGACGCCTGCCAGTCGGCCAACAGCCGCGGCTCGCAGTGCGACGTCATCAACCACCGCTGCACCATCCCCTACCGCGATCGCACCGTTCGCCCGATCGCCTACTACACCAACACCATCATGCCGCCGGAGATGCAGGACCACGTCGTGATCCCCGGCCCCGATGGCAACGACACCTACCGCCTGCCCACGGCGGCCGAGGTCTCCAGCCGCTCGTACGTTCGCGGCGCCTCGGAGGACATCGTCGACTCCTGGAACCGCGCCATCATGGCCTCGGTCGCCAACGCCCGCGAGGTCGAGTGCCGCCGCACCGGCGGTGAGCGCGCGACCTGCCACGCGCAGTTCTTCGACAACGCGGAAGAGCCGCAGGGCGACGGCGCCTGGCTCGCCGAGCGCCCGAAGGCCAGCAACGGCCCCGCCGTGGTCATCTGCCACAACCCGGTGCGCGCCGACGACTCCACCGCGTGCCGCGAGGTCGGCTACTCCGCGCGCCTCGGCGACGTGCGCTTCAACCACCTCACGTACATCCCGGGCCGCAACCGCGCGCCCTTCGGCGGCATCGCCCACTGGGGCTACGACCCCCTCACCGGCGAGGTCGTCTCCAACGGCGGAACCAACATGGGCCGCTCGGTGGAGTTCGCCGCCGCCCAGCAGCGCGACTACATCCTCCTCGCCCTCGGCGAGCTCGACGTCGCCGACTTCGTCAACGGCGCCGCCGCCCAGCGCTTCACCACGCAGGTGCGCAACCCCGCGAGCCAGCCGCGCACCCGCTTCAGCGACCGCGAGCTCGACGCCCGCGTCCGCGGCGTCAACGGCGCCAGCGCCGCCCGCGACCTCGGGCTCACCGTCGCCGCGCAGTCCACGGGCGCGCGTGGCCTCGCCCTGCACGACCAGCAGCTCCTCGACACGTCGTCGCCCGTCGGCGACGTGAGCCGCACCGAGACCCGCGTCGAGACGGCCCAGGCCGCCCTGCGCAACACCTCCGTCGAGGCCGACATGGTCGACGAGGGCTGGCTCGCCAACCTCGGCTTCGATCCGCACTCGCGCCGCACGCAGTCGCTGCTCGACCAGACCTCGCCGCTCCGCCGCATGGACCCCGAGCGCGCCGAGGCCACCTGGAACACCCTGCTCCAGCGCCTCGAACACCGCGGCTTCTGCTTCCAGGACATGGGCGCGCCGCCGATGATCGGCAGCGTCGACCTCCAGGGCGTGGCCCGCTACTTCGCGCGCAAGTACGCGAGCAACACGCCCGCCGAGCGCTCGCGCCGCATCTACAACGACCTGCGCATCGAGGCCTACAAGGGCATCGCGCTGCACGAGGTCGGGCACTCGCTCGGGCTCTACCACCTGCCCTCGTCGAGCTACGACTCGATGAACTACAACCCGCAGTACTGGCAGCTCCGCACCCGCAACGGCGCGGCCACCCAGACCTGCACGCCGGTGTGCACCTTCAACAGCTGCACCAACACCCGCAACGCCGACCAGAACAACGACAACTGCATGGGTCCGCGCTACCTCGACCCGGCCTCGGACGAGGAGCTCGGCCTCGCGGCGGGCAGCGAACCCCACGCGGGCATCGACTACTTCGGCAACACGTCGGTGATGGAATACCAGTGGGAGCGCTTCGACGAGACCGTCGGCATCGGCTCCTACGACCACTACGCGATGGGCATCCTCTACGGTCGCGTGATCGAGACGATGGACTCGGACACCACCCGCGGCGGCATCCCCGTCTCGGAGCAGGACCGCTTCTCCGCCCGCCTGCGCTCGCAGCTCTCGGACCTCGACCAGATCCAGTACTCCGACCCCGTGCTCGGTGAGACCGGCGTGCTGCCGATCCACTACACCGAGCTCGCGCGTCAGCTGAACATCTTCAGCCCGTCGCAGTGCCGCGACGCCACGCCCGAAGAGCGCGCCCGTTATGCGTGGCGCCTCGTCGACGGGAAGATCTGCCGCCTGCACCCGCGCGACCACGCCGCGATGGGCGACTTCGAGTCGGGCCCGACCTCGTCGACCTCGACCCGCGACGCGCCCTCGTGGCGCACCGTCGAGACCGCGCGCACGGGCGGCAACCACCTCCGCTGGGGCTACCGCGTCGCCTGGGACATCGGCACCGGCTACCCCCACATCAACTACTTCGACCAGGGCGCCGACATCTACGAGGTGACCCAGTCGATGATCCGCAAGTACGAGCTGACCTACCCGTCGCTCTACTTCCGTCGCAACCAGCGCGAGTACTCGCAGTGGGGCATCCCCGCGTACCTCGCGCGCAACATCTTCCGCCGCCTGCGCGGCTACCACTGGAGCGTCGCGCGCGACTCGGCCTACTACTCGTCGGCCTTCAGCGACGCGCTCTATCAGCGCATCTCACGCGACGACAACTGGCTCCGTCCGCTGCTCGTCTCGGGCACCGAGATCTTCGACTTCTTCGCGAAGGTCATCCTCCGCCCCGAGGCCGGCGTGTACGAGCCCATGGCCGATCAGCTCCGCGGGCGACGACCCATCTTCGACGCGGCGGAGGAGGGCAGCGACATGACGCCGCAGTTCGAGGTGGGCCTCGTCGACGGCCGCTTCATCGGCGAGGAGTACGACAACTCCACCGGCGGGTCGTGGGACTACCACTCGTACCTGATCCACGCGGGCTCGTACCCGGAGAAGCCCCTCGCGGCCATCATGATGACCGACACGCGACCGACGTTCTCGTCGATCTCGCGCGGGCTGTACCTCGACGGGCGCGAGTTCCAGGTGAACTTCCGCACCGACATGCCGCAGGCGTTTGACCGACTGCTCGGCGGTGTTCTCGCCGAGGACTGGGACACCGTCGCGATGCACGTCCCCACGGTGTCGGGCGGCGGAACCTCCGGGCTCCCCGCCCTCCAGCCCGCGGTGCTCCCGCTCTGGACGGTGGGCACCAACGTGCTGCCGCAGCAGCCCACGCGCCCCGCCGGATCGCAGCTCCTCTTCCCCAACATCGGGTACCGCCAGCAGCTCCCGATGGTGGTGTGGTCGATGCTGTTCTCGTCGCTCAACAGCAACCTCGACACCATCCACCGCACGCGCATCTGGTCGGAGGGCGGCCCCGAGCAGATCGACGTCGCCGAGGCCGAGCGCATCCGCTTCCGCAACCCGGAGTCGGGCATCACCTACGTCGCGCGCCGCTACGGCAACGACCAGGTCGACGGCGAGACCATCGACCGCGGCATCTCGTCGCGGATGATCGCCCACGCCAACGAGCTGCTCATCGACACCTACCAGGTGCGCGTCGACGCGACGCTCCAGCCCATCTACGCCGCCGACGGCTCGGTCGAGGTCGTCTACGACGCCCGCAACCAGCTCGTCCCGGCGCAGTCCGACCCGCGTCGGCAGACCACGGCGGTGACCCGCTTCCGCAACTACGTCGGCCTCATCGACTCCACCCGCTACGCCTCGCGGCTGCTCGGGTACGGAACCCTCCGCTGACCGCTGCCTCCGCATCGCCGCCGGGATAGACTCCGTCGGCGATGACTCCTCCTGGCGCTCGACGCCGCTCCGCCCTCCTCCTCACCCTCTGCCTCGGCGCCGGCTGCATCTTCAGCTCGCGCCGCGCCGCGTCCGTCGACGGCGCCGAAAGCGGCCCACGGTGGATCGCCCTCCACGGCCGCGCCCAGGCCGACGGTGGCGCCCCCGCGCCGAGCGCCCCCACCACGGTCGACCGCGCCAGTCTCCCGCGCTGCCCCGACGGCTCGGTGTACATCCCGGGTGGTCGCTTCGAGATGGGCAGCGCCGAGGGACAGGGCGCGCCCGACGAGCACCCGCAGCACACGGTGCTGCTGCGCGGGTACTGCCTCGATCGCACCGAGGTGGTCGTCGACGCGTACACCCGCTGCGTGCGCGCGGGCGCCTGCACCCGCCCGGTGGCGACGACGCTGCCGCAGGGCGACCAGCCGGTGTCGGGCGTCGACTGGCACCAGTCGGAGAGCTTCTGCCGCTTCGTGGGAGGCCGCCTGCCGACCGAGGCCGAGTGGGAGTTTGCCGCGCGCGGGACCGACGGCCGCCGCTACCCCTGGGGCAACGAAGACCCGAGCTCGTGCACCACGCTCGACTGGACCAACGGGACGGAGAGCTGCGGAGGCGTTGGCCCGAGCGCGGCGGGGTCGCACCCGACGGGGGCATCGCCGTATGGCGTTCTCGACATGGCGGGCAACGTCTGGGAGTGGACCTCGGACTGGTACAGCCGCCAGTACGAAGCGGGCCTGCAAGAGAACCCCACCGGACCGTTGGAGGGATCAGCGCGCGTGACCCGCGGGGGCGGCTTCAACAACGACCAGGTCGAGCGCCTGCGCACGACCTTCCGCGAAGGGCAGCACCCCAACTTCCACGACTACGACCTGGGCGTTCGCTGCGCCTACGATCCGAGCTCATAGCGGGCACGGCGCGGATGGTTCGCCCGGTCGACAACCCGCCCAACCCGTGGAGCACCACGGAGGTCGAGTACCTCGAAGAAGCGCCGCCCGCTCGGCTCGAACTCTTCGAAGAGACCGCCCGCTCCATCGTGTCGGGCAACGACAGCCCGGACATCCCGTTCATGTGGAGCGTCAACCCGTACCGCGGGTGCATCCACGCCTGCGCCTACTGCTACGCGCGACCGTCGCACCAGTACCTCGGCTTCGGCGCGGGCACCGACTTCGACCGCAAGATCGTGGTGAAGACCAACGCCCCCGAGCTGCTCAAGGCGACCTTCGATCGCCGCTCGTGGAAGGGCGAGATGATCTCGTTTTCGGGCAACACCGACTGCTACCAGCCCATCGAGTCGAACTACGAGCTCACCCGCCGCTGCCTCGAAGTCGCCCTGGAGTACCGCAACCCGATCGCCATCATCACCAAGAGCGCGCTGGTGCAGCGAGACGCGGCGCTGCTCGCGGCGCTGTCGAAGGTGGCGCAGGTGCGGGTGTTCGTGAGCTGCTCGTTTGCGGACGAAGCGCAGGCCCGCGCGATGGAGCCGTGGGCCGCGTCGGTGGCGCGGCGCATGGCGACGCTGAGGGTGCTGTCGGACGCGGGCGTGGCGTGCGGCGTGGCGGTGGCGCCGGTGATCCCCGGGCTCAACGACGACCAGGTGGCGCGGGTGCTGACCGTGGCGCACGCGAACGGGGCGCGGCGGGCGTTCATGCAGATGCTGCGGTTGCCGGCGGAGGTGGGGCCGGTGTTCGAGGCGCGGCTGGCGGAGGCCTTTCCCGATCGGGCGAAGCGGGTCGAGCACGCGGTGGTGGAGCTGCGTCGCGGCAAGAAGAACGACCCGCGCTTCGGCGAGCGCATGCGCGGCAGCGGCCCGCGCTGGGATGCGATCGTGGCGCTCTTCAACGCCCAGTGCCGACGGCTCGGGATGAACGACGAGGACCTTCTGCCTCCGGAGGGGCCGAGCACCTTCAGGCGACCGACGCGACAGGGCAGCCTGTTTGGCGACTGATCGGCGACCTTCTCGCTGCTGAAACCGCGCGGTAGGTTGCGCGGGTGAGAGTCGTTTCGAGAGCACCACTGCTCGCGCTGCTGGTCGCGATGGCGTGCTCTTCCCTCCCGACGGTCACGCCCGACGACCCTGAGCGCACCTGTGTGGCGACGCCCGGCCGGGCGTGGTGCGCGATGCAGTGCGTGACGCTCGCTGACGACGCGGCCCACTGCGGCGCCTGCGGCCACGCCTGCACCGACGGAACCGTGTGCGACGACGGTCGCTGCACGCGGCGCTTCGTCGACCTGTCGTCGTCGTTCAATCACACGTGCGCGGTGGAGGTCGGCGGCGCGGTGTGGTGCTGGGGCGCCAACGAGGTCGGGCAGGCGGGCAACGGCGACCAGGCGCTCGCGCTCACCCGCGCCGCGCGGGCGGTGGGCATCACGGCGTCGCGGGTCTTCGCGGGCTTCACCCACGCCTGCGCGCGCACCACCGACGGAACGCTCCGCTGCTGGGGCGCCAACCCCCACAACGAGCTCGGCGACGGCGCGCCGGCGGCGCAGCGATTGGAGTCGGTGGTCGCCCGCGACGTGACGAACACCGCGACCATGGCCGTGGGCGCAGCGTTTTCGTGCGCGGCGGACGAGGGCGGCGAGGCGCTGTGCTGGGGTTCGAACGAGTGGGGTGGCCTGGGCGACGGGCGCTCGGGGCGAAGGCAACCGGTCGCGCCCGTGGGGCTCGCGGGCATCACGGCGATGGGCGCGGGTTGGGGCCACGTCTGCGCACTGACGAACGAAGGGTCGGTGTGGTGCTGGGGCAGCCGCGGGTTCGCGCAGACCGGCGACGGGCGGATGGCGCCCATCACGGCGGTGGCGGTGGTTCCGGTGCCGACCATCGCGGAGGGCATCGTGTCGCTGTCGGTGGGCAACACCGTCGCGTGCGCGCGGGCCAACGACGACCGCATCTGGTGCTGGGGCGACAACGCCCTGGGCTCGTCGGGCGACGGAACCACCGAGCGACGCTGGGCGCCCGCGGTCGTTCCTGGTCTGGAGGCGACGTCCCTCTGGGGCGGCTTCGCGACGTACTTCGCGCGACGCCGCGACGGCGTGCTGGTCGGTTGGGGCAAGAACGACGAGGGCGCGCTCGGCGTCGCCGGTGGCAACCAGCTGGTGCCCGTGACGGTGTTGGGTGAGCTCGCACCGCGGGTCGAGCGCATCGCCGCGGGTCAGACGCACGCGTGCGCGCTGCTGACGGATCAGACGGTGCGCTGCTGGGGCGGCAACAGGTTTGGCCAGGTGGGCAACGGCGCGACGGGCGCCCCGGTGCTGACGCCGACCGAGCCGACCTGGTGACGTCGGCCGCTACCAGCGCGGCGACTGCGGCGTGAGCACCCGCGCCCCGAGCGCGCCGTCGCCGATCTGCCCTCGCACGTTGCTGCCCCAGCAGCGCACCGTCTGGTCACTCAGCAGCGCGCACCAGCGTCCGCGCATCGTCGGCGATGACCCGCGCAAAGTTCTCGCCCCAGCAGCGAGCGCGCCCTTCGGCGACGATCACACACGTGTGCGACCAGCCGGTGGCGACCGGTGTTCGATCGGTCTCTTTGACGATGGCTTCACGACACCGGAGCAGTCTTCACAGACTGAAGGCCCGCAGGGCCTTCCCGGGCAATGCCGTGGCCTTCAGGACGCGGAAGCGGGCGTAGCGCACCGCCTAACCCTTCGGCGCCGCTGGCACGCGCGACAGGCGCATCATCCCGCTGAGGCGCGCCTCGTCCTCCTGCTCGCGCTCGGCGTCGCGCCAGCTCTCGCGCACCTTCGCCGCCACGTAGAGCGACGGGAAGGAGAGAAACAACCCGACGAGCCCGAAGAGGTGCTCGAAGAGGATGAGCGACGTGATGATGACGAAGCCCGGCAGCTTCACGTGCTGCGCCGTCAGCCGTGGTGAGAGGTAGTAGCTCTCGATCTTGTGGAGGATGAAGGTGCTCGCGAAGAAGACGCCGACGCCCATCATCCCCTTGTGCGTGTACGCGAGGATCGCCATCACGACCCCCGACACCACGCCCCCCACCACCGGGATGAGCCCCATCACGAACAAGAACACCATCAACGCCGGGATGCTCGGGAAGCGCATGAGCAGCAGCACGGGCAGCGTGAGCAGCGTGTTGACCAGCGCGACGATGACCTGGAGCTTCGCCGTGATGGCGATGGCGTCACACAGGTAGCTGAAGTAGCGCATGAGGATGCGCGCGGGAGAGTCCTCGTCGAGCGACGAGCGCCAGTGCCCGAGCTCCTGACTCTCGATGAGAAACACCACGGACAGGATGAGCCCGATGACGACGTACACGGCGCTCTTCCCGACCGAGCCGAGGAAGCCCATCACGTCGCCCGCGTAGTGCTGCGCCCGCTCCAGGCCCTGCGTGGCGTGCTCGTTGACGGTGTGCTCCCAGCCGCGGTGGTGCAGCCATTCGCGCAGGTGGTGAAACTGCCCCGCGAGCTCGGCGCGGAGCTGCGGCACCGCGGGCACGACGCGCGTGTAGCCCATCACGCCGAGCAGCGTGAGCACGCCGAGCGCCACCACGATCTGCCCGATGACGGCCGCGGCGATGGGCACGCGGAAGCGGTCGTTGAGCCACCGGGCGCCCGTCCCCAGCGCGCGCTCGAAGAGCACGAAGAACACCAGCAGGATCGCCAGGTGCCGGAACAGGTACAGGATGGTGAGGAACAGCCCGAGGACGAAGATCCGCCGCACGTTGCGGTCGGTGAACACCATTCGCATCACGGCCGGGGACGTTACACCCCAACACGCTCGAACAGATCAGCCCGCGGGCGCGCGCGTCTCGTCGGACTCGATGTGGCCGTCGCGCATGGTGATCACCCTCGGCATGCTGCGCGCGAGCTCGGGGTTGTGGGTCACCAGCACCATGGTCGTCCCGATGCTCTGGTTGAGGTCGTGGAAGAGCTGGTGGATCTCGGCGCTGTTGATGGTGTCGAGGTTGCCCGTGGGCTCGTCCGCCAGCAGCAGCTTGGGCTTGAGCGTCAGCGCGCGCGCCAGCGCCACCCGCTGCTGCTCGCCGCCCGACAGCTCGCTCGGCCGATGCGAGGCCCGGTGAGAGAGCTTCACCTGCTCCAGCAGCTCACCGGCCCGCGCGCGCAGCGTCGCCTTCGGCATGTTCCCCTGGATCATCCCCGGCATCATCACGTTTTCCAGCGCGGTGAACTCCGGCAGCAGGTGGTGGAACTGGAACACGAAGCCGATGGTGCGGTTGCGCAGCGACGCGACGCGGTTGGCGCTGAGGGCCGTGACCATCGTTCCGTCGAGTTCGACGGTGCCCGAGGTAGGCCGGTCGAGCGTTCCGATGAGGTGCAGCAGCGTGCTCTTGCCCGCGCCCGAGAGCCCCATGATGCAGACCATCTCGCGGGTGCGGATGGTGAGGTCGATGCCCTTCACCACCTCCAGGGTCTTGCCCTCGTGTTCGTACTGCTTGCGAACGTTCTTGAGCGAGACGATGACCCGCTCGGCGGGCTCGTCGCTGGGAGTCGTCGTGGTCACGAGAACCGAAGCCCCTCCACGGGTCGGAGCCGACCCGCGAGCACCGCCGGGAAGGTCGCTGCCAACAGGCAGATTCCCACCGAGGTCACAAACACCAGGCTGTAGTCGGCCGGCGCGATGAGCACCGGCAGGCGGTCGATGTAATAGACCTCGGGGTCGAGCGGAATCCCGACGTGCTTCATCACCATGGCCGAGAGCACCGCCGCGCTCGTGCCGAGCAGCGCCCCCACCACCCCGATGAGGCCGCCCACCGACAAGAACACCCGCGTGATGAACCCGTCGCTCGCCCCCATGGCCTTGAGCACGGCGATCTCGCGCCCCTTCTCGGTCACCAGCAGAAGAAGCGTGGCGACGATGCTGAAGCTCGCGACGACGATGGCCACGGTGAGCAGCAGCCAGATGAGGAGCTTCTCCAGCTTGAGGGCGCGGAAGAGGTTCTGGTTGAGCTTCTTCCAGTCGCGCACGCGGAGGTGGACGGGGTCCGCCCCGGGCGTCACGGCGGGCACCACGACGGCGCGCGCGGCGGGCGCCACGGCGGCCAGGACGCGGTCGGACTGGTCGACGTCGTGGAGCCGCACCTCGATGGCCGTGATGGCGCCCTCCTCGTGGCGGAAGAACTCGCGCGCCTCGGGCAGCAGCACGTACGCATACTTGGTGTCGTACTCGTACATGCCCGAGTAGAAGACCCCGGCGACGCGGAAGAGCCTCGTGCGGGGCATGCGACCGAAGGGCCCGTTGGAGCCGAAGGGCGACACCACCCGCACCTCGTCGCCCGCCGTGAGGTGGAGGTTGGTCGCGAGCTCGCGGCCCACGATGATGTTGGGCATCGCGACGGTGGTCACGCTCGGCGAGAGCGGAGAGCTCGGGTCGCGGAAGCCGACGACACCGTCGAGGCGCGTGCGGGGCGTCTCGCGCTCGCCGCGGCCCGCGATGGGCTGCCGGTCTTCGGCGCGCAGGTGGTTGGGGAGCAGCGGGTCGCTCAGATACTCCAGGCGACCGCGGATGAGCCCGCGGCGCAGCGCCTCGGCCGAGCCGCGCTCGTTGGGGTCGATGCCGCGGAGGATCACCCCCGACAGGTTGGTCTGCGAGGTGACCATCACCTCACCCTGGATGAGCGTCGTCGCGGAGCTCACCTCGGGCTGCTGGCGGATGGTGCGGAGCAGCGGTTCCCAGTTCTTGAAGCCGCCGCGTTCGAGGTCGATCACGACGTGGGGGTTGTTGCCGAGGATCTTGTGCTTCAGGTCGTTGCCGAAGCCGCCCATGATCGAGATGGTCATGCAGAGCGCGAACGACCCGAGGCCCACGCCCAGGAAGGCCAGGAACGAGATGACCGTGAGGAAGCCGCTCTTGCGCGCGCGGAGCTGCCGCACGGCCACCATGAGCTCGGCGGCGAAGTGTTCGAGCCGGTCGAACATCCTGGGCATCCAGATGAGCGTGGAGAGGAAGTACGCCTCCAGCACGGACACCAGCACTCCGACGCGCATCGCCACGAACGAGAGCGACGGCGACGCGTGGGCGCCCGTCGGCTCCATGCGCGCGGCGCCCTTGAGGAACACCACCGACAGCGCCACGCACAGGACCATCCACCCGGCGTAGAGCCAGCGCTTGCGCGACTCCGAGCGCTGGAGGCGCGCCAACGCCCAGAGGAAGATCAGGTCAACGGCCATCGGCCTCGGGGCGCAGCAGCGGGAAGAGCACCACGTCGCGGATGCTCTTCTGTCCCGTGAGCAGCATCACGAGGCGATCGACGCCGAGGCCGAAGCCCGCCGTCGGCGGCATGCCGTGGGAGAGCGCGCGGATGTAGTCGTCGTCGAAGTCCATGGCCTCATCGTCGCCCCGCGCCCGGTTGTCGAGCTGCCCCTTGAAGCGCTCGGCCTGGTCATCGGGGTCGTTGAGCTCGCTAAACGCGTTGGCCAGCTCCCTCCCATCCACGAAGAGTTCGAATCGGTCGGTGAAGGTCACCGGGTAGTCCGGGGCGTACTCCGCGGCCTGCTTGTCCGCGTCCTTCTTGCGCGCCAGCGGCGACACATCGAACGGATAGTCGATAATGAAGACCGGCACGCTCTGCCCGCCGTCGTCGGTGCGGTAGTCGTCGACGAGCGACCCTTCGGCGAAGAGCTCGAACATCGCGAAGAGCAGCTCGCCCGCCGTCGTGCACTTGTTGAGATACTCGCGGTGCTCACGTTGGAGCGGTGTGGCGAGAACGGCCGAGCGGGTCGTCCCCCACCTCGCGAGCCCGGCGCCCGCGCCCCACGCCTCGACGAGCTCGGGGTGGCGCAATGACAGGGCGTGCGTGACGGCGTCGAGCATCCGAACGCGACGCCAAGGGCGCGCGAGGGAGAAGCCGCGGCCGTGGGTGAAGCGCGGGAGCTTCGCGCCGAGGCGGGCGTCGACGTGGGTGACGAGCTCTTCGGTCTCGTCCATGAGCACCCGGTACGTCGCGTACGCCTGGTAGAACTCCAGGATGGTGAACTCCGGGTTGTGCCGCGTGGAGAGGCCCTCGTTGCGCCACACGCGGCCGATCTCGTAGACGCGCTCCAGGCCGCCGACGATGAGCCGCTTCAGGTAGAGCTCGGGGGCGACGCGGAGGTACAGGTCGAGGTCGAGCGCGTTGTGGTGCGTGGTGAAGGGCTTGGCCGTCGCCCCGCCGCGGACGGCGTTGAGCGTCGGGGTCTCCACCTCGATGAAGTCGCGGTCGTCGAGCCACTCGCGCAGCGCCTTCACGATGAGCGAGCGCGCGCGAAACACCTCGTTGACCTCGGGGTAGTTGGCGATGAGGTCGGTGTACCGCTGGCGGTACCGGGTCTCGACCTCGCTGATACCGAACCACTCGCTCGGGATGGGCGTGAAGCTCTTGGTGAGCGGGCGCAGCGAGCGCGCGAGCACCGACAGCTCCAGCAGCCGCGTTCGCATCGCGGGACCCTCGACGAGGATGATGTCGCCGAGGTCGATCTCCTTGAGGAGGGAGAAGTCCTCGCCCAGGTCGCGCGCCGAGCAGAAGAGCTGGATCTCCCCGGAGCCATCGCGCAGCTTGATGAACACCAGCTTGCCCGTGTCGCGCAGGGCGACCACGCGGCCGGCGACGCGGTAGCTCTTCGCGTCGGGCTCGGCGTTGAACGCGGCGGTCTGCGCGGCGTGGGCCTCGCGGATGCTCGCGGTCGAATCGAGGGGCCCAGGGTCGTTGCCGAAGGGCATGTGACCGCGGGCGCGCCAGGCTTCGGCCTTCGCGCGCCGCACGGATTCGAGGGTGTTGGTCGTGTCGCTCATCGGGAGGGAGGGGCTTTATACAGACCCTCGCCCCAACGGTCACGCGCCGCGCTGACGCTGCGGCGTAGGCCCGACCTCGCAGCGGTCAGGCCCGCCGGTCGATCGCTAGGCGTTGGCGGTCTTCTGCTTCATCGCGCCGAGGAGCGACGACTCGATGAAGGGGTCGAGGTCGCCGTCGAGCACCGCCGAGATGTTGCTCGTCTCGTGCTCGCTGCGGAGGTCCTTCACGAGCTGGTACGGCGCCATCACGTAGTTGCGCACCTGGTGCCCGAACGCGATGTCCGACTTGTTGGACTCGAACTTCCCCTTGAAGGCGTCTTCGCGGATCTGCTTCTCCCGCGCGTACAGCTTGCCCTTCAGGGTCTTGAGCGCGATGCGGCGGTTTTCGTGCTGCGAGCGCTCGCTCTGGCACTTCACCACGATGCCGGTGGCCTTGTGCGTGAGGCGCACGGCCGTCTCGACCTTGTTGACGTTCTGCCCGCCTTTGCCGCCCGAGCGGAAGGTGTCGGTCTCGTAGTCGCCGTCCTTCAGCTCGATCTCGAACTCCTCGTCGAG
The DNA here is from genome assembly GCA_044229975.1 of Polyangiales bacterium. Taxonomy (GTDB): domain Bacteria; phylum Myxococcota_A; class Polyangia; order Polyangiales; genus SCUS01. The sequence goes on from JBGARZ010000003.1 coordinate 400,167, forward strand.
GTCGGGCGTCACGGCCACCGCCGCGAAGGCCGTCTGCCGCCGCGCGTTGCCGTCGAAGGGCGAGATGCGCACCAGGCGATGAACCCCGTTTTCGTGCTTCAGATACCCGAAGGCGTTGACCCCCGTGACCTGAAACGAAACGCTCTTCAGGCCCGCTTCTTCGCCTTCGGTCTCGTCGAGGAGCTTCACCGTGAAGCCGCGCCCCTCCGCCCACCGGCCGTACATCCGGAAGAGCATCTGGCACCAGTCCATGGCGTCGACGCCGCCCGCGCCGGCGTTGATCTCGACGATGGCGTCGACCTTGTCCTCGGGCTCGGCCAGCATCTGGTCGAGCTCCATCTTGTGGGTGCGCTCGTCGATCTTCGCGGCGGCCACGGCCACCTCGGCGCCGACGCTCTCGTCGTTCTCCGCCGCGGCCATCTCCAGCAGCTCGGAGGCGTCGCTCACCTCGCGCTGGAGCGCCTCCACCCGCTGCACCATCGCCTCCTTGTCGGAGCGCTCCTTCAGGAGCTTCTGGCTGTCTGGGCGGTTCCAGAAGTCCGGGTTGGCGCTCTCGGCATCGATCTCTTCCACGCGCTTCTTCAGCCGTGGAAGGTCAAAGATGCCTCCCGAGGTTCTCTGCCCGGCGGGCGAGATCCTCTAACTGGTTTCGGGTGTCGCTGATCATGGCGGCGGAGGCTCTACCTCCGCCCGCCGACGGGGTCAACGAAACCTGCGCGACCGGGTTATCGTCCCCGCCATCATGGAACCCTCCGTCGACGTTCTGGTCATCGGCGCCGGCCCCACCGGCCTCACGCTCGCGAGCGAGCTCCTGCACCGCGGCCTCACGGTGCGCGTCGTCGACCAGACCGAGACGCCTGCGCCCTGGTCGCGCGCCATCGGCGTGCACGCGCGCTCGCTGGAGATCCTGCGCGAGATGGGCGTCGCCGACGCGCTCATCGCCCGCGGCCAGAAGCTCCACGGCGCGACCCTCTGGTCGGGCGGCGAGACCCTCGCGCGCCTCGACTTCGCCGAGCTCGACACGGCGTATCCCTTCCTCCTCGCGGTGCCACAACCCGACACCGAAGCGGTGCTCCACGACCTCCTGGTCGCGCGTGGCGGCAAGGTCGAGCGGGGTGTCTCGTTGCGCTCCTTCCGCCAGGACGGGTGCGGCGTCACGGCCATCATCGCGAAGGGCGATGAGACCGAGACCGTGCGCGCTGCGTGGATGGTCGGCTGCGACGGCGCACACAGCACCGTCCGCAAGGGACTCGACCTCGCCTTCGAGGGCGACACCTACGAAGACCGCTTCCTGCTCGCCGACGTGAAGGTGGCCTGGGACACCCGCGACGACCGCATCTCCACGTACTTCTCCGACGACGGCCTCGTGGCGTGCTTCCCCCTCCCCGGCGGTCGCTGGCGGCTCATCCTGACCGCGACCGCGGGCGACGACTCCACCGCGACCCCGACGCTCGATGAGCTCCAGACCCTCTTCGCGCGGCGCAGCGGCAGCGGCGGTGCGCTCTCCGACCTCGCGTGGGCGGCCCGCTTCCGCATCCATTGTCGGCAGGTGACCAGCTACCGTGACGACCGCGTCTTCGTGGCTGGCGACGCGGCCCACATCCACAGCCCCGTCGGCGGCCAGGGGATGAACACCGGCATCCAGGACGCCCACAACCTCGCGTGGAAGCTGGCGGCCGTGCACCGCGGCGTCGCCCGCGATCGCCTGCTCGCCAGCTACCACGACGAGCGCCACGCGGTGGGTCGCAGCGTGCTGCGCGGCACCGACGTCGCCACCAAGGTGGGCACGCTCAAGGCGCCTGCGGCGCGTGCGATGCGTGATCAGGTGGCGCGGATGCTTACCAGCCTGGAGGTGATCCAGCACCGCGTGGCGCGCGAGGTGGCGGAGCTCACGGTGGCCTACGAAAACAGCGCGATCGTGGGAGAGCACTCGCAGGGCATCCTCCAGGGTCGCATCGGCACCGCGTCCGGCGCGGAGACGCCGACGGTGTCGTCCATCCGGCAGTTCGATGGCGCCGCGAGGGCGGGGCAGCGCGCGCCCGATGGCCGCGTGACCCGCGCGGGCGAGTCGGGCACGCGCCGCCTCCTCGACGTCATCGACCATCGCCGATGGAACCTCCTGCTCTTCGACGGTCGCAGCGAGAGCGCCGAGGGCTACGCGCGCTTCGCCGCCATCGCCGGCGCCGTCCGCGGTCGCTACGGCGAGGCGGTGGACGTCACCGTGGTCACGCCCAGCGCGACGCGGCCCGCGGAGGTTCCCGAGGGCATCGCGGTGCTGCTCGACCCCGACCACGAGCTGGAACGGGCCTACGGCGCCACCACCGAGTGCATGTACCTGCTGCGGCCCGACCTCTACGTGGGCTACCGCTCGCAGCCCGCCGACGAGGCCCGCGTGCTGGCGTACCTCCGCCCGCTGCTGCGGGTCACGGCTTCGACGGGCGCTTCGTCGTAGGGGCGCTGGGGAGCACCGACTCGCGCTCGTACTCGCCGAGCCGCGCGTCGACCTGACGGAAGCGCTCGGCCAGCGAGCGCACGAAGGCGCCCGCGTGCGAGTCGAGCCCGATCTGTTCGATGAGCAGCTCGCGCGTCACGCGCATCACCGTGAGCGCGTCGATGGCCTCGATGCTCGCCGTGCGCGGCTTCTCGGTGAACACCGCCGTCTCGCCGAACACCTCGCCGGGCCCCATCTCGCGCAGCGACACGCGCCGCCCGTCGACCTCGCGGAAGACCTCGCAGCGGCCCGCGACGATGATGTACGCCGTGTCGCCGGGCTCTCCCTCGGTCACGATGCGCGAGCCCGCGCGGTACCGCTCGCGGGGAAAGCGATCGATGCTGCGGAGGTGGCGGTCGAGCTCGGTCCTGAGCTCCATCACGCTCGCGTAGCGGTCGGCGGGGCGGCTCGACATGGCCTTCATCGCCGTGCGGCAGAGGCCCTCCGGGAGTTCGAGGTCGGGCACCGAGTCGCGCGGCGCGGACACCTGCCCGCTCGCGGCCTCCCACACCACGGCCATGATGTTGTCGCCCTGGTGCGGCGCGCGCCCGGTGAGCACCTCGTAGAGCACCGCGCCCAGCAGGTACACGTCGGTGCGCTCGTCGACCGCGTCGTGCAGCCCGATGGCCTGCTCGGGCGCCATGTACGCCGGCGTGCCGTAGATCTGTGCGCGCGTGGCGTCACCGGGCTCGATGATGCGCTCGGGCGGCAGCACGTCATCGCGGCCGAAGGCCTTGGCGTTGATGACCCGCGCGAGGCCCCAGTCCATCAGGTAGACCTGACCGAACTCCCCCACCATGATGTTTTCGGGCTTGATGTCGCAGTGCACGACGCCGCGCGAGTGCGCGAAGGCCACCGCGTCGCACACCTTGAGCAGCACCTGCACGAGGTGATCGAGGCGCCCCGACGGCCACGGCAGGCCGACAGGGTCGCGAATCTCGGCGGAGAGCGTTCGCCCCTCGACGAGCTTCATGGAGAAGCACGGCAGACCGTCGCTCCCCTCCCCCAACAGGTGCACCGGGACGATGTTGGGGTGTTCGAGCGCGCCCGTGATCTGCGCCTCCAGCACGAAGCGCTTCACGAGGTCGGGGCGGTTGACCACCGAGCCGTTGAGCAGCTTCACCGCGACGTGCCGACCCAGCAACCGATCGAGCGCGCGGTGCACCGACCCCATGCCCCCGCGGGCTACGAGCCCGAGGTCGTCGTAGGGCGCGCACATGCTGGGCCTGTAGCCGTGGTCGTCTTCGGGCGCTTCGCCGGACATCACCGCGAGCGTCGTCATGGACTCGACGCTGTTGTCTTCTCGCACGGCACCCATGGGTCGGCAGAATACGCCGATCAGCGAAAACGGGTCTAGCGCGGTGTCAAAAGAGTGGCGGTGGGTCGACGAGCCCCCGGAGAGTCGGTGCGGATCACGCGTCTTCCATCGGACGCGCGTTGCCCTTGAGCGCGTTGAGCAGCGCCTCGGCCTCGAAGCGGTCTTCGGCCGACGGTCGCCCCTTCACGAACCTCTCCAGGTACGCGATGGCCACCGCCTTGCGGCCCGTCTCGGCGTTGGCCACGCCCAGCAGGTGCAGCGTGTCGTCGTCGTTGGGGCTGATCTCCAGCGCGCGGTCGCCCGCGTCGATGGCCTCCTCGAAGCGGCCCAGTTCGTACAGGCACCACCCGCGATAGACGTGCGCCCCGAGGTGCTGCGGGTCGCGGTGCACCGCCTCGGAAAACGCCGCCAGCGCCGCGCCCGCCTTCTCGCGCCGCATCAGCGCGAGGCCCAGGTAGTAGTGCGCGTGCACGTTGCCCTCGTCGGCCAGCAGCACCTCGCGCAGCCCGCGCAGCGCGCCGTCCACGTCGTCTTCGTGGAGAAGCTCGATCGACTCCTCGACGGCCGCCCAGCGTGCCTCATCGGTCCGTTGCACCATCCCTCGTCTCCTCTCAGCTCTTGCGCTCATCGTCGTCGTCGGCCTGCGCCTCGCCCAGCCACCGTTGGATGGTGCGGCGGTCGACCCCGAGCAGCCGGGCCGTGCGCTTCTTGTTGTTGCCCGTGCGCTCCAGCACCCGGTGCACGTAGGCCATGGTCAGCTCGTCGAGGGTCATCTCGCGCTCGGCCGCGGTCGTCAGGAAGTCCGGCGCCGCGGGGTGCGCGAGCGACGCCGGCAGATCGTCGGGCGAGACCCACTCCTCGCGGGCCAGGGCCACCGCGCGCTCCACGGCGTTCTCGAGCTCGCGCACGTTTCCGGGCCAGTGATAGGCCTCCATCATCCGCAGGGCCGCGCCCGAGAAGCCCCGCAGCGAGCGGCCCGACCGCGCCGCCACCCGCCGCAGGAAGTGCTCCGCCAGCGGCACCACGTCCTCGGGCCGATCGCGCAACGGCGGAACCCCGATGTCGATCACCGCGAGCCGGTAGAAGAGGTCGGCCCGGAAGCGCCCGTCGGCCACCGCCTTGCGCAGGTCGTGGTGCGTCGCGGTGACCACCCGCGCGTCGAAGCGCTCCAGCTTCGTCCCTCCAACGGGACGCACCTCGCGCTCGGCCAGCGCCCGCAGGAGCTTCGTCTGGAGCGACAGCGGCAGGTCACCGATCTCATCGAGGAAGACCGTTCCGCCCTGCGCCTCGCGCAATAGACCGGGTCGGTCGACCTTGGCGTCGGTGAAGGCGCCGCGCACCACGCCGAAGAGCTCGCTCTCCAGCAGCGTGTCGGGAATCGCCGCGCAGTTGATCGGGACGAAGGGACCCGCCGACCGCCGGCTCTCGGCGTGCAGCGCCCGCGCGATGAGCTCCTTGCCGCAGCCGCTCGGCCCCGTGACGAGCACGTTGGCCAGCGTGTCCGCCACGCGCTTCACCAGGTCGGAGATCTCCGCGAGCGCGTTGCTGCGACCGACCATTCCGCCGACGAGAAAGCGCGCCTCGCCCACCTCGCTGCGCAGCCGACGCACCTCCGAGCGCAGCGCCGTGGCCTCCAGCGCGCGGTCGACCGCCACGCGCAGCGTCTGCGGCTCGAAGGGCTTGGTCACGAAGTCGTAGGCGCCCAGGCGCAGCGCGCGCACCGCCGTCTCGATGCTGCCGAAGGCCGTGATGGCGATGACCGACACCCGCGGGTCGAAGGCGCGCACCCGCTCGATGAGCTCGAAGCCGTCCATGCCGACCATGTTCATGTCGGTGACCACGAGGTCGGGCGCGCGCTCCTCCACCGCCGCCAGCGCCGACGCGCCGTCGTTGAACACCGTCACCTGATGCCCGGCCGCCGTGAGCAGCTCTTGCAGGAAGGCCGCGAGGTCGGCGTCGTCGTCGACCACGAAGAGGCGCCCGCGCGGGGGCTTCGGCACCGGGTTGGGCATGTCAGTGTTCCTTAGGTGGTGACGTGGGAGGGCACGTCGTCGGTCGCGGGCAACCATACCGTGAACAGCGCCCCGGGCAGGTCGCTCGACGCGTCGCCCTGGTCGACCACCACGCGCCCACCGAGCGCCTTCACGATGCCTGCGACGACCGCGAGCCCGAGGCCCGTCCCGCCCTCCCCCAGGCGCGTGGAGAAGAACGGATCGAACACCTTGCCGCGCACGGCCTCGGCGACGCCGGGCCCCGCGTCCTGCACCACGGCCGTCACGCCCGCGTCCGCGCGTCGCACCGCCACGTGTAGCCTTCCCCCCGCGGGCTGCGCCTGCACCCCATTGAGGCAGAGGTTGAAGAGCACCTGAAACACCTGGTCGCGCGGCGCCCCGACCATGAACCGCCCACCCTCCGGGACGTCCACCGTCGCCCGCACCTTCGCGCGACGGCACTCCTGCCCGAGAAACCCGACGACCTCCTTGGCCACCGCGCCGAGGTCGCACTGCGCCACCACGCCCGTCGGCGTCGGCCGCGTCAGCGAGAGAAACTGCGACATCACCCGCGCGATGCGCTCGCTCTGCGTCGCGATGCTCTGCAAGCTCGCCCGCAGGTCGTCGGGAATGTCCTCGCGCTCCGCCGCCACGCGCGCCCTCCCGAGGATCACGTTGAGCGGCGACCCGATCTCATGGGCCAGCGTCGCCGCCACCTGGCCGGCCACCGCGAGCATCTGCGCGCGGTGCAGCTCGACCTCCACCTTCGCCCGCGCGGCCTCCTCGCCCGCGAGGCTCTCCTGCGCGCCCTTGAGCGACCGCGTCAGCGCGTTGAAGGCATCACCCAGCCGCCGCAGCTCGTCCCTCTCGGCCGTCACCACGGTCTCCAGGTCGCCGCCCGCGACCCGCGTCACGCCGTCGACGAAGCGCTCGACGGGCTCGGTCATCGAGCGCGCGATACGCGCCGCGAGCAGCGCCAGCACCGCCGTGAGCACGCCCGCCACGGTGGCGAGCTGGAGTCCCCACGCGCGCAGCGCGGCGCGCAGGTAGCCGAGGTCGCGCATCACCACCATCGCCCCGATGGGCGTCGCCTGCGACGACCGCACCAGCTCCACCCTCACCAGGATCTCCTGGCCTCCGAGCACCCGCGTCTGCTGCCGGTCGGTGCGCGCGCGAAAGGCCTCGCGCACCATCTGGCGGAGGGCCAGACGTTGCTGGTTGGCGACCCGCGAGCCACCGAGCCACTGCCCGTCCGTGTCGTAGATGCCCACTCCGAGCACACCCGTGTCGTGCGTGAGGCGCTCGGCGAGCGCCCGCAGCTCCGACATCGAGACGTCCACCGGGAGCGCCGTCATCGCCTCGCCCAGCAGCGTGGCCGTCTCGCGCACCTCGGCCTCGACCTCGACGAGCATCTCCTGCCGGTGGAAGCGCGCTCCGAGCACGCCGTACACGCCCAGGCACACCACCACGGGGGCGGTGAGCATGAGCCAGTAGCGGTCGACGAGGCGCATCGGGTGGTCGCCGTCGTAGCAGAGACGCGGCCCCGGTGGGGTGCGACGGTCAGCGGTGGACGCGGAGCACGTAGCGGAGGCGCACCTGGCTCTCCTTGTAGAGCAGGTACTCCGACTGGGTGAAGGTGCTCTTGGCGTATTGCGACTGCTTGATGGGCTTGCCCTGCGGGACGACGATCTTCTTGCCGTCGATGGTGATGGTGATGTCGTCCTTGGGGTCGGGCTCGGTGTGGCCGCGGGCGACGATGCAGTCGAAGCCCTTGGGCGCTTCCTTGAGCGACGAGTCGTCGCGCACGATGGTGTGCTCCTTCCCGAGCGCCGCCTCCGCCAGGAACATCACGCCCGTGCTGCCGGCCCAGCCCACGTAGTTGACGGACTTGCCGTTCTCCGAGGCGAGGTAGATGCCCTTGCCGACGCGTCCGCCCGAGTGCGGCATGATGCGCAGGCCCGACCCGAGGATGGCGGCCACCACGGCGACGTTGGTGCCGTGCCAGAGCAGCTTGCGCTCGCCGATGGTGTCGTGGGCCTTGAACCGGTCGCCCTCACCGTGGCGGTTGAGGCGAAACACATCCACCAGCTTGAGGTTGTAGTAGCTGGCCCCGGTGGCCTGCATGTACTTGAGGATCCAGGCGTACTCGTCCGAGGTCGGGTCGATGTACTCGAGGTCGGCCTTGATCTTCTTGTAGTTCTCGTCGGCGGGGTGGGGCACCGCCTCGGGCTCGGGCCCGGCCGCGGCGGCCTGCTCCATGCTCAACGCGATCTCGATGTCGTTGAGCACGTTGAGCATCTCCACCTTCTTGTGGAGCAGCTCCGGGGTGTTGATGGGCGGCGGAATCCGTCGGCCGAAGCTGTGCGGGATGAGCGTGTAGAACTTCGACGAGACCGTGTTGATGAGGTTGGCGTTGTTGGCGTTGATCGCCTGCTCCAACTCTTCGAGGACGTCGTAGCCCTTCTTCACCTGCGACTTGGAGATCTGCCCGAGGGGCATCTTCTTCACGTCGATGTCGAAGGACGCCATCGCGCCCTTGAACATGTCCTGGTCGAAGATGAGCTGCATGAAGTTCTGGACGGACTGGTGCAGCGCGCTCGGGAGGAGCTTCTTGGTCACCTTCGGCTGAAGCGACGCAGCCGCCTTGTCGATGGCCTTGAGCTTCTCCTCGACCTCGGCGGCCTTCGCGGTGTCGGCCGAGCGCTCGATCTCGATGAGCGCGTACTTGCCCGCCTTGGCGACGAAGTTCTTGCGGTTCGCCCAGGCGTTGCCGGACTTGTCCTTGAACTTCGACTCGAAGTCCGAGATGGCGCTCGCCGCCGCCGGGTACGGCCCCTTGAGCGCCGTCTGCCCGACCTCGCCCACGCGCCCCCAGCGGTTCCACGCGTAGAACTTCCCGCCCGACTCCAGCACCTGGATCACATAGAACTTGTTGTTGTTGGCGCCGATGTTCGTCTGGTTGAGCATGGCGTCGTAGTCCTCGTGGACCGTCGCCTTGCTCTTCAGGGGGCAGTTGTCATCGACCGGGATGTTGACCGCTCCTGCCGCGGGCGCGGCCGGGGTCGCAGCCGCCGCAGGGGTCGCCGTCGTCGTCGTCGTCTTCGCCTTCGCCATGGCCTCGCCTTTCACTCCGGCGCGGTCCGTCCACCGCGCACCATTGGGCGTCGGGTTGTACATCCTCCCGCGCCCCGAACGGAACCCGCTATGTGCGCGGCCCTCGGCCGCCGACACGCCACACCGCGACGAGCCCGACGGAGAGCGCCACCGCCGCCGCCCACCACAGGCCCTTGCCCTGTGACGCAGGCGCCGGGGTCGTCGGAGCCGCCGCCGCGCGCGCTGTCCCCGCATCCGCGGGCGCCTCTTCGATGGACGGGATGTCGTGCCCCACGGGCGTCGGCGCAGGCGCCGCTGGAGGCGTCGCCGCCGGGCCAGTCGTATCGACGCCCTCGCAGGTGTGGGCGCAGCGCGCGACGCCACCATCGGGCTGCTGCACGGTGCCGCAGCGATCGTCGGCCAGGCCCCACCGCGCGAGGCCGCCCGGCGCCGCGAGGTCGACCTGTCGGTTGCCGCACAGGGTGTTGGAGCGCAGCGCCGCCGTCACGCACCGAGCGCCCCGCGCGTATCCGACCCGCGCCGCCGCACGGCAGTCCTGCGCGAACGACACCACCTGGGCCTGGCTGTTGACCTGTCGGTCGATGGCGAGCTCACGTTCGCCCTCGCGGCGCTTCCACACCTGGCCCGTCGCGGGACAGGCATAGTTGGGAACGCACCCCGGAATCCCGAGCGCTCCCATCACGTCAGGCCCGCAGTGCCGCAGGTACGCGTCGAAGCGCACCTGCGCGGGGCTCCCCTCGGCGCCCGACGGTCGCGCCTCGATGACCGCACCCTGCCTGCGCTCGTCGGCGAGCCAGCTCTCGTGCACGAGGCACCCGCCGCACCCCGACGAGTAGAGCATCAGCGTCCCGGCGGCGACGCCCGCGGGCGGCGGCGTGCACGAGCAGTCGTCCCACGGCCCGCCCTGCGCGCCGGCCCCCGTCGCGCGAACGTCCCCGAGCAGCACACCCTGGTCGTTGCCCGACACCGTGTTGCCGATGAACACCGGCATCGCATCGCACGCCGCCACGCCGACACCGCCGCCCGTGATGTCCGACCGGACGATCACCACACCGGGGTTGGTGATGCCCGACGGCGCCGCGCAGCGACCCGCCTCGTCGGCGCCCAGCGAGACGCCCACGCGGTTGCGCGAGAGTGACGCGCGCACGACGCGGAGGTTGCTCGACGCCTCGGCCCGGATGCCGGTTCGGGCGTCGTTGACCACGTCGGCGAAGAGCGTCGCGCCGCGGGCGTTGGCTACGCGAATGCCGACGCCGCCCTCCTGCACATGGACGTTGCGGACGAGCACGTCGTCGGCCGCCACCTCGACGCCCACGGCCGCACCACGCAGCGTGTGCCGCATCCCATCGAAGGTCGCGCCCCGGCCCGTGATGCGAATGCAGGTGGTCGCGCGGGTCGCGTCGATGTCGCCGGCGAGCACGGCGCTCGCCCCCGCCGTCGCCAGGGCCGTCGTGCACGACTCGCAGGAGTCACACTGCCCACCCGGAACCTGCGCGCCCGCCATCGCGGGCATCGTCGCGAGCGCGAGGAGGGTGGCGATGAATGCGAGGTGGGCGTTCATGAGGGCTCCCAGGTTCCGACATCGCGGCGGTAGCGACCGCGGGGCCAGTCGATGGTGGCGACGGCGGCGTAGGCACGGCGCGCGGCCTCGGCGAGCGACGGCGCGAGCGCGACCACGTTGAGCACGCGGCCACCCGACGAGCGCAGCACCCCGGCGTCGTCGTGAGCGGTCCCGGCGTGGAAGACCTCGACGCCGAGCGCCTTCGCACGCTCGATGCCGCTGATGCGGTCGCCCGTCACGGGTCGGTCGGGGTAGCCCGGCGCGGTCATCACCACGCAGACCGCGCTGCCCGGTCGCGGCGGCCGCGGGGTCTGTGCAACGGCTCCGCCCGCCACGCCGACGATGGCGTCGAGGAGCCCTTGCCCCTGAGCCATCATCAACGCCTGACACTCGGGGTCACCGAAGCGCGCGTTGTATTCGAGCAGCATCGGTCCGTCCTTGGTGAGCATCACGCCCGCGTAGAGCACGCCGCGAAAGGGGCACCCCTCGGACTTCATCGCGTCGACGGTGGGGCCGACGATGGTCGCCATGATCTGCTCGATCAGCGCGGGCGTTTCCAGCGGGTGCGGGGTGATGGCGCCCATGCCCCCGGTGTTGGGTCCGGTGTTGCCGTCGCCGACGCGCTTGTAGTCCATGGCCGTCGCGTAGAAGCGCGCCGTGTCGCCGTCGGAGAGCGCGAAGAGGCTCATCTCGGGCCCCACGAGGAAGTCTTCGATCACCACGCTGCGCCCCGCCTCGCCGAAGCGCCCGGCGCGGAGCGCGTCGTCCACGGCCGCGAGCGCGTCGTCCACGGTCTCGGCGACGGTGACCCCCTTGCCCGCGGCGAGCCCGTCGGCCTTCACCACGACGGGTGCGCCGTGCGCTCGCACGAAGGCGCTCGCCTCATCGGCGTCGGTGAAGCGACGGTAGGCCGCCGTCGGGATGCCGTACTTCGCGCACAGGTCCTTCAAGAAGCCCTTGGAGCCCTCCAGGCGGGCGGCCGCCGCGCTCGGGCCGAACACCGGGATACCCAGTGCGGTAAGCCGATCGGCGAGCCCCGCGACGAGCGGCGCCTCGGGGCCCACCACGACGAGCGACATGCCCTTCGCGAGCGCGACGAGTCCGTCGACGTCGGTCGCCGCGACGGCGACGCAGCGCGCGACCTCGGCGATGCCCGGGTTGCCCGGCGCCACCACCAGCTCCTGCACCCGCGAGTCCCTGGAGAGCGCCCACGCGAGGGCATGCTCCCGACCACCACCACCGACCAGCAGTACTCTCACGGGCCCTCGTTACCACTCTCCCCGCCGCGCGAGAACCGCAGTCTCGCTTGCGACCGCGCGACGACGCGCGCCATCATCGCCCCACCCCGTGCGGAACCGACCGTCCCCGCTCCCCTTCTGGCTCCTCGCGCTCGCGGCCCTGCTGTTCGTCGCGCCCACCGCGCGCGCGACGCCGCTGCCGCCCACCGTCGCGCTCCTGGCGCAGCACACCGGCGGCAGCTTCGGGGGCTCCAACTGGGGTGGTGGTTCATCGAGCAGCTCGTCGTCGAGTTCGTCGTCGTCCGGCTCCTACTCCGGCGGCGGCTCTTCGTCGTCGGGCGGTTCGTCCTCCAACGACGCCGGAGCCATCTGGGCTCTCCTTGAACTCGTCATCTGGTGCTTCTCGGTGAGCCCCGTCCTCGGCTTCGCCGTGCTCGGTGTCGGCCTCGCCTTCCTGCTGTTCGTCCGCCTCACGAAGAACCGATGACCTCCACCGCTCCCACCACCGCGCCCCATGAGTTCGACGCTGCCGACGACGCGGTCTTCCTCGCGCTCGCCGCCTCGGCCTCGCGGGTCGGTCTCGCCGGGTACGCTCTCGGCGCGACCCTCCTCGTCGCCGGTGTGTGTAGCCTCGTGCGACCACCCCCGCACCTCCCGCCCCACGCCGCGCCCGTCATCGCCGCCATCACCCTCCTCGGCGCCGTGCCCGCCGCGCTCTCGGCCCGTCAGCTCCGCGCGGCCGCCGAAAGTCTTCGCGCCGTGGCCCTCACCGCGGGCGATGACGTCGCCCACCTCATGGCCGCCGTCGACAGCCTCAAGCGCGCCTTCACCGCGCTCGTCGCCATGCTCGCGATCGACGCCGCGGGGCTCGCGGTCGTGGTCGCGGTGATGTTCCCGAGGGGAGGCTGAGCCGATGGCGTCGCACGAGTTCACCGCCGACGAGAACCGCTCCCTCGCCGCCCTCGCCCAGCGCCTCCGCTGGACCACCGCGCTGCTCTCGCTCCTCTCCCTGCTCGTCGTCGCGCTCTCGGGTCAGGCCTTCCACTCGCTCTGGTGGGCCGGTCGCGCGGGCGCCCGCTTCGGCATCCTCGGCGTCGCGGGCCTCACGCTCGCCATGGTGCTCGGTGTGCTCGCCCGCTGGATCCACCGCGCCGCCCGCTCCTTCGGCGCCGTCGTCGACACCGCGGGCGCCGACGTCGACCACGCCATGACCGCGGTGCGCGCCCTCCGCGCGTCCCTCCGCGTGCTCGAAGCCGCCGCCGTCGCGATCCTCGCGCTCACCCTCCTCGCCGCCATCGCCCATCTTCGCTGACAACCATCGACCTCGGCGCGCGTACACTCGCGCCGTGCGATCCCACCACTGCCTCGCCGCGCTCTCGCTCCTCCTCGGCTGCGCCCACACCCTCCAGATCCCCCGACCACCCGCGTCCGGTCCCGGCGCCCCGCTCCCGCCTCTCCCTCCGGCGTCCATCGAGCTCCCGCTCCAGGCCGACATCCGCGGAACCCTCCACTCCCTCGACGCCCTGGTCCCCGCGACCTTCGACACCCAGGGGCGCTTCCAGATGATCGGCCCGTCGCCCGTCGGCATCCGCTACCGCGTGCAGCGCTCGCCCTTCCGCTTCGAGCCCCGCGGCGGTTCGATGCACGTCGAGTCCACGCTCGAAGTCACCGCCGAAGCCTGCCTCGGCGCCCCGCTCGGTCTGCCCATCCCCTTCCTCCCGAGCTGCCAGGTCGTCGCCTCCTGCGGCATCAACGAGGCCCCTCGCCGCATCGTCGTGAGCGCCGACACCACCATCCGCCTCGACCCCTCGTGGCGCATCGTGTCCGAGACCGTCCCCGCCGCGCCCGTGTTTCGCGACCGCTGCGAGCTCACCATGCTCCGCGTCGACGTGACCACCTTCGTCGCCGGTCTCGTCTCGCAGCAGGTCACCGCCGCCACGCAGCGCATGGACGCCACCGTTCGTTCGCACGGCGACCTCAGCGACCGCGCCCGCGACCTCTGGATCAACCTCGGCGCCCCGATGGAACTCGGCGAGGGCTTCTGGCTCACCCTCTCCCCGCAGCGCGTCTTCGCGTCGCCCTTCGCGCTCACGGCCGAGACCGCGACCACCCGCGTCGGCATCGTCGCGCAGCCCTCTGTCACCTCGGGCCCGCGCCCGACCCCTTCCGCGACGCCGCTCCCATCGCTCGATGCCTCGTCCTCCACCACCCAGGGCGACCGCTTCTCCCTCACCCTCGACGCGACGGTCACCTTCGCCGAGACCACCGAGCTCGTCGCCCAGGAGTTTCGCGGCCGCACCGTGGAACTCGACGGCCACCACGCCCTCGTCCGCGAGGTGCGCGTTCGAGGCAACGGCGGCGCGCTGCTCTTCGAGCTCGACATCACCTTCCAGGACGGCGCCTTCGACGGAACCCCCGCCACCCTCTACCTCGCGGGCCTGCCCGACTACGACGCCGCCCGCGAGGCCCTCGTCGTGCGCGAGCTCGACTACACCATGGAGACCCGCAACACCCTCCTCCAAGCGGGCGAGTGGCTGCTCCGCGGATCACTCCGCGACGGCCTCGCCCGCCGCGCGTCCTTCCCCTTGGGCGACCGGTTGCGTCGCCTGCGCGACAACGCCCAGCGTGCGCTCACCCGTCCCCTCGGCGCGGGTTCCCAGCTCCGCGGCGAGCTCTCGGCGCTGCGTCCCATCGGCGCCTACGTGAGCGACGCGGGCGTCATCGTGCGCGTCCAGACCGACGGCCGCGCCGAGGTCACGCAAGACCTCACCACCCTCGACCTCAGCGGTCAGGGCCTGGTGCGCTGACCCGGTCGGCGCCCCACGCCGCCGCCGCCGCGCAGATCAACGCCACCAGCACCGCCCGCCCCGGCGCGACGCGCGGCTCCGTCGCGCTCCACGCGATGACGATGGCCGACCCCACCGCCGCAGGCGCCAGCGGCCACCGACGCACCGGCGCCGACCCCGCGTCTTGCAGCGCGACGAGCATCGCCACGGCGGGCCAGAGTTCGCGGCCGTCGATGTACCAGCCGAGCGTGAGCGCCATCGGAACCGCCAGCCGCACCCCCGCGCGCAGCACCGTGAGCGCCGCCTCGACGCGCGGCATCGACGGCGGTTGCAGGGCGGATACGAGGGACACCGCACCGAGCAGCAGGCAGAAGTCGCGCAGCCACGTGCCGCTCATCACGAACATCTCCCCGAGGTCGCGCACCAGGTACGCCGTCACGGCCGCGCCGACGGCGCCGAGGAGAAACCCGATGCGATCGCCGATGGACACGTCACCGGGTTGATACACCGAAGAGCCCGCACGGTGCCTTGACCCCGTGCGCGAGGCGCCCGTACCGTCCGCCCCAACGTGGTCGCGGCGATTGTCTCGGTGGGTTCGGAAATCACTCGTGGCGAGGTCGCCGACAGCAACGCCGACTGGCTCGCGGCGCGGATGTCTTCGCTGGGCTTCGAGGTGCGCGAGCGCGCCTGCGTGGCCGACGACCGTGCGCTGCTCGCGGCCACCATCGCGCGGCTCGGTCAGAGCGCCAGCGTGGTGGTGGTGACCGGCGGCCTCGGCCCGACGGGCGACGACGTCACCATCGACGCCGTGGCCGACGCGCTCGGGGTGCCTCGGGTCGTCGACGAGTCCCTGGAGGACGTCTCGCAGCGACCGGGTTCGCAGCCCGTCGACCCGCGCTCGCTGGAGCTTCCGTCGGGCGCCGTGTGGCTGGGCCGCACCATCCGCGAGCGGGCCTTCGCGGTGCGCGTGGGCGAGGCGCAAGGGGTGTTTCTGCCAGGCGATCCGGCGAGCATGGAGCGGGTCTTCGAGGCGTCGGCGCTGCGGCACATCATCGCCCTCGCGAAGCCGCGCGATGCCCGCGCGCACCTGCGCACCTACGGTCTCAGCGAGGCCGAGCTCGATGCCCGGGTGCGCGACCTCGCGACCGGGCGGGTGTCCTTCGGCTTCCGCGCGCACGCCCCCGAGGTGACGCTGACGGTGCGTGCGACCGGGGAAGATCACACCGACGCGACCGAGCGCCTCGGCCGGGTGGTGGGCGAGGTGCGCGGGCGGCTCGGGGCGGTGGTGTTTGGCGACGACGAGCAGACCTACGCCGCCTGCGTGGGGCGCGCGTTGCGCTCGCGGGGCTACTCGCTCGCCGTCGCCGAGAGCTGCACGGGCGGGCTCATCGGCTCGATGCTGACGGCAGTGTCCGGGTCGAGCGACTACCTCCTCCTCGACGCGGTGACCTACTCCAACGCCTCCAAGGAGCGCGTGCTCGGCGTCTCCACCGAGCTGCTGCTCGGGCACGGCGCGGTGTCGCGCGAGTGCGCGCTCGCCATGGCCGCCGGAGCGCGACGCGTGACCGGAGCCGACCTCGCGCTCGCCGTGAGCGGCGTCGCGGGCCCCACCGGCGGCAGCGCGGAGAAGCCCGTCGGGCTGGTGTTTCTCGCGGTGGAGAGCGCGGCGGGCGTCACCGAGCGGGTGGCGCGCTTCGAGGGCGACCGGGCGATGGTGCAGCGGCAGGCGGCGTACCTCGCGCTGGCGATGGTGCGCGAGGCGTGCGGCGGCCCGGTGCCCACGGCGCTCCCGTCCGTGTGCGGCTGAGACGCGGGCGATGGAGACCGTACGGGCGTTCATCGGCTGCGTGCTCGACCTGGGTGCGACCCGCAAGGTGGTGGAGCTCTCGCGCGCCACCCGCTCGCTCGCCGAGGCGGCGGGCTGGGAGGCGCGCTGGGTCCCCGCGCCCAACCTGCATTTCACGCTGCGTTTCCTGGGAGATATCGACCAGGGACTCGTCGAGCCCGTGGCCGAGGCGATGCGCTCCGTCGCGCGCGCCACGCCCGCGTTGGTCGTGGGCGTCGGCGGCCTCGGCGCCTTCCCCGATCGCGATGCGCCGAGGGTCTTGTACGCCGAGGTGACGCGCGGCCACGACGCCCTCGCGCGCCTCGCCGGGCGCATCGAGACTGCGCTCGCAGCCATCGGTTTTGCGAAGGCCGAGCGGCCCTTCGTGGGGCACATGACGCTCGGGCGTGTTCAGGTATCGCGCGGCGCGCTCGGCGCCGTCACGCCGCCCAATTCGGACTGCGGCGCGGGCACCGTCAACGCGGTCACGCTCTACCGGAGTGACCTGTTTTCCAGCGGCGCGGAGTACGTCACGCTCGCGCGCGCCCCTCTCGGCTCCGAGGGCTAGAAGACAGGATATGTCACCAGCATCGGGTGACGCTCTTGTGGTTTGTTCAGTAGCGGGCCATACATCGAGTCCGTGACGGGGCGCCGGTTGAGCGCCACCCCCCAACGACGCCACTGACTCACAGGAGAGACGACCATGGATGACAACCGCAAGAAGGCTCTTGAACTCGCTCTGCTCGGCATCGAGAAGCAGTACGGCAAGGGCGCCGTGATGCGCCTCGAGAGCGAATCGAAGGAGAAGCCGGACGTCGCGGTCATCGCGACGGGCTCGGTGTCGCTCGACATCGCGGTGGGCATCGGCGGCTATCCCCGCGGGCGCATCGTCGAGATCTACGGGCCGGAGAGCTCGGGCAAGACGACCCTCACGCTGCACGGCATCGCGGAGGCGCAGAAGGCCGGCGGGGTGTGCGCCTTCATCGACGCCGAGCACGCGCTCGATGTGAACTACGCGCGCAAGCTCGGGGTGAAGGTCGACGAGTTGCTGGTGTCGCAGCCCGACAACGGCGAGCAGGCGCTGGAAATCGCCGACATGCTCATCCGCTCCGGCGCGGTCGACATGATCGTGGTCGACTCGGTGGCCGCGCTGGTGCCGAAGGCGGAGATCGAGGGCGAGATGGGCGAGCAGCTCCCCGGCCTCCAGGCGCGCCTCATGAGCCAGGCGCTGCGCAAGCTCACGGCGACGGTGCACCGCTCCAACGCGCTGCTGGTGTTCATCAACCAGATCCGCATGAAGATCGGCGTGATGTTTGGCAACCCGGAGACCACCACGGGCGGCAACGCGCTGAAGTTCTACGCGTCGATGCGCCTCGACGTGCGCCGCATCGGTGCGTTGAAGAACGGTGAGACCGCCGTCGGCAACCGCACCAAGGTGAAGGTGGTGAAGAACAAGATGGCCGCCCCCTTCCGCGAGGTGGAGTTCGACATCCTCTACGGGCAGGGCATCTCGCGCACGGGCGACATCCTCGACATGGCCGCCGAGGCCGGCATCGTGGAGAAGGCCGGCGCCTGGTACTCGTACAAGGGCGAGCGCATCGGGCAGGGCCGCGAGGCCGCCAAGACCTTCATCGAGGAGCGCCCCGAGATGATGGCGAAGATCGAGCACGAGGTGCTCGTGAAGCACGGCGTCCGCAAGGCCACGACGACCAACGGCGCCGCGACGGACAAGGTCACCGAGGCCGCCGCGAAGAAGGAGCGCCCGAAGGCGCAGGCCTGATCGACGGTGCTCGCACTCGCGCGACACGCCGGGGCAGCGCGGTGGGGCCGATGGCTCCTGCTGGTCTCCCTCGGCGCGTCGACCGGGTGCCCTGCCCGTCATGTGACTCCGTCACGCGCCACAACCTCACCGCCCGCTCAGCGCGCCTGTCCCACCAGTCTCCGCGCGCTCATCCCGCCTACCTTTCAACAATGGGTGTGGCTCCGCCCGAGGGCGCTCTTCGAACACCCCCAACTCGGGCCGCTGCTCGCGCAGATCAACCGCGACGCGGGCGAGCGGGCGCTGCTCGACGAGGCCGCGCGGGTCGGTGTCGACCTGCGCACCATCGACCGATCGCTGTACATCAGCCGCGGGGGTGGCGCGTCACTGGCCATCGCGGCGGGTGCCTTCGACGCCCGCCGGGTCATCGACCTGCATTGGGAGCGCATGCTGCCGCCGCAGCGACGCGGCGACGCGGCGCGCGGCGAGACCCGCATCGAGGGGATGCTCGGCGGTCGCTCGGTCGCCATCGCCACGGACGCCACATGCGGGCTCATCGGGCGGGCCGAGCGCGAACCGCGGCTCGTCGATCGGGTGCTCGACGATCGGCGCGCGACCGCGGGTGAGGGCGACCCGCCGGAGATGATTCGCTGGCACGTCGAGGGCGCGCCCACCGAGCTCGGGGTCACGGCGCCCGATGCGCTGACGGCGTCGCTGCGGTGGTTCGAGCTGCGCGCCGATCCCGACACGGACGGACTTCGGGTGGTGGTGGTGATGGCCGGGCCGCTGCCCGACGACACGCCCACGCGCATGACGAGGATGCTCACGGAGATGGCCGCGAGCGGCGTGGGTCGGGCCATCGGGGCCGACGAGTGGTTGACCCCGACGACGTCACAGTGGTCGCGCGAGGGTGATGCGTGGCGCGGGACGGTGGTCGTTCCGTGGCGGGGATTGCGGGCGTTTGCGTCGCTCACGGCGGGCGCGGTCGTCGTGCCAACCCGACAGGAACTTTGACGCGTCGCGTGGAGCGTGATAGCTCCTTCAGGCTGCGGTGATGGCGAAGCAGCCCCACGCACCTCAACCAGAGATGGTGCTTCTGCTTCCTCAAAACAACGATTCACCACGGACCGGGAGCGGTACCCTTCGAGCAGGGACCGTATCAACGGCTGACGCGCGGAGGACAAGCGGGATGCAATCGAGCTTCCAGGTTGGCGACAACGCGGTACACCCGGCCCACGGGCTGGGCGAGGTTACGGGCATCGAGCGAAGGGAGATCGCCGGCGCGACGAAGGCCTTCTACGTCGTGAAGATCCTCGAGACGGGGATGCGAGTGATGGTGCCGACGCAGACGTCGGACTCGGTCGGGCTGCGCACGGTGATGTCCCGCGTCGACGCCGACGCGGTGATGGACGTCTTCCGCACCAGCGACAAGGCCGTCGGCGCGGGACCGTGGAACCGTCGTCAGCGCGCCTACAACGAGATGATCAAGAGCGGCTCGCCGCAGGAGGTCGCCAAGGTGTTGCGCGACCTGTACCGCATCAAGTTCAACAGCGAGAAAGACCTCTCGTACGGCGAGCGTCGTTTGATGGACCAGGCCCGCGGCCTCCTCTTCAAGGAGCTCGCGATGGCCCGCGTCATCACCGAGGCGCAGATCGAGCAGGAGATCGAAGCGATCTTCGCCCGCGCGAGCTGACGTCTCCTCCCTCTCCCCTCCTCACCCCCAGCGCACAACCCTCCTCGTGACGTCGGAAGCCACCCGGTCCTTGCGACCCCTGGAGTGGCTGGCCGTCTCGGTGGTCGCCCTCGCGGCGCTCTGCGCGCTGCGACTCGCAACCCTCGACACCCCGTACTGGTGGGACGCCGGGGCCGTCTACGCGCCCGGTGCGAAGTGGCTCCTCGACCACGGCTTCGACGCCCGCCCCGCGGTCTTCCCCAGCGACCTCGGGCGCGGCCACACGCCGCTCTTCTACCTCATCACCGCCTTCGCCTATCGCCTCGCCGGCGCGACGCCCGTCACCGGCCACGCGGTGGTCCTCGGCTTCGCGACGATGGCCCTCGCGTACACCTACGCGCTCGGCGCCTGGCTCCATGGTCGCCTTGCCGGCGCGGCCGCTGCGGTGCTGCTCGTCGTCACGCCGCTGTACCTCACCATGTCGTCCGAGACGCTGCCCGAGGTGCCGCTCACGGCGCTCACCGTCGCGTCGCTCTACGCCTTCGCCCGCGGCCGCTTTCGCGAGAGCGCCCTCTGGGGCTGCGCCCTCGTGCTCATCAAGGAGACCGGCGTCGCGTGCCCGCTCGCGATCCTCGGCGCGCTCACCCTCGACGCGTGGCGCACCCGTGACTTCGTCGCCTACGCCCGACGCGCGGCGCTCGCGGCGACGCCCCTCGCGGCGCTGCTGGCGTTCTTCGTGTGGCAGCGCGTCGCCGAGGGCTGGTGGGTGCTGCCCTACCACGCGGGCCTCTTCCACGAGCGGCACTCGCTCGCGGGGCAGTTGGTGCGCGTCGCGCGGTCGATCTTCGTCGTCGACGGTCGCGCGCTGCTGGTCGCGGCCGCCCTCGTCGCCTTCGTCGTGCGGCGAGCCCGCGGTGAGCGTGTCGACGACCCGCGACACGCCTCCACGGTGACGGCGGTCGTGCTCGTCGCGGCGGCCAACCTCGTGTTCTTCACCAAGATGTTCTTCCTGGAGCGGTACGTCCTCCCGGCGCACCCGGGCTTGCTGGTGCTCGCCGCGGGCGCGCTCTTCCCGGCACGCGCGCCCGCTCCCGCCCGCGTAGGCGCCGTGGGTGTGGTGGCGCTCTGCGCGGCCCTCGCGCTCGCCAACCGAACGAGCGGCGACACCTACGCGAGCGGCGAGCTGACCTTCGCGTACCTGCGCGCGGTGCGTGTGCACCAGCAGCTCTTCCGCGCGATGGAGGCGCGCGGCGGTGACCCTGCGATTCTCACGTCGTGGCCGATGACCGACGAGCTGCGGCACCCATTTCTCGGTTGGGTGTCGCGGCCTCACCGCGCCATCAGCCTGGAGTGGCACCGCCTCACCAACGAGCGCCAACCCATCGACGCCGTCGTGGTCTTCGACGGCATCGGAGGCGCCGAGGCCCTACGCCGCGAGGCCCGCGAGCGGGGCTTCCACGTCATTCGTCGAGAGCAGATCCGGTCGGCGTCGATCGAGTGGTGGGGTCGCTGATCACGGTGCCTTCGGTCCACGCGTCGAGAGTGCGGCCGCCATGCTCGAAGAGCGCCGACCGAACGATCCCCCGCCGGTGCAGCACCAGCCGCGACGCCGACTGAAGGCACCCGAGGCCGTACTTCACGCCGGGCAGGAAGGTGATGGTCGACATCTCGTCGAAGTAGTGCGCCGGGCACGACACCTCGCCGATGGGCAGCCCGAAGTGGATCGCCTGCGCCAGCAGCTCGTTGTCGAAGACGAAGTCGTTGCGATTGTCGGCCAGCGGAAGCTCGCGCAGCGCCCGCGCGGAGAAGGCCCGGTAGCCCGTGTGGTACTCGCTGAGCCCCGCGCCGAGCATCGCGTTTTCCACCCCGGTGAGGCAGCGGTTGGCCACGTACTTCCAGCGCGGCATGCCGCCCTTCAACGCGCCACGCACAAGCATCCGCGACCCGAGCACCACGTCGTAGCCGCCATAGGCCACCATCGACGCCATCGCGGGGACGAGCTCGGGCTTGTACTGGAAGTCGGGGTGCACCATCACCACCACGTCGGCGCCACGACGGAGCGCCTCGCGGTAGCCGGTCTTCTGCCCGGCGCCGTAGCCGAGGTTGCGGCCGTGCGCGACGACCGTGAGGCCGAGCGAGCGGGCGACCTCGATGCTGCCGTCGTCGCTGCCATCGTCGACGTAGAGCGTGACGTCGACGATGCCGGGAGGGATGTGGGCGACCGTTCGTTCGAGCGTGCGAGCGACGCGCAGCCCGGGCATCACCACCGCGATCTTGTTGCCGTTGAGCATGGGGTTGGAGGCCGCGGACGCTATCACAGCGGCGACGCTTCCCTCCGCGCGGGGGTTTGTTAGGCTCGCGCGCAGATGGCCGCGACGGTCTTCATCACCGGGGTTGCCGGCTTCCTGGGGAGCCACCTCGCCGACCATTTCCTCGCGCGGGGCCACCGCGTCGTCGGGTGCGACAACCTGCTCGGCGGCTACGTGGACAACGTGCCGAGCGGCGTCGAGTTTCACGAGGTCGACTGCAACGACCTCGACGGGATGAAGGCCATCACCCGCGACGCCGAGGTGGTGTTTCACTGCGCGGCGACGGCCTACGAGGGCATCTCGGTCTTCAGCCCGACGGTCATCACGCGCCACGTCGTAGGCGCCTCGGTGGCGACGTTTACCGCCGCCATCGCCAACCGCGCGCGGCGCATCGTCTACTGCTCGTCGATGGCGCGGTACGGGGCCAACGAGGTCCCGTTTCGCGAGGAGATGACGCTCAAGCCGCAAGACCCGTACGGCATCGGCAAGTACACGGGCGAGCTGCTGCTGCGAAACCTCTGCGAGGTGCACGGCGTCGAGTTTGTCGTCGCGGTGCCGCACAACATCATCGGCCCGCGGCAGAAGTACGACGACCCGTACCGCAACGTGGCCAGCATCATGGTCAACCGCATGCTGCGCGGCGAGCAGCCCGTGATCTACGGCGACGGGTCGCAGAAGCGCTGCTTCAGCTATGTGCTCGACGTGGTGCCCTGCCTCGCGCGACTCGCGTTCGATCCGGACGTCTGCGGTGAGGTGTTCAATGTCGGGCCCGACGAGGAGTTTGTGTCGGTGCTCGAACTCGCGCGCACGCTCGCGCGGCTGCTCGACTTCGACCTGCACCCCATCTTCGTGCCCGAGCGGCCGCAGGAGGTGCACCTCGCGACGTGCTCATCGGACAAGGCCCGCGCGCGGCTGGGTTACGAGACCCGGTATTCGCTGGAGCAGGGCCTCACCGCCCTCATCGGGTACATCCGCGACCGCGGGCCGCGGCCGTTCGCGTATCACCTCGACCTGGAGATCGTGAACGAGCGCACGCCCGAGACGTGGTCGAAGCGGCTGATCTAACCGCCAGCGACCGGCGGAATCACCGCCACCTCGTCCCCGTCGCCCAACGCCCGATCGTCGCGTGCGTACTCACCGTTGACGGCGAACCGCAGCGACCGTGCGTGTGCCGCGAGCGCCGGATAGCGCGCGAAGAGCCCGTCGCGCAGCACCGCCACCGTCGCGCCCGACGGCACCATCCACGAGAACTCCCCCTCACCCACGACCTCGCGCGCGGCCGCGAAGCACAGCACCCGCACGGTCATCTCGCCCGCCACGATCAGGCGTCCTGCAGGCGCACGCAGCGCACCGTGGCGCCCGCGTCGAGGTGCGTGACGTCGGCCTCGACCTCGGCCAGCGCGTCGGCCCACGCGAAGCCCGTGAAGGCCCCGGACTGCTGGTTGTCGAGCGGCGTCACCGTGGGCAGCGGTCGCGTCGTCTCATCCAATCGCACGCGCAGGAATTCCTTCCGTCCCGGGGCCCGCGTGATGGTCCGCGAGAGCGTCGCGTCGAAGCGCGCTCCCATCGGCCGCGTGTCACCTTGAAGCGCCCGCAAGAGCGGCGCCCCGAAGAGCAGAAACGTGAGCATCGCCGACGCCGGATTGCCCGGCAGTCCCAGCACCCGCACCCCCGACGGTGAGCGACCGAGGCACAGCGGCTTGCCCGGCTTGATGGCCACGCGCCAGAAGTCGAGCGCGACCCCTTCGGCCGTCAGCGCCTCGCGCACCACGTCGTGATCGCCGACGCTCACCCCGCCCACCGACAACACCAGGTCGGCGCCACGCAACGCGCTCTGCACCGTCGCCCGAACCGCCGCGAGGTCGTCGCCCACCGTGGGCTCGACACGCGCCACGCCACCGCACGCCGTGACCACCGCGGCGAGGCCGGGGCCGTTGACGTCGACGATGCTCCCACGACGAGGCGCAGCGCCGGCGTCACGGAGCTCGTCGCCCGTGAGGACGATGGACACCACCGGGCGGCGGGACACCGAGACGCGCAACGCCTCGACGCCCGCCAGGAGGGGGATGTGGAAGGGGGTGAGGCGGGTTCCGGCGGAGAGCACTCGAGCGCCGGGAGAGAGGTCGCTGCCGACGCGGTGCACCGACGTCCATGGAGCCACCGCGCGGGTGAAGCGCGCGACGTCGCCCTCGCGGGTGACCTCCTCCTGCATCACCACCGCGTCGGCGCCTTCGGGCAACGGGGCGCCCGTGAAGATGCGCTGGGTGGTTCCCGCGACGAGCGCGTCGGGCCAGCGACCACCGGCCGCGGACTCACCCGCCACGGGCAGCGCGCAGGGTGCACCCGCGAGGTCGGCGACGCGCACCGCATAACCGTCCATCGTGCTGCGATCGAAGGCCGGAACCGACGCCGTCGCGATCACGTCCGCCGCCAGCACGCGGCCAATCGCAGACGCGAGGTCGACGCGCTCCACCCCCGCGACAGCAACGTCGGCGAGCACCCGCGCGAGGGCTTCTTCGTACGAAAGCATCTACGGCTTCTCCGCGGGCGTTTGCAGCAGCGCCACCATGTGACCGAGCGTCGGCCCGAGCACCGCGTCGACGGCCAGCGCCACGGCCTTCGGGCTGCCCGGCAGCATCGCGAGCACCCTCCCCCGCGCTACGCCCGCCACCGCGCGCGACAAGATCGAGCGCGCCCCGACCTGCTCCCACGACAGCCGACGAAAGGCCTCGCCGAAGCCGTCGAGGGTCTTCTCCAACAGCGGCGCCAACGCCTCGATGGTCTGGTCGCGCGGGGCGATGCCCGTCCCTCCCGTCGTCACCACGGCGTCGATGTCCTTCGTCGCGAGCAGCGCCTCCACGGCCGCGCGGATGGACGCCCGGTCGTCGGTCACGCGCGTGTGCGAGACCACCGTGGCGCCCGCCGCGCGCAGCCGCTCGCCCAGCAGCGCGCCACCCGCATCGTCCGTGGCCGTGCGGGTGTCGCTGATGGTCAGGGTCGCGACGCGAGGCGCGGTGCTTCCCTGGTGGGCCATCGGCTCAGAGTCCGATGCGGATGGCGCGTGTCGCTTCCGAGGGTGGGAGCTTCACCCAGACCCAGCGCGTCGACGGCTCCACCCAGAAGCCCGTCGTGGCCGCGTCGAAGGCCGCGCGGTCGGCGACGCTCGTGAGCGCCGTCCCACCGACCGTCACCGTGCGAGCGCCCGCGTCGAAGCGGACGCGGAGGTGCACCGGCGTGGTCACCGGGCCGAGGCTGATGTCCACGCCGTCGAGCGCCCGCGCGGCGGTCACTGCGCTGCGGGTCGCGCCTTCGTGCAGGTAGAAGGTCGCGCTCGTGACGTCGGGGTACACGAGGATGGTGAGCGCGCCGCGCGAGGCGGCGGTGCCGAAGCCGAGCGAGGCGTCTTCGAGGTTGAGCGGGATGATGGAGCCCGAGCGGATCCACAGCGGGATCTGCTGGAGGTTCTCGTACATCTGGTTTTCGAGCGTTCGGCCGCCCGCGAACGACGGCGCGTCCATGTCCCACCAGTTGAACCACTCGCCGGTCGGGATGGTGATGTTGCGGCGATTGGTCGCGTCGAGGATGGGCGCCACGAGGAAGGCCGGGCCCAGCTGGTAGGTGTAGTTGCGGGGCCAGTTACCCATCAACCCGACCGGGCGGATGATGGGCGGCGCGTTGCCCGCGTACGCCTCTTCAGCGAGCGCGTAGAGGTACGG
The DNA here is from genome assembly GCA_044229975.1 of Polyangiales bacterium. Lineage (GTDB taxonomy): Bacteria > Myxococcota_A > Polyangia > Polyangiales > SCUS01. The sequence continues at coordinate 425,947 of JBGARZ010000003.1, forward strand.
CACCAGCGCGTGGTGGAGCTTCGCGTAGTAGCGGTAGATGGGCAGCAGCTCGTCGCCGCGAGCGGGCAGCGTCCACGGCGTGAGGTTGCCGCGACCGTGGAGCTGCATGAAGGGGCTGAGCGCGCTCACGGCCGTCCAGCGGGCGAAGTTCACCGGGTCGAAGGGGATGAAGGTCTCCAGCGCGCGGTCGTCGCGGTCGAGGTATCCGCCGAGGTCGGAGCCCACCATCACGTAGCCCGCCGCGGCCGAGCGGAACGTGTGGTCGAGCGCGTCTTCGAGGCCGATCCAGTCGCGGCGGTTGTCGCCCACCCACGCCACCGGCGCGTGCTCCCGGCGCGCGAAGAACCTCCCCGCGAACTGGTACGACTCGTCCCAGGGGCGAACCATCGTCACGAAGTCCCGGCCGCGGCGCTGCACGCCGTACGCGAGGAAGTCGCGGTAGTACGCTTCGCTGTACTCCTGGTGGGGGTGGTTGCCGTCCGACGAGCGCACCTGCTCGGTGGTGATGTAGCTCTCGCCGAAGTCGAGCTTCCAGCCGTCGATGCCCGCGTCGAGCACGAGGTTCTGCTGCTGGTGCCACCACGTCGTGGCGCGCGGGTTGAAGAAGTCGACGCCCGCGCCGCGGCCCTTCCACCACGTAAAGAGCTGCCCCTCGTTGACGTAGAAGTTGCAGAACAACCCCTCGCGGAAGTTGGGCGACTCGCCGCGGTAGATGTCCCCGCCCATCTCCAGGTCGTAGCCCGACTGGTTCACCATCTGGGTGGTCCAGAGGATGATCTTCACGCCCCGCATGTGGAGGTCGGTCACGAGCTGGTTGAAGTTGGGGTAGCGCGAGGGGTTGGGGACGAAGGTGTTGTAGTGCGTCTCCCACGGGCTATCGAGCACCACGGCGCCCACGGGGATGTCGCGCTCGCGGAAGCCGTCGACGAAGGCGTAGGTGTCGGCGGTGGTGGAGATGTCCTTGGAGATCCAGGGCTCGAAGGCCCAGCGCGCCGTGTGGATGGCCGGCACCGGGACATCATCGACGGCAGCGTCCCAGGTGCACGTGCCCGCGTCCTCGGGCGGCGCGACGTCCTCGACGACGGTGCCAGCGTCCGAGGCGTCGCCCGCGTCGGCGCGTCCGAGGTCGTTGGTCGCGGCGTCGTGGGTGGAGGGGCTTGCGTCGTCGCAGCCGAGGGCCGCGAAGGCGGCGATGGGGAGAAGGGTCCAGGCGCGCATCGGGGGCTCTCTCGTCGGTGGCCGCGTCGGTCGCGACCGCCATGGAAGGTCAGTCGTAATATTCGAGGCCGAGGTGGGTGATGAGCTCTTCGCCCTTCATCCAGCGCAGGGTGTTCTTGAGCTTCATGAGCTGGATGAACAGGTCGTGCTCGGGGTACAGGCCCGGCGCCGTCATGGGGCTCTTGAAGTAGAAGCTGAGCCACTCCTGGATGCCCGCCATCCCGGCTCGCTGCGCGAGGTCGAGGAAGAGCGCGAGGTCGAGGACGATGGGCGCCGCGAGGATGGAGTCGCGGCAGAGGAAGTCGATCTTGATCTGCATCGGATAGTTGAGCCATCCGAAGATATCGATGTTGTCCCAGCCCTCTTTGTTGTCCCCACGCGGCGGGTAGTAGTTGATGCGAACGACGTGGGAGTAGTGCCCGTAGAGCTTCGGGTAGAGGTGCGGCTGGAAGATGTGCTCCAGCACCCCGAGCTTGGAGACCTCCTTGGACTTGAAGCTCTCCGGATCATCGAGAACCTCGCCGTCGCGGTTGCCCAGGATGTTGGTGCTGTACCAACCATCGAGCCCGAGCAGGCGCGCCTTGAGGCCCGGCGCCAGGATGGTCTTCATCCACGTCTGGCCGGTCTTGAAGTCCTTGCCCGCGATGGGCGTCCCCTCGCGGCGCGCGAGCTCGTGCAGCGCCGGGAAGTCGAGCGAGAGGTTGGGCGCGCCGTTGGCGTACGGCACCCCCGAGCGGATGCACGCGTACGCGTAGATCGCTGACGGCGCGATGTCGTCGGAGCTGTCGCGCAGGCCCTGCTCGAAGGCTTCGAGCGTCGCGTGGACGGCCGTCGGCGGGCGCCAGGTCTCGGTGGAGCCGCACCAGATGGCGACGCAGCGGTCGACGCCGCGCTCGGCCTTGAAGGTGGCGATGTCCTCCATGAGCTGCTCGGCGAGGTGCATCTTGGAGGTGCCGGTCTTCACGTGCGGACCATCGAGCCGCTTCACGTAGCCGGGGTCGAAGACGGCCTTCATCGGGCGCACCGTCTCCAGGAAGTCCTTGACCGCCGAGAGGTGCTCCTTGGAGAGCACGCCGGCCTTCGAGGCGGCGGTGTACGCGTCGTCGGGGAAGAGGTCCCACGCGCCGAACTCGATGCTGTCGAGCGGCGCGAGCGGAACGAAGTCCGCGATGCGCGGAGACGTCCCATCGGTGCGCTTGCCCAGGCGGATGGTGCCCAGCTGGGTGAGCGATCCGACGGGCTCGGCGGCGCCCCGGCGGATGAGCTCCACGCCCGCGATGAACGTGGTGGCAACGGCGCCGAGGCCGGGGAGGAGGATCCCGAGGCGGCCGCGGACTGGTCGGACTTCAGACGGGTTCTTCATGCGAGGGCGCGGACCCTAACAGACGCGCCCCAGCGCCTCAACGCGACTCTGGTGACACCGCAGCTTCGCGCGGAAGCCGCATCCACAGCGGAATCGCCAGCGCCGCGGGGATGGCCGCCGCCAGGCTCCAGCCGTGCAACCACCCACGACCGATGAGCACGCCCGACAGCAGCGGACCGATGATCTGCGCGAGCGAGGTCATGGACTGCGTGAGGCCGAGCACCACGCCCTGCTCTTCGCGGTTGCAACGCTGCGTGATCATCGCCGTCAACGGCGCACGGAGGGTGCTCGACCCGACCGCGGAGATCGCGGCGCTCACCAGCACCGTCGAGAGGCCGGTGGCCTGACCCAGCACGAGGTAGGAGGTTCCTGCGGCGACGAAGCCGAGGCCCACCAGGCGGCGCTCGCCGAAGCGCTTCACCGCCCGGCCGATGAGCCCACCCTGGAGGAAGATGCCGAGCAGCCCCGAGAACGCCAGCACATAGCCGACCTCGCGCGGTCCCCACGGCAGGCCCGCCGCGGTGCGCAGGCGGCGCTCGGCGAAGAGGGCGAAGCCCGAGGTGAAGAGCGCAAACGAGAGCGCGAAGCAGAAGAAGAGCGCCAGCAGCAGGCCCAGCGTCGGATGGCGGAAGTAGCGCGTGTAGCCCGACCACGAGAGCACGCTCAAGCGACGACCCGCGGGCGGTGCGGGCGCATCCGCCGCGGCGGTGGCGGGGAGATCGGTGGCGGCAGCGCGTTGTGCAATCGTGGGGTCGCGCAGGAGCAGGGCGGTGGCGGCGACGCTGGTGGCCGAGAGCGCGGCGGCGGCGTAGATGGGCCAGCGGTGGTCGTAGTGGGCGAGCCACCCGGACACGGCGGGGCCGACGAGGAAGCCGAGACCGAACGAGACGCCGATGACGGCGAAGGCGCGGGCGCGCTGCGAGGGGGCGGTGACGTCGGTGATGTACGCCTGGGCGATGGTGAGGTTGCCCGCCGTGGCGCCGTCGATGACCCGCGACGCGAACACCATCCACAACACATCGGCGCGGGCGAGGAGGATGAAGCCGAGGAAGGTTCCGACCTGGGAGACGAGGAGCAGCGGGCGGCGGCCGAAGCGGTCGGAGAGCCCGCCGAGGATGGGACCCGAGACGAGCTGACACGCGGCGAAGGTGGCGCCGAGCAGGCCCACCACCATGGGCGAGGCGCCGAAGCGCTCGGCGTAGAAGGGCAGCAGCGGGAGGATGAGCGTCAGGCCGAGGATGTCGACGAGGACGACGAGGAAGATCGGCAGCAGGGCGGAGGGCATCGGCGGGGGTGACGCGTCGGATGCACCCGATGGGGCGTCGGGCGCAAGGGAAGGACGAGGGGTTCACGCTGCTCGCGCGGTCGTGGTAACGCTCGCGGCCGCCCGCCATGGCCGACCTCAGCTTTCGCGCGACGATCAAGCCGGTGGAGGTCGAGGAGCTCATCGACCTCTTCTTCCATCGGCCCATCGCGCACCTCATCGCCCGCGCCGCCTACCCCACGGCCGTCACGCCCGACCAGCTCACCATCGTGTCGATGTTCGTCGGCATCGCGTCGGGCTGGTGCACCTGGTCGTCGCTCTCACGCGGCCCGTCCTGGCTCGCCGCGGGCGGCGCGCTGCTCATCGCCTCGGCCATCGTCGATTGCTCCGACGGGCAGCTCGCCCGCATGCGCCAGTCGAGCTCGCGCTTCGGCCGCATGCTCGACGGGCTCGTCGACGCCATCGTGCAGCTCGCGGTGCTCCCGGCCGTCGTCGCCCACGTCTGGGTGACCCACCGCGCCGACCACACCACCGCCCTCGCGTGGGTGCTCCTCACCGTGGTCGCCATCGTGACGGGCTCGATACACACCACCCTCTACGACCACTTCAAGAACGTCTATCTCGTCCACACCCAGCTCACGCGCCGCGAGGGCAATGACGACCCCGAGGAGGTCGAGGCCGCCTACGCCGGGCTCCAGTCCAACGGGCTGCGCCTCTACGACGCCATCCGCTTCTTCCTCTACCGGCGGTACGTCCCGCAGCAGCGCGCCCTGCTCGGTTGGGTCGACCCCTCCATCCCCGCCCGCTTCAGCGCCATGCCGCTGTACTCCATCGAGCGCGCGGCCCGCTACCGGCTCCTGCACCGCGGCGTCATGCGCGCCTGGAGCTTCTACGGCATCGGGACCCACATCTTCGGCCTCGGCGTCGCCATGATGACCGACCACGTCACGGCCTACGTCGTCGCCCGCGCGGTGGGCTTCAACCTCGCGCTGCTCGTCCTCATCCCCACGCAGCGCCGCGCCTCGAAGACCTTCTTCACCACCGAGTCCATGTCGTGACCACCGCCATCCTCCTCGTCGCGGGCGTCGGCAGCCGGCTCCGTCCGCTCACCGATGCGCGCCCCAAGTGTCTCGTTCCGCTCGGGGAGGAGACCATCCTGGCGCGACAGGTGAGGCTGCTCGCCGCCGCGGGCGTCACCCAACTCGTGCTGTCCACCGGCTTCGCCGCCGAGGCCGTGCACGCCGCGCTCGCCGACTGCGCCCTCCCCTGCACCTTCGCCCACAACCCCGACTACGCCTCCACCCAGAACATCGTCTCCCTCCACCGCGCCCTCGCCGTCGCCCCGCCGGGTGACGTGGTGAAGCTCGATGGCGACGTGGTGTTCACCGACGCGCTCCTGCCGAGGGTGTTGCGACGGAGCGACAGCGCCGTGGTGGCCGTCGACGATCGGCAGCCGGTGCGCGACGAGGCGATGAAGGTGCGCGCCGTCGAGGGCGTCGCCGAGCGCTTCGGCAAGGGCATCCCGGTGGCCGAGGCGATGGGGGAGTCCATCGGGGTGGAGTGGTTCGGGGCCGAGGCGCGCGCGGTGCTCACCGACGTGGTGGCCGCGGCCGTGGCGGGCGGGCGCACGGACCTCTATTACGAAGACGTGTACGCCGAGGTCATCGGGCGGGGAGTGCGGATGGCCTGCGCCGGGGTGGGCGACCTGCCCTGGACGGAGGTCGACGACCGGGAAGACCTCGCCCGCGCCGAGGCCCTGGTGCGCGCCGCAGGTTGATTGCGACGCGAAGGCCGACCGTGTTAGAGCCGCGCGGTTGATGCGGTTCGGCCACCACGGCCGCCCCGCTTGCGTTGAAGCGCGGCGAAAGACCGGTGGTTTCGTGAGGCGTGTGAATCCATGAGCGGGGCGGCGAAGCGTCGGGTCGAGCGGGCCATCATCCTCGCGGCGGGTCGCGGGTCGCGGCTCGATCGTGGGGATGCGCTGCCGAAGCCCTTGCGCCCGATCGCGGGCGTTCCGCTCATCGGGCGCATCCTGCGCACGCTCGCCTCGGAGGGCATCCGCGAGGCGGTGGTGGTCGTCGGCTACGAGGGCGACCGCATCCAGGCCGCCCTCACCGACGAGGCGCTGCACGCCGGGGTGACCGTTCACTTCGTGCAAAACGACCGGTGGGAGCGCTCCAACGGGCTGTCGCTCCTCGCCGCGCGCGAGTGGCTCGACCGCGAGTGCCTGCTGACCATGGCCGACCACCTCGTCGCCCCGGCGCTCCTGCGGCGCCTCGTGCGCGCGGAGATTCCGGCCGGGGCCTGTGCGCTGGGCGTGGACTTCGACATCGAGCGCTGCTTCGACCTCGACGACGCCACCAAGGTGCTGGTCGAGGCGGGTCGCATCGGCGCCATCAGCAAGGAGCTCGACGCCTTCAACGCCATCGACACGGGCATCTTCCGGGTCAACGGCGCGCTGGCCGACGCGCTCGAAGAGGTCCACGCGCAGCGGGGCGACGCGTCGTTGTCGGAGGGCGTCCGCGCGCTCGCGGCGGCGGGGCGCTTCGTGGCGGTGGACGTCGGCGACGCCCGCTGGATCGACGTCGACACCCCCGAGGCCCAGGCCCGCGCCGAGGCGATGCTGCGGGTGTTTGGCGACGGCCTCGACGACGCTGACGGCGACCATGTGCCCGAGCACCCCATCGAGCCCGAGGCGATGGAGATGTTCGCGCCCTCGTGGGTGCGCGGCGCTGCGCCGTACCGCGAGGACCACTTTGCGCTGGCCGATCAGGAGGCGCGCAACGGCAACGACGAATTCGCGCGGCTGATGTCCAACGAGAGCCCCTTTCCCCCGTCGGCCCGCGTGGTCGAGGCGGTGGTGAAGGCGCTCACCCGCGGGCACCGCTACCCCGACGCGTCGATGACCCGCGAGCTGCGGTCGCGGCTGGCGGCGAGCGTCGGCCTCGACGGCGACTGCTGCGTGCTGGGCGCCGGGTCGAGCGAGATCATCGACCTGCTGGTGCGCGCCTTCGTGGCGCCCGGCGAGGAGGTCGTCATCGCGGTGCCGACGTTCTCGATGTACGAGGCGCGCACGCGGCTGGCGGGTGGTGTGCCCATCCTGGTGCCGATGCGCGATGACCTGGAGCTCGACGCGTCGGCCGTGATGCGCGCGGTGACCGAGCGCACGAAGCTGGTGTTTCTCTGCTCGCCCAACAATCCGACGGGGCGGCGGCTCGACGAGGGCACCCTGCGACGGGTGCTGCGGCCGGGCATCCCGGTGGTGGTCGACGAGGCGTACGTGGAGTTCAGCGACGAGAACCACTCCGTCGCGGGGATGATCGCGTCGACGCCCAACCTCATCGTGGCGCGCACCTTCTCGAAGGCCTACGGGCTCGCCGGACTCCGCGTCGGCTACGCGCTCTCGTGCGCTCCGGTCGCGCGGCTCCTGAGCCGGGTGAAGCTCCCCTGGAACGTCTCCACCGTGGCGTTGGCCGCGGCGCTGGCGGCGCTCGACGACGCGGCGGAGTACGACCGCCAGCGAGCGCTGCTGCGCGAAGAGCGCGCGGTGCTGCGGCGTGAGCTGGGCGCGCTGCCGGGCGTGTCGGCCTTCGATGGGGACGGCAACTTCCTGCTGCTGGACATCCACGACACCGGGTGGAGCGCCGAGGCGCTGGTGCAGTCGCTGCTCGCGGACGGGGTGTTCATCCGGGGCTTGGCGAGCCACCACCTGCGGCGCGGCTGGGTGCGCGTCTCGGTGGGCGCGCCCGACGCCAACCGGCGCTGCATCGAGTCGCTGCGCAAGGCGCTCACGCGCGGTCGCGGTGTGCGGCCGGCGGTGCACTGATCGGGCGGGGGCGCAAGCGCCTACAGCTTCGCCGCGGCTCCTCCCGCAACCCTTGAGCGGCGCCTCCTCCATCACGCACACCAGGCGCGGTGACAGCGTGAACCACCACCTTGCGGTCACGTCGCTCCGCCGCCAGGGCGATCCCTGTCGGGTGGGTCACGATTCCGCCGCCGCCCGCACGCCACGGGCACGGCGGCCGACGAGGGTCGATCCCCGCGTGTGCGGGGGAGCCAGCGAGTCCGGCTTGATGAGGATGGCCATGGTGGGTCGATCCCCGCGTGTGCGGGGGAGCCTCGACGAAGCCGAGGGGGTTCTCGTTGGTGGCGGGTCGATCCCCGCGTGTGCGGGGGAGCCATGCTCGAGCGGGTCAGCGCGTACCACGCGTCGGGTCGATCCCCGCGTGTGCGGGGGAGCCCGCACCCTTCCTACCGGCGGAGTCCGAGCCGCGGGTCGATCCCCGCGTGTGCGGGGGAGCCAGAGATTCTTCGCGGCGCCCTCAAGCTCGAAAGGGTCGATCCCCGCGTGTGCGGGGGAGCCCGGTCGCGTGAGCGGTCCCGGCCCCGGATGACGGGTCGATCCCCGCGTGTGCGGGGGAGCCCCGAGTCGCGGCGACGATCAGCCCCTCGACGAGGGTCGATCCCCGCGTGTGCGGGGGAGCCTTGTTGGAGCGTCAGCGAGCGAGTCATGCCGTGGGTCGATCCCCGCGTGTGCGGGGGAGCCAACTCGCCGAGCTGCGCCACCGTCCAGGTGCGGGGTCGATCCCCGCGTGTGCGGGGGAGCCCAGCCGAGCCTCGACGTGCGGCCCTGCGCCTCGGGTCGATCCCCGCGTGTGCGGGGGAGCCGTGCCCCACCGCGCGTACGACCACTCGTACCAGGGTCGATCCCCGCGTGTGCGGGGGAGCCCCGCGCCACGGCAACAAGAAGCAGAATCTCTGGGGTCGATCCCCGCGTGTGCGGGGGAGCCGTGCCCTGATCGACGCCGACGAGGCGCGCGATGGGTCGATCCCCGCGTGTGCGGGGGAGCCACGGTGCGGAAGTCGAGCGTCTCCCCGCCCTTGGGTCGATCCCCGCGTGTGCGGGGGAGCCGCTCGCTGAAGCCCGCGATGGCAAAGGACTGCGGGTCGATCCCCGCGTGTGCGGGGGAGCCATCGACTTCGGGAACATCCCCGGCATCATCGCGGGTCGATCCCCGCGTGTGCGGGGGAGCCAGCCCACGTCGAGCGTCACAACCGCGGGTCTCGGGTCGATCCCCGCGTGTGCGGGGGAGCCTACTTGCGCTTGTCAAACACCTACCAACAAGAAATGGCGGACGTCCGTTGGCGCGGCCTGGCGAGCGCCTTGGCGTGACCGGCTGACGCTCGGGCGCTCGTTGGTTTTGGCGTCGCAGCGATCGCCGTCGAGCCCGTCGCCGTCGGGGTCGCCCACGGTGTGCGGGCGCCTCGCCGTCAGTGCAGCGCCACGACCCGATCGACGATGAATCGCACGGCGTCCGCCCGCTCGCGGGGCGTGATGCGAAACGTGGCGTGAATCCTCCGCGAGAGGTTCTCGGTCAGGCTGGCGTGTTGCGCCCGCGGCTGGGCGCGCACGGTGTCGATGAGGACGAGCAGCCAGAAGCGCCGGTCGAGCACCGCGTCGATCTCGCAGGCGCGGTCGGCGAAGGCCTTCAGGCGGTCCCCGACGACCGGGAGGATCTGCTCGATGCGCACACGCTCGGTCTGCAGCGACGCGAGCATGCGGTCGCGCTGGGCCATCCGCTCGCGGAGCAGCGCCTCGCAGATTCGTTGTCCCTCGTTCTGGGCGGCGAGGTTCCTGACGATGCCGAGCAGGTAGCGCGCGTCGGTGTCGGCAGCGATCGTTCCGGTGGCGCGCTTGCCCTCGAAGATCGCGACGCCATCGACGATCGCGTCGAGCGGATAGCGCGCGAGGGCGATGCGGAGGCTGCGCTCCGGGTCGAGCAGCGCGAGCCGCTCGAAGGACCGATCGAGGTACGCGCGCACCTCGGGATCCTGCCGCGCCTCGAGCGTCTGTCGCGCGAGCTCCTGGCGGCGGCACCGCTCCGCGAGCGCCTTGCGCGCCTCGGCGATCTGCTCCGGCGTCGGCGTCTCCCCGTGGATCGTGACGCGCGAGCGACCGTCGCGATCCTTGCGCGGACGATGATTGATCGTGCGGAAAAAGGTCGTGAGGACCAGCCGGAGGATCGATCGTGCGAGCGAGCGCGCGTCCTCTCCCTCGACGAGCAGCGGCGGCGCGGTCTGCTGGAAGAGCCCGAATCCACCTTCGATGTGCGCCTTGTTCTGCGGCCTCTCGGGGGTCGCGCGAATGCGCTCGGCACCATCGAGCGCACGATCCACCTCAGGCGCGTGGTTGCTCGGCTTGTTGTCCAGGAGCACCGCGAGCGGCAGCGGCGGCGCGGCGCTCGTCGTCGCCCTCGCGTCCGCCATCGCGAGGGCGACGGCTTCGCTGTCCTCCTGGTCGCCGAGCGACGCGCCGACGAAGGCGCCGCTGTACGGATCGACCAGCAACTCGAGGTTGAAGACGTGGCGCGCGCCGGAGAGTTCGAGCGCAACCTGCGAGCCGTCGCCGACCCACTGCGCGTCCGGGAAGAAGACCTCGAAGGCACCGCGCAGCGCACGCTCGTCGGGCGATCGTCCCTCGCGCCGAGCCGGCGTGCGAATCCCGCGCGCGGCGAGGATGGAGCTCACCAGCGTGGGGCCGTACGGGACGCGGCAGTCGGCTTTCAAGTACGCGCAGAAGTCCGAGAAGCCGCCGCGCCAGGTCTTCCACTCCGCGAGCACGGTCTCGAGATGCGTGAGCCGCGTGGCGCTCGTGTCGTTCTCCACGTCGCGCACCGGCTCGTCGGGTGGCGCGGTGATCGCTCCGGCACGCAGCCAGTCTTCGACGGTCTCCAGCGGCACCTCCACGGCCTCCGCGAAGCGTGCGAGAGGAAGATCCTCATGCGCGGCGTGCAGCTCCAGCACGCGGTGCCGGAAGGCATCGGTGTAGTGCCGCCGCCGGTCACCCCCGACGCACCCAGGATGCTCGAAGGTGAAGCGCAGCATCGCCCGCGAGATGGAGAGCAGCTCCTCGCACGGGCCGCCGCATGGTGCCGTCTCCGCGACCGCTGGGCGCCCCGCAGGGCGTTGCAACGACGGCAGCGAGGCCACGAGCGCGTCGCGCAACTCATACGCCCGCGAGCGCGTGGCGCCGGTGGCCGCGAGGATCTCACCGACGGACGGGTGCGCGAGCGAGACCCGCCGAGCGTGCTCGGCGGACGCAAGAAGCAGGGCGGAGATCAGGAGCGGCGAGACGGACTCGCCGGACTCTGGTAGGTCGGAGCGCACGGTCTCCTTGTCTGGGTGGTGCGTTGCGGTGTCTGGAAACTTCGCAATACACGACCAGGGCGGGAGACCGCTTTCCTTTCAGGGGCGCAGCTCGATCAGCTTTCGGCCCATGAGCCACACCTCGGGCACGCCGTCGCGGCTGGTGACCTTGAAGAGATCCAGCGATCGGGCGCGCAGGTCGATGCCGTCGCCGACGTCGCGCCCCGCGCCGGCTTCGATGCGCGCGAGCACCTCGTCCACGCGGCCGTAGTAGCGGTCCGCGGGCACCAGCAGGCCGCCCAGCGCGTGGTGCGTGCGGCCGTGATTGTACCAGTGCATGTGCGTGTCGAGCCGCCGCCGCATCTCGCCCACATCGGCGAAGCGCTGCACGTCGAACAGCTCCTTCGCGAGGTTGGCGTTGAAGACCTCGACCTTGCCGTTGTGCTCCTTGTCCACGGCGACGAGCTGGTCGATGCCGAGCTCCGTGAGCAGCGCCGTGAAGCGCGAGATGCCGTTCCACGCCCAGAACGCCGCGCCGCGGTCGTGCATCACCATCTCGGGCTTGCCGTACCGCGCGACGGCGCGCTCGAAGGTCCCGATCACCATGTCCGCGCGCTCCGCGTCGTCCACCCCGTGGCCCACGACGAAGCGCGAGTGGTCGTCGATCAGGATCAACGTGAACGTGTTCGCGCGGTGGATGTTGCGATGCACGAAATCGAGGTGCCAGAGGTGGTTCGGGCGCACGGCCTCGAAGCGTTGGATGTGCGGATGCCGCGCGACCTTCGGCGGCCGATAGCCCGCCTCCTCCATCACCCGCCGCGCCGTGTGGACGGAGACCTTCACGCTCTTGCGACGGAGCTGGTTGCGGATCTGGCTCGGCCCGAGGCCGGGGTGCCGGCTCCACTCGTCGAGGATCTCCTTGTCGCGCCGCGCCTCGATCTCCTTGACGCCCGCACCGCTCGTCGGCGACGGGCCCTCGCCCTTCGCCGCGGCGCTGACCTTGCGCTGCCACTCGTAGATCGAGAACCGGCTCACTTTGAACTTCGTCGCCGACTCGGTGACGCTCTTCTCGGCGGCGTACTCGAGGATCTCCGCGCGCTCCGACGGCGTGTACGAACGCGCGACGGTCTTCGGCTTCGCCGCGGGCGTTGCGACGGCTTTGGCGGGGAGGCCCGTGGTGTCAGGCGACTTGTTGCCCGCCGACGACGGCGGCGCCGCCTTCGCCGACGCGGTGGACTTGCGCCGCGCGGGTGCCGCCTTCGCCTTCGCGATCACCACTGGCGGCGGCGGCGCGGCGGGCGCCGCGGGCGCCGTGGGCGTCTCGTCGCTGCTCGACGCCTTCGTGACCCCGGCAGCCTTCGCCCAGCGGAAGACGTTGGGGGCCGGAACGCCATGCTTCGCCGCCGCGGGCTTGCAGCCCAACGCCGGCACATCGGCGAGCACCACCGCGCGCTCCTCGGCTGTGTATCGCCGCCCTACGCTGCGTGGCAGCCGTTGCTCATCTCGCTTCTCGTCCATCGTCTCCTCCAGCGATTTGAGGAGGTCTCCGAAGTCCGGAGTTTCAGGTCCTCAAACCGATGGAAGTTGTGCGGCAAGAGCACCTACTCGCTGCACCCGAAGGTCAAGGCGTCGAAGGGTCGATCCCCGCGTGTGCGGGGGAGCCGCGGCTGGAGTAGCCGACCGGGACGAGCGAGAGGGTCGATCCCCGCGTGTGCGGGGGAGCCCCCTCGAAGGTCACCTGGCTGATCCCCGCGTTGGGTCGATCCCCGCGTGTGCGGGGGAGCCTCCTCGAGCTGGCGCGCGAACATCGCCGTCTCGGGTCGATCCCCGCGTGTGCGGGGGAGCCCGGATGGACTTCTCCACCATCGCGCCGCCATGGGGTCGATCCCCGCGTGTGCGGGGGAGCCGCGATCCCGGGCGACTGGCGCGCCGCCGAAGCGGGTCGATCCCCGCGTGTGCGGGGGAGCCCCAAGCCCGGGGAGGTCTGAGATGAGCGACGAGGGTCGATCCCCGCGTGTGCGGGGGAGCCCCAGGGATGCCGCGGCACCCGTCATGGAAGGGGGGTCGATCCCCGCGTGTGCGGGGGAGCCCCCGCGAGCGAGCCGTACTCCTCCAAGACGAAGGGTCGATCCCCGCGTGTGCGGGGGAGCCGGGCGGCGGCTGGAGTCGACGCGTGGTGACGTGGGTCGATCCCCGCGTGTGCGGGGGAGCCGCGTAGATGCCGCGGTAGTGCTTCGCGGTCTCGGGTCGATCCCCGCGTGTGCGGGGGAGCCAAGCTGATCTGCACCGCGGGGTTGGCCGCGATGGGTCGATCCCCGCGTGTGCGGGGGAGCCGAACGGAGCGTCGCCCACGTCGAGGCGGGTGCGGGTCGATCCCCGCGTGTGCGGGGGAGCCGTCGAGATGATCGAGCCCAAGAACGTCGAGGCGGGTCGATCCCCGCGTGTGCGGGGGAGCCATCGACGAGCCATTGCGCGTCGATGGCGTGCTGGGTCGATCCCCGCGTGTGCGGGGGAGCCCTCGACGCACTGCTCGCGAAGTGGGAGCGCGAGGGTCGATCCCCGCGTGTGCGGGGGAGCCCGGGCCGAGTGCGGGGAGCCGACGCGCGAGGTGGGTCGATCCCCGCGTGTGCGGGGGAGCCCGCGAGGGCGGCGAGACGGGCGGGTGGTATCGGGGTCGATCCCCGCGTGTGCGGGGGAGCCCGCATGAGGATGTCGTCGGAGCCCGCGCTCGGGGGTCGATCCCCGCGTGTGCGGGGGAGCCAGCGGCGGCCGCGGCTTCTTCGCGGCGCTCACGGGTCGATCCCCGCGTGTGCGGGGGAGCCGAGGTGATGTACGCCGAGCTGCGCGCGCTCAAGGGTCGATCCCCGCGTGTGCGGGGGAGCCCCCACGGTCCAGCGGGCCATCGTCGACGGGGTGGGTCGATCCCCGCGTGTGCGGGGGAGCCGATCTCGTGAGCAACGACCGCCGCACCGAGGAGGGTCGATCCCCGCGTGTGCGGGGGAGCCGACGCCGAAGCGGTGGTCGGCGAGGTCGCAGCGGGTCGATCCCCGCGTGTGCGGGGGAGCCGCGCGAGCGCGCGTTGAGGTCGTCGGCGTGGTGGGTCGATCCCCGCGTGTGCGGGGGAGCCGGCGAGGTGCTCGGCGACACCCGCTACGGCAAGGGTCGATCCCCGCGTGTGCGGGGGAGCCTCACCGCCGTCGGGGAGGAAGAACGACGGGCCGGGTCGATCCCCGCGTGTGCGGGGGAGCCAAGGCGGAGAGAAGGTCGCGGAGGGTGCGGCTGGGTCGATCCCCGCGTGTGCGGGGGAGCCACGGCGCAGTCGCCGAGTCCGGTCTGCCCGGGGGGTCGATCCCCGCGTGTGCGGGGGAGCCTCCGAGAGGATGCCCTCGCGGTCCTGCGCGCCGGGTCGATCCCCGCGTGTGCGGGGGAGCCGGCTCCTGTTGCGGCAGTCAGCCGCTCGTGTCGGGTCGATCCCCGCGTGTGCGGGGGAGCCCGCGGGCGGCGGGAAGACGCCCCGCAAGGCTCGGGTCGATCCCCGCGTGTGCGGGGGAGCCCACCGCTGGGGCGTGTCCCACCACAGCAGCCAGGGTCGATCCCCGCGTGTGCGGGGGAGCCTCCGGCGGCACCAGCAGGACGCGCGGGTCGGCGGGTCGATCCCCGCGTGTGCGGGGGAGCCGCCATGATCTCCCCCTGGAGAACGGTCTCCGGGGGTCGATCCCCGCGTGTGCGGGGGAGCCTAGATCGTCTTGGCCGAAGCGAGACCCGCCGAGGGTCGATCCCCGCGTGTGCGGGGGAGCCTGCGTCTCCGCCCACGGGCAGATCACCGTGTGGGGTCGATCCCCGCGTGTGCGGGGGAGCCGCGAAGGTCACGCCGGAGCCCGAGTCGGTCACGGGTCGATCCCCGCGTGTGCGGGGGAGCCATGCGCTCGCGAATCCACGACACGATCAGCGCGGGTCGATCCCCGCGTGTGCGGGGGAGCCGTGAGCGGGGCGAGGCCGTCGAGGAAGGGGTGGGGTCGATCCCCGCGTGTGCGGGGGAGCCCGGCGACGGTGCTCCAAGCGTACCAGCGCGGCGGGTCGATCCCCGCGTGTGCGGGGGAGCCTCTTTGACCTCTTTGCGGACCGCCCGTCCAGTTCAGCCTGTCTTCGTGACGGCGTCCTCCTCGTCGCCGTCCTCGCCCGGCTCGTCGTCCTTGCCCCCCTTGACGGACCCCTTCGTCGCCCGTGCCGTGCCCGCCGGGAAGAAGCGGTCGGCGTAGCCGCGCTCCTCCCCGTTTTCCAGCGCCCACGCCCGCAGTTGCACGTACGCGCTCTCCCGCACGGCGTTGGTCTCCTCCTTCCACGTCGTCAGGTCCAGGCTCGCGCCCGCCCGCGCCGCAAACGCCTGCCGTCGCTCCTCCAGCGCCACGCGGCCCGTCGCCATCGCAGCCTCCACGGCGTCGAGCTTCGCCCCCGCGGCGACCGAGAGCGCCACCCTCTCCCGCACCACCCGGAACCCCTCACACCGCGTGATCTCGCTCTCCAACCCCAGCCGGATCACCTCCCCCGGCGGCTCCGGGAAGTACGCCGCGAACACCTTGTGATCCGCCCTCCCGCCGACGTCCCGCAGCAGCTCGTTGGAGAACCCCCGCACCGCCCGGTCCAGCAGCAGGTCGACCCACGCCACGCGCGCGTTGGCCCGCACCACGGCGTCCTCGGCCGCCCGGCGCGCCGCGTCGATCACCGCCCAGCGCTCGACCCGCGCGCGAATGGCCCGCAGCAGCCGCTCGTGCACCGCCGCCGCCTCCAGGCCCGCGTCCGTGAACAGCACGTCCGCTCGCGCCGACTCCCATCCGGTCTTCTCTTCGATCCGCCTCATCGTCGAACCTCCTCCGCCCACGGCGCCGCCGGGAGGCGCCTGATGCCTCCACCCCGCCGCTGTTGGGACACATCCTTCCATCGACTGGTCTGCCCCTTCCCTTGAGCCGAAATCGACCGGCCCCCCTCACCGCTCGCCGCAACAGGGCCTCGGTGCCCTCGGGCCCCCCTCACCGCTCGCCGCAGCGGGGTGCCCGCGCCGACCTGTCCCCCAACGCGCTCGCCGCGGAGGCCCCCCGGTACGGTCCGGCGGCCGTCAGCGCTCGCCGCGGAGGCCCGCCCGCGCCGTCCGGACCCCCTCCACGCTCGCCGTGGAGGGGGTCGCAACGCACGTCAGCCGCCGTCGCCGCCGTTGCGCTCTGCATGGATTGTCAAAGACCGCTGCGTGCCCTTGGTGAGCTCGCATCGCACCAGCTTCATCCCGTCGTGCTCGCGGAGGTCCACCTTCGGGACGCCGAGCGTCCGAAACGCCTGTCCTCCCGGCGCCCTCTTGTCAGGCCACGTCATCACCACAGCCTGATCCGCCGCCCACGTCGGATCGAACCACTCCTCCATCACCGTCCACACCCGGTCGCGCACCGCCCGGCTCATCTCCGGCGACGTGTAGACCCCCGGCGTCACCTCGCACATCACCGACGCCAGGAAGCCCCGGAAGCGGTCGGGAACGTTCCGTGTGATCGCGATGGTCATCATGGTCGAACAGCTCCTTGATGCGGTCGATCATCTTCTCGACCAACCGCTCCCGCTTGAACACCACCCCCGCGTGCCGTCTCACCGCGCGCTCCAGGGTCTCGTTGGCACGGGGGTTCTTCGACGCCTCGAAGGCCACTGGCAGCGTCACTGAATCGCGAAACAGGTCGGCGATGTCGAGCGCGAATGCCCGGCCCGAGTCCTCGTGGATGAACCCGAGCTGCGGGATGGTCCCCGTCACGGCGACCGCGACCTGCGCGAGGGCATACACGGCCGTGGCCGCGTGGTTGATGGCCTGATTGGCCGTGTCGTCGTGGTCGGGCGCGGCGCGGTCGTAGCGGCGCCCGCGCCAGCTCATGCCGAAGCTCTCGGCGAGGCGCCGGTAGATGACCTTCATGCGCGCGCCCTCGATGCCCCGCAGCACGGCGATGTCGGCGTTGGGAACCACCTCGCCGAGCCGCCACGCGTACATCCGCCGCGCGATGAGGGTGCGGAGGTTGGGGTCGCTCCAGTGCGTGACCTGCGCCCGTGCGCGAGCCGACTCGTCGGGCCCGAAGGGCATCGAGGCGTACAGCCGAACGCCGTCGACGCCCGTGACGACGATGCCGGTTCCGTGGCGTGCGCAGAGGCGGAGCGCGTCGTGTGAGATGGTCGCACCGGGTTGGAGCGCGATGCACGACACGGTCTGGAAGGGGATGGCGTAGTCGCCCGCGTCGAGGTCGCCGTCGCCCGCCGTGATGAAGCGGAGGGTTCCGGCGTCGACGACGAGGTTGCCGCGGCCGAGCCAGATCATGCCGTGGCGGTCCCCGTGGGGGATGCGCGCGGTCTCCAGCCCGAGGCGGCCCTTCAGCATCGGGTCAGCCGACGGCGGAGGTCGGCGGTCGGAGGAGGATCATCCCGAAGCCGAAGGCGCGGTGGCGCCCGAGGCCGCGAGCGAGGAGCGCGCGGAAGAGCGCGGGGTCGGTGACGGTGAGGGTGCCTTCCATCACGGCGTTGGGCCGCTCGATGGCCTTCTCGCCGCCCTTGCGAGGCATGACGTCGCGGCGAAACTCGGCGAGCTTCGCGCCGTCGAGCGTGCACGCGCCGCCGCCTTCGAGCTGCTTGCGAAGCCAGTCGACGTAGACGGTCTCACGCGAGACGTAGGTCTCCTTCGAGAGCCCCAACGTGGCGTGGATGAAGGCGTCGATCTCTCGGCTCTTCATCCTGCCCCGTCGATCGACGCCCAGCGGACGCTCACCAGCGACCTTGGTGCGGACGATGGGGCAGACCCGAGCGCGGAAGCCGAGCCTCTGCCCGACGCTGAAGGTCGGCACTGCCGTTGATTTGCAGACGCGCACGAGTTCTGCGCGGGACGGGCCCATGCGCCCGGCAAGTGCGGCGCCCGCCTCGGCGGCATAGCCGAGCACGTACGCCTCGTCAGGCCGCCTCTGATCGGTCGGATAATTGTCGTCGACAGTGAACGAAGAGAGCGGAACCGTCGCAGGCTCCGAAGAGACCGCGAAGAGCTGAGCGAGGCCCGCGTGGAGGACGTAGCCCTCGTCGACGTTGTGCGCGAGACGGTGCCGCGCCGCGAGGCGGACCAGCGCACGCCGGTCGAGGACCAACCGCACCAGATGGAGTTCTTCCGTCATGACCGCGCCTCCGCGACGGCGGTCGCCGTCGGCATCCACTCGGTTCGCACATAGCGCACGCCATAGCGCCGCTCCACGTCCGCGAAGGAGAGCGGAACGTCATAGCGCGCATCACCCTCGGCCCCGTCCGTCTCTACGACGACGCGAAGGTCTCCTGACTCTGGCCGTTCGGCGAGCGGCGCGTTGCGAACGGCCATGGTCGCGTCTTCCGCGACGACCCCAACGAGGACCGCCACCGCAGGCGGACACGAGCGTCGTCCGAGGAAGAGAGGCCAGCGCGGCGATCGCAAGGCTGCCGCGATGCGATGCACGAGCGCGGTGTCGCCCTCCAGCGCCGCGACGAAGCTCGCGTCCTGGAGGTAGTACCGCTCTGTCGGCACACAGGAGCCGGTGCCGTACGCGGTGTACTTCTGCCCGCGAAACCGCCCGCCCCCGGCCGTGTGGTAGTCGCGCAGCAGCGACCCGGGCCGGTCGACGCGCACCGCCATCGAGAGACGGCGCAGCTCCGCGAGGGTCGCATCGTCATCGCGCGGCATGCCGAGCGCCGACCCCACGAGCCCGAGCACGCCGCTCTTGGTGGGCTCGCGCTCCGTGTCACGGATGCCGAGCTTCCCCTGCGCCGACCACGCCTGGAGGGGGCCTTCGAGGCGCAGCACTACCGACGTCACGACGTGGCCCCAGCGGCGTGTCGCGTGACCTCCGCGAAGAACTCGTTGAGCCCCTTGGCTCGGGTCGGGCGGCCCTCAGCTCGCGTGAGCTCGCGGTCGGCCCACGAGAGCATCGTCGCGTTGCCGATCGCGTCGCGCAGCCGCTCGACGTACTGCTCCAGCTTCTGGATGGAGTCGTCGACCAGGTCGGTGTCCTCGTCGCGCGGACGCGCGGGCTTGAGGAAGGCGTTGGTGAGGGAGATCGACTGCCCCTCCGTGCGGACGACGGCCAGCGCGTAGCTGGGGAAATTGTGCGCGGCCATACTGTTCTGCGTGCCGGTGGGGATGGCCGAGACGAAGGCTCGCACGAAGGCTGCGAGGGAAGTGCCGACGAGCTCGTCGCCGCCGTCGAGGTTGGCGCGGAGCGCGTCCACGTCGAGCACGGCGTACCGGTAGAAGCACGAGGAGTTGAACGCGACGGTTCCCATCATGTCCGAGCCCGCGGTGTCCTTCGGCTTGAAGTCGTCGACGGCGGTGAAGAAGTCGAAGTCCATCTGCACCCGGTTGGTCGAGATCGCCTGGGCAACCTGGCAGGACGCGTCGACGTTCCACTCGGGCTTGTCGGCGAGCATGCGGCCGAAGAGGGCGACATCGACGGTGCGCCGGGCCTTCTCCAGCAGTCCCTCGACGGCCTCACGCACCTCCTTGGGGTAGGCGTTCTTGGCCTCGGTCTTCTGCTTCTTCGCGTCCTTCTTCGGGGCCGCGGGCTTCTTCCCCTTCTTCGCTCCCTCCGCCCGGGCGGCCTCCGCGACGGGCTCTTCCGCATCGGGTGCTACGTCGTCGGCCGGTGTCTTGTCAGCCGCGAGGGCGCCGAGCGCGTCGCGGTTCGTGTGCAGCAACGTCGCGAGTTCACCCACCAATCGCCGTGGAACGAAGAGCAGGTACTCGGTCTTCCAGGCGTCGTCCCCGGTGCCCTTCTTGGTCTTGCCCAGGCCCACACCCTCGATCGCGCCCATGGTGAGCGCGAGGGCCTTCTCCCGATCGTGACCGTGCTTCGCGACCAGCTCATCGGCGACCTGAATGGCCAAACGCTTGGTGCGCGCGCCTAGCGAGTCGGAGGCGACGAGGTTGTCGAGGCGGAAGGTCTCTCGCACCGCGCGCTTCTGGCACTGGCTGGAGATGCGCGCGCGACGGTAGCCGCCTAGCTCGCACTCCTTGGGCGCGCCGGTGTCGTCGCGGTTGAGGTTGGACGGGGCGAAGTTCTGCAACAGATGGAGCTCGATTTTCATGGTCGGTGCCTTTCGTTCAGACGGTCGTGTCGTCGGAGTCTTCGTGGCGGGGGTCGGGGGACCAGAAGTCGCGCGCCCAATCACGGCGGACGAAGTCGTCGCCGTGGTCCCAATGCCGGATGGCGCGGTGGAGGTTGGCCCAGTCGATCGCGTGCCCCTTGCTCGCGATGAGAGAGACGGCGTGCCGCAGGTGGGTGCCGAGGTCGGCGCGACTCGCCGACAGCAGCGCGTGAAACCTCTGCTCGACGCTCTCGCTGTCGATGGCCAGCAAGCGAAGCGCACTCGCCAGCGTCAGCGAACCACTCTCGGGATGCAGCGCGAACAGCCCCGCGAGCAGCAGCGCGTCGTCCTCACGCTTGGTGCCCGCTTCGCGCGAGATGAAAGGGAGAACCACGCGCAAGCCGTCGAGCGCGTGGCCCTTTTGCAACGAACCCCGTAGCGCGGCGAGCGTGGCGCGATCCTCGCGCTCGGCGATCGCCTCCAGTTGTCTCACCAGCGGATCTTCTTTGGTCGATGTCGTACTCACGGGTTGCTCTCCTCCACGGCCACCGGGGCCGACGTGCGTGGAACTCTCGGCAGGTTTTCTCCGAGGGACTTCTCGGCGAGCGCGTACGCCTTCAGCCACCGCGCGCTGTTGTCGGGTCGATCGGTCACGCGCTCAAAGACGTCACGGGCTACGGCGCGGCTGCGACGCGCGAAGGTCGAGGCCGCCGCCTCGGGCCCGTCGGGCAGTGCACGCATGAAGCGGTCGAACTCGACCCCGAGCGCGCTCCACGCGGCTCCCTCCGCGCCGAGTGACTGCACGAGTCCCTTGATGTCCTTGGTGTCTGGATCGCGCCCGCCCGGAGAGAGCGCGTGGCGCGCGAACAACCACAGCGAGCTCCGGAGGGCATCGACCGCTCTCTTCGCGAAGTTCAGGCATGCCTCGACAGCATCGCGGGCGTCCTCGTCGTCGAAGCAGCGAACGGCGGTCTGGATACGCTCGACTCGCACGGCGTCGACCCGGGACTTCTCGGCGGCGATGCCGAAGGTCTCCACCGAGTACACGCGGGTGGAGCCCAGCACGTCGATCGCTTCAGGGTCGGCGACGAGGGCGATGGCGCGCGGGCGTTCGTACTCTGCCGACTCCCCTCGCCCCGCCTCGAAGAGAGCGCCCGCGTCTCGCCAGAAAGCGCGCTCGGGGTCGATGCCGACGCTGACCCAGCCGCGCTCCTCGTGGCGCCGGTAGGTGACCATCGGGTCGTGCGGCGGATCGTCGCGCAAGCCCTTGCCCACGGCGTTGATGAAGCCGGTGACCACAGCGCCGTCGTGCACCAGCTCCACCCGTCGGCTCAGCCAGGTGAGGAGATCGAGGTAGCCGAGGAAGGTCTGCTTCGGCTCCTTCTCCACCCGCAACTGCGCCGGGGGAGCGGGCTGCTCCCACGAGCACGCGTCGACCGCGCCTCCCGTGGAGATGGGCTGTCCCTCGGCGGGGTCATACCTGAGCAGGTTGGACACGAGCGTCTCGAAGAGCGTCGCGCCTCGCAGGATGACCACGCCCGCGCGCACCAGCGGGGCCGCGGTCGCCGCCGTGGGCTCGCCCGGCTTCTTCACGAGCCCGCCCGTCGCGAACGCGTGGTGGGCGAGCAGCGCGCGGGCCGCGCGGGCGGGCGACATCACGGGCGGTGGGTCCGTCGGACGGTGGCGAAAGAGGGCACGCCCGCCGCCCCACCCCGAACGCACGACCTCCATCTCGTCGATCGGAACGACGTACTCGGCGAACTGCTCGACGAGCCCGCGCGTCTGCGCGAAGGGATGCGTCGGGTGGAAGAGGTCCATGCGGTCCGCGACGGCGTCGAGGTACGCCGCGACGCGGTCGGGGTCGAAGCGTCCGGCCGACGCGATCGCCACCCACTGTTTCATGGTCCGCGGGCCTGCGTAGGCGCGGTGGAGCACGGCCAGCAGGTGACGGGTGAGGGCCGCGACGACGAGCGGCGAACCGTCGGCGAGGCCGCGCATCTCGTGCGCGTCGCGCAGCAGGTCGCGGGTCGAGAACTCCTCGACCGAACCATCGAGTCGCTCTGCGGGAATCCAAGGCTCGCGGGTCAGGTCAAACGAGGGTGTCATCGGGCCTCCGGTTCAGACGGTTTCAAGCAGCAAGCCGAGTTCGGGATCGAGGGTCAGGCGCGTGGTGCCCACGAGGGCGACGCCGTTCTCAAACACGACGGCGCGCCGGTAGCGAAGCAGCGCGCTCTCCGCCCACGTCTTCGGCTGATAGGACGCATCGCGCAGGAGTTCTCTGACAAGCGCGTCGCGGGTGACCCCGATCGAGCGACGCACCAATCGATGGATCAGGCCGTGGTCTGGGTTGGTGTCCAGATCGATGGGGTTCAGGTCCGCCTCGTCGACGTAGAGCGAGGTTCTGCGCCGCACGAGGCACACGATGTCGACCGACTTCGGTCCGAGGCGCGTCTCGGCCTTGAACTGCTCGTGGAGCCCAGGATCTTCGTCGTCGTCGAAGGTCACACGGAGATCACCGAACGGGTCATCCTCGGTCGTGGGCCGCGGCATGAGCTTCTTGTCGGCGTGTTGACGCTCCGCGACGCCCGCGCCGTAGAGGTCGAGGGCCACCTCGAAGAGGGGGTCATCCGCGGCGGGCAATCCGTCGCGATAGACCTCTTCAACGAGCCCCTCGATGTCGTCGGGCAGGACGATGACCGACCGCGGTTCGAGCGCCCGCAGCGTGCGACGGACCAGCGCCTCCGCGTAGACCACCGCCACGCCATCGACGTGGACCGAGTCACAGGGCCCGACCGGGTGCACCACCACGAGCCGGGGCGGGCTGTGACCCGGGACGCGGTTGCTGCGGAGATGACGGTGGAGTCGCCCGGCCCGCTGCAGCAAGAGGTCGACCGGCGCCAGGTCGGTGACGAGGAGATCGAAGTCGACGTCGAGGCTCTGTTCGAGCACCTGGGTGCCGATCACGATGCACTGGTGCGGACGCGTGACGCCCTCACGCTCGGGGCCGAGCCATGACTCCAACTGACGTTCGCGCGCGGCGCGCTCCTCGGGCAGCAAGCGGGAGTGCAGCAGCAGGCGAGGCAGCTCCGGGGCGAGCTCTCGGACGGCTTCGCAGGCGGCCTGGGCCCGCGCGACGGTGTTGCAGATCCAGCCCACGCTTCCACCGTTATCGATGGCGTCGACGACCTTCCGGGCGATCGCATCGATGTCGTCCGCGTGGCGTTCAAGCGTCACGGGGACGGCGTTGCCCCGCGGGTCGAAGTGTCTCGGTCGGATGCCACCGCGCGAGGCCACGGTGATGCGTGGGTACGCGGTGGCGGGAGCGTCTTCGGTGGTGGTCGCGCCCGCGCCCCGTCGGTACGCGGTGACCAACGCCGCGCGGCGGGCCGAAGGCAGCGTCGCGGAGAGGAGGAGCACGGTCGACCCCATCGCCGCGAGCCACTCCACCAACCGGTCGAGTAGCGTGCTCGTGTAGGTGTCGTAGGCGTGCACCTCGTCGAGCACGACGGTCTTGCCCGCGAGCCCGTAGAGCCGAACGAACGCGTGCCCTGTTCGCATGACGCCCAGCAGCGCCTGATCGATCGTTCCCACGGCGTACTCCGCGAGGAGCGTCCGCTTCTTGGAGCGGAACCAGCTCTCAGCGCCAACACCGTTCGCGCTTCGCACGTCACGGTCGTAGACGGCGGCAAGCTTTCGGAAGCGCTCGACGAGGTCGGCCTCGCCGTGCGCGAGGACGAGCGTGCTCCTCTCGTCGGCGTGAGCGCGTTCGAGGAAGGTCTGCACGCGCCCCAGCATCTGGTTGGCGGTCGCCTGGGTTGGAAGGCCGATGTAGAGCCCGTGTTGCCCGAGACGAGCGGCGGCGGCGTCGGCCAGAAGAAGCGAAGCCTCGGTCTTTCCCTCGCCCATGGGCGCCTCGACGACGATCAGCGATGGCTCATCGAGTGCTTCGCTCAGGGCGTCGGCCGCGACGTGGAGTGGCCACGGTTCATACGCAGGAAACAGATGGGCGAACGTGCGCGTCGAGCGGGCCATTGAGTCGCGCAGGCCGACGCGAGCGACGGCGATGCGGGCGCGCTCCAACGCGACGGGCCAGTAGACACCGAGGGAAGCCTGCGGGGGCTCGTAGGCGAAGACCTCGTCCATCGAACCGATCCAGTCGACGACGGACGTAAAGCCCGCGAGGAGCGCGACGTAGGCGTGGTCGAAGTCCAGGGACGGAGGCGGAGTGACGTCGAAGAGGTTTTGGAGTTCCGCGACAACGGATGAGCGAGCCTGATCCCACCGAGGGGAAGCGCCGCGCTCCCTGGCGTTGGGCTTTCTGCTGAGGCTGAGGTTGGTCGGAAACTCACCGTGATGCGCCGTGACCCCGCGTGCGAGAGCGAGGGCGGGAGCGCGGCTGATCGCGAGTGAACGGAGGGCATCGAGAACGAAGCCGAGCCCCACGTCGCCGTGATGTCGTGCGTCGGGCGCGGCGTTGAGATCGAAGCCCTGCTTCGGTAGCAGCAACGCCGCCCAATCGAGCTTCGCCTGGAAGGCCGGAGTGACCTTCCCAAGGTCGTGGAGCGCGATGACAAAGAGGAGGAGGCGGAGGGCCTGCGCTTCGCCTCCAGGGTGAAGCGACAGGAGACGACGCCGCAGTGCCGGCGCGGTGATGCGGGTGAGCAGCACCGCAGCGACGGCCGCTACATCGACCATGTGGCAGAGCAGCGGGTGCGCTGGGCAACTACCGCTCGGTCGGCCCTTCCCCCATAGCTGCCAGGCGGGTCGACCGTTCGATAGTGAGAGCCAGTCGGCAGGGGTGATGTCAGTCGAATCGGGCGCCGCACTGCGTGCACCGCCGTGTGCGGCACCGAATGAACTCGCGAGGGCAACGAGATCGCTCACGGGTGCTCGGTGTGCGAAAGGCGCCGCGCTGTCGTTGGTGTGTTGTGCCGCGATGTTGTTCGAGTGGTGTTGTTGATGCCTCTCCCCATGTCGGCAACGTAGACAGAGGGAGGGTTCACCCGCAACCAGCGCGCGGACATAACCCGTCACACCAAAAACCGTGTCCTTTCCTCGCGCCTGCGCCCACACCTTCGACCCGCCACATCATGCCGATGCATGCTCTCGCGCGGGAAACCCGATGGACCTGATCGACTACGACGCCTACCTCGCGCGGGAGCGCTCGACCGACCAGCGCCACGAGTGGCTCGACCCCAACGCGAGGACCAACCCGGTGGTGCTCGTCGAGGTGCTTTTTGACAGTACCGAGAGCTACGAAGTGGACCGCGTCTACGACGGCGTCGAGCTCGCCCCGGCGCCACTGCGTGGGCTCCGACGACTGGCGACCTGACCGTCGCGCGCCGCGCTCACGCTGCGGCGTGGACCCGGAGGCGCCGGGGCAGTGCAAGGCGCGTGGCACGGACCGAGTGCGATGCGCTGATCGAGCGCGATCGCCTTGTCCGATCGCTTCCGGAAGCCCCGGAGGGGCGCCCGCTTTCGCTTGCCCGGTGGTGCAGGCGCGGGACGCGACCAACCCCGGCGCCGCTGCGACTGCGGTCCTGACCGCCGCGCGCCGCGCTGACGCTGCGGCGTGGGCCCCGGAGCCTGCGAGCGTCGCGGACCCGATGCGCCGACGCTTCGGCGCCGGCCCCGATCAGAAGAAGTTGCCGATGGTGAACTCGAACACCGATGCCTCTTCGTAGGGCAGCCGGTTGAGGGGGAAGCCCCACTCGAAGCGCAGCAGCCCGAGCGGGCTCTGCCAGCGCACCCCGAAGCCTGCCGAGAAGCGCAGGTTCACCGGGTTGTCCTGGAAGCGCGTGCACGGGTCGACCACCGACGCGAGCCCCGTCCCGCCCGCGCCGCAGTACTGCCGCTCGGTGTTGAACACGTTGCCACCATCGGTGAACACCACGCCGCGGAGACCCACCGCCGTCAGGATCGGGAACTCCACCTCGATGTTGTAATACGCCTGGATGTTGCCGCCGATGACGGCGCCGTTGGAGACCAGCGGCGCGTTGGGGTCTTGCGACAAGGGGAGCTGGAGGCGCGGCGCGATGGTGCGGAGGCGGTAGCCGCGCACGTCGAAGATGCCGCCGAGGAAGAAGCGCTCGAAGATGGGCACGCCCTGCGGGCGGTGGCTGAACACCACGCCGCCCTGGAGGTTCATCTTGAAGACGACGCCGGAGAAGAGCGGGCGGTAGAAGCGGAACCAACCCGACACGCGGGTGTAGACGTTCTGGCTGCCGAAGACGCTGTCGGCCATGTCGACGCCGAGGCGCGCGTACACGCCGTCGGTCGGCGTCAGGCGGTTGTCGCGGTTGTCGAAGGCCATCGACACGCCCAGCGAGCTCGTGAAGCCCGACTGGAAGATGTTGGCGAGCGGCAGGCTGCGGAAGGCCGACGGCAGCGTCGTCTGACCGAACAGACCCGTCGAGGTGCTGGTGTTGGCGCCCACCTGCTCGCCCGTGTAGCTCGCGAACAAGCGCAGGTTCTGCCCGAGGATGGGGTACCCGAAGGTGAGCGTGCCGCCGGTGCTCGTGCGGCTGAAGTCGGTGTACGCGCGGACCGTGTTGTAGAGGTCGATCGCGAAGGTCCAGTTGGAGTCGAGGAAGTACGGCTCGACGAAGCGCAGCGAGAAGATCTGCCGCAGGCCCGAGAGCTGCGCCTGCAACGTCAGCGACTGGCCGCGACCGAAGAGGTTGAGCTGCTGGATCTGCGCGGTCGCGATGAAGTTCTCCACCGAGGAGAAGCCCGCGCCGATCTGGAAGGTTCCCGTGGGGCGCTCGGCGACCTCGACGTTGACCACGAGCTGATCGGGGTGGCCCTCGACGGGCTCCGTGGAGAGGTCGACCCGCTCGAAGAACCCGAGCGCCATGATGCGACGGCGCGACGCCTGGTAGGCCGACTCGCTGTACCGCTCGCCCTCGATGATCTCCATCTCGCGGCGGATCACCCGCTCGCTGGTCTTCGCGTTGCCGCGCACCTCGATGCGGTGGATGTGCACGATGGGGCCACGCACGATGCGAACCGTCAGGTCGACGGTCTGCCGCGCGGTGTCGGGCTGGATGTCCGGCGTGACCTCGACGTTGGCGTAGCCCGCGTCGCGGTAGTGCGTCTGCACCGCCACGATGTCGCGGCCGATGACGCTGCGGGAGAAGTAGTCGCCCGGCACGGCGTGGACGCGCTCGCGCATCTGCCGACGGCCGCCGAGGGGATCGACCTCGTTGCCGTCCTCGTCGACCTCCTGCACGCGGAGGCGGCCGATGCGGTAGCGCGGGCCCTCGCGGATGGGGATGACGATGTCGATGAACTGCCGGTCGGGCGTGAGCGCGACGCGCGGCGTGGCGATGTCGACGGTGAGGTGCCCGCGGTCGTAGTAGGCCGCGTGCAGGAGGTCCATGTCGTTGCGGAAGGCCTCCTCGCGGAAGGTTCCGCTGGAGGTGATGAACGAGAAGAACCCGCTGGTGCTCGTGGTCATCACGCCGCGCAGCTCGGAGTCCGTCAGGCTGTGGTTGCCGATGAACTGCACGCTGCGGACCTGCACCTGCTGGCCCTCGACGATGTGGAACACGATGTCCACCTCGTTGCGCTCGCCCGGCCGCGCCTCGACGGAGTGCGTCACCCGCGCGAGGAAGAAGCCCTTCTCCTCGTAGAGGTCGAGGAGCTTCTGGACGTTGCGCCGGATGGCCGCCTCGGAGAGCACCGCGCCGTCGCGGATGTCGATGGTCTCGCGGAGCTTGTCCTCGTCGACGTCGTCGTAGCCCTCGAAGCGCACCGCGTGGATGGTCGGCCGCTCGGTGAGGTGGAAGCGAACCTCCACGCCGCCTTCGGCGCGCTCGATGCCCACGCGGAGGTCACGGAAGAAACCCAGGTCGAGCAGCGTGCGCGCGTCGCGCGACACCCGCGCGCGATCGAGACAGTCGCCCGTCCGCACCCGCACCGACTCGCCCATCTCGTCGGCGCTCACGCGGCGCAGTCCCATGAAGCGAACACGCATCACCCGCTGGCAGGTCGGCGTGGCCGTCGTCGCCGCAGGCGTCTCGGGGGTCTCCGTCGCCGCGGGGGTCTCCGTCGCCGCGGGCGTCTCCTGCGTCGCAGGCTGATCGGCGGCGGGAGTCTCTTCGACGGGCGTCGTCGCGGGGAGCTGGAGCGCGCTCGGATCGATCTGGAGTTGCTGCCCCTGGGGGCGTGGCTGCGCCTCGACTCGCCACGAGACGAGCGCGATCACCCACGCCAAAAGACACGCCAGCCGCCAACGCTCAAGAACCATCTGGGATTGCCGCGCGGCGCTATAACCCGCCCCCGCCGACAGCGGCAAGGACGACCGGCAGTTCGTACCCAACCGGCTACGGGGCGGCGCTCAGCGCAGCGAGGCCGAGCGATCGTGCGGATCGCGGCGGCGTCGCATCGCTCCCGGCGCGAGCGGCCACCCGGCGCGCTCGTGCACCCTCTCGACGAGGCGCGCGGCGTACTCGGCGGTGTAGCCCCGGTCGGGCCGCGGGCGACACGCGCACAGGCCGCATCGAAACCGCGAGATGGCACCCTGCCAGGTGCGGCAGACACGGAAGCTGGTGGCGAGCGCGACGGCGGCGTGCCGGGGCGTCCCCGCAGTGAGGCGATGGGTCGGGTCGATGGGCGCACCCCAGCAGCCGCCGCTGCGGGCGGCGCATCCGTAGTGGGACTCCAGCATGCCGACGACGAGGAGGACGGCGGGCGGCACACCCTGCGCGAGGGCCGCGTAGTGAATCTGCTGCACGATGTCGTGGCGGCGCTGCTCGATGCACCCGCGCATCGGCTCGGGGACGCGCGGCAGGATCGCGAGGAGGGCCGCGAAGAGGAGTTCGATGTCCATGGCGCGGCAGTGCATGGTGCCCCGACGGCCGAAGCGCACGTCCCCCCTTTCCGGGGGCTCGACCTGGCCAGCCGCACAGACTCGTATTGTCGGCGGGGAGGCGTGTTAGCGTCCGCGCCAGGGACCCCGCCGCGCGGGGCTCCGATGGAGGCGATCAGGTGCTTCGACGAGAACCCCCCCGATGGGTCGACTTCGACCACGCGCGCCTTGAGCTCGCGCGCCTGAAGCTGTCCGACAGCGGAACCGTCGACGTGCTCTTCGCCCGCGCGGTGGAGATCTGCTCGCGCGCGCTCAACGTCGATCGGGTCGGCGTGTGGTCCCTCGACCCGTCCATCCCGGGCCTGTGTTGTGTTCATCTGCTCGACCGCAAGGAGCCCGCGTCCCCTGGCGATCGCCTCCGCCAGAGCGACCTCGGTCGCTACGCCCACGCCCTGATGGAGCGCCGCTTCATCGCGTCGTCCGACGTCCGCGCCGACGCGACCATGGCCGACCTCGTCGCGGAGTACTTCAACCCGCGCTCCATCGTGTCGACGCTCGATGCGCCGCTCTACCGCGACGGCGAGGTGGTCGGCGTGCTCTGCCACGAGCACCGCGGCTCGCCCCGCGTCTGGACCGACGAGGAGGGCGACTTCGCCATCTCCGTCGCCGACATGCTGGCGCACGCGCTCACGACCTCCGACCTCGTCGCAGCCCTGGAGCAGCTCCGAGAAGAGGAGCGCGCCCGCCAGGACGCCCTGCGCGCCGAGGCCCTCGGTCGCGTCGCGCGCGGCCTCACCCACGACCTCGGCAACTCGCTCCAGTCCATCCTCCTCCAGGCCGAGTACCTCCTGCGCGTCGCCGACGACCCCGAGCGGGTGCGCGAGGCCACCCACACCATCCGCGACCTCGCGGCGCACGCGGGGCGCCTCACCACCGGCATGAGGGAGTTTGCCCGCGGCGTCGACGCGAAGCCCGCGCTCGTCGGCATCGACGCGCTGGTGGGGCGCACCGCCGACGCCCTGCGCGCGCTCGCCGGCGCCGACCGCACGCTCGCCGTCTCTCTCGACGCGGGCGACGCGACGGTGCTCGTCGACCCGATGGGCTTCGAGCGCGCGCTCGCCAACCTCGTCGTCAACGCCCGCGAGGCCACGCAGCCCGGCGGCGCCATCACCGTGTCTACGACGGCCGATGCGACCACGGCGCACGTCGCCGTGAGCGACGACGGTCATGGCATGGACGAGGCGACGCGGGCGCGGGCCTTCGATCCGTTCTTCTCGACGCGCGACGAGGACGCGCAGCGCGGCTTCGGGCTCTCCATCGTGGCGGCGGTGATGCACGCGGCGCGGGGCGAGGTGAGCGTTCGGAGCGCGCCGGGTGCGGGTGCGCGCTTCGAGATACGCCTCCCGCGGGTGAGCACACCGTAGCGCGTGACGGCGCGCGGGCGATGGGTGCACCATCCTCGGCGACCATGATCGACGTATTCGAACTCGCCCGATACGGCCACGCGCTGCCCGCCCCGGCGCAGGCTCAGCGCCCCTTCGACCAGACCCTCGGAACCCTCGCGAAGGCGCTGGGCGCCTGGTTCCAGGACGCCTCCGGACGCATCGCCGAGGCGCGCAACGGCGCGGCCGAAGACCAGGCCGTCATCGCCCGCGAGTGGGACGAGTTCGAGCGGCGGGCGCGCGACGCCCTCAAGCGCTTCGCCGAGAGCGTCGAGCGGCAGCCCACCGCGGCCACCATGGGCAAGGTCAACGCCGGCAAGACCCTGATGCTCTCGCGCTGGTACGGCGACCTCGAAGAGCTGCGCGAGCTCCCCGTCGGCGACGCCGACACCACGGGCTGCCTCACCCGGCTCACCCGCAAGGGCGGCGCGAAGCTCGACGGCGCCATCCGGGTAAAGACCCTGGACAACGCCAGCTTCGAGCGCGAACCCAAGGCCGCGGAGGAGGCTGCGGCCCTCGATGAGTTTCCTTCCAACCTCTACGTGAGCTTCGAGCCCGGCAACCGCGACGAGTTCGCGCGGGCGCTGCGGGTCTGCCGCTTTCCGACGGCCGACGACGCGAGCTACGAGCTCGAAGAGGTCCGGCGCGGGGAGTTTCACGTCACGCGGCTCAAGACGGGCGAGTACCGGCTGCGCTCGCTCCAGCTCCGCGCGAGCGAGGTGACGCTCCGGGTGCGCCCGCTGGCCGAGACCCGCGCGTCGCGCATCTTCGAGGTGCTCGACCTCGTCGACTGCCCCGGCGCCGATCCGCAGATCGAGGCCGACGCCGCCCGCCACCTCAAGGCCGCCAAGAACCACCTCGTCTTCCTCCAGGCCGTCAACGACCTCGACCTGCTCATCCTCGTCTGCTCCTCGCAGCCGAGCGCCATCCGCCCCGGAACGCAGCTCCTGCGCGGCCCGTGGCGCCATTGGGTCGAGCGCTGCGAAGGGCAGATGCGGGGGCGCGTGGTGCTCGGTCTCACCTACGCGGGCGAGGCCATGAAGCAGTGCGCCGAGCGCCTCCGTGAGCTCGATCGCCCCGAGCACGAGCGCCAGCTCAACACCCTCCAGTCGCTGCCGCAGTCGGTGTTCGGGTCGGTCATCCAACCCCTGCGGGGGGCGCTGGATGGAGCGCTCGCGGGCGCCCTCGACCCCAACGACATCACCGCGTGGCCGCCCTTCGTGCTGCTCGAAAACCGCGGCGTCGACCCCGACCTGGAGATCGACCCCGCGCAGATCGCCGAGGCCCGCGCCGCCGTCGTCGCCCACGTCGACGAGGCGTCCATGCCCGCCGAGACGCCCTTCGCGTGGCGCGTGGTGCACCTCTTCGCGCGGAGCTGGATCGACGACGTCGCCCGCGTTCGCGCCGCCGACCCGGAGGCCCGCAAGCGCTTCCTGGCGTGGATGGTCGACGTCGCCCTCGCCGTCGTGAACCGCGACGACCGCGGCCACGAGCTGCTCACGCGGTTGATGCTCTACCTCGGTCACCGCGGCGAGCTGCGACGCGCCCGCTGCGCCGAGCTCGTCACCCTCGCCGAGCGCGCCCGCGACGCGATGATCGACCTGCACGAGCGCATCACCCGCGAGCCCCGCGCCGACCAGTCGGCCCTCGACGCGATGGACCAGCTCGTCGCGCGCCTGCGCGAACTGCTCCCACGCGAGGGCGTGGCGATTCCGTTTCCCGCGGCGCTGCGGCAGCGCGCGCTCAAGCACCACGACGCCCCTCCCCTCACCTGGGACCTGCTCGTCGCCGAGTGCATCCGTGCGGCGTGCGGCGCCGTGCAGACGACCGCCCGCGCGCCCGACCTCGCCCTGGAGCTGCGCCCCGTCCTCGAACGCATGCTCGACGCCGACGTCGCCGCCCGCGCCCTGCGCGCCGACGAGGAGCGCTACCTGGGCGACGAACCCGCCAACGCCGTTCATTGCGCGCACTTCCTCCTGGCGCGGCTCGCGGCCTCCATCGACTGGTTGCTGCACGCCTCGACCGAGGCACGCGGGGAGTACGCGGCGCGCACGCTGGGCGTCGACCCGCGGCGCACGGAGGTCTATCGAAGACTGCGGAGGGTGGTGGGCGACCTGCTGGCGCCCGAGGAGGTCGACCCGCTGCTGGCGACCGCGCGCACGCAGCTCGACGCGCTGCTGGCCGAGCTCTCGACCCCGGAGGCGCCCTCATGCTGATTGATCACGGAGTGCTGCGGCTGCGCGCGGGCCTCGACCCGGCGCTCATCACCGTTCCCCTCGGGGCTTCCTCGCGACGCGGAACCTTCGCGCGCGACGGCGACCTCGCGAAGTTCACCCTCTACGCCAGGACCTTCCCCACGGAGGAGAACACCGGCGAGTGGCTGCGCGTCGAGGCCGACGAGCTCCACTGGATCTCCGGCACCGCCCTCGCCCACGCGCTCGGTCGCACCGACGCGCGCGGCAGCGCCACCGTCGCCGCGCACGACCGCCCGGCCCTCGCCCGCCTCCACGTCGCGGTGCGCGTCTACAAAAACGCCTCCAACTTCGAGCTCGCCCTCACCCTCGCCTGGAACCCCCTCAACGAGCGCACCGCCCTCATCGTCGGCACCGCCTCGGCCGCCGAGCGCGCGATGCGCCGCCTGGGTCAGCGCTCGTCGGTGGAGGAGGCCATCGTGCTCGACCCGCACCGCCTCGTGCTCGCGCCCGAAGCGTACGAGAGCGCCTCGCCGCCGTGGGACAACGTCCTCGGCAAGAGCTCGGCGCGGCTCGCCATCACGCCGTCGCCCGACGCGCCGCTGGTGATCGTCGCCGAGCGTCCGGCGCGTCGTGAGGGAGAGACCGGCGCCACCGTCGCCATCGACTTCGGAACGCACGAGACCTCCGTGGTGACCCAGCGCGAAGGACAGCGCGACGTCACCGTGGCGGGCGGCCTCGCGCCGTGGTCGTTTCACTGCGTGTCGGTGTCGCTGCAAGGCGCCGCGTGGCACGCCGAGCTGGTCGCCCCGCCACGATCGTTCGAGGACCGTACGACCCTGGGCAACCCGGTCATGCCGCGTCCGCTCGCCGAGCGGTGGAGCGTCATGGCGAGGCGCGACGCCGTTCGCAACCGCGAGGACTCAGGCATTCCCAGCGTGCTCATCCCGCGACGTGCGGTGCCCGACGGCATCGACGGTCACCCCTTCGACGAGCGACGCGATCCCATCCTCGGGCACCGCGCGCTGCGCCTCGTCCGCAAGGCCATCGAGCGCGGCCCCGACCCCGAGCCCGCCGCACGCGAAGCCGACGCCGAAGTGGAGGAGAACGTCGACGTGAGCGTCGAGGTCGACGCGCTGGAGCCCGCCCCGAAGCTCCAGATCGCTCGCAACCGCGCGCTCACCGACGAGTTTCTACGCGGCCTCTTCGACGAGCTCGCCGCGCGCGAGATCGTCAAACCGCTCGACGGCGGCCTCGGCTCCGTCGGTCCCATCCTGCTCAGCTACCCGGTAGCCTTCCTCAAGGACGACCGCGACCGCCTCGAAGCCGCCGCCCGCGAAGCCCTCGCGGGGAGCGCCCTGCGCGGCCTCTGCGCCGAGCCACCCGACCAGCCGCTCACCTTCCTCGACGAGGCCACCGCCGCGTCGCTCGGCGCGCTCTATCACCGCTTCGGCTCGCTCTCCCTCGACCGACTGCTCGACGCGTTTCAGCCCTTCGCCGTCGAAGGAACCGCCCCCGCTCCTCGCGCCGTGCGCGCGCTCACCTTCGACTGCGGCGGCGGAACCACCGACCTCGTGCTTCTCCGCCTCCGCGAAGACGGCGACCGCATCGTGTCGGAGATCGAGGACTTCTACGGCCTGCCCTTCGCGGGCGTGGAGATCACCCGGCGCCTGGCCCGCGAGCTGAAGCGGCGCCTCCGACCTTCTCTGCCGCCCGACCAGCAGGAGAAGCTCCGCACCCGCTTCGCACGCGACGACGACCCGCCCGGCACCGCGCGCTCCGAGGCCGACCGCCTCCGTCACAAGCGAACGCTGGGCTTCTTCTACTTCGGCGAGGCGCTGAAGATGGCGCTCGCGGCGACGCCGCCCACCGAGCCGAAGGCGCTGCGCGCGGCGATGGCCGTGCGGGCGCAGCAGTTTCTCCCGGAGCTCGACGTGACGCGCGTGCTCGACGCGCTGCCCGATCGCGCGTGGCTGGAGGAGTGCGCCGCGACGGTGCTCGCCCCGGCGCTGGAGACCGCCGAGCGCTGGCTCTCGCGCGAGGACGCTCCGGTGCAGGTGGTGCTGGCGAGCGGTCGATCGAGCCAGCTCCCCGGCGTCGGTGAGCGCTTGCGACTGGCGTGCGCCCGCGCGCCTCGCCCGGTGCTGGCGCAGCACTTCCTGTCGCCGCGGGAGTTCGCGTCGGCCGACCTCGGCTTCGGCGTGCTCGACCTCCACGCCGCCCGCAGTGGCAAGCCCCGCGCGGACCTCTCCAAGCTCGGCGTCGCCCTCGGCCTCGCGCACGGCTACGTGCTCACCACCAAGACCGGCGAGGGCCGACGGCTCGTGGTCGAGCCCGCCGACGAGCACAAGCGAACGCGCTTCGTGGGCATCCTCCGGCAGGAGGGTCGCGGGGTGCAGTTCGTGATGCCCGAAGACCGGCTCGTGGTGCGCGCCGACAACAAGCCCGTACAGCTCGACGAGATCGTCTGGATCGATGAGCAGCCCTTCGCCATGCGAGCCGTGCTCGGCCAGAACTTCCGCGGCCCGCCGAAGCCTGGCGCCGTGGGCAGCGTCGACCCGCCGATCCCCTTCGCGCAGGTGCGCTTCACGCCGGCGTCCATCCCCGAGCGCGAGCGCCTCGGCATCCGCAAGGTGCAGGTGGGCTTCGCGCAGCGCTCGTCGAGCGAGGTGGTGATGGTGGGCCTGCGCGTCGAGCGGGCCGACGCCACGGAGACGGCGCTGTTGCCGCCCGATCACCCCATCGGTGCGCCGGTGTCGCTCACCGCGGGTGGACTCACGGCGCACTTCGAGACACGGCGATTGGAGTTCGACTTCCGTCGCAACGGCGCCATCGACCCCGAGGACCTCGATCGTGAGTGACCCCGCACCATGGACCTCCTGCGCGTTTGGAGACGACTCATGGCCTGGCTGCGCCGTCGCCCGGCGGTCCCTCAGCTTCCCACCGCGACCGCGGACCCTCTCCCCGAAGCGGGAACCCTCGCCTTCATCGGCCTCGACCCGGGCGGTGATCCGATGAGCGACCTCAAGGACTTCGGCTGGATCAAGCACCTGCAGGCGGAGGTTCCGTACCCGCAGCCTTCGTATGGTCGGGTGGAGCCGCCGTCGACGCCCGCCGAGCTGCGCGAGCGGCTCGCCGAGTGCCACCGCGCGTTGAGTGAGGCGGTGACCCTGGCCGCGTCGCGCGAGCGCCCGACCGACGACGACGGCGAGCCCGAGTGGTTCGTGGTGCTGGCCGACCAGCTTGTTCCGTTGATGTGCTGGTACGTCGGGTTGGGATTGCCACCGACGGCCGTCGCGATTCCGCAGGGCCTCATCGACCTCGTGCAGCGCGTGAAGAAGCTCCCGCTCAACCTCTTCGAGGGTCGCGTCGGCGACAGCATCGAGAACTTCCGCGAGCAGCTCGAACGCTCGAAATCCCGCCACGCCGAGATGCAGGCGGCCAACCTCGCCATCTGGCGCGTGCAGCTCGAAGCGGTGCTCGCCCCGCTCGTCGACCGCGAGCGCGGGAGCGTCACCGTGAGCTTCGACTTTCCTCCGTTGGGCGCGCGCATCGCTGACCTCGTCCCGCCGCCGAGCCCCGGCTCACCCACGCACGGCAACGTCTCGCGGGTGCTCGTCCCCGCGCTCTCGGTCACGCTGCAATCGCCGCTCGCGGGCGTCACCTCGGCCGACCCCTCGCAGCTCTCGCGCGGCGCCCACCTGCAATGACCCGCTCGCTCCTCCTGGTCTGCGCGCTCGCGGTCGCCTGCCGACCCGTCAACGACCCGCCGCCGTCGCCGCCTCGCGCGACCGTTGCTCCGCCCCTCACTCCACCCGTTGCCCCGAGCGTCGCCGTGCAGCCGGTCGTGTCCCGCTCCCTCGCCCCGATGCCGTCGCTCGGCCCGTCGTCGGGGCGCGCGCCCACGTCGGTCTTCGTCCTCATGCACGGCTTCGGCGCCAACAGCGCCGACCTGCGGCCCATCGCGCAACGCCTGTCGCAGTCGTTGCCCGACACGGTGTTCCTGCTGCCCGACGGCTTCGAGCCGGTGCCCGGATCACCCGACGGGCGGCAGTGGTTTCCCTTCGCCGGAGCCGACGACCGCGCTCGCCTCGCGGGCGTCCGTCAGGCGTCGACGCAGCTCGTCGCGTGGATCGACGATGAGCTGCGCGCCCGTCACCTCAGCCGCGATCGCCTCGCGGTCGGTGGCTTCTCGCAGGGCGCCATGATGGCCCTCGACCTCAGCCTCCACATGAGCCCCGCACCCGCTGGTGTCGTCTCGCTCTCCGGCCGCCTCGTCGACGACGCCAACCCCTCCGCCGCGCCCGCCCCCGTGCTCGTCGTCCACGGAACCAGCGACGCCCGCATCGACGTCTCCTCGGCGCGCCACGCCATCACCCGCCTCGGCGAGCTCCACGTCCGCGTGGAGTCGCTCATCCAGCCCGGCGTCGGGCACACCATCACGCCGGAGGGCATCGCAGCGGCCGAGCGTTTCCTCCACGGGCTGTGGCCGTGAGCGACGACCGGACGCCCGACGAGCACCTCGTGGTGCTCACCACCGAGCGGCTCCTGCTGTCGATCATGCCGGCCTCCCACGCGGAGCAGTTCCTCACCTACTCGCAGCGCAACCACGAGCACCACGCCCCGTGGGCACCCCCGCCGCGCGACCCGGTGGAGACCGTGGAGACGGTGCGTCGGCGCCTCGACGAGAGCCGCCGCGACGCGATCGCGGGCACCGCATTCCGCTGGCGCCTGCGATGGCGCGACGACCCCGATGGACCGGTCGTGGGCAACGTCTCGCTCACCCGCATCGAGCGTGGCCCGATGGAGCGCGCGGGCCTGGGCTTCGCGCTCGACGTCGATCAGCAGGGCAAGGGGCTGGTGGTGGAGGCCGTCGAGGCGGTCATCGACCACGCCGCCAACGTCCTCAAGCTGCGCTTCCTCGAAGCGGGTCACGCGCCGCAGAACCTCCGCAGCGCTGCCACGCTCCGACGCATCGGCTTCGTCCCCTACGGCTACGCGCGCGACTACCTGCACGTCGGCGGCCGCGTGCAGGACCATGTGCTGTTGCAGTACGACCTCCGCCCGCGCCGTCGGTAGACTGCCTCGTCGTGATCACCCAGGTACAAGCGGGCCCGTACACCGTCCGGGGCGTTTCGGTCGGCGGCGTCTACACGACGCTGCACGTGCCCGAGCTCGACGTCGTGCTCGACGCGGGGCTGTCGCTCCGGTCGTTTGCCACGGTGGGCCGCTTCTTCCTGAGCCACGGGCACCTCGATCACATCGCCGGCCTCGCGGGCCTGCTCAACATCCGCGGCCTCATGGGCGCCGGTCGCGCGACGATCCACCTGCCCGCCGAGATCGAAGCGCCCGTGCGCGACCTGCTGCGCGCGCACGCCCCGCTGTCTCGCGCTGAGTTCGCGGTCGATCTGGTGCCCATGCTCCCGGGCGACGAGCGGTCTCTCGGGCACGGGCTCTTCGTGCGCGCTCTCCGCACGCACCACCCGGTTCCATCGCTCGGGTATCAGTTCATCCGGCGGGTCTCGAAGCTCCTGCCCGAACACCAGGGCAAAGCCTCCGAGGAGATCGCCCGGCTTCGCAAGGCGGGCACCGCGGGTGTGTTCGAACAGCGGGAGAGCCTCGAACTGGCCTACGCCACGGACACGCTCTCGCGCGTACTGGAGACCGAACCATCGCTGCTGGAGAGCCGCGTGCTGGTGATCGAGTGCACCTTCGTCGACGCCGATCGCAGCGTCGAAGAGGCCCGCCGCAAGCACCACCTCCACCTCGACGAGCTCATCGCGCTCGCGCCGCACTTTCGCAACGAGGCCATCGTGCTGATGCACTTCGGCCAGGCCGCGTCGCCCGCGCGGGTGCGCGATGTGTTGCAGCAACGCCTGCCGCCGGGCCTGCGCGAGCGCGTCGTGGTCTTCGCCCCGGAGGGCGACCGCTGGTTCGGGTGAAGGGTCACTCCTCGCGATGCACCGCGGGCAGCCGTCCACCCAACCACACGAACCACTTCATCCGCGCGTGCACCCGGCCGAGCACCGCGAGGTGTCTCACCACCAGCAGCGTCAGCACCGCCGCGGGCGCCGAACGCCACTCCAGCACGCCCGCGACGAGCGCCGCCGCACCGACCCACGACCACCCGAGCAGCCCGAAGAGCCCTCCCGCCGCCACCGTCGCGAGGGGCTCGCGCACCATCTGCAACGCCGCCGCGCCCGACGCCTGGAGGGCGGTCTTCCCTCGCGCCATCGCGTAGACGCGCGCCACGTCGTGCCAGACCGAGAGCAGCGCCGCGAGCAACGCCACCACGCCGTAGCCGACGAGGCCCAGCAGCGTGACCGATCGCACGTCGTAGCGGTGCAGCGCCGCGCGCCCCGCCGAGGTCGCCGCCGCGTACCCGGCCACGCCCGACAGCGCGAGCCCGAGGACCATGATGGCCCCGAGGCCCAGCAGCGTCGGCGCCCTGCGCAACGACTCCGCCGCCGCGCGATGCCAGCGCACGCCGGCGCTCGCTCCGAGCACGGGAAACATCCCCCCGAGCAGCGTCCACACCGCCGCGTACGCGAGCACCACCACGACGACGACCGCGCCCGCTCCCTCCAGCGCGCGACCCTGCGTGGCGATGAGCTCACCCAGCAGCCGACCGCCCTGCGCGTCGATCGCAAACGCGCCCCGCGGGTGGTGCGACAGCGCCGACGTGAGCGGCAGCGACGCGGCGAGCCCCAACAGCCACGCGAGCGCGACCTCGACGAGCGTCACGCCCACGACCGCGCCCCAGCGACCGCCCGTGGAGAGCCAGCGACCGATCATGGCCCGACGCTCCCGAGCGCGACCGCGACCCACCAGGCGACGCGTGCGATGAGCGGGAGGGTCGGCGCCGACTGGTCGACGGCGAGGCGGGCGTTGTCGAGGCGACGCAGCTCCAGCGGGAGCGTCTCTTCCGGGTCGACGCTCACCGAGCGCAGCGCGGCCGAGCCCTCGTAGGGCACGACGGTGAGCGCCCGGTCGTTGGCGATGCGAACCACCGACCGCCGCCCCTGCACATCGACGAACGCGACGTTGACCGGCAGGTCGAAGGGCCCTTCGCGATCGATGATGGCGTGGCCGCGCCAACGACCGTCGGGATCACGCGCGCTGACGGCCGCGGTGACCGCGAGGTTGTAGCGCCACGGCGTCGAGAGGGCGGTGCGCGCGAAGGACTCCCACGAGGCGCCGAGGCGCTCACGCACGACGGCGTAGAAGACCTCGGGCGTGGGATGCGTGTAGCGGGCGCGGTCGACGTACGCGCGGAGGGTCTCGGTGAAGAGGCGCGTTCCGAGGCGGCGCTCCATGGTGCGAAGGACGATGGCCGCGCGCGGGTAGACGTGCTCGCCGTAGCGACCGAAGGAGGGGTACTCGTCGGCGCCGAGGTCGACCGGGAGCGCATGGGCGATACCCGCCGAGCCGAGGGCTTCGAGGGTCCAGGTGTCGAAGCGCGGGCCGAGGAGCGGGAGGTCGAGGAGCGGGCCGCCGCGACCGTAGAGGTCTTCCATCAGCCGCGCCGTGGCGTACTCGCAGAAGCCCTCATCGAGGAAGGGATGGCGGTGCTCGTTGGAGGCCACCATCCCGTAGAAATACTGGTGCCCGAACTCGTGGATCGTGACGTACTCGACGTCGCGCATGCGCCGCGGCGCCCACCACATCGCGCCGGTGGTGATGAGCGTCGGGTACTCCATTCCCCCGGTCGCTTCGCCGCCCTGCGGCGGAAGGACGACGGTGAGCACTGGGTACGGGTACGCCCCGAAGCGTCGCTCGAAGGCCGGGAGGGCGCCCGCCATCAGGTCGAGCGTACGCACCGCCGCCCGCTCGTCGCCCGGCGCGTGGAGCACCGTCACGGTGACGCCGCGGAGGTCACGCTCGGCGCGGCGGAAGTGATCCCACGCGGTGAAGGCGAAGTCGTGGACCCCTTCGATGACGTGCCGCTCTTCCATGAGCCCGTCGACGAGCGCGGGCCCTTCGGTGCGCGGTCCCGTGGCGCCGACGACGTAGCCGCGCGGGTAGCGCAGGCGCACGTCGTAGCGGCCGAAGTCGGCGTAGAACTCGCTGTGGGCGTGGAAGGGGAAGTGCGCCCAGGTGCCATCGCGCTCCAGCACGGCGACCTTGGGAAACCACTGCGCCACGAGGTGATACGAGCCGTTGTAGCCGGTGCGGGCGACGGTCTCGGGGAGCGTCGCCGTGAAGCGCACCGCGAGCGTGATGGACTCACCCGGCGCGACCGAGCGCGGGAGCGTCACATGGAGCTGCGAGGTGTCACCGGGCACCGCGGGGTCGGCGGTGGCGGTGGCGAGCAGGTCGGTGTCGCCCTCGCGCAGCGACTCGATGACGAGGCGGCCCCAGTGCGGCGGATGGGCAGCCCAGGCGTCGGGCGGGCTCGTCCGCATGAAGAGGGTGCGCGGGCCCGAGAACGCGTTGAGGTACTGGTGCAGCCAGAGCTCGGAGACGGCCGCGGTGGAGGGGTTGGTCCAGCGGATGGTTCCGTCGGCGCGAACGGTGTGACGGGCGGGGTCGAGGGTGGCGGTGAGCGTGTAGTCGGCCACCCGCGGCGCGGTCTGCGCGGACGCCGTCAGCGGGAGGAGCAGGGACGCGACGCCCGCCGCGCGCGCGAAGTTCATGGGGCCCGGACGATACCACCGACGACGCGCGGGCCGTCGAGCGGGGATTTCAGTCGTGCCCGGCGCCGCCGTCGTGGGGAGTGCACTCGGCGATGCACTCGGCCTCGCGCGCGGCGCACATCGCGGCGTTGTTGGCGTGCCCGAGGAGATGGCACGCCTCGCCGACGGTCGTCGTCGACGCGTGGCAGAGGGAGCCGAGCCGTTGGCAGAGCGTTCCAGCGTCGGCCGCGCCGGAGTCGGTGTCGGGCGCGTCGGTGGTGCTCGCGTCGGGAGTGCCAGCATCGACGGTTCCGGCGTCGGTGATCACGGGACAGGCGGCGAGACACTCGGCCTGGCGGGCAAGGCACACTGTCGGGTTGTTGGCGTGGCCGTAGCGGTGACAGTCCGACCCGACCTGCGAAACGCTCTCGTACTCGTGGCAGCGCTCACCGATGAGCGTGCACGCGGCGAGGCCCGCGGCGGTGTTGGTCGACGAGTCGTCCGAGCAGGCGACGAGCACGGTCACCAGGAACATTCCGAGGAGCTTCTTCACGGTCATTCTCCAGAGGGCATTGCGGGCACCGGGGACTAGCGGCTCCAGACGAGCGAGACGCCTGCGCGAAACTGCGTGGTGACGTTGCGATCGAGGCCGGGAATCGGCACGTCGGTGCTGACGGAGAGCATGGAGCGGAGGTGCTCCGTCCAGCGGGCGCTCGCCCCCATCGCGAGGAGCGTGCGGCGCGTGTCGCTGCCCTCCACCGACTGCCCGCGCTCGGTCGCCTCTCCCTCGATCACCTCCGAGAGGGCGACCGTCCATCCAAAGCGCGCCGTCGTCTGGTGCGCCACCGCGACGCCGGCCATCCAGCGAACACCCGGCCGCACGTCACCGAGCGGCGCGACCCTCACGCCGACCTCGGAGAGCGCGAGCAGGGTCAGCGGCTCCGACACACGCCATCGCAGTTCGGCGCCGAGCGATGGCTCCCACGCGCCGAGCCCGAGCCCCGTCACGGCCGCGAGCGACCCGTTGCCCGTGCTCCCGGTCGGCGCCCGCAATCCGCCCCACAGCCCCAGCTGCGGAACAACCCTCCGCAGCGGCGCCGCCGCCTCCCAGCGCGCGCGCACCGAGAGGTCACCCGCCGTCGCTCCTGCGCTCGACGCACCGGGCAGCGTCACGGCCGTGTACGCCGCGCTCCACTGCGCGGCGAGCTCCAGCGAGGGGATCACCCGCCACGCCGCCGCGAGGTCGAGCAGCGCGCGGTGGGTCGCCACGCCCGGCGGCGTCGACCACGCGCGACCCTGCGTATCGACAGAGCCCAGCTCCTCCTGCCACGAGAGCGTCGCCGCCCACGCCACGGTCTCGGCCGGCTGTGTCCACGGCGCGACCGGTCCGAGCGAAGCGCCGCACGGGCAGGCCATGGCCGACCCGGACGCGAGGCCCACCGAGAGCAGCACCGCGAGGCGCATCAGCGGAGAACGGGAGAGAGCAACACCTGGTCGCGCTCGCCGGGGCGGGAGAGCTGGAGGGTGATTTCCCAGCGGCCCGGCATGGTGAGGAGCAGGTCGCTCACGCGGCACGCGCCGTCGGCGCAGTCGATGCGCGGCGGATCGAAGCCGTGGTCGTGGCCAGGCATGCGAGCCGTGACACCGACGACCGAGGCGGGGCTCCCGCCGGCGTCGGTGGCCCGCACCACGAAGCTGTTGCTGCCGCGGCGAAACATCCCGTCGTCGTGTGCGATGTCGAGCGCGAAGGTGCCCCGCTCGGAAGCCGTCGGGAGGGCGTCGTCGGGCAGCGGGCCAGGGTCGCCACAACCCGTCAGGGCGGCGATGAGCATCAGCGAAAGGAGTCGGGCCACCGCGGGGAGCATTGTTTCGGGGCGGACCATGCGACCTCGCGCCCGTCGGCTCAAGTGCGCGCGCTGCGGCATGATGTCGCACGCGCAAACCCCTATCGGGCAAGGCGATCGTGGTAGCGATCGAGGGACCGATGGCGCCCTCCGCCGAGCCCCGCGCGATGCTTC
Organism: Polyangiales bacterium; assembly: GCA_044229975.1. Lineage (GTDB taxonomy): Bacteria > Myxococcota_A > Polyangia > Polyangiales > SCUS01. Next base: position 469,131 of record JBGARZ010000003.1, read on the forward strand.
TCTGCGACGACGACCTCCCATTTCGCGCGGCGCTGGGCGCGGCCTTCACCCGGCGCGGCTGGATGGTCCACCTCGCGGGCTCTGGGGAAGAGGCCCTCGCCGTGGCCGCGCAGGCCCACCTCACGCGCGCCGTCATCGACCTGCGGATGCCGTCCATGTCGGGGCTGGACCTCTTGCGCGAGCTGCTGCGCCGGCAGCCCACGCTCCAGGTGGTGGTGCTCACGGGGTACGGCTCCATCCCGACGGCCATCGAGGCGGTGAAGCGCGGCGCGGTGAACTACCTCACCAAGCCGGCCGAGCCCGCGGAGATCGACGCGGCCTTCGACGAGCACCCCGACGAGCCCGACGCCCCGGGGCCCGACGTCTCCGTGCCCTCCCTCGATCGCGCGCAGTGGGAGCACCTCCAGCGTGTTCTCACCGACACCCAGGGCAACATCTCCGAGGCCGCGCGCCGGCTCGGGATGCACCGCCGCTCGCTGCAACGGAAGCTCCAGAAGCTCCCCCCGCGGCGGTAGCTTCGCGCCATGAACGACCACGCGGCACCCCTCGACGCCCGGTGGCTGGTGCGCCTCCGCTGGGCCGCCATCGCCGCGCAGGTGGCCAGCATCGCAGGCACCCGCTACCTCCTGCACGCGCCCTTTCCCATGGGGCCGCTGATCGGCATCGTCGGGGCGCTGGTGGTGGTCAACCTCGTGCTCTCGCTTCGCCTGAGGCGCGGCGGGGCGCTGCCCGATGCCGTCATCGCGGGCAACCTCATGCTCGACGCCGCGGGCCTCACCGCGCTGCTCATCTTCACCGGCGGCGCGATGAACCCCTTCACCACGCTCTACCTTCTCCAGGTGGCCATCGCGGGGATCATGGTTCCGCGGCGGTGGAGCCTCGCGGTGACGGTGGGCGCAGTGGCCGCTTTCGGGGGGCTGCTCCTCGCGAGGCCCGAGGCCATCCATGTGTGGCACTCGGCGGGGATGTTCGAGCTGCACGTCAACGGGATGTGGCTCGCCTTCGCGCTGACGGCGGGCGCCCTGTGGTACTTCGTCGACCGCGTGTCCGAGTCGCTGCGCCGGCGCGAGTCCGAGCTCACCCGCGCGCGCCTCGACCGCGAGCGCGCCGTCCGCCAGAGCGCCCTCGGTACCGTCGCCGCCGGGGCCGCCCACGAGCTCAACACCCCGCTCGGCACCGTGGCCATCCTCGCCTCGGAGCTCTCGGAGATTCTTTCTGAGTTGCCCGAAGCGAAGGCGCAGGCCGATCGCATCCGCGAGGAGGTGCGCCGCTGCAAGGCCATCCTCGGCCGCATGCGCCGCCCCGCCGAGGCCGGAGCGGGCGAGCGCGAGACCGTCGTCGTGGTCCGCTGGCTGCGCGCGTTGGTGGAGCAGTGGTCGGCCGGAGAGAGTGGGTTTCCCGTCACCCTCGACCTCGGCGCGGAGGGCGCCGAGCGCGCCATCGACACCGAGGCGATGCGCCAGGCCGTGGTGAGCCTGCTCGACAACGCGCGCCACGCCACCGAGGCCGCCGATCGACGCGACCCCATCGTGGTCTCGCTCGCGGCGGACTCCACCGGGTCGCTCACGTTGCGCGTCGTCGACCGCGGCGTAGGCATCACCGCCGAAGACCTCGCCCACGTCGGCGAGCCCTTCTTCTCCACGCGCGAACCCGGCCAGGGCATGGGCCTCGGCGTCTACCTCGCGCAGGGCACCGCCGCCCTCCACGGCGGCGCGCTCACGCTCGGCTCCGACCCGACCGGAACCACCGCCACCCTCACCCTGCCGCCATCGGGAGACACTTGAAGCACAGACCCAATCGCACGCCACAGTCTATTGCAATGCTGTTGCATCAACTGTATACGTCGGGCGGATGGACGGCGGGTTCAGCGGTCGGAGGCGGTACGTAACAGGGCGAGCGATCGCCGCGTGCCTCTGTGCGAGCGCCACGGCCTCCGCCCAGACGCCACCGGCCGAACCCGCGGCGACGTCTTCCGAGCCCCCGGCCCTCGCCACCCCGCCGGTCACGGTCGAAGCCCCACCTGCGGATGGCGGAGCGGGCGAGGCGGTGGTCATCGGGCGAGGCCAGCCACCGCGCGGTGCCGGTGACGTCAACATCACCCTCGGAGCGCTCTCGCAGGTGCCCCGTTCGAGCGCGGGCGACATCCTGCGATTGGCGCCGGGGATGTTCCTGTCCAACGGGCTCGGCGAGGGTCACGCCGACCAGGTGTTTCTGCGCGGCTTCGACGCGCGCAGCGGGCAAGACCTGGAGTTCACCGTCAACGGCGTCCCCATCAACGAGCCCGCGCATCCGCACGGCCAGGGCTACGCCGACACGCACTTCCTCATCCCCGAGCTCGTCGAGTCGGTGCGCGTGCTCGAAGGCCCCTTCGACCCGCGGCAGGGCGACTTCGCCGTCGCCGGGTCGGCCCAGTACACCCTCCGCCTCCCCGCGCGCGGCGCGCACATCCAGTACCGCTTCGGGTCCTTCAACACGCACCGCGCGCTCGCGATCTGGGGGCCCGACGGCGAGAGCGCGGGCACCTTCGGCGGCGTCGAGCTCGGCACCAGCGACGGCTACGGGCAAAACCGCAGCTTCGAGCGCGCCACCGCCAACGCGCAGTACGAGGGCCACTCGGGGTCGCTCACCTGGCGGGTGCTGCTGGCCTCCTACGGCATCCGCTACCGCTCGGCGGGCGTCATTCGCGAGGACGACTACCGCGCCGGTCGCATCGGCTACTACGACACCTACGACCCGACGCAGGGCAGCGAGGTGTCGCGCCACCTCGTGTCCGCCGAGCTCGAAAGCACGCGCACCGCGGCGGTGCTGCGGGCGCAGGTGTGGGGCTCGCTACGCAGCTTCCGCCTGCGCGAGAACTTCACCGGCTCGCTGCTCGATGTGCAGCAGGCGTGGCAGTCGCCGCACGCCCAGCGCGGCGACGCCATCGACCAGTCGGCCTCCACCCTCGACGTCGGGATGCGCGCCTCGGCCCGCCTCCGCACGACGTGGCGCACGCGTGTGCAGTCGCTGGAGTTCGGCGCCTACGGTCGGCACAACGCCGTCGACAGCGCCCAGCAGCGGCTGCGCTCGACCACCAACGTCCCCTACCTCACCGACTACAGCCTCGGTAACAGCGTCTCCAACCTCGCGCTCTACGCCGACGCCGAGTTTCGCCCGTGGAGCTGGCTCGTGGTGCGCGGCGGCGTGCGCGCCGACCTCTTCCAGTACGACGTGCTCGACCGCTGCGCCGTCCACGGCGTCGTGGTGCGCGGCGCGCCGCTCGACACCGAGTGCCTCTCGGCCGACCGCGCGGGCTACCGCAGCCCCACCGAGCGGCGCACCTCCGGCGGCGTCGCGTGGCAGCCGCGCGGCTCCGTCTTCGTCGGCCCGTGGAAGGGCTTCACCGTCGCGATGAGCGCGGGCCTCGGCGCCCGATCAGCCGACCCGGTGTACCTCGGCAACGACCAGCAGTTGCCGTTCAGCCCCATCACGGCGCTGGAGGGCGGCGTGGTCTTCAACCGTCGCCTCGGGCCCTTCGCCCTCAACGCCCGCGCGCTCTACTACCGCACGCACGTCGGGCAGGACCTCATCTTCAACGAGGCCGAGGGCCGCAACTCCCTCGCCTCGGGCACCACCCGCCAGGGCGCCCTCATGGCCGCGCGCGCGACCAGCACGCAGTTCGACCTCGCGGCGCACGTGACCTTCGCGCGGGCGACCTTCGACGACGACGGATACCTGGTGCCGTATGTTCCGTCGTGGGTGGCGCGCTTCGACGGGGCCTGGCATCGGCCGCTCCCGTGGCGCATCCGCGGCCGCGCCATCACCGCCACGGCGGGCGTCGGCGTGTCCTACGTCTCACCGCGCCCGCTGCCCTACTCCGAGCAGGGCGAGTCCATCTTCACCGTCGACGCGCAGGTCGGCGCGCGCTGGGCCTACTTCGAGCTCGGCTTCGCCGCGTCCAACCTCTTCGACGCTCGCTACGCCTGGGGTCAGTACAACTTCGCCAGCGACTTCGGCGGCCGCGACTTCCCCACGCTCGTCCCCGCCCGCCACTTCACGCCCGGGCCACCGCGACAGCTCTTCGTCACCTTCACCCTCCACCTCGGCGCCGAAGCCGCGCGCCACGGCGCCCCGACGGAGCCACCCCGATGAAGCGACTCGCCCTCGCCCTCGCGTTCACGCTCGCCGCATGCGGCGACACCACCGGATCACAGCGCGTGACCTTCGCGGTCGAGGCCGCGGGCCCCGAGCGCGACGCCGCCCAACCGCTCGCCTTCGACAACGACCAGGGCTGGTCCATCACGCTGAGCGAGGCGCGCGTGGCGCTCGGTCCCGTCTACCTCAACACCATCGCCCCGTTGGAGGGCGGACTCTGGCGACGCCTCGGCGACGCGCTGCTCCCGAGCGCCTACGCCCACGGCGGGTCGCACCTCTCGGCGGGCCGCATCGTCGGACAGGTGACCACGCAGGTGGAGGTCGACGTGCTCGCTCCCGCGATGGTCGCCATCCCCGGCGGCGGTGATGGTGTCGGCGACGCGGCGCTCACCGCGGAGGTCTGGCTCTACAACCGCGACGGCGTGCTGGGCGGCGCGGCGATGCGCGTGGCGGGCGTGGCGCGACGCGGGGCCGAAGAGGTCACCTTCGAGGGCTCGCTGGTCATCGATCAGGACCTCGTGGCCACCGGCGGAACCATCGATGAAGCCCGTCGGGTGCGCGGCATCCCGGCGCCCGTGACGCTCGTCGACGGCGGATCGCTGCGCGTTCGCGTCGACCCGCGCGGGTGGTTCAACGGAGCGGACTTCAGCGAGCTCGCCCGGGGTACGGCCCGCGACGGCCGCTACCGCTTCTCCAACACGGACAACGTGGGCAGGGCCTTCGCGGCGCACGCCCGCTCTCGCTCGGCCTTCTCGATCTCCTTCGCTCCGCCGCGCTGACCGCGCGCCACATCTCCGCTGCCTCCTCGAAAGGAACGGTCTTCCATGAAGTCACCCGTGAAGGGATACGCTCGTCTTTCGTCCATCACGCTCACCCTCGCGGCGATGCTCGGCGCTTGCAGCGATCCGGCGCCCGCGACCAACGACGCCGCCGTCGCCGATGCGGGCTCCATCTCCGACGTCGTGCTGCCGACGGGTGACGCCGCGGTGCTCCCGCCCTCCTTCGCGACGCCCGTGGCGGCGGCGTTCACGGCGACCAACCGCGACCCGCGCACCATCCAGGTGAGCATCTCCACCGAAGACCTCGGGCAGTCGGGCTTCGACTACTCGGCCACACCCGCGAGCGGCGCGGTGGTCTTCGTCGACGGCTGGGAGGTCCGCTTCTCCCGCATCATCGTCACCGTTGGAAACATCCGCCTCAACCGGCCCGGCTCGACGCCCTCGGACCAGTCGTCCGTCGGTGCGGCCGTCGCCGCTGTGCCCGGGGTCTTCGCCGTCGACGCGCAGAAGGCTGGGCCCCTCACGGGCGCCGGCGGAGCACCCGAGACCGCCATTCCCCTCGCCGTGATTCGCGCGCCCTCCGCGGGCGGAACCCTCGACCCGACGGTTCGCTACGCCTTCAGCTACGACGCGGTGCCCGCCTCTCCGAGCGCGACCAACGTCAACCTCGACGCGTCCGGTGTCGCCCTCTACGAGCAGATGATTCGCCGCGGGTGGACCCAGTACGTGGAGGGCGTCGCGACCTACCGCGGGACCACCACCGGACTGCCCGCCGTCTTCGCGGACTACCCCACCGCGGTGACCTTCCGCCTCGGGTGGGCGTCGCCCGCGCAGTACCTCAACTGCAACAACCCCGACAACGGCGGCGACGACATGCCCGGCGTCCAACCCTCCGCGAGCAACGCCGCGCGCGCGCAGATCACCTTCCACATGGACCACCTCTTCTGGGGCGCCCTCGGCGTCGAAGACCCGCCTCCGCACTTCGATCAGTTCGCGGCGCGCTCGCAGCTCGTCGACGGCGTGAGCGTCGTGACCCTCGACGACCTCCAGGGGGTTGTTCCCACCAACCTCGTCGACCGGATGATGCGCCCGGTGCCCGACCGCGGCGGTCAGACCATGGGCTACACCCCCCGCAACGCGGCCGCCCTCAGCCTTGAGCTCGGAGGGACTTCGGGCATCCGCGACCTGCGCGACTTCGCGACGTACTCGGCGCGAGCGGGCGGTCACCTCAACGCCGATGGGCTGTGCTTCGTCCGCCCGTCGGGGGCGATCATGTACTGATCAGCGAGCGGGCTTCGGGTGGGCGAGCAGCCAGTCGAGCGCGAGCGTCGACCACTGCCCGTTGAGCGCCGGGAGGTGCGCGCCGCCCGTGATGGTCCAGAGCTCGGCCGCGCCGCCCATGCAGCCGTCGTGGCGCTCGACGCGGGTCTCGGCGCCCGCGAGGGCGGTGTCGAGGTCGATCGAAGACACCATCGTGCGCGTCGTGTTGCAGCGGTTGTTGGTCGCCCAGCGCGCGACGCTGGTGATGGCGCTCGGGTACATGAAGCCCGCGTTGGATCCGCCTTCGTAACGGATGGTCATGTCGGCGGTGCCGTGCACCTGGAGCACGGACACGGGCTCGGTCGGCGTGCACAGGCTCGCGGTGTTGTTGGTGGCGCCCGCGAGGCTCACCACCGCGGCGATGCGGCCCGAGCGATCGCACGCCATCCGGTGCGCCATGAAGCCGCCGTTGGAGTGACCGATGAGGAAGATGCGGCGCGGGTCGACGGCGTAGCGCGCCGAGACGTCGTCGATGATCGCGTCGAGGTAGCCGACGTCGTCGATGTTGGCGCGGGCGAAGTCGCAGCAGGCGTCGGTGGCGTTCCAGAAGCGGCGGGCCGACGCGTCGAGGGTGCCGTCGGGGATCGCGTACAGGACGCCCCGGCCGCGCGTGATGCGCGACATGCCGAAGTAGAGGTCCTGGATGGAGCCCGTGGTGCCGTAGCCATGGAGGAGGATGAGCAGCGGCGCGCCCGTCGGGGCGACCTCGTCGGGCACCACCAGGCGGTATGGGCGCTCGGCGATGCGGCGCGCGACCGCCTCGGGGACGTCCACCGCGCGGCCCACGTCGACGGGCTCGGGCGGGACGTCTTCCACCACCGGGACATCCACGGCGGTGCCAGCATCGGGAGTGCGACCGAGGTCGGCGACCGTTCCGACGTCGACGGCGGGGGTGCCGGCGTCGGCGTCGAAGGGTGACTCGGACGAGCAGCCCGCGGCGACGAGGAGCATGAGGGCGGCGGACGAGAGCTTCATGGGCGGCGAATCCTTGGCGCGAGGCGTCAGTGGGAGTGGTTGTGATGCGAGGTGTCGTCGACGGGGCTCATGGTCGCGAGCCACGCCCGGGGACCAAGACGGAGAACGGTACCCGCAAGCAGCAGCGCCAGCACCACCGCCGCGCCCCATTCCCAGGCGTGGTGGTCGTGCGCCGCGAGCGTGTGGATCTCCGGCAGCGTCGCCGCCGAGACGAAGCGGTTGGCGAAGAACCCGAGCGCGATGGCGCCCACGAGCGACGCCGCCGCGAAGCTCCACGCGACGCGCGCGCCGAGGCTGCGACGGAGCATTCCCCACGCGGCCACGTTGGTCGCCGGACCCACGAGGAGAAACGCCAGCGCCGCGCCGGGTGACAGGCCCTTGTGGACCATCATCGCGGCGAGCGGCGTGGCCCCTTGGGCACACACGTAGATCGGAACCGCGGCGAGAGCCATGAGGGCTACGTCCCACCCGCCGACGAAGCGCGCGAAGGTCGACGGCGCGACGGCGGCTTCGAAGGCCGCGGCGAGGACGAGGCCGAAGACGTACCAGGCCGCGACGTGATCGAGGCTCTCGCTCGCGGCCCGCAGCACGCCAGTCAGCGAGCGTTCGGGCGGGGGTGGCGCCTCGTCGGGCTTCGGCGCGGCGTGGGGGCGAGCCGGCGCAGTGAGCAGGCCGTGGCGCCGAACCACCTTCGGGGGAATGCGCAGCGGGACGCGCTTCGCCACGGCCGCGACGATCAGGGCCACGACCAGCGCGAGCACCGCGCCCGCGAGCACCCGCGTGACGGCGAGCGGCGCGCCCAGCAGGCGCCACGAGAGCACGAGGCCGCCCACGTCGAGCTCGGCGGTCGCCACGAGGAAGGCCGTCACCGCCGCCACCGGAACCGACGCGCGCAACATCCCCTGCGCCACGGGCACGACGCCGCAGGTACACAAGGGCAGCGGCATGCCGAAGACCATGCCGCGCAGCGCCTGCGACAGCGCCCCACCGCCGCGCAGCCACGCCTCGATCTTCGCTGGGAAGACGGTGCGCAGCGCGCCCGCCGCGAGCACACCGAGGAGCATCGACGGGGCCGTCTCGATGAAGAGCGGCACCAGCGCAGCCTGCACCGAGAGCTCGGCGGGGTGGGCCAGCCGCAGGAGACCGCCAGGGTCAGGGATGGCCAAAGCCAGCGCGACACCACCGAGGAAGGCCGCGCCCGCGAATCCTCGGGCCACGCCGTTGGGCGGCGGCGGAGCGTGCGAGTGCATCGCGAGGCGGAGCATCGCCCCCACGCCCAGGGCGAGCGCTCCATCGAAGAGCTCTTCGGGGATGGCGTCGAGCAGCACCTGACCGAGCGCCGCGCCGACCACCGTCGAGAGCGCGAGCGCGAAGAGGGCCACCGTCGTCTTGCGGGCGCCCGATCGCGGCAGCATCGACGACGCGATGAAGAGCCCCTCGGGCATGCGGTGCAGGATGAGCGCCGCCGCGAGGCTCACCCCCACGCCGCGAGAAGAGAGCGCCACCGCGAGGGCCGCGCCGTCGCTCATGCCGTGGAGCGCGAGCATGGGGACGAGCAGACCGGCGCCAGCGCCCGCCTCAGGGTGGAAGGGGTGCGCGGCGGCGTGGTTGCTCGCGTGCGTCCGGCGATCGACCCACCAAAGGGCGCCGTACGCGGCGGCGGCGAGGACGATGGCGCGCGCACCGAGCGATCCCATCGCGTGGGGCAACATCTGGAGCGCCAGCACCGCTGGAACAAACCCCAGGCAAAACCCATCGAGGGCCGCCGAGGCAAGGGCCTGGCGGCGTCCGAGGGTGACCAGGGCCGCGCCGAGGAGCAGGCCGATCACGGAGAGCGCAAGCGCGGGGAGCAGCACCGATCAGTTCACGCGCAGCGGTCGCAGAGGCCCTTGACCTGGATCTCCACCGTGCCGCCCTTGAGCGACTTGGGGAGGCCGCGGCCACCGGTGACATGGACGGTGTCGAGCGGCAGGCACTGCACCTCGCCGCAGTCGCCGCAGACGAAGTGCGGGTGCCTCGCGTCGGCGTGCTCGTCGCTCTTGCTCTCGCGGGCCAGCTCGAATCGCCAGACGTGATCGCCCACGTCGGTGCGCTGCACCAACTTGGCCTCGGTGAGGTCGGTGAGGTTGCGGTAGATGGTCGCGCGGTCCCACCCCTGCGAAGCCAGCGTCGCCGCGAGCTCGGCGTGCGTCACCGGCGCCTGCGCGCCCTGGAGCTGCTGGATCACCGCCACCCGCGGCGCCGTCACCCGCAGACCCGTCGCCCGTATCCGGTCACGGATCTCGTCCGCAGTGTGGGTCACTGCCCTTCGCACCGTCATCAACCTCACCTCGGCCGTGATGCTACTGCAATTCCGTCGCAATCGAAACACGCCTTCGACGGCGCATCGCGAGCGCGGCCAGGGCGAGCGCCCACGGTGCACCGACCGCGCGTGTGCCGCCGACGTGGCAGCCACAGTCACTGACCACGGGAGGACGCACGACGCCCGCATCGATGGGAGCGGTGCCTGCGTCGATGGGGGCGGTGCCCGTGTCGACGACGACGGGGCGATCGGTGACGGGCGCGGCGACATCGGTCGCGACGGTCGCGTCGGTGCGGGTGCCTGCGTCGGGGCGACGCGGCGGTTCGAGCGTGGAGCGGAAGCCGGCCCACCGGTCGGAGCAGATGGACGTTCCGGCGGAGGGGGTGGCGCAGACGGGCGGACCGAGGACGTCCTCGAAGCGAAGGACTCCCTCGAAGTGTTCGCCTCCATCCATGGAGCGACCGAGCGCCCATGGTTGGGAGGTCCAGTCGGTGACGATCCAGAGGGCGCCGCCGTGGTAGCGCAGGCCGTTGACGGGGATGGTCGAGACCTGGGTGAAGTGCATCCCTCGGTCGGTCGAGCGGTAGAGTCCGTCCTCGGCCGAGCCGTACCAGACCGTGGCCCCGTCGTCGGAGATGGCGAAGCCGAGCATCGGGTCGGGGAGGCGAGCGACGATGTCGAAGTGGGTTCCGCCGTCGCTGCTACGGAGCAGGCGCGTGGCGAAGACGTCGAGCACGCGGAGGTACACGACGTCGGCGTCGGTGGGGTCGATGCCGGAGACGAAGGCGCGGTCGCCGAGGGACTGGTCGGGCGAGAGGCCGCGGAGGGTCACGCCGCGGTCGTCGCTCCGAACGAGTCGCGGAGTCTGCGACGCGGTGGTGTCGTACCCGGTGGCGTAGACGCGATCGGTGCGCGAGGGGGCGACCTCCAGCGTGACGAAGAGGAGGCGTTCGAGCCCTTCGCCCATGCGCTGGAAGGAGAGCGTTGTGTCAGCGCGGAGCACATAGGCACGCGAGCCCGTGGTGCTCTCGGTCGCGTAGAGGACGTTGCCGTCGGGGGTGCTGGTGAGGTCGGTGATCTCGTGGCCGGAGACGCTGCCGAGGTTGGGTGAGTCGCAGCCGTCCGTGAGCGCGTGGGCGCCGACCTCGAAGCCGACGACGATCTCGCCGTTGGCGTTGATCTCGACGGAGGGGTCGAGGTTTCCGCCCGGGATGTAGTCGTAATAGAGCAGGTCTTCGCAGAACCAATAGAAGGTGCGCCCGCCGTCGCGGCTCACCAGCAGGCCGAAGGTGGTGCGCAGCGCGATGATGTCCGAGCGGACGCCGGGGCCGAGGACGACCTGCTGCGCCGTGGGGAAGCGACCGTTGGCGAGCGCGGGGGGAGCGCCGAGCGAGAGGGCCAACGCGAGGAGGAGACCGTGACCGAGAGAGCGCTTCACGTTGGTAGAGGTGACGCGTACGGGAGATCCGCGTCACTCGCAAGGCGCGACCCGACGGCGATACCATCACGCCCATGCACTCCCCCCTCGCGCTCGACGACGTCGGCCACGGCGACCCCTGGGTGCTCCTGCACTCCTTCCCCATCGACCGCCGCATGTGGTCGGCGCAGTCCGTCGCCCTCGCCGCCGCGGGTCATCGCGTCATCGCGGTCGACCTGCCCGGCTTCGGCGCCTCCCCTCCCCTCGTCACCGACGCGCCTTCGCTCGACGGCTACGTCGACGCCGTGCTCACCACGCTCGACCACCTCGCGCTCGACCGCGTCACCGTGCTCGGCCTCTCGCTCGGTGGGTACGTCGCGCTGCGCCTCGCCGCCCGCGCCCCCGAGCGACTCCGCGCATTGGTGCTCGCCGACACCCGCGCGGCCGGCGATAGCCCCGAGACGCGCGCGAGCCGCGTGCTCAACCTGGGACTCGTTCGCTCCAAGGGTCCGGCGGCGCTCATCGAGAAGATGCTCCCGCACCTGCTCGCGCCGGGCGCGCCCGAGGCGTTGCGATCGACGCTGCGAGCGTGGGCCGCCGAGCAGTCCGCGGAGGGCGTCACCCACGCGCTGCTTGCCATGCGCGACCGGCCCGACGCGTCGGCGGTGCTCCCGACGCTGCGCGGCCCGACGTTGCTCGTGGTCGGAGAGCACGACGGCATCACGCCACCGAGCGAGCACGGCACCATGGCGACGGCCATCGCGGGAGCGCGGGTGGAGGTCATCGCGGGCGCGGGGCATCTCTCCAACCTGGAGCGCCCCGATGAGTTCAACCGGGCGGTGATCCAGTTCGCGCGGCCGTCTTGAGCGCGCGCTCCATGCGGTCGATCTGGCCGTCGATGGCGTCGAGGCGGCGCGGAGCGAACTCCCGGTCGAGCCACTTCCCGCTCAGCAGCACGAAGCCCACCGCAGCCAGATATCCGGTCGCCGCGGGCCAGCCCAACCACAGGTGCACCAGCCACCCGAGGCCATAGCCCGCGCCGAAGCAGACCAGCACCGTCGGGATGAGCGCGTCGTGGCGGTGCGCCTCCCACCACGAGATGCGATCGAAGAGCTGCTTGCGCTGACGGCGGAGGTCATCGAGGGAGGGCGGTGCGGCCATGTCGGGGATGGCGGCACTCTATCCAGCTCGGGCACCGGGGCAACGCCCCATCGCGCATGGGCTTGTCGCGCGTCTCCCATCGCGGGCACCATCGTCGGCCGACGGGCTCAACGCCTCCCAGACAAAGGACGACAGACGATGGCCGACGCGACGCTGGTGAAGCCGGGCAGCAAGGTGAAGCTGAAGGACCACGACCCGGGCGACACCCGCGGCGTGAAGGACAAGGACGACGCGCTGGAGCAGCTCGACAAGTGCCGCGTCCAGATGTGCGAGTTGCAGGAGCGCCTCTACGCCGAGAACAAGCGCGCGTTGCTGGTGGTGCTCCAGGCGATGGACACGGGCGGCAAGGACGGGACGGTCAAGAGCGTGCTGTCGGGGGTCAACCCGACGGGCGTGGAGATCGTCAGCTTCAAGGCTCCGTCCGAGGAGGAGCGCGACCACGACTTCCTCTGGCGGGTGCATCAGAAGGTTCCGCGGCGGGGCAACATCGGGATCTTCAACCGCTCGCACTACGAGGACGTGCTCATCGCGCGGGTGCACGAGTTCGCGCCCGCCAAGGAGATCGAGAAGCGGTACGAGGTCATCAACCGCTTCGAGGAGAACCTCGCCGACACCGGGACGACGGTGCTGAAGTTCTTCCTCAACATCTCCAAGGACGAACAGAAGCGGCGGCTCGAAGAGCGCCTCGCCGACGAGGAGAAGATCTGGAAGTTCGACCTCGGCGACATCCGCGAGCGCGAGAAATGGGCGGAATACCAGCAGTCCTACGAGATCGCCCTCTCGCGGTGTTCTACGAAAGCCGCCCCCTGGTACATCGTTCCCGCAGACCGGAAGTGGTACCGAAACCTCGTGGTGGCAAAGGCCATCGTCGACACGCTGCGGAACATGGACCCCAGGCCCCCGAAGGCCACCTTCGACCCCTCCACGATCAAGATCACCTGAGCCCTTCACCGACGCTGCGGTGCGTCGCGTGTGTCTGGTAGTGTCGGCCCACCGCGCGGCGCGTCGGGTCATTCGAGGCCCCGCTGCCCGCCCGTCGGAGGTGTCTCGTGCAGCGTTCGTGGTTGGCCCCGCTGGTGTTGTTCGGTGCCCTGTCGATCACCCGCGCAGCCAGCGCGCAGGTCCCCCCGGAGGGAGGGCCCTCGGTCGCCGATCGCGCCGAGGCGCGCCGACACTTCCAGCTCGGCGTCGCGGCCTACACCGGCAGCCGCTGGGCCGCCGCGCTCGAAGAGTTCCAGCGCGCCTACCGCCTCGCGCCGCACCCGTCGGTGCGCGTCAACATCGCCAACTGCTTCGTGCACCTCGACCGCCCCACCGACGCGCTCTTCCACTTCGAGCAGTTTCTCGCCGAGAGCCCCTCCGCCCCCGACGCGCAGGTCACCGAGGTCGAGTCGCAGATCAACCAGCTCCGCACCCGCGTCGGTGAGCTTCAGCTCGTCGTGACGCCCGCCAACGCCGCGGGCCTCGCGGTCACCCTCGACGGGCAGGCCGTCTCGCTCGGCCGCCCCCTCCACGTCGCGCCTGGCCATCACGTCGTCGAGGCGCTCGCCGAGGGCCACACGACCCTCCGCCGCGAGATCGACGCCGCCGCGGGCCAGGCCCAGGTGCTCACCCTCGCGCTCGAATCCACCGCCCCGCCGACCCCGCCGCCGACGCCGGTCCCCATCGTCGCGCCGCCGCCGACGCCCGTCGTCGTCGCGCCCGACCCCGTGCCGCCACCCGTCGCCGCGCCCGTCGACACCACCCGCCGCGGTCCGCCGCCGGCGGTCTTCTACGCCGTCGCAGGCGTGACCGGCGTCGCCGCCATAGGGTGGATCACCGCGGGCGCCCTCGCCCTCTCCGCCGACTCGGACTTCAACGCCACCGTCAACGAGGTCCAGACCGGCAGCGGCAACCTCGCGACCCTGCAAGCGCGCGGGCGGGACGAGGCCGCGCGGGCGTCGCAGCTCGCGACGTGGTCGGATGTCGCGATGGGCGTCACGCTCGTCGGCGCCGCCGCCTCCGTGGTGCTCTTCCTGAAGACGGACTTCCGTAGCCCCGTGACCGTCGGCGCCTCGGCCTCGGCTGGGCGTGGTCTTCTCACCGTCGGAGGGAGTTTCTAGCCATGCAGCGCTCCTGGTTGGTCGCCTGCGCGACCCTGCTCTGTTCGTGCTCGGTGCTCGTCGACCCCGACAACTCGCGCCTCGACCGCTTCAGCACCGTCGTCGACTCGGGCACCACCGTCGACCGCCCCGCGCCCGTCGATCGTGCCGAGGACGTCCCCGCCCTCGACGTCGTCGCGATCGATGTGCCCGACGCACCGCCCGTCGACGTGGTCACCCCCGACGCGCCCGACGTGCCCGCGCCCGACGTGCCCGCGCCCGACGTGGTCACCGCCGACACGCCCGACGCGCCGATAGGTGACGTCCCGACCTCGCGCTGCACCACCTCCTGCGACGACGGCGTGGAGTGCACCGCCGACTCCTGCAACGAGGCGACCGCGACCTGCGTCCACCGCACCGACGACACCGTCTGCGGCGCGCGCGAGCGCTGCGACGCGACCATGGACTGCGTTCGCGTGGACTGCACCGGCGACGCCGACTGCCAGGACGACACGCTCTGCAACGGCCGCGAGCGCTGCATGGCCAACCGCTGCGTGCCGGGCACCGCGGTCGAGTGCGGCGACGCCGTGGAGTGCACCGTCGACGCGTGTGATCCGGCCACCGGCATGTGCTCGCACACCGCCGACACGGCGCGCTGCGACGACGGCACATTCTGCAACGGCGCGGAGACGTGCAACCCCACCATGGGCTGCCAGTCGGGCGCCGCGCCGGTGTGCGACGACCGCATCGAGTGCACGGCCGACCGCTGCGACGAGACCATGCGGCGCTGCGTGTACGCGCCCAACCCCTCGGCGTGCGCGGCGCCGGGCCCGTGCGTCACCGCGACCTGCGACCCGATGATGGGTTGCCGCAACACCCCCATCGCGGACTACTGCACCAGCTTCTGCGGCGGCGGCGCGGCCTGCGATACGACCACCGGGCGCTGCGGCACGGGCGTCCCCCGCGATTGCAGCGACGGCACGGCGTGCACCACCGACCGCTGCGACCCGACGGCGATGATGTGCCGCTCGACCCCGGTCGACGCCGACGGTGACGGCTTCGCCGCGGCCGCCGTGGGCGGGACGACGTGTCCCAGCGGCAACGACTGCAACGACGCCGACCCGGCGATCAACCGCTCGGCCACCGAGCGCTGCAACATGATCGACGACGACTGCGACGGCGCCGTCGACGAGGACGGCGTCTGCATCGTGCCGGGCGAAGACTGCGCCCACGCCATCGCGCTCGCCCTCACGGGGACGACCACCACGCTCACGCGCACCGGCACCACGCTCGGGAGCACCAGCGACTTCACCAGCTCGTGCAGCGGCGCGGGGCCCGACCTCGTGTACGCCGTGACGCTACCCGGCGACGCCGACCTGCTCATCGAGGCGACGCCGACCGGTGGCAGCGACCCGGTGGTGTCGGTGCGCGACACCTGCGGGGGGCCTGAGCTCGGGTGCAACGACGATGCGACCCAGCGCGCCAATGACGCGCGGGTGTTCTTGCGGGCGAGGCCGACGAGCGGGACGCGCACCGTGTTCGTGGTGGTCGACGAGGTGGGCACCCGCGGCGGGCCCTTCACGCTTCGCCTCTCCCGCAGCACCGCCGTCGCACCGGCCACGTGCAACACCAGCGGCCTCTTCAACGTCACGGCGGGCGGAACGGTCATCGGCCGCACCTCCACCGGCAACGGCAGCCACTACGCGACCTGCGGCGGCTTCGGCAACGGCGAGGACGTGATGTTCTTCAACGCCACGTCGCGCATGGCGGTCAACTTCCTCCTGGTGACGGGCAACCAGGTCGCCTACGTGCGACAGAACCAGTGCGCCGGCATCCAGGCCAGGCAGCTCGCGTGCTTCACGGGCTCGTCGCGCACCACGCTCGACGCGGGCTCCACCTGGATCATGGTCGACGCCACGAACAACTCGGGCGAGGGCTTCTACATCTTCCGGGTGCAGCCGTGATGCAGGCTGTTCGTGCGCCTTGCACCCCTCTGTTCAGCGGGCTATCAACGTTGCGATGACCGCGGCGGGCACAGGCGACGAGCTCGATACCCTGCGCGCTCGCGCCGAACAGGCGCTCCAGCGCGACCTCCCCAAGGAGCATGTGAGGGGCCTCCTCGAAGCCCTCGCCGCGCGGGCGAGCGACGACAGCCCCGAGGCGTGCTTCGCCAACCGGCACCTCGCCGAGAGCCTCCTCGAAGAGAGCCCGTGGCGAGCCGCGCTGCACCTGAGGCGGCTGCTGAAATCGTCCCCCGAAGACGACGCGGCCCACGCCCTCATGGGGCTCTCCCAGGCGCTCCAGGCCAACTACCGCATGGCGGTGTCGTCGTTTCGCAGAGCCGTCGCCATCTCGCCTTCCAACCCCTGGTACCACCACAACCTCGGTCACCTCCTCGACGTCGCGCTCAGCCAGCCGGCGAGCGCGCTGCCGCACCTCCAGCGCGCCTTCAAGGCGCAGCCCTCGCAAGAAGAGGTGGGCGCCTCGTACGCGCAGTGCCTCGGCCGCCTCGGGCGCTGCGCCGAGGGCCTCGACGTGGTCATCGCGCTCCTACAGAAGCACCCGCGTCACAGCGATCTGCTCGCCCTCCGTAGCTGGCTCGAACGTGGTGCCCCGGCAGGCACCCGCAGCGCCTCCAAGACCCCTGGCCGGCGGCGCACCGAAAACGCCGACGACTCGGCGCGCGAGATGATCCGCGCGACCTTGAGCAAGCTCGCCCGCCCGGTCGCACACGTCGACGAGGCCCTGCGGGCGTGGGCGTCGTACGCGGCCGCCTCGACCGGCGAAGCGATGCTCGATCGCCCCACGCTCGCGGCGCTCGACTACATCGCGGCGCGGCGACTCGGGCAGCGCGTGACGCAGAAGCATGTGGCGCTGGAGCATGACGTGACGGCCAACGCGCTCTCCGCGCGGTACTCGCGCATCCGACTGCGTCTGCTCGGCGCCTAGCGGCAGCGCATCCGTAGTCGGTCGACGTCTTCGTGGCAGACGGCGCACGGTCGCTCGGACGCCCGCAGCAGCGCACCGCAGCGCGACAGAAACGACGGCGGATGCGGCGAGAACCCGCCGCCGCCGCGCCCCAGGGTGGCGTGGCAGGTCACGCAGTCCTGCTCGCTGTGACAGGAGGTGCAGGTTCGCATCGCGCGTCGCGCTTCGACGCCGTGGTGCCGCAGCGTGACGGGCCCCGTCGACCACACCTCCGCGGGCGGGTGGAAGCGACCGAGCGCGCGCGAGGCCGTGGGCGACGAAGTCGCGACACCGGCCCGCTGATGACAAGCCACGCAGAACGTCGACGCGCGATGACACGACCCGCAGCGGTCGCTGTTCATGCGGGCGTCGACGGGGTGCATGGTGAGGTAGTCGTTGGGGTGCGTGCGGCGATCGCGCACGCGGCCGTCGTGGCAGGCCGCGCACTCGCCCTCGGTGTGACAGACGGCGCAACGACTGCCGTCCTGGGCCGCGCTCGTGCGGTGTGTGAACCAGAAGTCCGCGTCGTGGTGGAGGCCGTTCATCCAGCGCGGCGGGTTCATCCACTCGTCGCCGAAGCGGGTTTGCAGTCGACCGTCGGGCTGCGTGAGGTGGCAGGTCGCGCAGCGGTCGGGCGCGCCGCCCGGTCGATGACAGGTGAGGCAGCTCGACATGCGCGGGAGTTCGAGACGGGTGGCGAGACCGACGCCCCGCACTCCCTCATGGCAGCGCTCGCACGACATCCCCTGGGCCATGTGACGCGCATGGGAGAAGCGCAGGTTGGCGGCCGGAACCTCCGCGCGCGCCACCCGCATCGGCGCCTCCGGGCGCCACCCGTCGTGGCAGAGATCGCATCCGCCGAGCGGGTTGGCCGCGGCGGTCGTCGGGTGCGCGCGGTCGACCGAGTGGCAGGGCGCGCACGAGGCCTCGGTCGGAAGGAGGCTGTCCTCGACGCGGGCGCTGCTGCTCGCCGAAGCATGACAGCGCACGCAGGTCATCCCCGGCATGGCGAGGTGCCGGTCGTGCTGGAAGTGCAGCGGCAGACGTTGCGTCGGGTAGATGAGGTGCGACGGCCCGTCGTCGGACGACGACGAGCGCGCGGGCGAACGCGTCTGCGCGAACACGGCACCCGCGGTGGCAGCCAGCGCCAGCGCGAGCGCGAGCGCCGCGCGAAACCAGGCAGAGACGCGCGTCACGGTGGCGCCCTCAGCTGGAGCACGGCGACGGCGCGCAGGCGGTGACCCACCACGGCGTTGAGGTCGTCTTCGAGGCTCACGCTCACCTGCGCGATGCGGCCGAGGACGGCGGTGGCGCCGAGCACGAGACCGAGCCCGTCGAGGCTGCGATCGGCGCGCAGGGCATCGCGCACGTGGGCGTACGACACGAGCGCGTCGAGGCGCAGCACGCGCCGCAGCACCCACGCCTGGAGTGACACGTCGGCGTTGGCGCGTAGCCCGAGCTCACCTCCCTCGACGCTGCCTCGTGCGGTCGTCTCCCAACGCGAGCGGCGCACGCGCAGCGAGGCCGAGCCGCCGGTGTTGAGGGGCGTTCCGAGGGAGGCGGCGGAGTTGGTGGGGGTCTCGCTGTCGAGGAGGTAGCGGCGCACCCAGGCGCCCAGCGAGAGGTCGACGGCGCGGGCGATGGGATACGAAAACGACCCGCGCGCCTCGTCCGTCGGGTCGACCCAGAACGACGCCCAGATGGACGTCAGGTCGAACATCGGCCGCACCCGCAGCACCTCCAGCGACCATCGTCCGGCGCGCCTGGGCAACCCTTCGACGCCCGCCGCGGCCGTGGTCACCGTCGACATGGGAACCATGTACACCGCCTCGGCGAAGACCCGCACCGTCGACGTCACCTGGAGGTCCGTTCGCGCCGCGAGAACCTCCTCGACGACGCCGTCATCGCCCCACAGGCGACGCCACGACACCCGCGCATCGAAGCGGGACGACGGGTGTAGCTCCAGCGCCGCACCGACCACCGCAGCGGCGGCGCGGTCGACGACGGCGGTGGCGATGGAGCGGTCCCACCCGGTGCGATCGGCGCGAAGCAGACCGTCGCGCTCGTAGCGGCCGTTGGAGAGGGGGAAGCCCGCGCGGGTCTCCCATCCGCCGTACGCCTCGATGGAGGCGGTGGTACCGAGGTTGAGCCGCGCGAGCGCGCCGTCGAAGAGGAAGAAGCCCACCGGGTCGACGATGAGCTGACGACCCGCGCGCAGGTCGAGTCGGCCGCGCCCGATGCCCGCGACCTCGACGAAGCCAAAGGGCAGGTCGACGGCGCGGCGCGCGAAGAGCGGCGCAAACTCGGCCGCGCGGGAGCGGTTGAGCTCGTCGAGGCAGCGGTCGGTTCCGGGGTCGCAGGCCGAGCCGAAGTCGCTGTCGATGCGCAGGCGGGCGCGCACACGCACAACAGGGTCGCGCCGATCTTCGGGGTGGGAAGCGCCCGCGAGGCTGAGGGTCTGGGTGTAGCGACGGAGCGAGAGCACCGCGGCGCCGGCGGGGCCGCGCACCTGCCACGACGAGAGCGTGGACTCGGCGCGCACCTCGGCGTCAAACGCGTGCGAGCGCGCCGGAAACGACAGCCCCCCCAGGGCGAGAGCGATCGCGAGGAGACTACGAGCGGTCGGTGATGCGGGTGCCACCGAAGCGCGCGATGAGCTCGTCGTCGTAGTGGTCGCCCACGGCGCCCACGCGGTGGATGAGAAACTCCACCTCCGAGCGTTCGAGGTCGAGGGTGCGACGCTCGGCGACGACCACCACGCGGTCTTCCTGGAGGCCGAAGGACACCGCCCCGAGACCGCCCGCGTTGAGCTCTAGCAGCATGCGGAACATCGGCAGCGGATCACCCGACGCCACGCGCACGATGGGCGCCACGACGCGGAGCTGCGGCGAGTCCTCGCCCTCGCGCGCCGGGCGAAGAAACACGGCGACCGCGGCGCTGCCGCGCAACAGCGACCACCCGCGGCTGGGCTCCGGGACGCTGATGCGAACGCGGTCGGGGTCGAGCCCGAGACGACGGATGACGTCCTCGATGAGGGTCGCGGCGTGTGTGAGGTCTTCCTGCGATTGCGACTGGTCCACGGCGCGGGTGCTCCTACGGGCTGACGTGCTCTTGGCGGGATTTGGAACCCGCGGATTCGGCATCGCCGGGGGTCGCGTTGTCAAGCGCGGCGCCGCGGCGGCGGCGGTGGTACACACCGGGGCCTGCGATGCCTACGGTGCGATTGATCGTCCGCTATGACGGAACCGAGTTCTCCGGCTGGCAGCGCCAGCGGGGCGTCCCGACGGTGCAGGAGGCGATCGAGATCGCCGCGAGCGCCATGGCCTGCGAGCGGGTCACCGTCCGAGGCGCCGGGCGCACCGACGCCGGGGTGCATGCCCACGGTCAGCTCGCGGCGTTCCAGACGCTGGCGACCATCCCCGAATATGGCTGGCGCCTCGGGCTGACGGGTCGCCTCCCGCGCACCATCGCCATCACCGACGCGCGCTACGTGCAGGACGACTTCGACCCGCGGCGCGCCTCGGCGGGCAAGCGCTACCGCTACCTCATCCTGTCGTCGCCCGACCGCGACCCGCTCCTGCGCGACCGCGCCTGGCACCTCTGGGGCGACCTCGACGTCGAGCTCATGCGCCGCGAGGCCGAGGCCCTGGTGGGCACCCACGACTTCGCCGCCTTCCGCGCCGCCGACTGCGAGCGCCTCACCACCACGCGCACGCTCTTCCGCATCGACGTTCGCCCTGGCTGGCAGGGCCGAGACGACCTCATCGCCGTCGAGGTCGAAGGCACCGCCTTCCTCAAGAACATGGTGCGCGTCATCGTCGGCACCCTGGTCGACGTGGGCCGCGGACGGCTGCCGCCAGGCACCACCGCCGCGCGCCTCCTCGACCTCGATCGCACCCGCTCGGGCATGACCGCGCCGGCACAGGGTCTGTACCTCGACGAGGTGTTCATCAAGGACGAGTGGCGCGTCGACAACGACCCGCTGCGCCCGTGTCCGCCGTACGCCGCCCAGCACTTCCCCGCCGCGCCGGGAGAGCCGTCGTGACAGCGCCCCACCGCCTCGCCCTCTCGCTCGCCTTCGCCGTCTGTGCCTTCGCGACGACGGCCTCGGCCGACCCGCCGCCCAAGGTCTGCATCGCCGTCGCGGGCGACCCCGACGAGGCCGTGCGCACCCTCGCGCGCGAGACCGAAGCGCTGCTCTCGGCCTCCACCACCTGGCGCGTGGTCGCTGACGCCAGCACCCGCGACGCCCTCCGCGGCGAGTCCGGCGCACCCGCCGAGCAGGCCGACCGCGCCGCCGCACGCCGCACCCTCCGCTCCGCCGACGCCGACGCCGCGACCCTCGACTCGGTGGGCGATGCGCTCGGCTGCGCGTGGTTCATCACCCTCGCGGCTCGCTCGGCGGGCATCGCGCCGCGCGTCTACGACCTCGGCCGACACGCCTTCGTCGCAACACCCGCGGCCGGATCATTTGACGCTCCCGCCGTGGTGCACCTGTTGGACGGCACCGTGACCTCCCAGACCGCCTCGACCCCCTCCCCCGCCGCGGCCGCCGCGACGCCCGCCCCGGCGCGGCCCGCCGTGACCGCCCCTAGCCGCAGTGTCCCCCTCTTCTCGCGCGTCTGGCCCTGGGTCGTTGTCGGCGCCCTCGTGGCCGGCGCCGTCGTCGCCGCCGTCGTCCTCCAGGACGAAGGAACGCCCCGCACCACCATCTCGGTCTTCCACCGGGGCGCCCAATGATCCGCGTCCGCGCGTGGCTCGTGGCCCTCGCGTTGACGCTCTGGACCGCCCTCTCCCTCGCCCAGCCCGCTGCCGCGCACGTCCACGCCGACGACGCCCTCGCGCGCCGCGACATCGCCCTCTCCATCCCTTCGGTGCCCGCGAGCTACGTCACCGAGCAGCTCGGGCCGCTCGCGGTGAGCTACCCCCGCGCGATGCGCCCGGTGTTCGAGAGTGCGCTCGCCCGCGCCGCGCAAGACGCCCGCGCTGTCGGCGTCCCGGTGGGCCTCCCGGAGCTCCCTCGGCTCTCGGTGCGGCTCGTGCCCGACTTCGACGCGATGCGCGCGCTGAGTCCGCTGGAGATGCCTCCGCCCGCGTACGCCTCCGGGGTCGCGTACCCGACCATCGGGCTCACGCTGGTGTCGGCGCGGGCGCCCGCGACGGGCGAGGCCACGCGCGTCGCCCAGGTGCTGCGCCACGAGCTCTCGCACCTCGTGTGGGGTGCGGCGACCAATCAGGCCGAGGGGCCGCGGTGGTTCACCGAAGGGCTCGCGGTGGAGCAGTCCGGGGAGCAGAGCTTCGAGCGCTTCCAGTCGATGGCGCAGGCCAGCTACACACGAGGATTGGTCCCCTGGTCACAGCTCGACGGGCGCTTCGCCGGGAGCAACGCGCAGGTCGAGATGGCCTACGCGCAGGGCGCCGACATCGTCGGGTGGCTGCTGCGTCGCGACGGCCCCGGGCGCTTCGCCGTGCTCTCCGAGCGACTGCGGCAGGGAGCTCCGTTCCCCGAGGCGATGCGCGTGGCCTTTGGTCGCACGCTGACGGGCCTCGAAGAGGAGTGGCGCGACGACGTCCGTAGCCGCTTTGCGCTGGCGCCGCTCTGGGCTGGCTCGGGCCTGGTGACGGTGGTGTTCCTGGTGATGATGGGGGCCGCGGCGCTGCGTCGCTGGCGCCGGTCGTCGAAGACCCGCGCGCGCTGGGCAGCCGAGGAGCGGGCGCGCCGACAGCCACCGCGCTGGGTGGTGATCACGCCGGGTCTACGAGGGGATTGAGCGGAGGGAAGGACCCGCAGCCCGAGAGGGCTGCGGAGGGCGGACACTCACGGACCGATGCGCGGCGACGTCGGCAGGAAGATGCTGACGCCGAGGCTGACCATCTGGTTGAAGGCGAGCGAGCGGTCGTCGGAGTTGATGCGCGCGACACGCTGGCTCGCGTTGGTCGCGAAGTACGTCGACACGATGTCGGAGAAGCCCTCGCACGAGGCGTTGCCGGCGGCGCCGCAACGGTTCTCGGTGGAGTTCTCGTCGGTGCCCGCGCGGTTCCAGGAGAAGGGCGTGGCGCGGTACTCGAGGTTGACCGACACGAAGCGGTTGACGAAGAAGTTGAGGCCGAAGCCGAAGGTCGGAGCCACCGCGACGCGGCTCTCGCGAGCCGTCTGGGAGCTGGCCCACGACGCGCGGAGCTGGTTGGCCTGCACCGAGTCGAGGCCCGCGGTCTGCGAGCGGAGGCCCGCGGTCGGCGTCTCGGCGCGCTCGGAGAGGCCCACGAACGCGACGCCCGCGACGAGGTAGAAGTCGACGTCGGCGACGAGGTTCTGGAAGAGCGCGAACTTCCCTCGCAACGGGATGAACGTCGCGTAGAGATCGATCATGTAGTTGCGCCGCCCGATCTGCTGCGGGAAGTTCGTGCGACTGGCGATGTTGGGCGTGCCGCCGGGAGCGCGCTCAGCGATCTGGGTGGTGAGCGAGGTGTCGAAGCCCGCCGCGCCCATGAAGCCCGCGCCCACGCCGATCCAGTCGGTGAAGTGGTACTGCGCGCGCAGACCGAAGAAGAGCTCCCGGGAGAACTCGTCTTGCAGCGTGATGCCGACGGTGGGGGTGAGGGCGAGGCGACCCTCGCGGTACCGCACCAGGCGAGCCACCGAGCGAGCCCCGGCGAGCGGGCCTCGGATCTGGATGTCCTGCGCGGCGGCGGTGCTCGTGACCAGCGTCGCCCCGGCGAGGACCAGCGTTCCAAACAAGCGCTTCATGGATGCCATCGTCATTCGCTCCGCAACGCTCACTTGGGCAGGTGGTACGTGACGCTGAACGGAAGGAACACCGTCAGCCCCACGGAGAGCATCACGTTGTCCGTGAGCGCGCTCTCGCTCGTCCAGTTGGCCGGATTACGCCGACACCGCGCGCACGTCGTCGTGAGCTGCCCGTTGGCACCCATGCCCGTCTCGGGGAGGTTGGTGCTCGTGTTCTCCAGCAGCTCTGGATAGATGAAGTTTCGCAGCTCGGTGGTGATGGCCACCGAGGGCGACACGAACACCCGGAACCCGATGCCCGCATCGAAGAGGATGCGGGTGTTCCAATCGAAGGACCGCACCTCCGGGTCGACCGCGGCGATGGGGCGCGTGCGCATGATGCCCACGCCCGCCGTCAGGTACATGTCCCAGTGGAAGATGAAGCGGTTGAACATCGAGAACTTCCCGTACAAAGGCACGTACGAGAAGTTCACCGCCGCCGCGAGCTGGTACTCGTTGATGGGCACCACGAGCTCGGCCGAGCGACCCACGAAGTAGTTCACGTCCGAGGTGGTGTTGAGCCCCTGGAAGAACACCCCGGTGAGGCCCACCGCGAGCACGTTGGAGATCCAGTAGTTGAGCGACAGGCCGAAGCCCGTGTGCTGCACGTACGGATCGTTGAGCGAGAAGTTGGCCGAGGGGTTGATCTCGAAGCGGTGGTTGCGAAGCGCGTAGATGCGCTGCACCGCGTAGATGTCCTCGACGAGGCGGTGTCGCTGCGCAGCGACCTCACCTCCCGGCACCGTCAACGACGGCAGCGGCGAATCACCCGAGCCGCTCGGCGTCGGCGTCGCGGGCTCCGTGGGTTGTGCGGCGGCCTCGTCCGCTCCGAACGTCATCGCTCCATCGTCGCCGCCCGCGGGCGGTGTCGGTTGAGCGTTGCGAGGCTGCGCGAGCAGCTGCGACGGTGCGCCCAGAAGTGCTGCGGTGAGCAGCGCCCGGACGATCTTTCCTCGACCCATCGTCACCCCTGTCATGGTGCCTGACCAGTGCCCTTGCCTGCGACTCTAAGTGGTTGAAATCGCAGAGAATTCCGCCAACCTCGGACCGACTATATCACGCGCTCTTTCCGCGTCGCAACAGCATTGTAGGGGCTTGTAAGCCCTCACGCGTCGGCGCCCTCTCCGCGTGCGAAGAGCGCCTCGACGAACTCGCCTGCGTCGAAGTCGCGCAGGTCGTCGGCCTTCTCGCCGACGCCGATGAATCGCACCGGGAGCTTGAACTCATCGGCCACCGCGAGGATGACCCCGCCCTTGGCCGTGCCATCGAGCTTGGTCAGCACCACGCCGGTGACGTCGAGCGCCTCGCGAAACTCCTTGGCCTGGCTCAGCGCGTTTTGCCCGGTGACGGCGTCGAGCACGAGCAGGATCTCGTGCGGCGCACCCGGACACGCCTTGCCCGCGGCGTCGCGCGTCTTGCGCAGCTCTTCCATCAACGGCGCCTTGTTCTGGAGGCGGCCGGCGGTGTCGGCGATGACCACGTCGAAGCCCTCGGCCACCGCGTGCGCCACGGCCTCGTACACCACGGCGCTCGGCTTCGCGCCTTCCTTCGTCGCCTTGTGCACGGTGACCCCGATGCGCGTGCCCCACATCTCGAGCTGCTGCACCGCCGCCGCGCGGAAGGTGTCCGCCGCCGCCAGCAGCACCTTCTGCCCCGCGGCCTTGTAGCGACCCGCGAGCTTCGCCGTCGTGGTCGTCTTGCCCGCGCCGTTGACGCCCACCATCAAGATGACCAGCGGCGACTGCGGGGCCGTGGACCCGAACGCCGGGGCCGACACGTCGAGGATGCGACGCGAGTCGTCGCGCAGCGCGTCCCACACCTTGTCGGCGTCGGCGAGCTCGCTGCGGTCGAGGCGCTCGCGCAGGCCGTCGACAAAGCGCTTCGTGGTCGACGTACCCACGTCACCCGTGAGGAGCGTCTCCTCGATCTGTTCGAGCAGCGCGGGGTCGATCTCCTTCTTGCCGCTGAACACGGCGAAGAGGCGCTGCATGAAGCCCCCGCGCGTCTGCGCGAGGCCGCGCTTCACGGCGGCGACGTCCTTCGGAGACGAGAGCGGCGCCGGGGCATTGCGTGCGGCCGGGACCACCACCGCGACTTCGGCGGGCACGGACTTCTCGACGGCGGGCGCGGTCTCCGCGGCGGTGGCCGTGGTGGGCGCAGGCTCCGCCACCGGAGCGACGGCGGGCTCGACCTTCGGCTCGACGACCTTCTCGACGGGCGCCTCGATCTTCGCTGCGACGGGCTCCTTGGCGACCGCAGGCTCCTTCGCTGCGACGGGCTCCTTGGCGACCGCGGGCTCCTTCGCCGCGACGGGCTCCTTGGTGACCGCGGGCTCCTTCGCCACCACGGGCTTCGCGGGCTTTTCGTCCTTCGACGGGAGCCGCTCCGGGACCTTGTCTTCAGCGGCCGGGAGCTGCGGTGCCTTGCGCGTCAGCAGGTACGCTGCGACCCCCGCGATGACGACCACCAGCAGTAGAACGATGACCCAAGAATCCATCCCGAACCTCGGCCTCCTCGTGCTGCGACGCACGCGCCCCTTTGTTCGGGGAGCCGCACCATAGAGCCCATCAATTCACGGCGTCAACGGCGTCGGAGGCTTCATCGTTCGCCGCGTTGCTCGCGGTGAGAGCGCGCTCCACAGCCCGCACCACATCCTCATCGGGCGCGGCGGGACCGTAGGCGCCGTCTTCGAGCAGCCCGACCCACGGCGCCCCCGTGCCCCCCGGCAGCGCCGACCGCGCGGCCTCGCGGGGCGTCGGCATCGCCGCCCCATCCGCGCGAGCGGACGCCAGCGATGGTCGCGCGCGATCGAAGAGGGCCTCGCGCCATCCCATCAAGCCGACGCGCACCCGGTGTCGACCCGGGCCGAGCCGCGACAGCTCGACCCGCCGGGGCTCGTAGCCCGCGAGCGCGACCACCACGAAGGCGGACTTCCCCCGCCCCACCGGAACACTCACCGACGACGGGTTGGCGGGCGCGTCCGAGGCATCGGTCAGGCGCCATGTCGCCGCGGGAAGCGAAGCCCCGGTCGATCGATCGAAGGGCTCGATCATCACCTCGACAGCGCCGTCGGGCGCAGCGCCCGTTCGCACTACGACACCTTCGGGCGCGGCCTCGATCGGGGCGCTGACCGCGGCGGCGGGCGTCGCGCGACGACGCAGCGCAGCCGCAACACCGATGAGCCCGAGGACGAGCCACGGGACGATCGTCCAGGCCCAATGGATCGGAGCAGCGGGTGACTCGCCGATCACGAAGGCCGTGCTCTCCGAAGCGCCGAACCACGGATCCGTCGGGTCGAAGCGCACCCGCACGGCGGACCCCTGGAGGTTCGTTCGATCGAGGTCGACCTCGAAGACGAACTCACCCGCGGCGTCGGTCTGCCCCGCGACGATGGTGTCGTCGCCCCGCATCAGCCGCACCGGCGCGCGGGCCAACGGCTCGTTGGTCGCCGAGCGGAGCTGTCCACGGACGCGCGCGCGCAGGTCGTCGGGCTCGGACACCAACGCAGCGGTGAGCACAGTGTCGACCCGGACCACCACGCGACGACCGGTTCCTTCGACGTAGCGCTGCGGGCGCACCTCGACGCGCGGGCGCAGCGTATAGGCCCCCGCGCTGGGAAACGCGTCGGGGCGCACCACGAAGGACACCTGCCCCGAGGCGTCACAGACCCCGGCCGCGATCACGCGCGCGCTGCGCGGCTCGACCACCGTCAGCGCGACCGGGAGGCCGTCGGCGTTGAGGCCGACGACGTGGCCCGTGTTGACGCGGGCGATGAAGATCGGAGGCGCGGCGCCGAGAGCGATGGGCGTCGCGGGCGCGAGGAGCTCCACCGTGACGTACGGCGCGTCGAGCTCCACCTCGGCGTGGGCGTGCGCGGAGGCGAGTCGATCGGTGCCGGCGAAGTTGGCGTCGAGGGTGACCACACGCGTCTGCGCGTCGAGCGGGGCCTCGATGGCCGCGCTGCCATCCGCTTCGGTGAGCACGTCGTTGGTGACGGCCAGGCCCGATGGGCTCGCGACGCTGACGGACACGCGGCTCCGGCCGACGCCGATGCCCTGGTCGTCACGGAGCCGCACGGTGAGCCTGATGTGCTGGCGGTCGGGCGAGAGCTCGGGGTCGAGCACGAGCTCCGTCGCGGTGCTCACCCGGATGGGGAACGCCGTCGCAGGGAGACCAGCGGAGAGGATCACGGCGCCACCGAAGAGCGCCCACAGCACGCGCACCGCGACGCAGGGTGGACCGACACCGACCGCGCTGGCAAGGCCGCACATCACGCTCCGTGCGCGCCGGGCGAGCGGGTACGATGGCGTCATCGGAGCCACTGATCGCCATGGAACCCACCGCCGCCCCGAAGCCCCCGCCCCGCTCCATCGCCCCCGGCGCCAAGCCCCGTCGACGGCTGCGAAACTACCTGTTGGAGCCGCGGTTCCAGCTACGGTACGCGGGCCTCCTCGCGGGCGTCGCGCTGTTGATCTTCGGTGCGCTTGGAGCGGTCATCATCCGCAGCGGGCGCGTCGCGGCGGAGGTGTCCAACGGAGCCGTCGACATCGCCGGCGTGGCCGCCGACCAGGCCGAGCGGGCGCTGCGGGAGAGCCGGGCGAGCGCACAGCTGCTCCAGCTCCAGCAGCTCACCAACAGCGGCGGCGATCCGGCCGTGGCCCGCGCGATGGAGGCCCAGCTCGCGCTCGACGAGGCGAGCGGCCAGCGGGCGCTGCACGCCGTTCAGCAGCAGCGGGAGCAGGCGCGCAGGCAGCGCGTGGAGATCGAGCGCATCCGGCGGCGCACCGTGGGCTTCGTGCTGGGCGCGGGGCTCATCCTCGGCCTGGCGCTCTTCGCCGTGGGCATCGTGCTGTCGCACCGGGTGGTGGGCCCCTCGTACCGGCTGAAGCAGCTCTTCTGGAAGGTCAGCCGCGGCGACCTCGCCATCACCGAGAAGCTGCGCGACGGCGACGAGCTGGTGGACCTCTTCGAGGCCTTCACGTCGATGGTGGCGGCGCTGCGGGCGCAGCAGGCCCGCGACCTCACGGCCCTCGACGGCGCGCTGCGGGTGCTCGCGAAGGATCACCCCGACGACGCGGGCGTGAAGGCGCTGCGCGAGGCGATGGAGGGGATGCGTCAGCGCCGCGGGGCGGCGGACGACACGGCCCGGTTCAAGCCCGTCGCCCCGGACCCTTGAGGGCCCCGGCGGCGTCGAGCGAGTACGGCCCGGTGGGGATGCGAACGATCGCAGCGGCGACCTTCTCGCGCAGATCGTCCGGGCAGGGCCACGCCTTCTCGGTGAGCCCCTCGGCGAGGTTGGTGCGGATGCGCATCGAGTCGTCGCGGACGAGCAGCGCGAACATGGGCGCCGCGCTCTTCGGGTCGTCCTGCGCCAGCAGCGTGCGCAGGGCGTGGAAGCGGGTGTCTTCGCTCACGTCGTCGAGGAAGGGCGCCACCGCGTCGGCCACGCGCGGATCGGGGCAGTCTTCGAGCGCGATGATGGTCTGGTTCTTCCGCTCGGCGTTTTTCTGATACGTGGTCTCCTCGCCGGAGAGCACGTCGATGAGCTCGCCCACGAAGGCCTCGGTGGGGAGCAGCGCGCGCAGCATCTTCAAGGGCCAGTTGACCGCCTGGGACTTCCGCAGAAAGTCCTTCACCGGCTCGACCGCCGTCTCCTTCGCCTCGGAGATGTGCTCGATGATGAACTGCTTCTCCTCGCGGTCGGTGATGGTGGGGTCGACCACGAAGTTGAAGCGCGGGAGCAGCGCCCTCCACGCCTCATCCGTACCCACCTTGCAGAGGTACTCGATGGAGGCGAAGCGGTCGGGGCTCATGGCCCGCTTGTCGAGCACCCGCTCGGCGTGCTTCTGCAGAGAATCAGGCCCGCTGGAGCCTCGCCCACGAAGGAAATCGAAGAGTCCCATGACGGCGCGGACCTATACTCCAGACCCGCGCGCCACGCACGTCTTCGCGCGAACGATCAACCCTCGCCGCTGCCCTCGTCGCCTTCGCCCGTGAGCGAGGCCACGAGCTGGTTGATGCGGTACACGATGCCACCGAGCTCGGCGTGCTCGACGTTGATGCGGTGCTGGGTGTTGCCGTTGACGATCGTGAGGAGCCCCTCCTCGATCTGCTCGATGGGCTTCTCGAAGTACTGCGCCACGAAGAGGTTGTACCCGACCACCAGGAACAGCCCGAGCAGCATCGCGATGAGCGCGGGCATCGCCACCGACCCGGCGGGCGCCTGCGCGTCGGTGAGGCTGCGCAGCACGATGGCGCCCTGCGGAGTCACCGAGCCCGGCATCGGCATGGTGCGGGCGATGTAGTCCTCGCCGCCCAGCGAGAGGCGCACCTCGCTGCGAGCGCGCACAAGCTGCTCGCCGCCCGCGGCGGGCGAGTTGGCCCACGCCACGAGCTCTTCCTTCTCGCGCTGCGAGCCCACCGACAACGACTGCACCGTGTAGCGGTTGCCCTCGCGGAAGATGTAGCCGACACCCACACCGAGACGCGTGCCGTCCGCGCGCGCCGCACTGTCCGAGACCGAGAAGCCCGCGAGTACGCCGCCGCGGACCGTTCCGCCGACGACCACCGGGACGACCACGACCTCCATCCAGCCCTGATCGCCGTAGCGGATGAAGTCGCGCACGCCATGACCCGTCGCGCCCGCCTGGATGGCCTGGCGCACCGCCGGAAACTCCGCCGCGAGGTTGCGGTCGGCGTCGAGGTTGCGCTCGGTGTTGCGCGCGAGCACGTGGCCCTCGGCGTTGAGCAGCGCCACGAGCTCGGCCGGGCGCTCGCGGTGGGCCAGGTCGGCGAGCTGGCGCGAGAACGACTGCGCCACCGCGAAGGCCGCGTCGCGCTGGGCGCTCTGGCTCTCGCCGGCGAACACCGCGGCCACCGTCGGCTGCGCGGCGAGCTCCTCGACCTTGTCGACGAACTGGTCACCGTCACGGACGCGGATCGCTTCAAGCGCCGTGACCGCACGCTGCGTCGAGGGCCCGGCGTCCTGCAAGAGCGCCTCGGTGGCCTCCCGCTTCACGAGAAACCAACCGATGACGCCGATCAACAAGACCGCGACGACGTTACCGACCAGAAGCTTCCAGCGCATCGTAGGCTCCACCCATCTGGAGAGACTGCCCACGCCTCGCGAACCCGCACAATCTCAGGGCGGAGTCGCGACGACCCCTTCCGCGCGCGACGCTCGTTGGCGATACTTTCCCGGAGGTATCACCCCGGCGAGAGCCCGGTCAAGACGCTCTGAGAAAGCCAACACCCGCGATGTCCGACGCTTCCGCCACGACGCCTCCGCTCACCGTGTGGTCCGACCCGCGCTTCCAGGCGCACCAGTCCAGCGGCTACCACGCCGAGCGCCCGGCCCGCCTCGACGCCGCGCTGCGAGGCGCCCGCGCCGTGCTCGCCGAGACCCACGGCGTCGAGCGCACCGTCCCCGCGCCCGCGCCGCGTGACGCCCTCGCCCGCGTCCACAGCGGCGAGCACCTCGACCGCCTCGACACCCTCGCCGCGCGCGGCGGGCGCACGCAGCTCGACCCCGACACCTACTTCGGTCCCGGTAGCCTGGAGGCCGCCACGCTCGCCGCCGGCGGCGCCATCGCCCTCGTCGACGCCCTCATGTCGGGCTCCATCGAGGTCGGCGCGCTGCTCGCGCGACCGCCGGGGCATCACGCCACGCGCGACCGCGCCAGCGGGTTCTGCCTGCTCAACAACGTCGCCGTCGGCGCCGCGCACGCACGCTCACTCGGCGCACGCCGCGTGGCCATCGTCGACTGGGACGTTCACCACGGCAACGGAACGCAGGACATCTTCTGGCGCGACCCCTCGGTGCTCTTCATCTCGCTCCATCAAGCGCCGCTCTACCCCGACAGCGGCTGGGTCACCGAGACCGGCGCCAACGGCGGCGAGGGCGCGACGCTCAACCTCCCCTTCCCCGCAGGCGGCGACGGCGCCCTCTACGCCGCGGCCTTCGAGCGCGTCGTGCTGCCCGTGCTCGAAGAGGCCGCGCCCGACCTCATCCTGGTGTCCGCGGGCTTCGATGGCCACGCGCGCGACCCGCTCGCCAGCATGCTGCTCCAGGACGGCGACTACGCCTGGATGGCCGCGCGCCTGCGCGAGACGGCGCGTCGCTGCTGCGGCGGGCGCATCGGCTTCGTCATGGAGGGCGGCTACGACCTCACCGCGCTCGAGACCAGCGTCGCGGCCATGCTGCGCGGCGCCGCCGACCCGGCCGCGTACCCGACGCCCATCGCCCGTACGCCGTCGCCCGGAGCCGATCGCATCATCGACGGCGTCGTGAAGGTCGCCTCCCCGTGGTGGCGCTGCCTGCGCGCGCCCACCTCCGTCAGCGCTGCGTGACCGTCACCCCCGACGCGCGCTCGATGAAAAACGCCACCGCCGCCCCGACCGCCAGCGCCGCCCCGGTGCCCAGGAAGATGTCCGATCGGTGCGCCGCCTCCCACTGCGCGTTGCAGCCCGCGCAGTCTTCCGTCGCCGCGCTCACCGCGAAGTAGCCGCTCACGCCCAGCGCCACGACGCCGAGGCCGCCCAGCACCACGCTCGCGATGTGCGGCGCGGCGCGCGTTCGATAGACCGTCGCCCGCGCCGGGTTGGCGAACACCGCCGCCGCCTCCCCCGAGCGCACCCGCACGCGCGCCACCCACGGCTGCATGCCCGGTCGCGTGACCTCCACCCGATGCACACCCTCGGTCGCCGACGTCGGGGTCGTCAGCGCAGACGCCTGCTGCGCCCGACCGTCGAGCGACACCGTCGACGACGCGGCGTCGCCCTCGACCTCCACCCGCAGCGTCTGGCCAACCGCCTGACGCGCCTGGGACGCGCGACGGATCTCGTCGAGGCGTTCGAGCTCCGCGATGTGGCGCTCGACCTGCACCCGGTCGGGCGGATCGACCTTGTCGCGCAGGTAGCGACGGAGGTCGTCCACGGCACCGCGGTAGTCGGTGAGCATCTCCCTCGCCCGCGCGATGTTGAACCACAGCTCCGGCGTCGGAACCGCCGCGTTGGCCAGCTCGAACTCGTGGATCGCCCCGCTGTAGTCCCGCTGCCTGAAGCGCTGAAACCCCTCGGTGATGTGCCGCTGCGCCTCGTCGATGCGCGACCCGCCCGCCGTCGCAACACCCGCGTCGGTCTGCGCCACACACTCGGCCGCAAGCCCTCCGCACGCGAGACCGATGGCGAGGGCAGCGAGCGGCCGTCGCACCGTCACACCCCGCGGAGGAGGTTGCGCAGCCAGACGATCTTCCACGACCCCGCGAAGCCCGCCATGAGCCACGGGTCGCGCTCCATGAGGCGGCGGGTGATCCAGCCCGCGCGGTTGTAGTCCGAACCCCCGGTGAGCATCACCACGCTGCCGCCGCCGGGCTGCGCCACGACGTCCCAGCGGTGCGAGGCGCCCGCGAAATCACCGCTCAATCCCTCGTGCCACACGACGTTGTCGCCGAAGCGCGCGCGCTGGTCGCCCTCCAGGCGGCTCAACGGGTTTTCCACCACGTTGTGGAAGCGCACCGCCCCCTCCGGGTCGTCGCCTGCGCGCGGCAGCACCGTGACCTCGCGCATCGATCCCCACACCCGCGTGTACGCCGCGACGTCGCGCAGACGCGTCATGACGGCGGCCGGTTCGGCGGGGGTCCACGCCGCGACGGTGACCTGCCGG
Organism: Polyangiales bacterium; assembly: GCA_044229975.1. Taxonomy (GTDB): domain Bacteria; phylum Myxococcota_A; class Polyangia; order Polyangiales; genus SCUS01. Next base: position 502,718 of record JBGARZ010000003.1, read on the forward strand.
ATGGAGCCCTCGTCGGTGAGCTGCATCGAGAGCACCGTCCCCTCGCGGGCCAGCGCGACCCACTCACCGGGCGGCGGCGGCGCGAGCTCACCCGCCGCGACGCTCCCCTCCGCCGGGCGCATCGGAACCTGCCGCCCACCGAGGATCTCCGCGCGACGCACGGCGCCCAGTGCGAGCACGCTGTCGGTCGCGATGTTCATGCCCGCGATGGACGAGGGCGAGCGCCGCGCGAGCTGTCGCAGGAGCCAGTGGCCCTCGGAGGGATCACCCCAGGTCGTGAGCGACACGATGCTGCGACCGTCGCCGTCGGGGTAGAGGTCCCAGCGTGATCCGCCGGGGCCCGTCTCGGACTGGGTCACGATGACGTCGACGCGGCGCTCGCCCACCTGGCGCATCTCGCAGAGCGCGTTGACGTTGAAGAGCGGCGCGGCCACCTCGAAGCGAAACCCGATGCGCGACTCGTGCTGCGAGAGCACCTCCACGGTGCGCAGGATGGGCATGAACGTCGGGTACTCCGACGGCGTCGTCACCACGTGGCGCACCTGATCGAGCGGCACCGCGGCGCGTGTCACCAGCGTGATGCGCGCGTCACGCCCCGCATCGGCATCGCGCACGATGAACGCCGGGCCGCGCGTCAGCAGCGGACGCAGCGCATCGAGCGTGGCGGCCGAGGGCGCTTGCAGCGGACGGGTGGCGCCGACCGCGGGACTGGCCGCGGCCGGGGTGCCCGCTTCCGCGCCAGGAGCGGTGGTTGGGGAAGCGGGAGCGGGCGGCCGGGTGGACGCGCAACCGAGGTGGAGACTCAGGAGCGCTGCGAGCGCCTTGACGACACGGGCCTTGTGCATGGCAACTCCGAGCCATGGTGATGGAAGCGCTGCGGGATGTCACGGGTTGGGCGCGGGTGTTCGCGCGCGTCGGCCGAGGGTCCGAGCTGGTGCAGGGCGCGAGCCCGCAGGCGTCGCTGCTCGCGGCGAAGCTGTTGAGCTCGGGGCGCGCCGGGCTGTCCACCGCGCTCCGGGTGCGCGCGGTGGGCGACGCGCATCGACCAGCCTTCGTGTGGCGCGGACGCAGCATCGACTTCGCCACCGTCGACGACCGCGTCGATCGCCTCGCCGCGGGCCTCCGTCGCAGGGGCCTCGGGCGTCGCGAGGCCGCGGCGCTGGTGCTGCGCAACCGCCCCGAGTTCTTCGAGATCGAAGCAGCAATGGCGCGCATCGGGGCCTCGGCCGTGAGCGTCTCGTGGCGCAGCACCGCGGCGGAGCTTCGCTACCTCCTCGGCCACTCCGGGGCGAAGGCCGTCTTCTTCGAGCACGACCTCGCCCCCGTCGTGCAGGAGGCCGTGCGCGAGCTCCCGGCGCTCAAGGCCGAGCGACTCTTCGCGGTGGACGGCGACGTCCCCGGCGCGGCCCGCTACGACGACCTCCTCGACTCGGTGAAGAACACCACGCTCGACGAAGAAGACGGCGCGGTGGTGATCTACACGTCGGGCACCACGGGGCGGCCGAAGGGCGCGGTGCGGCGCTTCGGCGTCGGGCAGGTGCTGGGCTTCGCGGCGTTCATGGAGCGGGTGACGCTGAAGCGGAGCGACCGGCACCTGTGCGTGTGCCCGCTCTACCACTCGACGGGGCTCGCCTTCGCGGGCATGTCGCTGATGGTCGGCGGGTGCGTGGTCATCGAGCCGGAGTTCGAGCCGCTGCGCTTCCTGCGCGCCATCGAGCGCGAGCGCATCACCACGACGGCCATCGTTCCGACCATGCTGCATCGGTTGATGGCACTCGACCCGGTGGTGCTGCGCGGGCACTCCACCCGCTCGCTGCGGGTGATGCTGTGCGGCGGCGCGCAGCTCCCGGCGCCCCTCGCCACGCGCACCCTCGATGCCTTCGGCGACGTTCTCTACAACTTCTATGGCGCCACCGAGACGGGCCTCGTCACCGTCGCCACACCCGACGACCTGCGCGCTGCGCCCGGAACCATCGGGCGCGCACTGCACGGCGTCTCCATCCGCCTGCTGGGCGCGTCGGGCGAGGAGGTTGCGCCGGGTGCCGTCGGGGAGCTCTACGCCCGCAGCTCGATGCTGGTGGAGGGCTATCACGCCGACGATGAGGCCACGCGGTCGTCGATGCGCGACGGGCACTTCAGCGTCGGCGACCTCGCGACGGTCGACGCGGCGGGCCGCTACACCATCTGCGGGCGGCAGCGCGACATGGTCATCAGCGGCGGCGTCAACGTGTACCCGGCGGAGGTCGAGGGGACCATCGACGCGCACCCGAACGTCGCGCAGTCGGCGGTGATTGGTGTGCCCGACGAGGAGTGGGGTGAGCGGCTGCGGGCCTTCGTGGTGCTGCGCGCGGGCGTCGACGCGACGGATGCGCGAGGGGTGGCGCAGGAGCTCAAGCAGTGGTGTCGGGCGCGGTCGTCGGGGGCGAAGGTTCCGCGCGAGTGGGTGTTGGTGGAGGGGCTGCCGAGCAACCCGACGGGCAAGGTGCTGAAGCGCGAGTTGAAGGATTGGAGGGGTGAGGTGATCGCGGTGTGAAGAGACTCCGTGCGTGGGTGGCGGATGGGCGCGCAAGGCACGTCGACAGGTCCACCCAATGCGTCCTTACCCGGGCCGTACGACGCCTGCGATCGGGGTTGGGAAGACGAAGCGGGCGGGGCGGTGATCGATACCGGGGGGTATGGATTTCGGTACCGGGCGAGCGGTGCACCGCCACGCGGGAAGGGACTACTTCTCGGTCGGCTTCTTGCGCGGCCCGGTCGCCATGAACTTCTCGAAGGACTCGATGGCGCTGGCGACGGCGCGGTTCTTCGGCGCGGCGGCCTGCGCCCGCTTGTAGATCTCGAGCATGCCCGACCACGCGCGGGCGGCGTGTAGCAGGCGCGTCTCGGTGGCCATCTCGGCGTGCTTGATGGCGGCCTGCTCGACGGGACCGAGCGCGTGCCACGCGGCGAGGTCTTCGCGGATCGCCGTGGTCGACGTCTCGACCTCACCGAGAATCGCGGCGTGCTTCTCGTAGAGCGCGACGAGGTCGGCGGCCTGATCGGCGAAGCCCTCGCGCGGCTTCGGCAAGGCGCGCATCTCGTCGGCAGAGAGATCGATGAGCGTGGGGGCGGGCTTCTTCTTCGGAGACTTCTTCGCCGTGGCCATTGGGCATCCTCCCGGTCGTAAGCGACCAGTCGGCGATGATCGCGGCGCGATCTGGATGCGTCAACGTGGATGGGAGGCGGTCAGCGCTCGATCTTCGCAACCCGTCCGGTGTGACGGCCGCCCTCGAACTCCGTCGCCGCGAAGGCCGCCAACGCACCCTCCGCGACGCCCTTGCCGATGACCCGCCCGCCGAACGCGATCACGTTGGCGTCGTTGTGCTGCCGCGACGCGCGCGCCGTGAACTCGTCGTGACACAGCGCCGCCCGCACGCCCGCGTGGCGATTGGCGGCGATGGAGATGCCGATGCCCGATCCGCACACCAGCACGCCGCGGTCGGCGCCGCCCGCGACGATCACCTCCGCGAGCCGGTGTCCCCAGTCGGGGTAGTCGGTGGAGTTCGTGTCGTGCGTTCCGAGGTCGTCGACGGTCTCGCCGCGCGCGACCAGCCACGCCTCCAGGTGCTCCTTCAGCTCGAAGCCCGCGTGATCACTCGCCAGCACCCATCGCATCATGGACCTCCTTCGACGCGGCGAAAGACGAGCGCCACGTTGGTTCCGCCAAAGCCGAAGGCGTTGCTGAGGGCCACGCCCACCCGCGCGTCGCGCGCCGCGCCGCGCACCAGATCGAAGGTCACCGCCGGGTCGACCTCCGTCACGTTGAGCGTCGGAGGCACCCGCTGCCGCGCCACCGCGAGCGCCGTAAACACCGCCTCGATGCCGCCCGCCGCGCCCAGCAGGTGACCCGTCGCGGCCTTCGTCGCGCTCACCATCACCCGCGCCGCGTGCTCGCCAAACACCGACTCGATCGCCTGCGCCTCGGCGCGATCGCCGAGCGACGTCCCCGTCGCATGCGCGTTGAGGTGATCGACCGAGTCCACCGCGAGCCCCGCGTCGTCGAGCGCCAGCTTCATCGCGCGCGCCGCCCCTTCGCCGCCCTCCGCGGGGTGCGTGAGGTGGTGCGCGTCGTCCGTCGCGCCGTACCCGACGAGCTCGGCGTAGATGCGCGCGCCGCGAGCAACGGCACGCTCCATCGACTCCAGCACCACCACGCCGGCCCCCTCGCCCATCACGAATCCGTCGCGCGCGGCGTCCCAGGGGCGCACCGCGCCGGTCGGGTCGTCGTTGCGCTGGGACATCGCCAACATCGCATCGAAGCCCGCGAGACCGAGGGGAGTCACCGACGCCTCGGCGCCGCCCGCGAGCATCACGTCGGCCTCGCCGCGCTGCACCCGGCGCATCGCTTCGCCGAGGGCGTGGGCACCCGACGCGCAGGCGCTGGTGGTGCAGTAGTTCACGCCGCGCAGACCGAAGCGCATCGCCACCTGGCCGGGCGCCATGTTGGCCACCACCTGCGGAACAAAATACGGCGTCACCTTCCCCGGGCCGCGCGTACGCAGCGTCTCCATGGTGCGTTCGAGCGACGCGAGCCCTCCCATCCCCGAACCCAGGATCACCCCCGCCCGCGTGGACTCCTCGCCCTCCAACACATCGGGCAGACCCGCGTCGCGCCACGCCTCGCCCGCGGCCACCCACGCGAAATGGGCGAAGCGGTCCATCTCGCGGGCTTTGCGTTTGCCGATGAGAGCGTCGGCGTCGAAGTCGGTGACCTCGGCGGCGATCTGGCAGCGGTAGGCGGAGGTGTCGAAGGAGGTGATGCGCGCGACGGCCGAGCGCCCCGCACACAGGGCATCCCAGGATGCATCGACCCCGACGCCGAGCGGCGTGACCAGACCGAGGCCGGTGATGGCGACGCGGCGCATGACGACGGGGTGGTGGGGGCGGAGGCTCAGGCCTTCGCGGGGACGCGGGTCACGATGTAATCGATGGCGTCCTGCACGGCGCGGATCTTCTCCGTCGCCTCGTCGGGAATCTCGACCCCGAACTCCTCTTCGAGCGCGAGCACGAGCTCGACGATCGCCAGCGAGTCGGCCTGGAGGTCGTCGATGAACGACGCCTCTGGCCGCACCTGCTCAAGGGGAAGGTCGAGGTTGTTGGCGATGAGCGCCCGAACCCGCTCCGACACGTCGCTGCCCGTCATCTGCATTGCCTCCGCTTTCTCGATTGAGCGTTCCGCTCACATCCGCAATCCGCCGTTGACCCCGAGCACCTGTCCGGTCACCCAGGACGCTTCGCTCGACGCGAGATACACCACGGCGGCGGCCACGTCTTCAGGCCGCCCGAGCCGTCCCGCGGGGGTCATCTCTACCACCTTCTTCCGGACCTCGTCGCTCATCCCGACGGACATGTCCGTCTCGACGTAGGCCGGCGACACCACGTTGGCCGTGATGCCCCGCGAGCCGTACTCCCGCGCGATGGACCGCATCATCCCGACCATCGCCGACTTGCTCGCGGCGTACATCGACTGCCCCGCGTTGCCCATCGCCCCGACCACCGACGACACCGCGATGATGCGCCCGTAGCGCGCCTTCATCATCGAGCGCACGGCGGCCTTCGCGACGAAGAGCGTTCCCTTCACGTTGGTCGCCAGCATGCGGTCGAAGTCCTCCTCCTGCGCGCGCAGCAGCAGCGAGTCGACGTTGACGCCCGCGTTGGCCACCACGATGGCCAGGTGCCCCTTGCGCTTCACGAGGCCCTCGATCGCCGTCGTCACCGCCTCGGCGTTGGACACGTCGAAGGGCAGGAGCTCTCCATCGCCACCGGCAGCGCGAATCGCGGCGAGGGTCTCCTCCGCCGCGGTGGCGTTGCTGGCGTAGTTGATGGCAACGAAGGCACCGCGAGAGGCCAGCGCCTCGGCGGTCGCGCGGCCGATGCCCCGCGATGCCCCGGTCACCAACGCGAGACGCCCGCTCAGGTCAAACATCGCTCTCCATCGTGGCGTCGTACGGCGGACGTGACGAGGCCGCGCTCATGGCCCCGGAGGATCACAAGCGCGGCGGTCGTCACATGACTCCGACGGGTTTCAGCTCTCGGGGGTCGTCGCGGGCGCGGGCTTCGCGACGACGGACTGGCCATCGTAGAAGCCGCAGGCGGGACACACGCGGTGCGGGCGCTGCACTTCGCCGCAGTTGGAGCAGCGGGTCAGCGCGGGGGCCGACACCTTGTCGTGATTGGCGCGGCGCATGGCGCGAGCGGTGCGTGAGGTTCTCCTCTTGGGTACTGCCACGGGACTTACTCCTTCTTCAAAAAGCGCGCGAGCGGCGCCAGCCTCGGATCAATGGTGTCATGTGCCGACTGCGGGGTCGGCATCGCGATGAGCGTCGGGCAGACCTCATGACGAGGGTGCAGCGGCGCCTCCAACAGGATCGCCTCGCGCAGCCAGTGCGCCAGGTCGATGCGGTCTTCGGTGTAGACGTCGACGTCGAGCTCGTCGCGCGTGAGCTCGACCTCCTCGTGCGGGCCGCGGCCGGGCTTCGCCGTCGCGGCGGGCTCGAGGTGCAGCGTGATGTCGGCGCGCAGATCGATGGTGACGGGGTCGAGGCACGCCACGCAGGTGGCCTGCACCGGCGCCTCGAAGCGGCCGCTCACGTAGACGTTGCGCTCGCTCAGGTCGAGGCGCAGCGAGGCGTGACCCACGCCGCCCGGCGTCGTGCTCAACTCCGCGGTGCCCAGCACCTCATCGAGCCACGCCGTGTCGAGGACGAGCTCCAGCGGGAGCCCCTCTTCGGGGATGCGATCGATGTAGATGACGGGGGGTGCCATGGGCGTGCGACCAGCGATTTCCCAGGGGTGGGGATCGGCAGGGCGCGCGAACCTAGAGAATGACCCTCGCATGTGTCAAGCGACGCCGGGCGAGTATGGTGGACTCCCGCACGAAGGACGGAACCCATGCCGAGACTCCTTGGATACTTCGCCAGCCAGATCGACCGCGTGCGCTGCGTGCTCGCCGCCGAGCCCGGAGCGCGCCTCGACCCCGACACCCGCGAGGGCTTCGGCGTCGGCAGCCACCAGGGCCGCGAGGTGCTGCTGCGCCGATCACCCACCGGCACCGCGCAGCCGCTCGACCTCGCCTCCGTCGTGGGCGACCTCCGCACCGGGTCGCTCATCGCCCACGTCCGACGGGCGCGCGTCGGCGGGCGCACCCCGGACAACACCCAGCCCTTTCGCCTGCGACAGTGGCTCTTCGCGGCCCTCGGCACGCTGCCCCTCGGCGCCGACGGGCGCGCCGCGCTGCTCGCCGAGATGCCGGGCTTCCTCGCCACGAGCCTGCGCGGTGAGACCGACAGCGAGCTGCTCTTCCATCACCTCCTCGGCGCGCTCTTCCGCGCGGGGCTGCTCGATGATCCGTCGCCCGATCGCACCGCGATTCGCGACACCCTCACCGCCAGCCTGCGCGCCCTCGACGCGACGCTCGGCGCCACGGCGCCGCTCGCCATCGTCCTCAGCGACGGCGAAGGCGCCGTCGGGTACGCGCGCGAGACGCCCATGCGATGGATTCGTCGGCACGGCATCCAGCGCTGCGCGGTGTGCAGCCGCCGTGACCTTCCCGTCGACCACGACACGCTCCGCTACACGCTGCTCACCGACGGCGAACCCGAAGGGTCGTGGAAGCCGTGGGGCGGCGAGGACGGCGGCTCGTTTGTCGTCGTCGATCGCAACCTGGAGGTGCGTGAGGCGCGGTGGTCCGACCTGCCCTGACCTTCGCGCTGTGGACGCTCGCGGGGTGCGCCTCGGCCCCGCTGCCCGCGGCCCAACGCGTCGAGCCGGGTCGTGACCTCGCGCCCTCTGCGCGCAGCGACGAGACGCACGTCCTCGACGATCACCGCGAGGCCGTGCTCGCCCTGACCGCGCGGTATCGCGAGGCGCTGCTCGCGCGAGACGTCGTCCGCCTGCGGGCGCTGCTCGCCCCCTCGCTCGGCGGGATGCAGCGGTCCGATCTGGTGATGAGCCGCGAGGCGTGGCTGGCCCTCGGGGACGAACTCTTCACTGCCGCGAGCGCGGCGCGGGAGACGCTCGCGGCCGCCCCGACGCTGGCGCCGTCCGGAGCTTGCGCGGGGCAGTGCCCGGTGATGCTCGGCCCCGGCGAGTGGCTGGTCGCGTGGGCGGACGTTCCGCGCGTGCGGCGGCTCGGGCTCGCTCGCGGCGTGACGCAGGTGCTGCCGATGGCGTTGCGGGTGGCGGTGGTGGAAGGCGTGGCGACGGTGGTCGGGATGGACGACGCCGTGGTGGGGAGCCACGGGCCGGTGCGCCCTACCGGTTGGCCCCGACCGTAGGCGCCGAGAGCTGGAAGAGGTAGTTGCGCGCCTCGTTGGCGACGGTGCCGTAGGGGAAGCGGCGGAGGAGCGTTCGGAGGGTAGTGCGCGCGTCACCGAAGAGCTGGAGGTCGACCTGGCACTGCGACATCTTGAGGAGCGCGTCATCGGCGGCCTCGCGGTCGTTGCCGTCGGCGACGGCCTGGAGCATCACGATGGCCTCGCGCTGACGACCGAGGTGGCGCAGGGCGTCGGCCTGGGCGATGCGAACGAAGGGGATGTGCCCGGCGTCGTCCTTCAGGCGCAGCGCTTCCTCGTAGGACTCACCGGCCTCGGCGTAGCGGGCCATGCGGGCGTGTTCGAGGCCGCGCTGGTAGGCGATGACCGAGAGGTTGGTGCGAAAGCGGTCGACCACGTCCTGGAACATCGCCAGCTCCACGGCCGTGAGCCGCTCGCGCCGGAGCTGCTCCCACGACTCGACGACCTCCTGCTGACGGCCGTCGCGCACGAGGTCGTAGAAGGCCTGGGCGCGGGCGTCGAGGGCGGCGCGCTCGTCCTTCTCGCGCACGGCGACGGCCAGCTCGCGGCGGCTCTGCTCGTCGGTTCGGCGCAGGGCGCGCAGCTCGGCGTCGCGCTCACGCAGCGAGGCGTCGAGCCAGAGCTTGATGCCCGCGAAGATCACCACCACGAAGAGCACGTACGCGGTGGCGCTGTTGACGGTGATGCGCCGCTCGTAGCCGGCCTGGCGGCGGGCGATGCTCTTCACGTCGGCCGAGAGGGCGCTCGTGAGGTTGCTCGACTTGATGATCAAGCCGCGGCTCTCGATAATCTCGCGCTTGATCTCCCGAAACTCCTCCTCGACGTCCCGGCTCGACATGGCCCCACCGCCTTAGTCCAGCGGACTCCGGGCTGGCAAGCGTTCGGCCGGACTCCCCTGCTTGCCCGATGGGGCGCACTCTGGTAATCGCCGCGGCCGAAGGGATCACGCGTTCCATGGGACAAGTCATCGACATCAACGAAGTCCGCCGCGGCAACAAACTCGACATCGACGGCGAGCCGTACCAGGTCGTCAGCGCGGACTTCCGCAAGCCCGGCAAGGGGACGCCGTCGACCTCGATCAAGATGAAGTCGATGATCACGGGCAACGTGCTGGAGCGCACGTACAAGTCCGGCGAGAAGCTGACGGGCGCCGACATCGAAGAGCGCGAGATGCAGTACCTCTACGCCGAGGGCGACCAGCTCGTGTTCATGGACAACTCGACCTACGAGCAGACCCACGTCGACGCGAAGCACTTCGAGGAGCGCGGCTTCCTCCTCGACAACGCCATCTGCCAGGTGCTGCTCTACAACGGCGCGCCCATCGGCGTGACGCTCCCCACCTGGGTCGAGATGGAGGTCGTCGAGACCGAGCCGGGCTTCAAGGGCGACACTGCCAACAACGTGCTCAAGCCCGCCAAGTGCACCACCGGCGTCGTCGTGCAGGTGCCCATCTTCATCAACCAGGGCGACTGGATTCGCATCGACACCCGCACCGGCGAGTACTCCGAGCGCGTCGCCAAGACCCGCTGATCGCCCCTCTCCTCCTCCACCCCTTAGACCCGCAGGTGAGCTGATGCCCGTCGAGTGGTTCGACGCGGACCCGGAGGGTCACTGGCTCCTCTGCGGGCGCGTCATCGATCGCCCCTTCCCCGAGACGGTGCTCCTCGCCGAAGGGGCCCATCGCATCCAGGTCAACGGCGCCTGCACCGTCGACCTCGAACCCGGTGACCTCGTGCGCGTCCGCGCCACCGTCGACCACAACCCCGCGCAGCTCGTGGTGCCGCCCGACCGGGCGTTTCCCGTCTACGAGGCGTTTGAAGCGCAGAGCCTGCACCGCCCCACGCGCTCGCCCTTCGCGCGCGGCAGCGAGACGTGGCGCCAGACCCAGGACGGCCTGCGCGCCCGCCTCGCCCTGCGCCACCACGCCAGCGACCGGGTGCGCGCCTACTTCCGCGCGCAGCGCTTCATGGAGGTCGAGACGCCCGCCATCGTGACGTGCCCCGGCCTCGACGTGCACCTCTCGGCCTTTGGCGTCCTCGGCCACATGCAGGCGACGCCCTCCGGGCTGCCGACGCCGTACGGCTTCCTGCACACCTCGCCGGAGCTGCACATGAAGCGGCTGCTGGTAGGCGGCCTCGGGCACTGCTTCCAGCTCGCGCGCTGCTTCCGCGCTGGCGAGGTGGGCCGACGGCACCAGCCGGAGTTCACCATGGTCGAGTGGTACCGCGCGTGGGCGGGCCTCGACGACGTGCTCGCGGACACCGAGCACCTCGTGCGCGCCGTCGCCGAAGTGGGCCCCTCCCCCGGCGTCATCCGCGTCGGTGATCGAACCGTCGACGTCGAGTCGGAGTTTGATCAGATGACGGTGCGCGAAGCCTTCGCGCGGTGGGCCTCGGACGTCGCCGATCCGGTGGCGCTCGCGACCGACGACGAGGCCGAGTACTTCCGTCGCCTCTCCGACGACATCGAGCCCCGCCTCGGCGCCGAACGCCCGGTCTTCCTCACGCACTTCCCCTCGGTGCACGCCTCGCTCGCGCGCCGCTGCGACGATGACCCGAGCGTCTGCCTGCGCGCAGAGCTCTACGTCGCCGGCGTCGAGCTGTGCAACGCCTTCGACGAGCTCACCGACCCGACCGAGCAGCGCGACCGCTTCGACGAAGCACAGCGACGTCGCGGCGAGCTCGGGTTGCCGGTGTACCCCGTGGACGAGGACTTCCTCCGCGCCCTCGACGAGGGCATGCCGCCCGCGGCGGGCAACGCGCTTGGCTTCGACCGGCTCGTCGCGCTCGTCGGGGGCTGCGACTCCATCAACGACGTGATGGCCTTTCCGCACCCGCGGCACGGCTCCATCCCGCCGCGGTAGCGCTGTCGCGGCGCAGTCGTGCGAGTGAGGGTGGCTGCGCGGGGCGTCGGGTTGTATCAAAGAAGAGAAGTGCACCGGCGCCTGCCCATCGTTGTCCTGCTCGCGGTGGGTCTGGTCGGATGTCTTCCCACGCCCGATCGCCCGCCCGGCGATCGCCTGGACTCGGGGGCCTCCCTCAACTTCGATGTGGCCGTCATGGACGTGCCGCCGATGGACGTTCCGGCCATCGACCGGCCGGTGGTGGTCGACGTCGGGCGCGACGTGGGCGCGAGGGACGTCCAACCCCGCGGTGACGGACCCGACCCTACCCGGCGCTACCCCGGCGGCCCCTACGGTCTGGCTCCGCCGGCGATCATGCAGCCGTTTCAGGTCAACGACTGCGGCGGCACCCTCTACCGCTTCGACGGCTCGGACTGGATCCCGGCGTGGGGGACGGTGGTGCAGCTCACCAACGGCTACTGCGCAGGCTGCGACGACAACGCGCGCTTGCTCCAGCGCAGCGTCGTCCGCCCCTACCAGCAGGAGGGGATTCGGTTCGTGACGGTGCTCGTCGATGGAGAGACGCCCGGCGAACCCGCCGACATGAACTTCTGCCGCTCCTGGGCGGCGTCCATGGGCATCGTCGGCGCGGGCGCTCCGCCCCACGCGATGGCGATCGACTTCGGCGGGATGCTGCGGCTGCACAGCCAGCCTCCGTTGACGCTCCCACAGTGGATCCTGACGGACGAAAACGGGCGCATCCTCTGGCGCGGCGCTGGTTCGGAGCAGTCGGCCACCATGCTCGTCGGCCAGATCCGCGACCTGCTGGGCCTCGGTCCGTGACGGTGCTCTCGCGGCGACGGTGGATCGGCACCGTGGGCGTCGCATCGCTTGCGGCGACGGGGGTCGGCTGCGGCGGCGATGTGGCCGTGACGCTCGTCGACGTGGGGACGGTCGAGCAGTGGCGGGCGACGCACTGGCGGCTCTTCGAAGGGCCGCGGGTCATCATGGCGCGCGACGACCGCGGGCTCTTCGCGATGTCGGCGGTGTGCCCGCACCAGGGCTGCACGGTGAGCCCGGTCGAGGGCGCGGTGTGCCTCCCGCCGCAGGACGGGGCGACCTCCACCACGCCGACGCTCTGCTGCGCCTGCCACGGCTCCAGCTTCGACGGCGACGGCCTCGCGATCAACGGCCCGGCGGCGCCGGCGAGGCTCCAGCACTGGCGGGTAGAAGTGACCAACGGGCGGGTCGTGGCGCGCGTCAACGACCCGGTCGCGTCGAACACCCGCGTGTCGGGCGACGGTCCGTGAGAGGCTCAACGGCCGTGCGAGGAGCGTGATGGCGAAGGAGCCGGAGGAGAAGGTTCCGGGTCGGCTGGTGCGGACCCTGAAGGCGGGGTGGATGGGCGGCGCCGTCGCGTCGAGCTACCTGGGCGGCAAGATCGCCGACAAGCTGCGCGGCAGCGAGTCGCGCGCCGACGCGGAGCTCGGGCGACACCTCCAGAACGCGAAGCGCATCGCGGCGACCATGAAGGAGCTGCGCGGCCCGCTGATGAAGGTGGGGCAGCTCCTGTCGACGCACGCCGAGGCGCTGCCGGGGGAGTACGGCGAGGTGCTGCGCTCGCTGCAAAGCTCGGCGCCGCCGATGTCCTACGAGACCATCCGCGACGTCATCGAGATGGACCTCGGCGCGTCGCCGGAGGAGTTGTTCGCGGAGTTCTCGAAGACCTCGCTCGCGGCCGCGTCGCTGGGGCAGGTGCACCGCGCGACGTTGAAGGACGGCGCGAAGGTCGCGGTGAAGGTGCAGTACCCGGGCGCGGAGGCTTCGGTCGACGGCGACCTGAAGAACCTCAAGCTGGGCGCCGCGATGGTGAAGCGGCTGCTGGCTGATACGGTCAACAACGACCGCCTCGACTTCACGCCGGTGGCCGAGGAGATCGCCGAGCACCTCGCGCAGGAGACCGACTACTGCCGCGAGGCGTACAACGCGCAGCTCCTGGGCAAGCTCTTCGAGGGCCAGGACTGGGTGGTCATCCCCAAGGTGCACACCCGCTACTCGGGGCTGCGAACCATCACCTACGACTACCTCGACGGCGTCGACCTCGGGACCGCGCTCGCCAACCCCGATCAGGCGTACCGCGAGGCCGTGGTGACGAAGCTCTCGGACGCGTATTGGTTCCAGATGTTGCGCGGGGGCGTGCTGCACGCGGATCCGCACCCGGGCAACTACCGGGTGCTGCCCGACGGGCGGCTCGGCATCCTCGACTTCGGGTGCGTGAAGATCTTCGACGACGCCTTCCTCAAGGGCTTTACCGCGATGGTGAAGGCCCGCATGACCAACGACGACGAGGGCTTGAAGGACGCGATGGTCGCGCTGGAGCTGGTCTCCGACCGCGGCAACGCGGGCGAGCTGGCGGACATGGAGCGCATCGCGTCGTACTTCTCCGCGGGGCTGACGAAGGACGAGCCCTTCGACTTCTCGGAGTACAGCTACGTGCGCGGCGCCAAGGAGCTGGTGACCTACTTCCTCCAGCAGCGGCGCGTGCCGCCGTCGCAGCGCAACATGATCTTCATGACGCGGGTGGTGCTCGGGTACTACGAGTACTTCTCCCGCGCGCGGGCGAAGCTCAACTTCCGCCAGATGGTCTGGCGTTGGATCAAGGACGACTGGACCGGGCGGGCGATTGCGATCCCGCCCTACGGAGAGTGATCGGCCGATGGGACGAACCATCGTCGTGGGTGACATCCACGGCTGCGCGTTGGAGTTCGACGACCTGCTCCGCCACGTGGGCTTCGCCCAGGGGGTAGATCGCGTGGTGCTGGTGGGCGACCTCGTCGCGCGGGGGCCCGACTCCGCCGCGGTGGTGGAGCTCGCGCGCTCGTGCGGGGCGCTCGCCGTGCGCGGCAACCACGACGAGAAGGTGCTGAGCTGGTGGCGCCACGAGCAGGAGCACGGCAAGCGCAGCGCCGATCGGAAGGTGAAGCTCTCCGAGCGGCACCGCGCGGTGGCCCAGGCGCTCACCGAGCGGCAGTTCGGGTTTCTCGCGGCGCTGCCGTTGATGATCGCGCTGCCCGAGCACGAGCTGCTGGTGGTTCATGCGGGCATCGACCCGTCGAAGTCGCCGGTGGCGTGCGACGAGGAGACGCTGCTCACGGTGCGCTCGGTCGACGACGAGGGCCGCGCGAGCCGCAAGCTCGTGGGCACGCCGTGGGCGCAGTGCTGGAAGGGGCCGACGCAGATCGTCTTCGGCCACGACGCGCGGCGCAACCTCCAGCTCGAAGCGTTTGCGACGGGGCTCGACACGGGGTGCTGCTACGGGCGGCAGCTCTCGGCGATGGTGCTCGACGCGGGCGAGCCGGTGCCGCGCGACACCAAGGAGCGGGCGAAGCGGATCACCAACGTGACGGCGCGCCAGGGGTCGAGCCGGTCGCGCAGCCAGTCGCCGGTGAGGTTGAAGCCCAGCACCGTCAGCGTGATGGCGACGCCCGCGGTCACCGCGAGCCGCGGCGCCTGGAGCAGGTGAGCCGTTCCTTGATCGAGCAGCGCGCCCCACGATGCAGACGCACCCGGGCCCAGTCCGAGAAACGACAGCGACGCCTCGGCGAGCACCACCGCGCCGAGGCCGAAGATCGCCTGCACCACCAGCGGGCCCGACGACGCAACGAGCGGCGGCGCAACGCGGGCACGATCGCGGGCCGCGAGGAGCGCCAGCGCGAAGAGCCGAAGGTACGTGGCTCGGACGGTACTCTGGTCGGAGCGGTGGGCGCTGGCTGCGCCGCTGCGAACCGACTAAAAAACACTCATGCGCAAGCATTCCGTCGCCAACGGCCTCCGCGATGAACTGCTCCTCCAAGACCTCCGCAGGACGTCGGAGGAGCGCGTAGCGGACGCACTCGCGCTTGGGGCGCGAGACGTAGCTGCATACGCGAGCGCCAATGGAGTGAGCCGCCGGAAGGCCACCGAGGTGTTCCACGCGATGCGCGCCATGGGCCGCAAGCCGTCGGGATGTGCGGGTCCCCCTCTGGTGACGGCGAGCGCCCTCTCGATTGCGGTCTCGACCGCGCGCGCCGCCAGCGTGGACATCATCGTGATCGGCGCCGCAGCGATGGCGGTCGGCGGCATAGTGCGATCGACCACGGATCTTGACCTCCTCGCGATGGAGGAGCGGCTGCTTTGGCCGAAAACGTGGGACGCCGCCCGACGACTTCATGTGGGAATCGACGTTCGTTGTGGCGACGAGATGGATCCGCTACGCGGCGTGGTGCGGATCGGCCCGCACGCCCGATTGCCCGTCGATGTAGTCGTGGGTAGAGGCCAGTGGATGCGCGACATCATTGCGCGAACGATCGCGCCCGATGGGCTCCGGGGCGTGTTCTCCGGCATCGAGCTTCCCGTGGCGAAGCTCTCGGACATCATCCTCCGCGCGACTGCCGCGAGCGCTGGACTCGAATCGGACCGCGCTGGTCCGCACGGGCAGCAAACAGTCGCGGGACCTGATCGACGGGTCGGTAACTGGAGCGAGTCCGTGTCAGCGACGGTCTCCGCGCGCTGCCCGGTTGGTCTCCCTGTGCGCTATGCGCCCTTCGCGCCTCCTTACCCTCGCGGGTCGAGCCGGTCGCGCAGCCAGTCGCCGGTGAGGTTGAAGCCCAGCACCGTCAGCGTGATGGCGACGCCCGCGGTCACCGCGAGCCGCGGCGCCTGGAGCAGGTGAGCCGTTCCTTGATCGAGCAGCGCGCCCCACGACGCGGACGCACCCGGGCCCAGCCCGAGAAACGACAGCGACGCCTCGGCGAGCACCACCGCGCCGAGGCCGAAGGTCGCCTGCACCACCAGCGGGCCCGACGCGTTGGGCAGCACATGGCGAAAGAATACCCGCGCAGGTAAAGCGCCCATCGCCCGCGCCGCGGTGACGAACTCCCGCTCGCGCAATCGCAGCACCTCCGCGCGCGCCACCCGGGCGTAGCCGACCCAGCCCGTCACCGACAGCGCCGCGACCAGATGGAACACCCCCGGACGTGCCACCAGCGCGAGCACCGCCATGTTCACGAGCACCGACGGGAAGGACTGCGCCGCGTCGGTCACGCGTGCTGCAACGGCGCCCACGCGACCACCAATGAAGGCCGCGCCGCCACCGAGGAGGGTCCCGACGACGAGGGAGATGAGCACCGTGATGACGGAGACGGTTCCGGCGAGGCGGGCGCCATGGAGGAGCACCGAGAGCACGTCGACGCCGTTGTCGGCGGTGCCCAGCCAGTGATGCGCGGAAGGGCCTTCGAGGGAGTGCGCGAGGTCGATGGCGCGCGGCGATCGGGGAGAGACCCACGGTCCCGTGATGGCCATCGCCGTGAAGAGCCCGACGAGGGGCAGACCGAGGCGCGCGCGGAGGTTCACGCGGCGACCCGGATGCGCGGATCGACCGCGGCGTAGAGCAGGTCGACCACGAGCTGGATGATCGCCACGGTGATGCCGAAGGCGACCACACACGCGAGCACGACAGGCACGTCACGGCGCAGGAGCGCTTCGAGGAAGAGCAGCCCGAGGCCCGGTCGCTCGAAGATGCGCTCGGTGACCACTGCGCCGCCGAGCAGCGCCGAGAGCTGCGCGCCGCCGACCGTCAGCAGCGGAACGAGCGCGCTGCGGAGGGCGTGGCGGACGAGCACCGTGCGCTCGGCGAGGCCCTTGGCGCGGGCGGTGGCGATGTACGGTTCGCGAAGCACTTCGCGAAGTGCGCCGCGGCCCATGCGGGTGAGGATGCCCGCGAGGCCGGCGCCGAGGGTGAGCGACGGGAGCACCAGCGAAGCAGGACCGCTCGCATCGGGGCCGGGGAAGGGCAGCCACGGGAGGGCGACGCAGAAGAGGAGCACGAGCATCGGGCCGATCCAGAGGGACGGCAGGGCCATGCCGAGGAGCGAGACCACGCCGACGACGGCGTCGGTGCGGGTGTTGGGGCGTGTGGCGGCGAGGGTCGCGAGGGGGATGGCGATGGTCCACGCGACGAGCACGGCGCAGACAGCGAGCGCGACGGTGGAGGGCCAGACGGCGGAGACCTCGGCGAAGGCGGTGTGCTCGGGGTGCACGAAGGAGCGACCGAGGCCGCGAAAGATGAGGTCGCCGAGGAAGCGCACGTACTGCACCGCGAGCGGGTCATCGAGGTGGAGGGCCTGCCGGAGCGCGAGGCGATCGGCGGGGGTGGCGGTCTCGTCGAGGAGCACGTCGGCGGGGTCGCCGGGCAGCGCGTGGATGGCGACGAAGCTGAGCGAGGCGACGGCGAGCACCGTGAGCGCTCCGGCCCCGACGCGTCGGAGCAGAAACGCCAGCGGGTTCACGGCAGGTTGGGGGCGCAGAAGCCGGGCGACAGGGAGACCGTGTCGATGAGGACGTTGCAGGTCTGGCCCGACGGGAGCGTTCCGGTGATGTTGGCCGTGTTGACGCAGGCGCGCGCGTCGGGGCGGACGCAGTGGTACTCGGGCGTGCGGCAGTCGCTGTCTTCTTCGCAGCCGGCCATGCAGTAGCGACGTTCGAGGCGCGGGGCGTGCGCGTCGAAGCCGATGCAGAGGGCCTCGTCGGGGCACGAGTTGGGATCGCAGCTCGGCAGGGTGCAGTAGCCGTTGGGCTGCGAGACGTCGCACTGCCGATCGCCGGTGGCGGAGCAGTCGGTGGAGGCCGAGCAGCCGTCGCCGATGACCTTCTTGCAGGCCCCCGCGGAGAGCCCGAGAGACAGCAGCAGCGCGAGGAGGGAGACGGGTCGGCGGTTCATCGAGCGGGCGGAACCTACTGGAACCACTCCACCCGACGCAACCGTCGGGGCGCCACGGTCAGGCGGCGCCGCGCGGATCGACCACGCGACCCATGAAGAGCACCGCGCTGGTGGTGGTGTCGCGGATCACGAACACGAAGGGGTGGTCGACCACGAAGGGCGTCGCGACCGGGGGCATTCCTCCGCCGCGCATCATCACGACGGCGGTGGCGGCGGCGGCTTCGGTTCCGGCTTCGTTGACCTCGACGAAGACCTTGTGGAAGGCGTCGGAAATGACCAATCGGTCAGCGGGGGTCGGCGGGTTGGCGATGCCGGTGAAGTCGGCGCGCTCGGCGTCGAAGGCGATGGTCATCCCGAGCGCACGGAAGGCGTCGCGCAGACCGATGGAGGGAGTCTCGACGCGAAAGCGCGGCAGGCGAAGGGAGACCTGGGCAGGCGCGAGCGCGGCGAAGGTCGACGTGAGGCGCGCGGCGGTGAGCGACGACTCCATCGCGGCCACGCCGTTGCGGGCGTCGGGCAGGAGGATGTCCATGGCGAGCTGGTCGCCGCGGTAGGGGATCTCGACGACCTTGAAGCCCGGACCGGTCGCCGTGCGAAGGCTCGCCGCGCGGCTCATGGTGGGCAGCGGGGTGGAGGTGGTTCCGTTGACGAAGAAGGCGTCGTCGCGCGTGGCGTGGGCGGGGAAGGCGGTCTCCCACGGCGCGCGGAGGTACATCGCGTTGACCAGGATGAGCCGCGTGTCGGGGGTGACGGCGGGCGCCGGGAGCAGGTCGCGGATCTTGTCCATGGTCTGCTCGGCGACCCAGGCGTTGATGTGCTGTCGGGCCTCGGCGGACTGGGTGAAGTCGGTGCGTTCGAGCGGCGCGGCGAAGGCCGAGCGGGTGAGCGCCAGGTAGGGCTCCTCGAAGGTGTAGCGGGTGTGGCCGAAGAGGCGGTTGGCGACGCGTGCGGTGACGCCCTCACCGAGCTGACCGTTGAAGCGAGCGGACAGCGCACCGAGCGCGGCGGCCTGGCGCGGGGCGTCGAGTCCCGAGTGAAGAACACGGCGCATCTCGGCGAGGGTGTCGCCGCGGGCACCCGCTTCGGTCATGCCGAAGGCGAGCGCGATGCTGCCGGGGGCGAGCGCGACGTTGCCGGGCTGCGTGCGAACGCGAGCGTAGAGGTCGAGCCCGAGCTGGTTGAGCCCCTGGGCGGCGGCGCGTTGATCGTCCATGGTGGACTCCGTCGAAGGGGCCGCGGGGGGCGGCGCGGTCGGGTTGACGGGGGACTCGACGACGGCGCGCGGAGGCGGGAGCGCGGGCGACGCGGTGCCTTCGGGGGCGACGGGCGGCGGCGACGACGGCGGGCGCGATGACTGGCAGGCCGCGAGCGCGAGGGAGAGCGCGAGCGGAGCGATGGGGGTTTTCATGGGGCGTCGGATGATCGACCCCGGGCGGACCTTGGCGCAACCGACGACGCCGTCCTTGGGGCGTACGCTGCGGGCGAGATGAACCCACGCGACGAGCTCGACCGGCGGATGCAGCGGCCGCAGCGACACAGGCTGCTCCAGGGGTACCCGGCGTTTCCACTGATGCGCAGCGCGACCGGGACCGCGTACCCGCTGCACCTCCGCGCGCCCGACGGCGGCGTGCGGCGCATCGATCGGGAACACCACTGGCACATCCCCGAGCCCGAGCCCGCGGTCGCCCTCGACGAGCCGCACATCACCGTCGACCGCGCGCGACCACTCCTCGTGGGCGTGCTGCCTCACACACAATGTTGTCCGCGCGTGGAGGGCTGCGGGTTCTGCACCTTTCCCCACGACGCGCCGAACAAGGCAGCGCGCCGACGGGTCGCGACGAGCGTGGCGACCAGCATCCACGAGCTCCATCGACACCCCGATGCGCTGGACGGGCGTCGCGTGGCGGCGATGTACCTCGGCGGCGGCACCGCCAACCTGTCGCCCGTGGGAGAGCTCGACGAGCTCTTCCGCGCGGTGTCGACCTACGCGCGAACGGCCGACGCGGAGGTGACGTTGGAGGGGGTTCCGTCGCTCTTCACGTCGTGGCTGTACGCGCCGCTCCGCTGGCTCGAAGGGCTCCCGGTGCGATCGCGGCGCATCAGCATGGGGGTGCAGAGCTTCGACCCGAAGCAGATCGAGCGCATGGGGCGCTCGGCCTTCGGCGACCGGCGCACCGTCGAGGGCCTCGTCCGCCGCGCGCAGTCGGGCGGCATCGCGACCTCCTGCGACCTGCTCTTCAACCTACCGTTCCAGACGCGCGCGGGGATGCTCGACGATGTCACCCAGGCAATCGAGACGGGCCTCGATCAGGTCTGCCTCTACCACCTCGTTCTCTACGAGGGCCTCGGCACGCCCTGGTCCAAGGACCCGTCGCTCCTCGCCGCGCTGCCGTCGACCGAGGCGGCCGTGGACAACTGGCTCGCGCTCCGCGAGGCGCTCCTCGCCGCGGGCTTCGTCCAGACCACGCTCACCAACTTCGAGCGCCACGACGCGCACGAGAGCCGACGACGCTTCCTCTACGAAGAGGCGAGCTTCACGCCAGAGACCTACGACGCGCTCGGCGTCGGCCCGCTGTCGGTGTCGACCTTCATCGACCTGGCCTCACGACGCGCCGTGAAGCTCGCGCGAGCCAAGGGCGTGGGGGCGCTGCCGTGGTCCATCGACGACCTCTCGTTCAACTACGACGAGACCGACGTCTCGCTGCTGTTCTTCACGCGCATGCTCGCGCGCACCGAGCTGTCGCGCGCGGCGTGGCGGCGGGTCTTTGGTCGGGACGTCACCGTCGACCACGGAGCCGCCATCGAGGCATGCACCGAGCGGGGGCTCGTGACGCTCGACGACGACGGCTTGAGGCTGACGCCGCGAGGGATGTTCTTCGCCGACGCCGTGACGGGCACGGCGAGCGCCGCGCGGGTGGCCGAGCTGCGCGCGGAGGCGCACGGTGTTCACACCAACGACGCGCTGTCGGCGCCGATGACGATGGGCGGCGGGATCCGCTACGTCGGGATGGGTTGATCAGAACGCTTCGACGGGCAGCGCCATGACATCCATCGCGCTGCGCTCGACCATCGCGCGGGCGTGCGAGACGTTGGGCAGCACCTCGCGGCAGAAGAAGCGCGCCGACGCGATCTTGCCGTCGTAGAAGGCCCGCTCGTCGCCATCGGTTCCCTCGCGCTTCGCGACGGCCACGGCAGCGTGGCGCACGAGCAACCACGCGAGCACGGTCTCCGCGGTCGCCATCAGGATGCGGTTGCCCTGCAACCCGACGTGGTGAACCGACTCGGCCACCTTGCCCATCATCCCCATGTAGATCGCCTGGAGGTCGTCGAGCGCCGTCGCGAGAAGCGCGCGCTCGGCCAGCAGCGCGCCGCCGCCCTCTTCAATATCGATGGTGTTCTTGACGCGCTCGAAGAGGCCGCTGAGCGTCGCGCCGCCGTCGCGGGCGACCTTGCGGAAGAAGAGGTCGAGCGCCTGGATGTGGGTCGTCCCCTCGTAGACCGAGTCGACCTTCTGGTCGCGGATGTACTGCTCGATGGGCCAGTCCTGCACGTAGCCCGAGCCGCCGAAGCACTGGAGCGAGACGCCCAGCAGTTCGTAGCAACGCTCGGAGTTGAAGCCCTTCACCAGCGGCAGCAGCAGGTCGTTGAGCCGGTCGAGCTCCTTGGTCTTGCCGTGGCCGCCGCCGAGCTCGATCTCGTCCTGCAACGAGGCGACCCACAGCGCGAGCGCGCGCATCCCCTCGGCGTGGCTCTTCTGGAGCAGCAGCATCCGCCGGACATCAGCGTGCGCGATGATCGGAACGCGCGGCGAGTCCTTCTCCGCGGCGCGCGTGAGGTCGGGGCCCTGCACGCGGTCCTTCGCGTAGGAGAGCGCGTTGAGGTACGCGGTGGAGAGCGTGGAGAGGGACTTCATCCCCACCGCCATGCGCGCCTGCTCGATGACGTGGAACATCTGCCGGATGCCGTCGTGCACCTCGCCCACGAGCAGGCCGCGCGCGGGGACGTCGCCGCCGTACTCGATCTCGCAGGTTACGCTCGCCTTGAGCCCCATCTTCTTCTCGATGTTGGTGCACCTCCAGCCGTTGCGCTCGCCGATCGAGCCGTCCTCGTTGACCCAGAACTTGGGCACGATGAAGAGCGACAGACCCTTGGTGCCGACGGCGCCGCCCTCGGGGCGCGCGAGCACCAGGTGCACGATGTTGTCGACCGAGTCGTAGTCGCCGTTGGTGATGAAGCGCTTGGTGCCTTCGATCTCCCACACGTCGTCCTTCACGTGCCGCGCGCGCGCCCGGCCCGCGCCGACGTCGCTGCCCGCGTCGGGCTCGGTGAGCACCATCGCCGCGCCCCAACGCTGGTCGATCATCTGCGGGAGGTAGCGGGCCTTCTGCGAGGCGGTGCCGAGCCGGTCGATGACCCGGCTCATGAAGTTGCCAAACAGGTAGAACGCCGACGCCGGGTTGGACCCCACCACCATCTCGAAGGACGCCCACACCAGCGACGGCGGAGCCCCGACGCCGCCGAGGTGCTGCGGGATCTCGAAGAGGTGCCAACCGCCGTCGCCGTAGGCCGCCATGGAGCGCTTGAGCGAGTCGGGCAGCCGCACCACGCCGTCGGCGCCGAGCACCGGAGGCTCACGATCGGACGCCGCGAAGGAGGGCGCGAGGTCGTTGACGCAGGCCCGCTCGTGCTGGCGCAGCGTCTCGCGCGCGGTCGCCTCGTCGAGCCCCGTGAAGGGCCCGTGGCCCAGCACCCGGTTGCCCACGTCGAGGAACTCGAAGAGGTTGAAGAAGGTGTCGCGAATGTTCGACCGGTAGTGATTCACCATGCTCATAGGGCGCCGATCGTATCGCGATCGGGACTCTACGGAATGCCTGTTCCGCCGCGGGTCGTGTAGAGTCGGACGTCACCTGGGAGGTCACGTGTGATGCGACGATCAACGCTGTTGCTGGGCCTGTGCGGCCTCGCCGTCACGGGGTGTCTCGACGACCTGTTCAACACCCATGACGCGGGCGGTCTCGCCGGTCAGGGATCGGGGCTCGGGGTCGCCTGCGAGCGCGACGACCAGTGCCGCTCGGGGCTCCGGTGCGACGCCACCGCCCGCACCTGCGCGACGCGCGGCGACGCGGCGGCGGGGACGAGCTGCCTGCTTACGGGCGAGTGCGGGCCGGGGCTCTACTGCTCCGCCGCGGGACTGTGCGCGACCGCCGGCAGCGCCGCGGCGGCCGAGACCTGCGGCGACACGGCGAGCTGCCAGCGCGGCCTCGTGTGCGTTCGCCTCGCGGGCGAGCTCTTCGGGCTGTGCCAGTCCCCACGCGGCGCGACCGTCGCGACGGGTGATGGCGGCGCACCCGCCGACGGCGGATCGAGCGGCGCAACCCAACCGAGAGACGTGGGCGGCGCCTGCACCGACCTGCTCGACTGCCAGGCGGGCCTCGACTGCGATCCGACGGCGCGCACCTGCTTCTCCCCTCGCCTCGCAGCGGCCGCGGCGGCGGGTCGCGACGGCGGCCTTCCAGGGCTCTGGCCGGGCGAGCGCTGCACCGCCGACGAAGAGGGCCCGGTGCGAGCGTACTTCGAGGTTCCCGCGATGGACGGAACGCCCCCGCACGACTTCTTCCGTCTCCCCTTTCCCAACGACGTGCGCCGCGACCCGGCCACCGGGCGCGTCAACCTCACGGGCTTTCCCCACCCGGGCACCGCGCTGCTCGGCTTCGACCTGATGGACCGTTACCTGCGCGCCATCGAGCGCTCGGTCGACGGCTTCGGCACCAACTCCTTCGCGTACTTCCGCTTCTCGGGGCGGCTCGACTTCGCGACGCTGCGCCTCAACGAGACCATCCGCCTCGTTGACCTCACCACGGGTCAGCCCACGCTCAGCATCGGCTTCGGCGCCAACACCGCGGGCAACCGCTACCTCTGCGGCAACCCCGTGCTCGTCGACACCGGCCACGGCGCGCCCATGGAGCCGGGGCACACGTACTCGGCGTTCTTCTTGAGTGGGGTGCGCGACTCGATGGGGCGGCCCGTGGAGCGTGACCCGGACTTCTCGTTGATGATGGCCGAGGCCGCGCCCGCCGACCCCGCCAAGGCCCGCGCCCACGCCGCGTTTGCGCCGCTCCGGCGGTACCTCACCGCGCAAAACATCGACCCCGCGACGGTCATCGTGGCGACGGTGTTCACCACGCAGCAGCCCCGGCGCATCGTCCCGGCGTTGCGCGAGGCGGTGCGTGCAGCCGCGGCGCCAGTGCCCGCGGGCTTCGTGCGCTGCGACACCGGCGTGGTGTCACCGTGCGACGACGGGCTCACCGGCGCCGATCATGTGCGCGGCTGCATCGGCGCGGCCGACCCCGCGTTCGACGAGCTGCAAGGAACCATCGAGATCCCGTACTTCCAGGCAGGCGCGCGGCCCTATCGCGAGCCCGGCAGCGGCGCCATTCCGACGGACGGGACGGGGCGCCCGATGGCGCAGGGCACCGAGCGGGTGTGCGTGAGCATCACGGTCCCGCGGGGCGGAGAAATCCCGACGGGCGGATGGCCCACGGTGCTCTACGCGCACGGCACGGGCGGGAGCTTTCGCAGCGTCGTCACCGAAGGGTTGTCGCGCTCGCTCGCGGGCGTCGACGTCGGGGGCGGGACGACGGTGCGCTTCGCGACGGTGGGCTTCGACGGCGTGATGCACGGCGCGCGTCGCGGGATGGGCGTGACCACGCCGCCCGACCAGGCGTTTTTCAACTTCGCCAACCCGGAGGCGGCGCGCGACAACATCCTCCAGGGGAGCGCGGACGTCTTCGCGATGGTTCGCGCGCTGTCGACGGCGACGCTCCCGATGCTGCCGCGCGAGGGGCAGACGGTGCGCTTCGACCCGCGGCGGATCTTCTTCTTCGGCCACTCGCAGGGCTCGACGGTCGGCCTGCCCGCGGCGGTGTACGAACCCGACATCGCGGGGATGGTGTTTTCGGGCGCGGGCGGTGACTTGCGGCTCTCGCTGACCAACAAGGTGCGCCCCATCGACATCGCGTCGCTCGTCCCGGTGGTGCTGCAAGACCCCGACGGGCGCAGCGCGGCGCACCCGGCGCTCAACGTGTTGCAGATGTTCTTCGAGCGCAGTGATGCCGTGAACTATGGGCGCCTCGCGCTGCTCGACCGGCCCATGGGGATGGCCGCGCGCCCGGTGGTGATGACCTACGGGCTCGGCGACTCGTACTCGCCGCCCGCGACCATGCGCACCGTCGCGAGCACCCTCGGCGCACCCACCGCCGGAACCATCCCCGGCGGCATGAACGCCTGGCCGCCGGCCCCCGCCATGGGCCTTCCCTTCCCGGTGATGAACAACCTCAACGGCGCCACCGCCGCGCTGCTCCAGGTCGACCCGGGCAGCGCGTACGACGGGCACTTCGTGGTGTTCCGTGACGCCGAGCTCAACGCGCGTGTGCTGCGCTTCCTGGCCACTGCGGCGCAGGGCGCGGCCGTCATCCGCTGACCGCTACGGTCGCCTCTTCGCCGAGCACGTCCACCACCCGCACCACCACCGCCGCTCCGGGCTCGATGACCACCGTCGTCGGCAGCGCCCCCTTGCCCTCGCGTCGCACGGCACAGCGCGCGCGAAACACCCGCCCGTCGTGGTCGGTGTCGACGAGCCAGTAGTCGACCCACGACGACCAGTGCGCGACCTCGGGCAGCCCGCTCGGTGCATCCGCCGCGAAGTCCGTGAGCTCGATGGAGGTCACGCCGTCGACCGACACCCTGCGCGCGCTCGCTCGTCGCGACGTCGGTGGCACTGCCTCGCGAACATCCACAAGCGTCCACGGACCCGCGTCTGCGAGTCCCACCAATCGGCGTCGTGTGGTGGCGATGGCCGCGTCGCCGACGTCCACCGCGACCCAGCGGCGACCGAGCTTCGCGGCGACGGCCGCCGTGGTTCCGCTGCCGCTGAAGCAGTCGAGCACGCGGTCGCCCGGTCGGGTCGCCCATCGAACGATGCGCTCCAGCAAGCCTTCGGGCTTCTGCGTGTCGTAGCCCATGTCCTCGCTCTTGGGGCGGTGACGCAGCGGGCGCACCTCCGCGTCGTCCCAGAGCGTGTCGATGGGCTGGTCCTTGTACCAACGGCCGTCGTCGCCACGCCGCAGGAAGTACTTGATGGCCACGCGACCCGTCGGCGAGTCGTGCACCCTGCCCTCTTCGCGCAGTCGCGCGATGCTCGCGTCGGTGTAGTCGCCGCGCGGCGCCGTCGTGAACCACAGCGCGCGAGTCTCGTCCCACTGCGCGCCCGACGGCTTGCCCTTCGCGTCGAGCGCCACCGGATCACTGCGCCGCGGAGCCTCGCCGCGCAGGGGCGTGGCCGGGTTGCGCGAGTAGACCAGGATGGTGTCGAGGGTGCGCCCGAGCTGCCGCGACGCCGCCTGCCGACCGAGGTTGGGCGCGCGTCGCCAGGCGATCTCGTTGCGGAAGCACTGCGGTCCGAGGAGCTCGTCGAGCATCACGCGGAGGTAGGCGTTGGCGCGCCAGTCACAGTGCACGAAGAGGACGCCGTCGTCGGCGAGCAGGTCGCGCAGCAGCACCAGCGTGTCCGACATGAACGCGAGGTACGCATCGATGCCGTGGCCCCAGGTGTCGCGGTAGGCGGTGCGCCGCATGGTGGTGCCGTCGTCGAGGCGACGGGTGGCGTCGAAGCGGCTGCCGGTGTCGAAGGGCGGGTCGATGTAGACGGCGTGGACGGTTCCCGCGTGGGTGGGGAGCAGCGCCGCGAGGGCGCGGCAGCGGTCGCCGACGATGAGCAACGATGGGTCGTCGGTGGGGGTGCCGTGGTGCTCGCGGGGGACGAGAGCGACGGGGTCACGCGGAGGGGTGACGCGCTGGCCGTCGCGGTGTTTGCCTCGCCAGATGAGCTCGGTCATGGGGTGAGGTCTCCGCGAAGCTCAGTCCCACCCGTCGCCCCGCCGCTAGATCTTGACCGAGAGGAAGAGCTTCGTGAGGAAGAAGTCGGCGACGAGCACGGCGATGGCCGACGCCACCACGGTGCGCGTGGTGGAGCGCCCGACGCCCTCGGTGCCGCCGCGGGTCTGCATGCCGTAGTAGCAGCCGATGATGGCGATGGTGATGCCGAAGAACGGCGACTTCCCCAGGCCCGACATGAAGTCCTGCATGTTGATGGACTCCAGCGCGGTGCGGAAGAAGAAGCCCATCGGCGTGTCGAACTGCAACCGCGCCACCACCATCGCGCCGGTGAAGCCCACGACATCGGCGAAGATGGTGAGCACCGGCATCAGGATGAGGCAGGCCATGAGCCGCGGCACCACGAGCTTCTTCACCGGGTCGGCGCCCAGCGCGCGGATGGCGTCGACCTGCTCGGTGACCGCCATGGAACCGATCTCGGCGGCCATGCCCGAGCCGATGCGCGACCCCACCACGAGGGCCGTGAGCGCCGGGGCGAGCTCACGGGTGATGGAGAGCCCGATGACGCGACCCACGTAGTCGGTGGCGCCGAAGCGCTCCAGGCCGAACGCGAACTGCACGGTCATCACCATGCCGACGAACATCGCCGTGAGCAGCGCGATGGTGACCGAGCGGATGCCGAGCGACTCGAGCTGGTAGATGATCTCCTTGAGCTCGAAGGGGCGGGCGAAGGTAGCGAAGACCGCGTCGCGCAGCAGGAAGCCCATGCCACCGAGGTCGTCGAGGGACTCCTTGGAGCGCTCGACGTACTTCACCCACGGGCTCACCGGCGGCAGCCGGATGGGCGGCAGCATCGAGGCACGGGCGCCGGGGATGAGCGACGGGCGCTCGGGCGCGGCGTTGGGATCGGCGGGAGGGCGGGGCATCGAGGAGGGGCCTCAGGGCTGCGGGGAGGTGCTCTGGGTGTGGAAGCCGCGCGCGAAGGCGTCAAACGCCGCGCGGCCCGCCTCGAAGCGGTCGGGCGGCGCGACGAAGCCCAGGTCGTAGACGCAGCCGTCCTTCTTCATGACCCAGAGTTCGAGCGAGCGGGGCACGCCGTCGAGGCGCGCGTTGACCACCACGTGGCGGGCCTCGCGACGGTCGAAGGGGACGGTCTCCTCCAACACCGTCTCACGCTGCGTAAACCCGATGAGCAGGTGCTGCACGAGGGCGGGCAGCGGCGTGTCCATCGAGCGATCGCAGGTGTGGTCGACGTGGATGATGCCGTTGGTCGACGGGTCGAACCACGCGGCGTCGTTGCTCTCCACCTCGACCGCTCGCCACGACGGCGAGACGGGCCCGAAGGTGTAGCGGAGCGCACCTGCACTCACCTCGTTGCCCTGCACCCGAACGCCCGAACCGGCACATCCGACGCCCAGCGCCGCAGCGACAACCATCCAACACTGCCTCGACACGCGGCGGACCATACGCGCCTTCCCCGGGGGAATGCCACCGCCGAGGACATGCGATTCGTTGACGCGAGAGAATGCCGCTCGCTACGATGAGGCGCGGCTCATGTCGATTCCCCCACAGGGGCACCTCCCCGAGCAACTGCTCTCGGAGAACCTCATCACCCCGGACCAGTTGGAAGCGGTGCTGCACCGCGTCCGCGCCGACGGCAGTCGGATCGAGGACGTGCTCATCGAGAGCGGGGTGGTGTCCGAAGCCGACCTGCTGAAGTTCCTCGCGAAGCTCTATCGGACGCGCTTCGTGGCGACCAACAAGCTCGCCCGCGCCGAGGTCGACCGCGGCCTGCTGGAGGTGATCCCGCGACGCCTCGCCGAGCAGATGCAGGTGTTTCCGGTGCTCTTCGACCCGGCGAGCAGCACCCTCTCGGTGGTCTCGCCCGACGCCGGCGACCCGGCCATCGTGCAGGCGGTGCAGCAGGCGTCGAGCGCCCGCGACGTGCGCGTCTACGTCGCCCGACCCGCGGCGGTGCGCGCCGCGATCCTCAAGCACTACGCCGGAGAGCTCTACGCCTTCGCCCAGGTCGATACGACCGGGCGCGAGCAGTACCTCTCCATGATCGACCTCTACGCCCAGCACTCGGTGCAGGGCCCGTCGCCCGTGACGCCCACCCCGGCGTCGCCCGCGAGCGAGCGCCGCGAGCGGGTCATCACCGACCACGACGTCGCCCGAGCCACCGCCCCTCGCGTCCCCTCGCCCGCCGCGTCGAAGGCGTCGTTTCTGGAGCTGGCGACCGTCCTCGTGTCACTGCTGGAGAACAACCGCGGCGAGCTGCGCGGTCACTCCCCGCTCGTGTCGCGCTGGATGCGCAAGCTGGCCGAGCGCATCCGCCTCGCCCCCGAGGAGGTGCACGCCCTCGCGCTCGCCGCGCTCCTCCACGACGTCGGCAAGGCGGCGACGTATCACCTCACGGCGCTCAACGTCGCGATGTTCGACAACCACCGGGCCGCCGCGCAGAAGACCTTCCAGACGGCCATCAAGCTCTTCGAAGCCGTTCCGTTGGAGCCGACCACGGTGACGACGCTCCAGACCATGTACGAGCGCTTCGATGGGCAGGGCTTCCCCGATGGGCTCGCGGGCAAGGAGATTCCGCTCGGGGCGCGCATCCTCGCCGTGGTCGACACCTACGCCGACCTCACGCAAAACCCCAACAACCCCTACCGCCGCCAGCTCTCGGCGCCGGAGGCGTGCGACGTCCTCGACCGCCACAAGGGATCGGTCTTCGACCGCAACCTCGTCGACCTGCTGCGCCAGGTGGTCACGGGCGACGACCTGCGCGCCAAGCTCCTGTCCGAGCGGACGGTGGTGCTCCTCGTCGACCCCGACCCCGAGGAGAGCACCGTGCTCGAGCTCCGCATGGTCGAGGAGGGCTTCGAGGTGCACCTGGCCCGCAACGTCGACGAGGCGCTGAGCGTGCTCGGGCGCGGCACCGTCGAGGCCGTCATCGCCGAGACCGACCTCGAATCCACGTCGGGTCTCGACCTGCTCGCGAGCATGCGCGCGACGCCGACGACGTCCGGGGTTCCGTGGGTGTTTCTCACGCGCGACCAGCGGCGCGAGGCCATCGCGCGGGCCTTCGAGCTCGGCGCCAACGACTACGTGCTGAAGCCCGCTTCCCCCGAAGTGCTCATCGCGAAGGTGAAGCAGCTCCTCGCGCAGCGGCAGGCGCGCTCGCCCCGCGGCGTGTCGGGCTCGCTCGCCGAGCTAGCGCTCACCGACGTGGTGCAGGTGCTCTCGCAGGGCCGCAAGACGGGTCAGCTTCGCATCCGCAACGGCGCCGACGCGGGCGAGGTGCACTTCCTCGACGGGGCGATCGTCAACGCGCTGTGGATGGGGCTGCGCGGCGAGGATGCGTTCTACGGGATGCTGGGGCTGTCGGCGGGGGAGTTCTCGCTCGACCCGACCTTCCGCCCGCCCGCCAAGGCCATCAACAGCCCCGTCGAGGCGCTCATGCTCGAAGGCATGCGCCGCCTCGACGAAGCGCGCTCGTAGCCCGTCAGCGGATCTCCACCACGGACAGATGCAGCCAGGTCTCGCCGCGCGCCCGCAGGCGTAGCGCGCGTAGCGGCTGCCGCGGAAACGACGCCGACCACCGATAGAACGTCGTCGTGCGGCGCGCGAGCTCGCGCCATCGCCCGTCGCCCGAGTCGCCCTCGACCAGCAACGGAACGGCGCGTTCGAGGCAGCAGTCGCCGCGGTTGGTGATCTCGACGTAGCCCACCGTCGCCCCCGGCCGCAGGTCGAAGCGTACCCACGGGTCGGTCTGCTTGTCCGTGTGGAAGAACGCCGGCTGCGACGTCCCCACGCTCGTCGCCCCGACCCCGCTGGTCTGGTAGCCCGTCTCGGCGCCGCTCGCATGCCACACCGCGGTCGTCGCGAGGTCGGGGCGCAGCCGCGGCGCCACGCGCCACACCCCGACCGGCAGCGCCACCGCCAGCACCGCCGCCACCGCGAGGGCCATCACCCGGCGACGACGAGGGCGCGTCACGTCGACCTGCGCGTCGAGCGCGTCGAAGCCGCGCAGCGCCAGCGAGTGCACCCGCGCGGCCTCCTCCACGAGCTGCTCCGGGGCGAGCGCCTCGCGCGCGGCGGGGCTGCGTCGGAGTGCCTCCAGCGTCGCGTCGACGTCCGCGTCCGGGACCCCGAGCGCCAGGAGGGCGTCGCGGTGAAGCGCGAGGTCGGGCGGGAGCGTCGCGCGCAGGGCCTCGGCGTCGAGCAGCAGGGCGAGCCGCGCCGACACCCACGGGGCGTCACCGCTCGCGTCGCCATGGAGCACGCGCTGCGACAGATGGACGGCCGCGCGAGCAGCGGCGAGGCGCGCACGGTCGGCCGAGGCGGGTCGAGGCGCGGGCGCAGGGCCGAGGAGGCGAGCGATGAACGGGAACATCAGTGACCCCAGCGCGCCCAGGTGACGAGCGACGCGACGCAGAGGGTGGCGAGCGCCAGCGCGCGGTGAGCGGCGAGGCGCGGGTGCGGAAGGGACTCCAGGCGGGCGAGCGCGGAGGCGAGGCAGACGAGCAGCGGGAGCGCGACCGCGAGCAGGTAGCTGGCCTTCACGACGGCCATCCGGTCGATGGACCAGGTCCATGCGAAGGCCATGGCGAAGAGCACCGGGAGGGCGCTCGCGGTGAGGGCCGTGACGCTGCCGTCGAGGCCGCGGCTGCGCGCCGTGCGGCGGAGGAGCCAGGCCCACGACGCCGCGATGGCGACGGTGAAGCCGACCCCGAAGCGCACCAGCGCGAGGTCGATGCGAACGCAGCGCATCGGCATCGCCCACACCGCGGGTCCCCACACGGTCACGAGCGTCGGCCCTCCCGTGAGGCGACAGAAGCCGCGGTTGTACCAGTCGGACCAGGTTCCGCCGATGGTGGACGACCAGAAGTTGGGGCGCGGGACGTCCACGCTCGCGGCGTGCGGCGCAGCGAGCCAGTCGGTCTCCAGGGGGAGCAACCAACCCAGCGTGCGTCGATGCGCGAGCGGCTCGCGCAGCACCGGGTGGTTCATCGTGAACTCCAGCTCCTTCACCCCGTACTGGTGCGGCAGCGGGCTCCCGAAGCGCAGCGCGTTGTCGAGGCACCACCAGCCCGCGACACCAGACCAGCCGAGCGCAAAGGCCGTCCCCGCGATGGCCACCGTCCGCAGCCCGCGTGTGTCCCTGCGCTCCAACGCGCGCCACGCCGCGAGCGCCAGCACCGCGCCCGCGACCATCACCAGCACGGCGCTCGTCGCCTTGGTGAGCACCGCGAAGCCCGCCAGGACGCCCGCGAGCAGCGACACCCACTCGACGCCCGGCGTGCGCTCGCGCAGCCGGCGCTCCATCGCGGCGATACCGAAGGCCCCGAGCGCGAAGAGCGTCGCGTGCGGCCCCTCCGGGTTGACCTTGCCGTCCATCAGCACGCTCATCGGAATGACCGCGTGGAGCCCGAGCACCACCGCCGTCGAGCGGGGCGAGCGCGGCAGGTCGCGCGCGCACCAACGCCACAGGATGATCTGCCGGATGACCCACCCGGCGACCGAGAGGCCCGCGATGGTGCGCTCGGCGGGCCAGTGCGACAGCACCGCGGCGCTCATCACGTACCAGAGCGGGGGATAGAACCCGACCTGGATCTCGAGCGAAGCGTCGAAGGTGCGGCGGTGTTGGAGCACCCAGCGCACGCCGCGCACGTAGGCGTCGTAGTCGCTCCCGCGCACCGGGCCGTCGAAGGTGCGCGCGAGGTGGAAGCGCAGCGCGAAGCCCAGCACCGTGAGCACGAACGCGAGCAGCCACCAGACGGTGACGCGCGAGCGCAGAGCGGCGAAGACCCCCGGGAGATTCATGCGACGACTGCCATGGCCTCAGGCGACGAGAAGGAAGCCGGGACCATACCGCCACCCGCGCGCCCGTGACCACCATTGCAAGAGCGCTGGTAGGCGGCGCGAGGGTGCGGTAGCAGGACGGCGCCCTTTCTGGAGGAGACCTACGCCGTGACCACACCCATCGCCCCCGCCGCCGCCGAAGACGTCACCGCCCTCGCGGTGAACACGATGAAGTTCCTGGCCATCGACGCCATCGAGGCGGCCAGGAGCGGCCACCCGGGGCTCCCGATGGGCGCCGCCGACGTCACCTATGTGCTTTGGTCGCGCTACCTCCGTCACGACCCGACGGACCCGCACTGGCGCGACCGCGACCGCTTCATCCTGTCGCCCGGCCACGGCTCGATGCTGCTCTACGGGCTGCTCCACCTCTCCGGCTACGACCTGCCCCTCGCCGAGCTCAAGAACTTCCGCCAGTGGGACTCCAAGACCCCCGGCCACCCCGAAGTTCACCTCACGCCGGGCGTCGAGGTCACCACCGGCCCGCTCGGTCAGGGCTTCGCCAACGGCATCGGCATGGCCATGGCCGCGAAGATGGCCCAGGCCCGCCTGCCCGGCCTCTTCAACCACCACATCTGGGCGCTCGTCTCCGACGGCGACGTGATGGAAGGCGTCGCCTACGAGGCCGCCTCCATCGCGGGCCACCTCAAGCTGGGCAACCTCACGTACATCTACGACGCCAACAACATCACGCTCGACGGCAAGCTCGACGAGGCCTTCGACGAGGACGTCGCGAAGCGCTTCGAGGCCATCGGCTGGCGCACCGAGACCATCGACGGCCACGACCACGCGCAGATCGCCGCGGCCTACGACCGCGCCCTCGCGCAAGGCGAGAAGCCCACGCTCATCATCGCGCGCACGCACATCGGGCACGGGGCGCCCAACAAGCACGACACCCACAAGGTTCATGGCGAGCCGCTGGGCAAGGACGAGGCGCTCGCCACCCGCAAGGCCCTCGGCTGGCCCGAGGAGACCTTCGTGGTGCCCGCGGCCGTGCGCGCCCACTTCGCCGAGCGCGCGAAGGTGATGGCGGGCGTTCATGCCGACTGGAAGAAGCACGAGGCGAAGTGGCTCGCGGACAACGCCGACCGCGCCGACCTCTACCGCTCGCTCGCCGACCTCGCGGCGCCGGCCGACCTGCTGGAGACGCTGCTCGCGAAGATGCCGCCGACCAACGACGCCACGCGCGCCATCGCGGGCGCCATCGAACAGACGGTCGCGTCGCTGATGCCCTCGCTGGTGGGCGGTGACGCCGACCTCGGCGGGTCGACCAAGACCCCCATCAAGGACTCGCCCAAGGTCGAGGCCGGGAAGTTCGAGGGGCGCAACCTCCGCTTCGGCATCCGCGAGCACGCGATGGGATCCATCGCCAACGGCATCGCGCTCTACGGGATGTTCGTTCCGTTCACGGCGACCTTCCTCACCTTCTCGGACTACATGCGGCCGCCCATCCGCCTCGCGGGGCTCAGCCACATCCCGGCGGTGCACGTGTTCACGCACGACTCGGTCTTCCTCGGCGAGGACGGCCCGACGCACCAGTCGGTCGAGCACGTGAGCGCGCTGCGGCTCATCCCCAACGTCGACGTGTGGCGCCCGGCCGACAACGCCGAGTGCGCCGCGGCGTGGGCGGCGGCGGCGACGCGTCGCAACGGGCCGACGGAGCTCATCCTGTCGCGGCAGAAGGTCGACGTGCTGCCGGGTGACGCGGCGGCTCGCGGTCGGCTCGCGGCGCGCGGGGCCTACGTGCTCGTGCGCGAAGAGGGTGGCGACGCGCAGCTCACGATCATCTCGACGGGCAGCGAGGTGTCCGTGGCCGTCGAGGCCGCGCGACGCATCGCGAAGGAAGACGGGCTGCGCGTGCGCGTGGTGTCGGCGCCGTGTCTGGAGGTGTTCAATCGCCAGGACGCGGCGTACCGCGCGGAGGTGCTCCCGACGACGGGGCGACGCGCGAGCTTCGAGGCGGGCCGCACCGACCTCTGGTGGCGCTACGTCGGCCTCGACGGACTCACGCTCGGCGTCGATACGTTTGGCGCGTCGGCCCCGGGGCCCGTGCTCGGCGACAAGTACGGCCTCACCGCCGACCACGTCACGGCCAACCTCCGCGCCTGGCTCAAGCAGGGCTGACACACCTACCGGGCGCCTGATGAAGTCGCCCGTCCGCCTCGCGCTCGTTCTCGCCGCGGTTCAGTGCTTCGCCGCGGTGGCGTGGACGCTCTACGCCGCCGTCCTCCCTCCCCTCCTCGCGTCGGCGGGTCTACCCCCGTCGGCGCGCCCCTGGATCCTCCTCGCGGACGTTGTCGTCTTCGGGCTCTGCGATCTGGCAGCGGGCGCGTGGCTCGACCGCGCGGACGGGACGCTGAAGCGCATCGGCGGGGCGGTGCTCGCGGCCATGTCGATCGCGACGCTGGCGTTCGTGGCGCTGCCGCACGTGGCGCGCGGTGCGTCGATGGCGCCGGTGTTGCTCGCGGCGATCGGCGTGTGGGTCGTGGCTTCGGGTGCGTTGCGGGCACCGCTGCCGCGGCTACTCGCGCGCTATGTGTCGCTGCACGAGAGGCCGTGGCTGGGGGCCTTTCTCGCGGTGGGGTCGGGCCTCGCGGGGCTGCTGCTTCCGAAGACGCTCGACGTGCTGCAACGGCTGGGTGCGATGGCGACGCTCGCGCTGTCGGGCGCGACGCTCTGGCTGCTTGTGGTGGTGCTCGTGGTGGTAGAGCGCGGCGCGGGTGCGCCCGCGGCGACGGTCCCGGCGAGCGGCGTAGAGGCGCCTGAGGACTGCGGGTGGGTCGTGGCGGCGACGGCGCTCACGGCGCTCGGGTCACAGCTCGTCACGATGGTGGCGATGCCCACGCTGCTGCGTCGCTTCGTGACGGAGACGGAGGCGCTCGACGGGCCGGCGGTGTTCGGCGCGGGGATGGCGTTGGCGGTGGTTCCGGCGCTGGCGGTGCGGTGGGTGGGGAGCGCGTGGGTGCTGCGGGTCGCGTCGGTCGTGGGCGTGGCGGGAGCGCTGGGCGTAGGGCTCGCGGGGTCGCTGGGCGCGCTGGTGGCGGCGATCGCGGCGTCAGGGCTCGCGTGGGGACTGACGCTGACGGCTTCGCTCACCGCGCTGACCGAGCGGGCGCCGAGCGGGCGGGTGTCGCGATGGATGGGCGCGTGGTTCGCGGCGCAGGCGGCGGCGGGGGTCGCGCGGATGGTGGTGGGGGACGTCGCGCCGAAGGTGGCGTGCCTTGCGGCGCTGGGGCTCTGGTCGGCAGCGGTGGTGTTGTGGCCGCCCACGCGGCGAGCGTCGTAGGACGGAAGGCCGCAAGGGCGCAGGGATCGCAAGGAGGATGAGAGCTACGCCGAAGAGATGTCTGGGTGTCGGAGACGGTGCGGCAGACGCCATGGCCCGACGCAGCGGACGCCTCTCCGAGACATCCATCGCTCTGTTCCTTGCGACCCCTGCGCCCTTGCGGTCGGTCTCTCGAAGCCCGCGAGGTCAAAGCCCGCGCGAGCGCTCCGACCGCAGCGGGATGCGCCCGTCGATGGCGGCGTCGATGAGCGCCACGATGCGCTCACGGTCGCGCGGAAGTCGCCCGCCGAGCGGCAGGTAGTTGGACGCGTGGTTGGTGCGGAAGAGCGCGTCCGTCGGGCGCGCGAGATCCACCATCGTCCGCAGCTCGCGCAGCAGATCGGGCGTCGGGGGGACGGCGAAACGCCCGCGCCCCGCGAGCGTCGCCAACGGCGTGCCCGGGACGACCGTCACCGTGAGCGCGGAGAAGTACGCCGGGTTCATGTCCGTCACGAGCTGCGCGGTCGCGCGGGCGTGCTCTTCGCCGCGCTCCATGCCGATGCCCAGCAGGGCGATCACGCTGAGCTCCATGCCCGCGGCGTGCGCTCGCTGCGCGGCCTCGACGTGCGCCGCGGCGTCGTCGCCCTTCGCGATGCGCTTGAGCGTGACGTCGTCGCCAGACTCCGGGCCCACGTAGAGCAGCGAGAGCCCGCGTTCTCGCAGTGTGCGTAGCTCCTCGTCGGTCTTGCCGAGGACGTTGCGGGCCATGGCGTAGGCGGACACCCGCCGCAGCC
Source organism: Polyangiales bacterium (assembly GCA_044229975.1). GTDB lineage: Bacteria > Myxococcota_A > Polyangia > Polyangiales > SCUS01. The sequence goes on from JBGARZ010000003.1 coordinate 539,460, forward strand.
GCGGGAAGAGCGCCGCCGCGCGGTCGAGGATGGGCAGCCAGTGGTCCATCGGCAGCACCAGCGCGTCGCCGTCGGCGACGAAGAGCTTCTCCACGGCGTCGGCGTGGCGGGCGGCGGAGTCGAGGTCGGCGAGCACCTCGTCGAGCGCGCGAACCCGGAAGGTCTTCGCGCGGTACATGTCGCAGTAGGTGCAGTGGTTCCACGAGCAGCCGATGGTGGCCTGGACGATGAGGGCGTCGGCCTCCGAGGGCGGGCGGTAGAGGGTGCCTTCGTAGCGCATCAGGGGTGCGGTCGTGACGTCAGCCCGCGCCGTCGTCGACGTCCACCACATCGACGGTGACCCCGCTGTCGACCACCGGCGGGACGTCGATCACGGGCGCAATGTCCACCGGCGGAGGCTGCACATCCACCGCAGGCGAGACGTCGGGCGCCGCAGGCATGTCCACCGGGGGCGTACCAGCGTCGGCGGCGACCGCCCCCACATCGACCGGCGGCCCCGCGTCGAGGCGCGTCGGCGTCACGCAACGCGACGTGCCGTTGGTGGTCACCTCGCACCGCAGCGGCGCAACACACTCGCGGTCTTGCAGGCACTCGTCGCCGCGCTGCCGCGTACCCTCGATGGAGCACCCGCTCACGAGCAGGCACAACGCCGCCCATCCCAGCACCTTCGCCGATGTGTTGTGCATTGCTTCGCCCTGACCTGCGCCCGCCGCCGACCCTATCACGCGCCTGCTACTTTCGGATGCGCGCATGCTTCAACGAGCGCGTCGCGAAGAGGTCCCTCTCGTCGACGGCGACCGGCGGCGCAACCTCGACCCGCACCCCCGACAAGGGCTCACCTTCCCGGGTGAGAACGGGCTCGCCGGTGATGCGTTCCAGGCGTCGGAAGCCGCCGTGCCGCTGCGACGCGAGGCGCGCGACCGTCCTGCGCTCGGGCACCGTCAAGGGATCGAGAAGCGCCGCGAGCAGGCGCTCGAGACGCCCGATGACCGCCAGCGCCGCGTCGTCGTCCGACAGTTCGCCCGCCTCCGCGGCATGGGCGACGACCACGTCCCAACGCAGTTGCATGCCGTGGTCAGGGTCGCGGAGCGCCGTCAGCAGCGCCTCGTCGTAGGTCGCCGTCGCCGGGTCCGCCGTCGGCGCCTGGCCCGCGCGGTAGATGCCCTGCGGCGGCGGCTCGGCCTCCGTTGGCTCGGGCGCCACCTCCATCTCCGCGCGCAGACGCCGCGCGAGCTCGGCGGCGTCCCGTTGCTCGCGCGCTCGCTCGCCCTTCGCCTGGTCCCGCGCCCGGACGACCACGGCCTTCGCCTCGGCGACCCGGCGGCGAGCGGGCTCCACGTCCACTCCGACGGGGCGCGTCGTCCAGCGAAGCCACTGCGCGGAGGTGTCCTCGGAGCCGGGGCGGGCGTCGGCGAAGGCCCACGAGAGAACCCTGCCGAGCACCATCGGCAGGGGGTAGATCACGACCGACGCGACCACCATCGGGATGACCCACAGCAGCCCGAGCACGAAGCGGCTCACCAGGTAGATGAAGGACTCGGTCTCGACGAGGCGGTACGAGAGACCCAGCGCAGCGATGACCCCGGTGGCGATCGCGGCGAGCCCCGTGAGGTGGGCCGTCAGCGCGGGCCGGGAGTGGTTGCCCCACAACGGATTGCCCCAGCGCACTGGGACCTTGCCCTCGCTCGTCTCGCGTTCGAGGTCGGCGCGGAGGACGAGCGCCACGGCGCCGCCGCCGATCATCTGCGCCGCCGCCACGACGAACACATCGGCGATGCCCACCTGTGCCCAGAAGCCCTCGTCACCGATGGGCCGGGTCGGGCTGCCGGCGCCGAGCGCGTCGAGGGAGTACGCCGCGAGCGCGATGCCCACCGCGAGGTGAGTGAGCACCAGCACCGCCGCTGGAAAGTGGACCGAAGCCCCGAAGCGGCTGAGCGCCCGCGAGGTGTCGCGCAGCTCTTCGCTCGAAGGGGACTCCCGGGGAGAGGCGATCTCCAGCGCCAGCTCCAGCTCGGAGGTGACGCGGTGGAGAAAGGGGCGGGACTGGCTGTCCAGACGCAGCGCGACGAGGTCGGCGCGCAACGAGGGCTGCGTCGCGAGCCAGCGGAGCGCGTCGAGCGACGGGGCCTCGCAGGCGTAGCGGTGCAGGAGCGCGAGCGCGTCGTCGACGACGGACCCTTGGCCGCCTGCGACGAGCTTCTTGGAGGCTGCGACGGCGGTGACCGCGGCCGCAGCCCTGGGGCGTGTGATGGGAGAGGAGTCGTCGCTCATCGTCGGGTCCGTCTGCGACGGGCGGCGCGAGCGTAACGCGGGAGAGAGTTATTCGTCGCCGCGGCTGTGGCGGAGGAAGGTCGGGATGTCGAACTCCTCCTCCTTCATCGACACGGTGCCCATCGGGCGCGACGGACGACCGCCCATCGGGGCCGGCGCGGGGACGGTCGACACGCGACCGCCCATCGTTCCGGTCATGGGCTGCGCGTGGTGGCGGCCCGTCTGGGTCGCGACCGGCGGCAGGTACGTGTTGCGCGCGCTCGGCTGCTGCACCGGCATCGAGCGGCCCTGGATGACCGGCACCGACGCGCGGATGATGCGCTCGTCCTGGGCGGGCATCTCGTTGGGGAAGCCCGTCGCGATGATGGTGACCTTCACCACGTCGCGCATGTTCTCGTTGATGACCGCGCCGAAGATGATGTTGGCCTCTTCGCCAGCGCTCTCCTGGATCATCGACGCGGCCTCGTTGACCTCACGCAGGCGCATGTCCGGGCCGCCCATGAAGTTGATGAGCACGCCCGTCGCGCCGTCGACGGAGATGTTGTCCAGAAGCGGCGAGCTGATGGCCGCGCGCGCCGCGTCCATCGCGCGGGTCTCCCCGCGGCCGTAGCCGATGCCCATGAGCGCGAGGCCCGCGCCGCTCATCACGGCCTTCACGTCGGCGAAGTCGACGTTGATGAGACCGCTCTGCTGGATGAGGTCGGAGATGCCCTGCACCGCGTTGACGAGCACCTCGTCGGCCTTGCGGAACGAATCCGTCAGCGACATGTCGTCGTCGAGCGCGAGCAGCTTGTCGTTGGGGATGGTGATGAGCGTGTCGACCTGCGCGCCGAGCTCGGCGAGACCGGCCATCGCGAACTTCGACCGACGCGTCCCCTCGAACTTGAAGGGCTTGGTCACCACGCCGACGGTGAGCGCGCCGAGGTCACGCGCGACCTGCGCGATGACGGAGGCCGCGCCGGTGCCGGTGCCGCCGCCCATGCCCGCGGTCACGAAGACCATGTCGGCCCCTTGGAGGTGCTCCTGAATGAGCTGGATGTCCTCCTGCGCGGCGCGGCGGCCGACCTCGGGGTTGGCGCCCGCACCAAGGCCCTTGGTGAGCTGCCGCCCGAGCTGGATCTTCACGTCCGCGGGGCTCTGCATGAGCGCCTGGATGTCGGTGTTGGCGACGACGAACTCCACGTCCGTCACCTGCGACTCGATCATCGTGCGGATGGCGTTGCCGCCCGCGCCGCCGACGCCCACCACCTTGATGCGCGCCGCTGCCATGCTCGTGTTGTCAACCAGATCGAACGACAGACCCATGTGATCCTCCCGATGCTGCGAATACTCCCCAGAGCGCACGTCCGCGCGCAGGGAGTACCGCTGTTGTCGCGACGCGATGCCGTCCAAGCACGCGCCGCGGATGTGCCTTCAGAACACTTCGCTCAGCCAGCCTCGAAACTTGCCGAACAAACTCTCGCCGCCCGCCGCCGCCTGGGCGCGAGCTTCCGCCGGGGCGCTCGCCTTCACGGGGCCCTGGTAGGTCCCCGCCGTCGACGGCACCGCGATGCGCGCGGGCCGGGCCGCGCCGTACTTCACGAGGCCCACCGCCGTCGCCATCGCGGGGCTGCGGACCATCTCCACCATTCCCCCGACACCCGTCGGAACGCCGCGGCGCACCGGCAACTGCAACACCTGCTCGGCGAGCTCGACGCTGCCTTCGAGCAACGACCCGCCGCCGCACAGCACGACGCCGGCGTTCAGACGGTCGATCATGCCGCTGTTGTGCAGAGCCTGCGCGATGCAGCCGAACAGCTCTTCCATGCGCGGCTCGGCGATGGAGGCGAGGTACTCGCGGGAGAGCGTTCGCGAGGGGCGGCCGCCGACGCCAGGGACTTCGAGGGTCTCCTCGGGGTCGACCATCGAGCGCATCGCGCAGCCGTAGCGAACCTTCAGCCGCTCGGCCTCGCTCGCGGGCGTACGCAGCCCCGCGGCGATGTCGGTGGTGAGGTTTTCGCCGCCCACCGGGATGACCCCGGTGTGGCGCAGCGAGCCGTCGGCGTAGATGACCACGTCCGTCGAGCCGCCGCCGATGTCGATGAGGGCGACGCCGATCTCCTTCTCGTCCTCGGTGAGCACGGCCTCGGCGCTCGCGAGCGGCGTCAACACCAGCTCGGCGACGTGGAGGTTGCAGCGCTCGATGCACTTGGTGACGTTCTGCACGCTCGACACGGCGGCCGTGACGAGGTGAACGCGCGCCTCGATGCGCACCCCACTCATACCCACGGGCTCGCGAACGCCGTCCTGCTGGTCGATGACGAAGTCCTGCGGAAGGACGTGGATGACCGTGCGGTCGAGCGGCATCGAGATGCGCCGCGCCTGGTCGAGCACGCGGTCGACGTCCTCGCGCGAGCACTCGTGGTTGGCGATGGAGACGATGCCGTGGGAGTTCACGCCCCGCAGGTGCGAGCCCGCGATGCCCGAAAACACCGTGGCGATCTGCACGCCGGCCATCATGCTGGCCTTGTCCACCGCCTCGCGGATGGACTGCTGCGTGCTCTCGATGTTGACGACCACGCCCTTGCGCATGCCGCGCGAGCGGGACTCACCGACGCCGGTGACGTCCACGCCATCGGCGCCGACCTCGCCGACCACCGCGCGGACGGTGGTGCTGCCGATGTCGAGGCCGACGATGATCTCACCGGGCTTTGCCGAGGGGCGTTCCATGACGTCACCGCCCTTGCCACACCCCGAAACGCCTCCACAAAATTCCTGCACACATCTCTCCCGTTGTCGCGTTGCGTGGGCCCTCCCGAAATCAGATGCTCCGCCGCGATGAACGCCCGCCGCCCAGCCTCCGGCCTCTTCATCACGCGCGCGAGGTGGGCCGCGCTGGTGCTGACGATCCCCGTCGGGGCGAGCGCCCAGGTCATCGCTCCGACGGAGGTGACCCTCGCGTCGCCCCCGGTCGGTCGTCCGCCGCGCGCGGGCCGCTTCGCGCTGAGCGTGTCGCTGGGCCCGGCCGGGTTTCGCGCGGGCTTCTCGGGCGCGACGGGGAGCGCATCAGTCGCGGGCGCGGCCGCGGTGGGATCCGTGCGCGCGAGCGTGTGGCTGAGCGAATCCATCGCCGTGCAGGTCGGCGCGGCAGGCGGCATCGCGGTCGCCCCGGCGATGTCCACGGACGTGCCCAACCTCCAATTGGAGAGCGCCGTCGGCTTCCATCTGGTCGGCGGCGGCCTGGTGATCGGGTCGCGGGGGGAAGGCGTGCGCGTGTCGCTGCTGGGCGGCGTCGCGTGGTCCTGGGCGGTGTTCGGCAGCCGGGCCGCCAACCGTGGTGGCGCCGAGCCCGGCGGCGGGGCCTTCGTGGAGGTGAGCCACCACTGGCTCATCGGCGCGGGCTGGACGTTGGGCCTCGGCGCCGTCGGGTGGGGCCTCGGAGGCGGCGGCACCTGGCTCGACTCCTCGACCTCGTCCGACACCCGCTGGAGTCACTTCGGCGGCGGGCTCCTCGCGACGGTGGCGACGCGATGAAGCGGTCGACCTTCGTCGTCGCGTGCGCCGTCATCGCGCTGAGCGGCGAGGCTCGGGCCCAGACCAGCGACCCTGCGTTTGCGGAGGCACGCGCCCGCTTCGAGGAGGCCGTGACCGCCGTGCGAGCGGGGCGCCCGGCCGACGCAGTGGCCCTCTTCGAGCGCTCGTACGCAGCGCGGGCAGCGCCGGTGGTGGCCGTAAACCTCGCGTATTGTCTGAGGGGTCTGGGGCGCTTCGGCGACGCCCGCAGGTGGTACGTGAGGTTCCTTGAGACGGCGACGCCGGAGGACCTGGCGCGGCACGAGACGACGGTGCGTACCCACCTCGCCGAGGTGTCGCAACGGTTGGCGCAGGTGACGTTGGGCGATCGCGCTCCAAGCACCGCGAGCGTGATGCTCGGGGGATTGCCGCTGGGCGCCGACACCCGCTGGGTCGAACCCGGTCGACACGACGCGACGGCCGACGCGCCAGGTCACGTCCCCGCGGTGGTCAGCTTCGTGGTGCGCGAGGGCGAGGTCGTGCGCCTGTCGACGCAGCTCGCGGCGCGGCCCGCGGCGACGCCCATCACGGAGCGCTGGTGGTTCTGGACGGCCATCGGGGTCGCCGTGGCAGGAGCGGCAGTCGCGGTGCTGGTGCCGGCGCTGGAGCCCGACCGCTCGCAGCCGCCGGGCGTGTTGGTGGTCCGGACGGGATTGCCATGAGGTCGTGGCGCGCAGCGATGGCGGCCATGGTCGCGTTGGCGTCGACGGGCTGTGAGCTCTCGCCGCGGCTCTACCTCACGGTGCGAACCGAAGCGGGCTCCCTGGTCCGCCATGTGAAGGTGCGCGTGTTCTCGCCATCGGGCACCGAAGTGGCCATCGGCGGTGGAACGGTCGACTGGGACATCAGCCCGTCGCGCCCCTTGGAGATGGGACTGCGAGCGGGCGTCGGCGGCGAGCGGGTGCGGGTCATCGTCGAGGGCACCGACGGCAGCGGCGCCCCACCCATCGCGCGTCAGGAGTGGGTGACCAGCATGCCGTCGGAGGGAGCGGGCTACCTCCAGATCGTGCTCTGGAACATCTGCCAGACCATCGACTGCCCCGCCGGGACGACGTGTTCGTCGAGCGGCGCGTGCATCGGCAACACGGTGACGACCGACCCGAAGGGTGGCTCCGACGGCGGCGCGGGCTTCTGCCCGGAGGTGAGCACCGGAACTTGTCAGCCGGTCGGTGACGCCACGCTGCGGGAGGCCGGCACCGACGCAGGTGTCGCGACGGATGCGCCCGCGATGGACGTCCCGCCCATGGATGTCCCCGCGATGGATGTTCCGCGCACGGACGTCGGCGGCCTCGATGCCCCTCGCGATGACGGCCCATCGATCATCGATGCGGGCACCGATACCAGCGACGTGATCTCTCCGACCGACACCCGAGATGCGGGCTTCCCCGCCGACGTTCCCACCGACCTCCCCGTGGACGTCCCGGTCGACACTCCCCCAACCTGCCCGTCGTGGTCTCCCACCCCGCGGACCGGTTGGACGTCCTGCGCGGGCGGCGGCTCGTGCCCGACCCTGTGTGGCGCCGGCTCGACCTGCATCCAGGTCGAACGCGTGTCCCTCGGCCGCGACCACGGGTGCGCCCTCCGCTCTGACGGTCAGGTCTCCTGCTGGGGCGACCACCAGATCGGTCGCCTCGGTGACGGCACCGTGGACGCCGGCCCGACTGCCATTCCGGTGGGCGTCATCCGTGCCTTCTCGGGAGTGGCGCTGACCTCTGTCGCCGCGCTCGGCGCCGGCTACGACGGAACCTGCGCCGTCGATCGGGCGGGCGAGCTCACCTGCTGGGGCTCGCTCAGCGCCGATCCCCTGGCGACCGATTACAACCCCGGGTACTCGGCCGACTCCGCGCGACGCCTGCTCCGCGCCGACGCGGGCGCCGCGGCCAATGTCTTCGCGGGCGTCGGGACCCACGTCGCCCTCACCTGCGCCATCGTCCGCGGCACCGGTGGTGTGCGATGCAGCTCGTGGGTTCGCTTTCTCCCCGACGGCACCGATGAGGTCATCGTGAGCCCGCGCGACTACCCCACCTTCGACGTCGTCCGGAGCGACACCGGAGCGCCGCTCGCGGGTGCGGTGGAGGTCGGCGTCGGCATCTACCACGCGTGCGCGCGCCTCACGGACGGAACGGTGTGGTGCTGGGGCTCCAACCAGTACGGCCAGCTCGGCGTACCGACGCTGGGTGACGGTGGTGGCCTCGGCGCGTCGCTCGCCGCGCAGCGGGTGGTGGGCCTCGCGGGTGTGACGTCCTTCGGCATCGGCGACTTCTTCGGCTGCGCCATCTCCACGGCGGGCCTGCGCTGTTGGGGCAACGGGAGCCTCGGGCGCGTGGGCGGTTACCGCGGCGTCGTCGATTGCCCCAACGGCAACGTGTGCACGGCGGTTCCGGTGGCGGTCGAGGGCCTCGACGAGATCGTGCGCGCCGCGGGGAGCCCGGTCGAGCAGGTGACGGCGGGCGCCGAGCAGGCGTGCGTGCGGCTGCGCGCGGGCCAGGTGTGGTGCTGGGGTCACAACGACGTCGGACAGCTCGGGCTGCCCACGACGGGCCCAGGTCGCGTGGACGATCGCGGGGGCGTGATGGGAGCGGCGGTGTTCGTGGGTGCGGACGACGTGGTGACCAGCGGAGGCGGCGGGGGACAGGCCCGGAGCTGGACCTGCGCGCGGCGACACAGCGACTGCACCTGGTGGTGTTGGGGGCGTATCCCCGGAGAGGTCACACCGCCCGCCGACCTCGGGACGCCGCGCCTGCTTCGCTGGGGCCCCTGACTCAGCGGTACTGCGGGTCGATGCCGACGCCGAGCGGCGACACCGGCGGAGCGACGACGGGCACGGGCGTCACGACGGGCACTGCGATGGGGGCAGTCGGCGGCGTTGCGACGACGGCAGCGCGGAGGCCGGCATCGACGACGGGCGACGGGCGCGACCCGCCATGGGAGCTCGGAGTGCGCGGTGATGCGTGCACCGCGAGCGGAGGCGTCGGCTGTGGCGCGGGTGGCGGCGCGACGACCGGCGACGGTGCGGGCGGAGCGACGACGGCGATGGGGGCCCTGCGCGTCACCGGCGTCGAGAGGCGCACCACCGGGCGAGGCGGCGCGCGGGTCGCGACGAGGGTGGCGGCCACCGCGACGACGCCGAACGCGGCGAAGGCGACGAGCGGCCAGCGCGAGCGTCGGGGTGCGATGCGCGGGCGCTCGGGGTCGGACTCCGTCGAGCGCAGCGTCACCTGACTGATGGCCGGAGAGGTGCGATCGAAGGCGGCCGACGGCGCGACCTCCAGCGGAGCGACCTCGGTCGACGGCGGGAGTGAGCGCAGGGCCTCTTCGCACGCAGCGATGAGCGCTCGCACCGACGACGGGCGGCGCGCCGGGTCTTTGAGCAGGCAGCTCATGATGGTCGCGGTGAGCGCTGGCGGCAGCGTCGGCACACGCGCATCGAGCGGCACCGGGGCCTCGGTGCTAACGGCGATGGCGACCGCGCCCACCGTGGCTCCCGTGAAGGGCAGCACCCCCGACAGCAGCTCGTAGAGCATCACGCCGCACGACCAGATGTCGGAGTGGGGCGTGACCGAGCGCGGGTCGCGAAACTGCTCCGGGGACATGTACGCGGGCGACCCGAGCGTGACCGTCGAGCCGGTGATGCGCGGATTGCCCGAGCGCGCCTCGTCGATGGCCGCGAGCCCGAAGTCGAGCAGGCGCGGCGACCACCCGGAGCCCTGTCGTACGAGGAAGACGTTGCCGGGCTTGAGGTCGCGGTGGAGGATGCCTGCCTCGTGCAGCGAAGCGAGCGCGTCGAGCGCCGGGATCATCAACGGCAACAGCTCGCGCGCCGGGACGACGCCGCGCCACGAGTCGGCGTAGGCGTCGAGGTCGACCCCGTCGAGGTACTCCTGCACGAGGTACGGGAGGCCGCGACCGTCGACCCCGACGTCCTCGATGCGAACGATGTTGGGGTGCACCACGCGGCTCGCGGCCTGCCCCTCGCGCAGCACCCGACGAACGCTCCCCGCGTTGAGGGCGTGCTCGGGGCGAAGCAGCTTGATGGCGACGGTTCGCCCGAGGGCGATGTGCACCGCGCGGTACACCTCGCCCATGCCGCCGCCACCGAGGCGATCGGTGAGGCGCCAGCGCTCGCCGAGCACCTCACCGACGCGGGAGGGCCCGTGGTCGAAGTCTTGTTCGTCGACGGAAGGCATGGACCGGGCGGAGTGAACGGGCGCACGGCCCGGTTGGTCAAGCGGCGCGGATGCGGCTGGAGTTCGGAGTCAGCGCGGCCCGAACCGCTTCCGTTGGCTTAGGGCCAGACCCGTCGAGGCCCGTTCCGTTTCCGGGGCGGACCCAGTGGGTGCGCCTCCTCTAGCGGGCGAGTGTCGCGTCCCAGGTTGAAGCCCATTGTCCGGAGTTGAGAATCCGCGTCGCCCACGCCGGAGTTCACCGTGCCTTCCCCGCGCTCGTCGCGCTCGGTTCACTCCGGGCTATTTCACGCGGATCGCCCCGCCCGAAGCGGGGCTCAGGCGGCTCGCCATGGGATGGTGGGGCCCATGATCGGATTCACGGAGCCCCGCTTCGGGCGGGGCGATCCGCGTGAAATAGCCCGGAGCGAACCGAGCGCGACGAACGCGGGGAAGGCACGGTGAACTCCGGCGTGGGCGACGCGGGTGTGCTCGTCTGGCGGGCGTCAAAGAGTCGGTGTCCTGACTCGGACACTACCCGGGCGAGCTGGCGCTTGGCGCTCTCCGGGAGACTTTCGATCATCGATTCCACGGAGCCCACCGACGAAATGCCCACCAATCTACGAGCCTCGCGGAGCATCGGCTGGGCGTTCGTGCTCGTGGGCTGCGCGTCCCAGCCGGGGCCATCTGGTGACATGCACGACGCGACCACGGGCGATGCAGTTGTCACCTCGGACTCTCAGGTCAATAGCGACGACGCCCTGACTAGCGGTTGCAACTTCGGGACACCCGCCTGCGAGTGCACCCTCGTCTGCCCCGACCATGTCTACGGTTTTCGGTGCAACGGTTCGAGCTGCGTCTGCACGACCGACGGCCGCACGACGACCACCAGCCCTCAGGCGGCAGCGTGCTTACGAGCGAGCGCACGCGATACCATCGTCTTTCACTGTCAGGTGGCCGCCTGCGCCCAGTGACGCTCTTCAACGGCGGTCCAACGTTGGAACCTCGGTCGCTGGCAATCGGTCGATCACCGCGACGAACTCGGTGAAGTTAGTCAAGCGGCGCGGTCAGCTCCCGCGATGCGCCGTGGGTTCGGCCGCGCTCGCGGTGTGCGCCCGCACCGTCACCCGCTCGGGGTGTCGATCGCTCTCCAGGTGCACCTCCGACGGCTCCAGCCCGCGGCGGTGCAGCTCACCCAGCACCACCCGCAGTCGCGACAGCTTCGATCGGTATGGTCCGCGTCCCAGCCAGATGTACGTGCCGCCGAGCATCACCGAGAGGTCGCCCGTCTCGTCGTGATGCACCTCCTGCAAGCGCGACGACGACCCCAGCTGCGCGCTCTCCAGGTCGCCCATCAACGCCAGCGCGTCGCGCACCTCCTGCCGCGCACCATCGGGGCGCTCGCGAAACAGCTCCCGCGAGAGACCCGTCACCACCGGCAGGTCGACCGGGTCGCCCGGCTCCGCCCGCTTGAACAACGTGCCATCCGCGCTCGCGAGATACAGCCCACCGGCCGCGACCAGCGCCGCGGGCGTGCGCTCCTCGACCACCACGCGGACGGTGTCCGGGAGCTGCCGGGTCACCGTCGCGCGCGCCACCCAGGGGAGGCGCTCGATGAGGCGGGCGGTGCGTTCGAGGTCGACCGCGAGCACGTTGCTGCCGGGCGCGAGGTGGGCGGCGGAGAGCACCTCGTCGCGGGTCGTGTGGGCGTTGCCGCTGACGTCGAGCGTGCGCGCCCCGAGGCGCGGCGTATGGGTGAGCCAGCGGTGCCCGTAGCGACCGGCGACGACGGTTCCGGCGAGGAGGGCCAGTACCGGGACGACCGAGAGGGTCTGCCCGAGGCGGGCGAAGCGCTGCGACCACGGCACCGACGGGGTCTTCGGCCGGGCCTTCGGCGCACGCTCCACGGGCGCAGGCGGCGGGGGCGGCGCCACGGACTCACGACGAACGCGGAGGTTCTGCGGGCGCCCAGGCGGGTCGTCGTGGGTGGCGGCCATCGTTGGATCGCATACCACCAGCGCCCACCCCTACCGGAAGTTGTCGGCAGCGGTCTCGCTACGACGCACTTCTACTGCCGGTCGCGCTCGACCTCGGAGACGAGCTGCGTGGCGCCCGCGACGCCCAGCGGCAGCACCAGCAGGCCGACCCCGGGGACCAGCAGCAGCACCGCCGCGCTGGCCCCGAAGCCCAGCACCGCGCGGAAGTTGGCGCGCATCCAGCGCACCCGCTCACGCACCCGCATCGCCCGGAGACCGAAGGGGTAGTCGAGCAGGTCCCACGCCACGAGCAGCGATCCGAGGACGAACTTCAGCGGCACCGTCACGAACACCGCGAACGGCACCACCATCCCGATCACCAGCAGCAACGCGAAGATCGGGAGGCTCACCGCGAGGCCCGCGAGCGTGACCCGCAGCCCCCGCCACGTCGTCTCCCACCAGGCACCGTCCGGGCGGTCGACGCCGCCGAGCGAGACGTCGATGCGCCGCGAGATCTGGTCGAGTGCGAAGCCTGCCGCGGGTTGTGCGAGCGAGAGACCCAGCAGCACCCCGATGCCCACCGCGCCGATGCCCACCGCGAGGGTCTCCAACGCACCGACGATCTGCCAGCCGAGGGCGTCTCGCGCCCGCAGCGGCGCCGAGATGCGCAGGGCCGCCCAGACGCCCGCGCCCCCGCACACCGTCACGATGACCATGGCGAAGAGCGCCGGGACCATCGCGTAGGGCCACTGCTTCGGGTCGGTGATGAGCCAGCGGGCGCCGCGGACGAAGCTGCGCGCGCCGAGGAGGAGGGAGGGTGGTCGTTGGGCCAGCACGGTCCGGGACTCTATGCCCTCTGGGGCCGCGAGGGCGACGGTCAGCCCGCGCCAAGCCGCTGCTGCACGAACGCGCGAAGCGTCGTGAAGGAGATGGGCTTCTCCAGACAGGTGTTGGGAATCGACGCGAGAAACTCCAGCTCCCGCACGCTCTGCGCCCCGCCCGACAGAAACACCACGCGCGCCGCGACGTCGGGGCGCTCGCGGAGGAGGCGCTCGTACAGCTCCATGCCCGTCATGTGCGGCATGATCACGTCGCTGAAGATCATGTCGAAGCGCTCTCCTCGCTCCAGCAGCGCGAGCGCCTCGGCGGCGCCCTCCAACGCGACGACGTCGTGATCGCCCAGCACGCGCTTCAACGTGCGCAGCACCATGGGCTCGTCGTCGACCAGCAGGATGCGGCCGCGCCGCGGGGCGACGACGGGGGCGGGCGTGGGTGCCTCGTCCGTCCTCTTGGGCTGCGCCGCCGGGAGAAACAGGCGGAAGACCGACCCCCGACCGAGCTCGCTCTCGGCCTCGATGTGTCCGCCGACGGAGGTGGCGATGCCGTGACAGATGGCGAGCCCCAGCCCCGTCCCAACGCCCACCTCCCTCGTCGTGAAGAACGGGTCGAAGACCTGCTTCAATACCTCGGGGGTCATCCCCGCGCCGGTGTCGCGCACCTCGATCACCACGGCGTCACCCTCGGCGCGCGCCCGCACGGAGACCTCATTGTCGTCGAAGTGCCCGGAGGCGATGGCGTGGCCGGCGTTGACCATGAGGTTCACCAGGATCTGCCCGAGGCGCGTCTCGTCGACCTTCACCCGCGGCAGCGCGGCGGGAATGTCGGTGACGACCCGCGCCCGGTGACGAAGCTCGTGCTCCGTCGAGCGCACCACCCAGTGCACGGCGCGCGCGACGTCGGACTCCGTCGGCGACGGAACCGCGGGGCGAGCGAAGAGCCGGAGGTCCGACACGATGCGGGCGATGCGTTTGGCCGCGGGCTCGATCTCGCCTTGCGCGCCCAGCAGCTCGTCGAAGCGCGCGAGCTCGGTCGCGCCCCCGCCGAGGCGGGCGAAGTGGGCGCGCAGGTCTCGCAGCTCGGACTCGACGTAGGCCGCGTTGGCGACCACCACCGCGAGGGGGTTGTTGACCTCGTGCGCCACGCCGGCGGCGAGGGTTCCCAGCGACGCGAGGCGGTCGGAGACCTCCAGGCGCTTCTGGAGCGACCGCTGCTCGGTGACGTCGCGAAAGACCATGACAGCCCCGAGCAGCTCGTCCCGGTCGACGACCATGGTCGCGCTGTCCGAGATGATGCGATCGGTCTTGGTCGGGTGAGCGAGCGAAGCCTCCTCGATGGTGAGGTTGCGCCGTTGTACCAGCACCTCGTCGAGGGGCGAGCGGGGTACGTCGGGCGTTTGCAGCCGAACGATCTCCCGCGCCGGGTGGCCGAGCGCCTCGGTCGACGCGACGCCGACCAGCGCCTCGGCCGCGGGGTTGATGAAGGTGACCCGGCCCGACAGATCGACGGCGATCACCGCGTCGCCGATGGACCGCAGCGTCGTCGAGAACCACCGCTCGCGCTCGCGCAGCAGCCGCTCCATCCCGTGGCGGTAGATGGAGACCTCGATCGCGCTCCGCAGCTCCGCCGGCTTGATGGGCTTCATCAGGTAGCCGGAGGGCTCGGTCTTCTTGGCGCGCTCGACGGTCGCCTCGTCGGCGTGCGCGGTGAGGTAGATTACCGGCACGCCGAAGCGCTCACGGAGCAGCCCCGCCGTCTCCACGCCGTCCTGGCTGCCCTTGATGCGGATGTCCATCAGCACGAGGTCGGGGCAGCGCTCGGACGCCCGGTTCAACGCGTCCGTCGCGTTGGAGGCGATGGCGAAGGCGTCGTAGCCCATCTCCAGCAGCGTCTGCTGGAGGTCCATGGCGAAGATGCCCTCGTCCTCGACGATGAGCACGGAGTGGGGGCGGTCGCGCGTCGTCATCGGTCTCCCTCGAAGATCAGCTGGAAGGTGGTCCCGAGCCCGCGCGTGACCGCGAGCTCGGCGCCGAGCTGCGTGGCGAGCGTCCGCACCAATTGCATGCCCATGGAGGTGGTGCGGTTGAGGTCGAAGCCGACGGGCAGGCCGATGCCGTCGTCGCTCACGGTGAGCCGGAGGCGCTGCCCGTCGTGTCGGCCGAGCGCCACGCGGAGGGCGCCGCGGCGCCCGTCGGGGAAGGCGTGCTTCAGGGCGTTGGTGAGGAGCTCGTTGATGACCAGGCCGCACGGAATCGCCCGGTCGATGCCGAGGCCCACATCGTCGATCGCGAGCTCCAGCGACACGCCCGAGGCCCCGACGGCGTGCACGACGCTCGCCGCAAGGCTGCGGACGTACTGGTCGAGGCGCACCTGGGCGTAGTTCTTCTCGCCGTAGAGCTGCTCGTGGATGAGGGCGATGGTGAGCACGCGGGTCTGGCACTCGACGAGGGCGTCGCGGCTCGTGCCGGGCTCCAGGCGGCGCACCTGCATGTTGATGAGGCTGGAGATCACCTGGAGGTTGTTCTTGACGCGGTGGTGGATCTCCTGGAGCAGCACCTCGCGCTCCTTGAGGTGCTGGGTGAGCAGCACCTCGCGGGCGCGGAGTTCTTCCTCCTGATGGCGACGCTCGGTGACGTCGCGGGTCACCTTGGCGAAGCCACCGATGCTCCCGTCGGCCTCGCGCACCGCGGTGACGAGCACGTTTGCCCAGAACCGCGTCCCATCCTTCCGCACCCGCCATCCCTCCTCCGCGTAGCGACCGTGCACGCGGGCGTGGGCGAGCTCCTCGGCGGGGTGGTCGCGGGCGATGTCTTCGGGCGTGTAGAAGAGCGCGAAGCTGCGCCCGATGACCTCTGCCGCCGCCTATCCCTTGAGGCGTTGCGCACCCGAGTTCCAGGTCACGATGAGCCCGTCGGGGTCGAGCATGAAGATCGCGTAGTCCTGCACCGCCTCGACGAAGATGCGGAGGCGCTCCTCGCCCCGGGAGGGAGTCAGGGCGGCGCGAGGCAACCGGCGGGCGGGGCGGCGTAGGCGCATCGTGTCATCGGGACGCCGCGTCAGTCGGGCGCCTCTCCCTTCGCGTCGAGGCGCTTGAGCAGCGCGCGCACCGACTGGTTGATGTCTCCTGCACCGAGGGAGATCACGATGTCGCCGGGCTGCACGAGCGCTTCGAGGCGATCGACGACGCGGGTCTTGTCGGGCTCGAAGTGCACGCCGCGATGACCGTGGCGCGCGATGGCGTCGGCCAGGCGCTCGCCCGTCGCCCCCTCGAGGGGCTTCTCTCCCGCGGCGTAGACCTCCGTCACCACCAGCACGTCGGCCAGGTTGAAGGCCCGCGTGAACTCCTCGAACAGGTCGCGCGTTCGCGTGTAGCGGTGCGGCTGGAAGGCGGCGACCACGCGACGACGGAAGCCCGCCTTGGCCGCTGACAGGGTCGCTTCGACCTCGGCCGGGTGGTGCCCGTAGTCGTCGACGAGGGTGATGCCCTGCGCTTCGCCGACGATGGTGAAGCGTCGCTGCACGCCCGCGAAGCTGCGGAGCGCCTCGCGCATCGTGTCGAGCGGCACGTCGAGCTCGCTGGCGACGGCGATGGTGGCGAGGCAGTTGAGCACGTTGTGGATGCCGGGGACGCGCACCTCGAAGCGCCCGAGGGACTCCCCCCTGCGGCGGACGTGGAAGCCGGTGCTGATGCCCTCGTGGGTGATCTCGCTCGCGACGTAGTCGGCCTGGGGGTTGGTGCCGTAGGTGACGTGGCGGCGATCGATGCGAGGCAGGATGGACTGCACGTGCGGGTGGTCGAGGCACAGCACCGCGAGGCCATAGAAGGGCACGCGCGCCGCAAACTCGACGAAGGCGTCGAGGAGCTGCCCGTGGGTGCCGTAGTGATCGAGGTGCTCGGGGTCGATGTTGGTAATAACGGCCACAGTGGGCGTGAGCTTGAGGAAGCTTCCGTCGCTCTCGTCCGCTTCGGCCACGAGCAGCTCGCCCGTCCCGGCGCGGGCGTTGGAATTGATGGCGTTGAGCTTGCCGCCGATGACGACGGTCGGGTCGAGCCCGGCGGCGGCGAGCACCGTGGAGACGAGCGAGGTGGTGGTGGTCTTGCCGTGCGACCCGGCGATGGCGATGCCGTACTTCAGGCGCATGAGCTCGGCGAGCATCTCGGCGCGGGGGATGACCGGGATGCCGAGCTGCCGGGCGCGGGAGACCTCGGGGTTCTCCGCGGAGACGGCGGAGGAGTAGACGACCACGTCGGCGCCCGCGATGTTCTCGGCGCGGTGGCCTTCGTGGGTCGAGGCGCCGAGCGAGGCGAGGCGGCGGGTGATGTCCGTGGCCTTGAGGTCGGAGCCGGAGACGGCGTACCCGAGGGTGAGCAGCACCTCGGCGATGCCCGACATGCCGATGCCCCCGAGGCCGACGAAATGGATGTGTCGAACGCGTCCGCGAAACATAGGGGCGCGGGTGTAAGCCCAAACGCAGCGCGAGCGAAAGCGCGGATGGTCACGAGAGCCCCAGTTGCGGCCGGAGCCCTCGCGGGGGTGCAATCACGCGATGGGTGCCTGGAAGCTTGGACTACTGGTCGTGGCGTTGGGTTGCGCCACCGAGGAGACGGCCGCGGTCAAGGTGATCGACGTCGACGCGGGCTCACCCCACGGCGACACCGGGTCGCGCGGCGACGGCGCGACGGCGACGCCGACGGACGCGGGGCGCATGGACGCCGGGCGCCCGACGGGCGACGCGGCGACGGGGACGGACTCCACCACCGGGAGCGATGTGCGTGCGGGGACCGATCGGCCGACGACGCTGCCCGACGGCGCGTTGATCGAGCTGTGCGACAACGGCGACGACGACGACCGCGACGGGATGATCGACGAGGGCTGCGCCTGCGCGCCGGGGATGATGCAGTCGTGCATGCCGGGCGACCCGACGCGGGCGGGCGTGGGCGCCTGCCACCGGGGGACGCAGCGCTGCGAGGGCCTCGGGGAGTTCGGGATGTGGGGCGCGTGCACGGGCGCGGGGGTGCCGACGCCCGAGGCGTGCAACGGCATCGACGACGACTGCGACGGGCGCGTCGACGAGGAGTGCACGCCGTGCATCGACACGCCGGGCAGCAGCACGCCGTGGCAGATGCACCTGGGCGCGGGGCCGTCGTGCTTCGGGCGCACCTTCGACTCCAACGGCGACACGGGGGAGTACGCGTTCGCGTCGATTCCGCCGGAGGCTGATCCGGGGTGGCGCGAGCACGCGTCGGACACCATCTCCTTCGACGATCCGTCGACCCTGTGCGACGTGTGCGAGTGCCGCGCGGGCGGGGACTTCACGTACTTCCAGACGACGTTCTACGTACCCGCGGCGGCGACGGTGACGAGCCTGCGGGTGGCCATCGGGACGGTCGATGATGGGGTGAGCGTGACCGTCTACAACAGCATGTACCCGGCGGGCATCGTCGACCCGGGGGCGTACGCGTTCCTGGGCGGAGGGAGCACGGCCGACCTCGCGCGGTACATCATCCCGGGGCGCAACCGGGTGGTGCTGACGCACGTCGACGACTGCTGCTCGGTGCGGGCCATCCGCGGGGCGACCATCACGCTCAACGGGATGACCCTGAACCGCTGCGCGATGTGAGCGCCGTGCGCCTGCTCGCGGCGACGCTGTTCGTGGGGTGCGCGTCGACGGTGTCGACGTCGGACGCGAGCGTCGACGCGACGGCGGCGGACGCGATGGTGTGCGTGCCCGCGCGAACGTGCTCGGCGGCGGCCTTGCCGGAGGTGAGCGCCGCGGCCTGCTACGCGCCGGGCGGTGTCGCTCTGACGCCGGCGAGCGTCTCACTCTCGTTCTGTCGCTGCCTCCACGGCTTCGGCCCTGGCGTCGAAGGAACCCTCGCCGTCTCGCTCGCCAACCAGACCACTCGCGCGATCGAGGTCGGCCTCGACCCGACGCTCACGCTCACCGCGGTCGCCGACGGACAGCCCGTCCCGCTCGGCGCCTGCTGCACGGTACACATCGCACGCAGCTACTCCTGCGAGGGCGACCCGATGCCGTGGCGGGGCCACGTCGATCCGGCGCGCACCGAGCGCCTCCGCGTAGACGTGCATATCGATGCGCCCGAGAGGCCGCCGGGCCGCTACCGGGTCAGGCTCACGGTCTCCATCGATGGAACGCCTCGCGTCATCGACATGGGCGAGGCCGATTTGGGTCTCGCGCCGACGCCCTGAAAGCGCGACCTCGCTCACATCCCTGCGACCCTTGCGGCCGCTCTTCCCGAAGCACCCTCGCCCGCTACTTCAGCGCGTCGAGGATCTTCATCAACGACGCGCGCACCGCGGGGATGAACCCGCCGATGACGCCCATCACGCCCGCGAAGACCAGCGAGGCCAGGAGAATCCCCGGCGTCGGCGCGAACTCGAACGAGATCTCCGCGAAGCTGGAGAAGTTCACGATGCTCAGCCGCGCGAACTTCATCAGCGTCGCCGCGGCGGCCCCGATGACGCCGCCCACCAGCGAGAGCACCACGCTCTCGAACATGAACGCCGCCATGATGCTCAGCCGCGAGAAGCCGAGCGCGCGCAGCGTCCCGATCTCCCGCTGACGCGCCGCCACGGCGGCGTGCATGGTGATCATCGCCCCGATGATCGCGCCGAAGGAGAAGAACACCGCGACCAGCATGCCGATGGCCGTGATGAAGGTGCTCGTGCCCTGCGACTGCTCCTCGTACCAGGTCGACTCGCGCTTCACGTCGACGCCGAGCTGACGGTTGGACTCCAGCGAGGTGCGCAGCGCGTCGAAGCCCGCGGCGCTGTTGAGCCGCACCCGCACCGAAGACACCGAGTTCGAGCGGCCGAAGACCGAGCGCAGCACGTCGCGGTCGGCCCACACCTCGCTCTCGTACGACGAGCCGCCGTCGGAGATGACGCCCACCACCGTGAGGCGACGGTTCTTCTTCACCTCGAAGGACTGCCCCAGGTCGAGGCCGCGGAAGCGCCCACGAATGGACGCGCCGACCATGCACTCGTCGGTGCCCGCCCTCGCCGCTCGCCCCGCGATCACCCTCACGTTGGGGCGAAACGCGAACACGTCGTCGTTCACCCCGCGCACGCTGACGTTGGAGACACCGTCGGTGCCGAGCTTGTCGAGGATGATGACCACCACCGTCTCGGACACCGCGTCGGGTCGCCCGTCGGCGCGCCTCCGGACGCCCGCGGCGTTCATCACGAGGCCGGCGCTCGGGAGGTCGAGGTCGCTGGAGATCTCGGCGTCGGCGCCGTCGCGCACCACCACGGCGACGTCGTCGGAGCCGGAGCGACCGAGCGTCTTCTTGATGCCGTTGGAGAGCATCAGCACCGACGCGAACACGAACACCACCAGCCCGATGCCCGTCGCCGTCGCCACGGTCGTCGTGGTGCGGACCCGGAGGTTGCGGACGCTGTACGAGAGCGGAACCATCGCGACCTCTCCTTCCTTCAGTCCAGGCGCCGCAGCGCCTCGGTGACCTCAAGCTTCGAGGCCCGCCACGCCGGAATGGCCGACGACAGCAGCCCCAGCGCCACCGACATCCCCACCGCCTGCACGATGGTCGTCGGGTCGATGCGGAAGTACGGCATCATGGCGCCCTGGTTCTCCTCGATCCATCGGCCGAGGAGGCGCTCGACGAAGGGGTACGACAGCAGCACGCCCGCGACGCCCGCGAAGGCCCCGAGCGTGCACGCCTCCAGCACGATGAAGGCCGCGACGTGCTTCGGCAGGAAGCCCAGCGCGCGGAGCGTCCCGTACTCCTGGGTGCGCTCGCGCACGCCCATCGCGACGGTGTTGCCCAGCAGCAGCCCGAGGATGCCGAGGATCACCAGGGAGATCACGTTGATGGCCGTGAACATCCCCGACATCATCCCCATGAACGAGAGGTTCATCGCCCGCTCGCTCATCGACGTGGTCTGCGTGTCCTGCACGTCGAACACCCGGTCGATGGCCTGCGAGATGGCCGCCGCGCGGGACGGCCGGTCGATGCGCGCGATGATCCACCCGATGCGATCGCGCCGCCCGACGGGCACCGAGTCGTTGAGGTAGCGGTAGTGGAAGATGAACTGCGAGCGGTCGACCGAGCGCCGCGTCGCTTGATAGATGCCGTCGACGGTGAACTCCCAGTCGCCGGGGTAGATCGTCCCGCGCAGCGTGACGCGGTCGCCGACGTGCCAGTTCATCTTGCGGGCGAGGACGTCGCCGACGATCGCGCCGCGGCGGTCTTCGCGCCAGCGGGTGAGCGCCGCCGGCTCGACGCGCATCTCGTCGTAGACCTCGAAGAAGGTGCCCGAGTCGACGGCCATCGAGGCGAAGAACTCGTTGGGGTGCGTCGGGCTCTTGGCGCCGAACCAGTTGGCCCACGTCGCCGTGCGAACGCCGTCGACCTGCCGCACCTGATCGGCGTAGCGCAGCGGCAGGTCGAGCACGAAGGACACCTTGTGGCGCGTGGCCACGCGGTCGGCCGACGCAGCGTCGACGGAGATGCTCGTCGACGTGATGACCGTCCGCAGCAGGATGAACGCCACCACCGCCACCGCCACGCCCGTGACCGTCATCACGGCGCGGAAGCGGTTGCGCCACACGTTGCGGGCGGCGATGGAGGCGAGGTTCATTGGAGCGTCCCCTTGTCCATGCGCCGGATGATGGCCGCCCGCTCGGCCGCCGCGGGGTCGTGGGTGACCATCACGATGGTCTTCTTCATCTCGGTGTTGAGCTTCACCAGCAGGTCGAGAATCGCGTCAGCGCTCTTGCGATCGAGGTCACCCGTCGGCTCGTCGGCCACCAGGATGTTGGGGTCGTTGACGATGGCCCTCGCGATGGCGACGCGCTGCTCCTGCCCACCCGAGAGCTGTCGGGGGTAGTGCCCGACGCGGTCTTCGAGGCCGACCACGCGCAGCGCGATGAGGGCGCGCTTCTTCCGCTCGGCGCTCGACAGCTTCGTGAGCAGCAGCGGGAGCTCGACGTTTTCCGCGGCGTTGAGCACCGGCATGAGGTTGTACGACTGGAAGACGAAGCCGAGGTTGCGCGCGCGGAAGGCGGCGAGCTGCGCGTCGCTCATCCCGCTGAGCTTGTTGCCCGCGACGGTGACCTGCCCCGAGGTCGCGCGGTCGAGGCCCGCGATGAGGTGCAGCAGCGTGCTCTTGCCCGATCCCGACGGGCCCATGAGCGCGACGAAGCTCCCGCCTGGAATCTCCATGTCGAGCCCATCGAGCACGGTGAGCGCCTCGCCCCCGCGGTGAAAGGTCTTCACCACCCGCTGGAGGCTCACGATCGCCTCTTCCTTCGGGGGCGTGCGGTAGGCGCCCTTGTCGGCCTCGTCACTCGTCGTCATCGCGTGATCTCCTTCACCGGATTGCCGTCCGCCAGGGTGGCCGGCGGGGACAACACCACGTGCGTCCCCGGCGCCGGACCCTGCACCAACTCCACCGTGTCGCCGGTGCGGGCGCCGAGCGTCACCGGGTGCCGCCGCAGCACGCCGTCCTCGACGGTGAACACCACCTGCACGCCGCCGCGCGCCGTCACCGCTGTCGCCGGGACCACCGCGTGCGGCCTCGCCTGCAACGCCTCCTGCGACACCGCCGCCGTGAGGAAGCTCACCCGCGCGCTCATCTCGGGCAGCACCCCGGCGGCCTCGTCGGCGAAGCGCACCCGCACCGGGATGGTCGCCTTCGCGCGGTCGACCCGGTGCCCGAGCTCGGACACCGTGCACCGCACCCGCCGATCGGGAAACGCGTCGAGCACCACCTCGCACGGACCGTCGACGCGCACGAGCCCGAGCCTCGCTTCCGGCACGTCGACCTCCACCACGATGGAGCGCGGGTCCATGATCTCGATGACCGGGCTCGCGGCCGTGTTGGTCGTGCCGGCGATCATCCCTGCACCCACCACCTCGCCGATCTGCGGCGGCCGGTTGAGCACGATGCCGTCGAAGGGCGCCGTCAACGTGAGCTGCCCGAGGTTGACCCGCAGGCTCGCCACCTCCGCCTGCGCCGCCCTCGCCTCCGCCTCGGCCGCCGTGATGGACGCCCGCAATGCACCGATGCGCGCGTCGAGGTCTTCCACCACCGAGCGCGCCGCCGAGCCCGCCGCGACCAGCCGTCGCTGCCGCTCGACGTTGACCTGCGCCTCGGCGAGGTTGGCCCGCGCGACCGCCACGCGCGCCTGCGCCGAGAGCGCCCGCGCCTGCGCCGTCGCGATGCCCGCGCGCTGCTCCACCGCGTCGAGGGTCAGGAGCACCTGCCCCTCATGCACCGCTTCGCCCTCGCGCACCGCCACACGCGCCACCCGTCCCGGCACCCGCGGCTGAACGCGCGACAGCGTGAGCGCGATGACGTAGCCCGTGGCCGTGACGCTGGTCGACGCCTGCGTCGGCGACACGAGCGTCACCTCGCCGGTGCGCACCTCCGTCTTGAACACGCGCGCCTGCACCCGCGGCCACGCGTAGGCCGCTCCCGCACCGAGCGCGCCCAGCACCGCGAGCCACACCACCACGCGGCCGATGGCGCTCGGAGCGCCTGAGCTCGGCGGCGGATCACGGTCGATGCGAAGCGCATGGAGGTCGGCGGAGAGCTGGTCCGACATGGCGCCGACGGTCTACCACCGCACGAAGTCCGCGGGGCAATTCGAGACACGACGTGGACCCCACCGTGGACATTGGATGACCACGACAGATCTCGCTTCGGTCGACGTCAGCCGCCGAGCAGTCGTCGCGCGGTCGCCTTCCGCGCATCACGCCGCTCGACCTCCTCCAGCGACGAGAACGACAGGTCGACCTCGACCCGGTAGCTGCCCTCGAAGGCATCGGGCGGATTGCCCTTCCAGTCGTCGGGCGAGAGCATCGAGAAGTAGTGCCTCGCGCCCTCCCCTTCGCCCTTCCGATAGAGGTGATACGTCTGCCCCGCGACCTTCTGGAACCGGCACTCCGCCTGGTGCAGCACCACGTCGCGGCGGGCCTTCTCCAGGATGTCCCTCGCCTGCTCCTGAAGCGCGCGAATCTGCTCGGCAATCATCCCGAGGCGGTCGGCGGTGGCCTCGCCGATGAGGGCGTTGGCCTGGGCGATCTCCTTCGCCACGTCGACCAGCTCGATGGCAGGCGCCAGCCGGCTCTGCCCGTACGGCGACGTCGACGCCGGGCCTTGGTGGTTGGGACCGGCGTACTTCGTCATGGAGTCACTCATCGGTGGCTTCGATGCTGGCCGACCGGCCGCGGACTCGCAACCGTCGCTTGTGCCGACTCGGCAGAGCCCCGACACTCCGCTCCCCTCGACCGAAGGAGCAGCCGATGACCTCCCCCTTGAACGACCCCGACCTCGCCGCATCCGACCCCGAGATCTCCTCCCTCGTCCGCTCCGAGGACGAGCGGCAGCGCGACAAGCTCCGCATGATCCCGAGCGAAAACTACGCCTCGCGCGCCGTGCTCGAAGCCTGCGGATCGACCCTCAACAACAAGTACTCCGAGGGGTATCCGCGCAAGCGCTACTACGAGGGGCAGCAGTTCATCGACCCCATCGAGGAGCTCGCCCGCGACCGCATCAAGGCCCTCTTCGGCGTCGAGCACGCCAACGTGCAGCCGTACTCCGGGTCGCCGGCCAACCTCGCGGTGTACTTCGCGTTCTGCAAGCCGGGCGACACCGTCATGGGACTCGGCCTCCCGCACGGCGGCCACCTCACCCACGGCTGGAGCGTCTCCATCACCGGCTCGTACTTCAAGAGCGTCGCCTACTCGGTGCGCCGCGACGACCACCGCATCGACATGGATGAGGTCCGCAAGCTCGCCCACGAGCACCGCCCGCGCCTGCTCTTCTGCGGTGGAACCGCCTACCCCCGCACCTGGGACTTCGCTGCCTTCGCGACCATCGCGAAGGAGGTCGGCGCCATCCTCGTCGCGGACATCGCGCACATCGCGGGCCTCGTCGTCGGCGGCGCGCACCCCTCGCCCGTCGGCCACGCCGACGTCATCACCAGCACCACCCACAAGACCCTGCGCGGTCCGCGCGGCGGAATGATCCTCACAGGTGCGGCGCACGCGGCTGCCATCGACAAGGCGGTGTTTCCGGGCCTCCAGGGCGGGCCGCACGAGGGCAACATCGCGGGCCTCGCCGTGGCGGCAAAGGAGGCATCGACGGACGCCTTCCGCGCGTACGCCCATCAGGTGGTCGCCAACGCGAAGGCGCTCGCCTCCGCGATGACCGAGCGCGGCTACTCGCTGGTCTCGGGCGGCACCGACAACCACCTGTTGCTGGTCGATCTCACCCCGCAGAACATCCCCGGAAAGAAGGCCGCGAAGGCCCTCGACCGCGCGGGCATCGAGCTCAACTACAACAGCGTCCCGTACGACACGCGCAAGCCCTTCGACCCGTCGGGCGTGCGCCTCGGGACGCCCGCCCTCACCTCGCGCCACCTCGGCGAGAAGCACATGGCCCAGGTCGCCGAGTGGTTCGATCGCGCGGTGAAGGCGGCCGAGGACGACGCGAAGCTCGACGCCATCGCGAGCGAGGTGAAGGCCCTGCTCGCCGAGTACCCCGCCCCCGGCATCCCGGTCTGACCATTCCGCCACAATAGACGCTCGACCCGACCCGGGAGCATCCTCCGTCGGGTGGCTCTTCGACGGCTCTCCCTCCTCGCGCTGACCCTCCTCTCGGCAAGCTGCGTCGCTACTCCGACGGGGGGCGATGACGACGACTGGGACGAGGCCGACAACCTCACCATCCACCAGGAGGTCGCCGTCGCCGGGCGCTGGACCATGCCCGCCTCGGTGCGCGCCATCGCTGCCCGCCAGCGCGTCGGCTACAACGGCGCGCCCTCTTGGAACGGCGGTCGCAACTGCGGCGGCAACTTCCTCGCTGGCACCCGCGAGCTCGGCGACTACCTGCGCCGCACCTTCCGCCAGGTGCGCTCGTACGGCGGCTACTCGTGCCGCCCCAACACCGCCAACACCAGCCAGACCTCGGTCCACGGAACCGGTCGCGCCATCGACGTGTTCATCCCCACGACTGGAGGTCAGGCCGACAACACGCTCGGCGACCCGGTGGCCCACTGGCTCGTCACGCACGCCCAGGAGATCGGCGTCCAGCTCGTCATCTGGGACCGCTCCATCTGGGGCCCCGCCACCAGTCCCGACACGCGTTCGTACACCGGGCCGCACCCGCACCACGACCACCTCCACGTCGAGCTCACCATCGAAGGCGCCAACCGCCGCACTCCCTGGTTCGGTGCGCGGGTGGTCGACACCGACCGCGACACCATCCCGGACGCTCGCGACAACTGCCGCACGGTGAGCAACCGCGACCAGCGCGACACCGACCGCGACGGCATCGGCAACGCCTGCGACAACTGCGACGGCGCCCGCAACCGCGACCAGCGCGACGCCGACCGCGACGGCGTCGGGGACACCTGCGACAACTGCCGCAGCATCAGCAACCGCGACCAGCAGGACCTCGAACGCGACGGTGTCGGCGGCTCCTGCGACAACTGCTCGCGCGACGCCAACCGCGACCAGCGGGACGGCGATCGCGATGGTCTCGGGGACGCGTGTGACAACTGCCCGGCGGCGGCCAATCGCGCGCAGGCCGATCAGGACGACGACGACCGCGGCGACGTCTGCGACGACGACCGCGACGGCGACGGCGTGGCCAACACGCGCGACAACTGCGCGCAGCGGGAGAACCCCGACCAGCGCGACACCAACCGCGACGGCCAGGGCGACGTCTGCGACGCGGACGACGACGGCGACGGCGTGGCCGACGCGGCGGACAACTGCCCCCGGGTCTCCAACCGCACGCAGGACGACCTCGACCGCGATGGCCGCGGCGACGTGTGCGACGACAGCGACGGTGACGGCGCGCTCGACGACGCCGACAACTGCCCGCGCCTCGCCAACGCCGACCAGGCCGACCTCGATATGGACCTCGTGGGCGATGTCTGCGACGTCGACCGCGACAACGACGGGACGCCCGAGGCGACGGACAACTGCCCGTCGGCCGCCAACGCCGATCAGCTCGACACCGACGGCGACGGCCGCGGCGACGCCTGCGACGAAGACCGCGACGGCGACGGAACGCCCGACGCCATGGACAACTGCGACGAGACCCCGGTGGGCGATCAGCGCGACACCGACGGCGACGGCGAGGGCGACGCGTGCGACCTCGACGCCGACGACGACGGCCTCGGCAACGCCGACGACAACTGCCCCTTCGACGCCAACGCCGACCAGACCGACACCGACGGCGACGGCTTCGGCGACCCGTGCGACCGAACGATGTCCGCGTCCGATGGTGGCGTCATGGGTGACGGGGGAGTCGGTGGGGAAGGCGATCCGCCCGAAGGCGAGGTCGACCCGTCGGATGACGACGGTCCGGAAGAGGAAGACCGATCGCTGGATGGAGCGGCCACGGAGGTGGACGGCGGGTCGGGTTGCAGCGCCGCGCCTGGTCGATCGGGCGCGCTGGGTCCGGGGATGGCGCTGCTCGGGCTGGTGCTCGCGCGGCGCCGTCGCCGTCGTCAGTAGGCGACGCCCATCGAGCTCGCGCGCGCCTGAACCCGCCGCGTGATGACGCCCGCGATGTTGTTGGTGGGCGCCGCCATCGGGCGAGCCGCCGACGCTCCCGGTGCTCCGCCCATGGACCCGCGACCCTCCGACGCCGCGGTGAGGGCCGCGACCTCCGCGGGGCGTGCCGCTCGCGCGACACCGCGCTGGGCGAGGACGTCGGCGCCTGCGCTGCGCTCCTCGTCGGTGAGGCGACGGTCGGAGACGTACACCTGACCGCCCTGGCGAAGGATGGTCTGCGTGCGGCCGTCGGCGAGCTGCTGGTCCTGCGCGTAGGTGAGCGCGGTCATCATCCCGTGGGTGCGGTTGGCGAGCGCGGCGAACTCTGCGTGGCCGCGCGCGTCGAGGCCGCTGCACTCGATGGTGCTGATCTCGATCTGGTGGTCGGCCGCGTACGAGACGAGCCGCTCGTGGCTGCGGTCGGGGTAGCGCTGCGCCGGCGCGTCACCCACCAGGAACACCATGCGCGCCGACTGCTGCCCCCAGTTCATCTCGTGGAGGGCGAGCGCGAGGCCCGCGTCGACGTCCTCGGGGTAGTCGCCGCCGCCCTGCGCCGTGACGCCCATGAGGGCGGTGTGCATCGCGTCGAGGTCGCTCGTGAGCGGGGTCATGTGCGTGGGCTCGCTGTCGCTGCGGTCGCGGTAGATCACGAGGCCGACGCGCAGGTTGGGGCGCGGATTGCCGGAGGCGATCTGGTTGGCGATGTTCCAGATGTGCTGCTTCACGGGCTCGATCTCGTCGCCCATGGAGCCCGTCGCATCGAGCACGAACACCACGTCGATGTTGGGCCGCGCCACCGCCACCCGATCGCTCTGGGTCATCGGGCTCACGCGCTGCGCGCTCGCCGGACCCGCAGCAGCCATCGCCGCCATCGCCACGCCCACCATCAACCGCCGCACCCACCGCATCCGAGTCTGCACCATGACGATCACCGTTCTTTCGGAGCGCCGCTGAGAGAGGGCGCTCGACGTTGGTGGGTGCTGTCGACGCGCGGCCTCCGCGATCGGTCTACGAAAGCGTCACGAGGTCAGAGCGGGTATGTTCGCCGCTGCGGGAGGCATCGATGAACAGCCCCACGGAGACCGAGTCGGAGAGTCAGACACCGAGCGTTCGCCGGGCGCTCGTGATCGCCGCGGTGATCGCGGTGGTCATCCAGCACGTCGTGCCCTTCGGGCGGCTGGCGCTGTATCCGTTCACGCTGCTCGCGACGTGGGTCCACGAGATGGGTCATGGCGTCACGGCGCTGCTGGTGGGTGGGTCGTTCTCGTCGCTCGATGTGTTCGCCAACGCGTCGGGCCTCGCCCACACCAACGCGGGCAACGGCCTTCCTCGCGCGCTGGTCTCCATGGGCGGTTTGCTCGCGCCGCCCTTCGTCGGGGCCGCGGTGCTGGCCCTGGGGCGCGGTCCGCGGCGGGCTCGCGTGCTGCTGCTCTCGCTCGCGCTGGCGCTGGTCGTGTCGCTGCTGATCTGGGTGCGCTCTCTCACCGGTTGGGTGGCGCTTCCCATCACGGCGACCCTCATCGCGGCCTTCGGCGTGTGGGGTAGCCCGAAGGAGCGGATGGTGTTCACGCAGTTCATCGGGCTGCTGCTCGGGCTCGATACGGTCGGGCGCCTCGACTACCTGTTCATGGAGAGCGTGGTCATCAACGGGGACGAGATTCCGTCGGACGTCGCCAACGTGGTGACGCAGATGGGGTCGTTTATTCCGGTGTGGGGCGCGTTGCTGACCCTCGTCGGGCTCTCGGCGCTGTACCTCGGACTCCGGATCGCGTGGCGTCAGCCGAAGGCCGCGAAGGCAATGACCTCGTCGGCGGCGTCGATGACGGAATCGACGACCCGGGAGAGGTCACCGAGCACGGCCTCATTGCGGAAGCGCATCACGCGCAACCCCTCGTCTTCGAGTGCATCGGTGCGTCGGCGATCATCCGCCTCCTGAAGATCGTGGACGTCTCCATCGACCTCGATGACGAGGCGAGCGCGCGGAACATAGAAGTCAACGATCCATCCGCGGATGACGTGCTGAGTGCGTACGCGACATCCAAGAGAGCGCCTTCGGAGGACTTCCCACAGCGCACGTTCAGCGTCGGTCATCTCTCGTCGGAGCTGGCGCGCACGAGCAATCTTCGCGGGCGCCGCCCCAGGGTGGGAGTCGAGCGAGCTTCGTCGGACCACGCCTCACCGTAGCCGATGGACCTGGTGTGGGCCCCCTCACCGCGCTGCCGCGCGCCCTCACCCCCGCGGGAGCGGGGGCAAGGGCTCCGATGCAACAGGTTGGTTGGTGGCCAGTCGTTGGCTGCGAGCGTGCGAGTTCAGCAGTCCCCAGCGCATGCGCGGCAGTCTCGAGCGCGTGTTCAGCAGCATCCTGAGCCCTTGCCCCCGCTCCCGCGGGGGTGAGGGCGCGCGGCAGCGGGGTGAGGGGGCGCTACGGAACCTTCGTCGTCAGCTTGTCCACCGCGTGCACGGGCGCGCGGTCGCCCTTCATCAGGTGCGCGATGGCCCCCAGCACCAGCCGCTGCTGGTTGAGCATCGACTGCCCCGCGAACACCGGTGACACCACCGCCAGCGTGAAGTGCCCGCCGCCGCCCGACACCTCGACCACCGCGTCGGGGATCTTCGCCAGCACCGACTCGCGCAACGCCGTCAGCACGTCGCCCTGGAAATCCGTGTCGTGATTGGACATCTCGCTCGCTCCTCTTCAGTACCGCGGAACCGACGGGTCGACGCTCGCGCTCCAGCCGTCGATGCCGCCCTGCAGGTTGTACACGTACCTGAACCCGCGGCGGACGAACTGCTCGGCCGCCTGGAGACTCCGCACCCCGTGGTGGCACTGGAACACCAGCGGCGTCGAGCGGTCCATCGCCGCGATCTCCTTGTCGAGACCGCTGTCGAGCAGCCGCGCGCCGCGGATGCTGGCGATCTCCCACTCCTCGGGCGTCCGCACGTCGATGAGCTCGAACTTCTCCCCGCGGTCCATCATCTCCTTGAGCTTGCCCGGCGAGATCTGCCGCACCCGCGCCGGCTCGTTGGGGTTCTCGATCTTGAACCCCGCCCCGTTGGGCCCCGTCACGAAGCCGATGTGCACGCCGTCCGCGCGGAAGGCCGAGCCGCCGTCCATGTGCACCTGCAAGCCCGCGACATCGACCACCACGTCGCCCTTGATCGCGTCGCCGAAGTACATGTCGTGCTCGTACTTCGCGTTGATCTCCATCCGCAGCACGGCGCCGTCCGCGCCCATGGTCTTCGCCGCCGTCCGCAGCTCCTTCAATGCATCGTCGCTCGCCGTCATGGTGGGCTGCTTCGGCCCCGTCGCCTCGGCGCCCAGCAACGGCTGGAGCTCACCGCGCGCGTGCAGCTCCTTCACGATGTCGGCCCCTCCGATGAACTGCCCGTCCACGTAGAGCTGCGGGATCGTCGGCCACTCCGAGAAGGCCTTCACCCCGTCGCGCACCTCCGGGTCTTCGAGCACGTCGACCGTGTGATACCCGGGCAGGTAACCGTCCAGCAGGCCCACCACCGACGCCGAGAACCCGCACGCCGGCGCGAACCGGCTGCCCTTCATGAACAGCACCACCCGGTGCGCCTTGATGGTGTCCTCGATCTTCTGCCGAACGCTGTCGCCGCTGCTCATGGTCGAACTTCCTCGTTGGGGTGCGCGGCCCGTCACGTCCGATCGGTGGACGCCCGGAGCGCGCGCGGGTAACCAATGCCACCAAAGCCGCGGCCATGGCTACCAGCAACCCCGCCGCTCACCCCCCGGAGTAGACCCACCGCATGAGCCAGGACCTCGCCATCCCCACCGTCGACCTCGACGACCTCCACGCGGGCGGCGCCCGCCGCGACGCCGCCAGCGCCGCGATCCGCGAGGCGTTTGGCACCTACGGCCTCTGCTACGTGCGCTCCCACGGCATCGCCCCGGAGTCCCTCGACGCCTTCTACGACGCCTTCGTGCGCTTCACCGCGCAGCCGGAGTCCGCGAAGCGCCCCTTCGCCCGCCCGGACATCTGGTACCAGCGCGGCTGGACCCCGCCCAACACCGAGCAGGCCGTCGCCGGCGGCGGACAGCCCGACTTCAAGGAGTGCTACTTCGCCGCGGCGCTCCCCACCGACCCCGAGTGCAAGGCCGAGCACCCCGAGATCTACGCCGACAACGTGTGGCCCGACGACCCGCGCTTCGTCGAGGTCTACACCGCCATGGGCCAGAGCCTCCACGCCGTCGGGCAGGAGCTCTTGAAGGGCGCCGCGTTCGCGCTCGGCCTCGCGGAGGACACCTTCACCAGCCGCATCGACGGCGCGCCGCACGTCACCCGCGCCCTGCGGTACATCCCGCTCACCCCCGAGCAGGTCGAGCAGAACATCCTCTGGGGCGAGGAGCACACCGACTTCAACCTCCTCACGCTCTTGCCCGGCGGTCGCTTCATCGACCCCAATGGCCAGCGCTGCCCGCCGCCCGACCCGCACTCGGGCCTCTACCTCCGCACCCGCGCCTCGAAAGAACACCCCGCTGGACAGAAGGTCCGCGGCGCCGCCCCGCCGGGCTGCGTCATCGCGCAGGTCGGACAGCAGTGGGAGATCCTCACGGGCGGCACCTTCCAGGCCACGCCGCACGTCATCACGGCGCCGAAGGTTCCTGGGTACGCGCGGCTCTCGTCGGCGCACTTCGTCCACCTGCATCCGCACCAGGTGCTCACGCCACTCGGGCCCTTCCGCACCGAGCAGACCGTGCGCGCCTACTCACCCCCGGTGCTCGCCGGAACCTACGACCTCAAGACCCTGGTCGACATCGCCCTGGCCCCCGCGAGCGCGCTCAACAGCCTCGGCTACCGCCACTACGACCGCCTCGCCGAGCAGCGCACGCTCCCGCGCTGAGCCTTCTCTTCACGCCGCCGGGAGCGTGAACGCGAAGGTGCTCCCCCTGCCCTCGGTGCTCTCCACCGTCACCTCACCGCCGTGGGCCTCCACGATGCCCTTCACGATGGAGAGCCCCAGGCCCGTCCCCTGCCCCGCCGTCCGCCGCTCCTGCCAGAAGCGGTTGAAGACGTGCGGCAGGTTCTCGGACGGAATACCCGACCCGGTATCACTCACCGTGAAGCGAACCCGGGTGCCATCCCGCGAAGCCCGCACCACGATCGCGCCACCCGTCGGCGTGAACTTCAGCGCGTTGCCGATGAGGTTCTCGAACACCTGCGACAGCCGACCGCGGTCGACCCGCACCTCCGGCAGCCCCTCCGCCACCTCGGCGCGCAACGCGATGCCACGCGACTCGGCCAGCACGCGCTGCACCTGCACGGCGTCGTCCACCAGGGCCGCCACGGCGTGACTCTCGCGCTCCAGCACCAGGTTGCCCGTGTCGATGCGCGTCACGTCCAGCAGGTCGACGATGAGGCGGTTCATGCGCTCGGCCGAGCGACGGATCACCGCGAGCTTCGCGCGGATCCCCTCGGCGTCGTCGGGCCGCTGCTCGGCCATGCCCACCGCCATGATCAGCGCGTTGAGCGGGTTGCGCAGGTCGTGCGAGACCACCGCCACCACCTCGTCGCGCGCCTGCACCGCCCGCTGCGTCTGCTCATACAGCCCGCGGAGCTGCACCGCCCGCTGCTCCGCCGTCGCCAGCGCGGCCTCGGTCGTGGCGCGGCTCTGCTCCAGCTCCGCGTTGCGCGCCGTGACCGCTTCGAGCGACGACACCAGCACGTCGAGCACCCGCGCGGGCTGCGAGCGCACCTCGAAGGTCTGCCCGCGCACCTCCACCGTCGGCGCGGCGCCCGTGTCGGCGGGGCGGTCGACGAGGCGACGCACCCGCGCGCTGAGCTGGGCGGCGTCGTAGGGCTTGGTGAGGAAGTTGTCGGCCCCGGCCGAGAGCGCGCGCACCACGTCCGTCGGGTCGGCCAGCGACGTGAGGAGAATCACCGGGACCGCCCGCGTCACCTCCGCGGCCTTCAAGCGACGGCACACCTCGAAGCCGTCGATGCCGGGCATCACGATGTCGCTCACCACGAGGTCGGGCGGCGACGCGAAGCACGACGTGAGGCCCGACTCGCCGTCGACGCAGAGGGTGACCTCGATGCCCTCGCGGGTGAGCACCCCGGCGATCTGCCGGGCCTGCGTGCGGCTGTCCTCGATGACGACGACGCGCATCAGACCGAGCTCTCCCGGCAGAGCCACGCCGCGATCTGTCCGAGCGGCAGCACCACGTCGGCGCCGCCGCGCTCCACCGTCGTCCGCGGCATGCCGTAGACCACCGAGGTGGCCTCGTCCTGCGCCGCCACCCGGCCGCCGCTGCGACGCATGGCGACCGCGCCCGCGGCGCCGTCATCGCCCATGCCCGTGAGCACGACGCCGCGCGCCCGACGACCGAGCGCCATGGACATCGACTCCAGGAGATACGTCCCCGATGGGCGGAAGAGCCCCACCGGGGGCGCCTCGCTCACCACGAGGCGCATCGCCTGATCGAGGCCGAGGTGGCGCTCGTCGGCGGCGACGTAGACCGCCCCGCGCTCGGCCAGACCCTGATGAACGGCCACCGTGGTCGGGTGCCCGGTGGTGTCGGAGAGCCAGCGCGCGAAGCCCTCCGCGAAGCCGCGTGCGATGTGCTGAACGATCAGCACCGGTGGCATCACCCGCGGCGGCAGCATCCGCAGGAGTTCCACCAGCGCGGCGGGGCCGCCGGTGGAGGCCGCGACGCCGATGGCGGCGACCTGATCGCCCACCGCCCCGGTCGGGATGGCGCGCCCCTTCGACGCAGGCTCGGCGTGGAAGCGCTCGACCTTCACCTGCGCCATCGAGCGGAGGAGATGAACGAGCGCCGCCCGACGAAACTCGTACGTCGGCTCGCCGTAGCCCGGCAGCGCCTCGGCGATGGCGAGGGCCCCGCAGCGCAGCGCCTCCATCGCGACGCGTGAGTCCTTCGGGTTGACCGCACCGGAGACCAGCACGATGGGCGTCGGGGTGGTCGCCATGATCTGCCGGGTGGCCGCGTAGCCGTCCATCACGGGCATCACGATGTCCATCACCACGACGGACGGGCGCGCGGCGGTCACCACGGCGAGCGCCTCCGAGCCGTCCTTCGCCTCGCCTACGACCTCGACGCCGGGCGACCCCAGGAGCGCACGGCGCAGCGACACCCGAACCGTCGGGGAGTCGTTCACGATCACCACTCGTAGCTTCGCGTCGTCCATTCGATCCTTCGGGCCTCGTACGTCGTTTCGTGGGGCGGCGGGCGCCCTTAGAGCAATTGCTGGAGCGTTTCGAGCAGCTCGTCCTGGTCGAAGCGGCTCTTCACCACGTAGGCGCTCGCCCCGAGGTCGAGGGCCCGCTGCCGGTCCGCCGGTTGGGAGAGCGCCGTGACCAGCAGCACCGGCAACCGCGACAGCCGCGCCGACGCCCGCACCCTCGCCAGGAGCTGAAACCCGTCGAGCCGCGGCATCTCGATGTCCGACACCACGGCGTCGTAGCGCGCGTGCCCCGACAAGATCTCCCACGCCGCCTCGCCGTCGTGAGCCACCACGACCTCGTAGCCCGCGGCTTCGAGGATGGTGCGTTCGAGCTGCCGCGTGGTGACCGAGTCGTCGACCACCAGCACGCGCCGTCGCACCGCCGTCTGCTCCTCCTCGACCGCCGCGCTCGCGGCCGGGCGCGCGATGCGGGTGAGGTCCGCGGCGTCCAGCACGATGACCACCTCGCCGTCGCCGAACACCGTCGCCCCGGCCACGAAGGCCGCCCGACGCACCCGCGCGTTGAGGGGCTTCACCACCACCTCGCGCTCCTCCAGCAGCGCGTCGACGCGAAAGGCCACCCGCCGCTCGCCCACCGCGAGAATCACGCACGGCACCCGCGCGTCGACCGCGCGCGCCGGAGCGGGGCCCACCACACCAAGCGTCGCGTCGAGGTCGGCCAGCGGAACCAATCCCCCAGCGTCTTCCAGATAGAGGTGCCCCTCGATGACCCGCAGCTCCGACTCGGCCACGCGGCGCAGACCCGCCACCGCCGTGGAGACGATCACCGCGCGCAGCTCGCGCACCTGCACCACGACCCCGCGCATCACGCTCAGATCGAGCGGTACCGTGATCGTGAACCGCGACCCGCGACCAGGCTCGCTTGCCACCTCCACGCGCCCGTGCATCTGCGCCACCCGCATCCGAACGACGTCCAGCCCGACGCCGCGACCCGACAGGGCCGTGACGCGTTCGCGCGTGCTGAAGCCGGGTTCGAAGAGCAGCGAAAACGCGTCTTGCGGGGTGCGCACCGAGGCGACCTCCATGCCCTTCGCGCGCGCGGCTGAGAGCACCGCCTCCGGGTCGATGCCGCGGCCGTCGTCCTCGACGCTCACCCGCACGTCGCGCCCCGTGACCGTCGCTCGCAGCG
Source organism: Polyangiales bacterium (assembly GCA_044229975.1). Lineage (GTDB taxonomy): Bacteria > Myxococcota_A > Polyangia > Polyangiales > SCUS01. The sequence goes on from JBGARZ010000003.1 coordinate 575,174, forward strand.
TGACCCGACCCGCCGCGGGCTTGCCCTGCGCGGCGCGCGCCGCGGTGTCCTCCAGGCCGTGGTCGACCGCGTTGCGAACGAGGTGCAGCAAGGGCTCGCGCAGCCCTTCGAGCACACGGCGATCGACCTCGGGGAGGTCACCCTCCAGGCCAAACTCCACCTTCCGATCGAGCGCCGAGGCCGCGTCGAGGGCGGCTCGTTCGAGCAGCGGCGAGAGCGACACCAACGGGACCACCCGCAGGTCACGCGACCGCGTGAGCAGATCGTCCGCGGCACCCGAGAGCAGGCGCCAGGAGAGCTCGTCGCGCGCGCGACGCTCGGCGGCCACGGCCGCGAGCCCCTGGAGCGCCACGAGCGCCTGGTCGAGCGCGTACAGCACCTCGTCGCCGTCGTGCACCGTGGCCCGGACGTTTTGCCGCGCGCGGCGGAGGTCGTTGCGCGCTTCGAGGAGGCGCTGCTCCATCGCCTCCAGGTGCCGCGTCGAGTCGCCGTGGCGGGCTACGAGGGAGGCGAGCTCTTCGGCGGCGGCGAAGAGGCCCGCGAGGCGCGCGGTCGACACCCGCAGCGTCTCTGGCGCGGACGGCGGGGCTTCGACCGACGGCGCCGCGGGCGCGGGCGGAATCACCACCGGAGCGGGCGCGATCACGGGTGCAACCGCGGGCGCATCGCGCAGCGCACGTCGGGCTCCGGCGAGGGCGGCCTCGTCGGGCTCACCGCGCTCGGCGAGGCTCGTCGCGCAGGCCCGCAGCGCCCGCAGCGTCACCTCGGCGTAGGCCGCCACGCGCGGTTGCTCGGAGGCGTCTCCGCGTCGGGCCGATCCGAGCTCCGTCTCCACCGCGTGGAGGAAGCGCTCCATGGACTCGTAGCCCACCGCCCGCGCCGCGCCCTTCAGGCTGTGCACCGCGCGAAACACCTCCGCCGCCGCGGCCCGCTTCGCCTCACCGGCCTCCCCCTCCCGGGCGAGCGCGAGCGACGCGCGCTCGATGTTGACCAGGTGGTCGTCCACCTCGTCGCGGAAGACCGCGCGCAGCTCGGCGAGGATGTCGTCGCTCTCGGCCACCTCGGCCTCGTCAGATCCGGTACTGCGCGATGGCGTCTCGCAGCCGCGAGGCGAGCCCGCTCAGGTCGCGCGCCGCCCGCTCGGACTGCCGCGTGCCTTCCACGGTCTGCGACGTCGCCTGGTCGATGGATCGCATCGCCTGCGCGATCTGCCCGATGCCCGTCACCTGCTGCTGCGTCGCGGTGACGATGAGCTCCGCCGCCCGCGCCGCGTCGGCGATGGTCGCCGCGAGCTGGTCGATGCGCTCGCCCGCCACGCGCGCCGTGTCCACCGCCGACGTCACCGCCTTGCCGCCCTCCTCGGTCGCCAGCACCGCCGCCGCGGTGGACTTCTGGATGTCGCCGAGGATGCCGCGCACCTGCGCCGTCGCCCGCTTGGACTGCTCGGCGAGGCTCCGCACCTCCTGCGCCACCACCGCGAAGCCGCGCCCGTGCTCGCCCGCGCGCGCCGCCTCGATGGCCGCGTTGAGCGCGAGCAGGTTGGACTGCTCGGCGAGCTCGTTGACCGTCGTGATGATCTGCCCCACCGCCTGCGCCTGCTCGGACAGCGCGAGGATGCGGTCGGCGATGGAGCCCACCTGCCGCTTCACGAGGGCCATCGCGTCGACGGTGTCGTCCACCGCCTGCCGCCCCGAGGTGGACACCTCCAGGCTGCGGCGCGACGCCGTGGCCACCGCCGACGCGTGGCTCGCCGTCTGCTGTGAGGTCTGCGTCACCTCGTCGACGGTGGCGACCGTCTCGGTGACCGCGGCGGCGCTCTCCGTCGCGCTCGCGCTCTGCTGCTGCATCGTCGCCATGATCTCGCTGGTCGCGCTCGACAGCGCCCCGACGGCCTCGTTGACCCGCACCGTCATCGTCCGCAGCGCGCCGCCCATGGCCCGGAGGTTCTCGCCGAGCTGACGGAGCTCGCCTTCGCCCTTGAGCGACATCGCCGCCGTGAGGTCGCCGTGCGCGAGGCGGTCGATGAAGGCCCCGAAGGTCTCCAGCGCGGTCGCGAGCTCCTCTCGTCGAGCGGTGGCCTCGCGGGCCGCGCGCTGCTCCTCTTCGACCCGGCGGGCGAGCTCTTTTTCGGAGTTCTCCAGCGCCCTGGCGCGCTCCTCGGACACGCCGAGCGCGTCGCTGTAGCTCATCGAGACCGACAGGAGCTGCCGCCGCGTGAACAGCGCGATCACCCCCGCGAGCAGCACCAGCAGCCCCGCGCCGACCCACTGCACGACCCTCGCGGCCTTCTGCGCGGCTGCGGTTCGCTGGTCACGCAACTCGACCTCGCGTTGGGTGAACGTGTCGAGCCGCTCGCGGATCTGTATCATCAGCGCCCGCCCGCGCCCCGAGAGCGCGAGGTTGAACACGTCCGCGTGATCGCGTCGGAAGTCGATGGCCGGGAGCGCGAACTCGTTCTTCCACGTCTCCGCCAGCACGCGCGTCTCGTCCAACCGGGCCCGCTGCGCCGCGTTGTCGGAGACCATGCCTCGCAGGTCGGGAAGCGCCGTCGTGAGGGCATACTCGGCGTCTTCGTAGGGTTTGAGGAAGTCCCGGACGCCGGTGTTGAGGTAGCCGCGGACGCCGGTCTCGCGGTCGACGTAGAGGCGTTGGAGGTAGGTCGCGCGCCCGATGACCTTGTCGGTGTGGTCGACCCAACCGCTCAGCGCGACGAGGTTGTTGACCTGCCAGAACAGCACCACCCCCACGACGGCGAAGAGCAACAGCGGCAGGAACACCGATCGGTTGAGGGCAGCGTCGATGTTCGTTCGGGCGGGGGCGGGAGCAGCGGTGGCGGTCGTGGTCATCGGGGTGGGGGCTCTTCCTGGCGGGTGCGCCGCGTCGCGATGGGCCGCGCCGACGCCTCACGGGGGATGGGAATCTCGACGATCAACCGCGGCGAGGCGAGCAGCGCGTCGTGGTCGATGAAGGGAATGCCGCGCGCATCGACGCCGCGAAGCAGCGCGCGCACCGACGGGGCGACGTCTTCGGGCGGCGGCCGCAGCGTCTCCGGGTCGACGGCCCCGAGGTGCTCGACGGCGTCGACCACCAGCGCGACGGCTTCGGCGCCTTCGCCCATCAGCACCACGCGCCCGTACTCGGGCAGCGCTCCGAGGGGCAGGCCCAGCACCACCCGGAGGTGAAACGCCGGGACGATCTCGCCGCCGCGCGCGATGAGCCCCGCGACCGAGGCAGGCGCGTGCGGAAGCGCCGTGAGCTTCGTGAGGGCCGCGACGGCGCGCACGGCGTAGGCCGCGATGGCGTATCGCTCACCGGCCACGCGCAACCCGAGCGCATCGTGGTGATCGGAGCGGGTGACGCGCGCGGGCTGCGACGCAACCGCGCGGGTGCGGGCGTCGAGCAGAGCGCGGGTGGCGTCATCCCAGGGTTGGTCGCGGTCGGCGGTCACGCGCGATCACCCACCCTGTCGACGGGCAGGCGGCGCTTCGCCCAGCGAGCGGGCCATGCGGTCGCAGAGCGTGATGAGCCCTTCGCGGCTCTGTCCCTCGCTATGCGGCACCGGCCGGTCGTCGCCTGCGCGAAGCAGGCCGCGCGCGTTGCGGAGGGCGCGCCGAGCGGTGTCGGAGTCGCCGAGGCGGGCGTGCGCTGCGGCCGAGAGCACGTGGGCGAAGGCCAGCGATCGGTCGAGAAACACCGCGCGATCGGCGTCCAGGCTCGCACCGCGGTCGTCACCAGCAGCCTGTCGAACGGTCGATCGCAGGAGGTAGAGGGCGGGGTTGAGTCCGTCGAGCACCACGGCCTTATTGAGCAACCGGGTCGCACCCGCCAGATCCCCCGTGTCGGCGAGTGATCGGGCGGCCGCGACGACGTCGTCTTGTTCGACCGCCTCGACCGCCGCGGGCACAGGGCGACGGGGCGGTGACGGCGCGGGCACTGCGGGGAGGGCGACGACGGGCGGCGGTGCGGCGGCGAGCGGCTTCTCCGCGGAGGTGCGTCGGTAGACGAGCGGCCCTCGGACCGCGGCGACGAGCCCAAGCCCCGTGGGCAGCAACGGATCAGACGGCCCCGGCACCAGCCACGCTCCGTCGACGAGCGAGCGGGCGATGGAGGCGGCCACGCGGCCGACGGTCTCCAGATCGAAGTAGATCGCGACGTTGCGGCAGAGCACCACATCGACGCCTCGCGGCCACCGCTCCGACGAACCGTCGAGGAGGTTGAGCGGCGCGAAGCGCACCGAGCGACGCAGCGCGGGCACCACGCTCCACCGGTCGCCGTCGGGGCGAAACCAGCGTTCTCTGCGGGCCGCGTCGACGCCGCGAAAGGACCACTGCCCATATCGCCCGCGCCGGGCCCGCTCGATGAACCTCGGGTTGAGGTCGGTGCCGATCACCTCGATGCGCTCGGCGTGTTCGCTGCCCAGCGCTTCGTGGGCGACGATGGCGAGCGACCACGCCTCCTCGCCGGTCGAGCATCCTGCCGACCACAGCCGCACGGTCCCACCGCGCGCGAGCGCCTCGGGGATGGCCACGTCCCTGACGAACGCGAAGTGCCCGTCGTCCCGGAAGAGGTACGTCTCGCCGACGGTGAGCTCCTCGGCCAACGCTTCGATGGCCTCGGCGTCGCCTCCCATCAGCCGACGCAGGAGACCGTCCGCGTCGCGCTCACCGAGCCGCGCTGCGGCGGCGATGATCCCCCGGTCGAGCGCGCCCGCCCGGCTCGGCGGAAACACCAGGCCCACGGCATCGCGTACGGCCCCCGCCAGCGCCTCGCGAACCTCCGCCGTCAGCACCACGTCCGACGGCGCGATCTTCACGGGGCCGACGCCATCTGCTGGAGACCGCGGTCGACGGACTCCTCTTCGTCGAGGGACAGCACCGCGTCGAGGTCTTCGATGAGCAGCAGCCCGTCGTCAAGCGCCACCACGCCGCGCACATGCCGCGACGGAATCATCGGCACCTGCACCGCCTCGGGCGCGAGCTCACGCAGGTCGGACACCCGGTCGACGACGAGGGCGAGCACACGCCGCGCGCCCCGCACCACCAGCAGGTGGTCGTCCGTCGAGGGTGCCTTCGGGCAGTGCCCGAGGCGCGGTCGCAGATCGACGGCGACGGTCACCGACCCGCGGTAATTGAACACCCCGACGACCACCTCCGCGGCCCCCGGCAGCGGCGTCACCCAGATGCGCGGAACCACCTCGATCACCCGCTCGACGGGCACCGCGTAGCGCGCGTCCGCCAACTGAAACTCCAGCACCTGCATCGCACCCATCATAGGCGATGCTCACTCCAACGCGCTCACGCCGACGGTTTGCTGTCGGGCGCGAGACAAGCGTCGAAGCCCTCCTGCACCTGTCGCAGGAAGCCGTCGTCGACGTCACGGAAGATGAGCACCGCGCGGCAGCCGTGGTCCTCGTCGGGCCACGCGTCGAGGATCACCGACGGATACACCACGTGCTGCACCGCGTGGACGATGACGGGCCCCGGCTCGCCCTGCACCCGCAGCATCGCCTTGCAGCGCAGCAGCTTCTCTCCGTTGAACTGCGTCAGCAGCGACAGCCACATGGAAAACGCCGTCCACCGCACCGTGCGCGCCCGCACCAGCGCGAGCGTTCGCACCCGCGTGTGGCGCGGGGCGGCGGCCACCACCCAGCGACCGTTCTCCGCGGGCGACGCCGCGATCATCCCCCGCACCCGCTCGCCCGGGAGGTCGGCCGAGAGCCTCCCTCGGAGTCGCTCCGGGTCGACCGCCCCATGACTGGCGACGTCCACGGTGGCCGCGGGGTTGAGGGCCTGGAGGCGCTCGACGAGGGCGGCCGTAGCGACCGGCCCCGCGAGCTCGGACTTGGTCACCACGAAGTGATCGGCCGCCACCGCCTGCTGGAGCGCCTCGTGGTGCTCTTCGAGCTGCCCCGCCCCGTGGGTGGCGTCGACGACGGTGACCACGCCGTCGAGCTCGAAGCGCGCGAAGAGGCGGTCGTCCCCGGTGATCGTCGCGAGCACGGGCCCCGGATCGGCGAGCCCGGTGGTCTCGACCATCACCCGCGCAAACGGCGGAATCTCCCGGGCGGTACGGCGTCGATCGAGGTCGAGGAGGGTCTCGACGAGGTCGCCGAGGACGGTGCAGCACACGCACCCGCCGCCCAGCACCATCACCCGGTCGTCGACCTTGCGAACGAGCAGGTGGTCGAGCGCGACGGCGCCGAGCTCGTTGATGACGACGGCCGTGTCGGACAGCTCCGGCCGGCCGATGAGGCTGTTGAGCAGCGTGGTCTTGCCCGCGCCCAGAAACCCGGTGAGCACCATCACGGGCAGTCGCGGTCGGTTGGGCAGCATGGGCGCGGGACTCTACGCCGGTTGCGGTCGTTGGCGATCGCCCCGTAGATTGCGCCACCCGATGCGCGCGCGACACCTCCTGCCCCTGAGCGCGCTGCTGACCATCGCGTCGTGCGGCGGCCCGACGGAGCACATCGACCAGGTGGTCAGCGAGGCCGTGGTCTGCGGCCGTGGCCCGACGGTGGAGGGCATCGACGTCTCGCAGTACCAGGCGACGGTCAACTGGCCGATGGTGCGCGCGGCGGGCAAGCGCTTCGCCATCGCGCGCATCCTGCACTGGCCCACGCGCGACACGCAGTTTGAGCGCAACTGGCGGGAGATCCGCGCCAACGGGCTCATCCGCGGCGCGTACATCTACTTCGATCCGCGCTACGAGGTCGCCGCGCAGGCCGACATCGTCGTGCGCGCGGTGGGCCGCCTCGGCGAGGGCGACCTCCCGGTGACCCTCGACATCGAGCAGCCCAACCCAGGGCTTCCGACGCCCGCGCGGTACGTCGCGATGATCCGCGACCTCGCGGCGCGCGTGGAGGCGGGCACCGGCCGCGCCCCGATGATCTACACGGGCCGCTACTACTGGCCCAACTACGTTCAGTCGACGGAGTTTCGCGACCTGCCGCTGTGGCACGCGCAGTACACGACGACACAGCCGTGCCCGTACATCGCCGACGCGTGGCGCGACTGGGCGTTCTGGCAGTACTCGTCGACGGGGCGCGTCAGCGGCATCACGGGCAACGTCGACCTCGACCGCTTCAACGGCAGCTACGCCGACCTCCAGCGCCTCGCGGGCGTCGGGGCCGTGGACGCCGGAACGCCCCGCGACGCCGCCGTCCCGAGAGACGTCCCGACGGCGAGAGACGTCCCCGCAACGCGCGACGCCATGGCCACCGATGGTGCTGGGTCGCGCCTCGACGCGGTGGCCGCCGACGTCCGTGTGGCCACCGATGTCACGCTCGACGCCCCCGACGCTTCGTCCCCCGACGTTCCATCGGAGCCCGACGATGTCGTCCTCCCGGCGCCCGACGTGAGCGCGCCGGACGTGCCCGATGAGACCGACCTCGGCGTCGAAGCGCCCGCCCCTCCCGCGGGATGCGGTTGCCACGTTGGAGCGATCGACCACGGCTCGCCCATCGCTCTCTCGATCGCGGCGCTCTTCTTCACCCTTCGGCGACGCCGACCGTCCCGCAGCACCCCACCACACGGAGCCTGAGACCCTTATGAGCCTTCGAGGAAAGACCCTGTTCATCACGGGCGCGAGCCGCGGCATCGGCCTCGCCATCGCGAAGCGCGCCGCGCAGGACGGCGCCAACATCACCATCGCCGCCAAGACCACCGAGGCCCACCCGAAGCTCCCGGGAACCATCTACACCGCCGCCGCCGAGATCGAGGCCGCGGGCGGCAAGGCCCTGCCGCTGGTGGTCGACGTGCGCTCGGACGAGAGCGTGCTCGCGGCGGTGGCGAAGACCGTCGAGACCTTCGGCGGCATCGACATCCTCGTGAACAACGCCAGCGCCATCAGCCTCACCGGCACGCTCGAGACGCCGATGAAGCGCTACGATCTGATGCACCAGATCAACCTGCGCGGAACCTACCTCTGCTCGCAGGCGTGCCTCCCTCACCTGCTCAAGGCCGCCAACCCGCACGTCCTCAACCTCTCGCCGCCGCTCAACATGGAGGCGCGTTGGTTCTCCGGGCACGTCGCGTACACGATGGCGAAGTTCGGCATGAGCATGTGCGTGCTGGGGATGGCCGAGGAGTTCGCCGGTCGCGTTGCCTTCAACGCGCTCTGGCCCCGCACCGCCATCGCGACGGCCGCCGTGCAGAACCTCCTCGGCGGCGACGACGCCATCGCGGGCTGCCGCACCGTCGACATCATGTCCGACGTCGCCTACGAGATCTTCCAGCGCCCCGCCGCGAAGTTCAGCGGCAACTTCGTCATCGACGAGGACTTCCTCCGCGCGATGGGCGTCACCGACTTCGAGAAGTACGCTGTCACCCCTGGGGCGCCGCTGGTCCCCGACTTCTTCGTCTGATCTCCGCGGCCACCGCGCCGACCTTCTCCCGCAATCCCCGCCGCCTCCGCTCGACGCCTTCGCTGCGCTCCGGGCGCAGCGCCATCACGCCCACGCCACCGCCCTCCGCCGCCGCGTGCTCGACGGCCTCCGCGTCGCCGCACGGCATCAGCGCCCACGCGCCCACGCACCCGGCGATGGCGTCGCGGTACGCGTGCATCTTCTCGACGGAGCCCGGAACGTCCGCGCGAAACTTCGCATCGAACACCAGGCGCGCCCCGCCAACCTCCAGCACCAGGTCGGGCCGATACGCGAGCCCGTACGACGGAACCACCCGTCGATCAGGCTGGCTCCACAACCACGCCTTGCTGCCATCGATGGAGCACTCGGCGCGGCCACCCGGCGTGACCGTCGCGGCGAGACCCAGCGCGCGCGAGACCTCCATCGCGCACCAGCGTTCGTAGAGCAGCGCGGAGTCATCGAGGGCGAGTCGCACCGCGGGGTCATACGGGTCCGTGGCGACGGCGAGTCCCTCCAGCCAACGGCGCATCGCCGACAGCTCGCGGTAGCCGGGGTGACGCGACCCGGCGAGCGTCGAAGCCGCGCCCGCCGAAGGCAGATCACGAAACCCGACACGACCCGCGAGCGCCATCACCTCGGCGAGCGCATCGGCGAGCGCGGGCGTCGGATCGGGATCGGTCATCACCGACGACACCAGGCGCAGCAGCGATGCGACCGCGCGGTTTTCGGGCGTGTCGACGGAGAGCCCGGGCTCGTCGGCGCGGATGAGCACCCGCGACGGATCATCACCACGAGCGAACGCGGGGTTCGACACGAGCTCCTCGACGCGCACCCGACGCGCATCGGCCCATGGGATCACCCTTCGCACCGCTGCCACGCTTCGCAGCGGAGCGTGCGCCGCGAGCGCCAGCGCCCGATGCAACGTCGAAGAGCGCAGCAGCCACGCCACCAACACCCGCAACGCAGCCCCGCGATCACGACAATGAACGAGCGCGGTCTCCGACGGGCCATCGTCCGCGAGGGCGAGCGCGAAGGACTCCGCGAGCAGATCATCGATCATCACGCGGTGAGCGTCACGACCGCGCAGCAGCGGGCTCTCCACGTGGAGCGCGAGGCGGGCCGAGCGATCCCCACGACGCAGCGCGAGCCACGACTCGCCGATGCGCCCGGCGAAGGAGACGAGCGCGGCGTCCGACTCCCATCGCGTCACGGTCACGCCATCGGGCACCTCGATCTCACACCCCGCGTCGGCGCTCACCCGCAACGTGGCGCGGTCGTCCACCATCAGCGCCGCGAGCCCCTCGCGTGGCGCATCGGGGCACCACCGCATAGCGCTCGCCCCCATCGCGAAGTCCCCATCGAGCTCTCCTGTCAGCGCCACCCTCTCCGCTGTCCGCGGCGCTGATGTCGCGAGCGAGAGCCCGCCGAGCTCAGAGCGCCACCACACCTTCGCCAGCGCGCGCTCGTCCACGACGCATCACCGTATCGCGGAACGTGACCCGTCGTAGTCTCCGCGCATGCTCCTCCAGGGACGTTCGGTGACGGTGTATCTCGGCGCGGCGGACGGTAGCTCTCCTCGCTACCTCGAAGCGGCCACCGAGCTCGGCCGCCTGCTCGCCGAGCACGGCGCCACGCTCGTCTACGGCGGCGCCTCGGTCGGAACCATGGGCGCCCTCGCCAACGGCGCCCTCACCGCGGGCGGTCGCGTCACGGGCGTCATTCCCCGCTCGCTGCAAGACCGCGAGCTCGCGCACGGTTCGCTCACCGAGTCGCTCGTGGTGGAGACGATGCACGTCCGCAAGCTGGCGATGATCGACCGCGCCGACGCCTTCGTCGCGCTCCCCGGCGGCTACGGAACCTGGGAAGAAGTGCTGGAAGTGCTCACCTGGAAGCAGATCGGCTTGCACCAGAAGCCCGTGGTGCTGATGAACCTCAACGGCTTCTACGACCCGCTGCTCGCGATGATCGACCGCGCCGTGACTGAGGGCTTCATCCGCCCTCACCTGCGCGACTACGTGCTGCTGGCCCACGACCCGATGGGCGTGATCGCGACGCTGGAGGCGTACGAGCCCCCAGCGGCGACCGTCGACCGCTGGGCGTAGTTCAGCTCCCGGTCTTGCGGCGCGCGGGAGTCGCCGCGGGCTTCGAGCGCACGACACCGGGGCCCACCCGAACGGCGTTGGGCAGCGGCGCGTTGGGCGACTTCGCGATGGCCTCGATGAGGGCCGCGGGGTCGCTCCACCGCGGCTGCGGCAGCGAGCGCCCCGGCTTGTGGAACATCAGCACCCGGTCGACCTTGGTGGCCTCTCCGCGGTGCGCGAGCCCCCAGATCTTGGACACCTTGCCGAGCTGATTGACGTCGTCGGTCACCGCCGCGCCGAGCACCAGCGGAACCTCGTCCTTCATCGACTCCCACGCTTCGAGCGCGAGGGTTCGGGAGCCGTGTTCCTTGTTGCGGACGTCGCCGATGGTGACGGCGCAGACGCCGTCGTCGCGCAGCACCCGCGCGCACTCGGTGAGCACGGTCTTGAGGAAGCCGCAGTAGCCCTTGAAGCGCATGCGATCACTGAGCGCGAGGCGACGGTCGGTGGCCTCGACGCGGAGCGAGCGATCGACGTCGGACACCGACTCGCCGAGGAGCCACAGCCTGATCCAGTTGAACTTCCCGTAGCGCACGACGTTGAGGTACGGCGGCGACGTGACGATGAGCTTCGCGCTGCCGGGCTCGACGATGGCGGAGAGCCTGCGAGCGTCGCCGCGCAGCGCCTGTCCGCGCTGGGCGGGCACCCCTTCGGCGAACTCGAAGTGCATCCGCAGACGGAGCTTCTCGAAGGCATCGAAGGGCGGCCGCACGAGCTTCTTCTCGGCGATGTACCGGGCGAGGTAGCCGGGCGACATGCTGAAGGTGTTGGGCATCGACACGCTGAGGCAGCGCGAGCTGACGACGTCGCGGGTGTGGTTGCCATGGAGGATGCCGGCGAGGGACGCGAGCAGGAAGCGGTCGGTGCGATCGCGCGGGTCGAGGCACGCCTTCATGTGGAGCATCTGTGGGAGCGTGACCGTCTCCTCGAAGAGCATGCGGATCTCCGGCGGCGCACGATCGCCCACCGGCGCCGGGACGTACGAGCGCTGGAGCTCATCGAGGCGACGCAGTGTGTCTTCGAGGCACGGCGGATCGAGCTTTACGGCCGTGAGCATCGACGCGAGCGGGTTGAGGTCGACGCCGATGCCGGTGCGCCCGGCGAGGCACGCTTCGAGCGGCGCGGTGCCGCGACCCGAGAAGGGGTCGAGCACCGTGTCGCCGGGCTCGGTGAGCTGCTCGATGAGGTAGCGCGGTAGTCCGGGGGGGAAGCTCCCCATGTACGAACAGAGCGAGTGGAAGACGTGACCGTAGCGGCGACCGAGGCCCTTCCACCACGGCGCGAGCCACGGCGCCTGCACCTCCCCGCTCAGCGAAGGAAACACAGACGAGTCGAGCTCGTCGGAGGGTTGAACCGGTAGGAGCTCCAGGGTCTGCACCTCCGAGGGAATGCCCTGTCGAGAGGGTGCGACGCAAGAGTTTCGAGCCGATCGTCGCGGTGCCACTATCGCGCGAGGCGATTGATGACCCGAGCCGAGGCCACGCGATCGATGCTGCTGGCGCTGTTGCTCGCCGCGGAGGCGGTCATCGCGCTCGCCCGGGTCCGCACCGACCGGGCCGCACCCGTCTCGGGGCGCTTCTCGTGGAGCATGTTCGGCGGGCCCATCACCGGGCGCTGTCACCACTCGCTCACCGCCCACGACGCGCTCGGCCACCCGGTCGCCGTCCCGTTGCCGCGCGACAACCCCGCGTTGCGCGCAGTTCTCCTGGCCGACGTCCCGACCCGCTTCGCCGCGGTGGTGCCGTGGTTCGCGCCCTATGCCGACAGCGACGCCGACGTCTCCCGCTCGCTCGACGACCTGCTCGGTCGCTACCACCGCGCAAGCGCCCCCAGGCTGGACCTCACCAGTCAACTCCGCTGCAACAGCCCGGGCGCTCGCCCCTTCGCCCGCACCGCGCGATGGCCGGCGCGCTGACCCCCTCGCCCATCCGCGACCGCGCCCTCTTTGCGGGCGTCGCGGCGCTGCTCTTCCTCGGCGCGCACCACGCCATGGTCGAGTGGCGCCCTGCCATCGCGCTGTGGTCCGTCGGGCGCTCGCCCCCGTGGACGTGGCTACCCCCGATCGCGCTCGTCGCGCTCCACGGGTTCGCGCTGGCGATGCTGCTCTCCCCCTCCCGCCGCGCGTTCGCCTTCGCGGCCTGCGCAACGCTCGCCTCGCTCTACGCCGCCATTCCAGCGACCTACCACAACAACCACTACCTGCTCTTCCTGCTGCTCCTCCTGGTGGCGCTGGTGCCGGTCGACCTCGCGCGCGCCATCCGCTGGCAGCTCTCGCTCGTCTACTTCGCGTCTGCCGTCGTGAAGCTCACCCACCCGTGGTGGCGCGGAACGGGCGGCGTCCTCCGCTGGCTCGCCGAGACCCGCGCCCCCGAGTCCAACCCCGACGCGCTGCTCCCACGCGTGCTCGCCCCGCTGCTCTCGCGACCGATCCCCTCACGCCTCGCCGACGTCGCTACCATCGCCCTCGAACTCGCACTCCCCTTCGCGCTCGCCCTGCCTCGCACCCGACGCCCCGCCATCGTCGTCGGCGCGCTCCTCCACCTGTCCATGCAGGAGTGGCTGTTCCCCCAGCTCTTCACCTTCCTCATGCTGCTCGGGTACGCCGCGTGGTCACCCGCCGGCGACCGCGCCTGGACCTTCTCTTCGAGCTCCCCGCGCCTCGCCCGCGTTGTGTCCCTGGCCGACGCGCTCCATCGCATCGAGATCCTCGCGCCCACCGACTCCACCGTGCTCACCAGCCCCGATGCCCTGCGCCTCCGCGGATGGCGCGCCCTCCCATGGCTCCTCGCGCTCTCGCCATGCTCCGTCATCGCCTACGCCGCCCTCGCGCTCGCCTTCCCAGACCTTCGCTCCATTGGCCCCATCCCTCGTGACGCCATCGAGAACCTCGTGGTCGCCCTCTTCCTCGTGACCCTCGCGACCTCCCGACTCTCGGCGGGCCTCGCGACTCCCTGGGAGGAAAACATCCCACCCAAATGAACACCCGAACTCCCAGGCACCGCCCGACCTCCCACCCTGGTCGATGAGAGCCGACGCGCTGAAACGCACGGGTCTGTTCCCACAGCGAGTGCCTCTTCCCTCTGGCACATCGACTGCACTAGCCTCGGCCCGTGAGCGATCTGCGGCGAAATCTGCGAGCCCTGCACGACGACCAGTCGGGCGCGGCCTTCGTGGAATACGTGGTGGTGCTCCTGCTGATCGGCACCGTGGCGTCCGTCGCCACCTACTCACTGGGTAGGCCGTTCGTCGACTACTATCGGTTCGCGCAGCTCATCGTCTCGATGCCATTCCCGTGATCGTCCGCGATCACGTCGGGCAGACCGTTCAAAACCACGTCAGGAAGGACTCGATCATGAACAACAAGAAGAACCTCAAGGCGCTGCTCCGGGACGACGCGGGTCTCTCCACCGTGGAGTACGTGATCATCCTCATCCTCATCGCCGTGGTCGGCATCTCCGCCTGGCGCACCTTCGGCAACAACGTCGTCGGCAAGATCACCTCGGGCAGCAACCAGATCCAGGGCCTCGGACCGTGATCTGACGGGGCGGGCCCTCAGCCCGTCCAATCCCCACCTGCATCGGTGGGCGATCGTGGTTGTCTCGCGGCGCGCCGCGGCCTACTCCCCTTTCCAGTCGGAGTACCCGCGGCGCAGCCATTTTGGAGGTCTCTTTTGCTGGGCGGATCGGTCGGTCTCTTCAACGTCGCGCTCGCAGTGCTCGTCACCGCAGCCGCGGGGTATTTCGACTTCCGCACCGGCCGCATTCCCAACTGGTTGACCTACGGCGCCATGGCCCTCGGTGTCGCGCTCCGCACCCTCCAGGCTCAGCCCCACGGCGTCGGCGCCCTCAACAGCCTCTTCGGCATGCTCGTCTGCCTGCTCGTCCCCTACCTGATCTGGCGGAAGGACGGCATGGCCGGCGGCGACGTGAAGATGTTCGTCGCGCTCGGCGCCATCCTCGGCGCCTTCCACGGCATCGAAGCGCAGTTCTATGCCTACGTCGCCGGCAGTCTGCTCTCGATGGGGCGCCTCGCCTGGCACGGCAAACTCCTCGGCGTCCTCGCCAACTCCTTCTTCCTCGCCCTCAACCCGGTGATGCCCCGCGCCTGGCGTCGGGAGATCCCCGTCGAGATGCTCACGCGCTTCCGCCTGGGCGGCTCGATCTTCGCAGGCACCTGTGTGTCTGCCCTCTCCCTCCTACCCACCGTGTGACGAGCCAACGCATGAGCGCCACGAACACACGCCCGCGCCCCTCGCTCCACCAGGACACGGGCGGAGCCGTCTACGTCGAGTTCCTCGTCGCCTTCATCCCCTTCTTCATCCTCGTTCTTGGGATGATGCAGCTCGCCCTGCTGTACAGCGCTCACCTGGTGGTGCAGCACGCGGCTGCCTCGGCGGCCAGGGCGGCGATCGTGGTCTTCCCCGACTGCCCGGCCCGTTACGACGGCGCCCCCGAAAACGTCGTCAACGGCGGCGGGCGCGGCGACGACCCGGCCTCGGCCCTCGGCTCCATCTTCGGCGCGGGCGCTCCTCCCGGCGGCATCGGCCTCGGCGGCAGCTCCACCAGCGGCGGCGCTCGCCTCGACGCCGTGCGCTTCGCGGCCGGCTTTCCCCTCGTTGCAACTTCCCCCTCCCTCGACGAGCTCACCCACGATCGCGACCCGCGTCGTCAGGGCATCTACGACGCCATCGGCGGCACCACCTCGCCCGCCGTGCGCCTCGCTCTCGGGGCGCTCGCCTACAACAACGTCGCGATGGCGGTGACCTTCCCCCGCAGCGTGCGCGAGGCCCAGTACCTCGATCGCTTCCGCGACAGCCGCGCCGACCTCACCACGCGCGTCACGTACCTCTTCCACTGCGGCGTCCCCATCGTGTCGAAGATGGCCTGTGACGACGCGCTCCAGCTCTTCACCAACATCCCGCTGGAGCAGATCCGTCAGGCCACCGAGTCCATCCGCGCAGGCCGCGGCTCCATCCGCGACGTGCAGATCCAGATGGACACCGTGCAGGCCGCCCGCGAGCGCCTCCAGGCCGCGCAGCCCGGGCTCGACGAGCTCTCTCGCACGGGCGTCGGCTCGTCGCTGAGCGCCGTCCTCCTCGGCCTCACCGGCGGCCACTACTACGTCATTCGCGCCGAGGCGACGCTGCCCCTCCAGGGCATCGACCGGCGCATCGCTGGCGCTTGCTACAACGCTTCCCGCTCGAGGTAATCCCCATGCGCGCCGCCAACACCCGCACGCTGTCTGACCTCCATCGCGACGACTCCGGCGCCATCATGGTGATCGGCGTCTTCATGGCGATGCTGGTGACCGGGTTCCTCTATTACATCATCGGAATTGGCAACACGATCATCTTCCGCGAGCGCATGCAGGACGCGGCCGACGCCGTCGCCTTCTCTGGCGCCGTCATGCACGCCCGGGGCATGAACCTCATCGCCATCATCAACATCGTGATGGCGCTGCTGGTCTCCATCCTCTTCGCGATGCGCCTCATCCAGTACGCCCTCTTCGCTGCCGCCGCCTTCACCGTGTGGGCCCCGCCGCTGTCCGCGACGCTCGCGAACTTCGGCAACATCGTCCGCAACATGGCCAACACCTACCAGAACAGCATCGTCGAGCCGGCGCTGCGCCTCGGGCACTCGGCCCAGGATGTCATCCGCACGACGTGGCCGTACCTCGCGCAGACCCGCGTCGTGGTGACGACGCTCTCGGGCACCTACCGCCCGCCGGTCACCGCCGGCTTCATCCACCCGATGATCGATCACCCGCTGCCTGTGCGGCCGGTCAACATTCGCAGCACCTGTCTCCACGCCGCGGAGCCCATCTCGCGCTTCATCACGTTCCCGCTGTCGTTCATCCCGGGCATCAGTCGGGTGGCGAGCTGGATCACGCGCTTCCTCGACGAGGCGATGGCCCTGTTCTTCTGCCCTCGCAACGACTCCAGCATGCGCCCGCACGAGATCGACCCCGGCGACGGGAGCTGCAACGACGGCATGCCCGGTCAGGACTGCGAGTACGTCCAGATCCGCGGCATCGTCATCGGCTCGCCGCCCTTCACCAACAACGAGAAGGGCGTCTCGATGGCCGCGTGGGGACGTAGCGCGGGCGGCGGCGGGCTCTTCGGCGCCATCGGCAACCTGTCCCGCGTCGGGCTCGCGCAGGCCGAGTACTACTACGAGGGCGACGAGGCCCGCGACGAGTGGACCTGGCACATGTACTGGCGTGCCCGCTTCCGCCGCTTCCGCATGCCGAGCAACCTCACGGGCATCAGCGGCGCCGTGGGCCCGGGCATCGACCTCAGCATCATCGACCGGGTCATCATCCACTGAGAGGATCTGCCGACGTGAACGCAACGACGACCCGACAGCCCCGCCGCCGACCCCGCCACTCTTCGCGAGGCGCCGCCTACGCCGAGACCGTGGTGATGCTCCCATTCTTCGTGGCGGTGTTCTCCTGCATGATGTTCGTGCACAAGGCCTGGAGCACCAAGCTCTACGTGATGGAGGAGAACCGCCATTGCGTGATGAGCTACGCCTACGAGGCCTGCGAGCGTCGGCCCCCGGGTTGCGCCCATGTGCAGACCGGCACCGACGCCAACCCCGGTGAGCGCCCCGGCGCGCTCAACTCGTTGCAAAACCTCCTCGGCGGCGCGGGCGGCGCGCTGCTCGGCGGCTTCTTCGGCCAGACCGCCTCGGGTCGGCTCACCCGCACCGTGGCGCGTCCGACGCTCCTCGGCGGCGGTTCGCTCGGCGCGCTCGCGGCCAACAGCATGGCCTGCAACACCAAGCGCATGACGCCGGCCGACGTCGCGCGGCAGCTCTTCTGCGGCGTCGTCCCCATCTGCTGATTGTCCTTGGGAGGAAAGAGGCGCTCATGTTTCGTCGCATCCGACAGCTCCCGCAGCTCACGCGACTCGGCGCGTTCGTGGTCACGGGCATGCTCGTCACCGCCGTGGTCAGCGTGCGCTCGGCCCGCGCCCAGGTGAACGAGGGCCTGCGCCACCTCGCGCGCCAGCTCATGCCGTACGCCGAGCAGGGCGTGATGGAGTCCCCCCGCCGCGTGCTGATCAACGGCGAGTCGCTGTACCTCGCCATGGGCACCACCCGCGACGGTGTCGACGCGGTGCTCGACTACTACGAGGCCCGCTGCGCCCGCAGCTCGGGGCACCTCGCCGAGAGCCTGCGCGGCCTCGACCACGCCACCTTCAACCAGCTCTGGACGCCCGGCTCGCGCCGCGCCGCCGCCCTCGAGACGGTGCGCTTCGGCGACGCCGACGGCGGCTACGTCGCCTGCCTCGACGTCGGTGAGACGCGCCTCAATCCGCAGGAGATCCTGCGCCGCGCCGAGTCCATGATCGCCACCGGCGACCTCGCCCGCTACGGCGACCTTCGCTACGCGTACGTCACGCGCAGCACCACCGGCGGCACGCGCATCCTCACCGTCGCCACGCAGGGTCAGTTCAACATCCTGCGACTCTTCCCCGAGCAGGGTGACGCGCCCGGCGCCGACATCCCCGGCCTCGCCCGCTACCCCCAGATGCGGCGCGTGATCTCGGCCTACGAAGACGGCATCCCCAACAAGCTCGGCGTGTACACCGTGCGCGCTCCCGCGGCGCAGGTTCGCACCTTCTACCGCGACGAGATGGCCCGCCGCGGGTGGACCGTCCTCGACCTCCCGCGCGGCCGTCAGTTGCCGCCCGAGATCGAAGCCCGCCGCGACCGCATGGTCGCCTTCGAGAAGGGCCAGGAGACCCTCTTCCTGGTCTTCGATCACGCCGACGGCGTGACCTCGATGATGTCCCTCCTCGGTCGCTGATCCCTCATCCTTCCATCGCACACCGCGACGCCCCCACGAGGCTTTCGAAGCCGTTGTGTCGGGTGATGCGTTCGGCGTAGGCTGCGGCCCGCGAGACCCGGCCGAGGTCGGCCCCGCGCTGACCCTCCCGCCTCCGGAGACCGATGGGATGAACACCAAGGCGCTCATCATTGCGATCGGTGCAGCAGCCCTCGGGCTGGTGCTGTTGCTCCTCTACAAACAACGCTTCGAGGCTGAAGCCTCGGGCGGCGTCCCGGTGCGCGTGCTCATCGCGGTGCAGGACATCCCCCTCGGCGCGGCCCTCTCCGAAAACATGATGGGCTACCGGCTCATCCCCCAGGCCTACCTGGAAGATCGCTTCATCCGGTACTCGGACGTCCGCCGCATCATCGGCGTGCGCGTCTCCAACGGCCTGCGCGCCAACCAGACCGTGATGTGGACCGACCTCGCCACCGCCTCCGATGCGCGGCGCGACCTGTCGTCCCTCGTCTCCACGGGCATGCGCGCGATTACCGTCCGCGCCGACATCACCAACTCCTTCGGCGGCCTCCTCCGCCCCGGCGACCGCGTCGACGTGCTCGGCACCCTCTCCCGCACCGGCGGCGAGACCGACCGCGTGACCATCCCGCTGCTCCAGAACGTCCTCGTGCTCGCTGCTGGTCGTGACACCGGCGGCGAGGCCCAGCGGCAGACGGTCAACGGCACCGCCACCACCAACGCGCCGGTGGAGATCTCGCAGATCACCCTAAGCGTCTCGATGGAGGAAGCCCAGCTCCTCACCTACGCCGCCGATCGCGGCGGCGCGGGCGGGCGGCACACCGGCCTCACCCTGGTGCTCCGTAACCCCGAGGACATCGCGATCCTCGAAGGCGTCCCGGAGACCAACATCGAGGACATCTTCGAGCCGACACGACGCGCCAACGTCTCGCGACGCCGACGCCAGGTCATCGAGCGCATCGGCTCGCAGGCCCCCACCCTCTGAACCACCACGCGGTCGCACCCATGAAGTCCCTTCGAATCGGATCGTTGGCGGTTCTCACCTGCGCGGGTCTTCTCGCGAGCACCACCGCCTTCGCCCAGCAACCCGCCACACCGCCCGCTACGCCGCCCAGCACGGCGCGCGGCACCGGCCGCGACCTCTCCCTCGCCGTCGGTGAGCAGGTCCTCGTCCCCGCCGATGGCATCCGGCAGTTCTCCGAAGGGACGCCCGGCATCGTCGATGTCCGCACCCCCGCCGACGGGCGCAACCTCGTCGTCGTCGGCCAGCGCGCGGGCGCCACAACCCTGCTCCTCATCCGCACCTCTGGCGCGCAGGAGACCCTCCAGATCACCGTCTTCGCGCGCCGCCCCGAGGCCGTGCAAGCCGAGATCGAGAACCTCCTCGAAGGCTACAACGGTGTGCAGATCCGCCGCATCGGCGCGCGCCTCTACCTCGAAGGCGGCGTCGCCTCCGATCAGCAGCAGCACCGCGTGCAGCAGATCGCGGCGCTCTACCCCGGCCAGGTCGAGTCGCTGGTTTCCATCGACGCCACCATCGTCGAGCGGCGCATCAACGTCCGCCTCGACCTCTACTTCGTCGACTTCGCCACCAACAACGGCCGCCAGGTCGGCATCGCCTGGCCTTCGTACATCGGCGGCAATCCCCCCAACGCCCAAGGGACCGCGACCATCAACCTCGTCGCCCCGATGGGCATGGGCGGCGTCGGTGAGGGCGTTCAGCTCGCCCAGGCCATCATCACCAACCAGCCGCTGCCGCGCCTCGACATCGCCAGCAACGGCGGCTGGGCGCGCATCCTCCGCCAGGCGACGGTCATCACCGCTAACGGCAACGAGGCCGTCTACCGCAACGGCGGCGAGCTCAACTTCAAGCTCCTCGGCTCCAACGGGTCGGCCTCGCTCGCGACCATCAACTACGGCACCAACCTCACCGTTACGCCGCGCTTCGATCCGCAGAGCTCCCGCATCGACATCCGCGTCAACGCGGACATCAGCGACCCCATCGAAAACGGCGGCGACATGCCGGGGCGCAACATCTCGCACGTCCAGACGCTGGTGAACCTCCAGCTCGGGCAGTCCATCGTGATGTCGGGCTTTCGCTCGCGGCAGCAGTCGCAGGGCTCCAACGGCCTGCCGGGTCTGCGGCAGATCCCCATCCTCGGTTACCTCTTCGGCTCCGAGCGCAACGCCGAGCAGGAGCACGAGGGCATGATCTTCATCGTTCCGACGGTGGTCGAAGGGCTCTCGCGCAGCGCACAAGACCGCGTGGCCGAAGCGCTGCGCCAGTACGAGCAGTTCTCCGGGGACGTCGACGAGGTGCGCCTCTACGAGCCCACCGGAACCCAGTACCGCTGAAGGGCGGAGGAGGAGAGAGGGCATCGCGATGGACCAGGTGCTCCTCTCGATCGAGACCCCGAACGCGCCGCCCATGACCTACATGGTGCCGTCCGGGGGGGAGATCTCCATCGGGCGCGACGAGACCTGCACCGTGGTGCTGGCCTCGCCGGACATCTCCCGGCGACACGTCTCGGTGATGATCCAGTCGTCGGCCATCGTGGTGCGCGACTCGTCCTCCAACGGCACGCAGGTGGGGTCGCAGCGGGTGTTCCGCTCGGAGATTCCGGTGCCCTTCGGGACGCCCATCCTCGTGGGGCCGTACATCATCCGCGTGGTGCGGCAGGCGCCCACCGCCGTGGGCCCGTCGGGCTCGCCGACCATCATGCCCGGCCAGGGCCCCGCGCTGCCGCCGTTGCCGGGGAGGCCCAACAACGGTCCGCCACCCCACGCCGCGTCGCAGGGGATGAACGGCCTCGGCGTCACCGCGCACAGCCCCGACCCGCGACCGCGCACGGTGATGCCCACGCAGATGGGGCAGCAGGCGCCCGCGCCACCGCCCGCCCCGGCCGCAGCCTACCGACCGGGGGGCGGAACGTCGGGCACGATGCACGTCTCCGTCGAGCTGCGTCGGCGCATCCACCGGATGCTGCTCGACAACCTCGACCTCGCGGTGCTCGACCGCTCGAAGATGGGCGACGCGCAGATGCGCCCCAAGGTGCGCGACGCCCTGAAGCGCATCGTCGCGCAGGTCGCCAACGAGATTCCGCCTGGCACCGACCAGGACAAGCTGATGCAGGAGATCTCCGACGAGGCGCTCGGCCTCGGTCCCCTGGAGCAGTTCCTCGCCGACGGGACCATCTCGGAAATCATGGTCGTCGACCCGCAGACGATCTTCGTCGAGCGGCGCGGCAAGCTGCAACGCGCCGACGCGCGCTTCACCGACGACGAGGCCGTCCGCTCGTGCATCGAGCGCATCGTCACCCCGCTCGGCCGCCGCATCGACGAGAGCACGCCGCTCGTCGACGCCCGCCTGAAAGACGGCTCGCGCGTCAACGCGGTGATTCGCCCGCTCGCCATCAAGGGCGCGTGCATCACGATCCGCAAGTTCTCCAAGACCCCGCTCACCCTCCAGAACCTCATCGAGTTTGGTGCGCTCACCGAGCAGATGGCCCGCTTCCTCACCCGCTCGGTCATCGCCAAGAAGAACATCGTCATCTCGGGCGGCACCGGCTCCGGCAAGACCACCACGCTCAACGTTCTCTCGGCCGCAATCCCCAAGGAGGAGCGCATCGTCACCATCGAGGACGCCGCCGAGCTCCAGCTCAGCCAGCCCCACGTGGTGTCGCTCGAATCGCGCCCCGCCAACATGGAAGGCAAAGGCGAGTACACCATCCGCGACCTCGTGAAGAACGCCCTCCGCATGCGCCCCGACCGCATCGTGGTCGGCGAGTGCCGCGGCGGCGAGTGCCTCGACATGCTCCAGGCCATGAACACCGGCCACGACGGCTCGCTCACCACCACGCACGCCAACTCCCCGCGCGAGGCCATCAACCGCCTCGAAGTGCTCGCGCTCATGAGCGGCATCGACCTCCCATCGCGCGCCATCCGCGAGCAGATCGCCAACAGCGTTCACGTCGTGGTGCAGCAGTCGCGCTTCTCGGACGGGTCGCGGCGCATCACCTCCATCGCCGAGGTCATCGGCATGGATGACAACTTCGAGATCCAGCTCCGGCCCATCTTCGAGTTTCAGCGATCGGGCATCGGGGACGACGGCAAGGTGCTCGGCGAGTACCGCCCCACCGGCTACCTCCCCTCGTACCTCGACGCCTTCGTCTCCTACGGACTGGTGAAGGGGAAGGACTTCCTATGACCGCCGCGCCGCAGACGATGCTCATGGGCTGGATCGGCCTGCTGATGTTTCCGCTGGGCTTCGCAGCGGCCATCTACGTGACGCTGACCTTCCCCGACAGCCCGCTGCACCAGGCGTACTCCCGCTACGCCAAGCACATCGACGTCGAGCTGCGGTCGATGTTCATCCAGAACCCCACCGGCAAGCAGGTCACCAACTGGCAGCTCGGCATCATCGCCGCGCTCCTGCTCTTCGAGCCGGCCCACCTCGCCATCATGGGCGTCGCGTCGGGCATCCCCGTCGCGCTCGTCGGCGTCCCCATCACCGCCATCGCGCCGAAGATCTGGATCAGCGACGCCCGCGCCAAGCGGCAGCTCGCCATCGAGGCCCAGCTCGACACCTTCCTCCTCGCGCTCGCCAACGCACTCAAGGCGTCGCCCTCGCTCGGCGATGCGCTCGGCGCCTGCGCCATCCTCATGCGCGCGCCGATGAAGCAGGAGCTGGAGCTCACCATGAAGGAGAACCAGCTCGGCATGCCCCTCGACACCGCGCTGCTCAACATGGCGACGCGCGTCGGCACCCGCGCGTTCTCGGGCGCGCTCACCACGGTGCTCATCGGGCGGCAGACCGGCGGTGACCTCCCGAAGATCCTCGAGACGAGCGCCTCGACGCTGCGCGAGATGGCGCGCCTCGAAGGCGTCGTGCGCACCAAGACCGCCGAGGGTCGCGCGCAGGCGTGGGTGCTCGGGGTGATTCCCCCGATGCTCGTGCTGCTCCTCAACTGGATGGACCCGGAGTGGCTGCGGCCGCTCTCCACCAACTTCATCGGCTACATCATCTCCAGCATCGCGGTGATCTTCTGGGTGGCGGCCGTGTTCGCCGCGCGGAAGATCCTCGCGGTGGACATCTGAGCGCGAAGGGACGCGAGACGCGATGACTCCCTCCACAGAACTCCTCGGCTTCGTCGCCCTCGGGCTGCTCGCCCTGGCCGTCGCGACGGTGATCTACCAGTTCGCGCTCACCCCGGCCGACCTCCAGCCCGACGTCGGACAGAAGGGACTGAAGCGCAAAGCCGTGCTCGAAGAGGAGGGCCTCTTCAACACCATCGAGCCGCTCATGCGCTGGCTCGCGCGGCGCATCGCGGGCCTCCCCCTCGACGAGACCCGCGACCGCATCAACACCCAGCTCCGTCAGTCGGGCGAGTACCTCGGGCTCACCGCCGACGAGTACCTCGCGCTGTGCGTGCTGTCAGCGCTCGGGATGCTCGTGTCGGGCCTCGTCATCGACAAGCTCTCCAACATCGGCGGCATCGTGGTGCTGATGTTCGTGGGCTTCGGATCGATCCTCCCGCACATGCAGGTGTCGGGTGAGATCGAGCGGCGCTTCAAGCAGGTCAACCGCGGATTGCCGGGCGCCATCGACCTCGTGGCCCTCACCATGAGCGCGGGCCTCGACTTCCCCGGCGCGCTCCGACAGGTGACCGAGAAGACCGCCGACAAGAGCGACGCCCTCTACGAAGAGCTCACCCGCATCCTCCAGGAGCTGGAGCTCGGTCGCACCCGCAAGCAGGCGCTCTTGTCGTTCGCGGAGCGCAGCCCGACCGAGTCGGTGCGCGACTTCGTCTCGGCGGTGGTGCAGGCCGAGGAGAAGGGCAACCCGTTGGCCGAGGTGCTCCAGATCCAGGCGACGATGCTCCGCATGCGGCGCAGCATCGCGGCGGAGGAGAGCGCCGCGCGCGCGGGCGTGCTGATGATGGGCCCGCTCCTGCTCATCTTCTGCACCATCATGATGATCATCCTCGGGCCGTTCGCGGTGAACATCGCGGCCGGCAAGGGAATCTGAAAGGCTCCGCCGCGATGGCCACCCCGCAGCTCGACGTCTACCTCCCCGACGGCTCGGTGCAGTCGTACCCCCTCACCGAAGAGCGCGTGGTGGTGGGCACCGCCTCGCGCTGCCTCGTGGTCATCGATCGCCCTGAGGTGGCCCCCGAGCACCTGCTGCTCTCGGCGCGCCCCGACGGCTGCTGGGTGGCCGTAGCGCGCGGCGTGACGACGCCGACGCTGCTCGACGGCGAGCCCTTCGAGCGCGGCGTGGTGGCGTGGGGACGAGCGCTCACCATCGGCCCGGTGCGCCTCGGCCTCAACGACGGCACCAAGGTCATCAAGAAGACGGGCAAGGACGGCGAGAAGAAGGAAGAGAAGGTCTCGCCGGTGCTGCTCATCGCGGCGGCGATCATCATTCCGTTCGCGTTGTACTCGTCGTTCAGCAACAGCAACAACGCGCCGCCCGCGCGCATCGGGACGCAGGCACCGGCGCTGTTCGATGATCCGCTGGTGCGGCCGTGCACGGCGACCGACCCGACGCTCAACCGC
Organism: Polyangiales bacterium; assembly: GCA_044229975.1. Classification (GTDB taxonomy): domain Bacteria; phylum Myxococcota_A; class Polyangia; order Polyangiales; genus SCUS01. The sequence continues at coordinate 600,044 of JBGARZ010000003.1, forward strand.
CAGTCGGCCGAGGAGAGCACGCGCGTGGCGCTGTCGAAGGCCGAGCGCATGCCGTTCCGCATGCAGGATGGCGTGGAGTCGGTGCTGTATTACACGCAGGCCGCGAGCTGCTACACGGCGGCGGGAGACGCGGCGTCGGCCGACCAGGCGTCGCGGCGGGCGGCGTCGATCAAGAACCGCCTGGAAGATGAGTACCGGGCGCATCGGTTCCGGTTGGAACGCGCGCTGGAGCAGTCGCGGACGGAAGACGCGCTGTTCGAGGTGCGGATGATCAAGGCGATGGTGAGCCACCGGCGCGGGCCGTATCAGGACGCGCTCGTGGCGCTGGAGCGGCAGCTCACGCTCCGGCTCGACCAGGCGCAGGCGGCGCAGCGCTGACGGGGTTGAGGGCTGGGGTTCGGGCGTCGGCCCTCACCCCAGGCAATAACAAGCAGGCGCCCCGGACATCGTCCGGGGCTTACGAACGGGAACTCGTTCGACCTGGGGATTGCGGTCGCGACTCTCTGCCAGAGGGTCCGTCGAGCTCCGGTCCGAAAGCCCCGGACAATGTCCGGGGCGCCTGCTTGTTATTGCCTGGGGTGAGGGCCAACGCCCGAACCCCAGCCACGGACGCGAAGTGGTGACCGCAACGCTTGCGACGCCCCACTCGGGCGCCTGGATGGCGGTTGCAACCGTTGCAACGCCCGCCAAGGCGGCCTGGAAGGCGTCGCAACGGTTGTAAGCCCCGACAAGGCCGGGGAGTGGGCGCTTGCAACGGTTGCAACGGCCGACAAGGCGGCCTGGAGGGCGCTGCAACGGTTGTAATGGCCGCCAAGGCCGAGGAGTTCAGCCGACGGGCGGGGGATCGACGGGCGGGGGCTCCGGGACGTCGTCAGACACCCCGACAGCGCGGTGCTGCTGGGCGAGGTCGTCGAAGACGAGCGGGAGCAGCTCCAGCCGATTGGCGTGGCGGAGCACACCGGTGATGAGCGCCTTGTTGGCGGTGTACACGGCGAGCCAGTCTTCGCGCGCGTCGACGATCTCGGGGCGGAGCATCGCGGCGTCGACCTTCTTGCTGCGCGACTCGGCTTCGAGCGCCGTGAGGGCGACAGCGTGGGCGCGAAACTCCGCGAGCCACTCCTGGTGGTTGGGCAGGGCGGCTCCGTGATGCTCGATGCGCGCGGCGACGTGCTTCACGAGCGCGATGAGCTTGAGCAGACGGCGGCGCGCGGCGACGGAGGGAACCTCGCGCTCGAAGAAGCTCGCGAGCGGAACGGGCGCTCCTTTGACGGACTCGACGTACTTGCCGAAGCGGACGACCGAGTCGCGCGCGTCGGCGACGGGGTCGCCGCCGGTCGCGGTGGGCGCAGGCTGGCGGTCGAGCACGAGCTTCATGGCGGCGTCGGCCGTCGCCTGCGAGGTGCCGGCGAACTTCACGGCGCCGTCGAGCGCGGGGACGAGCCCGAGGCAGACGGCGTCGAACTGCTCGCGCGCGAAGGCGCCGTAGATCTGGGTCTCCCGCGGGTCGATGTACGAATCACTCATGGGCGTTGCTCCTTCGGGCGAGGGGCGTCGCGGGTGATCCGCAGCGCCGATTGCCGCGGAGGGTTCATCGGTCGGAGTGACGGGCGGCTGAAGGGGCGCCGAACATTTCGAGTGCCACTCTTCAACGGCTGGGTGGCTATCGAGGAGAAGCGCAGGATATCGTCCCGTCACTTTGTGCGGCATCGAGTAGCGGTGCCGGGAGAGACGACGACGATGATCACGCGAACGATCCCGGCCCTGTGGGCGTGTCTGCTGCTCGGCTGCTCCGATGGGGCCACGACGCCGACGCCGGGCGACGCCGGTGTCCAACCGGACGACGCGGCGGTCGCCGTCGACGTGGGCGGTGGGCCCGAAGACTCGGGGTGCGTGGAGTCCGACACCGAGTTCTGCACGCGGGTGTCCGCGGTCTGCGGGAGCGTCGCGGCGCCGGATGCGTGCGGCCGGTCGCGAGTCGTCACCTGCGGCCAATGCACCGAGTCGAAGGTGTGCAGCTCGACGTTTCAGTGCGTCTCGGTCGTCCGCTGGCAACGCACGGGTGGGGGCCTCTCGTTCGTCTCCTACGAGGGTGTGGTGGGGTCGGGCGCGAACACCTTCGCGCTCCAGGGCAACGGCACGCTGGAGCGACTCGGCCCGATGCTGACCGACCGGACCCGCGCCGCGATGTTGCCGCCCGAGAGCAACGGGTTGTTCGGTCGCGGATCGACCTTCTACGCGTTCGGGTACGGCTACGTCACCCGCTACACCGGGATGACTGCCTCGCGGGTGGGCAACATCGTGGGGGAGGTAAAGGCTCTCAACGGGAGCGGCACCGAAGACCTGTGGGCCGCGATGCTGACGGGCGGCTTGCGCCATTGGGACGGCACTGCCTGGTCCTACAACAGCGACATCGACCTCCCCGGCGGCGCCAACTCCGACGTCCGCGGGCTCTACAGCTTCAGCGCCTCCGACGCCTGGGCGGTGGGCACCAACAGCGGGGCGTTTCACTGGGACGGCACCGCGTGGGTGCGCACGCCGACGGGGCTCGACAGCGTCACGCTGCTCGGCGTGTGGGGCAGCGCGCCCGGCGACGTCTGGGCGGTCGGTGGCATCAGCGTCCTCAGCCGAACGCAGGGCTACCTGATCCGCTATCGGAGCGGCCGGTGGTCGCGGTCCGAGGTTCCCTCCATCACGGCCGTGCGAGCGATCCACGGCCTCTCGGCGTCCGACGTCTGGGCCGTCGGCGACGATGGGCTCATCCTCCATTTCAACGGCACGCGTTGGGAAAACCAGTCGATTGCGGGCACGACCGAAGACTTCTACGGCGTCTGGGCGCAGGCCGCCGACGACGTCTGGGCCGTCGGCTCCGGCGGCATCATCGCGCACTACGGCCTGTAGCGAGGGGCCGACTCCGCTCAGCGCGGGCTGCTCGCGCAGCGGAACCCGATGTGGACGCCGTCACTCCAGTCGTAGTTCGCGATCCGCGAGCTCCCATGGACCTCGGTGGCGCGAACGTCTCGCCAAGAGCCGCCACGGATCGTGCGTTGGACCCTGTCACCAGTGTTGCCGACGATGCAGAGGGGATTTCGTCGGCGGAAGGCACCGCCCCAGCAGTCGACACCGTAGACGCTGAACTCGTCGGCGGCCCACTCCGCGGCGCCTCCGACCAGGTCGTAGAACCCGCGCGAGGCGGGATAGGCGCCCGCGCTGCACGGTGACGTCCGTCTGGTCGGGGTGCTCCAGCAGAGCTGTGAGCCGGGCGGCTCTTCTCCCCATGGATAGGACAGGCTCGCGCCTGCCGTGGCTGCCAGCTCCAACTCCGCCTCGGTGGGCAGGCGCCCACCGTCCCAGACGCAAAACGCCTGAGACAGCGCCCACCCGAGTGAGTTCATGGCGTAGTCCTCGTGAGACCCCGGCGTGGTCGACCAACCAGCGCTCCGTCCGGGGTCGTGGACGCTGCCGCGGTACGGCAGCTCGACTCCCCCCGGGTAGTGGACGACTGGTCCTGGCGCCGGGTGCCCCGCGTCCCAGAACCGCCGAAACCGCGCGACCGTCACCTCGTGAGTGTCGAGGTAGTAGTCGCTGACGCTGATGCGATCGAGGGCGGGCGATGCACCGTAGGCCAGGCTTTCACGCCCCATCGAAAAGGTTCCGCCGACGACGCGCAACCGCCCGCACCCGACGACTGGCGTTGGCTCACAGCTCCGCTGCGACGACGGGTCACGCGCTGCGCAGGCGCCACCACCGCACGCTTCACCCGCGTCGCAGGTCCGACCGCAGGCGCCGCAGTTGGCGCCGTCAGTCATGAGGTCGACGCACGCGTCGGCGCACGACGTGAGCCCAGTTGAGCAGGACGCCGCGTCAGTGCTTCCCGCATCCGTGGCCCCGTCGTTGAGAGTTATCGCGGACCCTTGGTCATCGCGCACTCCGTCCGTGACGCCTGGCACGTCCATTGACGGACGAGTGTCAGACGCGCAGCCGACGAACATCGTGAGGACGGTCGACGCGCACCCCACTACGGCAACCTTCATGGCGTCCACGGTAGCCTCCATTGGTCCAACACCACCAGTGCCTGCTGCCGCGCGTCTCCGAAGGCGCTCGAACACTTCCAGTACAACGCCGACTTCGAGTCTTCAGCCGCCCAGCTTCGCGAGGAGAGCGCGCAGGCGCGCCACCTCGGCCTCGGCGCTCTCGGCGCGCTCCGCCGCCGTAGGCACGAGCGACTCACCCCGCGCACCGGTGGCGAGCCGCAGCCGCGGTTGCCCCTGCTCGTTCACTGCGCGCAGCCAACAGCCCAACGAGCGGGACGCCACGCGGTCACCCAGGGAGGTCTCCACGCGCACCATCCGCCCACGCACCCGCCGCCAGACCTGCCAGCGCATCCGCTTGCGCGAGCGCGCCGTGGCCCACGGGTCGAACACCACCAGCTCCCGCGCCCCCATGGCCTCGTAGTCGGGCGGCGCGGCCTCGTAGTCCTTCTTCCAGTCCTCGCCGACGACCTCCAACGCGAAGCTCGGCGCGTGGCCCTCCCACACCTTCCACGAGCTCACCGCGGGGACGTCCTGCGCCACCCCGTCGACCACGTAGACGTCGGGCGCGCGGTGCACCCCGGCGTCTCCAGGCACCCAGTAGAAGAACTGGTCGGCCCCCGCGTGCGCCACCCTCCCCTGCGAGGCCAGCCATTGCGCCAGCAGCGGGCGCAACAGCTCCGCGATGAGGCGCTGGAGTTCGTGCTCCGCGGTGTCATCGCTCTCTGGGTAGCGGACCGCGTCCCACCGCTTCGCCGCCGCGACCATGACTCCCGATGTATCACACGGCGCCCGGACCGACGACGGCGCGGTGGTAGAGTCGGCGGCGCCAATGCCGCAACGGGATGCATTTCATCAAGCGGTCAAGGACGCCCTCGAACGTGATGGCTGGGTGGTGACGCACGACCCGCTTGCCCTGCGCTTTGGATCGCGCCGACTCTTTGTCGACCTCGGCGCCGAGGCACCCATGGCGGCCGAGAAGGGTGGGCGCAAGATCGCGGTGGAGGTGAAGAGCTTCCTCGGGGAGTCCGAGATGAGGGAGCTCGAACAGGCGCTCGGCCAGTACGCGCTCTACCGTTTCGTCCTCGATCGCGACGACCCGGACCGGGCGCTGTTTCTTGCGGTCGCCGGAGCGACATACCAGCGCCTGTTCGACGACGCGGACGGGCGTGACCTGGTGGCTGCGCAGGGCGTGAAGCTGCTGGTCTTCGACGTCGAGAAGGGATTGGTCACCCGATGGATCGAGTGAACGAATGGCGCGCGCTCATCAAGGAGATCATCCGTGAGTACGCGGTGGTCGACCCGTCGAACAGTGACGTCACCGTGGAGACGGTGTTCGACGACGAGCACGGGCACTACGAGCTGGTGCACGTCGGCTGGGAGGCCGGGAGGCGCGTGCACGGGGCGGTGATCCACGTCGACATCCGCGACGGGCGGATCTGGGTACAGCACGATGGTACGGAGGAGGGCATCACGACGCGGTTGCTCGCCGCGGGCGTCACGCCGGGGGAGATCGTGATGGGGTTTCACCCGCCGACGCAGCGTCACCTGACGCGCTACGCGACGGGGTGAACGACTGCGCGGGAAGGTCGATGGGTTGAGGTGTGGGAGCGCCCGCTCACCTCGGCCCAACGCGCCTCACCGTCGCGCAGCGACGGGGCGACCGCGACGCTTCGGTCGATCGTCGGCCGTGGTCACCCGTCGATGAAGACCGTCGATGCCGTCATGGGCGACGTCGGCTGCGGACGCAGCGGAAGCCGAGCCCGCCGCCCGACGCACTCGCCGGAACGCGCCCCCGCGCCGCCCCGTGCACCATGGCGTAGTTGAGCTCCTGAAACCGTCCCCCCCGGATGACGTTCACGAAAAAGCCGCCGCTCCGAGAGGCCGCGGAGAAGGGATCGACGCGCGGACGGCCACCCCACGAGCTCGGCGCCGCGTACTCGATGAACCCGCTGGCAGTGTACTCGGAGACGTTCCCGGCCAGGTCGTAGATGCCGCCGATGGGGGGAAGGCTTCCGACTTGGAGGAAGCGATAGCCCAGCGTCGTTTCGCCTTCGCAGACGATTCCGAACTGCGCCACCACACATTCGGCGCCCGCGAGTTCGTTGCCCCAAGGGTAGGCCCGCGGCGACGGGAGGCCTTCAATCGGCCACGCCCTCGCCACATACTCCCACTCCGACTCGGTGGGCAGACGGCCGCCGTCCCATACGCAGAAGCACTGGGCAGTCGCGATGTCGAGGCAGACCAGGGGGAGCAGTTCGCGCCCCATCGGCACGCGAGACCAGTCGCAGCCGTCTGCCTGGTTGGTCCCCGGTTCGGTCACTACGTCATGCTTCCCACGAAACCACGGTACGGGACCGCCCGGGTAGGCGACGTCTCCAGGGAGGTCGGGATGGCCCGCGTCCCAGAAGCGCCGGAAGCGCCCCACGGTCACTTCGTACGCATCGATCGCGAAGTCGCTCACGGTGATCGACGGCTGCACCGGCGCCGCGTAGGTGAAGTCCGGCAGCGTCGCGTCGCCCTGCGCGAAGGTGCCGCCGGTGACCTCGACCAGGCCGCAGCCACGGCCGCCTGCTCCCGGGCAGCTCCGCTGCTCACCGATGCATGAACCCCTGATGCACGACTGCCGGGCAGTGCACGCCTGTCCGCATCCGCCACAGTTCATCGGGTCCGTCACGAACGCCACGCAAGCCGTGCCGCAGCGGGCCTCGCCGACCGGACAGCGCCCGTTGTCGGCGACGACGTCGACAATCCGCGGGACGTCGGGCGCCACGTCGACTCCCATCGCGATGTCGACCGCGAGCACATCGGGCTGCCCCCGGTCGGGCGTCGGGGCGATGGCGTCGAATCCCGCGTCGAGGTCGTCGTCGAAGCCCACGTCGATGGCGACGGACACCTCGACGTCCGGTGACGACGGGACATCCGAAGCGGGCGTCAGGGTCGCCTCGCATCCGAGGTGGAGGAGCCCCATCGCGACGGTAGAGAAAACGAGAGCGCGCATCGGACGTCGAGCCTTTCCGTGGGGCGCTGATCGAGACCGATCGCCCCGAGACGATTAGAGCCGCGCCGAGAAGAAGGGTCAAGCGAGCCCAGCGGATCGCTGGTGGTGGTGTTGGTGATGGGCGCCGGAGGGAGCCGTCACTCCGGAAGGCGACCGTCCACGCCCGCGGTGCGCGTCCCTCCGGGTAAGGACGCGCACCGCAGGCGTCGTCGATCGCTACGCCAAAGCCCCCGATTCCCGTCCCCGCTACACGCCCCGCACCTGCCCGGTATATAAACCCCGCCGTGACCCGCCCTGGGACAGCGACGCGACAGCCGATGGTGCTGCTCCTCCTGCACCTCTCGCTCACGTCGTGCGCCGGTTCACGCAATTCACTCCGCCCGCCGCCCGACCACGACCCCATGAACGACGTTCAGGGTCAGCAGCTCTTCGACCAGGGCATCTCCCTCGCGCGCTCCGGCGACCTCGTCCGCGCCGAGCAGTACCTCGCCGCCAGCATCACCCGCGGCATGCGCGAAGACCGCGTGCTCCCGCTGCTGCTGGAGGTGTGCGTCGCAGCGTCGCGATTCCGCGCGGCGGTGTCGTACGCCGAGCCGTATCTCCAGCGGCACCCGCAGGCGTGGCGGCTGCGTTTCCTCGTCGCGACCATCCGCGTCGGGCTCGACGACCGGGCTGCCGCGAGGCGCGACCTCGAGGCCGTGCTCGCCGCGAAGGAAGACCACTCCGAGGCCCACTTCGTCCTCGCGACCGTGCTCCGTGAACACTTCAACGACCCGGTCGGCGCTGACCCGCACTACCGGCGTTACCTCGCGATCGAGCCCTCGGGCGCGCACGCAGACGAGGCCCGCGCAGGGCTCCTACAGCAGGTGAATCATGATCCCGAAAGAGGTGTACGAGGAGACGCTGCTGTCGTTCCTGGCGCCGGTGAGGCCCTTCCTGGACGACCCGAAGGTGTCGGAGATCATGATCAACGGACCGGATCAGATCTTCATCGAGAAGGCGGGCAAGCTCACCCTGACGGAGGCGCGCTTCCCCAGCATGGAGGCCCTCAACGCCTGTCTCCGTAACATCGCCCAGTACGTCGGGAAGATGGTCAACGAGGACAACCCCATCCTCGAAGCGCGACTGCCCGACGGCTCCCGCATCGAGGCCGTGATCCCGCCCGCCGCGCCCGACGGCCCCGACGTCTCCATACGCCGCTTCTTCAAGGAGACGCTCACCGTCCAGCGCCTCGTCGACTTCGGGTCGCTCACCGCCGAGGCCGCCCAGGTGCTCGAGTGCCTCGTCGTCATGAAGCAGAACGTCGTCGTCGCCGGCGGAACCGGCTCCGGCAAGACGTCCATGCTCAACGCGCTGAGCTCGTTCATCCCCGACGGGGAGCGCATCGTCATCATCGAGGACAGCCGCGAGGTGCAGCTCCAGCGGCAGCACGTCGTTCAGCTCGAAGCGCGACCGGGCGACGCCAAGGGGAAAGGGCGCGTCACCATCCGCGACCTCTTCCGCGCGACGCTGCGTATGCGACCCGACCGCATCGTGGTGGGCGAGATTCGCGGCGGCGAGGCGCTCGACCTCGTGCAGGCGATGACCTCGGGTCACGGCGGCTGCATCACCACCGTGCACGCGACCTATCCGCACGACACACTGACCCGGTTGGAGACCATGTCCCTCATGAGCGACGTCGAGCTCCCGCTGTCCGCGCTCCGCGTGCAGCTCGGGAGCGCCATCAACCTCGTGGTGCAGACCTCCCGACTCCAAGACGGCAGCCGCAAGGTGACGCACGTCTCCGAGGTTCGCGGGTACAGCCAGGACAAGGGCTTCCAGATCGTCGACCTCTTCGTGCGGCGCTTTCACGGCCGCGACGAGGGGGGCAACCTCATCAGCAGCTTCGACCCCACGGGCGAGCTTCCGCTCTGCACGGACATGGTCCACTCGTACGGCATGGCGTTTCCCGAGGCGGTGTACGAGGCGGCCCGCATCCGCGCCGAGCAGGGCCCCGACGACGCACCCACCGACTACGGGCAGGTCGGAGGCCATCACGGATGACCCACGGCGCGCACAACAACAGCAACGTCGTGACGCTCTCGCTCTCGCAGGGAGAGAGCGCCAACCCGACGGCGACGTTCACGCAGGCGATGGCCGCGCGGCAGGTCATCCTGGGGTCGGGTCCGTCGGCGCATTGGAAGGTGCGCGGGCACGGCGTCGAGGCGGCCCACCTGGAGCTGTACTGGGACGGTCGGCTGCTCTGGGTGCGTGACGCCGGGAGCCTCTCGGGAGTGTACGTCGGCGTCGATCGCGCCGAGGACTGGCAGCAGATCTTCGACGGCACCGAGGTGTACTTCGGGCAGGCCGTGATCCGCGCGACGGTGATGGGGCCCGACGCGCGCGAGAAGGCCGCGACGGGGCCGATCAACCCGAAGGCCGCGGCGTTCATCGATGAAGAAGAGAGCACGATGGTGTTCTCCAGCGAGGGCATCGCGGCGGCGCTCGGGTCGTCGTATCCGCCGCCGGCGATGTCGGCCGGACCGATGCCGACGCCGCCGCAACAACGCGCGGCGACGGGGCAGCTTCCGTCGCTTCCGGGGCGCCCTGCGACGATGGCTCCGACACCTGCGCCCGCGCCCGCACCGATGCGCACGCAAGGCTTCACGCCCGACCTGGGACTGCCGCCTGCGAGCTCGGAGGCGACGGTCATCCGCGCGTCGCCGTACGCCGCGATGGAGGCCGCCGGGCTGCTCAACACCACCCAGGCCGCACCGCTCACGCCGCTCGCGGGCATGCGCAGCAGTCAGGCGCCCGTGGTGCAGCCCGCGGTCAACCTCCACGCCGCGCCCCGGCCCGGAACCATGGCCCCACCGATGGCCCAGAACATGGGCCAGGGCATCGGGCCGAACATGGCCATGGGCGGCTTCGTCCCGGGAGCGTTTGGTCCGTTGGTGGGACCCTCGCCGACGTCGTCGCCACCGCCCTCGACGGGCGTCGGTCCGTCGCCGTCCAACGGCTTCGACGATCCCTTCGGCCCGATGGAACTCCCTCCCCCGCCCCCCGCTGGCGCCAAGAAGGACGGCGGCACGCCGGGGCCCGGCGGACTGCCCGTACGAACGTGGCTGCTCGCCGCGCTCACGCTGGGTGTGGCCGCGCTCGGGATGACCTTCGACAACGCGCCGCGCCCCAACCAGGGAGGCAATGCGCGTCGGATGGTGAGACAGGTCGTTCGCACGACGGCCGCCCCGGCGCCGCTGAGCAACAACCTCCTCGGGTTGCCCATCGGGGCCAACCAGCTCCTTGGGGTCATCGTCCCGGCCCCCATCGTCGCGCCGCCAGGGCCCGACGGTCGCCCGCGCTTCCCACCGGCCAACCCGCAAGACCCGATCAAGCTCGCCTCGGACATGATCGCCGCCCACCGCTACGCCGAGGCCGCCGCGCTCTACGAGGCCCTCGCCGCGCAGCACCGCGAGGCACCGCTCTTCCGTCACTTCGCGTTGGTGCTCCGCGCCCGCGCCGCCCAACCCACCTGCACCCCAGGAGCCGCCGGATGCACCCCCGTCGCCGCGCCCCCCACCTCGCCCTGAGCCTCCTGGGCTTCGCGCTCGGCTGCGGCAACGTCGCGCCGCCGCCGCTCTATCCCATCACCCTGCGCGTGGTCTCCGACGACCACCCGCTCCCTGGCGCGGCCATCGTCATCAACGGGCGCGAGCTCGGTGCGACCGATGCGCAGGGGCGCTTCCGCATGGAGACCGTCGGCGTGGAGGGCACCGCCGTCGAGGTGACCGTGCGGTGCCCCAACGGGTTTCGCTCACCCGCGCAGCCGCTCGCCGTGGTGCTGCGCTCGATCCGGCAACTCGACCAGACGCAGCGGGGACAGGGCATCGAGACCACCGCGCAGTGCCCGCCCACGCAGCGCATCGCCGCGGTGGTGGTGCGAAGCCGCCCCAACCTGCCCGTCATCTACGAGAACCGCGAGATCACCCGCACCGACCTCCAGGGCGTGGCGCACATGATCTTCCGCGTCAGTGCCAACGACACGCTGCGGCTGCGGCTCAACACCAACGAGCAGCCCTTCCTGCGGCCCGCCAACCCCGAGCTCGTGGTGCACACCAACGACACCGACAATGTCTATGTGAGCGCGCAGAACTTCGAAGAAGCCGCCGCCCCACGCGCCCCGCGGGTGCACGTGGCGCCGCGCATCGGCCCGACGCGCATCGTCCCGCAGCGACGGCCGGGCGGGTTCTTCTAGGACAGGTTACGTCCGGGCAGGGACTGGCCATCGGTTCAGTGCTGGGGTAGTTGTGGTCGAGAGAGACCGCAGCGGGCAATCGCCCCCCAACAGGAGAACCGGAGATGAAGCCAAACACCTCACGCAGCCAGTACCGCGGACAGATGTCAGCGGAGGACGTCGACGGAAAGGTCAGCCGCCTGCGCGAGCGCCTCGGGTTGGAAGACGTGACCTTCACCGAGGGCACGGGGCTCGACGTGGGCAGCGTGAGCCTGCGGTTCGTGGTGCTCGGTCGTCGGGTCGAGCGCACCTGCGCCACGCAGGCGACGCCGGCGGCCAACACCGCCTGCCTCGCGCTCTGGCTCGAAGACCGCGCCCGCAACCTTGAGCGCGGCATCGAGTCGTTCGAGGAGGCCTTCGCCGACTGCCTCGTGCTCGCGGCCAACGACAACACCGACGCCGCCAAGGGCGCCTGGCGGGTCAACCACTACGAAGGGCAGCGGAGCATCGAGGACTGCATCGAGGTGTTTCGATCGAGCCTCGCGCGGCTGTCGGTGGCCGAGCGCGACGTGAAGGTGACCTGGGATACGGCGGCCAACTGGGCGCGCCTGCGCATGCGGCTCCCGTCCGGCGCCATCGTCGACAAGACCTCGCGCACCCAGAAGACCTGCGAAGGCAACCTCGCGGCGCTCGCGTTGTGGTTGCAGTCGCGCGCCCGCAACTGGGAGCGCGGCATCGAGAGCCTCGACCTCGATCGGGTGTTCGCGGGCAACCTGCTCCCGGCACCGGCACCGGCGGCAGCAACGGCCAAGGTCGCCTGAGACGACGGCGGAGAGGGGCGTAGGCGATGGTCAGGAAGGTGTCGTTCGTGGTGCGGCCCAACCCGGCGCTGGGTGCGCTACTGGCCTTCGCGCGCGCCTCGCGCGGCCGATCCGTCGGGCTCGGCGAGCGGCTGGAGCGTGAGGTGCGTCTCGCCCTCGATGGCGCCTCGCGAACGCTCGAAGCACCCATCGCGCTGCTCCGCTGGCTCGCTCGTGGCGGGTCGGCGAAGACCACGGGGTACGTCGACGCGAGCGGCCTCTCGACCGAGGTCGCGGTGACCTTCGACCTGCGCTCGGCGGTCGTCGCCGCGCTCGCCCAACACCCGCGCGTCGACGGCCGCGCCTGCGCCGATCTCTACGCCCTGCGCTCGCTCCTGCGCGCGCTGCGGAAGTGCGAGCTGCTCTCGCTCGATGACGTGGCGCTCGGACGTCAGGCCGACAGCGCACGCTCGCTCCTGCGCGTGGTCGAGGCGGCCTGCCGTGAGACCGCCCTCGCGGATGAAGCGGCCGTGCCGAGAGCCTTCGCGCGACCCGTCGCCCCGACGTCGACTCCGATGGTCGATGAGGTCCCGACGAAGGAGACCAGGACCCGCGCGAAGAAGCCGCCCGAGGCGGCGAAGGCCGCGTCGTTCTTCGGGGGGCTGCCCGACGACGCGACGTCGGCGCCGCCAGTGGTGGAGGTTCCTCGCAGCGAGCGCGGGCTCACGCTCGATGGGGAGTTCTTTCTGAGCGTTGCGGGGGTGGCGGTGTGGCCCTGCGCGCCGAACGCGCTGTCTCGCGCGCGCAAGGCCGTGTTGATGAAGCTGCACCCCGACCGCGCAGGTGACGGCGCCGAGGCCGACTTCGGGCGTGCGCTGCGAGGCTACGAAGATCTGGTCACGGTGCTCGCCGCACTGCCACCGCCACCGCCGAAGGTGCGCGTTGCGACGCCGACCGTGACCGTCGCGCCGACGACCGTGAGCTCGCCCATCGGGCAGTGGCCGCCACCGCCGAGCGCGACCACCGAGGTCGTCTCGCGTCAGTCCTTCAAGAGGTCGTCGAAGGCCTGATCGACCTCCTCGGCCCCGGGCGCCATCGAGACGTTGGAGCGCATCGGCCCCGAGGCCCCGTGCTGCTGGATGGACTGCACGCGCAGCCGCACGTTGCGGAAGGTCGGGTCGTGCTTCTCCACCTTCTGGAGGTAGTAGAGCGCCTCGCCGATGTCCCCGAGCAGCTCGTAGGCGTTGCCGATCTCGAAGTAGAGACCGAGCTCTTCGTGCTCGGTGCGCTGCGGCGCCTGGAGCCCCGCGCGGAAGTGCTCGATGGCCATCGCAGGGTCGCCCTTCTCGACGTGGCAGATGCCCAGCATGAGCTCGCCGATGCACCGCCGCGCGGGAGACGCCGTCGCCACGCGAAACTCCGCGATGGCGTCGTCGAGCAGGCCCATCTCCTTGTAGGCGATGCCGAGGTCGTAGTGGGTGTCGCAGTCCTCCAGCGACAGCGAGGACGGATCACCCGCGCTCGCCGCGTCGAAGACGGCGTGCATCTCGGCCACGGACTCTTGCGGGAGGTTGTCCGACCAGAGCGGGTCGGCCAGCGCCTCGATCTCGTCGGCGAAGGGCGCCGCCTCCTCCACGTCGTTGCCGCCGTTGGTGCCCTCCTGCGCCTGGAGGATCTGCTCGATCTCCGACCAGCGATCCATCACCAGGGGGTGGTTGGGGTGCGCTTCGAGGAGCTGGAGCAGGATGTCGCGCGCGTCGTCGTAGAGCCCCTGGGTGACGAAGAACTCCGCCTCGTCGAGGCCGTCTTCGATCTCGCGGCGTGGCGGAAACCCGTCCTCGCCGTTGGGCAGCGGCTCCATCGCGCCGTCGTCCTCGGGCGCGCCGATGTTGTCGGGGAGGTACTCGCGGAAGTGCTCCGAGCTCGCGTAGACCTCGGCCTCGGGCGGGTCGACGAGCGCGACGACGGAGTTCTCTTCGATCTCGGGCGCCATCGGGTCGTCGCCGGAAAAGAGCGAGAGGAGCTGCCGAGCGAGCGCGTTGGTCGGGTCGATCTCCAAGGCGCGACGAACCATCGCCTCGGCCTCGGCGGGGTCGGACTCTTGAAGGATGCCCGCGAGCTGGAGGCACTCCTGGAGTACGCCAGCGGGGTCGTTCATCGCGGCGTAGAGGTCGCGAATGCGGACGTGGAGTTCGGCCGTGACCGGGTCGAGTCGCGAGGCGCGACCGAGGTGGTCGGTGACCTTCGAGCGCAGCCCGTACTTGAGGAAGATCTCGGCCTCGTTGACGAGGCGCACGGCCTCGGCGCCGGGGCTGCGATCGACCGGCGTGAGGGACGTCGGCGGGGGCGGCGCGACGGGCGACGCGAAGGGACGCGCGACGGGCGCAGCAGCGACGGGCGCACGCAGGCGTGACCGCGCGGCGTCGTTGGCCTCGGGCGGGAGGTGCACCCCCGAGGTCGCCTCGGGCGCCGGCGGGACGGTCGGCTTCAGCTCGAAGTTGGCCGACTCGTCCTCGACCACGAGCAGCTCGGCGTCGACCTCATCGGGCTCCTCCGAGGGCGGGTGCGAGCGCGAGGCGCTCACGGGCGGCGCGCTCTCGGACTTCTTCGGCGGCGGCGGCGACGAGGTGCGACGACCCGCGGCCCGGCCACCCACGCGCAGCGCGTCGCGGGCTTCCTGATCGGTCGGCGCCAGCTCCAGCACCCGCTGGTAGACGTCGTTGCGCTCGCGCGCCCGGCCCGCGTCGCCGTGCAGTCGCGCGACCTCCTTCAACACCGACAAGGTCTTCTGGATCTGACCGAGGCCGCGGAAGGCGCCGGCCAGGAGTTCCAGCGTTTGAACGTCCTTGGCGTTGGCCTTGTAGGCCACCTGGAGCTTCGGAAGGGCGCGTCGTGCGTCGTCGCGTTCGAGGTAGTAGCCCGCGAGCCGCAGCGCCGTCTGCACGTCGTCCGGGCGATGGAAGAACAACCGCTCGGCGACCTTGGACCACTCGTCCACGCGACCGGCCTTGTCGAGCAGCGAGGCGCCCGCCTCGAACTCCTTGGCCGCCTCGTCCCCGCGCCCGCTGCGGCTGAGCAGCTCGGCGAGGCGGATGCGCGTACCGACGGAGCCCGGGTCGACGCTCAGCATCTTGCGGTAGACGTCCGAGAGCCCCGTCTCGTCGCCCACCTTCGCGTAGCGCTGCGCCAGGAGCTCAAGACTCTGGAGCGCGTCCGACGAGAGCCCGAGCTTCATGTAGAGCTCGCTCAAGCGACCGTAGAGGTCGATGCGCGTCGGGTCGATCTGGAGGATCTGCTTGTAGACCGCGACGCCCTTCAGGAAGAAGCCCTGCTGGTCGTAGGCCTGCGCGACCTTGGTGTACGTCTCGACGGCGGCGGCCTTGGCGCTCATCCGCACCTGGAGGTCGCCGACCTTCAGGAGGATGCGAACGTCCGACGGGTCTTCGCGGAGTACGCGCTGGTACTCGATCACGGCCTTGTCGAACTGGTTCTTGGCCGTGAACTTCTGCGCTGCGTCGATGACCTTCTGTCGATCGATGCTCACGGTAGGTAACGACCTTGATGAAGACAGCGGGTGGGTGCGGCCAAAGCGTCTTCCTTACTTTCTAGGCTAGAAGGCCGCGCACGGCAGCGTCAAGAATCACCCGCGCAGCACGTGCTCTTCGAGGAACCGTGTGCTCATCGGGCCCACAGTGAAGGCAGGGTGGTCGAGGATCTTGCGGTGCAGCGGGATGTTGGTTCGCACCCCCTCGACGATGAACTCGTCGAGCGCGCGGCGCATGCGGGCGATGGCCTGCGGGCGCGTCGCAGCGTGGACGATCACCTTGGCCAGCAGCGAGTCGTAGTAGGGCGACACCGTGCAGCCGCCGTACACCCCGCCGTCGACGCGAACCCCCGTCCCGCCGGGCGGGTGGTACTCGGTGATGCGACCCGGCGATGGCGCGAAGGTGACCGGGTCTTCGGCGTTGACCCGGCACTCGATGGCGTGACCACGCGGCGCGAGCGCTTTTACGGGAACGGTAAGCCGACCACCCCCCGCGATGAGGATCTGCTCGGCCACGAGGTCGAGCCCGCTCGTCATCTCGGTGACGGGGTGCTCGACCTGCACGCGGGTGTTCATCTCCAGGAAGTACCCGCTGCCCTGCTCATCGACGATGAACTCCAGCGTCCCGAGCGAGCGGTAGCCCGTCGCGCGCAGCGCCTCGATGGCGCCGTCGAGCAGCCCGCCCTGGCGCTCTTCGGAGAGCAACCCCGGCGACGACTCCTCCAGCACCTTCTGGTGCCGCCGCTGGATGCTGCACTCGCGCTCGCCCACGCACGACACGTGGCCGTGGTGGTCGGCGATGATCTGGAGCTCGATGTGCCGCGGGCGCTCGATGAAGCGCTCCAGGAAGAGCTCGGGGTTGCCGAAGCCCGCCATCGCCTCGGCCCGCGCGCTGTCGAACGCGCGCTTGAGCGCCTCTTCGTCGCGCACCACCTTGAGCCCGCGACCGCCGCCACCACCGCTCGCCTTGAGCATGAGCGGGAAGCCGATCTCGCGCGCCGCGGCGAGGGCGGCGGCGAGGTCGGGGAGCGTGTCGGTCCCGGGCAGGAGCGGGATGCCGAAGCGTCGGGCCTGGGTGCGCGCCGAGACCTTGTCGCCCCACGCCCGCATGGCCTCCGGGGTCGGGCCGATGAAGGTGATCTGGCAGCGGCGGCACACCTCGGCGAAGGCCGCGCTCTCGGAGAGGAAGCCGTAGCCGGGGTGGATGGCATCGGCGCCGGTGATCTCCGCCGCGGCGATGAGCGCGGGGATGTGCAGGTACGAGCGGCTCGCGGCGGGCGGACCGATGCACACGGCCTCGTCGGCGAGGCGCACGTGCAGCGCGTCGACGTCGCACTGCGAGTGCACGGCCACGGTGCGGAGACCGAGCTCCTTGCACGCGCGGATGACGCGCACGGCGATCTCGCCGCGGTTGGCGATCAGTACCTTGCGAAACACGTCACCTCGACGGCCGGAGGCGGAAGAGCGCCTCGCCGAACTCCACCGCGCGGCCATTGTCGACCAGCACCTCGACGACCGTGCCGGCGACCTCGGCTTCGATCTCGTTCATCAGCTTCATCGCCTCGATGATGCAGAGCGTGGCGCCGGGCTGCACCGTGGCACCGACCTCCACGAAGGGCCGCGCTTGGGGCGAGGACGCGCGATAGAAGGTTCCGATGATGGGGGCGGTGACGGTGATGAGCGTCGGGTCGGCAGGGGTGGCGGCGGGGACGCCAGAGGCCACCTCGCGAGCGCCCGTATCCATCGGGAAGTGACTGGGGCGCGAGACAGGTGCGAGGGCGATGGGCTCACCGCCGTCGGCGCCGCGAGGGGAGCGCTTGAGGACGATGGACTGCTCGCCCTCCCGGAGCTCTACGGCGTCGAGGTCGTAGCGGCGCATCGCGCGCATGAGGCGCTTCAACTGGATGAGGTCGATGTTCATGGGGTGGTCCGCTGGTCGAGGTGGGCGATGAGGCCGCGCAGCGCGAGGGTGTAGCTGTCGGCGCCGAAGCCCGACACCGCGCCGATGCAGGCGGCCCCGACGCGAGAGCGCCGTCGAAAGGGCTCGCGTGCGGCGAGGTTGGTGAGGTGGCACTCCACCGTCGGGAGCGCGCAGGCCCGCACGGCGTCGAGGAGGGACACGCTCGTATGGGTGAGCCCGCCGGCGTTGAGCACCACGCCGTCGACCACTCCGCGCGCGGCGTGGAGGCGGTCGATGAGGGCGCCCTCGTGGTTGGACTGGAAGCACTCCACCGCGGCGCCGAGCGCGGCCCCCTCGCGGGTGAGCGCGGCGTCGACGTCGGCGAGCGTGGCGCGGCCGTAGAGGTCGGGCTCGCGGGTTCCGAGGAGGTTGAGGTTGGGTCCGTGCAGGACGAGCACGCTCCAGCGCGGCGCTGGCATCGGGTGTCTCAGCTCAGCGCGGCGACGAACTTCGGCGCGGCGATGCGAAGCAGGAAGCGCCCCTTGCCGAGGTTGCCGTCGGGCGCGAGCGCGAGCGCCACGAAGTAGTCTCCATTGAGCATGCGGACCACCGTGGTGAGCTTCTCGGCCTGGATGGCCACCTCGCGCGCGCCGCCCGCTTCGAGCTGCTCGGCCGCGCGGCGGATGTCCTTCAGCACCATCGAGAGCTCCATGCCCACGGTGGTGATGTCGAGCTCCGCGTCTTCTCGCGCCCAGCTGTCGACGGGGATACCGTCGAACCCCATGAGCAGCCCGGCGATTCCGCCTTCGGTTCCCTCGACGATTTCCCGCAGGGTCTCATTGAACATCGCATCAGCCTCGCGTTTCCGGTGATCCGCGTCGATCGTGCCAGCGCGGCGGAGAACGCGTCAACCTCCGCGCATTCCGCACCCCTCGCCCTGTGGTCGCTTGCCATCGCCGCGTCGATCGTCATCGGCCCGCGCGCGCCGCTCTATTGGGACAGCCTCGGCTACGTCGAGCAGGCCATCACCGGCCGCGTCGGGGGCCTTCTCCTCGGCCGTCCGCTCTTCATCCTCGTCTCCCACGGCCTCGCCCGCGCCGCTGTCACCCTCGGCCTCTCGCCCTGGTCGCTGGAGCCCCTGCTCCGCCACGCGTGGCTCTTCGTCGCCGCCCTCGCCGCGCCGCTCGCCGCCGCCCTCGCCCGCCGCGTCGGCCTCGGCGCGCGCGCTTCCCTCATCGCCGGTCTCCTCGTCGCGCTCTCGCCCGCCGGCGCGCACACCCGCGACGCCGTGCTCACCGACGGGCCCGCCACCGCCGTCGTGCTCCTCGCGCTCGTCTTCGCCGCGGGTGCTCCCACCGCGCGCAACGCGCTGCTCTCCGGGGCGTCACTCGGTCTCGCGTTTGGCCTCCGCGAGCAGGCCGCGCTGCACCTCTCCACGGCGCTCCTCCTCGGCGCGATGGCCTCTCCGCGACGGCGCTGGCGCGACGCATCCCTCCTCGCGCTGGGGTTCGCCGTCGTCGCCGCGACGCTCCTCCTCCTCGCCTGGAACTCCAACCCCGACTACCCCGCCACCCTCTCCCGCTGGCTCCACGGCATGGCGCTCGAACGCCTCGAAGCCCGCGACCCAGTCGAGAAGGTCACCCGCTACGCGCTGTGGCTCGTCGCCCTCTCGCCCATCGCCCTCGGCGCCACCATCGCGTGGTGGGTGCGCGCCCGCGATCGCTGGTGGCTCGCGCTCATCCCCGCCACGCTCGGTCTGCTCGCGCTCTCGCGCTACCAGGACATCGCCTGGTCGCCGCGCTACCTGCTGACGGAGTTTGTCGTCGCCACGACGCTCCCGGCCGCCGCGTGGCTCGACCGCGCCTTCCCGCGCCGCGTCGCGCACCTCGCGTGGTTGCTCCCGTCGCTCGCGTTGCTCCCCATCGCGGGCCATCTCCTGCACGCCCGACAGCGCCCGCTGCAATCGCTCGTCGCCGCGCTCCCCGACCGTCTCCGGCGTCTCCCTCCCGACGCGCTCATCGTCACGGGGCAACCCTGCGCCGCCGTTCGTCTCGACGCGCGCATCGCCACGACCTGGCCCGCCGCGTGGTCCGCCCCTCCCCCGCGCTGGACCACCCTCTGCCCCGGCTGGTCGTGGCCCGCCAACCCAGCGGTCCATCTCGACGCCGCGCTCGCCCGCGGGACCACCGTCGTCCTCGACCTCCGCGACGCCGCCTGGATCGGCGCCCCACAACGCCGCCGACGCGACGAGCTTGCCCGCTTCGCCGCCGAGCACGCGCGGGACCCGCGGGTGATTTCGTGGCGCGATGGGAGCAACGCCTCGCGGTAGTGTGGCCGCGCGCCATGCGAATCCTCGCCCTCGACACCAGCACCGCCAGCGCGTCCGTCGCCGTCGTCGACGACGAGGTCGTCCTCGCGGAGGTCACGCGCCGACTGACCACCGGCCACGCGACGCAGCTCCTTGGGGTCATCGAGCAGGCGCTCACCCTCGCGGGCGTCGCCCTCACGCAGCTCGACGCGCTCGCCATCGGCCGCGGTCCGGGGTCGTTCACCGGGCTGCGATCGGGCCTCGCCACCATCCGCGGCCTCACGCTCGCGACCGACCTCCCGCTGTGGGGTGTCGGCTCGCTGCGCGCGCTCGCGGCCGTCGTCGCGACGCCCGGGACGCTGAGCCTCGTGTGCACCGACGGTCGGCGCGACGAGCTCTTCGCGCAGGGCTTCGACGGCGACGACGAGTGGCTCCCGCTGCTGCACGTCGCGCCCGAGGAGATCGGCGCGCGCGCGCTCGAAGCCGCGGGAGGGCGGCCGATCGTGGTCTGGGGCGACCTCCAGCCGACGGCCGTCGCGAGGCTCGCGACGAGTGATCGCTTCGTGGTTCGGCCACGCGCACTCGGCTCACCGAGCGGTCGTGGCGTGGCGCTGGAGGTACTCGCCGGCCGCGCCCTCCGCGACGACGGAACCATGGAGCCGCTCTACATCCGCCCCCCCGACGCGAAGCTGCCGAAGATGGTGCAGGGCGCGCGATGAGGGCCGTCGCGCAGCGCGTGGCGAGCGGGCGCGTGGTGGTCGCGGGCGAGACCGTGGGCGCGATCGCGAAGGGCCTGCTCGTGTACCTGGGCGTGGGCGCCGGGGACGACGAGACCGCGGCGCAGTACATCGCCGACAAGGTCGTCGGCCTGCGGGTCTTCGAAGGCGACGACGGGAGGATGACCCTCGACCTGGCGGCCGTCGGCGGCGCGGTGCTGCTGGTGTCGCAGTTCACGCTCTACGGCGACGTGCGCAAGGGTCGTCGGCCGTCCTTCGAGCGCGCGATGGAACCCGTCGCGGCGGAGGCTCTCTACCGCCGCGTGGCGGAGCTCATCCGGGCCAGAGGGGTCGTGGTAGAAACGGGGGTGTTTCGCGCGGACATGCTGGTGGAGAGCGTCAACGAGGGGCCCGTGACCATCCTCATCGACAGCACGCGCGCCTTCTGAAACTCCGAGGGAGGTCCACGATGTCTCGCTACGTGATCCGAGGGGCGACACCGGACGACGCGACGCAGATGATGGAGCTCGCGCGGCACCTCAACACCGTCAACCTCCCGCACGACGCCGAGGCCGTCGCGGAGATCCTAGACCTGTCGCAGCGCTCGTTTTCGGGTGCGCTGAAAGACCTGCGGAAGCGGGAGTACGTGTTCGTCCTCGAAGACCTCGAAGCGGGTCGCATCATCGGGACGAGCAAGATCCTCGCGCAGCTCGGTCGGAGGGACGCGCCGTACATCTTCCTCGACGTCATCGTGGAGGAGAAATACTCGCAGACGCTCGACCGGCACTTCGTCCACACCGTGCTGCGCCTCGGGCACTCCTACGAAGGCCCGACAGAGATCGGCGGGCTCATCGTGCTGCCGGAGTTTCGCCTCGTGCCCGAGCGCGTCGGGATGATGATCTCGTACGTGCGCTTCCTCTTCATGGCGATGCACCGCGGACTCTTCCGCAACGAGGTCGTCGCCGAGCTGCTCCCGCCGCTGCTCCCCGATGGCACGAGCCATCTCTGGGAGGCGCTCGGGCGGAAGTTCACGGACATGAGCTACTCGGAGGCCGACCGGCTCTCCAAGCGCAACAAGGAGTTCATCAAGTCGCTCTTCCCCAGCGGCGACGTGTACGTGTCGCTGCTGCCCAACGACGCGCAGGACGTCATCGGCAAGGTCGGGCGCGAGACCCGCGGCGTCGAGAAGATGTTGCGGCGCATCGGGTTCCAGTACTGCAACCGCATCGACCCCTTCGACGGCGGGCCCCACTTCCGCGCGGCCACCGACGAGATCCTGCTGGTGAAGAAGACCCGCCGCGGCCCCGTTCGACCCGTCGACGGGGTGGCGGAGGGACAGCGATCCATCGTGGCCACCGACCTGAAGGAAGCACCGTACTTCCGCGCAACGAGCTGCCCGGCGATGGTGGCGGACGATGGCGGTGTGAGGGTTCCGCGGGCGGTGTTCCAGTTTCTCGGGGTGGCCGACGGAGCGGAGATCTCGGTGCTGCCGCTCGATTGAGATCCAGAAAGTTCACCCTGCGGCGGGCGCCCACCTACCCTGCAAACCGATGGACGCCCTCCGCGCGCGCTTCACCCTGGCGCTGCCCCTCTTCCTGCTGCTCGTCACCGTGATCGGCGTCCCGACCATGATCTTCGGCGCCAACGGTCTGCCGCGCCATCGACGACTGCGCGCGCAGCTCACGGCGCAGCTCGACGAGAACCACCGCCTCGCCACGGAGCTGCTGCGCCTGCGGTCGGAGCTCGAGGCGTTTCAGCGAGACCCGCGGGCGCGCGAGCGGGCCGTGCGCGAAGAGCTCGGCTGGGTGCGTCGGGACGAGATCATCGTGGAGATCCCGGCACAGCGGGCGCGGTCGCTGTAGCGACGACGAGGGCCGTCGCTGGTCTGCCCCATGAGCGTGCGGTAGAGGCTTTCCAGGAGCCGCATGGTGATCGTGCTCGGGGTGTTGTCGCTCGCCTTCATGGGCTGCGCTGCGGGGCTGCCGCTGCTGTCGCCGCAGCCCTCGGCGGGCCCCGGGCTTGCGCCATCGGGGTGTCAGACGGTGTACCAGTACGGGTCGCGATACGGCTGGGGCGGCGGCACGCACTGTCGTTGAGCGGCGCGCACTACGGAGCGAGCGACCACCGCCCCGCGAGCGGCTCCGTCGACAGTGACGCGGCGATCGCACGGGCCGCGGCCACTCGTTCCGCCATCGGTCGATCGTCATAGAACGACACGCTCGCTGCGCCCCCGGTGATGGGCTCCAACACTTCAGGAGCCGAGTGGATCCGCTCGTCGAGCACGATCGCGACGAGGTGGCGCACCGACGCGCGGGTGAGCGCCTCGAAGGCCCGCGCACCCTCTGGCGTAAACACGACCCGCACGTACGGACTCCCATCGTCCTCCTGCGTGAGCGCCTCGGCGGACGCGATGTGACGGTTGGTGACGGCGGGCGTCGGTTCGAGCCGGAGCGCGAAGCACCGTGACTCTGGATGGCGGGAGCTACCGCTGCAGTGGATGCGCGTGACCGCGCCGGGGGCGGACTCGGAGCGGCGTACCACGGGCGCGAGCGACTCCTCCGTCGGGCCCGCGTACACGGTCGCGTAGGGGCGACCGATGACGCGAATCGCCAGCCCCTCGATGGTCGGACCGTTCGAGGGCATGAGCGGCTCCTGATCGTCCGAAGCGCGATAGATCGCGAAGTCTCCGCGAGGTAGCAGCGACGCCACGACGGCCCGCGCGTCTCCGTCGACCACGGCCACGCGCAACGAGATGCGACCGCCGTTGGCCTCGGCCACCTCGGCGCGGTGGTGCAGCGCGCGCAGCCGTTCGACCAGGCGCGGTGCGTCGATGGAAGCCGTCGCCTCGTCGCCGCGGAGTGAGACCGTCGTCCACGCGGGCGACGGATCGAAGGACGCGACCACGTGCGACGGGATACGCCCGCCGTGGGAGACCATGCCCGCGGCCACGGCAGCGATACAGGCCAACGGGAGGGCGATCGCCGCCGCGAGGCTCGCGCGCGACGGGGCGTAGGGAGAGCGTTGCCGCAGCCAGCGTGCAATGAGGCCCGCGACCGCGAGACCCGCCGCGAGCTGAAGAGCGAGCGCGACGAAGGCGTGGGCGTGCCCGGCGCGCTCGGCGAGGAGGCTCACGCGCGACGCGGCGTAGAGCGGCAGCGGGAGCAGGTCGAGCGGAGACAGCGCCTGCACGCCGCGGAAGAAGCGCTGCGGCCACGAGCGCGGCGACCAGCGCCAGAGCGCGACGAGGAGCGCCATGGTCGGGACGATGGTTCCAACGACGGTGCCGGCGAAATCGAGGGCGGCGTGGTCGCGTGAAGCGGCGCGGCCGTCGGCGTAGAGCGAGGCGGCGAGCGAGAGCGTGAGTTCGGCGCACACGAGCGCCATCGGGCCGTGCGCGACGTTGGCGCGGGTGATGACGGTCGCGAGCGCCCACACGGCAGCGCCGCTGAGGGCGAAGAGGGCCATCAGGCCAGCGCGAAAGGCCCACCCAGGTTCGGCGACGAGGCTGATGTACTCGTGCGTGTGCGCGGACTCCAGCCAGATCGCGGTGCTCAGACCCTGCGTGACCATCATCAGCCCGAAGATGACGGCAGCGCGGCGGTGCCATCGCCGACGGCGTTGTTCGTCGCGGCCGTGGGTCGCGAGCGCCAGGACGGCACGCACGACGAGCACCGCGCTCAGCGCCGTCCCGACCAGCGACACGATGTGGCCGCGGCAGTACGGAGCGAAGTCAGAGGGCGACCCGAGGACGAAAGCTCGCGCGGCGTCGCGGTCGACACCCGGTAGCGGCATCGGGATGAAGTTGCCCGCCACCCAGGCGGCGAGCGCGAGCAACGCGGGCCACCAGCGGCGCGTCAGCGCGGGAGGGTCTTCGAGCGGCGGATCGCGGTAGGCGGTCATGGTCGAGCGTTCCCCGTCGGCGCGTTCTGCGCAGAGCGGGACTCTACAAGAAGGCGATCGTGGCCCGAGATCAGTTCGCGCCTGCGCGGATCCAGTCTTCGACGAGCGCGATCTCGGCCGCGGTGCGCACCGCGAGCCCGTTGTGGTTGAAGCCGCAGCCGTCGGTGCGACCGCGAAGGATCGCCACGAGTGAGCTCTGCGCCGGGTCGCACGGGGCGACGTGCAGGCAGTTGCGCCCGCGCACGTTGACGAGGTTGGCGAAGGCCGTCGCGGCGCTGGTCAGCTCGAAGACCTCGCCCGGATTGCCGTGGCATCGGCTGCTGGTGGTGCAGCCCGCGGGGCGCGAACTCGAATCGCCCATCACCGTGTCGTAGATCAACTGGAACTGGGGCGACGGAACGCCACCGTCCGCATGTGAACAGGCCGACCCGTCCGCGCTCGCACTGACGTCGACGCCACGATCGATCGGCACGTCCATGGGCGTGGTCGCATCCGTGACGCCACTGTCGAAGCCACGATCGCCGGGGACATCCATCACCGTCGGTGCGTCGATGCTCGCGCGGTCGATGGGCACGTCGACGACACCGGCGTCACTCCCTGCATCCGCCGCGGGAACATCACTCGCGGCGTCATCGACCACCGCCGTCTCGGCGCAGCCGATGGCCATCACGACCACCATCCAGCGACCCCGCCTCGACCACCCACGCAGACCTCGACCCGTCGACATCGCGATGCTCCTCGTCCGCGTGCGTGGCCGTCGCCTCCGCGATCCGTCATCGCGCCCTTCGATTCGCCCTCCGCCGCTCACAGTGTAGGCACTCGGCCGTTTTCTTGCGGCACCGCTCCGCCCGCTGCTACCGGCCCTGCCCAGGGTGCGATGCCGCGCATGAACATGGTCGTGCTCTTCGGTTCGGTTCGGCGCGTCGCGCGGGTCGTCGCCGCGCCCGCGGTCACCCTCGCCGTGGCCGCGCGCATCGCCGATGGGGCCATGCGGCCCGGAACCATCCACGTCCTCGACGGCGTCGTCGTCGGCGCCGGTGCCGTGGGCCTCGTGCTGCGGCTCATGCCCATCAAGCGTCGCGCGGTCGACGGCGAGCAACCCCCGCTCGACCTCGGCGCGGCCATCCTCTGCCTCTCGCTCACCTACGCGCTCACATCCGTCGGCGGCGGCCTCGCCGGTCCCCTCTCGGCGCTCCCGCTGCTGGTGCTGGCCGCGGCCGTCGCGCTCGGCGCCCCCAGGCGCACCTGGGTCGTCGTCGTCTGCGCGGTTCTCCTCGAGCTCGCCCTCCACCACGCCGCCTTCCCGGCGCTCGACCCGCGCGACCTCGGACTACGCCTCGCCGTCGTGCTCGGCAGCGCCGCCATCCACTTCATGCTCACGCGCGCCGAGGTGCTCCGCGTGCGCGCCCACGCCCGCACGCTCCTCCACGACGAGCGCCGACGGCAGCGCGACTCCGCCCGCTCGCTGCGCCTCGGCGCCACCGCCTCGCAGGCGAGCGCGCGCCCGAAGGGGAGCGAAGAGGCGCGCACCCGCGGCAGCCTCGAAGAGATCCACGCCTCGCTCGTCGGGCTGCTCAACCTCACGCGGCGGACGATGCAGCTCCGCACCTGCGCGCTGCTCTGGGTCGACGCGAAGGGCCAGCACCTGCGCCTCGTCGAGGCGGCGACGGACGACGCGATCCAGACCGAGCCCATCCCCTCGGGGGCGGGCGCGCTTGGAGCCGTGATGCAGCTCGGTCGGCCGGTGGCGCTGTCGAGCCTGCGCCCCGACTACGCGGGCCTGCCGTACTACCCGACGCCGTCGGGTGTGCGGTGCTTCGCGGGCGTCCCCGTGATGGACGACGGCGCCGTGCGCGGTGTGTTGGCAGCCGACCGCGACGACGACCGGGGCTTCACCGCGGAGGAGCAGGCGACGCTGGAGAGCGTGGCGCTCCAGGCCCGGCGGCTCATCAACAACGAGCGCGTCTTCGCCCGCCTCGAACGCATCAAGAACGACATGACCGCCCTCTTCGAAGCCTCGCGCGCCCTCGGCGAAGCGATGACCGAAGACCAGTGCCTCACCGCCCTCGCCCACGCCGCGCAGTCCATCGCGCCGCACGACCTGCTGGTGTTCACGGCCTACGACGCGATCGCCGATCGGCACCGCGTCCGGCACGTCGCGGGTGAGGCGCCCGCCGGGCTCGCGACGGCGGAGTTCGCCGACAACGGTGGCCTCGTTGCGGCCTCGGTGCGCTCACGCGTCGCGCTGCCGTACCGCGGTCAGGTCGACCCGAAGACGCAGTTCGTGTTCACCAAGGCGCTGCCCCTGAAGACCATGACCTCGGTGCTGGTGCTGCCCCTCGTGGCGCGCGACAAGGCCCTCGGAACGCTCACCCTCTGCGCCCAGCGCAAGGGCGCCTTTCCCGAGGCCATCCGTCAGCTCTTCGGCGTGCTCGCCTCGCACGCGTCGGTGACGCTCGCCAACGCCGCCGCGGTGCGCCGCCTGGAGGAGATGGCCACCACCGACCCGATGACGGGGCACCTCAACAAGCGCGCGCTGGAGACGGAGTTCGAGCAGCGGCTGCGGGCGGCGGCGCGCTTCGGTCGAACGCTCGGGCTCATCGTGCTCGACATCGACAAGTTCAAGACCGTCAACGACACCTACGGTCACGCCGTGGGTGACGTGGTCATCAAGGGGCTCGGCGCCGTGCTCGGCCGCTGCCGACGCGAGACGGACATCATCGCGCGCTTCGGCGGCGAGGAGTTCGTGCTGGTGTGCGAGCAGACCGACGCGGCGGGGACCTTCCTGCTGGCCGAGCGCATCCGCGAAGAGCTTCAGCGCGAGGTGTTTCGCACCGAGCACGGGGCGCTCAGCGTGACCTGCTCGCTCGGCGTGGCGGCGTTTCCGGGCGACGGCGACACCCGCGGCGGGCTCTTCGAGAAGGCCGACCAGGCCCTCTACGCGGCCAAGCACGGCGGCCGCAACCAGACCCGCTCGGCCTCGCCGGTGGAGGGCGCTGCGGATGGTGCGCGCAAGGCCGCGGTCAGCACGAGGCGCGCGCCGAAGCCTTCGTCGTCGAAGGTCGCGAAGTCGGCCTGATCAGAGCGGCGTGAAGCGCACGCGCGTGGTCGGAGTGACGGTGCCGACGTAGTTCACGCCGCGGGGAGAGGTGACCGAGCGGAAGTCCTGCAGGCCGACCGTGACGTTGGTCGGCGACACCACGGGGGTGCCTCCCGGCGACATGAACGGCGTGTTGAAGACCATGTCGAGGTAGCCCGCGGACTCGTAGGCGATGAGCTCGTAGGCGAAGGCAGTCGGGTCGAGCGTGCCTTCGGAGCTGTCGTAGAGCTGCGCGCCCGACGACTGCACGACGAAGCGACGGTTGGGCGCGGCGCCCTGCACCGCGACGCACACGCCCTGCGAACCCTGCACGAGGTCGATGCCGAAGACGTACGCCGCCGGGAGGGGCGTTCCGGCCCGCGGGAGAGAGTTGTAGTGGCGCCACGGCATCGTCATGGGGAGGGCCGTGATGTTGGCGTAGTAGTCGCCAAACCCGACCCAGCCGTTGGAGCTCACGAAGTAGGTGAAGTTCGTCGAGCCCCAGAACTCCACCGGAAACGGCAGGATGCCTCGCTCGATGGCGTCGTCCTGGTTGGCCAGGATGCGCGTCATCCCGGGCAGCGAACACGCCTCGATCCAATCGACGCCCATGGGGGAGGTGCCAACGCTGTAGCCCGCGAAGGTCGGAAGCGAGCAGCGCCCCGCGACGCAGGTACGGCCTCCCGTGCAGACGTTGCCACACGCGCCGCAGTGCTGGTTGTTGGCGACGGGCTCGGTCTCGCACCCGTTGGCCGCGAGGCCGTCGCAGTCGGCGTAGTTGGGGTTGCAGGTCGTGACGGTGCAGGCGCTCGCCGCGCAGGTTCCCGTCCCGTTGGCAGGCGCGCAGGCACGACCGCAGGCGCCGCAGTCGGTGCTGCTCGCCCGCACGTCGGTCTCGCAGCCGTTGAGCGCGTTGCCATCACAGTTGCCGAAGCCCGGCAGGCAGGTGATGCCGCACACCCCCGCAGCGCAGGAGGGCACCGAGTTGGGCCGCGTCGGACACGGCCGACCGCAGCCGCCGCAGTGCGTGATGGACGTGGTGGTGTCGACCTCGCACCCGTTGGCGGCGACCCCGTCGCAGTTGCCCGCGCCGGTCGAGCACGCCCCGAGCACGCACGCCCCCGCGACGCAGGTCGCCGCGGCCTGCGTGAACGCGCAGCTCCGACCGCACGCGCCGCAGTGCGCGACGGAGGTGGCGAGCGTCGTCTCGCAGCCGTTGTTGGTGTCACCGTCGCAGTTGTCGAAGCCGGTGTCGCAGCGGCCGATGGCGCACGCGCCCGCGACACACACCGCCGAGCCGCGGCTGAAGAGGCAGGCGGTGCTGCACAGCCGGCAGTGGTTCGCGTCGCTGAGGAGGTCGACCTCGCAGCCGTTGGCCGTGTCGCCGTCGCAGTCGCCGCGGCCGGTGGCGCACGCGGTGCGCGTACACACGCCGCCGACACACGCGGCCGTACCCCCGGCGATGGTGCACGCGCTGGCGCAGCGACCGCAGTGGGTGAGCGACCGGGCGACGTCGGTCTCGCAGCCGTTGGTCGGGTCGCCGTCGCAGTCGCCGTAGCCCATGGCGCACGCGTACGAGCACGCCCCGCTCGCGCACGACGCGACGGTGTTGGGCCGCTCGGCGCACGGCCGACCGCAGCCGCCGCAGTGGGCGACCGAGGACTGGGTGTTGGCCTCGCAGCCGTTGGTGGGGTCGCCGTCGCAGTCGCCGAAGGGCTCGTTGCAGCGACCGACGCCGCAGCGGCTCGCCACACACGCCGGAACACCATTGGCCGATGTGCAGAGCGAGCCACACACGCCGCAGTGGTTGGGGTCGGCCGCGGTGTCGACGCAGGCGCCGCCGCAGCAGGTGCGATCGGCGGGGCAGCCGCGCGCGGCGTCGCAACCGGCCACGCAGGCGCGGTCGAGGCAGCGCGTGCCGACGGGGCACTGGTCGGTGGTGAGACACTGCACGCACGCGTGGGTGGCCGGGTCGCAGTGCGACGCGGGAGCGCCCGCATCGGGGGCGCCCGCATCGGAGGTCATGGCGAGGCAGGCGTCGTCGTCGCGGCAGCCGGCAGCGCAGGTGTGATCGGCGGTGCAGTAGCGGCCATCGCCGCAGACATCGCGAGCGACGGTGCAGGCGACGCAGCGGCCTGCGACGGTGTCGCACACGGGGCGCTCGCTCGACGCGAGGCCACACTCCTCGTCGTTGGCGCAGACGGTGGTGGCGGCGTCGGGGGTGTCCATGGTTCCGACGACGTCGGTGGTGAGCGTATCGACGACGGAGGCGTCGACGGGAGCGGCGCCGGGGACGTAGCGGTCCCACTCCCACGAGCAACCGAGGGCGGCGCAGAGCGAGGCGAGCGAAGCGGCGCGGAGGATGATGGAGTGGCGCATCAGAAGGTTCCTCCCACGCCGAGGCTGCGAGGACCGATGGCGACCGAGACGGGCGGCGGCGTCGACGATCGACCGATGGCGAAGAGGGTGATGGCCGCGGCGGCGCCCGCGATGCCGACGCCGAGCGAGATGTTGGTGAGGAGCTGATAGGTGCGCCCCGCGTCGACCTCGCTTTGCGGGATCGCGGAGCACGGCGTCACCGGGCAGCGTTGACCGAAGTCGTCGAAGCGACCGCTGGCCAGCACATAGAAGCCCGCGAACCCGGCGAAGCCGACCGCGCCGACGCCAACGCCGATCCAGCCGAGCGCGCGGGGCGGACCACGACGCGGGGGTGGCGCAACGGGCGGCGGAGTGTTGACCACGACCGCGGGCGCGGTGACCTCCGGCTCGGGGAGGCGACGCAGCGCCACGCTCACCGTCGCCTCACGACCGACGGCCACCTCCGCACTGCGCTCTTCGCGCTCGAAGCCAGGCGCCTCGACGACGATGGCGAGCGCGCCGGGCATCACCGGGATGGCGATGCCGAGCGCCGCAACCGGGATCTCTCGCCCGTTGACGTGCACCGACGCCGTCGCGGGGATGTCCGGGATGGTCAGCGTGAGGCGACCGACACGGGCCTCCGCTTGCGAGAGCTCTGCCTGCGCGGCGTCGCGGGTCTGTCGGTACCGCGGGTCTTGCAGCGCGCGGTCGGCGGCCTCGCGAACAGCGCGTTCGAACTCCGGCACGGCCTCATCGAAGCGGCCGAGCTCGCGCAGACAGCGACCGAGATAGAGCCGGGTGTTGGGCGATCCGAAGAGGGCGATGGACGCGCGAAACTCCTCCAACGCGTGGGGATAGTCGTGGGCGTCGTAGAGCGCCGTGCCGCGGGTGAAGCGCTGCTGCGCGAAGGCCGGGCTCTCCTGCGCCGACGCGACCGAAGGGAGGGAGGCACCGACGAGGGCGGCGAAAACGAAAGGAAGAGTTCGCATGGGAGGTCAGATCGATCCGGGTCGGAACTCCCCCGTGGGAGTGGGGTCGGTCGTGGGTTGGGTGACGCCAGACCCGGGGCGGCGCGGCGGCGGGAGACGACGAACACCAGGCCGCGCGACGACGACCGGGCGCGGCGTCTCGACGGGCGCGGCGGGTGGCGGTGGCGGCGGCGCGGCCTCGACCGGAGGCGGCACCACGACGGGCTCGGGCGGCGGTGCGAGCGGCGGTGCCTCGGGCGGCGCAGCGGGTCGGGCGGCGACGGGACGAGGCGCGGGGCGATCGGCGGGATGGCGAGCCGCGAGCGCGATGCCCGCCACCAGCAGGAGCAACAGCACCGGCAGGGCGATGAGCGCCCACGATCGGCTGCGCGCCGGGGCTGCGGGCTCGTCCAGTTCGAGCTCTGCTTCCAACTCAACAGGCGCTGCGGGCGCGAGCGGAGGGGGCAGCGATGACGCGAGGGACAACGAGAGGTCGGTACGGGCGAAGCGAACGGCCGACGGGTTGGTGAGCTCGGCGAGCACCAGCGGCTCGCCCTCTCCGATGCGACGAACGAGGTCGCGCCGCGCGGTCAGGGTGGCGCCCTGGAGTTCTTGCACGAGGGCGCTCACGGCGCGGGCGTTGGCGATCTTGAGCGGAAGGTCTTCGATGGCGTCGGCGAAGGCGGCCGCCGTGGCGAAGCGCGCCTCAGGGTCGCGCGCGATGGCCTTCATCACGATGGGATCAAACGCGGGGTCGATGTCGTCGGACACCTCCGACGGGCGCTTCACCTCGGCGCGCAGCACGGCCTCGACGGTCTCCACGTCGGTCTCGCCCCGGAAGAGCCGCTTGCCGGTGAGCGTCTCCCAGAGCACCACGCCGGCCGCGTAGATGTCCGTGCGGCGGCTCACCGATCCGCCCTCCCCGAGCTGCTCGGGCGCCATGTACGAGAGCTTGCCCTTCACCTTCTTCAGCCCGGTGGTGGTGATGCGGGCCTGGGCCTTGGCGATGCCGAAGTCGGTGATGCGCGCGACCCCGTCGACGCCCACCAGGACGTTCTGCGGCGACACATCACGGTGCACCACCGCGAGCGCGGAGCCGTCGCCGTCGGTGAGCTCGTGCGCCGCGTGCAGTCCCGAGAGCAGGTCGATGAAGATGCGCGCCGTCACCCCGATGGGGACCCTGCGCGCGCGCCGGCCCGCGGCCTTGATGAGCCCCGAGAGCCGGTCGCCCTCGATGTACTCCATCACCAGGAAGAGCCGCCCGGCCTCGTCGCCCACGTCGAGGGTGCTCACCACGTTGGGGTGGTGGATCTTCGCCGCCAGCCGCGCCTCGTCGAGGAACATCCCCGCGAACTCCTCATCCGAGCGCAGGTGCGGGTGGCAGACCTTCACGGCCACGACGCGCTCGAAGCCCGCCACGCCCCGCGCCCGCCCGAGAAACACCGAGGCCATGCCCCCGCTCGCGATCTCCGTCAGGAGCTCGTAGCGACCGAGCGCGCGAGCGTGCGGGGCAGCGTCTCCGCCCGGCGGCTCCTTGTTGTCGGCGTCTGACGCCATGGCCTCGTGATTGTGCGTCCAGCGAAAGCGCCGTCGCAAGCTCCCATCTAGAGAGCCTTCTACACGTCCTCGGGGTCGTCGCCCACCCCGAGGGTGTCCTCCACCGCGTCGCCGAAGCGCTCGACCAGCCGCGCCCGAAACCTCGCCCGCAGGCCGTTGGCGAGCTGCCCGAGGCGCTGCTTGGTCTGCCCGAAGCGGGCAGCCAGCTCGGACAGGGGCTTCGGGTCTTCGCCGCGCAGGTGCTCGTCCCACAGCGCGCGCTCCCGCGGGTCGGTGAGCGTTCGACCGAACTCATCGGCCAGCTCGCGCAGGGCGCCGAGCACCTCGCGGCCCGCCGCCGCCCGCTCGGGATTGTCCGCGGAGGTCAGCGCTCCGGCGAAGTTGCCGCCAGGCCCGAGCATCGGCGCGTCGAGGCCCACTTCGCCGCCCGCGAGGGAGGCCGAGACCTCGCGCACGTCGGCCTCGGAGGTGTCGAGGTTGGCCGCGAGCTGCTTCGGGGTCGGGTCGATGCCCGCGCCGAGGAGGCGTCGACGCTCGCGTTCGAGCTGGAAGAAGAGCTTGCGACCCGCGCGGGTGTTGCCGGTGTGCACCAGCCGGAAGTTGGTCAACAGGAACCTCAACACGAAGGCCCTGATCCAATACGCGGCGTAGGTGCCGAAGCGCGCCCCCTGGTCGGGCTCCCACCGCCGTGACGCCTCGACGAGCCCGGTGGAGCCCTCCTGGATGAGGTCGAGGGCGTTGGTCCACTGGCGGCGAAACTCGAAGGCGATGTGCACCACGAGTCGGAGGTTGTGCACCACCAGCTTGCGCATCGCATCGGCGTCGCCCTCATCGCGCGCGCGTCGGCCGAGGGAGCGCTCCTCCTCCTCGCTGAGCAGGGGGTAGCGCTTGATCTGATCGAGGAAGCGCCCGATGGCGTCGCGCGGACCGGCCGGGACGATGGCCCGCTCGTCGTCGGGCGAGCGCACCAGCTCACCGCCAATCGACTCGACGTCGAGGACCTCGCCGACGAGGGCCTCGTCGTCGTCATCGGGTGTGTTGTTGGAGTCGTCGTGCTCGTCGTCGTCCGGCGCGTTCACAGCGCGCGGTGGATAAGCACTTCCGAAGGCGGAGGGAAGGGAACGCGCTGGCTTAGTAGCGGTAGTGGTTGGGCTTGAAGGGCCCGGCCACTGGCACGCCGAGGTAGTCGGCCTGCGCGGTGCTCAGGGTCGAGAGCTCGACGCCGAGCTTGGCGAGGTGGAGCGAGGCGACCTTCTCGTCGAGCTCCTTCGGCAGCACGTGGACGCCGAGCGGGTACTTGGCCGGCTCGTTCCAGATGGCGAGCTGGGCGAGGCACTGGTTGGTGAAGGAGCTCGACATCACGAACGACGGGTGACCCGTGGCGCAGCCGAGGTTCATCAGGCGCCCGGAGGCGAGCACGGTGAGGCGCTTGCCGTTGGGGAAGATGTACTGGTCGAGCTGCGGCTTGATGTTCTCCTTCTTGATCTCGGGGTGCTTCTCCAGATAGGCGACCTGGATCTCCGAGTCGAAGTGCCCGATGTTGGCGAGGATCGCGCTGTCCTTCATCCGCACCATGTGCTCGCCCGTGATGACGTCCGAGCAGCCCGTGGCGGTGATGAAGATGTCGGCCGTCTCGACGACGCTCTCCAGGCGACGAACCTCGTAGCCCTCCATCGCCGCCTGGAGCGCGCAGATGGGGTCGATCTCGGTGATGACCACGCGGGCGCCCATGCCGCGGAGCGACTGCGCGCAGCCCTTGCCCACGTCGCCGTAGCCGCAGACCACCGCGAGCTTGCCCGCGACCATCACCTCGGTGGAGCGCTTGAGGCCGTCGAGCAGCGACTCGCGGCAGCCGTAGAGGTTGTCGAACTTCGACTTGGTCACCGAGTCGTTGACGTTGATGGCGGGGACCTTGAGCGTGCCCTTGCGGTGCATCTCGTACAGGCGGTGCACACCCGTGGTGGTCTCCTCGGAGATGCCGCGAACGGGGTCGGCGCCCTCGAAGAGCTGCGGGTACTTGTTGTGGATCAGCACGGTGAGATCACCACCGTCGTCGAGGATCATGTTGGGGCCCTTGCCGCCCTCGAACGCGTAGATCTGCTGCTCCAGGCACCAGTCGTACTCGGCCTCGGTCTCGCCCTTCCACGCGAACACCGGCACGCCCGTCACCGCGATGGCGGCGGCGGCCTCGTCCTGCGTCGAGAAGATGTTGCAGCTCGTCCAGGTGACCTCGGCGCCGAGCGCAGTCAGCGTCTCGATGAGCACCGCGGTCTCGATGGTCATGTGCAGGCAGCCCGCGATGCGCGCGCCCTTGAGCGCCTTCGTCGGACCGAACTCCGCCCGCACGGCCATGAGCCCCGGCATCTCCTTCTCGGCCATGCGGATCGCCTTGCGACCGAG
Source organism: Polyangiales bacterium (assembly GCA_044229975.1). Taxonomy (GTDB): domain Bacteria; phylum Myxococcota_A; class Polyangia; order Polyangiales; genus SCUS01. The sequence continues at coordinate 634,816 of JBGARZ010000003.1, forward strand.
CTCCGCCAGCGCGAGATCCTTGACCTTGTACTTCCCAGCCTTCTCGTTGTTGCTCATCGTCTCTTCTCTTTCTTCGCTGCGCTCGCAGCGACCTTCGTCGTCGATCGATCGTCCCCCGCCACCCTCGCGCTCAGCACCGTCCACGGCACGCCCCGGTCGGGACCGTTGCCGCGCCACGCCGCCGGAACCTCCACCACCGTCGCCTGCTCCAGGCCCGCCTCGCGCGCGAAGCGGCGCAGCTCGTCGGCCTCGAAGCCCAGCCACAGGTCGGCCTGCTGCGCCCGCAGCGCCTCGTCGTCGTGCGGACCGTAGTCGAGCACCATCACCGCGCCGCCCGGTCGCGCCAGCGCCGCCATGCGACGGAGCGTGTCGGCTGGCCGCGGCGCGTGGTGCAGCACCCTCGACGCAAACACCACATCAGCCCCGACCGGGCACAGCTTCTTCAGCGCCCGCCGCACCTCGACACCATCGACCTCGCCCTCGACGAGCTCGACGTTGTCGAACCCGCGCTGCGCCACGCGCTCGGCGCTCATCGCGAGCTGCGCGCCCGCCCGATCGATGGCCAGCACCCGCGTGAACACCGGCGCCAGGATCTCCAGCAGTCGACCGTCACCCGTGCCCACGTCGACCGCGAGCGCGCGCTGCGGGATGAGCGGCGCTAGCGCCAGGAGGTAGGCCGCGAGCTCGGGCGGCGGGCCGACCACCACCGCGCCCTTCGACGAGCGCGCGAAGAACTCCCGCGTCGAGCGCTCGCGCGCCCCCACCACGTCGGCGACCCGCGCGAGGCTGCCGTCCTTGTCGCAGAGCGAGCGCCCGGTGCGCAGCGCGTCTTCGACCACGGCGTCTCTGCGCCCCTCGCCCGCCACCTGCACGAGAGCCCAGGTGCCGTGACGACGCACCTGCACCAGGCCCGCCTGCCGCAGGGCCGCGACGTGGCGCGATACGTTGGGCTGGAGCTCGCCGAGGAGCTCTGCGAGCTCACCCACCGCGAGCGCGTCGACCGAGGCGAGCGCCAGCAGCCGCAGACGAACGGGCTCGGACAGGAGCCGGTACAGCTCCCATCGGGCCTGTGGGGTCGGGGCGTTGGCGAGCTGCGGCTCCATCCGGGGATCGGTATATACGTCCATACGAATGTCTGCAAGCACCGACCGTGACTCGGGTCATCCGCGGGCATTCCGAGGCTGCGGGGAGCGTCTCTGCTAGCGACGGGCGGACGTTTGCTCATAGAGTCCGACCCGTTCGGCGGACGCTGAACAGGGAGTGTTTTGACCCATGGCAGGTGCCGCACCGACCGCGAAGCCAGCGCCCTTTCTCCGACCCCTCGACCGCCTCGACCGGGGCGTGTTGCTGGCGGAGAGCTCGCTGAGCCTGGTCATCGTTGTCTTCATGCTGTTCGCGGCGGTCTCGGAGTCCGCGTTCCGCATCATCCAGAACTGGTCGACCTTCGCGCGCATCGGGCTGTGCGCCGCTATCTGGCTGCTGCTCGTTGGGCTCAAGCTCTCCGGCGCGCCCAACGAGCCGGCACCCGCCGAAGGTCTGCTGAAGCGCCTGCTCGGGAAGGAACTCCCGCGTCGCGTCGCCGTGAACCAGGCCGTGATGATGTTCGTGCCGGTGGCCTTCGGGCTCGGCGCGCTCACCGAGTGGCTCATGCGCGCCGTGCTCCCCATCGCCTCCGACGTGCTGCTCCACGGAACCATGTGGGCCGCCTTCCTCGGCGCGAGCTTCGCGACGCGCGGCCGCAAGCACCTCGCCATCGACGCCCTCTCACGCCTTCTCCCCGACCGCGGCCGTCGCCTCGTCGTGGGCGTCTCCGCGACCATGGGCGCCTTCGTGGCGTTTGCGCTCGCGTCCGGCATCAACCGCTGCCTGCACGAGGCCACCGTGCAGGTCGCGCAGACCCTCATCGAAAACCAGCGCAACGGCGTGGTCAGCTCCGTCGACCAGTCGTTTCAGTTCCAGTACGTGATCCCGGCGGGCTTCCTCTTCATCGGGCTGCGCCTCGCGCTGCACGGGTTCCACGAGTTCGTCGCGGGCCTCGCCAACTACAAGGCCCCCGCGGGCGAAGCCCCCATCGACCCCGCGAAGGTCGACCCCGTGGCCGCCGCACACGAGGGCGCCGTGGTCGAAGAGGCCAAGGCCCCGCCCGCCATCGACCGCGCCGACGCCACCGAGGTGGGCATCGCCCTCGGCGCGCTCGTCGCGCTCGTCGCGGCCTGCTCGGCGGGCGCTGCCACCGTCGTGAAGCCCGCGATCTTCATGAGCGTGCTCGCCGCGATCACCCTCGTGGTTCCGCTCATCAACCGCAAGCGCGCGACGGGCTCCTACGACCCGCCTCACCCCGACGTCTACGAGCCGGTGCAGGGGCAGACGCAGCACTTCGCCATCGCCGCCGTGGTGGTGCTCGGCATCCTCGCCGCGATGCGCTTCGGCCTCGCGCCGCACATCGCCACCATCCCGCTGACGGCCGGCGTGGCGTTCTTCGCGGTGATGGCCCTCCTCGGGGCGCCGCTCTTCAGCTTCCTCGGCGGCATGGGCCTGTTCCTCTTCGTGAAGCACCTGCTGAGCGAGGGCGACGCCAACAGCCACGCCAACGTCTTCGCCAACTCGGTCGAGGACATCCTCGGCAACCACTTCGCCCGCATGAGCGTGCTCGCCACGATCCCGCTCTTCACCCTCGCGGGCTACATCATGTCCGAGTCGCGCATGCCCCAGCGGCTCGTGCGCGTCTCCCGAGCCCTCCTCGGGTGGATGCCCGGCGGCCTCGCCGTCGTGTGCGTCTTCGCGTCGGCGTTCTTCACCATCTTCTCGGGCGCGTCGGGCATCACCATCGTCGCCGTCGGCGGGCTCCTCGTCCCGGCGCTCCTGCGTGACAAGTACCCCGAGAAGTTCTCCCTCGGCCTCGTCACCGCGGGCGGCGCGCTCGGCATCACCGTGCCGCCGTGCCTGCCGCTCATCGTCTACGGCATCGTCGCCGGCCTCCAGGAGCCCGCCCCCGGGCAGGAGCGCCTCGAGCTCCAGAAGTTCCTCGTGGTGGGCCTCGTGCCAGGGCTCGTCGCCATCGGCGTGGTCATCGTCTACTGCGTCGTCGTCGGCGTCATCTCGAAGGTGCCACGCTCGCGCTTCGACTGGGCTGAGGCCAAGGCCGCGCTGTGGGAAGCCAAGTGGGAGCTCATCCTCCCCGTCTTCCTCCTCACCGGCCTCGTGAAGGGCATCTTCAACCCGTCGCAAGCGGCAGCCTTCACGGCCTTCTACGTCGTCGTCATGGAGGTCTTCGTCTACCGCGACCTCACCATCCGCAACGACCTCCCGCGCATCATCCCGGAGTCCATGGTGCTCGTCGGCGCCATCTTCGTGAAGCTCTGCGCGGCGACGGTGCTCGTCGGCTACTTCGTTCAGGCGCAGATCGCCGACCGCCTCTTCGAGTGGCTCACCTGCGGGCCGCCCGCGCTCGCGTACATGCACGCGCACGCCGACTCCATCGGCACCTGCCGCGAGGCCGTCGACATCCTCGGCCAGCAGCACCAGTCCGCCGGCGGGCTCATCGACTCGAAGCTCTCGTTCCTCATCGCGCTCAACTTCTTCCTGCTGTTGATCGGGATGTTGATGGACATCTTCTCGGCCATCGTGGTCGTGGTGCCCCTCATCGCGGGCATCGCGCTCCACTTCAACATCAACCCCTATCACCTGGGCATCGTCTTCCTGATGAACCTGGAGATCGGGTACCTGATGCCGCCGATGGGCCTGAACCTCTTCATCGCGGGGTTCCGCTTCAACCGCCCGGTGCCCGACCTCTACAAGATGGTGATGCCCTTCATCGCTCTCTTCGTCGGCGCGCTGATGATCGTGACCTACGTCCCGTGGCTCACGACGTTCACCATCCCGCGCCCCACGGCGGCGACCGCTCCGGTGGTCCTGCCCGGCGCGCCCACGGCCAACACCGCCAACCCGACGGCACCCGGCCCCGACCAGGCGCCCGGCGCCCGCAACTGCGACACCCCCGGCGAGGACGAGTCCTTCGACGACTTCACGCGGCGTTGCAGCGGCGGCGACGATGGCGGTGGCGCGGCCCCGACCCCGGCCGCGGCCAACTGCGACACGCCCGGCGAGAGCGAGTCCTTCGACGACTTCACGCGACGCTGCGGCGGTGCCGACGCTGGCGCCGCTCCGGTCGACGGCGCTGCGACCGCGAGCGACGCCGTCGCGACCGGCGGCTGATCCCGCCTCGTTACTGAACCACCACACTCCCCCGGTACATGTTCATCCCGCAGGTGAACGCCAGCGCCCCCGAGGCTGGCGTCGTCACCGCGACCTCCACCGACTGACCCACCGGCAGATCGCGCTCCAATCCGAGCGACGGGAAGCGCAGCTTCTCGCCGCAGTTGAGCGCGTCGGCCCGCCGAAACACCAGCGTGAGCGCGCGCCCCGGCGCCGAGCGCACCGTCGACGGGTGGTAGCCCTGGTCGTCGACGGTGATCTCCACGCGGCCGTTGGCGGGCGCGGTCACCGAGGCGGGCGCAGGCGCAGGGCGGGTCGATGCCTTGGGCTCGCAGGCGATGACGATGAGGCTGAGCGAGAGGGCGCCGAGGCGCGAAACGGGCGTCATGTTTGATAAGCTCCTGATGGGCGATTGTCGGTCTTGTCGGGACTGTGCCTGCGATCGGGGACCGCTGCTATGGTCGCGCCCATGAAGGGCCGATGGATTGGTTTGTTCTCTGTGGTGGCGGCTTGTTCGAGCCGTGGCGGATCGCTGGATCTCTTCCTCGACGGAGCGGTGACCTCCGACGTCACCGCCGTCGATCTGGGCGCCAGCCCCAATGACACGGGCACCAGCCCCAATGACACGGGCACCGGCCCCGACGACGCTGGCTTCCCGACCAACGACGTCGGGACGCCGCCCACCGACACCGGAACTCCCCCCGTCGACACCGGCCCGATGACCGAGTGCACCATCGACAGCGAGTGCGCCGCGCTCGGTCGGGTGTGCGACCGCGTGATGAACCGCTGCGTCGAGTGCATCGCCGACGCCGACTGCGCGCGCGGGCGCTTCTGTCCGCCGTCCCACGTGTGCACGGTGCAGGTCTGCGCGCCCAACGAGTCGAGCTGCGTCAGCACCAGTCGGCAGTCGGTGTGCAACTCGCGCGGCAGCGCGCAGGTCGAGTCGGCCTGCGCCTCGGGCGAGACGTGCCGCTCAGGGCGCTGCCAGCCCACGGCGTGCACGCCGGGCGCGACCACCTGCGACGAGGCCACCGGCGGACGTCGCGTGTGCAACGCCGAGGGCTCCGGCACCGCGCTCATCGCCTGCCCCAGCGGCCAGCGATGCCGTGACAACGTGTGCGCCGCGCTCGCGTGCACGCCCGGCAGCCGGACGTGCGTGGGCACCTCGCTCCGCACCTGCAACAGCAGCGGAACCGAAGCGACGACCATGGTGTGCCCGCCGCTGCCCAACGCGACCGGCGACTGCGCCATCGGCACCTGCGGCTTCGTCTGCCAGGAGGGCTTCGGCGACTGCAACCGCACCTTCAGCGACGGCTGCGAGGCGCCGCTGAGCACGAACACGAACTGCGGCGCGTGCGGCCGCGCGTGCACCGCGGGCCAGACGTGCAGCGGCGGCACGTGCATCGCCGGTACGACCGCGAGCGACTTCCGGGTCACGTCCCTCGGCGCGACCAACTGCCGCGTGTCCGGCCACGAGACCGCGAGCGGCGACGACCGCGGCGGCATCGCGGTGTCCTCCGACGCGCTGTACTACACGGGCGACACCGCGACGGTGCGCGCCAACCTCGACCTCATCAGCACTGCCACGGTGGGGGTCCGTCACGACGGCATCTTCAGCGACCTCGGGACGGGCGACGTCTACGTGCTGCTCAGCGCCGCCGGCACGCAGCCCAGCTACACCGCCGCGACCATGGTGGTGACGCAGCTCGGTCGCCTCAACTCGGCCGGAACGCTCTCGACCACGCGCATCCCGCTCTCGACGCCGTTCACCATCTACACCAACAACTATGGCGGCGGCGTCTTCGCGGGCGTCGGGCAGGTCATCATCTTCGCGGGACCGGCCAACCCGACCGCCAGCCCGTCGGGCAACTGGTACTCCATCTCCCTCCCGAGCGGCACCGTGCGGCTCGTCGGAACCTTCGGGTTTCCGACCCACAACACCTGCGAAAACTGGGCGGCCTGGGGCATCGCCGAGTCGGTCGGCGGTGACCTCTCCGTGGTCTATGCCGAGAGCGGCACCGCCATCGCGCGCATGCGCCTCGCCGACCGCTCGGTCACCCGCATCGCGGAGTTCACCAACATCAACGAGACGTGCTCCATCACCCTCTCACCGACCCGCAACCGCTGGTACTTCCACTCGGAGTACGAGACCCAGTTCTCCACCACGACGAGGGATGAGCTCTGGGGCTTCTGCGACGCGACCTGGACCGCGACGCCCTGACCGTCACCCGCCCACGATCAGCGACCTGACCATCCCCGCCTCGTCGGCCGTCGGGCTCAGCGTGATGACGTCCGCGCCGAGCTCCCAGTTGCGATCGGTTCGCACCCTGAACTCCATCCCTCCAGCGCCGCCCGGACCGTCGAGCTCGAAGTCCAGCGACACGTCGCGCCACTCGCCCGTCGGAAACATCTCCGGCGTCAGCACGCGCTGCGCGATGGTCACGCCCGGCGGGCGGAACACATCCACCAGGCCGATCTCGTTGCCCACCGCCCCGGCCCGTCGCGCGCGCAGCCTGAACGTCACCCGCCAGTGCCCCTGCGGCAGCCGGATGAAGGGCCCGTAGACCATCCACCCCGGCGGCCGCGGATCATCCGCGGACACCACCCTCGCCCGCCCGTCGCTCGCGCTCACATCACGCACCGAGCAGTTGGGGAACTCGGTCTGTTCGGTTCCTTCCACCTCGTAGCGGCGGTTGACGAAGAGCCGGCGCACCGCCTCGGGGTTGCCCTGCGGCGAGTGCCCGCGCTGCATCAGCACCACGCCGTCCTCGGCCCGCACCACGCCGAAGCCCGTTCGCATGAGGTGCAGCAACGTCGCGTCGCGGCTCTCCACCGAGGCCGGCCACGGCGGGCGCTGGAGGTCGACGAGCACCCACTCGGCGCGGTCGATGCCGTTGGGGAAGAGCCCGTTGTAGGGGCGGTTGGAGAAGCGCGGGCCGATCCACGTCGAGACGCTCACCGGCACCATCGGAGGCACGGCCGCGGCGAGGCGGGCGACGGTGCGCGTGTGCGGGGTGATGGCGCGCGTGTCCGTCGCATGAACGCGCGACGCGAGGCTCGTCGGGTGCGTGGCGACGAGCGTGAGGGTGGCCGCGACGAGGTAGGCCGCGACGGCGGTCTCGGTGCGCGCGGAGTGGCGCGAGCGGGTGACGAGCGCGGCGAGACCGAAGGCCGCGGCGAGGTACACGCCGGGGTGCTGGATGGCCGAGTAGTGGTAGCGGAGCGCGACGATCTCGGGGTTGTCCGAGAGCAGGATGATGCCCAGCGGCATGAGCAGCGTGATGCGCCAACCGGCGAGCAGCGACGCGAAGCCGACGGGCGCGAGCAGCGTCGTGAAGGTGGTGAGCCGCGCGTCGGTGAAGGCCCAGAGCACGAAGCGCACGGGCTGCCCGAGCAGGTGGCCGAGCGGCCCACCGGGCCCGCCCAGGTGACGGAAGTTGCGGAGGAACTTGTACCCGCCAGGCTCGCTCCCATCGCTCATGTAGACGGGCACGCCGGGGGGCGGGCCGAACTTCTTGAGCAGCACCGCCATGGCGAAGAGGCAGTAGCCGACGGCGATGGCGCCGAGGGCGGCCGACCACTTGCGGTCGCGTGAGGTGCCGGGCAGCGCGCAGGCGAGCAGGGCGCCCACCGCCGGGATGAACATGTCCTCCTTCACGCTGACCAGCAGGGCGACGGCCACGAAGGCCTGCCCGAAGCGGCGGCGCGAGAGCGCGAGCACCAGCCACGAGAGGGCCGGGACCGCGAGCAGGTCCATGTGGAAGTCGTACATGAGCGCCGTGTGCAGCGGCGGGCTGCACAGCATCGCGCCCGCGAGCAGCGTGGCGGTGCTGCGGCGCAGGCCGAGGTCACGCGCGACGAGGTAGACGGGCCACGCGGCGACCGAGACGGCGAGCGTCTGGATGATGAGCAGACACTCGCTCGTGGGCGACACCCAATAGAACGGCACCAGCAGGAAGAGCACCGGCGAGAAGTGCTCGCCGAGGAAGCTGTACCCCACCGTCGGCGAGAACATCACGCGGCCGTGGAGGGTGTTCCAGAGGGCTTCCTTGAAGAGGCCGAGGTCGACGGTGGCCGACCACTCGCCGCGGTCACGGAGGATCGCCAGCGTCGAGAAGAGCACCGCATGCGCGGCGATGACGCCGACGATGGGGAGGTGCTCCTGCCACGCGGGGCGCGCGGGCTTCTCCGTGCGCGCCGACGGCGGCGAGAGGAAGGCAGCCGCAGCGACGGAGGCGCCGAGACAGATGGCGAAGAGGGCCGGGCGGCGCCACGGGTCGTCCTGGGCGAGCGCGACGGGAGACAGGAGGGCGGGCGCGAGCACGAGCGCGAGGCGGCGCCACGGGGAGACGAAGGCAGGGAGGTCGTCGGGCGTGGTGCGAAGCACGCGGTACGAGAGGGCGAGCGCACCAAGGAGGAAGGGCGCGCACGAGGCGACGAAGCGCAGCGGCGGGTGCGCGAGGAAGGAGCCGCGGGAGAGGGCGTCCCAGAGGTGCGGGTTGTCGAGGGGGAGGCCCGCCGAGGTGATGCCGCACGCGTAGGCCACGGCGACGGAGAGCGCGACCGAGGCGGTGACGAGGGCGGCGGTAGATGGCCCGGCGGCGGCCGGATCGGACCCGTTCACGGATCGACGCGGACCAGCACGACGGAGATGTTGTCGGGGCCGCCGTGCTCGTTGGCGATCTGCACGAGCTCCTTGGCGCGCTCGATGAGGTCGGGGCCCTTGCCGATGACACGCGCGATGTCGGAGTCCTTCACCACGCCGCACAGACCGTCGGAGCAGAGCAGGTAGGTGTCGCCCACGAGCAGCTTCTCGCGGCGCACCTCGGGTTCGACCTCGGCCCCGGTGCCGATGGCCCGGGTGATCATGTTGGAGTAGTTGCCGAGCGCGGCGCGCGCGATGGGGTCGTCGCCCGCGTACTCCTCGATGAGCGAGTGGTCGCGGGTGAGCCGCTCCAACACGCTGTGGCGGTAGCGGTAGCAGCGCGAGTCGCCGACGTGCACCACGCCGAAGTCGTCGCCGTCGCGGATGATCGCCACGAAGGTGCTGCCCATGCCGCGGCGCTTGCGGTTGCGGGTGCCCTCCTCGATGACCCGCGTGTTGGCGAGCTTCGTCGCCTCGGCGAGGGCGGCCACGCGATCGGGCCCCGTGTGGGCCCCGACGTGCTCGATGACCGTGGAGATGGCCATGGCGCTGGCGACTTCGCCCGCGAGGTGGCCGCCCATCCCGTCGGCCACGATGAACAAGCCCAGGGGCTCTTCCACCGCGTAGGAATCCTCGTTGTGGTCTCGTTCCTGTCCGACGTCGGACAGTCCTGCGGCGGCGAGCTTCATCCCGTAATCCTCGACGAGGCGTGCATGTTTTCCGAGCGACACGGACCGTACGCGGCCCCCGCGCGACGGGTCAAGGCAACGTTGAGCGGCGCCCCGTCAGGCGCCACCCCTCTGCCATCGCGCTCGTACCGATTCAGAGATCGAGCTTGTAGAGGTTGCCGTTGTGCTCGACGGAGTACACGGCCTTGCCCGTCCCGAAGAGCAGGGCGGTGTTGCCGAAGTCGTCGGCCGACCCGATCTCCTCCCAGTCGCCGGTGGAGAGGTCGGTCTTGTAGAGCACGCCGCTCTCCTCCACCGAGTAGAGGAAGCCGTTGAGCGTGGCGAGGGTGCGCGTGCCCTTCCAGTCGCCCGCGTTGCCGATCTGCTCCCACGAGCCGTCGTCGCCGTCGATTTCGTAGATGCTGCCGTCGTTTTCCAGCGCGTACAGCGTGTCGTCGTCGGAGAAGAGAAACTTCGTGTCCCAGCCGTCGTCCTCGTCGCCCTCCTCGCCGAGCACCTCCCACGACCCGTCCGAGAGGTCGGTCTCGTAGAGGGTGTTGTCGCTCACCGAGTAGAGGCACCCGTTGACCGCGAGGGCCGCCGTCGTGCCCTTCCAGTCGCCTGCGGCGCCGATGCGGCTCCACTGACCGCTCTCGGTCGCCACCTTGTAGAGCGACCCGTCGGACTCGATGGCGTAGAGGTGCTCGCCGTCCACGGCGAGGTGCTGGGTGTTGTACCCGCTGCCGATCTCGTCCCAGCCGCCGGTGCGCGCGCTCGTCGCGTACAGCTTGCCGCTGCGCTCCACCGTATAGAGCGTCCCCTTGAGCCCGACGCCGACCGTGGTGTTCTTCCAGCCGCCCGCCTCGCCGACCTGCTCCCAGCCCGCCTTGCTCATGTCTGCTCTCCTCCGCCGTGGGTCTTCTGCGCGCCCGCCAGCGCGGCGGGGGGACGACACCATGCCCGAGCCCCACTGCCTGTAAAGGCAAACGTGGTCGACGCAGACGACTCCGAGTCGGTTGCAGCGTTCGACTCGAACACCGCAGACGACTCCGAGTCCGTTGCAGCGTTCGATTCGAACACCGCAGACCACCCCGAGTCGGTTGCAGCGTTCGATTCGAACACCGCAGACCACTCCGAGTCCGTTGCAGCGTTCGATTCGAACACGCAGACCACTCCGAGTCGGTTGCAGCGTTCGACTCGAACACCGCAGACCACTCGGGGTCGGTTTCAGCGTTCGAGCGAGCAGAACCGCCCGGTCCGCCTCACCGTCCGCCACCCGGCGAACCCTCGCGCGGCCCGGGACTCACACCCGATGAGCGCGTGGGTCACCCCCCACTGCCTGAGCACGGCGTCCGCTTCGGCCGCAGAGAGCTTCCCGGCGTCGAGGTCGAAGCCCGCCCGCAGCACCTCCGCCGGGTAGCAGTCGTTGCGCGTGTCGAAGAACACCCTCACCCGCGGATAAGCCCGCTCGACGGCGTAACCCGTGAAGAAGAGCGTCACGAACATCCGCGTCCCGGCCGGCGCCGCGGCGAGCAGCGAGGCTACGTCCTCGTCGTCGTGTGTCGGGTCGACCCAGTCCCCGGGCCGTCGCTGCCCACGCGCGACCGACCAGCTCAGGGCGGCGATCACCGCGAAGACCACCACCAGCCGACGGGCCCACCCCGTCGACGACGGCCCACGCGCGACCACGGCGGCGACCCACGCCTCGACGGGCGCAGCCAGCAGCGACAGCGCGCAGAGGCCGAAGAGCTGGAGGTGGCGGTTGTGCCGCAGCGCCATCGCCAGCAGCACCGCCAGCAACACACCGCGCGGACGCCACCGACGATCGCGCAGCAACGACAGCGAGGCCAGCGCCAGGGGAGCGCCGACGACGAGCTCAAGCGGCGTGGAGACGACGCGGAGGGGCGAGCGCCAGAGCGGCCACCACTCGCGGATGCGGTCGTGGACGAGGGCGACGCTGTCATCGGAGGCACCGAGGAGATAACGGCGCACGAGGTCGTGGAGGGCGGCGCCGTAGGGGTTGGCGAAGGTCGCGACGACGGCGAGGAGCAGCGCGAGACGACGGGCGCGGCGGTCGCCGGTGGGCTCGAAGAGGGCGCACCCGGCGATGAGCAGGGCCACGGGGTAGCTGCCATGGAGGTTGGTCCAGAGGGCGGTGAGCGCGGCGTAGGCGAGCGCGTGGCGGGTGGTGAAGCGCTCGTCGAAGGCCAGGGCGACGGCCCAGAGCGCGGCGCCGAGGAGCATGCCGACGGGGCGCGGCGACTCCCAGCGCGCACCGAAGGCAAGGAAGGCCAGCGCCACCGAGAGGGCGGCAAGGCCAGGGCGGGCGTCCCGCGCGACGCGACGGAGCAGCGCGGCGACGAGCAGGAGCACCGCGACGGCCCGACCGAGCGCGAGGCCCGCGACGCCGAGCGCCCGAACGAGAGAGGCCGCGGCGGCGCCGTAGAGCCACTCGTGCATCACCCACGGGTGGGCCGGGCTCGTGAAGGAGTAGCGGTTGACGTGCGGCACTGCGCCTTCCCGCAGCAGGTCGTCGCCCGCCCGAACGATCCACCAGATGTCCCCGTCCCACACCGGCGCGCACCCGGCCTGCCACGCCGCGAGGGCGACGAAGCAGCCACCGAGCACGGCGCCCACCCGGGGGTTGTTGGCGCGCTCCGCGAGTCGGGACCACAGCTCGGACGGCGCGCTCACTCGGGCGAACGGTACCAGAGCCGCGCCGAGCGGTTTGCGTTGGAGCAGCGTTGCCCGCAACGTGCCGCCCACCGCATGGCCTCGCAGATCCTCGTCAGCGTCATCCTCACCAGCACCCTCTCGGTCTCGTTTCCCGTCACGGTTCGCGCGCTCTTTCCTCGCTGGTCCAGCGTCCCCGGCAACCGAACCCGGCTGCGTTTGACGACCCTCGCGGTGGTGACCCTCGCGCTCGCTACCGAAGTGTATGGGCGCACCCGCGCACCCTTCGGGGGAGGTCCGCTGCGCTTCGCGGTGGGGTCGGTGCGGGCGCTGGTGTTTCTGCTCTTCGGAGCGCTGCTGGTGGCGGTGGGGGCGGAGATCGTGGGGCGGGTGCTCCAGCTCGCGCGGTGGTCGTCGCGCGCGATCCGCCATGAGGCGCCGCCCCCCGTGGATGTGGTGGAGTCACGCCGCGAGGTGCTTACCCAGGCGGCCACGGCGGGCGCGCTCGCCATCGCGGCACCGACCTTCCTGCGCGGCGGCGTCTGGAGCCGAACGGACTTCGCCGTGCACACCGTAGAGATCCACGTCCCTGGGCTCCCGCCATCGCTGGAGGGCCTGACGCTGGTGCAGATCACCGACCTGCACCTCGGGGTCTTCACCGGACCGCGAGAGATCGGCGCCGTTATCGACCAGGTCGAGCGCCTGCGCGGCGACCTCGTGGTCATCACTGGGGACATCCTCGACCACAACCCGCGGCACATCGGCGAGGCCATGCGCGCGCTCGCACGGTTGAAGGCGCGCGGGGGCGTTCACGCCGTGGTGGGCAACCACGACCACTACACAGGCGCGGGGGCAGTTGTGCGGGGGCTGCGCGCGGTGGGCATCCGAACGCACGTCAACGCCTCGATGACCATCGGGCCCGATGGGGCGCGTGGGCGGGGGCTCGTTCTTGCGGGCGTCGACGACATCATGGCGCCGCGACTGGGGACGGGCGTCGGGCCCGACCTCGCCGCCGCGCTGCGGGGCCGCGACCCGGACGACCCGGTGGTGCTGCTCGCGCACAACCCGATGGTCTTCGACGACGTCGAGCACCGCGTGGCGCTCCAGCTCTCGGGGCACACCCACGGGGGACAGATCAACGCTCCGGGCGTCACCACCCGCATGCTCCCGTACGTGGCCGGGCTGTACCGCCACGGCGACGCGACGCTCTTCGTCTCCCGGGGCATCGGGACGACGGGGCCGCCGTTGCGCATCAACGCTCGGCCCGAGGTGGTGCGGGTGGCGCTCACGGGTCGGCCCGTCCGTTCGGGCTGAGCTTCGACGCGTCGAAGGTTGTCGATTCGCCGCGCGGGGACTGGTGTTATCGTCGGCGACGCACCGGCCCCGACGGGGTCGTGCTTCGAGGTGAGACGAGTGAGCAAGCCCAACGCAGCCCAGAAATCCAGTGACACCTACCTCGGCCGAGTGGTCGCGGGCCGCTACCGGCTCGAAGCGCGCATCGGGGAGGGCGGCATGGGCGTCGTCTACCGCGCGCGGCACGTCCTCATCGAACGCGTGGTGGCGCTCAAGCTCATCCGCCCCGACCTGCGCGGCGAGACGCACCTGCGGGCGTGGATGCTCCGCGAGGCGCGCGCCGCCAACCGCGTCGACCACGCCCACATCGTGGACATCCACGACATCGGCGAGACCGAGGAGGGCGAGCTCTACCTGGTGATGGAGTACCTCGTGGGCACGCCCCTCTCGGCGGAGATCGCCAAGGGGCAGTTTCCGCAGGTGCGCGCCATCGACGTGCTGGAGCAGATGTCCGCCGCGCTCGGCCGCGCCCACGACCTCGGCGTCGTGCACCGCGACCTCAAGAGCGACAACATCATGTGCACCAACCGCGGGGGCCGGAAGGACTTCGTGAAGATCCTCGACTTCGGGCTGGCGCACCTCGCGCGCGACCCGCGCCTCGCCCCCAAGGGCGCGGTGTTCGGAACGCCCGAGTACATGTCCCCCGAGCAGGCGAAGGGCGAAGAGGCGACCGCGCAGAGCGACCTGTACTCGCTGGGCGTGCTGCTCTTCGAGATGATGACGGGGCAGCTCCCGTTCCGCTCGCACGACCGCGACGCGCTGCTGGAGATGCAGCGCAGCGCCAACCCGGTGAACCCGAAGACGCTGCGCCCCGACCTCCACCCCGAGGCCGAGAAGATCATCCTCAAGCTGCTCCAGAAGTCCGCCGACCGTCGGTACAAGGACGCCCACCACCTTCAGGAAGACCTGAAGGCGCTCCAGCGCGCGCTGCCGTCGGCCCCGTGGGAAGTGGTTGCCGGTGGAGCCGAAGGTCCGGCGCCGGCGCCTCCCCCGCCGCCCGCGCCGTCGCCCGGCGTGGCGGAGTGGGCGACCCGCGCGGCGCACTTCGGTCGCATGGTGTCGCGTGCGTACCCGGGCGGCGACGCGCCGCAGGAGGTCACCCAGGCGCTCGAAGAGGTGTGGCTGCTGGCCAACCGCGCCTCGCGGCTGGAGGGCGAGGTCGCCTCGCACATGCGCAAGCTGGAGGCGCTGGAGCGCCGCGGTCGGGCGCTGCGCGCGGAGATCGGCCGCAAGGTCGAGGAGCTCGCGCAGGAGGAGAGCCGCGCGTTGCGTGAGGCGTCGGCCGAAAACGAGGTGGTCGCGCAGGTGCGCGAGCGGCTCGTGGCGGGTGAGAAGGCCGTGGTGCAGAACCGCTCAGCGGCCGACACGGCCGAGCGGCAGGGGTTGCCGTTGGCGCAGCTGCGGACGGTGTTCGAGCGGGCGGGGCAGGCGCAGGCGCACGTCGATGCGCGGCGCGAGCTGCTGGCCGAGCACGAGATGCGGGCGGCCCGGAAGGACGCGCAGGCGCGTGACCTGCGGCGGCAGATCGAGGAGCTGCGCGGGCAGCTCGCGCGCTACGCCGAGGCGATGGAGGAAGACCTCGCGCAGGGTCGCGAGAAGGTGGCCGAGCGCACGCGGCAGGGCCTCGGGTACGAGCGGTCGTTCGCGGAGAGCACGGACGTGCTGATGCGCCACCTGCGGGGCAAGCCCGAGTGCCGCGACCTGCTCGAAGAGCTGGCCCGCGACGCGGCGAGAGGTCCGCAAGCGGGCGCTGGTCAGTGAGCGCCGCGGTCAGCGCGCGCGGCCCCAGGGGCGGCGACAAGCGGGACCGCATCCTGAAGGCCGCGGTGAAGGTGTTCGCCCGCAAGGGGTTCTACGCCTCGCGGGTGAGCGAGATCGCGAAGGCCGCGGGCGTCGCCGACGGCACCATCTACCTGTACTTCAAGAGCAAGGACGAGCTCCTCACGCAGCTCTTCGAAGACCGCATCGTGCGGCTCATCACGCTGCTGCGCGAGGAGTGCGCTCGCCTCGACAACGGCCCCGACCGGGTGCGTCGGCTGGTGGAGTTCCAGCTCGGGTTGCTGGAGGGAGAGCGCGACCTCGCCGAGGTCATCACGGTCAACCTCCGGCAGTCGTCGCGGCTGCTCAAGCAGTACGCGTCCAAGCGCTTCGGCGAGTACCTCGACCTCATGGCCGCGGTCATCGCCGACGGGCAGCGCGCGGGCGAGCTTCGTAGCGACGTGTCACCCCGCATCATGGCGCGAGTGATCTTCGGCGGCCTCGACGGCATCGCGATGACCTGGGCCCTCGGCAGCGCCGAGGCGGGCAGCCTGCGACGGGCGGGGACGCAGTTCGCGGACGTGCTCCTCGACGGGCTGCGCGCGACGCCGGCCAACCGTTCGCCGGAGACCTGAGCGGTGCGGCGGGCGCTCACCCTGGCCGTGCTGCTGGGCCTCGGCCCGGGCTGCGCGATGGTGCACGCCAACGCCACGCCGACGAGCAGCGAGGTGCTGCCCTACCACCACGGTGCGGTGAGGGTGAGCGCGCTCGCCGACCCGCGCGGCGCACGCGAGCTCGGGGCCGTCGAGGTGTCGGGCGAAGACACCCTGGACGTGCTGATGGCCGCCCTCATCGAGCAGGTGCGCAGCCTCGGCGGCAACGTCGCGCGCATCGACGGCGTGGTGCCCATGGTGGAGACCCGCATGCGCACCGCGGTGCAGGCGGTGCCGTGCTTCGGGATGCGCTTTCAGGCCGGGTGCTCGCAGACCTTCGTGACACCAGAGGAGGTCCCGATGCTGCGCATCACCGGACGGGCCATGCGGGTCGATCGCCCATGAAGCGCGCCCTCGCCCTCGCGGCGCTGCTCAACCTCGGGTGCGGGTCGACGGTGGTGCAGCGCTACCTGCTCGACGCGCCGGGGCGCCCACACACCGGCGAGGTGCGGGTCATCCTCCAGGACGAGCGCACGCCGCGCGGTGGCACCGTCGCGCTGGTGCGGGTCGTCGCGCGCGGGCCCGACGCCGACCTGCCGCACCTCATCGACGCCTTCCGCGCCGAGGCCCGCTCGCTGGGCTGCTCGGCGGTGGTCGGCGTTCGCATCGCCCGCGCGATCTCCACCGCCACTGCGATCGGATACGCCGTGCGACGGGTCCCGTCAGCCCGCGAGAGACGCGACGAGGCGGCGCCGTGGTCCCCTCCCCCGACGCTCCCCACCGCGGGTGATTCTGTCGAGACAACGCCACCCGCGACGCCCGTCGAGACGACGGCGCCGGCGCCCTGGTCAGCGCCCTGACTCGACGGCTGGTGCGGCGCAGGTTCGGGCCCGCGCAGCGTCGGGGGTGAGCACGCCAACCGTGCCTCCGAGCGCGCGGAGACGCTGCCCGTTGCCCGCCGCACCGACGGCGGCCAGCACCGCGTCGTAGTAGAGCGCGGCGTTCTCGGTCGGAGCACGGTCGGAGCGCGCGCAGCTCACCTGGAGAAACGACCCGTACGCCCCCGACGCCGCGGCGCCCACCCAATGGGAGGTGGCGTCCGGTGGCAGCGACCGCGCGTCGATGATCCACTGCCCGCCGCGGGTCGTCGCCGCCCCCCACCGGCGCTGGGCCTCCTCGTCGAAGAACCCCGCCAGCACATGCCCGCTCGGCGCCTCGCCCGCGCGCACCGCGACCACGCCGCGGCGTCCGAGCGCCGCCCGCAGTGCCGCCTCCAGCGCAGGGTCTGGCGGAAGCGTCGGGAGGTGCAGCACCACACGCCGCGCCCGGTGCTCGGCCGCCGCCGTCGCGAGCGCCTCGGCCCTCGCGGCGAGCGTCGGACCCACCGCCGTCGCGCTCTGCTCCGCGGGCGTCGGCAGCCACAGCGCGACGCCCTGCGCCCGTGCCGCTGTCACCGCGGCGGCGACGTTGGCGTCCATGCTGGGCCCCACGACGGCCGACGCGCCGCGCGCTCGCAGCGATTGCACCAGCTCATCGATGCCGATCGTCGGCGGGCGCCCGACGGCCGCGCGCCGCGCCAGCGCCTGGCTCTCGTCCGCCAGGATGAGCTCGACGTGGCTCACCCCCTCCAGCGCCTGCTGCGCCGCGCGCACGGCCTCGGCGCCCACGTTGGCGACCGCGCCGGACAGCGGCGCGAGGATGCCGATGCGCAGCGTCGGTGCGCCGACTCCTGCGGTCGTCGGTCGGATGGCGGCCTCGTCGTCGGGCAGATCGGCCAGGTGGCTCATCCAGGCGCGCACCTCGCCCCGCGCCTCGGCCACTTCGCGCAGACGGCGCGCGAGCGGCGTGCGCCACGGGTGTCCCGACGGCAGCGCATCGAGCACCGCCGCGATCTCCGCGGGCTCCTCCACCCGCGCCAGCACCTCCTCGAAGCGCGCCGTCCTCGTGGCCGATGCGTCGCACGCGAGCCCCGTCGGGGCCCATCGAACGCCCCGCTCGACGGCCCCCTCCACCCGCGCCAGCGCCTCCAACGACTGCGCCCCGGAGGCCGACACGGCGGCCAGCGCGCAGTTGGCCTCGACGACGTCCTGCGGGTCGACGAAGCGACCGCGCAGCGACGCCATCGAGCGGGCGAGCGCCGGGTCGGCCCGCCCGTCGCGCGCCGTCGCCAGCGCGGTCACCAGCGAGCATCGCAGCTCCAGCGCGGCGTCGAGCGCGGCGGGCAGCGATGCGATGCGGCCGCGGGCCCGGGTCACGCCGTCGGCGCCGGGCGTCGCGAGGTCGAGGCGGGCGAGGCGCAGCGAGGCGTAGTGCCCGAGCGCGTCGTCGGGGTGGGCGCGTTGCAGCGCCTCCCAGAGCTCTCCAGCCCGCGCGAGAGACCCCTCGGCCAGCGCTCGCTCGGCCGCGCGGATGGCGGTGTCGTCGGCGACCGTCGCGCCCAGGCTGGTGGCCAATCGACCCGGTGGTGGTGCGCTCGTGCACGCGCCCAGCACCACGAGGGCACCCGCGAGGCGCCGTCGCCGCGGGGTGGTCGGGCGCCAGTGGGTGGGACGTCGGCCGTGCACGCCCCCGCACTCATCACGGATTCCTCGGCGTTCATCAAGCGCGCGACGAGGCTTGACGGGCTGCGCGACGCACCGCTACGACCCGCCCGTGTCCGCGCACGCCACGACCACCGACGCGCCCGACCCGCGGCGCTTCCTGCTCCGTCGGCTGCACTCGCTCTGCGGCGTGCTGCCCATCGGCGCCTTCCTCGTCGTGCACCTCTGGACCAACCTCAGCGCCATCCGCGGCCGCGGTGCCTTCCGCCACGCCGTCGGCGACATCCAGAGCATCCCCGCGCTCCCGGCCATCGAGGTCGCGGCCATCCTCGCGCCGCTGGCCTTCCACGCCTTCTACGGCCTCGTCATCGCGGCCCAGGCCCGCTTCAACGTCCAGGGCTACGGCTATCAGCGCAACTGGCTCTTCGTGCTCCAGCGCGTGACGGGCCTCGTGGCCTTCGCGTTCATCGTGGTGCACCTGGGGCAGTTTCGCGTCGCCAAGCTCACGGGCGCGCTGCACTGGGAGGCCTTCTACGATCGCCTCGCGACGCTGCTCGGCTCGCCCGGCATGTTCGTGGTCTACCTTCTCGGCGTCACGGCCTCGGTCTTCCACTTCGCCAACGGCTTGTGGACCGCCACGCAGACCTGGGGTCTCGCCTCGTCCGTGATGGCCCGGCGCCGCGCCGCGTACGCCTTCGCCATCGTCGGGGTGGCGCTCTGGCTGGTCGGCGTCGACACCCTTCTGCACTTCTTCTATCGCTGCGGGGGAGTTCTCCCGTGGCCCGGCCCGAGCCCGGAGACCCTCTGCCGCGATGCCGACATGGTGCGCGCGATGGTCGACGGCGAGGGCGCTCCCCTATACCTTGTCGCCCGCCTGAACCCATAGATCGACGTCGTCGACGACGCCCCACCACGCCGGGCGCCAGTGCACGACGCAACCGCTAGCGAAGGAACACCCACCGGATGGCAGCGAAGTCTTCAATCCTCACGCAGTCCGGCCAGGTGCGCCGGGCCATCGTCGTCGGCGGCGGTCTCGGCGGCCTGATGACCGTGATCAAGCTCTGCGAAGCAGGCATCCCGGTCGACATCTTGTCGCTGGTGCCGGTGAAGCGCTCGCACTCGGTCTGCGCGCAAGGCGGCATCAACGCCTCCGTCAACGTGAAGGGCGAAGGGGACTCCCCCTACACGCACTTCTACGAGACCGTGAAGGGCGGCGACTTCCTCGCCAACCAGCCGCCGTGCAAGGGCATGGCGGACGCGGCGCCGGGTATCGTCTTCATGCTCGACCGCATGGGCGTGCCCTTCAACCGCACCCCCGAGGGCAACCTCGACTTCCGTCGCTTCGGCGGAACGCTCTTCCACCGCACGGCCTTCGCGGGCGCGACCACGGGGCAGCAGCTCCTGTACGCCCTCGACGAGCAGGTGCGGCGCTACGAGACCATCGACGTCGAGGACGAGCGCGGCGTCACG
Source organism: Polyangiales bacterium (assembly GCA_044229975.1). Lineage (GTDB taxonomy): Bacteria > Myxococcota_A > Polyangia > Polyangiales > SCUS01. Next base: position 654,791 of record JBGARZ010000003.1, read on the forward strand.
GTGCCGGGCGAGAAGATGGTGCGGAAGTTCGAGTTCTGGGACCTCGCGGGTCTCATCCTCGACGAAGGCGGCGTGTGCCGCGGCGTCGTCGCGCAGGACCTCAAGAACGGCGAGATGCGCTCCTTCCGCGGCGACGCGGTGTGCCTCGCGACGGGCGGTCCCGGTCTGGTGTTTGGTCGCAGCACCAACTCGGTGATCAACACCGGGTCGGCCGCGGCCATCGCCTACAAGCAGGGCGCGATCTACGGCAACGGCGAGTTCATCCAGGTGCACCCGACGGCGATTCCCGCGGCCGACAAGCTGCGGCTCATCTCGGAGAGCGTGCGCGGCGAGGGCGGCCGCATTTGGGTCCCCAAGGACCGCAAGGACCGCCGCCAGGGCAAGGACATCCCCGAGGGCGAGCGGTACTACTTCCTCGAAGAGCGGTACCCGAAGTACCGCAACCTCGTGCCGCGCGACATCGCGTCGCGCGAGATCTTCCGCACGGTCATCCACGAGGGCTACAGCGCCGAGGGCGAGCAGGCCGCCTACCTGGACGTGACGCACCTCTGCAAGACGCCGTCGGGCAAGGTCGCCGTGCGCAAGAAGCTCGAAGGCGTGCTGGAGATCTACGAGAAGTTCGCGGGGCAGGACCCGTACGAGAACCCGATGAAGATCTTCCCGGCCGTCCACTACTCGATGGGCGGCCTGTGGGTGGACTTCGAGAAGGGCGCCGACGGGTCGCTCAAGCCGGGCTCGGCGCGCAACCAGTCGACCAACATCCCCGGGCTCTACGCGACGGGCGAGTCGGACTACCAGTACCACGGCGCCAATCGCCTCGGCGCCAACTCCCTGCTCTCGTGCATCTACGGAGGGATGGTCACCGGCCCCGCGATGGCGACGTGGCGCGAGTCGCAGAACAAGAGCGCGTTCGACCTGTCGTCGACGCTCTTCGACAGCGAGCTCAAGCGTCGCGTGGACGAGTACGCCGTGCTCGGCAGCCGCACGGGCAGCGAGTTCACGGTCAACCCCTACCAGCTCCACGAGAAGCTGGGCGAGATGATGCTCCAGAAGGTCACCGTCGAGCGCCACAACGACGAGCTCGACGACGTCATCACGACCATCCAGGAGATGAAGGCGCAGTGGAAGAAGTGCGCCTCGCTCGACCCGAGCGCGAAGGGCACCATCAACCAGCCGCAGGTGTTTCTCCGTCACCTCGACGGGATGCTGGCGCTGGCGGAGATCACCGCGGTGGGAGCGCGGGCGCGCGAGGAGTGCCGCGGGGCGCACTACAAGCCGGAGCTCGACCCGGAGCTGCACCCGGACGATCCGAAGGCCGTCGGGCGCGACGACGCCAACTGGCTCAAGACCACGCTCGCGACCTTCGACGGCGACCGGCCGAAGCTCTCGTACGAGGCGGTGGACGTGTCGCTCGAACCGCTCGCCAAGCGCGACTACGGCAAGGTGAGCACCACGGCGAAGAAGCCCGACGCCCCGGCCGCGGCCAAGTGACAAGAGATCGTTGAAGGAGGAAGAACGCTGATGGCCACCGACACGGTTACGCTGAAGATCAAGCGCGGCGAGGCGGGCGGCGCCTCGCGCTGGGAAGAGTTCAAGGTCCCGCGCAAGCCGATGATGAACGTGATCTCCTGCCTGATGGAGATCCAGAAGAACCCGGTGACCACGGCGGGCGCGAGCACCACGCCGGTCAACTGGGAGGCGTCGTGCCTGGAGGAGGTCTGCGGCGCGTGCACGATGGTCATCAACGGCCGCGTGCGTCAGTCGTGCAGCGCCCTCATCAAGGACCTCTCGCCCAACGGTGAGCCCATCACCCTCGAACCGATGACAAAGTTTCCGCGGGTGCGCGACCTCTCGGTCGACCGCTCGCGGATGTTCGACTCGCTGCGCAAGGTGAAGGCGTGGATCCAGATCGACGGCTCGCACCAGCTCGGCGCGGGCCCGAAGGTCTCGCAGGAAGACCAGGAGGTCATGTACCCGCTGTCGCGCTGCATGACCTGCGGCTGCTGCGTCGAGGCGTGCCCCAACTACAACGACCGCTCGGACTTCATGGGCCCGCAGGTCATCTCCCTGGTGCGCATGTACAACATGCACCCGTCGGGGAAGATGCAGGCGGGCGGTCGCCTCGACGCCATCATGGGCGTCGGCGGCATCTCCGACTGCGGCAAGGCGCAAAACTGCGTTCAGGTCTGCCCGAAGGAGATTCCCCTCACCGAGTCCATCTCCGTCATGGGCCGCGAGACCTTCAAGCGCGCCCTCTTCGGCTGGCTCTTGAAGGGGTGATCGTCGGCCGCCCATGAAGGGTCGCCTTCTCACCCTCACCGCGCTCCTCCTGCTCGCCGACGCCGGCTGTCACCGCCGACGCTGGCGTCGCTACCACCACCAACAACACCGCGATGCCGGACCGCCCGACACCGGGCTCGTGGCAGTCGTCGACGCGGGCCCGCCGCCGTCGTCCATCCCGATGCCACCGGCCACCACGACGGTGTGCGAGACCGACGCCCAGTGTCCCGGTGGCGGCTATTGCTTCACCGCGGGCATGGAGGCCCAGTACAGCCGGGTGTTTCGCGACTGCCCCGACGGTCGGGCGTGGCGCGCGACGCACGCGCTCAACACCTGCCTGCGCGCGGGCTGCGAGGCCGACGATCAGTGCCCCGCGGGCCAGCGCTGCGCCGACGTGCAGATGCTGCCGTTTCCGCAGCGGGCGTGTGTCCCGGCGACGTGCCGGACGATGTGGGACTGCCGTCGGCAACGCTTCGGTCGCTGCGTGGAGTACGTCTCGGGCGCGCAGTGCACCATCGGCGGCTGGGCGTGCTCGTATCCGGGTGATCCGTGCGCGCCGCAGGACCACGCGCGGCTCTGCCCGCCGCGCGCGGGGATGATCGCGCGGTGTGTGCCGCGCAACGGCCGCTTCGGGTGCGTGTACGAGCCGCCGCCGACGTTCTGACCGACGGGCGCTCTGGCGGATGGAACCCCCTCTCAGGCGTCCCGGATCAAAGGGTCGTCTGCGAGGCGCTGGGCGGGGGCGGGGGCGCGCCGGCCGGCAGCGCGAACTGCACGCCGCTGCCCGGCTGAAACTCCGGCGGGAACGCGATCAGCAAACCAATGCCGGCGCCGAATCCGATGGCGCCGCCGATGGTCATGCCGAGCGGCCAGCCGTCGAAGCCCGACTCGGCGATGGCCCCGAAGGTCGCGCCCGTCACGAGCGCGCCGATGCCCAGCGAGACCAGCACCCACGAGGCGAGGCGGACGCCCCCGCGCGAGTTGGCGAGGCCGAGCGCGTGGCGGTAGCCCGTCGGCTGCGGGCCGACCACGACGCTCGCGGTGCTCGTGCGGTCGGGGTCGACCAGCGACCGGAAGCGCAGGTCGTGGCTGCCCAACGCCAGTGTCGCGGTGCAGGGCGTGCGACAGAGCCCCTGGCCGATCTCGCCGGGCGTGACCGAGGTGCCGTAGCGGGAGACCGTCACGAGCTGGTAGCTGCCGACGATCTCCGAGACCTCGGCGGGGCCGTCTTGCACCTCGAGCGCGACCTGCCCGGCGCCGGGCACGGGCGGAGGCGCGGGCGGCATCGGCTGGGTGAGTTGGGCCGAAGGCGTCGCGGGCGGCGCGTACTGGCGCACGCCGCAGGCGTTGAGGGCGAACAGGGGCAGGACGAGGGTCGTCGTCAGAATCTTCTTCAAGGGTCCCTCCACGGTCATGGGGTGAGCGCGCGCACCGAGCGCACGATCACACTCAACTCATATGACAACTCGAACCGCGCTGTCTCAGGCGAAACCCCCGTCAGGGGTTCATCACGGGGCGCGTCGATACGAGCCGCGACGACGTTGCTGCCAAGCCGACAGGAGATTCAACGCGGCACCCTCCGAGGCACCGGCGCGCTCGGGGTTATCAAGATCGCCCGGTCTACCTGCTGACGTTCGCTCGTCCGACCTTCGCCGCCGAGCCTCAGACGGTGGTCGACTTCATGGCCACCAGCCCGCGCAAGAAGCCCGCGACGCCCGCTTGGGGTCGAGCGCCACGCGCTACGTCTCACGCAACAGCCGCTTCGACTGCGTATACCGACAACCCGCGACCGTTCGAGAGCGCGGGTCAGTTTGAACACAGCGCCCTGCGTCGCCGTGTACCGTCACAGCCCATGGACGCCCTCCCCGCCGCGCTCGCGCTCGGTCTCCTGGCCGCGGGCTGCGCCGACGCCCACGCCCAGCCACGCGGGGACGCCGGCCCCGCCCAGGCCCGCCGCGACGCCGGCCCCGCCCGACGCTGGCTCCTTCCGTCGAGGGCGCCGCTCGGCAGCAGCGACTTCCGCGGCGATGGCGGAGTGCCGACGGCGTTCCGGACCGGGCCCGTGGACGACGCGCCGTACATCGGCGACATCTTCGCGGGCGCCGCCGCGTTCAGCGCCAGCCCTCCAACGGCTTCGCAGGCCGCCGCTGCGGGGCTCGGAACCATCGGCGCACCGGCCCGTCAGGGACGCTTCGGGGCCCCCGAGAGCCGCGTGGGCGTCCCCCTCGACAATGCGCGCATGTGGCTCACGGTGGCGGAGGGGTGGGTCCTGCGGTGCCTGGAGCGGGTGCGGCACGAGACGCCGTTCGACGTGCCGGTGCGCTTCACCGTGGCGCGCGACGGGGCGGCCGCGGACGTGGCGGCGGAGGGCGCCCCGGACTCTGTCCGTCAGTGCCTCGTGGAGGGTCTCGGTCACGCGCGCTTTCGCCCCTTCGCGCAGCCGACGGAGCTCGTCGCGCGCTATCGCTACACCGTGCGCGGGAGGCCATCGCAGGGGGCGGAGCCTCGCCGAGCGCCCTGACGAGCGGCCACCCATCGGCCGCTCCGGTCCGATGAACTCCGCGTCGGCCTCCAGCTCGTCGAAGACACGGCGACGTCTGCGCAGGATCGACCCCCGCCGCCACCCCCGCCGCCACCCGCCGCCACCCCGTCCACGCTGTGTTTTCCGTGCGTTTCGCGCGGCACGCCTGCTGCTCGGTGCAGGCGCTCCATGGGCGATCAACGCACGGCCTGGCACTACTACTTCGGGCTGTTGCTGACGGAGAAGGCGCCGCGCTGCTTCGAGGTGCAGCCCGAGGTCGCGCTCACGCAGGCGGTGCAGCACATCGACTACCTCCTGCTCCGACGACGTCCGTGGAGCGCGCCGCCCGACCGCGGCGAGACGCTCGTCGACCTGTGGCCCGAGCTCCCGCTCATCAGCCTCGGCGAGTACAAGAGCGCGTCGCGTCAGTACCGTCGCGGGGAGATTCACCGCCTCCTCGGGTACGGGCACCAGTACGCCAGCGAGCACGTCGAGGAGCTCATCGCGGGAGAGCTCGCGCTCGTGCTCTTCGTGGCTTCCCGCAACAAAGCCCTCGACGAGGACCTCCACCGGCTCGGCGCGCGCGAGCGGTCTCTCGGCGGTGGATACACCCGCATCGAGGGCGTCGCCTTCCCCATGCTGCGGGTCGACCTGTCGGCCGTCGCGGCGCGCGATCACGACGACTTCGTCGCCCTCTTCGCCGAGGCGGTGCCCATCCCCGAGGAGGCCCGCGACTGGTGGTACGGTCACTACGGAGCAAGCAAGGAGATCACCATGGACGCCAAGCGACGCGAGGAGTTCGAAGAACTCGAACGACGGTTCATCGAGTCACAGCCCATCGAGCGACGGCTCGCGGGGCTCGACCCCGAGGCCATCGCCCGCGCGCTCAAGCCCGAGCAGCGACTCGCCGGGCTCGCTCCCGAACAACGACTCGCTGGACTGACCAGCTCCGAAGCCGTGCTCGCGATGCCCGATGTCGTGCTCGCGGGTCTCACCGACGCCTTCGTCGACACGCTCCCCGACGACGTCCGCGAGCGCGTGCGCACCCGCCGCGCGACCTACGCCGCCGGTCACTGACTCCGCACGCCAGAGCAAGCGTCACACGACGGCTGCTTCGACGGCGTGTATGAGCCGCCGCCTACGTTCTGACCGACGCGCTCTGGCTGATGGGCAGGGCGATGGAGTGAGCGGAGCGACGAGCCTCGGTCCACGCGGTCGTAGCGTCACCCCATGTGCGGCGACGCGCCGTGCTCTCGCTCATGCCCGCGGCCCCGTCGGCGGCACGCGCGATCGGCAGGTCGCCTGATCGCCGCTCGCAGAACGCGAACGCGATCGACGCCCGCTACGGCTCCTCCCCCGAGCGGTACACGTCGTAGTGCTCGGCGCCGTCGTAGGCCAGCCGGATGGGGTTGTCGTCGCGCAGGCTCGACGCCGTCACCGGCACCTGCCCCGCCTCGTGGATCACCACCCCGCGCGAGAGAATGCCCCCCGCGATGCCCGCCTCGAAGGCGCTGCCCAGGAAGTGCCCGCCGCGCACGGCGGTGCGGTAGGCGTTGAGCTCGTCGTACCAGCGGAAGCCCACCTCGCCTCGCTGACGCGCGCGAAACATCTCCCCGATGCACTCCTTCAGCGCGGGGTCGCCGATGCGCGCGCCCGCCCCGTCGACCGCGGCGCGTGAGTCGTTGATGGGCGGGAGGCTCGCGAAGAGCGCGTCGATCTCCCCGCGAATGGGCCCCTCGTAGGCGCGGTCCATGAGGTCGTCGGCGACGGCCGCGCGCAGGGTCGCGGCGGTGTGGCCTTCGAGCCCGCGGTCGGTGGCGCCGCGGGCGAGCGCGGCGAAGAGCGAGTCGGCGCCTCGCGGAATCGGGATGATCTTCGACGGGGGTTCGACGACGTCGTCCTCGGGCGGCGGCGGCGGTACCCCGTCGGGGCCGCCGATGTGCAGGTGGGGGATGCCGGGGCGCGCCCAGGGCGAACCCGCGGAGGGGTTCTCGAAGCGCGTGAGCATGTCGACCATGCACTCGATGGCCTTCTTCAGCGTGCGCTGCGTGAAGGTCTCTTCGACGTGCCCCGCCTGGCGCTTGTACTCCCAGATGAGGTCGCGCAGCGCGAGCACGGGGTAGCCCCGCACGAACGCGAGCTGCGGCCAGTCTTCGCCGCACTTCTGCACCGTGATCTTCAGGACGAGAGGGGTGTACGTGAAGCCCTCGCCGAAGCCGACCTCCGCGGGCCAGTACAGGCAGATGGAGTCCTCACCGTGGAGCTCGACCTTGAACTGCGTCGACTGCGGGTGTTCGAGGTACTGCACCACGAGCGGGTGGATGAGCTCGCGCACCGTCGCCGGGTCTGCGTCGCCCTTGCAGTAGATCTTGAGGTCGACGCGGCGCAGCGGGTCGAGGTCGTCGGTGCGCTCGAAGTCCGCGTACTCGGCGTGGAGCATCGCGGCGAAGCTCCCGGCGACGGCGAAGCGCACCTCCAGGTCGTCCTCGTGCGCGAAGACCGACGCCGTGTAGATGGCCTTCACGAAGGCCCCGAGCACCGCGCGCTGCTCCTTCATGAACTTCGCCCGCGGCCCCGCCATGTGCTTGCCGACCGACTCCGCCACCCACTGCGCGAACCCGATGCAGTCGCAGAGGCTCTCGTAGTCGCCGTTGTAGCCCGCCTGCTTCGCGATGGCGTCGGTGAGCGCGGGGGGATACTTCGCCTTGGCCTTGCGCGCGCCGAGGTTGGCGGAAAACAGCGTGTCGAAGCACGCCGCGAGGCCCGGGTCGACGTCGAGGTCGAGCGCCTCCGCGAACTGCTTGAGCAGCACCGTCAGCACCGACTTCTCGGCCACTGGTAGGCCGTCGACGGGCCCCACGCTCGCGGGGAGAATCTCCGGCGGGATGTGCGATCGCTCGCGCGCCACGTACTGCGCGAGGCCCGGCAGCACGAGCACCTCGCGCAGGCGCATCACGCGCTTCGGCGTCTTGCCGAGGGAGATGGTGCCGCCCGCGAAGATGTCGCGGATCATCATCACATACTCGGCCACATAATAGAGGTGACCGGGGATGGGCATGCCGTCGACCACCATGAGGTCGGGGACGAAGTGCTCCCACTGCTCGAAGGCCTCGACGGTGTCGCGCCGGGGAATGCCGATGTCGATGAGCTCGGCCTTGCAGTTCTCCTTCACCACGTCGAGCTGGAACTCCTCGTCCTTGTCCTCCTCGGGTTCTCGCGTATCGGCGATGCGAATCGCGTCGTCGGCCTGCACCTCGCCGACCTCTTCGAGGGACGTGAGCAGCGAGTCGATGTCATCGCCCACCCGCGCTTCGTCGCCCTCCTCGGTGGTGCTCGCCTCCTGCGCGCGCCACTCGTCGACCGCGGCGCCAAACTCGTTGGCGTGCGCGTGGCACTGGATCACGAACTCCGCCTTCGCCTCCTGCAGGAAGACCAGCACGAGGTTGTGCACCTTCAGGAAGTTTTCGTACCAGGCGCCCGCGCGGAGGTTGGGGTTGATGACGATCTGCGTGTCCCAGTCGTTTTCGCCCTTCGTCGGCAGGCCCACGAGGTACTTCGCCGCGCGGCCGCCCTTGAGGAAGAAGCGCACGTCGTCGCCGCACGCGCCGTGCAGCCGCCCGTTGAGGTCGACGAGCTTGTCGCGCAGCCAGGTGAACAGCCACGCCTGCCGCTCGTGGTTGTGCAGCAGCGACGTGAGCACGCCGCTGACCTCGATGCGCTTGGACGACGGGATGGCGCCGCCCGCCTCGATGCGAAACTTCACCAGCAGCCGAAACAGGTAGAAGGGCTCGATGATGTGGAAGTTCTGGATGCAGCAGAGCCCGCTGTGGACGCGGCTCATCTCGCGGTGCGCCTGACCGAGCTTGCGCGCCACCTTGTCGAGGTCTGACCACGCGGCGGCGCGGCCGATGTCGACGTCGAGGCCCGCGAGCCAGCGGTCGGCCGCGGTCAGCGCGGGCACGGCCACCTCGCCGTTGCTGTAGAACGACCGAACCGTCAGCAGGTTGGTGAGCGCGCGGGTGGCGCGGGCGCGGGCCGCGCCGGAGAGATCCGTCTTGTCGTCGACGCCCTCGGCCGCGGCCTCGCGCAGCTTGCCGAGGTCCTTCTCCACCTTGTCGATGAGCTCGTTGACGCCGCCTTCGGCGTCCTTCGCCTGCGCCATCAGCCGCGGCGGCGTCGACTCGAAGTAGCAGAACTTCGACAGCTCATCGCCCTCCTTCGCCTTGCGCGCGTCGTCGTCCGTGATGCCGCGCGAGGCGTCGCGCACGAGCCGCTGGTAGGTGTTCTGCAACGCCTGGAGCGGGTGCACCGAGGCGGCGGCCCAGAGGAGCGCAGCGTCCTTCTGCTTGGGGTATACGACGTCCGCGCCGGTCTTCCGACTGGCCAGCGCCGCGAGCTCGCCGAAGAGGTCGGACGGCTCCCAGATCAGCTTCGCCAGCGGGTCATCGGAGTCGGGCCAGTCGAAGTCGTCGTAGCGCTTCTGCAGCCCCACGATGACGTCCCGCGCGCGCAGCAGGTAGAAGCTGAGCATGTCCCCGAGGAGCTTCTTCTCGCGCTCCGTGCGGCCGAAGTTCTGCCCCTTCCAGTAGGCGCGCGGCGGCTTCGCGGTGCCCTCCTCTTCGAGCGACACGTGCGCGCTCATCTGCCCGCTGCCGAAGATGCGCTCCATGATGACGTCGGTGTCATCGCCGGGGCGAAACTTCCGGCTCCAGAGCGAGCGGTGCAGCGTGACATGGGCGGGCAGCGTCGCGAACTCGCCGAGGTCTTCGCGCGCCCGGCGCCCCCGCTCGCTCTCGTCGGTGAGCTCGCCGCCGTAGCCGTCGGTGTGGTTGATGCCGACGGTGGCGGCGTTCGGGTCGTCCTGCGCGATGCCGAAGCCGAGCTTCTCGTACCACTCCATCTTCGTCGCGGTGAGGATCTTCCTGGGCATCGCGTGACCTCCCGTCAGGCTTCCAGCTTGAGCTGTACGAGCAGCGGCCAGTGCCGCGACAGCGATCGCGCGAAGTAGCTGCACTGCGCCAACGCGTTGACGGCGTCGTCCTCGGGCGACGTGCCGTGCCGCGACGCCGTGGCGTACGCCGTGCGCTGCGCGACGAGCGAGCCCAGCTCCGGGGCCGCGGCTCCGTCGGCCGTGGCCGTGGTCGGCGTCGCCCGCAGCGCCGCGGCGCGACCGGGCGGCAGCGCGGCGGCGAGCAGGTCGACGACCCGCAGCTCCTGCACCACCGGCGGCGGCGTCACGAGGTGATGAACAACCGCCAGCCCATCACCCAGGTGACCAGGCAGACGGTCGGCGCCCTGCGGGTGCGCGTGCGGCTTGATGGCCTCCCAGTGCATCTGCCGATCTTGCAGATGGATGTCCGCCGGGTTGACGGCGGCGAAGCTGGCGAGGAGACCGTCGTGGCGCTCGGTGGTCACCTTCCAGAAGTCGTCGCCCAGCACGGTGCCGCACGCGCTCGGTCGGATGAACTCCGCGTCGAACTCCTCCTCCAGCTCGCGCAGCCCCTCCGCCGCGTCGCCGGGCGCGGAGACGAACAGCAGCGCCGAGTCGGGCATCGGGGCCGTCGGCTCGCGCTCCTCCGGGGTGGCGGCCACGCGCAGCGACTCCCACGGGCGCTCTGGCGTCGTGAGCCCGAGCGAGGCCACCACGCACACCGGCTCGGCGCGGTAGGCCGGGGCGGAGAAGGTCGCGGCGATGAGCGAGCCGGTCACCCCGGCGGACTCCATCACCGGCGCCTCGATCACGTCCGTCTTCTGGAGCGCGAAACCCTTGCCCGACGCGTACAGAAACGCCACCGTGGTCCAGCGGTCGTAGAGGGTGGCGCCGGTCTTCCGGTCGCGGGGCAGCACCAGCTGCCAGCCGCTACCACCGTCGATGGACTGGAGCTTCGCGAGGATGCGTCGCACCTCGGCCACCCCGGAGTCCGCGGGCGCGTCTTCGAGCGCGACGTGCGCCGTGGGCCCCGACCCCCGCCGGACAGGCACCTTCTGCACGTTGCGGGTGATGCCTGCCAGCACGACGACGTGGACGTCGAGCGACGCGATGAGGTGCGCGTACGCGTCGATGGCAAACTGCGGCCGCACCGTCGGGGTAAACAGTCCGCCGCCCAGCTCGGAGACGTGCCAGAAGACCACCCGCGCGGGCGGCTTGGAGCGGACCTCGTCCTGGGCGTCGCGCGGACGGGGTGCGAAGGGACACGGAGCGACCGCGGGGGTGCCGCGACGTGCGGGCGCATCGGCGGCCGCGAGCAGCGCATCGAGACGCTCGTTGGGCGGAGCGCCGGGCAGGGGAATGGGCATCTCAGCCCTCCCGGTCGAGGCGTCGCAGGGCGGCCCGCCAGACCTTGCGGACGCGCAGCGTGGCGTTGGTGATGGTCGGGTCGCGCATGCCCTGGTCGATCCACGCGACGTCGGGTCGCTGCCAGTCGGCGCCGAAGATCATCGCGAGGTCCATGAGTCGTAGCTGGTCGTCGGTCTGACCGACGCCGTACTCGCCGCAGCGTCGAACGACCTCGGCGACGGCGGCCTTGAGCTTCACCGCACCGAGCGCCGAGGCCGCGCCGGCGTGGACGGTCTCGGCGTGCGTGAGCAGGAGCTTGTGACTGACGACCGCGGAGAGGGTGTGAATCTGCGCGGTTCGAATCTTCAGCATCGTGGCATCGGGTCCGTCGGTGGGGTGCGGCATCGTAACCGTGCGCGAGAGGACGACGATGGAGGAGCGCGTTCAACAAATGTTTGGGGGGTAGCGTCTCCGTCGGGTGGCTTCAGCGATGCACACCCCGAGCGCTTCGTCGCCTGCGGCTGGGGCCACGCAACGATCGCTTCGGATGGGTGTACGAGCCGCCGCAGACGTTCTGACCTACGCGCTCTTCAGCGTCGCCGCGAGCTTTCCCTTCCGGAACACCCACAGCGTCCCGGGCTCTCCGTGCGTCCACACCTCGTCGACGGTGAGCGGCGCCGTCGCCACCACCGCCACCCGGTCGCGCGGCGTGGTGACGGCGTCGAAGTTCACGCTGACGTCGTGGTCCTTGAGCGTCGCCTTGCCGAAGGGCGCGCGGCGCTCGATGAAGCAGAGCTTCGTGTCGCAGCGCGCGAAGAGCGCGTCGCCGTTGCCCAGCACGAAGTTGAACGTCCCCCGCCGACCGATCTCGCCCGCGACCTTCGCGACGTAGGCCCACAGCACGCCGCGGTCTTCGGGCTCCGTCGGGAAGCGCTTCGCCACCCGGTTCATCAGCGTGCAGAACGCCCGCTCGCTGTCGGTCTCGCCGATCGGTACATACCGCCCGCGGGTCACCTTCGGCACACCGCGCACCGTTCCGTTGTGGGCGAAGACCCAGGCGCGCCCCCACAGCTCGCGCACGAAGGGGTGCGTGTTGGCGAGCTTCACATGCCCGCGCGTCTTCTTCCGGATGTGCGACACGGCCATCGTCGTCTTGATGGCGTGCCCGCGAACGAACTGCGCCAGCGGGCTCTCCGCGCACGGCGACGCGTCCACGAAGGTGCGCGCCGCCTTCCCCTCGAAAAACGCGAGGCCCCACCCGTCTCCGTGCGGCCCCGTCCTCCCTCCGCGCTGCGAAAACCCGGTGAACGAAAACACGATGTCCGTAGGCGTGTTGCAGTCCATCCCGAGCAGCTCACACATCGCGCCGACGTCTCTCCTCTTTCAGCCTGTGATGCCCGCGCGTCGTCGCACGGCGACCGCTTGCGCCCGCGCCCGCGCCCGCACCGACGCCTCGTCCACCGTCGTGAGCGACCCGTCGTGCAGCAGCACCTTCCCGTCCACCACCACGTGCCGCACGTCCCGCGACTGCGCCGCGTACACCACCCGCGCCGCGGGCTCTCCCCACGGCTCGATGTGCGTCGCCGACAGGTCGATGACCGTCACGTCCGCGCGCTTGCCGATCTCCAACGACCCCACCTCGCGGTCGAGCCCGAGCGCCTTCGCGCCGTCGATGGTCGCCATCCGCAGCACCCGCCGCGCAGGCAACGCCCCGGTGTCGCCAAAGCGCTTCGCCAGCAGCGACGCGAGACGCATCTCGACGAGCGCGTCGAGGTTGTTGTTGCACGCCGCGCCGTCGGCGCCGATGCCCACCACCAGCCCCGCGCGCTGCATCCGCGCCACCTTCGCCACGCCCGACCCGAGCTTCAGGTTGGCGCTCGGGCAGTGGGCGATGCGGGTCTCGTCCTTCGCCATCGCGCGGCGCTGCTGCGGCGTGAGCTGCACCCCGTGCGCGACCACCACGTCGGGCCCCGCGAAGCCCCACTTCCGCAGCGCGTCGACGTCGTCCATGCCGAGCGCCGCCCGCACCGCGTCGCGCTCGCCCGGGTGCTCCGCTGCGTGCGTGTGCATCCACGCCCCGCGCGACCTCGCCCGCTCGACGCACCCGCGGAAGAGGTCTTCGGTGCACGACAGGATGAAGCGCGGCGAGTAGGCGTAGCGCAGCCGACCGTCCGCCGCCCCGTGCCAGCGAGCGCACAGCGCGTCGGCCTCCGCGAGGCTCTCCGCCGTCGTCTCCCGCAGCCCCTTCGGAACGCCCTCCCCCGCGTCCATCATCGTCTTCCCCGACACGGCCCGCATCCCGGAGTCGCGCAGCGCCTCGAAGACCGCGTCGTGGTGACGCACGGTGCCCATGTCGAGCACCGTGGTGGTGCCGCCCTTCACGAGCTCTGCGATGCCGAGGTCGGCGCTCGCGCGCAGCGAAGCGGGGTCGTGCGCGGCCTCCAGCGGCCAGATGCGATCGTGGAGCCACTGGAGCAGCGGCAGGTCGTCGCCCATGCCGCGGAAGAGCGTCTGGCAGAGGTGCACGTGCGCCTGCACGAAGCCCGGGAGCAGCGCGCACCCGTCGACGTCGAGCACGCGGAGCGTACGACCCGACCGCGACGCCGCCTCCGCAGCGCCGTCACCCATGGCGACGATGCGCCCATTGGAGATCCACATGCTGCCGGGCAGGACGCGATCGTCGGGGTCACAGGTGACGAGGGTGCCGCCGCGGAGGAGCAGGTCCATGGGTCGACCGGAGGATGCCTGCGGTGTGCGTCACAGGGCAACGTCCTCGCGTGGACGCACGCGCGAAAGCTGCGGTATGACGGCGCCATGCGCTCTTGGCTTTCGCTTGTTTCCGTGCTGACTCTCGCGGCCTGCTCGGCCGAGACCGAACGGACCACCCGCTTCACCCGCGACGGCGGCACCAGCAGCGACGGCGGCTCCGTCGGCCCCTGCGAGGAGGGTCGCATCTACTGCGCCGGCAACGAGCGGTACCTCTGCGAGGGCGGCCAGGCGACCGACCGCCAGACCTGCATGGGCGCCAGCGGAACGTGCGTTCCGGGCGTCGGTTGTCGCGTCTGCGTGCCCAACGCCGCGCGGTGCGGCGGGCCGTCAGACCAGCAGATCCAGACCTGCGCGGCCGACGGCTCGCGGTGGGTCGACGGCGCCACCTGCAACACCGCCGACGGCGAGAGCTGCAACGCCGGCGCCTGCTACGACCGCTGCACGGCGAGCAACACCGAGCGCTCGTACCTCGGCTGCGACTACTGGCCGACCATCACCGCCAACACGGGGCTCGACCCCGCCTTCACCTTCGCGGTGGTGCTCTCCAACCCGCAGACCTACGCCGTGCGCGCGTCCATCACGGGCGGCACCCTCGCCTCGCCGCGGCAGGTCGAACTCGCCCCCGGAGCCATCCAGACCGTGACGCTCCCGTGGGTGCAGGAGCTCATCCAGACCAACCCCCTCAACCCCGGTTGCCGTGCGCTGCCAGGCGAGCGCTGCACCGGCGCGGCCCCCGCCACCTCGGTGCTCCGCCGCGGCGGCGCCTACCATGTGCACAGCAACGGCCCCATCGCCGCCTACCAATTCAATCCGCTCAACTTCAGCCGCGCAGGTGGCTTCTTCTCGTTCTCCAACGACGCCTCGCTGCTGCTCCCGCAGGCCGTGCTGCGGCAGCGCTACATCGTCTCGACGTGGCCCAACCAGGTCTCCCTCGGCGGAACGTCGGGCGGCTTCGTCGCCATCACCGCCGTGACGGGCGAGAACACGGAGGTCACCATCCGCGCGACCTCCAACCTCTCGGCGGGCTCCGGCGTCGCGGCGGTCCGCGCAGGCACCGAGCGCACCTTCTCGCTGCGCACCGGCGACGTGCTCGAGCTCATCGGCGAAGGCGCCGGCGACCTCACCGGCTCGACCATCGAGTCGTCGCAGCCCGTGGCGGTCTTCGTCGGGCACAACTGCACCACCATCCCGGGCGGTCGCCCCGCGTGCGACCACCTCGAAGAGCAGCTCCTCCCCAACGAGACCTGGGGGCGCGACTACGTCGTGTCGGCCTTGCGCGACCGCGGCCCCGGGGTCCCGACCGTGGTGCGCATCCTCTCGCAGGCCGACGGCAACGAGATCGCCTTCGACCCACCCTCCGCCCATGCGCCCGCGACGCTCGCGGCGGGTGAGATGCTGGAGTTCCAGACCAACGCGAACTTCCGGGTGACCGGCTCGCAGGCGCTGCTGGTGTCGCAGTTCATGTTCGGACAGGGCGACCAGAACAGCGGCCTCACGACGGGCGACCCCGCCATGGTCTTCGAGGTGCCGGTGCAGCAGTACCGCACCAGCTACGACTTCTTCGTGCCCGAGACCTATCCCAACAACTTCCTCAACGTCGTCGCGCCCGAAGGCACCACGCTGGAGATGGATGGCAGGCCCCTGGGCGGCACCATGAGCCCCGTCGGCTCGATGAACATCATCACCGTGATGGTCACCGGCGGCCCGCACCGCCTGCGCTCCACCACCGGCCAGCCCATCGGGCTCAAGGTCTACGGCGTCGCTCCGTACACCTCGTACGCGTACCCCGGCGGCCTCGATCTCCAGCTCATCACCCCGGGCTGACCCGGTACCCTCCGCCGCGACCACTCTCCCTCCGCCGCGACCACACCGATGAACACTGCCGACGACGATCCGCGCGCCCTCCGCCGTGCGCGACTCCTCACCTGGGCCCCAGCCGCCCTCGCCCTCCTCGTGGCCGTCGCGATCACCCTCCGCGCGCACGCCCACTTCTTCTTCCCGTACCTCACGCCCGTCTCCAACGACGAGGGCTACATCTCCGCCCTCGGCCTGCGCATGATCCGCGGCCACTGGCTCCCGTACATCGACGGCGTCTCGCAGCGCGGCCCCATCCTCTACTGGATCGCCGCCCTCGCCATGCGCATCGGCGGCATGTGGAGCTGGCTGCCCATCCGCGTGCTCGCCCTCCTCTGCGCGCTCTCCACCATCGGGCTCGTCTTCGCGCTCGCGCGGGAGCTCTTCACGCCCGCTGTCGCCGCCGTCGCGGTGCTCGTCAGCACCTACTTCTTCACCTACGAGCTCAACCCCTGGGACGGCATCGGCTTCAACGGCGAGGTCGTCGCGATGCAGTTCGCGCTCGCCTCGTGGCTGCTCGTCGCCCGCGCGATGCGCCGCCCCGACGACCCGCGCGGTCTCGTCCGCCGCCGCAACGCGCACCTCGTCGTCGCGGGCGTGCTCGCGGCCTGCGCCGGGCTCAGCAAGCAGATGGCCCTCAGCCACGCGGTGCCCCTCGCCCTCTGGATCGTCCTCGGCAACGGCGACGCCGAGGTCTCGCCACGCCAACGCATCCGCGACCTCACGCGCTTCACCCTCGGCGGCGCGGTGCCCTTCGTGCTGGTCGTCGGCGTCTACGCCGCCACCGGGCACTTCAAGGAGTTCACCTACTACTACCAGCGGTACGGCCGGGAGATCTTCATGGCGCCGGTCACGCTCACCGCGTACCGCGACAAGCTGAAGGAGCAGTTCGACAAGTACCTCTTCGGCATCGTGGTGATCGGCTCGCTCGGGTGGCTCCTCGCGGCCCGCACGGCCCGCCGCATCGTCGACCATGACGGCCCGCGCGGCTCGGGCTTCCGCGCCGAAGCGCCTGCGGTGGTGTTGTTCCTCCAACTGCTGGCGGCGGTGTTCGGCGCGTCGTTCACGGGGCGCTTCTTCCCGCACTACTTCGTCGAGGTGTTTCCCATCGCGGCCCTCGTCGCAGGCGTCGCGCTCGCCCCCATCCTCGCCCCACCCGCGGCGTCGCTGCGCGGTCGCTTCGCAGGCACGCTCACCCTCGTCCTCGGCTGCACCGCCCTCCTCTCGGTCTGCGCCTGGAACCTCCACCGCAACGTCCGCCTCCGCCGCGAGACCGACCGCTGGTATCAAGACCCGCGCACCGACCCCATCGTGCGCTACGTCACCGAGCGCACCGACCCCGGCGAGCGCATCTTCGTGTGGGGATTCCGCGCCGAGACCTACCTCTCGGCGCAGCGCATGCCCGCGTCGCGCTTCGTCTACACGGTCTACCCCGCCGGGGTCGTGCCGTGGTTCCAGGCGACGCGCGATGAGGAAGAGCGCCGCGTGACGCCCCACAGCCGCGAGCAGCTCCTCGCCGACCTCGACCGCGAGCGCCCCGAGCTCATCATCGACGCCGGCCGAACGATGAGCGGCCGCTACATGTACAACTACCCGCAGCTCCGCTCGTACCTCGACCGCGGCTACTGCTTCATGCGCTACGTCGACGGCGAACCCGTGTACCGACGACGCCACGGCGAGACCTGTCCTCCCGCTGACTACTGAGCGGTTCTCATCGATGACAGGCTATGTCCGCCAACTTGTTGACCCCCGGCGTTGGCGGGGCCTACGGTGGTGATTGGCCACGGCTCTCCCGCCTGCGGCCCTCTACCCAACGGGGTTCATCATGGCTGAAGGACTCAACAAGGCGCTCCTCATCGGCAACCTCGGGGCCGACCCGGAGCTTCGGTTTACGACCAACAACCGCGCGGTGTTGAAGTTCCGCCTCGCGACGACCGAGTCGTACATGGACCAGAACAACACCCGCCAGGAGATCACCCACTGGCACCAGATCGTGCTGTGGGGCAAGCGCGGCGAGGCGCTCTCCAAGCTCATCTCCAAGGGCTCGCGCGTCTACGTCGAGGGCCGCATCGAGACCCGCTCCTACGAAGACGCCAACGGCGTGAAGAAGAGCGCGACGGACATCGTGGCGACCAACCTCATCCTCCTCGACGGCCGCAAGGACGGCGGCGGTGGCATGGGTGGCGGCGGTGGCATGGGCGGCGGTGGCGGCGGTCGTCCGCCCGCGGGTGGTGGCGGTGGTGGTGGCGCTCGTCCGCCCGCGGCAGGCGGTGGTGGTGGCGGTCGCGCGCCCGAGACCGACGACTTCCCGCCCGACGACTTCGGCGGCGGCGCGGGTGGCGATGACGACATCCCGTTCTGATCGCGGGCTGATCGCGACGGTGCTCGCCGTCGCGCTCGCTCCACTCCTCGCCTTCGCCACCGGCCCCGACGACGTCGGCTACAAGATCAAGCCCGCCGACGGCAACCTCTGGTCGCAGCGCTTCCGCGGCGGCCGCCTCATCGGGGGCGGCGGCTGCGTGCGCCGGTGCATCTCCTTCACCTTCGACGACGGCCCGAGCTGGGAGACCACGCCCGCGCTGCTCGACACGCTCACGCTGCGCGGCGTGCCCGCGACCTTCTTCGTCACGGGCCACCGCATCGACGGCGACGGCGAGGTGGCCCAGCGCAACCGCGCGGTGCTCGCGCTGGAGTGGCGCCTCGGGCACCTCGTGGGCAACCACACCTATCACCACGACCTGCTCGACACGATGACCGAGCCGGTGCTGCGCTACGAGATCGACCGCACCGAGGCGCTCATCCACGGGGTCATCGGCGAGCGCGTGTGGCTCTTCCGCGCGCCGTACGGAGCGCTGCACCACCCGCGGGCGGTGCGGGCGGTGTTCTCGCGGGACTACACGCCGGTGTTCTGGGCGATGGACTCACAGGACTGGCGCGTCAACACGCCCGAAGCCGTGCTGGCCAACGTGCGCGCCGAGCTCGACCGGGCGCCCCGTGGTGGCGTGCTGCTGATGCACGACACGCTGCCGTGGAGCGTCGCGGCGTTTCCGTTGATCCTCGACGAGCTGGCGACGCGCAACGCGGCGCTCATCGCCCGCGGCGAAGAACCGTATGAAGTGGTGGGATTGGAGAGGTTCTACGAGCCCCTCCGCGCCGCGCCCGTGAGGCGTCGACGCTGAGGGGAAGCGGAGGCGGAGGGCTCAGCGGCCGGGGGAGGCGCCGAAGTACCAGACCGCCGAGAGCGAGCCGGTGATGATGTCGGCGAGGCCGTAGTTGGGGCCGACGGTGGTGCCGATGCCGAAGCCCGACGACGACGCGGTGTTGGTGTCGTTGTTGGAGATGGTCACCGACTTGCGGCTCGCGCTGGTGTAGGCGAGACCGAAGCCGAACTGGGCCTGGAGGCCGAGCTGCGGCAGGCCGAGGAAGCCGAACTGGAGCTCGGCGACCGCGTTGGCGCCGAGGCCGAACTGCACCGCGCTGAGGGTGTTGTCGGTGGTCGCCGCGCCCGCGCCGGTGGTGATGCCGCTGGTGCCGAAGCGGAAGAACACGTACGGGTCGACGTGGATGGCGAGGTGCTTCGCCTCGGCCAGCATGATGGGCAGGCCGACCTGGAGGCCCAGGCCGAAGAAGTTGGGGTTGTCGGACGACTGCTGGGTCGTCATGCCGCCGGTCTGCTGCGTGCTCGTGCTGGAGCCGCTCGAGAAGCCGATGCCGAGGCCGGCTTCGAGGCCGATGGAGTTGTTGAGCCAGTAGCGCACGCCGACGGTGTGCAGCGCCTCGGAGCCCGAGTTGCCGACCATGCCGCCCGCGAACGAGAGCGCCGGCATCTGGGCCGAACCGAAGTAGCGGAGCGCCAGGTGACCCACCACGACCGAGTGGTCGGTGGGGCCCGAGGTGTCCGTGATCGACCCGCCCGTGGACGTCGTCGCCGCCGGGGTCGCCGGGGTCGTGTTGAGGTCCTGCGCGCCAACGGCCGTCGCGCCCAGCACGACCGCCGCACCCATCACCGTCGAAAGCAATCCACGCATTTTGGTATTCACCTTGTGCCTAGCCTGACGATCCACCCGGACCGTCGAATTGGCCGCTGTGTCGGTCAAATCCGTATCCAAGTCAAGCTACCCGCACCCCGGCCTTGGACATAGCCCGACACCGCACACCCTAAGGTGGCGTCAACGCATAGATCAGATAGCGCGCCGTGGGACGGGCCGGTTCGAGCTTCCATCCATGGGCACGCAGGCCGTCGACGATGCGATAGATCGCGTCCCACGAGTCGAGCACCACGAGGTGCGTGGGGTGGGTCTTGAGCGCCAGACGGTGCACCGCCTCGGCGCGGCCGGGACCGCACGAAGCCCAGGTGTACTGCCGGTGCAGCGCGACCGCGGGAGGGGTCTTCAGTCCCACGAGGTCGACCACCCGACGCTGCCCCGCGAAGGCCACGTAGCCGACGTCGTGCACCATCAGCCGGGCGTCGCGCGGCAGCGAGGTGCGCACGAAGGTCGCGAGGCCCGCGAGCTCGGCGCGGGTGAAGGCGCAACGCTGCCGATGCTCGGTCCAGCGAGCCTTGGCGGTGTGGGCGTTGGTGTCGATGGTGACGATCGTGAGCAGCAGCGCGGCCCCGCGGACCCAGCGCGAACGGTGCGCGCGCGCCGCCGCGATGGTGGCGATGGCGAAGGGGAGCAGCGCGTAGAGGTAGCGATACTCGTAGTGCCCGAGCGCCCCGGGGAACTGTGTCTCGTAGGCGAGGAAGAGGGCGGCGCCGGCGAGGAGGCCGATGCGCCCGACGCCCACGAGCGGCCACAACAACACCGCCCGCGGGAAGTACCCGAGCGTGTCGAGGAAGCGGTTGAGCGCGCCGCGGGCCCAGTCCCAGCGCACCGTCGGCGGCAGGCACCCCTCTGCAAAGAAGAGGCGCTTGGCGCTGATGGTCGACGGCAGCAGCGCCCCGAGCTGAACCAGGTTGAGGACCACCCACGGCGCCGACCCCGCCAGCGCGAGCGCGACGTCCACCACGACGCGACGGACGTCGAGAGCTCCCGCCGCGCGGAGGCGCAACCACCGCAGCGCGAGGAGACCCGCGCCCGCGACGGAGAGCTCTGGCCGCAGGAATGGCAGCACCCCGCAGAGCACCGGCTGCACCGCCCCCGTCGGCGCCGACCCCTCGGCGGGCTCGGTGAGCACGAGGGCCCAGGTGAGCGTGCCCATGGCGAGGCCGGTCTCCAGGCCGTTCATGAGCTGGTGCGGCGTGTCGCCGACGATGACCGCGAGCCCTGCGAGGAGCAGCGCGTCCCAGCGCGACAGCCGGTGCCGCATCGCGAGCGCGACCACGCCGGTCACGTAGGTGGCGACGCCGATCCAGCCGCCCAGCCATCCCCCGGCCTCGCCCCGCACCGCCGTCCCGATGATCGAGAGCAGCACGGTGTGCACCGGGCTCGTCGCCCCGACCATCGCCGGAACCCCCAGCTCCGGGTCGACCCCGCGACGCAGCACCAGCGCGTTGTGCAGCGTGATGTACGCGTCGTCGACGGGCAGCGCCGTGCCCTCGCTGCGGTAGTGCACCACCGCTGCCGCAGCCACCAGCGCGAGCGCGACGCCCTGCGCGACCCGGCGCTCGGTCTTCGACCACGCGACGATCACGGCGCGCCCGACGGAGAAGCGATCTGTCCCGCGACCCATGACCGCCACGGCGCTCGCGCATCGAGCTCGGCCGCGCGAGCCACCGCGTCGACGTCACGCCCCAGCAGCGCCCGCGCGAGCACCACGACGGGTGCCTCATCCACCGATACGCGCACCGCGTCCTCCGCGCTCGACCGCTCGGGGCCGGCGCAGCGCGCAGGCGATCGAGCGCACCACAGCACCCGCCACGACGCCGCCCAGCCCGCCGTCTCGGGCGCCGCTGCGGCCGCCGCGAGGTCGGCCTCCACCGGCGCCGCCGGGCCATCCCACGCGCCCGACGCGCCCCGCGCGAGCCGCCCCTCGACGCCCTCCACCGAGGCCAGCGCCGCCGTCGCCTCGCCCGCGCGGCCGAGCCGATCGAGCCGCGCCGCCGCCCTCTGTCGCATGGCGTCCCGCGCCGCACCGCCGTCGGCCCCGAGCGCGAGCAGTCGGGTCATCGCCCGCTCCATCAACACGTCGCCGAGCTCCCGCCGACCCGCGCGGTCGAGCGCCGCGGCCACCGCCGGGGTCACCAGCGCCAGCGCGCTGCCGCGGGGCATCCCCTCGGCGCGACCGATGGAACCCGATCGCGCACACCGACCCGCCCACGAAGACGCCGCCGCAGGTGCGAGGGAGGGCGCCCGGTCGTCGATGCCCACCAGCGCCGCGACCCTCAGCGCGTCGGTCACCCGGTCGGCCTCGGCCAACGCCACGGCCCGCACCGTCGCCGACCCGGCGACCCCGTCGGTCATCCCCAGGGCCGACTCGTCGAGCGCGCGCTGCACCTCGCCCGCGCGGAGCCACAGCCACGCCACGGATGCTCGATCGATGGCGCCGCGGTTTCGCGACAGCGCCCCGACGGCCACCACGGCGCCCGCGGTGTCGCCCGCGCACACGCGCGTCACGGCGAGGGCGAGGCGAGCGCCCTGATCGCGACCCGCGTGCGCTGCGACGAGCGTCGCCGCGCGAGACCACTGACCGGCCTGGGAGAGACGCTCGACCGGATCGGCCGACGGCAGCGGGCGAGCGGGCGTGGCGTCGGTCGACGTGTGGCGCGACGCGATGCGGACGGCCGTGGCGCGCACCTCGGCGTCACCGGGGTCGAGGCCCACCGCACGGGCGAGGGCCGCGTCGCGCTCGGCGAGAGTGGCGGTCTCGTCGCCGAGCGCCGTGGCGAGGCTCAGCCATGCGGCCGAGGCGTTGGCGTAGCGGGCGGTGGCGGCGCGGGCGAGCTCGATCGCGCGGGCGCGCTGGCCCGCGGCGGTGAGGTGCTGCACGCGGCGGGCGACGATCCAGGGGTCGGCTTCGTCGGCGAAGGACGCGAGGTTCATCTGCCGATCGGCCTCGGCGAAGTCGCCGCGAGCGGCCGCGAGCTCGCCGCGCAGGAAGGCTTCGTAGGCGGTGGCCGAGGCATAGGGGCGCTCACGGAGGCGGCCGCCGATGTGCTCGGTGGTGGTGCCGGGGGACGAGGCGCACGCCGACAGGACCACCGCGAAGAGGAACAACGGACGGAGCGTCTGCGGGCATCGGCGCACGGGCGGCGCAGGGCTATACACCGTTCCCAGGGGCAACAGAACGGGAGGGTTGTCGGGGCGGGGGTGGGGCCGGTACGATCGGCGCCGCGAGCGGGTCGCGAGGGAGTGTGTTTCGTTTTGGGGAGCGGTACCTTCGCCCTCCGCCCCGCCACCGCCCACACGAGGAACCTCATGACATCTGAAGTCGACGCCCGCTGCCTGGAGACCTTCCCCAACTGGCTTCGCTCGCTGGGCAACGACGCCGAGGCGATGGTCGACGCCCTCAACGCCGAGTCGACCCCGGAGGCCGCGCGCCGCTCGCTGGCTGCCGGGCTCAACTATGTCTTCAAGTCCGTCGACCTCATCCCCGACGGCATCGACGACATCGGCTACCTCGACGATGCCTTCGTGCTCCGCATCGCCTCGGTCCACGCCGGCGCCAACGGGCTCGACCTCAACACCGTCGCGGCGCTCCAGGCGCTCGCCGGCGACGTCGACCTCGTGAAGGGCTTCCTCGGCGACGACTACGCCCGCCTCGACGTGTACGTGCAGGGCTTGAAGCGCAGCGCCGCGCGCGGCCGCTCGGTGGACGACATCATCAACGGCGAGTCCGTTCGCGCTGACTTCACCGCCGACGTGAAGGGCTTCGCCCGCAGCTACGCCTCGCCCAGCTTCGGCCGCGAGGAGAAGAACCTCATCAAGCTCCGCGCCTTCTTCGACGCCAAGCTGCCCCGCTGACGACCGACGCGGCCGACGCTCCGCGCCTGCATCGACGCCGGGCCGCCCTGCTGAATCGCCGCTCATGCGGTCATTGACCGACCGCCTCCCCAAAGCCTAGAAGACCGATGCGCGTAGGCCCGTGCGCAGTGCACGTCGGCTCCTCACGCCTCCGGTTCGTGCACATGAATCCCATCGCGATGGCCCTCCTTGTCGGGGGTTTGAACGGGCTGTTCGCCCTGAGCGCCTTCCGGCGTCTGGTGCTCCTGGCGCAGGGCGCCCCCGAGGGGCGGCTCGACCGCCTGTGGGTCCGCCTCACCGCCTCCCCCACCGAGCGCGAGGCGAGCGCCTTCGGCAGCGCCCTCATCTTCGTGGCCATCGTCGGGCTCGCGGCCGCTCCGGCCGCCATGGTCGGCGGCTTCGCGCCGGGTGACGTGGGCAAGGGCTTCATCCACCTCGGCACCATGCTCGGCGCCGTGGGCGGCGGCGCGGCGCTCTTCTGGGCGCTGCGGGCCCAGCTCAAGATGCCCAAGTACTTCACCGCGGGCGTCGCGCACTACCTCATCTTCACGGGCTTCGCGACGCTGCTGCTCCGCACCATCATGCTGGTGGGCAAGGGCTTCGACGAGGACTTCCACCTCTTCATCCTCGACCCGCAGGGCCCCGATCCGCTGCTGCGCGTCTTCGGCTACGGCTACAACGTCCTCAAGGACTTCGTCGTCCTCGGCACCATCTCCGGCGTGATGGCCTTCTTCTACTTCCGGCTCGTCCCGAAGGAGAAGCGCCTCGCCTACGGCTGGCACGCCTGGGTCGTGCTCGGCGTCATCGCCACCATGATGGTGATGGACCTCGTGTGCGACGGCGGCCTCGTGCTCGCCCACGCCATCCGCCAGGGCGGCGACGTCGTCGCCAACATCAACCACATCGGCAACGCCACCGGAGAAAACCTCGGCCGCGTGCTCGCGCTCATCTTCCACGCGATGGGCGTCTCGACCTACGCGACGGCCCACGGCATCGGCGCGTTCGGCCTCTGGGTGCACGTCTTCCTGGTGTTCGCGTTTCTCAACTATCTGCCCTACGGCAAGCACTTCCACGTCATCGTGGCGCTGCCCAACGTCTTCGCGCGCGACCTCGACCCGCCCGGTCGCCTGCGCCCGATGGCGCCGAGCTCCGACAAGCTGCTCGAAGACATGGCCGCCGCGATGGAGGCGCCCGACCCCACGTCCGCCAAGATCGGCGTCGGTCGCATGGACCACTTCACCTGGAAGTCGATCCTCGACTTCTACACGTGCACCGAGTGCGGTCGCTGCTCGGACAACTGCCCGGCCCACACCACCGGCAAGCTGCTCTCGCCGAAGCACCTCACCATCGACCTGCGCGACCACCTCTACGAGAAGAACAACGCCGTCTTCCGCGCCGATCCGTACGGCGAAGATGGTCAACCGGCGAAGCCGATCTTCGACCTCAACCTCGTGCCCGACATCATCCACCCGGATGTCATCTGGGCCTGCACCACCTGCCGCGCCTGCGAGGAGCAGTGCCCGGTGATGATCACGTACGTCGACAAGATCGTCGACATGCGCCGCAACCTCGTGATGCTGCGCGGTGAGTTTCCCGCCGAGCTCCAGAAGACCTTCACGGCGCTGGAGACCAACGGCAACCCGTGGAACCTCACGCGCATGGACCGCGCGGAGTGGTCCGACGGCCTCGACGTGAAGCTGATGAGCGAGAAGCCCGACGCGGCGGTGCTCTACTGGGTCGGCTGCGCGGCCAGCTACGACGACCGCGCCAAGAAGATCTCGCGCGCCATGGCGAAGCTCCTGAAGCAGGCCAAGGTCGACTTCGCGGTGCTGGGCAGCGAGGAGACCTGCACCGGCGACCCGGCGCGGCGCGCGGGCAACGAGCACCTCTACATGATGCTCGCCGAGCAGAACGTCGCGACGCTCAACAACTACAAGCCGCGGCGCATCGTCACGACGTGCCCGCACTGCTTCAACACGCTGCTCAACGAGTACCCCGACCTCGGCGCGAAGTACGAGGTGGTGCACCACTCCACCTATCTCCAGGAGCTGCTCGCCACCGGCAAGCTGCGCCCCACGCGCGGCGTGAAGGCGAAGGTCGTCTTCCACGACTCCTGCTACCTCGGCCGCCACAACGGCGTGTACGAGTCGCCGCGCGACGTGCTCGCGCGCATCGACGGCCTGGAGCTCGTCGAGGCTGACTGGAACCGCGAGAAGGGCCTCTGCTGCGGCGCCGGCGGC
This sequence comes from Polyangiales bacterium, assembly GCA_044229975.1. Taxonomy (GTDB): domain Bacteria; phylum Myxococcota_A; class Polyangia; order Polyangiales; genus SCUS01. The sequence goes on from JBGARZ010000003.1 coordinate 680,636, forward strand.
GGTCAGATGTGGATGGAGGAGCAGCACAGCCACGAGCGCGTGAACAAGCGCCGTACGCTCCAGCTCCTCGACACCGGCGCGGACATGATCGCGTCGGGCTGCCCCTTCTGTCAGACGATGCTCACCGACGGCATCAAGGCGATGGACGAGGAGCTCAAGCGCCCCGTCGAGCAGCTCGACATCGCCGAGGTGCTGGAGCGCGCCGTGGCCTTCGACGAGCCCACCGTCCCCGCGACGCCCGCGAGCGAGGAGTCCGCCGCCGCCGCCGCGAGCTGAGGCTCACGATGATCGACTGCGACGTCCTGCTCATCGGCGCCGGCGTGATGAGCGCCACCGTCGGAACGCTCCTCAAGGAGCTCGACCCCTCGCTGGAGGTCGTGGTGCTGGAGCGCCTCGACCGCGTCGCAGGCGAGAGCTCTGAGGCGCGCAACAACGCGGGCACCGGCCACTCCGCCCTCTGCGAGATCAACTACACGCCGCGCGCCGCCGACGGCTCCATCGACGTCCGCAAGGCCGTGAAGGTGATGGAGTGCTTCGAGGTGTCGCGGCAGCTCTGGTCGTACCTCGCGCGGCGGCCTGGCTTCAGCGACCCGCGGTCGTTCGTGCGCTCGGTGCCGCACATGAGCTTCGTGTGGGGCGACGAGGACGTGGAGTTTCTCCGCCAGCGCTTCCAGGCGCTGTCGGACTGCCACCTCTTCCACGGCATGCGCTACTCGGAGATCGCCGAGGACGTCGCCGAGTGGATGCCGCTGGTGATGCAGGCCCGCGACGCCCAACAGCGGGTGGCCGCGACGCGCTCCGAGCTCGGCACCGACGTCGACTTCGGGGCGCTCACCCGCGCGATGTTCGACCACCTGCTGTGCACCCACGGCGTGGGCGTTTCGTTTGGACACGAGGTGACCTCCCTCGCCCGCGATGCCTCGGGGCGCTGGATCGCCGAGGCCGACGCGCCCGACGGCCGCGAGGTCAGGGTGCGGGCGAAGTTTGTTTTCATCGGGGCGGGCGGCGCGGCGCTCACGCTGCTCGACCGCTCGGACATCCCCGAGGGCGAAGGCTACGGCGGGTTTCCTGTGAGCGGCGAGTGGCTGGTCTGCACCAACCCCGACCTCATCGCGCGCCACCACGGCAAGGTGTACGGCAAGGCCAGGGTGGGGGCGCCGCCGATGTCGATGCCGCACCTCGACACGCGCTTCATCGACGGCAAGCGGGCGCTGATGTTCGGTCCCTTCGCGGGCTTCTCGACGCGCTTCTTGAAGGAGGGGTCGTTCCTCGACCTGCCGCTCTCGATCACGGCCGACAACATCCGGCCGATGCTCAGCGCGGGGCTCCAGAACCTTCCCCTCACGCGCTACCTCATTGGGCAGGTGACGCAGTCCTTCGAGGACAAGGTCGAGGCCCTGCTGGAGTACGTCCCGTACGCGCAGCCCGAGGACTGGCAGCTCTCGGTCGCCGGTCAGCGCGTGCAGGTCATCAAGAAGGACGGCGGCGGGGGCAAGCTGGAGTTCGGCACCGAGATCATCTCGGCGAAGGACAACTCATTGGCGGCGCTGCTGGGCGCGTCGCCGGGCGCGTCGACGGCCGTGAGCATCGCGCTCGATCTGCTGGTGGACTGCTTCCCCGAGCGGATGGAGTCCGCGGCGTGGCAGCGGAAGCTGTCGGCGATGATCCCGTCGTACGGGCGGAAGCTGGCCGACGATCGCGAGCTCGCGAAGCGGGTGCGCGCCGAGAGCCAGGCGGCGCTCGGGCTCACGGGGCGCTGAAGCCCTTCCCATCGTCCGCGTGGTCCGCCACCATCGCGTGGGATGGACGCCAATCCGCCGAGCCTCGCGGCCGCCCTCGCGCAGACGCTCGTCACGCTCGCCGCGGTGTGCGCGCTCGCGTGGTGGGTGCTGCGCTGGGCCGCGCGCCGCGGCGTTGGTCGTAGCCCCGCTGGGATCGTGACGGTGCTCGACCGCGTGGCCCTCGACCCGCGGCGCACGCTCTTCGTGGTGCGCGTCGGGGGGAAGGTCCTCCTCCTCGGCGGCAGCGACGGCGCGATGTCCCTCCTCACCGAACTCGACCCAGCCACGCTCCCCGCCGAGACCACCGCGAAGGACTCCGCTTCGTGAACCCCACCACGGGCACCTCGCCGCTCGTCCTCGCGGTGGTCTTCGGGATGCTCTCGCTGCTGCCCGCGGTGCTGCTCGTGGGCACGAGCTTCGTGAAGTGCTCGGTGGTGCTCGGGCTCATCCGCAACGCCCTCGGCTCGGCCGAGACGCCTGGGACGATGGTGGTGCTAGGGCTCTCGGCGATTCTCTCGCTGCACGTGATGGCGCCCACCGCGCGGGCCATGGTCGACGCCGCTGGTCCGCAGGTGAACGAGGCGCTCGCGGCCGACCCGCTGACGCCCGACGGGCTCGCTCGCCTCGGGCGGGCGTGGGATGCGGCGAAGGGGCCGTGGGTGAGGTTCCTGCGGGCCAACGCGCATGCGAGGGAGAGGCGGATGTTCGTCGACCTCGCGCGGCAGTCGGCGCGGCGGCAGGGAGCGACGACCGTCGTAAGCGAGGACGACGTCTCGGTGCTGTTGCCCGCCTTCGTGGTGACCGAGCTCACGCGGGCGTTCACGCTGGGCTTCCTGGTCTTCCTGCCCTTCCTTGTCGTCGATCTGGTGGTGGCGTCGCTGCTCGTCTCGCTGGGTCTCACGGGCTTGCCACCGCCGCAGGTGGCGCTGCCCTTCAAGCTGCTGCTCTTCGTCGCGGCTGACGGCTGGCTGCTGCTCGTTCGTGCGCTGGTGCTCGGCTACCGCTGAACGCTGGCACCACCATCCATCGCGGAGCATCCAACGAACCGATGCCCGACAAGACGCTCAAGCGGCGGCTGGAGATCCTCGCCGACGCGGCCCGCTACGACGCCTCGTGCGCCTCGTCAGGATCACGGCGCCGCGGCACACCCGACGGCCTCGGCAGCACCACCCGCGTCGGCATCTGTCACAGCTACACGCCCGACGGGCGCTGCGTGTCGCTGCTCAAGCTCCTGCTCACCAACCACTGCGTCTACGACTGCCAGTACTGCGTCAACCGCGCGTCGTCAGCGACCGAGCGCGCCTCCTTCACCCCCGAGGAGGTCGTGTGGCTCACGATGGAGTTCTATCGGCGCAACTACATCGAAGGGCTCTTCCTCTCGTCGGGCATCGTGAAGAGTCCCGACCACACGATGGATCAGCTCGTCGCCGTCGCCCGCCGCCTCCGCACCGACGAGGGCTTCCGCGGGTACATCCACCTCAAGGCCGCGCCCGGTGCTTCACCCGAGGTGCTCGCCAAGGCGGGCCGCTGGGCCGATCGCCTGAGCGCCAACATCGAGCTCCCGACGCAGGCCGACCTCTCGCGCCTCGCACCCGGCAAGACCTTCGACATCGTCGAGACGACCATGGCCACCATCGCCGCGAAGCGCGACGAGGCCCTCGACGAGCGACGACGATCGCCCCGCGCGCCCGCGTTCGCGCCGGCCGGACAGAGCACCCAGATGATCGTCGGCGCGACGCCCTCCGACGACGCCACCATCCTCGGAACCGCCGACACCCTCTACCGCCGCCACGCCTTGCGACGCGTCTACTACTCGGCCTTCAGCCCGACGCCCGGCGCCGACGCGCGGCTGCCGGCCGAAGCACCTCCGCTCGGACGTGAGCACCGGCTCTACCAGGCCGACTGGCTCATGCGCTTCTACGGCTTCGACGTCGCCGAGATTGCCCCACCCGAGCACCCGCAGCTCGACCTCGCCATCGACCCCAAGCTCGCGTGGGCACTGCGTCACCCCGAGCGCTTCCCGGTCGACGTCAACCATGCACCCCGAGAGCTCCTGCTGCGTGTGCCGGGGCTGGGTGTTCGCAACGTCGACCGCATCATCGCTGCGCGCGTGCATCGCTCGGTGACGATGGGCGACCTCGCGACGATCCGCGTGTCGCTTCGGGTGGTGCGTCCCTTCGTCGTCACGGCCGACTACAACCCCGCGACGCGCTGGCTCGACCGGGCTGATCTGCGAGCGCGCGTGGCCCCGAAGCCGGTGCAGCTCTCGCTCTTCGATCGGGTGTTGTGAGGTCTGAGCCCTGCTCCGATTGGGCGGGCTTCCGCGACGTCGCGCGCCGACTGCTCGCCGCCGATGTGAGCCCCGACGCCGTGTCCCTCCACGACGCCAAAGACGCCGCCCTGCCCTTCGCCGCCGCCGATGCACCCGCCGTCGCGTCGACCGCACGGGTGCCGCGGGCCTTCGTCGAGCTCGGCGTTCGCGTCGCCTGTCACCGCGACCCCGAGCGCTGGAACCTCCTCTACCGGCTCCTCCATCGCCTCACCCACGGTGAGCCTGCGCTGCTCGCCGTCGCGACCGATCCCGACGTCGCGCGAGCGATGCGCCTGGAGAAGGCGGTGCGTCGGGCGCAGCACAAGATGACGGCGTTTGTCCGGTTTCAGAAGGTGAGCGGCGAGGAGGGCGACGAGTACGTGGCCTGGTATGTCCCCGAGCAGCCGGTGGTGGCGCTGACGGCGGGGTTCTTCGTCGAGCGCTTCGGGTCGATGCGCTGGTGGATCCTCACGCCCGAGGCGAGCGCCCACTGGGACCGCACCTCGCTGCACCTCGCGCCCGGTGTCGGCGCGCGAGAGGCGAGGGAGCGGCTGCCGGGCGACGCGCTCGTGGAGCTGTGGCGCTCGTACTACGCCAACATCTTCAACCCGGCGCGCGTGAAGGTCGCGGCGATGCAGCGCGAGATGCCCAAGCGCCACTGGGCGACGCTGCCCGAAGCGGACCTCATCGCGACGCTCATCGCCGAGGCGCCGACCCGCGTGGAGGCGATGGTCGAGGCGCGGAGGACGGAGAGCGCGAGCGGGTGGGTTCCGCGAGGGGCGCGGTCGCTCGCGGTGCTGCGCGAGGCGGCGGTCGGGTGTCGCGGGTGCGAGCTGTGCGAGATGGGCACGCAGACGGTGTTCGGCGAGGGAGCGGACGACGCGCGGCTGGTGCTGGTGGGCGAGCAGCCGGGCGACGAGGAAGACCTGGCGAGGAGGCCGGGTAACCGTTCAGGGGGTTGCGGGGAGCTCCGGGTTCGTCTAGCGATCGCCGTGTGACGTCGTGGCGCGACCGACTGCCGCCGGTGAGCGAGGCCGATCTGGCGGTCACGCCGCCGTCGGTTCACGCCCGCTACACCGCA
>JBGARZ010000030.1:0-53373 GCA_044229975.1 Polyangiales bacterium
CCTCGGGCACGTGACCGTCCCCCCGCCGCGCGCGGCGGAAGAAGAGACGACGACCGACTGACGACGGGGAGTCCATGCGTCCGTGCATCGTGGCGATTGAGACTCGCCACGTCGAGAACGCGGGCTCGTGCAGCGGTTACAGTGCAAGGAGGCCCGCGTTCGCGCGCACGAATGCCTCGGAGTCGCGGAGTACGCGCTCACGCTCGACGCAGCCACGGGCCAGGGCCTCTCGCACCAGCTTGGCAAAGGACACCTTCTTCTTCGTCGCAGTGGTGAGGCGGCGCTGAACGTGGTGCAGGCGCGCAATCACGGCTTCGGGCAGCGCGATCGGCGAGAGCTGCGCGTACGTGTTGTCGGGGACGCGTTGGGTGCGGGGACGGATGTGCTCCTCGCGTCGCCGAGGACCACGGGGAGGATCAGCGACCGTCCAGGTGATCGACCGAGCCGCATCGAGATCCCGTTCGAGGACGTTGCAGCCCTGCATGAGCAGCTCCCTCGCGGCGAACGTGATGGTCACCCGGGGGAACATCGGCGATCGCATCGCCTCCATGGCCGTCTCGATCGCGTCGGCGAGGCTCGCTGGGATGAGGAAGGGCTGCACCTTGCGCAGGGATTCGCGCGGGAAGTTCGTCACCCCGAGAAACTATATCTCTTGGGCATCTCGCGGCAAGGAGTCGGCCGTGAAAGGGGCGACGAGGGCTGCTGCGTCGCACTCGGTCCGTGATGGACGGCCGTCGGTTGGCTTGCGCGTCCATCGGTCCGCTTGTGTGTGACTACGACCGGGGATGGTCACAATTCCGTCGCGGCGGCCAAGCCCGCAGGGGGCTCGTCGCCGCCACGAAGATGGGTCACCGAGTAGGCGCCGCCAGAGCCGGCGGCGAGAGCGGACCCCAGCGTTGGTACGCCGGATCGAGCGCATCATGGCTCACGACGACCTGAGGATGGGTGACGGGCGTTGTCCTCGCTGCGCGCGGGGGGATGAGCGGCACTGTCGCCCCCGCAGAGCCGGCCGCCCCGACCTGGGCTCGCTTGTGCTCGCTGCGTTCGTTGGGATCAGCGGCGGGGTCGGGGCGCGCCTCCGAGATCCACCGCGCGATCGACGCCTCGTGCGTGCACGCCCCCATGGGCGACCCCCACCACGCGATGACGACCTCGATGACGGCGCACGTCGACTCCCGCGGCAGCGCCTCGAACCAGCGTCCCACCCCTTCCGTCAGGACGTCGCGCACCGGCGAACCGTCCACGCCCGTCGTCCCCACCGGCCGGGCCACGGCCGTGGCAAACCACCTGAGGCGATCGGCGACGTCGACGTAGCTGACCGGGGCGAGTGCGAGGATCAGGTGCGCGTACATCCGGGCGCACGGTCCGTCGCGTCGGGCGAGGGCCACGGTCATCCGCGTCACGCCCACCTTGAGCAGCTTTTCGGCGGCGTCCGCTCGCATCCTCCGCCACGAGTGATCCCGCCAGACCTCGCCGGCCCGCTCCAACAGGGTGCCCGCCGGGTCGATGCCAGAGATCGCGATCCGCTCCACGACATGCAATGCACCGAACACTGCCCGGGGACCCTTCCCAGGAACTTCGCCAAGCCATCCAGTGGCAGCGCCGATCAACTCCGCCCGCCGATCGTTGTCGATGCCGTGGCGCACCAAGGCGGGCGCGATCTCGGACAGCCAGTGGAGGCGGTCGACCGGATCATCGAACGCGATGTCGGCGACGTCCCCCAACCAGACGCCGAGACCGTCGCGCTCGCAGCCAGAGTTGAAGCTTTCGCCGGAGCGGGCGCGGGCGAACACCGCCGCGATGAGAATGCTCCGCACCTCATCCGTGGGGATCTCCTCCCACGCCACGTCATCGGCCGAGGACTCGGTGTCTTGGAGCGGGTTGGTCGCGCGAAGCCAGGCGCGGGCAAGGTTGAGGTTGGGTGCGTGGGCCTCCTCCATGGCGCTCTGGACACCATTGGCATCAAGGAGGGCACGGGTCTCGACCTGCGGCGGCGGCGGTTCGGCCTGGAACGGCGCGCAGGAGGCGACCTGGGCGGGGACCGGGGGCAAGGGATCGTTCGCCGGGACCGGGGGCGCGGCGTAGACGGCTGGACTCCTGTAGCGGGCCGTCACCCCCCACGTCGGCGGGGTCACCACGGTGGGCGGAATCTCCTTTACAGACGCCGTCGGCTGCAACTCCGCAGCGCCGAGGAACCGCCGGAAGAACTCGACGCCCAGCAGGACCCCGCGCGCAATCTTCACGGCCCATTCGTGGAGCCACTCCGCCAGGCTGCGGAGGGCCGTTTCGACGAGCGACGGTACCCTGACGGGACCCGGGCAGGCCGACACCGGCGGATGGACTGCGGGCAGGGGAACCTGACCCTGCGTCCGCAGAATCCAAGTGGGGAAGGTGTGATCATCCATGGTGGAGTGACTCCTTAGGAGAAGAGGGTGACGTTGCTGAGCGATGTGACCAGTCTCCTTTCCAAGACACTCTCGTGGCCCTCCCAACGCGTAGACAATTCGCCCCGGAGCCCGAGTTCGCTCCCACTCGTAGGGCGATTATCCGTGTTTTCGGTCTTCGGGACTGCTTCCGAGGGCCGGGAAGGACGGGAAGAACCTCTCTGAACCCGCCTTGGGAACGCACCTGGCCTCAAACACCCATGGACGGATCGCGTCGTCGACGGTGGTGCGAGATGCGATTTGTCCGTCAGATCCGCTGTTTTCTGAGGCGAGTGGCCTCGGTCGGACTGGCCTTCGGCCTTGAGGACTTTGGGCGCACGAATCGCACGAACGGCCTGAGCTCCAGCAATTATCGCACGTTCGAGCCCGCCGGGAGGTTCTTCAGAAAGGCTTCGATCGCCTCCAAGACGCTGAGGAGGGGAGGACTTGGGGGGGCGGAGGGCTGGGTGGCGGGCACCGGGCTCTGTTGCGGCGTGTTCCTCACACCGGCCAGAGCTGCGAAACCCGAAGCCGGGGCGGCTTTGTCGTTCGATGGTGGTGCTTCCCGCATCGGCGTCGATGGCACCTCCGCGATCGGGGGTCGTGTGTCGTGGACCGGTGCCGACCTCAGCGTCTCGGCGACAGGCTCTGGTGGAGTCTTCACCTGACTGTTGGCCGCTTCCGCTGGCGTCAGCGCTCCTGCAGCCAACCTGACAACGTCCGCCTTGCGCTGCCGCCGCTCGTTGGCGAGCCCCTCTCGCACTTCGGCGAGTCCTTCGCGACCCTTCCGGTGCCGCGTGTCCTGCTGGGTCTCCAGTTCGTTCACACGGATCACCAGGCGTTCGAGCTTCTCCTGCATCGTCTCGAGGAGCTCGTGGCCACGGAGTGCTTCTTTCAGGTGCTTCTCCCGCTGCACCGCCAGGTCATGCTCTAGCTGGACGTTGGCGGCGTAGGCCTCGCGGAGATGGGTCTGGAGTTCCTGTACCCGCTCCATGATCCGCTGCGTCCCACGTCTCGCCGCCGACGTGGTCGACGGTCGCCGGGGGTAGTCGCTGGGAACCCGCGGCGGGACCATGACGGGTTCGAGTGTCCCGGCCGGCACCTCAACAGCGAAGGAACCACCACGGAGGAAGCATCCGTTCTGGTCGAGGCTCGCCACGCGATAGCGTCCGGGACCCAGGGTTATCAGAGACGAGCGGAGCTTCGTCGGGGCAACGCGGGCAACGTGCTCGCGTCGGCCACCACGCTGGTGCGTGCCCGCCAGAACCCTGCCAATCGTCAGCTGGATCGTTCCCGTGGGGAGCGTCGGGAACGTTACGCGATGCGAGCCGCCAGGGGCATCAGACGACGAGACGTCGGGCGCGTTCATGGGGTGGCCGTCCGGGGTGAGAGAGGCAGTGGATGCCGACGGGACAACGAGAGCTCGCCGAGTGCTGGGGGTTTGGCGCAGGGGTTTGGTTCAAATATGAAGTAGCCCAGTTTCGCATCCCCATTTGCGAGTCACCCAGCAGATTGAGACTAGAAGCATGGATGTCTGTTGTCACTGGAAAAGACGTGATGACGATCGCATGGGGCCCGTATGGCTGGCGAGGTTGCGACAAATTGGTCGCGAAATGGGGTCGCAGAGTGGGCGTCGGAGGCTCCCGCTGGGTTCAGCGGGGCGCGCGACCCCTGGGGTTCAGGGGTCGGCAGCGAGCCAGCGAATCAACTGTAGCGGCCTTTGCGGGCGCTATTGCCATCGCGGGGGTTACAGCCAGTACGACCGTTACTGCTTCTACAGGCATCATGACCGTTACGACAGTTGCGGCCGTTCCGGCCACGGCCCAATGGGATCGACTTGGTAGGACACGATTGGAACGGAGTCGGCAGTCGTTCCGTGTCGCCCTGGCAAGAAAACTTCCCGTTGAACTCGACGCGCCATCTGTCGGTGATCTAGGGTTGAAAGCGTCCGGGGGAGATCCCTCGGATGACGCATCGACCGTAGTGGGCAGTGGCCGGATCGATCGGCGTTTCCACACCCGAAAGTTGAGAGACACATGCCGCCGTTCAAGGTTTGCGCGATCGTAGTCGTGTCGGCCGAATCCACACAGTGGCCATCGGACCCGACGGCTGAGCTCGATTTCGACGAGTTCCTCGGGCTCCGCGATGCCCCCAATCGTCCGCCGGTAGCCCGAGCACGGATGACCCTCTTCCGCTCTGCGGAGCGCACGGTAGCTATGACCGAGCGTTGGGGATCCTATCCGCCAATCGTCGATATCATCTCTGACAGGTCGGCGCCTGTACGCGTCGCGAAGCGGTCTCGAAAGCTCACGGGTGAGACCGCGCCTCGGGTGCGGGACATCGCTAGCGCACCGATGTCCACGGCGTCCGGCCGTGCGGAGGACGAGGAGTTGCTGACGACCCGCGCCGCGGCGCTGTACTGCGGCTACCTCACTGAAGTAGGTATCCGAAAAGCGAAGCACGATGGTCTGCTGGCGTCCGCCGGGGTCGGGAAGAATCGTTCGCTCCTATGGCGCCGCTCCGATCTCGATGCGCACAATCTCCGTCGGGGATATGTGCCCAGTGACGCTCAGGTCGTGGGCGCTGGAGTTGTGTGCGAAGGGGATGCCGGAGTTGGGGTTGGTGGTCTTCCAGCAGCGTCCGCGGCGGGCGACTCCGCGCCCTTGCCGGCGGACGTGAGTCCAAAGGTGACGGCTCCCGTCGTTGAGCCGATCTTGGTTACGGCGTCGGACTCTTCTCTGTCGACCGATGCATCGGACGCGGGACTGGCCTCGGTGGAAGGGCACTCGCCGACCGTCATGGTCTCTGAATCCGTCGAGATCGTGCTCGATTCCTGCACCCCTCTCGCGGACCAGAGCGACTCGCCGAGCTCCAGCGGGACGTTGGTGCCCGCCACCCACGATGGCGAACCGTGCACCGCCACGGGCGGCCTGGTCGCTGTGACGACGCCAGCCTGGCGTAGGAGGCCGCTGGCTCCCGTCCTGCGGGTCGTCCTGCTGTGGGAGGTCTTCGCTGGCGCGTCGGAGCCCGATGTCCCCGCCGCTTCGCCTGAGGTGCCACCTGCGCCGGTGATCCCGTCGCAGCGGTACAAGACCCGCGTCCCCTACCGTGGTGCCCTGCTCGCGCGGCAGCGGCATCGCGCCTCGGGCTGACCCTCCGGGACTGGTAGCGACGTTCGGTCGAACCATCTCGTCGCAGGACGGGTCTTAGAACTCCTAAATTTACCTCCGCTCGCCGCACATTTGAGGGCTGCCGCGCGGGGTGACGGTCCCCATGCTGGGTCCATGTCACGACGGTGGATCGACGACGGGTTGTGGGCGGTGATCGAACCGTTGCTGCCGGTGCACCCGCCGTCCGTGAAGGGCGGCCGGCCACGCACCTCGGACCGAGTCGCGCTGATGGGCATCGTGTTCGTGCTGCGCACCGGGATCCCCTGGGAAGATCTGCCGCAGGAGTTGGGCTGCTCGGGCATGACGTGCTGGAAGCGACTGCGGGACTGGCAGGCGAGCGGGGTCTGGCCGAAGGTGCTGCACGCGCTGCTGACCCGACTGCACAAGGCCCGCAAGATCGATTGGTCGCGCGCCGTGGTGGACTCCTCGCAGGTGCCCGCTAAAAGGGGGGCGCGCAGACCGGGCCGAACCCCACGGACCGCGGCCGCAAGGGCTCCAAGCACCACCTGATCGTCGACCGCTGGGGCACCCCGCTCGCGCCGCCATTGCTCACGGCGTCGAACGTGCCCGACGTGGTCACCCTGTTGCGCATGGTCGACCTGATCCGACCGATCGGCGGTCGACGCGGGCGCCCGCGCCGACGCCCCGACAAGGTCCACGCCGACAAGGGCTACGTCTGACAGTAACAGTTCAGGCGTGTGCCGCAGCCTCGACGGGCGATCGGCTCTTTGCTGATCGGGTACGAGCAGCCCGATAGGCCTCGATGAGCACCGCGGGTGGTGTCGCGGCGGGACCCGCTCGAGTGCGCGAGCGCAGCGCCTCGACCACCACGGCCTCGAAGCTCACCCCGAGTTGCTCGCAGGTTCGCGCGACCGTCCGCAGCACCATGTCGCGATACAGGCCGCCCAACGTGCGGTTCTGTTGGACGCGGCGGCGGTCGATCACGGCGGGGCGCAGCGCCCGCTCGGAGCGGTTGTCCGTGGGCTCCATCTCCCCCGTCCGGTCCCACAGGAAGGTCACCCACAGGTCCACCTCGCGATGGATCCGCTTCGCCATGCGCACGCAATCCGGCTGCGTCCACGGTCGATCGGCCAAGGCCAGCAGCTCCCGCCGTGCCCGCGCTCGGTACTGCAACCACGTCGAGGCCGCCAGCGTGTCGCGCCGTGCATACAGCCCGATCATCCACGACAGGTGATCGCGCAGCGGCCCCATCATCGCCGTGACCTCGGGCTCGCCCGGGTGCTGCGCCAGCAGGTCGCGCGCGGCGCGTAGCGGGTGCGCCAGGCAGCGCTGGTCGCCCGCGTGGGCGACATGCCCGAAGCGCTCGGCCTCGTCGCTCACCACGCTCCCCTCGATCCGATCGCCCAGCACCGCCCGCGGCACCAGGGCCGAGCCCGACGGGTCGATCCAGTAGACGGTCAGTCGCGGCGTCGTGAACGCCCACAGCACGGCGCGCTCGCCGTCGAACCGCCAGGAGGTCGTGTCCTCGTACACGACGGGCTCGTGGGTGACCTGCTCGACGATCCACCAGAAGGTGGGCACCAGCGCCGCCGCCGTGCGGTCGAGCATCGCCACGATCTGCCCGCCCGCCACCGGCCACCGCCACACCGAGCGCGTGAAGGTCTCCAGGTCCCCGACCGTGGCGCCCATCGAGGCGTGCTGCACGGCGAGCGTCGCGTGCGCCCGCGGGCCGTAGTCCGAGTCGGGCAGCACGAGGGGCGACGGCGGCTTCACGCGACGTCGGCAATGGGGACACCAGCCGTGATGGAGCACGTGCCGCAGGACGTGCAGCGCCCGCTCGGCGGCCTCGAACTCGAAGCGCTCGGTGCTACGCGCCGTGGGCTCGACGTCCCCACCGCAGCGCGGGCATGCCGTGACGGCGTGCTCCCGCGTCTCGTCGACGCGCTCGGGGCGCGTGCGCGCATGGCCCTGGTGGCCGCGTTGGCCGCCGCGCGGTCGGCCCGAGGGGGGCCGCGTCGGCGGAGGCGTCCCGCGGCCCCCGCCGCGACCGCCCGAGCCCAGACGGCTCTTGAGGTCCTCGACCTCGCGGGTCAGCGCGAGCACCGCCTGCCGAAGCGCCGCGTTCTCTTCGCGCAGGGCCGCGTTCTCCTCGCGCAGTCGCGCGTTCTCGGCACGGGCGTCCGCGAGCTCCGATTCCAGCGTGGCGACGCGAGCAACCAGCTCGCGGATGGGCGAGAGGGGATCCACGGCGACGAGGAACACCTGGTTCCCCGCCCCGCGGCGTCAAGTCACGCGGACCGGGGCTGAACTGTTACTACGTCTCCCGCGCCAACCGCCGTGGCCTCCGTCAGCGCGGCATCCAACCGCGCATCGCTCGCAAGGGCATCGAGAGTTCCGAACGCCTCGGCCGATACCGCTGGGTCGTCGAGCGCACCAACGCGTGGCTGCATCGCTTTCGACGGCTGCTCATCCGCTACGAGCGACGCGCCGACATCCACGAGGCCTTCCTCACCCTCGCGGCCATCCTCATCTGCTGGCGGCGGCTGCGACGAAGAAAGGGGTAAATTTAGGAGTTCTTAGCGACGCGTCTGGTCGCCAGCGGCGGCGATCATCGCTTCGTCGGATCCCTGTCCACCTCGGAGGGTAGGGCGCGGTCTTTCGAAGAGGTGTTCGAACTGGCGGGGGACAGCTCGTCCTCCAGAGCCTCTGAGACAGGGCCGGAAGCTCTGGCGTCTGCGGTCGTCGGCTCGGCTGGGGGCATGTTGCGGGGGCGTCCCACCCGGCGTCGAGCGATTGGCGTCGCAGGCAGGAAGAGTTCAGCGGGCGCGATGCCGAACCCGTCGCAGAGCTGCGCCAGGGCGCTCGCGGTGAAGTTCGCGTTGCCGGACTCCAGCAGGTGCAGTTGGTAGATGCTCATGCCGCCGCACCGGGGCGCGCACTCCCCCTGGGTCCAACCTCGCTCGGCACGGAGGCGCCGGACGTTGGATGCCACCGTGTCGAGGATGGAGCGGTGGGTCGGGCCGGTGTAGCGGCCCGCTCCCCCGGCGGGAGGTCGTGCCATGGGGTCGGCACGCTGAGGTGAAATCAGGCCTTGTGAATATCAACTTCCGTTGGTATTCGTGGCGTGTGTCTCGGTGGGTGCAAGAAGCGCAAGCGGCAGCCGCAGGCAGCTCAGGGCGGCTGGGAGCGGGCACAGACCTCGTTGATCGCCTCGACGACTGTCTGGTGGCGCCAACTCTTGGCGGCGACGACACGGGCCTCGTTGCTCACGCGAAGTCTGGGAACCCAAGTTCCAGGACGGGTCGCGGTGATGCGTGCGGTCGCTCCCGAGCGGGAGCCTATGGGTCAGCTCTGTCGCTCCTGCGACGCTGGTGGAGCTTCGCGGATGTCGTCCGCGACGACACTACTAGCCGGGTCAACTTCGCCGCCGGACGGGATGGCCTCGACGACGTCGACAGGGGAGCTTCCCACCGCGGGCGGAGTGGCCTTCTTCGGGGGACGTCCCGGGCGACGCGGCGGCAGAGGTACCGCCGGGATCAACAGACTACCCAAATCCGCGCCGAGGCCATCCGCCAGACGGGCCAGGGTCGTCCCGGTGGGGTTGGTTCCTTCGCCTTCGATCGTCTGGAAGAAGGCCGTCGTCATCCCGCACCGGTGGGCCGCCTCTTCCTGGGTCCAGCCGCCCGCGGTTCGCAGGGCCCTGACGTTGGCGGCCAGCCGGGTCAGGAGTTCCCGATAGGTCGTCCCCGCGTAGTGGTGCGAGCGGCGACTCTTCCCCGACGGCCGCGGCATCGGGAGCAGCCCTACCGGCAAGGGCCTCTTGCAAACACTCGGCGTGCCGGGTATTCGAAAGCGCACGGGATGGACAGCCGAACGGGGGCCGCGTCGATGCGGAAAAAAGGTTGCTGACGCCGGGGACGCTTGTGGGGAACGACTTCCGCGTCCTCCGGCTGCTCAAGGAGGGCGGCATGGCGGTCGTGTACGTGGCCGAGCAAGTCAGCCTGCAGGAGACGCGTGCGCTGAAGTTCATGCGCCAGGAGATCCCCGGTCTGGAGTCACCCGAGCGGCGCGAGAAGTATCGCGCCCGCTTCCTGGAGGAGGCGCTCAAGAGCCGCGGAATCCGCAGCGCTCACGTGGTCAAGATCGTGGCGGCCGGTGTGGACGTGGCGACGGACACGCCGTGGCTCGCGATGGAACTCCTGACCGGCGAGGACCTCGACGCGCGTCTCCGTCGATGCGGTCGACTTACCTGGGAGGAGACTCGAACACTCCTTGAGCAACTCGGTCACGGCCTCGGCGCGGCGCACCGACAGGGCGTTCTCCACCTCGATCTCAAGCCCGACAACCTCTTCGTCGCCGAGCCGGAGTCGCCGGGGGTGCCCTTCACGGTCAAGGTCCTCGACTTCGGCATCGGTCGCGTGGTGGACGAACAGCGCGCCGCGGTCACGGCGACCACCGCCGTCGGTTCG
Source organism: Polyangiales bacterium (assembly GCA_044229975.1). Classification (GTDB taxonomy): domain Bacteria; phylum Myxococcota_A; class Polyangia; order Polyangiales; genus SCUS01. The sequence continues at coordinate 10,024 of JBGARZ010000030.1, forward strand.
CCGTTGTGGATGGCCCCGGAGCAGACGCTCCGACAGGAGGTCTCCGCAGCGACCGACCTTTGGCCGGTCGGCCTGATCGTCTACCGCTGCCTCACCGGCCACCACTACTGGCGCGAGGCCGCGAAGTCCGAGGACACGTTCTCGCCGACGGGGTGGATCCTGGAGATGATGACCGGCGAGCTCGACCCCGCGTCGAGTCGCGCGCGGGAGAGCGGCGTCGAAGTGCGATTGCCGCCGGGGTTTGATGGGTGGTTTGCGCGGTGCGTTTCGCGCGATCGTATTGCCCGGTGGCAGAGCGTCGACGAGATGTTGCGGGCGTTCTTCAGCCTCCCGCCTCCGACGTCGACGCTGGAGCCCGCGACCGCAGCAACTCGACTCTCCGCGACCGTCGCGTGGACCACGCCGACGACGCTGGGCGCGCCCAACGTCGCACCAGTACCAACGGGGTCGACCGTCGTGTGGTCGGCGCCGACGTCAGCCCTTCCTGGTACGCCTACCGCGAGCCGGAGGTCGTCCCGGTGGTGGGTGGGAATCGTGCTGGCAGTCGCGGCCCTGGCGAGCGCGGTGGCATTGGCGGCGCGACAGCGTGGAGTGGCGGGCGACCCAAGCCGTTCGACGACGGCACCCGCTCCACCGTTCCCCGCGCCCGCCGTGGTCGCGAGCCCCATCGCCACCGCGGTGGTTCCTGACTCGGGACGTGAGGTGTCCCCCGCCGCAGCCCTGCATTGCCCAGGCACGATGGTGCTGATTCCGGGCGGACACGTCGACCAGCCGACCAGCAATGCCTCGGATGCCGGGGTGGAGCGCATCGAGGTGCGCCCGTTCTGCCTCATGACCCGGGAGGTGTCGGTGGCTCAATACCGCGAGTGCGTCGACCTCGGCGCGTGCACCCCAGGTGGCAGCGGGACCGGCTGCAACGCCCGTCGCTCTGGACGAACGAGTGCGCCGATGAACTGCGTCGACCCGCAGCAGGCAGAGATGCTGTGCGCATGGCTCGTGGGGCGTCTTCCGACCGACGCCGAGTGGGAGATCGCTGCGCACGGTGGCGGCCGGACCTATCCGTGGGGAGAAATCCCGGCGACGGATCAACCGTGCTGGTCTGGTCTGACGGAGTTGTCGCGGACCTGCGCCATTGCCGGTTCGCCAGACGACGTAACGCCGGGGGGAGTCTTCGACTTGTCAGGCAACGTCTCGGAGTGGGTGTCCGGCACCTGCCGTTTCCTCGACCAGGGCCAGGTCCGGTTTGAGCGTGCGGCGGGAGCGACGGGTCATCTCTATCGCGGAGGCAGCTACACCACGACCGACACGGGCCAGATCGCTCAGCGACAGTGCCTGGAACCTGCCGTTGCGGCGGACTGGGTCGGGTTCCGCTGCGCTGCAAGTCCCACGGTCGAAGGCAGCGACGCGGGATCAAACGACTCTCCCTGAGCATCGCGCACGGTGCCGCCACTCAACGCCGTCCACGGAGGATTCATGATTCGTCGAACATCAACTCTCGCGTCTCGCCGTCCCATCTCTGCGGCGCTGGTCACGCTGCTGCCGATCGCGCTGATCGTCGCGTTCACCGTCGGGCACCGCGACGCCGCAGCGCAGCCCGCGGCGAACTTCACCGGCGAACTCCATGGACTCGCCAACAAGTGTCTCGACGTCCGCGGTCCGAGCACCGACAACGGCACACCGGTCCAGCTCTGGGACTGCGTCAACGTCCCGCAGCAGCGCTGGACCCTGACGCGTCGGGGTGAGTTGCGCGGGTTCGGCGGGAAGTGCCTCGACGTCCGTGGGCCAAGCACCGACAACGGCACGCCGGTCCAGCTCTGGGACTGTGTGGACGTCCCGCAGCAGCGCTGGACCCTGACGTCGCGGGGCGAACTGCGCGGCCTTGCCGGAAAGTGTCTCGATGTGCGCGGTCCCAGCTCGGCGAACGGGACGCCCGTACAGCTCTGGGACTGCGTGAACGTTCCGCAGCAGCGATGGGTGCTGTCTGGCCGCTCGGGCGGCTGATCCTGCCTCGCGGGCAGGTCGGCGCTTGCTCCCCACCTTCGCTCCGTCCGATGCTGCGCCGCGATGATGGGGACCGACGCCTCCGCACCCGTTCCTCCGCTCACTCCCCGCGCGCTGCCCGAGCGCGGGAGCTTCGTCCGCGTGCGCCAGCGGCGCTGGCTCGTCGAGCGGTGCGACCCCTTCGACACGTTGACCTCCCTCGACCTCGCCTGCGTCGAGGACGATGCCCAGGGCGAGCGTCTGTCCGTCATCTGGGAGGCCGAGCCCGACGCGCGCATCGTCCACGACGAGCGCACCGCTCGACCCGCTCGTAACCCTGATCCCCCTGAGCGATTCGCGGCCTACCTCCACGCTCTCCGCTGGAGCTGCGTGACGTCCACCGACCCGACGCTGTTCCAGGCGCCGCTGCGCGCGGGCATCATCCCAAAGACCTACCAGCTCGAACCGCTCCGCAAAGCCCTCGCCCTCCCGCGGGTCAACCTCTTCATCGCCGACGACGTGGGGCTCGGCAAGACCATCGAGGCCGGGCTCATCCTCCACGAACTCCTCCTGCGACAGCGCATCCACCGCGCGGTCATCGCGGCGCCGCCGTCGGTGGTCCTCCAGTGGCGCGACGAGCTCCGCCAGCGCTTCGGCCTCGACTTCACCCTCTACGACCGGTCCTTCATCCTCGAGTGCCGACGCACCCGCGGCTTCGGCGTAAACCCTTGGAAGACGGGCTCGTTCTTCGTCGTCTCGCACGCCCTCCTGCGCGACGAGGAGCACCTCACCGGCCTGCGCGAATGGCTGGGCGACTTCGCCTCCGGCTCGATGCTCATCCTCGACGAGGCCCACGTCGCGGCGCCCGCGTCGGCCAGCCGCTACGCCGTCGACACCCAGATCACCCGCGCGGTGCGCGACCTCGCGCAGCGCTTCGAGCACCGGCTCTTCCTCTCCGCCACGCCGCACAACGGACACTCCAACAGCTTCTCGTCGCTCATGCACATCCTCGATCCGCAGCGCTTCACGCGCGGCATCGACATCAGCGGCCCGGCGCAGCTCGCGCCCGTGATGGTGCGCCGACTCAAGGCCGATGTGCGCAAGCACGCCACGGCCTCGCTCCCCGACCGCAAGCTCGTTGAGGTCTCCCTCGACGACACCGCTGACACCGCCCCCGAGCTACGCTTGGCGGCGCTGCTCGCGGCCTACGACGACGCGCTCGCGACCCGCACCGAGGGCGCCAACAAGAGCGTCCGCGCCCTGGTGCGCATCGCCGTTGAGGGGCTCCGCAAGCGGCTGCTGTCGTCGACCTACGCCTTCCAGCGCACCCTCCGCGAGCACCGGAAGAAAACCGCGAAGACCATCCTTGGTGCGCTCCCTCCCACGCCGTCCGACGAGGACGAGGCCTCGGAGCAGCAGGAACTCGCGCGCCTCGACGCCGAGACCGTACGCGCCGCGCGGGCCGTCGAGCCCTACACCGACGACGCGATCCGCGGGTTGCTCCAGGAGATGGCCGACGTCGCCGAAGAGGCCGCCGACCAGCCCGATGCGCGGGTGCGTGCCCTCGTCGCGTGGATCCGCGCGCACCAGTGCCCCACGCTTGCGCCGCTCGGCACTGCGAATCCCGCGGGCGCCCCGTGGCTGCCGCGGCGCGTGTTGATCTTCACCGAGTTCGCGGACACCCGCGCGTGGCTCGTCGATCAGTTGCGCGCGGCCATCGACGGCACCGACCGCGACGACGATCGCGTTGGCAGCCTGCACGGGTCGCAGGACGACGACGACCGTGAGGCGGTGAAGCAGGCCTTCAACGCTTCGCCCGAACAGCACCCGCTGCGCATCCTCGTGGCGACGGACGCCGCGCGCGAGGGCATCAACCTCCAGGCCGCGTGCGCCGACCTCTTCCACTTCGACCTCCCCTGGAACCCCGCGCGGATCGAGCAGCGCAATGGGCGCATCGACCGCATGCTCCAGCCCGAGCGCGAGGTGCGGTGCCACTACTTCCGCTACCGCAACCTCCCGGAGGACGCCGTGCTGGCGCGCCTCGCGACCAAGAGCCACGCCATCTCGGCCGAGCTGGGGAGCTTCGCGCCCGTGGTGTCCGACCGCATCCTCGCGGTGCTGGCCAAGGGGCTCTCGCGCCGGGAGCTTGCCCGGCGCATCGCGGAGATCGACGAAGCCGCTGAGGCCCCCGACGCCACCCGTGCGGCGGTGACACGCGAACTCGACGACGCCCGCGAGAAGGACCTCTTGCAGAGCCTCGGCGTGCTCGCGAAGCTCTATGACAAGGCACGCGATCACCTCGACTGCGATCCGCGGCGGCTGCGGCAGGTCGTGTCCGAGGGGCTGCGCCTCTGCGGCGGTGACGAGCTCCGCGCGCGCACTTCGCCGCCGCGTACCTACGACGTACCGCGCATGGACGAGCGCAACGCCAACGATCCGACCTGGCTTCGCGCGATGGATGCCCTCCGCTCGCCGCGACCGCCGAAGATGTCCGAGGGTGAGTGGCGGGCGCGCTTCCCCCCGCGTCCAGTGCGCCTCGAACCCGTCGACACCCTGGTGTCCGACGCGGTGCAACTGCACCTCCAGCACCCGCTCGCGCAGCGCGCGGTGAGTCCGTTCCGCTCGCAGGCATTCACCGAGGACGGCCTCGCGCGGGTGACCGTGGTGATCGACCGGTCGAGCGCGCGCAAGCGGGTGCTCGTACTCGGGCGCCTCGCGGTGTTCGGGTGGGGTGCCGCGCGGCTCCACGAGGAGATCCTCGGGCTGGCGGCCTACTGGTCCGAGGGGGACGACCCCAAGCGCCTCGAACCCTTCGTGACCGAGGACGCCAACGACAAGGCGCTCCAGGCATTCTTCCGCGTGCTCGACGAGCCCGAGGTGCCGACCCTCGATGACGAGCTCGTCGCACGCATCCTCCACAGGGCCGCGGGCGACCAGCGCGCGCTCGAAGGTCACCTCCGGCGCCGGGCGGTGGCGCGTACCGAGATCGCACGCACGAAGCTCCAGGTCCGCGGCGCGGCGGAGGCCGATGCCATGCGCGTCGTGCTCGAGACCCAGCGGGAGAGCATCCGCAAGGCCCTCGCGGGTACGCAGCTCGCGCTCGGACTCGGCGACGATCCCAGCCTCGACGAAGCCCAGAAGCAGCAGTGGAAGGACGACCGCGAGTTCCTGAAGCGGCGGCTCCCGCAGATTGACGACGAGCTCGCCACCGAGCCAGAGCGCATCTGCGCGCTCTACGAGGACCGCCAATACCACGTCGAGATCGTGGGCATCGTCTACCTCTGGCCGGCGACCTCGTGAGCGCCACCGTGTTTCCCTTCGCCCCCGATCAGAGCCCCCGATGACCCTCGACCCTCGCGTTCGCGCCCACCAGGACTGGCTCGGCATGGTGCAGCCCACCGGGTTGTTCCTCGCGCCGCGCGTGCTCGCCGACGCCGGCGCTGCGCCGACCGACCCCATCATCGACGTCCAGGCGATTGTCGCCGAGGCCGTCACCGACGGCGCCCTGCGCGACCCGCTGGGTGCCTTTCGCGACGTGTTCGCGTGGCCCGACGCGGTGCTTCTCCAGGGGGACACCCTCCCGGCCGACGTCGCGCTCTCCCTCGACGGGGGCGTGCGCGTCGTGCCCGACTTCGCGCTGCGCGACCTAGACGAGCCCGTCCATGTACTCCTCGGCATGATCGTCGCGCCCGACGTCGTGCTCGACGCTGCCTCCGACGACCAGGCGTGGACCGCCTCGGCGCACCACCGCTTCGAGCGTCTCCTGCGAGCGCGGGAGTGTCCCGTGGGTGTGCTCACCAACCATCGCTCCGTCCGCGTCGTGTACGCTCCGAAGGGCGAGGCCACCGCTCACGCCACGTGGAGCGTGGGCGACCTGCTCACCGTCGCCGGGCGCCCGCTGCTCGCGGCGCTGCACATGTGCCTCAACGCGCGGCGGATCCTCACGCTCGATGGCGACCAGCGACTCCCGGCGCTGCTCGCCCGCAGCCGGGAGTTTCAGAACACCGTCAGCACCAGGCTTCAGGGCCAGGTGCTCGACGCGCTACAGGAGCTGCTCGACGGCCTCCAGCGGGCCGACCGCGTGACCGACGGGCGCCTCCTCGCGCCGTGGCGCGCCAACGATGACGATCGCCAGGGCATCTACCGCGGCCTCGTCACGGCCCTCCTGCGCATGGTGTTCGTGCTCTTCGCGGAGGAGCGCCGGCTGCTCCCGCTCGACGCGAAGCGCTATCGCGAGAGCTACGCGCTCACCAACCTTCACACCCGGTTGCAGGACGATCACGCCCGCCTCGGCGCCCGCCTCGACGCCCGCTACGGAGCGTGGGCGCGGGTCGTGGCGCTGTTCCGACTGCTGCACGACGGACTCGACGCGCGGGCCATCCCCGACGGGTTCTCGATTCCGCCGCGGCGCGGGGAGTTCTTCGACCCCGACCGCTTCGCCTTCCTCGAAGGGCGGGCGCTTGGGCCGCGCGCGCCGGGCCCGCTGGAGCTGCCGAAGATCTCCGACGGGACGGTCTTCCGCGCGCTCGACAAGCTGCTCGTGCTGGACGGCGAGCGCCTGAAGTATAGCGACCTCGCCGTCGAGCAGATCGGGTCGGTCTACGAGGGGATCATGGGCTACACCCTCGAGCTCGCTGAGGGCCGCGCGCTGCGCATCCGCGTGGGGAGCGCCCTCGACGTGGTGGTCGACCTCCAGCGCTTCGCCGACCTCGCGCGCAGGGACTTCGTCAAGCACCTCGCCGACGACCTCGGGCTCAAGCTCTCCGACGGCACCGCGAAGGCCGTCGAGAAGGCCGTGCGCGAGGACGACGTCGCCGCCGCACTCTCGCAGCAGAAGGCCTTCAAGCACCTCACGGCCATTGAGCGCGGGTGGATGTTCCTCCAGCCAGGCGAGGAGCGCCGCCGCTCGGGCTCGCACTACACCCCGCGCTCGCTCACGCAACCCATCGTCGAGCGCACCCTCGCGCCGGTGCTCGCAGCCATGGGAGAGCACCCAACGCCCGAGGCCATCCTCGCGCTGCGGGTGTGCGACCCGGCGATGGGGTCGGGGGCGTTCCTCGTGGAGGTGTGCCGCCAGCTCGCCACGCGGCTCGAAGCGGCGTGGAAGCACCACGACGCGATGCCGACGATTCCGCCCGACGAAGACCCACACCTGCACGCGCGCCGCCGCGTCGCCCAGCGCTGCATTTACGGCGTCGATCGCAACCCCCTCGCGGTCGACCTCGCGCGGCTCTCGCTCTGGCTGGAGACCTTCGCGCGCGACCACGCGTTCACCTTCGTCGACCACTGCCTGCGCCACGGCGACTCGCTCGTGGGCTTGTCGCTCGACCAGATCGCCAGCGTGTCGCTCGACACCCGCAAGGGCGCGCAGCTCGACCTCGTACGCAAGACCGTCAACGAGACGCTCGCCCGGGTGCGCGCGCTCCGCCGGGAGATCCACGTGGCGGGCGACGGCGACCCGCCCGACAACGACGGGCAACGCTCGCTCTGGCGCGAGGCGCAGGACGCGCTGCTCGAAGCGCGCACCGTGGGAGATCTCGTCGTCGCGGGGTTCTTCTCGCAGAAGACCGACAAAGACCGGGCGAAGTGGGTCGCGGGACAGCACGCGGCGATCACGGAGTGGCTCACGAAGAAGGGGACGGGCGAGGCGCTGCGGGGCGAGGTGCGGCGGGTGCTCGGCGCGAGGGGGATCGTGCCGTTCCACTGGCCGCTGGAGTTTCCCGAAGTGTTCGAGGGCGCGAACGGCGGCTTCGATGCGTTCGTGGGCAATCCGCCATTCATCGGCGGCGGGAGAATCTCAGGGATGCTTGGCGCGGCCTACCTTGACTGGATCAAGCAGCTTCACGAGGAGAGTCACGGCAACGCCGACCTCGTCGTGCATTTCTTCCGTCGCGCGTTCGACTACCTCCGTGACGGAGGCACGTTCGGCCTGATCGCAACGAACACCATCGCCCAAGGTGACACGCGCAACTCCGGTCTCCGTTGGATCTGCACGCATGGAGGCACGATCTACGAAGCTCGCCGACGCTATAGATGGCCTGGTATCGCGGCCGTCGTGGTGAGTGTCGTCCACATCGTGCGCGGTGCTTTGGTGCAATCCCGAATTCTCGACGGACGTGAGGTTGCCGCGATTACGGCGTTCCTCTTCCACCGCGGCGGACACGAGAGTCCTGCAACGTTGAGCGAGAACGATGGCAGATCCTTTGGCGGCTCAAAGGTTTATGGGCAAGGCTTCACCTTCGACGATCGCGAGAAGAAACGCGACACCGTGAACAGCCTCGCCGAGATGCGCTCGCTGATCGAAAAGGACTCACGGAATCAGGAGCGAATCTTCCCCTACCTCGGAGGGGAGGAGCTCAACGACGACCCCGCGCAGAAGCCCCATCGCTACGTGATCAACTTCGGTGAGGTGAGCGAGGCCGAGGCGCGCGAATGGCCCGACTTGATGGCGGTCGTCGAGTCGAAGGTGAAGCCAGAGCGACTGAAACAGAACCGCGAGATCCGCGCACGATACTGGTGGCGCTTTGGCGAAACTACGCCAGCTCTTTTTCGTGCGATCCAAGGCAAATCACGCGTGCTGGCGAATTCGATCGTGAGCGGTCATCTCTCCTTCGCATGGTTGCCGACAGGAATCGTCTACTCACACAAACTTGCGGTGTTTCCTGACGATCGCGATGCATTCTTCGCCGTGATGCAGTGTCGTGTTCACGAAGCGTGGGCGCGGTTCTTCTCGTCCTCGATGAAGGACGACCTGAATTACTCGCCATCGGACTGCTTCGAGACCTTCCCCTTCCCGCGGGGGTGGGAGGAGAGCACTGCGCTGGAGGACATCGGGCGGCGCTACGAGGCGCACCGGGCAGCGGTGATGAAGCGCACGATCGAAACGAAGAAGCCCGAGGGACTGACGGCGACGTACAACCGCTTCCACGACCCCAACGAGCGCGGCGCCGAGATCGCGACGCTGCGCGCGCTCCACGCGGAGATGGACCGCGCGGTACTCGACGTCTACGGCTGGACGGACCTGCAGCCGGCGTACGACTACCGGGTGCAGCTCGACGAGCGGGTGCGCTACACGTGGGACGACGACACGCGCGATGAGGTACTCGCGCGGTTGCTGGAAGAGAACCGGCAGCGTGCGCGGGCGAACGAGGCGGCGCCGCAGGTCAGGGCGGCAGTCGACGAGGAGGCGGCCGCGGCACCGGCGAAGCGGGGACGGAAGAAGAAGGGCGACGAGGCGAGGGAGCCGGGGTTGCCTGGGGTGGAGTGATGGCGATCGAACCGGTGTTCGGTTGGGTGGCGACGGATGCAGCGGCTGTCGCGTCCATCCGCAAGGCGCTCGAGTCGACGGAGCAGGGCGTCGTCGATGAGCTCGGCGTGGGCGTGCTCCACACCGGCTACGCAGACCGCTTCTTCCCCGGTACGTCGGTGTTGCTCACGCGGGCGAGGTACGCCTTCTTCGTGCCCTGGACCTTTCTGATCCTCGCAGAAGCGCGGGTGAACCGCGATCGGTTCCCCACCCGCAAGCTCCAGCTCGAACTTCGACTGACCGAGCGCTTGAGAGCGATCTACGAGAACGCGACGGGCGCGGAGGGAAACGGGATCATTGGCGTGCGGGTGTATCCCGAGCCTCCTGCCCAACCCCCCGATTTCGCGTGGTGGTCGGCGCTTGACGCCTGGGGGATGTACCGGGGCCGGTCGCGAGCCGGACTGCTGAGCCGCTGGGACCCAAAGGGCGTGCGCCGCGCGGCGGACCTGCGACCGCTGCGCGAGGAGGAGATCGAGGAAGACCATCTCGCTTCGTTCTCTGTGCCTCCTCCGCCCAGGGATTGGCCCGACGGGATGACGGACGGGTTCGACCTGTCCGCGCCTGAGGCTGAGTGGCTACGAGCGCGGTGGGAGAGACTCCCCAAGCCATCGCTCCTTGGCGCGTGCGCCTCGCTCATGAAGCAGTCCCGACGCCCGAAGCGCCGGCAGCTTTGGGACGATCCCCTGGTGCGAGACGCCGCGACGCTCGCCGACGCGGATCCGCGCCCGAAGCCCCTTGGGTTCGTGAGAGCGATCGAGCATGCGAGGCGTGCGTCGGCAGCGGCGGAGATCGTGCGCGCGACCTATGGCGCCTTCGTCGAGGTCGAGTGGGAGCGGGACCAGCGCCACAACTCCACGGATCAACCGGAGCCGCTCGGCCACATCGAGCACCTCGGAACCTGCTGGGAAGATCCGCAGGGTCTGCGCGACCTGTTGTTGGAGCTCAACGTCGATGACCTCCTCGTGGACATTCCCGAGATGCGTCGAGGCCGTCGGCGGGTCGACGAACTCCTGCGAGAGTTTCAACGGGCCTGGCGCGCGGCGCGATCGGCGGAGGACATTCTGGGTGACCGCAGACTCCGGAGCGTCTGCGAACAGGTCGAGCTCAGCCGGAAGGGATCGCGAGCGCAGTTGCCCCGGGTCTCAGGTCGCGCGCGCCGGGCAGTCGCCGGCGGGTCGATTGGAGCGGTCACGGGCATCGATTTCCGGTGGGCGGTGACCCGTCGACTCCTGACCGACGTATGCGACGGCCTTGCCCGTGGCTGATGCGGACAAGGCTCAAGTTGCGGCGCTTCCGGGCCTCCCGGTGCTCGACGCACTGCGACCGCCCGAGGGGTTCGTCACGGACGTCGCGCTGGCGACGACCTATTCGCTGGAGTTGCCCGTCGCGCTTGCGACGATGGTGGCCCTGTCGGGGACCGCGCACGAGACTTCGGACTACGGCCTGCACAGCGCGGTGCGCTCCCTCCAGACCTTGTCTGGTCGCGTGCGAATCCTCGCTCAGCAAGGGCGCATCGCGGCGCCATCGCCGGAGCGTCGGCAGCTCGTGCACCTGCTCGATCGTGTCGTGGTCGCCATCGCGCGCGACGAGCGGGTAGGTTGCTTCCACCCGAAAACCTGGGTGGTGCGTTGGCGGAGTGAGGCGGCTGATACTCCCGCGCGCTGGGCTCTGGTGGTGAGTTCGCGAAACCTCACCTCGTCCCAGGACTGGGACCTTGGCGTCGTGCTGACGGGGGTCGAGGGCGGCGAGGGCATCCTTCTGCCAACGCTGCAGCCCTACGTGCGTTGGCTCCTGAGCCAGACGGGGGAGCCCTCGTTTGGGGGCGACGTGTGGAATCGACTCTCGTCGGTCCGGTGGAAGGGGCCGTGCTCCGAGCTCGCGTTCGGGTTCCATGGCGATCGTCCCATCGCCTGGAAGGACGGCGCGCTCGCGAGGCTCGGGAATGAGGTTGCTCGGCGGGTGCTGATCGTGTCGCCCTTCCTGGACGTCGAAGCACTTCGGGAGGCCGAAACGCGCCTGACCGTGGCGAAGCCGCTGGAGGGGTCCCCGCGCCGCTTGATCGCGGGTCACACGGACCTCGAAGATCTCGCGCGACAACCCGCGGGGCGGTCTCTGCTTGCGAGCCTCGGGGACGTACGGAGCCTCGCACCCTCGTGTGAAGGCGTGTCTGTCAGCGACGAAGCATCGACGACGGGCCGCGGGGTTGACGAGGTGCACGCGACGGAGGTCGGACTCCACGCGAAAGCAATCGCGGTGTGGCACGTCAAGAACGACGTCTCGGTACTCGTTGGCAGTGCCAACCTCTCACGGCGGGGTTGGACAGGAGTCAACGCCGAGGCGTGGGTTCGCATGCGCGGCCGAGGGATCGCCGACGCCCTGTGGGCCTGGAGCGAGAAGGCGGTGACGTTCCACTACGAATCGGTTGAGGCCCCGTCGAGCGAGGAGAACTCACGTCGCACGTTGGAGCGCTCCCTCGACGCCTACTGCGCGGAGGTCTCGTTGACGCAGATGGCACTCGACGACGCCGCGGATGGCGCTCTGCGCGCGGGGGCGCCGTTGCCGCGCCCTCCGCGAGGCTTGGAGCCGCTCGTCTCCGTAGGTCGCCTCGGAGCCTCTCACGCGCTTATCGTGTGGCCCCCGGGGAGCTCGGAGACCCGGCTCGGAGCGGTACGCGATGCGGAACGCACCCAGTTTGTCGTGGTGCATGTCCGTGCGGCCGGGGTCGTCGACGCGATCGAGCGCACCTGGGTCCAGCTGGTGTCGGTCACGCCTCCGATCGACGGGCGGCGCGACGGCGAGGCGATCGCGGAAGCACTCGGACCGCGCGGGTTCATGGCGTACCTGAACTCCCTGCTCGATCCAACGGGCGACGAGCGCCATGGCGATCGCGAGGACGGTCTCGACGCGGTGGGGCGATCGGGCCGACGCGGCGAGTGGGAGATGGCCAACGAGCTGTCGCTGGAGACGCTGCTCCGTACATTCGCCCGATACGACAGCGTCCGCATCGAGGTCGTGAGGGCCCAGATATCCCGGGCGATCGAGATGTACCGAGGGGTGGCCGGCGCGCGCGACGACGGGGCGCTGAGCCAACTCTGGGAAGCGTGGGAGGCCATCGAGCAGGGCTTCGGGCGTCAGGGGGTGGCGCCATGAGAACGGCGTTTCAGTCCGCGACGGTGCGCTGGGCCACCGAACGCCTGATCGACCCGCGAGGCACCGGTCGGGTGCTGGTCGCCGATGAGGTAGGGCTTGGCAAGACCTTCGTCGCGCAGGGTGTCATCGACGAGCTCTCGCAGCGGCACAAGGGCCCCGACCCCTTCCGCGTGTTCTATGTCTGCTCGAGCCTCTCGATCGCAACGCAGAACGAGGAGCGCATCCGTGACGTGCTGCCAAAGGGCGAGCGGGAGAGCGCACGCGTCGAGGGAACCAGTCGATTGAGCATGATGCTCGAGGCGGAGATCCCGTCGCCCGCCGCGCGCTTCCTGTTGTACACGCTCACCCCGAACACGTCGTTTCGGCAGGGTACGGGCCTCGCAGACGAGCGTTTGAAGCTCGCACGCTGCGTCTGGGCGCAGTTCGGCTACACCGCCCTTGACTGGTTTCACGATGCATTTCAGGTCGGCGTGGGGAGCATCCGGTGGCGGCATCTGTGGGACGACATGGCGATCCCGTCGTGGTTCACGGTTGCGCTGAGCAAACGCTTTGAATCGAACGTCCGGGTGGGGTTTCCGCGGGGGACCACGTTCGGCACGGACGCACTGGCGGAACGGGTCAAACGTGCGCTTCAAGACGGAGCTCGGTGCAGAGAAGCGGTTGCGTCTCTTCGCGCGGCGTTGATTCTCACGGTCGTCGACCAGCTCCGACCCGACCTCATCGTCTTCGACGAGTTCCAGCGATTCTTCGAGGTGCTTCCGGTCGATGCCGAGCCGGACGAGGCCGCTCGTGAACACGACGATGACAACGAGCAAGCCCGTGAGGTCGTGGCCGCACTGCTGCGTCAGTCGGCCTGCGTCGGCGAACGGGCACGGGTTCTCATGCTCTCGGCCACGCCGTACCGCATGTACGCGAGGGCGCAGGAGACCCAGCAGCATCACGAAGAGTTCTACGCGCTCGTTCGCTTCCTCTTCGCGGAGCGGGGCGTCGAGACCACGCAGGTTCTGCGCGCCGAGTTCGCACGATACCGCGAGCTGCTCGAACGCGAGCTGGTGGGAAGCCCGGCGGTCCTCCGTGTGAAGCGCACCATCGAGAAGCTCCTGGGCACCGTGATGGCACGCACAGAGCGCGCGGGACTACTGGGCGGCAGGCATTCGCCGTCGAACATCGAAGCGTGCCCGGTGAAGCTCGGCCCCGACGAGGTGAAAGTCTTCCGGCACCTCATCGAGTCCTGCGGCGGTCGGCACCGGGGCGCCGCGGAGGCGTTCTGGTCTTCGGTCCCGCTACCATTGCAGATGATGCGGGCCAAGGACTACGCCTTCCGCCGGGCAGCTGAACCCGCGCGTGTCCCGCGGGACGGGTCCGTGCCCAGCCTCGGCACCGCCTCCCTCCGATCGTATCGCGCGTTCGAGAACCGTTCGTATCCGCACGCGAGATTGCGTGGATTGCTCCACGTTCTCCCCGCAGAAATCCTTGAACTTCCGTGGCTCCCGCCTTCGCTTCCGTGGTGGCCGCTGGAGGCGCCGTTTCTCCCGCCTGAGGCGCACGGCCGTTGGTCCAAGGCGTTGGTGTTCTCTCGCTTTCGCGCGGTGCCCCGATCGCTCGCGACTCTCCTCAGCTACGAGGCCGAGCGCGGTGCCATCGAGCCCTCGATGCGGCGACGAGGTCGACGTCGATTCGACTGGTCGTCCCGTGGCACGCATGAAGTTCGAGCAGGCGAACCGCGCAACCGTCCCCCGACCCTGAGACCACTGCCGAGCCCATCGTTCGCGACGGCGCACGGCCGAGGGTGGTGCACACCGATCGTGATGTTTCTCCCGTGGCCGACGCTGGCGAACGTCGTTGACCCTCTTGCTCTGGCCGTTCGATGTCGGGGGAAGCTCACACGCGACGCCGCTCTTGCTGCCGCGCGGAGCAGATTGGTAGCGCTCCTCGGACGCGATCCGGACAGACGGACACATGTCCCGGTCTGGAAGTGGATCGTGCGACTCGAACGCCGTCTCGGCGGCGATGACGGGCGAGACCTCGAGCGTGCGCTCTGCAAATGGCGCGAGCTCGGCGCGAGCTCGGCCCTGTTTGAACTCACTGACGACGAGGCGTCGAACCCGACGGATGGCGAGCTCGACGAGCTTGCAGACATCGCCGTGTCGGGCCCCGGACCGATGCTGTGGCGTGTTGTGCGTCGTGTGTTCGGCCCGGGCGGAGAGAGCATCGAAGAGCGCGACGAGCGGATGGTCGCTGTCCTGGCGGCGGCGAACGCGCTTCGCGGGTACCTCGATGTCCCCGAGTGGCACGTCTCCTTCGTGGAGCACCTCGGACGCGCTGGCCGCCTCGCCGAGGGCGTGCGGATGGCAGCCTGGCGAGGCAACCTCGAAGCTGTGCTCGACGAGTTTCTCGCAACTGAACAGGGCATGGGCACAACCAGACCCAACACCGAGCGAGAGGCGGCTTCACTCAAGTCCCTGCGCAACGTCCTCGCACTCCGCGAGACCCGTCTCGAGGTCGAGCGTGTCGGTGGAGTTGGCAGGCCGCTGAGGTTGCGCTGTCACGCCGCCGTTGCCTACGGGCTGGGCTCCTCTGGTGAGGAACCCGACGCACCGCGCGCGGATCAGGTCAGGGCGGCGTTCAACTCACCCTTCCGCCCGATGGTGCTGATCACGACGTCGGTCGGACAGGAAGGGCTCGATTTTCACCGCTGGTCGCGCCACCTGATTCACTGGGACCTACCCGGCAACCCGGTCGACCTCGAGCAGCGTGACGGACGGCTCCGGCGTCACGGAGGGTTGGCCGTGCGCTCCGCTTTGGGTGAGCGCGTGCAGGTTCACGAGATCGACCCTGAGCGCAGCCCCTGGCATGTCGTCTCCGAGCGCCACCCGCCGTCACCGGAGGGGCTTGGCCTGGAGCCCTGGTGGCACTGCGACGGCGCGACCGTGCGCCGCACGCTGATTCTCACCTCCTTCTCCGATCAGCGGGAGCGTTGTCGGCGCCTCCAGAACGAGCTCGACCTGTATCGACTCGCCATGGGCCAGCCCGACCAGGAGGAACTCCTCGCACGACTTGAACAACGTCTGATCGGCGCGGATCCCGAGACACGCCAGGAGGTTCGCGTGTGGCTGCGGAGCGCCACGATCGACCTGCGACCTCGGTGAAACAGCGTCTGCGCTGCGACGTTGGGCGCGTACTGTTGGACCCCGCTTCGGCCGCTGTGCGACTACCTGTGCAGTTCCCTCAGGAGCCTTCCATGCCCAACGATTCAGGTCCTCCGTTCGGTCCCATCGAGCTTGATCTCGCGGTCCTGGACGTCGTCAGCCGGATTCACCATCTCGTGCAGACAGCCCGCCGTCACCCGGATCTACCCGCCGAGGCGGGAGTCAACCTCACCCTCGATGAGTACGAACACCTCCTCGAACTCGCGAGCGGCTCGTCCGACCTCGTCGCCCGCTCGAACCTCACGACCGGTGACAGCGAGCGCGAGTGCCGAGACGCGCTGGAGACGTTTCGCAACAAGGTGCTCGAAGATCTCGGCGCCCGCGAAGACCTCGACTACGACACCATGTGCGAGGTGCTCACGAACCTGAAGGAGCGGAGTGACTGGTACGAGCCCTTCGCCCCGCCGACCGTGGGCAAGGCCCTGGTACGCGCGTGGATCCGCTCCGGCGGTGACCTCACGACCAACGGGCATTGGCACGACGGCGTCTCATGGAGCGCCGTCCCCGAGGGAGAGGGCCGGCAGGTGCTCGATGCTGCGGTCGATACCTGCGTGCTCGCGGCGCAGATGAACGATGAGTTGCGACACGGGCTCCGGTTCTGGGTCGAGACCGTGGCACCCGAGGTGATCGGTGATGCAGCGGAGCGGCTGGAGTGGATGGCGGTGCGCGTCGCGCGTCGATCGAACGAAGGGATGCTTCACGCGAGCAGGGAGTTTCTCCGCGAAGCGACGTGGGACTGGTACGGCGAGGTCGAGCCGAACGATGTGGCAGGGGCGGTGCGAGCGCTTCGTGCGCTTGAGACGATCGCGCGCTCGAACGTCGACCCGAGCGGGGAGATGTACGAGGGGCTCCCCGAGGCGTGGGAGAACTTCCCCTGGGCCGATGCACCCGTCGAGGCGTTGGACGCGGTGATGGCCGAGGCGGTGGCCATGGCGGTCGGCGATGCCGCCAAGGGCAAGGGGCACGGTGACGAACTCGTCCGCTGGGTTGGTGTGGTGGCGCCGAAGAGGTTCCCCGACCTGGCGGAGCGGTTGCTGTGGTTCGCGGCCTCCGTGGGCAAGCTCGCTGGCGATGCTCCCCCGTTCTCATCGTCGCTCAACGAGACGCTCACTGAGCTGGTGTGCGACTGGCTCCAAGAGTTGGAGAAGGGATCGATTGAGGACATCGCCGTCGTGCTGCGCTCCTTCCGACGAACGCCGATGGCGGCCTGCTTGTGGAAGCAGAGCCTGGAGGAGAGCCTCGACGCGCTCGCCGAAGCATTGAAGTCAGGCGATGGCGACTGATGGTATCGACGGGTGCCATCGGGTGGTGACGACCGGGCCGTGACGTAATCCGTCACAGCTCTGGGAGAAGGCCGACCTTCTCATAGCCCGTGCGGTACCGTGCGGCCCCACATGCACGCTGCGCCCGTCCGCGACCGGTTGATCCACGCGCTCCGCCTCGACCTCGTTGGCCCAGACCCGCTCGACCCGCGCGACGTCTCGCTCGCGGCCGAGGTGCTGGAGGTGCCACCGACGCACTGGTACCTCACGGGGTTCCTGGTGCCTTCTGGTGTCGTGCCCGAGCTCTTCGAGGACCCGACCGCCACCGAGGAGGTCACCTCCGGCGCGAGCGGTTCCGAGGAGGGCGAGGACGACGACGGCCCCGCGCGGCGTCCGGTCTTCCCGTCGTCGCTCGGGGTGACGGTGCTCGTGCCCGCCGAGGCGACGACGCTGCACGTCACCGCGCGCTGGGCGACGTACACACCCGAGGCCGCAGCGCCGAAGCCCGCGGGCGCAACCGAGCCCGTCGAGCGAGGCGGCCTCCCGACGCTGCGATGGACGCGCGAGCCCTACGAGACGGAGGTCTCGCTCGCCCTCAACGCCGCGGCGCTGCGCAAGGGCGCGGTGCTCCCCGGCTCCGGTGGCGTGATGGTGCGCGGCGTCCTGCGTCCGCTGCGCGACGACGAGCGCGCGCAGATCCCGGCCAAGACCTGCGTCGTCACGATCTTCCTCGTCAACCAGCGCCCGCCCATCGAGGCCGGGCCCGACCAGGACCGCGCGGTGATCTTCCAGACCGAGCTCGCGGTGCATTGCAGCGAGGGTTTCGTCCCGCGGCCCAACCGCCGCGGCGCCCACCTCGACGACGACCTCGACGAGCGCATGGGCGACCTCCAGTACCGCGACGCCTTCGAGTACGCGGTGGGCCACGGTGTGTCGGTGCGCTCCACGGTCCAAGGCACCGGGCCCGACGTGTTCTGCGACACCGTGCGCACCACGTGGACCCCGTCGGCGCAGGTCGAGCGTGTGATCCCCTCCGAGGTGCTCGGCTGTGAGCTGCGTATGGACGCGCTCGCCGCGATGGACAGCCCCGCGACGCTCCGCGCGGAGGTCGCCCCGATGGTCCGCCACTACCGCGACTGGATCGCCCAGCAGGGCCAGACCGTGCTCGACACGCCCGCGCGCGGCGACCTCTCGCGCTTTCTGCTGGAGGAGGCCTCCCGCGCCTGCGACCGCATCGAAGCCGGACTCGCGCACACCGAAGACCCGCAGGTGTTCGATGCCTTTCGCCGCGCCAACCGGGCGATGGCCGACGCCGCGCGGCAGCGCAGCCCACACCGCTACCTCGCGAAGCAGCAGGGCGGCGAAGGAAAGGTGCCGACCTGGCGACCGTTCCAACTGGCGTTCGTGCTGATGAACGTCGCTGCGCAGGCCGAGCCCACCCACGCCGAGCGCGACGTGGTCGACCTCATCTTCTTCCCCACGGGCGGCGGCAAGACCGAGGCGTACCTCGGCCTCGCGGCCTTCACGCTCGTGCTGCGGCGTCTGCGCAACCCGGGCGTCGGATCAGCGGGCGTGGCGGTGCTCATGCGCTACACGCTGCGACTGCTTACGCTCGACCAGCTCGGCCGCGCGGCGACGCTGGTCTGCGCGCTTGAGCTGCAACGGCGCGAGAGCGAGGCGCTCCTCGGGCCGCAGCGCTTCTCCATCGGGCTGTGGGTCGGCAAGGCCGTGACGCCGCTCCGCTTCGGCACCGACAAGGACCACGACGACAGCACCGCCCGCGAGCGCGTGCTTGCGTACAACCGCAACCCCGACGGCGCCCCGAGCCCGCTCCCGCTCGACAAGTGCCCCTGGTGCCGCGAGCCCTTCGGGCAGGACACCTTCCATCTCGCGCCCAGCATCGCGGCGCCGCGGCAGATGCGCGTGCGGTGTCACGCGCCCGCGTGCGACTTCCGTTGGTCGCGACAGTGGCACGAGGGGCTCCCGATCGTGACCGTCGACGAGGAGGTTTACCGCGAGCTGCCGTGCTTCCTCATCGCGACGGTCGACAAGTTCGCTGCGCTCCCGTGGGTCGGTCGCACGGGGCTCCTCCTCGGCCGCAACGCCACGCACCGCCTCCCCGACGGCTTCGCCGGCCCGGCCGATCCGCCCGACGGCGCCACGCCGCTCGTGACGCCACTGCTGCCACCCGACCTGATCATCCAGGACGAGCTCCACCTGATCAGCGGCCCGCTCGGGACGATGGTGGGGCTCTACGAGACGGCCCTCGACGCCCTCTCGACTCGCATCGTTGATGGGAAGGTCGTGCGCCCCAAGATCGTCGCGTCGACCGCCACGGTGCGCAATGCGCAGGCCCAGGTGCGCGCGCTGTTCGCGCGGAGCGACGTGCGGGTGTTCCCGCCGCCGGGGCCCAACCGGTCGACGTCGTTCTTCGCCGAGACCTTGCCGCTCAAGCATACGAAGCTCGGGCACCCGCGCACCTACGTCGGCATCTCTGCGCCCGGGCGGAGCATGAAGGTGCTGCTCCTGCGCTCGTACGTGGCGCTGCTAGGCGCCGCGCAGCGGGCCTACGAGGACGACCCCGCGTCGAGCGATCCGTACATGACCCTGGTGGGCTACTTCAACAGCCTGCGCGAGCTCGGGGGCGCCCGGCGGATCGTCGAGGACGAGGTGCGCAGCAAGGTCGCGCGTGCCGACCGCCGGCGCCGCGCGGTGGGCCGCTCGGGGGACGAGGAGCTCGCCTCGCGCGTGATCTCCTTCGACTGCGTCGAGCTCACGAGCCGCGAGAGCACGGAGATGATCAAGATCGCCAAGGAACGCCTCGAGATCGCCTTCGGAGCGAAGCCCACGGCCTCGGCGAAGGCAGCGTCGCCCGCGAAGGGGGCGAAGGCCGCGAAGCAACGGTCGCCAGTCGACGTGGCGCTCGCGAGCAACATGATCTCGGTGGGCCTCGACATCGAGCGTCTCGGGCTGATGGTGGTGTGCGGACAGCCGAAAACGGCGGCGGAGTACATCCAGGCGTCGAGCCGCGTGGGCCGCGCGGCCGACCGGCCGGGGCTCGTTGTGACGCTGCTCAACGCCCACCGTCCGCGTGATCGTTCGCACCTCGAACACTTCGAGGCCTTCCACCAGGCGTTCTATCGAGCGGTAGAGGCGACCAGCGTGACGCCGTTTTCTCCGCGCGCGATCGACCGCGGACTGCCGGCGGTGGCCGTCGCGCTCGCTCGACTCTCGGAGCCAGGGCTCACAGCTCCCGACGGCGCCGCCGCGCTCGCGTCGGTGAAGACGCGCGTCACCGAATATGTGGCGGACACGCTCGTGCGCCGCGCCGAGGCACACCGAAAGGGAGCCCCCGCGGACGAGTCGCTGGAGGAGCTGTCGCAGGGACTTCGCGCACGCGTCGCAACGCTCTTCGACGCGTGGGCGCACGTCATCGACGATGACCCCGGCTCCAAGGGTCTCGCCTACCAGAAGTACGAGGACCCCGGTGGGGGGAGGCCGCTGCTGCACATGCCGCTCGACGAGGACCTCGCCGAGGCGAACCGGTACGAGCGGCGGTTTGTCGCCGCGCGCTCGATGCGCGACGTGGAGGCGTCGACCGACCTGATGGTGATGACCCGCAAGGGCGCCGGGGCCGTGGTCGCCGACGAGGAGGAGGGGCGATGAGCCGCAGCGATCGTTGGAAGGCGGGCGTTCCCTTCGGCCAGCGGGCCCATGGGTCGATCCGACAGAGTCAGCTGGTGGGGATGTTCGGCCCCGGCGCGCTGGTCGACCTGATCGACGAGGCCGTGGTGGTGGCCGGCCTCTCGTGGTGGGCCAAGGGCACGCCCGTCCACGAGGAGCGCCTCGTGTCGATGCTCGCGCGCCAGGAGGGCTTCGGCAACGTGACGCTCCACGCGCCCCCGGCCGCCTCGCAGGATCGCGAGGATCCCAACCGCCGATGGATCAAGGCGTTCCAGTTTCCCGAGTGGTTCACCTGCCAGAGTGAGAGCTGCTGGGTCGACTTCGGGCGCGAGCCGCGGCGCGATGGCGGACGCCCGCGACGGCTGCTGCATGCGAGCGATCTCGACTCGGGCGGTCACCGCTGCGAGGGCAAGGGGAAGAAGCGACCGAGTCCGGTGCAGCCGATCCGCTTCGTGCGCGCGTGTCGCTTCGGCCACCTCGACGACCTCGACTGGAAGGAACTCGTCCACGGCAAGGGCGGGACGTGCGCGAAGGCGCGACCGATGTACTGGATCGACGAAGCCGGCACCTCGGGCGACCTCGCCGACGTGCGGGTGAGCTGCGACTGCGGGAAGAGCCTGCGCATGTCGGTGGCCGCCGAGCGTTCGTTCGACGACCCGCCGGTCGGGTGGTGCCAGGGCAAGCGCCCCTGGCTGGGTGACGTGCCGCGAGAGGACTGCCCCGGCGAGCCGATGAAGCTCCTCCTCCGTTCGGCGAGCCACGCGTACTTCCCGCAGGTGGTGAGCGTGATCCATGTGCCCGAGAAGTCGGCGCGCCTGCGCGACGCCGTGGGGCGCCTCTGGGACAAGCTCAAGGGGGCCAAGAAGGTCTCGAGCGTGGCGTTCTACCGAGACGAGCAGGAGGACGTTGCCGAGGCCCTGCAAGGCATCACCGACGCCGAGGTGTTCGCGGAGATCGAGCGTCGTCGCAACGGCGCCCCGGTGGCGGGCAAGAAGCTCAAGGACGCCGAGGTCGAGGTGATGCTCGACTGCCCGCCGGAGCTCGCGAAGGACGACCCCTCGGGGAGCTTCTACGCGCGCACGGCGAAGCCCTGCTCGACGCGCGACCGCTCGCCGATGACGAAGATCGACAAGGTGGTGCTGGTGCACCGGCTCACGGAGGTGCGTGCGCTCGCAGGCTTCACGCGCTTCGAGCCCAAGATGACGGACGTCGACGGCGAGCTCGACCTCGGCGTCGGCACCGCGCGCATCGACCAGCCGCTGACGTGGCTCCCGGCGATCGAGAACCACGGCGAGGGCGTGTTCTTCTCCCTCAAGGAGTCGCTGCTCACGAAGTGGGAGAGCACCCGCGCGGAAGCGCGCGGGAAGCAGTTCCGTACCGGCTTCAACCGCTGGAAGCAGCGGCGCGCCGACCGGGCCGATGCGCGCGATGAGTTCGCGCGGCCGCGCTACGTGTTGATGCACTCCCTCGCACACCTGCTCATCACGGCGGTGTCGCTGGAGTGCGGTTACCCCGCGAGCGCGATCCGCGAGCGGGTCTATGCGGGCTCGGCGGGCTCCGGGGTGTTGCTGTACACCGCGGCGCCGGGAGCGAGCGGATCGCTCGGCGGCCTGGTGCAGGTGGGTCGTGACTTCGAGCGCTTCCTCGATCTCGCGCTCAACCTCGCGAGGCTCTGCTCCAACGACCCTGTGTGCGCGGGACACTCGCCCGACGACGCGCACGATGACCGGCACCTGGAGGGCGCCTCCTGCCACGGTTGCCTGCTCATCTCGGAGCCCAGCTGCGAGCGGATGAACAGCTACCTCGATCGCACCCTGGTGGTGCCCACCGTCGAGGACGGGGACGCCGCGTTCTTCGACGAAGGGTGAGCGATGGACGACTGGGCCTCGGACGCGAACCCCGCCGACCTCGACCTGCTGGCCCGCGCGCTCGACGACGGGAGGCTATCCGCGCGTGGCGACTCCGCGGCGGCCGTGCAGGCCCTGGGGCTCGCTGAAGGGGCGAGGGTGCGGGCCTTCCTCGCGTCGGTGCCCGTGCGCGACCCGAAGGCCCTCGCGTGGTGCCTGCGACGCCTCGCTGCGGAGCGACGCGCGTCGTCCGATCGCCTCGCGTGCAGCGCGCAACTGGTGTGGAGCGGTCAGGGCGACGGGCACCAGCCGCTGCGCGACACGCGGGCGGTGCTCGACGAGGTGTGCGCTCGCGCCGAGCAGCACGTGATGCTCGCGACGTTCGTCGTGTACGACGGGCGGCGCAGCCTCGCGGCCCTCGCCCGGCGCATGCGCGAAGTGCCTTCGCTGCAGGTGGACTGCTACGTCGACCTGAAGGCCGCGCGGCACCAGGCGTCCGACGAGGCGCGCGACGTTGACGCGTGGGTGCGGCGCTTCCGCGAGGAGCACTGGCCCGACGATGTTCGCCTGCCCGCGATCTGGTACGACCCGGCGACGCTCGACCGGTCGGCGGGCACGTCGCTCCACGCGAAGTGCGTCGTGGTCGATGGCCGGTGGTCGTTCGTCACGTCGGCGAACTTCACTGAGGCCGCGCAGGAGCGGAACATCGAGGTGGGTGTGGTGCTCGACCACCCTGCGCTTGCCCAGGCCCTTAGGGCCCAGTTCCAGGGGCTGCGAGAGCGCGGTGGGTTTCGACGGATGGCGGGGACGTAGCGGGACTTTGGGTGGGAGGGCCGTCGGGGCCTCGATACGGATCGGTGTCGGCAGGGAGCATCCCGCGGCGCTCGCAACCGCTTCTTCTATCGCGATCTGGCGCAACGGAACCCGACCGTGTGGCTCGACGTCGAGCCCGGTCCGCGCGCGGCGCCGCGCATCGCGGACTCATCCGCGGTCTGCCACGACCCGCCTCGAACTGCGTGGGACCCGGTTCCTGCGATCACGCAGAGGGGATCGGTTCGCCGGAACTCTCCGGCCCAGCACCCGCGGCTCACGCTGTAGTCGGACCACGCGTCAGCGGTCCACTCGGTGACGTTTCCCGCGAGGTCGTAGAACCCTCGTGTTGGAGCGAAGCGGTTGACGCCGCAGGTCGATCGCTGGACGTACCCGCCACAGCCGGTGTTGAGCCCTGACCAGCAGCGAGGGAAGCACGCGGGCGTCCACGCGTGGCCCCAGGGGTATGCAAGCCCCTCGCTGGTGCGTGCGGCGTACTCGAACTCTGCCTCGGTCGGTAGACGCCCACCGTCCCAGACGCAGAACGCCTGGGCGGTCCCCCAGTCGACACAGTTGATCGGCTGACTCTCCCGTGATCCCGAGGCCGAGTACCAGTTGCAGGTCGGCGATGCCGCCGCCGAGATCGGCTCCACGGTGGGACCGTTCCAGCGGAGCAACTGGGCGCCTGGATAGGAGACCTCGGCGGGTGGATCGGGGTGCCCGGCCGTCCAGAACCGACGGAACCTCGCGACCGTGACCTCGAAGGCGTCGAGCGCGTACGAACTGACGGTGACCGATCCCGGAGGGGGGCTGCCGCCGCTTGCGCCGGATTGGCCCATCGGGACCTCCCCACCTGCGACTTCGACCATCCCGCACCCCACCTCGTCACTGACCGGACAACTGGAGCCCAGGCCCGTAGGGGCGACGCAGCGTCCTTCAAGGCAGGTCGCGCCGCCAGTGCACGCGTGGCCGCAGGCGCCGCAGTGGGAGGCGCTGTTGTTCCGGTTCACTTCGCACCCGTTGGACGCATCGGCGTCGCAGTTCCCCAGGGGTGCAGTGCAGGCGATGGTGCAAGCGCCTGAGTCGCACCCGGCCACTCCGCCCACGGCACTGCATCGAACGCCGCATGCCCCGCAGTTGGCGTTGTCGCTCGCGACAGCGACCTCGCATCCATCAAAGGCAGCGCCGTTGCAATCGCGGCGATCGGGCGGGCAGGTCAGGGGAACCTCGCGGTCCGGCGAAGGCGCCACGTCCCGCGGAGTCTGCCGGTCGGTCGCAAGCGCCACGTCCGCTGGCGTCGGCCGGTCGGACCCACTGGGGATGTCGCCCGGGACGTCGATAGCATCCGTGGGGGTCGAGGCGTCCAGACCATGGAAGGCGACGACCATGGTCTGGGCTGCGGAGGCCGGCTCGCAGCTTCCGCTCGTTGTGCAGCGTTCGTCCCTCTCGCAGGGGTCTCCGAGGCACGCGGACGCGAACAGCAAAGGGATCTCCTGGGTCTGTCCCGGGGAGAATCGAACCACCGCCCGTTGAGCGACCACGGCCGTACTCGCCGTGCAACCGTTGGGGTCGCCACACCCGAGCGCCTCGATCCAGACGGGTGTCTCGGTGTCCGCGTTGGCGGCAAGCACGCCGATATAGAGCGGCAAGGGACGCCTCTCTCCTCCCTGTCCCAACGCGGTCACGCGGGTGCTGCGGAGGGGGCCGGTGGGTCCACCTCGCCGCACTGTGAGCAGGACCGCTTGCACCGACTGTCTGGGGCCCCAGGCGATCTCGGACTCCACCCGCACCACCAGCTCCGTGCGAGGTTGTTCGCAGGCCGCCCCGACGAGCGCCGACATCCCCAGCCCAACGAATGCCCTCCGTCGCACGGCCGCACGCTAGCAAACAGACCGCGGCTCAGGCGATCAATCCGCGGCGGGTTTTCGCGCCATCGCCGTCCGTCGTCACGCATTGCCTCCCGTGGAAAGGTCGGGCCGGTAGTGAGCGTGGGGCGTGTTCGGCGCAAAGTAGCGACCGCCGTAGAGAATCGCTGCGTTACGCACCATTCAGTGGGCAGTGATCCGTGAGGCAATTCCCGCGAGGTAGCGGTCCATCGACTGGATGTGCGACGCGTCGGCGCGGATCACGGAATTCTCCCCGATGAGCGTGGCGTGCGATGAGCCGTCGATGCCAACGATCCATCGCACCCCGCTCTGATAGGCGTCGCGCAAGATGCCGCCCGACCATAGGACGATGAACGTGCCCACGCAGACGCTGTCCCTGCACAGCACCGAAGACCGACCCATCGCGCCACCGCCGCCGGTCGGGTGGAGGAGGGCGCGAATCTGGCGCGCGGTCGGGTCGTTCAGCGTGGCCAGCATCTCGCGGCGAACCGACTCCAATGTCGATCTCCGACTCTCATCCCCGGCACCCCCTGATTCCTCCGCGCGAGCCTCCGAACTGTCAGCCGCTGAGGTTCGCGTGCCCTCACTCGCTGCCTCGGCGGGAGCTGCACAGGCACAGGGCTCCCAAGCCATCCCGGAGTGGGCGCACGACTGCACACCCGAGGAGCCACCCACGCATAGACAAGCCTGCGTGCCCCCAGGGATGCAAGCCCTTGCGGGCGTCTCCGGCTGCTGCGACGGGGTCTCTGATGGTGCTGGGGTCCCGGCGGCGACGTCTCCCGCGCGTTCAGCGATGGACCCGGCGGGACAGGCACGCAGGAGCACTGTGCTCACGAAGAGCCAGCCCTCGGCGGTGTCGATCCGGGCCCGTACTGCCCGGTTCGACGCCTGCCGCGCACTTCCGTAGCTGATCACCCGCACCTGGGTGCGTGCAGGGAAGGACACACCACCGCTCGCCACGGCCTGCCGTTCCAGGAGCCTGAACGGCGTCGGCATGGTGACCAGGCATCCAGTCTGCTGCGCCGAGGCGGCCGACGTGATCGTCGTGAGCCCAAACGCGCAAGCAAAGCTGAACTTCCAAGTCGGCATTCCCAGGACTCCTGCCCCGCATCCTGCTGCGCGGACGGCAGGGAAGCTCTCCCCTGCCAACCCTATTCGTCAACGCCTTCGAACGCTCCACGACTCGGGCGTCCTCGATGCCGTCGGCGAGTACGGCAGGTAGACGGTCCGCCTGCACTCCGCCATGGCCACGGAACCCTCAGGCATTGGTCGTCGCATGCCCGTCACAAGGTGTCGTAGCCTGTGTGTCGCTTGCCAGAATTGCGGCCGACATGGTAGCCCACCGAGGTGAATTCTCTGCAGCTTCTGCCGCAGGTCCAAGACGCGGTGCGACAGGTGAGGGAGCGGCTTGAGTCGACCCGGCGGGTCGCCCTGCTTGGTGACGCCGGGTCGGGTCGATCGACCGTTCTCGACGAGGTCGCACGCACCATGACGACGGCGCGAGTTTCGACTCCTCGCACCGGCGACGACGCTGCGGCGGTGACCTTGATGGACCTTGCCGTGTGTCTTCCGGACGCCGGGGATCTGACCCGTGAGCTCAAGCGGCTCGAACTTCGCTGGGCCGACAAGTTGGACCTCGTTCGCGGGAAGCTGGCCGCTGCGGGAGACCTCGTCGTCCTCTTCGATGAACCAGTCTTGCTGCCACGTTCGAGCGCGCCTCAGGACGCGTTCGAACGTCGGCGAATCGAGGTCGCGGAGATGGTCACGAACGCTGCGCCGAAGATCGTCTTCACGGCCGAACCGTCGGCAATGCTACTGCATCCCGATCACGTCTCGATCCCCACAAGGTCTGGCGCTCGGGCGCTGCTCGCGCAGGAGCATTGGGGCGAGTGGGCCTCGTTCGCGGCGGCACTGGCCGCGGCCGGGGGGAACAACCTCGACGCCTGGTCTCCGCTCGCGCTGCGAATGGCAGTCGCGCTGATTGCCCATGGGCAGGCGAGCGCGTCTGCGCTGGTCGAACGGCCACATGGGGTGCGGTCACTGGCGCCGCGAGTGGTGGCGCTCGTGCGCCGCGATCCTGGGCTGCGGAAGCTCGCGGAGTCGCTGGCGTTGGTACGTCTGCCCTTCGCCGCCGACCTGCTCGATCGCCTCGAAGTCGGCGCGCTTGCGTCAGAGTCCAAGCGATTGCTTTCGAGTGTCTTGACCTACGAGGTTGACGGTCGACTCGTATGCCACGACGTCTTCGCACGGGTCCTGCTGCGATCGTCGATGGACCTCGCGCCGGACGAGCGTACCGAGCGGACTGCGGCCCACCACACGCTGGCGACGTATTACGGAGAGCGGTTCGAGAGGGCGGGTGCCGCCCACGATCTCGGCAAAGCCGTCCGCTTCGAGATGGAGGCCGTGCATCACCTGACCGAGGCCGGCGATTCGCGGGCACTGGAGAGGTTTACGCCGTTCTTTGTCGAACAGTGGGATGCGCTGGGCAAGGTGTTGGGGCAAGCCCGCAAGCACGAAGAGGCGGTGCGCTGCTACGAGCAGGCACTCGAGCACGATCCTGAAGACGCCTACGCCCACCACTACAAGGCCTTCAATCTCGATTGCCTGGCGGTGCGGGTGAGTGAGGTCGAACACCACTACCGCGAGGCCATCCGGCTCGACCCGTCTCACGTCTGGCACCACGGCCGATTCGATTGTTTTCTAGTGACCCGCGGCCGGGTCGGCGACGCTCGACGTGCCTGGACGGCGGCGCTCGCAGACCTCGCTCCCGGCGGGGACTATCGCTCCGAGAGCGTCTACGAGGAACTCCATCAGGGCGTCGCTCGTCTGCTCCTGCATCGCGGCGAACTGGAGTTCGCACGGGAGGTGCTCAACGACGTGGAGACGTATGCAGTCAAGGGGTCGGAGTGGTTTCGGGCGCTGTCGTTGTACCTGCACATGCTCGCCGAGGCGGCGCGCGACGAGGTCGTCTTCCCCCCACACGTTCCAGTGAACGAGCGCTGGGTGGCGCCGCACACGGTTCCCGAGGGCTCGGTGCTGGAAGGTCTCCTGAGCTGGATGCCGGGCAGGGTCGCCAGGGTCGACGACACCGAGGTGCACGTCCGTGTCGCTGCGTACGATGGGTCGTCGCCGAGCTATGGCTGGCGGACGTTCGACGCCGCACGCCTCCGGGCGATGACCGACTCGACCTGGGACATCCCCGCAGGGACGTTCATCGAGATTCTGTCCTTCGAGGGGGACCGCGAGGTTGTGCGCACCCACGCCAAGGTGCCGTTCGAACCTCGTCTCCCTGGAATCTACCCACGTCCCGACCGCTACCTTCGTCGTGTCGCTTCCCGTACTTGATGACGATGAACTTCACGTCTTCGTCTTCGGACCGGGCGTGGGAGAGCTTGTCATGGTGCGAGCCCCGCCGGGGGAGTGGCTCGTCGTGGACGGATGCTCGGGCAACGCGAAGGCGTACGCTCCTCAGGTGCTGCGCCACTACGGCGGGCGCTGCCGGCTCGTCGTGTTTACTCACCCCCACAGCGATCACGCGCGCGGGGTCGCCGAGGTCATCGATGAGGCGACGGCTGGGCCCTTCCTGAGCTGGCCGCGGGTCGGAATGTTGCCGCTTTTTGCGTCGGCGTTACCGCCCCCGACTCCAGGGACCGATCCTGCGGCGGAATACGAGGGCGGAGTCGCCGAGCAGGCATGCGCGACGGTCGTCGACCGTTGGGACCGCCACCCGCCGTGCCGTTGGGACCTGACGGTGGGCGCGGATGAACCCTTGGGTTCGGCATCGGTGCGCGCACTTTCGCCATCGGCTGTGGCGGTCGGTCGAAACGGCAGGGACGTGAACACCTTGGCGACCGCTCTGACCGTCGAGTGGGAGGGTCGAAGGATTCTGCTTGGGTCCGACCTGGTGGAATCGCCCGGTTCTGGGTGGAGCGCGGCGCTCTCCGCGTATGGGGGTCTTGCGACCCACGATCTCGCAAAGATTCCGCATCACGGGTCCGTCAAGGCCATCCACGCGCCGGTGTTTCCGTCGCCGGTCACCGGGATCATCACTCCATTCTCTACGAAGCATCTGCCGAGGTTCGACGCCGCGGGCGGGGTCGCACTCCTCCACAGCTTCGGGGTGGACGTGGTGCTCACCTCCCTTCCTCGCGCGCATGCGTCGCAAGCAGGGACTCCCAGGACGATCATGCGGAGCGACCTCGCGTCGGATCCGACAGTTCGCCTCGACCCGCAGACCACGGGGTTCCCAGACTGCTTTGTGTGCGCGTCCTTCGATCGCACGGTGGCTCCTCCTCGACTGCATTACGGCCCCGGTTCGGTGAGGGTCAATCAGTAGATCTATCTGGGAGACCCTCATGAGGGGTCGACGACGTCGGGCCGAGCGGTAGTGTCGAACGCTTCACGCGCGGTGGGTGCGCGAGCGGAGGATTCACGCTTCGCAGCAGGTCGAGGTGCGCACCGATGGGAGCCTGCTCGTGCGCATGCGGGTGGACGGACTCCACGAGGTCGCCGACTGGGTCTTGTCGCTCGGCGAGTACGCGGAGGTCATCCAACCGCCGGGCTTGCGGCAGATGGTTGCGACTCGCCTGCGAGACGCGGCTGCGCGGTACCGGTGAGGGGTCGACATACTCTGTCGGCCCCTGTCTCTATCCTCTCGATCGTTCGCGCCCATCTGAGGAGGACCATCCATGAGCCATCTTTCGATCGATCTTGTTGGCCTGAAGCCGGCGCCCGTCGCCGATGCCGAGCGCGTCGGCGCTGTCGGTCGGGTAGACCTCGGACCCAAGTGCGCCGGGGACTCTGCGTTCACCGCGAGGATGCGTTTTCACCAGAGCCACTACCGCGCGACCGTGCTCGGGGTGCCCTTCGGCCACGGGCCGAACGCAGGTGACGCCAGTTGCTACGGCAACATGCTCGACCCGGTCAGCGGTCTGGCGGGCCTCAACTACCTCTCGCCGCTGATCTTCGCGAGGGTGAAGGACCGTCTCGCCGCGGGCGGTGGCGTTCTCGAACCGTACCGACTCCTGCACAACATGCTGTCGAGCCAGCCCATGTGCTTCAACCTCTTCGGCCCGCTCGTCGACGCGCCGGAGCGTGCGACCCGCCTGCTTGGGGCGCTGATTGGTGACGATCTCGTCCGCGTGAAGCGCGTCGCGATCGAGTGGGCCCCAGCGCCCGCCCACGAGTACCTCGACGACCGCACGGCCTTCGACGCGTTCGTCGAGTATGAGCGCCGCGACGGGACGTGCGTCGCGTTCGGGGTGGAGACGAAGCTGACCGACTCGTTCTCCCAGAGGCCCTGCGACGGCGAGAAGTACCGGCGCTGGATGCGCGGCGCCGGCTCCCCCTTCCGGGAGGACGCCCACGGCGACGTTGCTGGCGCCCGATACAACCAGCTCTGGCGCAACCACCTGCTCGCGATCGCCGCGCGGGATCACGGCCGCTCGCCCTACGGCGCGGCGCGCAGCGTCGTGGTCCACCACGCGCTCGATCACCACGGCACCAACGTCATCGGTGGCTACCGGAGCCTGTTGCGACCGGGCGACACGACCTTTGACGCGTGGACGCTCGACCGGGTCATCGGGGCCTTCGAGCGGGTCGCGGTCGGCACCGACGAGGTGGCGTGGCTCGCCGCGTTTCGCGCCCGCTATCTTGATCTGTCGAAGAGCGAGCACGCCTGGAACCACCGGCACGTCTGAGACGCCAGAGGGGCAACCGCGGGTCCGTCAGGTGAGGCCGAGTTGACCGAGCACCCAGCGCCCGAGGGCGCCGCTCTCGGACTCACCTGGTCGCAATCGCCAAAGGCCGAGGCCGTGGCTCGCGAGGAAATCCTCGGCGGCCCAGGCGACGCAATCGTCCGCGATCTCGGGCACCAGCAGCAGTCCGGCTCGGGGTCGGCCGCCGTGATCTCGCAGCAGCAGAGCGTCGCGGTAGACGTGCAGCGACGCGAAAGCCTCGGTGATCGATGCCCGCTGCACGCGGTACTTCGCGTCGAGCACCACCCAAGCGCCTTCGGCGTCGCCCGCGCGCCACTGCACGACGAGGTCGGGCCGACGCTCGCCCGTCAGCGCGCGTCGTGTCCTTCCGGCCTGGGCGCTGAAGGTGTGGTTGTAGCCGATGACGAGGGTTCCGCCGGCGTGCGCGCGGTGCAGCGTGAGGCCGCCGAGGTCGTGCGCGAGCAACGTGTCCTCGCCGAATGCACCATGTGCCCACGGGGCCGTGCCAATTGCCGCGTCGAGCGATCGCCGCACCGCGAGAAGGCACCAGAGTTCGTACAGCTCGAAGCTGGCGCGTACCGGCGCGAGCGCGTCACCCGATGGTGAGTCGGCCGAGAAGCGGGCGCCCAGGATACGTCGCGCGAGCCGCATCACCCTGGCGTAGCGGGGCTCGTCCTGGAGCGTAAGCATCGCGCCCTCGTCGGGCGGAGCTGCGGGGAGGTCTGCGAGGAAGGTCGACGCGACGAGGTGGCGCAGTCGCGCGCTGGCCCGTTCGAGCGACCGCGCGAGGGCGAGGCACCAGGTCGCGGTGTCGTCCATCAAGCCCGACGACGCCTTGCGCAGGGCGGGAGCGAGCGGATCGATGGCCGCGGCGACCCGCTCGGCGTACCAGCGGACAGCACGGTTGGCCGGGTGGTCGACCGTCGCGTCCGGTACCCGCGTCGGCACCCACGGGTCGCCCGGCGACTGCGCGCCCGAGGTGCTGACCGTCAGGGTGGCTGCCACCGCCGGGTGACGCGCGACCCACCGCAACGTCTCCGGCCTCACCCGACGGATGGCGTGCATGCGCCGATCGACCGGGCGCTCGCGGTCGAGCGTCGTCGGCGCGCGCACCACGGCGGCGATGGCCTCCAGGAGCGGGTCGAGCAGGGGCTCCATCGCGGCGACGGCGAGGCCCGCCTGGACGCCGTCGAGGCTCACGCTGCCGCCGCTCGCGGTCGAGAGCCCGAGCAGCAGGTCGGGGAGCCAGTCCGCGAGGTCATCAACGAGCGCGGACCACGCGCCGACGTCGAGTTTCTCGGCGCGCGGCCGAACCTCCACGGGTTGCCGCAGGGTCATCGGGGGGGCATCGAGGACGAGCTCCATCCGACCGACGGCGTGACCGACCCGGAGAAGGAAGGCGGTGTTGTCGTCGCTGCGCTCCAACGCGACCGGTCCGAGGTGGCAGGAGGTCACGCCCTCGGTGCCGAGCAGATGGAGCCGATACTCGCGGTTCTCTTCGAGGACGAGGACATCCTCGTCGAAGGGCGCCGCGCGGCCCTCGTGATCGACGACTCTCACGTCACGACCAGAAGCGCGTCACGCCCGTCGACTGGAGGCGTTGCTGCATCACGCGAAGTTTCTCCGACGACCGGGTCAGGCCGTGCTTCGCCGTGATCTCCGAAGCGACCTTGAGGGCCCGTTGGAGGTCGGGGTCCTGGTCGCCGCGGAGGCGCGGCAGGACCTTGGAGAAGACCGCCATGTCAATCGCCGCGGACTCGGACTCGCCCGCCGCGAGCGAGCCGAGGGTGAAGTCGAGCACCTCGCCCGCGGTGCGGTAGCCGAAGTGGCGTCTCGCGGGTCGGAGCGCGTCGTGGAGCGCGATCAGGCACGCCTCGGTCGTGGCGTGTCGCTGCGAGCGGCGCTCGAAGAAGTGGGGGAGGTCGACGTCCCAGAACTCGAGCGTGAACGCGCGGTCGAGCACCTTGTCGGAGAAGGGGTGGGTCGACTCGTCCATGTTGACGGTGCCCGCGAGGAAGAGGTTGCGCGGCCACGTGACGCTCGGCGGGACCCCGTTCACCGCCTCGGGCGAGGCATGGAGCGCGATGGGATCGCCGGTCTCCATCGCTGACAGGAGCGGCGCGAGATAGCGCTCGACCCGCGCGAGGTTCATCTCGTCGAGGATGAGGAAATACGGGTTCGCGCGGTCGGCATCTGCTGCGAGCAGGAGCTGGAGCGCGGGCTCGATCTGATAAGTCGGGTCTTCGTGGAGTGGGTTGAAGTAGCCGAGCAGCCCGGACGGGTCATGCCAGTCGGGCGACACCGCGACGACCGCGAGGTGGTGATCGGCGTCGAGACCGCGGACTCGACACCAGGTGCGGGCGTAGTGGCGGAGGACGGCGGTCTTGCCCGTACCCGAGAGGCCAGAGAGGA
Source organism: Polyangiales bacterium (assembly GCA_044229975.1). GTDB lineage: Bacteria > Myxococcota_A > Polyangia > Polyangiales > SCUS01. The sequence goes on from JBGARZ010000030.1 coordinate 43,287, forward strand.
GGATGAAGTGCTTGGAGGGATGGCAGGTCCAGGCGACGTGGAGGGAGCGAAGCGTGCTGTCGTCGAGCACGAAGGCGCGGGTCTCCGCGTCGTTGCGGAAGGCCGCTGTGAGCTCGTCGAAGGACGGCGCGGCGACGGTCTCGGGCACGCGTGTCGAGGTCGGCGTCGGTCCGATCGCTGCGGCGGTTGCAGCCACCGCAGGGTCGGGCAGCGCTTCGGGCAGCCGGGCGTGCCACTGCACACCGTACTCAGTGAGTCGGAGGTGGTCCGTCGGAAGCACCTCGATGAGGCCGAGATCGACGAAGAACGCGACCAGCGAGTTCGGAGCGAAGTCCGACGTCCAGGCAGGGTACCGCTGACGGATTCGACCGAAGAGGCTCTGCTTCGACATGCCCTCTGGTGATTCGACGAGGCAGCGCAGCAGCAGCGCGAAGCCGTACGTGCTCACCAGCAGCTGCTCCACCAGCGGGGCGTCGTCGCCGTCGAGGATCAACAGTCCACCAGGGGACGGTCGATAGAGACCTCCTTCGCGCAGTAGCAGCTCCATCCCGTAAAGGCGCGAGACCGAGTACCCGATCGTCTTCGCGGAGGCCGACACACCAGCAGCGCGGACCTCGTCGACGAGCACCTCGACGCTCTGTCCCGGCAGGGCCGCACGGAGGATGTCGCGCCACGTTGCGGCGTATCCGCCGATGGCGCCGACGCCACGATACTGTCGCCCGATGGGCCACAGTTCGAGTCGCGGGGCGTTGGAGGTGTCTGACGGCGGCGGTGGTGGGGTCTCGCTGCCGGGGGGCACGATCGAGCCCAGCACTGGCGGCTGCTGCTCCTGAATCCGCCACGCGAAGCGCGAGCGACGGACGTGCTCCGCGAGCGTGGCCTCGTCGCCGAGCACGCTCCGCAGGCGCGCTCGAATCTGCACCTGCTCGGCGATCGCCCCGCCGGAGGGGGAGCGGCCGAGCAGGCGCCGGACAGCCTTCGCGCGGGCGTCGCTCTGTAACAGGCACGTCAGCTGCGTCGGGATGAGGATCGCGAAGGTACGGAGCAGTTTGGCCGTCGGCCGCGCGCGCACGCCGAGGCCGGTGATGAGACGTCCCATCACGGCGTCGAATTCCGCTTGGATGGTCCGCGCACAGGCATCGGCGTCGCTCGGCCATTCGCGATGACGGAGACCGTCGAGGCGCTGGAGAATCTCGGGGTCGTCGAAGGCCGCGCTGACGTTGATGGACTCGCCCATCCCCGCGCTCGCCACGCCCTTGCCGCTCCAGAGTCGCTGCTGGATGGCGCGCGTGGCGAAGCTCGCCGGGTCGGCCGCCGCCACCTCCGTCACGAGGCGGGCCCCGTCGGCGATCCACGGGGCGGTCGCCGCGTCGAAGGTGCGCCAGGCTTCGAGGAGCTCGGCGTCGCTCCAGCGACGATCGCCACTCTCGTCGCGGGGGGGAAGGAGCGGGGGGATCGCCTCCTCCGCGAGGCCGTAGTCGGGCCGAGGGAGCGCGCGTCCGGTCTCGGCTTCGACCAGTGTGACAGCCTCGGTCGAGAAGCTGGGGTAGTACCCCGTTCGAGACGCGACGGTCTTCGCGGCGCGATCGATGGCGGCCTCCAGGGCAGGACGAATGCGGGGCAGGAGTCGGGCGAGTGCGTCGGCGGGCATCGACCGAACGATGACCTCCGGGGCGATCGTGAAGGGCTCCACCAACGACTCGTGAGAGAGCCCGGTAAAGACCTCCTCAGCAGGCGAATCGAGGGCAGACTCGATGAGGGCGATCTTCGCTTCGCCGTTGTCACGGAAGCGGAGCACAAGGAGCTGTCCGACCGAGAGGGTCAAAACTGCGCCCGAGGAGAGGGTGAGCACCCACCGGGCGGAACCGAGCGCGTGTGCCCGTGTGATGGCCTCGGCGAGGCAACCCATGCACGCAGTTCGCACATCGGCGGAGGGGAACCAGTCCTCGATTGGTCGCGAGAGCGGGGTCGATACCGAAGCGACGGTCGTATGTTGATCGGGGGTCATGTCACAGCTCGGTGGTTTGGAGTTGCCCGGAGTGGCCAGGGCGATCCACAGGTGAGATCGGCGCGGTCCGGAAGCATCCGCAAGGAGTGCCGCAACCTTCGTCCCTCCAAAGGTGTCGAAGCGTAGCGTCGTTCCACTTTGGGGCCGCGATGGTTTCACCGTCGGCAGCGGCACGCCAGCGGACGTGAACGATGGGCGTGTGGACGGCGCGCCACGGCCGCGAACCGGTTGGGGACCCGATCAACGTCGCTGATACTCCGCCGATGAGCACGATCCCACGCAAGCGTCCGAAGGCGGCCAGCGTCCCGCCCTTCGCGAAGATCCTGCGCCGCCACCTCGGATGCGATCCAGCGTCCGTCGCCATCGTCGGGGACAGCTTCCCGTTGCGCGCAATCGGTGACCTCCAACTAGCTGTGGACGACTGGCTACAGGGGCCTGGTCGTCGTCGAGAGATGGTCGGCGTGGTGACCGACCGGCACGTGGTTCGCCTCGGCGCGCTGGCGTCGCCACCTCCGTCGGAGCGCAAGCACGGCTGGGCGGCGGACGTCGGCCCCGTCGAGTACAGCGCCGTGTCCCTTGCCGACGGCGGCTCGCTCGCGAGCGTCGAGCGCGGTCTGCTACTCCTCTCGGACGGTGACGCGCGACTCGCGATGCTGGTCGCCGGACCGTGCGGCGAGCCGTACATCCACCAGGTGCGCGTTGAGGTCGGCGCGGCGACCCAACCCGAGGCCGAGCGGCTGCTCCAGCAACTGCGCGACGGGATGCGTCGCCGAAGCATCTTCCGCGGGCGCTCGCTCAGCGTCGGCGCAGACCGGCAGGGCGAACTGCTGGTGAGCTTTCAGGCGCTACCCAAGGTCGCGCGCGAGGACGTGATCCTCCCGCCCGGGGTGCTGGAGCGCATCGAGCGCAACACGGTGCGCTTCACGCAGCGCGCGTCGGCCTTGCACGCGATGGGGCGCCATCTGAAGCGGGGCCTCCTGCTCTACGGGCCGCCTGGAACCGGGAAGACGTTCAGCGCGATGTTTCTCGCGAGCCAGATGCCCGACCGCACAGTGCTGATGGTGACGGGGCGGGCAGTCGGACTCATCGAACAGGTCGCCGTGATGGCCCGCCAGCTAGCGCCTTCGACGGTAGTCTTCGAGGACGTCGACCTCATCGCCGAGGACCGCCGCACCACGCAGAACCCGTGCGCCACTCCCGTGATGTTCGAGCTGCTCAACGCGATGGACGGCCTGGCCGAAGACGCCGACGTGCTCTTCGTCCTGACGACCAACCGCCCGGAGGTGCTTGAGCCCGCGCTCGCGGCCCGACCGGGGCGCGTCGATCAGGCGATCGAGATCCCGCTGCCCGATGAGGACTGCCGCGACCGGCTCATCGCGCGTTATGGCGAGGGTATGCGCCTCGCACTGACCGACCGCGCGGCTGTCATCACGCGCACCAAGGGGACGAGCGCGGCGTTCATCAAGGAGCTGCTGCGTCGGTCGGCGCTCATTGCCGCGGACGCCTCGCCTGGATCGAGTTCGCCCGAAGTGAACGACGGGCATGTGCGCGACGCGATGCAGGAGATGCTCGTGGACGGGGGCAGCATGACGCGCACGCTGCTCGGGGTGGGCGGAAGCCGGTAGCAAGAGAGCCAAGATCGGTGCGTCCCATGGCCTCGTCGGATCGACGTTGAAGGTTCGAGGGTCGCCGTGAGAGGTTGAGGGAGGGAGTCAATCAATGGGTGGACACGTCTTCGTCGTCCGGGGCGACGTTCAGAAACTTCGATGCGATGCCCGCCTGATCCCGGCATACGACGCCAGCACACCGGACGTGAGCTGGTTTCACCCTGACGAATCCGAGCTGCACGCGAAGCCTGCGGACGAATCGTGGAAGGGCGGCGAGGAGCGGGTGCGCTCTCTCGGCTCGAGCAAGCTGGGCCCTGCCCTCTGGGTGGCGAAGGTCGGTTTCGACCGGTTCACCCAACTATCCAGGGCGATGGAGGGCGTGTCGGAGTTCCTGATGCGGGCGGCCGCGGCCCTGAAGAGCGCTCCGAGGGTGAGTGGACGCAGCCAACCCCTGATCGCGTTGCACGTTGTCGCTACCGGAAGGAAGAACGCCGCCCACCGCAAGGACGACGCGATCGTCGCGCTGCTCAAGTGCGTCGCCGCGTGCGTTGCGGAGCACGACATGGATGTCGTCATCGTCGCGAGGGAGGAGGAGACCTATGCGGCGTTGCAGGTCACTCGCTCCATGCAGCGTGGCGGCGTCTTGCCGACGCTCGACCCCTCGCTGCACGCATTGGCCCGTGAGCTCGCGGTCAAGGCTCGCGAAGGGAATTTGTCTGTCCTGGTGGGGGCAGGCTTGAGCATGAACGCCGGCCTGCCGAACTGGATAGGCCTGCTCAGCAGCGTCGCACAGGGGGCGAAACAACGTGCACCCGAGCATGGCGAAGACCTGATGCGCTATGCCGCGTGGATCGAGCAGAGCATGGGGCCGCGGGCCTTCCGCACGGCGATCGCCGACCAATGCCGCGCTACGAGGTACGCACTCGGGCACGCGCTGCTCGCGTCGATGCCGGTCCGCGAATTTGTCACGCTTAACTACGATGTCCTTCTCGAAGAGGCGGCTGTGGCAGCGAAGGCACCGCTCGTGGTCCTCCCCCACGGTCGCGTCAGTGCCGGGCAACGATGGCTGCTCAAGCTCCACGGGTCGGTTGATCGATGTGACGACATCGTCATCACCGAACGCGACTACCAGCGCTTCGACGACTGGCGAGCGGCCTTCCGTGGCGTCGTGGAGGCTCAGCTCATTACCCGTCACATGCTTTTCGTCGGGTTCGGCATGGCCGACCCCAACGTCGCCCGCGTGCTGGAGTCCGTGGCGCGCGCCGCCCGCCGCGACGAGGGCAAGCAAGGCACCTCGGTTGGGACGCTTCTGCATTTCGATGCGATCGCGGATCAGGAGAAGCAGAAGTACCCGCTGAGCTTCGTGCGCGTCGGGGAGGAGGAGACGAGCATCGCTCTCCGCGCGCGGCAGACCGAGATCCTGCTCGACGAAGTGGCGCGCCTCGCGGAGGACGGAACCCACCACCTCCTCGACCGGAGCTTCGACGGACTGCACCGGGCTGAAGTGGACGTGCGTGAGAAGGTCACAGCCCTCCTCACCAGCCTCCACGGCGCGCACCGAAATTCGCGTCTCCGTCGCGAGATCATGGAGCGCCTCCGCCCACTCATGGGCGGCGATCCCGAGCTCACCCGATTGTTCGACCCTGCACCCGACGAGCCCTCCGATGACCCGCTGCATCCTCGTCGGTGACCTCGGCCCCAACCCCGCGCCATTGGCGGAAGCACTCTGGTCGCTCGCTCGCCACCATGACCTCCGGACGCGGGCGGCCTTCCTGCTCACCTACGCCCGCGGCGCCCACTATCTCGATCGGGAGTTCCTCGCGACGGGCGGCGCGCTCGACCAGTTGCACGCTGTCCTCGGTCGCGACGTCCTGCCGCGCGACGCGCTCTTCTTGCACCGCGTCCAAGCCGACGACGGCGCCGCGATCGACGACGACTGGGAGCCCGCCCACACCCTCGCCTGGAACGAGGCCCGTTGGCGGTCCGCGCTCGCCGCGCTGAAGACCGCCGGGAACGACCCCGTCGTCTTCACCCTCCTCGGTGGTCGACGGCGCAGCATGAGTGCCCTCGACGCCGTCATCTTCCAACTGCTCGCACGCCCGCAGGACCGTCTGCTCGACGTGCGCGTGAGCGACACCCGCGTTGAAGGCGGCAGCGGGTTCTTCTTCCCCGAGCAGCGCAACCCCCTGGTGCGTACCCGCGGCGGTGACGTCGTCGACGCGCGGACGGTGACGGTGCGACTGGTCGACCTCCCCGTCCCGAAGCTGCGACGCCTCCTGGGCGAGCGCGTTCCGGCGACCTACGCCGAGGCCCTGGTGCGCGCCGACGTCGCCGTCGATCGCACGCCGCCGATGCTCACCATCGACCTCGCAGCCCGAACCGTACGCGTGGGTGAGCACCTGTTGGCGCTCCCGGCGCGGCAGTTTGCCTGGTACGCAACGCTCGCGTCGGATCGCTGCGCCGGCGCAGGCGACGGCACCATCTCCGCCGACGACTTCGAGGCACGCCTGCACCGAACGCTCCATCGGATGAAGTCGCTCGACCCGAAGTGGATGGCGACCTCGGGTCCCTTGGTGAAGCTGCTGGCGGTCCCGGCTGCGGCGGCGAGCGGCTCGTGGGTGGCGATCGCGCCCAACGAGGAGTGGAGCAGCCTGCGCTCGACCACCCGGAAGATGGTGAAGGACGCCGTCTCCGAGCTGGGACTCGTCGCGTCGGTGGCGTCACTGTTCGTTCCCACCCACCTCATCACCCACGCTGCCAAGGTGAAGCTCACGCTCTCCCGGCTGCCTCTCGACCCGTCGCGCATCGAGATCCTCCCGGCGCCGTAACCTTACGAAGCGCTGACTTCTCTGCCGGGGACGCCCATCAGTGTGGGGCAGAAGGAGTCCCCATGAACCAACTCGCTCCGCACGAAACCCCCTGGCTCGCCGTCGCCGACCTGCACGGTCACCGCGCTCACTTCAACGCCCTGCTCGGCTGGGCCGAAGCGGAGTTCGGCGCGCAGCTCCACGTCTGCACCCTCGGCGACTACGTCGACAATGGCCGCGAGATTCCCGCGCTGCTCGACGACCTCATCGCCCTGCGTGAGCGCCTCGGGGAGCGCTTCGTTCCCATCCTGGGCAACCACGATCTCGCCCTTCTCCGTGCGCTCGGCTGGCCCGGCGCGGAGCCCGACGAGGTCTGGTACCAGCGCTGGAGTCGCAACTACTGGAACGCCGGGTTCGGCACCCCCGCAGCCTACGGCGCACGGACGTTGACGGAGTTCGTCGCGCGCTTCCCGGCGCACCATCGCACCTTCCTGGAGTCGCTGCCCTGGTTGCACGACACGGGTCGGTGGCTCTTCGTACACGCCGGCATGGAGCCTGGACCGCTCGCCCCGCAGTGCGCCGCGCTCGCCGCGAAGATCCTGCCCGCACAGCACGAGTGGCTGCCGACGCAGCTGCGCGACAAGGCGCTCTCCAAGACCGCCGATGCCGCGTGGGATCGCACCGTCGTCAGCGCGCACAACAAGCACCTGGGAGGGGCGCGCTTCGAGGGGCCCAACCGGATCTGCCTCTCGGGCGAGGTCGACGCGACGGGCATCTTGCGGGCGGTGGTGCTGCCCGCGCGCACCTTCGTACGAGTGGCGGCCGACGGTCACGTGACGTTGGACTGAAGGGGACTCGACATGGACGCACTTCACGGATTCGAAGGACTCTTCAACGTGGGCGAGCCGAGCGGCGCCGGGGGATTGAAGGTGTTCCCGCTCTTCCCGACGGGGCCGGTGGTGCTCCCCGTGCGGACGTTGCGCGAGGTGATCGCCGCCGGAGGCGCTCGCGTGGAGGAGACCGATGCGGGGGAGGGACCGTGGTTTCGCGCGTTGTCCCTGCTCAATGAGAGCGCGCAGACGGTGCTGGTGAGCGACGGCGATCTGCTGACGGCCGGTTTGCAGGATCGCATCGTGGACACTCCGCGCGTGGTGCGCCCGGGAGTGCGAGTGACGTTGCTGGTGTCGTGCGTCGAGGCGGGCCGTTCGTCGCGGGGCGAGCGCGCCGACCTGGTCGTCGCCGAGCGTGCGGCCGAGCCCTCGGTGCGGCGCAAGCGGGCACTGCACGCGCTCCGCGGGGAGCGACCCAGTCAGGAGGAGACATGGGCGCACGTCGCGGAGCTGCGAGGCGGCCGCGGGCACCACGACGGGTCGGGTTCGTTGGCGGAGCGCTCGGGGCTCGACGAGCGGGCGGCGGCGACGGCGGCGCTGCTCCCTGCGGCGTATGGGGCGACGGGGCTGGCGGTCGCGCGCAACACCACGCGAGGCGCGCGGGTGGTGCTGCTGGAGTGGTTCGCCGACCCGGTGGCCTGCGCGAGCGCGTGGGAGTCGCTGGTGCGCGGCGTCGCGATGGACGTGCACCAGCCGACGGCCGACGTGAGGATCAGCCGCACCGAGCTGCGCAGCGTGGTGGGGAGGGTCAAGACTGCGACGGCACGGGAGGAGGTGTTTGCGGAGGGCGATCGGGTGACTTGGTTGTCCGAGGGCGCGATGGTGGGCCACGCAGTCGCGCTCGGTGAGCGGCTCGCGCACGTGGCGTTGCTGGCGTGAGAGGAGACGGGATGTTCGAGCTGCTGTTTGCATTGGGGAATGACCCTGCCGCGGAGTCGGAGCTGGTCGACGGGCTGAACGCCCACACCGAGCGCGTGAGGGCCTCGCTGGGCGGGGGCGAACGCACGTGGGTGTCGGCGGCCGAAGAGGAGGTCGCGGCCGACCCGGCGGGGACTATCTCCTTCGACGGGCGCGGCCGGGCGACGGTGCGTGCCCTGGGGCGGACGTGGGCCGCGGGGTGCTTCGAGATTCCGACCATCGGGGCGCTGCGCGACCGTGCCTCGCGCCGCGCGCTGCGGGCGGATGTGGGTCCGCATCGCCTATGGGTGCTCGACGGGGAGAGCGTGGCAACGGACATCGGCGCGCTCCAGGCCCACGCGCCGGATGGAGCGCTCTTCCAGGCGGCCTCCCAGTTCAATTGCCTGGAGTCGCCCGGGGCGTACGTGACGCCTGTGATGGCGTATCTGGGTGACCCGACCCAGGGACCACGCGCGTCGATCTCGGCCTTTCCGGCGACGCTCATCCGGCACTACGCGGCGCCCTCGAAGGATGGACGTCGCTTCACGCAGTCCACCCACCGGGAGCAGATCGACCTGCTCGCGGACGTGTGCGGTCCGCACGTGGCGTGCGTCGAGAGTGGGTACCTCCGCGACCGCTCGATCTACGACGCCGGGGCCTTCGCGGAGGCACTCCAGGCGCGCTTCGACGCGGTGCGCTTGGGCCTCCACGACGACGTGGAGGTTGTGCTCGGTGCCAACTGGGACGGCGCCGTCGCGACGCCGCACCGCATCGCGCAGGTGTTCACGTCGACCTTCGCGGGTGGGATGTACAGCTCGCTCGCGAGTCCGGGGGAGGCGTATCGGATCATCACCCGGCAGCTCCTGCGCGCGGCCTACCTCGGAACACTCCTGGGCGCGATCGCGGTCGGGCGCCGCGTGGTGGTGCTGACCCTCATCGGCGGCGGGGTGTTCGGCAATCCCATCGGATTGATCTGGGAGTCGATTCTGTGGGCCTTGGAGGAGGCCACGCGCGTGGCGCCGGTCGCGCTCGACGTGGTGGTCAATGGGCGCGCGCTGGCGCAGAGCATCGAGCCGACTGAACTCGCGGGTGAGGCCGCGCGCCGCGGCGGCGTGATGGTGGAGCTGGGCCGCACCGGAGGCGCGGTCGTGTTGCGATAGAGGGAAGGGGCGGAATCGACGTTGGCGAGACTCCCGGACGGGTCACTCACCAGGCGTACCGTCCCCCACGTCCCTCGAACTTCTCTGCCGAGAACCCCACCTGCTCCAGCGCCTCGTGCACGCCGACCTCCAGGGTCGGGGCGCACGGTCGCGCGCACGGCGTGTATGGGGGCCGCGCCGACATCTGCGGCATGAAGTGATCGAGAATGAGCGTGCGGAGTTGCTCGTCGTCGCGGTCGTCACGGGCAGCTTCGGGCGCCGCAGGCGGTTTGGGTGTCTGACGGTCACGCGGTAGTGGTCGTCTATCGTCGCCTTCCGGAGAGGACATGCAGACAACCGCGCTGCCGTTCCGGGAGTACGACTGGGCTTCGAGTCGCGAGTCTCTCGATGCGGTCGACGCCTCCGTCCCGTCCACTCGGACCCCCGCAACTCACCGACATAGCGATGGCGCAGGGTTTTATGCCGCCACGTCACTCTGGACGCCGTTCGAGCGGCGTCGTACCGAGACGATCGGATGTGCTCCTCTGGAGGAGTGGCCGTCGCCACTCCGGCCATCGACTGACAACCCGCGACCAAAGTGTTGATGGCCGCGTGGAAGCGGAGGTTTCGTGAGGGTCCCGACGGCGGGGTGACTCGCCGGGCTCCCTGGGGTGGAGTTCGGGTGCCTGGCCCTGGAAAGCTTGAAGGCCCGGGAGCTTGCACCTCCCGAGCCTTCGGT
>JBGARZ010000014.1:0-222864 GCA_044229975.1 Polyangiales bacterium
GCCGCCACCCCGCCGCCACCCGCCGCCACCCCCGCGGCCTTTGAAAACAAGCGGTTTTCCGATGGCACGCCGCGTGGAAAAGGGACTCCCCGGCGGCCGATGACGAGCCGCCGGAAAGAGAACCTCTCCCATGAACCAGGACATCGACCAGGGCGCTCCGTCCGTGACGGCCGCTCGCAACACCAAGGCCGTCTACATGATCACCGAGCGCGAGGGGGCGCGGTCCATCTGGACCCGCGTCGGGTCGGCGTGGGTCAACCGCGACGGCTCCACCACGCTGCGCCTCGACGCGCTCCCGCTCTCCGGGACGCTCCAGGTGCGCGACCCCGAGCCCCGCTCGATGGCCGCCGGAGGTGCGCCGTGATCGCCCGCACCCTTCGCTGGGCGCTCTGCCTCGCCGCGCTCCTCGCCACCACCGCGGCCTGGGCCGACCCGCCGCGCGCGACGCCCGCCGCCGCGACGACGGCCCGCCCCGCGACCGCCGACGCACCCGCCCCCGAAGGCGTGGTGAACATCAACACCGCGACCGCCGAGGAGCTCGTCCGCATCCCCGGCATCGGTCCGGCGCGCGCGGCGGCGATCGTTCAACTCCGCGAGCGGGCCCACCGCTTCAACCACGCGGAGGACCTCCTCCGGGTGCGCGGCATCGGTCGCGTCGGCTTCCGTCGCATGCGCCCGTACCTCTCGCTCGCGGGCGAGACCACGCTGGCCTCCCGACCGGGCCGCGCCCGGCGCGCCCGCCCCGAAGCCAACTGATCACCACCCCACGGCGAACCCCACCACAGCGGCGGTGGTGGGGCCCCACTCCCTCAGGCGGCCGCGTCCTCCAAGCCGCTCCTCTCGTGTGACGGTCCTGTGCCATCTTCGCGGCCATGTCGCGCCACAATCCTTCCCATCACTCATGGATCAAGTCGGAGTCGGGCCTGCTCCTGCCTCGTCGCTCGCTCCTTCGTGGCGGTCTCGCGGGCTTCGCGGCGGCCATGGTCGGCCGCTCCATCCCAGGGTGCAGCGACCCCGCCCCGGCGATGAACCCCGTCGACGCGGGCGACTTCGCGGACGGTGGTCGCCTGAAGGACGTCGTCACTCCTGACGCTGGCTTCGTCGACAGCGGTGAGGTCGACGCGGGCCTCTCGTACTTCGAGCCGCGGGTCGTCCCCAATCCCCCCGCGCTGCGCTCGCTCATCGCCAACATCGGTCCGCTCGGCGCGCCCGACGCCAACGGGTTGCGCCTCCCGCCGGGCTTCACCTCCCGCGTCATCGCGCGCACCGCGGAGATGGTTGGCCCTACGAACTATCGCTGGCACCTGCTGCCCGACGGCGGCGCGACCTACCCCACCGACGACGGCGGCTGGATCTACACCTCCAACTCCGAGATGCCCCTCGTCGGCGGCGTGAGCGCGGTGCGCTTCTCGTCATCGGGCGCCATCACGGCGGCCTACCGCATCCTCGATCGCACCAACGTCAACTGCGCGGGCTGCCGAACCCCCTGGCACACCTGGCTCTCCTGCGAGGAGGTCGCGCGCGGCCGGGTGTTCGAGTGCGACCCGTGGGGCGAGCGCGCGGCGGTGGCGCGACCCGCGCTCGGTCTCTTCAAGCACGAGGCGGCTGCCGTCGACACGGTCAACGCCCACGTCTACCTGACCGAAGACGAGCCCGACGGTTGCCTCTACCGCTACGTCCCGGCACGCCGAACGCCGCAAGGACACCCCGACCTCTCGGCGGGTCGGCTGGAGGTCGCGACCGTCGACGCGATGCGACGGGTGACGTGGCAGGAGGTTCCCGACCCGCAGTGGGCGGGCGAGCTCCCGACGCGGCAGCAGGTCGCGGGGAGCACGGTGTTCCGCGGCGGAGAGGGCATCTGGTACCACCAGGGCGTTGTCTACTTCAGCACGAAGGGGTCCAACCAGGTGTGGGCCTACGACGTCGCGGCCGCGACCATCTCGGTGATCTACGACGGCCCGACGATGGCCACGCCCGGCATTCAAGGCGTCGACAACCTCACCGTCTCCTGCTGCGGCGATGTGCTCGTCGCCGAGGACACCGGCTCGATGCAGATCGTCGCCGTGTTGCCCAACGGCACCCTCAAGCCGCTGATGCAGGTGGCCGGGCACGACACCTCCGAGGTCACCGGCCCCGCCTTCGACCCGAGCGGAACACGCCTCTACTTCAGCTCGCAGCGCGGCCTCTCCACCGGCACCGGCACCGGCTGGACCTTCGAGGTCACCGGTCCCTTCCACGAGCGCGTGACCTGATCGCTACGCCGACGGCAGTCGCGCCACGAAGCGCTCGATGGCCGCCCGGTGCAGCTTGAACACCACCCGATTGACCACCACCACCGCGGACACCGCGCACACCTCGGCCACCACCGAGAGCCCGTTCTGCCGCAGCGTCTCGCCGGTCTCCACGAGGTCGACGATGACGTCACTGAGACCCACCAGCGGAGCGGTCTCGACCGAGCCCTGCACGTAGATGATCTCGACCTCGGTGCCCTCCGCCGCGAAGTGCCGTCGCGCGATGCGCGGGTACTTCGTCGCAACCCGCAGCGCCCGATCACGCGGCGGCGCCGTCCACCCATCGGGCGCGGCCACCACCATGCGACAGCGACCGAGGCCCGTGTCGTGCGGCAGCACCAGGTCGGCCTCGCGCTCCAGCAGAACATCGCGCCCCACCACCCCGAGGTCGCACGCGCCGTACTCCACGTAGGTCGGAACATCATCCGGCTTCAGCAGCAGGAAGCGCATCGGCGCGCCGTCGACCACCGCCTCGCGCACGAGCGTCCGATCGGTCTCGGCGAGCGTCGCCGCAGGGACGCCCGCCTTCGCCAGGGACGCGGCCAGTTGCTTCGCGAGCCGCCCCTTGGGGACGGCCACGGTGAGCGCCCGGGTCAACCGTCGCCGCGCACCCGCTCGATGCGCGCTCCCAGCGGTCGCAGCTTCTTCTCGATGGACTCGTAGCCGCGATCGAGGTGGTACACCCGCAGCACCTCGGTGCGGTCGGCGCTCGTGAGGCCCGCGATGACGAGGCAGGCGCTCGCGCGAAGGTCGGTCGCCATCACCGCCGCGCCCGACAGCGCGGGCACGCCCTTCACGACGGCGACGCGGCCGTGCACGTCGATGTGCGCGCCCATGCGGCTCAGCTCGGGCACGTGCATGTAGCGGTTTTCGAACACCGACTCGGTCACGACGCTGGTGCCCTGCGCGAGCGTGAGCACCGCCATGAGCTGCGCCTGCATGTCCGTCGGAAAGCCCGGGTGCGGCGCCGTGGTGAAGTCCACGCCCTTCAGCGAGCGCGCTCCCTCCGAGCGCACACGCACGCCGCCCTCCTCCCGAACGATCTCCACCCCCGCATCACGGAGCTTCGCGCTGAGCGGTTCGAGGTGCTCGGGCACGGCGCCGCGCACCAGCACATCGCCACCCGTGGCGGCGGCGGCGGCCATGAAGGTTCCGGCCTCGATGCGGTCGGGGATGATCGCGTGGTCGACCGCGTGCAGCACCTCGACGCCCTCGATGTGGATGACGTCGGTGCCGGCGCCGTCGACCTTCGCGCCCATCTTGTTGAGCACGCGCGCGAGCTCTTCGATCTCGGGCTCCCGCGCGGCGCCCACGAGCTGCGTGCGGCCCTTGGCGAGGGCGGCGGCCATCATGAGGTTCTCGGTTCCGGTGACGGTGGCCATGTCGAGGTGGATGGAGGCGCCGTGCAGCCGCTTGCACTCGGCCACGACGTAGCCGTGATCGAGCTTGATGGTGGCGCCCATCGCTTCGAGGCCCTTGAGGTGCTGATCGATGGGCCGCGCGCCGATGGCGCAACCGCCCGGCAGCGAGACCTTGGCGTAGCCGTGCCGCGCCACGAGCGGGCCGAGCACCAGCACCGACGCCCGCATCTGCTTCACGAGCTCGTAGGGCGCTTCGGGGCGGGCGACGGAGGCGCCGCGCACGTTGACCACCGGGGGCTCGACGTCGGTCTCGGCGCCCATGAAGCGCAGGAGCGCCGCCATGGTCTCGACGTCGCGCAGCCGCGGAACGTTGCGGAAGGTGCACGCCCCGTCGGTGAGCAGCGAGGCGCAGAGGATGGGGAGCGCGGCGTTTTTGGCGCCCGAGACGAGCACCTCACCGTGGAGCGGGCGTCCGCCCTCGATCACGAGTTTTTCCATGAAGGGCCGACGGGTCTAACACAGGTCCCCGCGGCCGCGCGACGCGGGACGTCGCTGGTCAGCCGCCGCTGGTGAGGCTGATCGCGAGCTGGGCGTCCATGGCCTCGCCGGGGCTCACGGCCTGCACCCGGCTGACACTCCGGTTGATGCACGTCGTGAAGCTCGGGTCGGGACTGTTCTCGACACGCGCGCCGGTGATGCGACCCGTGGTGGCGATCTGCAGCGTGATGGTCACGCGCACCGGCTGCACCGACGGGTTCATGCGCAGCAGGTTCTGCCAGCAGGTGTTGGTGATGCGGGCGCTGTTGAAGTTCTGCACCGCGCGCCCGGCCCGAGCCGAGCCGCTGAGCGCGGGCGAGTTCTCCTGCGCGCTGTTGTTGGCCTGCGCAGGCAGCCGCGTCGTGTTGACCGGACCACCCGACGGGCCGACCTGCCCAAGTGCTGCCGCGACGGCGCGCGCGTTGGCTGCCGCCTGCTCCGGGGTGATGCCGCCAGGGGTCGGGCGCGCTGCCGTGGTCGTCGTGCGGTGGCCCGTATGGGGACGCCCGCCCGCGCCGTTGGGCTCGGCCGCAGTCGGAGCAGGGTCGCCCGCAACGGGCTCTGGCGTCGGCGCGACGGCGACCTCGGGACCGGGCGCCGCGGGCACCACCGGCGGCGGTTCCGCCACTGGAGCGGGTGTCGGCTGGACGACGCGCACCGGAGCCGGGACGGGCTGCGGGATGGGACGATTGAGCCGACCCGCGAGCACGACGCCGCCGAAGACGCCGAGCACCAACACACCGAGCATCAGGATGATGACCGGCAGCGACAGACCGCCCGGCCTCGACGGAGCCTGCGCGACGGGCGCGAGGGAGGTCGGCGCCGCGGGCGTCGGCGCCGCCGGGGCGAGCGCCGGTGCGGGCATGGAGTTGGGTGGCGGCAGGCTGCCGGAGAACGCCGCCGAGAGGCCGAACGACTCCAACGACGGGGCGTTGGACTGCGGCGGAAAGGGCTTGCGACCGAAGAGGTCTTCGGGGAGATCGCCGTCATCGGGCGGCGTCGACGAGAGTGGCGCCGGGGCGGGTGCGATATCCGACGGAGGCGGTGCGGGCGGCGGGACCGAAGACACCGTGATCGGGGGCGACGACTCGATGGCCATCGCCGCGGGCGGAACCGACGCGGGCTTCTCGACGACCACGGCCGGCGTCGACGGAGGCGTCGCGCCCTTGGGCTGGTTGAAGCTCTGCGGCGGCTTCGGGGGTGCGGGCTTCGCGGGAGCGGCGGGCGTCGGGGCCTTCGGAGGCGGCGCCTTGGCGGCGGGCGCGCGCAGCCCGGCTTTATTGGCGTCGAGCCCGAGCGACCGACCCATCGGGGAGTGCGGGGGCTCGATGAGGGTCTGATCGCCCCCGTCCTCCGCCTCGACGGGCGCCTTCGCGGGCTTGGGATCGAGCCCAAGAGCCTTCGGGATGAGCGCGGCGATGGCCGGGTCCATCCCCGTGACGCGCGTTGCCTCTTCCTCGTCGTCGTCGTTGATCGCGGGACGCGTGACGGCGGGCGCGCTCGGCGTCGCGAGGGGCTGCCGCAGCGGCACCACCTGCCCCGTGCGCCGGGGCTCCGCGGGCGCCGGCGACGGCGCGCTCGGCGTGCGCCGCCCCATCTCGTCGAGCAGGTTGCCCGAGATGCGCTGGGCGCCAAGGCGCAGCACGTCACCGAGCTCGGCGACGTTGCGCAGCGGGCGCCAGTCGTCGAGGCCCTCGCGCCACACCAGCGTGTCGGGCGTGACCTCGGCGGACTGAACCTTCGCGACGAGCTCCTTGCGGGTGAGCGGGCCCACCGGCAGGTCGCGGATGCCGGCGTACCAGCCCGTCTCGCTCGCGTTGAGGATGGCCGACGTCGACGCCGTCCGGGGCGCAGGCTTCGCGGCCGTCGCGGCCATGCCCGCGTTGAACGCCACGCCCACGCTCGTCGCGGCGCGGGTGCGAGCCGGAGGCTTCGCGGTCGTGGCCCCGATGGCGCCGCCCGAGATGGCGGTGACGGCGGGGCGCGGCGCGCTCGGCGCCATGGTGGCGGGCCGCGGCCGGTCGTCGGGCGCGTCGGCCTGCTTCGGGGCGCCGGGCGCGTCGGGGTCGGGCAGCGCGTCGGCGCGCAGCTCGATCACGTTTTCGCACTTCTTGCAGCGGAAGCGGGTGACGGCGCGGCCGCGGATCTTCTCGTCGGCTACGTGGTACTTCTGCTTGCACTTGTCGCAGACGAAGTTCATCGGGGCATCTCTCTGCGGTAGACCATCAATCCATCACGATCTTTGCGTTGGAGCAACGACCCCGAGGTGCTCTTTGATTTGAGCGCGCGTGGTGGGATCGGGTGCCACCGACAGCGCACGCTCCCAGGCGTCGGCCGCGCTCCAGAGGAAGCCCACGCGCTCGTAGAGCACCGCGAGGTTCTTGAGCGCCGGGAAGAACCCGTCGAAGAGCCCGACGGAGCGTTCGAGCGAGGCGATGGCGGCGTGCACCGCGCCTTGCCGACCCTGGAGCAGCGCGAGCTGGTAGTGCAGCCGGTACGAGCGCGGCGCGAGCTCGATGCCGCGCTGGAGCTGCCGGATGGCGCCATCGACATCGCCGCGGAGGTAGGCGTCGGTGCTGGCCTGGAGGGCGCCTTCGGCGGAGCCCGACAGCGCGCGGTTTGACGGGTCGTCGGCGCCGGGGTTGAGGGCGGCCTCGAAGCGCGCGAGGAGATCGCTCTCCGAGGCGGGTGTCGTGATGGTCGAGACGACGCCCAGGGCGGAGCGCAGGTCACGGTCGAAGCGCCACGAGGCGCCTTGTGGCAGCAGCAGCACGACGGCGAGCCGCTCGGTGCGCGGTGCGGCGCGCAGGGCCTTGAGCACCTCGAAGCCGTGCTCGTCGGACAGGGCGGGGTCGAGAAACACCACGTCGGGCAGCACGTCCTCGGTGGCCGCGCGAAAGCTCGCCGCGGTGTCGAAGGTGCGCGCCGCGTGGCCCAAGTTGGTGAACGAGTGCGACAGCGAGGTGCGGGCGTCGGAGGAGCCCGAGACGATCCACACGGCGCGGGTGCCGAGCGAGAGCGCGGGCGGCGGCGTCGGCGCAGGGGCGAGCGGGACGAACGACGGCAGCGCCGAGGGCGCGGGCGTGGCAGGCGCCGGGAGACGCATCGGCCTCGCGGCGGTCGGCACCTCGGTCGGCGGCCCGGAGCTGTTGGAGAGCAGGGTGCGCGAGCGCGACGGCAGCGGACGCGGATGACGCGCCGAGGGCGCGGGCGCGCTCGGTGGCGCGGTCGACGGCAACGGTGGTGGCGACGGGACGCGCACCTGGACGTTGTCACCGTAGAGGTGATCTTCGCCCCGGGCGCGGGCGTCGTAGGCGGTGTCGATGAGCTGGTCGAGGCGCGCGGGGTCGGCCACGAAGAGCAGCAGCTTGCGGCCGCAGACAAACTCCAGCTCCTCGCGGGCCTTCGGGTCGGAGGGGTTGGCCATCGCGACGAAGAGGACGTCGGGTCTCGCGAGGAGCGGCAGCGCCTTGTGGCGTCGCGCGATCTCCAGCGGGAGCTGATCGAGCTCGACGAGGGAGAAGCGCAGCGCGGTCAGGTCGACGGGCGGGACGCCGTGCTTCTCGCTCGCGGCGAGCAGCGCCCGGAGTTCGTCCCCTTGCACGTGTAGCGCGGCGGGTTCGCTCTCGGACTCTCGACCCTTGCTGGCATCTTCACGTCCGGCCATGTCGCTCGCGCGAGGGCCAAACTATCACCCGGTCGCGCGGCCCCACAATCAGGAATTCCCTCCCGGCAGCGGGTGTCGCGCGGAGTCACATCCCGCTGACGATGCGGATGGTGTCGCCGTCGCGCTCCAGCTCCAGGCGATTGTCGGCCACGCGGCGGAACCACACGTCCTCGCCCCGCCGCTGCACCTCGCTGTCGCGCACGGGGTCGATGTTGAGGTGGGGTCGCCCGTCGTTGGCGGCGGCTGCCGCGGCGGCGGCGGTACCGGGGCGCGGTCGCTCGACCTCGAGGCCGGCCGGTCGGCGCAGCGTGTAGCTGCCGGTGTACGTGAACTCGACGTGCAGGCGGTGGCTGTCGGACTCGGAGACGTTGACCCGGCGGTAGCGGATCTCGTAGCGGACCTCGTTGACCTCGTCGGCCCAGGTGGTGAGCAGGCGCTGGAGACCCTCCAGGCCGTAGTCGTCGCTGCCGTCGGGGGTGCCGCCGTCCTCGAAGTAGCGGGGCGAGGCCATGGCGAGGAGCGCGCGCGCGTCGCGGCTCTCCACGGCGTGGCGGTAGCGCTCGCAGAACGCGATGATGTCGCGGTTTTCCGAGGTGTCGGGGACGTCGGTGTTGGGGATGCGCGACGACGCGCAGCCGAGTGCCGAGGAGAGGATCAATCCGAGAAACGGGGGTCGACGCATGCGAGGGGCCTCGTGAAGCAACGCCATCGGCGGGCGCGGATATTCCTCGCGAAGCCCAGCGGAGACAAGCGGTGACTCAGGGAGTTCTTGCGGGGGAGGGGTCGGGCGGGGCATAGCAGCAGCGGAAGAGGCCGCGAGAACAACCTTATATGGACTCCAACGATCACCCGTCGACCCGTCGCAGCCGCCGCATCGAAGAGGCCGTGATGGAGGTCGACGGCGTCGTGGGCGTTCGGGTGTGGGAGCTCTCCGACCGGGTCGAGGTCGGCATCCGCGTGGCCCCCATCGACGCGGCCCCCGACGTCCTCGTGCGGGTGCGCGAGGTGACCGAGGCGATGCGCGAGGGCGACGAGGCGTGGGAGGTCGGGCTGCTCACCGAGGAGTGACTCCCCGCGCGCTTCCGCGCGAGCGTCGTCACATCACGTAGCCGCTCTCCCCGTGCTGCGTGCTGTCGAGCCCTTCGAGCTCGTCATCCTTGGCGGCGCGCAGCCCCATGGTCTTGTCGAGCACCTTCAAGATCGCGAAGGTCATCACCGCCGAGTAGGCACCCGCGACCCCGACGCCCACGAACTGCTTCCCGAGCTGCACGGCGTTGCCCGCGAGCAGGCCGTCGGCGCCGCCCGGGTTGAGGGCCTTCTGCGCGAAGACGCCCGTGAGCAGCGCGCCGATGATGCCGCCCACGCCGTGCACGCCGAAGGCGTCGAGGGAGTCGTCGTAGTGCCAGCGCTCCTTGAGGAGCACCGCGGCGTAGCAGCCCACGCCCGAGATCGCGCCGATGACGAGCGACGCCGACGGCGAGACGAAGCCCGCGGCGGGCGTGATGGCGACGAGGCCCGCGACGAGGCCGGAGACGAAGCCCAGCATCGTGGGCTTGCCGCGGTGGCGCCACTCGACGAGCACCCACGCGAGGGCCGCGCTCGCCGCGGAGACGTGCGTGGTGACGAAGGCGAGGGCCGCGACGCCGTTGGCCGTAAGCGCGCTACCGGCATTGAATCCGAACCAGCCGAACCACAGCAGACCGCCGCCGATGACGGTCATGGTGAGGTTGTGCGGCGGGTGCTTCTCGCGGGGGTAGCCGCGGCGCTTGCCGATGACGAGCGCGCACACCAGCGCGGCGATGCCGGCGGTGAGGTGGACGACGGTTCCGCCGGCGAAGTCGAGGACGCCGAGGCGGAAGAGCCAGCCGCCCTCGGCCCAGGCCCAGTGCGCGACGGGGTCGTAGACGAGGGTGGTCCAGACGAGGGCGAAGACGACGTAGGGGGCGAAGCGCATGCGCTCGACGAAGGCCCCCGCGATGAGCGCCGGGGTGATGATGGCGAACTTCATCTGGAAGGCCATGAACGCGAGGTGCGGGACCGTTCCGCGCAGGGCGCCGACGAGGCCGCGCAGGCCCACGAAGTCGAAGCCGCCGATGACGCCGCCGTGCGAGCGACCGAAGGCCAGCGAGTAGCCGAAGAGCACCCACTGCACCGTGATGATCGCCAGCGCGAAGTGCACGAACATGAACGTCGAGAGAACGTTCTGTTTGCGAACCATGCCGCCGTAGAAGAGGGCGAGGCCGGGGGTCATCAGCAGCACGAAGGCTGACGAGACGAGCAGCCAGGCGGTGTCCCCGGTGTCGAGCGCCGGCGCCGGGTCGGCGAGGGCGACGGAGGGGAGGATGAGCAGCGCGGCGAGGGCTGCGAGGGCGAGCCAGGAAGTTCGACGGACCATGGGCAGGGCCGCGAAGGGACCACGGCCGCGAGCCCGGTCGGGTAAGTGCCGTGTAAAGTCAGCGCGTCGGTGCCACGAAGGCCGCGTGACGGGCTGGTGAAATCCGGGTGTTACATGAGAGCGTAAGGTCACCCCGATGAGCACCCCTGCCGCTTCGACGTTCACGCCGCCGACTCCGGGCTCCTGGGAGCTGGAGGCCACGCACATGACGCGCCCCGCGACGCGCATCACCGCGAAGGCGATGGCGCGCTCGATGAAGGAGGGCTTCGCCGAGAGCACCGCCCGCTATGGGCTGGGGCTCTCGCACTTCGACGTCGCCCAGATCAACGGCTTCATGTACATGAAGGCCATCGCCTTCGGGGCGCCGCCCAACGCCAGCGGCCCGCCGCCGAAGCTGATCCTCCAGGCGCTCACGCGGTTGCATCCGGGGATGCGCGCCCGCTGGAAGGTCGCCGACGCCGCGTTCAAGAACAAGCAGTGGCGCATCGACCTCAAGCGCTGGGACGACGAGGTGAAGCCCGGGTCGATCCGCAAGCACCGTGAACTCCAGGCGGTCGACCCCGACGCCCTCTCCGACGACGAGCTCATCGCCTACGTCGTTCGCGTCCAGGAGCACTACGAGGTGATGCTGGTGCAGCACCACCAGTTCACCATCAGCTGTGCGTTTCCGGTGGGCGACCTGCTGGCGCACGTGAACCAGTGGACGGGCGTGCCGACGGCGAAGGTGCTCGACTCCCTCCGCGGCTCGTCGCCCGTCTCCAAGGGCATCGCGGCGGACGAGCTCGACCTCCTCGGCGCGGCACTGCGCGACGACGAAGGTGCGCGGGCGATGCTCGCGGACGGCCGTCCCGACGCGGAGATCATCCAGGCGCTGCGCGACCACGGCGGGAAGGTCGGCGAGGCGACGCGCGCCTACCTCGACCTCGTCGGGTATCGCTGCCTGGGCTACGACCTCGGCGACCCGTACGCGCTGGAGATGCCCGAGGTGCTGGTCCGCGCGATTCGCGTGGCGGCCGCGGGTGAGGGCAAGGCCCTTGTCGACACCGCGCACAAGGAGCGCCTGGCCGCATTGCGCGAGCTGATCCCGGCGGAGCACCGCGAGACCTTCGACGCGATGATGGTCGAGGCGCGCCACGTCAACCGCCTGCGCGACGAGCGCGGGGTGTACTCCGACGGCTGGGCCATCGGCCTGCTGCGCCGCGCGCTGCTGGCGCTCGGCCGACGGCTGGTGAAGAAGGGGCTGCTCGACGACGCGCTGCTGGCGGTCGAGGCCACCCTCGAGGAGCTCAAGGCCCTGGCGAAGGGCGAGCGCGCCGTGACCAGCGAGGCCCTGCGCGAGCGAGCGACGTGGCGCATGAGCAAGACCATCGCGGACGCCCCACCGTGGCTCGGCGCGCCGCCGTCACCGCCGCCGCCGGCGGAGTGGTTCCCCGAGATCGCGCGGCGCGCGCAGCGGGCGACGGTGACCTTCATCAACTGCCTGTTCCAGCCGGCGCCGGAGCCCAGGGAGAAGGATCCCGCCGCGACCGTCACGGGCCTCCCGGTCAACGTCGGGGTCTACGAGGGCACCGCGCGGCTCATCAACCATGAGTCGGAGTTCGGGCGCATCCAGCAGGGCGACGTGCTGCTGACCCGCGCGACCTCGCCGTACTTCAACACGGTGCTCCCGATGCTGGGCGCGATCGTCACCGACCGCGGCGGACAGCTCTCTCACGCGGCCATCGTGGCGAGGGAGTTTGGCATCCCCGGCGTGGTGGGCACCCGCGATGGGACGAAGCGCATCCCCGACGGCGCGCGCGTGCGGGTCGACGGCGGCACCGGGCAGGTGACGGTGATCGGTTGAGGGCGGTCGCGCTCGCCGAGGTCGACGACGCGGGCCGCTTCGGTGGTAAGGCGGCCCAGCTCGGGGCGTCGCTGCGCGCGGGGCTCCAGGTGCCGCCGGGGTATGCCCTGTCGCACGCGCTGGTCGGCGCCGTCGCGCGGGGTGACGCCGCGGCGCTCACGGAGGTGCGCTCGCTCGGGGCTCGCCTCCAGGGGCCGCAGGCGGTGCGCTCGTCGGGCGTCGGCGAGGACGGCGTGGCGCAGAGCTTCGCCGGGCAGCACACGTCGCTGCTCAACGTCGTCGGGACGGAGGCCCTGCTCGCGGCCGTCGCGGCGGTGCACGCCTCGGGCGATACGGCGTCGGCGCGCGCGTACCGGCAGCGCATGGGCGTCGCGGGTGATCCGCGGGTGGCCGTGGTGGTGCAGCGGCTCGTCGACGCGGAGTGCGCGGGAGTGATGTTCACCGTCGACCCGCTGAGCGGCGCGGACGTGCGCGTCGTCGAGGCGTCGTGGGGTCTTGGAGAGTCGGTGGTGCAGGGGCTGGTGACGCCCGACCGGGTGCGCTTCGAGCGCGGTGGTCGGGTGCTCGAACACGTCGCGGGTCACAAGGACCTCGCCATGGTGCGCGACGCCGACGGCGGCGTGCGCGAGGTGGAGGTGGACGAGGCGCGGGCCGCGGCGCGCTGCCTCGACGACGCGAAGATCGCCGCCCTGGTGGCGCTCGCGACGCGGTGCGAGCAGGTGTTTGGCGAGGGGCGCGACATCGAGTGGGCCTTCGCCGACGGGGCGCTGTACCTGCTCCAGGTGCGCGCGGTCACGGGTCGAAGGTAGCGACGCAGGGTGAGCGACGAGGGGACACTCGACCGGCGGCTGCTGGGGGCGCTGGCGCTGGCGACGACGCTGGCGCCGCTCGGGTCGACCTCGCTCGCCGTGGCGCTGCCCGCGATGAGCCACGACCTCGGGGTCAGCCTCGCGTCGACCACGCAGTGGCTCGTCACCAGCTACCTGCTGGTCAACATCGTCTGCCAGAGCCCCGGCGGAAAGCTCGGTGACCTCCTCGGCTACCGCCGCGCGCTCGCCCTCGGCCAAGGCCTCGTCGCCCTCGGAACGCTCTGCGCACTCTTCGCCCCCCACCTCGCCGTGCTCGTGCTCGCGCGCGTGCTCGTGGCCGCGGGCGGCGCTGCTGTCGGTCCGAGCGCCATGGCCCTCGCGCGCAACAACCTCCCGGCCGAGCGTCACGCGCGGGCGTTTGCGACCTTCGGCGCGCTGATGGGTCTTGCCGCAGCCATCGGTCCGCCCCTCGGCGGCGCGCTCACGCGGGTCTTCGGTTGGCGGGCGGTGTTCGCGCCCAACCTGGTGATCCTCGCGCTGTCGGTGGCGCTGGCGCGGTCGTCGCCGGGCGTGGAACCACGCTCGCACACGCGTCCGACCTTCGACGGCGTGGGTAGCGCGTTGCTCGCCGTCGGGCTCATCTCTCTCGTGGTGGGTCTTCGTCTCGGACGCCCCGCCGCGCTCGCCGCCGCGGCCCTCGGCTTCGTCGCCTTCGGCCTCTGGGAGCGTCGCGTCGCCTCGCCCGTCATCGACCCCGCGCTGTTTCGTCGGGGGTCGTTCACCTTCGGCGGCCTCGTCGTCGCGGCGGGCAACATGGCGATGTACGCGATGCTCTTCGAGCTGCCGACCTTCTTCGCGAAGGTCCGGCACGCCGACGCTGCGAGCGTGGGCGCCGGGCTGCTCGCGCTCACCCTCGGCATGGTCGCGTGCTCACCGCTCGGCGCGCGTCTCTCGGAGCGCATCGGCGCGCGGGCGACCGTCATCGTCGGGATGCTGTGCGGCGCCGCGGGCATGTACGGACTGCGCCACGGGGCGACCATCGTGACGCCCGTCGATGCGATGCCCGCGCTCATCGCGCTCGGCGCAGGCATCGGACTGTCCAACTCGCCGGCGCAGGCGTCCGCGATGGTGGGCGTCCCGCGCGACCAGGCGGGCATGGCGTCGGGGGTGCTCTCGACGCTGCGCTACCTGGGTGGTGTCGCGGGCATCGCGGTGCTGGGCGCGCTCACCCACGGCGGCGATGCGGCGAACGTGCTCGCGACGCACGACCGCGCGGCGGGGGTGTTCACGGTGGTGATGTCGGTGGGTGCGGTGCTGGCGTTGGGGCTCCCGAGCGGGAGCGTGCCGCGGGCGTCGCGGGCGTAGTCAGATCGTGGAGGTGCGGGCGACCCACGGGCCGCGCGCCTGACGCCAGGAGGCCTGCACGGCCTCCCACTTGGTGACGCTCTCCAGCTCCAGCAGACGCGCAGCGACGTCGTGGTCCGTGGTCGCGGCCGTGAGCTGGGCGACCCAGCCCGCGCGGCGCTGCCGCCAGGAGGGCTGCACCGACGCCCAGCCCATCGCGGTCTCCAGTCGCAGGATCTGCGCGGCCACTCCGGCGGGCGAGTTGGCGTCGCGCACGGCGGCCAGCCACTGCGGGCGCTGCGCGACCCAGGCCCGCGAGACGGCCTCCCAAGACACCGCGTTCTCGAAGGCCAGGACGGCCTGCTTGAGAGCCGCGGACTGCGCCTGCGCCGGGGCGCTGCGGAGCGCCGACACACCGAGCGCGGCGAGGGCGCTCGTCACCAATGAACGTCGAGTGATCTCCATCGTTGGGTTCCTCCGGGGAGCACCCTACGTCTGGAGCGCGATGATCTTCAATCGTGTCGTGAGAATGTTGCGAGAGCGCGGAAAGGCAGCGGCGATCAGAGCGTGACGACGCGCGTCTGGATGCGCGTGCGGTCGGCGACGCCGAGGCCCATGGCGCCGGCCTGATCGATGTACCGGGGCGGGAGGCCGCGGGCTTCGAGGGTGCCCATGCGGTGCGCGACGCGGAGCGCGTCGACGATGTCCGAGCCGACGCGGTCGAGGGCCACCGGGTCGGTGCTGACCATGACGGCCTCCATCGCGACGCGGTGCTCGGGGCTGTCGCGCGGACCGCCGTGATAGACGGCCTTGAAGGCGTCCATGACGTGCAGCCGAACGCGCGACTTGATGGCGTCGTGCGAGTAGAGCTCCGCGATCTGCGGCGAGCACAGGTGGCGGTGAAACGCCTCGGGGTTCTTGATGGACCCGTGGGTCATGTTCTTCATGGCGCCGGTGAAGCCGCAGAGCGAGTGGTCCTTCACGAGGGGCACGCCGATGACGGCGGTGGCTTCCATGAGGGCCGTGGCGTACTGGGTGCGGCCCGAGGCGACGCGGGTCTCGGGGGAGAGCGCCGTGCCGTTGTGCGAGACGAGGCGCACGCCCGGCGGGAGGCCGCGCGACGAGACGCGGGTGCAGCGCAGGAAGCTGTCCCACTGGTCATAGACGGTGATGGCGGTGCCGGGGACGCCGGCGGCCACGAGGCCCTCGGCGATGGCCTCGATGACCTCCTTGTTGGATGCCATGTTGCGCAGGCCGAGTCCGTTGACCTTGATGGCCACGCGGTCGGTCGGGTGGACGAACATCCGCCACGCGCTGGCGAGGTCGGGCCGCCCGGAGAGCTCGATGACCGCGCGGTTGACCATGGCGCGGGCATCTTCGGGCTTGGGGAAGAGCCCGCCGGGGCGCAGCGAGTTGGCCTTGTTGACCCGCACCACCTGGCCGGGGCGCGACAGGGGCATGAAGCCCGCCGGGCGCGTGGCGGCGAAGTTGGTGGCAGGGGCAGCGGGTGTGCGCTGCTGGGCGTCGGCCTGCTCCGCAAACGCGACGGCCGCGGTGCCGGCGGCGACGGTGGAGAGGAAGTGTCGACGATCGAGGTCCTGGCTCATGGCGGTCTGTGCTCCGGTGGGCGGTGAGTCGTGCGCTTGCGGCGACCCATGGCACTACCACGCGCCTTCCGGGAGCGACAAGAACGCCCCTGCCCTCCAAGCCCGACGTGTCAGTGCTTTGGCCCGCCGTGGGGTGGCGGGCGAAGATCGCGCCCATGATCGAAGGGCACTTCATCGCCATCGAAGGCATCGACGGCGCAGGAACCACCACCCAGGCCCAGCGCCTCGCCGCCGCCCTGCGCCAGAAGGGTCTCCCCGTCCGCACGACCCACGAGCCCACCGACGGCCCCATCGGGGTGCTCATCCGCCAGGTGCTCAATGGGCGCGTAGTCGTCCCGGGGCCCACGGGCGCGAGCTCGCTCGGGTGGTCGACGCTGGCCCTGCTCTTCGCGGCCGACCGCCTCGACCATCTCCAGGCCGAGGTGATCCCCAACCTGCTCGACGGGGTGACGGTGATCACCGACCGCTACGATGCTTCCAGCATCGCCTACCAGGGCGTGGTGAGCGGCGACGCCGCCGTGACGGAGTGGATCAGGGTCATCAACAGGCGCGCCCGCCGCCCCGACCTCACCCTCATCCTCGACGTCTCCCCGGAGGTCGCCCTCGAACGCCGCCGACACCGCGGCCTCACCCCCGACCTCTACGAAGAGGACGATCTTCAGCGACAGCTCGCCGAGTTCTACTCGACCATCGAGCGCCACCTGCCGGGCGATCGGCTCCTGCACCTCGATGGCAACGCCCCGCCCGATGCGGTGCACGCGCAGGTGCTCGCCGCCGTGGAGGCGCTCCGTGCGGAGGGCTGAGCTCGCGCTGCTGTTCTCGCTCGCGGGCTGCGCCTCGCGCGGCGCGGCGTACGTCTCGCCCGACGAGGTCGACTGGGCCATGGCGACGCGCGTCCCGACGGCGCCCGCGGAGCCCGAAGACAACACGCCCGCCACGCTCACGCGGCAGGTGCTCACCGACGCCTCGTCGCGCGGACTCGGTCACTTCCTCTCTCAAGTGGACGTGAGCCCGGTGGTGGAGGGCGGGAGGTTTCTGGGGTTCCGCCTCAACAGCGCGGTGCACCTGCGACGATGGCGACGGGCGGGGGCCGACCTGCGACCCGGCGACGTCATAACCCGCGTCAACGACCTGCCCATCGACCGACCCGAGCGCGCCATCGGCGCCCTCGCTGCGCTGCGCGACGCGACGGAGCTGCGGGTCGATCTCCTGCGACGATCGCAGCCCGTGACGGTGCGCGTGGCCGTCAGCTCCGCGCCGTGATGCGAACCCCCACCTGACCGTCGACGTCGACCAGCTCGCCGCGCGCGATCACACGACCGCCCGCTCGCAGCAGCACCGCCTCGCCGATGCGCTGGGAAAACTCGACCACCGCGCCGACGCCCCACGACGCGACGGTCTCCAGTGACGCGGACTGCGACGCGAGCTCGACGGTCACCTCGACCTGGAGCGCGGCGAAGACGTCGGTGGAATCACTCATGGCGGGGCTCCAGGGGTCGCGAGGCGGTCGTGTGACGGTGACGCTCGACGCGTCGGTGACGGAGGCGTCGAGGCGCAGCGGGGGATGCTCGCCGAGGCAGAGCGTGACGTCGCCCGCGAGCGCAGAGGACGACCAGCGCAGGCCGTCGAGCAGGACGTGGTCGCCGGCCGCGAGCGCATCGACGTCGGTCGCGGCGACCATCGAGCGGGCGCCCACGCAGCGCACCGACACGGCGACGTAGGAGAAGCGCGAGAGCAGGTCGGCGGAGGGGACGGGGGGCGGCGCCGGGAGTTCGTCGGCGAGGAGCACCAGGGTGAGCACGCCTGCGACGGTCTTACCCGCGAGGGTAAGATCCCACGCGACGAGGTGGCCCGGGGGAAGGGTGTCGAGCGCGTCGTCGGGGTGGTCGGTGATGGCGCGCAGCGTGGGCGGCGCGGCGGGCGCCGTGAGGGTGACGGCGACGCGGGCGGCGAGGGCGGAGAGCACCCCTTCGGCGACGTCCGACCACGGGGCGGTCGGGGAGATCCAGGCGTCGGTTCCGAGCGCGCGGGTGACGAGGAGGAACGCGAGAGCGCGTGGGACGGCGAGGAGGAATGGGCCGAGGGTCGGGTGGTTCCAGCGAGAGACGAGCGTGGGGTCGGCCGACCACGCGGCGCGGAGGTCGGCGAGGGCGACGGGGCGCGGGGTGCCACCGATGCGACGCAGGGAGTCGTCGCCGAGGAGGCCGGACCAGCGAGCGTCGAAGAGTCCGGCTGGCAGCGCGGATGAAGAGGCGAGGGTGGCCGCGATGCGGCGGGTGAGGCGGGCGGTGGCGCGGTCGACCTTCGGGAGCGACGCGAAGGGGAAGGGGATCGGCGCGCGAGGCACGACGCGATGGAGCATCGGACAGGGCGCGAGGGTCAAGCGCGCGAGGGGAGACGGGAGTTGTTGCCGTCGGGTCGCGAGTCAGGGCACTCTCCGCGCCGTGGCGAAGCCCGATCAGTACGTCGGCAAGGAGATCCTAGCCGGTCAGTTCAAGGTCCTGGAGCGCATCGGCGCCGGGGGCATGGGATCGGTCTACAAGGCCCACCAGCCTTCGATGGATCGCCTCGTGGCGGTGAAGATCCTCCACGCGAAGTTCACCAGCCGGAAAGACCTCGCGTCGCGCTTCCGCCGCGAGGCGCGGGCGATGAGCCACCTCACGCACCCCAACACGGCGAAGGTGTTCCTCTTCGGGCAGCTCGAAGACAACGCCTGCTACATCGTCATGGAGCACCTGGAGGGTCGCAACCTCGGGCAGCTCGTTCGGCAGGACGGGGCGATGCCCGTGGCCCGCGCCATCGCGGTGCTCATCCAGGCGTGCGGCGCGCTCGAAGAGGCCCACCAGAAGGGCATCATCCACCGCGATCTCAAGCCCGAGAACATCTTCCTCTGCAAGCAGGGCGGCATCGAGGACTATGTGAAGGTCCTCGACTTCGGGCTCGCCAAGGTGACCGAGCGTGAGATCGCGCCCGGCTCGCTCATCCTCACCCAGGAAGGCATGGTCTTCGGAACGCCCGAGTTCATGTCCCCCGAGCAGGCGCAGGGGAAGGCGCTCGACCCGCGCTCGGACGTCTACTCGCTCGCCGTCATCCTCTACGAGCTCGTCACGACCAAGCTCCCCTTCGAGGCGCGGTCGCCGATGGAGTTCATCACCCTGCACGTGCAGGCGCAGCCCATCCCTCCGTCCGAGCGCGCGCCCGACATCGTGTTTCCGCCCGGCTTCAACGAGGTCATCCTCAAGGCCATGGCGAAAAACCCGGACGACCGCTACCAGTCGGCCGCGGAGTTCGCCGCCGCGCTCGGGAGCCTCGTCGCCGACGACCACGCGGTGCAGCAGGCGATGAGCGCCATCCCCGACAACGTCGCGTTCTCGCCGACGCAGCCGTCGCAGCACTCGCTCCGCCCCGAGCGCTCCATGACCCCGACGTCGGGCCAGTCGCCCACGTCGGGTCAGCCGGGGCCGTCGCCCGTGACGTCGCAGTCCCCGCCGGCCAACGCCGCGATGACGGTGCCGCTGCCCGCGGCGCAGCCGATGGTGCACCACAACCACAACCCGGTTCCGGCGCGGCCCACGGTCGACGAGCGACCGCGCCGTGGTCTGCCGGTCGCGGCGCTCATCGGGGTCGGCGTCGCCATCGGGGTGGCCATCACCCTCGTCTACCTCCTGGTCGTCGCGCGGTAGCAACGCACCAGCTCCCGGCGTGTCGCTTGATGCGGCATGGGTGAGGGCTTGTTCCGTTTCGCTGCTCGGGTGACTATGCCGCAGCAGGTCGGAATCACAGGCTTCCACCAACGGTGAGGAACGCGATGCGGTCGTTTCCAGGCATGCGGGAGATCCCCTTCGAGGATCGTGGGAAGTACAGCGCGGCCTTCTTCCTGGAGCACTATTTCCCGAAGAGTGAACTCGTCAGGGGTGTGAAGACCGCCACCCGCGAACGCATCATCCGGCACATCCAGAGCGGCGGTAAGGGCAAGGTCATCGAGGTCGAGCGCGTGAAGAAGCTCAGCCCCGAGGATTTCCGCAAGAACTTCCTCGCCAAGGGCATCCCCGTACACATCGTGGGTGGCGCCGCCGACTGGCCGCTCATCCAGCGTTGGACCTTCGAGAACCTCCGTGAGCGCTTCGGTCACGAGACCATCAAGCTCGTGCAGCGCAAGGGTCTCTCCGACGACGACTTCATCGACGAGAGGGAGTTCTCCGAAGAGATCGGCTTCGCGGCCTTCCTCGATCAGGTGCTCGGCGGCGGGCGCAAGTACATGCGCTTCTCGCCGCTGCTGGAGAAGTTCCCGGAGCTGCTGGGCGACTTCGACCACACCTTCTTCGAGCGGATGATCGCCAACCCCTTCGGCACGGGCTTCCAGCTCTTCATCGGCGGCAAGGGGACCTTCACCCCGCTGCACAACGCGATCACCCCGTTCTTCTTCCTCAACGTGTCGGGCATCAAGCGCTGGGCGCTCATCCCGAGCCAGTACCTCGCGGTGCTCAACCCGGCCGCCGACGGCTTCGGCTACAACCACTCCGAGGCCGAGCTCGACTTCTCCAACGTCGAGTCGTTTCCCGGCTTCGACTGCATCGACCGCATGGAGGCCGTGATGCAGGGCGGCGACCTGCTCTACGTGCCGTCGTGGATGTGGCACTGCGTGCAAAACGAGTCGCCCACCATCGGCGTGCGCTGCGGGTTCGTGTACCCGCGGGGCATGGTGCAGGAGTCGGCCACGCTCGCCGCCGTGCGCGTCTTCGCCGCGCGCAATCCCAACATGCTGGAGTGGCTCTACTACTCCTTCATCAAGACCAACCTCCCCGAGCGAGACCGCCTCCTCATCACCCCGAAGTGGTGGCTCAAGAAGCAACCCGGCGCGTGAACGCGGCGCGCGCCCTGTCCCTCGGCAGGCGCTTCGGACCGCTGCTCGTCGTCGCGCTCGCCCTCGCCTGCGCCGTCGCGAGCGGCGCCGCCGATCACCTCTCCCTCGCCGAGCTCAAGGCCCGCCACCACGAGCTCGCCGCCGCCGTCGCCGCCCACCCCGTCGCCTGCCTCGCCGCGTATCTCGCGCTCTACATCACCGTCGTCGGCATCTCGCTGCCGGGAGCCGCGCTGCTCACCCTCACGGGCGGCTTCCTCTTCGGTCGCTGGCTGGGCGCCGCGGCCGCGCTCACCGGGGCGACGCTCGGGTCGACGGTGATCTTCCTCGCTTGTCGCAACGCCTCGGGTGACCGCGTCGCGAAGACCGACCGCAGCACCCTCGCGACCATCGAGGCGGGCATCCGCGCCAACGCCTTCCAATACATCCTTACGCTGCGGTTCATCCCGCTGGTGCCGCTGGTGCCGGTCAACATCGCCGCGGGCCTCGCGCGCGTCCCGACGCGAACCTTCGTGCTCGCGTCCTTCCTCGGGATGGCGCCGTGCACGCTGCTCTATGCGAGCGTCGGGTCGGGCCTCGGTGAGCTCTTTGCGCGCGGTGAAGACCCCGACATGCGCTTCGTGCTCCAGCCGCAGATCATCGCGCCGCTCATGGGCCTCGCGCTCATCACGCTCGGCTCCGCGATGTGGCGCGCCAGGGATGCCCGCCGCACCGTCGCGTCGTAGGGCGAGCGCTCAGCCCTTCAGCAGCTTGAACGCGTGCGTCCACTTCCCCTGCAGGAAGCCCCGCGCGCACCAGAGCTGGCAGAGCGGCTCGATGACCCGCGCGCACTCGACGCCGCCGACGTCCTCGGACTCCCAACCAAACTGCTCGAGCACACCCGCGACCTCCGCCTTCGCGTCGGCGTTGTCGCCCGCGATGAACATCGTCGGACGCCCGCCCTCGTAGGTCGGGTTCACCATCGCGGCGTTGCCCACCGACGAGAAGCACTTCACGAAGCGCGCGTCGGGCGCGGCCTTCTGGAGCCGCTCCATCAGCGACTCGTTGGGCCCCGTGAAGTACGGCAGCACGCCATTGACCGGCGCGCCGCCGATAGGGTTGGTCGTGTCGATCACGGTTTGACCGACGAGCAACCCCGCGAGGCTGCGCACCAGCCCCTCGGCCGCGTGCCCGGCCACCGCGAGCACCAACAACTCGCCGTGCGTGACCACCTCGCTGAAGGTCCCCTCGTGGATGCCGTGTTCGGCCGACCAGTCCGCGAGCCTGGTGCCCTCGCGGCTGCCGATGCGCACGTCGTGGCCGTGCTTCTTGAAGCCACGCGCGAGCACCTTGCCCACGTCGCCCGAACCCAACACGCCTACCTTCGCCATGGCACTTCCCTCCGCCTGGATCAGCCCACTTCGCCGCCGCACGACGGGCACTGCCGCGCGCCCGCGCCCAGCTCGAACCCGCAGTACGCGCATCGCTTCGCCACCGCCGCCGCCGGGGGCCGCTGCGCTGGCGTCGCCGCGCTCGCGGGCTTCGGCTGCTCGTAGGCCACCGGAGCCGCCGCCACCATCTGACCAAACGCCGTCGCCGCCGCGCCGAGCGTCCCGAGGATGCCGACACCCGCGGCCTGCGCTGCGGGCGCGGGTGCAGGCACCGCCCGCTGCGCCGTCGCCCCATCGAGCGCCGCGAGCCGCGCCGTGTCGCCCATGGCCGTGTACATCGCGCGCAGATAGCCGCGCGCCCCCTCGTGCGACGGGACCGCCGCCACCAGCTTCTCCGCCGCCCCGACCGCCCGTCGTTCGTCCGCCAGCTTCACGCGGTAGACGCTCACCAGGTGCTCGTAGGTGCGCGCCTTCTCCTCGGCCGAGGTCACCCGTCGCCCGCGGTCTTCCAGCGCGCTGGCCGCCTCTTCCCACTGTCCTGCCGCCTCGGCCGCACCGATGTGTCGGTCGAGCGCGCTCACATCCACCACCGCCGCGGGAACCGCTGCCTGCCGACCGCCGCGCCCACCAAACACCGGCGACCCCATCAGCGACGTCGGCCCGAAGATCTGCGGCGTCTGATCGAAGCCGCCGCGCTTCACCTCGCGCTTCGCCCGCTCGAAGATGTCCGACCATGTCCCCTCCGGGCTCTGCCGCACCGCGCCCAGCAGCGCGTGCGTAAACGCCCCGGCGTAGCGCCCGTCGAAGCTCGCGTCGGCGGCCGTCTCGTCGTCGCGGCACGCGCCCAGGGTCATCGTGTTGACCACCGACGGACGCGCGCTCGCGGCCTTCCCTCGGCCGCCGCCGCTCTTGCTCCCTGCGAGCGAGACCCGCGAGTCGTAGCTCCTGGGTCGCACTAGGTACTTGCCCGTCACGTTGGTCACGCCGGGTCGGTACCCGCTCGCGGCCAGCGGCCTCCGAACACCGCGGCTGCGCGTGCCCTGCGCCGCGCGACCGGCGTCGTTCATGGTGCCCGAGTGGCAGGTGTCCCAGAGCGAGACCAGCGACGCGCCGTCGGGCAGCCGCGCGATGTGCCGCGCGATCTCGTCGTCGATGAGCACCGAGCGCTCCCAGTCGTGGTCGTGGGCGACCAGCACCTCGTCCTCGTCGTCGTCCTCGTCGCGGTCGACGTCGGGGATGTGCGACCCGTGTGAGCTCGTGAAGAGCACGAGCTGGTCGCCCGAGCGCGCGCTGCTCAGCAGCCAGTCGAGGCCCTCCAGAAACGCGCCCTTGGTGGCCTGGGAGTCGGTGAGCAACCGGATGTTGCTGCTCTCGAAGCCGTACGAGCCGTGCAGCAGCTCCGCGATGCCGCGCGCGTCGTTGACGCAGCCGTTGAGCGGAGGAGCGTCGCGGTCACGGAAGCGGTTGATGCCAATGCAGAGCGCGCGTCGGGTCATCGGGGGTGCGTCTCCTTCGGTCTCAGCCGCGCAGGGCGGCGATGGCGATGCCCGGGACCTTGAAGACGCTCGGCGCCATCTCCATCTCGACCAGCTTCGGGCCGATCTCGTGGGCGGTCTCCGAGCTCACGAACCACGGCGGCTTCGGAAACACCGTCAGCGGCCCGCGCAGCACCGTCTTCTCGATGCCCTCCAACATGAAGGTGTTGTGCACCCAGCCGAGGCCGCCCTGGACGTTCTTCAGCGTCGAGCTCGGGTGGGCGCCCCACGGCGGCGTCACCAGCCCGTACACGAGGCCCGTCCACTGGTTGATGCCCACCGCGCCGTAACGCAGCTCATCCACCGCCGTGTAGAGCGCCTTGGCCACGGCCGCGTCCTTCTCCGTCTGCGGGTGGATCACCACGATGGCGCTCAGCGTCCCCCACAGCCGGTCGTTGCAGAAGTCCGTCGCGGCCTTGAGAAACTCCGCCGCGCTCGCGGCTTCCAGCGTCGTCTCGCTCAAGATCGGGCAGAAGGGCTCGACCACGAAGAGCTGCTCGTCCTTGTCCGATGAGTCGAGGCCGAACACCGTCGTCCACGGCAGCTCGCCCTCCTTCGCCTCGCCGAACTTCTCGGCCTTCGCGTGGTCGCGCGCCAGCAGGTTGAAGCGGTCGAACGCGCCCGGGTAGTACGCCTTGCGGGGCTTCTGCCCGCGCAGCACGTCCTGGATCATCGACAGCAGCTTCGGCCGCTCGGCCCACGACTTCGACGTCACCAGCATCTTGCCCGCGTTGCAGTTACACGACGCGTTGTTGACCATCATCGTCGCGATGTTCTGCGCGAGGAAGGCCAGCTCCGACTCGGAGTAGGGCCCCGGCGTGATGATCACCGGCGTCACGCACCCGAGCTCGGAGGTGATGGCCTTCTTCAACAGCGGGTCGTCCTCGCGCATGCGGCGCTCGCGCTCGGCGCCCGGCGGGCCCCACACGATCATGTCGTGGGTGCGGTCGCTGCCGGTGATGTGCACGTCGTCGACGTCGGCGTGGTGCACGAGGTACGTCCCCACCTCGGCGCCGCCCTTCACGAACTTCAGGTACCCGGGCTCGACCAGCGGCGCGAGGCCCTTCTCCAGGAAGGGCAGCAGCCACTCGTTGACCGGGTTGAGCTTCACCAGACACACGAAGCCCTCGACGAACATCTTGTAGAAGGCGTCCATCGGCGGAATGGAGGACACGTTGCCCGCGCCGAGCACGAGCGACACGCCGCTCTTGGGCTCCTTCTTCTTGTAGTAGCTGGCCTGCTTCACCCGAACGTCCGCGGGGCTCAGGCCCTTCTCCATCCGCACCTCTGCGGTGAAGCCCGTGTAGAGCAGCTTGTCGATGAGGGTGTTGGGAAACACCTCCACCACGGTGCGCCCGTGGGCGTCGGTGCGGACCTTGTCGTCGCTCGGGCCGGGCGACCCCGTCGCGGCGATGAGGTCGAGGTTTTCGGCGAGGAGGCGGACGTTGCGCAGCGTGGTCATCACACCGCCGACCCACTCCTCGAAGGACGCCGGGTCCTGCATGCTCAGACCCTTGGCGGACACCGCGGCCTCGACCCAGCCGCGGGCCTGGGCGTGGAGCGTCGGCATGCACGCGCGCAGGAGCGCCGCGCGGGCGCTCACGGAGACCTTCGCAAACTCCGGCGCCTTCGCCTTGAGTCCGGCGAGCAGGGCGTCGAGTTCGGTGTTGGAGGTGTCGGAAGCGCTCCGGGCGGAGCCGCTCATTTCCAGGGAGACCGAGTGGGGGGAGGTTGCCATGGCGGCGCGGACGGTATCACCGTCGCCGCGCGCCCGCGACGTCGCTCAGATGGGGTTCGGTCCCGCCACGACGGGCTTGCCGGCGCCCTGCCAACCGACGATGCCCGCCGGGAGGATGAAGACGTTGGTGTAGCCGAGCGCGATCGCCTGCCGAGCTCCGTTGTGGCACGCGGTGCACTGCTCGTTGTGGCAATAGAACACCACGCGCGCGGCGCGGTCGGACGGGAGCACCGACGCGGTGACGGCGTCGTGGCCGACCCAGCGGGCGCCGGGGATGTGGGCGCGGGCGTAGGACTCCTGGCCGTTGTTGTCGATGACGGCGACCTGCTCGTGGCGGTCGATCATCCCCGCGAGGTCGGCGACGGTCATCGGTCGCAGCTCGGCCTCGGTGCTGGCCGTCGTGGGGGCGGCCGTCGCCGGGGTCTGGTTGTCCGCGGTGGTCGCGGTCGGGGTGGTGGAGGCCGTCGCGGCGGGCGTGGTCGTGGTGGTGGAGCACGCGGTGCCCAGCGACAGAACGACGGCGAGGCCGGTGAAGAGGCTGGAGGTGTTCATGCGGGCTTCGATGCCACGAGAACGCGGTCGGGCGCAACGCGTGGGCTTGTCAACGCGGGTGCGACTCTGGCAACCCTACGCGCCATGAGCGAGTCCGTGTCTTCCGAGGCCTACCGCGGCGCGCAACCCGTCGACGACAACGACCCGGAGCAGCGGTGGCTACGCGAGGTCTACCAGGGGGACGGCGCGCGGCAGCTCACGGTGCGCGCGGTGGTCGCGGGGATGTTGCTGGGCGGCGTGATGTCGCTGTCCAACCTCTACATCGCGCTCAAGACGGGTTGGAGCTTCGGCGTGACCATCACGGCGGGCATCCTCGCGTACGTCATCTTCAACGTGCTCAAGCGCGTCGGACTCGCCCGCGAGGAGTTCGGGATGCTGGAGAACAACGCCATGCAGTCCGTCGCCTCGGCGGCGGGCTACATGACCGGCGGCGGGACGGTCGCCGCCATCCCCGCCCTCATGCTCGCGACGCACACGGTGGTGTCGGGCTGGACCATCTTCTTCTGGATCACCCCCATCGCCATGCTCGGCGTCTTCATGGCCATCCCCATGAAGCGCCAGATGATCAACCAGGAGGGGCTGAAGTTTCCTTCGGGCATCGCGGCGGCCGAGACCCTGCGCGGACTGCACCCCGAAGAGGCCGCGGCCATGGACGCGCGCCGCACCGACCGCGCGGCGGGCCCCGTGGACTCCGAGGGCGCGAAGCTCGCGGGGCGGGCGCTCATCTGGTCGGCGGGCGTCGGGGCGCTGGTGCTGTGGCTGCGCGAGGCGAAGGCCCGCTGGATTCCCTTCAACCTCCCGGAGCACGTCGAGTTTCCGTTTTCGATTCGCGGGGTGCAGGCGATGAAGTGGTCGGTGTTCTTCGACACCTCGCTGCTGCTCATCGCGGCGGGCGCCATCATGGGGTGGCGCTCGGCCTGGAGCATGTTGCTCGGCGGGCTCATCAACTACTTCGCGCTCGCGCCCCACGGCTTCGACATCCACGAGATCACGCAGATCAAGATCCGCAACATCTCGCAGTGGACGGTGTGGTTCGGCTCGCCGCTGCTGCTCACCTCGGGGCTGCTGTCGTTCGCGTTCTCGTGGCGCCAGATCGCCCGCGCCTTCTCGGGTCTGTCGGGGCTCTTCTCGAAGGTGAAGCCCGCCAATGAAGACCCGCTCGCGGCGGTGGAGGTGCCCATCCAGTGGTTCGTCTACGGCGTGGCGGGCCTCACGCCGCTGGTGATCTTCTTCGCGTGGAAGCTCTTCGGCATCGCCCCGTGGATGAGCCTGCTCTGCGTCGTGATGAGCTTCTTCATCGCCATCGTCGCCTGCCGCGCCACGGGTGAGACCGACACCACCCCGACGGGCGCCCTCGGCAAGATCACGCAGCTCGTCTTCGGCGTCGTCGCGCCGGGCAGCATCACCACCAACCTCATGTGCGCGTCGATGAGCGGCGGCGTGGCCATCCACTCGGCCGACATGCTCACCGACCTCAAGTCGGGTCACCTGCTCGGGGCCAGGCCGAGGCAGCAGTTCGTGGCGCAGTTCTTCGGCGTGCTGGCGGGGAGCTTGTTCGTGGTGCCGGCGTTTCGGCTGCTCGTTCCCGACCACCGGGTGATCGGGACGCCCGCCATCCCGGCGCCCGCCGCGCTCGCGTGGGAGGCCGTCTCGCGCGCGCTCTCGCAGGGCGTGCACCAGCTCCCGCCGGGCGCGCGGCAGCTCATCCTCATCGGGGCCGTGCTGGGCATCGTGATGGTGCTCGTCGAGAAGGCCCTGCCGCCGAAGTTTCGCCGCTTCTTCCCGTCGCCGGTGGGCTTCGGGCTGGCGTTCACGATGCCGTTCTCCAACACGCTGTCGATGTTCGTCGGCGCGGTGATCGCGCTGGCCTTCGAGTACGCGAAGCCCAAGGCGGCCGAGCGCTACATCGTCCCGGTGAGCTCGGGGATCATCGCGGGCGAGAGCCTCATCGGGATCCTCATCAAGGTGCTCCAGCGGTTTGGCGCGCTGGCGGCGGGGTGACGGTCACGACGCGAGCGTCGTCCAGCGAGGGGCACGCCCGCAGTGAGTGGGGCTTACGCCGCGGCGTCAGCGCGGCGCGCGACGATCGGGTCTCTGTCGTCGTCGGGGCAACGGCGCGAGCGTTGGAGGCGTCGCCGACTGCGGGCCTGACTGATGCGCGCCGCGCTGACGCTGCGGCGTAAGCTCCTGTGACTGCGGGCCCGACGGTCGCGGACCCGACGCCCAACACGGACAGTCCGGGCGGAGTTAGAGCGTCGTCTCGCCCATCTTCAAGATCGTCTTGAACTCGGCCGCCGTGACGTGGGTCACCGACAGGCGGTTGCGCTTGAGCATCTCGATCTCGGCGAGGCCCTTGCGTCCGCGGATGGCGTCGAGCGTCACAGGCTTCACGAGCGCCATCACCGGCTCGACGTCGACGCAGCTCCAGTCCTCGTCGGTCGACGGGTCCTGGTAGGCGGCGCGGGCGACGCGGGCGACGCCCACCACCTCCTTGCCCTCGTTGGAGTGGTAGTAGAGGCACAGGTCGCCGACGGCCATCGCGCGGAGGTTGTTGCGCGCCTCGAAGTTGCGGACGCCGTCCCAGTGCGTCGTCCCGTCCTTCACGAGCTGAGCGAACGCGTACTTGATGGGCTCGCTCTTGATGAGCCAGTAGTGGGTGCGTGCCATGGCGGTGGTCTATCGCGACCGCCGCGCGCGCCGCCAGTGATCGGCAGGCAGGCGGCTATCGTCTGGGTCAGTAGCGGTGATGACGGACGCGCCGGAGGAGGCGCTGGGTCTGGTCCTCGACGCTGCCCTCAGCCTGCGGCTCGATATGAAGCGCGACAACCTCGGGGACGATTTGCTCGCCGTCGCGGTGCCGTGACTCGACGGTGTGCGATCCGACCGCGATGGAGTAAGCCACGACGTCGGCGCCGTTCACCACACGGTCGCTGGCGACGCCCGGATAGCGGATCTCGATGACCTCGCGCCCAATGAGGTCGAGGGCGATGGTGAGGGTGGTCTCGCCGTTCGCCTCGTGGACGTTCTGCGCGGTACCCTCGACACGGACGAACTTGCCGACCGCGCGATCCGGCGCCCGGAAGAGGAAGGCGGGGAGCACCGTGGCATCGTGCTGATGGCGCATGTCAGAGTCCAACAAGCCGACCTCTCGGCGGAAGCGAACGGGGTCCTGCACCGCCGTCGCTGCCATAGTGTGAGCCAGCAGCGTCGCGGTCCGCTCCGCATCGGACAGCCCGCCCGGGATCGTCCAGACCACGCCACCATCGGGGAGCGCGCACTGCATGGGCCGTTGTCGCTGGAGTTCGGCGGTCAGCCCGGCGTCCCGGTTGAGTATCTGCAGACCGGAGTCGGGTCCGCCGAAACCAATGCCGCACGTCGTGTGGACGGCTTCCAGCATCGGCAGGCCGGCGTCGATCGCTGGCATGGCCGGCTGCATCGCGGGTTGTGCTGTCGCGGTCGTCCTCGCAGCCGACGGCGTTGGCGTCATTGCGGAAGGCGGGGCCTTCTTGCATCCGCCCACCATCATCAGTGCCACCAACACCACCGTCGTTCTCATCGACCCCTCCGTGGGCGCGGACGTTACGTGTAAAGGGAAGGGATGCGTCAACAGCCCTGATGTTGCTGGTGGTCCGTCTGTGGCGGTAGTCGCGACGTCTTCTGAGACCCGTTTCAGGGGGAACGAAGTGGCCCTAACCGTGCCGTCGCACGGTGCTTCCTTGAGTCTGACCCACCTCTGTTGAAGCTGTGCGCGGTGCAGGAGTCGAACCTGCGACCTTCGGCTTCGGAGACCAACGCTCTATCCAGCTGAGCTAACCGCGCTTGAAGGACGGACCTTCTACCCCCGCACCACCCCGCGGCGCAAGCCCCACGTTCACAAACAGCCCTTCCCCGCGGCTGCGCCTGCGTGATACCGCCGATGTCCATGAGCCACCGCATCGCTGTCCTCCCGGGTGATGGCATCGGCACCGAGGTCACCCGCGAGGCCGTCGCCCTCCTCCAACTCGTCGCCAGCCGCCGCGGTCTCGACCTCGACCTCTGGCACCTCGACCTCGGCGCCGACCGCTACCTCCGCGACGGAACCACCCTCCCGCCCGCCGTCTTCGAGGAGATTCGCGACACCTGCGACGCCGTTCTGCTCGGCGCCCTCGGCGACCCCCGCGTCCCGTCCAACGACCACGCGCGCGACATCCTCTTCGGGTTTCGCTTCGGGCTCGACCTCTTCGCCAACGTGCGCCCGGTGCGCTGCCTCCACGACCGCCTCTCGCCCCTCAAGCACCACGGCGCGGCCTCCGTCGACTTCGTGGTCTTCCGCGAAAACACCGAAGGCGTCTACGTCAACGTCGGCGGCCAGGTGCGCCGCAACACCCCCGACGAGATCGCCATCAACGAGGACATCAACACCCGCAAAGGCGTCGAGCGCATCATCCGCGCGGCCTTCGAGCACGCCCGCGCGCACGGCTGCAAGCGCGTGCACATGGCCGACAAGTCCAACGCGATGAAGCACGCCCACGAGCTGTGGCTGCGCGTCTTCCGCGAGGTGTCGAAGGAGTACCCCGAGCTCGAAGCCGTCCACGTCTACGTCGACGCGCTCTGCCTCTACATGGTGCAAGACCCGTCCACCATCGAGGTCATCGTCACCAACAACCTCTTCGGCGACATCGTCACCGACCTCGGCGCCGCCCTCCAAGGTGGCCTCGGCATGGCCGGCAGCGCCAACCTCCATCCCGGGCGCAAGTGCGCGGTGTTCGAGCCCGTCCACGGCAGCGCGCCGCCGCTCGCGGGGAAGGACCTCGCCAACCCCTTCGCCGCCGCGCTCACCGTGGGGATGCTCTTCACCCACCTCGGTCAGCACGACGTCGAGACGCTCATCGAGC
Organism: Polyangiales bacterium; assembly: GCA_044229975.1. Taxonomy (GTDB): domain Bacteria; phylum Myxococcota_A; class Polyangia; order Polyangiales; genus SCUS01. The sequence goes on from JBGARZ010000014.1 coordinate 30,785, forward strand.
ACTCCGTTCGCGACTGCATCGCCGCCATGGAGTGCACCAGGGACGTCGGCGGAACCCTCGGCACCCGCGCCGCCGCCGAAGCCCTGCGCGCCCGCGTCGCCACCCGCCTGGGCTGAGTCTCGCTACCGCAGCTCGATGGCGTTGGAGACGTGACCCCAGCTCCCGTTGGGCGCCGGCTGCTCACCGCCCGTCGCGAGCGCGATGCCGCCCACCACCAGGCCCACGGTGACCGCGCCCACCGCCGTCCAGAACCACCAGCGCGTGACGATGGAGTTCGACGGACGGCGGTTGGGGACGATGGACACCACCATGCGCGCGCCCGGAGCGAGCTCGACGAGGCGCTCCTGCGTGTGGCCGTCGTCCCAGGCGACCTGAATCGCGTGACGGCCCGACGAGGCCCGCGACGTCGACCGCCCGCGCCCCACCGGAACGCCATCCACCCGGATGGTCGTCGTCGCATCGGGCGTCTCGATCACCAGCGTCGCGGGCATCGGTCGCGCGCTCGCGTCGAGGGCCACCTCCACCTGCTCGCCGAGTCCGACGCGGCGCTCTTCGCGCGCGGGTTCGTAGCCGGTGCGGCGCGCTTCGAAGCGGTGCGTTCCGGGGTCGAGTTCGAGCACGCGGTCGAGGTTGCCGGTGGCCACACGATCGCCGTCGACGGTGACCTCGGTGGCGTCGCCCCGGATGCGAACGGTGACGTGTGCCAGCGCGCGACGACACTCGCCAAGGACGCCGCGCACCTCGGCTTCGCGGGCGGGGTCGGTGGTGATGGCGAGGAGACGTTCGAGGGTGGCGACGGCGCGGAGGTAGCGGCCGACGCCGCGGTACGACGCGGCGAGGGCGGCGAGCGCAGCGGCGTTTTCGCGCAGCGTGAGGGAGCGCTCCAACAACGGGACGGCCTCGGCGAAGCGCTGCTCGTTGAGGAGCGGCAGCGCCTGCTCGAAGAGGCGCCGGGCGTCGTCGTCCGAGGGGCGCAGCGGTGAGCCGGTGACACCAGCGTCTTGAGCGAAGACGGGCGCCGCGAGCAGGGTGAGCGAGAGCGCGAGGGCGACGGGTCTCATGGCGCGTTGTAGCTCCCGATGTTGAGCCCGCCGATGCGCTGCGTGGTGGGCGCGGGTGCGGGCGCGGCGACTGGCTCTGGCGACGCTGCGACGCTCGGCGCGGGCCGCGGTCGATGGGCGTGACCGTGGTGGGGTTCGCGCTCGGGCACGACGACTCCAGCATCGACGACCGCAACGACGACGGGCGGCGCGGGCGCAGCCACAACGACGGGTGGAGGAGGTGGTGTCACAGCGGGCGGTCGTGGTGGTGCGACGTGAGCGCGCGGTGCGGGTGGACGCGCGACCGGGGGAGGGGATGTGGTCGACGACAGGGCGATGGCGACCCCGGCGACGAGCGCGGCGACGACGAGCGTGGCGACGATGTGGCGGGCGTGGCCGCGGGTGGCGGGCCCGGGAGTGGGGAGCGCGGGCGCGGTGGTGGCGAGGGTGTCATCGGGGCCGAGCGTTCCGGTGCCGACGCGCGGGCTCGGCATCGGCAGCGGGGCGGGGCGCATCTCCGAGACGGCGCCGCTGCGGTTGCGCATGGTCGAGGAGATCTTGAGCACGCCGCCGTGCATCTCCGGCGCGGTCGCGAGCGCGTCGCCCATCTGGCGGGCGCTCGGCCAGCGGGCGTCGAGGTCCTTGGTGAGCGCGCGATCGACCACGTCGAGGAGCGCCTTCGACAGGTCGGGTCGCAGCTTCTTCAGCGACGGAACCTCCCCCAGGATGATGCTCACCATGATGACGTTGGGGTTGTCGCCGTCGTAAGGCGGAACGCCCGCGAGCGCGTGGAAGAGCACCGCGCCGACGGCCCAGAGGTCGGCCCTGCCGTCGACCGGGTGCCCCTGGGCCTGCTCGGGGGACATGTAGTGGGGCGTTCCCATGACGGCCTTGCCGACGGTGAGGCCGCGGGAGACGTTTCGCGCGATGCCGAAGTCGAGGAGCTTCACCTTCGTGCGTCCGTCATGGTCGCGGGTGAGGAAGACGTTGGCCGGCTTGATGTCCCGGTGCACGAAGCCGCGCGCGTGGGCGGCGCCGAGCGCGTCGAGGAGCTGCGCCATCACGCCGAGCAGCGTGCGGGCGTCCATGGTTCCGCGCTCGACGGAGGCTTCGAGGTCTTCGCCTTCGAGGTATTCGAGCACCACGTAGAGCCCGAGCTGCGGGTCTTCGCCGGCGTCGAGCACCTCGACGATGTTGGGGTGACCGATGGACGACGGCGCCTGCGCCTCTTGCAGGAAGCGATCGACCGCGTCTTGCGACGACGCGAAGTCGGGGCCCATCACCTTCACCGCGACGCGCCGACCCGTGTACGCGTGACGCGCTTCGTACACCGCGCCCATGCCGCCGATGCCGAGCACGCGGCTGACGTCGTACTTGCCGCCGATCCTCCCCCCGACGAGGCGCTGCGCGTAGCTGACACGATCCATGGAAGGTCCCTCGCGCTCCCGTCTCAGGTCCCTGGCACGCCGCACCGGCCCGCGTCGACCATGCTGCCGACGCCCGCCGCGGTGACGCACATGCCCTCGCAGCAGCGGTCGCGGGAGTTGCAGATGTTGCCGCACGCGCCGCAGTTTCGGTTCTCGACGACGGTGTCGGCGCAGAGTCGACCGCAGCAGCTCAGCCCCGTGGTGCACGCGTTGTTGCACGCGCCGCAGTGCTCGGCGTTGTTGGTCACGTCGGTGCACCGCCCGTTGCAACACTCCATCCCCGCGGCGCACGCCATCCCGCAGGCGCCGCAGTGGGCGGGGTCGGTGAGGTAGTCCTGGCAGACCGTCCCGCAGCAGATCTGCTCGCGGCTGCATGACCCGCAGCGATCGACGCCGACTTCGCGCGGGGGAGTCGGCCCGCGGTCCGTCGACGATGGCGCGTCCTCCGCGACGAGGTCGGCGTCCACGATGCGGGTGTCCATCACCGGCTCTGCGTCGACGACGGGCGTGTCCATCACCGAACCCGCATCGACGACGGGTGCATCCATCGCCGCGGCCGGGACGTCCGCCCCGAGGCCCGCGTCTCGCGGCGTGACGGCGAAGCTCGCGTCGAGGGCGCCCGCGTCGAGCGGCCCTGCGTCGGGCAACGGCGTGAACATCTGCGTCGGCGGGTTGTCGACCGGCTCACACGACCGCCGACCGCAGGTGGTCTCGGGCGGGCACACGGCGCCGATGCAGAGCGACGACAGCCACACCTCGACGACCTGCGTGGACTCCTTCACGAAGGGCACCACGAAGCGTCGGCGGATGCGCTCGGTGGTGTTGGGTTCGCCCGGCGGGCCGGGAACCCTCGCGACCGCGACGACCACCACACCCACGCGGGTCGGCGCGTCGGGGTCGGCGGGCGCGACGGTGATGTCCCCGGGCAGCACGTTGGGCGCCGTGGCCACCGGGCCGTCGACGAAGGTGCGGCAGAAGAGCTCGGCGTCGTTGCCCACGCAGTCGTTGGCCTCGGGCTCGGTGCACGCCCCGCGGCACACCCGGACGAGCACGCTGTCGAGCCGGTAGGCGTTGGACGGGCACGCGGGCGTCGCGGGGCTGCCCGTGGGGCCGCACCACCCGGGGACGAGGTTTTCGGCGAGCACGCGAAACACGAGGCGCGTCGGCGGGCGCGAGCACGACAGCAGCGCCGCGACCAGCGCGACTCCCGCGGCCCTAACGACGGAGGCGGTCGAGGTCGATCTCATGGCGTTCGATCCACCGGTACACCTGGCGGGGGTGGGTGCCGAGGCACTCGGCGGCGCGCACGACGTTGCCGCCGGTGGCTTCGAGCGCGTCGACGATCTGCTGCGGCGTCGGGGCGCCCGCCTCGCGCGGACTGGGACGCGCCGGGGTCAGCCCGACGTCGAGCGGCGGGAGGTGACGCAGGTCGATGGGCCCGTCGCCCGCGAGCGTGGCCGAGGCGCGAAGCACCGTGCGGAGCTGACGGATGTTGCCCGGAAACGCGCTGAGAAAGAGCGCGCGACCCGCCGCGGGCGTGATGGAGGCGCGGGCGAATCCACCCGACGAGAGAATCCACGCGCTGAGCACGCCGAGGTCTTCGCGGCGGCGGCGCAGCGGGGGGATGGCGGCGACGTAGCCCGCGAGGCTGCGGAGGAGATCGGCGCGGAAGGAGGTCGACGGCTCGAAGAGGTTGACCGTGGTGGTGGCGATCCAGCGCAGGTCGAGGGGCTTCGTCGGGACGGCGCCGGCGGGCGTGAGGCGCCCCTCGTCGATGACCCGCAGGAGGGCGGCCTGCGCGGCGTCGCCGAGGCGGTCGACCTCGTCGAGGATGACGGTGCCGCCGTTGTCGGGATCACCGAGCGCGCGACCGAGGGCGGCGCCGTCGGCGAGGGTGGCGCACTCGATGACGCGCAGCGAATCACCGCGGCCGCTCCACTCGTGCACGGCGCGCGCGGCGGTCTCCTTGCCGACGCCCGCGTCGCCGTTGAGGAGGATGGGCTCGCGCGATCGGGCCATGAGCCGCAGGTCGCGGAGCACCACGGCCATCTCGGCGTTGCGCGTCGCGGTGGGCACCGCCGTCTGCGCCGCGGCGTTGCGCGCGACGGCGGCGTGCTCGTCGACGAGGCGGTAGCAGAAGAGCGTGTGGCCCACCTCGATGACGTCGCCGTCGGCGAGAGCGCGGTAGCGGTCGACGCGCTCGCCGTTGACCCAGGTGCCGTTGCGGCTGCCGTCGTCCTGCACGACGTCGGAGGTGCCGACGCGTCGCAGGTGGCAGTGGTTGGTCGAGGCCCGGCGGTCGGGGACGGTGAGGCGCGAGCGCTCGACGAGGCGCGCGGCGGTCTCTCCCTCGGCCGAGCGCCCGAGGCGAAACGGCAGCGCGTCGTCGTCGATGACGTGGGACGCGCCGACGTCCGCGAGGAGGTCGTCGAAGCAGAGCATCGCGACCAGCGCGCGAACCTTGCGCGGCGAGTCGCTCCCATTCTCCTTGAACGTCGCCATGGGCCCTTCGGCGAATCTAGACGATCACCGCGTGGGCGCGAACACCCGACGACGCGGATTCCTCGGGCGCGCTGATGACACGGTCTGAGACAGACCGTGAGACACCCGGTCGGACCCGGAGTGTCGCTGTCCAACGCTACCGGGCGCGGGCCTCGATGCGGGCGCGGGCTTCGGCGATGGCGGCCACGACGCGGCTCTTCGCTGGGGCGCCGACGAGGTCACGCCGCTCGACGGCGACCTCCGGGTCGAGCGCGCGGAAGATGTCCTCGTCGAACATCGGGTGCGCCTCGCGGTAGGCGTCGAGGGAGAGCTGCGCGAGCTCCTTCCCTTCGGCGAGCGCGCGCGCCACGAGCCTCCCCGCGACCTCGTGGGCGTGCCGAAACGGAACGCCCTTCGCCGCGAGGTAGTCGGCCACCTCGGTCGCCACGGTGAAGCCTGCGCCGAGCGCGGCGCGCATGCGGTCGCGCTTGAAGCTGAGCGCGGAGACGGCGTCGGCGAGCACCTCGGCGGAGTCGCGCACGGTGTCCACCGCGTCGAAGACGGGCGCCTTGTCTTCCTGGAGGTCGCGGTTGTAGCCGAGGGGCAGTCCCTTGAGGATGACGAGCAGCGTGACGAGGTCGCCGATGACCCGGCCCGACTTGCCGCGCACCACCTCGGCGACGTCGGGGTTCTTCTTCTGCGGCATCATCGACGAGCCCGTGGTGTGCGCGTCGGCCATCTCCACGAAGCCGAACTCCTGCGTCGACCAGATCACCAGCTCCTCGGCGAGCCGCGACATGTGCACGGCCGCGATGGCGAGCGCGGAGAGAAGCTCCAGCAGGAAGTCGCGGTCGGCCGTGGCGTCGAGGCTGTTGCGTGACGGACCATCGAAGCCGAGGGTCTTCGCCGTCATCGCGCGGTCGAGCGCGAAGGTGGTGCCGCACACGGCGCCGCTGCCGAGGGGGGATTCGTTCATGCGGGCGGCGGCGTCGTCGAGGCGGCTGCGGTCGCGGCCGAGCATCTCGACCCACGCCATGAGGTGGTGGCCGAGGCGGTTGGGCTGCGCGCGTTGCAGGTGCGTGTACGCGGGCAGGAGCGTGTCGACTTCCTCACCGGCACGACCGACCAGCGCGAGCGCGAGGCGATCGATGGAGCGGCCCACGTCGCGACACGCCTGACGCGCGAAGAGGCGCATGTCGGTGGCGACCTGGTCGTTGCGGCTGCGGCCGGTGTGCAGGCGCGCGCCGACGTCCCCTTCGCGGGCCGTGAGGGCGGCCTCGACGTTCATGTGAACGTCCTCCTTGGCGGCGTCCCACGCGAAGGTTCCGGCGCGAATCTCGTTGCGGATGGCGCCGAGGCCGCGCTGCACCTGCCCGAGCTCGTCGGCGGTGAGCACTCCGATGGACGCAAGCATCTCGGCGTGGGCGAGGGAGCCCGCGATGTCCTCCTCGGCGAGCCGCGAGTCCACGTCGACGGACGCGAGAAACCTCGCCGCCCCCGCGTCCAGCTCCTGCGAAAACCTGCCGCCCCATGCCGTCTTGGTCGCCATCGTGTCCGTGTGCTCCTTCGGGGGGCGGACCCTTACCCGACCCCCGCGAGGGCACAAGACCCATGTAGCCCGATGCCTTCCCTTCGGGTAACGCTCGCGCCCCCAACCATGAACGTCCTCGTCATCAACTGCGGCAGCTCCAGCGTGAAGCTCGACCTGCTCGACCCCCGCACCGGCGAGCGCGCCGCCACCGCCCGCATCGAGCGAGTGGGCCGCGCCGAGTGCACCCTCTACCAGGGTGACGCTGTCGTCGCGCTGCCCGACGCCGACCACGCGGGCGCCCTCGCCGTCGCGCTGCCGCGCCTCCTCGAAGGCCGCGCCGTCGACGCCGTGGGTCACCGCGTCGTCCACGGGGGCGAGCGCTTCAACGCCCCGACGCTGCTCGACGACGCCACGGTCGATGCGCTCGGCGGGCTCAGCTCGCTCGCGCCGCTGCACAACCCGGCCAACCTCGCGGGCATCATCGCGGCGCGCGCGCTGCTCCCGCGGGCCGCGCACGTCGCGGTCTTCGACACGGCCTTCCACGCGACGCTGCCGCGGCGGTCGCGCTCGTACGCGCTGCCGAAGGCGCTGGTGGAGAAGCACGGGCTGCGGCGCTACGGCTTCCACGGCACGAGCCACGCGTGGGTGGCGCAGCAGGCGTCGCAGCACCTGAAGGAAGACCTCCGGGGCTTGCGTCTCATCACCTGTCACCTCGGCAACGGCGCGAGCGTGACGGCCATCGAGGCGGGGCGTTCGGTGGAGACCAGCATGGGCATGACCCCGCTGGAGGGCCTCGTGATGGGAACGCGCGCGGGCGACGTCGACCCCGGCGTGGTGCTGGAGATCGCGCGCCGCGAGGGCCTCGACATCAACGGCCTCGACCGGGTGCTCAACCAGCAGTCGGGCCTGCTCGGGATGTCGGGCGTGGGGAACGATCTGCGGGACATCGAGGCGCGCGCGGCGGCGGGCGACGAGGATTGTCGGTTGGCGATCCAGGTGTTTGCGCACCGGGTGCGGAAGTACATCGGGGCGTACGCCGCGGTGATGGGCGGCGTCGACGCCATCGTGTTCACGGCGGGCATCGGCGAGAACAGCGCGCTCATGCGGCACCGCATCGCGCAGCGGCTCGACTTCCTGGGCGCCCGCTTCGACGAAGACCGCAACCGCGACGCGACGGTGAGCGCCGCGCATCCCGTGGCGGAGTTCTCCGAGGAGGGATCGCGGGTGCGGCTGCTGGTGGTTGCGACCGACGAGGCGCGGGCCATCGCCCACGACGCGGCGCTGCTCTCGGCGGGCGCGCAGTCGGTGGAGGCGGCGAGCGTGATCCCCATCGCCATCTCGGCGCGGCACATCCATCTCACGCGCGAGGCGGTGGAGACGCTGTTTGGCGCGGGGCACAAGCTCACGCCGTACAAGCCGCTGAGTCAGCCGGGGCAGTTTGCGTGCGAGGAGAAGCTCACGGTGGTGGGGCCGAAGGGCAAGCTCGCCAGCGTGCGGGTGCTCGGCCCCGAGCGGCCTGATTGTCAGGTCGAGGTGTCTCGGACCGATGAGTTCACGCTCGGGGTCGACGCGCCGGTGCGCGACTCGGGCGACGTCGCCAACAGCCCGGGCATCACGCTCGAAGGGCCCGCCGGGAGTCTCACGCTGACCAAGGGGCTCATCTGCGCGCGACGGCACATCCACATGCACCCCGACGACGCGGCGCGCTTCGGCGTGAAGGACCGCGACGTGGTCGAGGTCGCCGTCGACACGGACGGTCGCGACATGGTGTTCGGTGATGTGCTCATCCGGGTGAGCCCGAAGTTCAAGCTGGAGATGCACGTGGACACCGACGAGGCCAACGCGGCGCAGCTCCACGGGGGCGACGGCGGCGTGCTCGCGAGCACGGCGGGCTCGGTGCGGTTGCGCAAGCGGAGCGTGGGCTTCGACGCGGAGTGACGGTCCGCTCACCCCTTCGGTGACGCTCCCTCGACGAACTGCCTCAGGTGCCACGCCTGGAGGAAGAGCTTGCGCTCGGCCTTGCTGAGCGTGTCACGCACGCCCGTCAGGAAGAGGATGGGCAGCGTCACGAAGGTCACGCTCACGTAGAGCAGCAACGGGATGGTGAGCTGCGGCGTGAGACGCACCACGCGCGCCCGCAGCACGAGGTCGCCGTGCTCGAAGGCATACCCGGGCGCAAACACCCCGAGCCACTCCAGGACGAAGGGGGCTGCCGTCGCGAGGGCGCCCATGCCGATGACGGTCCAGCGCTCGTAGCGCTCGTGGCACTGGAGGGCGATCCACATGGTGGCGACGGCCATCGCCTGCGGCACCAGCACGAAGGGCCCGAGGAAGCACGCGACGCTCGCGACCGTGGCAAACACCAGCGCCGACAGCAGCAGCGCATGAATGGTGGTGAGCACCCTCCGCTGGCGCATCCACAGCGAGTACACGTACGACGCGAGCGACAACCCCGAGCTCAACCCCCAGGCCGTCCACGACATCACGCCCATGAGCGCGATGACCGGCGAGGTGAGCATCCAGCTCGCCAGGGCGTACGACCCGAAGCGGAGAAACTCCTCGCGGTTCTGCCGCTGCGCCACGCGCATCTCGGCCTCGACCGCGGGCGGCATCTTCGCCGGAACCTCCACCAGCAAGCGCACCAGCAGCCGCCGCGCCGCCTCGTTGCTCGCGTCGAGCGCCAGCGCCGAGAGCACCTCGCGCGTCGCGTCGGCGCGGGCCCGCTGCTCCTCCTCGGCCGTCGCGCTCTTCGTCGAGACGCTCGCCATCACCTCCTCGGCGGTGCGGACATGGGCCGTGGCGAGCGCGCGTCGTTGCTCGGTGTCGCGGTCGCCGTCGAGGTAGCGCCCGATGGCGTCGGCCAGCTCACGCGCGCTCGCAAACCGCGCGTTGGGGTCGCGCGCCGAGGCCGTGGCGCAGGCCGCGTCGAGCTCCGGCGGGATGTTGGCGGCGACCGCGGACGGGCGCCCTTCGGGCAGGTCGAGCGTCGAGGCCGAGAGCTCGGTGAGCGACGTCCCCTGGTGCAGCCGCCGCAACGTCAGGATCTCGTACAGCATCACCCCGAGCGAGTAGATATCGGAGCGCGCGTCCTGCTCGGAGGCCGCGCCGATGACCTGCTCGGGGGACATGTAGCCGGGCGTTCCGATCATGTTGCCGTGGCCCGTGCGCTCGCCGTCGGGGACGAGCACCGGGGCCTGCGTGGCGATGCCGGTGGAGAGGCGCGCGACGCCCCAGTCGAGCGTGTACACCTCGCCGAAGTCGCCGAGCATGATGTTGGAGGGCTTGAGGTCGCGGTGCAGCACGCCGCGCGCGTGGGCGTAGTCGAGCGCGAGGCACACCCGCACAAACGCCTCCAGCAGCTTGCGCTGCGAGAACGCCACCCGCATCGCCGCATCGCCCCGAGCGAGGGCCGCGATGACCTCCGCGAGCGTGTGGCCGCGCACCCGGCGCATGGCGAAGAAGAGCGCGCCGTCGGGGGTCGTCCCGAGGTCGTACACCGGCACGATGGAGGGGTGCTCCAACTGCCCCTGCACCTGGGCTTCGCGGAGGAAGCGGCGGCGCGCCCCGGGGCTCGCCTCGCGGCGGGTGAGCAGGGTCTTCACCGCCACGTCGCGGCCGATGGTCACGTCGCGGCAGAGGCGCACCTCGCCCATGCCGCCGGTGCCGATCACCTCGTGCACCTCGTAGCGCCGCGCGGGGTCGAAGCTCACCTGGTCGGCGTCGAGCTCGGCCACGCTCGCGAGCGTCGCGTCCTGGTCGGCGCCCACCGTCGCCGCCCGCCACATGGACTGGTCGGTCGCTGCGCCAGAGTTCCCCGGCGGGTCCTCACGGGATTCCATGGTGTCTCATCGTCGCCCGGTTTCGCCGGTCGGGCCAAACACGAACGCGCACACAAAGCAGAAAGAACCCGCGTAGAAACAGGGAAACCGTGTGAGGGCGCTTGTGCTTGTGGTTGTGGCTGCGAGAAGCGCCGTGATAGCGTCCGCGCCGCGTTTGCAGGGAGCGAATGGAATGAAGCACGGATGGATGGCGCTCGTGGGTCTGGGTCTCGGCTCGATGGTCGCCGTGACGGTCGGCTGTGAGGGCGAGAGCAAGCTCACCGTGGTGACGGAAGAGGGCGCGACGGCGCCGCACGTCAACCTGCCTACGGTTCCGACGCTGCCGCCGCCGCCGCCGGTCAACCACACCGACGGGTCGTTTACCGTCTACGGCGTGCGCCACCAGGGCACCCGCGACCCCAACCTCTGGAACAAGCAGCAGCGCGTCCACGGCTACATCGTGAGCGTGTACACGGCGCGCAACGAGCGCGGCCAGCCCTGCACCGAGCGCGACCGCTGTGTCGAAGAGCGGCCGCACGTGTACATCTCGGACACCCGCGCCGAGCGCGACCCGGCCAAGATGATGATGGTGACGGGCTACGCGACCTTCCAGCGCGAGATCGAAGACGCGCGCCGCGACGCCCGCGCGGGCCGTCAGCCCACCGCGGCCCAGCAGGCGCAGATCGCCGCGGGTCTCGTGAAGCCCGTGCCCACAGACTTCGACGAGGGCGCCGAGGTGGTGGTCACCGGCAACCTCGTCCGCCGCGCCGCCAATGGCCAGGCCGACTCCGCGGGTCTGCTCGAGTACATCTCGCACACCACCACGACCCCCGCGCCGCCCGCCGCCCCCGCGCGGCACTGAGCCCCGCTCCTCCCCTCCGTCACTCCTCGGCGTGCATCGCCCGGGCGACCTCGCGGCCCAGGCCGTGGTCGTCCATCATCGCGCGCGTCCACCGCTGCATCACCTCGCCGAAGTCCCCGAGGTCGATGCCCAGCGCCGCGAGCGTCTCCTTGCGCTTCGCCCGGTCGGCGCGCAGCCCGCGCACCATCAGCACGTACTCCGACACCCGCGCCACGGCCTGACCCGGAAACACCTCGCGGTCGCTCGGCGTCACATCGGGCATCGAGTCCCGCGGCGGGGCGTCGTGCAGCGCCGCCGCCGGTCGCCAGCCCGTCGACGCCGAGTGCGTCAGCAGCAGACACTGCGCGCGCTCGGCGCCCACCGTCGCGTAGTGGTGCGAGACGCGCCACGTCCCGGGGCGCACCCGCACCAGCCACGTCACCGGGCCGCCCGCCTGCGCCTCCAGGCCCGTCGAGAGCGACACCGCCGCGCGCTCGTCCTCCACGCACGCGGCCATCCACGCCTCGTCGCCGTGGGCTGCCACGAGGTCGCCCACGCAGCGCCCCGACACGCGCGCCCACGAGAGCACCAGCCACCCGCTCGCCACGTCGAGGATGCCGCCCACCGAGGCCGTGCGATGCTCCCATCGACCCGGGAGCTCCCCGACAAACGTCTGCCCGCTCGGCAGCCCCGCCACCACGGCCACGCCGTCGGGCTCGCCCATGGTGCTCGTCACGATGGCGCACTGGAGCGCCTCGTCCGCCGGGCGCCACGCCACGCCGCGCAGCCCGTCGGTCAGCGGCATCTCCGCGGTGACGCCCACGCGGCTCGCGAGCCCGAGCGCCTCGGTCGCGCGATCGACGCTCAGCCACGCCACCTCCTGCTCACCACGCAGGAAGCACTCGCTCCACGCCGCATCAGGGACCATCAATCCCTCGTTGGTCTCGCGCGTGTCCTTCGCCGTGAGCCCGCGCACCGCCGAGAGCAGGTGCCGTCGGCAGCGGTCGTAGGCGTCCTTCGCGGCGTCTTCGCCGGTCATCGTGGTCGCCGGGACGGGCCACGGCTCGACCCCGAGGTCGGCGATGGCCTGACGTCGCAGCACCCACGTATCGCCGGGCTCCGAGCCTCGCCAACGCGGAAAGGCTCGCGCGTCCATGGCGATGACGGGAATGCCCTGGTCATGACGGATGCCCACGCGGTCGGCGGAGGGCGTGACCACGCCGGCGCGAAGGGAGCCCACGCGCGCGGGTGCCGTCACCAGCACGGGCTTGAGCGTCGCAGGAGCGGCCGTGTTGCGCTTCGGGAGGGCGGAGGCGCCCAACGCGTCGGCCAGCACTGAAGCCTCGATGCGCAGGAGCGACGGCATGGTCATCGGCATCGCCGCCGACTCGACGATGGTGAAGGCTTCGAGGTCGAGCACGTCGAGCCCATCGGTGGAGAGCCGACCGCGCAGCGACGGCAACGCGTGGCGACCCACCGCGAAGATGGCCGACGCCGCCCGCGACGGGTCGAGCGTCCCCTGGAGGAGCATCGCGTGCGCGGTGTCGGCGAGGAGGCGCCCGGCGTCGCGGGTCCACGCCGCGTAGCGGGTCGCGAAGTCGCCGCCGTCGAGGAGCAGGGCGCGCACCACCGCCACCGGGTCGGCCACGCGCAGGCCCACGCGCGCCGTCACATGGAAGTGACCCGCCCGCCCCGAACCGAGGCCCGTCACCGCGCCGACGGGCGCGTCGAGGTCGAGAAACCACGAGCCGCCCGTGGTGACGAAGAAGATCCCGATGCGGAGCACGTTGGCCGACGCGTCGACCCACGACGCGACGGCGGGCCACTGCGTCGGGTCGAGCACATAGCGCCCCGGGCCCACCGCCCCGATGGGCGCGCCGCCCGCGACGAACACCGCCTGCTCGTGACCCTGCACCACCACCGACGCGCCCACCGGCGGCGCCTCGGGCCAGGCCAGCACCCACTCCAGCGCCGCGTCGCCCCGTCGCAGAATCTCCCGCTCGCTCATCGGTCTCCGTCCTTCACTTCGTGTCCCAATGCTTCACGGCGCCAGGAGGAGCACGCGCACCTGGCTCGGCACCACGCGCACGCCGGGACAGTTGGTGCCGTTCTGCAACGCCATGGAGGTGAGCCTCGTCGCGGGCATGCCGCCGACGATCACCGTGAACGCCGCCGTCAGGTGCCGCGCGGGGCCCATCACCAACCCCGAGGCGACGCCCATCGCGACGCCCGCGTTGTCGCCGTTGCTCATCGGAATGACGGTCGCCATGTTGTGCGCCGGCGCCCCGCCGAACAGCACCGTCGGCACTGGCGGAACCCCCATCGGAGCCATCGCGATGTTGGGGTACGGGATGGGCACCGGCCCCGCCGGCGTCGGCGTGAGGCACACGTCGGGGAAGCCCATGTCCATCCCCATCATCTGTGTGTTGGCAAACATCTCGTCAGCCCACGATGACCTGGTTGGCATCCACCTTCGCGAGCTCGTCGGCCGTCAGCGCCACGAAGTTCCCGTGCGCCTGCACCGACTCGCGACCCACCAGCCGCAGCACGCCCGCCCGCACCTGATCGAGCTCCTCCACCACCCGCTGCGCCAGCCGCGCGCGCTGCACCAGCCGCTCGGCGATGGTCGTCGCCGTGCCCGCCCGCAGCGTCCACCGCTCCACCGCCGCGCTCACCGCGCCGCCCACGATCTCCGCCGCGTCGACCACCGCCGTCGCCACCGACGCGTGCACCGCGACCTCGCTCGCCGTCACCCGCGCCGTGCCCGAGGTCACGGCCTCCACGCCGTCGCGCGCCGCCACCGTCACGCGCCCCGTCGGCGTCGCCAGCTCCAGGTCGCCGTCGACCTCCAGCCGCGTCGCGCCCGCGTGTGACAGCACCGCGAGCACCCATGCGCCCTCTGGCGACTCCGCGAGCAGCACCCGGTCGCCCTCGCGCGGGGCCACCAGGCAGCTTGCCGCGCGCTGCGCCGCGACCGACCGATCGCCCACCTGCACCGAGCCGTCGGTGACGACACCCACGCGCATCACGGCTGGGATCTCTTCGAGGGTGCGTGCTGTTCCGTCCATGGTCTGCGCTCCTCCGTCCATCGTCGCGTGGTCAGCCCGTGGTTCTTGGTCGGAAGCCTTCCGCCTCGGCTCGCGGAACGTCATCCCCCAGGGCCGAAGCCCGATCGGTAAACGTCGCTCCCTCGGTCTTGGCTCCATGCAGTCGCGCGCGAAACATCGTCGCCCCGCCAAACTCCGCGCCGCGGACATCGGCGTGGTTGAACTCAGCGTACGTCAGGTCCGCCTCCGCGAACACCGCTCCCGGCGCCCGCGCCCGGTGCAGCACCGCCTGCGCCATGCGCGCCCCGTCGAAGCGCGCCCGCGGCGCGACGGCATCCACCAGGATCGCCTGCTCCAGCACGGCTCGCCGCGCGTCGAGCCCTTCGGCCTTCGCCTGCAACAGCAGCGCACGGCTCATCCGCGCCTCGGCCATCACGGCGCCCGTCAGGTCGGCGCCCTGGAAGTTGGTCCCATCGAGCATCGCCCCGCGCAGATTGGCCTCACGCAGGTCGCACCCCGCCATGAACACCCCCGCGAAGTTCATCCCCCGCAGGTCGCACCCCTTGAGCACGCAGCCCCTCAACATCGCCTGGAGGAAGGTCATCCCGCGCAGCGTCGTCGTCGTGAGGTCGGCGTCCATCAAGCCCCCGCGCTCCATGCGCGCGTCGGTCAGGTTGGCTCCGTCGAGCGCGCAGCCCAGCAGCGTCCCCTGCGCGATGGTCGCCCCGCGCAGGTCGACCCCCGACAGCTTGCAGCTCACCCAGTTGGTCAGTCGCGCTTGCGCCCCGGTGAGCGCCGCGCCCGCGAGGTCGCACTCCGAAAACGTCGCGCTGAGCAGCGTGAGACCGCCCATGCGCGCGCCCCGCAGGTCGCACTGGTGAAAGGTCGCCTGCCGCAACCCCGCGCCCGCGAGGTCGACGTCTTGCAACCCGCACCCCGCGAAGGTCGCCTCGTCGAGCCTCGCGCCCGCGAGCACCGCTCTGGTCAGCGTCACCTGATGAAACACCGCGCCCCGCAGATCACACCCGCGCAGGTCGATGCCCGCGAGGT
The DNA here is from genome assembly GCA_044229975.1 of Polyangiales bacterium. Lineage (GTDB taxonomy): Bacteria > Myxococcota_A > Polyangia > Polyangiales > SCUS01. The sequence goes on from JBGARZ010000014.1 coordinate 46,020, forward strand.
CGGCCTGCGTGACCATCTCACCGTCCTCGACGAGCGCTTCGACCCGCTCACGCGTCACGTCGCGGGCCTCCCGACGCGCGCCCTCGTCACGTTGGCTCCGTCCATGCGCGTGCGGTCATCGCCCTTCGCCCCCATCATGTCGGCGCCAAACAGGTTGGCGCCCGCCAGCACCGTCCCTCGTAGCACCGCCTTGGAGAGCATCGCGTCCAGCAGGTCGGCCCTGCGCAGCACCGCGTCGGTGAGGTCGGCTCGCGTGAAGTTCGCCTCTCTCGCGCTCACACCCGCGAGCGTTGACCCCGTGAGGTTGCACGCCATCAGGTTGGACTGATCGAGCTTCGCGCCGGTGAAGTCCGACCGCTCGAAGTCCACGCCCCGCAGCAACGATCGTCGCAGCGACGCCCCCGACAGGTCGATGCCGCGCGCGTCGCAGCCCTCCACCATCCGCGTGTCATCGAGCGATGCTCCCGCCGCGCTCACCCCCGCCAGCACGCACCGCAACAGAACCATCTCGCGCCACTCCACCCGCCGCAGGTCGGCGCCCGTGAGGTCGACGTCCAGCAGCGTGCACTTGCGCCAGCGCGAGCCCGCGAGGTTCACCTCCCGCAGTCGCAGGTTCATCAGCACGAGACCCTGCGCCGTGGTGTCGCCGAGGTCGCAGCGGTCGAGCCGCGCGCCCATCAGATCGACCCGGTCGAGGCACGCGCCGCGCATCACTGCTCCCGTCAGATCGGCGTCACCGAAGACGGCATCCGACAACACCGACGACCCGTCGAAGCTCGCCCCGCGCAGGTCGGCCCCACCCAGGTTGGCGCCCTCCAAGCGCGTGCCCCGCAGGTCGGCTCCGCGCAGGTCGGCCCGCGCCAGCACTGCCACCGAGAGGTCACACCGCGCCAGTCGTGCGCCACGCAGGTCGGCTCCCTCCAGCAACGCGCCTCGCAGCGAGATGCCCGTCAGGTCGAGCTCGTGGAGGTCGGCGCCGGTGAGGTCCATCGCGTCGAGCGGGTGGCCCGCCGAGAGCCGCGACGACACCAGCTCTCGCAGCGCGGCGCCGTCTCGTCCCGCCGCCGCGGGCATCCGGTGCGCGTGCTGTCGGTAGTTCTCCCGCAGCGACCACTCGGCGTCTCGCAGCCGCGCGGCGTACGCCGGGTCGGTGAGCCGCTCGTCGAAGTCTTCGGTCGTGTGCCCTTGCGCCGCGAGCGAGTCGCGCTGCGCCTGCAAGCGCGCCAGCTCCCCGTCGGCCGAAAACGTCGGCGGACCGCCCGGCACCGTCGTCGCCGTCGCCGGGTCGACACCCATCCGCGTGAGCATCTCCGCTCGCTCAGCCTCGGCCTCCGCCCGTCGCCCGGCCTGCGCCGCCACCATCTGGTCGAGCGCCGCGCTCAGGGCCGCCGGGTCATCGCTCGCCACGTCGGGTGCCGTCGGCAGCGCCACCTCGAAGCTCCTCGGATCGAGCCCCTGCGCCTCCAGCCTCGCCTTCGCCTCGGCGCGCCCCTTGGCCGCCTTCGCGTCGCCTCGTTTGCGCTGCCACCCTTCGCTCGTCAGCGCCTCGGCCATGCCGTCGTCGGCCGATCGCACCGCCGGCGCGTCCGCCCGCGACGCCGGAATCAGGTCGTCGTCCTTCAACGACGCCAAGGCCCCGCGTTCGCGATCGAGCCGCAGCGCCAGCACCGATCGGTAGTGATCGACGGGCTTCGGCGCCCCGAGGTCCTCGGCCGCGAGCAAGAGCGTGGTGACGTCCTCGGCGTCGTCCTCGGCCACCGTGGTCACCGCGCGGAAGATCATCACCAGCCGGTCGAGGGCAGGAAAGAAGTGCACCGTGTCGAGCCGCGTCGGGAGCTCCTCCAGCACGCCCTCTGCGCTCGTCGCCCTCCGCACGAACACCCGCGCGCAGTACCCCGGCAACGCCCCCTCGATGCGCGAGCGCGTCGCGTGCAGGTGCTCCAGCACATACGCCTCATCCCCGCGCCAGTACCCGTCGGTCCACTGGTCGGTGGGCGCGACGTTGAAGTACGTCCAGTCGGTGTCCACCGCGAGGCCCGGAAACGCCGTCTCCAGCCAGCGCTGGTCGTAGGTTCCGCGACGCGCGGCGCGCTGCGGCCAGGTCTCGTCGAGGGCGCCGAAGCCCGCCGGGTCGGGTCGGTCGCCCACCGCGTCGATGAGGTTTCGCGGGTCTTCGATGTTGGGTAGTTCGTACGCCGTACCATCGGGGGCGAAGCCCCGGCCCAGGGGGTTCTTCGCGTAGCCTTCGCCGCCGAACGCGCGCGCCCAGCCGAGCGGCATCTCCGTGAAGGGCGCCGGGCTGCTCATGGCGCCGTGCTCCCAGCGCCGGTCGCCAATCACCCGCAGCCGTTTGTCCACCGCGCCGAGCTTCATCCGCACCGTCGTCGCGGTCGCCGCGCCGCCCGGAGGAAAGGTGCTCCCGGTGAGCAGGGCCTCGGCCCGGGACTTGGGCATCCACATGTCGAGCGCGGCGCCGTCGCCGAGCGCGGGCATCACCTCGGGCCAGAGGTCCTGCTCCTTCAGCAGCGCGCCGCGCGGGTGCAGCGGGACGTAGAGCAGCGCCGACACCGCGAAGTGGTAGCGGCCCCCGTGCTCGAAGGTCCGACAGCCGACCCCCACCCTCTGCGGCTTGACGGTACGCACCCCGAACGATCCCTCAGAAGATCCCGGTGAAGCCCTGGTAGATGCGCGCCCCGGCGGCCTCGATCTTCGACCCGATCTGCCCGAGCTTCGCGCCGAGCTGCTCGATCTTCGCGCCGACCGCGTCCTTCTCCATGCCGACGGTGGAGATCTCCACGCCCGTCGTCGACATGTGGACGCCGCAGTGCTCGATCTTCAGCCCGTCGATGGCGTTGTTGACGCCCGAGTGGTCGTTCTTCAGGCCCGTGACCTCGAACTTCGTCGGCGAAAACCAGCTCTCGCTCGCGCCCTGCTTGGTGGTCGTCGGGACGTTGAGCGTGAAGCTCGCGGCGTTGATGGTGAGCGCCGGCGTGGTGATGGTCATGGCCGCCGCCACGGTGATGCTCTGCGTCGCCGCGATGGTGGTCGTCTGGTTGGCCGCCACCAGCAGCGACTGGTTGGCCGCGACGATGGTGTCGTCGTTGCCGACGATCATGCTCGACTGGTTGCCCACCACGGCGTGGCTGCGATTGCCGATCACCATGTTGGTCTGGTTGCCCCCGACGGTGTTGTCCTGGTTGCCCCCGACGGTGATGGTCTCGTTGCCGCCGATGGTGTCGCTGGCGTTGCCGCCCACCGTGCGGGTGTCGTCGCCGGTGATGTCCGTGGTGCGGTTGGACAGGTAGCGCTCGTTGACGTCGCCGACCACCTCCTCGTCGAGGATGGCGCCGACGCGAACGTCCTCCTGCCCGCCCGTGTGCACGAGCCCGTTGCCGTCGGTCGAGATGATCCAGTTGTGCGAGTGCGCGTCGTGGTGCTTGCCGAGGTGGATGAACGACTTCTCCGGCGGGGAGAAGATGTCGATCCACTGCTTCTCGGCCTCGTCCTCGATGCGAATCTCGTTGTCGCCGCCCGTGTGGATGACGTTCTGCGTGTGGTTGGCCGAGGTCACCGGCGAGGGGTTGTGCGCGTTGGGCGCGACGCCCGCGATGATGGGCCGGTCGGGGTCGCCGCCGAGAAACACCAGCATCACTTCGGTGCCCTTGCGCAGCGGGAAGTGCCACCCCTCGGGGTTGCCGCCGTGCGGCTGGAGCATCCGTATCCACATCGACGCCTCGCCCGCCGGGTGGTCGCGCTCCTCGAAGCGCACCTTCACCTTGTAGCGGCCCTCCTTGTCGAGCTGCGCGTAGTCGTCGTCGAGCGGACCATCCACCGTCGCGCTCTCCACGCCGTACACCCGCGGCACCGCCGTGCGCCGCGCCGGGCGGTACTGCGGCGCCGAGCTCACCGCCGCGACGTGGACCTTGTACGTTCGGTCGGTGCCCACCCGCAGCGCTCGCGCGAGCTCGGGCAGCGTGGCGATGTTGTTGCCGAAGTGCTCCTGCTCGACGCAGAGGTACTCGGCGTTCATGGCGTTGCGCGGGTGCTCGTCGAGGGTGAAGCGATAGCCGGGGACGAGGTCGAAGAGGCGTCCGCGGCCGTGGAAGCCCGCCTCGCGGGTGGAGTGTTCGAGCGCGCGCACGGCGGCGAGGCGCTTGCCGTCGTCGGGGTCGGCGTAGTTGTCGCCGAGGCTGCGGGTCTCACCGACGCCGTGGGTGGTGATGTCCTGCGGCTGCTTGAGCGCGAGCGAAGGGTTGAGCTGATCGTACTCGTCGAGGATCACCTTCTGCGCGAGCGCCTGGTAGCGCGCCCGCCAGGTCTCCATGGCGTCGACCTGCCCGGTGTCCGAGTCGCTCGTGGGGAAGTACCGCACCGGGGTCGCCGGGCTCGCGGTGTGCGAACTCTTCGTATCGGTGATGCGCAGCACCTCCTCGGATTTGTCGGGGTCGTGCTCGAAGTAGAAGTAGATGCCCTCGCGCTCCATCCAGCGGGCGACGAAGTCGAAGTCGGTCTCGCGCCACTGACAGATGTGGTCGCGGGCTTCGTATTTCCCGCGGTTCTCGTAGCTGGCCTTCAGCTTCGCGCCGGTGATGCCCGCGTCGCGCAGGATGAACTCGATGACGTCGGGCACCGTGCTCGGGTCGTGGCCGCGCGTGAAGACGCGGGTGTGCCGCTTGAGGGTGAGCTTCCACAGCGCCGGGACGAGCGTGACCCGATAGACCGCCTGGTCGTTGTGCTCGTGGACGAGCTCGATGGACGACACGATGCCGTGGCGCACGGTGCGGGGCGTCCCGTCGGCACCGTTGATGGTCAACGTCGCGGCCCCGAAGAGCGCGTCGAGCGGCTCGAAGTCGGGGGCGATGCTCGCCTGGATGAGCACCAGGACGTCGAAGGCGTAGAGGCGCGAGAGCCCCTCGCTCCCCGTGAAGGTCAGCACCTTCGCGTCCGCCGGAATCGCCGCTGCCGTCAGAACGAACAGGTCAGGGTCCATAGGTGACCGCGGATGCTACGCCCATTCGGGAGGAGGGGAGGAGGGACTACGCCTTCGTCCCGTGTCGGCCCGCGCCCGCGGCGAAGCGCGCCGCTCCCTCGATGCCGCCCTGCGTGAGCGCGTCGGTGCCGTCGAGAAACTCTGCCGCGAGGGCCTCGGCGGGCGTGAACTCATAGGCCCGGTAGACCCCGCGGCGGTCGGCCATCGCGCAGGCCCAGGGGTGCGCTGCGATCTCCGCTGCGAGCGCCTCGGCGGCGGCTCGCGCCTCGCCCCGCGGGACCACGCGGTTGACGAGCCCCATGGCGAGCGCCTCGTCGGCGCGGACGGCGCGTCCGGTAAGCACGAGGTCGAGCGCGCGGCCGAGGCCAACGACGAGCGGGAGGCGGGCGGTTCCGCCGTCGATGAGGGGGACGCCCCAGCGGCGGCAGAAGACGCCGAGCACCGCGTCGGACTCCATCACGCGGAGGTCGCACCACAGGGCGATCTCGAGGCCGCCCGCGACGGCGTGGCCCGCGATGGCGGCGACGACGGGTTTGCTCATCACCAGGCGCGACGGGCCCATCGGGCCGTCGCCGTCGGGGTCGAGGCGGTTGGCTTCGCCGGTCGCGATGGCCTTGAGGTCGGCGCCGGCGCAGAAGGTTCCGCCGTCGCCGAAGAGGACGGCGACGCGGGCGGATTCGTCGGCCTCGAAGGCGCGGAAGGCATCGGCGAGCGCGTCGGCGGTGGCACGGTCGACGGCGTTGCGGACGTCGGGGCGGTGCAGGACGACCGTGGTGACGGGACCGCTGCGCTCGACGTGGACGCTCATGAGACCTCGTGTAACCGAGCGGGTGAACGACCACAACCGGGCGGCGGTCACGCTGCAAAGTGAGTTGTGGCGCGGTCTTGCTTGACCCCACGGCGCGACCCCACCACAAGGGCGCGCCATGATCTGGCCTGCGTGGACCCGCGCCGAAGAGAAGGCGAACCGCGTCGCGCTCGAAGAAGCTCGCAAGGAAGCCGACCCGATCGCCGACGCCGTCATCGAGGACATCTTCCGGAGCGGCCGCGTCGAGGCCGTCAACGCGCTGCTCGACACGCTCGTTCGCAGCGACGACCCGCCGTCGCTCTCGCTCCCGCCCGCGGCGCAGCAGTACTTCATCGACACCGCGGCGCTCCCTGTGTGGGCCCGGCCCGAGCTCGTCGTCGCGGGCGAGGGGATCTTCATGCGCCACGGCCTGCTCGCGCTGGCCTCGCTGCTCTGCGCGTCGCTGCCCGAGTGCTACGCGATGCGCAACGGGGTGCAGGTGCTCAGCCTCTCGCGGCAGCTCGTCGAGCACACCGAGCGACGCGTCTACGAGACCGCCCAGATGATCATCGACGTCCTGTCGCGCGGCGGGCTCGAACCCAACGGAAGGGGGTTGCGGTCGGCGCAGAAGGTGCGGCTGCTGCACGCCTCGATGCGTTACCTGCTGGAGGTTGATCCCGATGGCGTGAGCGACGACCTGCGGCAGGCCCGCACCCTCGGCGGCGCCTTGATGCGCAAGCCGTGGAACCCGAAGTGGGGTCGCCCCATCTGCCAGGAGGACATGGCGTTTACGCTACAGACCTTCTCCACGGTGATCTTGCGGTCGTGGAAGAAGCTTGGTGTCGTGCTCACCCGCTACGAGGAGGAGGCCTACTACCACTGCTGGCGGGTGCTCGGTCACCTCATCGGGGTGCGCGAGTCGCTCAACCCGCAGACCATCGAAGGCGGCTACGCGCTCTACGAAGACATCCGCGCGCACCAGCAGGGTGAGACCCCCGAAGGGAACGCGATGACCAGCGCGCTCGCGAAGGCGGTGGCGGAGACCATCCGGATGCAGTGGGCGGGCGGGGAGGAGGCGGTCGCCGTGCTGATGCGCCACCTGCTGGGCGACGCCACCGCGCGCATGGTCGGGGTGGGTGAGGTGTCCACCGTTCAGGTGATGACCATGGAGGCCATCGCGTCGGGGCTGCACCTCGCGCTGACGGTGCATGGCGGCATCGGCAGTGAGTTCATCGCGGTGCACCGCGTGACGGAGTGGTTCGGGCAGAAGCTGCTGGAGCGCATCGCGCGCATCGACCGCGGCGCGGGTCGGCTCTTCCACCTGCCGGAGTCCCTCCGCGCGGCCTGGGCGCGGTGACGTCGCGCGGCTTGTCGGCTCTCGAACCTGCGTGAGAGTATCCGCGTCCCCGGCGGGCGACCCACCAGGCGCCAAGGCCCACACGGGACACTGGAAGGAACAGAGCACGGATGAAGATCACGTTGGGACTGTCGGGCGCGGGCGTCGAGGTCGACCTGCTCGCGGTGCTCGTCGCCGAGGACGACCTACCCGGGGACGCGCTCGTCAGCGAGCTCGACGAGGCGCTCGGCGGCACGCTGCGCACGGCGATGAAGGACGACGAGTTCACCGGCAAGCGCGACTCCACGCTCGCGGTGATGACCTACGGAAAGATCGCCGCCCGCAAGGTGCTGCTGATCGGCCTCGGACCGCTGGCGAAGGTGACCAGCGTCGAGCTGCGCGCGGCGTCGGCGCGGGCCGCGAAGGTGGCCAACGCCGACAAGGCGACGAAGCTGCACCTCGGGCTGCGCGGCAAGGGTGAGGCGGCCGACCTGCGGGCCGCAGCCGAGGGCGTCGCGCTCGGCGCGTACCGCTTCACGAAGTACCTCACGGGCGACCGGCGGCCGAAGAAGGATCTGGAGGCGGTGACGCTCGGGTTGCGCGGGGTGAAGTCCGCCAAGGCGACGGCCGAGCAGAAGCACGCCATCGGGCAGGGCGAGGCGGTGGCCTCCTCGATCAACCTGGCGCGCAGCCTCGTCAACGAGCCGCCCAACGAGCTCACGCCCGCGGCGCTCGCCGACGCCGCGGTGGAGGTGGGCAAGACCCACGGCCTCAAGGTGACGGTGTGGGACCGTACGAAGATCCGCTCCGAGGGCATGAAGCTGCTGGAGGCGGTGGGCCGCGGGTCGCGCAACGAGCCGCGCTTCATCCACATCACGTACAAGCCCGAGAAGGCGCGCAAGGGCCGTCCGCGCATCGCCCTCGTCGGCAAGGGTCTCACCTTCGACTCCGGGGGTCTGTGCATCAAGCCGGCCCCGGGCATGGGCGACATGAAGTCCGACATGGGCGGCGCCGCGCTCGCCATCGGCGCGATGGCCGCCATCGGCGCGCTCAAGCCCGACGTCGAGGTGCACGCGCTCATCGCGGCCGCCGAGAACATGCCCGACGGCGACGCGTACCGCCCCGGCGACGTGTTCGGCTCGCTCGACGGCAAGACGGTGGAGATCATCAACACCGACGCCGAGGGGCGCCTCGTGCTGGCCGACGCGCTGGCCTACGCCCGCAAGCTGGAGCCCGACCTGATCGTCGACCACGCGACCCTGACGGGCGCGTGCCTCGTGGCGCTCGGCACGGCGACGGCGGGCTTCTACTGCAACGACGAGGACATCTCGGCGAAGTACCTCGCCAGCGCGAAGACCGCGGGCGAAGCGATGTGGCGCATGCCGCTCATCGAAGAACTCCGCGAGGGTCTGAAGAGCGACGTCGCCGACCTGAAGCACACCGGCGACCGCTACGGCGGCTCCATCATCGGGGCGCTCTTCCTGCGGGAGTTCATCGGCGACCGGAAGTGGATCCACCTCGACATCGCGGGCCCGGCCTACCTCGATCGGGTCACCGCGCTCGGCCCGAAGGGCGGCACCGGCTACGGCATCCTCGCCTTCCTCCAGTACATCGACTCGCTCTGAGTCAGGCGCCCACCCACTGGGGTAGAGACCGCACGGCCTGCACGGCGGCGGTCTCTGCCTTCGCGTGGCGCTTGGGGTCGTGCGCGGCCCCGAAGCGCCAGCGCACCTCGCTGCCATCGCGCAACTTCATCGACAGATAGCGAACGTTCCGCTCGGTGACGCACGAGCACGAGACCACCTTCGTGTCGGGCTTGCGGAGCTTCGTGGCCGCCGGGTCGGCGCCGAAGATGCTCGCGACGAAGAGCGCGCCCAGCACCAGCAGCACGGCGCCCACCGCGAGCGGGAGCGTCTCCGCCGATCGGAGGTGCGCGTGGCTGATGGATGAGGCCCGATGCAACACGTTGTAGAGGGTGTACCCGACGAGCGAACCGCCGCCCGCGACGCCGATGGCGCCCCACACCCGGAGCAGCTTGTGACGCGTCGAGGCGTCTTCGAGCGCGAGCGAACGAAGCGGTTCAGGGAGGAAGTCGTAGGTCTCTTTGGCCATGTTCGGGCGCGAGCATGGACACGCCGTCGGGGGGTGTCCAACGCGTCCTTCGTCCGCCAGTCTCGGATGGCTGTGCGCGGCGGAAGTTGGGCCGCGAGGGTCGCAAGGGGGAGAAGTTGGGATTGGGGCTTTGGCGGCGACGCGATCGAATCGCGCACCCCGCGTCAGGTGCCCTCGTTCGCCCACATCACCGAACCCTCAAGGCTCCTTCTCCCTGTGAAAACTCTTCTTCCTTGCGACCCCTGCGCCCTTGCGGCCTATCTTCCGCCGCGCACCGCCGCTCGCACGTTCCGACGTCACCCCGCCGGCTGCTCCCTCGCTCCGTCACCGCGCAGCGCGGTGAGCACCGCGTCGACGGTCCCGCGGAGGCCCAGCGCCGACGTGTCCACCGTCGCCCGCGCCTGTGCGTACAGCGGTGTTCGTGATCGCAGCAGCGCCTGCAGCTCCGAGCGCGCGTTGGCCCGGTGCGCCATCGGTCGCGCGTCGCCCTGCGCCACCACGCGGTCCCAGTGGTCGTCGGCGCTGGCCTTCAGCCACACCGTAAACGCCCTCGATCGCAACAGCGCGTAGGTCTCCTCGTCAGTCACGAGGCTCCCGCCCGTCGCCACCACCACCGTCGCGTGCTCGGCCAGCACCCGCCGCAACACCTCGCGCTCCAGCCGCCGGTAGTAGGCCATCCCGTGGATCTCGAAGAGCGTCCCCAGGCGCATCCCTGCCGCCGCCTCGATGCTGGCGTCGAGCTCGACGAAGGGCGCCTTCAGGCGCTTCGCCAGCCGTGGTCCGATGGTGCTCTTGCCCGCGCCGCGCAGACCGAGCAGCGCCACCGCTCCCACCGCCGCGCCGTCGCCGTCGCTCGGCGTCTCGCGCTCGGTCTCGGCCTGCGTGAGCAACGCGCCCGCCGTGGTCTCCAGCGCCTCGGAGAGCGCGTCGAGGCGCGCGACGGAGATGTTGCCGGTGCCGCCCTCGACCTGCGCCACGAAGCGCTCGCTCACGCCCGATCGACCCGCCAGCGCCCGTACCGTCATCGCCCGGCCCTGACGCCGCGCCCTCACCACCCGACCCAGCGCCTCCAGCAACGGCCGTCGCTCGCTCATGCCTGCACTATACTTCTGTGTTTGGCGCCCACCAACCGGAACTATACCGCTTGCTCGCCCCCGCTCGCGTCGGGTAGCGTTCGGTCGCCATGGCAGAGCACACCCACGACGAAGCCCCCATCCGCTTTGAGACGCACCCCTCCCGGTACCGCCACTGGAAGCTCGACTTCCCGGCCCAGTACGGCGCCAACGTGGCGCGCCTCTCGATGGACGTCCCGGAAGACGGCGGGCTGCGGCCCGGCTATCCGCTCAAGCTCAACAGCTATGATCTCGGGGTCGACATCGAGCTCGCCGACGCCATCCAGCGGGTGCGCTTCGAGCACCCCGAGGTGCGCGCGCTCGTCGTCACCAGCGGCAAAGACCGCATCTTCTGCTCCGGCGCCAACATCTACATGCTCGGCAGCTCGACCCACTCGTTCAAGGTGAACTTCTGCAAGTTCACCAACGAGACGCGGCTCTACCTCGAAGAGCTCTCGGCCGCGTCGGGCATCCCGGTGCTCTGCGCCGTCAACGGCACCGCCTCGGGCGGCGGCTACGAGCTGGCGCTGGCCTGCGACGAGATCCTCCTCCAGGACGACGGCTCGACGGCGGTGAGCCTCCCCGAGGCGCCGCTGCTGGCGGTGCTCCCGGGGACGGGCGGGCTCACCCGCGTCACCGACAAGCGCAAGGTGCGGCGCGACCTGGCAGACGTGTTCTCGACGCTGGCCGAGGGCGTGCGTGGCAAGCGGGCGGTGGAGTGGCGGCTCGTCGACGAGTCGGCGTCGCGCAGCAAGTTCGACGCGGCGCTCAAGGCCCGCGTGGAGAAGATGGCCGCCCGCTCGACACGCAACGCCTCGGGCCCCGGCCTCGCGCTTCCGCCCGTCACCGTCACGCGCAACGGCGATGTGACCACCTACCCCAACGTGCTGTTGCAGATCGATCGCAACCGACGCGTGGCCGAGCTCACGCTGCGTGGTCCGTCGGGCGACCCCGACGCGGCGCTGACGGCCGATCACTGGAGCGTGGCGGCGTGGCGTGAGTTCGACGACGCGCTGCTCGACCTGCGCTTCAACCACCCCAACATCGGCGTCATCGTGCTGCACACGGTGGGCGACCCCGAGGCGGTGCGTCGCTTCGATCGTTCGCTCCTCCAACGATCGAAGACCGACTGGCTTTCGCGCGAGGTGCTGCTGTTGCAGAAGCGGGTGCTCAAGCGCCTCGACCTCATGGCCCGCAGCCTCTTCGCGCTGGTCGAGCCCGGGAGCTGCTTCGCAGGCTCGATGCTGGAGATCGCCCTCGCCGCCGACCGGGTGTTCATGGCCGACGAGGCCAACACGGCCGTCGGGCTGTCGCCGTCCAACTTCGGTCCGTTTCCCATGAGCAACGGGCTCACCCGCTTGGAGTCGCGCTTCCTCTACGACCCGTCGATCGTGACGCGCCTCAAGGACGAGGCCGACCTCCTCGACGCAGCCGATGCGCTGAAGGCGGGCCTCGTGACCTTCACGCCCGACTCCATGGACTGGGACGACGAGGTGCGCGTGGCCATTGAAGAGCGCACGAGCTTGTCGCCCGACGCCATGACGGGGCTCGAAGCCAACCTGCGCTTCGCGGGCCCGGAGACCATGGAGACCAAGATCTTCGGTCGCCTCTCCGCCTGGCAGAACTGGATCTTCCAGCGCCCCAACGCCGTCGGCGCGACGGGCGCTCTCACCATGTACGGGCAGCCCGAGCGCCCGGTGTTCGACTACCGCCGCACCTAAGACTTCAGGAGCCCACTGCCATGTCATCGGTCGTCAACGACACCCGCATCCCCAACAACGTCGACCTGTCGTCGGACAAGAAGCTCCAGCGCGCGCTGGAGGAGTGGCACCCCAACTTCATCAACTGGTGGATGGACATGGGGCCCGAGGGCTTCCAGCAGGACGACGTGTTCCTGCGCACGGCCATCTCGGTCGACCAGGCGGGTTGGGCGCACTTCGACTACGTGAAGATGCCCGACTACCGCTGGGGCATCTTCCTCGCCGACCCGACGCCCGACCGCACCATCGGCTTCGGTGACGAGATGGGCAAGCCCGCGTGGCAGCAGGTTCCGGGCGAGCACCGCAACACCCTGCGTCGGCTCATCGTCACGCAGGGCGACACGGAGCCCGCGTCGGTGGAGCAGCAGCGGCTGCTGGGGCAGACCTGCCCGAGCGTCTACGACCTGCGCAACCTCTTCCAGGTCAACGTGGAGGAGGGCCGTCACCTCTGGGCGATGGTGTACCTGCTGCACTCGCACTTCGGCCGCGACGGGCGCGAGGAGGCAGAGGCTCTCCTGGAGCGCCGCAGCGGCGACGCCGACAAGCCCCGCATCCTGGGGACCTTCAACGAGCCGTGCCCCGAGTGGCTGTCGTTCTTCATGTTCACGTTCTTCACGGATCGTGACGGGAAGTACCAACTGCTTGCGCTGGCCGAGAGCGCCTTCGACCCGCTGTCGCGTACCACGCGCTTCATGCTCACCGAGGAGGCGCACCACATGTTCGTCGGCGAGACGGGCGTGCTGCGGGTGGTTCAGCGCAGCGCCGAGCTCACCAAGCTCGACCCCAACGGCGACGCGCGCAAGCAGGGCGGCATCGACCTCGACACCATCCAGAAGTACCTGAACTTCTGGTTCAGCTCGTCGCTCGACCTCTTCGGCGGCGAGGTGTCGTCCAACGCGGCGGCCTTCTTCGCGTCGGGCATCAAGGGCCGTGCGAAGGAGGAGCGCCACGAGGACCACGTCGCCCTCCACGGCACCTACAAGATGACCCAGGTGGAGGCCGGCGCGCTCGTCGAGCGCGAGGTGGCGCTTCGTTCGGCGATGAACGAAGTGCTCCGCGACGAGTACGTCGCCGATTGCCAGCGCGGCGTCGACAAGTGGAACCGCGCCATCGCCGAAGCGGGCCTCGACTACGTGCTGACGCTCCCCAACCGGCGCTTCAACCGCAACGTCGGTCTCTACGCGGGGCTGCGCTTCAGCGTGGCGGGCGAGCTCGTGGACGAAGCCGCCTGGCAGGCCGAGGCGGCGCGCTCTCTCCCCACGGAGGCCGACCGGGCGTACGTGCAGTCGCTGATGACGAAGCCGGTCTACGAGGTCGGCAAGATGGCCCACTGGATCGCTCCCCCGAAGCAGGGGATCAAGGGGCGCCCGGTGGAGTTCGAGTACGTGCGCCACGACGCGCGCTGACCGTGCGATAGTCCGCCGCAATGATGCAGCCCGGCGACACGGTGGGCGGCCGCTTCGCGATCGAGGCGGCCGCGGGTGGCGGCGGGATGGGGTCGATCTTCCGGGCCGCCGACCTCGCCACGGGCGCGACGGTCGCGCTCAAGGTGCTGCGCAGCGACCTGGGTGACGCCTCGCGCTTCGAGCGGGAGTCGAAGGTCCTCTCGTCGCTGGAACACCCGGCGGTGGTGCGTTACGTCGCTCACGGGCTGAGGCCCGACGGGTCGCCGTGGCTCGCGATGGAGTGGCTCGCGGGGGAAGACCTCGCGACGCGCCTCACGCGCAGCCCGCTGACGGCGGTCGAGTCGCTCTCGCTGTGCGCCCGCGCGGCGCAGGGGCTCGCGGCCGCGCATGCGCTTGGCGTGGTGCACCGCGACGTGAAGCCCGCCAACCTGCTGCTCGTCGACGGCGATCCCCTCAAGGTGAAGGTGCTCGACTTCGGCATCGCCCGCCGCGTCGACCGCGCGACCCGCGCCGCGACCGGCACCGGGATGCTCCTCGGAACGCCCGGCTACATGGCCCCCGAGCAGGCCCGCGGCGACCGTGACATCGACCGGCGCGCTGACCTCTACGCCCTCGGCTGCGTCCTCTACGAGTGCCTCACCGGGGCGCCCGCCTTCCGCGCGGACAACCCCCTGGCGCTGCTTGCGAGCGTGCTCCTGGCCGACCCGCCACGCCTGCGCGACGCGGTGCCCGATGCTCCAGAGGCGCTCGACGCCCTCGTCACCTCGCTGCTCGCCAAGGACCCGTCCGAGCGCCCCGACGATGCGACCGAGCTCGCCCTTCGACTCACCGAGCTCGCCCGCGTGGAGGCCGAGTCCGGTCCGCGGCTCGTGGCTCCGCGGCCGAGCTCGTCGCTCTCGACGGGTGAGCGTCGCGTGCTGTGCGCCGTGCTCGCGGTCGACCCGACCATCTTCGACACGCCCCCGATCGCGCCCGATTTCGAGGCTGCGCCCACGGCCTCGCTCGGCCCCGACCTCATCGCGCGCGGCCAGTTGGAGGGGCTCCGCGCTCGCTACCTCGGCCCCGAGGCGCGCGTCGAGTGCCTCGCCGACGGCACCGTGATCTTCGCCTCCCAGGGAGCCACCAGCGCCGAGACCGCTCGCGCCGCCCGCCTCGCGCTGGCGCTGCAAACTGCGCTACCCGGCCGCGTCATCGTGCTGGCCGCCGGGCACGGAACGCACGCCTCGCGCAACCCGCTGGGCGCCGTCATCGAGCGGGCGGTGTCCCTCGCACGCCTGCGTCCCGACGGGGTGGTGCTCGACGAAAACGCCGCCGCGCTGCTGCACGACCGCTGTCGCCTACGGATGACGCCGCAGGGCGCCGTGCTGGTCGACGACCACGGCGACGACGCGCGTCCGGTGTTGGGCGTGAGCACGCCGTGTGTGGGCCGCGAGCGCGAGCTGGCGCTATTGGGCGCCACGTTTGCGGAGTGCGCCGCGGACGAGGTCGCGCGCGCGGTGATCGTGACGGCCGTCGCGGGGGCAGGGAAGTCACGGCTGCGGAGGGAGTTTCTCGCGACGCTGGCGGCGAAGGACGAGCCGCCGAGGGTGTGGTCGGCGCGGGCCGACGTGCTGGCGGCCGACTCTCCGCTCGCCCCGCTGGGCGCGCTCATCCGCAGCGCCGCGGGCATCGTCGGCTCGTCGACCCAGGAGGCCGAGCGCGCCGCCCTGGCCGCGCTGGCGGGGCGCTACTGCGCCGACGACGCACGACGGACGACGCTCTTCCTGGCAGAGCTCGCCGGGCTGGAGCTCGACCCGGAGGGAGACGCCGCGCTCATCGCGGCCCGGCACGACCCGAAGCTGATGTTCGAGCAGACGCGCGGTGCGTTGGTGCGGTTGCTCACGGGCGCCTGCGCGTCGGGCCCGCTGGTGCTCGTGCTCGACGACGCGCACTGGAGCGACGGGGCGTCGCTGCTGTTTCTCGACCACGCGATGCGCGAGCTGCGGGAGCGACCGTTGATGGTGATCGCGTTCGCACGGCCGGAGATCATCGAGCGCTTCCCGAAGCTGTGGGCCGAGCACACGGTGCAGGAACTCCGCCTCTCCCCCCTCACGCGACGCGCCTGCGAGCGCCTCGTGCAGCGGGTGCTGGGCGACGTCGCTCCCGAGAAGATGGCCCGCCTCATCGACCGTGCGGGCGGCAACGCCTTCTACCTGGAAGAACTCCTCCGCGCCGTCTCGTCGGGCGCCTCCGAGCTGCCCGAGACGGTGCTCGCGGTGGTGCAGGCGCGGCTCTCGTCGCTCTCGCCCGAAGCCCGGCGGGCGCTGCGGGCGGCGTCGGTCTTCGGCGAGTCGTGCTGGTCGGCCGGGGTCGAGGCGCTGCTCTCGGAGCCCGCCCGATCGACGCCGTCGGCCGACCTGCTCGATGAGCTGTGCGCCCGCGAGGTGCTGGCCCGCGCCTCGACGTCGCGCTTCGCGGGGAGCGTCGAGTACCGCTTCCACCATGCGCTGGTGCACGCCGCCAGCTACGCGATGCTCACCCCGGAAGATCGCGCATTGGGCCACGGCCTCGCGGCCGAGTGGCTCCTCGGTGTTGGTGAGGCCGACCCGCTGGTGCTCGCCAACCACTTCGAGGCGGCGGGGCAGCGGGCGCGCGCGGCGACGTACCTCGTGGCCGCGGCCGAGGGCGCCGTCGCGGCGAACAACTCCGAGGCGGCGCTCGTGCATGCGGGGCGTGCCGAGGGGCTCGCGGGTGATGACCACGCGGTGATCGGCGCCGTCGCGCTGATCCATGTGCAGGCGGACTTCTACGCGGGCCGCTACGAGTCGTCCGTGCGCCGCGGCCTGGAGCTCATGAGCCGGTCGACCCCGGCCGCGCCCGGGTGGTGCCACGCGGCGATGATCGTCGCGGCGTCCATGGGGCGCTCGCGGCAGGTGGAGCGCCTCGACGTGATCGAGGCCGCCCTGGCGGCGGCGGACCCCGCGACGGTGCATCCCGCGGCGGACCGCGCGCGCACTGGCCTCGCGATGGAGTTCTACCTCGAAGGTCAGGTGGCGCGGGGCGACGCGCAGCTCGGGGCGATCACCCAGACCCCCGAGGTGCTGGCGGCGGAAGACCCCGCTGCGGCGTGCATGTTCTACAACGCTCGCGCGACCCGGGCGGTGGCGCAGGGGCGGCTGTTCTCCCACGCGAGCGAGGCGGCCCTGGGGCTCGACATCGCGATGCGCGCGGGCGACCGCTTCCTCGCCGGGGCCTGCTACGGCTCGGCGGTCAACGCCCTCTCTCAGCTCGGGCAGAACGCCCTCTGCGAGCGCCGACTCGCGGAGGCCGCCGCCTACTGTGACGCGTACGGCACCGGCCCGCTGCGGGCGCGCGTCGTCCTGGCGCGGTCGGCCTACTACCTCGCTGGCGGCCGCCTCCGTGAGGCCCTCGCCGAGGGGCGACGGGCGCAGTCACTCCTCGCCTCCGAGGAGCGGCGCCTCCCTCAGGCGCACCTCGTCGTCCTCCGGTCCCTGATCGAGCTGGGCGAGACCGACGAGGCTGCCCGCCTGCTCGAATCGCTCGCCCCGCAGCTCGCCGCCGTGCCCGTCTTGCGTGCCGTGCGCGCGCTCCTCCTCTTGCGAACGGGCGACCCCGCCGCGGCCTGGACCGAGGCCCGCGCGGCGCGGTCGTTGTTGGAAGGCCACCTGCGCCTGTACGAGTTGTTCGCCATTCTGACGGCCTACGACGCGGCCGTCGCGCTCGGCGATCGGGACGGGGCGCGCACGACGCTGGCCGAGGCGCGCGCGGCCTACGACCTCATCGCCAGCGACGCGCCCGACGAGGAGGCGCGGCGCCAGCTCGGGCGCAACGTGGTCGACCACGCCAGGCTGCTGGCGCTCTGCTCGTAGCGTTCAGCGCCCGCGGAGCTTGCGGGTGAGGTCGGCAAGGTTGGCGAGTAGTTCGCTGACGTACTTCTTCGTGTCGGCGTCGGTGAGGTTGCCCTCGGCGTCGAACTTGTCGGGCGCCTTCGCGACGTACACCTCGGGCTTGGGCACCACGAACATCCCGGCGCCCACGCAGACCTCCTTCAGGTGGGTCTGGCCGCGCACGGTGCCGTGCATGCCGGGCGAGGCGCCGAGGGTGGCGACGGCCTTCTTCGCCAGCGGCGGCGACGGCGGGCGCGAGGCCCAGTCGATGGCGTTCTTGAGCACGCCGGGGATCGAGTAGTTGTACTCGGGGGTCACGAAGAGAATCGCGTCGGCCTGCTCGATGGCCGCGCGAAACGCCGCCGTCGACTCGGGGTAACCCTTCTCGCGGAGGTCCTCGTTGTAGAGGGGGATGTCCCCGAGCTCGAAGGTGGTGAGCGTCGCGCCGGGCGGGAGCAGGTGGGCGCAGGCGGCGAGGAGCTTCTTGTTCCACGACTGGGCGCGGAGGCTGCCGGGGATGCCGAGGATGGACACGGGGGAGGGAGAGTCGCTCATGGCGCGGGACGATACCCGAGAGACAACCGAGCGGGGCTTCCGTTAGGCTCCTGCGCCATGTCGACCACGCTCCGTCCCATCCACGACGTCGCCAACGACCTGGGCCTCTCTGCGGGCGATGTGATCCCGTGGGGTCGCCATCGCGCGAAGATCTCCCTCGACGCGCTCACCCGCCGCGAGGGCTCTCCGCAGGGTCGGCTGGTGCTGGTGTCGGCCATCAACCCGACGCCCGCGGGCGAGGGGAAGACCACCACCTCCGTCGCCCTCGCCATGGGCATGAACAAGCGCGGTCGTCGCGCCGTTGCCGCGCTGCGTGAGCCGTCGCTCGGCCCGGTGTTCGGCATGAAGGGCGGCGGCACGGGCGGCGGCCTCGCGACGCTCGAACCGTCGGCTGACATCAACCTGCACTTCACGGGCGACATCCACGCCATCACGTCGGCGCACAACCTCCTCGCGGCCATCGCGGACAACGCGCTCCACTTCCGCGACCCCGTCGACCTCGACCCGCGCGGCATGCGCTGGCGCCGCGCCCTCGACATGAACGACCGCGCCCTCCGCTCGGTCATGGTCTCCATGGGCAAGAGCAACGGCCCCGTCCGCGAGACCTCCTTCGACATCACCGCGGCCAGCGAGGTCATGGCCATCCTCTGCCTCGCCACCTCGGTGAAGGACCTCGAAGCCCGCCTCGGCCGCATCGTCGTCGGCACCACCCCCGCGGGCAAGCCGGTGCGCGCGAGCGACCTCGGCGCCTCGGCCGCCATGACCGCGCTGCTCCTCGACGCGATCATGCCCAACCTGGTGCAGACCCGCGAAGGCACACCCGCGGTGGTGCACGGCGGTCCATTCGCCAACATCGCGCACGGGTGCAACTCCATCCTTGGCACGCGCATGGCGCTCGCCTACGGGCAGGACGTCATCACCGAGGCGGGCTTCGGCTTCGATCTTGGGGCGGAGAAGTTCCTCGACATCAAGTGCCGCGTCGGGGGCCTCTGGCCGCACGGTGTGGTGCTGGTGGCGACGCACCGCGCGCTGAAGATGCACGGCGGGGTGCCCGTGGCGAAGGCAGGCGAGGCCAACACGGCGGCGCTCTCCAAGGGCCTCGAACACCTCGAAAAGCACCTCGAAACGCTGCGCTTCTACGGGCTGCCCGCGGTGGTCGCCGTCAACGGCTTCCCCAACGACACACACGAGGAGCAGACGGTGCTCAAGGAGTTCGCGGCGAAGAACCACGTCGCTGTCGCCCGCCACGAGGGCTTCTCCAAGGGAGGCGAAGGCTCGCTGGAGCTGGCCGACGCGGTGAGCGACATGCTCGATCGTTCGGACGCCGTACGACCTGTCGCCCGGTACACCTACGAGCTGAGCGATTCGCCGCAGGAGAAGATCCGCAAGATCGCGCGCACCGTGTACGGCGCCGACGACGTGGTCTTCACGCCCGCCGCGGTGAAGGACCTCGACGCCGCCGTGGCGCTCGGCGGCGGAGAGCTGCCGGTGTGCATGGCCAAGACGCACCTGTCGCTCACCGACGACCCGACGAAGCCAGGGCGGCCGTCGGGCTTCACCATCACGGTGAAGGAGGCGCGGCTCAGCGCGGGAGCGGGCTTCGTCGTGGCGCTCACGGGCGAGATCATGACGATGCCGGGGCTGCCCAAGGTGCCCGCGGCGGCGCGCGTCGTGGTGCACGACGACGGCCGGGTCACCGGTCTCATGCAGGGCGAGTAGTCAGCGCGCGGCGAGGGCGGCGTCGATGCGGCGCTGAAACTCCTCGAAGGGGAGGGCCCCCGCAAAGAAGCGGCCGTTGATGAAGAACGCGGGCGTCCCGATGGAGGCGCCCGTGGCGTCGGCCGCGGCCATGTCGGCGCGGATGCCCCGCTGGTGGGTGTGCTGGTCGAGCGCCGAGCGGAAGCGCGCGAGGTCGAGCTGCACGTCGGCGGCGTAGCGTTCGAGGTCGACGCGATCGAGGTGCTGCTGGTTCTCGAAGAGCAGGGTGTTGAAGCGCCAGAAGCCCTCGTTGCCGCGCTGGGCATACGCCTCACGAGCGGCCTCGGCGGCGAGCATGGCGTGGTCATGGAAGGGCAGCGGGTAGTCGCGCCACACGAAGCGGATGCGGCTGCCGTAGGTCTCGCGCAGGCGTTGGAGGGTGGGGCCCACGCGCGAGCAGAAGGGGCACTGGAAGTCCGAGAAGTGCTCGACGACGACCCGCGCGTTGGCGGGCCCCCACGACGGCGCGTTGGGCGCGGCGGCCAGGACGTAGACGTGGTTCTCGTCCTCCTGTGGCGCGGGTGCGGCGGCGGCGGGGGCAGCGGCACGGCGGCGGATGACCGTGGCGGCCTCGCCCATCATGCGCGCGTAGAGGTTGGCGCGCGTGGTGCCCGGGTGCGTTCGCATGAAGTTCTGGGCGTTGGTGCGCGCCTCGTCGACGAGCCGCACGAAGGTCTCCACGGGCTGGGCGCCCACGAGCCGTCGGCCGTTGATGAAGAAGTGCGGCGTGCCGTTGGCTTCGAGCTGCTGCGCGAGCGCGTGGTCGGCGCGGATGGTCGCGAGGTGCGTGTGACGGTCGAGCGCCGCGCGGAAGCGGGGGAGGTTGAGCTGCATCCGCTCGGCGTAGCGTTCGAGGTCGGCGCGTTCGAGGTGCTGCTGGTTCTCGAAGAGCAGGTCGTGCATCTGCCAGAAGCCCGTGGGGCCGAGCTGGGCCTTCGCTTCGAGCGCCGCCTCGGCGGCGAGCTGGGCGTGGTCGTGGAAGGGCAAGGGCTCGTTGCGCCAGACGACGCGGAGGTCGTTGCCGTAGCGGCGGCGCAGGTCGGCGAGGGTGCTCTCCACGCGCGAGCAGAACGGGCACTGGAAGTCCGAGAAGACCACCACGGTGACCAGGGCCGAGGCGGGCCCGCGGCTGGCGCCCGTCCCGACGGGCACGCGCAGCACCTGGGTGGGATCGGGCTCCTCCCGGCTCGGGCTCGGACTCGGCCGCGGCGGGTCGGGGTTGGCCACCGGGGAGGTGACCATGAGCGCGTACGCCTGGCTGCGCGGCGTGATGGTGCGGGCGCGGGCGAGCACCTGGCGCACGACGCCGTCGAAGCGCTCCATCGGCTGCGCGCCCACCAGCTCGGTGCCGTTGATGAAGAACGTCGGCGTCCCGTTGGCGCCGAGGGTCCGCGCGAGGGCCTCGTCGCGGGCGATGGCCGCCTCGTGGGTGTGCTGGTCGAGCGCCGCGGCGAAGCGACCCTCGTCGAGCCCCATCTGGCGCGCGAGCCCATCGAGGGTGGCGCGCGTGAGCTCGTGCTGGTTGTCGAAGAGCAGGTCGTGCATCTGCCAGAAGCCAGCGTCGCCTCGCTGGGCGAAGGCCTCGCGCGCCGCCTCGGCCGCGGGCCGCGCGTTGGTGTGAAACGGGAGCGGATGGTCCTTCCACACCACCCGGAGGTCGTTGCCGTACTGCTCACGGAGCTGCCGCAGCGTGGGCTCCACGCGCGAGCAGAACGGGCACTGGAAGTCGCTGAAGACCACCACCGTGACGAGCGCATCGGCGGGCCCGAGCGAGGGCGAACCCGCCACCGGGATGCGCGCGGCGTCGCTCATCGGGCCGCGGTTCTGCCCCTCACGGTGCACCACCCGCGCTGGTTCGGGACTGAGCTCGGTCCGCGACGCGGGCCGCTGCCCCGCGACCACCAACGACGCCATCGCCGCGCCGACGAGCGGCAGCGCCCAGAGCCTCCGCGAGAGCCTCATCGCGCGTAGTCCACCGCGCGTGTCTCACGCACCACGGTCACCTTCACCTGGCCGGGGTAGGCCAGCTCGCTCTCGATCTTGCGCGCGATGTCCCGCGACAGCGCCAGCGCCCCCGCGTCGTCGACCTCGCCCGGCTCGACCAGCACCCGCACCTCGCGCCCCGCCTGAATCGCAAACGACCGCTCCACGCCCTTGAACGCCGTGCAGATCCGCTCCAGGTCTTCGAGCCGCCGCATGTAGCCTTCCAGCATCTCGCGCCGCGCCCCGGGTCGCGCCCCGCTGATGGCATCCGCCGCCGCCGTGAGGTGCGCCAGCACATGCCGCGCGGGCTCGTCGTCGTGGTGCGCCGCGATGGCGTTGACCACCGCGTCGTCCTCGCCGGCCTTGCGCGCCATCTGGGCGCCGATGACGGCGTGGCCGCCCTCGACCTCGTGGGTCACCGCCTTGCCGATGTCGTGCAGGAGCCCCGCGCGCTTGGCCAGCTTGGGGTTGACGCCCATCTCCTGCGCGAGCAGCCCGCACATGTGCGCGACCTCCACCGAGTGCCGCAGGATGTTCTGCGCGTACGAGTAGCGGTACCGCAGCTGCCCCACGATGCGCGTGAGGTCGGGGTGCAGCCGCCCGATGCCGAGCTCCATGGCGGCCGCGTCGCCCGACTCCTTGATGGTGCGCTCGACCTCCTCCTTCGACTTGAGGAAGAACTCCTCGATCTTCGACGGGTGGATGCGCCCGTCCTGGATGAGCCGCTCCAACGTGAGCCGCGCCATCTCGCGCCGCACCGGATCGAAGCTGCTCACGATGATGGTCTCGGGCGTATCGTCGATCACCAGGTCGCAGCCGGTGACCTCCTGAAACGTGCGGATGTTGCGGCCCTCGCGGCCGATGATGCGGCCCTTGAGCTCGTCGCTCGGCAGGTGCACCGACGTCACCGCCCGCTCGCCCGCGTACTCGCCCGCGTAGCGCTGCACCGCGATGCCGATGAGCCGCTTGGCCCGCTTCTCGGCCTCCTCCTTGGCGATGTCCTCGATCTGCTTGGCCTCGCGCGCGCCCGTCCGCCGCGCGTCGTCCAAGATCTCGTCGATCACCCGGCTGCGCGCCTCCTCGCCGGTGAGCCCCGCCACGCGCTCCAGCGTCTCGCGCTCGGTCGTCTTCACCGCCTCCAGCGCCGTCGACCGCTCAGCCACCAGCCGCTCGGCCACCGCCTCCCGCTGCGCCGCGGCCCGCTCCCGCTCGGTCACCGCGCGGTCGCGACCCGACAGCTCCGTCTCGCGCAGCGACAACCGCTGATCCTTCTGGGTGACGGCGTTTTCCAGCAGGGCCATGCGCTCGTCGCGCGCCTTCAGGTCGCGCGTCAGCGACTCCGCCTGCGACCGCGCGTCGTCGATGATCCGCTGCGCCCGGTCCTTCGCGTCGCGCTCGACCTGCGCGCGAACCTGCTCCTTCGCGCGCGTCGTCGCCTCTTCCAGCGTCACGGCCGCCGCCCGGCGGTGAACCTCCGCCTGGTCCATCGCCGCCCGGGTCTCACCGCGCGCGGCCTCGACGACCTCCTGCAACAGCGCCACCTGCGCTTCCAGCGCCTGGAGCTTCGCGCGCGCCTCGACGAGCGATCGTTCGTGCTCCGTACCATCGGCGCGGGCCGCTTCGAGCTCGCGGCGCACGGCCTCGACCTCGGACTCGGCGCTCTTCGACCGGAGCGACCACGAAGCGGCGGCACCGGCGGCGGCGCCGGCGAGGAAGGAGATCGGTGTCATGGGTTGAGCCTCACGGAGCGTCTTCGACGCGATAGGTTTGTTCGTCGGTCACGACGTAGTGCACGCGCTGGTCGTGCGGCTCGTCGGGCACTTCTGCGATCATCTGAAACGCAAACACCGTCGCCACGCGCGTCGCCTTCGGCAGCAGCGCGAGGGTGTTGTCATAGAGCGCCCGGCCGAAGCCCAGGCGGTGCCCCCGCGGGTCCATGGCCAGCGCCGGGACGATGACCACGTCGATGCGGTCGAGGTCGGCCGCGGGCGCCTCGGGCGTGGGCTCGTCGATGCCGTAGTCGGACATCGCCGTGGGGAAGCGCTGCCCGTCCCGCGCCAGCCACCGGAACGTCAGCACACGACCCTCCTCGACGACCGGGAGCGCCACGTCGAGGCCGCGGCCGAGGGCGTCTTGCAGCAACGCCGTGGTGTCGAACTCGTCGCCCATCGAGGCGTAGAGCGCGACGGCCCGCGCGTCCCGCCACTCAGGGAGGCTGAGCACCCGGGCCGACACGGCCTCCGAGCGCACCCGGCGGGCTTCGGGGGGCAGCGACGACCGGAGCTGGCGCATGCGCTTGCGGAGCAGGGCCTTGGCGCGCGGGCGCAGCAGGCGGAGGGCTTCGTCGGACCAGGGGAGTTCGGCCATGGCAGCGTCGCAGGACCCGCGGAGGCATACCACGGTCGTCGCACGTCTTGCCCGGAGGGCGTGGGTTGCACTACACGGTGCGGCGTACGTTGGCGCCCCGTCGATCGACGGCGGCGGCGCGGCACCGGTGAGAGTCCAAGGAGCGACCATGCGAAGCGAATGGGTGGCCCGGCGGTCGAATGATCGCGTGAAGACGCAGATGCTGTACGCCCGGCAGGGCCTGGTGACCGAGGAGATCGCCTACGTGGCGAACCGGGAGAGCGTCTCTCCCGAGCTGGTTCGTGACGAGGTGGCGCGGGGGCGGCTGGTGATTCCGGCCAACGTGGCCCACACCAACCTGGAGCCCATGGGCATCGGCATCGCGCTGGCCTGCAAGGTCAACGCGAACATCGGCAACAGCGCCGTCACGAGCAAGGTCGAGGAGGAGATCGCCAAGCTCAACGTGTCGCTGAAGTACGGCGCCGACACGGTGATGGACCTCTCCACCGGCGGCAACATCGACGGCATCCGCGCGGAGATCATCAAGGCGTCGCCGGTGCCCATCGGCACCGTGCCGATCTACCAGATCGTGCAGAACGTGAAGTCCATCTCGAAGATGACCGTGGACGACCTCCTCGGCATGATCGAGCACCAGGCCCAGCAGGGCGTCGATTACATGACGCTCCACGCGGGCGTGCTGCGGCACCTGCTGCCGACGGTGCAGCACCGCATCACCGGCATCGTGTCGCGCGGCGGCTCGCTCATGGCCCAGTGGATGATCGAAAACGACGCCGAGAACCCGCTGTACACGCACTGGGACGCGGTGCTCGACATCTGCGCCCGCTACGACGTGACCATCTCCGCGGGCGACGGGCTGCGCCCCGGCTGCCTCGCCGACGCCTCCGACGACGCCCAGTTCGGCGAGCTCAAGGTGCTCGGCGAGCTCACCAAGAGGGCGTGGGAGAAGAACGTCCAGGTGATGATCGAGGGTCCCGGCCACGTGCCCTTCGACCAGATCGCCATGAACGTCGAGAAGCAGCGCGAGATCTGCTTCGAGGCGCCGTTCTATGTGCTCGGCCCGCTGGTGACGGACATCGCGCCTGGCTACGACCACATCACCAGCGCCATCGGCGCCACCATGGCGGGCTACGCGGGCGCCTCGATGCTCTGCTACGTCACGCCGAAGGAGCACCTCGGCCTGCCCAACGCCGAGGACGTTCGCAATGGTCTGGTCGCGTACAAGATCGCCGCCCACGCCGCCGACGTCGCCCGCCACCGCCCCGGCGCGCGCGACCGCGACGACGCCCTCTCGCGCGCCCGCTACGCCTTCGACTGGAACGAACAGTTTCGCCTCTCGCTCGACCCCGAGCGGGCGCGCGAGTACCACGACGAGACGCTCCCCGACGCGTACTTCAAGAGCGCGGAGTTCTGCGCGATGTGCGGGCCGAAGTTCTGCTCGATGAAGATCAACCGCGTGGTCGAGGACTACAACAAGAGCCAGGTGCAGAAGTCGCGGCTCCCGATGGCGCCGACGACGGCCCAGGTCCGCGCCGCCGGCGACGCCCCGGTCGGTTGATGATCGTCCGGGGCCGTACCATCGCCCTCGCGCTCCCGCTGCTGCTCGCCACGGCGTGCGGTCGGCCGGGCCTGCGCGAGTGGCGCCCCGAAGACCACGACAGCGGCGTCACCAGCAACAGCGCCGTGTCAGCCGCGCCCGTCAACGACGACCCCCACGCCAGCGCTCGCGCCCTCTTCGCCGCCCAGTGTGCCTCGTGCCACGGCAGCGCGGGGCGCGGCGACGGCCCCATGGCGGCGGTGTTTCGCCCGGCCGACCTCACCTCGTCGGCGCTCCAATCGGGCCACACCGACGCCGAGCTCGCGTCCGCCATCACCAGCGGCCGCGGTCGCATGCCCGCCTTCGGCCAGACCCTCCGGCCCGAAGCGGTCACCGCGCTCGTTCAGCTCATCCGCTCCTGGCGGCGCTGACCTACTCCCCCACGACTTCCGCGGTCACTCGACGATAGGAACGCCCTTCGCGGCGCTCTCGTTGACCATCTCCTTCAGGTCCTTGCCGACCTTGAAGAAGGGCAGCTTCTTGGCCGACACCTTCACCGGGCGTCGCGTGCGCGGGTTGCGACCGAGGTACGGCTCGTACTCGCGGATGGAGAAGCTCCCGAACCCGCGGATCTCGATGCCCTCGTCCTGCGCCAGCGCGCTGGCCATGGACTCGAAGACCGCGTTGACCACGAGCTCGGCGCGCGTCTTCGAGATGCCCTGGCGCGCCGCAATGACCTCGATGAGCTCCGACTTCGTCATGTGCCCTCACTACCCATCGTCGCTGGAGTTCCCGCCGGTTCGCTCCGCCAGCGACCGCGCGATACTACTGTCCGACCCATGACTGTCAAACACACCCGCGGGCTTCTCCTCCTCGCGTTGGCGCTCGTCGCCTGTCGTCCTCGCCCCGCCGTCGCTCCCGCTGACGCGGCTGTCAGTCCGAGGGTCGTGCCCTTCACCCGCGCGGCGTATCCAGCCGTCGACGTGCACACGCACTTCGACCCCGAGGCCACCGCGCGCGAGCTCGCGCTCATGGACGCGCAGAACATCCGCTACGCCATCAACCTCTCCGCGGGCTGGCAGGGCCACGGGCTCACCGAGGCGCTCGCCCAGGAGCGCGAGTCCCACGGTCGCATCATCCCCTTCTGCATGATCGACTGGCGCGGCGTCGGCCGCCCGGACTGGGTCGCGTCGTCCATCGCCATCCTCGAGCAGTGCGCCGCGGCGGGCGTGCGCGGGTGGAAGATCCCGAAGGTGCTCGGCCTCGGCGCGGGCAACGCGCGCGGCGAGCGACTGCGCGTCGACGACCCGCTGCTCGACCCGATCTTCGAGCGGGCGGCCGCGCTGCACCTCGTGGTGCTCATCCACTCCGGGGACCCGCGCGCCTTCTTCGAGCCCATGAGCCCCGCCAACGAGCGCTGGGACGAGCTGCGCGTGCACCCCTCGTGGAGCTTCGCCGACCCGCGCTACCCGCGGTGGACGGAGATCCTCGGGGAGTTCGAGACGCGCGTGCTGCGCCACCCGACGCTGCGCTTCATCGGCGCGCACTTCGGCAACGCGGCCGAAGACCCCGACCGCGTGGAGTCGCTGTTGGTACGCGCGCCCAACTACTACATCGACACGTCCGCGCGTGTGCCGGAGTTCGGGCGGCACGACCCGGCGCGCATGCGAGCGTTCTTCCTGCGCTGGCAAGATCGGGTGCTCTTCGGAACCGACCTCGGCATGGGCACCGACCCCAATGACCTCATGCTCGGCTCCACCGGCGAGAACCCCCCCACACCCGAAGAAATCACCCGCTTCTGGCGCTCGACCTGGCGCTACTTCGAGTCCAACGACCGCAACTTCGAGCACCCGACGCCCATCCAGGGGCGGTGGACCATCTCGGGCGTGGGGCTACCGTCCGCGGTGCTCCGCAAGATCTACGGCGGCAACGCGGCGCGCCTGCTGGGACTGCCCTGGAGCTGACGGGTCAGCGAGCGCGGAAGGCGGCGCGGCCGAGATACACCGCGCCGTCGCCGAGCTGCGCCTCGATGCGCAGGAGCTGGTTGTACTTCGCGGTGCGCTCACCGCGCGACAGGCTGCCGGTCTTGATGAGGCCGGCGTTGGTGCCCACGGCGAGGTCGGCGATGAAGGTGTCCTCGGTCTCGCCCGAGCGGTGCGACACCACGCTGGTGTACCCGGCGCGGGCCGCCATGCGCATCGTCGCGAGCGTCTCGGACACGGTGCCGATCTGGTTGAGCTTGATGAGGATGGAGTTGCCGACGCCCTCGGCGATGCCGCGCTTCAACCGCTCGGGGTTGGTCACGAAGAGGTCGTCTCCCACGAGCTGCGTCGTCGGACCGAGCGTCGTCGAGAGCAGCTTCCAGGTGTCCCAGTCGTCCTCGGCGGCGCCGTCCTCGATGGAGATCACCGGGAAGCGCGTGGCCATCGCCTGGTAGCGCGCGATGAGGGCGCGACCATCGATCTTCTCACCGTTCCATTTGTACGTGCGCGAGTCGGCGTCGAAGAACTCGCTCGCCGCCACGTCCATCGCGAGCGCGATCTCGTCGCCGAGCTTGTAGCCCGCGTCGGTCACGGCCGCGGCGACGCGCGCAAGTGCCTCTTCGTTGTTCTTGAGGCGCGGGGCAAAGCCGCCTTCGTCGCCGACGGAGGTCGCGAGGCCCTCCTTCTTCAACGACCCCTTCAGCTTCTGGAACACCTCCGCGCCCGCGCGCAGCGCCTCGCTGTAGCGGTCGAACCCGACCGGGCAGATCATGAACTCCTGCACGTCGAGCCCGTTGTCCGCGTGGGCGCCGCCGTTGAGGATGTTCATCATCGGCACCGGGAGGGTGCAGGCGACGGTGCCACCGAGGTAGCGCCAGAGCGGAATCGCGAGCTCCTCGGCGCCCGCTCGCGCGACGGCCATCGACACGCCGAGCAGCGCGTTGGCGCCGTACTTGGACTTGTTGGCGGTGCCATCGGCGTCGAGCATCACCGTGTCGATGTGCTGCTGGTCGAACACGTCGAGGTCTTCGATGGCGCGACCCAGCAGGTGGACGTTTTCCACCGCCTTCTGAACCCCTTTGCCGCCGAAGCGCTTCTCGCCGTCGCGCAGCTCGAGCGCCTCGTGCGCCCCGGTGCTCGCCCCTGATGGGACGGCGGCCCGACCGACGGACCCACCCTCCAGCTCGACCTCGACCTCGACGGTGGGGTTGCCGCGGGAGTCCAGGATCTCCCGCGCGACGACATTACGGATCGAGGAATCGCTCATCGATGAGTCTCCGATTGGAATCTGTACTGCTCGAACGACACGCAGACCTCAGACGTCGGGGTCGCCCGCGTCGTCGCCCGCGTCCTTGGTCCCGGTGTCTTCGGGTCCCGTGTCTTCGGGTCCCGTGTCTTCGGGTCCCGTGTCCGCCGGTCCGGTGTCGGGGAAGCCTGCGTCGGGTGTGCCCACATCCGGGAAGCCAACGTCCGGCGTGCCCACGTCGGGGAAGCCTGCGTCAGGCGTTCCCACATCCGGGAAGCCGACGTCCGGCGTGCCCACGTCGGGGAAGCCCGCGTCGGGATGCCCGGTGTCGGGTGTGCCCGTGTCCATCGTCCCCGTGTCGGGCGCACCCGCGTCGACCACGTCCATGCCCACCACGTCGGGTGCGCCCGCGTCGACCACGTCCGGCGCGCCCGCGTCGACGACGTCCATGCCCACCACATCCGGTGCGCCCGTATCCGGCGTGCCCGTGTCGACCGAGCCCGCGTCGGGGCGATCGCTGCCGACATCCGCCGGGACGTCCGTGCCCGTGTCGTCGGGCACATCGATGACCGCCGCGTCGGTGCCGCCGTCGAGTCGGGTCTCGTCGAAGCTCGCGATGAGCTGGCAGCCCGCCGCAAACACCACCCCGGCCAGGCCCACTACCAGTGAGAATCGTCGTCGCAGGTCCACAGCGCCTCCGTCAGAACGTCACGCGGACGCCGTTGCCTGCGAGCTGCACCCGCGGGCCGCTTGTCGCCTGCGCGGGCGGTGTCGAGTCTCCGCCGCGACCGGCGAAGTACACCACCACCGCCACACCCGCAGACAAGATCGACACCCCGAAGCCCACGTCCGACAGCAACGCGTTGCGCTGCCCGCGATCGAGCGTCTCCTGCGACGGCGTCGCTTCGTAGTCGTTGGCGTCGGACAGCGCCATCACGCCGAAGACCGTCCCCGCCACCGCAGCGGCCCCCGCCACGGCCGTCGCCACCCAGACCGCGGGGCTCACCCGACGGCCCGGCGTGGTCACCGGCGGCGTCACCGCCGACG
Organism: Polyangiales bacterium; assembly: GCA_044229975.1. Classification (GTDB taxonomy): domain Bacteria; phylum Myxococcota_A; class Polyangia; order Polyangiales; genus SCUS01. Next base: position 75,882 of record JBGARZ010000014.1, read on the forward strand.
CTCCGCCCGCCTCGCGCTCCAACGTCACGTCGACCGAAGCGGGTGCGCCGGGGGCCGTGTCGATCTCGCGCTCGGTCGCGCGGTAGCCCGTGAGCGTCGCGCTGATGCGGTGGTGTCCCGGCGCGACGTCGACCGCCGATGGCGTGCGCTGCGGTCGCCCTTCGCCGTCGACGGTGATCTGCGCGCCGTCGGGCGTGCTGGTCACGCTCACCCGCGCGGGCCGTTGCTGGAGCGTCGCGAGCCGCGCTTCGAGCTGAGCGTGGTCGGGAGCAGTGGGCAGCTCGCGGAGGTACCGCTCCAGCGCCGCGATGGCCTGCGGAACATTCCCCAGCCGCTCGTGACACTCCGCGATGGGCTTGAGCACCACCGGGTTGGAGCGCATCGCAAACGCCCGCTCGAACGACGCGAGCGCCTCGGCGTACCGACCGGCGTTGAAGTGCTCGGTGCCTTCCGTGTAAGCGCGCCGCGCGTCGGCCAGCGTCGGGTCGACCAACGCCTCCTGCGCCGCGGGTTGCGCCGCAGCGGCCGGTGTCGCGGCGGGGGGCGTCTGCCGGGCGGGCTGGGCCCGTCGCGGCTGCGCGCCTGCGAGGGAGGGCGCACCCATCGCCGCCATCACGCCAGGGAGCATCCAGATCCATCGCGCGCGTCGGGTCGACATCGGCGACGACCCTACCTCAGCAACCGAGCGCGATTCAACGGTTCGACGTCTGTGCACTGACGAGTGCGTCGAGATCGTGGGCGTCGGCGCGCAGCGCGGTGTCGAGGGAGTCGATGGACTCCAGCGCCACGCTCAGCTCGCGGATGAGCGCGTCGAGCTCCACGGCGAGCGCCTGCTCCTCGTGGGTGAGCTGCGACTCGATGGCGTGGAGCTTCGCCTCCAGGGCCTCGCACGCCGCCACCTGCTCGCGGAAGGTCTCCTCGCAGGCCGCCAGCTCCCACAAGATCGCGTCGGAGGCACCGAGGCCCGCCGCCCCGCGGCCCTTGGTGCGCTGGATCTCCTCGCGTCGTCGCAGGAGGGTCGTGCGCCGCTCGGCCGACTCGTCGCGCTCGCGGCTGTGCTGCGTCAGCGTCGCCGCCAGGGCGTCGACGGCGTTGCCGTGGTCGATGCGCAGCTCGCGTCCGCGCGCCTCGACGCCGAGCGCTCTCACCCGGTCGATTTCGAGCTGGGTCACGGCGACCTCCATGGCCGTCACGCGCACGGTCATGGCTCCGAGCCGGGTCTTCACGCTCGCCGGAGGATCGCCCCAGAACACCCCCTCCAGCCGCGTCGTGACGGAGTCGATAAAGGCTCGCCACGCCCGCGGTCGCTCCACCGGGTCGACCCGCTCGGGGGCCGACACGTCGAGCACGCCGCCGATGCCCGCTCCGCCGCGGCGGATGTTGAGCAGGTCGGTGGGTGAGCTCTCGCGCGCCCGGTTGGGCATCGTCGGGGTCTCTTCCACTGGTGCCAGTGAGCTGCGGACCCGCGTGGGCCCCTCGTCGATGAAGTCCAGGTCGAGGCCCTGCACCTCGATGGGCGGCGTCCACCCCATCACCGCGGCGGGCTGGGTGCGGGGCGGTAGCGTGTCCATCACCGGGTCGTCGGCGAGCTCGCGTCGAAGCGCGTCGATGTGCTCGATGAGGCTGTGGGCGTTTTCGAAGCGCCGCTCGGGCTGCTTCTCCAGGCAGCGCAGCACGAAGCGCTCGACCGCCTCGGGGATGGACGGCACCCGCTTCCGCGGCGGGACGGGCGCCTCCATGACGTGCTTGAGCATCAGCTCGCCGAGGTGCTCGACGTCGAAGGGCAGCGCCCCCGTGACCATCTCGTAGAGAACGACCCCGAGCGAGTAGAGGTCGGTGCGCGGGGTGATGGCCCCGCCGGTCGCGTACTCCGGGGCGATGTACCCGGGCGTCCCGAAGACCTTGTTGCTGAGCGTGAGGGCCGGCTGGTCGAGGAGCTTCGCGATGCCGAAGTCGAGGAGCTTCACCTGGTCGCGGCGGTCGTCGCGGGGGATGAGCAGCACGTTGTCGGGCTTGAGGTCGCGGTGGATGACCTCCATCTGGTGGGCGCGCCCGAGGCCCGAGGCGACCTGCCGCGTGATGTCGAGCGCCCGCCGCAGCGCGAGCGGGCCGCGCGCGATGGCCGCGAGCAGGCTCTCACCGGGGACGTACTCCATCACGAGGTAGACGAGCCCCTCGGAGGTCTCGCCGTAGTCGGTGATGTCGATGACGTTCTCGTGCTGGATGCGGTTGACCGCGCGGGCCTCGCGCAGGAAGCGGTCGCGGTGCACGGGGTCGCGGGAGAGGTCGGAGCGCAGGACCTTCACCGCGGCAAGGCGGTCGATCATCAGGTGGCGCGCGAGGTAGACGCTCGACATGCCGCCGCGGCCGAGGCGCGCGATGACCCGGTAGCGGCCCGCGAGGGTGGCGCCCACGAAGGGGTCGAGCACGTCGCTGAAGAGCCAGCCATCACGGTCACAACGGAACGACCCCGCTGCGAGGAGGTCGCCGCAATTGGGACAACGTGCGCCGCGGGGTAGCCGCGGTGCGGTGGCCTCGTCGCGGGAGATCACCGCTCCATCGGGGCGTTGGGATCGGACGACCACTCGGCGAGCGAGCCGTCGTAGTTGCGCACCAGCCCGACGCCCCGCGAGGCGAGCACCACCGCGGCCATGGCACTGCGCACGCCACAGGTGCAGCAGGTGACGATCTCGCGGCTCGGGTCGAGTCCCGCATCGGCCAGCAGGCGCTGCACCTGCGAGGCCGGAACGATGCGCCCGCGGTCATCGATCAGACTGCGCCAGTCGATGTGCCGCGCGCCCGTGATGTGCCCACCGCGCGCCTCACCCGACGGCGTGGCGCCGCGAAACTCCGCGGCGCTGCGCACGTCGAGCACCTGGGTCTTGGCGGGGTCGAGGTCGGCCTTTCGCACCACGAGGTCGTCGCGCCAGCGCGCATCGAAGCGACCCACCGCGGCGCGTGCGTGGGAGGTCACCACCGGTCTGCCCGCGGACTTCCACGCGGTGAATCCGCCATCGAGCAATGCCACGTCGGGGTGTCCGAGCAGCACGAGCAGCCACGCCGCGTGCCCTTCTTCTCCCCATCCATTGGCGCTTCCGCCATAGACCAGCGCGGGGCGACCTCCGTCGACGCCGAGGGCCGCGACCGCCTGTGCCATCACCCTCGCGTCGGACTTCAAACGCCCGCGCGAGGAGCCTTCGCCCGTGAAGGTCTGCCACGCGTACATCTGTGCGCCGGGCAGATGCCCCTGCGCGAAGGACGCGGCGTCGCGCGCGTCGAGCACGGCCGCGCCGCGCGAGAGGATCGACGCCGCGCCGCGCACGTCGACGATCTTCACCGGCATGCGGACCGGTGGCACACCCGCGCCCCCTGCCACACCCGAGAACAACGTCAACGCCACAAACGTGAGCGGTGCGAGCCATCGCAGGAGCATTGGTCGACTCTCGACCAGCGCCGTGGGGCCGTCAATCACGCGGCGGGGAAATTTCAGCCGATGTCGGGAGGTTGTGCCGACACTGTGCCGGTCGAGTGAGACGCCTGGTCGATGCCTGCGACCGGGTAAGGCTCATTCGCGTCGACTGTGCCCGGCTGTGCCTCATCGCCTTCGGGAGCGACCATGGCGCGGATACGTTGCAGAAGCTCTTCGCGGCCGAGGCCGGTCTCGCCCGACACCGCGAGCACGGGCACGCCGAGGGCGCGGTGTGCGGCGGCGACGGCGGAGTGGGCCTCGGCGCGCGACAGCTTGTCGATCTTGGTGAGCACCACGATGGGGTGGCGGTTGATGAACTTGAGCCAGTCGAGGAGCTGGAGGTCATCGGGCTGCGGCCCGCGTCGCACGTCGATGAGGACGATGACGGCGCGGAGCGAGGCGCGGCGGGCGACGTAGTCCTCCAGGTGGCGACCCCAGGCGGCGCGCTCGGTCTTGGAGCGGTCGGCGAAGCCGTAGCCGGGGAGGTCGGCGATGTGGAGCGAGGTGCCGTCGCGCAGGTGCAGCTCGAAGAGCACCACGCCGCGGGTGCAGCCGGGGGTCTTGGAGGTGCGGGCGAGCGAGCGGCGCTGGGCGAGGCGGTTGAGCAGCGTGGACTTGCCCACGTTGCTGCGCCCCGCGAAGGCCACCTCGGGCTGCGTGGGCGATGGGAGCGCGTGCCCGGGTCGTGCCTCGGCGAGGTACGCGGCCTCAAGGCAGTCTAGCGGCCCCGGACCTTCCTTCGGACGATCGCGATGACCCGGGCGGTTTCCTCGATTCGGAGCAGCCATGCGAACAGCACATACACCGCCGCGAGCGCGGTGCCACCTGCGATCGCCGCGAAACGCGAGGCGGGTCCGGGCGCGGAGAAGTCCGCGTGGGCGACGAGGAAGCGGGCCAGCAGTCCCACCGGCACCGACGCTGCGAGGACGCGGAGGAGCGCGGAAGCAAGGGAGTTCCAGGGGATGGAGAGGTGTCGACGGACGCCGAAGGCGAGGAAGGCGAGCTGCACCAGGGTCGAGCCGGCGATGGCCGCGGCGACCCCGGCGTGACCCATCGGGCCGCGCAGCCACAGGGCGAGGCCGATGAACGCGAACAGGTCGATGAAGGACACGAGCACGGGGAAACGTGGGTTCTGCGCGGCGGAGAAGGCGGCGGTGAACTGCCGCACGAGGGCGAGGAGCGCGACGTTGGTGGCCTGCCAGCGGAGCGAGCGGACGACCTCGGTGACGTTGTGGATGCCGCCTGAGCGGAAGCGCCCGTAGCCGTAGATGAGCGGCACGATGGCCTCGCCGTAGGTCGCGAGGATGACCGCGACGGGGATGGCGACGAAGGCCGCGAGGCGGATCATCTGGCCGAGCAGGCGCTCGCCCTCGACGCGGTCTTCGCGGGCCATGGCGCGCGAGAGTTCGGGGAGAAACGAGCCCGACACCGCGAGGATGAACACCCCCTGCGGGATGTCGGCGAGCCGCTGGGCGTAGTTGAAGTAGCTGGCCGATCCGCGCGGCAGACCCGCGAGAAAGCGGCTGGAGAGCACCACGTCGACCTGGTAGATGGCGAGGCCGAAGACCACCGGGGCGAGGAGCGCTCCGACGCGGCGCACGCCGGGGTGCTGGAGGTCGATGATGGGGCGCTGGAGCAGGCCCGCGCGGCGCAGGGCCGGGGCGATGGCGACGAGCTGAAGCGCACCGCCGAGGAGGGCGCCGAGGGCGAGGCCGTGGACCGGCGGGAGGCCGATGCGCACGCAGAGCGGGACGAAGAGCGCGGGCGACAGCAGGAACGCGACGTTGAGCAGCGCGGGCGCGAAGGCGAGCTCGCGGAAGCGCCCGATGGTCTGGAGCGCCGCGACGCCGACGGCGGCCGAGCCCATGAAGAAGATGTACGGAAACAGCCAGCGGAGCAGCGAGGTGGCGAGGGCGAACTGCGCCGGGTCGCCACCGAAGTCACCGGCGGTCAGGCGCAGCACGGGCCGGGCGAAGATCACCCCGAGGGCCGAGAGGGGGATGAGCACGAGGAGGCTGAGCGCGCGAACGCGGGCTACGACGGCCTGGAGTTCGGCGTGGTGGGTGGCCTCGGGGTCGGCCTCGGCCGGCGGGTCGACCGGGGTGAAGGCGCGCGGCCCGCGGGTGAGCGCCTCGGTAAACACCGGAACAAACGCTGATGACAACGCCCCCTCGGCGAGCAGCGCGCGGAGGGCGTTGGGGATGCGCCACGCGATGAAGAAGGCGTCCGTGGCGCCCAGCGAGAAGGTCGCGGCGATGAGGGTCTCGCGCACCATGCCGAGCAGCCGGGACAGCATCGTCCCCGCGGACAGGAGGAGCACGCGTCGACCGATCGTCGCGGATTCCTGTGGCTTCGCCGACGGCATCGGCGCGGCGAGTAACACCCGTCGAGACGCGCTCGCAACCTTCGCGCGCGGCGCTTCGGGCCCGATGGTCGACGTGGTAAGCGTCGGTGGTCCATGGGCCTCGTCGACCGGTTCGAACGCCTCCTCGACCGCATCATGCCCCCGCCCGACGAGGCGGTGCGCTCCCTCCGCCGGGGGCAGGCGCTCCTCGACCGCGGCGACATCCGCGCAGCCCTCTCCCTCGCCGACGAGGCACGTCGCGTCGCACCCGCGTGGCTGCCCGCGTGGGTGCTCCAAGCCGACGCGCTCGCGGCCGACGGTCGCGCCCCCGAAGCGCTCGCCGCGCTCGATGGCGCCGCGCTGGAGCGCGAGCTGCCCGCCGAGGTGCTCGGCCGGGTGATGGAGCTGTCCGTCGTCGTTGGCGACGTGTCCCGCGCCCGCGAGGTCGACCGCGCGTTGCAGGGCAGGGCGGTGCTCGACTCGCCGGGCCTCGCGGCGCGCTACCTGTCCGCGGCCCATCGCCTGGAGGCGCTCGGCGAGCCCGAGATGGCCAGTCGCTTCGCCCGCGCGGCCACGGTGCTCGACCCGGCGCGCACGGGTGCGTGGCTCGTGCTGGCTCGCGCGGCTGCGGCGTCCGACGACGGTCCGCGGGCGCGACGTCTGCTGGCGCGCGCGGTGTCGACGCTGGCCCCGAGCGACGGGCCGTCCAACCACGCCGCGGGCGCCCTCGCGTGGCGCCTCGACGACCGACCGCTCGCGGTGCGCTGCCTTCGCCGCGCGTGGGTCTGTGGCGAGGAGGGGGCCGCAGCGCTGCTCGTGGTGGCGCTCGCCGCCGCCGACGACGCTGCGGCCATGGAGCGCGTGACCCGCAGCCTCGACCTCGGCCTCGCGCGGGTGGTCGCGGTGCTCGGCGGGCTCGCTCGCGGTGCCCCCGGACCGAGCGCGGACGTGGCGGCGTGGGACGTTCCCGAGGCGCTCTGGCCCTACGCCATCGAGCTCGCCGTGAAGGCAGACATCGCGCTCGCGGCGCGCTGGGCGGGCGAGGCGCCCACCCGGATGCACAGCGCGGAGGTGCTCGCGCTGGAGTCGGCCGGCGAGGCCGCGGAACGCGGCGAGGTCGAGCGCGTGGAGGCGTCACTCTCGTCGGCGCTGTCGTCGTCGGTCACCCGATCGCGCGCGGCGGCGACGCTCGCGCGGGCCTTCGCGGTGGCCTGGGGTGCCTCGGTCGACGCGCTGCTCGCGGGCCTCGCGGCGTGGCTTCAACCCTCCGACGTGCGCGAGACCGACGCGCTCGCGACCGCGGCCCGTGCGTTGAGGCGCTCGCTCGACGAGCCGCTGCGGGTCGCGCTGCTGGGGGAGTTCAGCGCGGGCAAGAGCAGCGTGGTCAACGCGTGGGTGGGGACGACCATCTCCGCGGTCGGGGTGCTGCCCACCACGGCGCGGGTGTACTGGCTGCGGCAGGGCGCGGCGCGTCAGCGGGTCATCGACGCCCGCGGGGGACTGCGCGAAGGGCCGCTCGCTGCCCTGCCCGATGCGCTGCGCGCGGTCGAGGCGGAGGGCGGAGCCGTCGCGCACGTCGAGGTGTTTCATCCGGGCGAGGCGCTCGCGCACCTGGAGCTGCTCGACACGCCGGGCAGCAACGCCACCGACGGGGTCGACCCGGCCGTGACCCGTCACGCGCTCGACCTCGCCGACCTCGCGCTCTGGATCTTCGACGCGCGTCAGGCCGGCAAGCAGAGCGAGCTCGACGCGCTGCGAGCGGTCGGCGCCGCCGGGGTTCCGGTGCTGGGGGCCGTCAACAAGTCCGACGCGGTGGGTGAGGCGGGCGTGCGCGAAGTCACCGCCGCGCTCGGCGTCGCGCTGGGAGACGAGGCGCCGCTGCTCGGTGCCTTCAGCGCCCGCGCCGCGCTGGCCGACCGCGATACGCCCGAGTGGTCGCGCTTTCGCGACGCGATCGACGATCGGGTGATCGCGCGCGCCCCCGAGTGGAAGCGCCTGCGGGCGGCGGTGCGCCTCGTCTCGCTGCTGTCCACCGCGCGGCGTGCGCTGCGGTCCGCCGAAGCCGTCGAGACCACCCGGCGGGCGCGTGAGGCCCAGCTCGTAGACGCCCTGCGCGCGCTGCGCGATGAGCTCGCCCTGCGCGCGGCGGCGGTGCGACGTGAGGTGGCCGTGCGGTTGCGCGAGCAGTGGATGGCGCTGCGCGGCGGCGCGTCGCTGTCCGACGAGGTGTTGCGTGACGTGGTGGCCGAGCTGGTGCACCTCAGCATCGGCCGCGAGCGCGCGGCGATGGACGAGCGCCGACGCGAGGTGGAGTCGCTCGCAGTGGAGGCGGGCGCCGTGCGCGCCGGCTTCGGGGCGGCGCTGACGGCGCCCATCGACGGGGTCATTCGCGCGGCGGTGGCGGAGGGCGTGCGCGACGCGCTCGACCAGGTGCTGCGGCCCTCGACGCTCGGTCAGGCGCCGGTCCTCGACCATCACGGCGGGGTTGACGTCGGGGACCCGTGGCGCGAGGTGACCGCCGCGCTCGACGCGGGGCGTTCGCCCAACGATCTCTCCCGCGTCACGCTCGGCGTCGCGTTGGAGGCCGCGCTCGCATGCGCGCTGAGGGCGTGCGGCGACCTCGCGCGGCGTGTCGGGGTCAAAGTTCCTGATGCAACGGTGGAGCCGACGGTCTAAGATCGGCCGCCGCGCGGAGGTTGACCGAGCTCAGAGCCGGTTAGGGTCCAAGGTTCGCGTAAGGAGACACGGCGGATGGAGATCAAGCTCGTTCAGGGATTGCAGCAGAAGCTGGTGATGACACCGCAGCTTCAGATGGCGATCAAGCTGCTGCAGCTCTCCCGCCTCGAGCTCATCGACGCGGTCCGCGAAGAGATGATGGGCAACCCCATCCTGGAGGACGGGGCCGACGGCGGTGACCCGACCGAGCGCGCCGCCGAGCGGGCCGAGACGCCGACGGTCGATCAGGTGCAGGCCCTCGACGACCAGCGGCAACACCTTCCGACGAGTCAGGAAGACCGCGCCGCCATCTCCGAGACGTCGCAGGAGGACTACTGGGAGAAGTTCCTCGACGCGTACTCCAACCAGGCGCCGCTGCCGACGACGACCCGCGGGTCGAGCGAGGAGATGCCCTCCCTCGAAGCGACGCTCACCCGCCGCACCACCCTCAGCGATCACCTCGAACAGCAGATCAGGCTGTCGTCGTTTCGCGAACACGAGATCAAGTTCGCGATGCTCATCGTCCACAACCTGGACGACAGCGGGTACCTCAACCTCAGCGGCATCATGGTCGACGACGACGTCGAGGGCGAGGCGCCCAAGATTCGCGCCGCCGCCGAGACCGAGGCCGCTGGCCGCGCGCTCACCATCGAAGACCTCGCCGTGGAGGTCGGCCTCGACCCCGAAGACGCCGAGGAGGTGCTGCGGCTCATCCAGAGCCTCGACCCGGTGGGCGTGGCCGCGCGCGACCTGCGCGAGTGCCTGCTCCGTCAGGCCGAGCACTTCGGCTACGACGCCGACAACGTGCTCTGGCAGGTGATCGACAAGCACCTCACCAACGTCGAGCGGCGTAACTTCCAGGCCATCGCCCGCGACCTGCACTGCGAGCTCACGGACGTCTACGACGCGGCGAAGTTCATCAGCACGATGGAGCCTCGGCCGGGTCGCAACTTCTCCGCCGAGGAGCCGTCGTACATCACGCCCGACGTCTACGTGCACAAGGTCGGCGACGACTACGTGGTGAGCACCAACGACGACGGCATGCCCAAGCTCAAGATCAACGAGCAGCAGGCCCGCTCGCTGATGAAAGACCCGAAGGCCCGCGAGTTCGTGCAGGGCAAGCTGGCGTCGGCGAAGTGGTTCGTGCGCTCGCTCGACCAGCGGCAGAAGACCATCGTCAAGGTCACGCAGAGCATCGTCGAGAAGCAGCACGACTTCTTCGAGAAGGGCATCGAGTTCCTGAAGCCGATGATCCTGCGCGACGTGGCCGACGCGGTGGGCATGCACGAGAGCACCATCTCGCGCGTCACCACCAACAAGTACGTGCACACCCCGCGGGGCATCTTCGAGCTCAAGTACTTCTTCAACAGCTCCATCCGCCGCATCGCCGAAGAGGACATCGCGAGCGAGAGCGTGAAGCAGGCGATCAAGAAGATCGTGTCCGTCGAAGACCCGAAGGCCCCGTTCTCCGACGAGCAGATCGTCAAGGAACTGGTCGGCCAGAAGATCGTCATCGCCCGCCGCACCGTGGCCAAGTACCGGGAGATGCTCGGCATCCTCTCCAGCGCCAAGCGCAAGCAGTACTACTGAAACCGCCGCGAGGCGGCCGTGTGCATTCGGTGAAAACAGGCACTACCCACGGCGGGCCGAAGGGAGTAAGTGTTGAGTGCCGTCGGCGGTTGCTCGCCCGCGCCGACGAATAGGCACTTTGGGGCTGAGCGTGGCGCAGGTTCGACGCAGCGGCCCATTGGCCCCTCGTCGCCTCGCCGATGGAGGACGTGATGGGCATTGCGATCACCTTCAGGCATCTCTCGCCGAGCGATCCGCTCAAGGGGTACGTCCACGAGAAGCTCGAGCGGGTGCAGAAGTACCTGCGCCAGCCGCTCGATGCGCACGTGACGCTGTTCACCGAGCGACACCTGCACGTTGCCGAGGTCTCCCTCTCGTCGGAGGGCCGCCACTACCAGGCGCGCCACGACAGCGACGACATGTACAAGTCCATCGACCTCATGCTCGACAAGGTCGAGCACCAGATCTCGCGCCACCACGACTCGGCCACGCGCCACAAGAAGGGCAGCGAGGGCCTCCGCGCCGTCCCCCTCCCGGCCGAACCCGACGACGCCGACTGATCGGCCGCGGCGCGTCACAGACGCTTTACACTGCTGACCCATTGGGGTTAATCCCGCGCATCCGTGATGCGGTTCAGCGATCTCCTCACCCCCGCGCGCATCTCGACGACCCTCCGGGTCTCGTCGAAGGACGATGCCATCGAGGCGCTCGGCAAGCTGCTCATCCAGGACTCTGAGCTCACCGACGAGTCGGTCGTCGTGCAGGTGCTGCGCGATCGCGAGAGCCTCGCCTCGACGGGCGTCGGCGATGAGGTCGCCATCCCCCACGGGCGGCTCCCCACCCTCACGCAAATCGTCGCGGCCATCGCCATCGCGCCCGACGGGGTCGACTTCGACTCCATCGACCGTCGGCCCGTTCGCATCTTCGTCGCCGTGCTTGCGCCCGATCGCGCGCCGGGCGACCACCTCCGGGTGCTCGCGCGGGTCTCGCGCCTGCTCCGCGACGTGCGGGTGAGGGCCGAGCTCATCGCCGCCACAGACCCCGCGCAGGTGCTCGCGATCCTGCACGCCGAGGAGGCGCAGCTCCGCTGAGAGTGTGCTAGCCGTAGGGCATGCAACCTCGTTGGGAGACGTTGGTCGCGGCCCTCGCCCTACAGGGGTCCGCGTGCTCCATGCAGCAGGCGCAGCAGACCATCGTGGTGGTCCAGGTCGAACCACCCGCGGCCCCGCGACAGGGAGCCGTGGTCTCCCTCGGCGAGGGGCCCGGTGACCTCACCGCCGTGCAGATCAACGCCGCGCTCGCGGGTCACGGCACCTGGAGCGACTCGCCCACCTACGGTCGCGTGTGGCGCCCCGACGAGCGGCTCCTCAGCATCGGCGGGGTCGGCTTCAGCCCGTACGTGACGGGCGGGCAGTGGCTCGCCACCGACGGCGGCTGGTACTGGCAGAGCGACTACTCGTGGGGCCGCGTCGCGTTCCACTACGGTCGCTGGGTGCTCGACGGCGCTACGTGGTGGTGGGTGCCGGGGTCACGCTTCGCCCCCGCGTGGGTCGACTGGCGCGCCGGCAACGGCTGGGTCGCTTGGTCGCCCATGACGCCTCAGCGCGCGCGCGTCTGGTCTCCCTTCGTCTACTGCCCGCAGGCTGGTCTCGCGGGTGCTGGGTTGTTGGGGCGCGTCGTGCGGGGCGCCGCGGCGAGCTCCCTCTACGCGCGCACGACCGCGGTCGAGGCCGACGCTGGCACGCCACGCGGTCCCGCCGTCGATGCGCGATCGTTCGCCGTTGTGTCGATGAACCTGGCGTGGCGGGGCAACGGGTCCGACCTGCGCTCCGCCCACTCCCCGCTCGTGGCCGCGACCGAGGCTGGCGTCGAACTCGTGTCGCCCATCCCCGAGGCGCTCGTCGACGATCCCGCGCCGGCGCCCTTCGAGGCAGCCAACAACGGCCCGGTGGCGCGCATCACCGACCGCGACCTCGTCGGCATGTCCGCAGGGCCCAGCGTTCGGCGGAGCGTCGCGCCCGCGTCGGCTTTACCCGATCGGGTATCCGAGTCCCGCGCGACGACCGTGGTCCTCCAGGCGCCCGCGCAGCCTCCGCGCGTCGCCGTCTCGACGCCGCCGCCGCTCCCGCCGCCGCCTGATGGCGTCGCGACGGGGCCGTGGTTCGGTGGGTACACCATGCGCGGTCCCGCGGCCTTTGCGTCGCGTCGCGGCGGCGCGATGCCCACCGGGGGAGGCGCGTCGGCCGTCGTCGTAGCGCCCTCGCAGGCGCCCGCTCTGCCCGTCGCGGCGACGTCCTCTGCGGTCGTCACGGGCGGCAGTGCCTGGCGCGGCGGCTCGCCTTCCGCAGCGTCCAGCGGCGTCGGCTCCATCGGGTTCACGCAGCGGTAGCGCTGGTCACTGGAGCCCCACGAGGCGCGGGTCATCGCTGAGGCTTGCGCGCGATCGAGCGTCAACGGTACCTATGGGTGCGCGTCGGCAGTGGTCGGCGCAGCGACGATTCTTCTCTTCTGCGAGGCGTGCGATGAAGCGCAGGTACGGTCGACTCCCATGGCTCGCGGTGGTGGTGGCGGCGTGTTCGCCCACCGAAAACAACACCGTCATCATCGGGCCCGACGCGGGCGTTCGGCGTGACACGGGTGTCGGGCGCGACGGCGCTCCGCTGCGTCCCGATGGCTCGACCATCGTGTGTACGGCTGACACCGACGGCGACGGTCTCTCCGACGCCATCGAGGGCGCGCCCACGCAGGACACCGACCGCGACGGCACGCCGGACTTCCGCGACAACGACTCGGACGGCGACGGCTTCACCGACGCGGACGAGGCGCGCCGTCAGTACCCCCGCTACGACAGCATGGTGCGAACGCTCACCTGCGGCGGCGCGGGCGACAACTGCGACGGCACCGATAGCGTTCCCAACCAGCGCGACTCCGACTCCGACGACGACGGGCTCACCGACCGCGAGGAGTTCATGGCGGGCACCAACCCGTGCAACCCCGACACGGACGGCGATGGCGCCACCGACCTCATCGAGAGCGCGGCGATGTCCGACGGTCGCAACGCCGACATGCGCCCGCCGGAAAACTCCCTCTACGTCGTGCTGCCCCACTACCCGGCGCCGATGATGGGGCCGCACGAGTTCCGCGAGTTCGGCTTCTCGACGCGCATCCGCCTGGCCGACGTGTTCTTCCTCGTCGACAACTCGGCCTCGATGCAGCCCATCATCAACACGCTGCGCACCAACCTCGCCACCATCGTGCGGGGCGTGCAGATGGAGATCCCCGACGTGCGCGTGGGCGTCGGCTCCTTCGACAGCATGCCCTTCCTCCCCTGCGGACAACCCGGGATGCCCGGCGACTACACGCTCTGGATCCGCCAGGCGATCTCCCCCGACGTCTCGGCCTCGCAGCGCGCCTTCGACAACATGCGCACCATCGACACCGACACGGCGTCGCCGCTGCGTCCGCCCTTCGTCGGCGGCGACGGGCCCGAAAACCAGACCGAGGCCATCTACGAGGTCATCGCCGGCGGCGGATCACCCGGGCACGAGACCGACCCCGCGGCGCTCCGCTCCGTCCGCAACGCGCTCGACCCGATGGGCAATGGGTGGGTGCCCACCGTCGACCCGGTGCGCGACTGCGGCGCCACCGCCGCCAACCCCCGCTACGGGTGGGGCTGCTTCGCCGAGGGCCGCGTCCCCATCGTCGTGCTCGCCTCCGACGCGCCCTGGTACGACGGGTGTTTCGCCAGCGACGCGGCGTCGTTCAACTCCGGCGGCCGCGGGCACAACTGCAACGATGTGGTCACCGCGCTCAACGCGCGCGGCGGGTTCTTCGTCGGCATCGACGTGGGCCCGAGCGGGTTCACGTATACCAACGCCCGCATCCTCGCGATGCGCACCAACACCATCGACGGCAGCGGCGCGCCCGTGGTGTTCAACCCCGGCGGATCGGTGGGCGCGGCCTCGGGGCAGATCGTCGACGCGGTCACCCGCCTCGCGGGCAGCTCGCGGCAGGACATCACCACGCGCACCGTCGCCGACGCCTCGGCCACGGGCCTTCCCGCGGGGCGCACCACGGCGGAGTTCATCCGTGCGGTGGTTCCGCTGCGCGGCGAGCCCGACATGCCCGAAGGGTATGCGCGCCGCGACACCACCACCTTCTACGGCGTGTCACCCACCACGCGCGTGATCTTCAACGTCGACTTCTATAACGACTTCGTGGAAGGCGGCGCGACGGCGACGCTCTTCCGGGCGACCATCGAGGTGCTCGGCCGCGGCGGAACGGTCGTCGACACGCGCCCGGTGTTCATCGTGGTGCCCGCGCGCGGCAGCGGCATCGGCGCGCCGGGCTGACGCTCGGACCGACGAAGCGGGCTTCAGCCGTGGACGCGGTTGCGGCCCGCTCTTTTGGCGGTGAACACGAGCTCGTCGGCGCGGCGGTAGACCTCCATCGGGTCGGTGTCGGCGGGCAGCCGCGTGGACACTCCGAGGGAGATGGTGAGGGGCATCACGGCGCCCTCGAACTCGAAGCGGTGCTTGGCCGTGAGCGAGCGGATCTTCTCCGCCGTCAGCCGCGCGCCCACGCCGTCGATCTCGGGGAGCAACACCGCGAACTCTTCGCCGCCCATGCGCCCGGCGACGTCGTCGCGGCGGAGGTTGACCTTGAGCAGCGAGGCGAACTGCCGGAGCGCCGCGTCGCCGGCGAGGTGGCCGTGGACGTCGTTGATCTTCTTGAAGTGGTCGATGTCGATGACCAGCAGCGAGAGCGGGCGCGTGTAGCGGGTGGAGCGGGAGAACTCCCGGTGCATCGCGTCTTCGAAGGCGCGGCGGTTGGGGAGGTTGGTGAGGCCGTCGGTGGTGACGAGGCGATAGATCTCCTCGTGGTAGGCCGACTCGATGTGCCCGCTCACCAGGAACTTCAGGATGTTGCGACCGATCTGGATGTGGTCGCCGTGCTTGAGCTCGGAGGTCTCCACCGAGCGATCGTTGACGTAGGTGCCGTTGGTGCTGCCAAGGTCGGTGATGCGCCAGGCCTCGGGCACGCCGTCGGCGAGCGTCGGGTCGATGCGACAGTGGCTGCGCGAGACGCTCTCCTCCTCGAACTGGAGATCGCTCTCCGCCGAGCGGCCGACGCCGAGGGGCATGGGGCCGAGGGAGATGCGGCGGCCGATGGACTCGCCGTACATCACCACCAGACACGCTTCACGCACCGCGGGCTCGCGGCTCGGGCGATCCCGCGAGCTGCTTACCTTGAACCTGCTGGTGTCGTTCAGGTCCGACGCCGCCACGATGCCGCAGTGTACCCATGATCCCGTTTGGGTAGCGAACTTCCCAACGATTCCATGGCGATCGCCCGTCGCCTCGCCCTGGAGGGCCTCGGACGCCTTCTGCGGGAGGCATGCCGCGAAGTTGACCGGGCTCCCCCGTCCTGGCTAACGGCCTCGACCCACGATGGTAGATCGAGCGCGCGCGCTGGCGTTGGTGGGTGTAGTCGGGGCCGCGGTTCCGTTCGTCGTGTTGAGGCACAGCGCCTCGGCCCAGCGCGCCAACATCCCAGCAGGAACCTCCCGCGTGGCCGACGGCGGGGTCGCGCGCTTTCGTGGGACGCCCGCGGCCATCACGGCCGTCGTCGCCGGGCTCGACCCGTCCCGTGGGCGGGTTGAGCGGGGGAGCAACGAGTACGTGGTCGATCTGCCCGATGGTCGGCGGGCGGCCCTCACGCTCGAACCCGCGTGGCAGCGCGCGACGGCGGCCCTGCTGGAGCGCCATGTGCTGCCCATGGCCAGCGTGGTGGTGCTCGACACTGCGACCGGTCGGGTGCTGGTCTGGGCGTCGCGCGGAAGTAGCAACGACCTGGCGCGGGCGGCCGAGGCGCCCGCGGCGAGCGTGTTCAAGATCGTGACGTCGTCGGCGTTGTTGGAGGAGGGGCTGTCGGAGCGGGAGCCCACCTGCTGGTCGGGCGGGTTTCACGCGCTGACCCTGCGCGACCTGATGAGCGACCCACGGCGCGACCGGGAGTGCAGCACGCTGCCCGAGGCGTTTGCGCGCTCGACCAACACGGTCTTCGCGCGGCGGGCGTTGGAGCTCTTGAACCCGCCCCGCCTCCAGGTGACGGCGCGGCAGTGGGGCTTTGGCGAGGCGATCCCCTTCGATGCGCCCGTGGCGATCAGCGAGCTCACGGTCCCGTCGGAGACGCTGGCCTTCGCGCGCACCGCCGCGGGCTTCTGGAACAGCACGCTCTCGCCGCTCCACGGCGCGCTCCTGGCGCAGGGCATCGCGCGGGGCGGAGAGATGACGAGGCCGTGGGTCGTCTCGTCGATTCGCAACGCGCAGGGCGACACGGTGGCGGTGGGTGGAGAGCACGCGTGGCGCCGCGCGGTGAGCCCTGGGGTGGCCGCGACGCTGGGCCGCGCGATGGCGCGAACGGTGAGCGAGGGCACGGGGTTTCACGGCTTCCACGACGAGGCCGGCCGGGCCTACCTGGAGGGCGTGACCGTCGGCGGGAAGACCGGAACGCTCACGGGCTCGGAGCCGTTCAGGGCGTTTACGTGGTTCGTGGGCAACGCCGAGGGGGCGGGGCGTCGGCTGTCGATCGCGGTGATGGTGGCCAATGGCCCGCTCTGGCGGGTGAAGGCGCCGACGCTCGCGCGGCAGGTGCTCCAGCTCGCCCTCCGCGGCCGCGCGACGGACTGAGCGGCTTCGGGGACCCACGCCGCGCCGACGCCTCGGCGTGGGTCCTACCTGGGAGCTCGACCCCGTAGCGGTGGAGTCCCACCCGGGTTGGGGTTGAGCTCGACCCCGCAGTGGTCGGGTGCCACCCGGACAGGCGACGAGCCCGACCCTGGTGGACGTTGAGTCCCACCGGGGTCGGGGTTGAGTCTGGGGGAGGGGAGGGTCGACCTTGAGTCGACTGGAGGACGAGAAGCGTAAGGAAGGCTGAGCCGAGGCTCAGTGCTGCGGGCGGGCCACGATGGCGGCGGCCGGGGGCTCGCGGCGCACGACGATGGCCGGCATGCGCTCGCGGTTCTCGAAGTCGGCGCGGTAGGCGGCCGCCTCGCGAGCGTTGTTGAACGGACCGACCCTCACGCGGTGCCACACCACGTTGTTGGGGTCCGTCGCGGGCTGGGCGACGTAGGCGCGGTGGCCACGGTCACGCAGCCGTTGCGCGAAGGTCTGCGCATGGCCCACCGCGCGAAACGAGCTCACCTGCACGGTGAACGGCCCGTCGCTCCCGGCAGCCACGGGTGCACCGCGCGGGATCGTCGCCGCCGCGCTGACCGTGCCCGCGTTGACGAGGGCGCTCTCGTTGAGCCGCACGCCGAAGCCACCGAGGGGAGAGGCGCTCTGCGGCAGCAGCACCGGGCGCTGCGTGGGGTCAGCCAGCGAGGGCCCCGTGGCCAGCGTCGGCGTGGCGCCCGCTGCGGTGGTCGCCGCCGTCGTCGCTCCACCGGCCGCTGCGACCGCCGGGGCGTTGCCCGTGAGGCGCTCGGCGTAGGTGAGGTTGGCGCTCGTCGACCCTTCGGTGCGCGCCGCGAGGCGGTCGAGCTGCGCGAGCGGATCTTCTCGTGGCGCCGGTCGGGTGTCCCCCGCCTCGCGGCCCACCATCACGCCCACGGCAAAGAGCACGCAGGCCGTGGCGATGGCGCCGAGGGCGACGGACATCAACCGCGACGAGTG
This sequence comes from Polyangiales bacterium, assembly GCA_044229975.1. Classification (GTDB taxonomy): domain Bacteria; phylum Myxococcota_A; class Polyangia; order Polyangiales; genus SCUS01. The sequence goes on from JBGARZ010000014.1 coordinate 93,655, forward strand.
GCTGACATCATCGCGTTCCTGGATCTGATCGAGGTCACGCATGGAACCCATTGCGTCCATGGCCAAGGGCTTCGCTCCTGTTGCCCGCGGATCGGATTGACCCGCTGCATGGGCGAACGTTTCGACGATGCGCGACGCCGCGTCACCTTTTCAGCAACGCTCCGCTCAGCGCGGCGCGAGCACGGTGATGATGCGCGACGACGACACCTCGTTGTCGGGCGGAGCGATCTGGAAGAGGTTGAGCGCGTCGCCCACCTGCGGCGCGAGCACCGTCGTCGTCCCTCGCACGGGCACCGGCCCCATCACGAGGCGCCACAGGCCCGTCGCATCGGCAGTCGTACCCACGAAGAGCGACTCGCCCGTCGCGACGCTCGCCCGCTGGTTGGTGTCCTGCAGCAGCACCACGGAGTTGGGGAGCGAAGTGCCTGACAGCTCCACGATCACCCCGCCGCCGGGGCACTCCGTCGGAGCGCAGACGGTAAACGCCTGCGCCGTCACGCTGGGCGGCGGGAGCGGGAGGCCGCGCGTCAAGCACCCCGCGGTCGTGACGCATGCGGCGATCAGGAGGAGGGTGTTCAGGCGACGTCGGAGGGGGCTCACGAAGAGGTCGAGCGTAGCAGTTGGTGTTCCGCGCGGTGATTCGCGGGCGTCTCCATCAGACCCATCGGGGCGCGCCATCGACGGTTGGCGATCATGGCGTCAACCATGGTTGCCGATGACATAGCCTGTCCTCGTCAATTGCCTTCTGGAACACTTCAAAATGGAGGTTCTGGCGAGGGTCTGCTAGACCGTCCGCGCGATGGCGGACAACGACAATCGGGCGGACGGGGGCGGCAACTCGGGGGGCATGGTCCCCATCCTCATCCAGGAGGAGATGCAGCGGAGCTACCTCGATTACGCGATGAGCGTGATCGTGGGTCGGGCCATCCCCGACGCGCGCGACGGCTTGAAGCCGGTGCACCGCCGCATCCTCTACACGATGAGCGAGCTGCGGCTCTTCGCCAACCAGCCGTACAAGAAGTGCGCGCGCGTGGTGGGCGACTGCCTCGGCAAGTACCACCCGCACGGCGACAAGTCCGTCTACGACGCCCTCGTCCGCATGGCGCAGGACTTCGCGATGCGAATGCTCCTCGTCGACGGCCAGGGAAACTTCGGTTCCGTCGACGGCGACCCCCCCGCGGCGATGCGTTACACCGAGGCGCGCCTCTCGAAGCTGGCGGCCGAGCTGCTCGAAGACCTCGACAAGGAGACCGTCGACTTCGGCGACAACTTCGATGCGAGCGAGCGCGAGCCGCTGGTGCTCCCGGCGCGCTACCCCAACCTCCTGGTCAACGGCTCGGGCGGCATCGCCGTGGGCATGGCGACCAACATCCCGCCGCACAACCTCGGCGAGGTGGTCGACGCGGCGGTGCTGCTCATCGACCAGCCCGACGCCACGCTCGACGACCTGATGGGTCTGGTGCAGGGGCCGGACTTCCCGACGGGCGGCATCATCTACGGCAAGCACGGCATCCGGCAGGCGTTTGCCACGGGCCGCGGCAACGTGGTGATTCGCGCGCGCTGCTCCATCGAGCCGATGGGCAAGAGCGACCGCGAGCAGATCGTCGTCACGGAGATCCCGTACCAGGTCAACAAGGCCACGATGCTCCAGAAGATGGCCGAGCTCGTTCGCGAGAAGCGGCTGGAGGGCATCTCCGACCTGCGCGACGAGAGCTCCCGCGAGGGCATGCGGGTCGTCATCGAGCTCAAGCGCGACGCCAACGCCAACGTCGTCCTCAACCAGCTCTACAAGAATACCCAGCTCCAGGAGAGCTTCGGCGTCACCAACCTCGCCATCGTCGGCGGACAGCCGAAGGTGATGTCGCTCGCCGAGATGCTGCGGGTGTTCCTCGACCACCGCCGCGACGTGGTCACGCGGCGCACGCGCTTCGAGCTGCGCGCGGCAGAGGCGCAGCGCGAGGTGGTGCTCGGCCTCGGCATGGCCACCACGGACATCGACCGGGTGATCCAGACCATCCGCGAGAGCCCCGACGTCGACACGGCGCGCGAGCGCTTGATGGCGCTGCCGCTGCGCGGTCTCGAAGACTTCGTGCGGCGCGCAGGTCGGCCCGAAGAGGAGATCGCGGCGGCGGCGCTGGTGCCGGAGTTCAGGCTGAGCGAGCGGCAGGCGAAGGCCATCCTCGACATGCGCCTCGCGCGGCTCACGGGCCTGGAGCGCGAGAAGCTGGCGACGGAGTACGGCGAGCTGTCCAACACCATTGCGCGGCTCCAGGCCATCCTCGGGGACGAGCGGGTGCTCATGGGGGTGATTCGCGGTGAGCTGGTGGACGTCCGCGCGCGCTACGCCGACCCGCGGCGCACGGAGATCGTGGCCGACGCGGGCGACATCTCCATCGAAGACCTCATCGCCGAGCAGCAGATGGTGATCACCTGCTCGCACAAGGGCTTCATCAAACGCACGGCGCTGTCGGACTACCGGGCGCAGCGTCGCGGTGGTCGCGGCAAGATCGGGATGGAGGCGCGTGATGATGACTTCATCAACCGCTTCTTCGTCGCGAGCACGCACGACCACGTGCTGTTCTTCACCGACCGCGGTCGGGTGTTCTTGAAGAAGGTCTACGAGATTCCGGAGGGTTCGCGGACGTCCAAGGGCCGCTCCATCGTGAACTTCATCGGCATCGACACCGCCGAGAAGGAGGGCGTCGAGCGCGAGAAGATCGCCGCGGTGGTGCCGGTGAGCGAGTTCCGCGAGGGGGCCGATCTGGTGACGGCGACGGCGAAGGGGCTGGTGAAGCGCACCACGCTCGCGGCGTACGCCAACATCCGCGTCACGGGCATCATCGGGGTGGCCATCGAGGAGGGCGACACGCTCCTGCGCGCGGTGGTCACGGAGCCGGGGCAGGAGATCATGCTGGGCACCCGCGGGGGCATGTCGATCCGCTTCAAGGCGGATGACATCCGGCAGGTGGGCCGCGACTCGCGCGGGGTGAAGGGCGTCGAGCTGCGCGACGACGACGTGGTGGTGTCCATGGACGTCATCGACGACCCGGTGAATCAGCAGGTGCTGACGGTGTGCGCCAACGGCTATGGCAAGCGAACGCCCGTGGGTGAGCACCGCTGCCAGAGCCGCGGCGGTGTCGGCATCATCGCCATCGACACCAGCGAGCGAAACGGCGTGGTGGTCGACCTCGACCTGGTGACGGAGTCGATGGAGCTCATGGTCATCACCGACCGCGGCCAGATCATCCGAACGAAGGTGAGCGAGGTCCGGCAGGCGGGTCGCAACACGCAGGGCGTGCGCATCATCCGGTTGGACTCGGACGAGAAGGTCGTGGCCGTCGAGCCGGTGGCCGAGCCGGAGCCCGAGGGCGGCGAGTCGTTGGTCCCGCCGCCGCCGGCGGAGATGGAGTCCGCGACCGAGATCGACGCCGCGACGGAGTGAAGGAGGCTCAGCGTGTGGCGCGCCAGGGTGCTGGGACGGACGGCGTGGGCGGCGATGGTGCTGCACGGCGCCGCCGGTCTGGCGCAGGACGCTCCACCGCCACCGTGGTCGGGTTCGCCCACGCAGCCTGCGGGTGAGGTGACCGCGGAGGTTCCGCAGGCGCGGCGGTGGCCCACGACGGCGCCGCCGGTCGCGCGGCGCGAGACGATCATCACGCGACGACCAGTGCAGCGCGGGTCGGAAGACCCTGGGATGACGCAGCACTTCCAGATGCCGTCGGCGGTGTTGCTGCGGTACGGCGACTTCGCGGGGATGTACCTCTCGCACCTCGGCTGGGTGGGGCTGCGCCGCGGGCTCACGCGATCGATCGACGTGGGCGTCGGGGTGCCGTTCTATTTCCTGGGGCTGTCGGTCGATGCGCGCGTGGGGTTCATCCAGCGCGACGGCGTGGCGGCGGCGTGGTGGGGTTACGCGACGATTCCCTTCGTCGGTGAAGGCGAGCGCCCGACGAGCCAGCTGGGCTTTACATGGTCCTACGCGGGGCTCGGCTGGGCCACGGGGCCGCTGCTCTCGCTCTGGAACGACCGCGTCGGCGTCCACGCCGGCGTGCATGTGGCGCAGCGCACTGGCCTCGGCGGCGCGTGGCTGCTCAGCCATGTGACTGCTGATGTGCGCATCATCGAGGGCATCAAGGTGCTGTTGCAGGGCGTGTCCTTCAACGAGCTCACGCCCGAGAAGAGCGACCTGGCGCGGCCGCTCGTGGGCAACGGATCGCTGCGCTGGCTGCCCTACGCGCTGGCTGGAGCGCGCTTCTACACGCGGCGGTTCTCGGCCGACATGGGAGTGCTCGCGCCGTTGTCGCCCGACTGCCCGCTGTGGTCGGAGCGGCTGGTGGTCATCCCGTGGGTCTCGCTGACACACCGGTTCTGACGATCATCGCTGACATCAATCTCGCAGCGAGCCCCGTGGCCCTGTTAGAGTCTCGGACACGATGGCCGCACCTGCTGTTGGTATCGACCTTGGAACCACCAATTCCGTCGTCGCCGTCTCTGTCGGGGGTCGTCCCCAGGTACTCCCCGATGCGAGCGGCGGAACGCTGATTCCGTCGGTGGTGTCGTTCGCCGAAAACGGCGAGCGCATCGTCGGGAGGGCCGCGCGAATGCGTCGCGCCATCGACCCGCGCAACACCGTGTACTCGGTGAAGCGCCTGCTCGGTCGACCCTTCAAGAGCGAGGAGGTGCGCCGCGCCCGCTCGCGCATGCCCTTCGAGCTCAAGGAGGGCGCCGACAGCTCGGTGATCGTGTCGACCCGCGGGGGCGATCACGCGCTGCCAGAGCTCTCCGCCATGGTGCTGCGCGAGGCGCGGCGCATCGCCGAGATGGGCCTGCAGGACAAGGTCGATCGCTGCGTCATCACGGTGCCCGCCAACTTCAACGAGCTGCAACGGTCGAGCACCAAGGTGGCCGGCCGCATCGCGGAGCTCGAGGTGGTGCGCATCCTCAACGAGCCCACGGCGGCGGCGCTGGCCTACGGCTACGGGCGCGGCACGCGCGAGAAGATCTGCATCTACGACTTCGGCGGCGGCACCTTCGACGTGACGCTGCTGGAGCTGTCGGGCAACGTCTTCGAGGTGCTCGCGACGGCGGGCGACACCTTCCTCGGCGGCGACGACATCGACATCGCCATCACCGACTCGCTGCTCCAGAACTTCCAGCGCACGACCTCGCTCGACCCGCTGCAAGACCGGGTGCTCTACGACATCCTGCGCGACGCCGCGGAGACCGCGAAGTGCGAGCTCTCGTCGCGCGACCAGAGCCGCATCGGGGTGGACATCACGCTGCCCGATGGTCGCCCGGTGAAGTTCGCGCAGGGGCTCTCCCGCCTGGAGCTCGAACGCCTCTCCGGCACCTTCATCTCCCGCACCTTCGACGTGTGCTCCGAGGCGCTCAAGCTCGCGGGGCTCCGTCCGAGCGACCTCACCGCCGTGATCCTCGTCGGCGGCAGCACGCGCATCCCGACGGTGCGCTCGCGGGTGTCGTCGTTCTTCGGCCGCGAGCCGCTCACCAACCTTCCTCCCGAGGAGGTCGTCGCGCTTGGTGCGTCCATCCTCGCCGAGGCGCTCACGGGCGGTTCGCGCAAGGGTCCCACCACCCGTCCCATCACCGGCACTCACGGCGCGCCGCAGCGCTCCAACACGGGGCCTGGTCCTCGCCCTCCCGCGACGGCGGCGGGCGTGCCGGGTCAGCATGGTCCGGAGGTCAGTGCGCCGGGCCCGAGTCGCACGACGCTGACCGGCGTCGGAGAAGACTCCGGCGCGCACACGATGCCCAAGGCGCCCATCGTGGTGCCGCCGCCCGTTCCCAACAGCGCGCTGCGCGGGTCGACCAAGCCGCCTCCGCTCCCTGGTCGTCCGCCCCCTCCGGTGCCCACGCAGGCGAAGCCCGCGGCGCGCAACTCGATGGAGCTCGACGACCCGTTCTCCGACCTCAGCAACGCCACGATGATGTCGCCGTCGCCGATGGAGCGAACGGTGGCGCAAGAGGCGCCCGGTGGTCTCGGTCAGCTCGACGAGCCGTCGTTCATGGGTCGCCTCAAGAACGACCCCACGGTCGCCATCTCGGTGCCGGTGCCGGCGTTCAACCTCGACGACCCGTCGGTGGTCGGCCCGCTGCCCACCTCCGACCCGCACCTGCCGTCGGTGAAGGACCACTCCAGTCCCCTCATCACCCCGCCGCCGCTCCGGCAAAACCTCCCGGTGGCCAAGCCCATCGCGGCCAGCCCGGTCGTCCCGCCGCCGCCACGGCAGCCACCCGCTCCGCCGCAGCAGTCGGCGCCCATCCATCCGCCGCCCCCGCCGCGCCCACAACCGCCGCAGAACACGGGTGGCCTGCGCCCCGAGATCGCCTCGGTGCTGCCGCCCGCCATCGCCGCGGCCATCAGCACGCCGCGCTCGACGCTGGAGTCGACGACCAACCCGGGCCGCTCGATCAACGAGCCCTCGGTCCCGTCGTTTCACCTCGACGACGCCATGTTCGGCGGCGGCGACCGCTCCAACCCTGGCGTGAAGATCGGCACCGAGGCGTCGTTTCCCGGCGTGCGGGTCGAGCCTTCGACGCCCATCGCGGGCGGCGACAAGGACGTCTCCATCCCGTCGTTCCGCATCGACACCGAGGAGATCTTCGGGTCGTCGGTCGGCAACGCCGCGACGCTCATCGCCAAGGGCCCGTCGGCGTCGTTTCCCATCGACGAGATGACCCGCGCGATGCCCACCTCGGGCAACACCACCCAGAAGGTCGCCGCCGTCGCGCCTCCGGTGATGGGTCCGGCCCCGACGTATCCGCCCCCTCCGTCGCCGTCCCAGTATCCGCCGCCTGCCTACGGCGGCGCCGGTTCGATGCCGCCGGGCTCCATGCCTCCGCCCTCGATGGCGCCGCCCAGCATGCGCCCGATGGCGGCCCCGCTGCTCCTCGACGTGACGCCCTTCAGCCTCGGGGTCGAGACCGCGGGCGGGCTCTGTGAGTCGGTGATTCGCCGCAACGCGACCATCCCGGTGGAGCAGACCCGCAACTTCGCCACCACCAACGACCAGCAGGACTCGGTCATCATTCGCATCGCGCAGGGCGAGTCGCGGCGCTTCGCGGACAACCAGGCCCTCGGCGAGCTGGAGCTCACCAACCTCCGGCCCGCGGCCCGCGGCGAGGTCGTCGTCGCGGTCACCTTCGAGCTCGAAGCCGACGGCACGCTCCGCGTCCGCGCCAAGGACCTCGAGACCGGCTACGAGCAGGCCGTCCGGGTCAACCTCCTGACCATCCCGTCGGAGTCGTCGCAGATGGACATGGCCGCTCGCAATCGCAGCGCCGTCGTTCCGGTGCCCTGATGCTCTCCGACCGCGTCCTCGCCGAGAACCTCGATCGCATCGACTACTACACCCTGCTGGGTGTGGCCCGTGATGCGCCGCTCGCCCAGATCCGCGACGCGTTTCACAAGTTTGCGATCAGGTTTCACCCCGACCAGCACGTCGACGACGTCGACACCCAGCAGCGCGTCCTCAAGATCTTCAAGCGCGGCTCGGAGGGCTACCGGGTGCTCCTCGACCCGGTGCTGCGCGCTCGCTACGACGCCGCGCTCGCGCGGGGCGAGTCGCGCCTCACGCCCGACACCGAGCGCGTGAAGGTGGTCGGCGAGGCGAAGGTGAGCGCCGTCGCCGAAGAACCACTGCCCGCCGATGTGCAGCCGCTCTACCTCCAGATCTCCGAGAGCCTGCGCCGCGGCGACGTGAAGAACGCCAAGGCCTTCCTCATGCTGCTCGGCCGCAAGTCCAACCACCCGAAGGTGCAGGCGCTCGCCAAGGATGTGCTCGAAGCGGAGAAGAACCTCCTCCGCCGTCGTTAGCCTGTGTCTGTCGGTGTTTCGGGGGATCGTATGAGGGGCATACGATCGGTGGTGCGGCGGGGAGCTACTTCTTGAGTCGGGCCTTCAGGGCCGCGAGCTCGTCTTCCAATCCGTCGCCGGTCTCGCCCCGCTCCAGCTTGCGGAAGCGCTCCTCCAGCGAGTGCTTCTTCGGGTCTTCGATGACGTCGTGCGCCTCGACCTCGGCCTCCATCGCGTCGATGCGCTCCTGCATCTCGCGCAGCCGACCGACCGCCCCGGCGTTGCTGCCACCGACCGGGTTGCCACCGGCGGCGCGGGCCTGGGCCACCTGCGAGGAGAGGGTGTTCTTCCGGGCCTTGAGCTCTTCGAGCTTGCGCTCCAACTGCTCGATGGTGGCGCGCAGCTCGGACACGTAGCTGGCCTGCTGCTCCTTGAGCTTGTCGGTGTCGAGCGCGTCGGTCTCGTTCTTCTTCTTGCGCTTGAGGGCCTCCTTCGCGAGCTCCTCGTCGCCCTGCTCCAGGGCCAGCATGGCGCGGCGCTCCCAGCTCGACGCCTCTTCCAACTGGTCGCGCTGCTTCTTCTCCAGGTGCTTGACCGACGCGAGCGACGAGACGACCTCCTGGCGGGCCTTCTTGAGCTCCTCGGTCATGTCATCGATGGTCTGCGCGAGCACCTTGGCGGGGTCTTCCGCCTTGTCGATGAGCGCGTTGATGTTCGACTTCACGGCGCGGCTGAAGCGGTCGACGATTCCCATGGCGGCGTTGAACTCCCGGTCTGAACACGATGCAGACGCGACCCGATCGTTGCATCGCCCCCGTGACGTGTCCAGGGTCAGCGTCGGCCTTCAGTCGCGCCCGCCCTGACCGAGCGCGCTGAGCATCGCGGAGCTGCTCGACGAGGACGGCGCGGCCACGAGCACCCGGCTGTCGGCGCGGCGAGAGAGCGCGCGCATGCCCTCGGATCCCCAGGTCACCACGCCACCGCCCGCCTGCTTGGCAGCGTACATGGCCGCGTCGCTGCACTGGAGCAGCTCGTCGGCCTCGTGCCCGTGGTCGGGGAAGTACGCGACGCCGATGCTTGCGTTGACCTCCAGGTGCAGCGTGTCGCCCGCCGTCGTCGCGAAGCGCAGCGGCTCGACCAGCGCCCGCAGCAGCTTGGCCGCGACCTGGCGCGCCGAGGCGAGGTCGCCGACGTTTTCCACCACGCACACGAACTCGTCGCCGCCCCAGCGCGCGACGGTGTCCGACGAGCGCAGGGACGCGCGCATGCGACCCGCGATGGCGCAGAGCACCGCGTCGCCGACGTGGTGGCCGTAGCGATCGTTGATGGGCTTGAAGCGGTCGAGGTCGACGAAGATCACGGCGAGGCGCTCGTCGAGGCGCTGCGCGCGGCGCACGGCCGTCTGCAAGCGGTCGGCGGCGAGGAGGCGGTTGGGCAGGCCGGTGAGCTCGTCGTGCAGCGCCGCGGAGGCGACGACCTGCACGAGCTGCGACCGCGCGATGGCGTGGGCGAGGGCGCGATCGAGCATCGCGGGGCTGAACTCACCCTTCACCAGGAAGTCCTGCGCGCCCTGCTGGAGGGCCTGCATGCCGATCTGCTGATCGTCCATTCCGCTCAGCACCACGCAGGGCAGGCGCGCGGTGTGGCGGCGGGCGTTGAGGAAGGTCTGGAGCCCGTTGCTGTCAGGGACGTTGAGGTCGAGCACGACCACGTCGGGCTGTCGCGCCTCCATCGCGGCGGCGAGCTCGGCGAGGCACTCGATGGTGTGCACCTCGTAGCGGGTCGTCGTGCTCCGGCGCAGGGTGCGTAGGAACACGAGCCGGTCGACGGCGTCGTCTTCCAGCAACAGCACGCGCACCACGTTCTCCATGAGTCGTCACCTCCGCCTATCCCTCAACGGTTGAAAAGCTAGAGCCGGCACAGCGCAGACCGCAACCCCTCGTACGCCGACCGAAGGCGTCTGGTTGAGCCTATTTCTTCGCGGATTCAGGCGCGACACGGCCGTCACGGTGTCGACGCTGGAGACCACAGTGTCGAGTGACAGGAAGGGCGATGTGGGGCGGAGTCAGCGAGCACGAAACTTGTCCGTTGACGAGAACGCGCGGGCCGTGGTCCCTAGTTTGCGCGGCGCTGGCGGTGCCGGCGCCACGGAGGAGACGCATGTCGATGTTGCAGTTCGGGAGCACGGGGAGCGCGGTTCGCCATCTTCAATCGGCGCTGGTGGCGCAGGGCTATGAGCTCGACGTCGACGGCGACTTCGGCGATGCCACCGACGCGGCGGTGAGGCACTTTCAGGACAACAACAACCTCGACGTCGACGGTGTCGCCGGCCCCGCCACGCTGGCGGCGCTGGGCATCGCGACGCACTCACACCAGTCGTCGTCGCACCCGCAGCTCGAGCTCGGGTCGCAGGGGCGCGCAGTGCGCCAGCTCCAGGAAGCGCTCGTCGAGCAGGGATGGGAGATCGACGTCGACGGCGACTTCGGCCCGGGCACCGACGAGGCAGTGCGGGAGTTTCAGGAAGAGAACGAGCTCGACGTCGACGGCATCGTCGGCCCCGCGACCTGGGCCGCGCTCGGGTTCTAGCCCTTCTCCGGGGCCACCGGCGCGATCGGTGTCCCCAACGCCTCCATCACCATCCTCGCGACCGACAACGCTCGCACGTCCTCCCAGCGAGGCGTGATGAGCTGCACGCCCACGGGCAATCCTCCGGGTTGCGGCCACACCGGGATGGTCGTCGCCGGGTGCCCGCTGGCATTGAACACCGCCGTGTACGCGCCGAGCGGAGCGGCCTCGTCGAGGAGGGTCTGCGGCGCGTCCTGCGTCCACGTGCCCACCCGCGGCGGGGCCACGGCCACGGTGGGCGTCACCCACAGGTCGGCGTCGCCAAACCACGCGTCGATGCGCGCGCGAAACATCTCGCGACGGGCCATCGCGAAGGCGAAATCCACGGCGCCTGCCGGGTCGCGGAGGAGCTTGGTCGTCCCCTGCAAACCCGCCTCGGAGGGCACGAACATCCCGCGCGCCAGGTATCGGAACATCGGCATGAACTCCTCGACCGTTCCGACGAAGCAGTCCGCCTCTTCGACGTCGTGACCCTGTGCGGCGAGCAGACGCACCACCTTGAGGACGGCGTCGTTGACCTCCGGGGCCGTCGCGATCACCGCGTTGTGGGTCGTGTAGCGCACGCGCAACCGGCCGGGCGGTCGACGGACTGCGGGCAGGAATTCCTCGCGTCCGATGAGCACGTCCATGAGGGCCGCGGCGTCGTCGACGCTGCGCGCGTGCGGGCCGACCACGGAGAGTTCGAGCTTCTCGAAGGGCGCGAAGGGGTTGGGCAGCAGACCGCGGGTCGGCTTGTGACCGACGAGCCCGCAGAAGGCAGCGGGGATGCGAATGGAGCCCGCGCCGTCACTCGCGACGGCGATCGGGAGCATGCCAGCGGCGATGGCGGCGGATGACCCGCCCGAGGAGCCACCCGAGTAGCGCGAGAGGTCCCACGGGTTGCGCGTCGGAGGATGGGTGTCCGTGTCGACGAAGGGGAGGATCGCGAGCTCGGAGGTGGAGAGCTTGCCGGTGAGCACCATGCCGGCGCGGCGGACGGCGGCGGTGCTCAGGTCGTCCATCGGCGTCCAGAGGTAGCGGAAGGCGCGCGAGCCGAGGCGGGTGAAGGTTCCGCGGGCCATGTGGAGGTCCTTCATCGCCGTGGGCAGACCCCAGAGGGGACTACGGCGGGCGTTGCGGTCGCGCAGGCGCTCTCGATCGAGGGCGCGAGCGGTCGCGACGGCGCGGCGGGGGATCTGTTGGACGAAGGCGTTGAGCGAACGATCGCGGCGGGCGATGCGATCGAGGTACGCGCGGGTGAGCTCCTCGACGGAGACGGCGCCGTCGCGCAGGAGCGTGGACTGGTCGAGGGCCGATCGGTCGAGGAGGTCGTTCATGGCGGCGGGAGCGGACACTCCATCGGACCATGCGCAGACGCAACGGTGCGGGGGTAACCTGTCGCCATGAGCCTCTCGGTGCGAGTCGTCGGCGTCGGCGATGCGTTTACGTCGCGGTACTACAACGCGTGCCTGCTGGTGGAGGCCGACGACACGAGGTTGCTCATCGACGCTCCGCCCGCGCTCGCCCGCGCGTTGCGTGAGCTCGGCGACCGCGGCGGCCCGGTGATCGGCCTCGACGACGTCGACCATGTGCTCATCACGCACCTGCACGGTGATCACATGGGCGGTCTGGAGCAGCTCCTCTTCTGGCGGCACTTCGTCACGCGCAAAAAAACCACGGTGCACGCCATCCCGGAGGTTCTCGCGGGGCTCTGGGAGCACCGGCTGCGCGGCGGCATGGACGTGCTGATGGACGCCGACGGCGCGCGTCATCCGCTCACGTTGGAGGACTACGCCGAGGTGCGACCGATGCCCGCGGCGGGCGAGGCGTTCGGCATCGGTGCGCTCACGGTGGAGTGGCGGCCGACGGTGCACCACATCCCCACGTCGGCGCTGCGGCTGAGCGCCAATGGCAGGTCCGTCGGATACAGCGCAGACACGGCCTTCGATCCGTCGCTCATCGCGTGGCTCGCGCGCTCCGACCTCCTCCTGCACGAGACCAACTACGGCACGCACACCCCGCTGGCGAGCCTGGTCACGGTCGAGTCCGCGGTGCGCGATCGCATGCGGCTCATCCACTACTCCGACCTCCACGACGTCGACGCCTCGCCCATCGCGTGTGCTCGCGAGGGCGACCGCTACGAACCGTAGGAGGCGTGCGACACTGGCGCCCGTGAGCGCATCATTCGACTACGACGTGCTGGTCGTCGGCTCGGGCTTCGGCGGCTCGGTGTCGGCCCTGCGCCTGACGGAGAAGGGCTACCGGGTCTGCGTCATGGAGCGCGGGCCCCGCTGGAAGCCGCAGGACTTCCCCAAGACCAACTGGAACCTCCGCAAGGCCCTCTGGATGCCCGCGCTGGGGTGTTTTGGCATCTTGCGGTTGTCGTTCATGTCGGACGTGTTCGTGCTCTCGGGGGCGGGCGTCGGGGGTGGGTCGCTCGTCTACGCCAACACGCTCTACGTGCCGCCCAACGCCTTCTTCGAGGCGTCGCAGTGGGCCGCGATGCGCGACTGGAAGAGCGCGCTGATGCCGCACTACCGGGTCGCGCAGTTCATGCTGGGCGTCACGCAGAACCGCTTCGAGTCCGAGCCCGACCGCGTGTTGCAGTCGGTGGCCAAGGACCTCGGGCGCGGCGATACCTACGTGACGACGCCCGTCGCCGTGTACTTCGGCAGCGCCAACCAGACGACGCCCGACCCGTACTTCAATGGCGCCGGACCAGACCGAACGGGCTGCAACCACTGCGGCGGCTGCATGGTCGGCTGCCGCTTCGGCGCCAAGAACACCCTCGATCGCAACTACCTCTACTTCGCCGAGAAGCTCGGCGCGGAGGTGAAGCCCATGCGAACCGTGGTCGACGTGAAGGCCCTGCCCGATGGTGGATACGCCGTCACGCACGAGGCGACGGGCGCGTGGTTTGCGCGCGATCGGCAGGTGACCACCGCGCGCCGCGTGGTGCTCTCGGCGGGCGTGCTCGGCACGGTGAAGCTGCTGCTGGAGAGCAAGGATCGCGGGTCGCTGCCCAACGTCTCGAACATGCTCGGGGGCCTGGTGCGGACCAACAGCGAGGCCATCCTCGGGGTGAGCACGCCGAAGCCGACGGAGAAGTGGTCGCGGGGCATCGCCATCACGTCGTCGATGCACCCCGACGAGCGAACGCACATCGAGGTGGTGCGGTACAGCGAGGGGAGCGACGCGCTGGTTCCGTTGTCGACGCTGCTGACGGACGGCGGCAGCGGGGCGCCGCGGTGGCTGAAATGGATGGGCAACGTCGCGCGCCAGCCGGTGACCTTCGTGAAGAGCCTGTGGCCCTTCGGGTGGGCCAAGCGGGGCGTGTTCCTGCTGGTGATGCAGACGCTCGACAACTCCATCGCGCTGCGGCTGCGTCGCACCTGGCGCACGCTCTGGAGCCGCGCGCTCGACACCGACCGCGGCGAAGGAGAGCCCAACCCCTCGTACATCCCGCTGGCCAATCAGCTCGCGCGGGTGTTTGCGGGGAAGGTCAACGGCGTTCCGCAGTCGTCCATCATGGAGGTGCTGTTCAACACGCCGACGACGGCGCACATCCTCGGCGGCGCGCCCATCGGCGACTCCCCGACGACGGGCGTCATCGACGGGCGCAACGAGGTGTTCGGGCACCCGGGGCTGTACGTGTGCGACGGGTCGATGATCCCGGCGAACCTCGGCGTGAACCCGAGCCTCACCATCACCGCGCTCACCGAGCACGCGATGAGCCAGATTCCTGCGAAGGATGGGGCGGAAGTGAGGCACGCGGTGGACCCGGAGTTTCAGGCGAAGCGCGTGGCGGAGATCGAAGCGCTGTCGGTCGAGACGGGGAGCGCGTCGCTGCAACGGCACCTGCCGATACACGCCGGGGAGTGAGACTGACGTTTGGAGTAGGTGTTGGTGTCGGTTGGAAAGCGTCGGCTGCCTGTTCGCGGCCCTGCGATGTCAGAAGAAGCCGCCAGGGCGCAAGGGTCGCAAGGACGAGTTCTCATCGCAAAACGTGCCTCGGTTTCGCGAGACGGGGAGCGCGAGCGACTGGAGCCTTGTCGCGCCCATCCCACCGCCACCTTGCGACCCTTGCGTCCTGGCGGCTTCTCCCCTCGTCGCAGGGCTGCGAACGCACAGCCGACTCTCTCGCGCACCACCGACGCCTACTCCGAGTCGCAGGAGTGAGACGCTCCGCTTGACGGGAGTCGTGAGAGGGGGCGAGCGTTGATGTGATGCCGTACCGCGAGCCCACGCTGAGCGGGCCTGGGGAAGGGGCGGCACGACCGCGTTTGGAGCTGGTGCTCGTTCCGTTGCTCGCGGTGTTGGGGGTGAGCGGTGGTCTCGCTGCGCGGCGTGCGTCGAGTCGGGAGCTGCACCGTCCGGGCGCGGTGGTTTCGACGGGAGACGTCGTGCGGTCGGACGCCGCAGTCTGGGCCGCGGGGCTACAGCCGGACGGAAGTCAGCAGGTCATCGCGGGTCCTGTGCGCTTCGTCGTCTCGTCGTCGAAACGAGTGGAGGTCGCAGCTATGCGGTTCGAACACGACATCGCCGTCGCCACCGAGGTGCGTGACGGATGGGTGTTCGCCACCACCAGCGGCGACGTCGCGCGAAGCGACTCCTTCCTCGGTCCGCTGCGACCGCGTGGGGCGGGTCGGCGTGCGCGTGCGCGATGTGCCGCGTAGGGCGGTCGGGTGCGCGGCCATCCTCGGGTTCAACGGCGACCTCTGGGTCACCGCGGGGAGCGGCCTTCCGGTGCGAGCAGAGCTGCCGGGGCCGGTGAGAGATGCCGTCTTCGGCGATGATCGAAGCGGCGTCGCGTGGCTCAACGACCTGCGCGTCGAGGTCACCACGGATGGAGGGTTGACCCGGTCAATGCCTGGGCTGGCAGGCGAGTTCGCGCGGGGTCTCTACCTGGGGTCATCGGGCGTGACGGTGCAGACGACAGGCGGGCATCTCGTGCTGGGCGTTGACGGCAGGCTTCACCATCGTGCGGACGCCGGGCGTCCCGAAGTTCGGCAGCCCGAGAGCGGGGCCCTCCGCAACCAACTGAACGCTACGGGAATCAGGATCAGCGCGGTGTACGTCTCGCCCACGGGCGCGATGAGCCTGGGCGGGCCGCATGAATGGCCGCACGAGCCCATCGCGGCTGCGTCCATCGCAGGTTGGTCTACATACCAGTGCCGGTATGGCGGCGACGCTGAGGCGACGTACCGATCGGTCGGTGTGACCGGTTCGGTGCGCTGGTTGGGGTGGGCGGTGACGCCACGCGGAAGGCTGACGACGCGAAGCGGTGCGGCGACCGCGCTCGCATGGGTCCGCGCTGGGGGGCAGGTCGTCCCGATTCCCGAACCCATGCTGGACGAGGCCGACGACGACAGAGTGTCGGTCGGCCAGGTCTTCGCGCTCCCGGACGGGGGCGTCGTGTTTGTGGTGAGCAGCGGGTTGAGACGCCTCAGCGATTTCCGTGACGCGGGAGTGGCTCTCGACGTTGGACCCGATGGTCGAGTCCGGGGGCGCCGGCCGTTCAAATGGGGGCGCGGCGAGGCCGTGGTCGCCATCGCGCGCCAGGGGCGATGCGCGGGGCCGGTCGTCGGAGCGCAGTACCCCGGAGTCGTACGGATGCTGCCGATCGCCGACGCTGCACGCGCTTGCACGAGGACTGGTCCGATTGAGCTGCCTTCGCTCGATGGCTCCACGCTGCGGCCCTGCCGCCGACCGACCTCCGAGGACGCCATCGTGATTGCGACGCACGAGCAATTCGTCAGCCTCCTGGCGGACCTCGCAGCGCAACACTCGCCCGACGACACTCTGTTTTCGCTCGTGACGCGCGCTGGGGTCGAGTCGAGTGGCACCGGGCATTGCCTCCGAGATGTGACCATCGTGGCGCCCGACAACGCACCGAACCGCGAGATCACCCTCACGGCCCGGGGCGACGGGTTGGAAGGGAGCGTCGACCTCGATGTGGTCGGCGCCCCGACCGCGTGGCGTCGCGTGCGCTGCGAGCCGCTGCACGCGCGGTAGTCCGTGGTAGGAGCGTCCCGCGATGCCGATCCAGTGGTACCCGGGACACATGAACAAGGCCCGCCGCGTGATGGCGGAGGTGATGCCGTCGCAGGACGTCGTCATCGAGGTGCTCGACGCGCGCATGCCCGCCGCCAGCGCCAACCCCGTCGTCGCCGAGCTGCGGCGGGACAAGCCCTGCGTGAAGGTGCTCAGCAAGAGCGACCTCGCCGACCCGGAGGCCACCGAGGCGTGGCTCAAGCACTTCGAGACCGACGCCACGGTGCTCGCCGTCGCCACGACGACCACGCGCGCGGGAGAGACGAAGTCGCGCGTCCCGGCGCTGTGCGAGCGCATCGCGAAGCGTGACCGCGGAGGGGACAAGTCGCTGCGGGCGATGATCGTGGGCATCCCCAACGTGGGGAAGTCGACGCTCATCAACACGCTCATGGGACGCGTCGTCGCGGCGGCGAGCGACAAGCCCGCCGTCACCAAGGAGCTCGAGTCGTACGCGCTGCCGAGCGGGATGACGCTCACCGACAACCCGGGGCTGCTGTGGCCGAAGATCGAGGACGGCGACGCCACGATGCGGCTCGCGCTCGGCGGGGCGATTCCCGACACGGCCATCGAGTACCAGAGCGTCGGGCTCTTCGCGGGGCAGTACTTCCTCGCGCACTACCCGGCGCTGCTGCTCGCCCGCTACAAGCTGAAGACCCTGCCCGCGTCGGCGGGGGCGCTGCTCGAAGAGATTGGTCGGCGCCGCGGGTGCCTCCGCAGCGGCGGAACCGTCGACGTCTACAAGGCCGCCGACATCCTGGTGCACGAGTTTCGCGCCGGGACGCTCGGCCGCATCAGCCTCGAACGGCCGCCTGTTGTGGCGTGACCGTTGCGCGCCGCGCTGGCGCTACGGCGTGCACGCCGGGGACGTGGTCGGTGCTGGGCATGCCATTCTGTTTCTGGAACTACCGTCCGACGGCTTGACAGTCGTCCGTCACGCGTCTAACAGAATGCTCGTTCTTGTTTCGGTTCTGTTTGTTCTCGACCGGAGGTCTACGCCATGTCGCTCGATCACGCGCCCGCTTCTGACACCGCGACCGCACCCGCCATCGACCCGCAGCTCCCGCGCGCCAACCGGGTCATCCACATCCCCGACTTCCGCCTCGAAGACCGGCTCACGCCCGAGCACATCGACTTCTTCGAGACCTACGGCTTCATCCGCTTCAGGCGCTTCGCCTCACGCGAGAAGGCCCGCTCGCTCTACGAAGCCTTCAACCAGCTCACCGCCGAGCTCGTCGCCAAGAAGGCCGAAAACGTCAACGGCGTCCCCCTCATCAAGGGCCAGCGCGACGACGGCACTCCCTTCTTCGGGCGCATCCCCTTCGTCTCCCTCCAGAGCCCGACCTTCGCGGAGTTTCTCCGCGACCCGCGCTTCCAGGCCATCGTCGACGACCTCGCGCCGGGCTCGCGCATCGGGCAGGACGAGCGCGACGGCCTCGTGGTCAACCGCTTCCGCAACCACGCGGGGGCCAAGTACAAAAACCTCGGCTGGCACACCGACAGCCTCCGCGACATCGCCTACTTCGAGAAGCCGCGGCGCTACCTCAACGTCGGCTTCTCCATCACCGACTCGCCCCTCCGCGTCGGCGGGCTGCGCGTGCTGCCCTGCACGCACAACCAGTCCATCTCCTCCATGCTCACGACGAAGGCCCACTTCTTCGACATGCAGCCCGACCCCAACGAGCTCGCCATCACCACCGAGGCCGGCGACCTCACCATCCACGACGGCCGCCTCTGGCACCGCACCGCGCTCGCGCAGGTGACGGGTGACGCCAGCGAGCGCGTGGTCACCTACCTCCCGATCATGGACGGGCCCATCAAGCGCAAGCACGACGGCAGCGCGACGCCCTTCTACTTCCACCTCAAGAAGCTCCTGAACTACTGACCGTGAAGCCCGAGACGCCGCTCCAGTGGGTCAACGCCCCGCAGCAGGCCCGCAGCCAGCGCACGATGGAGAACATCCTCGACGCGGCCGAGGCGATCCTGCTGGAGCGGGGGCTCGACGCGGTCACCATCCCCGGCGTGGTGAAGGCCGCGGGGTCGAGCGTGGGGGCGTTCTACGCGCGCTTTCCGGACAAGCGGGCGCTGTTGGAGACGGTGCATCAGCGGGCGTGTGAGCGGGCGCTCGCGCAGACCGACGCGCTGCTCGACCCGACGCGGTGGGAAGCGGCCTCGATGCGCGACATCGTGCGCGCCGGGGTGCGCCTCGCCGTCGAGGTCTTCGGCTCCCGCCAGAACATCATGAACGCCTTCGCCGCCGCCTTCGCCGGTGACGTCGGCTTCGCGGCGCGGCGGGCCACCACGGCGGTCACCATCGGCGAGCGCCTCTCGGCGCTGGTGCTCTCGCGGCGCGATCAGATCGGGCACCCGCAGCCCAGGCGCGCCGTGGAGATGGCGCTGCGCGTGGTCACGGCGACGCTGGAGCAGCGCAACGCCTTCGCGGTCAGCGGCCTGCCCGACGTCTCGGTCTCCGACGCGGTGCTGGTGCGCGAGCTCGACCGGATGGTCTGCGCGTACCTGGGCATCGCGCCCGACGACGGGTCCTGAGCGGGGGAATCAGGCGCCGGGGCGCGCGAAGGCGAGGTGCTCGCGGCTCACGGCCAGCACCTGGTCTTCGGTGAAGAGCGCGATGAAGCGCCGCGAGGGCTCGTTGAGGAAGTCCACGAGGCGCGGCCCTTCCGCCCGCAGCTCCGGGTAGATGGAGCCGGTCCAGACGGTTCCGTCGGAGAGGGTGAACTCCACCTCCATGCCGTTGGCTCCCTGGCTCAGCTCGTCGGAGCGCGAACGCTTCGTGGTCACCGTCACGATGTGGGACTTCTGCACGAGCGTCACGTTGCCCGAGGCCTCGACGAGCGCGAGGAAGGGCTCGTCGTTGTTGAGCGTGTCGATGGGCTCTTCAGGGCCGTCGTGAAAGCGCGCCGTCACCGGGAGGAAGATGTCGCCCACCAGGGGAATCCCGTTGGCGAGCGTGACGGCGACGCGGTGCCGCAACTTCTCGACCCGGTAGTCGCTCATCGCCCGCCAGAGAGTCGAGGGCATCGCCGATGACGTCAAGCGCTACGTGGGTCCGCGGTATCGTCGCGGCGATGCGCACCGCCCTCGTCCCGTCGCTGTTGTGTGTGCTCGCCGCGTGCGAGCGTGAGACGCCTGTCGTTCGCGACGCCGCGGTCGATCACCCCGCCGCGGTCGTCGATGTCGCAGCCGTCGTCGATGTCGGCAAGCCCAAGGACGTACCCGTCGATGCGCCGCTGCCAGAGTGCGGCCAGGGCTCGGCGCTCGCGCTCGCGCGCTGCGTCGACGGCGCCCGCTACCAGACCGACCTCGAAGCCATCGCGCGCGAGCGCAACCTGTCGAGCGCCCACTGGATGGAGGTGCAGGACCTCTGCGCGACCCGCCTCGCGTCGCTCGGGTTCACCGTCGAGCGCCACGCGTACGGCACCGGGGTCAACGTGGTGGGCGTTCGTGAAGGCACCGCGGAGCCCGCGCGCCGCGTGATGGTGGGGGCGCACTACGATCACATCCGCGGGTGCGCCGGCGCTGACGACAACGCGAGCGGCGTCGCGGGCGCGCTGGAGGCCGCGCGGGTGCTCGCGGCGCGGTCGTACCCGCGAACGCTGGTGGTCGCGTGCTGGGACGAGGAAGAGCGCGGGCTCATCGGGTCGCGGGCCTACGCCGCGAGGGCGATGGGGCGGTCGGAGGTCATCGACGCGTACTTCAACTTCGAGATGATCGGGTACGTCGACCACGCGCCCAGCTCGCAGCGCCTACCGCCCGGCATCAACCTGGTGTTTCCGGCGGCGGCGCGGGAGTGGGAGGCGCGCGAGCGGCGCGGGGACTTCCTCGCGGCCATCGGCAACGAGCGCGCGTCCGCGGGACTCATCGGACTGGAGCGCTACGCCGACCGGCTCGGGCTGCCGTTCATTCCGCTGCGCTTGAGTACGGCGCTCATGTCGTCGCCGCTCGTGGGCGACCTGCGACGGTCCGATCACGCGTCGTTCTGGGACAACGGCTACCCCGGCATCATGCTCACGGACACGTCGGAGTTTCGCTACGACCGCTACCACTGCGCCGCGGGGCCCGACGTCACCACGGGGCTCGATCGCACCTTCTCGTCGCAGGTCGTCGCGGTCACCGTCGGCGCCGCCGCCGAGGCGCTCGGCCTCACCGACTGACGACGCTCGGAGCCTGTCGCGCGTCGGGTCGTCTGCGACCATCGCTTGGCAGGCAATTGGGGCTCGTGAGAGGTTGCGCCCGTTCGACGAACGGCGCAGGGGCGCCGCGCGTCTGCGCTCCTCTATTCCCTCCTTCAAGGACTCCCCGCAATGCCTTCATCCAGACCCATCTCTACCAACTTGTGGGCGGCGCTCATGGCCCTCGCCATCGCCCTGGGCTGTTCGCCCGACCTGAGCGTCATCGGCGGCGACGCCGCCATGGGCGACGCCGGCTCCGACCTCGGAACCGACCTCGGCCTCCGCTGCGAGGGAACCCAGACCGCGTGCGGCGCGGCCTGCGTCGACACCCAGGTGAGCCGCGAGAACTGCGGCACCTGCGGCAACTCGTGCCCGGGCTCGCAGGTGTGCGTCGCCGGGAGCTGTCAGGTGGGCTGTCCTCCCGGTCAGCAGGCGTGCGGCGGGGTCTGCGTGACCTTCGCCACCGACCGCGCCAACTGCGGCGCCTGCGGTCGCACCTGCGGCACCGGCCTCGTGTGCGCCATGGGCGCGTGCAGCCTGGAGTGCGGTCCGATGCTCGCCCTGTGCGGCGGCGCCGGGGACGCGGGCGCCCAGGACGGCGGCGCCGGGGAGCGCTACTGCGCCGACCCGCGCACCGACCGCCTCAACTGCGGCGGCTGCGGGATGGCATGCCCTTCGGGTCAGGTGTGCAACGTCGGCGCGTGCGAGGTCTCGTGCCTCGCGGGCCAGACCGCGTGCGGCGGCGTGTGCCGCGACCTCCAGACCGACCGCGCCAATTGCGGCGCGTGCGGCACGACCTGCGCGGCGGGTCAGGTGTGTTCGGCCGGGAGCTGCGAGGTGTCGTGTGGCACGTCGCTGAGCAACTGCACCGGGACCTGCCGCGACCTCCAGACCGACCGCGCCAACTGCGGCGCCTGCGGGACGACCTGCCCGTCGGGTCAGGCGTGCAACGCCGGCGTGTGCGAGGTGTCGTGCCTCGCGGGGCAGTCGAAGTGCGGCGGCGTGTGTCGCGACCTCAACAACGACCGGCTCCACTGCGGCGCGTGCGACAACGTCTGCGCGGCGGGCCGCATCTGCATCGCGGGCGCCTGCGAGGTGTCGTGCAGCAGCGGGCTCAACAGCTGCGTCGGCGTGTGCCGCGATCTCCAGACCGACCGCCTCAACTGCGGCACCTGCGGCAACGTCTGCGCGGCGGGCCAGATCTGCAACGCGGGCGCCTGCGAGCTGTCGTGCACGGCGGGGCTCAATAGCTGCGCCGGGTCGTGCCGCGACCTCCAGACCGACCGCGCCAACTGCGGCGCGTGTGGCAACGTCTGCGCGGCGGGCACGGCGTGTACCGCGGGGATGTGCGTGGCCTCGTGCAGCACGGGCCTGACCGCGTGCTCGGGCGTGTGCCGCGACCTCCAGACCGACCGCGCCAACTGCGGGACCTGCGGCGGGACCTGCGCCGCGGGCCAGGTCTGCGCGGCGGGCGTGTGCGTGGTGTCGTGCGGCCCGGGCCTCAACGCGTGTTCGGGCGTGTGCCGCGACCTCCAGACCGACCGCGCCAACTGCGGCGTCTGCGGGACGGCGTGCGGCGCCGGGCGGGTGTGCACGGCGGGCGTGTGCGCCGCGGCGTGCAGCGTGACCCAGGTGGTGTGCGGCGGCGAGTGCACCACGCTGGCGATCGATCCGGACAACTGCGGGATGTGCGGGCGCGTCTGCCCGTCGCCCGCCAACGCCTTCGGGGCCTGCGGGGTGAGCACCTGCTCGTTCGTGTGCGCGACGGGCTTCGGAGACTGCAACCGCGTGAGCACGGACGGCTGCGAGGTGAACACGCAGACCTCGGCCGCCAACTGCGGCGCGTGCGGGACGGCGTGCGCCCCGCCCAACGCGACCGGCGCGTGCGTGACCGGGACCTGCCGCGTGGCGACGTGCGCCGCGGGCTTCGCGGACTGCGATGGCCTGCCGGGCAACGGCTGCGAGGTCAACACCAACACCAGCGGGACCAACTGCGGCGCGTGCGGCGTGACGTGTCCGACGGGCGTGTGTTCCGGCGCCGTCTGCGGGCTGCGCTGCAACGGCGCCACGACGCGGGTGCTGGTGATCGGGACGACCCCGGCGACGCTGACGGCGGCCCTGCCGAGCGGCGCGACGGTCACGTCGGTCACCGACGCGCAGTGGCGCGCGATGACGGCGGCGCAGTTCGCGACGTACCAGCTCATCGTGCTGCCCGAGGGGGCCACGTCGACCAACTACCAGAGCACCGTCGACACGCGCGCCACCTGGAACCCCGCGGTCAACGGTCGCGTCGCCCTCACCGGCCTGCACATGATGGGTCACTCCCAGGGCACGACGGTGTTTCGCGCCATCGTGGGCTGGCTGCTCGCGGGGCCGGGCACGGCGCTGTACGTCGACGGCCAGTTCGGCGGGAGCTTCCTCGGGTACAGCGAGCTCCTGGGGCTCGGGACGTTCGCGGGCACGGGGGGCCTGTCCCTGGACTCGGTGGTCATCACCAACCCGGCGCACCCGACCATGACCGGGTCGACCAACAGCTCGCTCTCCAGCTGGGCCCAGGCGGTGCACAACCAGATCACGTCGGCCCCGGCGGGCTACGAGACCATCGCCACCGCGGACGGCGTGAGCGTGCTCACCGTGCGCTCGACCGGCTGCACTCCGTAGCTCGACCCATCCCACCTGATCCGGCGTTCGCGCGAACGCCGGTCCCCCCCCAAGCACCCTGAGTCATCGGGCGTCCTCTTGACGCGGCGCCGTCGCACGTTGGCGCGGTGCAGGCACTCGTGGATGGGTGACGGTCAGCCCCCCGTCCGCAGCTCCGCAAGCACCCCTAGCAGCGCGTCGATCTCCCCCTGGTGTTGCAGGTAGTGCGACGCCCGCGACGCGCGCCACTGCCCGACGCGCACCGAGACCACGCGCGCCGGGTCGGTCGTCGCGAAGACGTCCTCGTCGGTGACGTCGTCGCCCACGAAGAGCGCCACGTCCGCGCCCTCGGCCGCGCACAGCGTCGCCAGCGCGTCGCCCTTGTGGGCCGCCCCCTCGGGTACGACGTTGAACACCATCTTCCCTGACACCACCCGCGCCCCGTCGAGGCCCGCGACCAGCGCCGCGAGCTCCGACCAGCGCTCGGGCGCGCGGCGGTAGTGCACCGAGAGCGAGTAGCCCTTGTCCTCGACCTCCACCCCCGCGATGCCCGCCAGCCGCCCTTCGAGCGCGCGCCGCCAGCCCTGCACCAGCCCGAGGTAGCGCGCCGAGCCCTCCGCCGTCTCCACGCCGTGGTTGCCCACCATGACCTGCACCGCGCTGCCTTCCAGCCGTCCGCGCAGGTCTGGCAGCGCGCGGCCCGACACCACCGCCACGGGATAACGCGCCGCGACCCGCGAGAGCGCCGCACGCGTGGTCTCTCGCATCTGCGCCGCGTCGGGGAGGCTCACGATGGGCGCGAGCGTTCCGTCGAAGTCGAAGCCCAGCAGCGACCGCGACCGCGCGAGGCCCTCCAGCACCGGCCGCTCGCTCTCCGCCAGGATGTGCCTCATCGCGATGGTTGACCGCGGGACCACCCGCTCAGCCGTCCGGTCACCCGCTCCTTGCGACGCAGGCCCGCCGCGTCGGTGAGCATCCGCCCCGCCCATCGGTACACGTTGAACTCCGCCAGCAGCGCCCGCATCGAGCGCATCCGCTCGCGCTGCTCTTCGGGGGGCATCCGCAGCGCCGCGGCCAGCGCCGAGCTCGCCTCCTCCAGGTCGTAGGGGTTCACGATGAGCGCCTCGGTGAGCTCGCGCGCCGCGCCCGTGAAGCAGCTCAACACCAGCACCCCGAGCTCGTCACCGCGCGCCGACACGAACTCCTTGGCCACGAGGTTCATCCCGTCGTGGAGGCTGCTCACGTAGCAGAGGTCGGCCGCGCGGTAGTAGCGGTACACCGTCGGCGGCTCGTGGTGCGACCGCAGCAGCTTGATGGGCTGGTAGCCCTCGCGGCCGAAGCGCTCGTTGATGCGCGCCGCCACCGCCTCGACGGTCTCGTTGAGCGCGCGGTACGCCGGGATGGTCGTTCGGCTCGGCGCCGCGAGCTGCGCGAAGACGAAGCGCCCGACGAACTCCGGGAAGCGCTCCAGCAGGCGCTCGACGGCGAGCAGGCGCTCTTCGATCCCCTTGGTGTAGTCGAGGCGGTCGATGCCCACGCCCAGCAGCGCGTCGGGCGCGAGGCCCAGCTCGGCACGCACCGCGGCGCGACACTCCGCGGCGGAGGGGAGGTCGTCGAGCCAGTGCACCGGCCACTCGATGGAGATGGGGTACGGGCGAACCAGCGTGCTGCGGCGGGCGCGGACCACGGCGTTCTGCTCGCGGTCGATGCGGCACTCGACGAAGGCGTCGACCGAGTCGAGGTAGTTGTTGCAGTGCTGCTGCGTGTGGAAGCCCACGACGCTCGACCCGAGCACGCCCTCGATGAGCTCCTCGCGCCAGGGGCAGATGCCGAAGCGCTCCGAGCTCGGCCAGGGGATGTGCCAGAACGTGATGATCGTCGCCTTCGGCAGCCGCTCGCGGATCATCCTGGGCGCCAGCGCGAAGTGATAGTCCTGCACCAGTACGATCGGGTCGTCGACCTCGACCTCCTCGCACACGGCGTCGGCGAACTTCTGGTTCACGGCGCGGTAGTGCTCCCAGTCCGACGCGCGAAAGTCCGGGCGCGTGTGGGCCACGTGGCAGAGCGCCCAGAGCCCCTCGTTGGCGAAGCCGTAGTAGTAGCCCTTCTCCTCCTCCGGGGTCAGCCACACGCGCCGCAGCGAGTACGACTCCTCCCCGGGCGGAACCATCACGTGATCGTTTGCGTCGACGGTCTCGCGGTCGGCGCTCCCGCTGCCGTGCGCGACCCACACGCCCGAGCACGCGCGCATCACCGGCTCCAGCGCCGTGACCAGCCCGCTCGCGGGGTGCTGCACCGTCACCCCGCCGTCGTCCGCGCGCTGGTGGATGTACGGCTCGCGGTTGGCCACGATCACCACGCGCTCGCCGTGGAGGTTCTCGTTGAGCACGGCCTTCAGGCGACCGGGGCTCCAGCGGCCGCCCCGCGCGTCGGGGTCGCTCTCTCTCGCGAGCTCCGCCGCCAGCTCGCGGACGTCGCGCATCAGCGCCTGGTACTCCGGCGCGCGGTCGCCCTCGCGCAACGAGCGACGAACCTCCAGCAGCCAGTCGCGCCGCGCCAGCTTCGCGGCCACCACCGTGAGCAGCGCGGCCCCGAGCGCCAACGAGAAGAGGGCGCCCAGCAGGAGGTGCGTCGCCTCGGCCTCGCGCCGCCCGACGAAGCCGAGGTCGTGCACGAGCACCACGAAGCCGAGCTCGCGGTCGTCGTCCATCACCGGGAGCGCGCTCACGTGGAGGCTGCCCGACCCGATCGAGCGAACGAAGAACCACGGCTCCCCGGGCGGATCGGACGGCCGCGGCCCACGTCGGCTCGCCACTGCCTGGCAGGTGATCCCCCGCGGGAACTCCGCCGTCATCGCGAGGGCGTCGCCTCCCTCCACGCACGCGCCCGCCGCCAGGATGCGCTCGTCGCGGGTCACGTTGCGCAGGAGCGTGGCGATGCCGTCGCGGTCGTTGGCGTTCCAGAAGTCGACGAGGCTGCGGCGCCCCGTGTTGAGCACCAGCCGCGAGCGCAGGACGATGTCCCGCTCGAACCACCGACGCGTGGTGCTCAGGGCGATCTGGTAGGCGCCCGTGCTCAGCACGGCGAGCCCAAGCCCCAGAATGACCAAGAACCGAAGACGCTGTCCCATGTCGCGCTGCTGCATGGTCCCTGTCGGGTAGCTCGTCCACGGGTTGCGGTCGTGTGGTCGGTGCTCAAGTACCGCGCCGTCACGGGCTGCGACGCCGCAGGGTGCGGTGTCGCGCGATGGTCTACCGCGCGCGGGGATTGGCGCCGGAGGGATGGGCCGCAAGGATCGGAGTACGTGTTGGCGTCGTGGGTGAGGATCGACCACGGCCGCCTCGCGTCGCCCAGACGCCTCATCCGAACCCCAGGTACCAGGTCGGTCCTTGACAGGGTGTCGCGGAGGGGTCGACAGAGGCACCCATGCACCCCCGCCTCCGCGCCGAATCGTCACGGCCGTGGTCGTCGCACCGCGTTCTGGCGCTCGTCCTCGCGGCCGCGAGCTGTTCGCCGCGCGGCACGTCGCTCCCCTCGTCGACGGACGCCGCCGCGCAAGACGTCGCTCCGGTCGACGCCGCCGCGCCCGACGCCACACCGCCGGACACCGCGGCGACGGCGGACCTTCCGGCCGCGGACATCCCCGCTGTCGACGTCGGCACCCCCGACGTTCCATCGCACGTTGATACGCCCATGGTCGATGTCCCCGCGGTCGATGTCCCCGCGGTCGATGTTTCCGCGGCCGATGTCTCGACCGTCGACAGCGCCGCGCCGGACGTGACCTCGCGCGACGACGTCGCCGCGGACGTGGTCGACGCCCCCGACGCGCCGACGGTCGACGCTCCCGCGAGCGACGTGGTGAGCCGGTGTCCCGAGGTCCCCTGTGGGCCTGGGCTCGCGTGCTACGCGGGTGTCTGCACCCCGTACACGACCCGCTACGACTGCACGCGGTCGTTCTCGTCAGGGTACTGCTCGCGCTGGGCCGTGAGCGGCGAAGGGCGAAGCTGGAGCTGCACGCAGTCGTTCTCGTCGGGGTACTGCTCGCGCTGGTCGGTCAGCGCGGACGGGTCGACGTGGAGCTGCACGCAGTCGTTCTCGTCGGGGTACTGCTCGCGCTGGTCTCTCAGCGGCACCACCTGGAACTGCACGCAGTCGTTCTCGTCGGGGTACTGCTCGCGCTGGTCCGTCGGCGCCGATGGGTCGACGTGGAACTGCACGCAGTCGTTCTCGTCGGGGTACTGCTCGCGCTGGTCGGTCAGCGCCGACGGCGCGACATGGAACTGCGTCCTCTCCTTTTCGGCCGGCTATTGCAGCGAGTGGATGCGGCCCGCGGCGCCGCCCCAGGCGTTCTCGCCGGTCATCGCGTTGTAGGGGCCTCCGTCGACGGGTTGCGGTCGAGCTGCGACGGCCCAACAAACTCATATCCGACATGCGACTCGAAGACCTCGCCGTCATCGGCAACTGCCAGTACTCCGCCCTCGTCGATCGCCACGGCTCCGTGGTGTGGTGCTGCCTCCCGCGCTTCGACAGCGAGCCCGTCTTCGGCGCGCTGCTCGACCCTGACGGAGGGACGTTCACCATCGGCGCCGCCGACGGCACGGCGGGCGTGCAGCGTTACCTCGAGAACACCAACATCATCGAGACCCGCTTCGAGACGCCCGATGGGGCCTTCCGCGTCCTCGACTTCGCGCCGCGGTTCGCCGTCCACGAACGGATGTTTCGCCCCACGAAGATCGTTCGCATCGTGGAGCCGATCTCGGGCACGCCCCGCGTCGTGGTGCGCTGCGATCCGCGCCTCGGCTGGTCGCGCGAGGTACCGCGCCGCGAGCTCGGATCGCACCACATCCGCTACCAGGGCTTCGACGCCTCCGCGCGCCTCACGACGGACGTCCCGCTCTCGTACGTCGAGCAGGGGAGCCCCTTCGCGCTCACGGCGCGGAAGCACTTCGTCTTCGCGTGGGGGGAGCCCGTCGAGGAGCCGCTGCCGCCTCTCTGCGATCGCTTCCTGCGCGAGACCGAGCGCTACTGGCGGGGCTGGGTGAAGCACTGCAACGTGCCCGCGGCGTACCAGCGCGAGGTGATCCGCTCGGCGCTCGCGCTGAAGCTCCACTGCTTCGAGGACACCGGCGCCATCGTCGCGGCCATGACCACCTCCATCCCGGAGTCGCACGGGACGGTGCGCAACTGGGACTATCGCTACTGCTGGCTGCGCGACGGCTACTACGCCCTCGACGCCTTCCGACTCCTCGGCCACTTCGAGGAGCGCGAGCAGTTTCTGGAGTACCTCCTCAACGTCGCGGGGTCGTCGACGGACCTCAACCTCGCGCCCCTCTACCGGGTCGACGGGCGGACCGACCTCGACGAGCGCGAGCTCACCCACTGGGCGGGCTTCGAGGGTCACGGTCCGGTGCGCGTGGGCAACGGAGCGGCGACGCACCTCCAGCACGACGTCTTCGGCGAGATGGTGCTCGCGCTGTCACCGGTGTTCCTCGACGAGCGCTTCCGCCACGAGCAGACGGCGGGCACGCTCGACCTGCTCAAGGGCCTCGCGCGCAAGGCCGTCAGCGTGGTGGGCCAGCCCGACGCCTCCATCTGGGAGCTGCGCACCGAGTGGACGCCGCAGACCTTCTCCAGCCTGATGTGCTGGGCCGCGGCCGACCGCGTGGGCCGCATCGCCGAGCGCCACGCGCCGTCCCTGGTCACGGAGTTTCGCGGAGCGGCCGACCGCATCCGCGAGGAGATCTTCGCGCAGGCGTGGAGCGGCGACCTCGGCTCGCTGGTGTCGTCGTACGGCGGCCTGGAGTTCGACGCGTCGCTGTTGCAGGCCGTGACGCTGCGGTTTCTGCCGCCGGGCGACGCGCGCACGCACTCGACGCTCGACGCGATCGTGAAGCACCTGGGGCAGGGGACGTGGCTGCGGCGCTACCGCACCGACGACGGCTTCGGCGTGCCGTCGGTGGCGTTCATCATCTGCACGTTCTGGTTGGTGGAGGCGCTCGCGCTGTCGGGCCGCGTCGACGAGGCTCGGGCGGCCCTCGCGCGCACGACGGAGGCGCTCTCGCCGGTGGGCCTCCTCGCGGAGGACTGGGACCCGGTGGGGCGTCGGCTGTGGGGCAACTTCCCGCAGGCGTACTCGCACGTCGGGCTCATCCACGCGGCCTTCGCGGCGTCACCGAGCTGGTACGACGTGTTGTGAGGGCCGACGCCCGAACCCCGGTCATGAGCACCGCGACATCCTGAGGGGGACTGCAACGCTCACCCGCAGGTCGGGTTGGGCCCGCCCCGCGCGTCGCCGAGCACCTCCATCTGCTCGCGCAGGATCTCCACCTCCGATCGCAGCAGCGGCGCGCAACCGTCGATGTGTCGCGCAGCTTCCAGCTCCGCTCTCGCGTCACCGTCCATCGCCGCGAACAGACGCCCGGGCATCGCCAGCAAGAGCAGCGTCACCACCTCGGGCGTCGCGTCCTGGCGCCCGTCCAGCGCGCGCCGCACGTCGCCGTAGAGGGCGGTCGCCCGTAGCGCGTCGAGCAGTCCGTCGACCTCGGCGCGGTGCTCCGGCGCGAGGCGTTCGGGCGTCGGGATCGCCTCCACCAACGCGCACACCGGACCCGGCAGCGCGTCGACGAAGGCCGCCACCGCGCCTCCTTGCGGAGGTCGCACCCGGGCCATCGCGGCGGGCAGCTCGACCAGCAGTCGCCGCGCGGCCTCGGCCCACGGGAGTCGCGTGTCGGTCAGGCGGAAGAGCACCGCCGCGCCCGAGGTGCGTCGTCGCAGCATCACCCAGCCGCGCGAGCGCCCGGTCGCCGCGTCGTGGGGCTTCATCGCCTCCCACAACAGCGGCACCGGAACCCAGTGCGGCGGGTACTTGAAGCGCGCCACGTCGAGCACCAGCGCGAGGTCGCGTCCGGCGTGAACGCCCGCGATGGGAGAGAAGTGCCCGTCGCCCGTCTGGCCGAGGGCCTTGCGCGAGTAGGCGACGGCGAGCACCGGTCCGTCGGGCGAGGTGGCGGCCGTGAGCAGGTCGGTGCGGAAGGCGTCGAGGGTGGTGTCGTCGGGGCGGTTGGTGTCGGCGCGCGCGCCGTTGCAGCGGGCGAGGCAGGCGAACTGCTCCAGCGTGACGCCGCGCTGGCGGACGGCGTCGAGGGGGAGACAGCAATCGAGGAGTTCTTCGCTGTACCAGCGCCACGGCCCGCGCCAGAGGCGACCGGGGTCGACGCCCAGCGCGTTGAGCGCCACCACCAGCGTTCCGAGCGCGCAGAACGCCGGGTCGGCCTGCGTGTGAAACTGCTCGGCCAGCGCGAACCACCCCTCCAGGTGACCCTCGGCGAGGGCCTCGCGGAAGAGCCGCCGCCCCTCGGCGCTCGCGAAGGGGACGAGGTGCCCCGGTAGCGGCCGACGGTAGAAGCCTTCATCCAACGAGGGGGAGCGGGGCGTGTCCATGGCGTGACCTCGATGCTGGAGTACGCCCGGCGACGGCTGCGCGGGAAGAGCCACCTTCGGGGTACTGCGGGTTCGACGGGCGCCGGTTGCGATGGGTTGGGGAAGCGCTGCTACAAACGCTCCTGGCAGTGGCCCTCGCCGTTGAAGTGGCCGACCGTCGCCGAGATCGCCGTGATGAAGTCGCGGAGGTTGCGCACGCGCGCCATGTCGCCGCCGCCGTACTGCGTCGACGGGAGCGTGGTGAGGTCGACCATCGCGAGCTCCTCCAGGGTGACGGTGCCGTCGGCGTCGCGGTCGGCGCCCGCGATGGCGTCGAAGCGCAGGCGCGCGTCTTCGGACTGGAGGTCGTCGTAGAAGAAGTGGTCGCCGTGGATGGTCATCTGCGCGTCGACGTTGCCGCCCGACGGAATCGCGAGGCCCACCTGGTTGTCCGCGTTGGTGCAGGTCTCGAAGTTGATCGTCTGCGTGAAGCCCCAGCGGAAGCGCACCGTGGTGCCCATGCGCGTGCCCTCGCCCTCAACGTAGAGGCCGTAGCCGTTGGTCTGCATCAGCGTCACGTCGGCGGCCGTGGCGTTGCCCGCGGTCGACGCCGCGGTGGCAGGGGCGATGCGGTAGGACACGCGGTCCATGCGGCGCGAGGGGACGCCCGTGATGCGGCCAACACTGAAGGGCGTGGTGATGGTCTTCAGGTCGTAGACGCGCATGGCGGCGAGGGCGCCACCCGGGGTGCCGTCCGCGGACGCGACGGTGAAGTTGCCGATGTTGAGGAGGAAGCGGGTGTAGCGAATGGTCCAGCCGTTTTCGAAGCCGGGCTCGGTGCCCATGAGCGGAGGAATGCTGTCGGCGATGTAGTCCTCACCCCAGATGGTGACGGAGACGGTGCCGGGGGAGGTGCCAGCGCTGTCGGAGCCGCAGCCAAAGGCCGCGAGGGTGAGGAGAGCGAGGGATGGCATCATCGTGAACTTCATGGCACTGCCTTTCGAGAGAGGGGCGTTCGTTGTTGTTCAATGGACAACGAAGTCGGTTGTGGATTGTCGGGTGTGGGGCTAGCGGGCGCCGCCGTCGGCGGAGGCGCCGGCGGGGACCCAGGTGAAGCGGAAGCCGCTCGCCGCGGGCGCGGTGCGGGTGACGGCGTTGAGGGGTTGGCCCTCGCCGAGGGTGACCACGGCGCCAGGCGTCGCGGGGTCGGGGACCATCGAGAAGTCCGAGCGGTCGATCCAGGCGCCGACGTCGACGACGATGTCCCAACGGCCTGACTGGTTCATGTCGCCGATGGCCGGGATGCCCTGGACGAGGTGCCGGATGGCAGGGGCGCAGTCGAAGCGCACGGTGCGGCCGTCCCTGGTGGCGGTGGCGCGGAGGTAGAGCGATCCGCCGTGGAGGGTCGCGGCGTCGGCCGTGGCAGCGTCGGCGGGGCGCAACTCGATGGCGGCGGACTGGGCGAGCCCGGTGACGCCGTTGCCACGGGTGAGCGAGACCCCGCCCGGTGCGAGCAGGTCGACGACGCGCTGGTTGGTGATGTCGGCGAGCGCCTCGCCCGCGACGTAGTGACCGGGGTGCGCGTAGGCGACCGAGATGCCGAGCGCGCGCTCGAAGAAGGTGCGACCGAAGAGCGCGGTGCCCTCGTACCAGCGCAGCGGGCCAACAGCGATGCGCGCCTCCTCGATCTGCACCGCCCACCCGGTGGACGTGGTGAGCATGGCGTCGGTGCCGCGCACCACGGCGTCGACGTTGATGCGGGAGCGGCCGGTGCTGTCGTCACCGCAATGGGCGACGCCGAGACAGGCGAGAGCGCCGAGGAGGGGCAGGACGACGGCGGGGTGGCGGAGGTGGTACATCGTGGCCTTCAGGGCGGGACGAGTCGGGCGGAACACGCGGCGGATACGGCGTGCCACTCGAATTGGATGAGTAACACCGTCGGATGGTCGCAGGCCAGCGGGCGGAAAGAGGTGCGTCAAATGGTCGCGAATCGGTGACGCGGACGACGGGTCGCGCCCACCCAACGCCCATGCGCTTGCTCCGCTCGTCCTTCGTTGTGTCCGTCGTGCTCGTCCTGATTCTCCCCGCTTGTGGCGCGCGCACCCCGTTGAGCGACGAGTCTCGCGATGCAGCCGTCGCAGTCGATGTGCAGCCCGATGTCCCACCCGTCGTCGACGTGCCCGTGGTCCCCATCGATGTGCCCGTCGTGCGCGATGTCCCACCGCCACCCATCGACCGCTTCGTCCCCATCGACGTTCCGGTCCCCGTCGACCGCTTCGTCCCCATTGATCGCTTCGTTCCGGTCGACAACCCGCGCCCCGTTGATGTGCCCGTCGTCGTGACCGCCCTCTGCCCGGCGTCGCAGCGCGCCGTCGAGACCCTCTCCGTCCCCCTTGCCGGCAGCGGAACCCACTCCCTCGGCCTCCCCCTCCGCTTCGCCTGGAGCCTCGACTCCGGCCCCGGTCGCGCGACCGCCATCGCCAACCCCGCGCTCGCCTCGACCACGCTCGCCCTCACCGCACCCGGAACCTGGCGCCTCCGCCTCACCGTCACCGACGCCGCTGGCCGCTCCGACGATTGCACCACCGTCGTCGAGGCCGACCCCGCCATCGACCTCGTCTGCCCCGCCGACCAGTCGCGCTACCAGTCCGACGTCGCCTCGCTGACAGCCCGCGCGCTCTCTCGCCTCGGGCGGCCGCTCACCTACGCGTGGAGCGTCGCCCGCCGACCGCCGGGCAGCACGTCATCCCCGGTGCCCGCGACGGGTAGCCTCGACACGCGCCTGCTCTGCGACGCGCTCGGCGACTACACCGTGCAGCTCACCGTCACGGACAACGCGATGCTCACGCGCACCTGCCAGGCCAACGTTCACGTCGACCCCGACGTGCTCGTGACGTGCCCGCCGGACATCACATCGCTGCCATTCAGTTCGGTGCGCCTCGAAGGCAGCGCGATGTCTCGCCTCGGGCTGCCGCTCACCTATCGGTGGAGCATCGTCGAGGCGCCGCCCACCAGCACGGCGTCGCTCACGACGCCCGACACCCGCGTCGCGGGCTACACCTTCGACGTGGCGGGCAATTGGGTGTGGCGGCTCACGGCGTCCAACAACCGCGGCAACACGGCGTCGTGCACCACGCGCGCCTTCGCCCGCTCCGAAGAGGCCGTGCGCGTCGAGCTCGTCTGGAACGTCGATCGCTCCTGCCGCACCTGCAACGCCCAGGGCGGTGGCATCGACCTCGACCTCCACCTCACCGACCTCACTCGCTCGGGCGGCCACTGGTTTGGCGAGGCCCCGGACAACTCCGACTGCTACTTCGGCAACTGCCGCTGCGACCGCTCCGTCGGGATGCTCTGCCCCGAAGGCGTGCTCATGTGGCCGCCGCTCGGCGCCGCCAACAACCCGCAGCTCGACGTCGACCACACGGGCGATCTGCCCGGCCCCGAGAACATCAACATCTCCCAGGCCCAGGTGGGCGCGCGCTTCTCGGTGGGCGTTCATTACTTCAGTGGGGGTGAGCCGACGCCCGCGATCGTGCGGGTCTACTGCGGCGGCGTGGTGGTCTTCGAGAGCGAGCGCGTGGTGCTCGCCAACAGCACCCCGAGCGGCGGGGGCAGTCCCCTCTGGCGCGTCGGCGACATCGCCGTCGGCGCCGACGGGCGCTCGTGCACCTTCACGCGCTGCGGTCGCCCGGGCGCGGTGACGGAGTGCATCCGCACCTCCAGCGAGTGGTAGGTCGCTACTCCAGCACCGTGGGCGCGATGATCGGTGCGGCGGTGGGAGCGCCCTCGGCCGTCGCGGCTCCGATGGCGAGGTAGTGGTCGACCGGGCGGTAGGTTGCGCAGCCGTTCGGAGCGTTGGGGTACACCTTGCCCGCGAACTCCACGCGAAAGGCGCCGCTCGCCGCGTCGGTGTAGCCGATCTGGGTCGAGCCGCCGCCGTCGAGGATGTAGAGCGTCTCGCAGCGCGTGTCGCACGCTCCGCCCGGTCGCAACCCGACGGGGAGCGCCGGGTACGAGACCCGCTCGGCGGCCAGCAGCGAGACGGCGCCGTCGCGCGTTCCGCAGAGGAGCGTCACCGGGTGGGGGTCGCAGGTCCATCGCCGCGCGGGCGTGCAGCGGAAGCTCTCGGCGAGCGCGTCACCGGGTGCCGCCGCGTAGGCGTGGTTGAGCTGCATCGCGAGCGTCATCGTCGGATACGCTGCGCGCATCGCCGCCACGAACTCGTCCTGCGACATCGGTCCATCGCGCCGCGCAAACCTCGCGCGCTCCTGCGGTGAGGTCGCCGTCGAGAGGGACACGGTGCATGCACCCGGCTCGCACGCGCCCGTCTCGATGCGAAGCTCGTGCAGACCCTGCGCGTCGACCACCGCCACGCGGTCGCCGCGAAAGTCGGGGTCGACGGTGGGCTGCACCGGCGCCAGCAACGAAGGCCCGCGCGAGTCGAGCGACCAGATCATCCCGTTGGCGCGAAAGCCCTCGCCGAGGCGGTGGAAGAAGTTGCCGTTGGTCGCGCCGAGCGCCCGAAAGCCAGGCACC
Source organism: Polyangiales bacterium (assembly GCA_044229975.1). Taxonomy (GTDB): domain Bacteria; phylum Myxococcota_A; class Polyangia; order Polyangiales; genus SCUS01. Next base: position 128,908 of record JBGARZ010000014.1, read on the forward strand.
GCGGGGAGCACCTCGCGCAGGTCCGACCCGCCGTAGCGCTGGCTGCACCGGGCGTCGGTGTGCGCGCTCGCGTTGAGCACCGCCCGCAGTTGGAGCGACGCGCCCGGACGGAGCTGGAGTTCGCGCAGGTGCAGGATGTCGCCGCCCACGCGGCAGGCGATCTCGCGGTAGCGAAGGTCTGGCGCGAGCGTCACCGGCGCGCTCGCCACGAAGGCTGCGCCGTCGAGTCGTGACACCAGTGAACCGCGGCCCGCGTGCGCTCCGGGGCACCCCGTGAGAAGCACCAGCAGCGCCAGCGGTCGCACACGGCCGAAGCGTGGAGCTGCGCGGGGAGCGAGCATGGTGAAGGGGCTTCTACCGTGGCGCGGCGTGGGGCGTCACGTCGCCTGATCCTCGACGCCGCGGGCGACCCTCGGTAGAAAAAATTTCGGGCCGGTGTCGTTGGGGCGCCCGGTCGTTCGACTCCACGGTGAAGGGAGTTCCAGTCGATGCAATACGTCCTGATGATTCACGCCGCCGAGTCCCGCTTCTCCACCATGTCCCGGGAGGCCGCCGAGGCCGTCATGCAGGCCTACGGGGCCTACACCCGTGACCTCGTCGCCACCGGGCGCGCGGGCGACTGCGCCGCCCTCGAAGGCACCCACACCGCGACCACCGTGCGCGTCCGCGAGGGCAAGCGCGCGGTGAAGGACGGCCCCTTCGCCGAGACGCGCGAGCAGCTCGGTGGCTACTACACGCTCCGCGCCGAGACCGAGGAGGAGGCCCTCGCCTGGGCCGCGAAGATCCCCGACGCCAGGGGCGGAACCATCGAGGTGCGCGCCGTCCCGGCGATGCCCGGCGCCGCGCCCGTCAACGCGCCCACGGTCGATGGGAGCACCCACAAGCAGTACGTGCTGCTGATCTACGAGTCGGCCGAGGCGCGCGCGGCGGTGACCGACGCCGAGCGGCAGGCGGTGTTCGGGCGCTACATCGACCTCAGCCGGGAGCTTCGCGCCGCGGGGACGTTGATCGCGGGCGAACCGCTGGAGCCCACGACGAAGGCGAAGAGCGTGAGCCTCAGCGGAACCCAGCGCGTGGTGCGCGACGGTCCCTTCGCGGAGACGCGCGAGCAGCTCGGCGGCTACTACCGCATCTGGGCGAAGGACCTCGACGAGGCCCTCGCCGTCGCCGCGAAGATCCCCGCGTCGGAGACGGGCACCATCGAGGTTCGCCCCGTGATGGACACCAGCGCGTACATGTGACGGCGTGTTGACGCTCCGCGACGCGCGGGCACAACCTGCGCGTCGTGGGAGCCGAAGCGACGCTGGCCGCGGTGGTGCGAGAGGAGCGGGCGCGCATCGTCGCGACGCTCGTTCGTCGGTACGGCTACGACGTGGCGGAGGAGTCCCTCGACGCCGCGGTGGAGGCCGCCCTGCGGCAGTGGCCGACGGAGGGAGTTCCGGCATCACCGCGCGCGTGGCTGCTGGGGGTAGCTCGTCGCCGCGCCATCGATCTCGTGCGCCATCGCGTGATGGCCGCCACCACGCATCAGGACCTCGGCGCGCTCGCCACGGAGGCAGTCGAGGACGAGCACGACCCCTTCCCCGATGATCGGTTGCGGCTGGTGTTCACGTGCTGCCACCCGGCCATCGCGCGGGAGTCGCAGGTGGCCCTCGCGCTGCGTTGGATCTCCGGGCTGTCGACGGAGGACGTGGCGCGGGCGTTCTGTGTCCCGACGACGACGATGGCGCAGCGGCTCACGCGTGCGAAGGGGAAGATCAACGCGGCGCGGATTCCCTACGAGGTGCCCGAGCACTCGGAGCTGCCCGAGCGCGTGGAGGCGGTGCTGGAGGTCGTGTACGCGATCTTCAACGAGGGCTACGTCGCGACGGCGGGCGAGAGCCTCCAGCGGGTCGACCTCGCAGAGGAGGCGGTGCGGCTCGCCGAGCTGCTGGTGGTGCTCTTGCCAGAGAGCGCGGATGTGAGAGCGATGTGCGCGCTGGTGACGCTCATCCACGCGCGGCGTGACGCTCGGTGCGCCGACGACGGGGGATTCGTTCCGTTGGAGGAGCAGGACCGCTCGCGGTGGGATGAGGTGGCGATTGCGCGGGGGCGCGAGCTGTTGACGGCGGCGCTCGCGAGCGGGGCGCCGAGCACGTACGCCATCGAGGCGGCGATCCAGATGGTGCACGACGAGGCGCCGCGCTTCGCGGAGACGGACTTCGCGCAGATCGTGGCGCTCTATGGACTCTTGCGGGCGCGCACCGGGGAGCCGGTGGTGGCCCTCAACGAGGCGGTGGCGCGGGCGATGGTGGACGGCGCGGCCGAGGCGCTCGCGCGGGTGGAGGCGATCGCGGAGGGCGGGACGCTGGACGGGCACCCGGCGCTGCCCGCGGCGAGGGCGGACCTGCTGCGACGGCTGGGGCGCGATGGCGAGGCGAGGGCGGCGTACGACGCGGCGATCGCGGCGACGCGCAACGAGGTGGAGCGGAGGTTCCTGGCGCGGCGACGGGCGGGGTTGGGCGGGGGGTGAAACGGACACGTCTGCCCGACTCGTCCTCGCCCGGAGGGGTGCTCTCGCTCACGCCCCTCCGGGTGAGATACGCGTTGGGGGGAGGTGGCGGAGCTACGCCCGCCGCGCCCGCAGCCCGAACATCAGCGGCGGCATCGCGACCCCGTCGGGCGGATACAACCGCCGTCCCTCGCGCTCGACCAGCGTCGGAATCATCCGGCACCCGTTCGCATACGGGTACTCGTCGAGGCGCTCGACGACGAGCCCGGCGCTCGCGACCGCGGTGACGATGTCCCCGAGCGTCCACTGGAAGGCGTTGGCGGCGTGCGGGTTCTCGAAGGCCGCTTCGGTCGCGACGAAGCCCGACGGTGCGAGCAGCTCGCCCGAGCGCCCGACGTAGTCCTCGACGGGGTCGGTGAACACCCGACCCGGCGCGAAGTACGGATCGCGGCTGAAGCGAAACGCACCATCCAGCGACCACACCAGCGGGTGAAACTCCACGTAGACGAAGCGCCCGCCCGGCGCGAGCACCCGCTGGATGCCGCGCGCCCACGCGTCGAGGTCGCTCAGCCACCCGACCACCCCGTACGAGCAGAACACCACGTCGAAGCGCTCCTCCGTCGTGGCCAGCCAGTCGATGACATCCGCGCGAACGAACTCCGCCGCGATGCCGCTGTCGACCGCGAGCTGCGTCGCGAAGGCGATGGCCTCGTCGGAGATGTCGACCCCGGTGACCTTCGCGCCGCGGGCGGCGAGGGACACCGTGTCCTGCCCGGCGTTGCACTGGAGGTGCGCCACGCGCAGCCCGGTGAGGTCGCCGAGCAGCGCGAGCTCCTCGGGGAAGAGCGTCGAGCCGCCGCCCCGATGGAAGGCCGCCTGATCGCGCTTGTGGGCGTTGTGCGCGCGGGTGGCGGCGTTCCAGCTCGCGCGGTTGGCCTCGTGCAGGTCGGTCATGCGCGCGACGCTATCAGGGAGCGCTCCCTCCGCGGAGGCGCGCGTCGGGGCTATCGTCGTGCGCGATGCGATCCACCTTCTGGCGATCGACCGCGTTGACGATGCTCCCGCTGCTGCTTGCCTCGTCGGGGTGTCTCTCGTCGAGCTATCGCCTCGCACCCGACGAACTCGAACGCCTCGCCCGCACCGCCCCCGACGAGCGCTGGCAGGCGGTGCGCGTCACGCAGGGCATCCTCGACTCCGACCATCCGCCCCGCAACGCGGTGCCCATGCAGGTCAACGGACCCGCGTTGGTGATGCCCAACGGATACTGGTTTCGTGGTCGCGCGTGGTCGGTGCCGTCGGGGTGGCGACGCAACGCTCCGTTGACCGTCTCGGGCGCGTCGAGCGGTTCATCCGGTGGGCGCTCGGGTGGCTCGTCGGGCGGCTCGTCGGGTGGCAGCGGACCGGGCGCGGCGATCGTGGCCGTGGTCGTCGTCGCGGCGGCCGCATCGGTCTTCGTGCTCGCCGGAACCGAAGGCGCCCGCTACGACGGATGGGTCGGCGTTCCGCCCGATGAGCTGGTCTATCTCGATCACGATGGAGGCGCCGTCACTGCCGTCCCGCTGCACGCGCTCACGCCCGAGCTCGCCGCCAGCGCCCACGGCGCGACCGTCTACGAAGGCTCCGAGGAGCGCTACCTGCGACTCGCCCGCGCCCCGCTCGACCGCGTGGGCATGACCCTGCAATCGGGCATGGCGTCGGCGATGGTTCCACGGGCGAGCGGATACCCGCCGGGCTTCGGAGGACGGGCATTCCTGGGCGGATACTTCGTGCGGTTCCTGGGCGTGGGCGCCACCGCGGACATCCTCGCCGACACGCGTGGCGGCATCGTCGCGATGGTCGGCGGAGAGGTTCAGGTGATGCCGCTGCTCTGGGGCGGCGTGTACGCGGGCGCCGGCTGGTCGTCGCTCTCGTCCGAAGAGCACTTCACCACCATCGGCGGTTGGTACGCCCGCGCGGGTCTCCACCTGGAACTGCCGCTCACCACGCGCCTCGCGGCGAGCCTGCGCGGTGGCGTCGCGCGCCTCGACTTCGGCACCCTCGCGGGCGCACTCGTGATGCCCGAACTCTCCATCGGGCTCTCCATCTACTGACCGACGCTTCGTTGTTGGGTCGGGCGTCACCGTGGGACAACGGCCTCCATGACGGACGCAGCTCGCTCACCCCGCGGATCGCTCGCCACCGGGACGATCATCTTCTCCATCGGCGCCCTGACGAGCCTGTGCGGGGACGCCTGTCACATCGCCTCGGGAACCACCCGCTACCTTGGCGACAACGTCCCGACGGTGTGGCGGAGCGCGGCGTGGTTTCCCTGCGTGGTGGGTCTCTCCATCGTCGGCGCCGCGCTCTCCGGGCGTCGCTCCGCGCTCCCGCGGCGGCCCCGTTCGATCGCCGACCTCGCGCTCGCCATCGGGGCGGTGCTGGCGTTCTACGCGCTCACGGCCACGCTGCGCGGTCAGCCGACGGTCGTCGCCGTGACGCTGTGCGCGGGCATCGCCGCGGCGATCTGGGCCTGGTGGGACCCATCCCCCGAAGCTCTCGGCGTGGCCGCGGGCGCGGCGGTGCTGGGGCCGCTCGGCGAGATCGGGCTCATCCACGCCGGCCTGGTGAGCTACGCGCCGGGCTCCGACGGCCTCTGGGGCGTGGCGCCGTGGCTGCCGTGTCTCTACTTCGCCGCGGGCGCGGTGGCGTCCGGCCTGTGGAGCGTGGTGGACGCGCGACCGGACGATCGCTGAACCGTCGTCAGGTACAACCTTCTCAAAGTCACCGCGGCGGCCGGGCACGGCGAGCTCGGGGATCGGCCGTCACGTCCCAGTGCGCGCCCGCCAGTCGATGAAGATGCGATCGGGCCGCGCGCGGTCGATGTAGCCCACCAGCTTCGCGCCCGGCGCCAGCTTCACGTACGCCCGACCCGCGAGGTATTCGCGCACGGTCACGGTGTACGGGGCGCCCTCCGCCGGGGCGACGTCGAGGTCGATCGCCACCCGCTGGAAGTTCACGCTCGACCCGTTGGATTGCAGCCGAAACCCGCCCGGCGCCTGGCGGTAGTCGCGGATCGTCAGCCGCGCCGCGATGCCCGTCTTCGCCAGCTCTCTTGGGGGCAGCCTCAGCGCGAGGGCGTTGCGGGTGAGCAGGGCGCCGAAGAGGCCCATGACCAGCGCCATGACCCCGAAGCCCGCCGCCGTGCCCAGGGCATCCGACGACCCCGAGCGGCTCAGCAGGGTGCTGATCGCTCCCACGAGCGCTGCCAGCGAGACGACGCTGAGCACCACCGCCCCGACGGCGGCCATCACCAGGGCGGTGCGCTGGCTGTCGTCGTGCGCCCGCTCGGCGATGTCCTCAGCGAAGTCCGCCAGCTCCTGACCGCTCGCGCCGCGGGCGATCAGCTGTTGCATCTTCTTCTGCATCTCGATGGCATCCATAGGTGGGCCGACGATAACGGCCCCTGCCATCGTTCGACTACCTCGGATAGACGAAGGTGCAGCGGGTGAGGGGGATGCCCACGTCCATCAGCACATAGAGATAGTACGTCGACCCAACCATCAGCGGCTGCGGCGCGCCCTCCGCCGGGAAACGCTGCGTCGCGCCCGTCGGCGTTCGGCCGTAGGTCACGCCGCTCGCCACCGGGGTGCCCGTCGGCGCGACGTCCAAACGCCAGCGCGTGCCGGTGGGCAGGTCGAGGTTGGGCGGAACACCGGGGTTGGCCGACCCCGCGTCGAGCACATAGACGTAGCGGGCGGCGGGGCCTGTCCAGCGGATGGTTCCGTCGGCGGCGATGCCGTCGGTGCCGGTGCAGGCCGTGGGGCGGTAGACGAGCTGATCGTGGATGGGACCGCCGAAGGGCGGGGTCGTCGCGAAGGACTCGCGGGTGCGTCCGCGGTGGGCGAGCTCCTGCTGGAAGAACCTCGCCATGCGCGCCCCATCGGTGCTCGGGACGCCCGACGTGCTGCGCTCGAAGCCGTTGTTCTGCGCGGGCGGATAGGCGCCGAACACCGTCGAGTCGACCCAGCCCGCCCCAAGCGCGAGGCCGTTGTCACCGAAGGAGTCCATCCAGTTGCCCGGCGCCTCGATGAACCAGTTGGCCGGCCCATCGGGCGCGAGCTCGCGGGAGTGGCAGCACACGCACGCGCTGGACTGCACCTGGCTCCGCACCCACGCGAGCTCGGCGACGTACGTGGGGTCGCTCAGCCGCGTGTCGGGCGTCGTGCGCGCGGGCGCCGGGTCGACCGGGTAGTAGGGACGCTGCGTTCGCACCCGGTCGCACGAGCCGTAGTCCTGAAAGCGTCGACCCTCCTCGGTCGCGCCTGAAATCGCCGACCACGTGCACACCTCACCGCCCGCCGATGTGCCCGGTCGCTCGCCCGCCAACGGCGCGCGGCACTCCCGCACCGGCTGCAAGAACACCCTCTCGTCGCTGGTGGTGCTCCCATCCGCGGGAGCTCCCGCGTCGGTGACGCCACCATCTCCGAGCGCGCCGACGCAGACGCCCGCTGGCGTAAACGCCCCGCGCGCAAACACGGTGCAGCCCGCGCGGGTGGCCGAGCAGGCGCTGGCGTTGGTGCCCGGAAACACGAGCCGCGTGGTGTTGGCCGCGCTGCCGTTGACGACGCAGCTCCCGAGCGTGTCGGGGTAGGCGCACGCGACGCCCGGGCGGAAGGTTCCGCGGGCGGCCGTGCAGTCGTCGGAGCGTTGGGTCATCGAGCGCGACGGGTCGAGGTACTCGCGGCACTCCTCGGTGCGCGAAAACTGGTTGGTGTAGACGCAGCTCGCCGCGACCACGACGGGCGCGTCGGTCGCCGCGTCCATGGGGGCAACGGGCGCGGGGGTGGACCCACAACCAGCGGCTGTGAGCGCGAGGACGGAGAAGAGTCGGGACCGTGAATGGGCAGGGGCCATGACCCTGAGATGACCGCACGGGCGCAACGGTCTCGACCCATGGTCGAGGCGCTGCCGTTCTCGGGTACCTGCGGCGATGTCTCCGCGTCGGGTGACTCGACGCGGGCCCCGGCGCCGCCGGAGCATCGTAGAGTCGCGACCCATGGCACAGGTGCGTGAGTTCGCCGATCAGCTCTGGCGCGGGGATGCTTCCACCGCAGACACCAACCCCGTCACGGCGCTGCTCGGCATGGAGGAGTACCGACCGGGCCTCGCCTTCGTCTCCAGCTTCGCCAACGTGACCGCTGTCCGGACAGGCGCCGGACTCGTGCTCATCGACACGGGCAGCTTCCTCACGGGGCCGGGTATCCGCGATCAGCTCCGCGAGTGGAGCGGCGAACCCGTCCACACCGCGATCTACACCCACGGTCACATCGACCACGCGACGGGCATCGGCGCCTTCGAGTCCGAAGAGCGCCCCGCCGGAACACCCGCTCTCCGCGTCGTCGGTCACCGCGCCGTGCTCGCGCGCTTCGAGCGCTACCGCCTGACCGCTGGCTACAACGCCGGCATCAACGCGCGGCAGTTTCGCATCCCGGGCATCCAGTGGCCCACCGAGTACCGCGCGCCCGATGAGCTCTACGACGACCGGCTCTCGCTCGACGTGGGCGGCGTCGCCTTTGAGCTGCACCACGCCCGCGGCGAGACCGACGACCACACCTGGCTCCACATCCCCGAGCACCGCGCCGTGTGCACCGGCGATCTCTTCATCTGGGCGTCGCCCAACTGCGGCAATCCCCAGAAGGTGCAGCGCTATCCGCGGGAGTGGTTCGTCGCGCTCGGACGCATGGCCGCGCTCGACGCCGAGCTGCTGCTCCCCGGCCACGGCCCGCCCATCGAGGGCGCCGATCGCGTGCGCGAGGCGCTCACCGAGACCGCCGAGCTACTGCGCTACCTGCACGACGAGACCGTTCGCCTCATGAACGATGGCGCCTCGCTCGACGCCATCCTCGCGGCGGTGCGCGCGCCCGAGCGGCTCCTCCAGCGACCGTGGTTGCGGCCGGTGTACGACGAGCCGGAGTTCATCGTTCGCAACCTTTGGCGGCTGTACGGCGGCTGGTGGGACGGCGACGCCTCGCGGCTCAAGCCCGCTCGCGACGCGGCTCTGGCCGCTGAAGTGAGCGCCCTCGCGGGTGGCACCGCGCGGCTCATCGAGCGGGCGCAGGCGCTGTCGACGGAGGGCGAGCACGCGTTGGCGTGTCACCTCGCGGAGTGGGCGATGCGGGCGGCGCCCGACGACGAGGGCGTGCGCGACGCGCGGCGGGACATCTACCTGAAGCGAGCGGCCCAGGAGACGAGCCTCATGGCGAAGGGAGTGTTCTTCGACGCGTCGCAGTCAGGGCCGCGGTGATGGCGCGCGGTCGTCGATGCGCGGAGGCGCCATGACCACTGTTGACGAGCCCGCTCCTCGCGATCCACAGCCGACGGCGTTCTTCTTCGTCGCGGCGTTTGCGCTCACGTGGCTGCCGCAGCTCCCCGCGCTGCTCGCGCTGTGGGGCGTACTGCCGGGGCCCTTCGAGCGCTACATGCCGCTCGGGGGTCTGGGGGCGTTCGGGCCGATGGTCGCGGCCATCCTCGCCGCCCGTCGGGAGTCCGGTCGCGATGGGGTGCGGGCGCTCTTCCGGCCGCTGAAGACGTGGCGCGTGGGCGCGCTCTGGTACCCGACGGCGCTGCTGTTGTCGGGGGCGATTCTCGTCGCCGCGTTGGCCGTCTACCGCGCGCTGGGCGGGCACTACACGGGCCCGTGGGTCTACCCACCGAGCGATGCGCAGCGGCTCGTCGCGATGGTGGTGTTTCCCATCGGCGAGGAGATCGGCTGGCGCGGCTTCGCGCTCCCGCGGTTGCAGCGTCGGTACGGGCCGCTGCTTGCGAGCGTCGTCGTGGGTCTTGCGTGGGGCCTCTGGCACGGGCCGATGCTCGCGCTGGCGGGCATCACCGACCCGCTGACGCTGGTGACGATGGTGCCCTTCTTCCTCGCGGGAAGCGTGGTGTTCACCTGGGTCTACAACCGCACGCGCGGGAGCCTGCTGATCGCGGTGCTGCTGCACATGGGAACGCACCTCAGCAACTCGCACCGCTCGCTGCCGGGTGACGCGACGCCGGCCCTGCTCCACACGGTGGGGTTCTGCGTGGTGGCACTGGTGTTGGTGCTCGCCGACCGACGGGCGTGGCGTAGGTCGTAGAGGATAGGACGACCGATTCTGCGCGGCGCGCGGTTCGACGGAAACGCCGCCGGTACGCGGAGCCAGACCCCGAGCGTGAGCGAGGGGGAGCGCCGGTGACACCGCCAGTCGACCCTCTTCGATCGGAGTGGCGCCGTTCCTCGCGCGGCGGGGATCGAGTGATCGGAACGGAGACTGGCAGCGTCACCGGCGCTCCCCCTCGCCCACGCTCGGGGTCTGGCTCCGCGTACCGGCGGCGTTTCCGTCGAACCGCGTGCCGCGCAGAGCCAATCGTCCCTCACCCGGCTCGTCGTCGACGCGCGGGCAGCGTTGCGATGCGCGTCAGCGTCTCCCGCAGCGTCGGGACGAGCACGTCCATGAACGCTCGCACCCGCGCTGGAACGAACGTCGCCGACCCATGCACCACATGCACCGGCAGCGCTGTCGGCTCATACGGAGCCAGCAGCCGCACCAGCGTCCCTTCGCGCAGCTCGCGCTCGACCTGATACGAGAGCACGCAGGTGACGCCGTGGCCCTCGACCGCCGACGCGACGGCTGCCTCTGCCGTGTTGACGCTCAGTCGCGGCCGAATCCTGACCTGCTTCGCGCGCCCACCATCGCGTGCGCCGAAGGTCCACGCCTCGCCCGGTGTCGTCTGCGAGAAGGACACGCAGTCGTGCGTCGCGAGGTCGGCCGGCTCGGTCGGCGCCCGGTGCCGCGCGAGGTATGACGGGCTCGCGCAGGTGACCCGCCGGACGTCCCCCACCCGCGTCGCGACCAGCGACGAGTCGGGCAGCGCGCCGATGCGCACCGCGACGTCGACGCCCTCGTCGACGAGGTGCACCACCCGGTCGAGCAGAACCAACCGCGCCTGCACCTCGCGATGGGTCGCGAGAAAGGCATCGACGACGGGGCGCACATGGAGGCGACCGAAGCTCACCGGGGCGGTCACCGTGAGCAGGCCGCGCGGCGCGGTGTGTTCGCCCGACGCAGCGAGCTCGGCCTCCGCGAGATCAGCGAGAACCCGACGGCAGACGGACAGGTAGCGCTCCCCGGCCTCGGTGGGCTTCACCGTGCGCGTGGTGCGATGGAGGAGCCGCGCGCCGGTGCGTTGCTCCAGCAGGGCGACGGCGCGGGTGACGGCGGCGGGTGAGCGACCGAGTCGACGGGCAGCCGCCGCGAGGCTGCCAGCATCGACGGTGGTGACGAGGGCGAGCATGGCGTCGAGGCGGTCCATCGGCGTTGCGTATCACGCAATGGTGACTTGCATCGCGCGCTGATTCCGTCGCCAGACGCAACGACTCACCATCGGTCGCATGAACACGCAGGACAACGTCGAGGGTCGGTCCGTGGTGCCGAGTGACGTGGCGTTTACCCCGTCGGTGAAGGCGGCGCAGGAGCTTCGCGGGTCGCGCTCCGCCTACCGCCGCATGGAGGAGGGCGATGGTTGGGAGACGACCATCACGCCAGAGCTGCGGGCCTTCCTGGCCGAGCGTGACAGCGCCTACCTCGCGACGGCCTCGGCCTCGGGTCAGCCGTACATCCAGCACCGCGGCGGGCCCAAGGGCTTCCTCCGCGTGGTCGACGAGCGGACCATCGCCTTCGCTGACTTCGTGGGCAACCGGCAGTACATCTCCGTCGGCAACCTCGCGGAGAACGATCGCGCCTTCCTCTTCCTCATGGACTACGCGAACCGTCGCCGCATCAAGATCTGGGGTCGTGCGCGCATCATCGAAGGTGACGCGGCCCGCCTCGCGGCGCTCATGCCTGCGGGCTATCGCGCGAAGGGCGAACGGGTGATCGAGTTCAGCGTCGAGGCGTGGGACGTCAACTGCCCGCAGCACATCCCGCGCAAGCTCGACGAGGCCGACGTGGTGGCCGGTGTCGAAGGGATGAAGCGCCGCATCGTCGAGCTCGAAGCCGAGGTCGCGCGGCTGCGTCGCGGCGCTCGCTGATCACTCCACCGTCACCTGGTAGTACCGCCCGATCTCCAGCCGACGCAGATCCACCGCGTGCTCTCGTCCGCTCGCTCCGTCGCGCAACACGAGCCGCCCCGGCGTCGCATTCGGTCCGAGCCCGAGGGTGAGCAGGTTGCCCGGTTGCCCGCGCCCGTCCGAGGCCAACGCAAAGGCCCGCCGTCCGCCCGACTGCTCTTCGAGAACCCCGGTGGTCCCCGACAGCGATCGCCCCACGAAGACGAACCCGATCCAGCGACGCGTGGTCTCCGTTCGTTGCGCGAGCACGCGGCCGTCGCCGATGAGGTCGGGCGCGCCGTCGAGGTCGAGGTCGACGAGGGCGGGCGTCTCGCGGAGCTTCAGCCAGTCGGTCTCGTCTCGCCATACGACACGGCCGTTGCGGACGAGCAGCGCGTGACCTTCGTACGGAGGCCCACGATGGGCGGTCGCGAGCAGCACCTCGGGCAGGCCGTCGCCGTCGAGGTCGGCCACGGCGCCACCGAAGGGCGCCTCCAGGGGTTGTGGGAGATCGGTGCGGGAAGACTCGCCGTGTTCGTCGACGCGGAGGGCGTAGCTGCGGTCGGTGACGGTTCCGCGGTCGTCGCCGTGCCAGAGGTTGAACACCACGAGGTCGAGCCGTCCGCGCGCCGCGAGGTCGGCGGGGAAGAGCCCCAGCGCGTGGCCGAAGAACTGTCGCCGCGGGTCGCGGTCGGGATCACCCGCCCAATGGACGAAGTGCCCCGGTCGGTCGGAGCGCAGGAAGCTGTCGGGCTGCGCGCGGTAGTTGCCGACGACGAGGTCGCTGCGCCCGTCGTCGTCGAAGTCCGTGACGGTGGCGGTGCGACCGAGCCGCGCGGGCGCGGGGTTGCCCGTGAAGTCGGGGAGCCGGTCGAGCCCGAGCTCGCGGTTGGCGAGACGGAAGCCGCCGCGGCAATCGCCGCGATGGAGCTCGTCGGGGAAGTACTGCGTCGGGCGGTCGGTCTGGAACTCCCATCCCGTACCGAGAACAAGAACGTCCTCGCAGCCGTCACCATCCGCATCGAGCACGGCGCCGCCCAGCACCGGGTGGTCGACGGTGATGGGTCGGGTCTCGCGGAAGACCCATGGGTCCGAGGTCGCGAGGTAGAGGACGGCGCGGGCGTCGGCATCGTCGAGCTCATCGGAGAAGCCCCAGAAGTCGGGCGCTCCATCGCGGTTGAAGTCACCCCACAGGAAGGAGCCGTGGAAGTGCGGCGCCACGATGCGCTCATCGAGGGCGAAGGTCGCCGGGTCGACGCGAACGAGTCGCACGCCCTTGCGGCGCCAGTCGGGTGAGCGGAGGTCGGTGACGCAGGCGAGTCCGCGTCGCGTGGGTTCGAACTGGCACGCGACGCGGCCGCGCTCGTGGTCGGCGAAGCGGTGCACGGTGTCGAGGTGAAGACCCGGCGCGACGATGGACTGGTCGGCGACGAGCGATGGACGTGGCGTGCGCGTGGGCCAGGGGAGCGGGCAGGCGACCCACGGGGTGCAGGCGCCAACGGGGAGCACAGGCGGCGGATGGGCGGCGCGAGTCGGACGCGACGAACGGCAGGCTAGCGGAAGCAGGCTCAGCGCGAGGCAGCAGGGGAGCGACCACCGGGGCCGAGCGGAGGGTGGCATCGGGCGCGATCATCGCGCGTTTCGACGGTCCGGTGTCCTGCCGGGCACCGCGCGTGGCGGTACCATCGCTGACCCTCCTGGCACCTCGTCGCCTCCTGGCGACCGTCGCGCTCTCGTTCGCGCTGCTGACCACTGGCGCCACCGCCCAGACGACTCCCCGGTACAGCCTCGACTGCGCGCGAGAGCTCGTCTCGTCCGTCGACCTCGCCCGCCGACCTCGCCGCCAGTCGGCAGAACGAATGGGCGCGCGCCAATCAGGTGGTCGCGGCCGTCCTCTACGCGCGGGTGCTGTGGTTCGCCTCCCAGCGTGGCGCTCTCCCGTCGCACGCCTGGCACGCGCTCGATCGCCTCCAGGAGCTTTCCAACAACGCGATCCTGACGCCCCATGAAGAGCCGTCTCTCGATGCGATGAGCTCGCTACTGGCGATGCGCTCTCCGGGCGCCACATTGCTGGAGACGCAGCCGCTCGGTCCGATCGCACTCGCGCCGCAGCGCAGGAATGCACCCGCCTCTCGGAGGTTGCCACGCCATGCAAGACGGCCATCCCACCGCCCCACTCGGACGCGCATCCATCGAGGCCGCCGACCTCGTCGCGAAGTACCCGCCGCGCCTGCCGCATCGCAACAAGCGCGCGATCTACGACAAGGCGTCTCCCCCCGGCGCCCTCCACCGCGGAACACTCACCGTTTCCCGCTGGGCGCAGGAGCTTCTCCCGCTCTCGATCCACTGGGCCGAGGCGCCCACCACCATCGAGCTCCGCGAAGGAACCTTCACCTACGACCCACCGCGCCCCTCGTCCCGCGCGACGATGGAGTGGCACCTCAACTTCGCACACACGATCCTGTTCGTGGCCTACGGCGGGCCGCTCTTCGCGCAGGACGAGATGCAGGTCGCCGAGCACCCGTCGCTCGCGTCGGTGCGCGAGTGGCTCACCGGCGAGGCGGTCGAGGGTCTGCGTCCGGTGACACGCGAGGACGGTCTCGCCACGCCGATGCTCCTCCGCGGCGTCGAGCGTCGCTGCGCCGTCGCGACCGACGAAGACCCCGACGCCGACCGTCCGCTCGGCCTCTACGGCAACGCCTTCGGTCGGGCGCGCGAGGAGGCCGTGCGCCGCGCGACGCGGGTGCTCGACCCGCCGACGATCACCAACGTGCTCGCGATGGAGGCGCCCGCGGGGGCGACGGGGCGCTACACCGCGGAGCAGATCCACGGCGTGATGGCGACGGCCTACACCGGGTTTCGCGCGGCACGATTGGAGTCGGCGCTGGCGCTCGGCGAGGGCGTCGAGGTGGTGCTGCACACGGGCCATTGGGGGACTGGCGCCTACGGCGGCAACCGCGTGTTGATGGCGATGCTCCAGGTGCTCGCGGCGAAAGCAGCGGGCCTCCATCGGATGGTATTCCACACGTACGATCGGGCCGGGGCGACGCCGTGCCGGGAGGCGTTGGGGCGACTGGACGCGCTGGCGACGAGGGCTGTCACGCTGGGCGAGGCGCTCACCGCGATCGACGCCGCGGCCTTCGAGTGGGGCGTCTCGGACGGCAACTGACACTGGTCCAAGAGCTCGTTCGCGACGTGGCCGGGGTTCACGGTGCAGGCTCCGCGTCCGTCGCACGCCGTTCACCCCGGGGAGTGGTAGGGGGTCACCCCATCGGTGCGCGATGGGGTTGCAGGTGACGTCTATCGGCGACCTCCGCAACAAGTCCATGGGGCATCCGGTGCTGCAACCCCATCGCGCAGCGATGGGGTGACCCCCTACCATTGCCCGGGGTGAACGGCGCACGACGGACGCGAAGCCTGCACCGTGAACCCCGGCCACGTCGACCCGTCAGCGACCTGCGCCCACCTCGTTCACCCGCACGCCGTACTCGCCACGCACCGCCCACGGGTCGTGCTCCAACACCCGCACCGTGTACGTCCCCGCGCGCGGCGCCACGACCTCCACGCTCGCGTTCATCGCCCCGGCGCTGTCGTCGTCGTGCGCAATCACCCGGTCGCCGTCGAGCACGGCGACCTCCACGTCCTGTCGCACACAGAGCCCGCCCATCGACCGCCCGCCCCGTACGCCCACGCGCACCCGTTGCCCGGCGTCGAGCGCCAGCGTCCAGTCGTCCGCCCAGGTCCAGTCGTCGAGCTGCGCGTCGCCCGGTGCAAACGCTCCGCGCATCGCGCCGCCCACCGTGAGCGCTCCCGCTGGCGGCCCTGCGATGCGCACCAGTGCCCGCGTCGGCTCGCTCGCGTCCGTCGCCCGCGTCGGCAAGCCCAGCGACGGAACGATCTTGTCGTACGTCGCCGCCGTCATCCCCGAATGCTCGCAGGCCGCCGTCACAAACACCGCCCGATGCTCACGCACCGCATCGACGATGGCCCCGCGCGGCTGATCGACGAAGTCCACGCCCGCTGCGCGCAGCATCGCCGTCATCGTGACGACGTGCGGCTGCGTGTACCGGCTCCCCGCGTGAACGCACACGAAGCGCCGCGGCGCCGCCGCCGTCGACCCCCGCAGCCACGACGTGAACGTCGACTCGTTGCCGTACAGCCCGTCCATCACGATGACGTTGCGGATGCGGTCGCTGAGGTCGCGCCGGGCCAGCAATCCGCCGATGGTCGGCCCGCCCGCGCTCGACCCCACCAGGGTGATCGCGCGCACTTCATCAAGCGTGTGCCGCCCGCCCAGCCGCTCGACCAGGGTCTCTTCCAGCAGCTCGTTCAAGAATGCCCGCAGGAAGCCGGTGCTCTGAAAGGCCCCGGAGAAGTTGGCCGACCCGCGCGGTGCGAGCTGCGGTGCGATGAGCAGCGCGTTGACCCTCGCCCGATCGTGCCGCGCGGCGAGACCCCAACCCACCCCGGGCTCACCCGTCACGGGAGCGAGCTCACCGGCGGTCACCCACCACGAGGCGCGCGTCCCGAGGCCGTGGAAGAGCATCACCACGTCGAAGGGTCGGGTCGGATCGAAGCCCGGCGGCGCGTGCACGATGACGTCGTGCAAGGGGTGATTGGTGAGCGGCCGGTGCCGCATGTGAAACGCCGCGGTCCAGCCGGGGCGCGACGTCGGCGACGGGCTCGCGACACCCGCGACGGGCTCTACGGCGACGGGGGCAGGCGATGTCCGGCGCATGGCAGAGGGTCGTCGGCCGTGACAGGTGCTCAACAGCACGATGCCCGCGAGCGCAGCGACGATCGATGAGCCCATGGAGCGGCGACGGTACGGCGGTGCAACGACCTGCGTCCACGCCCCGACCTCACCTATCATCCGACCACCGCCATGACCCCGCGCATTCCGCAGCAACGCCGTCGCGCCCTGATCGCTTCCCTCTTCGGTGCGCTGCTGGCGCTCCCGACGGCGGCGGCGGCGCAGACCACCATCGTCCTCGACGCCGCCATCCCCGACGGGACGGCCCGCTACTTCGCGGTTCCGTTCACGGTGCCGGAGGGCATTCGCGAGATCGAGGTGCGCCACGACGACCGCTCCGAGATGAACATCCTCGACTGGGGTCTCTACGACCCCGCGCGCTTCCGGGGATGGGGCGGAGGCAACAGCGAGCCCGCCGTGGTCTCTGTCGACGCGGCCTCGCGCAGCTACGTGCCGGGCGCCATTCCCGCGGGGCAGTGGCAGCTCCTCATCGGTCAGGCGAAGGTCGTCGAGCGGCCCGCGCGGTACCACGTCGAGATCGTCCTGCGGACGGAGGCCACGCTCGCCGCACAGCCCGAGCGCCGACCCTACGCACACGCCGCGGCGCTCAGCACGGGGCCGCGTTGGTACGCGGGTGACTTCCACGTCCACTCGCGCGAGAGCGGTGATGCGTCGCCGACGCTCGACGAGGTCGCCACCTTCGCCCGCGGGCGCGGCCTCGATTTCGTCGAGCTCTCCGAGCACAACACGGTCTCGCAGGTGGACTTCATCGGCGCCGCGCAGGCCCGCCACCCGGCGCTGTTGTTCGTTCCGGGGAGCGAGGTGACCACGTACCAGGGCCACGCCAACGCCATCGGCGCGACGCAGTGGGTCGACTTCCGCGTGGGGTCGACCGACCCCGTGGTGACCATCGGCGCCATCACCAGCGCGGTCAGCGCGCAGGGCGGTCTCTTCGCCGTCAACCACCCAGCGCTCAACCTGGGCGAGGTCTGCATCGGGTGCTCGTGGGCGCACGCCGAGCCGCCGGGCAGCGTGAACGCTGTCGAAGTGCAGAACGGCCAGTACTCGGTGACGGGCGCGCTCTTCTTCCGGCGGTCGGTGCGCTTCTGGGAGGCGTACCTCGCGCGCGGCGAGCACGTCGCCCCTATTGGCGGCAGCGACGATCACCGCGCGGGCACGGACATGGGCTCGCTATCGAGCCCCATCGGCGGACCGACCACCATGGTCTATGCGACGGAGCTCAGCGTCCCGGCGATTCTCGCTGGCGTTCGGGCGGGGCGCACCGTGGTGAAGCTCCAGGGCCCCGGCGACCCGATGGTGGATCTGCGTGCGGGCGCGACGGCGATGATCGGCGACACGGTGCGCGACCGGCGGACGACGCTGCGCGCGACGGTGACGGGGGCGATGGGGGCGACGCTGAGGTTCTTGCGCAACGGCGCGGCGACGGACCCGGTGGCGGTCAACGCGGACCCGTTCACGGCGACGATGGAGGTCGACGCACCGGCGGGAACAGCCGACGACTGGTGGCGCTGCGAGCTGACGGTCAACGACCTGCCGCGCGTGCTCACCGGGCACATCTGGGTGGCCGCGACGGGCGAGACACCGGTCGCGGATGCTGGAGCGGTCGTCGACGCTGGCATGGACGCGGGCACGACGCCCGCCGCGCCGGGCGACGACTGCGGGTGTCGCAGCGCTCCGGGGGCGTGCGCGAAGGGCGGGGCGTGGGCGGCGCTGCTGGCGTTGGTCACAGCACGCGGCGCATCCAGCGGGCGATCTCGTCGAAGACCAGCGCGGGGCGCGTGAAGATGAGGAAGTGGTCCTCGTTGGCGACGATGCGCTCCGTGACGTCGACGCCGGCCTCGCGGAGCATCCCGACGCCCTCGTCGAGGTAGTCCGTCGGGATGCGGTCGTCGTTCGCGCCGTGGATCACCAGCATCGGTCGGCCCCGCCATCGCGCCTCCCACGAGGGGTTCTCCAGCACCCGCGGCTCGATCACCGCCGACACGAACACCACCCCGCGGTACCCCTCGACGCCCGCCACGAGCGTGCGGGTGACGCCGCGTCCGCCGTTGGAGAGGCAGGCCAGCACCACACGGTTCGGGTCGCTGGGCGTGCGCTCGACAAGGTAGCGGTGGGCGCGCTCGATGGCGGCGAGTCCGCCGGGGCGCTGCCAGTCGCCGAAGCCGAACGACGGCTGCACCACCACGAAGCGCTCGCGGTCGGCGAGCTGCGACCACAGGCGGAAGTAGCCCTTCCAGCTCCCGGCGCTGCCGTGCAGGAAGACCACGCCCGGCAGCCGCTCGCCCGGCGCGTGAGGCGGGACGTACACGTCGATGCGCCCGCGGTCTTCGTCGAAGAGCGACTCGTTCATGGCGGAGCCCATCGCGCGGAACGACGGGTCGCGTTCGCCCGGGAGGTAGACGTCGCGGATGGCGGTGCGCAGGCGGGCGGCGCCGCGGCGGTCGAGCATCGGGTCGACGAGCCAGACGAGGTGACTCGCGAGCGAGAGCTGGTCGACCTCGGGCACGAGGTTGGTGGGCGACAGCCGCCACGGCGCGCTGCCCGCGAGGAACACAATGCGCGTGGCGGAGCCGGGCGGTTGCGTCCCATCGGGCGAGCGCAGCACCAGCGCGACAGCGAGCAGCGCGGTGACGGCGGCGGCGAAGCGGCGCGAGCGGGGTGCCCACCAGGGTACCGAGGCGAGGCCGATGCCGGTGAGGGCGGCGAGCGCGCCGTCGACGGTGCGGGCGCTCACCAGGAGCAGCGCGGACATCCCCGCGAGCGGCACCGTGACCAGCGCCCACGCCCAGCGGAATCGTCGGGGTGGCGCCGCGGGTTCGTCGAGCGTCGGGTCGTCGGTCATCGGAGGGAGCGACGATACCCGACGCGCCGTTCCTCCGCGGCAGACCGGATTGCCTCTGCGAGTGACGGTTGAGCTCCTCCCCCGACGACGACCGCTGTGCTTCGGCCGCGGTGACGGCGGCGCTCTCGGCCGACGGCCGTTGGATGGCGCTCGTCGAGGCGGATCGCGTGGAAGTGTGGCTGCTCGCGCTGCCGGCCCGCTGCGTCGCGCGGGTGCGGCCCGTCGCGGACGACGACCGGGTCGAGCGGCGGGAACACGTCCTCCAGGGAGATGGGCTCGACGATCCCTGCGTGCTCCCTCTCGGCTGCGAGGGCGTTGGCGGCGTACCAACGGACCTCCGTGCAGAACGCGGGCGGCTGCGCCGGGCAGGTCGTCCGATCCTCGATCAACTGCTCGATCGCGACTCGAACGCGCGCGTCGCCAGTCGGGGCGCCCAGGAGCACCAGGAGGATGTAGTAGCGGCTCTCGGGGTCGGGCGACGGGAGCTCGCCCAGGATCCACTGCAACTCGGACTCGTCGATCACGATTCGACCTCCTTCGATCGGGGGCACGGCGAGCGCGCTTCATCGCGCGGGGAACATCTCGTGGGCGTGCGGCGGCGTCGCGTCCGGTAGAGGTACCCTCGGTCAGGCCCTGAACCTCCCTGCAACCAGGTTCGCGACTGTCGGCGAGGGTCTGAAACCCACATGCATCCAGGTTCGCGACTGTCGGCGAGGGTCTGAAACCCACATGCATCCAGGTTCGCGACTGTCGGCGAGGGTCTGAAACCCACATGCATCCAGGTTGCCGGGTATCGGGGAGGGGTTGGGAGTTCGCGCCGGACGGGCTGAGGGCTGCGTTCGCAATCAGTGTCTGGATTCGTGCGGCCTCAACCGCCCCAAGGCTCCAGCACGCCTCGCCGATTCAGGCGCCACGCGGCGGGTCGCTCCCCATGGATGCTGCACTGGAACCCCCGGTCGTGGTCCCTCTTGCGCATCCAGAGGTCGCGCTCCTGGCCGTCGACCATCACGACGCGGAGCCGCTGCACCGAGTCGCGCGAGTAGCCGCCCCGGCCCTGGGTGCTCGCGACCTCCTCCCGCGCGCGAACCTCGGCGACGCGGGTCAGCAGGCTCCACCCCTCATCGGGGTCGGCGCCGTGGCCGCCGCGCACGAGGTTGATCAGCCTGACGGCGGCGACCCCGAACACCCGAGGACGCTCCTCGATGAGCTGCGCGCTGGTGATCGAGTCGTCCGTCCAATAGGCCCACGCCGTCCAACCTGACAGGGACGCGGCGTCGAGGTGCTCGTGATCGAGGTGTATGAGGCTGGGCTCGACGTGCACGAGCGCGGCGTCGACCTCCCGCACGGCGGTGGTGCTCACGGTGTGCCCCTGTTGGTAGGCCCGCTCGCGGTGCGCCGCGATCCACGCGTCCGCCGCAGCGCTCGTCGAGGTCACCGCCCGCACCTCCTGCCTGACCCATGGGGCGACGCGGTACGACGCGTTCGTGAAGCGGTCGGTGTCGATCACGGTGATCTCGTAGCGCATGGACGCTCCGTTCAGAGTGGGCGCTGCTCCAACCCGCCGCTCCGTCCGATCATCCCACGCGAGGTCGGTCTGCCGTCAGCGCCCGAGTCGCTCGATCTCCCCGGTGCTCGTGAGCAGGTTCACCCGCGCCACCTGGAGCTGCAACCGCGCCCGCACCACCGCCACCCGCGCGCTCGCGTCCGCCGCCTGCGCGTCCACTGTCTCCAGCAGTGGCGCCACCCCTGAGCTGTACCGCCCCGTCGCCTGCTCCAGATTCGCCGCCGCGGTCGACGCGAGGTGCGCCGTCTGATCGAGCGCCACCGCCGCCGTCCGCAGGTTGATCGCCGCCTGCACCGCGGCCGAGCGCACCGCGAGCGACTGCTGCGCCAGCGTCGCCCGCGCGCTCGTCACGTTGGCGTCGGCCACGTCGATGCCCGCCCGCGCCGACGCGTCGAAGATCGGCCACGTCAGCGTGAGCCCGCCTTGGAGCTGCTCCGACAGACCGAAGGCCCCCTGACCCACGAGGCGCCCGCTGTAGTTGGCCTGCGCGGACGCCTGCCCCGCGAGCACCGGTCGTCGGGTCGCCCGCGCCGCCTCGGCCTGCGACTCTGCTTGCAGCACCCGCGCCCGCGCCGCCGCAAACTCCGGCCTGCCCGCCACCGCCGCCGCCGCCGCCCGCGCCGGGTCGTCGTCCGCTCGTAGCGCCGACTCGTCCACGGCCGAGACCACGAGCTCGCTCAGCGGGTCGACGCCCATCGCTACCGCCAGCACCGCGCGGTCGTTGCGCTCGCGGGCCTCGGCGGCGGTGAGGTCGAGCCGCCCGACGTCGAGGTCGAGCTCGGCACGCACCCGCTCGATGGGCGGCCGCGAACCCGCATCCACCATCGCCGCCGCGATGCGCAGGTGCGCCTCCCGCTGCTCGACGATGGCGCGCGCGGCGGTGACCGCCTCCTGGTCGTTGAGCACCGTGAGGTACGCCACGGCGACCGCCGCCATGGCCTGTGTGCGCGCCGTGCGGAGGTCTTCGCGGGCGGCGTTGCGTCCCCGCGTGGCGGCCTCGACGGCGCTCGCGGTGCGGCCGAAGTCGTAGATGGGGAAGCGCGCCGTGACGCCCGCGCTCGCGCTCGCGTTGACGCTCTGGTAGCGAACGTCCGAGAGCACCGGCTGATCACTGAACCCGATGGACGCCGCGCCGCTCGCCGTCACCGACGGGAGGTACGCCGCGCGCGCCGAGGCGATCTGGGCGTCGGAGATGCCGAGGCGGGCGAGCGCGAGGGTGACCGTGGGCGGGTCGGCAGCGCCGCGGGCGAGGGCCTCGCGGAAGTCGAGGGTGACGCGCGCGGGGGCAGGCGACTCCTGCGCGAAGGCGTAGCCCGACGAGGAGAGCGCGAGCGCGAGGGCGACGGACGGGAGCAGGGGGCGGTGCTTCATGGGAGGCTCCGATCGGGGATCACTCGCGGCGCAGGGCCACGATGGGGTCGAGGCGCGCGGCGCTGCGCGCGGGGAAGAAGCCGAAGATGACGCCGATGCCCCCGGAGACGGCCACGGAGAAGAGGGCGATCTTCGGGTCGAAGCCGACGCTGAAGTCCGTGAGTCGACCGACGAGCAGGCTCGCGCCGACGCCGACGCCGATGCCCGCGAGGCCGCCGATGAGGGCGAGGGTGACGGCCTCGATGAGAAACTGCGCGAGGATGTCGTTGCCCCGCGCGCCGATGGCGAGGCGGATGCCGATCTCGCGGGTGCGCTCGGTGACCGAGACCAGCATGATGTTCATGACGCCGATGCCGCCCACGAGGAGCGAGATGGAGGCGACCACCATGAGCAGCGCCGAGACGATGGCCGTCTGCTCGTTGAAGGCGCTGGTGAGGTCGGAGAGGTTGCTGACGCCGAAGTTGTCCTCGGCGCCCTGACGGATGCGGTGCCGCTGGCGGAGCAGCGACGTGATGGCGTCCTGCGCGCGGTGCACCACGTCGGGGCCGCGCGCGGTCACCATGATGGAGTTCACCTGGCCGTTGGGCAGGCGGTTGATGCCCGCGCGGAAAGCGCTGAGCGGCATGATGACCGTGTCGTCGTTGTCCTGCCCGAAGCCCGACTGGCCCTTCTTCGCCATCACCGCGACCACGGTGCAAGGCATCGCGCCGACGCGAAGCTCCTGTCCCACCGGGTTGGCGGTGCCGAAGAGACCCGCTCGCACCGTCTCTCCGATGGCGCACGCCGGGACGGCGTTGATCTGCTCCTCGGCGCCCCACAGAACGCCCATGGACGCGCCCCAGCTACGCACGGCGAAGTAGTCCGCCGTCGTCCCGGTGATGCGCGTGGAGACGTTGCGGTCGCCCGACACGACCTGCGCGCTCGACCCCACCGTCGGCGCCACCCGCGCCACCGTCGGAACCTCCCGCGCGATGGCCTCCGCATCCTCGTCCGTCAGCGACACCGCCGTCCCCTGCGCCGATCGTACGCCCCCCGAACGAATCCCCGCCGGCATCACCACCAGGAGGTTCACGCCGAGCGAGGTCATCTGCGCCTGCATCTTCTGCTGGGCGCCCACCCCGAGGGCGTTGGTGGTCACCACCGCCGCGATGCCGATGAGAATGCCCAGCGCGGTCAGCGACGCCCGCAGCTTGGCGCGCACCAGCGACCGCAGCGCCAGCCGCAGCGCCATGAACCACCCGAGTCCCCCCGAGGGCTCCTTCGCCGATGGGTCGCGCGGCGCCAGCTCGACGCCCGCGGCGTCCACCTTCCACGGCTCGGCCCCGGCGGGCGCCTTCGGAAAGCGCCGCTCGGCCACGAGCTCGTCCGAGAGGATGAGCCCGTCCTTCACGGTCACCACACGCGAAGCGCACGCGGCCACGTCGGGCTCGTGGGTGACCATCACGATGGTCAGTCCGCGCTCGGCGTTGAGCCATTGCAGCATCGCGAGCACTTCGTCCGTCGTGCGCGAATCGAGGTTGCCCGTGGGCTCGTCGGCGAGCAGCACCTCGGGCTCGGTGACCAGCGCGCGGGCGATGGCGACACGCTGCTGCTGGCCGCCCGAGAGCTGCGACGGGGTGTTGGCGAGGCGCTGACCGAGGCCGACGAGTTCGAGCGATCGGGTGGCCCGCTCGCGGCGCTCGTCGCTGGGGACGCCGAGGTAGGCGAGGGGCATCTCGACGTTCTCCAGCGCGCTGGTGCGCGGCAGGAGATTGAACCCCTGGAAGATGAACCCGATGAGCTCGCTGCGAACCACCGCCCGCTCGTCGGTGTCGAGCGCCGACACGTCGTGGCCCGCGAGGTGGTAGGTGCCTGCGGTGGGGCGATCGAGGCAGCCGATGATGTTCATCAGCGTGCTCTTGCCCGAGCCTGATGCCCCGACGATGGCCACGAACTGCCCGCGCGGAACCTCCAGCGTCACCCCGCCGAGCGCCAGCACCGACACCTCCCCGGAGTCGTACTGCTTCTCGATGTCGCGCAGCACGAGCACCATCTCGTCGCCGCTGCCCGGGTTCACGGCGGCCTCCATCAGAACATCCTCGGCGGACGCGGACCCCGCGAAGAACCACCCGCGGCCGCGGCGCCAGAGGTCGGGTTGGCCGAGTCCGTCTCGTCGACCACCACCTGCGTGCCCTCGTTGAGCTCCGGCGCCGACACCTCCGTGTTGACGCCGTCGGTGAGCCCCACCGTCACCGCCACGCGGGTCGCCTGCCCGTTGCGCACGACGTAGATGCCACCGCGTTCGGGCCGCTCGCCTCCACCACCTGCGCCGCGTTCGCCACGCGGTCGTCGACCGGTGGTTCCGCCGTCGCCGCCTGGCGTTGCGGGCGTGGGCTCCGCGGCGGCGCTGGCCGGTCGGTAGCGCAGGGCCGCGTTGGGGACGCGCAGCACGTCGGGATGCCGCGCCGCGATGGCGGTGACGGTGGCGGTCATGCCGGGGCGTAGCCGCGACTGCGGGTTGGCGACGTCGATGACGGCCTGGTAGGTGACGACGCCGTTGGTCGTGGTGGGCGTGATGCGGAGCTCGCGGACCGTTCCGCGGAACGACTCGCGGGGGAAGGCGTCGACGCGGGCGACGGCCTCCATGCCTTCGGTGAGCTTGCCGATGTTCGCCTCGTCGACGTTGGCGATGACCCGCATCTGGGTGAGGTCGTTGTCGATGATGAACAGCGTCGGCGTCTGGAGACTGGCCGCCACGGTCTGCCCAGGGTCGACGGCGCGCGTCGCCACGATGCCGTCGATGGGCGCGAGGATGCGGGTGTACGTGAGGTTGGTGCGGGCGACCTCCACCGACGCGGTGGCCTGCTCCACCTGGGCCTGCGCGACGCCCACGGAAGCGCGCGCCGAGTCGCGGGTGGCGACGGCGGCGTCGACGTCGGCCTGGGCGTTGAGGTTGGCCGTTCGGAGGGTGTTGGCGCGCGTGAGGTTGCGCTCGGCGAGGGTGAGGTCGGCGCGGCGCTGCACGAGCACGGCGCGGGCGGAGGCGAGCGAGGCGCGCACCTGGGCGGCCTGCGCGAGGTAGGGCGTCGCGTCGAGCTCGGCGAGGAGGTCACCGCGGCGCACGCGGCTGTTGAAATCGACGGCGACGTTGGTCACGCGCCCGCTGATCTGCGCGCCGACCTGAACCTCCAACACGGGGCGCACCGTCCCCGTGGCGCGCACGGTCTCCGAGAGGTCGCCGCGCGTGACGGTGGCCGTGAGGTAGCGGGGCGCGGGCGTGGCGGCCTTGCGACGCGCGACGACGACACCGCCCGCGACGAGGGCGACGACGACCAGCACCACGACGATCCACCAGGGCTTGCGACGCGTGCGCAGGCGACCGAGCGCCGGGGAGCGAGGCGTGGGAGCGACCGTGGCGGAGGGCGTCGGTGAGGTGGCCATGAGCCATGATGGTGGCTGCGGCCTATTTCGCGAACATTGCCGCTTCGTGTCGGAATGTTTCAGCGGCTTCGAGGTGTGGACGCCGCGCCGCTCCCGGCAGTAGCGTCGGGTTCATGCGCAGGCGGGCGTTGGTGCTGGCGCTGGGATTATCGGCGTCGTGTGCGTCGTCGAGTGACTCCGTGGTCGTCCCCGATGCGGGCGCCTGGATGGAGGTCATGCGCCTCGCGCCGGGTACCCCGATGGACGCCCCGGACCGCTTCCGCACGCCCGGCGTGACCGACGCCATGCGCGCGGCCCACGTCGTCTATCCGCTCGACCACGTGGTGTTTCCGCACAACGTCTATCCGCCCGACGTGCAGTGGGAGCCCGTCGGGGTGGCGGGTGACATCTTCCGCGTCCGCGTCGCCGGGACATCTCCCCTGCTCACGGCGTACGTCGAGCACCGCGGCGCCGCGTTTCACCACGACCATACCTTCGACCAGGACACCTGGACGGCGATGGCCGACCGGGCCGGCACGCGCGAGCTCACGCTCACCGTCGACCGCTGGGACGCTGCGCGCGACCAGGTGGTGCTCGGCACGCCCGTCCACATCCGCTTCGCCCGTGGCAGCATCGCGGGCGCCGTCTACTACTGGACCCTCGGCGACTTCGGCGGGACGCAGGGCAGGGTGCTCCGCGTCTTCCAGGGCACCGGCGTCGCCCCGCGGCCCGAGAACTTCATGCCGTCGCCCCCACCGCGCGACGACGGCAACCGCTGCGCCGCCTGTCACGGCCTCTCGCGTGACGGCAACCGCCTCGCGCTGTCCCTCGGCGACGGTCGCTTCGGCGGCGTGTACGACGCGACCACCGACCTCACGGGACCCGACCCGACGCCGGTCTTCCGCTTCTCCGACCCGTGGTTCTTCGCGGCCTTCAACCCTGATGGGTCGCGCATCCTGATGACCGACCCCGACCAGCGCACACAGCTCCTCGACGGCCGCACCGGCGCCCGCGTGTCGACCGCCGCGCTCCCCAACGCCACGCACCCGGCGTGGTCGCCCGACGGCCGCACGGTGGCGTTCATCTCGTCGGCCGACAACGCGTGGAACCTCTCTCGCGGCGACCTCACCGTCATGGACGCCGCGGCCGATGACCGCTTCAGCGAAGCCCGTGTGATTCATCGCGGCGACGCGACCGACGGCGCGGAGGGCGCGGGCCTCGACGCCTACCCGAGCTTCTCGCCGGACTCGCGCTTCATCGCGTACCAGCACGGCCGTCGGGTGCTGCTCTCCGCCAAGGGCGCGGCGGGCGCCCTCTATCTCGTGCCTCCATCGGGCGGCGCGCCGACGAGGCTCGATCGCCTCTCGGCCGGGTCCGACGCGTGGTATCCGAGCTTCACGCCCTTCGTGACGCCCGGCGCCGACGAGGCCAGCGTCTACTGGCTGCTCTTCTACTCGCGCCGCGACTACGGCAACGCGCTGGCGGGCACGCACGGCTCCCACCGCCGACAGATCTGGGTCGCGGCGGTGTCGACCACCGGGTCGGGTGATCCGTCGAGCGTCCCGTACTGGCTCCCCGGTCAGGACGTCGCGCAGGAGAACGCCTCGGCCTTCTGGGCGCCGCGCCCGTGCCGCCCCAACAGCGCGGTGTGCTCGGGCGACTCGCAGTGTTGCAGCGGCAATTGCAGCGACGAGCTCGTCGAGGGCCAGCGCGTGTGCCGCCCGCCGCCTCCGTCGGGTTGTCGCCGCGCGGGCCAGAGCTGCGGCGCCACGAGCGACTGCTGCGACCGCACGCTGGAGTGCGCGGGCGGCGTGTGCCTCCCGACGCCGGGGTGACCGCTCACCCCGTCGGCAGCGCGAGCGTGACGGTGGTCCCGACGCCGGGCTCGCTGCGAATCTCCAGCGTGGCGTGGTGCGCGTCAGCGATGCGTCGTGCGAGCGCGAGCCCCAGCCCGACGCCCCCGGTCGCGCGTGATCGGCTGCGGTCGGCGCGGAAGAAAGGCGTCCACACGTGCGGCAGGTCGTCGGCGCGGATGCCCTCGCCGTGGTCCTCCACCTCGACGACGACGCGACCGTCGCGGGTGATGGCGCGCGCGTGCAGCGCCGAACCCGGCTCGGAGTACTTGCCCGCGTTGTCGAGGAGGTTGTCGACGAGGCGCCGCAGCAGCCGCGCGTCTCCGGGGACGGCGGCGAGCCCGGTCGCGATCTCGGCGTCGACCTTCCTCGCCGGGTTCGCCTGTCGGAAGCGATCGACCGCGCCCTGCACGATGGCTCCGACGTCGGTGGGTTCGAGGCGCACGGGGAGCGCGGCGGTGGTGAGCGAGGCGACGCCGATGTCGAGGCGCACGGCGGCCATGACGTCTTCGACGAGGCGTTCGAGGTCGGCGAGGTCGTAGGCGATCTCACCCAGCAGACGTTGGGCGCGGGCGGGGTTCTCCTGGGCCGTTTCGAGCACGACGCGGATGCGTGCGAGGGGCGTGCGGAGCTCGTGGGAGATGTTGGCGAGCATCTCCTTCTCGGCGCGAATCACGGCTTCGAGGCGCTCGGCCATGTCATTGAACGCCAGCGCGAGGTCGCCGATGTCGTCGCGGCGCGCGACGCGGGCGCGGGCCGAGAGGTCTCCGCGGCCGAAGGCGCGGGTGACGTCGACGACCTCCTCCAGCGGCGCCGCGATGGAGCGCGCAAGGGGGATGGACGCCAGCGCCACCGAGAGGAGCACGACGGCGAGCAGCAGCACGAGGCGCTCATTGGTGAGGCGCGACTGCGGCCGACCGAGCACGATGTACTCGCCCGGCGGCGCGCCCACGCAGGCGTAGGTGTTGTGGGTTCGCCCGCCGCGCACGAAGCCCCGCGCACGGAGCCCCGCGAGCTGCGCCGGGGGCATCGGCGGGAGCGGCGGCCGCACGGTGGACAGGACGAGCGCGCCGTCGTCGCGATAGATGGAGACGGGGACGGGCATGCGCCGAACGTCGCCGCGCTCCTGCGGATGGACGCGTCGCGCGCACGCTTCGGCGCCGAGGACGTCGGAGATGCGCCCCACCTCGCGGTCGACGGGGCGTTGGATGAGCCGGTCGCTGAGCACGAAAAAGATCGCCGCGCTCAACGCCAGCAGAAACACCCCGTGAAAGAACACCCGCAGCAGCAGCCGCCGTCCGCCGAGGGCGAGGCGCGTCACTCGGGCTTCTCCGCGAGCATGTACCCGACGCCGCGAACGGTTCGGATGAGCGAGTCGCCACCGGGGACGGCGCCGAGCTTCTGGCGCAGGCGCGAGACCTGGGTGTCGACGGCGCGGTCGAAGGTCTGCTCGGCGTCGCCCTTCACGATCTCCAATAGCTGCTCGCGTGAGAGCACCCGCCCGGGTCGACGGGCGAGGGCGCTGAGCAGGTCGAACTCGGCGGTGGTGACCGCGATGGCGACGCCGTCGAGCACCACGCGACGGCTCGCGGTGTCGATGGTGAGCCCGCCGAGGCGGAGGTCGCGCGCGTGGGCGCCGAGCTGTCCCCGGTCGCGTCGGACGATGGCGTGGATGCGGGCGAGCAGCTCGCGCGGGGAGAAGGGCTTGAGCAGGTAGTCGTCGCCGCCGGTCTCCAGCCCGAGGACGCGGTCGGCCTCCTCGACGCGCGCCGTGACGATGATGATGGGCACCGCCGAGGTCTCGCGAATCGCGCGGCAGATGCTGAGCCCGTCCCGCCCCGGGAGCATGAGGTCGAGCAGCACCACATCGAAGCGCGTGCGCGTGGCTTCGGAGAGCCCGCGATCGCCGTCGGGGGCGACGGTGACGACGACGCCGTGGTCGCCGAGGTAGTCGGCGGTGAAGCGCGCGAGGCGGGCATCGTCCTCGATGAGCAGGGCCGAGATGGTCTCCACGAGGCGGGAGCCTAGCGTGCGTCGTTGCCCGGACGGGCCGCTGACACACTCTGTAAAACGGTCACGGCACCCGCACCCACTGGAGCCGCGGCCAGTAGGGCTCGGGGCGCGCGCTACCGCTGCCGGGGCCGGTGCTCCCGACGCCGTAGGTCACCGGAAGCTCGCCCGGTCGTGTCGGGTCGGCGAGCTCCAGGTGGACGACGGGCCCCGCGCAGAAGGCGTCCGGATCATCGGGTGGAAGGTCGCAGCGCGCGATGGAGCGGGCCGCGCTCCAGGGGCCTTCGGGTGTGGCGGCCGAATGGAGCTGGAGGTCGCCTCCGAAGGCGACGGCGAAGACGTGCGCGAGCCGCGAGGTGTTGCCCATGGGGACGACGGACGAGACCCACGGCCCGGCGTCGAAGACCGTGGCTCCGTCGCGACGCCGGTCGCTGGTGAGCCAGCGATCGTTGCCGCCGAATAGCTCCATGCGGTCGGCGGCGTCGAGGCGCCCGACGACGCAGCGTTCGGTGAGAAACTCGATCGGCGCGGGACACCCCCACACATAGGCGCGATCGCCGAGGGTCAGGCTGGCGTCGCCGAGGTCGATCTCCGTCGGGAAGCGCAACGCGCTCGGGGAGGGGATGACGACCTGCTGCGTGGCGGCGTTCCAGCGCGCGAGCCCGCTCCCGAGGTGGGTGAGTCCGAAGTGGGGGCCGCCGTCGGCGCGAAACATCCGATAGGTCACCCGCGTCTCCCCGTTGAGTCGATAGCCACCCGTGACCTGAACGACGAGCGCCGGGTCTCCTCCCTCGACCGTGACCATGGAGCGAGGGGTTCCGCCTGCGAAGACGGGGTCGCGAGGACAGGTGCCGAATGGAGCGCTCGGATCGACCTCGAAGGCGACGTTGCGGAGCTGCGTGCCCGACGCAAGCGTGACGTCCTCCGCGATCCAGAGGCAGCGGTCGATGGTAGGGATGCGTACGAGTGATCCGCCCACCGAGCGGACCTCCCCACCGGGACGAAAGAGCGGTCGGCACACCGGGCCCTGGTCGACGGAACGCTCGTAGGTCCTCGACCCCGTCGGGCAGCGCCAGGTGAGGGTGTCGTCACAGACCGCGGGCACGACGCGGGGCGCACCGCACGGGTCCTCGTTGGGGGCGACACAGACGGGGGAGGTGGCCGGGCAGGTCGCCATGTCGGCGGCCACTGAAGCATCCAGAGGTTCGTGGAGCCCGGTGCGAGAACCACAGGACACGAGCGCCCACGAGAGAAGCGCGAGGGGTGCGAGGGACTTCATCGCCGCAGGAGGATAGCAACGGCAGGGCCACCTCCGGGCGGGAGGCGCCGGTGTACCGTGGGTCCCGATGTCGCGCTCGGTGGTCAGGCTCGTCACGACGGTCGCGATGGTGCTGGCGATCCCCGTGGCGTGCGTGACGGGCGTCGCGCTCTACGGCAAGGCGCTGTCCGAGTCGGACGTCGCCATCGGAACGCTCGTATCCCCCGAGGTCGCCCGCGCTCGACTGCGTGAGCTGGAGGCCCGCTTCCTCGCCATGACACCCGCCCAGCACCTCGCGGAGGCCCGTCGGGCGCTCGACGCCGGGCGCAACCCCGGTCGACGGATGGGCGGCAACCCGGGGCTCGCGCAGCAGCACCTCGACGCCATCCCGGCGACGGCCCCTGAGCATGCGCAGGCGGAGTTGATGCGCGCGGAGATCGCCAATCGCCGATTGTTCTTCCTCCGCGCGTTGGCGACGCGCGTGGGAGAGCACCTGCGAGCTGTCGCGCCCGGGAACGACGAGCAACGACGACGCGCGCTGGCGACGGCGCTCGATCAGCGTCCTCCGGTTGGGCTGGGCAACGTTCACGTCGACGGCGACGCGGGCACCACGCTGCGGCTCGACCGGCGACGGTGCGACCAGCCGATGCTCGACGCGGTGTTTCCCTCGGAGCATCAGCAACGGATGCGCGCGCTGGGCTTCCGCGTCGTGCGGTGTGGCAACGACGCGGGCATCCTGGCGTTCTGATAGCTTCACGAGAGGATCACCTCCATGCCCAACCGCTCCCTCAGTCGTCGTCATCTGCTCCAGTCCGCGAGCGTCGCCCTGGGCGCGGCGGCGGGCTGTTCGGACGACGCGTTGCCCGATGAGCCCATCGTCCCGATCCCGGCGGGGATGTCGGCGGTGGGCGTGGTCGGAGGCGCAGACGTCGCCGCCGCGGTGGAGCGGGCGGTGGCGCTCGCCGGCGGCATCAACGAGATCAAGCCGGGCGACACGGTGTTCATCAAGCCCAACGTGGTGCACCCGGCGACGCGCGGGTTTCCCGCGGTCGTGACGAGCCCCGAGGTGTTGGCGGCCGTGATCCGTCTGGTGCGGCGACGTCGTCCGTCGAAGATCATCGTGGGCGATCGGCCCTCGCGCATCTTCACGTCGGAGCTGGTGTTCCGGCTCACGGGCATCCGCGAGGCGGCGATGGCGGCGGGGGCCGATGAGGTCTTCGAGGCGCCGATCCCGACCCGCGACCCGAGCGAGTGGGTGATGGTGCGGCCGCCGGGCTGGGAGGGCACCTGGGGCGCGCAGGGCGGCATCCTCGCGATGCGAAAGATCCTCGAAGCCGACCACTTCATCGAGGTCCCGGTGTGCAAGAACCACCGCTGGGCGGGCGTCTCGCTGTCGATGAAGAACCTCATCGGCGCAGTAGGTGACAGCTCGCGCGACGCGTTTCACTTCAACGAGGGCGACCCCGACCGCCTCTCGCGCGACATCGCGGTGATGAACCAGGCGTTCCGGCCGCTCATCTCCATCATCGACGCGCGGTCTGCGCTCATCAACGGCGGCCCGGAGGGCGTGGGCACCGACCGCGTGACGGTGACGCCGGGGTTGATCTTCGCGGGCCGCGACCGGGTGGCCCTCGACGCCGCCGCCGCGTCGCTCATCAAGATGGAGCTGGAGCGCACTGCCGTGCCGATGCCCGACGCGGTCCACGCATACCTTCGACGGACGCGGACGTGGGCCTTGCCGCAGATCGTGCACGGCGCCGCGCACGGCCTCGGGGTGGCGAGCGCCGATCGGGTCGCGCTGCGCTTCGAGGGGGTCGCCGAGTCGGCGGCGATCGAGGCGGTCTTCCGGGCGTAGCAAGCAACGGAACGTCTCACGGTCGTTGACACGTTCCGCTGTCTGAAGGGCGACTGGAGGCCGCGGTCGTCGACGACGCCAACCGCGTCACGTGGCGCGAGGTGCCCGACCCGCGCTGGGAGGGTGAGGTCCCCACGCGCATGCAGGTGGCGGAGAGCACCGTGTTCCGCGGCGGAGAAGGCATCTGGTACCACGACGGCGTCGTGTACTTCAGCACCAAGGGAACCGGTCGGGTGTGGGCCCATCACGTGGCTTCGGCGACCCTCGAAGTCATCTACGATGGTCCATCGATGGCCGCGCCCGCCATTCGCGGCGTCGACAATCTCACCGTGTCCTGCTGCGGCGACGTGCTGGTCGCGGAGGACCGCGGCACGATGAAGGTCGTCGCGATCCTGCCAAGCGGCGAGTTGAAGCCACTCTTGCAGGTCGTGGGGCACGACGACTCCGAGGTCACCGGCCCGGCCTTCGACCCGAGCGGAACGCGGCTCTACTTCAGTTCGCAGCGCGGAGTGGGCGCTGACGCTAGGACGGGCACCGGCGTGACCTACGAGGTGGCCGGTCCCTTCCATGCGACGCGTGCCTGACGCGTGGCGCAAACGGCGATGGATCGCGGCGTCAGACGCAGAAACGGCGGGGGAGCCCTGGGGGGGGCTCCGACCCGCCGTTTGCTACACGCGAGCCGATTCGTGAGGAAAAACAACCAGTTAAACGGTGGAGGCGCCGGGAGTCGAACCCGGGTCCGCAAGTGCTCAACGATGACTTCTACACGACATAGCCGATGATCAGGTCTCGTCAGGTCTCGTGCTCATCGGCAGGCACTCCACCCAACCAGCACCCCCTGAATCTCGCCTCTTACCCGGGGCACCCTGGTGAGAAGCCAGCCAGTTCATTTACGCACCTCGCCGAGCACTGGCAGCCTCGACGGGGCACGGCGTTACGGGTTCTTAGGCCGCGAACGCGAGAGGAACGTCATTATCGTTCGCATCTCTGGATTCCCGCAGTATTTACGCCGTTACGGGCCGGCGGTCGTGCCATCGATCGCGTCACAACCCACGTCGAAACCGTTTCGCCCCCTGTTGAAGTTGTCTGCGGTTTCACCCGCGTCGCAACCACCAGAGTCATGGATCACCAACGCACGGCGCACCATGAGGCCCTCCCCCGCGGCGCGTCAAGTACGCTCCCATCCCCGCGAGACCTCTCTTGACCCTTCCGCAGCGCTGGGGCACCTAACCGACCCGATGCCTGTCGAGCCGCCGCCGAAGAAGGAACAGTTCCAGAAGCTCCTCGAACGCGGCAACGTGTTCGTCCACCTCGACCCCCGCGTCGCTGGCGTCGTCGTCCCCGCCGGGCACGCTCAGAAGCCCCAGCTCGTGCTCCACCTCGGGCTCAATTTCGCCGTCCCCATCCCCGACCTCACCGTCACCGAGCGCGGCATCCGCTGCACCCTCTCCTTCAATCGCACGCCCTTCACCTGCGACCTCCCGTGGCGCGCCATCTACGCCATGGTCGCCGAAGACGGTCAGGTCACCCTCTGGCCGACCGAGCTGCCGCCTGAGCTTGTTCCGAAGCCCGCGCCGGTTCGCCGCGTCGCCCCGACCTCGCGCGGCAGTCGCAATCGCGCCACCGTCGACCCGCCCGCGCCCGAAGCCGAGCCCGACGAAGCCGCCGCCGAGCGCCCGCGCCCGCACATCGCCGCCGTCCCCTCGAAAAACGCCCCGCGCCTCGCCCCCGTCACGCAGCTCAAGCCGCCGACCCCCGCCCCGGCCGCCGCCCTCGACGCCGACCCGCCGGGCGACGAGCCGACCCCGGCCTCGACCGATCGTAAGGGCGCGCGCGAGCGGCCTGCCTGGCTTCGCGTCGTCAAGTAGTTCGGTCTACCAACCATCGCCCCGCGGCGATGCCCCGCTACACCGCGCGCGAATCCTCGAGCTCCTCCGCCAGGAAGGCGAGAATCACCTCATCGAGCGATCGTTCGGAGACCAACGACTCGCCAAACACCGCGTGCTTCGCGGCCGCGAGCGGCAGCGGCGGAACCGACGCCGCGACCGACAGCGGTGGCGCCGACGGCGCCGTGGGGAGGTTCGATCGCGGCGGGGGAGGGGGAGGCGCCCCGCGGCTGATCGGCAGGCTCGGCGTGAGCGGCGTCGGCGCGGCGGGCGGCACCGAGTTGCTCTCGTCCGTCGGGATGCTCGCCTCGACCGCAGCCGCAGGCGCCGCCACGTTGACGCCCGCCATCTCGTCGAACTGCCCCTCGCGCAGGGCGATGAACATCGCCTTGTGCTGGTCCTGCATGAGCTTCTTGACCTGCTTCTCCAGGTCGTCGGTCTCCAGCAGGTGCGCGTAGCCCGTCTTCTGCGACTTCAGGATGCGTCCGCCGTCCGCGAACAGGTGCGTCATCACGTGAGGCTTCTGGATGCCAGAGTCCTCCGTCTGGATGTGGAACACCTTCCCCTTGTGGCGGACGTTGGTGTTGTATCCGAGCAGCGGTGACTGCACCTTCGCCATACGGGGATCTCCGTTCTAACCCACCAACCGGTCGAGCAGGCGCCCCGGCACGAACCACAGCGCGGCCCAACCAATCAGGCACGTCCACCAGCCGATCGCCAGCCGCTTCCAACCTGCCCGCCAACCCGCGAGCGGAGGAAACAGCAACCGCTGCCACCACGGCGTCCCGGTGAGCCTCACGGCGAGCGCCCCGTGCTCCAACACGAAGAGCGCCGCCAGAAACGCCTGCAACACCAGGCACACCACCGCCGTCGTCAGGTAGCGCTCCATCTCCCCTTATCCCTCGGCGCTCACCGACGTTCCGTCAATGGGCACCGCCACCGGCCGACGACCGCCGCGCAGCGAGCGCCACCCCGACCACGCCTCGCCCAGCGCCTCGGCCGCCCGCGACTCCAGCGCCGTCACGTCACCGCCGCCCGCTCGCATCTCCTCGATGACCGCCGCCGCCGCCACCGCCCGCCGCGTCTCCAGGTAGCACCGCGCCAGCGAGGGCAGCACCGTCGCCCGCAGCGCCCCATCCAGCGCCATCGCGCGCCGCAGCGGGCCGATGGCCTCCGCGTACCGCGCCTGCGCCACCAGCGCCTCGCCCAGCGCGACGTACACCTCCGACGCCGCCGGGCCGTCGTGCGCGTACTGCGCGGCCAGCCGCAGGGCGTCGCCGCACTCGTCCGCCCGCTCGATGCGAACCAGCGACCGACCCAGCGCCACCAGCGCCCGCGCCACCACCGCCCGACCCTCCGGCCCCATCGCCGCGCCGTCGGGCGTTCGCAGGTAGGTCACCAGCACGCCGAACTGCGGCGCCATCACCGACACCACGTCTTCGTCGCGGCCCTCGGCGCCCGCCTCGCGCACCGCGTCGAGCTGCGCCAGGTCGATCGTCACCCCGCGCGGTCGGCCCGCCCGCAGCACCTCCACCACCCGCGCCCGCAAGAACCGACGCACCTCGTCGAGCGGCACCTCGACCTCGCCGTCGTCCGCTCCCAACGCCAGCGCCGTCGACCCCTCGGCCAGCAGCGCCGCCTTCATGTCGATGCCGAAGAGGGGAGCCAGCAAGATCGTTCGCATCCCTACGATCGCTCGCAGTGCGTCGTCGTCGATGCGGCCCTTCACCGTCGGCGACGCCTCGTCCTCCATCAGCGTCGCGATCACCGCGTCGCGCAATTGGTCCGGCGTCCCCGAGCCCTGCACCTCGGCCGCGCCCGCGACGTCACGCACCCACTGGAGGTCGCCCACCGCGTTGGTGTTGCGGTCGACCGAGGCCGAGATCACCCGGTAACCCGCCACCAGCGACAGCGCCACCAGCGCCTCGCCCACGCCCGCGCACAGCCGCCCGAGCGCCGGGACGCCCTTCAGTACGCGATCGAACCAACCGTCCGCCCGAACGCCATCCAGCGCGTAGCGCTGGGCGCTCATGGGCCGCCCTGTGCCTCGCGGGCGAGCTTCTCGCGGTACCACGCGATGGTCCGCTCGATGCCGTCCTCCAGCTCCACCTTCGCCTGGAACCCGAGCAGCTC
This sequence comes from Polyangiales bacterium, assembly GCA_044229975.1. GTDB lineage: Bacteria > Myxococcota_A > Polyangia > Polyangiales > SCUS01. The sequence continues at coordinate 165,411 of JBGARZ010000014.1, forward strand.
CTTCGCCTTGCTCGTGTCCGGGATGCGCAGCTCCACGTCCGCGAAGGGCCAGTCCACGAACTTGATCTCCGACGTCGACTTCGCCAGCGACACCACCATCCGCGCGAGCTGGTAGATGGTCACCGTCGCCCGCGTGTTGCCGATGTTGAACGCGTGGCCCACCGCCTCGTCGCGCTCCAGCGTCAGCAGCACGCTGTCGACGATGTCGTCGATGAAGCACCACGAGCGGATCTGGTCGCCGGCGTTGTGGATGGTGATGGGTTCGTTCTTGATGGCGCGCAGCACGAACGCGTGGACCGCGCCCTCGCCGACCTGCCCGGGCCCGAAGATGTTGAAGGGCCGGATGCTCACCGTCGGGAGACCGAACTGCTTGTGGTAGCAGTGCGCCAGGTGCTCCGTCGCGAGCTTGCTCACGGCGTACGTCCACCGCGCCTCGCCCACCGCGCCGAGGGTCGTCACGTCGCCCTCACCCACCCTGAACGCGTACCGACCGAACACCTCGCTCGTCGAGAAGTCGATGAAGCGCTCGACCAGCGGCAGCCGCTCGCGGGCGCAGCGCAGCGCCGTCATGGTGCCTTCGAGGGCGATCTCCATGGTGGGCACCGGGTTCTTGAGCACCGTGTCGACGCCCGCGATGGAGGCCAGGTGCACCACGTGGGTGCAGCCGTCCATCGCCTTGCCCAAGGCCGCAGCGTCGCGGACGTCGCCCGCGATGAGCGTCACGTTGGGGTGCTTGTCGAGGCCCGCCGGGCCGAGCGCGTTGCGGCGCAGCAGGTCGAACACCACGCACTCGTTGCTCTCGCTGAGCTTTCGCACGAGCCCCGTGCCGATGAAACCCGCGCCGCCCGTCAGGAGAATCCGCTTGCCCGTGATCATGTTGCGCTCAGGTCTGTACCCCAATCCCACGCCCGGCGGAACCCTTCGTCCGCTCTCCCCGCGCATCCCAATCCCCGCCACGACGGTGTTAGCGTCGAGCGGTGACATCCCGTCGACTCGTCCACGTCGCCCTCGCTCCGGTCGTGCTGCTCGCCTGCGCGGCGCAAGACAACGTCGGCTTCGTCGATCGCCTCGACGGAGGCGCCGCGCGTGACGCCCGCGTCGACGTCGGCAGAGGCACCGACACCGGTCGCGTCGATCGACCCGTTGCGAACACCGACCAGGGCGTGGTCGTCGCGCCCGAAGACCAGCCCTCCGTCGAGCCCGCCGACGTGATGAGCGTCTACGACGACGCCTCCGTCCCCGCCGCGGACGGCTGCGCCATGGGCGCCGCCTGCACCCCGCGACCCGACGGCTGCGAGGCGACCGAGCGCTGCAACAACGGCCTCGACGACAACTGCAACGGCATGAGCGACGAGGCGTGTCCGTGCGTGCCGGGGACGGTGCAGGACTGCTTCCTCGGGCCGCCCGGACGGCAGGGCGTCGGGCAGTGCCGCGCGGGGACGCAGCGCTGTCAGGGGACGGGGGAGTTCGGGACGTGGTCGGCCTGCGCGGGTGGCATCTCGCCGGGCGCCGAGTCCTGCGACAGCCTCGACAACAACTGCGACGGCTGCGTGGACGAAGGGCTCTGCTGCCGCTCCGAGCTCTTGTGTCCGGGGCCGGGCGATCCGCGCGTTCCCGACGGGCGTCCCTTCGGGCTGTATCCGCTGCGCGGCGGGATGTTCTTCGTGGGCGATGTGGCGCGCTGGCAGTGGACGATCCGCGGTGGTCCGTGTGAGTCCGTGCTCCCGCGGCCGACCTTCGAGACCTACGGGCTCGACACCCGCGACGGTGCCTTCCGTCCAACGCTGTCGGGCGACTACACCGTCACGCTCACGGTCACCACCCGGCGCGGCGAGACCTTCACCTGCACCTTCGTCGTCCACGTCGCGGGGCCGGGGCTGCGCGTCGAGCTCTGCTGGGACACCAGCACCACCGTCGACGTCGACCTCTACCTGCACGACCCGCGCAACATGCGGCCGTGGTTCAGCAGCACCGCGGGGCCGCTCACGTCGACCACCAACGACTCGTGCAACTGGTCCAACTGCGAGTCCAACATCCGCGGGAGCATGGGCCGCGTCTCCTGGGGGTACGCCAACACCCCGCTCGCCAATTGCGAAAACGGTCCCTTCGGCGCCGGGTGGCGGGCTCTCGGCTTCTGCGCCAACCCCCGCCTCGACATCGACAACAACCTCTCGAAGGCCATCGGCGTCCCCGAGAACGTCAACGTCGACGCCCCCCGCGACGGCGAGAGCTTCCGCATCATGGCGCAGAACTTCACCGGCTCCGCGGCGCGCCCCGTGGTCAACGTCTACTGCGGCGGTCGCCTCCGCGGGACGCTCGGCGCGGCCCCCGACTCGCTGCCCGACTTCACCGGGTCGTCGGGGCACACCAGCGTCGGGGCGATGTGGCGCGTGGCGGATGTGGCCGTTCATGTCGACGCGACGGGCGCAACGACGGGCTGCGACGTCACGCCGCTGCACCCGCCGGGGATGCGCGCGGGCTTCGACGTCACACGCAACGACCCGCGGTACTGACCGCCCCTTGTCGCGAGCGCCCGCGTCTGGAATTCTCCAGGCATGCCGACGTGCCCCGTGTGCAAGGACGAAGTCGACTCCCTGAAGGTCGCCAAGGTCGATGGGAAGAAGAAGAAGCTCTGCGAGGACTGCTACGACCGCGCGGTGGAGTCCGACACCATCGCCCAGGAGAGCGAGTCGGCGGTGCAGTCGATGATGGGGTTCAAGGGAAGGCGCTGAGGGAGAGGCGGGTCAGGTCGTCGGCTTGTCGTCGGCGACGGTGGCCTTCGCGCGCTTGCGGGCGACGTGGCGCGTGGGCAGCGCGGGGATGTGGTCGCGCAGCTTCGGGCCCCAGACCGCACCGCCGGCGCGTTCGATCGGGTCGTAGCTGCGGACGAGCAGCGTGAAGAGGCGGTCGCGGAGGTTGGCGGCCTCACGCTGCGACTCCGTGCGCCGGCTGACGGGCGCGGCGCCAGAGGGCTGGAGCCGCTCACGGAGCTGGGTGCCGAGCTCCAGGGCGCGCGCGAGGCGCTCCGGGGGCGTTCCGCCGTTGGTGTTCATGATGGGGTGCGCGTTGTGGAGGATCGCGAGGTCCACGAGGTCCTTCGCGGCGTCGACCGGGCCGGTGCCCTTCGCGATGCGCTTCACCTCGTCGGCCGGGCACTGGCCCGCCAGGACGTGGAAGCGAGCGTTGGAGAGCAGCAGCTTGCGGAGCTTGCGACCCTCGCGCAGCAGCGTGAGGAGCTCGCCGGTGATGCGCGGGTTGGCCGCGGTGCGGTCGGCGGTGTGGAGGACGGCGCGGCAGAGCGAGTCGAGCGTCGCGAGGCCCTCCCAATCGAGCTGGTAGCCCGTGGCCTCGACCGCCGCGCGGACCTTCACGATGGCGTCGCGGCCCCGCAGGGCGTTGTCCATGGCGAGGCGGGCGTCGACGCGGAAGGGGCGAACGTCGGCGGGGGACAGGGCGAGGGCGGCGGCGCGGTGCTGCGCGACGTCGGGGGAGTTCCCCCTGGCGTCGACGGTGGGGTCCGTGTCGATCACGGACGGGTTGCTGGTGGCGGACGACTGGGATGATTGAACGTTTGCCATGATGGCCTCCTGCCGACCTCTTCGCGGCGGGGCCTGGACGATGTTTCCGGGTCGGTGACGAATTCTGCATCGCGCAGAAACCACGCTGGTCTCGTCGGAAGGGTCGAGGCTTCGAACGAGACCGCGACGGTGACCGCGGGTAGGTCGTGAGCCTCGTGACGTGACTGTGTTGGTCTCATCGGAAGGGTCGAGGCTTCCAACGAGACCGCGACAGTGACCGCCGGGCCGCTCAGGTGGCCCAACCGGAGACTGCGCTGGTCTCGTCGGAAGGATCCGAGGCTTCGAACGAGACCGACGGGGTCAGCGCCCCGCGCGCTCGGCCGCCAGGCGGGCGCGGTCGAGTGTCGGCGCGAGCCTCTCGTCGGCCAGCGTCGCCGCGATGGTCGCGGGCATTCGCCACGTCCAGTTGTGCGGGCCCACCGTCGAGGGCGTGTTGATGCGGTCGAGCGATCCGACGACGTCCTGCCAGAGCAACAGCACGAGGTCGCTCGCGGCGCCCATCAGCGTCGACAACAGCGTGGCGTGCACGGCGTCGCTCCACTCGGCGCCCGCTCCCTGCATCGTGGGCAGCCGCAGGAATGCGTCGCGCTCCCACGTCGGGAGCGAGCGCCACCACGAGGCGACCGAGTCGGTGTCGTGCGTCCCGAAGCACGCCACGCTGAGCGCGGGGTACGCGGCTGGATCGCGAAACTTCCCGTTGTCCTGCTCCCAGCGCAGCACCTTGTAGCCGGGGACGCCGAGGCGCTGGAGCGACGGGCGCACGAAGTCGGGGATGACGCCGAGGTCCTCCGCGATGACGTGGGCGCCGTGGTGTCGCGCGCCCTCGATCATGGCCGTGAGCACCGCCTCGCCGTGGGCGAGCTGCTCGGGCTCCGTCGGCGGATCGAAGCCTCCCGGGAGAAGCTTGCCCTCGGCCGAGCGGAGCTGGTCGAGCTTGCGCGAGTACGTCCGGTAGAAGCCCACGAGGTGGTCGACGCGGAAGCGCTCGCCGAGCAGCCCCGCGTACCGCGCCCGCGCCCGCAGCCAGCGAAAGCCGTTGGTGCGCATCACGGGCCAGTTGTACGGCGGCAGGCCCCACTCCTGGCCCTCGGGGTCGAACTGGTCGCCCGGCACGCCGACGCTCGCGTCATCGCGAAACTCGTCGCGCTTCGACCACACGTCCGCGCTGTCGCGACCCACCATGAAGGGCAGGTCGCCCATCAACGACACACCCTGCTCCGCGAGCCTCGCGCGCGCCTCGGACCACTGCGAGTGAGCGATCCACTGGGCGTACTGATGGCGCTGAACGGCGTCGCGCAGGCGGGCGGCTTCGTGTTCGAGCTGGGTGGCGTCGCGGTCGCGCATGGCCGCGGGCCACTGCCACCAGGCGGCGCCGCCGTGGTGGTCCTTGAGGGCGCGAAACACCGAGAGGTCCCAGAGCCAGTCGCCGTGCTCGCGGACGAAGGCGGCGAAGGCGCGGCCGCGCTCGGTGTCGCGCCCGAGGTGCTGCCGACCGAACGACCCGTACGCCGCGTCGAGCAACCCACGCTTGAGCGAGCGAACGCCCTCGTAGTCGACGGTCGGGCTCGATCGCAGGCGCGCGATGTCGGCGGAACGCTCGTCGAGCGCGGAGGGCGGCAGGTCTTCGACGGAGGCCCAGCCGATGTACGCCGGGTCGATGCCGAAGGCGCTGAGCGCGCCGTAGGGGGACGTCTCGGCGCCGGACAGCTCGCCGATGGGGAGGAGCTGGATGAGCCGCAGGCCCGCCCGTCGGGCGAGGGCGCCGGCGTCGGCGAGGTCGGTGATCTCGCCGATGCCCAGCGAGCGGTCGGTGCGAAGGGAAAACAGCGGGATGGTGAGGCCGGCGAGGCGGGTGCGCGTGGGGTCCATGTGCGGGTTCGTCGGACTCTACCGCGGCGTCGCGGTAGGGTGACTCGCGATGAGCGGAGCGACGGTGCTGAGGGCGGAGCTGCTGACGCGGGCAGGGGTTCGACACGGGTTCAGCACGCGCGAAGGAGGCGTGAGCGATGGGGCGTTTGCGGCGATGAACCTCGCGCGAAACGTGGGCGACGATCCGGAGGCCGTCGCGGAGAACCACCGACGCTTCGCCGAGGCGGTTGGGTACGCGCCCACGCGGCTCTTCGAGAGCTCCCAGGTACATGGCGCGCGGGTGCTGCGGGTGGACGGTGCGGAGGTCGCCGCGACGCGCGTCGAGGAGGCCGATGGGCTGATCTGCACGACGCCGGGTGACGCGGTGGCGGTGCGAGTGGCGGACTGCGTTCCGGTGCTGCTCGCGGCGCCGGGGCGGGGCGTGGTGGCGGCCGTCCACGCGGGCTGGCGCGGTGTCGCGAAGGGCATCGTGGAGGTGGCGATCGCGGAGATGGGCGCAGACGCTGGTGAGGTGATCGCGGCGGTGGGGCCGTGCATCGGCGGGTGCTGCTTCGAGGTGGGCGACGAGGTGGCGGCGGAGATCGCGGCGGCGTCGGTGGACTCGGTGGTGGTTCGAAGCGCGGGGGCGAAGCCGAAGGTCGACCTGCGGGCGGCGGTGGCGTGGCAGCTACGGCGCGCGGGGGTCGGGGCGGTAGAGCAGGTCGGGGGCTGCACGATGTGCGAGGCCGCGCGGTTTCACTCGTTTCGGCGCGACGGCAAGGCCAGCGGGCGGTTGCTCGGGGCGATCGTGGCGTAGCGGAGATCGTCGGGCGGGGGACGTGCGTTCAAAGGGACTGAAAGAACGGGCGTCGAAGGCCGTACTGACGATGATCTTGTTCGGGTGAGGCGCGGATGGTACCCCAAGCCACGAGTCCAGGTTCGAACCCTATGCGCACTTGCCCCGTCTGCGGTCGGCAGTACGAGCCCCCTGCGCAGTTCTGCCAGGTGGACGGCGTCGCTCTGCGCATCGACGCCCCGTCGGTCGACCCGTACCTCGGGACCAAGATCCTGGAGCAGTTTCGCCTCGACCGCATCATCGGCGCGGGCGGCATGGGCATCGTCTACGAAGGCTGGAACGAAGCCCTGAGCCGCCGCGTCGCGGTGAAGATCCTCCACCGCGACCTGGTCACCAACAAGGACATCGTCACGCGCTTCCACCGCGAGGCGCAGATCGCCTCGCAGCTCGACCACCCGGGCATCGTGCGGGTGATCCTCTTCGGGCAGCTCGCCGACGGAAACCTCTACCTCGTGCTGGAGTTTCTCGAAGGCCCGACGCTCGCCGAGGCGCTGGAGAAGGACGGCTCGTTTAGCCTCGACCGCGCCGTTCGCACCATGGGGCAGGTCGCCGACGCCATCGGGTATGCCCACCAGAAGGGGATCATCCATCGCGACCTCAAGCCGGAAAACGTCGTGCTGACGACGCGCGAGGGCGAGGAGATCCCGAAGGTCCTCGACTTCGGCATCGCGAAGTTTCTGGTGGGCGCGGCGTCGTTCGTCACGCAGTCGGGGCTCATCTTCGGGACGGCGCGGTACATCTCGCCGGAGGGTGCTGCGGGCGAGAAGGTCGACCAGCGCTCGGATGTCTATTCGCTCGGCATCATGACCTACGAACTGCTCGCGGGGAGGGCGCCCTTCGAGGCCGACGAGCCGGTGCAGCTCCTCGTGAAGCACATGCACGAAGTGCCCGCGCCGCTGCGGAAGTGGGGGCCGTCGACGGGCGTTCCGCAGGTGGTCGAAGACGTGGTGATGCGCGCGCTCGCCAAGAACGCCGACGCCCGCCAGGAGAACGCCACCGTCTTCGCCCGCGCGCTCCGCGAAGCCTTTGCGGAGTGGCAGGGCACGCCGATTCGCAGCGTGGTTCCGACCGCGGCGATGTCGCTCAACGTCACGCGCGACTCGCTGCCGATGCGTGCGCCCGACACGCTCGCGCCCGCGGAACACGTAGCGACCGTCGCCCCGGAGGCGACCGTGTCCGACCCCGCGCCGGTGGTTCACCCGACGCCCGTGGTCAACGGCTCGATGCGCGCGGGGACCAACGGCGCGATGGTTCCGGCGCACTCGACGCAACTGCCGCCGCGGGAGGAGTTTCCGGCCGTCGATCCTCGGGCGGTGACGCCCACGGTGGCCCCGGTGACGGCTGCGCCGGTGCTCTCGACGCCCGCCACGGTGGCGATGCCCGAGCTCGTCGCGGGGCAGGTGATTCCCGTCGACGACGACATCCGCGTGTCGGGGCTGCCCACGCGTCGACCGAGCCCGCCGCCGCCGATGGACGAGTACGAGCCGCTGCCTCGTCGACGGAGCGCGTGGCGCTCATTGGGGGTGGTCCTGCTCGCGGCGTCGCTTGCGGCCGGCATGGTGGGCGGCGGCGCGTGGGCGATGCGGGTGTTTCCCTCGCAGCGACGGGCGGACGACGTCGCGCGGCTCTTGCGGCAGGCCAACGATGCGATGGTCGCCGACCGGCTCTCGCATACGAGCAACGGATACAGCGTCGAGGACTACACCAATCAGGTGCTCGCCATCGAGCCGGGCAACGCGCGGGCGCGACAGCTCCGTCGATCGGCGGCCGTGCGGCTCAGCAACGCGGCGACCCAGGCCCGCAACGACCACCACCCCGAGCTCGCGATTCCGCTGCTGGAGTCGGCGTTGCGCTTGATGGACGACGCCGCGCTGCGCCAGGAGCTCGTCGCGACCCGGCAGGAAGTGGAGCAGATGCGCGCCCCGGCGCCGACGCCCGCTCGCCCGCGCCCGACGCCCCGCGCTCCGACGCCAGCGCCCGCGCGCCCGGCGGCGCCCGCGACGGTCGCTCCGACGACGGCGCCCGCTCCGGCGGCGCGGCCGACGGCGGCAGCGTCCCGGCGACGAGCGGCCAACACTCCGCCGCCCGCTGCTCCGGCCGAGCCCGGGGTGACGTTTACGCCTGGGAGAAGCGCCGATGCGGCGACGGAAAACACCCAGCAGGTGGTGATTCCGACGCCGTTGGGTCCGTTGCCGGTGACCTTCCCGCGGCTACCGGTCGAGCCCGAGCCTGAGCCCCCGCCGAGCGAGACGTCCAGCAACACAGCCCACACCGGCGAGTTCTGAAGCCGGGCCAGCGCGCGCTGGTACGGCGCTCGCAAAGGTGTTCTCCGTCGCGGCGTCATCGCCGCCAACCAAGGAGAACCACCATGAGCTTTCTGCTGTTTGCTGTCTTCGGTCTGGTGATCGGTGCGCTCGCCAAGCTCATCATGCCGGGGCGTGACCCGGGGGGCTTCATCATCACCGCCATCATCGGCATGGTCGGCTCGATGCTCGGCGCCTTCCTCGGCCGCGCGGCGGGTCTCTACGGCCCCAACACGCAGTCCGCCGGCTGGATCATGTCGATCATCGGCGCGATGGTGCTGCTCGGCATCTACCGCCTGATCGTCGGGGGCCGCGCCGCGGCGTAGCGACTGCGACAGCGACCATCGCCTGGACGGGCGCGGCAGAGCGAGATGCTCCGCTGGCGCCCGTCGTCGCATTTGAGGGCGACGGTCCCACGGGTGGCACGACGCCTGTGCGCCCGCGCACAGCGTGGCGAAGTCGCTGGTCTCCCGACCGGGAGATTTCCGAGAACCCCGCCAAGGAACGGGCGTCACACCGTGTCGATGCTCCCCCTCCGGCGACCGCTCCTCGGGCTCCTCGGCTGCCTCATTCTCCACTCCCTCCCGGTCGGCGCGCAGAACGCACCTGCGGTCGAGCGCGACGGCGACGACGACCCCGAAGACACGGGCACCGGGCAGCTCCCGACCGCGGGACGCCTCGAACGGGTCGGCCGCGGCCCATCCGCCCTGCGGCGCATCTGCGACCTCACGCCCTTCCGCGGCGCGCTCTACTCCGCCCACGCGGTGTCATCGCTCGGCTCCGATGGCGCGACCATCCTCCGCTACGACCCCGCCGACACACTGCATCCCTTCCGCCTCGCCTTCGACTGGAACCGCCCCGGCCGACCCACCGCTGGCGGCGCCGGTGGACAGGGGTTTCTGCGCGTCCACTCCATCGGGTCGCGGCTCTTCGTCGCCGACGCCGACCCTCCGTATGGGGGCTTCGGGCTCGTCGATCACGGCACCGAGGGGTACGTCTTCCTCTCCGACCACGACGGCAACTTCGCCCCGGCGCGCGGTGAGCGCCTGCTGCCTCCCGCGGCACCCGACGCCGCGGGCAGACCCGGCGCAGCGGTGCTCCCGCGGGCCTACCACGTCATCGACGTCATTCGATATCGCGGGATGACGCTGGCCTCGACGGGGTCGGTTCCGCCGCGTGAGCGCGCGTGGTACGGGGCGTCGCCGGGAGCGCTGCACATCGCCGACGAGACGCTGCGCCGCTGGACGTACGCCATCGACTACCCCCATCCCTGGCAGAACGGCGTCTGGCGCATCGGCTTCATGGTGCGCTTCCGCGGGCGTCTCTTCGGAGGGTTGCAGGACTACAATGGTCGGGAGCCCAACGACATGGTGGTGATCGACGCCCCGCCCGGCGCCACGTCGCTCACCCAGTCGATGCTGCGCGGCGTGCGCGTGACCCCGATGGGCGCCTCACTGACCATGCGATGGTACGTCGATGGAACGACCCTCTACTGGATCGCCTGGCAGCGGCGGGGAGGCGTTCATTTGTACCGGACGACGGACGGGGATCACTGGTCGGAGGTGGCGCTACCCGCGGGGTCGGGCGCGCCGACGGACATCACGCGCTGGCGCGACGGCCTGGTGCTGCTGACGACGCAGGGGGTGTGGCGCCTGGACGGCGATGCGCTGCGGCTCATCGCCCCGGTGACGCGGCCGATGGTCGACCGCCGGCGGGGTGGGCCCTTCGACCTGGGCGACGGGTTCTGCGCGGCGCCGCTCGCGGTGCTCAACAACACCCTGTACGCGGGCTCGCAGCGGGACGGCGCGCTGTGGCGGGTGGTCGAGGAGCCTCAGCCCGGCAGCCAGTGAGCTTCGAGCCAGTCGAGGGACACGGGTGCCTCGCGTAGCGCGCGGTCGACGGCGCGCACCTTCTCGTCGGGAGCGAGCGCGCTCGCGGCGTACGCACGGGCGTAGAGAATCCAGTTGGACAGCTCGTAGTGGTGAAGCAGCGCGATGAAGCGGTGGCTGCTGAAGCGTTCGAGGGCGGCGGTGGCCTCGTCGACGGTGGATGCGTGGACGAGCGACGACGCGACGTCGAAGAGCAGGGCGCGGAGGTCTTCGAAGGCGCGCTCGGGGTCGTCGGCGACGGCGGTGAGCAGCTCCTCGAAGTCCTCGTCGGACATCCCGGCGCGGCTGGCGGCCTCGGCCATGGCGGGAACCTGCGTTTCGAGGAAGTCGCAGGGCGGGCGACCGAGCGTGCGGCCCACGAGGTAGAGGTCGAAGGCGCTCGCGATGGACTCACCCAGGAAGAGCGCGTCGGCGCTCATGCCGTTGGCACCGAGGGCCTTGCGAGCGGCGTGGTGCCACGCGACGTGACAGACGACGTCCGCGTCGAGCGTGTCGTCGACGAGGACGTCGCTGGGGTTGGAGGCGTTCCAGAAGGTGAGGTTGAGGAAGAGGGCGCGGTCCCACGAGGCGTGGGGGGAGCCCGGCGCCGGGACGCGGAAGCGGAGCCCGTCGGCGCGCACCATCTGCTTGAGCGTGTCGTAGAGGCCGATGTGGCGGAGGGCGGGCTCGTCGCGGAGCGTGAGGTCATCGAGGGTGAGGGTGCGCAGTGCCATGGCGCGCACCCTATCACCGCAACGGTGTCACTCCTGCGAGGGGGCGTCGGGGCCGTCGGGCGGCGGCGGCGCGTCGGGGCCCGGGCCGTGCTGTGCCATGTGCGTGCGGAGCTCGTCGACGCTCAGCGCGCCGTCGTGGTTGACGTCGCCCACGGCGATGCGCTGGGCGAAGCGCGGGGGCAGCTCGGCGAGTTCGACGGTGCCGTTGTGGTTGGCGTCGAAGTGCTCGACGAAGCGCGCCGGGTCGGGCGGGCCGTGCGGGCGGCGACCGTGGGGGCCGTGACCCGGCGGGCGCAGCGCACCGCTCGCGTGGGCCTGCTCCAGCTCCGCGCGGGTGATGCGGCCGTCGTGGTCGGCGTCGGCGACCTGCATGTGGGCCCAGCGCTCGGCCGGAACCTCCGCGGCCGTCACCGCGCCGTCGTTGTCAGCGTCGATGCGGGCGAAGCGCTGGGCGCGCTGTGTGTCGACGTGGGCCGTGAGCTCGGCGACGGAGAGCACGCCGTCGTGGTCGGCGTCGGCCGTCGCGAGGCGCTCGCGGGCGTGCTCGGGGAGCTCGGTCACCTCGACGCGGCCGTCCTGGTTGCGGTCGAAGAACTGCGCCATGCGCGCCGGGTCGGGCGGGCCGCGGTGGCGGCCGGGGCCATGGCCGTGGTCGTCGGCGAGGCCGGGGGCGTTGGGCGATGCGACGAGCTGGGCGCTCGCGGCGGTGCCGGTGCCGTCGGTGGCGCCGCAGCCGGTGGCGAGGAGGGCGGCGAGGGACGAACCGAGGATCCAACGGGTCGAAGAGAGAAGCGTCATGAAGGCCTCCTTCAAGGCGATCGGGTTCGAGGGGCTTCGACGACCGGGGCGTGAAGGTCCCTACGGTACCGGAGAATTTTCTTGTCGGCGCAGACCGACCGTAGGAGGCGTGGCGGTCGAGGCGTCTGGTACAACAGCGTGAACGGTCGTTGCGAGGCAGTGGATTGGACGAGCTCGATGAGGCAGTGCGCCGCGTGGTGCGCGGAGACGCCGAAGCCTTCCGCAAGATCGTGGACGCGACGAGCGACGGGCTCGTCCGGCTGGGTGCGCGAATCGTCGGGTCGTTGAGCGAAGCGGAGGACGTGGTGCAGGACGCGTATGTGAAGGCCTACCAGGCGTTGACGAGCGGTCGCTTCGAGCAGCGATCGAGCGTGCATACGTGGCTGCGGCACATCGTGACCAACACTGCGATCGACGCGCTGCGGAGCCGGTCGCGGAGGCCCGTCCCGAGCGAGACCATCGCCGAGTCGGGGTGGGACGGCGAGGCCGGGGCGCAGGCCGCGGTGGCGCTCGCCGAGCTCAACGACCTGCTTGGGGGATTGCCTCCCGACCAGCGGGCGGCGGTGGTGCTCCAGAGCGTCGAAGGGCACGCGGTGTCGGAGATCGCGGTCATCCTCGGGTGCTCCGAGGGGGCCGTGGAGCAGCGTCTGGTGCGCGCGCGGGCCACGCTGCGAGAGAGGAGCGGATCATGAGCCTCGATCGGAACGAATCCCTGGAGCAGCGGCTGGAGCGACTCGGTGGGGCGACGGCGGGGTTGCGTCCGCGCGGCGGGTTCAACGACCGGGTGATGCGGGCGGCGCGGGCGTCGCAGCCGGGGGTGTTCGACGCGGTGGTGCGCTCGGCGCGGGCGATGGTGCCGGTGGCGTTGATGGCCGCGGTGCTGGCGACGGGCTGGGCGGTGCGCACCGACCGGGCGGCCGATCAGGCGTTGGCGTCGAGCTTCGACGTGATGGAGATGGAGTGGTGAACGCGCGGGTGACAGGCGCCGCGGTGCTGGCCGCGGTGTTCGCGCTCGGCGCGGTGGCTGGCGGCGGCGGGGCGTACGCGTGGCTGCGGCGCGACGAGGTGGTGGAGCGGCCGGGCATGCGCGACCCGCGGCGACTGCGGGCGCTGGAGCGCGAGCTCGACCTCACGCCGACGCAGCGCGAGCAGGTGAGGGCGATCCTCGATCGCTCGGGCGAGCAGCGTCGGATGCTGGCGCAGCAGATGTTCGAGCGCTGTGGGGCGGAGGTGCGGGCGCAGCACGACGCGGTGTCGGCGGAGATCCGCACGCTGCTCACGCCCGCGCAGCAGCCGCGCTTCGACGCCATCACGGCGCGCCAGCACGACCGCTTTCCCTTCGGGCTGGGTCCGCCCGGAGGCGGTCGTGGTCGCGGCCCGCGAGGACGCGAAGGCTTCTGACGGGCCATCAACGGCCTTCCCCCGCGCGGGTCGGTCGTGGTGTCGTATGGCCCAACGACGATGAGTGAATCAGCAGTGCTCGGGGTGGTCGGTGGCAGCGGGCTCTATCAGATGCCGGGGCTCACGGAGGTCGAGTCGCTGAGCGTGACGACGCCCTTCGGCGCGCCCTCGGATGGCATCGTGCGGGGGAAGCTCGGGGGCACGTCCGTGGTGTTTCTCCCGCGGCACGGGCGGTCGCACTCCAACTCGCCGTCGACGCTCAACTACCGCGCGAACATCTACGCGCTGAAGTCCCTCGGGGTGACGCACGTGCTCTCGGTCTCCGCGGTGGGATCGCTGCGCGAGGAGATCGCGCCGGGAGACCTCGTGGTGCCCAACCAGTTCATCGACCGGACCACCTCACGGGTCGGGACCTTCTTCGATCGCGACGTCGTGGCGCACGTCTCCATGGCCGACCCGGTGTGCCCCTTCATGGCGGCGGCCGTGGCGGTGGCGGCGCAGGCCACGGGCGCGACGACGCACACGAGCAAGACGTACGTGTGCATCGAGGGGCCGCGCTTCAGCACCCGCGCGGAGAGCCGACTGTTTCGCCAGTGGGGCGCCGACGTCATCGGCATGACCAACGTGCCCGAGGCCTTCCTCGCGCGCGAGGCGGAGCTCCCGTACGCGACGCTCGCCCTGGCCACCGACTATGACTCGTGGCGCGAGCAGGACGAGGCCCACGTCGACGCCATCATCGCCGTCATGAACCAGAACATCGCCCGCGCCCGGGCCGTGGTCGCCGCGCTCGCTGCGGCGCTGCCCGACGTGTCGGCGAGCCCCGCGCAGGGGGCGCTGAAGCACGCGGTGATGACCCAATGGGCCTCGGTCTCCGACGAGGCGCGCGCCCGCTACCGGCTGCTCCTCGGCGAACGGGGCTGAGGCTCAGGCCGCGGGCGCAGGTGGCAGGTACAGCGTGAAGCGGCTGCCGCGATGGGCGCGGCGCTCGGCGACGATCCAGCCGCCGTGGTCGCGCGCGATGGTGTAGGCCACCGAGAGCCCGAGCCCGGTGCCTTCGCCGACGGCCTTGGTGGTGAAGAAGGGCTCGAAGACCCGCGCGAGGTCTTCCGTGGCGATGCCGGTGCCCTCGTCCTCGACGGCGATGAAGAGCCAGCGCCGCGACACCGAGGCCACCTCCGCGGGCGCCGCGACGTCGCGCTCGCCGACGGTGATGGTGAGCGCGCCTCCATCGGGCATCGCGTGGATGGCGTTGACCGTGAGGTTGGTGAGCACCTGGTGGATCTGCCCGGGGTCGACGAGCGCGGAGGTCGCGCCCTCGTCGCGGAGCTCGAAGCGCACGCCCTTCTTCTGCGCCATCGGCCCGAGCATCGACTCGGTCTGCGCCACGACGTCGATGAGCTCGGTCGGCTGCATCGACGGGCCCTTGCGCCGCGCGAAATCGAGGAGCTGCCGGATGAGGTCGGTCATCCGTCGGGTCTGCTCGTCGATGATGCGCGCGCTCTCGACCACCTCGTCGGCGGTGTTGCCCCCGCCGATGAGAAGCCCCGCGTGGCCGAGCACCACGTTGAGGGGCGTTCCGAGCTCGTGCGCGAGGCCCGAGGCGAGCTGCCCGACGGTGCGCAGGCGGTCGGCGTGGCGGAGTTCTTCGACCGCGCGGAGGCGCGCGCGGTAGTGGGCGTCGGCGTTGTCGTGCGCCTCGGCCAGCCGGTCGCACATCGCGTTGAGCTCCTGGGCGAGCTCGGCGATCTCGTCGTCCTGTTGGAGCACGAGGGGCCCGGTGAGGTCGCCCGCCCCGACGCGGCGGGCCTTGGTGCGCAGGGCCCGCACGGGGTCGCCCACGAAGTGCGCGCCGAGCAGCGCCGTGACGAGCCCGCTGATGAGCACCGTGACGAGGCCGATGCTGCTGTTGCGAATGACGCTGACCGCGACGAACTCCCGCTGCGAGGTGGTCGACTCGCGCAGCTCGATGACCCGGCGCCCGACGCCCGGCACCTCGAAGGGGTAGCAGCTCACGTCGTAGCCGCTGAGCTCCAGGTGGCGCTCGCGACCGTCCCAGCGCTCGCCGAGGCAGGGACCGTCGGAGCGCGCGCGGACGGCCACCGCGGCGTAGGCCGCGTCGACGTCGACGATCATCGCGTCGGCGTGGTCGGCGTCGGCGAGGCGCCACACGTCGACCCAGGCGGCGCGCAGGGTGCGGCCGACGAAGTCGTGGTCGCGGCGGGTGTCCTCGCGAAACCGCGCGCGCTCGCGGGTGATGCGAAACACGGTGTTCACCATCGTGACCAGGGTGATGGTGAGGAAGATGCCGAGGATGAGCTTGCGGGTGACCTTCATGGCCGTCGGCCGCGGCGCCGCTCAGCGGAAGATTCCGCGCCGCTCCTTGAGCCCGCGGTTGAGCATGCTCTGGACGGTGCGCTTCACGTCGAGCGCGCGCTCCTCGACGCCGGCGTCGTCGTCGTCGGGGTCGCCCGTGAACGCCATCGGCTCGCCGAAGTAGATGTGGTACTTCGTCGGCAGCGGCAGGAAGCCTCCGGGCAGCAGGAGCTGCGGGAGCACCGGAAAGGCGGGCATTCCGAAGAGCTTCGCGAGGGTGCTCAGGTCGGCGAGGGAGACGTACTGCTCCTCGGCGCCGATGACCGCCACCGGGACGATGGGCGTGTGCGTCTGGAGCGCGAGGCGCATGAAGCCGGTGCCAAACTCGGTGAGGCGGTAGCGCTCCGAGAAGGGCTTGGAGATGCCGCGGCTGCCCTCGGGGAAGACCAGGATGGCCTCTTCTTCCTCCAACAGCCGGGCGCAGTTTTCGGGCACGCCGACGATCTGCCCGAGGCGAGGGAAGAGCACCGAGACGAAGGGCAGCGTGGCGCTCCAGCGCTCGACCATGCTGCGCACGAAGCGCGGGGGGTCGCGGTCGAGCAGCAGCGAGCAGGCGATGGCCATGCCGTCGAGCGGAACCTGCCCCGAGTGGTTGCTGATGAGCAGCACGCGCCCGTCGGGGACGTTCTCCATGCCGTGCACCTCGACGCGAAACCAGTCGCGGTAGAGGGCCTGCGCCACGAGCACGCCGTAGCGGGCGACCTTCGGGTCGAAGCCGAAGGGGTCGACGCCGGCGGCCGTCTCGTGCCACGCGATCTGCTCGAAGCGGCGCCGGGTGTCGTCGCCGAGCCAGCGGTCGACGGTGTCGTCCATGCGCTTGCGGACGGCCTCGCGCGTCCGCTCGACGAGCCGTAGCGGGCTGAGGTTGCGGGCGCTGGCCCAACCCGGTGCGTAGCGTCTCACGGCGCGACGGTGATACCCGCGGTGACACCCCCACGACAAGCTCCTGCGCAATGCCTGGAGTTGAAGCCGTCCGGGGAGGTGCGATCTGCTCCGCGCGGTGTTCCGGATCAACCTTGCGACGGCCACGCTGCCCGCCGATCGCGAGACGGTCATCACCGGGATGACGCCGACGTACGGCTCGGGCGCACCTCGATGACGGTCACGCTCGCTGATCCGACCGCGACGGTGATTCCCGCCGGGGTCTTCGGGCTCGACAACCGCACCGTGCGACTCCCGGCGCGCGCCAGCAACCACCGCGCGACGATGTCCTGCCGCCCCCACCGCACCATGAACGTCTTCGCGGTGCTCGGGCACATGCACAAGTACGGCTCGCGGGAGGTTCCGGCGTTGCGGCTGGTTGCGCCGGGTGACCTTGCGGCGAGCTGGCTGATGATCAAGCTCGATGGGACCATGTCGCAGCGCGCCAAGTGCCGCGCCGACCCCCGGATGTGCGGCGTCTCGATGCCCCAGGGGATCCCCATCCTGAGCCGCGGCGCGCGTGACCTCGTCCGCACTGGATCAGCATGGGCGCTCCCGGTCCGCGCGACCTTTGACGGGTCAGCGACGCCGCGCGCGACGCCGCGCGAGCCCGACCAACGCCAGCGCCATCAGCCACCCCTTGGACGTCTCGTTGCGCGTCGGCAGCGTGCGACACCCGCAGCCCGGCTCTTCGGTCGGTGGCGCGGCGGTGCCCGCATCGACAACCTCTTCGCCCGCATCGACGTCGACCTCGCTGCCGACATCGACGGGCTCGGGTCGATCGGGCGCGCCCACGTCCACGGTCACGTCGCGCGCGACGGGGGCATCCACTCCGACGTCGCGTGGTGCGTCGACGCCGAGGTCGCGTGGGACGTCGCGGACGATGTCCGTGGGGATGTCTCCTGGGACATCGCGCGGGATGTCGATGGGGACGTCCCTCGGTACATCGATGGGCGTCCCCGCGTCGCGCGGCGGACCCGCGTCGGGGTCGGTCACGCTCAAGAGACGTTGGTATGCCTCGATGAGCGCGCCGTAGGTCGGGGCGTAGACGGTTCCGAAGCCGGTGACGGCGCGGTTGAGGTTGAAGTGCAGGTGGATGGTGGTGGCCGTCCCGCCGAAGTTGTTGGAGACGCGGCCGATGCGGTCGCCGCGCACCACGCGGGCGCCCACCGCGACCTGCACGCTGCGCATGTGGAGGTAGTCGTAGCGGGTGCCGTCGTCGCCGGTGAGATAGACGGAGTACGAGCCCACGTTGGTGATGCGCCCCGTCGCCGCCGCAACCACCCAATGAACGTTGTCCATGCAGTTGGCCGCGCGGATGTCCTGCCCCTGATGGCCCATCCCTGAGGGGCACATCGGCATGTCCCACTCGCGGCTCTCGCAGTAGTTGTCACGCCAGGGGTAGGAGCGGTTGCGGGCGTCGCACTGCGATCCGCTGGGCCCCTGGCTTCCGCCGACGCCCCACACCTGGGAGTTGGCGTACGCGGGGGCGCTCTCGATGGGGAAGCGCATGCCCGGCGCGTAGCTGGTCATGTCGGGTCGGCCGCGTCCGCTGCCGGTGACGAGCTCGCCCGCGGGGCGATAGGTGAACTGCGCCTGCGCCGCGGGGGCGCACAGCACAACGGCGAGGGCGGCGACGGTCGCGCGCGTCACGGGCGCACCTCGACGAGCGACTCGGCGAGCGCGCGGAGGTAGTCCTCCTGCACGCAGCGGGCGTCGAGGTCGGGGCGGTTGCTGCACTCGACGTCGAGCGACCAGGCGACGCCGCGCTCTTCCCAGGTGGCGACGCGGATGAGCTCGTTGCGGGACACGGTGGCCGGGAGCCCGCGCAGGGTGCCGGTGTGTCGGAGGGTCACGCCGGGCGGCGGCGGTTGGAGGTTGGCGTTGCCGTGGATGGCGATGGTGAGGTCGGCCAGCGCGATGGACGCGGCGACCCAGCGCGGACCCGACGTGACCACGGCGACGGCGACCATGCGCTCGTCGCGCGGCAGCAGCAGGGGAACGGTCGACGTGTCGAGCTCGCGACGTGACTCGGGGCGCAGGAGGTCACGCAGGCGCCGCGGGTCGACGGTGGTCGGCGTGGTGGGCGATGGGGCGACGACGGTGGGCGGCGTGGCGGGCGGCGACGACGTGGGCGCGTCGCGACGACACGCGAGCAGGAGCAACGGGAACAGCGAGAGGGACAGGCGCACGGGGCTCACGCCTTCTCGGCGTACATCGCCTCGATGGCGTCGTTCCAGACCTTGTAGACGATGGCGCGCTTGATCTTCAGCGTCGGCGTCAGCTCGCCGTGCTCGATGTCGAGCGGGCGCGGCAACACGGTGAAGCGCTTGATGGTCTCCACCCGCGCCAGCCGCGAGTTGGTGTCGTCCACCGCCTTCTGCAGCTCCGCTCGCACCGCGTCGTCCGTGTGCGCGGTCTTCGCCAGCGCGTCGGCGTCCTTGCCGTTGGCCTGCGCCCAGCGCGCGAGACCCTCGGCCCGCAGCACCACCAGCGCCGTGAGGTACGGGCGCCGATCGCCGATGACCACGACTTCTCCGATGAGGTCGTGGCGCTTCAGGTCTTCCTCGATGTTCTTCGGGGTGATGTTCTTGCCGCCGGAGGTGATGAGGATCTCCTTCTTGCGGCCGGTGATGCTCAGGTAGCCGTCGGCGTCGAGCTTGCCCAGGTCGCCCGAGCACAGCCATCCGTCCTTCAGCGTCGCCGCCGTCGCCTCGGGGTCTTTGAAGTACCCCATGAAGACGTTGGGGCCCTTCACGAGAATCTCGTCGTCCTCGGCGATCTTCACCGTCACGCCGGTGATGGCCTTGCCCACCGTTCCGAAGCGCGTGCTCCCCGGCATGTTGAACGACGTCGGCCCCGTGTCCTCGCTCTGTCCGTAGACCTCGCGCACCGGCAGGTCGAGCGACGTGAAGAACTCCAGCACCTCCCTTCCGACAGGCGCCGCGCCGCTCACGCAGATGGTCGCGCGGTTCAAGCCCAGCACCTTCTTCAGCTTCGAGTAGACCAGCTTGTCCGCCAGCCGATATTGCAGCTCCAGCAAGCCCGGCAGCGCCTCACCCCGATCGCGTCGGGCGTGCACCTCGGTCGCCACGCCGCGCGCCCACTTCGCGATGGCCGCCTTCGCGCCGGTGGCCTCCTTCAGCTTGCCGTCCACGCCCGCGTAGAACTTCTCCCACACCCGCGGGACCCCGAAGAACACATCCGGCTGCGCGTCGACGAGGTTGTCCTTCAGCTTCTCGATGCTCTCGGCGAAGTAGATGGTGATGCCGATGGTGATGGCCCCGTGGATGGAGAACATCTGCTCGGCGATGTGCGACAGCGGCAGGTACGACAGCATCACCTGGCCCGCCTTGCCGTCGACCAGCTTGGCGGCGGCGGTGGCCGTCCACGCGATGTTCTCGTGCGAGAGCATCACGCCCTTCGGCGGCCCGGTGGTGCCCGACGTGTAGATGAGCGTCGAGAGCCCCGTCGGCTCGATGGCCTCCACCCGTCGCTCGACCTCGGCGTCTTCGGTCGCCATGCCCGACTCCGCGAAGGCCTCCCAGGTCATCACCATCGCGTCGTCGGCCGGGGCCGCGGTGCCCTTCATCAGCACGATGCGCTTGAGCGCCGGGAGGCGGTCGCGGACCTTCAACACCTTGTCGAGCTGCGCGGCGTTTTCGACGAGCGCCACGAGGCACTCGGCGTGCGCGAGGATGTACTGCACCTCGTCGGCCGAGCACGTCGTGTAGATGCCCGCGGGGGCGCCGCCGGTGAGCAGCGTGGCGGTGGCCATCGACACCCACTCGGGGCGGTTGGTGCCGAGGATGCCGACGGTCTTGCCGGGACCGACGCCTTCGCCGATGAGCGCGCGAGCGACGCGACGGGTCTCCGAGACGTGGTCGCGCCAGCGGGTCGCCCTCCACGCGCCGTCGACCTTCACGAAGTACGCATTGCCCTCCGGGCGCTGCTTCGCCTGGGCCAGAAACCTTGCCGGAATGGAGTCGTATCCCATCGGTCGAATACCCCGTGTGGCGTCAGTCCGCGCGCGAAGTGCCCCGCGGCGGCCGAACGGTCGAAGACGGCACCGCAAGTGTCAAGAGCGAACGTCGGCGGGTTGGCGCGCTACGGGGTGCAGTCGGTCGCGAAGACGACGCCCGCGGTGCCGCCCGCGCTACCGTTCGCGGGACACTCGAAGCCGGCCGGGGCGACGGGGCAGTTCTGCGTGCCGTCGACACGCCCGGCAAGGTCGACGCGCTGCGCCTCGGCGCCGACGACTACATGACCAGGCCCTTCTGGCCGGAAGATCTCCTCGAACGCGTCCGCGCCCGCCTCCGCCGCCCGGCGCTGCGCCGCGGGGCCGCCATCGAGGTGGGCGCGCTGCGTGTCCATCTGGAGGCCCGCGGGGTGACCGGCTTGGCCCGCTGGTGGCGCGCGTGCGGCGGCTCACGGCGGCGCCGTCCCGTCGGTGATTGACGACAAGCGCGCGACCCTGTGCAATCCGGTCGGTGTCCCAAGGTGCGTCCGACGTGGTGGTGGAGGCGCGCGGGCTTACCAAGCGCTTCGGCGATCGGGTCGCCCTCGACGGCCTCGACCTCGCTCTCACGCGCGGCGAGATCTTCGGTCTGCTCGGACCCAACGGCGCGGGCAAGAGCACGACGCTCAACCTCTTCATGGGCTTCCTCCAGCCCACGGCCGGGACGGCGCGCGTGGCGGGCATCGATTGCTCCCACGACCCCAGGTCCGTCATGCGCCTCGTGGGGCACCTCCCCGAGGAGCCCGCGCTCTTCGAGAACCTCACCGGCCGCGAGCTCATCTCCTTCGTTCTCACCATGCGTGGCGAGGACATCCCGTCGCGCTGGTCGGAGGTCGACACCTGCGCCGAGCGTCTGGGCTTCCATCAAGACCTCGATCAGCTCGTGGCGGGCTACTCCATGGGCATGCGCAAGAAGCTCGCGCTGGTCACGGCGCTCGCCCACGACCCGGCGGTGCTGCTGCTCGACGAGCCCACCAACGGCCTCGACCCGGTGGTCGCCCGCGAGGTGCGCGCCCTGCTCGAAGAGCGCGCCGCGCGAGGCGTGACGGTGGTGCTCTCGACGCACCTGCTCGACGTGGCGCAGCGGGTCTGCCATCGCCTCGGGGTCATCGTGAAGGGGCGCCTGCAAGCCGTCGGTGACGCCGCCGAGGTGTGCGCGCAGGCGGGCGGCGCGGAGACGCTGGAGGGGGCGTTCATGGCGTTGACGGCGCGATGAGCGGGGCGTCCCCGGCGGCGCAGGGGTGGGCGCTCGCGCGGATGTCGTGGCGCGGCGTCGTCAACTCGCTGCGGCACCGGCAGGGGGCCGGGGCGCTGGTCGTGTTTCCGCTGCTGCTGACGGTGCTGGTCTTCGAGCTCGCGCGCTTCGGGGGAAGGGGGGCCGACGGCGTCCGGCGCTTCCTCGCCGCCGCGCCCACCGACAAAGGAACCCACTTCGTCGCCCTCTGGCTCACCGTGATGGCCCTCGCCATCGTGGCGCTCAAGTACGCGCGCGCCATCCCTGGTCGCGGCGCCCGACCGCTCTTCGACACGCTGCTCTTCCGCTCGCTGCCCGTCTCAGCCGTCACCCGCACGGCGTTTGAGCTGCTCGTCGGCAGCACCCACTCGGCGGGCTTCGTCGCGCTCGCCTTCGCGCCCGCGCTCTACGGCGTGGTCACCCAGCGACTCGCGGGCGCCACCGCCGTCGCGCTGACCGCCGCCCTCGCGGTGGGGGTCAACCTCGTGGCGACGCTCGTCGCGCACGCCCTCCACGCGCTCGTGTCTCGATTCCTCGGCGGTCGCGCGCTCGACCTCGTGCGGGTGGTGACGGCGTGCGCGGGCTTCCTCCTCGTGGGGCTCTTCTCGACGGTGGGGCCCATCGGCGTGGGCTTCGCGCGCACGCTGCGCGTCGGTCGACCGGCGCCCGCGTGGAGCGCCGTGCTGCCGCTGCGCGGGCTCGTCCGCTGGCTGCGCTTCGACGACCCCTCCGGGCTCGTCGCGCTCTCCGCTTGGACCCTCGCGCTGGTGGCGCTCTCGGTCGCCGCGCTCGTGTGGCGGGTGCGCGCTCCGACCGACCTCTCCCTCGACGGCCCGACCTCCCCGACCGGCGCGGGTCGCTGGGAGGCAGGTCTCTCGGGGTGGCGCGCGGAGTGGCGGATGCTCACCCGCCAGGCGCCCTATCTCGTACTGGCGACGCCCGCGTTCCTGGTCTTCTTCTTCGCGGTGGTGAAGGGATCGCGCTCGGCGACCGGCGCCGACCTCCCCTTCGTCACGCTGATGGGGCTCATCGGGTGGGCGATCATCGTCCAGGGAACGGCCCTCACTGGCGCGGCGTCGCGTCGCTGGCGTCGAGTGCTCTGGATTCTGCCCGCCGTGGGTCGCGACCACCGTGACGCGATCCGTTCGCTCGCGCGCACGCACCTCACCATGACGGCGGGTCTGTCGCTCGGGGCCTTCCTGCCTTGGTGGTTTCTCCAGCGGCCGTTGTGGTGGTGGTACCCGCGACAGTTCGTCGGGATGCTGCTGGCCATCGCGGTCGGGCAGTGGGCGCAGTCGGCGGCGCTCTTCCTGCTCATCGACCCGTCGCCCGATCGGCTCACGGGGCTGTCGGTCGGCGGAGTCTTCGGCGTGCTGGTGACGGCGCTCCCGACGGCGGCGCTGCTGGCGCTGCTCTCGGCGATGCCCTTCGCGCGGTGGCTATCTCTGCTCGCACTGCTCGCGCTGCTCGCGTGGGCGATGGAGTCGTCGGCCGTGGCGCGGCTGCGCTGGATCCGCGAGCCGACAGGCGACCCCGAGGCGCCGCTGCGGACCTGGCCCGCGCTGCGAACCTTCGGCATCGCGGGGCTCGCGCAGGTGGTGATCGCGGAGACCGGCGACGCGCTGGGCTTCGGCGCGACGACGACGCTCGTGCTGGCGCTGGTGGTGTTTGCGGCGGTGCTGCTGCCGCTCGGATGGAGGGGCGCGCGCTCACACGCCGTCGCCGACGCAGTGCGCTGGTCGCTCGGGAGGAGCATCGCAACGGGCGTCGGCGTCGGCGTGATGAACTTCGGTCTGGCCCTCGGTCTCGCGCGACTTGCGCACAAGGCGGGCGCGGGCGACTCGCCCTTGGCGGCGGCCTTCACGCAGACGCGCGGGTTCACGCTGGTGGCGGTGGCGCTGACGGCGACGACGGTGATCCCGCTGGCGGAGGAGCTGTTCTTCCGCGGGTGGTTGTTGCCCGCGCTGCGACGAGAGCTGGGGAGCGCGCGGTCGGCGGTGGCGGTGTCGGCGGCGGTGTTCGCGCTGGTTCACGCGGGCGCGGCGTGGGCGCCGGCGCTGTGGGCGGGCCTGCTCGCGGGCGCGCTGGTGTTGAAGAGCGGGCGGCTGGCGACCTCGGTGGCGATGCACGTCACCAACAACGCCATGGTCGTACTCGCGGTGCTCATCGGGCGGTGATACGAGTCCCATCCGCCATGGGACAGAAGCTCGACCTCGCGCTCGGTGTCCTCAACGGCGCCGTCGGTGACTACCTCGTTCGCACGGGCAACGGCCTCGCGCTCGACATGGCCTTCCACCGTGACGGAGCGCCCATTGCGATCACCCGCGCCGCCCTCTCCGCGGCGTACCCCGCGGCCACGGCGCGCGTCGTGGTGCTCGTCCACGGCCTCATGAACACCGAGTCCATCTTCGCGATGCCCGACGGTCGCGACTACGGATCGCTCCTCCGCGACGACCTCGGCTTCACCCCGCTGTACCTCCGTTACAACTCGGGTCGGCCCATCGCCGACAACGGCGCCGCGCTCTCCGCGCTGCTCACCGCCCTCGTCGCGGAGTACCCGGTTCCGCTCACCGAGGTCGTGCTGCTCGGGTACAGCATGGGCGGCCTCGTCGTGCGCGCCGCCTCCCACGCTGCGTCCGTGGGCGATGCCCCGTGGCTCCCGCTTGTGCGCAACGCCCTCTACGTCGGGACGCCTCACCGCGGTGCCCCGCTCGAACGCGCAGGCCGCGTGGTGAGCGCGGTGCTCCAGGCGATTCCCGACCCGTACACGCGCCTCATCGCCGACATCGCCGACCTCCGCAGCGACGGCCTGAAGGACCTCGGCGACGCCGACCTCCGCCACGAAGACCGCGCGCTCCGCACGGTGCGCTTCACGCTGCGGGACAAGCGGCACCCGGTTCCGTTGTTGCCGTCGATCGCGCATCACCTCGTGGTCGGGTCGCTTACCCACGAGCCGTGGGTCGCGGCGCTCTTTGGCGACGGGGTGGTCCCGGTGTCGAGCGCCAACGGCGGTGGCGCGCTGGGCGCGGGGCTCGACCCGTCGCGGGTGCGGGTGTTTCCGGGCCTCGGGCACGGCGCCATCCCGCGCTCGCTGGACGTCTACGCGCAGCTCCGCGCATGGTGCGAGGCGCCATGACCGACACCCGGACGCAGCGATGGTTGGGCCTCCAACGACTCGTGCAGGACGCCGTCGAGCACGGGGCCACGGCCGTCGAGCGTGTGCACCGCGAGACCGCCGATCGCACCTTCGCGGTGCTGGAGGCGATTCCCCCCGTGGCCGAGCCCGCGAAGGTCGTGCACAGCGTCTTCGGCCTGGTGCTGACCGGGAGCTACGGCAGCGTGCGGTTGGTCAATCGCGCCGTGGGCGCGGTGCTGCATGCGGTGATCGAAGAGACGACCCGCGGGGTGGGTGACGCAGGCGAGCAATGATGGTAACCGCCGGTGGGTCGACGACCGCCGCCGACGGAGTCCATTCAGCGATGCGAACGCCCCTGTTTCGAGTGTTGTCGTTGCTCTCCCTGGCGGGCGTCTCGGCCTGCGGTGTTCCGTCGGAGGGAGATGACATCACGGGCGTGGACGACGCGGGTGTCGCGCGCCGCGATGGCTCCGTGGTGCGCGACGCTGGCGTGTCGGGTGCTCCCGCCGCGGTGCTCGAGCTCTACCTCCTCGACCTCTGGTCGCAGCCGCTCCCGATGGACGACGTCACGCTCACCGTGACGCTCGACGGCCAGCCCGTGACCAGCGTGGAAGGCGCTCAGCCCTACGTGCGCCGCATCGACCTGCGCACCCACGGCCGCCTCTCGGTGACGCTCTCGGCGCCGCAGCACCGCACCCTCCGCGCCGACCTCGACTTCGACGGAACCCGCCGCGCCGACGGCCTCACCGCGCGCCTCACGAGCGATGCCACGGCGCAGGGACTCTCGCTCACCCACGGCACGCGCACCGTCTCGGGGCAGACCATTCCCCTGCACACCGTTGCGCTCGGGTTGCGGCACCTGTGGTTCTCGGCGCAGGGTCGCCCCGCGCGTCGCGGCAACCGGGTCGATCTCCTCATGGACGGTGAGGAGGCATGGCGCACCGTGCACGCCGACCTCCAGACGGCGCGGACCACGGTCAACGTCTCGACCTGGTGGTGGGAGTCGGACTTCGAGCTCATCCGCGACGCGGCGACGCACCCGACGTCCACCGAAGATCAGCGCCGACGCAACACGGTGCTCTCGGTGCTGGAGCGCTCGCCCGCGCGCAAGCGGGTCATCGTGGGGCAGTTCCTGTCGATGGACGGCGTGGCCTCGACGCTCTCGTCGGACGCGGCGCTGCGGGCGCACGGGACGCTCGCCAACGACAACTTCGAGTAC
Organism: Polyangiales bacterium; assembly: GCA_044229975.1. Lineage (GTDB taxonomy): Bacteria > Myxococcota_A > Polyangia > Polyangiales > SCUS01. The sequence continues at coordinate 191,698 of JBGARZ010000014.1, forward strand.
ATGGGGCAGGCCAACGAGACGCGCGGGATGTTCGACTTCGCCGTCGCGCCGTTCTCCTTCCGCGACCGGGTGCGCGAGACGTTTGCGTCGCTGTCGTCGGCGACCTTCGCGTCCGAGTCGTTGGTGCGGAGCGAGGTGCCGGGGCACGCCGTCGACCTCACGCATTGGCCCGTGGTCATGGCCGACGTGCAGGCGGCCTCGTATCACCAGAAGTTCATGACCATCGATCAGCGCCTGGCGTTCATCGGCGGGATGAACCTCCGGCGCGTGGACTGGGACACGTCGCGGCACCGGGTGTTCGAGCCGCGGCGGATGTTGTTCGGGTCGAGCGCGAGCGCGCGGCAGGAGGTGGTGAGCCGCGATCACCTGCCCGACAACGGACCGCGCAAGGACTACATGGTTCGCATCGAGGGGCCGAGCGCCATCGATGCCGAGTCGGTGTTCCACGAGCGGTGGCAGTTTCTGCGGAGCACCAACGCGCGCTTCAGCCCTGACAGCTCGGCGTTCACGGTGGGCGATGCGCCCGCGGCGGTGCAGGGCGGGGTGCAGCTTCAGGTGACCGCGACGCTGCCGCAGCCGTTCAACGAGAACGCCATCGCGGAGACATGGTTCAACGCGGTCGCCCAGGCGCGGCAGTACATCTACATCGAGGACCAGTACTTCCGCATGCCGATGATGACCGACGCCATCGTGCGGCGGATGCAGGAGGTCCCGACGCTGCAACTGGTGGTCGTCACCAAGCCGATCAGCGAGTGGTCCGACCCCGGCTGCGCGTGGACGCGGCGGGTGCACGAAGACCTGCTCGCGCGCTTCCCCAGTCGCTACTCGATGCTGCAACTGCGGGCCTTCGACACGCAGGTGACCTGGGGCGTCGACGAGACCGAGGCGCGCTTCGTCGACATGGACACGCACTCCAAGATGTTCATCGTGGACGACGTGTTCATGAGCGTCGGGAGCGCCAACAAGAACAACCGCGGCATCGTCTACGAGGGCGAGCTCAACGTGGCGGTGTATGATCCGACGTGGGTGCGCGCGGCGCGTCGGCGCATCCTCGCCAACATCCTGCCAGCGGGCGTGACGGTCTCCGACGATGCGGTGCAGTGGCACCGGCAGCTCCTCGACGCGGCCATCTACAACGACAACGTCCGAGAGCGGTGGACCGACGAGGGCGACGACCTCGACCTCGACGGCGACGCGCTGCCCGCCGAGTACACCCCGCGGGGCTTCGTGTATCAGCTCCCGATGCGCGGCGTGATGCGCTGCCTCATCGAGGACATCGGCCCCGACATGGTGTGACGCCCCTCAGTCGTCGAGCGAGCCGCAGTGTGGCGCCACGAGGTCGCCCGTGATGGTCCCCTCGGCGAAGGTCACCGTCACCGTGAGCGAGACGCTGCCGTCGCGCAGGTAGGCGCGCGGCGTCACCTCCGCCGCCATCGCGCGCAGCAGCGGCGCGCTGGTGAGGTCGCCGCCGAAGTCGAACAGCGTCGCCGTGATGCCGTCGGTCTGCGGCGTGGCGTCGGAGGTCGCGCGGATGCCGCGGATGGTGAGCGTTCGGCGCGGCGTGGGCGAGCTCGCGGTCGGGCACGCCGGGTCGCCGCCGAAGTGGGCCTCCACGAGGAGCCGGTCGGCGCCCACGTTGCCGTGCTGCGCCCGCTCGAAGGTCGCGCGCCGACTCCCGAACATGGCCGCCAGCGCAGTGCCTCCAGCGCCAGCATCGGACATCGCGGCGGGGTCGCGCGCGCAGAACCTACCGATGCCCGAGATGGACAGGCAGCGGGGCAGGGCGGCAGGGCAGTCGACGGGCGCGGCGCAGGTGTCGGAGCAGAGGGAGAATGCCCCGTTGGCCTCGACGCAGAGGGCGCTCGCGCAGTCGTTGCCCGAGGTGCAGCGGGTGACGCCGGAGACGCCGGCGCCGCGGGTTCCTGGGGCGCAGCGGCACCCGGCGGCGTCGTCGCACACGCAGCGCTCGGCGGTCACGCAGTCGCGGTTGAAGGAGCAGGTCCCGCCGCCCACGCCGCCGTCCTCGGCAGAGACATCGGGCGCCAGGACGTCGATGACGTCGGCGACGTCGAGCGCGACAGGGACGTCCGTGATGGTCGACGCGGGGGGAGGGGACCCACACGCCGCGACGGCGAGGACGAGCAGGGCGACGGAGCGAGCAGGCATGACCCGTGAGCGGCGGTCAGACCTCTTGGATGATGGGCTCGCGCTTCTGGATGAAGCGGTCGATGAGGGCCCAGGCGTCGTTGGAGGCCTGCGTGATCTCGATGCCCATGCCGGGCGCGGAGGTCGACTCCGCGCTGGCGTCGCGGCGCCACCGAACGGACCCGCGAAACTCCACCTGGTAGTCGCCTGGAAACTTCAGCGCGACCTCGCACGCGGTGCCGACGGCGAGCACGGCGTAGGTCGCGACGAAGATGCCGCCGTGGTCGCGGATGTCACCGAGGAAGTTCGTATAGAAGTTGGTGTCGCTGAAGGCCTCGACCTCGGCCTCGACGCGCGGCAGCCCATGGGGACCCAACGGAACCTTCGCGGCCGTCTCGGGGAAGACGGTCTTGTGTGCGGGGTCATTCGCCCGCGCGGCGCCGGGCGCGGGCCCGCGGTTGGCGGGTTGGGTGAGCGGCATGGGCTGCGCGGCGGGCTGGGTGAGCGGCATGGGTTGCGCGGCAGGCTGCGTGAGCGGAATCGCGGCCGCCTGCGGCTGAAACGCCGGCTGCGGAGGCGGCGGCTGATGCACGACCGCGGGTGCTGGCGGAGGCTGCTGCACGACGGCGGGCGGGGTCGGCGTGGGGGCGCGGGGCACCGACGGGGTCGGCGTCGGCGGGGGCGCGGCCTTCGCGGGACCAGGGTCGACGATGCCGTGCTCCTTGATGGCCGCGAAGAGCATCCCGAGGGACTGCGCGATGGCGGCCGTGGCGTCGCTCACGCCGGGGTACGCCTGATCGACGGTCTGCATCTGACCGAGCGTCTCCTGGAGCACCGAGCGCGCCTGGAAGAGCAACGACGCATCGCCGCTGCCGCGCTCGACCTGGAAGAGCGGACCCATGGCGCGCGCCAGACCCTGCACGATGTTGAGCACCGCCGCGGGCACCGCCGGATCTTGCTGCAACGTGGACAGTGAGCTGGCGAGGCGCTGGCGGGCGGCCCCGGCGGTTGCGGCGATGGGTGTGTTGCTCATGAGTGCGGGCGGCAGCCTATCGTGCCCGCGGGGGCGCGATCAACGACGCTCGCGCGTCACAGGTCGCGCGTGAAGACGAAGCGGTCGCGGCCGGGGCCCGCGTAGTCGGCCACGAGGTCGACCCGGTAGCCGAGCGCGCGGTGAAACTCGATGCTCCCCTGGTTGCCCGGGGTGGTGATGGCCTTGAGGCACTTCATCCCGCGCTCGCCCGCGCGCGCCGTGAAGCTCGCGTAGAGCCGCCGACCGACGCCGCGCCGCCGAACGCCCGGGTCGATGCCCACCAGATGGATGTACCCGGTCCCCTTCGACGTCATGAACCCGAGCAGAAAGCCCACGATGCGCCCCTCGTCTTCCACCACGAGCGCGTCCTCGCCGAGCTCGTGGAAGAAGAGCGGGTGCGCGAGCGCCGACGTGGGCCCGCCCCACCACTTGTCGATCACCGAAACGATGAAGCCGAAGTCCTCCTGGGTGATCCCGCGCGTCTCCATGGGGTCGGCGCCATTGCAGTGATTCGACACCGCCGTCAACACCCTCCCGGTCGTTGTCGCGGTGCGTCGTTTCTGGGGATGGCACCGATCGTCGATGCCGTGCTACTGGAGTCGCGTCGTGCTGCTCGTGCTCGGATCACTCTTCGGCCAGGGGCTTCTTCACGGGGTGGGTCCCGACCACTGCCTGGCCATCGGCGCGCTCGCGTCGAAGGGCGGTCTGCGCCGCGCGGTGGCGGTGAGCGTTCGCTTCGGTCTCGGCCACATGGTGGTGCTCGGGTTCTTCGCGACGGCGGCGGTGTTGGCGGGCGTGGTCATTCCCGCGCGCTGGGAGTCGGCGCTCGAAGTGGTCGGCGGCGCGTCGCTACTGGCGCTCGGGTGCTGGACGTTGTTGAGCGGCGCCCCGGGCGAGGCGACGCATCACCACGGCGACGGCGTGATGCACGCGCACGACCTCGCGGAGCACGACGCGGCGAAGCCCGCGGTGCGTTCGTCGCTGACGACGCGGGGGCCCTTCTCGCTGGTGGCGGGCGCTCTCTTCGGGCTGTCGGGCGTGCGCAGCCTCGTGCTCGCGCTGCCGCTCATGGTGCAGCGCAGCCCGCTCACGCTCGTGGCCGGCGTCGGGCTCTTCGGGCTCGGGGTGCTGCTTTCCATGGTGTGCGTCGGCTACCTCACGCAGCGCATCGCGACGGCCGCGCATCGCGCCGAGCGCGGGCTGCGCGCGCTGGTGGGTCTCACGTCCATGGCGTGCGGCGCCTGGTGGGTGATCGACCACATCGGGTGAGCCACGGACGCTCACTCGGCGCGGGCGAATCGTGGCAGGCTGGCGCTCGGAGGACAGTGAGCCCGATGAGACAAACAACCTGGTTGGTGGCGCTGACGGCGGTGGTGTTGGCCTTCGGGTGCGGCGACGTCTTCGACGACATCCTTCCCTCCAAGGGGAGCTGTACGATCCCGTCGCCGCGCGCGTGCACCGACTACACGGGCAGCGCGTGGAGCACCCCGAGCAGCGGCAGCCGCGCGTGTGCCGCGGTCGGCAACGGGGCGACCTACTCGTCGGCGGCGTGCTCGACGTCGGGCCGCGTCGGATCGTGCGTGGTCAACAGCGGGCAGGCGTCGGAGGTCGTCATGCGCTTCTACCCCCCGTCGACGACGGCCACGGCGCAGGCCATCTGCGGCATGCAGTCGGGCTCGCGCTTCGTCCCCAACTGACACCTCCCCCACCACCATGAACGACCGTCTCATCCTCGCGCTGCGCCCGTGGACCTACTCGGACGTGGGCGTGATGTTCGCCGTGCTGTTGGGGCTGATGTTTCTCTCGGTGGTGCTCCAGGGCCGCGGTCGCGCGCGCACCGCACACCGGGTGATGGCCGCCGCCGGTGCCCTCGTCACGGCACAGCTCGGATGGCACCTCGTCTCGCACTACGCGCGCTGCGACGCCTGCCCCGTTGCCTTCGACGTGTGCCCCAACCCGTCGAGCTGGGCCTTCCTCTACGACTACCTCGCCTGCCAGGTGGTGCTGTCGCTCTTCGCGTTCCAGGAGTCGCGCCGCTACGGGCTCGCGCACCCCGTTCGTTGGGCGCTCGCGGTGTTCGCGGCGCCGCTCGTCGGCACGCCGCTCTTCTTCGCGCGCCTCCATGACCTCGAAGAGGGCGGCGCTACGCCGACGGCGAGCGTTCCGTCGCTGCGCTGGGCCTTCGCTGCGCTGGTGGTGTTGAGCGCGCCCTTCGTGATGCCCGCGCTGCCCTTCGACCACTTCGGCGCGCTCGGCGGGGAGTTCTATTGGGACGGAACCTCCAACGCCCTCAACACCTACGTCGCGTACTCGGTGCTGCTGCTGTTCGGGCAGGTGTTCGTCTTCACGCTCCCGCGCACCAGGGGCGTCGCGTGGCAGGTGGCGTCGCTCTTCCTCGCCTTCAACTGCCTCGCCGCGTACATCGCGCTCTTCTTCGTCTTCTACGACCAGCGCTTCACCGCCGACACCTCGACGCCGCGCCACCGCTTCGCCCCGCGCGGTGAGATCGGCATCATCGGCGCCATCGTCCTCGGCAACCTCGCCGCGATGATCTTCGGCGTGACCCTTCGCTACACGCACTTCGTCGTGAAGAGCCCGGAGCAGGTGTGCCACGAGGGCCTCGTCACCACCCGCCGTGCGCTCGCGGCCTGCGTCACCGACCTCGAAGCCGCCCTGCCCGCGAGGCAGCAGGCCGCCGTCGCGTCGGGCGCCAACTCCTACGCGCGGGCGCTGCCCGGCGAGACCCAGGCGTGCCTGACCCTCGCTCGTGGCGCGATCGCGGGCGACGAGCGCGAGCGCCGGGAGCTCACCCGGCGTCTCGCGATCCATCACGGCAGCGACCTCCCGTCGTGTCAGGAGGCCGCGTCGGCCAACTACGCCGTGCTCAACGAGTGTCCGATCATTCCCCCGCTCAGCCGCTGACCACCTCCGGGCCGCGCTCGCCATAGAGCTTGCGTGCGAAGGCGGCGACCCACCGATCGACGGGCGAGTCGCCGAGCACGAGGCGACCCGCGCGTGCACCGTCGAGGATGCGCCGCGTGTCGGGCGACGGGTCGGGGAGTGCTTCGAGCACGGCGCAGATGATGTTCCAGAGGGAGTTGGCGCCGGTGCGGGCCGACCACGCGGCGACGGTCTCGCCGAAGGCCGGGTCGGGTACGCCGGGCTCTTCGACGGCGTTGCTGGGGCCGAGGCCGTTGATGCCCGCGAGCACCCGCTCGCTGCGCTCGACGAAGCCGAGGTCGGTGAGCTCTTCGGGGAGGATGGGGCGACCGATCCAGTAGACCTGCTTCGTGTAGCCGACGGGCACATCGATCTTCTCGTCGAGGGGATCGGCAGGCAGGCCGCCGGTGAAGCGCACCGGGATGATGGGCGCGCCCGTGGCGAGGGCCATCTCCACGAACATCGGGTTGAGCACCTGCACGGGCTCGCGGCAGTTGGTGGAGCGCGTCCCCTGGACGTGGACGAGCACGTTGCGGGTGTTGGTGCTGAGCGCGGTGGCGAGCTCGTTGATGCGGTCGCCGATCTCCTCGGGCTTGGAGCGGTCGATGAACACATACGTCTTCGGATGAACCACGCCCGGGTACGCGAACATGTGCTCCATGAACCAGCCCATGTCCCCGGCCAGGCCCTCGATCTTGGCGAGGCCGACGAGGTGCTTGCCGCTCAAGCCCGCCATGATGGTGGAGAGCATCGCGGGCTCGGCCGACACCTGATGGTTGGCGAGGTAGAGGCAGCCGCGGTCGCGCACGCGCTCGAAGGCCGCGCGATCTTCGAAGGCGACGTGGTCGACGAAGCGGCGGATGAAGCCGAAGACGACGTCCTCGAAGGGCCAGCGCGAGACGCCGAAGTGGTGGCGCCAGTAGGCGAGGGGGACGTCCATGTCATGGCCCGCGATGCGCTGGATGTCCGAGGCCTTCGGCGCGACCGCGACCACTGGCGCGGCGGCGGGTTCGGCGCGCGGGGCGGCGCGTTTTGCGTCGACGCGGCTGAGGGCATCGGCGACGCGGGCGAGGGTGCGCTGCTCGTAGAGGAGTGATGTCGCGACGGCCCAGCCGAGCCAGTCGGAGAGCTGCGTGACGAGCGTGGTGATGGCCAGCGAGTCGAGCCCGAGCTGCTCGATGGGGGCGTCGAGGTCGACCGTGCTGCGGCTCGTCCTGGCCACCTTCGCGACGGCCCCGGTGAGCCAGCCGCGCAGCTCGTCGACGGAGCGCGCCGGGCGCGTGGAGACGCCCGCCGCGGCGTCGCGTGAGTCGTCGTCACCGAAGTGCCGCGCGACGAGCGCCTCGGCGTACGCCACGTTGCACTCGATGAGCTCGAAGTTGAACAAGCTCCCGCAATAGAAGGTGGAGTTGCTGCCCTGGAGCGCTTCGAGGCGCGCGTGGAAGCCCTCCGCGGCGGCCTCTGGGTCGACGTGGGGGAAGTACCTCCAGCGCTTCTGGAGCAGCACCTCGCCCATGGTTCCCCCGATGGCGGTGACGTCTTCGCGGAGGCGGGCTTCGATGTCCCGGCCGTCGAGCGAGTCGTTGCCGTAGGAGTAGAAGAGCACCACGTCGGAGCCTGGGTGGCGGTGGTGCATCGCGACGCAGTGACCCACGCGCGAAGGGTCGTCGGTGTTCTGCCGGAGGATGTAGAAGCCCTCTTCGGGGAGCGACTGCGCGCGGGCGACGGTCGTGTAGTAGTCGAGGTGCTGCACCTGCCCGAAGAGCTCGCGCTCCTCCAGCGTCGCATCGAGGAACGGCAGCGCGTCGTCCACCGACAGCGCGAGCACCAGGCGATCGAACTCCAGGCGCTCCTTGCCGACGGACACGCGGACCTTGCCGTCACGTCGCTCCACCGCGCGCACCTTCACGCCGCGGCGAACGTCGGGGAGCTTGGAGGCGACGCGGTTCCAGAGCGTCTGCATGCCGCCCGCGACGGTCCAGTACTGGAGCAGATCGGGGTGACCATCCTTGGCGAGCAGACCGGCCGTCTCGGCCGCCTTCAGGAAGTACACCGCGGGGATGTCCCCGCCCTTGAGATAGCCGTATCCCGTCGAGGTAAAGCTCGCGCCGATGGCATCACCGAGGGCGCCGAGCCCGTGGCCGTCGAGCCACTCCAGGGCAGGCTGCGCGGCCGCCGTCGCAACGCTCGCGAGGCCCGGTCGGTCGAACCCGGCGAGCTTGTTCTCCCGCAGCGCGCGGTACTTCAAGAACGCCTCGCGCAGCGCCGGGCCCTCGTCCCACGGGATCACCCGCCGCGCCTCCATGTCGTAGTTGAACGTCGGCGTCGCCTTCTCCATGTGCAGCCCCATCGAGGCCACCAGGCGCGCGACGGCCTTGTACTGCGGCGTGCAGAGGTGCCCGCCCAGGTCGTACGCATGGTCGTCGACCGTGATGGACGCGCACTTGCCCGCGACCTCGGGTGCCGCCTCGAGCACGGTCACCTGATGGCCCTGCTGGTGGAGGTTCCAGGCGGCGGTGAGCCCGGAGGCACCCGCGCCGATGACGCACACGCGGAGGGACTTCTTCTTCGTCGCGACCGGCGGCGCGGCGCCGGGTGCGTCGGTCATCAACGCGGCGAGCGACGGAGGCAGCGTCTGCCCGAGCCGGGCGCACGCAGAGACTTCGTAGACCACCTCACGCAGTGTCTCCAGCGACGCGAACTCGCTGGCCGATCGCGCGGGCGGTGGGGCGAGCTCGATGGGCGCGTTGAGCGAATTGAAGCGCAGTGACTCCACGGCGTCGTCGTCGGCGACGCGGTCGAGGTGCAGGCGCATCGCGACGCGCCACGGGTGATCGGCCTCGCTCCACGGGCGGGTGCAGTCGAGGGCGGCCTCGTCGACGTCGTGGAGCTGGACCTCCAGCACATAGTCGATGCCTCCGTCGGCGAGTCGGGCGCGCAGCTCGTCGTGGAGGAAGGTGGACGGGCGCGTGTCGTCGTCACGCCGCGGAATGGAGTCGGGCGGCAGCAGCGCTTCGCCGTGGACGAAGGCGCCGTCGGCGTCGAGGTCGGGGCGCCGTAGACGGAAGCGCGCGTAGCAGCGGGAGCCGTCACGCGCGGAGAGCAGCGAGGCGGTCTTCGAGTGGTAGTAGACCTCGGTGTAGGAGAGCGGCGCGCGGAACATCTCCCACGCGGCGGTCGCGACGTGGGGGTTGGCCTTGGCGATCGCGTCGCGCTCGGTGGGGCTGCCGCCCATCCAACGCAGGAAGCCTTGCGCGGTGGGCGCGAGGAAGCACCGCCCGGTGGTGAGCAGGAGGTCGAGCAGCGGCGTGTCGAGCGATGTGCTGTCGGGGTCGAGCACGCGCACCGTGGCGCCGCGGTTGTCCCAGGCGGCGTCGTCGTCCTGCACGCCGTTGGCGTGACGCACCAGCACCGGGTAGCGGCGACCGCTCGCGAAGAGCCCGATGGGCGGAACCGCTCCGTCGGCCGTCGCCTCGACGAAGCCCAGGAGCGTCGTGGCGCGCTTGTGAAACATCCTCCCGCCGCGCTCACGAGACGCGCGCGCGAACCAGCGACCGACGTTCGCGGCAATGGTGCGGAGGCCATCGTCCATGCCCTCGACGATCTCGGCGAGGGTCGGCGCATTGCCCGCGCGGTCGACGTGCAGCGCGGCGAAGGCACCCCGCTCGAAGGCTTCGCGGCACGCGCGACGACGAAGCTTGCCGCTCGACGTCTTCAGCACCGCTCCGGGTCGCGCGAGGATCACCACGGCGCACGCCTGTCGGTGGTCGCGGATGATGCGAGCGCGCACGGCCGCCGCCACGGCCTCGGCCTGCGCGGGGTCGACGGAGTGGTCGCGCAGCTCGACGATCACCGCGAGCTCATCGCCTGCCGCCGCGGGGCCGCGCAGGCCGAAGGCCGCGACGCCGCCGGGGCGCACGAGGTCGTGGCAGCCACGCACGCTGTCTTCAATGTCCTGCGGGTGGAGGTTGCGGCCGCGGACGATGATGGTGTCCTTCAGGCGACCGACCACGAAGAGCTCGCCCTCGTGGAGGAAGCCGAGGTCACCCGTTCGGAGGTAGGAGAGCGGGTCGTCGGGGAGGGTGGCTTCGAAGGTGTGGCGCGTCTCCTCGGGCAGTCCGTCGTAGCCAGCGGCCTTGCTCGGGGAGCTCACCCACAGCTCACCCACGCGACCCATCGGGAGCGCTTCACCGGACTCGGGGTCGACCACGCGCACGGTCACTCCCTCCGAGGGGCGACCGCAGCCGACGCACTCCACCGCGGGCGCGTCGCCGACGACGGGCGTGACGCGGCGGTGGTGTTCGAGCTCGGCGCGGTCGAGGCGGGCGGTGGCGCGGCCGCGCACGGAGACGCCGACGGTGTGCTCGGCGAGCCCATACGCAGGGCAGAACGCCTTCGGATCAAACCCGCTCGCCGCGAACGCATCGCAGAAGGCGCGCACCGTCTCCGGGCGCACGGGCTCGGCGGCGCTCATGGCGACGCGCAGCGAGGAGAGGTCGAGCGCGCTGCGCTGCTCGGCGGTGCTCTTGCGGACGGCGAGGTCGTAGCCGAAGTTGGGGCCCGCGATGTGCGTGGCGCGAACACGCGACGCGAGCTCCATCCAGACGTGCGGCCGCTGGACGAAGGAGAGCGGCGACATCATCCACAGCGAGCCGTTGCCGTGCAGCGCCGCGAGGATGCCGCTGACGAGTCCGAAGTCGTGGTAGTGCGGCACCCACATCGCCATGCGCGCGTCGGGCCCGAGTCCGAGGTCGTGCGCGTTGACCGTGAGCTGGTGGGCGAGGTTGCCGTAGGTGATGAGCACGCCGCGCGGCGCCGAAGTCGACCCCGACGTGTACTGCACGAACGCCACGTCCTCGGTCGACGGCGACGGGCGCGCGGGAGCGGGCGAGCGGTCATCGGCCGCGGTGGTGTCGAGCCACGGGAGCGCGGGCAGCGAGACCTCCGGGTTGTTGGCGACGTACTCGCGGAGGCCGGCGTAGACGCCGTCGGTGAGCAGCGCCTTCGCGCGCGCCGAGCGGACGATGTTGGCGATGGCCGGGAGGTCCTGCGCGAGGTTGTACGGGTTGGGCGACGCGACGGGCACGGGCACCACGCGGGCCACGAGGCACCCGATAAACGCGCGCACGAAGTCCATCGACGGCGCGTAGATGAGCACCGCGCGATCACCCGCTTCGAGGCCCGCGCGGCAGAGCTGTCCGGCGACCGACTCGGCCTCGGTGAGGGTGTCACCCCAGGTCATGCGCGCGGCGTCGGAGCCCGCGTCGTCGACGAAGGTGTACAGCAGCTCGGTGGGGGTCTCGCGCCCCAGCCGACGCAGGCGCTCGATCACGGTCTCCGACGTATTCATCCCGAGTTCTCCTCACTTACGCGGCCCAAGACGCCGCAGGTACAAGGTCGGATTGCGGGTGGTCAAGGGCGCGGAGATACTCGCAGCCCGTGTCTGGAATTGCGTTCTTCGACGTCGACCGAACCCTCCTCTCGGTCAACTCCGCGACCCTCTGGATCAGGCGTGAGCTCAAGCTCGGCCATGTGTCGCGTCGAGATGCGATGCGCGGCGCGCTCTGGCTCGGTCTGTACGCGATGGGCTTCGCTCCGATGGAGGCCGCCCTCATCGACGCGGTGGGCACGTTGCGTGGAAAGCGCGAGAGCGACATCCGCGATCGGACGCTCGCGTTCTGGCGCGACGAGGTGCGCCATCTCATTCGTCCGGGCGCTCGCGGCGCGCTGGCGATGCACCGTGCGCGCGGCGACGCGATCTACCTCCTCACCTCGTCATCGACCTATCTCTCGGGCGAGCTCGCGGCCGAGCTCGGCTGTGACGGCTACCTCTGCAACCGCATGGAGGTCGCCGACGGACTCTTCACCGGCGGCATCGTGCGCCCGGTCTGCTTCGGCGCGGGCAAGGCCACGCTCGCCGCGACCCTCGCCGCCGAGCGCGGCGTTGCCATGTCCGACTGCGCCTACTACGGCGACAGCTACAGCGACCTGCCCATCCTGCTCGCGGTCGGAACGCCCGTCGTGGTCAACCCCGACCTCCGCCTGCGCCTCGCCGCGCGTCGCCGCGCATGGCCCATCGAAGACTGGAGCCGCGCGCCCGCGCTGCTGCCCGCTCCCGCGCGCGACACCTGAGCGAGGTCTAGCTCGTCTTGATGGGTGCGGCCCCGCCGACGACCTGCGCTTCGCGCTCTGCCGCCGGGTCGGCGGACGCCGGCGCGCTGCGCTCGACCGAGACGCCCAGCGCCGCCAGGTCGCCTGCGCCGAGGCCCAGCAACTTCGCCACGGCGTCCCGATGGTCGCGCTCGTGCTCGTGGCCCAGCGCGCCGACCTCAGACTCGTAGTCGACGGTGATCCTCGGCCCGTCGGCGGTCTCCACCAGCCGAATCTTCATGGTGGCCACCGCTCAGACCTCCACCGTGATGGTCGTGACCCGCTGCCCGTCGGCGTCGACGCTCTCCACGGGATCTCCTGCCCGACCGAGCTGCCCGGCCTTCCGGACGAGCGCCTCCAGCAGCGCCGCGCGCACCGCACCGCCCACCTCGTCGCGCACCGCCTCCTCCGCTCGCATCAGCGCGCGGTCGGCCTTCGCCTTCGCCTCGCGCTCGAAGTCCGGGCGACGACGTTCGGCGTCCTCGCGCGCCGCCGCGTCGCCGCGCCCGTCATTGTCCGCGGGGTCGTAGCTGCTCCCGATCACGTCCGCGGTGGCCTGCGCGTTGAGCTCCAACGCGGGGTTCTCCAGGTCGATGCTGAGCTCCGCGGCGTCGACCGTCTTGCGCGCGGTCTTGCCGTCGTCGTCGATCGCCCAGCCCGCCTTCGCGAGCTCGGCGCCCAGCAGCGCGGGCATCTCCGGAACGATGGGCGGACACACCACGACCCGCCGGTCGCGGCTCTCTCCCACCACCGTTCCGAGCTTCACCCTGTACGTCTTGCTCATCGTGTCCCTCTCACGATCGATCGTCCCGTCGCCGCGCCCGTCACCGGCCACCCGTTGACCACCACCTCGCCGTCGCGGAGGTGGATCTCTAGCGTGTTGCGCTGCGCGAAGCACGGGTCGTCCGCCCGGTAGCGATCGGTGAGGAAGACCATCCGCTGGTTGGTCGAACCCACCCAGCGCCGCGCGCTCGTCCGCAGCGACGCCTCGTAACGACCGTCGACCAGCAGGTCCGTCGACGCGAGCAGCGCGCGCACCCCGTCGTCCTCCATCGCCCCGAGCTCCTCCAGCGTGTAGCCCGTAAACACCATCACCGAGAGCCCTCCCGCGCGCACCAGCGACGCGAAGCGCGCGAGCTCCGTCGCCTGCGCCATGGGCTCGCCACCCAGCAGGCTCACGCCCTCCACGCCCGCTCGTAGCGCGCGCTCGGCCAGCGCCTCGGCCGTCATCGTGTCGCGCTCCACGAACGCGAGCTGCTCGGGGTTGCAGCACTCCCGGCAGCGGAGGGGACAGCCCTGCACCCACACCGCGAAGCGCACGCCCGGCCCCTCGGCTTCGGTGCGATCGACCACGTTGGCGACGTTGAGCGAGGGCACGAGAGACTCTTACCACGCGGGCGTCGATGGTCCGCTCTTTCACCCCGCGCGATGGGCTGCGCTATGGTCGCTCGCGATGACCCCCGGCGCCGCCTCCACGCCCGACGCGAACGCCGTCGACGAGCTCGCCCGCTCGCTCCAGCTCCACCCCCTCGTGGCGCGCGTGCTCGTGGGTCGCGGGTTCACGCAGGCCGACGCCACGCGCTCGTACCTCTCGCCGCGCCTCGCCGAGCTCACGCGGCCCGACGGCATGGCCGACCGCGACGCCGCCGCCGAGCGCCTCGCGGACGCCGTTCGCAAGCGCGAGCGCGTCGTCGTCTTCGGTGACTACGACGTCGACGGGATCACCAGCGCCGCGCTGCTCACCCGCGCGCTGCGGGCGATGGGCGGCGACGTGTCGTGCCTCGTCGCGTCGCGCTTCGACGGCGGCTACGGGCTCTCCGACGCCGCGCTCGACCGCGCGCTCGCCCTCAACCCCACGGTGCTCGTCACCTGCGACTGCGGAACCTCCGACCACCCGCGCCTCGAACGCGCCCGTCAGCGCGGCGTGGATGCGATCGTGGTCGACCACCACAAGGTCCCCGACGAGGCGCTGCCGGTGGTGGCCTTCCTCAACCCGCACCGCGCCGACTGCCGCTTCCCGTACAAGTACATGGCGAGCGTGGGGCTCGCGTTTTCCATCGCGGCCGCCGTGCGCGCGAAGCTCGGCGCCACGCTCGACCTCCGCGAGTACCTCGACCTCGTCGCGCTCGGAACCATCGCCGACGTCATGCCCCTCACCGGCGACAACCGCACGCTCACCCGCCACGGCCTGGAGCGCATCGCCGACGGCCACGGCGGCCCGGGCGTTCGCGCGCTGCTCGCCGAGTCGAAGCTCCGCTTTCGCCTCGTGGCGCGCGACGTGGCCTTCTCCCTCGCGCCGATGCTCAACGCGCCCGGACGCCTCGGGCCCGCGACCCCGACGCTCGAGCTCCTCCTCAGCGAAAACGACCGCGACGCCCAGCCCCGCGCGCTCGCGCTCGCCGAGGCCAACGTCCGCCGCCGCGAGATCTCCGCGCAGCTCGTCGACACCGCCATCGCGCAGGCGCAGTCACTCTATGGCGACCGCACCCCAGCGGGCGTGGTGGTGGCCGGCGACGGCTGGCACGCGGGCATGGGCGGCATCGTGGCCGGTCGCCTCGTCGAGCGACTGCAAGCCGCGGTGTGCGTCATCGCCGTCGAGGGCGATCTGGGCACTGGTTCTGTGCGCGCTCCCCGCGGCATCAAGCTCTACGACGCGGTGTACGCGTGCCGCGACCTGCTCGAAGGCTTCGGCGGCCACGACGCCGCCGCGGGCGTTCGCATCCGCCCCGCGAAGATCGACGCCTTCCGCGCGGCCTTCGCCGAGGCCGTCGCGAACTCAGGAGGCGCCGTGGTCGCGAGCCGCTCGCCCGAGGCCGAGCTCACCGAGGCCGACCTCACCGCCACGCTCGCCCGCGACCTGCGCTCGCTCGAACCGACGGGCGAGGGCAACCCCGAGGCGCTCGTTCGCATCCGCGACGCGAGGCTCTCGGAGTCGCGACCCGTGGGCGAGCAGCACCTGCGTCTGTCCTTCGGCGTGGGGCGACGGATGGTCGCGGGCTTCTACCGCGACGGACTCGCGCTGCGGGCGCGTGGTGAGCTTCCGCCGGCGCAGTCGCGCGTCGACGTGGTGGGCGTGCTGCGCACCGATCCGTGGTCGGGGCCCGATGCGGTGCAGCTCGACGTGCAGACCGTCACACCGGCGCGGTGATCTTCACGGCCGCAGGTCGACGGTCGGCAACCCGCGCGTGATGATCGCCTCGGCCAGCGCACGGTGCTCCAGCACCCCTTCGCGGCAGCGCTTCCTGCGCTCGTCGTCGTGGATGTTGGCGAGCATCGTGTTGACCCGCGACCACGCGCGCACGAAGGCGTCGTCGGCCTCCGCGCGGCGGTTGAGCTTCGCCAGCACGTCGGCGTAGACCCACCGCGCAAACACATCGCCGTCCTCCAGCGTCACCCCCGCGTCGAGCAGCGCCACGGCCTCCTTCGCGTGCACGAGCGCGCCGTCTCCGTCGCGGTGCAGCAGCAGCAACCGGGCGTGCGCCGCGCGCAGGAGGCACCGCAGCGGAGCATCGCCCCGCGCTTCGTCGGCGGACATCGACAGCCAGCGCAGCGACGCTTCGGCGTCCGGGCGCCGCGGGTCGAAGCCCTCGATCCAGGCCGAGTACACCCGCGAACGAGCCGCGATGCGCGCGAGCCCGTGGCGCGTCGCGAGCGCCAGCGCGTTGCCCTCGACCCGCAGCGCCTCGGCCCCGTCGCCGCGGCGCGCGAGGGCCACCCCCAGGTGTTGCAACGCGATGGTCTCGTAGAGCGCCATGCCCAGCCGCCGGGCGTCGTCTCTCGCGCGCTCCAGCCGCTGCACCGCGCGGGCGTGATCGCCCAGCCGCGTGAGCACCCGACCCTCCGCGATGGCCGCCTGGAACATCCGCGGCAGGTCGCCGTCTCGGGCCGCGCGATCGAGCGCCTGCTCGCACGCGTCGCGGGCCTCCTCCAGGCGTTGCAGCCCGAGCAGCGCGCCGCCCACCACGGCGTCGGCGAGCGAGCGGGCGGCGTCGCGGTCGGCGCTCGGGGTGCGGGCGTCGTTCATGGCGGCGTGGGCGAGGTCGAGCGCGTCGCGGGCGATGCCGCGCTGGTTCATCAGGTGCGCCTGGCGCAGCGTCGCCGACAGCCACAGCGCCGGCGGAACCTCCGCCTCCCCAGGGCCGCGCGCGATGGACGCCGCCCGCGCGCAGGCCACCTGCAACACCGCGAGCCCGGCGTCGATGCGACCCTGGAGCGTCTGCCCGTTGGCCACGCACAGCGCGACCCGCAGCCGCTGCGCCGCCGTCGCGCCGGGGATCGACTCCGCCGCGCGTGCGTCGTCGAGCGCCGTCCCGCTGTCGGCCAGAGCAAACGACGCATCGGCTCGCACGCACAGGGTCTCGCGGCGCTCGTCGGGCGGCGGTGACCCGGCGAGGGCGCGCGTGGCGTGGTCGAGGGCGGCGTGGAAGGCCTGGTCACGCAGGGCGTCGCGGGCGGCGCGGAGCCACCAGACGCGGGCGAGGTCGGGCTGCGCGGCGAGGTCGTAGTGGCGGGCGACGAGGGCGGCGTCGGCGCGGTCGCGCGCGGCGAGCCACGGAGCCACGCGGGCGTGCAGGGCGCGGCGGTCGTCGTCGAGGAGCGTCGCGTACGCGGCATCGCGCACGAGGTCGTGGCGGAAGGTGTACTCGGCCGTCCCCTTCACACGAGACGAGGCGCGGGGGCTGACGAAGCCCTGTGCCGTGAGCGCGCGCAACGGTCGGTCGAGCTGTGACTCCGGGCTCACGCCCACCAACGCCGCGAGGCCCTCCCGCCAGAACACCGCACCAAACACGCTCGCCGCCCGCACGAGGCGTCGCGCTTCCGTGTCGAGTCCGTCGAGGCGGAGCTGCACGGCCGACAGGGCCGCGGTGGGAAGCTCCAGCGCAGGCGCGCGGCCGGGGTTGCGCGCGGCGGCGTCGCGCACGACGGCGAGGAGTTCTTCTAGGAAGAGGGGGTTGCCGCCGCAGCGGGCGACGAGGTCGGCGCGCAGTCGGGAGTCGTCGAGGCCGCCGAGGCCGCGCGCGGCGAGCGTGACGAGCACCGGGGCGGCGAGCGGCGGCAGCGGGACGTCGACGCGGTCGAGGGCGTGCCAGACGCGACCGAGGCGGGCGAGGGCCTCGGGCTCGGGGCGCGTGAGGGCGATCACCGCGAGGCGCGCGTCGGGCAGCGCGTCGAGGATGGAGGCGATGACGTCGAGCGTGGAGCCGTCGATCCACTGGGCGTCTTCGAGGAGCAGCAGCGCGGGGCCGTGCTGGTTGGTCGCGCGGATGAGGCCAAGCAGCGAACGCAGGAGGCCGTCGCGGAAGAGCTCGGGGTCGCGTCGCGCCGCGCGCATCACGCTGCCTTCGGCGCGCAATGGGACGCGCGCGATGTCGGCGAGGAAGCCCAGCGAGGTCTCGTCGAGGGCGCCGTCGACGAGGTGTTCGAGGCGGGCCCGCTGGGCCTCGGGGGAGGCGCCGTCTTGAATCCCCGCGCGCTCGCGCAGCGCCCGGCCGATGGCGCCGAGCGGGGTGTGGCTCGCGAGCAGATCGCCGCGCAGCGTGAGGAGCGGCGCGGCCCCGGGTTCGACGGCGTGGTCGTCGAGGAGGCGAGCGATGACGGCGCGGGCGAAGGTGGACTTCCCGATGCCGGGCTCACCCTGGACGAGCAGCAGCGTCGGACGGCGCTGGCTCCACGCGGTGCGGAGGTGGACCAGCGTGGTGGCGAGCGCCTCCTCGCGGCCGGGGAGCTCCCCGGGTTCGTAGAGGGTGGGGCGGGCGACGACGGACTGGAGGCGTTCGAGGTCGCGGCCGACGCGCAGTCCGCCGCGGGCAGCGTCGGTCTCGAAGCGCCCGCCGAGCAGCACCGAGGTCGCCGCGTCGATGACGAGCTCGCCTTCGCTGGTCGCGGCGAGCAGGGCCGCCGCGCGGGTGAGGGCGGGCCCGTCGAGCACGTCGCCGAGCCGTCGGGTGAGCCCGGTGACCACCACGGCGCGCAGCCCCTTGCCGCGCACCTCGACGGCCGCCCGCACCGCGCGCACGGCCTCGTCGCCGCGCAGCCGGTGGTCGCCAAACACCGCACGAACGCCGTGTCGTCCGTCGGTCTCGACGCTGGCGCCGCGCTCGGTGAGCAGAGCCGCCGCGTCGTCGAGGCGTCCGCGTGCGTTGTCGTGGGCCGCGCGGACGAGGGCCACCACGCGCACCCGCTGCTCGCTGCGCCCGAGCAGCGTCGCCTCAGGAACGCCATCGGGTCGTGTGGTCACCAGCTCCAGCACGGTGCTCACCTGCTCGACGAACTCCACCACGCCGACGGGGCGACGCGCGGGGTCCTTGGCGAGGGCGCGCTCCATGAGGGCGTCGAGCGCGGCAGGCAGGTCGGGGCGCAGCTCGCGCAGCCGCGGCGGCGCATCACGAACGATGCGCTGGAGCACAGTGCGTGTGTCGATCCCCTGGAAGGGTCGAAACCCCGTGAGCAGCTCGAAGAACACCACCGCGAGGGCATACAGATCCGACGCGGGGGAGGGCTCTTCGCCGCGGAGCTGCTCGGGCGCGATGTAGTAGGGGCTGCCGACGACGGTTCCGGCGCGGGTGAGCGCGAGGTCGCCGTCGCCCACGGCGATGCCGAGGTCGATGACCTTCACCACCGCTCCATCGGCGCCCGCGGAGAGGAAGAGGTTGGCGGGCTTCACGTCGCGGTGGATGACCCCGACGGCGTGCAGGGCGGCGAGGCCCATCGCGCTCTCCTGGAGCATGCGGAGGGACGACCAGTCGCCGGGGCGTTCGCGCTCCATGACGGCCTCCAGCGTCTCGCCCGCGAGCCACTCGGTGGCGAGGTAGAGGCGCCCCTCGCCGTCGACGCCGTGGGCGACGTAGGCGACCACGTTGGGGTGGTCGAGCTCGGACAGGATGCGGGCCTCGCGCTCGAAGCGGGCGCGGGCGACGGCGTCGTCGCGGTCGATGCGCAGGCGCTTGAGGGCGACCTCGCGGCCCGTGAGCTCGTCGAGCGCGCGGTAGACCTCCGCGGAGCCCCCGCTCGCGACGCGCTCGTCGAGACGAAACCGGCCGACCCTGTCGCTCATGCTTGGGCCCTTCAGTGACTATCACGGTCCCGGCGGAAGCGAGGGCCTCTCGCCAGAAACTGGCGTGCCCGCTCCGGGCTCTGCTAACCGCGCAGCCCATGCGCCGACTCGCCTGCTTCGTGGTGGCTGCGACGATGTGGATCTCCGCCGGGTGCGCCCACCCGCCGCGTCCCGCCTACTCCTTCGACGCCCAGCCCGGGGCGTGGGAGCTCGAGTCCCACGAGCAGCAGCGCGCCTTCAACGTCGAACGCTACAACCACGCCGTCCACGGCGAGCGGCTGGAGATGTTCGAGGTGCGAACGGCGGCGCCCGCCACGACGGCGGCGGCCTTCAACGCGCTGCCGCAGGGCCGCCGTGGACTTCCGCCGCTGGGTTCGCCGGGCGCGGTCGACCGGGCCATCGGCGACGAGGTGCTCGGCAGCACCGCGGGCTTCTGGGTGTCGCAGCACGGGCACGACGGCGACGGCGAGATGCAGGGGGCGATGTTCGTGGTGCCGCGGGGGAGGCGGTTCTTCGCGGTGCGGATGCACTCCAGCGAGGACGAGTTCGGGCAGCTCCAGGCGTGGGTGCGCGACATCGTGACGCGCAACGTGCGCTTCCCTGCCGCGACGCCGTGAAGCGGTCGCGCTCGGGGCCCGACTTGCGGTAGTCACCGCGGCCATGACCTCCGTCGAGCTCCGCCTCCGCAAGCCCGTCGAGCGCGCCATCGCCGGCGGCCACCCCTGGATCTACCGCGACGCCCTCCACCCCTTCGAGGCCCCTGCCGGGTCCATCGCCACGGTGCGCGACGGCGGTGGGCGCTTCGTCGCGCGCGGCCTCGTCGACGGCGACGCCATCGGCGTGCGCGTCTTCACCACGCGCGACGAAGCCCTCTCCCGCGACCTCATCGCGCTGCGCTTCAACCGGGCGCTGGAGCTGCGGCGCAAGGTGGTTCCGCCCGAGACCAACGCGTGGCGGGCGCTGCACGGGGAGGGCGACCGGCTGCCGGGCTTCGTGTGCGACCTCTACGGCGACGCGGCGGTGCTCAAGCTCGACGGGCCCGGCGCCGAGGCGCAGTGGCCCCTGGTGCGCGAGGCGATGCGCGAGGGCATGGCAGCGCTGGGCGTGACGACGTTGATCCTGCGACGACGGTCGCCCGATGGTGCGAAGGTGGAGGTCATCGACGGCGAGCTCACCAGCGACGTGCGCGACGTGATGGAGCGGGGAATGGTGCTGCGCGCCGACCTGCGCCACGGGCAGAAGACGGGGCTCTTCCTCGACCAGCGGGAGTCGCGCCATCGGGTGCGCAGCATCGCCGCCGGGTTGAGGGTGCTCAACCTCTACTCGTACACGGGCGGGTTCTCGGTGGCGGCGGGCCTGGGCGGGGCGAAGGCCGTGACGAGCGTGGACGTGGCGCCGGGGGCCATCGCGTTTGCGAACGAGACCTGGGCGGCCAACGGGCTCGACGCTGGGGCGCACGAGGGCGTGGTGGCAGACGTTCCGGCGTGGTTGCAGGAGGCGACGCGGGCGCGGCGGAGGTTCGATCTGGTCATCGCCGACCCGCCGAGCTTTGCGCCGAACGACGCGTCGGTTCCGATGGCGATGAAGAGCTATCGGGCGCTGCACGCGGCGTGTCTCGCGCTGGTGTCGCCGGGCGGGTGGTACCTCGCCGGGAGCTGCTCCAGCCACGTGACGCGGGAGATGTTCGTGGACTCGCTGGAGGAGAGCGCGTCGAAGGGGGCGAAGGTGCTCCAGGTGGTCGACGTGTGGGGTGCGCCGGGCGATCACCCGCGGCTGCTCGCCTTCCCCGAGGGGGACTACCTGAAGAACGTGTTGATGCGCGTGACGGACTGACGTCGGCGGGAGTTCGGCCGAGCGCTAGGTCCGGAGAGCACCCGCCCACGCCCGCGGTCGACGGCCTTACCCGAAGGGACGCGACCGCGCGGCCCGCGGTCGACGGCCTAACGCGACGAGTGGCGCTCGACGTATTCGATCGCGCACCGGAGGTGGGCGTAGCTGGTGACGGCGACGAAGTAGTCGCTCTCCGACCAGAAGCGCGCGCCCGGCGGGCGAAGGTTCCGCACGAGAAGATCGTGGAGGGTGTGTTCCCGCATCCGAGCGAACACGTCGACCCCCGAGAGAGCCGCTTGGACGACCGCGTGGAGGTGGGTCGGATCTGCGCCGACCGCGTAGAGCCGCCAACCTTCCCGCGCGCCGAGGGCCTCGATCGACTCGACGAGGGCTTCGACGACGGACGCGCTGAGTACCACCGTCGGGTCGCGCTGGATCTCTCGGGCTCGCGCACGAAGGATCGGCGACGGCGGTCGCGGCGGCCCGGAGGGATCGTCTCCTTTGCGGTGCCACCCGCGGGAGTCGCCGGGAAGCCACGTCCCGTACGCTCGGAGTCGGACGTGGTACGCGAGCGGGAACGAACGAATGCCGGTGGACGCCATGGGTCCTGATCGTCGGAACGGAACTTCGGGTTGCGTCTCGACGATCGCCAAGAGGCGCCGCTCGCCGCGAAGCGCGCGGTCGCGTCCCTCCGGGTAAGGCCGTCGACCGCGGGCCTCGCCGGTCGCGTCCCTCCGGGTAAGGCCGTCGACCGCGGGCGTGGGCGGGCGCTCTCTCGGGGCGTCGCTCCCTCCGCTAGCACCACGGCCACCACTAGAAGTACGGTCCGCCCGCTCCGCCCCGATGAACACCTCTCCGACACGCCTCCTCGCCGCCCTCCCGCTCGCTGCGTCCCTGCTCCTCTCCGCGAGCGCCGCCGCGGCGCAGCAGCCGTCGACCCCGCCGACGTCCATCGAGGAGCCCGAGACCGACGACACCCCCGTCCCCGACCCCGCGACGGCCGCCGCGCTCGCCGACCGTCGCCCCATCACCGTCGTCCCGCTCCTGCCCGGCGGCGATGTCCTCGCCACTGGTCGTGGCGTCACCGTCACCGTCGCCGAGCTCTACGCCATCCTCAACGAGGCCACTCCACCCCTCCTGCGCCGCTACGCCCAGAGCCCCGCCGCGCTCCAGGCCGTCGTCGATCGCCTCGTCAGCGACCGCCTCCTCGCCGCCGAGGCCCGCCGCCTCGGGCTCGACCGCGACGCCGTCGTCGTCGCCGCCCTCGAACGCGCGCTCGTCTCCCGCCTCCGCGCCACCGTCCTCAGCCCCCGCGCGGGCGGAACCGATGCTGTCACCGACGACGACATCCGCCGCTGGTACGACGCCCATCCCGACCGCTTCCACATCCCCGAGCGACGACGCGCGCGCGCCATCTTCCTCACCGACCGCGCCGAGGCCCAGCGCGTGTTGCGCCTCGCGCTCCAGCGACGCGGCCGTCGACACCGCAACGATTTCAGGGTGCTCGCCGCGCAGCACAACGCCGCGCCCGATCTGCGCGCCACCCGCGGTGAGCTCCATGAGGTCGCCCGCGGCCCGTGGAGCTACGCGGTGCAGGTGGACGAGTCCGTTCGTGAGGCGCTCTTCTCGGTGAGCCACGAGGGCGACGTCGTCGGCCGCGTCGTCGAGGGCTCGTGGCTCGGAACCCCCGGCTTCTTCGTGCTCCGCTACGTGGCGCGGCGGGCGGCCATCGAGCGCTCGCTCGACGACTCGCGCGAGTGGGTGCGCCACCGCATCGTGCTCGAGCGCCGCGTCGCCGCCGAGCAGGCGGAGGTCGAACGTCTCGCCACCGAGGCGCATCTCACCCGACTGCCGGTCGACCGCGCGGTGCGGTTGGATCCGGCACCGATGGCGACTCCGGCCCCCCGCTGAAAGTGACCCGCGCGCGGCGCGGATTGACACCCCGGCGGGCGACAGGTAAGCGCGTCGGCATCGGCGATCGTCGACGGTCGCCTCTTCTCCCTCCCTCATTCCAGGAACGATCATGGCACGCACCCAGTTCACCTCCGAGTCGGTCAGCGAAGGGCACCCGGACAAGGTCTGCGATCAGGTCTCCGACGCGATCCTCGACGCCATCCTCGCCGAAGACCCGAAGGCCCGCGTGGCCTGCGAGACGATGGTCAAGACCGGCTTCGTCGTCATCGCCGGTGAGATCACCACCACGGCGCGCATCGAGTTTCCGGACGTCATCCGCGCGGTGGTGAAGGACATCGGGTACACGAGCTCGGACATGGGCTTCGACGGCGCGACCTGCGCCGTGATGACGGCCATCGAGCGCCAGAGCCCCGACATCGCGCAGGGCGTCAACGAGGGTCAGGGCGACTACAAGGAGCAGGGCGCCGGCGACCAGGGGATGATGTTCGGCTTCGCGGTCGACGAGACCCCCGAGCTCATGCCCGCCCCCGTGCACTACTCGCACGTCCTCGTCCGCAAGCTCGCCGAGGCCCGCAAGGCCGGCGTCGTCAACTGGCTGCGCCCTGACGCCAAGAGCCAGGTGACCATCGACTACGTCGACAACCTCCCGGTGCGCATCAACACCGTCGTCATCTCCACGCAGCACGCCCCCGAGGTCGAGCAGTCGACCATCAAGGAGTTCGCCATCGAGGAGATCATCAAGAAGAACCTCCCGGCGAACCTCCTCGACAAGGACACCAAGTTCTTCATCAACCCGACCGGCCGCTTCGTCATCGGCGGCCCGATGGGCGACTCCGGTCTCACCGGCCGCAAGATCATCGTCGACACCTACGGCGGCATGGGCCGCCACGGCGGCGGCGCCTTCTCGGGCAAGGACCCGTCGAAGGTCGATCGCAGCGCGGCCTACTACGCCCGCTACATCGCCAAGAACATCGTCGCCTCGAAGATCGCCCGCCGCTGCGAGGTGCAGATCGCCTACGCCATCGGCGTCGCGCAGCCCGTCGGCGTCTACGTGCAGACCTTCGGCACCAGCAACGTCCCCGACGAGAAGATCGCCGCGTGGGTCCAGGCCAACTTCGACATGCGCCCCAAGGCCCTCATCGAAGAGCTCGACCTGCTGCGCCCCATCTACCGCCCCACGGCCGCCTACGGTCACTTCGGCCGCACCGGCGAAAACTTCACCTGGGAGCGCACCAACCGGGCCGAAGAGATCCGCAAGGCCCTCGGCTGAGACTCCGTCCGATCACCCACCCGACGCGGTAGCGATCACGCGCCGCGCCGGGTAGGTTCCCCACCCCGTGACACCCGACCACGAAGACACCCCCGAGGCGACCGAGACACGACCGCGCGCCATCCCGACGCTGGCTGCGGTGTCGATGGGGCTGTCGTTCTTCGGGGTGCAGAGCGCCGAAGGGGGCCTCGGTCTGGTTCGCGCGCCGCAGATCGCTCCGCCCAACGACCTCAACGCCGCCATCCTCCACGCCATCTGGCGCACCACGCAAGACCACCGGGCCCTCTGCGCGGCCACCGAAGTGGGTCACCTGCTGATGTATCTGCTGCTCTTCGTCGCGAGCAGCCGGGTGCTCTTCCGCCCGCGCGGCGGCGGTTGGTTGTGGCGGCAGGCGCTCCTCGGCAGCGTGCTCGTGGGAGCAGCCGGAACGGTGGTCGAGCAGGTGCTGCGGCCCGGTCGCGTGGCGGCGCTGCGGGCCATTCTCGCCAACCCCGCGACGCGCTTCGCTCCGCCCGCCGGCTGGCAGGGCACGTCGCTCGACTACGGGACCACGGCCCTGACCTTCACCACCATCGGCTCGTGGGTGACGGTGGGGCTCTTCGCGGCGACGCTCGTCTACGCGACGCGCGAGCGCACCCGCGCCTGGATCGACGCGTAGTCCTACGCCGCGCGCGGCGACTTCGAGCGCCTCGCGCCCGTCACGCTCACCGGGAAGAGCGCGCGCAGCTCGTCGATGCTCACGGGCGCCGGGATGATCCATCGCGCGACGCTGTCGTGCGTCGGGCACAGCCACGCGCGACCTCGCCAACGCACCATCGGTGCTTCGTGGGTCTTGCACACCGCGCAGTGGATCTTGATCGCTCGGGCCGTCATCGCGGCGGACACCACCACGGCCGTCGAGGCACGTTCAAGGGCTTGACAGCGACTTCCTGGACGATGGTCGCAACCCCGCGATTTCCCGTGCGGCGATTTGCTCGAATGGGCCTTGAAACGAGCGCTCCGCTGTGTCGTCGCGCGACCATTTGCCCGCGGCTGCACCGACGGATTGACGCCGTCGCGCGCTTCAAACTACCGTCCGCGCCGCCATGCGCCGAGCCCTTCGTCCGAGCCTCCTTGCCGCCTTCGCCGCCACGCTCGCCCTCAGCTCTCCCGCGGCCGCGCAGGACGGAATCAACCCCTCCAACGGCGGGGGCTTCGACCTCCGGCTCTTCCGCCCCGCGGTGGACTCCAAGGGCCTCATCACCGTCAACGGCACCGACATCCTCGGCTCGCGGTCGTTCTCCTTCGGCCTGATGCTCGACGCGGGCACGGCGCTCGGTCGCATCGGGGCCGGTGGCTACGGCCTCGTCAGCCAGATGATCACCGGCAACTTCTCCGCCAACATCGGCATCGCCAACCTGCTCGTCGTCGGTGTGCAGCTCCCCATCCACTTCGTGGGCGGCCCCGGCAACGCGAGCGACGGCATGGGCGGCGCGGTGGGCACCAACGGCTTCCTGCTCAGCCAGTACAATCCGCAGGCGGCCAACCTCGACTACCAGGGCCTCGGCGACATCGTGCTGCACGCGAAGCTCCGCTGGCTCCGCGCCGAGTACTGGCCCGTCGGCCTCGCCGTCATCCTCCAGGCGGGCATTCCCGTGATGGGCGGGTCGCGGCAGTTCGTGGGCGAGCCCGCGCCGTGGATCTGGCCCTCGGTCGCCGTCGAGCGCCGCTTCGGTCGGCGCTGGCGCCTCGCGGCCAACCTCGGCGCGCGCATCCCCTTCGGGTCGGGCTCGGCGCTCACGCCGGCGACGTCCGTGATGAGCATGCAGACCAGCGACACGGTCACCTACGGGCCGTCGCTCACCGTCGGCCTCGGCGTGTCGTTTCGCGCGAGCTCGTTCATCGACTTCATGGCCGAGACCTACGGCGCGCAGTACCTCAACGGCTTCGGTCAGGCTGGGGCCACGACGCCCTTCGAGGCCGTCGGCGGGATGAAGATCTTCGTCGACCGCAACTCGTACCTCACCCTCGGCGCGGGCGGCGGGTACACCAGCGGCCTCGCGGCGGCGGGCTTCCGCGGCTTCGTCGGGTTCGTGTTCGAGCCGTCCATCGCGGACACCGACGGCGAC
This sequence comes from Polyangiales bacterium, assembly GCA_044229975.1. Lineage (GTDB taxonomy): Bacteria > Myxococcota_A > Polyangia > Polyangiales > SCUS01. The sequence goes on from JBGARZ010000014.1 coordinate 218,142, forward strand.
GGCTACCGCGACGACGTCGATCGTTGCCCGCTGGAGCCTGAGGACTTCGACAACTTCGAGGACGAGGAGGGCTGCCCCGAGCCCGACAACGACCGCGACGGCATCCTCGACGTGGACGACCAGTGCCCGTTGGTTCCGGAAGACCGCAACGGTCAGCAGGACTCCGACGGCTGCCCCGACGCCAACGTGCAAGACCGCGACGGCGATCAGATCTCGGACAACGTCGACCAGTGCCCGGACGACCCCGAAGACCGCGACAGCTTCGAGGACGAAAACGGCTGCCCCGACCCCGACAACGACCAGGACCAGATCCTCGACACGGACGACCTCTGCCCCAACGAGCCCGAAGACCGCGACGGCTTCGAGGACGACAACGGCTGCCCCGACCCCGACAACGACCACGACGGGATTCTCGACGCGCAGGACCACAGCGCGAGTGGCGTCGACTGCCGCAACGACCCGGAGGTCTTCAACGGCCTCGAAGACACCGACGGCTGCCCCGACAACGGCGTGCTGCGCCGCGTGGGCACCGAGATCCAGTTGAACCAGCAGATCAACTTCGAGACCGACTCGGCGCAGATCATCGAGAGCGACACCAACCGCACCATCATCGAGCAGATGAGCGCGCTGCTGAACACCAACCCCGACATCCAGCTCGTGGAGGTGGAGGGCCACACCGACGAGCGCGCGCCCGACGACCACAACCTCCAGCTCTCCCGCGACCGCGCCAACAGCGTGGTGCAGGCGCTGGTGGGTCGCGGCGTCGCGGCCACCCGCCTCGTCGCGGCCGGGTACGGCGAGTACTGCCCGCTCGACCCGCGCTCCAACCTCGAAGCGTGGACGCGCAACCGCCGCGTGCAGTTCTTCATCATCCGCACCGAGGTGGAGGGGCGCAGCACGGCCGCCGCCGGCTGCCCGCGCGGTCGCCAGTACATCCCGGCTTCGGTGGGAGCTCCCCGCCGCGCCGAATAGTGCGCGCGAGCGTCTGTACAAGTCGCCCGTGATGGGCTAATCGGGGCGCCACCATGGGTACCCCGCAAGATCCCCCCGCCCGCCGTAAGCAGAAGCAGCGCCGCCGCGCGAAGGAAGCTCGTCTCCGCCGCAAGGCCGAAGCCGCTGCTGCCGCCGCGCCGGTCGCCGCCAAGTAGTCCAGTCAAAACCCCTCAGCCGTGACGACCCCTCTCGTCCCAATCGCTCCCGATCACCGATCGGAAGCGGGGACGAGAGGGGTCGTGACGCATCGACGGTAGCACCGCCCCGCGTGACACCGCCGTGACTCCCTGCGCCATGACATGGCCACGCGAGAGGCGATGCGACTATGGTCGCGCCCCGCGCGGGCCATACCACCACCAACGCCCGCTCCGGAGCACCTCTCCATGTCGACGCTGACCCGCCGTGAACTTCTCCAGGTAGTGGGCGCCGCCGGTTTGACCGCCGCGGGCTGCTCGGACGACCCCGCGCCCGTCACCGACGCGGGCACCGACCTCGGCAACCCCGTCGATGGCGGCGCCGACGCGGGCTCTGACGCGGGCTTCGATGCGGGCACTCCACAGGACGTCGGCGTCGACGCGGCGAGGGACGTCGTGCGCGGGGACGTCGAGACGCGGACGGGCCTCTTCCTGCACGGCGTCGCGAGCGGCGACCCGACCGCGGAGGCGGTGATTCTCTGGACGCGCGTGACCGCGCCGGAGGGCATGACGGCCGACGTGGTGGTCACCTGGGAGACCTCGCTCACCGTCGACTTCGCCGCCATCGCGACGACGGGGATGTTCACCACCGGCGCGATGCGGGACTTCACCGTGAAGGTCGACGCGACGGGGCTGCGCGCGGCGACGACGTACTACTTCCGCTTCCGCGCCAACGGGATGACCTCGCCGGTCGGCCGCACCCGCACCACCGCCGCAAGCGCGACCGCGCTCGACCGGGCGCGCCTCGCGGTGGTGTCGTGTTCGAGCATGGCGCACGGGTACTTCCACGCGTACCGCGCGGTGTCGCGTCGGCTCGACCTCGACGCGGTGATCCACCTCGGCGACTACATCTACGAGTACGGAACCGGTGAGTACGGCAACGTGCGGGAGTACGACCCGCCCACGGAGATCCGCTCGCTGTCGGACTACCGTCGCCGCCACGCGCACTACAAGCGCGACGCCGACCTGCGGGCGTGCCACCAGCAGCACCCGTTCATCTGCATCTGGGACGACCACGAGTTTGCCGACAACACCTGGGAGGGCGGCGCGCAGAAGCACATGCCCGCGACCGACGGCGAGTGGTCGGCCCGCAAGGCCGCCGCGATGCAGGCCTACTTCGAGTGGATGCCGATCCGCGAGCAGGCCGACCGGCGCATCTTCCGCAAGCTCCAGTTCGGGACGCTCATCGACCTCGTGCTGCTCGACACGCGCGTGTGGGGTCGCCCGCTCCAGACCATGGGGATGAACCCGCCCTTCAACGACCTCTCGCGCACGCTCCTCGGGGCCGACCAGGAGACCTGGTTTCTCGGGCAGATCATGACCTCGCGCGCGACCTGGAAGGTGGTCGGGCAGCAGGTGATGATGGGGCAGCTCCCGCAGTTCCTGAACACCGACGCGTGGGACGGCTACCCCGGCGCGCGCAACCGCTTCTTCGCGCTGCTCCGCACGATGATGGTCAACGACGTGGTGGTGCTCACCGGCGACATCCACTCGTCGTGGGCGATGGACCTCACCGAAGACCCCAACAGCACCACGGCCTACGACCCGGCCACCGGGCGCGGCTCGCTCGCGGTGGAGTTCGTCGGCCCCGCGGTCACCTCGCCGGCCTTTCCCCCGGGCGTGGTCACCGACGCGGCCAACCGCCTCCTCGTGAACAATCGGCACCTGAAGTACTTCGACCTCGTGCGCCGTGGGTACGTGATCCTCGACGTGACGCCGACCCGCTTCCAGGGGGCGTTCTATCACTACGAGCACGGCACCACCTTCGTGCCGGAGGCCGCGACGGAGAGCTTCTCCAGCGCGTGGTCGACGGTGCCCGGCCGCAACCACCTGGAGCGCGACTCCATGGCCGCCGCCGCGCGCGCCGACGCCCCCGCCGCCGCGCCCGCTGAAGTGGGGTAGCGCGGGACAATTTCCGTCGTCGCCCGTAGTCTCCGCCCCCATCTCTAAAGCCTATGTGGATCGCCCATGATTTCCGCGCCGCCCGTCGGGGCGCGCCCACTGCTCTCGCCATCGGCAACTTCGACGGAGTTCATCGCGGGCACCGCCACCTGCTCGACCGCGTGAAGGCCGCCGCGGCTTCGTTCGGTGGAGAGTCCGTGGCGCTCACGTTTGATCCGCACCCGACGCGGGTGCTGGCGCCCGACCGCGCCGCGCCGCTCGTGGTGGGCCTCGACCGCAAGCTGGAGCTGCTGGGCGCGACGGGCATCGATGCCGTGGTGGTGCAGCGCTTCGACCTGTCCTTTGCGTCGCAGTCGCCGGAGGAGTTCGTCGGCAGCGTGGTGCTGGGTCTACGGGCGAAGGAGGTCTTCGTCGGCGAGGACTTCCACTTCGGTCGCAACCGCGAGGGCAACGGCGCGGTGCTGGTGGCGCTCGGGCAGACGCTCGGGTTTCGCGCGCACGTGGTGGCGCCGCTGGAGGAGTCGTCGGTTCCGGTGAGCTCGTCGCGGGTGCGGCGGGCGCTGGCCGACGGTGACCTCGCGCTGGCGAAGTCGCTGCTCGGGCGCGACTACGACCTCGATGGCCTGGTGATCACCGGGCACAAGCGCGGCCGGACGCTGGGCTTCCCGACGGCCAACCTGGCGACGGAGTGCGAGGCGCTCCCGAAGGACGGCGTGTACGCGGTGCGTGTAACAGCGCTCGACGGCGGCGTGGTCGATCACCCCGCGGTGATGAACCTCGGGTCGCGGCCGACGTTTCGCGCGGGGCGCAGCCTGGAGGCGCACCTGCTCGACGCGGACGTCGACCTGTACGGGCGCACGCTGCGGGTGACCTTCGCGGCGCGGCTGCGGGACGAGCAGCGCTTCGACGGGGTCGATGCCTTGAAGGCGCAGATCGCCGCGGACGTCGCGGCGGCGCGCGTGGTGCTGGGTGCTTGAGAGGGCGGTGACGAGATGAGCCGAGAGCTGGACGACGCGGTGACGTTCGAAGACGAGGACGGCGAGGCCAACACGCTGTCGGCAGAGTTTGCGACGTCGACCATGGGGCACGTGCTGCTGGGGCAGGGGCGGGCGGACGCGGCGCGCGAGGTGTTTCGCGCGGTGCTGTCGAAAGACCCGGCGGACGCGGAAGCCCTGCGAGGACTTGCGCTGCTGGGCGTGACGGCGGTGGCGCCGACGACGGCGGTGGCGCACGCGGTGGATGCGACGACGGCGTACGCGCGCTGGTCCATCGGTGGGGCGCGGCCGCGGGAGGGCGCGTCGCTGGTGCTGGTGGTGGTGTCGCTGTGGATCGACGGTCGGGCGCTGCGGCGCGACGAGCGCGAGTACGCGGTGGAGTCGCTGGAGGGCGAGCGCTTCGTGGCGGGGCTCCGGCCGGGGGCGGCGCATCACCTCGCGGTGGGTTGGCGATCGGCGGACGGGTTCAGGCCGCTGGCGACGATGGGGCCGGTGCACACGCCGGGCGCGGCGCCGAGCAGCCGCGTGGCGACCGACCTCGCGACGGTCGGTCGGGCGCCGACGCAGACCGTCTTCGAAGAAGTGCTCGACGCCTGGCAGCGCGCCGCGATGCCGAGCTCGTAGCCGCCACCCGCCGCC
>JBGARZ010000015.1:0-221524 GCA_044229975.1 Polyangiales bacterium
GAGCGCGAGGGCTTCATCCGCCGACAGCCGGGTGTCGCGCGCTCGATCCAACTGCTCGTCGAGGCCGACTCGCTGCCTCTCCTCGTGCAGCCAGCGTGAGGTTCACTGAACCCTTCAAATCCCCTGTGGCGAGGTACTAGCACCTCGTCAATGACATCGCGCCCGGCCGCCGCGGGTTGAAAATCCACGGCAGCCAAGCGCATTGGGTAGGCGTGGGTGGTCACCTGCTTCAGTAATCCCCGCGCAGCACCACGGAGTCGATCTCCTTCGCGATCATCCGCTGGAAGATCTGCGGCGCCGCGTAGGAGTAGTGACAGATGCCCAGCCAGACCCAGCGCACCACGTCGCCCGCGGTGGGGTACCCCAGGTCCTGCAACACCAGCCGCAGCAGCGCCTGCCCCACGTAGGCCGCGACCATCGCCGTGCCCGCGCGCGGCCCGAGGCTCGACACGGCCCCGTTGACCCTGAACCACAGCCCCAGCGCGACGTTTTCCCGCACCTTCACCGCCGCGAGCAGCTTGATCGCGTCGAGGTGCGTCGGGTCGCGCCGCAGCGCCCACACGCAGTGCTCGCGGGCGCCCGCCACGTCGCCGCGACGCAGCAGCACGAAGCCCTTCACACAGAGCCCCGCGCGGTGGTGGGCTTCGACCGCGAGCGCCTCGTCGACGAAGCGCGCGGCCTCGTCCAATCGGCCACGCAAGAGGTGCAGGTTGGCGATGTCGACGAGCACCTCGACGTCGCTCGCGTCGAGCGCGAGCGCCTCCCGCAAGAGGTCGAACGCCGCCACCTCGTCGTCGTAGAACGCCGCCACCGCCGCCAGGCCCCGCAGCGGCCCGACCGACAGCGGACCGAACTCCCGCGCCGCTTCGTAGTGGCGCTTCGCCGTCTTCAGGTCGCGCATCCCGTAGTGGATGTCGCCGAGCACGGCGTGGGTGTCGGCGTTTTCCGCGTCGCCGAGCATCGCGGCGTTGGCCTCGACGAGCGCCGCCGACAACCGATGGAGTCCGTAGAGCGCCATCGCGAGCAGCCGGTGGGCCTCGGCGTTTTCGGGGTCGTTGGTGAGCGCGCGGCGCAGCGGTTCGAGCGCCCCGCCCGGGTTGTCGGCGAGCAGCGCGCGGCGGCCGATCTCGATCTGACGCTGGGTGTCGCGGTCTTCCATCAGAGCACCACCCAGCCGAGCCAGATGGACAGGTCGAAGGCCCAGTCCATCACGTACGGACGAACCAGCGCCGCGACCGCCACGATGGCCAGCGCGTTGCGCCCCTTGCCGCCCGTGTACGAGAAGATCTCGAAGCTCTTCTCCTGGCTCCGGTGGATCGCGTACACGAGCCACAGCTTCACCGCGACGACCGCGATGACCGCGTAGGCGTAGGCGCGCGGCGGCAGTCCGAGAACGTGGGAGAGGGCCGCGGGACCAGGGGTTTCGAGCGCGCGGATGAGCTGCGTGGCGACGAAGGCCACGACGAGCGAGAGCAGCGGCGAGAGGGCGGCCATGCGCACCTCGCGGCGGGTCTGGGCGCTGTTGAGCGCGTAGGCGTTGAAGACCATCCAGGGGAGGCCGATCCAGCTCCCGCCGAGCATGTGGGCGATGAGCGGGAGCCCCGGATTGACGACGTAGGGTGAGAGCCGGCTCGGCGCGGGTTCGTCGGCGATGGCGTAGACGTTCGACATGGCTCAGCTCTTCCCGTGCTGCTTCAAGAAGTCGAGGACCTCGTCGTACTGCCCGGCCTCGTTGGCGTAGCGCGCGTAGTTGCGGGCCGTCGTGAGCCACTCCAACGTCGTCGGCTTCACGTCCTTCAGGGCCTTCAGCAGGTGCGCCGCGCGTAGCGGGACGTCTGATCCTGCGGTGAGCGCCTCGTCGATGGCCTCGTCGGTGGCGGTCTCGACGAGGTGTTCGAGGTCGGCGCCGGAGAAGCCCGACGAGCGCTCGGCAAAGGGGCGCAGGTCGACGCCGGGCTCCGTCGGTCGCTGCTCCAGCAGGCGACGGAGAATCGCCTCGCGCGCCTCGCGATCGGGCGGCGGAACGAAGAGCACGCGGTCGAAGCGACCCGGTCGACGAAACGCCGAGTCGACGGCCCACGGCACGTTGGTCGCGCCGAGGATGAGCACGCCGCGGTTGTCCTGCGCGAAGCCGTCCATCTCGGTGAGAAACTGGCTCACCACCTTGGCGCTGGTCGCCTCGCGCGCGTGCTGCCGCTTGCCCGCGAGGGCTTCGAGCTCGTCGAAGAAGAGCACCGACGGCGCGCTCGATCGGGCCTTCTCGAAGATGGCGTGGAGCTTTCGCTCGGACTCGCCGATGTACATGTCGAGGATGTCGTGGATGGCGACGTTGAAGAACTGCGCCTTGCACTCGCCCGCCGTCGCGCGTGCGAGCAGGGTCTTGCCGCAGCCGGGCGGCCCGTAGAGCAGGATGCCGCCGCCGACGCGCTTCTTGTAGCGCTCGAAGAGCGCGGGCTTCTGGAAGGGCAGGATGATGCGCCGCTCGACCTGCCGCTTGAGCTCGGTGAGGCCGCCCACGTCGGCGAAGGTGACCGGCGGTCGCGGCGGATGCAGCAGGCGCTGGAGGTCGGCGTCGTCGGTGTCGTCGTTGGAGATCACCCGCATCACCGGGCGACCGGGTGCTGCCGGGGGGACGACGCGCACCGTGGCCGAGAGCAGCGCGCGCAGCTCGGGGTCTTCGAGGGTGGTGTTGGCGCCCACCGCGGACTCGTAGGCTCGCAGCGCCTCGTCGCGGCGGCCGAGCGCGGCGAGGATGCGAGCGCGCAGCAGCTCCGTCTCGGGGTCGTCGCCGACGACGAGTACGAGCGCGTCGGCGTGGTCGCCCGCGGCGTGGAAGACCCTGGCGGCGGCGGCGCGGTGGGCTTCGGTGCGGAGCGCGTCGGGTCCTGCCTCGCGGACGAGGCGCGCGGCCTCGGGGGCGTCACCGCGCGCGACGAGCTCGGCGGCTACGACGGAGAGCAGGTCGGCGTTGCCGGGGGAGGCCACGAGCGCGGCGCGCAAGGCGCGGAAGGTGGTGTCGTCCATTGGGGGGAGGCGGATCATACCTGGGCGGAAGGCGGGGACGCGGCCCAGCGCGAGAGGCGCCACAGGCCGTAGGCGACGCCCGCGCCGATGAGCGCGCCGGCGAGGAGGTCGGTCGGCCAGTGCACGCCGACGTAGAGGCGGCTGACCGAGATGAGGAGCGCGAAGAGGGTCGCGGGGATGCCCGCGCGGCGTCCCCAGGCGAGCCAGATGAAGGCCGCGGCGGCCACGCACGCCGTCGCGGTGCCCGACGGAAACGAGAGGCTCGCCCGCGGGGGGACGGGGCCCAGCACATGGAGCTGCGCGGCGAGCGACGGGGACGCAGTGGGGCGGAGGCGGTGCACCAGCGGCTTGAGGACCCACTCGGAGAGGAAGAGCGCGCCGAGGAAGGCGAGCCAGCCGTCGCGGGCGGAGGCCACGTCGTGCCGGGTGCGGGTGCGGAGCGCGAGGGCGATCATGACGAGGGGGAGGACGTAGAAGCCCCACTCGTTGAGCCAGCTCACGAAGGGGTCGAGGGGGGGCGAGCGCAGGCCGTTGACCGCCAGGAGCACCGACTCTTCGATGGATCGCTGCATGGCCGCGAGTCGTAGCCGCAAGAGACCGTCGCGCGAAGGGCCCTCCGTGACCTTCGGCCCGAAGGAAGGACCGGCGTTCGTGAGAACGGCGGTATCCGGCGCGTCGGCTTGGGTCTAGCCTCGCGCGCATGAAGGCATCCCTCGCGCTTGTGGTCGTCCTCCTCCTTGGCATCGGTTGCGAGCGCAACCGGCCGGCCACCTGTGTCTCCGGCGCGAGCAGCCCGTGCACCTGCGCCACCGGCGCCACCGGCGCGCAGACCTGCCAGTCCGACGGAACCTTCGCCGCCTGTCAGTGCCTCCCGCCGCCGACGGTCGTGGTGGCGACGCCGGATGTTCCGGTCGTGGCGGCGCCGGTCGCTGTCGTGACGCCCGATGTCCCCGTGGTGGCGGCGCCTGCGCCTGTTGCGGCGGCTCCGGCGGCTGCTCCGGTGGCGCCCACCGCCGCGCGTCCGACCGCCGCGCGTCCGACCACCGCGGCGGCGCCGACGACGCCGACCATCGGGGCTCCGTCGCTCGGGCTGCCGACCGTCGCGCTCCCCGGCATGGCGCCCGCGGCTGCGGCGCCGACAGCGGCAGCGCCCACGGCGGCAGCGCCCACGACTCCGAGCATGGGCACGGCGCCCAACATGGAGCAGCTCGGTCAGCTCGGTCAGCTCGTCTCGCAGGGGGTGACGCCCCAGCAGATCCAGTCGATCACCAATGCCATCACGAGCGCCAATCGTTCGGCGGCGCCGCAGCACCCGACGTTCTCGCCGAGCGAGCTCACGCGCCTCACCCAGATGGCCACCCAGCAGAACGCCGCGCCGAGCTCGCTACAGTCCGTCGCGCAGTCGATGCTCGGCGGCGGGAACTGAAGCGGGCCCACGTCGCGCTGACGCCGCGGCGTGGGTCCGTGCCTACGGCGTCGCGGACGGAGCCCGTAGCGCCGCGATGCGCTGACGAATCGCCGCCGCGTCGGGCGCGTTGGGGTTCTGCGCCAGGTACTGCTCCAACTGCTGCGCGAGTCGCTCGCGTCCGACCTGCGCTCCCTGTCGAATGAGCTGGTTGAGCGCCGCGGCCTGCGCCGCCGACGGCGACGGCGCAGCCGGAACGTCCGCGGTCGGCGCAGGCGTCGTGGGCGCAGGCGTCGTGGGCGCAGGCGTCGTGGGTGCAGGCGTCGTGGGTGCAGGCGTCGTGGGTGTGGTCGGCGTCGGCGTCGCGCGTGGCGGCGTCACGGGCCGCGTGGGCGTCGGCCGACGGACCGGCGCGGCGGGCGCAGGTGCAGCGGCCGTCGGTGCGACCACTGGCGTCGGTGTGGCGGGCGCAGGCGCCACCACGGGCGCCGGCGCCACCACGGGCGCCGGAGCGACGGGCTCCGGAGCCGCGGGCGTCGCGACGGTCGGAACCACCACCGGCGTCACCGCGGGAGCCGGCGACGACGAGCGCAGCGCGAAGGCCAGCGCGGTGCCGCCAAGACCGAGCACGAGCACCGCCCCGACGATCATCGGCGCGCGCGATCGCGGCTGCGGCTGCGGCTGCGGCTGCGGCTGCGGCTGCTTCACGACGGTGGGCGGCGGTGCGGCGACCATCGTCCCGGCGACCGGAGCCGCGGCCTGAAACGCAGGCATGGCGACGGTGGAGGGAACGGTCGTCGCGATCGCCGCCATGGGCTGGGTGCGAGCGGGCTTCGGCCCGAGGAGGGCGGCTTCCATCGTCTGCGCGGCGGCCGAGGCGTCTGGAAAGCGCGCGGCGCTGTCGCGTACGACGGTGCGCGCGAACCACTCGTCGAAGCCAAACGGCACCAGCGACGCGAGCCCGAACTGCGCGGCGCGCGCTGAGGCGGCGGGCAGCGGCTCGAAGAGCAGCTCGCGCATCGTGGCCTGCACCGAGGTGCCCGCGTTGACCCAGTAGTTGCGCCCCGTGAGCAGGAAGAACGCCAGCAGCCCGACCGCCCACACATCCGTCTGCGGACCGACCGGGCCGCCCGACTCGGTCTGCTCGGGCGCCATCCACAGGGGCGTCCCGATGCCGCCCGTGGGGACCGAGTGCGACTCCTGGATCACCTTCGCGATGCCGAAGTCGAGCACCTTGACCATGTCCTCGGCGTCTTCGCGGCGGGTCTTCGCGAGGAAGATGTTCTCGGGCTTGATGTCGCGGTGGACGATGCCTGCGCGGTGGGCCGCCCCGAGCGCGTGACACACCTGCCGGAGCACCTCGTACGCCTCCGCGGGCGGGAGCGGGCCGCGGGTCGAGACGCGGTCGAAGAGGGTCTCGCCGTGGAGGAGTTCCATGGCCAGCCACGGGACGTTGGAGGCGTCGTCGACGCCCGACGCGATGACCTCCACGACGTGGTCGCTCTCGATGCGCGAGCCCGCCCGCGCCTCGTCGGCGAAGCGCCGGCGGTTGGTGGGGTCGGCCACGAACTGCGGGTGCATCAGCTTGAGCGCGCGCTCGCGGCCGGTGCTGAGCTGCTCGACGAGGTACACCGACCCCATGCCGCCTTCGGCCAGCGGGCGCACGACGCGGAAGTCATGGGCGAAGACGAAGCCCGGGGCCAGGTGCGTAAGCGTCGACATCGCCGAAGAGGTGCAACGACCCGCCCGACTCCACAAGCGAACAACGCAACTTCCGTGTCGTTGGTCGCCCTGCGAGCCCCCGACCCAAGCTCAGTAGGTGACCCACTTCTGGTCGATGCGCGGCCCGTCGGGGGTCGGCATCATCAGGGTGTAGTGCGCCGTTCGCCCCTCCGGCGCCGCGCCGACGCTGCCTACCGCGACCACCGTCACGCCGTCGAGCGGGCGCACGAACGGGACATGCCCGCCGCCGCAGATCACCACGTCCGCCGGGTCGTCGCCGAGCAGCGCGGTGAGCTCGTCGTCGTCGAGGTCGGCCGTCATCGCCTCGTCGGGGTCGAGCGGCGAGCCGTGCACCACGAGCCACTCGCGGCCGTCGGGCATCTCCAGCCGCAGCGCCTCGGGCAGCCGCCGCAGCTTCGCCAGGATGAGCTCGCCCAGCGCCTCGCGCGTGTCGGCGAAGCGCTGCGTCGCCGCCCGCTCTTCGTCGGTCTTCGGGTGGAGCTTCGACGGATCCATCAGCGCGAGCGCCCGATCGGTGGTGCCGCGCACGCAGCGGGCGCTCACCTCCATCAAGCGCATCCACACCCCGAGCGGCTCGTCGCCCTGCAACAGCAGATCGCCCGCCACGAAGAGCTGCGACACGCCGTCTTCCTTCAGCGCCGCGAGCACGGCGTCGAGCGCCGCGAGGTTGCCGTGAACGTCGGCCACGAAGGCCATCGGGCCGCGAACGCCCTCCACGGTGCGGGTGTCGTCGACGGCTTTGAGGGTCATGCGGTCACCCTTTACTGCCGTCGCCCGGCATACGCCAGCGTCAGTCGTCGTCGTCGACGGTCGGCGACTTCTGGCTCGCCCGCTGCGGGTCGCGCACGATCTCCACCTTCGTCGCGCGGCGCTTGTCCCCCTCGCGCACCACGAAGCGCAGCGAGTCCCACAGCACCACCGTCCCCACCGACGGAACCTTCCCCGCCCGCGCCGACAAGAACCCGCCCAGCGTCGTGTAGTCGCCGTCCTCCGGGAAGCTCACCGACAGCCGCTCACCGAGCTCGCTCACCGGAATGGTCGCCCGCGCGAGGTAGCGCCCCGGCGCCTGCTCGACGAGGTCGCTGTCGGTCTGGTCGTCGTGCTCGTCGCGGATGTCGCCGACCAGCTCTTCGAGGATGTCCTCCAGCGTCACCAATCCCAGGATGGCGCCGAACTCGTCGACCACCATCGCGAGGTGCATACGCTTCAGTTGCAGCTCGCGCAGCACCGACGTCACCGGCTGCGTGTCCGACACCATGATCACCGGCTTGCGCGACAGCGCCTCCAGCGAGCGCTCTCCGCCCTTACCCACCGGGGTCGTCGCGACGCGGAAGAGGTCCTTGGTGACGAGCACGCCCACCACGTTGTCGATCTGCCCGTCGAAGAGCGGAACCCGCGAATGGCCCTCGTCGCTCATGCGCTCGACGGCCTTGTCGAAGGGCGTGTGGATGTCCAGCGCCACCACCTGCGTGCGCGGCACCATGATCTCCCGCGCCGTGAGCTCCTTGAGGTCGATGACGTTCTGGAGCATCTCGCTGCTCACCGCGTCGACGGCGCCCGACTGCTCGGCCGCCTCGACCACGTACTCGACCTCCTTCTCGGTCATCTCGGCGACGTGCTCCTGGCTGCGCTCGGAGAGCCACCGGCGCATCGCGCGACCCACGAGCGCCATCGGAAACGCAAACGGCGCCAGCACCCACCCGATGGGACGAACCCACCCGAGGGCCGTCGGCGCGATCTGCCGCGCGCGGTGTCTGCCCACCGCCACCGCGATCTCCGTGAGCAGCCCGTACACCGTGGCGACGCCCAGCACGCGGAGCACGAGCTCCCACCACGGCGGCGCGTGTTGCAGCGCCGCGGAGACCGTCAGCGCCGTCGCCAGGATGGGGCAGATCACGCGCCCCGCGAGCAGCCGCGAGAGCACGTCCACCGGGTCGGCGAGGTAGGTCTCCAGGCGCTTGCCGCGGGGCCCCAGCTCGTCGCGAAGCGCGCGCATGCGCGCGTCGGGCAGCGCCACCAGCGACGACTCGATGCACACCAGCACCGCACCCAACCCGAGGAACAACGCCGCGCCCAAAAACGCCGCACCCTCTGGACTACCGCTCACCGCTGCCGCCTTCGCTGTCTCATCGCCTGCGGGTGTTTTCAGATGAAACGAGTTTCACCTCCCGAGGCGACGCCGACGCTAACACCGTCACCCTTCACGACGCCATGCCGTGACCTCAACCCCCGCGGGACGTTCTATGTCCATCGCTTCGCGGGCGTGTTGACCGTGCGGGGAGCGCGGCCTACTCCCCTCGGAGCGGCGATGCTGGTGACACTGCAGGTTCGTGATCTGGCGATCATCGACGAGGTCGAGGTCTCTTTCGGGGGTGGTCTCAACGTGGTGACGGGCGAGACCGGCGCCGGGAAGAGCATCCTCATCGACGCGCTCTCCCTCGTGCTGGGGGCGCGCGCCTCGGCGGGTGACGTCGTCCGCACCGGGGCCACGCAGGCGGAGGTGACGGCGGTGTTCGCGGTGGGGGGCGACGACCCGCGGCGCGCGCGCTTCGAGGAGGCGGGCCTCGCGTGGGACGAGGAGCTCGTCGTGCGCCGCGTGGTCGGCAACGAGCGCACGGGCGGTCGGTCGAAGGCGTACCTCAACGGGCGCATGGTCTCGCTGGCGCAGCTCGTGTCGCTCACGGCGGGCCTCGCGGACATCACCTCGCAGCACGACCAGCAGACGCTCACCGACCCGCTCACGCACCTGCAACTGCTCGACGCCTCGGCCTCGCTGGAGGGCTCGCGCGGTCGCATGGCGAAGGCGCACGCGGCGATGGCCGACGCCACGCGCTCGCTCGAAGGCGTCCTGCGAACACTGCGCGATCGCAGCGACCGGGAAGACCTGTTGAAGTTTCAGGCGAAGGAGATCGACGCGCTGGCGTTGAAGCCGGGCGTGGAGGAGCAGTGGGCGGCCGAGCGCGAGCGGCTGCGACACGCCTCGAAGCTGGCCGACGGCACGACGCTGGCGGAGGAGACGCTGTACTCGCGCGACGGCGCGGTGCTCGACGAGCTCGGCGTGGTGTCCGACGCGCTGACGAAGCTGGTGGGCGTCGACGCGGCGCTCGCGGGCCCGTTGGAGCTGGTCAACCAGGCACGAACGCTGGTGCAGGAAGCGGCGCGGGAGCTGGGTCGGTACGGCCGCGGGGTGCGGGCTGATCCCGAGCGGCTGGGCGAGGTCGAGGAGCTGATGCAGACGCTCTCGCGGCTCAAGCGCAAGTACGGCGGATCGGTGGAGGAGGTGCTGGCGTTTCGCGCGAAGGTGGCGAGCGACCTCGCGACGCTGGAGCAGGGGGAGGGGAAGATCACCGAGCTCGAAGCGGCGGTGGAGACAGCGCGGCAGAGGGCGCAGTCCGAGGCGCGGGCGCTGAGCGATGCGCGGCGGGCGGCGGCGGGGAAGCTGGGAGCGGCCATCAGCGCGGAGCTGGAGACGCTCGGCATGGGCGGCGCGCGGGTGGTGGTGGACGTGGCGCACGCGTCACCGGGCGGCGCCGAGCTGATCGTGGACGGCGCGCGACTGACGCCGACGGGCATGGACCGGGTGGAGTTTCTCATCGCGCCCAACCGCGGAGAGGAGCCGCGGCCGCTGCGGAAGGTGGCGAGTGGTGGTGAGCTGTCGCGGGCGCTGCTGGCGATCAAGCGGGTGCTCACGGACGTGGGGCCGAAGACGTTCTACGTGTTCGATGAGGTCGACGCGGGCGTGGGCGGTGCGGTGGCCGAGGTGATCGGGCAGAAGATCAAGCAGGTGGCGGGGCGTCACCAGGTGCTGTGCATCACGCATCTGCCGCAGATCGCGGTGTACGGCGACAAGCACTTCGTCGTGAGCAAGCAGGTCGTGGGTGACCGAACGATGTCGACGGTGCGCGCGCTGGGCGAGACCGAGCGGATGGAAGAGGTCGCGCGGATGCTGGGTGGCATCCGGGTGACCGATCGCACGCGCGAGGCGGCGGCCGAGATGCTGCGCTCGGCGGTGGGGTAGGAGCTTTCGACGAGGGCACCCCCGGGCTCCCTATCAGCCGCCGAACTTCGCGACCGACCCCACCGCGACCTGCCCCTGACCGTCCCGCGTTGACACCGATGGTCCGCGCGCGCGACCCCTCCCAGGGTTCGCCCGTGGCGCCTCCGTGCGCTCCACCCATCGGGCGATGGAGGCCAAACCCATGTCCACGCTCGCTCGCGTCGTCTTCGCGCGCCCACGGTCCGTTCTCACCGGCGTTCTCTTCGCCACCCTCGTCGGCGCCACCGGCTGCGGCCGCAGCGCTGCCGTGCAGACCACCACGTCGCTCCCGCTCCGTCGCGTGGTCGTCTACCGCAACGGCGTCGGCTACTTCGAGCGCCAGGGTCACGTCTCCGAAAACGAGGTGCGCTTCAGCGTCACGCAGCGCGAGGTCGACGACTTCCTCGCCACCCTCGCGGTCATGGAGCGCGGCGGCAGCTCCGTCCGCTCGGCCGCCTTTCCCCTCCCCGAAGAACACCCCGCCAGCGACCCGCCCGCCCCCTCGGCGCGTCGCACGGTGCGCCTCGCGCTCGACGGCGCCGACCACGATCTCCTCGTTGGCTACACCGTCGAGACCCCCATCTGGCGCCCGTCGTACCGCCTCGTCTTCAACGAGCAGACCACGCAGGTGCAGGCGTGGGGCATCGTCCAGAACGTCTCCGGCGAAGACTGGTCCAACGTGCACCTGTCGCTCGTCGCGGGGGCGCCGGTGTCCTTTCGTTCCGACCTCGCGCGACCGGTGATTCCGCGTCGTCCGACGGTCACCGATCAGGGGGCCGTGATCGACGCCGTCCCCACGACCGAGACCACCCTCGCCGAGGACGCAGAGCAGAGCGACCGTCCCGCTACGAGCGCTGGCAGCGAGGAGGGTGAGGCCATGGGCTTCGGCGGCCTCGGCCTCTCGGGCACCGGCCAGGGCGGCGGCGGAACCGGCGAAGGAACCATCGGCCTCGGCGACGTCGGCGTCCTGGGCCGCGGCGCCGGCACGGGTGCGGGTCAGGGCTACGGCTCGGGCGCCGGGCGTGGTCTGCGCGGTCGCAGCAGCGGCGGTCCCATCGTGCGCGCGTCACCGCCGACCGTGTCGGGTCTGCTCTCTCCAGAGGCCATCCGTCGCGTGGTGCTGCGCAACATCAACCAGGTTCGCTACTGCTACGAGCAGGGCCTCGCGACCAACCCCTCGCTGGGCGGTCGCGTCGTCGTTCGCTTCGTCATCAACGCCTCCGGGTCCGTGATCGCATCGACCGTGACCGAGAGCAGCCTCGGCGCGCCCGCGGTCGGACAGTGCGCCGCCAACGCCGTACGCCGCTGGCAGTTTCCGTCGCCCGAGGGCGGCGGCCTCGTGACCGTCAACTACCCCTTCACCCTCCAGTCGGACGCCCACGAGTCCGCCGGCGACGCGTTCCGTCAGGCCGAGCGCGCCCCCGCGGTGCAGCCCTCGTCGGCGCCGCGCAACGTGAGCGCCCTCGCCGCGCTCGCGGTGCAGGGCGGCGTCACCCGCTACGACCTCCCCAACGCCGTCACCGTCCCCGATCGCAGCGCCACCATGGTGATGCTCGCCTCGCGCGACGTCCCCGGATCGCAGATGTACCTCTTCGCTCCCGACCCCGGCGTGCCCGCCTCGTCGCAGCACCCCTTCCACGTCGCGCGCTTCGAGAACCGCACCGGTGCCCTGCTGGAGCGCGGCCCCATCGCCATCTTCGAGGCCGGCGCGTACCTCGGCCAGGGCATGCTCGAAGCGCTCCCCGACGCGGCCACCACCACCGTTCCGTTTGCGCTGGAGCGCGCGCTCGCGGTCGACAGCACCGCCACCACCGCGGTCGAGGGAGCGCGCCTGGTCACCATGCTCCGCGGGTCGCTCACCATCGAGCGCTTCAACGTGCAGCGCACCACCTACCGGGCGCGCAACGGCTCCGAGCGCGTGGCCCGCGTGATGATGCGGCAGGCCCTCAACGGCGCGCAGCTCTTCGAGCCGCCGGCTGGGAGCGAGCAGTCCAACGGCAACGCGCTGGTGCCGGTGGAGGTTCCGGCGCACTCGCACGCGGAGGTCATCGTCACCACGCGCTCGCCCTTCACCAGCGGCGCCGAGCTCGGTGACGAGTCGGCCCTCGCCGCGGTGGAGCAGTACCTCCGCGACGGATCGCCCGCCGCCGACGTCGCCCTCGCGCTGCGCACGGCGCTCGACCTGCAACGGCAGATCGTCACGCTCACCACCGAGCACGGCGAGGTCGAGCAGCGCCGCGACGACCTCCAGCGCGGCGTCGCCGAGACCCGCGAGAACCTCCTCGCCATCCAGCGCAACGCCCAGGCCGCCGACCTCCGCGCGCAGCTCACCGCGCGCCTCGGCCGCAGCGCCACGCAGCTCGACCAGCTCACCCGCCGCCTCGTGGAGCTCGACACGCAGCTCGGCGAGCGACGCGTGCGACTGACGGAGGCGCTGCGCACCGTCGACATCGACGTGTCGCGGCAGCGCCCCGCGACCCCGGTGCCCAACCCGTAGCCAGCGCGACGCACCGAACGCTTGACACCCCTCCGAGGCCGCGCCTAGCGTGCCGCAATCGTGCGAAGAAACGTGGCTATTTTCGCGGCGACCGTGTGGGCCGCGGCCGGGGTTGCGAACGCGCAGGTGGCCGACACCCCCACCGGGCCGATGCCCATGCACGCCGAGACGGCGCGCTTCGTCGACGTGGTCGACTCCTTCGACACGGGCTCGCAGTTCAGCGTGCGGCTCAGCGCGGGCTACCAGTTTCAGCGGCGCGACCTCCGCATCCAGCGCGAGATGCGGGTGAGCAACCCGGGCACCAGCCTCGGGGTTCCGCAGTACGGCGACGTCGCGGACTACACCCGCAGCACGCACACGCTCCTCGTCAACGCCGAGATCGGCCTCTTCCACGACCTCGCGCTCACCTTCGGGCTGCCGCTCGTCCTCTCCGACGCGCGCAAGCTGCGCCCCGCCAGCGGCGTCTCCGCCGAGAGCGCGCGCAAC
The DNA here is from genome assembly GCA_044229975.1 of Polyangiales bacterium. Taxonomy (GTDB): domain Bacteria; phylum Myxococcota_A; class Polyangia; order Polyangiales; genus SCUS01. The sequence continues at coordinate 13,192 of JBGARZ010000015.1, forward strand.
GCCCTCGCCGACGGCTGGAGCGAAGGCACCGGCGCCGCCGCGCGCAACACCACCCTCTTCGACGCGACCTTCGACAGCCCCGAGCGCTCGGGCATCGACCAGGTGCGCCTCGGCCTCCAGTGGTCGATCTTCAACCAGCAGCGCGACCCCAACCGCCCCACATGGACGCTCTCCTTCGAGTGGCGCCCGCCGGTCGGGTCGCTCCTGCGCCCGTGCCGCCAGACCTCCTCGGGCACCTTCTGCCCCAACGCGTCGAGCGTCCCCGCCACCCCCGCGAGCGGAACCTCCGCGCCCACCGCCGCCGAGCGCACGGCGCCCGCCAACGCCGACCCGGGCATCTCCCGCGGTCTCCACGGCGTCTTCTTCCAGACCGCCATCGCGCGCCGCCTCGGGTACATCGAGCCCTACGCGGGCCTCGATTTCCTCGCGGAGTTTCCCGTTCGCAGCAGCGACTTCGCCTACGCCGAGACGCCCCTCGGGCAGCTCTCCAACTTCCCGCCGCTGGTCGCCTCGCTCACCATGGGCACCGAGATCATCCCCTGGGAAAACCGCGAGACCTGGCAGCGCCTGCTCATCGACTTCCGGTTCCGCGGGTCGTACTTCTCGCAGGGCCGCGATTACTCCCCGTTGTATGATGCGCTCGGCTCGTCGCTGAGCCGCCCGCTCAACCTCCCGGGCTGCCCCTCCAACGCCCGCGGCCCCGACGGGACCTGTCAGGCCGAGCGCAACGTGTACTTCAATGGCCTCACCACCACGGCCTCGCACGTCGTGCTTGGTGGCAGCGCGATGGTGTCCATCCAGCCGGCGAAGTTTCTGCGGTTCACCATCGGCGCGGCGGTGGCGTGGACGTCGCCGCACACCATCACCAACACCGACGCGTGCAACCCCGGAACGCCCGTCCCCGCCGACCACCCCGAGTGGCGCGGCGGCTGCGCGGGCAACAGCTCGCCCGACCCCACGCACCGCCCGGTCATCGACGGCGCGGGCGGGCGCTTCCGCACCACCAACGACCTCACCTGGGATTTCTACGCCGCCATCGCGCTCACCCCGCGCATCTGGTGACTTCGCTCAGGGCGCCGCGATGAGCGGCACGCACAGCCGCGGCGCGCTCCCGGCGTCCTGCGAGTGGTCGCGGCAGACTGTTCCCGGTCGGCAGTCCGCGTCGGCGTTGCAGGCGCGCACGCAGCGGCCCCCGGTGCCGCCGTCGCTCGGGGTCGTGGCGAGGCCGCGGACGCAGGTTCCGTCGAGGCCGGGGCAGTCGCGGTCGACGGTGCAGGGGAGGGTGCACAGCGACGCCGTGGCGCCAGTGGTGCTGAGCATCACGGGCTCGCAGCGGGTCTCCAGCCCGCACGTCCCCGCGCCGTTGCAGCGCCCGTAGCTCAGCGGAACCTCCACGACCTCCTCACACCCGACCAGGACGAGGAGCAGCAGCACCGGGCTCATCACACGCATCGCGCCGCGGAGCATACGCGCTGGCGCGCGGCGATGGGTCGAGCTAACCCACTCCCCGCCGGGGCGTTGAAAGGGGCGCACCTGTGCTTCCACCCACGGAAACCAACGACCATGCACGTCCAGCACTACCTCACGACGCACTCCTTCGATGACCTGGCCCGCGAGCACGGCGTCTACGCCTCGCTCAGCGCCGACGGTCGCAAGGCCTCGCTCTCCTACGACCAGATCGAGGCCCGCGAGGCCGACCCCATCGCCTCGCAGTGCCGCGGGCTCGTGCTCGCGCGCGCCGACGGCGAAGCCTTCGTCCGCGGCGCGGTGGTGGGTGCGACCCAGGTGTTGGCGCGCCCCTTCGACCGCTTCTTCAACCACGGCCAGCACGGCGCCGACGCGTCCGCGATGCTGGGTCGGCCGGGCACCCGCGTCTGCGAGAAGGTCGATGGAACCCTCTGCATCGCGTACTTCGACGACCTTTCGGGGCAGTGGCACGTCGCGACGCGCTCGGTGCCCGAGGCCGACAAGCCCATCAACGGCTTCGCGGGTTCGCCCGACCGGCCGCTGACCTTCCGCCAGCTCTTCGAGCTCGCGCTGCGGGACTCGCACGCGTTGTCCTTCGCGGACTTCGCGACGCATCTGGAGCCGTCGACGACGTACCTCTTCGAGCTCGCGACGCCCTACAACATGGTGCTCGTCCGCTACGAGACCTGCGGGCTGCACTTCCTCGGCGCGCGTCTGCGCGATGGCACCGAGCGGCACCCGTCGGAGTTCGTTCATCTGCCCGTTCCGCACGCGGCGTCGCACCCGTGCGAGACGATGGCCGACCTGCTCGCGCTGGTCACCGCGCGCCCGCCGAGCGACAGCGAAGGGGTCGTGGTGGTCGACGCGAGCTTCCGTCGGGTGAAGGTGAAGAGCCCGGCGTACGTGGCGCTGCACGGCCTCAAGGACTCCGTCTCCAACTCGCCGCGCCGTCTGCTGGAGCTCATCCTGCTGGGGCGCGAGGACGACGCGTTTCCGCTGCTGCCGAAGCTCGTGCGCGAGTACGGCGAGACGCTGCGCGCGCAGTACGCCGCGACGCTGCGGCGCATGGACGACGCCTACGACCGCCTGCACGCCGAGGCCGTGGGGGACAACCCCCGGAAGGCTTTCGCGCTGGCGGTGCAGCGGGAGAAGCTCTCCATCAGCCCGATGATGGCGCGCTACACGGGGCAGTGCGGGAGCTTCCGCGAGTGGGTCGATCGTCGTCAGCAGGGCGACGGCTCGTGGCCCGATGGGTTTCTCGACTCGCTCATCGACGTCTGCAAGGAGACCGCAGGCGACGTGACCGCTACGCCGAACTGAGCGCTGCCACGCGGCGGAGCAGCCGCTGGACCTTTCCTTCGCTGATGAGGGCACCCCAGTGCCCTTCGCAGAACCGCTCTCCCCGAACACAGTAGGTGAGCATGGCCTTGACCTGCGCGAGGTCGGCGGTCGCCACGGCGTCGGGGCTGTCGAGGAGACGGCCCGCGACGTCGGGGTCGTAGTGGCGATCGCGCCAGCACTCTCGTGAGGCGACTTCGATGAAGGCTTCTACGAGGCGGTTGTACTGCGGCCAGGAGAGGGTGGGGGTGACGCCGTCGGCGCTGGTTCCGTGGGACCAGTGGTCGATGGGGGCGAAGTCGTCTGCGGAGAGCGTGGGGAGGAAGCTCAGCAGCGCGGCGAAGTCGTCGGTGGTGGGCGGTCGGGTCGTCATGGGTCAGGACGGAGGCGGGCTCAACGCGGCGCCCTGCCTGGAAGGAGATCGACCTCCATGGGCTGGCCACAGCCTCGACACGCGTTGTTTCGCCAGAGGAGGGCTGGCACGCCGTAGAACCAGACCATCGCAAACAGGGCGATCGGCCATGACACACGGTGGGCGAGGTCGAGGGAGTAGACTGTCTCGGCGACAACTACTGCGGCCACGGCGAGCAGGTACAGCAGTCCATTGAGGATGTTGTTCCGATGAGCGGTCGTGGTGCCGACCCAGTGACATTGGGTACAGCGCTGGTGCGAATGCCAGATCGTGGACATGGGGTTCTCCGTACGTCATGGGAATCGAACTGCGTCGATGGACGGCCCTGTCTCATGGGTCGCCGTCCTGATCATGAGAGAACTTACCGTCCTCGCATGAGTAGATGGTTCGCTCGCCCGTGGCAGGATCGATGACGAGTGCGTCGAAGTTTGTGAGGAGTTTGAGGTTCCCATGGTGATCCAACAGGCGCGACCAGAACGCGCTGGCGATCTGTCTGCGCGTGTCGCGGTCAGGGCCTCGATCGCTAAAGCACAACACCGCGCGCCCATGATGGTCGGCGCACAAAAAAGGGTACGTCACATCGACCCCACCGGGTTCGACCCGTGCCGCAAACAGGCCAATCCGGAGAAGAGCGTCTGCGGTGTAGCATGCCTCAAGATTGCACTGAAGTAAGATTGGCAGACCGGCACGCACCCAACACGCATCTCGGTGATGTTGGAGCAGAGACCGTAGAGCGGCAGGAGCGGTCTCACCGACGTATTCTGCGAAGGGCTCGGACGCCTCCAGGGTGCCCGCTAGTTCGACGTCGGCGCAGACGCAAAACCACCAGCCGTCGGAGTGAACCGGTGTACCGAGTTTGCGTCCTAGCGTGCCGAAGCGAATGTGCGTGGAGCGGGTCACGTTGGTGCTCTGTCCAACGGTTGGCCGATGTGCCGCCGCGACGGGCACGGCGGGTTACGAACTGGTGAAGCGGGGGCGGTCGGCACCATCGGCTTGTTGGGCGCCTCTCCAAACGGAGCTTGATCTGAAGCGAACAAATCGGCCGCAACGAGATGTAGATCCGAAGAGCCCGACCACGAAAGCTATTTTTTTCTCGTATTCTTATCTCCCTTTGGAGTTGAGGGTGGGTTAGAGACAGGCTGATTTGTCCTTGATGGATTGGGAGATTGGGGTGTCGTAGTGTTCTGCCTAGTCGGCGAAAGCGTTCGACCTGTCACTGCGTCGTTGGCAGGCGCGGGAGGAACTATCGGCGAAGGTGACAATGAGGGCTGTCCTGCCCCCACGCCAAGATGCCATATTGGATCAGTGGTGCCATGGCCAATATAGTGCAGCAGCCGATCGGACGATTGCGCCCCAACAAGGGCTCTGAGGACATCAGACCCGAATGATGAATCTTGCAGAATAAATGAAGGCGATGGTTTCGTGAGACTATCAATCCGCTGCTGAAGTTCATGAATCTGCTTCTGCATGCCGACCTTCTCTTTGCCGAGGGTCTCGGAATGCTCAGTCAGTTTCTTCAGCTTCTCAAGCGCCGCCCGACTCTCGACTTTTTCTCTCTCCCACTCAATCATCTGGCGGCTCTGTTCTTCTCGCATTTTTTGAAGTGAACCGTTGAGATGCTGAACGTAGGATCCCATCTCGTCGGCACTTCCTGCCAGTCGATTAAACATAGCGAGATATTGGCTAACCAAATGATCGGCGCCGTAAGGGTATCGAATCGCGTGATCGATCTCGCTCCACGCTTCTTCGAAAATTGTTCTCACCTGCACCTCAGCCACCACGGGATCCTTTCCGAGTTGGACGCGAATGATGTAATGAATCGATCTATATCCTTTCGGGTGTTTATGAATCGTGCAGCCACGATCACGAAAGGTCTGTATGACGTCGTCCGCATCTCCCTCTCTCACGTTTGCCACAGGGTTCTCTGTGAGTTCCCATGTAGAGGAGATGAAGTCGTGAATGGGAAGCCACTCCTCCTTGAAGAGGTGCAGGACTCGAAGTCCTAAAAGGTCCGCAACCAACTGGCGGTAATTGTTGACAGTAATGAGTTCCTTGCGCTGGCTACCGTCGGCCGATTTCGCCTGATCAATGTGTTTTCGGATTACCTTTTCGACCAGATGCTCAGCGTCCTTCACTCGTGCTCGCACTGAATGCGATCTCTCTGAGACGCTAAGTTGCTCCTGCAGGTATCTTAGGATCGGGAGGTAGGTTTTTCGCCGAGGTTCGTAGTCAACATATAGCGCCTCCAACTGGCTCCAATGCAGGCCTGTGGATTGGTAGTCCTCAAGCGCGATGTGGTACTTGGCGAGAAAATCACTCTGATTGAGTAGCGTAGTCATTTGTGGTTCCTATAGCCCAAATTCAGAAGTTGTGACCGCTCGTTGGTTGAAGTCGGACCGGAAGAGGAAATAATTCGGCTTGGCGTCTTGATTTTCTGATTCACCCCGTGTGACCTCGACGGATTGACTTGTGGGCTAGAAAGCGTGGAAAGAACTTGTGCCGTTGGGAACAACACACTCGCTCAATCGGTCACATGCCCAACATCCAATTCACCCGCCGCTGGCTGCCTAACCGTCCCATCGCGGTATTCGCCCGCCGCTGCATAATCCCCGAATCCCCATTCGCGGTATTCGCCCGCCGCTGCATAATCCCCGAATCCCCATTCGCGGCATTCGCCCTCTACCCCAACGACCCCTCCTGCCTCCGTGCTCTCCGCCCCCGACACCCCGGCCGTCGCCTCGATCCACTCCACGACGCCTCTGCCCCGACGGCGCCCAGCCACCGTTACCGCCTCTCCGGCCGTTGCCGAGTCCGCTGTCCTCCGCGACCGCATGTCTCGCTGCGCGTGCCGCAGCCCCCCGCTGCCCCCTTCCCAATGCGCCGACCATGAACTCCGCTCGCACCCCTTCGTCCATGATCTGCTCTTCGTAGCTACGCTCGGAGTTCTCCTCCCGTCAACGTCCACGCCCGCCCACCGCGCTCCCCCCACTCACCCCAACCGGCTCTCCGCCGACCCCCTCGTCAGCACCACCTTCGTGATCTCCCCATGCGTCCCCAGTCGCATCGGCGGCCCCCAATACCCCGTCCCCTCGCTCACATACGCCCAGGTCTGCCCGACCCGGTGCAACCCGTTCACGTACTTCTGATCGAGCTTCACCAGATACGACATGGGCCACAACTGCCCGCCGTGCGTGTGCCCCGACAGCACCAGCCCCACGCCCCGCTCCGCCGCCCCGGCCACCGCCTTCGGCTGATGCGCCAACAACACCAGCTCTCGCCCCTCGTCACGCCCCGCCAGCGCCCGCGCCAGGTCCGCCCCGTGCCCTTGGCCGTAGCGCCGCGCCGACCAGTCATCGACGCCCGCGAGATCGATGCTCGCCGCGTCGTCGCCCAGCATCACCCGCTCGTTGCGCAACACGCGAACACCCAGCCGACCGAGCTCGGCGATCCACTCGTCGGGCCCCGAGTAGTACTCGTGGTTGCCCGTCACGAAGAACACCCCGTGCCGCGCGCGCAGCTCCGCGAGCGGCGCCGTGTGTACGCCGAGCTCGGCGACGGACCCATCGACGAGGTCGCCCGTGATCACGATGACGTCCGGCTGCAACGCGTTGACCCGCGCCACCAGCTCGCGGATGAACCCCCCACCAATCGTCGGCCCGACATGCACGTCGGTGAGCTGGACAATGGTGTACCCGTCCATCGATGCCGGCAGCCTCGCCAGCGGAACGCGCACCGTCCGCACCGCCACCCGGTCGAGCGCCGTGCGAACCGCCGCCACGGTGAACGCGAGCCCGCCACCGCCGACAGCGAGCGCCACGGCGCGCGAGAACCACTGGCGACGCGCCGGGTCGGCGAGCGCCCCCGAGGCGAGCGCGACGGCCCGCGCGACCTCGCCGACGAGCGTGAGCAGGAAGAAGCCGAAGGCGGCGCCCATCCAGAGGAAGACGATCCAGGCTGGGGGCGTGACCACGGCGCGGGGCAGCGCGCGCACCGCGATGGCGGTGAGGGGCATCGCGAGCCCGAGGGTCCAGAGGGCGACCATGCCGACGCGAGGCCACGGGGCGGCCCACGCAGGATCACGGAAGAGCCGCGCCCAGAGCAGGTAGTGGAGCCCGCCGACGAGCAGCAGGAAGACCGCGAGGAAGATGACGATCTGGCCAATACGCATACGCAGCGTGGAGGTACGACGCGCAGCGCCGCTCGTCGATAGGGCGCTACGCCGCGGGGTCGTCGACGCCGAGCTTGCGGGCCACGTCGCGGTCGGCCACGGGGTAGACCTCCTCGCGCGGCGTCTCCAGGCGATCGAGCGCGCTGTCGAGCACGTGCTGGTGCTGCGCGCGCACGAAGGGCGTCACGTCCTCGATGCGGACGATCCAGTCGCGCGTGTACTTCTCCAGCGTCTCGCCGCTGAGCCCGAGCTGGATCGCCCGTCGCTCGACCTTGTGGCCCGTCGGGTTGTGGTCCGGGTCCCACTGGAGGCGCACGTCGGAGGTCTTCACCGCGCGCTGCCATTGCTCCCGCTCGCCGTAGACCTCCGCCACGTAGGTCGAGTGCACGGCGCTCGCGAGCACCTGGTCGAAGGCCGCGCGTCGCAGCGTGATGGCGAGCACCACCTCCTGCCCCTCCTTCGTTGCCCAGCCCGAGCGGTACATCATCCACAGGAAGTTGGGCTTCACCCAGCTCATGCGCGACAGGCTGAACCCCTCGCCGAACACCCCGTTGGCCGCCGCGGGAAGCCCGATGCCGGGGCGGTACGCCTGGTACACGACGACCGTCTCGTCATCGAACTGCGCGAGGATGTGGCGGCCGCTCGCGGGCCAGCGCGCCTTCTGTGCGAGGTAGCTTTCGTTGGGTCCCATGGTGAAGGGCGGGGATGCTAGCGCGCGTCGTAGTAGAAGGCTCGCGATGACCACCGACGAGACGAGGTCCGTGACGCTGGCCGAGGCCACCGCGCTGCTGCGAACGGAGCGCGAAGTCGAGAACGTGGACTTCACCGGGCTCGACCTGCGCCGCGCGTTTCCGTCCAGAATCGAGGAGCCATACACCTTCCGCGGGTGCGTGTTTCGCGACGTGAGCGTGGCGAAGCTCGACCTGTCGGGCGCGACCTTCGACGGCGGCGTCTTCGACGAGGCCGACTTCACCGAGGCGCGCATCGAGGACACCGTCTGGCTCGGCGTGACCGCCGCGAAGCTGATCGCCGTGAAGGCCATCGCGACGCGGGCGCGCTTCGAGCGGTGCACCCTCATCGGGGCCGACTTTGCGGGGGCGTCGCTCGGTGAGGCGTCGTTCAAGAGCGGGCGGATGACCGGGGCGTGCTTTTCGAAGGCGAAGATGCGCGACACCCGCTTCGCCGACTGCCAGCTCGTGGCGGCCGACCTGCGCGGCGTGTCGCTCTACAAGCAGACGCTGAAGCAGGTCGATCTGTCGGAGGCCAACCTCTCGGGCGCCGACCTCCGTGACACGATGCTCGATGGCTGCCGCCTGCGCGACGCCCGCATGGTGGACGCGCGCTTCACCGGCGCCGACCTCCGCCGCTCCGACCTCGGGACGCTGACGCCGCTCGCATGCGGTGCACTGCGGGGCGCGATCATCTCGTCGGCACAGGCGGCCGACCTCGTGCGCGGCCTCGGGCTCCAGGTGATCTGAACGCCGACGCCGACCGCGACCGACGCTACCGCCGCCGCCCTGCGCCGCGCCACGCACGGACGGTGCGCAGCAGCGGCTCGACCGGCAGCCCCGCGGTCTGTTGCACCGTGCGGAGGAGGGCGTCGGGCGCGCGCTCGGGGCGCAGCACCCAGGCCATGCCCATGACCCGCGCGCAGGCCGGGCAGGTGGTGTTCTCGACGATGACGTAGTCGCCCTGCACCGAGACGACGATGGCGGGCGGTTGGCCCCAGCGGGCGGTTCCGCGGGCGTCCCACGCTCGTCGCGCGCCGAGGTTGTGCGCAAAGCCCGCGTCGACCGGACCCTGGAGCGCGGCGGTGCTCCCATCAACAGCGCAGTGGACGCGGAGTTGCGCTCTGTCCAGAGCGATGTCCGCGCAGGGGTGCGTGAAGAGCTGGAGCGGCCAGCGCCCGTCGGTCATCGGCGGCGCCCAGGCCCACGCGGCGACCGTGACGGTGAGGAGCGACAGCGCGGTCGGGAGCAGGAGTCGGTGCTTCAACGGAGGGCCTCCACGCGAGCGGTGAGACGTTGGCGAATACACGGTCGGCGGTGGAGCGTCGAGGTGCCCTCACGCTCCGTCAGCCCATCGCTTCGAACATCCCGCGGCACGCGTCGAGTCCGACGAGCTCGATGTCGTCGCGGCGCCGCGCCTCCCAGGCCGCGCGGTCGAGGCGGTAGCGGCGCTGGCGCACGACGGTCCCGCGCGGCGCGCAGAGCGTCTCGCCGTTGGGCGTGTACCCGAGCTTCTCGGTCACCCGCGCCGACGACGTGTTGCCCTCGAAGGCACCCGTGTACGCGACCTCCGCGCCGAGACCCGCGAAGGCGAGGTGGAGGATTGCGTGGCGCATCTCGGTTCCGAGGCCGCGACCCTGCCACGGGAGGCCGAGCCAGCTCCCGGTCTCCACGGCGCGGAAGACCCCGAAGCGCGTCGCCGTCATCGACTGCGTCCCCACGGGGTGGCCGTCGACGAGGACGGCGAGCGGGAGGTTCCAGAGGTCGGGCGACCACGACGCGCGGGCGCCCCAGAAATACTGGAGGAAGCCGTGATCGAAGGCAGGGCCGGTGCGATCGCTCCACGGCACGATGAAGGGCATCGTCTCGGGCGGATGAACGCCCGCCCGCGCGACGTCGAGCAGCGCCGCGAGGTCGTCGTCGGTGGGCGACCGCAGCTCGATGGTGGGCGTGCGAACGCGGAGCGCGAAGAGGGGCCACGGCAGAGCCATGCGCCGACGCTACCGCAAGGCGCTCAGCGGGTGCGCCGGGCGTACACCTCGCGCACGAGCGCATCGAGCACGCCTGCCGAGAGCAGCGAGCGCAGACGGTGGTCGTCGTCGACCTCGACGAGGCGGACGAGCGCGGGCGTCCCGGTGGCGGCGAGCGCGCGGCTGTCGTCGAGGGGGATGATGTCGTCGCGCGTGCCGTGGACGATGGTCACCGCGACGCCATCGGGCAGGCGGTTGGGGAGGTCGAGGCGCGCGGCCGCGGGCGCGAGGAGCAGCGTCGGTCCGCGCCAGAGGCCGCGGTCGAGGAGGGCGACGGTGATGGCGCCGCCGAAGGACGAGCCCACCACCACATCGGGCGCGACCGCGGCGAGCGCGGCGGCCTGCGTGGCGATGGAGCCGTCGAGGTCGCTGGTGTCCATCGCAGGAGCGACGGTGTCGAAGTGCTCGGCGAGGAAGCGCGGCTTGTCCCCCTGCGGAGACCCTTCGAGGCCGTGAACGAACTGAACGCGCAGCCGGGATGTCATGGTCGCGTGGAGGGTACGTCCATCGGGGATGGGGAGGGGACCGGCAGCCGCGAGGACACCGTGATAGACCCCCGACCGTCGTCGATGAGCAGCGCCCCGCGACCCACGGCCCTCGACGCCCTCCTCGCCGACCCCGACCTCCTCGCCCTCGACGCCATCGCCCCGGCCTTCGACCCGCTGGAGGTGCTCGCCACCGCGCGCAAGGAGCGCCCGCACACCCGCTTCCTCGGTTGGCTCCTCGATCCGCACCCCGCGCGGCCCGGCGGCGACCACGGCCTCGGCGTCGCCGTCCTCACCGCGCTCGTCCATCGCGCGCTCGCATCCCTCGACCCACTTCCCGGTGCGCGCGTCGTCGCCGTCACCGCGCCGCCCGTGCTCATCGCTGATGGTGCCCGCCTCCTGCGCGAGCAACCGCTCGATGACGGCGTTCGTGCGCCCGACATTCGCTGCCATGCCCGCGATGTCCACGGTCGCGAGTGGGTGGTGCTCGTCGAGAACAAGCTCGACGCCGACGAGGGCGACGGCCAGCTCGCGGCCTACCTCGCGTGGTCGCGCGCCCACCACCCCGACGCCCAACGCCTGCTCGTCTATGTGACCCCCGACCGCCGCGCGCCCCGTGAGAGCTTCCCCGCCGACCGTGTGGCCGCCATCGCCTGGAGCGACGTCGTCGACGCTGCCCTCACTGCCCTGCATGCGTGCGCCCCCGCGCCACCCGCCGTCGCCGCGGCCCGCGCCTTCGCGGCCACCACCCTCGACGCCCTCCGCATGCGCTTCGGCGCCCACCCCGAGGCGCTCGCCCTCGTCGCTCGCCTGCACCGTCGCCACCCGCGCGCCGCGGCCCGATGTGCTGCGCTGCTGCCCGATGATCCCGAGTGGCCGTCCCTCGACGCTCGTGTGCCCAACGCGCTCTGGCACCTGCGAACGCTTCGCCCGCAGGCCGTCTCCTTCACCCGCGCCTTCGCCGACCGCGTCGCCTCCGCCTGGAACACCCTCCACCCCGACGCCCCCGCCCTCCGCGCCACCGCCCCGCACGCGCGCCTGCCGGGCCTCGCCGCGTGGTCCATCGCGGAGGTCACCGAGGCCTGGTCGGTGCACCTCGTCGCCTCGTCGGGCCCGCACCCCGGCGCGCTCCGCCCACGTCTCTGGCTCTGCTGGTACGGTCCGAATACCCAGCCAGGTATGCTGCTCGACGCCCGCGAACACGAGCTCGACCTCCTCCCGGCGGCGACCCGCGACGCCCTGCGCGACGCGCGCCCCGTCCCCACGACGCCCGGTGCGTGGCGCTGGCTCCAGGTCGGTCGCCCCGTCGAGCTCCCGCGCGGGTTCTCGCCCGACGACGACGCTCGCCGGGTCGTCGAGCGATTGCACCCGGTCGTGGGCCCGCACCTCACCGCGCTGGCCGCGCTCTCCCGCGACCGCTCCCGCTGGCTCTACTCCTGCGACCGCGACGACACCCTCGATCGCCCCACCGACGCCGTCGACCGCCTCACGCTGCACGCCGCCGCGAAGCCCGACGCCGAACGGGCGTTGCTCGTCGCGACGCAGCCCACGGGTCACCCCGGCGAGATCGGCGCGGCCCACGAGCTCGGCACCGCCCTCGCGCGAGCGCTGGGGGAGGGCGGTCGCTTCACCTACGACTACGGTCCGGCGGCGGGCCTCGCGCTGTGCGACGCGCCAACGGTGGTGCTGCTGGAGGGAGCTCTCTTCGACGACGCAGACGCGGTGGCGTTCGCGCGCGCGGCGGCGTCACGCGGGGCGACGCTGGTGCTGCTCCCCGCGACGGGCGACGGCTTCACCGAGGCAGCGCGCGGGTCGTTGCGCCCGTGGTCAGATGCGGTGACGACAGTGGTGGGACGGGTCGATGCGCGCGAGCTCACCGACCCGGAGGGCGACGTCGCGGCCGCGCGGTGGCGACGGCGGTTGCAGACCCTCGATCGGGTGCGGCTGCGCGACGACGCGCGGGTGGCGCTGTGGGTGGAGCACGGCGACCGGCGCTGGCCACTGCTCGCGGGGTGGCGCGAGGGTGACGCGACGGTGCTGTGCTGGTGCGGAGACCTGCGGGCGGTGACGACGGACGAGGCCCTCACCGCGCGCTGGTGGGCGGCGGTGCGGGAGCTGCGGTCGTCGTTGGAGGGGTGAGAGGGGAGGCGATCAGCCGGCGGCGGCGGCGCTGGGCTTGCGCGAGCGGGTCTTCTTCTCGGCGGCCTTGCCGGCGCTGGCGAAGCGGGCGGCGCGCTCGGCGAGCTTCTTGGCGGCGCGCTCCTTCTTCTTGCGCTGACCCTTGCGCTGAATCGACTTCTGCGAATGACGGCGATCGCCCTTACCCATCGTGATGCTCCGGTAGATTGACTGGTATGCGGTGATGCACGCGCGAAGCAGTTGCCCCGCGCGGAGCGGAAGCGGGTACCACCCGCCCCGACGGGCTGTCAACGTTGGCGGCTCAGTAGTCGGGGTTCTCGAACACCCGTCGCACCGCGTCGGAGGGCGTTCCCACCTGGAGGCGCTCGACGCGCGCGGGGTTGCGCAGCATCCACCCGAGCATGCCCGCCACGCCCGTCGCGGGCAGCGTGTAGCGGACGTTCAGCGCCACGATCGCTCCGCTCGTCTGGTTGCGGACCTCCGCGCGATACTGGTCGCCCGACGTCCACAGCACCACGTCGACGGTCTGCCGGGCGCCGCCGTCCCGGCTCGCCGGTACATCGACCAACGCGGGCACGTCGCTCGCGACGACATCAACGGTCGGCGTCGCCGAGTCGCTCGTCGTCGAGGCGTCGCGGTTGGGGAAATCGAGCCCGGGGTTGGCCCGGCTGGAGCACGCGAGGAGCGCTGCGCCAGCCAGCAGGGGGAAGACGACCGCGCCGCACTTCATGGCGGCGATCAGACCACCTCGGGCCGAGCCGTCGAGGGGCCCCTCCGTCAGTGCATCAGCCCGAGGATCTTCCTGCGGAAGACCCACACCGCCACGAGGAGCGCCGCCAGCAGGATCACCAGCACGGTGGTTCGCCCCGAGTGGTCCTCGTCCTCGGGCGAGCCGGGGAGCATGTCCGTCTGATCGAGCTTCGCGTCCTTGGGGAGGTCGGGCACGAACGCGAACACCCGCGCCACGCGCCGCGTGATGGTCATGTGGATGTTGACCGCCCAGCCGCCCGCTTCGAGCAGCAGCGCCAGGTCGCGCTTGCGGAGCTTGAGCCACCCGAGCAGCGCCGAGATGCTCATCACCACCAACACGAGCCCGAGGATGGCGCCCCAGAACGACGGCTCCTTCAGCGCGCCGAAGAGGGCGCCCAGCACCACCGAGATGCCGCCCAGCGCCATGCCGCCACCCAGCACCAGCGAGTTGATGTTGAGCGGCTCCGACGCCGGCCGCGTGGCCTCCGTCGGCGCCGGCGCGGGCGCTGGCGGCGGTGCGGCCGTCCCGCGCGCCACCTCGACCCCGGTGCCCACCTGCGCGGCGCCGCGCTCGGCGGTGGCCCTCGCCTCGGCCACGCCCGCCTCGGCGCGCGCGGTCATGGCGGCCTCCTGCGAGGCCTGCGCGCTCGCGACGTACTCCTCGATCTTCGACGAGATCATCGCGGCGACCCGGCGAAACGGCGCAAACGCCGCCTGCTTCACCGAGATGGGGTTGTCCACGATCTCCGTGATGACGGCGTCGAACTCCTTGCCGTCGAGGTCGATGAAGATGCCGCGCTTGCCCACCCGCAGCCGCCCCGGCTCGCCGCCCGTCACCGGGGCCACGAGCTGCCCCGCCGCCGCGCCGCCCTCCTTCTCGAAGACCTCGACGTACACGAGGTAGATGAAGCTCAGCGTCGCGACGGCCTTGTGCTCGGCGCGGTTGCCCACCTTCAAGCAGAAGTCGAGGCGACGACCGTCGATGACCAGCGAGCCCGTCTCGACCAACGCCGTCTCCTTCGGGAGGTAGATGGCCGAGAAGTTCACGAAGTTGTTCACGAGCTGCACGAGCCAGCGCACGTACAGCAGCAGCTTCTCCAGGTCGTCGACCTGCCCGATCTCCTTGGCCGCGGCCTTGTCGAGCTCCAGGTACGCGTCGACCTTCGCCTTCACCGCCCCGTCGAGGTAGCCCCGCACCTTCGCCTCGCCGAGCTTCTCGAAGTTCTCCGGCGGACGGCCCTTCTCCCACTCCACGTAGCCGTCGAAGGTCGCCTTCACCTTGCGCCAGTCGGCGCGCGTCAGCGACGTCGCGGTTGCCCCGAGCACCCGGGCGATGACCGTCTCCCGCAGCTTGTCGAAGCGATCGCTGTACAGCGCGTTGATCGCCGCCGACAGCGAGAGCTCGCCGCCCGCCACGGGCTGCGCCAGCGGCGACTCCTGGAGGTAGCGCTCGATGTCCCCGGCGGCCTTCAGGCGCAGCGCGCGCAGGTCGTCGTCCTTCAGCCGCATGCTCTCGGGCGTCGGGGTCTCCTGCCGCAAGAGCTCGCCGTGGAGGAAGTACGCCTCCAGCTTCGGATCCATCTCGCGCACGAGCGCGATGGCCGCCTCGGTGTCGGCGCCCCACACCGCCGCCGCGGCCGCCTTCGAGCGCCACTCCGACCAGAGCGCGCCCTGCTTCATGAACTTCTCCAACAGCTCGGCGTTGATGCCGTTGGAGCCGCCGCGGTCGAGCACCCCGCCCACCACGTCGATGACGTCGTTGATGAAGACCTTCACGTCTTCTTCCGGGACCACGTCGGCCGGAATCACCCCGTCGCCGTTGGCCAGGAGCTTCTGGTAGCCGCCCTTGAACTCCTGGATGTCCGACAGCGCGATGGTCTTCGCGTCGGCCACCTTCTGCTCGCGGTTGATGCGCTCGGCCGCGGCCCGCAGAGCCTTCCCCGCGTCGCCGCCGCCGTCGATGGCGTCGATGGCGATGGCCTCCACGGGCTTGCGCACCACGTCCTTCTTGGCGAGCCGCGCGAAGAGCCAGTCGCGGGCCTCCACGATCTGCGACACCCGCACGCGCCCCGAGGTCGTCGGGTCGATGTACTTCAGGAAGATCGCGTCGCAGTTGAGGCCCTCGGCGGGAGCGCTCGTGGCTGCCCAGCGCGCCGGGTCGAGCTCGTCGATTCGCGCGAGGTCTTCCTCGTCGGTGACCATGAACTGATGGATGCCGCCGAAGTTCCTGAAGCGCATGGTGCTCATGGGGAGTGGTGTTCCGTAGGTGGTGGAGATGAGGCGCTCGTGCCGTCGAAGCCCGCGCCCAAACGGACCATACGCCAGCTCTCTTCAAAGCAAGGCGCGATTCTCCCGGCGCCCAATGGGTGCCAGGATTTCCCGGCATGATATGAGCGATCGGGAGCACCGATGAGCGACGGAGAGCGACGGTTCGGCGAGGCGGAGGTGGAGGCGATCCTGCGGCGCGCGACGGCCCGACCGGAGGGCTCGACGCTCTCCCGCGCAGAGCTCGCCGACGTGTTGCGCCAGATGAACGTCGACGACTCCGCCCTCGACGAGGCCATCGCCGAGGTCGACGCCGAGCGCGAGGTGACCGGCGAAATCGCCGCGTGGAAGGAGCGACGCCGCCGCTCCGTGATGGGTCACGCCATCTCCTTCGCGTCGGTGATGTCGCTGCTGGTGGCCATCAACCTCCTGGTGACGCCACACGCGCTGTGGTTCGTGTGGCCGCTGCTCGGGTGGGGCTTCGCGCTCGTGTCGGACTACCTCCGCTACCGCCGCGGCCCCGATCCGTCGCAGCTCGCGTCGCGCCGACGCCAGGAGGCCGAGCGCGCCGAGCGGGCGCAGCGCAAGGCCGACAAGGCCCAGCGCAAGGCGAGGAAGCGCGACGCCGACGAGGCCGTGGCCCGCGCCTCCGAAGAGCTGAAGGACGCCGTGAAGGTCGGCGTCGCGGGCGTGATGGAGACCGTCGGCCGGGCCCTGCGCGACGCGGCGGCCGCTGACGAAGCAACACCGCGGAGAGCGCCCGTCGCGACGAGGGAGGCGCGCACGGGGGTTCGCGTGGAGGCGGCGCCCGCGCCGAAGGAGGTGAGCGACGAGGACGTGGCCGACGACCTCGAAGCGCTGCGCGAGAAGGTGGCGCGCAAGGGCGGGCGGCGATCGTGATAGGGTGCCCGTCGTGGTGAGCAACAAGCGCTGGCTCGTGGGCGTGCTGTGTCTCGGGGGAGTCGCCTGCTCGGCGGCGCCCGCGAGAATCTCGGGGCGCTGGGTGATGTTGACGGGCAACGCGCCCATCGCGGTGGGGCAGTCCGATCTGCCCGAAGGCGGAGGCCCCCTGCGGCTGGTGCCAGGCTCGCCCGCGGCCGGGGCGTGCTTCGGCGCAGAGGAGTTCGTGCAGATGTTCGGGCCGGTGTGCCCGCACGAGCCCGAGCAGGGTCCGCCCGGCTCCGACGTCGACGTGCGCTGGTATTGCCAGGGGCAGCTCGCCGTGCGCGTGCGCCTCGAACGGTGCCCCACCGCGGGACGTCTGCGGGTCGCCGAGCTCGCCGTCGCGACGGCGCCGATCCCCGACCGTTGACCTCGGCGCCCACTGCCCAACACTCGTGACGCGCGGAGGCGACGCACAACGATGTCCTACGAAACCGACCTGACCGATCCTGTTCGCCCGCCGCGTGGCCCGCGCATCGTCGAGGGCGTGCTCGCCGCGCTGCTCGCCATGTCGCTCGTCGGCAACGTGGTGCTCTATCGCCGCCCGGCGCGCGTCATCGAGCGTCCCGCGCCGCCGGTGGCGGTGGTTCCGCCGATGGCGCCGACGTGCCCCGAGTGCCCGGCGTGCGCGGTGTGCCCGCCGCCTCCGCCGCCGTGTCCGACCGTGGCCGCGACCACGGGCACTGGCACCGGGCACGGTCCGCCGCCGCCGCGCGAAGACCTCGCGCTGGCCCAACAGGGAGAAGGGCACATCGCGACGGCGGCCGAGCACGGCGAGCGCGACCCGGTGCACCGCGCCGCCCAGCGCAACGTGGTGACGGGCCTCGACAACATCGTCGCGTCGCGCAGCGCGCCCGCGGCCGAGCGCTTTCTCCAGCGCACGCTGCCGTCGGTCGCCAGCATGGACTGCGCGTTTCGCGACCCCGCGATGGCCGAGCACGTCCGCATGCAGCTCCGCCCGCTCAACGCCGTCGCACGGCCGCAGGCGCGGCTGTCCGAGGCCGACCTCGTACGCTACGAGAGGGACCTTCGATGCCCACGCGAATGAAGTCCGCGCTGCTCCTGGGATTGGGCCTCGCGGTTCTGGTGAGCTGCGCGCACCGCCCGCCGCCGCCTCCGCCGCCGTGTCAGGGCGACGCGTGTCGGCAGTGGCCTCACGTCGAGCTGCGCTTCTGGCGCAACCAGGGTCCGCCGCAGGGTCGCCGGTACACGGGCGCGCTCTGCGTGCAGGTGTCCTTCGACTGCCCCGAGGAGGGTCGCCACCAGGTGTGGATCGAGCCCCAGGCGCCGCGCTGCACCACCTTCGTCAACGCCGAAGGGGCGCCCGAGTGGCTGCGCGTGGAGAATGGTCGGTTGTCCATCCCGTGGCCCGCGCGGTGCCGCGGATCGCGCGTGGAGATGTACGTGACGGCGCAGCCCAACTTCGCGACGTGCAGCGCGGTCAACGGGCAGCTCCTCACGGCCGAGCGGTCGACGCTCGGGGCCGACCTCACCTTCCAGTGCCGCTGACGCCTATGGCGTAGGCGGGCGCGGCGTCAGCGTGATGCGTCCGGGCTCGATGATGGTGCCGTCGAGGCGCCGCGGGACGAGCTCCAGGCTGGTCATGGTGGCGTGGACGTGGAGGGCGCTCACGACGCTCTCGAAGTAGGCCGACCAGGGCTGCTGGGTGCGACCGGCGAGCGTCTCCAGGGTGGCGCCCGCGCCCGCGGCCACGACGTAGCGGGTGCCACGACGGCCCGCCTGCACCTCGCGGCCTTCACCATCGAGCTCGCGGCTCATCTCGAAGTCGTGCTCGTGGCCGTTGAGCACGAGGTCGACGCCGAACTCCTCGTAGATCCGGGGCCACGCCGCGCGCACGGCGAGGGTGTCTTCGTCGGTGGTGTGGTTGGCCGACGCGAAGGCCGGCTTGTGGTGCGTCGCGATGATGAAGGGAACCCGCGTCCGGTTGGCGCGCGCCCGCGTGAGGTCGGCGCGGAGCCACGCCTGCTGCGTCCCGAAGGTGTCGCCGGTGAAGTCACCGCGCAGCGGCGAGTCGTTGAGCACGACGATGTGCACCGGCCCGTAGTCGAAGGAGAAGTAGAGCTCGTCCTGGGTGGGGTTCCCCGTCTGGGGCTGCGCGAACTGCATCAGGTAGTTGAGCGCGAGGCCCTCGTGGTTGCCGTGAACGGACACGAAGGGCATCACGGACATGGTGCTGCGCGCGCCGTCGAACCACGCCTGCCAGAGGCTCTGGACGAAGCCCACCAGCACGGCGTCGCCGGTGAAGAGCTCGAAGTCCGGCGGGCTCATTCCGCCGACGACGCGCTCCTGCACCTGGCGCCAGAGGTTGGCGTCGTCGCGTGAGTCACCCGTGACGACGAAGTTCACGTCGTAGTCGGTGCGGCCCGGCGCGGGCGCCGTCTTGAAGTGTTGAACGGCGCTCCAGTGGCCTTCGCCGCCGACGCGGTAGTGGTACGTGGTGTCCGGGGAGAGACCGCAGACGTGAACCTCGTGGGCGGTCACCTTGCTGCCCACGGCGCCGCCGGTGTTGACGCTGCCGGTCGCGGTGCGATCGAGGGCGGCGGGGTTGGTTCCGTATTGGACGACGGTCGCGCGGGTGCCGACGTCGGTGACCCAGACGAAGGCCGCGACGGTGGCCGGGTCGGCGGGCCACGAGACGTGGACGCTGCGGGGCTCGGGCATCGCGCCGAAGGTCGTGCGGTCGTCGCGGTAGTGGTCGGTGGTCGCGAGCGGCGCGGAGACCTGATGGGCGCACCCCTCGGGCGTGTACGTGAACGCCATCGCAGGCACGTCGGCGCCGAGCGCCATGGACCCGGCGTCGACGGAGGCGTCGGTGGCGGGGCTCGTCGCGGGCGCGTCGTCGCAGGCGCCGAGGCAACCGAGCGTCATCAACAGCGGAAGCGGAAACCGGACAAACGTCTGTGCCATTCGTGTGACGGACGTGTATCACGAGAGGCGGTTTGCGATGGGCGTGGCGCTCTTTCTTCGGGCGACCTGCGATAGCATCGCGGCCCATGGGAACCGCACGCAGAAGGCCATCGGGCCGGACTGCCCTCATGGCGCGCGCGCTCGTCGGCGTGTTGCTCGTGAGCGTGTCCGGCGAGGCGTATCACCTGGAGGACTCGCTCCGCGGAGGGACCACCGTCGGTCACCCGGTGGGCGGATCGTTCGCGGCCGATGGGTGGCACGTCACCGACCGCACCGATCGTGTGTGGTACGCGCTGCCGCGGCTCACGTCGGGGTCCGTGGAGTTCACGGTCAACAACCTGTCGAACGCGACGGTGGGCGACGGCGAGGCCGAGATGTTCGCGATGTACGAGGCGGGCTACGGCATCACCGAGCCGGTGCGCTACGCCCCCGAGTTTCGCGAGAACAACTACAAGTGCATGCTGCGCATCTACGGCGGATTGGAGGGCGACCGCGTCGGGCAGCAGAAGCTCATGTGGGGCATGTGCCCGGGCGGCGCGCCCGGCTACACGAGCTGCGCGTGCGGGACGTCGTTCTTCGAGGAGCCCTTTGGTGGCAGCGGTACGTGGAGCGGCGGGCCGGAGCGCATCCGCATCGAGTGGGGTTCGGGGCGCACGCGGTATCTCCGCAACGGCAGTGAGGTGCTCGCCATCGACTGGTCGCGCTCGGGGCTGACCTTCGGCCCGTCGGAGCTGCACATGTCCCTCGGCACCTCGCGACCGAGCGCCGTCGACTACGCCGTGTTGCCTGTCGGCGTGGTCTTCTCCGACCTCGTCGTCGACGGCACCGAAGGGGCGCTCGCGGTGTGTCCGGGGTCGGTGGTCCCTGATGCGGGAGTGGCTCCGACGGACGCGGGCATGATCGTGTCGGGCTCGGTGGTGGAGGTTCACGCGGTGGAGGACGTCACCGTCGAACCGGGCAACCCGACGACGGTCTACAGCGACGTGCGCGACCTCGCGGTGGGCCACGCGGACGCGGAGTTCTATGTGAAGTTCAGGGTGGGCGAGCTGCCGGGGCGCATCGTGAGCGCGCAGCTCATCCTCAACAGCGCGACGGACCGATCGGCCGAAGGCACGGGCGCCAGCGTCTTCGCGGCGGGCCACAGCGCGTGGTCGGAGACGACGCTCGTCTACCGCGACCGGCCGGGTTCGCGCGGCGCACGGCTCGCGCGCGTCGACGGGGTCTCGGCCAACGAGCGGTACACGTTCAACCTCCCGGCGGGCACGGTGCCGAGCCCGGGGGTCTATGCCTTCGCGGTGTTGCCCGAGACGACGGACTCCAACTCGGTGCACTTCGACGCTCGCGAGGTGTCGCCGACGCGCGGGCCCGTGTTGCGGTTGACCATCGACCGCACGCTGCCGCCGTTGATGGACGCTGGCGTGGCACCGCCCGACGTCGTGACGGTGGTGGATGTCGCGAGCGCGAGCGACGCGGGTGTCGTGGCATCGGACCTCGGGACGCGTATCGACGTCGTGAGCGCGACGGATGCGGGTGTGCGGAGCGACGTGGTTACCGCGGTGGATGCGGGTGTGGCTCAGGACGACGGCCTCGTGGAGACGTCGGATCTCGATGGAGGCTGCGGGTGCCGCGCGTCGGGTCGTCGGGTGGGCGGCGGCTCGCTGGCGCTGCTGGCGCTGGTCGGGCTGCGACGCAGGCGACGGCGCGGCTAACCCGTAACCCCCTCTACCGCATCCGCCGCGATCGCTCCCGCTTCACCGCCGGGTCGCCTTCGTCCTCACGCTCCGTCCGGCGCCGCTCCGCTGTCGTCGTCCGCAACGCCCGCCGCCACGCCCACTGCCGCCACGCGACGTCCACCACACCCAGCGCCAGCACCGTCCCGCCCAGTCGCCACACGAAGCCCCACCCCGGCGCCGCGCCGTCCCACGCGCTCACGCCCACGGCCAACAGCACCGCTCCGTAGGCCACCGCCATCGTCGCCGTCGCCCACCCGCCCGGCTCTCCCGACGGGCCCTCTGCGTCCGCCGACCGCCACGCGCCGCGCGTCTGCGCCACCGTCACCGCCGTCGCCGCCACCACCGCCGCGCCCAACGTCACCCCCAACGGAACCACCACCCGCGCCGCGACGCTCGACGCCGCTCGCCACGGTTCGACGTCCGCTCTCGCAGTCAGCGTGAGCATCTCGCGCATCGCGCTCCGCAGCGCGGCGCTCAGCGTCGGCAGCGTCGCGAGCACGGCCACCGCCGTCGCTCCGAACACCGCCACGCCCGACAGCGGCGATCGCCCCTCGCGGAGCGCGCGGTCGAGCTCGCGCGCGGTCGGTGGCTGCGTCGTCACGGCGAGCGATTATAGACGCTCACTCCGCAGGAACGAGCGCGACCTCGAACATCACCGGCCAGAGCTTCCCCGTCAGGAGAAGGCGTCGCGTCGAGGGCTCGTAGGCGATGCCGTTGAGCACCGCTTCGGGCTCGGTGAGACCCAGCGAGACTCGTGAGAAGGGCAGCACGATCCAGGCGACGACGCGGCCCGTGGCCGGGTCGATTCGCGCGATGCGGTCGCTGTGCCAGACGTTGGCGAAGACCTCGCCCTCCACCATCTCCAGCTCGTTGAGCTGGTCGATGGGGTTGCCCCGCCAGGTCACCCGGACGCGTCGTCGCTTGACGAAGGTGTCGGGGTCGAGGAAGCGCAGGGTGTCCGTCCCGTCGCTGTGGCGGCGTCGAGCACGCGCACCAACCAGCGGTCGCACCGACCTCGCGCTCTCGCCCGACCTCATCGTCCTGCCGTACAACCTCTTCGTCCCGATGATGCTGCACCGCCTGCTCCGGGGAGATCAGCGCCGTCGGCACAGAGGGCCCTTCGATGAGGGCGGGCGCAGCTCCCGACGCACGTCGCCGACCACGCGCACTTCGCAACCGGAGCGTCTGGTCCACTCGAGCGGAGTCGGGCCCGCGAGGGTGCCCCGTTGAACCTCCTGTCGGCCTCGACATCGCCGGTCGCGATCGTCTCGGCGCGGGGATCGCCGCCATGGCGGCGGGGGTGGCGGCGGGGTGGCGGCGGGCCGGCGACGGGCCATGCAATCGGAGCGTGACGCCCTGGTTCCCCGGTGATTTTCGGCGGTGTGAGGGCTGGCATCGCGCTCGCTCAGGGCCGCGGCGCTCATGGCCACCGCCGCCACCAATTCGGGCGAGTACGTGCGCCACGACCCGACGCAGACCACGCTGCACGCGCTCGTCGCAAAGCACCTCAAGACCTTCCTCGCGTTCGCCGAGGAACGCTCGGGACGCGCGCTGCCGCGGTACGTCGTCGAGGAGTTCCACGGGTACCTCCGCTGCGGGGTGCTGGCCCACGGCTTCGGGAGGGCGCGATGCAGCGGGTGCGGCCACGACATCCTGGTGGCGTTCTCGTGCAAGCTGCGCGGCGTGTGCCCGTCGTGCGGCGGGAGGCGCATGTGCCAGACCGCGGCGACGGTGTGCGATCGGGTGCTGCCGAACGTGCCGCTGCGGCAGTGGGTGCTGAGCGTCCCGTACGAGCTGCGGAGGGTGCTTGCGGCCGACGCGGCGATGCTGACGCGGACGTCGCGGGTGTTCTTCGAGGAGCTGCGCCGCTGGTACCGCGAGGCGAGCGGCCTCGCGCGGAGCGACGTGCTGAAGGTCGAGGCGGGGGCGATCACCTTCGTGCATCGGGGCGGCGGTTCGCTCAACGCTCATGTGCACCTTCATGTCATCGCTGCGGACGGCGTCTGGCGCTGTGCGACCGACGGCTCGACGCCGATCTTCGTCGCGACGCGGCCGCCGACGAAGGGCGACCTGGAGGGGGTTCTCGCGCGGGTGGCGGAGCGGGTGGCGAAGGCGATGGAGCGGGCGGGCGGCGGTGACGGTGACCGCGCGAGGAACGAAGCGCTCGAAGGGTGTCGGCGAGCGGCCAGTGCACGCGGCGAGTATGGCGTGGTGCGCGACGGACGGGTGCCGGAGGCAGGCGAGGCCGCGGGCGAGGCGGTCGATGAGGCGCGCTTCGGACGACGGCCTCCGAAGGCGCAGGTGGGCGCGCTGGAGGGGTTCAACCTGCACGCGAGCGTGGTGATCGGCGCGACGGACCACGAAGGGCGCGAGCGGCTGCTGCGCTACGTGGCAAGGCCCACGGTGGCGTCCGGGAGGGTGAGCGAGCTCGCGGATGGGCGCGTGGCGTGGCGGCTGAAGGTGTCCGGCGGGCGCGGGGAGACCCATCGGATCATGGAGCCGATGGAGTTCATGGCTCGCTTGAGCGCGCTGGTGCCTCCGCCGAGGTTTCCATTGGTGCGGTACCATGGTGTATTCGCACCGAATTCTCCCTGGCGCGTCGCGGTAGTTCCGCTGCGGTCGGCGTGCGCGGGGGTGAAGGTGAAAGCATGCGCGACTTCGGCGGCGCGTACACGCGAGGGGACGGACGCGACGGAGACGTCTACGACCGCGACCGCGACCGCGACGACGGCCCGCGGCGAAGCGAAGGGCGACGACGGGTGGATGTGGACGCCGGACGGCGCCGCGCCGCCAGCGGCAGTACGCACCTCCGGGAGAATGGACTGGGCCACGCTGATGCACCGCGTGTGGGGCTGGGACGTGCTCGGGTGCCCGCGGTGTGAAGGGCGGTTGCAGTTCATCGCCGTCATCACGCAGCGCGCCGTGATCGAGCGGATCCTGACGCATGTCGGGCTCTCCGCCGCGCGGATCGTTGCGGCGCCGGCACGGCACTTCGACGACACGAGCTGACGCGAGGGTGGGCACCACGGAAGACAACGGCGACAGCAGGCGAACGGCTGACGACGTGAGGCCGCGGCTTGTCTCGAGGGCACGGAGCGAGGGCCGTTGGATTCGCTCATCCAGCGTCCGATCCCTCCTCTCTGTGACCACAATAGCGTGCAGGTACAGTAGGTTACAGAATCAATATTACACGCAACAGTAAAATGTAGGCGCACGGTCTGCACCGCGGCGACGTCTGGTTGGGCCGACCGACGGGGTGCTCCTCAAGCCCACGCGGCATTGGACGCCCTATCCACAAAGATCGTCCAGCGCAGCTTCATGAATGCTCCTCTCGAAACGTTTTCGCGGTTTGGGAGACGCTCCAGGTCCAGCTTAACAACAATCCTCTTCTGGCCCGGTGCCGCCCAGCAAGATGTCGAGACGACCACTTCGTCCGTTTATTCACGCTCGTCTGCAGGCGGCGAAGGCGCTCGGCCCCACGCTCCCCGGCCACCCGGGTGTCCCCCGCGCGGGGCCGTCTCGGCGAGCTTCCAGCGCCCTCGGCCGAGGAGCATCAGAGAGGTCCATCCCTACCCGACCGTCCGCTCGAGGCGAATTTCGACCTCGCGCTCGACGAACGTCCACTCCTCTCGCGAGCGCAACATGCCGACGAGGTCGTCGAAGGCGCCGCGATGCTCCGGGGCCATCTCGAACCACGTGAGAAAGTCGAACGGCTCCCCAAGGTCCCTTGAATGGTAAAGTCTTCGGGCAATGCGAGGCAGGTAGGCCATGCTGTCGGCGATGTGGTGGGAACGTGCCTCGAAGATGGCGCGACGCTCGTCCTGCGGGAGCGCCCACCAAGCAGGGGACTTGCGTATCGGAATGAGCACCGCGAGCGTTGCCTCCGGCCTCGCGAGGGGTGGACTCTGGGAGTCCAGGCGCGCCTTCTCGCTTCGCTCGACGTACCTGGCATGGCTCGTGACTCCGCGAAGAGCCCACGAGTCATTGCCCTGAGCCGGCGTCTCCGCGAGGCCAGCGAGCACAGCCACCCGGCTCACCGCGGACAGCGCATCCCCGCGAATCGCAGACATACCTGTCACGCGCCACGGCCCCTCCCTGCCTCCTGTGAAGGTCGCTTGGACTACTCCTGGTCGGGTCATTCTCTTCGCCTCTTGAGCTCGGGGTGATGGTGGCGACTGGGGAGGTTCCGCCCCAGCTCCCTTGGCGTTCACGTGGCAGCCGGCCTCGAGGGCGGCGAGGGTGCAGCTCGCGCCCGCGAGCATGAACGTGCGTCTCGTTGTTCGATGTGCCTTCATTTTCCGCGCCTCGTTAAGGCAACACGCATTTTCCGCTGATACACTTCGCTCCCCTTGGGCAGGCCTTTCCGCATCCGCCGCAGTTTCCAGGGTCCGTCATTTTGTCGATGCACTTACCCCCGCTAGAAGCAAACGAACAGAAACTTTTCGGTGCATCACACGTCTGGCACCGATAGGCCCCGTCGGGTCGCTTGAAGCACTTTTGGGGCGACTCGCACGACATACCGCAAGAGCGTAAGTAAATCAAGGCACTTTTCAGGGGTGTCGGCTGGGCTCGCGGGGATGGCGTTTCGCGACCTTCCGGGGTCGCGGCGGGCGCGCCGAGGCGGTCTCGGCCCTGGCACGGAGGTTGCCGAACCCCACCAAGCGCCATGCCGGCGCAGCGCGGCCTTCGGGCGCCCCTTGCGCACGTTCTACTCGGCTGCCTCGACGCTACCGGCACCTCGACGGAGGACTCGACTTGCCCAGTACGGAGGCCCTCGAGCGGGCGTGCGCTTCGGCACGTCGGTGGGCTCGCCAATGCCCCGCAGGTACCGAGCGACGCTGGTCGGATCGGTGACGAGCGCGAGCAGCTTCATCCTTCCGCTGCAGCACGGGCAGGTCAAAACGTCGAACCCAAAGGTCCGTTTAAGAAGCTCCGCCCACGGACGATAGCCGCCTCGGCGCGGTCTCTCGGGCACGTCCACCGTGGGTATTGGAGCAACCGCCGGCTTCGGCGCCAGACGAGCCCGAACCTTACTCGCCGACGCGAGCACCCCCGCATACCGAACGGTGTGCAAGCGCGGCGCGGGTACCGACGCCGCGAGACGGCTGAGCAGCGAGAGTGGATCCATGTCCACCGCCACCGTGCCGTCCGAAAAAGGCTTCTTCAGCGTGATCCGGACGAGGCCGTCAGGCCCTCGGGTCACGCGTTCCTGCGCGACCGCGGGGCGCAACACGTACTTCAGCAGTGCCTCCCGGCCAGCTTCGTCGTGCCCACCGGCCCGCGTCGCCGCGTGGAGGGTGAAACCATCGAGCGCGACACACAGCGGGCGCTCGAACACCATGGGTCGGCACTCGAAGAGCAGCGCGCCTCGGCGCCACTCCGGACCGGCAGGCGGCGTAGTGCCCGAGACCGCCGACGCCGCGAGCACGGCCCTCCCGTCGCCCTCATCCTCGGAATCGCTGTCCTCGACGAGAAGGCCCCGACGACGAAGCCACTTCACCATCCGGTCGCGCGTGCGCTCCAGCACCGCCCCCACGTCCCGCGTCGACAGGTGCCGAGCGGCACGGAAGTCGAGCTCGTCGCTCCCCGCGAGCCCAGCCGACACCCCTGAAAAGTGCCTTGATTTACTTACGCTCTCGGACTGGGTAAGACCGAGGCAGTAGCCGTAGAGGGTCTCGAGCTCGGCGTCGTCGTTCTTCGGGGTCTGCTCGCGGAGCTCGCGGAGGAGCACGAGCGCGGAGGGGAGCTCGGCGCGACGGACGAGGCCGCGCGCTTTGAGCCGCGCGAGGACCGGATCGCGGGCCGCCTCGCCCTTGGTCGAAGGGGGCGGAGGCTCGGGCGTGCTCGCGGGCGCCTTCTGCGCGTTCATGATCCGCGGCTCGCTCATCGGCGGCTCTTTGCGCGGATCGTAGGGCTCCGCGCGCTTCTGCACACCGGAGATGGGGATCTCGACCGACGGAGGCCGGAGCGGGCTCGGGGCGCGGAACTGCATCGACGCGCGGCGGAGCGCCTCCGTCTCGGGGGTGACCGTGGCGACACGAGCGCGCCGGAGGAGCAGGAGGGCGTACACGATTCGCGCATCGACCGCCGACACGCGCGAGAGCTCGAACGCGCTGAGCGGCTTCGGCTCCGACAAGAGCTTCGCGACGCGCGCCTCGGCGTCGGAAAGCTCGAGGTCGGCGAGCTGCTCGAGGAGGCCGAAACCCGATGCACCTTGCACGTATCCCGCGAGCACGATCGGCCGATCGCCGACGCGATCGAGGGCTTCTCGTGCGCGGGGGGGCAAGAACACCTCGCGGAGACCACGGAGCACGGCGCGCCCCACCGACACCGGCACGTCGTCGCGCCCATAGGTGGGGATGAGGTCGAGGCGGTCGTAGAAGCCGAACCGGGTGCTGCCCGGAAGGTGGAAGAGAGACGCGAGCTTGCGCGTGAGCTGCTCGCCGACCGCGATCGCGACGAGGTCGGGGGACACCATGCCCCGCTCCTTCACGATGTCCCCGAAGAGCACCTTCGGCGTACGGGTGGAGGCCATCCAGCGTCCGATCCCTCCTCTCTGTGACCACAATAGCGTGCAGGTACAGTAGGTTACAGAATCAATATTACACGCAACAGTAAAATGTAGGCGCACGGTCTGCACCGCGGCGACGTCTGGTTGGGCCGACCGACGGGGTGCTCCTCAAGCCCACGCGGCATTGGACGCCCTATCCACCGGTCTCCTGGGGGTGCGCCTGCGCTGTCGACGCCTACGGGTCGCGGTTCTCCCCAGGCAGCGTCACTGCCGCATGCAGCGGAACCCGACGCCGGTCGAGTACGACACCTCGAGGCCCTCGCGGTACCAGGCGCGCACGTCGTTGGCGCTGGTGCTGCGCCAGTTGCCTCCACGGATGATCCGGATCGTGCTGCCCCCCGTGCTCACGGGGTCGTCCACGTACGTGGTCATATTGCCCGTATAGGTGAAATACCGGTCCGAGGTGAGCTCGGCGATGCCCCCGCCCATATCGAACAACCCACGAGCCCCTGCGGGGAACATGCGCACCGGGCAGGTGTTCGGCTGGATGGTGCCGCCGCCACTCCAGCACAGTTGAGCGCCGGGCGCCTCTGGCCCCCACGGGTACATCCGTCCGTCGACCCCGCGCGCCGCGTACTCCCACTGCGCTTCGGTGGGGAGGCTCGCGCCACCGCGCCACACGCAGTACGCGATCGCCTGCTCCGCCGTGACGCAGTTGATCGGGTGATCGTCGCGCCCGGAGACGCCCCAATTGCAGGCCGGGAGCGTCGCCGTCGGCGTGCACCCCATCGCGGTCGGACACTCGCGATAAGCGCGCACGGTCACCTCGGTGACGTCCAGGCAGAACGCCCTCAAGCGAACGCCATGCACCGGCAGGGCGAGCGGCTCCGTCCCCGTCGCATCCCCCATCAGGAACTGACCTGCGGGGATGAGCGCCATGCCCGCAGGACAGCCCGTCCCCGTGTCGGTTGTCCCGACGTCGGTTGTCCCGATGTCGGTTGTCCCGATGTCGGTTGTCCCGATGTCGGTTGTCCCGATGTCGGTTGAGCCGATGTCGGTTGAGCCGATGTCGGTTGTCCCGATGTCGGTTGAGCCGGAGTCCGCGGGAGGGGCGTCGATCGCCAGGGGGCGGTCGTCGGGGGCATCCGTCGCGACGTCCGATGGGCTGCCTGCGTCCGGCGAGCGCGAGTAGTACCTCCAATCGTCGCGGACACAGGCGAGCGCGCCCACGACGGTCCAGAGCGCGACGAGTCGACCTACCCGGCGGAGAGGCATCGGCAGACCGTCCCCCGCAGCGGTCGGCGCTGTCAACGCCGATGGGCATGGCGGGCCGCTGCGCAGAGACCCCGCGGCGCCGCCCTGGACGTCAGTCGCGCGTCACCCCGGCATCGCACACCGCGCGGACGACGCAGCGCCATCGCAGACCAGCCTCCGCCGCGCCGCAGTAGCAGTCCCAGTCGAGGAGCCTCCGGTTGCCCGGGCTGCCGCAGTTCCACCAATTCTCGCAGTAGACGCCTGGCGTGTCGCACTGGCCCTGGTCGCCCGACGGGTCGAACTGGAAGCAGGTGTGGAGGTCACCCTCGCAGTCGAAGAAGCGCATCAACTCGGCGCACGAGCGCACGCGCCCACCGACCTCGCTCGCCATCACGGGACGATCGAAGCCGACATCCGGGGCGGGAACATCCGATGCGACCGTGGCATCCATCGCGTCGATGTCGTTCACATCGGACACGTCGGACGCATCGATCACGGCTGCATCCGCGCTCGCGTCCGTCGGGCCGCGCGGGTCTTCGTCGCACCCCATGGCGAGCGCCGCGATCAGCGCTCCGAGTCCGTGAACACGCTCCACCATCTGATCACGAGTGGTACATCCAAAGCGGCCGCCAGGCGCGCGACGGGGAGTCACCGGCGGTAGCGGTCGACGAGGTCGCCACGGCCATGGCGATCGCGGTCGCATCATACCGGAGCCGCTGTACGGTCAACCTGGCGGGCCGTGGTGGCCGGGGACCGACGAAGCGGTGGAGGCCTCGTTTTTACCGAGAAGTGTATGCACCGAAGGGTCCGTGTCCCCTTCGGAGTCCAGAGACCTCTCTGCGGTTCGACGCGATGGTCGGCAGTCCCGTGAGCCAGACCCGGAGCGCGAGCGACGGCCACTGCCGACGCGACGCCCGCGTTGCCAGATTGCTTTCCGGCACGTGGAGATCGCTCTTCGAAAGCGTCGTCGGAGTTCTCGACTGGCAACGCGAGCGTCGCGTCCCGTGGCTCGCGCTCCGGGTCTGGCTCAGGGGACTGCCGACCATCGCGTCGAACTGGAGATGGCATCGCCGTCGACTGGCCCGACGTTGACCCATCCACGGTCGCTCGGCGAAGGTTCCGCCATGAGCACCCGACCGACCGCCGCATCGTGGACCCTGCTCGTGGTCGCCCTCGCCGCGTCGGCCTGCTCGTCGGACAACCTGGTCGCGGGCGTCGACGGCGGCGGCTCCGTCGATGTCCCCATCATCACCAATGACCTCGGCGCAACCATAGATGCGCCCGTCGATGTGTCCACGATCGACGCTCCTGCGGTCGACGTGCCCTTCCGATGCGCCTCCGAGGCCGACTGCTCGGGCAACACCACGGGCTCCGTCTGCGATGTGGCCACTGGCCGCTGCGTTGCCTGCACCGCCGCGCGCGACGTGTGCCCGACCGGCCAGCGCTGCGACGACGCGAGCCACGCGTGCGTCGCCGGGTGCCGCGACGACTCCTCGTGCGCCACGACCACGGGAGCCGACAGCTCGGTCGGCGCTCGCCGCCGCTGCGACCTCAACTCGCGCGCCTGCGTCGACTGCCTCGTCAACGACGACTGTCCCGCCGGGACCCTCTGCGTCGGCAACCTCTGCGTCGCCGGCTGCGCCGGTGGGAGCCGCTGTCCCACGGGCCAGAGCTGCTGCGCCGGCGCGTGCGTCGACACGCTCGCCAACGTGGCGCACTGCGGCCGATGTGATGCGCGGTGCAGCGTTCCCAACGGGGGCGCCTCGTGCCTCAACGGCGCATGCTCGGTGGCCACCTGCGCGGCCCCGTACGGTGACTGCGACCGCGACGCCGCCAACGGGTGCGAGACCAACACGCTCACCGCCGTCGCCCACTGCGGCGCGTGCGGCGCCGCCTGCCCCACGCGCGCCAACGCCAGCGCCACCTGCGCGGGCGCGACCTGCGGGTACACCTGCAACGCGGGCTTCGCCGACTGCGACGGCGACGCGACCAACGGCTGCGAGGTCGACACCCGCACCGACACCGCCCACTGCGGAACCTGCACGACGATGTGCTCGCTCCCGCGTGCAACAGCGGCGTGCGTGGCAGGCGGGTGCCAGGTCACGGCCTGCACCGCGGGCTACGCGGACTGCGACGGCGCAGCGTCCAACGGCTGCGAGAGCGACACGCGGGTCGACGTCTCCCATTGCGGCGGGTGCGGTCGGGCCTGCGCCGTCCGACCGAACGCGGCGCCCGCCTGCGTAGGCTCCGCCTGCGTGACGACGTGCATCGCGGGGTACTCCGACTGCAACACCGTCGAGGCCGACGGGTGCGAGCGCAACCTGCGCAACGACCCGGCCAACTGCGGCGCGTGCGGGCGCGCGTGCGGAGCGGGCGGTGCGTGCTGCGAGGCGACCTGCGCGACGACCGCCAGCGACCCGGCCAACTGCGGCGCGTGCGGGCACGCATGCGCAGCGAACGAGGCCTGCGAGTCGGGTCGCTGCCAGGCCGCGCTCGGGTGCGCGTCGGGGCCGAGGCGGGGGTTCACGGACGTCGCTGCGTTTCCGCGCATCGCGGCGTGTGGGGCGCGGGTGAGCTTCGCGGCGGCGACGACGACGGCGGCCACGGTGTGCGCGCCGGGCTGGCACTTCTGCAACCCCGCCGACCTCAACGCGACGACGGGGACAGCGCCGGACTTCGTCCCGGCCGACGCGATGGGGTGGGTGCTCTACACCGACCCGACGACGACGGTGTGGGGCGACTACTCGGTCGCCGCGTGCGGCGGGGTGACGCCCGCGGTGGCGAACCTCGCGGGCACTGGTGCGTGCACGGCTTCGGGGGTCTACCCCGAGGGCTGGCGGCTCGCGACGTCGACGTCGTACTGGCCGTGGTCGCACCGCAGCAGCAGCGGGTGCGTCGAGCACGCGGTGCACATGTGCATCACCGACGGCGGGACGATCCCGGCGACGACGGCGTACGTGCTCTGCTGCGCGCCCTGATTCTCTCCCGACGGCTCCGCGCGGCAATGCAGCGTATCGAGACCTTCAGCGTGACGCTTCGTTCACGAGCCAATCGCGGAAGGCGACCAGCTTCGGAAGGGCGGCGCGCTCGGGCCGATAGACGATGTAATAGGCAAGCACCGAGGAGAACTCGACGTCGGGGAAGAGCCGCACCAGCCGGCCCGCCGCCAGGTCGTCCCGCGCCATGATGCTGCGGGCCAACGCCACGCCCAGCCCGTCGATCGCCGCCTGGAGCACCCCGGCGGAGTTGTTGATCCGTAGGCCTCGCTTCGTTTTGACGTCGCCCATCCCGGCCTTCTCCAACCACGCGTCCCACGTCGCGAAGCCGGAGTGCGCGTCGACCGACAGGTCGTGGATGAGGCTCGGTCCGGCAAGGTCCGCCGGCCTGCGAAATCGGCGGTTTCGCTGGAAGACGGCCGGAGAACAGACGGGATAGATCTCCTCGTCCATGAGCTTCTCGGCAGTCAGGCCCGGCCACGTCCCGGCGCCGTAGCGCACCCCGATGTCGATGCCGCGTGCGGCGAAGTCGAGCACCTCCATGGAGGCGTCGAGCCTCACGTCCGTGTCGGGCCACCGCGCTTGAAACCGCTCGATGCGTGGAAGTAGCCACTTGGCCGCGAAGGCCGGGCTGACGGTCACGGTCAACACGCCGTTGGCCGACCCCTCCTTGAGTCGCGCAAAGCCGAGGCTCAACCGGTCGAACCCCGCGCGGATGTCAGGCAGGGCGCGCTGAGCCGCCTCGGTCGGCACAAGCCGCGTCCGGCCGCTCGTACTTCGATGAAACAGCGCCGTGCCGAGCGTCTCCTCCAGGCTTCGTACGAGCTGCCCGACGGCCGCGGGCGTCACGTGGAGCTCGGACGCGGCGGCCGAGAAGCTCTCGTGCCGAGCGCTCGCCTCGAAGGCGCGCAGCGCGTTCAGATGATCGGGCGCCCTCAAGGACGGCCAAGACTTTCTTTGCCAGCAACCAAGATCTTATGCTTTGCGATGTCCCGCCTTCGCATCGATATTGGAGTCTCACGGATCGAGGAAAACTCCCGACGTCGGCGCGACACGGCCCCTTGGGTCACACGAACCCAGGCCTGCCGTCAAGAGCGCTTGTCGGGACAGTTTTTCTTTCACACAACGCCTCGTGTCCCAAGGAGAACCCCAATGGTCTATTTGCAAATCACCCTACAGATCGCCCCCGCCAACCGACCCGCGGCTGCGGATGTCTACCGGCGCTATCGGTCGCCCTTTCTCGACACGGTCGCCGGGGCGAAGTCGAAGGTCCTGCTCGTCCGCGAGGACGACGTCCAGGTGCTGCACGGCTTCGATACGGCAGAACAGGCGAACGCCTACCTGAAGAGCGCTCTCTTCACGGCCGACGTCGTCGGCGCGCTCAAGCCGCTGCTCGCCGCCGCGCCGGACGTCCGGGTCTATCAAGCGGCCTGACGCCCTCCCGCGCAGGCGACTACGCCGACGCTCACCCCAGCACGCGCACCCTGAACCCTCCGAGCAGGGTCACCACCTTCGTCAGCGGCAGCCCGATCACCGCCGTGAAGTCGTCTCCGCGTATCCCCTCGAAGAGCGCGATGCCCAGCGACTCCACCCGGTACGAGCCCGCGCAGTCCAGCGGCGCGTCCCTCGCCACGTAGTCCGCGATCTCCTCGTCCGTCAGCGCCCGCATCGTCAGCGTGTGCGTGTCGATCATCGTCTCGGTGCGACCGCTCGCCCGGTGATGCACCGCCACCGCCGTGTGCTGCCGGTGCTCACGGCCCGCCAGCCGCCTCAGCTGAGCCCTCGCCCGCTCCGCTGTATGCGGCTTGCCCAGCGCCTCGCCGTCGACCTCGCCCATCTGGTCGGCGCCGATGATCACCGCGTCTGGAAACGCCTCGCCCAGACCCACAGCCTTCCCGATGGCCAGCACTCGGGCTCGCTCGGGGATGGGCAGCGCGCCGAGTCCGTCCTTCGCGGCCTCCTCGTCGAAGGGCGTCGCCATACACTGCACGGTAATCCCGAGCCGCTCGATGAGCTCCCGGCGGTACCGCGACGTCGATGCGAGGATCACCGTCGTCGTCATGCGAGTGGATCGTCCACTTCGACCTCCGCCGCCCGCTGCCGCCGCGCCGCCAGCCGAGACTGCGCGTACTTCACCAGCGGTTCGACGTACGCGTCGAACGGCGGACACTCCACCCCGCGCGCCATGAGCAGGCCGCGCGCCCCCGTGTCGGCGTAGCGCGCCCTCGTGGCGAGGCGATCGACGAAGGCCCGCGGGCTGCGGGTGAGCCGCTCCAACCCCGGCGTGTTGAGCAGCGCCCGTGTGAGGTTCACCGGAACCATCCCCCGCGGAACCCTCCGCCCCGCCACCTGCGCGATGCGCTCGAAGGCCGCACCCGTCGACGGTGGCGTCGGGTCGACCACATGGAAGGTTCGCCCCACCGCTTCGCGTGCCGCCCCGAGCGCAACCCCCGCCCGCGCCACGTGATCGACCGGAACCACATGCAGCGGCAGGTCACCGCCCGCCGGCAATGGGAGCTGCATGTCCACCGGCGAGCTCAGCATCAACACGATGAAGAGGTACGGCCCGTCGAAGAGGTCGATCTCGCCGGTCTGCGAGTCGCCCACGATCATCGACGCGCGCAGCACCGTCACCGGCAGCGTGGTCATCGCGCGTCGCAGCAGCCATCCAGCGTCCGATCCCTCCTCTCTGTGACCACAATAGCGTGCAGGTACAGTAGGTTACAGAATCAATATTACACGCAATAGTAAAATGTAGGCGCACGGTCTGCACCGCGGCGACGTCTGGTTGGGCCGACCGACGGGGTGCTCCTCAAGCCCACGCGGCATTGGACGCCCGGCTCATGTTCCCCTCGGGGTGATGGGCCTGAGCAACTGGGCGAGGAAGCCCAGGAAGTCGTGCCGGAAGTTGTGCATGCCTTGGTAGAAGGCCAGGTAGAGGTCGAGGTTCCACTTGCTCACGCCGCGGAAGGGTCGGAGGTAGTTCCGCAGGCCGAGCCAGAAGCCCTCGATGGTGTTGGAGTGCACCTCTCGGATGCCGTCCCCATCATCGTCGCGCGCCCACTCCTTGCGCTTGTGGTTGACCGAGAAGCGCGTTCGACCTCGGTCGTCTAGGTCGTCGTAGGCATGCCACTCATCGGTGTGGACCTCGGTGCCGGGGTCCGTCACGCGCAGGACCACGGGCTCGATCGCCTTCACCGTGCTGCGATACGTCTGCCGCAGGAACACTTGACCGGACTCCCGGCCAATCACTCCGAGAATGGGCGGGCGATCGTTGTCGAAAGTGCCATGTCCATTGAAGTGATGGCCGCGCCGACGCGGTGGGTCATCGGGATCGGGATGGGGGCGGCCCTTCTCCCCGGCGTTCTGGTACATCTCGTCGGCTTCCACGAGACGATCGGGCAGGGCGCAGGGGGGAAAAGCGTTCAAGCGCCATGCCCTGAACGCGGTGTCGCAGTCGGAGCAGGTTGCGTCGACCGACACCAAGCTCCTGCGACAGATGCAGCGTAGTAACGCCCTGACAGAAGCCGCGCAGGATCATGACCAATCGCGGGGACGAGAAGCGCACTCCCTGAAGCGGCGTGCCGGTGAACACGTTGAAGACCTTGCCGCAGGCGCGACAGCGGTAGTCCACCACGGGCTCACGGTGACGATCATGGGGCGCTTGATCGTCGGGTAGCTCGTGTCCCTCGGGGCAGCGGAGGCCCTCCGGGTGGATCGCCTCCAGCAGCAGCCGGTAGCACGCGCCCTCGTCCAGCAGGTCGTCGATCGGGAACAGCATCGTGCCTGATCCGTACCTCCAACCGGAGCTCCCCGGAAGGGGGCGTTCACCCCGAGGGGAACATGAGCCGGACGCCCTATCCACCACCGTCCCACGCGCTCACGCCCACGGCCAACATCACTGCCCCGTAGGCCAATGCCATCGCCGCCGTCGCCCACGGGCTCGGCTCCCCCGACGGACCCTCCGCGTCTGACGACCGCCACGCGCCGCGCGTCTGCGCCACCGTCACCGCCGTCGCCGCCACCACCGCCGCGCCCAGGGTCACCCCCAACGGAACCACCACCCGCGCCGCGACGCTCGCCGTCGCCCGCCACGGGTCGACGTCCCCGCGCGCAGCCTGCGTGAGCATCTCGCGCATCGCGCTTCGTAGCGCCGCGCCCAAGGCCGGCAGCGTCGCGAGCACGGCCACCGTCGTCGCGCCGAACACCGCCACGCCCGACACGGGCGATCGCCCATCGCGGAGCGCGCGGTCGAGCTCACGCGCGGTCGGCGGCTGCGTCGTCACGGCTCGCGATCATAGACGCTCACTCTGCCGGAACGAGCGCCACCTCGAACATCACCGGCCAGAGCTTGCCCGTCAGGAGAAGTCGCCGCGTCGAGGGCTCGTAGGCGATGCCGTTGAGCACCGCCTCGGGTTCGGTGAGGCCGAGCGAGAGGCGCGAGAAGGGCACCGTGATCCACGCGACGACGTGGCCGGTGGCCGGATCGATGCGCGCGATGCGGTCGCTGTGCCAGACGTTGGCGAAGACCTCGCCCTCCACCATCTCCAGCTCGTTGAGCTGGTCGATGGGGTTGCCCCGCCAGGTCACCCGAACGCGTCGTCGCTCGACGAAGGTGTCGGGGTCGAAGAAGCGCAGGGTGTCGGTTCCGTCGCTCATGATGAGGAGGTGGCCGTCGTGCGTGAGGCCCCAGCCTTCGCCCTCGTAGCCATGAGTGGTCACGGGCTCTAGCGTCGCGGCGTCGTACACGAAGCAGGTCTGCGTCTGGTAGGTGATCTGGAAGACGCGGTTGCCGAGGACGGTGAGCCCTTCGGCGAAGTGTTCGTCGGACACCTCGCGGCGTCGCGTGATGGCGCCGGTGGTGGCGTCGAGCACGCGCACCGACGACCGGCCGCGCAGGCCGGTGCTCTCGTAGAGGGCACCCGCGTGGAAGGTGAGCCCCTGGAGGAACGCCTCGCGATCGTGGGGAATGCGCGCGATGACGCGGGCCGTGTAGCGCGTCGGCGGCGTGGTCGGGGCGGTCGGAGCCGCGGGCGCGACGGGCGAGGGGAGGGCGGGGAAGCAGCCCGGGAGCATGACGAGGGCGACGACGGACAGGCGCACCATTGCCCCGATAACACGTTGTCCGGAGGCGCGGTGTACGCTCGGCCGATGAGCTCGCTGGCACCCTGCACCTCCTGCTCGCGCCACGTTCGCACCGACGAGAGCGCCTGCCCCTTCTGCCGCGCACCACGGGTCGCGCGCGCCGAGTCCGCGCCGTGGTTTCCGCGCGCTTCGCGGGCCGTGTTGTTCACCGCGGGCGCGTCGCTCGCGCTGGCCGCCGGGGCCGATGCGTTCATCTCGACGGCGCACGCCGACACGCATGAGGCGGTGTCGATGGTTCCGCAGTACGGCGCGCCGTCGGACTACCTGCCGCCGCCGGAGCCGCCCTCGTCCCCGGTGACGCCGACGGACGCGGGGACTCCTCCACCGGTGGATGCCGGACGGGAGAGCCCGCGTCCGCCGCGCGGTCGGCACTAGTCAGCGCCCTGCGCGGCGTTGTTATGCTCGCGGAGTGATCACCGACGCGGCGCCGCGGGAGGCATCAGCAAAGAGGGAGTTCGAGGCGAGCGAGGCGCTCACGGCCTTCGCGCCGCCGCCACCTGCGGACGCGTTGCAGGCGGCGACGCTGGTGCTGTGCGCGGCGATCGAGGGTGGCGACTCGAAGGACGTGCGGCGTGCATGCGACGGGGTGCTGTCACCGCTGGCGGATTTTTTCGGGGTGACGGCGCCGCCGGTGCGGGTGCTCGGGGTGCGGCCGCATCGGGTGAACGAGGGCGTCACGACGTACCAGCTCTACGGCGACTACTCGCCCGACACGCAGAAGGTGAGGGTGTGGTTGCGGACGGCGGTGCGCGGGAAGGTGTCGTCGCCGCGATCGTTTCTGAGCACGCTGGTGCACGAGTTCTGTCACCACCTCGATTGCGTGAAGCTGGAGTGGCCGGGGAGCTTCCACACGCGCGGGTTCTATGGGCGGGTCGACCAGCTCTACCACCTGGCGCTGGCGACGCCGGACGCGCAGCGCCGCCCGCTCCACTGGGTGAAGATGGGCGGCGTGTGGCGCATCGACTGGACGCGCTCGCGCACGGCGCGGTGAGCGGGACGACGGTCGTTGTACCCGCTCGTGGCCGGGGTTGGTCGCGTCCCGCGCCTGCACCACCGGGCAAGCGAAAGCAGGCGCCCCTTCGGGGCTTTCGGAAGCAATCGGCCACCGCGATCGGGCTCAGTGTCCCGTCCCACGCCGCGGCGTCAGCGCGGCGCGCGAAGGCTACGTCAACAATCCCCCGTTGATTGGGGGGCTGACCGTTGCGCGCCGCGCTGACGCCGCGGCGTGGGCTCCAACTGGGAGCCCGACCTCACTGTTGAGCGCTTCTGGAAGCCCCGGAGGGGCGCCTGCTTTGTGCGCCCGGCATGGGCGTTGGCTTCGGGGTGCAAGTCCCCGGGAAAGTAGGTCATGACGATCCACGCGAGAGGCAAGGGCAGCGAGGCAACGGACTGTCTGAAGGAAGCCCGACGCGAAACGGCGAGCCGACGGACAGAAAGCCGATGTGAGGCCGTGCGGTCTGGGGCGAGCGGGCAAGGAGCCGCGAAGCTCCAATGACCAAGAGACCGTGCGGTAGATCGGGCGGTTGCGCCGTGAAAGCCAGCGTTTCTTACCCGGGGAGATCCTGCTTCACGCCTGAAAGGGCGACACACACCAACGTGCGGCGCAGGAAGTCAGCAGAGGTCGTAGTAGCGCGTCCGAAAACCTGGGCTCCCGCGCCGACGTCGCCAACGACGTCGGAGACACGACGGGGAACGCCACGACGAAGGGCCGACGGCCGCGCAAAGGACCAAACGGAAGGGAGGGTGCATCGACCATGAGTCTCAAAAGGGAACCGCCTCAGATGCCCGGGACACCACCGGGGCGAGGGAGGCGCGACGAGGGTGAAGCCCTCAACGCGCAGCCCCGCGAGGAAGACCCCACGGCGACGAAAGGAGACGAGCACTCGGGCACCAGCGCCTTGCTGGAGGCGGTCCTCGGAAGGGACAACCTCTTGCGGGCGCTCCAGCGGGTGCAGAGCAACCGGGGCAGCCCCGGAGTGGACGGGATGGAGACGAAGGATCTCGCGGCCCACCTGCGTGTGCACTGGCCGCGTCTGCGCGAGGACCTCCTCGCGGGGCGCTACCAACCGCAGCCGGTGAGATCGTGCGAGATCCCCAAGGCGTCGGGCGGCACGAGGACTCTCGGCATCCCGACGGCCCTGGATCGTCTCCTCCAACAGGCGATCCTCCAGGTGCTTCAGCCTCGATTCGATCCGACCTTCTCACAGCACAGCTACGGGTTCCGCCCGGGGCGCAGCGCGCACGACGCGATTGTCGTCGCACAGCGCTACGTCCAGGAGGGGCGCGGGGTGGTGGTGGACGTGGACCTCGAAGCGTTCTTCGACCGCGTGAACCACGACGTGCTGATGGGCCGGTTGGCCAAACGCATCGAGGACAAGCGCCTGCTGAGGCTCATCCGTCGCTACCTGGAGGCCGGGATGATGGCCGACGGGATCGCGACGGCGCGGACGGAGGGAACGCCGCAAGGCGGCCCGCTGTCACCACTGCTGGCGAACGTGCTTCTGGACGAAGTGGACAAGGAGTTGGAGCAGCGCGGTCACGCGTTCGTGCGCTACGCCGACGACCTCAACGTGTACGTGAGGTCGGAGCGGGCGGGCGAGCGAGTGATGGCATTCCTGCGGGAGCGCTTCGCGTCGCTGCACCTCCGGGTCAACGAGTCCAAGAGCGCGGTGGCGCCGGTCAAGGGACGGAAGTTCCTGGGCTTTCAGTTCTACGCGCACGGCGGAGAAGTGAAGCGAGGGGTGTCGGCGAAGTCGCAAGAGGCGTTCAAGGCGCGTGTGCGGGAGCTCACGAGCCGGACGGCGGGTCGCAGTCTGGTGCAACTGATCGAGAGGCTGAATCGGTACCTGCGTGGGTGGTGGGCGTACTACCGCCTCACGCAGCAGACGAAGCTCTTCGAGGGGCTGGACGAGTGGATTCGCCGTCGCCTTCGGATGGTGCAACTGAAGCACTGGAAGCGAGGCATCACGATCTACCAGTCGCTGCGCGCCCTTGGACAAGGGGACGAAGCAAGCTGGAAGTCGGTGGCCTCGGCCGGTGGCTGGTGGCGCCGCGCGCTCCGCCTGGGCTTCACGCTCCGACCCAGTTGGTTCGACAGCCTCGGGTTGTGGAGGCTACGGAGGTGACCTCAACCGTCCGAACCGCCGGATGCGGACCCGCTTGTCCGGTGGTGTGGCAGGGGTCGGCTCCTCCTCACGGAGGGGCCGCCCCTATGCCGATCGCTTGCCCGGTGGTGCAGGCGCGGGACGCGACCACACCCGGTCCGAAGTGGTCGCACGATCACCCGATGACCTGTCAGTGCACCCCGAGCAGCCCCGCGACGCGCGACGCCACGAAGGCCATCACCCACGCGAGCGCGTAGGTGTACCCCGCGACGAAGAACACCCACCGCCACGACCGGGTCTCCCGCCTGATCGCCGCGAGCGTGCTCATGCACTGGCAGGCGAACACGAAGAACACCAGCAGCGACACCCCCGTCCGCGCGCTGTACCGCAGCCCGCCGCGCTCGTTGCGCGCCGTGCTCAGTCGCGTGGCCAGCGAGCGCGGGTGCTCGTCGGCGTCCTCGATGCCGGAGATCACACCCAGCGTCCCGACCATCAGCTCTCGCGCGCCAAACGACCCGACGAGCCCGACGTTGATGCGCCAGTCGAAGCCCAAGGGTCGCGTCACCGGCTCCAGCGCACGCCCGAGCGACGCGCCCAGCGAGCGCTCCATCGTGGCCGCGGGTGTCGCCTCCGTCGCCGCGGGCGCTCCCGGCGTCGGGACGTGCAGCAGCACCCAGAGCACCGCGCCGCATGCGAGGATGGTGGTGCCCACGTCGCGCACGAAGCGCTTGCCCGCGAGCAGACACGCGCGGGCGATGGCGCGCGGGTCGGGCGATCGGTACGCGGGCATCTCCAGCACCATCGGGAGCCGACGCCCCCTGGTGGCGCTGCGACGCAGCACCAACGACACCACCACCGACGCCGCCACGCCCGTCGCGTAGAGCGCGACGAAGAGAACGGCCTGCAACACCGGCCGCCCCCCGAAGAAGGCCGCGAGCACGAGGCCGTAGGTGGGGATGCGCGCCGAGCAGGTGAGCAGCGGCAGCACGAGGATGAGCGTGAGGCGCTCGCGTGGGTCGCGCAGGATGCGCGTCGCAGCAATGGCAGGCACCGCGCACGCGTGGGCCGTGAGCATCGGAACGAACGACCGCCCGCCGAGCCCGAAGGGTCGCAGCACGCCGTCGATGAGGAAGGCGCCGCGGGCGAGGTAGCCGCTGGCGTCGAGCAGCTCCATCGCCGCCGTGAGCACGACGATCTGCGGGAGAAACGCGAGCACGGTGCCGGCACCCCCGAGGAGGCCGTCGGTGACGAAGGACGCGAGTGCTCCTGGGCCGAGCGCGCGCACGACGAGCAGCCCGAGGCGCTGCACCCCCGCGTCGAGCGCCGTCGTCACCGGGTCGGCCACGGCGTACACCGCGGCGAAGAGCGCCACCATCAGCCCCAGAAACACCAACGGTCCCAGCACCGGGTGGAGGAGCAGGCGGTCGAAGTGCTCGGTGCGCTCGCGCCGCGCCTTCGCCTCGGCCGGAACCCTCGCCACGTCGCGAATCGCGCGGGCGGCGAGCTCATCGGCGCTCCAGGTTGGCGCGGCGCGCGGGGTCGGTTGCGCCTCGCTGGAGAGCAGCGCCGTCACCGCCTCGCGCAGGGTCTCTCGCGCGGCGGCCTCGCGCGCGTTGACGGCCACGACTGGGACGCCGAGCGCCTCGCTCAAAGGCTCCACGGAGAGCGAGCGGCCTTCGGCGGCGAGCACGTCGCGTTGCGTGAGCACGATGAGCAGCGGCAGCGGGCGCGCGAGGAGCTCGCGGGTGAAGGTCAGCCCCGCGGCGAGCTGTGAGGCGTCGAGCACCTGCACCAGCACGGCGCGCGACTGGTCGGCGATCACCCGGTCGATGAACACTCGCGCGACGCCCTCGTCGGTGCCCGGGTCGAGCGCCGCGTCGAGGCTGTACACGCCGGGGAGGTCGACGACGCGAAGCGTTCCGTGGGGGGCGCCGAG
Source organism: Polyangiales bacterium (assembly GCA_044229975.1). Lineage (GTDB taxonomy): Bacteria > Myxococcota_A > Polyangia > Polyangiales > SCUS01. The sequence continues at coordinate 55,523 of JBGARZ010000015.1, forward strand.
CGCGAGGTCGGTGCAGAGCACGTCGACGGTGATGCCGGGGAAATTTCCCACCTTGGCGTCGGCCCCGGTGAGGCGGTTGTAGACCGACGACTTGCCCGCGTTGGGGCGCCCGACGAGCAGCACCGAGGGCAGCGCGTCGTCGAGGAGGTGATGCGCCCCGTGGTGGTCGTGGCTCACGCGCAGGGCTCGACGTCGATGGAGGCCGCGACCAACGGGTCGATGGCGAAGGCCGTGCGCTCGCCGACGCGCACCTGCAACGGACCCCCCAGCGGGCCCGCGCGCAGCACCGACACCGTGGCGCCCTCGGAGAGCCCCAGCGCGCGAAGCCAGCGCGACTCTTCAACGTCGAGGTGCAGGGCCGTGATGCGGGCAGCGGTGCGGTGCGGGAGCTCTCGGAGGGTCATCGGTCCGGTGCCTGCGCGGAGGGGCTTATCACGGTTCGATCCGGTGGTGAGCCGGTCGCTTGTGGGGACGTTCGGGCCCGTGGCAGAGTCCGCCGCGAAGAGGGTCTTCCCGAGGAGCGTCCATGAGCGAGATGAGCGACCGCATCGATGTGATCACCGACCTGCTGATGGGCGCCGCGCACGCCGACGGCGCCTCGGACGGCAGCGAAGAGGCGGCCGTCCGCAAGCTCCTGGGCGAGCTGCTCGGCGACGCGACGCTCCCCGCCGAGGTCGACGAGCGCATCAAGAACTTCGACCCGAAGGGCTTCGACCTGAAGGCCGCGGCGGCGCACTTCACCGACGACAGCCTGTCGCGCAAGCGCCGGCTGCTGGAGCTGGTCGAGGCCGTGGGCGACGCCGACGAGGTCATCGACTCCCAGGAAGACGACTACCTCGTGGCGCTCGGCGAGGCCCTCGGGCTCAAGCGCGAGGAGTACGCCGACCTCGCGCTGGAGATCGAGGAGCTGCGCGAGGCCCTCGACGACGTGCGCCGCCCGACCCCGCCGGTGATGCTCCTGTCACCGAAGCCGAAGAAGCTCTGACCCGCCCTCAGCGCAGCGACGCGGGGTACGCGGCGACGACGCTGCGGACGGGCCGCTCGATGCGCTCGACCACCGACGTGACGAGGTCGCGCTCGCCGCGGCGGAAGTACACCGAGTGACCCACGCCGGGTTGTTCGAGGGTGGGGAGGATGTTGCCGTGGACGTGCTTGAGTGCGCCCGCGAGGCGTCGGCCGACGGCGGGGTGGTCGTCGCGCCAGGTGTCGTCCGCGCGGTCGCGTACGGCCACGCAGACCTCCGCGCGCACGTGGTACTCGGTGTTGCGCGTCACGAAGACCCGGTGCACCCGGCGCTCTGACCCTTGGTAGGACATGGACACTCTCCTCGCCATGACCCGTACGCCCGGGTCGGTCGGAGCGTCCAGATTCAGGGGGTCTCTTCGGGCGCCGCCTCGCTGGTGTCCTCGGGAACGACAGCTCCTTCGGGCAGGAGCACCCCCTGCGCCCAGCGCTCGGTGCGCGCGCTCTCGTGCTGCTGCATGAGCGAGCGCGCCGCCACGCCGAGCAGCGCCCGGTCGGCGGCCGCAAACTCCGCCGCGAGGCTCGCGGGCGCGCCGTTGGACACCGCGTTGCGCTGCGCGCGCAGCTCCGTCGCCACCTGCGACGTGCGTTGAAACATCATCCCCTGCGCCGCCGATCGTCGCAGCAGCACCGCGAGCTGGTTGAGCACCACGGGCGCCGGGAGACCCTGCGTCCCCGGCTCGCCGTGCGGATCACACCGCGGCTGCTCGGCCTCTGGCGGCGTCGGCGTGATGGTGAGCGGCGTCGCTGTCTCGCCCGCCACGCGCTCGACCACCAGCGCCTGCTCGACCTCCAGCAAGGCTGCCCACCCCGCGCGATCGTCGATGCCCGCCGAGAGGGCCGTCACCCAACGTTGCAACACCTCCTCCGCGGCGGCCGTGCGACGGAGGCGCGTGGGCGCGCGCTCGATGTTCCCCTGGGCGAGGCGGGCCTGGGCCGCGGCGGCCACCCGGTCGAGCGGCGCGTCGGCCCCGAAGCACAGCATCGAGCGCAGCGCACCCAGCGCCTCCAGGCGGCGCGTGTCGGCCGTCGCGAGCTCACGCTGGAGCGAGTACAGGGTCGCAAACCACCCGACGCGGGCGGGCTCGTCGGCGGTCACGCGCAGCTCGCGGTCGACCTGGGTGGCGCGCACCGGAGGACCCGACGCGCACCCGAGGAGGGCGGCGACGAGGAGCGCGCGAACAGAGGAAGGGGGCCTCATCGCGGGACAGTCGGGGACAACAAAATACAAGTCGGCGACAACTTCACGGGGGTCAAAACGCTATCACCACCGCGGTTTCTGCGAGGTGCCGAAAACGTGAGGCATCCCGCACCCGAGCGGTACACACCGCGAGGTCTCAGCCCGGAGCGTTCATGGCCACCTATCTCATCGCGGTTCCGTATCTCTCGGTGTTGCTGGCGCTGGTGTTCTACGGGCTGCATCGCAGTCACCTCGTGTGGCTCTTGTGGAAGCACCGGGAGTCCCTCCCCCCCGCGGTTCCGCGCAGCATCCCCGACGCCGAGCTCCCGTACGTGACCGTGCAGCTCCCGCTCTTCAACGAGCCCGACGTGCTCGAGCGCCTGCTGGAGTGCGTCGCGAAGATCGACTACCCGGCCGACCGCTTCGAGATCCAGGTGCTCGACGACAGCACCGACGACAGCCGTGAGCTCGCTCGCTCCAAGGTCATCGAGCTGCGCAAGCGCGGCGTCGACGCGGTGTACATCCACCGCCACGACCGCGTGGGCTTCAAGGCCGGCGCGCTCGACCACGGCCTCTCCATCGCCAAGGGCGAGCTCGTCGCCATCTTCGACGCCGACTTCCTCCCGCAGCCGGGCTTCCTCCGCACCGTCGTCCACCACTTCGCCGACCCGAAGGTCGGCTGCGTGCAGGCGCGCTGGGGTCACCTCAACCGCGAGGTGTCCATCCTCACGCGGGTGCAGGCCCTCATGCTCGACGGCCACCACATGGTGGAAAACCGCGCGCGCTTCGCCGCGGGCCACTTCTTCAACTTCTCGGGCACCGGCGGCATCTGGCGCCGCGAGGCCATCGGCGACGCCGGCGGCTGGCAGCACGACACCCTCACCGAAGACCTCGACCTCTCCTACCGCGCGCAGCTCGCCGGCTGGAAGTTCGTCTACCGCGAAGACCACGTCACCCCGTCGGAGCTCCCCGAAGAGCTCGAAGCCTTCCGCGCGCAGCAGTTCCGCTGGGCCAAGGGCACCGTGCAGACCGCGCGCAAGCTGCTCCAGCGCGTGTGGTCGCGGCGCGACCTGCCCTTCGGCCAGCGCCTCGAAGCGGTCTTCCACATGACGCCGCACTTCGCCTACCCCCTCATGGTGGCGCTCGCGGTGCTGCTGCTCCCGATGCTCCTCGTGATGCCCGCGAGCTCGACCCTCGGCATCGCCCTCGACCTCTCGCTGATGTTCGCGTCGACGGGCTCGCTGCTCACCTTCTACGTCGTCGCCGAGCGCTCGCAGGGCCGTCCCGCTTCGGGCGCGCTCAGCCGCCTGCCGTGGCTCCTCGCCATCGGCGCGGGCATGAGCCCGTGGCTCACCAAGGCCGTGTGGCAGGGGCTCCAGTCCGAGACGGGTGAGTTCGTCCGCACCCCCAAGAAGGGCGACAAGGCCAAGCAGGGTCGCTACAAGGCCCGCACCAGCCTCCCGTGGATCGAGATGCTCATCGCCTGCGAGAGCGCCGCCGCCGTGGTCGCCGCCATCGCCACGCACCACTACATCGCCGCGCCCTTCGCGACGCTGTTCTTGATGGGCTACGGCTACGTGTCCGTGGTCGTCTGCCGCGAGCGCTTCGCGGTGGCCGCCCCGGTCGCCCAGCCCGCGCGCGACTCCGAGCCCTCCATCGCCGTGCTCCCGGTCTTCGAGCGCGACGCGAGCGCGACCGACTCGGCCGCGGCCTGATTCGACCGTTCCCTCAGGTCGGGCGACCGTCCGACCTTCGTCATCTCTCCCCTCCGCTTCGTCTGGTATACGGTCCGCCGCCCCTCCCCGGGGTGACCCATGGACGTTCGCAGACTCATCCGAAACATCTCGTCGCAGTGGATCTCGCTGGGAGCTCAGCTCCTCATCAGCGTGCTGATGACGCCCTTCATGGTGCGCCGGCTGGGCGACGTCGGGTACGGCATCGTCGTCCTCATCTCCGGTCTCGTCGGGTACTCCGGGATCCTCTACTTCGGCCTCGGGGCGGCGGTGGTGAAGTTCGTGGCCGAGCACCACGCCCGCGAGGACATGGACGAGCTCAACGCCACGTGCTCGACCATCCTCGGCGTGTACCTGGGCTTCGGGGTGCTGTGCCTCGCGCTGGCGCTCTGCCTCGTCGCGCCGCTGCCGCACCTCATGCACGTCCCCGCGGCGTACGCGGGCGACTCGCGGATCATGTTGCTGATGATGGGCGTCGGGCTGCTCGCGCAGTTTCCGGGCAGCGTCTACAGCGGCGTCCTGATGGGCCTCCAGCGCTTCGACGTGATGAACAAGTACAACTTCGTGCTGCTCATCGTGCGGAGCGCGGCGGTGTTCACGGTGCTCGTCCGCCACCCGTCGGTGGTGCTGGTGAGCGCGGTCACGATGGCCTCGCTCATCGCCGAGCAGGTGCTCGCGTGGCGCTACGCCCACCTGACGCTGCCGGGCCTCTCGCTCTCCCCGGCGCGCTTCGAGCGCTCGCGGCTGTCCAAGCTGTTCACCTTCTCGGCGCAGTCGTTCTTGTTCACGCTGTCCGAGAAGCTCATCAACTACACCGACGAGTTCGTCATCACGCAGGCCCGCGGGCCCGGCGCGGTGACGCTGTACGCGATCCCGCTGCGGCTGGTCGACTACGCGCGCGACGCGCTCGACAAGGCCACGCTGGTGCTGATGCCCGGCGTGTCCGAGCACGCCGCGAAGGGCGACCTCGAGGCGCTCAAGTCGATCTGGCGCTTCGGCAACAAGGCCATCATGTGCCTCGTGGCGCCGGTGGCGCTGGTGTTCCTGATGTGGGGCGGGCACGTGCTGACGCTGTGGCTCGACGCGGGCCACGGCACGCGCGGCATGCCCATCATGGTCTGGCTGGCCCTCGCCTTCGTCGCGCAGGTGGCGGGGCGCGGCATCGCGCGGCCGATCTTCGAGGGCCTGGGGGAGCTGTCGACGCCCGCCCGCATCACGATCATCGAGGGCGTGGTCAACCTGATCCTCTCGGTGGTGCTGGTGCGCGTCTGGGGCCTGCCCGGCGTGGCGTTTGCGACGTTTGCGCCCGCGGCGGTGACGGGCCTCGTGGTGATGCCGTGGTTCGTCTGCAAGCGCCTCGGGACGTCGTACCTGAAGCACATGGGCAACACGTTCTTGCGCACGCTGCCGCCGCTGATTCCGTGCGTCGGGGTGCTGAAGCTGGCCGAGCGCTACGGGCTGCACCACGGGCTGCTGACCACGGCCGCGACGTGCATCACGGTGCTGGTGGTCTACGTGTTCTTCGCGTGGTGGATCACCTTCAAGGCCGAAGACCGACGCATCATCAAGGTGCGCCTCGGTCGGGGGTAGCGCCCCTCACCGCAGCTCGAACACCTCACCCGTGCGCGTCGAGGCCGCCCAGAGGCTCCCGCGGTGCGCCACCAGCGGTGCGCTCACCAGCGACGACGGCGTGTGCGTGAGCGACGGGTGCACGCCGACGTGCTCGGTGAAGTTCGCGCCGTCGCGGGTGCTGTGGAGCGCGCCGCGAGCCAGCACGTAGAGCACGTCGCCCGCCACGGCGAAGCTCTGCGGGGCGTCGAGGTACGCCGCGACCACGAAGCGCCGTCCGCCGTCGTCCGAGCGCAGCAGCGTCGTGCCCGAGTAGCGCTGCGCCACCGCGAACACCGACGTCCGCCAGAGCGCCCAGCGCAGCACATAGCCTTCGATGCCCTCCGCCTCGTGCACCGTCGGCGACGTGCCCGGTGACTCGATGCGGACGGCGCCAGGGCCGCGCGGTGACTCGGTGGCCGCGAGCACCGCGCCGTCGGGGAGCGTCAGCAGGTAGGTGAAGCGGAACACGCCGCGCGCGTCGGGGGAGGGGTGTTCGAGGACGCGCCGCCACGGGCGACCGGGACCGTCGTCGCGGAAGAGCGCCGCCGGAGCGACGTGGCCGATGTACGGGATGTCGCTCGGTGCATAGGCGCCGGTCGACGCGACGAGGCGACCGTCGGCGAGCCGGGCGGTGTCGAACACATGGTAGACGGCGGGGAGAACCTCGCGCTGGTGGCGGGCGAGGGTTCCGTCGGGGGAGGAGATGAAGACGTAGCCGTCGACGTCGAGGTCGAAGGCGAAGGGCAGCGCGTGGAAGGGCGCGTCGGCGTCGGGGACGACGAGCGTGTCGCCCCAGGCGTGGACGCGCGTGAAGCCCTGGCCGTCCCAGCGCAGGAGCTCGCGCGCAGAAGGTCCGTCGTCCCAGCGGTAGAGGGCGGCGCCGTCGACGCCGAGCGCGTCGATGGAGGCGGCCACGACGAGGCCGCGCGGGGTCGAAGCGAGGTCGCAGACCTGCGTGAACGGCGCGGGCAACGTGAAGCGACGCACCCACTGGACGCGCTCGCTGAAGGCCACGGCGGTGTCGGCGGACTCAGGGCGGGCGCGGACGGTGGCGCGCCAGCGGTCGTCGGTGCGGAGCGGGGTGCAGCCGCTCTGGAAGAGGGCGGCGAGGCGCAGGGCGAGGACGGTGGCGGTGACGGCGGAGGCTGCGATGCGCCACCGTGGGGTGCGTGGGGCTGGCACCGCGCGGGTGTAGCATCGGTCGCGATGCCGTACCGCGCGAGCGAGCTCAAGGCGCCGAAGGGGCCGCGGCGGAAGGTGCCGATGTGGCCGCTGTGGGGCCTCGCGGTGCTGCCCATCGGGGTCGCGGGGTTCGTCGTGGATACGCTGACGGTGCCGCGGGGGCCGCGAGCCGTCGCGTTGCGGATGCCATATCCGGCGGTGGCCTGCGATCGGGTGGACGTGCTGGCCGAGCGTGCCGACGGGTCGCGCGACGTGATGTGTGGGTCGGTGCGGGAGACGCTGCCCGCGGAGGGCGCGGCGACGGTGGCGGCGGAGCGCTTCGATGGACGCGTGGTGTCGGCGACGCCGGTCGCGCGCGGTTGGGTCTTCGTGACGGAGGACGGGACCGTCACCCGCAGCGACCGCTTCACGGGGCCGTTGCGGCTGCTCGGGAGGGTTCCGTGCGTCGCGGTGAGAAGCCACTCGGTGGGTCGCGCGGTGGTGCTCGATGGACACGGCGACGTGTGGACCACCGACGGCGGTCCGCTGATGAAGTGGGAGCTGCCGCGGCGGGTGCGCTCGATCGCGTTCGATAGTGCGACCCACGGCGCGGTGGTGTTCGACCGCGGCGAGCTTCTGGTGACAGGCAACGCCGGTGGTGAGTGGACGCGCTTCGACCTCCAGGGCGCCGTCGCGGCACGGGTGACGGTCGACTACCGGGGCGTGCTTCAGGCGAGCACCACGGACGGGACACAGGCGATCGTCGGGCTCGGGGTGTCGGGCGCGGGTCGGTGCTTTGGGGACCAAGGGGTCGACTCGCCGGGCAGGTTCGGCCTGGGGACCGACGCGCGAGCGTCCGAGGCCAGCGCACGGGCGCAGGAGATCTTCCGGGTGGGTACCTCCGACGATCGCTGCGAGCAGGTGGACGCGGCGCGGGGCCGGGCATCGAGCCTGGACTCTCATCGGTATCACTGCGCCTTCAGCGGCACGCGACGAACGCCCGCTGGCGCACAGCGCGTAGCGCCGGATCCGTTGCGGTGGGTCCTCATGGAGACGGCGACCGAGCATGTAGAAGCAGAGGTCACGTCGGGCGCAGACAGCGCGCGGATCGTGCGCTTGATGTGGCGGGGGCGCGACGCGCGCGGCGCCTACACGGGGCAGTCGGGGCCGGCGCTCGTGGGGATGGCGAGCCCCCTGCCGGGACGAGGACTCTGGGTGGAAGCCGTGTCCCGCGATGGGCTGCTGCTGGATTCACCGAGCCACGACGTGTTGCTGTGGGCCCGGCGGGGAGGGCCGATCGGGTTACTCGCTGAGGTCCCCGACTGCCTGGAGACATTGACGGTGCTGGCCGTGGAGCGACCGGGCGGCGGCGTGGCCTGGGCGCGCTGGAATCAGCTCGGAGACGAGGCGATCGTCACGGCGCTGGAAGTGGGGCCCGATGGTGTGCTGCGACGGCGACGCAGCCTCGCGATCCCACGGACCGAGACCGTCGGACTCGGGCGTTGGGACGGCGTCATGGGCGTGGTGGCGTGGTCTTCGCGGGAGTTCGCGGCGACGACCTTCTACCCGCTGGATGCTTCGCCCACGCGCGCTCTGCCTGCGTTGCCGCTGACGCCGCCGCGCGCGTGCGAGGCGCCCGCGGTCCCAGGCGGGTCGGCCATCACGCTCTGGCGCGCCGGCGTGCGCCACGCCTACGACATCCCGATGGAGGGTGCTGGCACCACCCAACACGGGCTCGTCGGCACCCGCTACGAGCTCGAAGTGACCGACGGCCAGACCTGCGTGCGCTCGCTGGGGATGAGCGATGGCGACATCGCCGGGCCGACGACCCTCCATGCGCAGCCCGGTGATCGCTTCGAGGGCGATGAGGGCGACGGCGTTCGGTTGACCTGCGTGGGCGTGGCGGTCGACGAGCGCTGATCAGATCGCGCGCAGTCGCTGCACGATTTCCGGACGCCCGCATGCGTTGACCCACCTCGCCGCGCTCGCTACCGCTCATCAACAGGGAGTCGTTGATGCGAAATGCGCTGCTCACCGCGGTGATGCTTGGCTGGTTGGGCTGTACGCCCCTCGAACGTGGACTCCCCGACGCGAGCGCTGACGCCGCCCGGAGCGACGCGCTCGACGTGTCATCGGCTGACACTCCCGACGCCGTCGTGGTGGTCGACGTCCCGGTCGCCAACGATCGGGTCGACGTCGTCCCGAGTGATCAGCCCGACGCCGGCGCGAGGGACGCGGCGACCGACACACCCGTCGACGTCCCGCTCGCGATGGATGTCCCCGACGTCCCAATCATCCCCGATGTCCCGCTCGCGATGGACGTGCGCGATGTCCCCGATGTGCCATCGCCCATCGACGTCCCCGTCGTCATCGACGTCGTGACGCGCGATGTCCCCGATGTCCCCGATGTCCCCGACGTGCCCACCGCCATCGACGTCCCCGATGTCCCTGACGTCGTCGATGTCCCCGACGTGCCCGATGTCCGTGATGTTCCCGATGTGCCCGATGTGCCGGTCATCACCGATCTCGGCATGTGCAGTCCCGCCGGGGTCGCGCGCCTGATCGGCCCCATCTCCGGCTCGCAGGTCACCACGCGTCGCCCGCTGCTGCGCTGGACGCTCCCGCCCGCCGCGACCGGCGCCACCGTCGACTTCTGCCGCGACCGCGCCTGCTCCACCATCGTCGGCTCCGAGTCCGCCACCGGAACCTCCCTCCGCGTCACCCGCCCCGAGTTCCTGGCCAGCTCGGTGGTGTGGTGGCGCGTTCGTCCTCTGCAAAACACTGCGCCCTGCGGCCTCGCGAGCGCCACCTGGGAGCTGTGGCCCGCGCGCCAGACCACCGGCGACGGCTACGCCTACCGCCCCATCACGGACATCAACGCCGACGGCCGCGCCGACCTCGCCATCAGCGGTCACAACTCCTTCGCGGGCAACGGTCGCGCGTACGTCTATCAGGGCCAGTCCGACGGCCTCCCCGCGACGCCCACCCAGAGCATCGCGTCGCCCGTCGGTAGCAGCGACCAGTTCGGCATGCCCTCGTCGGGCGACTTCAACGGCGACGGGCTCACCGACCTCCTCGTCGCCGAACTGCGCCCGCGATCGGGCTACCGCGGTCGCGTGTGGGTCTACCTCTCGGACGGATCACGCCTCCAGACGCCACCCGTGGAGCTCGTTCAGCCGGCGGGCGGATACGCGTACTTCGGGCTGCGCACGCACGTCGGCGACTACAACGGCGACGGGTACGCCGACGTCCTCGTGATCTCTGGCGTCAACGACGCGCCCGACCCGATGGGCGGTCGTGTCTACGTCTACTACGGCAGCGCGACCGGCCCCGCCTCCGACCCCGCGACCACCATCGAAGGAACCGGCACCATGGGCGCCAACTTCGCCGCCGACGGCGCCATCATCGACCTCGATGCTGATGGCTGCGACGACTTCCTGGCGACGCAGTTCGCCAACGACAGCCGCGTGCTGGTGGTGCTGCGCGGCGGGTCGAGCGGCCTGCGTCGTGACGGCGTGGTGGTGTCGACCATCGCAGGGCAGCGCTTCCCCAACGGCTCACCCGCCAACCTCGGCGACGTCAACGGCGACGGTCGCGTGGACTTCGGCGTCACCGAGTCGAGCACCGGATCGATCCGAGTGCTGATCGCTCTCGGCGCTGCGACAGGCACGCCGGGTGCGACGGGTCTCATCCTCACGCTGGCTGACAGCCCGACCGCCGGGTCGCGCATCCACGGCATCGACATCGACGCCGATGGCCGCGCCGACGTGGTCGTCTCGCAGGTCGTGGGCGGCGTCGGGAAGATCTACATCTATCCGTACCGGGGGTCGGCCTTCGCGGCGCCGACGGTGCTCACCGCCGCCGCGGGGTTGCCCGACTACTCGCTCTCCTCCATCGCGGGCGACTACAACGGCGACGGCTGGGTGGACATCGTGTCGCAGCAGTACACCTGGATGTCGTCGCGCGGCGCGTACTCGCTGCTGCTGGGCGCCGTCGGCGGGGGCATCTCGTCGGGCGGACAGCGCGGCGTGCTCGGCCCCGAGACCGACTCGGCCCTCGGCTTTCGACTGGCGACCGTGACCTCCGGGCGCGTTCGGGGAGGGCTCTGACCGATGCGCCACACACGCCTTCACTCACTGGCGTTTGCCATCGTCGTCGCGGCGTCGCCGGGTCTCGCGCTCGCGCAGACCGCCGACGTCGAGGCGGAGCACCTGCGCGGGATGCAGCTCCGCGCGCACGGCCACGACGCCGAGGCGGCCGTGGTGTTTCGCACGCTGTTCGAGCGCAACGGTGAGCCCCGCGCGCTCGCCCGCCTCGGCCTCGCCGAAGGGGCCCTCCTGCGCTGGGCCGACGCCGAGGAGCACCTCCAGAGTGCCCTCGCGCGCACCACCGATCCGTGGATCGTCGCCAACCGCCCCGGCCTCGAAGGCGTGTTGCGCTCGGTGCAGCAGCACCTCGGAACGCTCACCGTCATCTGCCCCACCCCTGGCGCGACGGTTCAATGGACGGGGCAGTCGCCGCTCGCGCTGCCGCTCGCGCGCCCGCTGCGGGTGACGACGGGCTTCCTCGACGTGGTGGTTCACGCGCCGGGTCACTCGCTGGTGACGCGTCGGGTGGCCGTTCCTGCGGGCACCGACCCGGTGGCCATCGACGTCACGCTGACGCGCGAAGCGGGCGCCGAACCTGCGACGCCCGCGAGCGCACCGACGCCGGTCGCGACGGTTGCGGTGACGGCTGCGCCGGTGGTGGTGAGGGCGCCTGCGCCTGTCGATGCGCCCGCGCCGCCGCGACGCATGTGGCTGCGCCCGCTGGGCATCGGGCTCGTGGTCGGGGCGGGCGTGTCGGTGGGCGTCGGGGTGCTGGGCGTGGTGCTGCGCGAGGGCGCGGCGGGTCGCTTCAACGACGCGCGCTGTCGGCTGTATCCCGATCGGGACGAGGTGTCCTCGGGCGGCCCGGCGTGCGCCGATGAGCTCGCGAGCACGCAGACGGGACAGACGGTGGCGATCGCGGGCTTCGTGGCGGCTGGTGTGCTGGGCGTCGCGGGCGTGACGGCGCTGGTGCTGGCGCCGCGCGCGCCGGTGCGGGTGGACGTCGGGCCCACCGCCAACGGACAGGGATGGGCGGGGAGCGTGACGCTGCGGTTTTGAGGGCACTCGGGCCTTCGGTCGTGTTCTTCCTCTCAGGGGGGCCGAGCGTCGGGGCAGGCCGCGAGTGAGGAGCCTCGGTGCGCGCATACCTGAGCAGGTATGAAGCCGCGTGACGAGGCGCTCGGGTCGCGCTGGCGGTCGTTCAAACGCGAACGCGTGACGACGCAGTGACGTGCCCAACTCGTCCGTTCGCTCTCGGGAATTTGACGCACTTGCACGATCTCCTTCTCGCAAATCACATGCACTCCGACCGCCTGTCCGAACTGCGGACACGCGTCTGAGACGTGAGCGCCGCGGGCCTTGACGACGTCTGATGCGTGGGCGCCAAAAGGTAGACGGTCGAAATTTGTTCGGCGGGTGGTCGTGCGTGACGGAGGCAGTGATGGGGCGTTTGCGTGGACTGTGGCTCTGGGTGTTGGTGGTGCTCGTCGTGGCCTGTGGCGGCGATGGCGATCACATCCGTCGCGCGGCGTTTGGCATCGGGGGCGTGGGGCCGGCGTGGTCCGGCGGGACCCTGACCCTGGTCCGTGCGACGCCCACGCGGCTCACCATCGCGTGGCCGGTTCCCGTCGCAGGAACGGGCGCCGCACTGGAGGTGGTCGAGGTGGGCAAGCGGCGCGTCAGGTTGCGCTTCGATGGGGCGACCGACGACTACGACGAGTTCAGTCACTACTTCGGGTTCGCAACGCCGCCGCCCTTCGACGTCGTATCTGGCTCCAGCCTCGGCGATCAGATCTACACAACCCGCTACCCCCTCGACCCTGGCACCTCGTACACGCTGGGGGTGTTCGCGCAGGACGACGAAGGGCACACGTCGTCCACGCTCACGACAGCGGTCACGACCCTCGCCGCCTCGACGCCCGCTGTCTGGCCGACCGGGACGACCGCCGCTACCTCGTTCACGTTCCCCAGCACGGGCCGTGTCTTCTGGAGCACGACGCCCATCGATGCGGTCGCCTATACGGTCCGTCGCAGCGTCGACGGTGGTCCCTTCGTCGACTGGTGGGACAGCCACGAGTACGGGGGTGACCTCTCGAACTTGATGGCCGCAGCAGGAGACGACTTCGCCCTCGGCTCCACCTACGACTTCCAGGTCTTCTTCCGGGACGACACGGGCGCGGTCACGGCCACGCCGCTCACCGCTCATCTCGGCATCCCGGCGCCACCGATCCCGACGGCGCCGCCCCTCGAACCGTCCCGGATCACGCCGCTGGTGGAGCGTTCGAGCTGGCTCTACACCGGCTCCGATCCCGTGCAGCGCGACATGACACCCGGGGTCATCGTCCCCGCGCGCGTCGGAGTCCTTCACGGTCGCGTCCGATCGCGGGACGACAACTCGCTCCTCGGCGGCGCACGTGTGTCGGTGCACGGCCACCCGGAGTACGGCTACACGTTCTCACGCATCGACGGCCGCTGGGACCTCGTCATCAACGGCGGTGGCGTCTTCCGCGTCGACTTCGAGCGGCCGGGCATGCTGCCAGTGCAGCGCAGCGTGAACGTCCCGTGGGACCGCGATCGTTGGGTGGATGAGGTGGCCCTCACGGTCGCCGACGACGCCGTCACGGAGATCGATCCCGATGGAGGTGCCGGCACCGTCGGCTGGACGAGGGCAGAGGGGGCGACCCACACCGACGCGGACGGCACGCGACACGCGACGGTCTTCGTCCCAGAAGGGACCCAGCTCACGGCGCACATGGGCGAGGAGTCCGGCGCCATCGATGAGCCTGCTCACCTCCGCATCACCGAGTACACCGTTGGACCGCGCGGGCCTCGCGCGATGCCGGGACCCGTCGTCGCGCCGGTGAGCAGGACATCACCCTCGCGGAGCGTCTCCAACTTCGCGCAGCCCATCCGATCAGCGAAGGGGTGATGGAGTTCTGGCGCGTGCGCGTTCAGCACTTCACTCCATGGGACATCAACTGGGGCGAAGGGCCGCCCGATGGCGCGCAGAACTGCTTCAGTCAGCGCGGCAACATGAGCACCGACGCGACCTGTCCGGGTGGTGATGGCTGCCTGGGCCAGGCCGCACAGACAAGCGCCGGAGAGGGGCCGGGGCTGTCGCAGTCCTCGATGTCGCAGGATGGGCGCGATCGGACGGTCACGCTGACGCTCGGATGTACATCCCAGCCGCCCAGTGGGGACTGGGCCGAGGACATGAGCCGCTACCAGGTCGAGGTGGAGGTCGGTGGTCAGCTCATCGAACAGAACGTTCCCGCTTCCAGCGAAGGTGTGAGCATCGAGTGGGACGGCAACGACGACCAGGGCCGTCCGTTGGAGGGACCGCAGCCGGTCACGGTGAGGGTCGGGCAGGCGTATCCGATGGAGGTCGGCGCGGGCCAGCGCTTCGGAGAGGTTCCAACGATGCGCATCACGGGGACGCCCCGTGGTGAGGCGGTCATCTGGGCGGAGCAGGAGGGAGTCATCGGACATCACCGCTCCTCCGGGGACGGGCTCGGGAGCTGGCAGCTCCCCAACCAGCACCGCTACGACCCCACGACCCGCACCATCATGCTCGGCACCGGCAGCAACCTGCCGCCAGAGATCGGGCCCGGCATCGTCGAGGACGTTCTCGTCGGGACCGCCGTCGCAGACATGGCGTTCGGCCCCGATGGCACGCTGTACTTCACGGTCCCGTCGTCGCACGAGGTGCGTCGGCTGCGAAACATCGGGACTGGTTCGCCCACGGTCGATGTCATCGCCGGGACTGGGACGTCGGGCTGTGGTGCCGACGGGGCCGCGACGTCCGTTGCGCTGACCGAACCTCATGGCATCGCCGTCCGAAGCGACGGCTCGGTGTACTTCACCGATGCGGGGTGCCACCGCGTGCGCCGCATCACACCGGACGGCACGGCGATCGTGACCGTAGCGGGCACCGGCTGGGCCGGCTTCTCGGGCGACGGCGGACCCGCGACGGCCGCGCAGGTCTACGCGCCGCGCGACGTCGAGGTGGCATTCGACGGGGCGGTGCTCATCGCTGACACGCTCAATCATCGGGTGCGCCGGGTCGGCAACGACGGCCGCATCACGACCATCGTTGGCGGTGGCAGCTACGCGATGTTCATCCCGGGAGCGTGGTGGCCTCTCACGAGAGTGGCGACGTCGGTCATCCTCGACCATCCGTGGGCGTTGTCGGTTCTGCCCAACGGCGAAGTCTATGTGGTCGATCGCTACGGGCATCAGGTCTACCGCTACTCGCTCGATGGAGTGCTTCACCGACACTCCGGTTGCAATAGCTGCTCGGGAGGTGCCGCCGAGTGGGAGACTCCCGATGGCGGTGCCCGCGCGCTCGGGGCGCACCACTCGCCGGAAGACGTCTTGGCCTTTCCCGATGGGGAGGTCTGGGTCGCCGACCGGGACAACCACCGCATCTCGCAGGTTCGCAACGATCAGGTGCGGGGCATCATCGGCCGCTACGATCGCAACACGCCTTTCGTCAGTGGGAGCACCGCGGTCTCGGCCTCCCTCCCATGGCCTACGAGTCTCGCCGCGAGCCCGGATGGCTCGGTGTACATCGCGCTGCGGGCCTGTCCGTCCGATGCCTGCCCGTCCGAGTCGCGGGTTCCGCGCATCGTGCGCACCCGCTCGGCGCGCGGTGGCATGACGACGACGGGCAGCACGATGACCCAGCCCAGATGGCTCGGCGCTGTGGGAGTTCAACCTCTCCGGTGGCTGCCTGAATCGGACCCTCGATGCGTTGACCGGCGTGGTGCGCGAGCGTTTCGAGTACGCGGACGGAACCTGCCGCCCGAATCGCGTCGTGTTCGGCGCGGACAGCGAGAGCAACGCCCTCACCATCGAGCGGTCGTCGGGGCACTTCACGATCACGGATCCAGCGGGCCGACAGACGACGTACACGTTGGACTCTCGTCAACATGTCCAACGCATCACCCGCGGCGGCCCGGAAGACGTGAGCGCGGCGATGCCCGGATGGGAGTACGTGATCAACGCCGGTGGTCTGGTGACGGATACCTACGACCCCGAGCGGCGCCACTCCCACAACCAGTACGACGACTTCGGGCGCCTGGCCTGGTCGACGGACCCGCTGTCGGGGCGACACGAGAGCGCGCCAGCGAGCCGGGTGATTCCGGGGTCGAGCGCCGGGCTGTCCCAGTCGAGGGTCAGCGTTCGACAACGAGCGGGGTCGGAGACAGATCCCGGCTCGTGGTGGCGTCGTGAGGGCTTCAACAGTGACCTCGGGTCGTGGATCACCCAGGAGAGCGCAGGCGGCGACGACACCGTCACGCTGGTGCAGCGACAGTCGGTGCAACGTGGCAACCGCGATCCGGTGTCGACGCTGTACAGCCACCCCAGCGTCACGCTCGCGGGGGGGGACGAGACCACGGGGCGGGTCGAGCTGGCGCGTCGTAGCGTCACAACGGTCCCCGAGCCCCGGCTCGGGTCGATGGTACAGGTCCCGAAAGATATCGTCTCCACGGTCGGCTCGCGGACCGCGACGACGACCTGGAGCTACGGCACGCCGACGACGGTGTCCGGCACGATGCTGTTGGCGACGCAGACGGTCCGAGAGACACGGCCGAATAGCCGGTGGATCGATCGCTCTTTCGAGCGCCTGTCCTCGGGGCACATGGTGCTCACCACCGAGACGCGTGGCGGAAGGACGAGCGAGCGCGAGCTCGACTCGCAGGGCCGCCTCATCGAAGAGCGCTGGCCGGGGGTGACCCCGACCGTGCACCCCGTGCAGTACAGCTACGACGCGCGCGGTCGCCTGGAGCAGATCACCCAGGGCACGCGTCGCTGGCGCGGTCAGTTCGACGACGGGCACCACGGCGTGCTCTCGCAGGAGTCGTGGGGCCACGCCTCCGGGGAGACGGGCGTGACCTCCGCGGAGACGCACTTCCACTTCTACGACGACGGCGTCCCGCAGCTCGATGTGCTGCCGCTGGCGAGGGAGATCGAGTACGTCTTCGACAAGTCGCGGCAGTTGACGGAGCTGATTCCGCCGGGGCGTCCGGCGCATCGCTTCGACGAAGACCTCGCGACGCGAACCTTCTCCTCGGTGCAGCCGACCGCCGTGGCGATGCTCCCGCCGGAGGACGGGCCCGTCACGTCGACGACGCTGACGGAGCTCGGTCTGCCCTCCGATGAGGTGCGGCCTGACGGCGTGCACCTGCACTCGACGTACGACCCACGCTCGCGGCGGCTGCTGAGCATCGAGCGCACGTCCGGCACGCCTGCCACGCTGCTGACGATGGCGTACGTCGCGCAGACCGGGGCGCTCTCAACCGTCACCGCGGGCGACGGTGCAGTGCTGCGCTACGGGTACAGCGAGTTCTTGCCCGTGAGCGAGGCGTGGGAGGGGAGCGCGGTCACCGGGACCGTCACGCAGTCCATCGACGACACCTTCGAGCCGGTGGGGCTCACGGTGGCGGGTGCTCCGCGGCTCGCTCCGCGGCGCGTTGACCTCGACGGCCTGCCGACGGAGGTGGGCGAGCAGCGCCCGGCGTCGACCGACCCGGTCGCGGGAACCACGGTGCTGGCCGACGGCCTCGGGTTGACCTGGGAAGGTTCCTCGGGACGCCTCACGGCGACGAGCGTGGGCGTGGCCAACAGCGCGCGGACCTTCACCGCGTACGGTGAGGTGGCGAGCGACGAACACCGCGAGGGGACGAACGTGCAGCTCCGCTTCGCGCGCAGCTACGACGACCGCGGGCGGCTGACGCGCGTGGTGGAGACCGACGGGATCTCGGGCAGTAGCCCAGTAGTCTTCACCACCGGCTACGAGTACGACGCGGCAGGTCGGCTCACGGGTGTCAGAGAGATGGGCGGCGACGTGAGCGCGGCCACCCTGCTCACTTCGGGCACGTTGCGTGAGCAGTACACCTACGAGGACGACGCCGACCACAACGGCCTCAACGGACACCGCACGGCGTGGACGGTGGAGGGCGTCTCATGGACGGCGACCTACGACCGGCAGGACCGCATCACGTCCAGCACGCAGACGACGAGCGGCGCGGGCGTCGGGACGACGACGTACACCCATCGGGTGACGGGCGAGCGGGAGACCGAGACGCGGCCCGACACGACGGTGTCGACGTACACCTGGGATGTGCGCGGGGCGCTCGCGAAGGTGGAGCGCACGAGCGCGACGGACATCGGGTACGTGCTCGACCCGACGGGGCGCTGGATCGGTCGGCGCGTGGGTACGGGGTTGGACCGCGGGTGGCTGTACGCGGGGATTCACCCGGTGGCGGAGGTCGACACGGACGGGCACACCGTGAGGCGGGTGTTCGTGTATGGGACGTCGGGGCACGTGCCGGACCTGGTGCTGGTGCGCCCCAGCGGAGCGACGTCGACGACGGCAGGCGAGGTAGCGTGGGAGCGCTACCGGGTGGTGACTGATCAGGTGGGGAGCGTGCGCGCGGTGGTGCGGGCGAGCGACGGCGTGGTGGTGCAGCGGATGCGCTACACGGCCTTCGGGGTGGTGCGCGAGGACTGGATCGCGAGCGGATGGGAGGCGATTCCGTTCGGGTACGCGGGCGGGTTGTACGACCGGGCGACGGGGCTGGTGCGCTACGGCGCGCGGGTGTACGACCCGAGCGTCGGACGATGGCTGAGCAGGGATCCCATCGGGTTCAGAGGCGGGGACACCAACGTCTACGCGTATTGCGCGAACGATCCGGTCAATCGGATCGACCCGAGTGGGCTCGTCGAGGTGAGCGATCTGAACGCGGCGGACCTGGAGACACTGTCGAACTTCGTGGGTGGGTTCGGGGACGAGGCGTCGATGGGGCTCACGCGGCTCGTCCGGGACGCGCTGGGGATTGGGGGAGAGGTCAACCAGTGCTCCGGCGCATACACTGCGGGGACGGTCGCAGGAATGGTGGCTGGAGCGATCGCCAGTGGCGGGGAAACGGCAGTTGCGAGAAGGGCTGGAGTTGCTTCGAGAATTGCGAACGACGGATCCGTCGGCGCGATGATGACGCCTTATCTCAGGGCAGCAAGAGGAGGGAGACACAACGGGCACTATAAGCAGGTTCAAAATTATACTCGGGGTGGATTGGAAAGGTCGATTCGAAACATGAGGGCAAATATCGAGAGACACTTGGAGTATCTGGGAAATCCGACTGGTCCGCATTCCCCAAATTTCAACAGTAACAGAGCTTCTCAAAGGATGGACGATGTCGAGCACTGGCTGGATGAGATTGATGACTGGTCTGATCAAATCGAGATCTCGGTCGAGACCCGCTTTAGGAGATTTGGTGAATGAGCGACAATGAGACTACAGTCAACTTCGTTCGTGATCTCGTGTGGTCCCTGCGCGAGCGAGCGGACGAGGCCGCGCGCCGTGCCACCAACGAGAGGTCTGAGTTCGACGCTGGACGGGAGTTGGCACTCCGTCAATCACTTTTGCGCATCAAGAACCAAGCGGAGTCCTTTGGGATTCGGCACGCGGATGTCCTGCTCGATGGACTCAATCCCCTTGTCGATCCACTCGGACTGCCAGATGATGGATGGTAGCTTCTCAGGTTTGGTGTCCGATGAGTGATCAGATTGAGGTCAACTTCTTGCGCGATCTCGTGTCATATCTTCGCGAGCAGGCGGTCCAAGCGGCGCGGCGCTCCGCTGAGACAGGCTCTGAGTTCGATTCCGGATCCGAGTTCGGGTTTCGGCAGGCGCTCGCGCGGATTCGGAATCAGGCGGAGGGCTTTAACATCTGTCTGGAAGACATCGGGTTGGACGAGTCTGATCCGATGCACGGCCCACTTGAGTAGACTGTTTTCTGCCTAAATTTGTGAATGCTGGCAAAAGGGGCATTTGAGGACGGAAGAGCCGTTGGTATCGGTATCGTGTGATCTCGCGAGTGATTCTCCTCGCACTCTGTCGTCTAGCATTCATGCGAACGAACATCGTCGATGACCCAACCTCGTCCTTTGCCGGTCCTGCTTTTCCTCCTGGCCCTCTGCTTGGCCCTCTGCCTAGCCCCGTCGCGCTCGCACGCCTTCCCTGTCACGGTCGACGGTCGCACCGACGAGTGGTCCAGCCGCCAAGCCAATGGCGACAACCTCGGCCTCATCGCCCGCGACCAATTCGACCGCGGCCTCTACTCCTGGCGCGACCCCGCGGCCGACACCCGCATCGACATCGCCTCTACCGAGACCATCGCCGACTTCTACCGCTGTGCCATCACCGCCGACCCCATCGGTGTGTCGTTCCTCTTCCAGATCACTGGGGGCAACGCCACCACGGCCCCCAACCCCGTGCAGGTGCAGGTCGCCATCGACCTCGACCGCGTCGCGGGCTCCGGTCAGACCGCCATGGCCGGCTTCGCCGACACCAACGTCGCCCCGTCAGGCGCCTGGGAGTACCTCGTCCAGACCCAGCTCACCGCCGGCCAGCAGGGCGTCGTCTACGATCGCAGCTTCGGCGTGCAGGGCGCGCCCATCCCCGTCGGCGCCTTTGGCATCTCCGCCTCCCTCGTGGAGTTCACGGTCCCCTGGTCGCGCCTTGGGCTGAGCGGCCCGCCGCCAACCGCCCTGCGCTTCACCGTCGCGACCTTCCGCGAGCAGCCCGGTGGCTTCACCGTCGACGTCGGCGGGCCCACCGTCTCCAACGCCCTCGACGTCCTCAGCGACTACGGCGCGCCCCGCACCGAGGGCCCGCACCCCAACACTTCCGCCGAGTTCACGGCGCCCGGCGATCAGACCATCGACTACAACTTCGACGTGTGGTTCGGGCCCACGGGGGAGCCCTACGCGCCGGTCCTCATCGTCCGCTTCGTCACCCAGAGCGAGCGCAGCCGGTGGGTCGCGCTGCGCAACATGACCCCCGCGCCGCTCCCCCTCGATGGCTTCCGCTTCACCGAATCGCCCACCGCGCCCGAGGCACTTTATGGCAGCGCCGTGCTCCCTCCCGCCGCGGTGCTCGGCGTGGGCGGCGTCTTCATGCTTGCCGAGAACCGCACGACCTACGCGGCGCGCTACGGCGAAGCCCCCGACGGTCAATGGCGTAACGCCTCGGAGCCCGCCCCGGACCTCGCGACCTACCCGACCTGGGCGTCGGGGTACTTCCGCCTCGGCTTCAGCGGGGCGTTGTTGGTAATCGACCGATCGCACACCGTCGTGGATGCCACCAGCTATGGCGATCCCGAAGGGGGCTACGCCGGTCAGGGTTTGTCGCCAACACCCGGCTACGAGCGGGCGGCGTCGCGGTCGCTGTCCACCTTCCGCGACACCGACGGCCGCATGAGCGGGGAGTTCACCGTCGTGGGCCCGCTCTGCGCCAACGACGCCGAGTGCGGCGGTTGCGGCACCTGCGTGCTCAACGTCTGCGAGCCCTTCGCGGTCGGGACCCTCTGCCGCGACAGCGCTGGTCCGTGTGACCTCGCCGAGCGCTGCGACGGCACCTCGTCGGCGTGTCCGGCCGACCGCTTCCAGCCCGCCACCGTGGTCTGTCGCGCGGTCAGTGACAGCGGCTGTGACCTCGTCGAGACCTGCACGGGTTCGAGTGTCACCTGCCCGGCCGACGCCTTCGTCGCGGAGGGGACACTCTGCGCCGACGGGCTCCGTTGCAACGGCGACGAGCGCTGCGACGGGGCGGGCACGTGCCGTGTCGGTGCGCCCGTGGTCTGCGCGCCGGCGGGCGCCGTATGTCAGGAGAACCGTTGCAGCGAGGCCACCGGGAGCTGCGCGCTCACGAGCGTTGCAGTGGGGACGCCGTGCAGCGACGGTGACGCCTGCAACGGCGACGAAGCGTGCAACGCCTCGGGCGTGTGCGTGACGGTGACGCCGCTCGACGGGGGAACGCTCTGCCGCGACGCGAGCGCGGACGTGGCCGACGTCGCCGATGTCATCGACGCGGCCGATGTGGTGTCGATGGACGTCCCGGGCGTCGACGCGATGGCGACGGATGTGATGGTGGTTGCCGACGGTGGGGGCATCGACGTCACCGCGGTCGACGTCGTGGACGTGATGACCACCGCTCGCGACGTCGCGCCGAGCACGACCGACGATGCGTCGCCGGGGCCGATGATCACGACGCCCGGAGGCTGTGGCTGCCGCGTCGGGGAGCGCGCCCCGTCACCCGATCGCGGCGCCGTGGTGCTGCTGGTGTCGCTTGGTGCGGTGGTGACGGAGCGTCGTCGCCGACGTCGCCCTCGCGCGCTCAGAAGTTAGGAATCGTCTCCCCACCACCCGACGGCGCAGGCTCGTCGCCGTGGTTGTGCCCGTGCCCATGGTGCCGACGGTGCCTCCGCGTCGGCGTCGCCTCCGCGTTGCTCTCCTCCACCACCGGGCTCGCAGCCGCCACCACTGGCGCCGCCACGACCACCGGCGCCGCCGCCATCACCGGCGCCACCGCCATCACTGGCGTCGCTGCATCAACCCGCTCAACAACCACCGGCGCTCGCGTCGCCGCTCTCACGCGCACCGCCGTCACGGGCACTGGCGTCGCGGTCGGCGTCCGCAGCGCGAGGCCACCAACGCCCAGCAGTCCCACGGCCACGGCGATGGCGCCCACGAGGCCCACGCGCTGCCACGTCGACCGCCCGGTGGGGTGCCTCGACGAGCGCGTCGCCGGCGCGAGCGTCTCCTCGCGCGGCGCCGTCGGGCCTTGCGGCAGCGTGCTCCGACGGGCCACGTCCGACAGGCTGACCGCCGGCCCGCTGAAGAACACCGACCACTGCGCCCGCCCCGCGTCCGACGCGAAGGGCAGCAGCGCCTCGGCGAAGGCCGCCACCGAGGGGAAGCGCTGCTCGGGCTTCGGGGCCATCGCGCGAAGGAGCACCGCCTCCAGCGCCGCCGAGTGGTCGGAAACCTTGTCGCGCAGCCGCGGCGTCGGGCCCGTGGTGATGGCGACGAGAAGTTCGAGGAGGTTGGTCGCCTGGAAGGGGCACGCGCCCGCGAGGCACTCGAAGAGGATCACCGCCAGCGACCACTGATCGCTCTGCCCGTCGATGTGCTTGGACTCGCGCGCCTGCTCCGGGGACATGTAGCTGGGCGTTCCCATGATGGCGTTGGTCACGGTGAGGGCCTGGGCGGCGCCTCGCACCTTCGCGATGCCGAAGTCGAGGAGCTTCGGAACCGTCGCGCCCGTGCTGGTGCGCGCCAGGAAGATGTTGTCGGGCTTCAGGTCGCGATGAACGATGCCGCGCTCGTGCACCACCGCCATCGCGGACAGCACCGGCAGCATCAGGTCGACGGCCACCGACGGGCGCATCGGACCGCCGCGCTTCACGGCGTCGGCCAGGCTCTCGCCGTCGAGCAGCTCCATGGCGATGTACGGCAGCCCGTCGTGCACGCCCACGTCGAACACCGTCACCACGTGCGGGTGCTCCAGCTGCGCGACGATCTCCGCCTCGCGCAGGAAGCGGTCGAGCAGGTCGGGCTCGTGCGTGTGCTCGCGGTGCAGCACCTTCAGCGCGGTGCGCTTGCGGAGCGGGAGCTTCGTGGCCTCGTACACCGCGCCGAAACCCCCGGCGCCGATGCGTCGGACGATCTCGTACCCGCCGAACGAGTCTCCCGCGCGAAGCCCCGGCTCTCTTGAAGGACTGCTCATCGACGTCTCCCGGTTGCCCACCGCAAGGGAAGCCCGGTTGCGCCCGCCAACGCAACGCATCGGCCGCCCCGTAGGTGGTGCATCGGGTGTCCGCAATTGGCCACCGCCGCGCCGCGCGCCGCGGGTGTAGAGCATTGAGGCATGGACCTTGAGGAGCTGCGGGCCTTCCTCGCCGTCATCGAAACCGGGTCGTTTCTTGGGGCCGAGCGCAGCCTCAACATGCCGCGCGCCACCGTGCGTCGACGCGTCGACGCGCTCGAAGCGCGGGCGGGCGTTCCGCTGCTCAACAAGAGCCGCGAGGGCATCGTCGCCACCGAGGCGGGCGCGGTGCTGGTCACCCGCGGGCGCTTGATGATCCAGGAGGCCACGGCCCTCGTCGCCTCCATCCGCGAGATCGGCCAGGAGCCCTCCGGGGTGCTGCGCGTGCTGCTCCCGGTGGGCCTGCCGCCGCACATCCTGGTGCCGCTCTTCGCGGCGATGCGCGACACCTACCCCCGCCTCTCGCTGCACCTGCGCTTCAGCGACGATCCCATCGGCGGACTGCTCGACGACGTCGACCTCGCGGTGCACTTCGGCACGCGCTCGCCGCCGGGGCCGTGGGTGTCCTACGAGATCCTCCGCATCCACGAGTGGGTGGTGGGCAGCGCCGACTACTTCGCGCGCCACGGCACGCCGACCACCATCGAGTCGCTCGCCGCGCACACGGTCTTCTCCTGGGACTCGCCGGGCGACAACCCGCGCGTCTGGCCGCTGTGCTCGGGCGGAGCGTTCACCGTCGAGCCCGTGCTCGTGGCCTCGGACATCCACCTGCTGCGCCAGTGCGTCCTCGGCGGTCTCGGCCTCGCGCTCCTGCCCGACGCGCTGCTGCCCGAGGCAGAACCCGGCGGGGCCGCGGTGGTGCCGGTGCTCACCGAGCTCGTGGGTCGCGAGCGCCCGCTGCGCCTCGTGGTGCCGTCGGTGCTCTCCGACCTCCCCAAGATCAAGGCCGTCCTCAAGCACGTCCGCGCCTTCACCGAGAGCCTCTGAGCTCCCCCGGAGTGACACCCATGAGCGCACCCACGACGAGCCCGCGCACCTACCTCCGCGGCACGGCCGGCTACGAGCCCGCGCGCCGCGACACCATGTGGAACGCCCGCCTCCCCGACCGCTTCCCCGACGTCATCGTGCAGGCGCGCGACGTGTACGACGTCGTGGCCGCGGTGAAGCGCGCGAAGCGCGAGGGCCTGCGCATCGGCGTGCGCTCCGGCGGCCATAGCTGGGCGGGCAACCACGTGCGCGACGGCGGCATGCTGCTCGACGTGTCGCGCCTCGACGCGGTCACCATCGACGCAAAGGCGATGCGTGCGACGACGGGCCCCGGCCGCGCGGGTCACGAGCTCGCGGCGGCCCTCGGGCGCGAGGGCCTGTCCTTCCCGACGGGGCACTGCGAGGGCGTGTGTGTGGGTGGCTACCTGTTGCAGGGCGGCTTCGGCTGGAACGGCCGCGCCCTCGGCCTCGCCTGCATGAGCGTCGAAGGCGTCGACGTGGTCACGGCCGACGGTGACCTCGTGCACGCGAGTGCCTCGGAAAACGCCGACCTCTACTGGGCCGCGCGTGGATCGGGCCCCGGCTTCTTCGGCGTGGTGACGCGCTTCCATCTGCGGGTGCACCGGCGGCCGTCGGTGGTGGGCTTCGCGCTCCAGAGCTATCCCCTCTCGATGTTGGAGGAGGTGTTTCGCTGGGCGCGGCGCATCGGCCCCGAGGTGCCGTCGTCCGTGGAGCTGCAGATCTTGATGACCACGCGCGCCCTCGGCGTCGGAGGCCCTGGCATCGAGGTGTTTGCGCCGGTGTTCGCCGACTCGGTGCGCGGCGCCCTCAACGACGTGTCCTTCATGAACGTCGCGCCCCACCGCAAGCGGGCGGCGGTGCGGGTTCCCTTCGTCCCGTCGACGCTGGGGCTGATGTACCGCGCGGTGATGTCCCACTACCCCGACAACCACCGCTACGCCGTGGACAACCTCTGGACGCACGCCTCCATCGACGAGCTCCTCCCCGGTCTGCATCGCATCGCCGCGACGATGCCGCCGCGACCGTCGCACATGCTGTGGCTCAACTGGACGCCGCCGCCCGAGCGCCCCGACATGGCCTTCTCCGTCGAGGACGACATCTACCTCGCGCTCTACGGCGCCTGGGAACACGCCAACGACGACAGCCGCCACGCCGCATGGGCCGTCGATCGCGTGCGCGAGATGGAGCACCTCGCCACCGGCTGCCAGCTCGCCGACGAGAACCTCGGCCAACGCCCCGCGCGCTTCGTCTCCGACGCCAACATGGCGCGCCTCGACGCGGTGCGCGCAGCGTACGACCCCGACGGTCGCTTCCACCCGTGGATGGGCCGGCTGTGAAGCACCCCGACCCCGATCGATCGCTCCACCTCGGCATGCGCCCCGGCGAGCTCGACGACGCGCCCTTCGCGGAGTTCTGGAACCCCCGCATGGCGCCGCTCCCCGCGCACGCCCGCGACGCGCTGCTGCACGGCCCCGTGGCCAGCGCGCTGCTCCCGACGCTCGCCGACGCGCCGCGCTTGTTGGACGCGGGGGATGGTGTGCTCGAAGACGGCTACGGCCTCGCGGACGACGGCTCGATGCACGTCGCGGTGCGAACAGCGATGCCCGGCGTGTCGCCCGCGATGGTCGACTGGTGGTTCGGCTGGCACGGCTCGGAGGCGCGCCGGTACAAGCTCTGGCACCCGCGGGCTCATGTTCATGCGCGGTGGGACGTCGACCCTCCGAGCGGGAGCCGTGGGCGCGAGCGCTACGTCGGTCGAACGTCCTTCGTCGACGAGTACATCGGCAGCCCGCTCCAGCACGCGACCATCCGCTTCGTGCGCCCGGGTGAGCTGGGCTTCGACGAGGCGGCGCTCGCCGACGCTGAGCAGGCGACGGTGATCGCGGCGCGCATCGGGCTGGTGTCGCCGTCCATCGAAGCGGGGCACCTGGTGCATCACGTGAGGCGCGTGGAGGGCGGCGCGGAGATGCGCTCGCGCTTCTGGCTGGGCGGCGCGTATGCAGCGCCGCGGAGTGGGGGGTGGGTCGAGACGGCGGTGGTGAGCGCCGCGCGGCGGGTGATGAAGCCCACCGCGGCGCAGGGGTACGAGCTGCTGGTGCACTGCTCGCAGGAGATGTCGCACCTCGCGGGCTTCCTCCCGGCGCTCTACGCGCGGTGCCGCGACACGGACTGACTCAGCGCACGAACAGCAGCCGCTGGACGAGGTCGGTGGTGAGCAGCGTGTCGGTGAGGTTGGTGTCGAGGTCGGCGTTGCTGGACCCGGTCGAGGCCCCGAAGCCCGACTGCGTCGCGGTGCAGGCCGACGTGCTGGTCATCGAGGTGATGAAGCTGTTGTCGTCCGTCGAGACGAGGAAGCCGTTGGACGTGGTGGTCGTGGTCTCGTCGCGGCAGCGGAAGCGGAGCCCGGCGCTGTGGCAGGCCGCGGACGCGGAGGGGAACGGCGTCCCCTGCGTGATGGTGGTGCAGCTCAGGGCGCAGGTCGCCGAGTACACCGAGTTCTGGGACATCACCGAGAGCAGCGTGCGGTTTTGCAGGCAGCCGGTGGTGGTCTGCACCTCGGTGCCCCCCGTCGCGCCGCCACGCAGGATCATCACCTCGTCGGCGGCCAGGGTGTTGTACGCCGCGCTCTTCGCGTCGGCGTTGATGAGCGGGTTGGTGGGCATCCCGAAGGTCGTGGTGTTGACCCACGACGCCGACCGGGGACCCCAGTTGATCGTGTCGTTGTTGGTGATGACCGCCACGAGCGTCCAGCCTCCGCCGGACGACTCCATGTCGCAGTAGACGTCGAAGCCCGCCGCCCCACCGGCGCCGTCGGGGTCGATGCGAAACACCCCGCTCGCCGCCGTCGGTCGCGCCGCGCGGATCGCCCGACACGACGCCGCGTCCCCGCCGCCGCCGCCCATGCACACGCCCGCGACGCAGGTCTGCCCCGCGGCGCAGGCGAGGCCGCAGCCGCCGCAGTGGGAGGGGTTGGTGAGCCCGTTGGTCTCGCAGCCCGTGGCGAGGTTGCCGTCGCAGTCGCCGAAGCCCGGGGTGCACGTGAGGCGACACGCGCCCCCCACACACTGGCCCATCGAGTTGGGGCGCCCGCTGCACGCGTTGCCGCAGGCCCCGCAGTGCGTGCTGCTCGACGCCGGGTCGACGCACGCCCCCGAGCAGAGGAGGCCCGTGCAGGTGCTCGCGCAGGATCCGCCGCTACACATCGTCCCCGACGGGCAGGCGTTGCCGCAGGTGCCGCAGTTGGAGGACGACTCGCGGACGTTGACCTCGCAGCCGTCGGAGGAGGCGCCGTTGCAGTCGCGGAAGCCCTCGTTACAGGACAGCACGCAGCTCACCGTGTCGCCGCAGCGGCTGACCCCGTTGGGCGCCGTCGGGCACGGCAACGGCGAGTACGTCGTCCCGTCGTCGCTGCACCGCTGGCGCGCGCCCTCGACGCACTGGAGGGTGCCCGGCGCGCACACCCGCGACGTACAGCGCCCGCCCTCGCAGCGCCCGCCCGTGGCGGCGCAGGCCACCGAGACGGTGGTGCGCCCGTCCTCGCCGCAGACCCGCGCGGTCTGCGCGTCGAGGCACACCGAGGTGCCCGGGGTGCACGTCATCTCCTGCACGTCGACCGACGGCACATCGACGGGAAGGCCGGCGTCGACGGGAGATCCATCGTCGACCGGCGGCGCGGTCACGTCGGTGGTGACGCCGTTGTCGGAGGTCGAGGCGTCGCCGCCGCCGATGATGATGTTGCCGCCGCCGGCGCGCGCCGAGCAGGCGGCCGAGAGGAGCAGCACGGAGAGGATCGAGCGTCGCAGCGGGTTCACGCCGCCGTGTCTGCCCGAGTGGCGTGTGCGGCGCAAGTCACCGGGGCAGCGTGGCCATGGCCTCGCGCAGGGCCCGGTAGCGCTCGTGCATCCACGGAGGGGTCGCCGCGGGCGGCCAGCACGACGAGGTCTTCGGCGGCCTCGCGACGCCTGCGCGCCGGAGGTCGCCCGCGAGCCGCGCCCGCCCGGCTGTACTAGTACCTCGTCGCAGGAGTTCTGACGGGTTGAAGAAGCCGCAAGGGCGCAAGGGTCGCAAGGGAGGACGACTCAGGCGACTCACCCTCATCTCATCTTGTCCTTGCGACCCTTGCGCCCTTGCGCAAGGGTCGCAAGGGAGGACGACTCAGGCGACTCACCCTCATCTCATCTTGTCCTTGCGACCCTTGCGCCCTTGCGGCTTCTTCAACCCGTCAGAACTCCTGCGACGAGGTACTAGGCGCGCAGCACCATCACCGTCGGCACCGCGGC
Organism: Polyangiales bacterium; assembly: GCA_044229975.1. Classification (GTDB taxonomy): domain Bacteria; phylum Myxococcota_A; class Polyangia; order Polyangiales; genus SCUS01. Next base: position 84,219 of record JBGARZ010000015.1, read on the forward strand.
CGCGAGCAACCCAAGCGTGAACCTGGCAGTGTGCGGAGCCCCCGCCCCTGCGCCCTGAGCGCGGGGGTCAGGGCGCGCGGCAGCGGGGAAGGGGGCCCAGACCGCCGACACACGGCAGAGAAGCCGCACGCCGCGGGTCCGTGGGGGCTCTTGACGGCGTCGGCGTCGCGCGCGAAACGAGGATAGTCTGGGAGGGGAAGTCGGGGATGGCGCGCTACCGGTTGATGCTTCTGGAGGGGGTCGCCGCGGATCATCGCGGGGCGGCGGACGTGATCGCGTTGCCGCCCGAGGGAGTGGACGCGCAGGCGTTGCGCCGCGCCCTGAGCGGGCCCATCGCGCAACCCGTGATGCTCGCCGCCAGCGACGACGCCGAGGCGCTGCAACGGGTCCACGCGCGCCTCCAGGGAGCGGGCCTGGAGGTGTGCATCTTCGACGACAGCACGGCGCTGATCCGGCTCGCCGAGACCGTGCGCACGGCGCTGGGCTTCACCCGGGTGAAGGCGGTGGGCGCTCCCATGGAGGGCGCGGTTCCGCCGCGTCTCACGGGACCGACGACGCCCGAGCAGGGCCCCGCGCTCATCGACCCGAATGATGGTCGCTGGCGTCGCATGGCGCTGCTCGCGGCGGGCCTCGCGTTGCCGATGATCGTGACGCTCTTCCTCTCCGGGGCCTTCGACGGAGCGCTGAGCGACGAGCCGCCCACCGCCGCACCGTCGGGTGCGGAGGCGTCGGGCGGAGAGCGTTCGCGACGGCTGTCGGCGCGGGCGGGCGCGGGGCAGGGCGACGCACCCGGTCCCGGTGAAGCGGGCGCGCGCAACGGCAGTGGCGGAGCAGCGTCGAGCGCGGCGGGTGGCGGCGGCGGTGACTCCGTCGAGCTCACGCAGGAGGGCGCCGACCCGACGTCGACGCCGGCGGCGACCGCGCCCCCGAAGCGAACGGCGCGCAAGGCCATCGCGGCCGTGCTGGCGTTGCTGCTGGGTCTCGCCTCCGCAGCGGTGTTGGGCGAGGCGGTGGAGCGCTCGACGCGCACCCGCAGCGCGGCGACCCGTCGTCGCATCCGGCGCGGCGTGGCGCTGGCGGCGGGCCTCGGGCTCGCGGTCGCGCCCGTGGTGGTGTGGCAGGCGTGGGCGGCGTCGCAGGTGCCGGTCGCGCTGGCGCCGGTGCGTTTGCCGCCGACGCACCGCCCGACGCCTCGCCCCGCGGAGGACGCCCGCTGTCCGGGCGGACCGTTTTCGCGCTTCGTCTGTCGCTCCGGTCGCGGCGCACGCCGGTCGGAGGCGCGGCCCTTCGCGTCGCTGCTCACCCGCTTCCGACGACAGTCGCAGCACCCCGCCGACGCCGGAACCGTCGCCGCCCTCGACGCCGCCGTCGCACCGCGCGAGCGCCACGCCTCGCGTCATCACCACCACCGGCGCCACCACGAGCCCGCACCGACCGTCGCCACGTCGGATGCGTCCGTGAGCGACGCCGTCGTCGAGCAGACCGCACCCGTCGCACCCGTCGCACCTGTCGCGCCCGTCGATGCGTCGGTGCCGACGACGACCGAGACACCGCCCGAGGCGATGGTGGTCGCTGCGCCGCCGACGACCGAGGCCGTCGAACCCACCGTGACCGAAGCGCCCGAAGCGCCGCCTCCGCCCGCACCTCCGAGGCCGAGGAGCTTGCCGCGAGGGTGGTTCGCCGGGTGGTTTCTCGCGGGGCTGGTGGTGGGGCTGTGGGCGATGCCGGGATGGCGTCGGCTGGGGAGGTCGTGATGCGCTGGCGATGGATGATCGCGGTCGTGGTGCTGACGAGCGTGGCGTCGGGGCAGGAGGTTCCGGACCCGGACGAGGCGTCGGTGGTGGCGCCCGCGGCGAGCGCTGCATTGGGACGGGCCGTGGCCGATCGCTTCGTCGCATGTGCGGGGGCGGAGGGCGAGGCGCTGACGGAGGCCGATCGGTCGACGGTGGCGGACGGCGTCGCGCCGATGGCATCGGCCGTGGCGCGCGGTCTCGGCGCGGAGGAGTGCACCACCGACCCGGCGGCCGAGGCGCGCTGCATCGAGCTGGTGCGCGCCGCGGACTGCGACGCGCTCGCGCGCGGACTGCAAAGCGCCCCGACGGCGAGGTCGACGGAGCCGACGCCCGCGTGGGCCGACGGTCACGCGCGCACGCTCACCGCGCGGGTGTCGGCCTGCCTCGCGGCCGAGCACGACGGCGGAACCTCCGATGAAGAGCTCGCCGCCCTCAACGCGCTGCGAAGCTCCCTGGGCGCGACGCTCGGATTGCTGGTCGCGACGGGTCGCTGCCGCGTCGACGAAAACGCCCTGCCGACGTGTGCACTGAGCGTCGGGTCGCTGTCGTGCGAGGCGCTCTCCCACCACCTGGAGGAAGACCCCGGCCGACTCGCGAGCGGGGTGACGCCGGAGTGCGCGCGCTTCCTCCAATGCGGCGACGGCGACGCGGGCGCCGACGAGGCCGACGCGAGTCTGGAAGAGCCAATCGAGAACCGTTGAGGGTGACCTTCTCAAGGTCGTTGCGTCCGGCCGCAGCCGACTTCGAGAGGGATGTCATTGAGCACTCGTGGCTCAGGTTGAGCCAACCGTTGCTCGATCCGTCACGGTGTCTTGTGACGTCATCGTCGGCGCTTCTGCGATGGCACGCCGCGTGGAAACGCTCGGCTCTCTCGTGAGACACCGCCGCTTCCTTGGTCCTTCCTTCCTGCTGCATGCGCTGCTCTCTTCGGCGTGCGGCGCCCCTCCGGCCGCCGTCGCCGACCCCGATGGCGGAGCGACCGGCGACGCACCCGTCATCGTCGATGTCCCTCCATCCGACGCACCGCCGCCAACGTCGCGCGACCTTCGCTTCCCCGACCGCGCGGTGGTCGCGTGGATGGGCGTGACCTCCGCTGGTCCCTGGTGGGTCGAGGAGCGCATCGCCCCGCAGCCCATGGTCGTCGGCGACCGCGACCTCGGCCCGCGCTCCGTCGTTCGCGCCGCGCCCCATCGTGAGGTCGTCTGGACGCCGCCCGACAGCGACCGCCTCACCAGCGCCGCGTTGCACCCATCGGGCGAGTGGTCGGCCGTCGGCGTCGAGTCCGATGGGCGCATCTTCCTCGCCCATGGTGACGCCCACGGCCTGCACGACCGCCGCGTGCTCGACGACCCCGCCCTCGCTACTGACAACCGCGCGTGGCTCTCGACGCCGCGCGATGTCCCGCGCATCAACGCGCTCTCCGAGGCGAGCGTCGCGCTCGTCGCCGACGGCGAAGACGTCGTGGTGTCGCTGATGAGCCAGGACCTCGCCGTGCTGGTCTACCGCTGGCGTCGCGAGGGCGGAGCCTTCGTCCGCGGTCCGCGCACGGTGGCGAGCCCGGCGACGCCGACGACGCCCTTCCTGCCCATCGGTGGCAGCTACGACGACTTCGACGCGGTGGTGTCGCCGTACCTCACGCGTCTCGGCGTCGATCGGCAGGGCCGCGCCTACGTTGCGGTGTTCACCGACCGCTCGCGCCTCACGCGCCACAACACCGTCTTCGACACCCGGCTCGAAATCGTTCGCGAGCACCTCGGCCCGCGCGAGAACTCCTCCGATGCGCTCGTGGTGCGTGTCGACCGCGACGGCACCGTCGGCTTCGCCCGCGTGGTGGGGACGGCCGATGTCGAAGACGAGGTGTCGGCATCGCGGTGGGCGACGAGCGCGTCGCCGTCCTGGGTCGCAGCCGGCGCGAGCTGGGTCGCGACAACACGGAGATCCACGTGATGGTCTCCGAGCTCGGCCTCGACGGCACTCCGCTCGGAACCACCACCTTCGACGCGCGTGACTCCGGCCTCGCGCAGACCGCCGTCTACGTCGGCCCCGACCTCTTCGTCGGCGGAACCGACGCCTGGGTCCAGAACCCTTCCGGCCGCAGCCTCTTCCAGCCGGGGCACCCGATGCTGCTCCGACTGCGCGGCACGCCCACCCGGCAGGTCGAGCGCCTCGACGCGATGCTCCCCACCACCGCGGGTCACGCCGAGCTCCGCGCGCTGACCGTGTCGGGCGGCGCCCTCTTCCTCGGCGGCCACGAGCGCGGCCCGCTCACGCACACCGGCGACACCGACCGCAGCCTCATCCGCTCCGACGCCTGGTGGAACGTCCGCCCGCTTCCCTGAGCCCGTCGTAGCCTGCGACGCCCATGCGCGCCCGCCTCGTCCTCGTCGCGTCCCTCCTCGCAGCCTGCGCCGCCCATCACCCGCATCGCGCTCGCTCCCACTCTCCCGCCGCGGGCCGCATCACGCTCTCCCTCGTCGGAACCAGCGATCTCCACGGCCGCCTCGCGATGCTCCCGTGGCTCGCCGGTCACGTCGCCAACCTGCGCCGCGCGCGTGAGCACGACGGCGCCGTGCTGCTTGCCGACGCGGGCGACCTCTTCCAGGGAACGCTCGAGTCCAACCTCAACGAGGGCGCCGCGGTGCTGCGCGCCTACAACGCGATGGGCTACGCGGCGGTGGCCGTGGGCAACCACGAGTTCGACTACGGCCCCGAAGGCGAGGCCGTCTTCGCCCGCGCCCCGACGGACGACCCGCGCGGCGCGCTCCGGGCGAGGGTGGGCGAGGCGCGCTTCCCGTGGCTCATGGCCAACATCGTCGACGCCGACACCGGCGCGCTCCCCGCATGGAACAACCTCCATGCCACCGCCCTCGTCGAGGCGGGTGGTGTTCGGGTCGGCTTCATCGGGGTGAGCACCGAGGCCACTCCCCACACCACGCTCGCGGTGAACTTCCGCGGCCTCGCGATGCGCCCGCTGGCCGAGTCCATCCGCGCGCGAGCCGCGGCGCTGCGGGCGGAAGGCGCGTCCGTGGTGGTGGTGCTCGCCCACGCCGGCGGCGGCTGCCGTCGCTTCGAGGACCCCGACGACCTGAGCTCCTGCGACGCCGACGAGGAGATCTTCCAGGTGGCTCGCGCGCTGCCCGAAGGGTCCGTCGACGCCATCGTCGCGGGTCACACCCACCAGGGGGTGGCGCACGTCGTTCATGGCATCCCGGTGATCGAGTCCTTCGCCAACGGGCGTGCCTTTGGGCGCGTCGACCTCGTCGTCGACCGCGCGTCGCGTCGTGTCGTGAGCCACACGGTGCACCGTCCGCACGGCGTCTGCGGCAGCCCGCATCGCGCCGACCCCGACCCCGATGCCTGCGCTGCATTGCCCTACGAGGGAGCGCCGGTGGTCGCCGACGAGGCCGTCGCCGCGGTCATCGCTCCGACACTCGCCGCCGCCCGCACGGTGCGCGAGCGCCCCGTCGGCGTGACCGTCACATCGACCCTGCGCAACGCATGGAGGGACGAATCGGCGCTCAACAACCTCGTCGCGGACCTCATGCGAGCGACCACGCACGCCGACGTCGCGCTGATGAACGCGGGCGGCGTTCGCGCCGACCTCGCGGCGGGCGCGCTGGACTACGGTCGGTTGTACGCGGTGCTGCCCTTCGACAACCGGCTGGTGACGGTTCGGGTGCGCGGCGCGGCGTTGCGGCGGGTGCTCGTCGACAACGCCCGCGGCGACGGCGGAACGCTCGCCGTCTCCGGCATGCGCGTGGTGGCGACCTGCGAGGGGAGCTCGCTGCGGGCGCAGGTGATGCGCGACGACGGCCGGGCGGTGGGCGACGACGAGGTGCTCACCGTGGCGACCAACGACTACCTGGCGGGCTCGGCGCTGGAGCGGGCGTTGGAGGAGCCGCTGACGGGCGACGCGATCGTGGCCTCGCCGTTGTTGCGCGACGCGGTGGCCGCGCGATTGGGGGCGATGGGGACGCTGCGGGGGGATGACCCGCGGTGGCTCGATCGGCAGCACCCGCGGATGGTGTGGCCAGGCGAGCGGCCGGTGCGGTGCCGGTAGCGCCGCCGTAGTCTCCGCTTCCCGCGCGGTATGCCCGTGGCGTAGCGTCGAGGGAAGGCATGTCGACGTCGAACCCGCAGCGCCTGGGTCGGTACATCGTCACGCGGCGGCTCGGGGTGGGCGGCATGGCGGAGGTCTTCCTCGCCCGCTCGCGCGGCGCGGAGGGCGTCGACAAGTCCCTCGTCGTCAAGCGCATCCTCCCCGACTACGCGGAGAACCCGCACTTCCGCACGATGTTCGTCGACGAGGCCCGCGTCGCGCTGCGCCTCAACCACCCCAACCTCGTGCAGGTGTACGGCTTCGAGTCCGACGGGCCGACGCTGCTCCTCATCATGGAGCACGTCGACGGCCCCGACCTCGGGCTGCTCCTCGCCACCGCCCACCGCGCCGGAGAGCGCGTCCCCTACGCCGTCGCCGCCCATGTCCTGCGCGAGCTCGCCCGCGCCCTGCACTACGCCCACGAGCGCCTCGACGACCAGGGCCGACCCCTCGACATCGTCCACCGCGACGTCTCGCCCGCCAACGTCCTGCTCTCCTACGAAGGCGCCGTGAAGCTCGGCGACTTCGGCATCGCCCACGCCCGCTCGGCGTCGTTCCTGGAGACCGGGCTCGTGCAGGGCAAGTACGGCTACATGGCGCCCGAGCAGGCCCGCGGCGAGACCGTCGATCGCCGCGCCGACGTCTTCGCCCTCGGCGTCGTGCTCCTCGAAATGCTCATCGGGCGCCCGTGGTTCGCGGACGTTCCCGACGCGCAGACGCTGCTCGCGCAGGTGCGAGAGGGCGTGCTCCCCGACGTCGATCTGCTGGTGCCCGATGCCCCGGAGGCGCTGCGGTCGGTCGTCCGTCGCGCCATGCGCCCCGATCGCGAGGAGCGCTTCGCCACCGCCCGCGAGGTGTCCCTCGCCCTCAACCCCTTCCTCAACGCCGTCGAGCAGCAGGCCGAGGCCGTCGCGCTCGAACCCTTCCTCGAACGCGTCATGCCCCGGCGCCGCACGTCGCAGACGCTGCCCGCCCTCTCTTCGTCGCCGCCGCCGCCCATGGAGTCCATCCCCACGGTGGGCCCCGGCTCGCTTAGCCCGTCGGGCGGCGTCGGCCGCACCATGTCGGCGCTCGACCCCTACGCCAGCGTCACGCTCCCCGAGCTCATGCTCATGTCCGACGCGAGCGCCCCGGTGCGCCCGCGCGGCGATGCCGTCGCCGCCGTCCGCGAGCGCGTCAACGTCGCCGTCATCGTCGGCAAGCTCTCCCGACCCGCGCAGTCCCCCGAGACCCGCGCCCTCGTCTCCCTCGTCGACGCCCTCGCCTTCAAGGCCGCCGCCACCCTCGAATGGACCGGCGACGACCGCTTCACCCTCCTCGTCGGTGTTCTTCGCCCGCAGGTCGACGACCCGCTGCGCGCGGCCCGCCTCGCGCTCGACCTCCTCGACGCCGCCCGCACCCTCGCGGCCGACCTCGAGAGCGTCGACGAAGCCCTCGTCGAGCTCGCCCCCACCCTCGGCCTCGGCCTCGCGCGTGGGCTCGTGGCGTGTGCGTTCGATCCCGATGGGGTTCCGCTGCGCTTCGAGCCGGTCGACGACACCCTGCCCATCGCCAACGGGCTCGCCTCCGCGGCCCGACCCGGCGAGGCCCTCCTCGGCGCCGCCCTCGCGCGCTTCGTGCGTCGCGCCTTCGTGCTGCGCGAGGCCACCGCGCGCTCCACCACCGGCGGTCGGGTGTGGGCCCTCGAACGCCTCCGCGGCCGCTCCGAACGCGACGCGTCGGCGGAGGTCCAGGGCTACGCGCTGCTCGGCCGCGAGGGTCCCATCGGGGCGCTGCGCGACGCGTACGCCGCCGTGATCTTCACCGAGGCGGGAGCAGCGCGCCGGGTCGTCGGCGAGCTCGGCATCGGGAAGTCCACCGTGCTCGGCGCCTTCGCGGAGGGCCTCCTCGGCGGCGACACGGCCACGCGAGTACTGCGGGTAGAAGCCTCGCTCGGAACGAGCCGCGTGCCCTTCGCGCTCATCGCCCAGCTCCTCCAGCAGGTGCTCGTGCTCCAGCGCGACGGCAACCCCCTGCTGCCGTCCGACCTCGCCGACCGCGCCGTGCTCGGTCGCTCGCTCGACCGCGCCGTCGACCGCTGGGGCGCCGGAACACTCGGCCGTCGCGCCGCGGTGCGCGCCCTCCGCGCTGCGCTGGGCCTCGACATCCACGACGAGTCGATGGAGTCGTCCATCACCCGCGAGCTGGCGCTGGTGCTGCGCCCGATGCTCTCCGAGACCGCCAAGGACGGCCCGCTGGTGCTGCTCCTCGATGGCCTGGAGCTCGCCGACGCACCGAGCCGCGCGCTCGCCGCCGACCTCGCGCGACGCCCGCCGGGGTCGCCCGTGCTCGTGGTGCTCGCGCTGCGCGACGACGACGCGTTGCAGGCCGAGCTCGGGGGCGTTCCGGAGATCGACGTGGGGCCGCTGGACGTCGAGGCGCGGCGGCGGCTCATCGCGCACTCGCTGGGCGCCGACCACGCGAGCGACGCGCTGGTGCAGGAGGTGAGCGCCGTGGTGGGCGGCAACCCCCTGGCGATGCTGGAGGTGGTCGAGGCCCTGAGCGAGCGCGACCGGGTGCGCGCGCGGGCGCAGCTCGATGGCACCGGTGAGGTCATCGCCGACCTCGTGACCGACGAGCGCGGCGAGGCGCTCCTCCCTGGAACGCTCGATGAAGTGCTCGCCGCCCGCATCGACGCGCTGCCGCCGCCGAGCCGCTTGCTCCTGCGATGGTGCGCGCTCTGCGAGGCCGAGCTGCACCGCCCGCTGGTGGACGCCCTCGGCGGCGCCGACGGGGCGCGGGTGCGCGCGCGATTGGTCAACGACGGCATCCTGGTGGAGTCACCGGGGATCGCGGGAGAGCCGGTGCTGACCTTCGCGCACGCGGCGCTGCGGCGGCTCTTGCGGGCGGCGGTCGATCCGACGGCGCTGCCGGCGATGCACGCGCGGCTGGCCGAGGTGCTGGAGCGGCAGGAGGTGGCGACGGCGGCGACGGCGCGTCACCGCACGGCGCTCGCGGTGCATCGCGAGGCGGCGGGCGCGACCCGTCCGGCGGCGCGCGCGTGGACCGAGGTGGCGCTCGCGGTGGCGGGCACCGGGGCGCGGGGCCAGCGCGACGCGGCGGTGGCCTTTCGCCGGGCGCTGACGCTGAGCGCGGGGGCGCGCGACGCCGAGGGGCTGCGGTTGCAGGCGACGGCGCACGAGGGCCTGGAAGAAGCCGCGCGCGGCGGCGGGCAGAACCGCGAGCGACGCCGCGAGCTTCTGGCGCTGCGGGAGGTCGCGGTGGCCTCGCAGGACGTCGGGGTGATCGCGCGGGCGCTGACGCGGCAGGCGCGCTTCAAGATCGAGGTGACGCCGGGCCTCGACACGGCGCGCGACGTGGTGGCGGCGGTGAAGGCGGCGCGGCGGGCGGGCGACGCGCGCACCGAGGCCGAGGCGCGCTGGGCGTGGGCGGTGCACCTCGCGCATCGCGGCGAGCTGGGGTCGGCCATCGAGCAGGCCGACGCGTCACTCGTCGCGCTGCGGCGCGAGGCGGAGGTTCCGCGCGCGCTGGAGGTGGAGGTGCTGGTGACGCGCTCCAACATGCGGCGCTGGGTGGGCGAGCACGGCGCGGCGTTGGAGGTGGGGGCCGAGGCGCTGGCGACGGCGACGCGCTACGGGCCGCGGTGGATGCTGGGCGTGGCCTACGACGCGGTGGGCATGGCGTGCATGGCGTCGGGGTCGCCCGCGGAGGCGATGCGGTTCTTCCGCGCGGGCATCGCGCTGGAGCGGGAGGCCGGGGCGCGCGATCGGCTGGCGCGCACGGTGCTGCACGCGGGCAAGGCGTGGGGCGCGCTGGGGCGTTCGGCGAAGGCGTTGCAGTTCATCCAGCGGGCGGTGTCGCTCTCGGCGGCCGTGCGCCACGGCTTCGGCGGAACGCTCGCCGAATCCCTGGTGACCCTGGCCGAGCAGCTCGTGGAGCGTGGTGATGTGGACGACGCGGCGGCGGCCATCGAGCGGGCGCGCGCGGTGCTCGGGACGACGGGCGGGCGCTACGCGTACGTGCGGCTGTGTCTGGGCGATGGTCGCGTGCTGATGGCGCGTCGGCAGTACCGGATGGCGCGCGTGGCGACGGAGAGCGCGGAGTCGGCGGCGCTGGAGGCGGGCATCCCGATGGAGGTGCTCCGCGCGCGGGCCGACATCGCGCTGGCGGCGGCGTACATGGGCGATCGTTCGGCGGCGCTCGCGTGGATCGACAAGGTCTTCGACGACCCGCGCATGGCGCGCCCCGGGGAGATGCACCGCGGGTCGCGCGTGCTGCGGGCGTGCGCCGAGGCGCTGCGGGTGCTGGGCGACGGGCGGGTGGGTGACCTGCGGAGCGCGGAGGCGCTAGCGACGCAGGCGGGGGCGTTGGAGCGGGCGGTGATGGCGACGTGGCGCGTGACGCCGCGGGAGGGCGCGAAGACGTGATGAGCGATCGACTGAGCAAGCCGGTGATCCCGCGGTCGGTGGCGCTGGTGCTCTCCGGGGGCGGGGCGCGCGGGGCCTACGAGGTGGGGGTGCTCTCGTACCTCTACGGCGAGCTGACGCGGCTGCGCGGGGGCGTGGTTCCGCGGGTCAACGTGATCTGCGGGACGAGCGTGGGGGCCATCAACGGGTGCTACCTCGCGGCGCACATGGCCGACCCGGTGGCGGGCATGAAGCGCCTCGTCGACCTGTGGACGTCCATCGCCTTCGAGCAGGTGCTGCGCTTCGACCTGAAGCAACTGGTGCGGCTGCCGCGGGTGCTGAGCGGCGGGAGCGAGGCCACCGGGCTCTTCGACGTGCAGCCGATGATCGACCTCGTGACGCGCGAGATCTCCTGGAAGATGGTGGCGCGCTCGCTGAAGAAGGGTCTCTTGCGCGGGCTCTCGGTGAGCGCGACGGAGATCGCGACGGGGCGCACGACGCTGTTCATGGACACGGCGCCGGATGTTCCGTTGCCGGTGGGCCTCGGGGCGCGGGTGGTGGTGCAGCGCGAGACCGTCGGGCCGCAGCACGCGCTGGCGAGCGCGGCGATTCCGTTGGTGTTCCCGCCGGTGCGCATCGGGTCGACGCTCTACTGCGACGGTGGACTGCGACAGAACACCCCCATCGCGCCCGCGATTCGTCTGGGGGCCGAGCGCATCCTGGTGATCGGGTTGTCGCGCGAGGTTCGCGGGGCGGTGGTCAACGAGTCGCCGACGGGTCGCAACGACCACGCGCCGGGGGCGTTGTTCTTGTTGGGCAAGGTGCTCAACGCCTTCCTGCTCGACCACGTGCAGGCCGACGTCGAGCTGCTGGGGCGCATCAACCAGATCCTCGATGACGGCGAGAGGGTGGCGGGGCCGGACTTCGCGGGGAAGCTCAGCGCGCAGGCGATGGCGCGCGGCGGAGAGCCGTACCGCAAGGTGGAGACGATGCTGGTGCGGCCGAGCCAGGACATCGGGCGGCTCGCGGCGCAGCACGTGCGGAAGGGCAAGCTGTCGGGGTCGATCGTGGCGCGGCAGCTCCTCACGCTGCTCGACAACGGGATGAACGACGAGAGCGACCTGGCGAGCTACCTGCTCTTCGATGGGGCCTTCGCGCGCAAGCTCATCGACCTCGGTCGGGCCGACGCCGAGGCGCAGCGCGACCGGCTGATGGCGTTTCTGGAGTAGCGCCTATCCGCAGCGCATGTTCCGCAGGACCCACGCCTCGGGGACTCCCGCGAACTCGGGGAGTTCACGTCGCTGCGCCAACCACTTCGCGAGGAAGGTGCTCTTCACCGCGGGCGTCCAGGTGCTTGGGTGGTGCGCCTTCCGTAGGAGCGTCTGAAAAGTACGAAACTGAACGTCGCGAAGTATGGGCAGGTCGCCGCCGTTGAGATGGAGCGTCTCGAGGTCGGCCTTGAGGGTTGGGTTGTCGGTCTCGAGAAAGAGTCCCTCGGCACTCCCGCGACGCACCAACCGAAGCTGCCCGACCGACAAGGCGCTCGACGGATCGAGGCTCACGCTCACGTTCTCCTGTGCAAAGTCGCCGGTCGCGATTCTGGATGGCGACCGCTGACCGCCGTCGCAGGAGCCGAAGTGATTGGACCAGTCGAGGGCTTGCGACGGGGTCACGGCGATCGGGACGCGGTGCGCGATCTTCATGACGAAGTCGGTTCCGTCGCGTCGCTTTGGATCGAGCCGGCGCATGCAAAATGCGCAGAGCCAACCCTGTTCGACGCAGAGGGAGTCCCGCATCGCTGCCTTGTCGAGTTGATCGAAGGCGGCGCGCGCCGTGGCGACCGTGGCCAGGTTCGTCGTTGAAGCGCACTGCACATCGGTGAGGGTCGCAGGTTGCTTGCCCTTCGAGACGCTCCTCACTTCGCCGCAGCCTCCCCTCCTTCGGGGGGGATCAGGTTCTCGTAGAAGAACACGTCCGGGTCGTCGCTCCCGATCAGCGCGTGGAGTTCGCGGACCTTCGCTCGGGCCTGCTCATGGTCGTCGTGGTCGACCGCGCTGCGGAGCGCGTTGAGCAACACGGCAACCTCCGGCGGACGCCCGGGGTCACCGAACACGGCCTCCAGGATACGGTTGGTGTCGCGGCGCCATGTCTCCCGTTGGAGGGGTCGCACCTCGAAGTGTTCGAGGACGCGCACATCGCTCCCGCTGACCGACGAGAGCACCTGCGGAGAGTGGGTGCTCACGACGAACTGAGCATTGGGGAACGTTGCCCGCAGTCGCGGCAGGACCTCACGTTGAAGTCCCGGGTGCAGGTGCAGCTCGATCTCGTCGATGAGCACGATGACCTCGGCGTGCAGGGGATCAGGTCGACCAGGGTTCGCGATGGCCAACCGCCTGGCGACGTCGGCGGATAGGGCGATGAGGTTGCGCTCGCCGTCAGAAAGCTGATCGAGGAAGAGCGGGCTTCCATCCTTGTCCACGACCATGCGGAGGGCAGCGCGATCGACGCGAAGACCCGTGAAACCCGGGAGCAGCGCGGTTACGGCCGCGCGCACCGCGTCGAGTTGCGGGTCCACCCAGGCGAACGAGGCGAGCCGTACCTTCTCGGCGTTCTCGAAGTCCTCCCGATCACGAAACCACCGGAAGAGGTCGTGGAAGGTGGCGTTGCTTCCCGCAAGGGCCCCGTCGATCGCATCAAAGGTCGTGGTCGCGTCGGGCGCTCCGTCCTTCCAGCGGGCGCTCAAATCGAGCGAGGCGTTTCGACCACTCTGGAAGTAGATGCCCAGGCACCGGGCAGGGCGAGCGGTGGCGTCACTGATCGATGGCAGCGCCCTGGCGGTGTCGCGAAGAATGGCCAGCGCGTCCATTCTTTCGGCGGTCGATGTGACAGTCGATGAAGTTGTTCCGAATAGCAAACCCGCCTCAATAGAGGCGGAGGGCGCGCCTCGTCGGATGTCCATCGGTCGCATGGCAGGAAGGACCATCGTTCGATTGAGCATCTCAATCGCGACCCTGCCGAGAAGTACGGCGATGGCGTCGAGCACCGAACTCTTGCCAGCCCCATTGACGCCAACCAACACCGTCACCCCGGGCGAGAACTCAAGGTGGGCGTGAGCAAAGCCACGATAGTCAGTGCATGTGAGGTAACGGAGCTTCATCGGACCACCGTCTCGGCGACGCTACACCACGGCCCCGACCGGAGTCCCGAGGCATCGCCCGCGCCCCGTCACCGTGACCCCACCGCACACCGTGACGCCCGCGCCCGCCTTCACCACTGCCACTCCTGCTCCGCTCGTGTGGCACGCCGCTCGTAAGCGATGCCGTCCCACCATGAGCTCCCCCACGCGCGCGCTGCTCTTCACCGCCGTCGCCCTCGGAACCCTCTCCCACACCCTCCCCGCCCACGCCGACGACGGCTTCGGCTACCTCACCGCGGGCCTCGTCTTCTCCATCCCCCTCGGCGGCTCGACCGACCAGTTCGGCCTCGGCGTCGAGGCCTCGTACACGGCCTACTCCCCCAGCAGCGAGGTCCCCATCGGCGCCGGCGGGTTCGCGCAGGCGCAGCTCCTCTTCGGCGGCGGCTGGCGCGTCGACCTGGGCGTTCAGGGCGTCGCCGTGTTCACCGGCGCCGAGCTCGGTCTCGCCATCGTCGCCCCGCATTGGCGCTCACCGCAGCTCGGCGTCCACGTCGCGCCCTTCCTCTCGGCGTCCTACGGCGCGGCGGCCTTCCGCTGGACCCCGATGCTCACCGGCCCCACCGCCGGAACCTCCGGCTACGAGCTCACCCTCGCCCCGAAGCTCTGGTGGGAGGTGTCCAATGGTCGCGTACGCCAGCTCTACGATCAGGGCTGCCACTTCGGCTGCGTCGTCGGCCGCCCCCTGCTCGTCGACGGCCGCATCGTCGTCGCCCCCACCGACCGCGACCCCGCCTGGAGCGGCGCCCCCGACGCCCTCACCGACGACGCCCTCTCTCCCTCCCAGCGCTCCGCCCTCGCCGAGCACTGGACCCGCTCCATGCGCGAGGAGCACGCCTCCGTCGCGGCCTTCGCGCGCCTGTCGCTCCAGCTCATGAGCCTCGGGGCGCCGCCCGAGCTCCTGCGCCGCGTTCATCAAGCCGCCGTCGACGAGGTCGACCACGCCCGTCGATGCGCCGCCCTCGCGTCGCGCTTCGCCGGTGAGCCCCGGTCACCGGGCGCTCTTCCCGCGGCGTGCGCGCCCATCGCGGTCGTCGACCACGCGACGCTCGCCGTCGACACGCTGCGCGAGGGTTGCGTGGGCGAGGCGGTGTTTGCGGGCGCTGCGGCGCGGGCGCGCGATCGTGCGACGGACCCGGCGGTGCGTGAGGCGCTGACGGTGATCGCACGCGACGAGGCCGAGCACGCGGCCCTCGCGTGGGACGTCGTCGCGTGGTGCATCGAGGCGGGCGGTGATCGGGTGAGCGAGGCGCTGCGCGTCGCGGCGGGAGAACTGCCGACGGGCGAGCGACAACACGGCGTCGCCATCGACGGCGCGCTCTTGGGTCGCGGCTGGGTCTCGGAGGATGCCCTCGCATCGAGCTGGACCCACCGTCGTCGCGAGGCGCTGCGGAAGGTCGGTGCGAGGCGGACGAGAGGCGTCGGTCAGATCCGCAGGGCGGCGTGGAGCCCGACGGTCACTTGAAGACCGACGCTGTCGCCCGTTCGCATGAACGTGACGTTGCTCGGGTCGGCGTCGCGGTTGAGGTTGAGGAAATTGACGTCGACGTGCGCGCCCAACGTGAACGAACTCACCAACACCAGGTCGAGCCCGCCGCCGAGGGAGCCGTACCACCCGGAGACGCTCGGGCAGGTCGCGCTCGATGAGCCCGTGGCGCCGCACGCGAGGTAGCTCGGGTCGGGGTTGAGGTCGCCGAGCCACGCGAAGCCCGCGCCCACCCGCGCGAAGGGCTGGAGCAGGGGAATGGGCACGCGCACCTCGACGAAGACCCCCGCGCCGCCGAGGTTGTAGGGCTGGTAGGTGGAGTAATCGAAGCGCCCGCCAAAGCTCACCGGGCCGAAGCGCATGCCCGCCTGCAAGCCGTAGTGCGGGCCCCAACCACCGGTGCTCGACGCCGAGGGGAAGAGCCCGTCGGTGTTGATCGCCACCACGTTGGCGTACGAGGCGCCCACCTCGGCCTGGAGCACGAACCAGTCGTGGTTGAGCAGGCTCTGCGCCTGGACCTCGGTGCCACCCAGCGCGACGCCGAGCGCGAGCGCCGCACCCGCGAGGAGGGAGCGCGTCACGAGAGCCTCTGCGCGGCGAGGGCGTGCTGGGCGGCGAGGGCGATCTCCTCGTCGCTCGGCACCTCGTCGCGAACTGGTATGGCGTACGAACCATCGAGCCAGCGACCCAGGTCGACGTCGCGACAACGGGCCGAACAGAAGGGGGCCGCGGGGTTGGTGGGACGCCCCGCGCGCACGGCCGAACGACAGATCGGACAGCGGTTTTCCATGCGGCCGATGATACCATCACGGGCCTCTGGAGGCCCCATGGCAACGCCCCGTTCGAGCGAAGTTCGCGACCCGAAATCCACCGAGACGCTGCACCTGCATCGGGGGTCGTGGGTGCCGGTGTTCCTGGCGCGGGCGGCCCTCGGGCTGACCTCCGTGGTGGTCGTCGCGGCGACCCCCGACGGCGCCGGGAGCGTCGCGCTGCTCTCCTCCGCCGAGGCCAGCGCGCTCTTGAAATCCCGGGGTGACACCAAGGGGTCGGCGCGCGTCGTCGGCACCCCGACGCCGGGCTCCGCGTGGGCCATCGCGCTGGGTGACAGTGGACAGTCGGTGTGGGCCGTCGCGATGACGCCGTTCTTCGCTGAGGGATAGAGACGACCGTGAGCTGCGCCCACGCGTACGTGCCCGCCGAAGGGGGCGAAGGTCTCTTCACCGTGAGCGCCGCCGACGTGACCTTCGGGCGCGGCGCGCTCCACGAAGTGGGTGCGCTCGTCGCCGCCGAGGGCGCGCGTCGGGTGGCGCTCTTCACCGACCCGGTGGTCGCTACGCTCGAACCCGTCGACCGCGCGCGCCGCTCGCTCGTCGCCGCGGGCCTCGACGTCGCCGTCTACGAGGGCGTTCGGGTCGAGCCCACCGATGCGTCCTTCCTCGACGCGGCGCGCTTCGCGAGCGAGGGCCGCTTCGACGCGTACGTCTCGGTCGGCGGCGGATCGGTCATCGACACCTGCAAGGCCGCCGCGCTGTACGCGACGCACCCCGCGAGCTTCCTCACGTACGTCAACGCGCCCGTCGGCGAGGGGCGTCCCGTCCCTGGTCCGCTGCCGCCGCACATCGCCTGCCCCACCACCAGCGGAACGGGCAGCGAGCTCACCGGCATCGCCGTGTGCGACGTTCTCGCGCTGCACGCCAAGACCGGCATCGCCTCGCGCCTGCTGCGCCCCACGCGCGCCGTGGTCGATCCCGACGCCACCCGCACGCTGCCCGGGACGGTGGTCGCGGCCAGCGGGTTCGACGTGCTCTGCCACGCCATCGAGTCGCTCACCGCGCGTCCCTTCACGGCGCGCTCACGGCCCGAGCGACCATCGCTGCGACCGATGAGTCAGGGCGCCAACCCGTGGAGCGATCTCGGCAGCGCCGAGGCCCTGCGGCTGGGCGGGCGGTACCTCGTGAGGGCGGTGCGCGACGCGAGCGACGACGAGGCGCGCGAGCAGATGATGTGGGCCGCGACGCTCGCGGGAGTGGCCTTTGGCAACGCGGGCGTTCATCTGCCGCACGCGATGGCGTACGCGATCGCGGGATTGGTGCGCGGGTTTCGGCTGGCCGGATATCCCGATGGGGAGGCGATGGTTCCGCACGGGCTCTCGGTGGTCATCGGGGCGCCCGCGGCGTTTCGCTTCACGGCGCCGTCGTCGCCCGAGCGTCACCTCGAAGCGGCGGCGCTGCTCGGGGCCGACGTGCGCGGCGCGCGCGTGATGGACGCGGGAGAGATTCTCGCGCGCACGCTGGCGGGGCTGATGGTCGACGCGGGTCTGCCGGTGGGGCTCGGCGCGCTCGGCTATGGGGCGAGTGATGTCGAGGCGCTCGTCGCGGGGACGGCGGTGCAGAAGCGTCTGCTCGACAACGCGCCGCGGGCCATCGATCGCGACGACCTGGCGGCGGTGTTTCGCGCGGCGCTGGAGCCCGCGCGATGAGCGAGGCGGTCGAGCGTCGCGGGGACTACGCGCACCGGTTGCCCATCCAGACGCGGTGGAGTGACAACGACGTCTACGGGCACGTCAACAACGTCGTCTACTACGCGTACTTCGACACGGTCATCAACGAGGTGCTCATCGCGCGCGGCGGCTTGGATCCGCAGGCGGGAGAGGTCATCGGGCTGTGCGTGGCGTCGGGCTGCCGGTACCTCGCACCGGCGGCGTACCCCGACGCGCTGGAGGCGGGGCTGCGGGTGACGAAGCTCGGGCGGTCGAGCGTGCGCTACGAGGTGGCGATCTTCCGCGAAGGGCGCGACGAGCCGTGCGCGGTGGGGTTCTTCGTGCATGTGTTCGTCGACCGGGCGACGCGACGACCGACGCCACTGCCTGATGGGTTGCGGGCGGCGCTGGAAGGGTTGGTTAGGTAGTCCGGCGGCGTGGACGAGCGCGTCCCTTCGGGTCAGGGCGAGGTTACCGTAGGCGCTGCGCGAACATCGCCGCCGCGAGCCCCAGGCCCACCGCCATCACCGTCCATCGCACCGCTCGCTGACCCACGCGGCGCGCCAGACCGGCGCCTGCGACGCCGCCCACCACCGCGCCCACGGCCGTCACCAGCGCGACGCTCCAGATCACCCGCCCGCCCAGCACGAAGGTCACCGTCGCGACGCCGTTGATGCACACCGCGGCGAGGTTCTTCAGGCCGTTGGCGCGGTGGATGTCGCGCACGCCCATGAGCCCCAGCGCCGCCAGGATGAGGATGCCCATGCCGGCGCCGAAGAACCCGCCGTACGTCGCCACGAAGAGCTGAAACACCACCAGCCCCGCCCACGACGCCGGGCTCCGTCCCCCTTCGTCGACGAGGCGCATCCGCCGCGCGATGGGCCCCTGCAACGCGAACAACGCCGTCGCCGCCAGCAGCAGCCACGGAACCAACGCCTTGAAGCGCGCGTCACCCGTCCGCAGCGCCAGCCACGCGCCGAGCACGCCGCCCGCCACGCTCGGCAGCGCCATCGCGAGCAGCAGCGAGCGCGACCCCGCGAGCACGTCGCGGTAGCCCCAGAACGCCCCAGCCGACCCGGGGATGAGCGCGACGGCGTTGGTGGCGTTGGCCGTGAGCGGCGCCATCCCGAAGGCCAGCATCGTCGGGAAGGTCACCATGCTCCCGCCGCCCGCGACGGAGTTGATGGCGCCCGCGACGAAGCCCCCCACGAGGTACGAGGCCCAGGGGAGCCACTGGCTCACGTCACCTCGAAGGCGATCGCTCCGACGCTGTCCACGCCGCACTCCACCCGGTCGCCGCGCACGATGGCGCCGACCCCATCGGGGGTTCCGGTGAAGATCAGGTCGCCCGCTGCGAGGCGCCACAGGCGCGACGCCTGCGCGATGGTCTCGGCGACGCTCCAGATCATGTCCGAGAGCTGTGCCTCCTGCCGACGCTGGCCGTTGACCGTCAGCCAGATGCGCCCCTCGGGCGTGACGCCCCGGCGGATCACCCCGAGCGGCGCCGACGCGTCGAAACCCTTCGCGGCCTCCCACGGGTGAGCCTTTGCCTTGAGGGCGTTTTGCAGATCGCGCCGCGTGAGGTCGACGCCGACCGTGTACCCGAACACCAGGTCGAGGGCCCGCTCGACGGCGACGTCGGCGCCGCCCGAACCGAGCGCGACCACGAGCTCGACCTCGTGGTGCAGCTCTGCGGTGGCCGTGGGGTACGGCACCGAAGCAGTGGTGGAGACGTCCACCAGGGCGTCAGCGGGCTTGGCGAAGAAGCACGGCGGGTCGCGGTCGCTGCCGCCCATCTCCCGGCGGTGCGCGGCGTAGTTGCGCCCCACGCAGAGGATGCGGCGCACGGGGAAGCGCGCGGTGGTTCCGTCGACGGCGAGGGACGGGACCGTGGGCGGCGCGAAGACGAAG
The DNA here is from genome assembly GCA_044229975.1 of Polyangiales bacterium. Lineage (GTDB taxonomy): Bacteria > Myxococcota_A > Polyangia > Polyangiales > SCUS01. The sequence goes on from JBGARZ010000015.1 coordinate 103,586, forward strand.
TCGGTGGTGGGGTTCATCGGAGCCGCAGCGGTAGTACCAGTCGGGGGGTGTTGGCCAGCGCTGACCGGGCGTCAGGGCCCTCCGTGACAAGCGTCGTGCGTGGGGACTAGCTTCGGCCCACCAGACACCCGCCATGACCTCTCTTCGCCCGCTCTCCCTTGCGATGGTTGTGTTGTGTTCCTTCGGATGCGCCGAGGTGGAGGGGATGCCCGACGACCCCAACGGCGTCCTGGAGTACGACCCCGACGCGGCGGTGATGACCCTCGCGGACTCTTCGCGGACGCCGTTCGGCGAAGACCGGGGCGCCACGTCCACGACCGACACGGGGCGCACCGACAGCGGTGCCTCCCGCGATGTCGGCGTCCCCTCGGCCGACGTGCCACCGACCGACGCGGGCGTCGTGGTCCGTGATGTTCCGGCGGCGGACCTGGGTCCGTCGTGCGCGTCGCCGCGGATGACCTGCGCTGGCGCCTGTGTCGACCTCGACACCAGCGTCGCCCACTGCGGCGCCTGTTCACACGCGTGCGGGTCGGGCGCGACCTGCGTCGGCGGCGTGTGCCAGACGCCGTGTGCTGCGCCGCGGATGACCTGCGCCGGGGCGTGCGTCGACGTGAGCGCCGACTCCGCGAACTGTGGCCGTTGCGGGATGGCCTGCGCGGCGGGGCAGAGCTGCGCCGCGGGCGTGTGCGCCAGCCCCACGGTGTACGGCCGAACGTGCACCGCCAGCAGCGAGTGCGGCGCGAACAACGTCTGTCTCAACGGGTCGTTCAACGGGGCGTTCTGGTCGGGCGGCTACTGCGTGAGCCCTTGCCCCGCCGACGGCTGCGGCGCCGATGGGCTCTGCATCAACGACGGCGCCTACCGGTACTGCGCCCGTACATGCACCTCGACCTCCCAGTGCCGCAGCCGCTACTTCTGCCTCGACGTGGGCTCGCCGACCTCGGGGGTCTGCTACCCGCTCTGATGGTTACCGGGCGCGGTGGGCCAGGCGCCACGTCGCCCGCGTGAGCCACACCGCCAGCGCGATGAGCGCCAGCGACGGCGCGACGCGCAGGCCCAGCGCCACCCCACCCACGAGCAACCAGCGAGCGGCGGTGAGCCCGTCACGAACCGCCGCCGACGCCTGCCGGGTGAGCGGCGCGTGCGTTCCGAGCGCGTCGTGTTCGAGCCAGATCTCGACGGTCGCGAGGTCGACACGACCCTGCGCGGTGCGCTGCTCGGACTCCATCTGCTCGATGAGCGTTCGTTGATCGGCGAGCGAGCGCTCGACGGCGAGGATGTCGGCGAGGGTTCCGGTGCGCTGGTCGAGGAGGGTCAGCAGTCGCGTCTCGGTGGCGCGGGCGACGCGCAGGCGGGCGTCGAGGTCCATGAGCGCGTCGGTCACGTCGGTGCGGCTCACCTGCTCGCGCACCGCGCGGCCGTCACCGGAGAGGCGTCCCAGCGCCGAGCGCAGCTCGCCCAGCGCATCGGGCGCCACCCGCAGCGTGACCGAGCCCGACGCGCCCGACTCATCGAGCGACGAGGACTGCACCCAGCCGCCGTGGGCATCGGTGAAGGACGTGATGCGCTGCACTGCCGCGGTGGCCTCGCGCGCCGAGTCGACGCGCACCCGGTAGGTCGCGTGAACCTCCAGCATCGCGCGCCGGGCGACGTGCTGACCGGGGCCGCGACTGGTGGTGGACTCGCCGCTCGTCGGGCGCTGCGCGGTCGTCGCGACGGGCGGTGAGTGTTCGCGCGCGGCGCAGCCGACGACGGCGAGGGCGCTGGCGAGGACGAGGCATCGGGCGGTGTTCTGCATGGCGTGGACTCCCATCGTGGATGAGCGGTCAACGCCAACCGGGAGACGGGGCTTACAGTCACCCGCGCGGCGGGAGTCCGAGGCGCGAGCGGCAGCGGGCGCAGAGGTGCCCGGTGCTGTGGTCGACGGTGCTCACGAGGCCGCGCGCGTCGGTCATGAGGCACGCGGTGTCGGGGCAGTGTTCGAGGCCGAGGGTGTGGCCGATCTCGTGGACGCAGGTCGTCACCATGCGGAAATGGACCTGGCCCTCGTTGGGGGAGTTCATGCGGCAGCGGAAGGTCGAGATGACGCAGCCGAGGCCGCCGAGGTCACCGAGGCCGAGCACGCCCCAGTCACGAACGCCGTGCGCGGTGGTGGAGATGTCCACCTCGGTGACGCCGAGGATGCGGGTCGCCGGGGCGTGCAGCCGCGGGCGCAGCGCGTCGATGAGGCGCTCGGCGCGGTAGCGACGACGGGGCGCGTACCAGGCGGCCGTGGGGAGCGCGACCGTGGGGATATGCACGACGTCGACGCCGAGCTCGGCGCGCAGGCCCGCCTCGATCTCGCGGAGGAAGCTCTCGGGGAAGGCTCCCAGCGGCGCGACGGCGACGGTGGCGATGGGCGCTTGTTGAGCGCGGGCGAGGGCGCTCGCGAGGGTGGTGGCGGCGCCGCCGAGGCAGACACCCACGAAGCGTCGACGGTGCATCGCCCGACTGTCGCGCACGGAGGGGAGAAGCGTCCAACTCGAGGTGGCGAGGAAGGGGTGGCCGCAAGGACGCAAGGGTCGCAAGGAAGAGGAAAGGAGGGGGGGACGGGCCCACGCATCCGCTAGTTCGCGGAAACCAACCATCCTCGGACGACCCCATCCCTTGCGACCCTTGCGTCCTTGCGGCCACTCCTTCCTCGCCGCGCGCCAAGGGCCGCTCCGCTTGCGGGGCCGTCGCGGGGGCTGCTAGTCCCCACCGGAGGAGATGCCCGTCGAGCCGCAGAGCACCCTGGCGCCCGACTTCGACGATGGGCCCGACCCCGTCGTTCGGATGCCCAGGCGCATGGCGCCGCGGGTCGACGAACCCCCGCCGGGCATCGGGATCCAGCTCGTTCTCGCGGTCGCGGGCATCGGGCTCGCGCTCGGGGCCACGCTCGGCGCCGTGGGCCTCGGCATCGTGCACGCCACGCGGTCCATGCCGCCGCGCGTCGCTGCCTCCAGCGCGGCCGCGGTGGTGAGCGCGCCGGTCCCGGCGGCCGCCACCGCGGTGGCGTCGTCCGCGGCGTATGCGCTCGACGCCGATGCCTCCGTCGCGCCGCCGCCACCGCCGACCGGGCCGCAGTTCGAGACGGCGCAGCAGTCCATCGGCGCGGGGCGGACGCTGGCCGCGGCGCTGCGGGCCGTCGGCGTTCCGCGCGGGGAGGTGGGGCTGACCATCCGGGCGCTCGACCGCTTCCTCGACATGCGTCAGCTCCAGCCGACCGACCGCGTCGCCGCGATGCGCGAGCCCGAGACCCGGACGCTGCGCCGGGTGGAGTTTCGCCGCGCGGCGACGCAGGTGTGGGCGGCCGTTCGCGATGACGCGGGCGCGTGGCGCGGCGAGCGGGTGGAGGTCGTGATGCGCACGGAGACGGTGCGTACGGGCTTCCGGGTGGAGGGATCGGTCGAGGCGTCGGTGCGCGCGGCGGGGCTGCTGCCGGAGGTGGTCCCGCGCATCGCGGAGGTGTTCGCGGCGATGGACCTCCCGCCAAGGCTCCTCGGCGGCGACATCCTGCGCGTCGTGCTCGAAGAGGAGCGCATGAACGGGCAGTTCTTCCGCTACGGGCGGGTGCTCGCGGTGGACTACCGCGGGGCGCTCGGTCGACGCCGCGGATACCAGCTCACGTATGCCCGCGGCGGCGAGTGGTTCGACGCGCAGGGCAGCACCTGGGAGCGCGGGCCCCTCCGATCGCCGGTGCCAGGGGCGCGCATCTCGTCGCGCTTCAACCCGCGGCGCATCCATCCCGTGCTGCACGTCATCAAGCCCCACAACGGCGTCGACTGGGCCGCGCCCACGGGTACTCCCATCTACGCGCCCGCCGACGGGACCGTGCTCTCCGTCGGCCCCGCCGGTCCGTCGGGCAACCTCATCCGCGTGCGCCACCCGCAGCTCAACATCGAGACCGGCTACTGCCACCTCTCGCGCTTCGCGCCGGGGCTCCGGCCGGGGCAGCGCGTTCGCACCCGGCAGCTCCTCGGCTACGTCGGGACGACGGGTCGCAGCACGGGGCCGCACCTGCACTTCTCGGTGAAGCGGGGAGGGGTCTTCATCGACCCGCTGACGTTGCACGGCGGGCGGCACGGGGTCCCGGCGGCGCTGCGGGAGCAGTTCGAGCAGGACGCGCTCCGCCTCGGCGCCACGCTCGACCAGATCGCCGTCAACGGCGAGACGCTCGCGGCCACCAACGCCATCGCGCCGCCGCCGTCGGGTCTCGGCGTCACTCCAGAGCCCGCGCCCGCGCCGCCCGATGACGGCGCCGACGAGACGCTCGACGACACCGACGGGCCCGACTGATCAGAACAGCCCGAGCACGACCTTCACGAGGCCGAACATCGCGGCCGACCAGACGAGCGTTCGCAGGTAGGGGATGCCCGCGGCGTAGACGGCGACGTAGACCACGCGCGCGCCGAGGAAGATCTGCGCGCCGAGGGCGGTGCCGGCGTTGGTGCGGTGCGCGACCACCACGGCCAGCACGGCCGCCGCGAAGAGCGGAAACGTCTCCAGCAGGTTGTGCAGCGCCCGGTCGATCCGACCCGCGACGCCGGTCAGCGGAGGCGCGGGCGTGTCGCGCGGGCTGGTGTTGAAGGCGACCCCGCGCTGAAGGGTCGAGAGCGTCGCGCCGATGAGGATCTGCGCGATGCCGAGCACCACGGTCCACGCCAGCATTGTCAGTTCGGTGTTCATGGAGGTCGTTGATTCCTGTGTAGGGGAGAGCCGACGCCGCGACGCTCTCACGTCCGCTCGGACCCCACACACGTTTCGGCAACGCTTCCTCCGCGGGCCCTCCCACCTGCCGTTGCGCCGAGGCGCCGTACCCACGATCCTCCCGCCGCGCCCATGAACCGTCGCACCCGCTTCGTCCTCGCCTCGTGGTGCGCGCTCTCGGCCGCGTGCAACTCCACCTCGACGCCCACCCGCGCCGACGCCGCCGCCGTCGACACGCCCATGGACGTCGCCGCCGTCATCGATGACCTCGCCGTCGTCGATGACCTCACCGTCATCGACCACCCCTCCGTCGACGCTCCGCTCGATCGCCCGTCCCTCGATACGCCCGACGTCGTCGCGGGTCCGCCGCGGTGTCCCGGCCCCTTCCGTCCGCCCTCCGAGCAGGAGCTCTCCCGACGCCGCGCCCTTGGCATCCCCGACTCCGCCGGGTGCGTCGTGATGCTCGGCGCCAACAGCCACCTCGACATCAACTGGCTCTACACCTTCGACGAGTACTACCGCCGCTTCGTCGGCACCATCCTCTCCGGCGCGCAGCGCCTCCTCGAAGCCGACCCCGAGTATCGGTACAGCGTCGCGGAGATGGCGTTCCTCGCGGAACACCTGCGCCAGCACCCCGAGCAGGCGGCGTCCTTCCGCGCGGCGGCCGGGCGTGGCGCCCTCCGCGTCGTCGGCGGCGCCATGACCACGCCCGACACCATCCTCCCGACCACCGAGGCGCTCACCCGCGACTTCCTCCGTGGCTCGCTCGTCGCGGAAAACACCCTCGGCGTGCGCGCCCGCTCGGCGTGGCTGCCCGACAGCTTCGGCCACTCCCCGACCATGCCCGATCTCCTCTCGGCGATGGGCGTCGGCTCGGTCGCCTTCGCGCGCGTCGACGGCCTCCACGACGCCTTCGAGGCAGCGCTGGGCCAGGACGAGATCGTCGAGGGCTCCACCGCCTCGCTGCTCCGCGACATCGGCTCGGCCGACTTCGTGTGGCGCGGTCCGGGCGGTGGTGAAGTGCTCGCCCACTGGATGCCGTTTCGGCTCTACTGCCAGGGCGACAACCTCAACAACTCGGGCGCGCCATTGCCCGGCGGGCGCGTCGTCGACCGACCCCGCGGCGACGACGCCGATTACACCAACGGCCGCATCGTTCGCTATGTGAACGAGCTCACGCCCTACGCCCGCACGCCGTACCTCTTCGTCCCCATCGGCTGCGACTTCCAGCCGCCCATGACCGACCTCCTCCCCATCATCCGCCGCTGGAACACCACCCAGTCCGCCTCCACCGGCATCTACGTGATGGCGTCCAGCTTCGAGGACTACGCCTCGCTCCTCGACACGCGCCGCGACGACCTTCCGCACCTCACGCGCGACATCACGCCGTACTTCACCGGCTACCTCGGGTCGCGCCTCGCGCTGAAGCGCGCCGTCCGCCGCGCGGGCGACCTCCTCTCGCAGGCCGAGAGCGCCGCCCTCCTCGCGTCGTCGCTGACCGCCGCGCCGTACCCCGCCACCGCCCTCGCCGACGCCTGGAACCTCTTCTCCCTCAGCAACCACCACGACTACATCGCCGGCACCTCGCTCGACCCCGTCACCACCGGCGAGCAGCTCCCGTGGATGAACCAGGTCGCCGCCACCGCCCGCACACTCACCACCGCCGCGCTCTCCTCCGTCGCCGCCGCCGTCGCACCCGCCGCCGACGCCACCGCCTCCGCCGTCGTGCTCGGAACCGTCGGCGCCCGCGGCCCTCGCGCTGCCACCGTCGCACTCACCTTCGGCGCCGGCGTGCGTCAGGTCGCGTCGCCCTACCCCACGCAGGTCATCGACAGCACCCGCCGCGCCGACGGAACGCTCTCCTCCGCGAACGTTCTCGTGGTCGCCCCCGACGTGCGCCCGCTCAGCTACCAGCGCGTCGCCTTCACCGACCGTGCGCCGTCGGGTCCCGTCGCCGTGAGCGAGGCGGCCGATGCGTTCACGCTGCGCGACACGAGCGCCCGGCTCGTCGCGGTGGTCGATCGCACCACCGGGCTCCTCCGCTCGCTCGCCCTCGACGGCCGCGAGTGGATCACCGCCCCGTCGCTCGACATCCGCGCCTACGACGACCAGGGCGGTCTCTACCGCATCGGCAGCGAGACCCGCGGCTGCCGCTTCACGTTGGTCGAGCCGCCCGCCGGGGACGTCACCGTCACCGTCGGCGAGCGCGGCCCCGCGAGGGCGACGGTGCGCATCCAGCGCGGGACCGTGGCGCTCACGCTCGGAATCACCGCGGGCGCGGGCAGGCTCGACGTCGACGTGGACTCCGCGGCGCTGCGAGGGCAGACGTACACGCTGCACCTGGCGACGGCGGCGACGGGCGCGACGGGGTGGTTCGATGAGCCCGCCGGGCTGGTGAGTCGGCCGTCACGGGGGTTGTTCGAGCCGACGTTCTGGTCGGCGGTGCGCGGCTTCGACCTGGTGCGCGCCGACCGCGCGGGCTTCGCGGTGCTGTCGTCGGTGAGCACCGGCGTGCACTACGGCGACGACGGAGCGATCGACCTCATGGTGTCGCGCAACGCGTACACCGAGCGCTGCGACATCCTCGGGGCGTCAGGCTACGAGGCCGTCCACGACACGCTGCGCTTCTCGCTGCGCCCGCACGTCGGCGTCATCGACCTCCTCGCCGAGGCGCTCGCCACCCTCGACGCTCCGGCGGTGCAGGCGCGCGGTGTCTCCAGCGGCGCCGACGCGGGCTCGCTCCTGGGCCTCGACGGGACCGGGTTCGTGGTGTCCGCGGGCAAGCGCGCCGAGCGCGGCGACGGGGCCATCGTTCGCCTGCAACGCACGGCGCCGGGGGCGACGCTGACGGTGACGCCGGGCATCCTTCCGGCGACGGCGCTCACCCGCACCGACCTGCTCGAACGCGACGACGCTGTCGTGACGTCACCTGTCGCGCTCGACGCGCCGGTGGTGACGTTGCGGGCGCGCGCTCCGTAGGTCAGCCGGCGGACTTCGCCTTCGCGATGGCGTCACGAACGGCGGTTCCGCTGAAGATGCGGACGCCCCAGCGATCGCCGCGGGTATCGGTGAGGATGAGGTCGTCGGAGATGAAGCCCGTGGTGAGCTCCATGTGGGCGATGGCGCGCAGCGGGAGCACGGCGCGCTCGATGGGCCCGACGTTGATGCCGTGCGGGACGAACGCGAGCTCGTGGTCGGTGAGGTGGAGGTCGCCGCCCTGCCAGTTGAGCGAGGAGCCCGGTCGCAGGAGGTTGGCCTTCCACGACTGACGCTCGGTGAGGCGCGCGATCTCCGGTGCGCTCGCGGCCTCGGCGGGCCAGCGCAGGATCGCCAGCCGCTGGCAATACATGCACTTGAAGAGGTCGGCGCGGCTCGTCATCTCGAGCGCGCCGCCGCAGTTCGGGCACGAGAGCGTGAAGAGGGGAGCGTTCATGGCGCGAGCATCGAAGAAGGTGCGGGCGGTGTCCAGACGACCTGCGGTGGTACCTTCGGACGCGATGTCCGAATCACTGATCACCATCGACTGCGAGTACGTGCAACCGCTGCTCGCCTGCGCCTACCTCCGCGTCTCGGGCGAGGAGTGCGCCTTCATCGAGACCAATACCGGGTATGCCGTTCCGAAGCTGCTCGCGGCGCTTGAAGCGCAGGGTCGCTCGCCGGGCGACGTGCGCTACGTGATCGTCACCCACGTTCACCTCGACCACGCGGGCGGCGCCCACGCGCTCATGGAGGCGTGTCCCAACGCGACGCTGCTCGCCCATCCCCGCGCGGCCCGTCACCTCATCGACCCGTCGAAGCTCGTCGCGGGCGCGACGGCCGTCTACGGCGCCGAGGCCTTCGCCGCCCTCTACGGAACCATCCGCGGCGTCCCCGCCTCCCGCGTTCGCGCCCTCGACGACGGCGCGGAGGTCCCGTTTGGCGGCGGCGTGCTGCGCTTCCTCCACACGCGCGGCCACGCCAACCATCACTTCGTGGTGCACGACCCGGCGCGCGGCACGGTGTTCACGGGCGACGCCTTCGGGTTGGTGTATCCGCAGATCCAGCGCGCGGGTCTGCTGGCCTTTCCGTCGACGAGCCCGACGGACTTCGACGGCCCCGCGGCGCACGCCGCCGTCGACCGCATCGTGGCGCTCGGGACCAACAGCGCGTGCCTCACCCACTTCGGCGAGCAGACCCGCCTGCGCGACATCGCCGACCAGCTACACGAGTGGCTCACGCTCTCGGAGAAGCTCATGGAAGAGGCGAAGCAGCGCCCGCCCGCCGAGCGCGAGACCTACCTGGAGGCGCGGCTGACGGCGGCCTTCGACGAGACCGCCGCGCGCATCGGGCTGTCGCTCAGCGACGCCGACCGCGAGCTCGTGGGCTTCGACCGCAAGCTCAACGCGCAGGGGCTGGCGTACGCCGCGGGCCGTGCCTGACGAAGCGGTAGGCGTTCGAGAAAGAGCCGCAAGGGCGCAAGGGTCGCAAGGGGCAGGGAGGATTCTCGAACAAAGCCCGGTCTCCGCGAGCTGGCGGTTGTGCGAGTCGATCGAGCCATTCTCTCCCTTGCGACCCTCGCGTCCTTGCGGCTTTTCATTCCGTGTCGAGCGCAACGCTTCCGCGGTTGCCCGACGCGTCGATGAGCTCGTAGCGCATCACCCGCGTCGCATCCCCACCGAGCTCGATGGTCGCTCGCCCGGCGTCGTCCACCGCCACCCCGTCGAAGCTGCGTCGCATGCCGTCCGTCAACGTCACCTCCACGCTCGCCGCGCCGCGCGGCAGCAGCAGCGCCTGACCCGGTCGGCTGCGCAGCGAGAGCAACCGCCACCCCTCCGCCGAGCGCGCGCTCGCGGTCAGCGTCGCCATCGATCCGCTGCGCGTCGCGGTGAGCTGCAACGTCGCGGGTGCCACATCGAAGGCGCGGCTCGCCACCCGATACCCGGTGCCCTCGATGGCGAAGCGGTAGCGCCCGGTGGGCAGCGCGAGTCGGTCGCCCAGCCCGTCGTGGCGCGCGTCGCCCCAGCTCGGCACGGCCTGCCACTCGGCGACCCAGTAGTGCGTGCGCGGCGCCTCTCCCACGCGGCGCAATGGTATTGGCGTCCACGTCACGAGCAGATCGCCGTCACGCACCTCGCGCCCGCTGCGGCGCACCATGGGCGCCCACACGTTGCTGCCCGGCGCCGACTCCACCTCGATGTGGACCGTGGGTGTCCCGGCGCGCGGGTCTTCGCCGATCCAGACGAAGCGCGCGACGCCGAGGCGCTCGATGCGCTCGGGCGGCTGCGCGCCCACCGTCGACCAGTCGGGCGAGCGGCGCGCGTACACCTCGCGCGGAACACTCTCCGGCACCCTGCCCGCCATCGCCGCCGTCTCCGGCGCAGGCAGCGCATCGGGCACGGGCGGAGCCCACCGCGTCGAGCCCGTTCCGACGTCTTCGCGCTGCGGAGTGAACGCCATGCGCGCGAGGGCGACGGCCTCCTCGGCGACGTGCTCGCCCTCCAGCGGTCCCCAGAAGTTGAGCCCCGGCTCGTACCCGGCGCGCAGCCAGTCTTCGGCGGTGAGCACGTAGCCCATGTGCCCGTTGGCGTACCCGACCACCACGGTGTGATCGGGCGCCGCCGGCGAGAGCGCGCGCACGCGGTCGGCGAGGAGGGTGAGCGGCTCTCCCGGGAGCGTGACGAAGACGTGCTCGCCGATGCGCACGGCACCGACGACGGTGCGCGTCGAGCCACACGCCGCGCGGTTGCGCGGGATCGGCGGCGGTCGGATGGCGAGCACCGCCCCGACGAGCGGCGAGAGCCCCTCGACGCGCTGGCACGTCCCGTAGGAGCTCAGGCCCGCGGCGCCTGGGAAGAGCGACCCGACGAGGTACGACTGGTCGACGCCGCACAGCACCGCGCCGTACGCCGCGTTGAACTCGTCGATGGGAGAGATCAGCGCGCCCGCGTCGTCGTAGACCCGTCGGTCGGGTGCGCGGCCCGGCTCGAAGGGAGCGTAGGCGAGGCCGCCGTCGCGGACGGTGAAGGTGCGCCAGTCGGTTCCGAGGGGGATGGAGCGGGTGAGCGCCTCGACGGCCACGCGGTCGCGGAGCGTGTCCCCAGCGCGCTGCCACACGCCGTAGATCAACCCCGCGGCGGTGCGCCCGAGCCCCTCGACGCGGGCGAAGTCGTAGCAGAAGCGCGCTGGTCCGCGGCGCTCTTCGTCGCAGTCGACGCCGCCGCCGGGCCCTGCCGGGGAGACGTCCCCCGCGGCGCCCTGGAGGTGCATCACCATCACGCGACGGTCGAAGCGCTCTTCGAGGGCGCGCTCGATGGCCCCGGAGGCGTCGGTCGCCATCAAGCTGTTGTCCGCGTCCAGGATGGTCGGGTGAACGCCCACGACCGGGACCACGGCGAGCGGTGTCCCGTCGGCGGTGTCGACGCGCAGCACGAAGAGGTCGTTGTCCTTGCGACGGCGCCCGTTGGGGAGGTCGTCGTTGGCGTCGCGGCGGTCGCGGGAGACGGTGTCCATCGGGTCGAAGGCGCCGTCGTGCGCGACGCCAATGCGCGCCGGAACCCGCGCCGCAACCGCAGCGAGCGCAGCCTGTACGAGCGCATCGACGAGGCGCCGCTGGCTCTCGGCGCGAGCCGGACCGAAGCCCAGGATGCCGTATCCCTCGTGCGCGACGTGGTGGCCCGGCGCCGAGTGCGAGTGGCTCGTGACGAAGAACACCTTGCCTTCGTAGGCGGGCCCGAGTCGGGCGGTGACCTGGCCGTGGATGGTCTCGTCGGCGACGCCGAGGTCTGCCTTGAGGAGCAGCACCGTCTCGTCGCCCGCGGTGAGGGCGAGCGCTCGCACCATCGGCCGCGTCTGGTACCCGAGCGACGCGTTGAACCACGCCGACAGGGTGCGGTCGCGGTCGTCGAGCGCGCCGTCGTTGCCGAGGAGGCGCACGCGCGAGGTGTACGCGCCGAGGGCCGACCCGACGGGGAGATCGAGCGGGAGCTCGGCGACGCCCGCGGAGACTGCGCCTTCGGTGACGGTTGCACCGGCGCGTGCGGTCGCGGCGACGGCTTCGTAGCGGCAGTGATCGGTGGGTGAAGGGAGTTCGAGGACGTCGACGGGCTCGGGCTTGTCCGAGGCTTCGGGCGCGTCGTCGCGAGAGCCGAGGTCGTTGGCGGGCGGCGCGTCGACAGCGCCAGCGTCAGGGGTCGACGGCGTGGCGGTGTTGCAGTGGACGAGCGCGACGAGGGAGAGCGAGAGCAGGGCGGTGCGCATGGGAGGCGTTCACCACGCTACGCCGAGGTTGAGCGCCGCACGCAGCGTCACGCCTGCCGCACTGCCGAGCGTCTGCACCGCTGCCTCGGCGAAGAGCGGAACCGCCCGCCGACGGAAGCCAAACCCCCCGCCGAGCTGCGCGCCGAAGCCCGTCCCGGGCGTGTCGTCGTCGTCGAGCGAGGCGATCGGTCCGCCCATCAAGAACCACTGCACATCGCTGTGATTGCCGTCGGGCTCCCAGTGCAGGGTGAGCCCGAGGTGGTGGGTCGCGCCGACGCCGATGACGAAGGTGCGCGCGTACTCGGCCGTCAGCGCGAGCGACCCGTAGACCGAGTTGCCGCTGTCGGTGCTGCCCCGGATGACGCGCCGCACGCCCACGCGTGCCAGGGGCGCGAGCGCGAATTGCGCACCCGAGTGGGTGGCCGCGCCACCGGAGACGGAGGCCACGACGCTCACCGTGGGCTGCCAGTGGGCTTCGGTGTACGCCGCGTAGGACGGCTGGATGCGGGCGGCCTCGGCGAGGGTGAGGCCGTGGTCGGCGAGCCACGCGCCGAGCTCACCGTCATCGCAGAGGTCGTCGATGCGGGCGAGGTTGTGGTCACGGGCGATGCGAGCGACGAGCGCGTGGTGCCCGGTGGACTCCAGCAGGGCGGCCACGGCGCAGCGGGCGCCATCGTCATCGACGAAGACGGGCGTGAGCGACGGGGCGACGCGGTTGATGGGATAGCGACCCGCGTCGATGTACCGACCGAGCGCGCGGAGGGCGGCGCGGCGGCGGGTGCGCTGACGATCGGAGAGCGCGGCGGGTCGGGCCGCGCGAACAGCCCGGAGGGCGCGGGTGAGGTGGTCGCGGACGCGGCGGTGCTCGGGGGTGCTCATCGGGGTGGCGTGCATGGTAGATCGGTCGCCCCGGACGATGTTCCTCCCCCTCGCCATGCAGCTCGCGGGCGCCCTCACCGTCACGCGCCCCACGGCCGTCTTCACCGAGTGGACCCTCCTCGACCGCGCCCCTCGCGTCGAGCACGTCACGGCCCGCGCCGACTATCGCCGCCGCGAGGGCGCCTTCGCGCTGCTCCCGCGCGTCCTCCAGCGCAATCCCCGACCCACCGCGCACGTCGCCGGGACCGGCTCGCCCCTCGCGGTGATCGCCCGCCCCGAGGGCTGGTGCGTCGCGCTCCCGCCGGGTGACCGGCCCGACCTCCGCATCGTGGCGAGCGTGGTGCGCCCCATTCCCCGCCCGCGCGCCTTCAAGACGTCGTGGCCGCGCTTCGTGGCGGAGGGCGTTCCGAGTCGTCAGCTCGTGCTGCTGCCGCTGTCCTTCGACGGGCGCATCCCCGACGGCTGGACCTGCCCCCGCGAGCCCATCGACGAGACCCCGTGCGTGACGCGCATCGAGCTCCCTGCGCCGCTGCCGCTCCGCCTCCCCGCGCTGCCGTCGCCGCCGTTCAGCAGGGCCCTCGCGGCGTCGCTGACGGTGCTCGCGTTGGCGCTCGCGTGGGGTCGCCCCGCGGGGCGCCTGGAGCGCTTCGCGGGCGCGGCGGGTGGCGCGACGGTGGGCCTCGCAGTGGCGCTCGCGCTGGTGGGCGCATCGGTCACCGGCTGGGGCCCGGCGGTGTGCTGGACGGCTCCGGCGCTGGTCGGAGTGGGTGTGCTCGCGGCGCGCACGTCGACGGGCCGCGTGGTGGGGAGCGTGGCGATGGCGGTGGTTCCGCTGGCGGCGGTGGTGGGCGCGCGGGTGGAGTGGGTCGTCGGGGCGGTGGCGGCGCTCGCGGTGGTGGTGTTGGGGGCGGTCGGAGCGGGGCGGCGGTCGGCAGTGAGCGCGCTGCGGGGGTAAAGGGGGGCGACCGCAGACCGCGTCGAAGTTGTGCGCGTCGCGCTGCGCCCGCCGCGTCAGGGCACGCCGCAGGACACGGACTCGAAGCGCGCGAAGTTGAAGTTCGGTCGCCGCCTGCAGAGCGGCACGCCGTTGCTGCACACGTTGGCGAAGTCGAGGTCGGTGCAGACGCACCCTGGCACCTCGTCGACGAAGAGCTGGCAGCTCCGGCCGTCGCAGTGGAAGCGCACCGCCGACCCCTGCTCCGAGGTCGCCGACATCGTGCACGTGCCGTTGCAGGCCCTCTCGCGAGACGCAGCGTCCTGGGCGATGCGCGGCAGGGCACACCCACCATCGTCGCTCGACCGGTCGACGAGCTCGGTGCGCGCGCCGCACCCGCCGACGAGCCACACCGCCGCCGCGAGCCAGGTTGCCCTCACGCCCGCTCGCATCACGGCCGAACGAAGCGCAGCACGAAGCGGTCGCTGGTGCCGCGCCGCTCGCCGGCCGTGCGCGGGCTGGCGCTCCAGTCGCGGATGTCGGCGGGGTTGCGCATGAAGTCCGCCTCCGCGTCGAGGCGGAACCCCGCCGCGAGCACCTCCGCCACCAGCACCGACTGCTCGATGCGGTGCAGCGTCTGGACGTCGTCGACGCCGTGACCCGCCGCCGCGCTGTGGTCGATGATGGCGTAGACGCCACCCGGACGGAGCGCGTTGAAGACGGCGCGGTTCATGGCTGCGCGGTCGGTGTGTAGCCACACCGTGTCGTGGTACGAAAACAAGAAGAACACCGCGTCGAGGCCAGTGGCCTCCGGGGGAATCGGGCTATCGAGCTCGCGGTCGACGCGGGTGACGTTGCGCATCGGCGGCGTCGCGAGGCGGGTCGACCAGGGGGCCTCGGCGAAGCGTTCGAGGAGGAAGCGGTTGTTCTGGCCGAAGACGCGTCCGTCGGGGCCCACCGCGCGGGCGAGGAGCTCGGCGGTGTACCCGCCGCCGGCGAAGAGCTCGGCCACGCGTTGACCAGGGCGCACGCCGAAGAACGCCAGCGTCTCGGCGGGGTGGCGCCCGACGTCGAGGGCGCGGTCGTCGGCGCTCCGGTCGGGCGCGTCGACCACGGCGCGCAGGGCGTCGGGGACGCTCACCGCGGCAGCGGCCGTGACCGGAGCGGCGGTGTTGACGGGGCGCGACGGCGTGGTCGCGCACGAGGCGAGGGCGAGCAGGAGGACGGCGAGGTAGCGCATGGGTATCGGGTGGTAGCGGAGCGCGGACGAGGCGTCGAGTGGGGAGGTCGATGCGTGCGAGACTCGCGCGCGATGAGGGTGCCCGCCTGCGCCGTCGAGGATCGCTCGCTGTCGCTGCCGCTGTACAAGCGGTTCGTCGTCGAGCCGGCGGTGCGGCTCATTCCTGCGAGTGTTCATCCCAACACCGTGACCCACCTCGCGCACCTGATGAGCCTCGGCGCCGCTGCTTGCGTCGTGCTCGGGCCCGCCGCCTCGGGGCTGCGCTTCGGCTGCGAAGCGGGGGGCCGCGACCGCGCTGGCCTTCGGCGGCCTCGCCGGGTGGTCGACCATCGCGCGCGCGACGCCTCCGGTCGTCGGCCTCACGGTGGTGCTGCTCTGCGTGGCGGTGTTCGGCGGGATGCTCGCGCGCGACGTCGTGCGCGTGCGATCACGCCTGCTCGTAACCGACGCCCCGGCGGGCTGACAACCTCGCAACCGAGCCCGCGCCTCATCCCGTCTGTCCCTTGCGACCCTCGCGCCCTGGCGGCCTTTTCCCCGCCCCGCCCGCTCAGCGGTCGGTGGTCAGCTCGTCCAGCAGCACCCGCAGCGTCTCGGGCAGCGGCACCGCCCCGCTCAGCGCCGCGGCGGTCAGCGTGAACCCCGCGTCGACCATCCGGTACGCGTAGCGCGCCGTCGCGCCGTACCGCGCCTGCACCGCCGAGCCCAACAGCTCCGCGGCCTCCATCGCCTCCACCGGCGTCGCGGGCGTCGTCTTCAGCGCAAACCAGAACTGCGCCCCCAGCATGTATCCCTTCGCGCTGCCCATGGTGAGCTTCGCGAGAAACGTCCGCTCGTCGGGCCGCGCGAGCCGCGACGGCGGGAGCCGCGCCGCGAAGAGGTAGCGCGCCGACACCACCCGCACCTCCGGCGTCGCGAAGATGGGCGACGGCGTCGGCGAGCCCGTGGTGCGCGCCCGCAGCTCCTGCACGGCGCCCATCGCGGCGGCTTCGACGGCCGCGTCGAGCTGCATCGCGAAGTCACCCGCCGTCACCGGGCGCCTCTTCACGTCGAGCGAGAGCGCCTCCATCAGCACCTCCACCACCTCGCGCGGCGGCCGCGGCATGCGCCCCGGAACCACCGGCGGCGGCGCCGGGTTGCCCACCCGCATGAGCAGCTCGGAGAGGTCTTCCTTCACGTACGGGAGCTGCCCCGTGAGCATCTCGTACAGCAGCAGCGCCGACGTGTAGATGTCGCTGCGGAAGTCCGCCGGCGACCCCAGCAATTGCTCTGGCGCCATGTACTCGGGCGTCCCGAGAATCTGCCCCGCGCGGGTCATCTTGGGGCCGTCGTCCATCGGGCGCGCGATGCCGAAGTCGATGAGCTTCAGCGTCTCGGAGCCGTGGTCGCCCTTCGCCATGAAGAGGTTGGACGGCTTCAGGTCGCGGTGCACCACGCCCGCCGCGTGGATGGCGCCGAGGCCCTCCAGCAAGCCCTTCTGCAACACCAGGGCTTCGCGCCACGGGAGCGTCACGCGGCGCGCCATGCGGGTTTCGAGGGCTTCGCCGTCGAGGAGTTCCATGACGAGGCAGGGGGCGCCGTCGTCGAGGAGGCCGTAGTCGAGCACGCGCACCACGTTGGGGTGCTGCACCCGCGACATGAGCTGCGCCTCGCGCTCGAAGCGCTCGACGAGGTCGGCGCGCTCCTGCCGTTGCATCACCTTCACCGCCACGGGCAGCCCCAGCGTCGTCTGCCGCGCGCGGTAGACCTTGCCCATCCCTCCTTCGCCCAGCAGGTCTTCGATCACGTACCGCCCGAGCACCGTCTCGTCAGGAGCCACCACTGCGCTTCTCAGCCCTCTTCACCCGGCAGCATCGGCGCCGCCTGACCGATCTTGACCGCCGAACCCACGAACACCATCGGCCTCGTGCTCGTCCCTCCCAGCAGCACGCCGAGGTCGCCCTCGTCCATCTCCACCCGCATCCCAGGAACCCACCGCCCCACCACCTCCACCAGCGCCTGGTGCCAGCTCGGGTCGCTCCGCACCGACGCGCGCACGGCCAGCGCCGCGAGGAGGTCGGTGCCCTCCAGGTCGAAGTCCACCCCCGGCGGACAGCGCAGCACCTCGTGCTCGTAGACCAGCTCCATCAGCCGCGCGATGGGGTGCCACCGCGACCGCGCCTCCGGTCGAAACGCCACGTCGTGCACCAGCGCGCAGGTGCGCAGCCGGTGCGGGTCGGTCTTCGATCGCCCCACGCTCAGCGTCGATCGGAGCTGGTCGAGCGAGCGCGTCGCCGCCGCCGGGAAGTCGTCCCCGCCGCGCGGCAGGAGCCCCGTGATGGCCACCGCCAGCGTCGCGTGCGCGCCCGCCCGCCGCGTCGCCACGTCGAGGCCCACGAGCCGCATCGCCGCCAGCGCCAGCGCCGTCGCCTGCACCGCGCGCCGCGGAATCGATCGCTCCCCCGGCGCCACTTCCAGGAAGCGCGTGGTCACCGCCGGGTCGGCCGCCGAGGCGCGCTCCAACCGACGAAGAATGGCCGCCCCGCGCGACCAGCCCCACGGCCCGCCGCGCGCCGCGTTGATGTGCTCGGCGTCCATCAGCGCGCGCAACAACATCACCGCGGCAAAGCGCGCGGGCTCGACGGTCTCGCCCGCCGTGCCGGTGTGCGCGTCGCGAATCGCGCGCAGACGGATGCCCTCCATCTGCGGGGCGGTTCCGTGTCCCGAGGCGAGCTCGGCGCCGAGGGCGACGACGTCTTCGACGGCCGGGGCGAAGTCCACCGCGAGCTCGTGCACGCCGATGACGTCGAGCGCGTTGGCCACCCGCAGCGAGCGCTGAAACCCGCCCGGGTCGAACATCACCAGCGCGTGGTCTTGAAACACCGCCTGCCGCACGAACTGCAACGTAAACGGCGGGTCGGACGCCTCGATGCCCTGCACCAGCGCCTGCGCCACCTGCACGCTCACCGGGTGCGTGGTGCCGTGCACCGCGACGGTTCGCATGAGCACGAAGAGCCGCTCGACCATCATGCGCGCGGTGCGCCCGGGGGCGTCTTCGGGCACCCACGACGTGCGTCGGCTGTCGGTCATCGCCGCGCCGCCTCGAACTCTCGCAGTGACTTCAGCCGCGCCCGCAGCTCCGGCGGGTCGAGCAGCTCGCCCGGGTGCCACCGCGAGACCGTCGCCGCCGCGTCGAGGTCGGCCTCGGCCGCGTCGCACAGCGCGATGCGCGCCGCGAGCGCCATGCGCTTGGAGCGCACCAGCGGGATGCACACCTCGGCGTAGAGCCCGGCGCTCACCAGCGCGCGACCGAGCACCCGCACGCTCTCCACCGACCACCCCTCACCGTGCTGCGCCTCGAAGGCGCCGGCGAGGGCGCGCACGCCAGGCGTCCCCGCTTCGATGCAGAGCGGGGCGAGCTGCGACTCGACGAAGCCGCCGGAGAGCTCGGCCCACCGCGAGCTGAGCGCCGCCGCGAGCTCGGGGCGCATCTCCGGGGGGAGGGAGGCGAGCAGCACCGGGAGCGCCGGCCGAGGGACGAGGGACATCAGCGGGGCGAGCAGCGCCGCGACGCCGTCGCGCTCGGCGAGCAGCGAGCCGAGGGCGTGGGCCTCGGGCGGCCGCAGCGTGGGGATGTCGAGCAGCGCGAGGAAGCGCGCCACGCCCAGCGACGTGACGATGCGCACGGCGATGTCGACGCAGGCGGTGTCCGTGGCGGCGCCGTCGAGCAGGGCGTGGCCGATGCGCGACGCGAGCTCGGGTGAGACCGCCGCGAGGAGGTTGGCGAGCACCCGGTGGCCTTCGGGGTCGTGGGCGAGGGCGCGCACCGCGGTGACCGGGAGGCCGGGGTCTTCGAGGTCGCGCAGCACGCGGCGCGCAAAGGGGTCGTTGCGGCGCACGCTGGAGGCGAGGAGGTCGACCACGTCGACGTCGAAGTGGTCGCGCAGCGCGACGGCGAGCTGGCGGGCGAGGGCGTCGGGGGCGTAGTCGGTCTGCAACGCGGGGATCGCGATGATGGCCGTGGCCTCGCAGAGGTCCCACCGGGCGATGGCCTCGCAGTGGTAGCGGAGCGAGGCGCGCAGGGCCTCGTGCATGGCGGGCGGCGAGTCGTCGACCTCGGACTCCAGCGAGGCGTCGAACTCCTCGCGCGTCGAGACGGCGTCGAGGTCGAGCGCGGCGAGCTCCACGGAGCCGGGCTCCAGCGCCTGCACGCCCGCGAGGCGCACCGCGACCAGGCCGCTTTCGAGGAAGCCGTCGGGGGCCACCACCGCGTCGGGCAGCGCGGTCTCCATGGACTCCATGAAGCTCGTCTGGAGCTCGACCTCGAAGCCCGTCGCCGCGCCGCCGCCCCAGAGCCAGTCGCGGAAGCGTTCGAGCGAGGAGACCTCGGGCTCGCAGCGCGCGATCTCCTCGGCGAAGCTGCACAGCTCCTGGAGGGAGACCGTCTCGCGCGGCGTGACGAGCCGCAGCCCCGCCATGAACGCCGGGAGCAGCCATCGCACTTCTTCGGTGTCACCGCCGAGGGCGATGTGTTCGCGCACGAAGAGCTCGGTCGCCCCGAAGCGGATGGGGGTGCGGTCGAGGGCGAACCAAGCGTCCCGCAGACGCTGGGCTGCGACATCGATGGCAGACCCGTGGGTGCGCGCCGTCCGCACCAGCGAGTCGAGCGCGCGACCGAGGGTACGAACGTCCTTCGGCGACACGCCTGGGAGTGTACCGGACACCTTGAAGGTGGAGGATGGTGAACTCACCCGAGGGAGTGGTGTCTTGGTCGCGGAGGGGGGTGAGAGGGGTCTAACGGTCGAGGCCGACGCCCGACCGGATGAGTTGGAGCTGCTCTCGCACCACCGCGCGGAGGTTGCGCAGGTTGAAGGGCTTCTCGATGAGGGCGTTGGGGGCCTTGTCGAAGAACGACCTCGCCTTCGGCGTGAAGGTCCCGCCGGTCACGAAGATCATGCGCGCCTGCTGGTCGGGCGCCGAGCGGCCCACCTCGGCGTACAGCTCGATGCCCGTCATCTGCGGCATCATCACGTCGCACAGGATGACGTCGTAGCGCTCGCCCGCGCCGATGAGGGTGAGGGCCTCGCGCCCGCTCTCCACCACCGTCACCTCGTGCTCGCGCTCCAGCACCCGGCGCAGGGTGGTGCCCACGAGCGGGTCGTCGTCGACGACGAGGATGCGCCCCTCGCGGCGACTCTGATCCTTCGCCTGCGTGGGGACGATCTTGGGCTCCACCTCGATGACGACGCCGGGCAGCGCGACGGTGAAGGTCGACCCGCGGCCCGGGTCGCTCTCGAAGGTGATCTGTCCGCCGAGGGCCGTCACGATGCCGTGGCAGATGGAGAGCCCGAGCCCCGCGCCGCGGCCCACCGGGCGCGTCGTATAGAACGGATCGAAGATGTGGTCGCGGTGCTCGGCCGCGATGCCCGAGCCGCTGTCGTGCACCTCGACGAACACCTGCCCCGCGGCGTTGGTGCGCGTCACGAGGCGGATGGTGTGCCGGTCGGCGTGGCCCTCGGGGATGGACTGCACGGCGTTGATGAGGAGGTTGATGAACACCTGCCCGAGGCGCGCCTCGTCGGCCTCCACCGCGGGCACCCACTGGTAGTCGCGCACGACGCGGGCGCGGTGCTTGAGCTCGTGGGCCACCATGCTCACCGAGAGGTCGAGCACGCTGTGCACGTCGAGGCGCACGCGCTGCTCCTCGTCGCCGCGCGCGAAGGTCTTGAGCCCGCGCACGATGCGCCGGACCTTCTCGGCCCCCTGCCGCCCCTCGCGGACGAGGTCTTCGAGGTCGCGCAGCCGGTCGGGCGGCAGCGAGCCCGAGAAGCCGCGCACCTCCTCGGCGATGAGGTCGAGGTTGGCCGTGACGTACGCCAGCGGGTTGTTGATCTCGTGCGCGACGCCGGAGGCCAGCGTGCCCACGGAGGCCATGCGGTCGTTGAGCAGGAGCTGCGACTGCACCTGCTTGCGCTCGGTGATGTCCGCCACCGAGCCGATGTACCCGAGCACGTTGCCCACGTCGTCGCGGAGGGTCACCGCGCTCCCGAGGATCCACACCGTGCGACCGTCGGCGGAGAGGTAGCGGTACTCGAGCGAGAACTCCTTGCCCAGGCGCTCGCACTCGGCCCACGCCTCGATGACCGTCTGTCGATCGTCGGGGTGGATCACCATGTCCCACGGGCGGCCCACCATCTGTTCGAGGGTGTACCCGGTCATCTGGCACCACCGCTCGTTGACGAAGGTGTACGTGAACCCAGGGCCCGTCTCGAACATCCCGATGGGGATGTGCCGCGCGAGGGCCTGCGCCCGCCGCTCGCTCTCGCGCAGCGCCCGCTCGGTCGCCCGCTGCGTCGTGACGTCCTGCACCTGCGCGACGAAGTGCCGCGGCGCGCCGTCCCTCGTGTACGCCATCGACACCTGGACGGAGACCTCCACGATGCCGCCGTTTTTGTGGTGGTAGCGCTTGGAGCGCTCGTACCGGCGAATCTCCCCGGAGAGCACCCGCGCCATCCGCTCCATGTCCCCGGCGACGTCGTCGGGGTGGGTGATGTCCCGGAAGGTCATCCCCAGCAGCTCGTCGTTGGTGTAGCCGACCATGTCGCAGAGGGCCTGGTTCACCTTGAGCCAACGGCCGTGCAGGTCGCACATCGCCATGCCGATGGCCGCGTGCTCGAAGGTGAGCCGAAACAGCTCCTCGGCGTCGCGCAGCTGGTCGGCCTGCGCGCGGCGGGCGGTGACGTCGCGGCCCAGCACCCCGACCGCCTCCCGCCCCTCGTAGCGCACCGGCACCACGATGTTGTCGAGGTAGACCACCGACCCGTCGACGCGCAGACAGCGGGTCTCCACCGGCCCCACCGCGGCGTTGGTCGCCTGCACGTGACCGATGCGCTCGATCACCTCGGCGTGGTCGTCGGGGTGGATCACCTCCATGCTGCGCCGGCCCAGCAGCGGCCGCTCGGGCGAGTCACCCACCAGCGCGCTGAGCGCAGGGTTCACGTACACGAAGCGCCCCTCGACGATCACCGCGCCCGGCTCGGAGCGTCGCTCCATGAGCTCACGAAAGGGCGCGTCGGTGTGCCCGGCGCCCCCGCTGTCCTTCGACCCCGCGGGCTCGTCGGCCCCTCCGTCGTTGCTGTGTGGGCTCACGCGACTCCTGCCGTTGCTTGTCGTTCGAAGACTCTCGACACCCTATGGCCCGCCGTCGGTCCTCGACCCGGTCGACGGAAGGCTCTCCGTACTCGTACCAGAAGCAGACCGCCGATGGTGGGCACTCGTACTGCCATCATCGGTCGCCGGGCGCATTCCCTTGAGCCCCCCGGTGAGTCAGCATCATTGACGCCGTGTCCATTATAGTGAAGGCTCCGTCACGTCCATCGAAGCGCTCCATCGGACGAGCGGCTCCAGACGTCCGAGGTCGTCACCATGTTCACCGATCGCCACGCCTTCGCCCTGCTGGGCGGCGCCCTCATCGGCGCGAGCGCCTCGCTGTTGCTGGTCTTCAACGGCCGCGTCGCGGGCATCAGCAGCATCCTCGCCGGGGCCATGCACCCGCACGACCCCGACGCCCGCTGGCGGTGGACCTTCCTCGCCGGACTCCTGTTCGGCGCGCTGCTGTTGCGCACCTTCGCGTCCTCAGCGGTCTCCGCGCCGCACACGCCCATCGCGCTGGCGTTGTTGTCGGGGGTGCTGGTGGGTGTCGGCACCCGCATGAGCGGCGGCTGCACCAGCGGTCACGGCGTGTGCGGCATCAGCCGCGGGTCGACGCGCTCGGTCGCGGCGACGGTGACCTTCATGGCGACGGGCGCGCTGTCGACCTGGGTCGTCTATCACCTGCTCGGGGTGGCGCGATGAAGCCGGGGCTGGTGGCCTTCGCGGCGGGCCTGCTCTTCGCCCTGGGTCTCGGGCTGTCGGGCATGACCAACCCCGACAACGTGCTGGCCTTCCTCGACGTGACGGGGCGGTGGGACCCGAGCCTCGCGCTGGTGATGGGCGGCGCCATCGGGGTGCACTTCTTCTTCGCGCAGCGGGCGCGTCGCGGCGGGGCGCCCGTCTACGCGCCGCGGTACTCGATGCTCCCGCCGCCGGTCATCGACCGGAAGCTCGTCGCGGGGGCGGCGATCTTCGGGCTGGGCTGGGGCGTCGCGGGCTTCTGCCCGGGGCCGGGGCTGGTGTCGCTGGTGTCGCTGTCGCCCGCGACGCTGGCCTTCGTCGGCGCGATGGCCGCGACCATGGTCGTGTACGACCGGGTCTGACGGGTGCGCCTCGTCATCGACACCAACGTCATCGTCGCCGCGCTGCTCAACCCCGGTCGCACGCCCGACCGCGCGCTCGCGGCGGTGCTCGCCCGCGGCGACACGATCCTGCACGACGCTCGCCTCGTGGAGGAGTACCGCGACGTCATGGCGCGCCCGAAGTTTCGCCGCGTCGACCCCGCTCGCACCGACGCCCTGCTCGCCTCGCTGCTCGGTCGCGGGGAAGACCTCGGCGTCGTCGCACCGTGGGCCGGCGCGCTGCTCGACGCGGACGATCGGGCCTTCGTGGAGGTGGCGCTCGCGGGCCGCGCCGACGCCGTGGTCACCGGCAACACGCGGCACTACCCGACCGACCTCGCGTTCGAGGTGCTCTCGCCCGCCGAGCTGATCGCCCGCTTCGAGGCCGCCTACTGACCGTCGACGATGGCCCGCACGAAGGCGTCGTAGCCGTCCTTCATGGGCAGCTCGTCGAGGACCGTGAGCTGCGCGCGCGAGCGCAGCACCTCGGCGCCGGTGCGGGGGTCGACCCCGGTGCTCGGGACGTCCACCCAGCGCAGCCCGATGCCTCGCTTCTGCCACGCGGGGACGTCGTTGAAGTTGATGCCGTGTTGGAAGAGCAGCTCGTTGCGCGCGGCGACCGAGACGCCATTGAGCCGCTGCGTGGCGGCGTGGTCGTCGAGGCCCTGGCCGCGCAGCAACCAATAGCAGTGGCCGTTGAGGGCGTTGCGGTGGGCGTCCTCGTAGCGCCAGCGGAAGTAGTCCACCACGTCGTCGGTGGTGGGGAGCTGCGAGATGCGGCAGTCGAAGGCCGCGACGGAGCCCAGGCGCACCGAAAACGCCGCGCTCGCTTCGCCCGCGAGCACCGAGAGCAGCTTGCGGAGCTTGCGCCCGAAGAGGGCGTCGTCGCGCCGCAGCAGCACCGACATCTCGTCGCTCTGGGTGTAGCCGTAGAGCGCGCCGAAGCCGCAGCCCATGACGTGCTGTAGCGTCGCCACCATGTGGTCGCGGAAGCGCTCGTCGTAGGGCGCGTCGAACTTCTGGGCGACGCGCGTGAGGTGCGAAAACGATCGCCCGTCGATGCGCGCGACCATGTGCACGCCGGGCAGCACGCAGTGGTCGTGGGCGGTCTCGTAGACGCGCATCCGTCGATCGAGCTGCTCGAACTTCATCGTACGTAGTTCCCCTCAGCGGTCGCAGAGACCCGACGTGACCAGCGACTCGGGCGGCGCTCCATCGGCGCCCATCCGACACGCGGGCGCGGCGATGTCCCGGGCCTCGTCCCGATCGCCACGCGCGGCCAGCATCGTGGCCAGCGACGATCGCACCCTCAGCTCCCAGCGGCGGTCGTTGGCGCTCGCGGTGGGGCCCGTGATGACCCCGAGCGCCATCCGCAGGTGACGCTCGGTGTTGGCGCGGTCGCCCGCCTGGCTCTCCCGCGCGGCCTGCTGGAAGAGCCCTTGCGCCGACAGCGGACCGCCCCCGCCTTCGCCGCCGGGCAGCGGCGAGCGGGTCATCGCGTACACGACCCCGATCATCAGCGGCGTCCCGATGAGGATCGCCCAGATCGTTCGGTGACCGCGGTGCCTCAGCTCCATCGCGCCACGATACGGGGTGCGCCCGCGGACGCAACCGTCACGCGCGCGGCACCGGCTGGCGGATGGGGGTCATCGCCCCGACGACCATCAAGGCCACGAGCGCCGCGCCCAGCGACGGGAGCACCGCCCGCACGCCGTAGCGCTCCGCGAGCCGCGCCGTGAACTCTGCGCCCGCTGCCGCGGGCACCGTGAGCATCGCCCAGAACGACGCCGTCACCCGCCCAAGGAGTCGGTCGGGGGTGATCTCCTGGCGCACGGTCATGGTGTTGATGCCGCGCACCGTTTCACCGAAGGCGACCGCCATCGCGAGACCCGCCACGAGCGCGAGGCTGCCCGCTGCGCCGAAGCCCATGAGCCCGGCGCCCATCACCACGCCCGCGCCCAGCCAGCACGCGCCGAATCCCCAGCGTTCGCGCATCTTCGGCGTGGCCCACGCGCCCAGCACCGCGCCGAGCGCGGCCAGCGCGAACACCCGCCCCACCGCGCGGTCGTCGCCGTGGAGCGAGCGCTTCACGTGGAAGATGAGGAGGTTTTCCCGCCCCGCCATCAAGAACGCGCTCAGCCCCAGCAGCACCGTCACGGCCCGCAGCGTGGGCACTCCCCACACGAAGCGGACGCCCTCGACGAAGCCGCCGACGAGGCTCGTGCGCTCGCGCTCTCCCCCGGTGGAGAAGCGCGCCCGGACGAAGGCGAGCGACGCGGCCGACACGAGAAAGGACGCGCAGTCGATGGCGATGGCGGTGGTGGGTCCGAAGCGCTGGCACACCTCGCCCGCGAGCATCGGCCCGACGAAGAACATCACGGCGTAGGAGCCGTGCAGGCGCCCGTTGGCCGCGATGAGCTGCGAGCGCGGGACGAGGTTGGCGACGGCGGTGATGGTCGCGACCTGGAAGGTGTTGCCGAGCAGCGCGCCGACGGAGCCCGCGACCACGAGCAGCGTGTAGCTGGGGCCGTGGAGCCACCACACGATGGGAACCGCGGAGTAGACGGCCCAGCGGCCGAGGTCGCAGGCGATCATGAGGCGACGGCGGTCGACGCGGTCGACGAGGGCGCCCGAGGCGAGGCCCGCGACGACGTGGGCGACGGACACGAGCGCCGTGAGCCGACCCATGTGGTGGAGCGATCCGGTGGACTGCAACACCAGCAGCGGCAGGGCGATGGAGGCGAAGGCGTCGCCGAGCCCGGAGAGGGTCTGGCCGAGCCAGTAGATGTTGAAGTCGCGGTCGCGCCAGAGGGAGGGCGGCGCGGCGGTGGAGGTCATGACGGGGGCGGAGTGATGTCACTCCGAGGGGGCGGACGCCAGCGGTCGCGCGTCACGGGGCGTCGAAGCACACCTCGAAGCGGCTGACGATGAGCGCGCCCGACGGCGGACCCGGGGTGATGCGCAGGAGGAGCGATCCGTTGCCGGGGTCGAAGGCGGCGGTCGCGTCGGCGCGGTACCAGCGATAGGGGGCGCTGTTGGCGACGAGGCCCGACGGCGCGGCGCCGGTTCCGGCGAAGGTCTGCCACGCGAACGATCCGCTGGCGCCGGTGTTGAAGCTGCGGCCGTAGAGGGCGAGCGTGACGCCCGCGATGCGGCTGAGTCCGACGGTGCTGAGCTCGACGTCGATGAAGGCGGTGGTGGCGAGTTCGAGGCCGCCTTCGCCAAGGAAGGGGTCGCTGAAGACGGGCGTGTACCCGATGGAGCGGCTGTTGGCGGTCACACGCCAGCGCGACCGGTCGGGCAGGGTGTTGGCCTCGTAGGACACCGAGGCGCGGGAGCCGGAGGTCGAGCCGGTCCAGCGGAAGCGGGCGACGTGGGTGCCGACCGCGCCGGAGACGCAGCCGCCCGTCGCGGGCACGTCGACCGCCGGGCGCACGTCGACCGCTGGAGGCACATCGACCATGGGAGGCGCGTCGACGACTGGAGGCAGATCGATCGCAACGGGGACATCGCGAACGTCGGAAGAGGTGACATCGCGAACGTCGGCAGCAATGGCGACGTCGCGTGCGTCGGGAGTCGCAACGCCTGCGTCGAGGCGGGCGTCGGAGGCCGGGACATCGAATGAAGGTGCGTCGTCCATGGCGACGTCGTCGAGGCCCGCGTCGAGCTCACACGGGGTGTCGTCGCAGGGGTCGCCGGGGATCTGTTCGCTGCACGAGGCGAGGAGCAGCGCGAGGGCGATCGCGCGGAGGCCGACGCTCAAGGGGTCGCACTCTCCGGAGCGGCGGCGCGGCGGCTCACCAGCGCACCGAACGCAGCCGCCGTGAAGAACATGATGAGCGAGTAGATGGCCGGCGGAATCGCCATGGTGGAGTTGTTGAGCAGCGTCGGGCCGCTGGCGATGGCGATGGCGAGGGTTCCGTTGTGGATGCCGATCTCCATGCCGATGGCGATGGCCTGGCGCTCGGGCAGGCGGGCGACGCGCGGGACGAAGTAGCCCACCGCGAGGCTCGCCAGGTTGAAGGCCAGCGCCGCCACGCCCACCTGACGGAAGTAGTCCCCGATGTGGGCGCGCTCCTTCAGGACGGTTCCTGCGATGACCAGCAGCAGGACGAGCGCCGACACCGCGCGCACGGGCTTGTCGAGGCGCGTGGCGAGGCCCGGGCTGATCGCCCGGATGGTCATGCCGATGGCGACCGGCGTGAGCACGATGGCGAACACCTGCATCACCTTGGAGAACTGGAGCGGGATGACCTGCCCGTGGCCCATGAAGGCTTCGAGCGACAGGTTGACGATGAGCGGCAGCGTCAGGAGCGACAGGATGCTGTTGACCGCCGTGAGCGTGATGTTGAGCGCGACGTCGCCCCGCGCGAGGTGGCTGTACAGGTTGGCCGTGGCGCCGCCCGGTGAGGCCGACAGGAGCATGAGCCCCACCGCGAGCTCGGGCGGCAGTCCGAACACCTTGGCGATGCCGAAGCAGACCAACGGTAACAGGAGCATCTGGCAGGCGAGCCCGACGAAGACCGCGCGGGGGTAGACCACCACGCGACGGAAGTCCGCCGGGGTGAGGCCCAGGCCGAGGCCGAGCATGACGATGCCCAGCGCGACGGGCAGCAGGGTGGTGGTCAGGGGCGATGATCCCATGGCGGGTACAGATCCTCCGCCGCGGACGCTGTCGCAGGAGTTCTGACGGGTTGAAGAAGCCGCAAGGGCGCAAGGGTCGCAAGGACAAGATGAGATGAGGGTGAGTCGCCTGAGTCGTCCTCCCTTGCGACCCTTGCGCCCTTGCTTCTTCCTTCCCCGTCAGAACTCCTGCGACGAGGCTTCAGCCCACAGGGGACTTGAAGGGTTCAGGCGGCGACGTCGGGAGCCG
The DNA here is from genome assembly GCA_044229975.1 of Polyangiales bacterium. Taxonomy (GTDB): domain Bacteria; phylum Myxococcota_A; class Polyangia; order Polyangiales; genus SCUS01. Next base: position 131,725 of record JBGARZ010000015.1, read on the forward strand.
CCTCCTGGCGGGCCTTCGCCAACGGTCGGTAGACCCGACCCAGCTTCTCTCTCGCGCGCTCGGTCGTGAACATCCAGCGGATGCGTGCGCCCGCCGCGTTGCGCCCTCGCTCCCAGGCTGCGATCTCCCGGATCAAGCTCTCGCGGTCGGCGATGCGGCGGTCCAAGCACTGTCGCTTGAGCACGCCGATCTCGATCTCCACCATGTTCAACCAGCTCGCGTGCTTGGGCACGTAGTGGATCTCCAACTTGCGCAGCAGACGACGAGCCTCCGCGGGTTCGAAGGTGTCGTAGAGCGCGGCCGCGCTGTGCGTCGAGAGGTTGTCCATCACCACGCGAATGCGCTCCGCGTCGGGGTAGTGCTCATCCACCAGCGACCTCATCTGGTGAGCGAACTGGCGCGAGGCGCGCTGCTCGGTCACGTCGACGTGACGCCACCCGCGGTGGACGTCGAGCACTACGAACAGGTTCGCCGTGCCATGGCGCTGGTACTCGTAGTCGACGCGGGCGGGCGCGCCGGGCGCCACGGGTTGCGGCTCGCGAACCTCGCCGATCAACTGCGTGGGGCTCTCGTCGAAGCAGAGCACCGGGCGCTTGGGGTCGGCCGGCTCTGCGTACAGATCGAGCACGTCCTCCATCCGCGCGACGTACTCGCTGTTGAGGGTGGGGACGCACCACATCTTCTGCTGCCACGGCTTGAGCTCGTTGTCCGCGAGCCGCCGTCGCACGGTCTCGTCGCTCACGCGCTCGTGATCCGTCAGCGCGACCATCCGATCAGCCAGCAGGTCCAGGGTCCACCGCGCGCGTCCCTCCGGCGGTGCGCTGCACGCCGTGGCGATGAGGAGCGCCTCCTCCTTGCCCGAGAGCTTGCGAGTGCCGCCCGGCCGTGGGGCGTCGTGCAGGGCGGCCTCCAAGCCCTCTTCGACGAAGCACCGCTTGGTGCGGTAGATCGTGGCGGGGCTGGTTCCGACCGCCTTGGCGATCTGCGCCTCGTCCTGCGCGGCGGCCGCCGCGAGCAGGATCTGGGCGCGTTTGACCTCGCGAACCTTGGTGCGTCCGCGCGCCACGAGGGCTTCCAGGCGGGCGCGCTCGGGCTCGCTCAGGGTGACGCGATACCGTACGTTCATCGGGCGAATCCTCCGTGCTGGGCACGGAGCTCTCGCCGGAGGATGATGTCGAGCGCGAACGACAACGCGGCCCGCTGGACCCCGAAGCAGGGGCAGTACCTGGCGTTCATCTACGCGTACACGACGATCCACCGACAGGCGCCCGCCGAGCGCGACATGGAGCGGTTCTTCCGCACCTCGCCGCCGACGATTCACACCATGATCAAGACGCTGGAGCGCGAGGGCTTCATCCGCCGACAGCCGGGTGTCGCGCGCTCGATCCAACTGCTCGTCGAGGCCGACTCGCTGCCTCTCCTCGTGCAGCCAGCGTGAGGTTCACTGAACCCTTCAAATCCCCTGTGGCGAGGTACTAGTCCTTCCAGCGATACCAGCCGAAGTCGATGCGCTCGATCGTCCCTGCCTTGAGGAGCTGCTTGACCTTCGCATCGGTGTAGCCGAGCGCACGGAGGTCGGTCGTCATCAGCTCCTGCCCCGGCGTCGGTGTCGCGCTCGACGCCGTCGGCGCCTCCTTCACGGACGCGACCGCCTTCGTCTTCGTCGGCTTCGTCGGCTTCGTCGGCTTCGTCGGCTTCGCGACCTCCGTCGTCTCCACCACCGGTGCCGCGGCCTTCGCCACGCTCTCCGGCCACAGCACCGCCACGTCGATGAACTCCGCCGCCGTCCCCATCACGGGCGCCTCGTCGGCTGCTCCCTCCGTCGGCGCGACGAAGCTCTCCAGCGGCCCGGTCGCCGCCCACGATTGTGTCGCGAAGGTCAGCGCTCCCCGCAGCGCCGGCGACAGCGTCGTCTCGCCCGCCGCCCGTCGCAGCGACACCCGCCGCGTCGGCCGCCCGTATCCGCCGCCGTACCCATACCCGCGACGGTATCCGCTGTCGTAGTCGTCGTAGTCGTAGCGGCGACGCGTTCGTTGCATCAGCCACTGGCCCAGCATCGGCTTCTCCATCTGCGGGCTCAGCACGAAGCGCGGCGGGTCCATGTCGGGTGCGGCGAGCAGCACCTGCGAGGCCTCCAGCGCCAGCTCCGGAAACATCGCGCAGAGCCGGTGCAGCGCCTCGACGCGCATCGGCGCGTGCTCGCACGCCGTGGGCACGGCCGCGCCACGCCGACCGTAGCCCGAGGCGAGCACGCTCATCATCTCGGCGCGGCTCATGTGGCCGTTGAGCATCTGCTGGATGAAATCGAGTGGGTTGCTGCTCATCGCGAGCGCGCGCCCCGTCCCGCCGCCGCATGCCGGGCAGGTCGCCGCCTGCTCCAGGGTTCGCACCATCGACGCCCGGAGCAGCGCGAGCGCCTCCACCGCGGGACCGTCGACGAGCGCGCCCTCGTTGGCGCCCCAGAGCAGCCCCGGTCGCGACAGCAGCCGGTGCTCCATCAAGAGCGCGTACAGCCCCGCCGCGAGCGTCGAGTCCTTGTCCCCGAAGTTCGCTCCATGGGCCAACCAGAACTCCATCGGAAAGCTGACGCTCAGCTCCTTCGGCGTCTTCGTCGTCGCGGCCGCGGCGCCGCTCAGCCGCAGCGTCAACCACTCCCACCGCCCCGTCGCGAGGTTGCGCATCAGCGTCGCCTCGCCGAAGGACAAACCCGTCACCGAGTACCGCGTCTCGGGTGCCCGCCGCGAGATGCCCGCCACGGCGTCGAGCTGTGCGCGTATCGGGTCGCTCGGGGCCGTCACGACGCCTCCTCCTTGGCGCGCCCGTCGAGCGAGAGGAAGGCCCGCAGCGCGCTGTCGTTCATCTCGGTGATCCACGACTCGTCGGCGCCCGCGAGCACCTTGTTGGCGAGGGCGCGCTTGGTCTCCAGCAGCTCGGCGACGCGCTCCTCCAGGGTGCCCATCGTGACGAGGCGGTACACGTTGACGTGCTTGGTCTGCCCGATGCGGTGCGCGCGGTCGGTGGCCTGGTCTTCGACGGCGGGGTTCCACCAGCGGTCGTAGTGGATGACGGCGGAGGCCGCCGTGAGGTTGAGCCCCGTGCCTCCCGCCTTGAGCGACACGATGAACACCGGCGGCCCTTCGGGGTCCTGGAAGGCTTCCACCATGGCCTCGCGCTGCGGCGCGGTGAGACCACCGTGGTAGAAGTCGGCCTCCACCTGGAGGCGCGTGGAGAGGGCGCGCTGGAGGATGCGGCCCATCTCGTTGAACTGCGTGAAGATCACCGCGCGCTGTCCTCCGCCGAGGAGTTCTTCGAGGACCTCCATGGTGCGATCGAGCTTGCCCGAGCGGCCGAAGAGCACGTCGGGCTTGTCCTTCTCGAAGCTCTCGGGGTGGTTGCAGATCTGCTTGAAGCGGGTGAGCGCCGCGAGGATGTGCGCGCGGCGATGGATGCCCGCCTTGTCGGTGATGCCCTCGAAGGTGGCCTCGGTCATCGCTTGATAGAGCGCGGTCTGCTCGCGCGTGAGCTCGCAGTCGAGGTCCTGCACCTGGAGCGGCGGGAGGTCGAGCGCGATGGCCGGGTCGCGCTTGGTGCGCCGCAGGAGAAACGGACCTACGCGGCGTGAGAGCCGTTCGAGGGCCTCGGCCTCGCCGTTGCGCGAGGGCGTCTCGAAGGTGCGTGCGAAGCGGGTGGCGCCGCCCAGCAACCCAGGCACCACCACGTCGAAGATCGACCACAGGTCGCGCAGGTGGTTTTCCACGGGCGTCCCGGTGAGCCCGAACTTGGACTCGGCGTCGAGGCCGCGGAGCGCGCGCGTCTGGAGGGCGTTGGGGTTCTTGAGGTTCTGCGCCTCGTCGATGACGACGGCGCCCCAGCGCACCGGCGTGAGCATCGCCTCGTCGCGCCGCGCGATGGCGAAGCTGGTGACCACCACGTCAGCGCTCGCCGCGGCCTTCGCAAACGCCTCGGCGTCGCGCTGCCGACCGAGCCCCTGGTGCACGTGAACCTTCAGCGACGGCGTGAACTTCTTCGCCTCCTTCGCCCAGTTGATGACCACGGCCGTCGGGCACACCACGAGGTCGGGGCCGCGCGGGGCGGGCGCTCCCTTCATGCGCCGCGTGGCGAGGAGCGCGAGCACCTGCACCGTCTTGCCGAGGCCCATGTCGTCGGCGAGGCAGCCGCCGAAGCCCTGCGTCGCGAGGAAGGCGAGCCACGACAGCCCGCGCTCCTGGTACGGACGGAGCGATCCCTTGAAGGAGCCCGGCGCCTTGAGCTGCGGAACGCCTGCGCCGTCTCGCAACCCTGCGAGGAAGCTCTCCCAGCGCTGCGAGAAGATCGACTCGGCCTGCGCGGCGCGCTCGACGGCCCACTCGTCGTCGAGGGCCACGGCCCCGGCGTAGTTGACGCCCTTGTCGGCGCCCATCTTCCGCAAGACCTTCTCGCGGGCGTGGAGGAGGTCGAGCGCGGACACGAGGTCGGCGCGCGGGAGCACGTGGCCCTGCACGCGGAGGAAGCCGTCGGTGGTGGTCTTGAGGAGCTGCTCGGCCTCGGTGCTGGAGAGCACGTCGTCGCCGAGCGCGAGCTCCAGGTGCGGCACGAAGCGGGCGCTGTGGAGGCCGATGCGAGCAGGGTCGTTGGGGTCGCCCGCGAGCTCCCAGCGGACGCGCACGCGGGCGGCCGAGGCGCTGCCCGGCGACGCGCTGAAGGCGGTGAGCTGGTAGTTGCGGCGGCGCGGTCGGGGGAGGCGCACCTCGGAGAGCCACGGGTCGTACTCGTGGGGCGGGAGGTGCACGGGAGGCTGCGCGAGGAGGGTCTGCGCCTGCTTCTCGGTGAGGCGCGCCTGACCCGTGAGGAGCTCGGGCAAGGCGAGCAGTCGCGAGCCCGCGCCGAGGACGGAGGCCCAGTCGCGCTCGGCGACGGAGGCGGGGTGCAGGAAGAGGGTGTCGTCGTGCTCGACCAGCGGGTCGTGGAGCGAGCCGCGGTCGGTGAGGGTGGCGAGCGGGAGGAAGGCGCGGCTCTCGTGGAGGACGCCGAGGTCGAGCGCCCACGAATCGCCCGCCGCGTCGGGTTGGTCGAGGGGATGGATGCGGGCGTGGAGGTGGTCCTTCGGCGGCGCGGCGACGGGGGCGAGGGCGGGGTGCTGCGGGTAGAGGCAGCTCCCGAGGTCGCGGTGCAGCGCGACGGCATCGCCGCGAGAGACGGCTTCGACGAGGGCGCGCACGGCCGCGGGGTCGGTGGGGACGCTCTGCGCGTGGGCCGTCGTGGCGGCGAGCGCTTCGAGCACGAACACCATGAAGCGCGTGGGGCGCGGGTCGATGGTCCACGACTCGATGGTTCCGCTCGTGGGGTCGATGGCGGGGAGGAAGCGCGACGCCACGAGGCCGCGGTGCAGGCGGCTCACGTCGGCGATGGAGAGCGGTGGAACCCACCCGAGCGCGACGGTCGGCTGCGCGGGCGCGGTGCCGCGACGGACGGGGACTTCGACGGGAGCGAGCGTGGGGAGCAGCGGCCCTTCGTGGACGCGGCGGTGGAGCTCGTCGAGCAGGGCGATGACGGCGGGGGCGTGCGGCGAGAGGAAGCCGGCGCCGTAGCGGGCGGTCCAGTCGACGAGGAGCTGTCGCAGCGGGCCGAGGGTGAGGGCGGGCGGGATGACCCAGGCGTCGACGACGAACTCGCTGGTCTCGAGGGTGCGCGAAGCGGCGCGAAACCGATCGAGCTTCCAGCCCTGGACGAGGCCAGGCAGCGGCACCGGGAGGTTGTTGCCGAAGCGCGGAAGCGTGACGATGAGCTGCGCGGGCTCGGCGGTGGGAGGCAGGGCCGCGGGGCGCTCCTTGCGGGTGAGCGCGGCTGGGTGACGGAAGGGAATCTCGTAGACCGAGCGGCGGGCGGCGCTGAAGATGAGCGGGTCGCCCTCGGCCTCGAACCACACGACGAAGCGGAGCGAGGGCCCGTGCTGGACGAGGTGAACGTGCAGACCGAGGGGGAGAGACACGGCGGCCGCGGAAGGTAGAACGAATCGTCGCGGCGCCGGTAACGTGAGTTCAGACGAATCGTTGTCCGCGGGATCCCGGGCCGGGCGTGCCAGCCGCTGACCCACTCGTGCTTCTGGTCGGCTTCCCGCTCGATGGTCAGGTAGGTCTCGTCATCGATTCAGGTCTGCTCCTCCGCGTCAGCCATGAGCCGCACCTCGCCATCGGGCGCGGCGCGAAACCAGCGTCCCGACGCCCCTCTCCTCACTCCCGCGCGAGGCGCTCCCTGGAGCGGAAGGTGTACTGCTGCGACGCGCGCCAGACCGCCTGCGACACCGCCGGAACGATCTTCATGAACATCACGAGATCCGCATCGGAGAAGCCCTCCGCGGACGGCACGAGGCGCAGCGCGCCGACGTTGTCCCGCGGCCCGCTCGTTTCGCCCGGCGCGATGGACTCGCGCGCCCCGACGTTCCCCTTGGGCACGCTCAGTCGCAGCCACAACGTCGCGGGCGGCTCTCGCCCCTGATCGGCCGCGCGCGGCTCGCCCGCCACGCGGCAGTAGTCGCCCGTGAGCTCGCTGGGAAAGGGCTTCGTCTTGCGGGTGCTGCCGAGGGCGTGGAGCACGAGGCCCTTGCCGCGCCACACCTCCACCTCGCAGCCGGGCCAGCCGTGCTCGAAGATGCCCACGACGGCCCACAAGACCTCGGCCTCTTCCAGCGTGTCGGCGAGCGCCTCCTGACCGAGCGCGATGGCCTCCTCGCGGTCGCCGGTGCTCGGGAAGAGGAGGTAGTCGACGACCTGGGCGAGGGTCGTTCGCCCGAAGTACGCGACGCCCAGCGAGAGCGCGAAGGTGGCGAGAAACGCGACGAAGCGGGCGTGTCCCTCGACGCGCCACTCGCTCACGGCGAAGCGCTGGAGTGCGAGCGTCGCGCCGCCCACCGCCACGATGAAGAACACCACGCGGAAGAAGCGCGGCAGGTGGTCCTTCAGGTTGCCGAGGCCGTCCTTGATGACGGCCACCGTGATGGCGAGCACGGCGCAGCCCTGCAACACCGGCTGCACGAGCATCGCGAAGACGTCGGCCCCTTCGCCGGCGTGGAGCGCGTTGTTGATCGCGAAGGCCACGACGCTCGCCCCGATGCCGACCACGACCCACTTCGTCTGGAGGCGGGCTTCGTGACCGGACGTCACGTGCCGTCGGCCCAGCGCTGCGAGACCGCCGGAGAGCAGCGCGATGTGGATCCACGCGCGGAGCCGGGGGATGCCGTGGAGGCCGTTCCAGTGGTGGAGCCAGCGCCAGGGAGCGCCCGGCGGATGGAGCACCAGCCACACCACCGCGACCCAGAACACCCAGTACGCGACGCGGGACTGACTCTTGAACTCGCCGCTCGGCAGCGTGAGCGTCGCGAGCGCGAGGGTCGACGCCGCGATGTTGAGGTTGACGTCGAAGAGCCAGCGGAAGTGATCGGGCGCGTGATCGACCGGCAGCAGCACCCCGATGCCGTAGGCGAGGAAGCCCCCAGCCAGCACGAGGTGAAAGGGCTGCTTTCGGCCGCGGTACACCAGCAGCCCGACGCAGAAGACGAACACCACCGCCTTGATGGCGAGGCCGATCAGCAGGACGGTCTGCGCGATCGCCTCCGACGCGTAGAAGCCGTTGCGGACGAGGGTCAGCGCGAGCGCGCTGGAGCCCAGGTGGTGGAAGTAGGAGACGAAGCGGTCCCACACCGCGATCGGTCCGGCGACGGCGAGGCAGGCGCAGACGACGAACCACACCCGGGCGGCGTTGATCATCGGGCGCCCTTCGGTGGAGGCGTTCGTGGCCTCGTGAGCGTCGATCGCCAGTCACCCATCTTCTTCTTCGCCAGCCCGGGGACGGGCTGCAGCAGGCTCACCAGGGGCACGAGGAGGGCGACGAATACGGCGAGGGTGATGGCGTTGGGGTGGTCGACCAGCCGCGCGACGGCGAGCGCCGGGATGAGCACCAGGAAGCCTCGCCCGAAGGCCCTGCGCAGACGAACCCGTCGCTCGCGCGCCTCCTTCGGACCGCGCAGCGGCGTGAGCGGCGTGAGCGCCCTGAGCTTCTCCTCGTTGATGCCGAGGAGCGCGCGGGTCTCCGTCGACAGACCCGTCTTCGGGTCGCGGTCGCGGAGCCGGTCGAGCGTGCTGTTGTACCCGAGGGCGACGAGCTCCTCCTGCGCTTCGAACTCGGTCATCCCGAACCCGCTCACGTCGGGTCGGATGCTGACGTCGGCGCCCTGGTGGAGGCGCACCGAGTCCGCGAGCACCATCGTGCTGGTCACCACCGTGAGCAGGCTCGGCACGGTGATGGGTTCGAGCAGCGGGTGCACGTGCGAGAGGATCACCGCCATGTTGACCGGGAGGTCGAGCACCTTCTTGCCGATGAGCTCGCTGTGCGCGGCGCCGACGTCCACGGCGATGACCAGGCCCGCCATGCGGTCGCGCATCGGGCCGATGGGCACGTTGTCGACCACGCCGCCGTCGACGAGGATCTTGCCGTTCATCACGACCGGCGGGAGCACGCCGGGGAGGGCGGTGGTCGCGCAGAGGGCACGCCACAGGCGACCCCGCTCGTGGATCATCCGTCCGCCGCCCACCCCGATGTTGCACGACACGCAGAAGAACGGGATCCAGAGGTCTTCGATCCACCGCTTGCCGCTGAGGTACTTCGCGGGCTTCTCGACCGCCTCCTTCTGCATGAGCGAGTGGAAGGGGAGCGAAAACGCCGCGAAGGGCGCGAGGTCGACGAAGGCGTGGCGCACGACCTCCTTGGCGACGTCGAAGTCCCACCACGGGGTCGGCTCGGTTGATGGCTCGACGCCGCCGCGGGCCTTGCGAACCTTCGCGATGGCGGGAGCGAAGTTCTCGTCGGCGTTGGCGCCCTCGTTCTCGTAGGTGGTGAGCGCGGCGATGCCTCCGCCGGCGCTGGTTCCGCCGACGGCGTCGATGTGGACGTCGCAGTCCCGCAGCGCCTTCACCACCCCGAGGTGCGCCTGACCGCGCGCCCCGCCGCCGCCGAGCACGAGCCCCACCGCCGTCCCGGTCAGGTGCCGCGCGAGGCGTTCGTAGTGCGGGTGCTGGTCGATGCGGATGTGGTGCACCCGCTTGATGCCGTAGCGCCGGTTGAGCCACTCGGGGGTGCCCTCCGGGTCCTTCTTCTCGTCGCGCGGATGCAGCAGCACGAGGCGGTAGTCGTTGTGCTCCGCCATCGAGTCGAGGAGCACCTTCTCCATCGGCGTGGTGACCGTCGTGGCGTTGGCGTGCGCGACGATGAGCACCGACTCCGACTGCCGGATGCACCGCTGCGTCCACACCTCGTAGGCCGGGTCGGCCACGAACACGATGATGTCGTGACGGCTCGCGAGCGCTTCGACCTTGGAGAGAATCTGGCGGTCGGCGTCGTCCCACTCCCCGATGGCGTTGTCGGCGGAGCCCTTCCCGATCTTCTCCTCGAAGTCGTCGCGGTCGAGCCGCAGCACCCTCCGGCGCCCCTGCGTCGACTTCTGGAGCGCGCTCATCAGGTCGACGACGAAGCGGTCACGAATCGGCTCGAAGCCCGCGCCGGGGAGCACCGCGATGTGCCGGGTGCGAGCCGCCGCGGCCGGGGCCCTCAGCACCGCGCTGGACTCGCCGCCGAGAACCTCCGCGAGGCGCTGCCACAGCGTGGCGTCGCAGCGGGCCATCTCGACGAAGACCTCGCGCGGGAGCAGCGCCACCTCGGAGTCTTGAAGGGCGAGCGCGGTGAAGCGTCGCGCCGACTGGTCGAGGAGCACCCCGGCGCCGATCACGTCGCCGACCCGCGCCTCCTGCACGAAGCTCACCTTGGCGTCCGAGCTGTGGGTGACGCGCAGCCGCCCGTGCAGCACGAGGTAGGCGCCCTGCGGTGCCTCGTCGGACCCGATGAGCGTGTCGCCGCCGGGGACGCACAGCCACTCCAGCACCCGGTCGTGCTCGCCGTCCTGGTCGCGGTAGCGATCGTTGGTGAACGTACGAAGCACGCCCGGGTCGACGCTCTTGAAGAGCCCGCACCGCAGCAGGAGCCCGTAGGCGTCGTCGGTCGTCGGGAGCGTCGTGGGCTTGTGCGGCATGCGACAGGGCGATGGCCCACCGCATCGTCGCCCAGGGCGTCGACGATCGCCAAGAATGTCTCTCGCCCGGTGGTCGCGCGGGTCGCGGGGTCAGGTCGCGGAGGAGCCCTCGGTGACGGTGTACTCGGACTGGCTGGTGACCAGGAGCTGGAGGTGCCCGCGCAGCCACCAGGCCGCGACGCTGAGCACGACGGCCGGGACGACGTAGGTGGTGTAGCCCGCCAGCGGGGCGACCAGCGCGGCGAAGGCGCAGCCCAGCACGAAGAAGGCGATCTTCGCCCCGCGGAGCACGGCGGACTCGCGCGCCGTCTCGCGCACGGCCTCCGGGGCGTTGGAGAGGTAGGCGCTCAACGCGACGGAGAAGTCCGTGAGGGGCCCGGTCATGTGCGTGGTGCGAACGATCATCCCCGTGGTGGTCGCGACCGAGGCGTTTTGCAGGCCCATGGCGAACGCGAGGATGCCCAGCAGGACGAAGTCCCCGGTGGTCTCGACGGTCTGCCCGAAGGGGCCGAAGGCGTCGTAGGCGCCGAGCACCGACACGAGCACGAGGCAGCCCGCCACCATGAAGAGTGGGGCGGTGGGCCAGGGTTCGAGGTTCTTCACCCGTCGCCCGTCGATGAGCCGAAACGAGAGCATCGCGCCCACGATGAACGCGAGCGCCACGAGGACGTAGTCGAGCAGGAGCGTGATGCGGGCGTAGTCCGCGCCGATGAGGGTGAGCGTGCCGGTGACGTGGGTGACGTAGCGCCGACACGCCGCGAGGGTCGTCGCGTTGACCATGCCGGCCGAGAAGGTCGCCGCGAGCCACACGCGGAGCATCCGGCGGTCGTGCACGGACGAGGCTTCGAGAATCGGGGAGAGTTTCGCCATGCGGTGGGGCTCCGATCGCGCGGAGCGTCCGGCGTTGGGGCCGACGGTCGAGCGTGACAACGGGGTCCCTCGTGAGATGAAGCACGCGGGCGTTGGTGTCGACGCGGCATACGATCGGTCTTCCGATCGGCCATTCGATCGGTCGATCGACCGCCCGCGGCGCCGACCGACCTACCGCAGCTCGATCGCCACCGCCGTGTAGCCCGCGCGCACGATCGCATCGGGCGCCGGCGCGCTGGTGTTGTCGTACGGCGTGACGGCCCATCGCCCGGTCGAGTAGTCGCGGTGGTAGTGCACCACCTGCCACCCGGGGTTCAGGTCGACGAAGGCCGATCGCCCGTAGTCGTCGTTGGGCGTCTCCGCTCCGCGCCACGCGACCCCGATGGGTGATTGCGTCAGCGTGGTGTCACCTCGGCGTCGATGATCGGCGCGCTGCCGTCCTCGATGGTCGCGACGTCCGGGGCAACGCCCGCGTCGTTGGCGGTCGCGCTGTCGTGGCTCGACACCACGTCGGGCGTCGGTGAGGGCTATGAGGTGATGGTGACGCCGCACCCGGAGACGAGCGCGGCGAGCAGCGACAGGCGGACGGTGGAGGTGCTCACGGCGGTCACTCGTAGGTGGTCACCGAGGGCGCGCGGATGGCGAACTGAAACGCGTCGTGCGACTGCTCGACGAGCGCGGGCCGGCTGGTGACGATGCGCACGTAGGAGTCGGGCGTCGCGTCGGTGACGAGGCGCAGGCGCTGGCCGCGGTTGATGGTCGCCGTCGTGGCGGGCGTGGTCGCGCCCATGGCGAAGGTCTGCACCATCGTTCCGTCGGTGAAGGCGATGGCGTCGATGTCGGAGCGCCGGCTCAGGTAGCCGGTGGCGGTGGCGACGTTGGTGCGGAAGGTCCACTCGGTGTCGTAGGTGACGCCGCGGATGGAGGGGACGAAGTCGGCGTCGAGCAGGCTGCCGTCGCTCGGGTTGCCGGGGTCGGCCTCGACCCAGGCGATGGCGGGCGTGGTGCTCGTCGCGGTGATGAGCGTGTTGGCCGGAAACTCGAACGACGTGGTGGCGACGGCGCCCGCGATGGTGCGCGGCGTGGTGACGGCGCCGATGGTGAAGCTCACGCTCGCGGCGCCTTCGAGGGACTGCACCATGAGGCGACGAACGCCCGATGCACCCGCGGGTTCGGCGTAGCGGAAGGTGGTGCCGCGGAGGTTGCCGTCGTCCGAGGGGACGTAGGCGAAGTGGTTGTACGTCTCGACGAGCACCTGGCCGAAGGCGGTGACGGGCGCGCCTGTCGACACGATGCGGTACACGCCCGAGGTGGGCGTCGCGACCGTGTGGAAGGAGCTGGCCGTCGCGGTGGTCCAGGTGTCGAGCGGGACGGGCGCGCCGTCGTCGGGCACCCGCTGCACCACGACGGAGGTCGGCGCCGTCGCGCCCGCGAAGACCACCACGCCGTTGGCCGACCAGGTGTAGAGCTCGGTCGCGCGGTACGAGCCATCGAGCGCAGCGGCCGCGGTGATCTTGTCGCCGGTGCCGCCGTCGTGGACCCACGCCACGAAGGGCGCATCGCCGTCGAGGCGCAGCAGACCGGCGCCCGGGATGGCTCCGCTGCGAACGCCGCTCGCCGGGAAGGCCATGGCGGTGAGCGAGGTGGCAGGGCCGGTTCCGGTGTCGAGGGAGAGGCGCAGCGCGTTGGCGGTGGGCGAGTACACGTGAACGGTGCCTGCGCCGGGCGCGAACACGAAGGAGCCGTGTCGCGGGGTGCGGCACATGCCGGCCTGGCAGACCTGGCCCGTGGCGCAGGCGGCTCCGCACGATCCGCAGTGGGTGGTGGAGGTGAGGGTGTTGGTCTCGCAGCCGTTGGCCGCCATGCCGTCGCAGTTGCCGTAGCCGGTGCTGCAGATGTTGAAGGTGCAGACCCCGGAGATGCACGACGGCATGCCGTTGGGGAACAGCGGGCAGACGGTTCCGCACGAGCCGCAGTTTAGGGTGTCGTTGGGGACACAGGCGCCGCCGCAAAGCAGCGAGCCCGACGGGCAGGTCGGAACATCGACCACGTCGACGACATCGACCACGTCGACGACATCGACCACGTCCACCGCGGGCGGGACATCGACCACATCGATGGCGGGCGGTACGTCGACGACATCGATCGTCGGCGGGACATCGACGGCGGGCGGAACATCAACGACGTCGATCGCGGGTTGCACGTCGACGGCGGGCTGCACGTCGACGGCGGGTTGCACGTCGATCGCGGGTTGCACGTCGATCGCGGGCTGCACGTCGGGGGTGACAGGTCGGTCGACGCCGATGTCGACGGTGCCCGTGTCCGCGGTGAAACCGGAGTCGACGTCGGCGACGACCGGGTCATTGCTGCACGCGATCACGACGGTCGCGCAGACCATCGAAAGCGGAAGGATGGACTTCATTGTCTTCACTCTCTGGGGGTCCGATCTGCGGTCCGGGTTGTCGCGAGGGCTGTCTTGACGGCGTTGATGTCCGCGCTCTCCAGCACGTGCTTCGAGGCGCCATGCTTCGCGACCTCGATCATCGCGCGACCGAGCTGCTCGGTGCTCGTGACGAAGGCGGGCAGGTGCTTGAGCAGCGGATAGAACACCCCGACCACCGCATAGATGGCGCTGTACAGCGGCGTCTTCGACTTGATGCCATGCAGCGGCTGGATGAACCCCGGGCGGAACATGTACGCGCCCTTGAAGGGCATCGCGAGCAGGTCGTTTTCGGTCTTGCCCTTCACGCGGGCCCACATCACGGAGCCCTTGGCCGTCCCGTCGGTGCTCGCCCCCGACACATAGTTGAACGTGATCCCGGGGTTGACCTTGAGCAGCGTGCGGGCCGCCGCGAGCGTGTAGTCGTAGGTGATCTTCGTGTAGTCGGCCTCGTTCATGCCGACCGAGGAGATGCCGAGGCAGAAGAGGCACGCGTCGTAGCCCGTGAGCTGGGACTCGACCGCGGAGTAGTCGGTGAAGTCCTTGTGCAGGAGCTCGGTGAGCTTCGCATGGGTCTGGCCGAGGGGCGTTCGTACGACGCAGAGCACGCGCTCGACCTCCGGGTCGGCGAGGCACTCGCGGAGCACGCCCTGACCGATCATGCCGGTCGCGCCGAAGAGGATGACTTTCATGGGATGTGGTTCGATACCCTTCTCGACCATCGTCGACGCTCAACCTCACCGACGAGGCTCCGCACCCCCGAAGGAACCACTCCTCACCATGGCAGACAACGACTCCCGCAAGGGCATGGCCTACTTCGACAGTGACATCCTCGCGTGGGTGGACGGTCTGCACCACGCCCACGACAGCGCGCTCGCCTACGCCTTCGGCGCCCCCGAGCGCGAGGGAATGCCCGCCATCCAGGTGGGCCGCGGAGAGGGCGTCCTGTTGGGAATGTTGCTGCGCCTCGCGCGAGCGAAGGAGGTGGTCGAGGTCGGCACGCTCGCGGCGTACTCGACGATCCATCTCGCGCGGGCGGTGGGCCCGACCGGTCACGTCTGGAGCGTGGAGTACGACGCGAAGCACGCGGGCGTCGCGCGCGACGTGCTGACGCAGGCGGGTCTCGCGTCGCGGGTGACGGTGAAGGAGGGCGCCGGGGTCGACGTGCTGCCGACGCTGGAGTCGGAGGGGCCCTTCGACGCGGTGTTCATCGACGCCGACAAGGTGAACTACGACAAGTACGGCGAGTGGGCGCTGAAGAACCTCCGCCCCGGGGCTCTGCTCATCGGCGACAACGTGTTCTTGTTCGGTCGGCTGCTGGGTGACGGGGCCGACGCGGTGGCGATGCGCCGCTTCCACGAGCACGCGCGGGCGCACTTCGACACGGTGTGCGTCCCGACACCCGACGGCCTCCTCGTCGGCGTGAAGCGGTAGTCGTCGCGCCGGGGTGAACGGAGCGCGACGGACGCGGAGCCTGCACCGTGAACCCTGGCGCGACGATGAACGACCTCGTGGCAGATCGGCATCACCCCTCGGCGGCGCGCGCGTCGGCCAGCAGTCGCTCGATCTCCCGCAGCGTCTCGACGTCGTCGCCGACCATCGCCTTCATCGACTGGATGCGCCGGCACACCACCGCGGCGATGCGCTCCTCCACGGTGTCGTCGGCGTAGGCCCAGTACACCTGCGCAAACCGCCCGTCGCGGTGGCAGCGCCCCTCGATCTGCGCCATCTGGATCGCCGACCACCGCAGGTCGTGGATCACCTCCGACCGCGGCACGTCGTTGTGCTCCCCCTGGTGCAGCGAGATGCCCTCCTCCATGGTGAACAGCACCACCCGCGCCTCGCCCCGCTGGAAGCGCAGCCGCTCGGCCTCGCGCTCCGCGGCAGGCGTCGCGCCGTGCAGCGCCGCGCAGGTCACCTTCTCCGCCGCGAGCCCCTCGCGAATCGCCTCCAGCGTCTCCATGAACGCCACCGAGATCGCCACCTGGTGGCCGTTTTCCAGCAGCTCCAGCGCGAGGTCGATGGTGCCCTGCACCCGGATGAGCGAGCCCTTCTGTCGCAGCCGAAGCATCGCCGCGAGGGCGCCGCGCGGGTCGCGTCCGCTCGGTGCGAGCTCCATCGCGCGACGAAACTCCGTCCACGCCTGGGCGTAGCGCTCGCGCGCCGACGCATCGAGCCCGATGGGCGTCAGGATGCGGTTGATCTCCGGCCACCCCGCGATGTCCTCCGGTCGTCGTCGCATCCCGCCCGGGACGCGCCCGTCGAAGAGCAGCGCCCGCACCTTCTCGCAGTCGGCGCGATCGCCCCGCCAGTCCCAGCGGCCGAAGGTTCCGCGGGTCACGCCGAGGCCCTGCTCGGCGCACCAGCCCTCGAAGTCCTTGAGGTCGGTCGCGCGGGCCCCCGTGAGGTTGGCCAGCAGCGGCGCGAGGTAGGAGAGCTCAAGCGGGTTCTGCCCGGCCGTCGCCGAGAGCCAGAGCGAGAAGCCCGCGCTCGCGTTGAGCTTGGCCGCGAACTTCGAGCGGGCCGCCGTGGGGTTCTTGCAGCGGTGGCTCTCGTCCCAGATGACCACGTCGAAGGCGACGGCGCTCCCGGCGCGGGCGAGCCCCTTCTTCGAGCGCACCTTGCGACGCGCCTCGGGCGTCACCTCGAAGAGCTTGGAGAGGCGCTCGTAGTTCATCACCACCACCGAGCGCCCGGCGTCGCCGAGGGCCTCGATGGTGCGTCGCCAGTGGGCGATCACCGCGAGCGGACACACCACCAGCACCGACTCCGCGGCGGGCATCGCGCGCACCGCCTCCCACGCGCTGATGGTCTTGCCGAGCCCCACGTCGTCGGCGAGCAGAAACCCCGGTCGACCGCTCTTCACCGCGAGCCCGATGGCCTTCACCGCGGCGCGCTGGTGATCGCGCGGCGTGACGTCCCCGGAGGGCTTCGAGGCGACCGGGTCGGGGTCGTCGTTGAGGGTGCGCTCGACGTGGCGCTCCCACGAGTACGGGGCCGCGCGGAAGGGACGCAGCGCCACCGGGAGCGAGTCGCCGCGGTAGACGAACACACCATGATCGGCGTCCCAGCGGGCGCCCCCGGCGGTGGCCTGCGCGCGCATCGCAAACGGAACATCGAGCGCGTGCGCACGCCCGGTGGGCGCGGCGGCGCGGGCGGTGGGCTTCGGGGCGGAGACGGTCTTGCGCGGGAGCATCGATGCCATCGCCCGCGGGGATAGCAGCGGGGCGACGACGGAGGCCAGAAGTGGTCTCAGAGCCGACGGCCTCTTCCAGGTGCGTTCGCGCCCGTCCCGTGAGAGGAGGATTCAGCCCGGGCGGGCCATGGCCTCGTTGATGACCGTGAAGAAGCGCATGCGCTCGCGCGACGGGAGCGCACCGGCGTGACGGAAGAGCACGCGGCCCTCGCGGTTGAGCACCATCACGTAGCTGGTCGCCGGGCGGAAGCGGTACGCGCCCGACATGGAGTTGTTCCAGTCGATGAGGATCTCCATGCCCTGCTGGCGCGCGATGTCGACGACGGCGTCGCGGGCGAAGCCCGAGGCGGGCCAGAAGTCGTACGAGCTCAGGTTGGCCACCGGCACCACCGCCACGTCGCGGGTGAGGTCCTGCGCGCGAGCGTGCTCGGCGAGCTCGCGCTTGAGGGTGTCGTTCTGCTGGTTGGAGTCGCGGTCTTCGTAGATGAGAATCACCACCCGGCCGCGGTAGTCGCGCAGCCGCCGGGTCTGGCCGCCCGTCCCTTCGAGCGCGAACTCAGGCGCCAGCGGGAGCACCGGGGCCACGCCCGCCGCGGGCGCTGTGCCAGCCGCAGCCGGAGCGGGCGCAACAACCGGCGCGGGCACCGCGGCGTCCGTCGTGGGCGCTGGGTCCGCCTGCACGCTGAGGGTCAGGAGGCTGAGGGCGCAGGCCCCGAAGATGGTCGCGTGGGTTCTGGTCATCGCTACGCTCACTACGGATGAGATGACTGACGCCCGAGCTGGGTTGCGTCAATCTCTTCCGAGGGCGCGTTCGATGGTGGCGCGGTGGTCGGCGAGCGAGCCGATGAGGGCGATTCCCCGCCGTGCGCGAATGTGCTCCGCGAGGGGAGCGACCCCGGCGCCGCCAACGATCCACGGCCGACCCGCGCAGGCGGCCGCGTAGGCGTCGATCATCGCGACGCCGCGGGCGAGGTCGTGCAGCACGGTCAACGACAGGGCGACGCCGTCGGGGCTGAGGCGCTGCGTGGCGTCGGCCACGGCTTGCGGCGGCGTGCGCGCGCCGAGGTCGACGGTGCGAATGCCCCACCCCGCCAGGCGGATCGCCACGCCGTAGAGCCCGATGACGTGCTCCTCGTCTTCGACGCAGGCGAGCACCACGCGCCACCGGGGCTCGCTCGGTTGGACGAGACGCACCAGCGCCCGCGCCGCGTCTTCGATGATCCCGGAGGTGAGGTGCTCCTGCGCGACGGAGATTCGCCCTTCGTGCCAGAGGTCGCCGACGCGGTGCAGGGCGGGGGCGAACACCTTGTCGAAGACCTCCTGGGCGTTGCCGAGATACGCCGCGCGGGCGACCTCGCGCGCGATGGCCTCGGGGTCGAAGTCACGCACCGCGTCGACGATGCGATCGACGCCCACCGCGAAGGCCTCGGGCAGATCGGTCTCGGCGATGGGCGCCACGGTGACGGGTCGGTCGCGGTCGAGGCGCACGAGGCGAGCGGCCTCGGCGATGGCCATGCCGCTGGTGCAGAGGTCGCGCAGGCGCTTGAGCTCCGTGACGTCGGAGTCGGTGTAGAGCCGGTACGCGGCCGCGGTGCGCGCGGGCGTGGGGACGCCGTAGCGGCGCTCCCAGGCGCGCAGGGTGGCCGCCGGAATACCGGTCAAATCCGCGACCACGTTGATTCGGTAGCGACCGAGCGCGTCCTTCATGCATCCATTCCCACGGCTAGCGCGCAAGACGCGACACCGCTGCGGGACCACCGTCAGCGATGATAGAGAGCCCACCAGAACGGGTCAACGCATGGACAAGACTCCGCACGACGTCGCGAAAGACAACAGACCCCACGCCGTGGTCATCGGCAGCGGCTTCGGTGGCCTCGCCGCAGCGGTTCGGCTCGGGGCGCGCGGGTATCGGGTGACGGTGCTCGAGCGCGCCGACGCGCCGGGCGGCCGGGCGTACGTACACCGCCAGGACGGGTTCACCTTCGACGCGGGGCCGACGGTGGTGACGGCGCCCTTTCTCTTCGAGGAGCTGTGGTCGCTGTGCGGGCGGAAGATGTCCGATGACATCGACATGCGGCCGGTGACGCCGTTCTACCGCATCCGCTTCGACGATGGATCGGTGTTCGACTACACGGGCGACGCAGCGGCGATGCGCGCGGAGGTGGCGAAGATCTCGCCGGCGGATGTCGACGGCTACGAGCGCTTTGTCCGCATGAGCGAGGACATCTTCCGGGTGGGCTTCGAGCGCCTCGCGCACGTCCCGTTTCCCGACGTGGCGTCGATGCTGAAGATCGTCCCCGAGATGATGAAGCTCGAGAGCTACCGCACGGTGTACGGGCTGGTGTCGAAGTTCTTGAAGCACGACAAGCTGCGGCAGGTGATGAGCTTCCACCCGCTGCTGGTGGGGGGAAATCCCTTCAGCACCACGTCCATCTACACGCTCATCGCCTTCCTCGAACGCAAGTGGGGCGTGCACTTCCCCATCGGCGGCACGGGCGCCCTGGTGAAGGGCCTCGTCGACCTCATCGAGAACTCCGTGGGCGGCACGGTGCGCTGCAACGCCGAGGTGAAGCGCATCACCCTCGACGGCCGCCGCGCCACCGGCGTCGAGCTCGCCAACGGCGAGATCATCCCGGCGTCGGTGGTGGTCTCCAACGCCGACTCGGCGTGGACGTACCGCCACCTCGTCGCGCCCGAAGCCCGGAAGACCTGGACCAACGAGCGCATCGAGAAGGCCCGCTACTCCATGTCGCTCTTCGTCTGGTACTTCGGCACCGATCGGAAGTACGACGACGTGGCGCACCACACGATCCTGCTGGGCCCGCGCTACGAGGGGCTGCTGCACGACATCTTCGAGCGGAAGGTTCTCTCCGACGACTTCTCGCTCTACCTGCACCGCCCGACGGCGACCGATCCGTCGATGGCGCCCGACGGATGTGATGCGTTCTATGTGCTGTCGCCGGTGCCGCACCTCGACGCCGGGGTCGACTGGTCGGTGCGCGCGGAGTCGTACCGCCGCTCGGTCGAGCGCTACCTGTCGCGCACGGTGATGCCCGACCTCGCGAAGCATGTGGTCAGCTCGCGGATGCTCACCCCGCAGCAGTTTCAGGACGACCTCCTGTCCTTCAAGGGCGCCGCCTTTGCGATGGAGCCCGTGCTCCTCCAGAGCGCGTGGTTCCGCCCGCACAACGAGAGCGAAGACATCGCCAACCTCTACCTCGTCGGCGCCGGAACCCACCCTGGCGCCGGCCTCCCCGGCGTCCTCTCCTCGGCCCGCGTGCTCGACTCCATCGTCCCTGATGCCCGCGCCCGCTGACACCTACGACGACGACGCCCGGCGCTGCCGGGAGATCCTTCGTGAGGGCTCCAAGAGCTTCCACGCCGCGTCGCTCTTCCTGCCGTCGCGGGTGCGCGGCCCGGCGTCGGTGCTGTACGCGTTCTGTCGGGTGGCCGACGACGCGGTCGACCTCGTCGCTCCCTCCGCAGCGCCCGCGGCCATCGAGGGTCTGCGCCGCCGGCTCGACGGCATCTTCGGCGGTGCGCCCGCGGACGACCCCATCGACCGCGCGCTCTCGGTGGTGGTCGATCGCTTCTCGATGCCGCGCACTCCGCTCGACGCGCTGCTGGAGGGCTTCGTCTGGGACGTCGAGGGCCGGCGCTACGCCGACATGACGGCGCTGCACGGCTACTGCGCGCGGGTGGCCGCGGCGGTGGGCGTGATGATGACGGTGCTCATGGGGCGACGCGCGCCGGGCGTGCTGGCGCGGGCGTGTGACCTCGGCGTCGCGATGCAGCTCACCAACATCTGCCGCGACGTGGGCGAAGACGCGCGCAACGGCCGGGTGTACCTCCCGCTCGACTGGCTCTTCGAGGAAGGCCTCGACGCCGACGGCCTGGTCTCGCGCCCGCGATACACACCCGCGCTCGGTCGCGTGGTCGAGCGCGTGCTCGCGGAGGCCGATCGGTTGTATGCGCGCTCCGATCGGGGCGTGCCGATGCTGCCGCGGGACTGCCGGGCGGCGATTCGCGCGGCGAGGCTGTTGTACTCGTCCATCGGGACGGAGGTGCGGCGTCGCGGCGGTGACTCGGTGAGCGCGCGTGCGGTGGTACCGGGGCGGAGGAAGGCGCGGCTGCTGGCGCGGTCGTTTGCGGCGCCGCTGTCGGCGAGCGCGGTGCCCGCGGTGGACGAGGCTCCGGCGCTGCCCGCGGTGCGCTTTCTGCTGGAGGGGTGGTGACTACGGCAACGCCTACGCCGTCGGTCACCGTCCTTACCCGAAGGGACGCGACCGCCCACGCCGACGGTCGGCGTTCCGAGGCGGGTCGAGGCGACGTCGCGGTCGCGTCCCTTCGGGTAGGGACGGCGACCGCGGGCCTGGGAGGATGCCGCGCATGACCCCCGACGAAGCCCGCGCCCGCGTCCGCGACGCCGCTGGTCCCGAGCTCCTCGACCGCCTCGCGCACCTCGACGCCACGCGCTCGCACCCGCCCCGCGACGACGCTCCACCGCGCTCGCCCGGCGCCCGCGTCGACTGCGACGTCGCGCTCGTCGGCGGCGGGCTCTCGCTCCTCTACGCCCCGGTGCTCGCGGCGATGGGCGTTCGCGTTCACGTCTTCGACCGCGCCCGCGCCGGCGCCACCCACCGCGAGTGGAACGCCTCCGACCGCGAGCTCGCCGCCCTCGTCCGGATGGGCGTCGTCACCGCCGACGAGCTCGCCGCCCTCATCGTCGCCCGCTATCGCCACGGCTTCTGCCGCTGGTACGGCGGCGGAACCTATCCCGTCACCGGCGTCCTCGACCGATCGGTCAACGCGTCGGGCCTTCTCGTGCTGACCCGGGCGCGGGCCGAGGCGATGGGCGTGGTCTTCCACGACGGTTGGCGTCTCACCGGACATGCGAGCGGTGCGTCGTCCGTCGCGATGCGCTTCGTCGACGCGGCGGGCGCGGCCTCCGAGGTGGTCGCGCGCGTGATGATCGACGCCCGCGGCGCGGCCTCTCCCTCCGCGACGGCCGACCTCATCTGCCCGACCGTGGGCGGCGTTCTCACGGGTCTCGCCGAGGGCAGCGCGCCCGACGAGATCGACCCCGCGGTGGGCGAGGTGCTCGTCACCACCGAGGGCGTCGAGGAGGGTCGCCAGCACATCTGGGAGGGCTTTCCCGGACGACCCGGTGAGACCACCGTGTATCTCTTCTATTACGACAAGCGCGAGCGCGTGGGCGACGGCTCGTTGCTGTCGCTCTACGGTCGCTTCTTCGAGCGCCTCTCCCGCTACAAGCGCGGCGACGCCGTCCTCCAGCGCGCGACCTTCGGGTACATCCCCGGCTGGTCTCGACTGACTCCCGCACCGCGTTCGCCGTCGCCGCGCATCGCGCTCGTCGGTGATGCGGCGGCCCGGCACTCGCCGCTCACCTACTGCGGCTTCGGCGCGACGCTGCGCTCGGTGCAGTCGGCGAGCGAGCGGGTGGTGGCCGCGCTGGAGAACCCCACGGCGTCGCTCGACCCGATCGTCCACGACACGGCGCTGCACCAGGGGACGGGCGCGCTGGCCCACATGATCGCGTCGCCGCCCGATGATCCGATGAAGCTCAACGGGCTCCTCGACGCCGCCTTCGGAACGCTCCACGCCATGGGCAACGAAGCCTACGGTCGGCTGTTGCGAGACGAGATGTCCGGCGTGGACTTCGCGCGCTTCCTCCAGCGAACCTCGATGAGAAACCCGTCGGTGTACCCGTGGGTGTTTCGCGTGCTCGGTGCCGCGGGCGTCGGTCGCTGGGGCGCCGGGGTGCTGCGGGGGTTGCGATGATCCCGACGCGCAAGCACCGGCTCTTCCGCTGGTGGTTCTCGGGGCACGCGCGCTCGCGCTTGCAGCAGTCGTTTTCGGCCGTGCGCGCCGAGGGCATGGACCACCTGCGCGCAGCGCTCGCGGCGGGCCCGGTGCTCATCGTGAGCAACCACACCTCGTGGTGGGACCCGATGGTGGTGCTCTACCTGACCGAGCACGTTCTGCGGTGTGACGGGCACGCGATGATGGACGCGGCGAACCTCCGTCGGCTGCCCTTCTTCGCGATGGTGGGCGCCTTCGGGGTCGACCTGGAGAACCCCTCCGATGGGGCGAGCGCCATCCGCTACGCGGCTCGTCTGCTCAACGCGCCGGGCCGCATGGTGTGGGTGTTTCCGCAGGGGAGGGAGCGCCCGGTGACCGAGCGTCCGCTGGGCTTTCGCCCGGGGAGCGCGGAGGTGGCGCGGGTGGCCAAATGCGTGACGGTCCCCATCGGACTTCGTTACGAACACCGCGGCAACGAGCGCCCCGAACTCTTGATGTCCATTGGAGAAGCGATTCCATGGACGAAGGACGTCGCCGCGGGGCGGGCGACGCACGAGGCGGCGGTGACGTCGCGGCTGGAGCGCCTGGAGGCGGCGCTGGGCGAGGGGAGCGCTGCGGGTTTCGAGGTGCTGGAGAGCACGGCTGTGAGTGCGGTGGCGCGCGTGGCGGAGGCGGTCCTGGTGTGGCTGACGCGACCGTGGGCGCTGGGTCCTGCGCGCGACCCGAAGCGCTGATTGGCCCGACCGGGGTCGCGGTGTAGGGTGCCGCCGCATGAAGGCCGTCGCCGCAGTGTTGGCCGTGTTTGCGCTGGTGGGCTGCGGCGGTGAGGGGGCAGGGGATTGCGCTGACGGTGGGACGTGCGGTGACGCTGCGACGTCGGGCGCGAGCGACGCGGCGGGCGATGCGGGCACGCCAGGGCCGACGTGGATCCCGTACATCGACGGCGCCTTCGAGCGGGTCTTCCGCCCGGCCGGCACGCGCTACCTCAACGACCACACGCTGCTGCGCGACGCGAGCGGCCGCTGGCACGTCTACGGAATCACCCACGAGTCGACGGGCAATCCCCACGCGGAGTTCAACCTGTTGCACGCGACGGCGCCGGACCTGCGCGGCCCGTGGCGCGACGAGACCGACGTGTTGAGCTCGCAGATGAAGGGAGCGCTCTGGGCGCCCTTCGCCTTCGAGGCGGGCAGCGGTCGTTGGGTCATGTACTACTACGCGACGGGCATTGCGCAGCGGGTGCAGCGCGCGGAGACCACCGACCCGGCGCTCACCCGGTGGACGCGGTCGCCGTCGCTCTCGGCGCCGGGCGGTCGTGACCCCTTCGTGATGCGCGCCAACGGGCTCTGGCACCTCTTCACCGTGGGCATCAGCGCGCGGATGCATGGGACCATCATGGTCTCGACGAGCCCCGATCTCGAACGCTGGACCGACCCGGCGACGGTGCTCGAAGACCCCGAGCTGCACCTCGGCTGGGGCAACCTGGAGAGCCCGACGGTGGTGACGCGCGACGACGGGTTCTACCTGTTTCTCACGCGCACGACGGCGGCACCGATGGACTACGGGCGCACCATGGTCTTCCACTCGCGCGACCCGCTGCGCTTTCAGTGGACGCCGGTCACGGAGCTCATCACGCACGCGGCGGAGGTCTTCGAGCACGAAGGCCAGAGCTACATCACCGCCGCGGGTTGGACCTCCATGGTGGGCGAGAACGGCCGCGGGCTGTCCATCGCGCGCCTCGGCTGGGTGCGTCGCCCCGCGGATTGACGCTGGCGACCGACCGGGCGCTACCCTCCGCTCCCGCCATGAGTCTCGCCCTCTGGACCCCGCTCTTCTCCGCCCTCATCGCGCTGGCGATGACCCTCAAGGTGCTGCTGCGCTCGCGCAAGCGGCGGCCCCACTGGCTCTTCGTGATGTTCGCGACCAACGTCGCCGTCTGGTACCTCGCGACCTTCCTCGAAGCCCGCAACGGCGGCGGCCTCCTCTCGCGCTTCGCCGGCCTCATGGCCGTGCTCCTCCCGCAGACCGGCGTGCGCTTCCTCCGCGGCTTCTCCTCCGACGGGCCCGACGAGCCCACGTCCCTCGACCGCTGGGCCACCGGCCTCCTCGTCCCGATGCTCGCCCTCGTCGCGTCGCCCTGGTTCACCCAGAAGCTCACCGGCGCCGTCATCCGCGCGGTCATCCTCGCCTACGTCGTCGGCCTCCTCATCGCCGCGGTCTCCGCCCTCTCCACCCGCGGCCGCACCATCGCCTCCCAGCAAGAACGCCGTCGCGCCCGCTACCTCGTCGGCGTCGGCGTGCTGGCCACGCTCGTCACCACCGCCGACCTCGTCCCCTTCATGGTCAACCGGGTGGTCACTGCCAACCTCCCGCCCATCGGGTCGATCCTCGTGCTCGCGGTGCTCTACATGTTCTCCGAGGTCATCGAGCGCCGCCGCGTCATCGACCTCTACGAGCTCGCCGGGCGCTTCGTCGTCCTCACCGCGCTCGCCCTCGTGCTCGCGGGCATCTACTACCGCCTCGTCGACTGGCAGGTGCTCGCCGACGTCGAGCACCGCCACGAGGGGCCGTACTTCCTCAACGCCATCGTCGCGTCGCTGGTGATCCTCATCCTCTTCGACCCGCTGCGCGACAAGATGGAGGCCCAGATCGCGCGCTTCTTCTTCGGCGAACGCCGCGACTTCGAGACCTCCATCAACGAGCTCCGCCGCCGCCTCGCCCACGCCCTCGAACCCGCCGAGATGGGCCGCGTGCTCATGGACGGCCTCGACCACTCCCGCCGCGTGACCTCCGCCGCGCTCTACGTCGTCGACGCCGAGCGCAAGGGGCTCGACCTCATGGCGCACTTCGGCGGGACGCCCGACACCCGCGTCGACCTCGCGTCGCTGCGCGCCCTCGTCGACCACGCCCGCACCCACGGCATCGCCGTCAAGGAGCACCTCGAACGCGACGCTGACGATCGCCGCGAGCTCGGCGAGACCCGCGACGGCGAGGCCATCGCCGAGACCGCCCACGCCGTCGAGTCACTGGGCGCCTCGGTGGTGCTCCCGCTGGAGGGCGACGGCGGTGACCTCCTCGGGCTGCTCACGGTGCGCGACGACCGCGTGCGCGACGCCTACGCCGTCGACGAGTTTCCCATCCTGAAGGGCCTCGCGGCGCAGGTCGCCATCGTGGTGGAAAACACCCGGCTCTACGCTCGCATCAAGGAGCGCGACCGCCTCGCCGCCCTCGGCGAGATGGCCGCTGGATTGGCGCACGAGATCCGTAATCCGTTGGGGGCGATCAAGGGCGCGGCGCAGTACATGGAGTCGACCGCGGTCGCCGGGAGCGAGCAGAAGGAGTTCATCGGCATCATCGTCGACGAGGTGGGGCGGCTCGATCGGGTGGTGAGCTCGTTTCTCGACTACGCGCGGCCGTACCGGGGCAATCCGTCGCTGCTCGACGTCGTCAACGTCATCGAGCGAACGCTGCAACTGGTGAGAAATGACCTGCCCCCGGAGGTGGTGTTGTCGCATGAGTCCAACGAGGTGCTGCCCGCCGTGCGCATGGACCCGGAGCATCTCCGCCAGGTGCTGCTCAACCTCATCCGCAACGCGATGGAGGCGATGAAGTCCAAAGGGACCATCGAGATTCGCACGCGACCGCGCGGCGCCTTCGTGGAGGTGCTGGTGAAGGACAGCGGGCCGGGCGTCGACCCGACGGTGCGGGCCAACCTCTTCATCCCCTTTTCCACCACGAAGACCCAGGGGACGGGCCTCGGCCTCGCCATCTCCCAACGCCTCATCGAGTCGGCGGGCGGTCGCATCGAGCTCCGCGCGTCGGACTCGCGCGGGACCACCTTCGTGATCGTGTTGCCGGTCGCGGGCCCGGCGTCGCCGAGCATTCCGCCGCCGCCGCCAGCCACAAAGAGTTCGAGGCCGGTCACCGCTCTGGATGACCGACCTCGAAGCAATACTTAGCAGCGGTCACCGTTGGCGTTTGGGGGGAGAACGCCGGCGCCGCCGCTCGATCCCATACATCGCAGGGTCCGTGCCAGGGGCCACATCGCGGCAATCATCGACGTCTCGCGCGGGCGTCGTCTCTCGTCGTTGCAACGTTGCAAACCGGGCCTTTCGTTCGTGCCCCGTCGTTGCCTCGGCTGAGTCCATCGTGCGAGCGTCGCCGCTGCCCGCGACATGAACTCCTCTCCTCCCATCGATCCGCTCGTCGCCTACGGGTGGACGCCCGATCTCGCCACCGTCGACGACGGCCTCCAGCCCGCACGCGTGGCTGCCGCCCATGGCATCGCGGTGCAGCTCTGGACCCGCGAGGGCGTTCGCAACGGCCCGCTCCCGCACGCTCTGTCCGAGCCGCCCGCCGTCGGCGACTGGGTGCTCGCGCGCCCCACCGACACCGACTGGCCCGTGGTGCGATTGCTCCCTCGTCGAACGCAGTTCGTCCGTCACGCGTCGGGCCTGGAGACGCGCCCGCAGGTCATCGCCGCCAACGTCGACCTCGTCCTCGTGGCGACGGGTCTCGACGGCGACTTCAGCCTCCGTCGCCTGGAGCGCTACCTCCTCGCGCTCGCCACCAGCGGGGCGACGGCGGCCATCGTGCTGACCAAGGCCGACCAGTGCCCCGACGCCGAGTCGTATCGGGTGAAGGCCGCGGCGCTCGCGACGACGGCGGTGGTGAGCGCGCACACGGGCGAGGGCATGGCCGCGCTGCGGGCGATGGTCGCGCCGGGCGTGACGGCGGCGCTGGTGGGGTCGTCGGGCGTCGGCAAGAGCACGCTGGTCAACGCGCTGATGGGCGACGAGCGGATGACCACCGGCGCGGTGCGCGCCTTCGACAAGAAGGGCCGCCACACGACGACGCACCGGGAGATGTTCGTGGTCCCCGGTGGCGGCGTGGTCATCGACACGCCCGGGATGCGCGGCCTCGAACCGTGGGCCGACGAAGGAACGCTCGCTGCCCTCGATGCGATGTTCGCGGAGGTGAGCGCGGCGGCCGACGGGTGCCGGTTCACCGACTGCGACCACGAGTCGACGCCGGACTGCGCGGTGCGCGCGGGAGCGACGAGCGGAGCGCTCTCGCCCGAGCGGGTGCGCTCGTGGACGACGCTGCGCGCCGAGCTCGCGAAGCAGGAGCTGATGCGGGCCGAACGCGCGGAGATCGACGCGCGCAAGGCGAAGAAGGGGAGACGGGGATGAGATCACACGCGTACCTGCTGCTGGCGCTGGTTGGTTGCTCGCGGGTCGTGGAGCCCGCGCGCCCCGTCGGGCCGTTGGCCCATCGCGCACCCGGGGAGGTGCTCCTCGATGAGACCGCGCACGGGGAGGCGCTCGTCGCGGAGGTGGCACCCGCGCCCGAAGGCTCCGACGGTGACCGGGTGCTGCGACCGACGTGGCTGGCGCGCGACGGGCGTCACCCGTGGCGCGGTGGCGACGTGCTGGAGGCGCGGGTGATTCCAGGGACGACGGCGGTGCTGACGATCACCACCGAGCACGTGCTGACCCGCCGCGCGACGCCCGATGGTGCGGCCGTGGAGCTCGACCGCGACGTGTACGGGCCGCTCTCGATGGACGCCCACGGGACGGCGCTCGCGTACACACGGGGCGATCCGCCGGCGCTGTCGCTGGTGCGCTACGACCTGCGCGCGGGGCGGGCGGCGGTGATGGCGGAGGCGTTGGTTCCGGCGTGGAGCCCGGCGCTCTCGGCGGACGGGAGCGAGGTGGTGGTGGTGGCGAGCCCCGAGGGGACGCCGTCGCTCTATCGGGTGCGCGAGGGCGAGGCGCCGCGGCCGTGGGTCTTGCCGCCAGGGAGTCCGCTGCCGACGGGGCCGGGCGCGCCGGTGGTGTTCGGCGACGCGCTGGTCTTCGAGGACGAGGCGGGGCTCCACGCGCTGGGCCTGGATGGCGTCGCGCGGCGCTCGTTGCCGGGCGTCCACGGGCCGGTGTTGTCGCGGGACGGCGTGACGCTCTTCGCACAGCGAGGAGCAACGCTGCTGCGTCTCGGCGTACGTGACCTGGAGGTGGCGCGATGAGGAGCGCGTGGGTGCTGGGCGCTTGCCTCGTCGCGCTGTCGGCGACGGCGTCAGCGCAGGTGAGGCATCGGCGACCGCTCTCGTCGGCCCCGGCGGTGCGCTACGGCTACGACAACAACGGCAGCGCGAGCGGCTGCCGCGACTACAACTGCGGGGCGCGCTGTTACAACGGACACACCGGGACGGACTTCCCGGTCGCGTTGGGGACGACGGTGCTGGCGAGCGCGGACGGCGTGGTGTCGGCGACCAACAACGGCTGCGCCAACTACGGCGGGCTCGGCAACACCTGCGGCGGGCGCTGCGGCAACTACGTTCAGCTCGATCACTCGGACGGGACGCGCACCATCTTCTGCCACATGCAGCTCAACTCGCTGATGGTGTCGCGAGGGCAGCGCGTGCGGTGCGGTCAGGCCATTGGTCGCTCGGCGAGCTCGGGCAACTCCACGGGGCCGCACCTGCACTTCGGTTGGCGCCGCAGCGGCGTCTCGACGGACTCGTACCGTGGGCGCTGCACCGGATCACCCGGCGCGTGGACCGACCAGGGTTCGTACGGCGGCAGCCCCGGTGCGACGTGCCAGTGCGTGGCGAGCGCGGAGACGTGCAACAACCGCGACGACGACTGCGACGGCCGCGTCGACGACGGGCTGAGCCGCAGTTGCTACACCGGCCCGGCGGGGACGGCGGGCCGCGGCATCTGCCGCAACGGGACGCAGACCTGCGGGGCTGGGCGGTGGGCGGCGTGCGCGGGGCAGGTGGTTCCGCGGGCGGAGACGTGCAACCGGATGGACGATGACTGCGATGGCCGCATCGACGACGGCGTGTGCCCGGTGGACGCCGGAACGCGCCCCGACGTGAGGCCCGCGGTGGACGTGGTCAGCGACGTGGCGAGTGACGTCCGGCGGGATGTCGCCAATGACACGCCCATCGATGTTGGCAGTGATATCGGCAATGACGTCGGTAGCGACGACGAAGACGTCGGCGCGGCGGACGACGACGCCGGGGTGAGCGACGACGACGTCATCGAGTTCGACGACGTGGGACCGGAAGACCCGGACGCGGACGTCTCGCCGGACATCCCCGTCGACCCGGAGGAGTCGGGCTGCGGCTGTGGTGTGGTCGGGCGCGACGCGGGCGGTGGACGATGGGCGTGGCTGAGCGGCGTGGTGTTGTGGGCGGTGTCGCGTCGGCGACGCAGGTCGGTGGCGTGAGCCGTGCAAACCATCGGTCCTCCATGAAAAGACCAACCCTCCGTACCTTCGCTGCGCTCTCTTCCCTCCTCTCGCTGGCGCCCGCCGTGGCCAACGCGCAGACACCTCCGGCGCCGACGGAAGCAGCCCCGCCGCCGCCTCCCGCGCCGACGTTGCAGTGCCCGGCGTGCGAGCCCGATGCGGCCGATCAGCGGGCCATCGACGAGGCCGGCGAGCTCATCGCGGCGGGGCGTGCCGCGGAGGCACAGCGGGTGTTGCAGGCGCGACTCGCCGGACAGAGCCCGTGGGGGCGCTCGTACTCGTCGCTCGCGGTGCTCGATCGACTGGCCACGCGGCTCGCCACTCGCCCGCCCGCCGCGGCGCCTGCACCCGCCACCGACGAGGGGCAGCAGGCGCGTGGGAGCGTCGAGGCCGTCTCGCTCTACACCTCGGCCATCCTCCTCGGCATCGGAACCGGCGTCTGGGCCGACGTGATGTTCGAGATCGAAGACATCCGCGGCGCCGTGGTCATGCCGCTCCTCTTCGGCGGCGCGGCCGCGGGCGCGATGTACCTGGCCGAGCGCGGGGGAGGTCCCATCCGTCGCGGTCGCGGCACGGCCATGAGCAACGGCTTCCTGCTCGGCGTCACGGGCGGTACCCTCCTCGGCGTCTACGGCGGCAACGAGCTGCGCTGGGAGGGCCGGGGCGTGGCGTCGAGCATCTGGGGCGGCGCGGTGCTGGGCGCGGGCCTCGGCTACGGACTCGGCGCGCTCGCGGAGGTGCGCCCGGCGTCGGCCTCCTTCGTGGGTTCGGGCGGTCTGTGGGGCGCGTTGTTCGGGCTCACCGTGGCGGGCGTGGTCAACGCTGACGGCGATGACGTCCCCATCGCGGGCCTGGTCGGCGAGGTCGTCGGCGCGGGCACCGCGGCCGCCCTCGCGGGCGTGCTCCGTCCGTCCGAAGCGCAGGTCCGTTGGATGGACCTCGGCATCTTCTCGGGCGGCCTCGTGGGCCTCGGCCTGTCGGTGTTGCTCTTCGCCGACTCCTCGGAGCGCTCCCTCACGGCCCCGGCGCTCGTGCTCGAAGCAGGGATGATCGGCGGCGGCATTCTCGGGTACGTCCTGGGTCGTCCGTCGACCCCGGAGGCGAGGCGCTCGGCGTCGCTCAGTCGCTTCGCCACGACGCCCTCCATCGCCCCGGTGCCGGGTGGCGCGCAGGTGATGCTGTCGCTCCCCAACCTGCTCTGATTCATCGAGGATTCTAGCGGAAATCGCCTCTACGCCCGCGCGCGATGATCTGGTAGCGTGCGCGCCGCCATGAGCGTGACGCTGGCCTCCGCGGACGACCCGATGTTCGGCCTCCTGCGCGTCCTCACCGACGACGGCGACCTGTCCGGCGACCCCGGCGTCGACGACGCCACGCTGCTGCGGATGTACCGCGAGCTGCGTCGCCTCCGCACGCTCGACGAGAAGATGCTCATCGTGCAGCGGCAGGGGCGCATCGGGTTCTACGGCGAGGTGAAGGGGCAGGAGGCGACGCCGGTCGCGACGGGCTTCGCGCTGCGCGCCGACGACTGGGTCTTTCCAGGGCTGCGCGAGGGCGCGGTGATGCTGGTGCGCGGCTTTCCGCTCGCGACGTACATCGCGCAGTGCTGGGGCAACGGGCTCGATGTGCAGAAGGGCCGGCAGATGCCGTCGCACTTCTCCGGCCGCGCCGTGAACCAGGTGTCGTGGAGTAGCTGCATCGGGCCGCAGATTCCGCAGGCCGTGGGCGCCGCGTGGGCGATGAAGCGCGAGGGCAAGGGCTCGGTGGCGGTGGCGTTTTTCGGGGACGGCGCGACGTCGCAGCCCGACTTCCACAACGCCGTGAACATGGCCGGTGTGTGGAAGGCCCCCGTGGTCTTCATCTGCCAGAACAACCACTGGGCGATCTCCATCCCGTCGAGCCAGCAGTCGGCCGCGCCGACCTTCGCGAGCAAGGCCATCGCGTACGGGCTGCCGGGCGTTCGGGTGGACGGCAACGACGTGCTCGCGGTGCATCGCGCGGTGAGCGACGCCGCAGCGCGCGCGAGGCGAGGCGAGGGGCCGACGCTCATCGAGAGCGTGACGTACCGGATGGGCGCGCACTCATCGAGCGATGACCCTTCGCGGTACCGCGATCAGGCCGAGGTCGAAGCGTGGGCGAAGAAGGACCCCGTGGATCGCTTCAAGCGATTCCTGGTGGCGTACGGGCTGCACGACGACGCGCGCGAAGAGGCGCTGCAGGCGGAGATCGACGCGGAGATTCGCGCGGCGATCACCGAGGCCGAGGCGGCGCCGGCGGTGGAGCGCGGGACGCTCTTCGAGGACGTCTACGCCGACCGGCCGTGGCACCTGAAGGAGCAGACCGAGGCGATGGAGCGCAGCCCGGTGGCGCCCGCCCACGGAGCGAGCGGGCACTAGGAAGTATTGACGCGAGGCCCATAGACCTCGACCGATTGACGGAGTGAGACAGAGGACATCAATGAGCACTGCAAAGACCTACGACGCGATCGTGATTGGCGGGGGACCGGGCGGGTACGTGGCGGCGATTCGCTGCGCGCAGCTCAAGCTGAAGACCCTGGTCATCGAGAAGGAGTCCTGGGGCGGGGTGTGCCTCAACTGGGGATGCATCCCGTCGAAGGCGCTCATCGCCGCGGCGAACTTCGTCGAGCGCTCCAAGCACGCCGACACCATGGGCATCACCGTGTCGGGCGTCGCCGTCGACGCGGGCAAGATGCAGGACTGGAAGAACGGCATCGTCAAGAAGCTCACCTCCGGCGTGCAGAGCCTCGTGCGCGGCAACGGCGGCGAGCTGCTGAAGGGCACGGCGCGCTTCGTCGACGCGAAGACCCTGGAGGTCGAGACGGCCGACGGGGTTCAGACCGTGACGGCGACGAAGGGGATCATCATCGCGACGGGTTCGCGGCCGGTGGAGATCCCGACGTTCAAGTACGACGGCAAGCAGATCATCTCGGCGAAGGAGGGCGTGAGCCTCAACCCGCTGCCGAAGCGTCTGGTGATCATCGGCGGCGGCATCATCGGGATGGAGCTCGGCGGCGTGTACTCGAAGCTCGGCGTCGACACGACGGTGCTGGAGTTCATGCCGAAGGTGCTGGCCACGATGGACGACGACCTCGTCAACGTGGTGACCAAGGCGATGGGCAAGTCGGGCTGCAAGTTCATCACGAACGCCAAGGCCCAGGGGTACGAGAAGAACGCCGATGGTTCGCTCAAGGTGAGCATCGACGTGGGCGGCGCGGCGCAGACCATCGACGCCGACGTGGTGATGGTGGCCGTGGGCATGCGCCCCAACCACGAGGGCAACGGCTTCGAGAAGATCGGGCTCACGCAGGACAAGCGCGGCCACGTGGTGATCGGCGACAAGTGCGAGACCAACGTGCCGGGCGTGTACGCGATTGGTGACATCACGGGCGGGCCGTACCTGGCGCACCGCGCGAGCCGGCAGGGCGAGGTGGCCGCGGAGGTCATCGCGGGGATGAAGAGCGCGTGCGACTGGCGGGCGATTCCGGCGGCGACGTTTACGCACCCGGAGATCGCGTCGGTGGGCCTGTTCGAGCACGAGGCGAAGGCCAAGGGTCTTGAGTACAAGGTCGGGAAGTTCCCGTTCTCGGCGAGCGGTCGCGCGATGGCGGTGATGGAGACCGACGGCTTCGTGAAGGTCATCGCGGAGAAGACCGGACCGCACCACAGCGACTACAAGGTCATCGGCGTGCACATCGTCGGGCCCGAGGCGGCCGACCTCATCAGCGAGGGCGCGCTCGCCATGGAGATGGACGCGTTCGTGGAGGACATCGGGCTGACGATCCATCCCCACCCGACGCTGGGCGAGAGCGTGATGGAGGCCGCGAAGGCCGCCATCGGCGAAGCCGTCCACATGCTCAATCGGGGCTAAGGCTCACACCTCCACCCGCTCCTCGAAGACCCACCGTAGATCCCCCGGCACCCGCTCCTTCGTCCCCTCGGGGACGTCGGGGCGCACGTCCGATAGCGTCTGCCACAACAGGATCGTCTTCTTCGCGTACGCCGGGTCGCGCGCCACCGCCCGCAGGCCCACCAGCGCCTTCGCGGAGTAGGTCACCTCGCCCGTCTTCCCGGTGAGGCGCTCGTACCATTGCATCGCTTCAACGGACTCCCTTGTCGGGTATCCGTAGCCCGGCCCCAGCGCACCGCCGTACAACCGATATCGCCCGCGGCGCTTCCCTAGTGAGTGCCCGAACTCCGGTGCGCGCGCGGCGATCCAGCGGAAGGTGCGCTCGCGCACGAAGCCGACGGTGAGCGCGTTGCACACCGCGGCCAGCGTGATGCGAACGCCCACGATCTCGGTGTCCCAGCCGAGCCACGCCGTGGCGAGGCAGAGGGCGGCGAGCGTTCCCGATGAGCCGGTGGGTAGAACGATGACGTCGGGCCGCGGCATCTCTCCGCGCTCGACCTGTGCGGCGAGCTCCAGCACCGCATCGACGTAGCCGAGGTTGGCCCGCGGGGTCGCCGCACCCGGGCCGATGACGTAGGCGCCCGGCTTTCGTTGGAGCGCGCGGTACCGCCACGCGCTGCGGAGGTATCCGCCGCCATGGACGAGCGTGGCGCCGGCGTCGACGCTGGTGAGGATCGCCTCGCGGGTGAAGCGGGTGACGGGTTGGTCGAAGAGCACCGCGTGGACGGGGATGCCGAGCGCCTGACCGAAGCGCGCGGTGGCCATCACCTGGGTGGAGGCGAGGCCGCCAAGGGTGACGATGCACGTCGCGTCGCGGGCCTTCGCGTCGGCAAGAACGAACTCATACCGGCGAACCTTGTTGCCGCCATAGACGGGAGAGATGCGGTCATCGCGCTTCATCCAGACGTCGTCGCGGCCGAGGTAGTCGGCGAGGGCGGTGCAGCGTTCGACGGCGGTGGGCGCCTCGGCGAGCGCGACGAAGGGCAGCGACGTGGCGAGCGAGGGGAGGGCGTCAAAGAGCGGCGGGCGGAGTCGGGGCGAGGCAGGGACGGTCGCCATGCGACCGACGGTACTCTACGGGGGTGGGCAACCAAAGGCGCGGCGCGGTAGCTTCGCTGGGCATGAGGAAGCCGTCTGTCGCCAACAGCCTGCGTGAGGAACTCGTCGCTCGTGACGTGGTGCGCTCGCCGGAGGAGTGCGTGGCGGACGCCTGGGCACTTGGCCAGGAGGCGATCGTGGCGTACGCGGCGGCGCACGGGGTGGGCAGACGCCGGGCGCGGGCGTTCATCGAGGCGATGCGCGCGGCGGGGCGCAAGCCGTCGAGGGCGGCAGGGTCGCGACGATGACGAGGAGCGCGCTCGCCACGGCAGTGACCACGGCGCGAGCGATCAGGGTCGATGTGGTGGTCATTGGTGCCACCGCTCTCGCGACTCATGGACTGGTTCGCTCGACCGCCGACCTCGACTTGTTGGCCAACGACGAGATGATCATCACGGGCCGCGCATGGGAGGAGGCCCGCAAGGGGCCCATCGGCATCGACGTCCGCGCGGGCGACGCGATGGACCCGCTCCGCGGGGTTGTGCGCATCGGTCCGTCCGCACGCATGCCAGTCGACATCGTCGTGATCACGGCACCATGGGCACGCCGCATCGTCGCGAGGGCAGTCAGCGTCGACGGGTTGAGACGCGTGTTTGGAGGGATCGAACTGCCGGTGGCGCGCCTGTCCGACATCGCGTTGCTCAAGCTCTACGCGGCTGCGACCGACGACGTCGAGGACGCCGAACTCTTCCTCCGACACCCGTCGGCGAGCACGGTCATCGCAGAAGTCTCCGAGGAGATCGAACGTCTGCCGCGCGACTGTCGCGAGCGCTGGGCGCGCCTGGAGCCTCGCTGGAGGGCGCGCCTGGCGGGTTAGCAGTGGTGGTGTCGTTGACGCTCGCGCGGGGGCGGTGTTTCTTCCGACGATGCGCTTGCTGGGGGTCTGGTGCTTCGTGGGAGTCCTGGGGCTGGTGCGACCGGCTTGGGGTTTCAACTACCCCGAGCACCGCGAGATCACGGCGTCGTCCATCAGGACACTGCTCGCTGAAGAAGATTGTGAGGGGCCGCGACCCGACCATCGCCTGTACGACATGCTCACCAGCCTCAGCGAAGTACTTCGCGACGGCCGAGAGGGGGCACTCCCGCTCTGTCGCGCCGAAAACTTCGCCGCGCCGCTCCAGGACGCGCCGCAGTGCTTCGATGCCGCCGACCTGCCCGCGCTCTCGGCCGACCA
This sequence comes from Polyangiales bacterium, assembly GCA_044229975.1. Classification (GTDB taxonomy): domain Bacteria; phylum Myxococcota_A; class Polyangia; order Polyangiales; genus SCUS01. The sequence goes on from JBGARZ010000015.1 coordinate 167,585, forward strand.
CTCGTCGTCCCCGGCCGCGCTCATGCGCCGTTGGACCCGCTTTTCCGAGGAGACCTCCAGCGAGGTGGGCAACCTCTTCGTGGCGCTCCCGCGGCTCGACCGCGCCGATCGGTCCCCGTCGTATTGCAACGATGTCGAAGAGGTCTCCAATCCCGCCCTGCTCATCGAGGCGACGCGGGCCGCGCGCGTGGGGGCGCGCTACGCCGGGCCGGGCTCCATCGACGATCGCCTGGAGGTCGCTGACGCTGCGTACCTCTGCCTTGCGGAGTTCAGCCGCCCCCACTTCCGCCTCCCCGAGGTGCTGCCCATCGACGCCGCCCTCAGCGCTTCGGAAAACGCCGCGTCGGCCTACGCTCGGTACCACCTCGGCGCGCTCATCGTGGCCCAGTACGCCAACGAGGAAGCGTTCTCGAACCTCGATCGCACGCAGGTCGAGGGGCTCGCGCTCATGCTGGAGATGTATGCGCTCCACTTCCTGGAAGACAGCTTTGCGGCGGGGCACATCGTCACGCCGCGGCTGCACGTCGGCGACGCCGCCGCGCGCGCTTCGCACGACCGGACCAACCGAGAGGGCCTCTGGGTGCGGCTGCCCGACGCGCTCTGCCAGGAAGCGGACAACGACCACTCGGGAGACGCGGTTCCCGCCGGGTTGCGCGATCGACACGATCGCGATGACCCATGGTCGCTCCTCTGGGCATGCGACCGCGAGCACACGCCACTGGCTAGCGATCCGCTGGACCGCGGTCGGGGAATCGTGCTCATCCACGGCGATCACGCCTTCATGGGGACGCGCCGTTCGCAACCCGACCAGGTGTCGTTCAACCTGGCACGCCTCGCGGTGACGGCGTCGTTGCGGGATGTGCGGGCGGTGCTTCGCGGCACGGCCGACCTCCCCAAGGTGACGCGCCGCTGGTCGGGAGGGGACCAGCTCCCCGCGCTCCACGGGCTCCGAGGTACCGACCTCTTGTCGACCTGGGACAACCATCTGTCGCACGATGTCCCCGGGTGGTCTTCGGCGCGCCTGCTACACGAGGCGGTGCGGGAGACTCGCATCGACGATGAGGTTGACGAGACCGTGCGACCGCTGCGGGCGCTGCTCATGCTCCCGACCCAGGCCGAGCTTCGCCCCGAGGAGCAGGCGCTGAGCGGCCTGACGCTGCGCGCTCGCTCAGGCGTCCACGCCCTCTATCGGCCGACGGGCACGCAGGCCGACAGTTGGAACCTCCTCCCTGAACTCGGGTTCGGCTTCTCGTTGGTGACGCCGCCACCGACGGGGTCGATGTATTTCCAGTTCGGCCTCGACTTCACCCTGACGCTGCCCACGCGCCTCAGCGACGCGAGCGGGAGCGTCGTACCGGGCTTCCCCTTTCCCACGGTGATTCCGTACTTCGGTGTCCATTGGCGGCGGACGCACATCACGGTGGGGTGGCGCTTCTTCGACCCGCTGCTGGTCTTCGACGGGGAGGGTGACCCCGTGCTCCACCCGCTCGGCATGGGCGCAGAGGTCTCCGTGGGCGTACGCGCCGCGACGTGGAACTTCAGCGCTCTCGATGTGGACTTCGGGTTCCGCGTGACGGGCGACCTGCTCACGGGTGACACACACCTGGGCCCCGGGCTGGTGTTGCGGTTCAGCACCATCGCGTCGCGCGTCGGCGTCACGTCAGGCCGGGTTCCCTCGACGGGCGGGGAGCGTGACGAAGAAGACGACGAGGAGGTGGGCCTGCCCGAGCGCTTCAACGACACGACCCAAGGCGCGAGCGCACCAGCGCCCGTGCGAGCGCCGGTGCCCGTGCCAGCGCCGGTGCCATCGCGACGACTGCCTTCGAGTGATTGAACAGCGCTCGGGCCGGTGGGCAACCCCGGCCCGCTCGTACTACAACGCCGCGCCTATGGACGATTCGGACGACGGGGCGCGGGCGAAGCTGCCGGGGGTTGTTCCGCTGAAGAACCTCACGCGAGGCCACGTGTCGGTCGCGAAGGTGCTGCGCGGCTGGTACGTCGCGGCGCGCGCCGACGAGCTCACCGACAAGCCCCTCGCGGTGACCATCTGGGACATCCCGATGGTGCTCTTCCGCGGCGCGAGCGGGAAGCCCACGGCCCTGCTCGACCGCTGCCCCCACCGCAACGTTCCGCTCTCGCTGGGCCGCGTCGTCGACGCGCAGTTGGAGTGCGGCTATCACGGCTGGCGCTTCGGCGCGGACGGCGGTTGTCGCTTCGTCCCGTCGCGGGTGGGCGACGATGCGACGGACGGGCGGGCGCGGAAGGTCCCGTGGTTTCCGACGCGCGAGCTCGACGGCTTCATCTGGGTGTACCCGACCCCCGAGGCGGCGCCCGACGAGGAGCCGTACCGCTTCGCGTACGTCGGCGCGAAGGGATACGACCACTCGTATTCGATGGTCACCGCGGAGAGCACCCTGCACGCCGCGATGGAGAACGCGCTCGACGTCCCGCACACGGCCTTCCTGCATAAGGGGCTGTTTCGGAGCGAGAGCCGCGGGGTGACCATCACCGCCGTCGTGCGCCGCGGGAAGGACCGCGTGGAGGCCGAGTACCTCGGAGAGACGCGACCGCCAGGATTGGTCGCGCGGCTGCTATCACCGTCGGGCGGTGAGGTGTCGCACTTCGATCGCTTCATCCTGCCGGGCATCGCCGAGGTCGAGTACCGGTTGGGCAATGAGAACCACCTGATGGTGGCCACCGCGATGACGCCGGTGTCGGACTTCGAGACGCGGTTGCATGCGGTGGTGAGCTTTCGGCTGAGGGTTCCGCACGCGGTGGTGAAGCGGGCGCTCAAGCCGCTGGCGATGCAGATCTTCAAGCAGGACTCGGTGATGCTGAAGGCGCAGACCGACGTGGTGCGGCGCTTCGGCGGTGAGCAGTTTGCGTCGACGGAGATCGACGTATTGGGTCGTCACATCTGGCGACTTTTGAAGGCGGCCGAGCGCGGCGAAGTGCTGAAGGACGAGACGACGGAGGAGCGGGTCGAGCTGGTGGTGTAGGTCGGACCACCCGCCATGCGCATCACGGACACACTCGCGCTCGCCTCGCTCTGCGCCGCGTGCGCGTCGACCGCTGCGCCCGTCGCGGTCGGTCCGTCGTCCGTCGCGCCTGCCCCGCCTGTGCCGCCATCGCGCTCAGCGGCGCCCGCACCACCGCCTCCGCCGACGCGCGATCACACCCTGGAGGTCGACGAGCTCCCACCCGCCTTCGCGCAGCTCTCTCCGCGCGATCGCGAGCGCTGGCACGCCTGCCACATCTTCTTCCTCGTCGACCGCCGCACCGGCGCGCCCACCGAGCGCTACGCCCCGACGCCGGGGAGCGTCTACCGCCCGCCCACGGAGCAGCACCTCGGCTTCAGCGTCACGGCCGCGCAATATGTCGCGGTCGCGGAGCCCGATCGCCGCGGCTTTCTCATCGGACACGGTTGCCCGGAGAGCCTCGTCGACCTCGCCGACGGGACGCATCTCGACATCGTCGAGTCCGCTCCGCAGCCGTAGCGCAGTGCCGTCGCGCCCGTCTGCCGCGGGTTGAAAACCCACGGCAGCCAAGGGAAAGCCCGCGTGGCGGGCTGCCCATGTGCGAGGGCATTGACCAACCCGCTGTGCGGGTTTTCCCTTGGCTGCCGTGGGTTTTCAACCCGCGGCAGACGGGCGCGACGACTTCAATGCGAGTGGCCTCAAGCCCCTACGGCGCGAACGACGTCGACAGCGCCCGGCGCGTCGCAGCCCGCTCCATCGCGAGCGCGATGAGCTTGTCCACCAGCGCGGCGTACGACACCCCGGCGGCCTCCCAGAGCTTCGGGTACATGCTGATGCGCGTGAAGCCCGGCAGCGTGTTGACCTCGTTGACGTAGAGGGCGCTGTCGATCTTGTCCATGAAGAAGTCCACCCGCGCGAGGCCCGACAATTCCAGCGCGCGGAAGGCTTCAACCGACATCCGGCGAATCTCCTCGGACTGACCCGCCGTCAGCGTCGCAGGAATCCGCAGGTGCGCCCCGCCCTCATCGAGGTACTTCGCCGTGTACGAATAGAACTCGTGCGTCGGGATGATCTCCCCCACCGCCGACGCCTGCGGGTCGTCGTTGCCGAGCACCGCGCACTCCAGCTCGCGCACCGCGTGACCGCGCTCGATGAGCACCTTGGTGTCGTAGCGAAACGCCGTCGCCAGCGCCTCGGCGAGCTCCGCCGGGCGCCGCGCCTTGGAGACGCCCACCGAGCTGCCCATGTTCGCGGGCTTCACGAACACCGGCCAGCCGAAGCGCGACTCCACCTCGCGGGCCACGTCCTCCGCGCTCCGCTTCTGGTGCGCGCGCACCACGAACCAGTCGACCACCGGCAGCCCCGCGGACAACAGCAGCCGCTTGGCGACGTCCTTGTCCATGCCCGCCGCGCTGCCCAGCACGCCGCTCGCCACATACGGAACATCCGCCATCTCCAGCAGCCCCTGGATGGTGCCGTCCTCGCCGTAGGTTCCGTGCAGCACCGGAAAGACCACGTCGAGCGAACCCACCGAGGGCGCGGCTTCGTGCGTGGTGACCAGCGACGCCGACGCGTGACCCGGCGACACCGCCACCGACGGGGCCGTCACGTCGAGGTGCAACGGCGCGCCCGGCGTCTCCAGCAGCGCGTGCGCTGCGTCGTGGAGGTGCCAGCGGCCGTCGCGGTCGATGCCGAGCAGCACCGGCTCGTAGCGGTCACGGTCGAGGGCGTCGACGATGGAGCGGGCCGAGAGGAGCGAGATCTCGTGCTCGCCCGAGCGACCGCCGAAGATGATGCCGACGCGGAGCTTGCGTTCCATGGTGACCCCGGGCGTTAGCAGAGGGTGACGCGGGGAGGGAAGATTCTCGCGGCCTGGTAGGGGCGTAGGTGACGACCGATCAGCTCCTGACGCATGATGGCCCCGCCTCATGGTGGACCCCCCTCCTCGTCGACGATCGCTGCTCGGCTCGCCGAGCACGCCCACCATGCTCGCGCTCAATGGCCTCGGCATCACCGTCGCCGCAGCGCTCGCCCTCCACCGCGGCGGCGTCTCGCTTCCGCGCGCGGCCCTCTTCGCCCTCCTGGGCGCCAACCTCTGGACGCTCGTCGAGTACGTCGTGCATCGCGCGCTGCTCCACGGCGCCATGGCCCGCTCCCACGCGCGCCATCATCGCGAGCCGGCCAACGTCCGCTTCCTCCACGGTCCGCTCTCCGCGTGGGCCGTCACCTACGCCGTGTCCCTCGTCGGCCTCACCCTTTCGTTTGGCCTCGCTCGCGGGCTCTGGGCCTTCGTCGGGCTCAACGCCGCCTACGTGGTCTTCGAGCTCACCCACGCCGCCGTCCACGCCGACTTCAAGGCCCGTTGGTTTCGCCCCGCGCGGGTCTTCCACGCCTCCCACCACTACGGTCGCGTCACGCGCGCCTATGGCTTCTGCACGCCGTTCTGGGACTGGGTCTTCGGCACCCTCGGGCCCGCCCATCGCTTCCCGCGGCTCGCCCTCTGGCTCGTCCCGCTGCCCATCCCGATGGTGCACTTCGTCCTCGCCGCGGCCCTCGCCCCGATGCCCGATGCCGACGTCGTCGCCGACCCCGAAACCTCGGCCTGACCCGGCCCACGCCTTGCTCAAACGCCTCGCAGTACCCTTCGCCACCGCGGACTTGAGCCACGTTGGCACAATCCGGTTAGGCTCTCGCGACCGCCATGACAGACCTCGGCCCACGCCCGCGCTCGCTCCCCATCGCCCCGACCGCGGCGCCCGCCCGGCGCAACCTCCCGCTGGCCAACGAGACCCGCGCCATCGATCAGCGCTGGCGGCCCATCTACGCCGTCTGGGAGATCACGCTGCGGTGTGACCTCTCGTGCCGCCACTGCGGCTCGCGCGCGGGTCGTACGCGACCCGACGAGCTCACCACCGAGGAGTGTCTCGACCTCGTGAAGCAGATGGCCGAGCTCGGCACCAAGGAGGTCACCCTCATCGGCGGCGAGGCGTACCTCCGCGACGACTGGACCGACATCGCCCGTGCCGTTCGCGCCCACGGCATGGACTGCACGATGACCACCGGCGGCCGCGGCCTCACCTACGAGCGCGTCGTCGCCGCGAAGGAAGCGGGCATCCGCAGCGTGAGCGTCAGCGTCGACGGGCTCGAAGAGACCCACGACGCGCTGCGCGGCGTGAAGGGGAGCTTCCGCTCGGCCTTCGAGGCGATGGGTCACCTGAAGCGGGCGGGCATTCCGTTCTCGGCCAACTCGCAGTTCGGCCGCAAGAGCATCAAGGAGATGCCGGCGGTGTTCGATCGTCTCGTCGAGGCGGGCATCCACTCGTGGCAGACGCAGATCACCGTCGCCATGGGGCGCGCCGTCGACGAGCCCGAGCTGTTGCTGGAGCCCTACCAGATGCTCGAAGTGCTCGCGATGCTGGCGCGGCTCAAGCCCGTCGCCGACGCCAACCGCGTGCGCATCTGGCCGGGCAACAACATCGGGTACTTCGGCCCCTACGAGACGCTCCTTCGCGGAACGCTCCCGCGCGGCCACATGGCCTCCTGCGGCGCCGGGCGTTCGACGCTCGGCATCGAGGCCGATGGGTCCATCAAGGGGTGCCCGTCGCTGCCGACGCTGGAGTACACGGGCGGCAACATCCGCGACACGTCACTGAAGGACATCTGGGAGCGATCGGCCCCGCTGCGCTTCACGCGCGACCGCACCGTCGAAGACCTCTGGGGTCACTGCCGTGACTGCTACTACAACGACACCTGCCGCGCGGGCTGCTCGTGGACCACGCACGTTCTCCTGGGCAGACCGGGCAACAACCCGTTCTGCCATCACCGCGCGCTGGAGCTGCTGCGCAAGGGCCGTCGTGAGCGGGTGGTTCGCGTGCAGGCCGCGCCGGGTGAGCCCTTCGATCACGGGCTCTTCGACATCGTCGAAGAGGACTGGCCCGCCGACGAACTCGAGAGAGCCCAACGACTCGCGGAGACCGGCGAAGGCTGGCTCACGGACTGAAAGAGGAGACCCACGTCGATGTATCAACCGCTCGCCCCCTGTCCCGGATGCGCCCGCCACGTGAGGGTCGCCGACCGGAGCTGTCCCTTCTGCGGGACCTCCTTCGCGTCGGCCCTGATCCCGCAGCCCGGCGTCGACGCGCGCCGTCGGCTCTCGCGCGCGGCGCTCGTGACCTTCGCCGCCACGCTGGGCGCGGCGGGCTGCGGTGCCACCGTGACCAACACCGACGCGGGCGGCACCCTCGACGTCGGTGCGGCGGTCGATCGACCCGTCGCGGTCGACAACGGCGCGCGCGACGCGGGCACACCCGACACTGGCTTCGTGACCCGCGACTCGGGCGCGCCGGACGACCACGGCGGCCCCGTGGCGGCGTACGGCGGGCCCTTTCCGACCGACGCAGGACCGCCCGACGACGAGGGCAACAGCAGCGCGGACTACGGCTCGCCGCCGCCGCGCGACGCGGGCAACGGACCCGACGACGACGGCGGCAGCGCGGCGGAGTACGGCGCGCCGCCCGGTGACAGCGGCTTCTTCCCGCTGTACGGCTCGCCCCCGCGACCCGACGACGCAGGACTTTGACAGGGCGGGTGCGCCCGTACTTTCTTCCCACACCCACTAACGCTTGAAAGGAGACTCTTCATGGCAGCTTCACTGGTTCCTTGTCCCTCGTGCGCGCGGCACGTTCGTTCGACGGAGGGCGCTTGTCCCTTCTGTCGCACGGCGCTGTCGTCCAACCTCGCCGCCCGCGCGGTGCCCGGCACCACCCAGCGCCTGAGCCGCGCCGCCGCGTTCACCTTCGCGGCCTCCCTCGCCGCCACCGGTTGCGCGAGCGACCCGGTTCCGAGCGACGCCGCGACCACCACCGACGTCGGAACCGACTCCGGCACCGTCACCGACCGCGGCAACCCCACCGACACGCAGACCCCGGCCGACGTGCAGACCCCGGCCGATGTGCAGACGGTCACCGACAGCGGCCCGCAGGACAGCGGCGGCGGGATGGCCCTCTACGGCGGCCCTCCGGTGGACAGCGGAACGCAGACCGACGGCGGCACCGATCCCGAGGACGGCGGCGGCGTGGCTCCGCTCTACGGCCTGCCCCCGCCCGACGCGGGTCAGGACGGCAGCATCGGTGTTCGCTACGGTTCTCCGCCCCGGCCCGACGCCGGGGTCTGATCGTGCCCGAGCTCCCGCCCCGCCCCCGTTCTCTCCCCATCGCCCCGAAGGCCGAACCCGCGCGCCGCCGCCTGCCCCTCGCGGGCGAGGTGCGCGAGGTCGACCGCGTGTTTCGCCCCATCATCGCGGTGTGGGAGCTGACGTTGCAGTGCGACCTCGCGTGTCGTCACTGCGGGTCGCGGGCGGGGCGCAGCCGACCCGATGAGCTCACCACCGACGAGGCGCTCGACCTCGTTCATCAGCTCGCGGCGATCGGCTGCAAGGAGGTGACGGTCATCGGCGGCGAGGCGTACCTGCGCGAGGACTGGGTGCGCATCGGGCAGGAGGTTCGCGCGTGCGGCATGGAGCTCACCATGACCACCGGCGGCCGCGGAATGACCCCCGAGCGGGCGCGCGAGGCGAAGCTGGCGGGCGTCGAGAGTGCGTCGGTGTCCGTCGACGCGCTGGAGCCGATGCACGACTCGCTGCGCGGAGTGCAAGGAAGCTGGCGCGCGGCGATGGCGGCCATCGGCAACCTGAAGGCGGCGGGCATCCCGGTGTCGTGCAACACGCAGATCGCGCGGCCTGCGCTGCGTGACATCGAGCCGTTGCTGGAGCACCTCGTCGCGGCGGGGATGCACTCCTGGCAGGTGTCGATGACCGTTCCGATGGGCAGAGCGGCCGACGAGCCCGGATTGATCCTGGAGCCGTACCAGGTGCTGGAGGTGATGCCGCTCATCGCCCGCGCGGCGCGTCGGTTGAAGCGCGACAAGATCCGGCTGTGGCCGGGCAATGACATCGGGTACTTCGGCCCGTACGAGACCGAGCTGCGGGGTCGGATGCCGCGCGGGCACATGGCGGCGTGCGGGGCGGGGCGGCTGTCGCTGGGCATCGAGGCCGACGGGTCGATCAAGGGGTGCCCGTCGCTGCCGACGAAGGACTATGTGGGCGGCAACGTCCGCGACGAGAAGCTGTTGGACATCTGGGAGCGCGCCGGGGCGCTGCGCTTCACCCGCGACCGCACGCGCGATGACCTCTGGGGCTACTGCGCGGACTGCTACTACGGCGACGATTGCCTGGGCGGGTGTTCGTGGACGGCGCACGTGGTGTTCGGTCGAACGGGGAACAACCCCTTCTGTCACCACCGGGCGCTGGAGCTGTTGCGGGAAGGAAAGCGCGAGCGGCTGGTGCTGGAGACCCCGGCGGAGGGCAAGCCGTTCGACCATGGGATCTTCTCGCTGGTGACCGAGGCGTGGCCGGAGGACGAGCTCGCCCGCGCGCAGGAGGTGGCCGCGACGGGCGAGGGGTGGCTGCTCTCGACGGAGCGGGCGGGTTAGCGGCAGGATTGGCGGGGGCCGCAGCCGGACTCGGTGCCGGGCGCGGTCTGGGCGCAGCCGGCGAGGTCTTCGAAGGAGTTGTTGCTCGACATGAAGTCGGGCGACGCGGCGCCGCGCCAGCCGCGGAAGATGCCGTGGCCGAGGCCGTGCGCGATGCGGGTGTTCTGCACGAAGGCCGTTGCGGGAGGCTGCGAGAAGATGATGGTCGAGTCGTGGCTCGCGACGTCGCTGCACGTCAGCAGCACGCACCCGCAGTCGCCGCCCGCGTACTCGATGTTCGCGTGTTCGAGGCGGTTGTCGGCCGAGGGAATGCCGCCGTACCAGAGGCCCGACCAGTCGCCCGCGTGCTGCGTCGGCGCGGCGCTCGTCATGGTGATGGGGCGGGCCGCGGTGCCCACCGCGCGGAGCACACCCGAGGCCGCGAAGTCGCCGGTGTAGTGCTCGATCTCGAAGCGCGTTCCGGGGTGGAAGCGCATCGTCACGCCGGGCTCGATGGTGAGCGTGGTGCGCCGCGTGGCCTCACGACCGCCCATGCCGATGACGAAGCGGTCGACCGCCGAGTTGCCGATGCGATACGGGACGCCCCGGTCGCGCAGGGTGGCGTCCGCCTGGAGTCCGCCGCGACCGTCACCGCCCTCGGGGTCGACGAGGATCTCGTTGGTGCGGTTGCCCGTGTACGTGCCGACCGGAACCGCGTCGATGGCGTGCTCGCCGATCACCATCGGAAAGGGGATCGCCTCGCTCCCGGTGCGGGTGATCACGAGGTCGGTGGAGCCGGGGGCGAAGGTTCCGGCGCGCTCGACGACGAGGCCGGGGCCGAAGGAGTCCTCGATGGTGACGTGGTCGAGGAGCGCGACCGGCTTGGCGGGCAGCATCAGGTCGCCGCGCAGCACGAGCGAGGCGTTGTTGTGGAAGCGGTCGCCGCCGCCGTCGGCGAAGTTCACATAGCGCAGCACCGCGCGGCCGGTGCCCTCGACGGTGACCTGACCCCAGCGGGCGCCCGCGAGGCCCTCGAAGGTGATGGGGCGCTCGGCGGTTCCTTCGGCGACGAGGCGGGTGTTGGGGCGCATCACCGTGAGCGAGGCGTCGGCGCGAAACACCACCTGCGCGCAAGGCTCGATGGTGAGCGTGGTGCCCGCCGCGAGGCGCGTGTCGCCCTGCACCACGTGGGGGCTGGTGGCCGCGGTCCAGGTCTCGCTCTGCTCGATGCTGAGCGGGTGCGTGGTGGGCGTGGTGTTGGTGATGACGGGACACCCCTGGGCCGACGGCGTCCCTTCGGGCGTGGGGCCGCAGGCGGCGGCGAGCGAGGCGAGGGCGACGGTCGAGAAGATGGCGGCGGTGCGCATGGTGGAGGCTCTTTCTGGCGCCCCGCGACGATGGTCGGCGGTGCGCTCCGTTGTGGTGTGCATCGACCCTTGAGCACCCCGCGTGCCGTGCGGAATCTGCTGATAAATATGGGGATTTCGATGCTTCGCGCTTGAGCGGCGGCGACGTGCACGACGGGCCGACGAAGCGCGGATTGAGCAGACGTGGCGCAACCTCTCCCGCTCGGCGTGCGTTCGCCGTTGGAAGCGTCGGAGAGCTGTGGTCGGATCGCCGTCCCCCCCCTAATGGTGCTTCCACCCGGCGCCCGCGTCGCAGGACGCTTCGAGATCGAGGACCTCGCCGGCGTCGGTGGCATGGGCAAGGTGTATCGGGCGCGCGACCTGCACACCGGCGAGCGCGTGGCGCTCAAGCTGCTGCGACACGACACACAACATCGCGAGAGGTTCTTGCGCGAGGCGCGGCTGCTGGCCGCGATGCAGCACCCGAGCATCGTCCGGTACGTCGACAGCGGCGAGGTCGAGGACGGCGCGCCGTTTCTCGCCATGGAGTGGCTGGAGGGCGAGACCCTCGACGCCCGCTTCGAGCGGGGAGGGCTCAGCCTCGCCGAGAGCATCGCGCTCATTCGAAGCATCGCCGAGGCCCTCGGCGCCGCCCACGCGCGCGGCGTCGTTCACCGCGACGTGAAGCCCGGCAACGTCTTCCTGGTGGGGCAGCGGGCCGACCGCGCGCGGCTGCTGGACTTTGGCATCGCCCGCGAGCTCGACGGGCTCGCTTCGCTCACCGGCACCGGCGCCGTGCTCGGGTCGCTCGGGTACATGTCCCCCGAGCAGATCCGCGGCGAGCGCGTCCACGACACCCGCTCCGACGTGTTCTCTCTCGGTCTGCTGCTCTACCGCTGCGTCGCGGGTCAGCCTGCGTACTCCGCCGACCATCCGCTGGCCCTGCTCGCGAAGGTGGTCTTCCACGAGCCGACGCCGCTCCTCACGCGCCGCCCCGACGTGTCGCCCGCCCTCGATGACCTCGTGCGACGGATGCTCTCGCGCCGCAAGGAAGAGCGGCCCGCCGACGGCAACGAGGTCGCCCGCGCGCTCGGCGAGCTCGACGTGGGCGCGGTCGAGGCGCCGTCGGTACGACCGTCCGTGCTCACCGCCCGCGAGCGACGACTGGTGGCCGTGGTGCTCGTGCGCCTCGCGGCCGGAGCGCGCGACCGCGACGCCACGTTGCCGCTGTTCGGCGGCGTCGCCCGCCCGGCGCTCATCGGGGGGTTGCGCCTCGACAGCGCGGAGTACGCCTGGCTGGCCGACGAGACGCTCGTCGTGGTGCTCACCGCCGCGGGCGCCGCGACGGACCTCGCCACGCGGGCCGCACGGGCCGCCCGCTCGCTGCGCGCCGAGCACCCGGGCGCCGCGCTCGTGGTCGCCATGGGCGGCGCCGAGGTGGGCGACGCGCTCCCGTCGGGCGAAGTCCTCGAACGCGCCGCCGCCATGCTCGCCGCCTCTCCGCTGCTGGCGCCGCCGGGCGAGGCCATCGCGCTCGATCCGCTCACGGCCGACCTCCTGCGCGCCCGCTACGACGTGCGCGCGACGCCGCGCGGCGCCGTGCTCGCGGGCGAGGCGCCGCCCGAGTCCGTGGCCGGGGCGGTGCTGCCCTTCGTCGGGCGCGACCGCGAGCTCGCGCAGCTCGTGGCGCTGTACGAAGCGAGCGCGGCCGAGCCCATCGCGCAGGTCGTGCTGGTGACGGCGCCCGCGGGCGTGGGCAAGACGCGCCTCGCCGCCGAGATGCTCGCGCGGCTGCGATCGGTCGATCAGCCGCCGGAGGTGTGGTCGGCGTACGGTGATCCGTTGAGCGGCGCGTCGCCGCTGGCGCTGGTGGCGGCGTGCGTGCGGCGGGTCGCGGGCATCCTCGACGGCGAGGCGCTCGCCACGCGGCAGGAGAAGCTGCGCGCCGCGGTGGAGCAGCGGGTTCCGGCGCATGCGCGCGAGCGGGTGACGGACTTCCTCGGCGAGCTGGTGCGCGCGCCCTTCTCCGACGAGGGGCGGCCGACGCTCCAGCAGGCGAGGCAGCACGGCCCGCTGCTCTCCGATGAGATTCGCCGCGCCTTCGAAGAGCTCGTCGAGGGGACGTGCGCGCGCGGTCCGCTGGTCATCGTGGCGGAGGACGTGCACTGGGCCGACGCCCCCTCGCTCGCGTACCTCGACGGGGTGCTGCGTCGCCTCGCGCACGCCCCCTTCTTCCTCGTGGCGCTGGCGCGGCCGGAGGTGCACGACCTCGCCCCGCAGCTCTGGGCCGAGCGTCACGTGCTGGAGCTGCGGCTCCGCGGGCTGCGCGCCAACGCCTCCGCGGTGCTGGTGCGCTCCGCCCTCGGAACCGACGCGCGCGACAGCGTGGTGGGGCGCCTGGTGGAGCAGGCCGAGGGCAACGCGTTCTATCTGGAGGAGATGGCGCGGGCGGTGGCCGAGGGCCTGACGGCGGCTCCGCCCGACACGGTGATCGCGACGGTGCAGGTGCGGCTGGGCGCGCTGCCGTCGCCCGCGCGGGCGGTGCTGCGGGCGGCGAGCGTGTTCGGCGAGGTGTTCTGGCAGGGGAGCGTCGAGGCGCTGCTCGGAGGTGAGGCGGGCGACGTCCCGACGTGGCTCGCGCACCTCGTCGCGCGCGAGGTGCTGGTGGCGCGCGACGCGGCGCGCTTCCCGGGAGAGCGGGAGTACGCCTTCCGTCACGCGCTGCTGCGCGAGGGCGCCGACGCGCTGCTCACCGACGACGACCGCGCGATGGGTCACCGGCTCGCGGCGGCGTGGCTGGAGTCCGCGGGCGAGTCCGACGCGGCGGTGCTCGCGGGTCACTACGCGCTCGGACGCGAGCCCGCGACGGCGGCGCGGTGGTGGCTCGCGGCGGCGGAACAGGCGTTTGAGCGCGACGACCTCGACGCGGCCCTCGACCTGGCCCACCGCGCGGCCTCGCTCGACCCGGCGTCGCTGCGACGGGTGGAGTCGGCGGTCGCGGCCCGCCGCGCGGAGCTCGCGTCCGGGGCGGCGCCCATGCCCACGGTGGTGCCCGCGTCGGGCTACCGCTTCGCCATCGTCCCCGACACGCAGATCTTCGTGGAGGTGTGCGCGGGCTGCTGGAGCCGGGAGTTCACCGAGCGCTACGTGGCGGACTTCAAGGCCGCGCTCGCGCCGCTGCTGGGTCGGCCGTGGGCGAAGCTGTGCGACCTCGACGCGTGGCTGCCGACGGCGCCCGACGCCGCGGAGACCATCATCGACTTCCTGAAGTGGTCCATCGCCGAGCGCATGGTCGCGGTGGCGTACGTCATCGGCAACCCCGACGCGCGCTTGCAGGCGCGGCGCATCATCGAAGCGTCGCTCGTCGGTGTGCGATGCGGGTTCTTCGTGAGCGAGGCAGAGGGGATCGAGTGGCTGCGCCGCGGGGGCCTGGGCTGAGAGGGATCTACGGGGCGAAGCTCTCGCTCAGCGCCGCGAGCAGCGCCGTGACCGCGGAGTTGAGCGGGGTCGCGATGCCGTGCCGCGCTCCCGCCCGCACCACCGCGCCGTTGCGGGCGTCGTACTCCAGCGGGCGTCGGGCGACGGCGTCGCGCACCAGCGAAGGACGCGCGTCGGGCCGACCGGACGCGATGGAGGCGACGACGAGCTCCGCGAGCCCTTCGTCGAGCCGGGCGCCCTCCGCGCGTCCGACCCGCACCGCTTCGGCGACGAGCCCGCGCGCGAGCTCGGCCACGTCGGGACGGCGCACGACGCCCATGGGCGAGCCCGTCAGCGCGCCCACGGCGGCCGTCACGTTGAGGCAGAGCTTCGACCACGCCGCCGTCGTGAAGTCGGCGGCGCACTCCACCGTCGCGTCGGCGCCCTCGAAGAGCGCGCAAAACGCCCGCCCCTGCGCGTCGTCAGGCACGACGAGCGACAGCGGGCCTCCGCGCCGCGCCCGTCCTGGCGCGAGGCGTTCGGCGGGGCACTGCACCACCACGGGCACCACCTCCGCGTCGCCGACGTAGGGTCTCACGCGCGACTCGTGCTCGACGCCGTTCTGCGCGACCGCGACGCGTACGCCCCGCCCGACCAGCGCGCGCAGCCAGGGCGCCGCTCCCTCCGTCTGGTGGGCCTTCGTCGCGAGCAGCACCCATTCCACGTCGCCGGCGTCGTCGGGGGTGGTCACCACCCGCGGTCGCCCGGCGAAGACGCCCGACGCGCTCTCGACGACGAGCTCATCGAAGGGCGCGCGGGCGCAGAGCGTGACCCGGGTCTGGCCGGTCTCCATGAGCGCGCCGGCGATGGACAGTCCGATCGCACCGGGTCCGACGACGGCGACGCGCGGAGGCGAGGTGGGCGGTTCGGTGGCTTGCATCGTGGGCTTCATCGGCCGTGCTTCTTCCCGCGCTGCTCGCCCCATTCGTCGTCCGGGCAGACGCGCAGGTCGCGATGTATACCGTCGCCGACCCCGATGCCCGAACCGCAACCCTCCCTCAAATGCCCGAAGTGCGCCGCCACCCACGAGCCCGGCGCCCTCGTCTGCGGCTACTGCGGCGCGGTGCTCGCGAGCACCGAGAGCCTCGGCGGCGGTGCGCGCTCCCTCGACGCGCGCTTCGACGAGCTCGCCGCCAACGCTGCCGCGCTCCTCGCCGCGCAGCAGCTCCCGCCCGTCACGCTCAAGACCGTCCACGTCGCCTTCGCCGCGATGGGCGCCAACGTCGCCCGGATGCGCGCCGTGCTCGAAGCGAGCGCCCGCGCCATCCCGCGCCCCGCGTCGCCGCAGGAGTGTCTCGTCTGGCTGCGCCGCGCGCCCGCGCTCGTGTGGGTGTCGTACGAGGCGCTCGCGCACACCCGCAACTTCGCCGTCGCGTATCTCTACGAGGTGCTCGCCGAGCTCTACCGCGAGCGCGCCACCTGGGAGCAGCGCGACAAGGGACTCCGCGCCGCCTTCACGCAGTCCGAGTCCGTGGTGCGGGCCGCGGCGCCCACCGTCGTTCTCGGCGCCCGTCGCTTCGCGCGCAGCAACCCGCTGCTGACGCTCATCGTGGTGCTGCTCGCCGTCGCGACGCTGTGGTCCTTCGCGGCGCCGTCGCCGTCGCGCAGTCACCGCTCGCGACGCACCCGCCACCACGCAGCGCTCACGTGGCCAGCAGCGCCTCGTAGTCATCGAGCATCCTGACGAGCGAAAACCGCTCCTCCGCGCGCTGCCTCGACGCGCGCCCGAAGGCCCGTCGTCGCGCCCCGTCGCTCGCCAGCTCGATCAACGCATCGCCCAGGGCCCGCGCATCACCGCGCTGCGTGACGAGCCCGTTGAGCCCGTGCTCGACCTGCTCGCGCGCCCCGCCCGCGTCGGTCACCACCAGCGGGAGCCCCATGGCCATCGCTTCGAGCGACGCGTTGGGGCAACCCTCGGGCTCCGACACCATCGCGAACACGTCGAGCCCATCGAGAAACGCGCCCACGTCCGAACGCTCGCCCACCCACTCCACGCGCAGCCCCGCGGACCGCGCCCGCAGCGCCTCGGCGTACGCGTCGCTCCCCGTCTCCACGCCACCCGCGATGCGCAGCACGTGCGGCGGCAATCGCGGCGCCGCATACGCGAGCGCGTCGACGAGCTCCTCCAGCTTCTTCTGTGGCGAGATGCGCGCCGTCGTCCCGATGACCAGCAGCCCGCCACCCGAGCCGCGCGCGGTGGCCTCCGGCAGCACGACCCCATTGGGAATCACCCGCACCGGCGCGCCGAGCTGCCCGGCCCGCGGCGCCTCGGCGGCGTACTTCACCACCAAGGCCGCGAGGTGACGGCCGTAGTCGAGCGGCGAGCACACCGGCAGATCAGCGCCCGCACGCCGCCCCGCGAAGTACCGCTCCAGCGACGCATAGAACATCTCCCCAGGGCTCACATCCACCACGCGCACCCCGACGAGCGCGTCGGCGAGGCGGAGCTTGTGTTCGGCGAGGGTGTTCCAGAAGAGCACGGCGGCGGGTGGTTGCTCGTCCATGGCGGCGAGCAGTTGCTCCACCGCGGCCGCCGGGGACATCGCGTGCGGCGGCGGTATCGCCAACACCGGAATGCCTGCCTCCACCAGCGCGCGTCGACCCGCCGTCGGCCGCTCGGGCTCCTCCTGCAAGGTCGCGGCGCGCACCGTCACGCCTCGCGCCGCCAGACCCGTGAGCAGTCGCCGCGCGGACGACTGCGCCCCGCCCATGGAGAAGTTGTTGGTGACCAGCCACACGGTGCGCGCGTCACCCGTCGGTCGCAGCGCGTGGCGGTACAGGCGCGCGTGGCGATGGGCCATCGCGGACGTGTCGTAGCGCGAGCGCAGCGCGTCGTCGGTCGCACGCGGACGAGCCGCGGCCATCACCGCCGCGGCGAAGACCTCCGGCGTCGCGTCTTCGGCCACGAGGCGGACCGATGCGCTCACGTCGGCGATCTCCCGCGCGCCGCCCACGTCGGTGGTGACCACGGGGAGCCCCGCCGCGAGGGCTTCGAGCTGCGCGAGGCTCAAGCCCTCGTAGGCGCTCGTCGAGACGAAGACGTCGGCCGCTGCGAGGTACGTCGGAACGTCCGTCGTCGAGTCGACGCGGTGCACCCGCGACGCGACGCCGGCTTCGTCGATGGCGCGGGAGAGCGCTTCTTCCGCGACCCGGGCCGGCGCGCTGCGGCCGTGGCGGTCGCCGACGATGACGAGGTGGGCGGGTCGGTCGCTCACGGCGTCGAGCGCGGTGAGCACCGCGGGCAGTCGGTCGAGGCGCTTCTGCGGGCGCGGGTTGGCGACGGCGACGAGCACCAGCGCGCCATCGAGTCTGAGCGCGCGGCGGGTCTCGGCGACGGGCGCGAGCGACGCGCGGCGGGTGGTGTCGTCGAAGGCGATGCCGTTCCAGGCGGTGCGGATGCGAGCGCGGGGGAGGTCGGCGGCGACGAGGTCGGCCTCGACGGCGAGCGAGCAGGCGACCAGCAGGCGGGCGTCGTCGGCCGCGAGCGCATCGAGCGCGGTGGGCCATCCGGGGCGCGCGTTGTGAACCGTCACCAAGGGTGCCATCCCGAGCGCCGCGAGGGCGCGCACGGTGGGCGTCGCGATGAGGTGGGCGTGGATGAGGTCGGCGCCGAAGGCGGTGGCTTCGATCACGAGGGCGCGGGCGACGGCCTCGGGGTGGTGGCGCGCGGCCGACAGGTCGACGACGCCGGGCGGAAGCGCGAAGGGCGTGCGCGCCGGGCGGTCGACGGTGCACAGGCGCATCGCGAACCCGCGGCGGGTGAGGGCGACGTGCAGGTCGAGGGCGATGCGTTCGGCGCCGCCCTGCTGGAGGCTGGTGATGGCCTGCACCACGCGCACGTCCGCGTCGAAGGAGGCATCGAGCAGCGGGACGCGCACCTTGCGCACCGCGCGCAACGAGCCGAGGGCGGAGCCGAGCGGGCGACCGTCACCGAGCGCGTCACCGAGCGCGCGCGCGGCGGCCGCATCGAGCCACGCGCTCACGATGGGGAGCGAATCCCAGGCGGCTGCGGAGAGGGCGGAGAGGTCGCCGCCGGTCGAGGCGATCGCGGTGCGCCACGGGTCGCTCGCGACGCCGGGGGAGGTCAGGGAGGCGCCGAGCGCGCAGACGGGACGTCCGGTCTGGCTCGCGGGGAGGGTGAGCGCGGTGCGGGTGAATCCGAAGGCGCCCGCGCGCACGAGGTAGACGGGCGAGACCGCGGTGCGGAGCGCGGCGGCGAGCGACGCAGGGCCATGGACGACGGCGTCGGCCGCGAGGGCGCGGAGGGTGCGCGGCGCGAGGTGGGCCCCGCCGCGATCGGCGAAGACCAGGACGTCGGGGCGTCGGGTCGACATCGGGCGACGTGGGGATCGCTCAGTACGCGGGCGGGTCGTACCCGGACCACGCAGGCACCGACGGGACTTCGTGGTGCGTGGTGTGGTGATCGTGCGCGGAGTGCGCGGAGTGTTGGTGGTGATGCGAGGGTTGGAAATCGTGTTGCTGGTGCGACGCGTGGTGGTCGTGCTGGTGGTGGACGTGAACCACCGGACGCGGCGGGATCACGCCGACGACGGTGAGCGTGGTGGGCGTCGCGCCGGTGTAGACGAAGTGCCCCACGGCGCTGTGTTCGTAGGCGATCTGGTCGTCGTGCAAGCGGTTGCGGGCGCGGTAGGAGTAGCGGATCAGCGAGCCATTGAAGGACGCCGGCGCATGGATGCGAAACCCGTCCGACTGCGGGACGAGCTTCACGTCACGGGCAGACTTCCGGTTGCGGATGGACCACACCACCATGCCGAGCCCGGCGAGGAGCACCACGACGTAGCCGAGGCCGACGCCCGTGTTGTCATCCACGTTGGACGGCGCGACCGAGGGCGGCGGTGGCTCCTGATAGACGGGCGGCTGTGGCTGCGGTGGCGGTGGTGCCTGAACGACCGGCGCGGGTGGAGCCTCCGCGTCGACGACCACGCGCAGGCCCATGTCGGCGTTGCGGCTCCCGGGCGTGCTGCGTGATCGCGCGGCGCAGCGCCCGCTGTCGAGCGAGCGCAACCACGATCCACCGCGCAGCACCCGGCGCGCGGGCTCACCCGGCGGCGATCCTGCCGTCGTTTGCTGCGGGTCGGTCACGCTGCCGGCGGGGTAGGGGGCGTACCAGTCGGCGGTCCACTGCTGGACGTGGCCCACCATGTCTTGCAAGCCCAGCGGGTTGGCCGCCCGGCCTCGCGGGTCGCGGGTTCCGTTGCCGCTCCCGTCGCGAAACCACCCCGCCGCGCGGCCTGCGTTGTCGCCCTCGCCGTTGTAGTAGGCGGTGGTGGTCCCGGCGCGGCAGGCGAGCTCCCACTCGGCCTCCGTGGGCAATCGCACCCGGCGTCCGGTCTGCGTCGAGGCCCACGCCGTGAAGCGCGTCGCGTCGCCGAAGGTGAGCAGCACGGCCGGGTGCTCGTCGGTCTGTGGGAAGCCCGGCGTTCGCCAATGGAAGTCGGGGCGCTGAACGAGGGCACGCCCGTCGAAGCCGTAGCCTCCCGAGCGCCCGGTCTCGGACTCGGTGCGGTACCCGGTGGCGTCGACGAAGCGCGCGAACTGCCCGCGCAGCACGGGCACCTCGGCCATGTAGAAGTCGCGGGTGATGGTGACGTCATGCGGGGTCTCGTCGGCGCCTCGGCCCCGCTCATTGGCGGGGGAGCCCTGGCGGAAGGTCGCCGCGTGGACGAGAACGAGCGTGAGGTGGTGCCCGCCGCCGAGGTCGAGTTCGAGTCGCTCGGGCCAGGCCGCGGCC
Organism: Polyangiales bacterium; assembly: GCA_044229975.1. Lineage (GTDB taxonomy): Bacteria > Myxococcota_A > Polyangia > Polyangiales > SCUS01. Next base: position 187,606 of record JBGARZ010000015.1, read on the forward strand.
GCGCGACTGGCGAGCAGGAGAGCGACGGTCGCGAGGGCGGTGCGTGCGGGGCGCGTCATCGGGTTGCGACGGTACCGCAGTGCTGCCGCGGTCGTGTACCTCGCGACCCGGTCAGCGCGCCCGGCGGAGAAAGCTCACGACCTCGGCGTTCATCACGCGGTGAAACGCGGGGCGGTCGAAGCCCGGCGGGTCTTGCGACGGTGCAAACGACGGGTCGCACATCGCCGCGGGAAACGGGCTGAGAAACGCGTAGTGCCCGCCGCCCTCGACGACGCGGTGCTCGACCCGCCGCGGGTCGCGAACGCCTCGCAGCACGACCTCTGAGTTGAGCCCCAGCGCGAGCTCATCGTCCCCTCCCGTGAAGAGCAGCACCGGCACGTCGACGTCGCTCAGCGCGTCGTCCTCCGCGCAGAACCACACCAGCGCCGGCGCGAGGAGCACCAGCGCCCGCACCCGCGCATCGGCCACGACATCGACCCGGCGGGCGACTTCATCCGCCGACTCGTGCGGCATCGACGTCGGGCGACCGCCCGCGACGGCGAGCGCGGTGTACCCGCCCATGGAGTGCCCGATGAGCGCGACGCCGTCCGTGGAGAGGTGAGGGCCCACTGCGGCATCTGCGAAGGCAGCATCGAGGCACAGGCGAACGTGGCGCGGTCGGTTGGCGAGGTTGGCCGCCGTCCCGGCGAGGCGATCGTCGCGGCGGTTGTTGCCGGGGTGCTCGATGAGCGCAACCACGAAGCCCGAGCGGGCGAGGTGCGCCGCGAGGTCGCGGTAGACCCACGGGGAGCCACCCGTGCCGTGCGAGATGACCACGAGCGGGAGGCGGTCTCCCGCGACGGGCGCGTCGGTGGCTACGTCGAGCGGGTACGGTCCGAAGCGCCGCGTCTGGGCGGGGGACAGCGTCGGATAGAGAAACCACAGCGGCACATTGGTGCCCTGGACGTCATCGGTCGCGTTCGCGTTGCGGCAACCGACGTTCAGTTCGTGGTGGGCGTCGTCGTGAGTCACGACGCGACGATGCCATGGGTCGAGGCGGGCGTGACCGCTGCGCGCCGCGCCAACGCTGCGGCGTGGGCCACGGCTACTCCCGCGCCGCCACGGTGTGCAGCCCCGCGCGAACGCCTTCGTACACCGCGCGCATCCGCGCCAGGTCGGCCGGGTGCGTCGCGGCCAGGTTGGTGCGCTCGCCCGGGTCTTCGGTGAGGTGGTACAGCTCGAAGCGACCGACGCCGCGCTCCAGCAGCTTCCACCCGCCGTCGATGACCCCGCGGCGCAGGCTGTTGTACGGGCCCTCGGGCAGCTCCAGGTAGATCGGCCGCGCGGGCGCCTCTTCCCCGCGCAGGTCCCCGGAGAGGCTCTCTCCCGACATCGCATCGGGCGTGCCCTCTGCTGGTCGCGGCAGCCCCAACAGACTCAACAGCGTCGGCGCGAGGTCGATCTGGCTGCGCGGCGTCGTCACTCTCCGCGGCGCCACCCCCGGCGCGTAGATGATCCACGGGACGCGCACCAGCTCCTCCCACAGCTCCACCCCGTGCCACGACATGCCGTGCTCGGCGAAGGCCTCTCCGTGGTCGGCCGTCACCACCACGGCGGTGCGCCGCGCGACGTCGCCCGGCAACGCCTCCAACGCGTCGAGCACCCGCCCCACCTGCACGTCCGTGAACATCACCTCGCGGAAGTACTTCGCCCGCTCGCCGCGCCCGAAGAGCGGCAGCTCGGGGTGGTCGACGTACTGCTTGTGCGGGTCGAAGAAGTGCGCCCACACCATGAAGCGACCCGGCGTGCGCGCCGCCTCCTGCAACTGCGCGATGGCGCGATCGGCCACGCGGTTGTCGGCCGCGCGGGTCTCCTGCTCGCCCGACGGCTGCGCGCTCATGTCCCAGGTGTCGATGCCCTGCGTGAGACCGAAGCGCGGCTCGAAGTAGAAGTGCGAGGCGGCGCCCGCCGTGCGAAACCCGGCCTCCCGCAAACGCTCGGCGAGGAAGACGTTGCTCGCGAGGTAGCGGGTGAAGTGCTGCGCGTCGCGCGGACACTCCGTGGGGTAGCGCCCCGTGAGCATCGGACCGATCGCCCGCCCCGTGTACGAGCTGATGGCGTAGGCGTGATCGAAGACCACCGAGCGCGCCGCGAGCGCGTCGAGCCGCGGGGAGATGGGGTTGGGGTTGCCCGCGTAGTGGAGGTCCCAGCGCAGCGTGTCCACAGTGATGAACACCAGGTTGTCGATGCGCGGCAGCGCCGGGGCCGTCGCCGACGGAGCGCTCTCCACGGGGCGCACCCGACGGGGAGGCGCCACGGCGTCGCGACCCGAACAGTCCTCGTCGACGCCGTTGCCGGGGAGGTCGGTGGCGCCGGGGTTGATGGTCGCGTCGCGGTCGTTGCAGTCGCCGCCGCCGAAGCGGCGCGCGAAGCCGTCGTGGTCGCCGTCGGTTCGCTTGCGGAGGAGACGAAGCACCGCGCGAGGGAGGGTCGGTCGCGCGTCGATGTCCACTGCGACAGGGCTCGCGCCGAAGCGCGTGGCATCGAAGGCGAGCGCTCCACCTGCGAGCACCGTCACCGCGGCGAAGGCGGGGAGCGCGCGACGGCGGAGTGCGACGGCGAGCACCAGGGCGAGAGCGCCGATGCCCAGGAGCTGGAGCACGGGGGTCAGGTCGAGCTCGGGCTTCTTCAAGACGCCGAAGCCCGAGAGGAGGAGGGCGGCGCGGGTGAAGGTTCCGTCGGGGTTGCCCCAGTAGACGCCGTGGGCGGCGGTCGCGACGGCCAGCGCGAATCCGATGGCGGCAGTGCCCGCGAGCAGCGTCGTGACGGGATGTCGCGCGGGCAGCCGGGGCGCGACGAGGCGGATGATTGCCGCAAGGGTCGCAAGGGTCGCAAGGGTCAGAAACAAGAGGGCGAAGGACTGCGCGAAGGAGGCGAGACCGACGTGGTGATAGGCGGTGAGGAAGTGCCGTCCCGCGAGGGAGACGAGGCCCATCCAGAGCACAGCGGCTGTTGGTGCGACGAGGAGCGAAGCGCCGACGGTTGCGGCGCGTGGATCGGCCCACGCGCGCAGTCGCTCCAGGCGCGCGGGTGTCGCGAGGAGCGCGAAGGGGACGAGTGCCGCGCCGACCACCGCACCTGGGACGACGAGCAGCCCGGCGAGGCGGAGCGCGAGGTCGAGGTGCTGGCCCGACGGGGCGCGCGCCGCGGAGAGGGTGCCGACGAGGAGACCGGCGAGCGGTCCAGCGGCGAGGGGGAGGAGGGCGCGCTCGATGGCGCGGGACGGTCGGCTCACGGGATGGCGGGTGTGTTCAGGTGCCCTTGAACGCGGGCGGTCGCTTCTGGAAGAACGCCGTGATGCCTTCGATGCAGTCGTCCGAGCGAAGGCACTCGGTCTGCGCGGCGCCCTCGTCGCGGAAGGCCGCGTCGAAGGTCTTGGAGAGGCCGCTCCGCACGAGGCGCTTGATGTGCGCGATGGCGATGGGCGGGCCGTTGACCAGCTTGTCGGCGACGGCGGTGACGGCGGCGTCGAGCTCCTCGGGGGCGACCACCTTCGCGACGAGGCCGAAGTGCAGCGCGGCCGCGGCGTCGAGCTTCTCGCCGAGCAGCGTCAGCTCCAGGGCCTTGGAGAGGCCGACGAGGTGGGGGAGCATCCAGGTTCCGCCGCCGTCGGGGATGAGGCCGATGCGAACGAAGCCCTCCTGGAAGTACGCGCGCGACGAGGCCACGCGCAGGTCGCATGCGAGCGCGAGGTCGCAGCCGAAGCCGTAGGCCACGCCGTCCACCGCCGCGATGGTGGGGAGCGGCGACGAGACGATGGCGCGCACGAGGTCTTGAAAGTGTCCGAGGTGCGACTCGACCTCGTTGCGCAGGTCGGGCCCCGCCGCGACCGCGTAGCGCAGGTCGGCCCCCGAGCAGAAAGCCCCGCTGCGCCCGACGATGATGATGGCGCGCGCCTTCGCCTCGACGGCGCCGTCGACGCCGGCCTTGAGGGCGGCGAGCACGTCGGGGTCGAGGGCGTTGCGGCAGTCGGGGCGGTCGAGGGTGATCCAGCGGGCGCCGGCGCGGTCGTCAACGGATACGGCGGCCATGATCAGAGGTCTCCTTTGGGTTTGGGGTCGTCGGGCGTCCCGTCCGCGAAGGTCGAGCGCGAGAGGGGGTTGATGTCGGGCATGACCACGCGAGGCACCCTCGGTGGCGGCGGAACCGGGTCCTCCGCGAGGTCGAGCTGCGCGATCTCGACGGTGTGCATCGGGCCGTCGGTCGCGGGCATGGCCGTGTAGAAGCGGGTGGAGCGGTAGTAGTCGACGGCCTCGCCGACGAGCACGCGCAGCACCGACGCGACGGGGATGGCTGCTAGCAGGCCGACGAAGCCCATGAGCTTGCCGCCCGCGAGCAGCGCGAGGATGACCCACACCGGCGAGAGCCCGATGGAGCCGCCGAGGATGCGCGGCGTGACGAAGGTGATGTCGACGATGTGGACGAAGACCATGTAGCCGACGACGGCGAGGCACGCGGCGCTGCCACCGTCGAGCGCGGCGAGCAGCGCGGCGAGCCCGAGCGCGATGAAGAACCCGATGTACGGGACCACCGAGAGCAGGCCCGCGAGGATGCCGAGGCCGACGCCCGCGGGCACCTTGAGCGCCCAGAGGCCCAGGGAGAAGAGGCTGCCCAGGATGAGCATGGCGAGGGCCTGGCCGCGCACGTAGCGACCGAGGGCCGTGTTGACGTTGGCGGCGATGCGGGAGAACTCGTGCTCGGCGCGTCGCGGCACGAGGACGAGCACGCCATCGAGGAGGCGGTGGTAGTCGAGCAGGAGATAGAAGGCCATCGCGCTGACGATGACCGTCTCGACGACCTTCTCGATGATCGAGATGGAGAAGCCCGCGGCCGACTGGACCATCTCCAGGCTGCGGCGGGCGATCTGGTCGGTGCGCACGCCCGCCTGGTTGAGCCATGCGTCGGCGGTGGCCGGGATGCGCAGGTGGTAGCGCTGGCGGAGCGACGCGAGCAGGCGGTTGGAGTTGGGGATCCACTGGTCGCGCAGCTTGCGGGGCAGCGACGTGAGCAGGTCGGTCATCTGCCGCACGATGTCCGGCACCACGAACCAGATGAGCACCGTGAACACCACCGCGATGAGCAGCAGCACGATGACGATGGCGAGGGGGCGCGGGACGCGCAGGCGTTCGAGGCGCGAGACCAGCGGGTCGAGCAGGTAGGCCACCGCGAAGGCCGCCCCGGCGAGGCCGAGCAGGTCGCGGAAGTAGTAGGCGATGGAGAGGGCGAGGGCGACGCCGATCCACGGCAGCAGCGCGCGGCGCGGGGCCGTCGGGGCCACGAGGCGCAGCGGCCGGGCGGAGCGGGGAGCGGGGTCGGTCACGGGAGGGCGCGCACTCTCGCACAACCGCTCTGCCGTGAGGGAGGGGGGCTTGCGGACGGCAACGTGGCTGTGCGAGTGTTCAGTGGTCGGATGAACACGATCCGCGAGAGCGGACACGGAGGTGCGTGATGGGTGCTGAGACGACGGTGGTGACGCGGCAGCTCGACGGCGTGCTCATGGTGTTTTCCCGCTACGAGGGGATGTGGATGATCGACTGCGAGACCGAGCCGGCCAACGACGACGGCGAGTGGCGCGAGGGGTCGACGGCCGTGGCGCGCGCGGATGTGGCGGTGCTCGACGTCGAGGCGCGGCGGTCGTTTCACGCGCGGCAGTTGCGCAAGCTGGGCCTTGCGTCGCGGGGGTCGGGCGCGCGGGTGCTGTGGTCGATGATCGAGGATTTCGACGCCTTCGCGCCGTAGTCGGCGGTTGCCATCGGGGGCCGTGACGGAGTAGAGCGGCGCCTTCAAGACGGGCGTGCACGACGACGTCCGTGGAGGGAGTGCCCGCTATGTCGATGAAGCGCACGAAGAAGGCCTCAGGGTCCACCCGCGGTGGAGCCGACAGTGGTGGGCTCGGGTTCAACCCGCCGAGCACCGAAGTACCGACGTGGGAGACCGCGGTCGGGGCGGTGGCGGACAGCGCGTTCACGGCCTATGTGCCGGCGCTGACGTTCAAGCGCGACGCGATGCTCGAACACCCGAAGTTCGGTCGCGGCAAGGTGCTCGCGGTCGACGGCGGGCGCATCGAGGTGCTCTTCAACGACGGCGTGAAGAAGCTGGCGCACGGACTGGCTTGAGTCTTTCAAAAGAGTTGTGCTAGACGGCACATCCCGCTCGGGACAAACGAGCGGTTGGAGGCGTGGCCGAGTGGCCGATGGCAGCGGCTTGCTAAGCCGTCGATGGGGAAACTCATCCGTAGGTTCGAATCCTACCGCCTCCGCAATCTCAATCAGCGAGAGTCCCTCGCGTGCCCTACCGAGAACATCAGTCCGCCACTTCGGGTAATCGTTGGCGGGGATGGCCCATCGTCGCGGGCGTCGCGACGCTGCTGCTCGCGCTGTGGTTTGCGTCGTCGTCGGCGCTCATCCAGTACTGGCGCGCGACCAACGGCGTCAACGTCTCGCGCATCCCGTTGGACGTGTGGTCCTACGTGCAGGCCCTGCTCTTCGGCATCGTGGGCGTCGGGGCGCTACGGCGCCGCCCGCGCGCGCAGCCCTGGGTGATGGGCGGCGGCGTCCTCACGATGCTGATGTCGGGTGCCGCGATGCGCACCAACCGCTACGACGCGGTCGGGGTCGGCCTCGGCCTCGCGATGGTCATCGCGGGCTGGCGCTGGAAGGTCGACGAGTAGGGCGCGCGGCTTCGTCGAGCCGCTGGGCCCCCTCACCGCGCTGCCGCGCGCCCTCACCCCCGCGGAGCGGGGGCAAGGGCTCGGCTCGCCGACAGGTTCGCGCTTGCATGGCAGGTGTCGAAGCCCTTGCCCCCGCTCCGCGGGGGTGAGGGCGCGCGGCAGCGCGGTGAGGGGGCCTTCAGGCCGCGGGAATCACCGCTGACCAAACCCCCCGCGGAGCTCGAAGCGCTGGCGGGCGCTGCCGAGCGACGGCGTGCGGATGCCCAGCTCGGCGCCCACCGGGAGTCCGTAGCTGCCGAGCGAGCTCGGGATGGTAAACGCCGGGATCGGGATCGCCGGCAGCGCGTCGTTGAGCGAGCGCTCGACGTACTGTTGCACGAGCCCGCGCAGACCGGCGGTGAGGCCGTCGCGCTCGCTCATCGGAATCGACTCGCTCGTGATGGAGACCTTGATCTCGTCGAGTGTCACGCCACCGAAGCGCAGCGAGTTGCCCGAGAGCGTGATGGCCCCCGACGCGCGCGCCCCGGCGGAGATACGAAACGGCGGGCCCGCGCCGGGGATGGTGAACGCCACCTCCAACGCCCCGAGGTCGAGGTTGATGCGGCCGTCCGTTCGCAGGAAGGCCACCGGCGGCAGGAGCGCCGTCACCGCGAAGGTCGCGCTCGCGGGCAGCGCCGTGGTGAAGCGCGAGGCGGGCAGCGTCACGTCGAGCCAGCCGCCGCGCCAGAGCGAGTGCATCGCCTGGTTGAGCACCGCGACGTGCACGGCCACCGTGGCGGGCGTCGAGACCGTGGGCTCGCCCGTGTCGCCGGGCGGCAGCGCGATGCCGCGGGTGGCGCGCGCGTGGGCGGGCATCGCCGTCGAGAGCAGCGTGCCGAGGCCGAAGCGCAGGCGCGACGCGGTGGCCGACACCGTGGACACGTTGACGCCGAAGCGCAGCGCCGTGGAGCCGGAGCCGTCGAGGCGCGGGACGTTGAAGCTCGCGCCGAGGCTCGACACGTCGAGGCCCGACAGCACGCCGTCGAGCACGCGCGAGAAGTTGGTGCTCACGTAGTCGCGCAACGCGTTGGAGACGACGTTGCGCACCGTGCCGTTGGCGAGACTCACCACGACGTCGACGATGAAGCCGGTGATGCCCGAGAAGTCCGTCGAGATGCGGCCCACGCTGGTGGTCACCGAGCCCGGGCGAACCACGGCGCGCGGACGGCCCCCGGAGCTGGAGAGGTCGAAGATCACGCCCACGTCGAGCGAGGCCACGTCGACCCAGCCGGAGGTGCTGAGCGTTCCGCCGACGCGCAGGCGCACGCGGATGTTCTCGAAGTGGACGTTGGCCCGCAGGCCGCCCGTCACGAGCGTGAGCGCCGTGGTGTTGGGGCCGTTGAGCTCGCTGCGCTCGTAGTTCACCTCGGAGCGAAACACGCAGACCCCGAGCACCGTCTGGTCGCACGAGTTGCGCTTCAGGGGGTTGGCCGCGAGCAGCGAACTGTGAAGCTGGTCGCGCAGCCCCTGGCTGTTGACCACGCGCTGGAGCACGTCGTCGATGGACGTGATGGGCGCCGTGGGGTTGCCGTCGTCGACCGCGTCCTGTCGCAACAACAACTGAACGCCGTCCGCGAGGTTGGTGGCCTCGGGGTTCCAGCGGTCGCTGAGGAGGAAGGTGCAGGTGCGGGAGTTCTCGCGGCCGCTGGTGTCCGTGGCCGTCACGTCGACGAAGTTGATGCCCCAGCGCGCCGTCACGGACGTGCTCACGGTGCCGTTGCCCGCCACCGTCGCGGCGCGGCCGTTGATGGTCACACCGCGGATGCCGGTGGTGTCCGCGAGGCGCGCCTGGAAGGTCACCGTCGACCCCGGCGTGCCCGTCACCATCGCGCCGTGCGCGGGCCCCACGCACTCGATGGCCGGGCCGCTGGAGTCGACCACGAAGGACGTGTCCTGCGAGAGCGCGACGCCCCCTTCGGTCATCCCGGTGACGCGCACCGTGACCGTGTAGCGGCCCTCGCGGTCGTAGGTGAGCAGCGGGCCGGCGACGGCCGTGGCCGCGGGGGCGCTCGTGTACGTGAGCGGCGCGTCGGGGATGCGGTTGCCGTAGCGGTCGGACACCGTCGCCTGAATCTCGACGGACGCACCACGCGCGTACGTGGGCATGTCGGGCGAGCGCGAGATCACGAGCGACGCCGGGAGGTTGGGGTTGACCGTGAGCGGGACGCCGGTGCCGGTGGTTCCGGGGACCACGCAGGTCGCGGTGTACATGCCCGCGCGCTCGACGGTGGCGCGCAGCCCGGCGACGGTGGCGCCCATGCCCGACGGGTCGACGCGCAGCGTCGCGGTGGTCTCGCCCGCGATGGTGTTGCCGAAGGCGTCGGTGACCGCGCAGGTGGCGTTGGCCGACTCGCCCGCGGCGATGGTGGAGCGGTCGAGCATGGTGACGACCCGCGCGGGCGCGCCCGGCGTGATGCGGAAGCGCGCGGGGGAGCCGTCGCGGAGAGACAGCGTCGGGAAGGCGCAGGCCACGGTGACGTCGCCCGCGCGCAGGGCGGTGGCGCGGCCAGACTCCACGCGCACGGCGTCGGCGGGGACGAAGAAGAAGGTCGGCTCCAGCCCCGTGGGCGTAGGCACCTCGGTGCCGAACTGGTCGCGCAGCACGCAGGTGACGGCGATGGTGTCGCCCGCGGGCACCGTCGCAGCGGTGGACGTGTCGACGTTTGCTGGTGGGCCGAACACCGGCACATCGACCGGCGGCTGTACATCGACGGTGCCGACGTCGGCGGTGAAGCCCGCGTCGTGGTCGGCGTCCACGGTGCCAGCGTCCTCACCGGGCGTCGCCGTGGTGCTCGTGTCCGTGTTGGCGCACGCGTAGAGAAACACCGGCAGCGCGCAGAGGCGCAGGAGATGAAACAGTCGTTGGCCCATGGCAGCGGGGACCATGCAACAGAACGCCGCCCGCGGCCAAGGGACGCCCGGGCGCTCGGTCAGCGCTTGCCGCCGCGCCGCGGGGTCGTGCTAGGCAGCCGCGTGCTCGGCCGCGCTCGTCGACTCCTGCCGCTCCCCTGTGCGTTGGCGCTCGTCGCGGGGTGTGGGCCCGATCGTTCGCTCGCGCCGCTTCCCCCGCTGACCTTTCCGCGGCCGACGGTGACCTGGGTGCGCGGCGACGACCCCCGCCTGCGCGTCGAGGGCCGCTGGGTCGCCTCGGCCAACGGCCCGCGCTTCGCCTGGCCGGCGTCGACGGTGCACCTGCGGTTTCGCGGTCGAACCCTCGACGTGCGCCTGCGCGACACCCTCACCGACGACCTCGTCCGCGACCACGACGCCGTCGGCGTCTTCATCGACGGGGCCTTCGCGCGCCGCCTCACGCTGCGCGAGGGCTCGGCCGAGTATCGCGTCGCGATGCGCCTGCCGCTGCGCGAGCACACCGTCGCACTGGTGAAGCTCACCGAAGCCGAAGCCGGAACCGTCACCCTCGAAGGCGTCGCCACCGACGGCCCGCTGGAGAGCGCTCCGCCGCCGCACCCGCATCGGCTGCTCGTGATCGGCGACTCCATCATGGCGGGCTACGGCGTCGACGGGCCCGCCGGGTGTCACTACGACGCGACCTTCGCCAACGCCGCGCGCTCGTGCGCCTCGCTCGCCGCCCGGGGTCTCGGCGCCGAGCTGCACCTCGTCGCGTGGTCGGGCCGCGGCGTCGTGCTCAACAACAACGTCCTCTCCGACGCGACCATGCCCGAGCTCATGGGACGCACGCTCCCGGCCGATCGCACGTCGGTCTTCGATCCGCGCTCCTACGTCCCCGACGCCGTCGTCGTGAACCTCGGAACCAACGACCTCACGCGCCCCGAGCACGACCCGGTGGTGTTCGCGGCGGCGTACCGTCGACTGCTCGATCGGCTGCGCGCCGACTACCCTCGGGCGCGCCTCGTGGTGGCGCTGGGCCCGCTCATCACCGACGACGACCCGACGCCGGGGACGGGGCGCCTCAGGGCCATGCGCGCGCTGCTCCAGGGCATCATCGACGAGCGCCACCAGCACGGCGACGCCAACGTCCGACTGCTGGAGATGTCATCGGGCGATCTCGCGGCGGAGGGCTGCGGCTGCGATCAGCACCCGAGCGCGCTCACCCACGCGCGCCTCGCCGGCGTGCTGGAGCAGTCACTGTCCGACGCCTGGTAGCGCCCGCGGCGGGACGACCATCCGCCCGTCGTTGTCGCGGTCGATGTAGCGCGGGCTCGTGAAGCCGATGGCTCGCGCGTTCGGGTACGGCAGCACGTCGGGCAGCGGCGCAGCGGCCTCGGCCCACGCCATGAGCACCGCGTCCGCCGCCAGCGGAACCGTCGTCGTCGCCTCGAAGCGCACGCCGTCCGTCGCGGGCGCGGTCACCGTCCAGCGCTGCACCACCACGTCGTCGCGCCACAGCTCCACGCGCTCGACCGGGACCCACGCGGGCGCCGTCACGCGCACCCGCACCTCGGCCTCGTCGCGGCGCACCCGGCCGATGGTCTCCAGCGTCACGAAGGGCCCCGAGCTCAGCGTCGTGTCGCCGCGCCGCAGCGCCTCCATCACCCGCGTCGTCAGCGTCTCCGCCGGGCCCTCGCCAACGTGCACCCACGTCCGCGGATAGCCCGCCTCTTCGTACACGAGACGATGCGAGTCGCTGTTGCCGGTGGCCGTCACGCGCATCCCGCGGCGCGCGAGACCGACGAGGTCCATCGCCCCTTCGCGCACCTTCGCGGGCGTCTCCAGCCAGATGCCGTTGAAGGCCTCCACGGCATCGAAGCCCTCCGCGAAGGACCCATCGGCGCGACCCGTCGCCGCGTCGAAGTGCGTGAGGTCGAAGTACCCGATGTTGGGCGGCATGCGGGGGTGGTTCACCTGGAGGATGGTCGCGCCCGCCGCGCGCGCCGCCGCGAAGAGGTGCTGCGGGTCGACCCCGTAGTACGCAGGCGCTGCGTCTTCGGGCGCGGTGGTTCCGGTGACCGTCGGCAGCGGGAAGGCGTTGAAGTGCCCCCACAGCGGAGTGCCCGCGCTGGTGACCTCGTCGCCGACGACGGTGGTGAGCACGGCGTCGAGACCCTGGCGGTGCACCGCGGCGGTGTAGTCGGTGATGCGGTTGTGGTCGGTGGCCACCGCGAAGCGCACGCCGTTGCAGGCGAGGGAGGCCACGCGCTCGTCGAGGGTCACCCGCGAGTCGGGCGACGGGGTGGCGTGGAGGTGGAAGTCCGCGGCGATCCAACCGGCCTCGACCACGGGGCGCAGCGTCGCGCGCACGTCCTTCGCTTCGCCCGCGGCGAAGGTCACGGTGCTCTCGTGCAGCGTCCAGCCGGGGCCGCGCGAGGCGGTGATGCGGTACGTCCCAGGCGCGAGGCGCACCTCTCCTTCGCCGCTGAGCAGGTACACCGAACGCCCCGACGCATGGCCCCGCGCGGGCGCTCGCAGCACGGGCCGCGGCTCGTCGCCGCCCACCGCCGCGAACATCACATGCACCGGCACGCCTGCGCCCAGCGCGTCGGAGAAGGCGAAGCGCACCGTCGCTCGCGGTCCCTCGGCCACGGTCACCTCGCGCGCCCCCATCGTCGGCTGCGCCCCCAGCGGAACCACCGCCCCCACGATGCCATCACCATCCCGCAGCCGCAGCGCAGCACCGAGCCCGGTCGGCAGTACCAGATGCGTTCGCTGGGGGAGGGGACCGAGCACCACCGCGCCCGCTTCGTCGACGAGCTCGATGGTCGCGTTGTCGGGTGCGTGGAGGTCGATGGTCTGCGCGCGCTCGGCGGGCGTCACCCGTTGCAGCGCGTCGAGGAGGTTGCCGTCGAGCACGGTGAGTTGCCGCTCGCTCGTCGCCCCCGACGCGAGCCACGTCACCGCCGCCGGGAAGGTCTCGCCCGCGATGTGAACGAGCGGTCGCCGTGCATCGCTCGTTTCGGCCGACTCGAAGAGCAGCACTGTTCCGTGCTCGGCGAGCGCCACCCAGCGCGACGAGGTGGTGCCTTCCCAGCCTTCGCCGCGGCCCTCGACGAGCACCGACGCGCTGCCCGGGTTGATGTCGTCGCCGAGCGTCGCACCCGCGGGGAGGTTCGTCGCCGTGGTGCTCACCCGGTAGCGCCCGCGACCCAGCGCGCACAGCCGGCTGCGGAGCGTGACGCCGTCGACGTTGGCCTCGCGCATGAGCCCGAGCGAGCGGTCGGGGCAGCGGGTCTCGCTCACCGTGGCGCCGACGAGCGGGTGCGATCGCTGCTCGCTGTCGACCCACACGGGGCGCCACCAGAGCAGCGGGTCGGGGCGGTCGTCGGTGGTGCGGCGCACGTCGAGAACGGCGCCCTGGAGCGGCCGATGACCCGCCCCATCGGGGACGGTGGCGAAGGTGAGGCGCAGGCCGTCGGCGGTGACGAGCTCGCGGTCGCCCGTTCGGCCGAAGGCGTGGTCGGCGCGGCGGTGCGCGGAGAGCGTCTCGATGCGCGTCCACGTCGGCGCGCGACCGTGGTGGGCGCGGCGTCGTCGGTGGCAGCCCGTGACACTGCCGAGTGAGGCGAGCGAGAGCGCGGCCAGGAGAACCGTGGAGAGTCGGCGGGGTCGCGGTGCGCGCATGGGTGACCGGGTGCCTACCAGAGTACGGGACCGCCCCGGAAGGGTCGTTGGACTCTCCCGCGCGATCGTTGTACTCGCCCGAGCACCCTCATGGCGGACCGTCCCTCGCTGTCGCTCTGCGCGCTGCTCGCGGCCCTCGGCTGCGCGCCCGAGCTCAAGCCGGGCACCGACCGCGCGGACGCCATGGTCGTCGCAGACACCCCGGTGGCGGACGTCGTTCGTGACGTGGTCGTCGACCTGCCGCGCGACGCAGGGACGGTCGCCGACGTGGCGGTGGACGTGCCCGTCGCCTCGACGACCCAGACCTCGTGCCCGACGCCGAGCGAGCTCGGGTGCGGCATGGTGGAGATCGCGGGCGGCACCTTCACGATGGGGGCAGTGGCCTCACCGCGCACGACGTTGGGCTCGCCCGAGCAGCCGCTCATCTCCGTCGATGCCTTTGCCCTCGACGCCTACGAGGTGACCGTCGCGCGCTTCCGTCGCTACTGGACCCTCGCCCCGCACGGCGCCGCGGTGGGAACCATCCGTTATCCCGGCGCGATGGTGCGCGTGGTCGACCCGCCGCGCGAGCCCGACGTCGAGGTCACCGGCGAGCCCTGCAACTGGACCGCCGCGACGGGCACGCGCGAGCTGCACCCGATCAACTGCGTCGACTGGGCGACGGCGCAGGCGTTCTGCGTGTGGGACGGCGGCCGGCTGCCGACCGAGGCGGAGTGGGAGTACGCCGCGCGCGGTCGGTCGATCGGCGGACTCGCCGCGGGGCGCACGTACCCGTGGGGCGAGGAAGACCCCACCACCTCCTGCGATCGCGCTCGCTGGAACCAGTTTCGTTGCGCGGGCGAGGACGGCGCGCAGACCCGCCGCGTGGGCCGCTTCACGCCGACGCCAGACCTCGCGGGGTCGCGCCTCTTCGACCTCGCGGGCAACGTCTACGAGTGGTCCGCGGACAACCTCGTCGACTACGCGATCACCAAGGGCGCCAACTGCTGGGGAGCCCTCGCGGCCGGGCGCCGCAACCCCGTCTGCGACGTCGACCCGCGCGGCCCGCGCACCCTCCGCGGCGGGTCCTGGTACTACGACAACCGCGAGACGCTCGCGAGCGCGTCGCGGACGGGCGTCAACCCCGGCGGCACGCTGCGGCTCATCGGCGCGGGCCTGCGCTGCGCGCGGAGCCGGTGACGTCGTGCGACCCGATGCCCCTCGTGTAGACTCCGCGGCGCTCCCGATGACCTCGCTGCCGCACAACGGCGAGCCGACCCTCGCGGTCGGGGCTCGCTTCGACCGCTACCGCATCGTCCGCTGCATCGGCGCGGGCGGCATGGGCGCCGTGTACGAGGCCATGCACGACGACCTCGAGAAGCGCGTCGCCCTCAAGACCCTGCACCCCTCCATGGCGCGTGAGCCCGAAGCCCGCGCCCGCTTCCTGCGCGAGGGTCGCGCGGCGTCGCGCATCCGGCACCCCAACGTGGTGGAGGTGTTCGACGTCGGGCAGTACGACGACACGCTCTACCTGGTGATGGAGCACCTCACGGGCGAAGACCTCGCGGGCCTGCTCGGTCGCGAGACGTCGCTCCCGGTCGAGCGCCTCGTCGACCTGATGCTCCCGGTGGTGGCCGCCGTCGCGACGGCCCACGAGGAGGGCGTCGTTCATCGCGACCTCAAGCCCGAAAACATCTTCCTCGACCGCACCCGCAACGGAACCGACCAGCCCAAGGTGCTCGACTTCGGCATCTCGAAGGTCGCCAACCTCACCCCCGAGCAGCGCATCACGGGCGCCGCCGCGATGATCGGGACGCCGCTCTACATGAGCCCCGAGCAGGCGCAGGGACAGCCCGTCGATGGGCGTTCGGACCAGTACTCGATCGGGGTGATCCTCTACGAGTGCTCGACGGGCCAGGCGCCCTACGAGGCCGCCGAACTCTATCCGCTGCTGCACGCCATCGTGGAGGGCCGACACGCCCCACCGCGGTCGCTGCGGCCCGACCTGCCCGCCGACTTCGAGGCCGTCATCGAGCGCGCCATGGCCCGCGACGCGGCCGATCGCTACGAGTCGATGCACGCGCTCGGTCGCGCGCTGCTGCCCTTCGCGAGCCGCACCAACCGCGGTGTGTGGCGCGACGTCTTCGGCGCCGCTCCGACGCCCCTCGCGCAGCCCGCGTTTGCTCCATCGCCCGTCGTCGCGACTCGCCCTACCGCGGGGACGCTGCTCCCGCGCGTTCGTCAGGTGTGCGTGGTGACGACGGCGTTTCGCAAGCGCTCGCGCCTCCCGGCCATCGGGCTCGGCGTGCTCGCGGCTGGGCTCGTGATCGCCGCTGCGCTGATGCCGGGTCGCGCGCCGCGCTCCCACGTCGCGACGCGGCCGCCGCCCGTCGTCGTGGCGCCCGTGGTGGTGGCTCCGACGCCCGCGGTCGTTGCTCCGGTCGTGGCGCCCGCGCCTGTGGTGGTGCCTGCGGTCGTTGCTCCGGTGGTGGTGGCGCGGCCCACGACGCCGCGTCCGCGAGCGGTGGTGCGACCGGCTGCGACGACCCCGGCGGTGGCGCCGTTTCGCTTGTGCGGGGGAGTTCCCTGCCCGTGAAGGGCTCACGGTTCAAGGCTGTTGCGCCCGGCCGCCGCGGGTTGGAAACCCACGGCAGCCAAGGTGAAGTCCGCCAGGCGGACTGCCCAATGTCCACGCACAGTGCCCAGCCCGCGACGCGGGCTTTCCCTTGGCTGCCGTGGGTTTCCAACCCGCGGCGGCCGGGCGCAGCGGCGCTGTGAGAACGGTGTCGATGAAGCACACGCTCTCGTGGGCGCTGGCGGGGCTGCTGCTCGCGTCGTCGGTGAGCGCGCAGACGCGCAACGACCGCGCGCTCATCGAGCAGGGCCGAACGCTCCGCCGGGCAGGTCGCAACGCCGCCGCGCTGGAGGTGTTTCGCGAGGCGTACGCGATGAACCCGACGCCCGAGGCCGCGGGGCAGATTGGCTTCGCGGAGCACGCGCTGGAGCACTGGGGACCGGCGTCGAGGTTTCTGCGCGCGGCGCTCGGGACGCCGGCTGATCCGTGGGTGGTGGCGCAGCGGCGGGCGTTGGAGTTCTCGTTGTCGGAGGTCGACCATCACCTGGGCTCGCTGCGCGTGGAGAGCGGGACACCGGGCGCGACGATCACGCTCGACGGCGAGCCCGCGGGCGCGCTGCCGATGGCGGCGGCGATGCGCGTGGCAGCGGGTCCGGTGGTGCTGGAGACGCGCGCGGCGGGCTACGTGACCGATCGCCGCGAGGTGACCATCGCCGCGGGGGAGACGGTGCGCGTGGTGGTGCAGCTCGCGCCCGCGACGACGGCGCCGACCGTGACGCCGACCGTGACGCCGACCGTGACGCCGACCGTGACGCCGACGGTGGTCGAGCCGCGGGTGGTGGTGGTGCCCGTAGCGACGCCCGCACCAGTGGCCGCCGCGGGGACCAACGTGACGCGGGTGCTGGGCTGGGTGTCGCTGGGCTTCGCGGTGGCGGCGGCGGGCGGTGGCGTGGCGGCGATGGTGGTGCGCGACGGCGCAGGCGAGCGATGGAACGACGACGCGCGCTGCCTCACGGGTGGCCGCACGCGCGAGCAGAACTGCGGCGACGACCGGGCGCTGGTGTCGACGGCGCACGACCTGATGGTGGGGGCCTACGTGGCGGGCGGAGTGCTCGCGGTGGGGGCGGCGGTGTTGTTCATCGCGGCGCCGTCGTCGCGTGAGAGCGCGCCGCGGGTGAGCGTCGGCATCGGGCCGGGCGGCGTGTCGGTGAGCGGTCGGTTCTGATCGGGTTGCGGGCGCCCGCTCGGGTCGCCCAACGCGCCTCACCGTGGCGCAGCGACGGGGCGATGGTGACGTCCGCGGTCGTCGACCGCCACCGTCTGGCCCGCCGCCATGGCGGCCGCCACCCGCCGCCACCCTGCGAGGGATGGGAATGCCTGTAGCGATAGCGGATTCGCGACGGCACGGACGTCGCTCATGCGGTCGGCCTTCGGATGGCCGATGGCGGTGGACATGCTCACGTCGGCTCGCGCGACCCCGTTCGCGATGGGGTGGTCTACGGGCTCGCGCGTGATCACTTCGCTGTCTTCGCCGAGCGGATGTCAGAGGGCGGTCGCCCGCTGCCGCGGTATGTGACGGAGGAGTTCGAGGCGCTGCTGCGCTGCGGTGTGCTGGCGTGCGGGTTCATGCGGGCGCGCTGCGCGGGTTGCGGCCACGACCGGCTGGTGGCGTTTTCGTGCAAGCGCCGCGGGGTGTGTTCGAGCTGCGGGGGGCGACGGATGAGCGAGACAGCGGCGACGCAGTGCGACCGGGTGCTGCCTGCCGTGCCGTGGCGACAGTGGGTGCTCTCGTTGCCGTGGGCGCTGCGGTTGCCGGTGGCGCGCGACCCGTCGCTGCTCAACGCCGTGTCGCGGGTGTTCTTCGAGGAGGTGCGGGCGTGGCTGCGAGCGACGGTGGGGCCGGTGCCGGGCGCGCGGGTCGAGGTGGCCGCCGTGACGTACGTGCAGAGATTCGGTGGGAGTCTCAACCTCAACCCGCACCTGCACATGCTGGTGGCCGACGGGGTGTTCGCGTGCCGGGAGGATGGGAGCTCGCCGGATTTCATGGCGGTACTCGCGCCGACGCGGGATGACCTACGCAGGGTCATCGCGCGGGTGATCGAGCGGCTCGAAACGATCGCGCTGCGGCGGGAGCGTCGCGCGGGTGACGGGAGCGGCACTGCAGACGAGGGCATGGAGGGGCTGCGGCAGGCAGCGGGCGGCCGCGGGACCTTCGCGCGCGTCGACGAGCGGGGGCGACGCGGGGGCGACGACGACGAGGAAGCAAGCGCACCCTCGCGGCAGGCGTCGAGTGGGCTGGTGGCGGAGGTCGACGGGTTCAACCTGCACGCGGGGGTGCGCGTGGTGGCGGACGATCGCGATGCGCTGGAGCGGCTGTGCCGGTACATGGCGCGCCCAGCGGTGGCGAGCGGCCGGGTGAGCGTGCTGCCCGATGGCAACGTGGCCTACCGGGTGAAGTCGCCGCGGAGCGCCAGGGCGACGCACCGGGTGATGACGCCGATGGAGTTCATGGCGCGGCTGAGCGCGCTGGTGCCGCCGCCGCGGACGCCGTTGGTGCGCTACCACGGTGTGCTGGCGCCGAACTCTCCCTGGCGCGTCGCGGTGGTGCCGTTGCCGCCCCTGGTGCAGGGGTGCCCTCGTGTAGTGGCAGCGGCGCCGCCGCCGGGGCCGGTGCTAGGAGAAGCGAAGGCCGGGACGCCCGGGGGAGAGCTGCCGAACGACCGCGTCGGGGGACGAGATGGCGAGAGCCTGCGGAGCGCGCGCATCGAGTGGGCGCGGCTGCTGTGGCGCGTGTGGGGCGTCGACGCGCTGGCGTGCCCTGGGTGCGGCGGGCGGATGAAGATGATCGCCGCGCTCACCGAGCGGGCGGGGATCGTACGCGTGCTGGAGCACCTCGGCGTCTCCACCGAAGTGCCGAGGATGAGACGCTCGCGCGACGGGCCGTAGGCGGGCGCGGCGAGGAGGGGGAGCCGTTGACCGCCACGGGCGGGACGAGGAAGGCCGCGGTGCGCCCCGGTGACGGGCGGTGGTGGCGGTGGGATGTTGGATTCGCTCAGCGAGCTCTCCAACGAGCGCGCGTAGAGCTCCCGCTGCACGTCACGGAGAGGGGTACTTCGCGGTCTGGGCATTCGGTCAACCCGAGCGAATCCGTGCCGATGATGGTGCCCCGTTGGTTCGCCTATCGGCCCGTTGGTGCGCGCGACGGGTGCAGTGGTGGCGACGCCGACGGTTGTGCCGACCGCGATCGAGCCGCGGGTGGTCGTGGTGCCGCCGGTGGTGGCGCCAACGCCGGCAGCGGGGACCAACGTGACGCGTGTGCTGGGCTGGGTGTCGCTGGGCTTCGCGGTGGCCGCAGCGGGTGGTGGCGTGGCGGCGATGGTGGTGCGCGACGGCGCGGGCGAGCGGTGAAACGACGACGCGCGCAGCCTCACGGGCGGACGAACGCGCGAGCAGAACTGCGGCGACGACCGGGCGCTGGTGTCGACGGCGCACGACCTGATGGTGGGAGCCTACGTGGCGGGCGGGGTGCTCGCGGTGGGGGCGGCGGTGTTGTTCATCGCGGCGCCGTCGTCGCGTGAGAGCGCGCAGCGGGTGAGCGTCGGCATCGGGCCGGGCGGCGTGTCGGTGAGCGGTCGGTTCTGATCGGGTTGCGGGTGCCCGCTCGGGTCGCCCAACGCGCTCACGTCGGCTCGCGCGACCCCGTTCGCGATGAGGTGCTCAACGCACTCGTATGCGATCACGTTGCGGCCTTCGCCGAGCGCATGTCGGAGGGTGGTCGGTCGCTGCCGCGGTAGGTAAGGACGCTGATGGCGTTGATGGCGCGGCTCTCCGGGGGGGGCTGAGCTTGTTCTTGTCGGAGCCGGGGTGAGGGTCACCGGCGTCGGGCCCAGTGCAGTGACCCGGTCACGCCGTGTGATAGGTTCCCCAGGCTCATGGCCCTCCCGTTGACCAAAGCCCAGCAGATCTGGAACGAGGCCGCGTCCCGTTTGACCGACGACGGGGAGGCCATCGACCCGTTCACGCTCCGTCGGTGGTTGAGGGACGCCAACCTCGCGCTCCCGAATGCTCCGAACGATGCGGAGCAGGGTGTCCTGTGGTGGATCATCGGGCAGACGCATCAACGGTTCGCATTTGCGCTGCGCGACCCCTCTCATCTTGTTCTGGCCCGCGACGCGCTGCTTCGTACCGTCGCCCTCCGGCCCGACGATGCAGACGCGCTCGTGACCCTCGGCTCAGTCCTCGGGTTCTTGAAAGACCTGCCGAACGCGCTCGCTTGCTTCAGGAAGGCAGAGATCCAGTTCCCGGAGGGGTCAACGGGACGCGCGATCGCCGTACTCAACCAGGCGGCCGCACATTGGGAGCTCGGGGAGCCCGGCCCTGCCAACGCCCTCCTGCGTCGCGCGGCGGGCTTCGTTCGCAGCGATGATGCGCACGCGCTTCTTCGTTTGGCGCACGTCACCGCGCTCGTGGGGCACGAAGACGATGCGGTGGAGGTGTTGGCGCAATACGTGGCCGCGCGGCTCGGGTTTGATCGCGGTGATGACGAGGCGTTGGAAGTGATCGCCCGTGCACCGGAAGCCGTCGAGCACCCGCTCCGTAGCGAGTCCCTCAGTCGCGCGCTGCACAACGTGATCAAGCGCTACGAGGAGCCCGTCCCGGACGACATGGCGACCCCGGCCCTGCGAACGCTTTCTTCGCAGGGCTGGGAGGCGTTCATGAAGTTGGTGGAGGCGTAGGGTGGCCATCGAGGTTCGTCGGCTGACTCATCGTGACTCCATCGGCGACTTCGGCTGCGGGACACCGAAGCTCGACGCTTTTCTCAAGCAGGTCGCACGCACCAATGTGAAGCGCGAGTGGAGCGTCACCTGGTTGGCAGTGGACGAGGGGCGGGTCGCGGGCTTCGTCACCATCGTTCCTGGTGGCCTCCAGGTGGCAGACCCCAAGGTCTTCGACCCGCGTCTCCCGGACCACTACCCGGTCCCCGTGCTCGTCCTTGCGCGGCTGGGCACCGACGAGAGGTTCAAGCTCCAGGGGGTGGGGGCGCGCCTGATGCTGCAGGTTTTCCGTGCGGCCGATACCCTGGCGGGGCTGGCCGGCTGCGTGGGTGTGTTCACTGACGCGAAGCCCGGCTCGGTAGTCTTCTACGAGAAGTTCAAGTTCAAGACCGTGGACGCGCCGAAGAGTGAGGGCGATACCGCCGCGATGTTCCTGCCGTTGGCGGAGGTGCGGAAGCAGCTCGCAGTCCTCGACGCGAAGTCATGGGCGTAGCCCCGAGGCTGCGCGTTCTCAGCATCAGTCGCCGCCGCGCCCCCTCGCTACGTCAATCCCGTCTCGCCATTGGGAGGCGTTGACCGACGACGAGTGGCGCTGGCCGACGCGCTCGACCTCACCGAACTCGACTTCGACGCGATCGATGACCGCCTCGTGGCCGACGTGCTTGCGACGCCCGGCGTCGAAGCACTGGACGTCTCGTCGGCCCCTGGTGGGTGATCAGGTCTGGATGACGAAGTAGAAGCCGGCGTCGAGGTCGCTGCGGCCGTTGCCGGTGTGCGTGAAGATCTGCGTCGAGCCGGTCTCCGGGTCGAAGTCGTTGTCGGTCGCGTCGTTGCCACCCGCGTCGGGCGACGAGAGGATGTAGCTGAACGGCGGGATCACCTCGATGTAGTAGTCGCCCGCCGGGACGTTGCTGAACCAGTACTGCCCCGAGCTGGCGCTGACGGCCACGCTGACGAGGGCGCCGCTCGACGTGCGGAGGATGAACGTGGCGCCGCCCAGGCCGGCCTCGCCCGGGTCCTGGATGCCGTCGCGGTCACGGTCGTTCCAGGCGCGGTCGCCGATGCAGCCCTCGTCGACGAGCCCGTCGCAGTCGTTGTCGAGGCCGTCGCCACATGCCTCGGCGCTCGGCACCACCGAGCCCACGCACGCGCCGTAGCCCGTCCCGCTGGCGTTGCACGTCTGGGAGCCCGCCCGGCAGACGCCCACGCCCGCGGTGCCGGGCGCCCCGGTGTAGCAGGAGGAGGTCGCCGCAGGCGCGCACACGCAGCCCTCGTCGGCGACCGCGTCGCAGTCGTTGTCGAGCCCGTCGCCGCAGACCTCCACCCCGGGCAGCACCTCGCCCGCGCACTGGCCGTAGCCCGAGCCGTCGGCGAGGCACACGCGCGAGCCCGAGCGGCACGTGCCGATGTCCTCCGTGCTCGGCGGTCCCGAGTAGCACCCCGAGGTCGAGCCCGGCAGGCAGACGCAGTTCTCGTCGGCCGCGCCGTCGCAGTCGTTGTCGAGCGTGTCGCCGCAGACCTCCGCCGACGGGGTCACCGCGCCCACGCACGCGCCGTACGCGGTGCCGGTCGCGTTGCAGAGCCGGGTGCCCGCCGCGCAGACGCCCACGCCGTCGGTCCCGGCGGGGCCCTCGTAGCAGGACGCCGCAGCGTCGGGCGCGCACACGCAGCCGTCGTCGACGACGCCGTCGCAGTCGTCGTCGACCGCGTTGCCGCACACCTCCGCGGTCGGCGTCACCGCCCCCGCGCACGCGCCGTAGCCCCTGCCGTCGGCGTCGCACGTCTGGATCCCGGCGCGGCACGCCCCGACCCCTCCGGTGCCGCTCGGCCCGTCGTAGCAGGACGTCGTCGAGCCGCCGACGCACACGCAGCCCTCGTCGACCTGGCCGTCGCAGTCGGTGTCGAGCCCGTCGCCGCAGACCTCCGCCGCCGGGGTGACCGCGCCCGCGCAGGCGCCGTACGAGGTGCCGTCGGCCGCGCAGGTCCTCGTGCCGGCGACGCAGGTGCCGACGCCGTCGGTGCCCGTGGGGCCGTCGTAGCAGGACGCCGTCGAGCCGCCGACGCACACGCAACCCTCGTCGACCGCGCCGTCACAGTCGTCGTCGACCGCGTTGCCGCAGACCTCGGCCGACGGCGCCACGGCGCCAGAGCACGCGCCGTAGCCCGTGCCCCAGGCGTTGCACGTCTGGCTCCCGGCCCGGCACGCGCCGACCCCTTGCGTACCCGCGGGCCCGGCGTAGCACGGCACCACGGCGCTCGGCGCGCACACCACCGGGGCGCACTCCCCGCGGTAGTCGCCGTGCCCGAGGTGCGCGCTCTCGGCCGACGCGTTCACCTCGATGGTGTGCGCGTTGGACGGGTTGCCCGGCGGCACGTGACAGATCCGGACCTTGGCCCCGGACGCGGCCTGCACGGCGGTGAGCACCGCCTCTTCGGGGCCATCTCCCCCACAGCCCGAGCACGCGACGAGCGCGGACCAACCCACGACGAGAATCGACTTGCGCATCGAGACACCACCCTCTCCGACGGCCGCATGACGCGACCGCACTCGACGATCCAGTGCGCCGTGTACGACGGCCTTCCGCGGCGTGTCGAGGGCGCACGAGCGCTTCTCCGCAGCGTCGTCGGTGTCACTGCTCGGGCATGGAAATACGTCCAACAACGGCGGTCACACGTCGCGGGAATGAGTCGTCGTCGGGGCGCGGCGGCGCGAGCTCACGGTGGCTCGCGTGACCCCGCGGGCGGCCTGCGGCCATCACGCACCGCGCGGATCGACGACGCGGCCCATGAAGAGCACCGCGCCCGTGGTGAGGTCGCGAATCACGAAGAGGAAGGGGTGGTCGACGACGAAGCGCGTCGGCTGGCGGTCGTCGATTCCGCGCGTGACGTGCAGAGCATCCACGCGACGCGCTCTCGACCGTGATGCGCTCTCTACGGCGCGGCGCTGCAGCGATTCGTGCCGAGTGTCTCGCACTGCACGACGTCGCTGCCGCACGCCGTCCCGAGTCCGGGGATGAGGCTGCAGCTCGCGCTCTCGGTGCAGTACGACTCGATGCCGGAGATGAGGGAGACCCCGCCCATCGTCGTGTCGCCCGAGGTCATGAGCCCCGACCACGACACGATCGGCATGGGCACCGAGCACTGGTAGCGACGGGCGCCGCCCTCGGTCTCCATCATCACGTCGAGCTGGCAGTTGCGACCGCTGCGCCCGCGTACGCGGATGGTGCCGGACCCTTGGCCCCAGTAGTAGCCGCCCGCGACGTTGTCGCAGCGAAGCACGCCCTCGACGAAGCGACGAGCTTCGGGGTGCATGGGGTCGCAGACGCAGGGGTGGTCGAAGCAGCCGATGCGCGTCGTCGACGCCAACGAGTAGGTCGCGTCGTCGAAGCCCACCGGTTCGAGGCGGGACTGCGCCGGGTCGCAGCGCGAGATGAGGGTGGTCGCGTCGCTCGTCGGGACATCGCCGTCGGGGTGTGTCGCGGCGTCTGGCACACCGCTGTCGGTCGGGACCGTCGCGTCCTGGGGCGCTGGGTTCACCGCCGGCGTGTCGGCGCAGCCGATGGCGAAGGAGGTCGAGACGAGGAGAAGGAAGGAAGCCCGCGGGAGAAGGTGTTTCATGACGACGGTCCATCGCAGCCCGTGTGCCAGGGGCGCGAGCCCGGCGCGGCGCACATGGCGTCGATCACGTCGGCGAGGCCGTGGTGGAGTCCGGACCAACATCGATCAACCGCCGGTCGTTGACCGGAGCCTGACCGTTGCGCGCCGCGCTGGCGCCGCGGCGTGGGCCCCGGCAACTGCGGGCCTGACCGTTGCGCGCCTTGCCGACGCTGCGGTGCGGCCCACGGTGACTGCGGGCGTGGTGGCCCCGCGTCGCCGCTCCGAACGTCAGGGGTCGACGGAGTCCCGTTGCGCCCCGCGGCGCGTGCTGTTACCCGATCCGTTGATGGCAACCTCATGGACGCTCGTGGTCGCAGCTCCGCTCGCTCGCGTGGCCGCCTCGGTCGAACCCCTCGCCACGAAGCCAGCGCTCTCCGCGCTCGGCGACGCCGGCACCGTGGCCCGCTTCGAGTCCGACGCGGCCTCCACGGGCGCGCTCGCGTTCGAGCTGCGCGGGCTGCTCGGCCCGATCGTCGACGAGGTGGGCCCCGAGGGCCTGCGCGTCGTCGACTCGGCCGACGGCATCGCCGACCTCGACGCCGCCCGCACGGCGCCCGGGAGCTGGATCGTTCCTCCGGCCGTCGCCTCCTTCGCCGCCGCGGCCGCGATGTTCGGCGCCGCGCGTCACGAGGGCGCGCCCCTGAAGGACGCCGACGATCTCGCCGCGAAGGTCACCGCGGCCATCGACGCCCGCGATGACGAGACCCATCTCGAAAACAAGCTCCGCGCCTCGCGCGGTATGTCCGAGTGGGAGGCCGCCTTCGGCGTGAAGCCCTCGCCCGACGCGGGCGGCGCCGTCGACTTCGGCCCGCGCGTCGGCAACGGCGCCTCGACGAAGGAGCGCGACGCGATGCGCGACGCCCTGCGCGCCGAGCAACCCGCGAAGCCTGCCGAGCCCGCTCCGTTGGAGAAGAGCGCGAAGCGCAAGGAGCTCGAAGACCTCGTGCGCCGCGGATCGTCCGACCCCGACGACGGCGGGTCAGCGCCCCCTGAAGGGAACGTCGGGCAGTCGTAGCGCCGGCCCCCACTCCGACTGCGCCGCACTCTGCGGTGACTGCGGCTGCGACGGTGAGGCGGGCGCGCCGTGGCCGAGAGCTTCGTAGCAGAGCGCCGTCCAGCGGGGCACCCACGCGAGGGCCGCGGCGCGCACCTGGTCGAGCGCGAAGAACACCTGCGCCGGGTCGAGCTGATCGGTCGACCGCCGCGCGATGATCTGGAGCTGACCGTCGCGCAGCCCCAGCGTGGCGCCGCGCAGCTCGCCGCTCCCGTTGGCCTCCAGCAGCCGCCGCAACAGCGACGCGCTCGCGGCCTCTGACGGGCCCATCCCGCCGACGGCGCAGCTCACGGTGAGCGCGGCGTCGCTCCACTGCACACGCACGGTGCCGCCGTCGGTGCGCAGCGAGAGGTCGGCGGGTTTGGTCGCGTCTTCGCGCACGGTGCCGAGGCCGCGCACCACGAAGGTGTCGATGCCGCCGTGCACGCGGTCGTCGACGGAGCCCGTCCCTTCGGCGGGGAGCAGGTCGCGCGCCGGGCGGATCACCCCGCGCCGCAACAGTCGTCGCACGTTGCGAACGTAGTCCGCCGCCGCGTAGGAGGGCACCGCGAAGCCGAGGCCCTGCGAGTGCGAGAGCATGGCGCTGACCACCCCGACGAGGCGGCCGCTCGCGTCGAGCAGGGGACCGCCGCTGTTGCCGGGGTTGATGCCCGCGTCGGTCTGCACGAACACGTCACGGTCGACGGTCTGGTGGGGGTTGGAGACGATGCCGCGGGCGACGGAGTTGCGGCAGCCGCGCGGGTGCCCGAGGGCCCACACCTCGGTGCCGACGCCGTAGTCGTCGGTGACGTCGCGGTCGAGGTCGAAGTGCTCGGGCGAGTCGGCCGCCACGCTCACGACGGCGAGGTCGTGGTGGGGCGACTGGTGCAGCCCCACGCCGCGGAGGTTGCGCCCCCCGGCCAGCACCACGCGAAACGGACCCGCCGACGGGGCGACGTGCCGGTTGGTCAGGATGAGCCCGTCGGGCCCCACGAAGAAGCCGGTGCCGAGGCCCTGCTCGTCCTCGATCAGCACCACCTGCGCGCCGCGCGCGAGCACCTGATCCATGCGCTTGTGATCTCCTCCCTTCGTCGCATACCATCTTTCCGACGACCCGCGCTCCGCTCGCGAAGGTCGTGGAGGAAAGGGATTCCATGGGCCTCTTCGACGGATACTCTGGCGCGCAGGTGCACCTCACCCCCAAGGCGGCGCTCGTCGCCACGATGCTCTACCTGAGCTCGGCCGACGGTCAGCTCGACGACAGCGAGATCGGCGACCTGCTGAAGATCGTCCCCGACCGCAGCGCGCTCGACACGGCGTTTCAGTACACGAAGCGCGCGGGGTTCGCGCAGTTTCTCGACGAGAGCAACCGGCTGCTCTCGCCGCAGCAGAAGATGTGCGCGGTGCTCAACGCGGCCGACCTCGCGATGGGCGACGGCTACCTCGCGCCCTCCGAGCAGCAGATGCTCAACCAGCTCGTGCACGCGTGGCAGATCCCCGAGCAGTACCTCGGGCCGTACGTGCAGGCGCTCATGGTGAAGAACAACATCGGCGTCTTCGGCTGACCGTCGCCCCCCGTACCGCTCCGTCACCTTCGTCGAACACCACTGCGCCCGCTCAGGCCCGCGCGCTCAATCCATGCCTGCGTCCCGCGGTGTTCCGCCGTCGCCCGCTGTCCCGAGCGGTTGTCGCGTCGTCGGGTAGCTGCACATGCGCGGGAGGTCCGTCAGCACGCCCGTCGCGGAGCTTTCCGGGTGAACGCACACAAGGCCAGGGGCGCACTGATCGTTGCGTTCGCAGTCGCGGAAGACGCAGACGCCGAGGTGGTCTCCCGCCGCCGTGCGCGGCTCGAACCCAGCACCGTCGGGGCACCTCTCGGTGGCCGTGCGAACGTCGATCAACGACCCGCACAGACCCTCGGTCGGGCGCACGGGGTTGATCGGGAAGCAGATGCCCCGGCACGGGTTGACCCTCGTCCGCTCGACGTCCGCAGGGTCGCAGGGGAAGCCGTCCGCTCGGAGCGCCGGGTCGAAGGGCGTGCTCGTGCAGCGGCGGCCGGCGATCACTGCGGTGCGCGAGGCGTCGCCGCGGTCGCCGCGGTCGCCGGTGTCGCGGAGGACCCCCGCGTCGCTGCGCCAGACGTCCGGCACGTCGACGCGGTCGGCGTCCTGGGCGACGCACTGGCCGTCGGTCCCGCAGGTGGTGCCCCAGGGGCAGGACCCGCAGCTCACGCGGCAGACACCATCCCCCTCCCGCGCGGGTCGCGAGGTAGCCGTTCCCGCCGGTCGTCATGGTCGGGCATCGCATCACCGGGCCGAGCAGCGGTCAACGCCGCGCTCTCCCCGGCCATGACGGGCGACCCGTTCGCCGTGACGCCCACCGAGCCCCGCGCGGGGGAGCATCCGCTGGCAGGGCCAATCCCTCTACGTGCAGAGCGGCGAACGCTCGATGGCGGTCGCGAGGGCGAATGCGACGAGCAGCGTCGGCGCGCTGGGAACAGTGAAGGGAGCGATCGGTCCCAACCGACGCCGCAACACGAGGGCCAGCAGCGCGGTCAAGAGGACGGCCCACACCAGCAGGGTCGTGCGCGTTCCGACCATCCACCCAAGGGCCGCGAACCACTTCGCGCCGCCGCCCCCGATGTGGCCCGAACGGAACGCCTGGAAGCCCGGGACGAACGCGATGAGGAGACCGAGGGCGTGCGTGCCGATCGCTCCGTCCTGCACGACGAGAAGCGCGCCGGTGGCGAGCCCGAGCGCGACCATGGATGTCGGGATGCGCCCGGTGCGCAGCTCCCACAGCGCGACGATCAGCGTCAGGGCGGCGGCCGTGAGATGCGACGTCCAGAAGGGGTCGTGCAACACGTCATGCATCCGCTGCTGCCTTCGTCGACCGTACACCGAAGTCGATCGTGCCCGTCGCCCGCTCACCCGCTCCGAATCCCAGCGAGTTACCCCCGAGCTTGACCCGCCGTCGCCCGCAGGCGTCTCATCGGCCCTGTCGATGAGGGCCCAGGCGACAGTGTCTTCAGGCGTGTGGCGAGCCTGTCGGGTCGGCGTTGCGACGCTCCTCGTCGCATGTGCCCCGACGGCGGGCGGCGCCGATCTCGCGACGGACGGCGGCACGACGACCACGGTGCGCCGCTGCGTCGACGTGTCCGGCGCGAGCGTGGCGTGCCCGATCACCGTGACCCCCACCGGGTGCCCCAACACCTCGGCCGCGGGGTGCACCGCGGTCACCGTGGAGGAGGTGCGCGTGGGCGCCGACGCGGGCGGTGCCTGCCTGCACCTCGTCGTCGCCAATCGGTGCGGTCGCACCGTGTACTCCGACACCTGCATCGAGCACCTCGGGCCCGGCGGCCCGCAGTGGCAGTGCTGGCGCTCGACCACGTCCGCCGGCGGGACCATCGACGTCGGGCAGTGCGATGCGACGGGGCGCTACCACCGCTACTCGTCGCTCAACCGCGGCGAGGTCGACATCCTCCAGGTGCAGTGCGCGCACCCCTGAGGTTCGCGCGAGTCGCTGCCAGTCGCCCACGTCCCAGCCCGTCGCTTGCCTTTGAACGTGGATCGCAGACTCTCCCGATTCATGGGTGAGGCGAGCCAGGTCGAGTTCGTGGAGAAGGTCTTTCCGGCCGAGCTGAAGGACATCAACGCGCGGCGCGCGCGGGTGCGGGGAGAGGCCCTCCCCCGGTACGACGGGGCGCCGACCGAGCATCCCGCGGAGATCGCCGTCGGTGAGGGCACCGCGCCATCGATCAAGCACGGCCTCGTCGGGCTGGCGCTGTCGGGCGGCGGCATCCGGTCGGCGGCGTTCTCGCTCGGTGTTCTTCAGGCGCTGCACGCGGAAGGGATCTTCCCCTCCATCGACTACCTCTCGACGGTGTCGGGCGGCGGCTGGATCGGGTCGTGTCTCAGCGCCCTCATGCGCTCACCCGAAGGTTCGTTCCCCTTCGTCCCGCCCGCCAATCCCAGCGCGAAGGGCGCGGCGGACGACACGCCCGCGCCGCCCAAGAACCGCGTGCTCGAGTACCTCCGCGACCGCACCTCGGCGCTCGTCCCGTCGGGCTTCTCGGGTGGCTCCGGGATGCTCGCCCGCGTGGTGCGTGGAGCGCTCATCACCGTCGCGATGCTCATGGCCACGCTCATCGCGCCCGCGCTGCTGCTGTCCATGCTGGTGCGGTACTACCTCGCCCTTCTTTCCCTCACCGTGCAGCGCGGCGCGGTCGGCGAGCTCCCGTGGTCGTCGTTCGTCGTGATCACCCCGAGGCTGCTCGGCGGGAGCCTGCTTCTGCTGCTGCTCATGCCGGTGATCCGCACCCTGCTGCCCGGGCCGCGGCGCCTCGTCAGCGTCGACCGCCTGTTCGTCGGCCTCTTCACCCTCTGCCTCGCCGCGCTCGCGTTCGAGACCCACGCGTTCGTGACCTGGTGGGCGGCGCGGCGCATCGACTCGGTGCACCTGGACTTCGGCGCCTTCCTCTCGGTGCTGTTCCACCGGCTCTGGCCCACGACCCCGCCCGGTCCGGTGACGCTGGCGATCGCCGGTGCGTGCTTCGCGCTGCTGCTCGTCTTCCGCGCCGCGCTCGCCCGGCTCCTTCCTCTCCTGCGCATCGCCGCGCTGGGTCTGGTGGCCGTCGGGAGCCTCGCGCCGCTCTACCTCTTCGTACTGTACATCAGCGTCTTCGAGGGGAGCGCCGGCTACGCAGGCGCGACCGGCCTCGTGCTCAACCCCCGCTCCGGAACGGTCATCGTCTCCTTGCTGGGGCTGGCGTTCATCGTGCTCATGGACACCAACGAGGCCTCGCTCCACAGCCTCTTCCGCGCGCAGATCGCGAAGCTCTTCATCATCCGCCGCAGCGGCGCCGAGCTCACCCCCGACCAGCGCATCCCCCTCAGCGCGCTCTCGCAGCCAGGGTCGGCGGCGCCCTACCACCTGCTCAACGCGGCGCTCAATCTCCAGGGCAGCGGCGACACGTCGCTCCGCGGGCGCAACAGCGACTTCTTCGTCTTCAGCAAGCACTTCATCGGCGGTCCTCGCACGGGCTACTGCCCCACCGCGGACTTCGAGCGCGTCGCGCCCGACCTCGACCTCGCCACCGCCATGGCGACGTCGGCGGCGGCCGCCGCGCCCAACATGGGGACGTACACCCTGCGGCCCGTCGTGCTGCTGATGGCCTTCCTCAACCTCCGCCTCGGGTACTGGCTGCTCAACCCGCGCAAGGTGGCGCGCGGCGCATCGGGGACGCCGGGTCTGTGGGAGCGCTTCAGGGCCTTC
This sequence comes from Polyangiales bacterium, assembly GCA_044229975.1. Lineage (GTDB taxonomy): Bacteria > Myxococcota_A > Polyangia > Polyangiales > SCUS01. The sequence goes on from JBGARZ010000015.1 coordinate 218,184, forward strand.
CCCGCGGGCTGGTGCTACTTCCGCGAGCTCGCGAGCGCCCTCCACGAACACGGTCGGCACGTGTACCTCTCCGACGGCGGGCACCTCGAGAACACCGGCGCCTACGAGCTCCTGCGCCGACGCTGCCGGTACATCATCGTGTGCGACGCCGAGGAGGACCCGACGATGGGCTTCGGCGGCCTCGCGGCGCTCATCCGCTTCGCGCGGCTCGACCTCGGCGTGGAGATCGACATCTCCCTCGACGACCTCGCGCCCGACGAGCGCGGGGCGAGCCGGAGGCACGCGGTCCTGGGCAGCATCCGCTACCCCGAGCGGGATGGGATGTTCCAGGAGGTCGGGCAGCTCGTGTACATCAAGAGCTCGCGCACGGGAGACGAGCACCCCGTGATCGGGCAGTACCGCGCCGCGAACCCGCTCTTCCCGCACGAGTCGACCGCGAACCAGGCCTTCGGCGAGGCGCAGTTCGAGGCGTACCGCGCACTGGGTGAGCACATCACGCGCGGCCTCGCCGGGCGGTCGTTCCTGTCCTTCCCGGGCCAGGATCCGGTGGTGCGGTGGTTCCTCGCCATGGAGGCGCGCGCCCTCCCGCCGCTCCGCTATGACGGCGTCTTCCCGGGGCTGCGCGATGAGCTGGAGGAGATCGAAGCGCTGCTGCGCGCGCCCGAGGCGGCGGGGTATTTCGCCGAACTCTACCCGGAGCTCGCGTCCGGTCACGCGCGCGCCGAGGTCGCGCCTGCCGTGCTGCACGAGGTGGCGATGCGGCAGATCCACCTGATCGCGTCGACGTACACGCAGCTCCACCTCGACGAAGAAAGCGCCATCGATCACCCATGGAACCGCGGGTGGCTCCAGATCTTCAGGCGCTGGATGGCCTCACCATCCTTCCAGCGCGTGTGGCTCATCGGCGCGCAGTCGTACGGGCCGTGGTTCCGGCAGTTCTGTGAGGAGGCGCTCGTCTGCATGATGTTCATCAACTGGCAGACCGCGACACGCGAAGAGCTCGCGCAGCACGGCTTCGCGCTCCCGCCAACCGCCGACCCGACGCGGGCACTGCTGCTCGTGCGCTGCTCCCTCTCCACGTCGGCGGCGGAGATCGCCTACGCGGGTGCGAAGGTCCTCGCGGTGACGCTCGTCGACGGGCGCGCGTCGCTCACCGTGCATGCCTTCGATGTGCGTCCCGGTCTGCGCGACCTGATGTGCTCCGACGAGTGCCGCGACGCGCTCGACGAGATGCTCGTCGGCCTGGGGCTCCCTCGTGTGGGTGCCCCGGCGGGGCCGGCGCTCGGCCCCGAGGCGCTGGCCTCCCTCAACGCGATGACGGTGTTCGCCACCGCCGCCACGGGCTGACGGCGCGTCCGCACGAGCGGCGCAACACCACTCAGAGCAGGCGTCGGCGACCTGGGCCGGGACGGCCATGTCGTCGCTCCCCACAACGGACCGGCGTTCGTGAGAACGCCGGAATCCCTAGCGACGGAGCGCTCTGCGGGACGACGACGAGCGTCTCGCGTCGCCACGACGCCGACTGCGAATCCCCGCGCGGCCACCACCGCGTGCCCGCGTTCACTCGGTGACGTGATCGAACGCGTTGCCGTACCAGTCGACGCACGAAGCGACGCCGCGGTCGTCGCTCCCGGCGGCGGATCGCCGTCGACGACCTCGCGCAGGAGACGAGCGCCTGGACGGTGCCTGAGGCCTCCGCGGCCGCTGAGCCCTGGGGTACGGCGCGCTCATCCGTCGCGCTATCGTCGCGCGCATGGCAAAGCACCTGGCGACGATCGAGTGGACGTGTGGCGCGACGAGCGCCGAGTTCGTGAAGGGCCGCTACTCCCGCGAGCACGCGTGGAGCTTCGACGGTGGCGTCACGGTGCCGGCGTCACCGTCGCCGTCGGTGGTCCCGTCGCCGTGGTCCAACCCTGCGGGCGTCGACCCTGAGGAGGCCTTCGTCGCGGCGATCGCGAGCTGCCACATGCTGACGTTCTTGTGGGTCGCGTCGCGCGAGGGCATTGCGGTCGCGCGCTACCGCGACGAAGCGGTGGGAGAGATGACGAAGAACGAGCACGGCGTGCCGTGGGTGAGCCGCGTGACCCTGTCGCCGACCATCGTGTACGCGGGCGACAAGCGACCCACCGACGACGACCTCGCGCGGCTGCATCACGCGGCGCACGAGGGCTGCTTCATCGCCAACTCGGTCCGGACCGAGATCGTGGTCGCGCCGCATCGGGCGGGGTGAGGTCGCAGTCCCAGGTCAGCGGTCCAGCGTCGGCGCCGTCGAGAGGTCCACCGGGCCCGCGGCAAAGACCGCGTTGATCCGCGCCGCGACGTCCGCGCCCGGAGGCAGCGGGAGCGCGACGACGCGTCGCTCGCGGCAGTCGTTCTCGCGGAGCCACCAGGAGACCTCGAACACCAGCCGCTCCGGGCTCCGACCGCTCGGGTTCGGCAGGAGCGCCAGCGGCCTCGCGCACCCCGAGCCAGTGGCGGTCTCGCAGACGCCCGCTGGCCGTTGCCCCGCGAAGCGCGTGTGCAGTTCGGCGACGGGTGCGGGCAGCGGCGCGGGCGCGGTCGCGGGCGCCTGACGTTGGCGCAGGTGCGGGTCCACCATTCCCGCGGAGAGCACCAGCGCCACTGCGTCGAGGAGCACGCCCGGCGTGTCCCCGGTGCCTGGCCGGGTGCTCCCGGTCACCATCCAGTACGCGAGACCTTCACCGACGTCGCCCGTGAGCAGCGAGCTCGTCTGGCGGGCGACGGCGCGACCTTCGAGCGTCTCCAACACCGGCATGGACACCGTCCCGAAGATGGCCGGCGTGCCGGGTGGTGCGGCCGGGTGCTCCACGACCAGCGTCGCAAGACGCCCGTTGGCGAGCACGTCGCCAGGCCCTGACGGCACCTGCACGCGCACGCGCAGCGGGGCGAGTCGCCGAACCTCCGCAGCGACGTCCGCGCGGTCACGGTCGGTGCCGAAGAACGCCGTCCGACAGGCATCGGTTAGCCGCCCGGCGCGGAGGAGCCCGGAGGTGTTCATCGCGCTCGTCGTGGATGCGCAGCCGGTCCCGGTCAGCGCCGCGATCGCGACGACGAGACAGGACCACCAGGGCATGGCCGACGGTGTGGATCGTGTCGTTCGATGGGCCGATGGGAGCATCGGCAGCAGGGTCGCACGAGAGGGGAAGGTTCACCTGGTGCCATGAGCTGACGTCGCGTCGGAGATTGGAGCTGATCGAGGGCGCAGGTCGGAAGGAGGGAGGGAGCGGCCGTCGCGTCACCCGACGGGCGCGGGCTCGACGGGCGCGGCGGGCTTCGCCGACCCGTCGCGGACCGCGAGGTGCGGAACCGTCGTGGTCAGC
>JBGARZ010000016.1:0-212351 GCA_044229975.1 Polyangiales bacterium
GCTGGAGCGCGAGGGCTTCATCCGCCGACAGCCGGGTGTCGCGCGCTCGATCCAACTGCTCGTCGAGGCCGACTCGCTGCCTCTCCTCGTGCAGCCAGCGTGAGGTTCACTGAACCCTTCAAATCCCCTGTGGCGAGGTAGTAGTCGCCGCTCGCCGCTACGGCTTCGTCCGCGGGTATACCGGCTTGATTGGTCCGCCCGCCGTCGCACCGGCGGGCGCCTCCTGGTCCGATGTCCATGACTCGTGACCGAACCACACCATGCAATTCATCCTCAGCCACTACGGCCACCGCTACCTCACCCACCTCGTGAACTCTGCCGGGCTCGACGCCGCGCTCGCACGCGAAGACGTCCGCTACCTCTGCGCGCTGCTCACCCACCTGAGCCTCCCGTGCGAGGGCAACGAGGCGATGCAGCCGCTCGTCGCGCGAGGCTTCGTCGAGGCCGTGGACGACTCCGTCGACCGCGCGGCCGTCGGCCTCCGCTACGCGCGCAACCCGCTGGAGAACCTCCGGCGCGTGGTCTTCGAGTACACGACGCTCTGCAACCTCGACTGCCTGCACTGCCGCAACACCAACCTGGAGGCGCGCGCCGAGGCCGACCCGGTGGGGCTGCGTCGCGTGGTCGACGCTGCGCTCCCCATCGGCCTCGACCGCTTCGACTTCATCGGCGGCGAGGTCACGCTCTACGGCAAGGGGTGGCTCGACCTCGTGGCGTACATCCGCGCGCAGGGCGGCGCGCACGCCTCCGTCATCACGAGCGGGTGGTTTCTCGGCGAGCGCGATTTCTGGGCGGCCGGGCGGCGCTACGTCGACGACGCCGCGTACCTCGCAGAGCTGAGCTCATGCGGGCTCACGCACGTGGTGTTCAGCCTCGACGGGCCGGAGGCGATCCACGACCGCACGCGGCAGGTGCCCGGCCTCTACCGCCGCGTGATCGATGGGTTCGCGAAGGTCCGCGCCGCGGGCATGCAGCCGCGTGTGTCGCTCGTGGTCGGCCTCGGGCAGTCGGCTGCGGCGGCGCGCGACTGGATCGTCGAGGTGTCCACCCAGCTCTTCGGGGCGGCGCACGACGCGGACGTCGCGTACCGCCGCGTGCTCGGCGACGAGAGCAACTACGTGAGCAACCTCATCGACGTCGGCGCCGGCGTGCAGCTCCGTCGGTCGCGCGCCGACCTCAACGCCTTCTCCGACGACGACCTGCGCTGCAAGAACTTCTTCCGCCCGTCGCCCACGCTGCGCATCAAGTCGAGCGGTGAGATCTCGCTGTGCCCGCTCGTCGACGGCGGCGATGGCTACGGCAACGTGCACGAGCGCGACCCCGTCGAGCTCCTCAACCGCCTGCACGAGGCGCTGGTGTTTCGGCTGCACGCCGAGCGCCGCATCGGCGAGTACCGACGCTTCATCGATCCGGAGATCTTCGGCGGACAGCTCGGTCACGCGTGCAGCGCGCGCACCGCCCTCAACATGGTCGCGCGGGCGATGGAGGAGCGCGCGGTCGACCCCGACGACCGTGATGCGCTGCGGGCGATCAACGTCGACGTGGCCGAGAAGATGGGCGTGCGGGCGCGGGGGATCCGGCACCGGGCCAACGGGCACGCGCGCCCCGGCGCGAAGGGGTAGGGGCCCGCCGGAGGGAACTGAACGCCCACTACCGCAGCAGCACGCCGTCGTCGTGCGAGAGCGCGACCTTCGCGACCCGGTCGAGCTCCCCGGCGGGCCGCAGCCGCGCCACGCAGCGGGCCGTCGGCGCGAGCGACCACACCTCCACGCCCTCCTCGTCGGCGAGCGCCATCCAGCGGCCGTCGGCCGAGACGTCCACCTCCCACACCGCGACCGACCCCTCGCGCGCCGCGACCTCGCGCCGCGCCCCGTACGCCTCGCGCACCCCATCACCGGGCGTCTGCGTTCGAGGCCCGTCCGTCGCGCCCGATGGTCCATCATCGGCGCCGTGCAGAACGGTGACCTCCCCCGCGTGCCGAACGTGCCCCACCTCTCCATCGTGGTGCCGTGCTTCAACGAGTCGGCCAACCTCGATGAGCTCGTCGCGCGCCTCGTCGCCGCGCTCGACGCCATGCCCTTCGCGGGCGAGTTGGTGCTCGTCGACGACGGCTCGGCCGACGACTCCTGGGCCGTGATGCAGCGCCTCGCCGCCCGCGAGCACCGCCTCGTCGTGCGGCGCCATCCGCGCAACCTCGGGATCGTCCCCGCGTGGCGCACCGCCGTCGAAGCCGCGCGCGCCGAGCTCGTCTGCGTCATCGACGCCGACCTCCAGTACCGACCCGAGGACGTCGCCCGCCTCGTCGCCGCCCGCGAGGCCGCAGGGGTCGAGGTCGCGCAGGGCGCGCGGCGCTACGAGTGGCCCGTGCGCGGCAGCCGCTACTGGCTCTCGCGTGGCTTCAACGCGATCGTCAACGGCGCCTTCGGGATGTCACTGCCCGACAACAAGTCGGCGTTTCTGGTGTGCCGACGCGAGGCGTTGGCCAAGGCGCTGGCTTTTCGCGGCCGCTACCACGCCTGGCAGAACCTCGTCATGGTCGCCCTCCACGCTCGCGGTCACCGTTCGGTGAGCGTCGAGACGGCCTTCGGGCCGCGCGCACGAGGCACGTCGTTTCTGGCGGATTTCCCGGTGCGCCATGGGGTGCGCTCACTGCTCGACGTCGCGGTCGGGCTGCGCGAGTACGGCCGGGTCAACCACTCACGGTGAGCAGCCGCGGGAGCGCCTCGCCTGCGGTGGCTCGCACGAAGAGGTCGCCGTCCTGTGGGGCCTCGACGGGGTACACGATGGCGCGGCCGTCCGGTCCGACGTAGCGCTCGGGGTCGATCATGACGACGCGGAGGCCGCGCTCGCGGGCGCGCATCTGCACGAGGCGCCGGTCGGCGTGCACCCCGATGACCAGCAGCGAGCGGGCGCGCGGGTCGTAGTCGATGGTCGGATAGTACGGGCCCGAATCATAGTTGCGGAGCGACACCTCGGGGAGCCCGACGTCGGCGCACTGGCAGTCGAAGTTGTTGGTGATCACCGGACCCACGAGGAGCCCGCGTCGCCACAGGTCACGCAGCGCCGCGTAGAAGGGCGTCGATGGCGCGACGAGGCACGCGCGGTAGATGTCGGTGAACTCGCGGTACTTCGCCTCCGGGTCGCCCAGCACCCCGAGCAGCGCGTCGTCCTGCGCGCGAAACACGAAGCCGTAATCGGCGTGCGACACGCCGTAGATGCGGTGGAGGTTGGAGAGGTGGGGGATGCCCGCCTCGATGGACGGTCCGCACCCGAGCTCAACCTGCGCGGGCAGGTGCGCGGCGATGTCCTCGGGGGTGATGATCGTGGGGGTTCCGCGCGGGAGCTTCTTGCGCAGGCCGACGTCGAAGAAGACGCGCCAGGGGCGGTTGTCCCAACCAGTGGGCGTGGCGTAGTCGGCGGCGTCGACCGTGAGGTCGAGGCTGCGGTAGCCAGGCGACGTGAGGTAACCGCGGCGCACGTCCTCGGGGTGTTGGTGATGCACGACAACGCGGGCGCGCAGGTCGCCGCGGTGGTAGCGGCCGTCGCCGTCGGGCGACCACGAGCCCACGCGGAGGCCGTCGGTGATGGCGGCGTGGTAGGCGTCGACGTCGTCGGCGGGGAGCGTGACGCTGAGGAAGAGGTGCGCGCGTCGCAGCACGAAGGCGTCGCCGACGACGTCGTACTCGTCGTGGAAATGGACGATGCGACGGCGTCGGTCGTCGGGGGTGGTCCAGCCCGACTGGGTGGCGTTGGAGGGGTGCTGATGACGCCGCCAGATCGACTCGGTGTAGCGCCGGTGCCAGCCGCTCGCGGCGGAGTCCATGTGGCGGGTGAAGCGCTCGCGCTGTGCGTCGGTCACGCGCGGCACCACCACGAAGGGAAACCTCACGGCGCCACCGCTCTCTCGCGTTGCCAGCGCTCGGCGGCGGCGGCCTCCTCGTCGCGGCCCTCCTCGCGGTAGAGCGCGGCGAGCGTGCGGAGATCGGCGCGTGAGAGGCGTGGCTCGTGCGCGATGCGGTGGAGGAGCTGCGCGGGTCGGTCGTGGCCGGGCGGCGACCAGACGCGCGTGACGAAGGCGACGGCGCGCGTGGACGCAGCCGTGGGCGCCGGGCGCAGCGGGACGGCGAGCGCGAGGGCGGTGACGACGAACGCAGGTGCGACGACCGCGGGCTCGCGGAGGTGGCGGCGCGCGGCGTACGCGAGGGCGGCAACGGCGGCGAGGGCGAGCGGGGCGAGGGTGGCCGGGCCGTAGAGGCCGACGTCGTTGGCGAGGGTGGCGGGCACGAAGTGGTGGCGCGCGAGGAGGGCGACGAGGTCGGGCAGCGGGCGCGCGATGTCCGGGGGGACGTGGGGGTACCAGGCGGAGAGGGTTCCGGAGACGGCGACGGAGGCGGCGGCGGTGCCGAGGGCGAGCGCGCGGGCGAGCGATGGCGAGCGGGTGGCGACGACGCGCAGGCCCTCGACGGAGGCCCACGCGAGGAAGGGGACGAGCAGCGCGAGGTAGCGGGGACCGATGGTCCAGCCGCCGCGCCAGTTGTTGGCGCAGGCGACGGCGAGCCACGTCGCGACGCAGACGACGAGCGCGACGACGGCGTCGGGTCGAGCGTCACGACGGCGTAGGAGCGAGGCGAAACCGAGTGGTGCGAAGAGCAGAAAGGGCGTCATCGGGAGGAGCCCGAAGCCGGGGTCGAGGAGCAGGCGCGCGGCGGCCTCGGGGGAGAACCCGTCGAGCCCGAAGAGCCCGCGGTTGAGCGCGGCGCGGTACTCGGGATGGATCGAGAAGCGGTGCCCCGGCGTGAACGCGCTGCCGAACGCGACGGCCTGGAAGTGCATGGTGGAGAGCGTCGGGAGCGCCGCGCCGAGCACGAAGAGGGCGAGCCGGGCGCGCGGTCGCAGGACGACGAGCGCGTAGAGCGAGAGCGCCGCGGAGGCGACGAAGCCGGGGTACTCGAACCACGTGACGGCGGCGGCGAGCAGGCCCGCGGCGAAGGCGCGCGGTGCTGTGATGGTGCCGTCGCGTCGGGCGTCGGAGAGCAGCATGAACGCTCCGAAGGCAGCAGCCGCGCTGGTGGCGCTGCTGACGAAGAGGAGCGCGTAGCCGTAGAGGAGCGATCCGAGCGCGACGGCGACGAGGGCCGCGTCGGCGAGCACGGCGTCGTCGACGCGCGCCCGCAGCCACCGATGAAACGCGTACAGGAACGCGAGCATCGGGAGCGTGGAGCCGGTGAGCCGCATCACGCGCGTGGCGGCTTCGAGGGAGACCGGACCGCGGGCGATGAAGCGCTGGAGGGCGTAGCCGGGGACGCCGAGGAGGCTGGTTCCGGGGGCCTTCGGGGACCAGGTGCGGCCGTCGTGGGAGGAGGCGTCGCCATCGACCGAGGGGCCCCAGCGATCGGCGGGCGCGTCGACGGCGTAGGAGCGATCGTCGACGATCGCGGCGGTCATGTAGACGCGGAGGATCTCGTTGGGGTTGTGGATGAACGGCTGCGACGGTCGCGCGTAGAGGTACGCGCAGGCGACGAGCGCCAGCAGCGGCGCGCTACGAGCGACAGGCCGCACAGTGCGAGAGGACGCAGCGGTCGAAGGTGCGGCGCCCCTCCTGGCAGGCCGCCGGCTGGATGGCGATGCAGCGCTCGTAGCAGGCGCAACTGCGGGGGCCCGGTGGGGTCGCCGGGGGACAGAGGTAGCTGCCCGCGTCGTACCCGAGGATGCAGCTCGCGAAGCACAGGGAGAAGCCGTTGTAGTACCGGGGCGCGCACTCGGCGGAGGCGTCCATGTACTCGGCCTCGCTGCGGCACGACCCCGCGGCGACCTCGTGCACGCAGACCCCGCAAGGGTCGGTGCAGTAGGTGATGTCGTCGAAGCCCCGGCACACGCTCGCGGCCGCGTCGTTCGTCACGGACGCGTCCATCGACGTCGCCTCGTCGCCCGGAATGGGGACGTCCGGAGGCGTCGGCTCGGAGGTCGGCGCGTCGATGCCCACGTCCGGATTCGCGTCGGCCACGGTGACCGTTCGGCCGCACGCGACGAGCGTCACGAGCAGCGCGAGCGTGTGCGGCGAACGGCTCCTCATCGTGGCCGACCGTAGCCGATCGATGAGTTCGGTGTCCAAGCGCGGTCGATGGCGCACCGCGAGGCGGGCGGGTCAGCGGAACATCACCGAGCGCGCCCACCGCTGTACCGCGGGCACGACCTGCGTCATCAGCCCTTCGTTCGCCGGCATCTACGGCGCCTGCCTGCCGCCCGGGCCGACGTGTGCGGCGACCGCTGCTCGGTGTGACGGCTCGGTGCTGGTGCGGTGCTCGGGCGTCTTCGAGTCGGTGCTGCGGGAGACTCGTTCTGATTGCGCCCGCCTGGGGTGGCGGTGTGCCAGCGCTGGTGAAGGGGCGACCTGCGTCCCGCCGCCGTTCGCGTGCGCCCTCGACGGTCCGCCCCACTGTGAGGGCGACACCCTCGTCGCCTGCGCGGCCGGGGCCGACCCGCGCTTCGACTGCCGCGCGCTGGGCTTCGCGCGCTGCGCACCCGCGTCGAAACTGGAACCGGCGCACTGCGAACTCTGACTCATACCGATTCACCCCGTCGACGTTCGCGAAGTGGGGGCCGGGGTTCACGGTGCAGGCTCCGCGTCCGTCGCGCTCCGTTCACCTCGGGCAATGGTAGGGGGTCACCCCATCGCTGCGCGGTGGGGTTGCAGGCCCGAGATCCATCGCGATCCCGATCGATGAAGCGGAGGCGGTGACTTCCGTTGCAACCCCATCGCGCAGCGATGAGGTGACCCCCTACCATTGCCCGGGGTGAACGGAGCGCGACGGACGCGGAGCCTGCACCGTGAACCCCGGCCCCCACTTCGCGAACGTCGACGGGGTGAATCGGTATCACGCGGCAGACGGAGGCGCCGTTGTGTTGGCGCATTTTCAGTCTTGAACCCGTAGCACCCAGGGGGGTGCTTCTGCGCGGTGATCGAGCGCACCGCGTTGCCCTCGTCGTGGCAGCGGCATAGCGTGCGAGAGTGGCTCCTTCGATCGTCCGCTCGCCCGGGATCGCTGGTTCACTCGGGTCTGTCACGGCGCTCGGCTTCTCGGCGTGCGCGTCATCGGCCCGCGTCGAGCCAACGTGCGTGGATGCACGCCAATGACGTCGCGAAGGGGTGAAGAGATCGCGACGATCGAGGACGCTGGGTCGTCCGACGCTGGCAGCGACGAGGACGGTGCGGGGTAGCATGGCGGTCATGCTCAACGTCGCGCGGGTATCTCTCCAGGGGCTGTGTTTGATCTTCGCGGTGGGCTGCACCACGACGTCTGAGACGACCTCACCGGACGCAGGAGTCGATGCGTCCGTTGTCGTCGATGTCGGGATCGATGTCGGCGCAGCGGACCGCGCTGCAGTAGACGTCGGGCGGCTCTCGGACACCGCGTCGCCGATCGACGTTGCGGACGTGATCGATGCCGCCGACGTCGTGGATGCGGCGGACGTCCCGGACGCGGTGGATGCCAGCGATGCCGGAACGGACGCGAGCGGTCTCGCGGCGGGCGAGCCGTGTTCGGGCGACGCCATGTGCGCGACGGGACTGCTGTGCTGCTACCCGTGCGGCATCCCAGGGTGCGTCAACCGTTGCAGCGCGCCCTTCGCCGGCACGGGCCGTTGCCCGCTGCTGCCATAGTCCTCCTTCTGCCAAGACTCCCGCGCCTTTCGCCCGAAGGACAGCCTTCGGCCCGTTAGGTTGCCGTTCAGGTTGGCTCGCTACGGTGCCCGCACGATGCACCGCCTGGCGCCGATCGCCCTCCTCACCCTCGGCTGCGCGAGCTCGCCGTACGACCACGCGTGGATCGCCCGCGACGTCGTCCGCCGCACCGGACACTCCGTCGGCTCGCAGACCCCGCACGAGGAGCCCACGCTGCCCCGCGGCGTCTCCCTCGACGACGGCCTCACCGCCGACGAGGCCGTCGCCGTCGCCCTCTGGAACAACCCCCGCCTCCACGGCGACCTCGCCCAGCTCGGGCTCACCCGCGCCGACCTCGTCGAGGCCGGGCTCATCCCCAACCCCCTGCTCACGTTGATGTTTCCGCTCGGCGGGCACCCGATGTCCGTGCGCATCCAGGCGCCCATCGAGGCGATCTGGCAGCGCGGTCGTCGTGTCGCCGCGGCGCAGTTGGAGGTCGAGCGCGTCGCCCACAACCTCGTGCAGACGAGCCTCGATTTCGCCCGCGACGTGCGCCTCGCCCACGCCGAACTCGTCGCCGCCGAAGCCCGCCGCACGGTGCGCGCCGCCGCGGCCGAGGCGCTCACCACCGTGGCCGAGCTCACCCGCCTGCGGGCCGCCGCCGGGGACGTCGCCGAGGTGGAGATGGAGGCTACCCGCGCCGAGGCGTTTGCCGCCCGCGACGCTGCCCTGCGCGCCGACGCCGACGCCGAGCTCGCGCGCGTCGCGCTGCGTGGGCTCCTGGGCTTCGCGGCCGACCCGCGCCCGGTGCGCGCCGTCGCCGAACCGCCGCCCGACGCGCCCGACCGCGAGACCGACGCGGTGGTGCGCTTCGCCCTGCGCGCGCGCCCCGACCTGCACGCCGCGGAGATCGCCATGCAGGCGGCGGCCGCACGCGCGGGGTGGGAGCGGACGCGCATCGTGTCGTTTTCGGCGGCGCTCGATGGGGTGAGCCCGAACGGCAACGGGCTCGCCTTCGCGCCGGGCCTCGTCGCGCCGCTGCCGATCTTCAACTTCAACCAGGGTGCCATCGGCCGCGCCGAGGCCGAGGTGCAACAGAACGCCTGGCGCGCCATCGCGCTCCGTCAGCAGGTCGCCACGGACGTGCGGCAGGCGCAGACGCAGCTCGCCCAGGCCTGCGCCTCGCTCGCGCGCTGGCGGGCCGAGGTGTCGCCCTCGCAGGAGCGCTCCGTGCAGCTCGCCAACGAGCAGTTCACCGCCGGCGAGGCCTCGTACCTCGTCGTGCTCGACGCCACCCGCCGCGCCATCGACGGACGCCTCCGGCTCACCGAGCTGGAGGCCGACGTCCGCCGCGCCCAAGCCCAGCGCGACCGCAGCGCCGGAGGAACCCCCCGATGATCCGTCGTGTCGCCTTCACCGCCGCCTGCATCGCCGCCGCCTGCCACGGCCCCACCGCTCCGGCGCCCCACGCCAGCCACCCCGCCACGGTCGCACACCCGGTGAAGGAGGCCGAGCTCACCACGGTGACGCTCACCCCGCGCGCCGTCGAACGCCTCGGCATCACCACTGCCGCCGTGCAGCGCGTGACCGGCACGCAGGTGCGCACCTTCGCGGGCGACGTGAGCGTCCCGCCGGGTCGCGCGCTCGTCATGGCCGCCCCGCTCGCGGGCACCGTGCGCGCCCCGACGCAGGGCCTTCCCCGACCAGGCACGACCGTCACCCAGGGCACGCTGCTGATGTGGCTCACACCCTTCGCGGTGCCTGATCGGGACGTTCGCGCGCAGACCGTTCGCGCCGTCGACGCCGCCCGCGCACGCCTCGCCGCGGCCAACCTCCGCGCCACCCGCACCGAGCTCCTGGCCCGCCAGCGCGCGGGCAGCGAGCGCGCCTCGGAGGAGGCCCGCGCCGACCGCGACACCGCCGCCGCCGACCTCCGCGCCGCCGAGACGCGCCTCTCCGCGCTGCGCCGCTCGCCGCTCGACTCCGACGTTCGCGTTCCTGTCACGGCGCCGCACGCGGGGGTCATCCGCCAGGTGCTCGCCGCCCCAGGGCAGATGGTCGCTGCGGGCGCGAGCCTCGTCGAGGTCACCGCCGCCGACGCCCTCTGGGTGCGCGTCGCTGCCTACGCTGGTGACCTCAGCGCCATCGACCCGCGCGCGCAGGCCCGCGTCGCTCGCCTCGGTGAGCCTGCGTCCGCCGAAGGCATCGCCGCCGACCCGGTCGTCGCGCCGCCGTCGGCCGATCCGCTCGCGGCCACCGTCGACCTCTTCTACGCCTTCGCGCCAGGCGCCACGCCGCTGCGCCAGGGCGAGCGCGTGCGTGTCTCCATCCCCGGAACCGCCCCCGAGTCCGCGCTCTCGGTCCCGTGGTCATCCGTCATCACGGACGTGCATGGCGGGCAGTGGGTGTACGAGACAACCGGCCCCGGCGTGTACGTGCGCCGTCGCGTCGCGGTGCTGCGCGTGGAGGGCGACCGCGCCATCCTCACGCGCGGCCCGCGCGAAGGCACCACCGTCGTCGCGGTAGGCGTCGCCGAGCTCTACGGAACCGAGTTCGGAGCGGGTCACTGACATGCGCTCCCTCGTCGCCATGGCCCTGCGGCTGCGCGTCATCGTCGCCGTGCTCGCCATCGTCTTCATGGCCGTCGGCGTGCGCGTCGCGCAGACCGCGCCGCTCGACGTCTTCCCGGAGTTCGCGCCGCCGCGCGTCGAGGTGCAGACCGAGGCGCCGGCGCTCTCCTCCGAGGAGGTCGAGCGCTTCGTCACGGTCCCTCTGGAGAGTGCGCTGCACGGTGTTCAGGGTCTCAAGACCCTGCGCTCGAAGTCCGTGCTCGGCCTCTCGTCGGTGCTGCTGATCTTCAACGAGGGCACCGACCTCCTCGTCGCGCGACAGCTCGTGCAGGAGCGCCTCGCCCGTGTCGCGCCGCAGCTCCCCACGGCCGCGCGGCCGCCCGTCATCCTCCCGCCGCTGTCGTCGCTGAGCCGCGCGATGAAGATCGGCATCTGGTCCGAGACCATGTCGCAGATGGAGCTCACCGATCTGGTGCGCTGGATCGTTCGACCGCGGCTCATGGCCGTCCCCGGCGTGGCCAACGTCGCCATCTGGGGGCAGCGCGACCGGCAGCTCCAGGTGCGCGTCGACCCCGAGCGCTTGCAGGCGCAGAACGTCCGCCTCGCCGAGGTCGTTCGCGCCACGCAGGAAGCCACCGCGCCCGGCGGGGGAGGTCTCCTCGACGGCCCCAACCAGCGCCTCGCGGTGCGCCAGGAGACGGCCGCCTCCACCGCCGCCGAGCTCGCGACGGTGCCCGTGGGCGGTCGCCCCAACTCGCCCCGCCTCGGCGACGTCGCGACGGTCGTCGAGAACCACGGCGCCCCCATCGGCGACGCCATCATCAACGACCGCCCGGGCCTCCTGCTCATCGTCGAGAAGCAGCCCACGGGCAACACCCTGGAGGTCACCCGCCAGGTCGAGGCCGCGCTCGCCGAGCTGCGCCCCGCGATGCCCGGCGTGCACGTCGACCCGACCATCTTCCGCCCCGCGACCTTCATCGAGCGCGCGATGCGCAACCTCCAGCAGGCGCTCGTGTGGGGGTGCATCCTGGTGGCGCTGATTCTCGGGCTCTTCTTGTACGAGTGGCGCACGGCGCTCATCTCCGCGACGGCCATCCCGCTGTCGCTGCTCGCCGCTGTCATGGCGCTGCGCCTGCGCGGCGGAACCCTCGACACCATGACCCTCGCCGGCCTCGCCATCGCCCTCGGCGAGGTGGTCGACGACGCCATCATCGACGTCGAAAACATCCTCCGTCGACTCCAGCAGAACCGCGAGTCCCCTCACCCCCGCCCCGCGCTGCGCGTGGTGCTCGACGCCTCGATGGAAGTCCGCAGCGCCGTCGTCTACGCGACCATGGTGGTGGTGCTGGTGTTCCTGCCGGTGTTCCTGCTGGACGGGCTGGCGGGGTCGTTCTTCCGCCCGCTGGCGGTGGCGTACGCGCTCGGCGTGGTGGCCTCCATGGTGGTCGCGCTCACGGTCACCCCGGCGCTCACGCTGCTGCTCGTCCCCAAGCACCTCGACCACCGCCCCGCGCCGCTCGCGACGTGGCTGCGGGCCCGCTACGCGCGCATCCTGCCGGGCGTCGTCGACCGCCCGAAGACGGCGCTGGCCGCGGTGGTCGCGCTGCTCCTCGCGACGGCGGGCGCGGTGCCGCTGCTGGGGGAGGGGTTTCTGCCGACCTTCCAGGAGACGGACTTCCTCATGCACTGGGTGGGTCAGCCGGGGACGTCGCTCGACGCGATGCGCCGCACGACCGCGCGGGTGTCGCGCGAGCTGCGGTCGATCCCAGGGGTGCGCAACTTCGGCTCCCACATCGGCCGCGCCGAGGTGGCCGACGAGGTGGTGGGACCCAACTTCACCGAGCTCTGGATCTCCCTCGACCCCAACGTCCCCTACGCCCCGACGGTGGCGCGCATCCGCGAGACCGTCGACGGCTACCCCGGCCTCTACCGCGACGTGCAGACCTACCTGCAAGAGCGTGTGAAGGAGGTGCTCACGGGCTCCAGCGGCTCCATCGTGGTGCGCCTCTACGGGCCCGAGCTCGGGACGCTGCGCTCGCTCGCGGCGGAGGTCTCGCGGGTCTCGCGCGACGTGCCCGGCGTCATCGACCTGAAGGTGGAGGCGCAGGTGCTGGTGCCGCAGGTGACGGTGCGCGTCGATGCCGCCGCTGCGGGTCGCGTGGGCCTGACGCCGGGGTCGATCCGGCAGGCGGCGGCGACGCTGCTACAGGGGCTGCGCGTGGGCGAGGTGTACCGCGAGCAGCGGGTGCTGGACGTGGTGGTCTGGAGCGAGGAGCGCGTGCGCGCCGACCTCGCGGCGGTGAGCGAGCTGCGCCTGGAGACTCCCACCGGGAGCACGGTGCGGCTCGGTGACGTGGCGACGGTGCAGGTGGAGTCGACGCCCAACGTGATCCAGCGGGAGGGCGCCTCGCGGCGCATCGACGTGAGCTGCAACGTGCGCGGCCGCGACCTCGGCAGCGTCGCCCGCGACGTGCAGGCGCGCGTGGCGGGGATGCGCTTTCCGGCGGGCTACCACCCCGAGCTGCTGGGCGAGTACGAGGCGCGCGCCAAGGCGCAGCGGCGGCTCTTCGGCTTCGGGCTCCTGTCGATCCTCGGAGTGTTGATGGTGCTCTACGCGGACTTCCGCTCGTGGCGCCTGACGCTGATGGCCTTCGCGACGCTGCCCTTCGCGCTGGTGGGCGGCGTGGCGAGCGCGCTGCTCGGACCCGGCGTGCTGTCGCTCGGATCGCTGGTGGGCTTCGTGACGGTGCTCGGCATCGCCGCGCGCAACGGCATCATGCTGGTGAGCCACTACCGACACCTGCAAGCCGAGGAGGGTGTTCCCTTCGGGCGTGAGCTGGTCCTGCGCGGGTCGGCCGAGCGTCTCGCGCCGGTGCTGATGACGGCGCTGGCGACGGCGCTGGCGCTGCTGCCGCTGGTGGTCGCGGGGCAGCGGCCGGGGCACGAGGTGGAGCACCCGATGGCGGTGGTGATCCTCGGCGGGCTCATCACGTCGACGGCGCTCAACCTGCTGGTGCTGCCCGCGCTCTACCTGCGCTTCGGCGGCGGAACGCTCCCCCCGAAGGAGGAAGACGAGGACGCTTGAGTGAGTCGGCGCGGCGAGCGGATTGCTCCCGGGCCCGGGCACGAGGGTCGCGATCACGCGAACTCGCTCAGGCAGAGCGGCGCGGCGATCGCTCGGTCACCACCAGCACCTCATCGAGCGTCGCCATGCGGATCGGCTTGGACAGCACCGCCAGGAACCGCTGCGCGTGACCCTGCGGCACCTCCGTCCGATCGGACACCATCGCCACCACGCGTCGCGGTCCGGGTTCGAGGTCGAGGCGGTGGAGGAGCTGTTCGAGCTCCCGCTGGTCGTCGCTGGTCGTCGCGTTCAGTGACGTGAAGATCAGCGCGTCGGGCTCCGCCGCGCCCATCCGCGCGAGCTCGGCGATGGACGACGCGGCCTCGGCAGTGACGCCCCGCTTGCGCAGCAGCTGCACGCAGAGGCGCTCGGTGAGCACCTCCGGGTCACGGACAAACGCGCGCGCCACCCCCGGCGGCCGGTTGGACGGCGCGGCAGGGCGCTGGGCCCGCTGGCGCACACCGACCACCGCTTCGATCAGCCGGTCGGTGCGCAGCGGCTTCGCGAGGACCACGGGGCCGTTGACCCAGCGCACGTCGCGGTCGGGCCCCGGCGCGCGCACCAGCACGGCCTTCGCGTTGGGCAGCGATGCGGCCGCCAGCACGCGCGCCACCGCAGCCGCCGAGTCGCGACCCTCCGACAGCACGACCGCATCCACGGAACCCCACCCCTGCTCGGCCCGCGCCGCGAGCGCGCCCACGTCGTCGATGACCTCGACGGTCATCCCGGTCGCGCGCAGCGCGGCTTCGCAGGTCTGTCGCGACGTGGGGTTGGCGTCGAAGAGGGCGACCCGCAGGCCCTCGTAGACCTCGGGCAGCCCGCCCGGCGCGCGGCTGATCTCCTCCAACGGAACGTCGCACCAGAAGCGACTGCCAGCGCCGACCGTGCTCTCGACGCGCACCACGGCGCCCATCATCTCGGCGATCTGCCGGGCGATGGAGAGGCCGAGGCCGGTGCCCCCGAACCTCCGGGTGAGCGACCCATCCGCCTGCACGAAGGGCTGGAAGAGCGTGGTGAGCTTGGCGGTGTCGATGCCGATGCCGGTGTCGGACACCTCGACGCGGACGACGCAGCGGTTGGAGCGCCGCTCGACGAGCGAGAGCGCCACCACGACCCCGCCCGCGGCGGTGAACTTCACGCCGTTGGATACGAGGTTGGACACGAGCTGACTGACCCGCGTGGGGTCGCCGCGCAGCCACGCGGGCAGGTCGCGGTCGACCTGCAACACCACCTCGACGCCCTTCTCCCAGGCCGACGGCGCGGCGCGGCGCACGACGTCTTCCACCACGCTCGCGAGGTCGAAGTCGGCGCTCTCCAGCTTCAGCGTTCCTGCTTCGAGCTGCGAGAAGTCGAGGACGTCGTCGATGATGCGCAGGAGCTTCGTGCCCGACTGCTCCAGCGCCTCCAGGTAACCGCTCTGCTCGTCGGTCAGCGCCGTGTCGCGGAGGAGGGAGGTCATCCCGAGCACGCCGTTCATCGGGGTGCGCAGCTCGTGGCTCATGTTGGTGACGAACTGCGTCTTCACGAGCGACGCCTGCTCGGCCAGCACATACGCGTGCGTGAGCTCCTTCACCCGTCGGTCGAGCTGCTGTCGGCTGACGTGGAGGGCGTTCATCGCGAGCGCGTTTTCGATCGCGATGGTGATGGTGGGCCGCAGAAACTCCACGAGCTCTTCGTACTCGGCCCGCGGCACCCCGGCGGGCACCCAGAGCTGGAGGCGCGTCGGCTCCGGCGCGAGGCCCGCCGTGACCTCGACCACCACGTCGGCCGCGCCCGCCGGAGGCTCACCCGAGGTCGAGCGGTGCGCCGTCGACCCCGACGGGTCTGCGACGTGACAGTCGAGCACCACGGCCGAGAAGCCCGCCAGCTCCGCGAGGCTCGCGACGATGTTCTCCAGCGTGCGCTCGAAGTCGAGGTCGCGGTGCAGGGCCTCGCTGATGCGGTGCGCCACGCCGAGCTGCCGCGTGTGCATCGAGAGGGCCGTCTGGCTGGCCGCGATCTCCCGGTACTGCCGCACCAGGCCCGCGTTGGCCTCGCGCAGCTCGCGGCCCGCGCGGCGCACGGTGAAGGGCCAGGTGATGGCGCGGCGGAGCGACGCGAGCCT
This sequence comes from Polyangiales bacterium, assembly GCA_044229975.1. Taxonomy (GTDB): domain Bacteria; phylum Myxococcota_A; class Polyangia; order Polyangiales; genus SCUS01. The sequence continues at coordinate 15,459 of JBGARZ010000016.1, forward strand.
GCCGCCGCCCGGCGGGAGCGTGATGTGGTACCGCGCGCCAAACGCGGTGCGCGTCATCGTCACCTCCGCGAGGGGCAGGCCGAGGATGTGCGGAAACGACGAGATGCCCCCGATGGAGGTGTAATAGAACTCCTCGCAGGGTTCGTACCCGGCCTGCACCATCATGTCGACGACGAGGTGCCGGGGGTCGAGCACCTGCATCCGCGAGTCGATGCACGCGAAGAGCTGCTTGCCGGGGCCGTCCGGGCGGTTCCAGTACTCGTAGAGCTCCTCGGTGTTGAAGAGCAGTCGGCCGACGAGGGCGATGGGGACGAGCAGCGGCGACGTGCTGTGCTCCCGGCCGATGGCCACGAGCTCGTCGCGCGTGAAGATCTTCCCGAGGTGAGCCATCACCAGCCGGAAGTCGCTCCAGTCGATGCGCGCGTTCTTGTCGGCGAGCGTCGCGGGGTCGACCCTGGTGCCCACGCAGACGGTCGCCGACGAGACCCCCCGGAGCTTCAGCTCCCGCAGGAAGATCTCGAACACCCGGCATGACACTTCCTTCATGGGATCTCCGTGCCGCGCGCCCGAGGCCGTCAGCCCGCGCCGACGAAGTTGCTGAGCTGCTGGTTGCGCGCGTCGATGGCAAACATCGCCGTCGGGTCGATGCGTATGTCGAGCACCGTCGGCGTGGTGCTGTTGTACAGCGAAGGGACGAGCTGGTTGAAGTCCTCCGGGGTCTCCAGCGTGAGGCCGTTGGCGCCGTGGGCGCGCGCCAGGGCGGCGAAGTCCACCCGCGGGCCGCTCACGTCGAGGGGGCGGTGATAGACCCGCTCGAAGCCCGCCTCGACCATCCGCATCCGGGCGTCGTTGAGCACCGCGAACACCACCCCGATGCCGTACTGCACGCAGGTGTTGAGCTCCATGCCGAACATCTGGAACCCATAGTCACCACAGATCGCGACGACCGGCCGCCCCGGCGAGGCGAACTTCGCCCCCACCGCCGCCCCGATGCCCGAGCCCATGGACCCGAGGCCCATGCCGCAGATGAACGCGTCGGGCAGGTCGAGCTTGAGGTAGTGCACCGCGAACATCAGGTGCTCGCCGATGTCGCACGCGTAGATGGTATCCGGCGGCATGTGCCTCTGGAGCAGCGACATCACCCGCGCGGGATGCAACAGCAGGCGGTCGGTCTCCGCGTCTTCGGGCGCGTGGTACTCGACCCCGCCCGCCGGGGCCGGCGCGTACCGCGGGCGCACCCGCGAGAGGATGCCCGAGAGCACGAGGTGGGCGGGGCCCACGAGCCCGAGGTCGACGCGGTAGTTGCGGCCGATCTGCGAGCCGTCGATGTCGATCTGGATGAAGGTCGCGGTGGGCTGGAGGGTCGGGTTCCAGCTGTTGGTGGAGGTCTCCCCGAGGCCGCACCCCACCGCGAGGATCACGTCGGGCCCGGAGGCGAGGTAGTGGTTGGCCGAGAGGTGCCCGCCATACCCGAAGGCTCCCAGCGAGAGGGGATGGCTCTCGGGGAAGAGCCCCTTGCCCTTCGGCGTCGTCGCTACGGGCATGCGAAGCATCTCCGCCAGGACGCGCACCTGCGTGATGGCCAGCGGGTGCCGCGACCCGGAGCCCACCAGGATCAACCCGCGCTGGGCGCCCATGAGGCTCTGGGCGACCCGACCCAGGACGGTGTCGTCGAGCACGAAGCTCGTCGAGACCTGCGCCGACACCACCGAGGGCACCGCGCTCTCGGTCGCGACGTCGAGCGGCAGGGAGAGGAAGACGGGGCCCTGTCGACCGGAGAGCGCGGTGCCCACGGCGCGCCGCACCACCGCCGCGGCGCTGCGGGGGTTGAGGATCGGCGCGGAGTACTTGGTGACGGTGCGCACCATGCTGTGGAGGTCGAGGCCGTACTGCGATCCCTCCTGGAGGGCGCCGCGGCCGAAGTTGCGCTGCGCGACCTCGCCGCCAATGACGATGACCGGGACGCCGTCCACGAAGGCGGACGCGAGCCCTGTCATGGCGTTGGTCAGCCCGGGGCCCGAGGTCACGAGCACGCAGGGCAGCTTGCCCTGGAGCGAGCATCCCGCGGCCATGAAGAGGGCGGCGCTCTCGTGGCGGTTGTGGACCATCCGCAGGTCGGGCGCGTTGAGGAGCGCGTCGTAGATGGGCGAGATGGCCCCGCCCGGGACGCCGAAGTAGTTCTCGACGCCCAGCTCACGGAGCGTGTCGACGATGAGGTCGGCGATGCGCCGCGGCTGCGGGAGATCGGCGACGTTGGGGCCTGGTCTGATGGTGGGGATCGTCGACACTACGCCTTCCCTTCGAACGCACGCGCGGGCGTTGGACCCCCGGGCGCCCGCCCACCCTATCGCGCTTGGATGCTCCTTGAGTAGAAGCGGGCAGTGGTCCCGGTCAGGCGGCGTCCCAACGTGCGAGGACGACGGAGCAGGTCTCGCCCGCGCCGCCGGACACCATCGCCACGAGGTCGCCCGACCGGAGGAGCCCGCCCTTCACCCCCAACGCCAGGCCCAGCGGAACGTTGCAGGCCGCGAGACTGCCGTGCTCGGAGAACGTGTCGCACGCGCCCGCGCCGCCGAGACCGAGCACCTGTCGCAGGACCCCCATGAACCACGCCGCGGACTGGTGGCAGGCGAGGTAGCGCACGTCGCCCGCGGTCACCCCCGCCGCGCGACAGGTCGCGGTGAAGGCTTCGAAGACCGTGTCGACCTTGTCGAGCATGTGCGCGAGCATCCGCTCGGGCGGACCAGGCCGCAGCCGGATGGGGCCTCCCTCCCACCACGGACCTTCGGCCGCGCCGACGCGGTAGGCGTCGCGGGCGCTGGAGTCGGTGAGGTGCGTCTCGGCCACGATGCCGCGGCCGGGCTCGCAGCCGACGATGACGGCGGCGGTGGCGCCATCGCCGACGGTGACGCTCGCGGGGTGATTCGGATCGACGAGGCGAGACCGCTGCGACGACTGGAGCAGCAGACCGACGCGGTGCCGCCCGCTCTCGATGAGGGCGCGGGCGAGCGCGAGCTGCGTGAGGAAGGAGTCGTTTTCGGCGTCGACACCGAGGGTGAAGACACCGCGGCCGAGGCCGAGGGCGGCGTGCGCGGCGAAGGCGTTGTGGGGCACGAGATCGGCGTTGCCGGTCGAGTGCTGGAGGACGAAGTCGACGTCGCGCGGATCGACCTTCGCGTCCGCGAGCGCCTCTCGCGCCGCGGCGATCTCCAGGTCCGCCGTGGTCACCCCGTCGGGCATCACGGGACGCGACCGAACGCCCTGGAAGGGGTCACCCGCGAACCGCGCCATCGCCTCCCAGCTCGCCCGCGCGCCGGGTGCCTCGGGCACCGCGACCCTCGGTGGGCCCGACCGGGCGCGCCACGCGGCCACGGTCTCCGCGGACCAGAAGTCGTTGGTGCGGGTCGTGGTCGGCAGGCAGACGCCGAGACCCGCGATTGATACACCTCGCCTCAACTCCGATTGGCCGGTTGTCATCTTATTGACTGTTCATGGGGGTGTTCAGATGAACGGTGTGGCAAGAGAAACGCTACCGGATTTCTCTCGGAACGGGGATCGTCCGGCGACCGGTATGGGGTTGACGCAAGCCGCGTGTCGCTGACACCGTGCGGCCTCGTTCTTCGCGCGATCGGGCCCGCCTCGCAAGCGGTAACATCGTGTAATCATGGGTGGTTTCAAGGAGGCATCGAGGTGGACATCGCACCGGGCTACGACGTCGTCATCGCCGGGGGGGGCCCAGGGGGCAGCACGCTGGCGGCCTTGCTACAACGCAAGACCAACCTTCGGGTTCTCGTCATCGAGGCCGAGACCTTCCCGCGTGAGCACATCGGGGAATCGTTTACCCAACGTGTGACGTCGGTGTTGGCGGAGAGCGGTGGTCTCGCGAAGATTCTGGCCAGTGGGTGCTGGGTGAAGAAGTTCGGCGGCTACTACGCGTGGGGCGACGGCGACCCGGCGGTGTCGCTCTTCGAGCACAAGGACTGGGAGCGCGACGGCATCCTGCGCTGGTCCTTCCACGCCGACCGGCCGCAGATGGATTCGATCCTGCTCCAGCACGCCCGCGACTGCGGCGCCGCCGTCCTCGAAGGGGTCGGCGTCAAGACGGTCGACCTGCTGCCCGACGAGCACGTCGTGCTCCTCGACGACGGGCGGCGCGTCGGCTGTCGGCTCTTCGTCGACGCGACTGGCCGTGTGACCGACCTCGCGTCCCGGCAGCGCAAGAAGTTCCTCTCGCAGTACCAGAACATCGCGATCTGGACGCACGTCGTCGACTCTCTCCCCGCGCAGGCCGCCCCCGGCGACTGGAACGTCTTCCGCAAGCTGGGCGTCTCCTCCATCGGCTCGTACGCCTTCGAGGACGGCTGGTTCTGGTACATCCCCGTGCCGAAGATCATCGACGGCCAGCGCGTCGTCACGCACTCGCTCGGCGTCGTCACCGACCCCCGCGTGCTCAAGCAGCCGGGCAAGGACTTCCGCGACCTCGACCGCCTCATGGACGCAGCGCGCCGCACGCCCATCCTCGGTGAGCTCATCGCCGACGCGCGCCCCATCACCACGCGCACCTCCACGGCGACCAACTACTCCATGATCGCCGACCGCTTCTGCTCCTTCGACGAGCGCTGGGTCTCCATCGGCGACGCGGCCTACTTCGTCGACCCGCTCTTCTCGTCGGGCGTCGCGTTCACCGTGAACCACGCGTCGTCGGCGGCGCTGCTCATCCAGAGCATGTTCGCGGAGTCGGTCCCGGAGCGGGACAAGCGCGACCTCTTCCGCGACTACGACGAGGGCTGGCGGCGCATCGCGTCGTCCTTCGCGCTGGTGCTCGACCAGTGGTACCACGCGATCGCGCGCAACCACCCGGGCAGCGTCTACTGGCAGACGCGCATCGACGAGTCGCTGGTCGACCTGCGGCTGCCGACCTTCAACGACCTGGTCGACACCGCGGTGAGCCCCGACCTCCTGCTCGTCATCACGAAGGGCGAGGGCAAGCTCTCGGAGCTCGGCACCGATGGCCCGCTCGTGGAGGTGCTCGGCCGCACCGGTCAGGAGCCCGACGACGACCAGGAGCTCGCGCTGGCCGCCGACGTCACGGTCCGCCCGACGTTGTCGCTGGGCGTCGGCCGGTCGATGCAAAACGTCGCGCTGATGAACTTCCCCGCCGACGAGGCGCTCGCCCGCCTGCGGGACTACTGGGCCGACCCCGTCGCCAACCAGCATCGGCTCCCCGCACTCTACGAGAAGCCGCTCCAGTTTCATCGCTTCGAGCGCGCGGTGGGGGAAGGAGGCATCGGGTTCTTCGACCCGCGCGACGGCGGCCTCCAGCTCGCCGAGCTCCTGCGCGCGAAGGTGCGCTACGGCGACGTGCGCCCGCGCCTCACCGAGCTGCAACGGGTGCTCGTGCGCAAGCTCCGCGGGGCCGAGATGCTCGACCTCGGCCCGTCACCGACCAACGCGTCATGACCGTCAGTGCGTGCTGGCTCGCTCGACGAGCGGGACGAGCGACACGCACAGGCGATTGACCTGCGCGCGCAGCTCGTGGAGCAGGTCGGGACGGCCCGCGAGCTCATCGGTCGTCTCGACGCTCTCGACCCGCTGCGCGGCGTGGGTCGCCGACATCGCGCCGAAGTACGAGATCGACCCGCGCAGGGCGTGCGCGGCGGTTCGCAGCCGCCCGACATCGCCGTCCGCGGCGGCGTTGGAGACGTCGCCGAGCATGCGCGGAACACTCGCCAGGAAGATGCCCGCCACCTCGCTCATGAGCTCCGCGTCGCCGTCGCAGCGCGCGAGCAGCGCGTCGGGGTCGAACACCACGTCGGTCGGGGGAGGAGTCGGCGCCGGTGCCGTCGCGACTGTTCCGTCGGCGGTGACGGCGGCGATCATCGCGTGCAGGTCGTCGGGCTGCACGGGCTTCGAGAGGTACGCGTCCATGCCCGCGGCGAGACACTCTTCGCGGTCCTTCACCAGCGCGTGGGCGGTGAGCGCGACGACGGGCGTCCGTCGGCCGCTGCCCTCCCGCCGGCGGAGTTCGCGGGTGGCGTCGAGGCCGTTCATCGTCGGCATCTGCACGTCCATGAGCACGAGATCGAAGGGGCCGTCTTCCAGGGCTCGCAGCGCCTCCGCGCCGTTTTCCACGATCACCACGCGGTGGCCGCGCTTGAGCAGGGTGCGGGAGGTGACCTCCTTGTTCACGGGGTTGTCCTCGGCCAGGAGGATGTGGAGCGGACGCGTCACCGTCGGCGTGACCGTCACCTCGGGCGCCCTCGTGGGCGGGACGGGCGCCCCGAGGGCGCGATCGATGGCCGCGAGCAGATCAGACCGCTTCACGGGCTTGGTCACGAAGAACTCGACGCCGAGCGTTCGCGCCGCGTCGCCGACGGAGTGATCGGGCGCGAGCATCAGGATCACCGCGCCCGCGAGCGTCGGGTCTTCCTTGAGCTTCCTGGCGAGCGCGAGCCCGTTGGTCTCGGGCATGTGCGCGTCGAGGAGCACCAGGGGGAAAGGGGTCCGGCGATCGCGCGCCTGACGGAGCGTCGCCAGGGTCTCCTCGCCCGACGCGGCGAACGTGGGCGCACCGCCCCAGCTCTCCAACATCCCTCCCAGGATGCGGCGGGTCGTGGCGCTGTCGTCCACGACGAGCACGGGCAGACCCCTGAACCTCGCCGGGCCCACGGGGCGGGTGCGCGCGCGGGGCGTTCCCACCGCGGGCAGGTCGAGGTGCACGGTGAAATGAAACCGGCTCCCGCGCCCGATCTCGCTCTCCAGCCAGATGTGCCCGCCCATGAGCGCGACGAGCCGGGCCGCGATGGTGAGGCCGAGCCCCGTGCCGCCGAGCCGTCGCGACGTCCCGACGGCCTGGGTGAAGGACTCGAAGATCGCCGCGTGCATGGCCGCGGGGATGCCCGGTCCCGTATCGCTCACCGTGATGTGGAGCACGGCCCCGCCGCCCTCGGCCTGCGGCTCCCACGCGACGTCGACGACGACCTCGCCGCGCTCCGTGTACTTCACGGCGTTGCTGACGAGGTTGACGACCACCTGGCGGAGGCGGCCCTTGTCGCCGACGACCTCCTCGGGCACGTCGTCGGCCACGCGGCACGCGAGCTCGATGCGCTTCTGGTGGGCGCGCAGCGCGAGCGTGAGGGCCGCGTCGCCGATGCACTCGCGCGGGTCGAAGATCTCGGGGTCGAGCGTCATCTTGCCGGCCTCGATCTTCGAGTGGTCGAGGACGCCGTTGATCACGTCGAGCAGCGCGTCGGCCGAGCTCTTCACGAGGCCGAGGTACTCGCGCTGGTGGCGCGTCAGCTCGGTCTCCAGGAGCAGCTCGGTCATCCCGATGATGCCGCTCATGGGGCTGCGGACCTCGTGGCTCACGTTGGAGAGCAGCTCGCTCCTCGCCGCGGCCGCCCGCTCTGCGTCGGCCTTGGCGCGCTGATTCGACGCTTCGAGGCGCCGCTGCTCCGTGACGTCGCGCAGCACGACCACGCCGCCCAGCGGCTCTCCGTCGCCGCCCGTCAGCGGCCGCCCCTCACACGTGACGACGGCCCCGTCGGAGGCGAGGCCGCGTCGGACGAACAGCTCCAGGCCCGTGAAGGTTTCGCCCGCGGCAGCGCGTTGGAGCGGCAGGTCGGCGGGCGTGGTGCCGTCGGCGAGGGTCAGCACCCCGCGCCGCCGCTCCGCCCAATCATCCGCGTCGGGAGCGACCCCGAGGATGCGGCTCGCCGCCGGGTTGAAGAACACGACGCGGGCGCTCGGGTCGAGGGCGATGACGCCTTCGTCCATCGCCGTGACGGCCGCGCCGAGGATGGCGACCGTGCGCTCCAGCTCAGACCGGCGCGCGGCGATGCGGGCCGTCGCTCGCGACCGGGCGAGCTGGGCCACGCGGCGACGAAGGGCACTGGGGCGGTGGTTCATGGTTCTGACACCTGGGGTTGGGTAGCGTCATCGCCGTACTCGGCCCGGTTGCGGCCGCCGTTCTTGGCGCGATAGAGAGCGCGGTCTGCCTCGGTGACGAGCGCCGCCGCGGAGATGTCCGATCGCTGCCCGCTCGCCGCCGCGCCGAGGCTGATGGTGACCGAGACGGCGCGGCCTCCGTTGGTCACGAGGGCGTCGGCGACGGCGAGGCGCGCCCGCTCGGCGATGGCTCGCAGGTCGCCGAGCAGACACCCCGGCAACACCACCAGGATCTCCTCACCCCCGTAACGCCCGATGGAATCGTTCGCGCGGAGCGACCCCTTGATGCGCGCGACGGTGTCGCGGATGACCGCGTCGCCGACGTCGTGACCGTGCGTGTCGTTGACGTCCTTGAAGCGGTCGATGTCGATCATCAAGACCGCGACCGACGTGCCGTCGTTGCGCGCTCGTTCGAGCTCGAGGCTCAAGGCGCCGAGGATCGCTTCGCGGTTTCGCACGCCCGTCAGCGCGTCGAAGGTGGCCTGCATGCGCAGGCGCTCCTGGGCGTCGAGGAGGGCAGACTGCACGTCGAGCACGCGCTCGCCCGCGCGGACGCGAGCGACGAGCTCGTCGGGGCGGAAGGGCTTGCTGAGGTAGTCATCGGCGCCGGCGTCGAGCGCCTCGACGAGGTCCGAGGTGTCGCTCCGGGCCGTGAGGAGGAGCACATACGCGTAGGGCCGATCGGTGCGCGACCGCAAGCGCCGGCACACGTCGACGCCGTCGAGTCCCGGCATCGACCAGTCGAGGACGGCGAGGCCCGGCGCGTCGTCGTGCTCCATGATCTGCCACGCCTCGGAGCCGTCGGCCGCGACCACGACCTCGTAGCCCCGCGACGTGAAGAGCCTCTCCAGCAGACGGCGCCCGACCCCATCGTCGTCGGCGATGAGGATGCGACGCGGCGCCTCCGACGCCCCATGGTCGGTCGAGGGGCTCATGTCGCGGTGGTCCCCACTCGGTCTCGACCGAGCATCAAGACCAGCGGGATCTGAATGCCCGAGCATCGAAGCATGGCGCGCCGTACTGCCAACATCTCCCGTCGCGCCCTCGCGAGCAAGCGCCACGAACGCAGCTCGCCCTTCCTCCTGCGTTGTGTCGAGACCGCCACGCACCGACATCGCCAGACATCGGTGTCGCCAACCCGGTCTCAACGGAGCGCCGCGAGGTCGGCCCGCGCCACCCGACTGAACACCGGCGGTCGCCCGATGGGCGCCTCCACCGTCACCTCCGACGGGCCCACGCGGCGCACCGTCGGGTCCCACACGTCGAACCACTCGCCCGGCGGCAGGTACACCGTCCGCGACGTCGCGCCCTGGGTCACCACCGGCGCCACCAGCAGCGCGTCGCCCAGCATGAACTCGTCGCGCACGTCGTAGCCCCGTACATCCTCGGGGAAGGCCAGGCCCAGCGCCCGCACGATGGGCATGCCCGTCCGCTGGTGAGCCTCCCCGAGCGCGCGAATCTCCGCCGCGAGCGCACGGTGCACGCGCGCGAAGCGGGCGAAGTGCCGGGTGGTGTCGTCGTCGCGGTCCCACGCCCAGTTGTCGGGGCCGCGCAGCCCCTCGTGGGTGCGAAACACCGGGGTGAAGGCCGCGAGCTCGACCCACCGTTGATAGAGCTCGCGCGTGCTCGGCCCGCCGGAGAAGCCCGCCACGTCGTGGGTGCAGTACCCGACGCCCGCCATGCCGAGCGACACCATCGCGGGGATCACCGTGCGCAGCCCGTCGTGCTCGTCCCAGGTGGCCTCCTGGTCGCCCGCCCACACCACCTGCGAGACCTGCGCGGTGCGCAGCCAGCCCGAGCGCGACAGCAGGATCCAGTCGCCGTCCGGGTGACGGCGCTCCAGCACCTCGCGCGCCGCTCGCTGCCAGCGCTCGGGGTAGCGGTTGTGCGCGCGTCGGGCGTCGCTGCCGTCGGACACCACCGCGTCGTGCGGGAGCCACTCGCCGAAGTCCTGCATCCAGCCGCTCATGCCGAGGTCGAGCGCGCGGTCGGCGTAGCCCTGAAACCACGTCACCGCCGCGGCGTTGTTGACGTCGAGCAAGCCCCCGGAGAACACCGCGATCACGAAGGTGTAGGGCGACCCGTCGGCCCGTCGCACCGCGAATCCCTGGCGTACGGCGGGCTCGTAGAGGTCCTGCTCGGGGGCGAGGAAGGGGTTGAAGTACCCGAGGAAGCGAACGCCCTGCGCCCGCAGCTCGCCGATGAGCCCGCCGAGGTCGGGGTACCGCGTCTCGTCGACCGACCAGCGGTAGCGCACGCCCGCGTTGCCCCCGCCGAAGTCCCTCCGTCCGAGCCAGTCCTGGGCCCACACCGCCGCCGTCGGCACCTCGAAGCGCCGCGCCCGATCGACCGCCGCGCGCACCGTCGCGGGGCCGCCCTGCACCCCGAGCCACACGCCATCGACGGCCCAGGCCGGGGGCGCCGCGCTGCGCCCCTGGAGCAGCGTCCAGGCGCGCATCACGTCGGCGACCGTCGGCCCGGTGTAGAGGCGCACGACGAGCTCGCGGTCTTCCTGCGCGGAGAAGGTCCAGGCGCTGGGGTCGTCGACGCAGAGGTCGGCGTCGGCGCGCGCGTCGGTGTCGAGCGCCACGCCGAAGCCCCGCGGGTCGAGGAAGAACGGGACCGGAAAATACGTGGTGGTGTGGTCGCCCGAGAAGGCGTTGCGGCGGTTGGGGTCGCGGCCGATGCCCTGCTCGCTCACCCACAGCGGAACATGGGCCCCGCGGTGATCGACGGCGTTGTACTGCTCGCCGAAGCCCAGGAAGTGCGACGCCGCCTCGCAGCGAAAGCGCACCCCGAGCTCGCGCGGCGCCGTCGCGCCCTGCATCGACGCCCGCAGCTCGACCTCGTCGGGCGACACCCGGCGCACCCGCAGGGACGACGTGCCGTCGGGACCGCGGGCGTCGAGCACGATGGCGTCGCCGTCGACGGCGAGGCGGGTGATGGCGGCGGGCTGCTGCGTGACGACGTCGCGCTGCGCGAAGGTCCATTGCCCGAAGGCGCTGCGCACGGTCTCATCGTAGGTGCGAGCGAACACCGGCGGGCGATCGGCGCGCAGGAGCACGCGCCCCGCGACCGTGAGCTCGACGCCGCCGCCCGCGGCGGGAGACAGGGTGAGGTCGCCGACCCGCGCGGCAGCGATGGGCGCCGTCGTCGGCGTGCTCGGCGGCGCGCAGGCAGTGAGCGCACCCGCAAGGGCGCACGCGAGGAGGCCGCGTCGACTCGTCATGGAGAGGGAGTGTGCAACGCGATCGACCTCGGCGGGGGGGGGGAAGGCACCGACGCGATCGCCGAGGCGCCGCTCCGTCGGGTCGCTCCGTCGCGGCCGACCTTCAATCAACATTGACGGTGTGCTCCGGCCATAGGCATGGATCGTATAGGCTGTGTCATGAGATTGACTTGTCATAAGTCGGACATTGGGGCTTGTGTGGCGGAAGACCTGTGGATGTCCTGCGCCTGAACCGATGGCCGTGGCGGAATGTGCCTTCGGGCTTCGCGCGGTATGGCGTGAGATTCGGCGCGCCTGGCGACGCTTTTCCAGGAGCGGAGGGGGCCTCGATTCTCTATGGTGTTGCTTTGCCTGGGGCCGACGGTCTCATGGTAGAATGATTTCGTCCGATAGAGGTTGGCGGGTGCGGTAAGCCGACACGCGGAGGATGGCCCGATGGGTCGGAAGGTGATGGCGGGAGTGTTCGGTGTCTGGTTGGCGGCGATCGCCCTCGGGACGGTCGCCTTGACCCGGCACGCCGCCGTCGCGGGCGTCGACGTGGGCACGCTCACCCGCTGGCCGACGGGCACCGCGCTGCCCCGGGGCGACGGGCGCGCGACCCTGCTCTGCTTCGTCCACCCGCGGTGCCCCTGCACCCGCGCGACGATCCGCGAGCTCGAGCGGCTGGTGTCGCGGTCGCCCGGCGCCGCGGTGCGGATCGTGTTTCGCGACGACCCGGCGGGGGACGTGACGTCGGCGGCGACGTGGTCGATGGCGGCGCGGGTGCCGGGCGCCCTCCGGGTGCGCGACCCGGGCGGCGCCGAGGCGCGGCGCTTCGGGGCCGCCACGTCGGGGCTGGTGATGCTCTTCGACGCGGACGGCGCGCTGCGATTTCGGGGCGGGGTGACGTCGGCGCGGGGGCACGAGGGCGGGAGCGCGGGGGGCGCGGCGCTGGAGGCCGCGTTGCGGGGGCGCGGGGGCGCGGCGGGGTGGGCGCGGGTCTTCGGCTGCGGGCTGGTCGAGCCGTGAAGGGCGCGAGCGAGGCGGCCGCGTCGAAGGGCGGTGCCGGCCGTCGGGTCGAGCTCGACCCCTCGCTCAAGGCGCGCGTGCGCGAGCTCTACACCGAGCACCGCGACGGCGTGACCCGTCGCACCGACCGGATGTTCGCCGCGCTGCTCGGCGCGCAGTGGATCGCGGCCGTCGTGCTGTCCCTCGCGGTCTCGCCGTACGCGTGGGAGGGGGCGCGCCGGTCGGTGCACCTGCACGTCTGGGCGGCGCTGCTGCTCGGGGGGCTGCTCGCGGGCCCGCCGATCGCGGTGGTGTTCCTCCGGCCCGGATCGTCGATCGCCCGCCACATGATCGCCGTGGGCCAGGTGGGCTTCTCGGGGCTCTTCATCCACCTGAGCGGCGGCCGCATCGAGACGCACTTCCACATCTTCGGCTCGCTGGCGTTCCTGGCGTTCTACCGCGACTGGCGGGTGCTCATCACCGCCTCGCTGGTCACCGCGGCCGACCACGTCGCCCGCGGCCTCTTCGACCCCATGAGCATATACGGCGTGGCCGTTCCGACCTTCGTGCGCTCGCTCGAGCACACGGGCTGGGTCGTCTTCGAGGACGTCTTCCTCGTCGCCGCCTGCGTCCGCGGACAGCGCGAGATGTGGGAGATCGCCGCGCGTCAGGCCACGGCGGAGGAAGTCACCGAGCGCCACGCGCGCTCCGTCGAGGCGGTCGCGCGCGAGGCCGCGCTGCTCGCCGTCGCCACCGAGGCCAGCCGCTCCAAGAGCGAGTTCCTCGCCAACATGTCGCACGAGATCCGCACGCCCATGACGGCGGTGATCGGGTACGCCGACCTGCTGCTCGACCCCGGCATCACGGCGAGCGAGCGGCTCGACCACGTGCAGACCATTCGCCGCAACGGCGAGCACCTGCTCTCGCTCATCAACGACATCCTCGACCTGTCCAAGATCGAGGCCGGCAAGATGACCGTGGAGAGCATCCCGTGCTCGCCCAGCCAGATCATCGTGGACGTCTCCTCGCTCATGCGGGTGCGCGCGATGGACAAGGGCCTCGCCTTCGAGGTGGAGTTCCAGACGCCCATCCCGGAGACCATCGTCAGCGACCCGACGCGGCTGCGCCAGACGCTGCTCAACCTCGTGGGCAACGCGATCAAGTTCACCCACCGCGGCAGCGTGCGCATCCTGGCCCGCTGCGACGCGCCGGGCGCTGCGTCCCCGATGCTCACCCTGGAGGTCGCCGACACGGGCGTGGGCCTCACCCGCGAGCAGGTGGGCCGCCTCTTCCGGGCCTTCGAACAGGCCGACAACAGCACCACGCGCAAGTTCGGCGGCACCGGCCTCGGGCTGGCGATCTGCCAGCGCCTCACCCGCATGATGGGCGGCGACATCACCGTGGAGAGCCTGCCCGGTCGCGGCAGCTCGTTCACGATGACGGTGAGCGCCGGATCGCTCGCGGGCGTGCGGATGTTCGTCGGGCTCACCGAGGCGGAGATCCCCGAGGTGGGCGACGCGCCGAGGGGCCACGCGAGCGCCGAGCCCCTGCGCTGCGCCGTGCTGCTCGCGGAGGACGGCGTCGACAACCAGATCCTCATCTCGACGGTGCTGAAGAAGGCGGGGGCGTCGGTGGTCGTCGCGGAGAACGGCCGCCTCGCGGTGGAGCGCGCTCTCGCGGCGTCGGTGTCGGGCTCTCCCTTCGACGTGATCCTGATGGACATGCAGATGCCGGAGCTGGACGGCTACGGGGCCACCGCGAAGCTACGGCAGAAGGGCTACGGGGGGCCCATCATCGCGCTCACCGCGCACGCGATGGCCGGCGACCGGGAGCGCTGCCTCAACGCCGGCTGCGACGACTACCTGACCAAGCCCATCCATCGCACGCGCCTCGTCGAGACGGTGCGGAAGTGGATGGAGAAGCAGCGCGCCGAGGGGCCCATCGTGCTGCGCCGATCGGTGGCGCCGGCCGCCCCGCGCGAGCGTCTCGTCAGCGCGCTCCCGGCGCCCGAACCGGCGCCCGCGCCGCCGTCGCTCGGCCCCGCCGCCGCGGCCGACGACGAGCCGCTCGTCTCGGAGTTCGCGTCCGACGGCGACATGGTGGAGATCATCGACCTCTTCGTCGGGGGGCTGCCCGACCGCGTCGCCGCCCTGCGCGCCTCGTCGGAGGCCGGCGACTACGCCGAGTTGAAGCGCCTCGCGCACCAGCTCAAGGGCGCCGCCGGGGGCTACGGCTTCGGCCCCATCACCGCCGTCGCCGGGGAGCTCGAGCTCGCCATCGGGCGCGGCGCGGACGCTGACGAGACGCGCGCCCTCGCGGCCCGGCTCGTGTCGATCTGCGGCCGCGCCCGGGTGTGCGAGCCGCCCGCGCCAGAAGCTTGACACCCGGAGAGCGGAACCAACGCCCATGCAGACCATCCTCGCGATCGATGACTCGCCCGAGATCCACGCCCTGCTCGACGTGCGGCTGCGCCCCGAGGGGCTGCGCGTCGAGCACGCACTCACGCCCGAGGAGGGGCTGGCGAAGGCGGCGGCCATGCAGCCCGACCTCATCCTCCTCGACGTGGACATGCCCGGGATGGGCGGGTTGGAGGTGTGTTCGTGGCTGAAGGCCGACCCCCTCACGTCGATGACGCCGGTGATCTTCCTCACGGGCGCGGAGTCGGTGGACGTCAAGGTGCGCGGCTTCGACCTCGGGGCGGTGGACTACGTCACCAAGCCCTTCGACCCGGCCGAGCTCCGCGCCCGCGTGCGCGCCGCGCTGCGCACCAAGCGCTTCCACGACATGCTCGCCGCCCGCGCCCAGCTCGACGGGCTGACCGGCCTGTGGAACCGCGGGTTCTTCAACCAACGCCTCGCCGACGAGGTGCGGGCGGTGCGCCGTTACGGGCGCTCGCTCTCGCTGATCATGATCGACGTCGACCACTTCAAGCGGCTCAACGACGGGTTCGGCCACCCCTTCGGCGACATGGTGCTGCAGCGCATCGGCGAGACGCTGTCGTCGTTTGTCCGCGCCACCGACGCGGCGTGCCGGTACGGGGGCGAGGAGCTCTCGCTGATCCTCACCGAGACGTCGGGCGATGGGGCGATGGTGCTGGCCGAGCGCGTGCGCGCCGCGATCGAGAGCCTCGAGCTGCGGCCCAGGGGCAAGCCCGTGGTGGTCACCGCGAGCCTCGGCGTCGCCGACGCGGCGGCCCTCGGGAGCCAGGACACGGTGACGCCCGAGAGGCTGGTCCAGCGGGCCGACGACGCCCTCTACCGGGCCAAGAACGGCGGCCGCAACCGGGTCGAGCGGGCGGTCTGAGCCGGTGACCGAACTAGTACCTCGTCGCAGGAGTTCTGACGGGTTGAAGAAGCCGCAAGGGCGCAAGGGTCGCAAGGACAAGATGAGATGAGGGTGAGTCGCCTGAGTCGTCCTCCCTTGCGACCCTTGCGCGGATGGCTCCTCGCGGCCGGCGTCGAGCGAAGGGTGAGCGTCACAGCAGGTCCCACCGTGCGGTGGGATAGGGAGGGGCCGGCCGTGCGAAGAGGTAGCCCTGGAGGTGCGTGCACCCGAGCGCTGCGAGGGTGTCGCGTTCGCCGATGGTCTCGACCCCTTCGCCGACGACCTCGATGCCGAGGGAGAGCGCGAGCTCGGTCATCGACTGCACCACGCGCCGCTTCACTTCGTCCTTGTCGATGCCGCGGACGAGGGACATGTCGAGCTTGACCACCTCCGGGTGCACCTCGGTGAAGTAGCTGAGCCCGGCGTAGCCCGCGCCGAGGTCGTCGACGGCGATGCGGAAGCCGAGCGCCCGGAGCGAAGCGAGCGTGGCGTTCAACCTCGCGCCCCCCTCCAGCGGGCTCCGCTCGGTGAGCTCCAGGATCACCTGGGACGCCACGCGCGACAGCGGGGCGGCGCCATCGCACAGCTCCACGTCGGAGAGGTCGGCCGGGTGCAGGTTGACGTAGAACGTGTGCGCGCCGGGCGAGCCCTCGATCACCGCCGCGGCCATCGCGCGGATGCGCCTGCCGAGCTCCGGGAGAGCGCCCAGCCGCTCGGCGGCCTCCAGGATCACGCCGGGGTGGGGTAGCTCGGTGCTCCGCGACCGCAGGAGGCACTCGTAGCCGATCAACGTCCGGGAGCTCGTCGAGATGATGGGTTGCAACGCGATCGACGCCTGGTCGATCGCCGACCGGTAGCTGCGCTCCAACTTCTCGCGACCCTCGTCCAGGGGCAGGGTCGGCCTCGGGGCGCGCGAGACCACGGCGTCTCGCAGGAGCCGACCGAGCTCGGCCGGGACGAAGGGCTTGACCAGATACCGATACGCCCCGTGCTCGACGGCCGCCGTGGCGGATTCGAAGCTGGGCCGCCCCGTCAGCAGGATGAACGGCTGGTCGAGGTGCCGCGTCCGCATGGCTTGCAGTAGATCGATGCCCGTCGAGTCGCCCAGTTGAAGGTCGGCGACCACCACGTCGACGCCCTCGAAGAGTCCCAGCGCCTCCTCCACGGACGCGGCGTCGACGCAGGTGTACCCCTCGTGACGCACCACCCTCCGCAACACGCCGCGCACCGCCGCGTCGTCATCGACGATGAGCACCCGATGGCTGGCATCGGTCACGTCCTGTCCCCCCGGCATCGCTCCGCCCATCACACCGCCTCGTTGCTGCACGTCGCCCCCTCCGTCGTACGAACACCGACCGCCCCCGGGCGGCGGAGGTCGCCGGGCGTCGCGGGCCCGGTCATGAGTCAGATGCTTCCACCCGATACCGCGGCTCCCCGGTGTTGGCCGGTCGACTCTCATGAGAGCCGCAGCCCCGTATACTGAGGAGAGTATCCATGCGTCAACCGCAAATACGCCAAGTACTTCGAAGAGATCCCGTGAGTACAATCGCCACGGTTATCGCGAGTCGCCGACGTCGACTTCCTGACCGTCCTGTGTCCATGGCTTGTTGATTGGACGAGCATGGCGCGGGCGCACGCTGAAGCGCGGCGTTTGCGGGTCGGCCGCGCAGAAGCGGCATTGTCCGTAATGGTTTGTCGAGACTTGCCTGTGACAAGTCAGAGGTTTGACTGTGGCTGGCATGGTGCGTTGAGGGGTTTGCTTGCAACGGATATCGTGCAAGGTCGCCGCCGACCCGCCAGTGAGGGGATGTGCCATGGGGAAGCGGGAGTCAGTGCGCTCTCAGCCGAGCACCTCGCGCACCTTCCGGAGGAGCGCGGTCGGCGTGAGGGGCTTCTGCAAGAACGGCACACCCGCGTGCAGCACGCCCTGCTTGAGGACGGCGTCTTCGGTGTAGCCGGACATGTAGATCACCCGCATCTCGGGGCGCGTCGGGCACAGCCGCTCGGCGAGCTGGCGCCCGCTCATGCGCGGCAGCACCACGTCCGTGAGCAGCAGGTCGATGCGCCCGCCGTGCTGCTCGCCGACGAGGAGCCCTTCGCTCCCGTTGGCGGCGTCGAGCACATGGTAGCCGGCGCGGCGTAGCACGACGAGGGTGAAGGCGCGCACCTGCTCCTCGTCCTCCACGAGGAGGATCGTCTCCGAGCCCCCGAGCACCTCCGCCTGTGTCGCCCGCGGGGCCGCCGCTTCGGACGCCTCCTGCACCTGCGGGAAGTAGACCTTGAAGGTCGTCCCCACGCCGGGCTCGCTGTAGACCCAGACGTGACCACCCGACTGCTTGACGATGCCAAACACCGTCGAGAGCCCGAGGCCCGTCCCCTTGCCCTTCTCCTTCGTAGTGAAGAAGGGCTCGAAGATCCGCGACCGCGTCGCCGCGTCCATGCCGCACCCGGTGTCGCTCACCGAGAGCATCACATAGGCCCCCGGCGCCACGTCCAGGTGCTCGCGCGTGTACCCCTCGTCGAACACCACCGCGCACGTCTCGATGGTGAGCCTGCCCCCCAGCGGCATGGCGTCGCGGGCGTTCACCACGAGGTTCATCACCACCTGCTCGACCTGCCCCGGGTCGACCTTGCAGCGGCCCGCGCCGGGCGTGCTCAGGAGGGCGAGTTCGACGTCCTCGCCGACCAGCCGCCGGAGCATCCGCTCGGTGCCGGCAACGACCTCGGCGAGGTCGAGCACGCGCGGCGCCATCACCTGCTGCCGGCTGAAGGCGAGGAGCTGCTGCGTGAGCCCCGCGGCCCTCTCCCCGGCCCTCTTGATCTCGATGAGGTCGTCCCGCAGCCGCTCGCCGGGGGGCAGGTCGCCTAGCGCGAGGTCGGCGTAGCCGAGCACCACCGAGAGCAGGTTGTTGAAGTCGTGCGCGATCCCGCCGGCCAGGCGCCCCACCGCCTCCATCTTCTGCGACTGCCGGAACTGTCCCTCCAACTCGCGCCGCGCCGTGACGTCCTCGGCGACGCCCGCGACGCGCACCACGCGCCCGCCCTCGTCGCGCACCGGGAAGGCCTTGTCGTGGATCCACCGGACGGTCCCGTCCGGGCGCACGATTCGGTACTCCTCGTCGTAGGTGCCGACCGCCTGCCGGGTCGTCGCGGCCTCCAGCACCCGGGCCCGGTCCTCGGGGTGCAGGGCGTCGGACCAGTCCTGCGGCGACGCGTACAGGGACTCGCAGCTCCGCCCCCAGACGCTCTCGTAGGCCGGGCTGACGTAGACCATCACACCCTTCTCCAGGTCGGTCATCCAGAACACCTCGCGGATGCTCTCGGCGAGCTGGCGGAAGCGGGCCTCGCCGGCGCGCAGCGCCGCCTCGCTGCGCCGCCGCTCGGTGATGTCTCGGAGGTTGCTGACGAAGGCGTTCACGACGGGGTCGGCGAGGAGGTTCTTGGTCCGCACCTCCACCCACCGCCAGGACCCGTCGGCGCAGGCGACCCTGACCTCCAGCGTGCGGCTTTCGCTCGGGGAGGCCGTCAGCTCCGCGTAGGCCGCCTCGGCCTTTGCGCGGTCGTCGGGGTGAAGGCGCTCGAAGCCCCGATCGCCGACCGCCGAGCCCTCCGGGAAGCCGAGGATGCGCCACACCGCCGGGCTGCGGTAGAGGGTGACGCCGTCGGCGGACGTGAGGGTGACGCCGTCGGCGCTGTGCTCGATGAGCGCCTGGAAGCGCGCCTGCTCGCGGGCGCGCTCGGCCCGCAGGGCGCACTCCCGCAGCTCGCGCTCGACCGCCGGGGCGAGCCGCGCGAGGCGGTCCTTGAGCACGTAGTCGTGCGCCCCGGCGCGCATCGCCTCGACGGCCAGCTCCTCGCCGATGGTGCCCGACACGATGATGAACGGCAGGTCGAGCCCACTCTCCTTGAGCACCGCGAGGGCGCCGAGGGCGCTGAACTCCGGCATCGACCAGTCGCTCAGCACGAGGTCCCAGGGCGCGCGGGCGAGGGCGGCGCGCATGGCCGCCGCGTCCTCGACGCGCTCGGACTCCACGGCCCGACCGGTGTCGCGCAGCGCCCGCAGGACGAGCTTGGCGTCCGTCGGCGAGTCCTCGGCGAGCAGCACCCGCAGCGGCGCGGTCACGGCTCGGACCGCCGGGCCGGGGGCCGCTGGTTCATGACGAGCCAGAAGTGTCCGAGCGTGCGGGCCACCTCGGCGAACTCGGCGAACTCCACGGGCTTGCGGACGTAGGCGTTGGCGCCGAGCGAGTAGCCCCGCTCGACGTCCTCCTCCTCCGCGGAGGCCGTGAGGATGACCACCGGCAGCAGGCGTGTGCGCTCGTTGGCGCGGAGGCGACGCAGCACCTCCAGGCCGTCGACGCGGGGCAGCTTCAGGTCCAGCAGGACGACCGCTGGCAGGTCGCTCGTGGTGCGCGCGGCGTGCATCCCGGTCCCGAACAGGTAATCGAGCGCCTCGACGCCGTCGCGCGCGACGGTGATCGTGTTGGCGACGCCGCACGTGCGGAACGCCCGTGTGGTGAGCTTCTCATCGGTCGGGTTGTCTTCGACGAGCAGGATCGTCTTGTGCACGGTGGGTCTGGTGCTCCTGTGGCGGTCGACGGTCGGCGTCTGCGGGGGGGCTACGGCGGGGTCCCGAGCGGGGCCGCCGCGACCGTGAAGAGGAAGGTCGCGCCCTCGCCCACGCGCCCTTCGGCCCAGATACGGCCGCCGTGGCGGTGGACGATGCGCTGCACGGTCGCGAGGCCGACGCCGGTGCCAGGGTACTCGGCGATCGCGTGCAGGCGCTGGAAGGGCGCGAAGAGCTTGTTGGCGTAGGCCATGTCGAAGCCCGCGCCGTTGTCCCGCACGAAGAAGACGCGCCCGCCCTCGCCCTCGACGCAGCCGACCTCGACGCGCGGCGCGGCCGCCCGCCGCGTGAACTTCCAGGCGTTGCCGAGCAGGTTGTCCAGGAGGGCGCGGGCGAGGAGCGGGTCGATCCACGCCTGGAGGTTCTCGTGCACCACGACCTCCCGGGCCGGGCGGGGCTCCTCCGCGTCGAGCCTCGCGACGATGGCGCGGGCGAGCGCCGCGAGGTCGACCGCCACGGGCTTGAGCTCGCTGCGGGTCACGCGGGCGAGCGAGAGCAGGGCGTCGATGAGCTCGGCCATCCGCCGCGCGTTGAGCAGGATCTCCTGGAGCGCGTCGCGGCCGTCGGCGTCGAGCTTGTCCTGGTACTCGTCGAGCAGCACATGGGCGAAGCCGCTCATGCCCCGCAGCGGCGCGCGCAGGTCGTGCGCGACCGAGTAGCTGAAGGCCTCGAGCTCGCGGTTGGACAGCTTGAGCGCGGCCTCGGTCGCACGGCGCGAGGTGATGTCGCGGATGGCGCTGGAGAAGAGCGGCCCCTCCTCGGTCTCCAGCGGGCTCAGGCTGATCTCCACCGGGAACTCCGTCCCGTCCTTGCGGAGGCCGTACAGCTCCAGCTCCGACCCCATCGCGCGCGGCCTCGGCTCGCGGACGTAGCCCGCGCGGTGGCCCGGGTGGCGGTCCCGGAAGCGCTGGGGCACGAGCATGTCCACCGCCCTCCCCAGCAGCTCGCCGCGCGGGTACCCGAAGAGCCGCTCCGCCTGCCCGTTGACGAGGACGATGGTCCCGTCGCGGTCGACGATCACCACCGCGTCGGGCGCGGCCTCCAGGAAGGTCCGGAACCTCGCGTCGGTGGCGCGCTCCCGGCGCAGGTCGGCGAGCGCGGCCTCGGCGAGGCGTGCCTCGGCGTCGCGGACCATCTCCTCCCTCACACGCAGGTACTCGTCGCCGGCCACGGCCCGCAGCCGGTCGTGGAAGCGGTGCTGGGCGTCGAGCGCCGCGACCAGCCGCGGCCGGTCGTCGCCGTAGGCCGCGACCATCGCGGGCAGCAGTTGCCGCACCCCCGCGGTCATTTGATCGTACCAGCCCCAGAAGCTCACCCCCTGCCCGGCGCAGGCCGCGACCTGCGCGCGCAGCGCCGGCCCGAGCTCCGGGCGCTCGGCGAACGGCCGCAGCGTCGCGACATGGTCGGCGTCGTGGTGGGACGCGTAGACGCGCCAGAAGTCCTCAAAGGCAGCGCGCTGCTCGGGCGTGAGCCGCGCTTCTCCCGATGCCCCCAGGTCGACGCTCATCATCACGTGCTCTCCGAGGCTCCTCGTCCTCTGGTCGGTGGGTCGGAGTGCCCATTGACTACGCCACCTCCTATCGGAACGTCGAGCCCTCTGCTTGAGGGGTCAAGAGCTTAAAAAGTCATGACAAACCGTTGAAATCGCCCGCCGGGTTTCGAGGCTTCGCGGGGTCGCGCGCGGCGCTTCGATCACCCCAGCGCGGCGATCGCCCGTGCCTGAAGATTGGACCAACCCTCCCTCCCATTGCCGGTACCCTCCGGCCGCGGAGTGGTCATCAGAGAAAAGTTTGAGACGGTCTGTTTCGACGCCCGCCGTCCGGGCAACGATCGCGGCGATCGGACGGCCGACGGCGCCTCCTTGCGCTTTGCCAGGCCTACCCCGACAAGGGGTTGACCCGGGGGCCCCCCCACTCTCCCCAACGAACCCATGAACGACGCGGACCACCCCACCGAGAACGCCACCGACGAGATCGTCGCGCTGCGCCGACAGGACCAGCGGCTGCGGTTGATCCTCGACGGCGTCCGCGACCACGCCATCTCCATGCTCGATCGCGACGGGCGGGTGGAGACCTTCAACGCGCCGGCCGAGCGCATCAAGGGCTACGCCGTCGAGGAGGTGCGGGGGCGCTACTACGGGATGTTCTTCACGCCGGAAGATCTCGCGACGGGGCTGCCCGAGGAAGAGCTCGCGGTCGCCCGCGCGACGGGTCGCTACGAGGGCGAGGGATGGCGTCTGCGGAAGGACGGCTCGCGCTTCTACGCCACGGTCTCGCTGTCCGTGCTGCGGGACGCCGCGGGCGAGCCGGTCGGCTTCGTCAAGGTCACCCAGGACATCACCGAGCGCCGGACCCTGGCCGAAGAAGCACGCCGCGCAGAAGGGTGGCTCCGGTTCTTGTCCGAGGCGTCCAACACGCTCGCGAGCTCGCTCGACTATCGACAGATCCTGGCCACGCTCGCGCGCCTCTGCGTCCCCACGATCGCCGACTGGGCCGCGGTGGACATGCTCGGTCCCGATCGCACGCTGCAACGCCTCGCCGTCGTGCACGTCGACCCAACCAAGGTCGAACTCGCGCACGAGCTCTACCGCCGCTGGCCCCCGACCCTGGACGACCCGCACGGCGTCCCGCACGTCCTGCGGACGGGGCGGTCCGAGGTCTTCTACGAGATCAGCGACGCGCTGCTCGAAGCGTCGGTGCCCGACCCCGAGCTGCTCGGCGTCGCGCGCTCCCTCGGTCTCTCGTCCTCGATGTGCGTTCCGCTCACGGTGCGCGGGTCCACCGTGGGGACGATCAGCCTCGTGTCCGCCGAGTCGGGGCGTCGCTTCACCGCCGACAGCCTCGTGCTCGCCGAAGAGCTGGCGCGCCGCGCGAGCGTCGCGGTCGAAAACGCCATGCTCTACCGCGAGGCCACCGAGGCGTCGCAGTTGAAGGACGAGTTCCTCGCCACGCTGTCGCACGAGCTGCGCACGCCCCTCACGGCCATCCTCGGCTGGGCCACCATGCTGCGCATGCGCCAGGACGACCCCGGTCAGGTGAGCAAGGGGCTCGCGACCATCGAGCGCAACGCGCGGGTGCAGTCGCAGCTCATCGACGACCTGCTCGACCTCTCGCGCATCGTCACCGGCAAGCTCCGCCTGGACGTTCAACCCGTCGAGCCGGGTGTGCTCGTCGAGTCGGCTCTCGACACCATCCGCCCGGCGGCGGCAGGCAAGGGCGTGTCCCTCCGCGCCGTCATCGACCCGCAGGCGGGCACGCTCATGGGCGACGCGGGTCGGCTCGTGCAGGTCGTCAACAACCTGCTGACCAACGCGACCAAGTTCACGCCCAAGGGCGGCGCCATCCGGGTCTATGTTCGGCGCGTCGAGAGCTCGGTCGAGATCACGGTGAAGGACACCGGCGCAGGCATCGAGCCGACCTTTCTCCCGCACGTCTTCGAGCGCTTCCGGCAGGCGGATGGGAGCATCACCCGCACGCATGGCGGCCTCGGGCTGGGCCTCGCGATCTGCCGTTCGCTCGTCGAGCTGCACGGCGGCACCATCTCGGCCGAGAGCGAAGGCCGAGGCCGCGGGTCGACCTTCACGGTGCGTCTCCCTGTGGCCCCGATCCGGTCGTCGCCGGTGCCCGCGGCCCCCACACCCGCGCCCGAGGGCGCTGAACACTCGGTGGCGCTGGCGCGCTCCATCGCGCTGGAGGCGGTCCGCATCCTGGTGGTGGACGACGAGCCCGACACGCGCGACGTGCTCACGGTGCTGCTCGAACAATACGGGGCGTCGGTGCGGGTCGCCGCGTCGGCGGCCGGGGCCCTCGCGATGCTTCGGCGCGACCCCCCGGACGTGCTGGTCTCCGACATCGGGATGCCCGATGAAGACGGGCTGACCTTCATGCGGAAGGTGCGTGCGTTGCCCGCTGCGGAGGGAGGCCGCGTCCCCTCCGTGGCCCTCACGGCCTACGCCGCGCCGGGCGATCGCACCCGCGCCTTCATGGCGGGCTTCAACCAGTTCGCCACCAAGCCCATCGACAACCAGGAGCTGGTCGTCGTCATCGCCACCGTCCTGGGTCGCCTCTCGACCTGACGCACTCGCGGTCGGGCGTGTCGGAGCGAGGCGTCATCGCGGGGATCTTCACCGGCGGCGCCTCGTCGCGGAGATCGCTGGGAGCCGCTGTTCGCCCGCCTCGACGCGCCGGTGGTGTTGCCCATCGCGCGGCGTGCGAGGCGCCCGTCACGCTCGGTCGACGGCCACCGGCACCCCGACGCGGCGCGTGCTGACGAGCCCTGCGATCAACGTCAGCGCCGCCGCGACGCCGAGGCCGACGCGCGGCGCGACGTCGATCGACATCCTCGCGAACAGCAGGGTCATCAGCACGGCGCCGAGGGTCTGGCCGGTGAGGCGCGCGGTGCCCTGCATGCCGCCGGCTGCGCCGCTGCGCGCGGTCGGCGCGGACAGGAGCATGTTGCGGTTGTTGGGGACCTGAAACAGCCCGAAGCCCGCACCGCACAGCACCACGCAGGGGAGCAGCGCGAGCGGCCGTCCGGCGAGCGGAGCGAGCGCCGCGCCCGCGAGTCCGATCGCCAGCAAGGTGCCGCCGAGGGCACACAGCCACGCGCCCGAGACGCGCTCCGTCAGCCGCCCCGCGATCGGCGCCACGACCGCGACCGTCAGGGGCCACGGCGTGATGAGGAGGCCGGTGTGCAACGCATCCTGGCGGAGGCTGTGTTGCAGATAGAACGGCAGCGACACCATCGCGGCGCTCTGTCCGACGAAGCAGCACACCGACGCGACCACGGAGGTGCGGAAGGAGGCGTCGCGCAGGAGATCGAGCGGGATCAACGGCGCGTCACGCGGCAGCTCGCGGCGCACCAGGGCGATCATGCCGAGCGCGGCCACGGCGAGGGTGACGGTCGCGACGGCGGGCGCCACGGGGAGCAGCTCGGCGCCGACGACCAGGGCGGCGAAGGCGGAGGCGTTGAGGGCGATGCTGGCGGGGTCGAGCGGGCGCGCGCTCCCGGTGACGGACGGCAGGGCCCGCGTCGCGAGCAGCACCAACGCGCCGAGCGGGAGGTTGATGGCGAAGAGCCAGGGCCAGCCTCCCAAGGAGAGAATCACCGCGCCGACGGTCGGACCCGCGGCCGAGGCGAGCGCGACGGCGAGGGCGTTCCAGCCGATGGCGGCGCCGAGCCGCTCGGGTGGGACCACGAAGCGCAGCAGCGCGACGCCGAGCGACATGATGCCGGCGCCGCCGAGGCCCTGGGCGAAGCGCGCGACGACGAGCCACGACAGCGATGGGGCGAACGCGCACAGCGCCGACGCGCCGACGAAGAGCGCGACGCCTCCCGCATACACACGACGGTAGCCGACGCTCTCGCCGAGCGCGGCGCACGGGAGCAACGCCATCACGAGGGCCATCTGGTAGGCGGTGATCACGCGCACCGAGACGGCGGGCGTCACCGCGAGCGAGCGCGCGATGGCAGGCAGCGCGACGTTGGCGACGGCGGCGTCGAGCACCACGAGGACGATGGCCGCGAGCACGCAGGCGATCGCGATGCTGCGCCGCGGCCCCTCCCCGACGACGGGGTGCGGGGTCACGCCGCTCCGAGGGTCCAGACGCCGTCGCGCTCGACGTAGCGGGTGATCCACCGCGCCTCGTCGTCGCTCTTCAGGTCGCGCGCGGTGAAACGAAACAGCAGCGACGGCTCGTCGAGGCCGCGCGTGTCGTGGATGTCACCCGGCAGGTAGAGGCGCGCCTCGCCCGCGCGCAGCACCGACGCGTCCCGTCGCACCAGGCGGACGCCGCCGTCCGGGGACTGCACGCGGGCGTAGGTCCCGATCTCCATGGCGCCTCGTTGCAGCGCGTAGATGACCCAGTTGCGACCGTGGTCGTGGGGCGCGCGGTACAGGTGCGCGGGCTCGCTGTGCGCCAGAAGCACGAAGCCGTGGGTGGGGTCGCGGTAGAGCTCGCGGGACGCTGGTGCTTCCCGGTGCAGCGCGGCCAGCCAGGGCTCGGTGCCGGGCGCGTGGGTGAGCTGCTCCAGGTGGCCGCGCACGGCGGCGACCATCTCGGTGGTGAGCGGTCCAAAGGAGGCGCGGGTCTGGGTGACGAAGGTGTCGAGGGCGTCGGTCATGGGCTTCTCCTGGGGGTGGTGTCTGCGTGGAGCTCACGCCTCCGACTCGTAGCGTCGCTCGCAACATGGCGGAACGCGCATCGGTTGCAGGTGACCCGTGCACGGGACGCCATGTCACCCCCGGCCGGTCTGGTAGCGTCGGGCCCATGTCGATGCCCGACCTGAACCTGCTCGTGACGCTCCATGTGCTCCTGGAGGAAGGCAGCGTCGCGGGCGCGGCCCGCCGCTTACGGCTGAGCGCGTCGGCGATGAGCCGCGCGTTGTCGCGCCTGCGCGAGGCCACCGGCGACCCGCTGCTGGTGCGATCGGGGCGGGGATTGGTGCCGACGCCGCGCGCCATCGAGCTGCGCGGGCGCGCCGCTCCGCTGGTGCAGGAGGCGCAAAGCGTGTTGCGCCCCGCCGCGGCGCTCGACCTCACGCGCCTCGTGCGCGCCTTCACGCTGCGCAACACGGAGGGATTCGTGGAGAGCTTCGGCCCCGCGCTCATCGCCCGCGCCCAGCGCGAAGCGCCGGGGGTGCAGCTCCGCTTCCTCCCGAAGGCCGACAAGGATGGGAGGCTGCTGCGCGAGGGCGTCGTCGACCTGGAGACCGGCGTCGTCAACGACCAGACCAGCCCCGAGCTGCGCACCCAGGCCCTGTTTCACGACCGCTACATCGGCGCGGTGCGACACGGGCACCCGCTCGCCCGTCGAAAGCTCACGCTCGCGCGCTACGTCGCGGGAAAGCACGTGCTGTTCTCCCGCGAGGGTCACGCGAAGGGCCGCGTCGACGAGGCGCTCGCCGCGCTCGGGCTCGCGCGCACCATCGTCACGGTCGTCGGCGGCTTCGCGACCGCCCTGGCGCTGGCGCGCGCGTCGGACCTCATCGCGAGCGTCCCCGAGCGCCACACCCAGACGCTGCGCGAGTCGATGGTGAGCTTCGCGCTGCCCTTCGCGGCCCCGGAGATCACCGTCTCGATGTTGTGGCACCCGCGGCACGACGCCGACCCCGCGCACCGCTGGTTGCGCGGCTGCCTGCGCGCGGTGACCGCGGGCCGTCTCGACCCTCAGGACTCGCTGCGCAGGCGCCAGCGTTCGGACGCGCCCGCGGGCGGCGTGACTTGACATCCCCGTCGCCCACCGCGAGAGCCCTCCGGGTGCCTCACCGAGCGGAGCCGTCGACGTGACCCACGCATCGCTTCGCAACCGCCTCGTCGCCCTCGGGCAATGGGTCGTCCTGGGCGCCGTCGTGGGCCTGTGCTGCGGCCTCTCCTCGGCGCTCTTCCTCCTCCTGCTCGACCACGTCACCGCCATTCGCGGTCGCCGCGAGACGATCGTCTACGCGCTACCGCTGGCGGGCCTCGTTCTCGGTTGGGTCTACGAGCGCCTCGGGCGGTCGATCAAGGGAGGCAACAACCTCGTCATCGACGCCATCCACGACGACGGTCCCGAGATCCCGCTCCGACTGGCGCCGATGGTGCTCGTCGGCACCGTGCTCACCCACCTCTTCGGCGGCAGCGCCGGCCGCGAAGGAACCGCCGTCCAGATGGGCGCGGGCCTCGCCGACGCGATCGCGCATCGCCTCGCCGTCGACCGCTCGGTCCGTCGTCAGCTCATCGCCGCGGGCGTCGCCGGTGGCTTCGGTGCGGTCTTCGGCACGCCCATCGCGGGCGCGATCTTCGGCCTCGAGTTCGTCGTGCTGGGCCGCATCGCGTACGGGGCGCTCATCCCCGCGCTCGTCGCCTCGTTGGTCGGCGACATGACCACGCGCGCCTGTGGCATCCGACACGCGCACTACCCTGCGGCGCCCCACGTCGCGCTGACGCCATCGCTCGCGGTGAAGTGGTTGGTCTTCGCCGCCGCGATGGCCGCCGCGTCGACGGTGTTCATCGAGCTCACGCACTGGATCAAGCGTGAAGGCGAACGACGCGTCCCCTCCCTGGGGTGGCGCATGGCGCTGGGCGGCGCGGCCGTGGTCGGGCTCTGGCGCCTGTTTGGCACCAGCGACTACCTCGGCCTCGGCGTGCCGATGATACTTCGCGCCTTCGAAGACCCGAACGTCCCCGTCTACGCCTTCGCCGCGAAGCTCCTGTTCACGGCCGTCACGCTCGGCGCGGGCTTCCTGGGGGGCGAGGTCACGCCGCTGTTCTTCGTGGGCGCGTCGCTCGGCAGCGTGCTCGCGCGGGCCTTCGACATCCCTCTCGCGCTCGGCGCGGGCGTCGGCATGGCGGCGGTCTTCGCGTCGGCCTCCAACGCTCCGCTCGCCCTCTCCGTGATGGCCGTCGAGCTGCTCGGCGGAGGCGCCTTCCCCCACGTCACGCTCGTCTGCGTCGTGGCCTACGTGCTCACCGGGCACCGCAGCATCTATCCCGCGCAGCGGCTGCTCACCGGCAAGGCAGGCGGCGAGCTCGCGCGCCCGACCGCGCTCCGAGACCTGGCCCGCGCCGACGCCCCGTCCCCGCCGCCCGATGAGACCCGGGCATGATCGGGCGCATGGCATCGCTCCGGTCTCTGCTCCCGTGGCTCCTCGCGCCGCTCGTCGCGTGCGCGTCGACGACGCCGTCGTGGGACCCGCTGGCCACCGCCGCGCCAGCCGCTCCGACCGATGTGCCCGCGGTCGCCGCTCCGGTGACGCGACGCCCGCCCGCGCCTCCGACGCGCTCCGCCTTCGATGCGCTGCCGGGGTGGCGCGACGACAACGTGGCCGAGACGCTCCCCGCGTGGCGGCGCACCTGCGCGCGGCTGCTGCGTGTGCCCGACGATCGCCCGCTGGGGCCACGGGGCCTCGTCGGCGTCGCCGCAGACTGGAAGGCCCCCTGCCGCGCGCTCCCTCCGCCCGAGGCCGACGCGGCCGCGGCGCGCGCCTACTTCGAGCGTCACTTCGTGCCGGTGTCCGTCGCCGCGGAGGGCAACGATCGCGGGCTCTTCACCGGGTACTACGAGCCCGAGCTGCACGGCTCGCGCACCCGCAGCAGGCGCTTCCATGTGCCGCTGTACGCGCGCCCGTCGGATCTCCTCTCGTCGAGCGCGCACCGTGGTGCCGTGCGCCGCGTCGGAGGGCGTCTGCGCCCCTACTGGACCCGCGCGCAGATCGCGGCGGGCGCGCTGCGTCGGCGAGCGCGGGTGGTGGTGTGGGTCGACGATGCGGTGGACGCGTTCTTCCTTGAGATCCAGGGGTCGGGGCGCGTGGTGTTGGAGGACGGCTCGGTGATGCGGGTCCACTACGACGTGAGCAACGGCCACCCGTACGTCCCCATCGGTCGGGTGCTCATCGAGCGGGGTGCGCTCCAGGCGGGCGAGGTGTCGCTGCAGTCGATCCGCGCGTGGCTCGTCGCGCACCCGCGCGAGTCTCAGGCCGTGATGGACCGCAACCCGTCGTATGTGTTCTTTCACGAGAGCGAGCAGGGGGCGACGGGCTCCGAGGGCGTGGTGCTCACGGCTGGTCGCAGCCTCGCCGTCGACACGCGCTTCATCCCGCTGGGGGCGCCGTTGTTCCTCGATCTTGCGCCGCTGGAGGGCGTCGGTGTCATCCGTCGACTCGTCGTCGCGCAGGACACCGGCGGCGCGATCCGGGGCGTGGTGCGCGGCGACCTCTTCTGGGGCAACGGGCCCGACGCCCACGACCGCGCCGGGCGGATGCAGCAGCAGGGTCGCTACTGGATGCTGGTGCCGCCGTCGGTCG
Organism: Polyangiales bacterium; assembly: GCA_044229975.1. GTDB lineage: Bacteria > Myxococcota_A > Polyangia > Polyangiales > SCUS01. The sequence goes on from JBGARZ010000016.1 coordinate 45,356, forward strand.
CGGCGCAGGTGCGGTGGTGAGCGGGTGCGATGGCTGTCCATCACCGACAACCCGAGGGGCGTTCTACACGGCGGGCTTGGGCGCCTCGTACTCGTCGCGTCGGCGCACCCAGAACATCCCCCTGCCGTCCTCGTCCCGACCGAGCGGCGTGAGGTCGAGCAGGTGGTAGACGTTCATCAGCGCGTCGACGCCTCGCCCGAAGGTCGAGTACGCGTGGAAGACGTCGCCGCCGTCGCGCAGGAAGGTGCTGAACCCCGGCGCCTCGGTCGTCCCGAAGGCGGTGCGTTGGTAGTTGTACTCGACGCTCTTCGCGTCGACGTCCTCCTGGCGAAACGACACCCGGTAGTCGAAGTTGAACTCGGTGTTCGACGACGACACCCATGGGAAGGTCCACCCCATGCGCCGCTCGTACGCGTCGAGCTTCTCGAAGGGCGCACGCGAGACGGCGACGAAGGACGTGTCGCGCGCGGCGAGGTGCACCACCGTGCGGTCGAAGGTCTCCGCGACGAGCGAGCAGCTCTTGCACCCGGCCTCCCACGAGGGCGCGAACATGAATTGGTAGAGTGGTTTGCGCGCGACGAGGAGCTCGTGGCCTTCGACCCCGCGGCCGAGCGCATCGTGCGTCGCTTCCCGATGGACTCCGCGAAGGGCGGCACGGCCTTCGACGGCGCGCGCCTGTACCAGCTCTCGCGATCGCAGATCCTCGTCATCGACGCGGACAGCGGCGAGGTGCTTCGACGACTGGCCGCGCCGGGCGAGGGGTGCAGCGGCATGGCCTGGGCCGACGGCTACCTCTGGGTCGGCCAGTGGAGCGGTCGGAGGATTCTCAAGGTCGACGCGCAGACGGGCGAGGTGGTGAAGACGCTCGGCTCCGATCGCTTCGTCACGGGTGTGTCCTGCCTCGACGGCGCGCTCTGGCACGGGGCGGCGGGCGATGACGGGCCCTCCGAGCTCCGTCGGCTCGCTCCCGACGGAACGGTCGACGAGGTCGTGTCCGTTCCGGTTCGCATGATCGCGGGCGTCGAGCGAACGCCGGACGGCGACTTCTGGTGCGCCGGAGAAGAAGGCACGCTGCGCCTCATCCGACGACGCGCGGGCTGATCAGCTCGACGACGGTCAGGGTCGCGGTCACCGGGTCGTTGGCGTTGTGTTTGGACGGCTCGATCGCCGCCGCCGTATGTTCGCGCCGAGATCGAGGACGATGTGACTCTCCCCCACCAACCCCTGCAAAACTGGGCGCGCTCGACGGCCTTCACCCCCGCGGCGATCGACCGCCCCGCCTCGCTCGATGCGCTGCGGGCCGCGGTCGCGCGAGCCGCGGCGAGCGGGGCGAAGGTGAAGGTCTACGGCACGGGCCACTCGTGGTCGGAGGCCAACCACACCGACGGTCACGCCATCGTGCTCGACGGCCTCCGCGACGTCCGCGTCGACGCCGCCGCGCGTCGGGTCGTCGCGCAGGGCGTGGCGCGCATCCACGCCGTCAACCGCGCGCTCCACGACGCCGGGCTCGCGCTGGAGAACCTCGGCTCCATCTCCGAGCAGACCCTCGCGGGCGCCGTCGCGACCGGGACGCATGGATCGGGCGTTCGCTTCGGGGTCATGGCCACGCAGGTCGTCGCGATGACCCTCGTCACCGCCGACGGCGAGGCGCGCGCGGTGAGCGCCGAGAGCGACCCCGAGCTGTTCGCTGGGGCGCGCGTGGGCTTCGGCGCCTTCGGTGTGATCGCGGACCTGACGCTCGCGTGCGTGCCGGCCTTCGACCTCGAAGAGAAGACGACGGTGCTGCCCTTCGGTGAAGCGTTTGGTGCCGCGACCATCGCGCGGGTCGAGCGCAACGACCACGCGCAGTTCTTCTGGCTGCCGCACACCGACGCCGCGCTGCTCTTCGAGCGCAACCGCGCGACCACGCCGCCCGCGCGACCGAGCCCGCCGGGACCGGCGCCCATCCGTCACGCCGAAAACGTCGGATTCGGTGCGCTCCTCGCGCTCGGCGATACCTTTCCGGCGGCGATCCCGACGCTCAACCGTGTAGCGCGTGGGGCTCTCTACAAGACGGGCACGCGCGTCGACCGGAGCGACCTCGTGCTCAACAACCCGCTGCCGCCGCGCTACGTCGAGTCCGAGTACGCGATTCCCATCGAGCGCACCGCCGAGGCCATGAACGCGCTTCGTGCGCTGGTCGAGCGCGAGGGCCTGCGGCTCAACTTCCCCGTCGGCGTGCGCTTCACCCGCGGCGACGAGCTCTGGATGAGCCCGGCGTATGGCCGCACGAGCTGCTTCGTCGGACTGATGATCGCGGGCGGCGGACCGCGCCTCGCGAGGGCGTTCGAGGCCTTCGAGGCGCTGATGAAGGGCTTCGGCGGTCGACCGCACTGGGGCAAGGTCTTCCATGCGACGCCGGCCGAGCTGCGCGGGATGTACCCCGAGACCTACGAGCGCTTCGCCGCGCTGCTCGCGCGCACCGACCCGACGGGGCTCTTCCGAACGCCCTTCGTCGAGCGGCACTTCCGCCCGGGCTGACCGGTCGTCGGCGGACCTCCGGTCGGGCCCGCAGTGCGCCGATTGCACGCCCTCGCGCACGTTCTGCTCTGCGCGCGATCGGGCGGTGACTTGCGCCACCCGGCGGCACGATGGCTGCTCAGACCGTTGGCTTCGTCGCGCGACAGGCGCGACCCTGTGCGCGATGACCGAGCCGACCGCCGAGACCTTGTTCGACGAGATGAAGCGCTACGTGCGCTTCACGGACGACGACGCCCGCGCGCTGGCCGCCTTCGGCGAAGTGGCGACGCCCCACTTCGAGCGCATCGCGGCGGAGTTCTACGAGCGGGTGCGCGAGCACGAGGAGGCCCACGCGGTCTTCACCGGCGAGGAGCAGATCGAGCGTCTGCGGCGCTCGCTCGTGCGGTGGATGGACCGCCTCTGCCGCGGCCCGCACGACGAGTCGTACTACGCCGAGCGGGCGCGCATCGGTCGCGTCCACGTTCGCATCGGGCTGCCGCAGCGGTACATGTTCACGGCGATGGCGCTCATCCGCGGCGCCTTCGAGGTGCTCGCGGAGGGGATGGACGCGGCGGCGGCGACGGCCACGCGCGCGGCGCTCGGTCGGGTGCTCGACCTGGAGCTCGCCATCATGCTGGAGACCTACCGCGAGTCCTACGTCGAGCGCCTCCAGCGCACCGCGCGGCAGGAGAACGACCGCCTGCGCGGAGAGCTGGCGCGCAGCGAGCACCGGGCCGCGAGCGCCGTCGAGCTCGCTCGCGTGATCGTGGTGGGCACCGACGACGCGGGCGCGATCGTGCTCTTCAACCACGAGGCCGAGCGGGTCACCGGGTACGCCGCGGACGAGGCCCTCGGTCGCGCCTTCGTGGAGCTGCTCGTGCCCGCTCCGCTGCGCGACAGCGACGGGGCGCGATTTCTACGAGCCGCCGCGGGACACGTCTCCGCCCCGGAGACCTGGGAGTCGCTGCTGCGGGCGCGATCGGGCCGCGAGCGGCTGGTGCGCTGGATCCTCTCGCCGGTCGCCCCGACGCCCGACGACACCGTCGCCCTCTACGCCGTCGGGCAGGACGTCACCGACGAAAACGCCCTGCGCGAACGCACGCGCCAGAGCGAGCGCCTCGCCGCCGTCGGAACGCTCGCGGCGGGCCTCGCCCACGAGATTCGCAATCCCCTCAACGGCGCGCTGCTGCACGTGACCTACCTCGAACGCGCGCTCAAGCGCTCCGACGGGAGCCCCGAGGCGCTGGAGGCGACGCGCTTCATCGGCGTCGAGATCCAGCGGCTGTCGGCGCTGGTGCGCGACTTCCTCGTCTTCGCCCGCCCGGTGCCGCCCGACCGGCGGTTGTGTTCGCTCCCGGAGGTGTGTCGTCGCGCTGCGGCGGTGGTCGCCGTCGACGCCGATCGCGCGGGGGCGGAGGTCACCGTCGACCTGCCCGCGGCCGACCTCGTGGTGCCCATCGACGCGGGCAAGATCGAGCAGGTGCTGCTCAACCTCCTCCGCAACGCCCTCGACGCCGTCGGGGCGCAGCGCGGCGGTCGCGTCACGCTGCGGGTGCGCCGCGAGCCCCGGCAGGCGCTCGTCGAGGTGGAGGACGACGGGCCCGGGTTGCCCTCGCCCGACGCGCCCATCTTCGATGCGTTCTATTCGACCAAGGCGCAGGGCACGGGGCTGGGTCTCTCCATCGTGCACCGTGTGGTGGGCGACCATGGCGGAGCCATCGACGTCGAGAGCCGCCCGGGGCGCACGGTGTTTCGCGTGCGACTGCCGCTCTCGACGGACGCCCCGGTCAGGCCGTAGCGACGGTTCGCACCACCAGCACCGGTCGGTCGAGGTGCGTGACCACCCGGCTCGCGGTTGTGCCGAGCAGCCCGTCGAGCGCCCGATGACCGTGCGCGCCAATCACCACCAGCGCCGCGTCTTCGTGGCGCGCGACGTCGCAGATGACCCGCCACGCCGCGCCGTACTCCACGCGCACCCGGGCCTCGATGCCCGACGGCAGCAACGCGCGCAGCGCTTCGAGCTCCTCGCGGGCGCTGCGCTCGACGAGCGAGGCGACCTGGTCGGGCGCCAGGGCGTACGCCTCCAGCGGGAGCTCGGTGGGGATGCCGAGCGCGCGGAGCAGCACGAGCTCGGCGCCGCGCCAGCGTGCCTCTTCGACGGCGGTCGCGAGCACGGCCTGGACGATCGGGGTGGAGTCGACGGGGACCAGGATCTTCGTCATGGAATGGGTGTCTCCTTCGGTGACAATGGCAGTGAGCAGGAGGCATGCCCAGCGCCGATGGACGCAGGAAGCACGCAGGCCGCGCAGCGGGCCCTCGGCGGTGCGGAGCGCAGGCCGTGCATCGGAGGCGCAGCATGTGCGCCGGTCGGGGGGAGTGGCCCGCGGTGGCCGCAAGGGAAGGCATGCGGGTGGCTCTGGTGCTGATACGGTCGCCCCGCCCCCGATGCCCCGACGCACTTCCAACCCGCCCACCGTCGACCCCCACTCTTCTTCCGCGCGCGGCTTCGTGCGCGTCCGCGGCGCCCGCGAGCACAACCTCCGCGACGTCGACGTGGACATCCCCCGCGATGCCCTCGTGGTGTTCACCGGCGTCTCCGGCTCGGGCAAATCATCGCTCGCCTTCGGAACCCTCTACGCCGAAGCCCAGCGCCGCTACCTGGAGTCGGTGTCGCCGTACGCGCGGCGGCTCTTCGACCAGATGCCCGTGCCCGAGGTCGACGAGGTCGACGGCCTGCCGCCCGCGGTGGCCCTGCAACAGCAGCGCGGGACGGCGACGGCGCGCTCGTCGGTGGGCAGCGTCACGACGCTCTCCAACCTCCTGCGGATGCTCTACTCGCGCGCGGGTCACTACCCCGACGGGCAGGCGCTGCTCTACGCCGAGGCGTTCTCGCCCAACACGCCGGAGGGCGCGTGTCCCGAGTGCCAGGGGCAGGGTCGTCTCTACGAGGTCACCGAGCGCTCGATGGTGCCCGACGACTCGCTCACCATCCGCGAGCGCGCCGTCGCCGCGTGGCCCACCGCGTGGGGCGGACAGAACCAACGCGACATCCTCGTGACCCTCGGCCACGACGTCGACATCCCCTGGCGCGAGCTCCCGAAGAAGACCCGCGAGTGGATCCTTTTCACCGACGAGCAGCCCGTCGTCCCGGTGTACGCGGGACTCACGCCCGAAGAGACGCGGCGCGCCCTCCAGCGCAAGCAGGAGCCCAGCTACATGGGCACCTTCAGCAGCGCGAAGCGCCACGTGCTGCACAGCTTCGCGCACTCGCAGAGCGCGATGATGAAGAAGCGCGCCCAGGAGTTCATGATCGGCCGCGACTGCCCCGCGTGCGGCGGAAGGCGCCTGCGTCGCGAGTCGCTCTCGGTCACCTTCGCGGGCCTCGACATCACCGAGCTGTCACGGCTCCCGCTCCAGCGCATCGCCGAGATCTTCCGCCCCCACGCCGATGGCACCGCCACGCCCGACGCGGAAGACAGCGCGCACCCCGAGAAGGCCCTCGTCCGCCGTCGCATCGCGGAGGACCTCGTCGCCCGCGTCGCCGTCCTGCTCGACCTGGGCCTCGGGTATCTCTCCCCGGAGCGCGGCACCCCCACGCTCTCGCCGGGCGAGCTCCAACGATTGCGCCTCGCCACGCAGGTGCGCTCCAACCTCTTCGGGGTGGTGTACGTGCTCGACGAACCCTCCGCGGGCCTGCACCCCGCCGACACCGAGGCGCTGCTCCGCGCGCTCGACCGACTCAAGGCATCGGGCAACTCGCTCTTCGTGGTCGAGCATGAGCTCGACGTGATCCGCCGCGCCGACTGGATCGTCGACGTGGGCCCCGCCGCGGGTGAGCACGGCGGTCGCGTTCTCTACAGCGGGCCGTTGGAGGGCTTGCGCGACGTCGCCGCCTCGCAGACGCGGGTGCACCTCTTCGAGACGCCGCCGTTGCCCGCGCGCAAGCCGCGCAAGGCGCGCGGTGAGCTCGCGCTCGCGGGGGTGACGCGCCACAACCTCCGCGACCTCGACGTGTCCTTCCCGCTCGGGCTCTTCACGAGCGTGACGGGGGTGTCGGGCTCGGGGAAGTCGAGCCTCGTGAGTCAGGCGTTGGTGGAGCTCGTCGCGTCGGCGCTGGGCCACGAGCTGGAGGGCGACGAGGCAGAGGGCGAGGACGACGCGCCCGCGCCGGTGGGTGGCCGCATCCGCTCGGGCATGGACGGCGTGAAGCGCCTCGTGCGCGTCGACCAGAAGCCCATCGGCCGAACGCCGCGCTCCAACCTCGCGACGTACACCGGCCTCTTCGATCATGTACGCAAGCTCTTCGCGTCGACAGAAGCTGCCCGCGCGCTGCGCTACGACGCGGGGCGCTTCTCCTTCAACGTCGCGAAGGGGCGCTGCGCCAACTGCGAGGGCGAAGGCTTCGTCTCGGTGGAGATGCTCTTCCTGCCGAGCGTCTACGCGCCGTGTCCGGTCTGCGCCGGGGCGCGCTTCAACGCCGAAACGCTCGCCGTGACGTACCGCGGAAGGTCCATCGCCGCGGTGCTCGGGCTCACGGTCGATGCGGCGTACGAGTTCTTCGCGGACGAGCCCGCGGTGCGACGCGCGCTGCATGTGGTGCGTGAGGTGGGTCTCGGCTACCTGCGACTGGGGCAGCCCGCGACCGAGCTATCGGGTGGCGAGGCACAGCGCATCAAGCTGGCGACGGAGCTGCAACGCGCGCAGCGCGGCGACAGCCTCTACGTGCTGGACGAGCCCACGACGGGGCTGCACCCGTCGGACGTCGAGCGGCTGATGGCGCAGCTCGACGCGCTGGTGGAGGCGGGCAACACGGTCGTCGTGGTGGAGCACGACATGCGCGTGGTGGCGGGGAGCGACTGGGTCATCGACGTCGGCCCCGGTGCAGGCGAAGAGGGTGGCCGCATCGTGGCGGCGGGGACGCCGACGCAGGTCGCGCGGTCGAAGGAGAGCCGGACGGCGCCGTACCTCGCGCGCTTCCTCGCGGAGGCGGGATGATCGTGGACTCACCCGGCCGTCCTTCGAGACCCTCCACTCCTTGCGACCCCTGCGCCCTTGCGGCCTCGCGTCCTCGACGTCGCTGACCCGCTACTCCGAATCTCTGGTCAGCGCCCCTCCACCGTCAGTTCGTGCGTCCCCGTCGATCCGCCGCACTCCACTTCCACGACCCCCGTGCGCGCGTCTCGCGTCGCGGTCCGTGTCTCGCCGTCGCAGCGCACCACGACGTCCGCCGCGAAGTCCTCCGCCGCCGGAACGTACAGCCGATGCGGCCCTCGCCGATCGGCGCGCGCCACGAAGCGCAGCGCGAAGCGACGGCCGCTCGCGTCGAAGGTCCAGCCGATGGGCTCGCCCGCGATGGCCTCGGGGCGCACCCGCGCGAGCGCCCGACGAACGCCCGGCCGCAGCCGCCACGCGTCGGTGGCCGCGTCGTAGTCGTGCATCCCCCAGGAGCCCTGCGAGCGCTCCTTCCAGACCCAGTACATCGCCCCGGCCTGGTACTCGGCCTGGAGGTCCTGCTGGATGCGGTGGTAGTCGGCGGTGCGAATGCCGTTGGGGTCGTAGCCCCACTCGGTGATGAGCAGCGGCGCACCCCACAGATCGGCCTCGGTGCGCGCGCTCTCCGTCGCCACCCGCAGGTCGTCGATGGTGAACGACATCCGCTGCGCCTCGGAGCCATTGAACGCCAGCGGGTAGGTGTGCGGCGCGTACACGGCGCCCGTCACCGGGAAGCGCTCCCTCGGCCGCGCCGATCGGTTGGTGGCGAGGCGCCCCGTGCTGTCGGGCTCGAACACGATGAGATGCCCGGGGTCGGCCTCGCGCATCGCCCGCGCGACCTGCGCGTTGAGCCGTTGCACCTGTGACTCCAGCGCGACCGGCTCGTTGAAGATCTCGTACCCGAGCACCGCCGTGTCTCCGCGGAAGCGCGCGGCGACCGCGGCCGCCATCCGGGCGTAGCGACCACGCAGGCGATCGCCCTCCGCCCCATCGCCGAAGAAGGTCGAGAAGGCCCGCAGCACCTGCCCCGAGGTGCGTCGTGCGCCGAGGTCGGTGAGCGGTCCCTGGAGAAGCTGTTCAGGCGCCGGAACGATGGCCCAACGCGGCGCGCCGTCTTCACCGATCTCCTTGGAGTAGGCGTCCTGGTGCAGGTCGAGGAGCACCAGCAGCCCCGCCGCGCGGCAGAGATCGACGACCGTCGCCACGCGAGCGAGATAGGCCGCGTCGAAGTCCGCGCCGTCGACGGGCTCGACGCCCGACCACTGCAACGGCAAGCGCAGTACGTTGAACCCGAGCGCCCGCATCGACGCGGCGTCGTCGGCCGTGAAGGGCGGAATCGGCTGCAACGGCACGCGCCCCATGTCGAGGGCCACGTCGAAGACGCCGTCGATGCGGGCGTTGATGCCGTGTACGATGACCACCCGGCCCTGCGCGTCGACGAGGTGACCGCAGCGCGTCGACAGCGGCGCGAAGGCCCCCGCTGACTCCGTGCACGTCGCTCCGCCGTCCGTGACGTCCTCGACGATCGCGGGCCGATCGACGGCGGCGTCCGTCGAGGTGGCGGGCGTCGCCTCGCACCCGAGCAACCCCAACATCGTGACCACAACGCTCAGTGAGTGACGCGACATGGCCCGGAGTCGTAGCAGCGTCGCGGCCTTCCCCGCGAGCGGGACGTGGACCCGTCGTCACTCCGCCGGCAGGTGGCTCAGCTCGTTGAACACCTGATCGGCGTCCCGGAGGTTCTGCGTGATGGTGTCGCCGTCGCGCACGCGGCGCAGGCCCTCGATGAGGATGTGCTCACCCTCGCGGAGGCCGCTCTGCACGATGTACTGGTGCGGTATCGACTCGCCCAGGGTGATCTCCCTCGCGCGCACGACGTTGTCCGCCCCGACGACGAACACGAAGGTCTTGTCGAGCACCGTGTACGTCGCCTTCTGCGGGATGAGCAGCGCGCCGGGCATCGCCGACGTCATCAGGATCTCGCCCGTCTCGCCGTGGCGCAGGATGCTCTCCCGGTTGGGGAAGCCCGCGCGAAACGCGATGGTCCCAGTGTCGCTGTTGAAGTCCGCCTCGATGGTCTGGATCGTCCCCGGGTGGGCGTACATCTCGTCGTTGGCCATGCGAAGGCGCACCGGCACCGGGTCGTTGACGCCGTGGATGCGTCGGTACGCGAGGTAGTCCCGCTCGCTGACGTTGAAGTACACCCACATCTGGCTGTTGTCGGCGAGCACCGTGATGAGATCGCCCTCCTCCAACAGGCTCCCGCGCCGCGCCATCAACCGACCCACGATGCCGTCGAAGGGCGCCTCGATGCGCGAGAAGCGCAGGTGCGCCTGGGCCACCTGCCGCTGCGCCGTCACCTGGTTGAGCGTCGCCTGCGCGAGCGCGAGCTCGTTGGGCGACACCACGTTGCCCGCGCGGAGCATCTGGGTGTTCCGGTACTCGACCTGGGCGTGCTGCACCTCCGCCGAAGTGCGCGCGAGCTCGGCCTGGTAGAGCGTCGGCGTGATCTGGAAGAGGGCCTGGCCCCGGTGCACCGACTGGCCCTCGTCGACCAGCACGTCGCGCAGGTAGCCGCCCTCCAGCGCGCGCACCTCGATGTGCTGCACCGAGCGAATCTGGCAGACGTACTGCCTCGTGATGTCCACGTCCCGCTTGACCGCCGTCGTCACCTCGAAGCGCGGCCGCGCCTCGGCGTGATGCTGCGCGTGATGACAACCGCTACCGCCCGCCGCGCCCAGGAGCCCGACCAGCCAACCCACCGCGAGCCTCTTCATTGCGCCGCTCCTGCGTTCCCGTTCTGCGCCGGTCGGGGTTGGGCCCCCGACGGACGCCAGCCCCCGCCGAGCGCCTGGTAGAGCGTCACGGTGGCCGTCAATTGTCGTTGCTTGGTCTCGACCTGCTCCATCTGCGCCTCCAGCGAGTCGCGGCGCGTCGTGAGCACTTCGAGGTACTCCGCCCGCGCGGAGTTGAAGAGCAGCGTCGAGATCTCCACCGACTCGGTGAGGCGATCCACCTGCTGCGTCTTCAACGCGTAGCTCTGCGTCATGTTGCGCACGAGGTTGATGCTCGTGTTGACGTCGAGAAACGCCGACAGGATCGCGCGCTCGTACCGCAGCACCGCCTGCACCTGCCGCGAGTTGGAGGAGAAGTACTCCGCGGTGATGCCGTTGCGGTTGAGCAGCGGCGCCGTGAGCCCCGCGAAGATGCGGTAGAGGATCGAGTCCGGCGTGTCGACGAGGTGACGCACGTCGAAGGACTGGTAGCCCACGCCGCCGTCGAGGCGCAGCGAGGGGTAGAAGCGAGCCCGCGCGGCGGACACGTCGAGCTGCGCGGCGCGGAGTTCGAGCTCGGCGCGGCGCACGTCGGGGCGGTTTTCGAGGAGCTGTGCGGGCAGGCCCGTGTGCACCGCGGGGGCGAGCGTGAGGAAGTTCTCCGAGCTGCGGACGATGGGCGCGGGAAAGCGGCCGAGCAGCAGGTTGATCTGGTTCTCGGTCTCGACGATGCGCTGGCCGATCTCGAACTGCCGGCTCTGAAACCCCTGGAGCTGCGCCTCGAAGCGACGCACCGCGAGCATCGTGACGCGCGCGGCCTGCTGCTGGAGACGAACCATCTCCAGCGACTCCTCCTGGAGCCGCACGTTGTTGCGAACGATCTCCAGCTGGCGATCGAGCGCCATGAGCTCGTAGTAGCGGCTCGCGATCTCGGCCACGAGCCGCGTCACCATGAAGTTTCGCCCCTCGCGGCTCGCGAGGTAGCGGAAGCGCGCGGCCTCGGCGGCGTTGCGCAGGCGCCCCCAGATGTCGACCTCCCACGAGGCGTACAGCCCGAAGGTGTAGCCCTGGAGGTTGGCGTCGACGCCGTTGTGCTCGTCGCTCTGCCCCTGGCTGGTGTAGCGGCCCACGCGGTCGAGGCTCGCGCCTGCGGAGGCGCTCAGGCTCGGCAGGTACTCGCCGCGCCGTGACATCACCTCGTTGTTGGCGACCAGCATCTCCTGCACGGTGATGTTGAGCTCCTGGTTGTTGGCGAGCGCGACGTCGATGAGCGCCACGAGGTGCGGGTCGGCGAAGAACGTCCGCCAGTCGACGAGGGCGGAGTTCTCCGCGTCCGCGTCGACGCCAAACGACTCGGGCACATGCCGGTTGGGCGCGCGCGCCGGACCACCGGGGAGCGTCGGGATGCAGCCCACGGCGACGAGCGCGGCGAGGACAACCATACGGACACCAACGAAGTTCTTCCGTGCCCGGCTGGCGCGGGTTGAAACCCACGGCAGCCAAGGGAAGGCCCGCGGCGGGCTGGTCACGGTCCTTGGCATTGAGCAGTCCGCGCAGCGGACTTCACCTTGGCTGCCGTGGGTTTCAACCCGCGGTAGCCCGTCGCACGAAGCGCTACTCATGGTGCTCGTCGCCCTCGGTGACCGGGTTTTCTTCCTCCTGCTGGATCAGCGACCGGCCCTCGGCGAGCGCGCCGAAGATGTAATAGAGGCCGGGGATCACCAGCACGCCGAAGATCGTTCCGAAGAGCATGCCGCCAAGCGCCGATGCGCCGATGGTGCGGTTGCCCACTGCTCCGGGGCCCGTCGCGCGCACCAGCGGGATGAGCCCCGCGATGAAGGCAAACGACGTCATCAGGATGGGCCGGAAGCGCGCCTTGGCGCCGTCGATGGCGGCGTCTCGTACCGACATGCCCTTGTGGTGCTTCTGCACCGCGTACTCGACGATGAGCACCGCGTTCTTCCCGAGCAGGCCGACGAGCATCACGAGCCCGACCTGCGCGTAGATGTCATTGGCGAGGCCGAGCACCTTCAGCATGAAGATGGAGCCGAAGATTCCCACCGGGAGCGACAGCACCACCGCGAAGGGGAGGATGAAGCTCTCGTACTGCGCGGCGAGCACCAGGTACACGAACGCCAGCACCACGATGAAGATGTAGATGGCCTCGTTGCCGCGTCGCGACTCGTCGAAGGAGAGGCCCTCCCACGCGATGTCGTAGCCGCGCGGCAGCGTGCGGGCTGCGACCTCGCGGATGGCGCGGATGGCGTCGCCGCTGGTGTAGCCGCGCGCGGGCACGCCGCGGATGGCGGACGAGTTGTAGAGGTTGTAGCGGGTGATCTCGTTGGGGCCGTGCGTCTCGCGCATCGTCATGAACGCCGAGTACGGGACCATCTGGTCGTGATCGTTTTTCACGAACAGGTTCATGATGTCGGAGGGCTGGCGCCGAAACTCGGGGCGCGCCTGCACGTACACCTTGTAGAAGCGCCCGAAGCGGACGAAGCCCTGCTCGTAGGTGCTGCCGATGAGGATGTCGAGGTTGTCGAGCGCGCGTCGGATGGACACGCCCTTCTGCATCGCGAGCTGGTTGTCGATGAGCAGCTCGTACTGGGGATAGTTGGCCGCGAAGAAGGTGAAGAGCCCGGAGAGCTCGGGGCGTCGCTCCAGGTTCTCCATGAACTCGCGGTTGACGCGGTCGAACTCGTTGTAGTCGGTGGTCTCGCTCGTATCGAGCAGGCGCAGCGCGAAGCCGTCGGCCGCGCCGTAGCCCGGCACCGACGGCGGCTCGAAGAACTCCACCCGCGCGCCGAGGTCGTGCGTGTGCTCCTCCAGCTCTTCGATCACCTGGCGCACCGAGTGGTGCCGGTGTGACCACGGCCGGAGGTTGATGAGACACGTCCCGGCGTTGGAGCCGCGGCCCTCGGTGAGGATCTCGTAGCCCGCGAGCGACGACACCGACTCGACCCCGTCGATGTGCCGCGCGATCTCCTGCAGCTCGCGCGACATGTGGTTGGTGCGCTCCAGCGTCGTGCCGGGCGGCGTCTGGATGATGGCGTAGATCTGTCCCTGGTCTTCGTTGGGGATGAAGCCCGCGGGCAGGCGCTTGTTGACCGCGAAGGTTCCGATCGAGAAGAGGGCGAGGACCGCGAACGTGACCGTGCGGCGCGTGACGATGCGCCCGAGGAAGAGCACGTACTTGTTGGTGGCGGTGTCGAAGACCCGGTTGAAGAGGTCGATGAACATCCCCACCGGCGTGCGCCGCTTGTGGCTGTGGTCGTGCCTCCGGAGGATGATCGCGCAGAGCACCGGCGTGAGCGTCAGGGCGACCACGCCGGAGAGCACGATGGCCGACGCCATGGTGATGGAGAACTGCCGATAGAAGACGCCCACCGGGCCGGTCATGAAGGCCACCGGGACGAACACCGCGGCCATGAGCAGCGTGATGGCGATGATGGCGCCGCTGATCTCGCCGATGACCTTCTTCACGGCGTCGTAGGGGGTGAGGTTTGGCTCCTCGGCCATCTTCGCGTGCACGGCCTCGACGACCACGATGGCGTCGTCGACGACGATGCCGATGGCGAGCACCAGCGCGAAGAGCGTGATGAGGTTGATGGTCAGGTCGAAGGCCTGCATGAAGATGAACGAGCCGATGAGGGACACCGGCACGGCGAGCGTCGGGATGAGCGTCGAGCGCCAGTCGCCGAGGAAGAGAAACACCACCAGCGCCACGAGGATGAAGGCCTCGAAGAGCGTGTGGGTGACCTTCTCGATGGACGCGCTGAGGAAGCTCGAGACGTCGTAGTTGATCGAGTAGTGCATGTGCGGCGGGAAGCGCGTGCGCTGGAGCTCATCCAGCCGGGCCTTCACGTCGGCGATGACGCGCGTGGCGTTGCTGCCGGGCGTCTGCTTGAGCACGATGGCCGCCGAAGGGTGGCCGTCGAGGTTGGAGTAGATGTCGAAGAACTCACTGCCGAGCGCCACGTCGGCGACGTCGCGCAGCCGGAGGATCTCTCCCTGCGGCGTCGAGCGGATGATGATGTTGGCGTACTGCTCGGGCCGGTCGTAGCGCCCCTGGTAGGTGAGCACGTACTCCAGTGATTGTGAGGTCATGCCGGTGGCGCTGCCGGTGCGGCCCGGTCGCCCGATGACGCTCTGCTCGCTGATGGCGTGCATCACCTCCTCGGTCGAGACGTTGTAGGCGCGCATGCGGTCGGGCTTGAGCCAGACGCGCATCGCGAAGTTGCGGTTGCCGAGGATGGTGGCGCGGCCGATGCCGGAGATGCGTTGCAGCTCCGGGATGATGTTCACGTTGGCGTAGTTGTAGAGGAAGGTCTCGTTGGCGTTGGGGTCGGTGCTGTACAGGTTCACGTACATCAGCATCGAGGGCTGCACGCGCGCGACGACGATGCCCTCCAGCCGCACGAGCTCGGGGATGAGGCTCGACACCTGGTCGATGCGGTTCTTGACGTTGACCACCGCGAGGTCGGCGTCGGTGCCCGGCTCGAACACCACCTGGATGGTCGCCTCGCCCGCGCTCGTCGCGTCGGAGATGAGGTAGCGCATCCCTGGGACGCCGTTGATGGCGCGCTCCAGGGGAATGAGCGTCGAGTCGATGAGCACCGCGGCGCTCGCGCCCGGGTAGGCGAGCGTCACGGAGACCAGTGGCGGGGCGATCTCGGGAAACTGCGAGATGGGGCGGTTCTTGATGGCGAGCGCGCCGAGGAAGAGCAGCACCAGCGACACGACGATCGCGAGCACCGGGCGATGAATGAATCGTTTGATCATTCGAGTCGGTCCATGGGGTGGGGTGCCGTCACCGGACGGCGGTCGGCGGGTGGCAAGCGGGCCGTAGACGGGACGACGGGGGAGGGTGGTTCCCGCTCGTCGACGATTGGAGAGACTTTTCGTCCGGTGGCCGTGGAGCCGGTGCGCTATGCACTCCGCTGATGCGACTCGGCTTCGACAACACCTATGCCCGACTGCCCGCCCGCTTCTCCGCGCGGGTGCTCCCGACGAAGGTTCCTGCGCCTCGCGTGGTGAGGGTCAACCGCGGGCTCGCCGAGCTCCTCGGCCTCGACCCCGACGCGCTCGCGTCGCCCGAAGGCGCGCAGATGCTCGCGGGCAACACCGTGCCCGAAGACGCCGACGCCATCGCGCTCGCCTACGCGGGTCACCAGTTCGGGGGCTTCTCTCCGCAGCTCGGTGATGGTCGCGCCATCCTGCTCGGCGAGATCGTCGGACGCGACGGGCGACGCCGCGACGTGCAGCTCAAGGGCGCGGGGCGCACGCCCTTCTCGCGCGGCGGCGACGGTCGCGCGGCGCTGGGGCCCGTGCTGCGCGAGTACGTGGTGAGCGAGGCGATGGCGGCGCTCGGCGTGCCGACCACGCGCGCCCTCGCGGCGGTGACGACGGGCGCGGTCGTGGCTCGCGACGAGATGCTCCCGGGCGCGGTGCTGACCCGCGTGGCGGCGAGTCACATTCGCGTGGGGACGTTTGAGTTCTTCTCCGCGCGCGACGACCGCGATGCGCTCGTCACGCTCGCGAGCTACGCCCTCAAGCGCCACTACCCCGACGCCGTCGGGAGCGACAACGACGCCTCGGCGCTCATCGCGCGTGTGGTCGCAGCGCAGGCCGAGCTCATCGCCCGCTGGCTCGGCGTGGGCTTCGTGCACGGCGTGATGAACACCGACAACACCTCCGTCTCCGGCGAGACCATCGACTACGGTCCCTGCGCCTTCCTCGACGAGTACGACCCGAAGAAGAAGTTCAGCTCCATCGATCGCGGCGGTCGCTACGCCTTCGCCAACCAGCCCCCCATCGCGCAATGGAACCTCGCGCGCCTCGCCGAGTCCCTCCTTCCGCTGCTGGCCGATGACGAGGAGCGCGCCGTCACCCTCGCGACCGAGCGCCTCGACCGCTTCCCCGAGCTCTTCAGCGCCGCGTACGGCCGCGTGATGCGCGCCAAGCTCGGTCTCACCCGCGACGAGCCCGGTGACCTCAAGCTCGTCGCCGACCTCCAGGGGCGCATGGCCGCCAACGCCGTCGACTACACGGTGTTCTTTCGCGCGCTGTGTGACGCGGCGGCGACCGAAGACGCTGATGCCAGGGTGGCCGCGCTCTTCACCGAGCCCGGCGCCTTCCACGAATGGGCCGTCGCGTGGCGTCACCGTCTGTCGGCCGAGGACGTTGCTCCCGCCGAGCGAGCGGAGGCGATGCGGCGGTCCAACCCGGCGCTCATTCCGCGCAACCATCGGGTCGAAGAGGCCATCGAGGCCGCCATCCGCCGCGACGACTTCGGGCCCTTCGAGACGCTGGTGCGCGCGGTGGAGCGGCCCTTCGACGACGTGCCGGAGTTCGATCACCTGCGCGAGCCCCCGACGCCCGACGAGCGCGTCACCGCGACCTTCTGCGGGACGTAGGTCGGCGCGAGAGCTTCACGACGACTCCACCGATCGCTGACGCAACTGTCGCGAGGTCGTGACGGACGCCACCTACAAACGACGGCGGTGGCTCCACCCAAACGTGTGCTGATCGTCGAGGACGACCCGGATCTGTTGCAGATCCTCGGGCTGCACCTCGACCGTGCGGGCTTCGCGACCCGCGCCGCTTCGACCGTCGCCGACGCCCTGCAACTGGCGCGAACCTTCCAGCCCCACCTCGTCCTGCTCGACCTGCGGCTCCCCGATGGGTCGGGCAAGGACGTGTGTCGTTCGTTGAAGACGGACGCGCTCACCCGCCGCGTGGCCGTCATCATGGTGAGCGCGCTCGACGCCGAGGTCGACCGCATCGTCGGCTTCGAGCTCGGCGCCGACGACTACGTCACCAAGCCCTTCAGCTTCCGCGAGCTGGTGCTGCGCATCCACGCGGTGCTCCGCCGCTCGCCGGTCAGCCTCGCGACGCAGGACCTCAAGGCGTACGGCCGGGTCACCCTCAACGTCGTGGCGCAGCGGGTCTACGTCGACGGCTCGGAGGTTCCGCTCACGTCGCTGGAGTACCGGATCCTCTCGCAGCTCGTGACCCGCCGAGAGCGGATGCAGAGTCGGCAATCGCTCGTCGTGACCATCTGGGGGCAGGCGCGGGGCGACTACGGGCGACGGGTCGACACGCACGTCGCGAGGCTGCGCCGCAAGCTCGGACCAGCGCGCGACTACATCCGCACCGACCGCGGCGTGGGCTACGGCTTCTTCATCGTCGAAGAGGGGTGAGGCCGGGTCGTGTCCCAAGTTGAAGCCAGGTGTCCCAAGTTGAGAACCCGCGTCGCTCACGCCGGAGTTCACCGTGCCGTCCTCGCGCTCACCGCGTCCGGTTCACTCCACGGCTATTTCACGCGGATCGCCCCGCTTGAAGCGGGGCTCCGTGAATCCGATCGGGGGCCACCAATCATCGCATGACGAGCCACTGAGCCCCGCTTCAAGCGGGGCGATCCGCGTGAAATAGCCGTGGAGTGAACCGGACGCGGTGAGCGCGAGGACGGCACGGTGAACTCCGGCGTGCGCGACGGCAAGGTGCTCGGCCGCATGAGCCGCTACCACAGCCGCTCGTACTGGCTCGACGTGGTGCGCGAACATCTGCCGTCAGCGCCGGTGACCTGAAGGTACGATCCGCGCCATGGCCTCGCGTCCCAGCGCCCTCCCGATGCTCGCGCTGCTCCTCGTCGCCTCCTGCGACGACGGGACGCGACGCACCGAGGACGGCGGCCGCGTCGACGTCCAAACGCCACCGCCACCCGACCCCCGCCTCTGGATCGACTGCCGCCCCGGTCAGCAGCGCTGCTACCAGAACATCCATCAGCGCTGCCTCGCCGCGGGAGAGTTCACGCAGGTCGAAGAAGACGCCTGCGCGCCGCGCGGCCTCGTCTGCGCCGACCCACTCTGGTGCGTCGCCTGCCAACCCGGCTCGCTGCGCTGCACCGACAACTCGCTCAGCGTCGAGCGCTGCCGCGCCGACGGCTCGGGCTACGACCCCGAGCGCGACTGCGACCGGACGCGCGGTGAGGCGTGCCGCGCCGGGCGCTGCGTGCACCTCTGCACCGACGACTCGGTGGTGAACACCAACGTCGGCTGCGAGTACTACGGCGTCGACCTCGACAACATCGTCGAGACGGCCGGCCGCTCGGCCGCCTCGCAGCAGTACGCCATCGTGGTGTCCAACCCCGACCCGGCGCTCACCGTGCGGGTCGAGGTGTCGCGCAACAACGCCGCGCCGGGCGCTCCCCCGTCGCTGGAAGTGCTGGAGACGCGGGTCATCCCGCCGCGCGACCTGGAGGTGTTCGAGCTGCCCGCGCGCGAGGTCGACTGCTCCACCGTCGCGGGCCTCAACGACGGAACCGGCACCTGCCTCTCCTCGCGCGCCTACCGCGTGAGCACCGACTTCCCCGTGGTGGCCTACCAGTTCAACCCGCTGTCCAACGTCGGGGTGTTCTCCAACGACGCGTCGCTGCTCGTGCCCACCAACTCGCTGCGCGGCAGCTATCGCTTCCTCGGATACCCGCAGCAGTACGCGCGCACCACCGACCCGGTGACCAACGGCGGTGAGTCGTATCGGGCGTTCATGACCGTCGTCGGGACGCGCGCCGACACCCGCGTGCGCGTGACGCCGACGGCCGACATCGTCGCGGGCGGCCCCTTCCGCGAGCGCCACCCCGCGGGGACGCCCTTCGAGGTGATCCTCCACCCCTTCGACGTGCTCAACCTGGAGACCGACGCCTTCCTCGCCGACTTCACCGGCAGCGTCATCAGCGCCGACGGCCCCGTCGCCGTCTTCTCCGGAACCGAGTGCAGCAACGTCCCCTTCTGGAGCGACCTCGCCGACCGTCAGGCCGCCTGCGACCACCTGGAGACGCAGCTCTTCCCCATCGAGACCGTGGGCCAGGGGTACGTCGCCTCGCGCACGCCATCGCGCAGCCGCGCCGTCACCCGCGCAGGCGTGACGGTGACCGAGAGCAACGAGCCCGAGTGGTTTCGCGTGCTCAACGTCTCCTCACGCATCGTGCATGTCACCACCACGTTGCCCGAAGACCTCGGCGACCCCGGCGGCCCCACCGTCACCTTCGATCTCGACGAGGGCGCCCACCGCGACATCCGCGCGCTCGCCGACTTCCAGCTCCGCGGCGATGCGCCCATCGCGGTCGCGCAGCTCCAGGGGTCGCAGTCCAACACGGGCGTTCCCTTCCCCCTGCCGGGCGGCGACCCGTCGTTGTTGATCGTTCCGCCCGTCGAGCAGTGGCGCGCCGACTACGTCTTCCTCACACCCGATCGGTACAGCTTCGACTTCGTTCAGGTCGTCGCGCGCCCCGACCTGCGCGTGACCCTCGACGGCGTCGACGTGGCCGACCTCACCGACTGTGCCCGCAGCCGCTCGGATGGCTGCATCGAGACCCCGATGCACGCGTGCGCAACACCCCGCTACGTCACATGGCGCTGCCAGCTCTCGTTTCCCCGCATCGACGACAGCGTGTCACCGCCGCGCGTGACCCCCGGTCGCCAGAACGACGGCGTCCACGTCGTCCACTCCGAGGCCCCTGAAGGAACACCCCCCGAAGGCGTCATGGTCCTCGTCTCCGGCTTCGACGAGCGCGTCTCCTACGCGTACACGGGCGGCACCAACCTCGTCCCCGTTCGCTGACCCGCCGCCCCGACCGTAGGGCCCCCGGAGCCCTCAAGCGCCGGGGTCATCTCCTCGCAGCGCGGCGTCGGCCTCGGCGATGGACAGCACCTCCAGCCGATGCGTCCAGTGCGCCCGATCGATCTGCGCGAGGTGCGTCGCCGCCTCCGAGGCGAGGGACGCCCGTCGCTCCGGCCGCGCCAGCGCCAGCAGCGCGAGCGACTGCACCACGACCCGCGGCAGCGGCAGCGACCGCGACCGCGCGACGAGCTGCTCCCCCTCGGACTCGTTGAAGCCCTCGCCACAGAGCATCGCCAGCGGCTGCGCGAGCTGCGCGCCCGGTGTCCACCCCGTCGACGACCATGCCCGGTACGCCCGCACGCTCAACGCCCGCGCCAGCGCCCGGTCGCCGGCGCGCCACGCCACCGCCCCCTCGGTCAGGCACAGCAGCGCCTCCACGTCGCGCAGCCCGAGGTCGGTCACCGCGTCGACGAGGGCGCCGTCCGTCGTCGTCGCGCGGCCCGTGCGGTACGCCACCGACCGCAGGATCCACTCTGCCCGCGCCTCGTAGTATGGGTGCCGGCACCGCGCCGCCGTCTCCCGCGCCGCCTCGGCCAGCGCGCGCGCGTCGTCAAGGCGGAAGCACTCCATCGCCGCCGACGCCGCGTTGACCCGCGCGTCGAGCCGCGCCGTCGCCCACGGCTCCCACGCCGCCGCCTCGACCAGCAGCGCGGCCGCCTCCTCGAAGCGTCCCTGGCGGTAGCGCAGCCGACCGAGCGCGTTGGCTCGCAGCCCCGGGTCGCGCGCGTGCCCGGCCACCTCGTCGACCACGCGTTGCTCGCGCGAGAGCTCGGTGCGCCGCGCCGCCATCACCCGAACCATCAGCCGCCGCCGCTCCAGCGCCGGGTCGTCGAAGGGGGCGACGGACTCGACGGTCGACAGCGCCCGGTCGCCCGCCTGGCCCAGCAGCAGCGCCGCGCGGAGCATCCCATCCAGCGCCGCCGTGCGCGCCGACGGCTCCCTCACCCGCAACAGCTCGTACACGGTGCGGTCGAGGGCGCGGGTGGTCCCGTCGGCGAGGCTCACCTCGACTCCGGCCGAGAGCACCGCGGTCTCCAACGCGCTGCCCTCCTCGCGGGCGTCTTCGGTGAGCTGTCGCACCGCCACCACGCAGGCGTCGACCACCGCCGCCGCGCGCCCGAGGGACCCAGCCCTGCCGTGCCTCAGCGCGAGCGCGACGCCCTCCGCGGCGATGGCGCGCGCCGCCCGCATTCGCTCGTCGAACGCGCCGTGGGGCGGGGGCAGGTCGAGCAGGGCGTGCAGCCGCGCGTCGTCGTCTTCCTCGGGGTCGGGGTGGTCGCCGCTGCGGAGGGGGCGGCTCGCGCCGAAGCCCGCGGCGAGCTGGTCGAGGGCCTCGCGATCGACCACGTAGCGGTCGCCGTCGCGGCGCGCGAGGCCAGCCCGCTCCCACGCGCGCAGCTCGTCGATGACGCGGTCGCGGCGGCCGCCGGTGCGGGCGTGGAGGGCGCGGGCGGCGTCCGAGGGGAGGTGCGAGAGCCGCTCGGTGCCTGCGAAGAGCGAACGCAGCGCGTCGGCGTCGAGGTTCTCGTCGGCGGGGGCCGGGGGCACCGACGGCGTGGGGGCGGCGGCCTCGCCGCGCAGGCGCGCGATGACCTCTGCGGCCGAGGAGGGGCGGTCTTCGGGGAGGAGCGAGAGCATGGCGTCGACCACGTCTGCGACGCCCTCGGGCACCCTCGGCGCGCGCTCGCGCAGGGGCGTCGCCCGGAGGTTGACCTTCGCCCACAGCATCGAGGAGAGGGCGCTCGAGCGGGGGAGGGGCGTGTCGCCGGAGAGGGAGAGGTAGAGCATCACGCCGAGGGCGTAGAGGTCGGTGCGGGGCGTGATGACGTCGCCGCTGATCTGCTCGGGCGCGAGGTACAGCGGCGTACCGAGGATCTCCCCCGAGCCCGTCAGGTGGGCGCCGAGGGGCTCCCAGCTCGTGCCGAAGTCCAGGAGGGTGGGCCGGCCGTCGTCGCTCACCAGCACGTTGCCGGGCTTGAGGTCACGGTGGATGACCCCCGCGGCGTGGACGCGCGCCAGGGTCTCCAGCAGCGCCAGGGTGGTGGTGCACAGATCGTCCCATGCGAGGGGCTGCGGGCGGCCGGGGAAGGCCCTCCCGTCGAGGCGCTCCATCACCAGAAACACGTCGCCCTCGTCGACGCCCTCGTCGAGCAGCGCGACCACGCCGGGCACCCGCAGGCGCCGGAGCGTGGCGATCTCCCGCCGCACGCGCGCGGGCACGCTCCCGGTGAGCGAATGCAGGATCTTCACGGCCACCCGCTCGCCCGTGAGCTCGTCGCGGGCCTCCCACACCTCCGCCTGGCCGCCTTCGCCGAGCACGCGCTCCAGCACGTAGCGCCCCGCGACGACGCGCGAGGCGTAGGCCCCGCGACGGTTGTCGCGGCGGGCGGCGTCAGCGGTCGGGGTCGTCCGAGGGAGATCGTCGCGCACGTCGAAGGGGCC
Source organism: Polyangiales bacterium (assembly GCA_044229975.1). Lineage (GTDB taxonomy): Bacteria > Myxococcota_A > Polyangia > Polyangiales > SCUS01. The sequence goes on from JBGARZ010000016.1 coordinate 67,744, forward strand.
TCCGCGGGCCCGTGAGGCTAACGGACACGGGGCCGCGGCGTCGAGGCGATGGATGCCCCGCGAACGCTTCGCGGTTGCGACGCGAACGTTGCTATCGTCCCGCCGCGACGGTCATGCGTAGCCCACTCGATTCACTGGTCTCCGAAGGCATCCTCGACGACGTGCTCGGCCGGCTGAAGAGCGGCAAGGAGGCCGACGTGTTTCGCGTCGTGTACCGCGGCGAGGTCGTGGTCGCGAAGGTCTACAAAGACCGCGAGCAGCGGAGCTTCCACAACAACTCCGACTACAAGGAAGGCCGCGCCGTCCGCAACAGCCGCACGCAGCGCGCGATGGACAAGGGCAGCCGCTTCGGCCGCGGGGAGGAAGAGGACGAGTGGAAGGCGTCCGAGGCGCGCTGCCTGCACAAGCTGCACGCGGCGGGGGTGAGGGTTCCGACGCCGGTGATGTTCTACGAGGGGGTGCTGTTGATGGAGCTGGTGACGGACGTGGACGGCCACGCGGCGCCGCGGCTCATCGACTCGCACTTCGAGCCCGTGGAGGCGGCCGGGCTCTACCGCGACCTGCGCGGGCAGGTGGTGAAGATGCTCTGCTGCGACCTCATCCACGGCGACCTGTCGCCGTACAACGTGCTGCTGGGCGGGGCGGGGCCGACCATCATTGACTTCCCGCAGACCGTGTCGGCCGCGCACAACTCGCGGTCGGAGACCTTCTTCCGACGCGACCTCGAAGGGCTGCAACAGTTCTTCGCGCGGGTCGACCGCGGGCTGTCGGCGTGTGAGAGCGACGCGAGGGAGATCTGGCGCGCGTACACCCGGCGGGAGCTGTCGCCGGATTTCGTTCCGGCGCCGGTGGCGAGGGAGCATCGGCCCTACCAGAACCAGTACGCGCCGCGCGGTCAGCAGGGCCCGCGGCCGGGCGGCTTCCACGGACCCCGGACGGACTACGCCGACGGCCGGGGAGGGGGCGCACCGCAGGGCGGTGGCGGCGGGCGACCGGGTGGTGGCGGCGGGCGACCGGGTGGCGGACCGCCGCAGGGGGGCGGCGGGCGACCGGGTGGTGGGCCTCCGCAGGGGCGACAGGGTCCACCGCGACCACAGGGGCCCGTGGTGACGTACGTGAAGCGCACGGGCGCACGCGAGCCGGGGCCGTCGGCCGAGCGCGCGACGACCGCACCGGCGCCACCTCCGGCGCGCGAGACGCTGCCCGACGGCAATCCCCACCGGAAGCGTCGACGCAACCGGGGGTGACGCGGGTGGGGCAGCGGGCCCACGCCGCGGCGTGGGCCCCGGGGCAACTCGCGTTCAATCCATGAGCCCAACGGTCTGCACCCGCTGCCTCAGCAGGTCCGCCCCGTTGACCCAGCGGGTCCGACCCGCTGACCCAGCGGGTCCGACCCGCTGACCCAGCGGGTCCAACGCGCTGACCAAGCAGGCCCGCCCGCTACCCTCGCGGGAGCCTCCCGCCTACCCGACGAGCGTCTCCCACGACTCCGGCCGGAAGCCCACGCGAACGGCGTCGCCCCACACCAGCACCGGGCGCTTCACCAGCTTGCCGTCGGCCGCGAGCATGCCCAGCAGCTCGCCGTCCGTCGCGGCGTCGATGCGCGCCTTGCCCAGCGCGCGGTAGCTCTGGCCGCTGGTGTTGAGCCACTTCCGTAGCGGGGTCGCGCTCGCAGCGACCCAGCGCGTGAGCTCGTCGACGCTCGGGGGCTGCTCGACGATGGGGCGCACGTCGTAGGCGACGCTGCGCGCGTCGAGCCATGCGCGGGCCTTGCGGCAGGTGTCGCAGCCCGCGTAGGCGAGCAGCACCGGGCGGGTGGTCGTTGTCACTCGAAGGGGTTCGGGGGGACGGCGCCGTTGGGGGGCACGACCGGGCGCGGCGTCGCAGGGCGCGGCGTCGGTGCGGGCGCGGGCGTCGGTGCGGGCGCGGGCGTCGGGTCGGTCGCGGGCGCTGCCGGGCGGGGCGCAGGCGCCGGTCGCACGGCGGGTCGCGGCGCCGGTCGCACGGCGGGACGGTTGGGGCGCGCGGGCGGATCGACCTCGTTGACCACCGGGGGAGTGGGCTCCGGCGCGGCGGGCACGACGGGCGTGGGCGCGACGGGCGCGGGCAACGGAACCACCGCCTGCACCGGCGCGGGCTCCGGGGTGCGCGTCGGCTCACGCGTCGGCTCGGCGGGCGTCGGCGTCGGCTCGGCGACGCTCGGCGGCGGCGGCTGCACCGTCGGGGTCGGAACCGCCACCGGAACCTGCGGCTGCACCACCGGCGGCGGCGGCTCACGCGCAGGCGGCGGCGCAGGCGGCGGCGCAGGCGGCGGCGGGGCGGGCGCAACGACAGGGGCCGCGGGTGTCTCGGCGGGCGTGTCGCCGCCGCGCATCATGAACGCCGCGACCGCGCCGACCACGAGCACCACGCCGATGGTGGCGTAGAGCACGATGGGGGTGCGCTTCTTCGGCGTGGCGTCGGTGTCGAAATCCACGTTGCCCGACGCGGCGCGCGGCGGGATGGGCGCCACCACCGGCGCGGGCGGAGCATCGGGCAGCGGCGTCGGGCGCGTCTCGGCGACGGACTCCTCGATGAGCGCGCCGATGGAGTCCCCGGAGCCCTTCGTCGCGGGCACGGCCGTGACGCGGGCGTCCTCGTCCACGAGGGCTGGCATCACCGTCGTGGTGGCTGCCGCGGCCATGTCATCGCCGAGCGACATCTCGAACGACGGCGGCTCCTCGACCTTCGGCTCGGCCTTCTTCTCGGCGACGGGCTCGGCCTTCGCTTCGATCTTCGGCGCCTTCGGCGGGTCATCCGGCAGCTCGCGCATCGCGCGCAGCGCGGCGTCGATCTCCCCGCGCGACGCGCGCTGGGTGCTGTCGTCGGTCATCGCCTCGGTCATCGGGACGGTGCCCGGCGGGGGCTCGTTGCTCGGCGTCGCGAGGGCCGCGATGTCGCTCGCGGTAAACTCCAGCGTCGCCTTGATGGGGTTGGACGACCGCGAGGTGTCGCTGCCGACCGAGAGCTTCGGCACCGACGACGACGAGATCTTCGTCGACTGCGCGAGCGCCGCGGGCGGGGTGGTGGCCTTCGCGGCCTCTTCCATCGCGGGCTCCGGGGCGGCCTTCACCGCGGCCTTCACCGGCTCGATCTTCGTCTCGACGGGCTTCGTCAGCGCGGCGCGGGCGGCCGCCACGGCCTCGCGGGCTTCGGCGTCGCCCATGCCGACCATGGTGGCCTTCACCGACCCGACGGGCTTCGTGGGTTCGGCCGGCGCCGGGGTGGGCTCGGGGGACGGCTGCGACGGCGTCTTGGCGATGCGGAGCGCCTCGCCGAGCAGGGCGTTCATCTGGCGCATGACGGTCTGGTCCTGCTCGGCGGGGAGCGGGGCCGCGGGGCCGTTGCCGAAGAAGTCACCGGAGCGCGCGTCGATGCCCGACGGGGGCGCCACGCTCGGGGCCGCGGGGCGCAGGCTCTCGAAGTGGGGCCCGGCCTCTTCGCCCCCCTTGTGCACCATGATGCGCTCGATGACCTCGAAGCCCTCCTCCACCTTGAGGAAGCGAACGCCCATCCCAGGTGGCGCATCGGGCCGCGCCTCGCCCTCCTCGCGGCGCTGAACGACCCGACCCGCGGCCTTGAGCACCGGGGTCTCGTCCTTGAGCTGGATCTCGATCTTGAGCAGCTCACCCAGGGCCGGGGGCTTCGGCGTCTTGATCCACATCCCGCTGCGCGAGATGTCCTTCGCGTACTGGACGATGAAGTCTTCGAGCGTCGCGCTCTTGTACTTCACCTTCAGGGCCTTGGCCTTGACCTTGTGCTCCTTGCGCGCTTCGTCGGACATCGGGTCTCTCGTCTCCAGGCGTGACGGCCACGCAGACTGTCGATCGCCAATCTACCGTTGACCGGTCCCTTCCGCGAAGCCTTGGGCAAAGATCGCTCCCACAATGTCAGACCGACCGCCGCCCCTCCATGGCGCGCCCCAGCGTGATCGGGTCGGTGAACTCAAGGTCTCCGCCGTGCGGAACCCCGCTGGCGATGCGCGTCACGGGCACCCCCCGCGCGTGGAAGCACTCGGCCAGGTAGAGCGCCGTCGCCTCGCCCTCGACCGTCGGCGGCGTCGCGAGGATCACCTCCCGAACGCCCTCCCGCTCGACGCGTTCGAGCAGCGCTTCGAGCGGGAATTCCGCGGGCCCGACGCCCCCGAGCGGGTCGAGCAGCGCGTGCAGGATGTGGTACCGCCCCTGGAAGACCCGGGCTCGCTCGACGGCGTCGGCGTCCATGGGTCGGGCCACCACGCAGAGGAGCTCCGCCGAGCGCCTCGGGTCGTCGCAGATGGAGCACCGCACCCGGCTGGTGTAGGCGCCGCATGAGGCGCAACGCCTCACCCGATCGGCCATGGTGGCGATGCTCTCGCCGAGGGCCCGGGCGTAGTCGGGGTCGGCCCCGAGCACATGGTAGGCGATGCGCCGCGCGGACTTCTCCCCGACCCCAGGCAGGCGGGTGAGCAACCGCACCAGCGCGTGGATCGGGTCGCCCTCGCTCACGTGATGCCGGGGATCTTCGCGCCGCCGGTGATCTTCTCGATCTCCTTGTCCATCGCGTCGGAGGCCATCTGGAGCGCGACGTTGGCCGCGGCCACCACGGCGTCGAGGGCCAGCTCGCGGTCGCTCGCGTACAGCTCGGGGTCGACCTCGATGCGCACCAGCGCGCGAGAGAGGCTCGCCGTGACCTTCACCTTGTCGTTGGCGCCGGTCGCCTCGACGGTGCGATCCTTGTTTGCCTCCTTGGCCTCCTCGACCCTGCGCTGGATACGACTCGCCTGCTTCATGAGCTCGTTGATGCCGCCGCGAAACTGCATGTCCCTCACCTGTCTCCGACGGCCCGATCGCCGCGTGGCGGAGTCTCTACACCACCACGCCGTAGCCCGCACTGCCCTCTCGCTCGCCCTCTCGCTCGCCCCCGCGGTGTCCTTCGCCTGCCCGCAGTGCGCGGGCTCAGGCGCCGAGCCGACGGCGTTTCCGATGGCGCTGGCGCTGCTGGCGCTGGCCCCGTTGCTGGCGATGGTGGCGGCGGGGTGGTGGGTGGTCCGGGAGTCACACCCCGGCGAAGAGCTGGAGTAGTCTGCGCGCGCCGTGAACCCGTCGGACGTCGAGACCTCTTCCGCCTCCGCCCGTCCGGGCCGCACGCCCGCGGCGGGTGACGTCCTGGCCGAGCGCTACCAGCTCGTGCAGCGCATCGCGAGCGGAGGGTCGGCGGAGGTGTTCGAGGCCGAGCACGCGGTCACCAGGAGACGTGTCGCGGTGAAGGTGCTGCGCGCGGACGCGAAGGGCGAGCTGGCGAGCGTGGAGAGGTTCTTCCGCGAGGCGAGCGCGTGCGCGGGCATCGACAGCGACCACATCGTCGCGGTGCTCGACTGCGACGTCGACCGCACCTCCGGCGCGCCCTTCATCGTGATGGAACTCCTTCACGGCAAAGACCTCGCGCGCTTCATCGCCGACACGCTCGCGCAGGGCACGCCCGTCCCCCCGTCCCTCGCGATGAACCTCTTGAAGCAGGTCGCCTCGGCCCTCGACAAGGTGCACGCGCAGGGGATCGTTCATCGCGACCTGAAGCCCGCCAACCTCTTCCTGACCTTCCCGAGCGACGGCCCCGCGCGGGTGAAGGTGCTCGACTTCGGCATCGCCCGCATCGCCGCCGACGGCGTCGGCTCGGGCGCCAGCCGCGTCGGCACCCCGCTGTACATGTCCGCCGAGCAGCTCGCCGGCAGCGACACCATCACCCTCGCCGCGGACATCTGGTCCTTCGCCCTCATCGCGTACGAGCTCCTCGTCGGCCACCCCTACTGGACGGGCAACACCGCCGCCTCGCTCTTCGCCCGCATCCCCGACGCCGAGGCCCACCCGAAGCCCACCGAGCTCGCGGTGCGCCACGGCGTGCACCTCCCGCGCGCCTTCGATCCGTGGCTCCTGCGCTGCATCGACCCCGACCCGACGCGCCGCCCGCCCTCCGTCGGCGAGGCCCTCGGTGACCTCCTGCGCCTCTACGACCCGAAGGCCACCCAGCCCCCGAGCCGCGCCTCGGTGTCACCCGTGGCGCCCATCCCCTCGCGCCTCGCGCCTCGCGCCTCGTCGTCGCGCCCGCCGCCGCCGCGCGCCTCCATCCCCGCCGTCGCGCCGTCGCGGCCGTCGGTGCCCATCGTGGTCGCGCCGCCGTCTGCGCCGCCCGCGCCACCCGCGCCACCCGCGCCGATGACCGAGGAGCTCGACGACGACGAGATCGAAGACCTCACCGAGACCTCCGACGTCCCGATCGGTCTGCGCGAAGCCCTCGCGCCCATCACCCCCTCCACCCCCGCGCCGTCCGCCTCCGAGGCCCGCACCCTCCGCGTCGAGCCCATCTCCGAGCGCGTCGACGAAGACCGTCGGCTCACCATCCCGCTCGCCCCCGCGGTGGCCTCGCTCTTCGGTCCGCCCCTTCGCCACGACGTCGAGCCCGACGAGCCCGTCACCGCCGAGCTCCCCGCCGCGCACCTCCCGTCCACCGCCGCGCCGCGCGACCTCGCCGACTCCCCCGAGCTGCCCGACCCCGCGCCCGAGCCCGTGGACACCCTCGGCGCCAACGTCGCCGCCGCGCTCGAAGACCCGCACGCCTCGCGCCCCGCCCGTCGTGTTCCGCGCTCGCTGGAGCTCGCCGCGACGGCGCTGCTCCCGGTGCAGGCGCCCGCGCCTCCTCCGCCGCCCGCCGTGAAGCCCGTGATGTTGATCGCCGCGGCGGTGGTCACCCTCGGGCTCGCCAGCGTCGCCGGGTGGGTGCTCTTCGGCCGCCGCGTCGCGACGCCCGCGAGCGTGCGCGGTGACGGCGTGTGGCACGGTCCGAGCGCCTTCGAGAGCGCCTCGCTCGCGTCGACCACGTCGGTCTGGGCCGGGGCGCTGCGCGTGCGCGTCGACGCGACGCCGCCCGCCTCGGGGCTCGACACTGCTCGCACCTTCCACGCGCTGCTCTCGGCGCACCGCGCGGGCGTCGCGCTCCCGTCCGATCGCCTCGTCGCCATGGTCGTCGCGCTCGACCGCTTCCGCACGCCGCGCGGCTGGCCCGCGCCCGACCGACCGGGGCCCGACGCCGAGGCCACCGCGCAGGCGGCCCTCGCGTACGCCGCGATGGCCGAGGTCACGCGGGCCGACACCGGGCGCGTCCGGGTCAACGTCGCCCGCACGGCGCTGCTCGAACTCCAGCGCCCCGATGGGTCGTTTGAGCTCGCGGGCGACCCCACCGCGGCGCCGCTCGCGACCACCTCGCTCGCCGTGAGCGCGCTGCTCGCCGCCGAGTCGGCCGCGGGCGACGCCACGCCCGACGCCATCACGGCCCGCCGCCGCGCCGTGCATGTGCTCCGCGACGCCCTCCAGCGATCGGACCACCCGGTGTGGTCCGCGCCGCCGGCCCTCGACCGCGCCATCGCGGCGCTGTGGTCGGCGCGCGCGCAGGCCCACGACGTCGACCCGGCGGACGAGGGCATCGCCGCCCGCTACGCCGATCACCTGGGCGAGCGCTGCGCCGACCAACGGTGCGCGGTGATCGCCCCCCTCGCGGAGGCGCCGTGGGTGCCCGGGGCGCTGGTGACCTCCGCGCGGCTGCTGCGGGACAGCGCGTCGCTGCCGCCGTCGTCGCTGCGCTCGCTCTCGACCTTCGTGCGAGCGGGCATCGCGGCGATGGACCGCGACCGCGCCTACGACGGCGGCGGCGACACACGCTGGCTCGCGTCGGCGCTGTCCGCGGCGGGCGAGCTACAGCGGTAGCTGTTCGGGGGGGGACGGGAGAAGGAGGGGAGAGGGGTCGGAGACCCTCTGGCGCGCCCACGTTGGAGCGCGCCGAGAGGGTCTACCGTGGTGGCGTCACGGGCGGGTGATGTTGACCATGTACGAGCCCGACGCGGTGCCGATGGTGCAGCCGTCGACGTAGAGCGCGTGCAGGCCGGCGCCCGCGGGGATGGTCGAGTTGACCGTCGAGCGCGCCCCGCAGAAGAGGCCGTTGACGTCGTCGTTGCAGACGCTGACCGACGCGCGACCGGCGCTGCGCTGCTCCAGCTCGGTGTCCCAGGTGGCGCGCAGGCAGGTGGACGCCGAGAAGGCGCCGCCCGCGAAGGAGCCGCAGGTGTACCAGTAGTAGGTGTTCTCCGGGCCGCCCGAGCAGCACGAGGTGGTGCTGATGCGGCCGGTGCCCGTGGTCGAGCCGCTCAGCAGCTGGCCGGAGCCCGCGTTGAGCGCGGTGAGCGTGCCGTTGCCGATGGGCAGGTGCTGGAACCGGATGCTCGATGCACCCGACGCGCAGCCCGAGAGGACGAGGAAGTACGTCCCGGCTTCGAGGCGCACCATCACCTGGCTCGCGCCGAAGGACGGCAGGTTGCAGCCGGAGAGGCCGCTGTCGTCGTTGCAGGCCAGGCCGTTGGACAGGCTCGACGCCGTCACGGTGGCGCCCGCGCTGTTGAGGAAGAACAACCCGGTGTCCCACGCGGTGCCGATGGTGTCGGCGTAGACGACCTCCGGGGCCGTCAGCGTGAAGCGGTAGAACACGTCGTTGCCCGTGGTGCACGAGCACCCCGAGGAGGAGCCCTCGTTGCGCGCGTTGGTGGTGTCGGCGTTGAGGATCGACGACGACCGGGTCATGTCGATGGTGACCGCGTTGGCGCGCAGGTCGTTGGCCGGCGGCGTGCGGCAGGTGCCCTGGCGGCAGAACGTCCCGGTGCCGCACTGGCGGTTGCAGCCGCCGCAGTTGTTGTTGTCGTTCTGCGTGTCGACGCAGGTGCCGCAGTAGGTCTGGCCGACGGTGCAGGTGCCGACGCCCACGCGGATCTGGTAGGGGCCCGCGTTGCAGCCGTCGGCGATGACCGTGTGCAGGCCCGCGCCCGCCGGGATGGTCGAGGAGACCGTCGCGCGGTTGCCGCACTCCAGGCCCGTGTCGTCGTTGCAGACCGCGGTGCCGGCCGTGCGACCGGGGCTGCGCTGCTCGACCATGTTGTCCACCGTCGTGGTGGTCGTGGTGCCGCACGACGACGCGTAGAACGTCCCGGCCGTGGAGCTCGGGCAGCTCACCCACCAGTAGGAGTTCTCGGGGCCGCCGGAGCAGAGGCAGCTACCGCTGGCGCTGGCGCTGGTGCCCGATGTGGTGCCCGTGAGCAGGGTCGTGGTGCTGGTCGGGGCGATCAGCACCGACGGGCCGTTGCCCGCCGCCGAGTGCTGGAAGTGGATGGTCGCCATGCCCGACGAGCAGCCCGAGAGCACGAGCAGGTAGGTGCCCGGCGCGAGGCGCGCGAGAACCTGGCTGGCGCGCCCGGTCGAGATGCCGCCGCAGAAGGCGAAGTCGTCGTCGCAGACGCGGCCGCCGGTGGTGCCCGCGCTGGTGAGGTTGACGCCCATCGCGTCCTGGAAAAACAGCGACGTGTCCCAGGTGGTGCCGATGGTGTCGGCGTAGACGAGCTCCGGCGCGGTGAGCGTGAAGCGGTAGTAGACGTCCTGCCCCGAGGTGCACGAGCACGCCCCGGCGGTGTTGGTGTCGTTGGCCGCGTTGGTCGTGTCGACGGTGAGCGTCTGGCTCGGCATCGTCATGTTGATGACCGTGGCGCCCGCGCGCTGGTCGTTGGCCGGAGCCGTGCCGCTGCGGCAGCCGCCGCCCGCGCAGATCTGGCCCGTCGGGCAGGCGTTGCCGCAGCGCCCGCAGTTGGCGCGGTCGCTCTGGAAGTTGGCGCAGCGCGCGGCCATGCCCGTACCGCACAGCATCTGGCCGGTCGGGCAGGCGCAGGCGCCCGCGGTGCAGGTCTGGCCGCTGGCGCAGGCGCGCCCGCACATGCCGCAGTTGGCGCTGCTGGTCTGCGTGCTGACGCAGGTGCCCATGCAGTCCGTCTGGCCCGACGGGCAGGCGCAGGCGCCCGCGGTGCAGGTCTGGCCGACGCGGCACGCGGTGCCGCAGGCGCCGCAGTTGGCGGCGCTGGTCTGCGTGTTGACGCAGGCGTCACCGCAGAGGGTCTGGCCCGACGGGCACGCGACGGCGCACATGCCGCCCATGCACATCTGCCCGCTCGGGCAGGCGCGACCGCAGGCGCCGCAGTTGGCGGCGCTGGTCATGGTGTTGACGCAGGTGGAGCCGCAGAGGGTCTGCCCCGCGGCGCAGGTGCAGACGCCCGCGGTGCAGCTCTGCCCGCTCGGGCAGGCGCGGTCACACGCGCCGCAGTTGGCGCCGCTGGTCTGGAGGTCGACGCACGCGGTGCCGCAGCGGGTCTGGCCGGTGGCGCAGGCCATGGTGTCCATCGCGCAGGCGCCGGCGCGGCACACGAGGCCCGCGGCGCACGCCATGCCGCACGATCCGCAGTTGGTGTTGTCGGTCTGGAGGTTGAGGCAGGTGCCCATGCAGCGGGTCTCGCCCGCCGGGCAGGCGGCCGTGCCGTCCATGCACATGCCGGCGGTGCAGGTCTGGCCGCTGGCGCAGGCGCGCCCGCACATGCCGCAGTTGGTGGCGTCGGCGTTGGTGTCGATGCACGCGCCCGAGCAGTCGGTCTGCCCGGTGGGGCAGGTGCGCGCGCCGCAAGCGCCCGCGGTGCAGGCCATGCCCGTGGGGCAGGCGGTGCCGCAGGTGCCGCAGTTGCTGTTGTCGGTCTGCGTGTTGACGCAGGTGCCGGCGCAGGCCGTCTGGCCCGTCGGGCAGGTGGTGACCGCGCGGCAGGTGCCGCCCATGCAATCCTGGCCGGAAGAGCAGGCGGTACCACACGCCCCGCAGTTGCTGGTGTCGGTCTGCGTGTCGACGCAGGTGCCCGAGCAGTCGGTCTGACCGCCGGTGCAGGTGATGGGGGCGTTGCAGCTACCGGCGACGCAGGTCTGGCCCGAGGCGCAGGCGTTGCCGCACGAGCCGCAGTGGGTGGCGCTGGTGGCGGTGTTGACACACGCCCCGCCGCACTGGGTCTCGCCCGAGGCGCAGGTGCCCGCGTCGGTCGGGGTGACCACGCCGGTGTCCTGGGTGGGGTTGCCGGTGTCGGGCGTCTCGCCCAGGTCGGTCTCGACCCCCGTGTCTTCCGGGATCATGTCCGCGGGGGGGTCGCTGTTACAGCCGACGCCAAGGGCCAGCGCGCACGCGAGCCACCAGTATTTTTTGCGATCCATACCTATTTGATCTCCTGGGAATTGGGCTCTGCGCGAGTCGCAACACGAGCCTCGACGGGCTCCGCCCGGGCGGACACATCCCACGATTTGTCAGCGGGCGGAAGAACCCCGGCGGTGGCGGATCAGAGCGGCAGGAAATTGCGGAGAACGCGGGGAGTCGGAGGCAGGAGGAGGGGCGCGGCCGTCGGTCAGCCGAGGGCCTTGGTGAGCTCGCCGTTGATGCGATCTTCGATGGTGCCCTTGAGCGCCCGCTGGATGAACGACAGCTCGATCTGCACGCGCACCGTGGTGTCGGTGATGGCGAAGGTGCCGGTGGCGGGCTTGGTGATCTTGTAGACGTCGCCGTCCCAGGAGCCCTGGAGACCGAGGCTGCCGCCGATGCGCGCGAGCACCTCGTCGACCTTGGTCTTGACCCCTGCCTTGCCGAGCTTGTGATTGCGGGTGATGTCGATCGTTGCCATGTGTTCCTCCGTTGAGGGGGTGAAGAGGTGGGACGTTGGGGAGGTGTGAGGTCCCGCGGCCGGACGGTCGCATCGCCGTGTCTGGGGCGTCAACCATCGCGCGTCATCCCTTTGGCCGTCGCCGTGGGGCGTGATAGAGCCGCACGCATCGCTCCCGCGGAAGCAACCGCCGGAGCGAGCGGGAAGTGATGGCATCGGCGAACGTTGCAACGCTGCCGCCCGACGCGGTGATCGGCGGCAAGTACCGGGTTCTCCGCGTGCTCGGATCGGGCGGCATGGGCGCCGTCTACGAGGCCGAGAACACCTGGACGAAGCGTCACGTCGCCGTGAAGCTGATGCACCCGGAGGCCAACGAGGAGCCCGACTACGCGCGGCGCTTCACCCAGGAGGCCCAGTCCGCTGGGCGGCTCTCGCACGAGAACGTCGTCGAGGTCCTCGACATGGGGAAGGACCCTGACAACAAGGGCCTCTTCATCGTCTACGAGTTCATGGAAGGGGAAGACCTCCGGCACCGGCTGCACGGCCGTGGCCGCCTCGGCCCGCGCGAGGCGCTGATGCTGCTCACGCCCGTGATGGAGGCGCTCGTGGTGGTGCACGGCCACGGCATCGTGCACCGCGACCTCAAGCCCGAGAACATCTTCCTCGCCGAGACCGCCCGCGGCATCACGCCCAAGATCATCGACTTCGGCATCGCGAAGGTCACCGCGCCCGACCTCATCGGCGCCGTTCGCACCGCCACCGGCGAGATGATCGGGACGCCGTCGTACATGTCCCCCGAGCAGGTGACGGGCGAGGCCGACATCGACGCCCGCGCCGACGTCTGGTCCATCGCCGTGGTGCTCTACGAGTGCCTCTCGGGACAGCGTCCGTTCACCGCCGACTCGGTCGGGATGTTCGTCACCGAGGTGCTCACCGGGCGACCGCGCCCGCTCGACCAGGCGTGCCCGGGACTGCCTCCCTCGCTGGTGAAGGCCGTGCACGGCGCGCTGCTCCCGCGCGACCAGCGCTACCCCTCGATGCAGGCCTTCCTCGACGTGCTCGACGATGTTCGCCCCGACCTGCCGGTCACCACCGACGCGTCGCTGGTCGACGAGGTGCTCTTCGACCTCTCCGTCGATCTCTCCGTCGACAAGCGCGCCGACAAGGCTGCGCCGCCGCCTTCGTCGCTCGCCGAGACCGTCGTCGAGGCGCGCAAGCCGACCCCCGCGGTGACCCCCGACGCGGCGCCCGATGCCACCCCGTGGCCGCGCTCCATCGAGACCCCGGCGGCTCGTCGTACCGAGCTCTCGGCCCGTTGGATCTCCGCCGCGCTCGCGGTCGTCGTCGTCGTCGTTGCGGTCGTGTGGTGGCGCAGCGCCCGCCCCGTTCATCCGCCTCCCACGTCGGCCGCTCCGACGCCCGCGCGCGTCATCCCGGTGACCCCGGTGACGCCCGTCGAGCCGCCGCCGATGCCTGTCGCAACGCCCGTGGCCACGCCCGTCCCGCCGACCCCCGTCATAGCGCCCGTCATAGCGCCCGTCGCAGCGCCCGTCGTCGCGCACCCTCTCCGGCATCGACGTGCTCGCCCCGACGCAGGGAGCACGCGCGCTGGCCCGACCTTCGCACCAGAGTGAGCCTCGTCCCGCGTCGCCCTTCCGTCCGGTCGCGCGCTCGTGGGAACATGCACCCTGCTCATGCTTGACCCCCGCGAACCCTCACGAATGCGGCACCATCGCCGCTCCTGGCTCGCCGCGTCGGCGCTGGGGTGCGCCCTGTCCATCGCGGGCGTGGCGTCAGCGCAGACGGAGTCGGAGATCGCGACGCGGCGGCTGTTTCTCGATCGCGCGCAGGCCGCGCGGGCGAGCGGTCAGCACGCCGAGGCGCTGGAGCTGTATCAGCGGGCGGGGCAGATCCAGATGACCCCGTCGGTGCGGGCCTTCATCGCGGAGGAGCAGCTGCGGACGGGGCGACTGGCCGAGGCGATGGGCTCGGCCGACCTGTGCCTGCGCGACCTCGGGGCGGCGTCGGCGGTGCGCGATCGGGCGGCCATCGAGTCGCACTGCCGCGGGCTGCGCGAGGATCTCCGGCAGCGGGTGGGCGAGCTGGTGGTGGAGGTCCCACGGCCCGTCCCGGCGGGGCTGCGGGTGACCATCGGCGGCAACGAGCTGTCGGCGGTGCTCTACGGCCTGGCCGCGGTGACGACACCCGGAACGGTCGACGTCGTGGCCTCGGTGGGCGGCGTCGAGCGATGGCGTCGATCGGTGACGGTCGCGGCGCGGGAGACGGCCACCGTGCGCGTCGAGCTGCCGGTGGAAGAGGCGCCGACGCCGGTGGTGGTGGTGGCTCCGGTGCAGCCGCCGGTGGAGGTGGCGCGACCGGCCGTGAGGCGCCCCGCGGTGGTGGTCGATCGCGGTCGCACACGACGCACGGTGGGCTGGGCGCTCGTCGGCGGCGCGGGCGCGGGGCTGATCGCGGGGACGGTCGCGCTGGTGGTGCAGCGGGTGCGCGCGGGTGAGTTCAACGAGCGCTACACCGCGAGCCAGTGCGCCACGAGCAACGCCTGCCAGAGCGAGCAGGCGGCGGCCGACGCGGCCTCGACGGCGTCGTGGGTGGGCTACGCCGCGGGCGCGGCGATGGGGGCGGCGGGGGTGGTGCTGCTGCTGACGGCGCCGAGGGCGCACACGGTGACGACGGGGCTGCGCGCTTGCGGGCCGGGGCCCGGGACGGCGGGCGTGTCGTGCGGGTTCGTGTTCTGAGCGGGTGGCGTCGTGGTTGCAGTGAGGCCGGCGCGGACGCTCGTGGAGAAACCTGTGATGACGGTATCGGCTCGCCTCGCCCTCGTGATGTTCCTGCTCTCGTCGGCGTCGTGCGCGACGCTCACCTTCGCCCAGGAGGACGCGGCAGCGGACGCGGCGGCAGAGGCGGGAGCCGACGTGGGCTGCACCGCCGACACCAACACCGATCCCATGAACTGCGGCGCGTGCGGTCGGGTCTGCGCGACGCCGCGCGGCACGACGCGAAACACCTGCGAGATGGGGGTCTGCGTCCCGGTGTGCGCGTCGCAGTTCGGTAGCTGTGATGGCAACCCGACCAACGGGTGCGAGGCCGAGCTCAACACGGAAGACCACTGCGGGGCGTGCGAGACGGTCTGCCTGTCGTCCCAGGTCTGCCGCCCGCCGCCGCCGCCCGACACCGCCGGGGCGTTGCGCTGCGTGATGTGCGGCCGTCGCGGCATCGCGTGTTGCCAGGCCCCCAACCAGTGCGAGGCGGGCCTCCGGTGCGACGGGATGAACTGCGTGATGTGAAACCGCGTTGCGCGATTGCGCAGCGGCGTTGCACTTCAGGGACGCTTGCGGGGGCGGCCGATGCCGTACTCCTCGATGCGGTAGAGCAGCGTGCGGCGCGAGACGCCCAGCAGCTCGGCGGCGCGCGTCTGGTTGCCGTCGCACTGCGTGAGCGCGTCGAGGATGCGCTGGCGGTCGGTGGCCTTCCACTCCATCAAGCCGCGCTCGCGCGGGTCCATCGCGGCGGCAGCATTTGTCAGTGACGCGCCCGGTGGCGGCGTGACCACCGCGGTGGGCGTTCGGGCGCTCGCAAGCACCTTCGGGGGCAGGTGCTCTGGGAGAATCACGCTCCCCTCGGCGATCACCAGCGCGCGCTCCAGGGCGTGGCGCAGCTCGCGCACGTTGCCCGGCCACGAGTACGCCTCCATCACGGCGAGGGCGGCGGGCGAGAGCGTCGGCGGGTGCGCGCGGTCCATCTGTCGGCTCGCCGCGGCGAGGAGCTGCGGAGCGAGCGCGCCGATGTCCCCGCGCCGCTCGCGCAGCGGCGGGACCGTGAGCGAGATGCCGTTGAGACGGAAGTAGAGGTCTTCGCGGAAGGTTCCCTTCTTCGACGACTCTTCGAGGTCGCGGTTGGTGGCCGCGACGAAGCGCACGTCCACGGTGCGCGGCGAGCGACCGCCCACGCGCATCACCTCGCGCTGCTCCAGCACGCGCAGCAGCTTCACCTGCGTCGAGAGAGGCAGCTCGCCCGCCTCGTCGAGGAAGAGCGTTCCACCTTCGGCGGCCTCGATGAGCCCGGCCTTCGCGGCCGTCGCCCCGGTGAACGATCCCTTCTCGTGACCGAAGAGCTCTCCTTCGAGGAGGTTCTCCGAGAGCGCCGCGCAGTTGAGCGCGAGGAAGGGCCCCTTCGCCCGCGGTGACGCTCGATGGATGGCCCGCGCGAGCACGTCCTTGCCGACGCCCGTCTCGCCCAGGATGAGCACCGGCAGCATCGCCTGCGCCGCCCGACCCGCCTGCGCGTAGAGGGCCTTCATGCTCGGGTCGTGGACGACCGCCGAGTCGATGGTCGACGCTGGGCCCGCCGAGGGCGCGCGCCTCACCACGGCCACCACGCCGCCGATGACGATGGCGTCGCCGACGGCCACAGGCGCTCGCCGGCCGCGGACGTTGCGCAGGGCCGCCGTCGCGTGAGGATCGCCGCCGGGCGGTGCCGCGCCGCGAAGGAGGGTCCCGTTGGCGGCGCCGAGGTCTTCGATCTCCATGGGCGGTCCGACGTGCAGCGCGGCGTGCTTGCGCGAGACCGCGGAGTCCTCGACGCGAACGTCGTTGTCGTCGGCGCGGCCGATGGTGAGAACGGCTCCCGCCGCGAGGTTGTACACGGCGACGGTCTCGCCCTGGACCACCGCGAGCTGGAGCGCGCCTTCGTCGTGGGGTGTCGTCACGGCCGGGGACTCTATCGCAGCTCTGCCGCTTTCAGAGCAGCGTCCACGGGGCGCTGTACATCGTGTTGGGCAGGTGGGCGGGCACGTCGAGCCGCAGCCCGTAGGCCGTCCGCACCTGCGTCGGGTTGTCGCGCATGAGGTACAGGATCACCGTCGCCGTCGCCCCGTCGGGGCCGCGCAGCAGGCTGTGCACCTCGTACCAGCCGCCGAGTCCGCACATGGCGTCGGGGCAGTCGACCCAGGAGAAGGGGGTGAGGTTCCAGTCGATGCCGCCGAGGGAGATGCGGCCGATGCCCTGCGCGTCGAGGGTGATGCCGGGGCCGTCGAGGGTGGCCATGCGAACCGGCTCGAAGCCCTCGGGCAAGCCCACGAAGGGCCGCAGTCGCGCGGTGACCGCGTGGCTCTCGGCGGTGAGCGCGCAGGGGTGCTGCGTGGCGTCAGGAACGAACGAGAGCGCCTTGGTGAGTCCCTCGACGTAGACGCCCGCCGTCTGTCCGTTGCGGCAGTAGAGGAAGGCGACCTGGAGGTCGTTGGCGTCGGTCGTGTAGAGGTGGATGAGCTGGTAGCCCGCGGACGACCAGTCGACGGTTTGCGCCGCGAGGGTGGGCCGCGCGTCACCGCCCACGGTCACGGTGCCAATGTTGTCGGTGAGGTCGGCGCGCTCGTAGCCGCTGACGGGCTCGGACAGGCCGGTGTAACGGAAGGGCAGCGCGAGCTCGCCGGTCCACTCGGGCGAGGGCGCGTCGGCGGCGACCACGTCGCTCGCATCGGGCGCGTCGGTGACCTGCGCATCGGCGACGGGGACATCGATCGGGGCGATGTCGTCCGAGCAGGCGACGACGAGCACGGCGGCGAGGAGACCGAGGGGCGCTCTCACGGCGACGTTCTCGATGGCGCAGCGTCGGGTGCTGTCGCGACGGGCGGCGCATAGACGACCTCGATGGGGCCGGGCGGTCCCGCGGATCGCGGCGGTGGCTGCAAGCGAGCGGGAGGAGGCGGCGTCGGTGCGGCGCGCTGGCTGCCGCAACCCAGGAGCAGGAGCGTGACCAGGGCTATGGCGGCGCGCATGTCGCTACTCGGACTTCTTCTTCTTGCCAAACAGGTCGTGCGTCAGCAGCGCCTTCACCGACGCGACCGACACCGGCTGCCGCAGCTTGTCCACCAGCGACCCGTCCGCCCGCGCCGGAACCAGATTCCGCGGCAGCGCGTCGAAGGGAAACAGCGGCCGGTCGAAGAGCGGCGCCACGCCCGCGACGATCGCCTTCTGCCGGTCGCTGCTCGACAGCGTCAGGAGGTTCTTCAGCCCGCGAAACACCTTCTCCTGCGACGGCGACGGGCGGTCGCCCTGGTGCGACGCGAGCGCGGCGTCGAGCAGCAGCGCGAGGTGCGACAGGCTCTGCGTGAAGCGCGGGTCGTTCGGCGGCGCGCTGAGCAGCTCGTCCTGCAACACGCCCCAGAGCGCGAGGGCGATGGCCTCGCCGCGCATGGCGTCGGCCGTGGGCAGCGCAGCCAGGAGCGACGCGGCGGCGGAGTCCGGCGACTCGGCGCGGATGCGCTGGACGATCCCCGTGATCTGGAGCGACGGGTTGGAGCGCAGCAGGTCGGGGTTGGTTCGCCCCGGCGCGTAGGGGACCTCCGGGCGCGACGGGGTGACGCTCGCGACGGCGTCGAAGACGGGCAGCACCGTGATGCGGGCGTCGTCCACGAGGCCCAGCGACTCCAGCTCCTTCATCGCCTCGGAGAGCGTCGCGCGGACGACGGCCATGCTCTGCGGGCGGCGCTTCGGGTCCTTCTCCAGCATCGATGCGACGAGCTCACCGAGGCGCGCGTCGGCCAGCTCGGGGCGGTGCGCGGCGATGGGGTCGGCGGCCATGGTGAGCTGCTGCGTGATGAGCGCGAGCTCGGACTCGCCCAGGAACGGTCGCCGCCCCGCGAGGCACTCGTAGAAGATCACCCCGAGCGCGTACACGTCCGACGCGGGGGTCACCTCGCCGTAGCGGCGGTCGATCTGCTCGGGGCTCATGTACGCGGGCGTCCCGACGACGGTGCCCGCGCGGGTGATGCTGCCGCCGTCGTGCTGCTCGGCGTCGCGCAGGTGGGCGATGCCGAAGTCCAGCACCTTCACCCGACCCTCGCGGCCCGCTTCGGTGAGCACCATCACGTTCTCGGGCTTCAGGTCACGATGAACGATCCCCATCCGGTGCGCGGCGTCCATCGCGTCGCACACCTGCGAGGCCACGCGCGCGAAGCCGTCGAGCGGCAGCGCCCCTTCGCGCCGCAGCACCTGGTGGAGCGCGGTGCCCTCCAGAAACTCCATCACGAGGTAGATGCCCATCTCCTCGTGCACCCCGAAGTCCGTCACCAGCACGGTGTTTTCGTGGCGCAGCCGACTGCACGCCACGGCCTCGCGGCGAAAGCGCTCGGCCACCATCTCGTCGTCCGAGAACTGCGGGTGCAGCACCTTCACCGCGTACGGCGTCCCGAGCGAGACGTGCTCCGCGCGGTACACCGATCCCATGCCGCCGGAGCCCAGCTTCTCCGTCAGCCGGAGGTTGCCCACGACGCGCCCCAGGTTGGCGTCCACCTTGGCGGGCTTGAAAGTCGCACCACAACGCCCGCATCGGCTGGCGGTGCTCACGACGGGGTTCGCACACTTGGGGCACGCGGCTCTCATGCTGCGATCGTAGATGACAACGCGGGCGCGACGCGAGCCCCGCAATGGCGGGTGTCCATCGCCGCCGTGTTACAAGCGCGGACCGTGCTGCACGGTCGCCACCGAAGCCTCTTCCCTGCGCTCGTCGCCGTAGTCCTCGCCGCCTGCGCGATGGGGAAGGACGAGCCCTCCGATGCATCGAGCCCGGTCGACAAGGACGCCGCAGTGCTCGACGACGTCCCGTCCACCGACTCGCCGACCACGCCTCCGGTCGATGTGCCTGCGCTGACGGACGTTCCGATTCGGGTCGATGTTTCCGCGGCGGTCGATGTCGCGGTCGTCGTGGATGTCCCGGCTCCCGTAGACGTTCGCGCGGTCGACGTCCCGACCGTGCGCGATGTCCCCGTTCCGATCGATGTCC
Organism: Polyangiales bacterium; assembly: GCA_044229975.1. Lineage (GTDB taxonomy): Bacteria > Myxococcota_A > Polyangia > Polyangiales > SCUS01. Next base: position 87,110 of record JBGARZ010000016.1, read on the forward strand.
CTGTCCCGATGGATGTTCCGACCGTGCGCGATGTCCCGGTCGTGGACGTCGCTCGCGTCGACGCGGGTACTCCCGACGTGGGCTTTCCCGATGCGGGCTTTCCCGACGTCGGTACTCCCGATGCGGGCTTTCCTGATGTCGGTACTCCCGATGCGGGCGCTCGCGTCTGTCCCACCGCGCTCGCGCTCGGGCTCTTCGACACCGGCACCGACGGCTGGACCTTCGACAGCCTCTGGCGCCAGGGATCGGGCGGCATGGTCGCCGGCTCCACCACCCGGTTTTCGTCGACCTACACGCAGAACCTCACCAGCGGCACCGACACTGACCTCTCCGGTTGCACCTCGGCGCTCCTCACGTTCTCGGTGCGTCTCGACGATGACCCGGCGTACGACTCGTCGCTCGACAAGTCCGAGCGCCTCTCGCCACAGTGCTCGGGCGACGGTGGCTCCGTGTGGACCAACCTGACGCCGAACCCCTGGCCCGCGCGACAGGCGCAGTGTGCGACCACCTACTGCTCCGGCGGATACAACTCCACGCGCGCCTTCGCGATCACGGCGCAGTCCATCACGCTCCCGCCGTCGTGCCTCACGGCGCGGGTCCGCGTCCGCTTCCAGGCCCGCGGCGCTAGCGTCTGGCGCCTCCAGAACCCCGGCTGGACCATCGACTCCGTCCGCATCAACTGACCTGCCGTGCGACCTCCCTATCACCTCGCTGCGATCGCGCTCACCGCGTGTGCCTCGCCCGCCACACCGGTCGCCCCCGATGCGTCGCCCACCGCCGCGGTCGATGTGCCGATGGCTCCGCGCGGCCCGGTGCTGCGCCAGGTCGGGGCCGACACGGAGATCCTCAACGACGCCTCGGGGATGCCCCATGCGTCGCAGTTCGTCGCGCCCGACGGCATCCCCAACACCCTCTTCGTCGCCAACGCCTACGGCGGCTTCCTGCGCTACACGCGCGGCGCCGCGGGCCTCTCGCTCGTCGTCCGCAGCGAGCCGCGCATGCCGCCGATGCCGCTCATCTACTGCAACCAGCTCGCGGTCCACGCGGCGAGCGCCACCGTGTACTGCACGGGTCTCCTGAGCTCGACCATCTCGCTCCTCGACGCCGCGACCGGGGTCGTCCGCGCCTCGCTGCCCGACGGCGACGACGTCCGTCATCGCGGCGTCGCGGTGCACGGCGATGCGCTCTACCTCGCCTCCGTCGAGCGCGGCCTCTGGCGCCGCCCCATCCGCACCGACGGAACCCTCGGCGACCCCACCCGCCTCCTCGAAGGAACCTTCCTCCACGTCGTCGATCTGCCCACCGCCGTCGCCGCCGTCGAGCGCAACGGCACGGTGCATCTCCTCCCCGACGACGGCAGCGCGAGCGCCCGCGTCGACCTCGTCGGCCCGCCGCTCGGCGTGCGCGTCCATGGCGACGAGCTGTGGGTCGCGCTCGGCTCGCAGGGTGTCGCCGTCGTCGACCTCACGACCCGCGCCGTCCGCCGCTTCCCGCTCGACTGCGTGGCCAGCGCCGTCGATGCCACCGCCGACGCCGTGGTGGTCGGCTGCCGCCAGGGACTGCGCCTCTACGCGCGCCCCGCGGCCAACGCCAACGCCCTCGGCGCGCTGCTCTCCAACACCCGCGTGGACTTCGCGCTCACGGGCGTGCTCGCGCTCGCCGAGGGCCTCTACGCGCTCGACTGGCACACGCTGCGCCGCTACGAGGTCACCGCCGAAGCGTCTGCGCCAGTGGGTGTTCCGGAGGCGCCGCTGGGCTTCACGCTGCCGGCCGGTCGGTCGGTGCGCTTCGAGGTGCACAACCCCTTCGCGACCTCCCAGAGCGCCGACTCCATGACGCTCGCGCCGGGGCAGCGCGCGTGGTTCACGGCCGCGCCCAGCACCGCGGGCTTCGTGCGCGTGATGCTGAGCGGAGGGCGCTCCATCGAGGTCGGCGCAGCGGTCGCGGACGCGGAGACGGTGGCGCCGGGCGGCGTCCTCGGGCTGCCGTACCCCAACGCGTGGGTCTACATCCTCCAGCCCGACTGCGCGCTGCAATGGCCCGACGTGGAAGACCTGCTCTGGACCCGCGCGCACGGCGGCCTCGGCGACGGTCGCTCCATCGAGGTCGTGATGCTGCCCAACGGTTCGATCAACCCGCCCTCCCGCTACCGCGCGCTCTGGTCACCGCTGCCGTTGCCGATGCTCTCCGAGCTGCTGCCGCTGCCCGACCTGCCGGGGCGCGACCTGCCGACGGTGATCCGCCGCTTCAACCTCATGCACCTCATCGGCGGCCCCGAGAGCACGCTCTTCGCCGCCACCGACGCCAACCGCCGCGTGGTCACCATGGACACGCAGTACCGCGGCGCCTTCGGCCTGCGCGTCGAAGCGCTGCCCTGAGGACCACGCGCACGGAGGCACCGCCCCGGCGGTTGGCCGGGGCGATGCTGCGAGGAGTTTGGAGGAGGAAGGGAAGGGGAGCGGTCAGGGAAGCGGCGAGCGCGCGACGAGGCGCAGGGCGGACTCGCCGGTCGACATGATCAGGGTGTCGACGCCGTCGAAGGCGAGGCCCGCGACGAAGAACCCGTCGTCGTAGTCGTAGCTCCCGAGGGCCGTGCTGGTGCCGCCCGCGAAGGGCAGCGAGAACAGCCGGTCGCCCGACGAGTCGGCGAGGTAGTAGAGGCTGCGGACGTTGTCGACGGCGACGCCGTCGAAGGACACGCCGCTGCCCGTGAAGAGCGTCGACACCACGGCCCCGGCGGTCACGATCTTCACCGTGCTGCCGGCCACGACGACGGCGGTGTTGTTCGGGGTGAACGCGATGTCCGACCCGGTGCCGACGATGGTGGCGAAGTTGGTCACCGCCGCCGTGGCGGGGTTGACCATCCGCAGCTCGGCGAACTGCCCGACCACCGCGATGAAGTCCCCGAAGGTGCTGAAGCCCGACGGGACGATCGCGATGGCGTTGGGCGCCCCCGAGATGGTCACGAGCAGCGACGAGGCGCCGGTCGACGGGTTGATGGCGTAGAGCCCGCCCGTGTCGCTCACGGCGTAGATGGTGTTGCGCGCGACGTGGAAGGCCACGCTGAGCAGGCGGCCGCCGACGCCGCTGGCGACGACGCGCTGCGAGCCGTCGGTGCGCGACACCGAGATCACCTGACCCGACTGGGTGCCGAAGATCAGGTTGCCCAGGTTGTCGAAGGCCAGGTCGTTGTAGCTGCCCGGCGTGCCCGCGATGTCGATCGGGAAGAAGCGCGCCGGGAAGGGCAGCGCCACCGTCTGGCAGCGGGCCATGTTGCAGACCTGGCCGGCCGTGCAGCGAGTGCCGCAGGCGCCGCAGTTGTTGGGGTCGTAGCTGGTGTCGACGCACAGGCCGCTGCACGCGGTCTGACCCGTCGCGCAGTTGGCCTGGCAGGCGCCGGCCACGCAGACCTGCACGCCGGGGCACGCGGTGCCGCAGGCGTTGCAGTTGGCGCGGTCGGTCTGGAGGTCGCGGCAGGTGCCCGAGCACGCGGTCAGGCCCGTCGGGCACGACAGCACGCACGAACCCGCGGTGCACACCCGCCCGGAGGCGCAGACGGTGGTGCAGGTGCCGCAACGGTCGCGGTCGGTCTGGAGGTCGCGGCACACGCCCGAGCAGTTGGTCTGCCCCGGCGGGCACGACACCTGGCAGGCGCCCGCCACGCAGAGCTGGCCCGCCGCGCACGCGGTGTTGCACGCGCCGCAGTGGGCCCGGTCGGTCTGCACGTCGCGGCAGGCGCCCGCGCAGAACACCTGTCCGCCGCCGCACGTCGGCGCGCACACGCCGCCCGAGCACACCTCGCCGCTGGCGCAGGTGCGCGCGCACACGCCGCAGTTGGCGCGGTCGGTCTGGAGGTCGCGGCAGACGCCCGAGCACTCGTTGAGGCCCGCGCCGCACGACACCTGGCAGGTGCCTGCCGAGCACACCTGACCCGAGGCGCACGCGTTGCCGCACGCGCCGCAGTGGGCGCGGTCGGTGAGCAGGTCACGGCACGCGCCCGCGCAGGCCGTCTGCGAGGACGCGCACGACAGGGCGCACACACCCGCGGTGCACACCTGGCCGGTCGCGCAGGCGTTGCCGCACGCGCCGCAGTTGGCGCGGTCGGTCTGGAGGTCGCGGCACACGCCCGAGCAGGCCGTCGAACCCGACCCGCACGAGACGGTGCAGACGCCCGCGACGCACACCGAGCCCGCCGCGCAGGCGTTGCCGCAGGCGTTGCAGTTGGCGCGGTCGGTCTGCAGGTCGCGGCACACGCCCGAGCACACCGTCGTGCCCGCGACGCAGCTCACCTGGCAGACGCCCGCGGAGCAGACCTGGCCCGCGGTGCAGGTCGTCCCGCACGCGCCGCAGTTGGCGCGGTCGGTCTGGAGATCGCGGCAGACGCCCGAGCACTCCGACGTCCCGGAGACGCACGAGACCTGGCAGGTTCCGCCCGAGCAGAGCCGCCCCGGGGCGCAGGCGTTGCCGCACGCGCCGCAGTGACCGCGATCGGTCTGGAGGTCGCGGCAGATGCCCGAGCACTCCGTCGTGCCGCCCGCGCAGCTCACCTGGCAGACGCCCGCGGAGCACACCTGGCCCGCGGCGCAGGTCGTCCCGCACGCGCCGCAGTTGGCGCGATCGGTCTGGAGGTCACGGCAGGTGCCCGAGCACTCCGTCGTGCCCGCGCCGCAGGAGACCGAACACACCCCCGCGGTGCACACCGCGCCCGGGGCGCAGGCGTTGCCACACGCGTTGCAGTTGGCGCGGTCGGTCTGGAGGTCGCGGCAGACGCCGCTGCAGTCGGTGGTTCCGCCGCCGCAGGAGGTCTGGCACGAGCCCGCCGAACAAACCTGTCCAGCCGCACACGCCGTCCCGCAGACGCCGCAGTTGGCGCGGTCGGTCTGGAGGTCGCGGCAGAGCCCCGAGCAGTCGGTGGTTCCGCCGCCGCACGAGGTCTGGCAGGTGCCGCCCGAGCACACCTGGCCGGCGGCGCAGGTCGTCCCGCACGCGCCGCAGTTGGCGCGATCGGTCTGGAGGTCACGGCAGACGCCGGTGCAGTCGGTGGTTCCGCCGCCGCACGAGGTCTGGCACGAGCCCGTCGAGCACACCTGGCCCGCGGCGCACGCGTTGCCGCAGGCGCCGCAGTGGGCGCGGTCGGTCTGCACGTCGCGACACGAGCCCGAGCAGTTGGTCTCGCTGCTGCCGCAGTTCACGACGCAGCTCCCGCCCGTGCACACCTGACCCGCGGGGCACGCGTTGCCGCACGAGCCGCAGTTGGCGCGGTCGGTCTGGGTGTTGGCGCAGAAGCGCTCCGCCCCGCCGTCGACGCCGGCGTCGGACGAGCCGCTGCACAGCGCGAGGGTGGGGCCGCACTCCAGCCCGCAGCGACCGGCGGCGCACACCTGCCCGGTGCCGCACGCGGTGCCGCACGCGCCGCAGTTGGCGCGGTCGGTGTCGGTCGACACGCAGCGGTTGCCGCAGAGGACCTGCCCATCGGGGCACGACACCCGGCACGCGCCGGCGACGCAGACCTGGGTGCGCGGGCAAGAAGTGCCGCAGCTCCCGCAGTTGGTGGGGTCCTCCTGGAGGTTGGCGCACGCGCCGCCACAGGCGACCTGCGGGGACGAACACTGGACGTCGCGAGGAACGTCCATGCCGCCCGCGTCGTTGCCGCCGACGACGCTCGGGCCGCTGGTACAGCCCGCGAGCGCGAAGAGCGCGGCAAATAAGACGTATTGGTGAAGTCGTGTCATGGGGTCGGAATCCTCCGTGTGGGGGGTTGGTGAGCGCGCGCTTCGACCCGACGACGCGGCGCGCCCCGCGAACATCGCACACAATCGCCGCGATCTCGCCGACTACGGTGCGCGGGTCTGACGCCCGCAGCTCCCCGCCTGGTGTCACATCGCAAGAGTTCTGGCGGGTTGGAGGCCGCAAGGGCGCCAGGGTCGCAAGGACAAGATGAGATGAGGTGTTGGTGAGTCGCTCTGTTCGTTCCTCCCTTGCGACCCTGGCGCCCTTGCGGCCTCTCCAGCCCGTCAGAACATTTGCGACGCGGTCCTACTCCGTCGTCGCGACCCCCCACAGCCCCGCCAGCTCCTTCACCCGCGCGTTGGGCAACCGCCGCGCCCAGAACCGCGCCCGCCGCTCCTCCGACGCGATGCGCCCCGCCACCGCGTCGATGCGCCCGTACGCCGCGGCCAGCGCCGCCACCGCGCCCGCGCGATCACGCCGCGCGTCCAGCACCTCCGCCAGCGCCAGGTCGGCCACGCCCATGAGCAGCTCGATGTCCCGCGCCGCGCCCTCGATGCGCGCCGCCTCGCGCGCCACCGCCAACCCCTGAACCACCGCCCCGCGCGCCACCAGCACCCGCGCCAGGAGCGCCATCGCCGACGGTCGCAGATCGCTTACCACCGTCAGCGCCAGCGCCGCCCGCGCCTGCTCGTCCGCGCCCGCGAGGTCGCCTCTCTCCAACGCCGCCCACCCGACAAACACCCGCACGATGAACGCAAACCGCGGCACCCCGGTCACCGTCGGCAGCGCCGCGCGCAGCGTCGCCTCCGCGCCCTCCGCTCCCGCCCACAGTTCCATCAGCCCCGTCACGGCGCCCGCGTACGCCGTCAGGAAGCCCGACCGCAGACCGTCAGCCTCCACCTTCGCGAGCGCCAGCAGCTCCGCCCCGCGCGCCGCCTCGCCCGACCACGCGTGCAGGCTCGCGCTGTTGATGCGCGTGAGGCACAGCGCCCGTCGCGCGCCCGCCCGCTCGTACGCCGCGCAGCTCGCGTCGAGCTCTTCGAGGCACCGGTCGACGGCGCGCGCCCGCAGCCACAGCCCCTCGGCCTGCACGCGGTGCACCCATCCCCCGCGGTACGGATCGAGCGCCTCGGACGGCCGCGTGATCGCCAGCAGCGTCGCGTACACCTCGCGCAGGTCGCTCGGGTGATGCGCCCAGTAGAGCTGCGTCAGCCCCCGGCACAGCGCCGTCACCTGCGGCCCGCGCGCCTCCTCGCTCGCCGCCACCGCCGAGCCCGCGCGCAGCAACCACGCGGCCACGTCGTCGTTGCGCCCGCGCTGCCCCAGCGCCCCGATGGCCACCGACACCGCGTCGAACCACGGCCCGCTCCCCATCTCCAGCGCCTCGGCCGCTTCCGCCGCCCACGCCGATGCCGACTCCAGCTCGCCGCGCCAGAACGCCGCCTCGGCCTGTATCGCCCGCAGCGCGCCCAGCGCCGACGCCTCGGGTCCGCACGCCGCTGCCTTCTCCGCGAGCATCGATGCGCGCGCGAGGTCGTTGCCGTCGAGCGCCTCCTGCGCCGCCCGCTGGTAGAACCACGCCGCCCTCGGCCGCGCGTCGCCCTCCTCGAAGTGCCGCGCGAGCGTCGCCGGGTCGGCCTCGCCCATGAACTCCAACCACTCGCCCGCGAGGCGGTGGGCGTGCGCGCGGTCGCGTTCGGGCAGCGTCGCGTAGGCCGCGTCGCGCACCAGCGCGTGGCGAAACGAGTACTCCGCCTCCGAGGGGAAGCGCGACCGCGGGCGGCGCACCACCACCTCCTGCGCGACGAGGCGGGCGAAGCGCGCGGCCGCCAGCTCCGACGAGTGACTGCCGCCCAGCAGCGACGCCACCGCGCTCGGCCAGAACGCCTCCCCAAACACGCTCCCCGCCCGCAGCATCCGCCGGTCGTGGGCGTCGAGGCGATCCATCCTCGCCTGCAACATCGCCAGCACCGAGTCCGGAACCACCTCCAGATCGCGCCCGCTCGCCGCCGCGCGCACCAGCTCCTCCAGGTGAAACGGGTGCCCCCCCGAGCGCTCGACCAGCGCCCGCAGCAGCTCCTCGCTCGCCCCTTCGCCGAGCACCTCCCTCGCCACCTGCTCCGCCGCCCGCCGCGACAGCGGACCCAGCGCGACCTCCTCCACCGACCGACGACTCCACAGCTCGGGGAAGGTCGTTCGCACCTCGGGTCGTGCCGCCGCCACCACCATCAACGGCGCCCCGGCGAGCGCGTCGAGGGCCGCGTCGAGGAGCTGCACCGAGGGCAGATCGCCCCACTGCAAGTCCTCCACGACGACGATGGTCGGCGCTCGCGCGCACTTCGCGCGCAGCCACGTCACCCACGCCTCGCGCACCGCGTCGGCCATTACGGACACGTCCGACCGCGCCGCCTGCAGCGCCGCGCTCGCCTCTGCGTCGGGCACGCGCACCCCGCAGATCTCGCCGAGAAACTCCGCCACCTCGCGCGCGCGCTCGGCGGGCACAAGACCCGCCACCATCGTCCGAAGGTTCACTCGCTCGGCGTCGACGAGCTGCGACGCGAGCGCGAAGGGAGAGCCCGCGCGCGACACGTCTCCCCACGCCCGCAGCACCTGAACCCCCGCCCGCCGCACCCCAGCCCCGTGCGCGAACTCATGCAGCAGCCGCGACTTCCCCATGCCCGGCGCCGCCACGATGAGCACCGCCCGCGCCTTCGGCCCCGCTACACAATCGTCGAAGCCCGCCGCGAGCGCCGCGAGCTCCCGCTGCCGACCCGCGCACGGCGTCACCCGCCCCAGCACCGTGCGAACCCCCGCGGGCCCATCGCGCATCCCCGTGAGCGTGCGCCACTCACCCACACCTTCGGCGATGAAGCGATCGTCGAGCAGGTCGGCCGTCGCCGCGTCGAGTCGCACGCCCGCTCCGTCGGCGCCGCGCGACTGCATCGCCGTGAGCGCGGCCGCTGCTCGGTCGATGACCTCGCCCACCTGGAGGCTCCCGCTCACCACCACGCGGCCCGTCGCCACCACCTGGCATGACCCCACGCGCAGCGCCGCGAGCGTCAACGCGCACCGCGCGGCCAGCACCGCCTGCTCCGACGGCGAGGCGCCGCGGACGGTGATGAGGCGCGTTCCGTCGGCGAGCACCGCGAGCGAGCCGCCGATGTCGCGCACCGCCTCGGCCAGCGCCCGGTGCCGCGCCGACAAGAACCTCCCCGACGACGCCACCACCGCGCCGCCCACCGTGGGCATCACCGGCCGCTCCACCGACGGCGCCTTCACGCGCGCACCGTCCACGCTCAACACCACGCTGGTCACCCGCTGCTCGCGCGACGACACCGCCGGGATGAGCCGCGGCGTCGACGTGTCCGACGCGCGCAGTCCCTCCAGCGCGTCGAGCAGCGCGGCGGCGTCGGCGGGGCGCTTCGCCGGGTCCTTGGTGAGCATGCGCGCCACCAGCTCCGCCACGTGAACCGGAACCTCCGTCAGCTCGGGCGCGTCTTCGAGCATCACCTTGGCGAGCACCGCCAGCACGCTCGCGCCCGCGAACACCTGCTTCCCCGCGAGGCATCGGTAGAGCACCGCGCCCAGCGAGTACACGTCCGCCCGCGCGTCCACGCGCTCGCCGCGAACCTGCTCCGGTGCCATGTACGCGGGCGTCCCCAACAGAACTCCGGGCGACGAGATGCGGTCGTCGGAGGCCGCGAGCGCGAGGCCGAAGTCCACCACCTTCACCGCGTCGAAGCGCCCATCCACCAGGAAGAGATTCCCCGGCTTCAGGTCGCGATGAACCACCCCCTGCCGGTGCGCCACCGCCAGCGCCTCGCACGCCAGGCGCACCACCGCGAGCGCGTTGCCGACCGTCAACGCACCACGCTGGAGGGCCGCCTCCAGGTCTTCGCCGACGAGCCACTCCATGACGAGGAAGGCCCCGTCCTCCTCGTCGACGCCGTAGTCGAGGTACTGCACCACGCCGGGGTGACGCAGCGACGCGAGCACGGCGGCCTCGCGGGCGAAGCGGTCCTCGTTGGGGCTGTCGGCGTGCAGGAGCTTGAGCGCCACCACCCGCCCGCTCTCGACCTCCACGGCCCGGTACACGCTCCCGCCGCCGCCCGACCCCGCGAGGGCGACGACCTCGAAGCGCCCGGCGACGAGCGTTCCGGGCGCGAGGCTCTGCGTCGACGTGCTCACGTGCATCGGTAGGCCCGCGACCAATCTACCCGAGCGCGGCCACGAGCGCGTCGATGTCCTCCTCCGTCGTCGCGGGATTGGCCACACACGCCCGCAGCGCCGGCCACCGGTCGGCCACCCGTGTGTCCGACACCCACGCCACGCCCTCGCGCCGCAGCCGCGCGGCCTCCTTCGCGGCCACCACCTTGCCGCGCCGCATCGCCTCGCTCGCGAAGCACACCACCGGCAGCGGCCCCTCTCCGAAGAGCGTCCACCCCTTCGCGCGCAACGCCACTCGCAGCCGCTCACCCAGCGCCGCACACCGCTCGATGCGCCGCGCCACGCCGTCCCACCCTTCGGCCGCCAGCAGCGCAAACACCTTCAGCCCGCTCGCCCGCCGCGACCACTGGAGCGTCGTCGCGTAGGGGTGATCGCCCCCCGGCAGGTACGACACCTCCACCTCGAAGACCGCGCGTGCGAGCGATGCGTGCCGCGAGAAGAACATCCCCGCACCCTGCGCCGCCCCCAGCCACTTGTGCGCGTCCCAGGTGAGCGAGTCGGCGCGGGCGATGCCGTTGAGACACGGCGCGAGCGTGGGCGAGAGCAGCGCCCCGGCGCCCCACGCGCCGTCGACGTGCAGCCACAGGTCTTCCTCGGCGGCGAGGGTTGCGAGCGCGGGCAGCGGGTCGATGGCGCCGGTGCTGGTGGTGCCCGCAGTCGCGACGACCATCAATGGACGACGGCCCTGGGCGCGGTCGTCGGCGATGGCTCGGCGGAGGGCACGCACACTCATGCGGAGCGAGCGGTCGCACTCGACGACGCGGCACGCGTTGCGACCGAGCCCGGCGACCTGCACCGCTCTCACGACCGACCCGTGGGCCTCGGCCGATCGGTACACCACTGGGCTCACGCCGAGCGACGCGACACCGTCGTCGACGCTCTGCGGGAAGGCGCGGGCGAGCGCAAAGAGAACGGCCGTGAGGTTGGCCTCGGCGCCGCCGGTGGTGAAGGTGGCGTGGGGGGCGTCGGTCCAGCCGATGCGGGCGGCGAGGGCGCGCAGGACGTGGCGTTCGATTTCGACGGCCATGGGGGCGGCGCCCCACACGGCGAGGGAGGGGTTGTGCAGCGCGACGAGGGCGTCGGCCGCGACGCCGCCCGGGTCGACGCGCGGTTGGAAGAGACCGAAGTGGCGCGGGTGGGCGGCGTCGATGCCGGTGGTGGAGAGCCAGGTGTGGAGCGCGGCGATCCAGTCGGCGTCGGCGACGGGCGTGCGGAAGTCCCACGCGGCGAGGGCGGCGCGGGCGACGGTGGGTGGTGGAACGTGGGAGAGGGGGCGGTCTCGGGCGGCGGTGATCCAGGCGTCGGCCTGGTCACGCAGCGCGAGGAGGAGCGGGAGCAGTTCGCTCAGGCGGACTTGGCCTTGCGGGCCTTGGCGGTGTTGGCGGGCTTCTTCGGGCGGGCGCGGCGCTCGGCGGCCTTGAGGTGATCCCAGAGGCGGGGGAGGGGGTGGCGCTCCAGGGAGGTCTTGTAGTCGGCGTCCTTGCCATGGCCTTCGGCGGTGGCGATGGCGCCGATGAGCTCCGCGCGGGTCGCGAAGCGCTTGGACACGTCGGTGAGGATCGTGTGGAGGCGGATGAGCTGACGGTTGGAGAGGCGGGCCCAGCCGTTCTCCTTGTCGGCGAAGCGGTCGGTCCAGAGGGCCTCGGTGGCGAGGGCCTTCACCTTGTCGACGAGCTCGGTCTTGGAAGCGGCGAGCGAGCGGGCCTTGGCGATGGGAGCGGATGACATGATCGTGGGTGTCCTTTTTGTGCGCGGGGGGTCGCTACTGACCATGCCGCTGAAGGGGCTGTGCGGGTATCACGGGCCGTCGCGGGGGCGCAAGGGGCCCAGCCGCGCTCCAGCGCCGCAGGTGACAGTCGCCTCCCCCGCGTGGCATCACCCCGCCACCGCCATGAACCTCCTCCCCGCCCGCAACGCTTCGCGCCCCGGTGACGACCCGATCTTCGCGCTCAACCGCGAGGCCACGCAGCGCAAGGCGGCGGGCGAGCGTGTCATCAACGCCACCGTCGGCGCCCTGCTCGAAGACGACGGTCGGCTCGCCGTTCTACCCTCCGTGACCGACGCCATCCGCGAGGTCGCCCCGCTCAAGGCCGCGGGCTACGCGCCCATCGCCGGCGCCCCCGAGTTTCTCAACGCCGTCATCCACGACCTCCTCGGCGGAACCTCCCTCGCCGAAAACGCCACCGCCTGCTCCACGCCGGGCGGAACGGGCGCTCTTCGTCATGCCGTCTCGACCTTTCTGGAGCGGGGCCAGTCTCTGCTCACCTCCTCGTTCTTCTGGGGCCCCTACGGGACCATCTGCGACGAGCACGAGCGCACGCTGACGACGTTTCCGATGTTCGCGGCCAACGGTGGCTTCGACATCGACGGCTTCGTGAAGGGCCTCGACGAGACGGCGGCGAAGCAGGGGCGGGTGCTCGTGTTTCTCAACGACCCCTGCCACAACCCGACGGGCTACTCGATGACCGCGGCCGAGTGGACGGGCGTCTCCGGCGCGCTCGCGGACGTCGCGAAGCGCGTGCCGACGACGGTGCTCGCCGACGTGGCGTACCTCGCGTATGCGCGGGACACGCGGTCGTTTCTCAAGCACCTGGAGCCGCTGGCCGAGCGGGCGGCGGTGTTGTTCGCGTGGTCGGGGAGCAAGGCGTTCACGCAGTACGGGGCGCGCATCGGGGCGCTGGTGGCGTGCACGCACGACGCCGCGCAGCGCGACGCGATGCAGCGGGCGCTCGCGTGGGCGTGCCGCGGGACGTGGAGCAACTGCAACGCGGCGGGGCAGTACGCGGTGGCGCGGTGCCTGACGGACGCGACGCTCAAGGCGAAGGTCGACGGCGAGCGCGAGGTGCTGCGGGCGTTGCTGGATGCGCGGGTGACGGCGTTCAACAAGGCGGCGGAGGGGACGGTGCTGCGGTATCCGCGGTACGACGGCGGGTTCTTCGTGACGGTGTTTTCGGACAACGCGAAGAGCGACGCGGAGAAGCTGAAGGCGCGCGGGGTGTTCGTGGTTCCGTCGGCGGGCGCGCTGCGGGTGGCGCTGTGCTCGGTGGCCCAGGCGGACGTCGCGACGGTGGTGGGCGCGATCGATGAGGTGTTGCGCGGGGGGTGACGGTCAGCGCCCGAGGCGCGTGCGGATGCGGGCCTGGGCGTCTTCGGGCAGCGTCGCGAGGTAGTCCGCCGGGAGCGCGCGAAGGGCCGTGTCGGGCAGCGCGAGCACGCGGTCGGCCTCCGAGAGACCGGCGAGGTCATCGGGCGTGATGGCCGCGAGTCGCAGTTCGAGGGGAATGACGGCGAGGAGATCGCGCAGCGCCTGGTCGGCGGCGTCTTTGACGAGGGTGGCGTCCTTCATGATGGCCTTCCAGCGTGGGTCGGTAGCGAGCTGGGTGATTCCCTGGAGGAGACGGTAGTACAGCTCCCGCTCCCTGTCATCGAGGGCGCGCGGCTGCGCGGGTGCTTGCAGGCACGCTGGCGACACCGCGTACAGCAGGTGCTCGCCGGGGTTGGGCCACGCCACGCTCGTCTCCACTACGCGCAGCGCGAAGCCCTGCACGCTCCCAACGTGCACGCCTCGCGCGTCGGTCACCGTGAGCACCGCTCCGAGCGCTTCGAGCTGCGCGCGGAAGCGGGGCGTCAGCGTCGGGGCCACGACGCGGAACGCGACATCGCCCGGCGAATGCAGACCTTCGAGCGCCATGTACTGGTAGGCATAGGAGAGCAGTTGCAACGCGTCGGCGCGTTCGAGCGCGTCTGTTGCGCCCTTGAAGTGCACGAGGTTGTGCTCGTGCAGATCGTCGAGCACGCTGCGCAGGTACTCGGCCTGCCAGTCGACGGTCACCCCGACGCGCCGCACCACCACCGCGTCGATGCGGCGAGGCTCGCGGGTCAGCGCGTACTCCGCTACCACGTGCCAGAGGTCGCGCGGCAGGAGAAGCTCCAACAGCAGGATGAGCAGTGGGTGCCACGCCGTTCGAAGGTGAACCGCGTCGCTGAGCGGGTCAGCGGGTGGTGGAGTGGGCTCCATCGCGCGCCTCTACTCACGCCGCGAGCGGACGTGCAAGCTGGGTACGCCAGGGAATGTCCGCGCTGCGGGTGACACCGTGCTCGGTGGCCCAGGTGGACGTGGCCACGATGGTGGGCGCGATCGATGAGGTGTTGCGCGCGGGGTGAGCGGGTCGCTTCAGGGGAAGCCGACGACCTGCGTGGGTAGGCAACCGTCGCCGCAGGTCCCGTCTCCCGCCTGTCCCCGGACGGTGTTGCCCCAGCAGGCGACGGTCGCGTCGGAGAGGACGGCGCAGACATGATCCAGGCCGGCCTGCACGCGCACCGCTGGCCGCGATAGCGCGACGGGCTCCGGCATCAACCGACGCACGATGTCACCGGCGCCGAGCTGGCCCGCGTCGTTGCGGCCCCAGCAGTACACCGCTCCGCTTTCGGTGCGAGCGCAACTGAAGGCGATGCCTACCGCGACCTCGACGACTCCCAACAGGCCCGCCACCACCACCGGGGTGGAGCGGGTCATCGTCGTGTTGTCCCCGAGCGCACCATCGATGTTCGACCCCCAGCACCGAACCGAACGATCGCCCATCACGGCACACGCGTGGTCATCCGCCGCGTCGAGGTCCAACGCCCCGGAGATCCCGGATACCGCGCCTGGAATGTTGCGGCTGACGGTCGTGCCGTTGCCGAGCGTTCTGGAGCTGTTGGCCCCCCAGCACAGCACCCTCCCGTCGGCGCCCCTCGCACAGTTGTAGTCGCGCCCGGACCCCAACTGGGCAGCGTCCGTCAGGCCCATCACCGCCACCGGCTCGGAGGCGTAGGCGGAACTGCCGTTGCCGACCTGACCGAGTTCGTTGCCGCCCCAGCACTGCACCGTCCCCGCCGCGAAGCGCGCGCAGACGTTCCTCTGCCCGTGCGTCAACTGAACCGCTCCAGGCACACGATCGACCCGTTCGGGCACCGGGCGGATGGACCCCGCAAGCGAGGTGAGAAGGCTGAAGTCGTTGTCGCCCCAGCACCAGATCGACCCGTCTCGGCGGCGTGCGCAGCTCCGGTCGCCGCCGAGGAAGACCTGGTCGACCTCGTCGATGCCGACGGCCGCCACGGGGGTCGCCCGCGGCACGGTGGTCGCGTCTCCCAGCTCTCCGAAATGGTTGTCGCCCCAGCAGCGCACTCCGCCGTCGGCGAGGACGGCGCACGTGTGGCGCGCCGAGGCGTCGAGCCCGACGACGTTGCGGAGCCCGACGACCGCGACCGGCGTGGCGCGTATCGCGTTCGACCCGTCGCCGAGGCGCCCGCTGGCCGAGGTACCCCAGCAACGCAGCGAGCTGTCCCCCAGTCGCGCGCAGACCGACCTCGCGCCCGAGCTGACGTCGACGACCCCGGCAAGGCCCGGCACCGCCGCGGGCAGCCCGCGCTCGGCAGCAAGACCGTTTCCGAGCTGGCCGTGGGTGTTGTTTCCCCAGCAGTGGACGGAACCGTCCGCTCGGCGCGCGCAGTTGTGCGCTCCTCCCGCCGTGAGCTGCACGACCCCGGACAGTCCCTCGACCGGTACGGGTCGGTCGGAAGGCGTGCTGCCGGTCCGCCCAAGTCGGCCGTCGAGGTTGCTGCCCCAGCACCGGACGGTGCCGTCGACCAGTCGAGCGCAGGTGTGGTCTGACCCAAGCGCGAGCTCGGCCGCAGGGGGGAGACCCACGACCGCAACCGGCGCGTGGCGGAGCGTCCGGGTGCCGTCGCCGACCTCCCCGACCGTGTTCGAACCCCAGCACCAGACGGAGCCGTCGGCGCGCCGGGCGCAGGTATGGTCCGAACCCGCGCGGACCTCGACCACCTCCGTGAGCCCGGCGACCACGGCCACATCGTCGGTATCCCCCGGCACGCCGCGACCGAGCTGGCCCTGACCGTTGCTCCCCCAACACCGGACGGTGCCGTCGACCAGTCGAGCGCAAGTGTGGTTGTCACCCGCGCTGATGGCCGAGACCCCGGAGAGGCCCGGAACCACCCTCGCAACCCGCGCCGCCGTGGGGCGGTTGCTGCCGAGTTGATTGTAGTTGTTGCGCCCCCAACAGCGAACCGTGCCATCCGCGACGCGGGCGCAGGTATGGTTGCCGCCAGCGTTGATCTCCACGACCGCCGTGAGCGAGACCACGGGCACCGGCGTGAGCCGTTCGGTGGCGGCGGTGTTGTCCCCGAGCTGCCCGTCGACGTTGGCGCCCCAGCACCGCGCCGTGCCGCCCCGCAGGACGGCGCAGGCGTGACTGCCTCCGACCGAGATCTGCTCGACCACGACGGCCGGGCGGCAGCGCCCCAGCTCGCAGATCTGGTCCGCCCCGCACGCACCGCCGCATGCGGTCGAGTCGGGCTGCGTCGCCGCATCTGTTGGAGGTGGGGGTTGGTCTGAAAGGGGTAGATCCGGCGGCGATGGGGCGTCGGTGGTGGCGTCCTCCATGGCGTCAGTGCGGAGGACATCGACCGCGGGGACATCGATCGCGGGGACATCGACCGCGGGGACATCGACCGCGGGGACGTCGACCGTGGGGACGTCGACCGTGGGGACGTCGACCGTGGGGACGTCGTCTTGCGCGTCGGGGTGATCGCCCATCGGCGTGACTGCGTCGGTCGCGACGAGTCCGCTGTCGGGGAGCGCGGAGTCGAGGGAAGGCACGAGGATGTCCTCCTCGCTCGGACGTGAATCGCGCTGCTCTTGAGGGGTATCGGGAAGCGCAACCGCGGAATCGATCGAAGGCGTCGCGTCTTCGTTTGGTCTTTCCTCATCGAGGACGAGGACGTCGTTGGTGGAGGGCGACACCGTCGCAGTCGGAGCGCAACCGCACCAGACGACCAGAAGCGCGCACCACCCAAGCCCCGCCCCTCTCACCATGGGAACCGGAGTACCACGTTGAAAGGATCGCGGACAGACGACCACCTCGTCTCTCGCTCACTCCTCCGCGGTCACCTTCTTCCGGCACGGCGGCGTTGGGACATTGCTCCGGAAGAGCGCCCGCCTACGCCCGCGGTGGACGTCCTTACCCGGAGGGACGCGACCGCCCACGCCCGCGGTCGTCGTCGTCCGTATCGCGGAACGCCGGAAGCTCCCTCCGGAATCGAGAACCGCGGGCGTGGGCGCTCGCTCCGACTATCCCTTCGTCTTCGCCGCCTTCTTCTTCCGCCGCGGCGGCGTCGTCCGAAACGCCGCCAGCACCGGGTCGCCCGCCGCGAACGCGTACCCCGCCGCCGCCCGGATGCGCGCGAGCCCCCGCGACGCCAGCGTGTACACCGCGTCCCGTCGCTTGCGCAGCGCCGTCGCGCCGCTCACCGCGTGCAGTTGCGGCCGCAGCCCCTCGGCGAGCGCCACCATGCTCTCCAACCGCGCGCCCTCGCCCTGCGTCAGCGCCGCGAGCGTCCCCGCGTGCAGCGCCCAGAACGCCTTCATCTCCCCCGCGTCGTTGACCAGGTCGGCGATGCCTTCGCCGCGCTTGATCTTGAGCGCCCAGCGCAGCACCGCGCGGTTGCTCCGAAAGAGGTGCCGGATGCCTCGCAGCACCGCCGCCTGCGCCGCCCGCGCGTCCCGCTCCGCGCGCCCGATGGCCGGGTCGACCGGCTGCGCCGCGGCCGCGCCGACGTCGGCCACGGTCATCGCCAGCACCGCCACGAGGTCGGCCGTCCATCGCAGCTCCTCGCTCGTCAGCGGCGCGTCCGGCGCCATCGGAACCGCCACCAACGCCGCCCCCTTCGCCAGCGCCGTCTGCGTCGCGCGCACCATCCGCGGCAGCCGCTTGCCGAGCGCTCCTGGCGCGCGCGTCACCTCGTTGGACGGCAGCGCCGCCGCCGCCGCGTGCACCGCCGCGATGCGCTCGGCCGACAGCCCCGTCGCTTTGTTCTTCCGCCCGCTCGCACGTGCCTTCGCCATCCCCACACGCTCCTGGTGCTGCGCCGCGCGTCCCCGATGGGCCGTCGCAACGCGGTCATCCATCGCTATCACGGCCCCGACGGTGCCAACAGGCGCCCGTCACCCGCGCCGCGGCACCCGGCAGCGACGCGCAGTCGCCAGAGCCCTGCGCGCAACGCCCGGATGGGCTGTCGCAACACCCGTCAGGGGCGTCGCGATCCCCTTACGGGCACTCGCAGGTCGCCTCGCGGCACCCGGTGAGCCTCACCCGCAGCGTGTAGTCGCCCTCGTCGTCGAAGGCCGTCGACCCATCGACGACGATCACCACCCACCCGTCGCGCGGTGCCACGTACGTCTGCGCGCCCGACCCGACGCGATCGCGGCACCAGAGGTCGCGGCTGCAGGTGACCGTTCCGCAGTCGGCGCCCTGGTAGATCTTGAGCGTGGCGTCCCACGACGACGTCACACACCCGTCGCCCCTGGTGAGCGTGACGGTGATCGTCTCTCCCGCGCGCGCCCAGATCCGGTACGCGTGGTCGCCGCCGGCGTCCCAGCTGCAGTCGTCGAAGCGGTTGGACGCGCTGCACGTGTCGCTCGCCAGCGAGAAGCCCGCCGTCGCCGCCGCCACCCGCCGACCGATCACCCGCGCTCCAGTGCAGCGGTCGCGGTTCTGCGTCCCGTTGGCGCACGCGTCCGCAGGAAACCCGCAGATCGGCGTCCCCGTACACGCACCCGCCGACGCGCACGCGTCGTTGATGGTCAGCGCGTTGCCGTCGTCGCACGGCCCCGTGCGCGGCGTCTGCATGCACGTCGCCGTCCCCGCACACGCTCGCGTCATGCACTGGTCGCTGTTGCACGTCACGGCCGTCCCGACGCAGCTCCCGGCCGCGCACGCGTCGGTGTGCGTGCACGCGTTGCCGTCGTCGCAGCGCGCCGCCGTCCGCCACTGCCACGTCCCGCCATCGTTGGTGCAGTTGAACGTCTGCCCGCCGCACGCCACCGACTGACACAGCGAGTGCGTCGCGCCATCACACGCGAACTCCCCGCCGCCACCGCACGTCCCCGCGGCCCCGGCGGCGCCGCAGCCCTGACAGGCGCGGGCAGTGCGCAGGAGGTTGGCGTTGCACTGGTCGGCGCAGAGGCCCGCGGTGGTGCGGCACCCCATCGACGGATCGCAGCTCCCGAGGCAACACTGGTTGCCCGCGCCGGGCGCACACGAGGCGGGGGCTGCGCCGCGACACGTTCCTGCGCCGTCGCAGGTGTCGGTGGTGGTGCAGGCGGCGCTGTCGTCGCAGGGGGTTCCCATCGGGTGGCGGGCGCAGGCGCCGAGGCCGTTGCAGACACCGGTGGTTCCGCAGGTGGCGGGGGCCTGGGCGGCGCACTCGGACTCGGGGTCGGTCGCGATCGGGTGGTTGGAGCAGCGGCCCTCGGAGCCCGCGAGCGCACAGCTCCGGCACGCCCCATCGCATGCGGTGTCGCAGCAGTAGCCGTCGACGCACGGACGGGCGCCGCACACGGCCGACGCGGTGGCGGGCGTGCAGGCGACAGGCCCGACCGGGGGAATGTCGACGGGCGGGATGTCGATGGTCGGTGGGATGTCGATGGGCGATGGGACGTCGATGGACGATGGCACATCGATGCGAGCGACGTCGGGAGTGGGCGGCACATCGATGCGAGCGGCGTCGACGACGGGCACATCGGCACGCGGAACATCCATGCCTGGGACGTCGGCACCGGGCACGTCGGGGACGTCGTCGGCCTCGACCACGTCGATGACGATCGAGGCGTCGTCGGTCAACATGTTTCCCCGCGCACAGCCGAAGCTCGCGAGCAGACCAAGGAGCGCGAGGCGAGCGTGCGGTGACCTCATAAGAAGGTCGGCAAACTATCGCGCTTCGCCATCAGCGCACAGGTGAGCGACGCGCGGATCAGTCCAGCGCGCGCGTCTCCACCCGGCTGCCCGTCGGCCCGTTGCCCGCCACGCCGAGTGCGGTGTTGCGACCGCCCACTCCCCCTCCGGCGTCGAGGGAGCCCGCCTCGGTCCCCGAAGACCCTTCAAGGGTCATCCTCCCGATGGTCTCCGGGGGCGTGTATCATCCCCGCGGAACCTTTCCCCTCCCCGAGAGTCATAGCGACCGATGGCGACCTCCAGCACCGCAACCACCCTCGACGACATCCCGGCGCCGCCGCGCCCGGGTGAGGCCGACGCCCTCGACGAGGTGCTCGTCGGGCTCCCCGCTCCGCCGCGCGCCCGCCGCCGTGTCCTGGCCGTCCTGCTCACGGCCATCCCCGTGGCGTCGCTGTTTCTCGCGTCGCAGATGCTCGACGACGTGCGCTACGCCATGGCCTCGGCGACCCCGGTCGCGCTCGGCGACGGGCTCACCGCCAACCCCGCCAGCGTCGGGCTCAACCAGTACGTCACGCTCCGTGCGACCCCGGGCATCGCCGGGGCCGTCACCTACTCGCGCCTGCTCTGGCCGGGTGAGCATCTCGTCTTCCCGGTCGCCGGTCGCGACGGCGCCGCCATCTACGTGCAGGTTTCGCAAGACGGCGGTCAGGCCGCCATGACGCGCGCGGAGTTTCAGGGGCGGCTCACCCGCTTCGGTGGTTCGGGCGGGCGCTACGCGGGCGTCAGCCGCTACCTCCACCACTCCCTCCGCGCTCCCGTCCACGGCGACACCTGGCTGCTCGTGGACGGCGCCACGCCCCGGCGTCACCTCTGGGCGCCGCTCGTCGTCACGCTGCTCCTGGCCATCGCCATCACCGACCTCGGTCTGCTCCGTCGGCTGTTTCGCGCCGACCCGCGCGCCTAAGCCGTCGCGCCCGCGGACGTCCGCGGGTAGAGTGCCGCCTGCGGTTCGATGCCGCGCGGGAGTGTCAGCGATGGGTGACGTCGAAGAGTCTTTCTCCACAGATGATCTCGTCGCGCTGCTCGCCGACGCCGGGGAGGTCGACGCGGGCGTCGAGGTGCTCGAAGCCATGCGCGCGAGCGACCCGGGCTCGACCACGGCCATCCGCCTCCAGGCGAGGCTCTTCGCCGTCGAGGTGGTGGCGCCCAACCGTCGCCGCGAGGTGCTGACCCGCCTGCGCGACGGCCGGGTCGACGCGCTCGCCCGGCAGGGAGCTCTCCTGGAGGCGTGCGTTGCCCTGCGGCTGCTCAACCGGGAGTTTCCCGAAGAGCCCATGTGGTCCGAGAAGCTCAGCCGCCTCGAAGACCTCCTCGAACCGCTGCCCAACGCCCACGGCGACGCGCGGCGCGCCCACGTCGACGCCCTCATCGCCATGGGCAAGACCCGCGAGGCGTGGGAGCTCCTCCGCGAGATGGTCACCGACTCGCCCATGGAGCTCGAGCTCGCCCGGCGGGCCGACGCGCTGCGGGGGTTGTTGTTCGAGGCGGTGCATACGCGGCCGTACCGCGAGGGCGACGTGGCGCTGCCGCGGCCCGCGCAGGAGGAAGGGCCCGAGACGGTGTTTGCCCGCGCCCAGGAGGACGTCGCGCGTGGCGATCTGCGCGCGGCCCTCGACCGGGTGGCGCTGCGCTCGGCGCCGGCCGCCGACGCCGTGCGCTGGGGCCGCTACCGCGACGCGCTCACCGAGCTGGTGGGCATCATCGACGCGGGCGAGGGCCTCGGCGCGAGCACCCAGGACGACGAGACCGCGCGCATCGGGATGACCGAGGTGGTCGACCTGAAGATCCGCGCGGGCGCCCTCCCGGAGGCCCGCGACGACGCCCGGCGGCAGCTCGCGGCGCACCCCGATGCGACCGAGGCCAACATCCTCGTGCGGCGCATCGCGGCGCTCGACGAGGTGCTCGGCGACATGGCCCGCGCGCCCACGGCTCCGGCGCCTGCTCCCGTGCCCGTGGTGGCCTCGGTCGAAGTGGAGATCGTGCGCGACTCGCCCGTGGTGCCCGCGATGCCGGTGATGCCTGAAGCGCCTCGGCTGGAACCCTCCGACGAGGACATGACGCAGCGCCGCTCGTCGCTCCCGACGCCGGGTGCGGCGGCGCCCGGGTCCATCGAGGTGAAGCGTCGGAAGATCGTTCGGCTGGGCTGAGACGCTCAGCGCCCGAAGAGGAGGATGTACCCGCGGCGCATCATCCTCGGCGGCGCGTCGAAGCCGTGGTCGAAGACCTCCGCCTGCTCGGGGATGTGCGCGGGCATCGGGATCTCCCCCCGCGCCTCGAGGCCCGCCAGCGCGAAGAGCCCGGTGAGCCGGTCGCGGTCGTACTCGTTGTCGGGGTACAGCCAGTCCTGGTGGTAGGCCAGCCGGCCGGTGCCGGGGCGCAGCACGCGGGCGAAGGCGCGGAGCTGCGCGACGGCCTCGGCGCGCTGTGAGTTACGGCCGAAGCCGAAGACGTTGATCATCAGCATCCGGTCGATGCTGTCGGCCACGACGTCGTCGAGGCCGGTGTCGCTGGGGCGCGTGACGTGGCGGGTGTCGACGCGCGCCCGGCGCGCTGCGGGAACGATCTCGACCTCGCTGCGGAGAACCTCCAGCGCGCGCGCGTCGACGTCCGTCGCGTAGACGAGCCCGGTGGGCCCGACCCGCTGGGCGATGGGGATGGTCAGGAGCCCGCGGCCGGCGCCCACGTCGGCGACCCGCATGCCGGGCGCAAACCCGAGGCCCTCCAGCAGCAGGGCGTGGATGCGCTCGACGTCCTGCGACGAGCGGTCGGAGTAGAAGTAGAAGTTGCGGGGGCGAGGGTCATCGGCGGCGAAGCAGATGCCGCGGTTGCAGTTGAGCGTGCCGCTGCAACGGCCGTTGGGCAGGCACCCGCACCCGGGGGCGCCGAGCTCGCAGCGCGCGGCGGCGCACACGCCGTTGTTGCAGGCGCCCTCGTCGCAGCCGCCGAAGGTGTTGCAGGCGCAGCCGATCTGACCCTGCACGCAGTGGGCGTCGTGGGCGCGTGCGCGGGCCGTGGGGTCGCGCCGCCGCGAGAGCACGACGCCTCCGACCAGGGCGACCACGAGCACCAGGAGCAGGGCAAGCGCGCGTCGGGGGACCGCTTTCACGGCGGCGATACGACATCCAATGGGCGCTGCCCGTCAACGGTCAACGCCGTCACTGGAGGGTCGGCGCGCCCAGCGCGTCGAGCAGCGCGAGGGCCATCTGCTTGCGGTCGCCGCCGCCGTCGTCGACGCCCGGGCTCACGCACGCCGGGCACCCGTGCGGACACGGGCAGTCGAGCACCAGCGAGCGCACCTGTGAGAGCAGCACCTCGCGCCGCTCGAAGGCCCGCTCGGCGAGCCCCACGCCGCCCGGCGCCGCGTCGAACAAGAACAGCGTCGGCGACACCACCCCCGGGTCGTCGTCGGCGGCGGGGAGCAGCTCGATGGAGGTTCCGAGGTCTTGCGGCGCGCACATCAGCGCGAGGCTCGCCACGGAGCGCAGCGCGTGACCGATGCCGCGCAGCCCGTCGAGCACCCGCGCCCGGCCGCTCACCTCGCCTTCGCCGTCCATGCGCGCGCACGCGGCGTCGAAGCGGTCGGCGGGGAGGGTGATCCAGCAGGCGTCGGTCTCGATGACGAAGGGCGGGAGGTCGAGCTTGTCCTGCCCGAGGTGCTCGTGGGTGTGAAACCTCACGCGACGGAAGCCCGTCACCTCGGTGGTCACCTGCACCTCGCCCACGGTCGCCGTCGGGCCGTCGCTCTCGCCGATGAGCGGGGCCGTCTCTTCGGCGTGCAGCACCTCCAGGTGCGTTCGGGTGACGGCCTCGGTGAACCAGTCGTGCGGCGACGGAACCACCATCGCCCGCCGCCCGTCGAGGTCGAGCGACTCGACCAGCCACGGGACGCCCTCGTGCTGGTACACCGCCCGCGCGTGCAGTTGCAGCAGCGCGCTGCGGTGGTCGAGCTCGGCGAGCGTGCGCTGGGCCTCGCGCTCGATGACGGCCACCCGCACGTCGCTCACCGAGCGCAGCGACACCTTCTGCGCGGGGTAGTCGGCGGCCACCCAGGTGAAGCGTTCGCCGCTCTTGTGCAGCGAGCCTTCTTCGACGAGCACCGCGAGCGCGTCGTGCGTCGCCTCGGCGGAGAGCTCGCCGTACGACTCGCGTCCGCCGAAGGGCAGCTCGAAGGCCGCGCAGCGCAGGTGCTGGAGCAGCAGCTCGACGTTGTTGGGGTCGACCCGCGCCTCCTCGATGGGCGCGCCGAGGATCCACCGCGGGTCGCGCGCGAGGTACTGATCGACGGGCGCGGCGGAGGTGACCAGCAGCGCGAGCGACCCGACGCCGCGGCGGCCCGCGCGGCCGAAGCGCTGCCAGAGGGCGGCGAGCGTTCCGGGGTAGGCGGCGCACACGACGGCGTCGAGGTCGCCGAGGTCGATGCCGAGCTCCAGCGCGGAGGTCGCGATCACGCAGCGAACGTCGCCGTCACGAAGACCCTGCTCGATGCGTCGACGGGTCTCCGGGAGATACCCACCACGGTACGCCTGGAGCGCCTCGTCGGGGATGCCCTCCGGGCGCAGGCGGTCGCGCAGGTAGCGGAGCATCGTCTCGACGGCGTGGCGTGATCCGCCGAAGACGAGCGTGGGGACCTTGGCGCGCACGAGGTCGGCGGCGAGGCGAACGGCCGAGCGGGTGTAGCTCGCGCGGACGCCCTGCTCGGCGTTGACCACGGGCGGGTTGTAGACGAGCACGTTGCGCGGGCCGATGGGGGCGCCCGAGCGGTCGAGGGTGACGACGGGCGCGCCGATCATGCGGGCGGCGTGCGGCCCTGGGTTGCCGAGCGTGGCCGACGCGCAGAGGAAGACGGGGTCGCTGCCGTGGAAGCGGGCCACGCGGCGCAGGCGGCGCAGGACGTTGGCGACGTGGGAGCCGAAGACGCCAGTGAGCGCGTGGAGCTCGTCGACGATGACGTAGCGGAGCGTGGAGAAGAAGCGCGACCAGCTCGCGTGGTGGGGGAGCATCCCCGCGTGGAGCATGTCGGGGTTGGTGATGATCACGTTGGCGCGATCGCGGGCGCGGCGACGGGCGTCGGCGGGCGTGTCGCCGTCGTAGGCGGACACCACGGCATCGAGCTTGGAAGCGGCGAAGAGGGCGGTGAGGGAGTGCTCTTGATCGCGGGCGAGGGCTTTCGTGGGGAGCAGGGCGAGGGCGCGGGCGCCAGGCTCGCGGGCGAGGCGCTCGGCGAGGGGAAGGCTGAAGCAGAGGGATTTGCCCGACGCGGTGGGCGTGGCGACGACGAGGTGGCGGCCGGCGCGGGCGTGTTCGAGGGCGTCGCGCTGGTGGCGGTAGAGGGCGGTGATGTCGCGCGCGCGGAGGCCGTCGCGGACGGACTCGGGGAGGTCGTCGGGGATGGGGACGACGTCGGAGGCGGTGGGGTCGAGCGTGCGGTCGAGCGCGAGGTCGCGGCGTATCGCGTCGTCGCGACGCCATCGGTCGAGCACGGCGTCGACGCCGCGGGAACGCTGCCAGGGGGCGCGGGGCATCGGTAGGGTGCGCGAGGGTAGCGCGAACGAACCGCGACAGGGACACCGGGGAGGGGGATCGACGAGGGTCGCATCGTCCCGGTACCTTTGCGGCGTGGAAGACCATCGTCGAAGCGCCCTGGCGCTGGTGTTGCCGTGCCTGCTCGTCGCCGCGTGCGGCCCTACCGAAGAAGCCGTCGTGGCTTCGAACGACCCTACGGACATGGACGCTGCCGTCCGCCCCGTCGACGTCGGCCGTCCCGCGGATGCGGGCTCTGTCGACCCGCCCGACCGCCCGAGCGTGATCGACGCGGGCTCTCCCGACGCCGCTGCTCCGGTCGACCGACCGGTGCCCATCGACGCGCCGGTGCCCATCGACGTGCCGACCGCGGTCGATCGTCCGGTGCCCGTCGACGTGGGCGATCCGGGCACCGACGAGGCCACCATGGGCGAGGCGGCCTTCCCGCGAAACTTCGGCTGCACCGCGCGCGTCGGCGCCCGCCTCACGGTCCGCAACGCCGGAACCTCCACCTGGACCAACGCCGCCGGCTACGCGCTCGGCGCCGTCGACGACAGCGACCCGCTCTCCTCCGCGACGCGGGTGCGCCTGCCCGATGGCGTGTCGGTCGCGCCGGGGGCGACGTACGAGTTCACCATCCCGCTGGAGGCGCCGGGTCGCGCGGGCGCCGTCACCACCGACTGGCGGATGGTGCACGACGGCGTGCGGTGGTTTGGCGAGACGTCGCGCCACGAGATCACGGTGCACTGCACCACCGCCGCGGCCGCTGACTTCCGGCTCGCGGACGTGACGGTCGTGTCGAGCCCCGACGTGCGCGGCTTCGCGGTGACGTCGCGCATCACGTCGCTGTCGTTTCGCCCCGGAACCATCCACATCGACCACGAGCGCCGCGGGATGTGGCCGCCCGTGGTGATCGACGCGAGCGACGGCACCACGCAGGAGGCCACCATCTGGGTGTTCTTCCACATCGGCGACACCTGGTATGCGACGGGGGCGGAGCGGCTGCGGCCCAACCAGACCGACAAGGCCCTGCCCAACCCGTCGTCGATGGGCAACGAGTGGCTCTACGACCCGGGTCGTTGGGCCGCGATGACCAACTACGTCCCGTCGCCGGGCGACCTCGTGGGCTTCATGGTCGTCGCCGGATCGACCCGCTCGGACGACCACGTCATCGTCAACGAGCGCACCGGGTTCATCCTCGTGCCCATGCCACGTGACGGGGTGGAGACGTCGTTTCCCCCCTTCGCGCGGCAGGAGTGATGGCGCCCGCGGTGGGGTGTCGTTGAAGCGCGTCTTGCGTTAGACCGTCCGTCCGCTGGCGGGCGCTGAAGCCCACGGCGCAGGGAGTTCAAGCCATGATGAAGATGATGGTCCGCGGTCTGGTGGTGGTGTTCGCGACCTCGCTGCTGGTCGCCTGTGGCGGCGACGACAGCACCGACTCGACGTTTTCCTGCAACGGCGGTGGCACCACCATGAACTGCCTCAGCAACACCCAGTACTGCGAGCTGGCGACCACCGACGGCACCACGATCACCCGCGCGGCGTGCATGGCCCTCCCTTCGGGCTGTGTCGACAGCCCCTGCGGCAACTGCCTCTCCAGCGGCACCAACGGCATCATCTCGTGCAGCTCGATCCGCTTCGGCACCAACCGCTCGACGACGGTGACCGTCCGCCGCTGACCTACTGCTGCCCGGCGCGGATGGCCGGGTCGTAGAGCACGAGCCCGTCGGAGTTGGAGAGCCACACGCGGTTCTGCGCGTCGATGGCGAGGTCGTTGAACTCCTCCGTCGGCAGTCCCTGCGCCCGACCCAGGCGGGTGAAGCTCTGGCCGTCGTAGCGCCACACGCCGCGCGGCCCCGCGCCCCACAGGTTGCCGTTGGTGTCCGTCGCCAGCGCGGTCACCCGCGGCTGCGACGACGAGCCCTCCACCGGGAACGCAAACGCATCCCCAGTGCGCACCCCAAGGCCCTCGGGCGTGGCGAAGTAGATGCGGTCACCCAGCGCGCGCGCCAGGTCGCTGACGAGGTCACCGCGCACGCCCTCGGCCTCGCGGAAGCGCGCAACGTCGCCCGCGGGCGAGATGGAGGTCATGCCGTCGAGGCCCGCGAACCACGCCGCGCCGGCCGCGTCGAAGGCCACGGCGGACAGGTCGCTCGGCGTGCGCCGGCTGCCGTTTTCTCCGCCCGTCGCGGGGATGTTGGCGTTGTACTGCGGCGCCACCGGGGCGTTGGGGTCGAGCACCGCCACGCCGAGCTCGCGCGAGTCGCCCGTCGCGCCCGCCGGGGGCAGCACGCGCAGGCCGACCCAGAGCTTGCCCGCGCGGTCGCCCACGAGGAAGCGCACGTCCACGGTGCCCGGCCCGTAGGTCTCGACGGGGCCGTCGAGCAGGCGGCGCCACGTCGCGCCTTCGAGCTTGTATCCGCGCAGGATGTTGCCGTCGCCGACGCGGGCCACCGCGAAGGCGTTGACGCCCTGCGACCAGAACATCAGCGGGTGGACCTGCGGGTCTTCCTCCAGCGCCACGCGCTCGAAGTTGCGGCCGTTGTAGCGGACGGGGCCGCCGTCCTCGCCGACCATCCAGACGTTGCCGCGCCCGTCCGTCGCGAGCGAGAGCGCGCGGCGCTGCATGGCGAGGTCGTGCACGCGGTACTCCACCGCGGTCTGGTTGGGCCGCGTCTGCACGCGCGTCACGCCGAGGCCCACGCGCGTCACGAAGGAGTCGCGCGCCGCCACGTCGACCCGCACCGCGTCGCCCGGAACCCGATCAGGAACCGCGACCAGCCCGAAGGTGGGTGCGTCGATGGTGGGCCCGCCCGACGGCCGCTCGACGGGAAACCCGAAGGCCGGAATCTCTCGCGGGCGAATGGGGGGGAGCACCACCGGGGCAGCGGTTCCACCATCGGTGGCGGCAGCGACGACGGCCGCGGCGTCCGAGGTTGTCGCAGCGACGCCAGCGTCTCCGCGGCCACCATCGACGGCCGTGGCGGGTGCCGTCGCGGCGTCGGCGACCGCGGCGTCGGCGGTGGCCACGCCGGCATCACCGCGCGCGGTGGCTGGCGTCGCAGCGGGTGCCGCGGGACGAGCGGGCGTCGCGGCGGGCGCTGCCGGGCGGGCGGGCGCGGCGGGACGGGCGGCGGGTCGGCGACCGCGACGCGTCGTGGGCGGCGGGGCAGGTGGCGGGGGCGGGGCGGGCGGCTCGTACACCGACGGGTGGAGCTCGATGTGGGCGACGCCGCCGGGGGCCGCAGCGCCAGTCGGGGTGAGGTCTTCGCCGCGGTCGAGGACGATCTCGAAGAGGCCGGCGGTGGTGACGAGCGCGACGCCGCCCGCCGAGGGGACGACGCCGAGCCAGTTGGCGCGGCCCACGTCGCCGGTGGTGTAGCCGAACCAGCGGGTGCCATCGAAGTGGGCGAGCTGCATGCCCGAGGGGCCCTGCACCAGCGCCCAGATCTTGTTGCCGGGGAGCGAGACCACCGACCGAACGAGCTGCTCGGGGATGCCCGTCGGGACGTTGTGCTCGTCGAGGGCGGAGAGGTCGGCCGAGAGCAGGAGGAGGCCCGTCTGCGCGGTGCCCACGATGACGCGGTTGTCGGCGCCGAGGGAGAGGTCGGTGACCTGGTAGCGGTCGGTGAGCTTGGACCAGGCGGTGCCGTTCCAGCGGGCGAGGCCGTGGTCGCCGCCGAGGAGGACGCCCTCCGCCGTGGCGAGCAGCGCGGTGGGGCGGCCCACGTCGGGCTGCGCCTGCGGGTGACCGACCGGCGCAAAGGGACCGGTCGCTCCGGCGCGGGCGACGCCCTCGGCGGAGACGACCCAGATGGCGCTGCCGTCATCGCTGGCGGACACGGCGATGAGGCGGTTGCCAGGGAGGCCGTCGCGGGTGGTGAGGCGGGTGGGGGTTCCGCCGGTGGCGGGGTACTTCAGGAGGCCGCGCTCGGTGGCGACGTAGACGGAGCCTTCGGCGCTGGCGACATCGTTGATGAAGTCCGAGTCGGTGAAGACGCGCACCGGGCCCGAGGCGTTGCCCTCGGTGTTGGGCCGGGCCCGCGCCGACGAGCAGGCGAGGGGGAGCGCGGACAGCGCGAGCGCAGCGAGGGCAGAACGGTTCGACAGCTTCAAGGGCGAGTACCTCCAGCGAGCGCGGTGGGTGTCGCAGCGAAGGTCGCGGCTTGTCAACGGCGGCGTGGAGGCGCTGACGTTCGGAGCAGGTGTTGGCGGGAGGGGGCAAGGACGGCCACGGAGTCGGGGCCCTCGTCTCGACCGACGACGAGCGCCTCGCATCGCCACGACCCCTGCTGCGGACCCCAGTCAGGGACCGAGTGCGCCGGCGGCGACCCAGCGGTTGAGCGCGTCGACCGCGGCGGCGTTGCAGAGCAAGGGCGGGCGCGGAGTTTCCTGGGGCATGCGCCCGCTCGTGGGGTTCACCCACCGAAGGATGGACGCTGACGGGCTGATGATCGGCGATGCTGATGGGTTGGCGGGGGTGATCCACCCTCGGTTGTGGAGGGCGACGTACAGGCTCTCGGCTGTGCTGCCGAAGCCGCCGTGGGTGTGAAGGTGACAGGACTGGCATCGCCCCTCGGTGCCCGGGCCCAGGTAGCGCGTGTAGATATCGGTCCACGTCGGTCCGGGGCCGGTGTACGCACCGGCGTGCGGGGGGCATGAGCTGGTGCACGCACTCGCGGGCGGGGTGGAGTTTGACGCGCGTGGCGTCGGCAAGAGCCCGTACACCGCGACCTCATTCGCCTGTGTCCCCACGTAGACGCGCCCTCCGGCCACCGTGATCGGCGGCGAACGAAGCACACCCGGGGCAGGGTTCGGCACCGTGAGCTGGTCGGACAGGTGCACCGCGCTCGAGTAGATGGGCCCGGCGCCGAGGTTCGCCGCATCGTACGCGAGGAGGCCCGTCCGGCCCGCGCAGCTCGGGACGAAGGCCCAGAGCACGCCCGTGTGCAACAGTGCTCCGTTGGAGGAGATGCTCAGGGTGCTTCGATTGACCCCGAAGTTGGCCGACGGGTCTTCCTCCGCCAGCTGGATCGTGTCCCCTGCGATCGTGTACGCGCGCAGGTGATGATCGCTCGTCCAGAGGTAGAAGCGCGACGGACCGAAGGGTGGCGTCCACCAGGCTGGGCCGGCGAAGAGGGCGCCGACGCCGCCCACGCCCGTCGGGGGGTACGTGCTCACGGCGCCCGCGTTGTCGGTCGAGAGGCCGCCCAGCGCGTCGCGCCGCAGGAGGTAGAGCACACCTCCCTTTCCGCCCACGAGCAGGCGATCGCTCCCGGGGATGAGCATCGGCCCCGCCGAGCCGAGGTCGCCGTCGCTGTCATCAAGCTCCGGGTACTCGTAGGGCTGAAACCAGCTCTGCACGGCCAGGGAGCCGCCCGCGCGCCGCCCGACGCGCAGCACGGCATTGCTGAAGCTCGTGCTCGACGACGCGGGGCCACCCTCGAAGCTCGCCAGGAAGTCCATCCGATCGAGCACCCCCATCGAGTTGCCCATCGCGAAGTACAGGTCGCCGCTCCCGGTGCTCGCCGGACCGTTGCCGTACTGCCAGATGCCACCGCCCTGGCCGTAGGCGTCCACGATGCAGTTGTTGAGCGAGCCCGTCGCGTTGCCCGGACCAACGGGCACGTGGTTCCAGCAGATGGTGCCAGCACTGAGGCGCGGCGACGGCGACCCCGACGGCGTCGTGACCATCGCGCCCGTCTGGGCGAGCGTCCCCGCGTCGTAGGAGATGAGCCAGCCGTGATAGGGCGTCAGGTCGCAGTGGCCGCCGAAGGTGATGTGTACCTGCCCGTCCTGCAGGAGAAGCGCTGGGCGCTGCAGTTGGTAGGTCGCGTCGAAGACCACCCTCCCCATCACGTTGCCCGTGCTGGCCCGAGGGTCGGTGAACCATGGGTCGTCCGGGGCGCTGACGTCCGTGCGGGTCGCGATGCGTGCGTTGCCCGCGACCGAGGCTTCGATGCGAACGGGGCTGCCGGGCCGCTCGACGCCTGTGACCAGGTCCACCGCGTGGAGGTGGTACTCGGGGTTCGGTTGGGGCGTTGCGTCCGCCGACCCTGGGACGCTCTTCACCGTGAAGTACATGGTGCGCCGCGACAGGTCGATGACCGGCGTGCTCACGATGCCGACGTTGTCCTCCAGGTCTCCGCACCAGTAGTAACGGCGCCGATCGACGGGTGCGCCAAGGTCGGAGCGTGACCAGTAGAGCCGACGGTCTTCCGCGTCGAAGGCATAGACCCGGTTGTTGAGCGTCGCGACGTACACCACGTCGCGCCCGCCGATGGCTCCCTGCACATAGAGTGGTTGCGCGATCACCGCACCCTGCACCGGCAGCGCGCCGAGCCGCCCGAAGGTGCTGGGGCTGACGTTTGCCACGGTCAGCGCGGTCTCGCGGAGGTTCGCTCCCGTGCGTAGCGTGTCGTTGCGTTGGGTGAGCACGTTGACCGCGTAGCGGCCGAAGCCCACGACGGGCTCGACCTGCGCGCGCGACTCCGCCACGGTGTCGTCCCCGAGCTGCCCGAAGTCGTTGGCGCCAAACGACCACACCCGACCGTCGGCGGTGGTCGCGAGCGAGTGCGCGCCCCCAGCGGCAATGGCAACCACCGCGCTCAGGCCACCAATCTGCGCGGGGGTCGGGTGCGGGGCGCTCCCCGTGCGGCCGGTGATCGGCTCCAGGACGAGCTGACCGCTGCCCCCTTCGCCCCAGCCCCAGAGCGTTCCGTCCGCGCGGCGCGCCAGGCTGTGCGCGTCGCCCGCAGCGATCGCGGTCACGCCCGTGAGCGTCATGATGCGCCGGGGCGTGAGGCGGTCCACCGTGCTCCCGTCGCCCAACTGTCCGGCGGCGTTGCTGCCCCAGGCCCACACGCTCCCGTCGCTCCCGCGCGCGAGGCTGTAACGTCCGCCCGCCACGATGCTGGCGATGACCGGCAACCCGCCGACCATCGCAGGCGTGGCGCGCTCCGTGGTGGTCCCGTCGCCGAGCTGGCCCGAGTCGTTGTCCCCCCAAGCCCACACGGCACCGTTGTCATCGAGCGCGAGTGAGTGGGCGCCGCCCGCCGCGACCGCCCGCACGACGCCCGGCCCCGGCACCCGCGCCGGCGTGAGCCGCGTGCCCCGCTCGACCTGCCCAAGCTGCCCGTGCGCGTCGGAGCCCCACGAGAAGAGCTCGCCGGTCTGGGTGACCGCGAGCGCGTGAGCGCCGCCCGCGGCGATGCGGACCGCATCGGTGAGCCCCGTCACCACCGCGGGGAGCGAGTGGCGCGTCGTGGTGCCGTCGCCGAGCTCTCCCGCAGCGTTGTCCCCCCACGCGACGACGCGCCCACTGCCTTGCACTGCGAGGGCGAAGGTCCCGCCCACCGCGACGTCGAACACGTTCGCGACGCCTTCGACCGGGCCCGCCACGTGGTGCTCCGTCGCGGGCGCGCCGACGCCGTCTCCCTGGAGGTCGTAGCCGATGGTCCACAGCCGCCCGTCGCTCGCGAGCACGAAGCTCTCGGCAGGGCCCGCGGCGACCTTCTCTGCGAACGAGATGCTCGCCCCCACGCAGCGCCCGGCGTAGCAGGCGTCGTTGCGCGTCAGCCCGTCGTGGTCGTCGCAGGTGGTCCCGTCCGCCTTGGCGATGCAGCGGCCGGTGCCCGGGTCGCAGGTGGCGCCGTGACACCCTCCCTCGGAGCACACCAGAGGGGCGCCCGCCACGCAGGCTCCGCCGATGCACGCGTCGCCGTGGGTGCACGCGTCCCCATCGTCGCAGGCTGCGCCGTCGAGCGCGCGCGTGTCCGCGGGGCAGGCGGAAGACACGCCGTCGCACACCTCCTCCGCGTCGCAGGCGCCCGCCGCGGGGCGGCAGGTGGTCGGACCCCCGCAGCGGCCGCTCGTCGACGTCACCGAGTAGCTCCAGGTCGCCTCCGCGCCGGGGTAGCTCGACGCGCAGATGGTGGCCGTCCCCCATGTGCGCGCCGTACAGCTGCAACGCGAGCCCAGGCCGCAGGCGTCGTCGCTCTGGCATACGCAGTCGCCGTCCACGCGGAGCCACGGGTCGCCCGTAAACGAGTCGCAGGTGGAGATCGTGTAGGTCTGCCCCGCCTCGACCGTGAAGGTGTAGGTGGCGAGGCACTCGCCCAGGGTCGCCGCGGTGCCGCTGCCGGCGAGCCCGGACGGGCACTGCGCGGTCGGGATCAGACGATCGCTCGGGCAGAGCGGGTTCATCCCGTCGCACACCTCCGCCAGATCGCACGCGGCGGTCGCCGCTCGACACTCCGTCCCCGCTGGGAGGATCGACTCCACTAGGCACATCGCCCGCCCCTCGGAGCACGCCTGCCCGCCCTGGAAGCACCCGGCGGGGACGGTGCACGGGCCGCCCGGCTGCAGCTCGCAGCCGTCGCTCGGGTCGCCGTTGCAGTCGACCCAGCCCGCGTCGCAGCTCGCCACCCGGCACGCGCCCATCGCGCAGCCCGCGGTCGCGTGGGGGAGCGCGCATGCGCGGCCGCACAGCCCGCAGTGATCTGCTGTCGCGCGCAGGTCGGTCTCACACCCGTTGGCGGGCGCGCCGTCGCAGTCGCCGCGGCCGGGGTTGCAGAACGCTCCGCAGGTGGCCTCGCCGCACGCGCGGATCGCCTCGGCGCCGACCGCGGGGCACACGCTCCCGCAGGCCCCGCAGTGGTCGGGGTTGGAGCGAAGGTCGACGCAGCGCCCGCCGCAGAGCGTGTCAGGCGTCGCGCACGCGGTGGCGCACGAGCCCATGGTGCAGTACCGACCGGCGCCGCAGGCGCGGCCGCAGTCGCCGCAGTTCGCCGGGTCGTGCTGCAGGTCGACGCAGCGCCCGCCGCAGGTACCCTGGTCCGGGCCGCAGGTGACCGCGCAGACGCCTTCGACGCACGCGTTGCCCGCGCCGCAGCGCACGCCGCAGCCACCGCAATTGCCGTTGTCGCGGAGCGGGACGGCGCAGTACGGCCCCGCGCCGAGGTCGCAGCGCACCGAGTCCGCCCCGCAAGCCACTCCGCACGCGCCGGCCGCGCAGAGCTGGCCCGCGGGGCACGCGCGGCCGCACGCGCCGCAGTGGTTGGGGTCGTTCTGCAGGTCGGCGCAGCGGGCGAGCGCGCCGGCGCCGCAGGTCGTGAGCCCGGCGCCGCATGCGCTCCCGCAGAGGCCCTCGCTGCACAGCTGGCCCGCGGGGCAGGCGTTGCCGCAGGTCCCGCAGTTCGCGGGGTCGTAGCGTGGGTCAACGCAGGCGGCGCCGCAGCGCACGGTGGGGGCGCCGCATGAGGTCGCGCACGCGCCGTTGGAGCACGCCTGGCCCGCGGGGCAGGCGTTGCCACAGCGGCCGCAGTTGGCGTTGTCCGTCGCGGCGTTGGCGCAGTACGCGCTGGGGCCGCGGCCGCAGGTCGTCATGCCGACGCCGCAGGTGGTGACGCACCCGCCCGCCGCGCACACCTGCCCCGGTGCGCACGCCGCCCCGCAGGCGCCGCAGTTGACGTTGTCGGACTGGAGGTTGGCGCAGGAGGCGACGCCACCGCGGGTGCAGGTCGTCAGGCCCGCGCCGCACGCCGCCTGGCACGTCCCGCGAGAGCACACGAGGGAGGACGAGCACGAGCGTCCGCAGGCGCCGCAGTGGTTGCGGTCGGCGCTGAGGTCGCGGCACGTGCCGTTGCACGAAGTCTCGCCCGCGCACCACGTCACGAAGGGCGTGACGTGCGTCTTGAAGGTGAGCGCCGCGCCGGGGACGTCCGCGTCACCGATCGTGTGCGCGCCGCCCGCGTAGGTGCTCAGCGGGTTGACGCCCGCGCTCACGGTGGCGGCGAGGTTGGTGCACTGCGCCGCCGTGGTACACGCGACCGCGGGCGCGTTGCTGCATCGGCGCGTGCTGTTGGGGCACGTCCCCGTGGTCGTCGCGCCGGTCGCGGTGACGACGAAGCGGAGCCGACGGCCCGCGGTGATGGGAACACACGACGCGCCGAGGTCGAAGACCGCCCGCGCCCGTGCTGTGGAGGTGAGCGACGGGGGGAAGCGCGGGCATGACCCGTTGGTGACCGCGGTGTTCGGGAGCGTCGCGGTCGCGAGCGTCTGGTCGCGCTCGTCGAAGACCGTGAGCTGAACCATGGAGCCTGCGAGGAGCGCGCCCCCGCAGGTGGTGAGCGACACCTCGACGCCCGAGAGGAAGCCGGTGCGGCCCACGGTGAAGCGTTGCCCCGCGCCCGTCGCGAGCGTGAGGCCCACGCGCGCCGCGGTCGTCGCGGAGCTCACGAGCTCGGACTGGTCGATGACGGCTGTGGTGTTGGTCGCGGTACCGAGCGCGCACACGGCCGGGAGCGCGCAGGCCCCCGAGGTGCAAACGTCTCCCTCGGAGCAGACCCGGCCGCAGGCGCCGCAGTTGAACGGGTCGGACATGACGTCGCGACACGCGCCGCTCCCGCAGGCCGTGAGGTGCGACGCGCAGCTCGGCGCGCAGGCTCCGTCGGTGCACACCTCGCCGAGGCTGCATGCGTGGCCGCAACCGCCGCAGTGGACGGGGTCGGAGCGGAGGTCGTGGCATGAGCCGTCCGAGGCGCAGTGCGTGAGTCCGAGCCCGCAGGACCGCGCGCACGAGCCGCGGGAGCACACCTCCGTCGCCGAGCACGCGCGGTTGCACGCGCCGCAGTGAGCCCGGTCGGACGTGAGGTCGCGGCAGACGTCCGTGCAGGTGAGCGACGGGAGCGCGCACCCGCCCGTAATGGGCTGGCGGCTCGACGCGGAGGGCGTCGCGGCGGGGTCGTCACCCTGACAGCTCGCGGCGAGCGCGGCGACAAGCCAGAGGGAAAGGGCGACGAAGGCTCGGGGAGGTTGCGTGCGCATGAGGGACTTCTCCACGCAGGCCGCTCAGCACCGGGCGTGCCGCTATGGCCGCATCGTGCAGGCCGCGTTGCCCACGAGCCGGTTCGACATCCACGCCACGCAGCGTTGCAGCGCTGCTACGGTCCGGGGCGCCTACGCCCCTCACATCGTCGGGAAAGCCACGCGGCACGGCGGCTGCTGTCCGCCTCTGGTCACGAGCGCATCAGTGCGCTCAGGAGAGCTGAGGCGATGAAGATCACGAAGGATGGACTCGGTGTGTTCGGGGTGTTGGCCGTGACGTGCGCGCTCGGCTGCGGCGGGAGCGACAGCGCCCCCCCGAGGCCGGGGGACGGCGGGGTGAGCGGCGACACCGGCGGTGGCGCCCTGACGCCGACCGCGAACATCGGCACGATCTGCAGCCGTTCGCGGAGCCAGGGCTGCACCACGTCGAGCACCTGCGAGGCTGAGCTGTCCGCGACGCTCTCCGGCGCACCCGCGGCGTGCCGGACGCTGATCGAGGGGTACCTCTCTTGCGCGGCTCGCTCGCAGGGGAGCACCTGCGAGATGATCAGCGGCGGGGTCTTCGCGGGCTGTCAGTCCATGATGGCCCCGATCGAGAGCTGCACCGCGAGCAACAGCGGCGATGCCGCGACGGCGCCGACCCTCCCGACCCCGAGCGAGCTGATGGCTCCCACGGACGTCGCGCTCTCGTTCGAGCGCGCGGGGATGACCACGCAGACGACCGAGGGCACCGCCTACTTCGGAACGCCGCCCGTCGGCGCGCCGGCCGGGGGGCAGCAGTTCGTGTTCACGTCGGAAGCCTTCCCCAGTGGCAGCAGCCGCGCCAACTGTACGGTGGGCTTCTCGTTCGCCAGCGGGCAGTACACCTTCAACAACGACGCTGTTCTGACGCAGCCGTGTGAGATCCGTGCCTTCGACGACACCGTGAGCACGCTGACGTTCACCGGCGCGCGTTTGAGCCTCGCGCCGGCGGGCAATGTGCTCGTGCGCCTGGAGGCGACACTCTCGGGGGCCCTCGGGGCCGGTCCAGTCACGGTGCAGGTGACCTACTCCCCCCGGTGACCGGCGTCCGCCCCTCCCATCGACGCGGCCGCGGCGCCCGACGACCGTAACAACGATGTCTCGCTGCGTGGCGTGGGCGCGACACTCTTGCGGAAGAATTGGCCACGATGACAGACTATCGCTCGCCGCCGCCACGGCGGAACGATGAGCGAGATCGCTTCTCCACAAGCACCACCATCGGGGCGCCTCTCCACACTCGTGGCAGAGCGCTATGAGATCGTTCGCGAACTCGGGCGCGGGGGCATGGGCTCGGTGTACGAAGCCCGCCACACTTGGACGGGGCGCAAGGTGGCGCTCAAGACCCTCCTCACACACCTCGCGAGCGAGCCGAGCGCAGTGGAGCGCTTCCGGCGCGAGGCGCGCGCGGGGGTGGTGGGCGCCCATCCCAACATCGCCGAGGTGCTCGACATGGGCGTCGACCCCCGCGACGGCACCCTGTACCTCGCGCTCGAACTGCTCGATGGCGAAGACCTTGCGCGTCGCCTCGGGCGCGACCGCTCGCTGACACCCCATGAGGCCCTTGCGCTGCTGGTGCCTGCCATGATTGCGCTCGACGCGGCCCATCGCGCGGGGGTGATCCACCGCGACATCAAACCCAGCAACCTCTTCGTGGCCCGCAGCGCCGACGGGTCGTCCCGGCTGAAGGTCATCGACTTCGGCATCGCCAACCTCGCCGACGCCGCCCCGCTGACCCGCTCTGGCGCCCCCATGGGCACCCCGCAGTACATGGCCCCCGAACAGGCGCGCGGCGAGAGCGACCTCGACGCGCGCGCGGACGTCTGGTCGATGGGCGTGGTCTGCTTCGAGGTGCTCGCGGGCCGTCGCCCCTTCGAGGGCGCGCGCTACCACGACGTCCTGGTGCAGGTGCTCACCGCGCGCCCACCGTCGCTACGGAGCGTGTCGCCGCACCTCGACAGCGACCTCTGCGCCGTCGTCGATCGCGCGCTCGAACCCGAGCGCGGGCGTCGCACCCCGACGATGGCCGCGATGGCCGCGGCACTTGCTGCACTCCCCGCGTTCGCGGCCGAGCCCTGGGCCGTCGCCCTCCGACCCACGGCGGCGCCGCAGCCCGATGCCACCGCGGCGGTCGCGGCGCAGGAGGGGCCGGTCACGCTGGAGCTGCAACCTGACGAGGCTGTCGTGGGCTCCGCGTCCGACGCGAGCCTGCCCCCGTCGTGGGCGCCCGCGACCCCCTCCGTGACCCCGCCCACGACCGCCCGTCGTCGCGGTTGGCGCTGGGCTGTCGTCGTCGCGTTCGGGCTCTCGCTGGCCGTCGGCTTCTCGCTCCAGGCGGCGCGAAGTCGGAGCGACGGGCCCGCGCGCCCGCCCCGGCGTCTCGTCGCGTCTGCGCCTCCGGTCGCGCCGCGCACCCGACCCCCATCCCAACCCCTGCCGCCCCTGCCCCCTGCCTCGCTGCCCGCGTCCCGCCCGCCCGTCGCCGCCGCGCCGCCGCCGACCCGGCTCGGGCTCCCTTCTGACCCTCGGCGAGCCGTGGTGCGGCGGGCCGTGCGCGTGGAGCGGGAGCCGGAGGCGCCCGTCAATGGTGCGCCGGTGCTCGATCCGTGAGGGGCGCGTGGGCGTTGGCGTGCCTTCTCGCGTCGGGCACCCTCGGGGCGCAGCCGCTGCCAGGAGACGCGTTGGAGGCGCGCCTGCGACGCGGGGTGGAGCTTCGGCGGGCCGGACAGGACGAGGCGGCATTCGCGGAGTTCGAGGCCGCCCACGCGCTCCGGGCCGAGCCGCGCACGGCCGCCCAGCTCGCTCTGGTGTGCCAGGCCACGGGGCGTTGGATTCGGGCCGAGGTGCTGCTCCGGGAGGCGCTCGCGGCGCCCGACGACGGGTGGGTGCGGCGCAACCGCGTGGCTCTCCAGGGAGCGCTCGCGGTGGCCGAGCGACACCTCGCCACCCTGGAAGTCGTGGGTGGAGCCGTCGAGCAGGAGGCTCACGCGCAGGTGCGCCTCAACGACGAGGCCGTGGGGACGCTCCCACTCCCGGGGCCCGTGCGGGTGCTTGCTGGAGCGACGGCCCTGGAGGTGCGGGCCGAGGGCTTCGTCCCCTTCGTGCGGCGCTTCGAGATCGCGCCCGGCGAGCGGGTTCGCGAGCGCGTGAGCCTCGTGCCGTGGCGGCCGGTCACGCCAGAGCCCCCGAGGGTGCCAGTCGAACCCGTCCCGTCGGTGCCTCCGCCCTCTCTCGCGCCGCCCGTCATGCGCGTGGCGCCCCCGGTCGTCTCCTCGCGAGGGGAGCCGTCGTCCCTCGCGCCGTGGGGCGGTCTCGCGCTCGGGAGCTTCATCGGGGCGGGCCTGGTTCTCGGGGTCGGAGCGGCAGCGCTCGTCGTGCGGGAGGAGGCGGTGGCGTCCTTCAACCGTGAGTGCGAGCGAGGTGCGACGGCGGGAGATTGCGGCTCCTGGCGAGACCGGACGGCCTTCAGCGGGGGCGTCGCAGTGACCGCGCTGCCCGTGGGGCTGATCCTGTCAGCGGCGGGGACATACTTCATGGTGCGGCGTGCTCGGCAGGTGTCGGCCGTCCGCGTCGCCGTCACCGGGCGCGCGTTCGTGGTCCAGTGTGCCTGGCGCTTCTGATACCGTCGCGCGGGTGGACGCCCCGGAGACCAGGCTCAATCCCGACCGCGTCACATCTCGGCACGTCCGTCGCTTCGTGGTCCGTGTGGTGGCCGGGCCCGACGAAGGAGCCGAGCGACAGTCTGATGGCACCCGCCTATCCATCGGATCCGCCGAAGACGCCACCCTGCGACTCAGTGACCCGTATGTGAGCCGTTATCACATCGAGGTCGAGGCCACCGACGAGGGCGTCACCGTGCGCGACCTCGGCAGCCGAAACGGCACCCGGGCGGGCGCGCTGCAGGTGCGCGAGGCGAGCCTGCGTGGCGAGGTGGAGTTCGCGCTCGGGCGCACGCGCGTCCTCGTGGTGCCGGGCGGCGACGCGGTGGAGGTTCCGCTGAGCGCGCGCGGGGCCTTCGGGCGCCTCGTGGGCGCCTCGCGGCCCATGCGAGAGGTGTACGCGACGCTGGAGCGCGCGGCCTGCACGACGGTGCCGGTGCTCCTCGGCGGCGAGTCAGGCACGGGCAAGGAGCTCGCGGCCCGGTCGCTGCACGAGGCGTCGTTGCGCCGCGACGAGGCCTTCGAGGTCATCGACTGCGGCGCCCTCCCGCCGACCCTCATCGAGGCCGAGCTCTTCGGCTACGAGCGCGGGGCCTTCACGGGCGCCCGCGACGCCCACCCGGGCGCCTTCGAGCGGGCCGACAAGGGCACGGTCTTCCTCGATGAGCTCGGCGAGCTCCCCCTCGACCTGCAGCCCAAGCTGCTGCGCGTGCTGAGCGAGGGCGAGGTGCGCCGCCTGGGCGCCACCAAGGCCCGCAAGGTTGACGTGCGCGTGGTGGCCGCGACCAACCGCGACCTGCGCCGGGAGGTCAACGACAAGCGCTTTCGCCTCGACCTGTACTACCGCCTGGCCGTCGTGCGGGTGCAGATGCCCTCGCTGCGCGAGCGCCTCGACGACCTCCCGGCGCTGGTCGAGCACCTCGCCGCCGCGGTCGTGCGCGAGCGGGGCGTGGCCGTGGAGGGCGCCTTCGACGAGGCCTTCTGGGGGGCCGCGCGGCAGCACCACTGGCCCGGCAACGTGCGTGAGCTTCGCAACTACATCGAGCAGTGGCTGGTGCTGCGCGTGGCCGCCCCGCTGGAGGCCACCGGCGAGGGCGCCGAGAGTTCGCCGCTCGGTGACCTCTCGCGCTACCTGGCCATGCCCCTGCGCGAGGCCAAGCAAAACCTCTGCGACCGCCTGGAGCGAGCCTACGTCACCCGGATTCTGGAAGACACCCAGGGCAACGTCGCCGAGGCCGCGCGGCGGGCTGGCGTCGATCGGGTGACGCTGTTTCGGGCCATCCGGCGCTACGGCCTGCGAGGCGCCGAGGGATAGGGTCCCACCGATGGTCACATCGAAAAGCGGGTGAGGGTGAGCCGATCCCTCGACGGCGTCACCAGGAGCACCTCGTGCGGCGTGACCGCGGTCACGAAGGACGCGTAGGTGGCCGTCGTGAGGGTCATGTGCATCGGCCCCTGGAGGTACCCGCTCGGCGAGACGTCCGACCGCCATCGGCCGCTCGCGTCGAAGACCTCCACGAGCGGGTGGAAGATGTTGCTGAGGCCGACGAGGACGCGATCTTCGCAGCCCGTCGCGAGGCTGCCGCTCCCACTGTAAGCAAAGGAATTGCGCCCGTCGTGGGCGACGGCCGTGCCGTGCGCGGCGAAGGAGCGGTCGAGGGTGCCGTCGGGATGGTATCGCACCACGGCGGTGGGTCCGTAGCGATCGTCGTAGCGGGCCGAGATCATCCCACCGATCAACCAGCGCCCCGCCCCGTCACGTTCGAGCGCCCGGGCGTGGAAGTTCCGGTGCAGCTCCGGCGGGGGTTCGCCCCCTTCGCCCCACGCCGCGTCGCGCCGCCCCCGCGCGTCGAGGCGAACGAGCGCCGGCCGGTCTTCGACGTCCATGCACGCGAGCACCCACCCGTCGCCGTCGTGCAGCGCGTCGAAGCAGCCGTGCAGGGTGTTGTCGATCCACAGGCCCCGCTGTGCGAAGTCGGCGGCGAGGTTGCCCGCGGCGTCGAAGGCGAGTGCGAGCGCCCGCGACAGCGGACGCTGGCTGACGCTCTCATCACCGCCCACGACGAGGCCGCCCGAGGGACCCAGCGCCATGCCGTAGGGGTAGACGCCAGGGGTCGCGACCGGCCAGGCGCTCGGCGGCACACGGAGGCGCCCCGCGTTGCCGAAGGTCGGGTCGCTGACGCCGCGCGCGTCGAGGCGCTCGACGACGGTCGTGACGTCCGCTCCCTGCAGCTCGAAGCCCGCGAGAACGATCCGCTCCTCGGCGTCCAGCCGCAGGCCGAGCCACGCGATGACGAAGGGCGCGACGTCGGGTTCGAGCAGTCGACCCTGCTCTCCCCAGGTGGTGTCGAGGATGGGCGACTCTGCCTCGAAGCGCCACACCGCACCGCGAAACGTGGAGGGACCGGTCCGGTCGTAGAATCCGGTCACGTACACATGGCCCGCGCGGTCGGCGCCCACGTCGCGCACGTTCATGCGCAGGAGAGGCGTATCCGCCACGAGGTCCAACGAAGTGGTCCAGCGCTCGACCGGGCGGGGGATGTTGCCGTGGTTGCAAGCGGGCGCGTCGCTCGGGCGCGCGGCGTCCACCACGTCCACCACGTCCACCACGTCCACCACGTCCACCACGTCCGCCGCACCGCCCGCATCCATCGGCGCGCGCCCATCCAGTCTGGTGCACCCCAGAACGCTCGCCAACACGCAGATCCTCGCCACTGCCGACATCGCGCGGATGGTATCAACACTGCCCGCGGCGGAGGATCATTCCGCGCCCCTCCCCGGGGAAGCCCCTCCCACGCGCGGTCGCCGATGCAGCCCTCGTCGACGAGTCCGTCGCAGTCGTCGTCGACCGCGTTGCTGCAGGTCTCGGTCGCCGGCGCCCGCGCGAACGCGACCAACACGTAGGCCCGCTCCTGCCCGGCGGCGATGGCAGGCTCGCGAGGGACGTTGGCGACGAGGCCCGCTTCGATCAGCGATCGTCGCGCACCAGCACGAAGTACTGGTCGAGCGACTTCTCACCCTTGTAGGCGGCGCCGATGCTCACGCCGTTGGTGACCTTGCGGAGGAAGTCCCTCGTCCCGGCGAACACGAACTTCTGCAGCCCCTGCGTGTTGGGAACCACCGCGGGCCACCCCTCGGCCACGGCCTTGTCGGGCACCTGGAAGTAGTCGACCACGACGTCGCCGCGGGCCGACCACACCGGGTTGTCCTTCACCACGTACGCGACGAAATACCCCGGCCCGAACCACTTCTCCGACGTGCCCTGGTTGTAACCGAAGACCCGCGCGCTCCCGTCGTCGGGGCGGCACACGCGCTTCTCGAAGACGCGAAACGCGCCCGGCGCGGGCCACAGCGTGTTGCGCCCGTGGTGGCGCACCTCGGCGCGGTCGGCCTTGGTCGGCGGGACGAGGTCGGCGAGGGTGATCGCCTCGGCCTGGGCGGCCACGCTGTAGAGCCGCCGCTGACCCGCGCGGTCGAGCGAGAAGAGGGCCTCGCGGCGCTCCAGAAACGAGCGCTCGGAGAGCCACTCGGAGACCTCGGCGATGCGCGTGACCTGGCGTTGCAGGAGCTCGGTGAGTTGCATGTTCGGGCGCGGACTATACGCAGAATTGACGCGCCGGGTCGACGCCCGTCAGGGACAGCGGAAGAGCGCCGTGAGGTTGCGGACCTCGTCGTCGGAGAGCAGCTCGTTGGAGAAGGGCGGCATCGTGCCCGCGTACCCGAGGAAGCTCCCGTGGCGGATCTTCTCGACGACCACGGTTCGCATGTACGCGGTGGCGTTGGGGTACGTGGGCGGGATGACGTCGGAGCAGTGCTCCACCTGCGTGTCGTTGGGCACGATGGAGACCAGCGTGCTCAGCCGTCCGGCGCCGGTGCCGAGCGCGCCGTGGCAGTTGGCGCAGGCCCGTTGCCAGGTCGCTCGCCCCGCGGTCGCGTCGCCTTCACCCTCCAGCGGGCGTATCACTCGCGGCCACGTCGCGGGCACCGTCTGCGTGCCGGTGGTGGAGTCGGGCGGGCTCAAGGATTGGAGCCACGCGTAGAGGGCCTCGCCCGTGATCCCGTCGAGGTCGGTGGGCGTCCCGCGCATGAAGAACACCCAGCACCGCTCGACCGCCTCGCGCAGATGAACCGTCTCCCCACCCCAGTAGGTCGCCCGTCGCGCGGCGCCTTCGAGCGGCGCCCCCGGGAGGATGCGCGACCCGACGTCCGCGGCCCTCTCCGCGTGACAGGTGGCGCACGCGAAGACGTTGTAGCGAGAGCGGCTGGCGGTGGGGTCACGCGACAGCATGGCGCCCTGCGCGGCGGCGGTCTCGTTGACGACCGTGTCGGCGCACGCGGGCACCAACAGCGCGAGCGCGAGAGCAGCGCGGAGGCTCATGGTCGCGGCCTCGAAAAGGCGATGGCGTCGGGGAAGAACCCGACGGTGAAGCGGCGCACGGTGGTGAGGTCGTCGGGGCGCAGGGCGAGCACGTAGCCCGGCTGGTTGCGCGTGGCGTCGCTGTAATGGAGCCCCTCGCAGACGAGGTAGTAGAGCCCGTCGGGGCCGAGCGAGACCTGGTGGGGAAGGGGGCACTCCTCGCGGGTGAACGAGCGGATGAGGGGATTGTCCCTGAGGTTGGTGGTGGAGACCCGCATCACGGCGTCGGAGCCCTGCGTGGGGATGATCATGAAGGCGCCGTCGGGAGAGAAGCCCGGGAAGTACGGCTTGCCCGGTAGTGTGCGGCTGGTGCGCGCCGGGTCGAAGGCGCCGGAGGCGACGTCGTAGGCGGTGAGCAGGGCGGTCATGCCGGTGCAGCCCACCCAGACGGTGCCGTGGTCGGGAGAGAGGGCGAGGGAGTACGGACCGTAGTTGGGGCTCGTGGTGCTGGAGGGCGGCCGACCGGTGAGGTAGACGAGGCGCACCGAGGGGCGCGGACCATCGAGCGACACCACGCCGAGGGCGTCGTCGCCGTAGCAGGCGAGGTAGACCGTTCGTCCGTCGGGCGAGACGACCATGCCGTGGGCCGCGACGCACACCGGGA
Source organism: Polyangiales bacterium (assembly GCA_044229975.1). Taxonomy (GTDB): domain Bacteria; phylum Myxococcota_A; class Polyangia; order Polyangiales; genus SCUS01. The sequence continues at coordinate 131,903 of JBGARZ010000016.1, forward strand.
TGGTCGCGGTGCGGGTCATGGTGGCGGTGTCGATGACGATGAGGTTGGAGCGCTGGCGATCGGGGTCGCCGACGTTGTTGACCGCGCGCAGCAGATCGAAGTGCGAGACGTACGCCGTGCGACCATCGGGGGAGAGGGCGATGTCGCCGGGGTTGGGGTCGAGGTCGGCCTGACCCAGCAAGCTGAAGTCGCAGAGCGAGCGCTTCACGAAGACGCCCAGCGCCGACGAGGAGCCGTGCTCGGCGTGTGGCCCCGCGGAGATGAGCGGCGCCGGAAACGACAGCGGCGAGTAGAGCACCCCGAGCGTGTGGTCGAGCGCGAGGTGGTGCGGGCCGTTTTCCGCGAGGGGACCGACTCCGATGGGGTGCGTTCCGAGAACGGTGCCGGCGGCGAGGTCGAGCACCGACACGGAGTTCATGAGGCTGTTGGTGACGTAACCGAGGCCGCCGTCGGGAGGAGGCGGGGGAGAGGCGCAACGCTGACCCCAGGCGCCGCCGTCGAGGCGGTCGTAGACCACGCGCTCTTCGCCGCAGCCGACGAGCGCGACCGCGAGCGCGGCGAGGGCGAGGAGCAATGCGACAGGGGCGGGGCGGGCGCTGGGCATGGGTTGCGGCTTCGAGGGAGGGCGGGGAAGGGTCATGCCATCGTCGGCCGCGGAATGCACTCGCGAGCGCGGTCGGCGGGTGACCCTGCGACAACGTGACGCGTGGGAGGCTTGACCCCGCGTGGCGGTTCGTTCGACGCTGGCGCCGTGATGCGTCGTCGTCGGGCTTTGGGTTGTGTCTTGCTCACCACCGTGATGAGCGTCGGGTGCTTCCCCGACAATGTCCTGCAACCGTTCGCGGACGGGTCGGTGGAGGACGCGGTCAACGACCTCGGCAAGGAAGACGCCGGCTTCGACGCGGGGCGCATGGACGTCCCCGTGGTCGACGCCTCGGACGGAGGCATCCCCGCGGACATGGGCGGCGCCGACGGCTCGGACATCGGCAGCGACACGGGCTCTGGCATCGAGGGCCCCGCCTGCGAGATGGCGCCCATCACGGCCGTCACATCCCGCGTGCTCATCTCCGACCTCGCGGGCGCCCGGGACTTCACCTTCGACGGCCGCGGCGGCGTTGCGATCTCGCTCGGCGCCACGGTGGTGCTGCGCCGCGACCGCGACACGCTGCCGGTGACCATGGTGATGAGCGGCGAGGTGGTGGCCCTGCGCTACACCCGCACGCACGGGCTCTTCCTCGCGACGGAGGTGCGCACCGACGCGAGCACGGCGAGCGGAGCGATCTACCAGCTCATGCCGGGCGAGACGATTCCGACGCTGCGCCAGGGCTCGCTGATGAGCGCCGGGGGTCTGGCCATCGGGGCCGATGACTCGGTGTGGTTCAGCGACACGGCGGCCAACACCATCTTCCGCATGCCCGCCGACGCCGACGCGGGGGTCGCCGCGCGCGCGGTGGTCACCGACGTGATGGCGCCGACGCAGCTCCTGCTCGACGCCATGGGGCGCTACCTCTTCGTGGCGCAGTCGCGGGACAACAAGGTCGTGCGCGTCGACCTCGGCTCGGCCGACGGCGGAACCATCGGCGGCGCCACGGACTTCGTCGTGGGCCTCGGCGGCGTCTCGGGCCTCGCGCAGGACGAGTGCGGCAACGTGCTGGTTGCCGACAGCGAGCTCAACCGCATCTACCGCGCGCCCCTCGACTCCAGCCTGATGGTGCGCCGCCTCGTCAACGACATCACGCGCCCGCGCACATTGATGTTCGGCGTCGGCGCCCCGTATGGGCCGCGCGAGATCTACTCGCTCTCGGCCACCGACGGCACGCTGCGCGCGGCCAACGTCATCGCGCGCGGCATCCCCCTGCCGGTCCCCGCGCCGTGAGAGCCGGGCCCCGCGCGGGGTGTCTGCTCGCCGTCGCCCTCGCGCTCGCGGGCTGCTTCGACCCGATCCCCGCCGACGACGACGCGGGCCTCGTCGCCCCCGACGATCGCCCTTCTCCCTCTGACATCTCCTCTCCGATGGACTCGGTCGTCGAGACCGACGTGGCCCGCCTCGACGCGCCCGACGTCGTCGCGCCGATGGACCTCGGCCCGCGCTGCACCACCTCTGCCGACTGCCCCGACGGGAGGCTCTGCGGGCCCGATGGGCGCTGTGCGGTGTGTGTTCCGACCGACGACCGCTGTCCCGCGGCGCAGCACTGCGACCCGACGAGCCTCGGGTGTGTCCCGGGCTGCCGCTCGGACGAGGGCTGCATGGGCGCCGCGCGCCCCGACGGCGGCACCGCTCCAGCGCGTTGCGACACCACCCGTCACGTATGCCTCGACTGTGAGGTCGACGACGAGTGCCCGGTGCGCTCGGTGTGCCGGGCCGGGGTGTGCACGCCCGGCTGCAACGAGCGCCGCGGATGCGGCACCGGCGAGGTGTGCTGCGACGGAACCTGCGCCGACGTCCAGGCCAGCCTGAGCAACTGCGGCGCGTGCGGGCGGAGCTGCTCGGTGGGCAACGGCGTCGCGCGCTGCGTGGCGGGCGAGTGCGGCCTCGGGGCGTGCAACGCGGGCTACGCCGACTGCAACGGGATGCTGGCAGACGGCTGCGAGGCCAACCTCCAGACCGACCCGATGCGCTGCGGGAGCTGCGACGTGTCGTGTCCGACGCCGATGGGCGCGGGCTCGGTGGCGTGCGCGGGCGGCCGCTGCGGCTTCGTGTGCGCAGAGGGGACGGCCGACTGCGACGGCGACGCGCGCAACGGCTGCGAGCGGACGATCGCCCGCGACGCGAGCCACTGCGGCCGCTGCAACAACGCGTGCCCGGCGCGCACCAACGCGGCGATGCCCCGGTGCGACATGGGCGTGTGCGGGGTCAATTGCAACGCGGGCTTCGGTGACTGCGACGGCGACCCGGCCAACGGGTGCGAGGCCAACACGCGGACGTCGGTGGCGCAGTGCGGCGGGTGCGGGATGGCGTGCCCGGCCGTGGCCCACGCGACGCCGACCTGCGCGGCGAGCCGGTGCGGGTTCACCTGCGACGCGGGCTTCGGTGACTGCGACGGCGACCCGGCCAACGGGTGCGAGACCGACGTTCGGACGGCGGCGGCCCACTGCGGTCGCTGCGCGTCGGCGTGCATCGTGGCGAGCGGGACGGCGGCCTGCGTGGCGGGCGCGTGCACTGTCGGGCGCTGCGAGGCCAACGCGGCGGACTGTGACGGCAGCGCGGTCAACGGGTGCGAGACCGACACGCGGACGACGGTGGCCCACTGCGGCGGGTGCGGGCGCGCGTGCCCGGCGGCGGCGCACAGCGTCGCGAGCTGCGCGGCGGGCGTGTGCGGGGTGCGCTGCGAAGCGGGCTGGGGCGACTGCGACGGCAGCGCCGCCAATGGGTGCGAGGTGGATCTCACGACGAGCCCGACCCACTGCGGCGCGTGCGGGGTGACGTCGGCGACGGAGGTCTGCGACGGGCGCGACAACGACTGCGACCGGATGGTGGACGAGGGCTGCCCGACGGCCATCGGGGGGCTGGCGAGCTTCGAGTTCAGCTCGCCCGAGTACGGCACCGGGACGATGGGGCCGACCACGGCGACGTGCCCCGCCGGTCAGGTGGCGCGCGGGGTCTACGGCACCACCAGCGGCATCGTGGTCACGTCGCTCGGCCTCATCTGCGGCACGCCCGCGCTGGTGGAAGACCGCGCGCGCACCCCGTACCGCTACAACGTCGCGCTCACCGGGAGCACCGATGCGGGCCTCGCGGGCAGCGCCACCTTCGGGACGCCGGTCGCATTCCGGTACCAGTGCGCGGGCGACGCGGTGGTCACGCGCGTCAGCGGGTTGTTGGGCCCGTACATCTACCAGCTCGGGGTGAGCTGCTCGACGCTCTCGGTGACGGGCAGCCCGGCGAGCCCGAGGGTCACGGCCGCGGCGGCGGGCGCTTCCCCGCCCTTCGGCGGCGGCGGCAACGGGACCGCGTTCGACTACACGTGTCCCGCGAGCGCGGCGGGCTCGGCGTCGATCCTTCGCTCGGTCTACGGTCGGTCGACGGCCATCTTCGGAACGCTCATCCTGCTGTCCTCCTTCGGCGCGCGGTGCAGCGTCCCGACCATCACGGTGCGATGACCTTCCCCATGCGTACGCCCATCGCCATCGTCGCTGCGCTGCTCCTCGGGTGTGCCTCGCAGCCGCCGCTACCGCCGCTTGCGCCCGCGGGTCCGCCCGTGTCCGCCGAGGCGCCCGTGGTCGTCTACGGAACGACCTCGTGCCGCTACACGCGCATGGCGCTCGACTGGTTCGCGGCACATCGGGTGCCCACGCGCTTCCGCAACGTGGAGACCGACCTCGCGACCTACGACGAGATGATCAACCGCATGACGGCGGCGCGCGTCGGAGGCCAAGGCGTCCCGGTGCTCGACGTGCGCGGTCGGGTGCTGGTGGGCTTCAGCGCCGACGAGGTCGAGCGGGCGCTGCGCGACTGACGCTATAACCGTCGCGACATGGCCGCCCTCGCGAACCCCGGAACGCCCCGCCTCTACTTCGACGACGTGACCCTCCTCGACTTCGAGGCCACGGTCACGGCGCACACCCGCTTCGGCGATCGCCCGGCCGTGGTGCTCGACCGCACGGCGTTCTACCCGGACTCGGGCGGTCAGCCGGGGGACGCGGGGACGCTGGGCGGCCTCACCATCGTCGACACGCAGTGCGACGAGAGCGGCGTGGTGTCCCACGTCGTCGACGGGGCGGTAGAGCTCCCGGCGATCGACTCGGTGGTGCGCGGCTCTGTTGATCGGGCGCGTCGGCGGTTGCACGCGGCGCTGCACACGGGGCAGCACATGCTCTCGCGGGCGATGGTCGACGAGGCGCGGGCGGAGACGATGTCGTCGCGGCTCGGCGGGGGAGGGTGCACGCTCGACCTCGACGTGGTGTCGCTCGACGAGGCGACGCTGGCGCGGGCCGAGGCGCGAGTCGCGCAGGCCATCGAGTCGGACATCGCCGTGCGGCAGTGGTTTCCGCCCGCGGAGGTGCTGGCGACGATGCCGCTGCGGCGCGCCTCGAAGGTCGCCGACAACGTGCGGGTCATCGACATCGACGGCTTCGACATCACGCCCTGCGGCGGGACCCACTGCACGCGCACGTCGCTGGTGGGCGCGCTGCACATCACCGGGGTCGAGCGGTACAAGGGGAAGAGCCGGGTGACGTTCCTGGCGGGACGCAGCGCGCTCGACGAGCTGCGCGGGCGGTCGCGGGCGCTGGCCGAGCTCGGGCGCCTGTTCACGTGCTCACCGCATGATGCGCGGGCGGCCATCGATCGGCTGCGGGCCGACCTGCAATCGGCGCGTGATGCGTTGGGAGACGTGCGCGCGCGCTGGGCCGAGGGCGTGGCGGAGAAGCTGCTGCGGGATGCGGCGGCCAACGGGTCGTCGCGGGTGGTGTGCCTGCTGGAGGGCGAGTCCATCGAGACGGTGCGCGCGCTGGCGGCGCGGCTGGCGGCGCGGCCCGCGGCGGTGGCCTTCGTGGCGTCGCGGGTGGACGACGGGCTGCTGGTGCTCATCGCGCGCGGCGCGGAGTCGGGCTTCGACTGCGGCGCGTGGTTGAAGCGCGCAGCGACGGCGCACGGCGGGCGTGGTGGGGGACGGCCCGAGCGAGCGGAGGGACGATTGCCGGGGACGGTGGACTGGGCGGGGCTGGTGGCCGAGACGGCGGAGTGAGGTTGGCTCACTCCTCCTGCGGCGCGGTGGGCTCGTCCTCGGTCGCGACGACGGCCGCGACGAAGCCGTAGTTCACCGTCGCGTTGGGCGCGCGAAAGGCCCCCATGTGGACGTTGCAGAGCGCGGTGCCGAGGCAGATGCCCTGCGCGCGCGTGACGTCCGCGCTCAGGTTGACCTCGATGGGCAGTCCGTTGCCCGAAAACAGCATCCGCACCGGGACGCGTCCCTCGCGGTTCATCGGCGGTCGGCACGCGAGGACCGCTCGCTCCACGGGGAGAAACGCCCGCACGATCATGGCGTTGGTGGGGTCGTACGGCGACTGGGTGCTGGGTCGCACGGGCGAGCCTTCGCCTTCGCAGACGAGACGCGGCGCGGCGCGCGTGCCCGTCCAGCGGGGCGTGAGCGGGTGGCTCGCGGCGTTGGGCGGCGCGACCACGGGCGACCCGATGGAGGGCGCGTTGGCGCGCGGCTCGAAGCTCCCCGCGCCGACCCGCCGCACCGTCGGCGGCAGCGTCAAGCCACTGGGGTCGGGGGCGATGGTCACCGTCGCGGTCTCTGTGGTGGAAGAGGTCGCGGTGCTCGCGGTGGTGGTCGTCGTGGTGGTGACACCCGCGGCCGCGGCGGGCGGTCGTCGACGGCGACGTCGCGTGCGCTGCGCGGTCTGGGGCGCGGGCTCAGGGGTGCTGGCGCAGGCGTCGACGCCGAGCGCGGCGACGAGCAGGAGGATCGAACGAGCGGTCAGTGACATCGGGAGAGTCCTCTCGTCGAGGGTGACAAACGCCGTCGAGGGTGACCAGTGGACGTTGCTCCGCAGCGCTCGACGACAGGTGAGGCGCTCGACGGTGTGTTGCTCGCGGCGGGAGGGCGGTTCGAAGGCGGCGGGACCTCCCGCGAGGGGGAGCGTTCTATTGACACTGAGGGGGCGTCCTGACTAGCGTCCGCGCGTTTCGCGGTCCGGAGGTTCGCTCTGGGGCCGCGTTTTGTGGTGAAACCGGCGACGGCCCGCGGTACCAGGCCGCGGTTTCTCCCGGTGAAGGAAAGCGATTCCCGACCATGGCGTTCGAGCTCACTGCGGAGCGGCAGGCGATCTTCCAAGAGCTGCTTCCGAAGTACCCGACGAAGAAGGCCCTCACCATCCCGCTGCTGCACATCTGCCAGGAGCAGCTCGGGTACGTCTCCGACGAGGTGATCGAGTACGTGGCGAAGCAGCTCGCGCTGAGCACCGCCGACGTGAAGGGCGTGGTGACGTTCTACACGCTGTTTCAGCAGAAGCCGGTGGGGCGCAACGTCGTCTGGGTGTGCCGCACGCTGAGCTGCGAGCTCATGGGCGCGCGCGAGATCACCGAGGCGCTGGAGCACAAGCTCGGCTGCCACCTCGGCGAGACCAGCAAGGACGGCGAGTTCACGCTGCTCGGGGCCGAGTGCCTCGCCGCCTGCGGCGGCGGCCCGATGCTCCAGCTCAACGACGAGTTCCACGAAAACCTCACCCCCGAGAAGCTGGACGCGATCATCGACGCGGCCCGCAAGAAGAAGGACGCCCGCTGCGGCGCCACCTTCTCCCCCATTGGCATTCGCACCCGCAAGGAGCTGTGACCTTCATGCCGGTCGAGAATCCCCGCATCCTCACGAAGAACTACGACACCCCCAACTCGTGGACCATCGCGGCCTACGAGGCGTCGGGCGGTTACCAGGCGCTGCGCAAGGCGCTGGCCATGGGGCCCGCTGCCATCCGCGACGAGGTGAAGGCCGCCAACCTCCGCGGCCGCGGCGGCGCCGGGTTCGCGGCCGGCGTGAAGTGGTCGTTCCTGAAGACGTCGCCGGACAAGCCCAACTACATCGCGGTCAACGCGGACGAGGGCGAGCCCGGCACCTTCAAGGACCGCACGCTGATGGAGAAGGACCCCCATCGCTGCATCGAGGGCTTCATCATCGCGGCGTACGCGCTCGATGTGCACACGGTCTACTGCTACGTGCGCGGCGAGCTGGTGCTCTCCATCAAGCGCCTGGAGCAGGCCGTCCGCGAGGCGCGCGCCAAGGGCTACCTGGGTGACCGCATCCTCGACAAGGACTTCAAGCTCGACATCGTCATCCACGCCGGCGCCGGCGCGTACATCTGCGGCGAGGAGACGTCGCTGCTCAACTCGCTCGAAGGGTTGCGCGGTGAGCCCCGCCTCAAGCCGCCGTTTCCCGCGGTGGTCGGTGCCTTCGGCGCGCCCACCATCGTCAACAACCTGGAGACGCTCGCGACGGTGCCGACCATCGTGGAGATGGGCGGCGACAACTTCTCGAAGCTCTCGAAGCTGCACCACATGAAGGACGGCGGCGTGCGGCTCTACGGCGTCGCGGGCCACGTCAACAAGCCCGGCATCTACGAGGCCCACGTCGGCATCACGCTGCGCGAGCTCATCTACGACCTCGGCGGCGGCATCCGCGGCGGGCGCTCCCTCAAGGCCGTGATCCCCGGCGGCAGCAGCACCCCGGTGATTCGCGAGCAGGACCTCGTGGTCGCCCCCGACGAGAAGAGCCCGATGCACGCGTGGCACGGCAAGAGCCACCTCGACGTGCCCATGGGCGTCGACACCATGCGCGGCATCGGGACGATGCTCGGCACCTGCTGCGCCACCGTCATGGACGACTCGACGTCCATGGTGCGCGCCGCCGAGAACCTCATGCTCTTCTACGCCCACGAGTCGTGCGGGCAGTGCACGCCGTGCCGCGAGGGCTGCGCCTGGATGGCCCGGCTCTGCCACAAGTTCGCCCGCGGGACCGCCACCGCCGTCGACCTCGACACGCTGACCGACGTCGCCAACAACATCATGGGCAACACCATCTGCGCCCTCGGTGACGGCGCGGCGATGCCGATGCTCGGCATCCTCAAGCTCTTCCGCCACGAGTTCGAGGCGGCGATCGGCAAGTCCACCACCCGCCTCGGAGAGAGGGCCGCCTGATGCTCCCCGCCTCGACGCAGAGCCTCGTGGCGTTCGGGTTCTTCGCGGCCATGGCCGTGCTGAGCGCGATCGCGACGGTGAGCTTCCGCAACCCCATCCGCAACGCCGTCGGGCTCTTCGCCCACGTGCTCTCCCTCGCCGGGCTCTACATCACGCTGTCGGCGCACTTCCTCACGGCGGTGCAGCTCATCGTGTACGTGGGCGCCGTCGTGGTGCTCTTCGTCTTCGTCATCATGCTCCTCGGGCCCGGCTCCGAGACGCGCTCCGACGCCGCGGGCCGCTTCCCGCGCGCCGTCGGCGCAGGCGCCATGGTGGCCGTGGGCCTCTTCCTCGCGAGCATCGTGAAGGACCTGCGCATCGAGCGCGCGGCCAACCCGCCGGGCTTCGGCACCATCGAGTCCGTCGGGCGCGAGCTCTTCGGCCCGGCGATGATCCCCTTCGAAATGGCCTCGGTGCTCCTCACCGTCGCCATCGTCGGGGCCTTCGCCATCGCGCGCGGTCACAACGGCAAGGTGAACCTCACCGAAGGTTCGACCGCGGCGGAAGGGGGCGAGGGATGATCCTCCACCTCGGTCACTACCTCGCGCTGTCGTGCGTGCTCTTCAGCATCGGCGCGGCGGGCTTCCTCTTCCGGCGCAACGTGCTCGTCTCGCTCATGAGCATCGAGCTCATGATGAACGCCGTGAACCTCACCTTCATCGCCTCCAACCGCTGGCAGGCGGCGGTGGCCCCCGCCGACGGGGCGACCGGGGCCGTGATCCCCCACCACGGTCACCTCTTCACGTTCTTCGTCATCGCCGTCGCCGCCGCCGAGGCCGCGGTCGGGCTCGCCATCGTCCTGGCGTTCTACCGACTCCGCAAGACCGTGCGCACCGACGCGGCCGACTCGCTCCGGGGATAAGAGCTCTACCGCCATGAACAAAATCGACTTCGGTCAGCTGCTCTCGGCCGCGCCGGACCACTACTCCCCCCTCGGCTGGATCGTCCTGCTCCCGCTCCTCGGCGCCATCATCAACGGTGTCTGGGGCAAGCGCATCGGTCGGCAGGGCGTGTACATCGCGGGCATCTCCGCGGTGGGCATGTCCTTCGCGCTCGCGCTGCTGTCGTTCATCGCGCTGCTCAAGGCCGGTCACGCGGCGAGCGTCGCGGCGGCTGCTGACGTCGTCGCGGGCGCCCACGCGCACACCGGACATCACCTCGTCAGCCTGAGCTTCCGCGCGTGGGATTGGTTCCTCGCTCCGCTCGGTCCGACCGGCGTCGAGATGATCCCGGTGCGCTACGTGGTCGACCCGCTCTCCGGCGTGATGCTGCTCGTGGTGACGGGCGTCGGAACGCTCATCCACGTGTACTCGGCCGGGTACATGAGCCACGACCCGGGCTACGCGCGCTTCTTCGCGTACCTCAACCTCTTCATCTTCGCGATGCTCAACCTCATCCTGGGCGACAGCCTGGTGACGATGTTCCTGGGCTGGGAGGGTGTGGGTCTCGCGTCGTACCTGCTCATCGGCTTCTGGTACACGAACAACGACTACGCGACGGCGGGCCGCAAGGCCTTCATCGTCAACCGCATCGGCGACGCGGGCCTCATCCTCGGGATGACCATCCTCGCGTGGAAGGGCGGCAGCTATCAGTTCGAGACCCTGCGCGCGCACATGAACGAAGACACCTTCGTCAACGCGCTGCACGAGCACACCGGCCTCGGTCGCTTCCTCGTCGACGCCATCCCGGGCCTCGCCTCGTCGGCGCGGCTGAGCGCTCTCTTCGGCTCCATCGACTTCACCTGGGGCGGCGCCGCCTGCATGCTCCTGTTCATCGGCTGCTGCGGCAAGAGCGCGCAGTTTCCGCTGTACGTGTGGCTCCCCGACGCGATGGCGGGCCCCACGCCCGTCTCGGCGCTCATCCACGCAGCGACCATGGTCACCGCGGGCATCTACCTGCTGTGCCGGTTGTCGTTCCTCTACACGCACTACTCCACGGTGCTGAACATCGTCGCGCTCGTGGGCGCCTTCACCGCGCTCTTCGCGGCGAGCATCGCGGTGGTGCAGACCGACCTGAAGAAGGTGCTCGCGTACTCCACGGTGTCGCAGCTCGGCTTCATGTTCATGGGCTGCGGCGTCGGGGCCTTCAGCGCCGGCTTCTTCCACGTGTTCACCCACGCGTTCTTCAAGGCCTGCCTCTTCCTCGGCGCCGGCGCCGTGATGCACGCCTGCGGCGACCGCCAGGACATGCGCCTCCTCGGCGGCCTGCGGAAGTACCTCCCCAACATCAGCCTGACGATGTTCGTCGCGACGCTCGCGATCATCGGCACGCCGCTCACCTCGGGGTTCTTCTCGAAGGACGAGATCCTCTTCCGCGCGCTCACCGCTCCGTCCGCGACGGTCGGCAAGATCGTGTACGGCACCGGCCTCCTCGCCGCGACGCTGACGGCCTTCTACATGTGCCGCATGTTCATCCTCACCTTCGAGGGTGCCGGCGCGCCGAAGTACCACGACCCGGACAAGGTCGCGGACGAGCACGGCCACGACGACCACGGACACGGACACGGCGACCCCAACGCGCTTCCGTCCGAGCTCGGCATCGACATGAAGCTCATGATCGGCCCGCTCTTCGTCCTGGCGGCGCTCTCGCTGCTGGTGAGCACGCTGGCCACCTGGCCGGGGCACGAGGGCTACCTCCCGGCCTTCCTCGAACCCGTCGTCGCCGACGTGATGCACTTCCAGACTGCCGAGTTCCGGCACCACGCCCACTCCATGGAGTGGCCGTCGATGGTGGGCGGAGTGCTCGCTTGGATCATCGGCACCGGCCTCGCCTACTGGGTCTACGTGCTCCAGAAGGGCAAGCCCGCCGACGACGCCGCGAAGGCCGCCCCCGGCCTCTACCGGCTGGTCTACGACAAGTGGCGCATCGACGAGCTCTACGACGTCACGGTGCTGCGCCTCACCCGCGGCGCCGCCATCTTCGCGGCGGGCTTCGACCGCTACTTCGTCGACGGCATCGTCAACCTCACGGGCAACCTCGCCGTCGGCCTCGGTCGCCTGGTGAAGCCCATCCAGACCGGCGCCATCCAGGTGTACGGCGCCTTCGTCGGCGTCGGAACGCTCGCCCTCGTCGTCTGGGCGACCATGATGCCGTCGGTGTCCATCGCCTACCGCGCCGGTGCGCCCGCCACGCTCGAAGCGAGCGGCGGTCCCGGGTACACCTACCGCTGGGGCTTCTACGAGCCCGACGCGCGGCCCGAGGCCAACCTCCTCGACCAGCGCTGCCCCGTCGCCCGCGCCACCGACGCGCTCTCCCGCGCCGAGGCACCCACCGCGCTGACCCAGCGCACCGAGCCCGTCACGGCGGCCCGCTGCGTGGTGGTCGAGGCCACCAACGCCTTCGGTCGACGCGCGGTCGCCCGCTCCCTCGTGCTCCCTCAGGGCGCTGACAACCAGGCAGGTCGCTGAACGCCATGGACTCCACTCAAACGACCCGGCACCTGCTCTCGGTGCTCATCTGGTTCCCGGCGGCCGCTGCGCTGCTGGCGCTCTTCCTCCCGCGGCAGGCCCCCAAGGTGCTGCGCGCGTACGGCGTCGGCGTCGGGCTCTTCCTCTTCGGGCAGTCGCTGCAACTGCTGGTGGGCTCCACCCACTCGGTGCAGTCGCGCACCTTCCGCTTCGTCGAAAACGTCGAGTGGATCCCGGCGTTCGGGATTCGCTACCACCTCGGCCTGGACGGCATCTCGCTCTGGCTCGTCATCCTGACGACCTTCCTCACGCCGCTCACGCTGTACGTGTCCTTCGGCGCGATCCGTAATCGCCAGAAGGAGTTCATCGCCGCGATGCTCTTCCTCCAGAGCGCGATGATCGGGGCCTTCGTCTCCCTCGACCTGTTCCTGTTCTACACGTTCTGGGAGCTGATGCTGGTGCCGATGTTCCTCATGATCGGCGTCTTCGGAGGCAAGAACTCCGTGTACGCCGCCGTGAAGTTCTTCCTCTACACCTTCGCGGGCTCGGTCTTCATGCTGCTCGCGATCCTGTACATGGTCGCGCAGTACAAGGGCCTCACCGGCAACTACTCGTTCGACTATCAAGACCTGATGCGCCTCGCGTTCCCCGCGAGCACCGAGCGCTGGCTCTTCGCGGCCTTCACGCTGGCCTTCGCCATCAAGGTCCCGATGTGGCCGGTGCACACCTGGCTGCCCGACGCGCACACCGAGGCGCCCACCGGCGGCTCGATGATCCTCGCGGCCATCATGCTGAAGCTCGGCACCTACGGCTTCCTGCGCTTCAGCCTCGGGTTCTTCCCGCAGGCCGCCCACTGGATCGGCCCGACGGTCGCCCTCTTCGCCTGCATCGGCATCATCTACGGCGCCCTCGCGGCGTGGCGTCAGTACGACTTCAAGCGCCTCATCGCGTACTCCTCGGTGAGCCACCTCGGGTTCGTGATGCTCGGCCTCGCGTCGCGCTCTCCGACGGGTGTCTCCGGCGCCATCCTCCAGATGGTCAACCACGGCATCTCCACCGGCGCGCTCTTCCTCCTCGTCGGCGTCATCTACGACCGCCGCCACACCCGTGACGTCGCGGAGTTCGGCGGGCTCGCCAAGGTCATGCCCTGGTACGCCGCCGTCTTCGTGCTCGTCACCATGAGCTCCATCGGCCTGCCGGGGACCAACGGGTTCATCGGCGAGTTCCTCATCATCACGGGGAGCTTCGGCGCCGAGCTGCTGCGCTGGTCGTACCACTGCATGGGCAACGACTGCGACGTGGCCCAGATCGGCCCGTGGTTCGGCCTGCTCGCGGTGAGCGGCGTGATCCTCGGCGCGGTCTACATGCTCGACGTCACGCAGAAGGTCTTCTTCGGCGCCAACACCAACCCGAAGAACCGCCACCTCGAAGACCTCAACCCCCGCGAGTGGACGGGCCTCGCCCCGCTCGTCGTCGCCATCTTCGCGCTGGGCTTGTTCCCCATGTACTTCCGCGACCGCATCGACCCGTCGGTGCGCGCCTTCCTCGCGGTCTACAACAGCAAGCGCGAGGCGGTGCGCGACCCCATGAACGCCCACCCCACGCCGTGGCTCCTCGACGCGTCGGCCATCACTCCGCCGGCCACCGACCCGGGCAACGGCCTGCCCGCGCGACCGCCGCCGTTGGAGGGCGCCGCGCCGCACGCCGCCCGCACCGCGCGCACCACCGACCTCCTCGTCGCGCAGGGAGACTGAGAACGTGAACCTCCTCCTGGTCCTCGCTCCCATCCTCACGCTCGCCGTCGGCGGCGTGGTCCTCATGATGCTCGACGCCTTCCAGAAGGAAGACGGCCAGCTCGCGATGCCCACGGCGCTGCTGCACTTCGTCGCCGCCGCCGCCGCCCTCGCGCTCTGGCAGCGCGGCATCCCCGCGACGGCCGCTGCTGCCGTCGCCCCGTGGCTCACCATCGACCGCACCGGGCTCTTCCTCGCGGCCGTCATCTCCGTCGGCGGCGCGCTCGCGTCGCTGCTCGCGGGCGGCTACCTCGCCGAGCACAAGCTCGATCGCGGCGAGTACTACCCCCTCATCGCCTTCGCCTCGTCGGGCGCCATCATGCTGGCGCAGGCGGGCGACACGCTGACCCTCTTCCTGGGTCTGGAGACGATGTCCCTGGGCGTGTACGCGATGACCGGCTTCCGCCGCAGCAACGTCCGCTCGGTCGAGGCCGCGCTCAAGTACTTCCTGCTGGGCTCGTTCGCCGCCGCGCTGCTGCTCTTCGGGGCCGCGCTGCTCTACGCCATCACCGGGCACACCGACTACGCGGGCATCGCCGCGGCCCTGCGCCCGACCGCCGAGCTCCCCACCGACCTCGTGGCCCGCGCCGCCGAGGAGCAGCTCCGCAGCATCCACACGCGCATCTCCATCTTCGCGATGGTCCTCGTCATCGTCGGCCTCGCCTTCAAGGTCGGCGCCGTCCCCTTCCACATGTGGACGCCCGACGCCTACGAGGGCGCGCCGACGTCGACCACCGCGTACATGAGCGTCGTGGTGAAGGCGGCAGCCTTCGGCGCATTCATGCGGGTCATGCTGGTGATCTTCGGCGACGCGGGCAGCGCGAGCGGCACCGCGGGCTGGCCGGCTCTCCTCGCCTGGATCGCCGTCCTCACCATGACCATCGCCAACCTCGTCGCCCTCACGCAGACCAGCGTGAAGCGCATGCTGGCGTACAGCTCCATCGCGCACGGCGGGTACATCCTCCTGGGCGTGCTCGCGGCCCCCAAGGATGGCGTCGGCATCGCGGCGCAGGCCTCGGTGCTCTTCTACCTGGCGGGCTACGCGGTCACCAACGTGGGCGTCTTCGCGGCGCTCGCGCTCGCGGGCCGTCGCGGCGCCGAGGCGGTGAGCTTCGACGACCTCTCGGGCTACGCGCGGCGTCACCCGGCGGCGGGCTTCGCGCTGGCGTTCTTCCTCCTGTCGCTGACGGGCATCCCCCCGACGGTGGGCTTCTTCGGGAAGTTCTACGTCATCCGCGCGACCCTCGACGCGGGCTACTCCACGCTGGCCATCATCGCCGTGCTCAACAGCGCGGTGTCGGCCTACTACTACCTCGGCGTGCTGGTGAAGATGTACATGCGCGAGCCCGCTCCGGGTGCTGCGCAGGCCGCGCCCAACCGGTCGTTCTACATCGTGTTCACCATCCTCGTGTCGGCGGCGCTGGTGCTTCACATGGGCATGCTCCCGCAGCGCTGGCTCAGCCTCGCCATCGAGGCCTCGACCCCCGTCACCGCTCCCGCCGCCGCCCCCGCCGCGCAGCCCTGAGGCCGTCTACGCCTCTGGCACACGGCATGGAACACTCCTCCACCATGTCGCATCGACTCCCGCTGGTTTCCCGGCATTTCCCCTTCCTCACCACCTCGCTGCTGACAACCGGGTTGGCGCTCACCGGGTGCAACCGCCCCGCCCCCGAGCCCCGCGTGGCAACGCCCGTGGTCGCCGACGCGGGCGCTTCGCGAACGCGCCCGACGCCACCACCGCCGTCGGGTCCGACCGGCTCGGTCGAGGGCCTGGTGCGGTTGACCGGGACGGTTCCGGCGCCGGAGCCCATCGCCATCGACGCGGACGTCGCTCGCATGCGCGGGTGCGCCGACAGCGCGCGCGGGTACTACGCCAACCCCTACGGCATCACCGCGGCCGGGCCGCTGCCCGAGGCGCTGGTCACGGTCGACGCGCGCACCTCGTCACCGCCTCCAGCGCGGCGTCGCACCGCGACCTTCAACGACTGCACCATCGAGCCGAGGGTGTTGGCGATGGACATGGCCGACACGCTGGTGATGCACGCCTCCACGGACGCGCATCACCTCACGAAGGTCGACGGCATGGGCGCCACCATCGCGCAGATGCTCATGCCCAACGACGACCAGGAGAAGACCCTCCAGCGCCCCGGGCGGTACATCCTGCACTCGGTGCTCTTCCCCAACTGGATGCAGACGCCGCTCATCGTGATGCGCAACCCCTTCTACGACCAGACGAGCCGCGAGGGTCGCTACCGCATCAACAACGTCCCGGCGGGCACGTACACCATGCACGCCTGGTTTCCGGGGCTCCAGGACGTGAGCGCGAGCGTCACCGTCACCGCGGGCGCGACCGCGCAGGTGGACTTCGCGCTCGCTGCTCAGCCGCTCGCCGCGGTGCGCCCGCCGATGGCGCCACCGTCCGACGCGGGCGCTGTCATTCCGTAGCGGGAGTGGTCTGGGAGTCGTCGCGTCCAGCTACCGCGGGTTGAAAACCCACGGCAGCGGGGGCGCAGCGAACTCAGGGAGCGACGACCGCGACGTCCAGCGTGTAGTCCCCGCCGGTGCGGAAGCCGCAACCCTGCACCGCGAGGTAGTACGTCCCGGCCGCGAGCGTGACGTCGACCTGTGATGCCTGCGCGACGGTGTCGTCGTTGCAGCCGTTGGTCACCGGGCGGCCCGGGCAGGTGTCGCCCTCGTTCACCGACAGGATCGTGTCGAAGCCCGAACCCAGCGTGTTGGCGATGATGCGACGCCGTTCGGTGAGGGTGATCTGGTAGTACACCGCGCGGCCGCCCGCGCAGCCGAGGCCGCCGCACGGAGGCTGCGCGATGACCTGCGGCGCGGCCGACGAGTTGCCGCGGAAGATGCCGCCCGTCACCGGGATGGTGCGCCGCGCCATGCAACTGTCGTTGCCCGTCACCGACGTGGCCGTCGCTGTCGGGACGGTGAGGTACTGCGCGCTCACCGTTCCGGCGGTGCCCTCGGTGCCGGCGGCGATGCTGTACGCCTGCCCCGCCGTGAGCCCCTGGAAGCGCCGCCACACGTTGGTGCCAGGGCCCGTGCAGCCGAGCACCGTGGTGCCCCCGCAGGGCGTCTGTAGCGCGTAGCCCACGCGCGCCGCGTCGCTGCCCGCCACGTTGACGAGCACGTCCTGCCCCGTCGGCGCGGTGAACCCGAACACGGCATCCGCCCGCGACATCGCGAGGCACGACAGCGTCACCGAGCCCGGCGTGAGCGCGGCCACGTCGGCGCGCGCCACGACCCCCGGCATCAGCGCGACGCCCGGGCAACGATCGGCCGGACCCGGCAGCGTCGGCGCGGCCGTGGTGACGGTGGTGACCAGCGTGCGACCCGCGGTGCCCGCCGAGCGGTGCTCGACCAGCACGAAGTAGGTGCCCGGCGCCTGGTTGCGCAGCGTGCGTCGCCCGGGGTTGCCCGTGACGCATCCCGCGAGTCCGGTCGCGCGGTCGCTGCACGTCGTGGCGACCCCGACGGCGATGTCGCCGGTGCCGGTGGCGCTCACGTTGATGGTCACATCACGCGCGCTGGTGAGCGTGTACGAAAACACCGAGTCGACCCAGCCCGACGGGGTCCCGTTGGAGCCGCAGGTGGTGCCGTGGTCGGCGTCGGCGGCGAAGCCCATGGTGGACAGCGACACGGGCGGACCATCGGGCGCCACGACGACGCCGGGGCACACGTCGCCGCGCGAGCGGGGCCGGGCCGGGGTGATGGTCGCCTGCACGATGGCCGGGTTGCCGCGGTTGGAGGAGACCGCGACGGCGTAGGTGCCCGGGCCGAGCGTGGAGGCGCGCAGCGTGGCGACGCCGTCGGCGCCGGTGGCGCTGCTGTTGGAGCAGCGGAGCTCACCCGCCCGGTCGCCGCAGGTGGCCGCGGTGCTGAGGGTGAGCACCACCGCGTCGCCGCCCGTCGGGTTGGCGGTGATGACCACGTCGCTCGGCGTCGTGATGGTGAGCGGGATGATGCCGTCGGGGCCCGCGGCGGTCTGCATCCCTTCGCAGCTCGCGGGCAGGCCGCTGGTGAGGCCGGTGAAGGTGACGGTGTGGGCAGTGCCGTCATCGAGGCCGTTGCAGGGGCCAGGGAAGGTCGATGGGCAGCGGTCGGTGATGCCGTTGCCACACGCGGGCCCGGAGTCGATCGGCGGCGGGACATCCACCGCAGCAACATCCGTCGGCGTCGGAAGGTCTTCGAAGACGACCGGCACGTCGTCGGTGGGCGAGGGGACGTCGTCAGGGAAGACGAGGGAGTCGTTGGTGATGACGGCGTCGGCGAAGGGCACGCCGGCGTCGTCAGGAACGCCGGTCTCCCCGGTGGTGATGATCCCGTTGTCCACGGCGATGCCGGCGTCTGGCGGGAGGGCGGCGGAGTCCGTCGTGGTGGAGGCGTCGTCGCGCGCGCCGTCGAGCGGCGGCAGCAGCAGCACCGTCGAGCCACACGCGCTGAGCGCCCCCATGGACAAACACACCATCAAGCCACGCCACCGAAGCATCGATCGACTCCTTTGAGGGCTCCGGGAGGGTCGAGCGGGTCCCGCGCCCCTGCGAAGCAGCGCGGTTGTACACCGGGGCCCGCGCGCACAACATGGGGTTGCAAAGTCGCAAGGGACGGCGCGCAGGACTACCCTCCGGCGCGTGAATGCAAGCGACACGACGGTGCTGGTGGTGGAGGACGACCGATCGAACCTGGAGTCGCTGGAGCGGCTCCTGTCGCGCGAGGGCTACCGGGTGTCGACGGCGCCCGACGCGAAGACGGCGCTCGACCTGCTGCGCCGCCAGCGGGTCGAGGTGGTGGTCACCGACCTGATGATGCCGGGCGCCTCGGGCATCGACCTCTTGAAGGCGACCAAGACGGTGTCGCCCGAGACGGAGGTCATCGTGATGACCGCGTACGGCACGGTCGAGACGGCCGTCGAGGCGATGCGCGGGGGCGCGTACGACTTCGTGGAGAAGCCGCTCAAGCGCGTGCAGATCGTGAAGAGCGTCGCGAAGGCGGCCGAGAAGGCGTCGCTCGTGGCGGAGAACCGGGTGCTGCGCGAGGAGATCTCGGCGCTGCGCAAGCGCGAGATCGTGGGCAACTCGCCGGCGCTGCGGCAGGTGCTGGAGGTCGCGGGGCAGGCGGCGCCCTCGATGGCGACGGTGCTCATCCTGGGCGAGTCAGGAACCGGCAAGGAGCTGCTGGCGCGCTACGTCCACGCGCGGTCGAGCCGGGCGGCGGGGGCGTTCATCGCGGTGAACTGCGCGGCCATCCCGGAGACCATCCTCGAAGCGGAGCTGTTCGGGTACGAGCGCGGGGCGTTTACGGGGGCGGTGGCCAAGCGGGACGGACGCTTCGCGCAGGCGCGGGGCGGAACGCTCTTCCTCGACGAGATCGGCGAGCTGTCCCCCGCGGTGCAGGTGAAGCTCCTGCGGGTGTTGCAGGAGGGCGAGTACGAGCCGCTGGGCGGGCGCACGCAGCGGGCGGACGTTCGGGTGGTGGCGGCGACCAACCGCGACCTGCGTGACGAGGTCGCGGCGAAGCGCTTCCGCGAAGACCTCTACTACCGGCTCAACGTCATCGCGATCACGGCCCCGCCGCTGCGCTCGCGGCCGTCGGACGTGCCGTTGTTGATCGAGCACTTCCTCAAGGTGTTTGGTCAGCGCAACGGGAAGGGCCCGTTTGCGGTGGCGCCGGCGGCGATGGAGCGGCTCTCGCGCTACGGCTGGCCCGGCAACGTGCGCGAGCTGGAGAACACCATCGAGCGCGCCGTGGTGCTCTCGCGCAGCACAACCCTGGACGTCGCGGACTTCCCCAAGGGGCTGGTGGAGAGCGAGCAGGCGCGCTCGGAGCTGGTGGTGCCCATCGGGACGCCGCTGGAGGAGATCGAGCGCATGGTGATTCGCGAGACGCTGCGGGTGACCCACGGCGACAAGCGGCTCACGGCGCAGTTACTGGGCATCGCGACGCGCACCATCTACCGACGGCTCGCCGAGGAGCGCGACGGCGGCGTCGGGGGGGACGGGATGGAGGACGAGGAGAGTGAGTGACCTGTCGTGGGTGTGGCGCGGGAGGCGTTCTCGCGCGACAAACTCGGGGGCATGACATCGAACCTTGAGGCGACGCTCCGCGACCCGGCCCGGTTGCGAGCGCTGGTCGAGACGGGGCTCCTCGACTCCGCGCCGGAGGTGGCCTTCGATCGGCTGACCCGGCTGGCGTCGAAGATCCTGCGGGTGCCCGTCGCGCTGGTGTCGCTCGTCGACGACCACCGGCAGTTCTTCAAGAGCGCGGTGGGCCTCGGCGAGCCGTGGGCGACGCGGCGGGAGACCCCGCTGTCGCACTCGTTCTGCCAGCACGCGGTGGCCTCGCGCGAGCCGCTGGTGGTGTTCGACGCGCGCGAGCACCCGTTGCTCCGGCACAACCTCGCCATCGTCGACCTCGACGTGGTCGCGTACGCGGGCGTTCCGCTGGTGACCTCCGACGCGCAGGCGCTGGGTGCCCTCTGCGTCATCGAGGCGACGCCGCGGCGGTGGACCGACGAGGAGATGGAGGTCCTCCGCGAGCTGGCGGCGTCGGTGGTGACCGAGATCGAGCTGCGTCGGGTCGCGCGCGAGTCCCTGGCCGCGGCCGAGGCGCTGGCGGTTCTCCAGGCGGCGGCCGAGGCGGCCAACATGGCGGAGTCGAGCGCGGAGGTCACGCAGCGCTGCCTCGACCTGCTGTGCGCGCACACCACGTGGCCGGTGGGTCACGCGTACCTGAAGCGCGGCGACGCGCTGGTGTCGGGCGAGCTCTGGAGCGCCGGGACGTCGGATCGCTTCGAGGACTTTCGCGCGCTGACGGCGCGCACGCGGCTGGAGTCGGGGGTCGGGCTGCCGGGGCGGGTGCTGGCGTCGGGTGAGCCGGAGTCCGTGGACGACGCGGGCGCCGACCCGGGTTCAGCCCGCGCGGCGACGGCGCGGGCCGTGGGGCTGCGCGGCGGGTTCGCGCTGCCGGTGCGGGTGGGCAGCGAGGTGGTGGCGGTGCTGGAGTTCTACGCGGACACGGCGGAGTCGCTCGACGCGAGGACGCGCGCGGTGATGGCCAACGTGGGCACGCAGCTCGGGCGCGTGGTCGAGCGCGAGCGCCACGCGGCCGCGGTGGAGGGGCTGTCGCTGACCGACGAGCTCACGGGCCTGCACAACCGCCGCGGGTTCACGGCGTTGGCGGCGCAGGCGCTGGCGCTGGCGACGCGGCAGGGCAAGAGCGCGCAGCTCTGCTTCATCGACATGGACGGGCTCAAGCGCATCAACGACGAGTTCGGCCACGAGGCGGGCGACCGCGCCCTCGTCGAGCTGGCCACGGTGCTGAAGAAGACCTTCCGCCAGTCGGACGTGGTGGCGCGGCTCGGGGGCGATGAGTTCGTGGTGTTCGCGCCGGAGGCGTCGGAGCAGACGCGGCCGTCCATCCGGTCGCGGCTCAACGCACAGCTGGCGACGCACAACGTGAAGGGCGAGCGGGAGTTCACGCTGTCGGCGAGCGTGGGGCTGACGACGTACGACCCGTCGAACCCGCAGACCCTGGACGCCCTGCTCGCGCGCGCCGACGCCCTGATGTACGAGGACAAGCGATCGCGCAAGGCGGGGCGGTAGCTACGGGGTCGGGCTGACCGGTGCCGCCGGTCGGGCCATCGGTCTCGCCGCGGGACGCACCGCCGCCGGTCGCGCGATGGTGCGCTGGCCCATGCCCGCCGGCGTCGCCGCCGGGAGCGTTCGCTGGTTGGCGCCCGCGGGCGTCGGGGCGGGCGTCACGTCGACGTTGGGCCGCGCGGCGTCGTCCTGGTGGATGGAGTACCGCACCAGCGCGCGCAGCACCTCGTTGCGCTGGATGTTGCCCACGAGGCTCTTGATGTCCTCGTACAGCGACGGGTCGACGAGCAGCGCGCCGAGCGTCCCACGCCCCGCGCGAATGTCCGTCATGAGCGCGTTGGTCTGCGTGGTGACCTGGTTGAGGTTGGTCAGCGTCTGCGCGAGGTCGTTGCCGTAGATCACCTGGTGCAGTCCGCCGTTGCCGGTGCGCACGTCGCGGGTGATGGCGCCCACCTCGTTGGCCGCGCTCGCGAGGTTGCGCACCATGGTCTCGCCCTCGCGGTCGTAGATGAGCGCGTGCACGAGGCCGTGGCCGTTGCGGGCGTCGCGGGCGAGGCCGTCGACCTGGTCCATCGTGGACGAGGCGTGCGCCGCGGTGGACTGCACCGAGGCCATCATCGCGTCGACGCGCCGGGCCATCGCGTCGCTGGTGAGCATGTCGTGCACCGGGCCCGGGCCCGTCGCGATCTGGCCCGTGATGACGCTGAGGTTGTGCAGCGCCGCCTGGAGGTCGGCCGTGGACTGCGGCGACGCCAGCGCGCCCGTCATGCGCGAGACGTCGGCGAGCACGGTGTTGACCCGCGTGGCCGCCTGCGCCGCGGCGCGCATCGCGCCCGCGAGGTCGTCGGACTCCTCCGAGGTGACGTTGGCGCCGTTGGCGACCGGCGCGCCCGCGGCGGTGCCCATGGTGATGTCGAGGGCCTTGTCGCCCAGCAGGCCCTTGCTGGCGATGCTCACGCGGCTGTCGGAGCGCACGCGCTGGAGCTGGTCGGACACCATCGAGAAGGCCACGTGGATGCGGCGGTCGGCGTCGCTCGTGCCGAAGGAGATGGTCTGCACCTGGCCCACGTCGAGGCCGCCCATGCGAACGGGCGAGCCCACCTTCAGGCCCGCGACGTCGTTGAAGGTCGTGTGCAGCACGGTGTGCCGCTGAAACATGTGCCGCTCGTCACCCACCAGGAAGATGAGGATGCCGGCGACGATGAGGCCGATGAGGAGGAAGAGGCCGACCTTGACGTTCCTGACCATGACGGGTGTTGCTCGCGGGGAGTGTGAAGGTGGGCGTCAGACGGAGCGGGCCATGAGGGCGGCCATGTCCTCGTCTTCGGGGGCGTGGCCGGTGATGAAGTTGTGCACCAGGGGGTTGTTGGAGTTGCGAAACTCCTCGACCGATCCGCTGGCCACGATCTGGCCCTTGTAGACCATCGCGAGGCGGTTGGAGACCGTGAACGCCGTGCCCATGTCGTGGGTGACCACCACGCTGGTGACGCTGAGGGCGGTCTTGAGCGATACCACCACGTTGTTGATGCGGGTGGTGTTGATGGGGTCCAAGCCCGTGGTGGGCTCGTCGTAGAGCAGCACCTCGGGGCGCAGCGCGATGGTGCGAGCGAGGCCGACGCGCTTGCGCATGCCGCCGGAGAGGTCGGCCGGGGCCATGGCCTCGATGCCCGGCAGGCCGACGAGGGAGAGCGCCCAATCGACGCGCTCGGAGATCTCGTCCTCGGTCATCTTGAAGTGTTCGCGGAGGCCGTAGGCGACGTTTTCGCGCACCGACAGCGAGTCGAAGAGGGCCGCGCCCTGAAACACCATCCCGATGCGTTGACGCACCAGCGCGAGCTCGGCGGGCTTGAGACCGAGCACGCTCTTGCCGTCGAAGCGGATGTCGCCCTTGTCGGGGACGAGCAGCCCGATGAGCATCTTGAGCATCACGCTCTTGCCCACGCCGGAGCCGCCGAGGATCGAGAACGCCTCGCCGCGCTCGATGGACAGGTTGAGCCCCGCGTAGACCTGCTTGGGTCCGAAGGCCTTGTAGACGTCGTGGAATTCGATCAGCGCCATCGTCGAGCGGCGGTACGGTGCACCGCACGGCCTCCGTTGGCAACGCCCGTCGGCGCGGGGCCGGTCACGGGTCGCTCGCCGCTGCGTCGCGGCGGGATTCGATGTGCTGCCCCGCCTGCCTGGCCATGGCGCTGTAGCGCGCGTGGATGTCCGCGAGGGCCGCGTCGTCGAGCTCGTCGAGGTTGAGCATGGCGTTGTCGGCGTCGCTGACGGCGCGGATGAGCTCGTCGAGCTTGAGGTGCATCGCCTCGCTGTCGCGGTTCTGGGTGTTCTGGATGAGGAACACCATCAAGAACGTGATGATCGTGGTGCTGGTGTTGATGACGAGCTGCCAGGTGTCGCTGAAGTGGAAGAGCGGCCCGGTGAGGGCCCACACCACGATGACGAGGCTGGCGAGCGCGAAGGTGGTGGGCTTCCCCGCGAGCTGGGAGGTGTGCCGCGCGAAGACGGTGAAGCGGGAGATCTTGCGCGGTGCTTTCGGGGGGTCGGCCATGCGGCGAGGATAGCGGCTACTTCTTCCCGTAGGTGGCGAGCAGCGTGGCCATGTCCTCGGCGTGTTCTTCCTCCTTGGCGAGGATGCCTTCGAGCATGCGTCGGGTGGTCGGGTCGGTGTCGCCGAGGAAGCGGATGACCTCGCTGTACGACTCGATGGCGACGCGCTCGGCGACGAGGTCTTCGCGGATCATGTCGGTGAGGCTCTTGCCCTCGACGTACTCCGAGTGCGAGCGCATCAGCATGCCTTCGGGGCTGAAGTTGGGCTCGCCGTTGAGCTGCGTGATGCGGCGCGCGATCTCGTCGGCGTGGCCCTGCTCCTCGTTGGCGTGCTCGAGAAACTCGTCGGCGACGGCGCCCGCTTCGAGCCCGGAGGCCATGAAGTAGTGGCGCTTGTAGCGCAGCACGCAGACCAGCTCGGTGGCGAGCGCGACGTTGAGGAGCTTGATGACCTCCTCGCGATCGGCGCGATAGTTCTCGACGACGGCGCCGCGCTCGATGTGCTGGCGGGCGCGTCGACGAAGCTCCTTCACGTCGGTGAGAAACGGGTTCGCGTTGCTCGGGGTATTGGCTTGTTGGCTCATACGGGGAGGCATTGCGAGGGGCGTTCCAGGCGGGACGGAAGGCGGTTGTGAGCAGACGGGGTGCGAAGCGACGCCACGCGCGGCGCAGGAGGCCGTGGCGGTGCGCCTCACCTGTGGCGTGTCGGCGAGGTGGAGTACCGTCGCGGGCAATGCCGGAGCCGACGACGACGGTGGCGCAGGTGGTGTCGGCGCTGTGGGAGCTGCCGCAGAGCTCGCTGGGCTTCGCGCTGTGGATGGCGGCGCGAGCGACGGGCCGGGTGAGGGGAGAGGAGCGCGAGCACGGCAGGAGGTTCGTGGAGGTTCCGGGGATGGCGGTGTCGCTGGGGCACTTCGTGTTCTGGAGCAGCGAGAGCACCCGCTGGCACCACAACGACGCGGAGACGCGGGCGCACGAGTGGGGGCACACGTTTCAATCGCGCGTGCTGGGGCCGCTGTATCTGCCGCTGGTGGGGGTTCCGTCGAGCGCGCGGGCGCTGTACGCGGTGGCGTATCGGGAGGTCACCGGGCGGCGGTGGCGGGGGTACTTCGACGGGTACCCGGAGGTGCAGGCCGACCGCTACGGCGGGGTCGACCGCGCGGCTCGCGCGGCGCGCTGGGGGTAGACGCCTCCTACAGTGCCCGCCCCTGCGCTCCGTCGACGACCACGCACGCGCCTGTCACCCAGCGCGCCCGCTGCGAGCATAGAAACGCCACCACGTCGGCGACCTCCTCGGGCGCCCCAAAGCGTCCCATGGGGAGATCATCCCGCTTCATCTTCTCGATGCGCGCCGGGTCGTCCTTCGCCCGCCGGTCCCACGACCCGCCCGGGAACATCACCGACCCCGGCGCCACGCTGTTCACCCGGATGCCATGCTTCGCGAGGCTCACGGCCATCTCCTTGGTCGTCGCGATCACCGCCGCCTTCGCCGCCATGTACGGCGACGTCGAGCAGAACTCCCGCCCGCAGATCGACGACACGTTCACGATCGCCCCGCCGCCGTGCTCGTGCATCCAACCGACGGCCGCCTGCGAGCACCACACCGTCGCCATGAGGTTCAAGTCCATCACCTCGCGCCACTGCGCCGCGGTGGCCTTCTCGAAGCTCCCCGACCCGAGGCTCCCGCCCGCGTTGTTCACCAGCACGTCGACGCCGCCCATCGTCTCGATGGCCTCACCCACCGCGTGCTGCGCGCCCGCCTCCGTCGACACGTCCGCCACGATCGCGTGCGCCTCGGCGCCTGCCGCCCGCAGCGCCGCCACCGTCGCCCGCAGCGTCTCTTCGCCGCGCGCCACCAGCGCCAGCCGCGCGCCCTCCCGCGCCAGCGCCTCCGCGATCGCCCGCCCGATGCCGCGGCTCGCGCCGATGATGAGCGCCCGCTTGCCCGTGAGTTCGAGGTCCATGATGGCGATGGGTCTACCACCACCGCGATCACCACCGGAGTACCCTCGCGCGTATGTCGCGCCAACTCTCCCTCGCGCTCGCCGCGCTGTTCGTCGCGCTCCTCTTCACACCTGCCGCCCACGCCCAGGCGCCCGCCGCCGCGCCCGGCTCGTGGGCCTCGCAGCTCGACGAGCTCACCCGCTGGGTCGAGACCCACCGCGGACCCGAAGCGTGCACCGAGCGCTGCTTCGCGCTCACCCGCGTGCGCATCACCGGCTCGCTCGAACCAGGTCCCCTCCAGTTCGAGCTCGAAGGCGCCGTGCTCGCCCCCGGTACCGTCACCATCCCCCTCTTCGGTCCGCCCGGCCGCGTGCGCCTCGACAACGTCACCCAGGATGGCACACCCGCCGCCGTCAGCTTCGACGATGAGGCGTACTTCGTCCGCACCGCCGCGCGCCGCTTCGTCATCCGCGGCTCGCTCGCCCTTCTCGACGAGCTCGCCCTCACCATCCCCGGCCCCCTCAACCTCCTCGACGCCGAGGTCACCGGCGCCCGCGTCGTCGAGGGCGCCCACCTCGCGGGCCTCTCCAACGCCACCCTGCACTTCGACCGCGGCGTCCCCGCAGCGCCCACCGCTGGACCGACGGTCTACCAGCGCTCCCACGCCGTCCGCGTCGGTCGCGAGATCGGCTTCACCGACCGCGTCGTCCTCCAGTCCGGAACCGACCTCGGCGTCGTCAGCCTCCCGCTGCGCAACGGCGAGCGCGTGCTCGACGTCAACGGCGCCGTCGGCTGGCGCCAGGAGGGCACGGCCCTGTTGCTCCCCACCGTCGGTCGCTCGGCCGATGTCACCATCACCGGGACGCTCCCCTCCGTCGGGAGCTTCGAGCCCGACCCGCGCTCGGAGTACGAGTGGTGGCTGCTTGAGTCCGACGCCGAGCACCGCCTCACCGTCACCGGCGACGCCCGGCAGATCGACGCCGCCGAGTCGCCCATCCCGCGCACCATGGCGGGCGCGCGGCTCTACCTCGTCGAGCGCGGACACCACCTCGCCGTCGCCGTTGAGACGCTGCACAGCCTCGACGCGCTCGCGGCCGTCGTCCATGCCCACCGCCGCACGACGGTGCTCACCCGCCGCGGCGACCTCGTCTCCGACGACGCCATCACCTACGAGAACAACGGCATCGATTTCCTCACCCTCGACCCACGGGCCCGCCCCATCTACCTGGCCACCGACGGGACCGCCGAACGCATCATGCACGCCGACCAGGGCGCTCGTGAGGTGCTGGTCTCGCTGCGCAACGGCCGCCACAACGTGCGCGTCCAGACCCTCGGCACCGCGTCCCTTGCGCTCTTCGGTGGCTCCTTCGAGGTGCCGACCCCGACCTACCGTTTGACGGCTAGCCGCGTGACGGTGGACGTCGGGTTCCCCGCCTTCGTGACGCCGTTGGCGGTGCTCGGAGGAGACCGCGCGTGGCTCGCCTTCAACCTCGACGACCTGCTCGCGGTGCTCTTCGCGCTCGGCCTCGGTTGGGCGCTCGAACGCGACGCCGCCCGCCGTGTGCTGCTCGGCGCGGTCATCGCAGGAACGTGGTTCGTGTCAGGTGCACTCTACGCGGTGGCGATCCTGGGCGCGGCCGTGTGGGTGCTCCGCGGGCTGATCTTCCGTCGGCGCTCGCTCGCGAGAACCGCGGTGTACTGCGCCGTGGCGGCCATCGTCGCGATCGGCGTCGGGAGCATCGTCGCCACCAGCCGCAGCACGCGAGGACCGGTGATGACCAATGTCGCGCCCATCGTCGCGACGGTTCCGCAGGTGCAGTCGCGGGCGACGCCCGGCACCGAGACTTGCAACAACCTGGACGACGACTGCAACGGGGCGGTCGACGACGGCAACGGTCGCCTCGACAACAACAACAATCCCCTCCAGCGCACGGGGCGTGGGCTCCTCAACGCCTACCAGGCGGTCACCGACAGCGCCGCCATGGTGCAGGGCGTGACGCCCGTCGCCATCACCCTGCCCGCGTACGAGCGGGTGGTGGGCGTCTCGCGCGAGCTCGTCACCCGCGAGCGTCCGTTTCACCCGCACGTGCTCTACGTGACCTCGTGGACCACCGGGCTCCTCGGCTTCACCTGGGCGCTGCTCGTTCTGCTTCTGGCGCGCTCGCACCGTGAGGCGCTCACCCGCTGGAGCGCCGCGCTGCGCGACCGCCTGCGCGTCGAAGAGGCGCCCGCGGAGACCCCATGAAGGCCGCCCTCTTCCACCAGTACGGCGACGCCGACGTGATGCGCGTCGAGGACGTCGCCGACCCGACGCCCGGCCCGCGTGACGTGCTCGTCCGTGTCCACGCGGCGAGCGTCAACCCGGTCGATTGCAAGATCCGCTCGGGGGCCCAGCGCGCGGTCATCCACTACCGCCTGCCGCAGATCACCGCGATGGACGTCTCGGGCGAGGTCATCGCCGTCGGCGATCGGGTCACCCGCTTCAAGGTCGGCGACGCCGTCATCTCTTCCCCGACACACCGCCGACCCGGGACCTGCGCCGAGCTCGTCGCCATCGACGAGTCCGCGGTAGCGCTCAAGCCCGCTCGACTCGACCACTTCCAGGCCGCGGCGCTCCCGCTCGCGGGGCTCACCGCGTGGGCCTCGCTGGTCGACGCCATGCGTGTGCACTCGGGCCATCACGTCTTCATCCAGGCAGGCGCCGGCGGCGTCGGAACCATCGCCATCCAACTGGCGAAGCACCTCGGCGCGGAGGTCGCCACGACGTGCAGCGCGCGCAACGTGGACTTCGTTCGCTCGCTCGGGGCCGACCGGGTAATCGACTACAACGTCGAGCGCTACGAGCAGGTGCTGGGCGAGCAGGACTCGGTGCTGGAGTCCATCGGCGGAGAAGCCAACGCGCGCTCGCTCGCGGTGCTCAAGCGCGGCGGCCGGATGTCACTGGTGGTGAGCGGCATCCCCGAGGCGGTGAAGAAGCACGGCGCGTACGGCGGCGTGGCGAGGGCCATCGCGGCGCAGGCGGGCTACATCGTGGGCGCTTGGTGGCACAAGCGCGTGGTGGTGAAGATG
The DNA here is from genome assembly GCA_044229975.1 of Polyangiales bacterium. GTDB lineage: Bacteria > Myxococcota_A > Polyangia > Polyangiales > SCUS01. The sequence continues at coordinate 160,956 of JBGARZ010000016.1, forward strand.
GTCGTCCGGCCGACCGACGGGGCGATGCTGCAACGGCTCGCAGACGTCGTGGAGTCGGGGGCGGTGACGCCGGTGGTGGACGCGGTGCTGCCGCTCGCCGACATCGCCGAGGCGCACCGTCGCGTGGAGTCGGGGCGCACCCGCGGGAAGATCGTCATCCAGCTTCGCTGAGCGCGAACCCCAGCAGCGTGAGGTCGTCGGGCAGCGGTGCTCCGCCGCGGAAACGATCGAGCTCCGTGACGGTCGCGCGCATCGCGTCGGCGAGCTCACCGGGCGCGCCGAGCAACGCCAGCACGGACGCTTCATCGAGGCGTACGCCCGACGGGGACCACTGCTCGACGAGGCCATCGGTGTACGCAAAGAGCCGGTCGCCCGCGAGCAGCGGGGCCTCGCGGTCGGCGTAGTCGGCGGCGACGGTCATCCCCACGAAGCTGCCGGGCTCGTACAGCTCCACCACCTCCGCGCGGCGCAACACCACCAGCGGGAGCTGTCCCGCGTTGGCGTAGCGGAGGCGCCAGCCCGCGGCCTCGGGGACGAGGTCGAAGCAGCACGCCGAAAAGCGCATCTGCCGGTCGGGGTGCATCGCGACGGCGTCGGCGTTGATGCGCGCGAGCAGCGCGGCGGGCGTCGCGGCGACAGCCTTGTGGCGCTCGTAGAGGGTCTTCACCACCATCGTTCGCAGGCTCGCCTGAACCCCGTGGCCCACCGTGTCGGCGAGAAACACCCGCAGTCCCCCGCCCGGCCTCGCGGCCACGTCGTAGAGGTCGCCGCCCACCACCTCCGCGGGCTCGTAGCAGGCGTGCACCGTGACGCCCGACGCCAGCGCGCGAACGTCCGCCATCGCCGGGAGCATCGCCCGCTGGAAGGCGCTGGCCTCGCGCAGGTCGGCGTCGATCACGGCGCGTCGCGTCTCCAGCTCGCGCAGCGCCTCGCGCAGCCGTTGGTCGGCGGCGCGGCGCTCGCTGATGTCACGGATGATCCCGCTGTAGAACGACGCCTCCCCGACGCTCCAGCGCGCGAGCGACAGCTCGACGGGGAAGAGCGTCCCGTCGCGGCGGATGCCTTCGAGCTCCACGGTGCGCCCCAGCACCCGCGGCGGCGCTCCCTCGCGCTGGCGGGCGATGCCGCGCTCGTGCGCTTCGTTGTAGGCGGGCGGGACGATGCGCGCGAGGGGCTGCCCGATGATGTCGGCCTCGGTGTAGCCGAACATGCCTTCGGCGGCGCGGTTCCAGAAGGTGATGCGGCCGTCGAGGTCGGCGCTCACGATGGCGTCGTTGGCCGAGCGCGCCACGGCCTGGAAGCGGCTCTCGGACTCGCGCAGCGCGGCGATGGTCCACTGCCGCTCGATGGCGTGGCCGAGCTCGCGGCCGATGATCTCCGCCGCGTCGCGCAGCGCGGCGTCGATGTCCGCGCCCTCCTCGGACGACGTGAAGAACTCCAGCACCGCCACCACCCGCGCGCCCGCCAGCACCGGAAACGCGAAGCCCGTCGTCACCTCGATGCCCGGGAAGTGCTTCGCCCGCGGGAAGTCCGGCTGGCTCGCGAGGTGGTCCATGAGCACGGCGCGCCCGCTGCTCATCACCCGACCCGGCAGGCCCCGGCCGGGCTCCAGTCGGGTGGACTCCGTCGCCTCACGGAAGCGCGCGAAGCGATCGAGGTCGTCGGAGCACCACACCCGCGCGGACACGAGCTCGCCGGTGCCGTCCTCGGCCAGTACGTATGCGTGCCCGAGGGGCCAGCCCAGGCCCGCGCGCACGCCTCGCAGCGCCGCGCGGAGGATCTCCTGCACCGACGTCGCCGCCTGGGCCGCGAGCAACGAATCCTTCAACACGCGGCGTGCGCGCCGCTCCTGCGTCAGTTCATCCATCGGTGGGGCGATGAAAGCCGATCGACCCCTCGGCTGTCGATGGTCAACCGCCGTGACCGAGCGCCTGCGCGACCCGCTCGAAGGAGCGCATCCGCTCGGCGTGGTCGGCCGCGAAGGTGGTCACCATCACCTCGTCGGCCTGCGTGAGCGCCACCAGCGACTCGACCCGCGCCCGCACCGTGTCGGGCGTCCCGATGATCTGCGCCGCGCGGATGCCCTCCACCGCCGCCGCCTCGGCCGAGGAGAAGACGTACGCGCGCGCCTCGGCGTCGTTGAGCAGCCGCGAGGGCCTGCCCGTCCGCAGCCGCGCGAAGGCCACGAGCGTCGGGATGGCCATGCGCTCGGCGTCTTCCACCGTGTCGGCGCAGAAGATCGAGAGCGCCAGGATGGCGTGCGGCTTGTCGATGGCGCCGGGCTTGAAGCGCCGCCGGTACGCGAGCATGGGAGCTTCGGGCGAGGCGGGGCTGAAGTGCGCCGCGAAGGCGAAGCCGCGGCCGATCTCCGCCGCGAGGTGGGCGGAGTAGTCGCTCGACCCGAGGAGCCAGACGGGCGGCAGGGGGACGTCGTCGGGCTGCGCGGCGACGGTGGCGAAGGGATGCCCGCGGGGGAAGCTACGGTCGCCGCAGAACCCGAGGAGCTCGGCGAGCTGGGCGGGGAAGTCGTCGGCGTAGACGGCCTCGCGCGAGCGGCGCAGGGCGAGGGCGGTGGTGGGGTCGGTGCCCGGGGCGCGGCCGAGGCCGAGGTCGACGCGGCCGGGGGCGAGGGCTTCGAGCAGGCGGTAGGACTCGGCGACCTTGAGGGGTGAGTGGTTGGGGAGCATCACGCCGCCCGACCCGAGGCGGATGCGGGTGGTGACCATGGCCGCGCGGGCGATCATGATTTCGGGCGTGGTGCTCGCGATGGCGGGCATGTTGTGGTGTTCGGCGTACCAGACGCGGGAGTAGCCGAGGCGCTCGGCGTGCTGGACGAGCTCCAGGGAGTTGGCGAGCGCCTGCGCGCTGGTCATGCCGTTGGTGAGCGGGACGAGGTCGAGGACCGAGAGCGGCAGTGGGGTCATTGGGAGGATGCGGGTTGTGATCCCGCGCGTGCGGCAACGCCAGCCCTTCACTTCACCCGGGTCGAGGAACTAGTCTCCGCGCGCCATGACGACGACGACGAAGCCCGCGTTTCTCAACTTCCGCGTCGACCACATGACGCTGCTCCTCCAGCCGGCGCTCTACAACGTGGCCTACGTGCTCTTCAAGACGGTGTTCGGCGTCGGCCCCGACGACCTCCTCTACGACAAGCGCAAGGAGTGGGTGCCCGGCGAGGGCGAGCAGTCGATGACCTACGCGATGCGCCTCGGGCAGGGCGTCGACGACCCGAAGCTCACCAACACCATCGTGGCGGTGGTGCAGCCCTCGGAGCCCGCCAACCAGCCGTCGCACGTCCGCACGATGCTCGACTCGCACTCGGCGGCGGCGCACTGGCAGCACATCGCGCTGCGCACGCCCGACCTGCTGGCCTTCCACCAGCACGCGCTGGAGCGCGGCGTGAACTTCATCACCCCCATCCTCAAGGACGACGAGGAGAACCTCATCCAGGTGTTCAGCGGGGAGTGGTTCTTCCCGGGGACGAAGCCGAGCGGGATGTTCTTCGAGTTTCTCCAGCGCGACCCCAACGACCAGGTCGTCGCGCAGCTCGCGAGCCAGAACCGCAAGTGGTTCCGCGACGAGACCTTCATCGGGCTCTACGTGGAGAAGGAGCGCGAGTACCAGAGCGGCGACGTGAGGCCCTTCGTCGACGACGCCCTCTTCACGCAGCTCCGCGAGCTCATCGGAACCAAGAAGACCTGGGAGCTCGACGACGCCGTGCTGCGCGAGGCCGAGGCCCGCATGATGGACTACGCGCGCTCCAGGCGCTGACGCCGCCCGCTCACCGCACCCACAGCCCATAGAACTCCGTCCCCGCGCCCGGCGTGATCGCGTCCGAGCGGTCGTTGACGTCGGCCCCGCCTGCGCGCGGGCTGCACGCCGACCCGCTGCAAAACGCGCCCAACCCGGTGGGGTAGTCCACGTTGTCGCGGTAGCTCGTCGACAGGTACGTGCGGTCGCGGTTGGTGTCCTGCGCGCCGTCGGCCTCGCCCGCCTTCAGGTACAGCCGCGTGCGCGCGACGCCGTTGAGCAGCGCCGCGTCACCCGCCCTCGGCGTGGCGCTCGCGATGACGCACGCGTGGGTGCACTCCGGGTGGCGCGTGAACACCTCCGACCCGCCGCAGGTCCAGTCGAGGCGCGCGAGCGACGCCTGGAGCGACCGCCCCTGGAGGCACCCGTCGTCCGTCGCCAGCAGAAACTGGTTGCGGTGCGTCACCATCAACGCCCGCGCCTCCACGCTCACAAACGCCGTCGAGCGGTAGTCCGCGTTGGCCGTCGGGTCGAGCGTTCCGAAGGTCGCGGTGGTGCTCTCCCACGCGTTGGGCATCGGGGAGGTCACGAGCCAGTGTCCCGTGTCGGCTGCGTCGCCGAGGTTGGTCACCGTGGCCACGTAGGTCCATCCGCCGCCAGCCGTGGTCATGTCGCAGTACACCTCGAAGGGCGCGCCCATCCCTGCGCCGTCGGGGTCGATGGTGTACCGACCGTCCGCTGATGATGGGCGCAGGGCCTTCTGTTCGAGGCAGCTCCGCGGGGGCGCGCAGCTCGACCCGGCGCAGCGACCGGTGGCGCAGACCATCCCGCAGCCGCCACAGTTGCGCGCGTCGGTGCGGGTGTCCGCCTCGCAGCCGTTGGCGGGCGCCGCGTCGCAGTCGCCGAAGCCGACATCGCAGCTCGCCACGCCGCACGCACCCGCCGCGCATCGGGCCGTTGCGTGGGCGGGCGAGCACGTCAGCCCGCAGCCGCCGCAGTGGGCCGCGTCGGTGGTGAGATCGGTCTCGCAGCCGTTGGCGGGCATCCCATCGCAGTCGCCGAAGCCCGCCTCGCAGGCGACGACGCGGCAGGTCGAGGCGACGCACGCGGGCGTGGCGTGGGCGAGGGCGCAGGTGAGCCCGCACGCGCCGCAGTTGGCGGGCGAGGTGGTGGTGTCGACGCAGCGATCGACGCAGAGGACCTGACCGGATGGGCACTGGCAGGCGCCCGCGACGCAGGCGGCTCCCGCGGCGCAGCGGGTGTCGCAGTCGCCGCAGTGGAGGGCGTCGGTGGCGAAGGTCACGCACGACGCGCCGCAGAGGGACTGTCCCGCGGGGCAGGTGATGCGACAGGTGGAGGCGCCGCAGACCTCGCCGGGCTGGCAGGCGCGACCGCAGGCGCCGCAGTGGGCGGCGTCGCTGGTGGTGTCGACACAGCGGCCATCGCAGAGGGCCTGGGTGGCCGCGCAGGTGGGCGGGACATCGGCCGCGGGGACATCGGCCGCGGGGACATCGACGACATCGGGCAGGGAGGGGACATCGGGCGAGGGGACATCGAGCGGGGAGGGGACATCGGTGGGACCGAGGTCGAAGGAGCCAGCATCGAGGGTCGCAACATCGGGCGCGTCGGTGTCGGCATCGGTGGAGCCGCCGACGACGGTAAGGTTGCTGCTACACGCGCTGGCCAGCGCGAGGCTGACGGCGACGACGGCGAGGCGGGCGGGGCGCATGGCGACGGTGATGCACCCGTCGTTGGGGGACAGGCAATCTATCGGGCGTGGAAGGGGCCTCGCGTTCGGGGCCAGAGGAGAAGCCGCCAGGACGCAAGGGTCGCAAGGGGGGACGGAGGGATCTCACGATGGTTGTTGGGGCTCCGCGACATGACAGCGTCGGGGCCTGTCCATTCCGTTCCTTGCGACCCTCGCGCCCTGGCGGCCCCTTTCTGGTCACACACCGACGGGCACTGGGACCTCCGACGTCTCACTCCACGCGGCAGGCGTCCTCGAACGAGAGGCGCGGGTGGAGCTTCGTCGCGAGCGCCGGAGCATATCGCGGCGGGGTCACCGCGACGCCCGCTCGCCGCGGTACCGTCGCGCTCCGCATGAACCTCCCGCCCAACCCGACGCCCCTCTCCGTGCTCCGCGCGCAGCTCCTGCCGGTGGCGATGGTGTTCCTTCTGCCGCTGCTGTCGCTGGGGTTCACGCACCATGCGATCGGCTCCTTCGACGACAGCTTCGTCCGCCGCGCGACGCTCCAGATGGAGCGCGACGCCACGGTCACCCCCGAGCAGCGCGCCGAGTTCACGGCCTTCGTCACCCGCAACCCGCCGTCCGGGGCCTGCGTCTCCACCGACCCCGCGCTCGCCCGCTACCGCGAAAACCTCTCCGGTTGGTGCTCGGACACCTGGCAGTTTCTCGACGCGCGCCGCGCGAGCCACTGGGCGCTCGTGCTCGGTCTCTTCGCCACGCTCGCGGGCGCCGGCCTCGCGCTGCTCGCCCACTTCAACGCCCGCGCGCAGTACGCGAGCTTCGTCATCGGCTGGCGCGCGATGCAGGTCTTCGCCGCCATCGAGACCATGATCCAGGGCGTGCTCGCGGTGTGGCTGTCGTTCTGGGTGACGGCCTTCTTCTTCCACATCTACATCGTCAAGATCATCCTCGTCGTCGCGGTGTTCGCCCTGTACGTGTCGTGGCACGCCATCCGGTCGATCTTCCTGAAGCCACCCCCGCCGCCGCCCGTCGAGGCGCTGCGCGTCGAGGAGGAGCGCGCGTCGGGCCTCTTCGCCCGCATCCGCCAGCTCTGCGCCCGCGTCGGAACCGAAGCCCCCTCCAACCTCCTCGTCGGCATCGACGACAACTTCTTCGTCACCGAGTGCCCGCTCGACCTCGTCGAGGGCCGCGCCGAGGGCCGCTCGCTCTACGTCAGCCTCGCCCTCCTGCGCGTGCTCGACCGCGAGGAGACCGACGCCGTCCTCGCCCACGAGATGGGCCACTTCGTCGGCGGCGACACCGCCTTCACGCTCCGCATGGCGCCTCGCCGCGCGGCCTCGGTGCGCTACCTCGTGGCGCTCGCCGACAGCGCGCTGCCGGTGTTCTATTTCATGAACGCGTACTTCGCGGCCTTCAACCTCGCGCTGCTCCGCGCCGAGCGCGACCGCGAGTTCGCGGCCGACGCCCTCTCGGCCCGCATCGTCTCCGGCGCCGCCCTGGGTCGCGCGCTCGTGAAGATCGCCGCCTACTCCAGCTACCGAACGCGCGTCGAGGCGAAGCTCTTCGACAACGACCGCACCCACGAGTCGCTCTCCATCGCGTCGCGCATCGCCGACGGCTTCGCGACCTACGCGGCCGGTGAAGACTGCTCCCTCGACCTGCGCGTCGCCGCGACGCCGCACCCCTTCGACACGCACCCCGCCCTCGACGCGCGCCTGGACGCCGTCGGGGCCCGCGTGGCCGGTGCCGACCTCGCCGCCGTGCTGCTCGCGCCTGCCGCGACGACGTGGCGCTCCGAGGTGGCCGACGCCGACACCATCGAGGCGCGCCTCTGGACCGACTACGAGGCGCGCTTCCACGCCGTGCACGAGCGGTCGCTCGCGTTTCGCTACCTGCCGTCGACCCCGGAGGAGGAGGCCGTGGTCGTGCGGTATTTCCCGGTGCGATCGTTCGCGTACGAGCACGACACCGTGGAGGTCGACTTCAAGAGCGTCACGGCGCCAGCGTGGGCCCGGTTCCGCTCGCGGACGTCCGCGACATCCAGATCAACGAGCGGATGTTCAAGAAGTACGTCGACGTCGTGCTGGTCGACGGGACGCAGCACTCGCTGCTGGTGAAGGGCCTCGGGTCGGGACAGACGGAGTTCGTCGAGGTGCTGGCGCTCTACGTGGGTCGTGGTCAGGTGGCCCGCGAAGACGCCCAGCGACGGGCGGCGGCGAGCGCATCGCTTGACGCTGCGAGACCCGCGGCGATAGAGCAGACCCCCGATGCCTGAGGCGATCACCGTGGCTGACGAGGGCCTCACCCCGCTCGCACCCCGACGCATCATCGGCGCAGCGGTCGACGGGATCGTGTTCGCGTTCTGCGTACAGATCTTTCCCCTCGGCCTCGTCGCGGCTCCGCTCTACTTCGTCTTCGGTATGCGGCGTCGCACGCTCGGGCACCGGGCCGCGGGCCTCTCGGTGGTGACGCGCGACGCGACGCCGCTCGACCTTCGCCGGGCCGCGCTGCGCGCTCTTCCGGTCTGCGCGCTCATGACGCTCGCGAGCTTCCCGGTGTGGGGCGTGCTGCTCTTCGTGGTGGGGGCGGTCGTGTGGGCGGGGGTCGACGCCTGGCTCTACACGCAGGGATGGCGCCTCGGCCTGGGTGACCTCATGGCCGGGACGGCGACCGTGCGGCGGCCGCCTCGCGTTGCGCCCGCACCTCCCGCAACACCGGGGTGAGCCGCGCAGAGGCGGCGCGGTTGCACGCCGCCGTCGGGTGACCGTCGTTGGAGTTCACCTCCAGGCGGAAGTCATCGATCACGCGGGTGTGGGTGTGGTGCGCGGCGTCGTAGCGGCGGACGGCGTAGGCGAAGTTCCAGCTCCGGCAGTAGTCGACGACCATGACCTCGTGGCCGTTGCGCGCGGCGAGGGAGTACAGGTAGTCGAGCACCAGGCTGATGCGGTGCCAGTAGAGCGGAGGCACCAGCGAGATGACCCGGAAGTCGCTGGTGTAGAGGGCCATCTTCCAGTTGACGAAGACGCGCTGGATGCCCTCGTTGATGAAGTCGGGCATGACGCGGGTGACGCCCTCGACGTTGCGGCTCCAGCGCACGACGCTCACCGAGTCCGTGGTCGACACGTCGTCGCAGATGAACGAGTAGAGCGCGACGTCGGGGTGGTACTTCATCCCGAACACCTGGGTCATGCGGCCCATGCCCTCGAAGTTCATGCCGGGGATGCCGAAGTTGAAGGTCTCGTAGCGGTCGCCGAGGTCGCGCTGTAGCGCGTTGGGCAGCGTGTCGCGCTGCTGGAGCCCGAGGCCGAAGATGAACGAGTCACCAAACACCGCCACCCGGAAGACGCCCGGCGCTGCGGTGAGGGTGTGGTCGACGTCGCGGAAGCCCTCGGCGTTGGTCGAGATGCGGATGGGCTGGTACCCGCGGATGGCGCCGGGCGCGTGCTCGTGGGTGTGCTCGACGTCGCGGAGGTTGGGCCGGAAGCGGGTGATCTGGTCGGGCGGGATGTTCATCACATCGAGCCGGATGGCCGTGAAGTTGGAGCGCAGCGGCACCAGCAGCGCGAGCTCGATGAGCGTCGTGACGACGTAGACATTGAAGAGGACGACCTTCGCCCGTTGAGCGAACCGCGCCGCCAGCTCTGAGGGCTCCGCCATCGCCGCGACGCTAGTCCTTTTCCGCGGGCGATGTGAAGCCCGACGCGCGGTCGTCCGACGGCTTCGACGTGTACTGGCCGATGGGCCACCGCACGCCCCGCCGTGGTGCCCGTTGACCTCATGGGAACCCTCTTCGCCGACCCTCGCATCGAGGCTCTCTACCGCCGCCTCTTCGACACGCCCGAGCGCCGCGCCCGGCTCGCCGAGCTCCTCGGCGCCCTCCTCGAAGAAGCTCCTCCGCCCGCGGCCCAGACGCCCCCTCGCAAGCCGCGCCCCGCGAAGAACGTCCTGCCTCCCCCCGACCTCTCGTCGCCCCCGATCGGCGATGGCGAGCGCCTCGACGCATCGCGCGGGTGGCTGGAGGTCTCCTTCGCCGCCGACCAAGGCCGCGTGGAGTCGGTGATGGTCTTCGAGACCCACCGGCCGGGCGCCCTCTACGCGGTGGTCGCCGTCGAGGCCGACGGTCGCACCGAGACCCTCTGGCAGCGCGGCTCCATCGGGTCGCTCCCGCACGCGGCGACGGTGCTCTCGGTGCGCCTGCGTGAGCCTCGTCCCCTCACGAAGCTACGTCTCTGGGTGGACACCGACGTGGTCGACACCTGGCCGGAGATCGACACCGTCGCGCTCGTCCCGTGGCGCATCACCACCGAGACCTGCGCGGTCTGACCAACCTCACCCCTCGAAGAGACGGAGCGCGTTGCCCGACAGCACCGCCGCGCGCTCGGCCTCGCCCGGAACCGCATCGAGCAGGCGTCGCAGCTCGCGGTCCCAGGCGTAGGGGAGGTTGGGGAAGTCGGTTCCGTACAGGAGGCGTGACGCGCGCCCCGGGAAGAGCGCCGGCGGCAGCTCGCACGGGAGGAAGTCCGCGATCGCCATGGTGGTGTCCAACCACAGGTGCTCATAGCGATCGAGCAGGTCGAGGTACCCGTCGAACTCGTCGGCCCCGAGGTGCGGCACCACCAGCTTCAGCCGCGGATACTTCTGGAGCACCCGCTCCACCTGCTGCACGCCGCAGAGCGCCCGCGTGTCCACTCCGTACGCGGGCGACGACGGCTCGCGACCCGCGTGGATCACCACCGGAACACCCGCGTCCTGGCACTGCGCGTACACCGGGTCGATGCGCGGGTCGTCGGCGCCCATGCGCTGCACGTGGCAGTGCAGCTTGATGCCGCGGAGCCCCAGCGGGCCCAGCGCCTCGCGCACCACGGCCTCGGTGTCGGGCTCACCGGGCATCACCGTTCCGAGCGGGATGATGACGTCGCGGTGCGCCGCCGCGAGCTCGGCGACATATCGGTTGAGCATCGCGGCGAGACCCGGCTTGTGCGAATAGTGCAGCGCGCAAAACCGCGACACCCCGCGCTCGCGCATGAACGCAATCACCTGCTCGGAGTGCAGCCGATATCGGATGGGCCACGCGTTGACGTCGAACCACCGCCAGATGGCCTCGAACATCCCATCGGGGAAGAGGTGCACGTGCGCGTCGACCACCGTGAGCCCGGCCGGGACGCTCGCGCCCTCGGCATCATCGATGCCGCCGCGCGGGATGTACGGACCGTGCGCGCAGCCTGCGGGGCCCTCGTCGTGGCTCATCGCTAGCTGACGCGCTGGAGGCAGTCGCGCAGGCGGTCGTCGATGACGCGGTTGAGGCCGCCGCGCATGCCGCCGCGGACGTTGGCCTCGGGGAAGAGGTGCGGTCGGCCGAAGTCGTCGACGGCGTGCGTGAGCTCCATCACGCCGAGGTTGTTGGCCCGCGCGTAGTGCATCACTTCGAGCAGCACCCGCAGCTCGGCGTAGCCGTCGTAGCCGCCTTCCTGAAGGCGTTCGAGGAAGTAGCGGGTGCGGCGCTCGATGTCGCGCACCAGCAGGAAGACTTCACCCGCCGTCACGAAGGACCCCGCCGTCGCGGGCCCCGAGAAGCCCTCGCGAATCTCTCCGACGGCCGCGCCCAGCTCCCGCGTGCGCGCGCCGAGGATGGACGCCGAGCGGGTGTATGGACGCAGCGGGCACTCGCCCGAGCCGCGCCAGTACGACAATCCCAGGTTGCCCAGGAAGTACACCGGGTGGTGGTGCGCCGCGACGATGCCGAAGGCGTAGTTGACCGACGCGGCCCACGGGAGACCGTCACCCGCGCGCAGCGATCCCACCGCGGCCTGCATGGTCGGAACCCACGCGCCGAGGCGCTCGCGCAGCGCCGGGTGATCGCCCGCGAGGTCGATGAGCTGTGCGATGGGTCGACGGTCGACGAGCGCAGGAACCCACGTGTGCAGGTAGGCCCGCTCCTCGAAGGGGTGGAGGGTGACGGCGTAGGGCGTCACGTCCCGGAGTCGGCGGCGGGTGGGGTCGACAGCGCGCGCACGACCTTCTCGACGGTGTCGCGGGCGCGGCCCTCGATCATGGCTTCGAGGATGCGCCGGGCGCCGGGGTTGCGGTTGAGCACGTCCTCGATGTCGGCGTGGTCGAAGCGCACCACGCTCAGGTCGGTGAGCGCCGTCACCGTGGCCGTGCGCGGGAGGTTGGTGAGCAGGGCGACCTCGCCGAAAAACGCCCCGTGTTGCAGCGTCGCGAGCACCAGCGGCGCGCCGTCGGGCGTGGTCGTCGTGACCTCGGCGACCCCCTGGTCGATGAGGTAGAAGTCCGAGCTCGGCTCGCCTTCGGTGAGCACCACCTTGGCGGGCGGAAACACCATCACCACCCCGCGGTCGGCCAGGTCGCGCCGCGCCTCGGGGTCGAGCGAGCGAAACAAGAACGACCCCGTGACCACCGCCTCGACCCCGTCGCGCAGCCAGTCCAGCGTGTCGGCCGTGGCCGCGGTCCCCTCGTCGGTCGTCAGTGGGTCGGTCATCGTGCGGCGTCGATGCTGCCACGGTTCGGCGCTGCGACGCCACCGACGCACCCGCTTCGCCGGGTCGGCGGTGATGCGTGGGGGAGGGGCTTGTTCCAGAACGCGCGAAGTCGGTGGTATAGGGGCCCAAGTCGGTCGCCGTGGTCACCTCTCCGCAGACAACTCCTACGCCCGCGCCCCCGTCACCTGCCCCGGCCACGCCGTCGGTGATCCCTGGCGTGATGTCCGCGGGCACGCGCCTCGGCCGCTACGAGATCGTCTCCGACCTCGGCGCGGGCGGCATGGCCACCGTCTATCTCGGGCGCGCGCTCTCGGTCGCCGGCTTCCAGCGCCTCGTCGCCATCAAGCTGCTGCACCCGCACCTGCTGAGGGACGAGACCTTCGTGCAGATGTTCCTCGACGAGGGGCGGCTCGCGGCGCGCATCCACCACCCCAACGTCGTCGCGACGCTCGACCTCGAACGCTCCCCCGAAGGTCTCTACATCGTCTCGGAGTACATCGAGGGCGACCAGCTCCTGGGGCTCTACAAGTCCGCGCGCGCCACCGAGCAGCGCATCCCGCGCAACATCGCGCTGCGCATCGCCATCGATGTTCTGGCGGGTCTCCAGGCCGCCCACGAGCTCACCGACGACCTCGGCGTTGCCCTCAAGATCGTCCACCGCGACGTCTCGCCGCACAACATCCTCGTCGGCTCCGACGGCATCTCGCGCCTCACCGACTTCGGCATCGCCAAGGCCGAGGAGCGCATCGCCGACACCCGCGATGGCATCGTGAAGGGCAAGCTCTCGTACATGGCGCCCGAGCAGCCCAACGACGGGCCCATCGACCGCCGCGCCGACCTCTTCGCGCTCGGGACCGTCCTCTGGGAGTGCCTCACCGGCCGCCGTCTCTTCCCCGGGAAGACCGACGCCGAGGTGCTCCAGTCCCTGCTCAACCGCCCCATTCCGCGGCTGCGCGCCGTCGACCCGGAGCTCCCCGAGGCGCTCGACGGCGTGCTCGCCCGCGCCCTCGACCGCGACCCCGAGCGCCGCTGGCAGAGCGCGCGAGAGTTCGCCGATGCTCTCGAAGGAGCAGTGTCGGGCTCCGAGATCGCCTCGTACCGGGTCGTCGCCGAGCACGTGAAGCAGGTCGCCTCGGCCAAGATCATCAACGAGCACGAGCGCCGCCGCGCCACCACCCGCGACCTCCCGGCGTACCGCCCGACGGCCGAGTCCCTGCGCTCCATCGCGGCCATCCCCTCGCCGGGGCGCCCCACCGTGACGCCGCCAGAGCCCGCCGAGATCGTCGTGCCCGCGCACGCCGACGAGGCGCCGACGCAGATCCAGTCGACGAACATGCACCTGCTGCCGCCGACGATGCCGACGGCGCGCTCGCTCGTGGCCCCGCCGCCGCTGCCGCCGTCCGCGAAGCTCATCGTCGCTCCCCCGGAGACGCCCACCGCGCGTCCGCCCTCGGCGGCGTCCGAGCACCGCACCTCCGGCTCGCGCCCGCTGCCGCCGCTGCCGCCGTTGACGGCTCCGTCGTCACAGCCCGCTTCGGACAAGCCACCGACGGAAGCCGCCAAGGACGACGCGTCGGCGGTCGAAGAGCCGATGCCGCTGCTGGCCGAGAAGCGCATCTCCATCCCGCCGACGCTCATCTCGTCGCCCGCGCTCGACGAGGCCGCCGCCGTCGCGCGCCTCTCGCTCGCGCCGCCCGTCGTGTCGACGGAGATGCTCCCGATGTCGCCGCCGGTCGTGCAACCGGTCGTGCAACCGATCGCGCCGCCAGAGCCACGGCGCCGCGGGGGCGCTTGGATCTTCGCGGGCGTGGTCCTGCTGGGCGTCGCCCTCGGGCTCGTCATCTGGAAGGTCGGCCTGCAGGAGACGTCCTCCGGCGGCAGCGCTCCCGCCGTGGCGCGCGCGGTCGAGCCGACGCCCATCGTCGTGCCGCCGCTCGATCCGCCGGTGACCCCGGTCGTGCCCCCGCCCGCCGTCGCGATGGAGTCCGCGCCCGTCGTCGAAGCGCCCGCCGTCCCCGTCGTCGAGGCGCCCGCTGCGCCCGTCGTCGTCGCGGCTCCGTCGCCGCAACCGCTGCTCCGTCGGCCGGTGCCGCCTCGCGCTCCGGTGCCTCCGACGCCGCCCGTCGCGCGGCCGCCCGTGGTCGTTCCGGTGCTGCCCGCGCCCGTCGCGACGCCGACCGCTCCGTCGCTCCCCACCTCGATCTGAGCCCACTGCCCCGATGCCAACGCTTCGTCGTCCGCTCTGCTCACGCGCCGCTGCGCTCGCGGTGATGCTTACCGCGTCGGGTATTCCGTCGGTCGCCCTCGCGCAGTCGCCGCCGAGCGCAGCCGCCACGCCCGCCGCCGTCGCCGCGCAGGGCCGCTTCGACCGCGGGCGCACCCTCTTCCAGCAAGATCACTTCGCCGAGGCGCTCCCCGAGTTTCGCGCGTCGCTGGAGCTGTTTCGCAGCCCCAACACCCGGCTCTACGTGGGCCTCTGTCTCCAGCGCTTGAACCGCTTCGCCGAGGCCTTCGCGGAGCTCTCGCGCACGGCGGCCGAGGCCGGCGACCTCGTCGCCACCGACCGCCGCTACGAGGGCGCTCGCGACCTCGCGCGCCGCTCCCTCGCCGAGGTCGAGCCCCGCGTGGCGCAGCTCTCGGTGCGCGTCGTCGACCCGCCGCCGGGCGTGACCGTGCACGTCGGCAGCACGACGCTCGACGCGGCGGCGCTGGGCGTGGCGATCCCGTTTGATCCGGCGGAGGTCACGGTGGTGGCCGAGGCGCCGGGCTTTCTTCCGTCGCGGCAGTCGGTGCGGCTGACCCCGGGCGGTCGGGCGTCCATCGAGCTCGCGATGCGCCGCGCGCCGGTGACGGCCAACGTTGCTCCGCCGGTGACGGGGCAGGGAGAAAACGTTCCGCCGCCCGCTCGTGGCGGTGGGGTGCGGGTGGCGGGCTTCGTGGTGGCGGGCGTCGGCGTCGCGTCGCTGGCGGTGTTTGGCGTGCTCGGGGGGATGGCCTCGTCGCAGTACAACGACCTCTCGCGGGTGTGCCCGGTGCGCGCGTGCGGCCCTGCACAGGTGGCGGACATCGACAGCGGCGTGGGGCTCACCACGGGGGCCAACGTGATGCTGGGCGTCGGGATCGTGGCGGTGGTCGCGGGCGGTGTGATGATCGCGGTGGGCGGTCCGAGGTCGGGGGCGGCGCCGCAGACGACGGCGTACGTTGATCCGACGTCGGGGACGGTGGGGGTGCGCGGTGCGTTCTGAGCGGGCTCGATGGCTCGTGCTGGCGGCGGTGCTGGGCGGGTGTTCGTTTGAGTGGGACGCGCTGCGGCCACGGGTCGACGGCGGGACGCGGGCGGACGTGCAGATGGGCACGGACGCAGGCGCAGACGCGGGCTTCGCGACGGACGTCGTGACGACGACGGACGTGGGCGAGGACGCGGGCACGACGGACGTGGGTGAGTCGGACGCGGGCGAGCTCGACGTGGGTGAGCTGGACGCGGGCACGACGGACGCGGGCGAGCTCGACGCGGGCACGGACGTCGGCTTCGACGCGGGTGTGATGGATGTGGGGACGCCCGATGTGGGGACGCCCGATGTGGGGCGACCGGACGTCGGGATGCCCGACGTGGGCACGCCGGATGTCGGGACGCCGGACGTGGGGACACCCGACGTCGGGACCTCGGACAGCGGAGTGGTCGCTCCCACCGCGGGTTCGCTGGTGATCACCGAGATCATGAACGACCTCGAAGGCTCGCCTTCGGAGCCCGAAGGGGAGTGGATCGAGATCTACAACCCGGGACCGAGCGCGGTGAACCTGTCGAACGTGCGGGTGCGGGATGCGAGCTCCGCCTCGGGGCCGATCGTCCCCACTTCGGGGACGGCGATCATCCAGCCGGGCGCCTACGCGGTGCTCGCGCGAACCGCGACGCTGGACATCAGCGGTGGGCCGGTTCGGGCGATCGCGACCTACGACACGGTGGCGCTCAACAACTCGGGGAGCGAGACCGTCACCATCGAGACGACGACCGGGACGCTGATCGACACGGTGACCTACGGGGCGGGCTGGCCCAACGTCGGCGGTCGCTCGAAGTCGTTGCGTTCGACGAGCCTCGACGCCACGGCGAACAACATGGTGGCCAACTGGTGCGGGGCGACGACCCTCTACACCACCGCCAACTACGGAACGCCCGGCGCCGCCAACGACTGCCCCTGAACCCCCGCCGGGCAATCGTTCGCGGACGCCCGGAGGTGGGTGGAGACCCGCGGCGGACTGGAGTAGCTTCCGCGCCCTTCATGAGCAACGTACGCGTCGGCACCGCTGGTTTCGCCGTCCAGCGAGAGCGCTATCAGTCCAAACTCCGCTTCGTCGAGGTGAGCTTCCGGGCGCCTGTTCCTTCTCCGAAGGTGCTCGCCGGGTGGAAGCGCTCCTCGCCCGAGGGCTTCACCTTCGCCGCCGTCGCGCCCGACACGCTCTACGGTGAGCGCGACTGGCCGCTGCGCGACGCCACCAGGCTCCAGTCCGAGCTCGATCGCTTCGGCAACCAGTGCAACGCTCTCGGCGCGCGCGTCGTGGTGTTTCGCACGCCCCTCGCCATCTCGCCCGGCAGCGTCGCGCTCAAGCGCTTCCTCCCGGTGCTCGAACGCGCCCGCAACTTCGGCGCGATCCTCGTGTGGGAGCCCGCCGGCCTGTGGGAGCGCGAAGAGGCCGTCGCCGTCGCCTCGGACTTCAACGCCGTCGTCGGCGGTGACCCTCTTCAAGACGAGCCCGAAGAGAACATCATCTACGCCCACCTCCGCGGCCTCGGCTCCGACCAGCGGTACACCATGGGCCGCCTCGAAACCCTCGCCGAGCGCATCGCCGGGGCCGACGAAGCCTTCGTGGTGTTCGACTCGGGCTCCGCGTGGCGCGAGGCGTGCGGCTTCGCGAAACTCTCGGGCGAGCTCCTCGCCTCCGAAGGCGACGACGAAGAGGGCGACGACCTCGACGACGACGAGGAAGACGACGACGAGGACGGCGACGACCTCGACGACGAAGACGAAGACGCGGACGGCTGAACGACGATGCGCAACGCGGTCATCGCACGCGACACGGTCGCCCAGGCGGCGGCGCAGTCCCTCGTCGCCGAACAAGGGACCGCTGTCGACATGGCCCTCGCGGGTCTTCTCGCGGGCGCCACGCGCGCCTCCTCCGCGTCGCTCCTCGGCGCGGCCGGAGTGCTCGTCGCGGGCCCCGGCATGGGCCTCCACTTCGTCGACGGTCGCGCTCGCGCTCCAGGCATCGGAACGCCCCGTCCCAAGGCCACCGACTCTCCGTCCGACGCCACGCGCGCGACGGTTCCGGGTCTCTTCGAGTGTGTGCTCGCGGCGCACGCGCGCTTCGGCTCGCTGCCCCTCTCGGTCATCACCAAGGCCGCCGTCGCGGCCATCCGTGAGTCCGGCCCCGACGACGGCACCCGCAAGCGCCTCGTGGTCCTGGAGCAGTTTCATCGCACGGGCCTCGCGGTGCTGGAGCGCGTCGGCGTGCTGCGCGGCATCCTCGAATCCGTCGGCCCCGTCGCGGCCGGAACCTTCTCCCCCGACGACCTCGCCCCCCGCGCCGCCCCCATCGTGTCGCCCATCGCGTGCACCGACGGCGCCCACGAAGTCTGCCTCCCGCCGCGCTACCGCCGCTGGAACAACATCAACGCCCCCGAAGCCCTCCCGACCGTTCCGGTCGAGAGCCTCGTCGCGGCCGACATGCACGGCGTGATCGTCACCGTCTCCTGGCTCGTCGCGCCGCCCGCCATCGCGCTGCCGGAGGTCCCTGGTCTGGCGCTCGCGGCGTTGCTGCCGACGCCGCGCAAGGGTGTTCCGCGCTGGCGACCTGGGACGCCGCTGCCGTCGCCCATCCCGCTGGCCATCTGCCGCGCGGAAGGGCGCGCGTGGGCGGGGCTCGGGGTGTCGGGCCACGGCGACGTGGTGTCCCTGCGCGACGAGATGCTGAGCGCCCGCCTCGCGAGCGTGGGCATCGACTGCCTCGTGGGCGAAGGCGCGGGCGAGGCGGCGGCGCGCGACGCCGTGTCGCTGTGGGTGATCCGCGACGCCAAGGGCGACGAGGTGCAGGCCACCATGGGCGCAGCGGTCGGGGCGCTGTCTCCGTAGGATTTCCCACGCGACGGCGATATCGTCGCGGCCGTGAGACGACTGTCGTTGGTGGGTATCCTCGGCGCGGGGCTCGTGGGGTCGGTGACCGCGGGGGCGCAGCCGTTGCCGCCGAGCGCGCCGAGTCCGTCGCCCGCGGTGGTCGCAGCGCGGGAGACCGCCAACGCCTCGCAGACGGGCTTCTCCTTCGGGTCGTACGGGCGCGTCGGCGTGGCGAGCGATCTGCGCGGGCGCACCGGGCGGGTGAGCAACGTGGTGGCCTTTGGTCCGCGACTGGAGCTGCCGTCGTACGCGGAGGTGCAGTTCAACTACGACGCGCGCTTCGGGCACTCGCGGTGGCGCGCGGTCACCACCATCGCGATGAACGAGTCGCTCTTCCACTTCACCGGCCGCTTCGACGGAGCGTTTGCCGTGCGCAACCTCTACCTCGAAGAGACGGGCGTCGGCAGCGATCGGCTCTCGTTGTGGGTGGGCTCGCGGATGTACCGCGGCGACGACGTCTACCTCCTCAACTTCTGGCCGATGGACAACCTCAACATGGTCGGCGGCGGGGCGCGCTACCTCGCGGGCGAGCACGTCGTGTTGCAAGCCGCGGTGGGGATGAACCGCCTCGACGACCCCTATCAGCTCCAGACCATCAGCGTGGCGCCGAGGGACGGGTTCGGTCCGTCGACGGCCTTCCTGCTCGACCGCCCGCGGGTGCTCGCAGCGGCGAAGGCGACGTGGTTCTCGGTGGGCCGCACCGCGCGCGAGGGACTGAAGGTGTCGCTCTACGGCGAGGCCCACGCGATGGCGTCGGGCGTGCGGCAGCTCAACGACGCGGGCGTTCGCATCGAGCTCCCGTCGGACAGCGGCTGGGTGGTGGGCGGTCAGGTGGGGCTCTACCGCGGGGCCAATTTCATCAACGTGTTCGCGCGGTATTCACGGGGCCTGGGAGCGTACGGCGAGCTGGATGTTCCGGTGACGCTGGCGAGCGCGCGGACCTCGGCGCGGGCGGAGGACTTCCGCCTTGCGCTCTCGGGCAACTGGGAGACGGGGCCCTTCGCGCTGATGGTCGGTGCGTACTTCCGGTACTTCCGCGACGCTGATCCGGGGGTGTTTTCGCGCGACGCGCTGGTGGAGGGCGCGGTCGCGGCGAGGCCCATCGTGTGGTTCGGCCAGCGCGTCGGGGTCGCGGCGGAGGTGAGCTATCAGCGCATCGTCTACAACGCCATCGACCCGGTGACGGGCAACGGCGCGCTCGCGGGGTCGGTGACGCGCTTCGCGGTGATGCCCTTCGTGTCGCCAGCGGGCCGAGGGAGCTACACGCGGCCGCACCTCCAGGTGATCTACGCGGCGAGCCTGCGCGACGACGGCGCGCGGCGGCTGTATGCGCCCGACGATCCGTTCAGCTTCAACAGTGTCGAGCACTTCCTCGGGGTGGGCACGGAGTGGTGGTTCAACAGCAGCTATCTGTGAGGGCAGCCGTAGGGAAAGACCGCGATGCGGGCTGCCGATGTGCGAGGGGATTGACCAACCCGCGACGCGGGTAAGGCGACCAGGCATGCCGACGAGGTCGACGTTCACTACTGCGGTGGTGACGGGTCGTGCGCGAGCGGCGGTGTGGTCCACGGCAGCGGCTCCCAGCGCAGGGGACCGCGGGCGTACTCATGAGTTCCCCCGACGGCGCGTAGGACGCGCTCTCGACCGGCGAAGGAGACCGTGAAGCGCGGCATCGATGCGACGCGCACCTGCTGGAGGTCGATGACGACCCCCTCGATGGTGACGTAGAGCGAGGGGCCTTCGTTCCGCCACCAGTTCACCTCGGACAACGATCGGTAGCGCGACGAAGGACGCCACACCCAGACCTCGTCCGTCTCCACGTCGCGTACGCGGTACTGTCGGCGACCGTCGCGCCTCGGGCAGGTCGCGATCCTCGACCCGGACTCTCGTCCGCACCATGTCTCATCGCTGTCGAGTCGGGTGACGTGGAGCCCGTCGAGATCCAGCAGGACGTATCCAGACGCGTCGAGCCTCAGCACCCGACCCGGGAACGACCGCACCCGCACAGGTTGCGAGGCCCGAGGGTCTCCCGGAACGTTGGCCCCCTCGACCCGCAGGGAGAGGCGCTCGATGCCGTGCTGATAGACCTTCACCTCATCGGTCCGGTCTTGGGTGGAGTGCCCTTCGCATTGGACGACGATCAGATCCCGCCGCGGGTCGGCGTGCATGACGCGCGCGTCGCAGCTCGCGGGAACCCACGATTCCTCGCGACCGTCGAGGTCGCGAACGACGAGTCTGCCGTCCGGTGCGCGCACGACGAACCTCCGTCCGAACACGCTGACCAGCCCCTCGACGACGCGCGCCCGCCCACTGTCGACCGTGGCGACTCTCACCTCCGTGCGCGAGTGGTCGGTCGACGCGTCGGTGCGCGGATCGACCCAGAGCGTCACCAGCTCCCCCCAGGCATCGAGTCGCGCATCGCGCAGCACTCCGTCACCGGGATCGATCACGTGCTCTCGTCCCGAGCCTAGGTCTCGGACGATGACGTCGCGCCGCTCGCCTGCGTCGTGCGTGTAGAGCAAGCGATGGCCTTCGTGCGCGAATTGGAGGGCGCCTCCGTCCTCGCACCACCGCCAGACCTGGGGCGTCGAAGCGAGAGGGGAGGGGCCGAGGTTCCAGGCGAGTCCCTCGACGGTGTCTCGCAGCCAGAGGCGCTGCTGCGCGGCGTAGGCGACGTAGCGGCCGCTCGGATCACGCCCGCAGTACCGGTCGATCGCCTCGCCTTCCCCGCTCCCGCTGACCAGGTAGGAGACGGTGGCATCCTGCGCGGGGTGACCATCGTCCTCTTCGAGGTGGAACTCGACCCGACCGTCGCCGTCGGTGTCTGCACGGGTCTGCGCGACCACGACCCACCGGGCGTCCGGCGATGCGTCGAGCACCCTCGTCGGCGCTGCGGTCCCGATCAAGGCGCCGTCCGATGGGGCCCGCGCGGGAGTCGCCAACACGGCGCTGGGGGGCGTCCATGACGGCGCGACGGAGATCGGCAGAGCGGGGGTGTTGTGCGGGTGTTGCGCCGGGGCACCGTGCGGTCGGACGGCGCCTCCCGCGCACCCCGACCCGAACACGGACAGGATCACGAGCCCCGCGTAGGAGCGCTTCGTCGACGACGCCATGAGGGTCGGCGGAGCAAGCGGTGAGCCGTTGCGAACGCCACAACAGCCGCGGATGTCGCGTGCCGCGTGCGTGTGCGATTCACCACGGCGTGTCTGCGATCGGTGGTCGCCGTGGCCGGCGCACCTCCGACCGCCTCACCCGCGGATACGCATCGCGCGGGCGATCAGGAGCCCGTCGCGGGCCGGTCGAGCGGCACGCCGAGCGCCGCCTCGAAGTGGTCCTCCAGCGCGACGAAGTGCGACTGCGGCACCTCCGCGACCGCGACCCGCAGCCGCTCGACGAGGCCCGTGATCCTGGGCTCCGCCGCGGCGCCCGCCTCGACGGCGCCGTCGACGCTCGCGCGCGTGGGCGCCGTCTGCCCGACCCCGATGCGCTTGAGGAGGTCGCGCCCCAGGGCCTCGAGGGCGCTCTTCGAGCCCTCGAACACGCCGCCGATGACGCGGCCGAGCGGCGAGACCGAGACCTCGGCGCACGCCTTCTCGACCGCCGCGCGCACCTCCGCCGGAGACTTCGGGCCGACCGGGGCCACGGCGCGCGACGCGAGCGCGAGGTCGAGCAGCAGCCCGCGGTGGTAGCAGAGGCTGGCCTCGTCGCTCGCCCGCTTGACCTCCGCGACCACGAAGAGCTTCCGGAAGATCAGCTTGAAGGGGAACGTGACGATCCCCTTCGCGATGCCCAGAAACACGCCGTCGCCCGGGTCGTTGGCCAGCTCGGAGACCGCGTCGTCGCCCAGCGGGATGTTGTGCTCGGCGGCGAGCTGGCGGACGAGGCGGCGCTCGATCGCGGCCTTGACCGCGTCGTCAAGGAGCGGGATCGGGATGAGCGGGGTCAGGCCCACGAGCGCCGCGTGGGTGAGCAGCACGCTCTCATCGACAACGCGGCGAGGCCGGGGGCGACGTTCGCTCATCGGGGCGTTGACGGTACCACCGGCCACGGGATGGTCGTCGGACGTTCGCCGCGATCGCAGTGAATCGGGGATGCAGCCAATAAGAGGTCCAACGGGGCACCGTCGTCGGCACGGATCGGCTCGGGGTTACCGATTGCCCAGACCGCGAAGTACAACTCGGGCGGACGACGTGTACGGAGCTCCCGTTGCCCCCGCTGGAGAGCTCGCTGGCGGACGACGTGTACGGAGCTCCCGTTGCCCCCGCTGGAGAGCTCGCTGGCCGCTGGCCTTCGTCGGTCACCACCAGCCACGCGCCGAGCTCTTCCGAGTACGCCGGACCGTCGCCCGTGTACTCCAGCCGAAACTCCTCCGTTCGCGTGCGACGCCACACCTGCAACGCCCACGGCCCGCCCATCAGCCCACGGCCACGCCGCTCGGGGTCGAAGATCCACAGCTCCCGCGTGCCGCTCGCGGCGTACTTCAGCGGGCCCTCGTTGTAGTCCTTCTTCGCCGTGTCGCGGCTCACCACCTCGGCCGCCACCCGCGGCGGCGCGTGGCCCGCCTCCCACGTCAGGATGCTTCGCGCCGCCTTCGGTAGCGCCGGCGCCACGAGGTACACGTCCGGGTCGACGCCCACGCTGGCGTGCGACTCATCCCAGCGCAGCGCGATGTCCTCTCCCGCCGTCGCATCGAGGCCCGTGCGCGCGATGAACGCCTCCAGCACCTCCCGCAGCAGCGTCGTCGTCCTCAAGTGCTCCGGGGTCACGGGCATGGTCACGCCGTCCTGGAGCACCCACCGCTCGGACCACCGCGGGGCCTCGAACACCACGTCCACCCCGCGCGGATCCCTCGTCGCCATGCTGCTCACGCTACCACCCATCGCAGCAGGCGTGCCATCACGGGACACCGAGAAAACAAGCTCTTCAGCTCACCGCCGCCATGGCGGCGGGGGTGGCGGCGGGTGGCACGTGGGGTGGACGTTTCACGAGGCGATCGGGCAGTAGGGCGCCTCACGTGGTCGCGGACGCGGTGCCTGCGCGGTGCGAGGGCGACGGGGGGTGGAGCGTTGGAATCGGTCAGGACGGCGCCACCGGAGCGCTTGGGAACTTCTCCTCCGCAGTGGGGAGCAGTGCGAGCGAGCGCTCTGCGACCGACGGGCGGACACGCCGCTCTGAACGTCACGGACCTCCTGACACCGATGGATGTCAGGAGGTCGATGTCGACCGTCTTCTTCAGTCCCCGCCTCAGTCCTCGTCGCTGACCTGCTCGGTGCGGTCGATGGTTCCGTCGCCGTTGTCGTCGTAGGTCACGGTCATGGGCATGCCGTTGCCGGCCCAGCTCCCGAAGTTGACGAACATCACCGCCGCCGCCGAGGCCGTCACGCCCGCGTGCTCGAACACCACCGCGCCCGAAGCGGACACCCGCTCGACGTACAGCTCGAAGGTGGGCGCCGCGGCGCTGCCGTCGAAGCTCACGCGCGCGCGGTTCATCGCGAAGTCCACCGAGAGGCGGAGGTTTTGCCCCGCGGTCATGGACGTGGTGCGCAGCTCGATGAGGTAGTCGTCGCCCTCAGACTGGTACGCCAGCGAGAGCGTCGGGGTCTCGGTCCCCCCGGAGCGGTACAGCAGGTCGGGCGGGCCCGGCTGAATCACCAGCGTGTCGCGCTGCATCGGGTCGATGTTCACGCCGTCGAGGCCGAGGGTCCAACCCGCGCCCTGGAAGAGCAGCTCGCTCTGCGTGGCCGTCGCGAGTCCGGCCCCATCGAGGGTGATGGTGAGCGGCGTGGCGCGCGGCACGCTGAACACCGGGTCGGGCCGCGACAGGTTGCCCGGCATGCGGAGCGACACCCGCGAGTCCGGGATGTTGGTGACGATGCGGCCGTCGGCCCCGACGGAGGTGCTGCGTGACATGCCGTCGGTCACCGTGACCTGGCTGTTGCCCACGGTGTTGATGCTGATGCGGGTCGCGCCGCCGCCGTCCATCGCGCGGTTCTGCCAGGCGGTGTTCGGGTGCGGGAGCGCGAGCCGAGGCCCGGCGTCGCGAATCTGGATCGGGAACGTCGTGTCCGTGCCGCTCCACTCCGCGTCGGGCATGGAGGGGTTGAGCGCGGCGCGGTAGCGCCAGGTGTTGGCGGCGGTGTCGATGGTGATGAAGCGCTCGGAGTCGGGGTGGTTGTTGTCGTAGACGAGCACGTCGACGACGGTGTCGCTGCGGCGGCGGATCGCGTACGGCAGCACCGAGTGGCCGCCGGCGGCGGCGAAGATGCCGATGGCGGTGCCGAGGAAGGCCCGCCCGCGGGCGAACTCGGTCGTGAGGTGGGTGACGAGTTCGCGCGGCGACATCGTGCGCGAGGGCGCCACCATCGGGTCGACGGTCGACTGGGTGATGGCCCAGAACATCAGCTCGCGCTCGACGGTGTTGTTGAGCGGGAGGGCGAAGGCGTTGGTGCCGCCGAAGGTCATCGGGGCGATGCTGCCCGCGTAGAGGTGCGCCGCGAAGATGGAGTAGCCCTCGCAGTTGCCCTCGTGGGCGCCGTTGTTCTCGGCGTCCATCCACTGCCGCGCGTTGGGGACGAGCACGCACGCGCCGGTGGCGTTGGCGCCCTCGCAGACGCTCGTGCCGAAGAGGCGGCGGAGGTTGTCGGCGTCGAGGCGCGCGGTGACGGGGGTCTCGCCGGCGCGGCTGGTTCCGCGGTTGGGGAAGCTGAAGCCGTTGGGGTTGGGGCGGAAGCCCCAGTCGGGCATCGTCGGCGTAGCGCCGTCCGTCGGAGCGGTGCCTACGTCGGTGGGAGTGGTGCCTGCGTCGGTGGGCGTGGTGCCTGCGTCGGCGGGCGCGGTGCCTGCGTCGGTGAAGCCGGCGTCTGGCTTCTTGCCTGCGTCCGACGGCGTCGTGCCCGCGTCCTGAACCGTCGCCGGGTCAGTGCCGCAAGCCGCTAGGGAGAGCATCGCGGCGGTCAGGAGTCGATGTCGGGCGCTGTTCGTGTTCATGGAGTTGCCTCGGCGAGTCGGTGATGGAGTCACCCTCTGCCCATCCGGTAGCCCGGTCGCCCTCCCTTGAGAATCTAGAATAAATTCGATCGCCCTCGGCGCGCGGGATCTCCAGGACGGCGCCACGGGAGCGCTCTGCAACCGACGGGCGAATCTGCGCCTGCGAGGGTGCCCTGTTGGAATATCTGTTCGCCTCGACCCGACCTACGCCGGGCACACCTTCGGGCTCTGGCTCGTAGGGGTCACCGCGTCCGCGGTCGGCGGTGACGCCCTCTACCGAACGGCCTTCGACGCGTACTCCTCGCGGCGCACGATTCAGTTCGCCGCCGCCGCGCCCTCGACGCGCGCCTTCGCGCCGAGCGGGATCGTCGCGCGCACCAGCGTCCCCCCCGTCGATGCGGCGGTGACCGAAAGCTCGCCCCCGAGGCTCGAGACCCGCTCGCGCATCCCCACCACGCCTCGCCCCGGGCGGATGGGGCCGTGCTCGTCCGTCGCCCCGTCGTCGGCGATCTCCAGCGTGAGCGCGTCGCCTCGGCGCTCGAGCGACACCGACACGCTCGTAGCGCGGGCGTGTCGCGCGACGTTGTTGAGCGACTCCTGCGCGACGCGAAACGCCACCAGGCCCACCTGGGCGTCGGGCTCGGCGCCGAGGTCCACCGCCACCGCCACCGCGCACGCGGTGCGCTCGCGGTGGTGGCGGCCCAGCCAGTGGATCGCGCACTCCAGGCCCTCCTCGTCGAGGATGCGGGGGCGCAGCGACTCCAGGATCGCCCGCACGCTCCCGTGTGATCGCTCGATGGCCCCGGCCATGCGCTGGAGCCCCCCGAGCTGCCGCTCGTCGCGGGTGTACGCGCGCATCGCCTCGACCTCCAGCCGCAGGGCCGTGATCTCCTGGCCGAGGTCGTCGTGGAGCTCGTGCGCGAGGCGCCGCCGCTCGACCTCGAGCACCTCGTCGAGGCGCATCGCGAAGCTTCGGATCTCGCTGGTCTGGGCCTCGACGCGAGAGCCGAGCTCGGCGTTGAAGCGCTCGAGCTCTCGCCGCAGCCGGAGCTCGTTGACCAGGGACTCCCGCTGAATGCGCGCGACGATCACGGCGAGGAGGGTGAACATGAACACCAGGACCACGTTGTGGTTGCGAAGCAGGGGCGAGGTCTGCACCGCTACGATGCCCGCCGCGAGAACGGCGCTGTTGGCCACGGCCACGCCGTAGAACCACGTTGCCGGAAAGCGGATCGCGAACGGCGTCGCGAGCAGTAGTGGGGGGTACTGCCCCAGGTTGCCGTGGAGGGCCTGGGCGTTGATCGCCAACAGCGCGACGTGCGACAGCGCGATGAGGTTGATGATCGGGCCGATGCGGTCGGCGACGGCGCGCGCGGGGCCGCGGTTGATCGCCGCGCACAACAGCGCGACCGTGTACCCGATGGTGGCGGCCCCCAGGAGGATCACGGCGCCGTGCCGCCAGGCCCGCTCGAGCTCCGTGGTGACCGCGATGCGCGCGTAGAACAACGTGAGGCCCGTATGCAGCGCCAGCACCACCGGGCCCCAGGCTCGGGCGCGCCTGAGGTTGATCGCGCGGTCCTGTTGGGCGAGCTCGGCGCGGGCCCCGGCGTCGAGCGCCCGCTCGGGGTTGAGCAGGAGGAGGAGGCGTTCGAGTCCCATGTCGAGGCGCCCGGTCACGGCCGCGATGTTAGACCACATCTAGCGCGGTACCCCGGAAGGGTGGCGCCGTTGGCCCTCCAGCGTCGGGAGGGGTCAGCTCTAGGCGCCGGTGATTCCATGGCGTGCAGCGTACTGGGCTACGTCGAAGGTCGAGCGGACGCCGAGCTTCTCGCGCACGGCCTTCAGGTGTGTGCTCACCGTGCTCGGGGCCATCTCGAGATCCCAGGCGATCTCCGACGGGGTGAGGCCGCGGGCGAGGGCGAGGAACACCTCCCGCTCGCGCGCAGAGAGGCGCTCGTGGGGGAGCTTCGCCGCGGGGCCCTCGTGGGGCTCCGTCGCGCGCGTGTCGAGCACGGCGTCGCGCAGCGCCGCGAGCGGCTCGGACTTCGAGACGTACGCCGACGCCCCCGCCGCGAGGGCCCACGCGGCGTACTCCTCCGCGGGGTACATCGAGTAGATCACCACCCGCAGTCTGGGCTGCTGCGCGCGCACGTCGCGCAGGAGGTCGGTGCCTGAGCGCCCCGGGAGCGACAGGTCGAGCACCAGCACGTCCCACTCGCTCCGCGCGGCGAGTTCGAGCACCGCGAGGCCGTCGCCCACGGAGCCAGCCCACGACAGCTCCGGGATGGTGTCGAACCACGCGTGCAGCCCCTCGCACACGATGGCGTGGTCGTCGGCGACGAACACCCGGATCATCCGGCGCTCCGCGTCGGGAGCGCCACCGACAACCGGGTGCCCGCCGGCACGACCCCGTCATCGTCGAGCATGCGCGGGCGCAGCGACTCCATCTCCAGGCGCATGGCGGTGAGCTCCTGGCCGAGGTTGTCCTGGAGGTCGCGGGGCCAGAGCGCGACGGTGAGCGCGTCGCCCGCGAGGCACACGGTGCGGGAGAGCGCCCGGCTCTGCGCGTCGGCGACCGTCGCGAAGTCGTCCGGGGCGCTGGCTTCGTGGTGGGGCATCGGCTCGTGGGGGATTGGGGTGTAGATCCCGCGAATCCTCGACCGCTGTCAACGCGGGCCGGGGAGTCGCCGTCGATCACATGGTGGGCGCGGGCACCGCGAAGGTGGGGAGCGCGCGGGTGGTGGCGGTGATGGTCAAGGTGGTCATCTGCCCGACGGTGCTCATCGGCGCGTAGCCCGCCTCGTTGCTGCCGACCACGAGGCCCTGCACGTCGCCGCTAAGCATGGCCTGGTTCAGTCGCGAGGTGAACTGGTTCCCGTCGACGTCCGAGAGCACGGAGGTGATGATCACGGGCTCGCTGAAGCGCACCCGCGCGATGAGTCCCCAGTAGACCGTGCCGTCCCCCCGCGGCGGGAGGTGCGCGAAGGCCGGAGCGGTCATCGGCGCGAGGCTCAGCCGGTGCGACCGGTGAGCGCCTCAAGCCGCGTGCGTAGCTGGGCCACCTCGGCTTGGGCCGCCTCCTTCGCCGCGCGTTCGGTCTCCTTCGCCGCGCGCTCCTCCTCCGCCACCGTCAACCACAGCCTCTCGCCCGCCTCATCGTCGGCGATGCGCAGCCGCTGGCCTTCGTCGGTTACCACCAGCCACGCGCCGAGCTCTTCCGAGTACGCCGGACCGTCGCCCGTGTACTCCAGCCGAAACTCCTCCGTTCGCGTGCGACGCCACACCTGCAACGCCCACGGCCCGCCCATCACCCCACGGCCACGCCGCTCGGGGTCGAAGATCCACAGCTCCCGCGTGCCGCTCGCGGCGTACTTCAGCGGGCCCTCGTTGTAGTCCTTCTTCGGCTCATAGGAGATCCAACGGGGGAGCCTTGCTGGCACGGATCCACCGGAGCTTACAGATCGCCCAGACCGCGAAGTACAACTCGGGCGGACGACGTGTACCGAGCTCCCGTTGCCCCCGCTGGAGAGCTCGCTGGCGAGGTCAGCGTCGTCGTGCAGTGATCGCGTAAGGTCAGCAGGCGATGGTTCGGCCGACGGCTCGTCCTTCGCGGGCGACAGACCGAGGATCACGAACTGGTCGGAGCGCTTCGGCAGAAGGCTAAGGAGAACAAGCATGATCGCAGCTGATTGGGTCGCACGGCTCCGTGCGTACGTCGCCGAACGGAACCTCGCGCGCCCGGCTCTCGACGACAACGCGCTCAACGCCCTGGAGCGCTGGCAGTACCGGATCCACGGCGGGTTCATGCAGACGTGGCTGCGGAAGCACGGCCCGCAGATGCTCAACGAGCGCGCGGCCTTCGCCGAGCTGCAACGGCGCGTCTCCCCCAATCCCGTCGTCGTTGCGCACGGCGACGTCCCCTTCGCGGTGGCGATGCGCGTCCTCGTCGGGGACGCCGGCCTGCGCGGCGAAGGGCGCGTGGTCGTCCTCCTCGACGACGAGTACGAGCGGTTCATGGCGGCGAACCCCGAGGCGGGCGCCGACGACGATCGCGAGTTCGACTTCCACGTGTCGACGTGGTCGCGGTTTGCGCCAGCTCCTCCGGCTCTGCTCGAACGGGCGCGTGAGCTTGGCAAGGCCATCGACCCGTCGGGCGCGTACCTGAATCACGTCAACGGCACGCTGTGGGCACCGCGCTGCGGGTTGCAGGTCGAGAACCTCTGGTCGTGGAACGGCACCGAAATGCACCTCATCGAGGAGGGCATTGCGCACGTTCGCTACTAGAGCGGCGGGCGGCCGGACCGCGTCACTTCGCCCAGATCCGATAGACGGCCCGCTCGAAGCGGCCGAACTGCACCCGCACCTGCTCGCCCTCGCGCAGCCGCTCGAACGCCCCGCCGCTCGGGTGCAGCGCCTCGCCCGCCACCGTCGCGCAGTACATCACACCGCCCTTCCCGGTCGGGATCGTGCGCAGGTCGCTGACCGTTCCCTCGGCGATGCGCCGCGTGATCAGCAGGTCGAGGCCCATTCCCCCGCCGCTCTTCAGCAGCACCCACGCGAGCCACAGGCCGAAGACCTCCGCCACCACCATCCCCAGCACCGAACCGACCGCCGCGAGGTGACGTCCGTCGCCCCACCGCCGCGCGATCTCTGCGAAGGGCAATCCCATCACGATCGGAACCGTCGCCCCCGCGAGCAGCACCGCCCCGAAGGGCACCATCATCAGCGCGCCCATCACGTCGAAGAACACCCATCCCACGCCGCGCGACCACACGAGCTGCCAGCGGTCATCCGGCGTCGCAGCCTCGCGGTAGCGGTCAGCCTTCTGCATCGGCGCCGACTCTATCCCCAAGCTCACATCACGTTGCGTTCGCGGTAGGCATCTTCGAAGTCCTGACTCCAGCCGGGCCGATGTGGCGTCGCGCGGATGCCTTGCGCGACGCCGAAGTAGAGGTGCGCGAGCATCGCGACCGCGGCGACTTCCCAATGCGGGACGTGCAGGTTGGCCACGTCCGCCAGGCGGACCGCGAGGTCGTCCACGCAGGCCGTACGGCGCCGGAGCCACGGCGTGAGACTCGCTTCCACCCAGCGGTCGTACTCGACGACTGTGGTCGGGGCGGGCGCCAGATCGTCGCGTCGCAGACACGCGTCGGAGGCCCGCCGTGCCAGTCGGAACTGCGCCTCCGCGAAGGCCGCCAACCGGATGCGCCCATCGTCGTCCGCGATGTTTCCGTTGGCGTTGGTGTGGTCGATGCCCGACTCGGTCATCACGTTGAAGGGCGAGACCACGCCCATGGAGCCACCTCGTCGGCGCGCCTCGCGCTCCTCCGCCCGTACGCGCTCGGCTTCGCGTCGACGCTCCGCGCGAGGGTCCACCATCCCCAGCGCCGCGAACGCGACGGGCCACCGCGCGTCGGCCGCCTCCCAGCTCCGCGCCGCGCCCCTGAGATCGCCCAGCGCCTCGTACGCGCGGCCGAGCCCCACCAGCGCCCGCGACTGCACCAGCCACTGCGACCGCGCCGGGAACCGCCGCGCGAGCGCGTCGTACCATTGGCTCGCCTCGGTCCATTGGTGACCCGCTTCGAGCGCGGCGCCCACCGTGAAGGCCGTCTCGACGGCCGCATCGCGCGACGCGACGAGCTGCCACCGCGCGTCGGCCTGCGCGCGCGACAGCTCGCCCAGCGCGATGCGAAACTCCACCGCCCGCCCCATCGCGACGACCACGCGGTCATCGGACGAGTGCTCAGCCGCGCGCTCGATGAGCTCGGCGGCGCGGGCGAAGTCGCCGATGGCCTCGTGGTCGGCGGCCAGCGCGAGCTCGTTGTCGAGCGATCGGGCGTCGCGGGGACACTCCAGCAGCGAAGTGCGCAGGGCGATCGCGGCGCCGGGCCGGTGGGCCTGCTCGGCGCGGAGGGCGCGTTGGTGGTCCGCCGCGTCGCACGCACGAGTGACGCGCGGGACGAGCGACAGCAACGACAGGACGACGACCGTACGAAGCGAGGGGCTCACCGACCGTCCAACGGCGGGCGCGGCGTGGTTGTGACCGGCGCTCTTCGCGACCGACGCGGCGCCCTCGCTCCAACACAGCGGGTACCCGAAGAAGCTCGGCTCACAGGAGATCCAACGGGGCAACCTTGCTGGCACAGATCCACCAGAGTTTACAGATCGCCCAGACCGCGAAGTCCAACTCGGGCGGACGACGTGTACCGAGCTCCCGTTGCCCCCGCTGGAGAGCTCGCTGACCGAATCCAACGCCTCGCACCCGGCGCGCGCTCCCCTCCGCGCGCACCGCGGCCTTCATCGTCCCGTCAGCGACGGTCAACGGCTCCCGGCCCACCCCCTCGCCTACAACCCGGCCGGCGGCCCGTCGCGTACGCGTCTCATCCGCGGCACCTCGGTCGAGACGCCGAGGTGCTCCAACACGCGCACGATGCCAGCCCGCTCGATGAGCGCTGCGATCATCTTCATTCGCCCGCCGCACGCCGGGCACGCGAGCGCGTCGATGCCCCACACACGCCACAAGAGACGCGCCCACTCGATGCGCCCGCTCTGCGTGATCGCGTCGCTGTTGCCGCGACGCTTCGACTCGCTCACTGCGCCCCTGGCGTTGACGTTCTCCGGCCGCTCCATCGCCGACACCGCCGGCGCCGTCGTCGCACACGGACACCCGGCGTCGGCCACCGGCGGCGGAACCACCGCGACGCGCCAGGGAGAATTCGGCGCGAGCACGCCGTGGTACCTCACCAGCGGCGTCCGCGGCGGCGGCACCAGCGCCGCCAACCGCGCCATGAACTCCATCGGCGTCATCACCCGGTGCGTCGCCCGGCGCTCCGCGGCGACTTCACCCGGTAGGCCACGTTGCCGTCGGGCAACACGCTCACCCGACCGCTCGCCACCGCTGGGCGCGCCATGTACCGGCACAGCCGCTCCAGCGCCGTGCGGTCGTCTGCCGCGGCGCGCATCCGCCGCGTCGACAGGTCACCGTCGTGGACTGCGAACGTGACCGCCGCGCGCCGCGCTGACGCCGCGGCGTGGGCCCCGGGGACCGGGGCCGTGGCAGACCCGCGTCGCCTACTCCGAACGTCAGCACCTCGGCGTAGCTTCGTGACGGCTCTCACTGCGGGTTTTCGATGAGGACGCCGAGCAGCTCCAAGATCTCGCTCGACGTCGTCTTCCCCGCCGGCGGGTTGCCTTCCCCGTCGCGCGCCGTCGGGTCGGCGCCTGCCGCGAGCAGCGCTCTCACGATCTCGACGTGACCGCGCGCGACTGCGGTGTGCAGTGGCGACACGCCCTCGATGTTCACGGGCACGCCGTGCGCGAGAAGCGCCTTCGCGGTGCCGACCGCGCCGGTGTGCGCGGCGTACGTCAGCGCGTTCCAGCTCCCCTGCGTGTCGCTCGGATTGGCGCCGCGCGCGAAGAGCAGCGCCAGAAGGGGGCCCGGAGCGCGAGACCGCGCGGCGAGCAGGAGCGGCGTCCAGCCGGTGTCGTCCTTGAGCCGAACGTTCGCGCCGGCGCGCACGAGGGCTTCGGCGGACGCGAGCTGCCATGTCCCACCCCACGCGAGAGCGTCGTGCAGAGGTGTGTCGTTCGAAGCGTCGAGCGCGTCGACGTCGGCACCGCGCCGCAACAGAAGCGCGATCACCTCTTCGCGTGAGCGTGCACGCGCGCCCACCGACGCCGATACGCTCGTCTCCGCGGCCGCCAGGATGAGGTTTGCGATCGGCCTCGGTTCGCCGACGGCCCAATGAAGCGGCGTCTTGCCCGCGCCGTCGCGAAGATCGACGCTCACGTCGGCATCGAGCTGCGCCGCGACACCGGCGACGTCGCCGTTCGCTGCGAGCGCGTGGATCGGCGCACCGAGACCGTTCGGGTGTGCGGCGTCGATGTGTCGGTACAGGGCGGCCCCTGCTTCGAACTCCTCGCGCCGAAGTGCGAGTTCGAGCGCCGTCTGGTTGCAGTCGCCGTCGCGAAACCAGACATCCGCGCCGTGGTCGAGGAGCAGAGTCAGGACGCCGACGTGGGTATCACGCGCGGCGTAGTGCAACGGACGACCGTGAAAGTCGCCGAAGCGATTGGGATCGGCGCCGTGGGCGAGGAGAAAGCGAACGAGCTCGAGGTCGTTCGCGTCGACCGCGAGGATCAGCGGTGACTGCCTCCCGAGACAGTCGCTGACGTCACCCGCGACATCGAGCGCGGCGCCGCGGTCGACGAGGTAGCACGCGACCTCGCGCGCTCCGTGCGCCACCGCGAGAACCAACGGCGTCGACCCGGTCTCTTCGTTCAGGACGTCGACCTTCGCCCCTGCTTCGACGAGCAGCCTCACGATTCCGAGGGTCGAGTCCTGGGTCGCGGCGTTCACGAGGGGCAGATCGCCGAACTCCGCCGCAGGGTTCGGATCGGCGCCGCCACGAAGTTGCGCCGCGACAGCAGCTTCGTCCTCGTCGACGACGGCTTGGAGAAGCTTCTCGGCGGAGTCGGCGGCCACGAGTGACAGCGTACCCGCGATCAGCCGCGATTTCGCTTCGGAGGACGGGCGAACCGGCTCGCCTCTGGTTGCCCCGCGGGCCCTCGCCACGACTCTGTGCGCTTCACCCCTTCACCGCCGCGTGCACCGCCGCCAGCGCGGGCGCCACCTCCGTCGCGTGATCGCGCAGCGTCGCGCGCAATCGGGCCGGTGTGAGCCGCGCGTCGGGCAGCAGTCGCTCCAGCAGCTCGATGGCGTCGGCCTTGCGCGCGAGCTCCGATCCGCCCAGCAGTGCGACCACCTCGGCCACCGACGACAGCGCGCACACGGCCGCCTCGACGTCGCCGTTCGCGAGGCGCGGGCGACGCCCCTGGTGGGCCTTGACCGCGACGCCACCCGCCGGCTCAGGGAACCACCGTGCGAAGCGGGCCGCGATCGCCACCCGGTCGCGGTTGGCCGCTTCCAACCGCGCGCTCGCTCCCTCGCGTCCGTCGTGCCTGGCGTCGCTCGCGTCGAGCTCGCGCAGCGCCCGCGCCTCGTCGTCGAGGCGCTGCAACACGCCCGACTCGCGCGCCCGCTCGATCGCCACCAGCTCATCCACCAATGGGCCGAGCTCACCGGAGAGCTCGCGCGCCACCACGCTCGCCGGCCGCGACGCCGAGTCTGGCAGGTGCAGCGCGACCCCGCCGTCGAGCTCGCCCGCGGTGATCGACGCGAGCTGAGCGTCGTCGAGGTGGTGGTAGAACGCCACCTCACCCGCGGCCCGCTGCCGCGCGACCAGGGCACGGAGCGCGGGGTTCTCCGTGCCGAGCGCGATGACGCTGACACCGAGCGGCAGTCCCTCACACTTCGCTCTCGCCACCGCCACCAGCTCTTCGTCGACCGCGGCCTCGCCGTCGGTCACCAACACGAGCTGCGCGTGGGTGAGCTCGCGATCGACGGCGCGCGCCTCGGCGACCTGTTCGAGGCTCGCGATGAGGGCCTTCTGGATGTTGGTTCCGCCCCGGCGTGTCGTCGTCAGGACGTCGCGCATCGCGGCGCGGGCGCCCTCCACCGAGTCGACGCGCGTGACGGGCAACAGGCCCTCATCGAAGTACCGAAACAGCAGCGTGGCGCGGGTGTCGCCGGGCGCCGCGAGGCGCGCCGAGAGCGTCGCGAGCTCGGCTACGAGCAGGGCATCGCGCACGTGACCGCGAGGGCCCGCCATGGAGGTCGATCCGTCGAGCACGAAGACGCGCACCTCGCTCCGCATCACGACGCGACTGCGCCGCTGCGGCTCCGGCCGAACGTAGCGCCGCGTGAGCAACCGCCCCGTCACGAGGTCGAGCAGCACGCTGCGCGGGTCGGAGATGCTCGCATCCGGGAGGTCGTCGACCCCCTCCGCCGGAACCAGCACCAGCGTCTGCGTGGGGAAGCGCACCGCCCGCAGCACCCGCTCCTCTTCGTCGACGCGCACCGGCGCGAGCGCTCCGCCCACCTCGAAGCAGCCGTCCACCGTCACCGTGGCGGCGAGCACGCCGCGCTCGGCGCCCTCGGCGTACGCCTCGCGCAGCAGGTGCTCGGCGTCTTCGCGAACGCCCTGTGACTCCGACGAGCGCGCGATGGTGGCCCTCGCTTCGCGGCGCGCCTCCTTCATCGCCTCCTCGACGAGGCCGACGCCGCCTTCGCCCAGCATCGCGCCCGCCGAGCGGCGCAGCGACGCGCGTCGTGCCGTCACGCTCCGCGGGTCTTCGCCGCCCCACAGCGCCTGGGTGGCGCGCGACGTCACCCGCGCGACGTCGTGGTCGTCGTTGGCGAGCGCCGCGGCGTCGACGGCCGAGAGCGCGGCCCATAGCCGTCGCGGGTCGCCGCGGTCGATGGCGGCGCGGGCCTGGTGGACGAGCGACACGTCCGCCGCGAGGCCGATGGACTCCAGCCGGTCGACGCGGGTGATCTCGCGGGTGACGTAGTCGGCGCGGGCGCGAACGCCGTGCGGTTCGAGCGGGAGCGCCGCCGACACGTCGAGCAGGCGTTGCCGCGCTGCCACCAGCAGCCGTCGCTTGCGCCCGAGGAAGCCCACCTCCGCGCGCGCCGCGGCGAGCAGGTGGTCGATGGCGGCGAGCTCCAGCTCCACGATGCGCGCATCGGCGTGGGGGACGGCACCCTCCCGCGTCGCCACTTCGCACGCAAAGGGGTCGACCTGCGTCGTGTCGGCGCTCTCTGCCTCGCGCGCTGGGAGGAGCGCGAGCGGAGGCGCAAAGACCACCCGATCGCCGTGGCTGAGACGCTGTCGCGCGAGGGCGTCGTCCCGATCGAGCAACCCATCCACCGCGACGAGGAGTTCCCAGGCGCGCCGCAGCCACGCGGCGTGGGCCACGGGCGCACGGTCCCGCAGGATCGCCGCGCGCTCGATGGTGGTGACGTTGGCTTCGAGCTCGTCGACGGCCGCCTCGAGCCTCGCCCGCGCGCCCGTGTCCGCGAGCCGCTCCAACAGCCGCGTCAGGGCCTCGTAGCGAACGGTCGCGCGCCAGCGGGTGAGCGCCAGCACCGGCCGCGCGACGCGAAAGAGCCGCTGCGCTTCGATGCCCGCCGGGTCGAGCGCGACCCGCTCGATGCGCTCGGCGAGGCGCTGCAACCGTTCGCTGGTCACAACGATTCACCCCGTGGACGTTCGCGAAGTAGGGGCCGGGGTTCACGGTGCAGGCTCCGCGTCCGTCGGGCTCCGTTCACCCCGGTCAATGGTAGGGGGTCACCCCGCCGCTGCGCGACGGGGTTGCAAACCCGAGATCCATCACGCTCCTGACCGACGAGAAGCGTGGGGCAATGACTTCCGTTGCAACCCCGTCGCGCAGCGGCGGGGTGACCCCCTACCATTGACCGGGGTGAACGGAGCCCGACGGACGCGGAGCCTGCACCGTGAACCCCGGCCCCTACTTCGCGAACGTCCACGGGGTGAATCGGTCTCACTCAGCGGCTCACTCGCCGAGCGGCCGTGTCGAGCAGCGTCGTCCAACCAGCGTCGGAGCGCCCGCGTTGCAGCGCCACCAGCACCCGGCTGGACTCCGCCTCGACGGCCTCGATGCGCGCCCGCAGCGCGTCGGTGGCGGCCGCTGCCTCGGCGAAGACCTCGCCGATGACACGAGCCTCGATGGCAAAGCGCAGCAGCGCTCCCTCGTCACGCGTCACGTGAAAGAACCTGCTCCCCGCGAGCGTGGGCAGCGCCGTTCCGATGAGCGTGGCGCTGCCCGACGAGAGGGCGGTCTCCGCCGCGGGACCGAGCTCGGCCCACCAGCGCTCGACGAGCGAGACGGCTCGCTCGACGCGCGCGACGTCCAGCGCGACGACCTCGGCGCGGAGCTCGGCGGGCAGGTCGGCGAGGGTGGCGCCGAAGCGCGTGAGCATCTCGGCGGGCGATCCCAGGTCGGTGGCCCTCGTGGGCGCGATGCGCAGGCCGAGCTCGACGAGGGTGTACGCGAGGGACACGCGGGCCGACCCCGCGCGGAGCTGGCGATACCCGGTGTGCGAGGGCGGTTGGGTCTGGGTCGATTGCGTGCCGCGTTCGCCGCGGACGAGGGCGAGGGTGGCGAGCCGGATGAGGTCGGCCGTCGCGATGACGCCCTTCAATCCCGCGCGATCGAGCTCGTCGACGAGGGCGCCCACCTGCGCGACCAGGTCCGGTCGGTCGGTCGCCTGGACACGCTCGAAGGCCGCGCGGACCAGCGGCTCGATGCGCGGCCCCACCACGCGACCCTTGAGCGCCCAGCGGTCGGCGCCGCAGCGCGCGAGCCTCTCGCCGAAGCCGTCGATGCGCTGGAGCACCGGAACCAACCGCCCCAGCAGCTCACCGAGCTTCTCCGGTCCGACCTCGGCGAGCGCTCGCGCCACGGCGTCACGGAACGCGACGTCCCACACCTCGACGAGCTCATCTTCCACCCGCGCCACGGCCACGGCGGACGCCCGCTCGAAGCTCTCCGGCCCGCTGTCGTCGGCGCCCGCGGCGCGGAGCTTTGCGGCGGTTTCCAGCAGACGTTCGAGGCGCTCGACGGGGCCCATCGCCCGGCGCGCGACGTCGTCGAGCGAGGCGTCGACGGGGAGCAGCCCATCGAGCGCCGCGCCCACGCGCGACCCCGCCAGCGCGGCCGTGTCGAGCACCATCCGGATGGCGCGCGCCCGCAGCCATCGGGCGGTGGGACGGGCCGCTCCGCCCGATGCTTCGAGGCCGTCGGCCAGCGACGAGAGCTCGCCGATCACGTCGACCTCCGTGGCGCTCGCGCCCGCGGTGATGCCGGCTCGCAGCGCGCGCTCGGAGAGGTGCGTGAGGGCGGTGGCGAGCAGCTCGGCGGCGGCGGGTGCCGTCGGTCCCCCGGAGTCGGCGGTGTGGGCGAGGGTGGCGGCGGTGGCGAGCAGCGGCCGCGGGTCGGCGACCGGCACTGCGGCATCGACGGACTGCTGGAGCGCGGCGACGTCCCGCTCGATGCTGGGCCGCGAGGCGCGCTCGGTGCGCGGGACGCGGGCGAGGGCGCGCTCGAACATCTCCCGCTCGGTTCGCAGGATGGAGAGCTGCCGACGTTCGCGGGGGTCGCTCTCCTTGTCGATGAGCGCCGTGAGGCTCTCCCGCGGCGGACCCGAGAGCAGGAGACTCAAACGCAACCCGGCGAGGTCGTCGTGGCCGACCTCGAGCTCGCGCGTGGGGTTGCGCATGATGGCGTCGTAGAGGCAGACCGCGCGCAGGATGCGCCCGAGGCGAACGGCCGTGCGGGTCGAGAGGTAGCGAGTGGGTGTGAAGGTGGGGTCGCTCTTGGCGGCGTGGGCGAGGTCGCGGTCGAGGTGTTCGAGGAGCGCGCAGAGCGAGCCGCAGACGGCGTCGGGCACGACGATGCGGTCGGCGGTGGCCTGGAGCACGTCGAGGTCCTGGATGGTGAGGTTGGCTTCGAGCGAGCGGGCTCGGACGCCGCCGACCTGCGAGCGCAGCACGCGGCCGAGGCTGTCGGGCGACGCGAATCCCTTGGGGACGAAGCCCACGAAGGCGATGCGATCGACGAAGGCGAGGAGCGTCTCGCGCGACCCGTCGAGCACCTCGGCGAGGTAGCGGTTGGTGGTCATCAGCGCGCACTCGATGGCGCCGCGGGTGGTCTTGGCGCCCTGCTTCAGCTCGCGCTCGTGCAGCACGTTGAGGGTCGTGCGCAGCAGCATGTCGCGGCCGTCGAGCACCTCGTCGAGGAAGGCGTGGACGGCGCCGAGCATGCCTTCGTCGGTGAAGTGCTCGGTGCGCCCGGTGGCCATGAGGGTCTTGAAATCGATGGGACCAACAAGGTCGGTCTGCACCGTCGACTCGGTGAACTGCCGCGCGAACAAGCTGGGCTGCCCGGTGCGCTCGTCGACGATGCGACCGAGGACGGCTGCGGCGATGCCGCTCTTGGCGGTCCCGGGCGGGCCCGTCATGAGGACGTGCTCGCGGCCGAGGAGGGCCATGGCGATCTGCGCGAGCAGGTCTTCGCGCTCGACGAAGGTGCGGTTGAGCTCCTCGAAGAAGGAGCGGAAGCGGGCAGAGGCAGCGGCGAGGTCCGCCGAGGCGGTGGAGAGCGTCACGGCGGCGACGATACGACGGCGCCCAGAACGTGATCAGGTGACCTGTCGGGGGGCGTCCCTTGTCCGGCAAGCGAACCGACGCCGTCCGCTGCGCTCCGTCGCAAGGGTGCTCACGCGGACGTTGAGCCGCACCCCGCGGTCGTGGTTGGATGCTTCGCACGCCATGTCCAGGGAGCTGATCGAGCGCGAGGCGCTACGGCGCACCGGGGCAGTGCTCAACGAGCGATACGAGCTCCAGCGGGTCATCGGCAGCGGCGGCATGGGGGCGGTCTTCGAGGCGCTCGACCGCACCACCGGCGAGCTCGTCGCCGTGAAGCTCCTCATCGACGTCGACCACGACACCCGCGCCACGTCGCGCTTCGCCCGCGAGGCGCGGCTGCTCGCGGCGCTCCAGCACCCCCACATCGTCCGCGTCCACGACCAGGGGGTCGACGAGCTCGGCACGGCCTACCTCGTCGAAGACCTCCTCCGCGGGCGCGACCTCCGCAGCCACCTGCGCGCGGCGGGCGCCCTCTCTCCGGCCGAGGCGCGCGACCTGCTGCTGCCCATCCTCGAAGCGCTCGACCACGCCCACGCCGCGGGCGTCCTGCACCGCGACGTGAAGCCCGAGAACATCTTCCTCGACCTCACCGGCGACACCCCGCGGCCGGTGCTCATCGACTTCGGCGTCGCCCGCGATGAGGGCGCCGACAGCCTCCGCTCACGCAGCGGCGCCGTGGTCGGAACGCCCGTCTACATGTCCCCCGAGCAGGCCGCCGGGCGCCGCGCCCTCGACGCGCGCAGTGATGTGTGGAGCGTCGGCGTGGTGCTCTTCGAGTGCCTCGCGGGCACGGCACCGTTCACGGGCAACTACCACGAGGTGCTCTCGGCGCTGCTCACCCTCGACCCCCCGCCCATCACCGCGCTCTGCCCCGACTGTCCCGCCGCGCTGCGCGACGCCATCGCCCTCGCCCTCCAACGCGACCCCGATGCGCGTCCCGCGACCGCGCTCGCGCTGCGTGACCTCCTCGCCCGCTGCGAGGCGCCGTCCCACCCCTTGCGCCGCGATCCTGTCGATGGTGCCACCGCCGCGCTCGCGACCCAGCGCTCCACCGTCGCCGACGTCGTCCCCGTCGCCCCGCGTCGTCGCCGCGGCGTCTATGCGCTGGTGGGCGTCGTCGTCGCCTTGCTGCTCGGCGTGTCGTGGCGCGCTGCGACCGCGCCGGACGCGCCTCCGTCGCCCGTGGTCGTTCGCGAACCGTCGCGCCCGCCCGTCGTCGCGCCGCCGCGCCCTTCGCCCGTGGTCGCACCTGTCGTCGTCGCATTGCCCGTGATCGCGGCTGCTCCAAGGCCACGACGCACGCCCGTTGCGACGCGCGTGACCGCCGCTCCTCACCCCCCGCGGGTCGGCGCCAACGGCGCGCCCCTGCTGGAACCCTATGACTGATCTGCACTCCCGCGCGCTCGCAGCGGGCCTCTGTCTCGCCGCCGCGCTGACCCTGTCTCCGCTCGGCGCGCTCGCGCAATCACCGGCTGCTCGCGACCTCGTGCGACAGGGCTTCGAGGCGCGCCGGGTGCAGCACGACGCCGACGCGCTCGACCTCTTCCGCCGGGCCGAAGCGCTCGAACCGTCCGCCATGGTCCGCGCGCAGATCGCCCTCGCCGAGCTCGCGCTGGGCCACTGGCGCGACGCCGACGCGCACCTGCGCGAAGCGCTCGCCACGACGGCCGACCCCTGGATCGCGCGCAACCTCGATGGCCTCCGCGCAGCGCTCTCGCGCGTCGACGAGCACCTCGGAACGCTAGAGATCTACGGAGGCGTCGACGGAGCGCAGGTGTCCGTCGATGGCGAGTCGGTGGGGGTGCTCCCGCTCGCCGCTCCGCTGCGGTGGCCCGTCGGGCGCGTCACGGTGCGGGTGAGCGCCGAGGGGTACGCGCCGGTCGAGCGGGCGACGGTGATCCATCCGGGCGAGCTCACCCGCGAGTCGGTCGCGCAGCGCGCGGTGGAGCCGGTGCCAGCGCCCGTGGTCGCGCCTCCACCGCTTGTCGCTCCAACGGTCATGGCTGTTCCCGTGCTGGTCATGCGCGACCGACCCGTCCGACGACCACGCCCCCGCAGTTGGACCGAACGCGTCGGCGCGGGTCCGTGGGTGCTCGTCGGATCAGGCGCGCTGCTCTGGGCCGCAGCCGCGCCGCTGCTGGTGTGGCAGCGCGACGCGGCGGGCGACGATCTGCGCGCGCTGGGGTGCACCCTCGACGCGACGGGCGATGCGTTTCGTTGTTCGGGCAACGGCGACGCGGCGACGTCGGTGCACGAGCGCGGCGCCACCTACAACGCGCTGGCCAACGCTGCCTGGATCACCGGCGCCACCATGACGACCGCCGGCGTCGCGTGGTTGATCGCGCGCGCCACGGGTAGCGACCCATCGACGACGGTGGGCTGCTCGTCGCGCGGATGCTCGCTGGCGGTGCGCTTCTGAGCCGCGTGTTGCGAGCGTGGTGTCTGGCGGGTGCGGCGTTGGCGTCGTGCACGTTTCCCGATCTGCGCCTGACGACCGACGCCGCCGTCGATGTGCCCGTGGTCGTCGACGTGTCCGCGGTCGTCGATGCGCCTGCGCCCGCGCCGACGCCGAGCTGTCCGTTGCCCACCGAGCACGGCTGCGAGCGGGTGATCGTGGAGGGCGGAACGTTCACGCTCGGCGGCGAAGGGCGCAACGGTCCATCGCAGCCGGGTGTGTCCGTCGACGACTTCGTGCTCGACGCGACGGAGGTCACGGTGCGTCGCTACCGGCGCTTCGTGGCGGCGGTCGACGCGGGGCAGGTCGCCGGTCGCCTCGTGGTGGACTATCCCCCGCCGGGGCGTTCGCACTTCGTCGTCGACACCGTCGGGCTCGGCGGCCGCGTCGGCTCGGACGTCGCGTGCAACTGGAGCCCAGAGGCGCGCGGTGATCGCGACGATCAGCCCATCAACTGCGTCAACTGGTTCGGCGCGATGGCGTTTTGCATCTGGGATGGTGGGCGCCTGCCGACCGAGGCGGAGCTGGAGTACGCCGCGCGCTGGTGGCGGGCGGGTGAGACGCCGCGGACCTTCCCGTGGGGCCCGCAGCAACCCGACTGCACACACACGCAATGGCGCGCTGGCGACCCCGGTGGGTGCCCCGGTGACGACGGGCTCACCACGCGTCGCGTCGGGAGTCTCGCGGCGGGTGCGGTCTTCGGGCTCCTTGACCTGGCGGGCAACGTCACCGAGTGGTGCGCCGACGAGTTCGTCGCGTACGCGAGCGCCGCGGCGCCCAACGAGTGCTGGGGTCGCGGCCCCGTGCGAAACCCGGTGTGCCGGTCGATGGCGGCCACCGATCACACCGCGCGCGGCGGGAGCTGGACCAACCACGCCGACGAGTCCACGCAGCTCCAGACCGTCGCGCGCGAGGCCGTCATGGCCCGCAGCGCGCTGCCGACGCGCGGCCTGCGCTGCGCCCGCGCTCGCTGACCATCTCAGCCGTCGACGACTTCCACCCGCGCGCCACCGAGGCGATAGCCATCGTCGCAGCGTTCGAGCACGTCGCGCAGCCCGAGCTTCCGCAGCGTCGAGAGGGCCACGTAGACCCGCCCCGGACCGGACAGCCCGACGGGCTTCTCTCCCGGCCATCCTGCGTCGACGAGGCGCGCGGTGGAGACCGCGTCGGTCGCTCCGGACTCATGGTGCCGACCCAGCGCTTCGAGCAGCCGTGACAGCGCCCGCCGCGGGTGCACGTGTACCCGCACGCCATCGGGCAGGTCGAACCATCGCCCGTCGCGCGCCACGCGGTAGGCACCCTTCGGCGGCGCGGGCCGCGGCCCGTCGTCACCCTCCGCCGAACGCTCCAGATACGCCTGCGCCGCGAGCGGCTCGACCATCGCTTCGGACCATCGCACCGGCTCCGTCCCCGTGGACGACGCGAGGTGACTGACCACGAAGTCTTCCAGTTGTCGGAGGTTGCCCGGCCACGGCGATCGGAGCAGCGACACCATCAGCCGGTGGTGCACGCGCGCCGGGCGACCGTGGGCCGCGGTCGAGAGCCGATCGATGAGCAGCGGCAGGTCGACCATGCGCTCGCGCAGCGGCGGGACGCGCCACACGGCGGGCGTGAGGGCGGCGAGCGAGGCGTCGAGGTCGGACTCCTGTTCGCGGCTGCGGCCCTCGACCCAGAGCACCAGACGCCCGCGGTGGGGTGTGGCGTGACGGAGGGCGGCGGTCGTCGCCTCGTCGGGGGAGGACAGCGGACCCACCAGCATCACCTGACCCTCGGCGGCTGCACTGGGAACCGTCGCGACGTGCGCGAACGGGATGCCCTCGTGCGTGGCGATGGAGCGGGCGACGTCGACGATGCCCGACGCGGGCTCGCCGTGCAGGGCCACGAGCGTGTGTTCCGCGGGGAGGTCGCGCAGACCGGTGAGCACTCGCGCCATCGACCAGCCGAGCGCCGCGACGGGGTCCTGCGCGAACACGGGGTAGATCGCCGGGGCGCGCTGCACGACCAGCAGGACGCCGCCGACGCGAACGATGTCATCGACGTCGAGCTCGCGGTGTTGGGCGGCGATGCCGTTGACCCAGGTGCCGTTGCTGCTCCCGAGGTCGTGCAGCAGGAGGGAGCCGCGGTCGTTGGCCTCGATGCGGCAGTGGCGTCGTGACATGCGCGGGTCGGCGAGCCCGCCGGGTCCGAGCGCGCTGCCGTCGCGGCAGAGCTCGATGGAGACGCCGGGGAGCAGCACCCGCCGCAGCCCCACCATCGGCGCCGCCGGGTGGTGCACCACGTGGAGCGACCAGCACGGCGTCGCGCGCTCGTCACCGCCCAGGGTCGGAGGCGTGTCTCGGATCGTCGTCGTCACGCCGGGCGAGTATCGCGCACCGAGATCCTCGCAGGAAACAAGGACGTTGCGCGTCGGGCGCGGCCCGCGGACGAGACGGGGGACGACCTCACCGGCATGATGTAGGTGAATGGGGGTGGTTGTCAGCCTGCAAGCTGTGATAGGCCTTCGCCCCGTGAAAACCACGCGCGCCTTGGGCCTGGCCTGTCTCGCTGTTGGAGCACTCGTGGGCTGCGGCACTGCCGACCCGTCGGCGGCCGAGAGCGATGGGCTCGACACCGAAGGTCTGAGCTTCTCGACCGAGGAGATTCGCAGCGCGGGCTCGCCGCCGTGGGTCTACGGCGGTTCGCTCCCGACGCTGGTCAACCCGAAGGTGGTGGTCTCGCAGTCGGGGCACACGGCGCGTGTGACGGGCGACCTCCCCGCGGGATGGTCGGGCGTGGTCCCGTACTACGCCTCGGTCGAGACCGTGGCTGCGCGGCGCGTGCTCACGGTGGTGTACCCGATCGCGACGGGCGCGAGCGCCTCGCTCGACTCGGCGGCGCGCACCTTCACGGCGCTGTCGGGCATTCCCTTCCGACCCAACGGCATGGCCTATCCCACGACGGGCCCGAGCTACGTCACCTGGGGGGGGTTCCCCTTCGTCGCCTACAACGGCGGCATCGCCTTCCACGGGCCCATCACGTACACGACCAGCACCGCGAACGGCGAGCGCGTTTACGACTGGTATTTGCAGCGCGGCCCGGTCTCGCACGGCTGCAACCGCATGCAGGGCGAGCACGTGACGGAGTTCGCGCACCTCGTCGGCTTCGACATGCACAACACCTGGGGCGCCAACGTGCGCGTCGCGCGGCGGGCGACGGTGCAGGTGATCCGCGACTACGACCGGCTGCCCTCGGGCGAGGCCGTCGACGTGGACTACCCGCGCACCGCCGGGGCGCGCGCGCCGACGGGTCCGAC
Organism: Polyangiales bacterium; assembly: GCA_044229975.1. GTDB lineage: Bacteria > Myxococcota_A > Polyangia > Polyangiales > SCUS01. The sequence continues at coordinate 205,887 of JBGARZ010000016.1, forward strand.
GCGGGTGTTCCCCACCTGGAACGCCGACGAGATGCCCCGCCTCGTGTGCGCCGACAACCGCGCGCGTCGCACGGCCAACACCCCCGTGCCCGACAACTTCTGCGACTACATGCCTGCCAACGGCAGGGACCTCGCGACCGGCAACCCCATCGGCCCCGTGCTGGTCGACAACGGCACCGCGGCCTTCAGCGCGTCGTCGTCCTTCGCCCGCTACACCCGCAGCCCGGTGCGCGTGGGCGCCGACTACATGGCGGCCGAGATCGCCAACGCAGGCACCGCGACCTGGACGCTCCCGGTCACCCGCAGCGGGAGCTTCCGGGTGTGGGCTCGCTACGCCCCGGACGAGAACCGCAACACCCGCGCGTCCTACCGGGTGTACGCGGGCGCGGCCGAGTCTTCGGGGCAGACCCCGGTGGTGGTCAACCAGCGCCAGCCCGGCACGCAGGGCTGGGTGGAGCTCGGGGTCTACTCGCTCAACGCCGGCGCGAAGGTCGTGCTCACCGCGACGACGAGCTCCGACGGGTGGACCATCGCCGACGCCGTTCGCCTCGAACCCACTTCCTGAAGAGCGTTCGGGCGACGCGTCGAAGGGCGTTGCGAGGGCGAGGGGGGCATCGCGGGATGCATCCCCGCGATACGAAGACGGCCAGCTGAGCGTCGCTGCTCAACTGGCCGTTTTCCCTTAGCTTGTTTTCGGAGCGGGCGACCGGGATCGAACCGGCGACGTTCAGCTTGGGAACGCGATAGGCCCACGTTTCCAGGTGTTTCGCAGCGCTTCCACCCCGTGGATCATCGTTTCCTGGGGGTCGCCGTTGGTCCGGCACGTTTCGCCCGCGGGGTGTGAAACGGGGTGTGAAGAGCGGACGGAAAAAAGGCCTGCCTGAGAACATCGCGCACCGGCTGGCCCCCCTGCACTGGTGCCGTTCGCCTCAGCCCTGTGGCTGATGAAATGGGCGACAATACCAGCGAGCCTTCATGAGGATCCCGGTGACGGGCACAGCCGTGCGGCTAGTCGTCTCCACGCCCAATAGCCGATTGACAACATCGACCGCGAACGCCGGCTCTGACGAACGTTTCCGTCCCCAAACCGTCCAATCGTTGGACGGGGACTCACTACCGCGACGCCGCTTCAAGGGCGTACGCCGTACGCCGGTGGGGGTGTTCCGTGTGGCAGGAGGCCGCGCGGATGACTCCCATCCGTCACCCTAACCTTGGGAGATCATGATGCCCTCCGCAGCAGATTCCCTTGCCGATCTCGCGCGCACGCTCCGTCCCGATCAGCGGATGTCCGTGTGTGCGCGCGCTCTCGTCGATCTCCGCACGCTTCGGCGGCTGCGAAAGGGTCGCCCCATCCGCGAAACCTCGCGGATACGACTCGCCAACGCCTTCCGCGAACTCGGGCTGCTGGAGGCCCAGACCACCAGATAGACGAAGTCCGCGCGACACCGGCCAAAGCGTGCGCGGACTCCGAGGGATGTATGAACAAGGTAAAGCAAGTTTCGAGAGAGTGCAATAGTGCACTCTCGTCACTCAATCCGCCTGGAGGCTGGGAATCGACACCGGCCCTGAACGACCTCGCCGGGGAGTTCCTCCTCAAGGGACGCGAGGAGGTCCTTCGACGTGGATGCACCGCAATCGTCGACGCCTTGGCGGAGGCGGCGGACACCAGTACCCGCAGCGATCGCCCTGGCGCACTCGTCGCGACCCATTGGTCCGGAGGGACGGGAACGACCGCCGGTGGGCGGGATGGTCGTCCCGGTCAGGGAGTGGTCTTCCGAGGAAGCCTCGCCGAGCACGCGGCCCAACTGGAGACCTGGGCCGCCTGGGATCCGAACGAGGTCCACGCCACGTTGATCGCACGATTGCGTGCGACTGGCGTCTCCCCGGACGAGATCCGCTCCGAGATCAAGCGCGCCAGCCCGGCGCGCACCTTGGGCGTCTCTCGCTTTGGGGGACGAGCTGAGTATGAGTTCGTGGAACGCACGGGGCCGTTTATGGACAACGACGGCGAGGGTCCTCCCGATGCTCTGCGATCTGCACTCGAATCGGCCGGTCTCGGGTACATCTTCCAGGCCCGGCCCGACAGCAATCGATGGCATCTGGAAATTCCGTTCGCCGAACCCCTTCGCCCTGACGGTCTCGTCTACCCGCTTCACCGCGCGCCCCCGCCCGACGTCAACGAAGACGAGGTATCGCGATGGACGGCGCAACACTATGGGGTTGTCAGCGTAGCGACGGAGTATGACGACCTCGGAGAGAGATACTCGCGTGAGATCCGGGCCTTCTCTGCGGAGGAGAGGAGAGCCTTCGAGGACTACATGCGCAAGCTCAAGGCGTGGAAGGATTCGTTCTACACGCCGTCCATGGCCTGGCTGTTCGGCATCTTGTCCGGGGTCGGAGAACTCGCATGCCGGTGGGTCTTGTACGGCGCGAAGGGGACCGATGGAAAGCCGATGGCACAGAGGGACATGGCGAACGCTCGTGCTCTCCCTGGTGATCGTCTCTCGATCTCTCACCTCGGATTCGACGCCATGCCCGCGCATCAGCTACTCGGCCTCGGCTACCCCTACACGCGCCGCGCTGCGACCGACGCCGTGCCCATCACACAATTCCGCGATGGACATCTGCTTTCCATGAAGCGTGTGCTGGAGTTGACGGGATTCGTCGCTCCAGTGGTCTCCGAAGAACGGAAGATGCCGCGCTTCTCTTCCGTCGGCGCTCCGAGAGAGGAGCGCGACCGAGTGCGACTTTCGGTCGCCGAGTTCTCCGGGCTCGGTTCCACGGAAACCGACACGCGCAGCCGCCAAAAGACATCGAGCGAAGATTCCGCACTCCACGAGCTCGATGCCGTTGGCGGCGGGCTGCGCGCGTCGAATGAGCGCGGCGGGTCGACGCGCCCTGGGCTCTATGCCGCCATCGTCGATGGCTTTCGCACCGCGCATCTGGTTCAGCGAACGCTCAGCGACAAGGTGATCGTGAGTTGCCCGTACGCTGGCGGCCACAGTCATCGAGACGCGAGCGGGACCGCGATCATGGGGACAGGCTGGGTCAAGTGTCATCACGGGAGTTGCGCCGGTCGCGAGCAAGCGGACTTCCTGGTGGCGCTCCCGATCGACGCGCAGGTCACGCTCGTCGAGGCGCTTCCGAGGGTTCTGCCCGATGACTTCGGAGCGCTGTATCTGCCCGGCGTTCTCAAGGTCGCTGCGCGAGTCCGCTTGCTCAAGACGTCCGCGTTCGAGGAGGCCCTCAAGAGACTGTACCGAGAGGACGTGGTGCGACGCCCGGGAGAGCAAAATCGAGTCGAGCAATGGTACGTGCGCGTGTGCGGGGAAAGGGTCGTTTGACATGGAACTGTGGCAACAGTCGGCCCAGAACCTTTGTGAGGAACTGCGACGGCAGGGACTACCCGCCATCCAGACGTCAGTGACCATCGGCCTCTTGAGGCAGATGAGAGAGGCGAACCCGAGTGCCTTTGCCGTGGTCGTCGAAGCGGTGAAGGGCCTCGGCCTGCACGAGGATTTCGAGAGGGCTCTGGCTCACCCGCCCGCCCCGGTCGGACCTCCACCGCCGGCCGGGTGTCCCGCTGTCCCGGACGAGGTGCTCGCCGCATGCGACGTCCCTTGGATGCACATCGCGGTGTCGAGGCATCTCCCCGAGTTGTACGCGGCGCTCCGAACCCGGGAGGACGTCGCGATCCTGCTGCGAGGAACGGTGGGGCTCGATCAACTCGCCCTGGTCGCCGAGGTGTGGGAGGACGGGGCCCGGGCCCTCTACGACCGGGCCGAGGCCCTTCAGCCGGGGGGCGGGGCGGCCCTGGCAGAGGCCGTGTACAGGCAGACCGGGGTGGGTCGGGGGGCCTTCGTGCGCGGCAGTGAGACGGAGGTGGCCGAGCACTTGTTGCGCGACCTTCAGGGCGACTCTCCTGTGCCGCTGGTGTTCGCGGAGTGGGCGTTCTGGCGGTACGACCCCGACACGGGGGTCTATGGGCAGGTCACGAGGCAGGCCGCCGAGGCCGCCGTGCAGCGGTATGACGGCAGGGCCATCGGGCGGGGGTCGAAGAGGGGCCGGTTGAGCGTTTCCGCGAACGTCGCCAGGGGCGTCATCCACTGCGCCGAACTGCGCTGCGATCAGCCTGCATTTTTCGACGAGGCGGTTCGCGGCATCGCCTTTTCGGACGTGTTCGTCGCCCTGACGAGCGACGGCGTGACGTCCGAGCCCCACGATCCGTCGCATCGGGCCCGGCACGCCAGACCGTTTCCCTACGATCCGCACGCGCCGTGTCCCCGATGGGAGCAATACCTGCGGGAGGTCTTCACACGGACGCAGGTCGAGGCCACCCACGACAACGAAGAGGACGAGGAGTTCGACGACGCTCAGGAGCGCACTCTCCTCTTGCAGGAGTACCTGGGGGCCTGCCTGGCAGGTCTTACCACCAAGTTTCAACGGGCACTCATCCTGTATGGCCCCAAGGGGAACGACGGCAAGTCGGTGCTCCTCAAGGTGGCGCAGTCCCTCTTCCCCTTCGACGCGCTGGCGGCGGTGGCCCCCAAGCACATCGCCCAGCGTTTCGGCCCGGCCGATCTCGTGGGCAAGGACTTGAACACGGTGGCCGACATCCCCGGCGACGTGCTGGAAGATGCGACCGAGCTGATGCAGGCGATCACCGGAGACCGCTTGCGGGCGGACCGGAAGAACCGCGACCCCGTGACGTTCGTGCCGAGGGCCGGGCACATCTTCTCCTGTAACAAGCTGCCCGGCACCAAGAATCAGACCGACGGGTTCTGGCGGCGCTTCATGGTCCTGATGATGACCCACGCGTTCACGCGCGAGGAGAGGGATCCCGATCTCGACAAAAAGCTCCTCGCGGAAATCCCGGGCATCCTCGCGTGGGCGCTGGCGGGGTTGCCCCGGCTCCTCACGGCGGGCGACTATACCGTCCCCCCGTCGACCGCGCGCTTAATGAACGTGTGGCGCACAGAGAGCGATCCCGTGCGGATGTTCTTTACGGAGTGCTGCGTCACCCCTCAAACGTGCGAGTGGGACGTGAGCGAGCCGCGCACTTTGGTACCCATTCGCGGCACAACCCCAGCGAACCTGTATCTTGCCTACACGGAGTGGTCGGCGCGGGCCGGACACAAGCCGTTGAGCGCCGCGAGCTTCCGGCAGCGGTGGGCGACGCTCAACATTCCCAAAGGTCGCTGCGCCGGCAATCCGCGCGAGCGATTCATCTGGATCGTGCTGCGCGTCAATCCAGCGGGGGCGCGGGAGATGCTGATCCCCGTGGACATGGCCCTGAAGGCGGCCAGTACCCGGGTAGATCGGAACCTGTCATAGACAGAGGAGGGAGTGAGTGCTTCGTTCAGTGAGGAAGGCGCCGAGTCGTCGGGTGTGGCGGGCTGCACCGTCGCAGCGTCAAGCTCATAGAGTCGCGTGCGCGGTCGCCCTCGGCGCGCCGTAGATGATGTATCGTCGACGGCCGTGGACGCGCTACAGCAGTACGGGCGGTTCTGGGGGGTGCTCGCCGTGGCGATCACCGGGCTCTGCATCATGGGGCAGGGCGAGGTGTTCGGGGCGCTGCGCGAGATCGCCCTCAACACGCGGGCGATGGCGAAGGGGGCCGCGGCGGTGCCCGAGGCGCCCCAGGCCGGCGACGCGAAGGCTCCAACGCCGACCACGTATGGGGCGCTCGACGCCATGGCCGGGCTCCTCAAGCTGGTTGGGGCGGTGCTGATCGGAGGGGCGATTTACGTGCATCTGTTCGTCCCGGAGCAGCCGCGGCCGCGCGCCGTCGGGGCGACGACCGAGACGGCCCCGCCGTCGCCGTAGCGCCTGCGGTCAGCCGAGCACCAGACACTCGGCGCTGGCGCGATGGGACGCGCGGCTCGCACATCGACGTGCCCCCTGCCGCCACGCGGCCGGCTCGCCCGCCGGCTCGACTCCGCGGGTGCCCAGGCGCACGACGGCGGGCGGGCAGGGCAGCGCGGTGGTGCCTTTGCCGGGACGAAGGGACGAGCTCAGGACAAGAAGACTGGAGACCTCGTCCCATCACGGTACTTCTCGTTTTCGAAGCATTTCGCTAACTGCGGGACGAGGGGGACGAGGTGTTTGGACTTCTGCTGAGTGATGGATTCTTTCCGAGGCTCGGTGGGCTTCTTGGAGCGTGAGCAGACATGTAGACCCGACACGCCACCACCTCGTCCCGGACCCCAACGCAGCGCAACCGGTTGAAAATACGAGGATTGATGCGGGACAAGGTCTGGAGGGGGCTCGTCCCGGGCGCGTTTTGGAGTGCCCCATCGAAGCGCCGCGGGCCGGGCGCCGAGCTTCGTAAGCACCCGGTCAGGGCCATCTCGCAGGGTCAAGCGCGCGTTCCCACTGTGCGGCCCGGAGGTCCGCCATGCCGAAGCCCGCTCGTTCACCGACGCCATCCCCCCAGCCCCAGCATCGTCGTCGTCCGCACAATCT
>JBGARZ010000031.1:0-42946 GCA_044229975.1 Polyangiales bacterium
CGAACATCAGCGAGAGTTGGTGAGGGTCTTCGACGAGGCCGCCCTCACGCTGAGGGGGCGAACGTTACGCCTGCGCCTGCGCAAAACCCGAGGGATCGGCTGATGCTGGCGGTTTTCGAGGCCCACCACTCAACCCTGCTCAGGGGTTCTTCTGGCGCGACGGGTACCACCGCCGCGCGTCTGCGCTTGGACGAAGAAGGGCCTTTGCGGGGGACGTAGTCACGCGGAGGATTTGGATGGCTAGACAACAATGGTTTGGGACCCTCGTCGTAGGGGCATCCCTCGGAGTTCTCGGGTGCGGAGACGACCCGACGCCGGGCGCCGATGCAAGCACCGACACCGGCAACGCGATCGACCTGGGCACGGTCGACACCGGCACCGTCGATACGGGAGCCATCGATACGGGCGCCGTCGATACGGGCGCCGTCGATACGGGCGCCGTCGATACGGGCGCCGTCGATACGGGCGCCGTCGATACGGGCGCCGTCGACACCGGGGTCGTGGACTCTGGCGTGACGGACACGGGCGTCGCGCCCGACACCGGGACGCCCGACGCGGGGACGCCGGACAGCGGCGCTCCGCTCACGGCGCGCACCACGGCGACCAACGGCTCGGCGGTGGTGCTCACCAGCGACGATCTCTTCGCCGTCGCGACCAACCGCACGGCCAACACCATCCGGGTGTTTTCGACGACGGCCACCGCGGCGACGCCCGTCGGGACGGACATCGCGACGCCCGATGGTGAGCCCTGGGCCGCGGTCATCGGCAACGACGACAACACGGCGTACGTCATCCTGCGGCACACGCAGGAGCTCGTTCGCGTGAGCAACCTCCGCACGGCGCCTGCCATCACCGCGCGCGTCACCGTCGGCTCGGAGCCCACCGGGCTCGCCATCTCCCCCACCGGCCGCCACGTCTACGTCGCCAACTGGGCCAACGGAACGGTCTCCGACGTCGACGTCTCCGGCGCCACCATGACCGTCTCGCGCAGCGTCGACCTCAACGCCGCCCTCATCGCCGCACCCGGCGCGCCCCTCGGGTCGTCGGTCACCGCCTCGCGGCCCGGCCTCGCGCACCCGCGCGCCATCGTCGTCACCAACGACGGCGACACCGACGACGCCGACGAGACCGTGTACGTCACGGAGTTCTTCGCGCAGTACGTTGCGCCGGGCACCACGCTGCCGTCGGGCGAGGCTCGGCTCGACGTCGAGCGGCGCGGGCTCGTGTACCGCTTCAACGCGGGCACCGGCGTCGCGGGCGACGCCATCAACCTCCAGCCCTTCGCCACCACCAGCGCGGCGACCGAGGCGGGGTGCTTCCCCAACCAGCTCTACGCCGCCGCCATCAAGGGCGACCGGCTCTTCGTCACCTCGGTGTGCGAGTCCCCGCGCCGCCCGGTCAACGCGCAGCAGAACCTCTTCGCGGCGGTCTCGCTCATCAACCTGACCACCAACGTGCCGGACACGGCCAACCACGTCCTGCTCACGCGGGCCTTCGCCGACCGCTACGCCGCCACCGCCACCGCGGTGCCCGACACCAACGCGCGGCGCTTCCCGCTCATCCCCAACGACATCGCGTTCGTGCGGTCGAGCAACGTGGCGTACGTCACGTCGTACGGCTCCGACGCGGTCTTCCGCGTGCAGTTCAACGCCGACTTCACGCTCAACCAGGTGGGTCAGGGCACCGCGCAGCACTTCATCGACCTTGGCGGATTCGCGGCCGCGCCGGGTCGCCTGCCCATCGGCATCGCGATCACCAACGCCGCGACGACGCCGCGCGCCGTCGTCCTCAACGAGAACTCCCGCAACCTCTCGCTCGTCAGCCTCAACGACCAGGCCGTCGTGGCCGGCGCCGAGGCCGCGCCCGCGCCCGCCGCGGGGCGTGAGACCAACAACAACCTCGGTCGGAGGTTCTTCGTGACGGGCCTCGGGCGCTGGTCGCTCAACGGCCAGGGCTGGGGTTCGTGCGAGGGCTGCCACCCCGACGGGCTCACCGACAACGTGACGTGGACCTTCGCGGCCGGCCCGCGGCAGACCACCTCGCTCGACGGGTCGTTTGACCGCACGGGCACCAACCAGCGCATCTTCAACTGGACCGGCATCCTCGATGAGGTGCACGACTTCGAGGCCAACACCCGCGGCACCTCCGGCGGCGTCGGCGCCCTCGTGCACCGCACCTCGACGCCCCTCAGCGCCGAAGACCGCATCATCAACGACGGCACCGCGACGACCGGCGCCCAGGTCGCCACCGCGACCCCGCAGGCGGGCCTCAACGGCTCCAACCGCTCCATCACCGCGGGCACCGGCGGCGCGCCCTCGGTGCGCTCCATCCTGGAGGACTGGGAGCAGATCGACCTGTACGTGCGCACCATCCGCCCGCCGCGCGCGCCCAACAACCTCGTCGCCGCGGACGTGATGGCGGGGCGTCAGCTCTTCATCGACCGCAACTGCGGCGCGTGCCACGGCTCGGCCACGGGCACCAACCTGTGGACGGTCTCGCGGCGCTTCTACGAGCCCAACGAGGCCAACAACGCCGCCGCGGGTCTGCTGCGGGCGCGGACGTACACGGGCTTCCCGACGGCGCTCGCGGCGCTCAACCCGGCGTCGGCCAACGCGGGTCGGACGGCGGCGTTCCGCATCCTCCCGGCGGACATCACCGCCCAGGGCGCGGGCGGCGGCGACCAGATCAGCTGCGTGCTGCGCGCGGTCGGAACCATCGGCGGCACCACCACCGCCACCACGGCCGTCGCCCCGTCGGGCGTGACGGTCTTCGAGCTGCGCGCCAACGGCATGGCCTCGCAGGGCATCACCGGATACAACGTCCCGGCCCTGGTGGGCATGGGGTCGGGCGCGCCGTTCTTCCACGGCGGCAACGCGCGCACGCTGGAGGAGGTCTTCGACAACCTCTTCCGCGCGCACCACCAGACCCTCGCGGCGAACTTCCTCGACCTGACGGACACGCAGCGCGCGACGCAGATCCGTCAGCTCGTGGCCTTCCTCGTGTCCATCGACGACAGCACCGACCCGGTGGCCTTCCCGACCACCATCACGGGCCTGCCCAACGTCGACCTCTGCTCGGGCTTCGCGCCCTGAAGTAGGAGCGACGTCGCGACGGGGTGACTACTCCACCCCGCGCTGCTTCCACAGCATCTCCTCCCACTCCCTCTCCGCATCGCTGTCCCAGACGATCCCGCCGCCGACCCCGTAGTGGTCGCCGGCGGAGTCCGTCACCAGCGTGCGAATCGCCACCGTGAGCTCGACGCGTCCGTCCGCGAAGACCACGCCGTAGACGCCCGTGTAGAGCCCGCGGCGCTCGGCTTCGAGGGCGGCGATGGTCTCCATCGCGGCGAGCTTCGGCGCGCCCGTCACGGAGCCCACCGGGAGCATCGACGAGAGCATCGCGCGCGCCGAGAGCGGGGGGTCGACCTCGGCGCGAACGGTCGACACGAGGTGATGCACGTAGCGGTGTGCCTCGACGCCGCAGAGCACCGGGACGCTCACGCCGCCGACGCGCGCCACGCGGCCGAGGTCGTTGCGATGGACGTCGACCGCCATGGCGTTTTCCGCGCGCTCCTTCTCGTCGGCGGCGAGCGCGGCGGCCTCGCGGGCGTCGTCGACGGGGTCGGCGCGGCGCGGTCGGGTCCCCTTGATGGGACGCGAGAGGGCGACGCCGGCGCGACGGTCCCAGGAGAGGGCGAGCTCCATGCTCATGGCGGCGACGCGGACGTCCCCGGTGTGCACGACGAGCGAGCGCGGGGCGTCGGCGCGCAGCACGCGGGCGGCGACCTCCTCGGGCGCGGCGGGTGGTCGGTGCAGCATGCGGGTGACGTTGACGAGGTACACGTCGCCGTCGCGGATGCTGGCGCGCACGGCGTCGACCATCGCGGCGTGCGCGGGGCGGTCGGTGGCGGAGGTGAAGGGAGCCGATCTCGCGCTCACGCCCTCGGTAGGCGTCCTTACCCGAAGGGACGCGCCCGCCCACGTCGACGGTTCGCTCGGAACGACAACCGTCGGCGTGGGCGGGCGCGCCCCTCCGCTTCGCTCCGGGTAAGGACGGTTACCGAAAGCGTGAGCGGGATCGTCGACCGTCACGCGCGCCATCCACACCGACGGGCAGCGGTCGCCCGCCGGGCGGCGATCGACGACCGGGCGCGGCGAGGCGGCGTGCCAGCAGGCGTCGTACGTCGCCCAGAGCAGCGCGACCGGAGCGTGCGGGTCACCACCCGGAGGGAGCGCGGCGTGCAGCGCGTCGAGCGCGTCGGCGAGCGCGTCGAGCGCACCATCGGGGCGATCGTACGGGACACATACCAACGTCTCCGCGAGCGAGAGCGACCATGTGTGATCGTCGACGCGGAGCAGCGCCGCGCCGGGGGTGCGGGCGGCGTGGGTGAGCGTCGCGAGGGAGGGGCCGACGGCGGTCACGCGCGGAGTCTGCGACAGGTCGAGGGTGGACGTCGCGGGCGTTGTGTTGTTGTCTGCGCGCCGTGACGACCCGGTACGTGGCGATGCTCCTGGCGATGGCGTGGACGGGGGCGGCCTGCACCTCCGAGCAGAGCATGGCGATCCAGGTGTTCACGCCCGACGGCGGTGACCCGTGGGTGGGCGACGACGCCGCAACGCAGGCCCGGATGCGGGTGGAAGACCGCGAGACGCCGCCGGTGACGGTTCCGGTTGGGCCGGGGGGAACGTTCACGCTCGACGTGGTGCTGGTGCGGCCCGACCTCGCGACGCGCATCGTGGTGGAGGCCCTGCGCGGCGGTGAGATCATCGGATCGGGCGGGACGCCACTCGCGCAGTGGGGATCGTTCGGTCCGACGCTGCTGCCGGTCTGGGTGCAGCTCCGTGACAGCGTGGTGGTCGCGCCGTGGGGAGAAGGTGCGCGACGCACGCGGCCGTTTCTGTTCGAGCTGCGGAGCCCGTACATGGCGGCCCTCGGCGGGGCGACGTCGGCGACGCGGGTGGACGTCTTCGATGCGCTGGTGATCCGCCACGGCGAAGACGCGGCGGCCATCGAGGACACCTTCAACCGCGACGCCTCGGCGCTGAAGCTGGCCGACGGCACGGTGCTGCTCGTCCGCGGCTGCGTGTCGACCGTGTGGAACCCCAGCACCAGCATGGCGGCCGCGCCGACCAGCCACCCGGCACCGCAAGAGCGCTGCAACATCATCGGCAGCAGCGTGGTGCAGGAGCCCTCGGGCGGCGGCCTGGTGCTGGGCGGTCACACGGCGGAGGGCCCCGTCGCACGCGTCGACCGGGTGATGCCCGATGGGACGTGGGTGGTGGCCGAGCCGTTGACGACACCCCGCGACGCGCCGACGACGCTGCGACTCGGAGAAAACGACGCGCTGGTCGCGGGCGGTCAGGGCGCGACGGCCGACTACCTGGAGCGCTGGGCGCCGATGCTGACGGCGGCGCAGCGGACGGTGCACACGGGCGACGACCGGGTGGACCATCGGACTCGGGCGGCGCTGGTGTCCGCGGGCGACGGCGTGGCGCTGGCACTGGGCGGCGTGGTGGCGGGGAGCGACGAGTTGGCGGCGGAGGACGTGCTCATCGACACGCGCTGCGTGACGGGCGGGTGCACGCCGTTGCTGGGCGTGAGGGCGGTGATGTCGACGCGGCGGCGTGATGCGACGGCGGCGCTGGCGGAGGGCGAGCGGGTGCTGGTCGCGTCGGGGACGACGAGCGCGGGCGCGGTGGTCGACGCGGTGGAGGTCATCGACGTGAGCAGCGCGCGGATGCCGCGGGCGGGCGTGACGGTGGCGTCACTGCCGTACGAGGGGCTGTCGATGCTGCCGCTGACGACGGGGAGCGTGTGGATCGTGGGTGGTGGGCGGACGGAGAGCTGGGTCTATCGGCATTGAGCGGAGCGGCGACTGCGCGGGCGTCTCATTCGCTCGGCAACAGGATGAGCGTGTAGGCCGAGGCGGGGCGCGACGACGCGAGCATCGGCCGCGAGTGGTGCACGCGGCGCGGGCGCTCGACGGCGCGCGGGGCTTCGACGGGGGCGACGGTCGCGGACGCGGCGCGGTCGAGCGTGGGCGCCGGAGCGGGCGCGGCGACCGGGGCACGCGCCGGGGTGACGACGGCGACGGGCGGGAGCACCGACGCGTCGGGCTCATCGGCGTCGAGGGCGAGGCGACCCGCGAGGACGGCCGTCGCGAGGAGCAGCAGACTGAGCGCGCCGACCGAACGACGCGACGCGGGGACAGGGGCGAGCGCCGCGGCGGGGGCGGCCGGCTCGTGGGCGTCGTGGGCGCGGGGGATGACCGACGGGCAGCGCGCGGCGTGGGCGTTGTAGTCGGTGGCGGAGGGGGTCGCGTCGTTCATGGTCATATCGTCCTCGATGGCCATAAAGAACCGATTGAAATGGCCTGTCAATACGATGTCCAATGAACACGTTGTGGGCCGAGGTGCCTACATGGCGGCCATTACGGACAACGTGAGGCCACACGCCGTGGGCGGGTGTGGGACAGCGGGCGCTAGCGTGATCCCACGGCCGCCGCGAGGGCGTCGCACAGCTCGGTGCGCACGCCGTTGCCCGCCCTGGGCGGGGCGTTGAGCTCGATGTGGCTATCCGTCGTGGCCTCGTAGCGCGGCCACACCACGGCGCCCGCTCCGTTGGGATCACCCGTCGCAGCGAAGCGGGTCCAATACCCTTGTAGCGATTCGGACACAGCGAGGTCGTCCTCGGTAGGGCGATAGCCAGCGAGGTTCAATGAACCAAACACATACAGGAGTTCGAGCGCGTGGTAGGCGCCGTCCCTCGACGCGAGCGGCGCCCGGGTGGGGTCGAGGCCGCGCGTGAAGAAGTATCGATAGACGGCCTCGGACTGCGCCGCGCGGAAGGTGCGGGCGTAGGAGCGGGCCGGGCAGGTCCACCGGGAGTCGGTGATGAGCTGGATGAGCGTCGCGCGCGGAGTGGTGAAGCGCGTCGCGGGATAGACGGCGAGCACGGCGTCGACCTGGGCGGCGTTCAAGCCATATTGGGCGAGGTACGCGCGGGCGGCGGTCTCGTACTGCATGGGCGTCACGATGGTCGCGGGGACCATGCGCGAGGCTTCGTCGGCGTTGGTTCCGATCACCATGGCGACGTGCTGGTGGGTGCCGGCGGCGACGAGTTCGAGCGGGGCGGCGGGCAGCACGCGGCCGTCGATGGCGGGCCCGAAGTCGTTGGGGCTGATGCCGGTGACGTCGGCCGGGAGCGCACGCAGGATGGCCTCCGGGGTGAGCGCCCGCAGGCACGCCGTCGCGTCGGAGCGCGAGGCGCAGTTCGCGGCGGTGATGAGGCGAACGCCCGCGGCGTTGGCCACGGCGCGCGTGGTGGCCGCGCACCCGCCGCTCTCGATGAGCGCGCGGGAGAAGAGCCCGGCGGAGAGCGGTGAGGCCGCGAGCAGGCAGACGTTGACGCCGCCCGCCGACTCGCCGAAGAGCATCACCCGCGAGGGGTCGCCGTGGAAGGCGCGCGCGTTGGCCTGCACCCACCGCAGCGCCGCCAGGACGTCGAGGAGCGCATAGTTGCCCGACGTCCCACCGGACTCGCCATCGAGCGAGGGGTGACTGAGAAAGCCCAGCGCGCCGAGGCGGTAGTTGAGCGTGACGACCACGGCACCGCGCGTGGCGAGCGAGCGCCCGTCGTACACGGCGACGTCGCCCACGGACACGGCGCTGCTCCCCTGGTTGTTGCCGCCACCATGAACGAACACCATCACCGGCAGCGGCGCGGCGGGCGCGGTCTCCGGGGACCAGACGTTGAGGGTGAGGCAATCCTCCTGGCCGACCGGGTTGCCCGTGGCGTCCAACTGCGGACAGATGGCGCCGAAGGCGTTGGCGTCGCGGACGGCGGACCAGCACGCGGCGGATTCCGGGGCGCGCCATCGTCGATCGCCGACGGGTGGTGCAGCGTAGGGGATTCCCTTGAAGGAGCGAACACCACCCAGGGCGACGCCGCGGACGGGGCCGTGATCGGTGACGACGACGCCGGGCTCGGTCGAGGCAGTGACCGGACAGGCGGCCCCGGTGTCATTACCGACATCATTGACGACATCGGTGACGGGCGCACCGGAGTCGGCGGTGGGCGTGACGGTGCTCGGGTCGCAGGCCGCGAGCGCGAGGACGAGCAAGGTGATGGGCGTGCGCATGACGGGAGGGTACAGCAAGGGGAGGGCCGAACGCGGTGGTGAGCGTTCGTGCAATTCGCTGCGAGCAGCCCTACGCCGTCGTCACCGCCGACTGTCGACGACGCGCCACGCTGTAGACCGCGAGCAACACCCCCGCGTAGCCGACCCAGTCGCCCGTGTAGCCGTACACGGTGCGGCCTTGGCGCAAGTGCACCGTCCCGACGACGTTTTCGCGGGTGAAGGTCTGGCTCTCGGCGATGACCCTCCCCGCCCCATCGATGATGGAAGAGACCCCCGAGTTGGCGGCGCGCACCAGGTCGCGGCGGTGCTCGACGGCGCGAAACTTCGACAGCGCGTTGTGGATCCACGGCTCGGCCGTGTGGCCAAACCACGCGTCGTTGAGGATCACCGCGATGAGGTCGGGGCTCACGCGGTTCTGGAAGTCGCGGACAAACCTCGGGAGGATGTCCTCATAACAGATGAGCGGGGCGACGGTTCCACCGGGGATGGGGAGCGAGCGGATGGTGCTGCCGCGCGTGAAGTGACCGCTGTGGGGAGAGAGGTCGTAGATCTGCGGGAAGGTCTCGCCCAGCGGGATGTACTCGCCAAAGGCCAGGAGATAGACCTTGTCGTACGAACCGCGCATCGCCCCCGTCGAGTCGGTCATGAAGGCCGTGTTGTAGAGGTTGGGGCGCGTGGGCGTGCCGTCGCGCACCGACAACGCACCGAAGAGAACCGGCGTGTGGAGGTCCCACGGCGGAATGTTGTCGCGGATGTTGGTGAGTCCCTCGGGGATGCGAAAGGCCACCGCGCTCTCGCTCCAGACGATCCATTCGACACCCTGCGCTTCGAGCACGCGCGACGCGGCGAGGTGACGCTCCAGCGCGATGACGGGGTCGTTGCGCTTCTCCATCAGCCCGAGGTTCTGCTGCACCACGCCGACCCGCAGCGCCCGCGCGTGCGCGTTGCCCGCGTCGAGCTGGTTGATGCGCCAGTACCCATACGGAATGGCCAAGGCCCAGAACGCCAGCGCGATGGCGAGTGGCTTCGCGCGCTCGACCCACGAGCCGGTGCGCACCCACGCCTCGGCGAGCGCAACGTGGCCCAGCACCATCGCGGCGGTGACCAGCAACACGCCGCCGAGGTCGGCCGTTTGATAGAGCACCGGCGCGTTGTGGAGCGAGTTGGCGAGGTACCAGGGGAAGAGCAGCGGGAAGGTGAGCTCGACCGCGGCGGCGAGCAGCGGGGCGCTGACGAGGCGCGGCAGACCGCGGGTGTCGGCCTTCGAGACGAGCCACGCGAAGACGCCGTACTGGAGGCCCTGGGCGATCCAGAGCAGCGACGCGAAGAGCACACACAGCGGGGTGGGGAAGCCCGAGAAGGTCTTGAGCATCCCGACGATCCAACTGAATCCGCCGGCGACGGCGACGGTTCCGGTGACCCAGCCGAGGCGCAGCGCGCGCCATCCCGTGCGGCCGCGGAGGGCGACGAGCAGCGGCGCGAGGGAGACGAAGGCGAGCGGGTAGATCTCCTTGCCCGCGAAGCCGAGGAAGATGGCGAGGCCGCTGAACACGGCGCACGCGAGGGCCCAGCGCTCGCGCATCACGGCGCGCACCGTCGGGTGGGGATGGACGGCGGGGACGGAGGTGGGTTCGGTCATCGGAGTGGTGGGGTTGGGTCGCTGCGAGTGGAAGCCGTTGCGTGCGCCGGGGCGCGCACGGTAGCACCGGAGCCGGACGCCACCCTCATGCACATCACGAAGTACGATCACGCGCCGCGACTCCCTGATGGGGAGACGGTTGACCTCGACACGCTGGTCCCGGGCGGAGGCGGAGTGTTTCTGGAGGTGGGTCCCGGGCGCGGTGGCTTCGCGCTGGGGTACGCGGCGCTGCACCCGACGACGCGCTTCGTGGCGATGGAGATACGCCGCAAGCTGGCGGCGGTGCTCGACGAGCGCTTGCAGAAGAAGGGCTTCACTCACGCGCGCTGCTACGCGGAGGACGCGGGCCTCGCGCTGCCGCGGCTGCGCCCGGACGGGTGCGTGGTCGGCGCGGCGGTGCACTTCCCCGACCCGTGGTGGAAGAAGCGCCACGCCAAGCGGCTGGTGGTGCAGGACTCCTTCCTGGCCGAGCTCGCGCGGCTGATGGCGCCGGGCGCGCTCCTGCTGGTGCAGACCGACGTGGAAGACCGCGCGGCGGAGTACTTCGAGCGGCTCGCGGCGTGCGCGGCGCTGGAGAATACCGTGGAGGGTATGTTCGCGGAGGAGAGCCCGTTTGCGCCGGCGCGGTCGAACCGCGAGGTGCGCGCGATGGAAGACGGGCTGCCCATCTATCGGATGGTGTTTCGGAAGCGATGAGGGGTCGCGTGCGGCCCGCCGCGCCCGGCCGCCGCGGGTTGATACACCGCGACACCTGGGCCGACGGCCCCGCGGGGAGGCTGCGCCTACGGTGGACGCTGCCCGAGGGCGACCGGCCCTTTCCGTGGGTGATGTACCTCCAGGGCTACGCCGCGGGGACGGTGGCCTTTCTGCCCGATGGGGAGATCGACCCGCTGCGGTGTCTGTTGAGAGAGCTCAACGATGTCGGTTATGCGACGGTGCGCGCGGAGAAGCGGGGGAAGGGCGGGAGCGGCGGTCCGAAGGCCGACGATGCGGGCTTCGAAGAGGAGCACGACGACTTCCGCGCGGCGTTGGCCGCGGTGGTCGAGACGGAGTGGGTGCGCGGGGAGCGGGGCGTTCTCTTCGGACACTCGTTGGGGGGATTGCACGCGCCGCGGTTGGCGGCAGGCGTGGCGGCGGTGCGCGGGGTGGCGCTGTACGGCGTCGGGTGGCTGACCTGGGCGGAGTACACCGTGGCCAGCCGACGGCGGATGCTCGCGATGGCGGGCGTCGACGCGGCGCAGGCGGAGGCGGCGCTGCGGGTACAACAGCGCTTCGACGCGCGGGTGCTGCAAGAGGGCATCGAGCCCGAAGCGGCGCTCGCGGGGATGGAAGCGCACCGAGGAGTGCTGGGCGTCGACGCGGCGGGGCGGCTGTACGGGCGCACCGGGCGGTACTGGCGCGAGGTGCAGGCGTGCCCGGTGGCGGGGCCGCTGTTGGCGATGGAGGTTCCGGCGCTGGTGATGTGGGGCAGCAGCGACTGGCTGGCGCAGCGGGACGAACACGTCGCGATGGCCGAGGCGCTCAACGGAGCGCGAGCGGGGAGCGCACGGTTCGTGGAGGTGGCGGGCGCCGACCACGAGTGGCGCGCGCACGCGACGGCGGAGGCGTCGAGGGCGGCCAACTGGACGGGGGACTACGCGCCGGGCGTGGCCGCGGCGCTGGTGGCGTGGTTGCGGGCGCTCACGACGGACCGCGACGAGAGCGGCGAAGCACCGACGTGAGCACGGCGAACAGCTCACCGGGCTCGACCGGCTTGGGCACGTGGCTGTTGAAGCCGGCTTGCAGCGCGCGGGTGCGATCCTCCGAGCGGGCGTAGGCGGTGAGCGCCACGGCCGGGACATCCGACGCAGGGCCCACCGACGCGCGGATGCGGCGCGCGAGCTCGTAGCCGCTCTCGGCGGGCATCCCGACGTCCGACAGGACCAGCTCGGGCGGCGCGGCGGTGAAGAGTCGCCACGCCTCCGCGACGTTGGAGGCCACACGAACCTCCGCTCCCGCGCTCTCCAGCAGCGTGCGGATCAGCTCGCGCGTGTCGTCGTCATCGTCGACCGCGAGCACGCGAACGCCACGGAGCCCGTCCGGGTCTACCGTCAGTGGTGCTTCGGGCGCGACCTCGCGGATGGGCGTCCCGTGGGCCGGGCTGCGACGACGCGTGGCCGCGATCGGGAGCCGCACCGTGAAGGTCGCGCCCTTCCCCTCGCCCTCGCTGAAAGCCTCCGCCGTGCCGCCGTGCATCTCCACGATCTGGCGCACGATCGAGAGCCCCAGCCCGAGGCCACCCTGCGCGCGCGTCGCCCCGCCGTCCGCCTGGCGGAAGCGCTCGAACACATGCGGAACGAAGGCCGACTCGATGCCCCGCCCCTGGTCGATGACGCTGAGCTCCACCGACGAGTCATGGCGCTCGATCACGACCCGCACCCTCGCCCCCTTGGGGCTGAACTTCACGGCGTTGGAGAGGAGGTTCCAGGCGACCTGCTGGAGGCGCTCGGGGTCGCCCATCACGAGGCAGTCCGTGGCGAGCGTCGCGAGGAGCTGCGTCTCCCGCGCCTCGGCCGCCGGTCGCACGGTCTCCAACGCGGCCTCGACCACCGACCGGAGATCGACGGCCTGAACGTCCAGGCGGAGCTTGCCCGCGAGGATGCGGCTCACGTCGAGCAGGTCTTCGATGAGCTGCGACTGGGCCCGCGCGTTGCGCTCGATGGTCGCGAGCGCGCGCTCCTGACGGTCGGGAGGAAGCGTGCCCGATCGCAGGATCTGCACCCACCCGAGCATCGCCGTGAGCGGCGTACGCAGCTCGTGGCTCACCGTCGCGAGAAACTCGTCGCGCAGCCGACCCGCGTCCTCCGCCTCGCGGCGCGCGGCGCCTTCGGTGACGAGCAGGCGCTCGCGCTCGGCCTCGGCCGCCTTCTGGCGCGTGACGTCCTTGAAGACCAGCGCCACCTGCCGCAGCTCGGGCGGCCCGACGCGACTTGCATACACGTCGAACCAACGGCCGCCCATGGCGGGCGCGTGATTCTCGAAGCGGGTGGTCTCGCCGGTGAGCGCGACGCGCCCGTAGAGCTCGAACCACGACGCGTCGAGGTCGGGAACGAGCTCCCGCGCCGTGCGGCCGAGGGCGTTCTTGAGGCCGGTGTGAACCTCGAAGGCCGCGTTGGTCTCCAGGAAGCGGTAGTCGATGGGACGGTCGTCCGCGTCGAAGAGGAGCTGCATGAGACAGAAGCCGTCGTCGATGGACTCGAAGAGCGTTCGGTAGCGCTCCTCGCCGCGGCGCAGCGCCTCGGCGTGCGCGCGCCCAGCGTCGGCGACGGCGGCCATCACGAACGCGACGAAGCGCCGGAGTTCGGACGACGGGACCTGCACCTTCTCGCGATCGATGGTCTCGAGCACGTCGTCGAGGAGCGCGCCGTACTCCGAGTCCACATGCATCGGAGCACCCACGTCGGATGCCGGGGCGCGGAGGGCGAGCGCGGCAGCCTGGACGAAGCCGCTCATGTGCGCGATGAGCTCGGGGGCGACGTCGGTTCCGGGCGCGAGGCGCGAGGCCACCGAGGCCCGCCAGCGATCGACGAGGCCGGAGAGGTTGGATTCGAGGAGGCCCGCGAGCACGCTCACCGGGGCTTCATCATGCCAAATGGATGAACCTGCCAGTGGGGGGGTGTTGGCTCGGCGACGGACGAACTCCGCCGCGCGACCTACTCCAAACTCCACGCGCTCGCTTATCCTCGCCGACCGATGCGCCTCTCCTCGCTCCCGCTGCTGGTGTCCATCGTCGCCCTCGGCTGTTCGCGGCGCGCTCCTCCGCCACCGCCGCGCCCCGTGGTGCAGCCCGAGCCCGTCGCACCAACGCCCGCCGCGGCGCCCCCGGTCGTCGTCGCGCCGCCCCCGCCCGCCGAGGGACCGATCTCGCTCGCGCTCCCGGGCGGCGTCGAGCTCCCTGGTCTCGTGGGCCGCATCGACCGCCTCCAGATCGCCGCCCAGGGCGACCGCGCTCGCCTCATCGCCGAGCTCTCGGGGCCCGGCGCACCGGCGCGCATGTCCACCGTCTCCGTCGACGTCAGCGCCGCGGGCGAACCCGCGCCCCCCGCGACGCTCGCCGTCGGCGCGATGGGCGTGCGGATCATCGCCACGGCCGCAGCGGCGCCCGACGGGCTCCGCACCCTCACCTTCGGCGTGCGGCACGTCGGCACGGCGTCGGGAGATTTCGGCAACGCGTTTCGCTTCGCGTTTGGTGGTGGCGCGACCGCGCCGCTGCGCTCGGAGCAGCACCTCCTCGACGTCGACGAGGTCGTCGTGGCGAGCGACGGCGACCGCTGGATGGCCGCCACCGCGGGCGGCGTCCTCGACTGCTTCGGCACCAAGTGCATCGGCGAAGACCGGCAGACCGCGGGCCTCGCCTACCACCCGCGATCGGGCCACGAAGTGAGCGTGGTGCTGCCCATCCACGGAACGATGCTCCACCAGACCCTCGCCACCGTCGCCTGCGCGCTCCCGAGCGGCAGCCCCGACGAGGAGGGTCCGTCGATGCTGGTCGACCCGGACGACACGCCCATGGAGCGCTGTGGCCCCGTGCGACGCGAGCGGCCCTACGACGTCGCCATCGCCTTCCGCGGCGCGCACGCCTTCGTGGCGTACCGCACCGCGGCCTCGGTGATGGGCGTGACCCTGACCGACGAGGGCGTCCCGGTGGGCACGCCGGTGACGCTCGGGTTCGGCGAGGTGGGCGCCCCCACGGTGGCCTGGCGAGGCGACGCGCTCACCGTCGTGTGGGCCCAGCGGGACAGCGCCCGCGCGCCGTACTCCCTCCGCTACATCGAGTGGACCCGCACCGCGGCGACGCCGACGCCTCCCGCGCCGCGCGCCCTCGTGACGGGCACGACATCGGCCTTCGCCCCGTCGCTGGTGACGGTGGGCGACCGCCGCGTGCTGGCCTGGATGGAGGGCGACGACCGCAACGCCGCCGTGCGCGTGTCCTCGACGGCCCTCGGCCCCGAGCACCTCGCCGACCACGCCGTCACCGTGTCCGCGCCCACCGCCCATGCGCGCGACCCCGAGCTCGCCGTCGCGGGCGACCGCGCGTGGATGGCGTGGAGCGAGTACGCCGCCGGACAGCGTCGCGACCAGGGCAACGGTCACGTGCGCGTCTCGCCGCTGCGCACGCCGTGACGGTTTACGGGCTGGTGTAACCGTCGGCCACGCGGGTGCGGTTGCGGGTGACCGCGACGCCCTGACGAAGTGCCTGCTCGGTGGGCATCCGCAGGTGGTCGAGGGTCCACCGGACGCGCGCACCGATCGGCAGCGTGAGGGTCACCTCGCGGACCGTGTCGCCGTGGGGCGGAGGGAGGCGTGAGTCCGCCGACTGATGGCGGCGGCCCGAGCTCGTGGCGCCGTAGCTGCGGGTGAAGCGAGCGACGCGCTGGGTGGTCTCGTCGCCGTCGATCCAGGCGGTGAGCTCGGCCTGGCGGAAGAGGTCGCCCGTCGGAAACGCGTGGCCGATGTCACCCGGTCGCAACGTCGCGCGCACCGTGAGCGCGGTGGCCGTGCGGGTGGCGCGAACATCGACACGAACCGCCCGCCGCAGGAGGTCGGCGTCGAGGCCGGGGAAGGTGTGGGACCGGTAGCGCTGACCGTGGGCATCCGTGCGCCAGGGCATGTGGCAGTGCTGGCAGGGCTGACCGCGCGCGGCGGCGTCACTGCGCGACCACTCGCCCCAGGTGTCCTGCATGGGCTCGCCCGACGGGGTCGCGCCCGCGTGCGGAACGGCGGGGAAATCAAACTGGTGACACCCCGCGCAGAAGGCGCTCGTCGCGAGGTCGGCGCGCACTGTCAACGGATGCGGATCGGCCATGGGCGCAGCGTCACCGCGGCCCGCGCCGGTGCCGAGGACGTGACCGTCGCGCACGTGGCAGACCGCGCAGGAGACGCCTTCGCGGGCGGCGCGGGCGTCGGGTTCGGGCGCTCCAGCGGCCATGAGCGGCGCGTGGCAGTTGCGACAGAAGGCGTCGGGTTCGGTGCGGTAGGAGGCCTGGAAGACGTCGTCGCGCCAGGAGTGGGCGTGGAGCGAGGCGCGCCACTCGGCGGCGATGGCGGCGTGGCAGGCGGCGCAGTCGTCGGCGTCGAGGCCGCGCAGGGGCGACGGCGCGGGCCCGGTGACCACCGGAGCGGCGCCGCCGTGGAAGAGCGCGGACGGCAGCGGCGGACGGCGCTGGGCGAAGGCGAGCGAGAGACCGAGGAGCGTCGCGAGGAGGACGAGGAGGTGGGCGCGACGAAGCATCGGGTCAGCGCGCGATGGCGTACACCGGGGCGCCGGTCACGAGCACCTCGCCCGCGCTTCGCTCGACGGCGGCGCCCATCATGTCGACGAGCTGTGTGGCCTCGGCGGGCGGCGACCATCGCCACGGCGCCGCTTCGTCATCGGCGCGCCACGCGGCCCACGCACGATGGCCGCTCGCGTCGGTGAGCGTGAGCACATGCACGTCGTCGGGCGCTCCGTCGACGGCAACGCGCGACGTCACATGGAAGGCGCCCAACGCAGTGAAGAGCGCACGCAGCGAGAGGGCCGAGCGCTTGGGCTCGGGGTCGACGTCGTCGGCGGTGTTGGGGTCGTAGCGGTAGACGCCGAAGTAGTCCTCGGGGACGAGGTCGCCGCGGCCGTTGCCGTCACCGAGCTCGTAGATCCACACGCCGTCGACGCCCGACAGCGCCGAGAGCAGCACCGTTCGAACGAGGTAGCGCGCCTGCTTCTCCTCGGTGACGACGGCGGTGACGGGCCAGCCGACCTCGGTGATCCAGAGGGGGCGGGCGAGGTCGTAGCCGCTGGCGTGGAGCATCGCGGCGGTCTCTTCGACCTTGTGCACGAGCGACACCTCGTCGCGCCCCTCGAACTCGGGAGAGACCCGCGGCGGATAGAGCGTGTACGCGTGCAGGGCGTACGCGCCGAGCGCCGGGGCGAGCGTGGGGTTCGCCTCGAAGGCGCTGCGGGCCCACGGGACGCCGCCGGTGATGAGCTGCGGGAGGAAGACCGTTCCGCCGAAGGCGACGCGGGCCGACGGGTCGGCGGCGACCGCGGCGGCGCGGGCGGCGGACACGAGGCGACCGAAGGCGGGCGGATCACCGCGCAGCGTCGGGAGCCAGAAGCGGAAGCCGGCGTTGGGTTCGTTCCAGACCTCCCAGTCGCGGACGCGGTCGCGGTAGCGCGCGACGGTGGCGGCGGTGTAGCGGGCGAAGGTCGCGGGGTCGTCGGGGGCGTAGAAGTCCGTCGCGCCGGGGGCGGCGGAGGCCCAGCGGTTGCCGTAGGCGAGCACCGCGAGCACGTCGATGTTGGCGGCGCGGCACTCGTCGAGGACGGCGTCGTAGTCGGTCCACGTGAAGGTGCCCATGGTGGGCTCGACGTCGCGCCAGAACACCTCGCGGCGCACCCGATGGACACCGATCGAACGCAGGGCGCGCAGGGCCCACGCGCGGCGACCGCGGGCGGAGGGAGAGCTGCCGACAGGGAGGTCACGACCCGGGAGCGAGAAGCCAACGAGGTCGGCGAGCGGGCGCGGCGACGGCGGCAACGAGCGCCGCGGCGGAAGCACGGGAGGAACATCGTCGGGCAGCACATCGGGTGCAGGCGCGTCGATGACGGGGGCGTCGGGCGCGACGTCGACGGACGGCACGTCCGCGGGCGCAAAGATGGGCGGGCGCGCGGGCGGGGCGGTGCACCCGACGAGGAACAGCAGCGCGGTGGCGGCAGAGCTGGAGCGTCGAGCCATCGTGTGGGTTGTACACGACGGTTCGTGTTACCCCATCGCTCCATGAACGAGCTCCTCCCCGGCATCTTCACCTGGGCGTGGTTCTCCGAACGCCACGGCTACGACTTCAACGGCTACCTGCTGCGCGCGCCCGGCGGCAACGTGTGCGTCGACCCGGTGGAGATGTCCGACGCTGTCCTCGACGCCCTCGCGCTCGAAGGCGTCTCGCTCGTCGTGATCACCAACCGCAACCACACCCGCGCCAGCAACCGCGTCCGCGAGCGCACCGGGGCGACCGTCGTCATCCACTCGGCCGACGCACCGCACGCCCGCGCCCAAGGGGCTGTCATCGACCGCGAGCTCTCCTTCGGCGACCGCGCGGGGCCCTTCGTCGCGCTCGACGCCCACGGCAAGTCGCCCGGCGAGATCGCCCTCCACTGGCCCGAGCGCAACCTCCTCGTGGTGGGTGATGCGTGCGTGGGCAATCCACCGGGCGCGTGCGGGCTGCTGCCCGAGAAGGTCATCGACGACGTCGCGGCCCTCAAGCTGAGCCTCGCGCGACTGGCCACGGTGGACTTCGACACGCTGCTGCTCGGCGACGGCGTGGCGCTCACCACGGGCGGGCGCGCGGCGCTCTCGGCGCTCGTGGCGACCTTCGGCTGAGGCGCACTGATGGCGAAGCCCACGCTCGCGGCGGCGGTGAAGGCGGTGCAGCGCGACGGGGTGCTGCTGGTGTTCCCGATGGACAACCGGGAGGGCCTGGCCTCGTTGTGGAGTCGGCTGCACCCGGGCGAGGTGATGCGCTGGACCTGGGACGATGGCGGTGACCAGCGGGTGTTCGACCTGTGGCACCTGCGCGCGAAGCTCATGATGTCGCGCAAGGTCGTGTACGCGAAGTGGTTTCGCGGGAGGGCGACGGTGTTCGCGGCGGAGGTGTTCGCGGCGATGCTGTGCGCGCTGCGCGACGGGCGCGACCTGCGCGCGGGGCTGCTGCCCGAGGCGAAGGCCATCATGGAAGCGCTCGACGAGAACTCGCCGGTCTCCACCAAGGAGCTGCGGCGGCTCACCGACCTCCAGGGGAAGTTCCACGAGAAGGCGTGGTCGAAGGCGACCGCGCAGCTCTGGTCGCGGCTGTTGATCGTGGGCTACGGCGAGGTGGCGGACGGGGCGTTTCCGTCGCTGGCCATGGGCTCGACGGAGTCGCTCTTCGACGACCTGTGGGCCGACGCGGGC
Organism: Polyangiales bacterium; assembly: GCA_044229975.1. Classification (GTDB taxonomy): domain Bacteria; phylum Myxococcota_A; class Polyangia; order Polyangiales; genus SCUS01. The sequence goes on from JBGARZ010000031.1 coordinate 18,746, forward strand.
GCGATGCTCCCGGCCGACGCGCACGCGACGCTGGTCAAGCGGCTCGGGACGGAGTCGCCGTTCTATCGGCAGTTCGAGAAGACGCGGAAGGAGCTGCGCGCGGAGCGCGGTTGAGCCCGCTGTGCGCCGGAGTTCGCGGGACCGCATTGCGAGTGCGTGCAGTCGCTCACTCCGGGCTATTTCAGGTGGTCACCCCGCTGCGCGAGGTTGCAGCGACTCGCGGTTGGTGATGAACAGATCGCTGGGTTGTTCGTTGAAATCCGTGCTGCAACCTCGCGCAGCGGGGTGACCACCTGAAATAGCCCGGAGTGAGCGACTGCACGCACTCGCAATGCGGTCCCGCGAACTCCGGCACAGCCCCGTCAGTCGATGACCGTGCCGACGTCCTCGCCGCGCAGCACGCGCTCGACGTTGCCGTGCTCGCCCAGCTTGAACACCCGAATGGGCAGCTTGTTGTCGCGGCACAGCGTCACGGCCGTGGTGTCCATCACGCCGATCTTCTGCGTGATGAACTCATCGAAGCTCAGCCGCGGGAAGAACTTCGCGTCGGCGTTCTTCTTCGGGTCGCTGTCGTAGACGCCGTCGACCTTGGTGGCCTTGCACAGCGCGTCGGCGTGGATCTCCATCGCCCGCAGCGCCGCCGCCGTGTCCGTCGAGAAGTACGGGTTGCCCGTGCCCGCCGCGAAGATCACCACCCTCCCCTTCTCCAGGTGACGCACCGCCCGCCGACGGATGTACGGCTCGGCCACCTTGGGCATCTCGATCGCCGTCTGCACCCGCGTCGGAACGCCCCGCTTCTCCAGCGCGTCTTGCAGCGCGAGGGCGTTCATCACGGTGGCCAGCATGCCCATGGAGTCGGCGGTGGAGCGGTCCATCCCCGAGGCGCTGCCGCGCAGACCGCGGAAGATGTTGCCGCCGCCGACCACGAGCGCGAGCTGCACGCCGAGGGTGCGCCACACATGGGCGAGCTCATCGGCCAGCTCGCCGATCGCCGCGGGGTCGAGGCCGAAGCCTCCCTCCTGCGAGCAGAGCGCCTCGCCCGACATCTTCAGCAGGATTCGGCGGTACTTCACGCCCGGGGCGGGCGGCGGCGGAGCGATGGTGCGGAGGTCGGTGGGGTTCATCGGGCCGCACGACTACCGCACGACCCGGTGGGCTCACAAGCGGGGCGGAGCCTTCACCCCGCGCGGACGATTTCCACCCTCCCCGAGAACACCCGCGCGACGAGCTTGTCGTGCGCGCCGAAGGCGGCCATCAGCGCCCGCGGAACATGCAACAGCGACGGGTGCTCGTACTCCAGCACCTTCGACGTGGCGCTCTCCACCTCCGACCCGGTGGGCGTCGTGAGCGTGAGCTTCGCGGGCGACGCCTGACCGACCAGCGCCACCTCTTCCGCGACGATGCCGGCGTTGAGGAGGAGCTGCCGCGCGATGCGAGCGCGGCCGTCGCGACCCACGAGCACGGGGGCTTCGGTGGAGTGCGAGCCGACGTTGGCCTCGCCGCTCGCGTCGACGCTGGTGCTCACCGGGGGGATGGAGAGCTGGTTGCGCATCGAGTCGTCGTAGAGGGCGACCTCGTGCTCGGGCAGGTGATAGAGGTACGCCTGCACGGGCTTGTGGCCGTCGGCGAGGACGTCGATGAGGTCTTGCAGGTAGTCGCCCATGGCGCCGCGCTCGTAGAGGTCGCGCACGATGGGGGCGACCTCCCGGTGGCGGATGTCGGGGAGCGTTCCCTTCACCGCGTTGGACACGTCGAGCGCCGTGAAGAGCGCCCCCTGTGCCGTGAACGAATCCATCACCCGCTGCGTCACCGCGCGGAGCACCTTGTCCGTCGTCTTGGCCGTCATGGGCACTAGGAATCGCCCTCCGCGCCGCGACGGTCAAGACCCCTCGGAAATAGCCTGTCACGCTCCGTGCGTCGCCAACCGCCGCGCCCCCGTGCTACGCGGTGCCCCAACAAACCCCATGGACGGAACCTCCCGCGCCCCCTCGCACGATCTCCACCACGTGAAGGGCCTCCCTGTGGTCGGGAGCTTCCTGCACTACTTCCGCGACCCGCTCGGCTTCCTCACCGGTGTGCGTCGGCGCGAAGGCGACCTCGCGACCTTTCGCCTGATGGACATGGACTTCCTGCTGGTAAGCGACCCGGTGCTCGTCGAGCAGGTGCTGGTGAAGCAGGCCGCGCGCTTCAGCAAGGACTTCTTCGCCCGCGACCTCAAGCGCGTGCTCGGCGAAGGACTGCTCACCAGCGAAGGCGACTTCTGGAAGCGCCAGCGACGACTCAGCAGCCCAGCCTTCCATCGTGAGCGCCTCACCGACTACGCGACGATCATGGTCGACCGCACCGAGGACACCCTCGCGACGTGGAAGAGCGGCGAGCGCGACGTCCACGAAGACTTCATGGCCCTCACCCTCGACATCGTGGCGCGCACGCTCTTCAGCGCCGACGTCGAAGGCGTCGCCAGCGTCGTCGGCCCGGCGCTCGAAGCGGTTCTCGGCTGGTACAACAACCCGCTGCTGGTGGGTAACCCCTGGCTCATCAAGACCCCGCTGCCGCACGCGAAGCGCTACCGCGACGCGGTGAGCGCCACCCGCGCCATCGTCGACGGCATCATCCGCCAGCGCCGCGCGAAGCCCGACCCCGACAGCCGCGACCTGCTCTCCATGCTGCTCGCCGCGCAGGACGACGACGGCACCCACATGACTGATGCCCAGGTGCGCGACGAGGTGCTCACGCTCTTCCTCGCGGGCCACGAGACCACCGCCCTCACCCTGTCGTGGTCGACGGTGCTGCTCTGCCGACACCCCGAGATGATCGCCCGCCTGCGCGCCGAGGTGGAGTCCGTGGCGCCGGGTCGAAGGCTCACGCTGGATGATGTTCCGAAGCTCACGTTTGCGAGCGGGGTCATCCACGAGTCGATGCGCATCTATCCGCCCGCGTGGGCCATCGGGCGCGAGTCGCAGGAGGAGTTCGAGCTCGGCGGCCACCGCTTCCCCAAGGGGACCAACATCTTCCTGAGCCCGTGGGCGATGCACCACGACGAGCGCACCTTCGTCGACCCCGACCGCTTCGACCCCGACCGCTGGAACGACGGTCTCGCCAAACGCCTCCACAAGTTCGCGTACTTCCCCTTTGGTGGTGGTCCGCGCGTGTGCATCGGCAACGCCTTCGCGATGATGGAGTCGGTGCTGCTGCTGGCCTCCTTCGCGCGTCGCTTCGACGTGTCGCTCGCGCCCTCCGCGCGCATCGCCACGACCTCGTCGGTGACGCTGCGGCCGAAGCACGGCGTTCGCGTCAACCTCCGCTCCGCCCGGTGACTGCGCTGCGTCTCGGCGACCTGCGCGCCCACTGGCGACCGACCTTCGCGCTCGCGTGGCCGGTGGTCATCGGGCAGCTCGGCGTGATGCTGATGGCGCTCGTGGACACGGCCATGGTGGGCGCCCTCGGGCGCAACGCCGTCGGGGCCGTGGGGCTGTCGTCATCGGTGTTCATGCTGGCCTTCCTCATGGGCATCGGGCTGCTGATGGGACTCGACCACGAGGTGTCCGTCGCCCACGGCGCGGGCCGCGAGGAGGACGTCGCGCGCTACGCCGTGCAGGGCCTCTGGCTCGCGCTCGCGGTGTCGCTCCCGCTGATGGGCGTGGTGATGTTCGTGAGCACGCAGCTCCACCACTTCGGCGCGGCGCCCGAGCTCGTCGCCCCCGCGAGCGCCTGCCTCCGAACGGTCGCCTGGAGTCTCCCCCTCGCCCTGCTCTTCATCTCGCTGCGACAGACGCTGCAAGCCGTCGGAGCAACGACACCCGGGACGGTGGTGCTGCTCGCCGCCAACGTGGTCAACGCGCTCGGCTGCTACGCGCTCATCCAGGGGCGCCTCGGCGCGCCCGCGCTCGGCGTGGTCGGGTCGTCGATGGCGACCAACCTCTCGCGGACGTTCATGCTGGTGACGCTGCTGGCGTGGACGGTGAAGAAGCACCCGGGCTGGTGGCGCTCGCTGCGGCCGCACGCGCCGAGCCTGCGCGCGCTGTGGCGCATCGGGCTGCCCGCGGGGTTGCAGTTGTTGTTCGAGGGCGGGGTGTTCTCGCTGGCGACGGTGCTGGCGGCGGGCCTCGGAGTCGTGCCCGCGGCGGCGCACCAGGTGGTGCTCCAGGTGGCGAGCTTCGTGTTCATGGTGCCGATGGGCATCTCGGCGGCGGGGACGGTGCGCGTCGGGCAGAGCCTCGGGCGCGGCGACACGGAGGGCGCGCGGCTCGCCGGCTGGAGCGCGGTGGCGCTCGGCGTGGCCTTCATGGCGACGTCGGCGGTGACGATGGTGCTGGGGTCGCGGTGGATCCTGGCGATCTTCCAGCTCGACCCGGAGGTCACGGCGCTGGCGCAGCGGCTGCTGGTGGTGGCCGGGTTCTTCCAGCTCTTCGACGGCGCGCAGGTGACGCTGTCGGGTGTGCTGCGGGGTTGGGGCGAGACGGTGAGCTCGATGCTGGCCAACCTCGGTGGCCATTGGATGGTGGGGCTGCCCGTGGGGTACGTGCTGGCGTTCCGGATGGGGTGGGGCGCCGTCGGGCTGTGGGTGGGCCTGGCGACGGGTCTCGCGAGCGTGGCGGGGCTGTTGGTGTGGCGGTGGTCGGTGCTGTCCAGCGGGCGACGACCGGTTCGCCAGTAGCGATTGCGGTGATCGCGCCCACGCCGCGGCGTCAGCGCGGCGCGCACCGATCGCGTCCTTTCATCGGCCAACCTTGATGCGCTCGCGCGGATCGGAGACCCTCGGCGCCCTCGTGGGAAAGGAACCTCGCATGAAGCCAGACCTGTTGGTGCGCCTCGCCTCCTGCCTGTTGGTCGCGGGCCTCGGCGCTTGCGCCACGTCGAGCTCGACCAACGCCAACCCGCCACCGATGGCGAGCCCCGAGCCCGTTCCCTCCCCGACGACGCCACCGCCCCCTGGCCCGCGCGTCGGCGGCGACCGCGACGAGCACGGCTGCATCGGCTCGGCCGGCTACTCCTGGTGCGCCCGCGAGAACCACTGCGTGCGCCCCTGGGAGCTCGCCCGCGAGCACAACATCGCCATGACCGGCACCCCCGCGGAGAACGCCCGCGCCTTCGCCGCCTACTGCGCCGGCCCATGAGCGCGCGCTGGCTCCTGCTCGTCTCGGTCGCTCTCGGCTGCGCCCGATCGAGCGCACCCTTGCAACCCGTACCGGTCGAGCAGGGTCCGGCCCCCGGTGGCGACCGCGACCAGCACGGGTGCATTCCCTCCACCGGGCTCGTCTGGTGCGCCCGCGAGAGCCGCTGCGCGATCCCGTGGGAGATCTCGCGCGCCCACGGGGCGCTGCCCGACGGCGGCGTCGACCCCACCGCCTTCAACCGCTACTGCAACGGGCGCTGATCCAGCCCTACGCCTTCTTCAGCGCCGCGTAGCCGCGCGCCGCATCGGGACCCGACGCGCTCGGCAACCCCGCGCCCGACCAGCCTGGCTCCGTGAGCCGACCGAACTGATCCTTCGCGCCGCCCCAGCCCGCGCGCTGATCGACGAGGTTGGTGAAGCCCGCCGACTCCAGCGCCGCGACCGCCTTCGCGCTCCGACCGCCCGCGAGGCACCCGACCACCAGCTTCGCGTCCTTCGGAAACGCCTTCCCCATCACCGCCACGAAGTCCGCGTTGGGAACCATCCCCGCCGGCCCGACGTCCAGCAGCGGCACGTTGTACGAGCCCTCCGGGTGCCCGCCCTCGAACTCCTGCACCGACCGTACGTCCACGTACGAGTAGCCCTGCTGCGTGATGAGCTCCTGGGCTTCCTGGGGAGAGATTCGCTTCGCCATGGTGTCCGTCTCCTTCGTTGTCTTCAGCGGCCCTGATGCCACCGCGCCGTGCGCACTATGGCCTCGTCGAGCCCAACCGTCACCGCCAGCCCGAGCTCGTCTCGCGCCCGCGCCACGCTCGGAACATACCGATGCCGCGCCGCCGTCGGATCGGCCTTCCCGCGCACCTCCACCGGGACGCCCAGCAGCGCGCCCACCCGCCGCGCCACCTCGCCCAGCGGCCGGTCGTCGTCGCTCCCGAGGTTGTATGGCCTCGAACCAACGCCCCGCGCGAGCATCACCCACAGCCACGCCGCGAGGTCGCTGCCGTAGAGGTACGAGCGCATCGGGCTGCCATCGCTCGACACGACGATGGTGCGTCCCGCGAGCGCGTCGCCGATGAAGTTCCCGATGGCGAAATGAACATCCAACGGCAGGTGCGGCCCCACGAAGGCAAACCCCCGCGCGATCACTGCTTCGGTTCCGCGGGCCTGTGCACAGAGCTGCTCGGCGAGGCGCTTGGCGTGACCGTACGCGCTGCGAACGTCCATGGTGTCGGGGGCGTTGGTGCAGTCTTCTGGGATGTGGGTCATCCCGTCGGGCTGCCTCCCGTACACCGCGCCAGAGCTGGTGAAGAGCAGCCGGGGAACGTTCGCCTCGCGAACGAAATCGAGCACACGACGGGTGCCGTCGACGACAACGTGGATGGCCTCGTGCGGGTCTTCCTTTCCGCCCGGTCCGAAGCTCGTCGAGGTCGCGGCGTGGACGACGTGCGTGAAGCTCCCGTCGGGCGCGCTGAAGTCCCGAACGTCCCCGCGGTGGAAGCGCAACCACGGGTGAGCCGCGAGGTGCGGGAGGCGCGCGACGAAGCGCTCGGGGTCACGCGAGAGCACGACAGCTTCGACGTCGAGGCCAAGCGAGCGGCGGGCGTGGGCGAGCGTCTCCAGCAGCCACACGCCGTAGAAGCCGGTGGCGCCGGTGAGGAAGATGCGCGCCCCGCGGAGGGTGATGAAGGCATCGCGCGCGAGGGCGAGCGCGCCATCGAGGTCGTTGGGGTCGAGGGGACGCATCGCGTGGACGATACCCCGGCGCGAGGGCACACTGCGCGCCCCGCAATGAAGCTCGTCGTCGGCCTCGGCAACCCCGGAAACCAGTACCGCTTCCACCGTCACAACGTCGGCTTCATGGCGCTCGACGCGCTGCACTCGCGGCAGCTCGGGAGCGAGTGGCGGGAGAAGTACGTGGGGTTCCTGGCGCGCGCGATGATCGCCGGGCACGACGTGTCGCTGCTCAAGCCGCAGACCTTCATGAACCTCTCTGGGCGCGCGGTGGTGAAGGCCGTGCAGGCGATGGGGCTCAAGCCCGCGGACATCCTGGTGGTGCACGACGAGCTGGAGCTTCCCTTCGGCGAGCTGCGCGCCAAGCTGGGCGGCGGCCACGCCGGGCACAACGGCCTGCGCGACCTCAACGCCACCATTGGCGCGGACTACGCCCGGCTGCGCATCGGCATCGGCCGACCCGCGGCGGGCCCGGTCGACGCGTACGTGCTGAGCGCGTTTGCGAAGGACGAGGCCGCGACGTTGGAAGCGACGCTCGCGCGGGCGGTCGAGCTCATCGAGCTCGCAGTGGGACAGGGCATCCAGGCGGCCATCGACCTCACGACGAAGCCGCAGAAGAAGAAGTAGCCGACCGCGGGTCAGTGCCTCGCCACAGCGGACCCGAGATGTTGGCGAACATTCGCTCACGTCGGCCCAACGCCCCTCACCGTCGCGAAGCGACGGGCGACGGTGGTCGAAGAAGGGCCGCAAGGGCGCCAGGATCGCAAGGGAGCAATCGGGCGGGTGGTCCGGCGCGCCCGCCGTCACCATCCTGCAAACGTGGATGCGTCGTTGCCGACCTTCACTCCTTGCGATCCTGGCGCCCTTGCGGCCCTTCTCCGACCACCCGTCGCCCGTCGCTTCGCGACGGTGAGGGGCGTTGGGCTAACGTGAGCGAATACGCGCCAACCCTTCTGGTCGCCGGAGGGCCGGTACTACGATGCGACGCGGTGGCCCATGGCGACGACTCGGTGGATCGGTGTGATGATGATCGGCGCGGGGTGTGCGTCGACCGTGAGCGGTGGTGCCAACGACGCCTCGGTAGTCGATGCATCAGCCACCGACGCCGCGACCACTGACACGGCGACCGATGCTCCACCCGCAGCCGACAGCGAGCCCCTGCGCTGCCTCCCCCCATCCGACGGGCCGTTGCGAACGCTCCCCACCGGCCCTGATGCGGTGATCGACGTCGCCGAGGACCTCTCCTTCGGCTGCGTCCTGCGCGGCGACGGTCACATCCGCTGTCGTGGCCAGGGATTCCTCAACGGCGCCTTCGCGGATGGCGCTCGTGAGTCCTCGGGAGAGCTGCGCGCGATCACGCTGCCGATCGACGACGTGCGCTCCTTCGGCCTGAGCCTGCACCTCGGGTGCGCCGTCCGCGGCGACGGTTCGCTCTGGTGCTGGGGGAACAACACCGACGGCGGCGTGCACGCCGACCTGCCGCGCCGGATGCTGACGCCCACGCGGGTGCCCGACGTCGAGGGCGCTCGGCGCGTGTTCGTGGCGCTCAACCTGCGACGCACCTGCGTCCTCCTCGAAGGCGGACGCGTCATCTGCTGGCAGGGATCGTTCGCTCCGCCGTCGGTGTTCGTGGAGAGCGGAGCGACGGACGTCGCGGTCGGCCTCGGTCACGTCTGCGCACGCTTCGCAGACGCCAGCGCCCGCTGCGTGCTCTACCCGGGCGACAACGCGACCGAGATCCCCATCGGACCGGGCAACGCCGAGACCATCGCCGCCGGATCGAGCACCATCTGCGCGACCGACCGCGTGGGGACGGTGACCTGCTGGGGAGCGCGCTACCCGGCCAGCGACATCACCCGCGGCGCTTTCGACGACGGCGTGCGCTGCGCCACCAACGTGGCGTTGGGCTTCTACTACCTCTGCGCGGCGACCACCGAGGGTGCAGTGACGTGCTGGGGCGGCGCGTCGTTCGGACAGACACGCACCGACATCAGCCCGATGCGGGTGCCCGGGGTCGATCGGGTCGTTCGGGTGCTGAAGGGGATGGTCAGCGCCTGCGCGCTCCGCGACGACGGGAGCCTCTGGTGTTGGGGCGACGGCTACCTCGCCAGCGACCGGCGAGCGCTCGGCGACACACTGCCGCACCCGATCGACTGGTAGCACCCGGCGATTCTCATCAGCCCGCGAAACCTCCGTCCCGCCCCACCCCGATACGCGCCCCGGTGGGCACCTCGACGCCCGCCCGGAGGTGCTCCCCATGCTGCGTGTCCACATCGCCCACGGAACGTCCCACTCCCTCTCTCGTCGCGTCGACGGCCCCCTCTGCATCCCCATCTCCCACGGCCCCTCCGACCTCCCCGAGCGCTTCTCCCTCCCGTGGTTCGTCGTCCCCGATGAGGACGGCGACGCGGTGCTCCTCCACGGCGAGCACCACCAGCCCCTCGCCCGCCTCGAACCCGGCGACGTCTTCCAACACGGCGAGCTCACTGTTCGCCTCGACGCCGACTCCGACGACGCCCGCACCGACCCGCTCTTTACGCTCAACAGTATTCCCCGACTCGCGCTGTGCTTCCCCGACGGGCGCCGCGTGCCGCTCTGCGCGCGACCGCTCCTCCTCGGCTCGGGCGCCGGCAGCGACGTGGTGCTCGCCGACGCCGCGGTGAGCTCCCGCCACGGGCAGGTGCACCGCGTCGGCCCCGGCTGGATGCTCACCGACCTCGGCAGCACCAACGGAACCTGGATCGGCGGCGCCCGCGTCTCCTCCGCCGTGCTCGGCCCCGGCGTCACCTTCACCATCGGCCGCACCCGCGTCGAGTGCGTTCCCGAGACCCACGTCCCCGATCCCGTCGTCGCCCCCAGCCTCGTCGGAACCTCCCCCGCCATGGACCGCGTCCGCGCCGCCATCGCGCGCTTCGCCCCCGCGCCGTACCCCGTGCTCGTCGAGGGCGAGAGCGGCGTCGGCAAGGAGCTCGTCGCCCGCGAGATCCACCGCCTCGGCCCCTTCCGTGATGGCCCATTGGTCACCGTGAACTGCGCGGCCATCGCGCCCGACGTCATCGAGAGCGAGCTCTTCGGCCACGAGCGCGGGGCCTTCACCGGCGCCGTCGGCCGCCGCCGCGGCCTCTTCGAAGAGGCCCACCAGGGAACGCTCTTCCTCGACGAGATCGGCGACCTCCCGCTCTCCCTCCAGGTGAAGCTCCTGCGCGTTCTGGAAACCGGCGAGCTGCGGCGGGTGGGCGGCGAGCAGGTGATCCGCGCACGGCCGCGGGTGGTGAGCGCCACGCTGCGCAACCTCCAGTCGATGGTGGCCGCCGAGCGCTTCCGCGAAGACCTCTACTTCCGGCTCGCGGATTTTCGGGTGACGGTTCCACCGCTGCGCGAGCGGCAGGGGGACATCCCCGCGCTGGTGGACGCGCTGCTCCAGCGCATCGGCGCCGAGACGGGCCGCCATTGCCGCATCGAGGAGCGGGCCGTCGGGCGCATGGTGACGCACCCGTGGTCGGGCAACGTGCGCGAGCTGCTGGCGGTGCTGAAGCGCGCAGTGTTCATGTGCGACGGTGAGGTCATCGGGCTGCGCGAGCTGCGCTTCGAGAGCACCGCGCGCTCGGTGGCGCTGCGGCTGAAGAGCACTCCCCCGCCGATGCCTCCCCCGACGACGGGGCAGTGGCCCGAGGAGGTGGCGCCGGGTGACCTCCCCGCGCTGCACCGCTGGTGCGAGGGCAATCTCACGCGCATGGCGGCCATCACGGGCATGGCGCGATCGACGCTGCGAGAGCGCATCCGGCGCAGCGGCGCCTACGCCGAAGCCGCCGAGGAGTCGCGGTTGACCAGCGCGAGGGGCGTACCAAGAATGCCCGACCGATGATCCCCATCCGAGACCTCAACCCCACACGCAACACCCCGTTTGTCACCTGGACGCTGCTGCTCCTGTGCGGGCTGGTGTTCGCGTGGCAGTCGATGCTGCCCGCCGGGGCCGACCGCGAGTTCATCTACGCCTTCGGGCTCATCCCGCGACGGCTGCTCTTCTCGCAAGACCCGGCGGCCATCGTCACCCTGTTCACGTCGATGTTCATGCACGGCGGCGTGATGCACGTGCTCGGCAACCTGTGGTTTCTGCGCATCTTCGGGGACAACGTCGAGGACAACATGGGCGCCGGTCGCTTCGCGCTCTTCTATGTGCTGTGCGGCCTCGCGGCGGCGGGCGCGCAGGTGGCGATGTCCCCGACCTCGGTGGTTCCGATGGTGGGCGCGTCGGGCGCCATCGCCGGAGTGCTCGCCGCCTACCTGGTGCTGTATCCGCGTGCGCGCGTCGTATCGCTGGTGCCGATCTTCATCTTCATCCAGTTCATGGAGATTCCGGCGTTCGTGTTCATCGCGCTGTGGTTCGGGTTGCAGTTCTTCTCGGGCCTCGGGTCCATCGGGGGATCGGGCGCCGGCGTCGCCTACTGGGCGCACATCGGCGGGTTCGTCGCGGGCCTCGCGCTGGTGTTCGTGTTCCGCACGCCGAAGCCGATGCCGCTGCGGGTGGCCTTCGAGCGACCGCAGATGCCGTGGCGGCAGCGCAACGACTGGTAGACGAGGCCCATTCAACGCGCCTCCTCGCTCGGCTCCGCGGCCTGAAGGCCGCGGACCTCAGTACTGCCAGGGGAACTTCTTGAAGTCCTGCGGCCGCTTCTCCAGGAAGGCGTCGCGTCCCTCCTTCGCCTCTTCGCTGCCGTACGCCAGGCGCGTCGCCTCGCCCGCGAAGAGCTGCTGACCCACCATCCCGTCGTCCGTCAGGTTGAACGCGTACTTCAACATCCGCTGCGCCGTCGGGCTCTTCGCGCAGATCTCGCGCGCCCACTGCAACGCCTCGTCCTCCAGCTCGGCGTGCGCGACGCTCGCGTTGACCGCGCCCATCGCCACCATGTCGTCAGCCGTGTACTCGCGCCCCAGGAAGAAGATCTCCCGCGCCCGCTTCTGACCCACCATCTTCGCGAGGTAGGCCGACCCATACCCACCATCGAAGCTCGCCACGTCGGCGTCGGTCTGCTTGAAGCGCGCGTGCTCTTTACTCGCCAGCGTCAGATCGGCCACCACGTGCAGGCTGTGCCCGCCACCCGCCGCCCACCCGGGCACCACCGCGATCACCACCTTCGGCATGAACCGGATCAGCCGCTGCACCTCCAGGATGTGCAGCCGACCGAGCTTCGCCGGATCCACACCCCCCTCGACGCCCTCGTACTTGTACCCGTCCTTGCCGCGAATCCGCTGGTCGCCCCCTGAGCAGAACGCCCACCCGCCGTCCTTCGGCGACGGCCCGTTGCCGGTGAGCAGCACGCACCCGACGTCGCTCCACTGCCGCGCGTGGTCGAGCGCCGTGTAGAGCTCGTCGACCGTGCGCGGACGGAAGGCGTTGCGCACCTCCGGCCGGTTGAACGCCACCCGCACGCAGCCCACCTCCAGCGCGCGGTGATAGGTGATGTCCTCGAAGGCGAAGCCCTCCACCGGACGCCACTGGGACTCATCGAAGATCGCTGACACCGTCGTCATGGTGTCGGTCATAGTGCCAACGAACCCCGCGGGGGAAGCGCCGCTGTTACACCACCGCCCCGCGTGTGGCGTGAACGTAGCTCCACAGCCCGCCGCCCCGCCTCGACGCTTCCGCGACGAAGTGCCACGCGCACGCCATCTGCAAGGGCGACCCATCGACCTCCACAACAGCGATGGTGATGCCATGAAGAAGCAAGTCCTGATGGGCGCGGCGGCGGCGGTAGTGGCGATGGCGGTGGCGGCGCTTCCGTCGACCGCGGAGGCGCAGGTGCGGGCGACGGGCCTCGTCGGCGTCGACTGGTACAACCGCGCGCCGACGGCGCTCTCGCTGCGCGCCGAGGGCACCTTCTCGCTCATCCCGTGGTTTCACCTCGGCGTGTACGGCGCGGCCCTGAGCGCGCTCGACGACTCCACCACCGGCTACTCCGTGGGCGGCATCCTCGCGCTGCGCCCCGGCATCCCCGGCACCAGCGTCGACCCCATGGGCTTCGCCAGCCTCGGCTACCAGCGGACGCCCGGCGACATCTGGGACTCCGGCGCGGTGCTGCAACTCGGTGGTGGGCTCGTCATCCACACGCTGCCCTTCCTCGACCTGGAGCTGCGCGCGGCCTACGTGCAGATGGTCGCCTCCAACGATGACTCGTCGGGCTTCACCGCCGCCGCGGGCATCTCGCTGCACCCGTGACGGTTGCCGTCGCGCGCCGCGGCTGACATCGTCCGCGCCGTGCGCGCCCCATCCCTCTTCCTTGCGACCGTTGCCCTCTTCGGGTGCGGCGAGTCGACCCCCACCACCTCCGACGCGTCGACCGACGTCATCACCCAACCGCTCCCGTGGATGCCGCTCGGCGACGGGACGTGCGGTGCTCGCGCGCGGAGGGTTCCGACGCTGCCGGGCGTTCACGTGGGGCCGGCGGATGGGCCCATCGCGTGGCTCACCAACCCGCCGTCCTCGGGCAACCACTACGGCGCCTGGGCGCGCTGGGGCGCGTGGCGCGACCTCCCCCGCGGCAACTGGGTGCACAACCTCGAACACGGCGGCGTCGCCCTGCTCTACCAGTGCCCGAGCGGAACCTGCGACGACACCCGCAACGCCCTCGTGCAGGCGGTGACGACCTTCCCGGGTGACCCGGCGTGCGGGCCCGTGGATGCGTCCACGGCGCGGGTGCGGGTGATCGTCACCAACGACCGCGAGATCACCACGCCCATCGCCGCCGCGGCGTGGGGCGCGGTGTACGAGGCGACGTGCGTGGATGCGCGGTCGCTGCGGGAGTTCTACGCGATGTTCGCGGGGCACGCGCCGGAGGACTTCTGCACCGACGGCAGCGTGCCGTAGCGGACACGTCTCTCACGCCAGGCGGTCGGCGGATGGTACCGTCGGACGTGATGGGCCGATCGAGCGCGCGAACGATGGAGCTGGTGGTTCCGGTACCTGCGAGCGACGACCGCTGGGTATTGGAGGAGGAGAACATGCCGGAGACGCCGCTCCATCAGCGGATCATCGACCTGCTGGTGCTGGTGTTCTCGGCGTGGATCGTTCGGTCGGGTCGCAACGCGATGACGGGCAGCAACATCGCGCTGCGATGGGACCGCTCGAAGCCCTCGACCGGCGTCGACCCGGACGTGTACGTGGTGGAGCCCGCGCCGCCGAGGGGTGAAGCCGAGACGAGCCTGTGTCTGTGGAAGGACGGGCACCACGCGCCGCGCGTCGCGATCGAGGTCGTGAGCGCGGAGACAGCCGAGAAGGACTACCGCGATGGTCCCGCTCGCTACGCGGCGAGCGGCGTGCGTGAGCTGTGGGTGTTCGACCCGCTGCGACTCGGGCCGTCCATCGAAGGAGGACCGTGGGTGCTCCAGGTGTGGCGGCGGGTGAAGGGGCGGCAGTTCGTTCGGGTGCATGCGGGTGAGGCGTCGGCCTTCTCGCGCGAGCTCGGGGCGTGGATCGTGGCGACCGATGACGGCATGCGGCTGCGGGTCGCGGACGACGCCGCGGGGACGAAGCTCTGGCCGACGGCCGACGAGCAGATGCGCAGCGCCAAGGAGGCCGCCGAGCGTGTGGCCGACGATGAGCGCCGCGCAAAGGAAGCCGCCGAGCGGGAGGTCGCCCGCCTTCAGGCCGAGCTCAAGCGCCTTCAGGCGAAGCGCCCATCCCGCAAGACGTAGCCCCCGTTACAACCCGATCCCTTCGAGCATCATCGGGTCGAGCCCCAGCATCGCGAGGTACGACACCGCGAGCACCGCCATCGCCGTCACCACTGCCCTCGCTGCCCTCGCCCCACCGCCCGCGCCGCCCACCACGTTGAGCGCCACCGCCACGAGGTACACCGCGAGCGCGCCGCCACCCAGCACCGCGAACGGCGACACGTCGTGCTCGTCGGCCACCTTCGCCATCGCCCCACCACCCACCGTCAGCACCGCCAACTGAACCAACGGCATCGGTCGCCGCCACCGCCGCCACACCTCGCTCACCTGACCGCGCCGCCAGGCCATCGCCATCGCCGCGAGGCCCGCCGCCGCGACCAATGCCAGCACCGCGATGGCCGACCGCCGCAGCCGCACCCGCCGCGCCAGCAGCGTCGCCTCGGCCCGCACCTCCTCCGGAACCGCCACCCCCGCCAGCTCACTCTCAGCCCGCGTCGACTCGCCCAGCGCCGACCGCGCCTCGACCAGCCGCGTCGCCGCCAGCTCGCGCAGCGCCGCCGGTGACCCCGTATCCCCCGCCAGCCGCAGGAACACCTCCGCCGCCTCTCGCGGCCTGCGCATACGCCCCGCGTATGCCTCGCCCACGAGCATCCACGCCTCGGCCCGCACCCGCCCATCGGGCCACGCGCGGGAGTCCCGATCGAGCGCCTCCAACACCCGCGGGTCGTCGCTCAATGCAGGCGACCGACGCACCCGCTCCAGCGCCACCAGCGGCGCAAAGCCGCCCTCTCCGTGCGCCGAGAGATCGTCGATGCGCGCGAGGGCCCGCGACGCAAACCGCGACCCCGGATCGCGCGCCACGAAGCGCCGATAGCCCGCCAGCGCCGCGGGGAAGTCGAGCGCCTCGTCGTCCATCTGCGCGAGGTAGTACTCGCCCAGCGCCGCCTCGGCCGCGTCGCCCTGTCGCAGCGCCGCCGTAAACGCCGCCCGCGCCCGCGCCACGTCACCCGCCTCGACGGCCGCCCGGCCCGCCTCGATGCGCGCCGGCGACTGCGCCCACGCCGTCGTTCCCGTCAGCCAGAGCGCGACCGCCAGCGCCGTCGCCCTCGCGCGCATCTCAGCCCCGACGCCCCACTGCCAGCGCCGCCGATCGACCCACCCGCGCGCCTTCGCTCAACGCGTCGGCGACGCCCTCACCACCGCGGCCGGTGCTCACCTCACCCGCCGCGTAGAGCCACTCGCCCATCGGCGTCTCGCCGTCGGCGTCGAGCACCCGGCCCTCCGCGTTGACCCGCAGCCCCGCGCCCCGCGCCCGCCCGGTGTGCTCGTCGAACCACTCCGCCGGATCAGCCCCGCGCGCCGCGCCGCCCGCCACCAGCACCCGCTTGCGATCGCGCGTCCACACGGGCGCGTCCGCCGTCGCCTCGCGCAGGCTCCCCTCGAAGACCAGGCCCCCGCCCGACAGCCCGCCCGTCGCCAGCACCACCGCCCGCGCGTGCACCAGGCGCCCGCTGCGGAACACCAGACCCGGTAGGCGTCCGGGCTTCACCGTCGCCCGATCGGTGAGCACCTCCACCCCCGCGGGCAACCACTGCCGCAGCGCGCGCGACGCCCGCATCCCCGGCGGATCACCCGGCGCCCCCGCCGCCTCGCCCACGGCGATGCCCAGCACCGCGCTCATGCGCGCCGCCACGTCGAGCCGCGAGAGCCCCAGCACGGGCGGCAGCAACAAGCCCGACAGCCCCTCGCAGCGCCCCTTGAGCGACTGCGCCAGCGCCTCGGCCGCGCCCTCTCGATCGAGCGCGGCGGCCACCTCGCGGAAGCTCGCTCCCGTCGGCGCGTCGTCTGGCGCCGCCACCACGCGCGCGCCTAGCGTCTGCGCCACCAGCTTCGCCGACCACGACGGGTGCGTCGCCAGGTCGAGCACCCCGGGCGTCCCCTCCGACCGCAGGGCCGACACGTCGAGCAGCGAGCGCAGCGCCCCCGCGGCGCCCTCCACCAGGAAGCCCGCGATGGTCACGTAGCGACCGCCCACGCGCCACGCGTCACCCGTCGCCCACGCCGTGAAGGTCTCTCGCGACGCGCCCCACACCACGCCCGATCCGAGCGTCGTCGCGCCGCCACCGTCGGCCACCACCAGCACCGTCGCGCCCGCTTCGTGCGCCGCGCGCGCCGCCGCCACGCCCGCCGCCCCACCACCGATCACCAACACGTCCGCCCGTAGCTCGCTCATGGCTGCGCTGCTCTCCCCAGCGACCGCAGCGCCGCCATCGTCAGCGCCTCGGCCCGCGCCTGCTTGTCCCCGATCGCGGGCAAGCGTGACCTCTGCCGCGCCCTCAAGAGATCAGCCGCCTGCGCCCGCACCTCCGCCGGACTCCAGCCCAGCACCTCGCCCGCGATCACTGCTCCAGCGAGCGCGCAGTCGTTGCCGCCGCAGGCGCCATAGCCCAGGTGTGTTCGGCGGGCGATGTCCTGCAACGTCCTCGCGTACTCGTGCTTCGCTGCCCAGCGCACCTCGCAGGCCAGCACCGGCTCGTGGGCGCACACCACCATCCGTCCGCGGCGGTCGCTGTCGGCGAGCATCGTCTCGGCGCGCGATCCGTGACGACGAACGAGTCGCTCGACGGCGAAGCGCGTGAGCTCGAAGCGCGCCGCGAGCTGATCGACGTCCATCACCTTGTCGCCGCCCGGCAGCGGGGCCTTGTGGGTGGTGCAGGGCGTTCGGTTGCCGAGGCGCGGCGCGATGAGGTCGGCCGCCTCCTGCGCGAAGACCCGGTAGCTCGCGAGCTTGCCGCCGATGAGCGAGTAGAGCCCTTCGACGTTGTGCGCCGCGTGGTCGACCACCTCGTGCTCGCGCGAGAGGGCGTCCTCCATCTTGCCCCACGCATACAGCGAGGGGCGGGCGCCGACGGTGGTGCCGACGATGCGCGCATCACGGACACGCGGCAGCACCCGCTCGACGCCCTCGACGAGGTAGCGCACTTCATCGGTGCTCACCGGGAGCGAGTCGAGGTCGGCGTAGGTGTCGTCATCGGTGGTTCCGATGACGGAGGTGTTGCCCCAGGGCTCGATGAAGATCTGCCGCCCATCGATGGCCTCGCTCATCACCCCGACGTCGGTCACAGGTCGGTCGAGCACCAGATGAACGCCCTTCCCCGGTCGCACCCTCAGGTGCTTCTCGACCCCCGCGGTGGCGGCGGTGATGGGGCCCCACGCGCCGGTGCAGTTGACCACCGCGCGCGCGCTGAACTCGTACGCCCGCCCATCGATCTGGTCGCGGGCGACGACGCCGGTGGCGCGGCCCTCCTCGACCACGATGCGCTCGACGGTGGTGTGCACGTAGACCCGGCCGCCGTGCTCGACGGCGTCGACGGCGTTGGCGACGCAGAGGCGGTTGCCGTAGATGCCCCACTCGTCGAAGGTGATGGCGCTGTAGAGGTCGTCACCGCGCAGGCCCGGGACGAGCGACAGCGCCTCGTCGGGCGTGAGGCGCGTGTGGGGCTTGCCGCGCTTGAGCGGCTGGTACTCGTCGTAGACGGAGAAGAACGCGTCGTAGGCGTCGAAGCGAACCTTCGCGGTGATGCCGTGCCCGTACACCGGCCACACGAAGGGGATGCGGAAGATCATGTGCGGGGCGATCTGCTGGATGTACCCGGAGTCCTCGCACGACGAGCGCGTCACCTCGGGGTGCGAGGTGAGGTAGCGCGGCCCTCCATGGATCATCCCCGACGAGTTGCCGCTCGCCCCGAAGGCGAGGTCGTTGCGTTCGAGGAGGACGACCTTGAGGCCGCGGAGGGAGAGGTCGCGCGCGAGGCCGGTGCCGTTCACGCCGCCGCCGATGATGAGCACGTCGCAGTCGGGGCGACGATGGGCGATGTCTGTGGTCATGGGTTGTAGGGGGGTTCTCGTGGACGGCGCGGAAGGTACCCCAAGGCGCCGTCGTCGGCCCATAGCGACGATTCCCTGGGGAAACCATTGACCAGCGCGCCCGCGCTCGCGCTCACTCGCCGCGTGACCGACGCCCGCACGCGACGCCTCCTCACCCTCGCCGTCGGCGCCGTGGGTGCGCTGTCGGCGCTCAAGCCCCTGCGCGAGTCCGACCTCTTCTGGCACCTCTCCCTCGGCCGCGCCGTGCTGCGCGCGGGCGGTCGCGTCGTCCCAGAGCCCACCGCCCTCGCCGCCCTCGGCTCGACCCGCGCCGTGCCCGAGTGGCTCTGGGACGTCATCTCGTACGCCCTCTGGACCCGCGGCGGCGCCGTCGCCCTCACCCTCCTGATCGCCGCGTTGGGCGCGCTCATCGCCTCGCTCGGCTGGCGCGTCCTGCGCGGCCACGATGCGTCGCGCCCGCTCGCTCCCGCCGCGCTCTGCCTCGCCCTCGCGCTGCCGTCCCTGCTCGGTCGTGTGCGCGAGCGCCCCGAGGTCGTCGCCCTCGCCCTGCTGCTCGCGTCGCTGCTCCTGCTCCGTCGCTGGGCCTCTGCGCCCGATCGCCGCGTCGTCACGGGCGCCGCGCTCACCGCGGTCGGCGTCGTGTGGGCCCAGTGCCATGGGACGGCCCCGCTGCTCGCCGCGATGGTCTTCGTCGCCGTCGCCCCGTCGCTCGTCGACGCGCTCCGACGCCGTTCCGTCGACCGCGCGTCGCTCGCGCTGCTGCTCGCCGCGACGGTGGGGTGCCTCAGCGGGGCGCAGGGTCCGGGTGCGCTGCTCGCGCTGCGGGCGCACTCGCGCGGCGACGCGGTGGCCCACCTCGGGGACATGCACCGGCCGACGTGGGAGTCGCTCGATCCGACGGTCGCGGTGATGGGGCCGGCGTTCGTGGCGCTGCTGGTGGTGGGCCTCGGGGGGATGTTGCTCGCGGGGCGCTGCTGGCCACGTCGACTCGGTTGGGCCGCGCTGGGGTGCGCCATCGCGGCGACGGCGGTGCGTGGGTTTGCACCGGGGGGGCTGTTGCTGCTGCCGCTCGCGTCGGCGGGGGCGTCGTCGCTGTGGGACGCGGCGCGCTCGCGCTGGGGCGGTCGCGCGGAGCTGGTGACGGCGCTGGCGGTGCTGGCGGTGCTGGCGCGAGGCGCGGTGTGGTTCGAGGCGCGGCAGGGGCCCATCGGGGAGATCGGGGTCGCGCCGTTGTCGCAGCCCATGGGGGCAGTCGCGACGCTACGAACGCTGCCGCGGGGGAGCGCGGTGTACGCCTCCGTCGACGCGGCGGCGGCGCTGGGTTTTGCGCTGGATGGACACGCTCGAACGCTGGCCGACACGCGCATCCCGATGCACTTCGACGACCTGGAGTTTGCGGTGAGCCGCGACGTTCAGCGGGGGACCGGACCGGCGGCGGCGCTGGTGCGCTACGACGTGCGGGCGGCGGTGGTGGAGCGCGAGTCGGGGGTGTGCGCGTGGTTCGCGGGAGACCCGCGGTGGCGGGCGGTGCAGCTCGCGGGGGCGTGGACGGTGTTCGTGCGGGCGGACGTCGCGGAGGGCGGAGTGAGGGTGGTGGGGTGGTCGCCGTGCGGCGCGCGGTGGGCGTTGCCGCGCGGGTGCTCGCCGGATGATGTGGTGGAGGCGAACGCGCTGATGTCTCGGCTGCCACGCGACGAGGCGCTGGCGTTGGGCACGGAGGTCGACCTGGCGTGTGGAGGCCCTGTACGACCGGGCGCGGCGGAGATGCTCGCGGGAGCGAGTCCGACGGGCCCGACGAGCGGGTGGACGCGGACGCTGCGGGCGCGGTTGGCGGTGCGGCAGGGGCGGATGGACGACGCGCTGGCGGACGCGATGGCGCTGTGCGCGGAGGGCAGACTGGACGCGCTGTCGGCGGTGGCGCCCGCGCTGCAACGGGCGGGGCGCACGGCGGACCTGCGCGCGTTGCTGGAGGCCGCAGTGGCGGTGATGGACGACGGGGCGCCAGGGGACCTGCGGGCGGATCTGGCGAGCGTGCTCGCGACGCTAGGCGACGCCGAGGGGGCGCGGTTTCATGCGACGCGGGCAGCGGCGCTGGGGAGCGCGCGGGCGGCGCCGGTGCTGCGCTGGGTGGCGCGGCGACACCCGGACGCGAGGGCGAGGGCGGACGCGGCGGCGTGGGAGCGGGCGCTCAGGGCGGAGTAGAGGGTGGGGACAACGTGAAAAGCTGAAACCGTCCCCACCCCGTCGCTGCGTCTGTCCCCGCCCCCGCCGCTGCGCCTACTGCCCCGTCGCCCAGACGTTGAGCCGGTAGGACTCCTGGTCGGTGTCGTCGACGGCGTAGGTCGCGACGCCGGTCGCCGGGCACGAGACGTCGGTGGCGACGTTGCCCTGCGTGGCGAGGGCCGACCCGATGTCCGAGTCGCTGTCGTCGTAGCGGTAGACGCGCGCCCCGTGGCCGACCACCAGCCGCGTGAAGGTAAGCCGCACGCACGACGCGCCGAGCCTCCCGCGGTCGACCACCGCGATCACGCGGCGGAAGCGATTGCGCGCCACCTCGATCACCGGGTCATGCAGCGGCGGCGGATCGGCCCCGTGCAGCACACCCGCGATCACCTCCCGCGCGTTGACCGGCAGCCCGAGTCCCCACCGGTCGCCCGGCGGAACAAACGGGTCCACCTTCGGATTCACCGGCTCCTCCAGGCGCCCGCGCACGGCTTCGTACAGTCGTCGGTAGGTCGTCGCGTTGGCCGGAACCAACCGCGCCCCCGCGAGCGTGATGTCGATGGGCGCCCCGAGCGAGCGCGCGTTGGCCGCCATCGCAGCTCCGCCAAGCACGGCCGGCTCCGGACCCAGGTCCGCGAGCCCGCGCGCCGACAGCTCGCCGCGGGTGAGCGCCGTCGGCCCGCCCACGCGCGTCCATGGTCCTCGATACACCGCGTAGTGCAGCACCGCGTCGCGAAACACCGAGTCGGACACCGGGTCGAGCGACCGCGTCTCGGCGACGGCGATGGCCGACCCTGGCGTCCAATTGCACCACTGGGTCTGTGCAGCGAGGCCCTCGTTGCCCTGATGAACCGACAGCGGCCGGGTCGGGTACAGCGTGATGCGCGACGAGTCGGCCGCCGGGTTCTGCAAGGCCACCGCGCGCGGAGCCTGGTAGCCGCGCACCGACACGATCACCGCGACGCACTCCTGCGCCCCGAGCGCGATCGGCCGACGCCACACCCCGAGGCCGCTGACGGCCGTGACGGGCGCCTCTCCCTCCTCGGCGAGCGTCATCCCGAGCTGCGTGGCCGCGGTGCGCTCGACGTCGAAGGCCGCCGCTGCCTCGGCCGCGGTGATCGCACGCAGCGGCGGCGGGGGCAGGCGCTCCCGCATCCCGAAGGCCACCGCCATCGACGCGAACATCGCCCCCACCAGCGACACGGCCAGACCCAGCACTCGCAGCACGGAGCTCATGGCAACCCGCCGAATCTCTCACACGCGCCGGGCGCCGCGACAGGGCGGACTTCGGGGTATCGTCGCGGGCGCCATGAAGCGACGCTCTCGTTGGATCGCGCTCGGTTTCCTGCTTCAGGCCCACGCCGCGTGGTCGCAGCAGACGGGCGGTCGCTTCGGTGGCTCCAACTGGGGCGCCCCGCCGCCCAGCGCCCCGCCACCGTCGGCCCCCTCGCTCGCGCCGATGCCACCGCCGATGCCACCGCCGATGCCACCGTCGCCGTCGATGCCCTCGATGCCCTCGATGCCGCCGTCACCGGCCCCGACCGTCGCTGCGCCGTCGATGCCCGCGCCGCCGCCACCGCCAGAGGCGCCGCCCATGCACGCGACCAGCTACCGACGCCCCGCGCCCGTCGACCTCGCGCCGACCGAGCGCCCGGGCACCCACCCCGTCGACGACGCCGAGTTCCGCATCGCCCACCCGTCGAGGGATTACAACCAGCGGTATGGCCCGACGCGCACGCTCGCGGGCCTCGCCACGGGCGGTGTCGTCTTCGGCCTCGGCGCCGCGCTCACCCTCTGGCTCACCCGCTCCGGGGGAGCCTCGCGCCCGACGCACCGCGCCCCCGCGGCCTACCGCGCGCCCGTCGCCGCCGGCCATCCGGGCGTCGAGGTGCGCCGCATCTCCGTCGCCTTCGACTGGAGCGTCCGCGGGTACATCCAGCAGACCCTCGACGGCGTGGCGGGCTCCGTCGACATGAGCTCCCCGCAGGGCCTCCACGCCGCTGCCAGGGCCGCGTGCGACGCCATGGCCGGCGCCCACAAGGGGGCGCGCTACGCCTCATTTCAGGGCTGGTCACTCGACCCGGCGCGGGGGCAGCAGGTGTTCGGTCAGCTCGCCGACGCGCTGCGCGGTCGGTACACGGCGGAGTCCGTCGACAACGCCCGGCGGGTGGCGGCGCCGAAGCTGACCGCACGCGTCGAGGAGGGCGCCGGGCTCGTGGTGGTGACGCTGCTGGTGGCGGTGAAGGGCCCGCTGCCGCCACTGCCCCAGGTGCTCAACCTCCCGTCGCTGCTGTCCGCGCTCGACGGGCTCGTCCCGCTGCGCGCCGACCTGCTGGCGGCGCTGGAGGTGGTGTGGTCGCCGGCCGCCTCCGACGACCGCATGTCCTCGGCCGAGCTCGAAGTGCTCTACCCCGAGCTGCTTCGCCTGGACGACTCCGCCGCGCTGGGCCGTCGGGTCTGCGGCTCGTGCCACGCGGTGTACGCCGGTGAGCTCGGCCGCTGCCCCGCCTGCGGCGCGGTGTAGCAAAGCCTCCATCGACCTTTTCATTGAGGACAACGACCGCCGTCACCCGACGGCGACCTTTCCTCATGCGATTTTTCTTGCCACATCTTCTTCAGGGTGTATAAAGGGCGCGAATCGAGTCCTCACCATGCACCCCGTCCACACCACCCATGACGTCACCGACACCCGGGCAAGCGGCCCGGTGGTTGTGCGTTCGTGCGCAGTGGCGACGGCGGCGCACATCGGCCATCGGCGCTGGCGAAGCACCGACGCCTCCAAGAATGTCTCCCGTGAAGGGGGAGTCCTGGTGGACGGTGCGGTCTCCAAAACCGCGCGGCTCGATGGGTTCGATCCCCACGCTCCCTGCTCGTCCGCGAGCGCTCACCGTCGACAGCAACGCGATCGACAGCAGCGGCTGCAACGCCAACGTGGCGCCGTCACTGCTCGATTTACCGCGTCCGCGTAGTCAGTCTGACGCGCGGGGGTAGCTCAGTCGGTAGAGCGCCGGATTGAAAATCCGGAGGTCAGGGGTTCAAGTCCCCTTCGCCCGCACTCGCGACCTGACGGCGGACATCGATCACAGTGGCGGCCTCGCGGGGAAGTCTCCTCCGGCGTCGTCCAACAGGCATAGGACGCGGTTCTTTGGAAGCCGTCATCCTGGTTCGAATCCAGGCGCCGGAACCGCCTTGTCGATTGGGGACTTATCCTCCATCGAAAGGGATCGTTGTGCCTTGTGATCGTCCGTCTTCGGGGTTCGTTCAATGGTAGGACGCGGGCTTCTGGCGCCCGCTATGGGGGTTCGATTCCCTCACCCCGAACCACCACACCCATTGGTTGCACGTTGGCGGGCCTCACGCCCATCCCTCTCAAAGTCACCAAGTCCGCTTGCAGACCGGGGTTGGTCGCGTCTCGCGCCTGCACCCCGGGCCAGCGATCGGCATAGGGGCGGCCCCTCCGTGAGGAGGAGCCGACCCCTGCCACACCACCGGACAAGCGGGTCCGCATCCGGCGGTTCGGACGGTTGAGGTCACCTCCGTAGCCTCCACAACCCGAGGCTGTCGAACCAACT
>JBGARZ010000017.1:0-193836 GCA_044229975.1 Polyangiales bacterium
CGCAAGAACACCCGCCGGAAGAAGACCGCGGGCTGACCCCGCAACGGGGTCAGCCGACGGCGCGGCGGCGGGTCACGGCGCCGCCCGCCGCCCGCCGTCGGGACCCATCAGAATTCTCCGCTTCCCCACGGTCACCAACAACCAAAGACCCACTCGGACGAAATCCAGGGAGACATTGATGTCACGAGGCCGCTTCGATGGGGAGTCCGCCGCGCGGGAAGAACTCGGGCACGAGCGTCGTCGGCCGCCCTGGTTGGAGCGCGAACATCGCCTCCCGTTCGGCCTCCTGGCCGACGACGAGTTCGAGGTGTTCTGCTACCTGCTCCTGCTCCGCGAGTACCCCAACGATCGCATCTACTACTACGGCAAGACCGGGGACGCGGGGCGCGACATCGTTCACCACCGCGCGGACGGGACGATCGACCTCGTTCAATGCAAGCGCTACGGCTCGAACGTCGGCATCAACGACGTCAAGAGCGAGCTCGCCAAGCTGTGCGCGAACCTCCACTCCGGGCTCCTCACGGACCGCTTCGATCGCGTCGTGTTCTACGTGGCGACGGACCTCTCGGCGCCGGCCCAGGATCTGCTCAAGGCTCCGCGCGGCTGGCAGCAAGCCGCCTCCAAGAGCCTGCGCGACCACCTCGGTGCCGTGCCCTCGGCGGCGCTCCGTGCGTTCGCCAAGTCCTGGCGCCCGCGGTTCGAATGGGAGACCGGTCTCAAGCTCACCGCCCGAGCTCTCTCGCATCCCGACCTCGTCGAGGAGTTCTTCGCGACGCGCAAAGTCGTGGATGCAAGCGCGCTCTCGCCGCTCCTCGACCTGAGCCGCGAAACGCGCGCAAAGGTCGACACGCTGCTCGCGCGATCGGACGTGCCGCGGACGATCGTCCCGTCCTTTGAGGGGCCCGGCGGAGGCCCGGCCCTGCCGGTCCCACGCTTCTTCGGGCGGGAGAGCGAACTGGCGGCGCTCCGTGACGCGCTCCGCGGGGAGAGCGCATCGGTCGGCGCCCTAGTGACGGGCCTCGGCGGGGTGGGCAAGACCGCGCTCGTCCACCACTTCGTCGCGACCTTGGCAAGGGATCTGTTTCCGGACGGCGTGTGGTGGCTGAACGCGCACGCGCTAACCACGGAGTTGCAGCGGATGCTCCGGCAGTTGGGGCGCGCGGACGTGGCGTCCCTCCCCGAGGACGAGGTCCGCGCAACACTCGCCCGCGACCTTCATGAACTGCGTGCGCTCGTCGTCCTCGACGACGTCGACCCAAGCGAGGTCGACCCGCGACGGCTGCTCCTCCCAGGAGGTCGGTCTCGAACCGTTTGCACCTCGCGGATCACGACCCTCGGGGAGCAGATCGGCGCATCGATCACATGCGTTGCCCTAGGTTGCTGGGACCTCCATACGGCACGCGAATATCTCCGCAGCGCTCCCGCGCCAGTCTCAACATCCGACGGCGAGCTGGAGGCGCTCGCGGAGCACGTCGGCCGCCTCCCCCTCGCGCTCCAGTTGCTCACGTGGTGGCTGCGGCGGCGCGGCGTCACGATCGAGGCCTTGCGCGCCAAACTGTCCCGCGACTCGCTCGGAACGCTGGACCGCTTCGCGAAGGAGGTCGGCCGCGGCGTCGCGGAGACCTTTCTCGTCACATTCGAGAGCCTCTCCTTCCTCGAACGTACGGTCCTTCTCTCGCTCGCCGCCTGCGCTCAGGGAACGAGCGCGGCCACAGTCGCAGCTGTCGCGGGCACGAGCCTAGAAGAAGCCATCGACGCCCTCGGCGAGCTGTTCGAGCGCTCGCTCGTGGAGCACACCGAGAACGCCGACCACCCCTGGGGCGTGCACGACCTCGTGCGCCTCTTCCTCCAAGCGCAGGAGCGGGCGGAGGACTACGAGGTCGCTCACCGGAACTACTTCCGCAAACGTTTGGAGGCGCTCTGGCGCGCGGACGCGACGCTCCAGTTCGACGAACTGGTGCCGGAGGCATTGGCCGCGACCGACCGAGCGCTCGCACGATCGCACTGGCGTGAGGCGTGGGAGATCCTTGCGACCGTTGAGCAGCGGCTCCGACGAAGCGAGCGCCACGCGGAGCTGGTCATCCGCTACGAGCGCATGCTCGCCCTCATGCCGTCCGACGAGCCCGAGAGTGGGGTCATCGCGGGCAACCTTGGCCTCTGTTACCGCTCGCTCGCGCAGTACGAACGAAGCGCGACACTGCTCACGCGCGCTCTGGAGAGCGCGACGCGTTTGAAGGACCGCAGGGAGGAGGCCACCCAGCTCTCGAACCTCGCGATCTGCGAGAGCGTTCGAGGCCACACCCATCGCGCGCTGGACCTCTCGCGGCGCTCGTTCGAGATCGCTGTCGAACTCGGGGAGGCGCGCCTCGCGGTGAGTGCCCTGTCGAACCTCTCGACCTGCTACATGACCCTCGGCGCGTTGCCCGACGCGGCGACGAATCTGCAGAAAGCGCTCACGCTCGCCGAACGCCACGGATGGAAGGACGAGCAATCGACCGCCTTGACGAACCTGGGCATCTGCGAGCGGCGCCTCGGACGCATTCCGGAAGCGATCGCGCTCTTCGAACGCGTGCTCGCGCTGGAAGAACAACTCGGGAGCGTGAGCGGCGTCGCTGGCGCACATGGGAACCTCGGCAACTGCTATGGCCAGCTTGAGGACAGCCCGCGCGCGTTGGAGCATCTTCAGACCGCACTCTCGATCGTCGAGCGCAGCGGGCGAGAGGACGGCATCGCGAACGCGCACAGCAATCTCGGCACTTGGCGTGCGAGCAGAGGCGAGTTCCACCTCGCCATCGGTCACTTTCAGCGCTCCATGGAGATCGACGTGCGACTCGGACGCCCCGAGGGACAAGCTCTGACCCTTGGGAACCTGGGACACACCTACCTCCTGACCGAGGACTACGTGCGCGCGACGACCTGCCTGGAGGCCGCGCTCGCGCTCGATGAGGCCTTGGGCCGAAAGGAAGGGATCGCAGATCACCTCCGCGATCTCGGCGCCTGCGCCTCCGAGCGGGGCGAGCCGCTCCGTGCCATCGCTCTCCTTCAGCGCGCGCTGACGATTGAGGAGACTCTCGGGGCACCTGAGCGTCAGGTTTCCGTCCTCGTCGTTCTCGGGCAGGCGTACGACCAGATTGGCCGTCCGGAAAAGGCGCTGGAGTGCCTGAAGTCCGCGCTGGCAAAGGCCGAGAGTTCGTCCACGGCGGCGAAGGACCCGAGGGTCTACATGCTGCGCATGCTCCTACTGGCTGTCCAAGCGGGGGCGCAATCCGCAGCCCCACCATCGTGGTCGAACGCGACGTCCGTGAACGAGGGCGCCCCAAGCTCGGGTGGTGCGATCGCCACGACGAACGTCCGTTCGAACCCTCCGAAGAATCGCCGATTGTAGAAGCGTGGTCGTCGCGCACAAGGGCGTGCGTTCCGTGCAACGGCCGGCCGCACTGCCGCATGGTCAGCTCGGAGATCCTCACCGCCCATGCCGTGCCCAAGTGCACAGGAAACCCATCACGACGCCATGCACGCAGGGCGAGCGTCGGGCCCGATCCCTTTGGCTCTCTCGCAAAGTCCGTGAATCACGCCGCCAGGAGAACCTGCCGTCGGAGCAGGTCCAGGTTGGCCCGGCCGTTCATCTGACGCTTCACAAGTTTGAGGCGTGTGATCTGGCCTTCGGACTGGGCGTTGCTCCAGGTCGTAGTCAGCGCCGCGTGAAGCGCGCTCTCGTTCTGCGCGAGGCTTGCCGCGAAGGTCTTCTGCAGCGGCAGGACCTCACAGCGGCGCGCGTCGGCGATCCACTTGTCCACCGCGTCGAAGCGCTCGACGGGCCGTGCGCCGTGCGTGACGCACGCCCGCGCCAGCCGACGCGGCGATGGGAGCGCGTCGGGGCGCCGCCAAAGCGTCGGGGCGCCCGTCGCAAGGGGCGGAGCCGGCTCCTCGCAAGAGCAGCGGCGTCGAGGCGGCGGGCTCACGGCGATGCGGTTGGCACGCGCAGAGCCCGGCGGTGCGGTCGGGGCCACAGGTCAACGTGCCGCTCGCGCCGCTCGCGCCGCTCGCGCCGCCCGCACAGGCGCACGCGGTAATCTGGCCAGGCGTGCAGCCCGACGAGGCGGTGACTCAGGTGACCTCCGAACTGCAAGCGGCGACGAGCATCGTCAACAAGAGCGCCGACGAGACCCCGTTCGCTCGACCCGTGGGACGACATCCTCCTCCCGACGGCGCCAACGATCGCACGGAGTACGGCGTGCCACTCCGCGCCCAGGGTGAGCTCGAACTCCTCCGGGTTGAACTGGAAGCTGGAAGGGCAGCTCCTCGTTCGTCACGAGGTCCACCAGCTTTCCGCGGGCGACGGGGGGCATCGCTCTTCGCGCGGCGGTCAACGAAGCGAGGGCTGATCGTTCGCGTGCTACGACCTTCGGCTGGAGGGACAGCATGGATTGGCTCAAGACCCATTTCGGAAGAGTCGACGTCGCCGACGAGGCGTCACGATTGGCGCGTCAGTGGAAGGAGACGAGGCACGGCAGTCCCGACGGATGGAGGGATCGGGTTGCGGACTGGATCGCGAGGGCCGGGCAAGGGTCCTGGCTCGCGGACGAGGGGCGGCAGGCCTTCGAAGTTTCGGCAGCGAAGGCGCGCGAGGCGGACCCTCAAAACGACCGGCTCCTCGCATGGCATCTGGAGGCGCTGGAGCGGGTCGTACGTTCGGACGGGCATGCCGCCGTCCGCGGCCGCACGGAGCCCGAGAGGCGGTTTGCGCTGGTCGAGCACGTGAGACGCGTCCCCGAGGGCTACATCGCGACCGAGCGTGGGATCGAGGAAGACACGGGCTGGCGGAGGGAGGAGGTGGCGACCCTCATCGACTGGGCCCTCGATCGCGACTTGGTCAAGAAGAAGACGGGAGCGGCGGAGCGGGGGCGCCATCTTCTCGTTACGTCGTCGGGCCGCGAGTGGGCTGCTGAAGAGCCGAAGAACCTTGCGTCGGCCCAGCGGGGGCGCCGCGCGCAATCGGTCTCCGACTGGACGTTGGACCTGACCTTCGTGCGCGACCCCGAGGTGCGCGCAGTCCTCGAAGCGAAGGCTGCCGAGCTCGCGATCGCGAGGGAAGCGGTGCTTCCGATGGCATCGGTGGTTCTCGCCGGTGCGATCAGCGAGGGCATCCTCTACGACGCGCTGGTGGCGAGGAAGGCGCTCGCGATGGCATCGCCAAAAGCACCGAAGTGCAAGGGCGGCGTGAAGGACATCGAGGCGGAAGAATGGAAGTTCTTCGAGTACATCGAGGTGGCGGTCGACCTCGGCCTGCTGAAGCCCCACTCGGCGCAGATGGTTCACAAGGTACTTCGCGAGTTCCGCAACATGATCCACCCGAAGTTGCAGGCGCAGAAGGACATGCGCCCCGAGGAACCCGAGATGAACGCGTGCATCGCGTGGCTTGAGGCGCTCGCGCGGGACGTCTCGCGCGCACCCTGACTCCACCTCTCAGCCCGATCGTCCCTGCCGCAGGCGGTCGCTCTCGTTCTGTCGCGCAACGCCGGTCGCGAGCACGCGCCCGTCGACCACCAACTACACCGGCACAGGCAGGGCGGGCTGGACCTTGACGTTCACCGCCGGTGGCGCGGCCGGGCGTCCCGCGCCCACGACCGACCGCCCCGTCCGAACCACCTCACCACCTCACCACCTCACCACCTCACCACCATGCAGTCTCGTCGCGAGGGGAGCTCAACCTCCGTCCGCGGGACGGCAGAACACCGCCTCCCGACCGTGCCTCGATACCTGGACTCACTCGTTGGGCGGTCTTGATCGCGGCGCTCCCTTCCTCGACACGCGACCGACCCCAGGCGTAGCGTGCCGTGGGAGGTGTCATGAACGAAATCACCGCGCCATTTCACACGATTGCGACACGTCTCACTGCCATCCGGGCCAAGCCCACCTTCACCGAAGCGGTGATGCTGCACACGTTCGCAGAGGTGTTGAGCGAGGGGCCTTGGCGGAGCCTGCAAGGCACGCCGCGCCTTCACCTGCGTCGCCTCAACCGCGGCGCGGATATCCTCGTGTCGGAGCCCAATACGGGCGTCCATTGCCTGGCGATCGAGCTGAAGGACCCCAATCGACACCCCGAACTCAAGGTTGAGCACGTCGACCAGGCGCGGAACTACGCCAACGATCTGAAGTGTGCCTGTCTTCTGACCAACGGCTTTGAATACCGCGTCATCTACGCGGCCAGCGACGAGTACCCGTTCGCGGGCGACGGCCTGCAAGGCAGGCGGCGCAACCTACTCGCCTCCGACTTCTCGCTCGGCCATATCAACCCCCACGCCTTCAACCAGCCTCTGGAAGGCCAGTTGCTGTCCATCGTCACGGCCGCAGCCGCCTCCCGCGCGACGACGGACCTCGTCTTCGCGCGACTGAATGCCCTCTCGAGGCCGCCGCCGGACCGCAACCTGCTGTCGGCGGTCCAACGCGAACCGATGTCCTTCCGGCGCCTCTCGGCCCCCCCGAAGGCTGAACCCGGCTTTAGCGGCGCCCGATCCGTGACCCACCTCGCGGCGACGTCGTGACCCACCTGGCAGGTTCTCCCGCCGTGGCCGCGCGGCGGGATCGTGACCCACCCCCGGGCGTGGAGTGCTCCCGGGATGCAGCCCCCCGAGCCTCCGCGTTGCACCCAGTGCCGGAAGCGGTTCGAGCCTCACCCGGCCACCCGCGGCACGCAGCGGGTCTGCGGCCCGGCGTGTCGCGCCCTGCGTGACAACGCCCTCGCGCGGCATCGCCGCGCTCTGCACCTCGACGCTGCCCGCGAGGACGAGCGCCTGCGCCAGCAGAAGCACCGCGCCGCGGCTCGCACCCCGGGTGCCGCGCCCGAGAAACCCCCGGACCCGCGGCCCTGTCACGCGCCAGGCTCCGCCGACAACCCATTGAAACTCCAGCGTAAAATCCTCCAGATCTGGGACGAGGAGTCAGCCCTGTCACGCGCCAGGCTCGAGCGGAAATTCGCGAGGATTCTCGGTGAAATGGAGCCAAATTCTGGCGCGGAGCCCCCGGTGTCACGAGCCGGGCTCGGCGCGTAGACGCCTTCGCTGGAAGGGGTTTCGTCGCGAAATCTGGGACATCCGGTCACGAGCCAGGCTGGGAATGGGTCACGAGGGGGCGCAAGACCGCGCTCATGACCCGGTCGAGCACGGACACCGACGAGCGCATGGTCGCCACCGTCTCGCTCGGCGAGACCCTCGCGACCCTGCGGGTGCTCAGCGACGAGGCCGTGCGCCCGATGCAGCAGTCGCTCGAGCACCACGGGCAGCTCAGCGCGCTCGCGACGTACCGCGCCGAGGACGACACGCTCGAGGTCATCGACGGCTTCACCCGCCTGCGCGCCGCCCGCGCGCTCGGCTGGGGCGAGCTGCGGGTGCGCGTGCTCCCCATCGACGTCGTCGCCGCGACGGCCGCGCTCGCGACGCTCAACCGCGGTCACGCGCTGACGGAGCTGGAGGAGGCGTGGCTGTGCCGCGCGCTCTACCGCCAGCACAAGCTCACGCAGCCCGAGATCGGGCGCCTGCTGGGGCACGACAAGAGCTGGGTGTGTCGCCGGCTGACGCTCGCCGAGGGCCTGCACGAGCAGGTGCAGGCCGACGTGCGCCTGGGCCTCGTCGGCGCCCGCGTCGCGGCCGACCTCGGGCGGTTGTCACATGACAACCAGCCGATGGCCTCGGCCGTCGCCCAGCGCCGCGGGCTGACCGTCGCGCAGGCCGCGCGGATGGTGCAGACGGTGCTCGCGTTACCCGACGCCGAGGCGCGCGACCGCTGGCTCGCCGACGCCCTCGCGGAGCGCGCCCCGATCCTGCGCGCCGCCCCGGCGCCGCGGATGAAGACCGAGGCCGACCTCTTCCTCGGAGACATCGAGTCGGTCACGCGCATCGCCGCGCGGCTGCAGGTGCGGCTGCGCGACAAGCCGCTCCACGCCTTCGAGCCCGCGGTGACGGCGCTGCTCACCGAGGCGATGGGCGCGTCGGCGCCCGTGCTCACCCACCTCAGCGCGTCGATCGCCCGGGCGCTCGCAGGAAAGGATCTTCGAGATGCCGTCATGGAGTAGCCGCGAGGAGCTCATTCATCAGGTCGTCACGCTCACGCGCCAGGGGATGGGGGTGCGCTCCGTCGCACGCTCGCTCGGGGTCGCACGCAACACGGTGCGCAAGATCCTGGCGGGGCACGAGGCCACGCTCTCCGAGCCGCACAGCGCGCTGCCGGAGAAGCCCTCTCGTGTGCCGCGCGACACCAAGGTCACGCCGTGGGTCGATCGCATCATGGAGCTGCTGCGCAAGTACGAGGACATCACCGCGCAGCGGGTCTTCGAGACGCTCGGCGAGGAGGGCTACGAGGGCGGCTACACGGCCATCAAGGATCACGTCCGCGAGGTGCGCCCGCGCCCCGTCGTCACGCCGAGCCTGCCGACGCCCACGCACGGCCCGGGCGAGATGGCCGAGAGCGACTGGACGCCCTGCACGGTCCCGCTGATCGGAGGCGGTCGCCTCACGGTGCAGATCCACGGCTTCGTGCTCTGCCACAGCCGCCGCAAGGTCTTCCGGGCCTACGAGCGCTGCGACCTGCACGCGCTCATGGACGCGCACGTCGCCACCTTCGCGCGTCTGGGCGGCGTCGCCGCGCAATGCAAGTACGACAATCAGAAGCCCGTCGTGCTCGGCTATGACGGCTCCAAGCCGCTCTACAATCCGCGCTTCCTGGCCTTCGCGACGTACTACGGCTTTCGGCCCATCGCGTGTCGCCCGAGGCGGCCCAACGACAAGCCGAAGGTCGAGAGAAGTTTCTGGGAGTACGAGCGATCCTTCCTCAACGGGCGGGAGTTTCGCGACGCCGAGGACTTCCGCGCGCAGCTCGCGCGCTGGCACGACAAGGTCTGCGACCCGCGCGTCCACAAGAAGCTCAAGCGCCCGGTGATCGAGCTCTTCGCCGAGGAGGCGCCGTACCTCCAACCGCTGCCGCGGCACGCCTACGACACCGCGCGCGTCGCCTATCGGCTCTGCTCGATTGATGGCTTCGTCGCGTGGGACGGCAACCGCTACGCGGTCCCCTACGAGGCCATCTACGACATGCTCCCGATTCGCGTGACCGAGCGCGAGCTCTTCGTCTACGCGCCCGACCTCACGCTCCTCGCGCACCACGAGCTCGCGCCGCGCAGCGCGGGCCGGGACATCGCGCCGCCGGGGGTGCATCGCACGCCCACCCGCCGCGGCACCGACCTCGATCACCTCCGCGCGACCTTCGAAGATCTCGGCGACGACGCGACGGATTTCTTCATCGGCCTCTCTCGCCTCGGCACCCGACAGTGCGGCTACCAGGCGCGGCAGGTGCTCCTCCTGCGCGAGCGCTTCACGAGCGACGATCTCGCCCTCGCGCTCGGCCACGCGAAGACCTACGGCGCCTTCGAGCACCGCGCCGTCGCCCGCATCCTGGAGGCCCGCGCGACCCCGCGCACCCTCGCCGAGTACGTCACCGAGGGCGCCGCCGATCGCGCGGAAGAGGCTCTCGGGCGGGCGGAGACGCGAGGCCGGGACCTCGACGAGTACGACCGACTCCCGGTCGTCGGCACCCGCCACAAGGAGGAGCCCCCATGGCCAGACAACGAGACGCCCCCGACCCCGGAGAGATGCTCGAACGACTGCGACGACACCTCGACGTCCTCGGACTGACGCACACGATCGCGCACCTCGAGGAGTACCTCGACTGGGCCACGCGAGAGCGCCCCGCGCCCAGCGCGCTGCTCGACCGGGTCTTCGGTGAGCAGGCGCAGGTGAAGCATGAGCGGCGCATCGAGCGGCGCATCGAGATGAGCGGGCTGCCCGAGCGCAAGACCCTCGAGAGCTTCGACTGGGCCTTCCAGCCGGGGCTCGATCGCAGCGTGGTGGTCGAGCTGGGCAACCTCGCGTGGGTGCGTCGCCAGGAGGACCTGATCCTCACGGGCAAGAGCGGCACGGGGAAGAGCCACCTGCTGATGGCCTTCGGGCTGCGCGCCTGCCAGCAGGGCCTGTCGGTGCGCTACGCCCGCTGCGTCGATCTGCTCGACGACCTCTACGCGGGCCTCGCGGACGGGAGCTATCACACACGGCTCAAGCGATGGTGCGCGCCGGCGCTGCTCATCATCGACGACGTCGGCCTCGGGCAGGTCAAGAAGCGCGAGGACGAGCCGACCGCAGCGCACACGCTCTACAACCTGCTCGATCGTCGGCATGGCCATGCGGCGACGGCCATCACGTCGAACCTCAAGCTCAGCGCCTGGGGCCGCTATCTCGGCGACCCGACGCTGGCGGCGGCGATCCTCGACCGGCTCGCGATGCGGGCCCTGCGCCTCGACATCGACGGCCCGAGCTACCGCCAGCACGTCGGGCAGGAGCGTGCGCGCAAGCATGGCGCCACCGTCCCCGACGACACGACCGACCCGTAGCGCGTCGGCGACCCTCCTCAAGAAACCCAACCAGAACGGGCGCGTGTGTGCGACGAGTTTCGGACTCAGCCGGGCTGAGCCGAAGTCGCAGCGCGGTCGTGGCGCTCACGACGTGACCCGGGGGTGGGTCACGATCCCGCCGCCGCCACGGGGCGAGACCCGCTCCCCGCAACCCGAGGTGGGTCACGACAGAGCGCCGCAAGTGGGTCACGAAATGGGCGCCGCCAAAGAACCCGGAACGCCTCATGCTGACCCCGTCCGCCAGGTGGTCGACCGACTCGAGCGCGTCCGGTTCGACTCCGCGGGTTCGGTCGCTCGGGCGATCAAGTCCGAGGTACGCGATGCTGGCCTCAACGTTGACGAGGACTCGCACGGCCGGGCGACGCTGTGCCGCGGGCGCCTGCAGGTCGTCCGCATCACGGAGTTTCAGAACCACTGCCGCGTGGCCATCCGTCAGCCTGAGGACGTGAGGTTGCGACGGGGCGAATCCATCACGAGCGACTTCTGGCGAACCGACACGTTCTCTGTCAGCGACGCGGCCTTGCTCCGGGAGGCGATCGCGCTCGTCTCGCGACTTTGGTCGAACTGAGAGCCCACGCCATCCTTCAGACGGTGTCCCCACAAACGTAGCGCATCCCTACGCCGCGAGGTCCACCGACCGCCCCGCCGCGCGCCGCGGCCGCGTGAGGTCGGGTGTCGGGCGCTTCAACTTCCGCCGCCTCTCCTCCGCGCGGATGAAGCGGCGCGCCGAGGTCTCCCCGGCCCACATGCACATCACCGAGTCGCCGTGCTCCTCGCGCCGAGGGCGTGACGACGGTTGGCCTCGCGGTGACGGCGGCCACGCTCGCGGCGCCGACACGCGGGCGAGCAGTAGCGCTGCCCACGATCGCAGTGCAGACAGAGGGCCGACAGGGCGCCGCAGTCGCGCGCCTCGCATCGGAGCAGACGGAAGGACAACGAGAGGTCGAGCGCCACCACCGCGACGTCCGACCGGGTGGGCGTGGACGCGACCGGCCGGCTGTGCGACCCACAGGATGTCGCCGCACGGCACCGCCCAGGCGACCGAAGGCTCGGGAGGTAGATGCTCCCGGGCCTTCAAGTTTTCTCCGGCCAGACCCCCGGGACTCCACCCCAAGGCGCCCGACGAGTCACCCCGCCGTCGGGACCCTCACGAAACCTCCGCTTCTACGCGGCCATCAACAGGTGGACGACTGGGAATGTCCGATCTCGTCGGCCATTGCCGTCAAGCTCGCGCCCGCGCCCTTGTAGAGCAGGTAGACCACCGGGAACCACTTGGGCTGCAGCTCGGTCCCGTAGGCGGCGTAGATCGCGCCCGCGTCCTCGGTGATCTTGTCGGCGAGCAGGCGCAGGCGCAGGCGCGAGCCCAGAGCCATCGGTCTGGTGCGCTTGAAGAACTCCACGAGCAGAATGTGCAATTGGCTACGGAGTTCGTCGAGGCCTCCTGTCACGGCACCTGTTCCGCGCAGTTCTGTTCGAGGCCATCGTGTTCTTGAATGTGAGGGTGCCTGTCAGCCCGTGGCCGGGTCGCCGCCTCAATTTCCGACGGCGTGCTGCGTGCGTCGCGTGTCGCCGATGGGCGCCTCTCGCGACCAGCGAGCGTGGCAGCGCACCATCTCCTCGCGATCGGAACAGGGTGGCGAGGGAATGTGCTCCAGGTCCGCGCCCGGCTCGCCATTGGCGGGCCGGACATCGAGCTCGCGGACGTCCCAGAGCGCGCTGTGCTTTCCGTGTGCGAGCACTCACCCGCGGAGGGCGAGATCGAACCTTACCAGGCTTGGTATGGCCGACCGATGAGTGATCCCACATCCCCTCGTCGATGCTCCGAGTGCCCGAAGCTCTTCGTCCCTCGCGCCACGGCACGGAAACAACAGGCCGTCTGCTCCGAGAGGTGTCGCAAGGCACGGCGGGCTCGTCGCGCGCGAGAGCAACGACACGAAGACCTCGAGGCATGCCGCGAGGTCGAGCGCAAACGGCAGAAGATCTACCGCGCCACGGTGCCCGAGCCGACCGGCGACCCCGCGGAGGTGCGGGTCCCGCTTGGCGTCGTCCTGAACCTGGTCACCGCCGGGTTCGAGCGCCTCAACCTGTCACTGACGACCTTCAAACGTAGCCTGCTTCGAGCCCTTCGAGCCGCAGCGCGTCGGGGATCCTGAGCAGTCTGCGTACCCTGTCACGCGCCAGGTAACCCCGGCATTCCTCGTACCTCAAAGGCCGAAACCTGCCGCTGTCACGCGACATCTTGTGAACGTGCTGCCGCAAGGCCAACGCTGAACTGGGCAACCGACCGGTCGTCCGGCGGGTCGGTTCGATGCGCGACAAATGCAGAGACTCCACGGCGGTGCCGTGCCGTGCCGTGCCGTGAGCCGGTCGCTCGAGCAATCGGCCCGAGCGTTGTCGGGAAGGGAGAGACGTGAAAGCTGAACGGACCACTGCCGAGCAGACACCGATTCCGGCTGCGGCCTACGTCCGCATGTCGACCGAGCACCAGCAGTACTCGACCGAGAACCAGTTGGACACGGTCCGCGAGTACGCAGCGCGACGCGGCCTGGACATCGTCCGCACGTTCCGCGACGAGGGGCGAAGCGGATTGACGATCGAGGGGCGCGACGGGCTGAAGGAACTTCTTGCCCTCGTCACCTCTGGGAAGGCGGACTTCCGCGCCATCCTCGTCTACGACGTGAGCCGCTGGGGGAGGTTTCAGAACGCCGACGAGAGCGCCTACCACGAGTACCTCTGCCAGCGGGCTGGGATCAGGATCCACTACTGCGCCGAGCAGTTCGAGAACGACGGCTCGCCCGCGGCGACGATCGTGAAAGCAGTGAAGCGGACGATGGCCGGCGAGTACAGCCGCGAGCTCTCCGGCAAGGTCTTCCAGGGGCAGTGTCGGCTCATCGAGCTGGGCTTCCGGCAGGGGGGCTCGGCGGGCTACGGTCTCCGACGCCTGCGCCTCGGAGCGGATCGCACGCCCAAGGGTGAGCTCGCCCGGGGGGAGCAGAAGGGTCTGCAGACCGATCGGGTCGTCCTCGCCCTCGGTCCGCCCGAGGAGGTCGAACTCGTGCGCCGCATCTATCGGATGTTCGTCACGGACCGAATGACCGAGGCCACGATCGCGCGCCTGCTCACCGCGGAAGGCATCGTCGGCGAGGGTGGTCGCCCGTGGACGAGGGGGACGGTCCACGAGGTGCTGACCAACGAGAAGTACATCGGCAACAACGTCTTCTACAGGACCTCGTTCAAGCTGAAGCGCGTCCGGTTGAAGAACCCGAAGGAGATGTGGATCCGCTGCGACGGCGCCTTCCCGCGGCTCATCGACCCGCCCACGTTCTACATCGCGCGCGGGATGATCCTCGCGCGGCATCGGAAGGCGACCGACGAGGACCTTCTCGGCCACCTCAAGGGCCTCTTCGACCGCCACGGGCGCCTCTCGGGGCTGCTCATCGATGAGACCGAGGGGATGCCCTCCTCGACGTCCTACCGGCACCGCTTCGGGAGCCTCGTTCGCGCCTACCAGCTCGTCGGATTCACGCCCGACCGTGACTACACCTACCTGGAGGTCAACCGCCGCCTGCGCCGCCTCCACCCGGAGGTCGTCCAAGGCGTGGTCGAGTCCCTCGAGCGCCTCGGCGCGCGCGTCGAGCGGGCCTCCGGCGACGACCTGCTGCTGGTGAACGGGATGACGCGGGTCTCGGTAGTCCTCGCGCGCCACGAGCGGACCGACGCGGGGGGTTCGCGCTGGCACATCCACCTCGACGCGAGCCTCTCTCCGGACCTCACCATTGCCGTGCGCATGGAGGCCTCGAACGAGGCCGCCCTCGACTACTACCTTCTGCCCTCCATCGACTTCGAGGACGGCCGACTCTCCCTCGCGGAGGACAATGGGGCCCGCCTCGACGGGTACCGGTTTGACACGCTCGACTACTTCTTCGGGATGGCCGAGCTCGTCTCCATCGAGGTGGCGGCATGAGCGACGTACAGATGATTCCCATCCGGGAGATCCGCCTCATCAACCCGCGGGTCCGGAGCAAGGTGAAGTTCCGCGAGATCGTGGGCAACATCGCGAAGATCGGCCTGAAGCGGCCCATCACGGTGAGCCGTCGGGCGGAGGGCGAGGACGGTTACGACCTCGTGTGCGGCCAGGGAAGGCTGGAGGCGTACCTCGCGCTCGGCCAGACCGAGGTGCCGGCGCTCGTCGTCGACGTCCCGGCGGAGGACCGCTACCTCATGAGCCTCGTCGAGAACCTCGCGCGGCGCACCGGGAACCCGATGGAGCTCATGCGGCAGATCGGTGCCCTCGAGACGCGCGGATACAGTTCCACCGAGATCGCCGCGAAGGTCGACCTGAGCGACGCCTACGTGCGAGGCATCCTGCGGCTCCTGCGGGCTGGGGAGGAGCGCCTGCTGATCGCGGTCCATCGCGGTGAGGTGCCGATGGCCCTCGCCATCGAGATCGCCTCCACCGACGACGTCGAGATGCAGCGCAAGCTCCACGAGGCCTACGACAGCGGGGCGCTGCGAGGGAACGCGGTCACCAAGGTGCGGCGTCTCATCGAGTTGCGGCGCACGAAGGGCAAGGGAACCGCCTGGGCCCGAAAGTCCGGCAGCCGGGCAGAACCCGGCATTTCGGCGGGCGATCTCGTGAGGACGCTCCAGCGCGACGCGGAACGACAGAAGCTTCAGATCAAGCGCGCCCAGTACTGCGAGCAGCAGCTCCTCTGCTTGAGCGCCGCGGTGCGCGAGCTCCTCGGCGACGGGGCCTTCGCGAAGCTCCTCAAGGGCGAGTCGCTCGACAAGCTTCCGAAGTACCTCGCGGAGGAGATCAAGAAGCGATGAAGAAGACCGTCAAGCGTGCCTTCG
Organism: Polyangiales bacterium; assembly: GCA_044229975.1. Classification (GTDB taxonomy): domain Bacteria; phylum Myxococcota_A; class Polyangia; order Polyangiales; genus SCUS01. The sequence goes on from JBGARZ010000017.1 coordinate 15,314, forward strand.
AGGACGGGACGCTGACCCTTCCCCTCGACCGGATCCTTCCGACGAAGAAGCTCGGTCCGACGCTCCGGGAGTCCGTCCGCTACCAGGCGATCCTCGCGTCGATCGCGGAGCTCGGCGTCATCGAGCCTCTCGTGGTCTTCCCCGATCGTGACGGGGCCTACCTGCTCCTCGACGGTCACGTCCGGCTGGAGGCACTGCGTGAGCGGGGCGCGACCGAGACCACCTGTCTCGTCTCGACCGACGACGAGACCTACACCTACAACCACAAGGTTAACCGCGTCGCCCCGATCCAGGAGAACCGGATGATCCTGAAGGCCATCGAGGGCGGGGCGACCGAGGCGCGGATCGCCCGCGCTCTCAACATGACCACCGAGACGGTGCGGCGACGTCGGACGATGTTGAACGGCATCTGCAAGGAAGCCGTCGAGCTCCTCAAGGACAAGCCGATCTGCCTGACCACCCTCAACGCACTGCGCGCCGTGAAGCCGGTCCGTCAGGTTGAGGTCGCGGAGCTCATGAACATCATGAACACCTACACGCGCTCGTACATGGGCGCGCTGGTCGCGGCGACGCCAGCCGAGGCCCTCGTCGAGACCCAGGCGCGTCGCCCGCCGGTGGCCCGACCGGAGGATCTGGCGAAGGTCGAACGGGAACTGCACGCGCTGGAGCAGAGCGTGTTCGACGTCCGCGAGTCCCACAGTCGCAACGTCATGCATCTCACGCTGGCGCGGACGTGGCTCCGTTCCCTCCTCGCCAACGCGAAGGTCGTGACCTTCCTGGCCCGGAAGCATCCGGAGACCCTGAAGCTGTTTCAGAGCATCGCCGAGCTCACGGCCCTGAGCGCGTGAACGCCTCCGACGTGTCCTGGTCTGCGAGGCGCTCGTCGGTCGGGGCCTCCGACATCAATGACCTCGACTCGACGGGCTCGCTCAGATCCACGTCGTGGCTTTCGACGGGGACGGGTGCCCGCGTTCCACGCTCACGCAGTCGGCGGTCGAAACGTCGCGCGCTTCAGTAGTTGCCCGGAGTGGGACGCACAGCACGCTCAGTTGTAGCCTCGGGGCCGAAGCGCATCGGGTAGTCGACCTCGACGTCACCGCCCTCGGGCTGCGGATAGCGCCAGCTCTGCACACTCGTCTGGATGCAACGGCTGAGCACGGGATTGTGGACCGTATCCGAGATGATCCGTGTGTTGCGGACCTGGCCGCCTTCGCCGACACGGACACGCAACACGATGACCCCGGCGACCGCGTCGTCGCGCGAGGCGTTGGTGTAGCAGTGAGTGATCTGCGATCGGTTGCGGTTATAGACAGTGCGGAATGCCGTCGGGTCCTCCAAGTGACCGGTGGCGTCGGTTTGGTCACCCAAGCCGACCCCACCGCCGGCGGGGCGCCCTGCGTCTCCTTGCGTGATCGTCCCGCTCACGCCGAAGATGCCGCTAGGCGTCGATGGCCTTGGTGCGGGAGTCACCGGATCGAGGGCGGTGGGCGATCCTTGGACTTCCGATACGGGCGCGAGAACCGGTCTTTCTGGGCGACGTGTTGTTGCGCCCGCAGGATTGGGCACGTTCAGACCGCGGTTGGACGGAGCGGCAGCAGATGGACGTCCAGCAGGCATGGGAGTCGGCTGCGCAGCCTGATCGGAAGGCGGATGGGGTGCGCCTGTGGTCGGAGCCGTAGTCGTCGTTCGTGGTGGCTCCTGGTGGGCGTCGACCACTGGAGTCAACGGATCGGTGTGAGTGTTTCTGAGAGCAATGCCAAGCGCGGCGACGGAAACGAGCACGCCGATGCCGACGCCCATGCTGATGATGGTGACGACCCTGCGCATGTTGTTGGGCCTCGACGCGCCTGGACGAGGATTCGCCCGCTCCGCGATGAGCTCGGTTCCGCCTCCCATCGGATGACCCTGCGAAGGACGACGCGGGACGGCGGCGGCCGGTTCACCCGGTGTGTGTGGGATCGAGGGTGGCGACACGCGCGTCGCAGGCACAACGCGGTCTGTCGAGAGCGCGGCGGCAAGGCTCGCGACCGCCTCGCTTACGGTCGCGAAACGCGCGCTGACGTCCCTGTTCACACACCTCGCGAACCATGGGTCGAACCCCGAAGGCACGAGCGCCGACGATCCGCCCAGGGATCGCAGTCGTTCACTCGGTGGAACGAGCGGCGCGTTCCCCGCGAGTTCTCCCAGGAGCGCGTAGACGTTGAACACCTCGTCAGGGACGTTCGCGTTGATCCAGTAGAAGCGCCCGGTGAGCAGACGGAAAGCGATCAGTCCGAAGGACCACACGTCCGTCGCCGCGCTGACCGTTCTCCCCTTGATCCCCTGCTCGGGGGCGAGCCAATGCGGCGACCCGATGGCGGTGGTCACGGTGGCCGACTGCCGCCCCTCCTTCACGAGCCGCGCGATCCCGAAGTCCAACACCTTCACGTCGAACGGCACGCCTTCGGTCTGCGACGGCGCGATGAAGATGTTTTCGGGCTTGAGGTCGCAATGAACTACTCCGGCGGCGTGTGCCGCCGAGAGCGCGTGTCCTACCTGACGCAGCACGGCGAGCACGACTCCCGGTGCCAGGGGACCACGGCTCGACGAGTAGTCAGCGAGGTTCTGGCCGTCGAGGAACTCCATCGCCAACCACGGGGTCTGCGTCGGTTCATCGATGCCCGCGGCCAACACCTTCACGACGTGGCTGCTCTTGATACGGCTCGACACCCGCGCCTCGTGCTCGAATCGTTCGCGACTCTTCGCGTCGATGAGTAGATCTGGCAGCATGATCTTCAGCGCGACGGTGTTCCCGGTGCTTCGTTGCTCGGCGCGGTAGACGGCCCCCATGCCGCCCCGCGCGACGGGGGCGCCGATCAAGAAGTCGCGCGCGAAGATGGTCCCCGGAGGCAGTTCGGCGAGCGCCATGTCGGGGCGACTCTACATCGGGCAGCGTCGCCGAACGCGGCTCGGCTGCGCCGCTCACCTGTCCGGCGTGTTGTCGCGACTTTGTGACTCCCCTACGTCGTGAAACTGCGACTCTCGCGGGCGAATGGTTCATCGTCTTCGATGGCTCGGTGACCCCTACGAACCCGACTCGGTGGTTCGGCTGCCAGCCGGGGCCTATCGCCTTGCGGCCGCGCAGGAGGCTCACCGCGTGGCCGGGCTCCTCGCGCGCGCCGAGCTCCGCGGAGACTCCGCTGACGCCGCTCGCTACGCCGCCGAGCTGCGCGCCCTCGCAGACGTTCTGGCGAGCCCGGCGATGCCCGAGCGCAGCCTCGTTCGCGGCGAGGCTCTCCCGCCGTCGGCGTTCCCGGCGCGAGACGGCGCGAGGCTCTTCGCGGGGGACGCACCGCCGTTGTGGGACGGCCTTCGCCCGCTCCTGACCGAGGCCACCCACGTTGACGTGGTGGTCGCGTACGTCACCCGTGGGGGCGTCGCGCTCGTGCAGCGCGAGTTCCGCGATGCGCTCGACCGCGGCTGCACCCTGCGGCTCCTCGCGGGCTGCTACCTCGGTGGGACGCGGCCCGACGCACTCCACGCGCTGCACGACCTCACCGCTCACTTCCCCCAAGCGCACGTGCGCTTCGTCGAAGACCCCGATCGGCACTTCCATCCGAAGGTCTATCGCATCGTCGCCCGCGGCGGCTTCGTGAGCCTCTTCGTCGGTTCGTCGAACCTCTCGCGCAGCGCCCTCACCGGTGCCCACGACGCCCTCGAGTGGAACCTCGCCCTCGACGACGCGAGCGCCCCTTCCCTTCTCAATGAAGCGCGCGATCGTCTCGACGGCCTGTTCGCGCGCGAGGGCGTCCCCCTCGACGCCGCCGCCATCGCCCGGTGGGAGGCGCGGGCGCGCACCTTCCTGCCGCCCGCGACGCTCCTCGACCCGGAGCCCGTGCGCGACGAGGTCACGCCCAACGAGGCGCAGCGCGAGGCGCTCGCCGCGCTCTCGGCGGTGCGCGCGCAGGGCTACACCCGGGCGCTCGTCGTGGCGGCGACGGGCCTCGGCAAGACGATTCTCGCGGCGCTCGACTCGTGCGTGGTCGCGCCGCCCGGCGAAGGACGCGTGCTCTTCGTCGCGCACCGTCAGGAGCTGCTCGTGCAGGCGCGCGTGGCCTTCGCGCGGGTGCGCACGGGGACGCACGGGTTCGTGCACCAGGACGAGAAGACCGTCCGCGCCGACCACGTGTACGCCTCGGTGTGGAGCCTCGACGTGATCGACGACGCCACGCTCGCGGACTTCGCCTACGTGGTCGTCGACGAAGCCCACCACGGCGCGGCCGGCAGCTACGAGCGCCTCTTCACGCGCTCGCGCGCCCGCTTCGTGTTGGGGCTCACCGCCACCCCCGAGCGCCTCGACGGCGCCAACATCTACCCCCTCTTCGACGGCGTGGTGGCCTGGGAGCGCTCGCTCCTCGAAGCCATCGGCGAGGGCTGGCTCGTCCCCTTCCACTACTTCGGCGTGCCCGACCCGGTCGACTACTCGAAGCTCACCGCCACCCGCGGCCCGACCGGGTACCGCGACGACGAACTCGAAGCCGCGATGCTCCGCGGCGCGCGGACCGACTGCGTGCTCGCAGCCCTCGCCGACCCGCGCCACGCGGGGACGCGGAGCCTGGTGTTCTGCGTGTCGATCGCCCACGCCGAGCACACCGCGAAGGCGCTGCGAGGAGCCTCGATGCGCGTCGCGTGCGTGCACAGCGGCCCCGGCGCGGCGGCGCGCGAGCGGGCCCTGAGCGAGCTCCGTGCGGGGACGCTCGACGCGATCGTGGCGGTCGACGTCTTCAACGAGGGCATCGACGTGCCCGAGGTCGACCGCGTGGTGCTGCTGCGCCCCACGGACTCGCCGACGGTGTTCCTCCAGCAGCTCGGCCGCGGACTGCGGCTGCACCCCGGCAAGAAGGCGCTCACCGTGCTCGACCTCGTGGGCAACCACCGCCGCGCGCGGGCGCGCCTCGAACTGCTCGGGGTCTCGTCGGACGACGTCGCGCGCACCCCCGCGGATGCCCCCTACGCGCGGCAATGGAACGACGGCCGCGAGGTTCATCTGACCCCCGAGGCCCTCGACGCGGTGAGGGCCATCGAGCGTGCCACGCAGGGGCCGCGGGCGCGGCTCGTCGCCGCGGTGCAGGCGCTCCATGCCGACGGAGGTCGCCCTTCGTTGACGACGGTGCTCTCGCGCACCGGACTCTCGACGGCGACCATCGTCAAACTGTTCGGCTCGTGGCTCGACCTGCTGCTCGTGGCCGGAGTGGGCGACGCCGCCGACGCGCGGCTCGCCCGCTCCGCAGCGGCGAAGGAGCTGCTCGCGACCGTCGAGAGCACGAACCTCACGGGACCGCACAAGATGGTTCTCCTCGGCGCCATGGCCGCTCGCGGCGTCAATCGGGTCACCGTTCGCGAGGGGGCTGTGCTCTTTCGGGAGCGCATCGCGTCGCGTCATCCCGCCGTGGGGCGCTACTTCGTCAACCCGACCACGGGGCGCAGTCGACTCGACGAGGCCGAGTCCGCGGAGATACCTCGCCGCTACCCGATGGCGGTGCTCGCCGAGGCGCACCCGCGTGCCTTCGCACTGCGAGGGGACGAGTTCAGCGTTCGGCAGGCCGACGATGTCCCGACGGCGACCCTCTTCAGGGCGATCGTCGAACGTACCGAGGCGAGGCTGTACGAGTTCGCGCGTCGGCGATCGGGGCACGGGGAGGTCGTTGGCAAGGTTCTCGGCAACGGCGACGACCGCCTGTGTTTGATGCTGGGCCCCGAGGCACGTGCTTGCGGCGCGATCGGCGCGTGGGTCACGCTCGCCTGGGATGCGAAGCACTATCGGGCGAAGGTCGCGAAGGTCGCGATCAACGTGATTCACGAGGGCGACGAGACGGAGAACGTGGCGACCGATGTCCTTCGTCGCGCCGCGGGCAGCGACACCGTCGACGACGCAAAGGGCCGCAGCCTGCGCCTCCGGCAAGTTGAGGACGGCATCTGGGAACTCGAGCTGGCATGACCGACACGGTCACCTGGCAAGTGGACGATGCCTGACGCTCACGAGCGCGGCCGACCCGCAGGGGGCGTGAGCACTCTCCGCATGATGGCGAGCTTGGACGTCTCGACCAAGACCCACGCGCTCTGGGCGTCGTCGAAAGTCGCGTCGCTGGTCTCGAGGGTCAGCGCCACCGGCGTGGTCCGGACGGGGGGCGCGGGCGACGGCCGCGCGGGGTGCAGTCCCAGTGGTGCTGGAACGGCGCGTCCTCGTTGACGAGGCCGAAGGGCGTGGTGAACGGACAGGTGCACTCCACCGCACCGCCCTCATACAGGCACGGTCGGGCCCGCGTCCCATGCGGCGTGCAAGGGCGGTGGCGCGGGAGACGATCCGGACAGAAGTAGGGCTGGTTGGGCGGCACCTGCGCGGGCGCGGCGGGGGCAATCAGGGCGATGGCGAGGAGGGCAGCGAGATGAGCGCGCATGGTGCCGCCCTGACACCGGGCGGGGCGACGGGTTCCGTCACTCCACGATGTTGTGCGACGTCCACCACATCGCTCGGCAAGTTCGTCTCCCGAGGCGGCCGTCGGCCGTCAGGAATCGGTTGACGCGACCTCGTCGAAAGCACTGGCTCGCTAGTGGTGCACAAGCAGGGCGGCGGGGAGTGCGTGACCGAGAGCGAGCAGGGCGTCATCCACCGCGGGTCGCCAGGTTTCCTCTGCGGGGACTGAATAGACGCGAGCCGATAGGTAGGTTGATCTGCCGCAATCCGAGGGTGCATGATCCTCCTGATTTTCGTCCCGGGGTCGGGCGAGTCGGAGAACGCATCCATGGAAGTCGTCGTCGCGCTCCTGCTTCTGGTGAGTTCCTTCGCGCTGCTCGGTTGGGCTCTCGTGCTGCGGAAGCGACTGGCAACCATCACTGCGACGCTGACCGAGCAGCAGCGCCAATGGGCGACTGCGTCGGAGCAGCAGCGCCAGTGGGCAGCGGGCGCGAATGCTGAGATCGTTCGGCTGCACAGTCGATTCAGCGATCTCATCCCGATGCACGACCAGGCGTCGCGGTTGCAACAGGAGGTCTCGGGGCTCCTCACGCAGCGCCAGCAGATCCAACAGAAGAACCAGGCGCTCGAAGCGGAGGCCGCGGGTCGTCTCCAGACGATCCTCGCTCAACAGGCACGCACGGTGGCCGACGGGACGGCCTCGCAGCAGCGCCTCCAGGCCAGTGTCGCGGAACTCCAGCGCGCGCTCTCGGCCCTGGAGGAGCAAGTCGAGCTTCAGGACGCCGGTTTCTACAAGCCGAGGTACGACTTCAGCACTGCCGCGGACTTCCAGCGTCGCCTGGAGGACAACCACGCGTCGCAGCAGGGCTGCATCAAGAGCGAGAGGGCCGTCGTCTGTTCGACCGCCTGGACAGTCAACGGCGATGCGCGCAGCGGCCAGCGCATGGTGAAGGATCACATCAAGCTCATGCTTCGCGCCTTCAACGGCGAGTGTGACGCGGCGGTGGCGAAGGCGAAGTTCAACAACGCGTCGACGATGGAGCGGCGGGTGCGAGCGGCGTTCGACGCCATCAACAAGGTGAGCGAGTCCAAGAGCTGCTCGATCACCCGAGAGTTCCTCGAACTGAAGCTCACCGAGCTCGCCCTCACCGTGGAGTACCTCGACCGCAAGCAGCGTGAGGCTGAGGAGCAGCGCGCGATCCGTGAGCAGATGCGGGACGAGGAGAAGGCCCAGCGGGAGCTCGACCGCGCGAAGGATGATGCCGAGAAGGAGGAGCGTCGCTACCAGCAGGCGCTGGAGAAGGCCCGTCGTGACGTGGCGGCCGCGACGGGGAAGCAGAAGGAGACGCTGGAGGCCAAGATCGCCGAACTGACGGCGAGATTGGCCGAGGCGAGCGCCCTCAAGCAGAAGGCGATCTCGCAGGCCCAGCTCACCAGCGCCGGGCACGTCTATGTCATCTCCAACATCGGATCGTTCGGGGAGCAGGTCTACAAGATCGGCATGACCCGCCGCCTCGACCCGATGGAGCGAGTGTACGAACTCGGCGACGCCTCGGTCCCCTTCGCCTTCGACGTGCACGCGATGGTGTACACGGAGAACGCACCGGAGCTGGAGCGCACGCTCCATCAGCACTTCCATCGGCGCCGGGTGAACCGCATCAACGAGCGCAAGGAGTTCTTCCGCGTGGACCTCGACGAGGTCGAGCGCGCCGTGCGCGACATCGTGACTCGCCTGCCCCGCCACCAGCAGAGGGATCTACGGTTCCAGTACACGGCTGCCGCCGAGGAGTACCGACGGTCAAAGGACCTCCATCAGGCGTCTCCCGCAACCTCACCCGCGGCATTTGCCTAGCAGGGTTCCGGCGCCCGCCACGAAAACCGTCGGGGCGCCCGAGACGCCACGACCGTACGGGCAAGCGCACCCACGCAGCTCGCGCTTGATCCGGCGGGCACCCCCCGTGATGGAGCAGGTGCTGATCAACAGCCAGGCGTCGCCCACGCAATGATCCAGAGCGCGCCTTGAAGCGCGTTCGGCCGCGCTCGTACACTCCGCACGTACTGACCGCCGTCCGCCTTCGGGCGTGACACTCACAATCTGGAGGTTCCGATGACCGAGTCCACGCGGAGTCGCGGCTCGACCGCGCGCGTCGTTCCCAACACGTCCCAGCTCCAACTCGGCCCGGTGCTCGATGCGCTGCTCGCAGCCCTCCAGGCAGAACCACCCTTCCGGTGGATGGGCGTGCGGAAGCAGGCTGCGGAGAGCGTATTGCGGGTGGCGCCACGCCTCTTGACCGAGGCCATCGAGCCGCAGATCGCCAAGGTCGCCGCCGAGGGGTACGTGATCGCCGAGCGTCGTGCTTTCGGGGTCGATCTGCCGCGCGTGGGCAGTCTGCGTGACGACCCGAAGAACGACCGCCGCGTCCAGGATATCGCCCGCGCGATCGAGGCCACGGTCGACCGCACGCTCGGGAACCTCGAACCGCAGGACCTCCTTAACACCGAGCGGGACCACGCCGTTCTACGCAGCCTTCTGGGTTCGTCGGGTAGACCCATTCCCGGAGTCGAGACGGACGCCCCCTGCGAGCGCGTGGAACTCTCCATGGCGACCGATGCTGGGAGGAGGCCGCGCGCGAGCGCAGCGGTCTTCCTCCTCGAAGAGGTGATCGACCTGGAGGCCGCGCGCGCCGAGCTGCTCCACGCCGTGCACGTCCATCGTCGCGATGCCGGGGTCGCCGCGGCGCTTCTCGGCGCGCTCACCACCGCTCGCTTCGAGGAGCCTGAATGGCAACTCCGTCGGTTCCTCGACTTCCTGCTCGGGCGAGGCATCGCGCGGGTCCACGCGGACGTGGGCATCGAACTCCTGGCCCGGGTCGCCGCGGTCGCTGAGGGTCGCCCTGCGATCGAGGGCGCCCTGGAGTTCGTCGAGTACGTCCGCCGCGTGATGTTTCTGCGCGAGACTTTCGACCTCGACGACCCAATCGTCGAGGACCAGTACGGCATCCACCGCCTCGCCGACTACGTCCGCACGATCCGCTTCGTGCGCCATCTCCCGCTCGCACTCCTGCACGACGAGCAGCAGTTCGAGCGTCGCGGAACAGACACCGTCGTCCGGCGCATCGCCTACCGCGTGCGCCTCAACGGGACGCAGCCGACGTCCTGGGGCTCCTCCCCGATCGACGAAGCCTGCTCCCACTTCGAGGCCTCGCTCTCCGACGGAGAGACGCCCGACGCGCGCCGCACCTACCACTACCTCCTACCGCGAATGATCAGTCTCGCGCTCCTCGGGCCGCAGGGTCAGGAGCTCGACGCCGAGCGCTTCCGCGCCGAGACCGACGCGTGGATCGCGCGCCTGCAAGACCCCGGCGACTTTGCTACGCCTCGCCTCGCTCTCCTTGCCGCGGCGCGCTCTGCGATCGCGGGATTCGACCGCGCGCGGCGTTGCTTCGTCACGATCCTGCAACGTCATCACACGGACCTCGCGGCGAGTTGGCCCTCCGAAGAGCTCAGGGTCCATCTCGCAGTGCGATCAACCCTCTTCGACCCGCTCGGCGACGCGACCCGACCGCTCCGCGAGGAGGATCGCCGTGCGCCCACCGACGACTTCGCGGAGGCGTCGCTGCGCCGCGACCTCTTCTGGCTCCGCAACCTCCACGTGTCGACGGAAGGCCAGCGAGACCGCGACGAGCACGGCGACGCGCTCAGAGGGGTCATGCGCGTCGGCTGCCGCCTGTCGCTCGTGCACCTCCACGAGCCGAAGCCCCCCACCCGGATGCAACTCCGTCGCGACCTCCCGTCGCGCCTGCTTCAGGTGATTCTGGCGGACCTGCCGCCAGACGAAGACAAGATCGATCACCTCGGCGCCGTCGCGCTCCCGCGTCGCATCGTGGTCGGGCTGAAGGGCGACCTCTTGAACCATCCGCCGCGCAGCAAGTCCTTCCAGGACGAGCACCTGCGTCGTCGTGAGCGGGAGGACGGGATTCGCTGGTGCGTGGTGACCCTCGTGACACAGCTCACGCTGCGGGCGGTGCTGACGCGGATTCGTGCGCACGACCGAGGCCTCTCGCTCCCGCCGCCGCACGCCGTCATCCTGCGGGCCCACCGCACGGACGGGCGTGAACCCCGACGGGACTGGAGCTTCTCTCCGGGCGAGGCGTTGACGGCTGTCGGTCGCGCGATTGAACAGGCGCTCGGAGCGACCTCTCTCGTCGCCGGTGTCACGTCGCAGGGCGTCGTGCTCGCCGATCCCGGGCGTCCTGGGACGACACGCCTCGGAACGCCCGATGGTCAGCGGTTTCGAGTGAAGGCCGCGAACTGGGCGATGACGAGCCGTTGGCCGCTGCGCATCGAAGAGGCGGGCGGCGCGTGGCCGCACGGGGAGGAGGGGCAGCGCGTCGGTCTCATCACGGTCGTGAGCCGTCCGTTGCACGACGGCCAGGACCGTCACCTCGTATTGGGCGAGACCTTCATGGCCGGCGCCGACCCGCGCGGCGGGTTCACCCTGGCCAGCGGACCGCGCCTCAGTGAGATCGTGGAAGGAGACCCCGCGGAGGCTATGGTCGGGTGTCTGCGGGCAGAGCGGAACCGACTCCAGGCCGCGGGCTGCGGGCTCATCCTCCTGCTCACCCACCGCCACGGCAGCTACCGCATCGGGCGCCTCCGCGAGTTCGAGCGGATGGAGTCGTCCGCGCTCCTCGACGCAATGCGCCGGGTGGACGGGGAGAGTGTCGCCCTCTGTCCGATCTCGTACGGCGTGTTCTCGGCGGTGCGACTGCGGACCAGCGGGACCGCCGCGGCGCGCGTCTTCGTGATCCCCGACGCCGGGCCGAGAGACCGCTCCGACGCGCGGGGCTCAGACGGCGTCGCCGCGCCGGACGCGCTCATCCCGTTCTTCTCGGTGGCCACGTTGAAGCTGGTGGGCACGGACGACACCTCCCGGCCACAGTCCGGCATCGCCACGTACTCGCTTGCCCTCTCCTCGGGAGACGCGCGCGTGCGCGCCGAGACCGAGCACGCTGTGCTCTCGCCCGCGAGCCCCTGGCACGGGCGGGTGCGCGACGTGCTGCTCGCGACTCACTTCTTCGTGACCGAGAAGGAGCTGCGGGAGGGCCGCGAGTCCAAAGATGCGAGCGGTTTCATGGCGGTGCTCGCGCCGCACGAAGCGATCGATACCGGTGAAGCCGCGGACGTTGGGGAGTTCACAGTGCAGACGTCGCGCGGCCGCTCCGTGCGCCTCTCGCTCGCGGCCCTCCTCGCGGACATCAACCGTGCGGTGGAGCCCGCGCGATGACGCGATTTGCCGAGAGCTTCGGGCGCATCTTCGAGGTCGGGGTGGATTGCGGCGTCGCCCGCGCGTGGCACGCGGCACGACTCCTCTCCGATGAGCAGGTCGCGCCGCTCCGCGCGTGGACGCCCGGCGGCCTCGTAGCGTGGCTCGAAGAGCATCACAGCCCGACGGCCCCTGACGGGGTCCTGCGTCGGGAGCGCCACGAGGCGGTGCTCCACTATTTCAGTCAGGGCCATCGCATCGGGCAGACGGTCGCACGAGCCATTCTCGATGCCATCCGCCAGGGGCACCCCGCCGAGGACCTCCGCGTCGAGCGGTGGTGGGCGCCCGCGGAACTCGCGCTCCAGGACACGACCCAGGAGACCATCGCCGACCGCTTTCGCGCGTGCTGGGACCTCTCACCCGAAGTCGGCCTCGACGACCTCGTGCGCACCGGACAACCCGCCCACGCCGACCTCCTCGCGCAGCTCTCGGTCGATCTCGGTGGTCACCGCGCGCACCATCTCGTCGTCATCGAGACCTCTCTCCGCGTCGTCGGCCCCGCCTCCCGCCGACTCGTGGTGACGGAGCGCGACGGCGCGGACGTGGTCCCTCCGGTCGCGACGACCGATCTCCAGACGCGCGAGGTGGCGCTGCTCGGCCAGTACCTCACGCGGCGCAACGCCTTCTCCGGGCTGCGTGTAGACCCGTTGGACCCGGGCGATCTTCCCATTGATCCCGACCTTGCGAGCTTCCTCGTGGGCTTTCACGGGACCGATCGACCCGCCTACAAGCTTGCGCAGGCTTCGGCCTACGCGACCTCCGCAGCTCGACTGCTCGTGCGCCACCGCGGGCTTCGTGCCGACGCTTTGCAGGTGTATGCGGTGGCGGCGACGAACCTTGGCCACGCCGGGCTGACCGTCGTGCCGCGGGTGGTGCCTTCTGGCCTCGCGTTCGATCGGATGGACGATCTCGCGCGCTGCTACGGTCGACTCGCTGCAGGTGATGGCCGCTCGCTCGAAGAGGTCGCGAAGCGGGTGCGTGCCCGCGCCCTCCAGCTCCACGCCCGATCGTCCGCGGACGGCCAGCGGCTCGTCCAGTCGCTCCTCGCCGTCGATCCGACGAACCCCGCCTCGCAGACCTTCGTCGACACCGAGCGCGTCGAGGGATTCCACGGCCCCTCGGCGCCCTTCCGGCGGGCGGAGGTTGCAGGGTGGTTCCAGACCGGAGATTTGAGAACCGAGCAACTGCTCGCGGGAGAACCCTGGGAGCGAGTGCATCGGCACCTTCCCCCGGGCGATGTCGTGACCCTCCGCGACGTGCATGGCGCCTGCGTGCGCGCCGCCATCGAGGGGGCCCCGCAGGGACGGGTGACGCCCGTACTCCTTTCGGGCTGCCCCGGCATCGGGAAGACGACCGCGCTCCGAAAGATGCTCACCTCCGCGGATCACGGGGGCTTCCTTCTCCTCTACCTGTCCCCGCGCACGACCGTGAACGGTGACGTGTTCGCCAAGTACGCACGTGACAGTGGGACAGATGGGCGACCGGAGATCCTCTGCCTCACGACCGACAGCCGACTGATCGGCGGCTATCGCGAGAAGACCCAGCAGAAGACCTCAACCTGCGTGCGGTACGCGGGAGTGGCTCGGCTCTCCATCCCGTCGCGCGGCGGAGTGCCGGCGTTCCTCGACGACGCCCAGGTGGCGGAGATCGCCGAGCGCTTCGGCACCAATCCCCACGTCGCGCGGCGCATCAATCAAGACCAGACCGAGGTGACCGACCTCTTCGGCCCCGGCGTGCTCAAGACGCTCGCGACCGCGATCCGACACGCGGCGAGTTCGGGTCGATACCCGCGGATCGCGACGGCATGCAGCATCCAGTCTCATCGGCGCGTGGGTGGGCACTCGACGCTCGACAGCCTCCGGCATCTCTTCCTGCACCCGTGGGATCGGGCCGCGGGGCGCAGGGAGCGCGAACGGTTCGCCGCGCACTCTCCGCGCGTCGTCGTGATGATCGACGAGATCGCGGGGGACGGCGCGGGGGCGTCGTGCTTCTGGGAGATCCACGAGCGTCTGCTCGAAGAGTTCATCCGACCCTTCGGGGAGAAGTCTCCCTTCACCGTGGTGCTGGTCGCTGCGGACGCGAGTCTCGGCGACCCGCGGGTCATGCGTGACCATCTCGCTGCGGGCAACGACCAGGCCCGCAAGATCTACGTCGTCGACGCGCAGCCGCGGCCGCCGGTCACCATCGAGTCCTTCGAGGGCATCGCTGCGTCGTCGAAACACTTCCGTCCCGCGGGGCCGACGCTCGCCGTTCGAGCGGACAGCTTCCCCGCGTCGTCGCTCGAACTCCGCCAACGGATTGACGTGCGTCCGCTCGACGACCAGGAGCGCCCCGAGGCACGCGTCAGCGAGGTGCTGCTCGACGAGATTCGCGCGGCGCTGCGGCGGGTCCGTGAGGCCGAGGCATCGGGCGAAGCCACGTTGCGCGGCCAGGTCGTCGCCTTCGTGCAGGATCGTCGCGCCGTGCGCGCGATCGCCGACCTCCTTCCGACCGACCCGGTGCTTCAGCAGGAGGGCATCCATATCGGTCGTGACGCCATCGCGACGCTCTCCAGCGACAGCCACGTCGGCATTCGGCGACAGCTCTTGGAGCCGGTGTCACGGGACGCCTTCGAAGTGATCCTCATGACCAGCTCGGGCGCGCGGGGCATCGACCTGCCGCTCGCGACCGAGCTCATCGCGGCGCTGCCGACCTTCCAGGTCGAGGCTCAGTTCATGGAGATCGTGCAATTCGCCTATCGCGGACGGGGAATGAGCGAAGGTCGAGGTCGGCGCATCGACGGAGACAGCCTTGCGCGGCGCATCACCTTCGTCGTCGTTCGGCCGACCGAGGCACTCGGCGGAGACCGGGTCGAGCGTCTCTGGTGGCAGCAGGCGCGCGTACTCGACCTCGCCACCGTGGTGCTGCTCCTGCGCGGTGCGCTGCGCAGTCGAATCCTGGGATCGGTCGCGTGGTGCGGTCGTGACCTCGCTGTGATTCCGGTCGGGGCGACCGGGGAGGACGAGGTCGGCGAGATCCTCCTCGACGACGTACAACGTTTCCTCAAGGCCGTCGACGAGGAGATCGTGATGGGCGACGACGACGGCAAGGGCGCCCTCTTCGTCGCGCAGGAGGGGGTGGTCGCGACTTTTTCGAGCCCCGAGTTCACGCTCCGCGAACTGGTGGCGCCAGGCGCTCAGGACTTCTTCGCCAACCACGGCGTAACGCCCGCCATGGAGACGCGCGACCTCGTCGACGCGGTGCCACTCCTCGCGCCGCAGGAGACCGCTTACGGTCCCGTGATCCTGTCTACGCGCGAGACGCTCGCGGAGTACCACCGCCTCGACCTGTCGGACCCGGCGCGCCAGAAGGCGCTCCAGAAGCTCCTCGGCGTCCTCGGTCCGATCGCCCGTGACCGCGGAGGGTCCGAGGTCGCTCGCACTGCCCGCAATCTCCGGTCAGTGCTCGAAGCCGCGCGTGGCTACGACGAAGACCACACGTTCGTCCGACGCGCACAGGGGCGTCACGCCGAGGTCTGTCTGATTCTTCCGCAGTGCCTGGCGCACGCGAGCGCTCAGGGGAAGGAGGCCGAAGCGTGGTTCGCCGCGTTGCGCGTGGCCCGCGCGGGGTTGTTGGAGTCGGCCGAGAGCTACCCCCTCTTCGCGCGCTACGGCGCCGAGCCGTTCTTGATCGCGGCGAAGCGCGCGCCGGACGTGGCGCAGGCGACGGCACTGTTTCGCGACGGGCTGCTGCTCGCGCGCGACCTCAATCTCGTGAACGCATTGCTGCTCGCCGGGACAAGGAGGGTGTGACGTCTTCGCGGTAATTCTTTGCCCCTCCAGGGGGACGAAGACTGAGGCAGTGGACCGTGACCTGCGTATCTGCTGCTCGATGGGATCGTGAGCTCACCGACGGCGTCGGGCCGATGCGGAAGGAGACGCGGTCCATCCGGTGCGCCGGGACGACGGGGGCGTGGTGGGTCTTGAGGGCGTAGATCCACACCAGGGCGGGCGACTGTTGAGCGATGACGTCGCTCGTCGAAACGCTGAAGTCGCCGAGCAAAGGTGACGTGCACGTGCCACTTACAGGGTAACAATCATCGACCGCGTCACGCCCACGATTCTCAGTGCTGGCGCAGTTGGTGGACGAGGCTCCGTGTGGGGACTTAGATGCGGACGATGCGTACGCGCCGCGCGTGGTCATCCGAAACGTAGGTGTCCGTCCGGACGACGACGATGGTCTGGCCTGAGCGGGCGCCGAGGGAGTGTTGCACGCCTAGTCGGTGGTCTTCCGCCTGGCGCACGTGCGCTTCGGTCAGCATTGAGACGCACTTGGCCTCGACAGCCGTGACACAGCCATTGGGGTAGAAGATCGCGAAGTCCAATCGCCGGGTGCGACCGTCCGACGTGGTCACGTAGACCTGCGACTCGATCCGCGAACCCGGCGCGAGGTCGCACACCATGTCGTAGGTGAGCCCCTCGAAATGCGCGCCTTGCTCGCGGTTGAGAAGGAACCGCTCCGCGCGGGTGAGATCGATCTCGGGCTCACCCGGCGGGTCGCCGTCATCGTCGCCGCGCCCGTCATCGTCGTCATCGTCGCTGACGAGCGCTGCAACCCCAGCGCCGACGACGACCGCTGCGGCGAGGATAGCGAGGGGGTGTTGCCACCACGGTGGGGGTGGGGGTGGCGGGAGTGGATATCCTTGGGTCACGGCGAACTCCAGTTGTTGCGGGCTCGCGAGTGCACGAGGTTACCGCGGCTCTATCGCATCAGATCTTGCGGTCGAGCTGCAACCAGTGTCCGGACATAGACTGTCACGGGCTGTGACGTTATCTGTCCGAGCTGTTGACGTTGTCTGGCGGGGCCTACCAGAGGTCGTAGTTCGGCTCAGGCCGCTCCCAGAGATCGGGCGCGCCATACGCGTGTCGAGCTCGTCGACCGGGATGACGCCCTCGTCGCGCGTCCCGCAGTGCATCTCTTCTTCAGTGCAGCTACCGAGGTCGGGGTGGACCGGGGCGCCGACGATCTGTGGCGGCACGAGGTCCCTTCTGCTCGGGAGCAGCGCGGCGTCCGCCCCGGACGCACGGTTTCAGATCTGCGGGCAACCCGGTCCGAGGTCGCGGAGCGGGATGAACATCCAGCCCTCCCGCTCGGAGCCATCCAAGAGGCGCACGTAGAAGATGCCGTCGCCACCCCGGAGCGTGCTGCTCGCCCGGAGCACGCGCACCTCCGGGTTGGAGCCCACCTCCTCGGACCCCGCGCGCGTGACGGTCTCCGTCGGCCGGAGGTGGAACGAGGTGTAGGTCTGGTAGAGGCACCGTCCCGCGTCGTTTTCATCGGCGCCGCCCGTCTCTGCGCGTGCCGACGGGGTCGTCGCGGCGCTGGGAACGGCAGCCGGACGCGGCACGCCCTCAACGGCGACCTCCGCGATGCAGAGGTCCGACCACCGCGCGCCCGGCCACACCGCCTCGGCCACCAGGCGCACCGTCGACCCGACGGCGTGAAGGTGTTCGAACGTCACCTCTCGATCGTCCTCGGCGACGTCGAGACGGGCCACTGTATGACCGTCGACCTGAAGCTTCACGCGGCGTAGGTGCGCGTTTCCCAGGAACAGGTCCTCGCCGTGCCCCGAGACGTGGTCCCAGCCAGTGGACACCGTGACGCGCTGAAACTCCGTCAGCGTGTCGAACGACGCCTCGATCCACTCACCCCTTCCGTGCCCGTGGGCGGCCTCGTTCCACGCCGTGGCAGGGTCGCCGTCGAACGCGAGCTCGGGCGGGTACCGCCGGTCGCGGGCGGCGATAAACGTCGACGCCCGAACCGACGTCGGCGCAAGCCCGCGGACAGCCTGTGGTGCCTCGCCCAGAGCAAACCCACAAGGCGCGACCTCCTGGGCGGTCAGGAAGGCGTATCCGTCGGCGCCGTCGCCCGACGTGTGGATGCGGAACATCTGACCTCTCCCGTGGCGCAACGTTCCGCGCCGGCCGACCTCGACTTCGGTCCCGACCGGGTACTCGCTCCCGGTCGGTGCGGCCGTCTCGGTGGGTCGGAGGTGAAAGGCAGTCGCGCGCACAATCCGACAGGCGGCCGACTGTGGCGGCACGACGACCGGGACGGGCGGAGGCGTCGGGGGTTCGGGTGAAGGCGTCGGAGGAGCGGGTGGTGCGAACGTCAGGGGCACCCGCGACGGCGGCGGGTTGTACTCGTCGACCGCGCCGCTCGCTCCTCGCTCGGCGGCGGGCGGACTCGACGACGGTGAATCGTCGGCGCCCGTCGGCTCCTGGTCCGAGAGCGACGCTGGACCCGTAGGCGTCGGCGCACCCGCGATCTCGCGGGCCCCCAAGAGAAACACTCCGAGGACTCCTGCGACCCACGGCAGGGCGTAGCGCACCCCCGTCACTCCAGCGGCTTTGCCCTGCGGTGATCGGCTGGACATCGTCGCCACCGTACGTCCGTGGAGCGCTTCGTGGAAGCGCCAGTGAACTCTGGCCAGGGGACTCGACGGCCCTCTTGCAGCGGGCGTATAAACGGCCGCGGGGGCGCTGGCCCTCTGTTCCCCGTGTCGTCTCGATCCACGGAGTCCGAGCCCATGGCCTCCCTCGCTTCCACCGACTGGTTCGGCTCCTATCGGGCGTCCCTGCGCGCCGATCGAACCCATTGGACCGCGGTCTGGCTCTACGGCTCTCTCTGCGCCATCGGCGCTCTCTCACCCGTCGCTGGCGCGGTGCTCCTGACCTTCTTCGCCTTCTGCGCCTCCCTGCGGGTGCTGTTGCGGAACGGTTGGTTGCTCGCGCTCATGGCCGGCGCCGCTGCCGCAAGCACCTTCTTTCCGCCCCTCGGGGTCCTCCTGGCGCTCGTCGCGATCTACTTCCTGTTGCGCAGGATCGCCTTCATCTTCGAGAACATCCGGGTGATCGGGTTGGGCCTGCTCGTCTACGGCGTCGCGGTCGGGGCGATGCTCGGTGCGGACGAAGCCGCGCGCGCCGCGCTGGAGTGGACTGCCGTGCCCGCGCTGCAAGACGAGACGGTTCGGCATGTCCTGGCCGGGCTCGGGGCGGGGGCGCTCACGAGCGCCCTCATGCACGACGTACTGGTGACGACCTACAAGCGCGGCTACACGACGGCGAAGGCGCTGGAGATCATGTCGATGATCCCGCTGCTCCTCCTCAGCCTGCTGCTGCCGCTCCTCAAGCTGCATTTCAGCGTGGAGGTCCCGGCCGGACCGGGCTTCCACGGCCTCGACGGGCTGCACCACGGGTCGCCGGACCTCCATGGATACGGCGCGGTGGGGGAGGCCGTGCCCGAGGCAATGGCCGCGGGACAGGCGGCCGGGCTCGGTCGCTTCGTCCACGGTCCCCTGGCGGCAGAGCCGTCGATGGGGTTCCACGCGGCACCGCACGGCGCGCTTCACGCCGTGGACGGTCACCTCGGCGCGCCCGAGCCGCTCGCGCCCCATTTCGCGGGGGCTGCAGCCGCTCACCCCTTGCCCGGGTTCCCGCCTCCCCTGCACGCGCCGGAGCCGCAGTTCCACCCCGCGGCACCCATGCACGTCGGACCTGCGGTCCCGTCCGCCGTCGAGCCGTTTCATCCGCTCCCCGTCGCGACCGCGCCACACCCCTTCGTTCCGGCCTCTGCGCCGTTCGTCGCACCATCGCAGAACTTCGTGCAGATGATGACGGCCGACGGCCCGGTGGTCGTCCACCACTTCGGCCTGGACACCTCGTTCCAGCACGTGGGAGCCGGCGCGCCGCCGCCGATACACCTGCACCATCCGATCGCCGGGTCAGACACCCTGAGCCAGGGCCACGTCGTTCACGCCCACATCGATCACGGACCCGGCGGCGACGTGCTCCACGACGGGATGTCTTCTTTCGGCGGAATGCGCATCACGGCGGGCCCTGATGGCTTCCACCACCTCGTCGGCCCGCAGGGGCTCGATCTGGTGCGCGGGCACGTGGTGAACGGTCAGTGGCAGATCACCGACATGCGTCCCGGGATGCACCCCACGTATCTTCCTCAGTCCGGTTCGCTCTCTTTTTCGGAGGTGCTCATCGGGCTCAGGATCGTCTGAGTGGCCGACGCGATGGGTGACGCGCCGGGGAGGCGTCGGTCAGTTCCCAATCAACGAAGGACCGCCATGAAAGCCGCGCTGATCGAACTCTGGATCGACCCGACGCAGGACCCTTCGCCCGAACCTCGCACGTTCTCAGCGGTGCTCCAGGACACGCTCCGCCGCGCGGCCCTTGATCGGGATCGAGTGGTGAAGACGGCTCTCGCTCAGGCGGTGGCAGACGGGGCCGAGTGGATCGTGTTCCCCGGGTGGACGGTGGTCGGCACGAGCCCCCCGCCCTGGCTGTTGAACGCCTCACGGGGGCGCACGATCGTCTGCGAGTGCCTCCACCCCGACGGGACGGCTACCAAGGAGAACCGCACCCGACCAGCGGCCAGCAAGGAGCGCCGCATCCCCGACCGAGCGGCTGGCGCGGTGGACGAGGCCCCAGCACCGTGGCCGTCGTGGACGACGTACCTGCTCAAGGATGGCAAGGTCGCGGTCACGGCGACACAGCGCTTCGCGAGGGCGAGCGACCGCGCCGCCGGGAGCGCGGCGCTCCTCGGAGACCTGACAGACGGGAGTCGTTCCGACAGCGACGCCATTCTGTGGGTCTGCGGTGAGGTCGAGCTCCTCTCCGGGGGCGGGGGGCGCCGCGGCGGAGGCCCGAACCCCGTTCGCAACGAGACGAAGCACCGCGACTCGGTGCTGCGCGGCGGCGGGGTCGTCCTCAACCCGGCGCACACCCGTGCGGGGCCCCAGGCGTCGCGGGACAAGCGCGCATGGTTGTCGCGCGGCGGTTGGCTGCTCAACACGGCCAACACGCATGCCAGGGGCTGGACCTTCTGGGGTGTCGACAAGGAGGGGCAGTTCACCACCTCGTACACCGCCGGGGTCTCCCACTCTGCGGCGGGAGTGTGGCGCCGGGGGAATCGCCTGGTGGGCAAGCCGAGGGCGTCCGTGGCGCCGATCGAGGGGCTGGTCGGCTCGAACTCGATCACCTGGGTCGACATGAGCTGAACGGACCAGTCGTACCGCCTGCAAGACAGTCGGCGTCGAGAGGGACCGATCGGCGTCAGAAAAGATCTCGTCTTGTCGTCTTGTGACGAGTTTCCGCAACCTCGGTCGGGTGCCCCCGCGGCTGCAACTCCCATTGCACGCAACGGATCGCCGGCCGGAATCCAAGCCGAACGTTGCAAGGTTCCTTGCACCGGCGTCCCACGCCGGAAGGAGACCCATGGACATCGGATCACGCACTACGAAGAGGGTGGAAGAGGGCGGATTCAAGCAGGCGTCGCGCAACGGGTGGCCTTCCATCACCCGCAGATGGAGGCATATCGCCGGGTGGAACGCTGGAGAAGTTGCCGCTCGATCGGGGCGGGGCCCGACTGCTGTTCGTCGTGGCAGGGATCGTCGTGACCGTCTGAAGCGAGCGGTCACTGCAGAGCGTGTCGAGTACCTCCCGCGTCACGCCGCACACGTGTGCCGTGTTGCTCGGGACACGCTTCTTTTTTCGGTCTTTTGAGATGAAGAGTCGACGCCTCCACCTCGTAGGTTCGCGCCACGGAGGGTGGACGAATGGCGGTCTCATACGATCAGGTTCACGCGCTGGTGAAGGCCGACACGGCGGTGCTTCACATCGCTTCCTTCGAGTGGGAGCGGGTCCGGGGGTGGTGCATCGGGCTCGCGCGCGACCTCGCGCTGCCGCTCAAGGTCTGGAGTTCGTCGTCGGGACTCCAGCGCCCCCGCGGCGACGGCTGGGAGACAGAAACCGAGGACACTGATCCCATCGCCGTGATGGCGGCGCTCCGTGAGTCGAAGGAGGGCGGCGTGCTCCTCCTTGAGGACATCCACCCCTACCTCGAACCCCAGCACCACGCCGTCACGCGCTACGTCCGCGAGATGGCTCGCTGCGGGGCCGAACCGCGGCGGTTGCTCGTCCTGTCGACGCCGCTGCCCGGGCTCCCGCCCGAGTTGCAGAAGGAGGTCCCCACGATCGACCTGCCCCTACCGGGCGTCGATGAATTGCAGGAGGTCGCCCGCCTCGTCGCCGAGGCGCACGTGGTGCCCTTCGAACCGAGCGATGCCCTCTTCGCCGCGGCGCGCGGCCTGACGGTGATGGAGGCGCGGGTCGCCTTCGGGATGGCGGCCGTGCAGGACGGGCGCGTCGGCGCCAACGCGATTGGCATGGTGGCGCGCGAAAAGGAGCGTGTGATCCGCCAGAGCCAGGTGCTCGAATACTTCGAGCCGGACGCGGGCATGGCGGACGTCGGGGGCCTGGAGAACCTCAAGCGCTGGCTCGACCGGCGCGGCCGCGCGTACGGGCCGGGCGCGCGGAAGTACGGCCTCGACGTCCCCAAGGGCGTGCTGCTCCTCGGGGTGCAGGGCTGCGGCAAGAGCCTCGTCGCCAAGGCCGTCGCCGCGTCGTGGGAGTTTCCGCTGCTGCGGCTCGACCTGGGGAAGGTGTTCGGCGGCATCGTGGGGCAGTCCGAAGGAAACGTCCGCGCGGCACTCCAGATGGCGCAGGCGCTCGCCCCCTGCGTGCTCTGGATCGACGAGATCGAGAAGGGCCTCGCGGGCGTGGGCAGCTCCGACCAGACGGACGGGGGCACGACCGCGCGCGTGGTGGGCACGCTGCTCACGTGGATGCAGGAGAAGCGCGAGCCCGTCTTCGTGGTCGCGACGGCCAACCGCGTGGACATGCTCCCGCCCGAGCTGCTGCGGAAGGGGCGCTTCGACGAGCTCTTCTTCGTCGACCTCCCCACGCACGCGGTGCGCAAGGAGATCCTCAAGATCCATCTGGTCAGGAAGAAGCGGAAGCCGAAGGACTTCGACCTCGAAGAGCTCGCCCGCTTGTCGGTCGGCTACTCGGGGGCGGAGCTGGAGGAGGCCGTGCGCGAGGGGCTCTTCGAGGCCTTCGCGGAGGGGCGCGAGGTCACGACGGAGCACATCGCCGTCGCCCTCCAGGGGACCTTTCCCCTCTCACGCACCATGGACGAACAGATCGGCGCCTTGCGGCGGTGGGCGCGGGTGCGCGCGCGCCTTGCCAGTTCCGATGAGCCCGAGGCGCTGCCCGAGCAGACGCAGTCCGCGCCGAAGCTCCGTCAGGAAACTCGCAACCCCTTCGTCCCAGAGGGTACGCGATGAAAACCCTCTACTTCCACGCCGTCGCCGCCAACCCCCGCGTGGCCCACGCGCTGATGTTCCAGGTTGGCAACGTGCTCCGTCCGTTCCGCCGCTTTCTGGGGCAATCGATCTTCGCGGCCCGCGAGCGGCAGGTCCGCTATCAGCTCCCCTGGAAGCCGGTACCGAACCCTGTGGGGCTCGCGCTGACGGCACGCGACACCCGCATCCGGCTGCGGCGCCCGCCGCCCCGCTGGCTCTTCTCCGACTGGCCCGCCGCGCGGCCCTTCGACCTGACGCAGCCGCTCATGGTGGTGAGTCGCAGCGTGAACGTCCGGGTGCTCACAGCCGAGCACACCCCCGATGGTCTGCGCGTCGAACCCGAGTCTCCCCTCTTCGCCGATGACACGGTCTTCTGGGGTGGTCGTGCCTGTCCGGTGCAGTCCGGGGATGCCTCCGGGCCACCGCGCACGATCGCGACGGTCGACGGCCACGCGCTCACGCTCCGTACCCCCTTCCACGAGGACGAGGGGGCGTGGTCGGCCACGATCGACGTGAGCTTCGACGGCGCCGAGCTCCTGGCCGACGGCCAACGGGTCGCGGTCAGCGTCTGCTCCGCGCTCGACGGGGTGACGCGGCTCTACGACGCGGCGGGGCGCCCGTTCGAGCTGCGCGACGGCGTCTTGAGGGTCGACGAGCTGCCGGCCGAAGGGCTCCTCCGAGCCGACAACGGCGTGCGCTTCGTCTGGCGGTCACAAGGCCGGGGCGGGTCGCGTGGACGGTGCGTGCAGTTGCTCGCGCCCCCGAGCGCGCTCGGCGCGGACGACACTCTCGACCCGCGGGCGGCCTTCTGCGACGACGACGTGAAAGAGGTCTGGACCCAGGCGCGCCACCACGCCGACACGACCATCAAGGTCCACCGGGTCGACCGCGAGCGGTACCAGCTCACGCTCGACCGGCTGCCCCCGGCGGACGCGCTGCTCTACCTGCCGCTCGACCTGCGCACCCTGCGCCTCCAGCAGAGGGCGCTCGCGCAGCTCGCCGACGCTCCGCTCCCCCACCACGCCCCGCTGCTTCGTCTCTGCGAGGAGCCCGCGAAGGTGCGCTGGCCCGCCGCGGCGCCGCGCTGGCCGAGCCGATGGTACTCGCTCCAAGACGAGAGCCGCAGCGGCACCGATGAGCAACGGCGCTTCGTCGCGAAGGCTCTGGGGTCGCCCGACTTCGCGTTCCTGGAGGGGCCGCCGGGGTCGGGCAAGACCACCGCGATCTGCGAGCTCATCCAGCAACTCGTCGCCGACGGGCAGCGCGTCCTGCTCTGCGCCTCGACGCACGCCGCGATCGACAACGTTCTGGAGCGTTTGCTGGTCGACCCCGGCGCGCTCGACGCAGTTCGCATCGGGCGCGCCGAGCGCGTCGACGACGCCGTGCTGGGCAGTCAGCTCGATCGCCGGGTCGAGGCGCTGGTCGGCGCGTGGCGGGGGGTGGGGGCCTTCGCGACGGCGGGCGACGGCGAGCTCCGCGAGATGGCCGAGCGCACCGTCATGATGTCCGCCAACCTCACCTGCGGGACGACCATGGGTATCCTCGGCCACCCGCTCTTTCGCGAGCGCAACGGCGCGCGGGACGACCAGCCGGTCGCGACGTCCCCGCACTGGGACGTGCTGATCATCGACGAGGCCAGCAAGACGCTGACGCAGGAGTTCCTCGTGCCGGCGCTCCTGGCGCGGCGGCACGTCATCGTCGGGGACGTGCGGCAGCTCCCACCCTTCAGCGATCGCGCCGACGTCGTCGCCAACCTCCGCTCGCTCGCCGACCCGCGCGGTCGCGAGCTCTTCGCGCGCGACCACCAGCGCGCGATGCTGGTGCTGTTTCGTCTCCGTCGCGAGGCCCTCCGAGCGGCCGGGCTCCGCTGGCTCGTGGCGGAGAGCCCGGGCGTGATCGAATGGATCGTGCGCGAGCTCGACGCGATGGAGTCGCCGCCCTTCACGACGGCGCGTGTGGTGTCGCGGGTCGGCCGGTCGCCGCGCCACGTCGTCGAGGTGACGACCGACGAGGTGCTCGCGGGCGCCACACGCGCGCTGCACCTCGCGGCGGCGGAGGTCGTGCTGGTCGGCGAAGACCTCCTCGCGGCGGTCGCGGCCCGGCTCCCCGGCGACCTCGCGCCCGCGTGCGACCTCACGGCAGGAAAGGCCGGCCTCGCGGAGTCCGACCCGTGGCTCTTCCGGCACGCGGCGTGGGTCGGCGCCGGGGGCCGCCTGTCGCGTAGCTACCAGGAGCGCCGGGACGAGATCGCGACCGCGGCGGAGGCCGAGCGCCACGAGCAGCGCTGGCTCTTCGAGCACGACCTGGCCAACGAGCTGGCGTGGCGCATCACCCGGCTGCACGAGTTGCGTCGGAGCGGCAACCGGTCCGAGCGCGGGCGCCTCCAGCGCGACCTCGCGCGCCTGAAGCCCGGGGCCGCCGACGTCGACGGTGCCATCGCCGAGATCCAGGACATCGGACTCCCGAGCGTGTTGGAGGTGTTGCAGGAGGGCATCGGCGCCGATCGGGCGGAGCGGCGCGGCGCGCTCACCGAGGGCCTGGCGAGCCAGGGCGAGGTGTTCGCCGCCCGCTTCGAGCGCCTCTCGTACCAGCACCGCATGCATCCCGAGATCTCGGCCTTTGCGCGCGAGAATTTCTACGACGGCAACGCTTTGCGCGATGCCAACACCATCGCCCAGCGCGACGCCGACCTCGGGTGGGATTACGGGACCTTCGGGCGTCGGCGGGTGTGGGTCGACGTCGACGGCCGCGACCAGCAGGGCATCAACACCGACGAGGTGCGGGCGATGCGGGGCGTCCTGGAGGACTTCGTGCGGTGGGCGAAAGGCCGTCCGCCGCCCGCCCGCCCGTCGTCGCCGCGCTGGGAGGTGGCGTGCCTGTCGTTCTACGCGAAGCAGGAGGGGGCCCTCGCGGAGATGCTGGGCGCGCTTACCGGCGACGTCCGGAAGACTCGCTTCCAGTGGCAGGGCGTAGAGATCGTGTGCGGCACGGTCGACCGGTTCCAGGGGCGCGAGGCAGACCTGGTGCTGCTCTCGCTGCGCAACACCCACCGCGTGGGCTTTCTGGACAGCCCGAACCGGCTGAACGTGGCCGTGACCCGCGCGCGACAGCAGCTCGTCGTGCTCGGGCGCGCGAGGTACTTCGAGGGCTGCGGGACCCCGGAGCTCGAAGCGTTGGCGAATCGGACCGAGCGCCAGGACGGGCGCCGTTGGGCGGGAGGACGACGATGAGATGTGTGCTGACGGATGACGTCCCGGTCGAGCGCTTCGCGGCGTGCGCAGAGCTGGCGTGGCTGGAGCGCCGGCCCGAGCTGGGGGCCCTCTGCCGGGCGGCGCGGGACGCCGGGCGCCGCATCTCCGTGGAGGTGGTGTCGGCCGCGCTCCCCGGCGTGGCCGCGGCGGGAGCGAAGAACGTCGTCGCGTGGTGCCGCGCGTTGGCGCTCTGCGACGAGCACGGCGGTCTCACGCAACTGGGCGACACGGTGGCGAAAGACGACGAGGCGCCCGTGTCCGAGCAGGGGGTCTTCGACCTGTGGTTCGTCTCGCACCCGCTCCTCGGCGCCCGCGCGCTGCACGCCGAGCGCATCACCGCGAAGCAGGACGGGCGCTTCGACGAGATCGTCCTGTTGCCGACGCCGCCGACGCGGGCCGCGGTGTTCCGTTCGGGCGTCGAGCCTGCGAATCGCTTCGTGGTCCGCGCGTGGCTGCCCGCCGACGCGGCGCCCGCGGGTCAGCGCCGTGACACCGCCGCGCACTGCCGGGTGCGCTGGACGATGGACTTCGCGAGGGGCCGTGAGCAGTTCACGCTCGACGGTGCGATCGATGGCACGCGCGGCGCGAACCGCCCGCTCCGACACGAGGCGGAGCCCGCTGACGTCGATCTCGCGAGCGTGCTCCGCGCCTGGGCGGCCGGACCGCTGGCGGCCTTCGGCCGGTGGGACGAGGCTCAGGAGCGCCTGGCGGTGCGCTGCGAGGCGCTCTCGGTGGACGAGCAGGAGCGTTTCGCGAAGAGCGTGCGGCTGCCGGAGGTGACGGTTGCCGGGCGCGGCACCTGGAGGAACGTCACGTTGGAGGACGTCCCGATCGGCCCGGCGACGGCCGACGACGCGACGCATTGGGCGGCCGCGCGCCTCGACCGCCGACTGCGCCGCGAGCGCCGCTACCGCACCCGCGCCGACGTGGGCGCGCTCTTCGCCTCCGTCACCGCCGGGACGGCGCTCGAAGCGCATCGTCCCGTGCTCGCCCCGCACGACGAGCTCCTGGTGCAGTACGCGCTCGCGCCCGCGGTGTTCTGGGGCCTCGCCGCGCCCGCCGACCTCGCCCCGACCGACCCCGACTCGAATCTGGAGGCCATGCGATGAAGTTCCAAGGACCGATCCTGGCGCGGGTGCCGCGTCGTCGTGCCGAGGACCGCCGCGAGGTGCGGCTCCCGACGGTCTGGGTGCGCGACGGCCGCGAGCCCTTGCTGCCGGAGACGACCGTGTTGCGGTGGGACGCCGGCGACCTGGCCGCGCCCGTGATCGCGGGCGACACGGTGATCGTGATGCTCTCGGGCGACTGCGCGAGCGCGTCGAGCACTCTGCTCGCGGCGGCCCGGGCGGGCAAGCGGGTCTACGTGCTGGCGGCGCCGGGATGGGGGGCGGGGGCGCTCGCGTCGGTGCCGCGCGGCCGCGTGCTGGTGCGCCATGTCGAGGGCCTCCCCGCGACGGCGCTCTGGAGCGCGGCGGACGCCTTCGTCTGGACCAGCGGCACGTCCGGGGGGGCTTCCTGGCGACTGACGCTCACCGCGCCGCAAGCGCACGCGCTGCGCCTCGCCATGCTCCGTCTCTTCTGGCACCACGGGCTCGCCGAGGCTTGGAACGACGAAGGTGCCCTCGTCTTCCAGGCCTGTGCGGAGCGTCCGTTCGACGTGCCCGAGGCGACGAGCGAAGTGCCCATCCAGCTCGTCGCGCGAGGCGCGGCGTCGCCTGCGCTCGCGGGCGACACGGTCTACCTCCCAGGGTTCGCGCCACGTCCGCATGTGGCCGTGCGCGCGTGGCTGCCGCCGTCGGGGAACAATCACGCGGGCCTCGCGGCGCTGAGGGCGGCGGGCGTGGAGGTGGTCTGGCACGACCTCGACCTCCCAGCGTGCGGGCTCGCGGGCGACGCCGGTGAGCTGCGCGCCGCGTCGCCGCAGTGGACGCTGTCCGTCGCGCTCGACGCCGCGCAGCGCGACGACCTGCGGGAGATCCTGGCGACGGAGGCTCCCTGGCGCTTCCTCACGAACGCATCGCTGGGGGATATCGACCGCTCCCCAGACGTCGTGGTGTGGCTGCCGGGGTCGAACGCCGCCGCTTCGCTACGCGCGCTAGAGACGCTCGACGCGGGCGAAACCCCGGCGGATTCCCTCCGCGGCTGCGCGACGACCGAGCCGGTCGCGTTGCCCGCCCCGTCGCCGCTGTCGCTGCGGGTAGAGTGGCAGTGGGGAGTGCGGCCGCCGAGCGCCCCCGCGACCTCGTCGGACGACCCGCTCGTGCAGGCGTGGCGGCGCTTCGATGCGAGCTTCCGGGCGCGGGTCGAGCTCGCGCGGCGGGCGGTCGACGGTGCGACGACCCGCGCGGAGGGGTTGGGGCGAAGCTTCGAGTCGCTGCGCGCGGCGGTGCTCGGCTTTAACCGCGCGGGCGTCGACCTCGGCGACCGCCTCGTGCCGCTCGGCGCCCTGACCCCGTCGGCGGTTGGACCCGACGTCGCTTCCTCCGCGCTGGCGGAGTTGCGCGCGATCGAGGGCGAGGTCGCCGAGCTGCAGCGCGGGTTGAACGCCGAGGAGGCCCGGGCCCGCGAGGCGCGGGACCGCGAGGAGCAGCGCGATGCCTTCGAGCAGAAACAGGCGGACGACCGTGCCACGCTCGACGCTCACGAGCAGGAGCTGGAGGCGAAGTCCGCGGCGCTCGCGGAGAAGGAGAAGATTCTCGCCGAGATCGAGGCGAGCCCGAGCCCCGGGCTCAAGGAGAAGGACCGCAAGGCGTCCCTGAAGAGCTACGGCGACGACCTGCGACGGCTCAAGCCGCGCGTTGACCGGCTGCGTGAGTTGATCGAAGAGGGGAAGCGAAAGCTCGAAGAGTCCTTCGTCTACCGCCCGAACGCCGTCGTCGGGGGAGCGCCCGCGGGTGGCCGCGCGGCGGGGGCGGCGTTTGTTCCTGCTGCCGGGACGAGCGACGACCTGCGCGCGCCGATGGACCCGCTTCCGTCGGTCGGTCGGCTCGTGGTGGCGGGCAAGCAGCGCTACCTCGGGATCAGGAACTGGGAGGATCTCGACGTCGCCGAGCGGGAGGCCGTGCGCCTTTCGGCGCGCCTGGTCGCGGAGGTGGCGGCGCCGTGAAGGAGCAACGCATCACCGTCAACATCGACGGATCCGGCGCGCTGCACGCCGACGCCGAGGGGTTCTCCGGGGACACCTGCGTGAAGGACCTGGAGCGGCTGCTCGAAGGGCTCGCGTCGGGCGTCGAGCGCATCGACCGCAAGCCCCAGGTGCCGGACGCGAGCGTGGTCGCGCGCGGCGCGACGCGGGTCGCGACCGGGAGGAAGCCATGAGCGCCTACGTCACGCTGGCGGTCCCGCTCACCGACGAGTCCACGCTCCTCGCGGCGCTGGCGGAGCTGGGCTTCGGTCCCGCGAAAGTCGAAGTGCACGCCGAGGCGGTCGCGCTGGTGGGCTACGGCGCCGACGCGCGCGCGCAGCGGGCGCACGTGGTCATTCGCCGACAGCATCTGGGCTCCGCGTCGAACGACGTCGGGTTCGAGCGGACACCCACCGGCTACCGGGCGCATGTGAGCGAGTACGACCAGGGACGTTTCGGGAGTGGTTGGATGGGCCAACTGCGCGCGGCCTACGACCGCCACGACGCTGCGCGGCTGGAGGCGCTGGCCGCGGAAGAGCGCCGACGCGAGGAGGAGCGGCGAGCGGTCGAGCGGCGCGCGCTGGTCGAGGCGCAGCGGCAGATGGTACTCGCGAAGGCCGCGGCGCTCGGCTACCGGGTGGAGGAGACGCGCGAGGGCGAGCGGGTGCGGCTGGTACTGCGAAAGCGGGTGTATTGATGCGCCCGGGGCCGACGCTCAACGTCGCGCGGTGGGTCGCGCGGAGCCGCGTCAACGGGCCCGGCGAGCGCTTCGTGCTGTGGGTGCAGGGGTGCGCGATCCGCTGCGCTGGCTGCTGGAACCGCGACACCTGGAGCCACGTGCCTCGCGTCAGGATGACGGTTGACGAGGTGCTTCGCGAGGTCGACGCGGCGAGCGGGATCGACGGGGTCACGCTCACGGGCGGCGAGCCATTCGAGCAGGCGGAGGCTTTGCTACCGCTGGCTGAGGCGCTGCGTGCGCGCGGGCTCTCGGTGATGGCGTTCACCGGGCGGGAGCCCGCCGAGCTGTCGGGTCCGGCGGAGCGTGCGTTGATTGCGTGTCTCGACGTGCTCGTCGTGGGGCGCTACGAGGCGGCGCAACGCTCGTTGGACCTCGGGTGGAGGGGCTCGCGCAACCAGCAGATCCGGTTCCTCACGACCCGGCATGACGAACGCGATCTCCCCGCGGGCCGCGAGGCGGAGGTCCACCTGTCGCCCGACGGCGCCATCGTCGTGATGGGCTTTCCTGAGGCGGGACTACTGTCGGTTTGAGCGAGGCGCCGACGGCGCCATCGCTGCCGCAACCCCACCGCGCTCCTATCGACCCGGCTGCGCGAGCTCATCGAACACCGCATCGGGTAGCGCCTCGGGATTCGGAATCGCACGTTCATGGTTTCACGCTTCTCGTCCGAGTCGACCCGATCCTCGCGCTGTTCGGTGTGCTCGACGGGCTGAGCGACGAAGGGGCTGGAGCAGCAACCGAAGCACCTCCGAAGAGCGCCGCGGGTCGTCCGCGTCCCAGCCTCGGTGATCTCCTACGGGGTGAGCGCGGAGCAGACCCTCTTTAGGTTTCGATGACGACCGGAACACCAGCCTGCTGCGCGACCGGCGTCCAGATGTCGGCGTCGACGTCCGGCGTCTCGATGGAGACGACGAGCGCGTAACGCGCGCCCTGTCCGCTGCGGTCACGCTTCGGCAGATCCTTCCACCATCCGCTCACCGGGTAGATCCCGATCACGCCGCGCTCGGCGATGTCGGCCGCGGAACCTTGGAGGACGTCCGAGTGGACGGAGCCATGACTGCGAGCCTGTTCACCGAGGAACCACTCGGAGGAATTGCCCCCCGCTGAAGGCCGATCCTCATCCTCATCGAGGGCAAGCTGGTTGAGACGCTTGCGAAAATCCTCGACTAGCTCAGTCGGGCCTTTCACCTCGAAGCGAAGTCCGTGTGACGCGTAGCGGTGCCGCTTTTTCCAGCCACGTCGCCCTGGGTTCGGCTCGATGAAGTAGGACAGCGTCACGCGCAGGCGGACGGACGCCGCCCCCAGGGCGTGGAGTACGTCGTTTGGCCAGGGCAGCTCAAAGAAGTGCATCTCGCGCATCGTTCCCTGCGCGAACGGCCGGATGCTGCCCTGCACGATCAGTGTCAGCGCGTTGCCCGCACTCCGCAACGCACGGTCGATGTGCGGGACGCCGAATCCGTAGCGGCGCACGACTCTCAAGCGGGCACGCTTGCCGCCCGCAGCGTGGAGGTAGGCCAGCATCCGCGGGGTCCACTCGGCCGAGTGCACGATGAGCGCCCGCACGGCCTCGGGCCATAGGGTCGGGTACTCCGCCGCGATCATGGCGGCCATGCGCGCGGCCTGCGCCGTCGCCGCGCTGGTCGCCCAGCTCAGCGCGAAGGGCTTCAGCGCGGGTCGGTAGTACGTCGTGAGCACGCTGAGATCGGCGCACGGGAAATCGATCGTCCCCTGCGTGTCCTTCACGACGTTCCCTCCTTCGAAGACGACGTCCGGCTTGATCGGCCAGGCCTCGGCGAAGGTGACCCCGGTGGTGCTCCACGGCGAGAGGTCGCCCCCGCGCGCGACGGGGCTCCATCCGCTCATTTTCGGATCACTGATCAACGCTTTGTCGGTGAACGCCCCGACCGTGAGCGCGTTCCAGGCCTGCGCGGGGTCGTGGACGGCATCGGCGTCACTCCGATCGAGGTGCGCGACTTCCAGCGCGTCGGCGTCGACGTTTCCGGCGCTCACGATGAACAAGCGGCGCAGCGGCTCCTCCCCGTCATTGAGATACACGAGGCCCTGGCTGCTCGCGTCGAACGAACGCCCCGCGGCCAGCGCGTCGATCGACGCAGACCATGACGTCGGTTGTCCTCGGTCGCGCTCATCAGTCGCGGTGATGGCCATCGAGAAGCATCGGCGGCGCTCTGGCGCTTGGATCTCGACCCGGCTCGTCGCCTCCGCCGTGACGGCGCCGTACACCTCGGGCGCGTTCTGTCCGGTCGGCGGCAGAATCTTCACCGACTCAAGGACATGGCGAAGCCGCACCTGTCCGGAGCCGGTCAGCATCGGAGTGAGGTCGCCGTACAGCGCGAGGCCAGCCATCTCGGTGCCGTGTCCCTGGTGATCGTGTGTGCCCCACGAAGGATCACAAGCGTGGCAGTCCTTGGCTGCGAGCGCGAGCGCGAGCAGCGGATGCCCCTGCGACACGCCGGTATCGAGCACGCAGACCGAGGGCGCCGCGGCCCCAGGCGCTGTCGTCCTCGCGAGCAGATCCTTGGCCCAGTTGGCTTGCTCGTGGCCGCCCAGGTCAACGAAGAAGGTCGGAGTCTCCTTGGCGCGTCGCAGCTCCGCGAGGTCGTTCAACACGTCGATGGACGCGGCGAGCTGCTCTGCCGTCGCGCGGACCAGCGTGACGATGCGGTCGTCGAACTGCAGGCGTCGCGGTGCCACATCAATGTGCCGGAGTTCGGCGAACTCCATCAACCGTGCGAGCTCGTTGCCGTCCTGCCGACGCAACCAGACCTCCCACCAGATGCTCTCGTGCTCGGGCGGGTACACATCGCTCGCATCCGTCCAGAGGCTGCGAAGGGTGGCGAGCCTCAGCGCGGCCACCGGGTCCAGCATCCCTTCGTGGCGCTTCTCGCCCTTCGCCTTCGGCCCGCTCTTCGCGTAGCTCTCGAAGCGGTCGATAAAGTGCTTCACCTTACCTTCGGGGACGAAGACCGTGGCGCGCTCCACGCGACGCGGCTGAGCTCCGTCGCTCAGCGAGTGGCTCACCGCGACGAGCTCGATGCCCTGGGCAGCGTTCTCGAACGATGAGAGCTGCAGTGACTCGCCTGGCTGACTCTCGAACTGCACGTAGAGCCCGGGCGATGCGCCATGCACCTCGATCTCGGTTGCTTCGCGGCGCTGGAGGGCCTCTACCACCGCTGACTCGAGAGCGCTCTTGAGCGCCCTACCATGAGCCTTCCTGCTCTCGGGAGCTGGAACCTTGCGGATGTCGAACCTACGCCTGTGCGGCCGGTACGGCTCGGTCGTGGGTGGGCTCGAAACGGTGATGTGCTTGCGGTTGCGAGGTGAGACCACGCGTCATGCTCCTCGATGCGTTAGCCGTGCGCGCCGCGCCGCTCCCCGAGAGCGACCGCCAGCGACGCGGCTCGAACGACGATCGAGTGGTCGAGGATCGAGTTCTTCGCCGCCTGCTCGCAGGCCATCACGATCTCCGCGTGGCTGAGGTCGGCGGCGGCCGTGGCCGCCGCGCTCCAATCGATGTCCGACGTGTCGAGCAACCCGAGGCGCGACCGCATCACTCGCTCGGCGATGTCCGACGTAGGCAGCGCGTACTCAAGCGTTGCGTCGAAGCGGCGGAAGAGCGCGCGGTCGAGCAGACCGACGTGGTTGGTCGCGCCAAGCACGAGACTATCCGACTCGTCCTGCTCAAGAAACTGGAGGAACGAGTTGAGCACCCGTCGAATCTCGCCGACGTCGTTCTTCGCGCCGCGCTCGCCGCCGAGCGCGTCGAACTCGTCGAACAGGTACACGCCGCGTGTGGACTGGATCGCGTCGAACACGAGCCGCAGCTTGGCCGCGGTCTCGCCCATGTACTTCGTGATGAGGCCATCCAGCTGGATGCTGAAGAGCGGGAGCCCCAATTCGCCCGCGAGCGCCGCCGCGGTCATCGTCTTACCGGTGCCAGGCGGCCCCACGAGAAGGAGCTTCCGCATCGGCGCGAAGCCATGCCCCCGGATCCGCTCGCGCTGCTGCTGCTCGTTCAGGACGCGGTCGAGGCGGGCTCGGAGCACGTCAGTCAGCGCCATGTCGGCGACGCGTGTCTTCGGGTAACCGACCGTGAGGAGCCCGGCCAGCTCGCCTCGCGGTTGGGCCAGCGGCACAGGCTTTGGGCCTCGTGCAGGCTCGACCGCGTGCGTGCGCGTCTTCACCTGATCGACGAGCTCGCGTAGCTCCTGGGCGAACTTGCCGTGCCCTCCCCGAGCCGCCTGAGCCGCGACCTGCATGGCGATCGCGTAGAAGCGCGCGTCGTCGCCATCTGCATGACTCCGGATGAGCGCTTTGACTTGGTCCGCGGTCGCCATGACGATTCTATCTCTACCCTGCCCAGTTTCTGCGAAGGCTAAAGCAAGTCACCTGCTGAACCGAATTCTGCTCCTTCGGAGGCGTAGGTTGCGTTCCGGTCGTGCGCGCGGTCTCCGCGAGGTCGCCGCGGGCTACGAGCGGTGAGGTGCCATGCCGCAGCGGGTGCGGGCCGTGCGCACCACCATGCGGGCCCGGCCGCTCGCCACGGCGAGTACGCCGCGCGTTGTGGCGATCCAGACGCGCTGACCGTGGGTCGGACGAACGCGCGAGCCTGCAGGGGCCGCCGCACCCATCACGGCACGACGGGTGCCCAAGGTCATCGCGGGGCGGGACGACGAAAACGAGGTCACGAGGAAACGATTCGAGAACAGAGGTGGCGTTGTTAAACGGCGGCGGCGCGGGTATCGAGCGCGCGGCGGTGCTGGGCTTCGCACCTCACGCGCACGAGGAGGTCGCGGTCGGTCGGATCCGGGAGTCGCTCGACCGAGACGTCCAGAGCGGCCGCGCAGCGCCGCGCGGAGCTGGAAGAGCGCGGCGCCGCAGCTCATCGTGAGCTCGCGTCCGTCTGGGTCGACGATCGGCAGCGCGCGACCGCGATCGGCGCGGAGGTCGAGCGAGGCGCCGTGGACGACGAAGCGCCAGGGTTGGCTGTTGTGGGGGGAGGGGGCGAGCACGGCCTGATCGACCGCGCGGCGGAGCGATTCGGAGAGAAAGTTCGCAGGGTCGTGGGGCATTGGATCCGTGGGCTCTCGTGGGCTAGGAACCGGGGACGGGATTCACTTGCGGCCCAGGGGGACGAAGGCGGGCTCTTCGCAGCGGCACACGGCGCAACCGCGCGTGCTGACGTGGACGCATCGCTCGCCGATCACGCAGCGCAGGGGCAGCGCACCGTCGCACCGTCGACCGCCGCGCGCGGGGACGCACCCGCCCTCGATCGAGAGGCCCATGACGGAGATCGCGACCACGGTGACCCGCACCGCCCGTCGGAAGCACGAAGTCGCCGCGCGCTCGCTCCGCGCGGTGGGTCGTCTCCCATGGAGGCCGTCGCTCGTCACAGGTGGAGGCGGTCTCCCGCCGCCGGAACGATCACGCGCGCCGCTCCGTCCGCGAGGAGCGCTTCCCGGAGGGCGGTCTGCGCCGGGAGCTCGCCGTGGACGAGGGCGATGGCATCGACATGTCCCGCCTCCCGGGTGGCCGTCGCGTAGCGGCGCAGGTCGTCGCGGTCGGCGTGGGCGCTGAAGCCGTTGAGGACCACGACCTCGGCGCGTCGCTCGCGCTCGACGCCGAAGATGCGCACCTTCGCGCGCCGCTCGACCAGGCGCCGCCCGAGCGTGTGCTGCGCCTGGAACCCCACGATGACAACCGTGTTCCGCTCGTCCTCGATGGTGGTGCGGAGGTGGTGGAGCACGCGGCCCCCCTCGCACATGCCGCTCGCGGAGATGATCACCGCGGGGTCGGGTCGGAGCGCGAGATCGCGGCTGGCCTCGTTGTCCTCGACGTAGCGCAGGCCGTCGAACTCGAAGGGCGAGTCGTGGGCAAAGAGCATGGCGCGCGCCTCGTCGTCGAGGCACTCGGGGTGGGTCTTGAAGACCTCGGTGATCTTCACCGTGAGGGGCGAGTCGATGTAGACCGGAATCGGCGGGATCGCGCCTCGCTTGCGCAGGGTCTTGAGGGCGTAGACGAGCTCCTGCGCGCGCTCCAGCGCGAAGGCCGGGATGATG
Source organism: Polyangiales bacterium (assembly GCA_044229975.1). GTDB lineage: Bacteria > Myxococcota_A > Polyangia > Polyangiales > SCUS01. The sequence goes on from JBGARZ010000017.1 coordinate 51,479, forward strand.
ACCTTGCCGCCTCGGGCGAAGGTGCGCTTGATGGTGGCCGCGAGGTCGTCGTCCATCCGCGTGATCGGGTCGTGGAGGCGGTCGCCGTAGGTGCTCTCGCTGATCAGCACATCCGCCCCTGGCACCACCTCCGGGTCGCGCAGGATGGGCATGTTGGAGCGGCCGAGGTCGCCGGTGAACACCAGCCGACGGGTGCGCTCGCCCTCGTCAACATCGAGCGCGGTGACGGCGCTCCCCAGCACGTGCCCGGCGTCGAAGTAGGTGACCCGGACGCCCTTCGCGATCTCGAAGGTGCGGTGGTACGGGATCCCCACGAAGTGCCCGAGCGCGGCGATGGCATCGGCCTCGGTGAAGAGCGCCTCGACCCGGTCGCCCTCGATCCTCCCGCGCTCGATCTGGTGGTTCAGATAGCGGGCGTCCGCCTCCTGTATCATCGCCGCGTCGATGAGCATCGCCGCGCAGAGGTCGCGCGTCGCGTGGGTCGCGTAGATGGGGCCGTCGTAGCCCTGCTTCACCAGCAGAGGCAGTGCACCCGAGTGGTCGATGTGCGCGTGCGACAGCACCACGGCGTCTATGGAGGCGACGGGTAGCGGGAGTCGGCGGTTGCGCTCGGCGCTCTCCTGGCGGCGCCCCTGGAAGAGTCCGCAGTCGAGCAGCACGGTCGCGTGCGGCGTGCGAACGAGGTGCATCGACCCGGTGACCGTTTGGGCCGCTCCGACAAATTCGACTTCCATGAGGCTGCCAGTCAGCAGCACGCGTGCCGAAGGGCCGCCGTGCCTTTCGCCTCTGCTCGCGATGCAGAGGGTGCATCCCTGACGCAGGGTTTGCGCTTCGACGTTCGGAATCGGCGCTCGGCGGCGTGGCACGCGCGGTGCTCACTTCCTCGCCGTGATCGGCCCGAGAGGCACCCGGTCGGAGGAGAGATCATCGATGGAATCCCAAGACACCGCTGGCGTCGTCGAGTGCGCGATCGGCGTGCGCGAGACCGTGTGCGGCGACGGCGCGACGAAGCGGCGGCTGCTGGCCCATTGCGATCACCGGCGCGAGGCCGTCGAGCTGATGGACTGCTATGGGTGCGACCGACGTGTCCGGCTGCATCTGCCCACGGCGCGGGCGGCCGGGGCGGTCGAGTGTCGCCGCGACGCAGACACCGCCGAGCAGCCGTCGAGCGACCTTGGTCTGCGGGTGCCCGTCCGGCTCGTGATGGAACGCGACGTCGTCTGCCTTCAGCCTGATGTGACGATCGACATGGCGGCGCGCCTGCTCCTTGAGCGGCACGCCGCGGGCGCGCCGGTGATCGACGAGGCCGGGCACCCGGTCGGCGCGATCTCGCTCTCGGACGTGATGCGCCCGCGCCAGGCCGCGGCCGTCAGGCACACCGTCGCCGACGTGATGACGCCGCTGGTGTTTACCGTCTTCGAGAACACCGAGCTCTCGCGCGCGGCGGCCGTCATGTCATCCGTGGGCCTCCAGCAGCTCCCGGTGGTGCGGGGCGACGGCACCATCGCCGGCGTGCTGTCGACCGTCGACGTGGCCCGTTGGGTGGCGCGCGACGCTTCCTTCGCTGGCTCGGCGACCCGATGAGCGACGCCTCCATCTCCTCCGAGGAGCTCGCCAACCTCGATGCCTGGTGGCGGGCGGCCAACTACCTCACGGTCGGGCAGATCTATCTCCAGGACAATCCCCTGCTGCGCGAGCCGCTACGCCCCGAGCACGTCAAGGCGCGGCTGCTCGGGCACTGGGGAACGTCGCCGGGCCTGAGCCTGCTCTACGTGCACCTCAACCGGGCGATCCGCGAGCGCGGCCTCGACACGATCTTCCTCGCGGGTCCCGGGCACGGCGGCCCCGCGGTGCTCGCCAACCTCTACCTCGAAGGGAGCTACACCGACGTCTACCCGCGGGCGTCGCAGGACCTCGCCGGGATGCGCGCGCTCTTCCGGCAGTTCTCCACGCCGGGCGGCGTGCCCAGCCACGTCGGGCCCGCGACGCCGGGCTCGATCCACGAGGGCGGCGAGCTCGGCTACGTGCTCACCCACGCGTTCGGCGCAGCCTTCGACAACCCCGACCTGCTGGCTGTCGCGGTTGTGGGCGACGGCGAGGCGGAGACGGGTCCGCTGGAGGGATCGTGGAAGGGGGTGAGCTTCTTGAACCCCGTGCGCGACGGCGCAGTGCTCCCGGTGCTGCACCTCAATGGCTACAAGATCGCCGGGCCCACGGTGCTCGGACGCGCCTCGGACGACGACGTGCGCTCGTTGCTCAGGGGACACGGCTACGACCCTCGCTTCGTCGAGGGCGACGACCCGATGCAGGTCCACCGCGCGCTCGCGGCGGCGCTCGACGGGTGCCTCGACGAGATCGCGCGCATCCAGCGCGAGGCCCGCGCGCGGGGCTCGATCGACGAGCGGCCGCGCTGGCCGATGATCGTACTGCGCACCCCGAAGGGATGGACCGGCCCGAAGGAGGTCGACGGCATTGCCATCGAGGGGACCCACCGCGCGCACCAGGTTCCGCTCGCGGGCGTGCGCGCCGACCCGCGCCACCTCGCGATGCTCGAAGCCTGGCTGCGCAGCTACCGTCCGGAGGAACTCTTCGACGAGCGAGGCGCGCCCCGCGACTTCCTCAAGGTGCTCGCTCCCGAAGGCGCACGGCGGATGGGCGCCAACCCTCGCGCCAACGGTGGGGTCGTGTCGCGGCCGCTGGAGGTGCCCGACGTCGCGGCCTATGCCGTCCCGGTGACCGCGCCGGGCGTCACGCGCTGCGAATCGACCGGGCAGCTCGGGCTCCTCTTGCGCGACATCTACCGCGCGAACCCGACGAACTTCCGGCTCTTCTGCCCGGACGAGACGCGCTCCAACCGCCTCGGGGCGGTCTTCGAGGCGGAGCGCCGCTGCCTCGTGGCGCGCCCGCGCTCCGGGGACGAGCAGGTGTCGCCCGATGGGCGCGTGATGGAGGTGCTGAGTGAGCACAACTGCGAGGGCTGGCTGGAGGGCTACGTGCTCACTGGGCGCCACGGCCTCTTCGCCACGTATGAAGCCTTCGCGCTCATCGTCGCTTCGATGACCACCCAGCACGCCAAGTGGCTGGAGGCCTGCGACGAACTGCCGTGGCGGGCGCGGGTGCCGTCGCTCAACATCCTCCTGACCTCCACTTGCTGGCGCAACGACCACAACGGGTTCAGCCACCAGGGGCCCGGCTTCATGGACACGGTGCTTTCCAAGAAGGGCACCGTCGCGCGCGTGTACCTCCCGCCGGACGCCAACTGCCTCCTGTCGGTCGCCGACCACTGCCTCTGCAGCACCGGCTACGTGAACCTCGTCGTCATCGACAAGCAGCCGCAGCTCCAGTGGCTCGACCTCGACGCCGCGCGGGCCCACTGCGCTCGCGGCGCCTCGACCTGGGAGTGGGCCGGCAACGACCACGACGGCCCGCCCGACGTGGTGCTCGCCTGCGCGGGAGACACCGCCACGTTGGAGACGCTCGCCGCCGCGAAATGGCTACGCGCTCGCGCCCCGGGGTTGCGTGTGCGGGTCGTCAACGTCGTCGATCTGATGACGCTCTACTCGCCCGCCGACCACCCCCACGGCATGTCGCAGGAGCGCTTCGTGGAGCTGTTCACCGCCGACACGCCGGTGATCTTCGCCTTCCACGGGTACGCGGGCGCGGTGCATCAACTCCTGCACGGTCGCCCCGATCAGCGGCGGTTCCACGTGCGCGGTTACCGCGAGGAGGGATCGACCACAACGCCCTTCGACATGGTCGTGCTCAACCGCACGAGCCGCTACCACCTCGCCGCCGAAGCGCTACAGCGCACCTTGCGTCCGCCGGTGGATCGGGACGCCCTGGTCGCGGAGTGTCAGATGACGCTCGCTCGGCATTCCGCCTACGTGCGCGAGCACTTCGAGGACCTCCTCGAGATTCGCGACTGGACCTGGAGCGACGACCCTGCGGCGGTGACGCGACGTGGGTGACGCGCGCTGCGGGTGCCCGTCGCCGGGCGCCCATCGCCCGCGGCGCGTCGTGCTCACGGGTGGCCCGGGCGCCGGGAAGACCGCCGTGCTGGAGGTGGTGCGCAAGCGCTTCTGCGAGCACGTGGTGGTGCTGCCGGAGGCCGCGGGCATCGTCTACGGCGGAGGCTTCCCCCGCCACGCGAGCGACGCCGGGCGGCGCGCGGCGCAGGTCGCGATCTACCACGTGCAGGACCAGCTCGAAGCCCTCGCCCTCGCGGAGGGCGACCCCGCGCTCGTGCTGTGCGACCGGGGCGTGCTCGACGGGCTCGCCTACTGGCCCGGCACTGCGGAGTCGTTCTTCGCGCAGACCGGGTCCTCGCGTGCGGCGATCTTCGAGCGGTACGCGGCCGTCCTCCACCTGCGCACGCCCTCCGTCGCGGTCGGCTACAACCACCAGAATCCCCTGCGCGTGGAGTCGGCCGACGAGGCTTCCGTCATCGACCTGCGTCTGCTCGACGTGTGGCGTGACCACCCGCGGCGCGTCGTCGTCGAGAGCACCGAGGACTTCCTCGACAAGCTCCGGCGCACGCTCGACGCCCTCCGCGCCGAGCTTCCACCGTGCTGCGAGAACGGGGCGGGGCCCGACCGTCAGATGACGACCTGAAGCGGGAACGTCGTCCCGAGACGGCACGCCCGCTGTTCACGCCTCGCGTGACGCGGCCGGATCTCCGGGCACGAAGCGGCGGACGAGCGACCGGAGCGCTTCTGCTTCGAAGGGCTTGGTCATTCGCTCGTTGGGGACGCTGTCGAGGAAGGTCTCCGCCATCGGTGCGAACGCACCGCCGGTGAGGAACACCATCCGACGGGCATCCTCGGGCCTCGCGCGTGACAGTGCGGCGTGCAGCTCCATCCCGGTCATTCCCGGCATCATCAGGTCGCAGAGGATCACGTCGAAGGCCGCGCCTGCGTCGAGGAGGTCCAGCGCCTCGCGGCCGGTGGCGGCCAGGGTGACGTCGTGCTCACGCAGCAGGCGATGGAGCAGAGCCCGGATCCTGGGCTCGTCGTCCACGACGAGCACGCGGCCGCGCTTCGCTGCGACTTCGCTTTGCTTCGCCGTATCTTCGCCGACCGGGGTGGGCGTAGGCAGCGGCGCGGGGGCAGCGGGGAGGGACACGCGGAAGGTGGTCCCCCGCCCGACGACGCTCTCGACCTGGATGTCGCCGCCGAGAGCGGTGACGAGACCGTGGCAGATGGAGAGGCCGAGGCCCGTGCCGACCCCGACAGACCTGGTGGTGAAGAAGGGATCGAAGATGTGCGGGAGCACGTCCGCCGCGATTCCGGCGCCGTTATCGCGCACCTCGACGAACGCACGACCGTCGGGGGCGGTTCCGGCGTGGAGGCGGATCTCGTTGTGCGCGAAGGCCCCCTCGGGCAGCGATTGCGCGGCGTTCACGATGAGGTTGAGGAACACCTGCCCGAGCCGTCCATCGTCGGCCTCGACGAGCGGGACGACGCCGTAGTCCTTCACGACGCGGCCGCGGAGCCGGAGCTCGTGGAGGGAGAGCATGAGGGCCGAGTCGAGGACGCGCGTGACGTCGAGGGGGACGCGCCGCTCGTCGTCCACCCGGGAGAAGGACTTGAGGTCGCGGACGATGCGTCGGATGCGCTCAGCGCCCTCGCGTGCCCCCGCGGCAAGCTCAGCGATTTCCGGTGCCGTGACCGTCCCCTCGGCGACGCGCTCGCCGATGAGTTCGAGGTTGCCCAGGACGTAGGCGAGGGGGTTGTTGATCTCGTGGGCGACGCCGAGGGCGAGGACGCCGAGAGAGGTCAGGCGGTCGTTGAGTAGCAGCTGCGTCTCCATCGCCTTGCGCACGGAGATGTCGCGGATGGCGACCAGCGCCATCATGCCCTGCGCGGCTCGCAGCGGGCTCAGGCTGATCTCGATGGGGAACTCGGTGCCGTCCCGGCGGAGGCCGCAGAGTGCGCGGCCGGCGCCCATGGGGTGCACCCTCGGCGCCGCGAAGAAGTCTGCGCGGTGTGCCGGGTGATCGCCACGCAGTCGCGACGGGATGAGCGTCTCGATCGGCCGGCCGAGGAGGTCGGCGCGCGCGAAGCCGAAGAGCCGCTCGACCTCCTCGTTGAGGAGAACGATGCACCCGTCGCGGTCGACGATCGCCATCGCGTCGGGGGCGGCGTCGAGCAGGTCTTTGAAGCGCTCGGTCATGGTCTACCTACTTGCGAGGCGGGCGAAGAAGCGTTGCTTGAGAGCCTCGACGGTCAGCGCGTAAACGACCGCGACCCCGAGGAGCAGCGCCATGGTCGCGAACGGCAGTGGCACCAGCGCGAAGGTCGGCCCCAAGGGGGAGTAGGGCAGCGCGACGCCGACGACGCCCACCGCGATGGTCGAGCCCAGGAGGAAGCGCCCGGGGAGACTCCGCCAGAAGGGGCGGCGGGTGCGCACCACCAGCGCCACGAGCAGCTCGGTCGCCAGCGACGCGACGAACCAGCCGGTCCGAAACGCCGCGGGCGTCGCGTGGAGGACGCCGAGCAGGAGCGCGAAGATGAGCGCGTCGAAGGCGGTGCTCACCAGCCCGAAGAGCACCATGAAGCGGCGGATGAACGTAAGGTCCCAGCGCTGCGGGCGCGCGACCAGCTCGGGGTCGACGCGATCGCGGGCGAGGGCCATCGCGGGTACGTCGGAGAGGAAATTGTTGAGCAGCACCTGCGACGCCAGCAGCGGCAGGAAGGGCAGTACGATCGACGCGCCCGCCATGCTCAGCATGTTGCCGAGGTTCGCGCTCTCGGTGGTGAGCAGGTACTTCATGGTGTTGGCGAAGGTCGCGCGGCCCTCCTCGATGCCCGCGCGCAGTGTCCCGAGGTCCTGCCGCAGCAGCACGAAGTCCGCCGCCTCGCGCGCCACGTCCACCGCGGTGTCGACCGAGATGCCGACGTCCGCCGCGTGCAGCGCTGGGGCGTCGTTGATGCCGTCGCCCATGTAGCCGACCACGTGCCCGGTCTTGCGGAGCGCGAGGATGATCCGCTCCTTCTGGTGGGGGTCGACCTCGGCGAAGATCGTGGTGCGCTCGGCCGCGTGCCACAGGGCCTCGTCGCTCATCGCCGCGAGCTCGCGCCCGTCGAGCGTGCCTTCCACGGTGAGCCCGATCGCGGCCGCCACGTGCAGCGCGACGTCGCGGCGGTCGCCCGTCACGACCTTGAGTGCGACACCCAGCCCCGCGAGGTCGCGCACCACCGCGCCGACGCCCGCCTTCGGGGGGTCGGCGAACAGCAGGAAACCCTCGAAGACCATCGCCCGCTCGTCGGCGGCTGCGATGGCGGTGCCCTCGGGGACGATCCGGGTGGCCACCCCGAGCACACGGATGCCGTCCGCGCCCCATGCGTCGCTCCGCGCCCGCAGACGCGCGCGGGCCACGTCGTCGAGCGCCGCCTCGCCGTCCGCGCCGCGCACCCGCTCGCTGACGTCCAGCACGCGGTCAACGGCGCCCTTGGTGACCATCAGGGGCGTTGCCTCGTCGCCGCGCGCCACGACGCTCATGCGCTTCCGCAGGAAGTCGTAAGGGACCTCGTCGAGCTTCGCCGGGAGCGGTCCCATCCCCGCCTTCGATCCCTGCTCGCGGAGGGCGTCGTCGAGGGGGTTACTCAGGCCGGTCTCCAGCGCGGCGTTCCACCAGGCGAGGCGGAGCACGCGCGGGCTCTCCGCGCCGTCCGGGTCGACCGCCCGCTCCAGCAGCACCGCGCCCTCGGTGAGGGTCCCGGTCTTGTCGGTACAGAGCACGTCCATGCTTCCGAGGTTCTCGATGGCGCTCAGGCGGCGCACCACTACGCCCCGCTCGGCCATCGCGCGCGCCGCGTGCGAGAGCATCACGCCCAGGATGGCGGGCAGCATCTCGGGCGCGAGACCCACGGCGAGAGCGATGGCGAAGAGCAGCGACGCGGCGACGGGCTTGTGGCGCAGCATGCCACCCGCGAAGACCACGATGACCAGCACGAGCATCACGCGCGTGAGGAGGTAGCCGAAGCGCCGAATGCCCCGGTCGAAGTCCGTCTCCGGGGGGCGCAGTACCAGCCGCCCCGCGAGCGCGCCGAACTCGGTCGTGCGCCCGGTGCGCAGGACGAGCACCCGCGCCGTGCCGCTGCGGACGTTGGTCCCCTGGAACACCACGTTGGTGCGCGCGGCGGCTCCAGCATCCGGCGCGACGACGCCCACTCGCTTCTCGGCCGGGAGCGTCTCGCCGGTGAGGGCGGCCTGCGAGGCGAAGAGGTCCCTCGCGTCCAGCAGCACCCCGTCGGCCGGCACCAGGCTGCCAGCGGAGAGCACCACGACGTCGCCCGGGACCACTTCCGCGGCGGCGACCTGTACCTCGACGCCGTCGCGGAGCACCCGGGCCCGCGCGGAGATTCGCGCCCTCAGGGCCTCGACGGCGCGGCTCGCGCGGCGCTCCTGCACGACGCCCAGCACGCTCCCCAGTAGGAGGATGGCGACGACCACCGAGGCATCGCGCCACTCGCCGACCGCAGCCGAGACCGCCGCAGCGAAGATCAGCAGCCACGCGAGCGGGTTGCGCGCCTGCGAGACGATCGCCTCCAGGGTCGGACCGCGCCGCGGTGCTTCCATGGCGTTGGGGCCCTGCTCGCGCAGGCGCCGCGCGGCGTCGGCGGAGGTGAGGCCCTTGGGCGCGGATCCGAGCTCGGCGAGTAGCGCCTCCGGTGGGCGAGACCACCAGGCGTCCTTGCCCGCCGGGGTGGGTTGCGTGGGGGTCATCGTTCGGGTCGCGTGCGGGGAGGCATGAGGTCCATGGAGTGGGTCACAGAGCAGACGGCGTGCCGCGGTGCAGTCCGACCGCGCGCGGCGTCCGATCCACGCGAGCAGCGCCTGTAGAAACGGTGCGAGCGGCAGGCGTCCGAGGAGGGCCGCGAGGTCGCGCGGGGACGCTCGCTCGTCGAGGAAGCGGAGCACCGGCTCGACGCTTCCCCGGTGGAACATCGCCGCGAACACGCCGGGCATCCGCGCGGGCCATCGCGCCCACAACAGCAGGAAGACCTCGTCGAGGAAGCCGCAGAGCCGCCGCCTCTTCGGCGCTTCCATCGGGTCCCCAGGTGTTTGCAGCGAACGGAGGATCGCGGCGCTTTCCTCCAGGATGCGCGAGACCGCGTAACCCGTGGAGGGCTTGAGCCGGCCCGCAGCCACGCCGATGCGACGGGTTCGCGGGCCGGCGAAGGGCGGGAGTCGCCGCGTGGTCAGCGGGCTCGCGCCGCCCTCGCGCGCGGTGACCTCCAGGGCACCGACACCGTACACGGTCGCCAGATAGCGCCGCAGGGTGGACTCGGCCTCTGCCCCCATCGGCTGGAGGCTCACCATCTCGACCAGCGCCTCGCGCGCCGAGAAGGGCAGCAGATACGCGAAGTGCTCGCCGTTTCCGGCGCCACACCGGAAGTCGAGGAAAACCGCCGCGGACGGGTCGAACGCGTCCGTCGCAGTGCGGACGACGATCCCGTGGAAGTGCTGCCGGGTCGGCTCGTCGTCGTCCTTCTCCGCGACCGGATCTTCTCGCGGGAGGCGACTGTCGAAGACCCACCGTGCCTCCCACGGCTTCCCGTCGACCGTCACCCGCGTGAGTTCTCCCTCCGTCCTCACCTCGGTCGCCCGACCCTCGACGACGTGGTGTCGAGGGTCGGCTCGCAGAGCCTCCGTCACTGACCGTCGGAGGTCGGCGAGGAAGAAGGTCTGGTCGCGAGACAGAGCCCGGACACCCCCGCGCCGATGATCGCGACGTCGTAGACCATCAGCCTCTCATTCCCCCGCTCGGGTCAGCAGAGAGGCCTCGGCCTCGAAGGTCGCGTTCAGCAGATCGACGAGACGAGACTCCGCGGCGCGGCCCACGAGGGGGGCGCGGATCGAAAGGAAGACTTCGACGCAGCGCCGGGTGCCGCCATCGGCTCGGGGCGTGAGCGAGTAGGTCCCATGGCAGGTCACCCGCCGGGCCGCGACCTCGGGAAGGCACGGGGAGATCGTGAAGCGTCCGGCGTGCGCGGCGCGTGACCACTCGACGTGCTCGACCCAAGCCACCGTCGGCAGCCATGCGAAGGCGCCACCCAGCCACCCGGGCCGCGCTCGGAACCGCGCCGTGGGTGTGACGAGGTCGCCCCGCGCCGTGCGCTCGAGGAGGCGCCCCTCGGCGAGCGCGGGGCAGGTGCTGCCCAGGGACGCGGGGAAGCCCGGGTCGAGGAGCGTTGCCTCGACGTGTTCGAGGTCGGCCGGGATGCGATGGTCGATACGATGATGCATTCGAAGGAAGTGACGACGCTCCGAACCGGTGCGTCGTTTGACCGTAGGTCCCTCCGCAACGGACGTGCCGCGTGGAGATGCATCTCGAGGTGAGAACGGCATCACGCGGGGCGCAGATCCTTCACGCGACGGTGCAGGTCCTGCGTCGACATCGCTCATGCGTTCGCGGCCATCGAGATCCCTTCGTGCGTCGGCGATGGATGAGGCATCGGCCCGCAATCTGCACTCGCTCCGGGCATGCCCCACCATGCAGTCCTCTGGATCGATCACCACGAAGCCCGTCTCTTCGCGCTGGAGGGAGACGACCTCCGCGCCGAGGTGATGGTCGCGCACCCGCACCGCGCGTCGCACGCCCACCGCCACGTCGAGACCCGGCACGCGGAGTCGGACGCGCGCTTCCTCGACGACGTCGCCGCGGCGCTCGAGAGCGCCGACCCGCTCCTCGTGGTCGGCCCCGGGACGGCGAAGCTCGAACTGATCCGCTACCTGCACCGCAAGGCGCCGACCATCGAGTCGCGGGTGGTTGGCGTGGAGACCGTCGACCACCCCACGGACGGGCAGGTGGTCGCCTTCGCGCGGCGCTACTTCCGCGCCTCCGACCGCATGCACTGACCGCCCGTCACGCGCCGTCGCGTGGGAACCACAGCGTGAAGGAGGCACCCCGCCCGGGCGCGGTCTCCAGCTCGATGCGCCCGCCGTGGCGGCGCACGAAGGCGTAGACCATCGCGAGCCCGAGGCCCGTCCCCTCGTCGCCCTTGGTCGTGAAGAACGGCTCGAACACCCGCCGCTCGACCTCCGGGCTCATCCCGGGGCCGTCGTCGGACACGCGCACCCACGACCCGTCGGACGACCCTCCCGTCGCGACGGAGACGGTGCCGCCTCCGGGCATTGCGTCGATCGCGTTGACCACGAGGTTCACCAGCGCGGCCACGCCCTCGCCGGCCGCGAGCTGCACCGGCGGCGGCGCGCGGAGGTCCTCGACGAACGCGTACGTCACGCCCGTCTTCGCGCGGGCGCGCCCGATGGTCAGGGCCTCGCGCGCGATGCGATCGAGCTCGGTCGGCTCGGGACGCCCCGAGGGCGTCTGGTGGCTGAAGGCGCGCAGCCGCTCCAGGGTCTCCACGCCGCGCCCCAGCACCGACTGCATCTCCGCGATGGAGCCTTGCGCCTCGGAGGCGTCCCGCGGCAGCAGGCGGCGCAGGTACTGGAGGTTGAGCGAGAGGGGGTTGAGGATGTTCTTGAGGTCGTGGGAGACGCTCGCGGCCATCTGCCCGAGCGCCCGCAGCTTCTCGCCCCGCTCCAGAGCCGCGCGCGAGTCCCGGAGCCGCTGGTACGACTGCGCGAGCTCGGCGTACTGGGCCGCCCCCGCGAGCCCCGCCGCCGCGAGGTCGACCAGGCCCTCCACCAGCACCTGCGCGCCCTCGTCCATGGCGCGTCCCGCCCGGTAGAGCAGCACCAACGACCCGAACACCCCGCCCCCGCTCACGAGCGGGATCGTAACCGGCCGACCGAAGCCGCCGCCGACCGCCGTGAGGAGCGCGTCGCCGATCTCTTCACCCACCAGGTCCGCGTCCGCGGTGAAGTCGATGGGCGCGTCGGGCAGCCCCGTGGACGCGACGAGGCGCGAGGCGCCCGCAGACGTCACGGCGAGGGCGGCCGCCGCGTCGGCGCTGGCCTCCGTGACGGCGGCGCAGGCGAGCGCTGCGAGGACGTCGTCGGGTTTGGCGCTGCGGGTGACCAGTCGGCCGAAGTCCACGAGCGCGGTGAGGGCGCGGCGGCCCTCGTCGGTGTGCAGGGAGGCCATCGGGTGGGGGATAGTCACTCTGGCGCGAAGGCGTCGCTTCTTGCAATCCCGTCCCGCCGACCCTTGCCCCGCGCGCGGCGTCGGGGCTACCACTCGCGGGGGTATGCACCACGACGAATTCCTCCACATGATCGACGAGCGCGAGCTGGCGAGTCGCCGGGCGTTCTTCGAACTCACTGACGAGGACCTCGCGCGCCTCGCGGCGCTCCGGCCCTTCGCCGAGCGCCATCTCGACGACATCAACGAGGCCTTCTACGAGCTGCTCCTGGGGCACCTGGAGAGCCGCCGCTTCTTCCCCGACGAGGCGACGGTGCGCCGCGTGAAGCGCCTACAGCGCGACTACTTCCTCGGGCTCTTCGACGGGCGCTGTGACATGGACTACGTGCGCAACCGCCTCCGCGTCGGGGCCGCGCACGAGCGCATTGGGATGGCCCCGCGCTGGTACATCGGAGCCTACCGCAAGTACCTCGAGCTCATCCAGGTACGGCTCTTCCGCGACCTGCCCGACGCGGCCGAGGCGCGCGCCGGGTACAGCAGCGTGCAGAAGCTGGTGGCCTTCGACATGGCCATCGCCATCGACACCTACAACGAGGCCAACCTCCAGACCGTGGGGCGCCACCAGGCAGCCATCCGCGAACTCTCGACGCCGGTGATCCGGGTGCACGACGGGGTGCTGCTGCTGCCGCTCATCGGCACCATCGACAGCCAGCGCGCCCAGCAGGTGATGGAGACGGTGCTGGTGCGCGTCACCGAGGAGAAGGCCGAGGCCATCATCATCGACATCGCGGGCGTTCCCGTGGTCGACACCAAGGTGGCCGACCACCTGCTCAAGACCACCGCGGCGGTGCGGCTGCTGGGCGCCCGCACCATCCTCACGGGCATCACCGCGCAGGTCGCGCGCACCATCGTGCAGCTCGGCGTGGACATCTCGGCGATGGAGACCCGGGCCCGCCTCGCCGACGGCATCGAGCTGGCCCTCTCCATGGTCGGCAAGTCCATCGGTCCGAAGGGACGCTGAGCGATGCGCGGCCCGATCCCGATCCTGAAGGTGGGGCCCAACCTCCTCACCACCATCCACGTCGAGCTCAACGACTCGGTGGCCGAGGCGTTTCAGCGCGACGTGCTCAGCGCCATCGAGCGCACCAGCGCCGGGGGCCTGGTGATCGACATCTCCTCGCTGGAGGACGTCGACACCTACGTCGCGCGGCTGCTCGCCGAGACCGGCCGGATGGCGGCGCTCATGGGCACCCGCACCGTGCTGGTGGGCATGCGCCCGGAGGTGGCCGCGACGCTGGTGCGCATGGGCTACGCGATGGACGGCGTGGAGACGGCGCTGGACGTCGACCGCGGCATCGCGCGCCTCGCGGCCCTGCGCGGAGGGGCGTAGGCGGGCCCATGGCGGTGCAGATCATCGACGCGGTGGAGCTGCCCATCCGCTACGAGACGGACATCGCGGACGTGCGTCGCCGGGCGCGAGCGCTCGCTCAGGGACGGGGCTTCGACTCCTTCGCCACCGCGGCGCTCACCACCGCGGCCTCGGAGATCGCGCGCAACGTCTGGGTGCACGGCGGCGGCGGCACGGCCCTGCTGGAGGACCTCGCGGACGGTCACCGCGCGGGTGTGCGCCTGACCTTCATCGACGCAGGCCCTGGGATTGCGAATCTCGACCGCGTGTTGGTCGGCGGCTTCAGCACGGTGCGCTCGCTCGGCCTCGGCGTGTCGGGTACGCGGCGGCTGGTGGACGAGTTCACCATCGAAACGGCGCCGGGCCGCGGCACCAAGGTGGTCATCACGAAATGGACGCGCTTCTAGTCGAGCGGTGGCTGGGGGACGGGCCGCGGACCCCGATCTATGATCAGGCCTCGGTGTCCGTCGTTCGCGAGGCGGTGCGCGCGCTGGGCGTCCGGCTCGGGATGTCGGAGGTGGCGATCGGGTCGCTTGCGATCGTGGTGAGCGAGCTGGCGACCAATCAGCTCCGGCACGCGCGCGACGGCGCCATCGCGCTTCGCGCCGTGGAGCGCGGTGGGGTCCCGGGCGTCGAGGTGATCGCGGCCGACCGGGGCACCGGTATCCGCGACGCGGCGGAGGCCATGGACGGCGTGCCACGCACCCACGGGAGCCTCGGCATCGGCCTGTCGGGAGTGCAGCGGCAATCCGACGAGGTCGACTTCGACGTGCGGCTGGGGCAGGGCACCTGCGTGCGCGCGCGGAAGTTCGCCGCTGCGGTGGCGCGGCGGCGCGAGGTGGCCGTCCTCGGGCGGAGCTTCGCGGGCGAGCCCGTGAGCGGCGACGACGCGACCTTCGAGCGGTCGGGTGACCTCCTGGTGCTGGCGCTGGCCGATGGCCTGGGCCACGGGCCTGAGGCGCTGGTGCCCGCGCGGCGGGCGATCGAGCTGGTGCACGGGGCGCCGGGCGTCGCTCCGGCGACGCTGCTGAGCGACGCGCACGAGGCGCTCCGGGGGTCGCGCGGCGCGGTGATGGCCGTGGCGCGCATCGACGAGGGGGCGTCGTCGCTCGCCCACGCCGCGGTCGGTAACGTCGTGACGCGCGTCCTCGGCGATCGCGCCAGCCGTACCTACGGCGACGTCCAGGGGGTGCTGGGGATGGCCGCCCCGCGCCCGCCCCGCGTCGTTGAAGAGGTGGGAGCGCTCGGGCCAAGGGACCTGCTCGTGATGTGCTCGGACGGCCTGCGCTCGCGCCTCGACCTGGGCGACACGCGGCACCTCGCGTCGCGGCACCCGCTCGTGACGGCCGAGCACATGCTGCGCCTCTTCGGGCGCGACAACGACGACGCCACGCTGATCGTTGTGCGCTGACGGGTCCCTACGGGGCGCCGCGGTCCTTCGGCGAGGTGCGACCGTACTCGTGGAGGCGGTACTGGATCGTACGGATGCTGAGGTCCAGCATCTCGGCGGCCTTCGCGGTGGAGCCGCCCACGGCGTCGAGCGTCGTCTCGATGGCGTGGCGCTCGATCTGCGCCATCGTCGACCCGGGGATCTGCACCCCCTGCCGACCCGCGACCGCCACCTGGATGGGGAGGTCGTCCTCGTCGATGAGTTCGCCCTCGGCGAGCACCACGGCGCGCTCGACGGCGTTCTCCAGCTCCCGCACGTTGCCCGGCCAGCGGTGCGACAGGAGCCTCGCCACGGCCCGGTCGGTGAAGCCCTCGATGGCCTTGCCGTTGTCGCCCGCGAAGCGCGCCAGGAAGTGCCGCGCCAGCGTGAGGATGTCGTTGTCGCGCGCCCGCAGCGGCGGCATCTCCACGTGCACCACGTTGAGGCGGTAGTAGAGGTCCTCGCGGAAGCGCCGGGCCTCGACCTCCGCGGGCAGGTCGCGGTTGGTGGCCGCGATGAGGCGCACGTCCACCTTCACGCTCTCGTTGCCGCCCACGCGCTCGAAGGTGCGCTCTTGCAGCACCCGCAAGAGCTTCACCTGGATGGCCATCGGGATCTCCCCGATCTCGTCGAGGAAGAGCGTCCCGCCGTGGGCCTGCTCGAAGCGCCCCACGCGCCGCCGGTCGGCGCCGGTGAAGCTCCCGCGCTCGTGGCCGAAGAGCTCGCTCTCCAGCAGCGTCTCGGCGAGCGCCGCGCAGTGCAGCGTCACGAAGGGTTTGCCCGCCCGTGGGCCGCGCGCGTGGATGGCCCGCGCCAGCTCCCCCTTGCCGGTGCCGCTCTCTCCCGTGATGAGCACCGTCGCCCGCGCCGGGGCGACCTGTGCGGCCACCTTGTAGACCTTCTGCATCGCGGGAGAGGCACCGATGAGGCCCTCCAGGCCCCGGGCGTCGCGCTCGCTGAGCTGCCGCCGCAGCTGGCTCGCCTCGGCGCGAACGTCGCGGTGCTCGATGGCGCGGTCGACGGCGACCTGGAGCTCGTCAAAATCGACGGGCTTCATCAGGTAGTGCTCGGCGCCCTGCCGCATCGCCGCGACGGCGGAGGCCACGTCGTGCGAGGCCGTCACCATGATCACCGGGAGGTCGGGGTACTGCGCGCGCAGCTTGCCCAGCAGCTCGATGCCGTCCATGCGGGGCATCTTCAGGTCGGTGACGACCACGTCGGGACAGGTCTCGGCGGCGCGCTCCAGCGCTGCCACGCCGTCGGCCGCGGTCTCGACCTCATAGCCCTCCAGGCGAAGCAGCTTTTCCAGCCCCGAGCGCGCCGCCTCCTCGTCGTCGACCACCAGAACCCTGATCTTCGATTTGCCGCTCAAGATTCCTCCATCACACCGCGTCGGTTGAACGAGCGCGCGGGCGGACGGTCGCACGGTGGAGCTGGACCGGACAACCGTGAACCCCACCCCGCCGCGCGCCGATTGCGCCCCTCAGCGCACCGCCTGCGCCGCGTCCCATCCACCTCCTTCCGGCGCAGGGCGGCACGGGGGCTGCGTTGGGTGCGGCCCATGTCGAAGTCCATCCCAGCCATCCAGAAGTACATGACCACCGCGCCCCACTCGATCGGGGTCGATCAGCCGATGAGCCGCGCGCACGCCGTGATGCGCGAGCACCGCATCCGGCACCTCCCGGTGCTCTCGGGCGGCCGCCTGATGGGCGTCGTCAGCGAGCGCGACCTCCACATCATGGAGACGATCTCGGGGGTCGACCCTAGGACCGTCGGCGTCAACGAGGCGATGTCTACGGTCGTCTACGCGGTGCCGCCAGACGCGCCCCTCGACGAGGTCGCCCTGGAGATGGCCGAACACCGGTACGGCTGCGTCGTGGTGATGGAGCACGAGAAGGTTGTCGGCATCTTCACCACCGTCGACCTCGCGCGCGTCCTCGCGGAGCTGCTCCAGGGCCGCCTGGGCAAGGAGGGGCGCGCGGCATGAAGGCTGCTCAAGGACAGTCGTGTACAACCACGTTGAGGGAGATGCGAACATGAAGCGCTTCGAAGACAAGGTCGTGTTGGTGACGGGCGGCGGCGCGGGCATCGGCCGCGCGGCGGCCCTGGCCTTCGCGCGTGAGGGCGCCGCGGTGATGATCGGCGACCTGAGCGCCGAGGGAGAGGAGGTGCTCGGGGAGATCCGGGCGGCGGGGGGCTCCGCGCGCTTCATGCGCTGTGACGTCTCGGAGCCGTCGGCCGTCGAGGCGCTGGTGTCCGCCGCGGTCTCCACCTTCGGGGGCTTGGACGTAGCGTTCAACAACGCTGGCGTGGAGGGCGCCTCGGCGCCGACCGAGTCGTACCCCCTCGACGCCTGGAACCGCGTGATCGCCACCAACCTCACGGGGGTGTTCCTGTGCATGCGGGCGCAGATCCCCTACCTGCGCACGCGCGGCGGCGGGGCCATCGTCAACAACGCCTCCATCCTCGGTCACGTGGCCTTCGCCAACGCCCCCGCCTACGTCGCCGCCAAGCACGGGCTCATCGGGCTCACCAAGGCTGCGGCTCTGGAGAACGCGCCTCACGGCGTGCGCGTCAACGCCGTCTGCCCGGCCTTCATCGACACCCCCATGCTCACCCGCGCCGGCCTCACCGCAGATCCCGCCGCCCGCGCGGCGGTCGAGGCGATGCACCCGGTCCACCGGCTCGGACGAGCCGAGGAGGTTGCGGCGGCCGTGCTCTGGCTCGCCTCGGCCGAGGCATCGTTCGTCACCGGGACCGCGATGCTGGTAGACGGCGGCTACGTCGCGCAGTAGGCGCGACGGAACGCGACATGGCCGACCCGCCCGCCGAGACCCTGTTCGGGGAGATGAAGCGCTACGTGCGCTTTTCGGACGACGACGCCCGCGCGCTGGCCGCCTTCGGCGAGGTCGCTGCGCCCCACTTCGAGCGCATCGCGGCGGAGTTCTACGAGCGGGTGCGCGAGCACGAGGAGGCGCACGCGGTCTTCACCGGCGAGGCGCAGATCGAGCGGCTGCGGCGCACCCTGGTGCGCTGGATGGAGCGGCTCTGCTCCGGCCCCCACGACGAGGGCTACTACGCCGAGCGGGCTCGCATCGGTCGGGTCCATGTTCGCATCGGGCTCCCGCAGCGGTACATGTTCACGGCCATGGCGCTGATGCGCGGCGCCTTCGAGCACCTGGCCGAGGGGATGGCCGCGGGGGAGGCGACGGCAGCCCGCACGGCGCTCTCGCGGGTGCTCGACCTGGAGCTCGCCATCATGCTGGAGACCTACCGCGAGGACTATGTTGAGCGCCTCCAGCGCACCGCGCGGCAGGAGAACGACCGCCTGCGCGGCGAGCTCGCGCGCAGCGAGCACCGGGCCGCGAGCGCGGTCGCGTTCGCCCGGGTGATGGTGGTGGGGACGGACGCCGCGGGCGTGATCGTGCTCTTCAACCACGAGGCCGAACGGGTCACCGGCTACGCCGCGGACGAGGCGCTGGGCCGGGCCTTCGTCGACCTGCTCGTGCCCGAGTCGCTGCGCGACGGCGACGGCGACGACGCGCGCTTCCTGCGGGCCGCCGCGGGCTCCTCGTCGACCCCCGAGGTCTGGGATGCGCCGGTCCGGGTGCGCTCGGGTCGCGAACGACTGGTGCGTTGGCTCCTCTCGCCGGTGCCGCCCACGCCCGACGACACGGCCACGCTCTACGCCGTCGGCCGCGACGTTACGGACGAGAACGTCTTGTGGGAGCGGACGCGCCAGAGTGAGCGCCTCGCCGCGGTGGGCACGCTCGCGGCGGGCCTCGCGCACGAGATCCGCAACCCCCTCAACGGCGCGCTGCTGCACGTCACCTACCTGGAGCGCGCCCTGCGGCGCTCGGACGGCACCCCTGACGCCCTGGAGGCGGCGCGCTTCATCGGCGTCGAGATCCAGCGGCTGTCAGCGCTGGTGCGGGACTTCCTCGTCTTCGCGCGCCCCGCCCCGCCCGACCGCCGGGCCCGCTCGCTGCCGGAGGTCTGCCGGCGCGCGGCCGCGTTGGTGACCGGGGACGCCGAGCGTGCGAAGGCCGCCATCGCCCTCGACCTGCCCGCCGCCGACCTCATGGTCCAGATCGACGCCGACAAGATCGAGCAGGTGCTGCTGAACCTCCTGCGCAACGCCCTCGACGCCGTCGGCGGCGCGGGCGGCGGCCGGGTCACGCTGCGGGCGCGCCGGGAGCCGCGCCAGGCCCTCGTCGAGGTCGAGGACGACGGGCCGGGGCTCCCCTCGCCCGACGCGCCCATCTTCGACGCGTTCTACACGACCCGTCCGCAGGGCACCGGCCTCGGGCTCGCCATCGTGCACCGCGCGGTGAGCGACCACGGCGGGACCGTCGAGGTCGAGAGCCGCATGGGGCGCACCGTGTTCCGGGTGCACCTGCCGCTGGGGGGTGGAGCGACAGAGTCACCGGCGGCGCCCTGATCAGGCGTCCGCGAAGCGGGGCCGGAGCACGTGGTTCTCCAGGTGGACGTGCGTGAAGACGTCGCGCTCGACCTGTGCGAGCTCGGAGAGGAGCGTGCGGTAGCTGTTGCACGCCCAGGCGGGCGGCGCGAACCCGTCGGCCGCGGCGTGAACCCTCTCCAGCAGCCCCGCCACCGCCAGGTGCTCGCCCTGCATCGCGGCGAGCCCCTCGGCCACCTCCGCCCGGTCGGTCCGCCTCGCGGTGAGCGCGGGGAAGAGGGTAGCCTCCTCGTCGTCGAGGTGAACCAGCAGCGCGGCGGAGAGCGCTTCCACCCCGGCCTTCAGTTCGCGGAGCTTCGGGTTGCGGTCGCCGTGGACTCGGCTCACCTTGGCAGCGAGGGCGCTGGCGAAGGGCAGCGCCCGGCGGAGGTACTCATGGTGCTTCGCGACGATGTGCGCGACGAGCCGCGGGGTGGAGAGCGTGCGCGGGTCGACCTGCGAGTCGCCGCGGCGCTCCGCGATGGCCGCGGACAGCTCCGCGACGAGGGCGTCGACGGCGAGGCCCCTCCCCTCCGCCGCTGCCTCGACGCTGATGTCACCGCGGCAGCAGAAGTCGATGCGGTTGCGCTGGAAGACCTCGGCGCACTCCGAGTGGTCGAGGACGAGGGAGGCGACGGTCTGTTGGCGATCGAGCATGGTCAGGAACTCCTTCCAGCGGCGATACCCAGCAGCGGTCGTACCAACGCAGCAACCCCGGTCCCGACCCGCGGCGGGCGGCGCCCCGGCGAAGGTCTTGCGCCGGCCGGCGCAGACCCTGCGTCAGCAGCGGTCGTGGGGGTTGGGGAAGGCGTCGTCGTCGCTCTCGCCGCTGCGGGTCTTCAGGCAGGCGAAGTCCTTCTCGACGAGCACCCGCAGCGACGCTCCTTCCCCCACCGGCTGCGACCCCTCGATGGCCACACGGTCGGTCTCGCACCACTCCCGCGCGACGACCTCGGGGACGGTGACCACCACGCGCGCGCCGTCGAGCCGCGCCGACAGCGCGTCACCCAGCTCCAGCGCGTACGACAGCCGGGCGTCCGCGCCGAAGCGCACCGCCTCCTCAACGCGGCCGTCGCGCCCGAAGGCCTCCACCTCGCTGCGCGTCAGCCGCAGCCGCAACGAGTCTCCGCGCATCCTCAGCTTCATCGTCGCTCCATGTCCTCGGGCGTGTCCCAGTCGTCGAGCAGCCGCTGCTCGCCCAGCGAGAGCGGCAGCTCCGCGGCGCCGAGCGCGTCGAGCAGCCCTTGTGTCGAGCGCGCCCCGGCCTCCAGACGGCTCAGCGCCGTGGGGAGCGCGCGCGGGGCGTCATAGCGGGCGAACATCGGCTCCCAACGCCCGCCGCGCCGGGCGGCCACGGCGGGGCCCGGGGCGTCGGCCGCGAGGAGGGCGCCGAGCAGCGCGCGCGTGACGAAGGGCATGTCGCAGCCGAGGGCGACGCACCGGCCCCCACCGGCCCGGCGGAGCAGCGCCACGAGCCCTCCCAGCGGGCCGACGCCGGCGGGTTCGTCGTCGAGGGTCTCCACGCCGAGGTGCGCGTACTCGGGACGCCGGCCGACCAGCACGCAGGGGACCGAGAGCGCCACGCAGTGCCCCCGCAGCCCCTCGACCAGCGCCGCCCCGGTGGGCCCCGGAAGGAGCCCCTTCGGGCGGCCGCCGAAGCGGACAGAGGCGCCGCCGACGAAGATCCCTGCGACGACCGCGTGCGTCATCGCTCGCGCCACGCCTTCGGGAGGTTCGTCGCCATGCCCGCGAAGGCGAGGGCCCAGGCCGCCAGGGCGACGAACACGAAGGCCCTGGGGATGGCGAAGAGGAAGGGCGCGTCCACGGCGCGGGAGAGCCGGGCCGTCGCCGCGGTGTACATCCCGAGCGGGAAGACTGCGCCCCAATAGAGCGCGTCGTAACGCAGCGGGAAGCGCTTGTAGACGTGCCGCCACGCGCCCAGCACGAGCAGCATCGGGATCCACCAGGTGGCCGTCGACCACCACAGGAGCGTGAAGCCGCGCACGAAGGGAAGCACCTGCGTGAGCACGGGCGAGTGCGCCGCCGCCGCGACCAGCGACGCGCCTGCGAGGGTGGTGATGGCCGCGGCGCCCATGTTGACCCAGTAGGGCGGCGCGAGGTCGGAGGGCGCGAGGGTAAAGAAGGTGTAGCGGTAGAAGATGAGCGCGATGATCCAGAGGTAGAGCATCGCGCCGCCGAGCCACATCGCGAGGCAGAAGAAGAGCGCCTCGGCCCGGTGCGACGCGAAGCCTGGCGCGAGCTGCGCGCCGAGGGCGGCCACCGACTGCGCCGCGACGACGGAGACGAGCCAGCCACCGTTGATGCCCTCGGCGAGCGAGGGCTTCTCGGGCTTCACCGTGAGGAGCGCGAACACCCCGTAGGTGAGCGCCGCCCAGAGCGCGATGCCAAACCCCCAGAGGGCCGCCGCGGCGCGCGGGGCGTCGCCCACCAGGAGGCACTGCGAGCCCAGCACGGAGGTGGCCGCGACGGCGGTGAAGAAGCCCACCGAGCGGCCGTGGTGCAGCAGGTCGGCGACCACGCGGTCGCGGTGGAGGGCCACGCGCGCCAGGGTGAGCGCCCACACCGCGGGGTAGAGGGCGAGGTTGAGCGCGAAGAGGGCGGCGGCGAGGGTGCGGTAGCCGACGAGGTGCGACGCGACGGAGACGATGCCCGTGGCCATCACGAGCGCGAACTGCGCCGGGTGCATGGTCGCGAGGGACCCGGAGGGTGCGTCGCGGGCCGTCATCCCAGCGAGTCGAGGTGGCGGAGCAGGCCGAGGTTGAGCAGCAGGCACGCGAGGCTCGCGGCCAGCGCCGGCCACACGACCGCGGCGTCGCCGCCGAGCCAGGCGTTCATCGTGGCGGTGAGCAGCCAGAGCTGCAGCACCACGAGCGTCAGCACGAAGCAGAGCACCCCGTAAACGACGGTGGTGCGCTGGGCCCGGGTGAGGTGCCGCTTCAGCCCCAAGTCACACCGTCCTCGCGGTGACGCCCACGGCGTACACGTCGTCGCCCACGACCTCGAGCTCGACCTTCGGCAGCGGGCGCGGGGGCGGCCCGGCGACGTTGCGCCCCGTGCGCAGGTCGAAGTATCCGTGGTGGCAGGGGCAGACCAGCGTCCCCCCGGCGAAGTCGGGCACCACCGCGCAGGACAGGTGTGTGCACGCCTGGCTGAAGGCCACCACCGTCTCAGCGTCCGGGCGCAGCAGCAGGCACGCGTCGTGGTCGCCCGGGTAGTGGAACATCTTCGCGGTCCCCACGGGCACCTCGCCCAGCGACGCGACCTTCACCCGCGGCGGCGCGCGGCGGGCGCGCACGAGGTGCTGCCCGGCGATCCACGCCTGCCCAACCACGAAGGCCCCGCTGGTGAGCACCAGGAACTTCGCGAGGTCGCGCCGCGCCACGTACTGGTCCTGCGGCCAGTCGATGGGGAAGTCCTGGCGCCACCGGGGCTGCTCGCCCATCGGGCGCCCGTCGGGGGCGACCGTAACGTCGTCGGGGTCGCGCGTGGGGGCGTACACGTCCGAGCGCGCGGTGCCCGTGAGCCCCTCGCGGCCGGGCGAGTCGACGCGGGGGTCGAGCGCCCGGTCCTGCTCGAAGCGGCGCTGCGGGTCGTCAGGCACGGCTCACACCTCCACGTCGGCGAAGGGGTCGGCGCTGTCGGCGCCCAGCACCGGGAGGCGCACCGTCCGCGGGCGGGCGTGCTCGTCCATGGCGGCGACCACGTCCACGATCACGTCGCGCGCGGCGCCCTTCGGGGCCATCACGTTCACCCGGGTGGTGATGGTCTGGTCGCCGAAGCGGAAGCGGTTGACCGGCGTGGACTGCGGGCGCAGCGCCAGCACCTGCTCGCGCGTCCCGAAGAAGAGCGCCTGGCTCGGGCAGACCGTCGCGCACATGGGCCGCTTGCCCGCCGAGGAGCGGTCGTAGCACATGTCGCACTTCATCATGATCTGCCGGTCGAGGTAGAGCTCGGGCACCCCGAAGGGGCACGCCACCACGCAGTTGCCGCACGCGATGCACCGCGGCTTGCGGGCGCTCTGCACCACCCCGTCGGCGGTGCGCTTGATGGCGTCGGCGGGGCAAACCTCCGCGCAGGTCGGCTGCTCGCAGTGCATGCAGACCACGGGCACCGTCTGCACGGAGCTCGCGCGATCGACGTACTCCAGGTGGATCATCGATTCGCCGCGGTGGGTGTCGCACTCGCTGCACGCCTGCACGCAGGCCTGGCATCCGATGCAGCGGCTCGGGTCGATGAAGAACTCCAGGTGGGCGGGCACGGGCATGGGGCGTCTCCGGTCACTGCTGGGATTCGTGGGTGGCGGCGTAGGCGGGCGGCCCGGCGGCCTTGCGCACGCGGCAGCCGCAGACCTTGTACTGGGGGATCTTGCTGATCGGGTCCTGGGCGGCGACGGTGAGCCGGTTGGCGCTCTTCTCGCCGGGCCAGTGGTAGGGGACGAACACCGTGTCGGGGCGGATGGTGGTGACCACCATCGCGCGGAGGGTGACCTCGCCGCGGCGGGTCTCGCAGGTGGTCCAGTCGCCGTCGGCGATGCCGAGCTTGTCGGCGAGGCGCGGGTGCAGCTCGATGCAGGGCTCGGGGTACTGCTTCACCAGCGGGCCAATGCGCCGCGTCTGCGTGCCCGACAGGAACTGGCTCACCACCCGGCCCGTCGTGAGGAACAGCGGGTACTCCTCGGAGGCGTCGTCGACCGGGGCGCGGTAGTCGGCCACGTTGAAGCGCGCGCGCCCGTCGGGGAAGTAGAAGGGCCCCGTGCCCTTGGCGACGGGGTTGTAGCTCCCGGGCTCAAAGAGCCTCGGGGTGCCCGGGTGCTCGGGCGTCGGCGCGCCGGTCTGCGGGTCGTGGCTGTAGCAGGGCCAGAACACGCCCATCTGTCGCTCGATCTTCTCGTAGGTGATGCCCGAGTAGTCGGCGACGCCGCCCTTGCTGGCCACCCGCAGCTCCTCAAAGATCTCCCCCGCGCTCGCGAAGGTGAACCCGTGCGGGCGCTCGAGGGCGCGGGCGAGATCCTGGATGATCTCCCAGTCGCGCTTCGCCTCGCCTGGGCACTCGACGGCCCGGTTGATCTTGATGACCCGCCCCTCGACCTGGGTGACCGTGCCCTCGTCCTCCTCCTGGAGGCTCCCCGGCAGGACGAGGTTGGCGTGGCGGGCCGAGTCGTTGAGGAAGAAGTCGATCGCCACGTAGAACTCGAGCTTCTCCAGCGCGCGCGCGATGAACCCGTTGTCGGGCAGCGAGATCTTGGGGTTGAAGCAGATCGATATCAGCCCCTTGATCTCCCCCGCGTCGATCTTCCGGAACATCTCGTAGGCGTCGACGCCGGGCCCCGGGATGGACGCCTCCTCGACGCCCCACACCGACGCGACGTACTTGCGGTGCTCGGGGTTGGAGATGTCGCGCCAGCCCGGGAGCTGGTCGCACTTCTGCCCGTGCTCGCGCCCCCCCTGCCCGTTGGCCTGGCCGACGATGGTGCCGTAGCCGCACTTGGGCTTGCCGATGCGCCCAGAGGCCAGCACGAGGTTGATGCTCCCGAGGGAGTTCTGCACCCCGTTGGAGTGGTGCTCGATGCCGCGCGCGTGGAAGAGGAAGCTCGACTTCGCCGTCCCCCACAGCTCCGCCGCGGCGCGGAGCGAGCGCTCGGGAACGCCCGTCACCTCCGCGGTGCGCGCGGGCGTCCACTGCGCGCAGTACTCCTCCACCTTGTCGAAGCCGACGGTGTGGGCGTCGATGAAGTCCCGGTCGATCCACCCCCTCTCGATCATCAGGTGGAGCACGCCCGCGAAGAGCGCGGCGTCGCGCCCGGGGCGCACTGGGAGGTAGAGGTCGCAGGTGCGCGCGACGGGGGTGATGCGCGGGTCCTGCACAATGACCTTCGCGCCCATCTCGCGGGCCTGCCAGATGTAGTTGGTGGTGATGGGCGAACACTCGGCGACGTTCGACCCGGCGACCCAGATCACCTCCGTGCCGACCATGTCCGACCAGGGGTTGGTGGTGCGGTCGACGCCGAAGGCCTTCTTGTTGGCGGCCCCCGCGCTCACCATGCAGAGCCGCCCATTGTAGTCGATGAAGGGGGTCTTCAAGCACACGCGCGCGAACTTGCCGAGGAGGTAGGTCTTCTCGGTGGTGAGGCTCGCCCCCCCGAGTACGCCCACGGCGCCCGGGCCGTGCTCCTTCTGGAGCCGCCCGATCTCGCGCGCGGCGAGCGCGATGGCCTCGGCATACGGCATCGGGCGAAACCCGCCGGACGCCGAGGGGTCGCGCCGCACGGCAGTGAGCAGCCGGTCGGGGTGCGAGCCCTGGAGGTAGCGCTTGACCCCTTTGGGGCAGAGCATCCCGCGGTTGAAGGGGAACTCCTCCCAGGGCTCGAAGCCGACGACCTCGTTGCCGCGCACCTTCAACTGGATGCCGCACTGCTGCCCGCAGAAGCAGCAGTGGGTCTTCACCAGCTTGTCGGGCTCGCCGCTCTCGGGTCCGCGGACGGACGCCGACAGGTGCGGCCCGAAGGCGCGGGTGATCTCGAGGTCGTCGACGGGGAGGGTGGCCATGCGGCTAAGGGCTCACTTTCGGTGTGGACCAGAGGGCGCCCTGTGCGAGCCCGAAGAGGGCGCGTCGGCACTTGGGGCAGACCTGCTGGTAGTGCTTCCCCTCGCCGCGGGCCGTGAGCTCGTAGCGGAACCCGAGCTCGCGCTCGACGGTGACGAGGTCGCGCACCATCGCGGCCGATGCGTACGGGGCGTCGCAGCGCGCGCAGCGGGCCTGCTCGCTCCGGTTGCCGGCGTCCTTGTAGAAGCTGACCCCCAGCTGCGCGGGGCGCTGGAAGACGTGGAAGAGCTTGCCGAAGGGCAGCCAGAGCAACGTGAGGATCACTACCGCGGCGTGCAGGATGGCGAGGAAGGGGTACGCGTAGCCGCGCATCCACGTGTAGCTCACGGTGAGCATCAGCCCCGTGACGCTGACGGCGAGGAGCAGCACCAGAGGGAGGATATCCTCGCCGAACTGCTGCACCGCCGCGGCGCCGTGGTCGATCATGCGCCGGCGGAACGCGAGCATCACCCCGACGATGACGAGAAGCGACGACCAGACGAGCCCGTGGAAGAGCACGAACCCGACGAGCGAGCGCACCGGGAACTCCCCCGCGGCGACGCCGAAGACGAAGGCGCGGTAGGTATCGAGCTGCCCCGGGACGGTCTCGAAATGGATCCAGCCCCAGACGAGCGGGAAGGTGATCGCGGCGGCCAGGAGGCAGCCCCACATGATGGCCCAGTGGGCCAGGCCCCGGAGGGATCCGCGCCGGAAGATGAAGCGGTTGGCGGCGAACTCCAGCAGGGCGCGCCGCCCGAGCTCGGCGAGGTTGGTGCCGAGGAAGCGCGGCGTGAAGAAGACCTGCCACCCGCGGCGCCAGTACATCCGCGTCGGCGGCCGCTGGAGCCACATGGTGTAGCGCCAGGTAATGCCGAAGGTCGCGAACAGCGTCGCGAAGGTGTAGCCCACCAGCGCGGCGTCGAAGTGCGCGAGGTTGCGCGAACCGAGCACGATAAACGCAGCGAGCGTTGTGGTGAAGGTCGTCGCCCACGTGAAGGCCTTGAGTCGAGGCTTGTCTCGCGCCACGTCAGCCACCGTGGGTGGTTCTTACAGCCCCTGCCGCCGGGGCGGAAGCCTCCGCATCGTCGATCCTCGCGGGGTCGCCCGGCGGTCTGCACAGCACCGCGCCCCGCCGCCCGCCGGACGGCAACAGGAATCCCACGCACCCCGGGCAGACCGCGCAGACCGCGACGAACGTCGTGCCGACGTAGCGATCGCAGTCCACCGTCAGTCGGCGCACCACGGTCCCTTCCACGGTGACCATCTCCTGCACCCCGATGTCACGCTCGACGAGGTCCGCCATCATGTTCTTTGCTCCAGCGCGGACCCTGATTGTGGTGCCGCCGAGCAGCCACAGAGCAGTCCACGTGCCATCACCCTCGCCCCTCCGTACAAGTTCGGAGCGCTCAGTCCGATGCGCCTTGACGGGTTCGTGTCCTTAGAGTCGCGATCCGAGACGAAGCACCGCATCCTTCTGGTGGAGGACGACGCGGGCACCGCGCGGACGCACTCGCGCCTCCTGGGCGAGGACGGCTACGAGGTGGAGGTCGCCTCCGACAGCGCCGAGGCGTTGGACCGCCTCGACCGCGCGCCCGCCCCGGACGTCCTCATCTCCGACTTCCTGCTGCCGCACGCCGACGGCCTCGCGGTGGCAAGCCACGCCCGCGCGCGCCGACCGGCGCTCCCGGTGGTCATGGTCACCAGCTCCGCGGAGGTGCTCGCGCGCCTCGACCGCCGGCTCGATCCCCCCGCGGTGATGCTGGCCAAGCTGCTCGACTACGCGGCACTGACGCGCGCTCGAAGCGCTGCTCGCGCCGACGTAGTTCAGGCGGAGGGGGCGGGCTGCGGGCGCACGACGAGCGCGCTCCGATCGAGGTGGGTGACCACGCGACTCGCGGTGGTGCCGAGCAGGCCGTCGAGCGTGCGGTGGCCGTGGGCGCCGATCACCACCAGCGCCGCGTTCTCGTGGAGCGCGACGTCGCAGATCACCCGCCACGCCGCGCCGTACTCCACGCGCACCGTGGCGTTGACGTCCGCCGGGAGCAGCGCGCGCAGCCCTTCGAGCTCGGAGCGGGCGCTGCGCTCGATGAGCTGGGCGACCTGGTCAGGCGCCATGGCGTAGGCCTCCAGCGGCAACTCGGAGGGGATGCCGAGGGCGCGCAGGAGGACGAGGTCGGCGCTGCGCCAGCGAGCCTCCTCGACGGCCGCGGCGAGCACGGCGGGGGCGATCGGGGTCGAATCCACGGGGACAAGGATCTTCGTCATGGGGAATGCTCCTTCACGACGCGCCTCAGCGCGCCTCGGCCTGGATCTCGGTGAGCTCCTCAGCCGCGACGCCGCGCCACCGGTAGAGCGTCTCCTCCTCGTGGCGTCCGTGCGCTCGCAGGTGAGAGAGAAGGCGGTTCATCGCGTCTTCGCGCACGGTGTGCAGCTCGATGGCAATGCCGACGTCGGAGAGGGCGTCCCGAATCTGCGCGTGCTCGGCCTGGATCCGGCGCGCCGCGTCCGGGGCGATCAGCTCGAAGCGCGGCAGGAGCTGGAGCTCCTCGAAGTCCATGTGCGCGCGGAGCCTCGTCTCCAGCGGGCCCCAGGCCTCGTCGATAGCGGCCGTGTCGCCGCAATGGACGCGGTTGGCGAGGTCTTCGTAGAGCGCGTCGAGGTCCTTGTGTTCGTGAGTGAGGCGTTCTCCCAGCGTCGTCATCGCATTCTCCGTTCGACCGGGGCGTAGAGCAGTCGACGTGCCACCGCGGCCCGCGGCCGAATGGATGCCGGGACGGTCGCTTCGCGCAGACGCTGCGCCCCACGCGCAAGGCGTGCGAGCGCCGCGCCCGGCGACGGCGGTGGCTTCGGATCGACAAACGGCACGCCCCGTGCGAACGCGTCTGGCCTTTGGTCCCGCGGTGTCGCGCGGGCGGTCGCGACGAGGAACAACGATGTCCCATGCGAGGCAACCGATCGGGTCCCAGGCGCCTCTGCCGACCTTCCTCCGCGCGGCCTTCGACGAGGCCTCGCTGGAGGAGAGCCGGTCGACGCTCGTGGCCGTGGCGCCGACGGGCGAGATCCTCTGGGTGAACTGCGCGTGGTGGGACTTCGCGCGCGCCAACGGCGGCGACGAGGTGCCCACGCGGTTCGGCGTGGGCGCATCGTACTTCGACGGGATCGCGCCGCCCCTGCGCGCCTACTACGAGGAAGCACTAGCGGGCGCCCTGCGCGCCGCCGAGCCCTTCGAGCAGGACTACGAGTGCTCCTCACCGGACGTCTTCCGGCTCCACCACCTGAGGGCGCTCCCCTTCGGATGGGACGGGCTGCTGCTCGAGCACAGCCTCGTGCTGGAGCGCGAGCACGGCGACGACGGCGATCTGCGCGACGAGGGCGGGATCGTTCGACAGTGCTCCAACTGCCGCCGGGTCGAGCGCCCGTCGGACGGGTCGTGGGTGCACGTACGATCCCAGATGGTCGCCCCGCGCCCGAATGTCAGCCACGGCATCTGCCCCCTGTGCGTCGGCTTCTACTGGGGCGTCCTGCTGAACGACGAGCCGCCGACGCCCGTTGGCCCGGAAGAGGGGACGCAGGGATGAAGATCCTGGTGGTCGACGACGATGTCTCACATTCAAGGTGGTGACCCTCCTGCTGCGCCAGGAGGGCCACGAGGTCGACGCCTGCACGTGCGGGGAGGACGCCCTGACGCGGCTGCGGTCCGCGCAACACGAGGTGCTCCTGACCGACCTGGTCATGCCCGGCATGAGCGGCATCGAGCTCGTGCGGCGGGCCCGCGAGCACGACGGCGCGTTGCGCTGCGCGATCCTCAGCGGCCACGAGGACGGCGGTGCGGGCGCGGCGGTGCGGCTGCGCAAGCCACTGGACTTCGAGGCGTTGATCGCGACCCTCGACGCGTGGCAGAGGGAGGGCGTCGCGGTGCGGTGAGTGACGGCGCGCCCTACCCGAAGGTGTTCTACGCGCACTCCGTGGCCCCGGCGTCGGGCGCACACTCGGCGTCGGGCTCCAAGCGCGCGAGGAGCGCGGACAGGCGCAGACCGGTGTGGACTAGCGCGTCCTGGAGCATCGTCTCGATGTCGTGGTCGACCGCGTAGACGTGAGGGTCTGCCGGGTCGTCGTCCGAGGCTGCGACCATGAGGACCCACGTACCAGAGTTGGCGCTGCCGACCTCGATCAGCGGCGTCGGGGATTGGTCGAGCACGGGATCGAGGGTGTCTTCGAGGCTACGGCCCGGCCCGAACCGCACCCACTGCCCGGCTTGGAGGAAAGGCGCCGCCGGGTCCCGGACGCGGAGGGTTCGTTCGCCCCAGGCGAAGCCCGCGAGGAGCGACCACAGGGTGGATCCGGGCGTGAGGGACCCCGGCGTCGACCACAGCGCGCCGACGGGCCCCGGGTCCCGTCGGCGAATTCCCAGGCGGGCGGCCTCTCGCGCGACCGGAGGTTGCAGGCGTTCCACGCCCGGCATCATCGCCGGGCGTACGTGGGATGACCATCGGGCCCCCAACCCGAAGCCGACGCTCAATAGGAGATGGAGACCCCGCGGCGGATCAGTGTCCGGTCGTCGACCTGCCTGAGCATGAAGTCGGCAAGGTCGGCCCGGGCGACGCGGGCCAACGCGCCAAGATGAATGGTCTCTCCGACCCGCCAGCTCCCGCGCGGCGCGCCGTCGGTGAGGCGCGGCGGGTGCACGAGCGTCCAGTCCAGGTCGCTCGCCGTCACCAGCGTCTCCTGGAGGCGCCGGTCGGCCAGCGAAGCCTGTGGGATGGCGGCGCGCAGGGTGCGGTAGAGCCAGCCGAGCCCTTCGGTGGGGTGGCCGATCATCGCGCCCGTGACGATCACCAGCCGGGGGACGTGCTCGCTCTTCATCGCCGCGATCAGGTGCTGCGTCCCCTCGGAACACAGCGTCGGCGGCGAACCCGTCGCCGGGCCCAACACGCAGAGGACGGCGTCCTGGCCCCTCACCGCGGGCGCGAGGGTCGCTGCTTGGAGGACGTTCCCCTCGGCGCGTACGACCTCGGCGGGGAAGAGATCTGGCGGCGCCCCTGGAGGGACGAGCGCGGTCACGCCGAGGCCGCGGGAAAGGGCGCTGGCGACGAGGTGACGACCGGTGCGGCCCGAGGCGCCAACGATCAGTACGCGGGTCATTGGAGGCTCCTACGGTTTCAGTGGCAGTGGCAGTGGGCGGGCGACATCGCGGGGACGGTCGGTTGCAGGAAGACGGCGGTCTGCTGGCAGACGGCGACCAGGCTCAGCACCCCCATCACGCCGAGCGCGAAGCCGATGGCGCGCCGCACTGGCGCCCGGCGCACCAGGGACGAAAGCACCCCGGCGGCGACGGACATGGCGAGCAGCATCGGCAGCGTCCCGAGCCCGAACGCCATCATCGCGAGCGCGCCCGTGGTGGCCGACCCGGCGCTCAGCGCCAGCGCGAGCGCGGTGTACACGAGGCCACAGGGCAGCCACCCCCACAAGACACCTAGCGCTATCGCCTGGCGCGGCGAGCGCACCGGCAGCAGCGCCTGCGCGGCCGGTCGGAGGCGCTCCCAGAGCGGCGCGCCGAGCGCTTCGAGCCGGGCGAAGAGCGGCCACACGCCCGCGAGGTAGAGGCCCGCGCCCAGCATCAGCGCGCCTGCCACGGCCTTGAGTGCGAGCTGGGCTCCCGCGACGGGCCAGAGACCCTGGGCGACGGCGCCGAGCCCGCCCGCGAGGAGCCCGGCGAACGTGTACGACCCGATGCGGCCGAGGTTATAGGCCAGCAGGTAGGGGAGCGGCCGCGAGCGCGCCTCGGCCGGCAGGCCCGCGCAGAGGACGCCCACGACGCCGCCGCACATCAGCACGCAGTGGGTGCTGCCCGCGAGCCCGAGCGCGAAGGCAGCGACGATCGTCGCGTCGACCGTCACAGCACCACCCCCGGCCCGAGGCAGGGCGCTGTGAGCACGCGGGACGAACCGCCGCTCGCGCGCACCGTGATGGGCACGCCGAAGTCGCCCCGCCTCGACGCGCGCGGGACGCTCACGAACACCGGCACCGTGACCCCCTCCAACGGTCCGAGCACGACCTCGCGCAGCGGCGCGACCACCTCCACGCCCGCGACGTTCGACGGCTCGATGCGCAGCGTGGCGCGCTCGCTGCGCTTGTTTACGAGGTGGATCTGGAAGGCGTTGCGGACGCGCCCCTCGACCAGCTCGTAGGGTGCGCCCGGCAGGCGCATGAGGTTGGCCTCAAAGTCCGCCCGCTCGCGCAGCGTGAGGCCCGCGACCAGGGCGCCGATCGCTCCGAGCGCGAGGTAGGCCGCGAGCCGGGGACGCCAGAGGCGACGGGTCTCGCCGTCGAGGCCGCGCACCGAGTCGTAGCGGATGAGCCCGCGCGGTCGGTGGAGCTTGTCCATGATCTCGTCGCACGCGTCGATGCAGGCCGTACAGCCGATACAATCGAGCTGTGTGCCGTGGCGGATGTCGATGCCCGTCGGGCACACTACCACGCAGCGGTGGCAGTCGACGCAGTCGCCGTGGTTGGGTTCGGTGGCCTTGCCGCGGGGTTCGCCGCGGCGCGCGTCGTAGCCGACGGTGAGCGAGTCGGCGTCGGTGAGCGCGCCCTGGAGCCGGCCGTAGGGGCACACCCCCAGGCAGAGCTGCTCGCGGAAGTGCGCGAAGTTGGCGTAGAGCAGGGCCGCGATGACGAAGGTCCAGGCGAAGGCTTCGGGGTGCGCGGCGGGCGCGGCGCGCACCATCGCGTAGAGGCGCGGCAGCGAGACGAAGTAGCTGATGAAGACGTGCGCGAGCAGCAGCGACACCACCGCGAAGAGCGCGTGCTTGGTCACCTTGCGGGCGAGCTTGCCCGCGTCCCAGGGCCCCTTGTCGCGGCGCACGCGGGCCTCGCGCGGACCCTCGATCGCCCGCTCGATGCGGCGGTAGACCCCTTCGAGGAACACCGTCTGCGGGCACGCCCAGCCGCACCACACCCGTCCCGCCACGGCGGTGAGCAGCAGCAGCGCGAAGCCCACGCCCGTGACGAGGAAGAATACCAGCGGCAGGTCTTGCGCGTTGAAGGCGGCGCCGAAGAGGAAGAAGCGCCGCGCCTCGATGTCGAGAAACACCGCCGGGTTTCCGCCTACCGACACCCACGGCAGCGCGGCGTACACCGCGATGAGCACGGCGAACACCACCCGGCGCGCGGTGGTGAAGCGCCCGTGGGTGTCCGCGGGGTAGACCCGCGCGTGCGAGCCATCGGCGCGCAGCGAACTCGGGGCGAGCACCGGGAGGTGGTGGCGGGCGGTCATCGGTCTGGGTCTCCTTCAGGGCTCGGCGGTGCCCTGCGGTGCCTTGCCGCTGGGCACGTTGCGGTTGCGGATGGTGACCAGGTACGCGGTCACGGCGAGCACGCGGTCGGCCCCGAGCTGCGGCCCCCAGGCGGGCATGCCGCGCGCGGTGACCCCTTCGGTGACCGTGCGGTACACCCGGTCGGGCGCCGCGCCGTGCAGCCACGCCGCGTCGGTGAGGTTGGGCCCGATGCCGCCGCCACCGGTCGCGCCGTGGCAGGCCGCGCAGGTGCTCGCAAACACCCCGGCGCCCTGGCGCACCGTGGCGTCGTCGCGGGACATCGCCAGCAGCATCGCGGGGGTGATGGTCCCGCGGGCGCGCATCCGAGCGGCCTCGGCGGCGTACACGGCCTGCATCTCGCGGTGGAGTGTCTGCCGCGGCGTCTCGGCGACGGCGAAGACCTCGACCCAGTACCAGTACCCGAAGGCGAAGACGATCGTGGCGAAGAGTGCCGTGAGCCACCAGGTGGGCAGGTCGTTGTCGTACTCCTCGATGCCGTCGTACTCGTGCAGCACGCGGTCGACGTTGGCGTCGGGCGTCACGGCGCGGTCAGTCATCGGCGTCCTCCCGGGCGGCGAGCGGCACGGCGGCGGCGCCGTCGAAGTGGGCCGCGCGGCGCAGCACCACCGAGAGCAGCACGGCGGTGAACGCGACGAGGAAGATCACCAGCGCCGCGAGCGGCAGGGCCAGCAGGGGGCTGTGAGCGAAGAACTCCCGGTACATGGTCAGTGCGCTCCTTGCGCAGGGGTGGTCGCGGCGGGGGCCGCGGCGGTCGCGGCGTCGGGCGCGTGGCCCAGTCGCTGGAGATAGGCGATGAGGGCGAGCACCTCGCGGTCGGGCGCGACGCGGGCGCCGTTGTCGGCGAGGTCGCGGGCGATCTCGGCGGCCTGCGCGCGGGCGTCGGTCACCGCGTTGGCGATGTCGCGGTCGGTGTACGGCACGCCCAGCGTGCGCATCGCGGTGAGCTTGTCGGCGGTACGCGAGAGGTCGAGCGGCGCCCGCGCCATGAACGCGTACGGCGGCATGTTGGACCCCGGCGAAGTGGCCCGCGGGTCGAGCAGGTGGCGGTAGTGCCAGAGGTTGGGGTAGCGGCCGCCCTCGCGCGCGAGGTCGGGCCCGGTGCGCTTGGAGCCCCACTGGAAGGGGTGGTCGAAGCGCGACTCCTCCGCCGTCGAGGCCTCGCCGTAGCGCAGCGTCTCGAAGCGCAGCGGCCGGATCATCTGCGAGTGGCAGTTGTAGCAACCCTCGCGCAGGTAGAGGTCGCGCCCCTCCAGCTCCAGCGGGCGGTACGGATGCGCGTGCGTGCCGGCCTCGCTTGCGGGCCGGAGCACGATGGTGGGGATGATCTCCGCGACGCCACCGATGAGCACGGCGATCACCGTGAAGACAGTGAAGATGAGCGCGCGTCCTTCCAGGAGACGGTGCCAGGTGGGGCGGCCGTCTTCGCGGGTGAGCTGGATGCCGAGGGTTCCGCCGAAGGCGACGCAGACGCCCAGCAGCGCCACCGCGAGGCTCGCCACCTGGCTGGTGACGGCCATCGCGCCGAAGAGCACGGCGCTCAGCGTGACGATGACCACTGGGGCGCTGAAGACCATCGCCGTCCAGCGCACTTCGGGCTCCTCCTTGGGCTCCTCGAAGACCGTCATGGTGCCGTCGACGGCGTGGCCGCGGCGGGCGGTGGCGACGAGGTTCCAGGCCATGAGGCCCATGCCCGCGAGGTAGAGCGAGCCGCCCGCGAGGCGCATCCAGTACATCGGCCGCAGCGCGAGCACCGTCTCGATGAAGTTCGGATAGACGAGCGCGCCGGTCGGAGTGAGCGCGCGCCACATGAGGCCCTGGGTGACTCCAGAGACCCACATCGAGACGACGTAGAGCAGGATGCCCACCGTCCCGACGTAGAAGTGCAGCTCCGCGGCGGCCTTGGAGTGGAGCTTCGTGCCGTAGAGGCGCGGCACCATCCAGTAGAACATCCCGGCGGCCATCAGGCCGTTCCAGCCGAGGGCGCCGGCGTGCACGTGGCCGACGATCCAGTCGGTGTAGTGGGCGAGGCTCGACACGCTACGGATGGAGAGCAGTGGCCCCTCGAAGGTGGCCATCCCGTAGAAGGTGATGCCCGCCGCGAAGAACTTGAGCACCGGCTCTTCGCGCACCTTGGCCCAGGCGCCGCGCAGCGTGAGCAGGCCGTTGAGCATGCCGCCCCAGCTCGGCGCCCAGAGCATCACGCTGAAGATCATCCCCAGCGTCTGCGCCCACTCGGGCAGCGCGGTGAACAGCAGGTGGTGCGGCCCCGCCCAGATGTACATGAACACCAGGGCCCAGAAGTGGATGATCGAGAGCCGGTACGAGTAGACCGGGCGCTCGGCCGCCTTCGGCACGAAGTAGTACATGATCCCGAGCACCGGGGTGGTCAGGAAGAAGGCGACGGCGTTGTGGCCGTACCACCACTGCACCAGTGCGTCCTGCACGCCGCCGAAGATCGAGTAGCTCTTGAAGGGCGAGACCGGCAGCGCGAGCGCGTTGACGACGTGCAGCACCGTCACGGTGACGATGGTCGCGATGTAGAACCACACCGCGACGTACAGGTGCTTCTCGCGGCGGCGCGCGAGGGTCCAGAAGAAGTTGATGGCGAAGACGACCCACACCGCGGCGATGGCGAGGTCGATGGGCCACTCCAGCTCCGCGTACTCCTTGCCCTGCGTGATGCCGAGCGGGAGCGTGACGGCGGCCGCGACGATGATGGCCTGCCAGCCCCAGAAGTGGATCTTGGCGAGGAGGTCGGACGGCAGCCGCGCCTTCACGAGGCGCTGGGTGGAGTAGTAGATCCCGCTGAAGATCATGTTGCCCACGAACGCGAAGATCACGGCGTTGGTGTGCAGCGGGCGCAGGCGACCGAAGGAGAGGTGCGGGTCGACGTTGGCCCGCCACCACGCCATCTGAAGGGCGATGAGCGCGCCCACGGACATGCCGATGAGCCCCCAGAAGACGGAGGCCCAGAGGAACTTTCGCGCGACGTCGTCGTTGTAGACGATGCGGGTGCCGACGAGGCTCGGCCGGGGCGGTTCGAGGTCGGATGTGCTCACGGGATATCGGCTCCTGAGGGTGTGCGGGGAGAGGGTTGAGCGTCGTCGTCGCCGAGGGGCGCGAGGGCGAGGCGGTCGGCGTGGTCGAGGTCGCGCTGGCGCGCCGAGTACGCGAAGAGGAGCAGCGCACCGGCCACCAGCGCGAGGCTCACGAAGACCTGGAGGACGAGGACTTCCAAAGGGGGCTCCGGGAGGAGAGCGAGGCGACGGTGGCCAGCAGGATGCTGAGCGAGCTCGCGGGCATCACCACCGCGCAGAGCAGCGGCGACATGCGGCCCGCGAGCGCGAGTCCGACCGTGACGGCGTTGTATGCGAGCGCGATGCCGAGGTTGCGGCGGTGGATGCGGGCGAGGGCGTGCGCCGCGCGCAACGCGAGCCCGACGGGGCGCAGGCCCGCCGTGACGACGTAGAAGTCCGTGCGCGCGGGCATGAACGGCCGGTCGATGGCGGGCGTGCCGGAGCAGAACGCGCGCTCGACGGCGAGGGCGTCGTTGATGCCGTCGCCGACCATGAGCGTGTCGTGCAGATCGTGCGCCTCCAGCCAGCGGGCCTTGTCGTCCGGCGAGAGTCCCCCGATGGCGCGCTCCGCGGGGACGCCCAACGCGACGGCCATGGACGACACCCGTCCGGGCGCGTCGCCGCTCAGGATCCAGACCTCGTATCCCTCGGCGGTGAGCTGCGCGAGCTCGGCCCGGGCGCCCGGGCGGAGCACCTCCTCGGTGCGCATGCGAGCGAGCGCGACCCGGTCGACAGAGAAGACGAGATCACCGTCGGTCGCGGCCGCCGCGGCGGCCCACGCGGGCTCGCCGAGGCGGTACACGTGGTCGCGCGTGCTGAGCTCGACGCCGCGCCCGGCGAGCTCGCGCACGTCGAGCGAGTCGTCGAAGCGGAGGCCGTTGTCCGGCAGCGCCGTGCGCACCGCGAGGCTCTTCGGGTGGGTGCTGCGGACGGCGAGGTTGTAGAGGGCGGCGCGGTCGTCGGGCGCGAGCGCGTCGAGCGCCGCGGGGTCGGCGAGGCGGAGGGCGCCGGTGGTGAGCGTCCCGGTCTTGTCGAAGACGACGCGCCGCACGGCCGTGGCGCGGTCGAGGAAGCTCGGCGAGCGCACGAAGAGGCCCGCGCGCCGCAGGCCCGCCTGCGCGAGCTCGTAGGCCATCGGGGTCGCGATGCCGAAGGCGCACGGGCAGGTGACGATGAGGACGGCCGTCGCGACTTCCATCGCGCGTTGCGGGTCATTCGTCACGACGGTCCAGCCGATGAATCCCAGCGCGGCGAGGGAGAGCACGCCGACGACCCATGCGGCGGCGAGGCGACGCCACCACGGGGTCGCGCGTGCGGCGTCGGCTCGGGGGACGGGGTTGCGTAGCAGGCCCACGAGCGGCGAGCCCGCGAAGTCGGTCGACGCGCCCACCCGCACCGCTCGTTGGCCCAGGTTGAAGGCGCCCGCGGGGACGGCCTCGCCGCGGACGAAGGCGCGCGGGGCGCTCTCGCCCGAGATCCAGTCGAGGGAGCAGCTCGCCTCGTCATCGAGGAGCGCGCCGTCGACCGGGACGACGTCACCCGGCGCGATGAGCATCATGTCGCCCGCCGCGACCTCGCGGCACGGGACGAGCGACACCGCGCCGTCGCGCACCCGGCGGGTGAGCAGGCCGTCGATGCCGTCGGAGGCGAGGAGGTAGTGGCGGTTGCGCTCCAGCACCCGCTCCTGGAGCCAGCGGCCCGCGAGCATGAGGGTGATGAAGGTCGAGAGCGTGTCGAAGTAGGCGCCGCGCCCGTCGCGCCCGGCGGCGAAGGCCCAGGTCGACCCGGCGAAGGTGAGCACGATCCCGAGCGCGATGGGCAGGTCGAGGTGCACGACCCGGCGCCGCACGGCCTGCCACGCCGAACGCAGAAACACCGACCCGCCGACCGAGACGCTCGCCAGGGCCAGGAGGAAGGAGAGCCACGCGAAGAGCGAGTGCACGGGTCCGGTGCGCAGCCCAAGGTAGAGCGGGAGCGAGAAGATCATCCCGTTGACGGTGAGGGCCGCGCACACGCCGAGGCGCGTGAGCAGCGTGCGCGAGGGCTGCGTCTCGGCTTTGAGCGGCGGTCCCAGCGCGTAGCCGAAGGACTCGACGTCGCGCACGTAGGCGCGCAATCGGAAGGTGCGGGTGACGGTGAGCGAGACGCGCCCGACGCCCGGGTTGACGACGTCGCGGAGCGCGCCGGGCTGGCGGCGGAAGAGCTCGCCCAGCAGCCACACGCAGGCCGCGCAGTGGAGGCCCTGCACGTCGAGCTCGACGCGGCACACGCCCTCGGCGGCGGCCACCCGAGCCTCGATCGACTCCAACCATTTCAGGTCGTGCGCCGAAGACCCCGTCGCAGCGACCGGCGCGCCCGAGGTGCCCTGGAGGTCGTAGTAGCGGGTGAGCCCCTGGGCCTGGAGCAGATGGTGAACCGCCTCGCAGCCCGTGCAGCAGTAGGGTCCCTCATCGCCCGCGAGGGCTGTCCCGCAGTGGAGGCAGAGGGTCTCGTCGATGCCCGCGCCCGAGGCGCGCCGCGAGGCAGCGTCGTCAGCGGGGGCGGACGACGTGACAGGCTCGGTCTGCATGACGGAGCCGCTCAGCAAGGGGGAGGCCGGACGCGTCGGCCCGCGGGTTCGCGACGCTCGACGAAGGTTGGCGCAAGGCGTGCGCCTGACACGCGAGACCTGCGCCTGCCGGGGGTGCAGCGTGGTCGTGCTTCGGGGAGCTGCTCGCGACAGGGGTGGCCGTGACGTCGTCTCCGGAGCCCGCGCGGTCGACCGCGGCGAGCACGTCGGCCGGCAGACGCGCCTCGCACCACGGGAACAGCTCGCGCTCCTCGAAGCGGACGTGCTCGCGGAGCAGAGCCGCGAACATCGCCGCCGCCCTGCGATCGCCGCCCGCGGAGGCCTCGACGAATGCGCGCACCGCGGCGTGCTCGCGCTCGACCCGCAGGGCGAGGGCGTCGCCGCCGAACAGGCGTAGCGCGGGCAGCAGGACCGACTCCTCGACGCGGAAGTGGGGCTCCAGCTCGCGTTCGAAGTGCGCGCTCAGCGCTGGACCGAGGGAGGGGTCCATGGGCACAGCAATGGCCCGGCGCGCGACATCGCGGGCCAGTACGAGCGCGCGGTGGTGCTCTGCGGAGAGGCGATGGAGTCGGGGGTCGCGGATCACCGACTCCACTCGACCGACGCGGCGTTCGGCGACGACGTCGCGAGCGCGGGCAGCGGGTCGGCCGAACGCTCGATCGACCGGAAGTACCTCGTGGAGAGGCCTGCCCCGACGAGGCCGAGTAGCGCGAACGCGACGGCCCGCGCGGGTTCGCCGTGGAGGGTGGTCGAGGCCACCGCGAACGCGGACAGCGTGGCGG
This sequence comes from Polyangiales bacterium, assembly GCA_044229975.1. GTDB lineage: Bacteria > Myxococcota_A > Polyangia > Polyangiales > SCUS01. Next base: position 91,195 of record JBGARZ010000017.1, read on the forward strand.
AGGGGAGCAGCACCCCAGCAAGCACGAAACCCCAGGGCTTGCGCCGTCCGAGCGCCGCGCTCACGAGAAGAATGACGGGCAGCACGAGCGTCACATCGAGCACACGCAGCAGGGTCCCGTCGGCCGCTGAGCCCGAGGAGGCCAGGACAACGGCGGCAAGCGCGAGGAAGGCGGCGACGGAACGCGCCGGGGCACGCGCGCCGAAGGCGGACTTCACGGCGTCGGCGTCGACGTCGAGCAGCAGGTCGAGCAGGGCATAGAGGCCTGCGGCGACGAGGGCGACGTGCGCGGGGACGAACGGCGCGTCGTGGGCCCCGAGAACGGCCCGCGCGGACGAGGACGTCAGGTGGGCAAGTGCGCCCATCCAGAGCAGGCGACCCGCGAGCGAGCCACGGCGCGCGAGCCAGGTCGCGCCCAGCAATAGCGGCAGACCGACGAGAAGATCGACGACACCTCGCCCCAGGAGTGCGGTCTCCGGCGCATCGAGGCGTGCGACCGTGAGCGCGAAGAGACCTGCGCCCGCGACCGAGAGAGCAGTGGGCAGGTCGAGCGGGTTCGCCTCGGAGCGAGACGAGATGTCGAGCGGGGCATCGTAGGAGAGCGTCATGGCCAGAACCTCTGGCGCGAACGCAATGCAGGGCCCGCGCCGATCGCAACGGCACACCCCGTGCTCCGCGGGCCGCAGTGACCACCCTCGATCTCGCTACCACCACTCGTCAGGCCGCCGATCACTACCGACACCTGCACGACGACGTGGAGCGGATCACCGGGAGTCGTCGCGGCGCGTCCGAGGCCGACGACCCGTCGGCGCCTCCGCTGGTCGAGGTGATGCCGCGGGTGTCGATCGCGCCGTGGGGCACCGAGCCTGCGGCGAGCGCCGACCTCGTGTCCGAGCGGGTGCTGGGCGAAGGGGGGATGGGCGTCGTGCTGCTTCTCCTGCGCTGCCTGGCCGGGGCGATGGCCAACCGCGCGGGCCGGGTGCTCATCGCGATGCCCTTCATGGCGCAGGGCGGCGCCCTGGTGAGCCTCTGGGTGGGATCGCGCCTGGGCCTCTCACCCAGCGCGCCGACGGTGTTCGCGCTGCTGGTGGTGTCGGCGACGACGCTGGCGGAGACCGTCGCGAGCGCGTCATGGCCCGCACATGCCTTCGACATCGCGGCCCTGGCGTGCGGCTGCGCCTGCGTCGAGGTCGCGCTCTTCTTCCGCGCCTTCGCCCGCGCCGAGGTCTGAGGCGAGCGCGAGACCGTCCGCGCCGGGCTCGACGTGCACGACGACGCGCAGTCCGGGCTCCCACGCCCGGAGCGCCTCTTCGATCAGATCGCAGATGGCGTGGGCCTCGCGCACCGACATCGCGCCCGGCACCTTGAGGCGCAGGTCGCAGTGCCCGTCGGGCCCCGCCCGTCGGAGACGGAATCCCTCCACCGCGAGCGCGCCCCGCTCCCTCGCGACGCGCTCGGCGATCGCCCGCCCCCGCGCGACCTCCTCCTCGTCGAGGACCTCGTCCATCAGCCCGCCCACCGAGCGCCGCACGAGCTTCCATCCCACCCACAGGATGTTGAGGGCGACGCCGCAGGCGAGGAGCGGGTCGAGCCACCACCGCCCCGTCGCCCACGCGAGCGCGACCCCCACGAGGACGCCCGCCGTCGTCACGACGTCGGTCAGGACGTGTCGCCCGTCCGCCGTCAGGGCCGGGGAGCGCAACTGTTTGCCCGCGCGCAGCAGGCTCCACGCGAGCGCGGCGTTGAGCGCGGACGCGGCCGTCGAGACGAGCAGCGCGATGCCCACGGTGGGGAGGGCGACGGGGTGCAGGAGTCGTCCCCACGCTGCGCGGATCGTGAGCATCGCGGCCACCACGATGAGCGCGCCCTCCAGCACTGCGGAGAGGTACTCCGCCTTGCCATGGCCGTAGGGATGGTCGCGGTCCTCGGGGCGGTGCGCGATGCGTACGGCGAAGGCCATGGCGATCGCCGCCACGACGTTGACGATGGACTCGAGAGCGTCGGAGAGCAGCGCGACCGAGCCCGTCAGCCGCCAGGCGACGCCCTTCAGCGCGAGCACCGCGACGCCGGTCGCCACGCTCCAGCGGGCGAAGCGTTCGGCGGGGTGCAACAGGGGCCGTGGCGTCGGTGGCATCGGTCCTCGGGGGTGATGCATGCGCTGGGCTACGAGGTGCGTCGAGGGGCACCGCGGAGGTGAGCACGCTTCTCGCTTGAGGCCGCCGACGGAGGAGAGACCCATGATTCAACCGTTCAAGAAGATACTCGTCGCGACGGACTTCAGCGAGCCCGCCGGACGCGCGGTGGAGCGCGCTTGCGACCTCGCGCGGAGGTTCGACGCGGCGCTGCACGTGGTCCACGTCTGGGAGGCGCCGTTGATCGTGGGCGGCGCCATCGCGGGATACGACACCGACTGGGTCACCCTCGTGGAGGAGAGTGCGCGATCCCGCCTGAGCGCAGTGGTCGGGGGTCTTGAGGGGAGCGGCGTCGTGGTCACGTCAACGCTATGCAGCGGCGCCGCGTGGGACCGCATCGTCGCCCTGGTGCCCGAGCACGGAGCCGATCTCGTGGTCGTCGGTACCCACGGACGCACCGGCCTCAGCCGCGCGTTCATGGGGAGCGTCGCCGAGCGGGTGGTCCGGCACTCGCCGGTCGCCGTGCTCACGGTTCGTTGATCGGTCGGGCGCGCGAACGGGCTACCGCGTCGTGCGCCCGGGCGTCCTCGCGCCGTCGAGGAACTCTCGCACGACGGGGGCGGTGCTCGCCTCGATGCTCTCGACGGGGCCGATGGCCACGACCCGCCCCTCGTGGAGGAGCGCGATGCGATCGGCGACGCGTGAGGCCAGCGCGAGGTCGTGAGTGACGACCACCGAGGTGACCTTCAACTGCTCGCGCAGGGACGCGATGAGGTCGCCAATGCGGCTGCTATTGATCGGGTCGAGGCCCGTCGTCGGTTCGTCGTAGAGGACGACCTCGGGGCGCAACGCGATGGTGCGCGCCACGCCCACGCGCTTGCGCATGCCCCCGGAGAGCTCGGCGGGCATCAGCGGCCCGGCGTCGGCGAGCCCCACCGCGCCGAGGGCCCACGCCACGCGCTCATCGACCGCGTCGGGCTTCATGCCGCGACGCCCCTCCACCCGGAGGCCGTAGGCCACGTTGTCGGCGACCGAGAGCGAGTCGAAGAGCGCCGCGCCCTGGAACACCATCCCGACGTTGCGGCGCACCGAGGCCAGCTCGCGGGACGTGGCGCGCTCGACGTGGAGGTCGTGCCAGAGGACCTCGCCGCGGTCGACGGGCAGCAGCCCGATGATGAGCTTGAGCAGCACGCTCTTGCCGCACCCGGACGGCCCGAGGAGCGCGAGCACCTCGCCGCGACGCACGTCGAGGTCGAGGTCGCGAAACACCTCCTTCGGACCGAAGCTCTTCCAGACGCCGCGCACCCTCAGGACCACCTCCGCGGGTGTGGCGGTCGACGGCTGGGGCGGGTCGCGCGGGACCCGGTCGGACGTCGCAGCGTTCACGTTGGCGCTACGCGGCGAACGACACACGGGCCACGGCGCGCCCACCCAGGCGCTCACGTAATGCCCCTCGGACGGTGAGGGTCGCGAGCGCGGTCGCGAGGCGCGGATCCGGCACGACAGCCTCGGCGGCGTCGAACGCCAACGCGACGAGGTCGCCCAGCGAGATGGTGTCAGTTCGGCGGGTTCGGCTCATGGTTCAACACTCCGTTCGGGTAGGAGCAAGAGCAGAGCGCGTGCCGAGCACGCCGTGGGCATCGGCGGGCGCGACGCGCGTGAGCTCAGTGCAGCCGGTTCGCCGTGCGGCGCAGAACGTGCGCGAGGCCGCGTCCCAGTCGGCGTGGCGTGGCCGGGCACGAACGTGGAACGACTCTCGCTTTGCGCGCCCTCCGTCGGGCCTCTGCGCCCGAACGGACAGGAAGCGAAACCGATGACCTCCAGCGACGTCGACGACCGGATCCACAACCAGCTCCGCTGGGCCGTCGCCCAGGCAGTGCGTGCGCCCTCGACCCACAACACGCAACCCTGGCGGTTCCGCATCGTGGGTTCGACCATCGAGCTCTACGCCGACCGCTCGCGGGCGCTCCCGGTGACCGACCCCGAGGGGCGCGAGCTGACGATCAGCTGCGGCGCGGCGCTCTTCCACCTCCGCGTGGCGCTCCGCGGCTTCGGGCTCGACGCCGACGTCGAGCGCCTGCCCGAGCCGGTGAACAACGACCTGCTCGCGCGAGTGACGGTGCGAGCGGGTTCGCCCCCCGACGAGGAGGAGCGCCTGATGGGCGCGGCGATCGGCACGCGACACACCTCCCGCGCGCCGTACCTGGGCATCACCGTGCCCGAGGACGCGGTCGATCGTCTCCGTCGCGCCGTCGAGGCGGAGGACGCCTGGTTCGTACCGCTCGCCGAGGAGGCCCAGCGGGTCCGCCTCGTCGCGTTGATCATGGAGGCCGACCACGAGCAGTGGCAAAGCGGCGCCTTCCGCGGCGAGTTCGCCCGGTGGATGCGCGCCAACGACAGCACGGCCACCGACGGAGTCTTCGGCTACGCGGGCGGGCTCGACAACGTGGAGTCCCACCTCGCCGCCATGGCCGTCCGGCTGATCGATCGCGGGGCGCGCGAGGCCGTCCGACACAAGGACATCGCGGAAGCCTCGCCGCTGCTCGCGGTGATCGGGACCGAGGGCGACTGGGCGCTGCCGTGGATCCGCGTCGGCGAGGCGCTCGACCGGGCGCTCCTCTGCGCGGAGAGCGAGTCGTTCTGCGTGGCGTACCTCAATCAACCGATCGAGGTCCCAGAGCTTCGGACGCACGTCGGCGAACTCACCGGCGGCGCCGGCTTCCCTCAGCTCATTCTCCGGATCGGCTACGGCACGGCGGGTGCGCCGACGCCGCGGCGTCCCGTCACCGAGGTCCTCGATTCGGACCCGAACCAGGCCGCGAAGAGCGACGGAGGCTAAGCCGACGACGCGGGGTTCGCCGCGAAGTCGATGCCTCAGAAGAAACACCGCCGTAGATCCGCGTGGAGGCGACTGTCTTCGTGCCGACTCGCTCGCAGCCGGGGAACGTGACGGCGATCTCCTCAAGAAGCGATGGGGTCGAGCTCCGCCAGTGGAGGCGGATGCAGGTCGCTGGCATCGCCCTCGTCACGGTTCATCGCGCCCGACACGGATGCGGCCGTGAACCGATTCGCCTGGTGCGCAGGCGGCGCGCTCGATCGCGTACAGGTACCGCGCGGTCAGCGCGAGGCCCACCGTCCCGAGGATCACAAAGGCGACGGTCTGCACGGGGTCGCCCGGCACGCCCCGGCGTGCGGCTAGGGCCGTGGTGACCACCAGCGTGAAGCCGATGAGCGTCGCCTTCGGGAGGAGCACGCCGGCGAGCACGAAGCCCCATGGGCGACGTCGCCAGAGCAGCACGCCGCCCCAGAACATCGCCGGGAGGGCGACCACCAGGTCCAGCGACCAGACAAGGTGGGGTACCGGCCCCGGAGCGCGACCCGAGGCGATCGCGGAGGCGATGCCCCCGCCCCAGAGCGAGACGAAGAGCAGGGCCATGGCCACCAGAAAGCCGCCCACCGGCCGCGCCGGAGTGCGTGGCCCGAAGGCGGCCTTCACTGCGTTGGGATCGACCTCGACCAGGAGGCCGAGCAATGCGTACGTGCTCATGGAAACGACGGCGACGTGGGCGGGGAACAGCAGCGAGAAGCGACACCCCAGCACGTAGAACGCGTACGAGTACGCGACGTAGAAGAGCGTCCCCATCCAGAGCAGACGGCCCGCGAGCGCGCCGCGCCGGGCCAGCCACACCGAGGCCGCGAGTAGCGGGAGGCCGACAACGAGGCTGACCGCGTCCTGCCCGATGAACGCGGCGAGCGTCGCCGGGTCAGGATCGTAGAGGCGCTCGGCGCCCCACCGCAGGCCCACCACCGAGGTGGCCGTCATGAGTGCGCCAACGGCGATCGAGAGGGCGACCGAAAGCCGAAGGAGGCCCGGTTCGCGTCGAGCTGGTGCGGCGAGGGGAGCTGCGAGTGGGAGGGTCATGGCGAGGGTTGTCAGGGCCAGTCCGCAAGTCCCGAGCCGGATGGCTGTGGGCGACGCCAACGGTTCGCTGGAGCGGCCACTGACCTCACGAACGGACTGCGATCAGCGGGGCGCAGGGGCGGCGTCGCGGAGTCGGTGCTCCAGGTCGGTACGCTCCGCGCTCACGCGGGTCGTGGTGGCGCCCACGAGCCGACCCTCACGGCCCGCATCAAGGCCTCCGAGTAGTCGCAGGCGGGGAGGCTAGGGACGAGGGCCGTCGCCATGAGGATTCGAAGAGTTCGGGAGGAGAGGGTTGGCTTCATGCGGGGCGCATCGAGCACGCCGCGTACCGCCTCGCGGTTCCGCGCCTGGCGGCGGCACGTCGCTTGAGTCAGGGAGCGCATGTCACCCACGCTCGCTCCGACCCGACGAGTCCTGCTCATGGAGGACGACGCCTCCGCGGGGGGCAGGCTCGCGCAGATGCTGCGCGAGGACGGCTACGAGGTGGAGTTCGTGCCCGACGGGGAGACGGCGATCTCGCGGCTCCGACGCTCCCCGCCCCCGGACGTGCTGGTGGCCGACTACCGGCTCCCGGGGATCGATGGGCTCGGCGTCGCGGCCTTCGTGCGGGATCGATGGCCGGGCATGCCGGTGATCATGGTCACCAGCTACCCCGAGGTGATCGAGCGCGTCACCCGTCGCGACGGCACGCCGATGGTCATCCTCGGCAAGCCCCTCACGTATGCGGACCTCGTCCGCGAGCTGGAGCGGGGACGCCGCGTCGACCCGACCCCGGGGTCGTGACAACGCTCAAGAGTCCGGGCGTCGCCGTGCGCGTCGTGGGGGTGAGGGAGACGCTCTCCGGCGACGGCGCGGTCCGACGTCACCTGACCGTGTACTGCGAAGACGCGGGCCGGTCGGTCGATGCGATCGCCTGCGCCGACTGCGCCCACTGTGTAGGGAACGAGGGACCGACGGTGAACCGCCCGGGCGCCGTGCATTGCCTGCGACTCGACGTCGAGCGCGCGTCCGCCCCACGGGGGTCGGGGCCGAGCCTCCCCGTGTGGTCGGTGATGCAGCGCGACGTGGTGTGCGTGACGGCGGACGTCGCCCCCGCGACCGTCACCGCGCTGCTCCGCGCGTGGGGCGCCGACGGCGTCCCCGTCGTGGACGAGAGCGGTCGTCCGGTTGGGATGGTCTCCCGAACGGACCTCCTGGGCCGACCTCTCCACCGCGGCGAGCTCGCGAATCCGGCAGCGCACCCGCCGGTCCCGCGGACCGTGGCCGAGGTGATGACTCCCCGGGCGCTCTCGGTCATCGAGACGACCGCGCTGGCCGCCGCCGTCGCGTCCATGTCGGCCGCCGGGTTTCATCAGCTACCGGTCGTCCTGGCGGACGGCACCATCGTGGGTGTCCTCTCGACGCGCGCGGTGGTCCGTCGGGTGAGATGAGGGGACCGCGCACGGGTTGCGACTCAGTCGCGATGGTGTCCCCACAGCGCGGGGCGGTTGATCTCGACGTCGAGGATCTCCCATCGGTAGTAGTCGAAGTCGCCCGCGGGAAGCCGCCAGATGGCGCCGCCGCGTACGGGCACCTCGACGCCCCGGATCACCCTCCAGGTGGTCGCGGGAATCACCCACGTCTCCAGGGTCGCGCCGTTGTAGTACCGCCGCGCCGTGAGGCGGGTGAAGCGCCCGCGTGCGTCGAACTCGAAGACCGCGGACGCCTCGACCCCGTCGACCCGGAGCGTGGCCCGGGCGCTCGCGTCGTCGATGGCCTCCCAGGAGATCGACCGGGATAGCGCGGCGGACGGGAACCAGATGATCTCCCCCAGGTAGCGGAGCGCGGTGCCCTGGTCGAAGCGCGGGCCGGTGCCGTCGGCCACCGCGAAGAGGCCCGCGAGGGTGATGTACATCCGCCCCCTACCGCCGACGAAGGTGTCGCGACCCGCGAGCGGCAGCACACCCGCCATCGTCACGTCGACGTTCCACACGAAGCCGGGCTCGTCGGCGGTGAAGTACTGCGTCGCCTCGGCGTGCATGAACGCGCGCCCCGGCCCGGTGCGCATCTCGCCGCGCTGCCGCAGGCGCACCGTCCGCGCCCGCGGCCGACCGACGGCCCCGCAGCCTTCGAGCCAGCGGCGCACCGGCGACGGCAGCGACGCGAGCTCCTCCGCGCGTACCACGGGGGCGTCACCGACCGTGCTTCGCGCGAAGAGCGCCCGGGCGTGGCGGTCGTTCACCGAGTGAAACCCGTGAACGCCCGCGGCCATGACCACGGCGAGGCCCAGGAGCGCGTTGGCCGCCGTCCCGGCCCGCGCCTCGCCCCACTGGAGGATGATCAGCGTCTGCGACAGGGCCAGGTTCGGGGCGGCCACCATCCACCACGCGTCGCGATCGAGGAGGCGCAGCGTGGCGGCGGCGAGGAGGCCGACCGCCGTCAGGAGCCACAGGGCGCCGACCGCACGAAGCGCGCCCTCCGGCAAAGGTACGATCGTGCGGCCGCTCAGCCGTGGGAGCTCGGCCAGCTTCCACGCCTTGAGGAAGCCCGGGAGGTGGATCAGCCCGTGGAGGACGAGGAGTGCGGCGGTCGCGATGCGCATCGACCGTCACGCCCCGACGTGGCCGCCGGGCAACGGCGGAGGGGCGTGACTGGAGCCGTCATCGCCGGTCGCGGGGAGCAGGTCGCCGTCGCCCATCTCGATCACGTCGAGGTCCATCGACACCTCGCCGACGGCAGCCTGGATATACTGGAGGTCGCGTCGTCGCCGGTCTTCGCGGGGCTCGGCTCCGCCACCGGTCATTGGCGATGCCCCGGCACGGCCACGCCCCCGCGCCAGCACTGCGACGAGTCGCCGGTCGGCCTCGCGCAGCTGCCGGACGCTCACCGTGGCGAGGTGATGCTGGAGGCTCACCGCCGCGGGACCTCCAGCGCCAACGAGGCGCTCGTATCCATCGCGCCCCATCTCCAGCGCCGTGACGGTGCGACGGGCGCGGAGGGTGGCCGATCGCCGGGTGCCGTCGAGCAGCGCCGCCTGCCCCACGGTGGAGCCCGCGCGCAGCGTCGTGAGCACCCGCTCTCCGGCCATCAGCGCCTTGACCACCTCGACCTCGCCCGCGAGGACGAAGTAGCAGCAACGCGCCTCGGACCCCTGCGACGAGAGCACCTCGCCTCCGGCGAAGTGTCGCTCCTCGCACGCCGAGAGCAGCGCCCTGAGGTCGTCGTCACCGCAGTCGAGCGTCACCCCACAGGCGCGTAGCGCGAAGGGCTCCACCGTGGGTCGGCGCGGCGGCGGCGGGGCGGAGCGTGGCCACCGCGAGCGGATCCTTCCGGGCTCCGCGGCAGGCGGCGACGAGAGAGGGGCGAACGCGCTCACCTCGCCGAGCTCGATGGCGATCCGCCGGTCGACCGCGTGCAGCTTCCGCGCGACGCCGTGGAGGATCGCCGTGAGCAGTCGCGCCGCGACGCGGGGCCACTCCCGGCGCAGGGCCTCGAATCCGCGCCGGTCGAGCTCCAGCACGACGGAGGGCGCCGTCGCGACGACCGTGGACGATCGGGGCTCCGGGTCGATGAAGGCCCCCTCGCCGATGAGCGCGCCGGCGCCGAGCACGGCGACCTCGGCCCCCGGGATCGGGACGTCGCGCAGGCTGACGGCGACCTCGCCCCGGACCACGATCGCGAGCGCGTCTCCGGGGTCGCCCTCGCGGAACAGGACGTCGCCGGGTTCGAGCCATCGATCCCGCGCGTGCGAGAGGAACGCGTCGAGCTCGGCGACCTCGAGGGGGTGGAAGAGTTCGAGGCGACGCAGGTCGAGGTGATGGGCGGATGCGGGTAGCATGGTCGTCCTCCGGGGGTGGCGCCGGGTTGCGGTTGAGGCGATCCATCGAGCACGGGTCGTGCCGCCGCCCGACGTCCATGCGGAAGTGTCGGTGTGGTGGCGTAGCGTCAGCGGGTCGAGTTCGCCCCATCGAGGAACTCACGGACGATCGGGTCGACGCTCGCCTCGATGGTCGCGACGGGGCCGATGGCGACGACCCTCCCTTCGTGAAGGAGCGCGATCCGATCGGCGACGCGGGAGGCCAGCGCGAGGTCGTGGGTGACGACGACGGAGGTGACCTTCAACTGCTCTCGCAGGGACGCGATCAGGTCGCCCAGAGGGATCGAGTGACTCCGTCGATCTGCGTGCATGGTTCAACCTTTCCTTCGGATGAGGGAAGAGCCGCGCGTGCCACTTCCACTTCCGGCAACCACTGCTCGAACAACCCGTCAGGTCGTCTGACGACGCGGCGCTGCTCCCGACGCTCGCGCCCTCGATCGGCGCGATGGCGGTGGCTGGCGTCGTCGCCGCGGCGCAGGCCTACCGACGGTCCTCCTCGCCTCCAGGTATCGTGAGCGGTTCGTCGGAGGACGCGAGCGTGCGCAACCCTTCGAGCTGCGCTCCGCGATCACCTTCGGGGTGCTCTACGGGGTGACCCTGGCGATGAAAACGAAGCCACCCTCACGCCGTGCGCTGCCGGAGCCGCGGACCGAGCGTCAGTGCCAGGATCGCCCCGGTGACGAGTGCCGCGCCCGCGACCTCGTGCCCGTCGGGAGCGCGCTGCGACGGGAACAGAGCCGCCAGCGCGAGCGCAGCGGCGACGCCCGCGAGCACGCTCGATGCGCGGTTGACCGGCACGGCGAAGGAGTTCTCTCGCTTGTCGAGCAGGATCAATCCGCCGAACACGCCCGTGAGCTGGGAGAGCAGCCCGACGGCTACCACCACGAGCGCCGCGGGGCCGGTTGGCACCTCCGTGAACCCGCGCTGCACGGCCTCCCCGAGAGCGCCGCGCCCAGCGATCGCGACCGCGACGAGCGCGACGAGGGCCGCCGGGCTCGCGACCATCTGCTCCTCGACGAAGAACCGCCGGTTGTCCTCGTCGGACCCCTTCGCGAGGCGGCTCATGGCGCGCAGCCGTACGAAGTAGGCTGCGAGGTACACGGCGACGTCCACCACGGCGACGAGGGGGAGCGGCGCGCGCGCGCCCGGGGCCACCGTCGCACCGAGCGCCCCGAGGCTAAGGCCGAGCGCCACCCACGAGAACCACCGCACCCGCCGACCGCTGACGGCGTCGACGATCGGCGCGAGGACCAGCACGCCGCCGCGCATCAGCAGCATCATGAACACGATGCTCGCCCCGCGGAACGTGTACGCCAGCGTCGTCGTGAGCATCACGGCCGCGGTGCACAGCCCCGAGAGGAGGGTCCAGCGACCCGGCCGCGGCAGGCGCACGCCCGCCACCGTCGCCTGGCCCGCCGCGCGCCACCAGCCGAGCACCGTGATCAGCGCGAACATCCCGACCGTCGACGCCGCGACGCTGATGGGCAGCAGCGAGGGGCCGTCGATCGGCCCTCCCAGTGACGGCACGAGTCCCGACGACAGCACCTTGGTCAGGGCGCTGTAGGGCACGTAGGCTGAGAAGTACCCGAAGGCGCAGAGCCAGATCGACTGCCCGCCCAGCCACTCCCGCAGGACTCCCCGATGGGAGGTCCGATGCCCTCCCGTCGTCGACGGCTCGCTAGCGGTGCGTCTCAACCTGGGTCTTCTCCAGTTCGAGCACGGCGAGCGTGGTCTTCACGACGCTGTCGGGGTTGAGCGAGAGCGCGTCGATGCCGAGGCGCACCAGGAGGGCCGCGACCTCCGGGTGGTCGGACGGCGCCTGGCCGCAGATGGCCGCCGGGCGCCCGTTGCGGTGGGCGCCCGCCACCGCCTGGCGCAGCAGCTCCAGCACGCCCGGGTCGCGCTCGTCGAACTCGAAGGCCACCAGCGCCGAGTCGCGGTCGACGCCCAGGGTGAGCTGCGTGAGGTCGTTGGAGCCGATGGAGATGCCGTCGAAGAGCCGACAGAAGGCGTCGATCTGGAGGACGTTGTTGGGGATCTCGCACATCACCAGCACCTTCAGCCCGCGCTCGCCGCGCACGAGCCCGTGCTTCGCCATCTCGGCCAGCACCCGCTCGCCCTCGGCCACGCGGCGGCAGAAGGGGACCATCAGCTCCACGTTGCTCAGGCCCATGTCCTCGCGGACCCGGCGCATCGCGCGGCACTCCAGCGCGAACGCCTCGGCGTAGCTCGGGTGCGTGTAGCGCGACGCGCCCCGCAGGCCGATCATGGGGTTCTCTTCAACGGGCTCGAAGTCGCGGCCGCCCACGAGGCTCGCGTACTCGTTGGACTTGAAGTCCGACAGGCGCACCACCACGGGCTTCGGGTAGAACGCCGCCGCGAGGGTCCCGACGCCCTGCGCGAGCTGGTCGACGAAGTACTCCGCGCGGTCGGCGTAGCCCGCCGTGAGCCGGTCGAGCTCGGCACGCGCGGCCGGGTCGGTCACCCGCTCCGGGTGCAGCAGCGCCATCGGGTGCGCCGCGATGGTGTGGCTGATGATGAACTCCAGGCGCGCCAGCCCGACGCCGTCGTTGGGCAGCGCCGCGAGCGAGAACGCGCGGCCCGGGTCGCCGACGTTCATCAGGATGCGGGTGCGCGGCCGGGGCATCGATCCGATCTCGGTGCGCTCGACGTGGTGTGCGAGGCGCCCCTTGTAGACCCTGCCCGCGTCACCGCCGGCGCAGGAGACCGTGACGTCCGTGCCGGTGGCGAGGCGGCGCGTGGCGTCGGCCGCGCCCACCACGGCGGGGATCCCGAGCTCCCGCGCGACGATGGCCGCGTGGCAGGTGCGGCCGCCGCGCTCGGTGACGATGGCCGCGGCGCGCTTCATCACCGGCTCCCAGTCGGGCGTCGTCGTGTCGGCCACAAGCACCTCGCCGTCGCGGAAGTCCGCGAGCTGCGAGGGGTCGCGCAGCACACGCACCGGCCCCGCGCCGATGCGGTCGCCCACGCTCACACCGCTCGCCAGCACCGGCCCGGTGCCGTCGAGGACGTACCGTTCGACGACGTCGACCCGCCCGGAAGCGCGCACCGTCTCGGGCCGGGCCTGCACCACGAAGAGCTCGCCGGTGACTCCGTCGCGAGCCCACTCGATGTCCATGGGGGTGTCGCGGCCCGCGCGCCCGGTGTAGTGGCGCTCGATCGCCACGGCGGTGCGGGCGAGGGCGAGCACCTCGTCGTCGGTGAGGCAGAAGCGGGCGCGCTCCTCGGCGGGCACGGCGAGGTTGCGCGTGGCGGGACCCGCCGGGTCGTCGCCGTACACCATGCGCAGATGCTTGCCCCCGAGTCGCCGCCGCAGGATGGGGCGCGGCGCGGAGTCGAGGGTGGGCTTGAAGACGTAGAACTCGTCGGGATCGACGGCGCCCTGCACGACGTTCTCGCCGAGGCCGAAGGCGGCGTTGAGGAGCACCACGTCGCGGAAGCCGGTCTCGGTGTCGAGGGTGAACATCACGCCGCTCGACCCGAGGTCGGAGCGCACCATGCGCTGCACGCCGATGGAGAGCGCGACCCGCAGGTGGTCGAAGCCCTGGTCGATGCGGTAGGCGATGGCGCGCTCGGTGAAGAGACTCGCGAAGCAGCGGCGGCAGGCCGCGCGCAGCGCATCGAGTCCGCTGACGTGGAGGAAGCTCTCCTGCTGGCCCGCGAAGGAGGCGCCGGGGAGGTCCTCCGCCGTGGCCGAGGAGCGCACCGCCACCGAGTCGGCGCCCTCGCGCGTGAGGCGCTCGTACGCGTCAACGATCTCCGCCCAGAGGTCCGCGGGGAGCTCGGCCGACTCGATGAGCGCGCGGGCGGCCGTGGCGCGGCGCGCGAGGTCGGCGGTGTTGTTCTTGTCGACGCCGGCCATCAGGTCGGACAGCGGGGCGCGCAGCTTCGCATCGTCGAGTACGCGCCAGTAGGCCTCGGCCGTGACCGCGAAGCCGGGTGGAACCTTCACGCCGAGCGGACGGAGCGAGCGCCACAGCTCGCCGAGCGACGCGTTCTTGCCGCCGACGAGCGGAAGGTCGGCGAGGGTGAGCTCTTCGAAGCGGCGGATGTAGCGGTCCATGACCCACCCCGACTGCACCGCACGCGCCACCGCTCACGCGGACCGTGAGCGCGGTGATGGACCCGAATGTCGGCGCAGCTTCTGCGCCTCCCGGGCAAACCGTTCGCCGACCGTACGATCGACGATGGGTAGTCGACGGCGGCGACGGGGCCGCCTCGTGGCGGCACATGCCGTGCTCATGCACCCACGTACGAGGACGATGATGGAGACCCACGGGATGAGGACGGACGGCCAGATCCAGGCAGACGTGATGAGTGAGCTCGCGGCCGACACGAGGGTCCGCGCGACGGACATCGGGGTGACGGTGGAGGGCGGCGTGGTGACGCTGATCGGCGCGGTCGACTACTGGGCGCGGCGGCACGCGGCGCAGCAGGCGGCGCACCGGGTCGCGGGGGTGAGGGACGTCGCCAACGACATCCAGGTGCGGGTGCCGGGCTCCCTCCAGCGCACCGACGCGGACATCGCCAGGGCGGTGCGCCGCGCGTTGGAGTGGGACGCCCGGGTGCCCGACGAGCGTATCCGCTGCACGGTGTCCAACGGCGACGTCTGTCTGGAGGGGGCCGTGGAGTACTGGAGCCAGCGCGAGGACACCGAGGACGCCGTGCGCAACCTCGCGGGCGTGAGGAGCGTGAACAACGCACTCGCGATCGACCCCCCGAGCGTTACGCCGGAGGAGGTCCGCCGCGCCATCGCCGACGCCCTGGAGCGTCGCGTGAGCCGCGAAGGCGAGGGCGTCGAGATCACCCTCGAGAACGGTCGCGTCACGCTCGCCGGGGTCGTTCGCACCTGGGACGAGCGCGCGGCGGTCCTGGGCGCGGCGGGCGCGCTGCCGGGCGTCCGCGGCGTCACCGATCGCCTTCGCCTCGCACGCTGAACCAAAGGAGACACCATGATCGAACCATTCAAGAAGGTCCTCGTCGGGACCGATTTCAGCGAGGCGGCGGGTCGGGCCGTGGAGCGCGCGGTGGACGTCGCCGCCCGCTACGGCGCAAAGCTTCACCTTGTTCACGCGTGGGACTACCCCGCCGTCGCCTACGCCGCGATGGGCACCACGATGATCGACATCCTGCCCTTCGAGCAGGCGGCGCGGGAGAAGCTCGACGCGCTCGTGGCCTCCCTCGCGGACCGCGGCGTCACCGTTGAAGCAAGCCTCTGCCGCGGCGTCGCGTGGGACCAGATCGTCTCACTCGTCGATCAGGTCGCGGCCGACCTTCTGGTGGTCGGCACGCACGGCCGCACCGGCCTCAAGCGCGCGATGCTCGGCAGCGTGGCCGAGCGGGTGGTGCGTCACGCGACGGTGCCTGTGCTCACGGTGCACTGAAACGGAGGGACCCAGGTCAAGCGGTGTTCCGACGAGCGGCCCGCGTGCGATGGAGGATCCTCACGCCTCGACGTCTGCACCCACGGTAGTCCCCGCACGGGCGACGGCGGCGAGGATCGCCGCGGCCGCGGCCGCCAACCACAGACCACCCAGCCCGACGAAGCGGTGGGCGAGTGCGCCCGCTGCGGCTCCCGTCACGAGGCCGCCCCAGAGCAGGAGGTAGGGTAGCCAGGCCGTGCGGCTACCGCCCATGAGCGCGGCGGCGAGGCGCTGGCCGAGCTTCACCAGCGAGCCCGTCATGTACGTCACGCCGATGCTCACCTCTCCCTCGCGCTGGAAGACGGTGTTCTCTGCGCCCATGGCGAGCGCCATCGCGGCGGCCGCCGGGCGCGCCGACCCGCGCGCACCCAGCGCCGCCGCGGCCGCCAGCAACCCTGCGACGAGCAGGAGCACCGCCGCGCGCTGCCGTCGTCCCGCGGCGCGTCCGACGAGGGAGCCAGCCACCACACCGAGCACGAAGGTGCCGATCAACGCGGTGGCCTCCACCCCTGCTCGGCTACCCTGGGTGAAGCCCACGCCGGCGCGGGTGGAGTTTCCGCTCATGAAGCTCACGAAGAAGCCGCCGAGCGACAGGAAGCCCAGGGAGTCGACGTAACCCGCCAGCGTCGAGAGGCAGGCGGCGAGCAAGCGGTCGCGTCGGTCGGTGCGAGTCATGCGGGAGGAATACCGCCGTCCACGGTCAAGGGTGGTCGCCGAGGCGCGATCCCGTCGCGCGACCCGGATGCGTGCGGAGTCGGGCCGCAGCCTCCGCCCGCTCCTTCACGCCGAGCAGCATCCGGCGATCCATCGCGAACCCCACTGGCTCCATGAAGGTCGGACCCATCGCGACGAGCGTCGCCAGGTCGTCCGAGCAGTCGCATCGGTAGCGGCTCACGAAGCGGCAGCGCGCGTCCCCGAGCGGCTCCAGCTGGAACAACCACGACACGCGAACCCACGGCCGACCGTCCGCCATCGCCGCTTCATCGGGCCGCGCGACGGCCAGCAGGTGGTGCTCGGGCCGCAGGGACTCGACCCGCATCGGCGGCATCTTCGGGTGCAGCACGAGGCCGTCGCCGAGCCGGTGCGCCTCCGAGAGGTGGATCGACTCGGCGTTGTGGACCCCGCAGCCCGCGAGATTCTCCAGCGCCTGGTAGCTGTAGAACCCACCCCGGTCGGCGCCCACCTGGACCACCCAGGGCCACACCTCGCTCGCGCTCGCATCGATCTCGACGCCGTGGGTCCACGACCAGCGCGGTACGGGCACGACGTCGTCGCCCGGCCGCGGCGCGTCGGCGTCCTCCGCGTCGAGCCCCCAGTGACTGCGCGGCCCCCGCAGGAAGGGCGTCAGCAGCGCGAAGAGCATGGTCGCCGCGCCCTCGACGGCCTCGACCGCGTCGCCCCAGTTGCTCGAGCCCAGGCGCCCCTCAGCGCGGGCGGCGAGGTGGCGGAGCTGCACGGCCTGCATGAGGTGGTGCACCGGTCGGATCCACGCGGCGTGGAGAGCTTCCTCCGGCGGCCACCACGCGCGTGCCCGCGCCAGCAGTCGAGTGCTGTTCGCGTCGAGGGGCTCCAGGACGAAGCTCCAGGTGACGTGCCAGCTCCGAAGCGGCCGTGCGGACGCGAAGGGCAGCTGCCCTCCTGCCTCCAGGTCGTAGAGCCCGCCCAGCACCAGCGCGCGCGACGGCACAAGGCGGAGGACCTCGAAGCCGTCGTCGCCGTTGGGCGTCGCGGGGAGCACGTCGCCGACCGCGAGGTCCTGGAGTTCGGCGTGGACCTCCCGGGCGCTCGGGGGCGCGCCGTTGTCGAGCAGGTCCACGCTGTAGAAGCCGCCGCGGCGGCAGCCCATCTGCACCAGCCAGGGCCAGATGGCGTCCGGGGTGGCCGCGACGGTGATCCCCTTGGTGATCTGCGCGAGCGCCCCCGGGAGGAACTGGTCCCCTTCGAGGGCGCGGTCGTTCTCGTGGGCGTCCGGTGCGCCGAGGTCGCGCTCGATCCCCGCGAGCACGGCGTGACGGATGAAGTGGGACCCCGGGCCGATGAGCCGGTAGTAGCGGCGCACCTGCTCCCAGGCGTCGTCGGTCGTGGCGTCGACGCGGACCTCGAACTCGACGCGGGCGCCCCGTTCGCCGCGCGGCAGGACGCGCACCGCCCACGCCACGCGCGCGTAGCCCGGCTCACCGCGAGCCCCCGGTCACGAACACCGTGAGCGCCCCGGCGCCAATGAACGTGAGCGTCGCCGCGAGCGAGCGGGTCGAGAAGCGCGAGAGGCCGCACACGCCGTGGCCCGAGGTGCAGCCGCTACCCAGCCGCGTGCCGACGCCGACGAGCAGGCCCGCCGCGATCGCCGTGCCCGCGCCGACGCCTGCACTCGTGAAGGCGCCCGGGAGCGCGACGAGGGCTACGACGCCTCCACCGAGCAGTTCGGCGACGAACAGGGCGCGCCACCCGACGTCGCCCCGGGTCGGATGCACGACGCCGCCGACGATGCCCGACACGCCCAGGATGCGCCCGTTGAACCCGAGCAGGAGCGAGGCGCTGAGGCCGGTGAGCGCCCCTCCGGCGAGCGCGCGAACCCAGTCTGGATGAAGCAGCGACAAGAGGTCCCTCCCGAGAGGCGTTGAAGTGATCTGGCGACCGAGCGTGAAGAGCGCGACGAGCAGCACGAAGGCGCCGAAACCCGCGCGCAGGGATGCCAGGGACACCCGCCGCGAGAGGCGCGTGCCGACGAGGCTCCCCCCGATGGCGGCGGCGGTGACGGCGGCGATGAGCGCCCAGGGGAGACCGCCCTCACCGGCGTGGCCCGCGAACCCTGCGAACGACTGCAACGCGATGACGAAGAGCGACGTGGCGACGGCCGTCTCCATGGTGAGGCCTCCGAGCAGCGCCAGCGCCGGGACGATCACGAAGCCGCCGCCGGCGCCCACGAGCCCCGAGATGAGCCCCACCGCCGCGCCCAGCGCGAGCATGCGGCCCGTGCGCGCCGGAGCATCGGAGGGGCCGACCGGGGCGTCGCGCCGCGGCCTCATCATCGACACCGCCGTGATCAGCATGAGCGCGGTGAACCCCACCAGCAGGACAGGGCCGGGGATGAGCCGCGCGAGGCACCCCCCGAGGAACGCGCCGACCATGCCCGCGCCGCCGAACACGGCGCCCACGCGCCAGCGCACGAGGCCCGCCCGTGCCCTCGGGATGAGCGCCGCGACGCTGGTCGCCCCGACGACGAGCAGCGACGACGCGATCGCCCGGCGCGGGTCGAGGCCAGCGGCATAGACGAGCACCGGCACCGCGAGGATCGACCCCCCGCCGCCGAGCAGGCCCAGCGAGACGCCGATGAGCACCGCGAGGGCGACCGCGAGCGCCACGGCCCTACCGCCCCGCCCGCGCGCCCGGGAGGCCGGCAGCGTTGTAGGCGACCATGCCGCCTTCCAGGTTGATCACGCGCTGGAAGCCCTGGCGCACGAGCGCGAGCGCGGCGCGGCCCGATCGTGCGCCGGAGCGGCACACCATCATCAGGAGGGCGCCGCGATCCCAGGCCGACGCGGCGCCTTCGAGGGTGGCAAGCGGGACCAGCTCGGCGCCCGGGATGTGCCCGAGCTCGGCGTCGAACTCGCCCGGCTCTCGCACGTCGACGAGGCGCGCCCCGGCAGGCACGGCGCCGAGGTCGGCGGGGGCGAGAACGCGGTAGCCGTCCGGGTGCAGACGTGCGCGAGCGAAACGGTCCGTGTCCATGGTCGGGTCTCTCCTTCGGGGTGATGGGTCGGGTCCTGCGAGAGGGAGCGAGCTCAGCTCGACACGCCCTGGACGGGCGCCAGAGACCTTTGGGTGTTGCGCGGCTCGCCGCACGCCTGGTTCGCGGGCACGGCCTCCTGGATCCTCCGGGGCGCGGGCACCTTGAGCGCCTGCATGGTGCGGATGAACTCGGCGCGGCTCTTCCCCGCGAGGCGCGGGTTGAAGCGCCGCTCCTCACCGATGGTCGTCATGCCGTGGCCCTTGTAGTCGTGGGCGGGGTAAACGAGCGTCTCGTCGGGGAGCG
Source organism: Polyangiales bacterium (assembly GCA_044229975.1). Lineage (GTDB taxonomy): Bacteria > Myxococcota_A > Polyangia > Polyangiales > SCUS01. The sequence continues at coordinate 110,581 of JBGARZ010000017.1, forward strand.
CGAAGAGCACCCGGGTGATGGAGTCGTAGAGGGCGCCCGCGTCGCCGTTCTGGAAGTCGGTGCGACCGTTGCCGCGCACGAGCATCGCGTCGCCCGTGAAGACGCGGTCGCCCACGAGGTAGCTCACGCTCTCGTCGGTGTGCCCCGGCGTCGCCAGGACTCGCACCACGAGCGAGCCGAGGCGGATCTCGTCGTCATGCTGGACGTGGAGGTCGGCGCACGGCGCGGCGGCGCCCCCAACAACGGTCTTCGCCTGCGTTCGCTCGCGCAGCTCCCCCGCGCCCGTGACGTGGTCGGCGTGGACGTGGGTGTCGAGCACGTAGACGAGGCGCAGACCGAGCTCCTCGATCAGCTTGAGATCGCGATCCACCTGCTCGCGCACGGCGTCGATGAGCAGCGCCTCGCGGGTCACCGGGTCGGCGACGAGATAGGTGTAGGTCGAGCTGTCGGCGTCGAAGAGCTGACGGAAGATCATGGCGGCGTTCCTCTGTGCCTCGGAGGGCATAGCGAGGCGCATGCCGGAGCCTGGAGCCGCGCCGACGCGTCGCGGATTCCTGCGCCCGACGCGATAGGAGTGGTCCCGGACGGGGGGCGGTCACGGCGGCGCGACGAAACGCTTCGCAACGCGCCGTGAAACACGTTCGCGACCTTGCAACAGCGTCGCCGCGACTCATCCGGCGCGGCACGGCCCGGGGCGGGTGGCGGCACGGCGCCCGCGTTGGTGACAGGCACGGCCGCGCAAGGCGGTCGGACAACAGGACGAGGCGGATCATGATGGATTGGAACGTGCCCTACGGCATCGCGCGTCGGCTCGCGGGTGTCTCCCTGGACGAGGCGCGGGCCCGTGTCACCGAGGCGCTGAAGCGGGAGGGCTTCGGCGTGCTCACCGAGATCGACCTGCGGGCGACGCTCAAGAAGAAGCTCGACGTCGACACCGCGCCCTACCTCATCCTCGGCGCCTGCAACCCGCAGCTCGCGCACCGCGCGATCGGGATGGAGCCCGCCATCGGGCTGCTGCTTCCGTGCAACGTCATCGTCGCGCAGGACGGCGGCGACACCGTCATCGCGGCGGCCTCGCCCACGGCGATGTTCTCCGTCGTCGAGCGGAAGGACGTCCTGTCGACCGTCGCGGTCGACGCCGAGGCGCGCCTGCGCAGGGCCATCGAGACCGCCTGAAAGCCCACGACGGCTTCGCCAGCACCCAGCAAGGAGACCGCATCGATGCCGCCGTCACCCTTCGCCCTCCTCGCGGTCCTGCCGTACATCACGGTGCCCGATCGCCTGGGGCCGATTCACCCCTTCGGCATCCTCGTCGCGATCGGGGTCGCGGTCGGCTTCCGGCTCGCCTCGCAGCGAGCGCGCACGCTCGGCCACGACATGGCGCGCTTCGACAGCCACGTCACGTGGACGGTCGCGACGGGCTTCGTCCTGAGCCACGTCCTCGACACCGTCTTCTACCACCCCGATCTCCTGCTGCGGCAGCCGTGGGAGATCGTCATGCTCCACCACGGGCTGTCGTCCTTCGGGGGCTTCGTCGGGGGCGTGCTGGGCTTCGTCGCCTACGGCCGCCGCCACCGCCTGGACCTCTGGCGGAGCGCGGACGCGATCGCGTTCGGCCTGCCCACGGGCTGGCTCTTCGGCCGGATGGGTTGCGCGACGGTCCACGACCACCCCGGCGCGCGCTCCTGGAGCCCGCTCGCGGTGGACTGGCCCGGCGGCCCGCGCTTCGACCTCGGGCTGCTCGAGCTCCTGCTGGTGCCGGTCCTCATCGCGGGCGTGGCCCTCGTCGCGCGCCGCACGACGCGGCCGGGCTCCCTCATCACCGCCCTCGCGCTCCTGTACCCGCCGATCCGCTTCCCGCTCGACTTCCTCCGTGCGTCGGCGGCGGAGGGCGGCGACGTCCGGTACCTGGGTCTCACGTCCGGCCAGTACGCTTCCATGGGGCTCTTCGCCATCGGAGTCGGGCTCCTGCTTCGGCGTCCGGCGCCGACGGAGGGCGCTCGTGGGCACGCCCCATGAATAGAACACGGGGTTGAGCAATCCGGGACCGTCGGTCCGCCGTCCGGCGGGCCGATCGGCGTCGCAGAACACCGCCTCAGCACGGAGACACGCCCATGAACATCGGCATCAACGACAACGACCGCGCCGCCATCGTCGAGCACCTGAGCCGGGTGCTCGCGGACACGTACACGCTCTACCTGAAGACCCACAACTTCCACTGGAACGTGACGGGTCCACGCTTCAACGACCTGCACGCCATGTTCATGGGGCAGTACACGATGATGTGGAACGCCGTGGACCTCGTGGCCGAGCGCATCCGATCGCTCGCGGCGCCGGCCCCGGGCAGCTACCGCGACTTCGCTAGGCTCACGGTCATCGCCGAGGCCGAAGGCGTGCCGAAGGCCCACGACATGGTGCGGCAGCTCGTGGACGGCCACGAGGCGGTCTGCCGAACCGCGCGCGCGGCCTTCCCCGTTGCCGAGACCGCCGGCGATCAGGTGACGATGGACCTGCTCACCCAGCGCCTTGAGTTTCACGAGAAGACGGCGTGGATGCTCCGCAGCCTGCTCGAGTAGGGCCGAGCCGGCCTGCTCACCTTCGCCGGGGCACCTACTCCGAGGTGGGGGCCAGGCCGAGTGCTTTCATGCGACGCCAGAGGGTCACGCGACTCCAGCCGAGCGCCTTCGCCGCGCGCTCCCGGTTGCCGTCGGCCCGCTCCAGCGCGCGCCTGATGCGACTGGCCTCGGGGGAGGCCGCGACCGCCTCGGAGAGCGGCGGCGGGGTGTTGGCGCCGACGCCTCCGGGCGCGCCCTCCGCGGTCTCCTCGCCGAACTCGGGCGGCAGATCGGCCTCGACCAGCACCGGCCCTTCGCCCACGACGGAGGCGTACTCCAGCACGTTGCGCAGCTCGCGGACGTTGCCCGGCCAGTCGTACTTCTCCAGGAGCTGACGCGCTCCCGGCGCGACCCGCTCGACGTGTCGGGCGCCGCGCGCGTTAAGCTCCGCGAGGAAGGTGCCGACGAGGAGCATCACGTCGCCTGGGCGCGCGCGCAGCGGCGGGAGGAACAACGGCACGACGCGCAGCCGGTACATGAGGTCGGCGCGAAACCGCCCGCCCTCGACCTCGCGGCGCAGCGAGCGGTGGGTGGCCGCGACGATGCGCGCGTCGAAGGCGACGGGCTCGCTCGCGCCCACCGGGATCACGGTGCGCGTCTCGATCACGCGCAGCATCTTGGCTTGCAGGTCGAGCGGGAGTTCGGCGATCTCGTCGAGGAAGAGCGTGCCCTTGTCGGCGAGGCGGAAGTGGCCAGGGTTGTCGCGCACCGCGCCCGTGAAGGCGCCTCGCACGTGGCCGAAGAGCTCGCTCTCCAGGAGGTTGGGCGGCAGCGCGGCGCAGTTGATGGCGCGGAAGGGGCCCGCGTGGCGCGGCGAGAGCGCGTGGAGTGCCTGCGCGACGAGCTCCTTGCCGGTGCCGGTCTCGCCGCGCACGAGCACGCTCGCGTCGCTCCTCGCCACGCGCTCGATCAGGCGGAACAGCCGCTTCATGGCCGGGTCGCGGCTCCACATGCGGTGGAACTCGACCGGCGCGTCGGCCGCCGTGGGTGCCGTGGCGTCGGCCGCGAACAGGAGCACCCAGCCCACACGCACGGCGCCTTCGTGCAGTGGCACCGTGCGCACCCGCACGAGGCGATCGTCGCCCGCCCCCGGCCGGGGGATGGTCGCGCTCACGGGGCGACCCGCGGCGAGGGCCTCGGCCATCGGCCGCTGGACCGACTGGCCGCAGAGCAGCTTCGGGGCGCTGACCCCGAGCGGGACCGGGGCGCCGAGCAGGGCCGACGCGCCCGCTGTGGCGGCCAGCACGTGGAGGTTCGCGTCGAGCACGAGTAGCGGGCCGCCGAGCTCCTCGAGCGCCGCGAGGGTGACGGCGTCTGCGCTCGGCTTCACGGGGCGGGCGGGCATCGGGTTGTCTCGGGGTGCGTTGCGGAGGCGGTCTGAAACGGTTCACTCCCTATACCGCAGCGGCCTTCGACGCATTGCCTCTTCCGCCGGGGAGGGGAGGAGCTCAAATCGGCTTCGGGTTGCCGCCCTCGTCGGTCGGGTGAAACAGGTTGAGGGGCAGGCGCAGGTACCGTACGCCGTTGGCGGCGACGCGAGGGAGGGCGCCCGCGTCGATGTTGACCCCTACGCTCGGCAGCAGCAGCCGGGGCGCTGCCAGCGTCGCGTCGCGCGTCCGGCGCATCGCGACGAAGTCGGCCCGAGAGGTCTCCGACAGGAGCTGCACGTTGGAACGCTTGGAGGCGCCGATGGTGGTCTCGAAGCGCATCGCGCGTCCGCCCGGCTGGTAGTCATGGCCGACGAAGACCCGCGTCGCGTCGGGCAGCGCGTAGAGGCGCTGGATGGAGTCGTAGAGGTCCTCCGCCGAGCCTCGGGGGAAGTCGCAGCGGCCGGTGCCGAAGTCCTCGATGAACAGCGCGTCGCCGGTGAAGAGCGCGTCGCCGATCAGGTAGCTCACGCAGGCCGGCGTGTGCCCCCGCGTCGCGATGACCTTCATCGCGAGCGACCCGGCCCGCAGCGTCTCGCCGTCGGCGAGCAGCCGGTCGAACTGCGACCCGTCGACACGGAGGTCGTCCCCAAGGTCGAAGATGCCCCGGAAGTTCTGCTGCACCTCGGTGATGCGCGCCCCGATCGCGACCGCGGCCCCGTGCCGCTGCTTGAGGAGTTGCGAGCCCGACAGGTGGTCGGCGTGCGCGTGCGTCTCCAGTACGTAGCGCAGCGAGAGAGACTCGTGCTCGACGAATCGCGAGACGGTGTCGACCGAGGCGGTGCTCGTCTGCGAGGCGCCCGGCTCATAGTCGAGCACCGGGTCGATCACGACGGCGTCGCGCGTGGCCTCGTCGAACACCACGTAGGTCAGCGTGAAGGTATCCGGGTCGAAGAACTCTCGGATCTGCATGGCGGTCCCTTTCGGTACGTCGGTCACGTCGACGTACAAGCCGCAATGGTCGTGCCGGTCGTCCGATCGCATTCTCCCAGGAGGGCCGATGCTTCCGATGTAACAGGCGGTGGTGAGCCGTTTCATCGGGACGTTTCATCTCGTTTCATCGGATTGAGCCCGGTCGCCCCGACGTCGCGCCGTCCCCGTGTGGCATGTCGCTCGCTTCGGGATCCGCGACAGCAGACGGACCGATCGGCGGACCAGGCGCCGATGCGACCGAGCGAGGAAGGACGAGAGACTCCATGTGCCAACGGGTGACCTGTCCGAAGTGCAATAAGGCGACGTTTGCGGGCTGCGGGAGGCACGTCGAGCAGGTGCTTCAGGGCGTCCCGCCGGAGCAGCGGTGCGTGTGCGACCAGCAGAAGTCCGCGCCGTCGAGCGACCCTGCGCCGAAGCGCAAGGGGTGGTGGCCCTTCATCTGAAGGCGCGAGGTAACGCGGTCACGCCGCCGCCGCGCCCGGTTCGCCATCGCGTCGACTCTGATCGAGCGGGCGGAGGCGGAGGGCGAAGGCGACCATCGTGGCGCCGAAGCCCAGGGCGTAGACCCCCACGCACCACGTCAGGACGGTGAGCGCGACGCCGGGCCGGGCCACGATCAGGGCGCCGAGAGCGATCGACGCGACGCCGGCCAGGGTGAGCGCGATGCCGCCGAAGAGGCGACGCCACCAGAGGCCCGCCGCGACCTCGATGAGACCGGAGAGGACCGCGCAGCCCGCCACGATGTGGAGCAGCGCGTAGGTCGGGAGCGATGGCCAGAAGAAGGTCACGAGACCGCCTGTGATACCGAGCGCGGCCTCGACGACGAGCGCGCCGCGGCGGTGTGCTCCGTCGGCGGGTCGAGGCCCGAGCGCGGCGAGTGCGGCCATGCCGTCGGCCAGCATGTAGGCCGCGAGGAGCACGACGAGCGTGCGCACCGTGGCCGCGGGCCAGATGAGTGCGGACGCGCCGAACGCTACGCCGAGCGCGCCGCGAAACGCGAGCGCGCGCCAGCTGCGGAAGTGGATGAGGATCATGGCGGGACCGACGGACCTTTCTTGCGCCGGAGCTGGCATGAGGCTCCGCCGGAGCAGCAACCGGACCACGGGCCGGGACCGGCTACAGCGAGCCGTGCACGTGCAGCAGGAGCGTGACCGTGACCGTGACGGTCAGCTGCGCCGCGGGGAGCGCCCCGACGCCGACGTCGAGCGGTCCCTCCAGGCGGAGCCGAAGGTGGGTGGGGCCCGAGAGGATGTGGGAGACGAGAGAGCGCACCCCCTCGGGGTCGACGGTCACCGGCCGGGTTGCACCGGCACGGGCTGGCGGCGAGCACCGCGGCGACCGCGGTCACCCTGGCGATGATGACGAACACGGTCGCCAAGGCGGTCATCGCGCTGTGGGCGGGCGGCGCCACGCTCGGCCGCCGGGTCGCCCTGTCGCTGGGCGGGGCGCTCCTCGCCGGGATCGCAGCGCTGGTGATCGCCGCCGCTACGCGCGGCTGACGGGCGCCCCGGCGTCAGATGAAGATGATCTGCGAGCCGGCGGCCTTGTCGTAGAAGTCGACCGCGCTGATGACGTCCTTCACCTGCGGCGCGAGGTCTTCGCGCTTCAAGCGGAACATGTCCATCGCGAGCTGGCAGGCGTAGAGCTCGGCGCCCGCGTCGCTCAGGATCTGTAGGAACTCGGGCACCGGCGGGATGTCGAGCTTCTCCATCTCCTTGCGCATCGCGACGCTCGCGAGCGCCTCGACGCCGGGCAGCCCGGCGAGCATCGCCGGGACGGGCACGGAGGTGTTGCCGACGAGGGACAGGTGCAGGTGGTCGGCCTTCCCCTTGGTGACGATGTCGAGGCCCCAGAAGGTGAAGAAGAGCACCGCCTCGATGCCGGACATGCGCGCGGCGTTGGCGAGAATGAGGCCGGGGTAGGCCATGTCGAGGCTGCCCTTCGAACAGATGATGCTGACCTTGCGGATCGGTTCGTGGTTGTCGCTCATGAAGTCCTCGCTCGGGTTACAGACACGATTTCGGCTTCGGGGTGCCGGCGATGCGCGCGATGAGCTTCACCGGGCCCTTCGGGAAGAGCCCGTAGAGGTCCTTGGTGCCCACCCCGGTGCGCGCGGTGATGCGGCGCATGCCTGGGGTCTGCCCCTGCTCCTGGAAGTCGGCGCGGACGAAGTCGATCACCCGCCAGCTCGCGGGCGCGAGCGCGACGCCGAGCTCGGCGGCGACGGCCTCGCCGACCTCCCTCGTCCACTCACCGGCGCGTGTCAGGTAGCCCTCCGCGTCTACTTCCACGGTCCTGCCCGCGTAGTTCTTGTTCGTCATCGATTGTTCTCCTTCACTCGTGCGGCACGCGTCGCGCGCCGGGTCAGGTCTCCGGGGGCCTCTCCTTGCCCACCATCGAGAGGCGCGTCGGAACGGGGATGGGCCGCGCCGGGAGCAGCCCGTTCCAGTACATCCACTGGAAGGCCACCTTGCCCCAGTGGTTGGCGCGGCTCTCCGCCAGCAGCGTGAACGGCCCCGCGAGGGGTAGCGGGTAGCGGCCGGGCAGCGGTTCCACGTCGTAGTTGAAGTCGATTAGCATCGCCTTGCCGCCGCCCGTCTCGACGAAGCAGTTGGCGTGGCCGTCGAAGCCGCCTTCGGTGGGGCGACCCTCGGCGATGCGCACCAGGTCGTGCACGAGGGTCTCGGCCTGGAAGTGCGCGACGCTGCCGGCCTTCGAGGTGGGGAGGTCGGTCGCGTCGCCCAGCACGAAGACGTCGTCCATTCCCTTCGCCCGCAGCGTCCCCGGGTCGGTGGGAATGAACGCGAGCTCGTTGCCGAGCTTCTGGCGCTCGACCCACGCGGCGCCCGAGTGGGTGGGCACGCTCACTAGGAGATCGAAGGGCTCCTCGCGGTCGTCGAAGGAGCGCAGGACGCGCCGCGCGCCGTCGACGGAGCCCGTGTTGAACTCGGTCACCACCTTGATGCCCTTGTCCTGGATGAGGTGCGCGAGCCGCTTCGCCGCGAGTGGCTTGGTGAACACCGCGTCGAGCGGCGTGACGAACACCACCTCCGTCCTCTCGCGCAGCCCCCGCCGCTTCAAGAACTCGTCGGCGAGGAACAGGAACTCAAGCGGCGCCACCGGGCACTTGATGGGCATCTCGACCACATTGACGACCAGCCGCCCTCCCGCGAACTGGTCGAGCGCCGCGCCCAGCCGACGCGCCCCGTCCAGCGTGTAGAACTCGTGTGCGCTCGCCTCGGCGTCGGCCAGGCCCTCCAGGAGGTCTGGGCGGATGCGGCACCCCGAGGCGATCACCAGCACGTCGTACGGGACCGTGTCGCCGTCGGACAGCGTCACCTCGCGGCGCACGGGGTCCACCGCCTCGACGCCCTGGCGCACCCACTCGACGCCGTGCGCGAAGGTGTCCTCCCGCGGCCGCGACAGCTCCGTCGATCCGCCGAACGGCACGAACAGCAGGCCGGGCTGGTAGAGGTGCTCCGTCGCGGGGTCCACGACCGTCACCACCCAGTCGGCGGGAAGTCGATGCTGGCTCGCGTTGGCGACGATGGTCCCGGCGGTGCCCGCCCCAAGGATGACGAGGTGCTTCATGCCGGTCGATCACGGAGCAGCGTCCGTGCCGACCACCGCGAGCCGCGCCTTGCGCCACCCAGCGAGGCGGCTCGGCCTGCGCGGTGCAGGTCCTGCGCCTCCGAGCGCAAGGCGTGCTCGATGCGCCCGACCGCGACAATGTCGACGGCTTCGCGGGCGGGAACGAGGGGGCGGGTGGTGAACATCGATCCCGGGCCAGGGCGGGCGGCGTGCCGAGATCGGCGGTGGCGCGGTGCCGACCGCTCGGCCTCCTGGACGTCACGGAGCGACGCGACCGACCCACGGCATCGCGATCGGTTCAGCGGGTGCGGCGGAGCGACGCGCGTCGATCGGAGGGGGCGCCGGGATCGCGCCCCGCGTGGAGCGCGGAGAGCCGCCGGGAGTAGCGCCGGAGCCTCGCGACCGCCCGGCCGTGGACGCTTGCCGGGGGAAACTCGCCGTCGCGCCCGGCGGTGCCGACCTCGGCGCCCGAGAGGAGCGCAAGTGCCTCGTCGGCCGTGCGCACGGCCCACACGTGAAAGAGCCCCTCGCGGACCGCCTCGACGACCTCGTCGTCGAGCACGAGGTGCACCGCGTTGGCGAGGGGGATCAGTACGCCCTGGTCGCCCGTGAGGCCCGCGTCGCGGCAGGTCTGGAAGAAGCCCTCGATCTTCGCGTTGACCTCCCCGACGGGCTGGAGCTGGCCGCGCTGGTCCAGGGACCCGGTGACCGCGACGCCCTGGTCGAGGGGCGCGTCGGCGAGCGCGGAGATGAGCGCGAGCAACTCGGCGAGGGACGCCGAGTCGCCCTCGATCGGTCCGTAGGATTGCTCGAAGGTGAGCGTCGCGGCGAGGGACAGCGGCTCGCTGCCGCCGTACAAGCGCACGAGATAGCCGCGGAGGGTCAGGACCCCTTTGGCGTGGATCGCGCCCGAGAGGTCCACCTCCCGCTCGACGCTGCACACCTCGCCGTCGCCGGGCCCGACCGTCGCCGTCACGCGCGCCGGGACGCCGAAGCAGGCGTCGCCGGACTCGACCACGGTGAGGGCGTTCACCTAGCCGACCTGTTGGCCGGCGGTCTCCACCAGGAGGACACGCCGGGCGATCTCCGACCGGATCGACCGCTCCAGCAGGCCGGAGCGCGCGCGGCGGGATCGGATGGCGCGGTCGACGTCCTCGGCCACGATCCGATCGCGCCCCGCCTTGCCCGCCCAGAAGCTGGACTCGCTCACGGTGTCGGCGAGGTCGCCCAGTCGCGTCGACAGGCGACCCTGCCGTCCGCACAGCCGCGCGCCGTGCTCGATGGCGCGGGCGATCGCGTCCGCGCCCAAGGGGCGGAGTTCGCGCTCGATCACGCAGCGGCTCAGGAACCCCGCGTAGAGGCTCATCGCGTCGTCCGACCACGGGAGGTCGGGGGCGAACTCAACCTTGACCTTGAAGAGCTCACGGAAGTCCGGGTCGAGGGCGAAGAGCATCTGGTAGCGCTCCTCGGTGCCGATGAGCACGACCTTCACGTCGAGCGGAATCGCCGCGGGCCGCAGCGCGACGGTCGGCAGCGGCGAGCCGTCACCGCCGCCCTCCAGCCGGACCTCCCTCCCGACCAGGGCGCGCTTGAGCACCGACCAGGCGTCCTCGGTCTCCAGGAGGTCGTCGGCGCGCACGACGAGGAACCCGCCGTTCGCGCGGTGCAGCGCGCCGGGCCGCACCTGGAGGAAGTCCGTCACCAGGCCGTTCGCGGTCGCGCGGTAGTCCGTCCGTCCGGTGAGGTTCTCCGCGGTCGGGTGCGCCTCCACGACGACCGGGGCCCCCGCCGCGGCCGTGTGGTCGATGAACACGTTGACCTCGTAGCGCGTGAACGGCGTCGGCCGGCTCCGACCGGCTCCGACGGCGGTGCCGTCTACCTCGACGTCTGCGTCGCGCTCCGATCCGTCCTCGTCGAGGTCGGTCGGCCCCGGCGGGGTGAGGTCCTGCGCGCGGTCGACGACGTCGGCGCCCACCCGCGTCAGGTGGTCGAGCACCGGGGCGACGTCGGCGTAGCGGGACTTCAGGTCCGCGAGTAGTGGCTCAACGGCAGCCTGCACGGCGTCGCGCTCGAAGGCATGCCGCTTCTCCTCCTCCTCGCGCTCCACCAGACGGAGCTGGCGGACAACGGCTTCGATCTCCTGCCCGAAGCGCTCGGTGCGCTGCGCGAGGGAGTCGCGCTCCTCGGGGGCCAGCGCCGCAAACTGCTCCTCGGTGATCGACTCTCCATCAACGAGCGGCGTCGAGGTGAGGCGCCCGAGCGAGTAGTCCACCCGAAAGCCCTGGGCGACGCCGACGGCGCCTGCCTGGACCACGACCTCCTTCCTTCGCCGCGCGACGTCGGCGAGCGAAGCGCGGAGACGCCGGTCGTGGTCCTCGCTCTCGAACGCGCGACGGATCGCCCGCTCGGCGTCGCGGGCGAAGGAGGCCATCTCGCGCGCCAGGCCCGCCGCGCGTCCGCTGGGGAGCGACAGCGCGAGCGGCCGGTCGGGGGACGAGAAGTTGTGGACGAAGACCCAGTCGGGCGGCGCGGGCCGGGCGCCGGCCGCGGCGCGAAGATGGGCCAGGACCGCGGTCGTGCGGCCCGAGCCGCTGTCGCCCGCGACGTAGAGGTTGAAGCCCGGCCCGCGCGCCTCGACCCCGAACGCGAGCGCGTCGAGCGCGTCCTGCTGACCCAGCAGGCTGTCGCACGGGGGGACTTCGGCGGTGGAGTTGAAGGGCAGCGTGGAAGGGTCGAGGTGCGCGCGCAGCTGGTCGGCGTGCAGCGCCGCGTGCTCACGAATCGGGCGGTACGTCGTCATCGACCGCCGGTGAGCAAGGACAGGGCCGTGGCCTGCACCCCACCGCGCGTCCGCGAACTCAGGAGCAACGCGCAGGTGTTGCGCCGGATGCGCAACCCCGGCGTCGGGGCACGGGTCTCACCGTGACGGCACGCCCGGTGCTCAACGAAGACGCGCTGCCATGAAGCCCAAGATCCTCGTTCCGGTGGACGCGACCTCCCATTCGGCTCTGCTTCCGGTCGCCACCAACGAGGCGCGGTGGCGCGGCGCGGAGCTGGTCCTCTTGCGGGTGGTGTCGTCGTCGACGCAGCTGCCCCCCGACGTCCCTGCGCGGCCGACGGAGAGCGGCGCGACGCTGCTCGCCCGCAGCGCCCGCGCCTCTCGGCCGACGTCGACGTGAGCGTGCGGGTGGAGTTCGGGTCGCCCTGGCGGGTCATCGTCGAAGCCGCGGAGGACGAGCGTGCGGCGCTCATCGTGATGGGCGCGCACGACCAGAGGCTGCTCGACAGTTGGCTCGGCACGACGACCACCCGCGTGCTCGAACACGCCGGGTGTAGCGTGCTGGTGGTGCGGGACGCTTGAAGCGCCCGGACACGCCAGGCCGACGTGCCTGGCGGGGCCCGTCAGTGCCAGGGCTCGACGCGGAGCCGGTCGACGACGGCGCGCACCCCCTGCGTCGCACCGGCGGCGTTCAGGGCCGCCTGACGCTCGGCCCAGGAGCGTACGGATCCGGTGAGGGTGACGCGTCCGTCCTCGTCGGTGATGTCGAAGGAGAGTGCCTCGTCCCGGGCCTGCCGGGTGAGCGCCTCCCTGACCGCCGTGCGGACGTCCGCCGGTGCAACCACCGGGGCGACGGTGAGGCGGTTGTCGATGCCGTGCACGCCCGCGAGGTGGCGCACGGCCTCCTCGGCGTCGTCGCGCTGGCTCAGGCACTCGACGACACCTTCGAGGGTGATGACCCCCTGGGCGACGGTCGTCTGGATGGCCTCGTCGGGCACGCGGACGTCCCACTCCAACGCCCGCCTCGTCGCCTTCGCGATGTCCGCATCGGTGCGCCGCAAGTCGCCGGGGACGTGCGTCACGAGGTCGTTGGCGACGTCGCGGACGCCCGCGACGCGGTGGGCCGACTGCTGGGCGGCATGTCGCTGGGCCCACGAGTCGACCGTGCCGGAGAGGGTGACCACGCCGTCCCGCACGCTCACGCCGACGGCGGCGGCGATCCGGGTGTCGAAGCACAGCTGGTTCTGCACGTCGGTCTGGAGCTGGAGGTCGGACTTCTTCGGCGTGACTTGCATGGCGTTCCTCGATGATCCGCCTGCGACGGGAGGGGCGGGCGGTGATGCTCTCAGCACCCGCTGTGCCGCGCGCCGAGGATGCGAAGTTCGGGGCGCGAGCGAGCTTCGTGCGCAGGTCGCGCAGCGATTGCGCCGACCCGTGCGCTTGATGCGCCCGCGTGTCGGCGACCACTGTCCTGGGGCCGAAGCAACGTGTGCTCACGAGGGCATGGCTTGTGTCGCGCGCAAGGCTGCGTGCACCCGGCGACATCCAGTTTGGGAGGAGACGGTCGGTCCTGCCCGCGCGGCACACCCTCTGCTGTGACGCTCGCATGAAGAGAGTGCGCGATGTCGGGACGGTGGCCCAGTGGATGACATCCCAGGAGGAGACGGTCGGACGCCGCACGTCGCTGGCCGTCGCGCGCATCGCGATGGCACGCACACGGCTCGAACACCTGCCGGTGATGCACGAGGGCTCCCTCGTCGGCGTGCGCACCGCGAGCGACCTCGCGCGCCTGGAGACGCTCGGCGTGGCGCCCGATCGGTCTGCGGCGGAGGCGATGCGCACCGACGTCTTCGCCGTGGGGGCCGAAGAGCCCGTCGCGCGCGCCGTCGCGCCCATGGCCGCGGGTGGGGGCGGCCTCGCGGTGGTGATGCGCGACGGTCACGTCGTCGGAGTGTTCTCCGCGGCCAACGCGCTGCGCTCCGCTGGGGGCGATCTGCGGGCCGCTGACGAACCCACGGTGCCGGAGCTCGCGGCGCGGGCCCGGGCGGCCCGGGGGCTATGCGCTCGCCGTCATCGCCGGCTCCGCGGGGGCCATCCGTCCGCTGGTGCGGACCCTGGGCGCGCTGCCGCGGACCTTTCCGTTGGCGGTCGTCGTGGTGCAACACCGGGCGTCGCGCCCGCACGACCTGCTCGCGCAGCTGCTGCGCCGGACGGGATCGCTGCCGATCGTCGAGGTCGTCGACGGGGCACAGCTCACGCCGGGTACCGTGCACCTGGCCCCGCCGGACCTCCACGTCGAGACCGGCCCCGGCGGAGTCCTCGAACTCCACGACGGGCATCGCATCGCGGGCGTGCTCTCGTCGGCGGACCCGCTGCTCGAGAGCGCGGCCCGCGAACTCGGTCCGCGGGTGATCGCGGTGATCCTCTCGGGGAGGGGATCCGACGGCGCCTTCGGCGTGCGCGCCGTCGGCAAGGCCGGCGGCACCGTACTCACTCAATCGACCGGCAGCGCGGACTTCGACGGGATGCCCGCGTCGGCGCTCGCCACTGGCTGCGTGGACCTGTCGCTCGGCGTAGACGCGATCGGGCCGGCGCTCGTGCGACTCGCGCGCGAGGCTCGTCCCGTCGACGCTCTCGCGGATAAGTGACCGCGCGGTCACTCGTGCCGGAGGGCGTCGATCGGGTTGAGCCGCGCCGCGTCGCGCGCGGGGACGAAGCCGAAGACCACACCGACGCCGCACGAGACGAGCATCGCGAGGAGTGCCGTGTCGGTCTGGAACTGGAGGCTGAAGTCCGTCACCCGCGAGAGCACGAAGCTCGCCCCCACGCCCAGGAGCAGACCCGCGAGGCCTCCGACGCCGGACAGCACCACGGCCTCGACGAGGAACTGCGCCAGGATGTCCCGCGGGCGCGCCCCGATCGCGAGGCGGATGCCGATCTCGCGCGTCCGCTCGGTGACCGAGACCAGCATGATGTTCATGACGCCGATGCCGCCCACCAGGAGCGAGATGGAGGCGACGGTGAGCAGCAGCACGCTGATGATCGACTGCTGCGCCTGGAACGAGTTCATGATCTCGGTGAGGTTGCGCACCGAGAAGTCGTCCTCCTGGCCGGCGTCGATCCGGTGCCGCTGCCGGAGAAGCGCCGTCACCCCGTCCTGGGCGCGGAACACCAGGTCGGGCCCGCGCGCCGTCACCATGACGGCGTTCACCTGCCCGTTGGGGAGGCGGAAGATCCCGGCGCGGAAGGCGCTGATGGGGACGACCACGGTGTCGTCCTGGTCCTGGCCGAAGCCGGTCTGGCCGCGCGGGGCGAGCACCGCCACGACGGTGCACGGCATTCGCCCGACGCGCACCTCGCGCCCGGTGGGGTCGTCCGCGCCGAAGAGCTGGCGGCGCACCGTCTCCCCCAGGACGCACGACCGGGCCGACAGCCGGACCTCGTCGTCGCCCCAGAGCGCACCGAGCGCGGCGTCCCAGGTCCGCACCGCGAAGTACCCGGGCGTCGTGCCCGTCACCCGCGTCGACCAGTTGAGCTCCCCCGCGACGACCTGCGCGCTCGCGCCGAGGACGGGCGCGACCGCCGCGACGGACGGCACCTCCCGGCCGATGGCGACGGCGTCCTCGTCGGTGAGGGTGGCAGCGGCGCCCCGCGCTCCGCGCGCGCCGCCGCTGACGGTGGGGTTCGGCACGACGACCAGGAGGTTGACCCCGAGCGACGCGAGCTGCGCCGCCATCCGCTGGCGCGCCCCCGCGCCGAGGGCGCTGGTGGTCACCACCGCCGCGATGCCGATGAGGATCCCGAGCGCCGTGAGCGAGGTGCGCAGCTTCGCCCGCGAGAGCGCCCGCAACGCGAGCCAGAGCGCGGTCAGCCCCCGCCACGCGGCGCCCGCCGCGCGTCGCATCGCGCCCCGCGGGGACGTCCCGGCGCCGGCCCCGCGGAGGTCCTCCCGCTGCCACGGCATCACGGCGTCGGCGGGGGTCGCGATCCGCGGCCGGGTCGCGCGCTCGTCGGACACCACGCGACCGTCGCGCATGCTGATCACCCGCGAGGCGCAGGCCGCGACGTCCGCCTCGTGGGTGACCATCACGATGGTGAGGCCGTGCTCGCGGTTGAGCCACTGGAGCAGCGCCAGGATCTCCTCGGAGGTCTTCGAGTCGAGGTTGCCGGTGGGCTCGTCGGCCAGCAGCAGGGCGCGCACCGTCACGAGCGCGCGGGCCGTGGCGACGCGCTGCTGCTGGCCCCCCGAGAGCTGCGCCGCCGTGTGCTTCATGTGCGCGCCGAGCCCCACCAGCGCGAGGGCGTACCTGCACCGCCGCGCGCGCTCGGCCGCGGGCGTGCCCTGGTGGACCAGCGGCATCTCGACGTTCTCGAGGGCGCTGGTGCGGGGCAGGAGGTTGAAGCCCTGGAAGATGAACCCCAGGAGCCGGTTGCGCGCCCGCGCGAGCTCGTCGGTCCCGAGGGCCGAGACGTCGCGCCCGTCGAGGACGAATCGCCCGCTCGTGGGCCGGTCGAGGCACCCGATGACGTTCATGAGGGTGCTCTTGCCCGAGCCCGACGGGCCGACGATCGCCACGAACTCGCCGCGCTCGACCCGCAGCGTGGCCCCCTCCAGTGCGACGAAGGTCACCCCGCCGGTGCCGTAGACCTTCCGCACGTTCTCCAGCGAGAGCATCGGGGTGGCGGCGAGCGCGCCCTCCATCAGAACATCCTCATGCGCGCGCCGCCGGTGCTCCTCGCGCCCGCGGCGTCGGTGTCGTCGAGCACCACCTCCTCGCCGACCCGCAGGCCCGCGCCAGAGACCTCCGTGGCGACGCCGTTGGTGACGCCCACCGCTACCGGCACGGCGACCGCGCGCCCGCCGCGCAGGACGTAGACCACGCCCGCGCCCGGCGGCGGCTCGACGGACGGTCGCCGGGCCTCGGCGGCGGGCGGCCAGTACCGGAGGGCCGCGTTGGGGACGCAGAGCGCACCGGGCCGGCGCTGCGTGACGATGGTGATGGTGGCCGTCATCCCCGGGCGCAGCTTGAGCTCCGGGTTGGCGAGCGCGATCACCGTCGCGTATGTCACCACGCCGCTCGTGGACGTCGGGGTGATGCGGAGCTGCGAGACCTCGCCGCGGAACGTCTCGCGCGGGAACGCGTCGACCCGCGCGACGGCGCCCATGCCCTCGCGCGGGCGGCCGATGTTGGCCTCGTCGACGTCGGCCATCACCCGCATCTGCGCGAGGTCGTTGGCGATGACGAAGAGCGTGGGCGTCTGGAAGCTCGCGGCGACCGTCTGTCCGGGGTCGACCGCGCGCGTCGCGACGACACCGTCGATGGGCGCCTCGATGCGCGTGAACGCGAGGCTGGTCCGCGCCGAACGGAGCGACGCCCGGGCCTGGGCGACCTGCGCGGTCGCGAGGTTCACCGAGGCCTCGGCCATCTCGCGCTGGGCGGCGGCCTGGTCGACGTCGGCCTGCGCGTTGAGCCCGCCGGACCGCAGCGCGACGGCGCGCGCGAGCACCCGCTCGGTCAGGCGGTGGTTGGCGCGGTTCTGCGCGAGCGTCGCCTACGCGGCCTGGAGCGAGGCGGCCGCCTGCTCGACCTGCGCGCGGTAGGTGGTCGCGTCGATCTCCGCCAGCAGGTCGCCGCGGCGGACGCGGCTGTTGAAGTCCACCGCCACGCGCAGGATGCGGCCGCTCACCTGGGCGCCGACCTGCACCTCGACGAGCGGCTGCACGGTGCCCGTCGCGCGGATGACCTCCTCGAGGTCGGTACGGGCGACGCGCGCGGTCAGGTGTCGTGAGGTCACGGGTCGGGGGCGGGCGCGCCACCACGCGAAGGCCCCGGCGGCGAGGGCGAGGAGCGCGAGCGCGAGCGCCAGCCACCGAAGCCAGCGGCGGTTGGAACGTCCCGCCGGGTCGGTCGCGTCCGAGGGCCCGACGACGACGGCCGGAGGGTCGGCGGCGCCGACGCTTGTTGACGGGGTCATCGCGGGTCACCGGCGGCGGTCGCCGCGGTGCGGTGTCTCGGTGGGGTGGAACCCGGGCGTGGATCACGACGTGTCATGGTGGCCTCGCGGCGCTTCGCCGCCGGAGACCGCCTCGTTCGCACGTGCCGTGCCCGGTGCCGCGGGCTCGCGTCGGTGCGCCGCGCGACGAACCTCCGCCGCCCCGACGGGCGCAGGCGCCGCGCGACGAACCTCCGCCGCCCCGACGGGCGCAGGCGGTTCGCCGCCTCGTGCAGATGCTGCGCGAGCGGTCACGGACGGGGGTAGGGAGCCGTGCGAGTCCGATCGTCCGCGCGCCCGATCGGTACATGCCGTGCAGCCCGGCTGGCGCATGACACCTCCCGCGCTGCTCGGACGTCTCGCTCGCCTCTTCGCGCCCACCGCCTTCGCGCTCCTGGTCGCGCTGTGAGGGGCCGCGTCCCGCTCGATCACTTCGACGCCGCGCGGAAGGACGCCGTCGGCGTCGGCGATCCGGGGAGGTCCGAGCGATTCTGGTCGCTCGCCGGTCGCGCGACGGACCTCGTCGGAGCGACCCTCCGCGGGGTCGAGCACCTCCCCGCGGGCCGCGGACTGCTCGTGGCCAACCACGCCTTCGGATGGGACGCCGCGCTCGCCATCGCCCTGTTGCGGCGCGCGACGGGTCGGCGCGTCTGGGTCCTCGGCGAGCACCTGTGGTGGCGCGTGCCGTTCCTGCGCGGCCTCGCCGCCGACGCGGGCGTGGTCGACGGGACGCCCGCGAACGTCGACCGTCTCCTCGGCCGCGACGAGCTCGTGCTGGTCATGCCGGGTGGATTGCGCGAGGCGTTGAAGCCGCGCGAGCTCCGCTACCGCCTGCTGTGGTCGGGGCGCTACGGCTTCGTGCGCGCGGCCGTCCGCAACCGGGCGCCGCTGATCCCGCTCGCGACGTTCGGCGCGGACGAGTGGTTCGACTGGGTCGGTGACCCCTACGATCGGGGTCGGCGCTGGCTCGGACCGCTCGGCCTCCACCTGCCGCTCCCGCGCCCGTGGGCCGGCCTCCCGTGGCTCCACCGGGTGCGACCCGAGTACATCCTCGGCGAGCCGGTGGTGCCGCCCGAGGCGGCGAGCGAGCACGACCTCACGGCGCTGCGCCGCCTGCGCCGGGAGATCGAGGGCGCGCTGCACGAGCTCATCGAGGAGGAGCTCGCCCGGCGCGCCGGCTTCGCCACGAAGTGACGCTCAGTGGATCGTCAGCACGGCGACGGGCGACATCCGCACGACCCGCTCGGCGACGCTCCCCATCATCACCCGGCGGATGCCCGTCCGGCCGTGGGTTCCGACCACGATGAGGTCGGCGCCCTGCGCCTCGGCGTCGGCGAGGATGCGCTCCCATGGCGATCCAGTGGTCAGCGTCGAGGTGACGGACAGCTTGCTCGTGCGCAGGCCGGACACCAGTTCGTCGAGCTCCGCCCGCGCGGACGCCTCGATGAGCGTGCTCCAGTCCACGGACGGCTCCATGCTCGCGCCGCGCGCGAGGAGCGGCATGTCCCAGACGTGCACCACGTGCAGCGACGCCTCGTACCGCTGCGCGAGGTCGATGGCGCGCTCCAACGCGCGGTGCGCGTGGTCGCTGAAGTCCGTGGCAACGAGCACCTTCTCGAACGGCTTGATCATCATTTCTTCCTGCGTCTCTGGCGTCTCGACTCCGCGCGCACGGGTGCCGGCCTTCCCCGTCCGCGAACCTCCATCCCTGGCGACGTCCCGGCGGTGGCCGTCAGAAGCGGAGGCCGAGCTGGAGGTGGGGATGGAACATGAACGCGATCGCGTCGCCGTCCTCGCGAAGCTCCATGCAGTGAGGGTCGTCGGAGGCGCAGTCGGGGTACTCAACGGCCGCCCGGTGCACCGCAGCGACCGCGAAGTCGGCGTCGAGGCCGACGAACCACCCGCGGTAGATCGGCACGTCGACGCCGAGGCCCCCGTGGGCGGCCCATCCGTGGGCGGTCACACGCGGCGAGCTCGTCGTCGCGCCGCCCGCGAAGCCGGTCAGGTAGAGGTGCCCGGCCCCCACGCGCAGCGCGAGCTCGACCCGTCCCAGGGGCAATCGAAACGCACCTTCGAGCGTCGTCCCCACCGTCTGGAAGGTCACGGCGGCGGTGTTGCCGGGGGAGGGAGCGAGCGCCACCCCGTCGCCGCCGAAGAACGAGGCGTGGACCTGCAAGGCGAGGCTGAAGCGCAGGTCGTGCACGCCCGCGGTCAGGCCGAAGCCCGGTCCCCAGCCCGTGAAGGTCGCGACGTTGGGAAACACGGTCGCAGAGCCCTGCACGGAGACCAGCGCGAGGTACGAGGCGCCCCCTTCGACCTCGACGAAAAACGGGCGCCTGGGGCGCGGGGAGGCAGTGTCCGAGACGGCGGCCGTGTGGTCTCCGAGGATGGGCTGCGACGCGGCGGTGGACGGCGCAACGAGCCCCACCAGCAGGAAGAGGCCCGTCGCGAGTCCCCGTCGCCGAACGGCGTCGATCATCATGGGAGGAGCATGTGCAACGCTCGTTCCCAGTGTGGTCAACGCGAGGAGGTCGCGCCGGTCGCGTCGCCGCGGGCCAGGTCGTCGGGCACGAGTGCCACCGTAATCTCGGGCGAGGACGCGACCGTGCGCTTGACCTTGCAGTTGCCGACCGCGCGCAGCATCGCCGCCCTGTGGCTCTCCGGGAACCCCTGCGGCAAGCGCAGGTCGAGCACGATCCGCGTGGGGATCCCGGCGCCGTCGGCGTCGTAGCGCAGCGAGAGCCCGAGGTCCTCGGTGGGCAGGTTTCGGCCCTGGCAGAAGGCGAGTGCGTAGTAGCCCGCGCACGTTGCGACGGACGCGAGGAAGAGCTCGAAGGGGCCCGGCGCGCTGCCGGCGCCGCCGACCTCGGCGGGCTGATCGGTGCGCACCGTGAAGCCGCCCACCGAGGCGTCGACTCGCTTGCCGCCGGGAAACGAAACGTCGATCTGCATGGCCTTGTCACCTTTCCATCGGGGCACGCGCGCAACGCGCGAGGTCGCCACTGCGACGCTTCCGAGATCGAGCAACCCGCGGGCCGCGGCGACGCTCGACGCGATCGAGGAGGAAGGGTCGCGCCGACTTGACCACCGCGTTGCTCGGGTAGGTCGAGGGGCACCCCGACCCGGCGAAGCGTGGCCGTTGCCGCCTCCACACGAGGGGCGCAGCGCGTGCACGCACCGCGAACGCCCTGCGCGGCGCGGTCGTTGCTGAAGCGGTCGCCCCGATGTCCCCCAACGAGCCCGCCGGGCCTCCATCAGACGTCGTCGACCCGAGCGCTTCCACGGCCGCCGTCGCGACCCCGGACCAGCAGAAGGCGCTCGCCGTGCTGACCGCCACCCTGGCCCTGCTCGCGCTCGCGGCGGTGCACCCGCTGGTCGCGCCGCTCGTCGTGGGTGCGTGGTTCGCCGGGCTCGCGTCCCCCTGGATCACACGGCTGTCCCAGCGCTTCGGGCACCGCCGCCGCCTCGCGGGCCTTGCGACACTGGTGCTCGTCGTGGCCCTGCTCGCGCCAATCTTCCTCCTGGTGGCGCCGCTCACGTCGCTCGCGGGCGACGCCGTGGCCACCCTCAAGCGCGCGGCCTCGACCGGCACGCTCGGCCATTGGATCGGCGCCGGCCCGGGCCCGGTCGGGGCGCACGACCTCTCGCATCGCTTCTGGGGAGCAGCGCGCGACCTCGCGCCGGGCGCCACGGGCCTCGCGTCGCGGGCCCTCACGGTCGTCTCCACCGGCGTGGTCCAGGCGCTGGCGCTGGTCGCCTCGGCGTACGTGTTCTCCGCGGAGGGCGCCGAGATCCTCACGGTGGCGCGCCACGGCTCGCCCCTGGCGCCGCAGCACTTCGACCGGCTGCTGGCCGAGTCCCTGCGCGTCGCCCGCGCCCTCCTCGTGGGCGGCCTGCTTACTGCCCTCGCGCAGGGCGTCGTAGCCTTCGCGGTCTACCTCGCGCTCGGCATCGCGAACGCGGCCGGGCTCGCAGCGCTCACGGCGCTCGCGTCCGTCGTTCCCGCCGTCGGCAGCTCGCTGGTGTGGCTGCCACTCTGCGCGCTGCTGGTGGGCGTCGGCCGACACCGCGAGGCGCTCGTCCTCGCGGCGTGCGGCGTGGTCCTCATCGGTACCGTCGACAACGTGCTGCGGCCGATGCTCGCGCGCCTCGGAGCCCACGACGTCCATCCGTTGCTCCTGTTCGTCGGCGTGGTCGGTGGCATCGGCTCGCTTGGCCCCTGGGGCCTCGTGCTCGGCCCCCTCGCGCTCTCGCTCTTCGTCGGCGCCTACCGCATCCGGGCCGAGTCGGTCGCCGGACCCGGGGCGCCCACCACGTAGTGCCGCGTGGCGCAAACCTCCCGGGCGAGCTCGGCGCGGAAGTCGGGGTGCGCGATCGAGACCAGCGCCTCAGCCCGCTCCCGGAGCGTCCGGCCGTGGAGGTTCACCGCACCGTACTCGGTGACGATCCAGTGGACGTGCCCGCGCGTCGTCACCACCCCGGCGCCGGGGCGGAGCGCCGAGACGATGCGCGAGACGGTCCCGTGCGCGGCCGTGGAGGGCAGCGCGAGGATCGGCTTGCCGCCGCGGGAGAGCGCGGCGCCGCGGATGAAGTCCATCTGGCCGCCGATGCCCGAGTAGATGCGGTGGCCGATAGAGTCGGCGCAGACCTGCCCCGTGAGGTCGACCTCCAGGGCGGAGTTGATGGCCACGACGCGGTCGTTGCGCCCGATGAGCGAGGCGTCGTTGGTGCGGTCGCAGGGGTGAAACTCCACCAGCGGGTTGTCGTCCACGAAGTCGTAGAGCGCGCGGGACCCGTGGACGAAGCTGGTGACCGTGCGGCCCGGGTGGACGGCCTTGCGCCGGTTGGTCACCACGCCGCCCTCAATCAGAGGGATCAGCCCGTCGGAGAACATCTCCGTGTGCACGCCGAGGTCGCGCTTGTCGCCCAGCCGCGCGAGCACCGCGTCGGGGATCGCGCCGATGCCCATCTGCAGCGTGGAGCCGTCCTCCACGAGCCCCGCGATGAGCTCGCCGATGCGCCGTTCGGCCTCGGTCTCGGCGGCCGGAGCGCGCTCGGGGAGGGGGCGCGAGGTCGACACCCAAGCGTCGAAGCGCGCAAGGGGCACCGCGGTATTGCCGTGCGTGCGGGGCATGCGCTCGTTGACCTCGGCGATGACGAGGCGGGCCGAGTCGACCGCCGCGCGGGCCGCGTCGACCGAGGTCCCGAGCGAGCAGAGCCCGTGGGCGTCGGGGGCGGACACCTGCACCAGCGCGACGTCGAGCGGGACCACGCCCGACGTGAAGAGCCCGGGGACGTCGGCGAGGAACACCGGGATGTAGTCCGCCTCTCCCTCCGCGACCGCGTCGCGCAGCCCGTCCCCGACGAACAGCGACACCGAGCGGAAGCGACCGGCGAGCGCCGGCTCCGTGAAGGGGAAGCGCCCCGTGGTGTGCAGGTGGTAGAGCCGCACGCCGTCGAGGTCGTCGCGCGCGGCCAGCGCTTCGAGGAGGCCAGTGGGCGTGGCCGCGGCGCCGTGCACGAAGACGCGGGCGCCCGAGGGGATCCGTCGCACCGCGTCGGCGGCCGATCGGCACAGGGAGCGAAAGGGAGGTTGCATGGGCATCGGGAGGTAGCCATCGCCGTGCCGATCCCATCGACGCCTGCGAATAGCGGACCCGCGAGCGCAGAAGGTGCACCCGCTGCGCAGGTGATTCGCGCGGGACGGAACGGCGAGGGCGCAACCGCACCGTCACCGTCGGCAGGAACTTGACGCGTCGGCGCGTTCTCGTTTGCGGAACGGATCGTGAATTCCGTCGGCCTCACCATGACGGACGACTCCAACGTGCCTGATGCCGCTTCGCCTCGTGCCCGGGTGTTGATGGTCGAGGACGAACCCTCCGCTCGTCGTGCGCTCGCCATGCTGTTGGCCGAGGAGGGCTACGAGGTCGAGACCGCCTCCTCCGGGGAGGAGGCCCTGGAGATGATCGGAGCTTCGCACCCCGACGTGCTGCTGACCGACGTGCGGATGCCGGGGATGACGGGCATCGAGCTGCTCTCCCGGGCGCGCGCAGCGGACCCTTCGCTGCCGGTGGTGGTGATGACGGCCTTCGGCACGGTGCACGACGCGGTGCACGCGATGCGGGCCGGTGCGGACTACTACCTGACCAAGCCGATCGACTTCGACGAGCTCCGCCTGGTGCTCGGTCGGGTGCTGGAGCAGCGCGCCCTGCGCCGGGAGGCGAGCCAGCTCCGCGAACGGGTTCGCGTCGAGCATCCAGGTGCGCCTGGGCACCGACAGGCAGCGAGCGCTCTGCAGGTCACGGCGGCGCACCGTTCACGCCCTTCCAATCACCGACGCGTGTTTGATGCCGGAGACGTCACCGACCAAGTTGCTGCCGAAGCAGTGCCCGCAAGAGACCCTGCGCGACATCGGCAAGGCCAGCGTCGAGAGCGCCCAGGATCTGCGCGGTCCTCGCGGCGTCGAGTCCCCGAGCGTGTCCCAAATGCGTCCCATCGCCGTCCAAGATGATTGAAATGGTCGAGTGTTCCGCGGTCTCGACCGGGATTGAAAATCCCCGTGTCGGCAGTTCGACTCTGTCTCTGGGCACCAATAAACAAGCTGTTTTGAGCGATCGACGCCGGGGGGCGGATCGTCCATATGGTCCGTGGGAATCCACTCTGTCTGACACGCCGGTGACACAGCGAGATCGTCCGCGGAGGCCATTGATTCTCCAGCGAAGATCACTCGGAGAGAGGCGTCCGTAGACGCGCTCGACCATGCGGGTGTCGGCGTGACCCATCACCGGAACGATGAGGTCGGTCGGAGCGGCGCCGCGCTCGCAGGCAGCACAGTCACGATCGGAGCGAGGGCTACCACCCGCGTGGGCCCCGCGCGATGACCCGCTTGAGCGCCGCCACGATCTGGCTTCTCTCCCGCTCGCCAACGTCGTCGGCACGAATCCTCGCGAAGACCCTTTCGCCCGCGGCCATGAATCGTTCGACTGCTTCAGGGGGGGCACGGCCTTCGGGCGGCACGAGGCGCAGGACATCGAAGGCCTCCCGCAACTCCTTGAGTTCAGGCGTCGGCATGGCGCGCGATTGTAGCGCCGCCTGGAAAGCCTCCGTGCGATCTCCGGGCAGTGGAGCGGCTCTTCCGGCCGCGGGCCAACCCCAACGACCGCCCCGCGTCGGTCAGTGGGTGAGTCCGAGGCGAAACGCCTGAGCGGAGCCGCTGTCCGAACGGACCACCACGCAGAGGTCGCCGACGCCCTCGTTGGACGAGAAGCGGGTGGAGGTGATGCCGGCGGTGAACACTGCACACCGACGCGCGCCACCCGGACCGACCGTCGACACACCGAGATCGAAGGTCGCGTCGCCGTCGCCCACCAGCCTCATCGCGTAGTCGACGTCGTGCTCCGGGCTGAACACGAAGTATTGCCCGACGTCGTCGGCGACGAGCGCGCCCCGCACGCACGAGCCCAGAGACCGGGCCGTCGCCATCGTGCTGGACGAGGCGTCCGCCACGGCGCAGACCTGGGTCGGCGCCGACGCCAGGCGCGTCCCGTCGACGACATCGCCCGTCGCCAGCACGCCCGTCCCGGCGGACGCCGCGAGAGGGACGTTGACCGACGATGAGGCGATCACGTTTTCGCCCAGGGGGGACAGCGTGATGCCGACCGGCACCTCCATCGTCGCACCGTCTGCTCCGCCCGCGCACCCGTTGGCCGCGACGGTCACGATCGCCACGAAAGCCGAAATCCATGACTTCTTCATGAGCTTTTCCATTCAGCAACCCAGCCAACTCTTTCGAGTCCCGTAGGCTTTGCGTCCCCCGCTCGCGCGAGGTTTGCCGTTATTGTGGAGTGAGCTCCGCCGACGGTGAGGTCGGTGCGGTGGCCCGCCTGACGAGCCCGCTGTCACCTGCGTGGGTGACGAGGGGGCGTCGTTCACTAGACTGATATCGGCAGGTCTGCGGAGACCTTGAGCGGGAAAATGGATCCCCGTCACTTCTTCGTTGATCCGATGGAGGCATGCCCGGGCGGTTGCCGTCGCGGAGGATGGCCCTATGCAGTGCCGCGGTTTTGATCCCGGCTGACCATCTCGCGGCGGTAGAGTGCGCCCCAGTGGGTGGCCTGTTGCACCGCCTTCAACCGTGAACGCAGCGACACCATCGGATGGGTTGGCCATGACGACCGTGCTCGTGATCGATGACAACGATGTCGACCGCGAGCAGATCCGCCGCCTGCTGTCCGGGCGGCACGATTTGATGGAGGCCGCGACGGCGCGGGAAGGTCTGTCCCTGATCGCGTCCGCGTCGGTGGATTGTGTGCTCCTGGACTACCGCCTGCCGGACGAGGACGGCGTGCGGGTGCTCGACCTGTTGGCGGGTCGCCTCCTCCCGATCGTGATGCTGACCTCGCAGGGGAGCGAGCAGGTCGCGGTCGAGGCGCTGAAGCACGGCGCGGTGGACTACCTCCTCAAGAGCGAGCTCACCCGCGACCGCTTGCAGAAGGTGGTGGAGGTCGCCATCGAGCAGGGTCGCCTCCGGCAGGAGCTCGACCGCAACCAGCGCGCGCTGGAGCTCGCCGTCGGCCAACTGCGCGAGCAGCGCAACGAGCTCGCGGCCGCCAACCGGGCCCTCCAGCTACGTGAGGAGCACCTGCGCTTCGTGCTCGCGCAGCTTCCGGTGCTGCACTGGACCACCGACACCACGCTCTCGATCACCCATGTGGGCGGCGCCGTCCTCGACACGATCGGAGGGAGCGCGACGGAGTATGTCGGGCAGACCGCGCGGGTCCTGCTCGGGGAGACCGAGGCGGAGGAGATGGACGCGCTCCATGCGCGAGCCCTCGCGGGCGAGGCGGGCGCGCACATCGCCGCCCGCAGCGGTCGCACGTACCAGTGTCATGTCGGGGCGTTGCGTGACGAGGGCAGCGCCATCGTCGGGACGGTGGGGCTGGCGCTCGACGTGACCGCGGCGCGCGAGACCGAGCAACAGCTCCGTCACGCGGTGAAGATGGACGCGCTCGGCCAGCTCGCGGGCGGCGTCGCGCACGACTTCAACAACCTGCTGTCGGTGATCCTGGGCTTCGCGGGGTTCATGAAGGACGCGCTGCCCGCGGAGAGCGAGCTGCGTGACGACCTCGAACAGGTCCTCGGTGCGGCGCAGCGAGCCGCGGTGCTGGTGCGGCAGCTCCTGACCTTCTCGCGGGTGTCGACCTCGGCGCCGCGCGTGGTGGTGGCCGCCGAGGTGGTCGGCGCCACCCTCCCGATGCTGCGACGCCTCGTGGGCGAGGACGTCGTGCTCACGCTCGCGGCCGCTCCGATGCCCTGGCGCGTCCGTATCGACCCGCACGCCCTGGAGCAGGTGGTGGTCAACCTCACGGTCAACGCGCGCGACGCGATGACCCGCGGCGGCCGCATCGAGATCGAGGTCCAGCACGTGAGCCTCTCGGAAGAGCTCGCCCACTCGCGCAACCACCATCTCCCGGCTGGCGACTACCTGGTGCTGTGCGTGACGGACGAGGGGGATGGCATCCCCCGTGACGTCCTGGAGCGCGTGTTCGACCCCTTCTTCACCACGAAGGAGGTGGGCCGTGGCACCGGCCTCGGACTCAGCACCGTCTACGGCATCGCGCGGCAGAGCGGCGGAACCGTCACGGTGTATTCGGAGCTCGGGCACGGCAGCTCGTTTCGCGTGTATCTCCCGCGCGCCCTCGACGCGGAGGACGCCGTCGGCAACGCCCTGACGCCCGTCCCTTCGGGCAGCGAGACGGTGCTGCTGGTCGAGGACGAGGAGCCGGTGCGGGCGGTCGCTGCACGCGCCCTGCGTAGGCTGGGCTACACGGTGATCGAGGCGTCGGATGGGGCCTCCGCGATCGCCCTCTGCCGCGAGACGTCGACGGCGATCGACCTGGTGCTGACGGACGTCGTGATGCCGGGGCTCGCCGGCCCGGAGGTGGCCTGCGCGCTGCTGGAGCTTCGCCCGACGCTGCGGGTGCTCTACATGTCGGGCTACACCGACCGCGCCGCGCGCGAGCGAGGAAGGCTCCCTCCCGACGCGCGGCTTATCGAGAAGCCGTTGACGCTCGACCGACTCGGACGAGCGGTGCGCGCGGCGCTCGGCTGAGGGCGCCTCTCAGGGAAACTCCACGATGCGCCAGTAGTGATCGAGGAGCCCGATGAGCCGCATGAAGCCGGTGCCGACGTCGCTCTTCACGATGTAGCCCGCGACGTTGAAGTCGTACGAGGCCACACGATCCTCGTCGCTGCGAGACGTGGTCAGCACGAAGACCACGCTGTCCTTCAGCTCAGGGTCGGCGCGGAGCTCGGCGAGAAACTCCAGGCCGTTCATGCGGGGCATGTTGAGGTCGAGGAGGATGAGGTACGGCCGCGCGATCGCCTCCGCTCCATCGCCTCGCAGGAGGGCCAGCGCCTCGATGCCGTCGATGGCCGTGGTGATGGGGTTGCTGATGCGCTCGCGCTTGAAGGCGCGGCGGACGGCCTCGTGCTCGATGACGTTGTCCTCCACCAGCAGGACGCTCACGGTTCGACCTGGCATCACCCTACCCTCACGACGCCGTCACAGCGCATGGGCCACGTGAACACGACGGCCGTGCCACGCCCCTCGGACTCCACCCGGGCCTTCCCCCCGAAGACCTCGACGGTCTTCTTCACGATCGCGAGCCCCACGCCGCTGCCCTCCACCTGATCGCGCGGCCGCAGCGTCTGGAACATCCGGAACACCCGCTCGTGGAACTCCGGCTTGATGCCCGGGCCATCGTCCTGCACACGCACCTCGATGCGACCGTCCGTCGGCACGGCGCTCACGACGATGGTCCCCTCCGGGCGATCGTGGTGCTTGAGGGCGTTGCTGATGAGGTTGCGCAGCACCTTCTCGAAGGGCGTCCGCGGCGTGCGAAGGCTGACGTCCTCTCCGTCCAGCCGCACCGCGAAGCCCGGGGGCGGGGCGTGGAGCGCGAGGATGTTGCCGAAGACCTCGCGCAGCGTGAAGGGGTGCGCGTCGTCCACCATCCGCCCGACGCGCGAGTACTCCAGGAGGTCGTCGAGGAGCTGCTCCATCCGCTGCACGCGGTCGTTGACGAGGCGGAGGTGCTGGGCCGACGCGGGCGGGAGGGCGTCGCCGACGTCCTCGACGATCCAGCTCACCAGGTTGCGGACGTCGCGCAGCGGTGACTTGAGGTCGTGCGACGTGACGTAGGCGAAGTCGTCGAGTTCGCGGTTGGAGCGCTCGAGCTCGCGCACGTGGTGGTCGATGCGCGCGGCCATCCGGACCTTCTCGCTGACGTCGTCGAAGATGACCCCGAGGTAGTCCTCGCGGAGCGCGAAGCACTGCGCCTCGAAGGTGCGCCGGGTCTCCGGGTCGCTGCCGCGCACATTGGTCCACGATCGCGGGACGCGGTCGCCGAGCGTCGCGGTCCAGAGGTCGACGTACTGGGGGCGGACCTCCTGGTTGAGGTCCCGCACCTGTCGCCCGATGGCCCCGCGGAGGTCCCAGTCGCTGGAGCGCACGGCCGCGGGGTTGACCGTCACCAGTCGAAACGTCGTCGGGTCGGCCGGGTCGTCGAGGTGCCAGATCACCATGCCGACGGAGGCGTTCTGGAAGAGGTCGACGAAGCGGGCGACCTCGGCCTCGGCCCGGCGGACCAGGTCTTCCTTCCCGGCGATGTACGCAGAGCCGAGCTCCGCCATCGCGACGTCCGTGAAGCGTTCCATCCCCCAGAGGATCCCCTCGCTCCGAGGGTCGAGGTCGTGCAGCACGCGACCACGAATCACGCCACGGTAGGCGCCCAGCAGCCCGACCCAGTCGCGAAACTCGATGCCCATCCGCGCGTACGCGTTGCCTTGCGCCCGCAGGTGGGCGAGGTACCCGTCCCACTCACCGTCGACCAGCGCCCGGCGCTGCTGCGCCGCGCCCATGGTGCGCTGCGCGTCGCGCATCGCCGGGGTCATCGCCGCGAAGGTCGCGGCCATCGATGGGATCTTCTCCGCCGCCGCCGCCACCGCCGCCTCGACCTCCGTGCGGGTGGCCTCCAGCGTCGCCCACAAGTCCCGCAGCGCCTCCCGTTCGTCCATCGCGGCCATAGGTGACTTTCGAGGTTACACGACGACTCTGGCGCTTCCCGCTTTCGGGCAGCGCGTTACGCCCTCGCGACGTTGTCTTCGGCGAAGGAGACGTCAAGCCCGCGCGCTCGCAGGGCAGCAACGAGCGGCGCCTTGTCCAGCGCGCGGAGGTACGACTCCGACGGGGTGATGAGCCCGGCGTCGACGAGGTCGAGCAGGGCGTCGTGGAGGGTCACCATCCCGAGGCGACGCGAGGTCTGCATCACCGTCGGGAGCTGGAAGGTCTTCCCCTCGCGGATGAGGTTGGCCACCGCGGGGATCGACAGCAGCACCTCGCGCGCCGCCACGCGCCCGCCGCCGACCTTCCTGCACAGCGTCTGCGAGATGACGCCGCGGAGCGAGCCCGCGAGCATCACGCGGATCTGCGCCTGCTCGTCGGCGGGAAACTGGTCGATGATCCGGTCGATGGTGCTGGCCGCCGTCGAGGTGTGGAGCGTTCCGAAGACGAGGTGCCCGGTCTCCGCGGTCTCCAGCGCGATGCCCACGGTCTCCAGGTCGCGCAGCTCGCCCACCAGGATGACGTCGGGGTCTTCGCGCAGCGCGGCGCGCAGGGCGGTCTTGAAGGAGCCGGTGTGCACGCCCACCTGCCGCTGGGTGATCACGCAGCGCTTGCCCGCGTGCACGAACTCGATCGGGTCTTCGATGGTGATAACGTGGTCGTGGCGCGAGCGGTTGACCAGGTCGACGAGCGCGCAGAGCGTCGTGGACTTGCCCGACCCGGTGGGCCCGGTCACCAGCACCAGGCCCCGGCTGAGCTGACAGAGCCGCTGCACCTCCGGCGAGATGCCCATCTGCTCGACCGTCACCACGGCCGCCGGGATGTGACGAAACACCGCCGCGGGCCCGAGCCGCTCGCGCAGCGCGTTGGCGCGGAATCTCCCCGCCCCGGCGATCTCGTACGCGTAGTCGGTGTCGTTGGTCTGCGCGAACTGCCGCCGGTTTCGCTCGGGCATCACCGAGCGGAGCATCGCCTCCAGCGCAGCGCGCTCCAGCGGCGGAGCGTCCACCCGCACCATCTCGCCGTGCAGCCGGATGATGGGGCACTGCCCGCAGCGCAGGTGGAGGTCGGAGGCGCCGCGGCGCACGAGGTCGACCAGCAGGGCGTCGAGCGCGGCCCGCGCGTGGTCGCTCCCCGCGAAGGAGTGGATGGCGTCGTCGTCGTCCGGGTCTGCCGGGAGCACGGTGTCGAGCACCTCGGGCGGCGGGACGACGGGCGCGGGCTCGATGTTGGGGTCGGGGCCGCGGAAGGCGCGGTGCTGACCGGTGAGGCGTTCGCGCTCCTTCTCCTCGTCGAGGGTGACGTGAGCGCGCCAGAGCCCGTCGTCGCGCGCGGCCAGCACGGTGAAGGCGCCGTCTTCGGAGACGTACGCGAAGTGCGCGGGCTGCCCCTCGTTGATGAGCATCGCCGCATCCGGAGGCGCGATCTCGCAAAGGAGCAAAACCACCTGCGGTCCCGTGAGGGCGGTGCGGGTGACCGGGCGGAGCGCGCCGTCGATCTCGAACTCGGCGAAGGCCCCTTCGGTCAGCCGGAGCCCGCTGGCGCGGTGGCCCTTCATGCCCGCGAGGAGCCGGTCGAGTTGGGCCATCGTCTTCCTACCTCCTCGGGCGGGCGAAGGAGAGGTGCTCGCGGTTGATGACCACCACCCGGTCGCGGGTGAAGAGGGCGACGAAGCGCCGCGTCGTGTCGTTGAGGAAGTCCACGAGGCGCGGCCGGTCGGCGGGCTGCTCGGGGAAGATCGAACCGCTCCACACGCTCCCGTCGGAGAGCGTGAACTCGACGTGCATCCCGAGCACGCCGCGCTCGACGGTGTCGTCCCGCTCGGGGAGCATCGTGACGAGCGTGAAGATGTGCGACTTCTGCACGATCACGACGTCGCCCGAGTCGAGCTCCAGCGGCAGGAACGGGGCCTCGGCGTTGAGCGCGTCGACGGGCTCCTCGGGGCCGACACGATGGCGCGTCGCGGCCTGGAGGAAGATGTCGCCCGCGAGGGAGACGCGGTGGATGAGCGTGAGGTCGACGCGGTGCCGAACCTTCTCGACCCGGTAGTCGCTCATGCGGGAGTCCTGCTGGCGCCACCCTGAGAAACGTCGGGGACGACGGTGTCCTTGAAGGCGTTGGGCAGACGCAGGAGGAAGGACGTCGGCCAGTTGGTGGTCTCCACGAGGCGGATGGTGCCGCCGTGGGCCTCCAGCGCGCGTCGGCAGAAGTAGAGGCCGAGCCCCGAGTGGCCCTCGTGCATCGGCTCTTCGCAACCGCGCGTGAACTTCTCGAAGATGCGCGCGCGGTCCTCGGGACGGATCGGCGCTCCGTCGTTGGAGACCGTGATCTCGATGCCGTCGCGCACCGCGAGGTCGACGCCGATGCGGCCCTTGCTGGGCGTGTATCGCAGCGCGTTGTCGAGGAGGTTCTCCAGCACGCGTCGCAGCAGCGCCTTGTCGGCCTTCATCGCGACGGACGCCGTCGGCGGTCGCAGCAGCGTGACGTTGCGGGCCTCCGCCCGGCTCTCGTACGAGGCCAGCACTTCGCGCAGGATCTTCGCCACGACCAGCACCTCGCGCCGGAGGTTCAGGCCAGGGCTCTCCAGGCGCGAGAGCGTGAGGAGGTCGCGCACCAGGTTCTGCATCCGGGCCGTGGCCGCGCGCGCGTCGCTGATGGGTCCGACCAGGTTGAACTGCGTCGGCAGCAGACCCCCGCGCACCGCCTCGATGGCGCCGGACACGACCCCGAGCGGCGCCGTGAGGTCGCGCACCAGCAGCGCCGACAGCTCGCGGTTCTCCCGCTGGGCCTCGTGCAGCGCGGCGTTGCGTCGCTTGAGCGTGTCGAGCGCCTCCTTGAGGCCGAGGAGGGCGCGCACCCGCGCGAGCAGCACGGGCGCGTCGATGGGCTTCTCCAGGAAGTCGTCCGCGCCGGCCCGCAGCGCGCGCAGGCGGTGCTCCCGATCGGCGTGCGCCGTGACGAGCACGACGGGGACGTGCGCCCCCGCCTCGGTCGCACGAAGGAGCTGGAGCACCTCGACGCCATCGAGGTCGGGCATCATCAGGTCGAGCAGGACGAGGTCGACGCCGCCGCGCGCCAGGACGTCCAGCGCCACGCGACCGTGGGCAGCCTGCAACAGCTCGTACCCTTCGGGCTCCAGCAGGGCCGCGAGGGCGAGGAGGTTCCTCGGCTGGTCGTCCACGAGCAGGATCCGTTTCGTCATCACCCACCTCTCACGCGCTGCACACCGCGAGCACCTGTCGCAGGTCGGTGAGACCCGCGAGGCACTTCTCGACGCCGTCCTGCAACAGCGTCGTCATGCCCGACGCCATCGCCACCTCGCGGAGCTCGTCCACCGGCGCCGATCGCGCGATGAGCCGCTTCAACCCAGGGTCGGTCACCATCAGCTCGTGCAGCGCGATGCGGCCCTTGTAGCCGGTGTTGGCGCACGCCGCGCACCCCGGCGCCCGCCACAGCGTAAGGGGTTCGCCGTTGAGCCTCGCCGCGAGGGCCTCCTCTCCCAGCGCCAGGGCGACCTCGGCGCGCGCGTCGGGCGGGGCGGCGTAGCTCTGTCGGCACACCTTGCAGAGCCCGCGGGCGAGGCGCTGCGCGAGCACGCCGACGAGCGCATCGGCGAAGCTGAAGGGGTCGAGCCCCATGTCGATGAGCCGCACCACGGTCTCCGGCGCGCTGTTGGTGTGGAGCGTCGAGAGCACGAGGTGGCCCGTGAGCGACGCCTCCACCGCGGTGCCGGCGGTCTCCTCGTCGCGCATCTCACCGACCATGATGACGTCCGGGTCGCCGCGCAGAAACGCCCGCATCGCCGCCGCGAAGGTCAGCCCCGCGCGGACGTTGACCTGCATCTGCCGCAGGCCCGCCTGGGTGATCTCCACCGGGTCCTCGGCGGTCCAGATCTTCATGTCGGGCGTGTTGATGGCGCCGAGCATGGAGTGCAGCGTCGTGGTCTTGCCCGACCCGGTGGGCCCGACGCACAGGATGAGCCCGTAGGGCCGCGCCAGGATGCGCGCGACCTCGCGGTGGTTGCGCGGCGAGAGCCCCATCTGCGCCAGGGGCAGCGGCTTCGACGAGGCGAGGATGCGCAGCACGGCGTCCTCGTCGCCGCGCGACGTCGGGAAGGTCGCGACGCGCAGCTCGACGGGCTGCCCCGAGAGCCGCAGCCGGATCTTCCCGTCCTGCGGCTTGCGCCGCTCGGCGATGTCGAGCCCGGCGAGGATCTTCATGCGGGCCACCAGCGCGCGCCGGCTCGCGGGCGGCAGCTCCCGGTACACGACGCAGTCGCCGTCGACGCGGAAGCGCACGATGGTGTTGTCCTCCGCGCCGTTGGGCTCGATGTGGATGTCCGACGCGCCGCGGCGATAGGCGTCGCTGAAGATGCGGTGCACCAGGCGCACGATGACGTTGTCGGCCACCTCCGGCGTCTCGGCCCCGCTCGCGGATTCATCCTCCTCGGGCGGGAGCGCGCCGAGCTCGCGCAGGATCTGCTCGAAGTCCTCCTGCGGCGGTGGTGGCGTGGGTGGCGTCGAGGCTTCGGCCTTCGGCGGAGGGGCGGGCCTCGCGATGTGGGCGTCGACGTAGCGGGCGAGCTGCGAGGGCGCGACGATCACCTCGCGCACCCGACGCCCGATGCGAAACTCCAACAGGTTGCGGTTTTCGGGCGCCATGGGCTCGCGGCTGGCGAGCGTGAGGCTGCGCGCGTCG
This sequence comes from Polyangiales bacterium, assembly GCA_044229975.1. Taxonomy (GTDB): domain Bacteria; phylum Myxococcota_A; class Polyangia; order Polyangiales; genus SCUS01. The sequence continues at coordinate 144,742 of JBGARZ010000017.1, forward strand.
AAGTCCGTCGGCAGCACGCCGTAGCGCTGGATGAGCTCCTGCGGCACGGCGGTGGCCGCCGCGGGGTCGAGGGTGATGGCGTCGAGGTCGACGAAGGGCAGACGGAACTTCGCCGCCAGCGCCTGCGCGAGCTGCACCTCGGTGATGAGGTCCATCCCACGCATGACTTCTCCGAGTCGCAGTCCCTCCTCGGGCGGCGGCGCGGGCGTCGCCGGTGGGGCCGTGCTCACCGTCGTGCGCCGCACGAGCGAGCGGTGCCGCAGCTCCGTCTGCTGGGCGAGCGCGCGGTCGATGTTCTCGCGGCTGACGACACCCATGGAGAGCAGGATGGCGCCGAGCTGCTCCAGGCGTTCGAAGCCGAGGACGTTGTCGCGCAGGAAGAACAGCTCGCGAAGATCGCTGTCGGCCTCCAGCGGATACGCCACCATCCTCCGCGCGTTGGCGTCGGCGCCCGTCGGCACGCGCACGTCGAGGTGGCGCTCGCGCGAGACGTGGACGCGCAGCGGTTCGAGCGGCGTGTCGATGGGGGCCGGGACGCTCTCGCCGGGTCGTCGACTGAAGCCCACGTAGACGACGCGCTCGGCGGGCACGAGCATCCGCCGCGCGAAGGCGTCGACCTCGCCCTCGGTGGAGCCCAGCCACATCACGAACTCCGTCGCGTCGGCGCGGAAGCCCGTGAGCATGCCGTGGAGGGTGCGCCCGTCGGTGAGCCCCAACACGGCGGGTACGCCGAGCCCCTGCGGACCCGGGCTGATGCCCCAGGCACCGGGTGTCGTGCCGACGGCCCGCGGGTTCTTCACCGTGGGCTTCGGGGAGTCGTCAGCGTGAGGGCGGGGCGAGCTCACCGGGGAGATCCTCTCCGTCCGTCTGTGGCCCGACGGGGGGTGCCGAAAGCGGCGACGACGCCGCGGTGTCACGCGCCCACAACGCCGCGAGGGGCGCGCCGCCGACCATCGTCCAGTGCCGGACGCGCCGCCAGCCCACGAGCGCCCAGCGACCGTTGGTGACGCGGTACACACGCCTTCCCTCGGGGATGGTTTCCTCCATCGAGCCGCCCAGGACGCACCCGTCGCGCGAGGCCGCGAACACGAAGCGCAGCGGCTCGAAGACGGGGTCGCTCCACACGACCACCGGGCGCGTGCAGCCCGCGTCGGCGAGGATCGCGTCACGGACCAATGACGGCACCGCCATCCGTTCGCGCGGCACCTGCGGCCCCAGGAAGCGGCCACCCGGTGCGTCCTCGCGCAGCGCAACGGCGCCGGTGCTCCCTTGCAGGAAGTGCGAGGCGAGCGCCGCGGTGACCGCCAACGCCAGCGCCGCGGAGCCCACCAGCGCCCGCTCGGGGCGCGTCTTCGCCCAGGCCGCGCACCACATCGCCCACGGCGCGACGAGCACGAAGCCCCAACGGTCGGCGCCCGGCGCGGCGAGCAGCGGCAGCGCCACCGTCGCCACCGCGAGCTGGAGCCCGGCGAAGCGACCCATCTCGTCGTGCAGCACGCGACGCGCGCTCAACGCCACGAGGAGGAGCAGCACGCAGCTCGCGAGGGCCTCGACCCACGAGCGAACGCCCGCGAAGTGCGCCAGCGTCGAGACCCCGCTCAGCGAGTCCATGACTCGATGGAGCCCCCCACCGACGCCCGCTCTCGATGCGTGCGTCGACGCGGGCAGGAGCCTCACCGCCAGCGCGCCATGCAACACCCCCAGACCGACGGCCACCCAGGTCGAGGGCCACTGGAAGAGCGGACGCCTCGACGGCAGCAGCACCCACAGCACGCACGCCACCGCCGGGATCGCCGCGAGCGGCGAGAAGTGCAGGCCCAGCGCGACGCACTGCGCGGCGAGCACGAGCGCAGGCGGTGACCGACGCCGCACGGCGTACCACCACGCGACCGGCCCGAGCGCCGCGAGCCCCAGCGAGATCGCGGAGTGATGGTCCCCCGTGCGCGACCACGCGACGCTCCACGGGTGCAGGAGCAGCACGGCCACGAAGATGAGCGCGGGGCGCCGACGTAGGAGCAGCGTGGCGGACGCGGTCAGCGCGAGGAGCGCCAGCACCATCACCAGCCGCGCCGACATGAACGAGGGCCCGAACATCGCGAAAGCTACCGTCGTGAGTGCCCGCGCCGCTGCGATGCCGGGGCCATGGGACGTCGGGCCGTGGGCGCCGGCGATCACCCGCAACGGCAGGTCGCCCTCCGCGCCCCAGGGGTTGGGAATCGCGCCCAGCCAGGGAAGGCGCAGCGCGAGACCCGCGGCGAGGAGGGCCGCGAGCGCGAGCGAGGGCGAAGGGCGATCGGGCCCGACGTAGGTGTCCTCCGGGCCGGACGTGAGTCGGCGGATCAGGACGGCGAGCACCCCGGAGCCGGGTCGCTCGGGAACCGCCTGCGGACTCACTTCAACACCATCGCGACGACGGCCGCGCCGACCACGACGAGGGTCAGGACGAACCCAACCCACGGACCGCGCGCCCAGGCGAACGCGGGCGGTTCGGTGGGGGCCGGGATGAAGTCCAAGCGCTGCCGACGATGCGGGACATGGACGTTCGGAGGCGGAGCCACGGACGGAGGTCGCTGCCTGGGTACGAGCTCGGTGCCGATCTCGGGATCGCTGACGGGCGCAGCGACCTGCGACTTCGCGGGGAGCGGTCGCGTCGGGACACGATCGTCGTCGTCCGTCACCTCGACTGCGGGTGCGGCTGCGGGCGCAGCCTCCACGGGTTGTGGCAACGCATCCGGCGCCGGAGCGCTGGGGACGATGGCGTGCAGCTCGAAGGGCTCGGCCGTGACACCACGACGCGACGCCTGACGCTCGCGACGGGCGCCCAGCTTCTCCTCGACGTCGTGGAGAAACTCGTCCGGCAGGATGTCGTTGATGCCCTCGAAGGCGCTGGGCCGCGGCATGAATCCGAGGGCGAGCTCGGGCGTGACGTTCTTCCAGATCGCGCACCCGGCGAGCGCCGCGCGAAACTCCGCCATGGTGCGGTAGCGCTTGTTGAGCTCGCGCTCGAGCGCGCGATGCACCACCGCTTCGAGGTCGGCGGCGACGTCGGGGAGGTGATCTCGGAGCGGCGTCGGGCGACCGTAGATGATCTGCGCCATCACGGCGTTGGGGTTGCTCGCGCCGAAGGGGAGCGTGCCGCAGAGCATCTCGTAGAGCATCGTGCCGACGCTCCAGATGTCGGTGCGCGCGTCGATGGAGCTGTCACCCAGCGCCTGCTCGGGGGACATGTACCAGGGCGTCCCGAAGACCATGCCCGTCGCCGTGCGCTCGTTGCGGTCGAGCGCGTCGATGACCTTGGCGATGCCGAAATCGATCGCCTTCGGCACCACGACCCCGTCGTCGGTCTCGTGCAGGAAGACGTTCTCCGGCTTGATGTCACGATGCACGATGCCGACGGCGTGCGCGGCGACGAGCGCGTCCATCACCGGGAGCGCCACCGCGATGGTCGACAGCGACGAGAGGCTCCCGAGCTCGTTGAGGCAGCCCGAGATGTCGGCGCCCCGCAGCAGCTCCTGCACGATGAAGCGCGTGCGCAGCCGCTCGTCGTTGCCGAAGCCGTGAACGCCCACGATGTTGGGGTGCCCGATGCGCGACGCGGCCTGCGCCTCGCGCTCGAAGCGCTTCACCAGATCCTCCCGATCGTAGAGGTCCTCGCGCAGGGTCTTGAGGGCGACCACGTCCCCGGTCTCCGCGTCCTCGACCCGGTACACCGCGCCCATGCCGCCCTGGCCCAGCACGCCGCATACGCGGTAGCGCCGGGCGACCATCGTTCCCTCTGCCAAGAGCGTCGGTTCAGCCATCGATGGAGCTCACGTCAGTGGACCTTCGCCGCGACCGCAGACCGCGGACACCTGGCGCAGGTCGGTCTTGCCATCGAGGGCCTTCTCGATGCCGTCCTGGAGGAGCGTCGTCATGCCCGAGGCCCTCGCGATCGCGCGCAGCTCGGTGATGTTGGCCCGACGCTGGATCGCGCGCCGAAGGTCGTCGTTGACCACGAGAAACTCGTGGAGCCCCACGCGTCCCTTGTAGCCAGTCTTCCCGCACGCGTCGCACCCCGTCGCGCGGCAGAGCGTCGCCGAGCGGTCGTCGCGCAGCCGCTGGATCTTCGGGTGGGTGCCTCCGTACATCCGTTCGATCTCGTCGACCTCCGCGCGCGCGGGGCGGTAGTGGTCGACGCACTTGGGGCACATCCCGCGGGCGAGGCGCTGGGCCAGCACGCCGCAGAGCGCGTCACCAAACGTGAAGGGCTCGACGCCCATGTCGATGAGCCGGGTGATGGTCTCCGGCGCGCTGTTGGTGTGCAGCGTCGAGAACACCAGGTGACCCGTGAGCGACGCTTCCACCGCGATGCCGGCCGTCTCCGGGTCGCGCATCTCGCCCACCATGATGACGTCCGGGTCGGCGCGCAGAAACGAGCGCAGCGCCGCCGCGAAGGTGAACCCGATGCGGGGCTGCACCTGCACCTGTCGCAGGCCCGCCTGGGTGATCTCCACCGGGTCCTCGGCGGTCCAGATCTTCATGTCGGGCGTGTTGATGGCGCCGAGCATGGAGTGCAGCGTCGTGGTCTTGCCCGACCCGGTCGGTCCCACGCACAGGATCAACCCGTGCGGCTGGGCGATGGCCCCGCGCACCTCCTTCAGGTTGCGCTCGCTGAAGCCCACCCGGTCGATGGGCATCGGTCGGGACGACGCCAGCACGCGCATCACCACGTCCTCGTTGCCGTTGACCGTGGGGATGGAGGCCACGCGCAGCTCCACCATCTTGTCGTGGAAGCGGAAGCGGATCTTCCCGTCCTGCGGCTTGCGGCGCTCGGCGATGTCGAGGTTCGCCATCACCTTCACGCGCGCCACCAGCGCCGAGCGCACCGACGCTGGAAACTCCTGGTACGCCTCGCACTCGCCGTCGACGCGGAAGCGCACCACCACGTCGCGCTCGTCGCCGTAGGGCTCGATGTGGATGTCCGACGCGCCCTTGCGGCACGCGTCGGCGATCACCTGGTTGACCAGCTTGATGACGGCGCTGTCCTGCGCGTCGAGGTCTTCGCCCGCGCCGACCGCCTCCACCGCGCTCCGCTGCGACTCGGCCGCGAGCTGCGCCAGGATCTTCTTGAACTCCCCTTCTCCCTTGTCGATGTTGCCGAGGGCCGCGTCGACGAAGCGCTTCAACTGCGTCGGGGTCGCGAGCACCTCGCTCACCCGGCGCTTGAGGTGCACGCGCACGAAGTCGATGCCGTCGGTGTTGAGCGGGTCCGCCACCGCGAGCGTCACCACCCGGTCGGTCAGGGCGATGGGGAGCACCAGGTGCTTCTCGATCACCTCGCGCGGAATCGAGCGCACCGCCTCGGGCTCGATGGTCACCTGGTCGAGGTCGACGAAGGGCATCGAGAACTTCTCGGCCAGCGTCAGCGCCAGGTCGGCCTCGGTGATGATCCCCATCCCCACCAGCACGTCGCCGAGCTTGCGCCCCATGCGTCGCTTCTGCTCGTCGAGCCCCGCCTGGATGTCCGCCGCGGTCGCGAGCCCCGCCTCCACCAGCACCTCGCCGATGCGCATGCGCTTGCGCGCCTGGAGCTCGACGGCCTGCGCCACCGCCTCTGCGGTGACGCGCTTCTGCTCGACGAGGATCTGCCCGAGCGGCGCCGCCCTCTGCGCCGCCTGCGCCTGGAGTCCGCGCGCCAGAGGCTCCGGCCCGATCACCCCCTTCCGCATCATCATCGCGCCGATGGGCTCGACCAGCTCCCGGGCCGTGACCCCGTGGTGATAGAACCAGAACTCGCGGAAGGGGCTCTCCTCCTCGGTGCTCGCGGCGAAGAACCCCAGCGGGTGCTGGAGCGCCGCCACGTCGACCTTCACCGCGAGCTTTCGCCCGCCCACGGCATGGACGCGGAGCAGCCGGTTGGCCGTCGGCAGCGTGCGCGGCGGGTGGCCGTCACCGCGGTGAAACCCGACCCACGCGACCCGCTCGGCCGCGACCATCTTCACCGACCCTTCGATCGTCCGCTCGCTCAGCTCGATGCGATGGTCGCTCGCGTTGGGCACGAAGGCCGACAGCCGCCCCACCCACTGCTCGCCCGTCACCGTCACCACGGTGACCGTCGTCCCCGCCTTCACCGCGTCCACTGCTCGATCCATCGCCATCTCCCGTCTCCCTCAAGGTTGCGCCGCGAAGACCCGGTTTCGCCCGTTGTGTTTGGCCTGGTAGAGCGCCCAGTCCGCCGCGGCCACGAGGGGGTCGCCGTCGTTCTGTCCCGGCAGCATCGTCGCGACGCCGACGCTCACGGAGACCCACGGAGCGGCCGCGCCTCCACCGTGTGGCAGCCGCAGCGCCTGCACCGCCTCGCGGAAGCGCTCCGCCCGCGCGAGCGCCGCCGCCGAGCCGTGCCCCGGCAGAATCAGCGCGAACTCCTCGCCTCCGTACCGCGCCGCGACCTCGCCCGCGCCGCTCCGCTGTGCGCCCAGCAGCGACGCCACGGTGCGCAGGCACTCGTCGCCCGCCTGGTGCCCGCGGGTGTCGTTGAAGGCCTTGAAGTGGTCGACGTCGATCATCAGCAGCGACAGCGGCGCGTCGGCGAAGGTCGCGTCGCGAGCCAGGCGCCGGAGCGACTCGTCGAAGCACCGCCGGTTGGAGAGACCCGTGAGCCCGTCCTGCTGGCTCAGCCGCGCGAGCTCCTCGTTGGCGTCCGCGAGGCGCGCCGTCAGCTCGCTCATGCGCCGGCGCATGTCGTCGATGCGCTGCATCGCGCGGATCTTGGCGTGCAGCACCACGAAGCTCACCGGCTTCACGAGGTAGTCGTCGCCGCCCGCGTCGATGCCCTTCTCCAGGTCGAGGTCGGCCTCCGCGGCGGACAGGAAGATGATGGGCGTCCAGCCGTCGGGCTCCAGCGCGCGGATGCGCCGCGCCGTCGCGTACCCGTCCATCACGGGCATGATCGCGTCCATCAGCACGAGGTCGGGCTTCTCCTGGCGCCAGAGCGCGAGGCCCTTCTCGCCGTCCTCGGCCTCCAGCACCTGGTGGCCCATCCGCGCGATCATCGCCGCGAGCTTGGCCCGCACGACCCTCTGGTCCTCCACCACCACGATCTTCACGGCCGCACCTCCTCCACCGGAGCGCCCCGCCGGGCCACGAACCCGCGCAGCGCCTTCACCACCTTCCGGGTCTCGACCTCCAGCGCCGCGAGGTCGGGCTCCGTGACCTGCGCGAGGCTGCCCCGCCGCGCCGACGACTCCAGCCGCTTCGCCGTCTCGAACGCGGGCCCGACGTCGAAGTTCGAAAGGGCGCCCTTCAGGCTGTGCAGCGCCATCTGCAACGCCCCGCAGTCCCCGCGGCCCCACGTGTCGCGCACGCCGCGCAGCAGCGCCTCGCTCTCCTCGAAGAACATCTCCGAGAGCTGCACCGCCAGCTCCACGTCGCCGCCCAGCGACGACACCAGCGTCTCCTCGTCGAGCGCGTGCGGCTTCTCGCCCGGCGGCCGCGTCGCCACCACCGACGCCTCCAGGGCGGCAGCCAGGGCGTCGAAGCGGATGGGCTTCGACAGGTACCGATCCATCCCCGCGGCGAGGCAGAGGTCGCGGTCGCTGTTGAGCGCGTGGGCCGTGAGCGCGATGATCGGCACCCGCGTGCCCCGCAGCGACTCCGCCGCGCGAATCGCCTTCGTCGCGTCGATGCCGTCCATCACGGGCATCTGCACGTCCATCAGGATCACGTCGAAGTCGCCGCGCGACCACGCCTCGACGGCCTCGCGGCCGTTGTTCGCCACCGTCACCTGATGACCGAGCTTCTCCAGCAGCCGCGTCGCCACGGCCTGGTTCACCGCGTTGTCCTCGGTCAGCAACACCCGCAGTGACTGCTCCCCCCGGAGCCGCGCCAGGCCGCCGCGGCGCGGCTCCGGGCTCGTCGGCAGCGTGGAGGGCGAACCCACGCTCGCGAGGCAGCCCATGAGCGCCTCCAGCAGCACCGGCGTCGACACCGGCTTGGTCACCCAGTGGCGGATGTTGAGCGCGTGCATCCGCTCCGCGTTGAGCGCCTTGGCGGACGACGTCGCCAGGATGATGGCGGGCTTCGTCGACCGCGACAGCAGCGCCTCCGCGACCGCGGGTCCGTCCATTCCGGGCATGCGGTCGTCGAGCAGCAGCAGGCCATAGGGCTTCGCCTCCGACTCGGCGCGATCGACGAGCGCGAGCGCCTCCGGCCCCGACTCCGCCAGCGACACCGACGCGCCCCACGCCTCCAGGAGCTGCCCGTAGATCTGCCGATTGGCCGGGTTGTCATCGACCGCCATGGCGCGCACCCCTTGGAGGGGCTTGGGCTGCTCGGTGCTGCGCGCGCCCGCCACCACGCCAAAGCGCGCGCTCGCGGTGAACGTGCTGCCCGCGCCGGGCGAGCTCGCGACCGCGATGCCGCCGCCCATGAGCGCGGCGAGGCGCGAGGCGATGGTGAGCCCGAGACCCGTCCCGCCGAACTGCCGGGTGATCGAGCTGTCCGCCTGCGCGAAGGCCTCGAAGATGCTGCCCTGCTTGTCGGCGGGGATGCCGGGGCCAGTGTCGCGCACCGCGAAGGAGACCAGGGCGTCGTCGCCCTCGCGGGAGGCGAGCGTCACCTCGACGGCCACCTCGCCCCGTCCTGTGAACTTGATGGCGTTGCCGAGGAGGTTGAGCAGCACCTGGCGCAGCCGCCCGGGGTCGCCCTCCATCCGGTCGGGGACGAAGGGCGCGATGCTGCAGGTCAGCTCCAGGCCCTTCTGGTGAGCCCGCAGCGCGACGGCGCGGCATGCGTCGGTGACGCAGTCGCGCAGCGAGAACTCGATGCGGTCGAGCACGAGCTTCTCGGCCTCGATCTTCGAGAAATCGAGGATGTCGTTGATGATCGCCAGCAGCGCGTCGCCCGACGCGCGCACCATGGAGAGGTACTCGCGCTGCTCGTTGGTGAGGTCGGTGTCGAGGGCGAGCTCGGTCATGCCGAGGATGCCGTTCATCGGCGTCCGGATCTCGTGGCTCATGTTGGCGAGGAACTCGCTCTTGGACCGGCTCGTGGCCTCGGCCGCCTCCTTGGCGCGCACGGCCTCCTCGGCCGCCCGCCGCCGCTCGGTCACGTCGTGGAAGGTGCCCACCACGCGGGTCGCGAGCCCCTGCTCGTCGCGCGCGAAGACCTTCGCCCGGATGAGGATCCACCGCCATTCACCGTCGCCGGTGAGCATCCGCATCTCCCGCTCGAAGCGCTCGCTGCGCCCGCGCAGGTGCTGCCACAGCTCGTGCTCGCCGGACGGTCGGTCCTCCGGGTGCCACAGCGTCAGCCACGAGCCGAGATCGCTGGTGAGGCGCCCCGGCGGCCACGACAGCATCTCCGCGCAGCGCGGGCTCGCGAACACCTCGCCGGTCGCCAGGGCCCAGTCGAACAGCCCCTCGTTGGTGCTGGCGAGCGCGTGCTGGAGGCGCTCTTCCCGCACTCGCAGCCGCTCGCGCACGACCTCCCGGTCGCGCACCATGCGCCCGACGGACTCCGTCAGCGCCACCACGTCGTCGACGTCGCCGGCGTTGCCCTCCCCGTCGGAGACGAGGTCGTCGAGGGTGTGGCGCAGCGAGGCGAGCACACGCGAGGTGCGCTCGGCGTCGAGGCGCAGCTGATTGTTGGCCGCCGTGGCCTCCTCCGAGTTCAGCGCGAGGCTGCGCCGGGAGAGGTCGACGTCCCGGTCGTACTGGGTGTACGCCTCCTCGACGGACCCGAAGAACGCGCGGAGCGCCTCGCGCTGCCCCTCGTCGAGGGCCATGGCGCGGAGCGCGTCGTCCATGGCCCCGTCGCCGACGACACCGAAGGTCCGCTTGAACTGGCGCGCGAGCAGCTTGTGCATCCCGATGGCTCCCTCAGGCCTCGCCCACGAAGGTGACCGTCATCTGTCGGGTCTTCATGGCCATCGACCGGTCCGTGAGGTGTTGGTCAGACGAGGGCCGCGGGCGCGGGGGGCGCCGCCGCCTCGACGCGGTTGCGACCCGCGCGCTTGGCCCGGTAGAGGGCGCGATCGGCGGACTCGACGAGCGAGTCGACCGAGGCCGCGCCGTCCCAGCTCGCGAGGCCGAAGCTGGCGGTGACCGCGATGACGCGGCCGCCCGAGTCCACCGGGCGCGCGGCGATCGCGACACGAAGGCGCTCGGCGACGCTCGTCCCCTTGACGAGGTCGCACCCGGGCAGGACGACCACGAACTCCTCGCCTCCGTAGCGAGCGACGAGGTCGTACGGGCGCAGGGTGGTCTGGAGACGCTCGACCACGGCGCGGAGCACCGCGTCGCCCCCGGGGTGGCCGTAGGTGTCGTTGATCTGCTTGAAGTGATCGAGGTCGAGGAGCAGCAGCGAGACGCGCGTGCCTTCGCGCCGTGAGCGCACCAGCTCGCGCTCCAGGACACGGACGCCTTCGCCCCGGTTGAGCGCGCCGGTGAGCGGGTCGTAGAGGGCGAGGCGTCGCAGCACCTCGCGGGAGCGATGGAGCTGCCGCGCACGCCGTTCGAGCCGGCACGAGTTCTTCAGGGCGTTGAGGAAGTCCCGGTGAAACTGGGCTCCCTGGAGCCACAGGAAGACGACGTAGAAGATGAGCGTGAGGGCGAGGCCGGTGGAGAACTGGTCGGGGTGATAGAGCGTGGCCGTCGCGAGGATGGGGCCGACCAGCGCGACGGTGTACGCGCGGAGCACCGTCGGCACGGGCGCGCAGCTGTTGACGGTGGCGGAGAGGACGCCCGCCGTCACGACGAGCACGAGGGTGGTCTGGGCGCCGAGGCCGTTGACGACGAGGCACGCCGCCGCCATCAGCCCCCAGTGAAAGCCCGCGAGCACCGTCACGAGCCCGAACTGCCGGAGCCACCGGCGGGAGCGACTCCGGGCCTCCTGGCCGACGACCCGCGCGAGGTGCCAGTTCCACCCGACGAAGAGGAGCCGCACGGCGATGGCCGCGAGCGCGAAGGCCGGGTGCGCGACGACCGTCGACGTGACCACCAGCATGAACACCACGAGGGCCGCGCTCGACAACGACGTGAGCCGCGCGCGCCGCGCGAGCGTCGTCTCGATCTGGGAGCGTAGCGGCAACGGTGGCAACGGTGTCGGTAGCGGGGCGTACTCCTCTACGGTCACGAGTCGACTCCCTCCACATGGCTGACTCCCTCCTACGGGTCACCGGCGGCCCGGATACGGTACTCGGAAAATCAAACATGGAAACACCAATTAACAACCGTCACGTATATGACAATCGAATCGGATGGGTCGCGCCGAGCCCTTGTCGCCAAAGACCACTGCTTGTGCCGACCACCTCAAGTCGCCATCCCCTCCGTCGCGCTGCTTGTCTTTTCCGAAAAACAAGTCATTCAATCGCCACTTGTCAGGAAGTCGACACGGGCGCCGCGTCCGCATCTGCGGCCTTCAGGGGCTGCGGACTGACTGCCCGATGGCTGTCCGGTGAACGCGTATTGCGTGTCATGACGAGCAGTCCCCGTCCCGTCATTGTATTGACGATTGACGTACGCTTGCGCCTGTCACTATAGGAGTGCGAATCCGCTGGCATCGGCTTCACAGTACATGGGGTCGCATCACTGATTGTCGCGATATCCCACTCCATGACGCGCCCGTACGACGGTCGGTGGGTTCGTAACAGGTAGCCCGTGACGTGCAGCAACCAAGAGGTGTGATGAGCGCAGTAGTGCCAGAGGGACAGGATGCGATCGACGCCAATCGTCGGGTGCTCGTCGTCGACGACGACGCCTCGGTGCGGAGCCTGTTGCGGAGGGTGGTGCGCCACGAGGGATACACCTGCGTCGACGCCGCGTCGGTGGAGGAGGCGCTCGAACAATTGGACGCCGTCGACGTGGTCGTCGCCGACCTTCAACTGGGCGACCTGACAGGGATCGATCTATTGCAGGCCATGCGGAAGCGGCACCTCGATCAGCCGTTCATCCTACTGACAGGCAGACCCAGCCTCGAATCAGCCACGGCAGCCGTTGAACACGGTGCGTATCGCTATCTGCTCAAGCCCTTCGTTCCGGCCGACCTCGGGCGCCTCCTGCGAGACGCCGTCCAGTCGCGCGCCCCGCACCAGACCCTCGCGCCGCCGGAGGGTCGCGGGAAGCTGGAGCGCAGCCTTCAGTCGGCCCTCGACCAGGCGTGGATCGCATTGCAGCCCGTGGTCGCGACGAGCACCCATGCCTCCATCGGCTACGAGTGCCTCCTGCGGTCGCGCAGCGCGGAGCTGCCCCACCCTGGCGTGATCCTGGAGGCCGCCGAGCGCCTGGGCTCCCTGCAAGACCTCGGTCGACGCATTCGCGCGATGGCCACGGACGTGATCGAGGGCTCCCCGGATGCCTGCACGTTCTACGTCAACCTGCACCCCGCCGACCTCGCCGACCCGGAGCTTTGCGATCGCATGTCCCCGCTGTCGCGCGTGGCGTCGCGCGTCATCCTGGAGCTCACCGAGCGGAGCCCGCTGGAGGGGGGCACCCGCTTGAACGCGACCCTCGCCTCGCTCCGTTCGCTGGGCTTCCGCATCGCCGTCGACGACCTCGGCGCGGGCTACGCGGGGCTCAGCTACTTCACCGAGGTTCACCCGGAGGTGGTCAAGCTCGACATGTCGCTCGTCCGCGGCATCGACAAGGATGAGGTGAAGCGGCGGGTGGTGCAGTCGATGACCGAGCTCGCCCTCTCCCTCGGCATCGAGGTCGTGGGCGAGGGGGTGGAGACCGTCGGGGAGCGCGACACGCTCGCCAGCATCGGGTGCACGCACCTCCAGGGCTACCTCTTCGCGAGGCCCTCTCCGCCCTACCCCACCGCGCGGTGGGACCACGTGTGACGCTCCTCCTTCCCGCAGACGCGATCGAGGCACTCGGATGAAGATGGTCATCGTCGACGACAACTCGGCTGCCAGGGAGCGCAGCCACCCACCGTCCGGGCAGAGGAGCGCGATCATGGGCACGGACTCCGCGCCGGGCACCTTCGCCGGGCTCTCGGCGGGCTCCATCGACTGCGTGCTGCTCGACTACCCCGACTCGCTCCCGGTGCTGCACTGGGCGACCGACCGCACCTCCACCGTCACCTACCTCGGCGGGGCGAGCCTCCAGCGGCTGGGCCTGCACGCCGTGTCGAGCGTCGGCCTGGGCGTCGGGATTCTCACCGAAGACGCCGTGGCGCGGGCCCACATGGAGCGGGCGCACCAGCGGGCGATGGACGGCGTCGAGACGACGTTTCGCGCCGACCTGGGCGGGCGCTTCTTCCGCTGCCACGTCGCCCCGCTGCGGGCGCGGGACGGCGCCGCGGTCGGAGCGAGGGGGGTGGCGCTGGACATCACCGACCAGATCAATCTGGAGCGGCAGATCCGTCACGTCGTGAAGACGGAGGCGGTGGGTCGCCTGGCGGGGAGCGTCGCGCACGACCTCAACAACTGCCTCTCGGCCATGCTCGGGTTCGTCGGCTACGCGCGGGAGACGCTCGGCGCCGAGACCTCCGCCGCGGCCGACCTCGACGAGGTGCTGCGCGTGGGAGACAGGGCCGTCGAGCTGATCCGGCAGTTCATGAGCTTCGCCCGGTCGCCGACGACCGATGTCCGGGCGATCGACGTCGCGGCATCCCTCGAAGCGGCGCTCCCGCTGCTCCGGCGCATCGCGGGCGCCGACGTCCGGCTCTCTCTCGTCCGCGAGGACGATCTGTGGGGCAGCGACCTCGACCCGTCGCTGCTGGAGCAGGCCGTGATCAACCTCGTGCTCAACGCCTGCGACGCGATGCCCGAGGGCGGCCGGGTCGACCTCACGCTGCACAATGCCAGCGTCGGGGAGGCGATCGTCCAGGGCCCCAGGCGGCGGGTGGAGCCCGGCGAATACGTGGTGCTGTCGGTGTCCGACGAAGGGCACGGTATTCCGCGCGACATTCAAGACAGCATCTTCGATCCGTACTTCTCCACCAGGACGCGGGGCCACGGCAGCGGGCTCGGCCTCAGCACCGTCCGCGAGATCGCGCTCCAGATGGGCGGGGCAGTCATGGTCGACTCGGAGGTCGGCAAGGGGACGACCTTCCGCGTCTACCTCCCCCGGACGCCAACCGCCACCGGGCGCGTCGGTTCGCCATCGCTGTCGCGAGGGTACGAAGACCCCAACACCGCTCACCGCTCAGTCGTGAGGAGCCATCCATGACCACCGCAAGAACCTCCCTGGCGACGGACGCCGCCGACAACCGTCTGTCTCCGCGCATCGACGCCGAGTTCGAGGTCACCGCGCACAGCGAGAACAACTTCTATCAGGGCCTCTCGGAGAACCTCTCGGAGGGCGGACTCTTCTTCGAGACGTACGCGACTCACCAGATCGGCGACCGCCTGGAGGTGCGCTTCACGCTGCCCGGGAGTGACACCACCATCGAGGCCGAGGTCGAGGTGCGATGGGTGCGACCGCACAACCCCCTCAGCGATACAGCGCCCGGAATCGGGGTGAGGTTTCTCCGCCTCGACCCGGCCGCCCGAAGCCAGATCGAGCGCTTTACCCGAAAGCGAAACCCGTTGTTCTACGAAGGCGGCTGATCTCTGGAGACCCGTGAGGCGCGACGTCACTGACAATACCCCTGGGCTCGTGGCCGTCGTGCTGCTCGCCGCCTGTGGGGTCGAGGTGGTGGGCCCGGACGACCCGCTGCACCAGGAGTCGCGCGTCTCGACCGATGGCGGGGTGGTGGGCAACCCCCAGGCGCTGGTGACGGCGTCGGGTGAGACCCAGACCTGCGTCGCGTGGCAGGCGGTGCGCGATCGCTACACGCAGGTCGCGACCTGGGGGCCTGGCGCGGCGACCTGCGACCTCGGATCGCTCCCCGACTCGACCCGGCAGGCGTCCATCGAGTGGGTCAACTACTTCCGCGGCCTGGTCGGCCTCGCGGCGGTCAGCGAGGATCGCAACGACCGCTCCGCGGCGCAGGGCTGCGCGGTGTTGCTGGAGCGCAACGGCCAGCTCACGCACACGCCGCCCGCGACCTGGGCGTGCGCGACCCTCGCGTCCCGCGACGCGGCCGGGCGCAGCAACCTCTCGGGCAACGTCGGCTTCCCGATGAGCCCCTGGTACTCGGTGCGCGGCTGGATCGACGAGGGCAGGGACCTCTCCGGCACGCTCGGTCATCGCCGCTGGCTCTTCAGCCCGGAGCTGCACACCGTCACCTACGGTCAGACGGGGAGCTTCGCGTGCATGACCCTCGGGCTCGGAGCCAGTGATCCTCGGGCGCCCGCGTCCATCGCCTGGCCGCCCGCGGGCTGGGTCCCCACGGCGGTGATGGGCACCATCTGGTCGTTCTCTCAAGCCGGTGTCACGGCGGCGGGGACACAGGTCGAGGTGCTTCGCGACGGCGCCCGACTCAACGTCAGCGCCGTCGCGCGCGCCGCGGGACGGGGCGAGGACACCATCAGCTGGGAGGTCCCGACGGCCGTTGCGGGGAGCGTGTACCGCGTGACCATCCGGGTGCCGGGCCGCGCGCTCGTCAGCTACGACGTCAAGCCGACCGCGTGCCCTCGTCGATCGTCGATCCATCGGATACAACCCGAAGGACGGAGAGACCATTGGAGCCATGGCTAGAGCCGCGCTGCTGAAGGTCGGCGATCACATCGACGACCGCTACGAGCTCTGTCGACAGATCGGCGAGAGCACGACTGGCGTCCTCTTCGAGGCGGCGCATCGCTACACCGGCCGTCGCGTGGCCATCGAGTTCCTTCGCGGCGCGGAGGGCGCTCCCGACAGCGCCGCGCGGCGTGCGAGCAGCGCCTTCGCCGTCGGACGCATCCGCCACCCCTACCTCATCGAGGTGTCCGACGCGGGCGTCGCCGACGGGATCCCCTACGTCGTCACGGCGCTCCTGGCGGGGCGTTCGCTCGAAGGTCTCCTGGCCGCGCGCGGGGCCTTCACTCCCGCGGAGACCGCGACGGTGGGGAGGCAGATCGCGCTTGCGCTGGAGGCCCTCCACCACCACGGATTGGCGCACGGCGACGTGAGCGCGGCCAACGGGTGGATGGTGCGCTCGGCCCTGGGCGACGAGCAGATCGAGCTGCGCAACCTCCAGATGGCGTACGGGTCGCTCGCGTCGACGGGCTCCGACCCGGAGCGCACGCGCGACGTACAGTCCGACCTCTCGCGACTGGGCGCGCTCCTCTTCGAATGCCTCGTCGGCTCGGCCCCTCAAGGCATCGCCCATGGTCGCGATCGGGTCGAGAGACCCTCGCTCCTCGCGCTGCGTCCCGACACCCCGCCCGCCCTGGGTCGTGTGGTGGAGCGTTGCCTCAGCTCCGTCCACTCGGAGCGCTTCGTGAGCGCCCGCGATCTGGTCGCCCACCTCGAAGCGACGCGGCTCACCGGGGTCGCCACGCGCTTCCTCGCCAGCGCGTCGCAGCAGTCTCTCCGCGCCGTCACCGTGTCCCCCGACCGGACACCGAAGACCGCGGTGCAGGTGCCGTCACCGATCTCCTCGCCACCGCCTGCGCAACGCCGCTCGGCCCCGGCGCCGGCGGCCGAGGCGTCGGAGCACCTCGCGCGGCGCAAGGTTCCTCGGGCCGCCTACTCCACGCCGGTTCGTCTGCTGGGTCACCACGGCGTGCTGGAGGGGCGCATTGAGGACATCTCGACCCGCGGGGTGCTGGTCATCGCAGAGACTTCGTTGGAGGTTGGGAGCGTGGTGCAGCTCCGCTTCGCCACCCCCGGCAGCGGCGCCATCGTGCAATGCGCCGGGGTGCTGCGCTGGGTCCGCATCGCCCCTTCCTCGAAGCGGGCGGCGATGGGGTTTGAGCTACAAGCAACGCCCAACGAGCTGCGAACCGCGGTCGAGGTCTACGTGGCGCAACAGCAGAGCGTGCCGGACGTCGCTCGCGACTGAAACGGGGATGACACCCGACGCGTCCTGGCGGATGGACAGATCGCCTCCTGCGCAAGGTTTGTCCCGAGTCGATGTCGGGTCACTCCATTGACACCATGTGTCTATAATCTGACCGCTCGCTGGTGACCTCACCGCACCGTCGGAATTGCTACTGCGTTGTCGATTGGGGGCTTGCAACCTGGCCCGTACGGAGGCAAAGACAGGTGGTGATCTGGGCGGGACGTTGATGACAGGGCGGACGTTCGATGGAGCGGGAGGAGGGGCGGATGAGCGTGAGTGATGACTCGCGCGCCAGCCTCTTCGCGCGTCAGCCGGAGGTCGGCGAGCGCTTCGTGTTCTCGGCGCCTGCGGCGGAAGAGTCGGCGGGTGGTGGCGGCGCCGTGCGGTCCGAGCCGAGGCGCGCGATCGTGCTCATCGTGGACGACGAGCCGCTCATTGGAGCCATGCTGAGCCGCGCGTTGCGGGGTCACGACGTGACCATCGTCTCGAACGTCAAGGACGCCGTGGCGCAGCTCGACGCGGGCCGCGAGTTTGACGTCATCCTCTCCGACCTGATGATGCCGGTGGCGTCGGGCATGGACCTCTATGACCTGTTGACCCGGCGCTTCCCGAAGGCCGCCGAGCGGATGGTGTTCATCAGTGGAGGGGCGTTTACGCCAATCACCCAGGCGTTTCTCGACCGGGTGCCCAACGAGCGTATCGAGAAGCCCTTTCGCGTGACCGAGGTGCAGTCGCTCGTCGAGAGGTTCGTCCGCCCTTCCTGACTCGGGTGAAGGTCATCCCGTGAGCGATGACGACGACGCTGGTCGCGGAAGGGTCATGACCCCGCCGCGCGAGCGTCCGTGGTCGCCCGCAGCCATCCCTGGCCGACCCAGCGCCGGACCGTGTCGCGGAGGATGCCGAGCTCCCTCGCGGCGCCCGAGTGGCCCCGGTTTGCGCGGACGACGGTGAGCGCGTCCTCGCGCAACGAACGGAGCAACTCTCGCGCGGTGACTCGGGAGTGTTCGGACAGCCACGCGGGTGAATCGTCGATCGTCGCGAGCACGCGATCGAGCACGGCTCCCACCTCGAGCCAAGACGCCCTCTTGCTCATGTCACCAGAGTAGTCCCCACCCTCCGACCTCGCTTGAACGGGACTGCTCCCGCTCTTGAACGAACCTGCTAATCAGCGGGGACCGCGACGAGGCTCGGGGACGAGGGCGCCCGGGGCGACCCCGTAGCGTCGTCGGAAGAGCCGCGTGAGGTGCGCCTGGTCGGAGAAGCCACACTGCAACGCGATCTCCGCGATGGGGTGCCCGAGGGGCAGGAGCTCGCGCGCTCGCTCGACGCGACGGCGCATGACGTACGCGTGCGGGGACTCCCCCGTGAGCCGCTTGAACTCGCGCGCGAAGTGCGCGGGTGACAGGTCGGCGATGTCGGCGATGTCGGCGACGGTCACCGCCTCGCCGAGCGACGCCTCGACCATGTCCTTCACGCGCGCGAGCCGCGGGCAGAGGGCGCCCGGCGGGGCCGTCGCGAGGTCCGACACGCCCGCGATGCGCGCGAGGCACGACACGAGCGCGACGGCGAGGGCGTCGGCGAACAGCGGCCCGGCGGCTCCGCCCGTCGTCGCCTCGGCGACCAGTCCCCGCGTCACGGTGGCGAGGGGCTCGTCGAAGAGCGTGTGCACGGGCCGCAGCACGAGGTCGCGCCCGAGCACGCGCCGCACCTTGTCGAGCGAGACCTCGAACGCGCTCCACCAGAACGGGCCGCGGAAGCGATGCGAGAAGTCCTCGCCGGCGGGGTTGATGGAGAGGGCGCCCGGCGACAACGGAGCCTTGACGTACCCGTGCGACGACCTCCGCTCGATGGGCACCACCACCGGGCCGAGGTTGGTCGAGATGTTGTGACCGGCCATGGTGAGGTCGCGCACCTCGCCGCTGGGGCTCACGCCGACCTCGCAGACGATGCCGTCCCAGCCGAGGGGACCGCTGGAGGCAAGGATCACGCTCTCTTGCAGCGCATCGACCTGCTCGCCAGTGCCAACCCGGACGAAGCGCAAGGCGCTCGATCTGGAAAGGGTCGAGGGGACGGCAGTATGCATTGCCCGACTATCGGACCTTCCGGCTCGTCCGTAAGGCCAAAAAGTCACCGGCAGCCGCAGCACCGCAGCCGCGTCCGGCGCGAGTCTGCCCTCGCGCTCCAGCCTCGCGTGGAGCGACTCGCCCGCCGCTGCGTCGCCGAGCCGTCACTCCCGCTCCGCGAACACGCACAGCTCGGGACCGGACGGCGCGAGCCCGACAGCGAAGCGGAGCGAGGCGGCGGCGCGCTGCCAGTCGAGACGCGCGTCGATCTCGCGGACGGCCGCCTCGGCGGCGGCGACTTCGCGAAGGTTGAGCACCAGGAGCGTTCCGTCGCCCAGGCGCAGGCGTTGGCGCTCGCGCTCGGCGAGGTCGCGCGCAAGCCCCAGCTCGCGGTGCGCCAGGGTGGCGCGCTCGCGGGCGGCCTCCAGCGCCGAGGCGGCGTCGCGCGTCTCCGCCGTCACCCGATCGAGGGCCAGTCGGCGCTGGGCCTCGATGCGCTCGACCGCAGCCCCGGCAGCGCGGGCGCGGCCGACGGGTCCGCGGTTGAGGAGGGGGATCTCCACCACCACGCCCGCCTCGAAGGACGGCTGCGTGAGGCGCTGCGGGCCCGCGCCGAGGTCTTGCGACGCGGCCAACGTGACGTCCACCGCCGGCCGCGATTGATTCTCGTGGAAGTCCCGCTCCACCCGCTCGCGCTCGCGCAAGGCCTCCAACCTTCGGGGCTCCGGGCGCCGGAGCTGCGCCGCGCGGAGCTCGCTCGCGAGGCAGGTCGCATCCAGACCGAGAGGCTCGGGTAGCGCGCTCGGAAGCTCGGTCTCGGTGGCCAGGCGAGGATCGCCGTGGTCGTCGCGGAGGTAGAGCGAGAGCTCGATGGCGGCCTGCTCCACCTGACGACGGGCGAGGGTCACGGCGCCCTCTCGCTGGAGCACGGCGCGGACGTTGTCGGCGCGCTCGAACTCCGGCAGGTCGCCGCGGGTCACCCGCTCGCCAAGGCCCGCGTCACGCGTCGTCGCCAACCCGAGGAGGTCTCGCGCGACGGCGAGGCGTCGCCCCGCGGCCACCCACTCCCAGTAGCGTTGCGTGGCCGCGCGCAGCGACTCCAGCCGCTGCTGGGTGACGCCCAGCGCGGCCGCGGTGCGACCGTACCCGGCCCGTCGGACGTTGGCCCGCGCCCGGTCGATGGGCCCGTTGCGCCAGAGAGGGACGGTGAGCCCGGCCCGCAGCTCGCCCGCGTCCGCGGTCTCCAGTCGGCCGTCGTAGACGGGAATCCCGGTGTACGAGAGGCCCTGTCCGAAGCGCCAGCCCGCGAAGAGCTGCGCCCCCCACAGGGTCGTGGGCAGCGTGACCGTCGACTCCGCGACGAGCGGGTTGTAGTAGCCGACGGGGTTGCCGGCGACGCGGTTTCGCCAGAGCGGGTCGAAGGCCCCGTCGGCCGCGAGCGCCTCCGCGTCGGCCGCGTCGCGGTCGCGCTCGGCCGCCGCGATGAGGGGGAAGTGACGGTCGGTCGACGCCGCGACGACCGCGACGGTCAGCGCGGCGGAGCCCGACTGCGCCGAGGCGGGCCGCGCCGCTGCCAGGACGAGCGCGAGCGTGAGCGCGGTGACACTTCGCCTCATCGGCTGCTCCCGTACGGCGCCGACGCAGACCCCGGCTCCGTCCGCGACACCGTCGGCGGGAAGCCGTTGAACTGCCGCCACAGCTCGTAGGCGATGGACACCCGGTTGAGCAGGATCCAGCCGTTGGCGCGCACACCCTGCCGGAGGTAGCGCCCGGAGGGCCAGCGCTCGCGGCCGTCGGGCAGCACCAGCACCCGGAACTTCCCCCGCCCGTCGTCGGCGGAGTCGATGACGGCGACGGTTCCGCCGAAGGTGCCGACGGCGACCGAGGGCCAGCCCGAGAACTGGATCGCCGGCCAGCCCTCGAACTGCACCCGCACACGGCGCCCCTCGCGCAGCAGCGGCACGTCGTTGCCGTCGACCCACAGCTCCACCGCCCGCGCGTCGGTGTCGGGGACGAACACCATCAACGGGTCGCCTGCCTTCAGCAGCTCGGCGCCGGTCCCGCCGTAGACGCGCAGCACCGTGCCGTCGCGCGGGGCGGTGACCCGCTGGGTGCTCTGCCGGGCGAGGCGCACGTCGAGGCGGGTGAGTTCTGCCTGGGACGACGCGACCTCCGCCAGGGCCGCCGCGCGTCCGGCGCGCGCGTCGTCGACGGCCGCGGCGCCGTCGGTCCCGGCGCGCAGCAGGTCGGACTGAAACGCGAGCTCTTCGGCCCGCGCGGCGGAGAGGGAGGCCCGCGCGCGGTCGGCGTCGGTGCGGGCCCGCACCTGATCGAGCTCGGCGAGCTCCACGGTGCGCGTCGAGGCGAGTCCCCCAACGCCGAGGGCGCGCTGGCGGTCGATGTTGAGCCGCGTGGTCTCCACGTTCGCCTCGGCGGCGGCGACGCCCTGCTGCGCGGCGCGCACCCGCTCGCGGGCCATCTGCAACCTTCGTTCGGCCGCCTCGGTCGCGCTCTGCCGCGACCGTGTGAGCTGCTCCGCGCGCGAACCGATGGAGTCCGCGCGGGCGCTCGCTGCGGCCAGGCGTGCGACGAGGGCCTCGCGCTCCTGCCGCAGCCGCCCGAGGATGTCGGGATCGTTGTCGGCGATGTCGACGAGGGGGTCGCCCGCCCGCACATGGGCGCCCTCGCGGACGTGGTAGCGCACCGCGCGACCCTCGATGGGGGCGTCGATGACCTGCTGCCGCTCGGTGGGGGCGTAGGCGACCACGCGACCCGCGCCCGTCGCCGTCTGCTGCCAGGGGAGCACCGCGGCGCACAGCGCGGACGCGGCGAAGAGGGACACGAAGACATGGGCCAGGGTGCGGGCCGCGCGGGGCGTCTGCACGAGGGCCAGCGAGGCGGGGACGAAGTCGTCGGCGACGGTCTGCATGGGCGTGGCCCTCCTTTCAGTCGCGGGCGAAGGAAGCGTCGCGGAGGTGCACACGGGTGGCGCACGCGGCCGCGACGGACGCACGGTGGGTGAGCACGAGCAGGGTCCACGGCGCGGCGGGGTCGGCGAGCGCGGCCAGGAGCTCGTGGGCCGCGTCGTCATCGAGGGCGTCGAGGGCGCCGTCCACCACCAGCAGCCGCGGCGCCCCCGCGATGGCCCGCGCGAACATCAGACGCCGCGCCTGGGTCATGGACAGCGGCGCGCCGCCCGGGGTGAGCGCCGTGTCGACGCCCGCCGGGAGAGCGAGCACCGTGTCCGCGAGGCCCACGGCCGCGAGCGCCTCGCGCACCCGCGCCGCGTCGACGTCGGGGCGGCCGACGGTGACGTTCTCGGCCACGGTCCCCTCGAAGAGCGCCGGATCGCGCACCACCGCCACCGCGGCGCGCAAGGCTTCGAGGGAGAGCTCCCGCAGGTCGGCGCCTTCGAGCAGCACGGCGCCCCCAGAAGGGGAACGCCGCCCGAGGAGGAGGTCGGCGAGGGTGCTCTTGCCCGCGCCCGACGCGCCCAGCACTGCCATGCGCTCGCCAGGTTCGAGCGCGAGGTGCGCGTCGCGGAGCACGGCCGCGCCGCCGTACCCGAAGCACACCCCGCGCAGGGCGAGCCGGGCGCCGCGAGGCGATCCGGGCGGAACCGCCACGCCGCCCGCGCGCTCCATCGGCAGGTCGGCGAGGTGCCCGAGCTTGTCGACGGCCGCGGCGAGGTCGTAGGCGGTCTCGAGCTGCTTGGAGAGCTTCGTCAGCCCGACGACGATGCCGGTCACGACCAGCTCTGCGGCGGCGAGCTGGCCGACGGTCAGCCCGCGTTGAATCACCAGCAGCCCACCGAGGCCGAGGAGGGCGGCGCTGACGACGGCGCGGAAGACGAGCGTGCCGACGTGCTGCCGCAGCACGATGCGGAAGTGTTCGGTGCGGGCGGCGAGGTAGCGCACCGCGAGGGCGTCGGCGCGCGAACGGGCGAAGGTCGCGGCGCCGGGGCCGTGGAAGGTCTCGCCGGGGCGGCCGAGGGTCTCCAGCCACGCGACGACGGCGTACTTCGCGCGCGACTCCCGCACGCTGGTCTCGACGGCGCCGTGCCCCAGCGGCCAGATGATGAACGCGATGCCCGCCACCAGCACCGCGTCGAAGGCCAGCAACAGCGGGTGGTAGAACGCCAGCAGCAACGTTCCGACGAGGGCCTGGAGCAACACCGACAGCCCATCGAGGAGCAGGGTCGCGAAGGCCTTCTGCACGGTCACCACCTCGAAGAAGCGGTTGACCAGCTCGGGGACGTGGGCCACGTCCGCGGTCTCGGCGCGCAGCCGCGGCAGCCGCTGGGCGAGCTCCGCGGTCGCGCGCACGAACACCCGGCGCTGCATCATCTCGACCACCCGCACCTGCATCGCGCGCATCAGCCCGTCGAAGGCCAGCGCGCCGAAGACCAGCGCCGTGAGCACCGCCAGCGGCTGGAGCACCACCGCGAAGGTGACCGTGTTGACCAGCGCGGCGGTCGCCACGGGCACGGCCAGCGAGAGCAGGCCCACCCCGACGGCGTAGGCGATCACCACCGCGAGGTCGTCCCGCTCGACCCGCAGGAGGTCGACGAGACGTCGGAGCGGGGACGGGTGTCCGGCCGGGTGGTGATCGCCCATGGACCGGTACGATGCGGCCGCCACCGCGGCGGCGCCGTGACGGAATACCGTTGACACCCTTCGGAAAAACCGAAGGGTGGCAGGCACCGTCATGGAGTGGCTGAACTACCATCATCTGCACTACTTCTGGGCCGTGATGCAGGAGGGGTCGGTGGCCGCGGCGGGCCGTCGGCTGCGGGTCTCGTCGGGCACGGTGAGCGAGCAGGTGCGCGCGCTGGAGGGCACCCTCGGAGGCGCTCTCTTCGAGCGAGTCGGGCGCGGCCTCGTGCCGACGGAGCTCGGGCGGACGGCGTTCCGCTACGCCGACGAGATCTTCGGGCTCGGGCGCTCGCTACTCGCCGAGGCGCGCGGTCGACCCGGCGGGCGCGCCGCGCCGTTGACGGTGGGCGTGAGCGACTCGGTGCCGAAGATGGTCGCCCTCCAGCTCCTTCTGCCGGTGCTCGAAATGGAGGGCGCGCCGCACCTCGTCTGCCGCGAGGGCCAGCAGGAGCGCATGCTGACCGAGCTCGCCGCCCACGCCG
This sequence comes from Polyangiales bacterium, assembly GCA_044229975.1. Lineage (GTDB taxonomy): Bacteria > Myxococcota_A > Polyangia > Polyangiales > SCUS01. Next base: position 168,793 of record JBGARZ010000017.1, read on the forward strand.
TTGACGTGGTGCTCAGCGACGCGCCCGTGCACCCGGGCTGGTCGGTCGTCGCCTACAACCATCAGCTCGGCGACAGCCCCATGGTGGTCATGGGCGTCGAGGCCCTCGTGCGCGCCCGCCGCGCCGACTTCCCTCGCTCGCTCGATGGTGCCCCGATGCTGCTCCCGCTCGCGGGCACCCCCGCGCGGCGGAGCTTCGACGGCTGGTGCGAGGCCGAGAGCGTACGTCCCCACGTGGTCGCCGAGTTCGAGGACGGGGCGCTGCTCAAGACCATCGGCGGCCGCGGGTTCGGGCTCTTCCTGGTGCCCGAGGTGGCCGTGGAGGTCGTGCGGGCGCAGTTCGGCGTGCGCGCGCTGGGTGTCGTCCCGGAGCTGCGCGAGCACTTCTACGCCATCACGGTCGAGAGGCGGGTGCGTCACCCGGCCGTGCGCCTGCTCTGCGCCAACGCCCGCGAGCGCCTGGCGGGCTGATCCCGCCCGGCGTCCGGCGGTGGCCTGCGGTCGAGACCGCCTCGAAGGGCCCTTGCGCTACACCCGCCCCTGCGCGCGCAGCGACCGGCCGATCGCGGCGATGCGCTCGGGGGTCGTCGCGCACGTCACCGCGCGCTCCGCAGGATGCCCGCGGTGATGGCCACGCCCGAGACGACGTGCATCAGCGCGAGGAGCACCTTGAGCCCGACGCCCGCGCCCGCGAGGTTGGCCGGGCCGCCCATGGAAAGCAGCCCGAACACCGCCGCCAGCACGGCAAACGCCGTCGCGGGCTGCCGGGCGAAGCGCCCCACCAGGAGAGCCGCGAGGCCCGCCGGGAGTGCGGGCACGAGCGAGGCGATCGCCACGGCCGCGAGCTTGAGGTCGACGGGCCCCGCGGCCGGGTCGAAGCGCGCGCTCAGCGACGTCATGGCTCCGCCCGCGAGGAAGAGCAGCACGTTGACGACGGCGCCCACGGCCGCTCCGCCCAACGATCCCTTGAAGACGGCGCCCGCGGTCCAGCGGGCCTTCGATGCGATGAGGTCTGTCATGGGATCGATGATGCGCGCCGACCGAGCGCGGCGCAGCGGGACGGTGGTAGACAGTCTGTCCCATGAGCGGGACGATCGACCCTTCGCTGTTCGCGCTCTTCGCCGAGGTCGTGGCCTCGGGCGGGGTGCGGGGCGCCGCGGCGCGCACCGGGACGCCGCGCTCCAGCGTGAGCCGCAAGCTCGCCGCCCTGGAGGCGCGCCTCGGTTCGCGCCTGCTGCAACGCAACACCCGCACGGTGACCCTCACCGAGGAGGGGCGCGTGCTCTACGACCGCGTGCGCCCGGCGCTGGTGGCCCTCGGGGACGCCGAGAGCGCCCTGCGGTCGCTGCGCGATCGGCCCGTCGGGACGCTGCGCCTGACGGCGCCGCCGCTCTTCGCGGACCTGTTTCTCGGGGCCCCGCTCGCGTCGTACGCGCGGCGCTACCCGGAGGTGCGCGTGTCGCTGCACCTCACCGACGAGGTGGTGTCGCTGGTCGACGAGGGCTACGACTGCGCGCTCCGGGCGGGCCGCCTGCCCGACTCCTCGCTGGTCGCGCGCCTGCTGGGTCGCGGGTCGCAGCGCGTGTACGCCTCGCCGGACTACCTCCGCGCGCGCGGCGAGCCAACCCGCCCGTCGCAGCTCGCCGCCCACGACGCGCTGGTGTTCTCGGGTCGCAAGCAGCCCGAGCGCTGGTCGTTCGTGGCCCGCGGGCGGAGGGTCACCGTGACGGTGCGCGCGCGGGTGACGGCCAACAGCCTGCTGGTGACGCGCGACCTCGCGCGGGCGGGCCTCGGGCTGGCGATGCTGCCGGCGTTCATCGCCCACGAGCCGGTGCGTCGCGGCGAGCTGCGCGAGGTGCTCGGCGGGTACGACGCCCCGCGCGGAGCCATGTACGCCGTCTTCCCGAGCGAGCAGCACCTCGCGCCCCGCACGAGGGCCTTCGTCGATCTCCTGGTCGAGCACTTCGCGGCCAACCCGTTGGACCCGTGAGCCTGGCCTTCGGAGCGTCCTTCCCCACGACCTGCCCACCCACCTCACACTGTTGACGCGATCATCTATGGGATGATAGTCAACATGCAATGCGGTACCCCGACGACCACAAGAGCACGGTGCGGGCGCGCATCGTCGAGGCGGCGGCGCAGGAGCTGCGGCGGGCGGGCGTCGGCGGGGTGAGCATCCCTGCGCTGATGCGCAAGGTCGGCCTCACGCACGGCGGGTTCTACGCGCACTTCCGTGACCGCGACGAGCTCGTGGCCGAGGCGGTGACCCACGCCGCGCAGCAGACGGGCGAGGGGGTCTTCGCGCGCGCGCCCGACCTCGACGCTGCGCTCGAACTCTACCTGTCGTCCGGTCACGTCGAGCACCCCGAGGCCGGGTGCGTGATCGCCTCGCTTGGCCCGGAGGGGACACGACAGTCTGGCCCGCTGCGGCGGGCCTTTGCCGAGGCGGCCCGCGGGTTGCTCCAGCACGTCGAGGCACGGCGTTCTCCCGGCCGCGCGACCCGGGAGCCCAGCGACGCCGCGTTGGCCCTCGCGGCCGGCATGGTCGGCGCCGTGGTGCTCGCACGCCTCGTCGACGATCCGGCCCTGGCCGCGCGCATCCTCCGCGCGGTCCGCGTGAAGTCCCGCGACTGAGCGAGACCCACGGCGCCCGATGCACTTCATCTGCGCAAATGAATGATGGCTATCATGCAAAGAGACGCTGCGACGAAATCTCTCTCGGCCGACGCGACGGGCGACCCGCGTCGTCGCTCCGGAGATCACCCGACGATGCGTCTCCTGCTCGGCGATCGCTCGCTTCTTCCCCGCTTCGCAGCCTGTTTCCCGAGGTGATCACGATGCGCTCTTCCAACGTTTCGCTCTCCACAACCTCTTCCGGTCGTTCGTCGCTGCGCGCCCGCTATGGTGACTGGGCCGTCGTGACAGGCGCCTCGGACGGCATCGGTCGCGCCTTCGCCCGGGCGCTCGCCCGCGCCGGCGTCAACGTCGTACTGGTGGCCCGTCGCGAGGCGCCGCTCCACGCGTTGGCCGATGAGCTCTCCGCGCAGTTCGCCGTCGCAGCGCGCGTCCTCCCCATGGACCTCGCGCGCCCCGACGAGACCGCCGAGCTCGCGCGGCGTACGGACGATCTCGACGTCGGCCTCGTGGTCGCGGCGGCGGGCTTCGGGACCAGTGGAGCGTTCGTCGACGCGCCGCTCGCCGAGGAGCTCGCGATGGTCGACGTGAACTGTCGCGCCGTGACCGAGCTCGCGCACCACTTCGGCCGTCGACTCTCAGATCGGGGCCGCGGGGCCATGGTGCTGATGAGCTCGCTGCTGGCCTTCCAGGGAGTGCCGAGGGCCGCCAACTACGCGGCGACCAAGGCGTACGTGCAGGCGCTGGCCGAGGGGCTGCGGGTGGAGCTCGCCCCACGCGGCGTCGAGGTGGTGGCCTGCGCGCCGGGTCCCATCCGCAGCGGCTTCGCGCAGCGCGCGGGGATGACGATGGGGCTCGCGCAGACGCCGGACGTGGTGGCCTACGTGACGCTGCGCGCCCTCGGTGGTCGCGGTGGGACCGTGCGTCCGGGGTGGCTGGCGTGGGCGCTGGAGTGGTCGCTCGCGCTCCTGCCACGGTGGGGACGCGTGCGAGCGATGGCAAAGGTGATGGCCGGGATGACCCGAGGGCCGTCGTCGATCGCGACCCGCACGGCCCAGTAGGGCTGATAGTCGTGCGCGAGATCGCGGTCGATGGCGTCGAGCGCCGCGAGCGCCGCCGCCCCGTCGAGTTGGCCGGTGTGATCGTCGACGACCGCCGCCCCGAGCCGACGCTGCTCCGCTTCCGACAGCGCGCGCCCGAGGCCGCCGCGCGAGTCCGGCGTGCCGCGCCAGCACGGCGTCGAGGCTCACCCGCGCCCCGGGAGCGGCAGCGTCAGCTCGACCTCGGCGGCGAGGGCGTCGACGAAGTACCGCACCTTCGCGGGCAGGTACTGGCGGCTCGGGTACACCGCGAAGATGGTGCGCTCGAGGGTCGCAACGCGCCGGAAGAGCACCTTCAACTCGCCAGCGAGCACGGCCTCACGGCACACGATGGCGGGCAGGCGCCCGACGCCCACCCCGGCCCGCACGGCCTCGCAGGCCACCTCGAGGTCGTTGACCACCAGGTGCGGTTCGACGCGCACCGCGACGCCGCCAACGTCCCAGGTCTCACGCGCGCGAAGTCCTACCGTGCGCGCCCGCTTGAGCGAGCGCGTGGTCGGCGCGCCGTGCGTGGCCAGGTACCCCGGGCTCGCCACATAGTACACGTGCGCGTCGCCGAGCTTGCGCGCCGTGAGCGTCGAGTCGTCGAGCGGCCCGACGCGGATCGCGACGTCGACCGCCTCTTCGACGAAGTTCACGCGGCGGTCGGCGAGCGAGAGCTCGACCCTCATCTTCGGGTAGCGCGACAGGTACGACGCCACGACGGGCGCGAGGTAACGACGCCCGTAGAGCACCGGCGCCGAGACCCTCAGCACGCCGACCGGCTCGCTCTGGCGGCGCTGCACCTCGAGGTTGGCGTCGTCGATCTGCGCCGCGATGGCCGCGCAGCGCTCGGCGTAGGTGGCGCCAGCCTCGGTGACGCGCAGCCGCCGCGTAGTGCGCTCGAGCAGCCGCACGCCGAGCTGGGTCTCGAGCTTGCCCAGGCGCTCGCTGGCGGTCTGCTTGGTGACGCCGAGCAGCGCCGCGGCGCGCGTGAAGCTGCCCTCGCGCACCACGACGGCGAACAACAACATGTCAGCGGGGGAGACGGTCATGGGTCAAGAATAACCTGACAATGAGTCCAGACGTCTCGCATTGTCGGATGGGGTCGCTCGGACCCATCGTGGCGGCCATGAACGACAAACTCGTGGTGGTGGTGGGCGGCGCCGGAAAGCTCGGGCGCCTGGTGGTGGACTCCCTGCTGGCCCAGCCGGGCGTCAGGGTGCGCGCGCTGGTGCGGGACCCGAAGAAGCCTGAGGTGGCGGGCATGGCGGGCGCGCGGGTCGAGCTCGTGGCCTTCGACGCAGTGAGCGCCACCGGGGACGAACGCGCCGCCGCGGTGGAGGGGGCCTACGCGGTGGCCTCGACGGTGCAGGGCGGTCCCGATGTCATCATCGACGCCCAGCTCGCGCTGCTCCGCGCCGCGAAGGCGGCGGGCGCCCGGCGCTTCCTGCCGTCGGACTACTCCTACGACCTCTTCGCCGTGCCCGAGGGGGTCAACGTCAACTCCGACTGGCGCCGCGCGCTGGCGGCGCAGGCGAGCGTCGAAGAGGGCGGGGGCTTCGAGGTCGTGCACCTGATGCAGGGCATCTTCACCGACCGGTATGTGCTGGGGTTCCTGGGCGTCTTCGACGCGCAGCAGGGCGTCGCGCGCTACTGGGGCGACGGCCAGACGCCGATCGACTGGACCACCTGGGAGGACACCGCCCGCTTCATCGCCGCGGCCGCGATCGACGAGCGCGAGGTTCCGTCGCGGCTCATGGTGTCGGGCGATCGCAAGACCCTGCCCGAAGTGGCGGAAGCCTGGTCGGCCGCGAAGGGGCGCGAGGTGACGCTCGAACGGCTCGGCTCCCTCGACGAGCTCGCCGCCCTCACGGCGCGCAAGCAACGCGAAGAGCCGCAGAACATGTACGCCTGGCTGCCGCTCATGTACGCGCGGTGCGTCTTCGGCGGGCAGGGCGTGCTCCGCGAGAAGCACAACGCGAACTACCCCGACATCCACGCCGAGACGGTGGCCCAGGCCATCGCGCGCGGCGCGCTGTGAGGTTCGTGCTCGAAGCGCATCATCGGCCCCGCCGGAAGGCCCTCCAGGCCCTCGCGTCCGCGGGGCTCGCGGCGTGCACGCCCGCTGCTTCACCGTTCGAACGCCGAAGGGACACCACGATGAACCGATCGATCACCGCCGTCGCCGACGCCTTCCGTCAGCCCGGCCACTCCTTCCTGGTCGCCCGCCTGAGCGACTCGATGTTCGGCCCCGGGGGCCTGGACCCCTTCATCGCGGGCGACGAGTTCGTGATGGGCGAGCCGACCTTTCCCCCTCACCCCCACGCGGGATTCTCCGCGGTGACGTGGATGTTCGAAGACGGCGACGGGGCCTTCACCAACCGCGACACCTTCAGCGCCTCTCCGGTGCAGATCGACCCCGGGGCGTTGCACTGGACCGCCGCGGGGCGCGGGATGATGCACGAGGAGGTTCCGACGGTGCCGGGTCGCGCCGCGCACGGACTCCAGCTCTTCGTCGACCTCCCGGTTGCGTTGAAGCACGCGGCGCCCGCCGCCCTGCACCTGTCGCGGGGAGAAGTGTCGATCGCGCGCTCGGAGCGGGCACAGGTGCGCGTGCTCGCGGGGCGCCACGTCGACGCGCGCTCGGCGCTGGCGCCTCCCACCGAGGTCACGCTGCTCGACGCCACGCTCGAACGGGGCGCGCAGGTGACGCACCAGGCGCCGTCGACCGACAACGTCCTGGTCTGGGTGCGCCGGGGCGCCGCGCGGGTCAACGGGACGCGGGTCACAGCCCATCAGGTCGCCCGCCTCGCGCCGGAGCCGGGGCTCGCCGACGCGCTGCGGCTGGAGGGCGAGGACGATCGCACGGAGCTCATCGTGCTCCAGGGACGGCCCCTCCGGCAGCCGCGCTTCGCGCACGGCCCCTTCGTCGGCTCGTCACCGGAGGAGGTCCGGCGGTACGTCGAGCGCTACCAGCGCGGCGAGATGGGTCGGCTCGCACCGTCCTTCGTGCGCTGAGCGCGGACGTCACGACCGACCACCAGCGCCGCAGGCACGACGGTGAGGCCGACCGGGTGAAGGCGTCGAGGCAGCATCGGGTCGCCAGTGCCTCCCCCCCCCGGCGCACCTCAATCAAGCGCGCCCGGCAGACTCCAGCAGCGACACCGCGCGCCCGACGCCGTCCTCCGCGCGCAGGAGCGCCCCGAGGGTCGAGGCGCGGGCGCGCATCGCGTCGTCGGTCACGGCCGCGCGGAGGGCCGCGGCGAGGGCCGCCCGACTGAGCTTCGCGCGCGGTACGGGCGCCGGTCCCACGCCGAGCGCGGCGACGCGCGAGCCCCAAAACGGCTGGTCCATCGCGAACGGAACCACCACCGACGGCACGCCCGCCCGCAGCCCCGCGCCCGTGGTGCCGGCCCCGCCGTGGTGCACCACCGCCGCGACGCGCGCGAACAGCCACTCGTGCGGCAGCGCCTCGGCGGTAAACACCTCCGTGTCGTCGCTCGCCGTCGACAGACCACCCCAGCCCGCGAGCAGCACCACCCGCACGCCTGCGTCGCGCGCGGCGCCGCGCACCATGGCCGTCACCGCGGCCGGGTCTTCGCTCGCCATGCTCCCGAAGCCCACGCTCACCACGGGCCCTTCGCGCGCAAGGAATGACTCCAGCGCGGGCGGCGGTGACCACGCCTCGGCCAGAGGCAGCGTCCAGTACCCGGTGACCTCGCGCGCCCGCCCCGCGCCCGCTGGCACCGGAACCACCCTCGACGAGAACCCGTAGAGCACCGGCTGCGTGAGGTGCGCCCGCGGCGGCCCGCTCAGCCCGAGCACCTCCTCGCGCGCGGCCCGCATCGCGCCCCGAAACGGCATCCACACCCCCGCCTCGGTGAGGTGGTGGCTGAGCCGTCGACCCAGGCCTCCGAGCCAGCGCGGCGTGCTCGCGAAGAGGGCGCCCGGGTACGCCGCGGTGGGGGCGCCAAGGGGTTGCAGGTGCGTCTCGACGAAGGGGCGGCCGAGGCGCTCGGCGACCGAGAGCGCCACCACCATTCCCCCGACGCCGCCGGTGATCACGTCGGCGCCCTCGCACGCCGCGAGGGCCTCGCGCGCCCAGCCCGACACCCGGTCGCCGATCATCGCCGCCGAGTAGCGCATGGCCGCGAGCGTCCCCCGCTCGGTGGCCCCGCGCGAGGCTCGCAGCGCCTCCTCGACGCTGCCAGTGAGCGGTCGGTGTGGGACGCCCGCCTCCGCGGCCAGCGCGGCGCTGTCGGACGGGGCGATGAGCCAGGCGTCGTGCCCGGCGCGGCGCAGGCCGACGGCGAGGGCGGCGTAGGGCTGCACGCCGCCGCGAGTATCCATGGAGACGAGGGCGATGCGCATCGGGTCGGCGAGGCTCCTCTCGTTGGGTGATGATTGCAACGGATGGTTGCAATGTATGATTCCTAGACGAGTGCGACGGGTGGTGCAATGGTCCGCGCGCCATGAGCGCGACCCGACGAGCTACGCGGCGCGACGCGGGGCGACCGCGCGGCGCACCCATCGCCGACGCGGTGCTGGCGGCGACCCTCCGGGAGCTGGCCTCGGCGGGCGTCGAGGGGTTGAGCGTCGAGCGCATCGCGCGGGAGGCCGAGGTCAACAAGACCAGCATCTACCGCCGATGGCCGACACGGGAGTCCCTGGTCGCGGCGGCGCTGGAGGGCGTGGCTGCGCAGGTAGCGGGGCAGCTCCCAGACACCGGATCTCTGCGCGGTGACCTCCTGGCGCTGCTGCGGACGGTGGCGGAGCTGGTAGGCAGCCCGCTCGGACGCGGCCTGCTGCACGCCGCGCTCACGGAAACGAGCGAGGCGGCGGTGGCGGCCCTCGCGGCCGATCGGCTCGGGCGCGGCACGACGGCGCCGGCTCACGCGATCGTGAAGCGGGCGAAGGCGCGCGGGGAGTGGGCGCGCCGGGCACGGGGCGAGCAGCTCGTCCACGCGCTGGTGGGGGCGGTGATCCACCGGGCGGTGCTGGAGCACGGCTCGCTCGACCGTCGCTGGCTCGGTTCGCTCGTCGACCTGATGCTGTACGGCGCGCTGCCCAGGTGACGGTCCCACGCGGCCTTCGTCGGGGCGACGACGTGACCTTCGCGCTCATCCCGCGTCGACGGTGGGGAGGAGGCGTCGCTCACCCGCTTGCGCGCCGTCTATCGCGCGCCGCGTCGGTGGGGCTCACCCCGATCGGGCGTCGTCGTCTCGGCGCCGAGGATGTCCTCCAGCCGATGCCAGTACGAGACACCATCGGGCAGGGTCGTCCCATCACGTAGGCCGAAGCCGCCGGCGACCACGCGGCACCAGGGCATCCGAACCTCCGCGACCTGCGCGATGCGCGCGACGTATTCGATCTGTCGGGGCATCGAGACGGACACCCCGATCACGCTGGGGCGCAGGATCGCGCAGAGGCGGCCGAGCCATTCGAGGTCGGGCATCTCGGGCAGCACGCGCGCGTCGCGGCCCGCCTCGCGGAGCGTGAAGCCGAACATGCGCATGCCGATGGTGTGGCGGTTGCCCTCCGCAGGGAGCAGGAAGATCGGCTCGCCCGCCAACACCCCGACGCGCCGCCGCTGCTCCATCTCCATCTCTTCGAGCGCGCGCTCGCAGAACCGGCTGAAGCGCGCCTCGGTCGCGGGCTCGATCTCGCCCACATCCCAGAGGCGACCGAGCTCATAGAGCGCCGGCTGGAGGACTCCGACCAGGATGTCGAGCGGACGAAGCTGGAGCGCGTGCGCGTGGTCGAGGAGCGAGCCCACGTCTGCGTCGGAGCCGGTGCGCGCGACGTGCATCATCCGACGGTGGAGCTCGGCGATGGGCCGGGTGCGCTCGATCGCCTGGTGATCCGTGAGGGCATCGCGTCGCGAGCAGGCGAGGCAGATGCCGTGGGTCGGCGAGTAGTCCGCGAGCGGCTCCCGCTCTCCCAGGAAGCGCCAGCAGTAGGCACACCAGCGAAACATCTGAAACCAAGGCGTACTTCATTCCCCGGTTTCACGCGTGGCTCATCCGTCGACGACTTCCCCTCCGTTACGACGTCGATCGCGCGCCGCAGACGTTGGTGCCCTCCGTGAGATGCCGTCGTCCGATGCGGTGGGTTGGGGCGCCGCTGTTGGCCGCAGCCTTCGATCAGGGCGCGCCGACGTGGTCCGCTCCCATCACGCGCGCTCTGGTAGCGTCGCGACATGAGGCGCGGCGCAGTGCTCGCGGGGTGGCTGGCGTTGGCACTCTCCAACCAGTTGGCGAGCGCCCAACACCGGCGCCGTCCGCGACTGGAACTCGGTCCTGATGCCGCGACGATGCGACGTTGCGGACGGCCTCTCCCCGAACCCGTCGCCGATCCGCGCGGCTTCCCCGATTGGGCGCGCGGCCGGCCCTTTCCGCGGGCGCTCCGCTGGCCTCCCACGTCGCCATGCTTTCGAGAACAGGAGCGGCGTGACCGCGCGATTCACACCGTTCACGCGAGCCGCATCGTCAGCAACTGCTGGCAGAACCTGCTGCGGATCAACCGCGCCGTCGTGGACGCCCACGTGCGGATCAGGGTCGTCGTCGACACGGAGGGACGCTTCGGCGCCGTCCGCGTCCTCAACAGCCCCGACCCCCGCTTCCGCATGTGCATCGAGGCTGGCGTCCGCCGCATCTCTCCGCTCGGGCCGGGGCTGAGCGTCGAGGTGGACACCGCCGCGAGCCTCACGACGGGCGGGTGACCAACCGCTGCGTGCGGCACCTCACACCACCACCACCCCCTCACGACTGGACGACGGACCGATCGGGGCATCGCACGCAGTCGCTGGAGGACGAGGAGTAGGACTGGCTCCACCGACGCGCCGCATACGATCGAGACTGGCGTGGCGATCTCCCATGGCTCGTGGTCGCTTGGGGCGAGGTCCGGTAGAAGAGGAACCACCGCCATGCGACCGATCCGATGGGCCGTCCAGACAAACCTCGGGAGCGCTGACGACGTGGCCAAGCTCACGGCCTTCCTGGAGCGCCTCGGTGTCCCGTGGGTGCCCTTGAAGGTGATCCCCTTCGACGACACCCCGCCCGACGTGCCCGCCGACGGGGCTGTGGTGTTCTACGGCTCGACCACTCTCATGCGAAACGTCGCGCGCGAAGGCCGGTGGGACCCCGGCGTGTTCTTCGACGAGGCGCGGTTCGCCTTCGAGGCGCTGCGCGACGGCTACGGTCCCGCGCTGCTCAACGCCGCCAGCGAGGTGGTTGCGGTCGGCGAATTCGTGTCGCGCGACGTCGACCCGGAGGCGGAGTTCTTCGTCCGCCCGGCCGGGGACCTCAAGGAGTTTCAGGGCGCGGTGCACACCTTCGGCGAGCTGCGCGGGTGGCGCGACGGCCTCGCGTCGAGCAACGGGCCGCTCGGGTTGGACACGCGCATCCAGGTCGCGCCGCCGCGCCACGAGGTGTCTGGCCTCGTCCGCGCTGGTCAGCCGCTGATCGCGCCGCGGCCGATGACGCGCCCGGTCGCGCCGTCGACGAACATCACCTGCGTCGAGCTAGCCACGACCACGACCGGGCCGTTCCACTGGACGACACTGACGTCGTCGAGCTCCGCCTTCCAGCGCGGCTGCGTCGGCGCCGCGACGTCCCACGCGCGCAGCTCACCGCGGTCGTTGTCGGCGACGACCAGCCGCTCTCCGCGGCGATCGAGCGCAACGCAGGACCACCCCTCCAGGTGCATCGCCAGCATCCCGTCCCGGGTCGGCGCGTCAGCGATCGTCGCGACCATCGTCGCGCCGGTGAACACCGCGTGGCCCGCGGTCAGGCCCAGCGAGGCGTCGATCGCGACGCGCGCGCCGTCGCGCGACCACGCGACCTGGTTGCCGAGGTAGTGCGGACAGTCGATCGCGGTCGTATCGCCGTCGATCGCGCGCAGGATCGCCTGCCGTTCGTGGAAGCTGACCAGCGCGTTGCGCGCCGGGGACATCGCGTGTTGGTCGGTGGGTGTCGCGTGTGACCAGCGCACCGCGCCGTCGTCACCAATCATCGCGGCCTCGCCTTCGTACGCGCAGAAGTAGCCACCGGCGGTCGCCATCACCCGCTCCGGCCGCACGCCCGTCGGCACCGTGATGCCGCGGCGCTCGCGCGTGCGCCGCAACGCCGTGCAGCCCTCGGAGGGCAGCGGCGCCAGGTACAGCGCGACCGCGCCGCTCGCCGCGTCGGTGTCGGCGAAGACCACCCCGCGGCCGTCGACCGTCCAGTCGAAGCCGAGCTCGCCGCCGTCGTCGGGGTCGAGGTCGGCGAGGATCCGCTCGGCGCCGGTCGACGCATCGATCGCGGTGACGGTGTAGCCCCCGTCGAAGCCCGGACGCGTCGAGCGGAAGGCGAGCGACGCGCCGTCGGGGCTCCACCGCGTCTCGCTCCGCACCGACTCGCGCCGCCACCGGCGGACCAGCGCCCCGGTGGCCGTCTGCCAGAGCGCGAGCTCACCCGCGAAGGACGCGGTGATCAGATGGATTCCGTCGGGCGAGAGCGCCGCATTCGCGAGTTCTGTCTCTGATCGGTTCACGGCCGCGACCGTACGGTCCCGTCGGTGGTCCAGGCAACGCGGACGGTCCGATGAGCGCCGTTGCCGACCTGCTCGCCGCCGCCCTGTCGCGGGAGTGTGCGGCGCTGTCGGGCAGGCGACTCGTGATCGGGGATTCGTCGGGCGCGGGTGCTTCTTCGAAGTGGCGCTGGAGCAGGGCGAGCGCGTCGCGAGTCCTCGAGTCGTAGGGTTCCGCAATGAGCGGGTCCCCAGTGGTCGGGCGAGACCGCGCTTGTGGCGCGTCATCGGTCGCGCGACCCTCCGGTCCGATGCGTCCGAGGACACGACAGGGCGGCGCGAGCGCCGCGATCGTGACCGCCACCGAGGGGACTTCTCGACGCGGTGTACGACCCCGCTGATCGTGTGGGGGGCAGCCATGGTTCGACGGTAGCTCACTCCCCTCGGGGCGCGGCGAACTGCGAGTTCGCAGACGGCGTGACGTGAGCACTACCTCGGGGGCTCACGCGACCCTTTCGCGGCCGCGCGAGACGAGGCACCCTCCGCGACATGCCTGCCGACCGCGAGAAGACCGCGTCCCGACTCGGTGCCCTGCTCGCATGCGTGCTCGTCGCGGGCTGCGCGTTGGGCAACGTCGAGGGGAACGACGCTGCCACGACTCCAGAGGACGCCGGTGCGCTCGACGGTCCGGCGAAGGAGTCCGATACGTCTCCGGAAAACGACGCACCCGACAGCGGCACGGCAGATCCCGACGCATCCGATGCGACCGACACTTCGGTGCCCACGGACGCCCGCGACGCCTCCGCCGTCGACGTCGCCCCGCTCGACGTCCCTCCACTCGACGTCCCTGGGCTCGACGCACCTTCGCCCGACACGACGGTGCGCGACGTCCCGCTCCTCGACGTCCCGCCGGACATCGCGCTCCCGGACGTCCCCGCGATCGATCGCCCTCCGCTACCCGACGTCCCCGCGATCGACCGCCCAACGCTCCCCGACGTGCCCGTCGTGGACGTGGGGATCATGTGCCCGCCGACGCAGACGCTGTGCGGTGGCCTCTGCGCGACCCTGGGCACCGATCCGATGAACTGCGGGGCGTGCGGGCGCGTCTGCGCGGCCGGCTACATCTGCAGCATGGGCTCGTGTTCGGCGATCTGCGCCGCGGGGCTCACCCAGTGCGGCGCGTCGTGCGTCAACCTCGCGGCCGACACGGCGAACTGCGGAGCGTGCGGGATGACGTGTCTGGCGCCGCCGGGGAGCGTGGCCACCTGCGTCGCCTCGACGTGCGGGCTGCAGTGCATGCCCGGCTACGGCAACTGCAACGGCACGACCGTCGACGGCTGCGAGACCGCGCTGAACACCACACCGACCCGCTGCGGCTCGTGCACGACGAGCTGTCCCGTGCCGACGGGAGGGAGCGCCACCTGTTCCGCGGGAGTCTGCGGAGTGGCCTGTTCGAGCGGGCGATCGAACTGCGGTGGGGCGTGCGTCGCCACGAACACCGTCGCCAACTGCGGGAGCTGCGGCCGGACGTGCCTCGCGCCCACCGGCGGCAGCGTCTCGTGCCTTCCCTTCCTCAACCTCTGCACTCCGACGTGCCCTGGATCGCAGACCGTGTGCGGCGCCTCTTCTCCGCTCGGACTCGGCGGGGGCGCGTGCCGTGACCTCGGCAGCGACGTCAGCAACTGCGGCGCGTGCGGCAATCGTTGCCCGGCTGCCCCGGCGGGCGGAACGATGTCCTGCGTGGGCGGAGTCTGCACGAGCGGGTGTCCGTCGTCGCAGGTGCTCTGCGCGGGGGCGTGCGTCGCGGGCCCGTGCACCAGCTTCACCGGCTATGACGTCGCCGGGACGTCACCGCAGGCCTGGGTCGAAGCCTGCGCGACGCCCGGGTTTGAGACCGACCTGGCGGGCACGGACGACTCGCGGCGCTCGCTCAATCTTCCGTTCGCGTTCACGTACTGGGGCGCGGTCGTCGCGGCGGGGACGTCGACGACGATCAGCTCGAACGGCTGGTACTCGCTCGTCGCTGCGACCTCATCGCTGCTCCCGACGTCGTTCCCGGGGACGGGTGCGCCGAACGGGACGCTGATGCCACACGGCGACGACCTCACGTTCATGAACGGCAACAGCTCGCCGCGCGCGGTCTGCTGGGTAACGCTGGGCGCGGCGCCAAACCGCCAGTTCGTCGTCGAGTGGTCGCACGCGGCGTACTACTCGATGGACTCGCCCGGCTACACCGGCGACCTGATGTTCGAGGTGGTTCTCACGGAGACCACGAACACCATCGACTTCATCTACAACCGCATGAACGGAATCTCCGCGGCGATGACCGGCATCGAGAACGTGGCGGGCACGCAGGTCGTGACGCCGTGCGGGTCGGGCACGAGCTGCGCGCTGGGTGCAAACCGCGCGGTGCGGTTCACGCCGCGGTGAGCTGAACGCAAGCCGACCGCTCGGGGCTACCAGACCTCCCAGCCCTGCTGACTCGCGGGGGCCGCGGCGCCCTCTTCTGCCTTCGGGACGAGGTGCTCCCGCAGTCGCCCCGCCAGCGAGTGCACGATGCTCCCCATCCAGGACTTCATCCCCGACAGCTCCTGCTCGAAGAGATCGCGGGTCACGACGACCACGACGAGATCGGACTTCGCGACGACGCTCGCCGCGCGGGGCAGCGCGGTGATCAGCGCCAGCTCGCCGAAGCTGTCACCGGCGCGCAGCGTCGCGAGGACGACCGGCTGGCCCTCCGCCATCCGGCAGACCTCCGCCTCGCCGCTGACGACGATGAAGGCCGTGTCGCCGGTCTCGCCTTCGGTGACCACGTTCGAACCCGCGGGGAATCGGCGGGTCTGGAAGATCCTGCCGCCGCGGAGAAACTGCATGAGGTCTGCCTTGAGGGACGCGATGCTCGGGTAGCGATCCTTCGGCGCGGCGGCCATCGCGCGCCGCACGATGCGCGGGAGGTCGCCGGCGTGGAGGTGCGACCGTGGATCGCTGGAGTCGTCCACCGGCGGAAAGTCGCCCTCGCGAATGCGCTTGAAGAGCGCCGGGGTGATCTCGCCCTCGTAGGGCTTTCGTCCGGTCACGATGCGGTAGAGGAGCGCGCCCACGAGGAAGACGTCGGTTCGCTCATCGAGGGCGTCGACGCGGCCCAGGGTCTGTTCGGGCGCCATGTACCCGAAGGTGCCGAAGGCGTACTGGCCGGCGTTGTCGGCGGGGAGGGCGATCAGGGACTCGGTGATGCGCTGGCGACCGATCTCCGGGATCTCCAGCTCGTCCTGCTCCATCGCCTTGATCTGCGCGCCGCCCCAGTCGGTGAGATACACCTCACCGTAATCCCCGACCATGATGTTGTCGGGTTTGATGTCGCAATGGAGGACGCCGCGGCTGTGGGCGAACGCCAGCGCGTCGCACACCTTCGAGACCGCTTCGAAGAGGCTCGTGAGGCGGTCGGCGTCGGCGTCGGGCGTCGTCGGCTGCGCCCGCTCACCGGACTCGATGATCTCCTTCATCGAGCGACCGTCGATGAGCTTCATCGTGAAGAAGACGGTTCCGTTCGCGTCGACGCCCGCGTCGTGCACCGGGACGATGTTGGGGTGATCGAGCTGCGCCGTGATCTGCGCCTCGCGGATGAACCCGCGGAGGTGAAAGGGCGTGCCCCGATGCTGATCGAAGAGCTTCTTGATGGCGGTGTCGCGATGCAGGAGGCGGTCGTGGATCACCGACACGGCGCCGACGCCGCCGCGCCCGAGCTCGCGAACGAGCTGCTGCCGCTCACCCACCTGAACATCAAGAGCGCCGAGCAACGCCGTCGACAGCTCGTCGTCGGTCAACGGTTGGGGGCGGGGCGCGCTCGTTGGAGACTTCCGCGCCACCAGCGGAATGGGCGGCGGCTCCGAATCTGATTCGAAACCAGATCTCGATTCTTTCGACATCGACTAAACCCTCGCCGAGAAGACCGCGGGCTCGAAACCGTCGGAGACGACGGACTCATATCACACCTCGCGCGGACGCCGTCCGAACGGGGCCTCACGCCCACGCCGACCCCGCAGACGATGCCGTCCAAGTCACCGTCGCGCGCAACCGCGCGGCGGGTTCGACCATCTCATGTCCGGCGAGGCGGTCGCGAAGGGTTCGCGATGGTCGCCGTCGCCGACTAACGGTCTCGATCAGGGAGGTCTCCCACCATGCTTCGACTTCGTTCCAGGTCACTCGAATGGGGCACGGCGCTGCTGCTCGTCGGCGCGCTCGCGGGCTGCGACGACGACACCAACGCGACACCGGCAGATGCGAGCGCCACGGATGTTCCGTCGTCGACGGACGTCCCCACCGCGGTCGACGTTCCGGTCGCCACCGACACGCCGACCGCCACCGACCAGCCCGTCGCCACCGACACGCCGATCATCGTGGACACCGGCCCCGTCGACGCGGGTACGCCCGACGCGGGCGCCCCGGCGCGCCTGCGCGTCGTGCACGCCGCACCGGGCGCCGGCAACGTCGACGTCTACGCCGCGGGCGCGACCACCGCGGCCGCCGGCAACATCGCCTACGGCACCGCCACGGGCTACCTGTCGCTGCCGCCAGGGCCCATCGCCTTCGACATCCGCGCCGCCGGCGCGCCCGCGTCGGGAGCGCCGGCCTTCACCACGCCGAGCGTCACCCTCGCGGCGGGCCGCTCGTACACCGTCATCGCCGCGGGCCGCCTCGCCTCGACCGACTCGGCCGACCGCTTCCGCGTGCTCGCGCTCGCGGAGAACTTCACCGCCGACGCGGCGCAGGCGCGCGTTCGCATCGTCCACGCGGGCTCCGACGCGCCCACCGTGGGCGTCGACGTCGGCAACGACAACCCGGTGACGGCCGAGGTGCCGAGCCTCGCGCGCTTCGCCGACACGGGCGAGGCGGGCGTCGCGCTGCCCGGCAACGCGGCGCTTCAGGTGGGCCTCGTGACGGGCACGCCCGCGGCGACCGTGACGGCGTTTACGACCCCCAACCTCGGCGCCGGGAGCCAGTGGTTCGTCATCGCGACAGGCTTGCTGCCGAGCATGGACACCGCGGTCGACAACGGCTTCGGGCTGCTCGCCGTGAACCAGGCCGGCACCGTCGCCTTCATCAAGCAGAACCCGCGCGTGCACGTCGTCCACGGGGGCGCCGACGCCCCGCCCGTGGACCTGTTCGCGGGTCCCGCGGGCGATGGTCCGAGCACCGAGCGCACGCTCCAGATCGTCGACAACCTCGCCTACCCGCAGCGCGTGGGCGCCACGACCACGGGCGGCATCGCGACCGCCCAGGTGCCGCCCGGCACCTACGGCATCGACATCTTCCCCTACGCCGCGGGCTCGGCCCGCCCGTCGGGCGCGCCGGCCTTCACCGTGCCGACGCTGACCCTCGCCCCGGGCCGCCAGTACGTCGCCGTCGCCGCGTACTTCCTCGGGCCGCAGGCCGGGCAGACGCCCGCCGACTCCTCCTTCGCGGTGCTGCCGCTCGAGTACGCGATGACCAACGACTCCGCGACGCCCACGGCCCCGCGCGTCGTCGCCGTCCACGCCTCCGGCGACGCGCCCGCGGTGGACATCGGCACGCTCACCGGGAGCACCTTCGCGGCCGTCTTCTCGAACGTCCCGCGCGGCGCGAACTCCGCCGCGGCGGGCACCACCGTCCCCGCGGATCCGTTCACGCTCGCGGTGCGGGGAGCCGGCGCCAGCGCCAACGCCGCCACCTTCGCGATCGACCTCGACGCCAACCAGAAGGTCTTCGTCATCGCGTCGGGCGCGCTCACGCCGCGGCCCGCTTCGGGCGGCGCGCTGGCTGACCAGTCGTTCCACCTGAGCGCCGTCTTTGCCAACCCCGGCACGGTGCAGCTCGGCGCGGGCGCCTGGAGCCTCGCGCGCATCAACCCCAACACGCTCTGACGCCGGTCGGCCGTAGCGCCGACTCCCCCGATCCCCAACAGCCCCCAAACCCCGTCGAGCAGCACCGCGGCCTTCGCCTAGGGCATCCTACGGCGGCCATGAAGCACTGCGCCCTGTTCGCTGCCCTGGCCGTGGTCACGGCTTGCTCCTCCGACCCGTCCGTCGCGCCGAGCGACGCAGCGACCGGCGACCGTCCTGGCGCCGACGCCCCTGACGCACCCATCACAGCCTCGTGCTCGCGCGTCGACCCGATGGAGCCCGGCGCCGACCCGCCCGCCGTGCGCCTCAGCGCCCCCGTGACGATCACCCGCGACCGACAGGGCGTGGTCCATCTCGAAGGCCAGACCGACGACGACGTGATGTACGCCGCGGGGTATGCGCAGGCGGTCGATCGGATGTTCCAGATGGAGCTGGTGCGACGCGCGGCGCGCGGTCGACTGGCCGAGGTGATCGGCCGCGAGAAGCTCGCGCAGGACCAGCTCATCCGGCTGATGGGTGTTCCTCATTGGGGCAGGGAGAGCGCGCGGCGCGTGGCGCGCGAGCACCCGGAGACCCACCGGCTCATCACGGCCTGGGTCGCGGGAGTCAACCGCCGCGTCGACGAGATCAACGCGGGCTCTGTCGCCCGCCCGCCAGGTCTGCGCGCCAGCGAGTTCGACTTCGCCCCGCAGCGCTGGACCACCGACGACCCCTACGTCATCGGCCGCCTGCAGCTCTTCCGCAACGCCAACCAGCTCGATTACGACGTGCTCGCCACCATCGCGCGCGAGTACGTCCCGGGCGCCGCGGGGATGCCGCTCATCGACTCGGTCTCCGGTGGCTTCATCCTTCCCCCCGAGGAGCGCCCGTCGTCGGCGATGCAGTCGCGCCGTGTGGCGCCGCCCGACGCACGCGCCCGTCTCGCGGGCTTCCTCGACGTCATGCAGCCGCTCGCGCGCGGGGCGAGCAACAACTGGGCGGTGGCCGGGCGGCACAGCGCCAACGGGCGACCGCTGCTGGCGGGTGACCCACACCAACCCTTCCAGAGCCCGACGGTGTTCTGGGCGCACCACATGCGCAGCGCGGCGCCCGGGGGTCTGGACGTCGCGGGCTTCGCCTTCGCGGGCGCGCCCTTCGTCAACCTCGGACACAACCGCCACGTCGGCTGGACCGCCACCACGGCGTACCCCGACACCATGGACCTCTTCCGGGTGCGCGCCGAAGCAAGGACCATCTCGCTGGGCGGCGCGACGCTGCCGGTGGCGACCTGCTCCGAGCGCATCGCGGTGCGCGGCGAGGCGGCGGTGGACTACGCCGTCGAGGAGGTGCCGGGCGTCGGGGTGCTGCTGCCCGACACGCTCTTCCCACTCGCCCTCGTGGACAAGGGCGAGCGGGTGCTCTTCCGCTGGGCGGGCTTCCGCGCCACCGAGGAGGCTGACGTCTTCCTGGCGTTCAACCGGGCTGGGGACGTCGCGCAGTTCGAGGCGGCGGTGCGGCGCATGGAGATCGGCTCTTTCAACTTCGTCTTCGCCGACGCGCGCGACATCGCCCACCGCTCGCGCGTGCTCATTCCCGATCGCGGCGACCCGCGCACGCTGGGATCGCCCTTCGCCCTGCTCGACGGCGCCAACGCCCGCGCGCAGTGGAGTGGCGCGCTGCTCCCCGACGAGCGTCAGCCGAGCTCGCGCGGCGGGACGCGGGGCTTCCTCTGCTCGGCCAACAACGACCCCTTCGGGTTCACGGGCAACGGGCGCATCGAGGACGACCCCTGGTACTACGGCGTGTGGTTCGACCCGGGCACGCGCGCGGCGCGCATCGAGCGCGAGCTCACCCGACTGACCACCGCGGGCGGTGTGACGCCCGAGCAGATGCAGCGGCTCCAGCTCGACACGTACAACACGCTCGCCGACGACGTGCTGCCGGCGCTCGCCGCGGCTGTCGGTCACGTCGGCACCGACCCGGCCCTGTCGATGTACGCGGGTGATGCCACGCTCACCGCGCTCGCCGCGCGCCTCGCCGCGTGGGACCGCCGCATGGACCGCGCGGCCTCCGAGCCGGTGGTCTACGAGGCCTTCCAGCACTTCTTCGCGCGCCAGGTGCTGGCCGACGACCTCGACGTGATGTTCGACGCGATCCTGTCGCGCGAGCCGGTCTACATCATGAAGATCCTGGCGATGGTGGTGAGCGGGCGCACGCCCATGGCCGCGCGCTACCTCCAAGCCGGGCGCGACGTGCTGGCGATGCGCGCGCTCGCCCAGACCCGCGACTGGCTCACCATGCGCTTCGGTGGAGTGGAGCCGAGCCGGTACACCTGGGGCGCGTTTCACACCACGCGGCCGGTGCCGCTCTTCTCGGCGGAGGGGCCCTTCGCGGTGGCGCCCGAAGCCGCCGACGGCTCCATCGGCACGGTCAACGTCTCGCAGTCGCTGTTCTTCAACGGCGCGACCCCGCGGCAGACGATGGAGTCGCACGCGGCGCCCGCCTACCGCATGGTGATCTCCTTCGGTGAGGACGGAACCCCGACGGCGACGGTGAACTTCCCGCGCGGCAACTCCGGCGACCCGACGGCGCCGGACTGGTCCAACGCGCAGGCCGACTGGTCGGCGGGCACCTATCGTACGCTCGCGTACGAACGCGCCGCGATCGACGCCGCGATGCGAGAGCGAACGACGCTCGCGCCGGTGCCGTAGAGAGCTTTCATTTCTACAGCTCCGTGGCGCCCGCTTCGGAGCGCCCACTGCGCGGTTGCGGACGGCCCGCGCGCGCGGGCCTACAACCGCTGAAGTGGGAGCCTGGAGCTGGGCGTCCCGCCGTCGCGGGACTTCCTGGATGCGCGCCGGTCGCTGGAGCGACCGTCGAGAGGGTGAAGGAGGTCGTCTCCAAGCCATTCAGCGAGCCCCTACCTCCACTCGTCGAGCGCAGCGCGCTCGGCGCTCCGACAGGAAGTCCCGCGACGGCGGGACGTCCAGCTCCAGGCTCCCACTTCAGCGGTTGCAGGCCCGCTCACGGGCCGTCCGCAACCGCGTAGTGGGCGCTCCGCCGCGCACGCCGACGATGTGTCGAAGTGAAAGACCTTGAGAGCGCTGTTGTTGTCGCTCAGGGCCATCCCGACGGGATACGCTGGGCCACCTCCGGCGGGACCCGCCCGACCTCAGACGGGGTCTCGATCACCCGGCTCTCGATCTCCGCCGGGGCGATGCCCTCGGCGCGGAGGAGGAGCGCCGCGAACTCGAAGTCGTCGAAGTCACCGGGAACGGCGTCGTTGCGCCCGGCGACCACGCACACCTCGTGGGGGCCGGCGGTGAGCGTCACCTCCCAGGTGGTCGACATCTGCGACCCGAGCGAGCTGCCGCGCGCGCCCTGCGCCAGGAGCATTGGCAGCATCGTCGATTCGCCGTCGATGCGGATCTGGTTGGTGGGACGTTCGGTGTTGCGCAGGCCCTCGATGCGCACCGACGCGGCGGCGCCGCGGGGCATCCGTAGGACGGAGCACCAACTCTGCGCGCGGACGTTCGACTGGTTGAACGACTGGCCGCTGTAGTTCTGGTCTCCGAGGTGGACGGGCGCGTGGTTGAGCGCGACCCACGCGCCGGGGACTTCGTGCGCCCGGAGCGCTCCGCTCGTCGCACAGCCCGTGGCCAAGGAGAGGAGGCCGAGGATCAAGATCTTCTTCATGGTGCCCTTCAGCGAAGGTGCGGGTCGCATGCAGGCAATGGGACCTTCGCTGGCGCCCCCAATGCGGGCGGACCCACGCCGGGCCCTTCTACGGACCTGGCTCACGATGCTTCACAGGCAAGGCGAAATTCTGCCGCTCGCCTTGTCGCTCGCGGGGTCGGGTGTCCTCGCTGCATTCATGGGTGGGCCGTTCCGTGGTCGCTGAGCTCGCGTGACGGCTCGTCGGGTGAACCCGCTGTACCTTCGCTGGATGACCACTGTTCTCGGGATCGACGCTGCCTGGACCGCCACGAACCCAAGCGGCGTGGCACTCGTGTCGCGCCAGGGTCACCGGTGGTCCTGTGTGGCGCTCGCGCCGAGCTACCGCTCGTTCCTCAAGCCCGCGTCGGACCCACGGTCTGTATGGGCGATACCGAAGATCGAAGGCGACGAGGCCGACGTCGATGCGATCATGTCGGAGGCCCGCCGCCGCGCCGGGGAGGAGGTCGACGTCGTCGCGATCGACATGCCCGTTGCGACCGCGCCGATCAAAGGCAGACGGAAGGCCGACGGGCAGATCTCATCGCTCTTCGGTCGTCAGAAGTGCAGCACCCACTCGCCGAGCGTCGTCCGTCCCGGCCCGATTGGCGAGCGTCTCACGGCCACGTTCCGTGACCGCGGCTATCCCGTCGCGACGACGTCGACCGGCCCGCTGCCGCGAGCGCTCGTCGAGGTGTACCCGCACCCCGCCTTGCTCGCGCTCACCCACGCGACCGAGCGGCTGCCCTACAAGATCGCGAAGCCCAGGCGGACGTGGCGTGAGGTTCGACCGCGCTGGGAAGCGATCCTGCGTTTGCTGCGTCAGCGCATCGACGGCATCGACCTGGAGCTGCCAGAGGACGACGATACCCCGATCCCGCGGTTGAAGCGCTTCGAGGACGCGATCGACGCCCTGGTCTGCGCCTGGGTCGCGATCGAATACGTGGAGGGGCGAGTCGTCCCGTACGGCGATCGCACGGCCGCCATCTGGTGTCCGACCACGACGCTGTTCCGCCCCGTGGGTCAGGCCGAGCTCGACCTGATCGCGGCCAGCGGGTTTCGTGCGTTCCCGCCCCGACTGCCCGAACAGCCGATCTTCTACCCGGTGCTCGACGAGCCGTACGCGGTGCAGATTGCCAACGATTGGAACGTGCGGGACCCATCATCGGGCTTCGCCGGGTACGTGACCCGCTTCCGCGTGCGGACCGAGGTGGCGACCCGCTACCCGGCGCGGGTGGTCGGCGCGTCGCGACACCGTGAGCTGTGGGTTCCGGCGGAGGAGCTCGCGAAGTTCAACGCAGCGATCGTCGGGCCGATCGAGGTCGTGCGGGAGCTTCGTCCGATCGCTTCGTGAGCGTGGCCGGCGGACCAGCGCGAAGAACGCTTCCAGCAACATGTCAGGACGGCCATCATCTGGTAGATGACATGACCATGAAGGCGACAGACGACGCCCTGGACCCATACCTTGAGCGTCTGCGAGCGCTCCCCTTTGTGACCGAGGCCACGGTGCTGAAGAGCCGTCGGCCAGACGGCAGTGCTCGCCTTCGACTCCGAACTCCCGCGGCGAAGTTCGAGCTCGCAGTTTCGCTCCAGGGCCGCAACCTCGACCGCGTCTCGGCGACGCTGCTCGCCGAGCGCATCGCGGGCGGGGACGTGCCGTCGATCGTCTTCGCGCCCGCGATCAGTGAACCACTCGGGGAGATGTTCGAGCGGCGCGGCGTCGCCTTCGTCGACCGCCAGGGCAACTGCTTCGTGCGACTCGGCGACCAGTACATCGCCAGGGTCCAGGGTCGTCGGGCGACCCGATCGGCGCCGAAGGACCGCGCGATCCGGGCGGCGGGCTACCAGGTGATGCTCGCGCTGCTGTGCGCCAACGAGCTTGTGCGTCGGCCGCTGCGGGACATCGCCGCAGCTTCGGGCACGAGCGTGACGGCGCCTGCGGACATGCTCCGTCGGCTCACCGACGAGGGCTATCTCGCGCGGACGCGGCACGGGCTCACGTGGGTCGAGGCGCGGCGGGAAGAACTGGTAGAGAGGTTTCTCGTGGGGTACCGCGACGTCCTACGGCCGCGACTCCTGGTGGGCCGCTACAAGACGCCGCTCGGTGATCCGGCAAAGCTCGAAGCGCGTCTCACGGAAGTGCTGGACGGGAGTGACGCGTGGCGATGGGGTGGGGCGGCAGCGGGCCACCGAATGAACCGCCAGTACCGCGGGCCGCGGACGGTCGTGTACCACGCGGCGTGGTCGGCCGGGTTGCTGGCGAAGATCCCTGCCATCGCGAGCCCGGACGGTGACCTCGTGGTGCTGCGCGCGCCGGGGGTGACCGTGTTGCAGGGGGCTGAGCCGCGACTGCCGCATCCGTTGCTCGTCGTCGCCGAGCTACTGGCCGAGCCCGAGGAGCGGGCGTGGCGGGCCGGAGCGGAGATCCGCGAGGAGCTGCGGGCGTGACGCCATTCACGACTGAGCAGGTCGCCGCATTGGAGGATCTCACGCGTCGAGTGGCGCCGACTCCGATGGTCCTGATCGGGGCATCGGCCGTCGGGTGCTACGTACCGATGGAGGGGCGTCGCATCGAGGACCTGGACATCGTCGTCGCGCTCGAACTCGACGGGCTCGACGAACTCGCACGGCGGCTCGTGGGGTGGAGCCGCCACCCGAGGCGAGAGCACGAATGGCGTAGCCCGTTGGGGGCGCGAGTGGACGTCGTCCCTGCCGGTCCCGGCCTGCTGAGCACGGGGCAGCTCGTGGCTCGACCGCCCCGACCGCGAGCACGACCTCGCCGACCTAGCGCATCTCATGGAAGGGTGGTTGGCGATCGACGACGAGCGCCGCTTCGAAGCCGACGTATTGGCGCACATCGACTGGTACGAGGACGTGCCGCCGTTCCTGCTCGGACGGTCGTTGCGAGCGATGTCAGGTCCCACGCATCGGGCGGTGGTGGATCGGTTTCTGGCGAAGGTCGGAGACGACACGACTGCGGCTCACGGCCGGTTGGTTGCGCTGAGCCCACTGAGCTGGCGCAACCGGGAGGACGGTGCCGCCGCGAAGCTGGAGGCGTTCCGTCGCGGCTTCGAAGCGGAGTAGTACCTCGTCGCAGGAGTTCTGACGGGTTGAAGAAGCCGCAAGGGCGCAAGGGTCGCAAGGACAAGATGAGATGAGGGTGAGTCGCCTGAGTCGTCCTCCCTTGCGACCCTTGCGCCCTTGCGGCTTCTTCAACCCGTCAGAACTCCTGCGACGAGGTACTAG
>JBGARZ010000032.1:0-39807 GCA_044229975.1 Polyangiales bacterium
TCGGCACGTCGGTGGCGGCGTCGCTCATAGGCTGCGACTACAGAATCCCGGAGCTCCCGTCCAGAGGGGCGACGGCACGCTGGCGGTTGATACGCTGCGGGCGAAGCGGCGCTCAGCTCAGCCACTCAACCCTGCTTAGGCGGACGATTCTCATCGCCGCCGGTGTCCACGGCCCTTGGGGAACACCGTAGTGCAGGAGTCGACGAACACCCCTTCCTCGACCCTCCGGGACGGTGACGCCTCGCGTCTCGCTGGTGCCGCAGACGGTACGCCTTGTCAGGCCAGGAAGAAGACGATAGCAATGCGCCAGCGTGGACGATCTGCACGACGGGGAGGAGCCTGCATCGACCGTGTTCGAAGCGTGGCGCTACGCGTTGCCTCATGCGCTCAGCGCCCACCACAAGCGACGGTTCGAACAGCACGACGACAACCGCCGACTCCAGTGCGCCATCGGCCAGTTCGAAGCGACCATGGAGTTCATCGCGGCGGTCGCGCTCGCCGACCTGATGTCGACCCTCGCGGCCGAAAGGCTTTCGGAATGCAGCGCGATCGCGTGGACCTTCAACGCCGCCGGTCCGGGCAAACTCATGTCGCTCGTCGACACCATCGCCCAGCAGATGGCCCGCGACGGACGCCGACCCTTCGTCGCGGGGCTGACGAACCTCGCCGATCGCCGATCGCCGGCTCGCGTCTCGGTCGACGCGCTCATCGAGGTTCGCAACAGGGTCACTCACGACCTCCGCCTGCCCACGCCGGCGCAAGCCGCCCAGAGCTGGCGCGGCATCGAGGAGACCTTCGCCGTCTTCGAAAGCGCCATCGGCCACGCCTTCTCCGAACACCTGCTCGGCTGGGCCGACTCCCCTCGTCGACTGGGCGACGGCTACCAGTACGCTTTCTATCCTATGCGGGGGGCGTATCGGGTCAACGACCTCGTATGGCTCCGCGGGGCGACTTCCTTGCCCGATCGGGTGCCGCTGTTGTTGTCCGTCGATCGCAGCGAGGCACTGACGCTTGATCCGCTCCTGCAGTGGGTCGAGCCCCGGTCAGTCGCTTACGCGGACGCCGGGGAGCATCGCTGCGTGGTCCTTAGCTCGATCGACGGTAGCAAGGAGGCGCCGACGTTTCGCTTTCGTGACCCCGTCGATCATTGCACTGTCCAGTACAACGCCGAAGCACTGCGCCACGCACTCAAGGCGAGGACTGCGGACGCCGCGCTGCAGCGTCCCCGACGCCACGCGACCGGATTCGACCCGGATTCGGTCGCGAAGACCCGCCCTCCGATGATGGGACCGACGCTGTTGAGGGAGACGTACCGCTTTCACGGCATGATCGGGCGCGGCGCTTCGGGCACCGTCTGGGCGGCATCGGATCGACGAAACAGGCCGTGCGCCATCAAGATCCTCGACCAACGACTCGTGAACGACCCCAACGCGCGTCGCCGCTTCGATCGGGAGTATTCGATCCTTACGACGATTCACCACGAGGGCATCGTGAGGTGTCGGCGCTTGGACCACGACGCGCAGGGTGCCCCGTACCTCGAGATGGAACTCGTCGAGGGGCAGAGCCTTGATCGCTACATGGAGGCTTCGGGCCCGGTGGCTCCGCCCGACGCCGTCGCCTTCGTGCTGGATCTCCTCGACGCCGTGGAGGTCGCCCACAACAACGGCGTCTACCATCGCGACATCGGTCCCCGGAACGTCCTCCGACGGCCCTCGGGACGGCCCTGCCTCATCGACTTCGGCGTTGCGAGCGTGGTCGACGGCACCCGCCTCACGCGGCACGGCATCGGCACCGACCGTTTTTCGGCGCCCGAACAACTCGCCGGCAGTCAGGCCACGCCAGCAGCCGACGTCTACTCGGTCGGAAGGCTGCTTCAGGCCCTCCTCCACGGCGGAGACCCCGACCAGCCATCCATGCCTGTTTCCATTCCTCCAGACTTGGCCGGCGTGATTCGCCGGGCCACCGAGGCCCACCCGACGAAGCGCTACCCGACCGCGGTGCAGATGCGCGAGGCGCTGCTGTCCGCCATGCGTGATCCGCCTCAGCCGCCCGAGCCTCCCACCCCACCCCCAGGAACGACCATGACGCCGACCGCCGATTCCGTCCGCGCTTCGTCTCGCAGGCTCCGCCTCTGGTTCGACGGCTCCTTTCAGCCCTTCCTGCAACGCTGGGACAGCGTCGAGCGTGCGGCCAGCCTCTCCCAGCGCCTGCAACGGGTGGACGAGCTCGTCGAGCGTTGCGGCGAAGAGCAGGCCTTCTGCTTCCTGGGCGCCTCCGGCGTCGGCAAGAGCACCCTCATCAACGCGCTGGCGGCGCGCAACCACACGGTGCTTCCCCACGGCGGCGTCGGGCCCCTGACAGCCCAGGCGACCGTCGTGCGCACGTCCGCGACGCGGACGATCAAGGTGCGATACGCCGAGCCGCAGAAGCTCGATCAGGTGCGGTTCGCCCTGGAGAGCCAGATCGAGCGCTCGATCGGCGCGTCGGCGGTGCCCGCGCCCCAGGCGGCTGAGAGCGCTGCCGATGAGCTGGGAGAGAGTCGCATCGAGCTGCTCCGTCGGCAGGCGATGCTGCTCGTGACGGGGGAGCAGTTCCTGTCCGATCGCCCCGAACCCTCGCTTCGCTATCTGGCCCAGGCCCTGCGCCGCGCGCTCGGCAGCGAACCCCGCTGGGACGAGGACCTCTCGCCGGAAGACCTCAAGCGGGTCGAGCGCGTGCGGGAGGCGTTGGGCTACGCCCGTCGCGGCGAGGACTACGAGCCGGACTTTTCGAACGACCCCGTCGCGTTCCGGCGGGAGGTGTCGCTGCACGCCAAGGGGCACCTCGCTCCGCTGATTCTCCAGCTCGAGGTCGGCTGGCCCTCCGAAGACGTCGAGACGGGGATGGCGCTCGTGGACCTCCCCGGTCTCGGCGTAGCCGGCGACAGCTACCGCTCGGTCGCGGACGAGTGGGTCCGGGTCCACGCGCGCGCGGTGGTGCTGGTGGTCGACCGGGCCGGCGTGACCGAGGCGGTGGCGCGGCTGCTGCGCACGAGCGGCTTCTGGGGGCGACTGCACCACTTCGCCGGTGACCTCTCGGAGGTGCCGTCGTTATTGATCACGATGGTCAAGGCCGACGAGGTCGCGACCGCCAATCGGCGGCAGGAGCAGGAGACCCTCGGCAAGGGGGCGGCTCGCTCCTGGGTGCAACACCTGGAGGCCGTACGCCAGGAGGCCGAAGGCGTCATCCGCGACCAGATCAGGAACCAGCTCCGGGCGCTCGTCACCGAGGAGGACCAGGGGGAGATGAGCGGGGAGCGCCTCCAGATCGTGGACGCGTTACTCCAGCGGGTGCAGGTCCACACCGTCGTCGCGACCGAGTACCAGGCCCTCTTCGACGACGACGAGGAGACCCGACCGAAGATCCGCGACGCCGAGGAGAGCGGCATCCCCGGACTCAACCGCAGCCTGGCGCTGATCGCCGCCGGGCGGCGCGGCTCACTCGTCGAGCGCGCTGAACAAGAGGTGCGGGAATTCGAGTCCAGCGCGCGCGCGGAGATCTCGGTGATCCGGTCCCGTTGGGAGGAAGACGTCCGCGCGAGCGAGGAGGTGGAAAAGCTCAGCGTCGCGCTGGGGGACTTTCTCGCCCCCCTCCGATCGCAGCTCGACGTCCGTCGAGGGGCGTTTCGAAACTACCTGAGGGAGACGGTGCCGGCGCAGGTGGAGCTGCGGTCGAGGGAGGCGGCGCACGAAGCGGAGAAGCAGATCCGTTCGTACCTCCGTAAGCTCGGAGTCGGCGACTGGAGCTACCGCACCCTACAGGCCGCGGTACGGCGCGGCGGGACCTTCCACGGCTCGAAGAGGGTCGACTTCCCCGAGGACTTCTCGGAGCGGCTGGAGGAGCAGATCGCCGTGGTGTGGTCGAAGCAGCTCCTGACCCCGATGCGGAGCGAGACCCGGAACCTCGGCAAGGCCTATGAGCAGACCGTCGCGGTCATCGCCGATTGGGCGAAGCAGCAGGGCGCCCGGGCCAGACCGCAGGCCGTGGAGCGACTGAGCGAACAGCTCTCGTCCGAGGCGCGCAACCTGGCCGCGGTCGGGGGCGACGCGGTGGAGGACATCCGCAACGCGGTGACGCGGGAGCTGCACGAGGTCGTCCGCGACGCGGTCAACAGTCGTTGCGAGTCCTTCGTCGCCAAGGGCAAGGACGTCGGCGCGGGTGTGAAGGTGCGGATCATCGATCTGCTGTTCGAAGACCTCGTGCCGACCGCCGTCGAGGCCGCACGGCTGAGCGCAACCGAGCTCCTGCGGCGTCAGTCGGGGCGGGTCTCGAACGCGGTGGAGGAGGCGCTCAAGAGCCTGCCCGACCCCGTCGAGGGGGCGCGTGAACTCGTGCTGGCGCAGGCCGAACGCAAAGCCGCTCGCGAGCAGGCCAAGGCGCGCGACGGCGTGCTCTCGGCGCTGACCGACCTTCGCGAGACGCTGTCCTCGGCGCCCGCGTAGACGTCGCGCGACAACGACCCTTCAAACTCTATTCACTCCCATTCCGTCTTCATCCGCGAGGCTGCGCATGGCGTCCACTCTCGTCTTCAAGGTGCCGAACCAGGAGGGGCCGTACGCGCTCCTCAACGAGCGCGACAGCTTCGGCATCCCGGAGGTCGACCTCGCCTCCGCGCCGGAGCGCTTCTGGTCGGGCGTCCCGGCCCCCGCGCCCGTCGAGTGGCAACTCGATCGCCTGCGCGTCGATGCGATCCCGACGCCGTGCGAGGCGCTGTCCCGCCCGCTCGACGCGGGGGCGATGGCGATGAGCCGTCAGTCCCTCGCGAGGGCGTGGGCGTGGCTGCTGGTGTGCGGCGACCCGCAGCGCCGCCTCGAGGCGACTGCCGTGCAGCCCCTCTCGCATCAGGCTTCGCTCGTGGCTCACGTGCTCGAACGGCCCGAGCTCTCGCGCGTTCTCATCGCCGATGAGGTCGGGCTCGGCAAGACCATCGAGGCCGCGCTCATCGTCCGGCAACTGCTGGAGCGGGCGGGCGGGCTGCGGGTGCTGTACCTCGCGCCGGCGCGGCTGGTGCACAACGTCCAGCGGGAGTTCACCCGACTCGGGCTGCGGTTCCGGCGCTGGTCCGCCGGGCTTCAGGGGGACGCGCGCATCGAGGAGGACGACCGGGTCATCGCGAGCATCCACCGCGCGTCGCACGGCGACAACCTCGAGCGCGTCCTGGGGGCGCGGCCGTGGGACGTCATCGTCGTCGACGAGTGCCACCACATCACCGACTGGGCCGAGGGCGGCGGCAAGCCTGTGCGCAAGTACACGCTGGTGGCGCGTCTCATCGAGAACCAGGGCCCCGACGGGCGGGTCATCCTGCTGAGCGGCACGCCCCACCAGGGGCACCGGTCGCGCTTCGAGAACCTGCTGCGCCTCCTACGCCGGCCGCACGAACCGGAGGCCCTCACGCGGGGAAGGGTGATCTACCGGACCAAGGAAGACGTGCGCGACTGGGAGGGCCGACCGCTCTTCCCCGGGCGGCAGGTGCGCGAGCCGATCGTCGTCGACCTCGGGGCCGAGCACCGGGCGTGGCTCGAACACATCCACGACCTCTACGTGCCGCCGACCGACGTGAAGCAGGCGCGTCGTCGCGCGTCGGGGTGGCGCTGCGCCCAGGCCCTGCAATGGGCGACGTCGAGCGTGGAGGCGGGCCTCGGGTACCTCGTGCGGCAGGCCATTCGCGTCGGATGGACGCCAACACGCGGCGCCCTGCGCGACGCCCTCGCCGCCCTGCGCCCGTACCGACAGGGGCCTGCCGACGAGGCGATCCCGCAGCTCTTCGGGCGCATCCAGGCCGAGGTCGCCCGCCAGCAGGCCGCGAACGACGACGACGACCTTGAGGAGGTCGAGGAGGAGGAGCCCAGCTGGCGACCCGACGCGGGGAGGCTCGAAGCCCTGCTGCGCGAAGGGGTCACGCTCCTACACTCGGTAGGCGACACGAAATGGAGGGTGATCGACGAGAGGATCCTCCGGGCGTCGGAGGGCGAGCCGGTGGTGCTCTTCGCGCAGCCCATCGAGACGGTCACCGCCCTCGCGCGGTACCTCGAACGCGCCTACAACGAACGGCCGGCGCTCATCATGGGCGGGCAGAGCGACGAGGAGCGCGAGGCCGAGGTCGGCCGCTTCACCGCGCGTGGCGGCCCGCGCTTTCTCGTGTCGTCGCGCGCAGGCGGCGAGGGCATCAACCTCCAGGTGGCGCGGCGGCTGGTGCACGTCGACGTCCCTTGGAACCCCATGGAGATGGAGCAGCGCATCGGGCGCGTGCACCGCTTCGGGTCGCGCCGGACGATCCTCGTGGACACGCTCGTGGTGCGCGACAGCCGCGAGGTCGACGCCCTGCGCGTCGCGCGACAGAAGCTCTACGAGATCGCGCACTCGCTCGTGCCAGAGGACCGCTTCGAGGCGCTGTTCGGACGGGTGATGTCGCTGATCCCGCCGCAGGAGTTACAGGAGGTACTGACCCTCCGAGCGCTCGCCCCGCTCGACGAAGCCGCCCGGCGCAGGCTCTCGGAGTTGGTCACCGAGGGCTTCAACCAGTGGCACCGCTTCCACGAACTGTACGGCGTCGAGCAAAGGCGAATCGCCGCGCTCAACCCAGGGGACGCGACCTGGGAGGACCTCCAGGCCTTCATCACCGACCACCTGTCCGGCGCCCCCGCCGCGGGGTTCCGCAGCCTGCGGTTCACGGTGAAGGACGATCAGGTCGTTGAACGACCGGTCGACGCGCGCGTGATGACCGTGCGCGCGAAGGACGGGTCGGAGCGCCGACTCCTCGTCGAAGACCACGGCGGGATGCCCGTGACAGATGACGCTGGCAACACCGCGTCGCCGGCCGGGACCAACTCGGAAGAGATCGCCGTTGCCTTGCGACGCCTGGGGCTGGGCGAGGGGATCACGGGGGCGGCCTGGTTGCGAGGGTCGCCGGAAGTGGCATGGCCCGCGGGATGCCCCGCTCTGCCCTTCATCGCCCTGTTGGCGGGTCGGGTCACGCTGCGGTTCGCGGGAGCGGCGCCCGTGCACGAGGGGGCCACCTTGCGGGCCGTGGTCGTCGACCGTGAAGGGCGGGGCCACGAGGTCAACGCTGGTGGGCTACTGCGCGCCCTGCGTGCGTGTGGCGTGAGGTCGAGGGGGGAGGTCGACGGCGAGCTGCTACGGGCCGCTCGGGGGGTCGAGGAAACCATGAGCGGAGAGTGGCGTCGGCCGACTGTCGACGAACGGAGCGCACGACGCGGACACGGGGTGTTCCCGCTCTTGGCGGCCGTAGTGACGCCGTAGGGGGATTGCCCCCAGCGACAACACCGAGCCCCGCGAGGCGTGTGCGCCACCGGGCGTAGGGTGGACCTTCAGGGGACGACGATCCCCTGTGCAAAGGGCACTTTCGCACGGCGGACGGCCTCGCCCGTCGCGTCGAGCACCGCCCGCGCGACCTCGGCAGGCGGCCGCTCGTCGGTCGCGAGGGGCGGCAGCACCGTCAGTCCCCAATCCCGCGCGAGTGCCTCCGCGGCCTCGCCCACCCCGCGAAAGAACGTCACCAACGCGTCGGCGTCCGGCCCCGGTTCGGTGAGGCGGGCGCGTGCGGTGTGAGGTCCGATGCGCAGCGGTTGCACCAGCACGATTGAGCCGGCGACCGACGCCGCCGCGCGCATCACTGCGAGGTGTCGCGCGACCACCTCCGGCGAGCGCGCCAGGGCATACGCCGCGTTGCCTGGGTGCCACGTCTCCACCACGCGCCACGCGACGCCCGTGCGCTCCTGGTCGCGGGCGAACTCCCGCCGGAAGACCTCCTCGTCGAAGCCCCCCTGGCTCAGCATCGCGTGACGGCCCGGGTCTCGCGCCAGGGCCTCGCGACGGAGCCGCGCGCCGATCTCCTCCTCGAAGGGGCAGCCCACCCGCTCCGCGACGAGGCGCCCGACGGTGGTCTTCCCCGCGCCGTGCGGTCCCACGAACACCAGCGTCACGCCGCCCATCACACCGCCTCCATCCAGGCCCGCAACATCATGGCCGCGGGCAGATCGCCGCCGCCGATCACCGGCGCGAGGTCGAGCGCGAGGTCGCTGCGATCCATGCACGGTCGGAAGAGGCCCGTGTGGGTCAGGCGCAGCGCCACGATGCCCTCCTTGCACCGCTCCCGGACCGGACACGCCGCGCACGCTTCGTGGGGCGCCACCTCGCCGAGCCGCTGGTGCTTCAACTCGACCTGCAACCCGTCGTTCCAGGTCAGCAGGCGCGTGGCGAGGCTGTGGACGTCGGGCGCTGTCTCGACCCGCGCAGGCGCACCTCGCAATGTGACCAACACGCCCATGAGGTCGCCCCACGAGAGGGCGCCGCCCAGGTCGTCGAGCAGGCCGACCACCACGGCCCGCCCCGCCGCCCACGACAGGAGCGCCGCGAGGTCGTCGCGCTGCGCGGGCCCGCCGTAGACGTAGTTGATCTTCATCGGGACGCGCCGCGCGGCCGCCTCCGATTCGGCTGCCGCCACGAAGGCTTCGCGCTGCTCGAAGGCACCACGGGCGCGGTTGTTCTCCGCGAAGGCCGCGCGGCCGAAGCCGTGGAAGGAGACGTTCACGCGGTCGAGCCCCGCCGCGTAGGCGTCGTGCAGCCGTTCGACCGGCACCGCCCCGGCGGTGATGACCGAGAGGTCGGCTTCGGGACACCACCCGCGCACCGCACGAACGATCTCCGGGAGGTCCCTGCGCAGGAAGGGCTCGCCGCCGAGGAACTTGATCTTGCGCGCTCCCGCCAGTGTCGCGCAGCGCAGGAGCGGGAGCAGTCGCTCCAGCGGCAGCTCCGGGGCGGCGCCCTGCGCGTGAGGGTCGCCCTCCATGTGGCAGAACCCGCAGCGGTAGTTGCAGCGCGTGGTCACCACGACGCGCAGTAGGTCGACCTCACGCCCACGCCGACGCTCCGTTGGCCGCCAGCGACTCGCGCACCTGCTGCACCGTCGCCTCCACGGTCCGCGCCGCGGTGTCGATGCGCAGCACGCGACCCGCGAAGGGCGTCGCGAGCAGCTCGTCGTAGCAGCGGGCGAGGGCCTCGCCGTTCAACAGGCTCCGCTCGTCGGCGTTGGTCGCGCCGCGCGCCCGGATCCGCTGCCGTCGCAGCGGCTCGGCCGCCGTGAGGAAGACGGTGAGGTCCGGTCGTAGGAGGCCGGGCTCGACCGCGGAGAGGTCGATGGACCCCGCCGCCACCCGGGCGTAGGCGACGGTGGAGAACCAGTAGCGGTCGATCACCACCGAGCGTCCGGCGCCCAGCACGCGGCGCGCGCGGTCGGAGGCCTCGGCGACGGTGGCCGCGTAGAAGAGCTGCCGGGCGCCTGGGCTCGCGTCGAAGGCCGCATCGACGAGCGGCCGCACCGTCGCGAGAGCGGCCGGGGGCGTGCGCAGCAGCTCGGCGCCCAGGCGGCAGGCAAGCGCGGCGGCCACGGTGGACTTGCCGGTCCCGTCGAGTCCCTCCAGGGCGATGAAGGTCGCGGGGCTCACTGCTCTTCCGGCGACGCCGCCTCAATGGAGATGACCTCGAGCTCGCGCCGCCGTCCGCCGACGCTCACCGCGCGCACCTCGCCGATCTCCGCGCCCAGCAGCGAGGAGGCCAGCGGCGCGGTGTACGCCACGCGACGTCGCTCGGGCTCGCCGTCCTCGTAGCCCGCGATCACGAAGCGCTCGGTGCGGGCGCCGTCGTCGACGGTGACCGCGCTCCCGAGGCCCACGCGCGACGGCGAGGGCGGCGGGACGACCACCTGGAGGCGGCGCATCGCCTCGGTGAGGTCGCGCACGCGGCGGGCGAGCTGGTGCATCTGCCGCTGGTTCTCTTCGTAGGCGAAGTTGTCGTGCCAGACCGAGTTGTCGCCGGCCTCGGCGGCCTCGCCGTTGCTCGCGGTGACGGCGTCGTAGGCGGCGCGCGCGCGGTCGAGCCGGTGGCGGAAGCGCTCGTACCCTTCGGCCGTGGTGAAAAGGCGCTCGTCGCCGGGCGACGCGTGTCCAGAGGGGTGGGTCATGCCCGAAAGACGGGCGGTCGACCAAGACCCTGACAGACGCCGACGAGGCGCGTCGCGTGGCCCGACGAGGCCCATTTTCGGTGGCACCCGGTGTACCGTCAGCGCTCGCAGGGAGGACGCGTTGCTCGATCGAACCACCGCCCGCCACGGTCTTCCGCACCCGCTGGCGCTGCTGTACGACCGCCTCAACCAGCACGACCCGCGGGTGAAGCTCACGGAGCTGTTGCGCTTCGCCGAGGGCACCGCGCGCTTCCTCGCGTGGGTGCTCGTCGCCGAGGCCGCGGCCCGCGGGCTCCCACCCAGGTCGCTGCGAGACCTCGTGAAGCCCGGCGCGGGCTTCGGCTTCTTCCTCCACGTGATCGAGCGCACCATCCGCGAACGGCGGTCCCGGCCGGACGGTTTCTTGCGCCCGCTCGACGCCTTCCTCGACGACCCAGCGTGGTCGGCGTTGCAGGTCTTCAACGAGCTGCGCAACGAGGTTGCGCACCACCGGCTGTCGAGCTCCGCGGAGACGGCGCGCGCCCTGCTCGCCGCGCACCGCGACCACCTCCAGCACCTGCTCGACGGCGTCGCGTTCCTCACGCGCTACCCACTGGGGGTGCCGCGCGGCCCGCGCGTCGGGCTCGACGGCGTGGTGACCGCGCACTGGTTCGCGTGCCGCGGGCTCTCGCTGCACAGCGGCAACATCGAGATCGCCGACGCAGCCCAGCTCCCGAGCGAGCAGCTCCTCCTCGTCGACCCCGACGCGCGCCTCGCGCTGACGCTGACGCCCTTCCTCCTTTGCACCGAGCAGGCCTTCTGCTGGCTCGACCTGCCGAGCCCTCACGACACCAGCCCGCGGTCGGTCTACGCGCGACCCCTGTCCGGCGATGCGCTCCCAGCCGGGACGCCCTCGGGCCTCCTCGACGCGACCGGCGCGTCGCCGGATGGGTTGAGCCTCGACGCGTGGCTGGCCGACCCCCGACAGCGCGGGCGCCTCGTCCCGCTCCGTCTGGATGCGCCGTCGCTGCGCGCGATCGTGCAGAGCGCGGCGCCGACGCAAGCCATCGAGATGCAGCCGGGCCCGGCCGCGTGGGTCATCAGTTCCGAGGCCCCGGCCGCGCCCGCACCCAAACTGGCCCCGGCCGCGCCCGTGCCGTGGGTGCCGACGATGGTCATACACTCAGTGCCCGTGCCGCTCACGTCGATCGAGAGCATGGCGCCCGTGGCCAGCGAGCGACCCCGCTCCGCGGACGGGAAGTCGGACGGGCGAGCGCTGCCCCTGATCCTGGTAGCCGCGATCGGAACGACCCTGGCAGGGACGATGCTCGTGCTGGCCCTCCTCCGCGGCACCCATCCGCGTGAGCCCCTCGCGTGGTCATCCTCGCCGACGGCTTCGCCGGCGGCCTCGCCGCCTCCGGCGCCAGCGCTGCTTTCCTCGAACCCTTCGTTGCAGCAGTGGGTGCAGACGTGGCTGCCCTCCCTCGATCGCCTCGACGACCGCATGCGCGCTCGCTACGCCGACCGGGTGGCGTTCCACGGCATGTCGCGCAACCAGGACCCGTCGTTCATCCTCGGTCGCTGGCGCGAGCGCCTCCTGGCCGGGACCTTCGCCGTCGATCTGGCGCGCTCGACCTGGTACGAGACCGCCGAGACCGAAGCCAACGTGCCGGCGGCGTGTCGCGACCTACCCGGCGCCGACCCGGGGGTCACGCTGGCGCGACTCGAGGCCGACGAGGACGGCGCGCCGCAAGGACGGTCCTTCGCCACGAGCGGCGTCTGCTCGCGGGTGCGAGGTGCCTACCTGCTGCGCTCCCGCGTCGTCGCCGGCCGTCGGATCATCTGCCATGAGACCTGGCATCAGGAAGCGGTCTGCCGCTCGTGTCCGGGCTTCTCCAACTGCTCTCGCGGTCGGTAGCGCCGCGCGAACTGTTCGCGTCTCTTCAGTAGCTGTCAGGTCGGATCGTCGCCTTACGTCAACGGGACAACGGCCCCCCAGACGAGCTCCTCGCCGTCGGGGTCGACCACTTCTCCCTGGAGGTCCTCCGATGACGCAATCCGCGTTCGCCGCCGTCGCCCCGAAGCCCCTCACGTACTCTCCCGAGCAGCGGCGCATCATCGAGCACCGCGACGGTCACCTCCAGGTCGTCGCTTGCGCCGGCTCGGGCAAGACCGAGACGGTCTCCATGCGCGTCGCTCGCCTCCTCGCGGAGGGCGTCGCGCCCTCGGGCATCGTCGCGTTCACCTTCACCAACGCGGCCGCCGACTCGCTCAAGACCCGCATCCTGAAGAAGGTCCAGGAGGTCGATCCCGGCCGCAACCTCGACGCGCTCTCGCCGATGTTCGTGGGCACCATCCACGCATTCTGCCTGCGCTTCCTGCAAGACCGCGCGCCCCGCTACGCGACCTTCGACCTCTACGACGAGCACCGCCTCGCGGGGTTGCTGACCCGCGAGTACCGGGCCGTCGGCCTCGACAGGCTCGGCACGCGCAACATGACCGCGGCGATCCAGGAGTTCCTGAGGACCGCGGCCATCGTCGAGAACGAGATGATCGACCCGCGATCGCTCCCGGAGTGCGCCTTCACGGACTGCTACCGCCGCTACCTCGACGTCCTCGACCGCTACCACGTGCTCACCTTCAACCAGGCCATCGCCCGGGCGGTCGCCGAGGTCTCCAAGGAGCACGTCCGCGACGCCTTCCGCGCGGGCCTGCGCCACCTGATCGTGGACGAGTTCCAGGACATCAACCCCGCCCAGGCGCGGCTCATCGAGCTGCTCGGCGCGAGCCCGGTGCGCACCTGCGTGGTGGGCGACGACGACCAGGCCATCTACCAATGGCGCGGCTCCTCGGTCGGGTACATCCAGCGATTCCAGGCGCAGTTCCGTGCGCACCGCGAGACGCTCGCGGTCAACCGACGATCCCGCCGCGCCATCGTCGACGCGGCGGCGCGCTTCGCGGCGTCGATCCCCGCGCGCATCCCCAAGGACGTCTCCGCCTCGCGCGACGACCACGAGCGGGCCGTGCAGCGCTTCGTGGCGCCCGACGCGGCCGCCGAGGCCGGGATGATCGCCGACGCCATCGCGCGGATGCACGCCGCGGGCGTCGCCTACCGCGACGTCGCGGTGCTGCTGCGCTCGATGAAGTCGTCGGGCGGGGCCTTCCTCGACGCCCTCGACGCGCGCAACATCCCCTACCAGTGCGACGGCCGCGCGGGGCTCTTCCTGCAACCCGAGGCCGAACTCCTCGGCGACCTCTACGCCCACCTCGCGGGCCGCGACGAGTTCTGGAACGCCCGCGCCCGCGAGATGCAACCGGTCACGCTCGACGCGCTCCTGCCGCGGGTGCAGCAGGTCTTCGGGCTGCCCAAGGGGAAGCTCCCGCTGGTGAAGAGCCAGCTCGCGACGTGGCGCGTGCAGCTCCCGACGCTGCGCGACGCCGACCTCGTGGGCAGCCTCTACCGGCTGCTGCACCTGCTGGGCGTCGACGCCTGGGACGCGGGCGACCCGGCGGTGGCGCGGCGGCTGGGGGTCCTCGCGCGCTTCAGCGGGCTGCTCGCCGACTTCGAGAGCGTCACGCGGCGCGCGCGGAAGGTCGACGACCCGGCGGCGGGGCGGGTGGTGCGCGGAGGGCAGGCGGGCGGCGCCGAGTACCTCGACAAGCTGGCCAACTACATCTCGTACTACGCGCAGGGCGCCTACGAGGACTTCGAGGGTGAGCCCGACTTCGACGTGGACGCCGTGACCATCAGCACGGTCCACGGGGCCAAGGGGCTGGAGTGGCCGGTGGTGTTCGTGCCGTGCCTGTCGGGCAAGCGCTTCCCGTCGATGTTCGCGGGCCGCGTGCAGCCGTGGCTGCTGCCGCGGTCGCTCTTCCCGGCGGCGCGCTACGAGGGCTCCGACGACGACGAGCGCCGGCTCTTCTACGTGGCCGTCACCCGCGCGCGCGACCACGTCTTCCTCTCGACGCACGAGGCCGTGACGACCGCCCGCGTGGCCCGGTCGCCGTACTTCAAGGAGGTGTGCGGCGCCGACGTGGCGGTCTCGCCGAAGCCCATCTGGGTGCCGACGAGCCTACCCCCGCGGGGGCCCGAGGCCGACGAGAAGCCGACCTTCTCGTTCTCGGAGCTCGTCCAGTACGGCAACTGCCCGATGCAGTACCGGCTGCGCAACCGCATCGGCTTCCAGCCGCCCGCGGTGAAGGAGCTGGGCTACGGCAAGGCGGTGCACCACGTGCTGCGGCGCCTCGCGGAGTACGTGCGCGACCTGCACGCGCTGCCGACCAAGGCGGAGGTGGACGCCATCTTCGACCGGGAGTTCTTCCTGCCCTTCGCGGACAGGCCGGCGTGGGAGACGATGGAGGCGGCGGCGCGCACGCTCGTCGGCCGCTACACGACCGACTTCAAAGCGGACCTTCAGCGGGTGTGGGAGGTGGAGCGGTCGTTCGAACTGCACCTCGAACACGCCAACGTGAAGGGTCGCGCGGACGTCATCCTGGACCGGGAGGACGGCATCCCGGGGGGCCTCGCGCTGGTGGACTACAAAACGCGGGGGGTGTCGGCCGACGACGCGGACATGGACCTCCAGTTGAAGGTCTACGCGGCGGCGGCGCGGGGGGAGGGCTTCGACGTGCGCGCGGCATACCTGCACGACCTGACGGCGGCGAAGGGCGCGGCGCGGGTGAGGGTGGCCGTCGGGCCGAAGGAGGTCGCGGCGGCGACAGAGCGGCTGTCGGAGATGGCGCGGGGGATCCGGGCGCGGGAGTTCCCGGCGAGGCCGGGGGCGCAGTGCGAGCGCTGCGACGTGCGCGGGGTCTGCGGGAGCGCGGGGTAAGGCGGGTCAGCGGAAGCGCAACACGAGCGCGGCGAGGCGTGGCTCGGCGTCCGGTTCGCAGTGCGCCACTGCGGCGCAGAAGCGCTCGACCATGTCGACGCGGAGCAGCGGCCCGAGCGAACGCACGAGCGCGCGGACCAGGGACGGGTCGACGATCTCGATGGCGGCCTTGGTCAGCGCCAGGAGCGCCTCGGCGGTGTCGTCCATCTGCCGGGCCAACCGGACGGCACCGTCATGGTCGCCCGAGCGGAGGAGCGTCACCGCGACCTCTCGTTGGACCTCGACGAGGTCGTGCTCCTCGACGGTGAGATCGGACAACTTCATGGCCTCGTCGAGGCGCCCCACGTGGGCGAAAGCCTTTGCGACCTCAGCGCAATACCCGCTCCCCTTGATCGGCTCGCCGTCCCAGGTTTGGACCATCGTGCGGGCCTCATCGAGGAGAGCATCCACCTCGGAGGCGAAGCCACGGCCGGAGAGTTCCGCGGCGAGTTGGGCCATGAGCACCGGCTTGCTGGTGGCGTCCAACTCTCTCGACATGGCAATCGCCAGCATCGGGGCACGCCGGGAGACGCCGCGCAGGACGTCCGAGACGTCGGCT
Source organism: Polyangiales bacterium (assembly GCA_044229975.1). Lineage (GTDB taxonomy): Bacteria > Myxococcota_A > Polyangia > Polyangiales > SCUS01. Next base: position 15,428 of record JBGARZ010000032.1, read on the forward strand.
TCGTCGAAGGGGAAGCCGTAGTCGTCGTCCGAGCGCGTCAAGATCGCCTGTGCGACGTCTCGCGCGCCCGATTCTGGCGCTACGTCATCAACTCGGACGTCGAAGGCCTCCGTCAGGGCCACCATCAAGCGGATTCCGTCGAGGAGGGCCGCCTCGCTGCCAGCTTCCGACGCCCGTGTACACCAGTCGTAGGCCGCCCGAGACAGCGCGGAAGTCGGGATGTCCGCCGCCGAATGCCCCAGGATCAACGCGCTCGCGAGCGAGAAGTCGCCTCCCCGTGCGACCTCGGAGGCCAGGGACCAACGGGTCGTGTCGGGCAGGTCGAGCGCGCCTTCGCGGCCGCGGCCGATCGCCTCCAGGCGGACCGCAAACTCTTCGGCGCGCTCTGCCCGCACGGCCCGCGCGAGCACAATCACTTCGGGAACGACGGCCACCCGAGCCCTCGCGCGAGCGCGCGTCGTCGGCCACCAATCGTGTCGATCATGGGCCCTTGCCACCGACCAGTTCGCCCAGAACCTCAGCACCCGCAACGCACTCTCCCCGTCGTCGGGCCGCGCGTGGAGATGCTCGTCGAGACGTTCGAGCGCGACCGAGCCGTCGCCACGGAGGAGTGCCGACAACGCCTCGTCGGCTGCCGTGCGACCGGCGAACAAACCGCCGGCGAGCGCTCGGACGATCGCCGCCTGATCTTCCCGCCACTCGTTGCGTCCTCGAGAGAACAAGATCTCGCTGACATCCGGCCTCTTCGTCTTCAGGAGCCGCGCCACCTCCTTCCGCACATCGCGCAGCCCGAGACGTTCTTCCGCCGCGAGCACGATCGTCGTCGCCGGGCCGATGTCCCATTCCCACTCGCGAGGCAGCCGCGCACGCGCGGCATTGGCGCCGAGAGTGAGCAGGGCCTCTTCAACTCGCTCGAACCCTCCCGGCCAGGCGACGAAGCTCCCCGTACGATCTGTGGTCGCGTGCGTCTCGCCGAGGGGGCCCGCCTCGATCGGAGTCAAGCCCGACAAGACGTCGAAGAGTTTGCGCCGACGTTGTTCCCAGAAGTCCTCAGCCGGCCCCATCCGCCACGTTGCATCCCGCGAGATCCCGATGGCGTCGATGGCCGCGCTACCGAGAGCGTAGAAGTGACCTGCCTCGCCCCAAGAGTGCAGCCGTCCCATCTCGAGCTCCACCTCGCCCCGTCGTGCGCCGAACTCCTCTACCTGACCGGTCGCGGCGAGCTCCCAAAGCAAGAGCAGCTTCCAGCGGGTCGCCTCTCTCGGCTTCAGGCGATCGGCCAGCGCCCAGGCCGACGCGCCCTTCCCCGCCCGGAGCAGGTCGAGAGGGTCACTCGCTTTGACCAACACCTCCCCCCGCCGCCGAGCCCCCACCGCCCATGCTTCGGCCGCCCGCAAGAGGTCTCCGTCCGCGAAGGACGCCTCCGCGGCGCCGTCGATCCAGCGCAGTGCACTCGTCGCATCGCCGTCGTCTGCCGCCGTCAACGACGTCAGGAAGTCTTCATCCGTGCCGAGGGAGATGCGCAGACTCCGGGCATCACGAGAGAGAGTCTCGTCGGCGTCCGCCTCGATGCGGGGGAGCACGATTTCAGCTTCCCGCAGCACCGGCACGCGGACCTCGTCGGGGGCCTCCCCCCAACGCTCGATCGCGCGGAGCCACGCCTTGCGCGACCACCAGCGCACTGCCCTGATCTCCGCGGCGTGGTCGAGATAGAAGCGCAGTGTTTCGTGCCGTAGCGACCACCGACCGTCCGTCCTTCGCAGGTAGGTCGACCCGAGGTCGAGCGAATGGGCCAGAAGATCCTCCCAGACCGGCGCCCCGCGGAGCATGTGCGTCGACAGCAGCGCCTCCAGGGTCCCGTGCGGCAGCCCCGGGGCAGTGGCCAGCACCGACATCGCCGCGATCAGGACCGAGCCTGTGTCGCCGATCTGGCTTCGCCGGAGAGAGCGGCGGTACGCGTCTTCCAGACCGGTCGGCAGCTGCGCGGCGTCGAAGGGGGCCCGTCCCGCCGCGAGGTCCGCCACGACGGTCGCGAGATAGAGTGGGATCCCCCGCGCCTGGTCGGCGACCGCCGCGATGAAGGCCTCGAACCCCTCCGCGCCCCGCTCGAAGAGCACGTACCGGCGGGGGCCGAGGGCGTCGCGCAGGTAGGCCATGGCGTCCTCGCGGGCGAGGGGGCGCAACCCCTCCGGGAGCGGCCGCACCGCGTCGACCAACGCCTCCGTCAACGCGCGATCGGGCCGACCGGAACAGACGACCCCGACGCCATCCCCCGCGAGGCCGACGAAGGATCGCGCGAAGCCCGCGGACTCCTCCTCGATCTCGTCGAGGGCGTCGACGATCACGACCACGGGCCGCCGTCGAGCGTGCGCCAGGGCGCGAAGCCGGTCGCGCGCCCGTTCGATGAGGGGCCGAGGCTCCGCTGGGTCCTCCTCGGGGCCGAGCCGCTCATCGACGAAGCGACACAGTTGTCGGTTGAACGAGCGAGCCAGCAGCGCCGCGCCGCCCGGCTCCGGGAAGAACGGAACGACGAGCCGTTGCGTCGTATCGAGAAGCTCGGCGGTGACCGAGGCCAGGAGCGCCGACTTCCCGACGCCCGGTTCGCCTGGGAGCCAGACGACGTCGTCGGGGTGGTTCGCGATCGACGCGAGGAGGGAGGCTCGGTCCGCCTCGCGTCCGACCAAGCCCTCCGAGAGTTGTCGCAGTCGGTTCGCCAACGCGTCGGGGCCGCGCGCGTCAGGTGATCGATGCCGGTTCGGCCCGAAGGCGTCATCGACGCTTCGACCGACGTCTCCGGCCAGTCGGATGGGCGGCAGATCGTCGCCGGGCACGCAGTACTCGACCCCGCCGGGCGCCTCCCGCCGGAAGTACACTAGGAGCGCGGTCCGGGGCGGCGCGTCGGGCTCCACGGGGGAGCTCACCGATTCGAGACGAATGAAGGGCGACGCCGAGCAGCGCCCCTCGGACCACGCGATGCTCACCGCGGAGTCGTGCGCGCCGTCGTCGACCGCTCTGGCACCTCGGAGCGGTATCGGCGTTCCGTCCGGGCGCTTCCCTTCCAGCGAGACCGCCGACAGGAAGTCGAGTCGAGAGAGCGCCTCGTCGAGGCGGTCGCGCCACCGACGCCACCACGCATCCGTCGTCTTCGGTCCGAGCGGGCCGACGTGGGCGAGGCGGTTGCGGAGCGCCAGAAGCGACTCTTCGGGCCGCTCGCGAGCGACACCGAGCAGCGGGGCGAGGTCACGCTCGGTCCAGGAGCGCAGGGTCAGCAGCATCGGTTCCGGCTGCCGTGGGTCTTTGCCCGTGAGGCGCTTCAGCGCGGACGACCAACTACCCAGCGAGGGACGGTCGAGCCCTTCCAGCAATCCGCTCGCGCCGAGGTCTATGCCCGCGGCGCGAAGCGCGCAAAGGTGCAGCAGGGTTCCGAAGCGAACCGCCGCCTCGATCGCGTCGCACCCGCGCCACAGCGCCTCCCAGGGATTGTGCGCCAGCGCGTACTGCGTGACGGGTCCCGCCACCGGCGTCGGCCAGCGGTTGGCGAGGGCGCGCAAGTGCGATGGCGGGAGAGGGCGCTCCTCCATTCAATACGGATACTCCCGAGCGAGGCGGCGGCCCTGCTCGACCGGCGTGATGTCGGGCGCGAAGAGCCAGCGCACGCCCTGGGGGTTCGCATCGCGAATCGCCGCGATCGCCGGGGTCGGGTCAGCGCCCTGCTCCAGCGCTTCATCCAAGCGCGCGAAGATGCTCTCGATGGTCGGCCCGCCACCGTCGTCGAGCTCCGCGTGCAGGGCGGCCCTGAGCTCCTTCGCGCGGGTCGCCTGCCCGCTTGCGACCCGCGCGATCGCGTCCCAACGCCGGGCCGAGCGCCAGAGGAACGGCGGCACGTGTCTGCGATCGATGCTCGCGAGATGGTGGAGGCCCGCCGCGAAGTCCCCGCGCGTGACGAGCCCACGACCGAGCGCGAAGCGCACGAAGGCCGGGCCGAGGTCCGCGGGATCGTCGGCCGCGAGGTATGGCGCCGAGCAGCCGACCGCTTCCGACCAGCGCGACTCGTCGTCCGTGATCGCGGCGACCCGCAGCCATTCGCTCAACGGGTAAGAAGCTTCTGCCACCCCGCCGTCGTCGAGCCAGCTCTGCGTCGCGGGCGCGAGGTGTCGCGCGGCCTTGGCGTATCGCCGTTGCGCCGACAACGCCCGCCCGACCGCGCCTGCGAGCTTGCGCTCGGCAGGACCGTCATGGCCGTGACCCAACAGCGACTCGGCGCGCCGCAGGCAGTCGTCGATGGCGGCGACGCCCGCGTCCGCGGCGGCCTGCACCACGTGCGCAGCCATCTCGCAGTCGTAGGCGGGAACCACCGCCTCGTCCCAGTCGATCGCGATGGACTCCCCTTGGGCGTGGCGGCGCGCGATCTGCGCCGCGACCCGCAATCGCGACGTCATTGGCGACCCGAGGTCGCTGCGCGCCGCGAGCCACTCCGCCGAGCGGACGACCGCGCCCCAGAGCGGCAGCGGCGCGCCCTTGCGGCACAGTTCGATCAGGTCGTTGATGACGGCCCGCGCCCCGCCGCCCTCCCACGCCGCGGGTGGCGCCTCGCGCGCCTCGGGAAAGACGCGCCCGACCGCTTGCGAAACGCTCGCGAGGCCGATCACCCGAACCCGGCGGGGCTGCCCCGCGAGCAGCGACTCGGCCTCGGCCGCCTGCTCCTGCGCCACGAGCACGGTGTCCACGGCGAGGGCGTTCTCGACGATCATCGACAGCTTGCGCTCGAGTCCGTCGACCCGTCGCAGCGAGCCGTCCGCATCGACGATCGCCGAGGCCGCGAGGCGCTCCGACACCGGGCGGCCCATGAGCTCCGAGGCCGCCGCCAGGGCGAGCGAGAGCCCGTAGGAGCGGTCGTCGAGCACGCGGTCGAGGTCGTCGCCGCGCTTGCAGATCCGCAGCGCGCTCCGCGGCCACTGCGAGGGCATCGCCGGGGCGATTGTGTGGAGGTGCGGGACGGCGCCCGACGCGCATCGGGCGGCGCGCTCCAGGCTGACGCCCATGGTCGTCCCGAAAGGGACGCCCGGCTGATGGAGCGGGTGCTTCCAGCGGAGCGCCCACAGCCCTTCCCGCGCGGTCCCTTCGGCGACCGACACCAGCAACACCTCGCCGCGTTTGGGGGGCGCTGGCGGCTGTGCGGCGTAGCTCCGCGCTGTCGCCTGCAGGGTCAGATCGCTCGGCCAGCACCAGGGAAAGGAGAGGGCGTTCTCGACGGCGCCGCGCAGGTAGGGCGGCACCGGGGCGCCGCCGAGGGCCTCGCGCACCGACAGCCGGTTCACGGCTCCTCCACGAACGCCGCCCACCACGCGTCGGGCTCCTGCCAGGAGATGGCCACCAGCCGCGGAGAGGCGATCGGCGCCAGGGCTCCCCAGGTCGTGGCGTGAGTGCGTGCGTGACGATCGAGGGGCTCCAGCCACGCGCGCAGCGAAGCGACGCCGACCGCGGTGAGCAGCGTCGCCACGGAGGCCAGGTCGTCGCGCCGCTCCAGCCACGCCCGCGCGTCGTCCCGCGCGGCGAGCAGGTCGTCAGTCGCCCCGGTCGCGAGCGGCTCGAGCGCGAGGCCGAGCGCGTCGACTTCGAGCCGCGCGAGTTCCGCGGCGGCGCGGCTCGTGTCGGGCGGCAGGGCCCGCGCCCAGGCGATCGCCCGCGCCAGGGGGTCGTCGTTCGCCCGCACGCGCGCGAGGGCTGCGGCGGCGGTCGTGCGGGTGCCGCGGGGCGACCAGAGCCGTCCGAGCGTGCCGACCGCGGCGACGACGGCGAAGGCGTCCAGATGCAACGTCGGGTCGAGCGGCGCGGTCAACCAGGCTGGCGCGTCGAAGCCTCCGAGCAGCGCGTCCGCACCGGGCGACGTGACCAACGGACGCTCAGATGGCACCCCCGCGGCCATGGCCAGCAGCTCTTTCGAGGCCGCGGACACGACGCGCCCCCACTCGACCTCGGACCCCTCGAAGCTCAGCAGGGCCTGCCCCGACGGGCCCGACAGGACGAATCGTACGTCCTCCTTGCGGGCGTCGATCAGCCAGCAGTCGGGGCGTTCGACCGCGCCACCGAGGACGTCGACCGACAGCCCGCCCGGCGTCAGCAGGAAGAGCCACGACGCCAGATCACTGCGCGCGAGCGAGGCCTCGGGCGCGCCCAGCCGCTCGGCCGTCGCCCCGAAGTCGCCGACGAGGCTCATCGCGGTTTCGAGATACTTGAGGTCCCGGGGAGCGTCGTCGGCGTGGGAGGCGAAGCCCAGTCCCACGCCGCTGTCACGCGGGAGGTTCTTGCCTTCAATCTCGATCAGGGTCCCGGGGGGGAGCCCCAGTTGCTGTCGTTGCTCTTCCGTCAGCGGCCTCATCCCAATGCTCCGATCTCGTTCACGGCGCCCCGGAGGGGGAGCCTTGTCCCGGTGACCTGGCGGACGACGGTGGCCCGACCCACCTGACACCCGCCCGGACGATTTCTCACCGCCGACGGAATTCCAGCACCACGCGCTCGAGCAGCGCGAACTCGTCCGCGCTGCGGCGCCCGTCCCGATGCTGGCGTGCAGCCGTGGCGATCAGCGCCTCGCGGGCCCGCTGGTGGTTCTTCATCGCGGCGTCCATGGCGCGCTTCAGATCCGCCGCGGGCGTGTCGTCGGGCAGGTTCCCGTCCCGCATGACCACCGCGGCCACGGTGACGTCGCCGTCGAAGAGCTCGAGCATCTGTCGGATCGCGTGGGATCGGCCCTCCCGATACCGCGGCTCGGTCTCCTTCAGCGTCTCGGCGATGGTCTCCTCCAGCAGCGCCATCGCGCGCCGTCGACCCTCCTCCTCGTCGACCGCGTCCGCGAAATGGACCCCTCCGTCCGCCGCGTCGTCGAAGACCTCCGGTGACGTGGGGGCGTAACGGCGGACCTTGCGGTGGCCGTCGTGCCAGCCGTTCTGGACCATGCGGTCGACGTACCGGACCACCGCCCCGTCGTCGGTGCGCTCAAAGGACAGGGTGCCCTGCCGGGCCCGCTGCGCGAACTTCAGGAGCACATTCTGGCGGGCCTCGTCGCGGTCGACCGGGTTGTTGATCCGCCGCTCCGCCCGATCGCGCACGAGGCGGTCGAGGGCCTCCCAGGCCTCCTCGGCGTTCGCGTCGCCCTGGAGCGCCTGGATGATCTCCGAGGGCCTCACTGCGCCCCCCGCACGGCGTGCGCCACCGCGATCCACCGCTGCGCCTGGTCCACCTCCCAGGAGCGCCCGCGCAACGCGTCGCTCGCGGCGGATCGACCGCGAAATGCTTCGGCGATCGCGTCTCTCGCGGGCCCGGCGGCTGCGATGGTGGGCTGGGCCCCGGAGCCGGGGTTCACCCTCGGCGGCACCATGACGGACAGCCCGGTCGCGGCGGTCGCCTCCGCGCTCACGCCGTCCCACTGGTCGCTTCGCGTGATGACCCCGCGGAGTCGGTTGGCCACGAAGTCGGCGAGCGCCACGCCCGGCGCGACCTGCTCCCGGTAGGCCACCGCGCCCCACGGCAGGATGCGCACGTTGCCGTCCGGCGGCGGCACGGGGGCCAGCAGCGGAAAGGCCTCCGCCCGACGGACGCACGCCCCGAGGTCCTGGGGCATGAGCATGCGGCGCCGGGGCAGTCGGGCGTCGGTCACGTGGCGCTGCGCGGCGACGACCCGCACCTCGTGCGCCTGCGCCGGGTTCGCTCGAAGCAGCGCGAACACCCGCTCGAAGAGCGCCGTGAGGAGCGAGAGGTACCGGTCGGTCCCGTCGACCGCCGGGCCCCCGCCGTCGACCGCGGCGAGGATGTGACAGCGGGCGTCTCCGTACACGGCCCGCAGTTGCACGCCGAGGGCGCGGTAGCGGTCCTCCGCGCCGCGGGCCAGCGCCTCGAGCTCGGCGTAGATCATCGGGCTGGCGGCCCGCAGCCAGCGGCTGGCCGATTTGAGCGCGTCGTAGTCGGGCATCTGACCCTGCCGTAGTGCGTCGGCCATGCGGGCCAACGAGCGGTCGGGCAGCGCCCGTTGCAGCGCGGCCGCCGCGCGATCGAGGACAAGCCGGGCCGGGTGGGCGGCTCGCACGGCCGAGTCCGCCAGCGCCCAGCGGGCAATCCACCAGGCGGTCTGACGAAGCTCCGTCGCGTGGGGCGGGTAGGGCACGAGGGGGTCGAGGCGTCGAAGCGCGGCGCCGAGCATCTCGTCGGCGGCGCCGGAGGCGGCCTCTTGCAGCATCAGCCCGGCGATGAGCACGGTCTCGCCCGGAACGGCGAAGTCCCCCGACTCGTCGAGATGAAGCGTCCAGCGGGTCGGGCGACTGCGAGCGGCGTTCCCCATGAGCTGCGCGGCGGAGGGTACACGCGGCCCGCGCGGCCTGGCCAGGGGGGAGCTTGCGCCACTGATGTCGTCGACGGACGCCGCTTGCTGATTGGCAGTCAGGCTGCGCGCCTTCGGCGCGTCCCTCCAGGCATGAACACCTCGTCGTCTCTGCCGTTGGCCCGTCACCTCCACTCCTCGCTCTCCTCCCAGGGCTTCGCCCTCGTCGGTCAGACGGACCTCCCCGCCCGCGCCGCGCGCCTCGTCGCGCCCCCGTCGGCGCTCGACGCCAGGGTCCGCGCCCGACTCGAGGACGCCTACCCCCGAGGCATCTACACCCACCAGGCCGAGGCCCTGGGCCTCCAGGCCGACGGCCACGACGTCTGCCTCGCCACGCCGACGGCCTCCGGCAAGAGCCTCGTGTTCATGGGCGCGGCGCTCGACCTCGCCCTGCGCAACCCATCCGCGCGCGTGCTGGTGCTCTACCCCATGCGCGCACTGCTCCAGGACCAGGCTTCGCGCTGGGGCGCCTTCCTCGACGGGAGCGGCGTCTCCCACGCGGTCGTCGATGGGGGCGTTCCGGTCGGTCAGCGGGCGGCGCTCCTCCGCGACCACCGGGTGGTGCTGATGACGCCCGACGTGTTGCACGCGTGGCTCCTGTCGCACCTCCACGTCCCCGAGGCGGCGGACTTCGTCGCCCGGCTCGGGCTCCTGGTGCTCGACGAGGCCCACGCCTACGACGGCGTCTTCGGCACCAACATGGCATTCCTCCTTCGCCGGCTGCGCGTCGCCGCCAGGGACCACCGGCTGATCGCGAGCACCGCCACGATCGACGACCCGGAGGGCTTCCTCCGGCGCCTCGCGGGCCGCACCGTCGCGGTCGTCGGACCCGCCGCCGACGGGTCCTTCGCGCCGGCCCGCAGCATCCTCCACCTGCGGGCGGACAAGTCGAAGCGCGACCGCAACCGCGCCATGGCCAACGTCGTAGCGACGCTCGCCGAGGGCGACCAGCGCTTCCTCGTGTTCGCTGACTCGCGCAAGGGGGTCGAGCAGATCACCGCGCTGGCCCACGAGCGCATGCGCCGCATGAGCGCGGAGGTGTCCGAGGAAGGCGCGGGCCCCGAGGCCCGGGTGCTGCCCTACCGCGCGGGATACGAGACCGAGGACCGCGTGGCCATCCAGCAGGCCCTCGCCAGCGGGACGCTCGTTGGCGTGGTCGCCACCGCTGCGATGGAGCTCGGCCTCGACATCGGCGAGATCAACGTGGTCGCCATGATGGGCGTCCCGGCGACGGTCAAGTCGTTCCGCCAGCGGCTCGGTCGCGCGGGGCGTCGCGGCCCGTCGGTCTGCCTGCTGTGCGACGTCGATCAGGCGCTCGGCGCCGGGCCCGACGCGCTCGCCGCGTACCTCGCGCGCCCCGCGGAGCCGAGCTGGGTCTACCTCGACAACCGCTACCTCCAGTACGCCAACGCGCTCTGCGCGGCGGTCGAGAGCGCGACGCACGGCCGCGGCGCCGGGCACTCCGCCTACGACGACCTGCCCGACGCCTTCCGCGCGCTACTGGCCAACGAGCTCGACCCGCAGACCCTCGTCGCGTCCGACCTCTATGAGCTCAAGCAGCGCGCCGCGAACGGACCGCACATGGTCTTCCCGGTGCGTCAGGGGATGGAGCAGAGCTTCGAGGTTCGCGGCCCCGGGGAGCTACCGCTCGGTCAGGTGTCGTTCTCGCAGATGCTGCGCGAGGCCTACCCCGGCGCGATCTACCTGTACAAGGCCGTGGCGTGGCGGGTGCGCAGAATGGACGCCGCGAAGGGGCGCATAACCGTCGCGCGCGATAGGCGCGGCGAGACGCAGCCGACGAAGCAGTCGAAGGTGTTCCCCGAGTTCGCCGGGGCCATGCAGATGCAGCGCGGGGACCTCGGGTTCGTCACCGAGGCGCCGGTGCAGGTGAGTGAGAGGGTGCTGGGCTTCAGCGAGGGCCGCGGCGGCACGAAGGTCGTGCACGAGTACGGTCCGGCCTCGCCGTTCTCGCAGCGGCCGCTGAACCACTTCTTCCCGACCACCGGGGTGTGCTGGTACTTCCCGCCGAAGGCCGTCGTCAGCGAGGGCGTGGCGGAGGCCATCCGTGCGGCGTTCTGCGAGCGCTTCAACGTGCACGAGAGCGACGTCGGGGTGGGAACGTTCCACTCGAAGGCTTCGCCTTTGGGCGCGCAGACCTGCGAGGGCATGTGCCTGTACGACGCGGTGCATGGCAGCCTGCGCCTGACCCAGCGGCTCGCGGAGCACTTCGGGGAGGTCGTCGGGCTCGCGCTCGAGCGGGCCAGGAGGGAAGGGCTCACGGGGCGCGTGGCCGACCTGACGACGCTGGCGGGCTACGTCTCCACGACGCGGCCTGCGGTGACCCCGGCGACGGCATCGGCGCCTCTCACCTCCGAGGAGGGCGACTGGATGGACGTGGTCGCGGACGGCGAGACAGCCATGCTGACGCAGGGCGGGAACGCGCGGGAGGTCACGATCGTGGGGTTCCGGTACACGGCGCGTGGGCCCCTCTACGAGCTGACGCCCGAGGCGCCCGGCGTGCGGCAGTGGGTGGCTTTCGGAGCGGTGCAGCCCATCCACGGTCAGACCCGGGTCGAGCGGCGCAACCTGTTGACCGACGCCGTGGCGTAGTCGCGCGGTTGGGATCTCCTCCGACGGCGTGTTGCGAGACGCCGTCAGCGATCCACGGCCGGCACCACGACGGGGAAGACCCGCAGGGGGTTCGACAACGGCAGCATGTGGTACTGGCGCCCGATGACCAGATCGACGGGGGTGTGCAGGCGCTCCTCCCGCCCGTCGTCGTCGACCGCTAGATAGAGCCTGCGCCCGAAGTCGTCCTCTTGCACCCCGCGAACCCGTATGACGAGCGGGAAGAGCGGCCGGTCGGTGTCGGTAAAGAACCTCACCAGTTCGTCGGCTTCCGAGAAGAACTTCTGCGCGTCGCCCACGACGTGTGGACGGTCGTGCACCGCCATGTTGCGAATCCTGGGCAGGACGCTCTCGCCCTTCGGCAGCAGGCGGCGATCGCCGTAGACGGCGTGAAAGCTCTTCCAGGCGCTCCCGCTCTCCTTGTCGTGCAGAGCCTTGTCGAGCAACTGGAGCGCGGAGAACAGCGACCCCAGCGTGAGCCGGTCGACGCCTCCGTTGTGCGGAGGCCAGCCCTTCGTTCGCGCGACCTCCTCGAAGGGCAACTCGAAGTGCGCCCGGCAGTGGAACTCAAGTACGACCTTCAGGATCCGCTCGAGGACGCGGGACGCCTCGCCCACGCGCACCAACCCGTCGGCCTGCTCGAGCTCCGCCTTGCGCCCTGCGAGTTCGAGTCGACGTCGCAACGCCCGGACGCCTTCCGGGGCGGGCGTCGCCTTGAACCCGAGCCAGGCGAGCAGCGCGGCGCGGACGGCAGCCTCGTCGCCCAGCAGATCGTCCCCGACCCCCGCCCTTCGTCTGGCCAACTCCCACCGGCGTTCGAGCGGGAGGTGGGCGAGCAGCGCGTTCGGGTCCCCGTCGAGCGAGTATTCGATGAGACGATGACGGAAGTCTCCCTTGAACGCCTTGCGATCGACCGCTGCGGTCAGGAAACGGAGCTCGGATTCGGTCAGCTCGGCGAGCAGCAGGTCACAGAGCCGAGACGTCGGCGTTTCGCCCGGGCGCTGCACCCGCGGTGACGCTGTCGGCCCGGGAGGAGGCCCGGCGGGCTGATCAGGGGGTGGCTGCGCTGGCACCGGCTCGTCGGGAACGACCTCGGTGGCCGAAGTCTTGAGGCGATTCCAGGCAGCGCCGAGCACACCGGCCAAGGGGAGAAGAGCCGAAACGCCCGAACCCGCGCCTGCGATCACTCCCGCTCTGACGAGAGCTTCCGTCTGGTGCGTTGGGAAGGCCATCGGTCCGACGGCGGCGACGAGGTCGACCCACTCCGAGATCGGCAGCCCGTCGAGCACGCGGAACAGGTCACGCCATACGGGCACCCACGCGACGCCCTCCCCGGCGGCATCCTCTTCGCTCGCGGCGAGCAGCGCCCGGAGGGTGGGGGCGACCCGGGCGCCGCGGCGCGTGCCCTCAATGCGATCAATGCACGTCGACACGATCTGTCGACGTAGCGCGCGCGGGAGCGACAGCCCGACCGGGAGGCCCGGCGCGACGACGACACGGGCGCGGTCGACGATTGCGTCGAGGAGAGCGTCGAGGGCTCCACGGACGGAGTGCGCCGAGAGGTTCTCCCGCAGGGCGCGCTCGATCGCGGTGACCAGTTGGGCGGACCACTGCGCCGCCACCACGAGCGGCGATCGGGGCTCTCGCACCGACGCGCCGAGCTCGTCCAGCCAACCCGTCGGCAGCTCCCAGGGCGACACCAGGACGACTTCGCGGAGAGCGGTGCGAGCGCGGGCGTGCTCGACCAATGCCGCGCGGAAGTGCAGAAGGAACTCTTCGAACGGAACGTTCGCCCTGCCGGTTCCGACGGTCGGGAGAACGATCGCGGCGAGACCCAGCGAGGCGGCTTGGTCCAGCACCCGGAGCAGGAGCTGAGCGAGCAGTTCATGGCGGACGACCCGGCTCTCGTCCCAGTCCGCGACGACCGCGTGGATGATCCGCTCCGCCCCCGTGTCGCCGCCGGGGGTAACGACGGTGCAGGCCAGCGGCAGCGCACCGTCGGCCTGCCGAACGAGTTCGTCCATCGCCGCGCGAACGGGGGCCCCGGCGTGCTTGGCCACGGACCATGAGACGCCCCCGCCTGCCGACAGCCAGGTGTCGTCCGGGCTGACGATCGCGTACGGGCAGTGCAACGGCTTGACGACGACCAGGTCGGGCGAGGAGTCGAAGCGAACCGTCAGGCTCCCGACGACGGCGGAGATGGTCATGGGCCCAGCCATATCACGAGCTCCAGGCACCGATTGTCGAGAGTCCAGATCTCTCTCCGCCCGCGGCCGCTGTTCGGCGCTCACCCACGCGTACCGGCCGATGCCTTCCGAGCGGCCGCGCCACTCAGTCCGCCAGCCGCCATGCTCCGAGCTGCGTCAGGCCGGGGACGTAGGCGTTGTATCGCGTGCGCACCTCCCGCCCAGCGGAAGCGCCTCCGGCCCCAAGAAGTGCACGCACGCTGCCGGCGCCCACCGCGAAGCCCGAGATCAGCTGCGCGCCGTCCCCGTCGCCCGCGTCGATCGAGTACACGAGGAGGTGCGTATCCGTCCCGGCCTTCGGCAGTTCGATGAGGTCCGTGCGGCAGTCGATCTTCCGTGCCTCGGCGCCGGACGGGCTCACCGTCTCGACGACGCGGTGACGGCGGAAGCTTCCGTATGGGAGTGCGTGCAGCGCGGGCGGCACTCGCGCCTCGAAACCCTTGAGTCGGGCGAGCGGGGCATCCTCGCCCCGGAAGGCAAGCTGTCCGAAGAGCCAGGTCACGTTGGTGAGCAGCGTCCCCTCGTCGGGGGTCGGACCCAGCATTCCGGCGGGGAGTCCGAAGGAGAGCGCAAGCTCGGGGCCGACCCAGCGCTGGCGCTTGTAGCCGAACGATGTGCGCAACAGGCTGAACAGGTACCCGTAGGTGTGGGTCAGCCCGGCGTGCCACGCGGGACCGGCCGCGGTCTCCCCCGCGATAGCGGCGACCACGCCCAGGATTGTCGGATCGACGATGGCCGCCAGAGCGAGCTCGTCGAAGTTCAAGCAGCGTCCCCACGACTCGAAGCACCCCTGGCACTCCCGCGCCCGGGCGATGTCACCGGCGATACGCGGCGCTTGGGCCCGCAGTAGTTCCACGACCGCCGCGGGACTCGCGACCGCGACCATCGATCGAGCGAGGCCAGCCCAGGGGCAATCGAGCGCGCTCTCCCCTCGCGCGTGGTCGGGGCACTCGGGGTGCGAAGGTGCAACGGGCCAGCCCGGCTTAGGGAGGTCGCCATCGGCCCATTGAATGGTCGCCCCTTTCGGGTCGAAGAGGCCGTCCTTCTCCAACGCCGCGAGCCTGCCCAGCTCAGGCAGCAGGTGCGCGAGGGCGACGCCCGCGTTGTGCGCGGCAGCGAAGTTTTGGGAGTACTTGCGCGGCGTGACCTCGGCGTTGAAGTTGGGCACCCGGTCGGTGAGCGCCGACACGAAGAGGAAGGGCGTGTCGTGCCACACCAGCCGGATCAGGCCGTGGGTGGTCTCGGCCGATCCGATCTCGCGCTGCCTGACTTGAGTCTCGAAGCGGCGGTGCGTCTCCTCGTCGGCCCAGACATAGTCGTCATAGTCGCAGATGTTGAGCGTGCCGAGCGAGGCGTACCCGTGGCCCGCCAAGATGCGCGGAGGTCGCGCCGGATTGATCGGCGCCTCGATGAAGCGCCCTTCGGCGGCGTGCCGGCTCTCGACCGACACGCCCGTCGCGAAGAGCGACGCGCTCAGGCGCGGACAGTCGAGGCGCTTGTCGAACCAATCCGCGAGCGGCGCGTGCAACAGGGGACCGAAGCGCCTCTCCTGCGTGGCGACCTCGTCCGGCGAGGCGTCGTGCCAGGGGTCGTGGATGTACGCGCGGCTGCCGATCGTGACGCAGCCGTTGAAGGTCTGATCGGCGGGGATACCCGCGGTGCCGAACGCGATGACGAGGTCGCAGCCCTGGCCCTCGAAGGCCCGTGCGCGGATGATGGGCAGCGCCACAGTGAACTTCTCATGGCTCGACGAACCGCTGACCGGGGCGAGGCCGTCGGCGATGTGGCGCTGACGACGCATCCAGTCCTCGACGCACCACACCTCGACCACGGCGACAGGGGCTTTGTGAGGGCCGACGTCGAAGGAGAGCCGGGAGCGGGCGGGGAGCGCGCTGCGCAACGCGAGCCCCTCCGCCTCCGGGGGTAGCGTCGGTGCGAGGCCGGTCGACGGATCGATCGCGGGGGCCCTTCCCGCCGGGTCGAAGCCACGCACGAAGTTGCCCAGCAGGCCTCCAGGCGGACCGTCCTTCGACAGCAGCACTGCGATCAGCGGATCACACTCCCACGTCTTGTTGGCCACGATCAGGATGCGGATGGGGGCGTTCGCCATCATGGGTCTACCTCGACCTCTCGTTGTACGAGATCGTCCCGTCGGGGCGGAAGCGCATGCGCTGCGCCGCCCGTCATCCGTGTCGCCCCGATCACACCGCCGATGGGAATAGGCATTGCGGCTGTCAGCAGACCGCGGCACGCGCCGTCATGCCCTCCATAAACGGAGGTCCGCCATGACCGTCTCCACTCAACGCATTCACGGCATCATCCACCTCGCCTCGGCCTCCGCGGCCGCCGTCGGAGCCGGGCTCGCGCAGCTCCCATGCGCCGACTCCGTGCCCATCACGAAGATCCAGACCGTCATGATCGTCAGCATCGCGTTCGAGCACGGCTTCGATCTGCCGCGATCCGCGGCGCTGAGCCTGCTTGCCACCGCCTTGGCTACCATGGCGGGGCGCGGCCTCTCCCAGGTCTTGCTCGGCTGGATACCGGGCTACGGCAACGCTCTCAACGCCGCCACGGCCGCGACCGTCACCGAAGCCGTCGGTTGGTTCGCCCACGCACAGTTCAGTGAAGGGGGCCAGGCGCGTCGCTCAGTCTGATCCCTCCGACCGGGCCGGTTGTGCGCTCCGCTGTATGGAGCGAGTCGCCATCGTGTTTCGTTGGAACAGCAAATCCCGCGCGGCACCCGAAGTGGGTCGGCCACTTGCTCGGGATCGATCTGGTTCTACTCCCTCGACACGATTTGGCTGTCGCTTGCCTCAGCTCGCGTGTTCCATCAAGAACACCACTTCGCCGACCGGGGTCGCCTCGAGCGCGCGGTCCCACTGCTGCGGGGTGAGGTTGAGCCGTTCGCTTGCTTCGTACTCCGCGCGGAGT
The DNA here is from genome assembly GCA_044229975.1 of Polyangiales bacterium. Taxonomy (GTDB): domain Bacteria; phylum Myxococcota_A; class Polyangia; order Polyangiales; genus SCUS01. The sequence continues at coordinate 31,604 of JBGARZ010000032.1, forward strand.
GTGGCCAGCAGCTCGAATACCTCCGCTGCTTGGCGGGCTGCCTCGACGCGCGTGAGCCATGCGTCGATCTCGGCCCGGAGGCTGCGGAGCCTGGCGATCGTGGCGGCGTCCCCCTCGCTGACGCGCTCGGTCCACTGCTCGCGCAGCACCCGCAGAGCCACGTCGGCGGCCGACTCGGGCGTGAGGAGTCGTGCAATCGCCGCCGCGTTGGCCTTCCCGATGGCCCCATCGACCTGGCGCGCGCCCAGCATCGACGGCATGCCGTCGAGGAGCTGAAGGGCGACCTCCTGGCTTGGGCGCAGGAGCTTCCCGGAGGTGGCCTCGAGCCGCTTGATGGCCGTCCTTGTGTCGCCCGCCACGCGGAGGCAACGCGCCTCCGTCAGCGCCGCCATCGCGGCCACGGCGACGTACGCGCGCAGCGCGACGAAGCGCGCGTCGGACACCGGGAGCTCGCGCGGGTTGGACCGCTCGACCATCGCGAGGCAGTAGAGGCGGACGCCCTGCGCGCGCTCGGCGTGCGCCCGGTACCACGACGCGTCGTGCGCGGCGCCCGCGGGGGCCTCCGCGAGCTGCTCGAGCGCGAGTGCGAGCGGCACGAACTGGGCGACGTCGATCTGCGAGGCCACGCGATCGACCTTCTCCTCGACGCGCGCGAGGTCGGCTTGCGACCGCAGCCCCAGGAGCTGCAGCCCCACGAGCCGAGCCTCCACGCTGTCGAGACGGCTCGACACGCTTGTGAAGCCGTTGCGCACCGCCGCGTCCAAGAGGCGGATGCCCTCCTGCACCTTCCCGAGCTTGCGGTAGAGCAGCGCGAAGCCGGCGACGCTCACGCCCAGGTTGAGCAGCGACGCCGCGCTCCCCAGGCTCACCAGCGTCGACAGCGGGCCGAGCCGTGACGGGTCGACCACCTCGGACCCGCTCTTCAAGAGCGCGAAGAAGCGCTTGGTGCCGGTCTCTCGGATGACGCCCCCGTCCTGGTAGAGCGTGCCGTCGTTGATCCCTCGGAGGATCGCGGTAGCCCGGTCCGGCGGCAAGATGACGAGCGGGTTGAAGCCTGGCGTGTCTGGACTCATTCGATGGCTCCCTCAGTTCAAGACTCGAGGCGCGCGCGACATCATCGACGACTCGCGCGCCACCTCCGCCACTTCCCTGGTCATCTCGGCCGCCCGGGCATCGATGCGCTGACCGCGCCCAAGCAGGTCACGGAGCTTCGCGCGCTCTGCCGCGATCCGGCGCTGCTCGTCGGCGAGGACGCGGTCGATCCAGGTGTTGTACTTGCGGACCTCGTCGTCGAGCGTCTCGCGCAGGGCTGTGATTGCGCTCCCGTGGACCCGGTTGGCGAGGCTCTGCAACAGCTCGCAGGTGTCATGCGCGGTCCGCTCGGCGATGGACGAGCAACCCGCCGAGACCTTGGCCTTGAGATCGCCGAGGCCCGGACTGAAGAGCCACCCCGCTACCCCGCCCAGCAGCCCCCCGATCACCGTCCCGACGCCGGGCAGGAGGACCGTGCCGATCGCGGCCCCGGCTCCGGCTCCGACGCCCCCCGCGAGGAGTTCCTTCTCGAGGTGTGAGCCGAAGGCGGCCGCCACCTGCGCCACCCCCGTTGCCTGCGTCGCCCCCAGGTCCAGCTGGAGCGCCGGCACCGAGACCTCGCCGATGCCGAGGTTAGCGACGATGCGATAGCGCTCGTGAACCTCGGAAGCCGCGGATCGGACCTCGGCTCGCACCCCCTTTGTGCAGGCAGCAGCGAAGTCGTCGAGCGCCTCCTGACAGCGCCTTGTCAGGGTCTCCGTGCGGGTCTCGATGACGTTCTTGACGAACTTCTCGAGCGCGTCCTTGTCCCGGGCCCCCTGGACCTCGCTCTCCACCTCAGCCGACCATGCAGCCGTCGCGGACCGGACCGCGCTCGCGGCCTCCCGGGTGTTCCGCTCGATCGCCTCCTCAAGGGTTGGCCTGTGGGTCTTGGCGATCCTCTCCACCTCGGCCCTCGGGTCTGGCAACCGCTCGGATTCCAGCCGTTGGATGCGCTCGTTGTAGACCCCCTCGAGGCGCGTGACCTCGCCGCGCACCTCCCGCGCCACCTCCTCGCCGATGCGAGCAGCCCGCACGCCGAGCACCGCGACGCGCTCGCCCGCGAGCACGCGAGTGAGGCGCGCAACCATGGCCTCGAACTCCTTCGCCCGGCGCGGGTCGAAGCTCTTCCCGCCCGCCGTCGCGCGCTCGGCCGCCGTCGCGATCCAGACGACGTCAGACTCGGCGCGGCCCATGTCCTGCGCGAATCGCTTCACGCACTGTTGGAGCGCCTCCTTCACCTGCGCTTCGATCTCCCCCGGGTCGTCCGAGAAGATGTCTTCTTCGACCTTGTCCGCCTTGGTGATCGCGAGCGCGACGTGGGGGACGTACTGGCACATGCGCCTGAGCGCCTCGCGCGTGGACCTCGCCATCGCCTGCCCCGCGGGGGTGAGCAGGATGCAGGCGTCTGCGTCGCGCTCGATCGCGGCCCACGAGCGCTCCTCGTACTGCTTCTGAGGCGTGTTCAGTCCCGGCGTGTCCATGAGCACGAGCCCGCGTGCGAGCAGTGGCGAGGGGTACCGGATCGTCGCCGTGCGGACGACGCCCCCGCGGCGGTCGATCGCGGCAAGTTGCCGCACGTTCTCTACGAACGTCGCCAGCCGCTCCCTCTCGTGCTGACCGAGCGCGGCCCGTGCCTGTTCGAGCGCCGCGGCGGCATGGGCAAGACTTCGCTCCGCAGCGACGACTGCTTCTCTCGCGGCCCCACGCGCGGCGCCGGCTTCTTGAAGCGAACTCTCGGAGGTGGCCCTCGACCACCCAGCCCTCGTGGCGCTCGCGTTACACTCTCCGAGGCCTGCCTCCGCCTCGCCCCGGGCCCGCTCGGAGGTGACGCGAGCGTCGAAGGCGACCCTCCACGCCTCCTTCGGCTTCCGCCATGTCCACCCGAGCAGCAGGCGTACAACCCACAACCAGAGCGCCCACCACGGCGGCGTGGAGCGCACGAACGCGGGGACGAGCGCCGCGGATCGAGTCTCCTCCGACACCGCCAGGGCGAGTTGCGCACGTCGCTCCACGGCTACCCGTCCCGCGGTGTCGACCTGGCGCAGGCGCGCGCTCTCGTCCGCGCGCGCGTGCTCGAGCGCGACGCCGGCACGCTGGGTGCGGACGGTGGCCTCGTCGTAGGCACGTCGCCTCTCGGCGAGTTCCTGCGTTGCCCGGACCTCGGCGGCCTCCGCAGTCTTTGCCCGCTGCCGCAGCGCAGGCCTCAGGTCCGGTACCTCGTCGGCGAAGCGGACCACGCGGCCGGAGTCATTCTCGTAGACGTAGTCCGGCTCGTCGCCGTGGCGCAGCACCGTCACCACGCCCGTGAACTCATGAACGGAGGTGCCGAGCACCCGCGCGCCGAGGATGGCGTTCAGGAAGGTGCTCTTGCCCGCGTTGAACTCGCCCACCACGGCCACCCAGAGTTCGTCGCGGTCGAGCCTCCGGCGGATGTCCCGCGCGGCGCTCTCCATGCGCATGCGCCGGTCGCGGTCGACCTCGGCGTGGGCCGTGGCCAGGCTATCCAGTTCATCCACGAACGCGCGCACGACGCCCAGCAGCGCCGACGCCCGAGTGGCGTGCGCGACATGGGTCGCCCGTGGGCCGGCGGCTTCAGCTGCCACCATAGGCCCGGACCCGGTCAAGCTGCGGCTGCAGGAGGTCGACCTGGGCCCTCATGGCGAGGAGCTTCGTGACCCTCCGGTCCACGTCTTCGCGCCGCTCGGTGAGGTCGCGCAGAGCGGCCTCCACCTGCCCCTGGACCTCCTCCATCATCAGCCGGAGTTCGCCATCGACCTTGTCGCGCAGGTCGTCGAACTTGGCATGGACGTCGGCCCGGAGTCGGCCCTCCACCGCCGACGAGGACTTCAGGAGTTCCTCGCGGAAACCCTTCAAGAAGCGCCCTTTCACCTCCCGCGCCATCGATCCACCCTGGGCGGCTGTCAGACCGAGGCCGGAGACCAAGCTGAGAACGATCGCGCCGATCGGGTTGAGGCCCAGCGCGAGCGCCCCGATGAGGAGCGTCAGGTGCAAGCCCATGCCGCCGAGCATGCGCTTGAAGCCCATGGCGCCTCCCATCACGGCCCCGCCGACCCCGCCCAGCGCGAGGCCACCGGCGGCCGCGAGCACGCGGCCGAAGATGCTCTCGTCGGCCTCTTGCACCTTGACGGCAGGCACGCCGCCGACGATCGAGTCGCGGAGTCCCTCCAGCTCACGAACGTACTCCGCCACGCCTTCGTGCAAGTAGTCCTCGAGGCCCTGCACGGTGCGCTCGACGGTGGGCGACACGGTCCCCTTGCTCCATCCCTGCAGGAGCTCGCCGAAGGCGTCGGAGAGCGTCGACTGCAGGCGCTCGCCGAGCTCCTGCTTGCTCCAGAGGATGTCCCAGAAGCCGACGTCCTCCTTCTCGACGGCGGCTTCCAAGGCGGGGCCAACCCCGGCCAGGAATCCGCGGTAGCTCTCGACGAGGCGGTCGGCGAGGTCGTCCCGGGTCCGCTCGATCCTGCGACGGATCTTCTCTCGGTCCCGCGCGAGCTTCTCCAGCCGCGGGCGCGCGGCGTCGTAGCGCTGCTGGAGTGGAGCGACGTCCGCCTGCAAGAGGAGGCTCCGGCGTTCGATCGCGGGACCCAGCTCGCGGAGTGCCCCGGCCGCCGCGCTCAGGGGGTTCCGCAGCTTCAGCGCGCCGCGCTCCGAGGTGAGGAACGACTCGAGAGCGCGCTCGAAGGTGGGGAGCCCCGACCGCTCGACGAGCGCGGGGTTGTTGCTGTGCCGTCCCCTCAGCGCCTCGAGCGCCGACACGTAGAACACCCTCGACCCGCCGCCGACCGCGGGTTCCAGGAACCTCCGAGAGCGCTCGCGAATGTCGCGGTCGTCCTCCTCGCTGTCGCGGACGGCCTCGTAGCGGTTCCAGACCACGAAGACGTTGCGCGAGTCATGGCCGTGCTGGGCAAGGGTGTCAGCGACGAAGCTTTGCTCGGTGCTGCTGAGCGCCTGCTCGCAGTTCAGCACGAGCAGCAGCGCGTCGGCCTCGGTGAGGAAACGCAGCGAGACGTCGGTGCGGGTCTCGTGCTCGTTGAGCCCGGGGGAGTCCGTGAGGGTGACGCCGTTGCGGCAGAGGGCGAGCTGCGCGTCGACCTCCATTCGGGAGTACTCCCCGCTGCGCACGGCGCCGCGCTCTGTGCCGCCGTCGTCGATCACCACGTAGTTCCGCAGCTCGGCGGCGGGAACCTCCTTGGGAGGCCGCTGCGGATCCTGGTAGTAGAGCCTCGCGACCTCGCGCTCGCCGTAGTGGACCTTGGTGATGACCGCGGTGCAGGGCGCGACCTTCGCGGGCAGGAGCTGCTTGCCAAGCATCGCGTTGATGAGCGTGCTCTTGCCACGCTTGAACTCGCCCACGACCATGAGGTTGAACTCATCTTGCTGGAGGTGGTCGGCCATCCTGCGCAGCTTGTCCCCGCGCGAGGCGCTGTCGTCCCCGCCGATGCCAGGCCCGACCTCATCCCAGACAGAAGCCATGCGCCGCAACGCGTCGCCAAGCAACTCCGAGACGCTGCGGAAGTCCGCGTAAGAATGCTGCTGGTTCGTCATGCCCTTCCCATCCCTCTTAGACACTGGTGGCACGGGGAAGCGTTCGCCGTGCGTCCCCCGTGTCGTGCGCATGCTCGCTTGCTGCCCTCCGGTCACGTCCCGCCGCGAGCCCTACTTTCTAGTGTCCGGGACTATATGTCAGCGTCGGCGTGCCGTCAGAGGAAAGACCGCTTGGCTTCAAGACGCGCGGCTACTTCACGTCACGAACGGTCGTGACGTCTCTCGGCGGCGATCCCCTGCATGCGCGGCCTACTGTCGGCGACCCAAGAGTCGCGAAAGAGCTTCCAGAGCGACCTGTGCCGCATCCACGTCGCCTGCTGTGCTCGCGTCCCTCACGGCGTCCGTCAGCGAGCCGATGAGCGTTCCTCTTGGGTCTGTCGCCGCAGCGGGCCGAGCAGTCCCCTGCACTTTCGGGACGGTGATCGGCTTCATCAGCGGCACGGGTCGTGGAGGTCGAGCAGCAGCAGGTCGCGCCTGCACGAGCAGGATGGCCTGCTCGGTCACGGCTGTTTTCCCGCGCTTTCCGACGTTCCGAGCAGGCTGTGACGTATCTGTGACGGCACCCTTCGGGCGACCCCGATTCGCCTTGGATTCAAGCCCCGCGCTCGCATCCCTATGCGGCTTGAAAATCCCCGTGTCGGCAGTTCGACTCTGTCTCTGGGCACTAAATCACCGGTGAATTGCGACTCCAGGGGGTCCAGGGAGTCCAGGGAATCCACGCCAGAGCGCGGAGTCTGTCCCAAATGTGTCCCACGGGGTTCGGGCTGCTGAAGGCGGTGCTCGGGCCGGACGTGGGCCGTCGCCTGGGTCAGAAGCTCCTCGTCGTCGAGCCGTCCGTAGACCCGCTCGACCATGCGTGAGTCGCGGTGGCCCATCATCCGCGCGACGTGCGCGTGGGGGAGGCCGACGTCGAGGTGGTGGTGCGCGAAGGAGCGGCGCAGATCGTTGGGCGAGCACGGGGCGATCGCCGCCTTCTCGCACTTGTCGCGCGTGCATGAGGAGCGGCGCGTGGCGTCCGCCTCCTTGACGCATCCCGTCCGCAGGCAGCCGACGCGTCGGCAGGCGTCGTGAAGGTCGCGACGGACGTTGCCCCACGCACTGAAGAGCAGCCCGTCGACCCCGTCAGCGTTCTTGCGGGCGAAGTCCAACATCGTGCTCTGGGCCTGCGTGAGTACGGGGACCTTGCGCCAGCGCCGCGGGTTCTTGGTGCCCCTCAGTGCGACCGCATCGTTCCCCGTGCCCAGATCCTCCCGCCGCGCCCGAACGACGCAGCCCCACTCGGCGGACGTCGCGACGATGAACGCCACGACGGCGGCGCGGTGCCTGGGCAGGACCTTCATCAAGAGGTCGACTTCTTCGCGCGGGAGCCAGCGCTCCACGGGCTCGTACGCGGGGCTGAACCGCGTGGGCAGAACCTTCGCGAGGTCCCCGTCCCAGAGGCCGTGACGCTTCGCTAGCTTGAGTGCCTTCCGCAGGACCGTCAGCTCCTTGTGGATGGTCCCGTCGCCAACCCCCTCTTCCCGGCGGGTGGCGATGTACCGGTCAACCCGCCGTGCGTCGACCTCGGCGAGCGGCAGCGGGGCGTGACCGACCTGCGCGTTGGTCTCCAGCAGGCGCACCCAGTGGCCGGCCTTCACTTTGTAACAGTCGACCGTGTCGTCGCTGCGTCGGCCTGCCTTGGCGTGGGCCTCCTCTGCGTCGAGCATCGTCTTCAGGGCTTCTCCGAGGGACGCGGCTTTCTTGGCTGCGTGATCCGGATCGGCGGCGTCCCGCTCCCACTCGCGGGCGCGGGCTTCCGCCGCGCGGCGGTCGGTGCACTGGGTCGTGCGCTTGATGCGCCGCCCCTGGTTGTCGAAGAACCAGCAGTACCAGACGTCGCCGCGCTTGAAGAACCGCATCCAAAAACCTCCTGAACGTACGACTCCCAGACCTCAATCGGAACGCGAAGCAGACCGCGCACGCCGGGCCCTCGCCCTGCCGCGCGGCGCAAATGGAAGTAGGCCAACGAACTCGAGCATCCCAGCGCCTGCATGACCTCCACCGACCCGACGTAGATCGTCAGCGCGATGCTGCGCGGCGCCGTCACGAGGACCTCGCAGTGGTGGTCGTGTGCCTGCCTGCGATCGACGACTCGTCCACTGGTCGAGAAGGCTGACGTTCAGGGCCATCGCTGCCCGCGCCGTCATCGCCTTCTTCGCCTGCGGTGACCCGCCGCGGAGTCGCCTTTCGCCGAGGCGTACGTGCCCGCGGTCGGCCCGTGGCGGAAGGCTTGCCGGGTGCCTTCTTGGCCTTCGTCGCACGCAGTGTGAGCACCTTCGCGCGCTTCGGCTTCTTGCTCGCGGACATGGTCGGCGGAAACGGCTGTGAGACGCCCGAGGCCACGACCCTGATCCGCGAGGCGTCGGGAAAACCAGCGAGTGCAAGGTAAGCGCTGCACGAGCCCGCGTTCTTCCGTTGTCGATTCGTCGGAGGCAGGGTTCGCGGTATGGCGATTGTCTCTTCCAGAAAGATGTCCGGTTCGGTTCCTTCCACGGTGCAGCGATGGCGAGAGCGGGTGGACGCAT
>JBGARZ010000004.1:0-569452 GCA_044229975.1 Polyangiales bacterium
TCGGTCGTCAAGCCCTCCAGCGTCGATGGTACTGCACAGGTGACTGTGTGGGAGAGTAGAACGCCGCCGGGGTTCCTAATCAGGCAACACCCCATCGGGTCAATCGCATCAGCGAACGACCCGGTGGGGTTTTGTCATTTCTGCCGTCGGAAATTGGTGCGCCTCGGGGTGGGTTTGCTATCGCCTGAGACGAAGTGGGCGCCCGTGGAAAGATCATCGCACTCCTGATCGTCGCCCCGCTGGTGGCCGCTGGAGCATTGGGGCCTTCGTTCGCCCGCACCCGCATCCGACAAGGGATTCTTTCCGCATGCGCCCGCCGACTCGCGGCCCGCTGCGAAGTGGGGAAGGTCGACCTCGCCGTTGACGGTGCCCTGGTGCATCGCCTGGCGGTGGACATCCCCGGTGCTCACCGCCGGGTGACGGTGTCTCGGTTGGGCGTGCGCTTCCGCTGGCCGGCGCTGGTGTTCGGGCGCACGCAGCGGCTCGACGTACTCGCGGAGGGCATCCAGGTGCGCGGCGAAGGACCGCTCGCCGAAATGCTCCGTCGGCCTGTCAGCGCAGTCGCGCCAGAGATGGGGCGGCGGCGCTTCGTCGTGGGCAACGTTCACCTCGACCGCATCCAGGCCGACCTCGATGTTCGCGATGGGGAGACCTCTCGCGCGCGGGTGCAGCTCCGCGAAGGGGTGGTCGACCTCAACGAACGGCGCGAGATGACCGTGCGCTGGTCGGAGCTGCGGGCGGAGGTTCCGCGGGTGGTGATGCGCTCGGGCGCGTGCGTCGCGCTGCGGCGGGCGACCGAGCAGAGTCTCAATTGCACGGGATTCGAAGCGCTCGCGGACGTGCGGGCGAAGGACGCGCTGCCTCCCTTCATCGATGAAGTCGAGGCGGCGCTCCGGCAAGAATTGACCGCGGAGGCTAGGGTCCCAGAACGAGATTCCGAGCTGCCCATCAGTCCTAGAGCGCTGTCGGTGCAGGCGAGGGAAGGCTCCATCCGACTGCAGCGCAACGGGGAAGACCTCGTGCGCCTCGACCCGGCATCGCTCTCGCTACAGGCCCATGGGCGCGTGATCGATGAGCTGCGCGTCGAGGTCGGCGCCGACGAGGGCGGCGAGATCACCACCAGCTACTCGCGCAACGAGCACGGTCGCTGGCAGGTCGAGGTCGACGCCGGGACTTTGCCGCTGCATCGGTTGGCGCCGTGGGTTCCGTTTGTCCCGTGGCACGCGACCGACAACGGGACCGCCCGGTTGCACGTGCGGGTCGAGCCGCCGGAGGGGAGCACCGCGGCGACGGTGTTGGAGGTCTCGGGCAACGTCACCCTCGATCACTTCGGCGTGCAGCACCCCGGGCTCGCGCGTGAAGCGCTCGACGGTCTCACCGCATCACTCTCGGGCCGCGCGACCTTCGACCTCGAACGTCGCCGCATCACTACGCCCGGCATCTCCGCGGAGCTCAACGGGCTGCGCTTCTCCCTCACCGGAACCGCCGAGCACGACCGCGATCACACCATGATCGACGGGATGCTCCGCGTTCCCATCTTCGATTGCGACCTGCCTCGACGGGTGCTTCCACCCGCCGCCGTGGGGCCGCTCGCGGGCTTTCTCTTCACCGGAACCCTCGCGGGCGACATGCACATCGCCCTCGACACCCGGCACCTCAACGACACCGTTCTCGACGTCAACGTGCAGGATGGGTGCAACGTCTCGCAGTCCTCCATGGAGGTCGCGCTGCGTCGATTGGGCAACCCCTTCATCCAGCGGGTGCAGGAGCCCAACAACGTCGTTCGCACCTTTCTTACCGGACCGGGTACTCCGGCGTGGACGCCCTTCGAGGCCATCTCGCCCTTCGTCACCGGCGCGGTCATCCAGCGCGAAGACGGTGGCTTCTATCGACACCACGGGTTTTCTCCCGACGAGGTGCGCGGCGCGCTCATCCGCAACGTCAACGCCGGTCGCTTCGCCTTCGGCGCCAGCACCATCACCATGCAGCTCGTGAAGAACGTCTTCCTCGCCCGCGAGAAGACGCTCGTCCGCAAGCTCCAGGAGGTCGCCCTCACCTGGTGGCTGGAGCGCTCCCTCGACAAGCGCTCGATCCTCGAGATGTACCTCAACGTCGTCGAGTTTGGCCCCGGCATCTATGGCATCGGGCCGGCCGCGCGCTTCTTCTTCGGGAGAGAGCCCGGTGACCTCACCGTGCTCCAGGGCATCTACCTCGCGACGCTGCTGCCGGCGCCCATTCCCCGGTACAGCATGTTCGAGCGTGGCTCTGTCGGCGGAGGAACCCTCCAACAGCTCCGACACACCGCCCGCTCCATGGCGCTCAATCACCTCATCCCTGCGGCCGACGCTGTCGCCGCCGACCATGAGGGGATTGCGTTCCGACCGCGCAACTCGCCCGTTCCGGGGCAGCAGACGGTGATGGTCGACCCGCTCACCACCGACGAGCAGGCGCAGGACATCGCGCAGCAGATGAGCGTGTCCATCCGCGCGGCCGCGCCCGAACCGCCGACTCCATCAACCGATGCGCCGCCGACCCCGCCGCCCGACAGCACCGATGGCACGAACGCCACTGACGACGGACCGCGTTAGGGCGCCTGGTCGCCCAGCAGCGCGAGCATCATCACCGACGCGGTGTCGATGAGCTGGGTCTTCGCGATGGTGTTGGGGGCTGACTCCAGCCACGCCAGCGAGACCACCTCGATGAAGCCCACCCAGCCGCGAAGCAGCACCCGCAGCGCGCGTGGCTTCGGGTGCGCCGGGAGGTCGCGCACGATGCGGTCGACGAAGTGGTTGCGCAGGCGATCGAGGATGCCCGCCACCACCGGGTCGGAGCCGATGCCGCCGCGCATCAGCGCCACGTAGGCCGGGCCGCGCGCCTTCACGAAGTCGAGGTAGGCCTCGAGACCCGCACGGAGACGAAACTCGGGCGGCAGCGCCGGGTCGATCTCGGTCTGCGCGCGGAGCTGCTCGGCGATGATCTCCAACACCGCGGCGTAGTAGTCCCGCTTCGTCGGAAAGTAGTGGTAGAGCAGGCCCTTCGAGATGCCCGCGGCGGCGGCGATGTCATCGATGGACACCGCGTCGTACGGGCGCGTACCGAAGAAGGCCATGCCCTGCTCGATGAGCTGCGCGCGACGAACGTCTACGGTGTGTCGCGTTCGCGGAACCTTCTCCTTCGCTGACGCCGCCCTCGCCATCGCCGACCCATCACTACCGCTGGTGTCGGGGCGTACTCAAGCCCGAACACGTCGCGCTATTGACCGCGGTTCAATCGTCCGCTAGTGATGGGTTATTGAACGGAAGTCAGTGACGGCTTCCCGCAGCCAGGAGACGTTTCATGGACGGAAGTACGCATGAGACCCGCAGCGCTCGACCCATCAAGCCCCGCGCGCCGGGGGTGACCTTCGAGGGGACGCCGCCGCGGTACTGGTTCGGCGGGATGAAGCACGCGTCGATGCTCGCCAATGGGGTCAACCTGCTGTTTCCGATGGGGGAGAGGTTCTTTGTGCGGAGCGTGATGCACTACCTGCCGCGCATCGAAGACCCTGACCTGCGCGCCAAGGTGAAGGGCTTCGCGGGGCAGGAGGCGCGGCATGCGCGGGCCCACGAGGACTACAACGAGGTGCTCAAGCGGCAGGGGTATGAGCTCGAAGCTTTCCTGAAGGCGTACGAGCGCATCGCGTTTGAGGGCGTCGAGAAGATCGCCCCCGCGCGGCTGCGGCTGGCCGTCACCGCGGCGACGGAGCACTTCACGGCGATCATGGCCGAAGACGCGCTCACCCAGGGGTACTTCGCGCGGATGGGGGGCGAGGTCGCGCGCATGCTGACGTGGCACGCGGCCGAGGAGATCGAGCACAAGGCCGTGGCGTTCGACGTGCTCCAGCAGGTCGCGCCGGGCTACGCGACGCGCATGGCGGGGCTCGCGCTGGCGTCGGCGCTGCTGGGCGGGTTCTGGTTTGCGGCGGCGGTCACGCTCGCGCGGCAGGACGCGAAGCTGCCGTACGAGCCGAGCCGGGAGCCCACGGAGGAGGAGAAGGAACACACGCCGATCGATGTATTTGTGCGGGGGATCAGGGAGTACGCGCGGCCGGGGTTTCACCCCAACGATCGGGACAATCTCCACATCGCCATCGAGGCCCTCAGGGCGCTCGGGCTCGAAGCGGCGTAGCGGATCACTCCATCGTGAGCGGCACGAAGGTCTGCTGGTTGTTGCGACGCACCAGCAGCGCGGCCGAGCCGTCTTGCGTCGCCGTGAGCAGGTCGCCGGAGTTGCCCACCGGCTGCTGATCGGCTTGCAGGATGACGTCGCCGGGTCGCAGCCCCGCCCGGTCGCTCGCGCTGCCAGGCTCGACCACGGTGACCATCACGCCGCGATCGACGCCGAGCTGGCGCGCACGAACCACCGGGATGGGAGAGACCTCCAGGCCCAGCGAGCGTGAGCCTTCCATGCGCGGTGCGGACGAGCCCGTGTCGCGGCGGGCGCGGGCGTTGGGGCGCTCGGCCTCGGGGCGCGATCCGGCGATGACGCGCACCTGACGCGTCTGACCGTTGCGCTGAACCGACAGGGCCATCGCGTCGTTGGGGCGGTGCGCGGTGACGGTCTGCACCACGTCGTTGGAAGAGGTCACCGGGTGGCCGTCGATGGCGGTGATGACGTCACCGAGGCCAAGACCGGCGCGAGCGCTCGGGCCGCGAGGGTCGAGCTGCGAGACGATGGCACCACCACCGGGCGGGAGGTTGAAGTTGCGCGCGAGGTCGGCGGAGAGGTCTTGCAGGCCGAGGCCGATCCAGCCGCGGGAGACGGAGCCGCGCTCGGCGAGCTGCTCGGTGACCAGGCGCGCGAGACGGGAGGGGACCGCGAAGCCGACCCCAGTGCCGCGGCCGAGGATCATGGTGTTGATGCCCAGCACCTCGCCGCGGAGGTTGATGAGCGGACCGCCCGAGTTGCCCGGGTTGATGCTGGCGTCGGTCTGGAGATAGTCCTCGATGGAGTTCTGCCCGAGGCCCGCGCGGCCCTTCGCGCTGAGCACGCCGTGGGTGACGGTGGCTTCGAGGCCGAAGGGAGCGCCGATGGCCAGCACCCACTCGCCCACGCGCGCGCGCTCGCTGTCGCCCCAGCGCGCGACGGGGAGGGACGTCGCTTCGATCTTGATGACGGCGAGGTCGGTCGCAGGGTCGGTGCCGAGGACGCGGGCGGGGAGGACGCGGCCGTCGCGCAGGTGGACCATGATGCGCTGCGCGTCTTCGACGACGTGGTTGTTGGTCACGATGACGCCGTCGGGGCGGACGATGACGCCGGAGCCCGTTCCGTGTTGCACCTCGGGGGCGCCACCACCACCGCGGCCCTGCGGCATGCCGAAGGGAAACGGGAAGCCGCGGGGCATCGCGGGCTCGTGGCTCTCCACGTCGACGCGGATGCTGACGACCGCGGGCAGCGTCTGCGAGGCGACGTCGGCGAAGCCGTCGGAGAGCTGCTCCATGGTGTTGAGCTGGGCAGGCGTCGGAGGGGTGGGCGGCGGAACCTGCTGCGAATGAACGGCCGTCGTTCCGAGAGCGAGCGCGCCGACGAGGCCAGCGAGGGCACCAACGCGGCGGAGAGACTTCGGGGAGAAGTGGGTCATGCGTGACCTCCTTGAGCAGGCTATTACCCACGAAGGGATGTGGGCTATTCCGAACGGCGGGGAGTCATGACGTTTCGAGCGCGCTGGCGATCTCTTCGACCACGCGACGCGCGGCGGCGGCGGGGTCGGACGCGTCGCGGATGGGGCGACCCACCACGAGGTGGGAGGCGCCCAAACGGATGGCGTCGGTGACGGTGGCGGTGCGTTGTTGATCGTCGCCCGCGACGCTCGCCCAGGTGGGACGAACGCCGGGCGTCACGCACTGTAGCGCGGGCACCGCGGCGCGCACGGCGACGAGCTCGCGCGGGGAGCAGACGACGCCGACGGCGCCCTGGGCATGGGCTTCGATGGCGCGCTGGATGACGAGCTGGTGGAGGGCCTCGTCGCCGCCGACGGAGGCGGGGGAGACGGAGGTGAGCACGGTGATGCGGAGGATGCCCGCGCGACCACCGGCGGCGCGAACCGCGGCGTCGACGGGGTCGTGCACGGTGATGAAGCGAACCGGGACGCCGGCGTCGACGATCTGGGCGACGGCGCGGGAGACGGTGGCGGGGACGTCGTGGAGCTTGGCGTCGATGAAGAGGGACGAGCCGTCGGTGATGCGGCGGGCGAGCTCCATGCCGCCGCGGAGGAGGAGCTCGAGGCCGATCTTGAAGGTTCCGACGGAGGGGCGGAGGGCGGCGACGAGGGTGCGGGCGCGGGCTTCGTCTTCGACGTCGAGGGCGAAGATGAGGCGGTCACGGGCTTCGGTGGAGGACATCGTTCGCGAGGGTATCGCAACGCGGGGTGATACAAAGGAACGCGATGAGCAGCGACACGCCGAACTACATGACGCCGGAGGGCTATCAGCGCTTCGTGGACGAGTCGACGTGGCTCGCGCGGGTCGAGCGCCCGCGCGTCGTGCAGGAGGTGCAGGACGCGGCGGCGCAGGGCGATCGCAGCGAAAACGCCGAGTACATCTATGGCAAGAAGCGGCTGCGGGAGATCGATCGGCGGATGAACTTCCTCGCGCGGCGGCTGGCGAACGTCCAGGTGGTCGACCCGAAGTTGCAGAAGGGCGATCGGATCTTCTTCGGGGCGACGGTGGACCTCGAAGACGAAGAGGCCGTCGTGGCGACGTGGCACATCATCGGCGAGGACGAGGTCGACCTGGAGAAGCGGCACATCTCGTGGAAGTCACCATTGGGAAGGGCGCTGCTGAAGAAGGGCGTCGACGACGTGGTGACGGTGAAGCGGCCCGACGGCGAGACGCTGGAGTACACGGTGCTCGCGGTGCGCTACGGCTGATGGCGCGGGGTGGGGACGGTTTCACCTTTTCAACTTGTTGGGCGCCAACGGCTGGGCGGGTGCAGGGCGTTTGCAACAAGTTGAAAAGGTGAAACCGTCCCCACCCCGTTTGTGACAACGTGAAAAGGTGAAACCGTCCCCGCTCCGCGTCGCCGAGGTCTTCGGTCTGTCGCCGCTCCGCACCCGGTTGCGGGAGGCGATGCTCACCTTTCGTGGGGATGGGCACACGCCGCCCTCGCGCTTCGACCACACGTCGCTGCGCATCTTCCGGCCGAGGCTCGCGCTGCCGCTGTGGGTCGGGCGGCCTGCGCACGGGCGGTTGGTGCCCATCTACAACCTCTATTGCTACGACCGGCCGCCGCCTGAGCTGGGGTGGAGCGTTCGGGTGACGGCGAGGGCGCGCGACTTCCTCGGAACCCAGCTCACCTACGACAGCCACAACGGGACCGACTTCGCCGTTCCGCTGGGGACCGTGGTCGTGGCCGCGGCGCCGGGCGTCGTGGGGCGCGTGTCGAGCGAGTTCAATCGCGGTGGGCTCAAGGTGTTCATCGACCATGGGGCGGGGCTCGTGACGTCGAGCAACCACCTCGGGCGCGCGCTCGTGAAGACGGGCGATCGCGTGAGCCGGGGGCAACCCATCGCGCTGTCGGCGTACAGCGGGCTCGACGGGCTCTCGACGTTTCCGTGGGGCGCGCCGCACGTGCACTACAACGTCTGGCTCGATGGCGAGTACGTCGACCCGTTTGCCGCGCCGGGGGAGACGGCGCTGTGGCGCAAGGGCAACTGGCCCGTCGCCGATCGCGGTGGGGGGAGCGACGATGTTCCGCCGAGCGACTGGGACCACGCGGCGATCGAGCGGGCCATCGAGGCGTGCCTGCACGAGGAGACGCGCGGGGAGCTGCGAGGCATCGCGGACGACGAGGAGAGGGCGATGGGGGTGCTGTTTCAGAGCACGTACTTCCCGACGCGCTTCAAGGAGCGACCGCGCTTGTACCGGGTGACGCACGCGCGGACGCCGCGGCTCGATCTGCCGTTTCGCGCGGAGGACTTCGACGGGATCTGGTTTCCCCACGGGGTCGAGCCCGCGCGGGAGTAGACGGTTGCGGGGGCCCGGGCCGCGGCGGTACGAGTTCGCGTCATGGCGGAAGAGCGCGCGGGGCAGATCGTCGCGATGGGTGGTGGCGGCTTCTCGATGGAGCCCGACAACCCGCTGCTCGACGACTATGTGCTGTCGCTTGTGCCGCAGCGTCCGGCGCGCGTCTGCTTCCTGCCGACGGCGAGCAGCGACGCGCCGGTATACATCGCGAAGTTCTACCGGGCGCTGAGCGGGCGGTGTGTGCCGAGCGATCTGACGCTCGTCGACTCGGTGCTCCCGCGGCGCCCCGCGCGCAGCAGCGACCTCGCTGAGTTCGTCGCTCAGCAGGACGTCTTCTATGTGGGCGGCGGAAGCACGCTGCACCTGCTCGCCCTGTGGCGCGCGCATGGGCTCGATCGCCTGCTGCGCGACGCGTGGCTGCGCGGGGCCGTTCTGTGTGGCGTGAGCGCCGGGATGAACTGCTGGTTCGAGGGGTCGATCACCGACTCCTTCGGCGGGCTCGCCGCGCTCGACGATGGCCTCGGGCTGCTCGAAGGCAGCGCGTGCCCGCACTACGACGGAGAGGCCGAGCGGCGGCCGACGTTTCAGCGCTCGGTGACGGAGGGCTTCCGCGCGGGGTACGCGGCCGACGACGGGGCAGCGCTGCACTTCGTCGGGCGCGAGCTCGTGCGCGCGGTGAGCTCACGGCCGAAGGCGAAGGCGTATCGGGTGTCGCGGCGCGACGGAGAGGTGCTGGAGGAGGAGATTCCGACGCGCTTCCTGGGCGGGTGATCGCTCGCCGGGGGGCGAATCAGTTGAGCATCGACGGCCCGCCGCGCGGCTTCGTCCAGTCGTCGGGGCCCGCGAGGGTGGCGGTGACCGAGCACCAGCGGTCGTTGGCGCCGAGGACCGCGCCGCGGAAGCCCTGCGCCGCGAGGAGGGAGCGCGCCCGCTCGGCGGTCGTTCGGTGGAGGTGGAGGGTCCAGCCTTGCTCGCTCATCGGGTGGACGCTACCTCGCGGCGGTCGTCCACGGGCGCAACGAGCGAGCCACCCGGTACTCTCCGCCGAGTCGCCCCAACCTCTCAACCCGCCGCTCTATTGCCGACGTTCTGCGCGCGGCTGTGGACGGTCACTCCGCGCGTCGATGAAGCGCCCGAAAGCCTGCGGTTGCTTCCACGCGCCCTCCGCTCGCTGATATAGCCTCGTCCCATGGCCGACTCATGGCGGGCGCTCTCTGAAAACAGCACCTTCGCGGGCACCTTCCGCGTCGTGCGCGCACTCAACAGCGAGACGCCGCGTCGCGCGCTCTACCTCGCCGAGCACACCGGCACCGGCCGCCAGTGCGCGCTGCGCGTCCTCGATCCGTCGCTCGTCTCGGCCGCGCCCGGCAAGGCCCGCTTCGAAGAACTCCGCACCCTCCGCGCGCGCATCAAGAGCAACCACCTCGTCGACGTCGTCGCCGCCGGCATCGACCGCACCACCGGGTCGCCGTGGTTCGCGCTCGACTACCTCGATGGCGTGAGCCTCGACGCCCACGCCGCCAACCCCCTCCCCGCCGACGAGACCATGGAGATCATGCTCCAGCTCTCGCACGGGCTCTCCGCCATCCACGCCGCAGGGCAGGTGCACGGCACCGTCGACCCGTCGTCCGTGATGGTCGCCGCCAGCTACTACTCGGGCAGCCCGTACACCGTCACCCTGCTCGACTTCTGGACGGCCTCCTGGCTCCGCGCCGCCGACGCCAACGCCGAGAGCGCCCACATCAACGCGCTGATGTGGCGCGCCCCCGAGCAGACCGAGGCGGGCGTCACCGTCACCGCCAAGGCCGATGTGTGGGCGCTCGGGCTGATCGCGTTTCGGCTGCTCACGGGCAAGGTCTATTGGAAGAGCGCCGCGCAGCCCTTCGAGGCGACCCCCGTCGCCGTGATGAAGGAGGTCTCCGTCTCCAGCCTCGAGCGCGCCTCGCAGCGCGCCCGCGCGCTCGGTGTCGAGGTGTCGCTGCCCGATGGCTTCGACGGGTGGTTCGCCCGCTGCGTGGCGCGCGACCCGGACGATCGCTTCGCCACCGTCGCCGAGGCCGTCGACGCGCTCGACCCGCTGCTCGACGGGGTCGAGACGGTCACCGCCGTTGCCCCCGCGCCGCCCTCCGCCGTGAGCCGGATGGGCTCCTCCATGAAGGGGTGGATGCGAACGCCGGACTTCATGGTTCCGGCTGTGATGGGGCTGCTCATCGTGACGGCCCTCGGCGTGCGGACGTACATCCGCTCGAAGTGGAAGCGCGCCCGACCGGGTGCCCCCGTCGCCGCCATGATCGCCGCGCAGCAGACCGCGATTCCGACGCTCCCGCCGCCGACGCTCCCGACGACACCCGATGCCGGGCCGCAGCCCGCCACGCTCTCCGAGGCCGGCGCGGCCGCCATGGCCACCCGCCTCGGTGGCGCCACGCGCGGCTCGCCCGTCTGGATCTCCGTCGCCGCCGCCGACCCCGCCGCCGAGGCCCTCGCGACGCGACTGCTCGGCATCTTCGAGCGCGCCGGGTGGCAGACCCACCCGCTGCAACACTCGGCCGTGCGCGCGCGCCCCGGCATCTTCCTCTTCGCCGCCGAGGAGCAGTCGCCCGGCTACGTCGAGACCGTCGAGCGGGCGCTCACCGATGCGCAGTTTCGTCCGACCGTCGCGCGGGGATACCGGTCGTTCTATCGCGACATGGTGCGCGACAACCCGAGCTACGTGGGCTTTCCCTTCGAGACCGATCAGACCTTTCTCATCGTCGTCGGGCGCGGTCAGTAGCGGTCACACCTCAGGACGCTCGCCGAAGCCGCGGTCGGGCTCGCCGCGGCAGCCGAAGACATACGCCTCGTCGATGCGCTCGCGCAGCCAGTCGTCGAGGTCGGCCTCGCTCGCGAGGCGAACGCGGTGGATGTGGCTGTCGGGCGCGAGGGTGTCGATGCGGCGCACCCGCGCGTGCTCGAGTCTGTGCGTGAGGTAGAAGCCGAGCTCTAGCCACGACTTGCGGGGCATCACCGTCAGGAAGCGTCGTTCTGCCACGAAGCCCGCGCCGATCGGAAACGCCACCGTCGCCACGAGACCGCAGTCCTCGACGACGGCGGTGAGGCGCGCGAAGAGATCGGTGAGCGCAGCGGGAGCCTTCGCGAAGGAGGCGGCGAGGTCGGGCGGGGTGCAGGGGTGTTCGGTTCCGTCGGCGGCGTCGCGGCCACCGCAGAGGGGACAGACCGGACGGCGCGCGCGGGACGGCGATGGAGACGGCGGCGCGTCGGGGCGGCCGAGGCAGTGGTCGACGGTGCGCGCGATGGCGCGAGCGCGGGCCGCGGGCGTGGAGGCGGTGGTGACGAAGCGGAGGAGCTGCTTGCGGTAGGAGACCGCGAGCGCGTCGAAGGCGGCGCGTGCACCAGGCTCGGCGTCGAGCGCGGCCGCGACGTCGGCGGAGAGCAGCACCGTGTCGGCGGGGCACGGCGAGAGCACGAAGGTCACGCGGTCGCCGACAGCGACGTCGGCCTCGCGGCGCGTGGTGGCGTTGAGGAAGAAGACGTGGCCGCCCTGCGCGGTGGGCAGGAGGGTTCCGTGGAAGGGGGAGGCGTTGAGGGAGCCGGTGACGGTGATGCGGCGCGCGGCGCCCCATGGAGCGAAGTCGCGGGTCACGCGGGCAGGGACGGCGACGCTGGCGAAGGTTCCGATGCGGCCGATCTCCGCGCGGAAGGTGATGGTCGGGACGGCGGTCTTCGCGCGTGGCTTCACGGGCGGTCGAGCGTGCGCTCTATGGTTGCTTGTTCTTGGAGGCGGCGATCTTCGCGGCGACCTTCGCTTCGTGGTCGCGGATCTTCGCTGCGCGGATGGCGTCGGCGTCGGGGTTCGAGGGCGGCGCGTTGGCCGTCTTCTCGTCGGGCGCGGGCGCTTGCAGCGTCTTGGTCACCACCTCGCGCCACGGCTTCGCCTCCTTCTTCCCGAAGAGGAAGGCCATGCCCACCGCGACGAAGTACAGGAGGATGAGCGGGAGCCCCAGCATCACCTGCGAGTACACGTCCGTGCTCGGCGTGAGCACCGCCGCCAGGATGAACGCGATGACCGTGAAGTAGCGTGAGAACGACAGGAGCTGCCGCCACGTCACGAGCCCGATGTACGAGAGGAAGAAGACGAACAGCGGCAGCTCGAAGACCACCCCGAAGGCCAGGAGCATCTGCTGCGTGAAGCCCAGGTACTCGTCCATCATCAGCGTCGGGACGACGGTGACGGCCGTGCCGCCCACCTTGCCGCCGAAGCCCAGGAACCACGCGTACCCGACCGGGAACACGAAGTGGTATCCGAAGAGCGCGCCCGCCACGAAGAACAGCGTCGAGAAGAACACCAGCGGCAGGACGACGCGCTTCTCCTTCGCGTACAGCCCCGGCGCGATGAACATCCAGAGCTGGTAGAACACCACCGGCAGCGCGAGCACGAGCCCGCCGATGGCCGCGACCTTCAGGTAGACCGTGAAGGCCGACGTGGGGTCGGGGAAGTGCATCTGCGGGTTGAGCGGAACCGCTCCGTTGGTCACCGGCGCCGCGCGCACGGCCGCCTCGCTCATCCGGTGGAACACCGGGTAGTGCAGCATCCAGTGGACGATCTGCGGGATGGTGCACGCCTGCGGGGTGTTGTCGCGCGCGTTGCAGAACCACGCGACCTCCAGCGGGCGCAGCAGCCAGGCGAAGAGCTGCTCGCGGAAGTTCCAGCAGACGACCATGCCGGCGATGACCGCGATGACCGCGCGGAGGAGGCGACCACGCAGCTCTTCGAGGTGGTCGCGGAAGCTCATCGGACCTTCGGGTGCGACGCTCACGGCGCTCCCTCCGTCTCGGGGTACACCACGGCGCCTTCGGGCAGCGCGCCGAAGTCGTCGGGCCCGCCCTCGGGGTACTCCATCGCGAGGTCGATGGGCTCGGCCTCCAGGGTCATCGACTTCTTCGCATCATCGACGGTGGTGCGAACGTCCTCCTCGATGCCCGACAGCCCCTCGCGCAGCGGTCGCGTGACCTCGTCGACGACCTCGTCGAAGCCCGCTTCCTGACGCAGCTCGCGTGTCGCCCTTTGAAACTCCCTGATGCCGCGGCCGATGGCGCGCAGCGTCTTCGGGAGGTCGCCGGGGCCCACCACCATCAGCGCCACGAACCCGATCAGGATGAGCTCAGGGATTCCGATTCCGAACATCGTTCGAGACTCTTACTCCACTGCTCCAGCGAGCACCACCCGCCGCCAGCGCCACAGCGCGACCGCGTACATCACCACCGTCGCCCACGCCCACAGGGTCAGCCACCGGTCGAAGCCGCGCAGTGGCATCCACCGCTCCGTCGCCGCGAAGGTGAGCGCCATCGCCACCACGCTCGCGACCATCACCCACGACCACACCACCAGCGCCGTCGCGTCGCGTCGCGACAGTTGTCGCCACGCCCACGCCGTCGCCACGAGGATCAGAAGTGCCCGGAAAATAGACCATGTCGTCGGCCCGCCGTGCGCGAGGCTGAGCCACTGCGTCGCCTGCTGCACCACCGCAAACGCCGCCGTCGTCCACGCGATGAGCCGCCACGCGCGATCGCTCGCGGGGCTCTCGACGACCGTCAGCGCAGGCGTCGTCACCTCGGTGCGTAGAGCACCGCAACGATTGCAACGGATGTCGGCCGTCATCCACGGAGCGCCGCACTCGTCACAGAGCGACGGCGCGTCCATTCACCCCACCGTCGTCGCGGGCTTCTCGGCGTGCGACGCCTTCAGTGATGCCACCGAGTCGGCCAGCTTCGTCACGCCGTCGGCCTGCGTGCGCGTGCCCCGCTCGACGACCACCGTGAGCGCGCGTGTCTGCTCGGCCGCCTTCTGCATCTGCTCCGAGCCGCGCGCCTGCTGCGCCGCCGCGGCCGCGATCTGCTGCACCGTCTCCGTCATGCGATGGATCGCCTCGGTCACCTGCCGTGACCCGCGCGCCTGCTCGTCGGTCGCCTGCGCGATGGCGCGCACCATGGTGGTGCTGCGGCGCGAGCGTTCGAGGATGCGCTTGAGCGCACGGTCGGCCTCGCGGCTCACCTCGACGCCGCGGTCGACGGTCACCTTGGAGCGCTCGACGGAAGCCACCGCGTGACGGCTCTCGGCCTGCACCGCCTCGATGAGCTCGGCGATCTCGCGGGTGCTCTCGGCGGCGCGCTCGGAGAGGTCCTTGATCTCCTCGGCGACGACGGTGAAGCCGCGCCCGTGCTCGCCCGCCTGCGCCGCGAGGATGGCCGCGTTGAGCGCGAGCAGGTTGGTGCGCTCGGTGATCTCGTCGATGACCTTGGTGATCTTGCCGATGGCCGTGAGCTTCTCGCCGAGGCGCCCGATGACGCCGACGGTGTCCTCGGCGGTGCTCTTGATGTGGTTGATCTCCAGCACCGTGCGCTGGATGGTCTCGGCGCCCTGCTCGGCGTCCAGCGACACCTCCTCGGTGATGCGCGCGGTGGTGTCGGCGTTCTCGCGCACCTGACCGATGGCCACGTCCATTTCGTTCATGGAGGTGGAGGTCTCTTCGGCGGTGAAGCGCAGCGCGTCGATGTTGCGCGCCACCTCCTGGATCGACGTCGACATCCCCCCGATGGTCTCGACGGTCTGCGTCACCGAACGCCCCAGCGCCTCGATGGCCGTCGCCAGCTCACCCGCCGCCGCGTCCCCTGGGAGGGCCGCCGTCACCGCGTCGATGCGCGAGCCAAGTGCTGATGGAAGCACTCGCGCTCGCGCTGCTTCGGACACGGCGTCGAGCTCCTCCCAGAGCGTCGCGCCGTCCATGCCCACGTCGGGTGTGAGCAGCGGCAACCGCTCGCCCGCGCGCGCCTTCTGCGCCGCCCGCGTCGCGAGGAGCAGCGCGTCCGTCGCCGACTGCGCCGCCAGCGCCGCGCCCGCGATGCCCGCGGCCACGGCCACGAGCACGCCCGCCACGCCGAGGCCCCGGTCGGCGAGCCACGCGCCCGCCGCGCCCCCGACGGCCACGAGGGTCAACGCCCCGAGGGCCTTCGGGCGCGAGAGGGAGGCCATCAGTCGTGTCCTCTGGAGGTCGCTGCGCTTGCTTCCGCGGCCTGAAGGCCACGGCACTCTTCGGGAAGGCCCTGCGGGCCTTCATTCCGCGATGGGCACTCGAAGTTCTGGACTCTGCGTTTTGTGGTTCGATCGGACATCACGAGTTGAAGGCCCGTAGGGCCTTCCCGAAGAGTGCCGTGGCCTTCAGGCCGCGGAAATGGGCGCAGCGAGCGGCGCCCATCAGTCCTCGTCGTCGTCCTCGCCGTGGCGCGGCGTCGCCAGCAGCTCGCCGTTGGGGCCGTCGCGGCGGATCACGTACGTCCGGCGGGCCATCACGTCGTCGCCCTCGCGTGCCACCACCGAGACGATGTTGGCGCCCGGACGCAGCGGCAGCGGCGCCGTGAAGGTCATCCGGTGCGGGTCGGCCGCGTCGCGGTGCGACTGGTAGAACACCTTGTGGGGGCCCACGAAGATGTAGAGGTCGAGCACGCGGTTTTCGTCCGTGGCCGTGCCCTGCAAGGTCATCGAGGCGCCGCGGACGGCGAGCTCGACGCCCTGGGTCTCGATCATCGGCGGCGAGTTGTGCAGCACGTAGGTGATCGTCCGCGGACCCGCCGCGCGCGCCCCGTTGCCCTGCGCCCGCAGCGCCCAGGCCGGTCGGCCCTCGCCCGCATCGACGCGCACCCACTCGCCCGACTGCGCCGTGATCGGGAACACCGCGCCCGTCCCCGCGCGCATCACCACCCGCGCATCCGCGGCCGGTGACTCGCGCAGCTCCAGGTCGGCGCCCGACGTGAACGAACCCGTCGACGTCGCCACCGGACCCGCCGCCGCCGCGATGGGAACGCGGATCTTCTGCGTCGTCACTTCACGCAGGTCTTCGTCCTCGACGACGAGCTCCAGCTTGAGCTCCTCCTCGCGGAAGGTCGCCGCCACGTCGAAGGTGAACGCCACGCGGCGCTCCTCGCCCGGCTGCATGTTGTTGATGTCGAAGCGCGCGTCGTGCAGCAGCACACCCGCGCCCGACAGGTTCTTCAGGTTCGCCCGCGCGATGAAGGTGCGGCCGCGCCCGACGTTCTTCAGCGTCAGGAACATCGTCATCCGCTCGCCGCGCTGGACGCGCCCGTCGCCGTTGCCGCCGCCGCGCTGCTCGGCGAACTGCCAGCCGTACGCGAACACCGGCCGCTCCAGGCCGCGGATGGACGCCCGGATGGGCTCCACTGCCTGCGGCACGTGGCCGTGCGCCTCCGACCACTCCAGGCGGATCCCGTCGGTGCGCGACAGGGCCGCGCGCGGGACGAGGCACACCTTGCGGGTGCCCGGCGCCGGGAGCGAGCTGCTGCCCGGGCGGAAGCCCTCGTACTCGCAGAGGCCGAGCGGCGCCGTCCAGGTGCGGGTCTCGCCGGGGTTCACACGGCCGAAGACGAACTCCCGATTCTCGAACATCGGGTTGTCGCTCTTGGTGTTGGCGCGCAGGCGGTACACCGGAGTCGTCCCGCGGTTGGTGACCGTGACGGTGAGGTCGAAGGCCTCGCCGGGCGCGCCGGTGTTCTCCGGGCGCGAGGTGCGGGTGGTCACTTCGAGGTTGGACGCGCCGCCGTCGGCGCCTTCCTCCCAGTCGACGCGCAGCGGTTGCAGCGCGCGGGCGACGAGGCCCACCTGCTCGGTGCGGGTGCGGTCGAGCAGCGGTCGCGCGTCGGCGATGAGCTCGCGGCGGCCCGGTCGCGCGGCGGCCGAGAGCAGGTCGCGCACGAAGCGGATGGAGAAGTCCTCGCGGAAGCCGTCGTCGGCGACGTCGTCGGCGCCGCGCAGGCGGAGCTGCTCGCGCTCCTCCGTCGGGAAGAAGTACCGAACGGTCTCCGCAGGGTGATCACCACCGCGAGCGCGGGTGTTGGTGAGGTGCGCCGAGAGGTCGCTCTCGCGGGGGAAGATCTTGTCGGCGTCGAGGTCCATGTCGAGCGCGTCGACGGTCATCGGCATGAGCTCGATGTCAGGCGTGATGCCGACGCCCTGGATGGAGACGTCACCCGGCGTGAGGTACTGCGCGATGGTGATCTTGAGCGCGCCGCCGTCGGGCAGCGTGCGGATGGTCTGCACGCTCCCCTTGCCGAAGGACGTTCCGCCGACGATGACCGCGCGGTTGTGGTTCTTGAGGGCGCCCGCGACGATCTCGCTGGCGCTGGCCGAGCCGCCGTCGATGAGCACCGCCAGGGGATAGTCGGGCTCGGTGCCGTCGGCCTCGGCGCTGCGCTCTTCGCGCTCCTCGCGGCGGTTGCCCGCGGTGACGACGATGGTGCCGTCGCGCAGGAAGAGGTCGGCCACGGCGACGGCCTGCTCCAGCAAGCCGCCGGGGTTGCCGCGCATGTCGAGGACGAGCGAGCGCATGCCCTGCTCGCGCATCTGGCGGAGGGCGCGGGTGAGCTCTTCGCCGGTGGTCTCGCTGAAGCTCTTGATGCGCGCGTAGCCGACGCCGTTGGCCATGAGCCGGTGGTCGACGGAGCGCACGGTGATGACCGCGCGGGTGAGGTCGAAGCGACGCGGAACGGTCCACCCACCAGCGCCCGCGCGGGTCACCCAGATGGTGACGGGCGTGCGGGGCTCGCCGCGGAGGCGGTTGACGGCCTCCGAGAGCGACATGGTGGTGGTGCTCTCCTCGTTGATCTTCACGATGCGGTCGTAGCGGTGCAGGCCCGCGCGGGCGGCGGGCGTCTCGGGCATGGGGTTCATGACCGTGAGCTGGCCGTCGCGGATGGAGATGACGATGCCGAGGCCGCCGAAGTGGCCGCCGGTCTGGATCTGCATCTCGTGAAACTGCTCGGGCGTGAGCACCACCGAGTGGGGGTCGAGGGTGCGGAGCATCCCGTTGGCGGCGATGTACTCGACGTCCTGGAGGTTGACGTCGGTGCCGCGCAGGTGGGTCTGGAGGAAGGTGAAGATCTCGCGCCAGCGGGCTTCGAGGTCCCACGGCGCGTTGACGCCGGCGAGGTCGAAGGTCTGCTCGTGGGTGTCGACGCGCACGGTGAGCGTCGGGGCGTTGTCCTCGTGCCGCACGAGCACCTGGGCCACCGAACGTTGGATGGCGTCGAGGCCCTTGAGCAGCATCTCGCGCGGGTGCACGCGGCCGGGGTCGACGTAGTTGTTGTTGATCTCCAGCAGCACGTGCCGGAGCACGCCCATGCGGACGAGGTCGTAGTTGGGGTCGCGGGCGCGGTCTCTCCGCGGCTGGGCGAGGAGGGCGCGGGAGCCCCCGAGGCCGAGCAGGCCACCGTGTCGGGTGACGGTGATGACGGAGGCGAGGGCGCAGGCGACGAGCAGCAGGGCTGCCTTCCAGGGAGCGGTCCAACGTAGGCGCATCGCGGCGGAGTATAGGGGGAAGCGTCCGCGTTGCACCCGCAACCTCTTGATGTTTTCTTGATGCCCCGGCGGCCCATCTTGACGGCTTCGGGGTCAACCCCGGGACTACCTCTCTGAGCTGCCATGCTCACCGAAATGGCGTCCGAGCCGTCGGCCCCGACCTCCGCTGCCGCCCACCACCGCCCCGGCGCGAAGGCGCCCATCGCGCTGCCGTGGGTCGCCCGCCGCCCGGAGGTGTTCGGCGCCCTCAACCCCGCGCACGCGGTGCGCTTCTTCGCCGCGCACGGAACCCACGGCTTCCTCCTGCTGGGCTCGGTGGTGCTGTGCATCACGGGCGGTGAGGCGCTCTACGCGGACATGGGTCACTTCGGTCGTCGGCCCATCCGACTGGCCTGGTACGCGGTGGTGCTGCCCGCGCTGCTCATCAACTACTTCGGCCAGGGCGCGGTGCTCCTCGAACACGGCGATGGCGTGCGCGAAAACCCCTTCTTCGGGATGGTCTCCGGCTGGATCGTCTACCCCATGGTGGCCATCGCCACGGCGGCGACGGTGGTGGCCTCGCAGGCGCTCATCTCGGGCGCGTTTTCGCTCACGCAGCAGGCGGTTCAGCTCGGGTACTGTCCCCGCGTCACCATCGTCCACACGTCGGGCGAGGCCGAGGGGCAGATCTATGTCCCGGAGGTCAACCGGCTGTTGATGGTGGCGTGCATCGCGCTGGTGGTGGTGTTCCGCGAGTCGTCGGCGCTCGCGGCGGCGTACGGCATCGCGGTGACGGGGACGATGAGCATCACGTCGGTGCTCTTCTATCAACTCACGCGGCAGTGGGGTTGGCCGCGCTGGGCGAGCGTGTCGCTGGTGGGGTTGTTCCTGGTGTTCGACCTGTCGTTTCTGGCGGCCAACGCGGTGAAGATCACCGAGGGCGGATGGTTTCCGCTGGTGGTCGCGGCGGCGGTGTTTGCGGCGATGACGACGTGGAAGAAGGGGCGGGCTGCGCTGGGTC
The DNA here is from genome assembly GCA_044229975.1 of Polyangiales bacterium. GTDB lineage: Bacteria > Myxococcota_A > Polyangia > Polyangiales > SCUS01. Next base: position 19,367 of record JBGARZ010000004.1, read on the forward strand.
GGCACGTCGTGGCCAACACGCTGCCGCTGGAGATGTTTCTCGCGGACGTGGAGGGGACCAGGCCGATGCGGGTGCCGGGGACGGCGGTGTTCATGACGTCCAACCCGGAGGGCGCGCCGCCGGTGCTGCTGCACCACTTCAAGCACAACAAGGTGCTGCACGAGCGGGTGGTGTTGTTGTGCGTGCAGACGAAGCACGTGCCCGAGGTGGCGGTGGATGAGCGGGTCGAGGTGACGCCGCTGGGCATGGGGTTCTGGAAGGTGACGGCGACGTTCGGGTTCATGCAGACGCCGGACGTGACGGAGGCGCTGCGGCTGTGCGGGCCGCGCGGGCTCGACGTCGACCCGGCGGTGACGAGCTTCTACCTCGGGCGCGAGACGCTGCTCACCACCGGACGAGCGGGCATGGCGAAGTGGAGGAAGGGTCTGTTCGCGTTCCTGTCGAGGAACGCGCGGCCGGCGAATGTGTTCTTCCGCATTCCGCCCAACCGGGTGGTGGAGCTCGGGACGCAGATCGAGTTGTAGGGGGCGGCCAGGGAGGGCGCGGTTGCGGTGGGGCGGCGAGCGACTGTGAGGGGCCTGCAATAGGTGGGGCCCACGCCGCGGCGTCAGCGCGGCGCGCGATGGTCAGGCCCGCAGTCGATCGCGAACGCCGTACCGCGAACGTCTCGGACGCACCGCGCGATCGCCGGACATACCCCGTCCCCTGCGTGTCAGGTGCTTCTGCCTCCTCGCGTCCATCGCGCGACGTCCCAGTCAGACGGTGCTTCCCCGGTCGTCGGGCGCCCGTCTACGATGCACGGCCCCCTGGTGGGCGGTCGGACGCACAGCAGAGGGACACCCCATGACGAAACCCGCGTCCGAGAACTTCGCCTTCCTCGCCACTTCCTATGTCCAGTTGGAGGGCATCGCCGCCAATGCCGAGCGTGACTGGTCGCGCGACCCGGTCGGCTGCCTCATGCGGCTGCGCCTCTTCTGCGAGATGATCGCCCAGCAGAGCGCCTCCCGTCTCCGGCTCCCCACGTCGTCGTCCCACAACTTCGCCGACGTCATCGAAGCCCTCGAAGTGAAGGGTGTCCCCGCGGAGGTCATCGACCTGCTCAACGCCGTTCGCAAGCGCGGCAACGAGGCGGTCCACCGTGGCGAAGGAACACCCGATGGAGCCCTCGCGGCGCTCCGACAGACCCAGCAGCTAGCAGTCTGGTACTTCCGCTCCGTCCACGATCGCGCCTTCAAGACGCCGCCGTTTCGCACGCCCGAAGAGCCCACGCAGACGCTCCAACGACTCCAGGCAGAGCTCGTCGCCGCGCAGACCCTCGCCAAGGCCGAGCAGTCCGTCGCACAGCTCGCCAAGGCCGAGGCCGATGCGGCACGACTCAAGGCCGAGACCGAGACCCTCGAACGCCTCCTCGCCGAAGAGCGCGCCGAGAAGGAGGCCGCCGACCGCGTCGTCTGGGAGCAGATGGCCCAGGAGCTCGAACAAGCCGCGCAGGCTGCGCCGCCGACGCCCGACGTCGCCGCGCTCATCGAGGTGTTCCTGAAGCAGGCGGCCGAGGCGGCGAAGAAGATCACCGTCAGCGAGGCCGACGTGCGCCGCGGCATCGACGCCGAGCTCCGCGCCGCCGGCTGGGAGGCCGACTCGGTGGCGCTCACCTACGGCAGGGGCGCGCGCCCCGAGGCGGGCGTCGACCGCGCCGTCGCCGAGTGGCCCACCGCGGACGGGGCCGCGGACTACGTGCTCTTCCTCGGTCCACGACCCGTCGCCGTCGTCGAGGCCAAGCGCGGGCTCGCCAGCGCCCTCGACGCCATCAAGCAGGCCGAGCGGTACAGCCGCGGCTACGTCGTGAAGGCCACCGAAGCCCTCGAAGGCGGGCCGTGGGACGGGCACCACATCCCGTTCGCCTTCGCCTCCAACGGGCGCCCCTACCTCCGGCAGATCGAGCAGCAGACCGGCGTCTGGACCCGCGACCTTCGCAACCCGAAGAACAAGGCCCGCGTCCTCCACGGCTGGCTCTCGCCCGATGGGGTGAAGGCGACCCTCACGGCCGACGTCACCGCCGCGCAGGCCGAGCTACGGCGCAGTCCCGTCGAGGCGCTCCACCTCCGCGGATACCAGAACGCCGCCATCCTCGCGGTGGAGTCGGCCCTCGCCGCGGGGCGCGACACCATGCTCGTCGCCATGGCCACTGGAACCGGCAAGACCCGCACGGCCATCGGGCTCATCTACCGGCTCGTCGAGGCGGGGCGGTTTCGGCGGGTGCTGTTCCTCGTCGACCGCAGCGCTCTCGGCGAGCAGACCGCCGACGTCGTGAAGGACTACAAGGTCGCGAGCGAGAAGACCTTCGCGCAGATCTTCGGCTTCAAGGAGCTCGCCGACGCCTCGCCCGACAAGGACACCAAGCTCCACATCGCCACCATCCAGGGGATGATGCGGCGCGTGCTCGACGGCGACCCTCCGCCCGTCGACGCCTACGACTGCATCGTCGTCGACGAGTGCCACCGCGGGTACACCCTCGACAAGGAGATGACCGAGACCGAGATGCTGTTCCGCGACCAGCGGGACTACGTCTCCCGGTACCGCAAGGTGGTCGAGTACTTCGACGCCGTGAAGATCGGGCTCACGGCCACACCCGCGCTCCACACCACGGAGATCTTCGGGGCGCCCGTCTACCGCTACACGTTCACGCAGGCGGTCATCGACAAGGTGCTCGTGCCGCAGGAGCCGCCGTTCCGCATCGTCACCGAGCTGTCGCGCGACGGCATCCGCTACGCCGTCGGGGAGAAGGTCACCACCTACGACCGGGCGACGGGCGAGGTCGAACTCTCCGAGGCGCCCGACGAGATCGACTTCGACGTCGACGACTTCAACCGCGCGGTGCGGGCGCCCGGCTTCAACAAGGCCGTGTGCGCGCAGCTCGCGGCGGAGGTCGACCCCCACCTCGACGAGAAGACCCTGGTGTTCTGCGTCGACGAGGCGCACGCGGTGCAGGTCACGGCGATGCTCAAGGCGGCCTTCGACGCGCAGTGGGGCGGCGTCGACGACGGGCTCGTGATGAAGATCACCGGGCGCACCGACCGGGCGCTGGAGCAGATCAAGAGGTTCCGCAACGAGCGCGAGCCCTCGGTGGTCGTCACCGTCGACCTGCTCACCACCGGCGTCGACGTGCCGCGCATCGGCAACCTGGTGTTCATGCGGCGGGTGAAGAGCCGCATCCTGTACGAGCAGATGCTGGGGCGCGCGACGCGGCTGTGCCCGGAGATCGGGAAGGAGTCGTTCCGGGTCTACGACGCGGTGGGGCAGACCGAGCTGGTGGGCGACCTCACGGACATGAAGCCCACCGTCGTGTCGCCGCGCTTCACCTTCGTGGAGCTGGCCCAGGAGCTGAGCAGGGTGCCTGACGCGAAGGCGCGCGAGGCCGTGCACGAGCAGCTCGTGACGAAGCTGCGGCGCAAGCGCACTGCCCTGGAGCGCGGGGCGACGGCGGAGTTTCTTGAGGCGGCGGGTGGGCTCTCGCCGTCGGCGCTGCTGGAGAAGGTGGCGGCGCAGAGCCCGTCGGAGACGGCGGCGTGGCTGCTGGAGCACCCGACCGCCGTCGGGATGATGGACCGCGTGACGGGCTACGACGCGCGGGTGGTGCTGCACGAGGGCGACGACCGGGTGGTGGAGTTCGCGCAGGACTTCAACGGGCGCACGCCCGGCGACTACCTCGACGAGTTCAAGCGCTTCGTCGACGCCAACATGAACCGCATCCCGGCGCTGATGGTGGTGAAGACCGCGCCGCGCGACCTCACGCGCAAGCAGCTCCGCGAGCTGGCCGAGGCGCTCGACGCGGCGGGCTACTCGGAGGTCAACCTCCGCGCGGCGTGGCACCGCATGAGCAACGAGGACGTGGCCGCGTCGATCGTCGGGTACATCCGGCAGCGGGCGCTGGGCGAGGCGCTGGAGCCGTACAACGAGCGCGTTGAACGCGCGGTGAAGCGGGTGCTGGCGAGCCGGGCGTGGAGCAAGCCGCAGCGGAAGTGGCTGGAGCTCATTGGCAAGCAGATCGCTGTGGAAACTGTGGTCGACCGGGAGGCGCTGGACGCCGAGCCGTTCAGCGATCACGGCGGCTTCGACCATGTCAACGCGGTGTTCGAGGGCAAGGCCGAGGAGGTGCTCGCGTCGCTGCGGGCCGCGGTCTGGATCGACGTGGGGTGAGGTCGGCGCGAGCTTCGACGCATGGCAGGACGAGTCTCTTGAAAACTGTATCGACTGAAGGACATCGATGAGCAGCAGCACGCACGACATCGTCCAGAAGCTCTGGGGCTTCTGCGACATCCTCCGCGATGACGGCATCACCTATCACCAGTACGTCACCGAGCTGACGTACCTGCTGTTCTTGAAGATGGCGAAGGAGACGAAGATCGAAGACCAGCTCCCGGAGCAGTACCGATGGGACGCGCTGCTGGCGAAGAAGGGACTCGGGCAGCTCACGTTCTACAAGAAGATGCTGGTGGACCTTGGCACCGAGGGGTCGGATACAGTGCAGGCCATCTACGCCGACGCGCAGACGTCGATGCGCGAGCCTGCCAATCTCGCCAGGCTGGTGAGCCAGCTTGATGAGCTCAATTGGTATCGAGAGCGCGAGGAGGAACTAGGGAATCTGTACGAGGGACTGCTGGAGAAGAACGCCAGCGAGGTGAAGTCAGGGGCGGGGCAGTACTTCACGCCGCGACCGCTCATTGACGCCATCGTGGCGCTGATCGACCCAAGCGCGGGCGAGGTGGTGCAAGACCCGGCCGCAGGGACGGCGGGCTTCCTCATCGCCGCCGACCGGCGCGTGAAGGAGAAGACCGGGGAGCTGTTCGCGCTGACGGAGAAGGCGCGCAAGTGGCAGAAGGCTGAGGCTTACCACGGCGTCGAGCTGGTTCCGGAGACGCGGCGCCTAGCGCTGATGAACCTGATGCTGCACGGCATCGAGGGCAGCGTAACGTTGGGCGACTCGCTGTCGTCGATTGGGAGCGGGCTGCCGAAGGCGGACGTGATTTTGACCAATCCACCGTTCGGAACCAAGCGAGGAGGGGAATCGCCGCGGCGGGACGACTTCACATTCAAGACGGCCAACAAGCAGCTCGCGTTTCTCCAACACGTGTACCGCGGCCTGAAGCCGGGCGGACGAGCGGCGGTGGTCATTCCCGATAACGTGCTCTTCGAAGATGGGGTCGGGGTGTCGATCCGCAGCGACCTCATGGAGAAGACGCGATTGCACACCGTGCTGCGATTGCCGACGGGGATCTTCTACGCGCAGGGCGTGAAGACCAACGTACTGTTCTTCACCCGAGGGAAGACCGACAAGGGGAACACCACGGAGACGTGGGTCTATGACCTGCGGACAAACATGCCGTCGTTCGGGAAGCGGACGCCGTTTACGCGAGAGCACTTCGCGGACTTCGAGCGGGTGTACGGGGCGGATCCGGGGGGCGGCGCGGCGCGGACGGAGGGCGGAGAGGGCAGGCGGTGGAAGAAGTTCACGCGCGAAGAGGTGAAGAAGCGCGGGGACAATCTGGATGTGACGTGGCTGAAGGAAGAAAGTGGGGGCGGCAGCGGCGAGCTGGAGGAGCCCGAGGTGATCGCGGCGCAGGTGGTGGAGCGGCTGGAGACGGCATTAGCCGAGATGAAGGGGTTGATGGGGGTGCTGGAGGGGGAGGGCGGGGCGTGAGCGAACTGCCGAAGGGGTGGGCATGGACTGAACTCGGCGCCACTCTTCTTGATCTTCGCAATGGCATCGCGACAAAACCTGATCAAACAACCGGACTCCCGATCCTGCGTATCAGCGCGGTTCGCCCGCGACATCTCGATCTGTCGGATGTGCGGTTTTTGCCCGAGAACGCACCCGGCCTGAGTGTGTACGATCTACGGGACGATGATCTGCTGTTCACTCGGTATAACGGGAACCGCGAGTTGGTTGGCGCCTGTGCGCGAGTGCGCGGAATCGCACGAAGGGTCGTATATCCCGACAAACTGATTCGGGGCAGGGTGGATGGTCGCGTCGTCGACGCTGCATTCGTTGAGTACGCGGTCAACTTCGGCGAGTCGCGCTCGTATATCGAGTCAAAGGGAAAGACTGCGGCGGGTCAGATAGGGATATCGGGCGGGGATCTGCGTCTTACCCCTGTTCCCGTCGCCCCTCTGACTGAGCAAAAGCGTATCGTCGCGAAGCTCGACGATGTGCTGGGACGTAGTCGTCGCGCGAGGGAGGAGTTGGCGGCGATCCCGGCGCTACTGGAGCGCTATCGGCAGTCGGTGCTGGCGGCAGCATTCCGTGGCGATCTCACGGCGGACTGGCGAACTGGACGCAGTCTGTCGTTCGATTGGATTGATAGCAGGCTCGATGCCGTCGCGAGTGGATTCTCTTACGGCTCTGCTGCCAAATCGTCGAGCAAGGGAGACATCCCGGTCCTTCGGATGGGCAACATTCAGCATGGTCGCCTCGATTGGCAGAATCTTGCATTCACCTCTGATCCTCTGGAGATTGCCAAGTATCTCCTGCGGCCTGGCGAACTCTTGTTCAACCGCACCAACAGCCCAGAACTGGTTGGAAAGACCGCTGTCTACCGCGGCGACCGCGCTGCCATCTACGCAGGGTACTTGATCCGAGTTCAATGCGGCAACCGTCTAGTTCCAGACTTCTTCTGCTATCATATCAACAGTACGATAGGCCGCGAATGGTGTCGGCAGGTGAAATCCGACGGTGTCAGCCAGTCAAACATCAACGCAACCAAACTCGCCGCGTATGTATTCTCACTGCCTACGATCGACGAGCAACACGAGATCGTTCGCCGCATTGACGCCGCCTTCGCCCGCATCGACGTTGTCCGCGCTCACGTCGACGCCGAGCTCGCCCGCCTCGACTCCCTCGACCGCTCCATCCTCACCCGCGCCTTCCGCGGCGAGCTCGTCCCCCAAGACCCAAACGACGAGCCCGCTTCTGTCCTGCTTGAGCGCATCAGAATTGAAAGGTCCCAGATGCCTGCGAAAGGAACACGTCGTCCGCGAGTAAGGGCGCCGCAGCAAAGTGCTCGGGCTGAACGGGCGTAGGGTGTCCAGCGCTCGCCAGAGCTCCCAGGCAGTCGGGCATGCAACTCGCGACCAACGTGACGAAGGTGTTGAAGGAGACGGCCGCCGCCTTGAAGGGCAGCGAACGTCGGCGGTTCATGGCGCGGACGGTGCGCGACCTGTTCGACGGCGTGATGAACCGAGCCGTTCGCGCGCTCGACTGGGACGAGCGGACGTTGCGCAAAGGCAAGAACGAGCTGCGCTCCGGGATCGAGTGCCTCGACGGTCGCTCCGGCGGCGGACGTCCGACGGCGCAATCGCGACTGCCGAACCTGATGCGGGATCTGCGCGACCTCGTCGATGGTCAGAGTCAGACCGATCCGCGCTTTCAAACGCAGCGGCTCTACACACGCATCACGTCGGCCGAAGTCCGTCGGCAACTCATCGCGCAGAAGGGGTACACGGACGAGGAGTTGCCGTGTGAGGAGACGATCCGCGTCAAGCTCAACGACCTGGGATATGGGCTGCGCGCCGTGGCCAAGACCAAGCCGAAAAAAAGGTCGCCGCGACGGACGCCATCTTCGAACAGATGAGTCGTGAGCGGGCGACGGCCGCGCGTTCGCCCAACGTGCTGGAACTGTCGATGGACGCCAAGGCCGTCATCAAGGTGGGGGAGTTCTCTCGGTACGGCGTCAGTCGCGTGCTGGTGTTTGCGCTCGATCACGACCACGGGGCCGAGGCGAAGGTGACGCCGTACGGCATCCTGCTCACAGCCCACAACGAGCTGACGGTGTCTCTGGCGACGGGGCCCGTCACGGCGGACTTCATCGTCGATCGGATCGAGGCGTGGTGGTGCGCTCACCGGGCGCGCTTTCCGGAGGTCGATACGCTCCTTTTGCTTCAGGACAACGGGCCCGAAAACCAGAGCCGTCGCACACAGTTTCTGTCGCGGATCGTGGCCTTTGCGCAGGCCCATCGGATCAACGTACGCCTCGCCTACTACCCGCCGTACCACAGCAAGTACAACCCCGTGGAGCGCTGCTGGGGCGTCCTCGAACAGCACTGGAATGGGAGCATCTTGGACACCGTGGAGACGGTCGTGAACTTCGCTCAGACCATGACCTGGAAAGGGGTCGCGCCCGTCGTGCAACTGGTCACCACGACGTACGCCAAGGGGATCTCGCTCACGCGTGCGGCGATGGCGAAAGTCGAGGCGCAGGTCCAGCGTCTCGCGGGCTTGGAAGCGTGGTTCGTGGAGATCCTCTGCGCGCCGAAGGCCGTGCGGGGCGACGGAGCGCACTGAACGCACCAGCACCCCGACGAGAAAACTGCGACGCCCTAAAGGCTACTGCGGTCGATCTGATGAAGTCGAGTTCACCGTTGGATGAGGTCGACTCCCCCGAGCGTCCAGATAGGTGGCCTGGTTTCGTCTCGAAGCACGGAGAAAACGGTGTTGAAGTGTCGACACTCTACCGATCTTCGGGGCTCTCCGCTGATGAGTTCTATCGTGAACTTCGATCGCACGTAGTGGCTGGCAGGCTCCGCGAGTTGAGGTCCCCCGAGGAGACGAGGATTGTTGCTCGATGAGGATCGACTGGCTGCACATCAAGGACTTCAAGAATCTTCGCGATTTCACGATCGACTTGGCGGAGAAGGAGGCGATGTCCGTTCTCATCGGAGAGAATGGGTCGGGCAAGTCGAACCTCTTTGAGGCCATTGTCCATGTCTTTCGCTCGCTCGATCTGGGCGAAGCCGCGCCATTTGGGTACGAGATCCGCTACGTGTGTCGGCAACACAAGGTGTCGATCGAGTACGATCCATTGGCCGCGGCGACAGGTGGATATGTCGCGATCTTCGTGGATGATGCCCGCGTTGAATGGCCCGCGTTCAAGAGGCGACGCGCCGAGCTTTTGCCCGAGCACGTGTTCGCCTATTATTCAGGCCCGGGCACGCGGCTTGACCATCTCTTCCGTAGGCATCTAGCGGACTTTGAGAAGGCGGTTCGGAAGCAAAAGGTATCTACCGGTCGTCTTCGTCGTCTGTTCTACTGTCTGCCCAAGCATAGTCGGCTGGTCCTGCTGTCTTATTTCATCGACCCGAAAACCGACAAGAACTTCCTCAAGGAGTACTTCGGGATCGAGGCCTTCGACTCCGCCCTTATCGTGCTCAAGAAGCCATGGTGGGGCGATAGGAAACCGAGCGCTACCGGCGACGCACGTTTCTGGTGGGCCGAAGGAGATGTCGCGAGGTTCCTCAACTCCCTCTGGAGCAAATCACTGGCTCCGATGCGGATTTCCGAAGGCGTCGAGAATGTCGACGCTTCGGAAGAACGGCGACACCGGGAGGAGGAGCGGCGCTACCTCTACCTCCAGGATGATGGTCATCTTCAGGATCTTGCGGCGGCGTGGGCATCACCCAAAGAGTTCTTCGCTGCGCTCGAAGCGGTCGACGTTGCCGATCTCATCAGTGATGTGAGAGTGCGGGTGAGGTGTACCGGGGGAACCATGGTCACCTTCTCGGAGCTCAGTGAAGGCGAGCAGCAACTCCTCGCGGTGGTTGGGATGTTGCGGTTCACGCAAGGGGAGGAGACCCTGTTCCTGCTCGACGAGCCCGATACGCATCTGAACCCGAGGTGGAAGTTGGACTACCTGGAGTTGTTGGAGCGAGAAGTCGGGGGAGTGAAGGGGTCGAGTCAGCTCATTTTGTCGACGCACGACCCGCTCACGATTGCAGCGTTGAAGAAGAATCAGGTGCAAATCTTCCGGCGTCACAAGGACAGTCGTGTCGTCCGTGTGGACGAGGCTCCCGATGACCCGCGTGGTCTCGGTGTGGTTGGTGTTCTCACGATGATGTTCGGTCTCACCCGAACGTTGGATCGTCCCACATTGAAGATGATGGAGGAACGGGATGTGCTCGCTGCCTTGAAGGAGCGAGACGAAGATCAAGCGAAAGAGCTGCTTCGCCTCAACAGCGATCTGGCCAGACTGGGGTTCATGTCGGAGTCGCGCGATCCCCGGGTGAACAAGGTGCTTGCCGAGGTCGCCGCCTGGGAGCAGCAGTCCGACAAGATGTTTTGGGATCTCACCGAGCCGGAGCAACGCGCATTGGCGGAAGAACTAGTGAAGCGGGTACTTGGCGAGCCGAACGCCCGGGGTGTGTTTTGATCCCGATCGAGCGACGTCCTGCTGAAATGCCCCTTGTATGGGATCACGACAAGGCAGAGCAGTTGCAGCGCGACGCCAACGCAATCGAGAAGCACGAGGACCTGTCGGAGTTTTTGCGCAAAAAGCCGTACTGGACGGAGCTGATCGCACTCTTCCAGCACTGGTCCTATGGCAAGTGTTGGTATACCGAGGCGAAGCCCCTGGAACACGGAGGGACGTTCGAGATTGATCATTTCCGGCCGAAGCTTGGCGCCCGTGATCCGTGGAATGAGCGGCCAGAGTGGGAGGGGTATCCTTGGCTGGCGTACGAGTGGACGAATTTCAGACTCTCCGCCCCGATCGCGAATCGTCTGGGTGATGACGTGCATGGGAACGCGAGCGGGAAAGGCGTTCAGTTCCCTCTGAGGTCTGCCGCTTCGCCGATCGCACGGTGTCATGAAGAACTCGTGCATGAGTCCGCGCACGTCATGTTGATCGATCCATGCGAGTTTGATCAGGTCAACGATCTTTCATTCGCAGAGGATGGGATGGTCACCTGCACATGCAGCAATGATCTCTTCAGGAGGGCTCGGGTCGAGCGTACTGTGAATGTATACAATCTCGATCATCCCGGTCTGTGTAGCGCAAGAAGCGAGGTCTGGCGTAGCTGCCAAAGCATCGTTGCGTTGGTCGGCAGATTAGAAAGGTTGGAGGAGATCGCTGCTCCAGGACTCTTGACTTCGTTGATCACCGAGCAGAGAGAGAACCTGTCGCGCAAGTTTTGTGCGGATCAGGAATATGCCGGAACTGCGCGGGCCTTTGCCAGAACGCGGGGCGAAGAGTGGGTGAGGGTGGCGAGCCAGAACGTAAGGGCACCTGCGTACAAGCCTTTCGCTTCGGTGTCTGCTCGACTGGTGGCGAATGATGACGGAGAGGTTGTAGCGCCGCTCCAACGTGATCTGGACGAGGATTCGGGAAGGACTCACACGGCCTCGGGTTCCAGCTTTCAGTTGGCGTTCTCCTTCATGTCTGAGTTGGTCGCTCCGATCAGTGCCAGACCAAAGGCGCCCCCAAAGCGAAAGGTTGCGCCCGTGGTGCTGAAGCCGAAGTCGCGGCCGAAGCCGCGGTCGAAGAAATCACCGTCGAAGTGATCCGGTCAACGTGCTGTCTGCGATTGACCTCAACGTTCAACCGCATCCGCGCCGAGCGCGCCGCCGCCCCCGCGAAGAAGCTCGCTCGCAAGCGTCACAAGGCCACCCCATGAACTCCGCCCAGTCCCGTCTCTCTGTGCTGCTCTTTTCCGCGCTGCTCCTCGCGTCGTGCGCCGACTCCGTCTCCGTCGCTCCGCCCATCGACGCCACGCCCATCGACGCCGCCATCTCTGACGTTGGCTCGCCGCGCGACACCGCCGCACCCGACGTCGCGCCCGTCGTCGACGTGGCCCTCCCCCTCGACGCGGGCCTCCTCGCGGACATGCCGGACGTTCCCGATGTCCCGTCGCGTCTCGACGTCCCGTCCGCCGTCGTCGACGCTGCTCCCTTCACCGACGTCCGGCGGGTCGACGTCCCCGACGGGCTGAGCCCCTTCACCGTCGACTCGATGGAGTGGGAGAACAGCGAGCGCTATGGCCCCGGCGGCGCGCTCCAGATCGGGACCAGCAGCGGGCGCTACGTCCTCAGCGACGGTCGCACGTGGCGCTCCGGCGCCGGAACCGCGCGGACCCACCTGCTGCGCCCCACTGGCGTCACGCGCGACGGCACTTCGCTGCGCTACGCACTCACCATCACCGGCGACCTGTTCAATCGCACCGACTACGACTCGGGCGACGACTCGGTGAACTTCCGCCTGGAGGCCGCCGGGCCCATCGAGATCGTCGCGGCCGAGGGCTCCATCACGGGCGTCGTCAACGGACTTGCGCGCGTGGCGCTGGACGAGCCCGCCAACTACCGGGACATGCGCTTCCATCGGCTGTCGGCGCCGGTGGGGGCGGTGGTCCGGTACAGGGCGACGTTCACGCTGCGGGAGGCGACGTTCACGATGGGGCTCTTCGACGGGTCGTTCGCGTACACCGTGCAGATGCGGGTGGACTTCACCGACGTGGTGCCGTGACGCCCAGGCGGGACGGCATGATCGCCTTCGCTTCGTTGGAGGCGATCGTGTAGACCCGTGACCTGCCGGTGGGGCCATCGACCGACGACACGAGCGTCCCCTGCGCACGGAGGGCCTCCCGCGATGAACAACCAGCTCAAGAAGCTCCAGGAGGTCATTCCTCCGCGCGCGTTCGTGATCCCCGACTACCAGCGCGGCTACGCGTGGAGGGACGAGCATCGGGCCGACCTCCTCGGCGACCTTCGCGACCTCGACGCACTGCCCGACTCGACGAAGCTGCACTTCACCGGAACGCTGGTGCTCCACCGCGGACGGCACGCGCCGCGGACGACGCCGGGCAAGAGCTTCGACGTGCTCGACGTCATCGACGGGCAGCAGCGCCTGACGACATTGGTGATTCTCCTGGCGACGATCGCGCGCCGTCTGGAGGCGCTCGGTTCGGTGGAGGCACGGGGGTTCGCCCGAGACCTGCGCGAGGCGTTCATCGCAGACGGGGCGGTCCAGAAGCTGACGCCCAACGGAGAGGCGGCGGTCTTCTACCGTGACCACGTCGTCGGGGACGCGCCCAACCCGCTCCCGGTCAGTGCCCCGGAGAAGGCCATGCTGGCGGCGCGAGTGCAGTTCGAGAAGTTCCTGGACGGCCTGGTCCCGAAGGGCGCCGATGCCGTGGCAGACGCGGCGACGCTCGGTCGCTGGGCGACGCTCATCACCACGCGCCTGGGGTTCCTCCTCTTCGAGGTCGATGACGAGGCCGACGTCGGGGTGATGTTCGAGGCGATGAACGCTCGCGGCAAGGCGCTTACCCAGTTCGAGCTGGTGAAGAACTACCTGCTGTTCGTCTCTGCGAAGGTATCAACCGGCGACGAGCTCCGTGCCCTCACCGAGGACGTCAACGACACGTGGAAGAAGGCGGTCGCGGCCCTCGACGCGGCGGGCCTGAGCGACGCGGACGACACGTTCCTGCGTTACCACGTAAGCACCCGGTCAGGGCCATCTCGCAGGGTCAAGCGCGCGTTCCCACTGTGCGGCCCGGAGGTCCGCCATGCCGAAGCCCGCTCGTTCACCGACGCCATCCCCCCAGCCCCAGCATCGTCGTCGTCCGCACAATCTTCGCCCCGCTGAAGCGAGACGTCTGCTCCTGGCGTTCGCGCGGAGTGGTCTCTCGCTCGCCGAGTTCGAGCGCCGTCACAACCTCTCTCCCAACCGGCTGATCTGGTGGCGCAAGCGACTCGGCATCGCGGCCCGTGCACCCGACGCGCAGCCCACCCAGGCGTCGGTGACCTTCCTCCCGGTGCGTGTCGCGGTGCCCCCGCGCGCCGCCCCGGCCCCCACCGTCGCGGCGCCGATCGAGCTCGTCTTGCCCGACGGGTCGGTCGTCCGCGTGCCCCCCTCCTTCGACGCCTCGACGCTGACCCGACTGCTCGACGTCTTGCGGGAGACCCGCGCGTGCTGACGCTCCCGCCGTCGGTTCGCATCTACCTCGCGACGACACCCGTGGACGGACGGCGAGGCATCGACTCGCTCGCCGGCACCGTGCTCTCGGCCATGGGACTTCAACCGCTCTCGGGACACGTCTTCTGCTTCATCAGCAAGCGACGTCATCAGATCAAGATTCTCTTCTGGGATCGCACCGGCTTCGTGCTGGTCACCAAGCGTCTGGAGCGCGGCTGCTTCCGCCTTCCGCGGGAGATCGCGCCCGGCGCCACGCACCTCGACCTCGAATCGCCTGAGCTCACGCTGATCCTCGAAGGCATTGACCTTCATCGGTCACGCCGACGAGCACGCTGGACCCCTCCAACCGATATCCAGTCCCGATAATCGACAACCATACCGAAAGAGCCATTGCCACGAGGACGAGGCGGGATTACATCCGCGCCGTCCTCGATGGATCAGCCCACCCACCTCCCCTTGCCCAAGCGCGCCGACGACCTCGACGCCGTGCGCGAGCACATCGAGAAGATGCTCAAGGCGGGCGACACCACCGGGGCGCTCGACCTGCTCTTCGACCTTCTCTCGCGCCTGCGCAACCACAACGAGGCGACGCAGACCCGCCTCCTCGCGGCGCTACGAAAGCTCTACGGGCGAAGCTCCGAGCGGTTCGCGCCCGACGAGCAGGGCATCCTCAATGGCATCCTCGACGATGTCGCCGCCGCGCAGGCCGAGACGCCCACGACCCCGCCGCCCTCGGGCGATCCACCGAAGGACCCGCCGAGGAAAGCCAGGCCCCACGGACGTGGCGAGATGCCCGCCAATCTTCCGCAGCGGACGACGCCCGTCGCGTTGACGGAAGAGCAGCGCGTCTGTCCGTGTTGTCGGAAGCCGCTGCGGGTCTTCGGTGTCGAGAGTCGCTGGTATATCGACTACGAGCCGGGCGCGATCTTCGTGCGCGTGTTCGAGTGCGAGAAGGGCGCCTGCCCGAGCTGCCCCGACGCCGGCGTCGCGCTGGCCGATGCGCCGTCTCGTCCGATCCCCGGTGCGCAGGTGGGGCCGGGGATGCTGGCACGGGTGCTGGTCGAAAAGGCACAGGACCAGTTGCCGCTCTACCGACAACTCGGTCGCTTCAAGCGAGAGGGATTCGACCTCGCCGACTCCACCCTTCAAGGGTGGTGGGATGCGGGGGCGGACAAGCTCGTTCGGTTGATCCCGCTCTTGCGAGAGGAGCTGCTCCGAGCGCCCGCCGTGGAGATCGACGCGACGCTCCTGCCGGTGCTCGACCGCGACCACCCCAAGGGCCTGCACCTGGGGTCGATCTGGACCCAGGCCGTGCGCGGGCGCGGCGTGGTCTACGGGTACGAGCACGGCAAGAAGGTCGGCCTCCAGACGGTGATCAAGACGCTGTTGCCGTCGACCGACCCGACGGCCCCGGCGAAGACCACACCCCGCTTCGTCATGGACGGCGAGTGGCTGATCGCGCGCGAGCTCGCGGTGCTGGGCAAGCCCCCGCAGTGCTGCCACATGCACGCGCGCCGCTACTTCGAGAAGGCGTTGCAGGCCAAGGACCTGCGGGCCTCGGTCGCGCTCGGGTACTTCCGCGCGATCTTCGACGTCGAGCGGCGCGCAAAGGACCTCTCGTCGACCGACCGGCAGGCCCTGCGCGTGGCCGAGAGCGTGCCGGTGTTGGAGGCGTTGAGGGAGTGGATCACCGAGACGTGGCCGAGCGCGCCGCCGCGCACGCCGCTCGGGGTGGCGCTGCGGTACACGGCGAATCGATGGATGCAGCTCGGGCTCTTCGTGCTCGATGGCGACCTGCCGATCGATACCGGCGAGGCGGAGCGTCAACATCGCCGCATCGCGCTCGGCCGCAAGAACTACCTCTTCGCCGGAAGCGATGCCGGAGCGGTGCGGCTGTGCACGGTGCTCTCGCTCTGCGGGTGCTGCCACATGCTCGGCATCGACCCGTGGCAGTACCTGCGCGACGTGCTCGACCGGATGCCCGACGGGATCACCGACGAGGCGCTGCGCGCACTCCTGCCGATGAACTGGAAGAAGGTCTCGACGGACCCGTAGTCCGACGAGCCAGGCGACCAGCGGCGAGAGAACGACGAGAGCGAGGAGGAGGGCGATCGGGATCACGCCACGAAGGTGGGGTCGCCGTCAGGTGCCCGCGAGATGGCCTACGCCGGGCGCTTACGTTACCACTGGTGGATCTGGCCGCGCGCCAAGGGCCTGGACGGCGAACCCGTGTGGAAGACGAGCAACGTTCACCGGGCGTTGAAAGAGGTGATCCGGGTGAAGGACGGCAACGCCGTCGCCCCTGGCCGGATCCGCGAATACCTGGGCGACCTGCGTGGGGCCATCCGCCCCTTCGTCGACCTGTCGCGGCCGGCAAACGCGCGGGCCTTCGAGTACGCGGGCGCGTCACGCGGCGCCCTGGTCGAGCGCGCACTCGGCATCCGGCGCCTCGGGCGCAGCGCCGTGGTGCTCCCGCTGCTCATGGCGGCGGTGATGCGCCTCGGGGGCGACGGGCCCGGCCTCGCGGAGGTGCTGCGGCTGGCGGAGACCTTCGTGTTCCGCCTCGCGCTCCAGGAGATGAAGTCGAACACCGGCACCGCGGTGATGATGGGTCTCGCGCGCGACATCCGCGGCGGGCCGATGACCGCGGCGGCCATCCACACGCGGCTCCGGGAAGAGATCCAGGACTACGCTCCCGACAAGGAGGTCGAGCGATCACTCCTCGAAGCTGATGGCAGCAAGGACGATGGCAAATTCTTCGAGTGGGGCCACCTCCCGCACCTCCTCTTCGAGTACGAGCGCTCGCTTGTGGCAGGCGCCGCGCAGAAGATGATCTACGACTGGGACGCCTTCTATGCGAAGTGGCGAGAGTCCATCGAGCACATCCTGCCGCAGGGGGACAACACGTTGGGCGTGCCGTACTGGGGGCAGCGGTTCATGCCGGATGGCCTGAGGCGCAACCGGCACCGTCTCGGCAATCTCACGCTGACGGAGTGGAACTCCTCCTACGGCAACCGCGGCTTCGACCAGAAGTGTGGCGCTCCGGGCGCGCCGACCGATGCGAAGGTCTATCGGAACTCACGGTTCCACTGCGAGAAGGAGCTCGTCGACGAGGCGAACTGGGACGAGGCCGCGATCGACCGGCGGCAGAAGCGCATCGCCGACTTCGCGATGAAGCGTTGGAGCGCGTAGAAGGGCAATACCCATGGCGAAGATCCAGCAGTGCCTCATCGACATCGAGCTCGCGAACTCGCTGCACCACCTCGTGCAGGCGTTGGGGCTCAAGACGCCCGGCGGCGCGCTCGGCTTCCGCTGCCCGGAGTGCGAGCAGGCGGTGCGGCCGCACGGCGGGGAGCATCCCCACTTCGAGCACGTCGAGCGCAACCCGGCGTGCGGCCTGAGCCACAAGCTGCCGGCGTCGACGAAGTCCCCGTCGCCCGCGGGCTCCGCGTCGGGTGAGGGCGGCGCCGACGTTGCTGGACCGACGCCCACGACGTGACGGAGACGCGTCTCGCTCGTCGCGTTGCAGGGATATCAGGGCACAGAGCGGGATGTATGACTGCGGGCGTGGTCGTCGCGCGCCGCGCTGACGTCGCGGCGTGGGTGTGGCCAGGGCTGGTAAGGGGCACGACCGCCACCCGCCGCCGCCACCCCGCCGCCACCCGTCGCCACCTCACGCACGCTGTGTTTCTCGTGCACTCCGCGCGGCACGCCTGCTGCTCAGCGCCGATGCTTCATGGGCGAGCAACGCACCCCCTGGCACCACTTCTTCGGGCTCCTGCTCGCCGAGAAGGCACCCCGCTGCTTCGAGGTGCAGCCCGAGGTTGCGCTCACGCAGGCGGTGCAGCGCATCGACTACCTCTTGCTGCGTCGCCGCCCGTGGGAGGCACCGCCCGACCGCGGCGAGACCCTCGTCGACCTGTGGCCCGAGCTCCCGCGCGTCACCATCGGCGAGTACAAGAGCGCCGTTCGACAATACCGCCGCGGGGAGATCCACCGCCTCCTCGGCTACGGCCACCAGTACGCCAGCGAGCACGTCGACGAGCTCATCGCCGCGGAGCTCGCGGTTGCGCTCCTGGTCGCCTCTCGCAACGAGGCGCTCGACGACGACCTGCGACGCCTCGGCGCCCGCGAGCGCTCGTTGGGCGGCGGGTACACTCGCGTCGAGGGGCTCTTCTTCCCGTTGTTGCTCGTCGACCTCACGGGCGTGGCGAGGCGCGACCGCGACGACTTCGTCGCTCTCTTCGCCGAGCAGGCGCCCATCCCCGTCGAGGCGAAGGTCTGGTGGTACGCTCACTTCGGAACCCGAACGGAGGTCATGATGGATGCCAAGCAGATGGAGGAGTTCAGGGCGTTGGAGCGGCGGTTCATCGACTCCCTGCCCATCGAAGATCGACTCGCCGGGCTCGACCCCATGGATGTTGTTCGCGCGCTGAAGCCTGAGCAACGCCTCGCCGGGCTCGGCCCCGAGCAACGCCTCGCCGGGCTCGGCCCCGAGCAGCGCCTCGCCGGACTCACCGACGCCGAAGCCGTGCTCGCCATGCCCGACGCCGTGCTCGCGGGCCTCACCGAGGCCTTCGTCGACGCGCTCCCCGACGACGTCCGAGCCCGCGTCCGAGCCCGTCGCGCCGCCCGCTGACCCGTCGCGCACCGCGGCGCTGGGCCCCGTTGACACCTCGGCCGTGTCTCGGCGACACCCTCGGATCATGTGCCGCACCCTGTTGTTTTGTTCGATCGTGACCCTCCTCGCGTGCAGCGCGAGCAGCGACCGGGGACTCGGCGGCGATGCCGGGCGCGCCGACGCCGGGTCGAACCCCGTCGCCGACACGGGCGGCACCACGGCGCTGTGCACCAACACCTGCTCGTCGGCCAGCGATGGTGAGTGCGACGACGGCGGCCCTGGGTCGCTCTTCTCGGTGTGCGCGCTCGGGACGGACTGTGCCGACTGCGGCCCGCGCGGCGGCGGAACCTGTACGCCCAACTGCGCCGGTCGGACCTGCGGCTCCAACGGCTGTGGCGGAACCTGCGGTCCAGGGTGCCCGAGCGGATCGACCTGCATGGCCAACGGCACCTGCACGATGGCCCCGAGCTGCGCCGTCGCCGGTCAGCCGTGCGTCACCGGTGGCGACTGCTGCACCGACCTGACGTGCCGGTTTGACACCAACACCTGCGCGACCTGCCTCGGCATCGGCGCCGACTGCGCCAGCGGCAACGATTGCTGCACAGGGGTCTGCCGCGGGTTTCAGTGCGAGAGCCGCTGACGCGCGACGAGCGGGCGCGGCGACCGCGTGGTCGCTGGTCCCTGCAAGGGAGCCGAGAAGTGTTCTAGAAGTGGTGGGATGAGCACCCCGACGGCCTCGCCGTTTCGCGCCCTCATCATCGGAGGCACTGGCCAGGTCGGCGCCGCGGCGGTGCGCGCGCTCTCGTCCGAGCCGTCGTGCGTGGAGGTCGTCATGGTCAACCGCCGCTCGGTCGATCTGGTGTCGGCAACGCGCGTGCGGCAGGTGGTTCTCGACACGGGCGCGCCGACGTTTCCGGCCGCGGTCACCGAGCTCGCGCGGTCGATGGTCGCGCTGGGTGATCGCGTCTGCGGGGCCTCGTGCGTCGGCGTCGGAGCCGGGAGCGCGAAGTGGAGCGAGGCCGACCTCATCGCGCTCGAAGTCGGCGTCGTCGGCGGGTTCGCCCGCGGGTGCCACGACGGGGGCGTGAGGCACTTCGGGCTGCTCTCGGCGGTCGGGAGCAGCGCGACGAGCATGTTTCGCTACGTGCGCGTCATGGGCCTGAAGGAGGACGCCGTGCGCGCCATCGGCTTCGAGCGCCTCGCGCTGTTTCGGCCGGGCATCATCGGCGGCAACGCCCACACCCCGCGCGCGGTCGACTGGGTAGGGAGGATGATCCCGGGCGGGTTTGGCACCGTCGATCAGGACGATATCGGCAGGGCATTCGCCGCCGAGTTCGCGCGCGGGGCAGGTGGCGGCGGTGAGGTGTCGCTCGAAAACGGGGCGATGCGGGAGCTCGCCCGCGCGACGCGGTAGCGCCCGGAAAGGTGAAAAGCTGAGTCCGTCCCCAAGGGGACCTCCGCAGGCGCTGACACGCTCACAGCCCGTGACGGAAGACCGAGTACAGCGAGCGGTTGACCAGGAAGCCGTACGCGAAGGCGCCGCGCACGACGATGCGGCCCAATGGGGTTCCGGGGAGCCCCAGCGGGAGGCGGGTCTCGTCGATGGGGAGGGTGCGGGAGATCCCGAAGAGCCCGCCGTTGGAGCCGATGAGGCACCGCGGGGTGAGGCCCAGGAAGGTCCCGTCGCCGAAGCCGCTGGAGAAGCGGCTCGCGGTGCTCCCCGGCGCGTACTGCACCACCTCGGCGGGCGAGGAGGAGTGGAAGAAGACGGTCGCGCCGTCGAAGGCGAGGTTCGTGTAGGTGGCCGCCGTGCACCCGCCGGCGGTGGGCCCGTACACCACGGTGGGCGCCAGCGAGGTCGGCGCCGTGGGCCCGGCGTCGTAGCGCACCACCCGGAAGCAGCCCGTCGTCCCGAGGGTCTGCTGCGTGGCGACGTAGAGAACCCCGTCGGCGACGCCCATGTCGACGATGCGCTCGGAGCTTCGCCCGCGGTAGTCCAGATCGCCCCGGACCTGGATCCGCTGGCCGTCGAGGTCGGCGCGGATGATCGTCGCGCCGCTGGCGTCCTCCTCCGCCCAGAAGATTCCGTCAGGGCCGAGCGCGAAGCTCGGGATGTACTCCGTGCTCCCGCGGATGAGCTCGGGCATCGCCGTCGTGAAGCCGGCGATCGGGAGGCGGTAGATCGAGCTCGTTGTGCCGGTGACCGCGAAGTAGAGGTGGGTCGCGCTCAGCGCGATGTGCGGAACGCCCGGGCGGGGCAGCGAGCCCACGGTCGTCCCGTCGAGGCGCGCGAGCGTGAGGGCGGTGCCGTCGCTCCAGGCGGCGTGCGTGTCGTTTACGGCGAGCCGCAGCAACGTCGCCGTGCCGCTCCCAGAGCCGAGGACCGAGGTGGTCCCGGTGGTGGGCAGCCGCATCGAGCAGCTCGCGCCGCTCGCGCCGGTATCGGTTGAGGGCATCCCCACATCGGGAGCGCTCATCCCGATATCGCTGGGCATCCCCACATCGGGAGCGCTCATCCCGACATCGCTGGGCATCCCCACATCGGGAGCGCTCATCCCGACATCGCCGGGCGCTCCGGCGTCGGCGCCCGCATCGACCTGACCCGCATCGGGCACCCGATCGCAGCGCATCGTGGTGGGGTTGCAGCGCTCCCCCGGGTAGCAGGCCGATCCTCCGCACGGCTGGTAGCAGCCCGTCACGTCGCTGCACATGTAGCCCTGCGAACACGCGGCGTAGTCGCCGCTCGACGCAGGCAGCGCGCAGCGCGGGGTGCAGACCGAGACGCCCTTCCCCACCCGCACGAGCCCCGCGGGGCAAGGTCCGGTCGGCCCCATTCCCGTGCTGTCGCAGGTCGACGCCATCGAGGCCGCGGCGAGGAGCGTCAGCGAGAGCGAGCGCAGCGATGCAGCAGCGCGGCTCACGGCGTCCACCGCGTCAAGGCGACGGACAGGAATGGGAGGGTCGACGTGACGGGTCTCATGGGTTGCGCGCGCTCCTGTCGGTGGTCCCCCGTTGAGGCGCGACGTGACCTCCGGGAGAGACACCCGATCGGCGTGTATGTCGCCGCCCGGGGAGATTTTCTGAACGGGAGGCTCATCGCCAATCCCTCCCCACGGGCCGACGCGCGGTGCCGCTCTCCGGCGCCTATCGCGCCGCGCTTCGACACGCGGGCGCCTCGGGGCACGACCCCGGCGCGCAGAGGCCCTCGCGCAGGTGCCAGCTCTCCTGGCAGATGAGCAACCCGCGGCCCGCGACCTCCCGCATGCGTACGAGGTACACGCCCGACAGGCGCTCGCATGGCAGCTCACGTCCCACGCGCGCCAGCCGCGTCGGGTCGACCTCCGTCACGACCAGACGCGCCAGCACCACGTCGCCCGCGGCGCCCGCCTGCCGCGCGCAGCCCGTCTGCTCCCGCATGCCCGTCACCAGCGCCTCGCGCCGCCACTGCGAGCGGCTCCAATCGATGTCCAGCGTCCCGCCGTTGCGGCCGAAGAGCGCCTGCCAGTAGTCGCTGATCCAGTGGAGGTCGCCCTCGACGAGGCCGCCGCTGCGGAAGCGCACCGCGTCCGCGTAGAGCGCGCGCATCGACGACGGAGAGATCTGCGGCGAGCGGATCGCGCCGTGCCACTCGCGCAGACGCGCCTCCAACGTCGGCCACGAGGAGAGCGGTGCCAGCGTCACCGGCACGGGCGTCGTGACGGGCGTCGTGACGGGCGTCGTGACGGGTGTCGTCGGGTCGTCGCGGTGCAGCGTGAAGGCGCCAGCCACGACGAGCACCAGGGTCAGCGCCAACGCGGCGATGGTGGCGACGGTCTGGTGTGGGCGGCGGCGCGCAGGCTTCGGCGTGCTCACCACTGGCGGCAGCGAGGTCTGCGAGCTCGTCGCGGCGGGCGGCGGCGCTTCGATGGGTGGTGGCGGTGCGCGCGACGGGAAGCCCGCCATGGTGGCCTTCGACGCACCGACGATGAGCGCGAGGGCGTTGCCCGCGGGGAGCGCGGTGTAGCGCGGGCGCAGCGCCGGGTCGTCGAGCCACGCGTCGAGGCTGAGGCCGTTGGGGTGCGCGCCGCTCGGGTCGTAGAGGCCCGCGGGCGCTCCGTCGGGCGGCCGTCTCCCTGGGACAGGCGAGAGGTACGGCGAGCGCGGCGCGTCGCCCGGAGCAGGGAGGTCGAGCCAGCAGAGCTCGTCGTGCAGCAGGCACACGAACGGCGCCAGCGTGAGCGTCACCCCGCGCGCGGTGTCCACCAGCAGGAGCTGATCGCTCGGGATGCCAGTGGCGTCGGGGAGGTCGACGAGGAGGCCGCGGGGGGTGGTTCCGCGGCAGCTGCGCCAGACGCCGTGGGGGCGGCCGGCGGTGTCGATGCGGACGCGGCCGAGCGAGCCCAACGGGTACGCGAGGAGGAAGGCGCAGCCGTCGACGATGGCGTCGAGGTCGGCGCGGTGCTGCGCGAGGAGCGAGCTCGCGGCGGCCTGGAGGTCGACGCGGTGGTGGGCGGCCTCGTTGCGGAGCGCGCGCAGGCGGTCGAGCGACGTCCACCACGGGGAGCGGAGGAGCGCGTCGAGCTCGGGGTAGAGGCGCCCGGCGGCGGCGGGGCACGCGTGGACGAAGTGCTCGATGACGCCGAGGGAGACGCCGAAGGTGCTGGGGCGGATGTACTTCGCGAGCTCGGCGCGGGGCGCGTTGCGGGCGGCGGCGTCGGCGAGGAGGGTCCACGCGAGGTAGCGGGCGACGCCCTCGGCGAAGGCGAGCGCGGCGGAGAGACAGGCGGCGGCGTCGGGGGTGCGGAGGCGGTCGTAGAGCGCCGCGAGGGGATGCGGCAGCTCGTGGCGGGCGGCGTGATCGTCGAAGCGGGGGTCGGCGCTCATCGGCGCCGTAAGGGTACCAGCGTTCAGTAGGGAAGAGGGCGCAGGCGGTCGGTGCGCGCGTCGACGATGGAGACGTCGGCGGACCACGGGGGCGACGGGACCACGCACGACGAGATGCCGCAGAGCACGGCATCGAACCAGCTACGGGTGGCGTCGCCGACCATGGTGGTCTCGATGAACCAGGTGACGCCGAGGCCGCTCGCCTGCGGGGCGCTGCGCACGCCGACGTAGGCGTGGCCGGGGACGATGTGGAGGATCGGTTCGAAGCCGATGTTTTCGAGGAGGCTGGCGAAGAGGAGGGTTCCGTCGATGCAGTTGGCGGCGCGCATGGCGAGGCTCTCGCGCGGCAGGCTGATGGGCTGGTAGCCCTCGAAGTACGACGAGGAGAGGTTGCGGTAGATCACGCCGCGCGAACGCAGCTCGGTGAAGATGGCGGCGAGGGCGTCCCATGCGACGTCGGCGCGGGCGGTGGTGCGGCGCCAGCGCAGGTCGCGCGAGACGAAGTTGTCGCTGGTGTTGAAGAACACCAGTCGGTACCAGGCGCCGGGAGACGGAGCCGTGAAGGAGCCGCCTGCGCCGCCGCGCTGGTCGCGCCAGGTGCGGGTGGCGACGGTGGACGTGCCCGCCTGCCACGCGAGGTATTGGCTCTCGGTGAAGAGGTAGACGTCGATGTCGTTGTCGGCGCCGCCGGAGACGGCGTCGAGCGCCCAGGCGATGGGCTCGTTGGCTTCGAGGTAGAGGCGTTCGAAGTACTGGCCGCCGACGGCGACGTTGGCCGAGCGGGACAGGTTCTCGGGGCGATATTGCTCGGTGGAGCGGTTCCAGGCGACGACGCCGAAGGAGCCGAACTGGCTGCGGGGTTCGACGGCGCGGCGGACGGTGGTGACGGTGGCGTCGTTGGGCGTGACGAAGACCGAGGCGTAGCGGCCCATCGCGGCGTAGGTGCTCGCGGCGGTGGTGGTGAAGCCGTCGACCGCGGACTGCGACCAGACGACGCCGTTGCCAGGGAGGGCGGACACCGAGCGCATCGCGGAGGAGAGCGTGGCGCCGGTCGTGTCGCGTGCGTAGGCCTCGATGCCGAGCGGGGTGAGCGAGCGGAGGGCGTAGAGGAGGGGGAGGTTCCAAGCGGGGTTGAGGCAGCGGGTCTGCGGGGCGCCAGGGGTGACGGTGACGTCCTCGGTGCGCTCGGTGGCGTAGCCGGGAGCGCGGATGGTGAGGGTGACCGGGAGCGCGGTGGGGCCCGTGTTGGTGAGGCGCGCGCAGGCGGTCTCGAGCTGGTAGGGGCCCTCGGCGGGAGGGCGGAGACCGAAGAGGTGAACGAGGTAGGTGGGGAGCCAGGTCTCGCCGCCCGGGCGGGTCCAGAGCGCGGGGAAGGTCCAGTCGACGCGGAGGGGAGAGGCAGCGGGCGGGACGTCGACGGCGGGCGGGGCGTCGGTGGTGGCGGCGGGCGGGACGTCGGTGGTGACGGTGGGCGGGGCGTCGACGGCAGCGGCGTCGGTGGAGGCGTCGGGAGCGGGGAAGTAGGTGGTGGACGCGTCGGCGCCGCAGCCGGTCCAGACGACGGCGAGCAGGGCGAGGAAGAGGGCGCGAGGGAGGTGGAGGAGCGGACGGCGAGGAGTGGGCATGGCCGCTCGACGCCGGGCGGCGCGGCGGTCTGACACCGGAGGGGGAGTGGAGGGACTTGAAGGGTTGGGGAGGAAAGCCGCAAGGGCGCCAGGGTCGCAAGGGCCAGAGGACAGAGACGAGGGAGGAGGTCTCGCACTCGAACAGCTCTTCCCTTGCGACCCTGGCGCCCTTGCGGCTTGCCCCATCCCTTCGAGTCCCCTGCGGACCGTTACTACGGCGACGCGCGTAGCACGCAGCGGAAGCTTACGCCGCGGTGGCCGCGGGCCTCGGGCTTCGCCGACCACGCGAAGCTCGCAGTGAGCCGTGCACCGCGCACCGGTCGCATACCGTCGACGGCGGGGTCGCTGCTCCACTCGAAGGTCTCCTGGTCAACGTGGATTCCGACACGGTTGGCTGCCGCCAGCTGCCACTCCTGCCGCGTGGGGAGATCGCTGTCCGGTCGTTGACGGCAATAGTCCCGCGCCATCTCCCACGGCAGGCAGTTGGCCGCGTAGGTGTTCAGCCCGTTCTCCCAGTTGCAACCGTTCTCGGGGGCGGGCGGTGGATGGGGACAGCGCCCGCTCTCCACGCAGCGTCGATAGTCGCCTTCGTGCACGAAGTCCCGGTCGATGCAGAACGCGTGGGCCTCGCCGCGCCCGCCAACGAGCCGCATCGTCGTCGGGCACGCGTTCATCCCCGCCGTCGTTGCGTCCGTCGCGTCCGTCCCTGCATCGACGACCGCCGCCGTGGCCTCCGTCGGCGTCGCAACCGGCACCTCGATCGGCGTTGGCGTCGGCGTCGGCTCCCGTGTGTCCGCCACGCGCTGCGGCGGCGCTGCATCCGGTGCGCTCCCTCGTCCCGCGACGAAGCCCGCTGCCGCGACCACCAGCACGGCACCCAGCGCGCCCGCGGCGTGTCGCGCTCCCCACGTCGCTCGTGGAGCCGTTGCGCGAGTGACGTCCGCCTGGGTGGTCTGCAACTGGTACGCGAGGTCGTTGGCCCGTCGCTGCTCCTTCTCGAACGCCAGCTCACCTGCGGTGCGCAGCCGGTCCCGCTCGCTGGCGAGCGCGGCGAGCACGTCGGTGAGCCCGTCGGGCAACGCCGCCCCGTCGCGGGTATGAAACCACCGCGCCAGCTCGCCGAGGGCGCTCGCCACGATGCGCGCGCTCGCCTCGCTCGTCGCCCCGTCGGGTTGGAAGTGCGCTGCGGTGTTGCCGTACTTCTGCACGCTCTCGACGTGGTTCCGCATCTCGCGCGGGATGGAGCCCGCCAGGCGCTCGTGCTTCGCGAGGGCGTCGATGCCCTTGCCCTGCTCGGCGAGGGTCGTGACGTCCACCTTCGACTCGACGAGCAGCGCGTAGAGCATCGCCTCCACGCTCCGCCGCGCCCGCCACAGAAACCCCTCGACGGGCTGGCGCCACCGCTCCTGCGCCGCGGCCGTGAGCTCGAAGACCACCGCGGTCAGCACCCGCTGGTTCATCGAAGACGTCGCGGCCTTTCGCTCTCCTCCCATCCGGTGCGGCGCGGACTCTACAAGCGCACCCCGGCAGAGCGGAAGGCGCTCGCTCAGTACGGGTACTCGTCCGCGAGCCGACGCGCCTGCTCGGTCGTCGCCAGCGTCGCGTCGATGAGCCAGCCGATGCCCTGCGGCGATGCGCTCCGCACCGCCGCGACCGCCGCCTCGCAGCTCTCGTCTCGCTCCAGCGCCACGTCCAGCGCCACGAAGCGGGCCTCGATCGCAACGCCACCATCATCGTCCGTCGCCGCCTCGATCGTCGCGCGCTCTATCGCCGCTTCGTCCGCGCGACCCAGCGCGTGCAGGCACCGTGATCGCCACCGGGCGCGCGACCTCGCCAGAAACGCCGGAGCCGCGAGCCACGCAGCCAGGTCCAGCACCGCGAGCGCCTCGACCGTGTCACCCCGCGTGCACAGCCCGCGTCCCAGCGCGTAGCGCACGAAGAGTCCACCGATATCCGATGGCTCCGTCGCGTCGAGGTGCTCGCGTCCCTGCTGCACCGCGCGTTGCCACGACACGGGGTCGCCCGCGAGGGCCGCCACGCGCAGCCACTCGGCGAGCGGCCGCGAGCACTCGTCGCGGCGGTCGCGCTCGATCCACGCCGTCGTGGCTTCCTCCAGCGCCTCGCTCGCTTCGCGGTAGCGGCGCATCGCGGCGCGCCCCCGGCCGATCGCACCGAGCAGCCGCAGGTCGTCCTCCTCCATCGGAACGCGCAGCAACGCACCCGCCCGATCGAGGTACGGTGCGAGCGACGCCGAGCCCGCGTCGGCCGCCGCCTGGACGACGTGCGCCGCCTTCTCCCGGTCGCGATTCGCATCGAGGGACGCGTCCCACGGGATCTCGAAGCCCCGACCGTTGGCGTGTCGCTCGGCCACCTGTCTCGCGAAGGTCGCTCGGGCGTGCTCCAGGGTTCCAGGCGCCACGGCCGCTTGGACCCACCGCGCGCTCCGCTCGACCGCGCGCCACCGCCGCACCTCGCCGCCACGCGCGCAGAGCGCCATCAGGTCAGCCGCCACCTGCGCCGCGCGCTGACCCGTCCAGGTCGACGGTGGTGCCTCGTGCGCCCCGACGAATACCCGGTCGACGGCCTCGTGCGCCGTCGCGACGCCGACCGCCGTGAGCCACGAGCGACCGACCAACAGCTCGCGCGCCTCGTCGAGCTGTTCTGCGGCGACGAGCACCGTGTCGACCCCGAGCGCGCCATCGGCGAGCAGCGCGAGCTTGCGGTCGAGTCCGCCGACCCGGCCGAGGGTGCCGTCGGGACGCAGCACCGCCGACGCGGCGAAGCGGGCGGGCACCACGCGCTCGGTCAGCCGCGAGCACAGCGCCAGCAGCATCGGCAGCCCGAACGACGCCCCGTCGAGCGCCTCGTCGGCCCCACTGCCCCGCTTGAACACCTGGGTCGCCCCGCGCGGCCTCTCCCCGAGCATCCGCAGGGAGTGGAGGTGCGGCACCACCGCGGTCGCGAGGGCCGCTGCCTCGTCGAGCACACGGTCGGCATCACCCCTGAACGGTCGCCCGTCGGGTCGCCGACGAGCGTCCCAGGAAAGCCGCCACAGCGCCTCGCGCTTGTCGGCCACCGAGACCAGAAGCACCTCACCGATGCCGGGCGGTGGCGGCGCGCCATGGCCCATCGCGAGGGCACCATCGGCGAGCTCGGGGGCCGTCGGCCAGCACCACGGCGTCGACAGCGCGTGCGCTGCGCCGGGCCGCTGCACCGCCGGAACCCTCCGCGCCGACAGCCATGCCCGGAGGGAGTCGTCGCTCACCCTTCCCTCGCTGGCTCGGCCCACCACGCCTCGGGGCTCTGCCACGCCACCGCCGCGAGGCGCGGTGAGGTGATCGGCGACAGCCAGCGCCAGAGGGTCGCGCGCACACCGGCCTCGCGGTCGAGCGCAGCCAGGGCGATGCCGAGGGGGTCACGCGACGTCGTCCCCAGGAGTGCGGTGATGGATGCGAGGTCGTCGCGGCGTTCGAGCCAGGCGACGGCTTCGGGGCGGTCGGCTTCGCGGTCGGCTTCGTCGAAGCGGTCGAGGGCGTCGGACATCGCGCCGCACTCCACGCGAGCGAGGGCGTCGACCGCCGCGCGGTGACCCGCGGGGAGCGCGTCGAACCAGCGGCGCGCGCGCGCCCACGGGTGGTCATCGGCGCGCAGCCGGGCCATCGCGGCAGCCGCGGTGGTGGTCGTGCCGAGGTGCGACCAGAGGCGACCGAGGGTGCCCACGGCGGCGCACACGCCGTACGCGTCGCGCGGCGGGTCGGCGCGCAAGGGCGAGGTCATCCACGCGGGCGCGTCGAAGCCGCCGAGGAGCGCGTCGGGGTCGGGCGCGGGGATGACGGGCGCAGGCGGCGGTGTCCAGTCGGCGAGGGAGGCCATCTCGGCCGAGGCCCTCCGCGGCACCTCGAACCACGCCACCTCATCGCGCGTGAAGCGCAGCACGAACTCCCCGCGCGGGCCGAGCGCCCGAACGAGAACGGGACGCGCGGTGGCGTCGACGGCGACGCTGTCCTCGTCGAGCGGCGCGAGGTCGGCGGTGGAGAAGATCGCGAGGCCCGGTGTCGCCAGGAGGTAGAGCCCCCGCAGTGTGTCGCTCCAGGCGAGGTCGGCCTCGTCGGCGCCGGCCCCCGACGCAACCTCGCTGAAGCCCTCGACCCGTGTGACCGAACGCAGGGAGACGCCGAGATCACCCGCGGGAGTGGTGCCCGCCAGACCGAAACCGACGCCGCTCTCGGGACGGCGTTCTCCGCCGGTGTGGCGGAGTTCGACGTCGGGTGGGAGTTCCAGGGCGACGAGCTCTTCGGGGGTGGGCGGGGTCATCGCGGGCAACGCTCCTGCGGTTGGGTGGTGTTCCGTGAGGGACGCTGCGCGCGTCGGGAGTCTGACAGGTCTCGCGCGCTCACCGTCGCTTCAGTTCGAGGAGCATGCGCTCGACGACCGACCGCTCGGCTTCGGTGATGGCACCGCTCTTCGCGAGCTCGTCGGCCGCAGCGAGCACGGCCTCACGAAATCTCTGGTGCTGCTTCATCGCGCGGTTGGCCGCCTTCTTCAGCACGTCAGGAGGTGGTGCGGGACCGAGGTTCTCGTCCCGCGTGACGAGGTCGTCGACGGTGAGATCACCAAAGTACAGCTCTTCGACCTGACGGCGTGCGACGAGCCGCCCGGGGCGGTGGGCGATCGGGGTCGCGGCGACGGTGGCCTCGACGACGCGGCCGAACAGGTCGAGGGCCGCGCGGGTCGCGCGCTCGCGGTCGAGGTCTTCCTCGGTGGTCGATGAGACCGCGGCGGCCTCGACGGCGTCTTCGTCGGAGTCAGGGGTGCGCTGCGCCTTGCGGCCGGCCGAGCGCCACCCGTTGCGCGCCATCGTCGAGATGTACGCGCGCACCTCCTCGTCGCTCTGACCGCTGATGCCCAGGTCGTTGCGCTTCACCTTCTCGACGAACTTCAGCAGCACGGCCTGCGCGGTGTCTTCACGTTCTTGCGAGGCGGGGACGACCCGCTCGACCTGCCGCCACACCAGCTCGTCGAGCGCTGTCCAGGTCGCGTCCGTCGCGGTGCCGTCGCGGAGCGCGGCGACGATGGCGAGCGGGGTCACGGCGCCCCTCGTCGGTGCACGGACGCCGCCACCTCGGCCCAGCGCCTCGCCTGTTCGGAGCGCCACCCCACGGAGCCCGAAGGCCCGTCGACGCGGCCGGTGGCGAAGGCCCGGGCGACGGCATCGCGGGGCGACCCGGTCGCGGCGACGGTCGGACAGAGACCGCTGACGGGAGCGCCGCGCGGGACTGCCTCGAAGGGAAGGCGGGTGTCGGCGACCAGCTCGCGGTGCAGGTCGCGCCACGGGCGATTGGCGGCCAGTGGGCGGCGGGAACGATTGGCCACGAAGTCCGCGAGCACCACCCCGGCGGGGACGGCGTCCTCATAGCGCGGGGTCGACGCGACGACGAGGCGCACCCACGGGTCGGTCGTCGTCGAGGGAGCGTCGAAGGGAAAGCGCTCGGCCGCGCGGACGCAGGCTCCTACGTCCCGCGGTTGCAGCGGGCGAGAGCCCACGCGCGGGTCGTGGACGTTGCGCGTCGCGGCGAAGACCCAGACCGTGTGGCGCTCGGCCGGGCGAGAGCGCAGCAGCGCGAAAACCCGTTCGAACAACAGTACGAGGAGGGCGAGGTAGCGGTCGGGGCCGTCGGGGGGAGTGCGCCCGTCGTCACTCGCCGCTACGGCGAAGCAGCGGTCGGCGCCGAAGCGGTCGAGGAGCTCACCGGCGACGTCGCGGTACCGACGCTCGACGTCGCGCGCGAGGCCGGTCAGGGCGTCGGCGATCGCCGGGTGGCGCTGTCGCAGCCAGCGCGACGCGTCGTCGAGCGCCTCGCGCTTCGGCCGCCGTCCTCTTTCCAGCGCGATGAACATCTCTGCGAGGTCGGGCTCAGCCGAAGATCGCGCGCAGAGGGCAGCCGCGTGCTCGATGGTCTGGGCGGCAGGGTGCGCGGCGCGGTCGGCAGGCGTGGCGAGCGCCCAGGCGCCGATCCACCACGCGGGCAGGCGCAGGTCGGTCGCGTGGGGCGGGTACCACGCGATGGGGTCGATGCGGCGGTAGACCGCGCGCAGGATGGTGTCGGCCTCTCGCGAGGGCGGCTCGCGCAGCATGACCCCGGCGACGCAGACCGCCTCGTCGGCGCGGTCGAAGCGGCCGGACTCGTCGAGGTAGAGACTCCAGACGGAGTTGGTGCGCGCGCACGGTCGGCCTGCCTCCACCATCAGGGGCGCGAGAGTAGCGACTCGCGCGCGGCGGTCGCCAGCGGATTTCAACGCGGTGTCAGATCCCGGCGGGCTCCGTCGTCGAGGGCAACGAGGCGGCGGTGGATCTCTCATCACGGGAGACCGACGCGCTCGCCGGGAGGGTCTCACCCCGATGCCATCGCAGCTTCCAGGCTCCGCGTCCCTCGTCGCCGTCGTCATCGCCACCAAGGACCGCGAGGCCGCGCTCGCCAACCGCGCCCTGCGCTCGGTGCTGGCGCAGACGCGCACCCCTGACCTCCTCGTCGTCGTCGACGACTCGCAGCCGCGCCATCGTGAGGCCAACCGTCGCATCGTCGACGCAGTCATGGCGCCGCCCGGACGCACGATGCGGGTGCGCTATCTACGCAACGCCCGCACGCCGGGTGCGAGCGGCGCGTGGAATGTCGGCCTCGACTGGGTCCACCGTCAGGTCGACGACTGTGACCGGGTGATGGTCGCGATCCTCGACGACGACGACGGATGGGAGCCCGGCTACCTCGCCGCGTGCGCGGCGGCCGCCCACGAGCGGGGGCTCGACATGGTCGCCGCGGACATCGTGCGCCGCGACGGACCGGGCGACCCCGGCGAGGTGCAGCGCGCGCCGGACGAGCTCGTCGCCCGTGACTTCCTCGTCCGCAACCCCGGCATCCAGGGCTCGAACCTGTTCGTCCGTCTGAGCTCGCTGCTCGCCGCGGGACTCTTCGACGAAGCCCTCCCGAGCTGCACCGATCGAGACCTCTGCGTGCGCCTCGCGGACCTCGGCTTCGTCCGCTACGGTCGCCTCGCGGAGCCCCTCGTGCACCACTTCGCCGAGGGCGGTCGGCCTCGCCTGTCGAGGGCGGGCTCTCCGCCCAAGCTCGCTGGCCTCGATGGCTTCCATCGCAAGTACCACCGCCGGATGACGCCGTCCGAGCGGTCCGCGTTCAGTGAACGAGCAGGCCGCTTGTTTGGTTGGCAGGTGCCGTCGCCCGACGCCCCGACCGCGCTGGCCCTCCACCCCAAGTCGATCACGCCAGTCGACGGTCGACCGCTCTCGCTCGTCGTCGGGATGACCACACGGTCCGTGGTCGGCCCGGCCCTCAAGGCACTCCTCGGCGACCTCAGCGGGCTCCGTGGTCAGGCCGGTCTGAGCTCCCTGGAGGTCATCGTCCTGGAGAACGGTCCGCGCGGCGCCGACAGCGGGGCCGACCTCGTGCGGTGGGTCGATGAGCTCCAGGCCCGAGGGCTCGACGTCGTCCTCGTCCCGATGGAGCGGCAGCGGGTCGATGCTGTCGCCGGTGCGTTCGGCCGGTCGTTCGAGCGCGGTGTCGGGCAGGCGAGCATCGCCGCCGCCCGCACCATGCTCCAGACCTACCTCTATCTCTGGGCGCAACGGCGCCCCGGCGCCGTCACATGGATCCTCGACGACGACATGCGCCTCGACAACCTCGTGTGGCAGGGCGGTTCTCGGGTGGATCGTTCCCCCTCGGACGTCGTCGGGACCCTGCGCCGTCTCCGCGAGACCGGCGTGGCTGTCGCGATCGGGACCTGCACCGAGGCGCCGCCGCTACCCTTCGCGAGCTGCGTGCGAACCCAGCTCGTGGACGCCTGGCACAACATCGAGCTGCTCGCCTGCCTCGACCCAGCCGATGTGTTCCCTGAACTGCTGGAGGAGAACATGGCGAACCGCGCTCGCTTCAGCGACTACTACTACGACCTCTCCCGCCGGGAGACCGACCACCTCGAAACGCCCTTCTGGTACGTGCCCGACGGCGCGGGGCGCACGGCCCGTGACGTGTTCGCCGAGGTTGCCGCCCGCCTGCCGCGCATCCTCGCGGGCGAGCAGGTTTTCCGTCCGCTGGTGCAGGACGCTGCCGTCGACCCGCTCGACCACATGCAGCCCTCGGTGCACCGGGGCGGCAACACCTTCGTGTTCGACCCGGAGGCCCTCTGGGACTTCCCCAATGGGGTCCCGTCTGTCGAGGGCAACGACACCCGGCGATCGGACATGGTGTGGAGCCTGCTCAACCGCTACGGGGCGCGCCGAACGGTGGTGAAGGTGCCCCTGCCGGTGCGGCAGCAGCGGGCCGACGTGGAGACGCAATGCCTCGACCTCGACAAGCTCGCCCGCGACATCCAGGGCTACGCCATCTACTCGGCGCTCGACGACCTGCTCCTGGAACGGGGCGAGCGCCGCGGCGTGGCGGGAGGGGCACACCTGCCCGATGAGCTCGACCTCGACGAGACCGAGGTCCGGTTCGCGACGAAGCGGTTCCGCAAATACCTCGACGAGCGGTTGTACTCGTTTGAGCTCAGCTTCCATCGCGCGGCGGGCCTCGTGCGGGCACTCACCCGCTTCCTCGACCCCCAAGGCGGCTGGTGGTGGTTTGCCGACGCCAGCCTCGCGGACGCGCGGGAGCACCTTCGCGTCGCCCTCACACTCTTCAACGACGAGTACGTCCTGGCGCGGTTGGCGTCCTTCCGCGGGCGTGTGCTCGCGGTTGACGACGCGATCGTGCGTGAGTGGTTCGGCGCCCTCCGCGCGGAGATCGTTGCGCGTCGCACGCATGGAGTGCCCGTGGCTGACGCCGCCCGGTGGCTCGACGGCGAGCGCGGGCGGTGCTCGCTGCGTCGGCTTGAGCGCGCGGGGATTCCGGGGCTGCGGGTTCTGGGCTGCGGTGCGGAGGGCGTCGTGCTCACGGACGGCGTCAGGGTCTTCAAGCACTTCGACGCACGCCGCCTCGCGCCGGAGCAGCAGGCGTTTCTCTCCGCGCAGGTCGGTCGCTGGGCGGGGTTGAGCAGCCTCTACGACCTCAGTGAAGTGCGCCTCGTCGGGGCCGACGTGGTGCTGACCTACCCCTACGAGCCATCGGTCCCATACCGCGGCGGGCACGGCGACGCGGTGCGAACCTTCCTGGCGGAGTGCCGCGCCGTCGGCGTGGTGTTCACCAACGTGCACCCCGACAACATGGTGGTGACCGAGGCCGGGGCGCTGAAGTTCGTCGACTACGGCGGTGACGTCCAGGCGTTGACCGAGGAGTCGTGGTGGTCGATGGCGCGCCGCGCCTGGCTCTCAGCCCGCCACGCGTCACACCCCGATCTGAAGGCGCTCCTTCGTGCCTCCGCCGACGATCCCGGAATGCCCGAACTGGCTGGTCTGGAAGCGTTCTTGCGCGTCGATCCGCGGGCCAGGAAGGAGTCCCTCCTCGACGATCGCCTTGAGGCGCTGGTGATGGCGCAGGCTCCTCGACGAGTCTTCGACTACGGCTGCGGCCACGGGGCGCTCGCCCGATCCGTCAGCCGTGGCGGCGTCGATGTCATCGCGTACGACCCGGACCCTGCGCTCTCGGCTCGATGGGAGAGGGCAGGGCAGGGCGCGGTGCGATACCTCACCTCCGGGGAGCTACCCGCCGTCGCGCGGTCCTCCTTCGACGTGGTCGTGTGCGCGCTGGTGTTGTGTGTGATCGACGACGAGACCGAGCTCCACCGCGTCGCGGTCGAACTGACCTCGCTCCTGGCGCCAGAGGGGCATCTCCTGGTCGCCGTCTGCAACCCCCATCACGTGGGGCGCGGGACCTGCCTCCAACACCGCGAACCGCCCGTCGACGACGCCGTCACCTGCGTCACCTGGAAGACGCTGCGCTCGACCAACAAGCGTCGACGGGACGTCCATCGACCGCTCTCTACGCTGCGGAGGATGTTCGGAGAGCTCGGCATGGAGATCGTTGCTACCGAGGAGACGGCGGCGTTCGATCCCGACACGCTGGAGCCGTCCTCGGACTTCCTCATCCTCGACCTCGCACGCGCGACCACCGGAGGGACACGATGAGCGCTACGCGCCGTCCAGTGGCCGCCGTGATCGGCGACGCCCGTGCCGACGAGGACGACCTGCGGGTCGCCGAAGCGCTCGGCGTCGCCTTGGTGGATGGAGGATTCCGCGTCGTCACCGGAGGGCTCGGCGGGGTGATGCGAGCCGCCTCGCGCGGCGCCCGATCGGCCGCCGGACATCAGCCGGGCGACGTCATCGGCGTGCTTCCCACCTACTCGGCCGACGACGCCAATGAGTTCGTCGAGGTGGTGATCTGCACGGGCCTCAACCACGCTCGCAACATCGTGGTCGTGGCGAGCGCGGACGTCGTCTTCGCGCTAGGCGGAAAGAGCGGAACCCTCAGCGAGATCGCGTTCGCGTGGAAGCTCGGCAAGCCCATCATCGCGGTGGGGGCTGCTCCGGGCTGGGCCTCGCGAGTCGCGGGTGCGCCCATCGACGACCGTCGCGAGGACCAGGTGCATGGTCCCCTCGTGCCTGCGGAGGCCGTGGTTCTCGGGAGAGAACTCCTGACCCGTCCTCGCACAAAGCCAGCGAGCTTCGGGTGAGCGCTCCCCTTGTGATCCTCTGCTACCACCGGGTTCTCCCCGAGACCGAGCGTGCGGGCGCGGGCCGTCCCTACTTCACGCGCGGCACCGCCGTGAGCGAACAGACTTTCTCCGCCCAGATGCGCGCTGTCGCCGAGCGCTTCGACGTGCTCTCGGAGCCTGAGGTTCTCGCGTGGCGACGAGGCGAGCGCGAGCTGTCCCGCCCGTCGTGTTGGATCACCTTCGACGACGGCTATCGCGACGTGATCGAGCGCGCGGTGCCAACCCTGGCGCGCCTCGGGCTACCCGCGACGGTGTTTGTCACCACGGGCCTGCTTGGAGACCCCACGCGCTGGCTCCCGGCCGATCTCTGGTACGCAGTGCTGAGCCGCGCCACCCGAACCCGCGGGGTCATGCGAGGCGTCGACGGAGAACGGGTGATCGTCGATCTGACCGCCGACCATGGGCGGTGGGTCGACGGACCCGAGCGTCGCAACTACCTGCGGGCCTCGGCGGTCGAACAGCGGCGGACGATCGGCGAGCTCGCCGAGGCGCTCAGGGCAGCCTTGCCCGAGGTGCCCGAACTCTACCTATCGGCAACCGACCTGATCGCGCTGAAGCGCCTGCGTTGGACCGTCGGCGGTCACGGCCACACCCACGCGATACTGCCCCGGATTTCGAGTGACGATCTGTTGCGAGAGGTGGTTGCACCGCGCGAGACGCTGTCGGCGCTGGGGCTGACGCCGCGTGTGTTCGCTCATCCCGACGGCGCGCATGACGCTCGCGTTGCAGCGGCCACATCCGCGGCGGGTTGGGACGTCGCCCTCGCGCTGGAGGGGCGGCCGGCC
The DNA here is from genome assembly GCA_044229975.1 of Polyangiales bacterium. Taxonomy (GTDB): domain Bacteria; phylum Myxococcota_A; class Polyangia; order Polyangiales; genus SCUS01. Next base: position 55,662 of record JBGARZ010000004.1, read on the forward strand.
AACCGCTCGGACCATTCGCTGGCGCTACCCAGGTTCATTCCCCCTGATGATCCGCATTGGATCGAGCAGCACTTGTAAACCGCTGTGGGCCCGACGAGCGCATTGACGCCGGTGTCCCGCGCGTCCGATCGTCGACCGGAAAGGGAAGGGAGCACCCGATGCACAGCTATGAAGAAGCCGAGTTCGCGCGCAAGGTGGAGGCGGCCCTCGCGCGGGTTCGCACGGTGCTCGATCGCACCCGCGACCCGCGGTCGCCCGACGACGTCCCGCACTCGTATGGGGACAAGTTCCTGCTCGCGGAGTTTCTCGGCCGCGCGACGGTGGCGTCGCTGCTGCTCTGCCTCGAAAACCTCGGACTCGACCACGACGGCCTCGCGAAGCTCCTGGCGTGGGCGGCCACGCGCTCGGTCACCCTGCGGCTGCGGTCGCGGGAGGAGTGCGCGTTCGTGCGCGAGGTCGTCCGCAAGGTCGAGGGTCCCGAGGAGCACGTCACCGAGGTGCGCGGGTTTCTCGGGGCGAAGACGACCCGCAGCGAGAAGATCGTCACCACCATCACCGAGTACCTCTGGAGCTACGAAGCCCGCTACGAGCTCGTGGCCTTCCAGGGCGCCGACCCGAGCGACGCGCTGGTGCTCGCGTCGCGCGCCGGGCGCATCGAGATCAAGACCGCCACCAACGTGACGCCGCGGCCGCGCTCGGTCGTTCGCCCCAACATCGACCTCAACCTCGCGTGGCTCCTCCGGCAGATCGACGACGCCGGGCGCGCCGCCTTCGCCATCGAACGCGCCGACGCCGCCTGCCACACCCCGCGGCGCAACCCGCAGGTCGACGAGGCCTTCCAGGCCGTCGGGGAGTTCGACGCATGGTGCGCGGCCGTCGCGGTGCACTTCCGTCTGGCGGTCTTTCCCGCCCACGCGGGCCACGGGCTCGACCTCGCCGCCATCAACGCCGCCGAGGTGTTCGTCCCGGTGGTTCCGTTGTTCGACCAGGGCGCCGGCGGTGAGCTGCTGCCGGTCGGGCACCTCGGGGCCTTCCTCGACGAAGAGCGCCGCAGCCTCGCGGAGAAGTGCGCGAGCATCGACGCCGCGTTTCCCCAAGACGGGACGGTGATCACCGCGCACGAGGCCCGGCTGCTGGTCACCGTGCTGCACGCGCAGGAGGTGTGTCGCCACTTCGCCGCGGGCGTGGACTTCATCGAGGCGATGCTCCGCGCGCAGCTCGTCGCGGCCATCGGCAAGGAGCTCACGCCCGCGGAGTTCGCGGACTACATGACCTTCCACCACCGCAAGCTGTTCAAGCCCGAGTACCGGCCGCAGCCCTTCTCCTACGCGGTGCGCCGACCCGACCACGACCCGGAGGGCAACGTCAGCATCGAGGCGGATGGCGGGAGCGGGGTGGCTGATCCCGTTCCGACCATCGTGACGCGGCGAGAGGCGACGCGGCCCATGAGCTTCGCCCTCGACGCTTCTACCCGCGTGTCCTTTCTCGGCGAGCGCTACCTGCACGCGTGGGTGGCGCACCAGTTCTCCGGGCGCACCGACCTCGCGCTGTCGCTCGTCGCCAGGGCGAGGCAGTTCAGCAGCTTCCTGCTCCTCGTCGGCCGCGTCGCCTCGGCCGACTCCTTCGACCCGCGCTTCGGCATCATCGTCCAGAACAAGGACCTGCTCACCATCCCGCTGCTGTTGGAGCAGATCCCGACGCCGAAGGAATTTCGCGACGCCATCGAGTCGCTGTCGCCGGAGCAGCAGCGCTTCGCCAGGGCGTTTCGCGGGATGCAGTTGGAGAGCACGCTCTTCGGCGTGTGCGTGGTGCAGATCAAGCCGCAGTTGGAGCGGCTGCTGAAGCTCCCGCCCGACAGCCTCACCAAGGAGATCAAGCTCACGCAAGACCTCCTCGGGCTCTTCATGGAGCACCAGATTCCGAGCGACCTGCTCTCCTACGACGGCCCGGCGGAGGCGGAGGCCGCGTACAAGCTGGCGCGCGTGACCGAGTACGTCGGCCGCATGCACAACGTCATCAACGCGGCGAAGCAGCGGGAGCTCGACGAGGCGCGGGAGCGGGAGGCGTACCGCCTGGCGGAGCTCAACCGCACGCCCGTCGTGCAGGCAGCGCCGATGTTCGCGCCGCCCGGGTACGGTGGACCGCCGCCCTCCTTCGGTGGGCCACCATCATCGGCCCCGTATCCGTCGGCGCCGATGATGATGGTGGGTGGACCGCCGCCCGCTCCGGCGCCGATGCCGGTGCCCATGCCAATGATGGAGATGGAGTTCGAGCGCTCCACGATGGCTGCGCCTTCGCAGGCCACCGGCGCCGCGGTGCTGCCGCCACGGCCCGAAGCCGCCGCGCCTCCCGCGCAGTCCGCGACTTCTTCCGAGCGGTCCGACGCGCCCTCTGTCGACGACGACCAGCCCGACTACACCCGCATCCCGGCCGCCCTCGACCGGAAGTTCGACGAGCTCGATGAGGACGGCGCGCTGCGCCCGACGATCGTCGGCGTCGACGACGTGTGGACCCGCCGCTCGCAGAAGTCACTGCTCGCCGAGCCGGCCGAGGAGGTCCTCGGCCCGGACGAGCAGAAGACCGAGCGGTCGCGGGCCTTCGACCTCCTCGACGCGCTCACCAAGTCGGGCGCGATTCCGCTGGAGCACGCGAGCCTGCACGTCGTCATCGCCGCCACGCACTGCTTCGACGACACGCTGCTCGACACGGTGATCCGCCGCAACGTGAACCCCGTCGAGCGGGTCGAGCGCTCGTCGGTCATCGTCGCCACCACCATCCACAACCGCGCGGCCGCCGAGCTGCTCGCCGACGACCAGCGCGAGAGGTTCTTGAGCGGCTCACCGAAGCTCCGCATCGCCGCGCCTGACGCCGACAAGTAGCGCCCAAGGTTGCCGGTCCTGGCGCCCGTCGCCGCGCACTGAAGTACGCGGCGACGGGCGCGGTGACGCCTCCTCCGACCACCACCGCCCTCTGCCCACGCTTGACACTCCCGCGGGGTCGCCCGTAGGTTCCGCCGCCGCTCGTCACGCCGTCACGGCACTGCCCATTCCACTGCTCCGCACGATCCTTCGGGCGCTCAACGGGTCCCCCGACCCGCCCCACCGTTCTGCCCGACCGCACCCTCCACGAGACCCCTCCAGAGATGCACCGATCCGACGACGCAGGGACGCATTGCCACCTCCGACGACGCGCGAGCGTGGGCCCTGACACCGTCGACCTTTCGCTTCGCGGTTCTTCGCGGCGGCGGTCGACACTCCCCCGATGACCGCGCGGGCCACGCAGTAGCGCCCGGCGGCAGTTTCGAAAGAGAGACGATGGACGCAATCAACCTCCGCGAACTCAAGCAGAAGCCGATGCCCGAACTCCTCGCCATGGCGAAGGAGCTCACCATCGAAAACGCCCCCGGCCTCCGCAAGCAGGAGCTCATCTTCGCGCTCCTCCAGGCGCACTCGGCCCGCAAGGGCGAGGTGACCGCCGAGGGCGTGCTCGAGTGCCTCCCCGACGGCTTCGGCTTCCTCCGCGCGCAGGACTACAACTACCTCCCCGGCCCCGACGACATCTACGTCTCGCCGTCGCAGATCCGCCGCTTCAACCTCCGCACCGGCGACTCCGTGGTCGGCACCGTCCGCCCGCCGCGCGACAACGAGCGCTACTTCGCGCTCCTCAAGGTCGACCGCATCAACTTCGAGACCCCCGAAGCGGCCCGCGACAAGATCCTCTTCGACAACCTCACGCCGCTCTACCCCCAGCAGCGCTTCAACCTCGAGCACGACCGCAAGAACAACTCGACCCGCATCATCGACCTGCTGGTCCCGATCGGGAAGGGTCAGCGCTGCCTCATCGTCTCGCCGCCGCGCGCGGGCAAGACGGTGCTCATGCAGAACATCGCCAACGCCATCAGCACCAACCACCCCGACGCCAAGCTCATCGTGCTGCTCATCGACGAGCGGCCCGAGGAGGTCACCGACATGCAGCGCTCGGTGAAGGGCGAGGTCGTCTCCAGCACCTTCGACGAGCCCGCCACGCGCCACGTCCAGGTCGCCGAGATGGTGATCGAGAAGGCCAAGCGCCTCGTCGAGCACAAGCACGACGTCATCATCCTCCTCGACTCCATCACGCGCCTCGCCCGCGCCTACAACACGGTCGTCCCGGCCTCCGGGAAGATCCTGTCGGGCGGCGTCGACGCCAACGCGCTACACAAGCCCAAGCGCTTCTTCGGCGCGGCCCGCAACCTCGAAGAGGGCGGCTCGCTCACCATCATCGCCACGGCCCTCGTCGACACCGGGTCGCGCATGGACGAAGTGATCTTCGAGGAGTTCAAGGGGACGGGCAACAGCGAGATCCACCTCGATCGCAAGCTGATGGAGAAGCGCATCTTCCCGTGCCTCGACATCAACAAGTCGGCGACCCGCAAGGAGGAGCTGCTGCTGCCCGAGTTCACGCTCCAGCGCGTGTGGCTGCTGCGTCAGCTCCTGCACCCGCTCAACGTCATCGACTCGATGGAATTCCTGCTCGACAAGGTGAACCGCACCGAGAGCAACCGGGAGTTCCTTGAGTCGATGAACCAGTAATCGTCGACGCGAAGGTCGACCATCGAAGGGGCGGGGTGAGGTTCAATGGACTCACCCCGCTCTTCTCATTTCGTCAGAACGGGATGCCCGCGCAGTTGCCCGCGCAGGTGAAGACCGAGCCCGCGCACGAGTTGCCGTCGGTGCACGCCTGGCAGGTGTCGACCCGGCGGTCGTTGTCGTCGCTGTTGGCGGCGTAGTCGCGGCAGCGCGTGGCGCAGGCGCTGGCGTCGTAGCTCGAACCGCCGAGGCAGTCCTTGTACTTGCCACAGATGCCGGAGCAGTCGGCGGCGCGGTCGATGGCGGTGCAGCCCGTGGCGGCAGAGAGGGCGAGAAGTGAGGCGAGGAGGAGGATCTTCATGCGATCCCCTTGAGCACCCGGTGTGCCACTCGCGCCAACGGTGGGCGTGATCGGTGCGCGCCGCGCTGGCGCCGCGGCGTGGGCCGTGGGGCCGCTCGCGACCTGACGCGCGCCCCCGACGTCAGCCCGGTGGTTGACGTCCGCCGCCCGGGCCGTTGTATCTAGCGCACCCCACTGCTTCCAAACTGCCTCACCTGGAGACTTTCTCACCGTGCACACCTCATCGCGTTGGCGGCGCTGGAGCGCCACCCTGGCCCTCGGCCTCTGCCTCTCCTTCGCCGCTCCTGTTGAGGCCACCGTCGCGGTGCAGATGTCTCGCGCTGAGCTCGTCGCCCAGTCCGACGTCATCGTCCGCGCCACCGTCGTCGGCGTCACCAGCCGCTGGAACGAAGACCAGTCCCAGATCATCTCCCTCACCACCCTGCGCGTCACCGAGACCGTGAAGGGCGTCGCCGTGGAGTCGCAGCTCACCCTCCGTCAGCTCGGCGGTGAGGTCGACGGGCTCGTCTCGCGCATCGCCGGCAACCCGGTGTTCAACCAGGGTCAGGAGGCGGTGTTCTTCCTGCGCCGCGGCCCCGGCGTCGTGTACCTCACCGGCCTCGCGCAGGCCGTCTACTACGTCGACCAGCGCGCCGACGGCACGGCCCTCGTGCACCGCGACCTCCACGGCCTGACCTTCGCGCAGCTCACCTCGGGGGCGCCGATGCGGATGTACGAGGCGCCCGACGAGGCCCCCGAGTCGCTCCAGCACCTGCGCGACGACGTGCGCTCGCTCGCCGGGGGAGCCCGCTGATGCGCTCGCTCCGCCTCCCGCTGCTCGCCCTCGCGGGCCTTTGCGCGTTGCCTTCGCTCGCCTCCGGGTACGCCGTCGGCGAGTCGCACTGGAACCCCTCGTCGCTCCCCATCACCTACCGGGTCAACGCCACCTCGGCGCCCTCCACCATCGGCGGCGACGCCGCCATCGCCGCCCTCGACGCGGGCATGGCGAGCTGGGCCGCCCCGGCCTGCACCCGCTGGCGCACCACCAACGGCGGGGCGTCCGCCGTCGAGCGCGCCACCGCAGGCGACCGGCGCAACGACTTCCTGTGGATCTCGCTCTCGTGGCCCGCGGAGCTCGGCCCCGTCAACAGCGTCATCGGCGTCACCACGCCCGTCTGGACCAGCGGCGGGTACTTCATCGACGCCGACATCCAGTTCAACAACGTGGGCTTCACCTGGAGCACCGACGGCCGCCGCGGAACCGTCGACACGCAGTCCATCGCCACCCACGAGGAGGGCCACTTCCTCGGCCTCGACCACTCCTCCCAGTCGAGCGCCGTGATGTACGCGTCGTACCCGGGCGGCGTGAAGCGCACCCTCACCGGCGACGACATCGGCGGCGTGTGCGCCATCTACCCGTCGGGCGCCACCATCCCCGACGCGGGCGTCGTCCCCGTCACCGATCCGTGCAACCGCTACACGTCGTGCGCGGGCTGCACCCCCGTCAACAACTGCGGCTGGTGCGGCGCCAGCGGGATGTGCGTCACCTCCACCTCGTCGGGCCCCACCGCAGGGTCGTGCGGCAGCGGCTTCGTCTGGCAGCCCAGCGCCTGCACCACCACGATGCCCACGGTCGACGCGGGCACGAGCGACCCCTGCTCGCGCTTCACGAGCTGCGGCGGCTGCACCCCCTACGAGGGCTGCGGCTGGTGCGGCGCCACCAACCGCTGTCAGCTCGGGACCCCGACGGGCCCCAACGCCGGGAGCTGCGGCTCCAACTGGGCCTGGACCACCACCCAGTGCACGGCCGGCGGCGACGGCGGCGCCGCCGGGGGCACCGCGGCCTTCGGCGAGCCGTGCCGAACGCCCACCGACTGCGCCTCCGGGGTGCTCTGCGTGGGGAGCAGCGCGACGACGGCGTTCTGCTCGCGCGCGTGCACCGACGACTGCACCTGCCCGCGCGGGTACGCCTGCAACGGGCGCCTCACCACCGGGCAGACGGTCTGCGTGCCCGGCACCAACCGATGCACCATGACCGACGCGGGCATCGTCCCGCCGCTCGACGTGGGCGTTCGCGTTGATACGGGTATTCGCGTCGACGTGGGCGTGCCGGTCGACCTCGGGGTCATCACCGACAACGACGCGGGCACCGCGAAGGAAGACGCCGGCGTGGTCGTCATGACCGACGCGGGCGCTCCCGACGCGGGCAACTGGATGGTGACCAACCCCAGCGACGGCTGCGGTTGTCGCGTTCCGGGCCCGACGAGCACCTCGCGCGCTCAGGGCGTGTGGGCGCTCGCCGCGATGGGCGCGGCCCTTACCGCGCGGCGACGTCGCCGCCGCTGAGAGCTGCTCGACGGCGGCGCCACGCCACGCCGAGCGCCGCCAGTCCTGCCACCAGCAAACCACCCGTCGAGCCGTTGGCCCTTGGGGTCACCGCGCAGCCCAGAAACTCCGCCCGCGGGCCTTCGCCGCAGGGCAACGGCCGGTTGCGAACCACGCCGTACGTGTGGAGGCGATCCTTCACGCCGAGGTCGCTCGCCATGAGCTGGAGGTCGCGGTCGAGCGCCGTGGCCGCGAGGTCGGCCCGCAGGCGGGTGAGCGTCGCGGTCTCGCCGATGCCCTGAAACGCCAGCCGCGCGTCGTCGCTCGCGACCATCGACCCGCCGACAGGAACGCGCCCGCCGCCGAAGCGCGCGGCGTTTTCGACGGTGCTGCGGGTGACCCGGTCCGAGCTCTCGGTGAGCCAGAGGCGGTTGCCGTTGGCGCGGTTGAGCGCCTCGAAGGCGCGGCGGAAATCCTCCGCGGGGACCGTCGGCGCGTTGAAGTCGTAGGTCAGCGACGAGGGGACGATCTCGCCGTTGGGGAAGTTCATGGCCTCGTAGCGCGAGGGCGCGAGCACCATGAGCAGGAGGCCCACCTTGTCGGCCACGCCCGCGGCGATCATGCGCAGCGGGAGCACCGGGCTCAGCCCCGGCGTGGTCACCCGGATGGGGGTCATCTGCTCGACGCCTTCGCCCATGCGGAGGCGCAGCGCGATGAAGTCCATGCGCTGGGAGACATAGAAATCCAGCACGGGCTCGATCTGCACCGGGACGCTGTACCCGTTGGTGCGGAGCCAGGTGCGGAGGGCGGTCGGGTCGTCGCTGCGCACCACCGCGGTCATGTACGGGCCGACCACCTGCTCCTGCAGCACGGCCACGCCAGAGTCGGCGGCCAGGCTGGGTGGCGCAGCGCCGCCGCGCGCGCTGGCGAGGAAGTCCGAGTCGTCGTCGGCGCAGTACGGGGGATCGGGCGCGTTGAGCACCGGCGCCGAGAGGTTGTCCAGCGCCGTGAGGAAGCTGTTGTCGGCGACCTCGATGCGAACGTCAGGGCCGTTGTGGATGGGGAGGATCCACGAGAAGTCCGACGGCCGCCCGCTGTACCGGAACTGGTCCCACAGGATGGTGCGATCGGCCGACAGGGAGAGGGCCATGCGGTGGTCGGTCACGACCTGCACCGCGCCGGGGGGCGCGAAGCATCCGCCGCACGCCTGCGCCGTCGAGGGGGCCATCACCAGACCGATGGTTGTGAGGGCAACCAGGGACAACAAGGGCTTCATAGATGGTCTTTCGCTCCGAGGAGAGGCGCCACCGGGGGAGTGTGGTCGCGCTCTCGATCATCGAGACGCTCAGCGAGGTGCGTGCCAGCGGTCGCACCCCCGAACGCCCGGGAGAAGAGCGCCATTTGCGCTGGAAAACAAGGGCAGCGCCGCGGATGTCAGGCGCCCGACGGGTGTGCCATGGGGTGTGCCAGCGGGCGGATGCCGCACAGGGGTGGCGTCGGGCGCGGCTCTTTTGCTAGGCACTACAAATAGGGCGCGAGGTGGTGTAAGGGCACCGCTTCAACGAGCACAGCCGTGAAGCGCGGTCGTCGCGGCCATCGGAGGGTGCTTTTCGCGGAGGTGGCGTGCTGACTGGACGTCGGCGCGCCGAAAAACCGCAAGGAGCAACGAGTGGAGTCTCTTCTAACGGTCGGGTCGCTAGGCGTCGGGGCATTCGCCCTCGTCGTAGCGCTGTTCTTCTACGCAAAGGTCAAGAGTGGTCCTGAGGGCAACGAGGCCATGGCCCGTATCGCCCGGTACATCCGCGAGGGGGCGATGGCCTTCCTCACCACCGAGTACAAGGTCCTCGCCGTCTATGCCGTGGTGGTGTTTGGCATCCTCGCGGTCGCGCTGAGCCCAACGGCCGGCCTCGCCTTCATCGCGGGCGCGGGCCTGTCGCTGGTCGCGGGCTTCCTCGGCATGAAGGCCGCGACCTACGCCAACGTCCGCACCGCCGAAGCGGCGCGCACCAAGGGCATGGCCGAGGCGCTGGTCACCGCCCTCGACGGCGGCGCCGTGATGGGCCTGTGCGTCGCGGGCCTCGGGCTCCTCGGCATGGGCGCCCTCTACGCCTACAACCACGGCGACAGCGCCACGCTGATGGCGACCGCCGAGCACAAGCACCACTTCGGGTCGCTCATCCACGCCTTCGCGGTGGGCGCGAGCTCCATCGCGCTCTTCGCGCGCATCGGCGGCGGCATCTACACCAAGGCCGCCGACGTCGGCGCCGACATCGTGGGCAAGGTCGAGGCGAACATCCCCGAGGACGACCCCCGCAACCCCGGCGTCATCGCCGACAACGTGGGCGACAACGTCGGCGACATCGCCGGCATGGGCGCCGACATCTACGAGAGCTACGTGGCCGCCATGGTCGCCGCGATGGCGCTCGGCCTCACGATGCCCGTCGAGACGCTCCAGAAGCTCGCGCCGTCCGTCACCGACGAGACCGCGCTGCGCGTGATGGCCGTGGCGCTGCCCATCGGGCTCTCCACCATCGGCCTCTTCGTCTCCGTCATCGGCATCTTCATCACCCGCGCCCTCAAGAACATGCCGCCCGCGCGCGTCCTGCGCATCGCGCTCATCGTCCCGCCCTTCCTCGTGACGGGCGCGGCGCTGGCGCTCTTGCCCCGCTGGGGCTTCAGCATGGGCGCCGTGATCACCCTCGGCGCGGGCGCGCTCGGCGGCGCCATCCTCGGGCTCATCACCGACTACTACACCTCGATGGGGCCGGTTCACTCCATCGCGAAGAGCTCGCTCACGGGCCCCGGCACCAACGTCATCCGCGGCCTCGCGGTGGGCCTGGAGAGCACGGTCATCCCGATCATCACGCTGGTCGCGGTGGGCGCGGTGTCCAACCACTTCCTCAACCTCTACGGCATCGCGCTCGCGGCCGTCGGCATGCTCGCCGGCACCGCCATCGTGATGACCGTCGACGCGTACGGCCCCATCGCCGACAACGCGGGCGGCATCTCGGAGATGTCGGGCCTCGGCAAGGAGGTTCGCGCCATCACCGACGAGCTCGACTCCGTGGGCAACACCACCGCGGCCGTGGGCAAGGGCTTCGCCATCGGGTCGGCCGTGCTCACCGTCATCGCGCTCTTCGCGGCCTTCAACATGGAGGTCAACGCCGCGCGCGCCCTCCACGACCTGCCCGCGATGAACCTCGACATCACCCGCGCGCCCATCCTCCTGGGCATCCTGTTCGGGGCGCTGATCCCGTGCGTGGTGGGCGCGACCACGATGACCGCCGTCGGCCGCGCCGCGGGCGCCATCGTCGAGGAGATCCGCCGGCAGTTCCGGGAGATTCCGGGTCTGTTGGAGGGCAAGGAGGGCGTCGAGCCGCAGCCCAAGGTGATCGTCGACATCGCCACCAAGGCCGCCATCAAGGAGATGCTCCTGCCGGGCGCCGTGGCCGTGCTCGCGCCGCCGCTCGTCGGGTTCATCGCCGGCCCCGAGGCCCTCGCGGGCGTGCTCGCGGGCTCGCTCGCCGTGGGCGCCACGCTCTCGCTGGTGATGGCCAACGCGGGCGGCGCCTGGGACAACGCGAAGAAGTACATCGAGAAGGGCGGCCTCGAAGGCCACAAGAAGGGCTCCGACGCGCACAAGGCCGCGGTCGTGGGCGACACCGTGGGTGACCCGTTCAAGGACACCTCGGGCCCGGGCATCGCGATTCTCATCAAGGTGATGAGCGTCGTCGCGCTGCTCATCGCTCCGCTCGTCGCGACTCGCTGAGTCGTCGCTCGCCTCTCTCCTCTACATTCCCCCAATCGACATCGCTCGGCCTTGGCTGCCGTGGGTTTTCAACCCGCGGTAGCCAAGGCCGGTCGAACGCATCGGGCGTGTCACATCATCGGTCGGCCGCAGCGAAAGACCGTCGGCGGCACGTCCGGCGCCAGCAGGTACGACTGCACCGCGCGCGCGAGGCACGCGTCGTCCAGCGACTTCGCGTGGCCCTCGCCGTCGTAGTCCACCTCCCACGATCGGTGGTCGATCGCCGCCAGGAAGGCAGCGCCCTCCGTCGGCGGCGTCGCCGGGTCGTGCTGCCCGATGATGACCAGCGCGGGCGTTCGCGGGTGCGCGGCGAGCACGGTCTGCGGCGCCACCGGGAGGCTCCAGCGCGCGGCGACCACGAGGTTCATCCGCCACACGACGCCGAAGAGTCCGCTCCACTGCGGGACGTTGCCCGTCCATGACCAGTCGGCGTCGTGCGAGGGCGCCGGATCATCCACCAGCCACTGCCAGCGCAGACCCGATGCGCGCGCTGACGAGGCCGCGTGGTTGCGCCGCTGCGCCTCGCCGATGACCGCGTCCATCGGGTGCGTGTCGCCGCGCAGCAAGGGTTCGATCTCCGCGGCGAGCGTCGGCCACGCCCCGGCGCGCAGCCCGTCGAGCAGGTGGGCCACGCGCTCGGCCAGCACCGCGCCGTCGGGCATCGCCAGCACGTCGCGCACGTAGCCCGGCTGCCGCAGCGCGGTCTGGAGGCGCTCGGAGAAGGCCGCGGGGGTCTCGGCCGGGCGCGCGCCGCACCGTGCGTTGGCGGTGCACCACGCGGCGAAGCGGTCGGCGGTCTTCGCGTAGGCGGTGGCCTGGGTGCGGTACGCCTCGGCGCGCGAGGCCGTCGGCCCGGTGGGGCTGTCGAACACCGTCGCCCGCGCCCGCTCGGGAAACAGCGTGAGGTACATCCCCCCGAAGCGCGCCGCCGCCGAGAACCCATAGAACGACAGCACCTTCTCGCCGAGTGCCGCGCGCAGGAGGTCGAGGTCGCGGGCGGCGTTCTCCTGGGTCATGCCGACGAGGAGGTCGCGCTCGACGGAGCGGGCGCACATCTCGGCGCGGTCGTGGGCCGAGGCCGCGAGCTCGCTCCAGCACCGGGTGTCGTGGGGGTCGAAGCAGCCGTCGAGGTGCTCGACGGTGCGGCGGGCGGCGCAGGCGGGGTGCGGTCCGCTCAGGCCGGTTCCGCGGACGTCGAGGGTGACGAGGTCGAAGCGCTGCGCGACCGCGGGCATCGTCGTGGCGATGGTGGCGTGCACGGCCGCGAGCTCGTCGACCAGGGCCTTGCCCGGGCCACCCGGGTTGATGACGAGCACGCCGACGCGACGGTACGGATCGGCCGCGGGGATGCGTCGGACCGCGAGCCCGACGAGCCGACCGCGGGGCGCGCGGTGGTCGAGCGGGACGGCGAGCAGCGCGCATTGACCGACGCCGTCGGCGCAGCGGCGCCAGTGGAGCGACGGGGGTTCGTCGGCGTCGGCCGCGGGCTCGTCGGCGGGTGAGGGGAGGGCGACGAGCGGGGCGCGGCGGGCCTTGACGGAGGGCATGTGCAGCGGCCGCGGGGTGAGCATCGCGAGGAGGTAGCCGAAGCCCACGGCGAGGCCAGGGAGCAGCGGGTTGAAGTGGATGGCCAGCGGCGCACGGATCGATTCGACGGCGACGGTGGAGCGGTGCTCGACGTGCACGGGTGACCTCTGGATGGGTGATGGCGTGGGGACGTGGACGAGCGCTTCCCCTCCCTCACGGGTCGGGGTCCGGGCTCGCGTCGTCGAGAGGTCGCGGTCGTACGAAGAGACGCGGGCCTACAACCCCAGCGTGTTGAAGTACTCCGCGTCGATGATGTCGTCCTGGTCGACCTTGTTGAGCTGGTCGACGAGGCCGCGGCGGCGCATCGCGTCGCGGAGCTGGCACGCCCGGCCGTCGCCCGCGCGGCACGCCCGCTCGAAGTACCCGGTGGCCTGGTCGGCGCTCGGGCTCACGCCGCGGCCGCTCTGGTAGAGCGTTCCCACGCGGCGGCAGCTCAGGGCCTCGCCCGCCTCGCACGCGCGACGGAGATTGGCGACGGCCTGGTTGGCTGCGGGCGTCGTCCCATGCACGGCCACGCCCGGCAGCATCACCGTCCTCGGTTGCAGCATCCCGTGGGCGCGCACCAGATCGGGCCGCGCGTCTTCACCCGACGGCGCGGCGGCGTGTTGTAGCCACGCGGGCGGCGCCTCGTCGCGCAGGCCCACCGCGACGGCGATCACCACGCACGCCGCGGCCAGCGTCGAGACCAGCGCCAGAACGCCTTCCCGCGGCGCCCGCGCCGACACGTGCAGGGGCTGTCGCTCCTCGATGACGTCGAGCACCACGCTCCGCTGCTCGCGCGGCGGTTGACTCGCGTAGACGACCTCCAGCGCGCGGGCGCCGGCGGCGTGCAGCGCCTCGTCGCGGGGAGCGGGCGCGTCGGCCGCGGCGCCGCAGAGGCGGTCGAGCACGAAGGCGCGTTGGCCGCGCGGGGGCTCGTCGGCGTAGCTGCCTTCGAGGATGCGGGCGGCGACCTCGTCGAGGCCGTCGAGATCACGAGGCGTCATGGTCGACCTCGGAGGCGCGGTGGTGATCGGAGGGCCCCGGCCGGATGGCGGCGCGGCCCACCTCGGCGAAGGCGACGAGCGACGGGAGCAGCCGCTGGAGGCGCTTGCGGAGCGTCGCGGCCGTGCACGGGCGCCCCGAGTGGGCGCTGATGAGCTCGGCCAGCTCCTCGAACTCCAGCTTGTCGATGCAGCTATGGAACAACAACAACCGATCCTCGTCGGGCAGCGCGTTGAGGAGCTGACGCAGGTAGATCATCGTGTCGGGGTCGGAGAGCGAGCGCTCGACGGACTCCACCGAGACCGAGTCGCCGTCGCAGGGCACCTCGATGTCGTCGAGGGAGAAGCGCGGCATCGCGTCGACCTGGCTGCGCACCTTGGACGCGCGCAGCAGGTCGATGACGTGGTTGCGGGCGATGCGGTGCATCCACGCCTTCACGCAGGCGAGCTCGCGGCCCTCCTCCATCGCGAGGCCGCCGATGGCCTGGCTCGCCTTGAGGAAGACCTCCTGCTCGATGTCGAAGACGTCGTAGCCGCGGCGCGCGCCGATCATCATCCGCGACAGCAGCCGCACGCTCGGGGCGCAGGCGTCGTAGATGCGCTGCCACGCGTCGCGGTACTCGCGGGCGCTGCGGGGGTCAGACGCGGCGCCGATGATCTCTCGCCATTGCATGGGATTGGGTGGTGCCCGACTCGGTGGAGGGTACGACGGTGGCGCCCCGGAATGGGAGCAGCACATCGGGTCCAACGCGGCCGTGGCGGGGCGTGTGACATCGGGCGCGGATGACGCGTGGCGCGACGCTCGCCTAATGCGGACTTACCCGAAGGGACGCGACCGCCCATGCCCGCGGTCGTCGTCCGTCGGCGCTACACCACGGGTTGATCGGGCTCGGGCGCCGGGTCGTCGGCGGGCGGCGGGGTCGAGCGGGTGCGCTGTCGCTCGAGGGGCGCGCTCAGCGCTTCGGCGAGGAGGGGGCGGGGGTGCCGGAGGGTGGTGTGCGCCGCGGCGCGGAGGTGATCGATGGCGTCGAGGAGCGCATCGAGCGCGAGCTGCCGGTCGTCGGCGCCGTCGAGGCGGGAGACGCGTGAGTCCACCGCCTGCTGGTCGTAGCGGGTGATGGCTTCGCTGGCGGCGACCAGGGCGAGCTGCGCTCGCTCGATGGCGTCGTTCGTGAGCGCGGGGAAGCGGGCCTGCTGTTCGAGCGCGCCCGCGATGACCTTCGGCGCGACGTCGATGAGCGCGTGGGTGGCCCGCAGCACCGTGGAGAACTGCAACGCGGTGCGGGCAGCGTCGCCCGGGCGGGTGGTGAGCTCGACGACCCTACGCAGGGCGACGAGCTCTTCGAGCAGGGTCTTCACCAGCTCATCCACGGCGGCGGCCTCGACCACGAAGCGCTTGGACGACTTCTGGAGAGCGCGCAGGGCGCTCCAGGCGTGGGCGTGGAAGGGCGGCTGCTTCGGCAACGCCGGGTCAAGGAGCTCGCGGTACTTCCAGGCGAGCTTGAGCCGCACCTCGGCCTCCTGTTGAACGTGGGACAGGTCTTACGACGCCGGTCCGATGACCCTGTTGGCGACCGTGTCCGGCGCGGAGCACGAGTGGACCGCGACGGGCCTCTCGCCGTCCCAGTCTCGAACCTTCGCCGTCCGCGCCCGCGACGCCGCCAACAACGTCAGCTACTCCCTCGTACGCAACTCCTCGACGCAGGCGCCGTCGGCTGCCCCCGCGTGGGTGGGTTCATCCCCCGCGGTGACCGCGCTCGGCCTCGGCAAGCGTCAGGTGCGCCTCCACTGGAGCGCCGCGACCGACGACTACAACGAGTTCAACTACGAGATCACCGCGACGAGTGGGGCCGGCAATGTGTCGCTCGGCGTGCTTCGTGGCGCGGGCGGGATGACGACCATCGACTGGGACTCACCGCGCACCCTCACCCCCAACACGGCCTACACCTTCACCGTCCGGGCGGTCGACGACGAGGGCCACTACGCCACGTCCGACCTCAGCATCGCCAGCCAGACCACGCTCGCGACCACGGCCACGCCCGTCTGGGGTACCGGCAACGCGGTCGAAGCCGATCGCATGGCGTGGAGCACGGTGTCCGCGCACACCACCAGCCCCGGCCTCGACGCCGATCACTACGTCTTCGAGCGGCGCGTCGGCTCCTCCGGCGCGTGGCTCCCCTGGACCGAGGCCGCGACCGCCTTCGCCATGGGCGAGGACTTCGACCCCGGGCGCACCTGGGAGATCCGCGTTCACTTCGTCGACGACGATGACGTCGCGTCGGCCACGTTGGACACCTCCATCGCGCTCCCGGCTCCGAGCATCGGGACACCTCCGGCGCTGGACACCTCGCAGGCCAGCGACCTCGTCGACCTCGTCTCCTTTCTCTACACGGGCACCGACCCGGTGCAGGAGGGCGTCAACACCGACGCCGTGGTTCGCGAGCGCGTGGGCATCATCCACGGTCGCGTCATCGAGCGTGGCGAGGGCACGGCCGTGCCCATCGCGGGCGTGCAGGTGTCCGAGGCCGCGCACGGCGAGCCCATCTTCGGCCGCACCTTCACCCGTAGCGACGGGCGCTTCGAGTACGTCGTCCACGGCGGCGGACCCGTGGTGCTGCGCTTTAGCGGGCGTGGCCTTCTGCCCGTGCAGCGCACGGTGCGCGTCGAGTGGGGAGTGCCCGCATCGGTGCCCGACGTGGCGATGATCCCCGCGAGCACGAACCCGACCACTGTGACCTTCGACGCCTACTGGCACACAGCGGAGGGGGATGCCGTGACCGACAGCGACGGCACACGGCGACCGACGGTGATCTTCCCGCCCAACACCACGGCCATGATGGTGATGGAGGACGAGAGCGAGGTGCCTCTCACCACGGGCACGCTGCGGATGACCGAGTACACCGTTGGCGAGCGCGGCCTGGAGGCGATGCCGGGGACCATCCCGGCCAACGTGGCGTACACCTGGGCGGGGGAGTTTGCGTTCGACGAGGCGACGGCGGCGGGCGCGCGGAGCGTGCACTTCAGCCAGCCGGTGGCGATCTACGTCAACAACTTCCTCGGCTTCCCCATCGGCAACGAGGTGCCCAGCGGGTACTACGACGAAAACGAAGGGGCGTGGCTCGGCAACGAGCTCGGCAACGGGGTGGTGATCCACGTGCTGAGCACCACCGACAGCGGTGGCGGGGCGCACGTCGACGTCGACGGCGACGGCGACCAGGACAGCGCGGACGACGCCGTGCTGTTGGCGCAGACGCTGACGCCGGACGAGCGCATCCAACTGCACACGCTCTACCCGAGCGGGGCGGAGCTGTGGCGCTTCCGGGTGCAGCACTTCTCCAAGTGGGACTCCAACTGGGGGATCATCCCGCCGAACGACGCGCGGCAGCCCGCCATCAAGGCGAAGCTCATCGCGCTGGCCACGGAGCACGTGAAGACCTGCCGCGGGTCGCAGATCGAGTGCCAGAACCGCAACCTGGGCGACGACATCCCGCTGCCCGGGACGCCGATGGTGCTCCACTACGCGAGCGAGCGTTCGGCGGGTCGGCTCAACACCATCGACATCCCGCTCGGAGAGCTGCTACCCGGGGAGACCGGGTTGCCTGCTTCGCTCACCGCCGCCAATGTGATCGTGAACTTCCCCGACGGCCCCGAGCGGCACGGCAACGGAGGCACCCCCGAGGAGCTGCGGTCGGCCCACGCGATCTTCAACTGGGACGGCATGGACCACGGGCGGCGGGTGCAGGGCAGCATCCCGGTGACGGTGGAGGTGCAGTACGTCTACCGCGGGGAGTACGGGCAGTTCTCGCGCTTCGGGTACAGCGGTGCCGCGACGGGGACGGCCATTACGGGCGTCGAGCTTCGCCGGGAGATCATCTTCTCGACCTTCTTCACCACCTGGATCGGCGGGATGGATGCCCGCGGAGAGGGCCTCGGGGGGTGGACCCTCAGCGCGCACCACGCGTACGACCCGCGGACGGGGGACGTCTCGCTGGGGGGCGGCGGCGTGCTCAACGCGGGAGCCTCGGGCAACGGGGTGAGGCGTGTCGTCGGCGGTGGCCTGTCGACGGCGGAGGACGTTTCGGCGTCGAGCGTACAGACCGACCCCTACTCCATCGCGATCGGGGGTGACGGGCGGATCTGGTACGCCGACGGCAATCGGGTGCGCCGGGTCAACGCCGACGGGCACGTCGTCACGGTGGCGGGCATTCTGGGTGATGGGACGTGTGACGGCGACGGCGACGACGCGACGGCGTCCGCCATCGGAACGACCGTCAACCTCGCCCTGCTCAACGACAACATCCTGGTGATCTCGGAGCACAACTGCCACCGCATCCGCGTCGTCGACGACGAGGGCGGCATCCACACGCTCGTCGGGACGGGGACGGCGGGCTTCGACGGCGACGATCTCCCCGGTGAAAGCAGCCGTCTCAACGGCCCGTCGGGCATCGCCTTTCTCGACGGCACCTCGCTATTGATCGCCGACACGGGCAACCGGCGCATCCGGCGCTTCGACCTCTCGGACTTCCACCTGCGAACGATCGTTGGCGACGGAGGGACGACCTAT
Organism: Polyangiales bacterium; assembly: GCA_044229975.1. Lineage (GTDB taxonomy): Bacteria > Myxococcota_A > Polyangia > Polyangiales > SCUS01. Next base: position 73,837 of record JBGARZ010000004.1, read on the forward strand.
CCGACGGGGCCCTTCGCCGCCCTGGAGCGTTCGCTCTACGCGCCGACGGCGATCGATGTGGGGCCCCAGGGGGAGATCGTCTTCTCCGATGCGCTGCTCTATCGTGTCTTCCGGATGGGGGTCGACGGCGTGGTCACGACCCTCGCCGGGACGGGCGTGGCGGGCTTCAGCGGTGATGGCGGCCCCGGCGTCGACGCGAAGCTCGATCAGCCCCACGGGGTCAGGGTGCAGCGGGACGGGACCGTGGTGGTGGCCGACCGTATGAACGGCCGGGTGCGCCAGATCGGGCGCGACGGTCGCATCTCGACGGTCATGGGGCACGGTATTCAGTACACCTTCGACGGCTTCAGCCACCCCGCGACGGCGCTCGCGCTCTCGCAGTACGTCTTCGGCCTGGCCCTCTCACCGCGGGGTGCGCTGGTCGTCGCGGACGCTGGCTTCGGCCACATCGTCGAGGTGCGCAACAGCAACGTCATCGAGGACGCCGACGACGTCTACATCCCCGGGGGCGGAGGGAGCGAGCTCTACCGCTTCCGCAAGAGCACGGGCTGCCACCTGAGCACGCTCGACGCGGTGAGCCACCAGCCGATCTACTCCTTCGTGTATGCGCTGGGCGGGTGCCGCCCGACGGGCGTGGTGCTGGGCGATCCGAGCGACGGCAACACCGTGGCGATTCACCGGGTGTCGGACGAGGACGTGCGCATCCGCAGCCCGTTCTATTCGTCGTCGGGTGAGGAGGTGGCGCTTGCCATCGGTGAGGACGGCTACCTCGACAGCGTCACCCACGGGAGCGACGTCTGGACGACGGAGCACGACACGCTCGGGATGCTGACGACGCTGACCGACCCGCTGATGCGGGCGCATCACTTCACGTACACGACCACCGGCGCGGAGTCGTGGGGCGGCTTCCTCGTCTCCGACACCAGCCCGGCGGGGGTGGTGACGCAGCTCAGTACGGCGGCTCGGCCCGATGTGAACGTCTTCACGGTGCACCGCATCCTCGGCTCGTCGGAGGCGACGGGGCCGGAGTACACGTACACGGTGCGGTCGCTGCCGGACGGGACCCGGCAGTACGTCGACGTGTCGCCCGGCGGCGACGGGAGCCACACGGTGACGAGCACCACGACGGTGCGACCCGATGGGCACCAGGAGACGGTGGTGGCGAGCGGCTCGACGACGCTGTCGACGAGCACGAGCGAGCGGGAGCCCGACCCTCGGCTGGGGTCGCGGGCGGAGTACACGAGCGCGACGTCGAGCACGACGGCGAGCCGCACGGTGGCGACGCACCACACGCGGACGGCGACGTTCACGTCGGCGGTGCCGCCGGTGCTGGAGACGCAGACCGACGCGTCGTACGTGAACAGCGAGACGACGCCGCGGGTGACGACGCAGTACGACGCGGAGCACAGCGACTGCGACGACCACGCGCGGGTGCTGGAGACGACGCGGGGCGGGCGCAGCACGCGGACGTGCCTGGACGCGCGGGGGAGGGTGGCGAGCGTGCAGGTGCTGGGGGCGTCGCCGACGATGCACCCGGTGGAGTTCCACTACGACTTGCGGGGAAGGATGGACCAGGTGACCCAGGGGTCGCGGCGCGTGGTCTCGACGTGGCGGAGCGACGGGCGGCCCGATGCGACGAGCGCGGGCACCTGGATCAGCAGTGTGTTCACGGCGTTGCAGACGTCGGGCACGGGGTACGACTCGGGGACGCGGCGGGTGAGCTCGCTGTCGCTGCCAGGGTCGCGCACGGTGGACATGGCCGTGAACGCGATGGGGGAGCTGACGTCGCTGACGCCGCCAGGGCGCGACGCGCACACGATGACGTACGATGCGGACGGTCGGATGGAGTCGTTCACCTCGCCAGCGCCGGACTCGATGAGCGACCCGCTGACGCTGGGGTGGTCGTACAACGCGCGCCGCCAACTGTTGCAGCATACGCGGGCAGATGGCAGCCACGTGGACTTCGACTACGACGAGACGGCGACGGGGCACCTGGAGACGATGACGTTGCCGGTGGTGGGCGCGGTGAACTACGGCTACCGGGCGCTGACAGGGGCGGGCGAGTCGGTGAGCGCGGCGGGGTGCCGACTGCGGACGGTGTACGACAGCGAGACGGTGCCGACGGGCGTGGTGCTGGAGAACGCCAGCAGCGGGACGTGCCCGGTGACCGGGACGGTGTCGCGCACGGTCAACGCGCTCTTCGAGACGACGGCGGTGACGGTGGGCGACGCGCCCGCGGTGAGCTTCACGCTGGACGCGGACGACGACCGGCTGCTGACGAGCGCGGGCGGGATGACGCTGGCGCGCGATGGGGCGACGGGGCGACTGACGGGGACGAGCATCGGCGAGGTGGAGACGGCGGCGACGTTCACGGCGTACGGGGAGCTGGCGTCGAACGACGCGGAACTCGACGGGACGCTGGAGCTGGGGCTGGGGTACGAGTACGACGGGCTGGGGCGCATCGAGACAGTGACCGAGAGCGGGCACACGGCGCGGGCGACGACGTACGGGTACGACAGCGCGGGACGGCTGGAGACGGTGACCCGTGGGATGACGACGATCGAGTCGTACGGGTACAGCGGGAGCGGCGGCTCGAACGGCAACCGCACCAGTTGGAGCAACAGCGCGGGAGACTTCACCGCGACGTACGACGCGCAGGATCGGCTGACGTCGTCGACGCTGACGGGCGGCGCGACGACGACGTACGGGTACGACGACCATGGGCAGCTCACGACGCGGACGGTGGGCTCGTCGACGACGACGACGTACGCATGGGATGCGCGCGGGGCGCTGGCGAGCGTGACGCTGCCGAGCGCGACCGTTATCAGCTATGTGCTGGACCCGCAGGGGCGGCGCATCGGGCGCAAGGTCGGCGGGACGCTGGAGCGCGGGTGGCTCTATGGGGGTGGGTTGCTCCCGGTGGCGGAGGTGGACAACAACGGCACGACGGTGCGACGCGTGTTCATCTACGCGACGCGGTCGAACGCGCCCGATCTGGTGGTGCAGCGCGAGGGGTCAACGTGGGTGACCTACCGGGTGCTCACCGACCACCTCGGAAGCGTGCGAGTGGTGGCGAGGGCGAGCGACGGCCTAGTCGTGCAACGGATGGACTACGACGCGTTCGGGCGGGTCGAGAACGACTGGGCAGACGGCACCTGGGTGTCAGCCGATACGGTGACGACCGGGTGGTCGCGACTGCCGTTCGGGTATGCGGGCGGGCTGTACGACCGAGGCACGGGGCTGGTGAGGTTTGGGGCGCGCGAGTACGACGCGAGTGTCGGGAGGTGGGTGAGCCGGGATCCCATCCTGTTCGGAGGGGAAGATAGCAACCTGTATGCGTACGTCTCGCAGGATCCCATCAATTCGATCGATCCGAGTGGGAGGATCTGGCAGATGGCTTTGGGAGGAGCTCTCGGCGCTGGAGTATCCTTTGCCGGACAGATGGTGTTCGGTCACGGAAGCTGGGACGAACGACTTTCTCAAGTGAGTTGGGGTGATGTCTTCACTTCTGCTATGGCTGGCGCAATGTCTGGGGGCATCAGCATATTGGTGCGAGGGGCCACTCAGGGCGCGATTCTTGGCGCTAGTACAGCACTGGCCTCACAGCTTTTGTCAGTGTCACGCCTCGAAAATCAAAGCCGCCAGCCAAACAACTTGAGAAATAATGTGATGGCGTGTGTGCAAGTTGCTGGGGCTACTGGAATGGGGGCCCTCGGCGGTGCGTATTCGCAGGGTATGCCAATGAACATTCGTGACGTCTCTCAGTGGACCGATACCTTCGGACCAGCGTTCGCAGGCGTTTTCTTTTCAGATCCTGTGCTTCTAGTTTCCCGGGTCAGAGAAGAAGTGTCGCCCCCGCCCGTATCGCGCGAGCCGGTCTCGCGTTGACGAGCGACGAAAGAGGCAATTCAAGGCATGTACCGCACCCATAATGTCAGAACAAGTCTTCCCCGGCGTCGATGGAGATTCGTGCCGCTAACGGGGTTTTATCTGCTGCTGTCTGTTGTCGTTAGCTGTTGTGCAATCCGGGCTCTTTGCGTGGAATCGCTGGGCGACAAGTTGGGCTGGTCCTGTCTTGTATTTGCCATTTTCTCCATAGTTACATTTTTCTCGTCATCTTGGTCTCTGTTTGTGTGGTGGCGTACCGCCTTCTTCGACGAACATATTCGGACGGTTCGTGGCGCTCTGAAGTATAGTGACATTCGACGTGTTGAACACTATGGGGGAGACCTCCGCGTGCTGAGCGATGCTCGTCCCGTCTTGATTGTGAGGCGCGACTATCATCTGGCCGAGGTTTTGGACCAGATCTTGCGGCGCAATTCAGCGGTCGAATTGGATGATCTTTCCGTTCAGTGCCTTAAGACATACAAAGAGCGGGGTTTGGCGACGCGACACGGCGGGTAGTTGCGCCGTACGACGCGGAGCACCGCGACTGCGACGACCACGCGCGGGTGGAAGAGACGACACGCGGTGGGCGCGTCGTGCTGACTTGCATGGACGCGCGCGGCCGGGTGGCGAGCGTGCGGGTGCTGGGGGCGTCGCCGACGATGGAGCCGGTGGAGTTCCACTACGACTCGCGGGGGCGGATGGACCAGGTGACCCAGGGGCAGCGGCGCGTGGTGTCGACGTGGCGGAGCGATGGGCGGCCGGACGCGACGAGCACGGGGACGGTGAGCGGCGGGACGTTCACGGCGATGCAGACGTCGGGGGCGGGCTACGACTCGGGGACGCGGCGTATCAACGCGCAGACGCTGCCGGGCTCGCGCACGGTGGGCGTGGCTGCGAACCCGGTGGGCGAGCTGACGTCGCTGACGCCGCCGGGGCGCGACGCGCACACGATGACGTACGATGCGGACGGCCGGATGGAGTCGTTCACCTCGCCAGCGCCGGACTTGATGAGCGACCCGTTGACGCTGGAGTGGTCGTACAATCCGCGTCGGCAGCTTCTCCAGCACACGCGGGCGGACGGCAGCCATGTGGACTTCGACTACGACGAGACGGCGACGGGGCACCTGGAGACGATGACGTTGCCGGTGGTGGGCGCGGTGAGCTACGGCTACCGCGCGCTGACGGGCGCGGGCGAGTCGGTGAGCGCGGCGGGGTGCCGACTGCGGACGGTGTACGACAGCGCGGGACGGCTGGCGACGTCGACGCTGACGGGTGGGGCGACGACGACGTACGACTCCGACGAGCAGGATCGCCGGGGTGTTGCACTGTCGGCTGTCGGCCCGTGGCCCTCCGCCGATCGGGTTGCTCGCATCTGACGTTCCCAACGCGCGCATCAGGTTGATGCGTCGGCGTGCCCTGCTCTAAGCTTGCCGTGATGAGTCTCGGCGACGACGACGACGCGATGCTGCGAGCTCTCGTGCGCGGCCTCGTCGCGCGCTTCGACCCAGACGAGTTGTGGCTGTTCGGGAGCCGGGCCGAAGGGCGCGAGCGACCGGGAAGCGACTGGGACGTGCTGGCGGTGCTCCCAGACACGACACCCGCGGACGTCCTCGACCCCGTGAACGCATCCCTGCGTGCGAGCGATCTAGGCGTGGCTCTCGACGTCGTCCCGTGCACCGCGGCGGAGTTCGCCGAGGAGCGCAACGAACCGGGTTCCCTCGTGTGGCGGGTGTCCACCAGGGGCCGACGGATCTATGAGCGTCGCGCGTAGAGCCCTGGCGTTGTTGCTGGTGGCGCGGGAAGACATCGCCGCGGCAAGACTGCTGGCGGCTGCTAGTAACCGCAACGCGATCTACCTGTGCCAGCAGGCGGCAGAGAAGCTGATCCGTGCTCGACTCGCCCAGCGCGGTATCGATGCGACGCGGGAGCATCACCTCCGCGTGCTGGTCGATCTGCTCCCCAACGACGATCCCTGGCGAGCACGGCTCTCACCCTTCGATCGTCTCTCACCCTTCGCTACGACCTATCGGTACCCGACTCCGGGTGGCCGTGTCCCCGAGTCACCAACCGCGGATGTCGTGTTGGCCGAAGCCGCTGCGATCGAAGCGCTGATCGCCAGCCTGGAGCGAGAGTTCGACGCAGCGGGTTGAACGCCATCCGTGCCAACGCCATCGTCGCGTGCGGTCGTCTCGCGCTCCAACCCCGGCACCGTCGACGTGGTGACCAACGCCGTCGTGCTCGTCGAGGTGCTCTCCGAGGAGACCGAGCGCTTCGACCGCGGCGAGAAGTTCGAGGGTTACCGCACCATCGAGTCGTGCAAGCACTTCGTCACGGTGTCGTCGCAGCGTCGGCTCGTGAAGCTGTACACCCGCGGAGACGCTGGCGCGTAGATTCTCCGCGAGTACGGCGAAGCCACGGGGCTGCAGTTGAGCAACCCCGACATCGCCCTCTCCGTCGACTCGCTCTGCCGCCTCGCCCTCGAAGCAGACGACGCCTCGTCAGGGTCTTCGCCGACGATCGGCAGTACACTCCGCGCCCATGAAGGCGCCCGCTCCTGCTCCGGTTCCCGTCTTCGCCGGGACGCACCCTGGTCCCTTCGGCGCTCCGCCCCCACCGCCACCGCGCAGCCGTCGACCCGCTCTCCTCGCTGGAACCATCGCGCTCGTCGCCCTCGTGGGCGGCGTCGCCGTCGTCCGTCATCGCGCCCGACCTGCTCCCCATGCGCGCCCTCCCGCCGTGCTTCGCGCGGTCGACCTCGCGGCGGGCGATGGGCACACCTGCGCCCGCTTCGACGATGGGGCCGTTCGGTGCTGGGGCGCCAACAACCGCGGCCAGCTCGGGGCGCTCGCTCGGGCGCCGGGTGTCCCGGTGCGCGTCCCGCTGCCGTCGGGCGCCACGCACGTCGCGCTCGGCGAGGAGCACACCTGCGCCGCCCTCACCGACGGAACGGTTCGCTGCTGGGGTCGCGCCACCAGCGGGCAGCTCGGTCGCGGGGCCGATGTCGAGAGCTTCTCGCCCGTCACCGTCGACGGCGTCACGGGCGCCACCGAGCTCGCGCTGGGCATCTTCCACTCGTGCGCCCGCCTCGCCGACGGCACCGCGCGCTGCTGGGGAACCAACGTCCACGGTCAGCTCGGCGACGGCACGGCCGAAGCCCGCGAGACGCCCGTCGCCCCCATCGATCAGGCCGAGCTCACGCAGATGGCCGCGGGCGAGAGCGACACGTGCGCGGTGCGCGCGGACGGGACCGTTCACTGCTGGGGTCACAGCTACGGGACGGGCCCCGGCGCGGGACCGCAGGAGGTGAGCGGGCTCACCGATGCGGCGCAGGTCTCGGTCGGCCACGGCGACACCTGCGCGCTGCGACGCGACGGAACGCTCCGCTGCTGGAGCGCCGCCCGCTGTTGAGGCAGCGTCGATCGCGGCCAGTTTGGTCGCGGCACTGAGTTGATCGAAGCGCTCCGCGACGTGGTTCAGGTCGCGGTGGGGCGCTTTCACGCGTGCGCGCTGATTCGCGGTGGCGAGGTGCGGTGCTGGGGCGGCAACGCCTTCGGGCAGCTCGGCGACGGCACCACCACCGACCGCCCGGCGCCCGCCGCCGTGGCGGGGTTGGGACCCGTGGCGCGCATCGCGGCGGGGTCGAAGCACACCTGCGTGGCCACGGTCGCGGGCGAGCTGCGGTGCTGGGGTTCGGACGCCGACGGGCAGCTCGGGGACGGCACCACCACGTCGCGCGGACGACCGGGGCCGGTGGTGTTCTCCGACCGGCGGTAGCGCGCACACCCCTCAGGGTCGTCGATGCCGGACCGCGGGCGCGACGCGCGCGGAGCCTGCGCCGTGAACCCCGGCCCTCCGTCCGTGGGACGAATCGGTACGAGTCAGGGCGCGCCGAAGGCCGTGCGGGTGAGCCACGCCGTCTCGACGCGGTGCTCGGCGTCGAAGGAGCCGTAGTCGAGCGCGACGTTGGCGCGGGCCGGGTCGTGCGGTCGCGTGGTGATGGGCGCCATGTGCACGCACCACGTCGCGCCGCGGTTGCAGCCCGAGGCGCTCGCGTCGAGTCGCAGCGCGCCGCCCGCGCGGGCGTAGGTCGCACCCGCGGCGATCATCACGCCGGCGTTGGGTGAGCGCGTCGCGGTGGCGGCGTCTTCGGCCCACACGAACCACGCGTGACGGAGCTGCCCCACGATGGACGCGTTGAGCCCGTAGCTGCCGCCGTCGAGGTCCCAGTAGGAGAGGCGGTTGGCGGTGAGGTGCGACGGGTCGAGGCCGCGCTCGTAGAGCTGACCGAGGAGCTCGTGCGCCACGAAGGCCCCGCTGGAGTGCGCCGCCACGAGGATGCTCGCGCCCGTCGCGAGGCGCGGTAGCAGGTGGGCGATGAGGCGCGAGTTGCCGATCTCCTGCGAGTCGTAGCCGGCCTCGCGCGGACCCTGCACGGCGTACACGTGGCGCACGCCGCGCTCGCGGAGGGCGTCGCGGTAGAGGCGCGTGACCCACGACTGAGCGCGCGTGGCGTCGACGCCGTAGCCCGCGTATCCGATGAAGACGTCGTGGCCGCGCGGGTTCTCGCTGTCGCGGTAGGCCACGCCGAGGCCCGGGGCGCTCCACGGGATCGCCTCGAAGTCGGGCTCTGTCACGACGACCACGTCGGCGGTGCCCGCGTCGGCGGTGCCCGCGTCGGGGGTGCCTGCGTCGGGTCTCCCGACATCCATCGCGAGCGCGACGTCTCTTCCGACATCGAGCTGGCTGGCGTCTGTTCTCGCGACGTCCGTGGCGTCCATGACATCCCTGACGTCTTCGACATCGGTTGCGTCGGTCGGGACGGCCGCGACGCCGGGGTCGCCGCAGCCCGCCACGCACGCTGCGAGTCCGAGGCTCAGCCGGGTCGTCGTCGCGTTCATGCCCGACCGCGGGCGTATCACGCGGCCCCGCGCTCCCTACGCCTGCGCGCCGCCGAGGGCGTCGACGTCGAGCTCCCACATCGCCGACAGCCAGTCGAGGAGGCCCGCTTCGGGCACCGTGATGGTCCCGGCGGTGGAGATGGTGAGCAGCGCTGCGAAGATGGCCTCCCGCGCTTCGGGGCGCGTGACGGTGGCGGCGGCGCGGCGGACGGACTCGTCGTCGGGGTGCTCCTCCGCGGAGCGGTCGAGGAGCGCGCGCAGCTCGCGGTCGTCGTCGGCGGCGGTGGTCTCCCCGACGGGCGTCATCGACGGACCAAGCAGCTCGCGTGACGCTTCCAGCACGAGCGCCTGCTCCTCCTGGGAGACGTGCCCGTCGAGGCGGACGAGCGTGCGGAGGAGGGCGGCGTAGGTGAGGCGTTCGTGGTGGGTCAGCGGCTCGTTCATGGGGCTCCATCTACGGTGCGCGAGGTCGGATGAGAAGCCCCCCAGCGGTCTCGCGACCCACCGATGGGCATCAGGTTTGCGGCGTGGCCAGGCCGAAGAAATCTGGTTCGCTCGGCGAAGGGAGGGTAGCGTGCCGCGGCTCCGCGGGGTCCATGCCCGCATTCACCGAAGGAATCTCTCGATGCGTACGAATCTCATCCTTGGAACAGCACTTCTTATGGCGGGTCTCACGGTCGGTTGCAGCGACGACGCGATCGTCGGTGCCGACTCGGGCACCGACTCGGGCACCACGGTCGACACCGGGTCGAACACCGACACGGGCACCGCGACCGACCGCGGCACCGCGACGGACACGGGCACCGACGCGGGCACCGCGACGGACACGGGTTCGACCGTCCTCGACGTGGGCGTCACGCTCCCCGACGTGCAGATCGTCCCCACGGACTCGGGCACCACGACCGACGCGGGCACCGCGACCGACGCGGGCGCCGCGGTCACGACGATCCACGGCTGCACCGCGGCGATGTACATGGACCGCTCGGGTTCCGGCGACACGCGAACCATCGCCTTCGGCGGCATCATCGGCACCGTCTACTCCCCCCGGTGCATGACCGTCGCGGCCGGGCAGACCGTGACCTTCGCGGGTCCGTTCGGCAGCCACCCCCTGCGGGGCGGTTCCGTCTCTGGCGATCCCGCGGGCGCGTCGCCCAACCCGATCACCAGCACCGACACCGGAACGGACGTGACGGTCACCTTCGCCACGCCGGGGCTCTACCCCTACTTCTGCAACTTCCATCAGCCGGGCATGGCCGGCGTGATCCAGGTCCGCTGATTGCTCCTCCCGCCTCCGTCTCCTTCCCCTCCCACTACAACGGCTGACACAGCGAGATCATCGTCCCGTCGAGGGATGATCCGAGCGGCCGACACGTCATCCCGGTCGGGCACAGCCGGTCGTTGCAGAAGCGCGTGCAGTACGCGGGTGACCCGGGCGCCGAGCTCGTGCCCTGGCAGAGCCCTGTGACGCAGTCTGCGCCCATCGAGCACGAGCCGCCGATAGGCACCAGGCCCACCACTGATCGGCGACACACCAGATAGATGTCTGACTCGTCGACCCACGGTCGGCAGACAAAACCCGCTGGGCAGCCGCTCGTCGGCGTGCACCCCTGCACGCAGACGTTGACCTCGCCATCGCAGACGCCGCTGCGGCAGATGGGCTCGGTCGGCGAGCCGCACGACTCACCGATCTCGTTGCTCCCGAGGATGTCTCCCCCGGTCGCGAAGAGGGGCGGCACGCAGACCCGCTCGCTCCCGACCGTCTGGCAGCGGTACGGCGGCAGCGTGACGACCCCGATGCCCGTGGCGTTGATGGTCATGCGGCGCGGGCAGTCGGTGTCCGAGATGCATCGCGAGGTGCAGCCCTGGAAGCCGCCGGTCATGCCGACGCAGACGTTGGTCACGCAGTCGAGGCCGCGCGCGCACCGCTGCTCGGCGGCCATGCACACGCGGTGGGTGGCGTCGGCGAGCTGGCACCCGTAGCCCGCGGGGCAGTCGGCCCCCGAGCGGCATTCGCGGGTGCAGTGCGCGACGGCCAGGTTCTCGGGGTTGCCCACGCAGAAGCGCGCGCAGGGCACCGCCGTCGCGACGGTGCAGGGCGTGCCGGTGTCGTCGGGCACGCAGCGCGCGGCCTCGCCCGCGGGAGGGCTGTTGCACACGAAGCCGTCGGCGCAGTCGGAGGTGGAGACACAGCGGCGGGTGCAGAAGCGCGCGCCGCCCGAGGTGGTGAGGCACTCGCCCGAGAGGCAGTCGGCGTTGCTGGTGCACGAGTCGAACACCCCGCGCGTCCCCATCGTCGACCCCGTGTCCACGGTCGGGAACCCGACGTCCATCACGGGAAACCCGACATCCGTTGGAGGAAACCCCACGTCCGTCGTCGGGAACCCGACGTCCGTCGTGGGGAAGCCCATGTCCATCGGTGTCACCGGAACGTCCCTCACCACTGGCACGTCGACCCCGGTGTCGACCGTCGGAAAGCCCGCGTCCTCGACGGTCTCTCCGGCGTCCTTCTTCTTCCCGGCGTCGGGCTCCACGCCCGCGTCTGGGATGCGCATGCAGCGTCCGCGGTCGACGTTGCACATGAACCCGTCCTCGCAGTCCCGCTCTTCGACGCAGTCGTAGCGGCACTGGTGGTCGGCGCCGCAGTACGTCCCGAGGTTGCACTGGGAGTTGAGCTCGCACGCGCCCTCCGCGCAGCCCGACGCGAGCATCGACAACCCCGCCAGCGCCAACCACCCGAAGCCCGCTCCGCTCAACCGTGAACCCATCGCCGCGGAATGTAGACCGCGTTCGGGGTCGCAAGCGATGGGTCGTCGATGGTACGGTGCCCGACGATGGAGCGACGTCGGGCCTGCGGCTTCTACGGGTCGATCGTGGCGCTGACATCGGTCATCGGGTGCGCGCACGGTCCGTCCAACCCGCGACCACCACCAACCGCCGAGGTCGCCATCGCGCACACCGTCATCGACGCAGGCGCGCCGGCTCCCATCGCTCCAGTGGCGGTCGTCGATGCGGGAGCCACGGAGGTCGTCGACGCGCCGAGCGCCGTGAGCGCGGCGCCGACGGATGGTGTGCGGCGCTTCCGCGGACAGGAGGAAGACGCGCTGTTGCAGGCGATGGCGACGCGGCCGGTGCTGCGGGTGATGCATCGCTTCAGCAGCACGACGCTGGTGTTCCACTGCGACCTGGGCGACGGGCTGGAGATCGCGTTCAAGCCGGCGCGTCGGGGTGAGCACCAGTGGTGGAAGCACGAGGTGCTCGCGTACCGGCTGGCGCGGGTGCTGGGCATCAGCGATCGGGTCCCGCCTGCGGTGAGCCGGCGGGTTCCGGTGTCGGCGCTGCGTGGGTTTCTCAACCACGCCGACCTCATCCGCGAGCCCGACGGGACGGTGCGCGGCGTGGCCATCGTGTGGATGCCCGTGCTGCACCACTCGGGGCTGCACGAGGCCGCCGCGCGCGACGAGTGGACCCGCTGGATGTTCGCCCGCCACGACATTCCACCGGCCAGTCGACGGCGCGCGTCGCAGATCTCGGCGCTCATCGCCTACGACTACCTCCAGGCCAACTTCGACCGGTGGAACTCCGCCAACGTCGCCCTCGACGAGCACGACGACATCGTCTTCCGCGACAACAACCGCGGCTGGTTTCTGGAGAACCTGGTGCAGATCGAGCGGGGTGGTCTCAACAACATCGAGCGCATCCCGGCGTGGCTGCTGCCGGGCATCGAGCGGGCGACGGCCGACGCGGTGCGGGCGGAGGTGCGCCGCGACGGATTGCCCTTCGCGCGGCTGGAGCGGTCGGATTACTGGGCGGCGTATTCGGCGCGGCGCGAGGCGCTGCTGACGCGCATCCGCGGGGCCATCGCGCAGTACGGTCGCGAGCGGGTGCTGTTGGACGAGTGACGGGGCGCTCGCCAGTGCCGTCGGCCGGGGTTCGCGTGCGCTGCTGGCCGGAGTTCGCGTGACCCCATCGCGAGGGCGTGCAGTCGCTCACTCCGGGCTATTTCAAGTCGTCACCCTCGCTCCGCGAGGGTTGCAGGGAGAGTATCTCGCCGACTCGATGGGCAATGGATTGCTCGATGAGTACAGTGCCGCAACCCTCGCGGAGCGAGGGTGACGACTTGAAATAGCCCGGAGTGAGCGACTGCACGCCCTCGCGATGGGGTCACGCGAACTCCGGCCAGCAGCGCACGCGCCCCTGCGGCCTCTGCGCCGTCGCGCACTTCCGCCGACCTCGCGGTTGGGCTATGTGCCCCGCGCCATGTCCACCGACGGAACCGACGGCTACACGCCGCGCCGCACCTTCGCGATCATCTCGCACCCCGACGCGGGCAAGACCACGCTCACCGAGAAGCTGCTGCTGTACGGGGGCGCCATCCACCTCGCGGGAGCCGTGCGCGCGAGCAAGGCCCGCCGCCACGCGACCTCCGACTGGATGGACCTGGAGAAGCAGCGCGGCATCTCCATCACGTCGAGCGTGATGCAGTTCCCGTATGCGGGGACGCGCTTCAACCTGCTGGACACCCCGGGTCACCAGGACTTCAGCGAGGACACCTACCGCACGCTCACCGCCGCCGACTGCGCGGTGATGCTCATCGACGTCGCGAAGGGCGTCGAGGCCCAGACGCGCAAGCTCTTCCAGGTGTGCCGCATCCGCAACACGCCCATCGTGACCTTCATGAACAAGCTCGATCGGCCGGGTCGCGACCCGTTCGATCTGATGACCGAGGTCGAGCACCTGCTGGGCATCCGGTGTGTTCCCATCACGTGGCCCATCGGGATGGGCCCTGACTTCAAGGGGGTCTACGACCGCGAGACCAACATGGTGTTGCTGTTCCAGCGCAACACCGACCACGGCGAGAGCATGGCGCAGTCGCAGACCATGTCGGCCGATGACCCGCGGCTCGAAGAGATCCTCGGAGAGTCGCTCTACAAGACCTTCCGCGACGAGGCCGAGCTGGTCGCTGGGGCGGGCGAGGAGTTCTCCGTCGAGCGCTTCGCGAAGGGCGAGATCACCCCGGTGTTCTGGGGCAGCGCGATGACCAACTTCGGCGTCGAGCCCTTCCTGGAGAAGTTCCATCGCTTCGCGCCGCCGCCGGGGCCGCGGTCGTCGTCGAAGGGGCTCGTGCAGCCTTCGGACAAGCAGTTCTCGGCCTTCGTGTTCAAGGTGCAGGCGAACATGGACAAGGCCCACCGCGACCGCGTGGCCTTCATGCGCGTGTGCTCGGGGAAGTTCACGAGCGGCATGTGGGTGCGTCACGCGCGGCTCGGCAAGGAGGTGCGCTTGTCACGGCCGCAGCAGTTCTTCGCGCAGGAGCGGAGCGCGGTGGACGAGGCGTGGCCGGGCGACGTGCTGGGCGTGTTCGACCCGGGGATGTTTCGCATCGGCGACACGCTGCTGACGGGGGAGAACTTCTTCTTCGACGCCGTGCCGCGCTTCTCGCCGGAGCACTTCGCGCGGCTGCGCGCGAAGGACCCGTCGCGGCGCAAGCAGTTCATCGCGGGCCTGTCGCAGCTCTCCGAGGAGGGCACGGTGCAGGTCTTCAACTCGCCCGGCCAGGAGCAGGTTCCCATCCTCGGGGTGGTGGGCCAGCTACAGTTCGAGGTGCTCACGCACCGGCTGGAGAACGAGTACAGCGTGGAGGTCATCCTGGAGCCGCTGCCGTACCAGCACGCGCGCTGGGTGCGCGGCGAGGGCGCCTCCATCGAGAACCTGGAGGACAAGGGCTACGGGGCCTGCGTGCACGACCAGGACAAGCGCCTCGTGGTGCTGTTCAAGAGCGACTGGGCGCTGGGCGTCGCGCAGCGCGACTACCCCAAGCTGACCTTCTCGGAGACCGCGACCTGGGAGCAGGCATAACCGTCGCGCCCCACTGCCCAGGCGGCCACCGTAGGCCCGTGTAGGCATCACCTCCCCGCTCGAAACCACTGCCGCTCCCGCTTCGGCTGCGCGTATCGTCCCTCTCGAAGGGACCGTACTCCATGCGCTCAACGAGGGCCTCGTTTCTATTGTGGGCCGCTGCTCTCGCAGCGCTGGTCGGCTGTGACGGACTGAGCGTCGTAGGAGCACCGCCGTCCCACGACGCCGCGACCTCCGACGTGGTGTCCACCCTCGACGCCACCGCCGACGGCGGCGTGAGCTGTCCGCAGCCGCTCATCGCGTGCAGTGGGCGCTGCAGCAACCCGCAGCTCGACCGCGAAAACTGCGGCGGCTGCGGGCTCACCTGCGCCACCGGTGAGGTCTGTCAAAACGCCGCGTGCGTGCCCGACTGCACCGCCGGTGAGCGGCTCTGCGCGGGCGGCGGCGGCGACGCCGGGACGGCCCTGCGCTGCACCTCGCTCCAGACCGATCGCATGAACTGCGGCACCTGCAACACCGTGTGCGGCACCGACCAGGTCTGCGCGGGCGGCATGTGCACGTTCATGTGCACGGGCGTCACCACCGAGTGCATGGGCGTCACGAGCATGGACGGCGGCGCGACCCGCTACTGCGCCAACCTCGCGAACGACCGCGCCAACTGCGGCGCCTGCGGCAACACCTGCCAGGAGGGCTACGTCTGCCGGGAGGGCGCCTGCCACATCCGCTGCGCCTCGGAGCTGCTCACCGGCTGCGCCACCACGGGCGCGCCCGACGCGGGCCCCGGCGGCGGCAACGAGGTCTGCGCCGACACCACCAACGACCTCCGCCACTGCGGGGCCTGCGGCAACGCGTGCCCGTTCGGGCAGTTCTGCGTGCGGGGCGTCTGCGGGACGACCTGCGGCGCGGGCTTCACCGACTGCATGGGCGTCTGCCGCGACCTCACCTCCGACCGCGCGGCCTGCGGCGCGTGCGGCAACGCCTGCGGCTCGGGCGAGGTGTGCACCGCCGGGGCGTGCACCGTGTCGTGCGGCGCGGGGCTCGTGGCCTGCGACGGCGTGTGCCGCGACACCCAGAGCGACAACGTCAACTGCGGCGCGTGCGGCACCCGCTGCGCGCCCGGCCAGGTGTGCTCGCGCGGCATGTGCCAGGTGAGCTGCGGCGCGGGCCTGAGCGAGTGCTCGGGCGTCTGCCGCGACCTCACCGCCGACCTCGCCCATTGCGGAACCTGCACCACCGCGTGCTCGTCCGGCCAGGTGTGCTCGTCGGGCGCGTGCCGCGTGTCGTGCGCCGCGGGCACCAACAACTGCGACGGCGTGTGCCGTGACCTCCAGACCGACAACGGCAACTGCGGCGCGTGCGGCACCACCTGCCCGTCGGGCACCGTGTGCTCGTCGGGCGCGTGTCAGGTGTCGTGCATCGCGGGCACCACCGACTGCGGCGGCGTGTGCCGCGATCTCCAGACCGACAACAACCACTGCGCGGCCTGCGGCGTGGCGTGCCCGTCCGGTCAGGTGTGCTCGCGCGGCGCCTGCGTGGTGTCATGCGGCTCGGGGCTCTCCAACTGCGCGGGCACCTGCCGCGACCTCGCCACGGACAACAACAACTGCGGCGGCTGCGCGACGGTGTGCCCGGCGGGCCAGCTCTGCTCCGCGGGCATGTGCCGCGTGTCGTGCGGCGCGGGCAACACCGAGTGCTCGGGCGTGTGCCGCGACCTCGGCAGCGACAACAACAACTGCGGCACCTGCGGCAACGCGTGCCCGTCGGGGACGGTGTGCTCGCGCGGGACGTGCAACGTGTCGTGCGGCGCGGGGCTCTCCAACTGCGACGGCGTGTGCCGCGACCTTCGCACCGACCTCAACCACTGCGGCGGCTGCGGGACGGTGTGCGCCGGCGGCCAGGTGTGCTCGGCGGGCGTGTGCACCGTGTCGTGCGGCAGCGGGCTCACGAGCTGCTCGGGCGTGTGCCGCGACCTCACGGACGACCGCCAGAACTGCGGGGCGTGCGGCGTGGCGTGCGGCGCGGGCCAGATCTGCACGTCGGGCGTGTGCACCGTGTCGTGCCCCGCGGGCCAGGTGAACTGCTCGGGGACGTGCCGCGAGCTCGACACCGACCGCCTCAACTGCGGCGCGTGCGGGGTGGTCTGCGCGTCGGGCCAGGTGTGCTCGCGCGGGTCGTGCGCCGTGTCGTGCGCGGCGGGCACCACGAGCTGCTCGGGCGTGTGCCGCGACCTCCAGACCGACAACAACAATTGCGGCGTGTGCGGCATCGGCTGCGCCGCGGGCCGCATCTGCTCGGCGGGCGTGTGCACCGTGTCGTGCGGCGCCGGGACGACCAACTGCTCGGGCGTGTGCCGCGACCTCCAGACCGACAACGCCCACTGCGGCGCGTGCGGCCGCGGGTGCGCGTCGGGCCAGCTCTGCTCGCGCGGGGTCTGCCAGGTGTCGTGCGGCGCTGGCACCACCGACTGCTCGGGCGTGTGCCGCGACCTCACCACCGACCCCAACAACTGCGGCGCCTGCGGCACGACGTGCCTGCCGGGGACGGTGTGCTCGTCGGGGACGTGCACGGTGTCGTGCGGCGCGGGGCTCACCAACTGCTCGGGCGTGTGCCGCGACCGCGGCAGCGACAACAACAACTGCGGAACCTGCGGCAACGTGTGCCCGGCGGGCTCGGTGTGCTCGGGCGGGGCGTGCGCCGTGACCTGCGTGGCGGGCACCACGAGCTGCTCGGGCGTGTGCCGCGACCTCACCACCGACCTCAACAACTGCGGAACCTGCGGGCGCGCCTGCGCCGCCGGTCAGGTGTGCTCGGCCGGGGCGTGCACGGTGTCGTGCGGCGCCGGGACGGCCAACTGCTCGGGCGTGTGCCGCGAGCTCAGCACCGACCGCCTCAACTGCGGCGCGTGCGGCAACGCCTGCGGGTCGGGTCGCATCTGCGTGAGCGGCGTGTGTACGGTGTCGTGTCCGGCTGGTCAGGTGGACTGCTCGGGGACGTGCCGCGAGCTCGACACCGACCGCAGCAACTGCGGCGCGTGCGGCATCACGTGCTCGGCGGGCCAGGTGTGCTCGCGCGGGACGTGCACCGTGTCGTGCGCGGGCGGAACGGTCGACTGCTCGGGCGTCTGCCGCGACCTCGGCAGCGACCTCAACCACTGCGGGGCGTGCGGTCGGGCGTGCGCGGCGGGCCAGGTGTGCTCGGCGGGCGTGTGCACGGTGTCGTGCGGCGCGGGCACGACCAACTGCTCGGGCGTGTGCCGCGACCTCGGCAGCGACACCAACCACTGCGGCGCGTGCGGCCGCGGGTGCGCCTCCGGGCAGGTGTGCTCGGCGGGGGTGTGCACGGTGTCGTGCGGCAGCGGGACGAGCAACTGCTCGGGCGTGTGTCGCGACCTCCAGACCGACCTGGCCAACTGCGGCGCGTGCGGCCGCGGGTGCGCCGCGGGTCAGGTGTGCTCGGCCGGGACCTGCGCCGTGTCGTGCGGCGCCGGGACGAGCAACTGCTCGGGCGTGTGTCGTGACCTCCAGACCGACAACAACAACTGCGGGGCGTGCGCGCGGACGTGCGCGTCGGGTCAGACCTGCTCGGCGGGCGTGTGCGTGGTGTCGTGCGCGGCGGGGCAGACCAACTGCTCGGGTTCGTGCCGCGACACCCAGACGGACAACAACCACTGCGGCGGCTGCGGTCGGGTCTGCGCCGCGGGCACGGTGTGCGCCGCCGGGGCGTGCACGGTGTCGTGCGGCGCGGGGGCGACCAACTGCTCGGGCGTGTGTCGCACCCTCGCGACGGACAACAACCACTGCGGCGCGTGCGGCACCGTCTGCCCGGCGGGGCAGGTGTGCTCGGCGAGCGCGTGCGCGGTGTCGTGCGGGAGCGGGACGACCAACTGCTCGGGCTCGTGCCGCAACCTCCAGACGGACAACACCAACTGCGGGATGTGCGGTCGCATCTGCGGGGCGGGCACGGCCTGCACCGCGGGGACGTGCACCGTCACCTGCGCGACGGGGCAGACCAACTGCTCGGGCGTGTGCCGCAACCTCCAGACGGACAACACCAACTGCGGCGGGTGCGGGACGATCTGCCCGTCGGGGCAGGTGTGCTCGGCGGGGACGTGTTCGGTGTCGTGCGGGAGCGGGACGACCAACTGCTCGGGGACGTGCCGCAACCTCCTCACGGACAACGCCAACTGCGGCGCCTGCGGAACGGTCTGCGCGGCGGGCACGGCGTGCACCGCGGGCGTGTGCACGGTGACCTGCGTGACGGGCACCACCAACTGCTCGGGCTCGTGCCGCAACCTCCTCACGGACAACAGCCACTGCGGCGGCTGCGGCGTGGTGTGCGCGGCGGGGACGGCCTGCTCGGCGGGCGTGTGCACGGTGACCTGCGCGGCGGGGCAGACCAACTGCTCGGGCGTGTGCCGCGACCTCGCGACCAACAACAACCACTGCGGCGCGTGCGGGCGGGTCTGCCCGTCGGGCCAGGTGTGCTCGGCCGGGATGTGCACCGTCACCTGCGTGGGTGGCACCACCAACTGCTCGGGCGTGTGCCGCACGCTCTCGACGGACAACACCAACTGCGGCGCCTGCGGGACGGTGTGTCCGTCGGGCCAGGTGTGCTCGGCGGGCGCGTGCGGCGTGTCGTGCAGCGCGGGGCAGACCTTCTGTGGGGGCGTCTGCCGCGACCTGACGAGCGACAACCTCAACTGCGGGATGTGCTCGCGGGTCTGCGCCGCGGGCACGGTCTGCTCGGCGGGCACGTGCACCGTGTCGTGCGCGTCGGGCACCACCAACTGCTCGGGCGTGTGCCGCGACCTCACCAACGACAACAACAACTGCGGCGCCTGCGGGACGGTCTGCGCCGCAGGCCGCGTCTGCTCGGGGAGCGCGTGCGTGGTGTCGTGCAGCGCGGGGACGACCAACTGCTCGGGGGTGTGCCGCTCGCTCACCAACGACAACAACAACTGCGGCTCGTGCGGCAACGTCTGCGCGGCGGGCCGCATCTGCTCGGGCAGCGCGTGCGTGGTGTCGTGCGGCGCGGGGCTCACCAACTGCTCGGGCGTGTGCCGTGACCTCACCACGGACAACAACAACTGCTCGGCGTGCGGGACGGTCTGCGCGGCGGGTCAGATCTGCTCGGGCAGCGCGTGCAACGTCACCTGCGGCGCGGGCACCACCAACTGCTCGGGCGTGTGCCGATCGCTCACCAGCGACAACGCCAACTGCGGCGCGTGCGGCAACGTCTGCCCGTCGGGCACCTCGTGCTCGGGCAGCGCGTGCGTGACGTCGTGCGCGGCGGGGCTGAGCAACTGCTCGGGGGTGTGCCGCGACCTGAGCAACGACAACACCAACTGCGGGGTGTGCGCGCGGGTCTGCCCGTCGGGGCAGCTCTGCTCGGGCGGGACCTGCGGGGTGTCGTGCGCGGGCGGCACCACCAACTGCTCGGGCGTGTGCCGCGACCTCCAGAACGACAACACGCACTGCGGCGCGTGCGGCACCACCTGCGCGACGGGCACGGCCTGCGCGGCGGGCACCTGCGTGGGCCAGGGGACGCTGCGGTTCACGCTGACCTGGAGCGTGCCGGGGGACATGGACCTGCACGTGCTGCCGCCCTGCGGGACGGAGATCTTCTACAACCGTCTCACGGCCTGCGGCGGCACCCTGGACGTCGACAACACCACCACCCAGGGGCCGGAGAACATCTTCTGGCCGTCGACCTTCACGCCGGGCCGCTACTACATCTGCCCCGAGGCGTTTACGAGCGCGGTCGCCAACGCCACCTGGACCCTCGTGGTGGTGCGCGGCGGCGTGGAGGTGTCCCGCCTCACCGGCACCCGCGGTCGCACCGACGGCAACACGGCGTGCAACGCGTCGTTTCCGGGCGTGATCGCGCTCGACCTGTAAACCCGGCTCTTCCCCGCCGGACGGATGTCCTGGCGCTCCTATCGACCGACTCGATTTGTGAGTGACGACCCGCCGGGCGGTTGGGTTATCGTCGCCAGCCCCGCAATCCTCCCGTTTGATCATCGTCGCGGCGCTTCGGGGAAGGAGAGCCGCGACGCCCGCCTGCAAGGACCTGACGCCCGATGAGCACGCACGCCGATCACGAGGAAGTTCTCCGCAGCGCCCTGAACACCGTCGCGCAGGACCCGACGAGCGACGCCGGCTGGGACGCCGCCGAGGCGAGCGCCCGCGCGCTGCAACGCCCCGACGAGGTGATCGAGCGCTACCGCGAGGCCCTCGCCCGCACCGACGCGCCGGGCCTCGCCTCGAAGCTGGGCGAGCGCGCGCTGGCCTTCCTCGAAGAGTGGTCGGGCGACGCCGCGGCGCGCGTGGCCGTCCTCGACGCCGTGCTCACCGCCGACCCCAACGCCGCGTGGGCCTTCGAGCGCCTCACGATGCTGCACACCGTCGAAGAGCGCTGGGGTGATCTGCTCTCCCTCTACGACCGCACCCTCGCGGCCACACCCGCCGACGACGTCGCCCGCCGTCGCTCGCTGCTCGTCGAGGCCTCCAACGTCGCCCGCGAGTTTGCCGCGCAGCCCGACCGCGCCGCGCAGTACCTCGAAGCGCTCTTCGCGCTCGACCCCACCGAGCCGCAGACCGCCCGCGCCCTCGAACGCCTCTACGAGCGCCAGGGCCGCCACCGCGACCTCATCGCCCTCTGGTCGGCGCGCCTCGGGCACATCTCCCGCGACGCCCAGCGCGCCCAGCGCGCCCGCATCGCCGCCCTCTACCTCGACGCCCTCCACGACCCGTCGGGCGCGCTGCACACCGCCACCGCCATGCTCGACGCGGGCGGCGACCGCTCCGACGCGTGGTCCGTTCTCGAACGCCTCGGCGCCTCGGACGACCCGACCGTGACCCGCCAGGCGCTCGGTCTCTTGCGCGTCGAGTACGACCAGGCCGCGCGCGTCGACGACGTGCTGCGCGTGCTGCACCGCAGCCTCGAAGTGTCGGCGGGCGACGACGACGCCCCCACGCTGCGCGAGCTCTCCGACCGCCTGCGCGCCCTCGGCCGCGAGCCCGAGGCGATGCCGCACCTCGCGCGGCTGCTGCTCCTGTCCCCGCTCTCCGACGCGGCCCTCGACGAGCTCACCGCCGCCGCCGGACGCACCGATCGTCACGATGTTCTGGTCGAGGCCCTCGCGGGCGCGGCCCACTCGCTCGACGCCAACGCCCTCGACCGCAAGCTGGCGCTGCTCGTTCGGGCCGCGGAGGTTCGCGCCGCGGTGCTCGACGACGCGCCGGGCGCCGTGGCCCTCTACCGCGAGGTGCTCGACGCGCCGGGCGTCTCCTCCGCGCTGGCCCTGCGCTGCGCGCGCGCCCTGGAGGCGCTGCTCGCCGGGTCGTCCGATGAGGGTGCGCGCCTCGACGCGCTGGAGGCCGTGGCCCGGCTCGAAGACACCGTCGACGCGCAGGTGGAGGCGTGGGCCCGCGCCGCGACGCTGGCGCAGTCGCTGGGTCTCCTCGACCGCGCGGTGGCCGGCTGGCGCGCGCGGCTCAGCCTCTCGGCGGGTGATCCGACCTCGCTCGACGCGCTGGCCTCGCTGCTGGCCTCGGCCGAGCGCTGGGACGAGCTCGTGGTGGTGCTGCGAACGCGCGCCGACGCGGCCGCGACCGACGACGCGCGGCGGGCCGATCTGGTGGCGGTGGCGAAGATCCAGGCCGACGCGCTGGGTCGCACCGACGACGCCATCGCGACGTGGCGGCAGGTGCGCGAGGCGTTTGGCGAGGACGAGGCGGTGGTCGACGCGCTGTCGCTGCTGCTGGCGCGGGCCGAGCGCTGGCCCGAGCTGCTGGAGCTGCTCGACCGCGCGGGCGCGAGCGAGTCCGACCCGACGCGGCGGGCGATGCTGCGGGCGCGGGCGGGCGACGTGTTTCGCGCGCGGGGTGACAGCCCCGACCAGGCGCTCACCGCATATCGGTCGGCCCTCGACGACGCGCCGGGCCTCGAAGTGGCGCTCGCGGGGATGCGCGCGCTGCTGGAGGTCACGAGCACGCACGACGCGGCGACGAAGTCCCTCGAAGGGGCGTTTCAGCGCACCGAGGACTGGGCCTCGCTGGTCGACCTCGTGGAGCACCGGCTCGCGGCGACGGCGGACGCGGGCGCGCGGCTGGAGGTGCTGCGCGGGTCGGCCGCGGTGGCCGAACAGCAGCTGGGTGATCTGCACCGCGCGCTGAAGCTGGTGGCCCAGGGGCTGCCGCTGGCGGCGGGTCACGGCGCGGAGCTCGGGCCGTGGGAGCAGGAGATCGATCGGCTCGCGGCGCAGGTGGGCGAGTGGCCGCTGGTTGCCGACGCCTACCGGGCGGCGAGGGACGCGCGGCCCGACGCCGACGCCGACGCGCACCGGCTGGCGCTGCGGCTCGGGGAGATTCTCGAAGAGACGCTCGGTGACCGCGAAGGCGCGCTCGACGCGTTTGCGCGGGTGGCGCGGGCCGATCGCTCCGATCTGCGGGCCGCGACGGCGACGGTGCGGGTGAGCGCGGCGTGCGGGCGGTGGGATCGGGCGGCCGAGGCGCTGGTCGCCACGAGCGGCGCGCTGGGTCGCATCGACGCGTCGCTGTCGGCGACCTTCGACGCGGCGGTGGAGGGCGGCGTCGACGCGCAGGGACAGTGGGCGTTGGCGCTCGACGCGGTGGACGCGGCGATGCACACGGCGGCGCTCTCCGACGCGCTGAAGGCGGCGTTGTTGACGTGGTCGGCCGTGCGGCACCAGCAGGGTCGCGGCGACCTCGACGCGGCGGAGGCGGCGCTCGGTCGGGCGGTGGCGCTCGACCGCGGCGACGTGGGTCGGCTCCAGCAGTACGCGGCGCTCCAGCGGAGGGCGCCGGGTCGCGCGCTGGTCGAGACGCTGCGCGCGCTGGTCGAGGCGCTGGGTGATGGGCCCGAGGCGCTGGGCGCGCTGCGCGAGGCGGCCGAGGTCGAGCTCGCGACGGGCGGCGATCGGGTGGTGGCGGGAGAGATCCTGCGGGCGCTCCTGGAGCGCAGCGCCGCGGCGTGGAAGCAGGGCGACGACGGGGCCGCGCGCGATCACACGACGTGGTCGATGCGGGCGCTGGTCGACCTGTCGGCGGCGGCGGGCGAGCACGAGTTCGCGGTGCAGCTCCTGAGCGCGGCGGCGAAGCACCCGTTCTCGCCGGACGAGGCGCGTGCGTTGCAGTGCGAGGCGGCCGAGCGCTCGGCCCGCGATCTCCGTGATGCGCCGCGGGCCATCGCGATCTACGAGGGGCTGCGGGAGGAGGGGCGCGAAGACGCCGCGGTCATCGCGCGGCTGGCCGACCTCTACGACGCCGCCGACATGCGCGCCGAGCTGCTCGACCTGCGCCGCCACGAGCTGTCGCTCGCTGATGATCCCGCGCGTCGGCTCACGCTGCGCATGGACATCGCCCGCAACCAGCGCGCGCTCAGCGACGACGACGGCGCGCTCGCGACCTACAACGAAAACCTCGAAGAGCTCGCCGGGCACCCGGCCACCATCGCGGCGCTCACCGACCTGCTCGACGTGAAGCGGGCGCGCGAGCTGCACACCATCCTCGTGGCGCAGGCGAAGACCCTCGACGCGTCGGGCAGCGAAGGCGCCGACGGGCTCTGGATGTCGGCCGCCCGCGTGGCCGAGCGCGACCTGCGCGACGAGGCCGCGGCCATCGACGGGTACGCCCGCATCGCGGCGCGCTCGGACGACCCGGCGGCCCTCGACGCGCTCGCGCGGCTGTACCTCGCGCGCAACGAGCCGGCGACGGCGGCGGCGTACCTGGAGCGGCGCCTCGCGGGCGCGACCGGGGCCGAGCGCCGACCGGTGGTGGCCGCGCTGTCGCGGGTGTACGTGGCGAGCGGCGATCCCGACCGGGCGCGCGCGGTGCTCGAAGCCCAGCTCGCGAGCGGCGGTGACGCGGGCGAGCTGCGCGCCGACCTCGCCACCCTCTACCGCGAGTCGGCCCGGTGGGAACCCCTCGCCGCCCTCCTCGCCGAGCCCGCCGACGGGGCCAACGCCTCGGCGGCCGATCTGCGCGAGGCCGCGGAGATCCTGCACCGTCGCCTCGGTGCACCCGAGCGCGCGGTTCCGGTGTTGGAGTCGGCCGTCGCGGCGTCGCCGGACGACCGCGGGCTGCGCATCGCCCTGGCTGACGCGTTGCGCGCGGGCGGACGGCTCGACGAGGCGCGGGCCATCCTCGCGATGCTGCTCGAAGCGTACGGTCGGCAGCGTCCGCCGGAGCGCGCCCACGCCCACCACCAGCTGGCGCTCATCGCGCGGGCGCGCGGAGACCTTCCCGAGGCGCTCGCGCAGCTCGACCTCGCGTCGAGCATCGACCTCGGGCACGCCGGGGTCTACCGGCTGCTGGGCGAGCTCGCGCGCGAGGCGGGTCAGCTCGACCGGGCGGAGCGGGCGTTTCGCGCGCTGCTGCTCATCGTGCGGCGGCAGACGGCTCCGTCGGACGACATGCCGCGGCCGGCGGAGGTGTTGTTGGAGTTGTTCCGCATCGCGCGCGACCTGGGTCAGCACGACCGCGCGGCCGAGACGCTGGAGACCGCCTTCGAGGTGGCCTCTCGCACCGACGAAGACGGCGTGCGCTTCGAGCGCGCGCTCAAGGCCGCGGGCGAGCACGAGGTGCTGCTTCGGGCGCTGCGCTCGCGGTTGGAGCGGGTGCGCGAGCCGATCGCCCGCGCCGCGGTGCTGGCCGACACGGCCGACCTCCTCGACGCGCACCTGGGTCGTCCCGCCGAGGCACTCGACGGGTTGATCGAGGCGCTCGCCCTGCGCCCCCTCGATGCCAGGCTCCACGACGCCGCCCAGCGCATCGCGCGCGGGCTCGGTGAGGTCGCCCGCTACGAGACCGTGCTGCGCACCGCGCTCGACCGGGTGCGGGACACGGGCGACGCGGTGGCCACCGGGGCGCTGGCGCTGCGCTACGCCGAGCTGCGGACGCGCGACCTGGCCGACCCCGCTGGGGCGGTGGGCTTCTACGAAGAGGCGGCGTCGCTGGGTGATGACGCCGCGCGGGTGGCGGCGTGGGCGGGCCTCGACGAGGCGTACGCGGCGCTCGGCGACACGACGCGACGGGTGGAGGTGCTGCGACGGCTGACGGCCTTCGAGGGCGACTCGGCCCGCGCCTCGGCCTGGAACTTCGCCGCCCTCCTCCTCGCCTCCTCCAACGAAAACGATGTGGAGGAGGGCCTCACGTGGATCGCGTGGGTGCACGAGCGCGCGCCCGATCTGTCGCGCGCGGCGCGGCTGCTACAGACGGCGTCGGGGCGGTGGCCCGATCGCCCGTCGGTGCTCGACCTGTACGAGCGGGTGGCGCGCGAGGCGGGCGACAACGGCGCGCTGCTCGACGTGCTGGAGCGGCGCGCGGCGTCGCCCGAGGCGTCGTGGGAGACGCTGCACCAGGCGGTCGATCTCGCGGTGGAGGTGCAGGCCCACGAGCGGGCCGAGGCGCTGCTGCGTCGGGCCGTGACGCTGGGCGAGGCTCGCGATGAAGCGGCCGAGTCGACGTGGGCGATGGTGGCGCTGGCGAAGCAGCGCGAGGCGGCGGGCGACCCGGCAGAGGCGGTTCGCTGGCTGCGCGCGGCGGCGACGCAGTCGGAGCCCGACGAGGCGACGGCGCTGATGCTGCAAGTGGCGGCGCTGGCGGCTGGTCCGCTCAATGATCTGGCGCTGGCGGCGCGCACCTACGAGGCGCTGCACGCCAACGACCCGGGCAACCGGCTGGTGTGGGAGCCGTTGTTGACGGTGTACCGCGGACTCGGCGACGAGGCGCGGCTCGAGGCGCTCATCGACGAGTCGGTGTCGCACGTCTTCAACCCCGCCGACCGCAACCACCTGCGCATGGAGCGTGCGCGCATCCTGCTGGCGCGACCGGGCGGCGAGGAGGCGGCGATGGACGCCCTGCGCGCGCTGCTGGACGAGGACCCCGACGACACCGCGGCGACCACGATGCTGGCCGACCTCTACGAGCGCGCGGGGCGCAGCGAAGACCTGGCCGACCTGCTCTTCGCCCGCTTCGACAGCGCGCGCGAGCGGGGCGACGCGGAGGGCACGCGGGTGCTGGGTCTGCGTCTCGCGGGGCTGCTCGCGCCGACGCGGCGGGAGGGCGCCGTGGACGTGCTGCGCAGCGCGCTGGAGGTGCTGCCCGACGACGTCGAGCTGCTGACGACGGCGCACGGGCTGCTCACCAGCGACGATCCCCCGGAGGAGCGCGCGGCGGTGATCGAGCGCCTGCTGGCCAGGCGCACCGGCGCGGAGGCGGCGCAGCTGGCGATGGCGCTGGCGGCGCTGCGCGATCAGGTGGGCGACGCGGAGGGCGTCGAGCGGGCGCTCGAAGCGGGCTTCGCGGCGATGCCGGGTGACGACACCATCCGCGAGCACCTCGAAGCGCGCTACCAGGCGCGGGAAGACCTCGGCGCGTTGGCGTCGCTGCGCGAGCGCTACGGGCGTCAGCTCACCGATCCGGCGGCGCGGGCGGCGGCGCTGCGGAGCGCGGCGGCTCTTCATCGCGACACGCTGGGGCACGCGGCGCGGGCGGCGGCGCTCTTGCGCGAGGCGCGGGCGGACGCGCCGGACGACCTCGACCTGCTGGCCGAGTACGCGCGCACGCTGACGGCGGCGGGCGATGGCGCGGGGGCGATCGAGGTGGTGGGCGCGGCGGTCGAGGCGCAGGTCGGCGGCGAGTCGATGGTGGCGCCGCTGCTGCGGCTGCGGGCCGAGCTGCGCGGCGCGGCGGGCGACAGCGGCGGCGCGGTGGACGACCTCGAAGCGGCGTTTCTGCGGGTGGGCGATGTGCTGGCGGGGGAGTTTGCGGCGGCGCTCGATCGGCGGCGTCGGCTGGCGCTCGCGGAGGGCGACACCGAGGCGTCGCGGGCGGCGATGCTGCGGCTCACCGAGGTGCTCCCGCGCATCGGCCGCGTGGACGAGGGGACGACGCTGCTGGCGGAGTGGGTCACCGGGCAGCCCGATGACCTGGAGGCGCTGCGGCGCCTCGCGACGCTGCACGCCGAGGCGGGGCGCTGGGACGACGCGGCGGTGGGCTTCCACCGGCTGGTGTCGCTCGAACACGGCGAGGCGCGCGCGGACGCGGCGGTGCGGCTGGCGGATGCGTGCGCGGCGGCGGGTCGCCCGACGGACGCGCGTGATGGATTGCAGCGGGCGTACGACGCCGACCTGGGCAACGCGGTGCTGCGCGACCGGCTGCGGTTGCTCTACGAGACGATGGGTCTCTTCCACGAGGCGGCGAAGCTGTGGACCGACGCGGCCGAGCGCACGGAAGACCTGGGCGAGCGCTTCGATGGGTTCAAGCGCGCGGGCGAGGTGTTGTTGGACAACGCGGCCGAGCCGGCGCTGGCCATCGAGCCGCTGGCGCGGGCCCACGAGCTGCGCCCGACGGACCACGACGTGACGGTGCTGCTGGTCGACGCGTACACGTCGTCGCAGCGGCTGGAGGACGCGTCGTCGCTGCTCAACGCGGCCATCGCGACGCACAAGAACCGTCGCTCGAAGGAGCTCGCGACGTTGCAGCACCGCATGGGCCGGCTGGCCTACGCGGCGGGCGACCACGCGGTGGAGCTCGCGTGGCTCAACGCGGCGCTCGACACCGATCCGCAGAACGGCCAGGTCGCGGCGGAGCTCGCCGACGTGGCGATGGAGCAGTCCAACTTCGACATCGCGCAGAAGGCGCTGCGGGCCATCGCGCTGATGAAGAACCCGGCGCCGATGAGCCGGGCGATGGCGTTCTTGCGGCAGGGCATGATCGCGCGGAGCCAGGGCGACCCCAAGAAGGCGGTGTTTCTGGCGAGGAAGGCGCTCTCCGAAGACGCCAACCTGGAGGAGGCGCGGACCTTCCTGCGGGAGATCGGCGCGGAGTAGCAGCGGGGCGTTGAGCCCGTCGGGCCGGAGTTCGCGTGCCCCCGTTGCAGGGGCGTGCAGTCGCTCACTCCGGGCTATTTCAGGTGGTCACCTCGCTTCGCCAGGTTGCAGGGACTCACCACAGACCATGGATGGTCGACGGGTTGTCCGTTGAAACCAGCGCTGCAACCTCGCGAAGCGAGGTGACCACCTGAAATAGCCCGGAGTGAGCGACTGCACGCCCCTGCAACGGGGGCACGCGAACTCCGGCCCAGCGTCCTCAGCGCAGCTCGTACTCCATGACCTCGACGCCCAGTGCGCGGGCCATGGCCACCTCGCGGTGCGACTGCGGCCCGCCGCCCACCCGGATCAACACCTCCACCGCCGCGACAAACGCCGCGCTCTCGTCGCCCCACGCGCTCCCGACGATGACCCGCTCGTCGACGGCAAAGCACGGCAGCCCCGCCGCCCGCGAGCACGCGTAGCCCGCCGTCCGCCACCCCCGGCGCACCGCCTCGCGATACGCGATCGCCGGAACCCCCACGTCCGTCAGCCCCGCGACGAGCACCCGCGGCGCGCCCGGTCGCACCGCCTCCGTCGCGTCGAGCGCAACCACGACGAGGCGCCTCGCCTCACCCTCGTCGAAGCACGGCCGCGAGTAGCCCACCACACCGATACGGAGCGCGTCCATCGCGTCGGAGTGTAGGACCCGCCCGCAGGAGTTGTACGCTGCGCCGCGATGGCGGAACCCGCGCAGCCCCCAGTCGACACCCCGGTCGCGCGCGCCCGGGCATTGCTGGCAGCCGCGGAGGTGACGCCCGCCGAGGCGCTGTCACTCTCACGCGAGCTGATGAAGGCACGCGCGTTCTCGTGGGCGGGCGAGGTGCTCCGTCGCGCCGCGCTGCACCCCGACGCCGACGCCGCCACGCGACGAACGCTCGGGGTCAAGCGCGCCGTCTGCACGTACAAGGACGAGCGCCTCCCGACCCTCACGCGGCTCGATGCGGCCATGGTCATCCTCGCGGCGAGCGACCCGCCCGCCACCACCGAAGACCCGGAGACGCTCGGCGTCGCGGGGGCCATCGAGAAGCGCCGCTGGGAGGCCACCGCCAGCGTCGACGCGCTGGAGACCTCGCTCGAATACTATCGTCGCGGCGCTGCGATCAGCCGCGGGCGCGACGACGGGTACACCGCCATCAACGCCGCCTACGTGCTCGACCTGCTCGCCGCGCGTGACGCTGCGGCTGCGGTGCGCGCGGGCCTCCCCGAGAGGGAGTCGGCGCGGGTCCGTCGCGCGGAGGCCAACGCCATCCGGCGCGAGGTCATCGCGGTGCTCGCCGATCGCGCGGCGAGCGCGAACTGGTGGGTGCTCGTCACGCTCGCCGAGGCGCACTTCGGCGTCGGGGAGTTCGCCGAGGCGAAGGCGTACGTCGACCGCGCGAGGGCCCTGCCGGGCGTGGCCCGCTGGCAGATGGAGTCGACGCTCAAGCAGTTTGCGTCGCTCGCGACGGCGCAGCGGGGTGACGGCGAGGGTGCCCTTCAGGCGCTCGGGGCGATGTTCGATGGCGACCCGGAGACGGTGCGCGCGGCGCTGCTGGGCAAGGTCGGGCTCGCGCTGTCGGGTGGTGGGTTCAGGGCGTCGTTCTTTCACCTGGGGGTGTTTGCGCGGCTCGCGGAGCTCGACCTCTTGCGACACATCGAGGTGCTCTCGTGCGTGTCGGGCGGCGCCATCGTCGGGGCGTACTACTACCTCGCGCTGCGGCGATTGCTGGAGTCCAGGGCCGACGAGGAGATCACCCGCGACGACTACGTGACGCTGGTCGCGACGATGGCGGAGGAGTTCTACGCGGGCGTCACCAGCAACGTGCGGATGACGGCCTTTGCGAGCCCGCGCTTGCAGGCGCGCATGGCCCTCGGGATGGAGGCCAACGTCACCGACCACGTCGCCACCCTCTACGAGCAGCACCTCTTCCGGCGCGTCGACGGCGTCGCGCGGCACCCGCTGCGGAGCCTCGGCGTACGACCCAAAGGGGAGCCCAACGACTTCGACCCGCGCTACGACAACTGGCTGCGGCGGCATCGTGTCCCGACGCTGGTGCTCAACGCGACGACGCTCAACACGGGGCACAACTGGCAGTTCACGGCCGGGTCCATGGGCGAGCCCGCGGGCAGCATCGACCCGGAGATCGACGCGAGCGAGCACCTCCGCCCGGTGGATCATGGCGAGGTTCCGAAGGGGGTGCGCGAGGTCACGCTGGCCGAGGCGGTGGCGGCGTCGGCGTGCGTGCCGGGTGTGCTCGACCCGCTGGAGGTGCGCGGGCTCTACCCCGACCGCACCGTCTTCCTCGTCGATGGCGGCGTCTACGACAACCAGGGCGTGAGCAGCTTGCTGGAGCAGGACGTCACGGTGCTGCTCGTGAGCGACGCGAGCGGACCGCTGGAAGACGGCTCCACGGCGCCGGCCAGCCCCCTCGCGGTGCCGCTGCGCTCCAGCGGAATCCTCCAGGCGCGCGTTCGCTCGGCGCAGTTTCGCGACCTGATGACCCGGCGTCGTTCGCTGCTCTTGCGGGGGTTGATGTTCGTTCACCTGAAGAAGGGGCTCGACGTGCTGCGGGTGGAGCCCTCCGACGTCGACGGGCCCGACGCCGAGGTGCCCGACGACGGCAGCGAGCTCACGGCGTACGGCGTGCGCAAGGACGTGCAGCGCGCGCTCGCGGGGATACGAACCGACCTCGATGCGTTCTCGGAGGCCGAGGCGTACGCGTTGATGACGAGCGGGTATCGGATGACGGTGGCGGAGGTTCCGGCGAGCCTCGCGCACTTCCCCGCGTCGACGGCGCCGCCGCACGCGTGGAGCTTCCTGCGCATCGAGCCGATGACGTCGTGGGTGGGGCAGAAGCCCGCTGGCTTCGACGACTTCATGGAGCACCTCGACATCGCGAGCTCTGGGTTCTTCAAGGTGTGGCGGCAGTCGCTGGCGCTGAAGCTCACGGCGCGCTTCGCGTCGATCGTCGTCGCGGTGCTCGCGGCGCTCTACTGCGCGAGCCACTGGGACGACGCGGTGGTGTCGTTTCGCCCGACGGTGGGGCGGCTCACCATGATCGTGCTCACCCCCTTCGTCGTCGTGATGCTGCGCGCCATCTTCCAGGGGAGGCTGCCGCTGCGGTCGCGCTCGGGCTCGCTGTCGCAGGCCGGGACGCGCATGGCCCTCGGCGTGATCGGCGCCCTGTCGGCGCGCCTGTTCAAGCTCTTCGATCCGGTCTACCTCAGCTACGGTCGGCTCGATCGCTTCGTCGACCCAGCCCGGAAGGATCCACGCCCATGAGACCGTCGTTGCTTCTCTTCTGTCTGCCGCTCGTCGCGTGCACGGGCGGCAGCTCCATCGTGAACAACGGTCGGGCCGACGCCGCGACCACGGACATCACCACGGCCGTCGACGTCCCTGCTGCGACCGACGCTGGCACCGGGACCGACGTCGCAGCGGACGTTCCCAACAGCGTCACCGCGACCATCGGCCCCGCGGGCGGAACCGTCACCTTCAACCCCGGCAACGGCGCCGACGTGGTGACGTTGACCTTCCCGCCAGGCGCGCTTCGCATGGCGACGCCCATCACCATCGCGCTCTCGCCGCAGGCCGCTCCGGGCAGCTTCACGGCGGTGAGCGGGATGTACCAGTTTGGTCCTTCGGGGCTACAGCTCGGGACGCCGGCGCGCGTCTCGTTTCAGCCGTCGCGCCCGGCCGACCTCGCGCAGATGGACATCCTCTGGTCGCCCACCGGGACGGGTGGCTTCGTCAGCGTGGGTGGCCGCGCGATGACCAACCTGATCGTCGCCGACATCCGTCACTTCAGCTTCGGCTTCGTCGGCCGCTCGAACGACGACGCGGGCGTGACGGCCTGCGAGGAGGGCTTCCAGCGCTGCGGCGCGGTGTGCGTCGACACGGGCTTCGACGAGGCCCGCTGCGGCTCGTGCGAGCAGGGCTGCGCCGCGGGTGACCTGTGCTTCGAGGGCCGCTGCTACAAGGAGGTCTGCACCGAGAGCCGCCTCGATTGCGACGGCAACCCCGCGAATGGATGCGAGGTGGACGCCACCGTCGACCCGACCAACTGCGGCGGCTGCGGCATCCGCTGCGACGGCGGTCAGTGTGTTGAAGGGGTGTGCGGGACGTAGAGGTAGTCGCTGGGGTTCGCGCGTTGGCGCTCATCCCAGCGCTCCTACCGAAGCCGCTCCACCAGCGCGCGGCACGTCGTCTCCAGCGCGCCAAACCGCTTCTCCGTCGCCAGCGCCAGCGCCTCCTCCGCGCACGCGAGCGCCTCGGCCCGCCGCGCCAGCTTCGTGTCCAGCAGCTCCGCCTGCTGCACCAGCCCCTGAACCAGCGTGAACGGATTGCCCGCCACCCGCACCGCCGCGATCGATCGCGCCAGTAGTTCCAATGCCTCCTCCGCGCGGCCCATGCCCGCCAGCGCCGACGAGCGGTTGCCCTGCGCGATGGCCGCCATCAGCGGGCTCCCCAGCTTCACCGCCAGCACCTCCGTCTTCTCGTAGGCCGCGGCCGCCTCCTCCCAACGCCCCTGCTTGCGCGCCAGCTCCCCCTGGTCGTTGTGGCAGATCGCCAGCTGCCGACCCATCCCGTACTCCCGGCAGATCGCCTCCATCTCGGCGTAGCGCCGACCCGCCGCCTCGTAGCGATCGCGCGCCGCCTCGACGCGCCCCGTGATGGAGAGCGCCCGCGCCAGCGACTCGTGCGCGCCGCGGTGCCGACACGAGCGCTCGGCCTCGTCGAGCAACGCCAGCGCCGCGTCGGCATTTCCGCCCGTGGAGAAGACGATCCAGGCGCGGCCCAGCAGCGCCGCGGTGAGCCCTTCGGCGTCGCCCTCGTCGCGCGACATGCGCTCGACCTGCTCCAGCAATTCGAGCGATGCCGCGTGGTCGCCGCCGCTGCCCGCGAGGTCGGAGCGCAGCGCGCGGCACCGTCGCAGCTCGGACCGATCGCCCGCCTCGAAGCACAACGGCTCGGCCCGATCGAGCCGCGCGACCGCACCTGCCGCATCACCGCGCGCGCGGAGGATCTGCGCCTGGTCGACCAGCGAGTTGGCCACCTTCGCGCGATCACCCTGCGCCTCGGCTCGCGCGATGGCGTGGTCGTAGAGCGCGAGCGCGTCGCTCCAGTGACCGAGCGCGTTGAGCAGGTCGGCCAGCGCGTCGCAGCCCGCCGCGGTCGGGGGAGGGGAGAGCCCCACCGCGCGGCATAGCTCGTTGGCGCGGGTGGCGTCGGTGCGTTCGAGCCAGGCCCACCACGCGCGCGGGCGGTACGGGTCGGCCGCGAGGTGCCACGACACGAAGTCTTCGCGCGCGAGCAGCTCCGCGAGCTCGTCGGCGCGGCGCAGCGACACGAGGTGATCGGCGAGGTGGTCGCGCCCGTAGGCGGACATCGCGGCGAGGCCCGCGCGCAGCTCGGAGAGCGCGAGGTCGGCGAGGCGCTGGTGGCCGCGGCGGGCGCTCACGAAGTACGGACCCGCGCGGTGTTCGTCGGTGAGCCACTCGGCGACCGTCGCGTGAAAGGGACGCACCGCCCCGTCGCTCGTCACGAAGAGCGATCCCAGCGCGCGGCGTAGCTTCGGCGCGGCGTACTCGTCCCAGCCGAGCGCGGCGGTGAGCACCTCCGTCGGCAGCGCGCCGTGGGCCGCGGCGATGAGCTCCAGCGCGGGGCGAACGTCGCGCTCGTACGCCGCGAGGTCGGCGAACTGCCGCTTGAAGAACTGCGCGTACATCCCGCCGAGTCCGCGCGGAAACGCACCGACGTCGTCGAGCGAGAGGCGGCCCTGGGCGAGCTCCTCGCGCACGCGGTCGACGTAGAGGAAGAGCCCTTCGCTGCGGTCGACCATCGCGTCGACGACCGCGGGCGCGAGCTGTCCCTCAGAGGCGAAGGGCGCGAGCTCGCGGGTGACGTAGGCGGCGAGGTCGGCCTTGTTGTGCGAGGCGTCGGCGTCGAGCGGTCGCGGAGTGACGCCCTGGAGCGGGTGCATCACCTCGGGGTCGGGCCGCGTGAGCAGCACCAGGCGCAGCCAGGCGGGCGTCTTCACGAACTCCGTCGCGAGGAAGGCGGCGAGCTCGTTGTTGCCGTCGAGGGTGGCCTCGTCGAGGCCGTCGATGAGCACCACCATGGTGCGGTCGGGCGCGGGGAATCCGCCGTGCAGCGGCTGCACCACGAGGCGGTCGAAGAGCGTGCGGGCGTTGCATTCTTCGATGAGTCGCTCCAGCCCGAGGGCGTTGAGGCGCTGCTGGTACTCGGGGAGCTGGCTCGCGAGCTGGTAGGCGATGGAGCGAACGCACCACCGCGGATCGGCCTTCTGCACATCACCATGGCGGCAGAGGTGGAAGGCACCGACCTCGCGGCGGTTGGCGCAGAGCCACGCGGCGATGGCCGTCTTGCCGAGGCCCGGTCGCCCCGTCGCGAGGAAGATGCGCGGTGCGGTGGGGTCGGCGAGCCAGCGGTCGACCTCGTCGAAGAACCACCGTCGCCCGGTGAAGCGCGTGAGGTGCACCGCCACGTCGACGTCGAAGGGCAGCGGTTGCAGCGCGCTCAAGAGCCGCGACTGAACGCCCTCCGACTGCACCCGATCGTTCTCCAGCGCGTCGAGGAGGGACTCGAAGCGGGCGGCGTAGCGCTCGGCGCGGGCGGCCGGGTCGGACGCATCGCGCAGGTCGAGCCACTGGAGTCGGCAGATGGAGAGCGGCGGCTCGCACCAGCTCACCATCACGGGAACGACCGTCATCGCGCGGGAGAGCGCGCGGGCGAGCTCGTTGAGGCAGTAGCCGTCGGGTCGCCGCACCGAGTGGGGCGTGAGCAGCAGCACCACGCGCCCCTGGCCGGGGACCTCGTCGGTGCGCGCGAGCCCGTCGTCGATGCCGCGCTCCCAGTCGCCGCCGCCCTTCAGGCGCTCGACGTCGAACCACACCTCGTGGCCGCGCGCCCGGAGGTCGTCGCGCACCCTCTCCGCCAGCGGCGTGAACTCGTCGTGGCCGTACGAGAGAAAGATCCGCCGTGTCTGGATGCCCGTGGTGCGCGCGAAGGTGTGCTCGCACTCCGCGCACAGAAACACCTGGCGCTTCTTGCTGAAGGCGACGTCCTCGGAGCCGCACTGCGGGCAGACGGTGGCGTCGCTCATGGTCCGCACATGGTCACCTCCCACGAGGTCCAGGCAAGCGCCGAGTCTCACACGACCATCAGCGCCTCGTCAGGTGGCACCGCTCGGCGCACCGGACAGCTCGCCCGACGACGCCCGGGCGCGCCGGGCCTGCGGCGTCTCGCCCGTCCAGCGACGAAACGCCCGGAAGAAGGCCGCCGGCTCCGCGTACCCGAGCAGGAACGAGATCTCGGAGGCGCTCAGCCGCGCGTCGTCGAGCAGGAGCAGCGCCCGCTCTCGCCGCGCCTCGTCGACGAGCTCTGCGAAGCCGGTCGCCTCCTCCCGCAAGCGCCGGTGCATTGTGCGCTCCGAGAGCGCCATCCTCCGCGCCACCGCCGACAGCCGCGGCTCGCCCCCGGCGAGGAGCAGCCCGATCTCCCGCCGGGCGCGCGCGGCCAGCGAGGCCGTCGACGGCAGGCTCGCCGCCAGCTCTTCGACACGCCGCGTGAGGTAGCCGCACAGGCGCGGGTCGGCGCGCGGGAGCGGCAGCGCGCACAGGGCGCCGTCGAAGCGCAGCTCCGTCGTCGCCGTGGACCACTCGATGGGGCAGCCGAAGAGCGCGGCGTGCGCGCGCGGGTCGGCCGGCGCCGGGCGCTGCAACGAGACGGCGATCGGCGAGACCGCGCGCCCGGTGAGGATCCGCATCACGGTCAGCGTCGCCGCGGCCTGCGCGTCGATGGGCTCGCGGAGGCGCGCGAAGGGGGGCGGCACGACCTGCACGAAGCGGAGCTGCGCCGGGCCCACCTCGATGCGCGGCACCGCGTCGGGGTGCACGATCGCGCGGTAGCGGGCCATGCACTCCGCCGCGTCGCCGACGGTGGCGCCGTGCTGCATGGCGTAGCCGACGACGCCGAGCCCGGTGAGCCCCATGCGCTCGCCGAGGGCGAGGCCGATCGGGCGGCGTGCGACCGCGGTCCACAGCGCGAGGTGCTGGGCGAGCGGCACGCGACCGTCGGGCTCGGCGAGCTGATCGGCGTCGAGCCCCGCCGCCGCGCGCAGGGCCGCCTCGTCGTCTCCGAGCGCCACCGCGCCCTCGATGACCGCCTGCGTGAGCGCCGCCAGGACCGTGATCACGCCGCGATCGTCACCGCTGGCGGCCGGAGGCACAAGCGTGGCGGACGCGGTCACTGTCTCGGCGACGAGCGGCTGCCAGATTCGCGGACATGAAACTCACGCTGCCTCCGCCGCTCGAAGTGCCCTGGACGATGAAGCCCCTCGAGTCCGCCCAGACCCGCCTGGAGGTGCTCGACGACGGTCGCCTCCACCTCTCGATCGTCCACGACCTGGTCTCCGGGGTGACCCCCGAGATGCTCCGCTGGTGGTTCCAGCACCTCGAAGGGGACATGGAGCTCGAAGGGCGACGCGTGCCCCGCTATCGGGTTTGGCACCCGCGCGATCACGTCGCCTTCCGGTACGGCCGGCGCACCGACCCGATCGGACCGGGGTCGATCTTCGTCATCCAGGAGGTGCTCGCGCGCAACCCCGACTGGGACGTCGACGTGCACAGCCATGTGGTGCGCCTCGACGAGGGCGGCTTCGGGCACCGCCCGCGGGTGCGCGGCCTCCAGCTCGCAAAGATGGACTACACGTTCGCCCGGGTCGCGGGCGGGACCCGATACGAGAACTCGCTCACCGTCGGGGTCGAGGGGCGCTCCGTCGTGACGCGCGCGATCAACGCGCAGGTGCGGCGGTTCACCTTCTCCGACGAGAAGGGGCGCGCGTGGCTGCTGCACAACATCGAAGAGGTCGGCAACTTCGAGCACTTTCTTCCGGCTCTCCACGCCCGGGAGAAGTGACCCGTCGCGCTGCCCATCCCCACGGGTGCCTCAGCGCACCTGACAGCGCAGCACGCGCAGCCGTTGCCAGAGGTCGTAGCCATCGCGCGGCGGGATCATGCGCTGGAGCCCTTCGGTCTGCGTGAGAAACTCCATCCACGCGCGGCTCTTGGCCGTCAGCTCGGAGGTGACGGCGTACACCTTCAGCGGAACCTCCATCGCCGCGAGCTCGGTCACCGCGAAGGCCGCTTCGAGCCACGGCATCACGAGGTCGTCGCACAGTGACGACACCACGATCACGAACGACCCGCCCGGCGCGAGAAACTCCGCGCCGCGCTCGGCCACCTCACGGATGAGCGCGACGCCCTCCCAGGGGTTGTCGCGGAAGCGCCCCTCGACGAGCTCTGGTGGGCGCCGGATGTACGGCGGGTTCATCAGCACGAGGTCGTGACGACCGCGCACCCGCAGCGCCTCGCCGCGCCGCCCGAGCGAGCCCGACACCACCGTGCGGCCCGAGCGCTTCTCCAGCGCACCCATGGCGCACTGCACCGCGAGCGGGTCGATGTCGATGACGTGCATCTCGTCGAGCGGGCGACCGGCGCGCGCGAGCGCCTCCATGAGGTAGAGCGAGAGGTAGCCCGACCCGCAGCCGATCTCGAGCCCCGCGCGCACGGGGCCGAGCGTGGGAAGGAGGTCGCGCACGGCCCGGCACACCAGCAGCGTGTCGATGGACGGCGACCACACCCGCGGAAACACCGACTGGTCGAAGTCGAGCTCGACGCCGTCGTATTCGATCACGCGCCGCGGCAGTCCGAAGAGCGACTGCACGAGGTCGCGCCGCGCAGGAGGGAGCTGCGCGATGCGGTGCGGATCAGTCACCAGCACCGGGTGTTCGAAGCGCGCCACGAGGAGGCTCGCGCCGTCTTCTTGGAGTGATCCGTCGAGGATGCCCTCGATCTCGTACGCGCCCTCGGCCAGGGCCTCCTGCCACCTCAGATCAGCGTCGAACCGGATGCGCATCGTGCCGTCATCACTACCACCACGTGAAGACGATGGTGTGGTGATCGGGCTCGCGCCGCAGCCCGAGCGGTCGCCAGGTGATGACCACCTCGCGCAACGCGAAGCCCGTCGCCAGCACCGTCGCCGCCAGCGCCGTCCA
The DNA here is from genome assembly GCA_044229975.1 of Polyangiales bacterium. Classification (GTDB taxonomy): domain Bacteria; phylum Myxococcota_A; class Polyangia; order Polyangiales; genus SCUS01. Next base: position 112,434 of record JBGARZ010000004.1, read on the forward strand.
TCGCAGTCGGTCGAGCGACACCTCACCGCCGCGACCCGCCGCCGCGAGCGCTGCGCCCACGACCACGCCCGTGAAGCCCGCGCTCGACTCCAGACACATGCACGCGAGCCTGCGCGGCGTCGTTCGCACGGGGCGCGTCTTCATCCGGTAGAGCAGCCACGCATCGCGCAGTCCCCCCTGGAGCAGCCACGCGAGGCACGCCGCCGTCAGCAGCTCGCCCGCGCCGAGGTGCGTCGGCAGCGAAGGTGCGACCGTCGCGACGCCCGCCACCGCGACGGGGATGAGCGCGAGCTCGACCTTGCTGTGGGTGTTCATGGCGAGTGTCGAGAGAACCGCCACGGGGCGAGGGACGCAAGGAACGGAAGGATGTTGATGGGTTCGGTACGGCGAAGGTGGTGCACTCGCGAGGGTCCGTCGACCCGTTGGCCCGAACCTTGTTGAGTGTCTTCTGCGACCGCGGAATGGCTGGTTTCCTGTGCCATCGTGGGCCACGGGATCGCTGGCTCTTCACGGTCGGAGGTGTGTGATGAGGCGACGGGTGACGTTCGGTTCTCTTGCCGTGATGGCTGGGCTCGCTGTGACCCTCGCGGCCCGACCGGCGGCGGCGTGCAGGGGGCAGATCACGTGTCTGGAGCCGCGGATCGTGCCGAGATCGGCGGCACCGGCGAACCTCCCCGCGGTCGCGTTCTGGCCTCGGCGGGACCTCTACGGCCCGCCGCCGACGGGGCCCGTGACCTTCACCCGCGTGGCGGGCGACACGCGCGAGGACGTGCCCTTCACCACGCGAACCAGCGCCCTCGGTGATCCGTTGCTGGTTCCGACGACGCCGCTCGCTCCGATGACGGAGTACGAGGTCACGGGGCCGCCCGCCTGCCAGGAGGGAACACCAAACCCGCCGCTGCGCTTCCGCACCGGGCCCGAAGCGCCGCTCCCTACGTCCCTGGGCACGGTGGGCATCTCCGCGGTGCAGCGTGGGTTTCAGCACCTCCGCATCTCGGGGTGGGGTTCGGACTGCGGGCCGAACTTCGCCATCGCGTTCCTCGAAGCGCGGCTGGAGCTGCCACCCGACGCAGAGCGGTGGTCGGGCGCACTGCTCTGGACGCCAACCCTGGACCGCCAACCGTGGAGCATCGACTCGGTCTTCGGAACAGTCACAACCCTGAGCGGCTTTGCGGTGACGCGGTTCTATGTGCAGTGCGACGGGCCCGACAGCGGTCAGTACAATGGCGGTCCGCGCCCTGGTCGCCATCGCATCGGGTACCGCGCCCACGTGCCGGGACAGGACACCGAGCTGACCGTCGAGCGAGAGGTGGAGATGCTCTGCGGCGATGGCGTCCCCACCCGAAGCGACGCTGGAGTGGTTGCCGTGACCGACCTCGGCGCCGCGACCGAACAGGACGCGACGACGGCCAGCGGCGCGATGCTCCGAGAGGGCGGCATCGGGTGCAGCGTGGGCGGTGGGTCGGCTCGGCCGGGCGCGCTCCAGGTGTCGTTGGCGGCGTTGCTGGGTCTGGTCGTCGCGCGGCGACGGCGCGTCACAGCCGCAGGTCGAAGCCCGCGGTCGCGACGACCTCACCGTTGACGCGGAGGTCCACGCCGTGGCGACCGGCGTGGTAGCGGCGCGTGGTGATGAGCTTCATCGAGTGGCTCTTGCTGAGCGCGCGCTCCTCGTTGGCCCCGAGCTCCACCACCCACCCCTTGAACACCTTCGGCGTGGTCTCGCCGCTCGCCTTCACGTGGTGCACCGCGTAGTCGATCGCGAGCTTCTGCGTCCGCTTCGAGGTCGATCGCAACGTCACGTCCAACCGCAGGCTCTCCCCGACCGACACCCGCTTCGGTGCCACGGTGAGCGTCGCCTCGCCCGCCATGCGCTTGCCCAATCCCCACGCCGCCAGGGTGTCCGCGTGGCCCTGCTTGATGAGCGTTCGGCTCGCGTGCTTGAGCAGCGCCCTTCGCTCCGTAGACGCGCCCGGCAGGTGCGCGTCGAGCCACTGCGAGACGATGGTTGGGTGGTCCTTCGCGATGTCGTTGAGGTGGTTGGCGACGCTCCGCCGAACGTACTCGCTCGGGTCGTCCTGCAACGCGCGTAGCAACGGAAGCGTGGGCGACGGATCGGCGATGAGCCCCTTCAACTGCATGCCCCATGGCAGGCGCGGTCGACTGCCTTCGCTCACCAGCCGCCGCACGTGCTCGCTCGGATCATCGGCCCAGCGGGCGAGCGTGTCCCAGCAGAGCTGCGGGTGCGCCAGGATGAAGGGACGAATCGCCCACTCGGCGGTGAAGCGCTGCGTGACGGCGTGCAGCGTGGTGAGCGCGCGCGCCGGGTGACCGATGCCCCGTCGCACCACGAACTCCCCGACGGGCCACAGCGCCCAGCTCCGCAGACCGCTCGCGCCGGACGCGTCGTCGAGCGGCGCGAGGCTGGCCTCGATGACCGTCGCGGCGTGGTCGAAGTCGGGTGGCAGCGTCGCTTCGAGGGCACCCGCGATGTGCATGGCGCGGGCCTTCATCTCCAGCGCGTCGAGCCCGTCGAGCGAGCGGCGCTCGAAGGCGCGGGCGTCGAAGTCGGGCCACGCCCGGCGCAGGTGGCGCGCGGTGGCGCGGACGACGGCGGCGTTGAGGAGGTTCTTGAAGGCTTCGGTCATGGGTTGATGCTCTCGACCATCGACGTCGGCGATGCAAGGCCAGTGGGACTTGCGCGCCACACGGACTTCCATCGGCGATCCCCGCTTGACCCCCGCCTCGCGCGTGTACCATCCGCGCCCATGACGTCGCTCCGCTCGACCCTGGTCACGCTCTGCTCCGTGCTCTTCGTCGCCTGCACCGAGGAGGCCGCCGTCGCGCCGGCGGACGCCAGCACCACCGACGTCGCCACCGACGTCACGCCCAACGACGTCGCGACCGACGTCGTGAAGGTCACCGACATCGCATCCACCGACGTGCCCACGGCGGACGGCGGCGCGGCGCGGTGCAACCCCCTCGCGATCACCAGCGACTGCCTGCTCCCATGGCCGACCGACCTGCTGACGCGCGCCGATCCGAGTACCCCGACGGGTCGTCGACTCGACCTCCCCGAGAACGTTCTCCAGGTCCCCCCGCGGGCCACCAACATCGACGTCGTTCCGTTCAATCGCGCCGACGGGGCGCCCTCCACCGCGCCCATCCTCGTGCACTTCGGCGACGAGCTGGCGGCCGAGTTCCTGGCCAACATCACGCAGACCGCGCGCTCGCTCGAAGCCACGAGCGCCATTGCCCTCTTCGACGTCACCCACTCGCGGCGCGTTCCCTTCCTCGCCGAGATGGACGCCAACCACGAGCCCGGCGTCACCAACCGCTCCGCGCTCATCATCCGCCCGCTCGAACCGCTCCCCTACGGCGCCCGCGTCGCCGTCGCCATCCGCCGCACCATCCGAACGCCGTCGGGCGCCATGCTCGCCGCGTCGCCGGGCTTCACCGCGCTGCGCGACGGCACTCCCTCCGCCGACCCGCGCATCGAGGCGGCGCGGCCCGACTACGAGACGCTGTTCACCTTCCTCACGGCGCAGGGCTACGCGCGCGCCGACCTGCACCTCGCGTTTTCGTACACGGTGGTGAGCGAGCGCCACGCCCTCGGTCCGGTGACGTCCATGCGTGCCGAGGTGACCCGCCGCGCGATGACCGCGGGCGGCATCCCCTTCACCATCCAGAACGTTCAGGAGAACCCCAACAGCAACGTCGCGCGCATCGTCACCGGAACCTTCACCCCGCCCAACTGGCTCGACGCGCGCAACACGCTGACCTTCGCCGCGGATGGCAGCGTGGTCACGCAGTCCAACGCCATCGCGTACCCGTTCACGATGGTCATCCCGGCGCGCGCGCGGCGCGAGCACGTCCCGTTGCCGCTGGTGATCTTCGGCCACGGCGTCTTCGGAACGGGCCGCGACTACCTCACGGGCAGCGCCGCGGAGATCATCCACCCGCTGGCCGAGCGCTCCGGGGCGGTGGTCATCGCCACCGACTGGATCGGCCTCTCCGAGGGCGACCGCAACCTCATCATCCGAGACGTGGTCACCAACATCAACCGCATCAACCTGGTGACCGACCGGCTGCTCCAGTCCATCGCCAACAACCTCGCGATGGAGGAGATCGCCGTCGGTGGTCTCACGGCCGACAGCCGCGTGCGCTTCCCCGACAACGCGCTCATCGACCCGACGCGCATCTACTACTACGGCGTGAGCCTCGGCGGCATCCAGGGGTCGTCGCTGGTGTCGGCCTCGCGGCGCATCTCGCGCGCCGTGCTCGCGGTGCCGGGCGCGTCGTGGTCCAACCTGCTGCCGCGCTCCATCGTGTACGCGCCCATCCGCGCCTTCGTCGACGGCATCTACCCCGACCCGCTGGTGCAGGCGGAGTTCATCTCGCTGCTGCAATACCGCTTCGACCACGCCGACCCGGCCAACGTCACGCAGCTCCTGCGCTCGACCACCGACCCGCCCGCGCCGCGGCGCATCCTCGTGCAGGAGGCCATCGGCGACTGCCTCGTCCCCAACATCACGACGGACATCCTCGCGCGCGCCTTCGGGCTGCCGGTGCTCACGCCCGCCGTGGCGCCGCCCTTCGGGCTGCGAACGGTCCCCGCGCCCTCCACCGAGAGCGCGCTCGCGCAGTACGCCATCACCAACAGCCTCATGGGCTTCACGCCGCCCATCAACAACACCGTTCCGGTGATGGACAACGGGGTGCACTCCGACCTGGTGTCGCTGCCCAACGTCGGCGACCAGGTGGTCACCTTCCTGGAGTCGGGCCGCATCGAGCAGACCTGCACCGAGAGCTGCAACCCGGATTGAGTTGACCTCACTGCTCAACTCCATGGGTGTTGGGATGAGGGTTCAGCCCGCTGTGGGGCTGGGGTTTGGGCGTTGGCCCGCACCCCAGGCAATAACAAGCAGGCGCCCCGGACATTGTCCGGGGCTGTCGAACCGGAACTCGTTCAACCAAACGGTGAATGGCCTGGTGGTCACTCTGGAAGGTCCATCGCGCTCCGGTCCGATAGCCCCGGACCATGTCCGGGGCGCCTGCTTGTTATTGCCTGGGGTGCGGGCCGACGCCCAAACCCCAGCCCCACAGCAGGTTGCATCCACATCCTGGTGCCTTTGGGGGTGAGTTCCTTCATCGCAGCCAGCCGCCTGCTCGCCAGCACACGCGACGTCATCGACGAGCGCTCCGAAGGCGCTGCCCCGCCCGCGTGGTGTGTGCGTCGGGGGTGGGTTCCGTTTCTCGCGGCGCTCGACGACGAGGCCGTGCATCGCATGGAGCGCGACGGCCTCGCGGCTCACCTCGACGGCGCACCCGACGACCTCGTCGCGCTCGCGCGGGCCGTGGTGCAGGTGACGACGCTCCCGTCGCTCCCGGCGGTGGCGTCGGCGGAGGTCGCGCGACGGCGGGCGTCTCCGCGCAAGCAGGCGCAGGTGGCGGCCTTCGCGACGCTCGTCGATCGACTCGGCGCGCGCGCATCGAGGGTCGTCGACCTCGGATCAGGCCACGGACACCTCACGCGCCACCTCGCAAGAGAGCTCAGGGTGGAGGCCGAAGGATGGGAGCGCGACCCGGCGCGGGTGGCGGTGGCGTCGGCGTTGGTGGGCAGTGAGGGCGCGCGCTTCGAGACGGTGGACGCGTACGGGGCCGCGGCGCGGCTGCGGCCGAGCGACCTCGTGGTGGGGTTGCACGCGTGCGGCGCACTGGGCGACCACGCGGTGACGGCGGCGGGCGAGGCCGGGGCGTCAGTGGCGATCATCGGGTGCTGTCTGCAACGGCGGGTGGGTGACCGCGCAGCGCTGGCGGTGGCGGAGGGCGTCGAGGCGGAGGCGCTCACGCTGGGTCGCGCGGTGCTGGGCATGGGCAACATGCGCGACGGCGAAGAGGGGGTCGAAGCGTCGCTGGCGGTGCGAACAGCGTCGCGGGTTCATCGGCTGGCGTTGCGGCGGGTGCTGGCGACGGCGGGGCTGGTGGTGGCGCCGGGCGAGGAGATGCACGGGGTCAACCGGCGGCGCGCGACGGGGGCGCTCGATGAGCTGGTGGCGCGGGTGTTCGCGGTGCGGGGGTTGGCAGTGCCGTCGGCGGAGGTGATCGCGGAGGCCGAGCGGGAAGCGCGCGCCGACCACGAGCGGGCGCGCCGATGGGAGCTGCCGCGCGCGATGCTCTCGCGGCTGGTGGAGGTGTGGGTGGCGCTCGACCGCGCGGCCTCGCTGGAGCGTCGCGGGTATGCGACGGAGGTGCTGACGGCGTTTGACGCGTCGGTGAGCCCGCGCAACGTCGCCGTGCTCGGTTGGGCACCCGACGCGCGCGGGAGTGGCGCCTCACGGCCCGGTTGAGGCGGAAGGGAGAGAGAGCCAACACCTCACCGCTCTGCCCGGCGTCGAGCACGGTGGCGCCCGCCGCGATCGGCTCACGACACCGGAGGCCGTCCCGATGCAGAGTCGGCCGATGCCGCCGTTGCAGTTCGTTCCGAAGCGGGAGTTCTGGTTCGTCTCGGCCTTCGTCAACTCCGCCGCGGTCGACCCGCACGCGTGGGCCCGCGAGCTCGGCGCGCTCGTCGAGCACCGGCTCCACGAGCTCACCCCGGCAGACCTCCCCCGCATCGCGTGGGACCCCGACCTCGTGCAGCGCACCGTCGCGATGGCCCGCTCGGCGCGCGCGACGGCCTCGTGGAACCCCTACCTCGACGGCTTCCCCTACTACGAAGAAAACGCTGGCCTGCCCTTCAACAAGCTCGGGTACTTCGAGATCGAGGTGACCTACTTCCCCGACGCGCCGGAGCGCCGCCGCGAGATCGAGCCCCTGATGGTCCAGCAGCCGCCGACGGTGGTGCTGGAGCGCTTCCGCGAGCGCTCGGCGATGAAGTCCCACGGCCCCGTGCGGCTCGACCTCGCGTCGCCGGTCTACGTGCTCACCGTGACCGACGAGGCCCTGCCCGAGGCGCCGCCGTGGACGCGCGCCGCCGTCGACGAGCACAAGCGCTCGCTCGGCCCGTGGATCGAGATCTACTCCGGCGCCTGGCCCGACTACACCGAGGACCTCTTCGACGCGCGGGTGCGGCACAACCTCTCCAACCGCCTCTCCGAGCTGCACTTCCTTCGGCGCAACTCGGGCTTCGTGTACATGGCGCCGGACAACCTGCGGCGCTTCTTCGACGGGTACATGCGGCCCTTCGTGCTGGCCCCGACCGCGCAGCTCCGCGCGATGCACTACGCGCTCATGTCCATCAACGAGTCGCTGGACATCCTGCTGATGCGCGAGGCGCGCGAGGACTTCGCCGAGCCCGCGCACATCGACGCCAAGCTCCGCAACCTGCGCGCGCTGCGCGGCACGCTCCACATGAAGATGAGCGAGATCTACGCGGAGGTCGATCGCAACCACCGGCAGCACTACACCGCGGTGCTGACCCACCTGCTGCGGGAGTTCGCGCTCGGGCCGGAGGGGATCCTCGCGCGCGTCGCGGAGAAGTTCGACGCGCTCAACGACTCGATGCACCGGCTCTACGAGCGCAAGGGGGCCGAAGTGCAGGAGCGCACCCGCAGCGGCCTCGCCACGCTGGGAACGCTCTTCAGCCTCGGCGTGCTGTCGGACTTCGCGGCGCTGATGCTGGGCACGCGCACCGGGCTGCTGCGCCACGACCTCGTGACGGGCGCGGTCAACGGGGCGTTCTCCGCGGTGCTGCTGGTCGTGCTGGTGCTCGCGCTCGTGTCGCACGTGCGCCTGCGGCTCGCCGGCGCGCGCGCGCAGACGGTTGCCGCCGCCGACGCCGTGGTGCTGGACGGCGCGCGCCGCGTGCTGCTCATCACCCGCAAGACGCCGCCCTGCCGGGGCCAGCTCGCGCTGCCCGGGACCTGGGTGCCGGGGGGCGTCGAGCCCGAGGAGGCGCTGCGCCGGGCGGTCAAGGACGAGACCAACCTCGACGTGGTCGTCGAGCGCAAGGTCGGGGTCTACGACGCGCCCGAGCGTGACCCCCGCGGGCGCGTCGTCTCGCACGCGTACCTCTGCCGGCTGGCCACGGAGACCTACGAGATCCGTTGTCACGAGGACGCCGGGGAGGCGCGCTTCGTTCCGCTCGCCGAGCTCGACGGCGTCGACCTCGCGTTCGACCACGAGGACATCGTCGCGGACGTCACGCGCATCGTCCGCGCGTAGGGGAGGAGGCTCACACCTCATCCGCCGAGAGCGACGAAGCCGACCGACCGATCAGCGCCTCAGCTTTGGGCCCGGACGGAGCGCGCAGCGGAAGCCCATGCGGGAGCGACCCGCCGAGCCAGCGACAGAACGCCGCCGCCTGCCCCCAGTCGACGCAGTTGATGGGGTGCTCGCGGCGGTCGTAGCGTCCCGCGTTGCACGCGCCCGTGGCGATGCCGCGGGTGGACGCCTGGTCCGCCGACGAGCAGGAAGCCTCCCGGACGCAGCGCTGGTACGCCGCCGTCGTGACCTCCGTGCAGTCCATGCAGTAGGCGCTCAGGTGCACCTGACGCTGCGGGTACTCGTGCATGCTCCCCGTGTTCCCGGCGGAGCCCATCATGAAGGTCGCCTTGGGGATGTGCACCATCCCCTCGGGGCACGCGGGTGCCTGCGCCACCACCGGCTCCGCCTCGGCTTCCGCGTCCACCACCGCGTCCCCGGTCGCGGCCGACGGCTCGGGCGTCGCCGACGGCGAGCCGTTGATCGACACCGCGACCACCCCGACCACCGCGACCGCGACCGCGCCCGGCGATATCTCCGAGCAGCTCGTAGACGTTGTACTCGCCCTCGGGGACGTTGGCGCTCCGCCAGTAGTGGCGCCCCGTCAGCAGCCAGAACGCCAGCAGCCCCAGCGACCAGACGTCCGTCGGCGGGCCCACCGTCTTGCCCGCGGCACCCTGCTCGGGGGCGAGCCAGTGCGGTGAGCCCACGACGGTGGTGAGCGTCGCTGAGGCCCGGCCGTCCTTCACGATGCGGGCGATGCCGAAGTCGAGCTCCTTCACGTCGAGGTCGGCCCCGACCGTCTTCGAAGGGCCGACCATGACGTTCTCGGGCTTGAGGTCGCAGTGGACGACGCCCGCCGCGTGGGCGGCACCGAGTGCGTGCCCGACCTGCTCCAGCACCGAGTGCGCGACGGCGGGGCCCGCCACGCCGCGGGCCTTCACGAAGGCCGCGAGGCTCTCGCCCTCCACGAACTCCATCGCGATCCACGGCGTCTGCGTCCCCTCGTCGACGCCCGCGGCCACCACCCTCACGACGTGGCTGCTCCGGATCCGCCCCGCGACCCGCGCGTCCGCTTCGCTCACGGTTACTACCAGACGACCATCAACGCGACCGTGGTGGCCCCCTGAATGGGGCGCCGGGTAGTGTCCGAGTTTGAGTCGCAGTGTTCCCGGTTGAGAACCCGCCGCGTCCACACCGGAGTTCACCGTGCCGCCCCCGCGCCCGTCACGCTCGGTTCACTCCACGGCTACTTCACGCGGATCGCCCCGCCGAAGCGGGGCTCAGGAGGCCCACCTGAGGGCATTCGATCGTCCCTGGGTAGAGGCACTGAGCCCCGCTTCGGCGGGGCGATCCGCATGAAATAGTCCGGAGTGAACCGAGCGTGACGGGCGCGGGGGCGGCACGGTGAACTCCGGCGTGGACGCGGCGAGCTGTCCTGCTTTGGATGCGTAGGAGAAATCGGTGTCCTCAGGACACCACCGGGCGCCCTCGTCGGTTGACGCTCGCCCCGGCGTGGAGAGACCCTCACACCGTGCCGTACCGCGTCGCTCCGCTGCGCCGCCCCGGAGGGCCGCGCCCCGATCGAGGTCGATGGTTCGCGCTGCTCGGGGTGTTCGCCGGTGCGGCCGTCGGGCCGTTCGTCCTCCGCGAGCGTCGACCCGGCGCGCGGCCGGTGTGCATCCGACAGCGGCCGCCGCCCGCGCTCACTGAAGCGCACCGGTGAGCCTCAGCGCATCGCGTCCGCCGTCGGGAGCGCTCGCGCGAGCCACTCCTTCACCAACGCGTGTCGCGTGGCGGCGTCGCCGCTGCGTTCGAGCAGCGCGCGCAGGTCGGCGCCCGTGAGCGCGCCCATCAGCACCGCCCGCATCGGGTCGGCGCCCAACGCCTGATGAACGCGCTTGCGCCCATCACGGTCGAGGGTCTTTCCACCGAGCACTTCGGACGACCACGCGTTCAAGCGCGCGATCAGCGTGTCGAGCGCGCGTCCATCGAAGGGCTCTTCATCGGGCGTCGTCGCCTCCGTCGGTCGCGCTGGCAGCGAGGGAGCGCCGCCCCACTCGTCGAGCACCGTGACCTCTCCCTCCGCCGGAATCTCCACCAGCAGAACAGACCCCCGATAGGCGACCTTGTTCAGTCCGACGGTGCGTACGCCTGCGATGACGCGCTCGGTGCGCGCGTGCAGGTGTCCGGTGAAGCACACGCGCGGTCGAAGCGCGGCGACGAGCTCGGACTGCCCCTCGCCGACGAGCGTCCAGGTGCGCGGCTTGAACCCGGGCGGCGCGTGGAGTTCGCTGAACGTCCCCGCCGGAGGCTCGTGCAGGAGCAGCACATCGAGCCGCTCGGTCGCGCGGGCCTTCAGGCGTTCGAGGTCGGCTTCGACGTAGTGGCGGCGCGCCCACCCCGAGACGCGGACCTTTTCGTAGTCGCGCGGGCCGTAGCAGCCGCCGATGCCACCGACGCGCAGGGTCTCTACCCCTGCGCGCACCTCGGTGACCTCGCCCCATGGGAGAAACCAGAGGTTCTCGATGAGCTCGTTGGAGGAGCGCGCGGCGAGGTAGTCGAAGTCTTCGTGGTTGCCCGCGATGAAGATCGTCTTGCGCGGCACGCGCCCGGCGCGAAGCAGTCGGCGAAAGCTGCCGTCCTCGCCGTGCTTCTGCGTGGCGTCGTCGAGGTGATCGGGGTCGGGCCACACGCCGAAGTCTCCGACGTGCAGCACGCAGGCGACCTCGCGTCCGGCCTCGCGCTCCAGCGCGTCGACGGCCGCGTACATCTGATCAAATTCCCCGTGGGCGTCTCCCACCGCACAAACAAGCATTCGCGTGCGGTGGTAGCTCCCGTCGAGGGCAGGTTCAAGCGCGGCGGGTTCGTGTCCCTGTTCGGGTGGTGGTGGCGCCCTCGACCCGCAGGATGCTCTCCATCTTCTTCCCCTTGGCGAGCTCGTCGACCAGCTTGTCGAGGTAGCGGATCTTCTGCATCAACGGGTCGGCGACGTCCTCCACGCGCACGCCGCACACGAGGCCCTTGATGAGCCCGACGTTGGGGTTCATCCGAGGCGCGTTGGCGAAGAAGGTCTCGAAGTCGGTCTTGTCGTCGAGGACGCGCTGAAGCTGCGCGCCCTCGTAGCCGGTGAGCCACGCGATGACCTCGTCGACCTCGGCCTTCGTGCGCCCCTTCCTCTCGGCCTTCTTCACGTAGAGCGGATACACGCTCCCAAACGACATCGTGTAGATGCGGTGCTTCTTGTCCATGCGCGTCGGATCACCGATAGCAGCGGGCGCAAGTCGGCACCAAGATCGTGTCCGCGCGGGGATCTCACGATGCCGGCCGACCGCGGCGTACGATCTCGGGATGCGTGATCGAGACGGCAAACAGATCCTGAGGCTGCCGCTCTTCACCCGATCGCCGAGCACCATGAGCGCGGTCGAGCTCGCGATGGCTGCGGTCGAGGACATCCACCGCGTGAAGCTGGTGCTCGCGGAGTTCGATCGCGGTGGCCGGGTACCCGACGCGGAGGCGGCCGCCGTCGTGATCCGCGCGCACGAGGAGGACAGCATCGAACCGTGGTGGGCCGCGGCGCTCCTCGGGCGCATCGGACACCCGAGCGGGTACGCGGTGGCGCTCGCGATCCTCGGGCCAGAGTCGGGGCGGGCGACGTCGTTCTACGCAGAGGAGGCCGTCGCGCGGTTGGGCGGTGCGGGGGGCGCGGTCGACCTCCTGCCGTGGCTCGACGAGGAGCCCGCGGAGCGGCGCCAGGCTGCCGTGCGGACACTGGGCCTGGCTGGTGCTCGCGATGCGTTGCCGATGATCTGTGAAGCAGCGCTCGCGGGGCGTGTCGGGTACCGCAGTGCGTGGGTCGCGCTGGTGACGCTCGACGTGGACGACGCCACGGTCGCGTCGTGGCTGCGGTCGGAGGACAGCGCCGCGGTCTACCTCGGATGCGAGGTGGTGTTCGAGCGGCTGGAGCGGAGGCCGGGGACAGCGTGGCGACGCGCGGCGCGACAGCCCGGGAGCGAGCTCGCGCCGTGGGTTCGCGCGGCGTGCGGGCGCGCGGACGTGAAGCTGCTGCGGTACGAGCGAGAGGCGCTGATGACGTGGGCCGAGCAGGCGCGCTGAGCGCCGCGGAATGGGACTGCGCGTCGGTTGGGGGTGGCGCAGCCCGTTGTGCCGGCTGGGGTGCGGGCCAACGCCCAAACCCCAGCCCGCGCGCCACACCCAATCGACGCTCATTGCACGCCGCGCGCGATGCGCTGCTCCCTCTCTAATCCGCCAGCACCATCGCGATCGGCGGCAGCTCGCCCTCCGTCCAGCGCGCGGCGAGGAAGCGCCGCACCTCGTCGACGTCGAGCGTCTGCTTCGCGCGCGGCGACAGCGTGAGCTCGGGCTGCTCGACCCACTGCGGGTGGGCGACGCCCCGCGCGCTCACCTCGCGCACCGCCGGGTGCTCCGCCGCGAGGCGCGCGAGCGCCGACGTATCCACCCACTGACCGCCGCAGCGCACGAGCGGCTTGCTCCGTCCCGTGAGCCGCAGCGAGCCCCGCGCGTCGCGCACACCGAGGTCGCCCGTGCGGAGCCATCCCCCATCGCTCCAACGATCGGGCGTCGCACCCAGCGAGACGTACGCCTCGGCCACCCACGGACCGCGCAGTTGCACCTCGCCCTCGCGCTGCGCGTCCCACGGGAGCTCATCGCCCCCGTCGCCCACCACCCGCATCTCCATCAACGGAACCACCCGCCCCTGCGCGCTCTCCCCGAGCGCCGCGCTCGCGAGCGGGCCCGTCTCGGTCATCCCGTACACGTGCAGCACCTCGATCGCGTGCGCCGCGAGCGACGCCAGCAGCGACGGCGGCGCGGCGTTGCCACCTGCGAGCAGACGCAGCCCGCGCGGCAGTGTCGGCCCTTCAGGGTGCGCGTCGAGCTCCCCGGCGAGGGCCACCCAGGTGCTGCTCACGCCCGCGGCGAAGGTCACCGCCTCCGCGGCCATCACCTCGCGCAGTCGCGCTGGTGGCGTCGCAGGGTCGATCAGCACCATCGCGTGTCCGAGGAGCGCGAGCGTGTGCGGCAGCCCGCAGCCGTTGGCGTGGTGCAGCGGGAGCGCGGGGAGCACCACGTCGCGCCGCCCGAGGCCGAGCCCGTCGACGGTCGCGCAGGCCATCGCGTGCAGCACCAGCGCGCGGTGCGAGTACACCACGGCGCGCGGCAGGCCGACGGTTCCGGCTGCCTCGCACATCACGGCGGGGCGCGCCTCGTCGTCGGCGAGCGCCACGGTGGCTTCGGCGCCGAGCGCGCACAGGTCGTCGTAGCGCCACGCACCCTCGGCGTCGGCGTCGACGAGCACCAACGTGGTCACGCCCGCCTCGTCGCAGAGCGCGCGCGCCAGCGCGGCGTGACGAGCGTCGGCGAGGAGACAGCGGTCGCCAGCGCGGCGCAGCGCATGGACCAGCGCCTCACGCGGCGCGCGCGGGTTGAGCGGGTGCAGCACGAGCCCGGCAGACGGAACCCCCCACAGCGCCTCGATGTGCGCGCGGCTGTTGTCGAGCAGCGAAGCAACGACGTCGCCTTCGGCCAGGCCCCGCGCGCGGAGCCCACGACCCAGCGCGAGCGCTCGCCCGGCGACTTCGTCGAGGCGGTGGGCGTGGCGCGTTCCGTCGGCGGCGTAGACCACCAGCGACCGGGCGCCGTGCTCGCGCGCCGCGCGCTGAACCAGCGATGTCAGGGTGAGCGCGCTCACAGCGCCTGCTGGACGGAGGCCGCGCGGGCGAGGAGCCGTCGACGGTATGCGTCGGTGTCGTCGTCGAGCGTCGGGAGATGGCGTCGGATGAGCGCGGTCGGCACGGCGCCTTCGCGCACGAGGAGCGGGCGCTCGAAGGTGAGGTCGACGATGGTGTTGGCCGCGGGAACATCGGACGTAGCGTGCGCGCCGCCGTCCACGGCGAGGGCGACGTGCGCGCCGAGGTCGGCGAGGGCGTGGGCGAGGGTGACGCGGCCGCTGGCGTTGCCCGAGAGGTTGGCGGAGCTCGACGCGAGGGGCCGACCCGCAGCGCGCGCGAGGGCAGCGTAGAAGGGCTCCGAGGTCACGGTCACGGCGAGGGTGCGAAGCCCGCACGTGAGCCGCTCGGGGAAGGGGTGCGACTGCCGAAACACGAAGCACACCTCGCCCGGCCAGAGCGCGCGCATGGCCTCCCGGTTGAACCACTCGGGCACGTGCACATAGCGGTCGACGCTGTCGGCGTCGGGGAGGCACAGCGGTAGTGGTCCCAGCTTGGTTCGCTGCTTGGCGCGGAAGATCGCCTCGACGGCGGAGGCGGAGTCGGCGTCGCAGACGACGTTGTAGTTGGTCGCGTGCGGAACGATCACGAGCTCACCGCGGTCGATGGCCGCGAGCGCGGCGGCAAGTGCCTCAGGGCCCGCGGGGTACACCGGAGCGGTCACGCCGCCTCCGCCATGCGCGTCCCGAGGAGGCCGACGTAGTGGTCGTGCAGCGCGCTCCACGCGGCGCAGATCTCCGTGACGGCCTCGGTGGCCTCGCGGTGGAAGTCCGGGACCTCCTCGGCGTAGCGACGCACCAGCGCGAGGCCCGTCGCCGCGTGGTCGTCCTCCGCCTCGGCATGAACGCTGAACCACTCCAGCTCCATCGCCGTGAACGTGTGGTTCGCGCGCAGCCAGCGGAGCACCCGCAGCACGGCCTCACCGGACTGGCTCTCGATCGCGTGCAGCGCGAGCATGGCGACGGCGGGGTGGCGCGTGCGGCAGATGCCGATGGCGGTGCGCACCCAGGTCATCACCGGCTGCGAGGCGCCGCCGCGCTCGAAGGCTTCGTCGGCGACGCCGCACGCCTCGGCGAAGCGCCGCATGAGGTCGTAGTGCGAGGCCGTGCCCGAGGTGATGGCGGTCTCTTCGGCGACGATCTGCTCGACCATGAACTGCCGCACCGGCTCGCAGTCCCAGGCGTTGGCGTGGATGGCGGTGAACATGGCGTTCTGGAGGAAGACCTGGTGGTACTTCTCCGCGGCCCAGGCGCCGAGGCGCGCGCGGTCGGGGCGGGTCGCGTCGAGGGAGGCCACGAAGGGGTGGCGGGCGGCGCGGTGCCGCTGGCAGATGTCGTGACAGGCGGTGAGGGTCTCTTCGAGCGTGGGTTCGTGGGTCATGGCGTGAGCTCCGTGGGTGTCGATGGTCATCGGGCTCAGGCCGCCGTGGAGAGGCGCGCACGCTCGCTGAAAAACGCCTCGAAGTCGGCGCGAATGCGAGGCCCGTTGACCCCTTCGCGCTTGAGGGTTCCGTTGGTGAAGTTGAGGATCGTGGTGGCCTTGCGCGCCGGGTTCTCCAGGGCCGCGACGCCGTGGTCGATGGCGCAGTCGACGCCTTGCACGATGTGTTCGGGCATCTCCTCGAAGCGGAAGATGTTGCCCATCGAGGAGGGGTTGGCCGACGAGCCGACGAAGCACCAGCCCTCGCTGAGCGCGCGGGAGACGAGGCGCTCGAAGAAGCCGCCGCAGCGCATGAACACCGCGATGGTTCCGCGGGTGACGGCGTGCGAGCGGACCCACGGGTCCATGCGCTGCAACATCGGCGACTCGGCGCGAACGGGGAAGACCGCGGCACAGGTGGAGTAGTTGAGCACGCGCTGGAGCAGGGCCCGCTCCTCGGGCGTGACGATGGCGACCTCATCGAGCAGGTCCCAGTTGCCGGCGAACACGCAGGGGTTGCTGTCGGGGCGCCCCTTGAGCTCGTACATCTTCTGGATCGCCGCCGAGGAGGTTCCGAGCAGCCCGTACCCGATGTCGCCCTTCGCGAGGAGGAGGCCGCCGTCGCGGAGGCAGTTGAGCGCGCGGGTCTCCTCGTCGACGGTCCACGCGGGGGCGGGGACGAGGCTCAGGCGGCTGCTGCGGGGGGCGGTATCGAGGGTCGGGGTGAGGTTCATGATCGGGCTCCTTGTTGGGGTGGTGGAGCCTCTTTTTCATTGCTCATGCCAGGGCCCGAATCGGCTGCGAAACAAGGGTATCCGGTGCTGTGGCGGACGGCGTGTGATGCACGGTGTCGGCTCCAATCGGTGACACGAGGGAGCCGTGTGTCAGTGGCACTGACCTGGTTGTCTCGTCCAAGGGTTCTGCGGCGCGCACGCACCGCCGTAGAGGGCATGGGCGCCGCGCGCTCGGTTGGGCATCCCCCTCGTCGCGGGCATTGGGCTACGGTGAGCGCCTCCGTGAAGAAGCTCTGGTCGTCCATGTCCCCGCGGGTTCGTCAGTTGATCGCCGCCGCCGTGCTGGTGCTGGGCGTCGTGGTGGTGGGCCGCGAGCTCGGTGGTCGTGCCCCGCGTGACGTGACGCTGCGGGCCGACCTCGGCGGGCTCGCGCGGCAGGGCTTCGTGGCGCGCACGCTGCGCGTCGAGCTGCTCGACGTCGACGGCACGACGCTGCGGCGCATCGAGCGACGGGCCGACCCGGGCGGGGCGCTCGACGTGGTGCGGGCGCCGCTGTCGCTGCCGACGGGCCGCTGGCGCACGCGGGTGGAGGTCGCGGGCGACGCGCGGGTGCTGAGCCGCGAGGTCACCATCGAGGTCGAGGCGGGGCACACGGTCGACGTGCCGCTGCCGGAGCTGTAGGGGCCGCGCTTCGACCCACCGCCAGTGGGTCGAAGCGAAAGGCTATGGGCCCGTCGGTGCTACCGGCAGCGCCCGCCGCGGCACTCCTGGCCAGCCCCGCAGCGCATCCCGCATCGCCCGCAGTGGGCTTCGTCCTCGCGCAGGTCGACGCACTTCCCACCGCACCGCACCGTCTCGCGCGGGCACACCCCGCCATCCACCGCCGCGTCCACCGCCGCGTCCACCGCCGCGTCCGCCGCCGCGTCCACCGCCGCGCCCACGTCCATGCCTGCGTCCGTGCCCGCGTCGGGCGTCCAGTGGCCTTCCTTCAGCTCCGAGCACCCGATCAGCGACACCGCAGCCACCAGCCACCGAGTCACCCTCAAAACCACCCCACGCACGCGACGCCCACGGTGCCCGGTCCGGCGCCGCAGGACACCCGCGCGCTCGCCCCGTCGCGCCTCGACGGCGCCGCCACGAACATCACCACCGCCGCCACGCCCAGCACCCCGCCCGCGATGAGCCCCGCCATCGACACGTCGCCCAGCGTCCCCGCCAGCTCGCGGTCGTCGCGACACGTCGGCGTCTCCGCCGCGAGCGGCGCCGACGTCCCCAGGCATCGTCCGTTGTAGCGACCCACCGTCGACTCGTGCAGCGCGAAGGTCACCGCCGCGCCCACCAGCAGCGCCGCGCCCACGCCGGCGCTCGTCCACGCCAGCGCGCGCAGCGTCCCACCGCGCGCAGTGGGCGTCGTCACCGCGAGCCTCGGCGCGAGCTGCACCGCCTCGCGCGTCACCCCGGTGGGCCTGACCGTGAGCTCGCGCACCATCGGGTCGTAGCCCGGCGCGCTCACCTCCAACCGCACCGCGCCGCTCGGCACCCGCACCGGCGCCGCCATCGGAACCACCCCCACCAACGACCCGTTGATCAGCACCTGCGCGCCCGCCGGTCGACCGCGCACCTCCACCGCGCCGAACTGCCGCTCGATGGCCGCGAGCAGGCCCCGCAGCGCCGCGCGGTGGCGCTGGATCCACGGGTCACTGGACTCCAGCGCCTCGCGCAGATGGACGTGCGCCTCCACCCAGCGGCCGAGGGCGTGCTCGGCCATCGCGATCTGCGCGCGCGCCCGCGGGCTGTGCGTCTCCTCCCACGCCTCGCGGAAGATCGTCAGCGCCTCCTCGTCGCGCCCGGCCTCCCGCAGCGTCACGCCCCGCTCCATCATCGCGTCGATGCGGGACACCTGCGCCGCCGCGGGCGTCGCGAGCGCCATCCACGCCGCCGCGATGGTGGCCGCGACGACCTTCATGGTGCTTCAGCGCAGGATGAGAACATCACGTCGAGGCGGCCTTCGTGGGGCCGCGCCGACCGGAGCGGTAGTGCGCGCGACGAGCGGTCGGCGCACGGGCACCGGGCGCGCAACGGCCACCGCGACCGGCGCCGCGACGACGGGCACGGGCGCCTCCACGACGACCGCGGGCGCGGGCGGCGGTGCGACGACCACCGGGCGAGCGAGCGGGCGGGGTGACGGGGCGGCGGCCGGGGCGCGCGGGACGAGCACCCACGCGGCGGCGACGGACAGCGCGACGAGCGCGGCGGCGACCCAGCGGGTGCGATGGGGCGACGCGACGACGGCGGTCGCGGGTGCATCGACCGGGCGGGCGGCGTCGCTGAGCGTCGACGTGATGCGCGGGCGCGACGGAGGGACCGTCGGCAACGGCTGGTCGAGGGTGACGGCCCCGCGCGGAGACGTCGTCGCCGCGGGGGGCAGGGGCAGGGGGTGTGAGGGCACGAACGACCGCAGCGTGTCGCCCGTGGAGTGCGGGGCGAACTCCGAGCGCCAGAGGGAGCGCGCCGCCTCGCTGGCGAAGGGGAGCAGCGCTGCGCCGAGGGCGTGCACCGAGGGGAAGCGGTGCGCCGGGGTGCGGGCGAGGGCGCGCAGGACGACCTCCTCGAAGCCCGGCGGAATGCCAGGGCGCAGCGATCGCGGCGGGGGGATGGGCGCCCGCACGATGGCTTCGAGCAGCTCGAAGAGCCCGTCGCACTCGAAGGGGACGCGCCCCGTCACGCCCTCGTAGAGCACCACGCCGAGGGCGTACTGATCGCTGAGCATGGAGGCGTTGCGGCTGTTGACCGCCTGCTCGGGCGACAGGTAGAGGGGCGTCCCGAGGAGCACGGACCCGCTGGTGAGGGAGGTGTCCTCGTCGAGGAGCCGGGCCACGCCGAAGTCGAGCACCTTGGGCTTCACCGCGCCGTCGGGGGACGCCGTGAGGAAGACGTTTTCGGGCTTGAGGTCGCGGTGGATGATGCCCTCGGCGTGGGCGGCCCCGACCGCCGCGATGACCGGGAGCATGAGGTCGGTGAAGCGCTCGATGGGGAGAGCGCCCTCGCGCTGCATGAGGGCGGAGAGGTCTTCGCCGGCGAGGTACTCCATCGCGAGCCAGGCGACGCCCCCTTCGACGCCGCTGTCGAGGATCTCGACCGCGTGCGGGTGCTTCACCCTCGACGCCGCCCGTCCCTCGCGCAGGAAGCGCTCGCGCGCGGTGGGCCCGTCGACCCGCGCGTGGAGCACCTTCACCGCGACGCGCGTGCCCAGGTCGGCGCGCACCGCCTCGAAGACGAGCCCCATGCCCCCGCGGCCGATGCGCCGGACGAGGCGGTACGGCCCGAAGCTCGACCCGATGTCGAAGCCACCATCGTCCGCCTCGGGGGCGCCGTCGGTCGTGGTCTCGTTCATGGCCGTTACCGACAACATCGCGAAACCCGCCGCGGCGTCAATGCCACCACGGAAGAAACACCTTGTGGGTATACCTCCGGAAATAGCGGCTTTCGTGCGTGCCGCGGGTTGAAAACCCACGGCAACGATGGGGATGCTTCGGCATGACCCGAAGTCCGCGGCGGACTCTCAACAGGAGTCCGTTGCGGATTTCGAATGCCTTGCCCCAAGAGAACATCGTTGCCGTGGGATTCATCCCGCGGCACGGACGGTCGGATGAGATATCGATTGATCGCGGCGGGAGTCGAACCCGCAAGCCCCGGGTTTTGAATCCAGGAGGTCTGCCCATTGCCTCACACGATCAGAGAGGAGTCCCCACACCCGGAATTGAACCGGGAAGCTCCTGCACCTCAAGCAGGCGAGTCTGCCAATTCCTCTATGCGGGGGGAGAGTGCGTCGAGACCCTCTTCTCATCGAACTCGCTTCAGATCCACGTCGCCCGGCGGCGTCCGTCCTCCCTTGCGTAGCAGGGGCTACGCGCGGTCGAACGTCCTTGCCGAGCTCGTGTCTCTTCGCGATTTCGACGAGAAGAGGGCCTCGACGCACTCTATGCCCAGGGAGGGACTCGAACCCTCAAACTCCGGGGTCTGAAGCCGGCGTGTCTACCATTCCACTACCCGGGCGGGCGTTGGTCGCCGGGATTGGAGGAGCGTCGCTTCAGGTCACAAGCGAACGACCGCCATCCCGGCGCCGGTAAGGCTTGGTGCGCGCAGGATGTTGGCGGTGGTCGACATGACTCGCGGGTTGTACGCGGACTCCCTATTGGCGTCAAGGGAGTCGGCAATAAAATGTTGATGGGACACTGAAGTGGTGTGAGCGAGGTCGGATGAAGCCGCCCGCTACGCCCGCGCGCGGCGCTTCGGGGGGACGGGGTAGAGCGCTTCGAGCTGCTGGTTCTGGCGGAGGCCGATGGCCTCGCGCTGGATGAGCAGGTGCTCACGCCGCAGCAGGGCCTCCTCGCGCTGCGCGTTGAACGACTCCACCAGCGCGGGGTAGTCCGGCGGCAGCGGGAGCTTCGCCTCGGCCTCGTCGAGCTCGCGGCTGAGCACCTCGCAGCGGAGGAGCGCGACGTTGATGCGGTCCTCGGCGCGGCCGAGGGAGGAGGCCATCTCCTGGAGCATCTCGTACTCCAGCGACGACTGGCCGGTGGCGATCTGCATCCGCCGCTGGAGCCGGTCGAGGAAGGTGCTGCGGAAGCCCTTCTGTTGGAGGGACTCGATCATCGGTCGCCAGGTGCTGTCGTCCATCGCACCGCAAAGTCTGGGGTGCGGGGCGCCGCGGGCAAGTGCTCGAACGATCGGGGCGCGCTTGCGCGCGGAGGCCATCGTCCCTTACACGGGCGCATCCATGCTGGTTACTTCGTCGCAGGCGGTACGGTCTCTGGTGGTGCGGCTCAACAAGGGGGAAGACCTCGGCGAGTCGCTGGCTTCGCTCATCGGCTCGCAGCGCATCACCGTCGCCACGGTGACGGGCCACGGGGTGTTGGAGGCGGTGATCCTCGACGCCTACGACGCGCGGTCGCGGGCCTACTCCGACGCGCGCACCTTCACCGGTCGCCTTGAGCTCATCTCCCTCACCGGGCACCTCTCCACGCGCGAGGGGCACCCCGACCTCTACCTGCACGCCGCCGTCGCGCGCGACACCGGCAACGGCGTCGAGGTGCTGGGCGGCCGGCTCATCGAAGCGCAGGTCATCGCCGTCGAGCTCACGCTCCTGCTCCACGACGACCTCTCTCTCGAACGCTCCCCCGAAGCCACCGGCATCCCCACCTGGCGCGTTGGTTCGGGCTCCGCGCCGGCCCCTGCGCCGCGGCCCGCGCCCACCATCGCTCCGGCCCCCGTCGTCGACGCCGCCAAGCCCCGGCGCATCCCCGCCTCCGAGCGCGTCGAGACCGCCGCTGCCCCGCGCCGCCCGACGGCCGCGCCGCCCACGACGCTGGCCGAGGCCGCCCAGCAGCTCCAGGCGATGCCCGCCAAGCAGGAGCGCGCCGTCGACGAGACGGTGCTGCCCGAGATGTCCGTGGGCGACATCGTCGAGCACCCGACCTTCGGCGACGCCCGCGTGGTCGGCGTGCAGGAAGACCGCTGCGACATCCGCCTCGATCGCAGCGGGTCGGTGCGCACCATCATGCTCGACTACCTCGACGTGACGCCGCTCCCCGACCGCGACGGAACGCGGGCCTGGCGCCTCAACCCCCGCAAGCCCCGCTGACGGGTTCGTTGATCGGGCGCACCGAACCGTGATTGCCTCCGCGGTCGATGAGCGCCCCCCACGAGCCTGAGTCTTCGCCCGCCAACGCGTTTCCCATCGACCTGTCACCGCTCTCCGACCCGGAGGCGATCGCCGCCCGCGACCGCGAGTGGCTGGAGAAGGTCTATGCGCGAGGGGTTCCGCAGCTCACCGTCCGCGCGGCCGTCACGGGCATGCTGCTCGGGAGCATCCTCGGCGCCTCCAACCTCTACATCGGCCTGAAAATCGGCTGGAACTTCGGCATGTCCATCACCGCGAGCGTGCTGGCGTTCGCGATCTTCTCGGCCGTCCGCAGGCTCATCCCGGGCCTGTCCGAGTTCACCATGCTGGAGAACAACACGTCGCAGACGGCCGCCTCGGCCGCCGCGTACATGTCCTCGGCGGGTCTCGTGAGCTCCATCCCCGCGCTGACGATGCTGCGCCGCGAGCACGTCATCAACGTCCCCGAGCTCACGCCGATGCAGCTCACCTTCTGGCTGCTGGCCGTCTCGGTGCTCGGCGTGGTCGTCGCCATCCCCCTCAAGCGCAACCTCATCAACGCCGAGCAGCTCCGCTTTCCGTCGGGCATCGTGTGCGCGGAGACCATCCGCACCATGCACGCCGCCGGGAAGGAGTCGCTCGCCAAGGCGCGCTCGCTCCTCGTCGCCGGGCTCTTCGCGGCGGTGATGAAGTTCATCTTCGACTGCAAGCTGTGGATCTTCCGGCGGTTGCCCGAGACCGTGGGGCTGCCGTTCATGGTGCGGGGGTATCCGGCGGAGTCGTGGTCGTTCGCGCTCAACACGTCGCTCCTGCTGTACGCCGCGGGCGCCATCGTCGGGCTCAAGGTCGCGCTCAGCCTCGCGGTGGGCAGCGCCATCAACTACGGCTTCATCGGCCCGTGGCTGCTCGACCACGACGTGCTGCGCGTCGCAACCGCGGCTGACACCGCGACGCCCGCCGCGTGGCAGACGTTCGTCCACGCCGCCGAGCACGACCACGCCATCCCGGTGCGCTCGGCTGCGGCGCTGCATGCGCTGCTGCGGTCGAAGTGGAGCGTCTGGCCCGGAACCTCCCTCATGGTGAGCGCGAGCCTCGTGGCGTTTGCGTTCCGCTGGCGCACCATCGCGCGAGCGTTTTCTGGGCTCGGCGGGCTGTTCTCGTCGGGCCGGAAGGCGGTCGCGGAGGAGGACGCGCTGGCCGAGGTGGAGGTGCCGTCGACGTGGTTCGGGGTGGGGCTCGCGCTCTGCACCGTGGCCTCGGTGGTGATGCTGAAGGCGTGGTTTGGTGTTCCGGTGTTCGAGGGCGTGATGGCGGTGGCGCTGGCCTTCGTGCTGAGCGTCGTGGCGGCGCGCGCGACGGGCGAGACCGACGTGACGCCCATCGGCGCCATGGGCAAGATCGCGCAGCTGCTCTTCGGCGTGCTCGTTCCGGGCAACGCGGCGGCCAACCTGATGACGGCCACGGTGACCGCGGGCGCCGCGTCCCACTCGGCCGATCTGCTGACGGAAGTGAAGACCGGCTACCTGCTGGGCGGAGCGCCGCGGAAGCAGTTCTGGGCGCAGATCCTGGGCGTGATCGCGGGCGCGTTCGTGTGCGTGCCGGCGTACTTCCTCATCGCGAAGCCCGAGCGGCTGGGCAACGACCTCGCGGCGCCCGCGGCGGTGGCGTGGGCCTCGGTGGCGAAGCTGCTCAAGGACGGTCCGGGCAACCTGCCGCGGTACGCGATTCACGCCATCGTGGCGGGCGCGGCGCTGGGCGTGGTGCTCGCGGTGGCGGAGGAGTTCGCGCCGAAGAAGTGGAAAGCCTACCTGCCGAGCGCGACGGGCCTGGGCATCGCGATGGTCATCGACTTCAACGACAGCTTCGCGATGCTGGTGGGCGCGGTCATCGCGTGGGTGCTGCACCGTACGCACAAGGACTTCGCCGAGCGGTACATCGTGTCGGCGTCATCGGGCGTGGTCGCGGGCGAGGGGCTCATGGGCATCGTGGTGATCGTGCTGCGCGACATCGCGCATGTGCTGCCGGGGTGAGCTGAGCGGGCGGGTGGGGACGGTTTCAGCTTTTCAGTTTGTTGAGCGGCGGTGAGTGGGTGAGGACGGTTTCAGCTTTTCAACTTGTCACAATCGATCGGGTCCAGACATTCGTGACAAATTGAAAAGCTGAAACCGTCCCCACCCGCTCACCGCCCGCTCAACAAATTGAAAAGTTGAAACCGTCCCCACTCCACCACCTCCGCGCTCGCTCTCCCCGCCTGGCGCTTGTCGTCGACCACGCCGCGCTCACCTTCGCCGACCTCGACGACCGCTCGGCCCGCGTCGCCACCGCCCTCGCCCGCCGCGGCGTCGCGCCCGGTGACCGCGTGGCCGTCGCGGTGCGCTCCTCCCTCGACGGCGTCGTGTGCCTGCTCGGTTGCCTGCGCCGCGGCGCCGTCGTCGTCCCGGTCAACCCCGGTTATCACGAGGCCGAGCTCTCCCACCTCCTCGCCGACAGCGGTGCTGCCCTCGTCATCGAAGACGAACCCTCCGCTCCTCTCCGCGCCGTCATCGCGACCACTCCCCTCGTCACCTCCGCCGCGCTCGTCGCCGAGTCCCCCTCGACCGACCCCGCAGCCGATGCCCTCTCGCGCGACGACGAACTCGCGATGCTCATCTACACCTCCGGAACCACCGGGCGCTCCAAGGGATGCGCCCACACCCATCGCGGACTCGCCGTCGGCATCGACGCCCTCATGTCCCTCTGGGGCATCGGCCCCGATGACGTGGTGCTCAACGCGCTGCCGCTCTTTCATGTCCACGGCCTCTGCGTGTGCCTCCTCGGTGCGCTCTCCCGCGGCGCCTGCACCCGCCTGCTTCCGCGCTTCTCCCCCGAGGCCGTCGTCGATGGTGCTCGCCACGGCGCCACCGTCTTCATGAGCGTCCCCACCATGGTGCACCGCCTGCTTGCCGCCCTCGACGACGACGGCGCGCGCACCCTCTCGTCGCTCCGCCTCGTCACCTGCGGATCAGCTGCGCTCTCCGCCGACAACCTCCGCGCCTTCGAGGCGCGCACCGGCCTCACCATCCTCGAACGCTACGGCATGAGCGAGACCCTCATCACGCTCTCCAATCCCCTCGTCGGCGAGCGCCGCCCCGGCGCCGTCGGGTGGCCCGTCCCCGGCACCCTCATCCGCGTCGTCGACGACGAGCTCCAGGTGTCCTCCCCCGGCACCATGCGCTCCTACTGGAACCGCCCCGACGCCGACGCCGAGGTCTTCGTCACCGACGCCGAAGGCATTCGCTGGTTTCGCACCGGCGACGTCGTCGCCCTCGACCCTGACGGGTGCGTTCGCATCGTCGGCCGCGCCAGCCAGGACATCATGAAGGTCGGCGGCTACAAGCTCTCCACGCGCGAGATCGAAGAGCAGATCGAGACCCACCCGGCCGTGCGCGAGGTCGCCGTCGTGGGCCTGCCCGACGCCGAGTGGGGCGAGCGTGTCTGCGCCGTCGTGGTGCTGCATCCCGGCGCGTCGCTCACCCTCGACGCGCTGCGCGCCCACGTGAAGCTCGCCGAGTCCAAGCGCCCCCGCGCGCTGGTTTTCAGAGAAGAACTGCCCCGCAACGCGCTCGGCAAGGTGATGAAGTCGGCGCTGAAATCGGGACTCTCGGAAGGGCGCTGAGACACCCTCCTGGGGGCCTCGCGCGAAGCACGGGTGACGGTGCTAGTGTCGCCAGCGATGTACAAGAACGACAAACCCACGCGCGAGACCGAAGCTCCGCTGCGGTCGGCCATCGCGGAGAAGCATGGCATCGAGGCGTTCACGCTCTTCTGCGCGTACCACCTCGGGGTGACGGCGAGCGACGGGTACGAGTTTCAGAACGTGCACCAGGTGGCCAAGCGGTTTGGGGTTCCGAGCGGGGTCATCAAGCAGGCGTTGCAGGACTTCGGCATGGACTCCGACCGGCTCATCCAGAGCGACTTCGACCTCTCGGGCGCCCAGGTCGACGTCATGAACGTCCCCGAAGGCGTCTCCCGCACCGAAGTCGCGCGCACGCATTGGGAGGCGTTTCGCAATGCACGGACGAAGCCCCGCGACTGGCAGCGCGAGCTCGCCACCGACGCGCGCGAAAACGAGAGGATCTTCGGCCCACCCCCCGCCCGCCGCTCGACGCGGAAGTAGAGAGAGCCCCACCAGACCATGGACCCGACCGCTACCGTCCGCGTTCCTGTGTGCAGCGACCCGAAGTGGCTGCGCTCCGCCGTGCTCGGGCTCACCGCCGGCGCCTCTGGGCTCTTCGTCGCCCTCTTCTCGCAGACCCCCGTCGGCGCCGCGCTCGGCGTGCTCCCCGGCATGACCATCGGCGTCTTCGGCGGCAGCGCCCTCGCTGCCTGGGCCCGCCGCCGCGGCGGAACCATCTCCCTCCTCGCCACCCCCGGCCGCCTCGACGTCAGCGACGCCGACCGCCGCGTCGAGCTCGTCGACCTCACCGCCCCCTACGGCGCCCTGCTCCTCGCCGACGCCACCCGCCGCGTGCTCATCCTCTCGCAGCGCAACGACCCCGTCGTGCTCATCGAGTCCCTCGTCACCACCGCGGCCACCACCTCCGACGCGTGGCGCGCCCGCACGGCCCCCGTCGACCTCGACGCCGTCGCCCTCTCCGCCGCCACCTCCCACGCCTTCGCGCTGCTGCCCGGTGAGTCGCTCGACCCGCTGCTCGCGCACCTCGAAGCCACCCTCGACGCCGACGCGCCGTGGATGCTCCAGCCCACCAGCTCGGGGCCGCTCACCCTCACCCGCGACGCCCTCAGCTTCGCCGACCGCGCCCCGCTGCGCGCGCCCATCCACCCGCTCGACTACGGCGTGAAGGTGCAGGGGGCTCAGGTCGCCGGCCTCGGCCTCGCCTCCACCGCCGAGGAGGGCGCGCTGCTGCTGCTCGCGTGCGACGAGGCCACCGTCGAGAAGCGCGCCGTGACCACCGACAACCCGGTCGACGCCTTCGTCCCGATGTCCACCTACGAGGTGCTGCGGGCGATGTACCGGGCTCCGGCGAAGGGGTGAGGGCGCTGTGCGCCGGAGTCCGCGGGACCCCGTTGCAAGTGTGTGCAGTCGCTCACTCCGGGCTATTTCAGGTGGTCACCTCGCTGCGCGAGGTTGCAGGGACTCACCACCGACAATGGATGGTCGATGGGTTGTTCGTTGCAACCAGTGTTGCAACCTCGCGCAGTGAGGTGACCACCTGAAATAGCCCGGAGTGAGCGACTGCACGCGCTTGCAACTGGGTCCCGCGAACTCCGGCACGCACTTGCAACGGGGTCCCGCGGACCCCAGCGCCCCTCACCGCCAGCGGAAGTACGCCGCCCGCACGGCCTGTCCCCGCCGCGGCCGGTAGGTGTTCCCGCGGAACAAGATCGTCCTCGCCGCGTCGTCGTAGTCGAAGCCGTCGAAGCGCGAGCGCGGCGCCAGCGTGCCGTCCACCCGCACCCGCAGCGACGCCGAGATGGGCGGCAGCGTCACCTCGAACTCGCTCGCCGCACCGGCCACCGCGTCGACGATGCGCGAGAGCGCCGCGGCCACCTCCGCGTCGGTCGCGCTGCTGATCGGGATGTACGCCCCGCCGTTGCCGGTCACCACGCACGGGACGAAGTTGTCCGTCGACGGGCACGCCGAGCGCGAGAACAGGTTGGCCATCCCGAAGGTCTGCCAGCCGTTGGTGCCGAACCACCGCGTCACCGCGCGCACCCGGTCTTCGCGCAGCGCGCCCCAGCGCACCCGGTCGTTGGCGAAGTACCGCACGTCGTCGTTGGTCCCCGCCTCGTCCGTCACGAAGAACGCCACCCGCTGCGCCCCCGCCCGAAACCGCCGGCTGTCATCGGGGTCGCGGGTTCGGGCGTCCATCGCCTGCGCCGTCACCACCGCCGCCGACACCGGCTCCTCCTCGCCACCCTCCAAGGGATACGGCTGGCGAAGGTCTTCCGCGGCGTTGCCGAAGCGCTGGTAGGTCACCTGCCACGCGAGCTGGCGCGCGCCGTCAGGGTCGCTCCCGCTGATCCACGCGAAGCCGGGGTTGTCGAGGTCGGGGCCCCGCGCCGCGCTCCCCGCCTGCACCACGCCGACGCGCAGGTCGATGCCCGCGGCGTTCATCTCGCGGAAGAACCTCGCGGCCACGTTGCCCAGTCGCTCCTGGTCGTCCTCCATCGAGCGCGACGTGTCCACCAGCCAGAGGAAGTCCGCGCTCACCGTGCGCGTCGCCACGATGCGCTGGCAGAGCGTGTCCAGCACGGCCCGCGAGCCGCCGAGCCCGGTCGCGTTGGTGAGGTCCTGCAAGCGGATCGCGGTCGTCGCGCGTGGGTCGTCGAAGCGCGCCTCCGGGGCCGCCGCCACCATGATCACCGCGCGCCCGATCTCCGGTCGCAGCACCGTGGTCACCTCCAGCGTGAAGCTCCGCGCGCCCGAAAACCCCGGCCGTGATCCACCCGGGTTGAGCATCGCCACGTCGCGCGACACCCGATCGCGCACCACCGCTGCGGACGTCTCCAGCGAGCCCAGCCGAAACGAGCTCCGTCGCGACGCCCAGCCCTCGTCGGTGCGCCCCTCGCGGCCCACCAGCACCGGCGTCGCCCCCACGCTCGCGGCGATGCGCCCCTCCCACATGCCCGCCGCCTCGGCCAGCATGCGCGACTCCGGGACCTCCATCACCAGCGCCGCCACGTCGTCGCCGGGAGCGTCCGTCGCCAGCACCCGCACAGCGCGCGTGGTGTCTTCGGCGATGCGCGGCGTCGACCACGCGGGATCGAGCGCGAGCTGCGCATCCGAGCGGGCGAGCGCCACCACCGTGGGCTCTTCGAGCGCATCACCGGGACACAACGGATCGAGCGGGTCGGCCTGCACGGTCACCGGGCACTGCAACGCCTCGCCGCTCCGCAGACGATACGGGGTGGTGACCAGCAGGTCGTAGTTGCCCTGGATGTCGGGCGTGAGCGAAGCGCGCTCGTCGCCCGTGGAGATGACCGTCGCGACCGATCGACGGGGCGCCTGGCGCAGCGACCACGCGTAGCCCGTGGTGCGCGGTGTCACCTCGTCGACCACGAGGCGCAGGGCGGCTTCGGTCCCGACGCGAGCGCGCACCCGCAGCGCGCGGCAGCGGGGTTCGGGCGGGAGCGGCGCGTCGATGGAGGCGTCCATCGCGGGCGGCGGCGGATCGTCGATGAGGCCCGTGCGCGCCCCGCACGCCGAGGTCAGCAGGGCTGCCAGTGCCATCCATCGATCCGCGCGCGGTCCGCTCATGGGGTGTAGCCCTACTACCGCAGCACCGCGGGGGCCGTCATCTCTCGGCGCGACGGACCGCAGTCAGCGCCGCGACCAGCTCGTCGTGCACCGGACCGTTGCTCGCCACCAGCCACCCGTCGCGGAAGTCGAGCGCACCACCCGCGAGGTCGGTGACGCGGCCGCCCGCTTCGGTGACCAGCAGCGCGCCCGCTGCGAGGTCCCACGGCTTCAAGAAGCGCTCCCAGTAGCCGTCGAAGGTTCCGTCGGCGGTGAGGCACAGGTCGAGCGACGCGGCGCCGCAACGACGAACGCCCCGCGACCGTTGCGTGAGCGCCGCGAACTCGGCGAAGTTGTTCAATGGGTTGGTGCGGTTGTCGTAGGGGAAGCCGGTCGCGAGCAGCGCGCGGTCGAGGACGGCGGTCTTGCTGACGTGACAGGGCAGACCGT
Organism: Polyangiales bacterium; assembly: GCA_044229975.1. Taxonomy (GTDB): domain Bacteria; phylum Myxococcota_A; class Polyangia; order Polyangiales; genus SCUS01. Next base: position 141,909 of record JBGARZ010000004.1, read on the forward strand.
TGCGCCGCGTGCCGTGGCCGAGAACAGCGGACCACTCCAGCCCGAGGGCGGGCGCGACCACCGCGGCGGCGAGCAACGTGGGGCCCACCGCGAGCCCGAGCGACACCGCGAAGAACGGCAGTCCATGGATGAAGTTGGTGGTGCCGTCGAGGGGGTCGGCCCAGATCGCAGGGCCGTCGGGGATGGTTCCGTCGGCGCTCTCCTCGGCGACGAGGGTGACGCCCGGGAAGGCACTACGGAGGGCGGTGCGGAGGGTGTCTTCGCTCGCGCGGTCCCAGCGGGTGACGAGGTCGATGGGGCCCTTGTGCTCGACCTCGACGGGCGCGCGGAAGCCCTCCATCAACACGGCAGCGGAGGCGCGGGCCACGGTGAGCAGCGAGAGCGCGTCGTCGGGGGTGACGTTCATGATGGGCGCGGCTCTATCACACGCCGCCGCGTGGCAGCGCACCCGGCTGGCAGCTAGCATCGCTCCCCTCACCGATGCCCCGAACGAACTCCCACCCCACGCTGCTGGCCCTCGCGGCGATCGGGGTGTTCGTGTACGGCGTCGAGCACTGGCGCCGCCGCGCGTCGGCCCGCGTCGGTCGCAGCGAGCGCGAGCGCTTCGCCGCCCTGAGCCTCTGCCTCGTGGGCCCCGAAGGCGCGCACCGCGTCGATCACGTCGACGAGACCCGCCGCCGCCTCCGCCGCCTCGCCATGGAGACCTCCCTCGACCCGGCGCCCACCTGGATCGACGCGTGTATCCCATTGGCCCGCGCGCTCACCGTGGAAGGCGCCGCCGTCGACGTCACGGGCCGCCCCGGCGCCGTCGGGACGCAGGTCGCTCGCCGCGCGCGTGAACTCACCCGGGCGATGTCGCGCGTGGGCCTCGTGTGGCAGGTGCGGGCGGGCGATCTGGAGGCCGACCTCGACATCGTGGCCGACCTGCTGTCGCGCACCTCGGCGGAGATCGACCTCGCGACGGGCGGGGCGCAGGTGTTCGCGTCGAAGGGCGTTCGCGCGCCGAGGGTGGGGCCGCTGCCGACGCCGCTGACGGTGGACGTTCCGGGGCTGTACCCGTTGCCGCTCGGTGGTCCGCGAGAGTTTCTCGTGGGGACGCCGGCGCCGGCGCTGTCGGCGGTGTCGCTGCGGGCGGGCGCGGCCACGGTGACGGTGCGGGCCAACGACGAGACAAGGGCGTGGTCGCTCGGCCCGTCGGCCGTCGTGCGGGTGCTGCCGGAAGACGGACGCGCGGATGGGTTGTCGCCGGTGCGCCTCGATGGGGTGGAGGCTGCGCTCGGGGTGGCGCGCATCGCGGCTCCTCCCGCGGGGGTCGATGCGACGGGCATCCGGTTGGATGGCGTGGTGCGCGACGGGGTGTTCTGGCTGGGCGAGGCGGTGCGGGGGCAGGGGCCGGTGCTGGCGAGGCTGCCGGTGCAGGGGCGCGAGGCGGCGACGGCGGTGCGGCTCACGATGGCGCCGATCGACCCGGCCGGGAGCGCGGTGGACGAGCACATCGCGGTGGGCGAGGGGACCGCGGCGGTGTTTGCAGCGTACACGGCGCCCGCGGAGGATGGGGTCGCGGTGCGCGTGGTGCGCGCGGCGGACGGTGCGCGGGCGGCCGTGGTGGCGGTGGCGGTTCCAGAGGGGTGGCGGGGGTACGAGCGGCGGCCCGAGGTGGCGATGTGCCGCGCGGGCGCGACGCTGTGGCTGGCGGTGACGGCGCACGACCGGTGGCGCGTGGCGACGGTAGATGGTCGGGCGGTGCGTGAGGTGTGGAGCGAGCGGCCGGAGAGCGGTCGGCGCTTCGACGACGCGGCGGTGCTGCGCTGCGAGGCGGGCGGGGTGCTGTTGCAGGGGCGCGAGCGACCCCGGTCGAGCCCGGTGGTGTGGTGCGGCGCGGACGGGTGCACGGCGGTGGGCGCGCCCGCGGCGCAGCAGCCGATGGACCTGCCGGCGTACACGACGCCGACGCCGCGCGGCGGACAGCGGGCGCACGCCGAGTGGCCGCTGCGGTTTGCCCGCACGGGTCGCGGGACGCTGGTGGCCGCGCGGGCGTGCGGCACCGTGGTGGGCGTGCGGCGACGGGCGACGAGCGACGCGCGGTGGAGCGACGAGGCGGTCGTGCTGGACGCAGCGATGGCGCAGCACGGGGCGGCGGTGCTGGGCGTCGAGGTGTACGGCGAGGGGCAGCGGGTGCTGCTGGCGGTGACGACCGCGACGGGGCTGCACCTGCTGGAGTCGCGCGACGACGGTCGGAGCTGGCGCGCGCCGACGGAGTGAGCGGGCGCGATCGCGGTGACTCCTACCGCCCCGTCCGCTCGCGTCTCGTGACTCCTACCACCGCTCAGCCCGCGGTGGGGCGCCCGGCGTAGCGGCTCTGCGCGAGGGCGTACGCCTCGGCGAGCAAGGGCTTCACGGTCTCGAAGGTGGTCTCGCTCGGGTTGAGCACGCAGACCCAGCCCAGGTACGCGTAGACGGGGTGCGGCAGGAGCTGATCGAGCACCGCGAAGTCGTGCGTCGTCTCGATGAGTCCGTCGTCGCCGGGCCGCGGCGGCAGCGGCCCGAACAAGCGTTGATACGTGGCCTCGGTCACGCCGACGTTGAGCCGATAGACCGACGGTCGATCGAGCGCGGAGACGTCGTCGTTGGGGTCGTCCTTCGACTTGAGCGTGGCGAAGTAGACGCTCGCGGCAGGGACGCCGTCGGGGTTGTACGCGAAGGACGTCGCGCCCTCCGTGGCGTTGACCTGGAGGCCCGTGAAGTTCGCGGCGAGGTGCTGCCTGATCGCGGCCTCATCCATGGCGGCGCCGTCGACGACCAAGCGTCACGAACAGCAATCCCGCAACCAGCAACGGCCCGGGTCCGCCGGTCGCGCCCGGTCGCGCGCTGCACTGCACCTCTCCGCGGAGCTCGGTGAGGCGCTCGCCCGGCGGTTCGCTCCCAGCATCGACGATCACCGGAGGCTGCTTGTCGTCAGGGCCCGCATCGCTCGGCGGCATCGCCGTGCCCGCGTCTCTCGGCGGCGTCACGGTGCCCGCGTCCCTCGCGACCACCCCTGCGTCGGGCGTCGTCATCACGCCCGCGTCGGGCGTGCTCGTCGGCGGAACCACCCCGAGAAACCAAGGCCCCCGGTCGTTGCGTCCGTTGCGTCGAACGCCGCGGATGTCGTCGAGCGCGAGGTACGGCGCGACGGCGGTGTTGAGCCCCGACGACGACGCGGGCCCGCCCATCGCGGGCATGAGCGCGACGATGATGGCGGCGCGATCGCCCAGCGTCGCCGGAACCCTCACCCCCGGATCAGCGACCATGTGCCCCGGCTGCGCCGCGAGGTTGATGAGGGGGGAGGAGGGGATGGACGAACCGTTGTTCCAGAAGAGGTTGTGCGAGGTGGTGAAGTTGTTGAGGCCGTGGTTGCTGCGGCGGAAGGTGGTGGGCATGCGACCGCGCAGGTCGACGAAGAGGTTGTTGACGATGGAGACGTCTTCGCTGCGCTCCAGCGGCCCGGAGCCCGCGCGAAACTCCACGTAGCCGCCGGAGTTGTTGACGAAGAGGTTGTTGGCGATGGCGACGTTGCTGCCGTCGTAGACGCCGATCGCTCCACCAACTCCGCCGATGACGACGTTGTTGCGAAACACCACGTCGATGGCCTCGAAGTCCTCGCCGTCGAGGAGCGACGAGTCCGTCACGGCGCCGAGGCCCACCATCGGGTCGACGGCGCCCGCGCGCTGGCCCGTGATGACGTTGCGCTCGAAGAGCACCGCCCGCGAGCCGCCCTTGGCGTACATCAGCGAGTTGCCGCCGTCGTGGATGTACGAGTCGCGCACCACGATGTCGTTGGTGTGCACGAAGTCGATGCACTCCTGCGACGGGTTTTCGCTGTCGTCGCGCGCGCCCGGAAACGCAAACTCCGACCCCTCCAGGTAGATGCTGCGCGCCTGGTTGACCTTCACCACGTCGCCGTCCTGGCCCGCGTGGTGCGCGTAGACGTTGCGCAGCCAGATGTGGTGCGCGCCGCCGTCGATGTGGATGACGTTGTTGCCCGACTGCCGGATCTCCAACCCGTCGAACACCAGGTAGGCCGCGCCCTCGCCGATGCGCAGCGACTCCTCGGCCCCCTCGATGATGGCGCGCCGCGGGCCGTCGACGGACACCACCGTGATGGGCGCCGCGGCCGTGCCCTGGGCGCTGATCCAGCCGCCGCCGGGGTAGGTCCCGGCGCGCACGAGGATGCGGTCGCCGGGCCTCGCGCGGGAGAGCGCGGAGGTGATGCGGTCGAGCGGCGCGGCGCTGGTGCCGGCGTTGCCGCTGCGGCCGTTGGGGGCGACGTAGAGATCCGCTGCGGAGGCCGTCGCGGAGAGCGAGAGGGCGATGAGCAGCGCGCGAGAGAGAGGACGTCGGAGTCTCACTGGAGCCGACGGTTGTACGCCGCAAGAGGGAGAGTGCCAACGGCACCAGAGCGCCGAGACGGAATCAGGGGAGCTGCACCGTGAACGACGTATGAAACACGTCGGTCGGGTCGACGCGGGCCTTCACCCGCTGGAGCGCGGCGTACGTCGCGGGCGAGTCGTAGTAGCGCGACCGCGTGTCGGCGTTGCGCATGTCGAGCTGCGCGCCGTCGGTGCCCTTGTCTTCGTAGGTTCCCCAGAACATCCGCCAGGTCTCGTCGCCCAGGTGCGCGTCCCACAGAGCACGCATCTCGTCCTGCAAGCCCTCCGCGACGTCGGCGTGGCCGGGTCGGTAGAACACGTCGAACACCACCTGCACCAGCGCGTCGCGGTGCTGCATCTGCGTGGTCTTCAGCACGGCGTTGTCCTGAAAGCTCCCGCCCCCGATGACTCCCTGGAACACCACCTTCACGTCCCGCGTGCGGTTGGCGCGGTCGACCAGGTCGACGAAGCCCTCGCAGAACGCAGCGGGCAGCGGGTCGCGCGTCACGTAGAGCGACTTCTTGTACGGCAGCCCGAACTCACGACCGCCGGGCATCCCCCCGAGCGAGCCCGTCGATCGAACGCCCTTGTGCACGATGCTCGAGAGGTTCATCGCACCGTTCGCGTCCCCGTGGGCGAGGTCGATCACCTTGCCGGCGATCTTGTCGATCCACGAGACGTTGCTCTCGACGGCCTTCACGACGGCCACGATCTCGGGCTCGTGGACGGTCGAGAGCGCCGTCGTCTCCACCAGCAGAACCGCCGGGCGCACGTTGGCATCGGGCAGCAGCTCGAAGTCGCTGGAGATGACCGAGAGGAAGTAGTCCACGCCTCCTGGCAGCGAGCCCGCGTGCTCCCGCTCGGACCACACCCGCATCTGGTCGAAGGCCGCCGCCCACCCGGCGCGGTTGTACGGATACGTCCGGGTGTACCCGCGGGTCGGAGGGTTCTGCGGGTTGGCGTCGGCGACGGTCTTGAAGGTGATCTCGGTCAAGACGCCCCAGCTCCCGGGGCCGCCGCCGAGCACCGCCGCGAAGACCTCGTCCCCGGGCTGCGGGTTGTTGGGGTCGGGTCGATCGAAGACGCGCTCGGCCCATCCGCCGTTGGCGTCCCATCCGACCATCTTGAACGACCTCACCCAGTCCAGCGTCGCGCCGAGGCTGCGAAGCTGGTGCCCGACGCCGCCGGTCTGCACGTGCCCGCCGAGGTTCACGAGGGGGCACTCCCCGTGGGGGATCGAGAGGTTCAGCTCGACCAGCTTCTTCGAGAGCACCTGAAGCTCCACGCCCGGGCCGACCGTGACCCGCGTGCGATCGGCCGAGGGAGCGACGGTGTTGAATCCCCCGACGTCGATCAGGAGGGTGTCCGCACCACCCGACGAGAGCCCGCAGTACTGGTGTCCACCCGAGCGCGCGACCACCTTGAGGCCCCGCTCGGCGGCCCACCGGACGGCGGTCACGACGTCGGCCGAGTGATGGGGCACCGCCACGAGGAGCGGCCGCATGCGCCGGGCGATGGTCGCCGCGTCGAGGGACGACACGGCGTACTGCTTCCCGGTGGCGTCCTTGTATGGGTTGTCGTCGACCGCGAGCTCGAAGACCTCCCCGCCGAAGCCCGGAATGGGCCCGCCGATGTTCGTCGGGGCGAGCAGCGACGCCGCGGGAGCGACCGCGGCCAGCGCCGCGACGACCGGAGGCTGCGCGGGCGCGGCGACCGGGGCGGCGACCTCCGACACGAAGGTGCGTCGGAGCGCGGTGTCCATCAGCAGGTTGACCCAGGCGCCCGCCCTGATCAGCGCGTCGGCCTCGGTGAGGAAGGTCGCCTCGTTGCCCGGCGACCACGCATGGTCATTGGACACGATCGTGTTGACCTCGTCCTCGCGCGCTGTCCCTGGCCCGGTGCCGACCCAGGCCGCGAGCGCGGCGCCGGCGCCCTCGATGTGCTCCGACCACAGCACCAGGCACTGCGTCTTCTTGAGCGCCTCCTCGACGAAGAAGCGCGTCTGCTCGCTCAGGTCGCGCTCCAGGCCCGTGGCGCGAACCAGCACCACCCGCGCGCCGAACGCGCCGGACGAAGCTCGCAGCCCGAGGTCGACCCCAGCGGGCACCGCGCCGCCGAAGAGCTCGTCGCAGAGCGGCCCGAAGGTCGTCGCCGCGTACGGGATCATCCACGCGCGGATCCAGCGGTTCTTGCCCGCGGATCGCCAGAGCGACGCGTCGATCACGAGGCGGGTGACGATGCCTTCGCCGCTCGCCTGAAGCGCCCGCCAGTCGTCTCCGTTGAGCGTCTGCACCTCGCTCGCCTGATCGCCGCCGGTGCGGATGACGTCCGCCTCGATGACGCCGTCTCGCAGCAGCGTGGGGCCGCCGCTGCGTGGGAAGGGGGAGCGTCGCTGCGGACCGACCGCGCTCACGATGCTCATCGTCGGCTGGTCGGGCAGCGGCAGAAACAGCGCCCGGTTGCGCAGCGCGGTCGCCACGTCGCCGACGGTGGCGGCGGGTCCGACGGTGACGCGTTCGAGGTCGACCTTCACGCCCGCGAGCGTCTCCAGGCTGATGACCGCCGCGTTGGGCTCGGGCTCGATGTCCTTGGCGGCGACGCGACCGCCGCTGCGAAAGAACACCCTGGCCCCGGCTGCCTTCGCGAGGGTCACCGCGCGCTGGACGTCCGCGATCGTCTCGGGGATCAACACGGGAGGCAGCCCGACAAACTGCGTATGGGCCGCGTGTATCTGGGCGATGCGCCCGGCAAACCGTCCGCGCATGGCCAGCAACTTGGTGATCGATAGTGTCGCCATTGGTTCCTCCGTCGGGTTGTTACGGGGGGCAATGCCGGCACCCAGCCGGGTCCCCCAACCGAGGAGACTACCGACTTCAGCGATGTGTCGACAGCCCTTCAGGGCATCGACGTCGTCACGGCGCGGGCGCGAGCACCCGCTGCACCGCGTGCCCCGTGTACGTCGACGGCACCGCGATGCCGAGCGCCGCGAGGGCCGTCGCCGCCGTGTCGACCGTGCGCACCGGGTCGGCAAAATCACCGCGCGTGACCTGTACCCCCCAGGCCACCCAGGGGATGTGCAGGTCTTCGGGCGCGTGCGTGCCGTGTTGGCGTCCGTGGCCGCCGTGGTCGGCCGTCGCGATCACCAGGAAGCGTCCGTGGTCCGCCCTCGCTTCGATGGCGTTCATCACGGTGGTGAGGCACCGGTCGCTGCGGGCGATGGCCTGGAGGTAGCGCGCGCGCATCCATCCGTAGCGGTGCCCCGAGTCGTCGGGCTCCGCGAAGTGGATGAACGTGATCCCCGGCGTCGACGTCGCCAGGTACTCCGCCGCCGCCGCCGCGACGCGCTCGCACGACCAGTGCGGCAGCGACCAGCGATCGACGCTGCCCGGCGTGGCCATGTGCCGGAGCTTCGTCTTCGCCACGAACATCGCCGTCGAGAAGCCCAGGTCGTGCGCCGTGTAGAGCGCCGTCGGCACCCGGATGAACCCGCGCTCGGGGCGGAAGTCGTCGAAGTTCATCCCGTGGGTTCGCACCTCGACGCCCGACAGCATCGAGCTGTGCGAAGGCAGCGTCGACGAGTCACCCACCGTCTGCGCGTTGACGGCCGCGGCGCCTTCGGTGCGAAGCCGGTGCAGCGTCGGAGCGTCGGCGAGCGCCATGCCGTCGGGGCGCATGCCGTCGAAGCTGACCACGACGACGTGATCGTAGGGGCGCGTGGGCGCGGTCTGCGTCGCCGCCGCGGTGGGGAAGAGCGCGAGCGCGATGGCGAGGACGGATCGCTTCACGGTGAGGGCGGCGCGTCGAGGGGCGGCGGCAGCGGGGCGACGCCGGTGCGGAAGAAGGCCGCGGCGAGGACCCACGGCGAGGCGCAGCCGACCATCCACGCGACGGTGTGCGACGTCGCGCAGCCCGGGGCGACGAGGGCGAGGGAGACCGTCGTCTGCATGGCGGCGGCGAGCAGGCACGACAGGGCCCACATGAAGCCGTGACCCGCGGCGGCGACGCGGTCGCGGGTGCGCCACGCGGTGGCCACGGCGAGGAGGGCGGCGAGGCCGAGGAGCACGGCGATCTGCTCGGCGCGCGGGGTGTCGATGCACGCGAGGTCGGGCGCTTCGAGCACGGGCGTCGGGACGATCTGCCAGCGAAGAACCACCACAGCGCGGCGCACGCTATCACACGCCGTATCGGTCGCGGCATTGGGGTGAGGAGGGGGTGCCGCCACCCCGCGGTTGTGTGCGATCTTCGGCGAGCGATGAGCGGTCGATGGAGCTTCGGGCTGGTGGCGTTGGCGGTGTCGGTGGGCTGCGCGGCGGGCGGCAGCGAGGACGCGGGTGCGGTCGACCCGGACGTCGGCGTCGAGGAGGACACCGGCGAGGTCGACAAGGACACCGGCGAGCCCGAGGACGTGGTGCTCCCGAGCTTCGACATCCCGGTCGACCGCGGCAACCCATCGGATGTCGTCGCCTCTCCCGACGTGCCGACGGTGATGGACGTGGCGACCGACGTTCGCGTCGACGCGGGCACCGTCGAAGCGGGGGGGCCGCACGACGTGGGCTGCACCGCCATTTGCAACGGGAGCTGTGCCAACACCGCGGTCGACCCGCTCAACTGCGGCGCGTGCGGGCGGGACTGCACGGCGTTTCCCGGGGTCAACCCGGCGGGGGTGACCTGCGTGCGCGGTGCGTGCGTGTTCGGGACGGCGGGCTGCGTCGCGGGGCGCGGCGACTGCGACGGCAACCCGACCAACGGCTGCGAGGCGCTGCTCAACACGACCACCCGCTGCGGGAGCTGCGTGGCGGCTTGCAGCGGGTCGACGCCCCTCTGCGCGATGGTGCCGACGGCGCCTTCCGGGTACGCGTGTACGAGCGGCTGCACGGCGCCGGCGTCGTCGCGCTGCGGGTCGACCTGCGTCGACCTCACGAGCAGCCCACTGAACTGCGGCGCGTGCGGCACCGTCTGCCCCGCGGGCACAGGCGGCACGGCGGCGTGCGTGGGCGGCGCGTGTCGCTTGAACTGCACCGCGGGCCGCGGTGACTGCGACGGCGCCGCGGCCAACGGCTGCGAGGTGCAGCTGACGACGTCGGCGCTGCACTGCGGCGCGTGCGGCAACGTGTGCAGCGGCGGCGCCAACGCGACGGCGGCGTGCAGCGCGGGGGCGTGCTCGCTCACGTGCGCGGCGGGCTTCGGCAACTGCGACGGGATGCTGGCCAACGGGTGCGAGACCGACACCCGCACGACGCTCACGAGCTGCGGCGCGTGCGGGGCCATGTGCCCGGCGCGGGCCAACGCGACGGCCACCTGCGCGGCGGGCGCGTGCGGCATCGCGTGCTCGCCCAACTTCGGCAACTGCGACCTCCTGCCGGCCAACGGGTGCGAGGTCGACCTGCGGACCAACGCGACGAGCTGCGGGATGTGCGGTCGGCGGTGCGCGATCCAGGCCAACGCGGCGGCGACGTGCACCGACGGGGTGTGCGGCATCTCGTGCAGCGCAGGCTTCGGCGACTGCGACGGCATCGGCACCAACGGCTGCGAGGCGCCCTTCGCGATGGACGCGAGCAACTGCGGCGCGTGCGGGACGCGCTGCCCGGGCGGGGACAACGCGACGCCGACGTGCGCGGCCTCGCGCTGCGGGCTGACGTGCGCGACGGGCTTCGGCGACTGCGACGCGACGGCGGCCAACGGGTGCGAGACGGCGACGACGACGAGCATGGCGCACTGCGGGGCGTGTGGCCGGGCGTGCAACGCGCCGCCCAACTCCACCGCGGCGTGCGTGGCGAGCGTGTGCGTGGTGACCTGCGAGGCGGGCTACACGCTGAGCGCGGGGACGTGCGTGCGGACGCCGCCGCGGCCGGTGTCGCCGGCGGGGTTCAGCTTCGCGACGTCGACGACGCCGACGTTTCGGGTGGCGCTGCCGCCGGGGCAGACCGGGGCCTTCGTGGAGGTGTGCCGCGACCGCAACTGCACGAGCGTGGCGACCACGATGACCTTCACCGGCTCGTCGGGAACACTGACGACCCCGCTGCTGACGACGCCGACGGGGATGTACTTCTGGCGCGCGAGCGGCCGGGTCGGGAGCACGACGGCGACGACGGCGGGGACGCCGACGGTGTTCTACGTGGCGGCGGCGCGGCGGCCGGGGATCAACGCGGCGTGGGGCTCGGTGCTCGACGCCAACGCCGACGGATCGCCGGAGATGCTGGTGGGCGCGCCCGGCACCAACCAGGTGAGCTTGTACCCCGGGACGGCCACCGGCTTCGCTGCCGTGACGCTGCGGTCGGGGGGGACGGGCTACGGCACCTCGGTGGCGGCGCTCGGCGACATCGACGGTGACGGGTACGCCGACGCAGCCGTGGGCGAGCCCGGAACCAACCGGGTGTACGTCTATCGCGGCGCCTCGACGGGGCTCTCGACGGCGTCGACGGTGCTGCCCGCCCCCTCGACGGTGATGGGCTTTGGCGCGGCGGTGGCGGGCGCTGGTGACGTCAACGGCGACGGCTTCAGCGACCTGCTGGTGGGCGCGCCGACGTCCAACCGCACGTACCTGTACTTCGGGAGCGCGACGGGCATCCCGGCGACTTCGGTGGGGACGTTGGTGACGCCGACGGGTTCGCCGTCGAACTACGGCGCGTCGGCGGCGGGCATCGGCGACATCAACGCCGACGGCTTCGCCGACGTGGCCGTGGGGACCAACGGGGCCAACAACGTCTACGTCTTCCTCGGGTCGGCGACGGGTCTCGGGACGTCGACGCTGGTGAACGCGGGCGCGTCGGGCTTCGGCTTCGCGGTGGCGGCGGCGGGTGATGTGACCAACGACGGCTACCCCGACATGATCGTCGGGGCGTACAGCGCGCAGGTGGCCTACGTGTTTGCGGGCGGCGCGTCGGGCATCACGACGACGCCCGCGGCGACGCTGGCGGTGGCGGCGAACGGGGTGCTGTTCGGCTGGTCGGTGGACGGCCTCGGGGACGTCAACGGCGACACCTTCAGCGACGTGCTGGTGGGGGCGCCGGGCTCCGAGCGGGCGTACCTCTTCCAGGGAGGTCCGGCGGGCATCGTGGCGATTCCGACGCAGACCTATCAGCCGACGGCGGGCAGCACCGCGACGCTGCTGGGTCGCGCCGTCGCACACCTGGGCGACGTCAACCGCGACGGCGTGTACGACTTCGCGGTGGGTCAGCCGGGGCGCTACACGGTGCAGACCTTCCGCGGGGCGGCGACGCCGGTGCTGTGGCAGACGTTCTCCTCGGGGACCACGTCGCAGTTCGGAAGCGCCTTCGCGCGATAGTGAGCGGCGAGGCGCCGTCGCTGCGGCCGTACCAGCGCGAGGCCGTCGAGGCGGTGCTCGGTGCGCGGCGCGCGGGCGTTCGTCGCATGCTGGTGTGCCTGCCGACGGGCGCCGGGAAGACGGTGGTGTTCGCGCACCTGGCGCGGCTGGCGAAGCGCACGGTGCTGGTCATCGCGCACCGCGAGGAGCTGCTCTCGCAGGCGCGCTCGAAGCTGCAATCGGCGCTCGGTGACGGCGCGGTGGTGGCCATCGAGCAGGGCGCGCGGCGGGCGGTGGGCGAGGCGCGGGTGGTGGTGTGCTCGATTCGTTCGCTGCGGAGCGAGCGGCTGGCGCGGGTGCTGGCGGGCCGGGACGTGGGGCTGGTGATCTACGACGAGTGTCACCACGCGGCGGCGGAGGACAACCTGCGCGTGCTGCGCGAGCTCGGGTGCTTCGAGCCCGCCTGGACCGGAACGCTCGTGGGCTTCACGGCGACGACGTCGCGGGGTGATGGGAAGGGCCTCGACGCGGTCTTCGAGCGCATCGTCTATGCGCGGACGCTGCCCGAGATGATCGCGGACGGGTACCTCGTTCCGCTGCGGGGATACCGGGTGGCGACGAGCGCCGACCTCACGCGGCTTACGCTGTCGGGTAACGATTTCCGCGAGGACGAGCTCGCCGAGGCGGTGGACATCGAGGAGCGCAACGCCCTGGTGGCGCGCACCATCCAGGAGCTGGCGCGCGACCGGCGGACCATCGCGTTCTGCGTGACGGTGGCGCACGCGCTGCACCTGCGGCGGTCGCTGCGGGCGCTCGGGGTGCGCGCAGGAACGGTGCACGGCGAGATGCCGAGCGACGAGCGAGCGCGGGTGTTGAAGGCCTTTGCCGATGGTGAGGTGCAGGTGCTCACCAACGTGGCGGTGTTGACGGAGGGCTTCGACGACCCGGGCGTGTCGTGCGTGGCGATGGCGCGACCGACGCGCTCGGAGGGGATGTACGCGCAGTGCGTGGGGCGCGGGACGCGGCTGTCACCGGGCAAGAAGGACTGCCTGGTGTTGGACTTCGTGGACGTGTCGTCGCTGAGCTTATGCTCACTGCCGTCGCTCTTCGGGATGCCGCGCGATCTCGACCTGGAGGGTCGAGAAGCGAGCGAGGTGGCGGTGGCGTTGGACCGGTTGCTGTTCGACCACCCGGGCTTCGTGGTGGAAGCGGGGGCCATCACGCTCGGAGAGATTCAGGCCAGGGCGGAGGCGTTTGATCCGCTGACGCAGGAGGTGGATGTCGAGGTGCGGGCGATCTCGCGCAACGCGTGGGCGTCGCTGGGGCGGTACGGGCTGGCGCTGCATTTCGAGCGGGCGCCGGGGAGGTTGAGCGAGGCGCTGGTGTTGTCGCGAGGGGCGCGTGGTAGGCGCTGGGAGGTGAGCGTGGAGGGGGAGGTGATGGAGCGGTTTTCGACGGTGGAGGAGGCGGTGCAGGCGGTGGACTACGAGGTGGGGGCGATGGGCCGGGCGGTGGAGGCGTCGGCGCGCGAAGGGGCCGGGTGGCGTCGCGGCGCGGTGGCGAAGGAGCGCGCGGAGGCGGCGACGGCGGCGGTGCGGCGCGGGGGGAAGACGGCCACGATACTGGGCGAGGTGGTCGCGCTGGAGGCGTGGGCGAAGGCGATCGCGGGCGCGGTGGCGAGGGCCACGCCGCGGCGTCAGCGCGGCGCGCGACGGTAGACGCTACGCGCCTGGTTCTCAAGGTGTCAGCGCGGAGTCGGCGCTCTCTCACCGGCCACAGACACAGCAGACAGGGATGGGCGCTACGCGCTCAACCCGGCGAGCATCCTGGGCGACAGGTCGCCGCGGACGATCTCCGACGTCGTGGTGACTACGACGGCGTGTTCGACCTCGTAAATCAGTTCGCGGACGTTGCCCGGCCAGGCGTAACCCAACAACAGGTCGATCACCTCCGCGGAGAAGGTCACCGTGGGCCGCCCGAAGTTGGAGACGGAGCGGTCGCGGAAGTACTCGGCCAGCGGCAGGATGTCTTCGCGCCGTTCCGCGAGCGACGGGACCATGAGCTCGATGGCGTCGAGACGTTCGTAGAGGGCGCGGTTCAGACGTCCCGCGGCGATCTCCTCGTCGAGGTCGCGGTCGCTCGCGAAGATGAAGCGCACATCGAAGGCGCAGGGACTTCCGCGGTCGACCGGAACGACCGATCGGGCGTCGATGGTGTCGAGCAGCTTCGTCAGATCGCCTTCGACGAGTTCAGCGAAATTATCGACGAAGAGCGTTCCGTGATCGGTCAGTTGAATCATGCCGGGACGAAGTCGCCAATGTGGCGGTGGGCCCCAGCACGCCGACTTCACATGTCCGAAGAGTTCGCTCTCGATGAGCGCCGACGGCATTGCGACGCAGTTGAATACCGTGAAGCACTCGTCCCTCCGCGGCGACGCCCGGTGGACGCAACGCGCCAGCACCTCCTTCCCCGAGCCGCTTGGCCCGCGAATCAGCAGGTTGCGGGTCGACCCCGCGGCGTCCCTCGCACGCTCGATCACTGCCTGCATCGCGGGGCTCTCGACGATGACCTCGTCGAACGCCTTGTCGATCGACCTTCGCAGGGGCCGCCCCCTGCTCCCCCAACGCTTCTCGCGCGCCTTGAGCGCCTCCGCGACGACCGCCAGCAGCGCGTCCGCGGCGACGCCGCGTGGGACGCCGAAGGTGCCACCGTAGGTCATGTCGCGCAGCGCCTCGGTCGGCGTCCCGCTCCCGCCCAGCACGAGGATCACGTTGTAGGGGTCGTGTCGCTTGATCCAGTCGATGAGGTCGATCTCTGTCCCCGAGAGCGAGCGCTGGTCGACGATCGCGAGGTCGAAGGGTCCACCCCGGATGGACCGCCCCAGCACCTTGTCCGGGGAGTAGGTCGTGGTCTGGTAACCGCCCTTGCGCAGTGTGCGCGCGACGGACTTCGCCTGCACCACGTCATCGAGGACGAGCAGGATGCGGTCGAGCGGGTCGACCGAGGAGGATGTAGCGCCCATGAATCGCCTCCGGTTGAAGTCCCACGAGTACCACGCAGTTCGTGTCGCGCCCGTCCTGACCTTCGGCCGATCTCAGCGTCGAGCGAGAAACGGCGCGAGCTGCGCGTCGTAGCTCGGGCCCATCGGGACGGTGCCGTGGTCGGCGTTGGGCACGATCACCAGCGTCGGCGGTAGCCCCGCGGCCCGCAGCGTCGCCGCGAGCCGCTGCGAGTTCTCGGGGCGCACGAAGTCGTCGCCCTCTCCGTGGAACAGCAGCACCCGACCGGCGTTGTGCGCGGCACGCACGATGACGCCGTTGGTATCGAACTCGTTGCCCGTGACGAGCTGTCGCGGCACCACCACCGACGAGTCCTCGACCAGCGCCGCGGCGCTCGCGAAGGTCGACTCCAGCACCAGCCCCGCGCAGCTCCCCTGGGTGGCCGCGGTGTGCGTCGCGATGGCGCCGCCGAGCGAGTACCCGTAGTGGATGATCGACGACGAATCGATGTTGGCCTCGGGGGAGCGCAGCCATCCGAGGGCGGCGCGCGCGTCCTGGTAGAGCCCCGCCTCGGAGGGCGTCCCGGCCGTGCGGCCGTAGCCGCGGTAGTCGTAGATGAGGACGTTGACGCCGAGCGACCAGAGGTGGCCGGCGCGCGCCCAGTAGTAGTCGATGTTCTGGGCGTTGCCGTGGTGGTAGAGCACCGTCGGGGCCGTCGCTGCCTCCGCCCCCGGGCGGCGCGCGAACACCGCGTAGACGACGGTTCCGTCCTCGGCGCGCAGCGCGAGCGGCTGACGCAGCGCCTCGGGGACGCGCCACGTCGGCGGGACGGAGGCGTCATACGCGAGGGTGTATGCGTCCACCGGCGTCGGGTTGAAGAAGAAGCTGTCGAGGTTGGCGCAGCCGACGATCACGGCGAGCGCGGCGACGTGCCAGCGGCTCATCGCGAACCTCCGAGCGTCCACGTCGCGCCGAGCAGGAGACCGAGCGCCCCCTGTGACGCGACGGGGTAGTAGTCCGGGGCCACGCATCGTCCACACGCGTTGACGGCGTACCAGCGGGCCTCCACCTCGATCTCGAAGCGACCGCGCCGCCCGCCCGGGCGAAACGCCGCGAGCGCGAAGAGCGTCGGCGCCCATACGGACTGCTCGTTGATGACCGTTCCGCTGGAGCTCGCGCGCAGGGGGTTTCGCAGCCCGCCTCCGAGCCACACACCCGCCGAGACGCGAGCGCCTCCGGCGATCCACGGGTCGGCCAGCAGGGTGTAGCCCCCGTGACCCGCGACCAGCGTCGCCTGGAACCCCACGGTGAGCGCGTCGCGGTGGCGCGCGAGCGGGTGCCATGCGGCGCCGAGAGACGTCCCGACGTCGCCGAAGGCCAGCGCCGTGGGCTGCACCTCCGCCTGGATGGCCACCTGATCGCTGACGCCGTACGCGACGCCGACGGTGGTGAGCGGCACCGGGACGGGCGCCCCGAACGCCACGAGCGGACCACCCAGCGAAGCGCTCACGCGTACCTGGCGGGCGTCGAGGGGACGCGCGAGGTGCGAGGTTCCGCACGCGGCGCAGAGGAGTGAAGCGGAGAGGAGGGCCAGGCGCATGGGTGGCGTGGCAGGAGCGTCTCACACCGGAGGGTTCGCTGGGCCTCTCGCCGCCACCCACCGCCGCCACCCCGCCGCCACCCGCCGCCACCCCGTCACTGCTTCGTTCGTCGGTGATTCCGCGTGGCACGCGCGCTGCGATGGAGGCGTCGCATGCCGCCCACGACGGTCCACGAATCGGTGCTCCTGTGGCTACGCGACGATCCGTCGCAGCTCCGCACGCTGCTCGACCTGACGGGTCACGCGCCGTGCCCCTCGCAACTGGAGGTCGAGGACTCGGCGCTGCGCATGGCATTGACCGTCGATGTGGCGCCCGACCTGGTGCTGCGAAGCCCGGACTCTCGCAAGGTGCGTCGCTGGGTCATCATCGAGGTGCAGCGGCAGCGCGACGAGGAGAAGGCGCGCCGATGGCCGCTCGCGATGGCGGTCATGGGCGACCGCTTCGGTCCCCGCGGAGAGCTCATCGTCATCACGGCGTCGGCGGCGGTCGCGCGCTGGGCCCGCCGCGTAGCGATGCACAAGAAGGGCGCGACTCGCTGGGGTGTCGTGCCCACCGTGTTGCTCCTGGGCCGCGCCGAAGCAGAGTTGATCCTCGCGAAGGCACCGCCCGAGATGGCGGTGTTTGCCGCGTGGGTGACGCAGGGGCGCGAGGGGCCACGTGCGCTCGATCTGGCGCGACGTGCGCTCGATCGCAGCGATGCGGTGGAGGACGAGCGATTGCGACGGGCGACGCAGGAAGGCATCATGTCCGTGCTGCACCCGTCGGTGTTGGAACAGTTGAGGAGAGCCGCGATGATCGACATCAATCAACTCCCCAAGAACCCCGCTTGGGAACGATGGAAGGCCGACCTCCGCGCCGAGGGTGAGGCCCGCGGCGAGGCCCGCGGCGAGGCCCGCGGCGAGGCCCGCGGCGAGGCCCGACTCCTCCTGCGCATCCTCCGTCGCCGCGGCTTCACGGTGACCGCCGATGTCGAGGCACGCCTTCTCGCCACGACCGACCTCGCGCGCATCGAGCGCTGGGCCGACCGCGCCCTCGACGCCGCCTCCCTCGACGCCGTCTTCGCCGACGACTGAGCGCGCCTCGCCGCCTCCGCGCCGGAGTCCCTCTCAACAATCGCAGTCGTGCGACGGCACCGCGTACGGCGTCGCCCCACGAAACACCGCGCCCGTCCGTCGCACGAACCCGTCCGCCGTGACGAACTCCGGCACCCCGTCGCCGTCGACGTCCACTGCCGCCCTCGGCACGAACGCCCCCGGATCGGCCCCGTCCGACTGCAACACCAGCCCCGTCGGTCCGCCCACCTCGAACACCGCCGTGAGCCCCCCCGCGAACTCCGCGCACCCTCCCACTGCCGTCGCCGCGCGCACCGTCACGAAGCGCCGCGCGCTCCCCTGCGCCTGCCACACCGTCACCGTCGGCGCGTTGCCCGTCCCGTGCGCGTCCCAGTTGGCGCCCGTCGCCCCTCCCGCGCGGTAGTCCGTCTGCAGCCGTCGCCACGCAGGCAGCGCGCGAAACCTCGCCAGCGCCCTCCCTCGCAGCGCCGCGTCCGCCGTCGTCGGCGCGAACACCGCCGCCGCGCTCTGCGACGCCACGCGCGCCCACACCGCGTCCCCGCAGCCCCGCGCGTCATCGAGCCGCGCCGCGAGCACCATGCCCCCGTCGGCCTCCGACCACGCCTCTCGTGCGACGACCTCATCGCTCAACGGCGTCCCCTGCGCGCCATCTTCCCCCTGTCCGCTCCACCGCTGCTCAACGCCGAAATGAACATCCACCCGCCCCAGCACCGCGAGGTCACCCGCGCGCGCATCGCAGGTCGCCCCGCCGGTCGCGTACCCCCGCACCACCTGCCCGCCCACCGCGCGCAGCGCCGCCGGAACCGCCTCCGCGTTGACCTCCGTCCACGTCACCACGACCGGAGAGTTTCGGTCGACGATCGACGGAGCACCCCGCGACCACGACCCGTCGGCGGGAGCGTTCGCGAGCAGCAGCCAGCGCGACCCCCCGTACGAGACCATGTGCATCAGCGCGCCCGGCTCTGGCACCGCCGGGGTCAGCGCCGCGTCGCCCAGGGTCGACGCGAGCATCTCCTCGCGCGCGATGGCGAGCGAACCGCCCGCGCGCACCAGCACCACCTCCTTCGGACCGGAGTCGTGAAAGCTCCCCTGCGTGAAATCCTGCGTGAAGCGCACCGTCGCCGAGCCCGTCCCCGACGTGATGACCACGTCGCGCGCCGCCACCTGCATCGCCGCGCCGAACATCGTGCGCCGGTCGGTCATCCACCCGGCCCGGTCGAACTGTCGCACCCGCGGCCCCGAGCGACGCACGCCCGTGAAGCGCGGCGCGTACAGGCGCTCGTAGGCCGCGAAGTCACCGCCGTTCTGCGCGCGCAGCCAGGCGTCGAGGAGGGTCTGCGCGTCGCTCGTCGCGAGCTCGACGACGGGCGCCGGGGCCATGGGTGCCGCCGCGACGGAGGCGTCAGTCTCGGCGGTGGCGGTGGTGTTCGCGGCGGGCGGCGGAGGGGCCGGCGCGGGCGGGGCGGGGTCGCGCTGCGGAGCGCTGCAACCGAGCACGACGGACAGGGCGATGGACGCGGTGGCGAAGGGGCGGTTCATGGTGCGCCGAGTGCTCTCACGCCGGGCGCGGGGTGTCACTGTCAGGGCGATTTCACCCCTCGCGCTGCGTCACCCGAAGAGCGCCGGCAGCACCTCGCCCGAGCGCCCCTCGATCACCCGGTCGAAGGCCCGCACGTTGGCCGGCGCCTCCAGGTTGACGAGCACCGTCTCGGCGCCCGCGCGCTTGCTCACCTCGACGAGGCCCGCCGCCGGGTACACCACCCCCGACGTCCCCGCCGCGATGAACACCATCCGGTGTCCGCGCGCCTCGTTGACGAAGTCCTCGATGCGCCCGAGGTCGGCCGGGTCGAGCCTCTCGCCGAACCACACGATGTGCGGCCGCAGCATCCCCCCGCAGCGGTCGCACACGGGCAGCGCGTCGGGGTACAGCGCGCGGTCTTCGAAGGGCGCGCGCTGGCAATCGCGACACCGCGACTTGAACAGGTTGCCGTGCATCTCCACCACCCGCTCGCTGCCCGACGCGCGGTGCAGGCCGTCGATGTTCTGCGTCGCGAGAAGAAAGCGGTCGCCCAGTCGCCGCTCCAGCGCAGCGAGCGCGTCGTGCCCGGGGTTGGGTGCGCACTTCTCCGCCGCCTCGCGGCGCAGCGAATAGAAGCGCCACACCAGCGACGGGTCGCGCTCGAAGCCGTCGGGCGAGGCGACGTCCTCGACGCGGTGGTTCTCCCACAGCCCGTTGCTGTCGCGGAAGGTGGGGATGCCGCTCTCGGCCGACACGCCGGCTCCCGTGAGAACCAACACGCGGACGTCATCATCGATGTGGATCGGAGCAATGTGCTTCATGGCGGTCGCCAACGTAGCGCACGCCGCGCCCCGCGCATTACCCGCCCAGTAAGATCGCCCGCGCCTCTCGCGCCGTCGGCCGCTCCTCGGCCCGCTTCGCAAGGCACCGCCGCACCAGCTCATCGACCCTCGCGCTCACCGTCACGCCCGCGTCGCGCAGCGACGGCACCGGACCCTCCGCGACGGCCACCATCACCGCCGCGATCGGCCCCGCGTAGAGCCGTCGCCCGCTGAGCAGCTCGTACAGCACCACCCCCGCCGCGAACACGTCGCTGCGCCCGTCGATGGTCCCTTCGCCCGTCACCACCTCCGGCGCCATGTACCCGCGCGTACCCTTCATCACGCCGCGGTCGGCGTCTGCGCGCCAGCGGCTCGTCGCGATGCCGAAGTCCAGCAGCGCCACCATCCCGTCGTCGCGCACCACCACGTTGCTCGGCGCCACGTCCCGATGAACCACCCCCAGCGCCTCACCCCCCTCATCGTCGCGCCCATGCACATGATCGAGCGCATCGAAGAGCGCCGCCATCCACCACCGCGCCTGCACCTCGGACACCCGAGCCTCACCCATCAGCGTGTCGAGCCCGCGCCCCGGCATGTACTCCAGCACCATGTGCGGAACGCCCGCGTCGCTCCGATAGCGCGCCACCATCCGCGGAATCGCCCGGTGATCGAGGCGCTCCAGCAGCCGCCCCTCGTGCTCGAACATCGCCACCAGCTCGGGGTCGTAGGCGCAGTGCCGGTGCATGCGCTTGAGCACCCGCGCCGCGCCCTCCGCGTCGTGCGCCAGGAAGGTCTCGGCCAGCGCGCCCACCCCGAGCCTCGGGCCCATGCGCAGCGTCGGTGGCTCCATCATCGCGCTCCCCGCTTCGATCACCGCGCGAGTATAGTCCGCGCCCGACCATGCGATCGCACTTCGCGTTGACCCTCTCGCTCCTCGGCCTCGGCTGCGGCGCCTCGGTGACCTCCAACGCCACCGACGCCTCCGATGTTCCGGTGGCCTTCATCGACGACCCTGCGCCGCCCGTCGATGTGCCCGTCGTCGCGGTGGATGTCCCGCCCGTGATGGTCGAGGACGTGCCGGTGGTGACGCCCGAAGACATCCCCGTGGTCACCGGCGACCTCGAGATCGGCGCGCCGTGCATGCGCGACTCCGAGTGCCAGTCGGGCCTGTGCGCCAACACGCCCGGGGTCGTCGCGGGCTGTGCGCAGCCCTGCACCATCGACGACGACTGCGTCGGCGCGCAGTGCGTGCTCGACCGCAACCCCGCGGGCGGGCGCATGGCCTGCGGCCAGGTGGTGACCGCCGTCGTCGACGCGGTGGGCGCGTGCACCATGGACACCGAGTGCACCTGGGGCCTCTGCCTCGACGGGCTCTGCCACAACCCCTGCGCCGACGACACGTACTGCCTCGCGGGCTGGCACTGCGGCCCGCAGGCGATCGGCGCGCGCAACGTGCAGGTGTGCCGGGCCAACCCCATCACCGGCGTCACCGTCGAGGACTTCACCCTCGTCGACGGCCCCGTGCTGGTCGACCGATTGACGATGCCGACCTCGGTGGTGGCGCCGCCCGACACCGTGTCGCTCACCTGGGTCACGCAGGACGTGGGCGGCGGCAACCTCTTCGCCTCGGTCTCCAACGTCACCTCTCCCGTCGGCACCGCCCTCGTCGACCTCCGCTCCTGGAACACCCTCCGCGAGCAGCCCGTCCGCACCATCCCGCAGCGCCTGGAGATCAACACCGCGACCTTCCCGGGGCGGGACATGGAGCCGATGGTTCCGGGGGTGTTTACGTCGACGCACCTGCTGCAAAACGATCGCATGGGCACTGCCGTCACCAGCCGCAACATGCGCGCGCTGGTGCGTATCAAGCGCGCCCCCGGCGGCGTCGCCGCCAACGGGTGGACCTTGCGCATCGCCATCGTCATGGGTGGTGTTCCGGGGCTCAACACCACCACCGCCCCGACCAACACCCGGCTGCAAAACGCCATCAACCGGATGCGCACCATCTACGCGACGATGGGCATCAACATCATGATCGCGGGCTACGGCGAGCTCACCGCGGCGGACGCGGCGCGCTTCGGAACCATCGACAGCCAGGAGGAGCTGCGGGCGCTCTTCCAGGAGAGCGCGGGCGCGACCCCGGACGTGCTGCCGATCTTCATCGTGCGCGGCATCGCCACCAACGCGGGCCTGGAAAACGCCATCGGCATTGCGGGTGGCATCAACGGCCCGCCGGGCATCCAGGGGACCGTCTCATCGGGCGTGGTGGCGAGCTGGGACAACTCCAGCGGCCGGGTCGACCTGCTGGGCCAGGTGCTGGCCCACGAGTGCGGGCACTACCTCGGGCTATGGCACGTGCGCGAGCGCCTCGCCGCGTGCACCGCCGCCGGCCAGATGGACTGCTCCATCTTCGGCGGCGTCGACAACATCACCGACACGCCCACCGGCACGACGGCCTCGCAGTACCTGATGTTCTGGACGACGGACGGCACCAACAACCGCCTCACCGATGGTCAGGGGCTGATGATGCGCCGCAACCCGATGGTGCACTGACGCGAAGGCGTCAGTCCTCTTCGGACACTTCTCCCGCGAGGAGTTGTCCGATGACCGGCGTCTCGCCCGAGCCGAGCCCGTGCACGCTGCGCAGGTGGTGGATGAGCATCGCCCGGTTGTCGGTCACCGACAGGTTCTGCAGCTCCAGCGCGCCGATGCGGTCTTCCGGCGTAAACGCCGGGGCCTCCACGCGCTCCATGGAGAGCTTCTCCGGCGCGTAGGCCATGTACTCCGCCTTCGTGCTGAGCAGCGTGTAGTCCTCGCCGCGGCGCAGCTCCACCGAGACCTCGCCCGTCACCGACGGCGCGACCCAGCGGGTGAGCGCGTCCTTCAGCATGTTGGCCTCCGGGTCGTACCACTTGCCTTCATACAACAAGCGCCCGAGCCGACGACCGAGCGTCGCGTACAGGTCGATGGTGTTCTCGTTGTGGATCGCCGACAGCAGCCGCTCGTAGGTGAGGTGCAGCAGCGCCATGCCGGGGGCCTCGTAGATGCCGCGGCTCTTGGCCTCGATCACCCGGTTCTCGATCTGGTCGCTCATGCCGAGGCCGTGGCGGCCGCCGATGCGGTTGCACTCCAGAAACAGCTCGTACTCCGAAGAGAACCTGTCTCCATTGAGGCTCACCGGCAGGCCCTTCTCGAAGCCCACGGTCACCGTCTCGGGAACCACCTCGACGTCCGCCCGCCAGAACGCCACGCCCATGATGGGGTGGACGATGCGCATGTTCTTGTCGAGAAACTCCAGGTCCTTCGCTTCGTGGGTGGCGCCGAGGACGTTGGCGTCGGTGCTGTACGCCTTCTCCGTCCCCATTCGATAGGGGAGGCCCTGCGCGTTGAGGTATTCCGACATCTCCTTGCGGCCGCCGAGCTCTCCCACGAACTTCGGGTCGAGCCAGGGCTTGTAGATGCGCAGCTCGGGGTTGGCGAGAATCCCATATCGGTAGAAGCGCTGGATGTCGTTGCCCTTGTGCGTCGAGCCGTCACCGAAGACGTTGACGCCGTCTTCCTTCATCGCGCGCACGATGGCGAGTGTGGTCACCGCGCGGCCGAGCGGCGTGGTGTTGAAATACTTCCGGCCGCCTGCTGACAGGTGGAAGGCCCCGCACTGAATGGCGGTGAGGCCCTCGCGCACCATGGCGTCGCGGCAGTCGACGAGCCGCCCGGCGACGGCGCCATGGGTGATGGCCGTCGGCGGGATGTCCGCCGGGTTGGCCTCGTCGGGCTGCGCCAGATCAGCCGTGTAGGCGTGAACCTTCATGCCGTGACGCGACATCCAGGCGACCGCGCAGCGCGTGTCGAGTCCGCCGGAGTACGCGATGCCCATCGGGGTGCCCGCGGGGGGCAGCGAACGGTAGATCCTGCTCATGGCCGCGGCCATTACCACAACCCCGACGCGCCGCGCCATGCTTGACGCATGGAGTCGAAAGAAAAGCCGTAGTTGCAGGCTTGACCGGGGTGTAGGGGCGGTGGGAGAAAGCCGCGCCAGAGAGGCTCCGCAGGGAGGCGCCAGAGGCGCCGAGAGAGCCGTCAGAAAGCGATAGGTTCGATGTCGAACGAGAAGTACGAGTTCTTCAAGGTCATCCAGGACTACCTCAACCGGGCGTCGAGGGTGGTGCAGCTTGACCCGGCCGTGGAGCTGATGCTCTCGCAGCCCAAGAACGAGATCATCGTCCACTTCCCCGTCCGCATGGACAGCGGGGAGGTCAAGCTCTTCAAGGGATATCGCATCCAGCACAGCAACATCCTCGGTCCCTTCAAGGGCGGCATTCGCTACCACGAAAACGTCACCCTCGATGACGTGAAGGCGCTCGCCTCGATGATGACCTGGAAGTGCGCGCTCATGCGACTTCCGTACGGTGGTGCCAAGGGCGGGATCAAGTTCAACCCGCGTAACCACTCGACGGGGGAGCTGCAGCGCATCACGCGGCGCTTCACCCACGCGCTCGGCAGCAACATCGGTCCGGATTACGACATCCCGGCGCCCGACGTCGGCACCACCTCCCAGATGATGGCCTGGATCATGGACATGTACATGAACACCGTGGGCCACGCGAACAAGCAGGCCAACCGCGGTGTGGTGACGGGCAAGCCGGTGTCGTCGGGCGGCACCCTCGGCCGCGAGAAGGCGACCGGGCAGGGAGTCGTCCATTGCATCACGGAGTGGGCGCGGGAGCACCGCTTCAACCTCGAAGGCTCGACGTACATCGTCCAGGGCTTCGGTAATGTGGGCTCGCACGCGTCGACCATTCTCGCGCGGTATGGTGCTTCGCTGACCGCGGTGGGCGACCACTCGGGGTATCTGAAGTCGCCGGAGGGGTTCAATCCCCACAAGCTGTCGGAGTGGGTTCGCACGCACGGGAGCGTGGCGGGTTATCCGTCGGGGCAGGCGATCACGCGGGAGGAGTTCTTCGCGACGAAGTGCGATCTGTTCATCCCGGCGGCGCTGGAAGGGCAGATCGGGCCGGCGGAGGCCAACGCGCTGGAGTGCCGGGTCATCGCCGAAGGCGCCAATGGGCCGACGACGCCGGAGGGGGAGAAGATCCTCCTCAACCGCGGCATCACCATCATCCCCGATGTGCTGGCCAACTCGGGTGGTGTGACGGTGTCCTATTACGAGTGGGTGCAAAACAAGCGGTCGGAGAGCTGGGACCTCGAAGAGGTCGACACCCGGCTGGAAAGCGCCATGAAGCGCGCCTACAAGGAGGTGTCGGACTTCGGTCGGGCCAAGGACGTCGACCTGCGCATGGCGGCGTACTGCGTGGCGCTGGAGCGGTTGCAGGCAGCGTATCGGGAGCGGGATATCTTCCCTTGATGGCCGCGGCCTGAAGGCCACGGAGCAGGCGGATCAGGCGAGAGGATTTGAACCCCTCCGCCCCTACAACCCCCCGAGCTCGCCCGACTCCAGCCAGCCCGTCGCGCCGCCCAGCGTCTTCACCCGCGTGAACACCCCGTCGCGCGACACCCGCTCCACCCGCTCGCCCTCGCGCACCACCGTGTCCGGGATGCCGTCCACCCGCGCCGTCTGCCGCAGCCGCAATCCCCCGTGCAGCACCACCGCCTCCGATGGCAGCGCCCGCCGCGCCGCGACCAGGCCCAGCGAGCCCGCCGTCAGCACCAGTGACAGCACCAGCGCCACCGTCATCCCGACGCCCTCCAGCTCGGACGTCACCCGCCGCCGGCGCCACACCGACAGCACCACCCCGAGCTGCCCGATCACCCCCAGCACCACGCTCCACCCAAGCGGAACCAGCTCCCCCACCTGCACCTGCAACGGGACCGCCTGCTCCACCACCGCCTGCCCCGAGCGCCCGGCGTCGCGACGCGCCAATCGCAGCCGCGTCGATCGCAGGTTGCTCCGCGTCTCCCACGCCAGCGGCGAGCGCCGCAGCACCCGCTCGAAGCACCAGATCGCCTCGCCGTAACGCTCCTGCCGCGCGTACACCGTTCCGAGGTCGTACAGCACCCCGTCGCTGTCGACCCCAGCGGCCACCAGCTCTTCCAGCGACCGCGCCGCCGTCGGCAGATCGCCCCGTGCCTCCGCGCTCAACGCCCGCCCCAGCAGCTCGCGCGCGCTCACCGCACCGGCCGTCGCGCCCGCGAGCAACAAGCCCAGCGCGACCGCTACACCCGCCCGCCTCACGCGCTCGCCTCCATCGCTTCGACCACCGCGCGCACCTCGCGCAACGCCTCCGCCACCGCCTCGCGGTCGGCCGACGCGCCCGCAAATCGCAGCCCGTCGCACGCCTCGCGCGCCGCTCGCGCTCGCTTCGTCAGCGACTCGTCCACCGTCTTCGCGCCGCGCTCCGCCCGGTCGAGCGCGCGCGAACCGAGGCCCAGCGCGCCCGTCGCATCGCCCGCCGCGAGCGCTGCGTCGGCCTGCGTGAGCAGCGAGCGAGGGTCGTTCTTCGCGGTCTCGGCCTGCGCCGTGCGACGGGTCTTCGACCAGCGCCGCAGCGCCTCGCTCAAACCCGCCAGCAACACGGCGCCGGGGACCAGCGAGAGTGTTCCCCACACCCGCAGCGGCGTCGTGAAGAAGCTCGACGTCGACGTGAGCGGAACATCACGCAGCAGCCCTTCGAGCGCGATGGACGGGTCGGCCGCGGCCTCGTCGTCGTCGGGCGTGGTGGTGCGCGCCGTCCCGGTCGCGGTGAGCACCGGCAGCTCGACCCGCGTGGTGTCGTAGCGCCCCGTCGACGGGTCGAACCACGGCACCATCAGCGGCGCCATCGTGAACGCCCCCGGACGATCGGCCACCAGCCGGAACTCGTTGGTCACCTCGCTCCGCAGCGGCTCGACGTTGCGGTCGATCTGCGAGCGCGACCCGCCCGTCAGCACACGCAGACCGTCCACCGCGCGCGGCGACGGAAGCGTCACGCTCCCGAGGTAGCCGTTGCCCTGCGCGCGTATCGTGAGCGTCGCGGTCTCGCCCACCGGAACCTGCGCGCGGTCGAGCGTTGCGGTGAGCGTGAGCGGACCGATGGTGCCTGGGACGTAGCCCGCGGGGCGACCCTCCATCGGGGCTTCGCGCGCCTCGATGACCAGCGATGGCGTCGCGAGCTCGGCCCGGCGGCGACGACCGAAGAAACCACCGTCGCTCTCGATGTACTCGACGCCCATGCGCAGCGGGCCGATCTCCATGCGACCCGCGTGCGTCGGAAATACGGCGAGGCGACGAACCATGCCGGCCCACATGTTCCAGGAGCCGACGCGCTGCGGAATCCAGCGGCGGGCGCACTGCTGCTGCGGCTCCATCAGCACCTCCGACCAGAAGCCGTCGAGCGTCGCCTCGCGCAGCGGCTCGCAGCCCGCCTCGTTGCTGGGCACGTACACGAAGGCCCGAAACACCACCTGCTGACCGACGTACGGGCGCTCGACGTCGACCACCGCGCGCAGGAAGCCCGAGGACTGGGCTTGCGCGCCGGTGAGGGTTCCGTCGGGCGGGACGTCGGGGCCGGTGGGAATCTGCGGCTCCGGCGGCGCCTGCGGCTCCATCGGGTCGAAGAGACCGGGAGGGAAGGGGTTGTTGAAGTCGGGATCGGGCGCCTGTTGGGGCGCGGAGCCTTCGCGCGTGACGACGATGGTGTAGGGCCCGACCTGGGCGACGGTGCGCCCGTTGGCGTCGATGGCGCGGGCTCCGCGGACGACGTAGCGACCGGGCCGTTGCGCGCGCAGCAGGTACGTCGACGACGAGCGCATCACGAACATCCCACCACCGCCGCCCATCATCATGCCGGCGGGGGCCTGCGGAGGTTCGGCGCGGCTGAGCGTCTCGACGCCGTTGGGGATGTCGAGGGGCATCACGCGCACCGACGGACCGCCCTGGAAGGTGAGCCCGTAGGTGAGACGGAAGGGTGCGCCCGCGGCGGGCTGCGGCGGGTCGACGCTGAGCTGGAGGGACACCTGGGCGCGCGCCTCGACGGAGAAGGCGAGGGCGACCGCGAGGGCCGTGGCGGAGCGTCGTTGGCGGGGAGAGAAGAAGGTCGGACCCATCGGGTGTGTCGCGCGAGCGCGGACCGCGTACTACCACCGACCGACGGGTTGTGAAGGGCGCTCTGACGGGGGCTACCACCGTCGATAGCGCCCACACCGCGGCGTCAGCGCGGCGCGGGTCCTGTCGACGGTGGTAGCCCCCGACCCCCTCGCGGGTGTAGTCCCCCGCACCACGCGCGGTGTCGTCGCCACAGCCGCTCCCATCCGCGCCTCCTCGAAAGGACCCACCTCCCCCATGAAGACCATCGTCTCGCTCTCGTGTCTCTCGCTGCTCCTCGGTTGCGCCAGCACGCCCGCCCCGGCGCCCGTTGCGCCCGCTCCGGCCCCCGCGCCCGAGCCCGTCGCCGCACCCGAGCCCGCTCCGGCCCCCGCGCCCGTCGCCGAGCCCGAGCCCACGCCGCCGCCCGCCCCCGTGGCCTTCGTCGCCTCGCCCGACGACATCGCCGCCTGGGGCCACGCGCGCACGCTGCTCGACTTCAACGCCCGCGCCAACTTCGGCGGCGGCCGGCTCACCACTGGGTTCACGCCCGATCCGTGGGCCTTCCCGCTCACCGCGGGCGGCGGTCGCAACCCCGTCAACGTCGAAGACCTCCACATCCGCGATCACGTCAGCGGTGAGGCGTGCAGCCGGTCGTTCGTGACCCGCCGCCCCGACTTCCACTTCAACTTCACCGCCGGAACCACCTTCCCCCTCCTGCGCTTCTACGTCATCACGCAGAACAACTCCGACGCCACGCTGGTCATCAACGAGCCGGGCGGTCAGTGGCGCTGCAACGACGACCACCACCACGAGGGCTGGGGCAACAGCCTCATGCCGGTCATCGACTTCGCCAACCCCGCCGCCGGCCGCTACGACATCTGGGTCGGAACCTACGACGCCTCGTCGCACAACCCCGCTTCGCTCAACGTCACCGAGCTCGACACCAACCACCCGTAGTCGGCGCGGTCCCGCCCGCGTTGATGCGCCGCTCCTCTCCGTGGCATCACCACGATCCCATCGATGAGCGTCCCCCCCGCATCACCCGGTGACGTCCCCCGCTGGGCGCGCTCGCTGCTCGCCGCACACCGCGCCCTCGACCTCCTCCACGCGCAGCGCGTCGCCGCCACCTTCGAGCTGCTCCGCTCGGCGCTCCCCGCCGCTGCGCGCGGCCCCTTCACCGACGCCATCTTCGCCCGTCAGCCCACCTACGCGCCCGGCGGCGCGCGCTTCGCCGAGGCCCTCTTCCCCTGGGAACTCGCCGCCCTCCAGCACCCCTCCTGGCCGCGCACGGGTCGCATCCTCCTCGGTGGCGCGGGCGGCGGTCGCGAGCTCGCCGCGCTCTCGGTGCTCGGCTACGAGGTCGTCGCCTTCGAGCCCTCGTCCCTCGTCGACGATCTCACCCGCGCCGCCCGCGTCGCTCCCACTCCCTGCGCGGCGCTGCGCGGCGACTACGACGCCCTCCACCGCGCGCTCACCGTCGGCGACGGACCCCTCGCATCCGTCGCTCCGCCCGCGCGCTTCGACGCGGTGCTGCTCGGCTGGGCGAGCCTCTCGCACGTGCTCGACCCGTCGGCGCAACGTGGGCTCCTGCGCTCGCTGCGACGGGCGTTTCCCGAGGCGCCGGTGCTGCTGAGCGTTCATCGCCACGATGGGGTGGCGGCGCCGTTGGCTGCCCGCGCGGTGCGTCGCGTGGCCCGCGGTCTGCGCTGGCCCGGCGCGGCGCTCTCCGACGCGGTGGCGGTGATGCCCTTCGCGGGCTTCGTCTACCGCTTCACCGAGGCCGAGCTCCGCGCGCTCGCGGCCGACACCGGCTACGACGCGACGGTGCACCTGACGCCGTACGCCCACGCCGTGCTCTCGCCGTCGCGCGCAGTTGGCCCGCACCGATAGCGGGGCGGTGCTCTACGATGCGCCGCGATGAGCACCAGCGGCGGAAAGAAGGCGGTCATCGCGGCACTCGGGGCGAACGTCGCCATCGCGGTGAGCAAGTTCGTCGCGTGGCTCTTCACGGGCTCGTCGTCGATGCTCGCGGAGTCGGTGCACTCGCTCGCCGACTCGGCCAACCAGGCGCTGCTGCTCTTCGGCGCGCGGCAGGCGCAGCGCAAGCCCGACGAAGAACACCCCTTCGGCTACGGCCGCGACCGCTACTTCTACTCCTTCGTCGTCGCCCTCGTGCTCTTCGCGCTCGGGTCGGTGTTTGCGCTCTACGAGGGCTTCCACAAGCTCCACACGCGCGACCACCTGGAGTCGCCCTACCTCGCGCTCGGCGTGCTCGGCGTCGCCGTCGTGCTCGAAGGGCTCTCGTTTCGCACCGCCGTGCGCGAGGCCAACGAGCTGCGACAAGGCGAAGGCTGGGTGGCCTTTGTCCGGCACAGCAAGTCCCCCGAGCTCCCAGTGGTGCTGCTCGAAGACTTCGGCGCGCTCATCGGCCTGGTGCTCGCCATCGTCGGCGTGAGCCTCACCATCGCCACCGGCGACTCGCGCTGCGACGCCATCGCGACCCTCTGCATCGGAACGCTCCTCGGCATCATCGCCGTGGTGCTCATCTTCGAGACCAAGAGCCTGCTCATCGGCGAAGGCGCCACGCCCGCCCAGGTCGCGGCCATCCGCGCGGCGCTCGCGGCCGTCCCGGAGGTTCCGCGGGTCATCCACCTCAAGACCCTCCACCTCGGCCCCGAAGAACTCCTCGTCGCCGCCAAGATCGAGGTCGACGCGACGAAGAGCTTCCCCGAGGTGGCGGCGATCATCAACGCCGCCGAGGGGCGCGTGCGCGCGGCGGTTCCCATCGCGCGGGTGATCTACCTGGAGCCCGACGTCTACCGCCCGGCGTAGGGAGGGAGCGCTCGGTGCTCGTCCCGCTGCGGGCCGGAGTTCGCGTGACCCCTTCGCGAGTGCGTGCAGTCGCTCCCTCCGGGCTATTTCAAGTTGTCACCTCGCTGCGCGAGGTTGCAGTACGGGTCTCAACGAACAATCCATCGACCATTCATCGGCACCCGCAAGCTCTTGCAACCTCGCGCAGCGAGGTGACAACTTGAAATAGCCCGGAGGGAGCGACTGCACGCACTCGCGAGGGGGTCACGCGAACTCCGGCCCGCAGCGGGACGCCCCTTGGGTTCGCTCACCGCGGGGCGAACGCGACCCCGCGGTACGACATGTTCATCGGCGCCTGCGCGATGACCGTCACCGCGCCCGACAGCGTCGTCGCGCTCACGTCGATGCGCAGCAGCCGCGCCCGT
Source organism: Polyangiales bacterium (assembly GCA_044229975.1). Lineage (GTDB taxonomy): Bacteria > Myxococcota_A > Polyangia > Polyangiales > SCUS01. The sequence goes on from JBGARZ010000004.1 coordinate 172,854, forward strand.
CCCTCGCTGGTCACCCCGTAGAGCACGTAGTCCGCCCCGTTGGTGCGGCCCGTCAGTCCGCGCAGCGGGTTGGGCAGCCCCGTCACGTTGCCCATGGACGTCCACGTCCCGCCGATGAGGCGCCAGCACTGGAGGCCGCCGCCCGTGGGGCCGCCGTCCGCCAGCAGCGTGCGGTCGTCCGCGAAGAAGATCACGTCCGCCGCGCCGTTGCCGTCGCGATCGAAGGCCGCGACGCCGTACGGTGACAACGACATCGACGACGTCGAGGGGAAGCCCGGCAGCGGCGACAGCACGCCACCCGGCGCGCGCGGCAGCGTCGACGTCGCGAAGACGCCCGACCCGCTTGAGTTGGAGCCCGTCACCAGAAGCTGCTGCCCAAACACCGCCACGCTCCGGAACACCTCGCGGCTGGTCACCACTGCCCCCGCCGGCGAACCCCCGTAGCCCGTGTACACCACGTCCCCGACGCTCGTCTGCGTGTGCACCGACCAGAACGCGCTCCCGTCCACCGTCGCCACCGCGCGGATCGTCATCCCGGTCGCCGTCGCGCCAACGCTCGTGCGCGTGTCCACCACGCCCGCCGCGTTGATGCGCGCGATCACCCGCTGCCCCACCGCGCTGAGCCCCGCCGCCGAGCCCGGCGACGCCTCGTAGCCGCCCATCACCACGAAGCGCTGGTCCAGGGAGCGGAAGAGGAAGCCCTCCGCGCCGGCCGTCCCCGACAGCGTCAGCGCCAGGTTGCCCCCCGGCGTCGTCGTCGTCGGCAGCGCGATGGGCGACCCCACCATCGCGCCCGTCGCGCCGTTGTACGCCTCGATGTTCACCGCCGCCGCCGTTCCTGCCAGCGAGGCCACGCCGTCGCCCACGCGCACCACCCACACGCGGTCATCGCCCGTCGGCGTCCCGAGGTCGGGCGTCGGGTTGCTGCGGTCGACCGGCACATCGATCGGCGCCGTCGGAACATCCACCGTCCCCGCGTCCATCCCCGGCGTCGGGCAGCTCGTGTCGAGCACATCACGCGACGTCCACGCGCTCGGCTGCGCCGTCACGTCGAAGCGCCACAACGGCGTCGCCGCGATGGTCAGCCGACACCCCGCGCGCAGCCCGAGCGGCCCCTGCAGACTCGTCGGGATGCGAAACTTCAACAGCGGATCAGCCGGCAGCGCGGCCGTCGCAAACGACGCCTGCACGAAGCCCGTCCCGCCCGGTCCGAAGTCGCTGGTGAGCGTCCCCGTCACGGTGATGAGCTCGTGCTCGTAGCCCTGGAGCCCCGTCACCAGGTCGGCGGCGTTGCTCACGTCCTGCGTCAGCGCACCGAGCGAGACGCCCGTCGCGTCGCGGGTGTACCCGCCGACCTCCGCCGCCCACCGGCTCGTCGGCGACGTCGGCGTCGCCACCCGCGTCACCGTGAAGCTCACCCGATCACCCGCCGCGGGCGCAGGCGTGAGCGTCGCCGCGTTGACCGCCACGAAGAGCGCCGGCCCCATGCGATCGGCCTGCACGAAGAAGCCACCCGGGTCCGTCGGCGAGGCCGTCCCGTCCATGCGGATGGTCGGCTGCACCACGTAGGTCACCACCGCGCCGTCGACCCGCAGCGCCGCCACGCCCGGCGCCGACGCCCGCACCGCCGCGATCTGCTGCGACGCGCCCGTCAACGGAACATCCACCGCCACCTGCACGTCCGCGCCGATGGGAGTGTCGAGACCCGTCGGGGTATCGGCGCCCGTCGGGGTGTCGACCCCCACCGGGACGTCCGTGGTGGTGGTCGGGCGGTCGACCGAGGCGTCGACGGGGGGCGGCTGATCGACGCCGCGGGCCGAACACGCCAGCGCCACCGACGTCAGCAGCGCGAGAGAACGAGCGTTTCCTTGCATGGCCGACGCTGTCTACAACACATGGCTCCCGGCATGAAGACACCGGCCACGCGCACCCCTGCGCCGGGACACCTACACGCCACGGATGGCTCCGCTGAACACTCGGGTGACCAGTCGAGCGATCACAGAATCCCCAGCGAATGACGCCGCGCAGGCGTGGCTGCGGGCTTGCACAGACCTTCGCGCATGCGCGCTGGCGGTCGGTTCTCGGGGATGATGGCGATGGGGTTCGCGGCGCTGACGGCGCTGGGCTGTGCCGCGGACGAAGCCGACTCGGACGACTGGGACGAGGCCAACGACGTCGGTGAGATCAGCGTCGCGGGGCGGTGGATCCCGTCGGCGAGCGCCAACGCCGCGGCCGATCGGCAGTACGCCCGCTACGACGACGCGATGTCGTGGAGCGGCGGTCGCAACTGCGGCGGCGGGTTGCTCGTGGGTACGCGCGAGCTCGGCGGATACCTCGTGGGGAGCTTCCGCGGGGTGAGCCGGTACGAGGGTTATGCGTGTCGGCCCAACACGGCCAACACCAGCCAGACGTCGATTCACGGCACCGGGCGCGCGATGGATGTGTTCATCCCGACGCTGAGCGGCGGGGCCGCGGACAACACCGTCGGCGACGCGGTGGCCAACTGGGTCATCGCCAACGCCTCCGCCCTCGGCGTGCAGCTCGTGATCTGGGATCGCAGCTCATGGAACGCCAGCCGACCCGCCGGATCGAAGCTCCGCACCTACGGCGGCCCGCACCCGCACAACGACCACATCCACATCGAGCTCAACAACGACGGCGCCGCGCGACGCACGGCCTGGTACCGCGACCGCGCCGCGGCGACCGCGCCGACGAGCACCACCACGACACCGAGCACGCCGAGCACGCCGACCCCGACGCCGCCGCCCGCTTCGACGGCGCTGCGGCTGCGGGTCAACACGGGCGGGCTCAACCTGCGTCGCGGGGTGGGCACGGCCTACGGGGTCATCACGGCGATGCCGTGCGGCGCGACCGTGACGGTGGTCGGCGGCCCGACGTCGGGCTGGTACGAGGTGACCTACAACGGCGCGCGCGGCTGGGCGTCGGGAACCTACCTGGTGCCCGAGGCGAGCTTCCGCGCGTCGGTCTGCGGGAGCTGAAACACTACCAGTGCGAGGTGTGGTCCTCGACCACGCCGTAGCCCTCGACGCGCACGTCGCGGTCGCCGTCGCGGAAGGTTCCGGTGAAGCGGCCGAAGGGCTGGATGAAGTCGTGCTTCACGAGGCCGAGGTTCTTGCGGTCGCTGCGCGCCCCTTCGGGGGTGAACGTCAGGTCGAGGCCCAGCCCGGCGTGGCGCACCGTCCATGACTGCTGGCCAGGCGGCTGACCGACGCTGAACTCCGCGCCGCGACCGAGCGGGATGAGACGGTCGCCGAGCCAGAGGGCGTTCTCGATCTCGTCGTTGAAGTGCGCGACGAGGTTGAGCCCGAAGGGGCGGCCGTCGTCGGTGGTGCCCTGGAGGCAGGCCCAGTTCCAGTGGGTGTCGCGCGGGGGGTAGCCGAGGGTGAAGTCGAGGGCGCCGCCGTGCGGGAGCTCGACGTCGAAGTGCCGCTCGTCGAGGCGCGCGCTCACCGTGATGGGGAGACACAGCCGCTTGAAGGTGTGGTTGAAGGGTCGGTCGCGGCTCGGCGCGAGCGAGGTCATGCCGCCGTCGAGGGTGCTCAGCCGCAGGTCGCACGAGAGGCGCTTGCCCTCGTAGCGCAGGCGCATCCCGTCGCCCTCCGGGTCGATGCGCCAATGGCGGTGGCCCAGCCCGAGCTTCCACCCGCGGCGCATGGACGGCGCGAAGTCGTCGCGAAACCCCAACGGCACGTCGAGCTTCTCCTCGACGAACTCGCGGCGCTTGCGGTCGTACACGTACAGAAACGCCGTCCCGATGTAGCCCGCGTCGGCGACGGCGAAGCCCACCATGAAGTCGTCGTGGTAGGCGCCGAGGTAGATCCAGCCCTTGCGCTGGAGGCGTCGACGCCAGGTGAACGCGTCGCGGTCCCAGCGCGCGGTGGAGACGTCGGCGATGGCGCCGCGGTACGGACCGTAGGCCGGGAAGTTTCCGTCGATGTCGACGAGGGAGGCGGGCGTGGGGAGGAGATCGTTGCTCATGGCGTTCCTTCACTCAACAGCGGGGCACGGCGCAGCGGGCGTCGGCAGCGGTCGGTCGGGCGACGGAACAAACCCCAGCACCGTCCGCGGCCACTCGTCGGTGACCATCACGAAGCCGCGCTGATCGAGCCGCGCGATGCCCTCCCAGTTGCGCGCCCGAGCTTCTCTCAGCAAACGGATCACCTGCCCCGTCGGGCGCACCGCCACGCCGTCGTCGCGCAGCTCGATGAGGCGCTCGACGCTGCGGGCGGTCCCTCCGCGGGGGTCGCAGTCGACGGCCTCGGAGAAGCAGCCCACCGCGCGGATGGTGCGCTCGCACTCGGCGGTGTCGCCCACGTCGCGGTAGCTGTACTGCGTCGCCCAGAAGCGCCGGTCGGCGTCGACCGCCGTCGCGTCGGTGAGGCGGTACGGAATCGCCTCGACGGACACCACCACCGGGGCCGCGCGGGTGTCGCCGACGCGCAGGGCCTGCGACGCGCACGAGGTGCTCACGCCGTTGGCCTCGAAGAGCGCGAGCCACGAGTTGTCGACGCGGGTGAGCGCTTCGTACGAGTGGTTGTCGGAGCGCAGCGGGACGTCGAGGTTGGTCGCGTTGCGGTCGAGCACGAGCCCGCGCACGGGGTCGAGCGTGGCGGTGACGAGCAGCGCGGACATCTCGTCGCCGAGGCCGCGCTCGACGGTGAGGGCGGCGCGGTCGCCCTCGAAGGCGATGGCCTCGAAGCCCTGGTAGCGGGTGTCGTTGGGCAGGTCGAGGAGGTCGAGGTCGACGCGCTCGGGGGTGATGGGCGAGCGATCGGCGCCGTCGACCCAGGCGCGCAGGCGGGCGCCCGGGATGCGGTAGACCCACGCGTGCGTGAAGCCGGGGCGGGCGCGCATGCGGGCGAGGCCGCGCGGGCTCCACTGCGGCAGGAGGAAGAGCTCGTCGCCGTGCCACGCGAGGCCGGAGTACTCGTTGCCGCGCGCGGCGGCGTCGCCCGCGAGGCAGATGGACAACACCGGAACCGGCTCCATCGGGTCACGCCCGCGGGGCCGTTGGGCGCCGCTGCACGACAGCGAGAGCGCGGCGAAGATCAGCAGCGGGCGGCGCATGGGGTGCGCGCGACTCTATCGCGACGCGAGGTGCGTGGAGAGGGGCGTCAGCCGCGGAGCTTCGATCCGAGCGCGACGACCTCGGGGTTGCGCGGGTCGATCTTGGCGGCGGTCTCCAGGGCGCTGCGCGCGCTCGCGGTGCGGCCGGCCTTGAAGAAGATGCGCGTGAGGCAGATGTGGGCGGCGATGACGTCGGGCGCGAGGCGCACCGACTTCCGGGCGTACTCCGCGGCGCGGGAGAAGTCCTTGCCCGACTCGCAGAGCGACTGGGCGGCGTGCAGCGCGGCCTGCGCGTCGGCGGGGCGCAGGTCGGCCACCTTGGCCCAGAGGTCGCCGGCCTGGTCCCACCGCTGCGCCTTCTCGGCGGCGCGGGCGGCGTTGGAGAGGCGCTGCACCTCGTGGTCCTGGAAGGTCTCCTCGGCGCGCGCGAGGCGCGACTTCAGGCTGGCGTCGTCGGGGCGCAGCGTCGCGGCGTGGCGCAGCAGCTTCACGATCTCGGCGTGCTCGTCGTTGCGCGCGGCCCGCTCGATGAGGGACTCCAGGTCGTCGAGGGTGCGCTGCACGTCCCGCGAGCGCGTCTCCGCCCTTCCGCGCAGCAACGACTCCAGCGCCATGCCCGCGGGCACCTGCGCCGCCGGGGACGGCGGCGGCGTGGACGGCCGCGACCCCATCGGCGGCGGCGGAACCGACGCTGGCCGCTGCTGCTGCATCGCGGGCGGCGGGTGCGACCCGCGCCGCGGCGGGATGACGGAGCCGGGGGCGTTGTGTTCGGTGGGCGGCGTGATGGCGCGCGACGGCGGCGGGGCGGGCGGCGACGGGGTGGTGGGCGACTGCGGCGTGACCGATCGGGCGGGGGCGCGCTCGGGCGGCGCGTGCCGCGGCGACACGGGCATGGGGGTGCGCGTGTCGCGGTGGATGGCGGGCGGCGGGTTGTGCACGTGCAGGTCGCGCGCGTGCATCGGCGGCGGCGTGCGGACGTCGCGCACGTGCATCGGCATGGGGGTGCGCGTGTCGGGCCGCGCGGGCGCCGCGGGCATGGGGGTGCGCGGGTCGGGGCGCGCGGGCATCGCGGGCATCGGGGTGCGGGAGTCGCGGTCGCGCGGCGGCGCGTCGACGACGAGCAGGTCGGCGACGAGGCCGAGGCGGCGGTCGTAGCGGGCGCGCCGGTCGGGGTCGCCGAGCACCGCGAAGGCCAGGTTGACCTCGCGCCCGATGGCCTCGATGTGCATGGCGTAGGCGCCCAGGTCGCGGCCCTCGAAGCGGTCGGGCTTGAAGCGTTCGAGCTGCTCGAAGTAGGCCTCGCGGAGGGCGGCGCGGTCGCAGTCCCGGGCCACGCCGAGCACGTCGTAGTAGCTCCCCGAGAGGCGATCGAACATCGACAGGACCCCGTCGCGCTCCGTCGCGCTCAACGCTCCCCCCGCTCTGTGGTTGGTGTCCGTCATCGCCCTCTCAACGTCGCCGCTCGCACGCCACCACCGGTGCCCTCTCCGAGGCGCGTCGGTGCGGTCAGCATACCCGTTCGGGGCATCGGTTCTGCGACGGAAAATCTAGTGGTGCCGACGACACGTGCTCTCCTCGACCAGCGGCCTCGATGCCGCTGCTGCCCCGACCCGCTGAAGCTGGGAAAGAACGGCCCGCGCCCGATGGCAGTCACCCTCGTGGATGAGTTGGCGGATGCGATCGGCGCCGAGGGCGTCGACCCCTTCGCGCAGCGGGTCGATGTCGTTGGCGGGGAGCACCGCGGGTTCGCGGGCGTGGGTGAGGGCGGTGATGGCGCCGTCGAGGTCGCGGGCGTGCACGCGGTCGAGGCCGTCGCGGACGGCGTTGCGCGCGGCGGTCTGGGCTTGATGGGAGGCGCGGGCGACCGGGTCTTCGACGGGGGCCGGCGCGGGCGACGGCGTGGTGTTGGCGGCGTTGGCGGTGTTGGCCGCGTGGGCGGCGGGCGGTCGCGGGGCGGTGGCGGCGTTGGCGGGCATGGGGGACGGCGCGCGGCTGCCGTGGAGGGCCAGGGACACGACGGCGAAGCCGCCGAGGATGCTGGCTGCGGCGACGCCGAGCACCCACGGGAGCACCCGACGGCGCGGGCGTGGCGGCGGCCATGACCGGGACGCATACGCGGGGTTGAGCGGCGGAACGGGCACGCTGGCGATGCTGACGGTGGCGACCGATCCGACGGGGACGTTGGAGACGGCGTCTTCGGCGGCGGCCTCGCCGCGGAGCTCGGCGAGGAAGGCCATGGCCGAGGGGGTTCGGAGGGCGGCGTCTTTTTCGAGGGCGTGGGTGATGGCGGCCTCGACGGAGGCGGGGAGCGTCGCGCAGCCGGGTTGTTGACGCAGCGGCGTCGGGGGGACGTTGAGGTGCGCGTCGGTCCACTCGACGAGCGAGCGGGCGGGCCACGGGAGGGTTCCGGAGAGCATGAGGTAGGTGAGCAGGCCGAGGGAGTAGACGTCGGCGCGGGCGTCGACGGGCTGACCGCGGAGCTGCTCGGGGCACATGAACGCGGGGGTTCCGAGGATGGTCCCGAGGCTGGTGAGGGGCTTCTCGCCGGGGTGGGCGGGCGCGCGGCGGGCGATGCCAAAGTCCACGACCTTGAGCAGGGGGATGGGGTCGCCGGGCGCGAGGAGGACGTTTTCGGGCTTGAGGTCGCGGTGGACGATGCCGGCCTTGTGGGCGGCGTCGAGGGCGCTGGCCATCTGGGTGGCGAGGTCGAGGGCGAGGGTGGGTTCGAGCCGGCCGCGCTGGACGCGCGTGGCGAGGCTCTCGCCGGGGACGAACTCCATCACCGACACGAAGCGCCCGCCTTCTTCGCCGTAGTCGAAGAGGCGAACGATGTTGGGGTGTTCGAGCGAGGCGAGGGTGGTGGCCTCGCGGCGGAAGCGCGAGACGATGTACTCGTCGTTGCCGCGCGCGGCGGCGAGCACCTTGATGGCCACGCGGCGCACGCCTTCGCCCACGCGCTGCTCGCCGAGGTACACGCGGCCCATGCTGCCTTCGCCGAGCTTCACCTCGACGCGGTAGCGCCCGAGGAGCATCGACCCGATGAGCGGATCATCGCCGCCGGCCTGGTCGAAGCGCTGCCCGCAGTGCGCGCAGAAGCGAGCGTCGTCCGACGGTCGGGGCGTCTCGCAGCGGGGGCATGGTTGGGCAGTCACGGGGGAAAGGCCGCGGAGCATAGTTCGCCCGCCGCAAAGGTGGCCAGCGATCGACGGAGAGCGTGCACGAGGGCTGAAAAGGTACGCACGCGGCCTGGAGAGGTACGCACGCGGCTCGAAACAACGCGCACGGGCCATCGGGAAGGTGGACACACCCCATCGAGAGGGTGGACACGGGCTATCGGGAGGGTGGACACACCCCAGCGGGAGGGTGGACACGGGCCGTCGGAAATGTGTACACGCGGGGTCGTTTCACCCGTACACGGGGTCGCCCAATTATCTTGCGGGTTCAATGGGATGGGGCCCACGCCGCAGCGTCAGCGCGGCGCGCAGCGGTCACGTCCGCAGTCGCCGGGCCCACGCCGCAGCGTCAGCGCGGCGCGCAGCGGTCACGTCCGCAGTCGCCGGGCCCACGCGGCAGCGTCAGCGCGGCGCGCAGCGGTCACGTCCGCAGTCGCCGGGCCCACGCGGCAGCGTCAGCGCGGCGCGCAGCGGTCACGTCCGCAGCACCCAATCCGGAATCGACTGCAGGCCTGACCGTTGCGCGCCTTGCTGACGCTGCGGCGTGGGCCCGGCGACTGCGGGCCTGACCGTTGCGCGCCTTGCTGACGCTGCGGCGTGGGCCCCAGGGACTGCGGGCCTGACCGTCGCTCCAACCTCGATCAGTACCAGCCGGCCTTCTCGTTCTTGCAGGCCAGCTCCCACGTCTCGTCGGTGCTGACCCCCTGGGCGAGCTCCTTCACCCAGCGAAACCCCTCGTGCGCCATCGGCCGCTGCCCGGTGTCGTTGAAGTGCAACACCGCCCAGTCCGTGACCCCGTTGAACGCCACGTCGCACAGGTCCACCTGCAGCCCCCCGCCGTGGCGTCGCGCGGCCCGCTCGACCGCCGTCTGCACCCGCGACAGCTCGCGCCACTCGTCCACCGGGTCGAACTCCTCCGGGCGATCGCGCAGCGCGTCCACCAGCACCTCGATCGCCGCGAGGTCGTCCTCTCGCGCCGCCCACAACACCCGCTCTCCCATCGCGCCGTCGGTCAGCATCGGCAGCGGAGCCTTCGCGCCGCGCACCACCGCCGCGAGGTCATCCTCGGCCGCCAGCAGCAGCCCGTCGAGCAGCGCCTCGCCCTCCGCCGTCACGCCCAGCGCCATCGCCCGCTGCCGCACCCGCGCGTCGAGCGCCGCGTTGGTCGCCGCCGCGTCCCAGCGCGCGAAGGTCTCCCCCAGCAGCGCCCCCCACCGCGCCGTCGCCGTCGGCGTCGTCAGCAGCGCGCGGTGACACGCCAGCGCGTCCACCAGCGCATCACCCGTCGCCGCCGGAACCGTCGCCACCGGCCCGTGGTCGACCACGTCGCGCAGCCAGCGCCACGTCGCCACACGCTGCCCCGCGAAGATCCATGCGAAGGGTCGCGCGAGCTTGATCCAGAAGGTGCGCGGGTACCGTCGCCAGCGCAGCTCGAAGCCCACGAGGTCGGCCCAGCCGCTCCATCCGGGGTGACGCCTGGTCTCCAGCGCCACGGCCTCCAGGTCGCCGCGCGTGAGGGCGTCGGCCACCAGCCAGCGACGCGCCATCCGCCGCGCGAGGCGCGGGCAGTAGTCGAGCTTCATCCGCGAGACGGCCCGCAGCAGATCGCGCGCCCGCTCGACGTCGCCGGTCGTCGCCGCGAGCATGCCGTGGGCGGCGATCTCCATCCCGTAGTGCGGGCCGATCGAGCGCTTCGAGAGGTAGGTGACAAACGACTGCCGCTCCAACGGCGTGAGCTCGCCCCGACGCATCTGCGCGAGCAACCCGTAGAACACCGCCCCCGCCCGCGGCGCCCGCACCGCCGCGACAGGAACCATCACGCGCGCATACCAGTACGCCACGCGCGGCAGCTTGAGCGGGACGATCACCCACGCGAGCACCACGCCGGGGAACAGCGTGAGCACCAGCCAGGTGATGACGGTGATGCCCGGCAGCGGCGCGAGGCGCTCGGGGATGACGTTCAGCCACATGCCGCAGGTGAACAACGCGAGCAGGCTGCGCATGAGCCACCAGACGAAGCCGGGGGCCGCGGGCTCGGCGCGACCGTTGCCGCCGCCGTTGCCGTTGCGCGCCATGTACAGCGCCCAGAAGATCGGGATGACCGGGATCACCGCCCGTCACCGCGGGCAATAGGCGAGCGCCAGCCGAAGAGCGCGAAGGCGTCGCTCCACCGCTGCTCGGGTGCGGTCACCGTCGCGGCATCCGCCGCCGGAACCTTCGCCCACAGCTCATGCGTCGCGCGCTTCACCGGGTCGCGCAGCTCGGCGACGCTCTGCCGCACGAGGTCTTCGGTGCGCGGCCGCGGTCCGAAGGGCGAGGCGTAGGTCTTCGCCGCGGCGGCTCCGACGCCGAGCAGTCCGAGGAGCTTCTGCGCCGCACGCTCGACCTCCGCGCGGGGTGCGTCGGGGGCGACGCCCAGGACGAAGAAGGGGTTCTGCGCCCAACGGGTGAGCGCGTCGTCGGCCATCAGCGAACCCCCGAGCCGTAGCCGCGCGCGCGGTCTTCCACGTTGGGAGGAAGCAGCTTCCAGAGGTCGCGCACGGCCTGCTCCAGGGCCTTGGTGTCGCCGCGGTTCTGGGCCGCGCGTCCGTCGCGGATGAGCTTCGCGGCGCGCGGCGCGTCGGTGGTCTCGCCCACGCGCGACTCGGCGTGATCGAGCTGCTCGCCCCACGCCCCCGGGCAGCGCAGATAGGCCGCGGTGCCGAGCTGTCGGGCGAGGGCGTTCTGACGGGAGACGTCGTGGGCGTTGCGCGCGGTGATGGCCTTCTCCAGCGCGGCCGCGACGCCGTCGATGGTGCGGCGCTCGGTGTCGGTGCCGAACTCCGAGAGCCAGCTCACGGCCCACTCCATCCCCTCACGGGCGGTCTCGATCATCTCGGGCCACGCACGCTCGGCCTCTGCATCTGCGAGCAGGGCGTCGATGTCCACCAGCGTTCGGCGGGCGCGCTCGATGGCGTCGGCGTCGCCGCCTTCGGCCGCCGCGAGGTCGCGACCGAGCTCGACGAAGAGCGGCTCCACTCGTGCGAGCGCCGCCGCCGACTTCGCCAGCGACTGTCGAAACGCCGCCCCGCGCGCCTCGCTCGTCCGCCGTCGCAGATCATCGTGCTGGGCCCGCAGCGCCTCCACCGGGACCTTCGGCGCCACGAGATGCGCCACCTCGTCGAAGACCTGCCCCAGCGACGGGACCCGCGCGCTTGCGCTCAGCCGCCCGCCGCGATCGAGCTCCAGCGTGACCTCGATGGCCGAGCCCGCGGGGAGGGTTCCGTTGACCTTCTCGGAGGCGATCTGGAGCTTGCCCACGAGGCGACACAGGTGCGCCTTGGGAAACTCCCCCTGCACGATCGGAACATCCAACGCATACCCCGTCGCCCCGCGCGCCACCGTGCTCACCGTCGACAGCGTGTGCGTGCGTCGCATCGGCAGCGGCGATCCGCGCTCGAAGAACACCTGCACGCCATCACTGGCGAGCGCCACGCCGACGGAGCGCGACAGCGGCGGGTCGCCGATGGTGACGCCGTGGACGATGGTGATGGTGGCGGGCGTGAGGGCGCGCGCCTTGCCGTCGGCGTCGAGTCCCTCGACGTGGAAGGTGCTGGCCTCGCGCGCGACGAGCTGAACCGGAACCGCGAAGGTCCCCTCGGCATCGGGCGCTTCGGGGTCGCTCATCCACGCGCCGTCGTCACGGCGGAAGCGCACGTAGGTGGGGCGCACGTCACCGACGCAGCGACCGACGATCCACGGGGAGAGGTCGCTCGACATGGCCGGGTACTGGAGCCACACGCGGGGTCCGCCGTCGGCGTTGTTCTCTGGTGCTTGCGGGCGCGCGTCGAGGCCGACGGAGGCTGCGTAGAGGGCGGCTCCCTGGGCGACGAGGGTCATCGGGTCGAGGCCCTCACCGGCGACGGCGCCGAGGGCTTCGGTGACGCGCGTTCGCAGCACCGGAGTGACCGTGGGGCCGCCGACGAGCACCACGCGGGAGAGCCTGGTCTGTGAGAGTCCGTGGCGTTCGAGGAGGCGTCGGCACACGGCGATGGAGCGGTCGACGAGCGGCAGCACGAGCGCGTCGTGGGTGGCGCGGTCGAGGGTGAGGTCGACGTCGACGGTGTCGCTCCCGACGACGAAGGCGGGGATGGTGAGGGACGCCTCGCGGGCGCGGGAGAGCTCGATGCGGGCTTCTTCGGCGGCGTGCTTGAGGCGTCGCAGCGCGGCGGCGTGGGCAGGGTCTTCGCGGCGGAGGGTGGCGCCGGTCTCCTCGGCGATGCGCGCGATGGCCCAGTCGACGACGGCGCCGTCGAGGTCGCGTCCGCCGAGGAAGTTGTCGCCGTCGTGGCCGACCACGCGGAGGAGGCCGTCCTGGGTTTCGAGGAGGGAGACGTCGAAGGTTCCGCCGCCGAGGTCGTAGACGAGCCACGGGGCGGGGTCGTCGGCGTCGGCCTTCCAGCCGGCGGCGATGGCCGAGGCGACGGGCTCTTGCAGGAGCTCGACGCGCTCGAAGCCCGCGAGGCGAGCGGCCTCGGCGGTGGCGGTGGTCTGCGGGAGTTCGAAGAGCGCGGGCACGGTCACGACGGCGCGGTCGGGCGCGACGCCGCACTGCTGCCGAACGTCCTCGCGCAATGACTTCAGCACCTCGGCGGAGAGCGCTTCGGGGCGGTACGCGCGGCCCGAGGCGGGGAAGGTGACGGTGTGCTCGGTTCCCATGAGGCGCTTGAACTCGCCGCGCACGTTGTCGGGGTCGCTGTCGTGGAGGCGACGCGCGCGGGCGCCGACGGTGACCTTCCCCTTCGCGTCGATGCGAACGACGCTGGGCGTGAGGGCGCTCCCGTCGGCGCCGCGCACGACGGTGACGGCGCGGCCGTCGAAGAGGGCGGCGGTAGAGTTGCTGGTTCCGAGGTCGATGCCGAGGTAGAGGGCGCCGGGGTTCATGGGAGGGGACCGGAGATGAGCGCGGGAAGGCGGCGGGTGTCCAGTGGGTGGGGCGCTACCGGGCGCGCGTGGCGGCGCGGTGGACGGTGACGCGGAGCAGGAGGTTCTCGGTGGTGACCGCGACGCCTTCGCGGCGCAGACTCGAGGCGGCGTCGAGCCAGGCGCGGGTGGTGTCGGGGAGCTCGGCGTCGGCGACGAGGCGCCGGTCGGCGGCGCGCAGGGTGTCGAGCACGCGGTTGGCGTCGACGAGCAGGTGGTGGCGGCGAGCGTCGAAGGAGCGACTCACGGCGTGCATGAGGGGGTCGCCCGCGTCGTCATCGGGCGCGTCATCGGGCTCGATGGCGGGCGGTGCGACGGGCTCGGCGATGGACTCGGTGGGGACGTGGGGCGCGGGTGGAGGCGGGGCGTGGTCGTCGCCGCCGCGCAGCCAGGCGACGGACACGTGGAGGGCGAGGGCGAGGGCGTCCTGGGTGGGCTGCATGAGCCCGCGGATGCGGCCGTTTTCGAGGCGGGAGATCGCTTCCTGGGAGAGCCCGCTGCGGGTCGCGAGGTCGGCCTGGGTGAGCCCGAGCGCGAGGCGGCGCTCGCGGATGCGTGGGCCATCGACGCCCCCCGGACTCCGAACGTCACCAGCCTTCTGCATAGGGCGCAGAGGATGGGATGATCGAGTTGCATATTTCAAGGCCGACGATCGGAGAGGGTTAGGGCCGCGCGCCGCGGTGACGCCGCGGCGTGCGCCCTATCTGCTCAATCCCACCAGAGCCGCGGTCGCACTCCGACCGCGACGCCGTCCACCTGCACCTCGACGACGCTCGACCCCGCCGTCGTCGGCGCGGTGATGGTCACCTCCCACGCCGAGCCGTTCCATCGCGGCGCGGTGGCCGTCCCGCCGCCGCGGGTGACGCTCGCGGTGACGCTCGCCCCCATGCGAACCGTCCCGTCCACCTGGCGTGGTGTCACCAGCAGCGTGGCCGTCGCGCGGCCGTCCGCGGGCAGGTGGCGCGACGCCGGCGTCAGCGCCAGCAGCCGCGGCTCCTCGACGTCGTGCAGCGTCCCGGCGGCGACGTCGTGTAGCTCCTGCACCACGCCCGACGGCCACGTCACCCGCACCGTCGCGGCGCTCGTCGCGGCGCCCAGTCCCACGAAGACCGTCGGCGCCGCCGCGAGCAGCGGTGAGCCCACCGAGCCGACCTGGTGCACCTGCGCCGCGACGCCCGGCTGCGGCAGCACGCGCACCTCGGCGCCGATGCCCAGCGCGTTGCTCGTCGTCCCGCGAAACCGCATCGAGAACCCGTGGTTGCCCGTCGTGATGTCGTTGCGAAACACCCGCGGATTGTCCTCGTGGCTGCCGATGACGAAGTCGGCGTCGCCGTCGCGGTCGAAGTCGTCCACGTCGAGCGAGCGCCACTGACCGCGCAGGTCGAGGTGCAGCCGCGCGCCGACCTCGACGAAGTTGGCGCCGCCGGCGTTCCAGTGGAGCGTCGAGTGCTGCGGGCCGACGAAGAACATCGGGTCGGAGAAGGCCGAGTGGTCGTTGCCGTGGGTGCCGACGAGGTCGTTGCGGCCGTCCTGGTCGACGTCGACCAGCGCGACGCCCCACGGGATCATCCGCCGCCCCATGTCGGACATCGAGGGGTTGGTGCCGAAGGGCGCCGTGCGGTCTTCCAACGGGAAGCGCCCGGGGTTGGGAAACACCCCGAGGTAGAAGTTGAGCGAGACGGCGAGGTCGAGGACGCTGTCGCCGTCCGCGTCGCCCATCGCGACGCCCATCGGCACCCAGAACGACAGCGGGCGCGTGGCGTTGAGCCGGACGTCCCCTTCGACCGTGCGGATGAACGCGTCGGGCGGAATCGGGTCGAAGGGCTCGAAGCGCGGATAGCCCTCCGCGTCGATCGCGCGCCTCCGGTAGAACGACGGCGCCTCCTGACCGCCGCAGCCGCCGCCGATGTTCATGAGCAGGGCGTCGCCGTTGAGGGTGCCGGCGAGCACCGCGTAGGAGTAGCCCGGCAGCGCGTCGTCGAAGAGCTCGGTGCGGTCGGCGAAGGTGCGCGGCCCCGTGCGGAGGTAGAGCTGCATCCCGCGGCACGTGGTGCAGCAGTTGGCGGAGCCGAACACCACGTCGAGCCAGCCGTCGGCGTCGAAGTCGAGGAGCGCGATCGAGGGGAAGTTGGGCGCCCAGGTCTTGGTCGAGCGCACCATCGCCGACGGCGCCTCGAAGCGCCCGCCGCCGAGGCCCCAGGCGACCTCCTGCTCGGGGCGGTTGAGGATGAGGTCGACGAAGCCGTCGCCGTCGAGGTCGCGCACGCCCATCACGTAGAGGCGGTCGTTGTCGCGCGCGGTGTTGAGCCGGCCGCGCAGGGCGATGCGACCCGCGGGGGCGTCGTAGTCGTACGCGACCGCGGTGCGACCGACGGGGCTGTCGAGCGTCGGCGCGAAGACCACCTCGTCGCGGCCGTCGCCATCGACGTCGGCGAAGAACCCGACCGTGGGGTGAGGGTCGCCCGTGTCCGTCGCAGGGCGCGGGACCGCGAGGAAGTCCGAGGGGCGGCCGTCGAGAGGGACGCTGAGGTCGATGAAGCCGGGGCCAAAAGAGCTCGGCGTCGGCAGCGCCGGCGGAACGTCCCGCTGCACCATGGGAACATCCGCGACCGGGGTGAGCCCGCTGTCGAAGGTCACGACCGGGCGGGGCTGAGGCTGAGGCTGAGGCTGAGGCTGAGGCTGAGGCTGTGCCGTGCAGGCGCCCACGGTCATCCCGAACAGACACGTCCAAGAGGCAAGGCGGTAGGACGAAGTGGGGCGTGACATCGGTATGGCAGCCTCTCGACGCGAGAGTAGGCCGATCGCACCGCGCGGAGGTAGTGGCGGTGCGCCGATCGGCGACCGACGAGCTCGATCACTCGATGATCGCGGCGCCGTTGGTCCCGTGCTGCGAGTCGTCGCGCCGCCGCGGCGGTCGCGCGGGGCGATGATCGACGGGCTCCGTCACCACGACCGGCGCGGGGGCGACGACCACCGCGGGCGCGGGCGGAGGTGCGGCGACGGGCGCGGGCGCGACGATCACCACGGGCGGAGGTGGTGGGGGCACCACGAGCGTCGGCCGCGGCGCTTCGAAGGGGACGTGCGGCCGCGGAGGTCGGCGGGGCGGCAGCCACGTGGCGAGCCCGAGGAGCAGCAGCACGCCGATGGTCGCGCCGATAACCCAGCGGGTGCGCGACGTCGCGCGCGGCGCGGGCTCATCGAGAGTCACTGGGGGCTCGATGCGGGCGACGGCGCCCGATGGGCCGTCGGCGGAGGCGGTCTTGCGCAGGGTGTCGCGGACGCGCCCGCCGAGCTGCGTCGCCGCGAGCGCCGCGTGGAACGACTGCATGTCGGGGTAGCGCTCGTCGCGGTCGGGCTGGAGCGCGCGGGCGAGCGTGGCGCGGAGGTCGTCGGCGATGGAGGGGACGAGGCGCTCGATGGGCAGCGGCGCTTGAGTCAGCACGCGCGCGAGCACGACCTGCGGGCTGGGGTCGTCCTCGAAGGGAATGCGCCCGGAGAGCAGCTCGTAGAGCACGACGCCGATGGACCAGACGTCGGAGCGCGCGTCGACGTCGATGTCCCCGCGGGCCTGCTCGGGGGACATGTACCCGGGCGTCCCCATGGTCTGGCCGATGAGGGTGCGAAACTCGTTGTCGCGCGGGCGCAGCGCCTTGGCGATGCCGAAGTCGATGAGCTTCGGGACCACCCGGCCGGTGCGCGACTCGGCGAGGAAGATGTTCTCGGGCTTGAGGTCGCGGTGCACCACGCCGAGCGAGTGCGCGGCGACGAGCCCGTCGACCACCGGCAGCATCAGCGCGAGCGCCTCCTCGGCGGGCACCGCGCCGCGCTCGTCGATGAACGCCCGCAGCTCCCGCCCCACCAGAAATTCCTGCACGATGAAGAGCGACCCGGTGGCGGTGTCGCGCCCGAGGTCGAGCACGCTCACCACGTTGGGGTGGTCGACCTGCGCCGCGCTCTGCGCCTCGCGCAAGAACCGCTGCGTCGCCTCGGGGTCGCGCGCGAACTCCGGGCGCATCACCTTCACGGCCACGCGTCGCCGCGTCCAGGTGTTCTCGGCCTCGTAGACGGCGCCCATGCCGCCCTCGCCGAGGAGGCGGCCCACCTTGTACTTCTCGCCGAGGACGCTCCCCGCGTCGGTCGGCGTCACCGCCGGGATGTCGGGAAGCAGCGGCCCACTCATGCCGCCGCGGACCGTATCCGCGGCCGTCGGGGCTGGCAAGCAAGGCGTCCGCGGGCGGTCAGGGCCGTCGGCTCACGGTGACGCGGATCTCGCTCAGGATGAAGTTGCCGGGGTTGGTCGCGCCGTTGTTGCCGGGCCCGCCGCCGGGGATGGACGAGTTGAAGAGGGCGTCGAGCCGGATGCCGGTGAGCTGCGACGCCGTGGTGTCGATGATCACCGTGTACGTCGAGTTCACGAGCTCGGGCGACGCCAGGACGCTGTTGCCCGCATGGCTGATGGTGACGCCATTGGTCGCGGCCACGGAGAAGATGGTGACGGGCGTGCTCCAGACGCCGTCGAGGCCGAGGTTGCCGCCCGAGACCAGGCCGTCGGCGAACTGATCCCTCGGCGCGGTGGTGAGGCGCAGCCGGAAGCTCAAGAGGCGGTAGCTCAGCGTGGCGCTGACGAGGGAGACCTCGACCCTGGTGCCCCGCATCGAATACGGAGTGGTCGTCGCAAACTCCCACGCCGCGCTCTGCTCGCGCACCGGCCCGGGGGTCGCCGGCGCGATGGCCCACCCCTGGCCACCGCCGAAGTTGCCGTCCGTCGACCACGTCACCTCGTAGCTGGGCTGCGAGTAGGTCGCGGTGTCGTTGGCCAGCGTCAGGATCGTCGGGTTGAACTCCGGCACGACGTCGATGGGCACATCAGGCACATCGGGCACATCGGGTACATCGGGTACATCGGGTACATCGGGTACATCGGGTACGTCGCGAGCGTCGACGACATCCATCACGTCGCGCACGTCGACGACATCGCCCGCGTCGCCCGCGTCGCTCACGTCCATGGCGTCGCGCACGTCGACGGCGTCGCCCGCGTCGGTCACGTCCATGGCGTCGCGCACGTCCATGGCCGCTGGGACATCCATCGCGGCTGCGACGTCCGACGCATCGATCACGTCCGTGGCGGGGCGGTCGGTCGCTGCGTCGGGGTAGCGGAGCTCGACGCATCCGAGCGCGGCGGCGACGGCGAGGAAGGCGAAGGTGCGGGCGGCGGTGGGCATCGTCGTCTCCCTCAAAACGCGATCTCGCAGGTCACCGCGGCGCTCCCGCGACCCGTCGCGACGGCGCACCCGCGGAGCCCCGCGTGGGTCGGTGCAGCCCGCGAGGGAAGCGTCGCGAAGAGCACCGCCGAGGTGACCGCGGCAGCGCCACCGAGCGCGAAGCCCGCCACCGCGATGGCGCCGTCGGTGCCCACCGCCGACTCGGCCTCGGCGCATCGGGCGAGCGGCGAGGCGGGCAGGCAGTCGTTGTCGGGGTCGGCGTCTTCGTTGCGCGCGTTGAAGGCGTTGGCCTCGGCGTTGCGCAGACCGAGAGCGACGGCGCCCACCACGATGCCCGCCAGCGCGACGCCGCCAGTGGTCCACGCGAGGATGCGACGGCCCGAGCCGTGGGATGGGACCTCACGCGGCGGCGGTGGCGGCAGCACCACCTGCCTCGGAGGCGGCGGTACAACGGGTCCCTCCGTCGGCGGAACAACCGGCGCCGCCACGCGCGGGACCGCCACGAGGTCGATCTGCTCGCGGGTGGTCTGCCCGACGGTGAGCGCGGCCTGTCGGGTGACCTCCAGGTAGCCCGCGGCGCCGACCTGGAGGGTGATGGTTCCGGCCGGGAGGCGCAGGGGTTCGGCGAGGGGCGTGGTGCCGCGGGCGGTGCCGTCGACCCGCACCGTCGCGCCATCGACGTTGCAGCGCAGGTCGAGCCGCCCGAGGTGGGAGTCGATGGCCGCGAGCGAGCGTTCGAGCACCGCGCGGCGCTCGACGACCCACGGGTCACCCGTCGCGGCGAGGGCTTCGCGCACGAAGCGATCGGCGTCGGCCCAGCGGCCGAGGGCCTGCGCGGCGAGTCCCATCTGGGCGCGAGCGCGGGGCGTGTGGGAGAGGTTGAAGGCGGCCTCGAAGGTCTCGAAGGCCTCCTGGTCGTGGCCGTCGCGCCGCATCGCGAGGCCGCGGCGGATCATCTCCTCCACGTCACCGGTCTGCGCGTGGGCGCGCGTCGGGTTGGCGATCACCGACGACGCGATGAGCACCGCGAGCGCGACGCCTCGTCGGAGTGGAGTCATCTCAGCCGCCAACCATCCTCGTGACTGCAAACATCGCCTTGGGGCCTCGTGGTCGCCCTCGCCAGGTCGCGGACTCTAGCGCCCGGCGAAGAGACCGCTCAACCAGATTCCCCGGTGGTTGCGCCACCACGCCGCGCTCCGTCAGGTGCCCTGAGACGGTGTCAGGGCGGTCGCTCGGAGGGTGTCCGAGCGCTCGTCCGAGACCGGCGTGGCCGTCGGCGCCGCCTGACGATTCAGGTGCATTCAGGTGCCTCCCGCGGTCGTCTCGCCGAGGCTCTGCCTGGTGTTGCGAGAGACCACGCCATCACGCCTCGACGCGACCGACCCCGAGCTCGCTCGCCTCGCCGCCGAGGCCCTCGACGTCGGTGGCGGCTTCCTCCCCACGCGCACGCCCCTGCACGCATTGCCCTCGCCCTTCGCCGCCCACGAGCGCGCGCTCGACGAGCTCGCGGCGCGCTACCACGCCGAGGGTGCTTCGGTGCGCGCGTGGCTCGACGCGACCTTCGCGACGTGGAGCGACGACCAGGCCCGCGCCCGCGACGCGCTCGACGACGCCCACGCCGACAAGCTCATGACGGTGGTGAGCTTCCTCGCGCACGCCTACCGCTGGGACAGCGCTCCGCCACGCGCCGACGAGTACGGCCGCGCCCGCCTCGACCTGCCCATCGGGCTGCGCGCCCCGTGGGAGAGCCTCGCCCGGCGCATGGACGTCCCGCGCGTGGGCAACCTCTACGCGATGCTGCTGTGCAACTGGCGCATCCCCGGCCGCGGCGGCGGTGAGGTCTACGCGCACGACCAGCTCACGGGCGATCGCATCGAGCTCTTGCACGCGTGGCTGCGCGGACCAGAGGCGGAGGAGATTCGCGCCTTCGTGCTGACGGTGATCGAGACCGAGGCGATGGGCGCGGCGGCGGTGCGCTCTTCCCTCGCGCTGATGGACGCCGCGGCGCGAAGCGATGCGGTCGAGACGATGCATCTACTCGAACGGCTGCGCGACGAGATCGAGCGCTTCGGGGCGCCGTTCAAGCGGTACATCCAGTTGCGGCGCATGACGCGCGATCACTTCCTCACGCTGGTGCAGCCGACCTTCATCTGGGCCATCGACGAGGGCACCGGCCTGGGCCCATTGGAGGGCGCGAGCGGCCCGCAGGTCGGGTGCATCCAGGTGGTCGACTCGACGCTCGGGGTCGCGCGCGACACGCGCATGGGGAGGGCGATCCTGCACTCGCGGTCATACATGCCCGCGCGACACCGACGGTTGCTCGACGCGCTCGACGCGCGCTCGCACCGGGTGCGGGACTTCGTCGCGGGCGCAGGGGACGAGCGGCTCACCGGGCGCTTCAACGCGTGCGTCGACGCGATGCGGGCGTGGCGGAGGGTTCATCACCGACGCGGCGCCTGGTACCTCGAAGGGGACACGAAGGGGGCCGCGCCGCACTACACGTCGACGGGCCTCGTGGTGCAGCTCGGGGAGAACCGGGTGCAGGCGTTCGATGCGGCCATGACGGAGCGCGCCGAGGAGACGGCTCGCGCGGCGATCGGGGGGTGTCCCTTCGCCGCCGCGTCGATGCGTCGTTGCGGGTGAACTTTTCGCGACCGACCCAAAGGGTGTCTTTCCGCGCCGATCGAAGCGCGGTCGCGCGCGAGGAGGTCCCATGAGGCGGAGCTGGTGGTGGGCAGGGTTGTCGCTGGTGGTTCTCGGGGGTTGCGCCCAC
Source organism: Polyangiales bacterium (assembly GCA_044229975.1). Classification (GTDB taxonomy): domain Bacteria; phylum Myxococcota_A; class Polyangia; order Polyangiales; genus SCUS01. The sequence continues at coordinate 194,072 of JBGARZ010000004.1, forward strand.
CCGCAGGCGAGACCGCAGGCCCTGCGAGTTGCGCCTCCCTCGGAGGTGGGCGACGAAGTGACGCCGCCCCACCCGGTGATTCTCTCAGGGCCGTCTCCCTCCGACTGCCCGACGTGGGATGCGCTCGCATCGATGACGTTCTCGTCGCTGGAGGGGTGTCCGCCTCCCTCGCCAGGGGAGCGCCCGCCAGGGTCTGTGCGAGCGCCTCTGCCGGCAGGGTCGCTCCCGTCACGCCCCGACGTGGCGGCCGCGATGCGCGCGTTGGGTCCGCGCATCCGGGCCTGCGGCGATGGTCAACCGTGGCGCGACGTCGACGTCACCATCGTCTTCGCCAGCGACGGGAGCGTCAGGCGGGTGCGCTTGTGGAGAGGGTTCGGGACGATCCCATTGGGTGAGTGTGTAGCCGCGGTGGCTCGCACCGCCTCGCTGCCGCCGTTCAGGGTCGACGAGTTCACGGTGACCTTCCCCTTCGCGCTCGGCCCGCGTTAGCGCGGTGTGCGTCCGTGTTCGAGGGAGCGGTTGGGGAGAGCGCCCACTGCGCGGTTGCGGACGGCCCGCACGCGGGCCTGCAACCGCTGAAGTGGGAGCCTGGAGCTGGGCGTCCCGCCTGCGCGGGACTTCCTGCATGTGCGCCGGTCGCTGGAGCGACCGTCGACAGGGTGAAGGCGGCCACTCCCGAGCCGTTCGGCGAGTTCCTACCTCCACTCGTCGAGCGCAGCGCGCTCGGCGCTCCGCCGGCAAGTCCCGCGAAGGCGGGACGTCCAGCTCCAGGCTCCCACTTCAGCGGTTGCAGGCCCGCGCGCGGGCCGTCCGCAACCGCGCAGTGGGCGCTCTCTTCAACCGCTCCCTCGCACGGTGATGCCCATCACGCGGGCCACCGCTCCCTCGCACGGTGATGCCCATCACGCGGGCCACCGCTCCCTCGCACGGTGATGCCCATCACGCGGGCCACCGCTCCCTCGCACGGTGATGCACATCACGCGGGCCACCGCTCCTCCACACAGTGATGCCCGTTCACGCGGGCCACTGCTTCCCCTTCGCTCACGCACGCGGTCGGCCCCGGCGCACCGCGGGCGTCCCGATCGAACCACGCACCGTGGTCCCCCGCACGAGCCCCGCGACGCTGTACCCGAAGCCGGCGCTCCCGGGCGTCACGACCATCACCGTCGGCGCGACCGCGCTCATGCCATCGGCCCACAGGCTCGCGTCGCCGAAGTACACCTTCACCGTGCTGTTGGTGTCGCCGAGGTGGGGGATCGCCAGCGCGAAGTCACCCATGCCGTCGTCGTCGTAGTCGCCGACGCCCGCGATGGTCGAGGCCCACGTCGTCTCGCCGCTCGGCGCGAAGAGCGTGCGCTGCTCGGTCAGCACCGGCGCGGTCGACGACGTCGCGAGCGGCGCGCGCAGCACGATCATGCAGGCGCCGACGTATGCGAGGCCCACCTCGTCGCCGCCGTCGCCGTTGATGTCGCCCAGGTTGGCCACGCGCCGCTCGGCGCTGAAGGCCCCCGGCGTGCACGGCGACGGGTCCGTGAAGACGCTCGACGCCGCGATGCCCGTGACGCCGCCGTAGTACACGCGCAGGCCCGCGTCGCCCGCCACCACCACGTCGCTGAAGCCGTCGCCGTTGATGTCGCCGCCGCCCGTGACCGACGCGCCGAAGCCCACCGTCGACGAGAGCCCGCTCGCGCCGAGCGTCACCCTCACGAACGACGCCACGCCCGACACGTCCGACGCGAGGTAGAGGTCGGCGTCGCCGCGTGACCCGTGGCCGACGACGAAGTCGCCGCGGCCGTCGCCGTTGAAGTCGCCCGCCGTCGAGAGGCTCATCGCCGGGTCGGGGCCCGCCACGGTGGGCGCGAGCTCGACGAAGCGGCCCTCGCGCGCACCGGTATACCCGCGGTAGACGCGCAGCACGCCCGTCGCGGGGAAGCCCACCACGAACTCCCCGATGCCGTCGCGGTTGGAGTCCATCACCGGCGCCATGCGGAGCGCGTCGGTGGTCGCGGCACCCGCCGTCGAGGGGACGAGCTCGGGGGTGCGGTCGCTGGAGGTGGTGGTCCCGAGGACGACGTAGACGCCGCTCGATCCGCCGCGGTCACCCGGAAAGCCGGTCGCGAGGCCGAAGTCTTCGAGGCCGTCGGCGTTGATGTCGCCGAGGCGCGCGGCGCGGCCGAAGTCGAGGCTGGGCTCGGTCACGAACACGAACTGTTCTGCGACGTGAGAGAACGGCCGGCCGAGGATGATCGTCGCGCCGTGGGAGGCGCCCGAGCGCGCGTTGACCACGAGGAGGTCGGCGCCCCCGTTGCCGTCGAAGTCTCCCGCCTGGCCGATGGCGCGGGAGAGCGGCGCGCCCGTGATCGGTCGCATCGGCTGGTTGGCGCGCAGGCGGAAGGGCCACGCCACCGAGCGGATGGTGGCGGGCGCGAGGACGAGCTTCATGCGCCACCAGAGCGTGTGCCGCGAGCCGATGGGTCCGCCCGAGGCGACGAGCTCGTCGGCGTTGACGGAGGAGAGACGCCAGGTGGTGACGCCGCCGACGGCCGCGGACGTGGTCACCGGGAGGGTCACCGTCTGCGCCGCGACGAACTCAGAGCTCGGGCTGATCTCGATGAAGGCCGAGACGCCCGCGGGCACGTCCGTCCCGTGCACCTCGAAGGCGAGGAGCCGCGAGTTGGTGGTCGCTCCCGCCGTGGGCAGGATGAGCTGCGGGGTCGGGAGCGTTCCGGCGTCGGCGGAGGCATCGACGACATCGGGGACATCGAGCGGCGAAGAGGCATCGACCACGTCGGGCACATCGGGTACGTCGGGCACGTCGAGCGGGGTCGAGGCATCGACCACATCGGGCACATCGGGCACATCGACCACGTCGGGCGCGTCGAGGCGCGCGACCTCGGACAGCCCGGAGGCGTCGACGGTGGTCAGCCCGGTGATGTCGGGGAGCGACACGAGCTGGTCGTTGCGACACGTGCCTTCGATGCACGTCTCGTTGGGCGCGCACGTTTCGCTGACACCGAGGCAGGCGCGCTCCAGGAACATCGTCAGCAGCAGCTTGCGATCGGGGACGAAGCCCACGAGCGCGGAACGTTCGATGTGCCGGTTGGTGCCGACGGTGTCGGCCGTCACGATGACCCGCACGCGGCGGCTGGCGTCGCCGTCGACGGGGACGAGCCCGAAGCTGATGGGCAGCGCGTAGGACGCCGGCCGGGGGTTGGCCGACAGGCGGAAGCTGCGGTCGTCGTAGACGTTCTGGCTCGACGGGTCGTACATCTGGACGTGGATGTTGTTGAGCTCGCCGGGGACCAGCAGGTCGCTGTCGATGAGCACCAGGAGCTGCGTGGCGGGCACCTCGCGGCAGCTCGCCGTCGAGCCCACGACGCACGCCAGCAGCAACGCCCACAGCTTCGAGCTTCGCGTCACCATCGCACCATCGCTCCCTGGAGCACCTGCTGCGTGCTCCCTCCGTCCGGCGCCGCGCTTCGCTCGATGAGCAGCGCGGCCACCACGCCGCCGATCACCGCGAGCCCGACGCCGCCCCACAACCACGGGCTCTGGAACCACGGCGTTCGCGCCGACGACAGCGCCACCTCGACCCGCAGGTCACCGCCCGCGACGACGGTCACGGGGCGGCGGAAGGTGCGGTAGCCGTCCGCCTCGACGCGCACCCGGTGGGGCCCTGGAGCGCCTTGCCAGACGGTGGTGCCGTGGCCCACGACCTCGTCGTCGATGCTGACGGTGGCCTCGCGCTGATCGACGTTGACCGCGATGCGCCCTGGCACCACCGCGAGGTCGACGCGCCACTGCACGCTCTTGCCCGACTGCATGCCGACGGAGAAGTGCTGCGTCGCGAGGCCGGGAGAGGAGACCTCGATCTCCCAGGTTCCGGGGTCGAGGTCGAGCTCGCGGATGGGCTGGTCGCGGCCGTCGGCGAAGACCGTTCCGCTGACGCGCACCTCCGCGCTGGCCGGCGCCACCACGAGGCGCAGGTGCGAGAGCGAGCGGTCCACCTCGGCTTCGAGTGCGTTGGCGTCGGCCACGAGGTCGGCCTCGGCGGTCACGCCGGGCATGGCGATGCACTCGCGCAAAACGGCGCGGGCTTCGCGAAAGCGCCCCATGCGGCGCAGCGCGAGGCCGGCGTTGAAGGCGGTGCGCGGTCGGTCCGCGTGTCGACGCGACTCCGTGAAGGCCTGGAGGGCTTCGCTCCAGTGTTCCTGCTGGGCGAGCAGAACGCCGCGCTGGAAGTTGGCGCGGGCGAGCTCGACCGGGGTGGCGGTCTGCGCGTGGAGGGCGCCGACCCGGACCAGCAGCGCGAGGCAGAGCGTGACGACGGAGGCGCGGGCAGAGGGCATCACGACACGATCGGCCTACGGGTTAGGGGGACCAGGTTGTACGAAGGAGATCGCGCTGCGCCGGTGTAGTGGGCGGCGCAGCGGGCGTCGGAGCGGCGACCGGCGGAGCAGCAGGCGGCGGCGTGACGACCGCGACGGGTGTCGCGGCGGCGACGGCGGGCGCGTGATGCGAGGAGCCACGGCGCACTCGGGTAGGACGCGTCGTGAGCGCGGGCGACTCCGGAGCGACGGGCGCAACGACCACGGGTGCCGCGACGACGGGGAGCGCCGCGTTGGCCTGGGCGACGGGCAACGGGGTGACGGCGGCGGCCGCGGGGCGCGCGGTGACGGGCGACGGGACGGGTTCGCGGCGTGAACCGACGAGTACGACCGACGCGGCCGCGACGCAGGCGGCGAGCGTGGCGCCGACGAGCCACGGGCGACGCGGCGGGGCGGCGGAGACGCGGCTCGCGACGACGACGGGCTCTGGCGTGGGGAGGTCGGGTCGCATCGTGGCGACGTTGGTGTCGCCGAGGCCGCCGGGGTCGGTGGGGGCGAGGGCGGAGAGGGTGACGCCGTCGGGCGGGGACACGTCGGGGTCGGTGGCCGCGAGGCTGCCGCGCACGCGCTGGAGGGCGCCGATGGGGGTGCGCTTCGCTTCACCGAGGGCGCGCAGCTCGGGCTCCCAGCGGGCGCGCACGGGCGGCGACGCCATGGGGAGCAGCGCGTGGGCGAGGGCGCGCAGGTCGGGGAAGCGGTCGTCGGGCGCGCGGGACATGGCGCGGAGGATGGCTTCCTCCATGCGGGGGTCGATGTCGGGCGCGCGGTCGGAGGGCGCGGGCGGGTCTTCGAGGAGGATGGCCGAGATCATCTCGAAGATGGACGAACGCTCGAAGGGGAGCAGGCCCGTGCGGCACTCGTAGAGCGTGACGCCGAGGGAGTACTGGTCGCTGCGCGCGTCGACCTTGTGGGCGCTGCGGGCGGCTTCGGGGGAGAGGTAGCAGGGCGTCCCGACGAGCACCGAGGAGCTGGTGAGCCGGGCGAGCTTGGGGTCGGTGTGAGCGACGTGGGAGATGCCGAAGTCGACGAGCATGGCGCGGGTGCCGCCGCGGGCGTTGCGCGCGAGGAAGATGTTGTCGGGTTTGACGTCGCGGTGGATGACGCCGGACTCGTGGGCGAGGGCGAGCGCGTCGCAGACGGGCAACATCAGGTCGGCGAGCTCGGTGTCGGCGAGGCGCCGCTTGCGGGCGAGGCGGTCGGCGAGCGACTCGCCGTCGAGGTACTCCATCACGAGGTAGGGGGCGCCCTGGTTGGTCCCGACGTCGGAGACGTCGACGATGTGCTCGTGGCGGATGCGGGCGGCGGCCTCGCCCTCGCGGAGAAAGCGCTGCACCGCGGCCTGGTCGCGGGCAGCCTCGGGGAGCAGCACCTTGATGGCGACGCGCTTGCGGAGCTGGACGTGCTCGGCCTCGAAGACCGCGCCCATGGCGCCGCGACCGATCTCGCGGATCACGCGGTAGCTGTGGAAGGACTCTCCGGGGGTGAGCATCGGCGACGGAGGAGCGTCGCACGACGCGCGAGGGCGCCGTCAACCCTACACGGCGCTACGTCGGGGGCGGGCCGTCAGCGCCCGCTCGATGAGCCCGCGGACGAAGCGCGAGACCGGGTCGTCGTCGGTGATGCGCAGCCAGAGCAGCTCCTGCGCTGAGCCCGCGAGCGCAAACGGAAGCGCCGTCTGCCGCAGCTTCGGGTGCGTCTTCCGCAGGTAGCGGGCGTGCGGCTCGGGGACCGTCGCGAGCAGGCTCGACCCCTCCACCACCTCGCCCACATAGCTGAAGGCCGGAACCGACACCCGCACCCGGCGGGTCTTGCCGAGGGCGTCCTCGACGATGCCTCGAACGTCCCCCGCGTACGACACGATGACGTGCTCGTGGGCGAAGTAGGCCCGCTCGGTGAGGCGCTTGGGGAGCTTCGCGTGGCGCGGGTCGTACACGCAGACGAAGCCCGCCGTGGCGAAGGGCTTGCGCAGCACCGAGCGCGGCAGCTCGTCGGCCACGCTCAGCGCGAGGTCGACGCGGCGCGAGAGCAGCGCCTCCTCCACCGTTCGAAACTGCACCGCCACGATGACCACCACCATGGACGGCGCCTCGGCTCGCAGCCGCGCGAGAATCAGCGGCAGCGCCCACCCCTCGGCGGACTCTGGTAGCCCGAGGCGGATGGTCGCCGTGGAGGTCGCGGGTTCGAACACCGACGGCGCCGTCACGGCCTCGACCAGCGGGCGCAGGTAGCGGTGCGACGCCGCGAGCAGCTCCGACCCGCGGGCGGTGAGCGCGATGCCGCGACCCTGTCGCGCGAAGAGCTCGGCGCCGACGAAGTTGGCGAGGCGACGGAGCGCCGCGCTCACCGCGGGTTGCGTGAGGTAGAGGCGGGCCGCCGCGCGGGTGACGCTGCCCTCCTCCGCGACGACGGCGAAGACCCGCAGGAGGTTGAGGTCGAGGTCCCTTTCATAGACGGCGTTCATGTCAGGCATGCATCCTATCGCTTGGACTGATCGGTGGTCGACGCCTCATGTTGGGTCGCGAGAGAGGCAGGGAGATCCATGAAGACCAGCGGAAACACGATTCTGATCACGGGCGGGGCGACGGGCATCGGGCGCGGACTGGCCGAGGCGTTTCACGCCCGCGGCAACAAGGTCATCCTCGCGGGCCGACGGAAGGAGGTGCTCGACGAGGTCGTCGCGGCCAACCCGGGCATGAGCGCGTACGTGCTCGACGTGGGGGACGCCGTGGCCATCCGCGAGTTCGCGCGGCGGGTCACGGCCGAGCACCCGACGCTCGACGTGCTCATCAACAACGCGGGCATCATGCGCGCCGAAGCACTGCTGACGCAGACCGACGACGTGGCCGACGCGGAGGCGACGGTGATCACCAACGTGCTCGGACCCATCCGGCTCACGGCGGCGCTGCTGCCCGCGCTCCAGAAGCGCCCGCGCTCGGCGATCGTGAATGTGTCGTCGGGGCTGGCGTTTGTTCCGCTGGTGCAGACGCCGACGTACTCGGCGACGAAGGCGGCGCTGCACTCGTACACGCAGTCGCTGCGGCACCAGCTCAAGGGGACCAGCACCGAGGTCATCGAGCTCGTCCCCCCGGCGGTGCAGACCGACCTCATGCCCGGCCACGCGGTCAACCCGCGGTCGATGCCGCTCGACGAGTACATCGCCGAGGTGATGGGCATCTTCGAGGCGCAGCCGGACGCGGAGGAGGTGTGCGTCGAGCGGGTGAAGTTCCTGCGCAACGCGGAGGCGGAGGGGCGCTTCGGGCAGACCTTCGAGATGCTCAACAGCGCCGCGCGCTGAGGGGCATCGAGGGACGTCGCCCGCCATCGTGAAGAAAATTTCACCGGCGTGTCGATCCCGACAAGGCTGCTTCGTCGTGAGGATGGAGCACGGGTCACGGTCGGTACATGACCGTCGATCGGGAGTGCTCTGCCGAACCCCCAACGAAAGACGACGACGATGCGCTTCATGGTGATGATGCTTCCGGGCGAGCAGGCGGAGGCGGGCGTGCTGCCTGACGAGAAGATCCTGACGGCGATGGGCCAGTACAACGAGGAGCTGGTGAAGGCCGGGGTGCTGCTCGCGGGCGAGGGGTTGCACCCGAGCTCGAAGGGCGTGCGGGTGAAGTTCGAGGGCGGGAAGGTGACGGTGAGCGACGGGCCCTTCGTCGAGGCGAAGGAGGTCATCGGCGGCTTCTGGATCTTCCAGGTGAAGTCGAAGGAAGAAGCCATCGAGTGGGTCAAGCGCTGCCCCACGGTGGGCTCGCAGCAGATCGAGATCCGCAAGATCGCCGAGGCGGAGGACTTCGGCCCGGCGCTCACCCCCGAGCTGCGCGAAGCCGAAGAGCGACTGCGCGCGCAGGCGGCCGCGAACAAGTAGCGGGCGATACGCCCACGGGATCGTGACGCCGATCGGGGGGACGGCGCGATGGTCCCGGTTTCGTGAGGTCGCCGCGCGATCGACGCGTCAGCCGAACGCCTCGTCCGCCGTGGCGGCCGTGACGACGCGCACCGCCCAGGCGCTGAGCTGCGCCACATCCCGGCACGCCTCGACGCGCGCCCACTGCTCGGGCGAGAGCGTCCACCCGCGCGCTTCGATGGTCGCGCGCAGGAGCGAGCGAGCCCCCTCCTCGCGCCCCTCCTCGCGCCCCTCCTCGCGCCCCTCGGTGCGCACCGCATCGAGGCTCTCGTATCCCTGCCGCTGGAGGAGGTTGCGCAGCGCGGCTTCGTGCGCGACCTCGCGGTCGTAGAGCGCCTCGATCGCCACCGCGTTGCGCAGCACGCCGGGCGCGGTGAGCGACTGACCCGGGCCCACCACCTTCACGGGCTGACCCTTCTCGTGCACCTCGACGCGCCGCGGACCGATGAGCCGGACGACCCACACCCAGCGCGTGCCGCCCGTGTGCAGCTCGACGATCTTCTGTTGGAGCGCGGCCTCGTCCTGGCCGACGGAGGCGTACTCCACGGCGAGCGGCGGCGCGGTGGTGCCCCAGCCCGGTCGCTCGGGGCCGAGGCCCACGGCGAGGTCGGGGGCGCGCAGCGTGTCAGGGCCGAGCGCGATGCCCGCGTCGACGCCGACGGCGGGCGCGAGGGGGTCGGTGTCGAGCACGAGGCCGCCGCGGAGGTTGGGGCCGGCGCCGTCGTGGCCCGTCGGAGCGGCATAGACGGCATGCCCCTGCGAGAGCTCGTAGGGGTCACCCGAGGACAGGTGCCACGTGCGGAAGGGACCCGGCGCGTGCTTCGGCTGCGTCATGGTGGCCATGAGCCTACCACCGTCGACGCGGAGCCACGGGCCCGGGACGGTCGTGGAGTTGGTTCCTCGCGACAACCGACGATGGGCACGTCGCGTCGTCACGCCTGCTTCGCGTCGCCACGACGTCCACCCCATCGTTGCGCTCACCCGCGGGACGGCGCGATGGTCTCCAGCCGTGACGACGGACGACGACACCCGCCGCGCGATCGCCGCGGTCTTCCGCATCGAGTCGGTGAAGCTCATCGCCGGACTCGCCCGCATGGTGCGCGACGTCGGCCTCGCCGAAGAGCTCGCCCAGGACGCCCTCGTCGCCGCGCTCGAACACTGGCCCGCGGAGGGCGTTCCCGAGAAGCCGGGGGCTTGGTTGATGGCGACCGCGAAGCGCCGCGCCATCGACCGGCTGCGCCACGCGCGCCTCTCCGAGCGCAAGCACGACGAGCTCGCCCACGACCTCGCCGACCGCGACTCACCCGTCGAGGCGATCGACGAGGCGATCGACGACCACGTCGGCGACGACCTGCTGCGGCTGCTCTTCGTGGCGTGTCATCCGTTGCTCTCGTCCGAGGCGCGCGTCGCGCTCACGCTGCGCCTGCTCGGTGGGCTCACGACGGTGGAGATCGCGCGGGCGTTTCTGGTCCCCGAGGCGACCATCGCGCAGCGGGTGGTGCGCGCGAAGAAGACGCTGGCGGAGGCGGGGGTGGCGTTTGAGGTTCCGCGGGGGGCGGAGCTCGGCGCGCGGCTGTCGTCGGTGCTGGAGGTGGTCTACCTGATCTTCAACGAGGGCTACTCGGCGACGGCGGGCGACGACTGGATGCGCCCCGCGCTCTGCGAAGACGCGCTGCGCCTCGGACGCATCCTGGCGGGCCTCGCGCCCGACGAGCCGGAGGTGCACGGCCTCGTGGCGCTGATGGAGTTGCAGGCGTCGCGGTCGAGGGCGCGCGTCGGCCCGACGGGTGAGCCCGTGCTGCTGTTGGAGCAGAACCGCGGGCGATGGGATCACCTGCTGATCCAGCGGGGCCTCGCGTCGCTGGCGCGGGCCGAGGCGCTGGGCGGGGCGGGTGGTGCGTACGCGGTGCAGGCGGCGCTGGCGGCGTGTCACGCGCGAGCGAGGACGGCCGAGGAGACCGACTGGGCGCGCATCGCGGCGCTGTACGAACGACTCGCACCGACGCCGGTGGTGGAGCTCAACCGCGCGGTGGCGGTGGCGATGGCGTACGGACCCGCGGCGGGTTTGGTGGTGGTCGATGGGTTGGTGAAGGAGGGGTCGCTGCGGGAGTACCACCTGTTGCCGAGCGTGCGGGGTGACCTGCTGGCGCGGCTGGGGCGTGCGGCGGAGGCGAGGGCGGAGTTCGAGCGGGCGGCGGCGCTGACGCGCAACGCGCGGGAGCGGGCGATGTTATTGGGGCGCGCGGCGGGGTGTGGGTGAGGGAGCGCCATCGGCTCGACGCTGCGAGCCAACGAGGAGGTCACTCGCGCGTTCATTCGACCGGTCCGCCCAACGCGGACCTACCCCAAGGGACGCGCCCGCCCACGCTGCTGATCCAACCCTGGACGAGTCCCTGGACACCCGCATCGCGCGTCACGGATCATCGCGCCCGTGAAGAAGCAGAAGCCACGACGCGCCGCGAAGCGCCGCCCGACGGCGCCCGCGGTCGGCCCGTCGGCGCGGGAGCGCGCGATGTCGCTCGCGCGGCAGTTCAAGCTCCCCGAGGCCATCGCGATCCTGCGCGCCGCGCAGCTCTCCCTTGAGCAGGCCGTCGACGTGGCGCCCGCCGACGTCGCGTCCGTGCTGGTCGACCTCGCGCAGCTTCGCGCCGCCACCGGCGACCTCCCCGCGGCCACGGCCGACGCGCTGCGGGCGGTGTCGCTCCTACGACCCGTGGGCGCGTCGCACAACGCCGCGCTCGGCTTCGCGCTCCTCACCCTCGCGCGCCTGGAGTTCGCCGCCTCGGCGGACGCGGCCCCGACCACGTTGCGCGAATCTCTCCGACTCCTCACCGACGCCCACGGCGCCGATCACGCCATCACGCAGCAGGCGCTCCAGATCGCACGGCTGGCGGGCGTCGTCGACGCGGCACCGTCGGGTTGATCCGTCGCGGGGGCTTGGATGCCCGTCAGCGCTTCTTGCCCGGCGCGAGCAGCGCGCGTGGCCACTGGCGCGCGCCCTCCGGCGCCACCATCGGCTCGAACACCTGCGTCGTCAGGTCGGCCACGAGCACGGGCGCGGGTGACGTACGCGCGCGTTCGCCACGCACCTGCTGACGATAGAGGCGACCGGCGTCTCCAAACACGAGCGTGCCGTCCTGCGTCCAGTCTGCCCAGTCGAGCGATCCGAGCTCGCGCGCCCCGGCTTCGGTCGACCCCGTCACCTGAACGAGACGACACGGCCCCGCCCTCCCTGGATACTCGTCGCGCTCCAGGACGAGGGACAGATCGCGAGGGTTGGGTTTGCGGTACCGCCGCCCTGCGAGCTGCCAGTATTGCCGCGCCTCGGGCACCTTGAGGACGGCGTCCCCGAACGTGTCCGGTGACGGCCGCGCCTTGTTGCCGCGCCACGGCAGGTACGACCAGACGTCGGAGACCGAGAGCCGCGGCGGCAGTGATCCCTCGTCGGGCGGGTGCGTGACGCCGAGGACGACGTGGTCGTTGGCGACGAAGAATCCACCGCCGGGCCACGGAAGCTTCGCCTGCCAGAACGCGAGCGCCGTGAAGTACGGAGGACGGCTCACGCACGTGAAGGTGCGGCCACCCTTTCGCGCGAAGTAGACGAACAGCTCACCGTTGGGCGAGACGCTGCACGCCCCGAATTCCACGTTCCCCACGAGCCACTGCCCACCCAGCACGGTGCCGTCGCGCAGGTCCCAGGTCAGGAGCCGCACGTGACGCGTCGGCCCGCGCCGCAGCACGATCGCCACGTCGGCGTCGCGCGCGACGATGGCGTGTGTCGTCGTCTTCACTTCCCCGTTTCCATGGTCGGCGGTTTCACGGCGCCAGTGTACGTCGGACAGCTCGCGATGGACGCCGTGCCCTCCGTCGCGCGATCGAGCACCCGGGGGGATGTGCCGGTGTGTGCAACCCGTGTGGGACCGTCGCGCGAAACGACGCGCCGACCCGCACGGCACGCGATGTGCGATGAAGGCGGGACGATGAAGACATTGCGTCGGGTCGGGTGGTGGTGGTCGCTCGTGGTGTTGGGCTGCGGCGCCGGGCCGTTGTCCGGTCAGGTCGACGAGAACGGCGACGAGTGTCCGCTCACCGATCCGCGCGGCGAGGTCACGATCGTGGCCTACCAGACGACCGGGTGGGTGGGGCTCGACGTGGTCGGGCGCTTCCAGCGGTCGACGCCTGCGCGCGAGAGCATCGCGTGCCAACGGCGCACGGTGGGCTCGTGCGAGGTCGTCGCGTGTCGCAACGTCGGCATCGACTTCGTCAACGGCGAGCCCGCCTGCGGCTCGACGAGCGCGGGCTCGGTGCTGGTCACCCGCGGCGCGCAGGCGCTGCCGGCGGTGGAGTCCTCGGGGCGCCTCACGCTGACGGGCGACCTGGCGGCGGGTGAGTCGTTCGGGGTGCGTACGACCGGGGGCGACGTGCCCGCGTTTGCGGCGACGGTGCGCCTCCCGGCGCGGGTCGAGGTGCGCGGGCCCGAGGCGCTGTTGCGCAACGGCACGGTCATGGTCGGGCAGGCCGAGGGCGTGGCGGTGACGTGGGCGCCGACCACGGGCCGCGTGGTGGCGATCGTCACGGGCGACAACGGCGGGCGCTTCACGGCGGAGTGCGCGTTCGACGGAGCGACGGGGGCGGGGACGGTTCCGCCCGAGGCGCTGCCGGAGCAGACCGGGCGGGTGGAGCTGTGGAGCGAAGACCGGGTCGATCAGCGGGCGGGGGTGTTTCCGGTCGCGGTGCGCGTGCGGTGGTCGGCGGGCGCAGGGGCCACGCTGGTGCGTGGGTCGTGAGAAGGGTCTGCCGCAACTCGCTGTAGGGCCAACGCCCAAACCCCAGACCCATCTCGTCGTTGAAGAGAGCGAACCCCGCCCTACGCAGCCGCCTTCGCGTCACCGGCCTCGCGCGGGTTGATCACGTTGCGCAGCGCGATGATGGCGACGGGGCCGATGAGCGTGATGACGCCGATGACGATCCAGAGCATGGAGGAGTGGCGCTCGCCGTGGGGCGGGCAGTACGCCGTGAGCAGGCGGCCCGAGATCATCGCGACGAAGAACTTCGCGAGGAAGTACGGCAGCACGGCGAGGCTCACGTAGGTGGCCTCGCGGCCCTTCGGCGCGATGGAGACGTTGTACTCGTAGCTGCGCGGCGACCAAAGCGCCTCGCCGATGGTGAGCAGCACGATGGCGGCGATCTGTACGGGCGTGGATGGTCCGACGGCGAAGAGGAAGGGGCTCAGCGCCGTCACGAAGGACCCGATCATAATGACCCGGAAGGCCGACACCTTGCGCGTAAACGCCGTGACGATGGGGACGAAGACGAGGATGAGCACGGAGTTGAGGCTCCAGAGCACGCCCCAGTCGAAGTCCTCGCCGCGCTCGCGGGTGATGTACTTCGGCCACGTCGAGTGCATGTGCACGAAGATGGCCTTCACGAAGACCAGCAGCGCGATGAGGATCATGAAGCGCCAGAACGCCCGGTCGCGCACCACCTCGCCGAGGACGGCGAGGGGGTTCTTGCGAGGGGTTCCGTCGGCGGGCTTGTCGGGGGCGGTGGCGAGGCCGGCGCGGACGAGGGCCTCGTCGCTGCGGACGAAGAGCGTGGTGACGAAGGCGAAGAAGGCCGTGACGGTGCCGAGGCCGATGATGGCGCGGTAGGCGCTGAGCGTCGTGTCGCCGACGAAGGGGAGGTCGACGAGGCGGGGCACGAGGCGGTGCGTGATGGGGTCGGCGAAGAAGGACTTGGTGCGGTCGATGAGCTGCCCCGAGAGCACGCCGCCGATGTTGAGCGCGATGTAGAAGAACGAAAACGCGATCGCGACGGTGCGCTTGTTCGAGTACTTCTGCACCGCCGTCTGCAACACGGGAGAGCCGCTGGCGAGGGCGAAGGAGTAGGCGATGAGCGCGGGCATCGCGACGGCGGCGGACGACGACACGGACATCACCGCGCGCGTGGCCATGGCGCCGCCGAAGGAGAAGATCAGCATGCGCCGCGTGCCGACGACGTCGGCGATGGACCCGACGAGGAAGGCGAAGAGCGACAGCAGGCCGCTGAACACCCCGAACCAGCTGCTCGCGCGCTCGTCGTCGAAGTGGAAGTCGCTGGTCAGCCACAGCGACAGCACCGACATGAACGAATACAGCCCGATGTACTCGAAGATGATCGCGGCGTAGGTGAGCCAGAGCTCGCGGGGGCAGCGGAGAAGCTCCCGGAGGTCATCCCAGTAGGAGCGGTGTTCTTCGGGTGCGGCGGGGGTGGTGGCGGTGCTCACCCGGCGGGAAGGTACTCCAACGCCGCCCTTTCAACGTGCCCGACATGACGATGCGAGGAACCAGCGACCGTGAGGGCGCCGGAACAGAGGGCACCGGCGACAAGCATGGCGATCGCTCCGAGGACATCGTCAGCCCCAACGAGCCCTCCGTTTCGGCGCCCTCACGGTCGCCGGTTCCTCGCAGGTGTACCTCGCCGACCGCGCGCCCGCGGTGTCGATCGCGACGAGCGGCGGGGCCGGGTCGTGTGCGTTCAGTCCCGATGGGAGCTGGTTGGCGGTGCTTCAGTACGACCGTGTCGGGTTCATCGAAGTGGCGACGGGCGTGTTGAGCCTCTCGGCGACAAAGCACACCGCCACCGTCGCCGCGCTCGCGTGGTCGCGCGCCGCGCCGACGCTGCGGCGTAAGCCCTGGGGACTGCCACCACACGAAGGTCTGCGGCAGGCGCCATCGACGCACGCGGTCGCACACACGCTCATCGCGCAGCGCTGTAGTAGAACGGCACGACCATGAATACGACCAGCACACCGAAGCGGGTCGCCGTCGTCCTCGCGGGCGCCGTGGCGAAGGGGGCCTTCGAGGCGGGTGCGCTGCGGGCGCTCGTCGCGCGCGACGTCGAGATCGTGCGCGTCGTTGCGGCGAGCTCCGGGGCGCTCAACGGCACCGCGCTCGCGGCCGGCATCCGCGCCCGCCGCGCGCGGGAGGCCGTCGACGAGCTCATCGGCCTCTGGCGCAAGGAGGCGAACCTCTGTGGCGCGTTCAACCCGAAGCCCTTCTCGGCCCTGCGGCTGCGCGGACTCTCCGGCCCCGAGAAGCTCATCGCGCTGCTTCGAGCGCACGTCCCGGTGTGCTCGCTGCCCGAGGCCGAGCGTCGGCCCATCGACCTGCGCATCGTCGTCTCGCCCCTCCGCGGCGACGACACCACTATCGGCAAGAAGCAGGCGACCACCTTCGAGAAGGTGCTGAAGTTCGAGGACGGCGCCTTCGATCGACGCGACTCGCTCGACGACGTCTTCCGCGCGGCGGCGGCCTCGTCGGCCTTCCCCTTTGCGTTCGAGGCGGTGACGCTGCCGCGCGTCGCGCCCTACGCAGAGAAGGGAACGCGCACCGACGACGTCGGCCCCCTGATCGACGGCGGCACCGTCAACAACACCCCCATCAAGTACGCCCTCAGCGATTGGGACAAGGGCGCGTCCGCCGTCGCGGCGCCCGAGGCGGTCGTGGTGGTGTGCCCGACGCCAGAGTACGAGCTGGAGGCCGACCGCCCGAAGGGACTCCGGGGCGTTGCGTTGCTGGCCCGACTCGTCGACATGCTCATCAACGAGCGGCTCACCCGCGACCTCCACGACGCCGAAGACGTGAACACGGCCATCGTCGCCCTCGAAGAGCAGCTCCCCGACAAGAAGCTACGAGCGAAGGTGATGAACGCGATCGGCTGGGCGGGAAGGCGGAAGGTGGAGCTCGTCTCCATCCGACCGGAGCGCCCATTGGAGGGCAACCCCTTCGCGGCGCTGGCGAGCCGCCGTCTCCGCGACGCCTATCTCGAATCGGGTGAGGAGAGCGCCCGACGCGCCCTCGACGCCGTCCACTGGCGCTGAGCTGCGCCTGACCTTCGGAGTAGGCGGGATGGGAGGCAGAAGTCGCAAGGGCGCGAGGGTCGCAAGGACCGGAGTTTCAAGAGCAGCGGAGACCAGCGCCATGCGCGTGATGGTGTCTTGGAAGACTGCGGACCCGACCCTCCGCGCTCCTGAAACTCCGATCCTTGCGACCCTCGCGCCCTTGCGACTTCTGCCTGCCATCCCGCCTACTCCGAACCTCAGGGCTGAGCTGCGTCCGTTGACAGCGGGGCCGCGGTGGTGTGAAGCCAATCGAGGGTCGTCGGGCGGTGGAGGGGGCGACGCATGAGCGATCGGTCCGAAGAAGACTTCAAGCTCTCGTACAAGATCCTGCGCACCTACGTGGGGGCCCTGGGCTTCATAAGCCCATCTGGCGTCGTGCGCGCGAACCCTTCCATCGGCGACACCCTGACGCGACAGGGCGCCGAGCTCGCGAAGTCCGACGTCGCGCTGACCCGCGAGCGCGCCGACGACGCGCAGCCTCGCCGCGACCGCGATACCAGTGAGGTGGAGACCCGCGCCCCCATCGAGGACGTCCGCAAGCGCGTGGTGGGCCTCTACGACGCGCCGATGCTGGAGAGGTTGTTCCTTGCGGGGGCGATGCCGAGAGACCCGGCGCAGCTCGTGAAGTACGCCCGCCGCGCGGCCGACCAGATCGAGGGGATGAAGCCCGCGGACTTCCCCGAGGCGCTGATCGACGGCGGCAAGCCCACGCCGAAGAAGTGGGCGCAGGCGATCCGAACGCCCGCCAACAAGCTCGCCGCCGCCATCAAGACCGTCGGCACCGAGGAGGCCGAGCTCGTGACGGCGCTCGCGGGTCGCGACACCGTGTTCGAGAAGGTCGAGGCCGACGAGCCGCGGGCGCGGGCGCTGCTCGACGCGCTCCTCCGGTACGCCCGCATGGACGCCGCGGCCGACCGCCTGCCCCGCCCGGTGGGCTCCGCCCGAGCGGCGTCGACGGAGGGCTCCCCCGACGATCCCCCGGTCACGCCCCCGACGGCGTAGGGCCTCCCGAGGCGTTCCCCCGCGGCGAAGGTCGCGTGGGGAGGCCTCCGGAGGGGACACCCGCGCCGAGGGAAGGCGTCGGGAGGCCTCCCGAGGAGACACCCGCGGCCGGGGATCGCGTGGGGAGGGCCTTCCTACCCACGAGATGCGCAACCAGCGTCCGCGGAGTTGCGCGCGTTGTGCACCGTCCCTGTGGCGCCCGCTCCCCGCTGGCGGCGTGCGCGCCGTCGTGATGCGATCGCGCATGCTCACCCCACGGCGCCTCACCCTCGTCGCCAGCCTGCTCGCGCTCGTCGGCTGCGGCGCGCGCACGGGCCTCCGCGTCGACCTGCCCGACGCCGCGGTCGACACCCCCGACGCGCCCGATGTCTTCGATGCCCCCGACGTCTTCGATGCCCCCGACGTCTTCGACGCCTTCGACGCGCCCGACTCCCCCGACGTCCCCGATGTGCCGCCGCCCGATGTCTGCGTCACGCGCCGCTACATGCTCTCGCCGCAGCCCGCCGAGGCGCTCTTCCTGCTCGACCGCTCGCAGTCCATGAACACCCTCCTCGAAGGCTCCCTGCGCCGCTCCGACGCGCTGCTCGGCGCGCTGCGTGCGACGCTCCCCTCCTTCGCCGCGACCGTCGCGATGGGCTCGATGCACTTCCCGTCGGCCAACATCGGCTGCGACGTGCGCCTCCCCCTCGCCGTCGACGTCGCGGTCGGAACCTCCTCCACCATCATCTCGCGCTTCGCCGCCGCGGGCCTCGCGTCGGGCACGCCCACGACAGCGGCGCTCGACCTCGCGCGCACCACGCTGCTCGCCCGCCCGGGGGTCAACGTGTCGCGATCGATCGTTCTGGCGACCGACGGCGCGCCCGGCTGCAACGCCGCGCTCGACCCGCGGATCTGCACCTGCGCCGCGCCGACCCCGCCGGCGTGCACCGCGCGCAACTGCCTCGACGACGTGCGCGCGCTCGAAGCCATCGGCCGCGCCCGCGACGGTGGCATCGCGGTGTACGTCATCGGCATCGACGACCCCGCGCAGCCGGTGCTCATCGACACGCTCAACCGCATGGCCGTCGCCGGTGGCCGCGCTCGCCCCGAGGGGACCGGCCTGCCGCGCTACTACAGCGTTCGGCGCATGACCGACCTCACCGAGGCGCTCGACACGGTGCGCCGCTCGCTGGCGGCGTGTGTGCTGCGCTACGCCGGACCGCCCTCCGACGAGGGGCGCATCACGGTCGTCGTGGCGGGCGTCGACCGACCGCGCGACCCGACGCGCACCAACGGCTGGGACTGGAACAACGACGAACACACCGAGGTGGCGCTCTACGGCGACGCTTGCATGGCGGCGGGCCCCGACGTGTCGACCGCGGCCGAGGTGCGCTGCGACGTGGTCGCGCCGCCGTAGCGCGAAGCTCTCAGCGCGACACGCCGACGGGCAGGCACAGTTGCAGCGGCAGGCCCGCGCGCACGAGGCAGAGGGTGCCTGCCCCGCAGTTGGCGTCGGTCTCGCAGACCTCGTAGCACTGGCCCACGCCGGTCTGGGGCGTGGCCGTGGCGCAGCCCACCGGGAAGGTCGAGTGCACGCCCGCGTTGGGGCACGGCGCGGTGCGCGAGCAGTCGCGGGTGCACATGCGCGCCGCGACGCCGTTGGCGTTGTAGACCGTCGGCAGGCAGGTGGTGCCGCCGGTGCAGGTGTCGCCCTCGAAGCAGCGCTCCCACGGGCCCACCGAAGGGTTGACCGGGCGGTCGATGACCACGGAGACATCGGGCCCGGCGTCGCCCTCGCGGAGGCCCGTGGAGGCGCCGCACGCGGAGGCCGCGAGCGCGAGGAGGAGGAGCGTGACGGGTCGCGACATGGCGCTTTGACGCTACCGCCCGAGCACGGTCGCGGACAACGAATCTGCGCTGACAACAAGGGTTGGCAGCCGCGACGGCGAGCCCGCGCGTCGCGGCGCCGGGAGGCGCTACTGGAGGTAGGTGAAGTTGTCCCAGCCGATGCCGCCGCCGTCGGTGATGTTGACGATCTCCAGGCGGGTGACGCCGCTGATGCCCGTGAGGTCGACGGTCACGCCCTGGTTGGAGCCGCCCGGCGCGAGCACGTTGCGCGTCCCGAGCAGCGTCGAGCCCGCGTAGACGTTGGCCACCGCCACGATCGAGCCCGCCGCGTTGTCGATGCCCACCCCGCGAAACTGGATGTTGCTCACCGGCGTCGTGAACGTGAGGATCGTCGGCTGCGCGCAGTTGACCGAGCCGCTGGTCGAGCGCGTGCAGAGGATGTTCGGGGCCGTGCTGCCGCCGCCGACGAAGGAGTAGGCGATGTTCTCCTGGCCGGAGGCGCTCGAAAACACCACGCCCGCGTACTGGGTGCCGAGCACCGTCAGGTTGGCGAGGTTGTCGAAGTTGATGGTCACCGGCGTGCTCGGGGCCACGCAGACGCCCGCCACGCAGCTACGCCCGGCCGCACAAGCGATGCCGCAGCCGCCGCAGTGGCTGGCGCTCGTCGTGGTCGGCGTCTCGCAGCCGTTGGCGAGGCTGCCATCGCAGTTGCCGAAGCCCGTGCTGCACACGATGCCGCACGTGCTGCGGGCGCAAAACGGCGTGCCGTTGGTGCCGTTGCACACGGTGCCGCAGGCGCCGCAGTGGCTCGGATCGAAGGTGACGTTGGTGCACGAGCCCGAGCAGTTGCTCAGCCCCGCGCCGCAGGTGGTGGTGCACGCGCCCGCCGAGCAGACCTGACCGCCCCCGCAGACGGTCGTGCAGGTTCCGCAGTGGGTGGCGTCGGTGCCGGTGCTCACCTCGCAGCCGTTGGCCGCCATGCCGTCGCAGTCGCTGTAGCCGGGCAGGCACGCGCCCATCGCGCACGTCCCCGCGGCGCAGGTCGCCGTCGCGTTGGGGAAGGCGCAGCGCACACCGCAGCCGCCGCAGTTGCCCGCGTCGGCGGCGCGGACGTTGGTCTCGCAGCCGTTGCCCGCCATGCCGTCGCAGTCGCCGAAGCCCGCGGCGCACGCGCCCACCGCGCACACGCCCGCGACGCACGTCGGCACCCCGACGTTGGCCAGCCCGCACGCGCGCCCGCACCCGCCGCAGTGGTTGGTGTCCGTCGCCGTCGCGACGCAGCTCCCGCCGCACGCCGTCAGGCCCGCGCCGCAGCTCGTGGTGCACGCGCCCGCGCTGCACACCTGCCCCGCCGCGCAGGCCGTCCCGCACGCGCCGCAGTTGGCGTTGTCGGCCGTGACGCTCGCCTCGCAGCCGTTGGCCGCGTTGCCGTCGCAGTCGCCGAAGCCCGTGGTGCAGGTCCCGCGCACGCAGGCGCCGTCCACGCAGGTCGCCGCGGCGTTGGCGAAGGCGCAGCGGGTGCCGCAGCCGCCGCAGTTGGTCACGTCCGTCCCGCGGAGCGTCACCTCGCAGCCGTTGGCCGCGTTGCGGTCGCAGTCGCCGAAGCCCGCGGCGCAGGCCCCGACCACGCAGGTGCCCGCGGCGCAGGCCTGGGCCGAGGCGTTGCTCAGCGCGCACGCGGTGGTGCAGCTCCCGCAGTGGGTGGGGTCGTTCATCGTGGCGACGCAGGTGCCCGAGCAGTCGGTTAGCCCCGCGCTGCACGAGGTCGCGCAGACCCCGGCCGTACACACCTGGCCCGCCGCGCAGGCCGTCCCGCACGCGCCGCAGTTCTGGCGGTCGGTCGCGAGGGTCGCGCACACCCCGTTGCAGACGATCTGCCCGGTGGGACAGCTCGCCGCGCAGGCGCCCGCCACGCAGGCCATGCCCGCGCCGCAGCGGTTGCCGCACGCGCCGCAGTGGGTCGGATCGGTGGCGGTGTCCACGCAGCTCCCGTTGCACGCCGTGCCGACGTCGCACGACAGCGCCGCGTCGACGACCCCCGTGACGGGACCACCATTGCTGCCGCACGCGGCGACCATCGCGCCGAGCAACACGCCCCACGCTCTGTGACTCTTGAGTTGCATCGTCTGCCTCGCGGGTAAGGCACTCCCACGCGGAGCGACCCTCAAACCCGCGCGCAGTGTCTCACACTGATGCGGCAGTTGGTTCGGCTGCGTCGACGCATCGCTCCGGCGCGCTCGCGTACGATGGCGGGGATGGACGCCGACGGCGGCCTTGTCCACGGAGGCACCCCCTCATGCACGCCGGTCGCACCTTCCTCGAAGACCTCGCGCTCGCCCTCTGCGTCGCCGCGGTGACCTCCGTGCTCTTCCAGCGGCTCCGCCTGCCCGCGGTGCTCGGTTATCTCCTCGCGGGCGTCATCGTCGGCCCGCACCTGCGCATCGTCCCGCTCTTCGCGAGCCGCGAGCGCATCGAAGAACTCTCCCAGCTCGGTGTCACCCTCGTGATGTTCTCGGTGGGTCTGGAGTTCACCGTCGGTCGGCTGGTGAAGACGCTGCCCACCGCGGGGCTCACCCGCTGCTACCGGGCCTCGGACAGCTCCGGGAGTGTGGCGCTCCAGGCGGGCGACGTGCTGGCGCTGAGCGGGACGCAGGACGCCGTCGAGGCCGCGCGGGCGCACCTGCACCACGGGGCGCCGACGCTGTCGACGGTCGCGACGGAGGGGTGAGGCGGGGCGTTGTGTCCGCTTGTGGACCAACCCCGGTCCGCAGGCGGGCGCAGCGACCCGCAAAGGGCTTGGGCGAGCTCACCCCTCGACGATGGCGACCACGCGGCGGACGGTCCATCCGCGCGCGCGGCCCCACGCTTCGGGGCCGCCCGGGTGGGCCTCGGCCGCCTCGTCGCCCGCGACCATCCCGAGCTCGGCGAGGATGGCGGCGGGGTCGTCGAGGTCGTCGAGGATCGAGTCGCCGTCGTTGGCCGGATCGAGCAGGTAGAGCCGCCCCGCCGCGACGCTCGCCGCGAGCTCGACGTCGGTGCACACCCGCTCACCGCGCTGCATCGCCGCGAGCTCCGCCAGGGTGAGGGTGACCACGCCGTCGACCATTGCCCGCAAAGGCTACGCCCCAACCGTCAGGGGCCCGCAACCCGCCGCGCGCCCGCTCGGCAACGGGTTGCCGGTCGGAGCCCCGGTGATCGCCTCCGCGCGGATATCGAGAGAACACTCCGGACACCGCCGCGACTCCCCGCACCGGATTGTCGACAATGAAGGCGACCATCGGGCCATGCCCGTTCGAGCGTGGTCGCAACGAAACGCATGGAAATAGGTCGTGCGGCGCTCGTGTGAACATCGGCGCACACCGCCGTTCTTTGTGGCATGAAGTCGAGATTGAATGGTGTGGCGTCGGCTCCGTCCGTGGGATATCGAATGAGTTCGCGCCGGGTGCGGCGTGAGAGGAAGGCTGGCGATGAAGACCATGTGGAAGGTGGCGGTTGTGCTCGGGGCCCTGCTGCTCTCGGGCTGCACCGTGGGCCTCGGTGACGACTGCCGGGGCGGCGGGAGCTGCGCCGGCGGGCTCTACTGCTGTTCGGAGGGCAAGTGCGGCCGTGGCATGTGCACGGCCGGTTGCAGCACCGACCGGGACTGCCCGGGCGGCGCGTACTGCGAGGGGCGCATCTGCTGGCAGCCGTGCGCCGTCGACGGCGACTGCGCCGACCACCTGCTCTGCAAGACCAAGGACGGCCGGCGCATGTGCCGGGGGGACTGACGCCCCTTCAGCCTCGCGACATCCAGAGGGCGTGGGCGATGGTCCATGCGCGGGAGAGCCCCGGGTCGGGCTCCATGGCCATCGGCCGCGCGAGGCCCACCACGTCGTCGATCTCCTCGACCGTGAGCGCCTTCGGGGCCTTGAAGACCGGCCCCAATCGGCGAGGTGCATCGGGCGCTCCTCCGCGAGGTCCACGAGCGAGCCCACGAGCGCGTCGAGCAGGGCGCCCTGCTGTTCGCGGTCGGGCATCCCGGTCACGGCTACCAGCTCGTCGCCGACGTCACCAGCGAGCTCGCGTCGCAGGTCGTTCACGGCGTCGCGCATCGCGCTCGACGGCCGCGCGCTCGTCGGCGTCGAGGCGCTCGCGGGCCACACCGCGATCGTTGAGGCTCGTCGATCGATCTGTTAGCGTCGCGATCGATGCGGTTTTTCAGAGGTTTTCCGGGGACCATCGCGCTGCTGACGGTGCTCGCGTCGTGCGCGGGCAACCTCACGGCGGCGCCTGACGCACCGCCCGTCATCCCCGGTTGCGACGGTCAGGGTCGCAGCCGCTGCGTCGCCTCGGTCTCGGTTGGAGCGCGCTTCGGCTGCGCGGCCCTCGCCGACCAGACCGTCTGGTGCTGGGGCCGCAACGACGAGAGCCAGCTCGGATACGAGTCCACCGACCTCTGCCCCGAACGCCTCTCCGGCGGACAGACCCGCGCCGTCGCCTGTCACATGTACCCGTTGCAGGTCGCGGGGCTCGCCGGCGTCACGGCCGTGAGCTCGGGCGGCGCCCACTCGTGCGCGGTGCTCTCGTCTGGCGAGCTGCGCTGCTGGGGCGCCAACACCCGCGGGCAACTGGGCAACGCGTCGGTGCTGCCGAGCCGCACGCCAGTGGCAGTCGCGGGCCTCGGTCCGGTCATCGCCGTCGCCGCGGGCGCGGGCCACACCTGCGCCATCGTGGAGGGCGGACAGGTGTACTGCTGGGGCGCCAACGACCGCGGGCAGCTCGGCGTCGAGACATCGCCCAACCAGTGCGAGGTCAGCGGAACGATGGTGCCGTGCGCGCGTGCGCCGGTGATGGTCCGCGACATGACGGACGCCGTCGAGGTGGTGGTCGGCGACGCGCACACCTGCGTCCGCGCGACGGCTGGTCGTGTGTGGTGCTGGGGCAACAACGTCGACGCCCAGCTCGGATCGGGCACCGCGAGCGCGATGCCCACGCCCACTCCGCAAGCGGTTCAGCTCGGCGCGTCGGCGCTGCGTCGCACCCGCTCCCTCGCGGCGGGCGGCGAACACACCTGCGCGGTGCGCGACGATGGCGCGGTGCTCTGCTGGGGTCGGCACGACCGCGGTCAGCTCGGCGTGGCGATCCCCGAGCGCTTCGAGCCGTGCGCGCACGCGTGCATCGCGACGGCGGTTCCGATCGTCGGGTACGAGGGCGCGCCGACGGGCGAAGACCCCGATGGTGGCTTCGAAGACTTCGACGCGGGCTCCGGCATCGTGCCTCCGCTGGACGCCTCCTCGCGGCTCGACGTCTCGGTGCCGCGCGACGTGGCGGACGCTGGTGCTCCGCGCGACGTGATGGACGCGAGCGTGCCGCGCGACCGACCCGATGTGCCGGTGGTGGTGGATGTCCCCGGCGACTCGGGTCTGCCGGCGGCGCCGACGGTGGTGTCCATCTCGGCGGGCGCTGCGTTCAGTTGTGTGTCCTTGAGCGACCGCACGGTGCGCTGCTGGGGAACCAACCGCACCTACGAGCTCGGCAACGGTCAGGTGAACGAGGGCGGCGCGCCGTTGACCACGGTGATCGCGTCGCCGGGTTCGGCGGCGACCAACCCCTTGCAGGGTGTCGCGGGCGTGGAGTCGGGTGGTTCGACCACCTGCGCGCTGCTCGCCGATCGCAGCCTGCGCTGCTGGGGAACCAACGAAAGCGGCGCGCTCGGCGTGGGCGACGTGGCGGAGCGCAATGGTCCCGTGTCGATGACCTGGTAGCGGGCGCGTGTCGCGCCGACAATCGTCAATGGAGTCGATGATGAGACGAGACTCGGTTGGGCATGATCGGCGGTCGGTGACGACGCTCGTCGCGCTCTGCGCGCTCGTCGCGGGGTGCCTTCCTCCGCCGAGCTTCGCCGACGAGGACGGCGGGTACGACGAGGCCACCGTCGCGGGAGACGCCGCCGCGGTGGGGACGTGCGAGCCGGGTCAGGCGTCGGCGCAGTTTCGCGCGCAGGTGACGCCGCCGGAGTTCATGCTGCCGGGCGGTCGCGCGCAGGTGAGCGTGACCTTCGACAACTGCTCGGGTGGTCCATGGCGCGCGGGGGAGTTCGCGCTCGTCCCGGCGCCGAGCACGGTGGGGGTGTTCGGTGTTCCGCGCGTGGCGCTGGCGGAGGACGTGCCGGAGGGCGGTCGCGTGACGATCCCCTTCGAGGTGCAGGCGCCGCGGGAGAGCGGGGTCTTCGCGTACTCGTGGGCCATCGCGCGCAACGGCACCGAGACGCTCCAGCAGTACTCACCGCCGGGTGAAGTGACGGTGCAGAACTCGGCGGACTGCACCATCAACGGACCGGCCGCGCGCTTCCGGAGTCAGGTGGCGCCGGGTCCCTTCATCGGGTTGGGCGAGACCATCCGCGGGACGGTCACCATCGCCAATTGCAGCACCGAGACGTGGACGCGCGAGGCGGGTTTCCATCTCGCATCGGCGCTCCCCAACGGGCTGTCGCACTGGCGCACGACGCGGGTCGAGCTGCCGCGGGATGTTCCGTTCGGGGCGGAGGTGACCATCCCCATCGAGGGCGTCGCGCCGGGGGTGCAGGGTCGCTACGCCTATACCTGGGTGATGCAGAAGGGCAGCGATCGCGTGGGCGAGGCGTCGCCCGAGGTGCGCATCACGGCGCTGCCGCGGGGCAACTGCGAGGGCGCCGGGACGCCGTCGCGCTTCGTGTCGCAGAACGCGCCGGGCACCCTCGACCCCAACCAGGGCGCCGACGTCGACATCACCTTCGCCAACTGCTCTACCGACGCATGGAACTCCGAGTACCGCATCAACGCCGCCGCGCCGGCGAGCGACGGTCGATGGGGCGCCGGCAACATCGCCTTTCCGTTGGACGTGGGGCCGGGGTTTCAATTGACGGTTCCGTTTCACATCCGGGCGCCGGGGGATGCGGGCAGCTACGCGTATCGGTGGGTGGTGACGCGCGGCGCGACGGACATCGCGCAGCCGTCGCCCGAGCGGAACATCACCGTGCGCGTGATCGACACCGCGGGCCCGTGCATGGCGCGCCCGGTGGCGGGCGGCGTGACGAGCCCGTACGGCTGGCGGGTGCACCCGATCTCGGGCGTGTGGCGTCTGCACACGGGCATCGACTTCGGGGCGCGCTCGGGGACGCCGATCTACGCGTGCCGCGGCGGGACGGTGGTGCGCGCGAGCTGGTACGGCGGCTACGGCAACGCGATCATCATCGACCACGGCGGCGGGATGCAGACGCTGTACGGGCACCAGTCGGGCTTCGCGGTGGGCTACGGCGCGCGCGTGGTGGCGGGCCAGCACATCGGCTACGTGGGCAGCACGGGCAACTCGACGGGGCCGCACCTGCACTTCGAGGTGTACATCAACGGCAGCACCGTCGACCCGGCGCGCGGCTACCTGTAGCGGGCGCGTCGGTGGTGATGGTGAGCACCGCGCGATGCATCGTCGGGGTGGCGGTCGGGGTGGCGGTCGCGTCGTGGGCGAGCGTCGCTGGCGCGCAACTGACGCCGGAGGTGCGCGCGGCGGCGCAGCGGGCGTGCGGGAGCAGCGAAGAGCCATCGAGCGTCGCGGGTCCGTGGCGTCAGGGAGCGGGTGAGTTTTCGGCGGCGGTGTTCTGGCGCGAGGGGGCGGAGCGCGCGTGCCTGACGGTGGTGCAGCGGCGCGCGGGCGTGGTGTCGGTGGTGGCGCAGGGGGCGCTCGATGCGGGCTGGTCGGAGCGATACAGCGAGCGGTACGCGCCGGGGTTGCGACCGGACGCGTTGTGGCTGCCGGGGCGCCCGCCGCTGCCCGTGACGGACACGATGCACATGGGGGCTGGCGGCGGAGGCGGTCACCAGACGACGGTGTGGCTCGCCGCGCGGGGTCGATGGGTCACCGTGCTGGCGCTGACGCTGGACGGCGCGATGAACATCAACACGGTGGTGGAGACACCATGCGACGCACCGGGTGCGATCGTGCAGCGGGGCGGGGTGCTGGTGGCGAGCGAGTGCTTCGATGGGAGCGTGACGGAGCGGAGGTTCCGCTTCGATGGGCGACGGTTTGTGGCGATGGGGGCGGCGGCGCGGCGGTAGGGGGCTGCCAGGGCCCACGCCGCGGCGTCAGCGCGGCGCGCGACGGCTACGCCTGCGGTCACCTGAGTCAGTTGCCGCGGTCAACGTTCTGGTAGCGTGCGCGCGAGTGGGTCGCGTCCCATCAGCCCTGGGTCTTGTAGCGTTGGCGCTGCTCGCGGCGGGGTGCGAGCGACCACGCACCGAGATCGTCGTGAGCGTCGACTCCGAGCTCCCATGGGGCGACGGTCAGATGGTGCAGTCCGTCGTGCTCACGGTGCGCCGAGGCGGGCACACCGGTCCGCTTCGTAGCGTGCGCGCGACGGCGTTGGGTGTCGGGCGCGAGCGGCTGCCGCTGTCCGTGGGCGTGATCGCGGCCGACGACGACACCGACACGCCAGTGTGGATCGAAGCGCTGGGATGCAGCGGCCCCAACGGGTGTACGACGGACGACGCGCGGGTGGCGCAGCGCGCGCTGGTGCGTTTCGTGCGCGGGCAGACGATGGAGCTTCCGCTGCTGCTCGCGGCGGCGTGCACCAGGGCGTCGTGCGCAGGTGACCAGCGGTGCGCGCCGACGACGGGGCAGTGCGAGGCGGCGACGCGGGCGCAGGAGGAGGTGCGGCCGTTCAATGGAATCGACGCATCGGTGGGGACGGATGTGGCGGTGCACGTGGATGGGGTGGTCGTGGGTGATGACGTGGGCGCGATCGACGCAGGCGCGGACGTCGCGACGATCGTCGATGCGTCGTTCGTGGACGTAGGCGCAACGGACACTGGACTGGTAGACGCCGAGAGAGCGGACGTTGGGCCAGTCGGCGGCGACGTGCGGGATGTGGGCGTCGTCGACACGGGGGAGGCAGGAGCGTCTGTCACTTGCGGGAGTGGCTTGACGATTACGACCTGCGCTGGTCGCTACGCGTGTTGCGTCAACGTGTCTATACCGACGGACGGCGGGTCGATTCCGTTCGCTTCGCTCTGCGGTTGTCAGGTGCGCGCTGGACCCACTGTGTTGTCCTGCGCGCCGAGTGGGATCGCGAGCTGCGACTGACCCGCGGCGACTGCGGGCCTGACCGTTGCGCGCCGCGCTGACGCCGCGGCGTGGGCCCTGGCGACCGCGGGCCTGACCGTTGCGCGCCGCGCTGACGCCGCGGCGTGGGCCCTTGCGACCCTCGCGCCCTTGCGGCCTCTCCTCCCCCAACCACTCACCCTCGCTCGCGTTCTCTCCTCCGTCGTCGCACCAGCGCCGCGAGCCCGACCGCCCACCACCACCCGATCGCTCCCTCCTGCCCGCGCGTCCCGCTCGCCACGCACGACAGCCCGCTGCCCTCGTACGTCAGCCGCCCCGGGTCCGGCTCGCACACCGCGCGCACGGCCGCCGGGTACACCGCGCACAGCCCCGCGCGATCGTCCTCCGTCGGAACCCTCCGCCGCTCGCCCCGCCCCGCCGAGTACCACATCACGGCGCTCCGTTCGGCCGAGTGCGCGAGCCCCTGCGTGTGCCCGAACTCGTGCGTGATGATCGTCGCGAGGTCGGCCGCCTCGGCGCCCCCGTCCGTCGCGAAGAGAAAGCCGCCCGGGTTGCGCGGCCCGCGCAGGTTGAGCTCGGTGTCGGCGTCGAGAATCGACCCGCTCGGCGACGAGAACGTCACGATGGTGATCGCCGCCGCCTCGGGCGCGTGGAAGACGTCGTCGCCCCAGTGGTCGCGGAAGGTCACCGTGTTGAGGTTGGCCCTGCCCTCGAAGTACCCGACCGGCGCCGCCACGTCGTCGAGCACCGTCATCACGAAGTTCGCGCCCAGCGTCGACCCCGGGCACAGCGACGACGACCACGCCGCCGCCGCGTCCACCACCTGCTGGTGAAACGCCGCCGCCGTGAGGTCGGTCGGAAGCACTCGATGATCGGGCCGCAGCGACGTACACGCGCGCTGCCACGCGATGGGGGTGCCGCCGGGCGGGCATGCCGTGGGGTCGTTCTGCGCGCCGTTGGTGGTCGTGCGGCAGTAGGCGTGCGCGACCGTTGGCAGGGACAGCAGGGCGGTCATCAAGAGGGGCGTCGCGCGCTTCACGATGGTCGATGGTGGCGCGTCAGCGGGGCATCGCGCGCACGAGCGCGGCGAAGGTTTCGAGGCGCACCCCACCCGACGGAACCTCTCCCAGCACAGCCCCCACCACCGGCGCGGGAGTGCGCGGGTCGGCGATGAGCGTGACGCCCTCGGTCGAAGCCGGTCGCACCATGGCGAGGTGGGTCACCGGGTCGAGCGTGACCGGGAGCTGACCGAGGCACAGGCCCGCGACGGTGAACTCACCCGCAGCAGTGCGGCGCAGCAGCACGACCCACGCGCCGCCGGGCCCGAAGTCGGGCGCGCCGGGGAGGTGCTGGGTGATGCCACCGATGGTTCCGCCGGGCAGTGACAGCGTGAGAGAGCCGGGTGCGAGAGAGCCGCGCAGCGTCTCGACGACGGTGACCTCGACGCGGGTGACGATGCGCCCGTCGACCCAGCGGGCCGTGCGAACCGGGGCGGCGCTGGTGGTGATGACGGCGACGGCGTCGGCCTCGCGCACCATCACATCGAGCGGGCGCGCGACGAGCGTGGTGCCCGACGCGGACGGCGCGACGGCGGACGAGAGGGCAGCGCAGAGCGCGGCGACGAGCCAGCGGCGGCGGTGGGGGAGGGGGAGCGGCACCGGCAGAGCTTCTACGATGGTTTCGGGGTCGGATGGATGTCGGCGCGGGGCGACAGAATCACTACGCAGCGCGTCGGAGAACACCATCGCGAGGGGTCATCGCACAACCCTCCATCGACTCCGTTGACATCGACCGTGCAATGGGACTAACCCCGTCGCCATGCGACGATTTCACACGGGGTTTCTGGTCGCGGCCATCGCGACCGGGCAGTTGGGCTGCGCCAAGATGATCGCTGGTTCGACGGCGCGCGTGATGAACCAGGCTTCGCCTGCCATCCAGGCGTTTGCCGACCCGGCCATCGCCGAGGCGTCGCTCCCGTACTCCATCACCCAGATGGAAGGTCTCCTCCTCATCATTCCGCAGAACCAGATGCTGCGCACCAACCTGGCGCGCGCGCTCGGTTCGTTCGGCTTCGGGTTTCTCGAAGACCGCATGGAGGAGGCCGAGGTCGCCGACGACGAGGCGCGCATCGAGTACTACCGCAACCGCGCGACCATCTCGTACCTCCGCGGCAAGGAGGTGGGCATGGAGTCGCTCACCATCGAGGAGGACGGCGACGGCGGCGCCAACGGCGCGTACCACCGCGGCATCGAGGCGTGGCGCTCGTACCTCCAGCGCTTCGACGACGTCGAGCAGACCGGCATGGTCTTCTGGCTCGGCTACAACTGGGCGCGCCACATCAGCCTCAACAAGGACAACCCCGACGTCCTGGCCGACCTGCCCTTCGCCATCGCGTGCTTCGAGCGCGTCTTCCAGCTCGACCCGACCTTCAACAACTACGCGCCGTACGTCGCCATGGGCTCGTACCACGCCCGCGCTGCGGCCTCCCTCGGCGGCGACCCGGTGCAGGCGCGGCAGATGTTCGAGACGGCCATCCAGCGCACCGGCGGCAACTTCCTCACCTACAAGGTGATGATGGCCCGCGTGTACGCCGTGATGGTGCAAGACCGCGCGCTCTACACCCGCCTCCTCCAGGAGGTCATCGACGCGGGCGACGTGATGCCCGAGCAGCGCCTCGCCAACCAGATCGCCAAGCGCCGCGCGCGCCGCTACCTCGCGCAGGTCGACGACCTCATCGCCCCGGCCGACCCGGCGGGCGATGCCCCCGCGGGTGACGCTCCCGCGGGTGATGCCCCGGCCGACCCGGCCGCGACCCCGCCCGCCGAGGGCGCCGCCCCGGCGACGCCCGCTCCCGCTGCCACCCCTGCCCCGTAGTGAATCAACGTCCCGGCCGGCTACGTCTGGCTTCGGGATTCGCAAGCCTCTCTTCCTCAGGAGTACACACCATGAAGCGCTATCGATTGGCTCTGTTGGCGGTCGGTTTCGGGGCCCTCGGCGCCCTCTTCGCGGGTCGCGCCGTCGAGGCGCAGCCGGCGCCGGAGCCCGCCGCCACGCGAACGCTCTCCCTCGCGACGCTCGCCCCCGCGGGCTCCACCTGGATGCGCGTGCTCGAAGCGTGGAACCGCGAGCTCCGCCGCCGCACCAACAAGGCCCTCTCGCTGCGCATCTACCCGGGCGGCGTGCAGGGTGACGAGTCCGAGGTGGTCCGCAAGATCCGCGCGGGTCGCCTCGACGCGGGCTCGGTCACCGCCGTCGGTCTCGCGCAGGTGCACCGCCCGTCGCTGGTGTTCCAGATGCCGGGGATGTTTCGCTCGTACGCGCAGCTCGACGCGGCGCGCGCGGGCACCAACGCCGACATCGTGCGGGCCTTCGACACGGCGGGCTTCGCGTTCATGGGCTGGGCCGACGTGGGCTTCGGGCGCATCTTCTCGCGCACCGCCATCCGCACCCCGGCCGACATGCGCACCACGCACCCGTACGTCTGGCGCGACGACCTCGTGATGCCGGCGTTCTACGAGGCCGCCAGCGTGCAGCCCGTGCGCATGCAGCTCCCCGAGGTGCTCACGGCGCTCCAGACCAACCGCGTCGACTCGTTCATCACCTCGCCGGTCGCGGCGGTGTCGTTGCAGTGGACGACGCGCGCCACGCACATGCTCGACATGCCCACCAACGTCATCGTGGGCGCGACCATCTTCGGGAAGAACCAGCTCAACTCCCTCCCCGCCGACCAGCAGGCCATCCTGCGCGAGACGGCCACGCAGTTTCACCAGCTGCTCATCCAGAACCTCCGCCGCGACGAGCAGGCCGCCGTGCGCACCATCGGCAGCCGCGGCATCACCGTGACCACCGTCGGCGACACCGAGCGCGCCCAGTGGAACGAAGTCTTCACCCGCACCCGCGCCCGCCTCGTCGGCCGCATCGCCGACCAGGCGTTCATCTCGCGCGTCGAAGGCCTCGCGCACTGACCCCGAGAGGGTCATCCACCCTCTCCACCTTTCCCTCCTCTCCACCATCAGATTGAACGGTCGCGGATGCGCGCCGCGCTGACGCTGCGGCGTGGGCCCTGCCGGGCGTCGACGTGGAACGTTGCCCACCCTTCGTGTCGATTGTGATAGTTCAGACGACTCCCGGGGTCTCCGGTGCGACCCCACACAACAGGTCCTCATGGCGAGCAACGACAACACCCCCGAGAACAACTCCACCGACGCTCCTGGCAACGCGCCGGAGACCCCGGAGACCGCCGCGACCACCAGCCCCGCGGGCGCCAGCACCCCGCCCCCGGCCGCGCCCGCCAGCGTGATTCCGCCGCCGGTCACCCCGAGCGCCGCGCCCCCGGCCATCGACCCGCTCGTCGCCATGACGGCCGAGCGCGACAAGATGAAAGACCAGCTCCTTCGCACGCTCGCGGACTTCGACAACTACCGCAAGCGCAGCAAGCGCGACGAGGCCGACGCCCTCAACCGCGGCCGCGAGAAGGTGTTCACCGAGCTCCTGCCGGTGTTCGACAACCTCGAGCGCGCGGCGAGCTACGCCAAGACGGGCGCCGACGCGAAGGCCATCGCGGACGGTGTCGGCATGGTGCACAAGCTCTTCGAGGACACCCTCGTTCGCCTGGGCGGTCAGCGCCTGAAGAGCCTCGGCCAGCCCTTCGACCCGAACATCCACGAGGCCATCCAGCAGGTGGAGAGCGCCGAGTACCCCGCTGGCATCGTCGCGCTCGAACTCGTGGCGGGCTACCAGCTCGGCGAGCGGCTGCTGCGGCCTGCGATGGTGGCGGTGTCCAAGGGCGCGCCCGCCGCGGCGCCCGCGCCGAGCGACGACGACAGCAACGCAAACTGAGGGGGCGAAACAGTCATGGGTAGGATCGTCGGCATCGACCTGGGGACCACCAATTCCTGCGTGGCCATCGTGGAGAGCGGCTCACCGGTGGTGATCCCCAACGCCGAGGGCGCGCGCACCACGCCGTCGGTGGTGGGCTTCTCGGGCGGCAGCGAGCGCCTCGTCGGCCAGGTGGCCAAGCGCCAGGCCGTGCAAAACCCTGAAAACACCGTCACTTCCATCAAGCGTGTGATGGGTCGGTCGTTTGAGTCCGACGAGGCGCGCAAGCAGGCCGCGCGCGTGGCCTACAAGATCGTCCCGTCGCCCAACGGCGACGCGTGGGCCGAGGTGATGGGCCGGCAGATGTCCCCGCCGGAGATCAGCGCCGCGGTGCTCTCGCAGATGAAGACCATCGCCGAGGCGTACCTCCGCGAGGAGGTCACCGACGCGGTGATCACGGTGCCCGCGTACTTCGACGACGCGCAGCGCCAGGCGACCAAGGACGCCGGGCGCATCGCGGGCCTCGACGTGAAGCGCATCATCAACGAGCCCACGGCCGCCGCGCTCGCGTACGGGCTCGACCGCAACGTCGACGAGCGCATCGCGGTGTACGACCTCGGCGGCGGAACGTTCGATATCTCCATCCTCGAAATCACCCGCGGGGTGTTTCGCGTGGTGTCCACCAACGGCGACACCTTCCTCGGCGGCGACGACTTCGACGAGCGCATCATCGAGCTGCTCGTGGCCGACTTCCAGAAGGAGCACGGCATCGACCTGCGCGGCAACCGCCTCGCCCTCCAGCGCATGCGCGAGGCCTCGGAGAAGGCCAAGCACGAGCTGTCGTCGTCGCTGGAGACGGAGGTGAACCTGCCGTTCATCGCGTCGACGCCGACGGGCCCCGCGCACGTGCTTCGCACCCTCAAGCGCCAGGAGCTGGAGCGCCTCGTCGAAGACCTCGTCGAGCAGACGCTGGAGCCCTGCGCGCGCGCCTTGAGCGACGCGCGCCTCGGCGTGCAGGACATCCACCAGGTGGTGATGGTCGGCGGCATGACCCGCATGCCGCTGGTGCAGAAGCGCGTCGCGGAGTTCTTCCAGCGGCAGCCGCACAAGGGCCTGTCGCCCGACGAAGTGGTCGCGATCGGCGCGGCTGTGCAGGCGGCGTCGATTCGCGGCGAGCTGGAGAGCGTGCTGCTGCTCGACGTGACGCCGCTCTCGCTGGGCGTCGAGACGGCCGGCGGCGTGATGACCCCGCTCATCCCGCGCAACACCACCATCCCCACGCGCCGCGGCGAGACCTTCTCCACCTCGCTCGACAACCAGAACTTCGTCCCCATCCACGTGCTCCAGGGCGAGCGCGAGATGGCGGTGGACAACCGCTCGCTCTACCACTTCGAGCTGACGGGCATCCCCCCGGCGCCGCGCGGCGTGCCGAAGATCGAGGTGACCTTCGACATCGACGCCAACGGCATCCTCTCGGTGACGGCCACGGACATGGCCACCAAGAAGACGCGCGACGTTCGCATCGTGGCGGGCAGTGGTCTCTCGCAGCAGGACGTCGAGCGCCTCATCGAGGAAGCCGCCAACACCAAGCAGGAAGACCTCCTGCGCCGCGAGTACGCCGAGCTGCGCAGCAACGCCGAGGCGCTGCTGGTGACGTCGGAAAACGCCGTGCGCGAGTACGGCGAGGTGCTCACGGAAGAACTCCGCGAGGCGTTGAACAACGACCTGGTCAACCTCCGCGCGGCGCTCGACACGGGCGTCGACACGCAGAGCCTCCGCAGCTACCTGTCGGCCCTGGAGACCAGCGCCTACAAGATCGCCGAGTCCATGTACGGCACGGCGGGCTGACAGCCCTCGCCCGCCTTGACCAGCCGCGGGGTTCCGGGCTACGGCCTCGGGCCGTGCGCAGACCCGTCCAACACTGGTTGCCTGCCATGGTCGTGGGGCTGCTCCTCACGGCCACCGCTCCGTCCCCCGCGCGCGCCCAGGTGACGGGCACCGCCGACCCCACGGTGCACGTCGTCCAGCGCAACGAGTCGCTCTCCCTCATCGCTGCGATGCACCACGTCCGCGTGGCCGACCTCGCGTCGCGCAACCACCTCCACGAGCCCTACGCCCTGCGCCACAACCAGCGCCTGCGGCTCCCCAGCAACGCCACCACCACGGCCGCCGCTCCGACCACCGCCGCCGCTCCCGCGACGCGCGGCCACGGCGAGAGCATGACCGCCGTGCGCCCCGCGCTGCTCTCCTCGCGCCCGGCTCCTGCGCCCGCGCCCGTTCGTCCCGCGCCCGTCGTGCGTCGCATCGTCGACCCGCCCCGCGGCAGCCGCGCGTGCGGCCGATGGGGGTGTCCGCGTCGCCCCGGCATCGTCAGCCTCTCGCGCCTCGCCACGGGCCAGCAGGTGACCGCCAACCTCCGCCGCCCCGGCCGCAACGTGCTCGGAACCATGCGCAGCTTCCTGCGCTCCACCGACGGGCGCACCCACAACATCGACCCGCGGCTGCTCCGTCAGCTCGCGCTCTTCAGCGACCACTTCGGCGGGCGCGTGCTGGAGGTCATCTCGGGCTTCCGCCCGGTGCGCCGCGGGCAGCACACGGCCCACTCCAACCACAACGTCGGCCACGCCGTGGACTTCCGCGTGCGCGGCGTCCCCAACCACGTCACCCGCGACTTCTGCCGAACCATCCCCAACACGGGGTGCGGGTTCTATCCGCGGTCGGTGTTCATCCACATGGACGTGCGGTCGTCGTCGGCCTATTGGGTCGACTGGTCGCGCCCGGGGCAGCGTCCCATCTACGGCCGCGAGGGGCACCCGCCCCCGGAGCCCTCTCGCACCGGGTCCGCTCCCGCGCGCGACACCACCGCGGATGCTCTCCCGCCCGCGGGCGCCGACCCCGAGCTCGACGACGTCATCGCCGACGCGCCCACCGTGCGCGACGCCACGCCCGACCCCGACGACGAACACGACACCGCCCCGGCGCCCAACTCCGCCCCGGCGGGCGCGCCGTCGCCGTGACATAACCCGTCCGACGCTCTCTCCTCCCCTCGTTGCGTGGGCCGTGCGGCGCACGCATGGTCTCGCGCTGACTTCACGCGCACCCTGAAGACGAATGGCACGCACCAAGACCGCCCCGACCCGGAAGACCCCCGCGACCACCACCACACCCTACGACGTCGTGGTGCTGTGGACGGCGAGGGCCATCGTGCACACCGACACGTTCCGGTACTTCCTCCACGACGACGGGGACGACCGCTCGCCGCTCGACGTCATCGGGCTCGCGCACCTGCGCGACGAGGCCGTCACGCCCGCGCGGGCCAAGCGCGAGATTCGCGATCGGCTCAAGGTGTTGGAGAAGGCGAAGGTCACGCGGGAGGGCGTTCTCTTCCGCAACGTGGAGACGCTGGGGCGGCTCCTGTCGCTCACCGTCGCCGAGCAGGAGGTGCTCGCCTTCGCCATCGTGCTCGACATCCAGAAGTCGCTTCAGGCGTGCTTCGAGCGGCTGGAGGGACTCTCGCTGCGCAAGCTCCACGAGCTGCTCGGGCAGGTGCTGGGTCTGCCCGAAAACGACGTGCGCGACGCCCTCAAGCGAACGGCGCCGCTGGCCTCGACGGGGCTCGTGCGCGTGGCGACGGACGTGCGCCGCACCTGGGACGATCCCTTCGAGGTGATGGACGGCCTCGAGAACATCCTGCTCACCGAGTACGAGACGCCCGAAGCCATCCTCGCCAACTTCTTCCGTCACTCGCCGCCGGCGAAGCTCACGCTGGAGGACTTCCCGCACGCCTCGCAGGACGTCGGGATCCTGGTTCGCTTCCTTCAAGGGGCGATCGAGAAGCAGGTGTCGGGGGTCAACGTGCTGCTGCACGGGCTGCCAGGGACGGGCAAGACCGAGCTCGCGCGCGCCCTCGCGGCGCACCTGAAGGGGCAGCTCTACGAGGTCAACGTGGAGTCCGACGACGGGTCGGCCATCTCCGGGACGGGGCGCTTCGCGGCGTACCAGTTGTGCCAGCGCATGCTCGGTCGGCGGTCGCAGACCGTGGTGCTCTTCGACGAGATCGAGGACGTGTTTCCCGACCGTTGGTATCCGTTTTTCGGGCGGCAGAAGCGGTCGGGCGAGGACAAGGGGTGGACCAACCGCCTGTTGGAGGGCAACGCCGTCCCGACGCTGTGGCTGTCCAACGAGATCGGGCAGATCGACTCGGCCTTCCTGCGGCGCTTCGACTTCATCTTCGAGCTGCGTACGCCGCCGCTCGCGGTGCGCCGGAAGATTCTCGAGAAGCAGTTGGGTCCGTTGCCCGCGCGCCCCGCGTGGACGCAGCGCATGGCCCACGACGAGCGGCTCACGCCCGCGCACATCGAGCGCGCGGTGCGCGTCGCGCGGCTGGCGGGCTACGAGAAGGCCGAGGAGGTGGAGCCGTGCCTCACGCGGGTGCTCCAGAACAGCCTCGCGGTGCAGTCCCCCGAGCGACCGTCCGCGCCGTCGACGCCGGAGGTGTACGACCTGCGCTTCCTCAACGCGTCGGACGACCTGTCGGCCCTGGTGGAGACCCTGGAGCGCCGCGCGCGTGACCAGGGCGCGCTGCACGGATCGATCTGCTTGTACGGGCCGCCGGGGACGGGGAAGACGGCCTTTGCGCATCACCTCGCCGAGCGGGTGCAGCGGCCGCTGTTGATGAAGCGCGCGTCGGACATCCTCGGCCCCTTCGTGGGGCAGACGGAGGGCAACCTCGCGGCGATGTTCCGTCAGGCGCGGGACGAGGGCGCGGTGTTGTTGCTCGATGAGGCCGACAGCTTCTTCCAGAACCGCCGCGGCGCGAGCCAGAGCTGGGAGGTCACGCAGGTCAACGAGCTGCTGGTGCAGATGGAGTCCTTCGAGGGGTTGTTCATCTGCTCGACCAACCTCTTCGAGCATCTCGATGAGGCGTCGCTGCGGCGCTTCACGCTGAAGATCAAGTTCGACCCGCTGCGCCCCGAGCAGCGCATGGCCCTCTTCGAGCGCACCCTCGACGCGCTCGGGCAGTCGCTCGCTCCCGACGCTGCGGCGGCGACGCGCGCGGCGCTCGACCAGCTCGCGACGCTCACGCCGGGCGACTTCGCGACGGTGCGACGGCAGGCGCTGCTGCTGGAGACGACCGTCGACGCGCGGGCGCTGCTCACCGCGCTGGAGCGCGAGTGCCGCAACAAGCCCAACGCCACGCGGGGGCGGTTGGGGTTCAACTGACGTTGGCGCCCGGTTCCGTGGCCTTCAGGCCGCGGAAGCGAGACCTCGCCCACCCCCTGCTCACTTCTGGCCATTGATGGATCCATCACCTCCGGGGGACGGTGGCGCCCATGAGGTGGAACCATCTGTTCGCGGCGCTCTTCGTCGCGCTCTCTGCTGGCTGCGTGGGTAGCGACGAGCCGCCGGTGTCCGACGGCGTCGAGACCTTCGCCAACCCGCCCGAACTCACGCCCGACGCCGAGGGCTTCTACCAGCTCCGCTTCGGCCCCGGCGCCGTCGAGATCGCGGGGCAGCGCTACTGCCTGCGCACGTACAACGGGTCCGTTCCGGCGCCCACGCTGCGCTTCCGCGCGGGGGCCGATCGTCGCGTGCACGTGCGTCTGCGCAACGAGTTCACCCGACCCAACGGGCGCGAGGTGTCGGGCATGGAGGGCCGCGAGCGCCCGACCTGCCACGACTTCAACATCACCAACCTGCACTTCCACGGCGGTCATGTGCAGCCCAACCACGCGACGCCCGACCCGGCCGATCGCTGCTCGGGCGAAGGCTGCGCGCCCGACGGTCGCTACTACGGCGACAACGTGCTGCGCGAGGTGCGCCAGGGCGAGACCGCCCAGTACCGCTGGGACCTCGACGAGGACGGCCCCCACCACGAAGGAACCGACTGGTACCACCCGCACACCCACGGCTCGACGGCCATCCAGGTCGTCAACGGCGCCGCCGGCGCGATCATCGTGGAGGGTCCGCTCGACGCCGAACCCACCGTCGCCGCGACGCGCGAGCGCGTGATGATGCTCAATGAAATCCCCTTCAACCACGAGACCACCACACCCCTCGCCGCGGGCGAGGCGTGCACCGAGAACAACCTCTCCATCGACAACTTCCTCGCGGTCACCGAGGGGATGCCCATCGTCATCAACGGGCGCGTGAAGCCGCGCCTCGTCACCGCGCCCGGACAGGTCGAGCGCTGGCGGATGATCTACGCCGGAACGCCCGACGAGATGGGCATGACCCTCCACCCCGGCCTCGACGCCAATTGCACCCGCTACAACCCCCTCGAGCGCATCGAGCTCACCCAGTACGCGCGCGACGGCATCACGCTCCCGCACTACTACCGCAACCCCGTCGCGTGGGTCTCACCCGGCTATCGCATCGACGCCTTCGTCCCGATGCCCGCCACCCCGCAGACCCTCTGCCTCGTCGGCCGCCGCACCCACGACCTCGCGGGCTCGGTCATCGCCATCGTCGAAGTACGCGCCGACGCCCCGCGCGCGACCAGCACCGCCATCCCGCCGGAGTCCGTGGTCACCGCCCACGCGCCGCCCATCACCTGGGCCGGTCGCGTCGACGGCGTCTCCACCCAGGTGAGCTGCGAGTCCGTCACGCGCATCCACCAGCGCGTCGGCCTGCTCATGCCGCCCATCCCGACGGGCAGCGCGTCGCAGCTCTCCCACGGCGGCCGCTGCGAGGCCGATCACGGCCGTCATCCGCGCGACCCCGACGCGCCCGTGTGCCAGTGCCCGGCGCCCAACATCAACTGCCGCAACTTCGAAGACCGCCGCTTCCGCAACTACCGCAGCGACCGCGTCGCGGTGCTCGGGCAGAGCGAGAAGTGGGAGGTCGTCGCGGCCGACGGGCACCCGTTTCACATCCACATCAACCCCTTCCTCGTGTGCCCCAACGACTCCAACAAGGAACCCAACTTCGCCCACTGGCGCGACACCCTCTGGGTGCAGATCGACGACCGACCGCGGCAGCTCCTCATGGACTTCCGTCGCTTCACCGGGACCTTCGTCGCCCACTGCCACAAGCTCAACCACGAGGACGAAGGGATGATGGAGCTCGTCGAGATCTGCGCCGAGGGCGACCGCGAGTGCCAGTGCCAGCGCACCGACGCGAGCGGGCGATGCGTCAGTCAGGCCGCCTGCCAGGAGGACGATCGACAGTGCCAGTTCGCCGCCCTTGCGACGGCGTCGTTTCCGCTGCCTCCGCCGCCCAACCCCGCGCTGTGTCGGCCCTGACGCGTGCTGCCCTGCGCCACACCTGCGGTCTGACAGGTCTATCGGCGCTCCACGCGCGGTGATAGACCACTGCCTTCCGAAGGTGGGCCGAACATCCGTGCGCCAGAGATAGGGCGCGCCGCAGCCCGCCGATCCATTGAGGAGGCGAATGATGAGAGATCCTTGGGCAAGACGTGGCCTGCTGATCGCCGTACTGGCGGCGGTGCAGGCCTGTGACAGCGATCCGCCGGCGGCGGGCGCCGACGTGCCGGTCGTCAACAACGACACGGGCACCACCGACGACGCGGGCACCACCGACGACACGGGTACGCCGGGTGACACGGGTACTCCGGGTGACACCGGCACCCCCGGCGACACGGGCACGCCCGGTGATACGGGTACGCCGGGCGACACCGGCACCCCCGATGACACCGGAACGCCCGGTGACACGGGCACCCCCGTCGACGCGCCGAGCTGTCTCAGCGGGCAGACGTCCTGCGCCGGGTCGTGCGTCAACGCGCAGACCGACAACGCCAACTGCGGGACCTGCGGCACCGTCTGCGGCACCGGCCAGACCTGCACCGCCGGCGTGTGCACCTGCATGACCGGCCAGACGCTCTGTTCGGGCGCCTGCTTCGACACGCAGAGCAGCGACGCCCACTGCGGCGCCTGCGGCACGGCCTGTCCGTCGGGCCAGACCTGCCGCGCCGGCGTCTGCGGCGCCGCCTGCGCCGCGCCCCGCACCGTCTGCGGCACCACCTGCGCCGACACGCAGACCGACAGCGCCAACTGCGGCTCGTGCGGCACCGCCTGCCCGACCGGCCAGACCTGCCAGATGGGCGCCTGCGCCTGCGCCGGCGGCGGGCGCGTGTGCGGCGGGGCGTGCATCAACGCGCAGACCGACAACAACAACTGCGGCGACTGCGGCGTCGTGTGCCCGAGCGGGCAGACCTGCACCGCGGGCACCTGCGCGTGCCCCGGCGGTCAAGCCGCCTGCGGTACGGCGTGCG
Source organism: Polyangiales bacterium (assembly GCA_044229975.1). Taxonomy (GTDB): domain Bacteria; phylum Myxococcota_A; class Polyangia; order Polyangiales; genus SCUS01. The sequence goes on from JBGARZ010000004.1 coordinate 235,207, forward strand.
TCAACCTCCAGACCGACGGCACCAACTGCGGCTCGTGCGCGACCGCGTGCGGCGCCGGCCAGACCTGCACCGCGGGCGTGTGCACCTGCCCGTCGGGCCAGGCCAACTGCGCGGGCACCTGCGCCAACCTCCAGACCAGCAACACCAACTGCGGCACCTGCGGCACCGCCTGCTCGGCGGGCCTCACCTGCATCGCGGGCTCGTGCGGCTGCCCGACGGGCCAGGCCAACTGCGGCGGCTCGTGCATCAACGTGCAGACCGACAACGCCAACTGCGGCACCTGCGGCGCCGCGTGCCCGGCGGGTCAGACCTGCGGCGCGGGCGTGTGCGGCTGCCCGGCCGGCCAGACGGCCTGCGGGGCGACCTGCGTCAACGTCCGCACCGACAACGCCAACTGCGGCGCCTGCGGGACGGCGTGCTCGGGCGGTGAGACCTGCATGAACGGCGTGTGCGCCTGCGCGGCGGGTCAGACCTCGTGCTCCGGCGCGTGCGTCAACACCCGCACCGACAACACCAACTGCGGCACGTGCGGGACGGCCTGCGTGACGGGCCAGAGCTGCACCAACGGCGTGTGCGCGTGCCCGGCGGGCCAGGCCCTCTGCTCGGGCGCCTGCGTCAACCAGCAGAACGACAACAGCAACTGCGGCATGTGCGGCCGCGCCTGCACCGGCGGATCGTCGTGCAACGCCGGCGTGTGCACCTTCGCGCCGCCCGCCAACGACACGCGCGCCGCCGCGGTGGACGTCAACATGACCGCCGCCGCGTCGACCTTCACGGTCAACACGACCATGGCGACCAACAACACCACCGGGCCCGCGTCGTGCGGCTGCACCAACGGGCGCGACGTGTTCTATCGCTTCGTGCTCACGGCGCCGGAGCTGGTCTACGCCGACACCATCGGCTCGGCCTTCAACACGTCGCTCTTCTTCCAGGACAGCGCCGGGGCGAACATCGCCGCGGCGGGCGTCACGGGCGGGGCGTTCTGCGCGGACGACGGCGGCCTCGGCTGCACCATCGGGCAGCAGAGCCAGGGGCTCGTGAGCCTCGCGGCCGGCACCTACTACCTCGTGATCTCGGGCTGCGACCAGGGCGCGGCCACGGTGCACTTCCAGCACCTCCCCGTCGGCGGAGCGACCTTCCCGCTCGTTCGCACCGAGGGCGTCACCACCACCACCACGGGCACCCTCACGGGCACCAGCCAGTTCGCTGCTTCGTGCGGCAACAACGGCGCGGGCCCTGAGCAGACCGGCTGGCTCGTCACCTGCCCGACCTACGCGGGCGGGGCGTTCAACCTCACGACCGCGGGCGACCAGCGCACCGACACCGTGCTCGACCAGCGCAGCGCGGCGCGCACCGTCGTCGGCGCCTGCAACGACGACACGAACTTCTTCCAGTCGGCGCTGGGCACCACCCTGCCGGCCGGGGCGGGGCTCCACACCGTCTACGTCGACTCCTTCAACGCGATGCTCCCGACGGGTCAGGGCGGGTACACCCTGCGCTACACCCTCGGCGCCTGCGCCGCGGGCACCACGCTCTGCACCAACCGCTGCGTGAACTTCCAGACGGACAACACCAACTGCGGCGCGTGCGGCACCACCTGCACGGGCGGTTCGGCCTGCACCGCGGGCGTCTGCGCCTGCCCGGCGGGCCAGTCCTACTGCGGCGGTAGCTGCATCGTCACCACCGGGGACGTCAACAACTGCGGCACCTGCGGCAACCGCTGCGGCTTCGGCCAGGTCTGCGGGCGCGGCGGCTGCGTCAACGCGGTGACCGGGCCGTCGTTCCAGGTGACGGGCCTCACGGCGACGGCGTGCTTCACGGCCGACGCGCTGGCCCTCGTCGGCGACACCACTGGCGGCATCGCCGTGTCGGCGACGCAGGTCTTCGACGGCGGCAGCTTCACGAGCCGCTTCTCGGCGACCAACCTCACGGGCGGCGCGCGCGTGGGCACCAACTACGACGGCCTGCTGTCCAACCTCCGCACCAACGAGGTCTACGCCCTCGGCACCGCGTCGGGCTTCCTCACCCGCGCGACGGGCGCGCAGACCATCACCCGCCTCGTGCGGCTCGACCCGGCGACGGGCGCGGCGACCGCCACGGTCATCCCGCTCTCGGTGACCATCCCGGTGAGCACCTCGTCGAACATCGGCGGCGTGTACTCGGGCTACGACCGCGCCGTGATCGTCACGGGCACCAACGCGTTCCACATCGAGCTGCCCTCGGGCACGACCCGCGACCTCGGCGACCAGGGCATCCCCGACTTCCGTCGCGGCTGCACCGGCACCTGGGCCAACTGGGGCGTCGTCGAGGCCATCAACGGCGTGCTCTACCTGGACTACCTGACCACGACCAACCGCGTCTTCCGCGTGCAGGTCGGCGCCACGGCGGGCACGGTCATCGGAACCCAGGCCTTCCTCAACCTCGGTGATGCGTGCTCGTTCACGGTCTCGCCGACGCTCAACCGCTGGTACTTCTCCACCGACGCGGCGTCGCAGTTCCGCGTGGGCACCGACACCCTGGTGTCGTGCAGCGCGACCTGGAGCCGCCCGAGCGACACCTTCCAGGTGAGCTCGCTCGCGGCCACCGGCTGCGGCACCGCTGAAGTGGGCATCGGGTCCAACCGCGCGGCCATCTCGGGCAACGACGTGGGCGGCGTGGCGCTGTCGACGACCAACGTGTTCTTCGGCGGCGAGACCTCGGCGGTGCGCGCGTCGGCGGGCGATCTCGGCGGCGTGGCGCAGGTCACCCCGGCGCGTCGCCTCGACGTCCTGGCGTCGGACCTCCGCTTCGGGCGCGTCTTCGCGCTGGGCAACGGAACCACCCCGGCGTCTGCCAACTCGACCACGGCGATCAACAGCCTGATCGAGATCGACGGCAACACGGGCACGGCGACGGGTCGCACCATCGCGCTCTCGCAGGCGCTCACCCTCACCGCGGGTGCGGGCGTCTTCTCGGGCTGGGACACCATCGGTCTCTGGACCGGCGGCCGCGCCTACGAGATCGCGCTCCCGACGGGCACCGTGCGCGACCTCGGGGCCGTCACCGTCTCCGGCTTCGGCTGCGAGGGCGGGTACTTCTACGGCATCCTCGAGTTCTTCGGGGGCAACTACTACTTCGTCAACCGCAACGGGACGACGGGTAACAACCAGCGCATCACGCGCACGCTCATCCCGACGGGCACGGTCACGAACATCGCGACGTTCACCAACCTCGGTGACATGTGCAGCGTGAACTTCGCGCCGGGCCGCAACCGCTGGTTCTTCCACGCGGAGACGACGAACCAGTTCCGCACGCCGGCGGCGGCGGAGCAGCAGATCCAGACCCTGGGTTACTGCTCCGGCGCGTTCGCGCGGCCGTAGTCCCCATCGCCTGAAAAGGGAGGCCCCGGCCGGGTGCCTCCCGCTCTCCCTCTCTCGTCATCCCGAACCGCATCCTCCGCTACCATCGCGGGCATGGAGATCGAGTTCGTCGGCGCCGCCCAGACCGTCACCGGGTCGATGCACCTCGTGCGCACGCCGCACGCCACGCTGCTGCTAGACTGCGGGCTCTTCCAGGGGCGCCGCCAGGAGAGCGCCGAGCGCAACCGCAAGCTCCCGCTGCCCGTCGGGTCCATCGACGCGGTGGTGCTCTCGCACGCGCACATCGACCACTCGGGGGCGCTGCCGCTGCTGGTGAAGCAGGGCTACGACGGGCCCATCTACGCGACGCACGCCACGCGCGACCTCTGCGCCGCCATGCTCGTCGACGCGGCCTCCATCCAGGAGGCCGACGCCCGCTACCTCAACAAGCAGATCGACCGCGGCGAGCTCGACGCCGACCGGGTCGAACCGCTCTACACCGAGGCCGACACCATGAAGGCATTGGAGCGCTTCGTGGGCCTGTCGTACCGCCGCACCCACGAGATCGCGAAGGGCGTGCGGCTCACCTTCTTCGACGCGGGCCACGTGCTCGGCAGCGCCGTCACCGCGCTCGATGTCGAGGAGGGCGGCCGAACCCGCCGGCTGGTGTTCACGGGCGACCTCGGGCGCAACCGCATGCCCATCCTGCGCGACCCCGAGGTGGTCCCCGACGCGGAGGTGCTCATCAGCGAGAGCACCTACGGCGACCGGCTCCACGACCCCATCGCCAAGATGGACGACGACCTCGCCGAGACCATCAAGCGCACCTTCGCCCGCGGCGGAAAGGTCATCATCCCGGCCTTCGCCCTGGAGCGCGCGCAGGAGATCGTCTTCGCCCTCAAGGCCCTGCGTCGCGAAGGGTCGCTGCCGCCCGTCCCGGTCTACATCGACTCGCCGCTGACGGTGAAGATCACCGAGGTGTTCAAGATGCACCCCGAGTGCTTCGACGACGAGGCCCGGGCGCTGCTGCGCGCCAACGACTCGCCCTTCGACTTCGACGGGCTGCGCTACGTCGGCGACGTGGAGGACAGCCGCGCCCTGTCGCTCGACCCGACCCCCGCGGTGGTCATCTCGGCCAGCGGGATGTGCGAGGCCGGCCGCGTGCTCCACCACCTCCGCGCCACCCTCGGCGACGAGAAGAACACCGTGCTCATCGTCGGCTTCCAGGCGCAGCACACGCTCGGCCGGCGGCTGGTCGAGCGGCGCGCGAAGGTGCGCATCTTCGGGGTGGAGCGCGAGCGCCGCGCCGAGGTGGTGGTGCTCAACGGATTCAGCGCCCACGCCGACCGCGACGACCTGCGGCGTTATACCCAGGCGTGTAAAGAGCAGGGCGACCTGAAGACCGTGGCGCTGGTGCACGGCGAGCTGAAGGCCCAGTCGTCGCTGCGCGACGCCCTGCTGGGTGACGGGGCCCCGCGCGTGATCATCCCCGAGGCGGGGGACCGCCTGACGGTCTGAGCGGTTGCGGGGCGTACCGTGCTAGCGTGGCCGACGGTGAAGGCGCTGGCGCGCAGTCTCGTGATCGCGGCGATGTTGGCGGGCTGCGCCGACGAGCGGCCACCGGGGCTCACGACGAGCGACGCTTCGTACTCCGACCTCGGCGGGTGGAGCGACGCCGCGCCGCGCGGTGACGGGTCGCTCGGGCCGCGCGGGGCGTCGACGTACCCGGCGTACGACCTCACGGTGACGCTGCCCTTCAACGGCCCCGAGGTGACGTTCGAGATGCAGGCCGAGCCCCGCGCGACGAGGCTCGACGTGCACCTCAACGTCGACACCACCGGGAGCTTCAGCGGCGAGATCAACAACCTGAAGAGCGCCCTCGGCAACACCATCATCCCGGCGCTGCGGGCGCGGGTGGGCGACCTCGCCATGGGGGTGTCGCGCTTCGGGGAGTTTCCGGTGGCGCCCTTCGGTCGCAACACCGACCATGCCTACAACCTGTTGACGCCCATCACGGTCGACCTCGCGCAGGTGACGACGGCGGTCAACTCCCTCGACCGACCGCTGCAAAACGGCGGCGACCCGGCCGAGCCTTGGGGCGAGGCGCTCTACCAGATCGCGACGGGCGAGGGGCTCTCGGGATTGGCGATCGGCAACATCGCGCGCTTCACGCCGCCCGCGGGGACGGCGCCAGGGAGCGTGTTTGGCGGCGTCGGGTTTCGGGCGGGCGCGGCGCGGGTGGTGATCAACGTGACGGACGCGCGCTCGCACGAGCCGTCGGACTACGGCGAGGCGGTGCCGGGGACGCACTCCACCACGCAGGCGACGGCGGCGCTCCAGCTCATCGGGGCGCGGATGATCGGCATCGCGTCGGGGGACGGGTCGCGCGCGCAGATGGAGGCCATCGCGATCGGCACGGGGGCGGTGGCGCCCGCGTCGGGCGGACGGTGCCCGACGGGCATCTCGGGGTCGTCGCGCGGGGCCGTCAACGGGATGTGCCCGCTGGTGTTCGACATCGCGGAGGACGGCACGGGGCTCGGGGCGGCGCTGGTCGATGGGATCTTGAGGTTCCTGGACTCGCTGGCGTTTGCGCTGGTGGACGGGCGGGCGTCGGACGACCCGCGCGGGTTCGTGCGGGCCATCGAGGCGGCCTCGGCGGTGGCGCCCGAAGGGGCGACCGCGCCGCGCCGGGAAGACCGCTCGCCGACGACGATGCTCGACGGGGTGCCGGACACCTTCGTGACGGTTCCGACGCGGACGCGGCTGACGTTTCGGGCGCACCTGCGCAACACGACGACGCCAGAGACGGAATACCCGCAGCTGTATTTCGTGCGGGTGACGCTGGTGGGCGACGGCGTGGTGGTGGGCGAGCGGATGGTGCGGGTGATCATCCCAGAGGGCCCGAAGGCCGACGCGGGAGACGGTGGAGACGCCGTGGTGCCAGCGGACCTGGTGGTGGCGACGGACGTGGGGATGGACGCGGGTACGGACGCGGGCGTGGTGGATGCGGGGACGCGGGACGTCGGCGTGGCGGACGTGGGCGCGGTGGATGCGGGGACGCGGGACGTAGGGACGCCGGACGTGGGCGTGGTGGATGCGGGCGTGGTGGATGATCCCGACGCGGCGGTCGACGCGGGCGTGGAGGACTGAGTCCCGACGGGGGGTGACGCGTCGGGAGCGCTGGCGGGCCCTTCGGGGGTGTGGTGCTGGTTCGATCGGTGGCGTGACATCGCGATGGCACCTCCGCCGCCATGGCGGCCGCCACCTGCCGCCACCCCTCGACGTTCGCGATTCATCGGTAGAACGTGGTCTTTCGGCGCGGCACACGCGTCGCTCTGCGCGCGGGCACGCCCATGGCCGACGGCGGTGGACACGCCCAGGTAGGATCGCGCGACCCCGTTCGCGACGGGGTGCTCGAGCTGCGGGGGGAGGCGCATGAGCGAGACGGCAGCGACGCAGTGCGACCGGGTGCTGCCCGCGGTGCCGACGGGAGACATGGATCTCGACGCGCCTTCGCCCTGACCCGCGGCGAGCGCCCGCGAGCCGTCGCGCCCTGCGCTCCGTGGATAGCGCTTCTGCGCTCCGTGGATAGCGCTTCTGCGCTCCGTGGATAGCGCTCGCTCGCTGTTGGTGCGAGCCTCCCCGCATCGGCGGCAGTCCTTCCCGTCCGACTCCAGGAGTCCACGATGCGATCCCTTCTCGTCCCGGTTGCCCTGCTGGGCGTCGCTTGCGCCCCGGTGCCCGACGCCGTCTCCGAGCGCGAGGGCGGCGTGCCCGCGCTCGACGACTCCCTCCCCGAGCACGTGGCGCAGGCCGCGCAGGCCGCCACCGTGTGCCCGAACGGCGTCCTGCTGCGCAAGGAGGTGCGCGACCTGTCCTCCACCGAGTGGAACCGCTTCGTCACGGCGGTGCGGACCCTCATGAGCGGCACGAGGCCCACCGCCTACGACCGGGCGGTCAAGCCCTACGCGGACAACTACGGCTTGACGCATGGCGTCTCGCCGTTCTTCCCCTACCAACGCGCGTTCCTTCGGGATTTCGAGCGCCAGCTCCAGGCGATCGACCCCAGCGTGACAGTGCCCTACTGGGCCCTGTCGTTCGATTCCCAGGCCCCCGAGGCGTCGTCGATCCTCTCCGCGAGTCGATTCGGCGGGAACGGAACCGGCACCTCTCACTGCGTCACCAATGGGGCCTTCGCAGGTTGGCAGCCCTTCTACGAGAGGTTCCACTGCCTCTCGCGGCAGTACAACCTGGGCAGTCGGATCGGCGCGTTCTACTCGGTCGAGGCCATCAACCGGGTCATCAGCACCAGCACGACGTACGACCAGTTCCGGCAGGCCATCGAGTACACCCCGCACTCCCTGGTGCACACCAACATCGGGGGCGACATGGCGACCCGCTACTCCCCCAACGACCCGCTCTACTGGGTCGCCGAAGCCTATTGGGACAAGGTCTGGTCGGACTGGCAGCAGGCGAGGGCCGTCAACCGGACCGCCTACGGCGGACGGAACGCCAACGGCACCACCGCCCTCCCGACCGACCTCCTGCCGGGCTTCCCGATCCGCGTGCAGGACACGTTTGACACGAGCGCTCTCTGCTACCGCTACCAGCGCTTCAGCTGGACAGGGCAGTGAGGGGCTGACGCCGTCGACGCCCGCTGCGCGCTCCGGGTGATGCTCGACGAGGCCCTGGCGCAGTCGCCGGGGGACGCTCGATGCGCTCGACAGGAGCGGGACGGATGTTCCGGCGGGCGGGTGTTCGCCGGAGCCGAGAGCCCTGACCGAGAGATCATTGGCGGTTCGCGCGCGCCACCACTCAACCCTGCTCAGGGCACGGCGACGACGCGGAAGCAGCTCGGGCCGAAGGCGTCGATGCCCGACTGGCGCGGCTCTGCCCGCCGGCGCCGATCTGACCGGCGCCGCAGCTGATGGTGCCGGTGTTGTACTTCGCGGTCTGGGCCATCTGTAAACCCGAGCGAATCCGGGCCGACGACGGTGCCCCGTTGGACGCCCCATGCGCGGGGTTCGAGCTCACCCCAGAGCAAGAGGCCGGCATGGAGACCGGGCTTCGTTCGACAAGGGAGGGACGCGTGGTGTCGCTCGAAGAAGCGCACGCCCGGATGACGGCGAAGCTCTCGGCGCTGCGATGAACCCCGACCGGGCGGTGTGCACCGACGACGCCACGATCGACCCGGAGGAGCTGGCGGAGTACCTCGACGCTCCCAACCCCGTCGCTGACCGTCCCGCCCGTTGTTGGCTCCCGTCGCGTCGTCCCTGATACACCCGGCGCATGCCCACGACGCTGCCGCCGCCCGGTGACCCGAAGGCCCTCTACGTGCTCGACCTCTCGGGCTACGTCTTCCGCGCCTATCACGCGGTCGCGCCGCTCTCCAACAGCAAGGGAGAGCCCACCTTCGCGACGCTCGGCGTCACCAACATGCTGCACTCGCTCGTGCGCAACCAGCGGCCGCACCTGCTCGCGGTCGCCATGGACAGCGCGTCGCCGACGTTCCGTCACGCGATGTACTCCGAGTACAAGGCCAACCGGCCGCCGCCGCCGCCCGACCTCTCGCTCCAGATGGCGCGCTGCCGCGAGGTGGCCGAGGCCTACAAGATCCCGGTGCTCCAGTGCGACGGCGTCGAGGCCGACGACCTGCTCGCCACCTGCGTCGTCGAAGCCCGCAAGCACGGGCTCTTCACCGTCATCTGCTCCGGGGACAAGGACCTCCTCCAGCTCGTCGCCGACGACGTCATCATGTGGGACGCGATGCGCTCCCGCATCTACGGCGCCGACGAGGTGAAGGAGAAGTGGGGCGTCCCCCCCAACCGCGTGCGCGACCTGCTCGCGCTCATGGGCGACAGCTCCGACAACGTCCCCGGCGTGGCCCACGTCGGCGAGAAGACCGCCGCGAAGCTGCTCACGGAGTTCGACACGCTCGACGGTGTGTACGCCAACCTCGACAAGATCAAGGGGAAGGTCCGCGAGAACCTCCAGCTCCACGAGGCCGACGCGAAGCTCTCGCGCGAGCTCGTGAGCCTCAAGTACGACGTGCCCATGACGCTCGACGTCGACGAGCTCACCTACGGCGGATACGACCGCGCGAAGGTTCGCGCCCTCTTCGAAGACCTCGAGTTCACCCGCCTCGTGGCCGCCATCGACGCCGAGGACGCCAAGGCCGCCGCGACGACCAGCGCCGCCGGGCCCATCGCGGCGGTGGCCGCGGTGTACGAGCCCGTGCTGACGCTCGACGCGCTCGACGACGCCATCGCGAAGTGCCGCGCCGCCGGGAGCTTCGCCGTGGACACCGAGACCACCAGCCTCAACGCGGCGTCGGCGGCGCTCGTGGGCGTCTCGCTGTCGTGGGCGAGCGGCCTCGGGGTGTACCTCCCGCTCGGGCACCGGGTGCTGGGCGACCCGGCGCAGCTCGACCGCAAGGCCGCCCTCGACCGGCTGCGCCCGCTCTTCGCCGACGCGTCCGTCCGCAAGGTCGGCCAGAACGTGAAGTACGACGACATCATCCTGCGTCGCGCGGGCGTTCCGGTGAGCGGGTACGACTTCGACACGATGCTGGCGAGCTACCTCATCGACCCCGAGCGGCACACCCACAAGCTCGACGAGATCAGCAAGAGCGAGCTCGGCTACGAGATGGTGAGCTACGAGAGCGTCACCAAGGTGGGCAAGGGCAAGCAGATCACCTTCGACGAGGTCGACATCGCGCGCGCCACCCGCTACGCCGCCGAGGACGCCGAGGTGGTCACGCGGCTGCGCGCGCGGCTCGAACCGAAGCTCGATAGCGAAGGGCTCACGAAGCTCCTGCACGACGTCGAGCTGCCGCTGGCGCTGCTGCTCGGGCGCATCGAGGAGCACGGCGTGCTGGTGGACGCCGCGCACCTGAAGGCGATGTCCAGGCAGGCGGGCGCCGACGTGGTGAAGCTGGAGGCCGAGGCGCACGCGATCGTGGGCCACCCCTTCAACGTGAACTCCCCGAAGCAGCTCGAGACCATTCTCTTCGATGAGCTGAAGCTGCCGGTGCTGAAGAAGACCAAGACCGGGCGCTCGACGGACGCCGAGGTGCTCGATGAGCTCGCCGCGCAGCACGCGCTGCCCAGGAAGATCCTGGAGATTCGCTCGATCACGAAGCTCATCGGGACGTACCTCGACGCGCTGCCCGGCCTGGTCGACGCGAACGGCCGCGTGCATTCGAGCTTCAACCAGGCCGTGGCCGCGACGGGAAGGCTCTCGTCGGCCGACCCCAACCTCCAGAACATCCCGGTGCGGACGCCGCTGGGGCGCGAGATCCGGCGCGCGTTCGTGGCGCCGCCGGGGTGCCTGATTCTCTCTGCGGACTATTCACAGATCGAGCTGCGGGTATTGGCACATCTGTCGGGTGATCCGATCCTGGTGGACGCGTTCAAGTCGGGAGACGACGTGCACGTGAGGACGGCGATGGAGATCTTCAAGGTCGCCAGGGCCGACGTGTCGAAGGACATGCGCGCGAAGGCGAAGACGACGAACTTCGCGGTGATCTACGGGCAGGGCGAGTCGGCGCTGGCGAAGAAGCTGGGCATCACGCGCGACGAGGCGCAGGAGTTCATCGAGAAGTATTTCGTGACCTTCGCGACGCTGCGGAAGTACCTCGACGACGTGGTCGCCAACGCCCGCACGGGCGAAGGGGTGCGCACGCTGCTGGGTCGGCGGAGGTTTCTGCCCGACCTGCACTCGTCCAACCGGGCGCTCCGTCTGACGGCCGAGCGCGTGGCGCAGAACACGCCCATCCAGGGGACGGCGGCGGACATCATCAAGCTGGCGATGCTGCGCGTGGACGAGCGGATCACGGCGGAGAAGCTGGCGACGAAGATGGTCTCGTCGGTGCACGACGAGCTGGTCTTCGAGGTTCCGGTGGGGGAGAAGGATGCCGTGGGGCCGCTGGTGAAGGAGACGATGGAGGGGGTGATGAAGCTCGACGTGCCCCTGGTGGTGGAGTGCGGCTGGGGGAGCAACTGGGGCGACGCGCACTGATGTTCGCAACGGGTCAGGCCGGGCGCGCGGCCCTCGGGCTGAGGGGCATCGTGGTGGTGTGGAGCCTCGGGTCGTGCGCGACCGCCAGCGGGAGCTGGGAGACGTTGCCTTCGGCCGAGCAGCGGGCGTTTCAGCACTGCCAGAACGCCATCACCCTGCGCGAGTGCCCGCCCGTCCCTGGCGCCGCCGACGAGCAGGAGTGCGTCAGCGCCGCGCGGGCGGTGTACGCCGGCATGAGCGAACCCGCGGAGCGTCGGCGCTGGCTGGCGGCTCATGGGTGTTCGCGGACGAGCGCGACGTCGCCGTAGGAGCGCGCAACCGGGCTGCACAAGCCGTGCAGGTGTGCAGCGGCGTTGCGCAGGTTCAGGGCGACAGGTAGCGGAGGTAGACGTGGGCACCCGAGACGCCCGTCACCAGGTCGCCGCTCGCGTTGGACTGGAACACCACGTAGCTCCCGTCGGGGGTGATGGCGCTGGTGTCGGAGATGCCACCGGAGATGGTTCCGTCGAGGCGGCTCGACACGGTGAAGAGGGCGCGGGTAGCGAGGTCGAAGGTGAGCAGGTCGCGGCCGCTTCCGGGGTCGCCGACGACGAGGTTGGTGGCCTCGCTGTAGAAGAGAACGCGCCCGGTGGCGGTCACCCCCGTGGGCATGGACACCCCGTTGGGCTCGACGCCGTCGGCGCGCAGGCTGACGCGCGTGGTGGTGTGCGTCGTGCGGTCGTGCACGTAGACGTCCGAGCGCCCGTTGGTGTCGCCCGCGACGAGGTTGGTCGCGTCGGACTGGAAGGCCACGTAGCGGCCGTCGCGGGAGATCATCGGGCGCCGCGATGATCCGTTGGCCTGCGTTCCGTCGGTGGCCACGCTCACGCGCTCGACGGTGTTGCTGGCGCGGTCGCGCACCATGACGTCGTAGAAGTTCGCGGTGTCGCCGGTCACGAGGTTGGACGCGCCCGACTCGAAGGCCACGTAACGGCCGTCCGTGCTCATGCACGGAAACGCGCTCTCCCCGTTGCCCGGCTCGCCGGTCGCGGTCTGGCTGATGAGCTCGTAGGTGCGCGCGGCGCGGTCGTAGAGCACGGCCTGGCGGGCCGTCGCGCCATGAAGAAACGCGGCGCCGTTGGTGCGGAAGGCCACGAGGCGCCCGTCCGCGGTGACCCGCGCGTTGTCGGCGAACTCGCCCGCCGCGAGGCCCGCGCTGACGTGCACGAGCGTGTGGGTGGCGCGCTCGAAGGCGAAGACGTCGTTGTTGGCGTTGACGTCACCCGCCACGAGGTTGGTCGACGTGGAGACGAAGACCACCACGCGGCCGTCGCCAGAGATGTCGGCGTTTTGCGCGTCGCCGTCGCCCTCGGTGGTCTGGTTGGCGGCGAGGCTGGCGCGCTCCCAGGTGTTGAGCACGCGGTCGCGCACGTAGACGTCGTAGCGGGCGTTGGTGTCGCCCGTGACGAAGTTGGTCGCGCGCGAGTAGACGGCGACGAAGCGCTGGTCGTCGCTGATGGTGGGGCCGTAGGTGACGCCGTTGGCGAGGGGGTCGACGGACTCGATGGCGCCACAGGTCGAGCCGAGGCAGGCGGTTCCGGTGGCGCAGGCGGCGCCACACGCGCCGCAGTGGAGGCGGTCGTGGGCGGTGTCGACGCAGCGGCCGGAGCACACCGTCTCCCAGGCGGCGCAGGCGCAGGCGCCGGCGGTGCAGGTGCCGCCGGTGGGGCAGGCGTTGCCGCAGCCGCCGCAGTGGCGGGCGTCGGTGAGTGGGTCGACGCAGGCGCCGTCGCAGGTGAGGCGGGGCGCGACGCACGGCGGAACATCGACGGCCGGGGGCACATCGACGGCCGGGGGAACATCGACGGGCGAGCCCGCGTCGATGGCGACGACATCGGACGCGACATCGGTGACGACGGGGACATCGGTGGCGACGGGGACATCGGTGGCGACGGGGACATCGGTGGCGACGGGGACGTCGGTGGCGATGGGGACATCGCGAGTGGGAGCGTCGACGGTGGCGGTGTCGACGGGAGATCCCGCGTCGGTGGCAGGGACATCAGGCTGCGCGTTGGTATCGGGAGCGGAGGCGTCGAGGGCGGCGGTGGTGCCACCACCACAGCCGATGAGAACGAAGGCGAACGACAGCGAGGAAGGGGAAAACTTCATGGATGGGCCTCCGCCGGGATGAGGGCGTGCGGGGCCTCTCGCGCCGTGGAAAGCGCGCTGCGCTGAGAGGACCCATCGACTCCATGAGCAATCGACGGGCCACGGTTGGTGCGCGATCAGTCGTTGGCGAAGACGTCGTCGACCGAGCGAACGGAGAGCACCCGCGCCGCCCACAGTCGGCGGTGCCACGCCGCGGCGTGGGACCCATCACGCCCGCACCCTCAGCGCCAGCAGCTCCGTGCGCCCCAACAACGGGAACCACCGCGTCGCCGCCACGCTCACCGACCACGCCGCGAGCTCGCCCGCGTAGCGCTCCTGGTCGATCCTCGGGACGATCAGGTACATCGCCCCGCCCTCTGCGAGGTGCCCCGGCGCCTCCGCGAGACACCGGCGCACCACGCTCCCGCCGCACCACGCGCGCTCGTCGTCGGAGCCTGCCTCGTGGTCGTGGAAGGGCGGGTTGAAGACAATCGCGTCGAACCGCTGCCCCGCAAGCTCCGCGAAGAGATCGGAGTGCAGCAGCCGCACCCGCACGCCCATCCGCTCCGCCGCCGTCGCGACCGCGTCGAGCGGAACGTGCGGCAGGTCGGTGGCCGTCACCTCGAACCCGCGTCGCGCCGCGGCCAGCGCCCAGAAGCCGGCGCCCGTCCCCAGTTCGAGCACCGTCGCGTTCGCCGGCAGCAGGTCGAGCGCGGCCTCCTGCAACGACCCGACGCCCACACCCATGAACGGCGCCGGGTGATGCACTCCGGGCGCGACGATCAGCGACACGCCGCGGTGCTCGACCGGGCCCGACCGCGCGAGCGCCCGCTGCGCCAGCACCAACGCCCGCGTGCGCAAGCTGTATAGAATGCCGTTCAAGCCTCCTCCAGCGCGGCGACGAAGCGGCGCATCAGCGCGTGGGCGCCGTCGTCGGAGAGCCGCGGCACCTCGTACGCCAATGCAGCGGTGACCGACCCCGGCAGCGCGGTCACGGTGAGCCCCACGCCCGGCTGTCGCGGCAACCCGCTCAGGCAGTACACGCGCCGCACGCGCACGCTCGCCGGGAGACGGAGGCCCTCCGGCACGCGGATGTGGCTGAACAAGAACGAGTACATGAACGACGACCTCCGCTCGTCGAGCCACCGGAAGAACGCCCGCATCGCGAACGGCGGCAGCGTCGCTCCCAACAGCGCGAGGGCTACCGGGGTGGCGAGGGCGAGCTCGGGGTCGCGACCGGCCCGCAGGCGATCGGCGAGCCGTCGCACGAGGTCGTCGCCATCCACCTCCGCCGCGGTGAAGTCGGCCTCGATGACGCCGATGTGGTTCTGGAGCGAACGCCCGACGCCAAACTCGCCGCGCAGGTCGACCGGGACCAGCGCCCGGAAGGTCTCGTCGCCCATCCCCCGCTCGCGCCGCCACGCCGCCGCCGCGCGCAGAAACGCCGCCAGCAGCAGGTCGTTGCGCGTCGCCCCGAGTCGCGTGGCCCGCTCGCGGAGCCGCGCCCAGACCGTCGGGTCGACGTCGACCACCGCGCAGCGCAGCGACTCGCCGCGGGCCTCGACGCGCTCCAGCAGCGCCGCCCGCCGCTCGCCGAAGCGGCGCGCCCCGGCGACGTTGGCGCGCAGCAGCGACGCGGTGAAGCGCAGCCCGCGACGTGCGAGCAGCCGACGGAGGCTGGCGCCGCTCGGAGCGACGGGATCGGGGACGACCGCAGGCTCGCCGTCGAGGAGGCAGTAGCGGGTGAGGAGCGCGTCGAAGAGCGCGAGCGCGCCGACGCCGTCGGTGACGCTGTGGTGCAGCGTGAACACGAGCTGGTACCCGCCGCCCGGCCGCGGCGCGTGCAGCAGGCGGACGGGCGCCGTCGTCGCGAGGTCGAGGGTGCGCCCGAACCAGTCGGCGTCGTTGAGGTCGATGGGATCGTCGCTCCAGGTGAGGAGGCCGTCGGCGCCGCTCCACGAGGTCGCCGGGGCGGCGAAGCGCGTGAGGCCGACGGGTGACTCCTGGACGTAGCTGCGCAGCGTCGGCACCGACGCGACGAGTCCGGCGAGGGCGCCGTCGAGGATCGCTCGGTCGAAGGGAGCGTCCGTGTCGACGACGTGGTGCGTGGTCATCGGGCGACCCGGGTAGGTCTGCGCGACGATGGCGCGGTCCATCCAGTTCATCTCCAGCGCGTGCGGTGCGGGCGCGCGGCGGGGGAGGTTCATGCGGTGCGACCGTACACCTCGACGCGGGCGCCGGCCCCAACGCATCCGGCGAGTACGACGTGCTCCCGCTCGGCGCGACCGCGGTCCTCGAGCGGCTCACCCGCTGAGCGCGGAGGGGCGTGGGTTGGCGCTTGACGCGCCATGCTCGATGCGACACAAACCCATCCAACACGCCCGCCTCGCCTCTGCCGAAAGGCACGCGCACTAGGCGGGCTTTTTCATTTCTTCGGCGTGGGTCTGCGATGGGGACGCGCTACGACAAACCGGCCCTGACGATCGACCAGCAGCTGGCGTTGTTGGTGTCTCGCGGCATGACGGTGGCCGACCCTCAGCGCGCTCAGCGCGTGCTCTCCAACATCAGTTACTACCGACTCAGCGGCTACTGGTATCCGCTCCGCAAGGTCGACGCCGCCGGGCAGCGAGCTGACGACTTCCGGCTGGGCAGCAGCTTCGAGTTGGCCGTCGAACTGTACGAGTTCGATCGTCAGCTTCGCCTCGAGTTGCTCGACGGAGTCGAGCGGGTGGAGGTCGCGCTCCGCACCAGCGTGACCTACCGCTTCGGGCTAGCGGCGGGAGCTTTCGGCCACACCGACCCGACGAAGTTTCGCGCCGGTTTCGAGCACGCAGACTGGCTCCGACGGGTCGAGGAGGAGATCGAGCGTTCGCAGGAGACCTTCGTCGAGCACTACCGGCGGCGATACGACGGCCACCCCCGACTGCCGCTGTGGATGGCGACGGAGGTGATGTCCTTCGGCTCCCTCTCGCGCCTCTTCAAGAACGTCGCGGCAGACGTCCAGCGCGAGATCGCGAAGCCCTTCGCCGTCCACCACAGCGTGCTCGCGAGCTGGCTGCACGTGATCACCGTCGTCCGCAACGTCTGCGCCCACCACGCCCGGCTCTGGAACCGCGAACTCGGCGTCCGGCCCAAGTTGCCCCAACACGACCCGAGCTGGAGGGTTCCGGCGTCGGACCGACTCTTCGCGGTGCTGCTCATCCTGCGCCATATGCTCCGTGCTCTGGGCGAAGGCAGCGGCTGGGCCACGAGGGTCGAGCAACTCGTGAATCCGATCGCACGGAAGGGGGCCAACGGCACCTCCATGGGTCTTCCGCCACGCTGGAACGATCACCCCATCTGGGCCGGTCGCTGACCCCACCGCGCAGACCAACGGCGTCGGCGAGAGCCCGCTACGGCAGCGACGCCAGGATCTCGCGCTCGATGGCGGCGTAGTCCACCGTCACGTCGAGCCGCGCGAGCAGCGAGTAGAACCCGAACTGCAACCGGTTCATGAAGGTCATGTGCGGGGGCATCCCGAAGAACTCCGCCTCGGGCAGCGTGCGGCTCTCCTTGGCGACGACCTTCATGCCCTCGACGAGGCTCGCTGCGTACGGCCGGGTCATGTTCCAGGGCGACTCGAAGAGGGGCTTGAACGCCACCCGGATGTACTCCCAGCAGAGCACCTCCATGCCGCCCGGCTTCGCGCCCAGCATCCGCCCGAGCGCCGCGCGAAACTCCTTCTCGTCGCGCGCGATGGCCGCCCGGTGCATGGCCCGCGCGTTGTCGCGGTTGTCGTCGGGGATGCGCTGCACGCAGCCGAAATCGAGCACTCCCACCGCGCCGTCGGGCAGGAAGATGTAGTTGCCCGGGTGCGGGTCGGCGTTGAAGCGACCTCCCGCCAGGATGGCCGTGAACACGTAGCGCCAGAGCGTCTTCGCCCACGCCTCGCGCTGCGCGAGCGGCGCCGCCACCGCGTCGTCGAAGCTCCGCCCCTCGATGAACTCCATGGTCAGCACGCGCCCCGTCGAGCGGTCGTCGATGACCGCGGGCACGGTGACCTTCGGGTCGTCGCGAAACATCTCCGCGAAGTGCCGCTGGTTGTCGGCCTCGTGCTGGTAGTCGAGCTCCTCGCGGAAGCGCTCCTTGATGACCGCGAACACTGCCTTCGGGTCGTGCCGCCCGAGGCCCATGCTCGACGCCATGCTGGTGAGAATCCCCCCGTTGGAGAGGTCGCTCTCCACCGCCGCCGCCACGTTGGGGTGTTGCACCTTCACCGCCACGGCGCGTCCGTCGTGGAGCCGCGCGCGGTGCACCTGCCCGATGGAGGCGCTCGCGATGGGGGTGTCGCTCCACTCGGCGAAGAGTGTTTCGGGCGCGGCGCCGAGCTCGGCGACGATGAGCGCGCGCACCTCCGCGGGCGACGACTGCGGTGTGGCGGCGCGCAGCCCCTTCATGGCGAGCTCGTAGTGCTCGCGCTGGCCTTCGGGGATCACCCCGTCGACGTAGCTGGCCATCTGACCGACCTTGGCCGCGAGGCCGCGGAGCGTCCCGAGCACCTCCGCGGTGTGCATGGCCGCGGCGCGGGCGTCCTTGTCGAGGAGCATCCCGGCGCCGGCGCGGAGCCCGGTCGAGGCGAGGCGGGCGAAGCGTCCGAGGCGTCCGGTGGGGAGGTCGCGTTCATCCATTGGGTGGCGCGGACCAATGGGGGTAGAAACGGCACCGGCGTCAAGCGCCGGGAATCCCGCAACGACGCCAACCCCAGGAACCGGCGACCGCGAGGGCGCCGGACCAGCGGGCGCGCCTCCCCTACGGCGTCGCGGCCGTATTCGCGAGGACGACGTCGATCACCGGAGCGTAGGCCCGCCACGCCAGGGAGAGTTCTTCGATCAGCTTGTCCCGATACTCGTCAAACGAGTCGGGAACTTCCGGCCCGGGCAGCACGTAGCCGAGAGCCGCATACCATGAGGTGGTCCGGTGGTTCCGCGCCAACCGGGCTGTCTTCATGGCATCTGAGCTACGCAGCGCCAATCCCAGGGGATCAGCGTTTCGACAGACCACCCCGACGTAGGGAGGCTCTCCCGGGCCGAGGGTCACCGACCAGCGGTGCCATTGAAGTGCGACGCACACGCGAGGCTGCCCGGAGTCGTGGAGAGGCCACGTCGGCCGAACGAGCTGGTAGGTCGGCCACTCCTCGTCGGGGTCGATGCGAGCGTTGAGCTGGACGCCCAGCGCCTGCGTCGTCTCCGCGATCATCGGGCGTAGGCCGTCCAGCCACTCGTCGAGCGCCGCGGTCGCTTCCTTCTTCAATGCCGCCCACTCCTCGATGCGTTCCCGGTGGCGGAGGTAGAAGCGGACCCGCTCGTCATGGATGGTCATCAGAACTCCCGGTCGAGGGTTCGAAGGTAGGACTCAACGACGCGCCGACCCTCCGTGATCCCGCTGCGTGGCTGGGGCGCATCGACCGCTCGCAGCGAACGAGAGAGCACGTCGTGGAGCTGTCGGTAGCTCATGGATCGGAACGCCTTCGCCGCCTCGCCGGTTGCGCTGACCGGGGGACGACCCTCGGGCGTGAGGAAGACGAAGCGGGCGCCCGGGTCTGACTTGAACGCTTCGAAGTACGCATCGCATTGACGGTGTCCCTCCGGTGCGTCGACCTTGTTCTCGACGACGAGGGTGAGCTCGTAGCCCGCGCGCACCACCACGTCGATGCGGCAGTCCCCTCGCTGCTCTTCGCGGCGTGTCCGCGCGTGAGGCAGCGCGAGGACGAGCGCGTCTGACAAACCCTCGGGGTACGCCTCGCGGAGAAACTCGCGGAGCCCGACGGGGCCGAGGCCGTGACGACCGCAGGGATCGAGCAGCCACGCAATCATCGTCGAGTGGGGCAACTCGTCCCTGCGCAAGCCGAGGACGCCGAAGGTGTCGTCGGGGCCGTGAAGCCACTGCCCGCGGGCCCGCAGGGCATCCTCTTCGGCCGCGATGACGTTGTAGCCATGACGCCATTCCGAGAGGATGTCGGCCGAGCGCGCCTCGATGACGAGCCACTGCGCCAACAGACTCTCGAACTCCTCGTCGGAGCTTCGCAGGTGCGACGCCGTAATCCGCCCGGACGAGGACATCTCGATGCGGCTATCACCGGGCAGGCTTTTGCTGCAACGGAAACGTGCGCTCCGCGGATCGGTCGCCCAGCCTCCATCGGGACACCCCATGCCGGGCGGCACCCGAGCACGCAGCGACGACAGCATCGCGACGCTCGCGGTACGGTCGCGCGATGGGCTACATCCCGCCGGACGCGAAGTGGTACCTGGCCGACGTGGTGGAGGTGATACGGGTGGGCGACGACCCTCGGCAGGTGGTGCACGTCAACCTGCACCTCGTGCGCGCCGACTCCCCGAGCGAGGCGTACGAAAAGGCGCTCGCGATCGGGCGGCAGGGTGAGCAGCGCTACCTCAACCCCGCTGGACAGGAAGTGCACACGGAGTTCGTCGGGCTGCGCGGGCTCAACGTCATCCACGAGCCGTTGGAGGATGGCGCCGAGCTGATCTACGACGAGCGCATCGTGTCGTCGCGCGCCGAGGCGGAGGCGCTCACCGTGAAGCGCTCCGAGCTCGCGGTCTTCGCGCCCATCGAGCCGGGAGACCATCCCGACTACGCCTGTGCGGAAGTCCTCGCGGAGGTCTACCAGCGCGTGCAGTCGATGCGCGACGCGATGCGTCTCACCACCCCGCGGCTCGTGCTCGAACCGCTCGTCCCCGACCACGCCGACGCCCTCTTCGCGGGGCTCTCCGACCCGCTTCTCTACACGTACATCCCGGGCAACCCGCCGGTCTCGGTCGAGACGCTGCGGGCGCGATACACCCGCCTGGAGTCGCGCTGGTCGCCCGACGGTCTGGAGCGCTGGCTCAACTGGGCGGTGCGCCTGTCCGATGGTGCGTACGTCGGGCTCGCCGAGGCCACGGTGCGCGCCGATCAGCGGGCGAGCGTCGCGTACTTCGTGTTCGCGGAGTTCATGCGACGGGGCTACGGCGCCGAGGCCACGGGCGCGGTGGTGCGCTACCTCGTCGACGAGCTCAAGGTGCGCGGCGTCGAGGCACAGATCGACACCCGCAACGCGGCCTCGCAGCGTCTCGTCGAGCGCGTGGGCTTCGTCCGGGTGCGCATCGAGCGCGACGCCGACACCTTCAAGGGATCATCCAGCGACGAGTACATCTACGAGTGGCCGATGGACGCGCTCACGGCGTCGCGATGAGCCGCGCGCGCATGATGCGGTGGCCCCGGCCGATGGCCTTCGCGGCGGCTCCCCTAGACGCCCGCGCTGAGGTAGTAGTTACCGGATGGCCACACTACCGCACGACGCCTGGTACGACGTACCGGTCCCCGACGTGAGCGGCCTTGTCACGGAGGACGACACCCCGGTGGACAACCTCTACTCGGAGAAGCAGCAGCGTCTGCTCACCGCGCCGTTGTACGCCGGATGGAAGGCGCCTCCCGGTGACGACGGCGCCCCTGCGACCTTTGTCGCGATGGCCAACATCGGCCTCTTTGCGACGGCGAAGGAGCCGCCGCTCGTCCCCGACGTGCTGGTCAGCGTCGACGTGCAGGCCCCCGATGACATCTGGCTCAAGGAGCACCGATCGTACTTCGTCTGGGAGTACGGCAAGGTGCCCGACGTCGTCATCGAGGTGGTCTCCAACCGCGAGGGCGGCGAACTCTCGACGCAGCTCCGGCGCTACGCCCACATGCGCGTGCCGTTCTATGTGGTGTGGGATCCGGCGAAGATCCTGGGCGGCGCTGAGCTCCACGCTTTTCAACTCGACGGCAGGGTGTATGCGCCCGTCGAGCGGGCGTGGGTCCCGCAGCTTCAACTCGAACTCCTTCCCTGGGATGGCGTCTTCGAGACCTGTCCAGAGCGCTGGTTGCGTTGGCACGACAGTCAGGGCGCGGTGGTGCCCACCGGCGATGAGCGCGCTGACGTCGAGCGCACCCGCGCCGAACGGCTCGCCGCGAAGCTCCGCGAGCTCGGCATCGACCCCGACGAGTAACCGTCAATGCCGGTGGCTACGTAGCCCACCGCATGCCCGCTGACGTCCTCCGCTCCGCCGCCGCGCTCTCGTCCCTCGTCGTCGTCGCTGCCCTCATGGTCACGGCCGGCGTCGGTCACGCCCAGCCTCGCCCGTCGCCGCGCCCCTTCGCGCTGGTCGAGCTCTTCACCTCCGAGGGGTGCAGCAGTTGCCCTCCCGCCGACGACGCCCTCGCGGCGATCGCCGACGACGCGCGACGCTCCAGCGCGGAGGTCTACGCGCTCTCGTTCCACGTCGACTACTGGGACGAGATCGGCTGGCCCGACCCCTTCAGCTCGCCCGCCAACACCCGCCGACAGCAGGCGTACGCGCGCGCCCTCGGCGGCGGAACCTACACCCCCGAGATGGTCGTCAACGGCGCCGAGGCATTCGTGGGCAGCGACCGCGCGCACGCCCGGCGATCCATCGACGCGGCCCTCGCCCAACCGACGGGCGTCGCCATCGCGCTGTCCGTCGAACGCGGCGCCGATCAGCTCACCGCCCACTGCCGCGTGACGGGGTCTCCGCCCGGCGCCGTCGTCGGCGTGGCCTGGGTCGAGGCGTCGCGGGAGGTCGACGTGCGCCGCGGTGAAAACGCCGGGCGCCGGCTGCGACACGTCAACGTCGTGCGCGCATGGTCGACGCTCCCACTCAACGCCGACGGAACCACCAGCCACACGCTCACGGCTCCGGCCGGGGTGCGTGGCGACGAGGTCGTCGCGTGGGTGCAGCAGGGCGCCGCGGGACGGGCGCTCGCGGCGACACGATGGGTCAACGTCGCGCGGCGATGATGAAGTCCGCGATGACGCCGACCACGCCGGGCTGCGGGACGAACATCCCGGTGCCATGCGCACCAGGGTCGTACTCGCGAAACACCCAGCGCTCGGGCGCACCCGGCTGAAGTCCGGCGCTCCAGGCGCGCTCGACCCGCGAGTACACGAAGAGCGTGGGCGTGACGTCGAGGCGCGACCGGCGGCTGGCGTAGGGCGTCTGCGCCTCGGTGTACGAGCCGCCCGTCAAGAACACCATCGCCGCCGGGCGCTCGCCCTCACCCGCCGAGACTGTGTAGTCGACGACGGAGGCGGAGCCGTTGGAGGCGCCGACGAGGGTGACGCGCGCCGGGTCGACGGCGCATGGCAGCGACGTGAGAAACGCCACCGCCGCCCGCACGTCGAGCGCCCCTCCGGGCCCGAGGTAGGCGTCGCGGGGGTTGCCCTCGGACTGACCCGCGCCGCGGCGATCGAGGTTGAGCACGGTGATGCCGCGCGCGACGAGAGCCTCGACGACGGAGCCGGGGTAGTTGGCGCGGTCGTTGGCGGGCGGAATCATGTGCAGCAGCACGGCGGCGGGCCCGTTGGCGCTACCCGTGGTCGCGAGGTCGGCTTCGAGGCGCACGCCGTCGCTGGTGGTGAACGAGACGACCGAGGTCGCGGCCTCGCAGCGCGCCGGGATGTCCTTGGCGACGCCGACGTCCACCGCGACCGGTGCATCCACCACGGCGGGGACGTCCGCGGTCATCGGGACGTCGCGGGGCGGGTCGGGCGTTCGCTCGCAGGCGTTGAGGGCGAGGGCGAGGGCGAGGGGGCGGGCGTTCATGGGCGTCGGTGCCATACGCGGTGGGGGTGTCATCGGTTACGACGCTGTCAGTCGTCGCAGGCGTCGCCGCGACGACGAGGTGCTCCACGGACGCGCCCGACCTGCCTCGGGGCCCATCGGGGCAGGCTGCGGCGTCTCATGAAGTGCTCACCTGGGAGGCGCTCGTCGCCAACGTGTCGATGGGGCGGTGCCGCCCCACGCCGGGCGGTGCGTGGTCCCTGCGGCTGGTGTCGACAGAGTACGGCGAGCGGCGCTACGAGCTGCTGCACGTCGATCGCGAGGGGCGCGCGGTCGTCGCGCGGGAGCCGGCGTGGCGACGGCCGTCGGTGATGGTTCCGTGGAGCTTCGAGACGCACGGCAACGAGTGGGACGAGAACTTTCGCGTCCTCCAGGGCGCCAGCGACTTCGACTTCGACGACGACGGCGAGCCCGAGCTCGTGCTGTGGGAGCACTGGGATGGTCGTCGCGGCGGTGGCTTCTCGCTGAAGGCGTTTCGCTACGCGCGGGGGCGGGCGCTGCCCTTCGCACTGCCCGCGGGCGCCCAGGGCATGCACGACGTCGACGGGGACGGCCGGCCCGACGTCGTCATCGAGCACCACGGCTTCGACTGGCTCGGGTGCGAGGGGAGCGACGACTGGGAAACCGAGAGCGTCGAGGGGCCGACCACCGTCGCGCGCTCACTGCCGGGCGGGGTCTTCTCCGTGCGCGACCCGGCGGTCGAGAACCTGCGCGAGTGCGGGCCGCGGTCGGTGCCCATCGTGGTGCGCGCCGAGAGGACCGTGGTGGACGAGGCGGCGACGGCCCGCAACGTGGTGTGCGCGGGCGCGTGGGGCGTTCCGCGGGCGCAGATCGTGGCGGCGCTGCGGGGGTGCAACGAGTTCTCGTCGGCGCGGGAGTGCGATGAGGAGGGAATGGCGTCGAGGGCCAATGAGTGCCGCCACCGGCGCCTGCTGCTGGAGTGGGCGTCGTGGTTTCCGTAGACCGTCGCATCATAGGGGACTCGGAGCAGGCGATGGCGGCAGGGGAATGTTGAGGGGCCGCAAGGGCGCGAGGGTCGCAAGGGGTGTGCTGTTCAAGAGGGCGGGTGAGCGGAGTGGGCTTCCGTGCCAACAACTTCACGACCCTCGCGCTCGCCTGCACCCATCACTCCTCAACAACACCCCTTGCGACCCTTGCGCCCTTGCGGCCCATCATCGCTCCTCTGCCGCCAACGCCGACTCGGACCCCCGCTCTAGCTCTGCGCGCAGTTGACCGCCGACCCGCCGTCCGTGATCGACTCGCACGATGACCACCGACATCACGACCTCCATCGACGCGTGGCTGCGAGCCGACGCCGACGCCCGACGAGAAGCCACCGCGCGCGTCGCGGCGCGCGTGGGCGGCGCAGCAGCGGAGCGCGACGGGCGCCCCGTCGTGGTGCTCGACGGCGTGGTGATGGCCATCGTCCCTGGTGGCACCGTCACGCTCGGTTGGGACGCTTCGCGACCCCTCGGGCTGACCGACGATCAGCGTGAGGCCATCGCCGAAGATCCCGACACCATGGAGCCCATCGAAGGGACGATGGCGTACTACCTGACGCCGACGCGCCGGGTGACCATCGCGCCCTTCCTCTTGGAACTCGAACCGCGCCCCATCGCTGAGTGGTCGGCGGCGCTCGACGGCTCGGCCGACCTGCTGCGCAGCGTGGCGGAGGCGGTCGCCCAACGCGGGTTTCGCCTGCCCACCGATGACGAGTGGGAGCACGCCGCGCGGGCGGGGACGGAGACGTTGTTCCGTTGGGGAGACGTGTGGCCGGATGGGATTCCGTTCGGAGACGAGACGACCTTCGCGGGGCATCGCGAGCGCAACGCCCTCGGGCTGCGGTTGCTCGACGACCCCTATCAGGTCGAGGTGGTGTCCGCGCCGCTCGGCTTTCGCGGTGGCGATGGCGGAACCGCGGTGTGTGGCGGCCGACCGCAGCCGGAGACGTGGATGACCTTCGCGTCGGCGTTTCGCTGGCCGCGCGCCCTCTGGGAGGACGTCGTTGCGGAGACCGCCGAGTCGGCGTGGATACGTCGCGCGCGCGCGATCGATCGGGTGATGCTCAGCGCCCCGCGGAGTTGAAGCGCTGCACCGTGCCCGTCCAGGTGCCGTCGCTCCACGCGATGTCTTCGAAGTCACCGCCCGTGTACGCGCCGATCACGCGTCGCCAGAACGCCGTCGCCGCCACGTTGCTCACCTGCTGGCGCACCTCCCAGGGCCCGCGAAAACGCTCAAACGCCGCGACCGCCGCGCGCTGTCCCACCCCGCGCCGCCGATGCCCACGCGCCACGAAGAACTCCACCATGTCGTGCACGCCGCTCGCGCCCGTGAGGCGGCTGCGCTCCTGGATGAGCGCGAAGCCCGCGAGCCCGCCATCGACGCGTAGCAGGAAGGCGTGGCGCCACGGGTCGGCCCAATAAGCATCGAACGCGCGCCCCTCGAAGCGACCATCGTCGCCCAGCGGGAGGTGCATCTGCTCGCTGAAGTCATGGACGTAGAGCTGCCAGAGCTGGTCGAGGACGACGCGATCCGCAGGGGTCGTCGGGGCGAGCGTGACGTTCATGGAGTGGTCCCGATCGTAGTCCAGGTCGGTGCTACGGTCGGCCGCGATGCCCTCCGACGACGCGCCCGCGACCATCGACTTCTACGCAGTGGGTGACGAGTACGGCGAGTTCTCCAACTTCGCGCCGTACCCCATTCGCGTGAGCGGGAAGTCGTGGCCGACGCGCGCCTCGTGGAGCACACCGACAACGACGTGTTCTGGGGCGACGGCGGCGACGGCAGTGGCCACAACATGCTCGGTCGGCTCTTGATGGAGCAGCGGCCGGGCGCGATGGCATCGTATGGCTGCGCCTCACCCCCGCAGCCGAACCTCCACCGCCCGCGCGTGCGCTTCCAGCCCTTCGGCCCGCGCGAAGCTCGCGATCGCGCCCGCGTGCTTCTCCAATGAAGCCCGGTCGTATCGGATGACCGACGTTCGCACCATGAAGTCGTACACCCCGAGCGGCGAGCTGAAGCGCACCGCCCCTCCCGTCGGCAACACGTGCGACGGCCCCGCGAGGTAGTCCCCCGCCGCCTCCGGCGTCCAGTCGCCCAGAAACGCCGCGCCCGCCGCGCCCACGCGCGTGAGCATCGCCTCCGGGTCGCGCACCAGCAGCGCCAGGTGCTCCGACGCGAGCGCCGTCACCACCCGCGCCGCTTCATCGAGGTCACCCACCACGAAGGCATGTCCATTGGACCTCACCGACGCCTCCGCGATGTCCCTTCGGGGAAGCGCCGCGAGCTGCGTCTCCAGCGCCGCCAGCGCCCGCCGCGCGACGTCCTCGGTCGTCGCCACGAGCAGCGGATACGCCGCCTCGTCGTGCTCGGCCTGCGACAACAGGTCGGCCGCCACCACCTCCGGGTCGGCGCCCTCGTCGGCCACCACGAGGATCTCCGACGGGCCGGCGATGCCATCGATGGCGACGCGCCCGAAGACCATCTTCTTGGCGCACGCCACGTAGAGGTTGCCAGGCCCGACGATCTTGTCGACGCGCGGAACCGTCGCCGTCCCATACGCCAGCGCCCCGACGGCCTGCGCGCCGCCCATGTCGAACACCCGCGCCACGCCCGCGATGGACGCCGCCGCGAGGATCTCCGCCGTCGGACGCGGCGTCGCCAGCAGCACCTCGCCGACGCCCGCGACGGCCGCCGGAATCGCCGACATCAGCACGCTCGACGGGTACCGCGCCTTGCCGCCCGGCGCGTACACGCCGACCCGCGAGAGCGGTCGCACGCGCCAGCCCAGCGACACGCCGTCGTCGTCGGTGTAGCGAAGGCCGCGCTCCACCTGCCGCTCGTGGAAGGCGCGGATGCGATCGGCGGACAAGCGCAGCACCGCGACGAGCGCCGGGTCGAGCGTGGCGAGCGCGCGGGCCATCTCGTCGGGGCCGTAGACGAAGGGCGCGGGGACGGCGCCGTCATACTTGAGGGAGTATTCGCGGAGGGCCTCGTCGCCGCGCGTTCGCACCGCGTGGAGGATCTCGGTGACGGCGGGTGTGACCCGGTCGAGGTCGTCGTCGCCGCGGTCGGTGAGGCGGGCGAGGGTGGCGTCGTAGTCGGGCGTCGCGCGGAGGTGCAGCTTCATCGGGGTGCGGAGAGTGGAGGCGACCGGGTCGGGTCGCAACCACTTCAGCGCTTGCGAGCAGTGCCCGCGTCGGCGGTCGCCGGTGGCGGCAGTCGCGGCGGCGGGGCGCCGTAGACCTCCGCGCTACTGCCGGGGTCGTCGGGCGGGGAGCGCGGCGTCGTGGTGGCTCCCGCGTCGACGGCGATGGGCGGCGGGGCTCCATACACCGCGGCCACCTGCGGCTGTCGGCACGCTTCGGCGAGCGCGGCCGAGCCGAGCAGCAGCATCGCCGAGCGGGACAGCCGCGGCCCATCGACGCGCGGCGCCTCGGGGACGTCGGGCGTGAGGGCTGCGGCGCAGAAGGGGCACGCCGACTCGGTGTGCCGCACGTGACGATCGCAGGCGGGGCAGGGGCGGAGCGGCTGGTACATGGCGACGAGTGGAGCAACGGACCGAGCGCGGCGTCAATGCACGCGCGCCGCGACGCTCACGGCACGACGGTCGGTGCCCGCTCGCAGTTGGCGACGACTCGGCGATACTCGCGCGATGCCGGTACTCGCTCTGATCGAACCCGCCGCGTGGCGCACGCAGCCGTGGGCCAACGGCGCGGGTGTCACCCACGAGATCGCCCGCTGGGGCGACGGCGCTGCCTTCGACGCGCGGTTGAGCGTGGCCGAGCTCACGGCGCGCAGCCCCTTCTCGCACTTCGCGGGCTACGACCGCTGGCTCGCGCCCGACGGCGTCGTGGCGCTGCACCTGCCCGACGGACCGCGGCGATTGTCACGCGGCGAGGCGCTCACCTTCGCGGGCGAGCTCGACGTCACGGGCGAACCCGCCGCGCCGACGTGGGAGCTCAACGTGATGGTGCGCCGCGGGGTCGCGTGGTCGGCGGAGATCGTCATGGGTCGCGTCGCGCGCGTCGCGCGGCCGGGCGTGACGGCGGTGTTCGCGTTCGGTGGGGGCGTGAGCGTGGAGGTCGCGGGACGGACCATCGGGTTGCCCGAGCGCGCGACGCTGCTCGCGACGTCGAGCACGGAGTTCGCGCTCGCGGTGGATGCGGTCGACGACGCGCGGGTCGCGCTCGTCTTCCTCGGCCGCACCTGGGACTGACGCCTCAGCGAGCTCAATCGAAGGGCCACGGCACGACCCGCGTGGAGTGCTCGACCGGCGCCGTGAGCGGCGCGGCGTCTCCGTCGAGTCGTCGGAGCGTGACGGCGGGCGCGCGGCGCGCTGTGATAGCGTCGCGGCCCTCAACTGGAAGGGAGTCCCATGCGACTGGTCAAGATCGGCCTCGGCAGCGTCAACCCCACCGTCGGATCGGTGCACTCCAACACCGCCCGCTGCATCGCGCAGGCGAAGGCCATGGCCGCCGCCGACGTCACCGTCGCCGCGCTCCCCGAGCAGGTCATCGGCGGCTACCCCGCCGAAGACCTCGTCCAATGGAACGGCTTCGTCAAAGCCCAGTGGGACGAGCTCCTGCACTTCGCGAAGGAGACCGCGTCGCTCGCCACGGTGTTTGCGCTCGGCGTCACCGTCGCGCGCAGCGGGCACCTCTACAACGCCGCCGCCGTGGTGCACCGCGGGGCCGTGCTCGGGCTCGTGCCGAAGGAGAAGCTGCCCACGTACAACGTCTTCTACGAGGCGCGAACCTTCTCGCGGGGTGTTCCGGGGCAGAGCGATACGGTCGAGGGGATTCCCTTCGGCGACCTCGTCTTCACCTTCGACTTCGGCACGCTCGCGGTCGAAGTGTGCGAGGACGTCTGGTCGCCCGACGGCCCGATGCGCCGCCGCTGCTACGCGGGCGCCGAGCTGGTGCTCAACCTCTCCGCCTCTCCCTACCGCATGGGCGTCATGGGAACGCGCCGCGAGATGCTCGCCACGCGCTCGGGCGACAACCAGTGCACGCTCGCGTACGTCAACAGCGTCGGCGCCAACGACGGCCTCGTCTTCGACGGCGGCGGCTTCGTCTTCCAGTGCGGCAAGCCCATGCTCGAAGCCCCACGCTGGGTCGAGTCGTGGACCGCGACCGTGGTCGACCTCGATCGCACGCGCCGCCTCCGCACCGAGAACACCACCTGGCGCAACGACTGCCTCGACGCCGCCCAATCACCCATCAAGCCGACGGTCGTCCCGGCCTTCGGCAAGGGCGCCGAGCGCGGGTCACTGGCGTACCCGACGCCCTCGCATGGGAGCTTCTTCCTGCCGGGGTCGTTCGCGTCGCGCAACGCCCGCGAGGACTTCTGTGATGACCTCCTCGACGCGCTTGGATTGGGCGTCTGGGACTATTACGAGAAGACCAGGGCCTTCAAGGGATTCGGGCTCGCGTTGTCGGGTGGGCGCGACTCGCTGCTCACGCTGCTCATCACGTGGCGCGCGATCCAGAAGCGCTACGCCGACCTCCCCGACGACGCGCGCAAGGTGAAGACGGGGGAGATGCTGCACGCGTTCTACATGCCGTCGCGGTACTCGACGGATCACACCTCGGAGAGCGCGCGCATCATCTGTGAAGAGCTGGGTGTTCCTTTCAAGGTTGTGCCCATTGAAGAGGCTTTCAAGCGTGAGGCGGAAGCGGCGCAGACCATGGTGGGCGGCGGTCTGTCCGAGCTGACCATGCAGAACATCCAGGCCCGCGTGCGCGCCCAGCGCATGTGGAACTGGTCCAACACCACCGGCCGCCTCTTCCTTCAGACGGGCAACATGTCCGAGAAGGCGATGGGCTACACCACCATCGGCGGCGACCTGGAGGGCGCGCTCGCGGTGCTGGCCAACGTGCCGAAGACGGTGGTCATCTACCTGCTTGAATACCTGTTGGAGAAGCACGGCTTCGAGGGCATCTGGAAGACGCTGTCGGCGCCCGCGGGGCCCGAGCTGGCGCCCAACCAGAAGGGCGAGGACGAGCTGATGCCCTTCAGGGTGCTCGACGCGTGCTTCCACCTGTACGCGGCGGAGAAGCTGTCGCCGCCGGAGATCGTGCAGGCGCTGGGGAGCATGTTCCCGGACGACGAGCTGGTGGAGCGTGAGCGCTGGGTGGCGAAGTTCGTGAAGATGTTTGTGCAGAGCATCTACAAGTGGGTGCAGGCGCCGCTCTCGCTGCACGTCGGCAACCTCGACCTCGACCGCGAGCGCGCGCTGCAACTGCCCGTCGTCGAGACGACGGAGTGGACGCGGAAGGCGTAGTCAGGCGCAGCCTGCGGTCGAAGGGCTTACGCCGCAGCGTCAGCGCGGCGCGCGATGGCGAGGCGATCGCAGTGAGTACATGTGGACGAATCTCCGAAGACACTCTTCGCGCTGCACCTTCGCACCTCGGGTCCCGGGATCGTCGCGGGGGCCGCGCGTCGAGCAACCACCGAGTCCAGGTGTGAGGCCGCTGCCATACGGTGGTCGGGTTGTCGCACCTTCGGCACGACCACGCGCGCCGAGCTGGTCGCGCTCCTGGGAGCACCCGACAGCGAGGATGGCGCCACCGTGGGGTACCTGCTCGAAGGCTGGCCGGGCTATCGCTACCAGTTTCGATTCGACCGCAACGGCCGGCTGCGCGACGAAGGCTTCGAGCGAACACGCGCGACCCTGAACACGTGCGCGATCCGAGAACACCCCGACTGGCAGCACGTGCTCGTCTCGATCGGCGCGACCCGGTCGGAGGTCCGCGCGATTCTTGGCGCGCCCGACGACGAGTCGGGCTGGTGGCCCATCGAGGACTGGCAATACGGCAACGAACTCGTCGTCGAGTTTCGGCACGGCATCGTGGAGTGCGTCGCCGCTCCGCCTCCGAAGCTGTAATCCCTTCGGGCCTCGGCTCACATCTCTGCGGATGAATCGTCGTCGGCTTCGTCGGACCCGACCACACACCTGAGCGCCGCCCGATCGACCCACAGCGGTGCGTTGTGGCCGTCGAGGGTGAGCGACACCCAGCGGACGCCGCGCCGATCGAACACCTCATTGGAGAGAGGGACCACGTCTCCAGGCGCCAGCGTCGCAGCCACGGGCGTCACCGGAAGGCCCCGGCGCCAACCCCGCTCGCTACCGCGCTCGACCCACCGCGAGACCGCGATGTCGGCAGCCGGAAGCGGCAGCGCGGGCGCGTGGCGCAGGGCGCGAGCGCGCCGACACTCCGACGGGGGGCCGAGTGCGCCGAGCTGCCTGCGCGGCAGGTGATCGAGCGCGCTCTCGTAGGCGGTGCCCGTCCAACGGAACACCAGGAGGTAGCGAAGGCGCGCATCCTGATCCCACTCGGCAAACTCCAGGTCGACGACGCCGTTGGTGCGGGAGGTCAGGGCCCAGGCGTCGTCGGCGCGCTCTTGCAACACGGCTCGCCACCCGTCGGCCGTGCCGAACTCGACGACGTGGTCGGCGTTGCCCCCGCCGCGGGAGTCGCGCATCAAGACCACCCGGTCGGTGCGCCCGTCGCCGTCGAAGTCGCCCTTCTCCTCCGTGGTGAATTCGCAATCCTTCCAACACTGCTCCTCGTCGAGGTCGGCCCGGGTCATCACGTGCGGCCTCGGCGTTGCTGTCGGAGTCGGCGCATGCGCGGGGAGCACGGCCGCCGTCACCACCAGGAGCGCGGCCGTGTGGAGACCGAAGAGCATTGCGAACGGTCGGAGCATTGGTCGGCGATTGAGCGCGCGTCGGGCAGGTCGCGCAAGTTCCGGCAAGGCACTCACGCATCGGGGTCCGCTGAAGCGCGGGCGGCGACGGTGATCTCGTCGTCCGTCGGGTTCTCCGCCGCGAGCCTCGCGAGCCGGGCGCGCGCTTCGTCCGCGTGGGCCTCGCTGCCGCGCGCGATCGCCTGGAGCACCTGCGCGAACACCCGCCGCCCGAGGCCCTCTCCCGGTGGGAGCGACGTGAGCGCGTCGACCCGCTGCGCCCAGCGCCACGCCGCCTCGCAGTCGCCCGCGGCGAGCCACGCCTCCGCCCGCGACCTCGCGCCGTTGACGAAGAAGCGCATCAGCATCGCCTCGCTCAGGTGCGCGCGGAGGAGCGCCTCCAGCGCGTCCACGCTCGCGTCGGCCGGCTCGGGCTCGCCCCGCAGGCGCCGCGCCTTCTCGATCGCGCAGAGCGCCTTGCCCAGCGCCTCGCGGGTGACGGCGTCGTCGCGGCGCCCGGCGCACTCGACGACCGACTCGGCGGTCGCGATCGCGCCGTCGAGGTCGCCGCGGTCGACCAGCGAGAGCGCGCGGCTGCCGACGGAGAGCGCCCAGTAGCGCTCGGCGGCAGAGCGCGGGCGCCTGGCGACCAGACGGGTGAGCCGCGCGTGCCAGCGCGCCTCGCGGGCGTCGTCGCGGGCCACGCGGGCGCACCAGGTGAAATCCTGGATGGCCTCGGCCAGCAGGTCGGTCGCGCGCGTCATCGTCGTCCGCGTCGCCGCCGACCACATCGCCGCGAGCTGGGCCTCCGCGCGGTCGAGGTGCTCGCACGCCTCGGCGACGGGCTCCGCGCGGCCCGCCCCCCAGCACCAGCTCTGCTCGCCGTACGCGACCACCAGCGACTTCGCTCCGACGGCCCACTCCACGACGAACTCCCGCCGCCGCAGGTCGCGCCGCCCCGTCGCCTCGTCGCGGAGCGCCCGCAGCGCGTCGACCTCACGAGCGAGGCCGGGGAGGTCGTCGTTGGCGGCGAGGTCGAGGGCGACGTTGCGGGTCGCCCGCGCGAGGTCGAGGGCAACGAGCGCACGCGTGCTTTCGGACTCTGCGTCGCGGGCGAGCTGGTCGCGCCAGGGGGCGATCTCCCCCCAGCGCTTCTTCCGCCGCAGCCGGTCGGTGCACAAGAACGCCGTCCACGCCCAGCGCCCGCGCAGCCCGGTGTCGTCAGGAGCGCGGTCGACCTTCCGACGGAGCGAGCGGGCGAGCCGGACCATCGCGTCGGGGTCGCCCGCGGTGAGCGCCTCGGTCGCGTCGGCGCACGAGGCCAGCACCAGCCCATCTTGGGGATGGGCGGCGTGGAGCGCCTCGGCCCGCGCGAGCACGTCGCCGCGCGCCGCGACGTCGAGGCAGGCGGGCTCGCGGGCTACGGTCGCCAGCGCGTGCCCGTAGACCTGTGCGACGGCCGGGCGCCGCGCGAGCGCTTCGTGCAGCCGGTCGAGCGCGGCGAGGTGCGCGACGAGGCCCGCGCCGTCGCTCGCTCGCAGGAGCCCGTAGGTGAGCGTGACCGAGGCCACGCGGAACGACCGCGCGGCTTGCGGTGACCGCGGGTGTCGCGCGCAGAGCGCGGCGGCGTCGTCGAAGACCGCGCGGAGCTCGCCGACGTCGGCGGCGCGGTAGCAGCGCGCGCGGAGTCGCTCGGCCTCGTCGCGGAGCGTCTTGCGCGCGGAGGCGCCGCCCCGGTGGTCGTCAGGTTCGCCCATCAACGAGACCCTAACAGAGCGCCTTCCTCCGTCGACCGGTTGCCATCGGCACGGATGCTTCTCGCGGCCTCGTTGAGGTACCTATCAGCGATCGTCGCCTTCGGCTGACTCGACAGATCTCTTCAGGAAGACCCTGGATGTTCAAGCGCGATTGGTTCTGCTGGAGAGAGTTCGCTACGACCCTGCTGTCTCGGCGCGTACGCGTCTCGTTCCCGACCGCTGACGGGTACACCGTCGTGTCCGAAGAAGGCGGCCACGAGGTGGCGACCCGTCGCGTACACCCCGACTTCGACGCGGCCCTCGCGGCCTACCGTGCCGAGATCGCGGCGCTCACCAGCGGAGACTTCTTCGAGCACCCGCGGCCTCGCGTCATGGAGCGCGTGCACGAGGGCGTACGCCAGGCCTTCCTCATCCGCTGGCCAACGACCGCGCGGGTCGAGTGGACCCTCTCGCGCTGGGACGGCACCGACCCGCTGCGATGGAACATCGAGTTCCCCGAGACGCTCGGCGGCGCGATCGCAGAGTTCGACGACCGCTGCCTCGCGGCCCGGAACATCGGGTTTCGCGACTGGGTTCCGCGCTGGCCCGAGGGCTTCGAGGTCGTCGCGTCGGACAGTCTCTTCACCGAGCACACGACGTGGACCGACGACACGCCGCCCGCCGCGAAGCACCGCTGGTTCAGCGCGCCGGGTCACCCCGAAGTCGGCCCGGAGTGGCACGCGCAGCGCGACGGGATCTTCATCGTGCTGTGCCAGATCGATGGGCGCGCCGAGGGTCCCACGGTCTACTTCGGCGCCGACCGCTTCGCCGGAGTGATGATCCATCAGGCGGGCAGGAGTCAGGGCCTCACGATCTTCCCGAAGGCCGACGGCGGCATCGAGTCGATGACCGTCTTCGACGCCGACGCGAAGCGCTTCTCGATCGTGTGCAGGGACACCGGCCGGACCGCCACCGCGTCCCTCCGCTGGACCCCCGACGATCGGCCTGACCTCAGGGTCCCGGAGCGTGACTTCGGCGCCCTCGACCTCGCATACAGCGCCCGGTATGGCTGCGACGTCCGCGTGACACGTGTCCGCGGCGCTCACCGACGCGCCCGACGTCGCGGCGTTTCAGCGCGCCTGCGTTCTGTTCGCGCGGGCCTACGCCAGGGACCCTGCGCGCGCGCTCGCCGAGAGCCTGCTCCCCTTCGTCGAAGCGACGAGCGCGTGGCCTCCCGAGACGCGCGTGGCGCCCGCGTTCTGGATCAACGACCTCGTCGAAAGGCGCCTTCCCAACGAAGCGCTGCGCCCCATCGCGGCCCTTCGCGTGCTCGACCTCGCGGTCGACACCAGGGACCACTACCTCTGCACGCGGCAGGTCTTCGCGGCGCGGCTCGATCGGCTGCGTGCGTGGCTCTCGGCGCTCCCCGACGACCCGAGCTTCGCGCTCGACGTGCTCGACCTCAGCCTCACCGCGTGGAGCGCGCACTCGCACTCGCTCCCTCCCGCGGCGTGCAACGACGGCTTCGACCTGCGCACCCGAGACTTCGACGCGTCGCTCGTCGAGCAGATGCTCCGCAGCCCGCTCGCGCCGAAGCTCCGCGCGCTGGTGGTCTCGCGCCTCCCGTGGTCCGACGCCTCGCCCGGCAATCACGACAGCTACCTCGATGCCG
Source organism: Polyangiales bacterium (assembly GCA_044229975.1). Lineage (GTDB taxonomy): Bacteria > Myxococcota_A > Polyangia > Polyangiales > SCUS01. The sequence continues at coordinate 270,443 of JBGARZ010000004.1, forward strand.
AGGGTCGGCAGCAGGGCCCCGCCGTGGAGTACGACCGCCGTCCGGGCTTCCTGGAGCGCCTCGCGCGCATGCCTTGCGCCGCGACCCTCCAGACGCTGATCGCGCGCAACGCCGAGCTGATCGATCCGTCCGCCGGCGTCGCGCTGCCCGCGCTCAAGACGCTCGACGTCGGGTTCGGCTCTAGCCAGCCGAACGAGCTGCTCACGTCGCTCGCGAAGGGATGGGCGCCGAAGCTCAAGACGCTGCCGCTGGAGCCGTCGCCCAGCGTGCGATGGGCGTTGGCGCTCGAAGACCCGAGGCAGCGGGCGCGCCTTCGGGAGGACGATGATGGGTTCTTCTCGCACGACTACTGCTGCGAACCGCGGGAGCTGCTGCTGACGCGCGCTGCGATCGCGCCGCTGCTCGCGCGAAAGGGTGTGCCGAAGCTCGCGACGATCGTCGGCGGCGGCGAAGCGGGTCGCTTTGCCACGCCCAGCGGCGGACCGAAGCTGGCGCGGAAGCCGTCGGGGCGTCGCGGCCTCCTCGACCTCGGCGTGGTGCCTTGGGGCGTTCCGTCGACGTCGGGCTGATCTGCTCCAGCGGGTCGCTCCGGTGGAACACGCAAGGCGTAGGCAGGCGAGCGATGTGTGGTTTGTCGGAACCATCCCGAACCGCTAACGTCGACCCGAGGATGGCCATGAGCGCGAACGCCAACGACGACTTCGATCCCAAGGCACGGGCTGCCGAGAAGCAGGCGTCGCGCGACGAGGACGACGCGGACCTGGCGTCCGGCGCGAAGAGCCGTGACGACTTGCGACGCGAGAATGGTGCGCTCGCCCAGCTACGAGTGAGGCCAGACTTCGCGGCGGCGCACGCCCGCCGCTGATGCCTCCGCCAATCTCGGCGCGTGACGTTCTCGCGCTCCTCGCGAGGCTCGGCGATGTTGCCGAACGCATCGTCCTGGTTGGTGGTCAGGCGGTGAACTTCTGGAGCGAATTCTACCTCGCGCAAGGGCGCGCCCCCGAGCTCCTTGCGGACGCGCCGTTCACCAGCAAGGACATCGACTTCTGCGGTAGCCACGAAGCCGCGCGGCTGTTCGCCGCGAGGGTACGCCAGGGTCGCGCGAAGCTGGCCACGCTTGACGACGCCACACCCAACGTCGGTGTCGTGCTCTTCGTTGACGACGACGGTCACGAGCGCGTGGTCGACTTCCTCGGTGCGCCGTTCGGCATGAAGGCTCGCGAGGTCGAGGGCAACAGCGTGCGCCTCGACGTACTCGATGACGCAGGCGCCACCACCGGGGTGACGTACCGCGTGATGCACCCGCTCGACTGCCTGGAGAGCCGCGTGCACAACGTCGTGGGGCTCGCTGACGCCTATGACACCCCTCGGGGCCGACGACAGCTCCACGCGTCCCTGATCTGTGCTCGCGAGGCGCTGCGCGACATCATCGAGACTCTCGCAACGGACGCATTCGACCCGGTGCGTGCGGTCCTCGATCTCAACGAGCGGATCTTCTCGCTGTGCCACCAGAGTGCCCACGGTCGGGTGGTGTTTCAGCGCACGGGCATCGACCCCTTCGATGCGGTACTGGTCGATCCTCGGCTCGGGGAGAAGTTCATCAAGGTCCGATGGCCGCAGATGCGACAGCGGCTGTCGGCGCGGCGCGCGAAGCTCGCGAACCGGTAGCGGCCGAAGGATGCGAAGCACCGCCGCTGGCGGGCACGCGTGCAGAGCTTCCCCTATTGGACCTGCACGTCGAGCGTGCGCGTCACCGACCCGGCGCGCGCCGTGAGCGCCACCGAGCCTGGCGCGCGGCCCTCCACGTAGACGTGGTCGTCGACGATGCGCGCGCCCGACTGCCGCGCCCAGTTCAGGTTCACGTGCGTCGTGTCGGGCACCGTCCACTCGACGCCGTTGTTGGCGTAGAGCGGCTCGCCGTTGGCGTCGTACGGGACGCCGTTCATCGACCAGCTCTCCCCCGTCCGCAGCGCGACCTGATCGACGGCTTCGGTGGGCGAGGGGTTGCCGGTCGGCTCGCGGACGACGACGAGGCGCGCGGGCGTCGCGACCCGCAGGACGAAGGCGCCGAGCGTCACGCCCGCGCGGGTGAGGGTGATGGTCGCCGACCCGGGTGCCAGGGCGTGCACCGCGAAGAGGCCGCGGTAGGTCGAGCCTTCGAGCGCGCCGGACACGTCGGCGTGGACGACGCCGACCACCCGCGGGTCGGACGACGTGGCGATGGCGTCGTCGTTGCGATGAACACCCGCGACGTCGAAGCGGACAAACTCGTCGACGCCGGTCATCAGCGGGTGATCGACCGGGCAGGCGTCGCCCTCGAAGGGGTTGCACCCGCGGCTCATGCCGAAGTGGAACGACGCGCCCGTCGGCTCATCAGGCGCCGCGGTGGCTGGGTCGGTGATGCCGGGTCGGACGACGGGCGCGCTCCCCGAGTCGTCGCCGAGACAGCCTCCGAGCGAGTGCGAGAGAAGGAGCAGACCGAAGGTCCCGATGACGTGGTGGCGGTTCATGATGTGGTGCCTCGCTTTGGGGGTCTGCGGCACCCATTGCAGCGCATGGGCCACGTCGTGAGATGCTGCCAATCCGCCTGAAAACAGCGGACCCGGCGCGCCCGGCTCGGGTCGGGATCCGGCGCGGCGCGTGGCCACCCCAACGACCCACGCGTGGCGGGTCGCGTAGCCGCCGCGCGGGAGAGATCGCAACGTCACGCCGAAACACTTTCACAGTGACCCGACTCACTGTGAAAGTGTCTCGTGCGCCTCCGGCGATTGTCGTCTCTGGGCGCTGGACGAGCGAACCAGCCCTTTCAACGTGGCTCAAGCGAGCCTGCGAGGAACCGGCGTTCGTGAGAACGCCGGAACTTTGTGGGGACGACGACATGGCCGTCCTCGCCCACTGCCGCCAACACCTACTTCGAACCCCAGTTTTCGCGGCGATGGTCGATCGAGTTAGCCTGCCGCCATGTCCATCACCTTTCCTCGTCTCGTCGTCCTCGCGCATGGCCACATCGACTACGAGCGCGACCTCTGTCGCCCGCTCCTCGGCGTGAGGGGCGCGAAGAACCCGCACGTCGCCGTGGCGACCGGGATGCAAGACAGGTCCTTCGTGCTGGCGCCACGCAGCGGAAACCGCGCGGCCGACGAGGCGTTGATCGCGCAGGCCACCAGCGCGGTGCGCGCCCAGACGTGGTCGTTCAGCGTCGCCGAGATGGGAGGGTTCTTGTTCTGGAAGAAGCCCAGCATGCTTCGCGGGATGGGCGATGCGAGCGTCCCCATCGCGCAGATGACCACCGACGGCGGCGGCATCGACGACCTCGCCACCGAGCTGCTGCTCATCCCCGAAGCGATGGCCGAGGCGTCGCGTCAGCTCCGCTCGGACACGCTGTTCTGCGCGGTGCCGAAGCGCGGCTGGCTGCTCGTCTCGCGCGGCGAGATCGGCAACCCCTTCGCCGCCCAGAACCTGCACGCCGCGGCCAGCGGCATCGCATCGCGGGGCGGCGCCTCGGCCATCGCCGGCGACGTCGTGCTGCTCTGGAGCGGTGGGAAGCTGGTCGGCGTCGACGGGCGCGACGGCAGCGGCGGCTACATCTCGATGCAGGGCGAAGACGAATCGACCTGGTGGCCCTGACCGATCGAACCACCGGGAGTTGCAGGGACGCAACCCGCGGGTTGAACATCGCGCGATGTCCATGTCCTCCGGTCCAGAACCGCAGATCCCCCCGGCCGCCTACGCCTCGACCGCGGCGCCCGTCGGGCCGTGGTCGCCCCCGCAGGCGAGGACCGTCCCCGGCCCGCTGGCCAGCTGGGGCAGCCGTGCGGCGGCCACGATGATCGACGGCGTCATCATCCTGCTGCCGTTCTGTGTGTTGGGGGGCGTGGCCGTGGCGATGATCGACAACAACCGCGCCGCGAGCTACCCGAGCTATTCGAGCTCCTCGTCGAGCGACCCCATGCTGCTCATGATCCTGCTCGGGATCGGCGGGCTCGCCTTCCTCGCGGTGAGCTTCCTCTACGCGCCGCTGCTGATGGCGCGTGATGGCGCGAAGAACGGCCAGACCTGGGGCCGGGAGATGGTCGGCATCCGGGCGGTGCGCGACAACGGTCAGCCCTGGGACTTCGGCACGGCGCTGCTGCGCGAGTTCGTCGTGAAGGGCCTCGCCGTGTCCGTGGTGTCGTCGATCGTCCCGTTCGTTCCTTGGATCCTCAACTACGGCTGGCCCCTCTGGGACCGCGAGAACCGCGCCGTCCACGACATCGTCGTGTCGAGCCACGTCATCCGCGCCTGACCCGCGCGAGTCCACACACCGAAGCGCGTCGCTTGCTCGCTCGCTACGGCAGGTCGCGCGCGTAGGTCGGCGCCGATCGGGGGAAGCCCGCCCCGTCGCCCAGGGCGACGTCTTCGCCCCAGCAGCGAACGGCGCCCGACACGTCCACCGCGCACGCGTGGGTGGTGCCTGCCGCGAGCGGGCCGTCCGTCACCTCCAGGTCGACCACCGCCGCCGCGGCCTCGGGCCCCGTCATGGACGTGCCCCGTCCGAGCTGGCCGAAGCGGTTTTCGCCGAGGCACCCGGCGCCCGACCCCGACACCGCGCACAGCACGCGCGCCGTGAGCGAGAGCCCGCGCCACCCCTCCGTGCCCGCGACCTCCTGCGGCACCAACGCGCTCGCCTCGCCGAGGCCCACCATGTCGAGCGAGCCCCAGCACGCCACCCGTCGGCGACCCCCGAAGGCCGCGCAGGAGATCCGCGCGCCCGCCACCACCTCGACGGCCCCGGCGGTCACGGCGTCTTGTCCCAATACGTGCGCGCGGCGGTCGGCCAGGGTGCCGTTGCCAAGCTGCCCTCCGCCGTTGGCGCCCCAACACCGCACCGCCCCCTCCGCCGAGCGAGCGCACAGGTGGTTGGCGCCGACGGCCATGCCCTGCACCGCCCACGCGACGTCGAGCGGCAGCGCCATCGCCGAAAACGTCGGGTAGCCCCCGTCAGCGGCGCGCCCCCCGAACGCGTGCAACGACGTCCCGCCCCAACATCGCGCGACGCCGTCCCCGCCCTGCGCGCACTGAATCTCTTCGCCCGCGTACACCCGCGTCGCTCCGTCGACCCCGAGCACCCGCGCCGGCGCTGTGACCACCAGCTCGTCGGAGCCGACGCCCAGTCGACCCGTCGCGCCGCGGCCGTTGACGTTCTCGCCCCAGCACCACACCGCCCCGTCGCCGCGCCGCGCGCACGTCGCGCCGCGCCCCGCGGCCACCTCCTGCACCCCGTCGAGGCCCGCGACGAGCGTGGGCGTGCGCACCGTCGCGGGCGCACCCTCGCCGACCCCGAGCTGTCCCTGCTCGTTGGCGCCCCAGCACAGCACCCGCCCCGAGGGCGCGAGCGCCGCGCAGGTGTGGTCGCGCCCCGCGGCCAACGACGCGACGCCATCACACCGCCCCGCCACGCACGCCTCGCGCGCGCCGCACGCCCGGCCGCACGCGCCGCAGTGGGACTCGTCGCGCTGGAGGTCGGCCGCACACGCAGGCACGTCGGCCGTCGCTGCGTCGTCGCGCGCCAGGCGCACGGCGCTCGGCGTGTAGCACCCGACCACCCACGCGAGCGCGAGGCCCCACCGTGGTCTCACAGCGCCCCGCACACGCCGACGGTGCGCCCGATCGCGCACGGCGCCCACCACGCGCGCCGCGTCGGGTGCGCCCGCCGGTCGAGCAGCAGCCACACCCCGCCCGATGCCGCCACGGCGGCGCCCACGAAGGCGCTCACCTGCGCCGAGTCACCGAGCGCGGCGGCGGGCTGGGCGCGCGACACCGACGCCTCCGAAGGGCAGAGCAACGCGTCGCCCGAGATGGCGCAGTCGCCCACGGCGACGTCCCGGCGCCACCACAGCAGGGCGCCCGCGGCGACGGCGGCGAGGCCGGTGGCGCTGACGATCCATGGGCCCGCGGACGCACGGCGCGCTGGCGTCGTAGGAGCCGGTGGCGGGGCGACCGTGGTCGACGCGATGGGCGTCGCGACGGGTCGCGGCTGTGGTGTTGGTGGTGTTGGTGGCGGCGGCGGGACGTCCACCTCCGCACTCTCCCCCGCCCGGAGCGTCGCGGTCTGCTCGAAGTAGCCCTCGTCACCGACACGCGCGCGCACCGTGATGGCGCCTGGTCGCCGCGGCGTCGCCACGCCGAAGAGCGCCGACGACAGCACCGCGTCGTCCACGAGCACCACGACGCCCTCGCGCGGGGCCCTCACCGACAGCGTCGCGGTCTGCGCGCGGGTGCGCGTCGCGAGCGCTCGGCACTCGTCGAGGAGCGCCTCGCGCTGCCGCATCGCGGGGTCGGTCTCGGCCTCGCGGGCGCAACGTTCGGCGCCGTCGAGGGCCTCCAGCACCTGCCCGAGCGCGGCCTGCTCCTGCGCGATGAGCAGCCGCAGCGAGGGCGTCATGCGCAGCGCCCCGGCGCGCGCGGCGAGGTCGAGCGCGCGGGCGTGGTCACCCCCGTCGCTGGCGGCCTCGGCGTCCACGATGAGGGCGCGTCGGGCGGTCTCCTGCGAGGCGTCCTGGGAGGAGGCCACGCTCGCCGTGAGGGCCACGATCACAGCAACGAGGAGGGCGCGACGCATCCGCGGGGCTCATCGAACGGCACCACCCGCCACAGCGTCAAGCGCCTACTCGGCGTGCACGCGGCGCCCCACAGGCGGCGGGTCGGGCGCGACGGGGGCTGCGCTCGCGGCAGGAGACACGCGGGGCGCGGCGCGTCGGCGTGGTGCGGCGACGGGAGTCGGCGTCGGCGCCGCGACGGGCGGCTCGACCGTCGGCGCGACGGGTGCGGCGACGGGCGCGGCGACGGGTGCGGCGACGGGTGCGACGCGGGGCGGCGGGCTCACACGCGTCGGCGCAGGCGGTGGAGCGACGGCGGCGAAGCGCGCGGCGGCGACGAGCCCGGCGCCCGCGAGCAGCGCGATGGGGACCACCACCCGCAGCGCGGGGCGGGGTCGGGGCGTGCGTGCGGCGCGCGGCTGCTCCTGGGTGGTGTCGGGCTCCAGCGGGCGCAGCGCGGACGGCACGGCGGCGCGCAGCGCGGCGAGAAAGGACCCCGCGTCGGGGTAGCGATCGGAGGGCCGCAGGCTGAGGGCGCGCGCGAGCACCCGCTCCCACGGGCCCGCGTCGAAGCCGAGCCGGGCGGGCGTCGGGCGCACCGGGGAGAGCACCTGCTGATGGAGCAGCATGGGGTCGTCGGCGACGAAGACGGCGCGGTCGAGGAGAAGCTCCGTGAGCAGGAGGGCGAGGGCGTGCACGTCCGTCCACGGGCCGGTGCGGGTGCGGCTGAGCTGCTCGGGCGAGGCGTACGGGAGCGAAAACGCGGACACGGTCGACGCGGTGGTGGTGAAGCCCCCGGTGAGCTGCTCGGGCGGGGACTCCTTGGCGATGCCGAAGTCGAGCACGCGCAGCCCCGGGTCGGAGGTCGACGCCGGGCGGTCGAGGATGAAGACGTTGGCGGGCTTCACGTCGCGGTGCGCGATGCCCTGCGCGTGGGCGTGGGCGACGGCCTCGAAGGCGGGCGTGAGGCGGGCGAGGCAGGCGGCCGGGTCGCGGGGCCCTTCGCCGCGGCGGGCGCGCAGCTCGGCGGCGAGGGTGCGCCCGTCGAGCCACTCCATGGCCATCCAGGCGACGGGCGCCCGGGACGTGTCGGTCACGCCCACGTCGAGCACGCGCACGATCGCCGGGTGCTCCAGGCGGGCGATGAGCCGGGCCTCGCGCTGCGCCGCCTCGCGCGGGTCGGTCGCCCCGTCGGCGCCGCGCGCGGGGTGCAGCACCTTCACCGCCACGGAGCGGTCGAGCGCCACGTGCCGACCGCGGTACACCACGGCGAAGCCGCCGCTCGCGACGGCGCGCTCCAGGTGGTAGCGCCCGTCGAGCGTCGAGCCCACGAGGCCAAGGTCATCCTCCACGGGTCCCATGACGGCAGCGTGGGCGATGAAGCGCCCGGTGGTGAGATCGCGTCAAGGGCTGGTATGGTGCCGACCAGACCCTCCCCATGGCGGACCACACCGCGCAGACGCAGCCGGCGACCCACGCGCCGCGGACCGAGGGCGCGCTCCGGCTCGTGGTGATCACCGACGGCGGCGTCACCGTCTGGCCGCTCGCCCCGCGGGCGCGGCTCGTCATCGGTCGCGGCGCGCAGGCGGATGTCCCGCTCGATGATCCGCAGGCCTCGCGCGCGCACGCCGCCCTGTCGCTCGTCGACGGCGCGGCGACGCTGCAAGACCTCGGCAGCTCCAACGGCACCCGCGTCGACGAGCGCGCGCTGCGCCCCAACGAGCGCGTCGCCCTGCGGCGCGGGGAGGTCGTCGAGATCGGCCGCACGATGCTCACGCTCCAGGGGCCCGCGCCCGCGGTCGAGCCCGGCGCGCCGGCGCCCGTCGTGGCGCCCGAGGCGCTGCCCCGCGGCGAGTTTCGGGCGGAGGTGGTCGTCGCGTCGCCCGCCACGCGGCGGCTCCAGCGGCTCATCGAGCGCGTCGCGCCGGGGGACATCAGCGTGCTGCTGCTCGGGGAGACGGGCGCGGGCAAGGAGGTGTTCGCGGAGATGGTGCACCGCCTGTCGCCGCGGGCGGCGGGCCCGATGGTGCGGCTGCACTGCGCGGCGCTCAACGCCTCGCTGCTGGAGAGCGAGCTCTTCGGGTACGAGAAGGGAGCGTTCACGGGGGCGACGACCTCGAAGGTCGGGCTGTTGGAGAGCGCCTCCGGCGGAACGGTCTTCCTCGACGAGGTGGGCGAGCTCCCCGCGTCGGTGCAGGTGACGCTGCTGCGGGTGCTCGAAGACCGGCGGGTGACGCCCGTGGGCGCGGTTCGCTCGCGCCCCATCGACGTGCGCTTCGTCGCGGCCACGCACCGCAACCTCGACGCCGCCGTCGCCGCGGGAGCGTTTCGCCACGACCTCTACTTCCGCCTCGCGGGCATCGCGCTGGAGGTCCCGCCGCTGCGGGCGCGCGGCGACGAGATCGACGCCCTCGCGCGGCTCTTCCTCGCCGAAGCCTGCGCGCGGGCCCGCCTCGCCCCGGTGCCTCGCCTCGACCCCGCGTCCCTCGCGGCGCTGCGGTCCCACCCCTGGCCGGGCAACCTCCGCGAGCTGCGCAACACCATGGAGCGCGCGGCCCTCTTCGCCACCGACGGCGTGCTGCTGCCCGAGCACCTGACGCTGTCGCCCGCGGTGTCACCCGCGGACTCGCCCGCGCCGCTGCCGGGTCTGCGCGGCGCGCGCCGGGCGGCCGAGCGCGAAGAGATTCTCGCGGCGTTGAGCGCGTGCGCGGGCAACCAGACGCGCGCCGCGGAGAGGCTGGGCATCTCGCGGCGCACGCTGGTCGATCGGCTCGGGGCCTATGGCATCGCGCGCCCCCGCAAGGGCGCCGAGGGCTAAACGTCTCAGCGGGAGCCGCGGCCTCCGGGGCCCGGCGTCGGCTGGGCCGTCGGGGCAGGGGCGTTGGTGTTGGTGGCCGTCGAGGAGCGGGCACGACCGCGGGACTGCATGCGCGTCGCACCGCCGCGACCACCGCGCGGCGCCGCGCAGTAGAAGTGACCGCCCGCGGCCTCGTAGCGGCAGATCTGGCCCGCCGGGCAGGCGGGGTTGCACCCGGCCATGGCGTCGGGGGCGAAGGCCAGGGCCGCCGCGGCGGCGAACATCCCGGCGACCATCTTCACTGCGTTGTTCTTCCAGAACGGGAGGGTGTGCATAGGGGGGAGTCACTCCTTCGGTGATGCCACGCCTGCCATGGCGGGCTCCGCAGTGGAGTGCACCCGTGGTGCCATGCGTGCGGATCAACGTCCGCGTGGGTGGAGTCGCAGGGTCATTGCGCGAAGATCTGCGCGGGTTGCGCGACGCTCGCGCACGACGCGCAAGCGCTCGGCCGTGTTGGAAGGGGGGAGGAGGCGGGCGCGACGGTCCTTCCTCGGCACCGTCTCGCAGGTCGGCGGCGCCGCCGGGTTTGGGAGTACATAGAGCGCCTCCGATGAAGACCCTCCAGAGCCAGGAGCTCGTCACGCTGCGGATCATCGACGCCGGTCGCGAGATGGTCGTCGCGCTGGGCTCGACCCCGGTCGTGATCGGCCGGCATCCCGACAACGACGTCGTGCTGCAATCGCTCTGGGTGTCCGGGCGCCACTGCCGCGTCGAGGCCCACGAGAAGGGCCACCGCATCGTCGACGTGGGCTCGCGCAACGGCCTGCTCTTCAACGGGCAGCGCGTGACCGAGCAGGCGCTCGTCGACGGGGACGTCCTGCGCGTCGCCGACCCGACCACCGGGAGCGTGGTGACGCTCACCTACGTCAACCAGCTCTTCCCCCGCGTGGCGAAGGCCGCGACGGTGGCCTTCCACATCCCCGTCGCGCCGGGCTGTCCCCCGGTGACCATCGGCCGTACGGGCGCGGCCGTGGTGCTCGACAACCCCCAGGTGTCGGCGCTCCACGCCACCATCTCGTCGAGCGGCGCGACCCACATCCTCCACGACAACCGCTCGACCAACGGAACCTTCCTCAACGGCCGACGCGTCGTCGGCACCGCCTCACTCAAGCCGCGGGACGTCATCCAGATCGGGCCGTTCAAGCTCCACTACGACGGCGAGCGCCTCGACTCGTACGACCAGCGCGGGGCCCTGCGCATCGACGCGACCACGCTGCGCCGCGAGGTCCCCGACTCCCGCGGAGCAGGAACCAAGGTCCTCCTCGACGACGTGTCGCTCTGCATCGACGCGTGCGAGTTCGTCGCGCTGGTGGGCGGTTCGGGCGCGGGCAAGTCGACGTTGATGATGGCGCTCTCGGGCTACCAGCCCGCCGACTCCGGCGAGGTGCGCGTCAACGGCGACGACTACTACCGCAACTTCGACGCCTACCGCGCCGTGCTGGGCTACGTGCCACAGGACGACATCATCCATCGCATGCTGCCCGTCGACCGGGCCCTCGCCTACGCGGCGCGCTTGAAGCTCCCGTCGGACACCCTCGACTCGGAGATCGCCGCGCGGGTCGAGAAGGTGCTGGCTGCGGTCGAGATGAGCGCGCACCGCGACAAGCTCGTCGACCAGCTCTCCGGCGGTCAGCGCAAGCGGGTGTCCATCGCCGCGGAGCTGCTCATCGACCCGTCGCTGCTCTTCCTCGACGAGCCGACGTCGGGGCTCGACCCGGGTCTTGAGAAGAAGATGATGTTCACGCTGCGCCGCCTCGCCGACGGCGGGTGCACCGTGGTGCTGGTCACCCACGCCACCGCGAACATCACCCAGTGCGACCACGTGGTGTTCATGTCCGCGGGGCGGATGGTGTACTTCGGCCCGCCCGCCGAGGCGCTCGACTTCTTCCACGTCACCAGCGGCGACTTCGCGGACATCTACACGAAGCTCGACGGCGTCGCCGACCCCGAGAGCGCGCTCATCCGCAAAGACCTCCGCGACGAGTACGCCCGCTGGGTCGAGCAGAACCCCGGCGCCGCGACGCGCCCGCACTACTCCGTGCTCTGGCAGATGCGCTACCTCCGCTCGGCGCAGCACCGGCGCTACGTGGTCGAGCGCCTCGCCCGCGCGCAGCAGGGCCCCGGCGTCGACCGCGCGAAGGCCATCGCGGCTCCCGCGACGCGCGCGCGGCACTCGCCGTTGAGGCAGTTCGGCATCCTCGCGCGGCGCTACATCGACCTGCTGGGCCAGGACCGTCGCAACCTCGCGCTGCTGCTCGCGCAGGCCCCGTTGATGGGCGCGCTGCTGGTGATGGTCTCACCCGCGACGGCGCTCTCTCCCGTCCGGGGCGACGCCACCGAGGCGCGCAAGCTGCTCTTCATGCTCTCGACCGTTGGGGTGTGGTTCGGGATCATCAACGCCGCGCGCGAGGTCTGCAAAGAGGCGACGATCTTGCGGCGTGAGCGCCTCGCCGACCTGCGCGTGGGGTCGTACGTGCTGTCGAAGGTGGCGGTGCTGGGCGCGCTGGTGCTCCTGCAGTCGGCGCTGCTGCTCACGGTGGTGAGCCTGTGGGTTCCGCTGCCGGCGCGGACGGTGGTGATCGACCCCGCGGTGGACTTCTACCTCACCACGGTGCTGTCCTCGGCGGCGGGCCTGGCGCTGGGGCTGCTGATCTCGGCGCTCGCGTCGACGCCCGACAAGGCGATGAGCGTGGTGCCGCTGGCGCTGGTGCCGCAGATCCTCTTCGCGGGGATGATCTTCGATCTGGAGGGCGCGACCACGGTGGCGTCGTGGTTCACGGTGAGCCGCTGGTCGATGGACGCCTTCGGCTCGCTCGCGGCCGTCAACGACCTGCCCGCGAAGGTCGGCGGGGTCAGCGTCGCGCGAATGGGGCTCGCCAACCTGCACTACGAGAGCACCGCGCAGCATGTGCTGAAGTGCTGGGCGATCCTCGCGGGCTACGCGACCGCGTGCGTGGGGCTCACGTGGGCGGTGCTCGTGCGGCGGCGTGAGTAGTACCCCATCTGGAAGGGGCACCTCGACCCACGGGACGCACGGTGATACGACCGCCTCGAGGATCTCGGCAGTGCCCGCTCGCGACCGATTCCACGAGGCAGTGCGCCGCGCGCTTACCGCGGACGGCTGGACGATCACCCATGACCCGTATCGCCTGGTGTCTGGCCGCCGCAACCTCTACGTCGATCTCGGCGCCGAGCGCCTCATCGCTGCCGAGCGTGGAGTCACGCGTGTCGCTGTGGAAGTGAAGACCTTCCAGGGGCTCTCAGACATCAGCGACCTTGAGCAGGCCGTCGGGCAACACGCGATCTACCGCATCCTCCTCGATACACAGGAACCCGCGCGCAAGCTCTTCCTTGGTGTCCCCGAGGAGGTGTGGAAGACGCTCTTCGTCGAGCCACTCGGCGCCGCGGTGCGTGAGCGCCTCCTCGATCGCATCGTGCGCTTCGACCCCCAACAGGAGAGGATCATCGAATGGATGCCCCCGCCGAGTGGCGAGACCTGATCGAGCGCCTGCTGCGCGAGCACGCCCGCGACCCCGTGTCGCACGGCGCGATCGACCTCATGACCGTCGGCGACCGCGTCGGCGACCACTACCTGCTGATGGCCGTCGGGTGGGACGGCTACCAGCGCATCCACGCACCGCTGCTCCACCTCGACATTGCCGACGGCCGAATCTGGATACAGCACGACGGCACGGACACTGGCATCGCGGCGGAGCTGCTCGCGGCGGGCGTTCCGGGCCACCGCATCGTGCTCGCGTTCAAGCACCCGAGCCGGCGCAACGAGATCGCTGCCTGACGCGATCAGCACGCGACGCAGTGACGGCGTTGAGAGCGCATGGGTGACGAGCGACGTTTGGTGGGTCACTGCTCCGACATCATCACGCTCACGCCCGGCAAGCGCTCGGGCAAGCCGTGCGTCCGCGACCTCCGCATCACCGTCTACGACGTCCTGTCCTACCTCGCGGCAGGCATGACCGAGACGGAGATCCTGGGGGAGTTTCCCGAGCTCACTGTCGAGGACCTGCGTGCCTGCCTCGCGTTCGACGAAGACACGGAGGCCGCAGAGCTGACGGTCACAAGGTCGGCCGAGCCGTCCACGTAGACGTGCGGCGCGCTGTCGCGGGTGTCGTAGCCTCGCCAGGATTTTCATGACGACCTCCGCCCCTCCGGTGATCGTGCGCGGTCGCTTCGCCACCTCGCGGCGGCGGCTCTCCCGCTGGCTTGGCCTCCTGGGCTACGTGGCGATCAACGTCCTGGTCGTCGCGCTCCACTTCTTCTCGACGCCGATCGACAACACTCCGTGGCTGCTGATTTTCGTGGTGCTGGTCGTCACGGCGTTCGCGACGCTCGGCGGGCCGCTGCTGCTCCTGCTCGGGTTTTTCCTCCAGCGATCGCGTTGGGCGAAGGGCACGCTCCGCGTCGTCGAAGGAAGACTCGGGCGTCACTTCGCGCACGACGCCGAAGGCGACCCGATTGGTGTGTGCTTCCCGCTCGGGGAGGTCGTGCAGGGCGTGCGTCGGAGCGCGAACCGCGACGGCTTCGAGCTCACGCTGGCCAACGGCGACGTCCTCCTCGGCGAGTGCGATGACGACGTCGACGAGCTCCTGCACGCGCTCGGGGTCGGCCCCTCGCAGCGCGTCGCGACGATGCGTACCTCGGCCGCCACGACGCCGGCCTACCGCGCGCTGTGGCTCTACTGCGCCATGGTCCCGGCGATCATCGTCGCGCCGTTGTCGACCACGCTTCGACCCGCGCTGTCGGTGTTCGCGGGGCTGCTCGCGTGGGTGCTCGCCAACGCGTCGCGTGGACCCGAGGTGACCGTCGGCGTCGACGGGATGCGCGTGAACGGGCTGTGGGGAGAGACGTTCTATTCGTGGTCGACGGTGAACGAGGTGCGCATCCTCGGAGGAGCGCTGCGGGCGACGCTGACGAACGGCCGCATGGTGAGCCTCGGGAGCGCGCTGGGGACGGCGGCAGAGGGGGCCGCGACGCTGTGGGTACGCGTCGAGATGGCGGGCGTGGTCGGGTCGCGACGCGGACCATGGCTCGAAGCGGCGACGGCGCAGCACAGGCCCACGGTGGCGCCGAAGCAGCCCGAGGCGCGGCGCGAACCCGAGGGGCCAGTGAGCGAGCCAGTGAGCGAGCCAGAGAGCGAGCCGGAGGGCGACACGACGGGGGTGCGCGTCGCTGCATTGGACGAGATGGGGGAGGGGATGGCGGAAGACGCGGACGAGCGCGGGACGGAGCAGGCGGCACGGCGGGCGTGAGCACGGCCAAGGGGCCTTCGATCGCCTACGGGAGCTCGTCCGCGCGCTCGATGATGCGCCCGGCGAGCCCGTAGGCCACGGCCTCCTCGGCGCTCATCCAGTGGTTGCGCTCGGTGTCGCGGGCGATCTTCTCCTCGGTCTGCCCGGTGGCGCGCGCGAAGATGGCGTTGAGCCGCGCGCGCATCGCGATCACCTGCCGCGCCTCGATCTCGATGTCGGCGGCGGGGCCGCGGATGCCGCCGCTGGGTTCATGCAGCAGGAAGCGCGTGTTGGGCAGCGCGTAGCGGTTGCGCCGCTCACACGCCGCATAGATGAGGGCGCCCGCGCTGGCGACCCACCCGCTGCCGACGGCGTGCACCTCCGGCCCGATGAAGCGGATCACGTCATGGAGCGAGTCGCCCGACTCCACGTGGCCGCCGGGCGAGTTGATGTACAGCCGGATGGGCTCCGGACCCGCGGCGGCGAGGGCGAGGAGCTGCGACGCGACGCGCTCGGCGAGGGCCGCCGTCACCTCACCGAACAAGAGCACGGTGCGCGCGGCGAAGAGGCGCTCCAGCGCGAGCGGACTGACGGCGGGCGGTGTGGCGGTCGGCGGGTCTTCGGTGGTGGGCATCACCGCATCTGTGCGCGATCGCGGGGCGGTGGGGCCATTGCCGGGACGCTCGATGATTTGTCCAAGGCTCTCGAACTGCGTCGGAGGATGGCGTGGCACTGGACGAGGGCCGCGGAGCGTCGACACTCTCCGACTCCATGGAGACGCGCCGTCGCAGCACCCGGGATCATCTGCAACTCGTTCCGCCCGTCGAAGCCCGCGCGCCCGATGAGGCCGTGCGTCGCGCCGTCGAGCTGATGAAGGGCGACCTCGCCGCCGCGTGGACGGTCACCTCGCTCGCGCGCCGCGTGGGGCTGTCGCGGCCGGTCTTCGCGCGCCGCTTCCGCGAGAGCGAAGGGGTGTCGCCCGGTCGCTACCTCGCGGCGCTGCGGCTCGACGAGGCCGCGCGGCTGCTGCGGGTGACGGACGACGGGCTCGCGGGCGTGGCGTCGCGCGTGGGCTATGCGTCGGAGTTTGCGTTCAACCGGGCGTTCAAGCGGCACCACGGACAGGCGCCGGGTGTGTACCGCCGGGGCGCTCGCACGAGCGGGCCGATGGAGTTTCGCGCCGCGGCGTGAGGCGCTGCCACTCACGGCGGTCGCACTCTTCCATTGATGCCCACCAACGCGTCGGGCCGCGGTCACCCGCCACGGCTCTCGCGGTAGAGTCCGTGCCCTCTCCATGACGTCCCCGTTTCGTCAGCGCCCCGACGAGGGCCCCGCGCTCACCACCGCCGACGCCGTCCACGACGCCATCCACCAGATGGTGCGCCAGTTCGCCGACCCGATGGCGTGGCTGCGCGAGCTCGTCCAGAACGCCCTCGACGCCGACACCACCACCATCGACGTCCGCCTCGACTACCAGCCCGACCGCGCCAACGATCGCGGAACCCTCCTCGCCTCCGTCACCGACGACGGCCGCGGCATGGACCAGGACACCATCGAGCGCTGCCTCGTCGTCCTCTTCCGCTCCACCAAAGACCGCGACCCCGCCAAGATCGGGAAGTTCGGCGTCGGGTTCTTCTCGGTCTTCGGCGCCGGGCCTTCCGTCGTCACCGTCGACACGGGCCGCGCAGGCGCCGCCGAGGGCCTGCGCCTCACCTTCCGCCCCGACTTCACCTACGAGCTCGAATCCGCCCCGCCCTCCCGCGGCACCACCGTCTCTCTCACGCTCACGCTCACCGCCGCCGGGGCCGACGCCTTCGCCGAGGCCGCCCACGCCGCCCTCTCCCGCTGGTGCCCGCACGTCGCCGCGCCCTTGCAGCTCCGCACCCACGGCATCCCTTCGGGCGATCGCGACGTCCGCATCGATCGCCCCTTCGACATCGACGGCGCCGTCACGCTCACCCACCGCGTCGACGCGCGCACCGTGCTCGCGCTCGCCGTCGACCCGGTCGCGCACGTAGCCTTCTACAACCGCGGCATCCTCCTCTACGAGACCGCCGAGAGCCCTCTCCCTGGCGTTCGCTGGAAGGTCGACGCGCACGACCTGCACCACACCGTCTCGCGCGACAACGTCCGTCGCGACGCCGCCTTCGACCGCGTCCAACAGCTCGCGGCCGATCTCGCCCGCACCGCTCTCCGCGAGCGCTTCGTCGCTGCCTTCGCCGCCGTCACCGAACGCTTTGCCGTCGCCCGCCACACCAGCTACGCGCTCCCCGACGCCGAGCTCCTCACCACCTTCGCGCGCCTCGCGCTCGTCGCCCCCTACAAGCTCAAGCCCGCCGAGGTCGCGTGGCCTCTCGCGCACCCGCTCGCGTCGTCGCCCGAGCGCAACACGGCCGTGCTCTCCACGGGCATCCTCCAGCGCCCCGATCGCCGCTGCACCCACGTCCTCTCCAACCTCACCGCTGCCCTCGCGCGCCGTGACGTCCCCGTCGTCGACCTCGGTCCTCCGGGGTCCACCGCCGACGCGCTGCTCACCCTCCTGCGCGCCCACCACCACGAAGACCGCGTCGCCGCCGTCGAGGCCCGCTACCTCCTCGCGCGCGTCGCGCCCGCCGACGACCGCGCCCGCAAGCTGCTCGACGCCGTGCGCCCGCTGCTCCCTGCGCTCGACCTGCGCGACGTCGCCCTCGGCACCATCGAGGGCTGCGGCGGGACGATGGCCTTCGCGTGTGTTCCACACGATGGGCGCACCACCGAGTGGCTGCTCGACGCCACGAAGGACGAACCCTTCGCGCTCGACGACGACCGCGCCCTGCTGCTCCACACCGCGCACCCGCGGGTGGTCTCCGCCATCGCCGCCGCGAAGGTCGACCCCGCCCTCGCCGCGCTCGCCCTGGTGCGCGCCATCGCCCTCGACGCGAAGGCCCTCGACGCGAAGCGCGATGTTGCGTTGTTCAGCCTGGGTCTTCCGTCGTGAGACGACTCGCATCAGGTCGTTGCGCCCGGTCGCCGCGGGGTTTCAACCCTTTCGCCTCTACACATCCACAGCACCGGATTCCGCAAGGGAGCCGTCGGCCGAAGAGCGCCCACTGCGCGGTTGCGGACGGCCCGAAGACGGGCCTGCAACCGCTGAAGTGGGAGCCTGGAGCTGGGCGTCCCGCCTGCGCGGGACTTGCTGGCGGAGCGCCGAGCGCTCTGCGCTCGACGAGTGGAAGTAGGAGTTCACCGAACGGCTCGGGAGCGGACACCTTCACCCTCTCGACGGTCGCTCCAGCGACCGGCGCCCCGCCAGGAAGTCCCGCGCAGGCGGGACGCCCATCTCCAGGCTCCCACTTCAGCGGTTGCAGGCCCGTCCGCGGGCCGTCCGCAACCGCGCAGTGGGCGCTCTTCCGCGGACGACTCCATCCGCAAAACGGGCGTCGCTCACTGTGTAGAAACGAAAAGGGTTTCAACCCGCGGCGGCCGGGCGCGACGTCTTCCGAAGGGCCACCCCCATGACCCAACGCAAGCTCCTCTCCCGCGGCACCGCCCTCGTCGACCCGCGCGCCGCCGTCGAGCGACTCCGCAGCTTCCAGCTCGCCGAGCCGCTGCTCTACGTGCTGGAGATCGTTCGCGCCGCGGTCGCCGGCGACGCCACCGCGGTCGATCTCTACAACGACGCCGACGACCTCATCCTCACCTTCGACGGCGCCGCGCCCGCGGTCGACGACCTCGCGCACCTCCTCGATCACCTCTTCAGCACCGCCCAGCCCCGCCTCCGCCTGCTCGCCATCGCGGTCAACACCGCCCTCGGCTTCGGCCCGCGCCACGTCGACCTCTACACCACCCACGAGGCCCCGCCCGGCCAGTGCCACCGCGTGCGCTTCATCGTCGGCGCCACCCACGACCCCGACGCGCGCGTCCCCGCCGCCGTCGAGAGCGCCCGCACCGAGCTCGTCGCGCGCCCCACTGACCTGCCCGCTGAAGGCGTCCGCGTGCACCTGCGCGAGTCCTTCGGCATGCCCGTCGTGCGCGAGTGGTTCGCCCGCGACCCGGCCGAGACCATCCTCCTCCGCGATCGCCTCGTCGCGCTCCCCATCCCGTTGCGCCGCGACGGCGTCGTCCTCGTCACCGGGCCCGCTGCACCGCCCCTCGTCGCCGTCGCCCTCGACCTCGGCAGTGATCTCCGCGGAACCCTCCAGCTCCTCCGCCCCAACCAGCCCAACCGGCTCGTTCTCTCCGAGCTCGGCGTCACCCTCGAAGAGCGCCCGCTCACGCCCGCCGTCGACGGCGTCCCGAGTCCTCCGCTGCGCCTCCACCTCGACGCGCGCTCGCTGCCCACCAACGCATCGCGCTCCCAGGTCGACCTCTCCGGCGGTCTCTCCCACGCCCTCCGCCGCGCCTGGAACCAACACCTCCCCGAGCTCCTCACCGCCGCCCACGCGCGCCTCGCGACGCCTGATCTCCCCGACGCCGAGCGCGTCGCCCTCCACGAGTCGCTGCTCGCGTGGCTCCACCACGGCCTCGGCAACGACTGGCCCGTTCGCAAGCTCCCATCGGGCCATGACCAGGACGTCGACCTCGGGCGCACCCCTTCGTCGACCGTCTACACCCTCGCGACGTGGCCACTCATCCCCACCGCCGCGGGTGGTCTCATCTCCCTCGCGGCCATTGCCGCGTCGACGTCGTCGCTGGTGTGGCGCGGCACCGAGGCGCTCCCCGTCGACATCGCCCCGTGGATCACCACCGTCCTCTGGTGTCCCCCCAACCGCCCACGCCTCGGTGCGCTGCTGTGGCCCCTCGACGCCAAGCCCGCCGACGCCGCCATCGAGGCCGCCCGCGAAGCCCACAAGCGCCGTCAGCGCTTCCTCGGTCTCACGCCTCGCGACACGCGCCTCGCGCCCTCCGACGACGTCGTGCTGCGCGCGCCCTTCGGCGACGCCTCCACCGACGACAACCCTTCCCTGCCCGTCACGCTGCCGGGGCTCCGCGGTGAGCTCGTTCTGCGCTCGCGCGGCCTCGGCGCACCGGGCCCGTTGCTGGTCACCGTCTTCGTCGAGCAGCGCCCGCTCACCACCGAGTCGCTCGACACCGCGGGCGTCCCGGCCGAAGTCGCCATCGAGGCGCCCGGCGTCATCGCCGACCGCGTCTTCCAGAGCATCGAACGCAACGCCTCCCTCACCGCCGCCCTGCGCGCCGTGAAGCTCGTGCTCGCCGAGGCCCTCGCGGTGCTCGCCGTCGACCTCGCGGGCGCGCTCTCTGTCACCGACCCGCGACGCCAGTGGTTCGGCCCCGAGCTCGACCATCTCCCTGGCGCCACCCGCCGCGCGATGGCCTCCGCCGTCTTCGACACGCTGCGCGCCTCCACCGAGGACGCCCGCGCCCAGCGCGAGCTCTGCGCCGATGTTCTTCAGCGCCACCCCGCGCTCGTCGAGCTCCCGCTGTGGCCCACCACCGACCCATCGACGCTGCTCTCCACGCGCGAGGTGATCGCCCTCGCGGTCTCCTTCGAACACGCCGTGCTGGTGAGCAACGCCGCGCGGGGCGTGCGCGCCGACGGTCGTCCCGTGCTGCTCCTCGACTCGACGGCGCAGCGCAAGCTGGCCGCGGTGCTCCCCGACGCCACGCGCTTCGTCAACGTGAGCAACACGCTGCCCACCAGGGTGAGCGAAGACCCCCGCTGGCTGGCGCCCACCGCCGACCGCCGCAGCGTCCCCTGGATCGTCACCTCCTCTGCGCACTCCCGCGTAGCGGTCTCTCCGGCGCCCTCCAGCAAGGACAGCTCGACCCTCGGCCACTCGGGACAGGCCCTCGACGCCCGCAACCTCGCTGGTCGCTTCGGGCCGCTCCAGGTCGTCGTCGAGGACGACCGCCTCGTCGTCCCCGCGGGCGAAAAATCCCCGCTGCTCCAGAGCATCCCGGACGACCTCAACGCCCTCGTCCACGCCGCCGAAATCGCTCTCGCCACGAGGCTCGCCCTCGCGTGGCAGGGCGACGACGAGTCCCTCGACACCCTCAACGCCGACAGCGTGGCCCTCCGCAGCAACGCCTCCCGGCGCATGCTCCTGCACGCCTACGCGCACGTCATCATCCGTCCCGACGCGCCCGCCCTCCAGGCACTGCGCACGGCCCTCGCCGCGACGCCGCTGATCCCAGTGCGCTCCGTCGACGGCGTCGTCCGCGACGTCACCCCGACGGCCTTCCGCGCCCGCACCACCGACCTCCATCCGCGGGTGCTCCCCTACCTCGCCGAGGCGCCTGACCAGCTCGAAGGCGAGGACTTCACCCCGGTCATCGTGTCCGACCGCGAGATCCGCGCGCTCATCGAACGCTGCTTCGACCTTCGCCTCCGCTCGATGCACGAGCAGCTCCCCGCGCTGCGCGACGCCCGCGCCCGTCGCCTCGCTCGCGCCCGCCTCGCCGAGCGCCCACGCGTTCGCGCTGAGCACCTCGTCGGGCTCGCGGCCGCCTCCTCCGTCCGAACCCTCGCCCAGCAGGACGCCGGAACCCTCCACGCCGCCATCGTCCGCGAGCCAGCGTCGGCGCGTGTGGAGGTCGTCGTCGACGGCGCGTTGGCCTTCGCGCTGGACGGCGCGGCGCTGCCCTTCCCCGTCGTCGGGCGCTTCGTCCCCGAGGACGACGCGGTGCTGACCACCTCCTTCGACGCGCTCTCCGACGCCGGCCGCAAGGCCTTCGAGTCGCTGCTGCGCGCGATGGTCTCGGTGCTGCTCGACGCGATGGTGGACGACGCGGCGGCGGCCACCGACGGCGCCGCGGCGCTGGCGCTGCGATGGGCGCTCGCCGAGGGGCCGAAGGGTCTCGCGCGGCACACCTCCCTGCGCGAGCGGCTGCGTGGCGTCGCGATGTGGCGGAGCCCATCGGGCGAGCGCATCTCCCTGAAGACGCTGACGCTCTTCTCGCCGCGGCCAGGGTTCTGTCGCCCGCGCACGACGCCGTGGGTCGTCGCGGCGGCGGGAGAGGAGCCCGACATCGCCGCGGTGGTGCTCGACGGCGCCGACGACCCGCGCGCCCTCGGAACGCTCGTCGGCGAAGCCTCCGTCGACCAGAGCGCGGAGATCGATCGGTCGCAGCGTCGGCGCTCGCTGCGGCTGGCGGGGGCGAAGCGGGTGGCGGTTCCGGGCGAGCCGGAGTGCGCGGCGTTGTCGGTGCGGGTGGAGGCGGCGGCGCCGAAGCTCGGGTTCGGCGAGCTGCGGCTGACGGACGGCGAGGCGGCGCTCACGCTGCGGGTGCACGCGCCGGGGAGCAGCGCGCGGGTGCTGACGATGCCCGCGCCCTTCGCGATGGCGGCGGCGCTGGCGTGCGTCGACCTCGACCTGACGGACATCGATCGATCGGTTCAGTCGCTGGAGCTGGGAACCCGCATGCTCGACCTCGCGCGCGGGCTCTTGCAGAGGGCCGCCGCGGCGGGCGAAGCCCTTCCGCCATGGAGCAACGCGGCGCTGCGCTGGATGCTGCTGACCACGCGCGGACTATCGGGCGCGGCGGTGGGTCGCGCGGTGTTTGCGGACACCGAGGGGAAGCCGATGTCGCTGGCGGACCTCGACGCGCAGGCGGCGCAGCACCGGGCGGTGGGCTACTGCACGGCGGCGCCGGACGAGCCCTGCGCGCTGGCCGAGCCGGGTGTGCGTGCGGTGGTGCTGACGACGCGCGAAGTGGGCTGGCTGGAGACGCTGCGCAAGGGGCGTGACCTGACGGCGTGGGTGAAGGCGGCGCTGCGGGCGCTGGCGTGGGACCGCTCTCCCCCCGCGACGAAGATCGAGGCGCCGCTCGATGGTTCGCTGGGCGTACGACTGCGGTGTCCATTGAAGGAGCCCGGGGCGGAGGGCGAGGTGTACTGGCTCGACGACCGCGCGGCGCCCGTGAGCACGGTGGCGTGGTACCGCGGCCGTCGGCGGCTGGGCGAGAGCGACCTGGCGCTGCCGTGGCCTGCGCGGATGGCGCTGGAGGCGCCGACGCTGACGCCCGACGCGACGCGGGCGGGGCCGGTGGACGACCTGGCGCTGGCGCAGGCGAGACAGCGTGCGACGACGCTGGCGCTGGCGGCGTTGCAGCGGGTGCTGGGCCCGACGGAGGCGGAGGCGCCGTGGGGCACGGTGGCGGCGCACAACGAGAAGAGCCCGGCGTATCGCGGTGGGATGGGGGCGATGACGGGCTGGCTATGGCTGCGTACGGACGCCGCGCCCGGAACGATCGAGCTGATGGTGGGCGATCGGTTGACGACGGTGAAGTCGCGGGCCGGGGGGAAGTACCCGTGTGACGCGCCGCTGATGGGTCGGCTGTGGGTGTGGCGCGGCGTCGAGGGGGCCGAGCGCACGGCGTTGCTGGAGGAGGTGGTGGGCTGGGCGTGGCGCCGGTTGCTGGATGCGTGGGTGACGACGGCGCAGCGCGGGTCCATGGACGAGGGGGTGAGGGCGCTGCTGCTGACGCGCTCGGCGCTGGCGGGCGCGCTTGGTGGTGGCGCGATGAAGGACACGGCGCGCGGGCTCAAGCTCCCAGGGACGAAGACGACCTTCCAGCAGTTGCAGCAGGCGCGGAAGGACGACCGGAAGCTGCGGGTGGTTCCGGTCGGGGACGGGCGACTGGAGCGGCCGTACATGGTCGCGGCGGGGCGCTCGGCGTGGATGACGGTGCTGCACGACGCGGCGATGCTGGAGTACGACGACGGGCCGGCGGCGACGATCGCGGTGGCCCCGACCGCGACGACGAAGGAGCCGCCGCGGGTGGAGGCGCCAGCGGCGAAGCCGCCGGAGGCGCCACCGCGCGAGACGGCGCGGACGGAGCCCGCGAAGAAGGTGAGCGCGGCGCGCGAGGCGGCGTGGCCGTGGGCGTCGCGGGTGGAGAGCGAGCTGCGCGCAATGGGCTTGCCCGCCGAGGCGCTGCACACGCTGGCGGGCGCGGAGTCGTCGCGGGGCGCGCGCGACGCGATGGTGGACTACCAGGCGGGCGCGCGGACGGCGCTGGTGCAGGTGAAGCACCCGGTGGTGGCGCGGTGGCTGACGGGCGATCCGCGGCGCGGGGCGACGCTGCTGGCGATGGCGGTGTACGGAGCGATCCGCAGAGAGCGCGACGACGTGTTGGCGACGGAGGAGTGCGCGGCGATGGACGCGGTGCTCGCGACGATCGCGGCGCGGGGGTGAGCGGGGCGCTTCCGCGATTCGAGACCGAGGCCCTTCCGCGATTCGAGACCGAGGCCGTCGGCGACCACGCCAGACCCTGAGCGTGAGCGAGGGGAAGCACCCACCCACGTCATCAGCGCGGATTTCCCGCCGCTGACAGTCGACGAGCGAACATGGCAGGGTCCCGTGCCGCCCGTGCCTCCCCCGCGAAACGCAAGCCGTCTGCTCGTCGGTTGGGTTCTCTCATCCGCGGCGATCACGTCGTGCGCGATGGGCGTGTCGATCGACGAGAGCGCCCTCGATGGCGGGTTCGTCGCCGACGACGCCGACGCGTCCGACACGCCCCCTCCGCACGACGCGCCGCACGTCATCGACACGCCTCTCGCGACCGACGCTCCCGCCGCGACCGACGCTCCCCTCTCGACCGACGCTCCCCTCGCGACCGACGCACCCCTCTCGGTCGACGTCGCTACCGTCGATGTGCCTGCGTGTCCGTCGGGCTCCTCGCTCTGCGCCGCCGCCTGCGTCGACCTCTCTCGCGACCCGGCGCACTGCGGCGCGTGCGGCCAGCGTTGCCCCGCGTCGCCCAACGCAGCGGCGTCGTGCGGTGCCGGTCGCTGCGGCGTGACCTGCGCCGCGGGCTACGGCGACTGCGACGGCATGGTGACGACCGGCTGCGAGGTGACCTTCGCGACGAACGTCGCCCATTGCGGCGCGTGCGGCACCGCCTGCACGTCGCCCCACGGAACCCCGGCGTGCGCGGCCGGTTCCTGCACCGTCGCTTCCTGCGAAGCGGGCTACGGCGACTGCAACAGCGCCGTTTCGGACGGCTGCGAGGTCGAGCTCTCGACGAGCGCGGCCCACTGCGGCGCGTGCGGACGGGCGTGCGCCACCGGTCAGAGCTGCGCCGCGGGCGTGTGCACGTCGCCCGTGTGGGAGAGCTTCGAGAGCGGCGCGTGGCCCTGGACGCCCTGGACGCGCGGCGGCAGCGGCAGCACCCCCGATTGGACGGCGGCCGCGGCGTGCGCTCACGACGGCGCGCGTGGCCTCACGGGCCCGAGCATCGGGTCGCGCTGGTACTACCGCACCGACCGCACCTTCGGCGCCGCGGGCGAGCGGATCTCGGCGTGGGTCCGCGCGACGAACGCGGGGCGGGCGTACCTCGGCTTCGGCGCGTCGTCGGCGGGCGCGTGGTCGTTCGGCTTCGCGCCCAACACGCGGCAGGTGGTCTTCTTCCGCCACGCGGCGTGGGGCTTCGTGCAGATCACCGCGTCCGCCGCGACCTTCTCCGAGAACACCTGGTACCGCGCCGAGGTCACCTTTGGCGCGGGCGGCGCGGTCACCGGTCGCGTCTACAGCGAGGCGGGCGCGACCGTCGCGACCCTCACGACCACCATCGCGGACCTCCCGACAGGGGGCGTCGCGCTCTACGCCTTCAACGCCTGCGTCGACACGATCGAGCTCCGATAGGGCCCTACTCGAACTCGTTGGTGATCACGAACGGCGCCCGCTGGATCTCGCCCTGGTTGAGCGCGCCCGACAAGCTGAACGTCGACCCGACGCCGTCGCCGTCGAGGTCGCCGAGGGCCTCCGCGCGCACGTCCGTCGCCGTCCCCACCGCGCGGTACGCGTAATAGAACGGCGTATCGATGGAGAACCCGATGGCGCTCCAGTTGGAGTTGCCGGTGAACGACGTGGGCTGCGTCGGGTACTTCGACGCGCTGGGCGCAGCGCTCGGCGTCGTGCTGGCCGAGATGAACGACGCGAGCGACTGCTCGGAGTTCTGATTGAAGTACGCGACCTCGCCCATGTAGATCTTGCCGACGTTGTTCATGGCCTCGCTGGTCTTGGCGCGTCGGATGTAGCGGGAGTACGCGGGAAAGGCGACCGCCGCGAGGATGCCCAGCACCACCACGGCGATCATCAGCTCCACCAGGGTGAAGCCCGCGCGAGCGTGACTCCCTCGGACGTGCCCACAGCGTCTCATGCGCGCAGTAGGACACAGCCCTCCGCCGCAGGCCGATGGCAGCCCGGTGGCAGCGAACGCTACAGATCGTTGGCGCGCGTCTGCGTCCGGGCGCCGTCCGCGCGGGTGCAGGTGCAGGCGAAGAAGCTCACCGGTCGTCCACCGCCCGCGGGCGTCTCCTCGGCGGGGCCGAGCGAGCTCTGCGTGTAGCCCTGCTGGACGCAGTACGCCTGGCACCGCTCGCCGCGCCCCGCGTCGCGCGAGGCCACGCCCGCGAAGGTGGTGAGCATGCCGATGCCCAGCAGCCCGAAGCCCGCGAGCATCGCGAGTCGGCGCCCCGAACCCTGTCGGCCGGACATCACCTCGCCGATGACCTGAAACTGCTTCGACTTGTCGACGCCACCGCCGCCGAAGAGCGTCCCGGCGAAGAGGAGGAAGCCGACCGCGGCGAGCGCGAGTCCGACGAGCATGGTGGGGTTCATACGGCGGAGGGTACGCGGCCGGTCGCCGCCGCTCCAGGGCCTCCATCGTCGCGGTCGCCGCCGCTCTGTGGCACCTTCGTCGCCCAGCGATGAACACCACAGCGCGGCGCGTTCACACGGTGCACTACCCGGACACCGATCACATGGGGGAGGACTTCCTGCAGTGCCTCATCGCGGAGGCGCTGCGCCCGCTCATCGCGCGCTGGCTGCGTGCCCAGCGGGTGCGTGCCTTCACGGGCGCCGAGCAGTTCATCTACTGGGTGCCGGGCGACCCCACGCAGCGCCTGGCGCCGGACGTCTACGTGCTGCCCAAGGTCGACCCCGACGCGGTGCCCTCGTCGTGGCAGTTGTGGGAGGTAGGGACGGCGCCGTCCTTCGCGCTGGAGATCGTCTCGCGCGATGTCCAGAAGGACTACGACGACGCGCCCGTGCTCTACAACGCGATGGGCGC
The DNA here is from genome assembly GCA_044229975.1 of Polyangiales bacterium. Lineage (GTDB taxonomy): Bacteria > Myxococcota_A > Polyangia > Polyangiales > SCUS01. Next base: position 297,139 of record JBGARZ010000004.1, read on the forward strand.
GAAGGAGCTGGTGATCTTCGACCCGGGCGCGACGGCGCGCAGCCGTACGCGCGTGCGGTGGCAGGTCTACCGTCGCCTCGCGCGGCGGGGATTCGTTCGGGTGGCGCAGACCATGGACGACCGCGTCGAGGTCGCCTCGCTCGGGTGCTGGCTCGTGGCGGTGGGCAGCGGTCGCGCCGTGCGGTTGCGCCTGGGCACCGGCGTCGGAGGAGAAGAGCCGTTTCTCACCGAAGCCGAGGAGGAGCGCGCCGCGAAGGAACAGGAGCGCGCCGCCCGCCTCGCAGCCGAAGCCGAGGTCGCCCGCCTGCGCGCCCTGCTCGCGTCGCGCGGCTAAACCCTCTGTCCCTACTTCCCCGTCACATGCGTCAGCTCGTCGAGCTCCGCGCCCGTCACCCGGTAGGCCCGCCCGAAGCCCATCACGAACCCGCCGCTCCCCACTGGTGTCAGCTCCACCCAGTGGAAGTCCGCCAGGCCCAATAGCGTGTCCGCTATCGGGAACCTCTCCCGATACGCTCGCTCCGCACCCGCCTCGCGCGCCTCGTCGCGCCCGACGAACCTCGCGTCTGCGGTCAGCATCACCCGGGTCAGCGCGTGGTTGCTCCGCGGGTCGTCCACCCGCCACGCCTCGCTCACCATCACCCCGCAGCGCCCGCTCTTGCGCAGCGCCGCCGTGTGCGCCGACAGCTCGCTCACCAGCATCCAGAGCCGCGTCGGCCCGCGCGTCCGCGCCCACGCGACCAGTGACACCGCCGGCCCCTCGTCCCCGCCCACCGCCAGGCTCGCGACCGGAACCTCCGCCAGCAACCCCTCCAACACCTCCCTCGGCTCAGCCATCGCGCAGCACCCGCCTCGCGAGCTCGGCTTCGCGCGTCCGGTGTTCGTATCCCTCCGGCCGGTCGCCCGCCGGGTACGCCAGAAACGCCGCCACCACCCGGTCGATGTATTGCCACAACGGTGTCGGTTGAAACCCCAGCTCCGCCTTCGCCTTCGCCCCATCCATGAACGACATCCACCGCTGCGTAAACGGCGACACCTCGCGCATCACGAGCCCCGCCGTCGTCACCTGCTCCGTCGTCACGTCCACCAGCGTCGGCCGCGCGCCCACGCGCTCGGCCATCCCCTCCAGCAGCTCGCGCAGCGTCGGCGTCTCGTCCTGCACGATGTTGTACGCCTGCCCGTAGGTCCGCTCGTCGCCCAGCATCGCCGCGACCGCGCGCGCCACGTCCTCGCTGTACACGTGCCGCATCGGCGTCCCCCCACCATCCGGCAGCAGCACCTCCGCGCCATCGAGCAGGCGCCACAGGTACGACTCCACCCGTCGCTGGTTGTCGCGCGGTCCGTTGACCACCGGGATGCGAACGCGCGTCGCCCGCACCTTGTCGGCGCTCACGATGTCCTCGCACAGCCGCTTGCCGTGGCCGTAGTCCCACTGCGGCCCGTCGGTGTCGTCCGCGGGGCGCGCCATCACCGGGCCGTCGTAGTCGCTCTCCTTCGCGGGGCGCGGACAGCCCTCGCGCACGAGGTACACCTGCCCCGTGGAGATCATCACGTAGTGACCCAGCGCGTCGCGCAGGGTGGTCCCCACGAGCGGCTCGACGTCCGATGGTTCGTACGCCCCGAAGTCCACCGTGGCGTCGAACTCGCGCCCCTTGAGGAGCGACGGCAGCACGCCCTTTGCGCGATCACCGAGGAGCGTCTCGACCCGGTCGGCGAAGGGCGGCGTCCGCGTCCCCCGATGGAACAGCGTCACCCGATGCCCGCCCGCCACCAGCCGCCACGCCAGCAGGTGTCCCATGAAGCGGGTCCCACCCAGGATCAACACCTTCATCGTCACATCGACCTCCAGACCGGCGGTCGCGATGGCGCCGCGCGGCCCAGTGGTAGCGCGCCATGCGATACCTTGAAACGACGATGAGCAACGCCAGCGACTGGTCACCCGAGGTCTACCGTCGCTTCGAGGACGAGCGCACCCGCCCGGCGCGCGACCTCCTGGCGCAGGTTCCGATCGAGGCCCGCGGGCGGGTCGTCGACATGGGCTGCGGGCCGGGCAACTCGACCGAGCTGCTGGTGGAGCGCTTCCCGGAGGCGACGGTGGTGGGACTCGACACGTCGCCGGCGATGCTGGCCGAGGCCCGCCAACGTGTACCGCGAGCGAGCTTCGCCGAGGCCGACGCCGCGACGTGGTTGCCCGACGCGGGGACCGACGTGCTCTTCGCCAACGCGATCTACCAGTGGGTGCCCGATCACCTCGCGGTGCTCACAAGACAACTGGCCGCGCTCGAGCCCGGCAGCGTGCTGGCGGTGCAGATGCCGGACAACTTCGCCGAGCCCACGCACGCGCTGATGAGGAAGGTCGCCGCCGCGGGACCGTGGGCTGAGCGCCTCCGTGACGCCGCGCGCGACCCGCTGCCTGCGGTGTCGGTCTACTACGACGCGCTGCGGCCGTGGGCGCGTCGGCTCGACCTCTGGCACACGGTCTACAACCACGTTCTTGCCGACGCGGAGGCGGTGGTGCAGTGGGTGAGGGGAACCGGGCTGCGGCCGTTTCTCGACCCGCTCACGACGGAGGAGCAGCGGGCGTTTCTCGACGACTACCAGCGGCGCATCGCCGCGGCGTACCCGGCCGCGCATGACGGCAAGGTGCTGCTGCGATTCCCGCGGTTGTTCGTGGTGGCAGTGCGCTGACGACACTGGCGGGCCCAGGCGTGCTCATGACGTGGTTGCGCGAAGGGGTTGCCACCCGGAATGGCAGGCTTTTGAGCCCCTGAACAAGCCCCACGGCGGCGTGGGATCAATACGTACGGGTGAGCCGCAATTGGGGAAACCCCCGCGGCATCTCGCTCGCCCTGGACGCAGGGCCGGACGTGCTGCCCGCTGCACACCCCTCGCACCGCCCCTTCGACGACCCTCGCCCGCCGTTCTGACCCCTCGCACCGCCCTCCCATCGTCCGTCGTCGCCCGCTTCGACCCCTCGCACCACCCCGTTTTCGCCCTCAACCACCATCTGCCGACGGCTGCTACCGGTCCCATTCGCAGCAACCCGTCTCTCGCGACGGCTCGCACCGCTTCGTCGAACCAGCGCACGTCTTCCAGAATTCGGTCGCGCCCCCGAAACATCCCTCCGCCCTCGTTCCGAGAAGGCAGCGCGCGCTGATCCACGGCATCGCGCACCCCTCCAATCCCCCTTCGACCGTGAACGAGGCCCCCATGAAGAACTCCCGCACCCAGTCGACCGCCCCCTCCACCACCACCTCCTCCACCACCGCTCCCGCCCCGCGCGGTCGCGTCGCCCTGGAGGCCCTGCGCGCCGCCATGGCCGCCCTCGCGCCCGAGACGTTGCACCCCATCAACGTCGACATCCCGCACGCCGTCTCCCGCGCCCTCGGCGTCGCCCCGACGCTGCGCTCCCTCCGCCCGCGCATCGTCGCCGAGTGCCCCGCCGTCGACCTCGACGCCATCGACGCCATCGAGACCCGCGCGCTCGCGGTCGAGTACGCCCACGCGGTCTACGTCACTGCGCTCTCGCCGCTCCCCATCGTCGCCAAGGTCGCCGCCGACGCCACCGGAGCTCGCACCCGCCTGCTCTCGCTCGCCAGCAACCTCGTCATCTGGGAACTCCTCAAACCCAGCACCCTCGAACACATCCCCTCCGGCAAGGCGTACCTCGACATCGCCAACGACCTCATCGCCCTCACCTCGCTCTTGCGCGCCCAGGCGAAGTTGCTCGAAGGCAAGGTTCCCGTCACGCCCGCGCAGCTCGATGCCTGGCACCTGCTCGGCGAGCGCCTGCTCCAGCTCGTGGGCGAGCGCGAGGAGCAGCCCCCGCTCGCCGCGCAGGCTCACGCCGACCGCCAGCGCGCCTTCGCTCTCTTCGACCGCGCCTACGAGGAAGGCCGCCGCGTCGTCGCCTTCCTCCGCTGGCACGACGGCGACGCCGACACGCTCATGCCCTCCATCCGCTCCCGCGGTGGCGGCGGCTCTCCCCGCCGTGACGAGGAACCCCCCGCCGACCCGACGCCCGACGACCCGGTCTAGACGCTCCCCTCCCGCAGCCACTCGCCAAAGCGCTCGCCGATCATCAGCGTCGGCAGGTGCGTGTTGGCCGTCGGCACCGTCGGCATCAGGCTCGCATCCGCGACCATCAACCCCTCCGTCCCGCGCACCCGCCCGTAGCCGTCCGTCGCCGCGTCCGCGTCGTAGTCGGCCCCCATCGGAACCGTCCCGCACGGGTGATACCCCGAGTCGCAGAACGCCCAGATCCACCGGCTGAACCGCTCGCTCCGCAGCACCCCCGGCGGCGGCCACACCACCGTCGCGAGGTCCTTCATCACGGGCGTCTCCACCATGGTGCGACCCACCTCCAGCGCCTCCAGCGCCCGCGCCCGATCGGTCGGGTGGTCGAGGATGCGCGACTCGATCACCGGCTTCGCCCGCACGTCTGCGCTCGGATACCGGATGAGCCCGTGCCCCTCGGGCTTGCCCACCTGACACATCACCCCGACCAGCGGCAGGCTCATCGTCGGCAGCAGCACCGCCGACCCTGCCTGGAGTTGCAGGTCGTTTTCGTGCGCGCCGTCCTTCGAGCGCCACCGCAACACCGTCTGGATCAACGGGTGCGACAGCGAGCACACCCCCTTCTTCGGCCACATGAAGAACGCCGCGCCCGGGTGATCCAACAGCTTCGCTGCCACCGCCCGCACGTCCGACACCATCTCCACGCCCAGCCGATCGAGCTCCGCCTTCGGACCAACCCCCGAGCGCAGCAGCACTCCCGGCGTGGCGATGGCCCCGGCGCACAGCACCACCCGCTTCGCCCTGATGCGATACACCGCGCCGCCTGGGTGCTCCACCTCGACGCCCACCACGCGCCGCCCCTCGAAGAGCACCCGACGCACCAGGGTGTTGGGCCGGATGGTGAGGTTGGGCCGCCGCCGAACCTCCCGCGTCAGGTAGCAGCGCGCCGCGCTCATGCGCTCGCCGTTGATCTTGTTCATGGCGTGGGGGGCGTACCCGCGCGCCTCGGGGTGGTTGGTGTCGTCGCAGCGGGGCATCCCGATGGCAGCCGCGCCTTCGAGAAAGGCCGCCTGCCACGGCACCAGCTCGTCGGGCGTGTGTCGGCGCAGTGGCACTGGCCCACTGGCACCGTGCCACTCGTCGTGTCGGTCGAGGTCCGTCTCCAGCCGCTTGAACGCGGGCAGACAGTCCGCCCAGCCCCAGTGTTTCAAGCCCCGGGCCGCCCACTCGTCGTAGTCCGACGGAACACCCCGCAGCGCGATGCACGTGTTGACCGCCGACGACCCGCCGACGACCTTTCCCCGCGGCAACGGAAACTTCATCTGCCGGGCGTTGGGCTTGTGCTCGTACCCCCAGTCGTGGGCCTTCAGGGAGTTGCGGGTGCCGTCGCGCAGATCCTGCGGGAGGTCCGCCGGGCTCGCGTAGTCGGGGCCCGCTTCGAGCAGCAGCACCTCCCGGTCGGAGCGCTCCGTCATCCGCGCCGCGATCACCGCACCTGCTGCCCCGGCGCCTACCACCACCGTATCGAAATGCTCACTCACGACCGGTGGCTGTCGCACAGCCTTGCAACGGTGCTCAACCACTTTCGCAACCACCGCCCGTGGGCTCACGCAACCGTTGCGCGAGCCCTCCGCCCGGCCACGAAACAAGTGCCGCCCAACCCGAGCATCAAGAGGGTGGCGTGCGAGCGAACGGCGCGTGGCACCCACCATGCACAGGCGTCGATCGCGTCGGAGGGAGTCGTCATCGACCGCCCTCGAAGCGACGCACAGGAGTCACGCCATGGGATCGCTCGGATCGGTCACTGCGCTCGAGGCCTATCGACACTCACTCGCCGGGGTTGCGCCCCTCTCGGCAGAAGAAGAACGGGTGATGGCGCTGCGCTGGCGCCACGGTGACCAGCGTGCGGGACAGCGTCTGATCGAGTCGAGCCTGCCCTTCGTCATCACGGTCGCGACCGAGTACCGGCGCTGGGGGGTTCCGCTGGAGGACCTCATCCAGCAGGGCAACCTGGGGCTGCTCAAGGGCGCGATGCGCTACGAGGCCGAGCGCGACTGCCGGCTCATCACCTACGCCGTGTACTGGATCCGCGCCGAGATCCGCGAGTACGTGGTGAAGGCGTACCGCCTCGTCCGCATCGGCGGCAGCAAGGGCGAGCGGCGCGCGCTCCGGGCCTACCGTCGCACCCGCGAGGACGACCCCCAGAAGCTCTCGGAGATGTCGGGCGTCCCCGTCGAGCGCATCGAGAGACTGCTGCCGATGCTGAAGCAGCGCGACGTCTCGCTCGACGCCTCCATCGACGGAGAGTCCCCCGCGGTCGATCGCCTGCGCGACCCCGGTGACTCACCCGAGGAGCTCGCCGACCAGCACTCCGTCGCCGACTCCCGCCGCGACCGCATCGAGCTGGCGCTGAGCGCCCTCAACGACCGCGAGCGCTGGATCATCGAGCGCCGCGTGCTGAGCGAGGACGACGTGACGCTGGAGTCGCTCGGCCAGGTGCTCGGCATCTCCAAGGAGCGCGTTCGTCAGATCGAGGCCCGCGCGCTGGAGAAGCTCCGCGGCAACCTCAGCGACCTCGCCGCAGCCTGAGCCTCACCCACCACCCGGTGGTCGATGGTGTACACGGGAAGCCCGCGCGCTCCCGACTCGTTGCACCACCCACCCGATGTCCCCTTCCACTCGTCGCTCACCCTGGCTCCCGCTCACGGCGTCGCTCCTCGTCGCGTGTGTCGCCGAGGAGGAGCCCACCCCCGGCTGCACCCCGACCGAGCTCGCGACGCCGCCCACCTGCGAGACATGGCCGTCGCTCTGTGGGCTTCGCCTCCAGTCCGACATCCGCCGCCCTGACGTGGAACGTGCGGTCGACGTGGTGTTCATCCCCGAGGGCTTCGCCGCCGACGAGATGGGCGCCTTCCACGAGCGCGTGACCGGGCTCCTCGCCGACCTCGAAGACGACCGCGGCACCATCCTCGGCCGCGAGCCCTCGCTCTTCAACCGCCACACCCTCGACCTCGCCTCCTCCACCGGAACCGTCTCCGACCCCGACCCCCACAACACCCCGCTGCACGGCTGCTTCCAGCGCGACACGCTCGACCCCAACGGAACCCCTCTGCTCGCGGTGCAGCCCGAGCTCGCGATCTTCGCCGCGCGCCAGGCCGTGCCCTCGGTCGATGTCGTCGTGGTGGTGTTCAACACGAGCGGCGGGCGCATCAACGCGCCTCGTACGGTGGAGCCATTCTCGCCGGTCGGGCTCGTGGCCTTCGACCTCGGCGCCGACGCCCAGGTGCTCGACCACGAGCTCGGCCACGCGCTGGTGCACCTCGGCGACGAGTACAGCGACGTCCCCGGGTGCTTCGGCGACGACGACAACCGGCCGCCCGCCCCGTATGCCCCCGGCGACTGGTGGAACACCCTGGCCTTCGTCCCCAACCTCACGACCGACGCGAGCGGTGCACGGTGGCGTGGTCTCGTCACGGGTGCTCTCGTCGGCGGCCGTCGCTACCAGGGCTGCGTCTACCACCCGACGGCTCGTTGCCGCATGGGCGACGACGCGTCGCAGCCGTTCTGCCCGGTGTGCGAGGCCGCCATCGCGCGCACGCTGCGGCGCTACCGCGACGGCGTCGACGAGACCCCGCCCGCCTGCGGGCTCTATGTGGCTGCGTCCCAGGGTGATCGCTTCGCGGTGTGTCCACGGGCCGTGGCCTTCACCGGCGCCGCGCGCTTCAGCGTGAGGGGGCCCAGTGACGAGGTGCTGCTCGATGGGGTCAGCGAGGTCGCCGTGGCCCCGACACAGCCCTCGCTGATGCTCGGTCGGGGCTGCGCTCAGGTCGACGCGAGCGCCTGGAGCGAGGGGGAGCACAGCGTCCGCATCGAGTGCCGCAACGCCGCGGACGTGCGCGCGACCAACGCTCTCACGCTGACGGTGCGTCACGGGCCGTGAGCGGGGCAGTGCGTCGACGGGCGTTCGGTGGCATCCACTAAGCCCGTGGAACCCGACGAGATCGTCGTGCGCGGCGTCGCCGTGGAGTGGCGGCTCCCGTGGCTTGGGTTGGCCATCACCGCGGCGGTGCTCGCCGTCCTCGTCACGGTTGGGTTGATCGCGGGCGAAGGGGCCGTGTGCGGAATCGTCGCAGTGGCGCTGATCGCTTCGGCAGTGACTGTTCCCCTCCTCGAATGGCGGAAGGATCGGATGACGCTGCGGGTGACACGCGCGGGTGTCCGTCTCGGCGAGGGGAAGACCGAGCGCTTCATCTCGCGCGAGTCCATGCGGCGGGTGCTCGTCCTACCAGACGAGCGCGACGTGACGCTGCTGATCGAGGTGGGTTGGGAGCGCATCCTGCTCAAGCTCCCGAGGCCCATCGAACGCGGGCTCGCGACCGCCAGACAGTGCGTCGAACGCCTGGAGATGGCGCCTCACCAGCGAGTGTTGGTGTTTCGCGACTTCGTCGGCCTGGCGCGTTGGGTCACGACGGGTGTGCTGGGGCTCCCGCTGGGCATCGTCGCCGCCCTGTGTGTGGGTGCGATGGTGGGACCCGCGCTGCCGCGCGCGGTGTCGTGGGTCGTGGGCGCGCTCGAGGTGTGGGCGTTTAGCCGGGTGGTGCGCCCCACCGATGTGGTGATCGGCGCCGATGGCATGGAGCTTCGTGGGATCTGGCGAACGCGGTTCTTCTCCTTCGCGACCCTGCACGGAGTGGCCTGGCCGATGCCCGGCAGCGAGCTGGAGGTGAGGGAGATCGGCGTTGTCACGACGCGCTATGGGTGGACGTCGCTGGTCGACGACGATGAGGGACGGCGCGGGTTTGCCTTCGCGCTCGATTGGGCGCGCGAGCGGTACACCGCGCGTCGGCGCGAGTCGGAGCTGGCGCCGCTGCTGACAAGGGGTGATCGCACGTTGGCGGCGTGGCGGTCGTCGCTGCATGAGCTCGCCCAGGGAGGAGCGGCGTATCGCGCGTCGGCCCTCGATGGTGACGAGGTCGCGCGGCTGCTGGACGACCCGTCGGCCGAGGGAGAGTCGCGCGTCGGGGCGGCGCTGGTGCTGACCGCCGAACCATCCTCGGAAGCGTCGACGCGGGTGCGGGTGGCAGCCGAGGCGTGCGCCCACGCGCCGACGCGGGTGGCGCTGGAGCGGGTGGCGGAGGGAACGCTCGACGACGCGGCGCTGGTCGCGTTGGCGAGGGCCCGCCGCTGATCTCGGACCTCGCTTGAGGTAATGCTCCCGTCGATGACACCGCGCCGCGCCCCGCTGCTTCTCCCGCTCGCCTTCCTCGCCGTCGCCCCTGCGCTCCCCGCGCAGGAGCGCTCCGACACGCCGCCGCCCGCCGATCGTGTGCGCGTCGCGGCGGGGCCCTTCGTCATGGGCGACGACACCCGCGGCGAGCCCGACGAGCGCCCGCGGCACACCCGAACGCTCCCCGCCTTCGACATCGATCGCACCGAGGTCACGCGCGCCCACTACGAGCGCTGCGTCCGCGCCGGGCGGTGCACGTCGCCGCGACCGCTCGACGCGCGCTTCCGCGATGAGCGCCAACCCGTGGTCGGCGTGAGCTGGTTTCAGGCGACGGCGTACTGCGCGTGGGTCGGCGCCCGCCTGCCCACCGAGGCCGAGTGGGAGAAGGCCGCGCGTGGCAGCGACGGGCGCACCTTCCCGTGGGGCGAGACGTACCCCACGCTGCGCATGGCCACCTTCGGCCACGACGAACACACGGGGCACCCCGACCCCGTGGGCTCACACCCGGGCGCTCCCTCTCCCTGCGGCGCCCTCGACCTCTCGGGCAACGTCTGGGAGTGGGTCGCCGATCCGTACGATCCGTACGCCTACCGCGAGCCCACCGTCGAGCCCACCTGCGAGCGCGCCCTCGCTTCGCTGGCCGACCTCCGCGCCAACCGCGTGCGCGGCTTCACCGGCTCCAACCCGCTGCCCACCACCTGCGAGCGCGTCCTCCGCGGCGGCGGCTGGAACTACGGCGGCGCCGGCCTCCGCTCCTCCAACCGCGTTCATCATGCGCCCAGCTACCGACTGGTCATGTCGGGCTTCCGCTGCGCCGCTTCCGTCACCGCCGCAGCGCCGGGCTCGTGACCCACGCGTAGATCGCCGCGACCAGCACGGCCGCCGCCGCGCCCGCCGTCCGCAGCGTCGACACCCTCCACGCCGCGAGCCCCGCTTCGCCCGCCATGCTCAACGCGACGCCCAGCGCCACCGCGCGTCGTGCGCCGGTCGACGTCCGCTTCGCGACCCGCACGGTGCGCAGCGCGCCGAGCAGCGCGAGCGCCGCGCAGGCCAGCGTCACGTCGCCGCGGACCACCGCCAGCAGCCCCAGCAGCAGCGCGTCGACCAGCAGCGTGGACGCGAGCGGCGGAGGCAACCGGGGGTCAGTCCTTGTCGTCGTCGTCGTCGTCGTCGTCGTCGGGTTCGGCGGTAGCGGGGGTCGGGGGGCGCTTGATGGCGCCGGGGCGCGGCGCGATGAGCATCGTCATCGCCTTGCCTTCGAGGGCGGGGTTGCTCTCGATGATGATGAGCCCTTCGAGCGCCTTGATGACGTCGTCGAGCACCTCGCGGCCCTTCTCGGGGTGCGTGATCTCGCGGCCGCGGAAGCGCACCGTCACCTTCGCCTTGTTGCCCTCTTCGAGGAAGCGACGGATGTGGCGGACCTTCGTGGCGAGGTCGTGGTCGTCGGTCTTCGGGCGGACCTTGACCTCCTTGATCTCGACGACGGTCTGCTTCTTCCGCGCGTCGTTGGCGCGCTTCTTCTCCTCGTACTTGTACTTGCCGAAGTCCATGACCTTGCACACGGGCGGGTCGGCCTTCGGGTTGACTTCGACGAGGTCGAGGGACTCCGACTGTGCGAGCCGGAGCGCCTCCTGGCTGGTCATGATGCCGAGCTGTGTTCCGTCCGATCCGATGACTCGAACCTCGGGCACACGGATACGGTGGTTCACCCGCACCTGCGGTTGACGCTGCTGGTTTCGGTCGATGGGTCCCTTGAGCGCTATCGGAATACTCCTGTGGTCGGGGGATCGGTCAGATCCCCACAATGGGTACGGCGGACAACCCGCGGCGCGGATGGTGTTCGTGAACGGGTGCGACCGTCAACCCGGGCGCCCCACCATCGTTCGACCGCGCGGTCACGACGAGTGACCGAGGCGCAGTGACGAGTGGGGGCGAAGCAACATCCCGGAAGGTCGAACCTGTGTGTGCAGAGAGGAGGGAGAGGGAGGGAATTCAGTAGGCGCGACTGGGGTTGAACCAGCGACCCTCACCGTGTCAAGGTGATGCTCTACCACTGAGCTACGCGCCTGAAGGAGCCGCGGGTACTACCTCCCCTTCGCAGCTCCTGTCAACACCTTCGCGCATCAGTCATTCACTGCACGCGCACCACGCCGACCATCCCCGCGGCCGCGTGCGCTTCGCAGACGTACGGAAACGTCCCCGCCGCCGTGAAGGTGACGGTGACATCGCTTCCGGTCGCCATGCGGGGCACCGGGTTGCCCGCCGTTCCTGCCGTCGCGTCGCCGTTGATGCCGGGCCCGAGCGGGTGCACGCCGAAGTTGCTGGAGGTGCCGCCGGTGAAGGTCACGGTCTGTCCCACCGCGACGGTGATGCACTTGGGCGAGTAGCTGAAGAGGGTGCTGCCGCTCGCGCCGCCGTAGCCCACGACGCGCGATGCGCTCGCCGCGGTGCGGTCGACGAACTGCGCCGCCGTGCACCCATTGAAGTCGCCGTCGCTGCTCCCTCCGCAGCTTGACGCCGCGACGCACAGCACCACAGCAAGGCCCGTTTGAGCCCTATTCACTCGTACCTGATCGCGCATGATGTGCCTCCCATCGGGTGGTTGCCGACGGGCCCCCGGATGAGGCAGCATCCTGCCCGCGCCCAGTCACGGGGGCAATGGGGTACCACCCACGTAACGCTGCTTCGGAGGTCTACTCATGTCTGAAGATCACGTCTCTCGTCGCGAGGCCCTGACCGGGGGCGCCGCGGCCATCGCCGGTGTTGGCGCCGCGCTCGCGGTCTCCACCGTCACCCGCGAGGCTCACGCCGATAACGCCAGCGACGCCACCGCGCTCAACCTGGTGCTCACCAAGACCTACGAGATCATCGCCATCTACGACGCGGCCATCGGGTATCTCACCGACCCGACCCGCCCCGAGGGCGCTGTCCCCGGCGCGCTGCTCACGCGCTTCCGCACCCAGCACCGCGACCAGGCGACGCGGCTCGTGGCGCGCATCACCGCGCTCAGCGGCACCGCCGTCAGCGACGGCGCCGTCACCGTGCCGGCCAACCCGACGGGCTTCATGCGCAGCGTCGGCAACTACGTGAAGTTCGCGGCCGACCTCGAGCGCAAGGCCGCCATCGCGAGCGTCGCCACGCTCAACACCATCGGCAACAAGGACGCCGCCGAGCTCGTCGCCGCCATCGTCGGCACGCAGACGCAGCAGTTCACCGTGCTCTACCTCCTCGCCCGCGGCATCGCGATGCCGGGCGCCATGGCCGCCACGGCGCTCGACCAGATCGTCCCGCGCTCCTTCGTCAACCTCGTCGAGGAGCCTGCGGTGAGCCTCTTCTCCGTGGCCCCCCTTACCTTCACCCCCTGATCTTCGAGGACGACCTACACCATGACCACCAACGAACTCCTCTCGCGTCGCGCCCTCCTCGGCGGCGTGGCTGTCACCGGATCGGCCCTCGCGCTCGAAGCCTGCGGCGAAGACGCCGGCCCGGCCGTCCCCAACCCCGACATCATCCCGCTCAACAACCTCCTCGCGGCCGAGTACGGCGCCATCAAGGCCTACGAGGCGGGCATCCCGATCCTCACCATGCCGGCCGTGGGTGACCCGCTCGCCGCCAGCGGCCCGATCCTCGCCGCCATCGCCACCAACTGGCAGAACCAGCACCGCGAGCACGCCCGGCAGCTCGCCGCCGCCGTCACCGCCATCGGCGGCACGCCCGTCACCGAGGCGAGCGTCACGTTCACGGCGCCCAACGGCTTCACTGGCACCGTGCGCAACGTGATGGTGCTCGCGTGCAACGCCGAGAAGGACGCCGCCGTCGCCTACAACACCGCGGTCAAGAACATGAACTCCGCCAGCTCGCGCTACCTCGCCACCAACATCGAGGGCGCCGAGACGCAGCACTTCGTGATCCTGTACACGCTGCTCCAGCAGGCGGTCGCGCCGAGCGTCGCGATGATCATCACCATGACCGGCGAGGTCGCCCCCAAGGCCTTCGTCGCCAACGTGGGCGGCATGACCAACGGCCTCACCGCCATCGCCGACTTCACCTACACCGCCTGATCGCCCGCGGTCACCCGCTCCGGGTGATCGTCACGCCTCATCCATCGCCAGCAGCCGCGCGTCGTCCAGGTCGGGCGACGCGCCCAGCAGGTCGACGCCGTTGCGCGCAAACCGCAGCGCCGCCGCGCGCGCCCGCGGGTCGTTCTCGTGCGAGAGCGACCAGTCGGCGTGTCGTGCGAGCAGCGCCAGCGCCAGCGATCGTCCCAGCGTCAGCGCGATGCGTCGCGCGTCGGCCTCCAGTCGCGCGAGGCCCTCGATGCCCGACGCTGCGCTCGCGATGTGTTCGCGCGCCGTGCCGAGCGCACGGTCGACGCTCTTCACCGCGAGCCGCGATGCTTCGACGAGCGCCGGTTCGCGCACCGACGCCGCGAGTCCGGCGACCTCCGCGCGCAGCGCAGTGACGGCCGCGGTCTGGCCCATCGCCTTGAGCGCGTCGAGCGACAGGACGTTGGTGGTCCCCTCCCAGATGGGCAGCACCTGGGCGTCGCGGAGCAGCGTCGGGAGGCCGGTGTCTTCCACGTAGCCCGCGCCGCCGAAGCACTCGATGGCCTCGCTGGTGACCTGCACCGCCTGGCGTCCGGTGGTGAGCTTCACCAGCGGCGTGACGAGTCGGAGCAGATGGCCGTCGTCCTCGGTGGCCTCGCCGCTCTCGTCGCGACCGAGCAGCTCCACTGCGCGGAACGTGAGATGAAACGCGGCCTCGGCCTCGGCTTGAAGACCCGCGAGGGTGTCGAGGTGCAGGGGCTTCTCGGAGAGCGTCGCACCGAAGGCGCGGCGGCGGCGGGCGTAGTCGCGGGCGAGGGCGACGGAGCGGCGCATGAGGGAGGAGGCGCAGACGGCGTTCCAGGTGCGGGTGATGTTGAGCATCGGGCTGATGGCGCGGATGCCGTCGTTGAGCCCGGTGACGGCGAGCGCGGGCGTGCCGTCGAGGGTGAGCTCCGCGGTGGGGACCTTGCGCGTGCCGAGCTTGTCCTTGAGGCGGTTGACGCTGATGCGCTGGAGCCGTCCGTCGGCGTCGCGGGTCTCCACATAGAAGAGCGCGAGCCCGCGACCACCCGCGGGATTGCCCTCGGGGCGCGCGAGCGTGAGTGCCATCTGCGACGTCGTCGCGCTGGAGAACCACTTGGTGCCGTGCAGGCGCCATGTTCCGTCGTCGTCGCGGCGCGCGACGGTCTCGGTGAGGCCCACGTCGGAGCCGCCGGTGCGCTCGGTCATCCACTGGCCGGAGGTCCACATCTGCGCGGGGTCGCGGCTGGTGAGGTGGGGGAGGGCGCGCTCGGTGATGTTGCTGTTGTTGTGGAGCGTGAGGGTGCGCGCGGCGCCGTCGGTCATCGCGAGCGGACACGAGTAGACGTCCGTCGACGGGTTGAAGAGGTGCACCCGCGCGAACTGATCGACGCGGGAGAGCGAGCCGTGGCGGCGTTCGTAGGCGACGGCGACGAGGCCGTACTCGGCGGCGACGACGGCGGCGCGCTTCCAGAGGGGCGTCACCTCGATGTGGTCGACGCGGTGGCCCCAGGCGTCCCACGGGGTGAGCACGGGCTCGTTGAGGCGATCGGCGGCCTGGAGCTGGTAGAGCTCACCGGCCGCGAGGGCGCCGAGCTCGGAGAGGGCGGGTGTGATGTCGTGGCGGGCGTCGTCGGGGAGCACGCGCGCCAGGTACGACCGCAGCACGCGGTCTTCGTCGAACTGGTTGCCGAGAGAAGGAGGGGGCTGGAAGAACGCCATGGCGGCGCGGACTCTACCGCGGGGGGAGCTTCATCCCCACAGCCTCACGGTCGCGAACCGACGGTTGGCCCCCTCACCGCGCTGCCGCGCGCCCTCACCCCCGCGGGAGCGGGGGCAAGGGCTCAGGATGCTGTCAGGTGCGCGCCTGGGTTGCAGCCACCGGAGCCCTTGCCCCCGCTTTCGCGGGGGTGAGGGCGCGCGGCAGCGCGGTGAGGGGGCCGACCGTCAGCGACGGCAGACCGCGTGGGCCTCTTCGCACGCGACGAAGCTCATGTACTGGCGACCGCAGTCGGCGCCCGCGCAGCGGCAGCCGCTCACGCCGACGCAGCGGTTGCTCATCCAGTAC
This sequence comes from Polyangiales bacterium, assembly GCA_044229975.1. Lineage (GTDB taxonomy): Bacteria > Myxococcota_A > Polyangia > Polyangiales > SCUS01. The sequence goes on from JBGARZ010000004.1 coordinate 312,515, forward strand.
ACGCCGAGGAAGAGGTCGCAGAGGCCGTCGCCGCGCGCGTCTTGCGAAGCGCACACGTCGCCCGCGTCGGGAACGCCCACGTCGCGCAAGCTCGCGTCGGTCACCGGGCCGCTGCCCGTGTCCGTGGGGACGGTGCCCGCGTCGGTTCCGATGACGCGGCACTCGGGGCGGTCGGGCGCGGCGCAGTAGCAGGCCACATCGGGCGATACGCGGCAGGTTGCTCCGACGGGGCAGGTCACGCCTCGAACGGTGCAGCTCCCGGTGTCGGTGGGGCGCACCGGGACGTCGCGGAGGAAGCCCGCGTCGCGGCACGCGGGATTACTTGCGCATTCGAGGCCGCGTGCGGTGCAGCGACAGAGGGTGCACTCGTCGACGCGGCAGGTCTCGCCGAGTCCGCAGAAGGCCCCGTTGGCAAGAACGCACCCGGTGGGGGTCGGTCCGCCGCCGTCGATGGGGGTCGTCGTGCCGCAGGCGCCGCGGGACTGGTACGGGCGGTCGGGGCAGGTCGAGCTGCCGACGAAGGTCTGGCCGTCGCAGCCGCAGAAGCGCGCGATGTCGTCGGTGCAGAGGCGGCCGGGCTCCAGGGTGCAGATCCACGGGACGCCACAGCCGGGCATGCCGAGGCACACCTCGTTGCGACCGCACTGCGACGTGCTGGTGCAGGTGCGGCGGGCGTCGTCGAAGGGGCGCCCCACGTCGGTGAGGAGGGGGACGTCGACGGGGGTGATGGTTCCGCGCTCGTTGGTGAAGCCGGGGACGTCGGTGACGCTGAGCGCGTCGGTGACGGTGGACCCGGCGTCGGAGTCGGGCGGCGTGCCGACGATGATCGTCGAGCTGCAACCGAAGGTGAGGGAGGTGAAGCAGAGGAGGGAGAGCGCGCGCCGGAGGTGAAGCATCGAGCGGGTTATACACCCGTTGATAAGAAACCGTCGTTACGGCGGCGCCACCGGAGCGATCGTCGTCACCGCCGCGCCCCACCACGCGACGCTGCTGCGGGCCACCTCGGTCGCGCGCCCGGTGGTGATGTCCAGCGTCACCACCGCCCCGTCCGCCGTGAACCCGAACACGATCGACCGCCAATACCCGACGCCCCACGTCCGGCTCACCCCGGTGGGCCCGATGCGCACCGCGCGCCCCGTCATCGGGTTGATGCGCGCCAGATACTCCACCGGCTCCAACCCGGTGTCGTTGTCGATGACCGTCGCAAAGGTCCCGCCGCTCGCCACCGAGACGATGTCCCCCGACGACCCGAGCGCGCCGCCGTAGGTCCCGATCTGCCGCGTCGCTCCCGTCGCCGTGTCGACGCGGTGCACCCCGCCGTTGCGGTTGGCCGCGACGAGCACCTCGCCCGCCTCCAGCTCGCCGCCCGGAATGAACGACAGCCCGTTGAAGAGCGACCCCGAGAAGGGCGCGACGTAGGTGCACTGCGCGTTGGTGAGGTCGACCCGGTAGAGCGACGTGAACGTGATGCCCCACGCCTCGCCCGCCGCGTTGATGGCGAGGTCGGTCATCTCGTTGGTTCCGCCGCCCGTCGCGGGCCAGCGGAAGTCGCCGATGCGCGTGACGCTGAACGTCCGCGGGTCGACGACGTAGAGCGCGTCGGCCGTGTGGGCGTACACGCGCACGTTGTCGAGCACCGGCGGCAGCCGCGGGACATCCACCGCCGCCGCCGCATCGGGGCGCGTGACCAGACCGACGTCGAGCAGGAAGCCGGCGTCGCGGGCGGGCGTTCCGGCGTCGCTGACGAAGCGGGGGCTCTCCTCGCCACCACACGCGGCGAGGCCGAGGGCACAGAGCAGGGCGGGGCGGAGGCGGGCGGTTGTCTTGGACACGGCGCCGCGCAGGCTCGCGACAACGGGGCACCGGGTCAAGCAACCCGTGAGGCGGCGGACAGCCCGCAGACGGCGGGATCTTGCAACCGCAGGGGGTTCGCATAGGGTGGCGCCACTTCCTATGCAGCGCTGGCTACGAACGATCGGGTGTGTCCTGGCTCTCTCCGCGGTGTCGTGCGGCGCGCGCGGCAACGCGGGCAACGACTTCATCGACCCCGATACGTGCACCGCCGGGCAGAGCGAGGCGTGCGTCTGCGAGAGCACCATGGCCGACGGGGTGCGCCTCTGCGGCGCCGACCTCCGGCTGACGGCCTGCATGTGTGACGGCGTCGACGGAGGTCTGTCCGGCTTCGACGTCGCAGTGGGCCTCGACCGCGCCGCCCCGACGGACATCCCGACGACGAGCGTCGACCGCGGCGGCTCCGCGGGCCCCGGAACGCTCGGCTCCACCTGCACCCGCCTCGACCAGTGCATGAGCGGCGTGTGCCTGCCGACGGGTCGCTGCTCGCGCTCGTGCACCGGCGCGGCGGACTGTCCCACCAGCATCGGGTGGACGTGCACGGCGCTGCCCGGCCTCGGCCCGGTGTGCGGCTGCACCCCGCGCGGCGTCGAGACCTGCAACGGCCAGGACGACGACTGCGACGGCGTCGCCGACAACGGCATCACCCGCTGTGGCGGCGCGTGCGTCGACCTCCAGACCGACGCCGCCAACTGCGGCGGCTGCGGCATCGCGTGCGGCGGCGGCACGAGCTGCGTGCGCGGCATGTGCCTCTGCCCGACGTCGCTGCCCACCGCGTGCGGCGGGCGCTGCGTCGACAGTCGGGTCGATCCTGCCAATTGCGGCGCGTGCGGGACGACCTGCGCCGCGGGGCAGCGCTGCGAGAGCGGTCGCTGCTCGACGACGACCACGGGCATGTGCCCGTCGAGCTGCGGGGCGAGCTCCGAGTGCGGGTCGTGCCGCACGCCGAGCGACCCGGCGGGCTCGACCTACTGCTGCCTCTCGGGGCTGTGCATCTACTCCAGCACGTCGACGTGCAGCACCGACGCGGGCCTCGTCGACCTGCCCTCGCTCGACTCGCTCCCGAGCGACACCGGGTCGGGCGGCGGATCGGACGGCGCGGGCATCGACTGAGCACCAGCTCGGCCTTGGATCAATGCGGGCGCGGGTGACGTTCCGCGCGACAGTCGGGCGGTCGCGTCACTAGAATCGCTGCCCCCCAATGGTGCAGGACAACTGGCTTCCCGGGCGCGGCGAGATGGCGGCGCTGATGCGCTCCAACGACTGGTCGCAGACGTCGCTCGGGCCGCCGTCGTCCTGGCCGCCGAGCCTGCACACGGTGCTGCGGCTCATGCTCTCGTCGCGCTACGCGATGTGGATGGGGTGGGGCCCTGACCTGCGCTTCTTCTACAACGACGCGTACCGCGAGCAGACGCTCGGCCAGAAGCACCCGTGGGCGCTCGGGCGACCCGCGCGCGAGGTGTGGGCCGAGATATGGGCCACCATCGGGCCGCGCGCCGAGCACGTCGTCACCACCGGCGAGGCGACGTGGGACGCAGGGCTCCGGCTGATCCTCGAACGCGATGGCTACCCCGAGGAGACGTACCACTCGTTCTCGTACAGCCCGGCGCCCGCGGACGATGGGTCCATCGGGGGGCTGTTCTGCGTGGTGGTCGAGGAGACCGACCGGGTCATCGGCGAGCGGCGGCTGGCGCTGCTGCGCGACTTTGCGGCGCTGCTCGCGCAGACCAAGGACATCGACGGCGTGCTCTCGGCCGCGCGGCAGTGCCTCGACGCCGACGCGCGGGACGTTCCGTTTTCGCTCACGTACCTCTTCGACGACGACGGACGGGCGCGCCTCGCCTCGACCTCGGGGGTCGCCAGGGGCCACCCCGCCGCGCCGGAGGTCGTCGCGCTCGATGGCGAGGGCGCGCCGTGGGCGCTCGATCGGGTGCTCTCCAGCGGGCAGCCCGTGCTCGTCGAGCTGTCGCCGACCGACCCGTGGGCGCAGGGGGCGTGGGACATCCCGCCGACGCGCGCGCTGGTCGTCCCCATCGCGCAGCAGGGGCAGTCGCGGCCGGCGGGGGCCTTCGTCGCCGCGCTCAACCCGCATCGCCCCGTCGACGGCGCCGCGCGTGGGTTTCTCGGGCTCTTCGTGGGGCAGCTCGCGGCGGGGCTCGCCAACGCCCGCGCCTACGACGAGCAGCGCAAACGCGCCGAGGCGCTCGCGGAGATCGACCACGCGAAGACGGTGTTCTTCAGCAACGTGAGCCACGAGTTTCGCACCCCGCTCACGCTGATGCTGGGGCCGACGCAGGACGCGCTCGCCGCGCCTGATCGCGCACTGCGCGGCGCCGATCTGGAGTCCGTGTACCGCAACGAGCTGCGGCTCCTGAAGCTGGTCAACGCGCTGCTCGACTTCTCGCGCATCGAAGCGGGGCGCGCGCAGGCCCGCTACCAGGCGACCGACCTCGCGGCCCTCACCGCCGACCTCGCGAGCGCGTTTCGCGCGGCGGTGGAGCGCGCGGGGCTGCGCTTCACGGTGGCGTGCGAGCCCGGCCTCGGCGTCGTGTACGTCGACCACGGGATGTGGGAGAAGATCGTGCTCAACCTCCTCTCCAACGCCCTGAAGTTCACCTTCGAGGGGGAGATCGCGGTGTCGCTGAAGGCGGCGGGCGAGCGGGTCGAGCTCACGGTGCGCGACACCGGCGTGGGCATCGCGGAGCGCGAGCTGCCGCACCTGTTCGAGCGCTTTCACCGGGTGGAGGGCGTTCGGTCGCGCACCGAGGAGGGGTCGGGCATCGGCCTCGCGCTGGTGCACGAGCTCGCGCGCCTCCACGGCGGAACCGTCCACGTCGAGAGCGAGCAGGGGGTCGGAACCTCCTTCCGCGTGACCATCCCGCGGAGCCACGGCCGCGCGGAGGAAGGCGCCGGGGAGACGGTGCTGGCGTCGACCGCGACGGGGGCCGCGCCGTACGTGCAGGAGGCCCTGCGCTGGCTCGCGGACGACGAGCCTGGCGTGGAGCGGCCGTCGTCGACGTCGGACGATGGGGTCGAGGAGCCGTCGGTGCGGGTGCTGCTCGCCGACGACAACGCCGACATGCGCGAGTACCTGGGGCGGCTGCTGCGGCGGCGGTGGTCGGTCGAGGCGGTCGCGGATGGAGCGGCGGCGCTGGCGGCGGCGCATCGGCGCAAGCCCGACCTGGTGCTCACCGACGTGATGATGCCCAACCTCGACGGCTTCGGTCTGTTGCGGGCGCTGCGGGCCGACCCGGCGACGGCGAGCGTTCCGGTGGTGATGCTCTCGGCGCGGGCGGGCGAAGAGGCGCGGAGCGAGGGCATCGAGGCCGGCGCCGACGACTACCTGGTGAAGCCATTTTCGGCGCGTGAGCTGATGGCGCGGGTGGGCACGCACCTCCAGCTCGCGTCGCTGCGTCGCGTGGCCGAGGCCGAGCGCGCGCGGCTGTACGACCTCTTCATGCAGGCGCCGGTGGCCATCGCGGTGCTCGTCGGTCCGACGATGCGCTACGTCGTCGCCAACGCGCTGTACTGCGAGATCACCGGGCGCGACGCGAGCATGGTCGGGCGCGACTGGGCCGACGTCTTCCCCGAGCTCGTCGGCGGACCGGTGCAGCAGGGGCTCTTCGAGGTGTTCGAGCGGGGCGAGGCGAAGAGCTATGCGGAGTTCGAGATCCCCATCCGCCGCGCCGGCGTCACCACCCCGAGCTTCTACAACTACGTGGTGCAGCCGATGCGCGAGGAGGGCGTCATCACCGGATTGATGGTGGTGGCGACGGAGGTCACCGCGCAGGTCGTCGCGCGCCAGCGGGTGGACGGGCTGCGGAAGGCGGCGGAGGACGCGAGCCGGGCGAAGGACGAGTTTCTCAACACGCTGAGCCACGAGCTGCGCACGCCGCTCAACGCCATCATCGGGTGGTCGACGCTGCTGCGGAGCGGCAACGTCCCGGCCGAGCAGCGGCCCAAGGCGCTGGAGACGGTCGAGCGCAACGCGCGCATCCAGGCGCGGCTCATCGAGGACATGCTCGACCTGTCGCGCATCGAGCAGGGGAAGTTCGTGCTGAGCGTCGGGCCCGTGGAGATGGTGCGCGTGGTGGAGGGCGCCATCGACTCGGCGCGCCCCGCGGCGGAGGCCAAGGGCATCCGGTTGCAGCCGGTGCTCGACTCGCACGCCGCCATCGTGGGCGACCCCGACCGCCTCCAGCAGGTGGTCTGGAACCTCCTCTCCAACGCCATCAAGTTCACGCCGCGCGGGGGCAGGGTGCAGGTGCGGTTGCGCCGCGCGCAGTCGCACGTCGAGCTCGTCGTGGCGGACGACGGGCAGGGCATCACGGCCGACTTCCTGCCGCACGTCTTCGATCGGTTTCGGCAGGGCGACGCGTCGTTTACGCGCAAGGCCGGCGGGCTCGGGCTGGGGCTGGCGATCGTTCGATCGCTGGTCGAGCTGCACGGCGGCGTGGTGTCCGCGCAGAGCGACGGCCCTGGTCTGGGGGCGACCTTCGCGGTGCGCCTGCCGCTCGCGCCATTGAGGGCCGACCGGGTGTCGCCCACGCCGGTGGACATCAACCTCCCGCCGCGGCCGTCGTTCGATTGCCCGGATGCGCTGCGCGGCAAGCGGGTGCTGGTGGTCGACGACGAGCCCGAGACGCGCGACCTCGTCCGCTTCGTGGTGTCGCAGTGCGAGTGCACGGTGCGGACGGCGGGCGGAGGCCACGACGCGCTGCGGGCTCTGGCCGAGGGCGAGTTCGACGTGATGGTCTCGGACGTCGGGATGCCCGACATGGACGGCTTCGAGCTCATCGGCCGCCTGCGCGCGGGGGGAGGGGTCAACGCCCGCATCCCGGCGCTCGCGCTCACCGCCTACGCCCGCGTGGAAGACCGCACCCGCGCGCTGCGCGAGGGCTTCGACATGCACCTCGCGAAGCCCATCGATCCGGGCGAGCTGCTCGCGGTGTTGGGCACGCTCGTGGCCGACCGCCGACGGGGGTGAAGGGCCGCAGCATTCATTCAGGCGGTCGGTGACCTCGTCCGGTGGGGGCCGGAGTTCGCGTAGCACCATGAGTCGGGGTGCAGTCGCTCACTCCGGGCTATTTCAGGTCGTCACCCCGCTGCGCGGGGTTGCAACCCCGGAGCGCCTCAACCGCCCGGCCTCGGAATGACGGTCGGATTCGTTGCAACCCCGCGCAGCGGGGTGACGACCTGAAATAGCCCGGAGTGAGCGACTGCACCCCGACTCATGGTGCTACGCGAACTCCGGCCCCCACCGGACGAGGCAACCTCCGCACTCTACGTCGCGTCGCTCTCCAGCTCGCGGAAGAGCGCGTCGAGCTCGGCCCGCCCCCGCATCGCCGTCGTGAGCTCGCTCGCGGCGCGCACCAGGATGGCCTCCATGTCCGCGAGCTGCCCGGCCAGCGCCTCCACCCGCGGCTGCGCCTGACCCCGCTCGTCCTCGCTCGCGTGCGACACCCGATCGAGCTGCGCCCGCAGCGCCTCGATCTGGAACTCGAGGTCCTTCACCTCGGCCTCACCGAGCTGCACTTCCTCCTGGGCGCCGCGCAGCTCTTCCGCCTTCGGCAGCAGCGCCTCCAGCTCTGCCATCGCCGCCCGGTACCGGTCGGCCGCTTCGACCGTCGGGGCCGCGCCCACGCCCAGCGCCACCACCGCCGCGTGCGCCGCGCGGAACGGCTCCCCGCGGGCCTTCAACGCCGCCTCGGCCGCCGCCGCCTGGCCGAGCGCGGCCTGCGTGCGCTGGCGGGCTTGTGAGAGGTCCTGCCCGAGGGCGTCCATGGCGCGGCCGAAGCGACCCTGCGCGTCCTTGGCGGTGCGGGCCAGCGAGTCGAGGCACATCTGCTCGTGCAGCCAGCGCGAGTGCACGTCGGACATGAGCACCACCGTCGCCCGGATGCGCCCGAAGGCCGCGGTGAGCTCCGGCGTCGTCCCCTGCGGAAAGGCCCGCGCCAGCATCGACGAGAGGATCTCCGTGCGCCGACCCCAGCGCGTCGCCGAGTCCGTCGCGAACATCCCGTGCATCGACGTGTTGGTCGCCGGCGGAATGGAGCGCGTCGGCATCGCCGGGGCGACGAGCCCACCGGAGGGACGGCGCGGCTGCGGGTAGCGGGCGGTGACGTCGGTGAGCGCGCGCTCGATGGCGTGGGCGTCGACGGGTCGCCGCGCGGCGTCCTTCTCCAGGCACTGGAGGATGAGGGCGTCGAGCTCCATCGGGATGTTGGGGTTGAGCCCGCGCGGTGAGGGCGGCGGCTCGCGCAGGTGCTGGATGAGGTAGCTGGTGACGTCCTTCGCGCTGAAGGGGAGCTGCCCCGTCACGCACCGGAACATGATGCACCCGAGCGCATACAGGTCGGCCGGGATGCCCGCCTCGGTGGTGGTGATGCGCTCCGGGGCCATGTACTGCGGCGTGCCGAAGATCTCGCCGGTGCCGGTGAGCCGCGTGTCGAGCAGGCAGCGCGCGATGCCGAAGTCGAGGATCTTGAGGAGCTCGGAGCCGTCGGGCTGCGGGCACACGTAGAGGTTCTCGGGCTTGAGGTCGCGGTGCAGCACCTGGAAGTCGTGGGCGCGCGCGAGCCCGGCCGAGAGCTGTAGCATCAGGTCGACGGCGCGCTCGATGGGCAGCGGGCCCTGCGCGCGCTTGAGCACCACCTCCAGCGTGGCGCCCTGGAGAAACTCCATCACCAGGTACGGGATGCCGTCGTCGAGCTCGCCCTCTTCGAGGATCTCGATGACGTTGCGGTGCGCGAGTCGCCGGGTGTTGGTGGCCTCGCGGCGGAAGCGCTCGCGCAGCTTGGCGTCGCCCACCAGCTCCTTGCGAAACACCTTCACGGCGACGGGCCGGTCGCCCGCGTTGCCCATGGCGCGGTAGACGGTCGACATGCCGCCCGCGCCGATGGTCTCCTCGATGCGGTAGCGCCCGGCGATGACCGACCCGAGGTGCGGGTCGGGCGCGGTGATGAGCGCCGTGCGGTCGACGAAGCAGTGCGTCGCCTCGGTCGGGTAGCGCAGCTTGCAGGTGGGGCACAGCTTCATCCGGTCACTCCGAGGGCGCGCAGTGTAACATCGCGGCCCCCCATCGCCGCCACGCGCGAATTGCACCACCCGACGCCATGAACCCCGACCGCCTCGTCATCGATGCCGCATCCGCCAACCAGACCCTGAGCGCCGTCGCGCGGCGTTGGAAGGACGTTCCGTGGTCGACGGCGAAGGAGTGGTGCGCGCGCGGCAAGCTGACGGTCAACGGCGTGGTCGAGCGCGACCCGGGCGCCCGCCTCGGGGTCGGGGTCGTGGTCGAACTGCAACTCCACGCGCGCAACACGGGCCCCGAGGGAGGTGCGCCCGACGCGCTGTATCTCGACCGCGCGCGGCTGATCCACTGCGACCCGCAGATCGTCATCGTCGACAAGCCGCCGGGGGTGAACAGCGTTCCGTTCGAGGTGGGCGAGCGCGGGGCGCTGGTCGATCGGGTGTCGGCGATGCTCCCGAAGTGGAAGCTCGCGCCCGCGCACGCGCCGCTCTTCGTGGTGCACCGGCTCGACCGCGAGACCTCGGGGCTGCTGGTGTTCGGTCGTACCTGGGTGGCCAAGCGCCACCTCGCGGGGCTCTTCCGCAAGCACGACGTCGAGCGGGTGTACGTCGCGCTGGTGAAGGGCATCATGCCGACGGCGCGTCGCGTGGAGACGGTGCTCCTCGAAGACCGCGGCGACGGGCTGCGGGGCTCGGCGCGCGGGAAGACGGCGCCGCACATCGGGCAGCGCGCGGTGACGCACGTCCGGCCGCTGCTGGAGTTTCGCAAGGAGGAGGGCGTCACGCTGGTCGAGTGCCGCCTGGAGACGGGGCGGCAGCACCAGATCCGCATCCACCTGTCGGAGCTGGGGCACCCGGTGCTGGGCGACCGGGTCTACGCGCGGGGCAGGGACGACATGCCGCCGGCGCCGCGGGTGATGCTGCACGCGCGCACGCTGGGCTTCGTCCACCCGACGCGGGACAACGGGGAGGTGGTTCGGTACGAGGCCACGGTGCCCGACGACATGATGACCGTCGCGCGGCGCCTGGGCTTCGTGGGGACGTGGCTGCCGACGTAGAATCGGCCTCCCGTGTCCCCTGTCGCGTCACCACGCAGGCGGTCGGACCTGGTCTCAGGGAGCGTGCGGGGCGTCGGTGCGCGCGGCGATCTCGACGGTTCCGCCGCCGCGGTCCATGGACACGGTGAAGCGCGCGAGGAAGCTCAGCCCGAGCAGTCCATCGAGGTCACCGAGGTCTTCGACGATGGCGACCTGCACGTGCTGCGCGCTCACCCCCTGCACCTCGATGCGATCGACCCAGCCGTACTTCGCCGGGTGTCGTCCGCCCGCCGTCTGCACGGTGATGGTCTCCCAGTTGGTGGTGACGATGCCGAGCCGCGCGGCCGTCGCGGCGCTCAGGGCCACGAGGCTCGCGCCCGTGTCGACGGCGAACTGCCCCGCGGGCCGTCCGTTGACGCTGACCGGTGCGCGCAGAACGCCCGCCCCGCGCATCGGTCGCAGCACGGCACGCCCGGAGCCCGCCATCGCGCGGCAGGCGTCGTTCTCGTAGAGGCGTCGGATGCGCGCCTCGATCTCCATGCGGTTGCGGACGTCGGGGTTGTAGTAGACGAACTGTTCGAGCGGGAAGATCGCGTCGCAGGGTCGGTGCGCCTGCTCGTACGCGGTGGCGAGGTTGAAGGGGACATTGTTGATGCGAGGCGAGATGGCGAGGGCCTGCTCGAAGTCGACGATGGCGTGGGCCAGGTCGCCGCGGTTGCTGTACGAGACGCCGCGCCAGAAGCGGTAGGTCGCGCTGTTGGGTTCGGCGTCGACGAGGCGGGTCCACTCGATGGTGGCGGCGTCCCACTGGCTGAGGGTGTCGAGGGCCTCGGCCTTGATCCAGCGGAGGCGCGTGAGGTCGCCGCAGCGGGCGAAGAAGGCGTCGGCGCGGGTGACGACGGCGCGGTTCTCTCCGGCGCGGCGGAGGTGGCTCGCGAGCTCGACGATCTTCGCGCGGTCGCAGGGCTCACGCTGGAGGGCCTCGTCGAGCCGCTGGGCCTCCGGCGAGAGCGTGAGCACGGGGTTGGCGATGGCGTCCGCGGTGCGCTTGCGGAAGGCGTTGATGCCGTAGAGGGCGCCTCCGATGACGGCCGCGAGCGCGACGAGGGCGAGCACGGTCGACTGCATGCGCTGGCGGTCACGGAGCGTGCGCGCGCAGGCGGGGCAGTGGGGCGACGCGCCGACGTAGACGGTGCACACGTCGCAGGTCTCGCGCAGGCAGCGGGAGCAGGTGCCGGTCGCGGGCGTGGACGGGTGGGCCCGGCAGTGTGGGAGCTCGACGGCGTCGGTCATTGGTTCGGCGAGTAGATCATGATTCCGCGGCCTTCAGGCCGCGGAACCGATATCCCCCTATCTGTTCAATGAGTGGACCCGACGAGACTTGAACTCGCAACCGTCGGAATAGAAGTCCGCCGCGCTGACCATTGCGCCGCCGGGTCCATTGGACAAGCGGGTGCATCCGGGGGGAGTTGAACCCCCAACCTATCGGGTAAGAACCGAGTACGCTGCCATTGCGTCACGGATGCATCGATACGCTGACTTGTTGCTACGCCCTGCTCAGGCGTAGCGGGTCACTTGCGTTTCGACCCGACGGAGCGCGCGCACGCCGCGCCATTGTCGACGATGCGACAATTCAAGGCGCGGGAGGTGCGGGCGATGACAGACATGACGAACTCCTCAAGACGTGCGGACACAGAGTACACCGGGAGGGAATTGAACCCCCGACCATCGACTTAACAAGCCGCCGCTCTAACCACTGAGCTACCGATGCGTCGAACGAAAGCCGAGACGTAGTTCCCAAGCGCTAACGCTTGGGGTTCCGATTCTTCGGCTTGCTGTTCGTCTGGGGGCGCATGGAGGTAGGTCCGGTGCCGACCCTACACCATTGATCAGACATCACAAGATAAAAAATCATCGATGTGATTGTTTTGTGGCTTGAGGGCGTTGCGGGTGTCGGCTGGGAGGGGATGACGTCTCCATGGGTGTTCTGGCACCTTCACGGCCATGTCAGAGCTCGAACCCTTCCTCGCCGTGCTGCGCCGCGCGGCGGTCGATCAGACCATCGACGGAGCGACCGTCCACGCCGCCACGCAGGCGTTGATGGAGGCGTCCGAGCGGTGCTCACCCGCCGAGCGCGACGCGTTGCTCGACGCGCTGCGCGAGGTGCTCGACCAGCACGGTCCCGCGACGGGCTCCGTCGCCATGCTCACGGGCGCGCTGCTGGAGGAGGGCGGCGACGTGTCGCGGGTGGAGGGCTGGTTCGTCGAGACGCTGCCGGGCCTGCTGCGCGCGTGCACCGAGGCGAAGGCCCGCCTGGTCGAACTCGGCGACGGGGCCATCGAGCCCGAGCGCCTCGACGAGCTGCTCGAAGCGCTCGCCGAGAGTGACCCGCGGCTCTTCGGATCGTGGCAGACCTTCACGCACTTCTGGCCGCCGTTCATCGTGGTGCTCGGGTGCAGCTCATTGGCGCGGGCGGCCCTGCGCGACCAGCGCGACGCGGCCCTCGCGTTGCGGGACGAGCTCGAAGGCGCTGACTGGATCGGGCGGATGCTGTGCGTGATCGACGACGAGCCCTTCGTGGCCATCGACCCCGTCGCGCGGCGCGGCTACGTTGGCACCTTCGGCGGTGTCGCGGACAACTTCCAGCTCCACACGCTGCTGGCCGACGCGCTCATCGGCGACGTGAAGGACGGCTGGCTGGAGGGCACCCGCCCCGCGCCCGAGGTGGTCCGCTGCGTCCGCGGCGAGGGCCCACAAAACGTCGAGCCCGTCGTCCACGGCGCGTGGAACCTCTACACCTGGCAGGCCTTCGCGCACGACCCGACCTTGAGTGACGCCTCGTCGATTCCGCATGATCTGTGGGTCTGGGGCGAAGGCATCCCGACGGACATCCCGACGCTCGACGGCCACCGGGTCATCGGCCTCGGCCCATCGGCCTACCACCGCACATGGCGGGGCAATCGGATGTTCCACACGCTGCGCAGCAACCTCACCGTGACGGGTCAGCTCGACGAGGCGGAGCTGGAGCGATGGTTCGCCCGCATCGCGAGCGAGGGCCCGCAAGCCTGACGACGCGGTCCCCATTGCCCTCGATGGCCCTCCCGGTGGAGCATCCCGGCGATGCACTCGAAACCACGGCGGGGCGCGACGGATCTCGGGGACGGCGGCGCGGAGTTCGTCCTCTGGGCGCCGTCCTACAACGACATCACCATCGAGCGCGTCGACGTGCGCGCCGAGGGTCTCACCGAGCGCACGCTGCTCACCTCACCGAGCGACGATGGCCACTGGGTTGCGCGCGGTCGCACCGCCGCGCCGAAGGTCTTCTACGACTACGAGGTGCACGCCCGCGTGAACTCCACCGGCGAGCGCTACACCCGCGTCGTCAGCGACCCGTACGCCCGCGAGGTGCACCGCGACTTCCGCTCCGTGCACGCCGCCGCCGATGCGCCGCCTCCGCCGCGACCCTTCGCGCGCCCAGCCCTTCGCGACCTGCTCATCTACGAGCTCCACGTCTACAACTTCACCGCCGAAGACCCCGTCGTCCGCGGCGCCGCGCGCGGAACCTACGCGGGCGTCATCGCGCGTCTGCCGCACCTGCTCGACCTCGGCGTCAACGCCATCGAGCTCATGCCCGTCTTCGACTACTCCGACCCGTGGCAGGTCGGCGTTCGCTGGAACTACATCACGGCCTGCCACCTCCTCGCGCCGCATCGCGGGTACGCCGCGCACGAGGACGAGGCGCGCCGGGAGTTCATCGAGCTCGTCGACGCCTGCCACGCCGCGGGCATCGCCGTGCTCATCGACGCCGTCTTCAACCAGGTGTCGCGGCGCTTCTCCTACGCGCGCATCTACGACCCCGCGCACAACCCGCGCGAGGCGCCCGACTGCCGCAACAACCCCCTCCTCGGCAACTTCGGCGGAACCGACCCCAACCCCGGCTCAGAGCCCTACCGCGACAAGGACTGGGGCGGCGTCGACCTCGACTACGCGCGCCCCGCGGCGATGGAGTTTGTTCGTGATGTGATGGGCGTGTGGTTCGACGAGCTCGGCGTCGACGGCATGCGCTTCGACCACACCCTCGGCTTCTACCACTGGAAGGACCAGTCGGTCGGCGCGGGCGCTGCTGCGGTCGCAGCGAAGGAGATCGGCGGCGACGACTGCTACCGCATCGCCGAGCACTTCTCCAACGACCACAACGAGCTCGAACTCTTGAAGGACTCGGCCTTCAATTCCATGTGGGCCAAGGGGTTCTTCTACGCCGCGGACGACGCCCTCCACGGCCGCGGCCTCGCGCACCTCGAACACCGCATGAACGTCCGCGCCCAGGGCTTCCCCGACGAGAAGCCCCCGGTGGTGTTTCTCGACAACCACGACGACGAGCGCCTCATCAACCGCGGCGCCCAACCGTGGTGGCGCATCCAACCGCCGACCATCGCGCTGCTCACGCACCCGGGCGTTCCGATGCTCTACATGGGCTGCGAGTACGCCGAGGACGACCGCACGCGCTTCGCGTCGGGCCTGCCCCGCGAGCTCAACCCGCTCGACTGGGACCAGACCGAGGCCACCGCTCCGCTGCTGCGTCTGCACCGCGCGATGGGCTTCCTGCGCAAGCGCGTGGCGGCGCTGCGCAGCGCGGGCATGACCCCCATCTGGCGCCACGAGAACGAGCGCGTGCTGATCTACGGTCGCGGCGAGGGAGAGCCCTCGGTCATCGTGGCGCTCAACTTCCACGAAGAGCCGCAGAGCGTGCGCGTGCCGGCGCCGGGCGGTGACCACGAGTGGCATGAGTTCTTGTTCAACCTCCGCTTCGTGTCGCACGGCGGCGCGATGCATTTCCGTGGTCGCGACGGCGCCGTCTACGACCGCGTGCTGGTGCCCGGCTCGTACGCGCACATCTACTGCCGCGAGCGCGTCTGGAGCGACGCAGAGTGGACAGCTCTCTTCGCAGTCGACCGGACCTGACACCCCCTCGCAAACGTCGTTGACGGGCCTCGCGGAAAGCGCTCCTATCCGCGTCTCCCGCGGCGCCCGTACCGCGTCGCGCGACAACGAGGGACGATGGTCAGCACACCGCTTGATCCAGACCGCGCCGAGGCGGTCTTCGCTGATTTCAAGGGCGAGTACTCCCGTGAGCAGGCGACGCTCGAAGCGAGCCGCTGCCTCTACTGCGCCGACGCGCCGTGCGTGAAGGCCTGCCCCACGCACATCGAGATCCCGCAGTTCATCCGCAAGATCGCGACGGGCAACGTGAAGGGCTCCGCCCGCACCATCTTCGACGCCAACATCCTCGGGATGTCGTGCGCGCGGGTGTGCCCCGTCGAGACGCTCTGCGTCGGCGACTGCGTCTACAACCACATGCACAACCCGCCGATCCAGATCGGCAAGCTCCAGCGCTTCGCCACCGACGTGGCCTACCGCGAGGGCTGGCGCTTCTTCGAAGCCGGTCCCGACACCGGCAAGACCGTCGCGCTCCTCGGCGCCGGGCCCGCGAGCCTCGCGTGCGCCCACGAGCTGCGCCGCCGCGGCCACGGCTGCACCGTCTACGAGAAGCGACCCGTCGTGGGCGGCCTCAACTCCACCGGCGTCGCGCCGTACAAGATGAAGGCCGACCGCGCGGCCGACGAGGTCGACTGGGTGCTCGGCATCGGCGGCATCGAGATGGTCACCGGCGTCGAGGTCGGCGCGCAGGTGTCCTTCGCCGAGCTCGAAGCCCGCCACGACGCGGTCTTCCTCGGCATGGGACTCGGCCCCGACACGCGGCTGCGCGTGCCCGGCGAAGACCTGCCGGGTGTTCATGGCGCGGTCGACTTCATCGAGCAGATGAAGCTCACCCGAATGGACCTCTCGGGTGTCCGTCACTGCGTGGTGGTGGGCGGCGGCAACACGGCGCTCGACGCGGTGCGCGAGGCGAAGGGCCTCGGCGTGAGCGAGGTGGTGATGCTCTACCGCGGCGACGAAGCGGCCATGAGCGGCTACGCTCACGAGTGGGCTGCCGGCAAGCAGGAGGGCATTCGCGCAGAGTGGCGCGGCGTGGCCGTGGGCTTCGAGGCGGGCGCCGACGGGCGCGTGGCGCGAGTGCTCTGCCAGCGGCTCGACGACAAGCGGCAGCCCATCGCGGGTGAGACCTTCACGCTGGCCGCCGAGCTGGTGCTGGTGGCCATCGGGCAGTCGAAGCTCGGGGCGATGGTCGCGTCGCTGTCGGGCATCGTGGTGGACAAGGGGCGCGTGGTGACCGATGAGCGCGGCGCCACGGGGCGCAAAGGGTATTTCGCGGGCGGCGATTGTCGCAACGGCGGCATGGAAGTGGTCAACGCGGCGGCCGAGGGGAAGGCCGCGGCGCTGGCCATCCACGCGTATCTGACGGGAGAAGTGTGATGCCGGATTTGAGTTCGAATACGGGCGGGATTCGCTCGCCCAATCCCTTCTGGCTCGCGTCGGCGCCGCCGGCCAACTCGGGCGGTCAGGTGCAGCGGGCCTTCGATGCGGGGTGGGGCGGCGCGGTGTGGAAGACCCTCGGTCAGCCCATCCAGAACGTCTCCAGTCGCTTCGGCGCGCACCACATCCCCGGCACCAAAGCCATCGGCTTCAACAACATCGAGCTCATCACCGACCGCTCGCTGGAGATCAACTTCCGCGAGATCTACGAGACCAAGAAGAAGTATCCCAACAACGCGGTGATCGTCTCGCTGATGGTGGAGACCCGCGAGGAGTGGAAGGACATCATCAAGCGCTCGATCGACACGGGCGCCGATGGGTTGGAGCTCAACTTCGGCTGTCCGCACGGCATGTGCGAGCGCGGCATGGGTTCGGCGGTGGGGCAGGAGCCCAAGGTCAACGAGCAGATCACCTCGTGGGCGGTGGAGTATTCGAGCATCCCGGTGCTGGTGAAGCTGACGCCCAACGTCTCGGACATCATCCCGCACGGGCTCGCGGCCAAGCGCGGCGGGGCGCACGGCGTGTCGCTCATCAACACCATCAAGAGCATCATCTCGGTGGACATCGACCGCTTCGTGCCGGAGCCCCGCGTAGAGGGGTTGAGCACCAACGGCGGGTACTGCGGTCAGGCGGTGAAGCCCATCGCGATGCACATGCTGGCGGCGCTGGCCCGCGAGGAGCGCTTCCGTCTGCCCATCAGCGGCATCGGCGGCATCTCCAACTGGCGTGACGCGGTGGAGTTCATTCTATTGGGGTCGAGCTCGGTGCAGGTGTGTACCGAGGTGATGCTGCGCGGCTTCCGCGTGGTGGAGGACATGATCGAGGGCCTGGAGGAGTACATGCGTACCCACAACTTCTCCAACCTCGACCAGATGATCGGGAAGGCCATTCCGCAGTACTCGGAGTGGGGCAACCTCAACCTCAACTACGAGACGGTGGCGAAGCTCGACCCGGAGCTTTGTATCGGTTGCAACAAGTGCATGATCGCTTGTGACGATGGGGCGCACCAGTGCATCCACCCCAACCCCAGCGGGGCGCGGGTGCCGGTGGTGGACGAGAGCGAGTGCGTGGGCTGCAACCTCTGCCAGATCGTGTGCCCGGTGGACGGGTGCATCACCATGGTGGAGGTCGACAACGGCTTCGCGCCGTCGAGCTGGAACCAGTTTGTCGAAGAGGGAAGGGTGCTGCGGCCGAAGAAGGGCGCGCACTGACGTACGGGCTACGCGGAGGAGTTCATCGATGACGGCAAAGAGCAAGATCGTTCGCTGCGGGCTGATTCAGTGCAGCAACCCCATCAATGACGAGAGCCGCCCGGTGGCGGAGATCCAGAAGGCGATGTACGAGAAGCACATCCCCTTCATCGAAGACGCGGGCAAGCGGGGCGTGCAGATTCTCTGTCTGCAGGAGATCTTCAACGGGCCGTACTTCTGCCCGAGCCAGGATCCGCGGTGGTATGCGGCCACGGAGTCGGTGCCGGGGCCGACCACCGATGCGCTCGCGGAGTACGCGAAGAAGTATCAGATGGTCATCATCGTCCCCGTGTACGAGAAGGAGATGGCGGGGGTGTTCTACAACACCGCGGCGGTCATCGACGCGGATGGGACGTACCTCGGCAAGTACCGCAAGCAGCACATCCCGCAGGTGCGGCCGGGCTTCTACGAGAAGTTCTTCTTCAAGCCGGGCAACGGGGGTTATCCCGTGTTCGAGACCCGCTACGCCAAGATCGGGGTCTATATCTGTTATGACCGGCACTTCCCCGAGGGGGCGCGGTGCCTTGGGCTCAACGGCGCCGAGATCGTGTTCAACCCGTCGGCCACGGTGGCGGGGTTGTCCCAATACCTCTGGAAGATCGAGCAGCCCGCGCACGCGGTGGCCAACGGGTACTTCGTCGGCGCCATCAACCGCGTCGGCACCGAAGCGCCCTGGAACATCGGGAAGTTCTACGGTTCGAGCTACTTCGTGAACCCGCGCGGCGAGACCATGGTGCAGGCGTCCGAGGACAACGACGAGCTGGTGGTGGCCGACCTCGACCTCAACCTCATCGACGAGGTGCGGTCGACGTGGCAGTTCTTCCGCGACCGCCGGCCCGACGCCTACGACGAGATCGTGGAGTCGTAGAGAAGAGCTGTGTATTCGCGTGCCGGGGTTCACCGTGCAGGCTCTGCGTCCACCGCGCTCGGTTCACCCCGGGCGATGGTAGGGGGTCACCCCATCGCTCCGCGATGGGGTTGCAACACTGGGGTCGCTTTGCAACCCATCGCTCTGCACACCAGTGCTCGTTCTCTCTGCAACCCCGTCGCGGAGCGATGGGGTGACCCCCTACCATTGCCCGGGGTGAACCGAGCGCGGTGGACGCAGAGCCTGCACGGTGAACTCCGGCACAACGGCCAGACGACATCGAATGACCCATTGAAGGATCCACTCCCATGACCACCACCATCATTCGCGGCGGCACCGTGGTGACCGCCGAGGGCGAGTTTCGCGCGGACGTCCTTTGTTACGGCGAGACGATCCACTCGGTCGGCGCCAACCTCGACATCCCGTCGGGGGCGCGGGTCATCGACGCGGGCGGCGCCTACGTGATGCCCGGCGGCATCGACCCGCACACGCACATGGAGCTTCCCTTCATGGGCACCGTCGCCTCCGAGGACTTCTTCTCGGGCACCAGCGCGGCGGCGGCGGGCGGCACCACGATGATCATCGACTTCGTGATCCCCGACCCGAAGGAGCGCATCCTCGACGCCTACAAGAAGTGGCGGGGATGGGCCGAGAAGGCCGGCGCGGACTACTCGCTCCACGTCGCCATCACGTGGTGGGACGAGACCGTCCATGCCGACATGAAGACCCTGGTCGAGCAGCACGGCGTCAACAGCTTCAAGCACTTCATGGCGTATAAAAACGCCATCATGGCCGATGACGAGGTGCTGGTGAACAGCTTCACCCGCGCCCGTGAGCTCGGCGCGCTGTGCACCGTCCACGCGGAAAACGGTGAGCTGGTCTATCGGCTCCAGCGCGAACTGTACGAGAAGGGCTTCCGCGGCCCCGAGGCGCACCCGATGTCGCGTCCGCCCGAGGTCGAGGGCGAGGCGGCCAATCGCGCCATTCGCATCGCGGAGGTGCTGGGCGTTCCGTTGTACCTGGTGCACACGTCGTGCATCGACGCGCTGGAGTCCATCGCGAGGGCGCGCATGGAGGGGCAGCGGGTGTTTGGCGAGGTGCTCGCGCAGCATCTCTTGATCGACGACTCGGTGTACCGGAATGACGACTGGAACGCCGCGGCCCACTACGTGATGAGCCCGCCGTTTCGCCCGAAGGAGCACCAGGAAGCCCTCTGGCGCGCACTCCAGTCGGGTGTGTTGCAGACAACGGCGACGGACCACTGCTGCTTCTGCACGCCGCAGAAGCAGGCGGGTCTCGATGACTTCCGCAAGATCCCGAATGGGACGGGCGGCGTGGAAGACCGGATGGCGGTGCTGTGGCACCACGGGGTTCGCACGGGGCGGCTGACCCCGAGCGAGTTCGTGGCGGTGACCTCATCGAACACGGCAAAGATCTTCAACGTGTTTCCGCGCAAGGGCGCGGTGCTGCCGGGCGCCGACGCCGACCTGGTGGTGTGGGACCCCAACAAGAGCCGCACCATCTCCGCGAAGACCCACCACCAGAAGATCGACTTCAACATCTATGAAGGGATGGAGGTCACCGGAGGTCCAGCGTACACGCTGAGCCGCGGGCGCGTGGTGTGGGCCGACGGCCAGCTTCACACCGAGCGCGGTTACGGCAAGTACATCGACCGCCCGTGCTTCCCCGCCTACTGGGAGAGCCAGAAGCTCCGCAACGAGCGGGTGGTGCAGAAGCCCATCGAGCGCACCCGGCCGGGCCCGGCTGCCGCGGGTTGAAACCCACGGCAGCCAAGAGAAAGTCCGCTCTGCGGACTGCTCAATGCCGAGCACAGTGACCAGCCCGCCACGCGACAACGAATCAGACAATCATCCAACAACCAATAAACCGCATATCAACCAAGGATCTACCATGGAGCTTCAATTCCCCGCGACGGGCTACGATTTCACCCCCTACGCGCCGGCCCTCAATTGGGTGGGCGGTTCATGGGCCGACGCCCAGCAGAAGCACGGCGAGCTCGAGATCATCAACCCCCGCCACGGCAAGGCGATGTCCCGCGTGGTGCTCTCCGGCGCCGCGGACGTCGACGCCGCGGTGCGCGCGGGCGAGGCCGCCTTCGCCACCTGGAAGGACTGGCCGCTGCGCGAGCGCGCCCACGTCTTCTACCGGCTGCGCGAGCTGATGGTGAAGAACATCGACGAGCTCGCGTGGCTCGTCTCGCACGAGAACGGCAAGATCTTCTCCGAGGCGCGCGCCGAGGTGGAGAAGGGCATCGAGTGCATCGAGTATGGCTGCTCGCTGCCCAACCTCGCCTCCGGCAACCAGCTCGAAGTGAGCCGCGGTGTCGCCTGTGAAGTGACCTATGAGCCGCTCGGGGTGGTGGCGGGCGTCACGCCGTTCAACTTCCCGTGCATGGTGCCCTTCTGGATGCTCCCGCAGGCGATCGTGGGCGGCAATGCCTTCATCTTGAAGCCCAGCGAGCAGGTTCCGCTCTCGTCGATGCGCATCGCGGAGATGCTCAAGCTGTCGGGGCTGCCCGATGGTGTCTTCAACATCGTTCAGGGTGGTCGCGAGGTGGTGGAGGCGCTCTGCGACCATCCCCGTATCAAGGCATTGGGCTTCGTCGGGTCAACGAAGGTGGCGAAGCTCGTCTACGGGCGGGCGTGCTCGACCGGCAAGCGCGCGCTCTGCCTCGGCGGCGCCAAGAACCATCTCATCGTCGTCCCCGATGCGGACATGGACCTTACGGCCGAGAACGTGATGGCGTCGTTTACGGGCTGCGCGGGTCAGCGCTGCATGGCGGCGAGCGTGCTGCTGGCGGTGGGCGAGGTCGACCACATCGTCGACGCGGTGGTGAAGCGCGCGGCGAAGATGAAGCTGGGCACCGAGATGGGCCCGGTGACGAGCCGCGAGGCGGCCGAGCGCATCACGCGCTACATCGACCAGGCCGAGAAGATGGGCGCCAGGGTGCTCATCGACGGCCGCGGCCAGCGCGCGACCGACGGCGGTTACTGGGTGGGCCCGACGGTGCTCGACGGCGTCACCATGGACATGCCCGCGTCGGCCGAGGAGATCTTCGGACCGGTGCTGTCGATCGTGCGCGTTCCGAATATCGACAAGGCGCTGGAGATCGAGAACAACAACCCCTACGGCAACGCGGCGTCGGTCTACACGACCAGCGGCGACGTGGCGCGGCGCGTGATGGACAACGTCGAGGCCGGGATGTGCGGCGTGAACGTGGGCGTCCCCGTTCCCCGAGAGCCCTTCGGCTTCGGCGGGTGGAACGACTCGGCCTTCGGTCAGGGCAACCTGACGGGCTGGGACGGGTATCGGTTCTGGACGCGCCAGCGCAAGATCACCAGCAAGTGGGCGCTCCAGAAGGACGCCACCTGGATGAGCTGAAGGGTCATAGCAACCATGGAATCAAAAGAGATGATCGAGGCGTGCCTGAAGCACAGCCTCTATTCGTGGTCGGCCAACGGGAAGGTCAACCCGCTGCCGGTGGCGCGCGCCGAGGGGTTGTACCTGTACACCCCTGAGGGCAAGGCCATCATGGACTTCAACAGCCAGCTCATGAGCGTCAACATCGGACACGGTCATCCCAAGGTGATCGAGGCGATGAAGAAGCAGATCGACACGCTGATCTTCTCGTACCCGGGGACGGCCACCGAGGTGCGCGCGCGGCTCTCGCTCAAGCTCGCCGAGATCGTCCCTGGTGATCTCAACATGTTCTTCTATGCGCTGGGCGGCGCCGAGGCCAACGAGAACGCCATCCGCGCGGCCCGGCAGTCCACCGGGCGCTTCAAGATCCTGAGCCGATATCGCAGCTACCACGGTGGTACCAACGCGATGCTCCAGCTCACGGGCGACCCGCGGCGCTGGGCCAACGAGCCGGGGATGCCCGGCGTGGTCCGCGTGATGGACCCGCACCCCTACACGTACCGCTTTGGCGACAACGAAGAGGAGGTCGTGGCCAACAACCTGACCTACCTCGAAGAGGTCATCATGTACGAGGGGCCGCAGACCATCGCCGCGATGGTCATCGAGACGGTCACCGGCAGCAACGGCATCCTGCCGCCGCCGAAGGGCTACCTCCAGGGGCTCCGCAAGCTGCTCGACAAGCATGGCATCCTGCTCATCTGCGATGAGGTCATGTGCGGCTGGGGGCGGACGGGCAAGCTCTTCGCCTTTGAGCATGGGGAGATCGTTCCCGACATCGTGACGATGGCGAAGGGGCTGACGAGCAGCTACTTCCCGCTGGGCGTGATGGCGATGCGCGACAAGGTCGCCAACCACTTCAAGGACAACGTGTTCTGGGGGGGCTTAACGTACAACGCGCACCCGGTGGGGCTCGCGACGGCGCTCGCGGTCATCGAGGTGTTGGAGGAAGAGAAGCTCGTCGAAAACAGCGCCCGCATGGGCGAGGTGATGGGCGAACACATGCGGGCGCTCAAGGCGAAGCACCGCTCGGTGGGCGCCGTGCGCAACATCGGACTCTTCGGCATCGTCGAGGTGGTCAAGAACGCCAAGGGCGATCGCATCGCTCCCTACAACGGCGCGCACCCGGCGATGGCCGCGATGGCGAAGTTCATGCTCGATAACGGGTTGTTCACGGTGTTTCGTTGGGACAACTTCATGTGCAACCCGCCGCTGTGCATCAATGAGGCGGAGCTGAAGAAGGCCTTCGACATCATCGATCGGGCGCTGGAGATCACCGACGCCGTCTTCGAGGGGTAGTCGTGACGGGGGGGATCGCCACCGTTCCGCTCACCAACCGGCGCAACCTCGTGCTGTCGCGAGGGCTCATCGCCGTGATGGTCGTGCTGGTCGTGCTGCTCGTGGTGACGCTGCTCGCCAGGGACAGCGGGCTGTCGCCGCGGGAGGTGCTGCTCATCGTGGCGGCCGTGAGCACGCCGTTGGTGGCGGCGCTGGTGTGGTCGGTGGTCGCGCGCTGGGGCGACTGCATCGAGCTGATGGCCGACCGCGCGGTGCGGTGGAAGCACTGGCGGGCGGAGGAGTTCTACTGGCGGGACATCGCGACGACGTGGGCGCGGCTGGGCGGCGACGGCGGGGTCTTCGGTCTGGAGGCGTTCGGTCTTCGCGTGGAGATGAACGACAAGCGGACGTTTGCCGTGGAGGGCGTGACCCAGGGGGAGGCCGCGCCGCTCATGCGGGCGATCAACGAGGAGATGCTGGGTCGCTGGTTCGGGGTGCTGCGACAGGGCGGGGAAGTGGTGTGCCCGGACGCGGTGCGGTTTCCGTGGTTGCGGGCGACGTGGATGGCGGTGGTTGCCGTGTCGGCGCTGGTGAGGTTGTTCACCAGCGGCGAGGGCGCGGTGGTGGCCGTGGTGCGCGGCGCGCTGGTGGTCGCGAGCGTCTGGTGGGGGTCGTGGCGCGCGGTGCGGACCTGGCATCGGGCGCGGAAGATCGGTGGCGTGCGGTTATCGGCAGTGGGCATCCGGGCGGTGAAGGAGACCGCGGAGGAGGCGCTGGTTGCGGCGCCCTATCGGGATGCGTCGGCGACGGCGGGGTGGATCCCGTGGTCGATGGTGGAGAGCGCGTCGGTGGACGGTTACGGCATGGAGATTCGCTGCCGCGATCGGGCAGAGCCGCTGGTGCTGTCGAGCGGGACGGCGAACCTCCTGGTGGTGTACGAGCTCCTGCGGGTGATGCTGAGGGGCGAAGTGCTGACGGGGCCGCCGCGGCGGGACTGAGCTACGGGCAGGTCGACGGGTTGACGATGTGCCGCGAGGGGTCGGTACCGACGGCGGGCCGACCCGACTGGTCGTGCGCGACGACGACGTGGCAGACCTCGTCGGTCACGTTGCCAGCGCGGTCGGTGACGCGAACGCCGAGGGAGTACACGCGCCCGTCGCCGTTGCCCCGCCGCTCGGCGCGCACGGCCACGGCATCACACCCCACAAACTGAACGTCCTCGGTGGTGTTGCCGTCGCCGGTGGTGTTGTCCGGTTCGTCGACCGAGGCCCAGGTGAACACCGCGCGCGGAGCCGCGTCGCAGGCGTCGCGCACCGTGACGCAGTCGGCCGGGTGGATGGTCTCCATGCGGTGGTTGGGTGGCCAGAGCGCGACCACGCGGGGCGTGACGACGGGAGCCACGCGGTCGACCACCACCACGGTCGCGGTGCACACGCTACGCGCGGGGTCGCTCGCCGCGTCGCGAACCACGACGGCGTTGGCGCCGAGCGCGAGGCCGTCGGGCGTCGCGGTGAGTCGCGCAGACGCGCACCAGCCGGGAGCTGATGCTTCGACGAACAACGGCGGGACGACCGCGCCGCATTCGAGGATCTGCTCGCCCTCGCAGAGGAGCGCGCCCGTCGGCGGCGGCGGCGCGCCGGGCTCGATGCAGGTGACCGTGATGGCCTGAGCGGTCGATGCGGGAGGCGCGGGGGCGTCGGCTCCGCAAGCGGCCAGCAGGCTGACGGCGAGGCACGGGATGAGGTGCTTGTGGAGTTGGATCATGGGAGCGCGAAGTAGCATGAAGCGTGCGCGGCGAGCGGCGTGGTCGGGTGGGGTTGAGGTTGTAGTGGCGCGTCACGGGTGGGGCTCGTTGCCTCAGGTGACGCGGCTCACGACTCCAGCACCTCCAGCGTCGCGAGCAGCGCCTCGTGCAGCGCCTTCATCGCCTTCGCGCCGAGGCGCGCCTCGATCTCCCCTTCGATCTCGCGCAGCACCCCGAGGCCCTGGTGGATGCCCTGGATGCCCTTCGGCGTGAAGCGCACCAGCTTCGCCCGCGCGTCTGCCGGGTCGGTCACGCAGGTCACCACGCCCATGGACTCCATCTCCGCCACGAGCTGACCCACCGCCTGCTTGGTCACGCCCAGCTTCGCCGCCAGCGCCGTCAGCCGAACGCCCTCCACCGTGATGTGCGGCAGCAGCTTCGTGTGCGCCGGCCGCAGCGTGGGTTTCCCTCGCGCGGCCTTCGCCACCCGCGCCAGCGCCCGCTCGTCCAGCAGCCGCGCGCACTTGAAGAGCAACTGCCCCACGCTCGCCCGCTTCGCCGACTCCAGCACCTCACGCTCCGTCTTGTTCATATGGTCAACCTTACTTGACGAACCACCCGGAGAGCACCTAGAGATTGGTCAATGTAACTTTACCAATGGAGGACACCACCATGACGACCACCGCGCTCGCTCCCTCATCGCCCGCCTGGCTCGACCGCCGCGCGTACCCCTTCGACCACCATTTCGCCGCGCTCGCTGACGGGAAGATGCACTACGTCGACGAGGGCGACGGGCCTGTGGTGGTGTTCGTTCATGGGACGCCGACTTGGTCGTTTGAGTACCGGCACCTCGTCGAGGGGCTGCGCGCCACGCACCGCTGCATCGCGCCCGATCACCTGGGCTTCGGCCTCTCCGATCGGCCCACGGGGGCGTCGTACACGCCCGAGGCGCACGCGGCGCGGCTGCGGGAGTTCGTCCGGTCGCTCGGGCTCAAGCGCTTCACGCTGGTGGTGCACGACTTCGGCGGTCCCATCGGGCTGCCGCTCGCGCTGGACGACGAGTTCGAGATCGAGCGCGTGGTGGTGCTCAACAGCTGGATGTGGAGCTTCGCCGACGACCCCGCGATGACCCGCCTGGCGCGCTTCGCGGGGAGTGCGGTCGGGCGGTGGATGTACCGCTGGCTCAACGCGTCGCTACGGATGATCGCGCCGAGCGCGTGGGGTGATCGTCGCAAGCTGACGCCGGCGATCCAGGGGCAGTACCTGGCGCCCTTCGTCGACCGCGACGCGCGCGGGCGGGTGCTGTGGGCGCTGGCGAAGGCGTTGAGCGGGTCGGCCGCGCACTACGACGGGTTGTGGTCGAAGCGCGAGCGCTTGGCTGCGAAGGAGGTGCTGCTGGTGTGGGGGATGAAGGACCCGACCTTCGGCGCGGCGGCGCTCGACCGCTGGACGAAGGCGCTGCCGCGGGCGCGGGTGGTGCGCGCGGAGGCGGCCGGGCACTGGCCCCACGAGGAAGAACCGGGCGCGGTGCTGGAGGCGCTACGGCGCTTCGTCGGCGCGCGCGAGTCTACGGAGGGGGATCGTTGGCCCCGAAGTCCCGCACCACCACGTTGAGCTCGACCTCGACGGGGCTCTGGCTCCGGTGTTCGGGGCCGAGCGTGCCGCGCACCGTGAGCCGACAGTGCCAGCGCGTCCCCTTCGCGCCCTCGGCGCCGCGCGAGTCGACGGTCACGCTGAGGATGGCGCAGCGGGTGTCCCGGGCGATGCGTCGCGACACCGCCTGGAGCGCGTCTTCGCCGGGGAGGATGCGCGCCCTGCCGCCGGACAGCCCCTTGGTGATCGGGTGCCGCTCGGCGAGGGTGAACGTCGCGACGCGCAGCCGTCGGGCGTTGCCCACCCCCGACGCGTGCGGCTGAATCGCCTGGGGCCTCGACCCGGTCGTGCGCGTGAGGAGGTCATCCAGCATGCCCATCCTCGGGGCCGATGACGTCGCGGCGGACGTCGTCGGGTCGTCACCCGCGACCGTCCGTCCGATCGCGCGGTGCGCGTCGAGGTAGCCGCGGACGGCGGCGGCGATGGCGACGTCCTGGTGGGCCTGCGGGAGCGAGCGCAGGATCGCGCCGAAGCGACGGACGAGGATGATCTCGGCGTCGCGGGCCGAGAGCACTTCGGGCACCGGGGAGGCGTTGTTGAGGTCGTAGGCGGCGCGACCGCGCGACACCCAGGCGGCCTCGTCGATCGGATCTGCGCTCGGCGCGGGGGATGGCCGCGAAGGGCGATCGGTCATGGCGGGCGCGATTGCACGGCGCCGACCAGTGACGAAAACGCAGGATTCGTAGGGATTTTCGACGGCGGAGGCGCCCGGAGTTGTGAGCGTATCGGGCAGGGTTGTGCGCCGTTCGCACAGGCCCGAATGGGGAGCTACTGGAAGTTCTGCACGGCGGTGGTGGTGCTGCCGCTGATGAAGAAGCCGCACGCGACGCGGGTAAAGCGGGTGGAGGACATGTTGATGTAGTGGCCGTGCGGCGGCGGGCCGTAGAAGTCGCCGGGGCCCTCGTCCCACATCTGCTGGAGGCACCCGGAGATGGTCGACTCGACGCTGCCCCAGCCGAGCCAACCGGGGCACTCGTTTTGCCCGCCGCCGGAGGAGCAGACGCCCATGCGGAAGCCGTTGTGGGCCGTCATGGTCTGCTGGTCGATCATGGCCTGGCGGTCGGCGCAGTCCTCACCGTCGGTCCAGCGCTGGAGCGGCGGAAGGCACTGGCACTCGCGGCGAAACTGGTTGATGCGGTTGACGCAGTCCTGGGCGGGATCACCCGTGGCAGGTGGGACTGAAGGGCGGCAACCGGCGAGCGGCGTGGCGAGCGGACCACCCGCGCACATGGCAGGCGTGACGACGTCGACGGCGGGTGTGCCAGCGTCGCGAGCGGCGATGCCGACGTCGCGAGCAGGAGTGCCAACGTCGCGAGCAGGAGTGCCAACGTCGCGAGCGGGAGTGCCGGCGTCGAGGCGAGGGACACCGATGTCGATGGGCGTCGCGGGGACATCGCGCGGGGCAGTGCCGACGTCGACCGCGTCGACGAGCGAGGGGGCGACGTCATCGGGCGTCGTGGTGGGGTCGCCGAGGAGGTTGCCCGTGCACCCCGCGAGGGCAGCGATCAGCAGCAGGGATCGCGGGCGGAGACGCATCAATCGTTGATGCTACCGCGAAGGCGCCGACGCTACAGCACCCGCTGGGCGGAGACGGTGACCTCGTAGCGGCGGTGCGAGGTGAGGTCGTAGACACTGGTGACGAGGGCGGGTGTTCCGGGCGAGACGGCCACCACGCTCTCCGATCGGACGCGGTGAACGCTCACCGGACCAGCGCCCGCGGCGTCGGCGGTGGAGAGCTCGAAGCCGCCCGAGAGCAGCAGCGCGGTGCCTCGTTGCGCGAAGCTGAAGTGCAGGTTGAGCCCGACGTCCATGCGCGGCGCGGTAGCTCCATTGGGGCTGGGACCGAGCGGGATGTTGGTCCCGGTGGAGACGTGGCCGGTCTGGTTCTCCTGGAGGACGAGGGTGTACGTCGCGGGGTTGGCGCGTGGACCGTCTTCGACGCCAGTGACTGCGAAGTCGAAGCGGTACACGGGGCGCGCCGCGGACGAGGGCGGCGCGGGCGGGTCAGCGTGGACGGGCGCTGCGACGAGCAGGCAGGTGGCGGTGAGGAGCGCGACCGATCGAAGACGGAGAGAGAGGTTCATGGCCCGGCGCCTTGAGCAGCGAGCGTGCCGATCGGAGAACACCGCGATCGCACGAAGGGCCGACGACGCGAGCGTGACAATGTGTCGGAGGGCCGGTGCCGCGGTGGGATTTGTCGTCAGCGCGGCGGTGTCGAAGCACGCCGACGTGACGGCCCACACCCTCGGCGCGCATCATCCGTCGACAGCGCCCATGAACTCCCGCCGACCGACCCCCGCCCTCCGCTCTTCGGCGCTGCCCGCGCTGGCCGCTGTCCTCGCCGCAGGCGTCGCGGTCGAGGGATGCCTGCCCGACGCGCACGCGCAGACGCCGCCTTCGCAGGACGCGGGTGTCCGTTCCGATGTGCCGCGTTCGCCTACGCGGGGGGTGAGGGTTCCGGTGAGGCCGACCCCGCCGCCGGACCCGCCCATGCAGATCGAAGGGGGTGTCAGCCGCAGCAGCGCCTCCCGGTAGGGGGCGGCTGGTGCTGGCCCGCGACCCCGGGGCCCACGCCGCGGCGTCAGCGCGGCGCGCAACGGTCACGCATGCAGTCACCGTCGACAGCAGACGTCGCGGATGCGCGCCGCGCTGACGCGGCGGCGTGGGCCCGGAGCACCGCAGCGGCGGCACCTACGTCGGGACGACGAGGTACTTCTCGCCGGTCGCCATCTTCGCGTACCCGCGCAGCACGTCGAGGTCGAGCAGCTCGCGCAGCGTGATGCGCTTCGTGTAGTGGCTGGCGAAGGTGGTCGTGAGCTCGTTCGCGACGCGCGTTCGCAGCCCGACCACCTCGGGCCCGGTGAGCTTCGCGAGCGTGTTGCTCACGAGCCAGCCGCCGATGCCCCAGGACATGCCGTAGTTGCGCGAGAGCGTCGTGGCCGCGCGGTCGAGCCCGCCATAGACGTAGAGCTGCTTGTGGGTGGTCGATCCGTAGGGGCTGTACCGCGCGGCGTCCCTGCTCGCGACGCGCTCCATCGCGCGCAGCAGAACGTCCGCCAGCGGGCCGCCACCGATGGCGTCGAACGCGAGCGTCGCGTTGGTGCGGGCGATGGCTTCGACGAGGTCGTCCTCGAAGGTCGGTGCGCTGGAGTCGACGACGTGCTCGGCGCCGAGCTCACGCAGCGCGCTCACCTGCTCCGCGCGACGAACGACGTTGACCAGCGCGACGCCGTCCTTCGCGCAGAGCTTCACCAGCATCTGCCCGAGGTTCGACGCCGCGGCGGTGTGGATGATCGCGGAGTGACCCTCGCGGCGCATCGTCTCCAGCATGCACAGCGCGGTCGTCGGGTTGACGAAGTTGGAGGCGCCCTGCTCGGCGCTTACCCCGTCAGGTAATGCGAGGCACATCGCCGCGGGGAACACGCGGTGCTGGGCGTAGGTTCCGCCGCCGTAGACGCCGACGGTCTTGCCGAGCAATGCCTGGGCGGCTGGTGACGCGCCCGCGGCGACCACGACCCCGGCGCCCTCGTTGCCGACGGGCAACGGCTTGCCCACGCGCGACGCGAGGCCGGCCATCGCCGCGGGCGGGATCTTCGCCGTCAGCGCGGGGAGCTCGGCGGTGCCCGTGGAGCGGGCGGTGTCGAAGTCGGCGCGCGCGAAGAGCACGCCGAGGTCGGAGGGGTTGATGGGCGCCGCGTCGATGCGGACGACCACGTCATCGGGCCCCGGCGTGGGCATCGGCGCCTCGTGCAGCGCGACCTCGACCTCACCCTCGGGACGAACCAGCGATCGGAGCTGTAGCGACATGGCCACCGGGATAGAGGTGCGCGCGGACTTCGACAAGTCGTTCAAAGGCCCACTGGGCCAACCGAGGGGCAGCGCAGCCTGGTAGCGCCCGCGGAAGGTGTCTTCGAGCCAGCGTTCGGCGTCGGTGCGCTCGGGGCTGGAGCCCCACGGGAGGCGATTGCTACGGAGACGCTCGCGCATCGCCTCGATCGGCGCTGAGAGGTCGCGCGCGAGGGTGAGCCGCCCCTGCTCGAAGAGGAGCTCGTGGACTTCCGCCCAACACCAGAAGCCGTTGTAGTACCGGTCGAAGCCCGGCGCGTCCGTGTGGCCGTTGCCCGCCAGCAACGCGCCAGTGAAGGGAACGGGCACCGAGAGACCCTCGTACTCGAACTGCTCTCCCGCGCGTCGGGTGGGCAGGAGCCCTTCGAGCGCTGGAAGCGCCCTCTTCAACGCGCGCACCCGCTCCGCCACGCCGAGACCGAGGCGGAGCGCGCGGAGCGTCAGCGCGTCGCGGAACGTGTCAACGAACGTGAGACAGTTTGGGTGAAAGATTACTGAAGCATCTGCTCCTGCGCGGGGGTCGCACCCCCGCACCCCGCGGGTTCCTTGGGCGCGCAGGACGGCGGCCCGTCCTGCGTCCCGGCGGAACTCGTCTTGGGCGGGTTGATCCACGCCGCGGTGGGTGCTCGGGGCGCTCGTGGCCGACCGCGCACGAAGCGCTCAGGGTGGTCGGCGTAGGCCGCCGCGAGCACGACGTCGCGCGCCGCGATCCGCTCGTGCGTGAGTCCGTGATGGACGTCCGCAGGCGTCAGCAGCGCGAGGCCGGCGTGATGATGGTCGCGGTTGTACCAGTCGAAGAACGGGCCGCAGAAGCCGCGCGCGTCCTCCAGCGAGCCGAACCGATCGGGGAAGTCGGGGCGGTACTTCAAGGTCTTGAACTGCGCCTCCGAGTACGGGTTGTCGTCCGAGACGTGGGGCCGCGAGTGCGTCTTCTCCACGCCCAGATCCGAGAGCTTCTGCGCCACCGTGCGCGACGTCATCGACGAGCCGCGATCGGCGTGCAGCGTCAGCTGACCGGGCGCGATGCCCTGGCGACGACAGGTCTCCGCGATGAACTCCTCGGCCAGCGCCGCCGACTCCCGCAGCGCGACCATCCAGCCCACGACGTAGCGGCTGAACACGTCGAGGATCACGTACAGGTAGTAGTAGGTCCACTTGCCCGGCCCCCGCAGCTTGGTGATGTCCCACGACCACAGCTGGTTGGGTCGCGTGGCCAGCAGCTCGGGCCGCTGATAGTTCGGGCGCATCGTCAGCGCCCGCCGCTCGCGCACCTCCTCGTGCCGATGGAGCACCCGGTAGAACGTGCGGATGGAGCCCAGGTAGCGGCCCTCGTCGAGCAGCGCCGCGTACACCTCGGCGGGCGCCTGGTCGGCGAAGCGGGACTCGTGCAGCACGTCCAACACGCGCTGCTCCTCGTCCTCCGACAGCCGCCTCGGCGAGCGCCGGGAAGGCGTCTCGGGCGGCGGCGAGGGCTCCTCGACGGGCGTTCGCAGCCGGTACCAGGTGGCCCGCGACAGGCCGATGGCCCGGCAGACGGCGGCCACACCGAGGAGCGCCACGAAGGGCAGCGCGAGGTCCATCACCGCGTCTCTCCGCCCGGCGTCGGGTCGGTCGAGAACAGCCCCACAAGTTTTTTTTGCAGGGTCACGAGCATCTCGGCGCGCTCGGCCCGCAGGGTCATCTGGGTGAGCTGCTGCTCCAGTTCGCGCACTCGTGCAGCGTCCTGAGCGACCGGGGCCGGCACCGGTCCTCGTCGCACGGGCGCG
This sequence comes from Polyangiales bacterium, assembly GCA_044229975.1. GTDB lineage: Bacteria > Myxococcota_A > Polyangia > Polyangiales > SCUS01. Next base: position 344,713 of record JBGARZ010000004.1, read on the forward strand.
GCCTCGGCCAACGCACCGGCGTCGCGGGCGCGCCGCCACTCGGTCAGGTGCGAGGAGTACAGGCCGTGTCGCCGCAAGAGCGCGGCGAGCTGACCCGGCTCGGCGGCGGCCGCGTCGGCTTCGGCGAGAATCTTCCGCTTGAACGCGGGGCTGTACGTGCGGCGCTTCGCCTTGGGCGTGACCTCGGTCGGAGCGACGTCGGGCTTCTTCGTGACCATGTCCATGAGACCGTCTCCTGACCGCCCTGGTTCAGTAAACTCCCCGGCTGGGGTGTCTCACGGGTTATTGGCACGCAGGGTCGTCCGCCAGCGCGTAGCGGCAGTGGAAGCCGCGCCAGCAGTGGCTCCCCAGCCAGCTCGTCGTGATGCCGAGCGCTCTCGGATCGAAGAGGCCGCGGCCGTCCACGTCGGTGATGACGTGCGGCCTGTCGCGCATTTCGAGGAGGTCGAGGAGCTGTGTGGTCACGGTACGGACTCCTACAAGCCGACGAGGGCTGCGAAGTCGCGGCGGCGCGCGGGCAGGCCGTAGACCATCGGGAGGTCGCTGTCGGTGCGCCAGAAGGCGTCCGAGCGCGCGAGGGCTTCGACGACACGACGCTCATCCGTGGTCAGCGAAGCAGTCGTGACGGGCTCCGCGATGTTGACTACCACTGTGGACCCACCGGCGAGTCGCTCGGGCCAGTAACCAGGGCGCGGAGAGTCCCAGGTGCACAGGTACGGGTGAGAGATGAACTCGACGTCAGGGGTGCGCTCTTCGCGCGTGCGCCAGTGGACCTTCATCTGGAAGGGATCCTCCTGATCCGGCCAGAATCCGCCGCCGCCCGTGAGTCTCGGAAGGGCGAGCGACTGCACACACGCGAAGGGACGCGGCGGACGCGCCGGGCCACCGAGCCGCCAGTGCAGCGCAAGCCACAAGATGTCCCCGCCGAGATCGAACGCGTTGTACCGATCCTCGACGTCAGGGAACGCGCGCAGCATCGCGTCGAGGAGCAACGGTCTCCAGACCACGGGCGCCCCATGGAGGACCTCGTCGATATCGAGGTGGTGCACGTAGCCCCCTCCCCTCGCGCTCAGTGGCGCCAGGGAGTTCCGCACCACCGCGTCGGCCCACGACGGATCGGGCGGATGCGTGGCGCTCTTCATCAGTCCATAGGAGGCGCGTGCGGCGACCAGCGGGTCAGGGTCGTCGACGAAGGTCCGCAGGCGGGCGCGAACCTCTTCGCTCTCTGGATCGACGAAGCGGCTGTAGTTCGCGAGCAGCTCCGCGCGCGCACCAGGGTCCAGCTCCGCATCAAGGGCCGCTTCGATGTCCGACTTCGCCGCTCGCGCTCGCTCTGGATATGCCGCCACCAGACTCGCCGCCACCGCTCGCGCGTCAGGCTCCTCCGCCGCAAGCAGCTCCACATAGCGAGGGAAGCCGAGCTCCGCCGCGCGGATGCATCGCTCGCGGACTGCGGGCTCGCGCGTCATTCCTACCGCGATCGCGTCGAGCAGGTAGAGGACGCCCACGAGGTTGTCCCCGCTCGTCACGCGCGTGAGGTTGATGAGGAAGGGGGCCGCCGCCGCGGACGCCTCGTCGACGCTGTCCTGGTTGGTGATCGACGCAAACAGCTCGCGCCACGTCTCGTCGTCGGCCTCGCCGCGCGCGATCTGTCGCAGCCTTCGCGGCGTGTCGATCGGCGGGCCGCACGTGTGTCGCAACCGATCCCACGGAACGTCGTCGAGCCCCGCCAGCGGGTCATCCATCGCCCGACGTTACCGCCCTGCGCGACGCGCCGCGAAGCCCTCCAGCGCCGCGTACTGGTCCCCCTTCACGCGCACCGACGGCCGCGCCGCCGCCACCAGCGCCACCGCCTCCGCCGCGCCCTTCGCCCGCCCGAGCGCGATGAGCACCGCCGCCGCCACCGTCGCGCTGCGCCCTCTGCCAAAGGCACAATGCACGTACACCGCGCCGCCCGCCTCGACGCGGTCGACGGCCCACTGCACCGCCGCGTCCATCTTCTCTGGCCGCGGTGGTGCCCGGTCGAGCGTTGGCACCGCGTGCCGCTCGAACGGCGCCCGCGCGAACACCGCCGCCGTCGGCAGCTCGCTCGTCAGGTCGATCACGCCGGTCACCCCGCGCGACCGCAGCATCTCCGCCTCCCACGGAAACAACCGCGCCCCGAGGAACACCCCCGGCGACACCTCGTCGAGCACCGCCGACCGCCGCGTCCAGCGCGCGCCCGCGAACACCGCGTAGCTCACCACGCGAAACGGGAAGAACACCCCCTGCATCCACCCGTGGCGCTCGCCCTTGAGCAATGGTCCGGGATCGCCCCCGCGCGCCGCGTCGAGGTACAGCGCGCACACTGCCAGCAGCGAAAGCGCCGCCCACGCGCCCGCGACGCCGAGCAGCGTCAGCGCGAGGATACCGTGTTGGGTAAAAGAGACCGCGAGCAGGAAGGCCGCGGCGTCGACGGCGAGGAGCAGCGCCGTCCACCGCAGCAGACCCGGAGACCAGGGTCGTGCTGCGGCGGGGGTGCCCATCGCGGGTGTTGGATCAGCCCTTGTTGCTGGCGGCGGCCATCTCGGCGACTTCGGTGGCGAAGTCCTTGGCGGCTGCCTTCTCGATGCCCTCGCCGACCTCGAAGCGCACGAAGCGCACGATGGAGGTGCCGGGCACTTCCTTCGCGACGTTCGCCTGCACCTTGCTGATCGGGGTGTTGGACTCCTTCACGGAGATCTGGTCGAGCAGCACGATCTCGGTGAGCCACTTGGCGATCTTGCCGTCGAGGATCTTCTCCTTCGCGGCGGGCGCGCGCCCCTTGGCCTTCTCGGCGGCCTTCTTGAAGCCCTCCATGGTGCCGCGGTCCTTCTCGGACTTCTCGAAGTGGGCCTTCACCTCGGCGTCCATGTCGCCGAGCGTGCGCCCCTCTTCGGCCGCGATCTCCGCGATGACCGTCTGCACGCGCGTGAGGAACTCACCCGGCGCCGCGGCCGCCTCGGCGTCTTCCTTGTCCATCAGCGCCGAGAAGATCTCGCGCTGCTTGGCGATGTCCGACGCCGGCACCTCGCTCTTGTCGAGGTACTTCGGGTTCATCGACGCCACCTGGAGGCAGACGTCGTCGGCGAACTCGATGACCTTCTCGCTCTTCGGGTTGGAGCTGGCGATCTCCGCCACCACCGCGATGCGGTCGTTGGAGTGCACGTACGTGTGGAGGTGCGACCCGGCGGCGCTCTCGATCACCGCTACGCGGCGGACGGTGTGCTTCTCGCCCGAGCGCGCGGTCATGGTCTCGATGCGGTCCTTGAAGGTCATGCCCGAGAAGGCGATGGCTTCGAGGGCCTTGGCGTCGGCCGGCTTGTGCTCGAGCGAAGCCTCCGCGAGGTCCTTCAGCGTGGCCTTGAACTCCTCGCCGCGGGCGACGAAGTCCGTCTGACAGTTGAGCTCGACCACCACGCCGACGTTGCCGTTGACGCGCGCGGTGACGCAGCCCTCCGCGGCGACCTTGCCCGCGGCCTTGATGTTCTTGATCGTCCCCATCTTCTGGAGGACTTCCACGGCCTTCGCCATGTCGCCCTCAGCCTGCACGAGCGCGTTCTTGCAGTCCGACATGCCGGCCTGGGTGCGCTCACGGAGTTCCTTGACCATCGCTGCGGTGATAGTGGCCATCGTTCTGCCTCTTCGCGTCTCTCGGAGTGGTGCGCCGCCCCCGCTCGTCGTGAGCGGAGGGGTTGGCGCGATTCAATTACTGGTTGGTGTAAGAAGGCGTGAGGGTCGGAGCGCCGTGTGACGCCCCGACTCCGGGGACGGTCTCAGGCGCCGGAGGAGCCGTCGCCGCCGAAGGAGCTCGTCCCGCGCGGGCCGGTGCTCGCCGGAGCGCCCGTCGCCGGGGCCGCGCTCGGGCCACGACCGCCGCCGCCAGGGCCGCCCGGACCACGACCACCAGGGCCGCCCGGACCACGACCGCCGGGGCCGCCGGGGCCACGACCGCCGCCGGGGCCGCCCGGACCACGCTCACGACCGCGCTCGCGGTCGCGCTCACGCGGGGACATGTCGACCTCGCGGTTGCCGCGGTGCTCGCCACCGGGGACGTCGCGGCGCTTCTGCACCCCTTCGATGCACGCGTCGGCGATGCGCGCCGTCACGAGCTTGATGGAGCGGATCGCGTCGTCGTTGCCCGGGATGGGATAGTTGATCTGGTCGGGGTCGCAGTTGGTGTCCGTGATGGCCACCAGCGGGATGCCGAGCTTCTTGGCTTCCTTCACCGCGATGTCCTCGAGCGCCGGGTCGATCAGGAACACGGCCGCCGGGAGGCTGTTCATGTTCTTGATGCCGCCGATGTACTCCTCGAGGCGGATGCGCTCCTTCTCGAGCTGGAGCGTCTCCTTCTTGGGGAGGTTCTCGTAGGTGCCGTCCTCCTTCATCTTCTCGATGTCGCGGAGGCGGGCGATGCCCGTGCGGATCGTGCGGAAGTTGGTGAGCGTCCCGCCGAGCCAGCGGTTGGTGACGAAGTGCATGCCCGCGCGGGCCGACTCCTCCTGGACGATCTCCTGCGCCTGGCGCTTGGTGCCGACGAACAGCACGTGGCCGCCCTTGCCGACGACGTCGCTGATGAAGTTGTAGGCGCGCGTGAAGAGGCGCGTGGTCTGGTCGAGGTCGATGATGTGGATGCCGTTGCGGGCGCCGTAGATGTACTGGCGCATCTTCGGGTTCCAGCGCTTGGTCTGGTGGCCGAAGTGCACGCCAGCGTCGAGCAGCGCGCGAACGGGGAGGGGGGCTTCGCCCGGGGTGGGCTGGTTCGCTTCCATCGTCATGGTGAGACTCCTCAAGGCGTCTGGGTTGAACCTCCCTGGTCCGACCGGCGCGTGAGACCCGGAAAGCTCCGGGCACCCTCTCCCGCGCCGCCGTGAAACGCCCCTGTAGAGGGGCGATCCGCGTTGTCGGCAGGTGTGGATTCTCGCGGCCCGGGCAACATCGCCCGCTTCGCGAGGGCGCGCTTGATACCACCGGGCCCAGCGGCGTTCAAGGAGGGGCGGGTGGGGACGGTTTCAGCTTTTCAACTTCAGCGGGGGAGCGGGGACAGCGGGGACCGGGGACGGTTTCAGCTTTTCAACTTGTTCAGGTCGGCGGACCCGACAACTTGAAAAGCTGAAACCGTCCCCACCCACCAGTGCCAACCTGAACAAGTTGAAAAGCTGAAACCGTCCCCGCCCTTGGTCCCACCCCCACCCCCGGCTCTCGACCCCCCGCTCGGGGTTGGTCTGCCGTGTGCAACCGGTCCCTCCCACGCCATCAACATCGACCTGATCGCAGAAGGGACCCGCGACACCATGACCCACGACACCGACCCGGCACTCGAGCGCTACATCGCCTGCGTGAAAGAACTCCCCACGCTGTCCCGCGAGGCGGAGCACGATCTCGCCGTGAAGGTTCGCGACCACGACGACGCGGCCGCCGCCGAGGCCCTCGTCACCGCCAATCTCCGCTACGTGGTCGCCATCGCGGTCTCCTACCGCCGCTACGACGTCCGCCTCGCCGACCTCATCGCCGAGGGCAGCGTCGGCCTCCTTACAGCCGTGAAGAAGTTCGACCCCGAGAAGGGAACCCGCTTCGTCACCTACGCCGCCTTCTGGATCAGGGCGTTCATCCTCAACGCCGTCATTCGCGCCTGGTCGCTCGTCGGGTCGGGCAGCGGCCCGCTGCGCTCGAAGATGTTCTTCCGGCTGCGCCGCGAGCGCGCCCGCATGGCCTCGCTCAGCGTCGGCGAAGAGGAGATGCTCACCACCCTCGCCACGCAGCTCAACACCACCCGCGACCGCGTCGCCGAGATGCTCCAACGCCTCGATGTCCGCGACATCTCGCTCGACGCCCCGCTCCACGAGGACGGCAAGACCACCGGCCTGGAGCAGCTCGAAGACACCAGCGCGCCGCAGGACGAAGTCTACGAAGCCCGCGTTCGCGCGGGCCTGGTCGACGGCCGCGTTCGCGCCGCCGTGAGCACCCTCGACGCCCGCGAGCGCTTCATCGTCGAGCAGCGGATGATGGCCGACGAAGAGCTTTCCCTCGCCGAGCTCGGCCGCCGCCTCGGCGTCTCCCGCGAGCGCACCCGCCAGCTCGAAGCCCGCGCGCGCAAGAAGCTCCAGCGCTCGCTGTCCGACCTCCAGTTCGCGCTCGCGAGCTGAGCCTTTCCCCTCTATTCCTCCGGCACCAGCACCTCTCGCGTGATCGTCCCCTCGACGGTCTTGTCCCCGACGGTCACGTAGAGTGCGCCGTCGGTGCGGAGCAGCGAGAGCTTCGCGTTGCGGTCGACCTTCCCCTCCAATTCATCGAGAAAACCAGTCTCCAAGCGCCACAGGGCGATGTCCGCCGCGCGGTGGATGGGCCGCGAGGCCGCCTCCTTGCGCAGCAACCCCAGGTCGACGTGGGAGTAGAGCGCCACCCGCGGCGCCGCCTTCGACGCCTTGTGCAGGCGCTCGGCGGAGGGGGCGCCGATGTCGATCCACGCCTTGAGCAGACCCGTCAGGTCGCGGATCGCGATGGGCGGCTCCAGCTCCTCCGACGAGATGCCCGCCTTGCTGAACGCGATGCCCTCCTCGTACTCCAGGCAGTACGCGAGGGTGCGGGTGAGCATGTAGCGCATCGACTCCGACGGATGCCGCGCGACCCTGAAATCAAGGGTTTCGTAGACGCTCCGGTCGACGTCCGAGAGCTCGACCAGGAAGTGGAACATCGTCGCCGTGAGCGCCATGGGGAGCCTTGTAGGGGGGGAGAGCCCTTGCGGTCTATCGCCGGGGCAGCATGAGTAGGTGGTCGACGCGAACCCGGGCGGCGGGAGTGTCGCTCACGATCGCCACAGGGTGTGCGCCAGCGCTCAGGGGCCCGACGGCGAGACGCACCTCCTCCCACCCGGGTGAGAGTCGGAAGCGGGCGACCTCGCGGTCGTCGATCCGCAGGGCTGCGTCGACGGCGTCACCGGGGTCGTCGCGACGGGCTCGCAGCACGACGAGCGCATCGCCAGACCAGCTCGGATTGACCGTGAAAAGAGGGGCGTTGCTCACGCAGCTACGGGCGCGCAGGAGGCGCCAGCCGAGGGTGTCTTCGTGGGTCTCGCAGCGGTCCCAACCGGAGCCGGGGGTGCGGGCGTCCCAGCCGGGGAGGGTGGTTCCGATGGCGTTCAGTGCCCCGAGGGCCTCGGCGGCGTAGCGCTCGGTGCGGGCGAGGGTGATGTGATCGACGATCCAGGGGACGGCGCGTCGGTCGCCGAGCATTCCGAGGGCGGCGACGGCGTTGGCGCGCACGTCGTCGGTGGGATCGGTGGTCAATACCTGGTGCAGTAAGTCGAGGGCGCGCGGGTCGCGGGTGGCGCCGAGGGCGAGCACGACCCGGTAGCGGACGTGATCGTCGGGCAATCGGGCGACGAGGGCCTCGAAGGCGCCAGGGTCGCGGACCGAACCGAGAGCCCGGGCGGCGTCGAGGGTGGTGGCCTCGTCGGCGCTCCAGAGGGCTTCGGTGAGGGCCTCGGTGGCGCGGTGGTCGCCGAGCGCGAGCGCGGCGCGCCATCGCCTCTCGGGCGGATCGCTGGTGAGCAGGTCGGCGAGGAGCGAGCGGGCGCGTGCGTCGCCGGCGCGGCCGAGGGCGATGGCGGCTTCGGCGCGGACGTCGGCGGAGGGGTCGGCGAGCAGCGGCGTGAGGCGGGCGGTGAGGGCGTCGTCGGCGAAGCGCGCGAGCAGGGTGACGGCCTCGGCGCGGGCATCGGCGGGGCGAGCGCGGTCGACGGCGAGAGCGACGAGGTCGGGCGCGGCCGAGCGGTCGCCGAGACGACCACGGGCGAGGGCGGCGCCGCCACCGGACTCAGCCGCGAGGGTGGCGAGCCAGCCATCGAGCGCGGCGCGGAGGGCGGTGCGCTCGGTGGGGAGAGACTCGACGAGGTTGCGGCGCTCGGCGGGGTCGCGGGCGAGGTCGAAGAGTTCTTCGGTGCCGTAGGTGAGGTCGACGATGAGCTTGAAGGGCCAGCGAACGGCCGCGGCGCGGGTGTTCACCGCGGAGAAGACGGTGCGTGGTTGGGACGGCGGCGTGGGGAGGAGCCAGGGGCGGAGGTCGGTTCCGCGCATGGAGGCGGGAGGGCGGTGGCCCGTCATGGAGAGCAGCGTGGGGGCGACGTCGACGAGCTGGGCGGGGGCGTCGACGACGCGCGCGGTCATGCCGGGCGCGGCGATGAGGAGCGGGACGCGGACCTGTTCATCGTAGACGGTAGAGCCGTGGTAGACGCCGCCGTGCTCGCCAAACTCCTCGCCGTGGTCGGCGGTGACGGCGACGATGAGCGGGCGATGGAGCACCGCGCGGGCGTGGTCGAGCACCGTCGCGATGGCCGCGTCGACGTGGCGGACGCCGTCGTCGTACTGCGCCTCGGGCGTCGCGCCGGACCCTTGGTAGGGCGCGTGGGCGTCGAAGAAATGCACCCACGCGAACACGGGCGGTTCGCCGCGGCGCACGACGTCGTCGAGCTCGCGGTTGAGGGCCTCGGCCTGACCACGGGCGTCGCGGTCGACGTGGTCGGCCCGGGTGAAGCCGAGGTCGCGGTCGCGGTAGGCCGTGAGCCGCTCGCCCTCGGTGAAGAACACCCCGCGGGTGAACACCGCCGCCGTGGTGTAGCCCGCGCGACTGAGAGACTCGGCGAGGGTGTCGAGGGGCTGCGGCTGACCCAGCGGGACGGTCTCGTGCAGGTACTCGCCCGTGTGCAGCGACGAGAGCGAATAGCTGGAGTGGGGGGCCTGGGCGTAGGTGCGGGAGAAGAGGGTTCCGCGGGCGGCGAGGGCGTCGAGCGTCGGGGTGAGGGAGCGACCGGCGACGACGCGGCCGAGGCGGTCGGCGCGCATGGCGTCGACGGTGATGAGCAGGACGTGGGCGTCTTCCCAACGAGGGAGATGGGCGTCGTCGGAGGTAGAGGCAGTGCGGGCGGTGGGTGTGTAGGGACGCGCGGTCGGCGCAGGACGTAGTGCGGTGACGGCGAGCGCGGCGTGGCGGACGAAGGGCGCGTGGACGCCGAAGACCTCGGCGCGCACGTTGGGCCAGGCGTCGAGCCGGGTGAAGGACCACGGCGCGACGACGAGCGCGAGCGCGCTCAGGATGACGGCGGGGCGTGACGGGTGTGGGCGCGCGAAGAGGGATGCGGCGACCGCGAAGGCGAGGAGGGTGAGCGCGCCGAGGGCGGCGTGGAGATACTCGTAGAGGCGCGGGAGCACGCGGTGGTCGACGGCGTGGAGGATGAGCGCGGCGACGACGAGGAGCGCGGCGGTGGGTACGCGAGCGCCGAGCGAGCGCGGGCGGAGCGCGGTCACGAAGCGGCGCAGGAGGGTGAGCGCGACGGCGGTGGCGGCGACGAGCGCGAGGGCCGTGAGGGGGCGGACGATCCAGAGGGCGGGGAGGCGGCGCATGCGACCGCCAGTGAAGAGGAGCCACGCGACGAGCGAGAGCGCGGGGGCGGCGAGGAGGGCGTGGCGCGCGAGGGGGCGGGCGAGCGCGCGGGCGAGGAGGGCGTCGGCTGCGAGGAAGGCGGCGCCGACGAGGGCGCCGACCGCGGCGCCGAGCGGGAGGAGCACCGCGACGAGGCGGAGCTGGTCACGGCCGGGCGCGAGCCAGAGGATGGTGCTGGCGACGTCGGCGAGGGCCGAGAGGGCACCGGCGGTGGCGCCGAGGGTCAGGCCGCGAAGGGCGGCGGCGTTGGTTGAGGTGCGGATGGGATTTGAACCCACGTATCACGGTTTTGCAAACCGTTGCCTGGCCACTTGGCTACCGCACCACCTCTCACCGGAACGATGAGGGAGGCGGAGTTAGCACCAGGGCACCGGGCGCTGTCAACCGTTCGTGCGGGCTCAATCGCGGACGCGCAGGTCGAGCCAGCGGTCGCAGCGGGCGAGCCACTCGCGCGGGCCGCGGCGCGCATCGAGATGCTCCACGAGCTCGGCGGCCATGTGGACGCAGTGGTCCATGTTGCAGTGCAGGAAGAGACCCTGACGGCCGACGGGGTACACCTCGCCGAGGTCGATGGTGGTCGCGAGGGCGCCGCGCCAACGCTGCACCCAACCGCGCTCGTACAGCGGGTACACCGAGGGGACGAAGGTCTGCCGCAGGGCAAGTGGTACGGCACGCGTACGAATGATCCCCGCGGCGCGGAGCTGCGCGACGAGCTCGTCGGCGCGGGCCACGAAGTCGACGTCGGCGCCCCAACGCCCTTCGGGAATCTCCACGCAGAGCACCTCGCGCCCATCGACCTGCAGCGCCGGGGAGAAGCGCTCGGGGCGCGACACGCGGCCGAACCAGTAGCGCGCGTCGGGCACGTACCAGGTGTCGGCGTCGGAGAGTGATCCGCGGGGCAACGCGAGGTGCAGGAGGTACAGGCCGCGGTGGCGCAGGCCCGCCGCGGGCGCGAGCTCGGGCAGGCGACCGGTGAACACCACGGGGCGACCGACGCGCACGTCGTCGGAGCGGAAGGGGCGACCGAAGCGCGGCTCGACCCCGGCGCGACGAAGCTCCGCGACGAGGTGCTCGATGAGACCCGCCATGGCGCGCGTCGGGTAGAGGAAGGTCGCGCTCGTCGGCTTCGCCTGCGCGCGGAGCGAGTCCCATGGCGAGGCGACGGAGACACGCTGGCGGGCGATGGTGCGTGAGAGCTGCGCTGCGGGGGCACCCCACACCTTCTCCACGTACGGTTGGTAGAAGCGCTCGAAGGCCGCGCTCCCCACCCGCGCGCGAACGAAGTCCGCGAAGCCCTCATCGCCTCCAGTGGCCTCGCCGCGGTCGGCCTCCCATCGTCGGAAGCGTCGGAGCTGCCCCGGTCGCAGCGCCCAGCCCGCGCCCATCGCCAGCGCCGCGCGTGGTCCTAGCGCGCGCAGAAACGCGCCGAGACGCAGCGGGTACTCCACCGACCGATCGCCCAGCACCAGCACGCCGCGCCTCGGTCGTGGCGTCCAGTGCTCGGCAGCGGTGAGCTCGGTGAGCAGGGGATGGGCATCGGTGTGCACCCGGTGTGATCCTCGGTCGAAGCGGTGTCCCTCGAAGGGGACGCCTGCCAACAACCCTCCAGGCTCATCAGCGGCGTCGATGAGCTCGACCCGCCAGCCGCGGCGCGCAAGCAGGAGGGCGGCCGCGAGACCGGTGATGCCCGCGCCTACGACGAGGGCGTCAGCGGTCACGGCGGAGGATCTCGTCGCGAAGGGTTCCGCGGTCGGCATCGAGCACGTCGGCGGGGCGCACGGCGCCGACCCCGAAGCGCGTGGCGATGGCGTCGAGGGCGCCGTTGAGCTTGCTCGCGCGGCGAGCGTCTGCATCGAAGAGGCCCGGTTGTTGGGTGGGCGCTTCGAGCAGCACCGCGCTCACGCCGCACAGGCGCATGGGTGTGAGGGCACCGTTGCGTTCTTCGCGGGCGAGGAGCTCGGCGACGGCCTCGTAGAGCTGCTGACCGTCGCTGGTGGGCGCGTCGAAGGTGGTGCGTCGGGTGCGCAGCTCGAAGTCGGCGGTCTTGAGCTTGAGCACGACACCGCGGGCGACACGGTCGGCCCGACGGAGGCGTCGCGCGACGCGCAAAGCCTGGGCGTGCAGGTGCGGGAGCAGGGCCTCGCGGGTGGAGAGGTCGTCGCCGAAGGTGTCCTCGGCGCCGACGCTCCTGGCGTCGCGGTCGGGTGTCACGCCGCGCGGGTCGATGCCGCGGGCGAGGTCGTGGAGGTGCGCGCCGAGCGAGCCGAGGAGGTGCTGGAGCGCGTCGCGGTCGTGGCGGGCGACGTCGTCGACGGTCTCGATGCCGACGTTGGCGAGGCGCTGGTGGGTGCGCGCTCCGACGCCCCACAGACGCGACACGGGGAGCGGCGCGAGGAAGGACACAACAGTGCCTGGAGGGACGACGCGCAGGCCATCAGGCTTGGCGAGGTCGGAGGCGATCTTGGCGACAAACTTCACCGGCGCGACGCCCGCCGACGCGGGGAGATGGAGCTCGTCGCGGATGCGTTGGCGGAGCGTTCGGGCGATGACCGCGGGCTCACCGAAGAGGGCGCGTGAACCGGTGACGTCGAGGAAGGCTTCGTCGAGGGAGAGCGGTTCGACGAGCGGCGTGACCGACGAGAGGATGTCGTGGAGCTGCTCGCTGGCGGCGACGTAGGCCTCGAAGCGCGGGCGCACCACGACGACATCGCGGGGAGCGAGGCGCAGCGCGCGGGCCATGGGCATGGCGCTGCGGACGCCGAAGGGGCGCACCTCGTAGCTGGCCGCGAGCACGACGCCGCGCTGGTGGCCGCCGACGATGACGGGTCGACCGCGGAGGGACGGGTCGTCGCGCTGCTCGACGGACGCGTAGAAGGCGTCCATGTCGACGTGGACGATGGCGCGGTCGGCGGCCGCCGCGGTCACTCGTGCCCGGCAGCCTGCACCCGCGCGAGGAAGCCCGGGTCGGGCAGCGTCGCCGAGACCCGCGAGCGGACCCGCGCGAAGATGTCGTTCCAGCGCTCGCGCTGTGGCGCGGTGAGTACGACCGTCTGCATGCCGCGCGCTTCGAGCGCCCGCACCGCGTCGCCGTCGGCGCGCAGAAACGCCGGGCGGTAGATGGTCGTGGCCTGCGCGATGACCTCCGTGATGGTCGTTCGTTGGGCGGGCGTGAGCGACTGCGCGGCCGAGCGCGAGATCACCAGTCCCGCCATGGACCCGCTGGCGGGGCGCTCGCTCATGTAGCGGACGTGCTGCGACCACTGGAGCGCGATGGCCGCCGACGGCGGCGCGAACACCGTGTCGATGCGGTGGGTCTGCAACCCGCCGAGCACCTCGGGCAGTGCGAGCGGAACGCCCGTGGCGCCCGTCTCGGCGTAGAGCGCAGGGAGGATGGGGTCGTCGGTCCAGCGCCAGGGGCGCGCGGCGCGGAGGTCTTCGGGCGTTCGGATTTCCCGCGTGGAGAACATCCGCGGACCCGTTGCGGGCGACAGGTTGAGGATGGAGAAGCCCGCGCGCTCGAAGCCCGCTTCGAGGTCGGGCCGCAGTGTCGTGAACGCCCGCATGAAGCCCTCCGGGGTACGGAACACCGCGGGTAGCTGAAACGCCAGCACCGGCCGGTACACCTGCGCGAGCCCGGTCGCCGTGAGCGCGCCGCCGTCGAGGCGCCCCGAGCGGATCTTGCGCACCACCTCGGACTCGTCGCCCTGCACGCCGCCCACGTACCAGCGAAACGACAGCTGTCCGCCGGTGCGCCGTCGCAGCTCGCGGTTCATCGCGTCGAGGACGCGCATCGGCAGCGAGCCCGACGGCGCGAGCGTGGCCATGGAGAGCACGCGCTGCGCGAGGGCCGTGGTCGGCAGCAGCACCAGCGTCGTGACGAGTGCGCCCGCGAGGGCCCGTCGGGCGGTAGGTCTCATGGTGCCGCGCAGCGTACCAGCAGCGCCGCGAATGGGGGTCCTACGCCCGCAGCGCCACGAGCAGCGCGCCGACCCCGCCGTGCTCATCGGGCGCCGTGCGCAGCGCGTCGATCTCGTTGGCCGTCGGCGCCGCCGCGAGCGCCTTCACCACCGCGTCGCACAGCACGGCCACGCCGCCGGGGGAGTTCTTCCCCTTGCCGCAGATCACCGCCACGCAGCGCAAGCCCCGCGCCCGCCGCGAGCGCACGAACTCCTGCACCCTCGCCGCGGCCTCCATCGACTCCAGCCGGTGCAGATCGCACGTCTCCTGCGGCAGCGCGAACCTTCCCAGCGCCTCCAATGAGAACTCGTGCCCGCGCCGAAACGCCACCACCGTCCCGTCGTCGCGCCAGCTCACGGCGAGCCCCGCGCCGCCCTCCGCCGCCGCCCGCTTGAGCTTCGTCTCCAGCGGAACCTTCCGCGGCTTCACCTCGCCCGCCGGGTCGCTCGCGCTCACCCGCGCGGCCTTCGCGTCGAGCGGCTGCACCCCCATCATCGCCGACGCGAAGAGCTGCCCCTCGTCCGGTCGCCACACGTCCACGTCGCCGCGCTTCATCGTCGGCGTCGGCGCTGTCGGCGCGGCCTTCGTTGGCTTCGCCTTCTCCTTCGGCAGCCCCAACCAACGTGCCTGCTCGGCCCGCGCCTCGGCCTTCTTCTTCTCCTCGGCGGCCTTGGCGTCGATCTCCGCCTGGAGCCCGTCCTTCACCTTCTGGAGCGCGGCGAAGGGGTGGTTGGCGTCGGGCCTGTTCTTCCTGCTCATGACCGCGCGGGGACGCGAAACCTCGCCCGCAGCGCCGTCTGCGCCGCGAGCAGGCCCGCGAGGAGCCCGTCCTCGTAGTGGAAGTCCGAGTCGTCGAGCTCGCGGAAATCGTGGGCGTTGCGAACGTCCTCCGCGGTCAGGCCCGGCCGCAGTCGGCGCGCGAGCGAGAGCACCTTCTGCTCCTGGTGATCGACCATCCGTTGCAGCAGGTCTTCCATCGCCGCAAAGCTCTCGGTGTCCATCAAAAACCTCTCTGCTCCCCTTTAGCTACCGTGCACCAAGCGCCTGCGTCAGCACCGCCGCGACGTCGTCGGCGGTCACCTCGATGAGGTGTTCGTTGTGCGGGTGGATCGCCACCGCGCAACCGCTCCGGGGACAATGCCCCAGACAGCCGGTCGCCGTCACCCACACCCTGGCCGACACCCCGCCACCCACCGTCGCCCGCTTGAGCGCGTCGAACACCGCGGGGCCCGTCGCGCCGCACCCCGAGCGCAACGGATCATCCGCCCGCCGCGCGTTGGTGCACACCAGCAGATGCACTCGCGGCCGCAGGGGTGAGGGCTTCACCGCCGCACCGTCCGCAACGCTCGCAGGTGGGCTTCCGCGCGCTGTCGCCACGGGTCGGTGGTCGGCGCGCGGTCGAGGTATCGCTGCCACGCGGCCGTCGCTTCGGCGCGGTGCTCGCGCGCCCGCTCGGCGTCGGGCGTCACGCCGAAGGGGTTGCCCGGCGACCACGCGCGGGCGATGGCCTCGTGGGCGATGCCCTCGTAATACTGGCGGTCGTAATCCGGGACGTAGAACACCCCGGGCGCGGAGAGCGCGTCGATGAGGGCGGCCGGGTCGAAGCCCGCCGCGGTGCGCGGGGTGGAGGCGTGTCGCATGGACTCGTCGGAGGCGGCGCGGACGGCCCGCGTCGCATCGGGCATCGGGTCGAGGCGTGCGCGGTCGCGGGCGAGGGCGAGGCCCAGCCAACCGAGCGCCCACTCGGGGCGCAGCGCGATGGCGCCCTCGTAGGCCGCGATGGACGTCTGCACATCGCCCAGCGCCATGAACGAATCCCCCAGGTTGCCCAGCGTGGTGGCGCGCTCGGAGCCGTCGAGGGGGAAGCGGAGCGAGGCGAGGTAGTGGTCGCGCGCCGCGGCGTGGTCGTTGAGCCAGGTGTGCGCCACCGCGAGGGCGAAATGAACGCTCGGCGCCGATGGCCCGTCGGGGTCGAGCGCGAGGGAGCGCGCGCCGTCGCGGAGTGCGCCTGCGAGGTCACCGGTTCGCTCGCGCAGGTGGGCGACCGCGGCGAGGACACCCGCGTCGTCGGGTCGCAACGACAGGGAGCGCTCGTAGTGGGTGAGCGCCTCGCGGTGCAGCTCGTCGCTGGAGGCGCGCTCACGCTCGCGGTCGATGCGTGCGCGGGAGTAGTCGGAGAGCCCGGCGAGGGAGGCGACCCAGTCGCCCATGCGGCGCTCGTCGTCGGCCTCACGCGCGGCGGGAGAGGCGGTGAAGCGCGCGACCGCGTCGACGGTCTGCGCGAGCGCAACGCTGGGCGTCGCGAGCGGAGCGCAGAGCGCGAGGAGGAGGGCGCGCGGGGTGCTCACGACGGCGGCGCACCGTAGCACCGGGCGCTCGGCCCTGTCGCGTTGTGGACCCTCCACACCGTCACCCGTAGAGTCCCCGGCCGCATGAGCTACCTCGTCCTCGCGCGCAAGTGGCGGCCGCAGACCTTCGCCGATCTCGTCGGGCAGGAGCACGTCGTCCAGACGCTGCACAACGCCATCACGCAAGACCGCCTGTCGCACGCGTTTCTCTTCACCGGGGCGCGCGGCGTGGGCAAGACCACCATCGCCCGCATCCTGGCGCGCTCGCTCAACTGCCTCGGTCGGCCGGGCGTCACCGCCGAGCCCTGTCTGGAGTGCGCGGCGTGCCGAGAGATCGCGGACGGGAGGGACCCCGACGTGCAGGAGATCGACGGCGCGTCCAACAACGGCGTCGACGACGTTCGGCGCCTGCAGGAGACGCTGCCGTATCGACCGCTGCGCGACCGCTACAAGGTCGTCATCATCGACGAGTGCCACATGGTCTCCACCAACGGGTGGAACGCCCTGCTCAAGACCCTCGAAGAACCACCGCCGCATGTGAAGTTCATCTTCGCGACGACGGAGGTGCACAAGGTCATCCCGACCATCCTGTCGCGGGTGCAGCGCTACGACTTCCGGCTGCTGCCCACGAAGCTCATCCGCGATCGCGTGGCGCACATCCTCACGAAGGAAGGCATCAGGTTCGACGACGACGCGGCGATGCTCGTGGCGCGCGAGGCGGCGGGCTCGCTGCGTGATGCGCTGACGTTCCTCGATCAGGTGCTCGCGGGCGTCGAGGGTGAGCTCACGGGCGCGGCTGCCTCGCGTCTGTTGGGCATCGCCAATCGCGGACTGCTCGACACGCTGGTGCGCGCGATGCTGACGGGCGACGCGGGCGGGGCGCTGGAGACGGTGGGGATGTTCGCGCGCGAGGGCTTCGACCTGCCCAACGCCGCGCGGCGGGTGCTCGGCGTGCTGCGCGACCTCGTGGTGGCGCGCGTCGCGAAGGACCCGGAGTCCATGCTCGACCTCGTCGACGACGAACGCACCCAGGCGATGGCGCTCGCCGCGCAGCACGACCCGGCCGACCTGCAACGGCTCTTCACCGCGTGGGCGAAGGTGACCGAGGACGTGAGCCGCGCGCGCGAACCGCGCTGGGTGTTGGAGATGGCCGCGGTGAGGCTCGCGCACCGGCCGACGTTGGTTCCGGTGGAGGAGCTGCTCGCGCGGTTGGGGGAGATGGAGCGCAGGCTCTCGTCGTCGGCCCCGCCGCCGCCGCGTCCGCCGACGACGCCATCGGGTGGGGGTGGCGGTGGTGGTGGCGCTCCGTCGGGTGGCGGTGGTGCGCCGACGGTGCAGCGCCCGACCACAGGGTCGCCTGCGCCGGGCGGTGGTTCGTCGAAGTTCTCTCTGCCGTCGCGCTCGTCGGCTTCGGCCGCGGTGGCGACGGAGCTCGCCCCGACGCCAGCGCCCGTGGTGAAGCCCGCGGTGCAGCCGCCGAGGCCGGTGCTCATCCAGTCGCCAAGGGTTCCGAGCGCGCCACGGCCGTCCGACCCGCCGGAGCCGATGCCGTCGGTGCCGCCGCCAGCACCGGTTGCGACGGTGGACGTGTCGGGCGCATCGAGCGCGATGGAGGCGTGGCGGCGCGTGGTCGACGCCGTCGACAAGGCGCTGGTCCCGGTGCTGAAGAGCGCGGTGCCGCTGGAGGTGTCGGGCGAGCGCGTGCGGCTGGCCATCGACCTGCGGGACAGCTTCTTCCGCAAGAAGCTCGCGACCGAAGAGGCGCAACAGGTGATCGCCGAGGCGGCGTCGCGGGTGTTCGGCACGCGGCCCACGATGGAGCTGGTGCAGGGGACGCTCCCCGACGACGCGCCCTCCATCGCGCGCCTGGAGGAGATGGCGCGGCAGGCGGAGCGCTACGGTCGCGAGTCGGCGCTGCGGGCTCACCCGCTGGTGCAGGCGGTGTGCGAGGTGCTCGGCGGCGAGGTCGCGAAGGTGAAGCTGGAGGGCGACCCGGACTGACCGTGACGAGAGTTCGGAACAGGCGCCGGCAGCGTGGAAGGTGAGAGAGCCGCAAGGGCGCGAGGGTCGCAAGGAACGGATGAGTAGGGATTGGGCACGGCATTCGGAGCAGGCGACCCACAACCGAATCTGGTCCTCCCATCCATACCCATCCGCTCCTTGCGACCCTCGCGCCCTTGCGGCTCTCTCACCTTCCACGCCGCCAACGCCCAATCCAACCTCCGACGCGGTGACGAGACGCTTGCCTCCGGGCGCGTGATCGCGCCAAGGTGGACCCATGGCGACCTCGACGAAGCGCAAGCAGACGACGAAGGCCACTGCGACCACCCGGAGCGCGAAGGCGACCACCACCAAGGTCGTGGCCGCGCCCAAGAAGAAGAAGAAGCCCGCCGTCGTCGTCCGCCGCCCCGTGATGAGCGAGCCGGAGCGCTGCGCCACCGTCGCGCGCACCCTGCAACGCGCGCTGCGTCGGCACCCCAGGCTCAAGGGCGTGCGGGTCGTGGCGAAGGGCGTGCGGCTGTCGTTCTTCGAGGTGCCGCAGGAGAGCGTGGAGGTGTTCGCGACGATCCTCGAGAGGATGTGGTCGAAGGTTCGCCGGTACGTCGAGTGACCGACGAGCTCGACGCGCTGAGGCAACGGCTTCGCGCGCAGGTGGCGCCCGTCGGCGCCGCGGCCTCGGGGCGACTGCTGGGGGTGCGGGGGCTGGCGCTGGAGGCCGACGTTCCGGGTGCGCGCGTGGGCGAGGTGGTGGAGGTCGCGCGCTCCGACGGTGACGTGCTGCGCGCCGAGGTGGTGGGCTTCGACGCGGCGCGATCGGTGCTGCTGCCGCTCGGGCACGCGCGCGGTCTCGGCGCCGACGACCGGGTGCGGCGCACGGGATCGGCGCTCACCGTGGCGTGCGGCGAAGGGTTGCGCGGGCGGGTGCTCGACGGACTCGGTGTCCCCAGTGACGGCGCCGGACCCGTGGTGGGAGAGACGGTGCTGCGCGAGGTGGACGCGTCGCCTCCCGAAGCGCTCGCGCGGCGGCGGGTGCGCGAGGTGCTGCCGCTGGGCGTGCGGGTCATCGACGGACTGCTGACGGTAGGCGCGGGGCAGCGCGTGGGGCTCTTCGCAGGATCGGGCGTGGGCAAGAGCGCGCTGCTGGGGCAGGTGGTGCGGCGCGCGTCGGCGGACGTGGTGGTGGTGGCGCTGGTGGGCGAGCGCGGCCGCGAGGTGAGGGAGTTCTGGGAGGACCACGTCGGCGACGCGCAGGGCCGCTCGGTGCTGGTGGTGGCGACGAGCGACGCGCCCGCGCTGGTGCGGCTGCGGGCGGCGTTTACGGCGACGGCGGTGGCGGAGCACTTCCGCGACGCAGGCGCGCGGGTGCTGCTGGTGATGGACTCGCTCACGCGGGTCGCGCGGGCGCAGCGCGAGGTGGGCCTCGCCGCGGGCGAGCCGGGCGTGCGTCGGGGATTACCGCCCAGCGTATTCGCGCTGCTGCCGCGGCTGCTGGAGCGGGCGGGTCCGGGCGCGGGCGCGGGGACCATCACGGCGCTGTACACGGTGCTGGTGGAGGGCGGCGACATGGACGAGCCCATCGCCGACGAGGCGCGCGGCCTGCTCGACGGGCACGTGGTGCTCGACCGGGCGATCGCGGCGCGGGGGCGCTACCCCGCGGTGGACGTCCTGGCGTCGGTGTCGCGGCTGATGGACGCGCTGGTGGACGATGGGCACCGCGCGGCGGCGCAGCGGGTGCGGTCGCTGCTGGCGGCGTACGAGGCGCGGCGCGACCTCATCGCGCTCGGGGCCTACCGCGCGGGAACGGAGCCGACGACGGACGTGGCCGTGGCGAAGATGGCGGCCATCGAGGCGTACCTGACGCAGGGGCGCGGTGAGGTGGCGGGTTGGCCCGAGACGGTCGCGGGGCTCGCGGCGCTGGCGCGATGAGGGGCCATGCGGCCCACCGGACGTGAGAAGCTCCGCCCGCCCCATGAACCGCGCCCTACTCCCCTCGCTCTGTCTCGCCATCGCCTCCCTGTCGTGCTCGAACGATCCGCCCGTGCGCCCCGGCATCTTCTCGACGGATGCCACCGTCGCGCTGACTGATCTCGGCGCGTTCGACGTCCCGGCCGCGGACGTCCCGCGGAGCGACCAACCGACGACCACGACGGACTCTCCTTCGACGACGGACACCGGGTCGTCGATCGACGCCACGAACACCACGGACACGGGCGCTGTCACCACCACGGACACCGGCTCGACGACGACCGACGCGGGCACCGTCACCACCACGGACTCGGGCTCGACGACGACCGACGCGGGCACCGTCACCACGGACATCGGCTCCCCCGCGACCGACGCGGGCACCGACGCCGGATCGACCACCGACACCGGCGCCTGCGCGGCCGCGCTCACCGCGTGCAGCGTCGACGGCGGCACTCCCATCTGCACCAACACCCGCGTCGACACGCTCAACTGCGGCGCGTGCGGCGTGCGCTGCTGCCTCGCGACCGACACCTGCGCCGCGGGCGTGTGTACGGCGCGCTGCCCCACGCTCCAGACCTCGTGCCCCGCGGCCCCGACGGACGCAGGCTGCGTCTCGACCCGCTGCGTCGACACCAACGTCGACGACCTCAACTGCGGCGCGTGCGGTCGCGCCTGCCCCGATGGCAAAGGCTGCGTGAGCGGTCGCTGCCTCTGACGCCGATGGCCTCTGACCTCGTCCACGTCGACCGCCTCCGTGCGCGCGGCGCCGCTCCGACCAGGGACTGCGGCCCGTGCACGGCCTGCTGCACCGTCATGGCCGTCACCGAGCTCAACAAGCCCATGCGCCGGGCGTGTGATCACGTCGGCCGCGACGGCTGCCGCATCCACCCCGAGCGCCCGTCGAGCTGCCGGGAGTTTCATTGCCTCTGGCTGCGCGGCGCGGTCGGCGACGGCGACGAGACCCGGCCCGATGCGCTCGGGGTGATGTTCGATCACTTCACCACCCGCGGAACCGACGACGTCCACACCCTCGCCTTCGAGCTCTGGCCCGGCGCCCTGGAGTCCTCCGTCGTCCTCACCCTCCTCGACGCCCTCGCGGCCGATCGCGTCGTCCAGGTCGCCCGCCGCGATGGCACCATCACCCCCCTCGGCCCGCTCTCTCCTCTCGGGGAACATCCCGCCGCCCGTTGACGTTCCCCCTTTCGCCGTGGTGTCTCCGCCCCCTGCCATGCGTCGCGTCGCCCTCTCCCTCGCCGCCCTCCTCGCTGCCCCCGCGGCGTGGGCGCAGCTCGTGCCGTTCAACTTCGTGTCCCGCAACGGCAGCCCCCGCGGCGTCACGACGCTCGCCGCCCGCATCAACCGCGTCGACTGCGCCGCTGGCGAGACCATCACCGTCTCGGTCACGCTCCCGTCGCCCGCGGTGGGCGTCCCCGAGCTCTGGGTGAGCGAGACCGTCCAGTGCGACCCCACGATGCGCGAGCCCCTGCTGGGCGCGACGTGCTTCCCCATCTGCGGCGCCGCCGTCCGCCGCTCGTGCACCATCCCCTACGCAGACGGTGAGCGCGAGTACACGTTCACCGTCCCCGTCCGCTGGATCATCGACCCGCGCACCGGCATGTGCTCCGCCGTCGCGGGCCGCCGCTACCTCCAGCTCCTCTCCAACAGCGAGGTCGTCGCCCGCAGCTCGCCCTCGATGCGCGTCGACCTCGTCGCCCCGCAGGCGCCGCTCTCCGTCGTCGCCACCCTCGGCGGCGTCGAGGAGTCCGCCGTCGTCACGTGGACCTACGCCACGCCCGACGCCGGCACCGTCGTGGTGGACTCCGGCTCCACCGACGTCATCGACGCGAGCACCGACGTCGCCGAAGCAGGAACCGACGCGGGTGTGGACGTGGTCGACGTGGTGGACGTTCCGGTCGACAGCGGCGGCCCGAGCGCCGACCCGGAGGTCGAGACGGTGTCGCAGTTCTATGTGCTGTGCGATCCGGCACCGGGCACCAACCCGATGACCCCGATCGACGGCGGCGTGTGTCCGAGCAACCCCTTCGCCTCCCTCGACGTGACCGACGACGCCCAGCTCCAGCGCCTGCGCTGCACCCGAGCCGACCTCACCAGCGCCGCGCGCAACGTCACCCTCGACGGGCTGCCACCGGGGGTTCCGCATCGCTTCGGGGTGGTGGCCGAAGACCTCGCGGGCAACCGCAGCGCCGTCACGCTCTCGGGGGACTGCGCCACGCCCCGCGCGGTCAACGACTTCTGGGAGGAGTACCGCCGACAGGGCGGTCAGGCCGCGCCGGGCGCGTGCGCCGTGGGCCTCGTGGGGACGCGCTCGACGGGCGCCGGTGGGCTCGCCCTCGGGCTGCTGGGCCTCGGCTGGGCGCTGCGTCGGCGACGGCGGTAGCACCTACGGGTTGCGCCGCTTGCAGTGCAGGGAGCGCGACGAATCAGCGACGGGCGGGCGCGGGACGACGCCCGGCGCCGACCGTGGGTGCACGCTCGCCGGGGCGGGCCTCGCCGCACGCGCGCACGAGCACCTCGACGCTCGCCGGAGGCAGCGTGCGACGGAGCTGGCCGAGCGCATTGCGGACGTACAGGCATGACTCGTACGTCTGGTCGAAGCCGGCATCCCAGACGTCCGTGGCGCGCACCGCGACCATGTCGTCGGTGCCGATGCTCACACGGACGCCGGGCCCCTCGAAGGTCTGTGCGGGGGCCTGGCCGTTGTCGAGCGTGATGACGTCGGCGAGCACGTAGCCGGGTAGCCCGGAGTCCACCGCCGTCGGGGCAGCCGGAGGGGGCAGGGTGGCGGGTCGGTTGCGTAGCGCCGGGGGGACCACCCCCCCAGCGTCGCGTCGGGCATCGGCTCGGTGACAGCTCGCAACCAGCGGGAGGACGACCAGGAGGAGCAGCGCGCGGGTCATGGCGGTGTGATGGGCCCTTTCAGGCGGCGTCAACGCTCTTGGCGGCGCGGCTCTTCCACCACTCCAGCACCATCGGCATCACGGAGATGAGGATGATGAGGATGACCACCTTCTCGAAGTGCTTCTGCACGATGGGGAGGCGGCCCAGGAACGCTCCGGCGCCCATCATCGAGCTCACCCACGCCACGGCGCCGATGATGTTGAAGGTGATGAACTTCGGGTAGCTCATCGCGCCGGCGCCCGCGACGAAGGGCGCGAAGGTGCGGACGATGGGGACGAAGCGCGCGAGGATGATGGTCTTGCCGCCGTACTTCTCGAAGAAGGCGTGGGTCTTGTCGAGGTTCTTCCGGCTGAAGAGCTTGGACTCCTCGCCCTTCATGACGCGCGGGCCGATGGCCTGGCCGACGTGGTAGTTGACCGTGTCGCCCACGATGGCCGCGGCGATGAGCGCGGCGCCCAGCAGGAAGATGTTGAGCTCGCCGGTGCTGCTCGCCACGAAGCCCGCCGTGAACAGCAGCGAGTCGCCCGGCAGGAAGGGCGTCACCACCAGGCCGGTCTCGGCGAAGATGATGACGATGAGGATCCAGTACATGGCGGTGCCGTACTGGTGGGTGAGCGCGCGCAGGCCGTCGATGGTGGCGAGCGACTTGATGAAGTGAAGGAGGGCCATGACGTGCCGCGGGACTACGACGAAGGGCCCCGCGAAGGGAAGTAGGCTGCGGTCAGAATTCGGTGCGGGTCATGAGCGAGCGACAGGCGCCGGGCTGCTCGGGCGACCACCCGTCGAGCAGGGCGTCGGTCACCGATCGATCGTCGGCCACGAGCGGGAGGATCGGGTCGAGGTAACGGCGCTCATCACTGCCATCGGCGCCCAGCAACGCGCGTCGGCGCAGGGCCTCGACCGCCACCGGGAGCAGTGCCCGCAGCAGGGCGCCCACCGTGGTGTTACCGATCGGTGTAAGGAGACCGTCGGCGGCGATGCGCGGGCGCAGCGACTGCCACGCGTCGTAGCCGTATGGGACGAAGGTCTCCTCGACGGCGGTGAGGCACGCGTCGTCGTAGAGCACGGCCGTCCACAGCGCGGCCATCGCAGCAGCGTACGGCAGCGGAACCGAATCGACCCCGCGCACCTCCAGCGTGTGGGCCAGCCGCACCTCGGGAAACATCGTCTTCAGGTGCGTCTCCCAGTCTCCCTGCGTGGCCCGGGCGCCCTCGAAGCCCTCGGTCATGAAGCGACGGAAGGTGTGCGTCGTGGCCTGCGTCGCGACGCCGTCGCGCTTGACGAGAAACATCGGCGCGTCGAGCGCCCAGCGGACGTAGTCGCCGAGCGACGCGTCCTTCTTCCAGGCGAAGGGGAGGAAGCCCGATCGGTCGGGGTCCATGCCCAGCCACACGAGGGCGCGCTCGCTCTTCACGGCCTGCCGAACGCCCTCCTTCATGGGGCTGTTGGCGAAGAGGCCCGACACGGCGGCGGAGAGACCGAGGGCCGCGCGGAGCTTGCGCATGGCGTCGCGCTCGGAGCCGAAGTCGAAGTTGGCCTGCACCGTGGCGGTGCGGCGCATCATGTCGAGCGCGCGCGGACCTCGCGTGGGGAGGTATCCGCGCATGATGGGGTAGCGGGACTTGGGGACCCAATCGAGGTCGTCCTGCCGCGCGTACGGTTGGAAGCCGAGGCCCAGGAGGTGGAGCTTCGGGGTGGTGTCGAGCGAGCGCATCTCCGCGCGGTGGGTGCTGAGCTCTTCGTGGAGCGCGTGGAGCGTGTCGTGGGGCGCGCCGGAGAGCTCGAACTGCGAGCCGGGTTCGAGGGTGATGTTGGCGCGACCGCGTTCGAGGCCCAGCACGGGGCCGCCGTCCTTCTCGGGGGGAGTGGGCGTCCAGCCGTAGCGTTGGATGAGCTGCGCGAAGAGGTCGTCGACGCCGGGGTGGGAGTCGCGCGAGTGATAGTGGAGGGGGGAGCCGTCGTCGTAGAGGGCGACGCGCTCGGACTCGATGCCGACGGCGCGCTTGTCGGGGCGGTAGGAGTGCTCGAAGACAGCGAGCAGATCTCCGTCGCCGCGGAGTGGTTCGTCGTGGCCGTTGGCAGTCATGGCGCGCGAACATAACCCGAGGGGTCACCGGGGCAACGAGGGTCGAGACGCCGCGGGGCGATTGGGGGTAGTGTCCGCGCCCCAACACCATGAGCAGCAGGATTGAATCGGGTCTGACCATCGAGGGCAGCGTTCGCGGCGAAGGGGAGCTGGTGGTCGCCGGTCGACTCCGCGGCGCGCTGGTGTTGCAAGGCACGCTGGTGGTCGAAGAGGGCGGCGTCGTCGAGGCCGAGGTGGAGGCCAGCTCGGTGGTGGTGGCGGGCGTTCTGTCGGGGAGCGTCACGGCCCACGACGAGATGCGCATCCTGTCGGGCGGCTTCGTCGACGCGCGGGTGCGCGCGGCCCGGCTGGCGTCGGCCGAGGGCGCGGTGTTTCGTGGCGAGCTGCAAGCGGTGCTGACGCCGTCGGCCGCGCCCGCGCTCGCGCCCGCGGCGACGAGGGAGCGGCTGTCTCCGTCGGCGCCGGCGCCTCGCGCGCTGGAGCCGGTGGTGCCGGCGGTGGCGGTTCCGACGGCGCCTCCGGTGCCGGTGCCGACGGCGCCGAAGCGGCGGGCGTTTGCGTCGCCGTCGGTGACACCGGTGGGGACGCCGTCGAGCGCGCCGACGATGGTGGTTCCGCCGAAGCCCGCGGCGCCGTCGGGCCCGCCGCGGATGCCCGCGCTCCCGAAGGGGCGCAGCAGCTTCCAGGGACGGTGACAGCGGGGCGGGGGGAAGACACTTTCACGGTGAGTTGGGTCACTGAGAAAGTGTCTCGGCGCGATGGGCTCTGGGCCTTGTGAAGCGAGGGTGGGCGTCGGCGGGGCGGAGGTCGTGCGCGAGGCACGCCAAGTACTCGTCGACCGTCACACTCACGGGCTCGCACTCGGTCGCGACGGCGGGTCCTGCACCTCCACCCAGAGTGTGGTTTCGTCGTCAGCTTCGCCGCTCGCGAACCGTACCGACACGCCGTCCGGGCGCCAGCGGACGTCCGAGTCGTAGCTCATCTCCGCCGGGCTCTCGAAGGTGCGCTGCGTGCCGCGGGTCAGGTCGATGAGGACACCGCCGCGGTGGTTGCCATCGACGGACAGCGCGCGGCGACCGTCGGGCGAGCGCTCTACGGCCAGTCCGACGGCGTCGACGAGGACGGTGCCGTCGCGGCCGTAGAGGGCACCCATCTGACACGCCGCGCCGCAACCCCAGACGTGCCAGAGGTGGTCCCCTGCGGTCCACTCCAGCGAACCGCCCGTGCCGGGCGCCCAGTGACCCACACGCTCGGGCTGCGCCCCACGCCGCGCGGGGACCGCGAACACGTCGATCTCGCGCGGCGTCTCGTCGGGCTTCGACCACACATAGAAGAAGCGCCCCGACGGCGAGAAGCTCGCTTCGACGAACGAGCGGTACGGCAGCGCGGCGAAGCGCACCCACGTGGTGCACGCGCTCCCCTCGCAGGCCTCGACGCGCAACCCGTCGCGGAGCGAGCCGCGCGCTCTCAACCGCGGCGGGTCGGCGTGCGCTGTGGCGGGCAGCGCGACAAGACCGACGGCCAACGCGACGAGGACGTCCCGCACCATGCGAGTGGCCGTAGCAGCCGCGCGGTGCGGGCGTCCAGAATGCGGTGCACCATGCTCCCTTGGTGTCAGTCGAGAGCGGCGCGATACTCGACCGCATGGGGTCCCTGCACACTCTCTCCCTCTTCGCTCTTCTGCTCGCCTGCAAAACCGAGGGGGAGGAGACGGCGAGCGTCATCCCGGGAATCAGGCTTCCTCCCCCGGCGCCATCCGGCGCCAACTATGCGAACGCCGACCTCCACGGTCAGGACCTGCATCACCGACGTTTCCACGAGGCAACGTTCACGGGGGCGAACCTGAGTGGGGCGAACCTGATGACCTCCGACCTCTCCCGCGCGAACCTCACCGGCGCCGACCTGCGCGGCGCCAACCTGACGACGACAGCCTTCCTCCGCGCGAACCTTACGAACGCCAACCTCGAAGGCGCCACGTTGAGGGCCACCGCCCTTATGCGGTCAAACCTTACCGGCGCGAACCTCACGAACGCGGATCTGTCGGCTGCAGTCCTGACCGGCGCGAACCTTACCGGCGCGAACCTCACCGGCGCGACACTGATGGCTACCAACCTCCGGGGCGCAAACCTCACGGGGGCGATCCTGACGGGCGTTCACTGCGCGCCCGGCATCACGACCTGGCCGGACGGCTTCGAACCGCCGCCGTGCCTGCCGTAGGAGCGGTCGCGGCGCTCTACAAGATGCCCGCACGACCCCGCCGTCGGCGCGGCGCGCCGAGCCAACGAGCTCTCCAACGAATGCGCGGGGAGATCCCCTGCGACGTCGCCGAGAGGGGTACTTCGTAAACTGGGCGTTCGGTCAGCCAGAGCGGACCCGTGCCGACGATGGTGCCCGTTGGACCTCCGGCCACGGCAACGAGGCCACACGAACGGATTTCTTGACAGCTCCCAGCCGGCGGAGATCTATGCCAGCACATCGCCTTGAACGCCGTTGAGATCGAACAGGCCGTCACAGACCTTGCGGAGCAGTCTTTTGACCCCGCGGTCTTCCCTTATGCATTCCTTGAAGCCTTTGGCAACAAGGAGACGACGATCAAGAAACTTCGTGTGGGGGGATCGAACAAGTCCGATCTTGCCGGCGGTGTTCTACAGACCAACAACATCCACATTCTGACCTGCGATACAGGCGAGGTATCGAAGGCGTTCAAAGTGCTCAAGGACAGCCCCGCCACGACCAAGGCCAAGGCGAAGTTCATCCTCGCTACTGACGGCATGGACTTCGAGGCGGAGGATCTGATAAGCGGTGAGACGGTCGCCTGCGCGTTTAAAGACTTCCCCAATTACTTCGGCTTCTTCCTGCCGCTTGCAGGGATCACGACCGTTCGGCAGATTACCGAGAACGCCTTCGACATCCGGGCAACCTGTCGCCTCAATCGCCTCTACATTGAACTACTGCGAGACAACCCCGAATGGGGAAAGGCCGCGCGTCGCCACGACATGAACCACTTCATGGCGAGGCTCATCTTCTGTTTCTTCGCCGAAGACACCGACATTTTCGTCGGCAAAGGCAAGTTCACTGAGACCGTCGCGCAGATGAGCGCGAAGAATCCGTCTGATACAGATAAGATCATCAGCACGCTGTTTCTCGCCATGAACACCAAGCGAGAGGGACGAGTAGCGGCTAAGACTCCCCGCTGGGCCGACGACTTCCCGTATGTGAACGGCGGCTTGTTCTCCGGTAGCATGGACGTGCCGAAGTTCAGCAGGATCGCACGATCTTACCTCTTGCATGTTGGCAGCCTTGACTGGACCAGGATCAACCCAGACATCTTCGGATCGATGATCCAAGCCGTTGCGGACGACGAGGAGCGTGGCGAGTTGGGGATGCACTACACAAGCGTCCCCAATATCCTCAAGGTACTCAAGCCGCTTTTCCTCGACGACCTGCGAGCGCGGCTTGAGGAAGCCAACACCCCTCGTACCCTGTTCAATCTGCGCAAGCGCATGGCGAAGATCAGGGTCTTCGACCCCGCATGCGGTTCAGGCAACTTCTTAGTCATCGCCTATAAGGAGATGCGCGAGATCGAGGCGGAGATCAACAAGAGGCGGGGAGAGCCGGCTAGAGCCTCAGAGATTCCGCTTACGAATTTTCGCGGGATCGAACTGCGCGACTTCCCTGCCGAGATTGCTCGCCTCGCACTGATCATTGCTGGCTACCAGTGCGACGTGCTCTATCGTGGAAAGCAACTGGCCTTGGCCGACTTCCTGCCTTTGCGCAATGAAAATTGGATTACCTGCGGTAATGCGCTGCGACTGAACTGGCTTGCTATCTGCCCGCCGACTGGAACCGGAGTGAAGGTGAAGGCCGATGACCTGTTTGGCACCCCGCTCGACCAAGCCGAGATCGACTTCGAGAACGAAGGCGGCGAGACGTATCTTTGCGGCAATCCACCGTATGTGGGCAGCAGTTTGCAGTCCAATTCTCAGAAGGAAGACTTAGAAGATTTGTTCGCGTCGGTTCTTGAGTCTTGGAAGAACCTTGATTACATTGCGGGCTGGTTCTTCAAGGCTGCACAGTATGCGGAGGCCGTGATCTCCGACTTCGCTTTTGTCAGCACGAACTCAATCTGCCAGGGCCAACAGGTCCCACTGCTGTGGCCTCTCATGTTTCAGCGGGGCATTCACATTCACTTCGCTCACACGTCATTCAAGTGGTCCAACTTGGCGGCGGCCAACGCCGGCGTAACCGTGGTCATTGTGGCCGGCACGACGCGCCCGCGTTCCTCAGCGATCTTGTTCTCGTACGACGACGCCGGGTTGCCGCTTAAGCAGAGTGCGGTTCACATCAACGCGTACTTGGCCCTTGGGGCGGATGTCATCGTCGAGCCTCGAAGCAAGGCGCCAGACTCGCGAGGCCTGATGATGAAAGGGAACATGCCGTCGGACGGCGGATATCTCGTGCTCTCCTCCGAGGAGCGCGCCGACATCGTTCGTGATGAGAGTCATGCTGATAAGTTTATTTACGGCTATTGCGGCTCTCACGAACTCATCCACAACGAAATGAGGCACTGTCTTTGGATACGTGACGACGAGGTTGCCCAGGCGAGTGCCGTTCCGCATATCAAAGTGCGACTGGATGGCGTGCGCGACTTTCGGGCGAACGCCAAAGCGCCGACAACGCGCCCTTACGCTGCGTTTCCGAACCGCTTTCGTCAAGTTCAAGAAGTCGCACGTAAATTCTCTATTGTCATCCCAAGGCACTCGTCTGAAAGCCGAGAGTACCTGCCTGTTGGAGTGCTTCCAGCGACCTTCATCATTTCCGATGCCGCCCTGGTCATCTACGATGCTCCGCTTTGGAACATGGCACTCATCGCGTCGCGGTTGCACCGCTCCTGGATCGCTACGGTGTGTGGACAGTTGGAGACGCGATTTCGCTACTCCAACACCCTCGGTTGGAACACCTTCCCTCTCCCAACACTCACAGACAAGAACAAGGCCGATCTCACCCGCTGCGCCGAAGACATTCTACTTACGCGTGAGCGTCACTTCCCGGCGACCATCGCAGATCTTTACGATCGGGACGCGATGCCCGATGACTTGCGAGCGGCGCACAATCGCAATGACGAAGTGCTGGAGCGCATCTATATCGGGCGCCGCTTCAGGAATGATACCGAGCGATTGGAGAAGCTGTTTGATCTGTACATGAAGATGACCGCCACAGCACCACTGCCCAAAGGCAATAGCCGCAAACCGAGAGCCAAAGCATGAGTGACAAGATCCAATCTATTCCGTCTGTCTCTGTCACCTACGCTCGCAACGGCGCATCTACGAAGGCCAACGCCTTTGGGATGCGGCCCATGCAAGAGCGTGTCTACGAGAAGCGCGGTGAGCAGTATCTCCTCATCAAGTCACCCCCTGCGTCGGGCAAGAGCCGCGCCCTCATGTTTGTTGCGCTCGACAAGCTGAAGAATCAAGGCTTGAAGCAGGCTATCATCGTCGTGCCGGAGAGGTCCATCGGAGCCAGCTTTAACGATGAGCCGCTGTCCAAATTCGGCTTTTGGTCCGACTGGCATGTCGAGCCAAAGTGGAACCTCTGCAACGCCCCCGGGAATGACAATGGCGGCAAGGTCAAGTCGCTCGGTGCGTTTCTCGAATCCGACGACAAGGTGTTGGTATGCACGCACGCGACGTTCCGGTTCGCCGTTGACGCCTACGGCGTGGAGGCCTTCGATGATCGCCTCATCGCGGTTGATGAGTTCCATCATGTTTCGGCCAACCCCGATAATCGGCTAGGCACGCACCTCGGGCAGCTCATAGCACGGGAACGCACTCACATCGTCGCCATGACCGGATCCTACTTCCGAGGCGACGCTGAGGCCGTTCTTAGCCCGAAGGATGAAGCCAATTTCGATACCGTCACTTACACTTATTACGAACAGCTCAATGGCTATGAGTATTTGAAGCAGCTCGATATCGGCTATTTCTTCTACAGCGGCCCTTACGTCGACAGCATCCTCAGTGTTCTAAACCCCGCCGAAAAGACGATCATCCACATCCCTAACGTCAATGCGCGCGAGAGCACAAAGGACAAGGTGCGCGAAGTGGAAGACATCATCGGGGCGTTAGGCGAGTGGCAGGGCGCCGACGCCGCGACGGGCTTCCAACTTGTCAAGCGACCTGATGGTCAACTGCTGCGCGTCGCCGATCTTGTCGATGACGATCCCGTCAAGCGCGACCGCGTGTCTGCTGCGCTCAGGGTTTCAGCACAGAAGATGAACAGGGAGTATGTGGACATCATCATCGCGCTCGGCATGGCGAAAGAGGGCTTTGACTGGATTTGGTGCGAACATGCGCTGACTGTTGGCTACCGCGCCAGCTTGACCGAGATCGTGCAGATCATCGGTCGCGCAACCCGCGACGCGCCCGGCAAGACTCGCGCGAGGTTCACCAACCTGATCGCCGAACCGGACGCCTCCGAAGAAGCCGTGACGGAGGCCGTTAACGACACCTTGAAGGCCATCGCCGCGAGCCTCCTGATGGAGCAGGTTCTCGCTCCGCGCTTCGAATTCAAGTCGAAGAACGCGGATAGCGGCCCAACGCCTGACTACGACTACGGCGAGGGCGGCTACGATCCAGACAAGTCCAACATTGGCTTCAACCATCAGACGGGACAGGTGCAGATCGAGATCAAGGGGCTTGCGGAACCCAAAAGCAAAGAAGCTGCCCGCATTTGTCTGGAGGACCTGAACGAGGTGATCGCCACCTTCATCCAGGACAAAACCGCTATCGAACGCGGCTTGTTCGATGATGAACTGGTGCCGGAGGAACTGACGCAGATTCGCATGGGCAAGATTATCAAGGACAGGTACCCCGAGCTTGACGCGGAAGATCAGGAGTCCGTACGTCAGCACGCCATAGCCGCCCTCAACCTGACGCAACAGGCAAAGCGGCTTGTCACGGGAGTTGAAGGCGATAAGACCTCCCGAAACACCGCCTTGCTCGACGGCGTGCGCCGCTTTGCTATGGACGTTCGCGAACTAGACATAGACCTGATCGATCGCATCAATCCCTTTGGTGAAGCCTACGCTATCCTCGCTAAGACCATGAGCGAGGGAACCTTGAAGCAGGTCGCGGCGGCAATCTCCGCCAAGCGAGCGAACCTGACGCCCGAGGACGCGAAGGAACTTGCGATCCGTGCCTTCCAGTTCAAGAGGGAGCGTGGTCGGGTGCCCGCGCTGGATTCGCAGGATGCATGGGAGCGCCGCATGGCCGAAGGGGCGGCTTCCTTCATGCGCTATAAGAAGGAGGGGCGTTATGAGTGACCCCAACCTTGACGAACTAGCCTCAGAGCTGTCCGAGTTTGCCGCGCCTGAGAAGTCGGGTGGCCGCCCGCCGCGCGAGGAGCGCTTGATTGCCGGGTTCGAACAAATTCAGCGGTTTGTCGCGAAGCACGATCGCGCTCCGCAGCACGGGGAAGATCGCGACATTTTTGAGCGGCTGTACGCCGTTCGCTTGGATCGACTGCGAGCACTACCGGAATGCCGCGCGCTCCTCACTCCGCTAGACCATCAAGGCTTGCTCGGGAGCACGGAAATGGCGTCGGAGGCTGCCCTCACCTACGACGTGGATGAGTTGGCCGCTGAACTCGCGGGCGCAGCCGAAGTGGACGACATCACCGTTCTGCGCCACGTCCGCACGAGTGTCGACAAGCGCGCCGCCGAGGAGATCGCCGACCGCAAGCGCTGCGATGACTTCGAGAACTTCAAACCGCTGTTTGAGCGCGTGGAGGCGGACCTCAAGACGGGACTGCGCCAGTCCCATCCCATTGAGGCGGGCCGCCGCGCGATTGAGGCCGGAGACTTCTTCATCCTCGACGGCATCACCCTCTACGTCGCAGAGGTGGGCGAGCCGTTGAAGACGACTGCTAATGAGGTGGATCGCCGTTTGCGGGCAGTCTTCGCCAACGGCACCGAGAGCAATCTCCTGCTACGCTCGCTCCAACGTGCGTTCTACAACGATCCCGCCGCACGGCGGTTGGTATCCCGAGAGAGCGGACAACTTTCGTTCGGCGGCGAGTTTGAAGCAGACGATGTTGAGAGCGGTACGATCTACGTCCTTCGCTCGTCGTCTGATGACCCCTATGTCGCGCAGCACCGCGACCTGATCCACAAGATTGGCGTGACGGGCGGCAGGGTAGAGACTCGCATCGCCGACGCCGAGCACGACGCTACATACCTTCTGGCTAAGGTCGAAGTGGTCGCCACGTATAAGCTGGCAGGCATCAACCGCACTCGAATGGAAAAGCTGTTTCACCGACTGTTCGCGTCGGCTCGACTGAACATCACCATCAAAGACCGTTTCGGTCACCCCGTGCAGCCGCAGGAATGGTTCCTCGTTCCACTGTTCGTCGTTGACGAAGCCGTAGAGCGCATCAGGGACGGGTCGATAACCAACTACGTTTATGATCCCGAGGCAGCGCGTCTGGTAATGCCGATTTCTGCGTCGCGCGAAGGCTGAACAGGCAGACTCAATGCTTCTACGCACGGCGATTGGGTGTGCCCTCCAGCGAGGTCTCCTACGGCGCGCGAGGAGATCCCAATCGACATCGCTGCCAAATGAACTTCGTGGTCTGGGCCATCTGGTAGAGCGGATCCGTGTCGACAAGGGTGCCCCGCTGGACCTCCTATTGGCCGTCGCTGTCAACCGCGGCGCGTCGACCCCACTGACGCGCGCTCGTGCGCCGTCGCTGCGCGCCCGGTGCGCTGGTACGGTGCCGCCCGATGGGCATTCGGGGAGTCTTGGTCGGGGCGCTCGCGATGCTCGGCTGCGGCTCGACCGCGGCCTCGACCGACGCCGGGTCGGACGCACGCCCGGGCTTCGACGCCTCGCAGGCGTGCGGGCTCCAGCAGTATCAGTTGGCGTCGCAGCTCCTCGCGCCGAACGAAGGGCGGCCCGCGTGCTCGGTGGTCGTGAGGATCTCGGCGACCACGATGCGTCCGACGGGCTTTCAGGCGTTCTGCGGAGCTGCGACGGGCGCGACGGACGCGCAGGCCGCGGCGCTCGCGGAGGCGGCGATGATTCCCTCCGCGACGCCGCAGCGCGTGGAGGCCGCGACGCCTGCGGATGCGTTCTTGTTCTACGCGCCGCCTAGCGACCTCGGCGGCATCGTGGCGGTGAGTGCGCGGCTGGGCGTGACGGTGTTCGCGGCGCCCGTGGTGTGGGGCAACCCCGAGCAGACCTTCGTCCCCGCGCAGTGGCGCGACGGGTCGGAGCTCGCCTACGGCTGCGGCACCGGCGTGGTGATCCCGCGTGTGCGCGGCGTGAACCTGTCCAGCGGCGCGGCCCTCGACGCGGCGACGATCGAGCCGGTGACCGACGCGATCCGCCGCACGATGCTGCCGGGCGCGCTCGCCGACCGGGGCGCGGTGCTCGACGCGGTGGTGTTCGGCTACGACCCGACGCCGGGGCGCGACGGAGACGGCGACGACGGCCCGCTGTGGATCGCCATCGTCAACGCAGGAAGGGACGACCCGACGCCATGAAGTTCATCGACCTCGTCGCGCCGCGCCGCCTGGGCGCGCTGGCGCTGGGCGCGGCTGTCACGCTCTCGTGGGGCGAGCGCGCCGCGGCGTGCCGGTGTCGGCTCTACGATCAGGAGCAGCTCACGCTGGAGCTCGAATCGGTCACGGTCGACGGCGCGCCGACCGCCGACGTCGCGGCCTGGCAGCGGAACGACGTGACGCTCCATCCCGACCCCAATGGCGAGGTGCTCACGCTGCGATGGCACGAGCGTGATGGCGGCGCAGGCGAGGGGAGCGAGCGCTATGACCCGATCCGTTAGCCTGCTGTTCGCGGCGCTCGCGGTCGCCGCCGCGGGGTGCGGGAGCGAGCGATTCGGCTCGTGCGAGGGGGTCGTGTGCCCGCCGCTGCAACGGGTCGCGGTCCGCGCTGGGTCTTATGAGGGGTAGCTCGCGACGACCGTGACGCCGTCGGCGGTCCCGTTTCCGCGCGACGAGTCGCGGCGGACGTTGGTGGTTGACCGCGACGCGGGGGTGGTGACCATCACCGCGGCGCGCGACGGCAGCGTGGTCGTCGAGCGCTGGCGCATCCGTTAGCGGGGGTTCAGCCCGAGCGCTCGATCACACCTCCCCCGCGTGACCCGCCGCAGACACTTTCACAGTGACTCGACCCACCGTGAAAGTGTCTCCCGCGCCCCCTACGCCCCGCCCTTGCGCGCCGCGGCGACCAGTGACACCAGTGCCGCCAGCGGCATTCGCACCTGCGCGTCGGCGCCGCTTTCCTTGCGCGTCGCGATGAGCTTCGCGGCCACGCCTTCGTCGTCGCCGACGATGGCCCGCAGCCGCTTGACCGTCGCATCGAAGCGGCGCTGCTCGACCGCGCTCACGGTGAGCCCGCGGCGCGTCGCTCCTGTCGCGGCCGCCCCACGCCGTAGCGTCGCGGCGGCGTCGTTGATGGCCTGCACCGTCGCCTTCGCCACGTCGAGCACGGCGCCCGACGGGAGCGCGAGCTTCGCCGCCAGGAGGTCTTCGACGCGGTCGTCTTCGGGCGTGGCGTCGGCGAGGTTCATCAGCGCCGAGGCGCGGTCGGTGCCGAGCTCGCGCACCAGCGACGCGTCGAGCTTCTCGTAGAGCTTGATGAGCAGGTCGGCGCGCGTCACCGAGAGGTCGAGCTTCTTCGCGCACAGCGTCTCGAAGGAGCCGTAGCCCATCGCGTCGGCGACCCCCTTGCTCTTCAGCACCTGGAGCGCGCGCCCCATCGCGAGGAAGTCGTCGCTGATCTTCGTGCGCAGCGCCTTGATCGCGCTCAGCGCCTTGAATCCCTCATCGGCCAGGCGCTGTCGTTTCGCATCCCGTTGGGCCCGGGCGTTTCTCTCCAGCGCTGCGGGGAGCTTCGATCGGGTCGCTGCGGTCGAGGTCTTCTTCGTCGCCATCGACGGAGGACGTTACCGTTTGCGGAGATGGACCGCGACCCAACGCTGCCGCCGAGGACGCGGCATCTCCTCGCGGCGACTACTTCGGCGCCGAAGCCCGCGGCGCCGTCGGGTCTGCCGCGGATGCGCGCGCTGCCGAAGGGACGCAGCAGCTTCCATGGGCGGTTTATACCGATTCACCCCGTCGACGTTCGCGAAGTGGGGGGCCGGGGTTCACGGTGCAGGCTCCGCGTCCGTCGGGCTCCGTTCACCCCGGTCAATGGTAGGGGGTCACCCCGCCGCTGCGCGACGGGGTTGCAACGGAAGTCACTGCCCCCCGCTTTTCGTCGGTCAGGAGTGTGACGGATCTCGGGCCTGCAACCCCGTCGCGTAGCGGCGGGGTGACCCCCTACCATTGACCGGGGTGAACGGAGCCCGACGGACGCGGAGCCTGCACCGTGAACCCCGGCCCCCCACTTCGCGAACGTCAACGGGGTGAATCGGTATTAGTCCCGGAGCGGGAGAGACACTTTCACGGTGAGTCGGGTCACTGCGAAAGTGTCCCGACGAGGCTCACCCATCGCCGCGCACACCGCGGCGACCGTTGGCGCTATGGTCCGCGCCGCTCACTTTCGAGCGACGAAGGATCACCCCCCAATGGTCGCAGCGCAGATCGCCCAGTTCACCAAGATGCTCGAAAACCTCGACCGCTGGCTCGACAAAGCCGAGGCCCACGCCGCGAAGAAGTCCTTCGACGTCAACGTCCTCGCGGCCGCGCGGCTCGCGCCCGACCAGTACCCGCTCTCGCGGCAGGTGCAGGCCGCCTGCGACGCCGCGAAGTTCGCCGCCGCGCGGCTCTCGGGCCAGGAACCGCCGAAGCACCCCGACACCGAGACCACCTTCCCCGAGCTCAAGGCGCGCGTCGCGTCGGTGCTCGGCTACCTCAAGACCTTCACCCCCGCGAGCTTCGAGGGCGCCTCGTCGCGGGTGGTTCCGCTGTCGTTTCTCCCCGGCAAGGGGCTCGCGGGCGAGGACTACCTGAACGAGTTGTCCGCGCCCAACTTCTACTTCCACGTCACGACCGCGTACGCGATCCTGCGCCACAACGGCGTCGACGTCGGCAAGAGCGACTACATGGGTTCGCTCAACCTCCGCGACCTGTGACGCGCAGAGCCTCAGGTCTCGGAGGCACCACCGTCGCGTCGCGCGAGTAGTTGCCGGTCCGCGTGGCGTGGCCTCAGTCGCGATCGCAGTACGGCGCGTCGGCGGGCGCGGTGCAGTGGTAGTGCGCGGGGCAGATGAACGCCGCGCAGGGGTCGCGCGTCGGGCTCGGCGCGGGGGCGGGGGCGGGGGGCACGCAGCGCGGGCGCGACACCACGCGGTTGCCCTCGGCGTAGTCGGGGCTGGGCTGCAACTCGCAGCGCGTGCCCGCGGGGCAGACGGCGGCGCGGCAGGGGTCCGACGCAGCGTCGGGCGCGGACGCGTGGGAGGGGGCGGGCGCCCCGTGGACGGCGGGCACCGCGGAGGGCGGGGGGGCGGCCGCGCACGCGGCGCTACCAAAGACCCAGGCGGTGAGGGCGAGGGGATTGCGCATCGCGGCGGAGTAGCGCAGCGGCGACGCTCGCGCGAGCGCGAAGACGTGCCCCTGTTCCGGTGCGGCCATCGGCGCGGGGCCGATGGCGACTGCCGCGGTTACGGCGCCGGCGCGAGCGTCACGCAGAGCCGGCGCTGCCGAAGGGGCGCAGCCGCTTCCAGGGGCGGTGACTGCGCGTCCGCCACGGCCGCCGTCACCGGGCCCCACGCCGCAACGTCAGCAAGGCGCGCAACGGTCTGGCCCCGGTCGACGACCGGCCCGCTATCCGAAGAAGGTGCGCCGCCCGCGGGCGAGCTCGTCGAGCGAGGCCTGCATGGCCGCGCGCACTTCGTCGTAGCAGCGCTGGAGGGTCGCCGGATCATCGGCCGCCGAGGGGTCGAGCTCGGGCCACGCGATGGGGGCGCCGAACTGCAGCGTGGTCTGCGCGGGCAGCGGGAGGTACGGCAGGACGCCCAGGGTCAAGCCCCACGGCACGTTGAGCACCACGGGGAAGACCTCCAGCCGCAGCCACCGCTTCGCGCCGACCCAGCGGGCCAGCGAGTCGCCGCGGGTGAGCACGATCCACTGCTCGTGCGTCCCTACGCTCACCACCGGGACGATCGGCGTCCGCTCCCGGATCGCCAGCTTCAGGAAGCCCTTCCGTCCGCCGAGCTCGATCTTGTAGCGGTCCTTGAAGGGCCGCGTGGCGTCGAGGTCCGAGCCCGGGTAGACCAGCACGAGGTGCTCGCCCTGCAGCGCCCGCGCCGCGCCCTCGTGCCCCGCGCGGAGGACGCCCGCCCGCGAGGCGATCCGGCGCAGCGTCGCGTTGGAGTGCAGCACGTCGTGCGAGAGCGAGTACAGGCGCCGCGCGTCGCCGAAGCGGTTGTAGATCGCGGCCAGGGTGAGCGCGCTGTCGCTCACCATGAGGCCGCCGTTGTGGCTGCCCACGAGGAGCGCGCGGCCGGAGGCGGGGACGTGCTCGATGCCGCGCACCTTCCAACGGAAGTAGCGTTCTCCGATGGCCGTGAACGCCTCGCTCCACGCGCGCACCGCCTCGGGGTCGAAGGCGTCGAGGTCGTGCGAGGGCAGGTGTCGGTCGGGCGCCGTGACGTACTTCGTCAGCGCGTAGGCGAAGCCGGGCGGCGTGAGCAGCGCGAGCCCGTCGGGGCCGACCTCGCGCGCCACGCGCGTCCACCAGCTCGCCCGCTCGTCGGTCGTCGGTGTGCTCATGCGCAGGCGAGAGCGTACGCCATCGGCGTGTCGGGCGAGACGACCGCAAGGCACCTCGCATCACGAGACGCGCGCGCGCCCACCTTTGCGATTACCCTCGACCCCTCCCGATGACCACAGCCCGCGTCTCCCTCTTCGCCGCCCTGCTCGTCGCCTGCACGGGCGCGTCCTTCGACCCGGTGACGCCGGTCGCCGACGCCTCCATCGCCGACGCGCCCATCGCCGACGCACCCACCGCCGACGCGCCCTCGTGCGTAGCCTCCGCCACGCAACCTGTCCCGCGTGGCGATGCGGTCGGCGCGGTCGACCCCCTGACCGGCGACTTCTACCTCTTCGGCGGCGACGTCGGCCCCGTCGAGACGTGCATGGCACGACCGCGGTTCAGCAACGAGACGTGGCGCTACGACGCCCGCTGCGTCAACTGGGAACGCCTCCAGCCCGAGTCGTCCCCGTCGCCCCGCTCGCGCGCCGCGTACGCCCTCGACGCGCGCCGCCGTCGCCTGCTCGTCTTCGGCGGCCGCTCCCGCGAGGCATCGAGCGGCGCGTACACCCTCTACGACGAGCTGTGGTCGCTCGACCTCGCCGAGCAGCGATGGACGATGCTCTCCACGAAGGGCACCGGTCCCACGGCGCGCGCCAACGCCACCCTGGTCACCGACGACGCCTCGGACGCGGCGATCGTGTTCGGTGGCAACACCAGCAGCGACGGGGCGCGCTTCACCCCGCGCAACGACACCTGGCGCCTCGACCTCGCCTCGCTCACCTGGACTCGGATCGCCAGCACCCGCAGCCCTCCGGCGCGGCAGTTTCACGCGGCGGCGGCGCGTGACGGGGCGATGCTCGTGCTGGGGGGCGGCGACACCAACGCCTTCACCGGCCCCTTCCTGGGCGACGCGTGGCGCCTCGACGTCGCGCTCGGGCAGTGGTCGCGGCTGGACCTCTCCGGCGACGCGGACGAACTCGGTGGGCGCATCAGC
Source organism: Polyangiales bacterium (assembly GCA_044229975.1). Classification (GTDB taxonomy): domain Bacteria; phylum Myxococcota_A; class Polyangia; order Polyangiales; genus SCUS01. The sequence continues at coordinate 384,154 of JBGARZ010000004.1, forward strand.
CACGCCCTGGTCGCGCGCGAGGGCGGCTGGGTGACCGTCGGCGGCCATGACGACGGTGCGCTGGGCAACCGCAACGACGTGCTCGCGCTCACGGACGACGGCGTGGTCACCCGGAGCCGCGTGGGCGACACGCTACAGACGCCGGGCAACGGGTTCTGCGACTTCCCCGCGGACTTCGCGGCGATCGACGACACCTCCCCGGAGCGCCGCAGCGCCTTCGTGCTGGCCGTCGATGCGCCACGGCAGCGGGCGATCGTCTACGGCGGCAAGACCGACTGCGGAACCGCCAGCGACCTCTGGTCACTCGACCTGCGAACGCTGACGTGGACGGTGCTCCGGGCCGCCACCGACGGCCTGTCGTGCGGCCGCACCGGGCGCGAGCGCTGCGTCGGCCTCTGCGGCTGACGCTCCGTCGAACGGGCTGATCCCGCTGGAGCGGTCAGCAGCTCCGACGCCCCGGCGCTATCCGACGAACGCGACGCCCTCGCGCAGGAGGTCGAGCCATCGCTGCCGGTCGGGGGTCGGCACCGAGAGCCACTCCCTGAACACCCTTCCCGCCGGAGCGAAGTCCTGGCCGACGCCGGCCGCGATGAGCGCCGCGACGCGGGCCTTCGGCAGCTTCACCACCAGCCCCGACCCCTTGTAGTCGACCAGCGCCAGGAACTCCTTCCCGACGCGGAGGCAGCGGCCGTTCATGATGGTGCCCTCGACGACGCGAGGGTCGGCGGCTCGAAGCTCGGCTGCGAGCTCCCAGAAGAGTTCTTCGTCGGTCACGTCGTTGTCCTCATGGTGGTGGTGTCGATGCCTCCGAGCGCCTCGATCCGTCCGCGGATCTGGGCCCGCTCGTGAGCGTTGCGCGCGGCCTGCTCGGCCCGTCGCAGCGACGACCGCGCCTCCTCCTGGTGCCCCATCTCCGCGAGGAGCGTTCCACGCACGACGTGGACGTAGGGGCAACCAGCCGGGTCGACGGTGGCGTCGCGCTCCAAGAGGCGCAGCCCCGCCGCGGGACCCCGGGCGCGCGCGACCGCGAAGGCCCGGTTGACGCGCACCGTCGGCGTCGGACGGTGGCCTTCGAGGAGCGCGTAGAGGTCCGCGATCTCCATCCACTCCGTGTCTTCCGCGCGGCGCGCGCGGCAGTGCACGGCGGCGATCGCGGCCTCGATCTGGTGCGGTCCCGGCCGCCCGAGGGCGAGCGCGCCGTCGAGGATCGTGGTCGCGGCGACGATCGCCTCCCGGTCCCAGCGCCCGCGGTCCTGCGCGGGAAGCGGAACCGACTCGCCGTTGCGATCGCTTCGCGCGCCGCGACGCGCGTCGTGGAGCAGCACGAGCGAGAGGAGCCCCGCCGCCTCGGCCTCGTCGGGAAACGCGGCGACGGTCGAGCGCGCGAGCCCGATCGCGAGGCGACACAGGTCGGCCCGGATGGGGGCGTCGTCGCGCGCCGACCAGTAGCCCTCGTTGAAGAGCAGGTGGATCGTGCGCAGCACCGCGGCGATGCGATCGCGGCCGTCGCCCGCCGCCACGCCGTCGCAGTCGCCCCGCTCGCGCAGCCGGGAGCGCGCCCGCGCGAGGCGCTGCTCGACCGCGCGCGGTGCGACGAGGAAGGCCGCCGCGATCTCCAGCGTCGACAGCCCCACCACCGTCGCCAGCGCGAGCGCCGCGCTCTCGCCCTCGTCGAGCACCGGGTGGCAGCAGGCGAAGAGGAGACCGAGGAGCTCGTCCTTCCACCCCCGCGCGACGGCCTCGTCGGCCACGGCGACGCGCGCCCACGGGCTCCATTGTGCGAGGGTCTCCAGGGCGTCCTCGCGGGGCGCCTCTCGTCGCCCCCGCCGAAGACGGTCGCGGTGGCAGTTGGTCGCGACGGTCACCAGCCACGCTTCGGGAGAGTCGGGAGCGCCGCGCTCGGCCCATCCCCGCAGCGCGCGCTCGACCGCGTCGTGCACGGCGTCCTCCGCGTCGGGGACGCTGCGGGTGAGCCTCAGCGTCTTCGCGAGCACGCGGGGGTAGAGCAGACGCAGCGCCTCCGCGTGCGCGGCCGGGCTCACGGGCCCCGCCGCCAGGTCACGGGGCGCACCTCGACGACGTGCGAACGATCGGGACAGAGCCGCCGCGCCCGCGCGATGGCCTCGTCCTCGCTCGCGCAGTCGACGACGTAGAAGCCGACGAGCCACTCCTTCGTCTCGATGTACGGACCGTCGGTCACCTCGTGCGCCCCCACGCCGGGTCGTACGGTGCGCGCCGTCGGGGCGTCGTCGAGGCGGGCGACGAGGTGCAGCTCGCCGCGCGCCGACGCCTCGGCCTGGACCGCGCGGTGACCCGCGAGCGCCGCCCGCTCCTCGAGCTCCGGGATGGGCTCCGACGGGGGCGCCATGCGGTAGATGAGCAGCGCGTAGGTCACCATCACGTGGGCGCGACGATACCAGCGCGCTCGGGCGGGGCGTCGAACGACACCACGTTGCGCGGCGTCGTCATCGCTTCATGCCTTCTGCCAGAGGGCGATCGCGGCGCCCCCGGGGTCGCGCACGACGACGAACTCGCCGGCCGGCCCACGTGTCTTCGGCGCGATGATCTGGGCGCCCAGCCCGACGGCCTTCGTACTGGCGGCGTCGACGTCGTCGACCTGGACGTAGGGGAGCCACGCCGTCGCGCCGTCCTCCGTGGGGCGGAGGCTGGCGAAGGGGCCCTTCTCGCCGACGAACATCGTCATGCCCCCGGGGCCCTCGGTGGTCTTCCACCCGAGGAGCCCCTCGTAGAAGGCCGTCGATTCGGTGGGCTTGCTGCTGCTGTTGTGAAACCAGACGAACGCGTCGGACATGGACCTCTCCTTCGAGGACGGGCTCCCGGGATGGGGCCTCGTGAGGGGAGACGTCCGGGGTCGACCGACTACGACAGGGGGTCGCGACGATTTCTGGGGAGCACCCGGACGCCGCCCTCGCACCTCGAAGCTCCGGTGGCGAGCTACGGCTTGCCGAACAGGCCCTTGAGATCGTCGACGATGCGACGTGCGAGGGCCTTTCCTGCGGGTGAGATCCGCGTCCAGGGGACGCCTTCCAGGGTCGCCACGACCCCGACGACGGCGTTGACGTTGAGGCGTTCGGGGAAGCGCTCGACGTAGCGGCGGCACACCTCGTCGGCGCCGAGGCGCTCGATCTGGTCGACGGTCGTGATGCCGAGGGCGGCGAACTCGGGGAGGGTCACGGGCCCGAAGTTCACGACGTCGGCGAGGGGCGTCGGTTCGCCGGGTCGTCGTTGGGCGAGCGCGCGGGTCCGTGCGTCGGGTCGCTTCGTGGTCACCGCGCACGCTCCCGGAAGAACGCGGCGCTGGCCTCATCCGCCGGGAACATGAGCTCGACCCGCAGCTCCGACGCCGTGACCTCGACGGCCGTGTCGAAGCGGAGCACGGTGGAGACCGTACGGACGAGGCGTCCGCCGATGCGAAACCGGGGACAGACGACCGGCAGATCCGTCGGGGCCGGGCGCTCGGCGGGGAGCGCGTGCTCCGCATGGGCCTCGGCGCGACGCAGCAACGCGAGCACCTCGGGGTCGGCCGTCTGCCGTGCCTCGCGGCGCAGGCTGTCGACGCCCGCCCACGCAACGTCCTCCCAGTTCTCGACCATCTCCCGGAAGGGCCCCGGCGCGAACCACAGGTCGATGACCGCCTCGGGCGCCATGGCGCAGAGTCCGGGGAAGAGCGCCTCCGCGGCCCGGTTCGCCGCGAGCGCCCGCAACCCGCGTGCGTAGACCCACGCCGGAAAGGGGTCGTGGGTGCGAAGCACGCGCTCGATGACGTCCGCGATGGGTTGCATCGCCGCCGCCGAGAGCGCGTGCGCGGGATACTCAGGGGCGAGCCCCGCGGCGCTCAGCAGCGCGTTGCGCTCGCGAATGGGTACGTCGAGCGCGGCGGCGAGGCGAAGCACCAGATCCCTGCCAGGTCGAGAGCGGCCCGTCTCCAGGAACGAGAGGTGGCGCGGGGTGGTGCCCGCCTGGGTCGCGAGGAGGAGCTGCGAGAGGCCGCTCCGTCCCCGCCAGTGACGCAGATGCTGTCCGAATGGGTTCGACGGTCGGGTGTCCTTCGCCATCGCGGGACGGTATCGCGAGGGCGTCATCGACGGAGTGCGACGAGCATCATCGCGAGGCCGACCCAGCTCGCGACCCAGAGTGCCGAGCGCAGCCCGGGAACCCCCGAGAGGTACGCCGGCACGTACAGCACGCGCGCGACCAGGAACCACGCCGCGCCGACGCTCGCGGACGCCGAGGGCGTGCGACCCGCCACGTGCAGGAGCGCGACCGTCAGGAAGACCGGCAGCGCCTCGTGAAGGTTGCCGAGCGCACGCTCGGCGCGGGACCCGAGGTGCGAAATCGGAGGTTGGACGTCGCGCGGCCCGAGCGCGATGCGGAGGCGTTCGCCGACGCCGGGGCCCGCGAAGAGATAGCGGAAGGACGCAGGAAGCAGCGTCTGCGCGACGAACAGAGCAAGGACAGCGAGGATCCATCGGGTCATTCCCAGAGGATGCAGGGGGCGCGGAGCCACGCGCGATTCCCGAAGCGGGAGTCGCGCCGCGGATGACGCCCGCCGCTCGTCGTCCCGCGACGAAGGGGCGCGGGAAGGCCGCGCGGTGACGGGTCAGTGCCCGGCGGCCTCGTCCTCCAGCGCGACGAGGCGCGCGTCGATCTCCCCCAGCAGCTCCTCGGCGGCCTCGGCGCCGATGGCCCCCTCGCGGTGTGCGTGCTGCGCCGCGTCCTTCTCGACGAGCAGGAGCTGCCGCGCCAGCGCGTGACGCTCCTCGCGCCGGAGCGCCTCGTGGGCGAGGTGCATCGCGCGCAGGTGCTCGTCGCTGGCCGCGAGCCGTTGGTTGTACTCGTCGCGGAGCTCGGTGAGCACCGCGTCGGACAGTCCGCCCTTCCCGGCCGCCTGCTGGAGCGCGGCGAGCGCGGCGGTCGTCGCGCGCTGCTCCCCCCGCACGACCTCGTAGCGAACCCGGTCGGTGCCCGCCGCGACGAGCCCGAGGCGCCGCAGCAGCGGGGCCATGGTGAGGCCCTGCCCCAGGATGGACACCACCACCACGCCGAAGGTCATCGTCACGATCAGCTCGCGGTGCGGAAGCGACCGCGGCAGCGCCAGGGCGAGCACCATCGAAAGCCCCCCGCGCAGCCCGCCCCAGGTGAGCACCGCCGCCCACGACGCGGGGAAGCGCTCGCGGGTGCGCCGCAGCGCGAGGCCCACGAGCGCCACCACCACGCCCCGGGCGATGGTCACGGCGACGAAGGCCACGAGGATGGGCCTCCAGGCGTGCAGCAGCGCGCCGAGGCGCACCTCGAAGCCGATGAGCAGGAAGACCACCGAGTTGAGCGCGAAGGCGACGTACTCCCAGAACGACTCCACCGCGAGGCGCGTCGACGGCGACATGCGTGATCTCGACCAGTTCAACCGGTGGAGATGGCGGCCCGACCATCCGTTGTCCTGCAACCAGCGGTTGCACCCTGCCGTGGCGTCGGCGGGTCGTCCATCACGGCGGCGGGCGCGGCATGTCACCGCGTGCGTTTCCTTTGCGCGCGGCGCGCGTTCGGTGTTTGTCTCGACGCGCCGATGCCACGACGTCACACGCGACCGCCGCAGCCCGGGAGGCGCCACGGGACGCCCTCCCCAGAGGCGATCGAGCCGATGCTGGCGCCGTGGGTGCCCGACCCGCAGGACCGTGCCTTCGTGGCCCGCTGCCTCGGCGACGAGGGCCCGCCGCACCACCGCGGATCGACCCTCGCGCTGCTGATGCTCCTGCAACGCGCCCTCGACCGCGTCCCGCCGGTCTCCACGGCCGCCCCAGCCGAGCCGATGGCGTCGCTCCCGCTCCGCGTCCCGCCGCACGTCCGCGAAGCCCTCGACCCCGACGAGCGCGAGTACCCGCTCGCGATGCCGACGGCGGCGCTGCGGCGCGCGTTCCCCGACGACAACGACCTCGCCTTCGTGGCCGAGAGCCTCGCCGACGGGCCGCCCCACCACGCGCTCGCCAACGCGCTGATGGTGGCGATGCTCGACGAGCTGCTGCGCCGCCTCGGGGACGCGCCGTGACCCCGCTGCCCCCGTCCCTCGGCCGCACCTTCGTGCTGGCCGCGGGCGAGCTCGGGTTCTTCTCCGCGTCGAAGATCTTCGTCCGCGAGACCGCCGAGGCCTACGGCCACGAAGGGGTGATGGCGCTCCGCGAGCAGCACGGCCGGGAGTACTCGGTGCTCGACGCGGTGGCGTCCTGTTACCTCGACACGGGCGCGACCCCGGAGCCCGACCCGGGCGCCGCGGCCGACGCCCTGCGCTCCGCCTCCCGCGTGCTCGTCGTCGGCCTGGAGGCCGACGCGCTCGACCGCCTCGCGCCGCTCCTCCCGCCGGTGCCGACGGGGCTCCTGCTCCAGCGCTCGATCGGCCCGGTGGACTGGGACCGCGTGCTCGCCAACTACGCCGGCCGCTTCGTCGGCGTCCCCTTCGACGACCTCCAGCGCTGGGCGGGCGCGCGCGCGGCGCTGCTGACCTTCGTCTACGGCACCGCCGGGTCCCTCGCCCACGTCTCGTCCGAGTGGCTCCGGGTGCTCGGCCCGGACGTGCGCCCGCAGTTCCGCTCGCTCCTCGGATGGAACCTCCTTCCGACCGGCCCCGACGTGTACCCGCGCTGGCTCGCGGACGTGAGCGTCGACACCTTCTCGGCGCTGGTGTAGCCGATGGCGCTCCGGCAGATCGTGCCGCCCGCCCTGCTGCTCGCCACCCTGGTCGCGCAGGCGCTGCTGCCCGATCTCCGGCTGCTGCTGGTGATGACGGGCGCGGCCCTGTGCTGCCTCGCCTGCTCGCTCACCGGCATCGCCACCACCGAGGCGCTGCTCACCGAGGTCCCGTGGGGCGTGCTGGTCATCCTCGTGGGCCTCGGGCTGCTCGCCGAGCTCCTCGCGGCGGGCCAGGTGTTCGGCCCGCTCGCGGCGCGGGCGGCGCGGGCGAGCGGCGGGCACCCGCAGCGGCTGCGGCTCGCGTTCGCGGTCGGGATGTACGCGGTCTCCGGGCTGGTCAACAACCTCACCGCGCTCGTGCTGGTGCTCCCGGTGCTGCTGGTGCTCCTGCGCGCTGGCGACGCGCGGCCCCGCACCGTGCAATGGACCGTCGGGACGCTCCTCGTCGCCTGCAACCTCGGCGGCGCAGCGACCCCCATCGGGGACTTCCCGGCCATCCTGCTGCTCTCGCGCGGGAGCATGCGCTTCGGCGACTACCTCGCGCGCGCCCTGCCCGCCACGGCCGTCGCGCTCGGGCTGCTCCTGGCCGCGGTCACGCTCCTCGCGCGGCCCGAGCGCAACGTGGCCGACGACCCGCTCGCGCGCCGCCTCTCGCTCGCCGTGACCGCCGCGCTGCACCGTCGCGTGAGGCCCTCGGTCGCGCTGGTGCGCCCCGCGCTCGCGGCCCTCGGCGCGATGCTCGCCGCGTGGACCTTCCTGCCCGAGCGCCTGCACGTCGGCCCGGCGCTCGTGTGCTGGGTCGGGGTGTGCGGCGCGCTGCTGGCCCGCGGCCGACAGGGCGAGCGCCTCGCGCGCACGAAGGTCGACGTCGAGGCCGTGCTCTTCCTGCTGGCGCTCTTCGTGATGGTGGCGGCGGTGCGCCGCGCGGGGGTCTTCGAGGCGCTCGGCGAGTGGCTGCTGCACCTCCCGCTGGCGCCGAGGGGCCGGCTGGTGGTGTTCCTCCTGCTCGCGGGCGTGCTCACGGGGCTGTTCTCCGCCGGGCCCGGCATGGCGGCGCTGCTCAACGTGGGCGAGGCGCTCACCCGCGAGCTCCCCGGCCCCGCGGTGTACGTCGGCCTGGCCCTCGCGGTGTGCGCCGGGAGCTCGCTCTTCCTCACCGCGGCGACGTCGGGGCCGCTCGCCCAGGCGCTCGTCGAGCGCGCCGACCTGCGCGACCAGGAGGGGCGCCCGGTGCGCTTCGGGTTCGTGTCGTTCCTGCCGGTGGGGCTGCTGTCCTTCGCCCTCATCGAGGGCGTGGCGATCGCCTACGGGATGCTCGCGACGCGATGAACCCCTGGGTCGCTCTCACCGGCGGGGCCCTCCTGCTCTACTTCGGCGCCGAGTGGTTCGTCGGCGGCGCGTCGGCGCTGGCGCTGGCCTTCCGGGTGCCGCAGATCCTCGTCGGGCTCACGGTGGTCGCCTACGGCACCTCGGCGCCGGAGATCATCGTCGGGGTCCACGCCGCGCACGCGGGACACGGCGGCGTCGCGCTCGGCAACGTGGTCGGCTCCAACATCGCCAACGTCGGGCTCATCCTGGGCGCGGCCCTCCTCGTGCGCGCCGCCCGCGTCGACGGCGCCCTGCGCTCGCGCGAGCTGCCCGTGCTGATGGTCAGCACCGCGCTCGTCCCGCTGGCGCTGCTCGACGGGGTGGTGAGCCGCGTGGAGGGCGCCGCGATGCTCGCGCTGGCGGTGCTCTACACGGGCTGGATGGTCCGATCGTCGCGCTCCGCGTCGGCGGTCGCCGCGGCGGAGGCGGGCGCCGTGGCCGCCGAGGAGGCGTCCGACGCCGCGGGCGCGCCGAGCCCGGAGGGTCCGCGGAAGGCCGCGCTCACGGCCGCGGCAGGGCTCGGCGTGCTGCTCATCGGCGGCAACCTCTTCGTCGACGCGGCGGTGCTCGTGGCCCGCTCCCTCGGCATGAGCGAGCGCCTCGTGGGCCTCACCATCGTCGCCGTCGGAACCTCCCTCCCCGAGCTCGTCACCAGCGTCATCGCGGCGCGCCGCGGTCACTCCGACATCGCCATCGGCAACGTCGTCGGCTCCAACATCTTCAACGTCCTGCTCTGCCTGGGCGCCGCGTCCGCGGTGGCTCCCGTGCGGGCTTCGTTGGGCTCCATCGCCGTCGACCTCGTCGCGCTCGGCGGCATGACGGCGCTGATGGCGTGGTTCCTTCGGAGGGAGCAGACGCTGTCGAAGGCGGAGGGCGCCGTGGCGCTCGTCGGCTACGCGGCGTTCACGGTCATCGCGATCGCCCGGGGGTGACGCGGGGGCGCCGACGCCCCGGGGCGTCGCGGGCCGATCCGTGAGCCCACCACCGATCGTGTGTGGTAGTGGCGTCATCACTTCCAACTCCCACGGGTGCGGCCTCGGCCGCAGGACAACGGATGGTCGGGCCGCCATCTCTACCGGCAACGTGACCGGCGAGAGCGACCGTGCCCGATCCCCACGACCCGACGTCATCGACTCCCCCGGAGGCCTGGGCTCCCCTCGTCCGGCTGCGGCGCTTCGCCCGCCGCCCGGTCGCGCGCTTCCTCCAGGTGGAGGCGGCCAGCGGCGTCCTCCTGCTGGTCGCCGCCACCGTCGCGCTCGTGTGGGCGAACTCCCCCTGGGCCGCGAGCTACGCGCGGTTCTGGCACGCCCCGGTCGGCATCCGTCTGGGACATCGGGCCTTCGAGCGACCCATCGAGTGGTTCGTCAACGACGCCCTCATGGCGGTCTTCTTCTTCGTGGTCGGGTTGGAGATCCGCCGCGAGATCGATCACGGCGAGATCTCCGCGTGGCGGCGCGCGGCGCTCCCGGCCGCCGCGGCCCTCGGCGGCATGGTGGCGCCGGCCCTCATCTACCTCGCGCTCGCCGGCGCCCCGTCCGCCCGCGCGGGCTGGGGCGTCCCGATGGCAACGGACATCGCCTTCGCCGTCGGCGCGCTGGCCCTGCTGGGGCGGCGGGTGCCCCCCGCGCTGCGCGTGCTCCTGCTGGCGCTCGCGGTGCTCGACGACCTCGGGGCGATCGTGGTCATCGCGCTCGCCTACTCGTCGGGCGTCTCGGCCGCGGGCCTGCTCGTCGCGGCGCTCGGGCTCGGCGGCATCCTGGCGCTGCGGCTCTTCGGGGTGCGCGCGAAGGCGCTCTACGTGGCCCCGGCGCTCGTCGTCTGGGCTGGCACCTACGCGGCGGGCGTTCACCCCACGATCGCGGGCGTGGTCGTGGGCCTCGTGACGCCGGTGCGGGCGTGGCTCGGGACGAGCGGCTTCGTCCGGGGCGTGCGCGTCGAGCTGACCCGCCTGTCCGCGGCGGACGACGGCGAACTCTCCACCCACGACGTCGCCCTGACGCTGCGCCGGGTCGACGTCATCCGCCGCGAGGCGGTGTCCCCCGCGGAGGGCCTGATCGAGCGCCTGCACCCGTGGGTGGCGTTCGTGATCATGCCGCTCTTCGCGCTCGCCAACGCCGGCGTGGCCATCCGCGGCCCGTCCCTCGACCGCGCGTCGACCACCATCGCCGCCGGGGTCGCGATCGGGCTGCTCGTCGGCAAGCCCGCCGGGGTGCTCGCAGCCAGCGCGCTCGCGCTGCGCCTGCGCGTCGCCGCGCTCCCGCGGGGCCTGGGCGCGCGCCACCTGCTGGTCCTGGGCGTGGTCGCGGGCGTGGGCTTCACGATGTCCCTGCTGGTCGCGCAGCTCGCGTTCGCCGACCCCGTGAAGCTCAACGCCGCGAGGCTCGGCGTGCTCGCCGCGAGCGGCGTCGCGGCCCTGCTCGCGCTGGCGCTGGGCCGCGCCCTCCTGGCCGTGCGCGCGCCGGACGGAGCCGCCCGGAGCGTCGAGGAGGCGGAGGCGTCCACCGAGCTCTGACGCGCCCGCGTGGTGAGGTCACGTCGGCGGGGGCGGGGCGGCGGTCGCTCGCGGGACGCGCTGCACGTACACGGTCTGGGTCGGGTAGGCGAAGCCGATGCCGCGCTCGTCGAAGCGGCGGAAGATCGTGAGGAGGATCTCCTGCTGCGCGTCCATGTGGACCGTGTAGTCCGGGTCGAGCGCGTAGTAGACGACCTCGAAGTCGAGCGACGACGCGGCGAAGGACTTGAGGTGCGCGCGGTCGAAGCGGGTGCGCGGCGTCGCCTCGACGGCCTCGCGGACCATCCCCGGGATCGCCGCGAGCTGCTCGGCGGTGGTCTGGTAGAGCACCCCGAAGGAGAGCACCACGCGGCGCTCGGCGAGATGCTTGTAGTTGTGGAGGCGGCTGCGCAGGAGGTCGCCGTTGGAGAACACGATCTGCTCGCCCGACAACGACCGCACGCGGGTGGTCTTCAGGCCGATGTGCTCGACGGTGCCCGCGAGCGAGTCGACGACGATGAAGTCGCCCACGACGAAGGGTCGGTCGAGCGCGATGGACAGCGACGCGAGGACGTCGCCCAGGACGTTCTGCACCGCGAGGGCGACGGCCACGCCGCCGACGCCGAGGCCCGCGAGCAGCGAGCCGATGTTCACCCCGAGGTTGTCGAGGAGGAGGAGCAGCAGCAGGGCCCAGAGCACGGCGCGCGCGGCGAAGGTCGCGAAGGTGGCCGTGGTGCGCGCGGCGCCCTCCCCGTCGTCCCCGGCGACGTGGGCCGCGATCACGTGACGGATCACGGCCTGTCCCCAGAGGCCGATCTGTAGCGCGAGGGTGACGACGAAGAGCCCGCGCAGCAGGGCGTGGATGGACGGGGGCAGCGACAGCATCGTCGCGGCGACGAAGAGCGCCGCCGCCCACAGGAACCACCGCCGCAGGCCCGTCGCCAGCTCCCCGGCGAGCGCGATGAACTTCGCGTCGCTCGTCGCCGCGAGGGAGGTCAGACGCCGGACCGCGACCCGGCGCGTCGCCGCCAGGGTGACCAGCAGGGCGATCGCGACCACGATCGCCCACGCCCAGCTCGCCACCGTGTTGCCCTCGAACTGATACTCGAACATCCGCATCGGCACTCCTCCTCCTTCGACTCCCTCCGCCGGTACCCCGCCGCGCGGCGGCTATGCGTTGGCGGGCGGGGCCGCCGCCCAGGAGTTCGCGGCGACGACGTCGGACGACGAAGCGTCGTGGCGCCAGGTCGCCGCGAGCGCCTCGACCACGGCGCGAACCGATCGGCTCCGCGCGAAGGTCACCCGCTGCCGCTCGGACGACGTGCCCCCCTTGATCAGCCGCTCGACCAGGCCGAGCTCCCGCGCGCAGCCGAGGGTCCGCGCGGTCGGGTAGAGGGACGCGACGAGCGCCTCGGCCTCGCTTCGCAGCCGTCGGGTGTGGCCCTCGTCGTCCACCAGGAGGTCCGCGTCGAGGCCCCAGCGCGCCGCGCGCCACTTGTTCTCGCGGAGGCGCCACTGCGCCGGCCGGGGCGGCGGCTCCCGGGCGTCGATGCGCGCCGTGACATCGGCGGCGAGGCACTGCACCAACGCGACGAGCGCCAGGGTGTCCTCCATCGACGACGGCACATCGCAGACCCGGACCTCCAGCGTGCCGAAGCGCGGGCTCGGGCGCAGGTCCCACCAGAGGTCCTTGGGGGACGTGACGGCGCGGCTCTGACGGAGCCGACGGTAGAGGCCGACGAAGTCCGACCAGTCGGCGAAGACCGGCGGCGTCCCGGCCGTGGGCTGGCTCTCGAACACCGTCGCCCGCGCCGACGAGAGGCCCGTGTCCTCGCCGTCCATGAAGGGCGAGCTGGACGACAGCGCGAGCAGCATCGCGAGGTGCGGCAGCATGCCGTTCATCACCGCGACGGCGTGGTCGCCGTCGCGCATCCCCACGTGGACGTGGAGGCCGAAGATCGCGAGGCGACGGGCGATCCACTGGTTGCGGTCGATCAGGGTCTGGTACCTGGGCGACGGGTACGCGAGGCGCTCGTGCGAGCGGGCGAAGGGGTGCGTGCCCGCGGCCACCACCTCGACGTCGCAGAGCTCGGCCGCGACGAGGACCGCCTCCCGCGCCGCGCGCAGGTCGCGCTCGACCTCGGCGAGCCCTGGGCAGATGCCCGTGCGGAGCTCGAGCATCGACTGGAAGATCTCCGGGGCGACGCGCTCCTCCATCCCCTGGATGGCCGCGAGCAGCCGGGGAGCGGCCGGGCACAGGTCCTTGGTGCGCCAGTCGATGAGCTGCACCTCGGCCTCCACGCCGAGAGTGAGCACGCCCGCGCTCTTGAATTCGAGGCGCTCGGACTCGTCGCCCGGGTCCCCGGTGGGGGTCCCGATGGATGGGTTGCTGGTGCGAAGGGGCTCATGCATCACGCGAATCTCCTCTCGTGGGTGGTCCAGGTCGCTTCGGTCGACCGTCGGGCAGGCCGGCGGCCGCAGACCAGATCTACCCCCCGGGGTCTGGCGTAGAAAATTTCGAAAAGTCGTACGGATGTTTCGATGAAACCGACGAGAGGCTGGCGCGCCGTCACGCCTCGTACGATGCTCCGCCCGATGCCCTCCCGAGCCATCGACGCCGACGAGCAGGCCCCCCAGGCGTGGCTCAACTACCACCACCTGTTCCACTTCTGGGTGGTGGCGCGCGAGGGTGGCATCTCCCGCGCGGCCGCGCGACTGCGCATCACCCACTCCACCCTCTCCACGCAGGTCGCCGCGCTCTCCGACGCCCTGGGCTCACCGCTGTTCGAGCGGCGCGGTCGGGGGCTGTCGCTCACCCCCTTCGGCGCCGACGTCCTCGCCCGCGCCGACGAGATCTTCCGCGCCGGCCACGAGCTGCTCGACCTCGCGCGCGGCCACGACACCCGCCGCCGCGCGCTCTTCCGCGTCGGCGTCATCGCCGCCGTGCCGCGCACCGTCGCCTGGCAGCTGCTCTCCCCGGCCATGGCCGGCGAAGAGCGCGCCACCGTCCGCGTGGTGCACGACCGGCTGGAGCCGCTCCTCGACGCCCTCGCGCTGGGGCGGCTCCACCTCGTGCTGGCCGACCGACCGCCCCCGCAGGGCGGCGCCCTCCGACTGCACGCCCACCGCCTCGGCGAGAGCGGCGTCGCGCTCTACGGGGCGCGGCGCCTCGCGCGGAAGTGGGCGCCGCGGTTTCCTGGCCGCTTCGACGGCGCGCCGCTGCTCCTGCCGGTGGAGGGCTCCTCCCTCCGGCGCGACATCGACCGCTGGCTGGCCGAGCGCGACATCGCGGTGCGCGTCGAGGGAGAGTTCGACGACGCCGGGCTGATGCGCACCTTCGGCCTCGGGGGCGCCGGGCTCTTCCCGGTGCGCGAGGCGCTCGCCGCCGAGGTCGAGGGCTTCGCGGGGGTCACCCGGGTCGGGCTGCTCGCGGGCGTCACCGAGGCCTACTACGCCATCACCGCCGAGCGGCGCATCCGCCACCCCTCGTCCGTCGCCGTGGTGGAGTCGGGGCCGCGGCAGTTCAAGCCGATCCGCCGTCGATCGGCCCCTGCGACGTAGCGCCGACCCGTCGGTCGCATCGACGGGTCGCGTCGATGTTTCGCACCCCAGGGCCGTCGCCAACGGCCGCAAGCTACGCGGCGGCGTCGTCGCGATGGGAGCACCAACACACCACACCCCTCCGTGCGCCGACCGCGCCCGGAGCGCTCCCCCGCGGAGGTCGGCCCGATGAAGTCACCCCCCGACGCCGCCCGCGGCGAGGTCATCCGCACGGACATCCCGGCGCGCCTCGACGCGCTCACGTGGTCGCGCTGGCACCGGCGCGTCGTCGTCGCGCTGGGCATCACGTGGATCCTCGACGGCCTGGAGGCGAGCCTCATCGCCAACCTCGCGCCGACGCTCCAGGACGCGCGGACCCTCGGGCTGCGGGTCGCGCAGATCGGCCTCGCGAACACCGTCTACCTCGCGGGTCAGGTGCTCGGCGCGCTGCTCTTCGGTCACCTCACCGACCGCTACGGCCGCAAGCGGCTCTTCCTCGTCACGCTCGGCCTCTACCTCGGCGCCACGGCGGCGAGCGGCGCCGCCCCGAACTTCCCGGCGTTCCTGCTGTGCCGGCTCCTCGCGGGCGCGGGCATCGGGGGCGAGTACTCGGCCATCAACTCCGCGATCGACGAGCTCATCCCGGCGCGCCTGCGCGGCCAGGTCGACCTGGGCATCAACGGCAGCTACTGGATCGGCGTCGCGCTCGGCGCCCTGCTCACCCTGGTGCTGCTCGACCCGGCGCGGGTGCCCGTCCACCTGGGCTGGCGCCTCGTGTTCGGGCTCGGGGCGGTGCTCGGGCTCGTGATCCTGCTCGTGCGCCGGGACGTCCCGGAGAGCCCGCGCTGGCTCCTCATGCACGGCTTCGTCCGCGAGGCCCGGGCGACCATGGACCTCATCGAGTCGCGCGCTCGCGGCCACGGCGCGTCGGCGGCGCTCGCCGTGCGGGAGGTCGAGATCCGCGTGACGGGCGCGGTCGGCGCGGGCCACGTGATGCACGCGCTGCTGCGGCGCTACCCCCGGCGCTCGGCGCTCGGGCTCGTGATGATGGTCGCGCAGGCGTTCTTCTACAACGCGATCTTCTTCAGCTACGGGCTCATCCTCCAGCGCTTCCACCACGTGCGCGCCGACCGCGTGGGGCTCTACATCCTCCCCTTCGCGGCCGGAAACTTCCTCGGCCCGCTGCTCCTCGGCCCGCTCTTCGATCGCTGGGGACGCCGCGTGATGATCCCCGCGACCTACGCCGCCTCCGGGGCGCTGCTGCTGCTCACGGGCGCGCTCTTCCGCGCGGGCGTGCTCGACGCGGTCACGCAGACCCTCGCGTGGTCGGTGGTCTTCTTCTTCGCCTCGGCGGCGGCGAGCTCGGCGTACCTCACGGTCAGCGAGCTCTTCCCGGTGGAGGTCCGCGGCGTCGCGATCGCCCTCTTCTACGCCGTCGGAACCGCCGGCGGCGCCGTCGCCCCGTCGCTCTTCGCGCGGATCGTCGAGGGCGGAGACCCGACTCGCCTGCTCGCGGGCTACGGGTTCGCCGCCGCGCTCATGCTGATCGCCGCGGCCGTCGCGCGCCGCCTCGCCGTGGACAGCGAGGGACGCTCCCTGGAGGAGCTCACGCGGGACGGCGCGTGACCTCACCCTCGACCCGATCCCCACCCCGGAGCCCGCGTCGGTCGGGGCGGGTCGCGATCACCCGCCGGGATGCGTCGTGAGTGCGGAGTGCTCGCCGGTCTGCGACGCGCGCGGGTCGCTCGTCACCTCGAAGCGGAGCAGCACGCCGACCACGTCGTTCATCGAGAGGACGCCCAGGAGGTGCCGCCGCACGGGGTCATCGACCACCATCATCAGCCGCACCCCGAGCCGGTTCATGGTGACCAGCGCGGCGCGCAGGCTCTGCTGCGGGACGAGCGTGCCGCGTAGCCGGGCGTGCTCGGTGATCGCCTCGGCGCCCCGCCCCTCGGCCTGCAGGCGGCGCAGGCGCGCCTCCGTCACCACGCCGACGAGGGAGCGGTCGGGCCCCAGCACAGGGATCGTCTCGAAGGGCAGGCCGGCGAGCGTCGCGAGGGCCGCGTCGACCGTGTCCGTGGTCGCGAGCGACACCACGTCGGACTTCATGGCGTCGCCCACGCGGTGCGACGTCAGCGCGGGTGACGCGAGGTGCGTCTGCGGCATGTGCCGACCGTCCTGTTCGAGGAGGGCGTCGTAGATGGGCGTCGGACTCCGGGCGCGCGCGGTGACGTACGCGACCGCGTTGGCGACCATCAGCGGGAGCACCAGCTTGTAGCTCCCGGTCATCTCGAACACGATGAGGATGCTCGTCATGGGCGCGCGCACCACCGCCGCGAAGAAGGCCCCCATGCCGACCAGCGCGAAGGCCCCGAGCTGCGTGTCCGAGTGCATGAGCACGTGGCGGTCGACCTCGCCCATCAGCCCCCCGAGCATCGCTCCGACGAAGAGCGTCGGCGCGAAGATGCCGCCCGCGCCGCCGCTGGAGTACGACGCGATGGTCGCGGCGAACTTCGCCACGAAGAGCACCGCCATCACCTTCACCGGGAGGTTTCCCCGTAGCCCGACCACCAGCGTCTCGTAGCCGCCGCCCGCGACGCCCAGCGTCCCGACGAGCTCGAACGCGGCGAGGGCGATGAGCCCCGTGAGCAGACCTCCGACTGCGGGGCGCGCCCAGGGCGGGATCTTCGTGAGGTCGCGGAAGGCGCGGCGGGTGCTCAGCAGGCCCTGCGAGAAGGCGTGGCCGAGGAGCCCCGCGATGACCCCGAGCGCGGCGAAGACGAGCAGCGACGAGGCGTGCGTGAGCCCGTAGGAGCCCGGCACCGCCAGGACCGGGCGCTCGCCGAGGATCGAGTGCTCGACCGCGGCGGAGAGGGCCGCGGCCACGACCACGCCTGAGAGGACGGTGGTGTCGAGGCCCCCCACGAGCTCCTCGATGACGAAGGTGACGGCGGCGATGGGCGCGTTGAAGGCCGCCGCGATGCCCGCCGCCGCGCCGACCGGGATGAGCCGCCGCTGGTTGCTGGGCGAGAGCGCGAAGAGGCGGCCGAGCGCGCTCGCCACCGTCGCGCAGATCTGCACGGTGGGGCCCTCGCGACCGAGGGAAGAGCCGGTGCCGATCTGTAGCGCCGCCAGGACGAACTTCGCGGCGCCGTCGCGGTTGCGCAGCCGACCCGCGCGCGCGCCGTACACCCACTTCACCTGCGGGATGCCGCTGCCGCGCGCCTCCGGGGCGAAGCGGTGCAGCGCCGCGCCCGCGACGAGCGCACCCGACGCCGGGACCACGATGAGCCCGACGACGCGCGTGACCCCGCTGGCCTCGGTGACGCGCGCGAGGAAGGTCGCCTCGACGAGCCGGATGAAGAGGTGGAAGCCCACCGCCGCGAGGCCGCAGGCCGCGCCGACGGCGATGGTGAGCCCGAGCAGGCGGTTCTGCTCCGAGGGGGTGGCCCGCTCGACGGCGCGGAGCAGGAGGCGGTTGAGGCGCGCCCCGGCGCGCGAGGCGAAGCCGATCAAGGGACGACGGTCGGGGCTCGGAAGGGACGGGCGCATGCGGTGGTCGCTCTTCGGTGGAGGGCCCTGCGCCCGCGACGGCGCTTGCCCTAGCACCGTTTACTTGGTGATCCAATCATCGACCGGCGCGCCGCCGGTCACCGAGCGCGCGCTCGCTGCGGACGGTCACGTCCGAGGTCGCTTCGGGCGCGATGAAGTTCCCCCGCGACGCTCGCGAACCGACGGCCGCAAGGGAGGGGGCGGCATCTTCGATCGCTGCGGGCCGACCCCTCCCGGAATCTAGTTGGAGTTCCAATCTTATTGCACTAGACACGGTTGCCATGGGACTTCTGGGACGACGCGCGGTGTGGTCCGGGCCCCCTCCGGGCGGCGGCGAGCGGGGGCGGCGCGGCCTGAACGGCGGAGACTTCATTGGAGATCAAGGGACGATCGGGCATCCTCGCGCCCAAGGTGGCAGAGCCGACGGACGAGACGAGCGAGTTCCCCATGGGCCCGGTGCTGGATCTCCTCCGGGAGTGGTGGGCGCTCGACCACGCCATCGAGCAGACGTCCCGGCGCATGGCGTCGCGGCTCGGGGTCACGGCGCCCCAGCGCATCGCGCTCCGCGTGATCGGGCGCTACCCCGGCATCGGCCCGGGCGCGCTCGCCGAGCTGCTCCACCTCGACGCGGGCACCATCTCGGCGACGATCCGACGCCTGGAGGAGATCGGCTTCGTGAAGCGACGGCCCTCCACCCAGGACCGTCGACGCGTGGCGCTCGGGCTCACCGCCAGGGGGCGGGCGCTCGACGTCGACGACGAGCACACCATCGAGGGAGCGCTCGGCCGGGTGGTCGCGGGGGTCCCTGCGGCGGACGTCGCCGTGATGCGGAGGTTTCTCGCGCGCTTCGCCGAGGAGCTCGACCGGGAGCCGCTCGACGTCGCGGCGCCCAGGCGGGCCCGATAGGGGCTCAGCCGCGTCGGCCCAACCAGTTCAGGAGTCGACAGAGCGGGCCGTCCTGCTCGGGACGGCTCGGCGCCGCCGAAGCGCTCCCCTCGAAGCGAAACACCGTCACGCTGACGACCCCACCGGGCATCACCAGCACCTCGCGTCGCGCCGGCTCGGAGCGCTCCGCAGATCGAGGATCGGATCTCATTGGGCCTCCAAGTACATCACACATCGGCGGCGATGTCGCGCCGCGCGTGTCGGGGGAGGGGCGCGTCCCCCTGGCCGCGCCACCGGGTCGCGCGAGCCGCCCCTCCCTCTCCCCCAACCCGAAGGTGAGCGCCCGATGAGCCGCGTCCTGATCGTCTCCAACCGCCTCCCCATCACGGTTCGCACGGGCGCCGACGGCGTCGTCGTCGAGCGCAGCAGCGGCGGCCTCGCGACGGGCCTCAAGTCCGTGCACGAGGACGGCGGCGGCGCGTGGATCGGCTGGCCCGGCTCGACCGGCGCGCTGACCGACGCGCAGCGACTGGCGCTCGACGAGCGCTTCGCGGCGCTGCGGGTGGTCCCCGTGGCCCTCTCGGACGCGGAGATCGAGCAGTACTACGAGGGGTACTGCAACGGCGTGCTGTGGCCGCTGTTCCACTCCTTCCCCAGCCAGCTCCCGCTGGAGACGGCGGACTTCTCGCTCTACCGCGAGGTCAACCAGCGCTTCGCCCAGGCGGTCGCGCGGCAGTACCAGCAGGGCGACCTCGTCTGGGTCCACGACTACCAGCTCATGCTCGTGCCGAGGATGCTCCGCGAGCTCATCCCCGACGCGATCGTCGGGTTCTTCCTCCACATCCCCTTTCCGTCGCCCGACACCCTCCGCACGCTCCCCGCGCGCGAGGCGATGCTCGACGGCCTCCTCGCGGCCGACCTCATCGGCTTCCACACCGCTTCGTACATGCGCAACTTCGTCTCGTCGGTGCTGCACGTGCTCGGCGCCGGCGCCGACGTCGACCGCGTCACCTGGGAGGGACGCGTGGCCAACCTCGGGGTGTTTCCCATGGGCGTCGACGCCCACGCCTACCGGCGCCTGGGCGAGTCGCCCGAGGTCCGCGCGCTCGCCGAGGAGTTTCGCGGGGCGCCCGACGAGCGGGTGCTCGTGGGCATCGATCGCCTCGACTACACCAAGGGCATCCCGCGCCGGCTGCTGGCCTACGAGCGCCTGCTCGCCGACCACCCCGAGCTCCACGGGCGCGTCCGCCTCGTGCAGGTCGCGGTGCCCTCGCGCACCAACGTCGAGGCGTACGCCGACTTCCGTCACCAGGTCGACGCGCTCGTCGGGCGCATCAACGGCCGCTTCGGCTCGCCGCGCTGGTCGCCCGTCCACTACGTGTACCGCGGGCTCTCCGAGCAGCACGTGGCGGCCCTCTACCTCGCCGCCGACGCGCTCCTCGTGACGCCCATCCGCGACGGCATGAACCTCGTCGCCAAGGAGTTCGTCGCCACCCGCGCGGATGAGGACGGCGTGCTCGTCCTGAGCGAGTTTGCCGGGGCCGCCGCCGAGCTCGCCGAGGCCGTGCACGTCAACCCCTACGACGTCGAGCGCTCCGCCCTCGCCTACCACCGCGCGCTCGTGATGCCCGCGCCCGAGCGGCGGGCGCGCATGCAGACGCTGCGGCAGCGGGTGTTCTCCTACGACGTCCACTGGTGGTCGCGGGCGTTCCTCGGTCAGCTCACGCGCAGCGGGCACCGGCCCGACCACCACCCCGCCGAATACTCGCGCCCGGCCGACATCGCACGCGCGACGGCCGACCTCGTCGCAGCCTCGGTGAACGGCCCGCTCGTCCTGCTGCTCGACTACGACGGAACCCTGGTGCCCATCGCCGCGACGCCCGACCTCGCGCGCCCGGACGACGCCCTGTGCGCGCTGCTGGCCCGGCTCGCCGGGCGGCCCAACGTGCAGGTCCACGTCGTGAGCGGCCGCGGGCGCGACGTGCTCGACGGCTGGCTGTCGTCGCTCCCCATCGGGCTGCACGCCGAGCACGGGCAGTGGTCCCGGACGCCCGACGGCGCCTGGGCGGAGATCGAACGGCGCCCGGACCAGTGGCGCGCCCGCGCCCTGGAGATCTTCGAGGACTTCGCGGCGAGGACGCCCGGGTCGCTCGTCGAGCAGAAGCGCTCCGGGCTCGCGTGGCACTACCGCATGGCCGACGCGGAGTACGGGCTCCTCCAGGCCAACGAGCTCAAGGCACACCTCGCGTCGCTGCTCTCCAACGCGCCCGTCGAGGTGCTGTCGGGGGACAAGGTCGTCGAGCTCCGACCCTTCGGCGCGCACAAGGGGCGCGTGGCGAACGCCGTGCTCGCCCACGCCTCGGCGGACGCCGTGGTCGCGGCCTTCGGCGATGACAGCACCGACGAGGACATGTTCGCCGCGCTCCCGCCGACCGCCCGGACCTTCCACGTGGGGGCCGCGGCGAGCCGCGCGCGGCTGCGGCTGCGATCGTTCGAGGACGTACGATCGATCCTGACGCGGCTGGCGGACGCGGAGGGCGCGCCCTCGGGCGATCGGTAGCAGCTGCGAGAGCGCTCGACCGCGCTCAGGTCGCGGCGGCGTCGTTCGTTTTCGGGGCGAGCCCGGCGCTGGGAGGGCGGCGAACCCGGGGAAGGGTCACGGGCCCGACGCTCACGACCTCGCTCAACGGCGTCGGGTCAGTGCCCGGCGGCCTCGTCCTCCAGCGCGACGAGGCGCGCGTCGATCTCCCCCAGCAGCTCCTCGGCGGCCTCGGCGCCGATGGCCCCCTCGCGGTGTGCGTGCTGCGCCGCGTCCTTCTCGACGAGCAGGAGCTGCCGCGCCAGCGCGTGGCGCTCCTCGCGCCGGAGCGCCTCGTGGGCGAGGTGCATCGCGCGCAGGTGCTCGTCGCTGGCCGCGAGCCTCTGGTTGTACTCGTCGCGGAGCTCGGTGAGCACCGCGTCGGACAGCCCGCCCTTCCCGGCCGCCTGCTGGAGCGCGGCGAGCGCGGCGGTCGTCGCGCGCTGCTCCCCCCGCACGACCTCGTAGCGAACCCGGTCGGTGCCCGCCGCGACGAGCCCGAGGCGCCGCAGCAGCGGGGCCATGGTGAGGCCCTGCCCCAGGATGGACACCACCACCACGCCGAAGGTCATCGTCACGATCAGCTCGCGGTGTGGGAGCGAGCGCGGCAGCGCCAGGGCGAGCACCATGGACAGCCCCCCGCGCAGCCCGCCCCAGGTGAGCACCGCCGCCCACGACGCGGGGAAGCGCTCGCGGGTGCGCCGCAGCGCGAGGCCCACGAGCGCGACCACGACGCCCCGGGCGAGGGTCACGGCGACGAAGGCCACGAGGATGGGCTTCCAGGCGTGCAGCAGCGCGCCGAGGTGCACCTCGAAGCCGATGAGCAGGAAGACCACCGAGTTGAGCGCGAAGGCGACGTACTCCCAGAACGACTCCACCGCGAGGCGCGTCGACGGCGACATGCCAGTTCGCGCGCCGTAGTTGCCGCAGAGCATCCCGGCCACGACGGTCGCGATGACCCCGGATAGGTGCACGCGCTCGGCGAGGGCGAAGGAGCCGTAGGCCGCGATGGTGGTGAGGGTGATCTCGAGCATCGGGTCCTCGATGCGCTGGGTGGCCTTCGAGGTCGCGTAGCCCACCGCGGCGCCGACGAGCAGACCGCCGCCGACGGTGCGCGCGAAGGTGACGCCGACCTCCGCGGCCGAGAGCGACTCGCCGCTGACGAACGCGAGGACGAGGGAGAACACCACCACCGCCGTGCCGTCGTTGAGCAGGCTCTCGCCCTCGATGAGCACCATCAGCCGCCGCGGCGCGCCGAGCGACTTGAAGAGGCCGACCACGGCGATGGGGTCGGTGGCGGCGAGCAGCGCGGCGAAGACCAGCCCCTGCGCGAGGGTGAAGCGCTCGACCAGGTGCAGGGTGTTGGTCACCGGCACGAGGATCAGCGCGGTGAGGGAGATGGCGACGACGAGCCCGGGGACGGCGAGCGCGTGGATGGCCAGCTTGTTCGCCCAGAACTTCTTGAAGTCGAGGTGGAAGGCCGCCTCGAAGACCAGGCCCGGGAGGAAGACGGCGTAGAGCAGCTCGCGGGTGAGGTGCGGGGGCGAGAGGGCGTGCGTGGCGCCGAGCGCGAGCCCGGTGACCACGAGGGCCACGGTGTAGGGCGTGCGGAGCGCGCGCGCGACCAGCGCGACGGCGGTCGCGACGAGGAAGAGCGCGACGAAGATGAGCTCATGACCCATGGCGACAATGCCCCAGAGAATCGTGTGGGATGGATAGGACGGAGGCGAGCGACATGCGTGATCTCGACCGGGTCAACCGGTGGAGATGGCGGCCCGACCATCCGTTGTCCTGCAACCAGCGGTTGCACCCTGCCGTGGCGTCGGCGAGTCGTCTATCACGGCGGCGGCGGGCGCGGCACCATGATCGGTCGGAGGGCCCCAACCCCCCCACCACGCGCGCGAGGGCGGACGAAATCGCGGACGGCTGAAACCTTCCCGAAGCCCCGGTCGTAGGCCCGTCGCAGCCGGTCGGGTACCGGCTCACGAAGGAGCAGAGAGACCATGAACAACGACATCCGCGCGAAGCTTCTGGTGATGGTGACCGCCGCCCTCGGTGGCGCCGCGATCGAGGGCTGCGCGAGCAGCGCGCCGCCCGCGACGGCCCAGCCCATGGCATCGAGCAGCGCGGGCGGTCAGGCCGCGAGCTGCGGTGCTCACGCCAGCGCGGGCGGTCAGGCCGCGAGCTGCGGCGCGCACGGTGCGGCTCCCGTCGCGCCGGTGGCCGCACAGGCCGCGAGCTGCGGCGCCCATGCGCCCGCCGCCACGCCGACCCCCGAGACGGCCCAGGCTGCGAGCTGCGGGCAGACCGGGAGCTGCGGCGCCTCCAACACCGCCCACGCCCCGGGCACCACCGCCGCGATGCCCGCCACTCCGGCGGCGATGCCTGCCCCCGCCACCACGGCCGCGGCTCGTCCCCGCGCCACGCGCTGAGCGACCGGTGGCGCGCGTCGAGGGCGTCGGCCTGGGCTTGCGGGCCCCGCTGTTTCGCGACCTGATGTCGCGGGCGCCCCCGGCGTTGCGCTGGGTCGAGGTCTCTCCCGAGAACCACCTCGGGCGCGGCGGGTTCTTCGAAGCGATGCTGGCGGAGACCCGCGCGCGCTTCCCGGTGGTGACGCACGGCGTGAGCCTCGGGCTCGGCGATCGTGAGCCGCCGGCGCGCGACCTGCTGCGCGCGATGCGGGGCTTCCTCGAAGCCGTGCAGACGCCCTGGCACAGCGATCACCTCTGCTTCGGCGCGGTCGACGGCGCCCACCTCCACGACCTGCTCCCGCTGCCATTCACGGAGGAGAGCGTTCGTCGCGTGGTGAGCCGGGTGCGGCTCCTCGAAGACGCGCTCGGCCTCCCCATCGCCGTCGAGAACATCTCCTGGTACGCGCACCCCGGCGAGGCCGAGATGGACGAGGCCGACTTCCTCCACGAGATCACCGCGCGCAGCGGCGCCCTGCTGCTGCTCGACGTCAACAACGCCTACGTCAACGCCCGCAACCACGGCACCGACGCGCGGGATTTCATCCGGCGCATCCCCGCCGACCGCGTGGTGCAGATGCACGTCGCGGGACACCTCGTGGGCGCCGACGGCTCGCGCATCGATACGCACGGCGAGGCCGTCTGTGACGACGTGTACGCGCTGCTCGCGGAGGCCCTGTCGCGCACCGGTCCGGTGCCCGTGCTGCTGGAGCGCGACGGGGGCTTTCCTCCGTGGGAGGAGCTCGCCGCGGAGATCGAACGCCTCGACGCCATCGTGCGCGCGTCGGCGGAGTCCGCGCCGTGAGCGGGCTCGACGCGCAGCAGCGGGCCATCGCGCGGCTGACGCTCGGGGCCGAGCTCGACGAGGCCGCGCTGGCCTCGCTGGGTGGCGATCGCGCGCGCTGGCTGGTGTACCGCGACCTGGTGCGCAACCGCCTCTGGGGACTGCTGCTCGAAGCGTTGCCGCGCACCTTCGCGGCGGCCGGGAGCGAGCGCTTCGGCGGGTGGTTTACCCGCTACCTCGACGAGGAGGCGCCGCGCACGCACTTCGTCCGCGAGGTGGCGCCGGCCTTCGGTCGGTGGGTGCGCGCGGCGGAGGCCGACGGGCTCGCGGCGCCGTCGCCATGGCTGCCCGAGGCGCTCTCGCTCGACCTGGCCGAGCACCACGTCGGGCTCTCGGCGGCGCGCGTCGACGAGTCACGGCTGACCGACTTCGCGATGCACCTCCCAGCGGCCCTCGATCCGACGCACCAACGGTTGCGCCTCTCGTGGACCCCAGCGGGCGCTTCCGAGGGGCGGGCGTTGCTCCTTCACCGTCACCCGGTGCGGCACACCGTGGAGACGCTCGCGCTCACGCCCATGGCGGCCGACGTGCTCGACGCGATGGACGACGGGGTGACGCCCGCGGCCGAGGCCGTGCGCGCGGTGCTGGCGCGCGGCGACGTGGTCGCGGGGTCGGCCTTTGTGGAGAGCTTCGCGGGCCTGCTCGCCGAGCTGATGGAGCGCGGCGTCTTGCGGGGCTCGCTGCGGTAGCTCAGGAGGCGTGGCGGAAGGCCGTGAGGTCGACGCGCACGCGGATGTCGTTGCTCACCTTGAGGCGCAGCAGCGCCGGGACGCTGATGCCGTAGTCGGTGAGCGCGAGGTGAAACTCGCCCTGCACACGGAGCATGTCGGCGTTGATGCCGATGCCCTCCATCCCGGCGTACTCGCCCGAGAGCGGGATGAGGCGCACCGTCACCGGGACGGTCACATCGTGGGTGACGCCGTGCAGGGTGAAGCGCCCGCGCACGCGCGCCGCGGTGGGGCGGTTGGCGACGATGGGCGTCGCGAGGGTGGTGCCGGTGAGCTCCAGCGTGATGCTCGGGTGGTGGGCGGCGTCGAGCCAGCTGTCGCCGCGGAGGTGCTCGTCGCGGAGGTCGACGCCGGTGCGCAGCGTGGTGGCCGTGACCTCGACGCGCCCGGAGAGCTGTCGCGAGGGGTTGGCGAGGTCGACGGTGAAGCCTCCGGCGGTGGAGGTGGAGATGCCATCGACGGTCTCGAGCGGCGCGTCGGAGGTGAAGAGCACGCGCGACTGACCGTTGGTGCGGAGGTCGAAGCGCTGCACCCCCGTGGGCGCCGCGGCGGGCGCGGTCATCGCGGGAGGCGCCATCATGGTGGGCGTCTGCTGCGCGCTGAGCGGAGCGGCCGCGGCGAGCAGGGTGACGGCGAGAAACGATGCGAGGCGGGGGCGTTGGGCGAGCTTCACGGGGGACCTCCGACGTGTTGGTGGGACGCTGCGATTCGCGCGTCGGCCACGTCTACGTCGGGGGCATTGAACGGTTACTCACGCCTCGGTGATGGTCGCCGTCGCCGCGCTCACCCCCGTCGCCACGCGCGAAACGCCTCCAGCACCGCCGGCGGCACCGACGCGACGGGGCGCTCGCTCCCTCCTGCGCGCGCGGCCGACACCGTCGCGCGAACCTGATCGACGTACTCCCGGCACGCCGAGCAGATCACCAGGTGCGCCTCGAAGCGCGACCGCGCGTCGGGGCCCAGGTCGCCCTCCAGGTAGTCGGTCACCGCCTCGACGAGGTCGCGGCAGGCGAGGTCGTCATCGTTCGTCATCGTTGCCCTCGTCCATGAGCCGCTCGACCACGCGGCGCACGCGCGACCGCGCCCGGTGCAGGATCACCCGCTCGTTGGCGGCGCTCAGCCCGAGCGCCTCGCACGCCTCGCTCGCCGTGCAGCCCTCGACGTCGCGCAGGGTCATCACGGCCCGCTGCGCCGTCGGCAGCGCCGAGATCGCGTCGCCCACCCACGCCAGCAGGCGCTTGCGGGCGAGGTGGTCCTCGGGCGACGTCGACCAGGGACGCGGCGCCGTCGCCCAGTGCCCGGGCCAGCGCGGGTGGTCGGCCGGCAGGAAGCGCGCGGGCTCGACCGCGTAGTCCTCGTGGGGCTCCGCCACCAGGGGGTGCCGCGACTCGCGGACGGCGCGCGTGCGTGCGCGGTGCACCACGATGCTGAAGATCCATGAGCGCAGCGACGCGCGGCCCTCGAAGCCGTCGAGCCCGCGCAGCACCGCGACCCACGCCTCCTGCGCGACCTCCTCGGCCATCGACCGTTCGCCCACGAACGCTGCCGCGAGGCGCACCATCGCCCCGTGGTGGCGCGTCACCAGCTCCGCAAACGCCGCCTCGTCACCGTCCCGCAACGCGGCCTTCCAGCGCTCGGCCTCGCGGGTGTGGTCTGCCCCGTCCATCGTGGCGTCTGACGAATCCATGGGCCGCGTCGCCGCGGATGGTCGTGCCTCCCGCCGTTCGCGCGCTACCTCCGCGACCACGAAATCGAACGCGCGTGTGTAACGCCTGACGGTCGTTCCGAGACTCCAGACGACCTGATCCCTCGTGTCCCGCAAAGGAGTCCCATGCGATCTGCTTCTCTCCGACGTCTGTCTCCCTACGGCTCTCTCGCGTCGCTGCTGCTCGCGAGCGCCTTCGTCGTCCCCGGCTGCGGCGACGACACGCCCTCGTCCGCCGCGACCACCACGGACGTCCCGGCGTCCCCACCCGACGCGGGTTCGATGGCCCTCGATGTCGCCATGGTCGTGGACGTCGCGACGGTCGACGTGGCCGTGATGGACGGGGGCGCTCTCACGACGGACATCGGTCGCGACGCGGGCTCACCGGCGACGCTGGCGCCGGGCCCGCAGACGCCTCCGTCCTCGGGGCGGGTCGACATGGAGGCGTGGATCGCCGCGGGCCACTACCGCGCGTGGCACTGCGAGCCGACGCCGCACGCGTCCCGCCCGGGGTCGCCGCACGGCACCAACCGCATCTGCTCCAACGACCTGCTGAGCGGTTCGACGGGCGACGGCCCCTACCCCGTCGGCGCCGCGGCCGTGAAGGAGCTGTACGGCACGCCCGGAACGGTGACCGGCTACGCCGTCTACCTGAAGGTCGCGGACGGAACCGACGGCGCCAACTGGTACTGGTTCGAGCGCATCGGCGCGCGCAACGTCGCCGACGGCCTCGGGGCGAGCGGATCGGCGCGCACCATCTGCGTGGGCTGCCACGCGAGCGCCCCGCGGGACTTCGTCTTCACCCACGTGCGCTGAGCGGCGCCGCGGTGGTCGCCTCGCGGTGGGACGGCGCTCGCCCGCCTTCGATCGTGCTGACGGAGGTGCAACCCGTCGGCGTCGCGCACGCCGCGCCGTCGCGAAAGGCGATCTCCGTCCCCTCGTGCGTGCAGAGCGTCGAGTAGGCGAAGTAGCCGCCGGCGTCGCGCCCGACGATCACCTTCTGCCCGGGTACAGCTTCCACGTCCCGACGGCGTGGTCGGCCGCGCGTCCGCCGCTGAAGGGCGCCGTCGGCATCGATGCGTCCCCGCAGCCCGCGGCCAGGCCCGCGACCCCCAGCACGCACAGGAACGTCCTGCGCTCCAGGCGCTTCGTGTCTTCGTTCGTGTGGGCTCTCCCGATGTCGTCGAGCGCGCGCCGCGGCTACGGCGCGACCATCGGGCAGTTGACGTTGACGGGCAGCGGACCGGCCACGTTGGCGAGCGCCGTCGCCCAGTCGCGCACGCCGTCGAAGCCCGCGAGGTTGCCCCGCTGATGGGCCCAGAGCGACGAGTACCCGGGCTGCCCCGGGAGCACCTGCACCACGTTGTGGGTCATGCCTCCGGCCTCGGTCTGGAAGCCCATGGAGGGGTCGGTGTCGTTGCGGAAGATCACCACGATGCCCGCGCTCGGGACGCGCCCGTTGGCGGTCACCTGGAGGTCGGTCTCGAACTGCATGAGCGGCGCGATCATGCCGCGCACCCAGGCCCGGTAGCCGGTGACCACGTTGCCCTGGAAGCGCATGGTCGCCGTCGACCCGGCGGGCACCACGGCCCAGTCGACGATGCGCGTGGTGAGCGTCGCGGTGGCGTCGCCCTCGGCCACGGCGGCCAGCACGTCGGCCTCGCTGGTGAGCGAGTTGACGTTGTACCCGGCGTGGGTGCGCACCTCGGTGATGCGCATGAAGTCGTTGTACCCGGCGTCGCCGGGGATGCCCGTGAGCACCGGGAGCTGCCCCGGGATGCTCTCCCCGTTGGGGCCGAGGATCACGTACGCGCGGCCGGGCACCACGGGGACGATGTCGAGCGAGTAGTAGGTGACGCGCTCGCCGCCGGGGCCGAACGAGCGCACGCCGAAGAGCTGGTCGAAGTTGATGGGCGCGTTGGGGGCGGGCACCACGGGCCGGACGTTGGCCGGGTCAAACACCGGGCCGCTGCGCTTGAACAGCGTCGCGAAGCTGTCCTGGAAGCGGTCGACGGACACGATCGCCGCCGTGTCGGGGTTGACCGTCGCGCGGTCGGACGTCGTCCCGCAGTGCGCGAGGAAGACGGTGAAGCAGGCGACGGAGAGGGCGTGACGGGGCGATCGAGGCGTGGCCTTGGCACACATCGGACGGGGCACCTTTGGTGTTCGCGAGACCCTCCAGTGAGCGTCGCGTGCCGACGTCTACGAGCGCGAGCGCCAACGGTTACAACGCTCGTCTCGGCGGCTGCGCTGCTGGGACGGGCGCGGTGGTCATCTACCCGGTCGGGGCGAGCTGGTAGACGCCGACGACGAAGTAGCCGGGGCCCGTGGAGCGGGTCGTGTCGCTGCGGAGACTCGCAATCGCGGGTGAGGAGTTCGTGGACTTCGCCCTCGGTGACCGGGGGCATCCGGCGATGCGCCGGGTAGCGCAGGTTGGCCGATCGGGCGATTGAAGCCTCGACGCATGAGCGCCGACCCGCTCCACCTTCCCCATGACGACGAGTACGCTGAGCGGTTTGCGCGCCTGCCGGACGAAGACCCCGCGGAGTTCTGTGACCTCGCCGCGGCGGTGCCGATCCGATGGGTCGACGGTATCGGCTGGGTCGAAGATCCCGCGCCCGGCAACGACGCGCCGTGACAGGTTTGCCCCGCGGCACCGTGCTGCTCATCGATCTCGCGCCTGTCGTCGGCCACGAACAACAGAGCATCCGCTCCTGCAACGCGTCGACGACGCCCTGCGGTTATTTCTGGGGTTGTAACGGGGGCGCGCCGGGCGGGTGAAGGCGCTGCTGCGCGGGTGGGTCAGCGGTTGGCCCGGCCCGGGCCGCGGCCCGGCACGAAGGACGAGATCATTTCGCGCATCGCGTCCTCGAACTCCGCGTAGTGCTCGACGGTGCTCGACCCCACCACGGTGTATGCCTCCGCCTCGGTGGTGACGAGGCCGATGATCCAGCGCCGCCGCACGCCCTCATCGGTGGCGTCGTAGCGCAGGAGCGTTCCTTCGCCCGCCGTGAGGTGCAGCGCCTCCTCGCCAAGCCACACCGTCACGCTGGGGCCCACCACCCGGCGAAACTCGCGCACGTACATCTGGTGATCGAAGACGCTCCCCGCCTCGGCGCGCTCGCCGGTCACGTAGAGCGTTCCGTACGAGTACGGGACGGTGAGCCACCGGTCGACGGTCGCGAGCTCGGCGGCCGCCTCGGCCTGGTTGCGCAGGTACCACCCGGGCGCCACGCGCATCGTGTAGTCGAAGGCGCGGCCCCGCAGCACGCCGCCGGCAACCGCGGAGACGTGGTCCTCTCCATTGGCGCCGCCCGCGTTGTTGGGCAGCCCCTCGAACGGCAGCAGCTCGAAGCCGCGCATCGCGTCGGACATGCCCTGCCACGTCTCCGCGGTCGAGCGCGCGTCGGCGAAGCCCATGAGCTGCACCATCTGCGGGCCCGCGACGAAGGCCGCGAGGCGGTAGCGCAGGCGCAGCGAGGCGCCGCCTCCATTGGGGGCGAGGGTGACCTCGACCTCGGCCAACGGCACGCCGGGGTGCCCCGCGAGCTCGCGGCGGGGTAGCTCGCGCGCGTCGGTCCCGCTGCCGCGGATGTGCTCGATCATAGTCCGCAGCACCACCGCGGCGTCGCCCACGTGGTCCGGGGCGATGGTCTCCGCGATCACGGCGACGTGCGCGTCGTGGGCGGGGTTGGTGATCCACTGGTCGTAGAGCTCGTTGGCGGCGTGCGCGGAGGCTTGCGTGTGCGCGATCCACGCGGGCGGCAGCGGCAGGCGGTAGCGGCCGCGCACGCCGCGCACCTCGCGGGGGTTGGGGTGCACGTACTCGGGCGACCGCGCGGCGAGGCTCGCGAGGGGGCGGTCGAGCGCGCCCGAGAGGACCAGCAGGCCGAGGGCCTCGCCGACGAAGCACAGCCCGACGAGCAGAAGCGAGGCGACGAGGCGCGCGCGGCCGGGTCGCCCGACGAGGAGCCCGAAGATCGCGACGGCGTAGGCGACCTGTATCGCGACGGTCGCCCAGTCGGACGACGCCGCGTGGGTCACGAACGAGAAAAGGGTGCCCACGGCGATGCGGAAGAGGATCCAGGTGCGTACGCGCTCGCTGCCCTGGAGCAGCGCCCAGGGAGATCCTGGGTCATCGCGCGATATCACCCGCCTCGTGTGCGGTTGGCAATCCAGTGGTCGGAGCGCGGGGCGCGGATCACAGGTCCAGACGAATCACGTTGAACGACAGCCCCGTGCCGACGATGGCGAAGAGCCTGTCGCCCTCGACGTCGAGGAGCCCGCCGGCGCTCATCGACGGGAGCATGCGGGAGCGGCCGTCGGCGCGATCCACGCGAGGGCGACGAGGGCGACGAGCAGGAGCACCGTCGAGGCCACCTGCCAGACCGCGCGGGCTTCGCGCGGCTGGGCGAAGCGGTTGAGGTCCAGCAGCAGGGACCGACCGGTGTCGGGGAGAGCGGCGGCGCCCGCCGACGGAGACTCGACGCGGTGCTGATGCATCCCTCGACGCTCCCTTCGCGGGCCTCGCGGCCGGTGTGAGGAAGGGTCAAGAGCAGCCCGCGTGCCCGCGGTTCGCCGCGCTCGGGAGCCTGAAATTAAGCTGTATTGTGAGGGTCGCGGTCGTGGCCGGTCAGTGGCCGGTCAGTGGCCGGCCGTCGGGCCGCGGGCCCTTCCCTCGACTGGAACTGCACCCGGCCGCCGTGGTACGCGCGCCCCATGGCACAGAAGATCGTCGATCGACGCAAGCGCAGCGCGGCTCCGGCCCTGGTGGAGTGGATCGGCGGATCGCTCACGACGCTGGACGGTGAGTCCGCGGTGTTGTGGGTGCACCGCGGCCGACCGGTGGCGCAGCGCCCGCTCGCGGGGGCGACGGTGGCCGACGCGCTGCGGTCGCTCATCGAGGGCGCGGACGCCGAGCGGCGGCCGACGCGGCTGCGGGTCGACGCGGCGACGGCCGAGGCGCTGGGGCCGGAGGTGGCGGGCGTCGAGGTGACGGCGGGCGACGTCACGGAGGTCACGCGGCTGCAAGGCATGCTGGTCGACGACGAGCGCATCCCGATGTCCGATGAGCCGTCGATGACGAAGGGGGGACGGGTTCCGGTTGGCGTGTGGGCGGGGCTCTTCGAGTCGGCGGCGCGGATGCAGCTCGTCGCGCCGTGGCGCAACCTGTCCGAGAACGACCTGGTGCAAGTGAGCTGCCCCGCGCTCGGGCTCGACAAGGTGGTGGCGTCCATCTTCGATCTCGCGGAGCCCGGTGACGGCACGCGCGGGGTCGCGTGCTTCGAGAGCCTGGAGGCGTTTCAGGGCTTCCGTCGCGAGGTCGAAGAAGTGGGCGAAGAGGCGTCGGCCAACCTGCCGCGCTTCGTGCTCAACCTGATGACGCCGCGCTCGCTGGCGCCGGGGCTGGTGCGGGAGATCGCGCAGCACGGACTGCCCGTGGTGGAAAACCGCGCGCCGTTTCTGGTGGGAACGCAGACGACGCAGGGCGGGGCGCAGGCGTCGCCGCGGCAGGTGTTGCAGGCGTGGGCGGTGATCGAGGCGGTGAGCTGGGTGGCGGGCCGCGAGGCCGACGGCAAGACGCTGCGCTTCGACGCACTGGATGAGCGCGAGGCGTCGGTGACCTTCGTGGCGCCGATGATTCCGGGGCTGCCGCGGGTGGAGGTGACGCCCGTTCCGGCGGAGGCGGTGGAGGCCGACGACCGGCCGCCGACGGACGCCGAGGCGCACGCCGAAGAGGTGTGGCTGTGGGCCGAAGGGTACTTCGACGAGCAGGTGGAGAAGGGGCGCGAGAAGGCGTCGCTGCGGGCCTTCAACACGCTGGTGGACGTGCTGTGCTCGCGGCTGGAGGAGGAAGAAGAAGCAACGCCGCGCCTCGCGGACTGGGAGGCGGCGGACGTCGAGGTGCTGTGGGCGGCGGTGGCGGCGGACGTCCCGGTGTCGGCGGAGGAGCTGCTGCCGGGCGTGGACGACCTCGTGGCGTGGCTGCGGTGGTGCGAGGCGACGGGGCGCTTTGCGCTGGGCGAGGTGCTGGCCGAGACGGTGCTCGCGGCGAAGGACGACTTCGCGAAGACCCAGGCGGCGGCGCGCGAGGAGAGCGAGCTGCGGACGCTGGAGGCGTACTACGCGGGGGTGTTCGGGACCGACGAGGAGTGAAGAGGCGTTGATCAACGTCTCCCGTCGGCACCGCGGCGGGGCACGTCACGAGATGGATCAACACGTCCTCAGCGGACCCCGCCCGCTGGTTGCGAGCGCAAGAAGGGGTGGTGTAGGGTCGGACCTCGTTACCGCACGGTTGTACGAATATCTGGGGAAGCGCCGCCATGACACTCGCCGACGCCGAGGGCCGACCGTCACGATCTGAGCTGGAGGTCGGCTCGATCTTCGGCAGCTACGAGATCATCCGAAAGCTCGGCGAAGGTGGCATGGGCGCGGTGTACGAAGCGCGCCGGCAGGGGCTGGAGAAGCGGGTGGCCCTCAAGGTCATGACGTCGAGCGACAACGTGGCCGCGACGTCGCGCTTCATCCAGGAGGCCCGCATCGCCGCGAGCCTGGAGCATCCGCACGTGGTCGACTGCTTCGACGTCGGCGCGGTCGACGGGAGGCCCTTCCTCGCGCTCGAGCTCCTCGAAGGCGAGTCGCTCAAAGACCGCCTCGGGCGAGGCCCGCTGTCGGTGAGCGAGGCGTGTGACCTCTTCCTCCCGTTGTGCTCGGCGATGGCGGCGGCGCACGACCGCGGCATCGTCCACCGCGACCTCAAGCCCGACAACATCTTCCTCTCGCGCAAGCTCCGCGCGGTGGTCCCGAAGGTGCTCGACTTCGGCATCGCGAAGGCGCAGTCGGTGTCGGGCGCGCCGGGCATGACGCAGACCGCGTCCATCCTCGGGACACCCCACTACATGTCCCCGGAGCAGGCCAACGACTCCAAGAACGTCGACGGCCGCAGCGACCAGTTCTCGCTGGGCTCGATCCTCTGGGAGTGCCTCACGGGCCGCGTGCTCTTCGAGGGCGCGACGCTCGTCGAGGTGCTGATGAGGGTCGTCACCGCCCCCGTCCCTCCGCCCAGCTCGGTGATGCCCTCGGTGCCGCGGCCGCTCGACCAGGTCGTGCTGCGCCTGCTCTCCCGCGTCCCGGCCGAGCGCTTCGCCTCCGCGCGCAGTCTCGGGGCGGCCCTGCTCCCCTTCGCCTCCGAGGGTGAGCGCACGCGCTGGTCGTCCGAGTTCAACGACGTCTCGCAGCTCTCCACGCTGTCGGCGGGTACGCCCACCGACGCCGCCCCGCGCGCGGGCCTGGCCGGCCCTGACACCCTCCAGGCGACCTCTCGCTCGCTGCCGCCGCAGGGGCCCAGGGCTCGGTCGCGCGGCCTCGCTCTCGCCGGCCTCGCGGTCGCCACGCTCGCGGGAGTCGCCGTCTGGCGATGGTCCATCGCGGCGTCCGCGGCGTCCGCCGAGACGCCCCGCACCGTAGTGCGCGCCGCGGTGCCCCGGCCTGCACCTGCCCCGCTCGTCGCGCCCGAGTCCGCTCCTCCCGCTGCGCCCGAGTCCGCTCCTCCCGCTGCGCCCGTCGCCGCGCCCGTCGCCGCCGCCGTGCTCGCGGCCCCGCCCGCTGCTGGTGCGCCCGTGGCCGCGCCCGCCGAGGAGACGGAGGCCGAGGCCGACACACCGCGCGGGGCGGGCGGGCGATCGCACCGTCGCCCCCACCGCCCCCACCTCCGGCACCGCAACCTCTGATGCGCTCACTCCACCTCGCGCTGCTCTCCCTGGGCGTGCTCGCGGCGCCGTCCCTCGCCCGCGCGCAGGAGGTCGACGTCGACGCCCTCCAGCGGCGCGGCCTCGCCCTGCGCGAGCAGGGGCGACCCGCCGACGCGCTGGAGCTGTTTCGACAGGCGCAGGCGCGGCAGCCGGAGCCCCGGACCCTCGCCCGCATCGGGCTCGCCGAGGCGGAGCTCGGTCGCTGGGTCGACGCCGAGCAGCACCTCGGCGAGGCCCTCGCCGCGAGCCGCGACCGCTGGATCCGCCACAACCGGGAAGACCTCGAAGCCGAGCTCGACACGGTGCGCGGCCACCTCGGGCAGCTGGAGGTCGTCGTGCGGACGCCCGCCGCGCGCCTCTCGCTCAACGGCGGAGAGCCTCGCCCGCTCCCGCTCCCCGGGCCGCTGCGCGTCGCCGAGGGGACCACCAACCTCGACGTCAGCGCCGACGGGTGCGAGGGCGCGCACCGCACCTTCGTCGTGGCCCCGCGGGGCACGGCGCGCGTCGAGCTTGACCTCGTCTGCCGCCCGCCCGCGGCGCCCGTCTCGGCGCCCGCGCCCGCTCCCCCGGTCGTCGCGCTCCCGACGGCTCTCCCCGCACCGCCGCCGCCGCGACCTGCGCCGGTGGTTCCGCGCGCCCCGACGCCTGCCCACGGCTCATCGCTGCGCGTCGCCGCGTGGGCGTCGTGGGGTGGTGCCGTGCTCTTCGCGGGCGTCGGGGTCGCCGGCCTCGTGGTCGGTGGCGCCGCGGCCGACCGCTGGAACGACGACGCCCAGTGCCTCGCCCCCGGCCGCTCGCGCGAGTCGCTCTGCGCGGACGACCGCTCGCTCGCCGAGACCATGGGGCCGGTCGCGACCGCGGGCTTCGTGGGCGCGGGTGTCCTGGCCGCCACCGGGGTCGTGCTCTGGACGCTCTCCGGTCGATCGGGCGAGCGCCCCGCCGCGCGCGCCCTCCCGTGCGCGCCGTCGCTCGCCGTACCCTCCGTCCGCTGCACGTTCACCTTCTAAGCTGTCGACCCCGTAGTTGGGAGCACCGCCCCGATGCCGACGTTCATCATCCACGCACTCAACAAGCCCGCCACCAAGCTGACCTTCGACGCGCCGCGCGTGCAGGTCGGGCGCGACCCCGACTGCGACATCGTGCTGCCCGACGAAGCGGTCTCCCGCTCGCACGCCGTTTTCGCGCGCAGCGTCGACGGTCGCTGGTCGCTCCAGTGCGTCTCGGCCACCAACCCCGTCGTGGTCGACGGTCACGTGGTCACCACCCTCGCGCCCGTGTCCGAGGGCACCGAGGTCCTGGTCGGCGGTGACCATCTCATCATCTTCTCCGAAAACGCCTTCAAGGCCGACGAGTACATCCAGATCAAGTCGCACTACGAGCGCAAGCGCTGCCCGCAGTGCCGCTGGGAGGGGATGACCTCCTCGCTGCGCGTGCTGCCGTGCCCGCGCTGTGGGCACGCCGCGCTCGACGCCATCCAGTCCTACAAGGGATCCCCTTCGACGGCGCCGCAGGTCGAGACGGCGGCCATGAAGCCCGAAGACGCGCGCGCCCTGTTCTCGAAGATCCGGGCCGCGCGCATGAGCTACATCGAGCGCGCCGACGGCAAGGTGGAGGGCGTCACCCGCGCCGAGCTGTCGGAGTCGCGGGGCGTCACCCTCGGGCCCGGGGACGACCCGGCGCTCAAGGTGTTCGGGCTCCACGTCGGAACGATCACCATCGCCTGGTCCGGTGAGCACTTCGAGGCCCGCAGCGGGATGTTGTTTCCCGCCATGCGGGTCAACGGCGAGAAGACGAAGACGGCCCCGCTCCGCAACGGTGATGTCATCGAGGTCGGCAGCAACCAGTTTCGCTTCGCGACGACCTGACCTTCTCAGCGCGCGGTCACGCAGCGGAAGCCAAGCCCGCCGTTCTGGTAGTACGACGGCGCGGTGTTGGCGCCCATGGAGAGCACGCCGCTCGCGCTCGTCACGGCGGTGTACGGCAGGCCGTGGGCGACCACCGCGGGCAGCCCCGCCACCACGCTCGACGCGCTGGCCGTGGGCGCGCGGTGGTACACGGCGCCGGTGACCGCGACCGAGACGTCCCCGTTGCCGTAGTCCGCGCCGAAGCCGGCCACGGCCGCCGTGCCCGTGTCGAACGCGCTCGCCTGCCAGCCCGCCGAGAACTCCCCGACGTTGCCGACCATGTCCTCGGCGCCCCAGGCGCTCACGCAGGTCACCGCCGCGCCCGTCGCCCGTCGCGCGGCCGCGGTGAGGGCGCAGTCGCCGACGGCGGGGGTCCCGCGCGCGGCGGTGATCCACTCCGCGCTCGTCGGCAGGCGCTTGCCGCTCAGCCGGCACGCCTCCTCGGAGAGAAACCACGACGCCTCGCCGAAGGGCGCCACGCCGCGTCGGCTGAACGCGTACACGGGCGTCGTGTAGTTGCCCGTCACCGGGAAGCCGCCCGGCAGCGCGGCGAGGGTCGCGTAGCGGTCGCCGCCGCCGTCGGGCTGCGCCGCGAGGCTCGCCTCGAAGCGGTCGATCCAGAAGGCCGTCGACCCGGCGCCGACCCGCACGACCTCGTCGAAGCCGCCGTCGGCGAGGGCGCGGCGGCAGTGGGCGCGCCCCACGCTGGAGGGCTCGTAGCCCGTCGGGCACAGCGGCGTGCCGACGGCGCTCGCGTAGCGCACGTACGGAACCGTGGAGACCGACTGGTTGCTGGCCACGGTGCGCGACCCGACGCGCACGTCGAAGGTCACGTCGCGCCCGTCGAGCAGGCGCCGCGGGCACGCCCCGAGGGGGATCGCCGCGCGAAACGACCCGTCGGCGCGCGGGGTCACGGTGACCGATGGAGAGCAGAGCGCCGTCGCGCCGCTGCGGAAGTCGAAGGTGAGGGTCTGCGCGCCGGAGACGCCGGTGAGCGTTCCGGCGAAGCTCAGCGTCGAGCCGACCGGGCCCCCGGGGACCGCGCGCGCGAGCCGCACCGTCACGAACACCGACGCGCTCGCGACCGCGGCGAGGGCCGCCGCGCGCATCCACCAACGGTCGCGGAGGACGGAGGCGCTCATCGGGTCACCACGCAGCGGAAGCCCGCGAAGGGGCCCGCGTAGCTGGGGGCGTAGCGCGCGTCGACGGTGAGCACGCCGGCCTCGGTTCCCTGGCTGGCGTCGCCGCCGCGGAGCACCATCGCCGGCAGCCCGGTGCCCGTGGTGCTGGCGCCGTCGACGATCAGCGTGCCCGCGAAGCCCGCGGTGGAGTCCTGCCCGAAGGCGGCCGGCCAGGTGCCGAGGCTGGCGCCAGGGTCGGTGCTGAGCAGCGCGTACCAATCCTCGACCATCTCTGCGACGCCGCCGATCATGTCGCGCGCCCCCGCGGCGCTCGCGCAGCCCGCGCTGTCCGCGGCGCCGTAGCCGAGGCGCAGTCCGTCCCCCGTGGTACGGCAGGTGCCGCCCGTGCCGTCGCTGGCGCCCGGGTCGGGCGTGCCGCGCGCCGCGAGGAACCACTCCGCCATGCGCGGCAGCCGCTTGCCGCTCGCGCGACACGCCTCGTGCGCCTGGAACCAGGTGAGGTAGCGCGACGGACCGACGCCTTCGACCGAGCGCGCGTAGGCTGCGGCGCTCCACTGGCCGTCGTCGGGGAAGCTGGCGGGGTAGTCGTCCTCGATGGCCCCGAGGCGACCTCCCACGGCGTCGGCGGACGTCCACACGCCGGCCTCGAAGCGGTCGATCCAGAACGCACCCTCGCCCGCGCCGACCCGCACCAGGTCGTCGAAGACACCCGCGCGCAGCTCGCGGCGACAGAGCACGGCGTCGGCCGCGGCGGCGCGCTCGTACCCGACGGGGCACTCGGGCACGCCTGCGCGGTCGGCGTAGCGGGCGTGCGGCACCGCGTCGATGGCCTGGTCGCGCACGAGCACCACGCCGTCCGCGGACACGTCGTAGCGCACGTCGCTGCCGTCGAAGTAGCCCCGGCACGCGCCGAGCGGGACCTCCACGTCGAGGTGCCCCGCGGCGTCCGGGGTCGCGGCGACGGTGACCACGCACGGGTCGCTCCCCGCGCGGCGAAACTCAAAGCGCAGCGACGCGGGCCCTGTCCGGCCGGTGAGCTGGCCCGACCACGAGAGCACCGCGCGGGTCTCACCGCCGGTCACGGCGTTGGCGACGCGGTACGACGCGAGCGAGGCGCCGAGCACGAGGGCGGCCGTGGCGAGGGCGCGCGCGACGGGCTTCCAGGGTGACGTCATCGGGGCACCACGCAGCGGAAGCCGCTGAGGTTCGTCCCGCCGATGACGGCCACGTACGCCGAGATCAGGTAGCGGCCCGCGAGGGCGCCGTCGCCCACGGCGCCGCCGTATCGGATGGCCGTGGGGACACCGCGCCAGAGCATGTTGTTGGAGCGCCCGCCGAAGTTGTAGACGTTGTAGGTCCTGGCCTGGTTGACGGTGGCGACCTCGGGCCAGACGTTTTCGTAGGGGACGCGAAACCCGATGGACCACTGGTCGGTCCACTCGATCGCGTTGCCGATGAGGTCTTCGGCGCCGTACGCGCTGCGACACGAGGGGCCGAGGCCGGTGGCGCGGACGGCGGTCCCATTGGTGCGGCAGCGACCGCTGCTGCCGTCGTCGCCCCCGGGGTCGAGGGTGCCGCGCGCTGCGAGGTAGAGCTCACCCAGGGTCGCGAGGCGCTTGCCGGAGGCGTGGCACGCGACCATGGCCTGGAGCTGCGTGGTGTGCCGCGAGGGCAACACCCCGGTGCGGCTGAAGGCGTACTCCAGCGCGCTGCCGCTGGCGTCGTCGAGGAAGCCCGCGACGTGGTCGGTGGGCGTCGCGTAGGCGTTTTCGGGCGCTGGCCCGACGAGGCCGGTCTGTCGCCCGGAGCCGTCGGCGTTTTCCCAGAGGCTCGCCTCGTAGCGATCGACCCAGAACGCCGAGGTGCCGGTGCCAACGCGGACCACCTCGTCCGACGCGCCGCCCGCCAGCGGTCGCGTGCAGCGCACCTGAACGGCGCTGCCGGGGTCGCGGGCATAGCCCAGCGGACACTCCGGGACGCCCGCCCGCTCGGCGTAGTGGGCGTAGGCGACGGGGTTCACCGCGGCGCCCGTGATGAGCATCGTGGTGCCGAGGGAGACGTCGTAGGTCACGTCGCTGCCGTCGAAGAGGGACGCGGGGCACTCGCTGGTCGGGAGGTCGGCCTCGAAGTCACCGTCGGCCGCGACGGCGACGTCGACGGTCGCCGAGCAGCGCGACGCGCCGCCGGAAAAGAACGTGAACTGGAGGCGCTGCGTCCCCGTGGCGCCCGTCAGACGACCCCGGAGGGCGAGGCCCGCGCGGGTCTCTGCCCCCGTGATGGCCTGCGCCCGGCGCTCGACCGCCAGCACCCCGAGGGCGCTCAGCGCCGCCACGACCGCCCCCTGCACCCACAACGAACGCCACGCGCCCGTCATCGGAGCCACCCCCGGAGGGTCACGCCATCGCTCGTCCCGCTGACGCGGGCGTGCCAGGTCATCCGCAGCTGCAAGCGCACCGAGCCCGCGGAGCCCGCGGCCGCCGAGCTCACGAAGTCGCCCGTCATCAACGGACCCGCATCGGGAACGATCAACACATCGGGCACATCGGGCACATCGGGCACATCGGGCACATCGGGCACATCGGGCACATCGGGCACATCGACGACGGGCGGCACATCGACGACGGGCGCGTCGCGCACGTCGACGCCGGGGGCATCAAGGGTCGACGAAACGTCGGGCGTTGCGGTCGCGTCGATTGCTTCGGGGACATCAGGGACATCGGGCACATCAGGGGCGTCGGCGGCGTCGGTCGCGTCCACGACGGCGACCTCCGTGACGTCGATCGCGGCGTCGGACTGCGCGTCGATGACGGGCGCGTCGGTGGTGCTCGTCCCACCATCCACGGGTGAATCGATGGTGACGGTGGGCACGTCGGTCGCGCCGCCTGCGTCGCCCACGTCGGCGCCCGGCTTCAACGAAAAGCAGCCTGTGAGGGCGACCACGATCACCATGCCGCACCGCGGACTCATCTCACCCTCCCGGTGTTCATCGTGGTTCCGCTGATGTGAGGCTATCTCCCCAACCCCATGCGGCGTCAAGAGAATCAGGAAGAAGGGAGATGCACGGGATGGTCAGCGGGTGAAGCGGTACCAGCCGAAGGACGCGCGCTCCAGCGAGCCGTCCTTGAGCATGGCCTTCACTCGCGCGGGGGTGTGACCCATCGCCTTCAACTCGGCCATCGTGTGCTCCGGAGCGGGAGCCGGAGCGGCGACTACGATGGGCGCGGCGGGCTTCTTCGCGACGGGCTTCTTCGCGGCGGTCTTCTTCTTCGCGGGTGGTGGCGGTGGTGACCCGCCGAGGTCGATGCCGAAGATGTCCGACAGCGTGGCGTCGTCGGCCTGTAGCGCCGCGCGCACGCTGCCCTTCTTGGTGACCTTGGCGGTGGCCTCTTCGACGAGGTCGAGGTGGCTCACGCCGCGCAGCGTGAAGAGCATCTCGGGCTTCGTGTCGAGGCGCGCGCCGACGCCGTAGAGCACCGCCGCGCAGTGCTTGCAGAGCGACGCCCAGTCGGGGCACGAGCACTTGAACTTCACCTCGCCCGCGAGCGGGATGAGCCCTGTTCCGGGGTGGGCGATGACGTCCATGACGGCGTCGGAGAGCTTGCCCTGGAGCAGCGACAGCGCCGACCCGACCTTGCCCGCGCACTGCGCGCGGACGGCCTTCCACTTCGCCTCCGTCAACGGCGCGATGGTGATGCGAACGTCGTACAGCTCCGACCCGCTGACCACGGCGTTGAGCTCGCCCTTCGTGATGCCGAGGTGCACCACGCTGCCGTTGCGGGCGTAGGTGCGGCCGCGCGGCAGGCGGTTGGCGAAGTCGGCCTGCTTCTCCAGCGCGTCGCACCAGCGCTTGCCCCACGCGCTGCGGGCGATGGTGCGGCCCTCGATGACCACGGGCTCGACGACGAGGCCCTTCTTCGCGCGCTTCTGCATCGCCGCGGCGGCATCCTTGCGACGCTGCGCGACCGGAACATACGGTCGCCACTCGAAGTAGCTCATGGGCCGCGAGGAGAGCTCTCGCGAGGCAGGGGCGTCAAGGGGCGGTCACTCCTCCAGCGCCCGCGCGAGGTCGAGCGACACCGTCTTCAGCAGCTCCGCGTCGGTCATCGACGTGAGCATCGCGGCGCCGCCGTCGCCCGCCGACGAGAGCAGGGCATCGGCCACCGCGCGCTTCTCGGTGAGCATGGCGTCGATGCGCTCTTCGAGGGTTCCGCGGCAGACGAAGCGGTGCACCAGAACGTTGCGGCGCTGGCCGATGCGGTACGCGCGGTCGGTGGCCTGGTTCTCGACGGCGGGGTTCCACCAGCGGTCGAAGTGCACGACGTGCTGCGCGGCCGTGAGGTTGAGCCCTGTCCCACCGGCCTTCAGCGACAGCACGAAGAAGGGCACCGCCGGGTCTTCCTGAAAGGTCTTCACCAGCTTCGCGCGCTTCGCCACCGGGGTCGCGCCGTGCAGCACCAGCCCCGGCGCGCCAAACACCGTCCCCAGAAACTCCGCCAGCGGTGCGGTCATCTCCTGAAACTGCGTGAACACCAGCGCCTTCTCCCCGCGCTCGGCGATCACCTCCGCGATCTCCCTCAGCCGCGTGAACTTCCCGCTATCGGTTGGCGCCCAGAGCCCGTCACCGGTGAGCTGCGAGGGGTGGTTGCACACCTGCTTGAAGCGCATGAGCGCCGCGAGCACCACGCCGCGCCGCTTCGTCTCACCGTCCCCCGCGATGGAGTCCATGGCCTCGCGAAGCTCGTCGACCACGGCTGAGTAGAGCTTCGCCTGGGTAGAAGTGAGCGCGCAGTACGCGGTGAGCTCGGTCTTGTCGGGGAGGTCGGCGACGACGGAGCGATCGGTCTTCAGTCGACGCAGCATCCACGGTCGTACCAGCGCGCGCACGGGTGCCCACGCACCGGCGCCGGACTCCGTCGCGCGGCGGGCGATGGCGCTGAAGGCCTTCGCGGTACCGAGCAGTCCCGGTTGCAGGAAGTCGAAGAGGGACCAGAGGTCGCCGGCGCGGTTTTCGACGGGCGTTCCGGTGAGCGCGAGGCGCGCGCGGGCCGCGACGGACTTCACGGCGCGGGTCTGTCGGGTGTCGGCGTTCTTGATGGCCTGGGCCTCGTCGAGGACGAGGAGGTTCCAGGTGGTGGAGCGCAGCCAGGCGATGCGGGTGAGCGTGCCGTAGGTGGTGAGGACGACGTCGACGTGGTCGAGCGGGGGGCCGTCGTCGAGCTGCGCGCGGGGCATGGTGGAGGGGTGCGCGATGGTCACGCGCAGCGACGGGGCGAAGCGCTCGAACTCGCTCTTCCAGTTGCCCAGCAGCGACGCCGGGACCACCAGCAGGTGCGGCGGAGACTTCTCCTTGCGCGCGCGTTGTCGCTTCTCCAGCACGAGGAGCGCGATGACCTGAACCGTCTTCCCGAGGCCCATGTCGTCGGCGAGACATCCGCCCAGGCCCAGGCTCGTCACGAACCATAGCCACCGCAGACCTTCGCTCTGGTACGGGCGCAGCGTCGCGCGCAGCTCAGCGCCAGGGTCGGTGTCGCCGAGTCGCGCCGGATCACGCAGCCCCGCGAGCATCTCGCGCAACCACGGTCCTGCCTCGACGCGCTGCCAGCTCGCGGCTTCGTCGGCTGCATCGTCGGTCGTCGCGGTGGTGTTGGACGCGCCCGCGAGGAGTCGCAGCCCCTCGTGAAATGGAACACCGTGACGCGCGTCGCGTTGGAGCGAGCGCCAGCGATCGAGCACCTCCTTGAGGCGATCGTGGTCGACCTCCACCCATCGACCGCGCAAGAGGACGAGGCCCGAGGCGTGGCGGAGCGAGGCGATCTCCTCGTCGGTGAGAATGGTGTCGTCGTCGAGCGCGACGGAGACGTTGAAGTCGAGCAGGGCGTCGGCGCCGACGTGCGATTTGCCGGTGGTGCCGACCGAGACCTGAACGCGCGGACGCGGCGGATGCTGCGGTTTCCACCAGTCGGGCAGGCGAACGATGACGCCCGCTTCTTCGCAGGACTGCACCTGCTTCAAGAACGCGTGGGCTTCGGCGGGGGTCCAGGCGAGGGGGTGGAAGATCTCCTCGGAGTCGACGAGGGCGCGGATGAAGGGTGAGCGTTCGGCGGCGCGCTCGACGGGCGCGAGGAGCGCGGCGAGGCGGGTGCGGTCGCGGGCGCCGGCGTACTCCTGGAGGGCGCGCCCGAGGGGGAGGTGCTGGACGGTGGCGGCGGCGGTGACGCCGGCGGTGTAGGTGGCGAGGAAGGCGAAGGGGTGGGCGTCGTCGCGCTTGCGCTCGGCGAGGTGGAAGCAGACGCGGCCGACGGTGTTCCAGAGGGGGCTGTGGGCGCGGAGCCAGTCGAGCGCGGGGCCTGTGTGGGCCGTGAGCGCGGCGCGGGCGGCGCGGGTGAGCGCGTGCCAGCGGTGGGTGATCCAGTCGGCGGAGGCGTGCTCGGCGCCGGGCATCGGGGGGACGCGGGCGAGGAGCGCGGCGACGGTGTCGGGGGAGAGCGGGACGTCGAGGTGGGCGCGGTCGGCGTCGAGGTCGGGGAGCGCGCAGAGGCGGGTGACGAAGGCGCGGGCGAGGTCGCGGAGCCAGGCGTAGCTGGCAGGGAGCGCGGTCGCGGGCTCGGCAGCGCCGAGGAGCAGGTGGGCGTGGTCGACGCCGTGGGCGAAGTGGCGGGCGAGGCGACGGGCGGTGGGCTCGTCGGGGGCGGCGGGCTCATGGGGCGCGGAGGGGCGGAGGTAGAAGGACCCGTCGGGTGCGAGCACGGGGACGAGCGAGGAGGGCGGGGGAGGGGGCTTGGCGGGGGTCATGGGCGGCGGGGTGGCGGGGACTGTGACATGCGAGGAGAGGAGGGAGGCGACGGCTGGGATGTTGGGAGACGGCGGGCGGATGGAAGCGGGAGCAGTCGGCACCCGATTCTAGGCTCTGGTTACTCTGTGCCCTGCCATTCGATCGCTTTACAACACTCGATATCGCCCGCGATCAAGTTGTTCGAACAGCGCATCGCCGGTTTGGGCGCACCTGCACGCTCCCTTGTTGGTGTGATTCCGACAGTGGTCGGATGGCAACACCCACGTCTGTTGAGACTCCAGCTCCGGGAATGCAGCCACGAGGGCAGCCCGGATATCCGCAGGAGTCACTTCCTGACCACGGAGCGAATGTATCGCTTGGGCCAGAGG
The DNA here is from genome assembly GCA_044229975.1 of Polyangiales bacterium. GTDB lineage: Bacteria > Myxococcota_A > Polyangia > Polyangiales > SCUS01. Next base: position 428,973 of record JBGARZ010000004.1, read on the forward strand.
GGCATGGAACTTACTGACAGCTTCCACGAAGCTCATTGCTCGCCCCCGGGCATCGTTGATTGATTGAACTCCATATCGCCGCCCATTGCTCCGTTACCCTCCGCGATCATCTCGCTGCGTATCCGTGGCTCGCCATGGCTGCCCAACGGCTGGCCGATGTGCCGCCGCAATGAACCAGCCGTTCGTTCCTCTGGCCAAGCGTGAGCGGTCGGCACCATCGGCTTGTTAGGCTCCAACGACTGTGGAGTCATGCTTCTGGGATTCCCAAAGGAGTTTCACGAAGAAGTCTGGCGACTTGACCGTAGAGTTGCTCCCGCTGTTCGACCTTGTCTTTCCCATGATGAAGCCGTCGGTGGCAGCTAGGGCACAATGCCACCGCGTTTTCGACTGTGTCCGAGCCTCCGTGAGCCAGTTGTCGAACGTGATGGAGTTCGAAGTACGGTTCGTCGTCATTTGTCAGAAACGCAGACGGTGCGTGACACAGCTCGCATAGACCCTTCGCGTCGCCCAGCACCCAAGCCTTTACAAGTGGGCATCTTTCGTACGTAGCGCGGGTCGCAGACGAACGCTTCGCAGGCGTCTTTTGGCCTTTCGGCCGTGGCAAAGACAGCTTCCGCAGGCATTGAGCCCTCTTCTCGAATTCGACGACGTCGTCAGTAGGCAACTCCACGATCAACGGCGCCCGATGAAAGCCAGATACCTCGACTTTTCCAGTCCGATGCGATACATGAAGTTTGCCGTTGCCAAGGGTGAGATTCCACCGCTTCCCTCCTGTTGCGGAGTCAGATAGCGTGTCTTCGACAAGGAGTTCGCTGGCGAGAGCGAAAGGAATCACATGATGGTCACGCGGATCATCTGACTTCGTCCTGTAAACCACTAGATTCGGTCCCGGTTGTGCTCTTGCCTTCGCCTGCTCGATTCTTCGCTGCAACGTCGCCGGAAAGACCGCAAACCAGTCAGTATTGGCAAGTACGACGTACTCCCCCCTCGCTTCGAGTTCGTCTTTGACTTCGTCGACCACGCTCATGATCCGCTCAGCTTTCTTGAACGCATGCGTAACTCTTTGGCGGCCAAATCGGTCATTGCCCCGGATCTCGCCGCTGCGGTCTTCCACTCGTGCTCGGACCGCGATCGGCTTCTCCATGGCTCGCCGTCGCTCGCGATGCGCTGCCTAACGGCTGGCCGATGTGCTGCCGCAGTGGGCGCGGCGGGTTGGTGACGGGTGCAGTGGGAGCGGTCGGCACCATCGGCTTGTTAGGCCAAAGCGCTCGAAGCCATCGCTGAAACACTGCAAGTTAGCCGGAGGTGATTTCTAGAAACGACCAAAACGCAGGATGGATAGCGAAGATGGCATCGTCATCGCGGTAGTCCTTCGCGATCCAACGAAGTTTTTTCATGTCATAAAACACTGAGTACGAATACAGGATGCGCCCTCCATCCTCCAACTTGCGTTCGACGACCCCAAGGAACGAGAACCAGAGGAGAATTTCTAGCAGATTAGGGTACTCCTGTTCTGGAACGAGAGTCTCTCGAAAGCGCTCATAGATCTTCTTTAGTGTGAGGCGATAGGGCGCCCCAAGAAATGCATAAAGGATGTCATTCGCAAGAGGAAAGACGTCGCGAATTTCCAGCCCAACTTCGTTTCCAAGATCGGCCGAGTACTGGCTAACTGCCTTGTGAACATCATCCAAGGTAATCTTCGTGCGAGACATGTTGACTGCGTTGCTCTTGCAGTAATTTACCAAGTTAAGGAGGTTGCGTGGCCTCATTAGCGAGAGGTCGATAAGTCGATCGGCACTGCTCTCCCCATCAATGTGCGAAATCGCGATCCGATTCCAGCTTTCATCAAAGCTATCAGTCGAAAAGAACCCCGCATTGGCGATGAATCGCCGCCGAAGCAGTTCCTTGAGGAGATCAGGATCAGTCCAGTCGAGCGAAACGCGGGACTCCTTCCCGCGATCGGGAGTCTGGTCGATGAGAATTTCGAACACGTCATTGCGCAGGAAGACGATTGTATGAACTTCCACTTTTCCGCGCGCCATGATCCGTTCGATGTCGCGGGTTGCCTCGAGAAGTCCACGTAGAATTACGATGTCGGAGGGCTGCACGCCGCGGGTGGGCCACCCTTTGTCGATATTGTCGAAGAGAATCCATGCATCTACTTTCAGCGAAAGATACTTGATGAGACGGTCTCGCAGCTTGCGGATGTCGTGGCGATAAACAAGGTGCGCAATATCCTGAGCATTTAGATTATTATTCGGAGCATGTTGAGATGCTGGACTGTCGCGAAAACGCTCCGTGATTTGCTGTACGAGCTTGAGCATGCGCTCTGAAAAGTCGCCTTCGCTAACATAGTCGTCCGCGGCATAGAGTTCTGCCAACTCCTGATATGCCTCGTAGAGATCCGTGTTTCCCATGTGGACCGAACGGTCCTTCTCTAGCAGTTTGTGGCACAATTCCAAAAGCAACACATACTCCCAAAATGCCTTACAAATGTGTTCTTGGACCGCCTCACCAAAGAAACGAAGAAGCATGTCCTTGAAGTGCTTCAGCTGATAGCCCTCTGGCTTCAGATCGATAACGATGCGCTTTCGATTCGATCGGATCTTGTTTCGAACCTGGAAGAACATCGCCGTCTTCCCGGATCCCTTCCGGCCAACCACCAGTCGTACACTGCCGTTGACGGCCTTGCTGTAGTGGTCCGTGGGGAGGTAGTAGTCATCGAGGCGAGACATCTCGTTTTCCGCTGCCGATGCCCCCAGATCGAGGTTGCTCAGAAAGTTCGATGGCCCATCGACTGCAGTCTCGTCTGCATTCTGCAATCCCTCCATAACACGAGGGGCAAGTTCAGAAATGTATTTATCGATGTCACTTGGCTGCCTATATACGCTAACGAGGTCGCGATAGTCCAGCGGGACGGGATCGTCAGCCTCTTGAAGAAGAAGTAGTTCCTTTTCGAGGCCAGTCGCGAGGCCAGCAACGAACGCAGCTCGCCAGTTATTGATCTCGAAATCGGTCGATTCTCTGGACAGCAAGTGAACAATGACTGCGATCGAAGCTGCTACCCCACGAAATGCCTCTGTCGTGGAAAGCCGTGGCTGCTCCAATGGATCGAAGTTACGAAACAAGATCTTGGACTTCTTGATCTTAGCGATCGTCCGAATTGAAGCATCGGTCTTCTGGGTCGCCTCAACCACGAAGATCGGCGCCTTCCTATCGATCGGAGTATCCGGAAATTTAGCGGGCTCTACGCTCCGAAGTTGGTCGAGAGCCTTCGCGAGTTGCATGGAGTTCGCGTATGCTTGGTAACCGAGAGTATCGAAAACACCAAGTCTATTGAGCTCCTTGAGTTGCGGCTGGAGAGCGGAGTTGAGGGTTAGAAACACTCGCTTTTTCCTGCCAATGGCGTAGCCAGCTTCGTAACAGACGTTGAAGTTGAGTCGCGTGATGTCAGCGACTACAAAGTCAGCGCGGTCGATTTTTTCGAGGATTGCATCGATGATAAAATGACCAGGGATATCCAACTGGCGCCAGGTTTCGACGCCATCCCATTGCGCTTGGCTGCGCAAGGTCTGAACGGCAGCTTCGATTGCCTGGCCGATCTGCGCTGGCGCTGAGGCATAGGCTACGAAAACCTTAGTTGACTTCATAGTCTGTACAACTCCTTTGCGTTGACTAATTGCACTGGCGGTGGTGAGTAAACAACAATGCGATGGCTTCTAGTTGTCGTTCGGCATTCAACAGCAGTTTTTCCTGGCCCTCGTCTTGCTCTCGACGTCCGGCCTTCTGTTGACGGCCTAACGGCCTGCCGATGTGCCGCCGCATTGGGCACGGTGGATTGGCAGCGGGTGAAGTGGAGGCGGTCGGCACCATCGGCTTGTTAGACATGCCGACCACAGCCTCACGCCGGGCGCTCGTCCGCCAGAGTCCGTCGCTGTTGCCACCGCGCTCGTTGTCGCCGCCCGTTGTCACCCGAGTTCCTCGTTGTCGTCACTCGTTGTCCGTTGTCCGTTGTCCGTTGTCCGCCCGTTGCTCTTCCGCGGGGCCAATTCACCGCTCAGTGTGTCGTCAATCATTGCCCTAGTCAGCGCTGGGTCCAGATGCGACCGCGCGCAACACATCATCACCAAGAAGATCTGCTGCAACGCGAACGAAGTCACGGATCTGAGCTGGATCACTCGGCGTGCCGTCGGCCAGGATGCCCATATCCGACATCAGGCTGACGGTCGAGGACTCTCCGCGCTCATTGTATTGCACGACGAATGCTTCGAGAATCTTGTAGGCGTCGCGGAGCGAAACCTGACGATCGAAGATCGGATCATCCAGTCGTAAGTACCCCATTGCTGACTCTCCGTAATTTGACCCGTCTAACAGAAGCCTTCTTTCGCGCCCGGCCCAGACCACGTTCAGAGATTGCCCCAGCATCGGTCGCGGTTGCAAGAACCTCGGGCCGGGCGTGAAAGGAGGCCGTTGGACAAACTGCGGGGCAGCGCGCCGGAGCGGCACGGTGCTCGCTATGGGATTTGAATCGGGACCGAGCCTCCCCAGTGATCGCGGCCGGGGAGGTTGCGCCGCAGTGGCCGTCGGGCGTCGCGTCTGGGTTCTGGGTGCACACCGGGTCTCATCGACGTCGACGGGCCTGCCACGAGGCCCCGAGCGCTTGCGGATCGAGCGGGATCGACGGTCGGCGCAAAGCGACCCCAGACCGAGGTCCGAACGGGCCTCGGTGTGACGACCGCCACGGTGACGGCGACGCTCACGACGTGTCTCTCGCGACCGGCACCGTGGCGGTGAGGTCCAAGTCCACCACTGGGGCCAATGACCTCACCACGACGAGCTGGCCGACGCCGCAGACCGTGCATTGACCCCGCCGGTGCTCGTCCGTGGGACGTGGCTCCGTGGCCTGTGACCGTGACGGCGTAGCCGCGGCCTGTTGGAGGGTCCCCAGCAGAGCACGGCACCGCTTCAGGTTCTGCGCCCGGTAGCGGTTCGCGAGCAGTCCGTAGTAGCGAATCCGCACGAAGCCCGTGGGCAGCACATGCAGCAGGAAGCGGCGGAGAAACTCCCCGCCATCGAGGGTCATGGACTTCTGCCCGCCGGTGGCGTTGTCCCGATAGCGGAAGGTAACGGCCTTGTCGTCCATGGACAGGATGCGTCGGTCGCTGATGGCAACACGATGGGTGTAGCGCGCGAGGTACTTGAGGACCTGCTCGGGAGAGCCGAACGGGGCCTTTGCGTAGACGACCCAGGCACGATCCCGTTGGGCCTTCAGGAAAGCCGCGAAGCCGGCGGGGGTGGCGAGGTCCGCCGTGGCGCCAGCAAACCGGAGCGCCCCGGTTCGCTGGGCCTTCTGCAGGAAGGCGAGGAACTTGCCGCGAAACAGACGGGTGAGGACGCGGACCGACAGGAAGAAGTTGTCGCGGCTCGGCACCCAGCGCGATCCGTCGGGCGCGAGACCGCCGCCTGGGACGACACAATGGACATGGGGATGATGAATGAGGGTCTGCGTCCACGTATGAAGAATGGCGAGGAAGCCGATGTCGGCCCCAAGGTGCGCGGGGTTGGCCGCGACCTCGAGAAGCGTCTCGGCGGCCGCGCGGAGCAGGATCTGATAGACGAGCTTCTTGTTGCCCAACGCGAGCGCGGCGACCTCGGTTGGCACCGTGAAGACGACATGGAAGTAGGATACCGGAAGGAGTTCTTCGGCACGTGCTTTGAGCCACTGGACGCTCTTGTGACCAAGACACGAGGGGCAATGGCGGTTGCCACAGCCGTTGTAGGCCGGGAGCTCGGTGCCGCATGTGTCGCAGCGATACAGGTGTCCCCCGAGCGCGGCCGTATGGCAGCGCCCCAGGGTGGAGAGAACGGCGCGCTGTGCCGGGGTGACGCCCGCGCCGCTCCGATCGAGCAGGGCGGGGCCGAACCGACGGATGACGTCGCCCAGCGTGGGGGTGTCACCGTGCATGACGGCACCCGCGCTACGACGTCACCTCCTTGAAGTGTGCGATGGCGTCGAGCGGGCTCCTGGTGGCGGTCACCAGCTTGCGCTGCACATGCGTGTAGATCGCCGTGGTCGACAGGTTGGCGTGGCCGAGCAGGGCCTGAACCGTCCTGAGGTCGACTCCGGCTTCGAGGGTGTGTGTGGCGAAGCAGTGCCGAAGCGTGTGAGGCGTCGCATGCTTGGAGAGCCCGGCCGTCACACGGGCTCGCTGGCAGGCCTTCTCGATCGTCGTCACGTGAATCGGCTTGGTCGGGTTCGCGCTTGGGAACAGCCAGGGGCTGCCGGGAACCTTCGGCCGCTGATCACGCCAGTAGATGCGGAGTTTCCGTAGGAGAACGTCCGAGAGGGGAAGCAGGCGGGGCTTCTGGCCTTTGCCCTGCTCGACGTGGATCAGCATGCGGGCGCTGTCGATGTGCTCGGCCCGGAGCGCGACGGTCTCCGTGATCCTGAGGCCCGCGGCATAGGCGGTGAGCAGCGCCATGCGATAGACGATCTGGGGGACCGCTTCGATGAGGCGAACGACCTCCTCCTGACTGAGGACGACGGGGAGCGAACGCGGTTTGCGGCCGTAGGGAATCTGCTCGACCGGCCAGGCCACCTTCAGGGTCACCCGGTAGAGAAACTTCAGTGCACAGACCGTTTGATTGAACCGCGACCACGACGTCCCCGCGTCGAGCAGGTGGAGCTGGTAGCGGCGCACGTCCTCGGCACCGAGCACATCCGGTGAGCGCCGGTGGAACGTCGCGAAGCCGATGACGCAGTGGACGTAGGTCTCGATCGTGCGGGGCGAGTAGTTCCGGAGCTTGAGATCGTCGATCATCCTCTGGCGTAGAATCGTCATGGGAGCCTCCTTGTTGGAAGGCTCCCACGATGACGTCGCCCGCGCGCGGGATCCCCGACGAGCGGACCGAGCTGTCAGGAGAGCAGCCGCGCCGCAGTCAGTACATCGAAGTGTGCTCGCGCGGACACCACCATGGATGAAGCAACTGGCGAGAAAGGAGCCGAATCGGCATTGCAGACAACTGGCAAGTAGGGCACGATAGCGATGTCGGTTGAACCACCGCGAAGCGGTTTAGTCCAACATCTCAGTAGACTGCCGCCGACTGCCTAAACCCGCAATAGGAGCTGTTAGCCCGCTGCTGCCTAAACCCCTAATCCACATTGGCGGCACTAGCCCGCCGCTGCCTAATCCCCTCTTAGGCATGTCGTCCCGTCCGCCGCCCACCTGGCGCAACCCGGCCGACGCCTCGACCGACCCCACGGCGGCTCTTCCGCAGCCCCGCTCTGTTGCCCCTCCGACCGACGCCAATGTCGCGCCTCCCCGGGCCGTCTCTGCGCTCCCGCGCGCCGAGCCTCGCGCGGTGCAACTCCGACTCCCCCTGCTCCCCCACGCGCCCAACATGAACCCGCTCCCCTCCCTTTCGTCCAAGACCCGCTCTCCGTAGCTACGCCCGTCCTCCTCCCATCGTCAACGCTGTCGCCCCTTCGCCGCCCTCACTCGCCCGTCGCCGCGCCCCCGTGTGAAGACCGCGCGTGCTCTCGTCGCCCATCCGCATGACTTCGTGTGGTGGCAGTCCCCGGAGCCTACGCCGCGGCGTCAGCGCGCGAGCGAGTGAGCGATCACGTTCCCGGCCCTCGTCTCTCCGATCCGGAGAGGCCGTGGTTGCGCGCCGCGCTGACGCCGCGGCGTAGGCCCCGGGGACTGCCACCACACGAAGTCATGCGGATGGCCCTCTCGTCTACGATCACCCGCCCGCCCTTCATCTCCCTCGCGTCCGTCGGTGTCCGCAGTCCATCACAAGCGACATCGCCCCCGCCCTGCACGTCATCCAGATCTCCGCCGCGGGCGGCGCACCTCTGCGTCGTTCGCACCGACGGCCACGTCCGCTGCTGCGGGCATCGACGCACCCGGTTCGACCGAGCTCCGCTTCCTCCGTGTCGCGGTGACCGTGGTCCCCGGCATCGACGACGCGCGCGTGCGCCGTGCGCCAGTCGGGCACCGTCGCATGCTGAGCCCTCCCCGGTCGGAGCACGCGCCCCGACCTCTTCGTCGCCACGCCCGTCTCCGTGGCCGTCAGGCGCGGAGCAGCGGCTGGAGGGCGTTGTCGAAGTAGTGCGTGCTCGTGGCGCCCGCGCCGAAGCTCCGCGCCGAGCGGGCGAGCCGTCGCAGCACGGCGTCGAACTCCGACTCGCTGGTCGGCCGCAGCAACAGCAGCGACCGCAGCACCGCCTGGGCATAGCGGTAGAGCGGCGATTGATAGCGGCCGTCGGGTCGCCGTCGCAGCTCGGCGAAGAGCTTCTCGAACTCGGCGTCGCGCACCGTCGGGACCAAGGCCGCCGCGAACAACGCCAGCGGCCGCTCGATGAACGCGAACACCAGGTCGTACCCCGGCGGCGGCCTGTCGCCGAACTCCTGCACCACGCGCCCGCCGCGGAACAACGAGCGCAGCGGCGCGTCACCGAGCGCGTGCAGTGTCATCTCGCCGGAGGCCGCGCCGTGTCGGACGATCCATCCGAGGTCGGGCGCGGCGGGCCGTCCGTCGCCGTCGGTGGGGAGCATCACCTCCCAGCGGAGCATCTCCACCGGGTCCGTCTCGGAGGCCGAGAGCGCCGCAAGTGAGGTCGGGTCGACGGTCTGGATGGAGGTGTCGCTCATGCGCTGAAGGAGACATCAGCGGCACGGAGTTCGACAAGCGCACGCGCGCTGCGATTCGGGCAGATGGGTATCAGTGACTCAGCCCTCACCCCGTCCGCGACGTGCGGACGAAGTCGACGCTGAAGAGCCCGAGCGCGAGCCAGATGCACCCGAAGGCCGCCCAGCGCGCCGCCGGCATCGGCTCGCCAAACGCGAACACCGCCAACAAGAACTGCAACGTCGGCGACACGTACTGCACGATGCCGAGCGTGGACATCGGGAGCTCGCGCGCGGCCCGCGCGAACCACACGAGCGGCAGCGCGGTCGCCGGCCCCGACACGGCGAGGAGCGCGAGGGTTCCGGGACCCAGCGCGAAGGCGCCCTGGTGGGTGGCCGCGAGGCGGGCGAGGTACACGAGCGCGAGCGGCGCGAGCACCAGCGTCTCGACGAGCAGGCCCACCGCGGAGGGAACCGCGGCGAGCTTGCGCAGCAGGCCGTAGGTCGCGAAGGTCGACGCGAGGACGAGGGCGATCCACGGGAAGGCGGCGCTCGACGCGACGAGGATCGCGACGCCGACGAGCGCGAAGCCGATGCTCACCTTCTGCGCGACGCGCAGGCGCTCACGAAACACCACGACGCCGAGCGCGACGTTGACGAGTGGATTGATGAAGTACCCGAGGCTGGCCTCACTCAGGCGGTGGGTCTGGATCGCGGCGATGTAGGCCACCCAGTTGACGCCGATGAGCACGCTCGACGCGGCGAGCATCGCGCGGGTGCGGCGGTCGCGCAGGGCGCGCAGTAGGTCGGCGCGGCCGCCGAGCGCGAGCACCAGCACGGTGGCGAGGACGAGCGACCACGCCACGCGGTGCGCGAGGATCTCCACGGGCGACACGCCGGTGAGCAGCCGCCAGTAGAGCGGGTTGACGCCCCACGAGGCGTAGGCCGCGAGCGCGAAGAAGAGTCCCGTCGGGGCAGTGGAGCGCGGCGCGGTCACGGAGGCGGTGACCGTCTACCACGTTCGACGGGCGCATCACGCGACGCCGTCGCCGCCTCGCTCCACGGTGACCCCGCTCGCGGACAGTTGATCGAGCAGCCACCGCGCGCCAAACGCCTGCGCCGGCGTCTGAAACCCCGCCGGAAACCCATCCGCCCCGGCGACCGCCGCCGCGCAGATCGCCGCCGCCGCCGCGGTCACCTCCCCGACGTCGCCGCCCGTCACCAGCACCGCGCGCACCTCCCCGTCGTCCGCCGTCGCCTGCGCCTCCACGGCGAAGCGGGCCGCTCCTCGCGTTTGCTCGCCTCCGCCTTCGGGCACGAGCCGCATCGCCCACCCGAGGACCGCGCGCAGCCCCGCGCCCACCACCGGCCGTCGCGACAGCCAGCGCAGCGCGCGCGCAAACGCCGCAAACGCGCCCGGACCCGGCAGCGCCAGCCCCGTTCGGAAGCGCGGCGTCTTCGTCGATCGCGGCGACACGACCGCCTCCACGAGACCAAACGAGGTCGCGGCGCAGCGCTCGAACGGCGGCGGCAGACTCACCGCCCACCGCTCCGCGCCGACGGGAGCGGGCGCCAGCCGTCCGTCGGTGAAGGTCCACTCGTAGTCGCCCGATTGCAGACCGCCGAGCAGCGTCCGGAGCGATCCGCGCGACGGCTGCGTGGTCGACGCCACCGTGAGGCGAACGTCCCGGATCGGGCGGCCCCCCAGCGCCTCGCACGCGAGCACCGCCGCCGCGTCGGACACCACCACGTCGAAGCCGACGCAGCCGATGACGGCCACGCCGCGCGCCCTCGCTGGTGCATCTCGCGCGATGAGCTGCTGCGCGAACCCAACCTCGCCGCTGATGTCGAGGTAGTGCCGACCTTCGGCGATGGCCGCGTCGAGGACGTGGTGCCCGTGAACCCCGAACGGGCCCGCGCAGGAGACGACGACGCCGGCCTTGCGAAACGCCTCCCGCAGCGCGACCCCGTCGTCGACGGCGGCCATCGCCCACGTCGTCCCGTGCGGGAGCTCGGCCGCGAGCGCTTCGAGTCGGGCGCGGTCGCGTCCGACGAGCAGCAACGGCAGGTGCCTCGCGGCCAGCGCGCGCGCGACGAGCCGCCCCGTGAAGCCGGTCGCGCCGTAGAGGGCGATCACGGGGGCGGTCATCGCGCGCCCCGTGTCAGGGGACACAGACGCTCGCGGCGCAACGCTGGCCGGCCGGGCATGCCCGCCCGCACGTGCCGCAGTGGGCGTCGCTCGTGGTGAGGTCGGTCTCGCAGCCGTTGGTCATGTCGGTGTCGCAGGCCCCGCGGCCCGCGTTGCAGGCGATGGTGCACGCGCCGGCCGCGCAGCTCGGGGTGCCGCCCGCGCTCGGGCACACGCGCCCGCAGCCCGTCGAGTCAGGACCGCCCGCGCCGCAGTTGAGCACGTTGGTGGCCGTCATGGTCTCGCACCCGTTGTCGGCGCGCCCGTCGCAGTTGCCGGTGCCCGCCGGGCACACGAGCGGCGACTGCCGACACATGCCGTCCTCGCACCGCGCCGTGATCCCCACGGGGGGCGTCGGGCACGCGTTGCCGCACGCCCCGCAGTTTGCGAGGTCGGTCGCGGGCGTGATGCAGGCGCTTCCGCAGACCTGTTGTCCCGTCGGGCAGGTCACGCACGACCCGGCGACGCAGGCGCGGTTGGGCATGCAGGGCGCGCCGCAGGCGCCGCAGTTCTCGACGTCGGCGTTGGTGTTGATGCAGCGCGTTCCGCAGAGGGTCTCCCCGGTCGCGCACGCGCAGGTGCCGCCCACGCAGCGCTGGCCCATCGTGCATGCCCGCCCGCACGCGCCGCAGTGGGCGTTCGAGGAGGTGGTCGGGGTCTCGCAGCCGTTGGTGGTGTTGCCGTCGCAGTCGGCGAAGCCGGCCTCGCAGGTGAACCCGCAGACGCCGCCGCCGCAGATGCGCTGACTGTTGGCGACCATCGGGCACGCGACGCCGCAGCAGTTGCCCGGCGTCGTGGCGGCGCACCCGTCGGGGACCACGTCGAAGCCGACGTCGAAGCCGACGTCGACCATGCCCACGTCCTGCACATCGGGCCTGTCCACCGGCGGCGGGCGGTCGATGACCCCGACGTCGACGACCTCCGCGTCGGGCGACATGACGCACACGTTGTTGACGCAGACCATGCCCACGCCGCACAAGCCACCGCAGGGCCCTCCGTCGAAGACGGGCGGCGGAGCCTTGTCGGCGCACGCGGCCAGGAGCAGGGCGAAAGCAAAGGGAATCTGGCGCATCCTCACAACCTACGCCGACGCGGTGGGGGGGCGTCAACGGTGAGCGCAAATCGCCTGGAGAGTCGGGGATCGACTGCGTGCATCACCCGAAAAACCTCGCTTGTAAGGCGATCTGGTGACGTGTTGTAACCGACGCTCGCGATGGCAGATCGAGCGGAAGCAACGGCGCGCGACGCTGCCACCACGACCGCACGCTCGGCCGGTGTCCCGCGCATGCGTGTCACCTACCACCCGGCGTCGTCGCTCAGCGCCCACGAGCGCGACGTCATCTGGGCGCTGCTCTCGCGCTCCGTGCGACGCAACCGCGCCGACTTCGAGGAGAAGCTCGCGCGCACCCGCGAGGTGTTTCTCGGGCGCTCGCGTGACGGAACGCTCGTGGCCTTCGGCGCGGTGGACGTCATCGAGGCGGACGTCGGCGCTGGTGTCGAGCCGCTGCTCTACACCAACTGGGCGGCCATCGATCCGGCGTTTCGCGGCACCAACGTCATCCAGCGCGTCGGCTTCCGTTACTTCCTCCGCGAGCGTGTGCGGCACCCGCTTCGGCCGATCCACTGGCTCTTCACGGCGTCGACGTACCCGAGCTACCTGCTCCTCGTGCGCAACTACACGACCTACTGGCCACGCGCCGGTGTCGCGACCCCGACGCGCGTGCTCGCGCTCCTCGACATCGCGATGAGCAAGAGCGAGCGGCCCTCCTGGGACCCTGGCGCCGGCGTCCTGCGCCGCCATGGCGCCTCGCGCTATCGCGAGGGCGTCGTCGACGACGAGCCCGAGGTGCTCGACCACCCCGTCTTCGGCCCCGCGCTGCGCTTCTACCGCGACCGAAACCTCGGCCAGGTGGAGGGCGACTCGCTCGCCTGCCTGTGTCCGCTCACGGCCGAAAACTGGTGGTACTGCCTGCGCGTGGCGATGGTCCGCAAGCGACGCGCCCGGCCTGCGATCAGCGCCCCCGCGGCTCTCCCGTGACGCTCGCGCGCAGCGCCTCCAGCGCGCGCTCCATCTCTTCCCGCGTGGGCGACTGCGCTGTCGCCACCTGACCGAGCATCTCGAAGGCTTCAACCGGGCCCGACGCCACCTTCACCAGCGCCGACTGACCCAACAGAAACAACCCCGCCTTCATCACGCCGCGCACCACCGACTGCCACGCCGCGTCGCCCAGCGGGATCGTCACCAGCCGCCGCGCCCTCGGCAGGATGACGTCCATCCCGGCCTTGATCGCCGCGCGCTCCTGCATCCGCGGCGGGCTCGCGCTCGGCAGCAGGAACTGACACGCCATGATCGTTCCCGACGTCTGTGCGACGAGTCGTTGCGCGACCTCGGTCACGTGACGGATGCGCTCCGTCCGCGCGGGCGCCTGCCACAGCGTGATCAGCGTGTCGCCCAGCGCGATCGACGCCACGCCGTCGATGCACTCCACCGTCCCCTGGTCATCCGCCATCGCGCGCTCCCCTCAGTGGTCGTAGCGGCCCCGCCACAACGAGCCCGCCACCGCGCTCAGCGCCACGGCCACCAGCAGCGCCGTCGCCAGCGCCCCGCGCACCCGCGGCGAGACCGCCGGCAGCGGTCGTCGCGTCGCCAGCGAGAACAACATCGGCGCGGCCACCAGCACCTGCACGGCGCAGATCACCGTCAGCGGCCGGGTGAGGTCGTCGTTGACGGTCACGAGGCCCGACACGAGCGCGACGCCCAGCGCGAGCGAGGTGACGGTGGTGACGAGAACACCCCACAGCGACAGCCGGTAGAGGCCCACGAAGCCCACGAGCAGCCCGATGGCTGCGGCCCCCAGCGCGAGGCTCGCGGGGTTGTGCCCGTGGCGCGCCTCGACGTGCGTGAAGAGCAGCAGCGTCGGCGCGTCGGCGAGGGCGAGCACCATGAGGAGCTGGAGGGTTCCGGCGTAGGCCGCCGGGCGGAAGTCGGCGCGCTCGGCGGCGGCGGCGAGCGAGCGGCGGTCGGCGAGCGCGAGGGCAGCGCCGCACCCCAGCACCAGTGGTAGGCCCAACTGCGAATCACTGCGCGTCCCGGCGAACACCAGGATCACCCCGAGCACCACGTTGGACCACCATAGCCCTCGCGCGAGGAGCTGCGCTCCGAGGGACGAGAACTGCACCAGCAGCGCGCCCACCACCGGCCCGACGACGGGCACCAGGGCCACCGGCTTCACGTCGTTGCCCAGCTTCAACAGGAAGGCCGTCGACGCCGCCAGGGCGGCCAGGCCCGCTGCGGATGATCGCAACCGCCGTCGCGTCAGGTCTGTCATCGGAAGGGCCCCTCGTTGTCGGGTGTCGTGTCGACACAACGAACGCCCGCGGCCGGGTCATGGCGGAGGCCGGTGATGTTCTCCGCCCACAGCTCGCTGTACCCGCAGGCATCGCAGAGCCAGAGGTTGAAGCTCCCCTGCGGGCTCACGCGACCCAGCGAGAAGCGCTGGTTGACCGACGGCTGGTGCGTCACCACCGGGAGCGCGACGCCCGTCGCCGACTCGCCCGGCACACGGAACGTGTCGATCACCCAGAGCTTCCGCCCGCCGCACTTGGGGCACCGCTGCGTGCGCTTCACGCGAGGGACGTTACCCCGCTACCGGCGTCAGATGTCGGTGCTGCGCGAGATGTTGATCGGGTCGAGGTAGCGGTACGGCACCGCGAGCGATGCGTTGCGCGCGTCGATGCCGCTGGAGATCGCCTGCAACCGCCGACGAAACGCCGCCACCGCCTCGCCCGCCTCGAAGCACACGTCCGGCGAAAACGCCTGCGACCCGCCCGCCTGCAGGATCGACCGCTTCGTCGGCGCCGAGAGCACCCACACCATGCCCATCTGCGCGAGCGCCGGCTCGGTCTCGGGCATCGTCTTCCAGAAGTCCTCCGCCGCCAGCGCGACGCCACCCTCGGGCAGCGGCGCGCGCATGTAGCCCGGCGCGTTGGGGATCCATCCGTAGGAGTCGAACTGCCCGTTGTTGACCGCCGCGTGCTGCGGCCCGGCGCGAAACACCAGGTCGGCCAGCAGCTCGAACAGCTTGTCCTTCGTGGTCACCTGCGAGGGAAAACCCGGCACGTTGCCGAGCGCCTCGTCGCCCACCTCCGCGAGCCACGCCTGCAGCTCCGGGTCGCCCGCGACGTCCTCGTCGGTGCGGTACCACGGCGACATCACCGCGGCGACGTAGCGCTCCACGGCCTCGTGCACGGCCAGCGCGTCGGTGCGGTAGTAGTAGTCCGGGAGGCCCTCCTCGACGCCGCGGCGGCGGAGGTCTTCCTTCAGCGTGCGCTCGGGCCAGCGCCAGGTCGTGTAGCGCATGCGGGCCGCGTCGAGCACGCCGTGAACGCCCGCCGCGAGGCCGCGGTCGATGGGTCCGTCCATCGCGAGGAGGTTGCCGCGTGCTGCCGAGTCGATGGCGAGGGTGTCCTCGTAGTGGTCGGCCATGAGCTGCCGCACCGGGTGGTCGGGGTGCAGCCGACGGAACATCGCCACCGCCACCGCCTCGTTGACCATGTGCGTTTCGAGCAGGTGATAGTAGCCCTCGTGCAGGTGCGCGTCGGCCGACTGCACATGCGCCCGCGCGCAGAGCCACGTCCACGGCGGCGACGCCGGCGTGAACACCGTGTCGGCCGCTGCCCCCACCGGGTGGAGCTGTATCGCCAGCGGCATCAGGCGCTCGTCGTCGTCCACCCAGAACCACGCCGTCGGCGCCGTCAGTACCCCCGCGCGGGGACGAAACTTTACGTACTCCTGTATGCGGGTGGTGCCGAGCTCGGGGTAGTCGCAGCGGTAGAGCCGACGCCCGGCGACGAGGTCGCGCACGCGCCGCTTGCTGCTGATGGAGCCGAGGTAGCGGTCGGCCGCCTCGACGACGTCGGCGGGGACCGGCGCCTCGCGCGCCCGGTGCCGCCGGATGGACATCGGGTTGACGCCGGTGAGCCGCTGCCGCGCAAACTCCACGTCGGTGTCCCAGCGCGAGCGCACGAAGTCGGGCTCGCGCATGAGCCGGTAGAAGCGCTCGAACGACGCCTCGCCCGCGCCCCGCGCGCTGAGCGATCGCACGATGTTTTCGTTGAAGCGCTTGCGGTAGCGGAGCACCAGCAGCCGGGCCTTCTTGGCGGGCGTGAAGTCGTACTGCGGGTGGAGTTTCTTCGCGTCGCCGAGCAGGGGTTTCTTCGCCGACTCCAGCGGCTTCGCGAAGCCCGGCAGCGGACGAAACGGCACCTCGAAGCGCGTCGGACTGAGCGGCTGATCGCGCGCGAAGGTGAGCCAGCCAGGGCGTAGCGAGGCGTCGGGCGGCGGCTCTTCCTGCTGCCAGCGGAGGGTGAGCGCGCGGGCGTGCGCGCGGTCGGGCGGGCACTTCTGCGGGAGGAAGTAGACGTTGGGATTCATGCGGACTCCCTCGAAAGCCGCCGCGCCCGTTTGGGAACCGGGGTGCAGGCGCGGGACGCGACCAACCCCGGTTCCCAAGCGGGCATGACGAAAGTGAACAACTCGTGGTTCACGGCTTCTTCCTCGGAGCGTGGTCGCCGAAGCGCGGCAGCCCGAAGGCGCCTAACCCCCAGCGGCGCAGCGCCTGGAGCTTGCGGATGATCCGCCGCTCGGAGTCGGCCAGCGAGCGGTAGTCGCGCGCGTCGGGCGACAGCGGAACCCCCAGGCTGTGCGGGTGGCTGCCCGCGTTGAACTCCAGCCGCTCGCACTCGCTGTCGGTGAGCGGCGTGTCCAGCTGCACGACGGCGAGGTCGCGCCACGGGTGACTCTCCTCCGGCCACGCCATGGTGCTGTTGTACCAGTGCGTTCCGTCGCCCGCGCGCGGCCGGTGAAACTGCGCCTGGAACCTGAACCGCAACGACCGCGCGCCCTCCAGCCGCCGCTGCAATTCGTGCGTGAGGTAGTCCGACGAGCGCGTCTCGTCGGGTCGCCGCTGGCGGTCCCAGAGGCGCTCGTAGTCCTTCGCGTCGGGCAATCCCGTCTCCTTCGCGGTCGGGTCTTCGGGGATCAATCGGTAGCGCACCAGATGGCGCACGTCCGCGGTGTCGACCCAGAGGCGCACCGTCTGCGAGTAGTAGTGCAGCGTCGAGTAGCAGGTCGGCGCGCGGCGCATGCCCATCACCGCGTCCTCGCGCTTGCGCCAGCTCCCGCGCATCACCGCCGCCGCGAACGACAGCGGCAACCACTTCGACAGCACGAACACCCCGAACTCCACCACGTTGGCCACCGGGCTCACGCTGCCGGTGTTCATGCCCATGTCGAAGGGGCTCACGTCGCCGGGGAGCGCGAGGCGCAGCGCGCAGCCGCGGACGTCGAGCGCGGCCTGGTCGCGCCACGTCACGTTGGAGAAGCGAACCACCGCCGGGAAGGCGTCGCCCGCGTGGAAGAAGTCGTTGGCGGGGCAGTCGAGGTCGGCGACGACGGTGAAGGTCCCGCGCGCGGCCACCCCCACGACGTGCGTCGAGCGTCGACCCGACAGGAGGCTCTGCACGGCGAGCATCGGGCCCGTGAGCAGGTCCATCAGCACCCAGCCGTCGGGGCCGCGGCCGATGTCCTCGGCGTACGCGTTGATGCGCGGTCCAGGGAGCACCTGATTGCCCATCACCAAGAACGCCCCGCCCAGCGTCATCACGAGGCCCGCGAAGGTGCTGTAACGGTCGTTCCAGACGAGCGCGAAGGTGACGAACCACGCGCCCAGGAAGGCCACCGTCGACGCGGCGTACACCCGCCAGAGCCACTCCTGCTCGGCGCGCAACGCCGACCACGAGAACACCCCGATGCCGAGCGTCATCGGCGCGAGGAAGCGCAGGTGCCCCGCCGCCGACGCGACCGCCGCCGACGAGAGAGGAGCGTCGAGGGTGAAGCGCAGCACCCACTCCGGCGCGAGCAAGAGCAGCAGGCCCGCGGTGACGAAGGCGAAGCCCTGCGCGATCCACAACAGCCACAGGCTCGGCGGGAGCGTGGAGGCCGAGCCCGAGAGCCGACGCCACTTCGGGGGTTCGGCGTGGAGGGTGAGCGCGAAGAGCAGGTTGGCCATCGCCGGGAGCGCGAGCAGCACCGCGTCGGCGATCACGAGGTGGTGGCCGCGCGCGAGCCAGTTGCCCTCGACGACGGCCCACACGAGGAAGGTGAGCGCGAAGCCGCGGGCGTAGGTGCGGCGGGCCGCGGCGTCCTCGCGCATCGCGGCGTAGGCCGAGGTCATCGCGAAGGCCAGGGCGAAGGGCGCGCGTAGCCGAACCGCGTTGGCGTCGAGGGCGGCGTCGACGCCAGAGGTCACTTCACGGAACGCTCGCGGCCACAAGAACCACGCGACCGCCGACCCCAGAAACAAGAACGCCTGGATGATCCAGACGAGGGTCGCGAGGCGTTGGGTCGATCCACCGGCCTGCTCCTCGGCGGGCGGTGCCACGGAGTTCATGGCGAACGGTCACGCGTTGCGCGGAGTGGCGTCAACTTTCCGCCCTCCGGTGCGGTCGTGGTCTTCACCTCGTCCGCGGAAAGGGACTACTGTCGCCGCCCAGCGAGGCTCAGGTCGGACAAGCCCTCGCACCCACCGCATGAGCCGCACCAACCCGCCGTCCGACGACCGCTACGCCTCCTTCGAGCTGCTGTACCGGTCGAGTCGGACGACGGTGCACCGCGCGCTGCGCCGCGACGGCGTGGCCGTGGTGGTGAAGTCCTCCACCGAGGGCCAGCGCGACCCCACCGCCCGCCGCTGGCTCCTCAACGAGCACCGCATCCTCCAGGGGCGGAGCATCCCCGGGTCGCTGCGCGTGCTCGAGATGCGCGCCACGAAGCTCGGGCCCGCCCTGGAGTCCGAGGACTTCCACGGCACCGCCATCGGCCTCGCCGACGCGCGCACCCGCAGCGTCGGGGCCTTCCTCCCGCTGGCGAGAGAGATCGCCGAGGCGGTGCGCGCCCTCCACGCCGAGGGCATCACCCACCGCGACCTCTCGCCCGGCAACATCATCCGCCGGCCCGACGGCTCGGCCCTCTGCATCATCGATTTCGGCCTCGCCACCCGCGCGCCCCGCGTCACCCACGACCCCATCAACGCGCGCCACGTCGAAGGCACCCTCGGGTTTCTCTCGCCCGAACAGACCGGCCGGCTCAACCGCCCCGTCGACCGACGCGCCGACCTCTACACCCTCGGCGCCACGTTCTTCGCGCTCCTCACGGGCCGCGCGCCCTTCGAGGGGACCGACCCCGTCGCCCTCGTCCACGCCACCGTCGCCCTCGCGCCTCCGCGCGTCGACGCGCTGCGCCCCGACGTCCCCGCGGTGCTCGCCGACCTCATCGCGCGCCTGCTCGCGAAGATGCCCGACGACCGCTACCAGACCGTCGACGCCCTCGTCGGCGACCTGCGCCTGCTCGAAGCCGCGTGGGAGGCCCACGGCTCCCTCAGCGACGTCGCCCTCACGCGCGAAGACCGCGCCGATCACATGGTGCTGCCCGACCGGCTCTACGGCCGCGAGGGCGCCCGCCACGACCTGCAAGACGCCGTCGTGCGGCTCCGCGGCGGCGTGGTGTCGGCCATCGCCGTGGTGGGCCCCGCGGGTGTTGGCAAGACCGCCCTCGTACGCGAGCTCCACCGCATGCTCGCGGACACCGACGCGTCCTTCGCCGAGGGCAAGCTCGACCCGCTCCAGCGCGGCGCGCCGTACGCCCCGGTGCTCGCCGTGCTGCGCGCCCTCATGCAGCGCGCCCTCGCGGGCGACGACGCCACCGTGCAGGCGTGGGGACACAAGCTGCGCGACGCCCTCGAAGGCGACCACGCGCGACTCATCGACCTCGTGCCCGAAGCGGGCGCGTTGCTCGGTCCGTCGGGCGCCGCGGAGGCGTTGCAGCTCGCCGAGGCGAAGGCCCGGTTGCACGTGCTGCTGCGCCGGTCGCTCCAGGTGTTTCACGCGCCCGAGCGGCCGCTGGTGGTGTTTCTCGATGACCTCCAGTGGGCCGACGAGGCGACGCTGTCGCTCTTGCGCGGCATGGTCGAGCAGCGCGCGCCGGAAGACCCGCTGCTGGTGCTCGGCTGGCGCGGCGATGAGCACACCGCCGAAGGGGCCGTCGCCGAGCTCGCCGCCCGCTGGAACGCCCGTCAGGTCCCGCGCATCCACGTCCGCCCGCTGCGGGTGGACGACGTGGCCGCGCTGCTCGTCGACGCCCTCGGCGCGGATTCACCCGAGGCGGTGACCGACCTCGCGACGCTGTTGCACCAGCGCACGGGCGGCAACGCCCAGATGCTCCGCGAGCTGCTCACGTCGCTCTCGCACGACGGCGCGTTTCCGTGGGACGGCGAGCGCCAGCGGCTCACCTGGGACATCACGCGCATCGCGGCGGCGCCCGTGCCCGATGGAGTCGCCGAGCTGCTCACGCCGCGCATCGAGCGCCTGCCGCCGCACGCCCGCCGGGCGCTGGAGGTCGCGTCGTGCGTGGGTGGTGCGTTCGATCCGTCGCTCGTCCGCGCGGTCACCGGCACCTCGCCCGAAGACTTCGCCGACGCGGTGGCGTTGTCCCTCGCCGCGGGTCTCTTGGTGGGCGACGCCGCGGCCTGGGAGGTCGCGATGGGCGACGCCGACGCGGTGCCCGCGCGCCGAACGCTCCGCTTCGCCCACGACCGGGTGCAGGAGGCCGTCCGCGCGTCGCTCTCCGACGAGGGCCGCGAGGCGACGCACCTCGCGCTCGGCCGACAGCTCCTGCACGACCTCGCCGACGCCGACGACGACCGGGTGTTTGCGACGGTCGACCAGATGCGCCGCGCGGCCTCGGCGATCATCACCGCGGAGGAGCGCCAGCAGCTCGCGGCGCTCGGTCTGCGCGCGGCGCGCAGGGCGCGGCAGCAGGCGGCCTTCGAGACGGCGCTCACGTGCGCGGGCGCGGCCATCCGCTGGCTCGGCGACGACGCGTGGGCGTCGAGCTACGAGCTCATGCGCGACCTGCACCTGCTGGCCGCGGAGATGGTGGTGCTGTGCCCGGGCGTCCCCGTTCCGGTGCCCTACGGCGAGCGGGCCCTCTCGCGCGCCCGCGGCGTGCTCGATCGGGTGGCGGCGCAGTCCATCATGATTCGCGGGCACAACGCGCGGGCCGACCACGCGGCGGTGGTGCGCGACACCGTCGAGGCGCTGCGGTGGTTGGGCGTGGACATCACCGAGCGCCCGGGGATGCCCAAGGTGCTGCTCACGCTGGCGGGCTTGCGTCGCCGCATGACGCGGCTGTCCCGCGTAGGTCGCGCGGCCCTGCCGGTGACGACCGACCCGTCGGTGCTCGCGGCGCAGGCGCTCATCGCGGGGTGCACGGCGTCGGCGTTCCTGGTGTCGACGAGCCTGCTGCCGTTGCTGCTCTTGCGCTCGGTGGGGCTCTCGCTCGACCGCGGCGTGGGCAAGGGGTCGGCGTACGGCTTCGCGGGGTACACGTTCATCCTGGCGGCGGTCATCGACGACCTGCCCGAGGCGCTGCGCTTCGCGGCCCTGTCGCGCGACCTCGCGACGCGCTTCGACGACGAGGCCGCGCGGGTGCGGGTGGAGACCCTGTGCGTGGGCTTCGCCGACTCGCGGGTGAAGCCCATGGCGTCGCTCGCCGAGTCGTACGCTGATCTGGCCCGTCGCGCGGCGGCGCAGGGCGACGGGGAGTACGCCGGGCTCAACGCGCACAACACCGTCGACGCGGCCCTCATCGGCGGCCGTGACCTCGACCTCGTGGCCGCGGAGGTCCCCGGGTGGATCCGCCACTGCGCCGCCGTGGGCGAGGTGCGGGGGCAGCGCTTCTGCGGGTACCTCCAGCACGTGGTGTCGTCGCTGCGCAAACGAACGCCGATGGACGAGGCGCACTGGGTCACGGCGCGCGACGAGCTCTTCGGGGGGCAGGTCGCGCCGGACGACAAATCGCTGGAGGCGACGTTCTATTTCTACCGAACGTCGGTGGCCCTCTTCACGGGAGACATCAAGGCCGCGACGCAGGCCGCGACGCACGCCGACGAGCGCCGCAGCGCGATGCCCGGGACGATGCAGCTCTTCATGTTCACGGCGCACGCGCCGGTGGCGAGGCTCATCGAGGCGCTCGACGCGCCGACCCTCCGTCGCACCCACCTCCGCGCGCTCGCGGCGCTCGACCTGCGGCGCTTGAAGGGTCTCGCGGAGCACGCGCCTGCCGTGTTTGGTCATCGGGTGCGGCTGGTCGAGGCGCTGGTGCACGAGGTGGCGGGCGAGCGCGAGCGGGCGGTGATGACGGCCGAAGAAGCGGTGACGGCGGCGCGCGTGGCGGACGTGTCGCCCGACCTGGCGCTGGCGCTCGACGTGTCGTCGCGCATCTACGAGCGGCATGGCCAGCGGCGGGTGGCGGCGAGCGTGCTGGGCGAGGCGGTGGAGGTCTGGCGGCAGTGGGGCGCGAAGGCCGTGGTCGAGCGGGTCGAGGCGCGCCTGGCGGCCCTCGGCGGCGAGCGCCCGGTGCTGTCACCCGGAACCACCAGCTTGAACAGCAGCAGCCTCGACGCGGCGACGCTGGTGCGGGCCGCGCGCGCCCTGTCGGCGGAGATCGTTCTCGACGACCTGCTGCGCCGGCTGGTGGAGCTGGCGACGACCAACGCGGGCGCCGAGCGGGCGTCGCTGTGGTTGCAGACACCAGAGGGCCTGCGGATGACGGCGCGCGCCCGGGCGACGGCCGACGGCGTGGTGAGCGAGCGCGTGCGCGACGAGCGCGGGGACGGCGACCCGACGGCGGCGGTGGCGCAGTATGTGGCGCGCACGCAGGAGCCGGTGCTGTTGCAGGACGCGACGCACGACGGGCGCTTCTTCCGGGGGTGGGAGGGGCGGCGGCCGCGCTCGGTGCTGTGCGTTCCGTTGAGGAAGGGGCACCAGCTCGTCGGGGTGCTGTACCTCCAGAGCGAGGTGGTGGTGGGCGCCTTCACCGAAGACCGCTTCGAGGTCATCACGGTGATGGCCGCGCAGGCGGCGGTGTCCATCGACAACGCGCGCCTCTACGAAGACCTGCGCGCGTCGCTGGAGCGCCAGCGGCGGCTCACGGGCGCCTTCGAGCGCTTCATGCCCAACCAGTTCCTGGAGCAGCTGGAGAAGGCCGACATCCTCGACGTGGCGCTGGGCGATCAGTCGCAGCGCGAGGTGACGGTGCTCTTCTGCGACCTGCGCGGCTTCTCGGCGCTGGCGTCGCAGCTCGGGCCCTCGGGGACCTTCGCGTTCATCAACAAGTACCTCGGGTACATGGAGCCGGCGATTCACGCGCACGGCGGGTTCATCAACCAGTTTCTGGGCGACGGGATCATGGCGCTCTTCCCGGGCCCGACCGACCAGGCGTTGACGGGCGCGCTGGCGATGCTCGACGCGCTGTCGCGCTTCAACGCCGAGCGCCGCACGAGCGCGCTCCCAGAGGTGCGGGTGAGCATCGGGCTCAACTCGGGACCGCTGATGCTGGGCGTCATCGGCGGGACGCGCCGCTTCGACCGCGGCGTGGTGGGCGACGCGGTGAACCTCGCGAGTAGGGTTGAAGGCATGACGAGGCAGTTCAACTCGCCGTTGCTCCTGGGCGGCGAGACCTGCGCGCGGCTGTCCGATCGCGAGCGCTTCCTGTTGCGGTCGCTCGGGTGGGTGGTGCCGGTGGGGCAGCGCAACCCGATCGAGGTGTTCGAGTCGCTGGACGCGCACGCGCCGGAGCTGCGGTCGGCGTGCGCGGCGTCGGCGGACGACTACGCCGACGGCCTCGCGCGCTGGGTGGCGGGCGACTTCGAGGCGGCGAGCGGACACTTCACGGCGTGCATGGAGCGCAACCCGGGCGACGGCGCGGCGCGCTTCATGGTGGCGCGCTGCGAGGAGATGATCGCGAAGCCGCCGAAGGGCCCGTGGGACGGGGTCATCCGGCTGAAGAGCAAGTAGGCGATTCGCCCCTCGCTTGACCATTACCGACAACATCGGTTATCCACCCGTCAGGTTCGTCATGTGTACTCAGTCCAACATCCTCGTTCGCCCGCTGTCGGGTCGCTCTGAGGTCGGTCGCCGCACCCCGTGCCGGCGCCCGATCCTGGAGTTGATCCTGACGTATCGGGTTCGCGGAGCGGGCTGAGCTACCGTCAGAAGACGCACCTCTACCAATCGTTCCGTCGGGTCCGCGAGTCGCCGCTGACGCGTGGCCCGCTCCGCATCCCCCTACGACCTCGCCGCCACCGCCGCGTCGTTGTCCATTGGACTTCGTCGCGTCGCGGACCCGCGTGTGTTCATTCAACAGGCGTCGTCCTCCATTGAGGACAACGCCAGGGGATACTTCTATGTCTCGCGACATCGCCCTCGACCGCGTCCGCAACCTCGGCGTCATGGCCCACATCGACGCGGGCAAGACCACGCTCACCGAGCGGATGCTGTTCTTCACCGGCCGCATCCACCGCCTCGGCGAGGTGCACCACGGCACCGCCACCACGGACTTCACGCCCGAGGAGCAGGCCATGGGCATCACCATCAACGCGGCCGCCGTCACCACGCACTGGTCCGTCACCGACGGTCCGCGCGCGGGGCAGCGGCACCGCTTCAACGTCATCGACACCCCCGGGCACGTCGACTTCACCATGGAGGTCGAACGCTCTCTGCGGGTGCTCGACGGCGCTGTCGCGGTCTTCGACGCCGCCCGCGGGGTCGAGCCCCAGAGCGAGACCGTCTGGCGGCAGGCCGATCGATACGGCGTTCCGCGCATCGCGTTCGTCAACAAGGTCGACAAGCCCGGCGCCGACCTCGCGATGTGCCTCGACTCCATGCGCCGACGACTCGGCGCGCGACCCGTCGCCGTGCAGCTCCCCGTCGAGGAGGGCGGCGCGCTCGTCGGGATCATCGACCTCGTGCGCGACCGCTGCTTCGTCTACGACGACGCCACGGGCCGCACCTTCGTCGCGACCGACGTCCCCGCTTCGCACCGCGAGGCGGCGACCCGTGCGCGCGCGGAGCTCATCGAGGCCTGCGCCGAGTGCGACCCGTCTCTCACGGATCGCTTCCTCGCCGAAGGTCCCGGTTCCATCACCGCCGACGAGATCGAGCTCGCTCTACGGAGGGCGACCATCGAGGGTCGGCTGGTCCCGGTGCTCTGTGGCTCCGCGTTGAAGAACCGCGGTGTCCAGATGCTGCTCGACGCGGTCGTGAAGTACCTCCCGTCCCCGGCGGACCGTCCGTCGGTGCAGGGAACGCACCCCGACACCGGCGCCGCGCTGGAGCGATCCGTGCGCGACGACGGACCGGTCTGCGCGCTGGCGTTCAAGGTGGTGAGCGACCCGTCGCAGGGCACGCTCACCTTCCTGCGCGTCTACGCAGGGACGGTGCGCCCCGGCATGAGCCTGCTCGACGTGAACCGTGGCAAGACGGAGCGCGTTCGACGGCTCGTGCGGGTGCACGCCCAGGAGCGCGAAGACCTCGACGAGGCCCCCGCGGGCTCCATCGTCGCGGTGCTCGGCTGGCACCTCGTGCGAACGGGGACGACCCTGTGCTCCGTCGACGATCCCATGGCGCTCGAAGGACTACACCTCCCCGAGCCCATGGTGGAGGTCGCCCTCGAACCGCGCACCGCGGCCGACAGCGATCGCCTGGCCAACGGGCTCGCGCGCATGGCGCTCGAAGACCCGTCGCTCCACGTCGGCGCCGACCCCGAGTCGGGGCAGACCCTGCTCAAGGGCATGGGCGAGCTCCACCTGGAGATCGTCGTCGAGCGACTCCGCCGCGAGCACCGCGCGGAGGTGACCATGGGTGAGCCTCGCGTGGCGTTCCGGGAGACCGTGCGCGGCGCAGGGCACGCCGACTACCGACACGTCCGTCGCAACGGCGGGCCGGGTCAGTTCGCGCACGTCGTGTTGTCGGTTGAACCCGGCGCGCGCGGCAGCGGGCTGGAGTTCACCAGCGAGGTGGCGGGCGGGGCGATTCCAGTGGAGTTCGTCCCGTCCATCGAGAAGGGCGTGCGCGGGGCGATGAGCCGCGGCGTGGCGTCCGAACACCCGATGGTGGACGTGCGCGTTCGGCTGCTGGACGGGGCCTTCCACAAGGTCGACTCCAGCGGACCGGCCTTCGAGATCGCGGGCTCGCTCGCGTTCCAGGAGGCGGCGAAGAAGGCGGGCATCGTGGAGCTCGAACCCATGATGTCCGTCGAGGTTCTCGTGCCCGAGGAGTTCGTGGGCGAGGCGCTCGCGTCGGTGCAATCCCGGCGCGGCAGCGTGCACGATCTCCGTCGGCGCGAGGTGCTGCACGTCATCGACGCGGAGGTCCCGCTGGCGCGGCTCTTCGGGTACGTGACCGAGCTGCGCAGCCGCACGCAGGGCCGCGGCAGCGCGTCGATGGTCTTCTCCCGCTACGAAGAGGCCCGCCGGTAGAGCACCGGTCGGGTCTCGTCCCACCACCAACGGCCCAGTGCCGTCGAGGTCGTCACGCACGGCCGTCGGCGGCGCTGGGCCTTTCCTTTTCTACTCGGGCCTCTCCGAAGAACCTGGGCCAGCCGCGCAGGCATCGAGGCACTCGACGAAGCGACGCAGGCTCGCGTTGCGGTCGGCGCAACCGTCGAGGCCCTTGCGTCGTGCGAGCCCCTTCGCGACCTCCCGCATCCGCTCGTACTCCCCCTTCGCGAAGAGCCTCTGGCGCTCGCGCTCGCTGAACAGGTTCGGTCGGTTCAGCTCCCGATCGAGCCGCCTCTTCGGGTCTCTGACAAGCGTCGTGTCCGCGTCGGCGCCGTACAGCGGCAGCACCCACGCCTCGGTCTCCTCGACCGCGATCGCGAAGCACGTCCGGTCGACGAACTCATCTCCCATCCACCCGCACAACGTCCGCTCGATGCGATCGCACAGGCGCATTGGCTCTGGCGACGGCGAGCGCTCCACGTCGTAGCCGACCAGGGCGCACTCGGCCGCGTCGAGCTGCACCACGAGGAGCTTCGGCTCGTCGACGGGCACCTCGAAGAAGGCGCGGACCCGAGCTCGCTCACGACACTCCTCGATGACCAGCGACCAGTTGCTGCGCTGCGCGGCCCTCATCGCGTGGGCGTCGGTCTCGTCCACGTCGAACTCCGGGCGCAGAAACTCCACGTCGTCCTCCTCGACGCCGATCGCGCCCTTGAGGATGCGGGTGAGGACGCCGAGGTCGCCCCGCCCCTCCGCGACGATGCCCACGCGCACGATCAGAACTGCTTCGGAATGCCGCCGAGGTGGCCGCGCATCCAGAGTTCGGAGAGCATGTATCGCGGGCCCTCTTCGGGCTGGGGCTTCACGAGCACGCGCTTCACCTGGGTGTGACCCTCGTCGTTGCGCGAGACGACGAAGAGCCGCTGGTCGTCGTCATGGAGGTTGAGGCCGTCGAGCACCGCCGGGTTGTGCGTCGTGACGAGCGCCTGCTTGTCGCGGCTCTTCGCGAGAGCGGCGAGCTCGGTCGTGAGCAGCCGGCAGAGCCTCGGGTTGAGGGAGGTCTCGATGTTGTCGATGCCGAACACCCGCGGCGTCTCCGGGCTCACGAAGAGCGTCAGGTGGAAGAGCGCGTGCAGCACTCCTTCGTTGGCGTTTTCGGCGGAGAAGAGGTTCTGCGACGTGTCCATGAAGCGGTCGCGGAAGTAGAGCGTCGACACGCTGCGACCGAGCTTGTGGCCGTCGAACTTCAAGCGGTCGTCGCGGTCGAGCAGCACCTCGTCGAGCCACGAGACGAAGTGCGAGCGTCGAACGAGCTCATCGAAGTCCGCGGGAGCCAGGTTGGCGATGAGTACGTCGAGTCCCTCTCCGTACAACCCCAGGGGCCTCCGTCGAGACAGCACGTCGGTGCCACGAAGAGAGGGGGTCAACGCCGCATAGATCGCGAACGAACCGACCGCCGCTTCGATCGAAGTCCGCAGGGCGGTCGCGGATTCCACCGAGGTTTGCAGAGAGGCCGCCGACTCCAGGCTCCACACCGGCGAAGTGCGCGAGGCGTTGGAGCGCAGACGGAGCGAGAGCGGCTCCGAACCCTCCACCAGTTGCAGACCGATCACCTCCGACGGGTTGCCCTCACGGAAACGAGCCGTGGTGATCGGCGTCGGCGCTGCGCGAACACCGCGCGCAACCAGCGACTCGACGTCCCCGTCTCCTCGCAGGCTCAGGGCCCCCAGCGCGAGCGCTTCGAGGATGTTGGTCTTGCCACACCCGTTCTCGCCGATGAACACGTTGAAACGACCCAGCTCCAGCGTCAGGTCGACGATGGACTTGTAGTTCTGGATCGTGACCCTGCTCAACATCGCGCCGCGCCTTCTCCGAGGCAGACCGTACCACCGCGGCCCTCCCGTTTCGTCAGAACCTCCCCACCACCCCGACGCCCGCGCCGTCGGCGCGCGGCTGCACCACCACGGTCGCGGCCGGGCCCGACGGCGCGGCGTCTCCCCTCGTCGCCATCACCAGCGCCATCACCCCCGACGCCACCGCCGCCACCGCCATCACGTCCGCCGTGATCGACAGCGCCCGCCCCCGCGTCGCCAGCGAGTCCACGTCCGTCGACTCCATCGTCCGCATCCGAAACTCGTCGTGCGTGCTGATCGCCAGTCCCCCCGTCACCGCCGCGCCCAGCACCAGCGCACCACCCGTCGCAGCCCACACCCACGGCCGCGCCCACCACACGCGCGTCACCGGTCGCTGCACCCTCACCACCGGCGGCGTCACCACCACCGGCGGCGCGACCACCACCGGCGGCGCCTCCACCACCGGCGCCTCGACCGCGGGCAGCACCAGCCGCAGCGACGTCTGATCACCCGACGCCAGCGTCACCTCCACCCGCTGCGTCACCCGCTCCGGGGCCGTCGCCTCGATCACATGGTGCCCCGGACCCACGGCGATCACTTCGCCCGTCGCCGCGCGGCCGTCCACCGTCACCGCGGCCGTCGTCGGGTCGCACGTCACGCGCACCCTCGCCATCAGCGGCTCCATCTCCCGCAGCGCCCGTTCGGCGTCGCCCCGCTGCCGCGAGCGCTGGCCCTCCGTCGCCGCGAGAAACCTCCGCAGCGCGTCGATGGCCTCCGGGTACTCGTGCAGCGCCTGGTGCGTCGCGCCCAGGTTGAAGAGCAGCGACGGCCGCGACGACAGCGCGTACGCCCGCTCGAACTCCACCAGCGCCGCCCGCAGGTCACCCGACTCGAAGAGAAACACCGCCCGTTCGAAGTGCGTTCGCGCCTCGGCCGACGGATCGGTCTGCGCGCTTGCCGCCTGCGCGCTCACCAGCAACCCCGCCCCGAGCGCCATCGCCGCCCACCACCGCCGCGCCACCACCATCGATCACCACTCTCGTGAGATGTGCAGCGAGCCCGCGCCTCCACCGCCTCCCCGCCTCCCCGTAGAGGGCGCTCGCGGCGTCTGCGCGGCGTGCGGTGTGTGCGGTGCTCGCGGCGCGTGCTCGGTGTGCACGGCGTGATGCGCGTGGTGCGATCCGTGATGTCGGTGGCGACGCCGCGTCGGTGGCTCTTCGCTCGGCGGCTCTGCGATCGGCGCGGGTGCGCTCGGCGGGGGCGCCGCCGCGACGGGCTCCGTCGGCGCGACCACCGGGTCGACCTCGGGCGCCGCGGGCGCGACCGTCGGCTCGGGCGCCGCCACGGCGGGCACCGGGCGTCGCGCGGCGTGGCGCTGCGGCGTCGAGCGGGCGCCGGCGGCCACCACGAGGCCGAGGACGACGAGCGAGAGCAACACGGCCCAGACGGAGATCTGTCGGCCCGTGACGCGCGGTCGACCCTCGACGGAGGTGATCATCGTGCGGCGGAAGGCGCGCCGCGGCGACGTCGAGAGGGCGTCCATCACCTGCTGCACGGGCGGCTCGTCGCTGACGGCGATGCGCTCCGCGCCGAAGGCCCTGATCGCCTCCAGAAACTCCCGCGCCGACTGGAAGCGCTCGTCGCGGTCGCGCCGCAGCGCCTGCAACACCACCGCGTCGATGGCCCGCGGAACCCCCGGCGCGATGCTGCTCGGCAGCGGCGGCGCCTCGCTCCCACGAACGATCTCCAGGAACAGCTCCCCCTGGCTCGCGCCCTCGTAGGGGAATCCCCCGGTGAGCATCTCGTAGAGCATCACGCCGACGGCGAAGAGGTCGGCGCGGTGGTCGATGTCCCGGCGACCCATCCACTGCTCCGGGGCCATGTACGCGGGCGTTCCGACGGGCAGGCCCTCCTGCGTGGTCTCGTAGAGCGTCCCGGCGTCGCGGCGAAACTTCGACACGCCGAAGTCGAGGAGCTTCACCGTCGTGCCGCCGTAGTCCGCGAGGAAGACGTTTTCGGGCTTCAGGTCGCGATGAACGATCCCCTTCGCGTGCGCCGAGGCGAGCGCCGACAGCACGCTCCCGATGATGACGCAGGTCTCGCGCGTGGAGATCACCGCCGCCCGCGCGAGGCGCTCGGCCAGCGTCTCTCCGCGCAGCAGCTCCATCACCATGTACGGCTCGGCGCGGTGCATCCCCGTGTCGATCACCTCGACGATGTTGGGGTGCCCGATGGCCGCCGCCGCGCGCGCCTCGCGGGCGAAGCGCTTCACCGCCTCTGGCTGCCGCGCGTAGTGGGCGTGCAGCATCTTCACCGCCAGCCGCTTGCCCACGCCGAGGTGCTCGACCTCGTAGACCGCCCCCATGCCCCCTTCGCCGAGCAGTCGGATGACCCGGTAACGCGCGTCGATCTCGGTGCCTGGATCGATCACGTCCAGCGCCCCTTCAGTTGCACGACGCCCGACAGACACCCGCGCAGCAGCGTGCTCCGGTCGCGCAGCGGGTCAGGCACCCGCCGCAGTGGTTGACGTCGGTGGCGAGGTCGTAGCAGGCCGAGGTGCAGAGCGTCTGCCCGGCACGGCACCAGCTGCACACGCCCACGACGCAGTACGGCTGGATGCCGCACCGACGCGTGCAGCCGCCGCAGTTGAAGGGGTCGGTGTCGACGTTGGCGTCGCAGCCGGGACCCGCGTCGCGTCGATCGGTCGGGACGTCCATCACGTCGGGCGCGTCGACCACATCGGGGACGTCGACCACGTCCATCACATCCGGGACGTCCACCACATCGGGCGCGTCGACCACGTCCATCACATCGGGGACGTCCACCACATCGGGCGCGTCGACCACGTCCATCCCTTCCGGGACGTCCACCACATCGGGCGCGTCGGGCGCATCGGGCGCGTCCGATACATCGGGCACATCCGACACGTCGGGCACATCCATCGAGGCGTCGGGTGCATCCGTCGCGTCGGGTGCATCCGTCGCGTCGGTCGCGTCGCTCGCGTCGACCACGTCGGGCGCATCCGTCGAGGCGTCCATCCCGTCGGGGTGATCGGCGCCGAGGTCCGTCACGTCGGGCGCGTCCATCGTCGCGGCGTCGCGCGCGGCGGGGAGGTTGGCCCGGCTGAAGTCCAGCGCGAAGGTGCAGCCCACCGAGACGACGAGGCTCAACCCCAGGAGCTGACGACGCACGCCCGTCATCGGCCCGCTCACTCCCCATGACCGCTTGCGGGGCGCGGCTTCAGGCCGTGTCGCTCCATCTTGTAGATGAGCCCGCGCCGCGAGATGCCGAGGCCCTGCGCGGCGCGCGACTGGTTCCACCCCGCGGCGTCGAGGGCCGCGAGGATCGACCGTCGCTCCAGGTCGTCGACCTTCGTCCGCAGCGCCGAGGGCTCCTCGCTCGTCTGCTGCGGCTCCGCGTCGCCGCGCACCGCCGGCGGCAGGTGCTCGACCCGCAGCTCGGCGCCCTCGGCCAGCGCGATGGCGCACTCGATGGCGTTGCGCAGCTCGCGCACGTTGCCGGGCCAGCGGTACGACTGCAACACCGCCGCGACGCCCTGCCCGAGGTGCCTTCCCCCGCCGCGCTCGGCCAGCACCCGCTCGGCCATCGGCACGATGTCCCTCGGCCGCGACCGCAGCGGCGGAACCGCCACCGTCACCCCGTTGAGCCGGAAGTACAGGTCTTCGCGAAACTTCCCCTTCGCGACGTCCACCAGCAGGTCGCGGTTGGTCGCCGCCACCACGCGCACGTCCACCGGCACCGCGCGCGTGCCGCCCACGCGGGTGAGCGTTCGCTCTTGCAGCACCCGCAGCAGCCGCGCCTGGTTGGTCGACGAGAGCTCTCCCACCTCGTCGAGCAGGAGCGTCCCACCGTCCGCGCGCTCGAAGACCCCGCCCTTGCGGGCGTCGGCGCCGGTGAAGCTCCCGCGCTCGTGGCCGAAGAGCTCGCTCTCCGCCAGCGACTCGGGCAGCGCCGCGCAGTTGACCCCGAGAAACGATCGCCCCGCCCGCAGGCTGTGCCGGTGGAGGAGCCGCGCGACCACCTCCTTGCCGCTGCCCGTCTCGCCCTGCACCAGCACCGGCAGGTCGCTCGCCGCGAGCCGTCGGACGAGCGCCAGCAGGCTCACCATCGCCGGGTCGACCGCCACGACGTCACTGCCGCTCGCGACGATGCCCAGCACCGGGCCGTGCGTCTCGGGCCGCACGCTGTCGCGCGACGAGGCCACCACCACGATGCGCGTGCTGCCGATGAGGATCACCGCGCCCGGGTCGGTGCGCCGCGTGCCCGAGATGCGAACGCCGTCGACGAAGGTGCCGTTGCTGCTCGCCTCGTCGCGCACCAGCACCGACGTGCCGTCGAAGCGGATGGCCGCGTGCTCGCGCGAGACCCGCGTGTCGTCGAGCGGAACCTCCACCGTCGGCGAGCGCCCCACCCGCACCTCGGCCCCCACGGGAACCACCACCACGCGCGGCGGACGGCCCGTCTCCTCCACGAGCAGCCGCGCCGACGTGGCGCCGCCCGCAGAGGAGCCGTCGACGACAGAGGTGTCAGTACGCAGCGGATCCACGACGGCCCGATGATACTCCGCCGCGACCCCTGCGCGCACTCACTGGCTTGGTGTGCAGCGTTCGTACACCCGGCGAGGTCATTGGGGGGGTCAGCGCCGTCGCCACGTCTCGATGGTGGTCACCTGCCAGTAGTCGGCGGTGAGGTCGGTCATGGGGATGATGCGCCACGCCTGGAAGCGACCGTGGCCGTTCTTGGTGAACATGTACCCGCCCAGCAGGCGCGTCGCGGCGTGGATGATGTCGCCGGTGGCGTCGCGCAGCACCACGACGTCGCCGACCTGCGTCGCCGCGGGGATGCGCGCGAAGTCCCGCGCGAGGATGGCGTCGAGCGCCGGCCCGGAGGCCACCTGACCGTTGGCGTCGTTGACGAAGCGCAGCACGGACCAGTAGCAGTTGGTCCAGTCTTCGCCGACCACGGGGAAGGTGTCGACGCGCTGCTGGGCCCACTCCGGGAGCAGGGACGTGAGCGGCACGGTGGCCTCGTGCGCGGCCCGCGCGGCCACGAGGCGGGCGCGCACGGCGGAGCGCTGGTACGGCGGAAACTCCGCGGTGAAGCGCTCGACGGCGGCGTCGTCGGTGAGGCGCAGCGAGACCGTGGCGCTGCGGCGGCTGAGCAGGGCGCGCACGAACGACTGACACAGCGCGGGTGATCCGAGGCGCGCGCAGACCGTCCCGAGGTCGGAGAAGGACGGGACGCCCCCGCTGTTCCAGGTGAGGGCGTCGACGAGGGGCTGCGCCTCGGGCGGCATCGAGGGGACGGCGCTGAAGGGGCCGAGCTCGACGGCGCGGTAGAAGGTGTCGTCGTTTTGCGGGTTGTCGGTCGTCGTCGCGAGGCGGGCGTAGAGCAGGGTGCGGGCCGCGGCGCTCATCGCCGCGAGGCCCTCGTACGTGGGCCAGAACCGGCACCCGTCGGCGTTACACTGGAGATGCGCGGCGGCGTCGGGGACGTCGCGGAGCTGCGCGAGCGTGTCGGTCTGCGAGAGGCCGGGAAAGCGCCAGGGTCGGGTGATGTTCCAGTTGCGCAGCGCGAGGATGTCGTCGGGAATGACCACCTGGTGCATCTGCACCGAGAGGTCATCGGGGCGCAGCCCAGGGGTCGCTCCCGTGGGCGTCGCGTCGACGCTCGTCGCCGTCCCCGTCCCTGCGCCCAGCCGCGCGCGGCCCAAGAAGAGCGCACCCGCGAAGAACAGCAACGCCCCGATCACCTGCACGGGCACCGGCACCACGAGCGACCGCTGCGCGGCGCGCGCGCGGGTCTCGGCCTGGTTCTTCTCGTGAAAGCGTCGTCGCCTGGACATCGGGGGTGATGGTCGTTGGGGGAGGGAGATGCGGCTCTCGCACCTCTGCATCGCGCGCGCCCGGCCATTGTGCGAGTTTCGTTCCGTCGTGGCTACGATGGGATTTCGGCCCATCGACACGGGTGGTGTGTCACCAACCTTGCACCCCTGCACTGTGCAGGTTTCGAACGCATCGCCCGGTGTTGGGGCTTTTGGCGTCGGCGTGGCGTGACGGGGTCTCGCCCGGGGTATCCATTCGCCTGCTGATTGGATGGCGTTGGGATATAGCTTGGCGGATGTCCCTTCCCTCGATGGAGAACCTCCGTTGCTTCGTGGCCGCCGCGGAGACGCTGAACTTCCGGGCGGCGGCGAAGGCCGTGGCGCTCACGCCCGCCGCGCTTGGTCAGCGCGTGAAGCAGCTGGAGGGCGAGGTCGGCCACGCGCTCTTCGTCCGCACGACGCGCTCGGTGGCGCTGACGCCCGCGGGGCTCGCGATGCTGCCTGAGGCGCGGCGCACCCTGGCGGCGGCGGACACGTGCGTGCGTGCTGCGCGGGGCGACCTCGGTCCGCCTCCCTCGGAGCTGGTGCTGGGCACGCGCCACGAGCTCGGGATGAGCTGGCTGATGCCGCAGCTGCCGCGGCTGACGAAGGCGCGGCCCGACCTGACGCTGCACCTGTACGTGAGCTACTCGTCCGACCTGCTGCTGCGATTGCGGACGCGCGAGGTCGACTGCGCGGTGCTGTCGGCGCGCTTCAGCGACCCGATGCTCGACGCCATCGCGCTGCACCGCGAGGACTACGTCTTCGTGGCGTCGAAGGCGCTGCTGGAGCGATCGCCGCTGTCGAAGCCCGAGCACGCGGCGGCGCACACGCTGGTGGACGTCTCACCGGAGATGCCGCTGTTCCGGTACTGGCGCGAGGCGGCCGGGGAGATGGGCGCCGGGCTGCGCTTCGCGAAGGTGCTGCGCATGGGGACCATCGCGGCCATCGAGCACCTGGTGTCGCGCGGCGATGGCGTGGCGGTGCTGCCGAAGTACCTCGTGGAGAAGAAGGTCGAGTCGGGCGCGCTGCGGGTGGTGTTTCCGAAGGTGAAGCCGGGGTTCGACCACTTCCGGTTGGTGTTCCGTGGAGGGGACGCGCGGCGGCCGGACTACGAGGCGCTCGCGCACATGCTGCTGGAGGCGCCGCTGCGGTAGCCGCCCGTCACATCCCCGTTGGCACCGCCGCCAGCGCGTACTGCCGATCGAAGTACACCCCGTAGGCGCTGGCCGCGTTGGAGTCGCGGATCCACAGGCTGTTCTCGTTGTTGGACCACGCCGCGGCCGACCAGTTGGCCGAGCCCGTGATGACCACCTGGCCGTCGATGAGGAGCATCTTGCTGTGCACGTTGTCGACCCGGATGGGGACACCGGCGGCCCGCAGCGCCATCGCCGGCGGGTCGTTGAGGTACTCGAACGCCACGATGCCGCGCA
Source organism: Polyangiales bacterium (assembly GCA_044229975.1). Lineage (GTDB taxonomy): Bacteria > Myxococcota_A > Polyangia > Polyangiales > SCUS01. The sequence goes on from JBGARZ010000004.1 coordinate 464,359, forward strand.
CCATCACGCCCCGCGCCCGCGCGGCGATCATCGCGTCGGAGAGCTCGGTGCGCGTCCACGAGGCGATGACGAAGTCCACCGAGGTGCGCGCGTCGCCGATGGCGCCGACCATGTCCGTGAACCACCGCGCCGGGCTCGACGCGGGCGAGCGCGGGCTGAAGTACACCGAGTAGCGACCCGAGGTCGCCGGGCCCGCCGACACCACCGGGCCAAACGAGCGGTCCGTGAACATCCGCTGAAACTCCGCTTCGAACGAGGCCACGATGGGCGCGTCGTCGATGACCACGGCGTCGTTGGCGTCCTGGCAGTACGAGGTCTCGCTGCTGTTGGCGGAGCCGACCCAGACGCGCGCGCCGTCGGCGACGAAGTACTTGTGGTGCATCAGCGCCCCGCTGCGCCCGTCGGCGAGCATCGTGACGCGAGGGTGGCCGTCGAGGCGGGCCAGCGGACACATGAGGGTTCCGCCGACGCGGGGGCAGGTCTCGTCGTCGTATACGAGCTGCACCGTGAGCCCCGGCGCCGCCGTCAGCCGCGCGAGGATGGCATCCGGCACGCACGCCCACAGCGTCTCGTAGAGGGCGATGTGCAGGCTGGTGCTGGCGCACGAGATGACCCCCATGAGCTGGTCGAGCAGGTCGCGCTCGGGGCTGAACGCGGGCGTGTCGGCCATCGGCGCCATGCACGTCGGGGGGAGCGTCGGGCACACGCACGAGCGCCCGGAGTCGCGCCCGGCGTCGACGCGGCGAGCGTCCGTCGGGACGTCGGTGGCCGTCGCGGGAACGTCCATCGCGGGCGTGTCGCTGGCGGTCGCGGGCACATCGATGACGGCGGGGGCGTCGATGGCGGCGGGGACGTCGGTGGTTCCGAGGTCGGGAGACACGGCGGCGTCGGCGGTGGTCGCGGCGTCCTCCGTGAAGACGCCGGGGAGCGTGGCGGTGGAGCGGCACGCGCTGGCCAGGGTGGCGACGGTGAAGAGACCAGCGAGCCAGCGGGCGGAGGGGTTCATCGCGGGGGAGGGTACGGTCGCCGCGCGGGCGCGGTCTATCTATCGGCCAACGGGGCGCTGATCGGCGCCGTGGTCGAGTCGGTCACTCGCCTTCGCGGGGGCAGTCGTCCTAGAAGGGGCGCCAGCATGACGGCGACCGACGCGATCATCTCGATCAAGAACCTCACCAAGACCTACGCCTCGGGCCATCAAGCGTTGAAGGGCGTGTCGCTCGACATCCGGCGCGGCGAGATCTTCGCGCTGCTCGGCCCCAACGGCGCGGGCAAGACCACCCTCATCGGCGCGGTGTGCGGGCTCGTGAACATCACCGCCGGCACCGTCCTCGCCGACGGCCACGACGTGGTGAAGGACTTCCGCGCCGCCCGCGCCACCATCGGCCTCGTCCCGCAAGAACTCTCCACCGACATGTTCGAGACCGTCTGGGACACGGTGACCTTCAGCCGCGGATTGTTCGGCCGGCGCTCCGACCCGAAGCACATCGAGAAGGTGCTGCGCGAGCTGTCGCTGTGGGACAAGCGCGACAGCAAGATCATGACGCTGTCTGGTGGGATGAAGCGCCGCGTGCTCATCGCGAAGGCGCTGTCGCACGAGCCGCGGATCCTCTTCCTCGACGAGCCCACGGCGGGCGTCGACGTGGAGCTGCGGCGGGACATGTGGACGATGGTTCGCGCGCTCCGCGAGACGGGCGTCACGATCATCCTGACGACGCACTACATCGAAGAGGCCGAGCAGATGGCCGACCGCGTGGGGGTCATCAACAAGGGAGAGATCGTGCTGGTCGAGGACAAGGCCGTGCTGATGGAGCGCCTCGGGAAGAAGCAGCTCACCCTCACGCTGATCGAACCGCTCGATCGTGTTCCCGCGGCGCTGTCGGGCTACGACCTCGCGCTGGCCGACGGCGGCAAGAAGCTGGTGTTCACCTTCCACGCCGAGCGCGACGCGGTGGCGGCCTTCCTCGCGGCGCTGTCCGAGCAGCGCGTGGGCTTCAGCGATCTCGCGACCCGCGAGAGCTCGCTCGAAGACATCTTCGTCAACCTCGTGCACGGGGGTGCGGCGTGAACGTCTACGCGGTCCGCGCGATCTACCTGTTCGAGATGGCGCGGGCGTGGCGCACGCTGATGCAGACCATCGCGGCGCCGGTCATCTCGACGTCGCTGTACTTCATCGTGTTCGGCTCGGCGATCGGGTCGCGCATGAGCCACGTCGGGGGCGTGTCATACGCGGCGTTCATCATCCCCGGCCTGACGATGCTGTCGCTGCTCACCGAGAGCATCTCCAACGCGTCGTTTGGCATCTACATGCCGCGCTTCTCGGGGACCATCTACGAGGCCCTCTCGGCGCCCATCTCCTTCGTCGAGATCGTGCTCGGCTACGTCGGCGCGGCGGCCACCAAGTCCGTCGTGCTCGGCACGGTGATCCTGCTGACGGCGCGGTTCTTCGTGCCGTACCACATCGCGCACCCGCTCTGGATGGTGGCCTTCCTGGTGCTGACGGCGGTGACCTTCAGCCTGTTCGGTTTCATCATCGGGCTCTGGGCCGACGGCTTCCAGAAGCTGCAACTGATCCCGATGCTGGTGGTGACGCCGCTGACCTTCCTGGGCGGCAGCTTCTACTCCGTCTCGATGCTCCCGCCGTTCTGGCAGAAGGTCACGCTCTGCAACCCGGTGGTCTACCTGGTGAGCGCCTTCCGCTGGAGCTTCTACGGGACCTCGGACGTCAACGTGCTCGCCAGCGTCGGGGTGACCGTGGCGTTCATGGTGGTGTGCCTCGCCGTGGTGCGCTGGCTGCTCAACACGGGGTATCGGCTGAAGTCGTAGGCGGGCCGCCGGGCGCGGCGGCCTCGAAAAGAGGGAGCACCGCGCCGCGTCTCCGCGAGAGGTTGTGCTACCCATCGCCGCCATGCGCTCGATCCCCGTCGTGGACCTCCGCGCCTTCACCCACGGTGACGCCGCCGCCCAGGCCGATTTCGTCGCCCGCTTCGGCGATGGGCTCGCCGAGTTCGGCTTCGTCACCCTCGACCAGCACGGCATCCCACAAGACCTCATCCGGCGTGCATTCGACGTCTCGGCCCGCCTCTTCGCGTTACCCGATGAGGTAAAGAATCGCTGCATCGTCCCCGCCGCCAAGGGCAACCGCGGGTACGTCCCCTTCGGTCGTGAGCGGGCCGTCGGCGCGCGCCTCGCCGACCTCAAGGAGTTCTGGCACGTCGGCCAGGAGACCATCCGCCCCGAGCACGCCGCCCTCTACGACCGCAACGCGTGGCCCGATGATCCGGCCGTCGCCGACTTCCGCGAGGTGTCGCTCGCCCTCTACCGCTCGCTCGAATCCGTCGCGCTCGTCGCCCTCCGCGCCGTCGCCCGGTATCTCCGCCTGCCCGACGATCACTTCGCCTCCATGGCCGTCGACGGCAACAGCATCCTGCGGCTCATCCATTACCCACCGGTGCCCGCGGACGTCCCGGAGGGCGCCGTGCGCGCCGCGGCCCACGAGGACATCAACCTCCTCACGCTCCTCGTCGAGAGCACCACCGGCGGCCTCGAGCTCCTCACCCGCGACGGGCAGTGGATCCCCGTGCACTCACTCTCGGGGCAGATCGTTCTTGATGCGGGCGACATGCTGCAACGCGCCACCAACGGGGTGATTCCGTCGACCACGCACCGGGTGGTCAACCCGTCGGGGCCCAACGTCACGCGCTACTCGCTGCCGTTCTTCACGCACCCGCGGCCCGAGGTGCTGCTCGCGCCCGCGGCCACCACGGTCACCGCCGAGCGGCCCGCGCGCGACGAGCCCATCACCGCGCAGGCCTTCCTCGAAGAGCGGCTGCGGGCCATCACCGCGTGATCGAACGGAGCGACGTCCCCCTCGCGGCGTACACCACGCTGGGCCTCGGGGGCCCGGCGCGGTCGTTCATCGAGGCGCGCACCACGGAGGTGCTCATCGCGGCCGTGACCGCCGCCGACGACGCCGGGACACCGGTGCTCCTCATGGGCGGCGGCAGCAACCTGGTCATCGCCGACGAGGGCTTCGACGGAACGGTCATCCGCGTGGTGACGCGTGGTCGACAGGTGATCGAGAAGGGCGACGACGCGCGGGTGCTCTTGTGCGCGGGCGAGCCGTGGGACGCCTTCGTGGCGTGGTCGGTGGCGCAGGGATACGTCGGCGTGGAGTGCCTGTCGGGCATCCCCGGCTGCGTGGGCGCGACGCCGATGCAGAACGTCGGCGCCTACGGTCAGGAGGTCGCCGAGCGCATCACCGCCGTGCAGGTGTGGGATCGCCGCGACCGCGCGCACCGCACGCTGCGCCCGGCGGAGTGCGGGTTCGGCTATCGGGACAGCGTGTTCAAGAGGGAGGCGCGCGGGCGCTACGTGGTGCTGTCGGTGGCCTTCGCGCTGCGGCGCGGAGTGGCGCCAGAGGTGCGCTACGGCGAGCTGTCGAAGGCGCTGGAGGGCGCGGAGGTGACCGTCGCGAGGGTGCGGGAGACGGTGCTCGCGCTGCGCCGCGCGAAGGGCATGGTGTGGGACCCGGATGATCCCGAAGGGCGCACGGCGGGGTCGTTCTTCATGAACCCGGTGGTGGCCGCGGACGTGGCGGAGGCGGTGGCCGAGCGCGCGCGCGAGCGCGGCGTGTTGCGCGAGGGCGCGACGATGCCGCGGTGGGCGACGAGCGACGGTCGCGTGAAGCTGGCCGCGGGCTGGCTCATCGAGCGCGCAGGCGTGGAGAAGGGCTGGACCGTCGACGGCGCGGGCGTGTCGCACCGGCACGCGCTGGCGCTGGTGAACCGCGGCGGCACCACGCGGGCGCTGCTGGCGATGGCCGAGCGGGTGCGCGAGAGAGTGCGCGATGCCTTCGGGGTGACGCTGGAGATCGAGCCCGAACGAGTGGGTTGACGCTCCGCCGCGGTGTCGTTGACACGGGGCGCGGCGCACGCGAAGGATCGACGCCGATGAGACTGCTTGGGGCGTTGGGGATGGTCTGTGTGGTGGTGGCGTGTTCGTCGAACGGCTCGTCGGGCTTCGACACGCCCGATGCGGCAGACGCAGCGGCCGACACCGGCGCGAGCACGACCGACTCGCCCGTCACGACCGATGAGGCGACCGCGGCCGACGTGGTCGTCGCGCCGGACGTCGTGGCTCCCGTGGATGTCGTCGTCACGCCGGACGTGCTCGTCGACATGGACGCCGCTGTTGCGCCGGACGTGGTCGTCGCGCCCGACGTGGTCAGCCCGATGGACGCCGTCAGCCCGATGGACGCCGTCATCTCGATGGACGCTCCCGACGCCGCTGCGGCCGACGTCAGCGACGCCTCGTCCGTCGACGCGCCCGACGCTCCGCCCGCCTGTACCACCTCCGCCGAGTGTCCCGTCGGGAGCCTCTGTTCGGCGCTCCTGCGGCGCTGCACCGAGTGCACCAGCGACCCCGAGTGCCCCGGCGATCGGCCCGTCTGCCGCGGCGGCGCGTGCGGTCCGCGCGTGGACTGCACCACGTCGCGCACCTGCCCGGGCGAGGTGTGCGACCCGACGGTGTTGAGCTGCGTCCGTTGCTCCGCCGACACCGACTGCAACACCGGTGAGCGCTGCGTCGCCCACGCCTGCATCCCCAGCCGGTCGTGCCGATCGTCGGTCCAGTGCAGCGCGTTCAACATGGTCTGCGACACCGTCGCCGAGCGCTGCGTGGACTGCGTGGCCGACGCTGATTGCGGGAGCGGCGCGTTCTGTACGGCGACGGGGACGTGCCGTCGCCAGGTGTGCACCCCGTCGAGCGCCGTCTGCGCCGACCTGATGACCCTGCGCACCTGCGACTCGCGCGGCTCCGTCCTTACGAGCACGGCGTGCGCGGGTGGTCAGTCGTGCGTCGACGGCCGCTGCGTGATGCGCTCGTGCACGCCGGGCGTCGCGGAGTGCGTCGACGTCACGCGGGTGCGGGTGTGCCGCGCCAACGGCCTCGGCTTCGGCGACCCGGCGGAGTGCCCCAGCGGTCAGTCGTGCTCGGGCGGCGCGTGTGTTCCGAGGGTGTGCACGCCCGACGCGCCCGCGGGGTGCGCCGACGCCACAGGGACGCGGTTCTGCACGGCGGACGGGCTCGGCTATCGACGCGTGGCCTGCACCGCGGGAGCCAACGCGACGCCGGCGTGCACGGTCGACCGTTGCACCTTCACCTGCCAGACGGGCTACGCGAGCTGCGACGGGATGGAGGCCAACGGGTGCGAGGTCGACACGCGCACCTCGACGGCGCACTGCGGCGCCTGCAACAACGCCTGCGCCGCGGGCCAGACCTGCGTCAGCGGGGCGTGCCGCACCCAGTTGGTGTGCCCGTCGTCGTGCGGCGCCAACGCCGACTGCGACCCGTGCCGCACCTCCAGCGACCCGGATAGCGTTCGCTACTGCTGCCTCAGCGGCTTGTGCATTTCGATGACGGGGATGTGTACCGTCGTCATCTCGGACGCCGGGACGGACAGCGGCAGTGGTGGTGGCGAGACGGACGGTGGTAGCGGGTCGGACTCCGGGTCCACGGTCGACACCGGGCCGTGAGGGTCATCGCCGCGGGCGCCGCTGCGCGGTGGTAGCGTCGTCGGGATGAGCGACGGTCATCGCAAATACCAGCGCGGCCCCTTCCGGCCGGAGCAGCTTCGCTCGGGTGATCCATACGAGTTGTCGCAGGGGCACCCGATCTACTGCCCACCCAAGGGCGAAGACATCACAGGTCCCCGAAAGCTGGGCTTCGCGGTGCTCGACAGCGACCCGGCGGTGCGTCGCGCCGGGGTCGACACGGGCCTCGCGCTCAGCGCCGACACGCTGCGCGCACCCGACGTCGCGGTGAACTTCGAGGCGGGCGACGGGACCTGGGCGAAGAGCGCGCCGCTCGCCGTGGAGTACGCGGGCAAGGGTCAGGACGAGGCCGACCTGCGGACGAAGATCGCCGAGCTGCTGACCGCCGGCACACGTTGGGTGTGGGTGGTGCGGCTGGTCGGCCCGCGGCGGGTGGAGGTGCACGAGGCCGGGGCGGCGATGCGAACCGTGGGCGACGACGGAACGCTCACGGCGCCAGGGGTTCTGGGGCTGCCGGTTCCGGTGCGGGCGCTCTACGACCGCGACGCTGCGCACCAGGTGACGCTGCGCAACCTGCTGTCCGCGAAGGGCTATGGGAGCCTCGATGCGGTGCGCAACGAGGTCCGCGAGGAGGAGTCTCGTTCGGCGATCGTGGCGATCATCGAAGCCCGCGGCTGGACCCTCGACGACGACAGCTCGCAGCGCATCGCCGCCTGCCATGACCTCCCGACGCTGCGCGCCTGGCTCACCCGCGCGGTGACCGCGAGCTCCGTCGCGGGTCTCTTCGTCGACGGCTGATCCGTCGCGTCTGATGCCTCTCTCCCGCCGCGCGCTCCTCACCGCCTCCGTCGCGCTCGTCGCCTGCGCTCGCCCTCCGTCGCGCGCCCGTCGCGTCTCCGTCGCCGCCGCGTCCGACCTGCGCTTCGCCCTCGCTGACATCCTCACGGCCCTCCGCGCGACCGAACCCCACCTCGCCGTCGAGGTCAGCTACGGCGCCTCCGGGAGCCTCGTCGCGCAGATCACCCAGGGCGCTCCCTTCGACGTCTTCCTCTCTGCCGACGCCGCGCTCACCCGCGACCTCTGCGCCCGCAACCTCGCCGACCCACGCTCGCTCTTCCTCTACGCCCGCGGTCACCTCGCGCTCTTCACCGCGCTGCCTTCATCGTCGCTCGACCTCTCCACCCTCGGTCTGCGCGCGCTCCTCGACCCGGCTGTTCGTCGCGTCGCCATCGCCAACCCCGCCCACGCGCCCTACGGACGCGCCGCCGTCGCCGCGCTCGCCAGCGCCGGGCTCACCGCCGCCGTCGCCGCGAAGATCGTCACCGGCGAAAACGTCGCCCAGGCCTTCCAGATGGCCCAGTCCGGTGCCGCCGACGTCGCGCTCGTCGCGCTCTCGCTCACCCGCGCGCCCGCGGTCCGCGCCGCGCCCGGTCAGGTCTTCGCGGTGGCCGCCGAACTCCATCCTCCCATCGAGCAGGGCGGCGTCATCCTCCGGCGCGCGACCGACCTCGGCTCCGCCATGATCGTCACCCGCTTCCTGCAATCTCCCGCGGCTCGCGCGATTCTCCTGCGCCACGGCTTCGACCTGCCTCCCCCTCCATGGACTGGATCGCCCTCGCCCTCAGCCTCCGACTCGCCGCCGTCACGACGGTGATCCTGCTGGCGCTCGGGCTCCCGCTCGCGTGGTGGCTCGCGACCACCCGTCGACGCGTTCGCCCCGTCGTCGACGCCGTCGTGGCGCTGCCGATGATCCTGCCGCCCACGGTGCTCGGCTACTACCTCCTGCTCGCGCTCGGTCCGCGCTCTCCCCTCGGTGCGCTCGCCGTCGCGCTCACGGGTGAGTCGTTGCCCTTCACCTTCCCGGGCCTCGTCGTGGGATCGGTCATCTACAGCCTGCCCTTCGCGGTGCAGCCGCTGCGCGCGTCGTTTGCTCGCGTCGACCGCGAGCTCATCGAGGCCGCGTGGTGCCTCGGCGCCTCCCGCCTCCGGACCTTCGTCCGCGTGGTGCTCCCGCTCTCGCGCGCCGGGGTCGTCGCCGCGGCGGTGCTGACCTTCGTCCACACGCTCGGTGAGTTTGGCGTCGTGCTGATGCTCGGCGGCAACCTCCCCGGTCGCACCCGAACGGCCTCCGTCGCCATCTACGATCAGGTGCAGTCGCTCGACTACGCCGCGGCGAATCGCACCGCGGGCGTGCTGGTGGGCTTGTCGTTTGCGCTGCTGTTGCTGACGTACCGCGCGCAGCGGTCGGGGGACCCGCGGTGGCCGACGACCTGATCGCCCGCGTCGAGCTCACCGACGCCCGCGCCGTCGAGCTCTCTCTCGACGCCGACGCCTTCCCCATCGCGGTGCTCTTCGGTCCATCGGGCGCTGGCAAGACGACCCTCCTGCGCTGCCTCGCCGGCCTCGAACGGCCCCGCTCTGGGACTCTCCGCTGGCGCTCGCAGACGTGGTTCGATGCGTCGACGTGGGTGCCGCCGCAGCGCCGCGACGTGGGCTTCGTCTCGCAGCACGGCGCGCTCTTTCCCCACCTCGACGTGGCCGCCAACCTCGCCTTCGGCCTCGACGCGCTCTCCCCACCAGAGCGCGCCCGCCGCGTCGACGAGTGCGCCTCCCGCTTCGGCCTCGGTGCTCTCCTGCGTCGCGCGCCCGCCACCCTCTCCGGCGGCGAACGCCAGCGCGTCGCGCTCGCCCGCGCCGTCGCCCGTCGCCCGTCGCTGCTGCTGCTCGACGAGCCCTTGTCGGCGCTCGACCTGCCCGCGCGCGAGTCGCTGCGCGCCGACCTGCGCCGCTGGCTCCGTGAGCTGGCGCTGCCGACGCTGCTGGTCACGCACGACCCCGCGGAGGCCATGGCGCTCGGCGACTCGCTGGTGGTGTTTGATCGCGGCCGCGCGCGTCAGGTGGGCCCCGTGGGCGAGGTCTTCGAGCGGCCGAGTGATGCGACGACCGCCCGCATCGTCGGGGTCGACACGCTCATCGACGCGACGGTGCTGCGCGAGGTGGACGGCGCCGTGGTGGTGCGCGCGGGAGGACGCGAGCTCACCGCGTCGGGACCGCGCGGCGTGAGCGGCGACGTGAAGGTGTGCGTGCGGGCCGAGGACGTGACGTTGCACCGGGCGGACGCGGCGCGCGGCGGGGTCGCGGGGCGGGTGGTGCGCGTGGAGGACGAGGGGGCGTTTGCAGTGGTGACATTGGACTGCGGGTTCACGCTGGCCGCGCGGATGCCGCGGCGGGTGCTGCGCGCGCTGGGCGTGGTGGCGGGTGACGCGGTGGTGGCGGTGATCGACCGCGACGCTGCGTGGGTGGTTGCGGGAGCCACGCCGCGGCGTTAGCGCGGCGCGCGACGGTCAGCTCGCAGTCACCGTCGACTGCTGACGTCGCGCACCCGAAGGAATGAGCCCGGTGGGATGTAGCGTTGGCGGGGTCGGTCGTGCCATCGATCACGTCGGGTAGAAAGATGACCGAGGCTGACATCACCGATCGTCCCGATCCCTCGCCCGCGACCGTTGCGCCCCGTTGGACCCTCTTCCGAATCATCGCACTCGCGTTCTGCGTGATGCCCCTCACCCTCGAAGCAGAGGCGCTGATGCAGCCGACCTTCGCGGCAGAGTTCCTGTCGCCGATGGGGCCAGAGGCGACGCGCGCTCACTGGCGCGAGACCCCCGCGAGGCTCGACCAGGACGCGAACTGTCCGACGTCGAGCATCCGCGACACCAGTTCGATCGGGGAGTCTGGCGTCGAGCGAGCGAGGTGCGAGTGGACGGCCGGTCCGGTGCGCATGGCGTCAACCCTGGCGCGCTGGCACGTCGCGATGGTCCAGGCCACCGTGGCGCCCGCGGATCCGCACCAGATCGTCGCGCGCCTGCCCGCCGAAGGGGTGTGCTCGCTCGATCCGAACGCCGCCACGAGCGGGCACCGCGTAGCCGTCGTGTCGTCACGCGAGGTGCTGATGGCGTGCGATCGCCCGTATCTCTCTGCGGAGGGCGCGTGGTGCGTCCGCCTGCGGCCTCGGGGGGTGCGAGCGCCATGGGCGCTGCTCGCGAGCGCGGTGGTCGCACTGGCCGGGTGGTGGACGGCGCTCACGTGGCGCCGCGAGCCGCTGCGCCGACTGCCGTGGAAGATCGCGCGCCGCGGCGCCGACGGTCACCACCGCCTCACCGACGGAACCGTCGTCCACCACACGCTCGGCGACGCGACCACCGAAGTGCTCTTCGTGCCCGCGGCGTCGTCGTCGTCGGCACCCTATCGCGCGGCGCAAGGGATCACCGCGGAGCGCGCCTGCTCTCCTCTCGCGTGGTGGGAGCAGGTGCAGGCCGCGGACCTCCGTCGGTGCGTACGCGCGAGTGCGTTCGCCCTGATCGCCTCCGCGATCGCGACGCTCGCGCGCCATCTCCCTTAGCGCTCACGCATGATGATCGACTGCGGGCGTGACCGTCGCGCGCCGCGCTGACGCTGGGGCGTGGCCCGGGGACTGCGAGCTGACCGTCGCACGCCTCGCCTACGCGCTCAAAACACCCCCGCGACCCCGACGTAGCCCGCGCCCGCGGTCACCCCGATGCTCCGCACGCCGCGGCTGTGCTCGCGCGCGGTCCACCCTCCGAACACATCCAGTGCCAGCTCGGCGACGCCCGCCGCGAGGCAGCCGATGCCCACCCCCGTCACGCTGCGATCGTCGCCCGCGAGCCCGACGCCGAGCGCTACGCCGCCCGCCGCCAGCAGCGCGCCGTCCACTGCGTAGATCCACGGAAATGCCCCCACGATCCCGTCGATGCGCGCGCCCTCCCGTCGGCGGTACTCCGCAGCGTCCGTCGCGATCAGTCGCGTCCCGCGCTCGCGGATGCCGGGTGTGATGGCGAGATAGACCACCCCGAAGACGAGCTGTATCGACCCCGCAACCACGAGCGGATAGCCCGCCCCCCGCAGCAGCTCGTCGTCGCGCGTGAGCAGCACCGCACCCGCCGTCACGCTGGCGGCGCCGACGGCGGTGAAGAGCCCGTTGTTGATGTTCTCGCGGAGGACGTAGCGGTCGAGGTCGCGCTGAGCGTCCTGCGCGGAGGCCAGCGCGGGGGCGAGGGCGAGCGTCGCGGCGAGCAGGGTCGGTCGCATCGGCCGAGCGTAGAGCGCCGTTCGGGTCGGTGTCGCCGCCGCAATGCGAGAGCCGTCACGCACGTCTTCCCTCGCGCCGCCCGTCGCGCCCGCCTACTGGCAGGTGCGCGACTCGCGGTCGCAGAGCCACGCCAGCGCGTGCACGCCGTACTCGCCCTCGTCGCCGTACTCGCCGACTGCATCGAGCACGAGGTAGCGCCCGCCCGGGATCACGTATCCGCGCAGCGCCGGCTCGGCGACGGGGCGGTCTTCCCACGCGGTGAGCACCAGCCGTGGGCCGTTGGGTTGCCAGCGCAGCTCGATGCGATCGGTGCCGCGCTCGGCGGCGTTGTCGCCACCGCCGAAGGTGCGTCGATGCACCGAGCGCACGGTCGCGCCGGGCGCCCACTCCCAGGCGGTGGCCGACAGCGCCTGGCGCAGCGGGCGCAGGTCGACGAAGCCCTCGGCCACGAAGCGCGACCGCAGCCGCGCTCGAACCGTTGCCGGCGCCTGTGTCTGATCGGGCCGCTCGAACCACCCCGCGTCGGTCACCGGAACCAGGCTCCACACAGCACTCGCGGGCTCACCGCTGAAGCGCACCGACCACTCGGTGTCGTCGTTGAGGTTGGTCCCGCTCTGGCCGACGAGGCAGGCGGCCATCGAGCGGCGCGACGACCACGCGAAGCACCCGGGCTCCATCGGTTCGGCGTCGGGGAGCAGTGGCTCCGTCGTGGGCATCGCGCCAGCGAGCGTGGCGTCTGGCGCGACAACGGGCGCGGCGTCGCGGGTGATGGCCGGGCCCGCGTCGAAGGCAACGGGCGCGGCGTCACGCGCGACGACGCGCGGCGCAGGCGGCGCCGGAGGCCGAGGGCGACGACAGGCTGGCAAGAGCAGCGACGAGAGGGTGACGAGGCGGAGGGCGTTCACGGGGCGACCATAGATGGGGTGAGGGTCGCGGTAGTAGAGAGCCTGACTCGTGGGCCGAGAGCTACCGCGCGGCCGGAGTCGTCGCGGGTGCCGCTGGTGCGTTCACGTCGAACTCCACCCCGCGAATCGCCTCCACCAGTCGCACGCGGCGCTCGCCGATCTGCGTGTCGAGCTCGACGACGCGGCGGATGGTCTGATCGATCTCCGTCGCGGTGCGCGCGAGGCGGGCCGTGAGCTGCGCGCGGAGGTCGGCGGCCGCCGGGTTGCGCTGGATGGCGGTGAGGTTTCCGCGGGTCTCCTCGGCGCTGTTCTGGAGCTCGTCGCGGCGGGTGACCTGCTGGTCGCGCTGCGTGGTGAGGTCGGCGATCTGGCGACGCAGGTCGAGCGCGCCGCGCAACGTGGTGGCGAGCGGCTCGGCGGGGTGGCCGTCGCGCAGATACGCGGTGAGCGCATCGGCGGCCTGGTCGTTGGCGAGGTCGACGCCGACGGTGAACGCGGTGCGCGCGGTGACGACGATCTCGCTCCGGCCGTGGGCGTCGATGTTGGTCGGGACGAGGGCGTTGCCGTTGCTGTTCTCGGTTCCGGTCGGCGGCTCGAAGAGCACCGAGCTGCCGAGCGCGTGGCGGTAGAGCAGGCGCGCCGGGCGGTCGAGCCCGTTGCGGGCGCGGTAGGTGGTGCGGGTGACGCTGAAGCGCTCGATGGTCAGCGTGTCGCGCACCATGCGAACGAGCCGCGCGCCCTCCACCGCGTTGGTCTGCGCCGAGTCCACCGCGATGCCGCGCTCCAGCGAAAACGGAACCGTCGTCGTCGCCCCATCGGGCAGCGACTCCATCATCCCCTGACCGAGAAACGCGTTGCGCTCGAAGATGGCGATGGGGCCGCGCTCCAGCGTGCCGCCCGTGCGGTTTTCGAAGCGCGCGACGTGGAAGGGGTGCGACCCCGAGTCGCCCACGCCAGGGTCCGGCGCGAAGAGATACATCTGGCTGCCCGGAACCTGTCGCGACGTGAGCATCACCATCGTCGCGCTGCGGTCGGGCACGGTCACCGTCTGCGGCAGGTCGTAGCGGGTGGCGCCGCCCTGCACCGCGAGCGCGGCCAGCGCGGCGAGGTTGCGCGGCGTCGACGACGGCGCTGGAGGGGCGGTCGGTGCGCCGCCCATGGCGTAGCGGGGCGCCGCCTGGGCCGCGGGGCGCATGGGCATCGCTCGACGACCCGCGCCGCCGCCCGCTGAGCCCGCGCGCGCGTGGCCGGGGGCGTTGGAGTTCATGAGGTCATCGAGGCGGCCTTCGGGCATCGGCTCGGCGGCGGGCGTCGGGGCCGGCGTGGGCTGCACCTGGGCCTGGTCCTGGGCGAGGGTGGTGTCGCTCTGCGGGACGGCGTCGATGACGGCGCCGCGATCGGTCACCGTGGGTCGCAGCGGGATGACCGGCGTGGCGAGCTCGGAGCGAAACGACACCGGCGACCCCGACACCAGCGAGAGGTTGACGTTGGACCAGTCCTCGCCGGAGAGGTTCTGCACGATGCCCCACGCCTGCACCTCGGGCTGCTCGCCCTGGAAGACGAGGCGATAGGTGGGCCGCCAGATGGGGGTCTCGACGGTGTAGCCCACGGTGAGGTCGTGCTCGCGGCCGTCGAGCGCGAGTCGAACATTGCGTCGACGGTTGGGGTCGGGCGGTGTGTCGCCGACCTGCTCTTCGGGCATCGGGAAGGCCGCGGAGCGAACGCTGCTGCCGCCCGACTCCATCACGGCGAGCGTCGCGAGGAAGTCGCCCACTTCGTTCTGCGTGACGCGGAAGTTCACGGCGTCGCCTTCGACGCGGCCCTGGCGTTCGAAGTAGCCGACGCCGTTGCGGTAGACCACCACGCGGCGCAGCGGCAGCGTCGGGCCCGTCTCGACGGCGGGGCGTCGCGCGCATCCGACGGCGGAGAAGAGGGAGAGGGAGAAGGTGACGACCGCGAGCGCGCGGCGCGAACGAGTGTTGGGCATAGGCGTTGGGAGACCTCCGATGGGGCGGAGACCCCCGCGAGCCCCGAAGCATTGGGTGCCCGGCGCCGAGTCGGTGCCGCCCTACTGGACGTCGTACACGAACGACCCGGTCACGTGTTGCTCTCCACCGGGCCCATCGAACTTCGCGTCGAAGTCGATGCGGCGGGTGTCGGGCGACGGGCCTTCGGAGACGTTGACGCTCACCTCGTCGGCGGGGCGGTCGTAGGTGAACTGGTCACGCCGCGGCCCCGAGCACCCGAGCACCGACACATGGAGTCCGCCCGCTCGCCCCGAGCTCGCGTTGAACACCAGCCGCGCGCCGGGGACGAGTCGCGGGTGGTGGAGCGTCCCCGAGACGGAGAGCTGGGTCATGGCCCACCAGCGGGCGGTGGTGTCTTCGGCGTCGATGCGAACGGTGCTGGTGGTGGTTCCGTAGTCGCTGCCGGTGACTTCGGCGGCGCGGCCCTCGAAGGCGCGCACGGTGCCGAGGTCGCCGCGGAAGACATCGGCCCGACCGCTCCAGCGCGAGAGGTTGGCCGACGACGACGAGCTCCCATACGAGGACGGCGGCTCCGTCGCGGTGTCGTCACGGTCGTCCGAGAAGTCGTAGTAACAGCCGCCCATCCCAAGGGCTCCCACCGTGGTCAGCAGGGCGCCGACGATCCATCGCGAGTACGTCATTGAGTTCCTCCGCTCGGCGATGTTAGCGAAGTTGGTGCCAGTGGTTGAGGGGCGCTGGCGGGTTGGTTCGTCGCGGCAGAAGGGCACCGCCGGTCACTCCCGGATGGCTACTGCAGCCGCCGCTGGGTCCAAGTCGAACTTCCACCTGCCGACCCGGTCTTCGCCGTCGAGCGCCTTGCCCAGCGCGTCGAGGTACTGCTGCCGCGTCCACGCGACGGCGCCGAAGCGCTCCAGGTGGTCGGTGCGCGTCTGGCAATCCACGAAGTCGAAGCCCCACGCGTGGAGGTTGGCGAGCAGCGTCGCGAAGGCCACCTTCGACGCATCGGGCGCCCGCGCGAACATCGACTCCCCGAAGAATGCCCGCCCCAGCGCCAGCCCGTAGAGCCCGCCCACCAGCGTGCCGTCCTGCCACGCTTCGATGGAGTGGGTGTATCCCATTCGATGCAGCGCCACGAAGCCCTCGCGCAGCTCCGGGATGATCCATGTCCCCTGCTGGCCGGGTCGTGGCACCGCGGAGCAGCCGTCGATCACGGCCTCGAAGGCCGTGTCGCAGCGCACCTCGTAGATGCCCCGTCGCATCTGCTTCTTGAGGCTCTTGGGCAGATGCTCCCCGTCGCGCGGAACCACCCACCGCGGGTCGGGCGAGAACCAGAACAACGGCAGCGTGTCCGACAGCGGCCACGGGAAGATGCCGCTGCGGTACGCGAGGAGCAGCCGCGCGGGGGAGCAGTCGCCGCCGACCGCCACGATGCCGTCGACGTCCGCGCTGTGGGGGGAGGGGAACCGAAGGGTTGGGCTCAGCCAGCGAATGGCCATCTGCCCATCAATAGCTCGGCAGGGGCTGTCCGCGCACCCGCGCCAGGAGCGACGCGTACATATCGCGGACGTACGCCTCGGAGTCCGACGCGTTGGTGCTGATGGACTTGAGGTGCCGGACGATCTCGATCTCGGTCACGTCGGCCGTCACCTGCCGCGCGACGGCCGACCCGCTCATCAGGTCGATGAACGAGCTGCCGAAGGTCTTCTGGTAGCGCAGGCCCACCGCGGTGGGGACGGCCTCGGAGCCCGCGAGGGGGCCCAGCCGGTAGGACACGTCGAACTCCAGCGTGACCACGTCGTTGACGACGTTGTGCACCCGGAAGCTGAAGGGGTACTCGGGCTCCGAGTCGTTGGTGGTCGTGAACTCGTCGACGCGCCGACGGTCGGTGTTGACCTCGGGGTCGCGCATCGCCTCGTAGACCCGCGCGAGGGGCGCGTGGACGTACGCGCGGCCGTGCGCCCAGTCGTACGCCGTGAGGTGACCCGAGCGCGTGACGAGCACCTCGGGGTACGGGTCGGTCGCCGTCGCGGTGGGCGCCGGGGCGGTCACTTCTTCCAACGGTTGCAGCCCGGGCGCGAAGGCCGTCGCCTCGTCGCTGCCACAACCCGTCGTCGCCAGAGCGAAGAACACCAGACCCGACAAGACGAAGTTTCGTCGACGCATCACGCAACCGTATAACCCGATTGCGGCGGCGACGCGACGAAGCGGCAACGGTGAAATCGCCTTGAAATCAGGGTAGCTGCGGTTGCAGGGTGCCACCGTCGCGACGCACCGCGGGGGCGTTGCGAACCTCCGTGGGTGGGGTGTCGCTGCCGCCAAGGGACGCGCAGTTGGTGCCGCGGTCGACCTCCACGGCCGACCCGCCAGGGCCGTAGCAGACGTGGTTGGCCGGGCCGCTATCGGGCGCGACGACGGGTGTTGCGACACGCGCGTCGGGGGGCGAGGGAGCGCGCGACGGGCACGCCGTCAGGAGCAGAAGGACGGTGATGAAATAGGCGCGGCGCACGCCCGTGACGGTGTCACAGGTCACGCGCCGTGGGGGTCGCGATCAGTGGGCGACGGGTCAGGAGGCCGCGCTGGTTCCCTTCACCTCGATGGTTCGCGCCTTCAGCTCGGCCCGCTTCGGGAAGGTGATGGACAGCACGCCGTTGTCGTAGCTGGCCGAGGCGCTGTCGCTGGCGACGCGGCCCGGCAGGCGGAAGGTGCGGGTGACCTCGCCGTAGCCGCGCTCGGCCAGGTGATAGACGGTGCGGCCGTCGTCGGCGGGCGCGGCGCGAGTGGCCTTGATGGTCAGCACGTTGTTCTCGACGCCGACCTGCACGTCGGAGGGAGTCACGCCGGGGAGGTCGACGCGGAGCGTGATGTTCTCGTCGGTTTCGAAGACCTCCGCGGGCGCCTCGGGGCGGGCACGGTGCGCGAAGGCGCGCTCGTGCTGCGCGTTGAAGAGGCGGTCGACCTCGCGGTCGAGGGTGCGGAGCGAGGAGTCGAGACCAAACGGACGCCAGAGGGTCATCATGGTGGTTGCTGCCTTTCCGGCCGGAGCGGGTTTTCGCGTTGTGCTCCGGCGACAAACCCCAGCAGAAACACACCGCCGAGAGCGTCAAACGGGAGGGGAGATTTTTCTGCGGGCGCCGCGCTGACGCTGCGGCGTAGGCCCAGGCGGGGCGCCGCGCTGACGCTGCGGCGTAGGCCCAGGCGGGGCGCCGCGCTGACGCTGCGGCGTAGGCCCAGGCGGGGCGACACGCTGATGCCGCGGCGTAGGCCCAGAAGGGGCGCTGCGCTGACGCTGCGGCGTAGGCCCAGGCGGGGCGACACGTCGGCATGGGCCCTGAAGGGGGCTGTGATAGTGTCGCGGCCCTCCGATGCTCGCCCTGCTCGTCCGCGTCGACAATCTCCAGGACAACACCACCGAGTCGTTCGTGTTCGGCAAGACGCCGGTGCGCGTCGGACGCAATGCCCTCAACGACCTGCCGCTGAAGTTTCCCTTCGTCTCGCAGTGGCACGCCGTCGTGGCCTTCGATCAAAACGCCGCGGCCTACTACGACCTCGGCTCCACCAACGGCACCACCGTCGGCGGACAGCGCCTCGCGGCCAACCAGGCCGTCGGCATCCCGGGGCCCGAGTACGAGTTCCGCATCGGCGCGCTGCGGCTCACCTTCCAGCGCGCCAACGTTCCCGAGAGCGCCATCACCGGCGGACCCAACGGCAACGCCGAGCAGACCTCCGTCGCCGCGGGCCTCATGCGCAACACGCAGCAGCGCGCGCCCGGCCACCCCTCGCTGGAGGGCGACGTCGCCTCCACCATGATGTTCGACGCCGCCTCCATCATGGCGGCGCACGGCGGCGCACCGCAGGCCGGGCCCACCGCGCGGCCCGCGATGATGGGCGCGGGGCGCAACCAGATCCTCGGCCTCCGCAACCACGTCCACGCCCACCGCCACGCCTGGAACGAACTCCAGCAAGCCCTCATGGGCGTGCTCTCGCAGCTCCCGCCCGCGCAGGTCCCGGCGGCCATCGCGCTCTTCGCGGAGACCTACCCCGAGGCCGCCCACGAGCCGCAGTTCAAGGCCTTCGCCCAACAGCAGAACGTCCCGCTCCCCAACGACGCTTCGGGCGGCGCCGCCGCGCAGCTCGTGCAGCAGCTCGCGCAGTACCTCGTGCCCAACCGCCCCGTGCCGCAGTCACCGCAGGAGATGGAGGGCTTCCTCGTGCGCGCGCTCGCGGCGCTCGAAGTCTTCGGCACCGCGTACGTGAGCCTGCGTCGTAGCCAGGACGAGTTCGGCGTGGAGATGGTGGGCTCGTCGCGCCGCAGCGCCGACCCGTCGCCCGTCGAAGACCCGCAAGACCCGAAGACCCTCCTCGCCTACCTCCTCGACTGGACCGGCGACGGTGACGCCCGGATGCAGCAGCTCCGCGGGCAGTACGCCGAGATCATGACCCACCAGGTCGCCCTCCTCGGCGCCGTGATGGAGGGCGTCCGCAAGCTGCTCCAGGTGCGGCTCGCGCCCGCGGGCATCGAGCGCCACGTCGATGGACAAGGGGGAGCGTTCAACTTCGGGCCCTTCAAGGCGGCCGCGGCGTGGAAGCGCTACCTCGCCCTGCACGACGAGCTCACCGAGGACAAGGAGATCACCTCGGCGATCTTCGGCCGGGACTTCGCCCGGGCGTACTCCGCGGCCCTCGGTGAAAACTTCGCTGACAATGATCCGAGGCGTGTACCATCCGGCCGCGGCCACTAAGCGGGCCTATCGATGCCTTCCAGATTTCGGTAACGCCTTCGAGGGGTAGTGGTTCCCATGAGAGTCCTGTCCACCCACGCGGTCGTTCGTTGGTTCGGGCTGTGCGCCGCGCTCGGCCTCGGGGGCGCCGTCGTGGCGTCCGCTTGCACCAGCAACCGCCCGCCGCCTGCCGCCCCGCTCCCTGAGCCCGTGGTGTGCTCCGTCCGCGCGCCGCGCGCCGTCGAGGGCGCGGTGCCCACGTTGCGCGGCGACGACTGGGCCCGGCTGATGATCCGCGGGTACACGCCCGGCATGGCGCAGGGCAACGTGCGCGACTGCACCGACCAGCCCATCGCGTGGCGCGAGCCCACCATCCGTTGCCGCGAGCCCGCCGAGCCCAGCAACCCGACCCCGCAGCGCCCGCTCACCGAAGACGACGTCATCGTGCAGCGCCTCGGGCCCACGCTGCGCCTCGTCTGGATCATCGTCGACCGCTTCGACAACGGCGAGGCCGTCGGCCCCGTGGCCCTCGCCGACTTCCAGCGCGAGCGCGTCGGCGTGCGCGCCATCGGCACGCTGCGAACCTTTCCCCGCCGGGCGCGTCTGCGCCTCGAAGCCATCGGCGCGCGGCGCGTGCTCATCGGCGAAGGGGAGGTCTGCTCGGACGAAAACAACCCGCTCACCTGCCGTCGCCAGGCGCGGCTGATGATGCTCCAGGGCGATCGCTTCGTGAACGAGCCGCTGCGCACGCCGAGCGGGCGTTGCCTCGGCCCGGCGCGCTTCGAGTTCAAGAAGGAGCTCTCCACGGTGCTCAACGAGACCGGCTGGGAGCGCACCTTCGAGTTGCAGACCGCGCTCCAGTACCGCGCCGAGGGCGTGCAGGTGAGCGAGCAGGTCATAGTCTCCGACCACGACCGCGCACGACCGCTCGTGCCCCCGCGCATCTTCCGCCGGGCGGCGGCTGACCGGGCGATCTACGTCATCAACAACGCCTTCGTGTCGAGCGACCCTTCGCTCTGGAACCGCGTGCTCCGCGTCGACGCCCGCACCGGCTTCGTGCGGGATGCGGGCGTGGGTGACGCGAGCGCCGACGCCCCCGACGGCGACGACGAGACCGACATGGACCTCATCGGCAACGGCATCTGACCGCGGCCGTTTTCTCTCCCCTCCCAAAAGATCCAACCACTGCTGGAGCGATGGTGATGAGCACAGACGACAAGACGGGCGTGCGGGTGCGTTGGCTTGTGACCGGGGCGTTCACCGCGAACCCCGCGGGCAAGCGCTTCACGGTGACCCCGAGCAACTTCGCGTCGCTCCTCGAAGCGACGGGGCTCAAGGTCGACGCGTCGGTTCCTGACCGCCTCGGCGCGGGCGCCACGCACGCTTATTCAGTGGGCTTCGGGTCGCTCAAGGCCTTTCAGGCGAGCGAGCTCATCGCGTCGGTTCCGGCGCTGGCGGGGCTCACGGCGCTGGGCGCGTCGCTCGCGCAAAACGACGCCACCAAGCGGCCCGACCCGGTGAGCGCGGTGGCGAAGGTCATCGAGCTGGTGGGCGACGGCAAGCTGGCCGCGGCGCTCAAGGCGAAGCTCAACCTGACTCCGCCGCCCGCTGCTGCGCCTGCCGCTCCTGCCGCTGCTCCCGCTGCGACGTCGCTCGACGCGCTGCTCTCGGGTGACTCGACGCCGCTCTCGCCGCCCTCCGCGGGCGCGGCCGTGAGCAGCTTCCTCAAGGCAATGCGCGGGCCCTCGACGACGGCGACGCAGCCGGCGGCGGGGCGCGGCGCGCGTGACCTCATCGAGGCCGAGGTGTTCGGTACGGCGGTTGATCTGTTGAAGTCGGCGGAGGTGTCGCGGCTGGAGTCGGCGTGGCGCAGCCTGAAGCTGCTGGTCGATCAGTGCCCCGACAACGCGGGCATCCAGGTCGAGGTGGTGGACACCGACGCGGACGGGACGCTCGGCGCGATTCGCGCGGCGCTGCCGGAGGTTCCGGAGGACGAGGCGCCCGACGCGATCTTCGTGTTCGACGCGGTGGACGACCCGGAGCGGCTGCTGGCGCTCGCCAACGTGGGCGCGGACAACGACATCCCCGTGGTGGCGGCCGTGACGTCGGCGGTGTTCGGCCAGAAGGACGTGCACGCGGTGTCGTCGCGCATCGAAGACGAGGACGGATCGTTGCCGTCGGCGTGGAGCGCGCTGCGCGATGACGATGCGGCGCGCTGGCTTTCGGTGACGAGCAACCGCCCGGTGGTTCGCACCGAGGGGACGGGCGCGCTGCGGCGCGTGGTGTTCGGGTCGCCGGTGGCGGCGCTCGGCGCGATGTTGTCGGCCAGCTATCACAAGAGCGGGGCCTTCGCGAAGATCCTCGGGCCGCAGGGCGCGCTCAAGGCTGCTGGCTCGTACGAGCTGCCGAGCGGGCGCGACGCGGGCACGCTGGTGCCGACGGAGGCGTTCTATTCGATCAGGGCGCAGAGCCGGCTCGGTGAGCTCGGGATCATCGGGCTCGGGAGCGGTCGCAACAGCGACTCGATCATCCTGTCGACGATGCCGACGGTGCGGAAGGGCGAGGACGTGGTTCCGCTCTCGGCGCAGGTGCTCACCGGGCGCGTGGTGCGGTTTGCGCGCTGGGTGCTGGCGCAGCTCCCGCCGGGCGCCGAGGAGCAGGAAGTGAAGCTGATGTTCGAGCAGGCGGCGTCGGTGTTCCTCTTCCCGACGGCGCAGGAGGCGTCACGGGTCGAGGCGCAGGTCGTGTCGCAGAACGGTCAGCGCAGCGTGGTGCTCTCGGTGAGCGCGCGTGCCGACCTGGCGGGGATCCCGTTCCACCTGGGGTTCGGTCTGCCGCTGAAGTGACGGCGCGTTAGCGGAGTGGGGGCACTCGACCAGTCCCCCACTGCTTCGCTCCTCTATCCGCGTCGACGACGACGTCGCGCCACCATCGCACCCAGCACCACGAACGCCCCGCCGCCCGCGAGCCACGGCACGCCGCCCGTCGATCCGACGTGGCAACCGCAACCACTGTCATCAGCCACCGGGACCAGCAGGTTGGGGTCGGCGCCCCCGTCCATCGGGCCGACGCCCGCGTCGCGCCGCACGGTGGCGTCCATCCCCACCCCAGCGTCGCGCACCACCACCACGGGCACGTCGCGGACGCCCGCGTCGGGCGGAGGGATGCGCTGGCACAGGCCGTCGACGCAGTTGCTCCCCACCGGGCAGGCGATGCCGAAGCAGCGGTCGGCCACGCAGCGGGCCGTGTCCTCGTCGCAGAGCGTTCCGAGCGGGCACGTCACGCCCATGCACGACGGAACACACTGCGGCGTCGGCCCGGTGCAGTCGCGCACCGTCCCCGGAACACACCGCGTGGCGGCGCACCCCGGCGACTCGCAGCGGCCGGACATCTCGTTGCACGCCGTGCCGGTTCCGCACGCGACGCAGGGGCAGTTGGGCTCGCATCGGCCCGCGGTGCAGTGCTGGCGCGCCGGGCACGGGACGCCCGCGCAGGGGTCGACGCAGGCGCCGTTGCGGCACACCTGACCGGTCGGACAGGTGGCTCCGGCGCACGGGTCCTGGCAGCCGCGCGGGCCGCACACCTGCTCGGCGGGGCAGGTCACGTTGGCGCACGGCGTCGGGACGCAGTACTCGCCCGCGCCGCCGTCCTGGCGCACGCAGGTGAAGCCGGTGTCGCACGCGCCCTCCACGCAGCGCGGGACGCAGAGCCCGTTGACGCACGCGGTGGTGAGCGGGCAGCGCGGGGTCGTCCCGTCGCAGTTGAGGTCGCGCGTGGCCGAGCAGCCTTCGACGATGCCGGGGTTGATCTCGAGGTTGTTGTCGTCGCAGTCGGGGCCGCCGCACGAGGCCGCGCGGAAGCCGTCGCGGTCGGCGTCGGCGCACACCGCGGTGTTGTCCTCGTTGAGCCCCGCGACGGCGTCGAACTCGTCCTCGTTGCTGTGGAAGGTGCAGCGCGAATCGGGGTTGCCGTAGTTGCCCGGCACGATGGCCACGTAACGGAACTGCACACCGCACGGCAGCGACCACACCGTGGTGATGGAGTCGGAGATGGCCTCTTCACCGGGCTCGTCGCGGTGGGCGGTGAGCGGGTGCGCCGCCATGTCGGCGACGGTGCCGGTGGACTCGGGGTTGTTGGTCCAGCCGCGGAGGAAGGCGCGGACGAGGACGGCGCGGTTCCAGCGGCGGGGGTCGGGGGTCTCGCCGTCGTTGACGAAGCCCGTCGAGGCCGGGTCGTCGGTGAGATAGACCGAGTACTCGAAGGCTTCGAGGCAGCTGTTCTCGACGTGGTCGGTGATGGGGAAGACCACCACCCGGTTGGCGGGCCCCTGGAGGTCGAAGACGAAGCCGCTGCGCCACGGCGCGGTGTACCCGCAGAGGGACTGGTCGCCGCCGCAGTCGTCGACGTCCGTGGCGGTGGCGCCGTCGCTGCGGACGCGGACGTTCTGCATCCAGCGCCAGTCGAGGTTGTTGCCGTAGAGCGGCGCCTCCGACGGCGGAACATCCGGCACGCACTGGTAGTCGGTGTAGCTGCGCGGATCGGTGTCGCGGAAGCGCACCGGGTCGACCACCGATGAGCTCACGCCGCCGGTGCAGGCGGAGACGTTGATGGCGCTGCGCTCGACGATGAGGCGGCCGAAGGTGAGCTGCGGGGCGAAGCGCGGGGGCGTGTCGCTGGTCTGGAAGATGTCGTCGACGATGCGCGTCGGGTCGCGGGGGCGCGACCCGTCGGCGGGGCGGCCGCCGATGGCGTCGAGGCAGGCGTCGAAGTAGGGGACGCCGGTGCAGACCTGCGCCGCGGCGGGCGAGGCAGCGAGTGCTCCCGAGAGGAGCAGGGCGGCCAACGTCGGGCGCGGGGCGGTTCGCATGGGGCGATTGAACCCCGGCGCAGTGGTCGGCGACAAGCGCCGCTCGTCGTCCGCACCCGCTTGACGACCTCATCGTCTCCCTTGTCTTCTCCGCGCCCATGTCGTGTACCCGCCGAGCTGTTCCCCTCACTGTCCTGCTGTTTGCCGTCGCCGCCAACGCGCAGGACCTCTCCCAGCCCGTTCGCATGACGACCGAGTTTCGCGGCACAGGGATGTGCCTCGACGTCAACAACGGCGGACCGCGCAACAACCAGGTCGAGCTGCGCGCCTGCGACAACGTCACCGGCCAGCAGTGGTCGGCCCGCCCCGTCGGCAACGGCTTCTTCACGCTCACCACCGCCTTCCGCGGCGCGGCGATGTGCCTCGACGTCAACAACGGCGGACCGCTCAACAACCAGGCCGAGCTGCGACCCTGCGGCGCCTTCACCGGTCAGCGCTGGCGCATCGTCCGGCTGGCCTCCGGGTACCACGTGCTCACCACCGAGTTTCGCGGCGCCGGCATGTGCCTCGACGTGAACAACGGCGGCCCGCGCAACAACTTCGTCGGCCTCCAGCGCTGCGGCAACCTCAGCGGCCAGCACTGGTCGCTCAACCCCTCCTGAACGGTGCGCGCCGCGCTCCCGTGGGCGCTCGCGCTCGGCTGCGTCTCCGTCCCTCGCTCGGCACCACATCGCGCGCCCGTCGACCCGTGTGACGCGCCCATCGTCGCGCCGTCGCCCGCGCTCGGTCTCGCGGTGTTTTATCGCAAGCACCTCGATGCGCGCGGGGTTCCGGTGGTGTCGTCCGGCGTCGCGTCCGATGCGTCGCTGCGCGCGGCGTGTCGCATCGTCGTACGGATGGTCGGCGCGCGTGACGACGTCCGCGCCCGCATGATCGCCGCGGGCGCGAGGGTGACGGTGATGGCGCGGACGGAGGTCACCACGGATGTTCCCGAGCACGCCTTCCTCGCGAGCGACACCGAGACCAATTGGAACACCCGCGCCCGCGGACTCGGCGGCACCGTGTCGGTCCCCACGACGTCGTGCGCGGAGGAGAACCTGCTGTGCCTCCCGGGCGACCGCTATCACGGCGAGAACATCCTGGTGCATGAGCTCGCGCACGGCGTGTTCAACCTGGGGCTCGACGCGGGCTTTCGCGCGCGAGTGGAGGCGGCCTTCAACGCCGCACGCGCCGCTGGTCGGTGGGAGCGCACCTACGCCGCGACCAACGCCGACGAGTACTTCGCCGAAGGGACGCAGAGCTACTTCGACACCAACCGCGAGTCCGTCCCGACCAACGGAATCCACAACGAGGTGGACACCCGCGCCGAGCTGCTCGCGTACGACCCGGCGCTGCACGCGCTCGTGGCGGAGGTGTTTCCGGGGGTCGACTGGTCGCCGCGCTGCCCTTCGGAGCAACCATCGCAGTGACGACACCGCCAGAGAGCGCGTCGCGGTAGGGTGCGCGCCGCCCATGGACAACGACCGCGTCGACCTCGTGTTGCAGTACGTCCTCGCCGCCGCGGGGGAGCGCGACGGGGGAGAGCGCGAGGTCACCGCCACGCAGCTCGTGAAGTACGCCTACCTCGCCGACGTCGCCCACGCCGAACGCAACGACGGCGCGACCTTCACCGGCGCCGCGTGGGCGTTCGTCGGTCAGGGCCCGCAGGCGCCCGAACTCGAAGCCCGCATCGCCCCGCTCGCGCGTCGCATCGGCGCCTCCACCCGCGGCTCGTACTACTTCCTCGACCGCGACGAGCTCGGTCATCGCCGCGCTGCGACGCAAGCCCTGCCCGCCGTCATCATCAACACATTGCTGCGCGCGCTGCGGAGCTTCTCCCACGACACCAACGCCCTCCTCGCGCAGGTCTACGCCACCGCGCCGATGCGCCGCGCAGTGCCCGGTGCGGCCATCGACTTCACGCCCGCTGCGGTCGTTGCCACCGCGCCACAAGCGCCGCTCGCTGCGCTCTCTCCGAAGACACGCGCTGCCCTCAAGGCGCGCCGTCGACCCACCGCCGCGGCTGTGGTCAGCCCCGCGTACGACCCGCGCTACGACGATGCGTGCTTCGTGGCGGGACAGCGGATGCTCGACGCGCCGGAGCGCGCGCTCATCGAGATGAAGGGGTCGCTCACCATCGATCCGGCGGTGTGGGAAGCGCCCGGGAGGGTCGGGCCGTGAGCTACCCCGACGACTCCATCCAGTCGCTCGTCTCGCCGTGGTGGACCACGACGCAGTCCACCACGCTGGCGCGAGGGAGGCTGGTGCATGCGTTCGTGCAGCGCGCGGACGCCCACTCGTTTGCGCTCACCGTGGAGGGGAAGAAGGAGCCGGCCGACCCGTCGAGCGCCCGCATGCGCCTCTCGCCGCTGCGCGCGGATGCGCCGCCGAAGCCGCCCGCGCCGCCGTCACCCGCGCTCCCGCTGGAGGCCAACGAGGCGTGGTGCGTTCGTCGCGCGCACTGGCGGCCGTGCCTCGTGGTGAGCGTGACGGGGCCGGCGGTTCATCGGCCGCTGCGGACGGCGGAGCGCGAGACGCCGGTGGGGCCGGCGCTGCTGCTGGCGCCGTATGACGATGTGGCTGGGCTCGATGCGGGCTTCGTCGCGCGAGCCCGCCGGGCGGAGTACCCGCACTGCATGTGGGACCGGCTGCCCTCCGCGGGCGAGAAGGAGGTGGTGCTGCGGCTCGACCAGATGCAGCCCATCGGGCGCGACCCGTTGGGCTTCGAGTGGACCGACCACGCGCTCTCCCCCGCCGCCCTCACCGTGCTCGACGCCTGGCTCGCCTGGAACCTCACGGGCGCGCTCGCGCCGGGTGATCTGCGCGACTTCCGCGACCTCGCCCGCGAGGGGTGAGCGCGAAGTCAGGCGCGTCCTATGTTGCAGCGTCAGCGCGACGCGCAACGGTCGGGTCCGCAGTCCCCGGGGCCCACGCCGCGGCGTCAGCGCGGCGCGCAACGGTCAGGTCCGCAGTCCCCGGGGCCCACGCCGCGGCGTCAGCGCGGCGCGCAATGGTCGGGTCCGCAGTCCCCGGGGCCCACGCCGCGGCGTCAGCGCGGCGCGCAATGGTCACGTTTGCAGGCTGGAGTTCGGAGTACGCGATGGCGTCGGGGGAGAGCGCCCACTGCGCGGTTGGGTGTGGCCCGCGGGCGGGCCTGCAACCGCTGAAGTGGGAGCCTGGAGCTGGGCGTCCCGCCGTCGCGGGACTTCCTGCATGCGCGCCGGTCGCTCGCGCGACCGTCGGGAGGTGTTCGACCGTCGCGATTGAACTCGTGGTGACGGTGAGCGCCTTGTCCCGCCCCTCCGAGCAGGCACCTACGCTCCACCCGTCGAGCGCAGCGCGCTCGGCGCTCCGACAGGAAGTCCCGCGACGGCGGGACGCCCAACTCCAGGCTCCCACTTCAGCGGTTGCAGGCCCGCCCGCGGGCCACACCCAACCGCGCAGTGGGCGCTCTCCCCCGACGCCATCACGTACTCCGAATCCCAGTTTGCAAGCGACGGCCGATGGGCGTTGATGTCCCCGCCGTCCGGACGGTAACTGCGGGCCTGACCGTTGCGCGCCGCGCTGACGCTGCGGCGTGGGCCCCGGGGACTGCGGGCCTGACCGTTGCGCGCCGCGCTGACGCCGCGGCGTGGGTCCGGGGACTGCGGACCCGACCGTTGCGCGCCGCGCTGACGCTGCGGCGTAGGCCCCGGGGACTCCGATTCTGACCGTTGCGCGATGTCGCAGACCCGATCGGTCACCGCGCTAAGACACCATCAGCCCCGGTCGGAGCGCCTTGATGCGCTTGCGCTCCGCGGCCGAGACCTGCGTCTTGGCGACGATGAGCAACTGCAACCCCGGCGCGAGCACCAGCGCGTCAGGGATGCTCGTGATCGGGTTGTCGGCCAGCGACACCGTGATGAGCCCCGGCATCTCGCCGAGCACCTCAGGAACCGTCGTCAGCCCGCACATCGTCAGGAAGACCTGCCGCAGCGAGGTGAGCTGACGGAGCCCGTCGAGGTGCTCCACCATCCCGGGGTTGCTGTTGATGGCGAGCACCGACAGCCGCGGGCACCGCGCCAGCAGCGCGAAGGCTCGCGGCCAATCGAGCGCCGTCGTCCCGCTGAGGTGGAGGGACGTCATCGGACTCTGCGCGAGCCCCTCGGGGAGCGTTCGCAAGGGTGTGTTGTCGAGCAGGAGGCGGTCGAGCGCGGGCAGTGTGCCGAGGGCGTCGGGCAGCGTCTCCAGGGGATTGTCGCCGACGTAGAGGGAGGTCAGCGCCGTGAGCTCGCCGATCCAGTCGGGGAGCGTGCGGAGCTGGTTTTTCTGGAGCCCGAGGTGCGTGAGATCGGTGCGCGCGCGAATCGCCTCGGGGACGGCCGCGAGCTTGCGCGACGTCAGGATGAGCTGCACGCCGGGGCCATCGATCAGCGCCTTGATGGTCGGTCGTCCCACGCGATCATGGGGCCACGATTGCGCGCGCCGTGACAACACCGCGCGACACTCGACGACCACACCCGCGCGCCCGCACACTCCCGCTCGGATCGATGGTCGAGCAGTGGGTTCCACGCGAATGAAGAAGAAGCGATCGCCACCACCGCAGCCTTCGCCCGCTCCCGCGGCCGCGGCTCCGAAGGCGACGCCGGGCGACTGGGCGCGCCTCGCCGTCGCGATGGGCATCCTCGTGTACGGGCCGCAGTTCGCGATGATGGCGATCGTCGACGGCCTCACGCCGCACGCCTTCACCGGGTGGTTTCTGCACCTGGTGTTCACCGTGCCGATGACCGCGGTCGTGGCGCTGGTGCTGTGGCCGCCGGCGTGGCTCGTCGTGCGGCGCTCGATGACGGCGCCGATGGCGCAGATCTTCGCGGTGATGTTCACGCCCTTCGTGGCGTGGCAGGTGGTCGGCTACCTGGATGTCGCCTTCGACCGCGACCCGGGTCGGCGCGTGGAGGTCCGCTACCTCCGCTACGTGCGGCCTCACAAGGGGTCGAACTACGACGTCATCGCCCACTGGGACAGCCCCGGCGACACCGTCGACCTGAAGGGATTCGGGGCTCTGGAGGGCGAGCGACGACCCGGCGCGACGGTGTCGCTGACGGTGCACCGCGGCTGGCTGGGCATGGAGTGGGTCGGGCCCAGCGCGCGGCGCTGAGGGTACGCCTCACCCCACCACGAAGGTGTCCCCGTCGTTGGCGACGACGACGCCCCGCTCTTCCACCTGCCAGCGCTCCGGGCTGTCGGCGCGAAGCACCGGGTTGCTGTTGTTGATGTGCACCAGCGCCTTCCGCGGGCCCACCACCGTCTCCAGAAACGCCAGCAACCCACCTTCACCCGTGAGCGGCGCGTGGCCCATCATCCGCGCGGTCTTCTTCGACGCGCCCGTCGCCACCAGTTCGTCGTCGGTGAAGAACGTCCCGTCGATCAACACCAGCCCCGCGTGCGACAGCCGCTCGCGCAGCGCCCCGTCGAGCTCGCGCACGCCCGGCACGTACGCCACCGTCGGGACGCCTTCGCCCGTCGACAGCTCGAAGCCCACCGTGTCGCCCGCGTGCAGGTCGGCCGCCTCGTCGGCGCTCAGGTGCCCCAGCATGTACGGCGGCGGCTTACTCGCCACCGTAAACGCCCGCAGCCGGACGCCGATGTCGTCGCCCGCGCGGTCGCGGATCACCAGCGGCTCCTCGGCACCCGGCACGACGGGTCGCACCGTCACCGCGCCGTAGGCCGACAGCGCCGGCAACACGCCGAGCCCGACGGTGAGCGCCCGCTCCACGCGGGCGGTGCAGTACACCGGCGGCGCTCCGCCTTCGCGGAGGATGAGCAGCCCGGTGGCGTGGTCGATGTCGGCGTTGGTGAGGGCCACCGCGGCGACGGGGCTGTGGCGCAGCGCGCGGGGGTGCAGCGCGGGCGTCTGCGTGAGCTGCGTGCGGACGTCGGGCGAGGCGTTGCAGAGCAGCCAGCGCTCGCCGTCGGCGGACACCGCGATGGACGACTGGCTCCGCGCCGGGACCATCGGGTCTGCCCAGCGCGCGGCGGCGCAGTTGGGGCAGTTGCAGTTCCATTGGGGGAGACCGCCCCCGGCGGATGAACCGAGGACGATGACGGTCAGCGGCATGGGAGGGGGTCGAGCTTACAGGGAGAGGTAAGTCGAGGGAGCGGAGGCGACTACTTCGCCTGGAAGGCGTAGGCGCCGATCTCGGCGCAGGCGGAGAGCTCGACGAAGTCCGGGCGCTGCCACGGGCGGCGGGCGGCGCGGGCGTTGTCCTGGGTGCGCGGGGCGGTCTCGCGGGTCTTGGTGTTCATCGTCGGTGGACTCCGTCGGGGAAGGACGTTGATGCGGTGTGCCGGAGGATTCGTACCGACCAGCGCGCGAGGGGTCAAGCCGCGGGACGACCTCCGCGGCGTGGAGTAAGACCGGGGACATGGAGACGCCTACGCCCGCCACGCCTCGTCGCGGATGGTTCTGGACCATCCTCAAGTGCCTCATCCTCATGGCCGTGCTGGGGGCGGCGGGCGCGCTGGCGCTGCACCTGCTGCTGGAGAAGGTGGTGCCGCCGTGGTTCGTCCCGAAGGCGGTGTTCGAGTGGCTGATGGAGAACGTGCGGCCCTACGCCCTCGCGCTGGGCGCGGCGATCGGCGGGTTCGTGGGCTTCCTCGGGAGCATCGGGGTGGTGATCTGGGACGCCCGCAAGGGGCGGCTCACCCGCGTGCGGTGACTTGCGCCGGGGTGCTCCTTCCCTGATAAGGGCGCCGCGCGGCCACCGGGCGGTTCGCGGCACGAAGGAGCGATTGCCATGAAGTTCTTCATCGACACGGCCGACATGAAGGAGATCCGCGACGCGGCGGCGATGGGCGTCATCGACGGCGTGACGACCAACCCCTCGCTCGTCGCCAAGAGCGGGCGGAAGTACCTCGACGTGGTGAAGGAGATCTGCGAGGTCGTCGACGGCCCCATCTCCGCCGAGGTGCTCTCCACCGACTACGCCGGGATGATGGCCGAGGCCCACGACTGGGTGAAGGTCCACAAGAACGTCGTGGTGAAGCTCCCGCTCACCCTCGACGGCCTGCGCGCGACCAAGACCTGCACGGGCGAGGGCATCAAGACCAACGTCACGCTGTGCTTCTCGGCCAACCAGGCGCTCATCGCGGCCAAGGCCGGCGCGACGTACATCTCGCCCTTCGTCGGCCGCCTCGACGACATCTCCGAGGACGGCATGTCCCTCATCGGCGACATCGTCACCATCTACCAGAACTACGATTTCCAGACGCAGGTGCTGGTCGCCTCGGTGCGCCACCCGATCCACGTCTCGCAGGCCGCCCTGCTCGGCGCCGACGTGTGCACCATCCCGTACAAGGTCATCGAGCAGCTCGCCAAGCACCCGCTCACCGACGCCGGCCTCGCGAAGTTCGTCGAGGACTCCAAGAAGATCCCGCGCTGACTTCTGGCGGGTGCCATAGGCCGCTGGCGCCGACGCGCCCGCCCGTCGTGGTTTTCGGAGAGCCTTGGGCTACGGTCACCGTCGATGCGACGACAGCGCCGTTTCGTCGGCCCGCCAACGATCGTGATGGCCCTCCTGCTCGCGCTCGGCGGGTGTGCTCCGTCGGTCGTTGCTCCGCCGCCGCGGGCTCCTCGCGCCCACGCCCGTCGCTCGACGGCGCGTCGTCGACCGGTCGCCGCGACGGTGGTCGCTCCGGTTGCGGTGACGCCCGCAACACCCGCGCTGCCGGCGCCCGTGGGGTCGGGTGGGGCACCCGTCGAGGCGCCCTCGGAGACCGCCGATCTTCCCGCGGTGGCAGCAGTGCGCGATGCGTTGGAGCGGGCGGCGCGGTGTGTTCCGCCGGGGGAGGGTGCGCGGGTCGAGGGCGGGGTCGACGCGTCGAGCGGACGGGTCGTGCTGGCGCGAGCACCCGATGGAACGCCCACGGCAGAGGCGTGCGCGAGCGATGCAATGGAAGAGGTGCGGGTGGATGCGCCGCTCGACGTGCGGGTGGACTTCGCCGCGACGGTGTCGGCGCCAGCACCGAGGGCGGGTCACGTCGATGCCGACGGACTGCGCGCTGCGACGGCAGCGAGGGCGGGCGCGGTGCGCGGTTGCTACGAGCGCGAGCTGGCGCACGAACGCACGCTCGCGGGTCACGTGGAGGTACACCTCGCGGTCGATGCGAGCGGGGTTGTGTCGCGGCGGGTGGTGGTCGCTCCGGCGCGCTTCGGTGCGTTCGGGCGCTGCATGCTGGGCGCCCTCGACGGGCTGTCGCTTCCCGCTCCGACTGGAGGCGCGGCGGAGGTGATGCTGCCGTTCGCGTTCAGTCCGGGCGACGAGGAGCGGGTGGAGGAGTGAGCCTCGCGCGGGTCAATCAGTCGTCGCGTGAAACCACGCGGTGATGCCCGGCGGGTCGAGCGCTCCGAGCTCGTCGTCCACGGCCTCGGCGCCGTCGCGCTCGATCGCCGCGCGGATCCGCCGCTGCTCCGACGCATCGAGAGGGCGCTTCAATCGACGCTCGATCTGGCGTGTGAGCAGCACTGCCGCTCCCGCTACGTGACCCTCGGCTCTCCCCTCGGCTCTCCCCTCGGCTCGCCCCTGTTCACGAGCGGTGAGGTTCATGCGGCGCACCTGATCGACCTCTTCACGTGCTCGCAGGTAGGCGTCCTGCTCGGCGAGGGTCCAGCGGGCGGTCTCGGCGAGCTCCAGCGCGCGCCGCTGGGCGGGGTTGATCTCCCGCGAGCGCTCGACGTCGTCGCGCTTGAGGTATGGCCCCACGCGGAAGAGCGACGCCCACCAGTCGACCGCCGTGACGGGGGCGCGCTCGCCCAGCTTCGGGAGTTCGAGGAAGACGTACTGCACCTGTCCGAGCGCCTCCGCGCCCTCCGACTCGCGCATGCGCCACCGCGAGCACAGCGGAACCACCGGCGCCCCGCGCGCCCGCTGCTCGGCGTCGGGCCACAGCTCGAAGTCGCAGATGCTCACCGCCACGACGTCGATGAGCTCACCGTAGGCCGCCGACTCGGCGAGGCCGCCGACGTACGCCTTGCAGGCGTTGTAGACCACGCGGTTGAGGAAGCCCGTCACGGGCAGCACCTGCATCTCGACGACGAAGCGCTCGCCCCCCGCGCTCTCGCAGCGCACATCGAGGATCGACAGCTTCGCCCCGGGCACCACCGGCGCCAGCTCGCGCGGCAGGTACTGGAGCGTCGCGATGGCCCGCTCGCCCTCGCGCCCGAGCAGGTCGTTGAGCAGGCCCGTCAGCGCGACCTCGTCGTGGCCGAACACCTTCTGGAACGCGTAGTCCGTCTTCAGGTCGGCGTAGGTCACGGCGACGAACACCCTACCACCGGGCGCCTTCATCGGCGTGGTGGTGCTACTCCAGCGCGCACCGCATGAGTTCGATCGTCGACCGCGTCCGCAAGCTCATCGCCCTCGCGGGCTCCCCCAACGAGCACGAGAGTCGCAGCGCGGCGGTGATGGCGTGCCGTCTCATC
The DNA here is from genome assembly GCA_044229975.1 of Polyangiales bacterium. Classification (GTDB taxonomy): domain Bacteria; phylum Myxococcota_A; class Polyangia; order Polyangiales; genus SCUS01. The sequence continues at coordinate 497,931 of JBGARZ010000004.1, forward strand.
CGCGAGCACGGGCTGCACGTCGAAGACCGCTCGCCGCAGGCGCACCGCCACGAGCACCGCGCCGCCGAGCCCCCGCGCCGCCGCACGCGCGGCCCGTACACGCGCACCCGTTCGGCCCGCGGCGCGCCCCACTGCCGCGAGTGCTCCGAGGTCATCGGCGACGACGAGGCCTTCCTCGACGCCGACGGCGCGCCCGTCCACGGCGACTGTATTCCCCGCGGCGAGCGGCCCTGACCGCGCTCGCTACGCGAGGCCCTGCGCCATCAGCACGGCGGTGATCACCGCGGCCACCGTCACCGGGATGCTGAAGTTGTCGTCGAGCCGCTCGGACGACAGCTCCGTCACGGCCCCCGTCACGCCCGCGATCGCGCCCAGCAGCAGCGCCTGCGACCACGCCATCCCGTAGGCCGCCTTCAGCGTCAGCACACCCGCGATGGCCGCCACCACTGCGAAGGCGGCGGTGCCCTCCACCGAGCGGCCGTTGGCCAGCCGCGTGCGACCGAAGCGGCGCCCCACCAGCGAGGCTGCCGGGTCGCCCACCGCCAGCGCCATCACCGCCACCGTGCACGCCGGCCGCGGAAACGCCGTCGCGATGAGCAGCAGCCCCGTCGTGAACCACGTCGAGGAGTTCACCCGCGTCCACTCGTGCGCATGCGCCACCGGCCCGAAGAACCGCATCAGCCGCGCGTTGATCGCCGGGCTGCGCACCCGAAGGAATTCCGACGTCCACGCGAACACCGCCACCACCAGGGGCAGCCCGATGAGCCACGCCCGCGTGGGGAGCAGCACCGTCAGCAGCGTCGACCCCACCCCCATCGCGACGTGCATCGCCATGCGCGTGCGGTTGGCCGGGCGGGGGGGACGGGCCGCCGCGGTCATGCGCTCCAGCGCCGCCGTCAGCGCCTCGTGCGCGGGCCGCACCTGCTCGTTGAAGCGCTCCCACGCCGCCTCGCTCGCCTCCACTGGGATCGCCCGCTCCAGCGTCTCCAGGGCCGTCGACAGGGCCTCGCGCAGGGCAGGCCCCCGGGGCTCCATCTCCGCCCGCAGCGCCGCCCGCAGCCGATCGGCGAGCTCGGTGGCCCGCTGTCGAAGGGCGGCCTGCTGCGCGGTCTGCGCCTCCTGGGCGGCTTCGAGAAGCGCCGAGAGTTCGTCCGCGATGTGCTGCCCCTCGACGCCGATGGTCACGGTCATGTCGAGTCGAAGCACTAGAGGCTCCGGCCCCATCGGTCAACCGACTGGCCGTCGGGAGGAGCGCGGACAAGATACCGTCCGCCCCGATGAGCGACCCTCGGCCCCAGCACCCCGCCGTGGAGGTGGTCCGCGAGGCGCTGCGCTTCGCCCCGGTGCGCATGACCTTCGCCGCCGGTCTGCGCGCGGGCGTCGCGATGATCGTCCCGCTGCTGCTGGCGCACACGCTCCACGCGCCGGCGCTGTCGTGGGCCGGGCTCGCGGGCTTCCTCGTCTCCCTCGTGGACAAGGGCGGCGCCTACCGAACCCGCGCGTCGGCCATGGCGTGGGCCACCCTCGGCGCGTGCGTCGCCTCGGCCCTCGCGGGCATCGCGGGCGGGCGCCTCGACGCCTCGCTCCTGCTGGCCTTCGTCGGTGCGACCGCGCTCAGCTTCGTTCGCGTCTACGGTGGCGCCGCGGTGAGCGCCGGGCTCATCACCCTGGTGCTGCTGCTCGTCTCGCTCTCGCGCCCGGAGGCCGACCTCGCCCACGCCCTCCAGCGCGGCGCCTCGGCGGGCGCGGGTGGCCTCTGGGCCATGCTGCTCGCGCTCTCGCTCTGGACGATCCGTCTCTATCGCCCGGCGCGGATGACCATCGCGACGGCGCTGCGTCTGGTGGCCACGTACGCGACCCACGTCGCGACGTTGCCCGTCGACGATGAGTCGTCGGCGGTGCTGCGGTCGGAGCGCGCGGCGATGCGGACCGCGATGGAGGAGGCTCGCTCGACGCTGGCCGCGACGCGCAAGGGTCGGCGCGGCGACACCGGGCGGGGCGAGCGGCTGCTCATCGTGTTGGAGAGCGCGGACCAGGCGTTTGCCGCGCTCGTGGCGCTGCGCGACGTGCTGGAGGGGCTGCGCGCGCAGGGACTCCACCGCGCGGCGGACACGGCGACGCCATCACTGAACGCGCTGTCGACGGTGGCCGAGCGACTGGCCGAGGCGGTGGCGACCGAGGCCGACGGCGCGGTGGCGCTACCGACATGGACGTGGGAGGGCGGGACGGAGGGCGACGCGGCGCTCGCGGGGGGATTGCTCAAGCGGGTTCATGCGCTGCTGGAGGAGGCGGCGGAGGCGACGGAGACGCTGGAAGACGACCGGCCCATCCGCGCGTCGGGCGTCGACCTCGTGGCGCCCGACGACCGCCCCGGAACGCCCGTCTGGCGCGAGCACTGGAGCCTGCGATCGTCGGTGCTGCGGCACTCGCTGCGGGTCGGTGTGACGGTGACGCTGGCCGTGTGGTTGACGCACCTCTTCACGCTGGAGCGCGGCTACTGGGTGACGCTCGCGGCCGCGGTGATTCTCCAGCCGCAGTTGCCGGCGACGCTGTCGCGGGCGATCCAGCGGGTGCTGGGCACCGTGCTCGGCGGGGTGTTGGCGGCGCTGTTGCTGGCGGGCGTTCATGACCAGCGGGCGCTGCTGGCGATGGTGTTTGCGCTGGCGGTGGTGAGCGTCGCGGCGCAGCCGGTGAACTACGCGCTGTACTCGGCGCTGCTGACGCCGACGTTCATCCTGCTGGCGGAGACGAGCGCGCACGAGCCGGGCCTGGTGCGGGCGCGCATCGTCAACACGCTGCTGGGCGGGGCGTTGGCGCTGGTGGGCGCGCGGGTGCTGTGGCCGATGTCGGAGCGGGAGCTGTTTCCCAACGCGGCGGCGGACGTCATCGACGCGGTGCGGGTGCTGGCGCGGGAGACGCTGACGGGCGTTCATGCGGGCGAGCGGTGGACGCGCGCGCGGCGGGAGGTGGGCGTGTCGCTGCTGGACGCCGACGCGTCGCTGCAACGATGGATGGCCGAGCGCCCGCGACGGGCGGCGGACGTCGAGGCGCCGATGGCCGTGGTGGTGTACGCGCGGGGGCTGTCGTCGGCGCTGCTGGCGCTCGCGTCGGCGCGCGACCTGGCGGTGGAGGACGTCGACCTGCGGGGGTTCGCGGAGGCGCTGGACACGGAGATGGCGGAGGCGCGCGCGGCCATCGACGAGGGGCGGGCGCCGCGCGGCGACGAAGAGACGGCGGTGGCAGCAGAGGCGGGCGCGGTGGTGGATGAGTCGCTGCGACGGCGGGTGGAGCACGTGGCGCAGCAGTGGGCGACGCTGCGCGGGAGCATCGGGCGCTGGCTGCGAGCGGATGGGGCGGGGTGAGCGGATAGCCGTCTCTCACGCCCCCCGAAACGCATCGACGTGCAGCGCCACCCAGAACGCCGCCGCATACCGCGCCGGACCCAATAGCGCCTCGTCGGACAACCCCCGCGCCTGCTCCCCGGTGAGGTCGCCGTGCGCGTCGTCCGCCTGGAGGTGCGTCATCACGAAGCGCACCTGCGTGCGCTCCAGCCCGAGCCGCGCGAGCTGCGCCGGAACATCACCCGCCAGGTGTCGCGCGACGTTTTCCAGCGCGTGCAGCGAGCCCAGCCACGTCGCCGGGTCGTCGCTCTCCATCCAGTACCGATGGAAGTCTGCGACCCCCGCGGGCGCCGTCTCCGACACCGTCCCGCCCAGCGTCGCGAGGTCGGCTTCCGCGAGACGGTAGTGCCCGCTCTCCTCTCGCGCGAGCTCCGCGAAGAACGCCCGCATCGCCTCCGTCGGCGCCCGCTCGGCCGCGTGCCGGAGGCGCTCCCCGCTGCCGCGCGTGTAGTGGACCATCGCGTCGAGGAAGCGCGCATACCCCGCGCGGTCGAGCCCGCTGAGGTAGGGCCGCACCCGCGCGGCCATCTCCGCCGGGATCGTTGAGAGCTCGGTGTCGTTCATCGGTGTGAGTGGGTCGGCCGTCGACGCCGCGTCGTCAAGCCGCCAGGCCCGTCAAAAATCCCCGAGAACCTCTGCGGCCTCGTGGTGTCATCGCCAGCACCACCGATGTCTACCGCCGACCACCGCATGGGCCGCCGGCCCTGGCTCCTGGGCCTCGCGTCGCTCGCTCTCCCGCGCCTCGCGGCCGCGCAGACCGTCACTCCCCTCGTCGTCGCCATCACCGAGCCCGACGCGGGCGTCGGCCTCGCGGGCGACACGGCCCGGCTCGTCGCCACCGTCAGCGACCCCACCGTGCTCACCGCCCAGGTCACCGTGCATGGCATCACCTACGAGGTGCCGGTGCGCGACGGTCGCGTCGAGCAGACCTTCGTCACGCTGCCGGGCGCCAACCGCGTCGCCGTCAGCGCGCGCCGCGGCGCCACCGTCGCCCGCGACTCGGTGACCTTCCACGTCGACGGCGATCCGGTCGACCTCGTGGTGCTCCTCGGCTGGTCGGCCCGCGGCGAGATCATCGACCTCTGGGTGCGCGAACCCGACGGCGAGACCTGCAAATGGGACCACCGCGAGACCTCCCACGGCGGTCGCCTCCTCGACTTCTCCAGCGACGCCATCGGCTTCGGCTCGCAGGCGTACCTCCGCGCCTCCGTCACGCCCGGTCGCTACCGCCTCAAGGTGCACTACTGGTCCGACAGCGCGCGCCGATCGACCCGCGACGACGACGCCTTCGCGACGTCCCTCGAACGCCTCCACGCCATCGACGATCGCCTGCGCGAGAACCCTCCGCCCGCCGAGGCCCGGCAGCTCACCACCGAGCGCCTCGACGTCATCGCCCGCCTCGACACCTGGGGTCGCCCGAGCGGCGTGCAGACCCCGCTGCACGCCGAGGTGCTGCTCTTCGCCAACACACCGCGCGAGCGACGCTGGCGCTTCGAGCTCACCGCGCAACGCACCGGTCAGCTCCAGACGCTCGGCGAGGTCGAGATCACCGCCGCCATGCTCGGCGCCGCGCGCAGGAGCCCGACGTGACCCGCCGCCCCGCGCTCCTCTCCGCGCTGCTCGTGCTCACCCCCGCAGCCCGCGCGTTTGACCCCACCGACGTCGGGCTGCCCTTCCACCGACCCGAACGACCGTTTCTGCTGCTGGACGCCGAGCGACGGATGTTGCCCAACACACCCGCCTCGGTGCGTGTGCAGCTCCGCGGCGGCGGAACCGTCCGCGTCGCTACCTTCCGCCTGCGCGACCCGGAGCCCTGGGCCCGTCGCGCGCAAGAGCCCGACGGCATCGCGATCGCGGGCGACGCCGTGGGTCACACCTGCGAGTCGCTGTTGCGCACGCAAGGCCCGCTGCCGCGACGTGATGGTGCGCTGGAGCTGGTGCGCGACGAGTCGTTGACCCTCACTCCGCCCGCGGCGGTGCGGCGCACGCCCGGCGTCGAGACCGAGGCCTACGACTCCAGCGACTCCGACGAAGGAACCGTCGAGACCCGCTGGGTGCACGCGGGGCGTTGGAGTGACCAGCGCATCTCGTTGGGTGTGCTGCCGGAGGGGCTGTACCTGGTGCGCGTTCATGCGGGGGCGTACGCCGCGAGCGCGCTGGTGTCCGTGAGCGACCTCACGCTGCTGGTGCGCCGGGGCGATCGCCACGACGTCGTCGCCACCGCCACCGCCGACGGAACGCCTCTGCCCAACGTCGAGGTCTCCGTCAGCGCCCCGTCGGGTGATGGCCTCGTGCGCTCGCCCACCGATGCTCACGGCGAGCTGCGCCTCGACGCCGCCGACGCCTTCCAGCGCCGCTTCGTCGCGCACCGCGGGGACGCCTGGGCCTGGGCCGACGCCTCGCACGCGCGCCTCGACGCCTGCGACGTGCGCGTCTACCTCGACCCGGGGCGCCCGGTGTTTCGCCGCGGCGAGACGCTGCACCTGCGCGGTCACGTGCGCGGTTGTGTCAACGGCCGCGATGTCCCGCTCGCGCGCGAGTCCGTCACCGTGCAGGACCACGACGCCCCGCACCCGACCCCGAGCACCACGATGCTCACCGACGCCGACGGCAACTTCGTCACCGAGTACACCGTCGCCACGACGGAGCTGCGGGCGCTGGTGCGCGGGCGTTCGCACGTCCGCACCATCGTGATCGACCACCGCGCGCTGCCGCAGCGGGCGCTGGTGGTGACCGCCGATCGTGGCTTCGCGGCGGCGGGCGAGACGGTGCGCGTGCGGGCGAGCGACGACGCGGGTCGCTGGCCCACCGAGGCGACGGTGACCTTCGAGCTGATGGGTCAACGACGGCAGGCGACGGTGGGCCCCGACCACGCCGCGGAGGTGAGCTTCATCGTTGCGGGCGTGAACGAGGCGGCGCACCGCGAGGTGGTCACCGCGTCGCTGGCCCACGACGGACGTGTGACGCAAGCGCAGACGGAGGTGTGGACGGGTCGCAACCCGGTGCTGCTGCATGTCGAGTCGGCGGGCGGCGGGTCGCCCGTGGTGTGGGCGCGCGCCGAAAACCTCGGCGGCGAGGCGCTCGCGCGGGGCTTGTCGTTGCGGGTGTTCGGCAGTGACGGCAACCGCGCGGTGGGCGCGGCGCGCTGGACGGGCCGCGTCGAGACGGCGACGAGCGGGGACGTGCGGACGGAGGTGGGCTTGCCGGGCGCGGGCCCATGGTGGGTGACCGTGGCCGACGAGCGCGGAGAGGCCGCCGAGACCGGGACCGTGGTGTGGGAGCGCGAGCGCCCGCCGGGACTGGGCGCGCGGGGATCGCTGTCGGTCCGTCCATCGCGAGCGACGGTGGTGGCGGGCGAGTCGCTGCCGGTGGACGTGACGCGCCCGGCGCGCGGCGCGACGTGGGTGACGCTGGAGCAGTCGGGCGTGTGGGCGAGCGCGTGGATTCCTGCTGGGTCTCCGCGCGCGGGGCAGGCGTGGTGGCAGACGGTGATGAGCGTTCCGGCGGATGCGAGCGGCGGAGCGTCGGTGGTGGCGACGCACCTCGCGGCCGGAGCAGTGGACAGCGCGACGGCGGTGGCGGGCGTGTCGGCGGCGCCGCCCTTGGCGCTGCGAGTGGAGACCGACGCGCGGGTCTACGCGGAGGGCGCGCGGATGCACGCGGTGGTCACGGCGCGTAGCCCCGATGGTGCGCCGCGCGACGGAGTGTTGAGCCTGTGGCTGGCCGACGCGGGCTACTGGGATCTCACCGAAGAGCGCTATCCGTCCGTCGACGCGATGTTGATGATCCCCGGGCGACCGGCGAGCGGAGCGGACAGCGCGCGGCCGCGGCACTGGGGCGCCGACGAGGGACGTCACCTCGATCCGCACGCCCATTGGGACGGCCACGACCTCCCCCACGTCACCCGCTACGACGCCTGGAACGCCGGCGGCAACCTCGTCACCTTCACCGCTCGCGGGACTCTCGGTGCGCTCGCCGACGCGCTCGCCCGCGCGGCTGGTCTGCGCTCCGCGGTGGTGTGCGAGGCGCGCAATCGCACGCTGGGCACCGCTTCGTTGGACGCGACGGACGTGCCCTGGGACCTGCTCGCTGCTCGCGTTGCGACGCGCACGGACACGCACGCGTGGGTCTCCGGCGACGTGCTGCACCTGAGCTGCGAGGAGGGCCCGTCGGTGGGCTTCGGCGGCCTCGGATCGGGCTCGGGTTCGGGCGCGGGCTACGGCGGCCTCGGAGGGCGGGGAGCGGGGCGCGAGCAGCGGCTGGAGGGCGATCTGTTCTTCCTGGGGGCGCGTCGTCTCGGGGCGAGCGGTCGGCTGGAGCTGGACATCCCGTTGCCCGCGCATCCGGGTCGTTGGCGCTTGCAGGCGCTGGCCATCGACGATCGCGGACGGGGCGATCGGGCCTTCGCGGTGGTGGCGACGTCGCGCGCGCTGACGGCCTCGGTCGACGCGCCGACGGTGCTGCGACCGGGCGATCGCGCGGGCGGCGCGCTGACGGTGCACGCGCCCTCGCTGGCGGGGCAGCGGGTGGAGGTCGCGCTGGAGGGCGACGGGGTGACGGTGGCGTCGGCGCCGGGCGTGGTGACGCTCGACGCGCGGGGTGATGCGCGGGCGGCGTTTACGGTGACGGCGACGCGGTCGGGCGCGGCGACGGTGGTGGGTCGCGCGCGGGTGGGCAGCGCGCAGGACGCGGTGCGCGCTGGGATCACGGTGCGCGAGGACGACGCGGTGCAGCCGATGGCGCTGCGCTACACGGTGGCGGGTGAGGCGACGGACGTGGACGTCGCGGTTCCGGCGCTGTCGCGGGCGGGCGAGCTGCGGGTGTCGGTGGACACCGGGGTGGCCGAGCAGGTCGACGAGGCGCTGACGTCGCTCTCGACGCCGCGGTGGGCCGTGCCCTTCGTGCTGGTGCAGCGGCTCCGGTCGCTGAGCACGCTGGCGGGGGTCATCAACGGGCTGCCCGATGCCCAGCGCAACGAGTGGTCGGGCCGCGTGGACGATGCGTTGGCCTCGACCGAGGAGCAGCTCCGAACGATGCGGGGGATGGACGGCGCGGTGGGCTGGTGGCGCACGAGCCCGTCGAGCGGATGGCTGACGGCGACGCTGCTGGTGGGCCTCGGGCCCGCCGCGCACGGCCGACACTGGAACGACGCGTGGGCGTACGTTCGCGAGCGCGCGGCGGTGGCGCGCGGCGACGAGGCCGGGCGCATCGTGCAGGCGCTCGCGATGAGCCGGACGGAGAGCGATCGGGTGCTCGGGCGGGCGGTGCTCGGGGCGTTGGCGGCGGACACGACGCTCTCGCTCGACGCGACGCGCGGCGCGTACGTGGCGGCGCGGCAGCTCGATCGGGCGGCGGCGCCGCGGTGGTCGGCGCGGTTGACGACGGCGGTGGAGGCGGTGCTCGGCGCGAGGCCGCGGGTGACCTGCGGCGGGGTGCCGTGGTTCGCGTGTTACGGGCAGGAGCAGCAGTGGGCGTCGGAGGCGCGGGCGATGGCCACGCTGGCGGCGGGCGACGCGGCGAGCAGTGAGCTGCGGGCGCGGATGGCGACGTGGCTCGCGGCGCGACCGGCGTCGACGGCGACGTGGTGGTGGGGGAGCGCGGACGCGGACGTGGCGTGGCTGCGGTCGCGGCTGACTTCGGGGGCGGGCGCGTCGACGCGCTTCACGGTGCGCGTGGGCGGCCGCGAGGTGGCGCAGGGCGACAGCGCGCACCCGGTGACGGTGATGGTGCGCGAAGCGAGCACGGTGCTGGTCTCACTGGGGGCGTCACCGGGGAGGCTGGTGCGGGTGCGGGTGGATGGCGCGTTGGCGCTCGCGCCGGTGACGGCACCGACCGGGACGGTGGGGTTGGAGCGGCGCATCGACGTGACGGCGGAGGGTCCGTCGCTGGCGCTGCGGTGGACGCTGGCGCGCGAGGCGACGGGGGTGGAGCTGGTGGTTCCGCTGCCGGCGGGCGTGGAGGTGGCGCGGATGGCGGGCGGTCGCGCGAGGGTGCGAGCGACGGAGCAGGAGCTGGTGTGGTGGGGGCCGCTCGACCGGGGCCCCAGCGCGCTGCGGCCGATGATCGAGCGGCGCGACGGGGCGCTGGTGCTGCGGATGGAGCGACTGAACGCGGGGGCGCACACGCTGACGCTGCCGCTGGTGGCGAGCGCGACGGGTCACTTCACGGCGGGCGGCGCGTGGCTGCGCAGCGACGACCCGACGGTGTGGTCGGTGACGCCGTCGGTGGTGCTGGAGGTGCCAACCGAACGATCGCCGTGATCGTTGGAAGTGTCCGTCGGAACGGCTACCGTCGGCGCTGTGAGTGACCTCATCGAACTGGATCTGGACCGCATCGGAGAGTGCAGCGTGATGGGTCCTGCCGTCCTGAACAGTCGGCGCGATGCCGCGTCGGTGAATCTCCAGCAGGCGCACGCCGAGACATCGCCGGTCGCGACGACATCGATCGAGGACCCCACTAACCAGAGAGCCGGGCTTCTCCGCTGGACGCCGCCCCAACAGCGAGAACGCGACGATCACGCCAATCAGCTCAAGGCGTCGGAGGATGGCGCAGAGGCCGTCGCGATCGTCACCGCCTATCGCGCTCTCGGCTATCAGACCGTCGGCCGAGCGCATCACGGAAGCGGGTCTGACCTGCTGATGCGGCGCCCCGGCGCCCCCGCGGATGACATCGTCAGGTTGGAGGTGAGCGGCATCGTTGGAAAGGCGAGTTCGACGACCCGATTGAAGGAGAAGGTCGCTGAGCTCCGCAAAGGAAACCTCAAGCGTCCGGGCGTGGCGATGGTCGTCGCGTTCAGCGAGAGCCCCGTACGAATCCGGCTGGAAGAAGTCCGATGAGCGAGGTCTTCGATGATCCGCGGTGGCGTCAGAGTGAGGAGCAGGCCGTCGAGGCGGAGCATGCTTCCGATCGAGGTGACCTCGCGGGCGCCCGGTCACTCTACCGACGCGCGGCGGAACAGGCTGGAGCGTTCGCGCTCTCCATCGACGGGAGCATGCCGCGCACGCGCGCCATCGCGGCCGTAACGGCGGTCGTCCTGGCGGCCCGCGGCGGGGACTTCCATCAAGCGGTGATGCTGGCCGAGATGTTCCTCGCGTCGCCCGGAAGTCTTCCCGTCGAAGGAGTGGCTGAACTGGAGACGCTCCGTGCGAGCTACCTGCACACTCTCGCGACAAGCACATCGCCGAAGTCCAACGGCCCGCGAACGGGAAACGCGATGAAGGCCTGGCGGCAGGGGATTCGGAACCAGTTTCACGCGGACGCTGCGCACCGAGAGGCCGCGTGACCCCGAAGGTGCTCCCACTCGGCGATCGGGGCCTCGACCTGGTCCTGAGCGGCGGACTGCGGTGGGTCGAACGCGTCGCAGGCGTGGCTGGGGCGTCCATCCTGGTTCGCGGGCCTGCGGGGTCAGGCAAGACGTTGATGGGGGTCACGCTTGCGCGAGCGCTGGCCAGACAGCTCGGTGGCCCCGTTGCCTACGGCTGCGTTGAGCTGCTCCCGACCGAGCTCGAAGCGCAGGTGCGTTCGTTGTTTCCGGCGGACGGTGACCTCGTCGTTCGGCATTCGCCCTTCGACGCTGAGGTCTCATCCGGGGCGGTCTCGATCCTCGCGAGCCTGCTGGAACTCGGCGGCGATCCCGACCAGCTCGGGGAGGCGCTCGATCGCATGTGGGCCGACGTCGGGGCGCTCGGCGTCACGCCGAAGGTCGTCGTCATCGACTCGTTGATCGAGGGTTACGGCATCGGCAGCAACGTCTCGCGGGAGTTCGCCGACGCGATCTGCAAGCTCACGGCGCGTTGGGGCGTCGCGCTGATCCTGCTGGAGGAGTGCGGCTCGACGAAGGCGTCGCCGTGGGCCTACGCGGTCGACACGGTCATCGAGCTAGAGACCGAAGGGGACGAGGGCGCTGCGAAGACCCCAGAGCGTTGGCTGCGGGTGCCGAAGCATCGGTTTGGTCCATCGGACATCGGGCCGCATCGGTTCGTGATTCAGAGCGGGATTGGCATAGCGGCCTATCCGCGAGCGAGTACATGGCTCGAACCATGGGCGACACCTCTTGTCGATCTTCCGAACCATGGTCCCGCGCCGCAACTCTCTCGGAAGGTAAGGAACGGGAGAGATCTGACTTTCAAAGGCCCCAACATCGCCGTTTTTGGCTCTGAAAGTTCGTCAGTGTTGAGGCTTGCACGCTCATTGAAGCCTACCGTTCCAGCCAAAGAATCGCAGTTGATTTGGTACGACTTCCAGAGTCCTCTCTCGGCCACCCCTACGCGATCGGGCAGCGTTCTTCGGGTGGGGCTCGGTCACCCCTACCTCACTGCCGAACATCTCCTCTCCCGGATGCTCGATCGCGAACTCTTCGGTGAGGCCGTTTCTCATATTATCATCAGTGACGTCCGCACAATCCGTTCTGCAAACAACACCAACTCACTCCGGAATGCCCTGGCCACATTCTGCTCACTGACAAGATCCTGGCGAATTCCTTCGCTGCTAGTTGAGACGGCCCCAATGCGGTTCGGAGCTTGGCACCACCTCTCTGGTGACCCAAGATCTCGGGTAGTTGAAGCGGGCATCACGGAGCCCGATGTCGTCCATTTTTCTGACGACGTTGTTGAAGTTATTACCGATGATTGGAATGGTGGCGGCCTATTGCAGGTCCGAGTGACCAACCCAACGGCAGGCACCCTGACAGTCATTCAAGCCTCCGAGTTCGGCCCTCTGTAGCCCCCTCGTTGACACCCCCGCCCCGCGGGCGTACCCGCCATTCATCCCCATGCGCTCCCTCCGTCCCTTCCTCGCCGCGGCCGCCGTGCTCGCCGGTTGCGCCTCCGACGACGACCTCGACGGCCTCCTCCCCGGTGAGGACGATTGGGCCTCCGACCAGATCGTCGGCGCCAACTCGGTCGGTCGTCGCATGGCCGTCGAGGGCTTCGTCTACGTCCCCGTCGGCTCCTCCCAGAGCACCATCGTCAGCGCCGTCACCGCGCAGATGCGCGTCCTCTTCGGCGCCGCCCGCTCCAACGACATCGGCCTCTCCGAGCGCCAGCCCATCGTCAACCCGACCTCGTTCCGCCAGGACACCGTCGCCGTCGTCGACCCCGCGCGGCCCACCGTCACCACCCGCTCCGTGCTCCGCGTCCGCTACACCTACCGCTCGCGCGCGGTCGTTCCGCGCACGCTCGCCAACGCCAGCACCGTGCCCACCGCCACGCTCTTCCCGGTCTCCGCCGGGAGCCGCGCCGCCGCCGTCATCCAGCGCTGCCAGGACGCCGACGCCCACGACCTCTCCGCCTCCACCATCTGGTACCACTTCCACCCCTCGCTCACCGACTGCGCGTCCGACATCCAGGCCGAGACCACGCGCATCGCCGCCGATCGCCGTCAGCTCGTCACCCCCGATCGGCAGGTCACCGAGAGCGAGGTCGGCCGCCTCTTCCTCCCCGTCACCATGGCCTTCACGCCCCTCGAATCCAACGAGACGGCGTCGCCCGAATACCATCGCCTGTATGAAGACGACCGCCTCGTGGCGTACTCGTTCTTCGGCCTCGACAAGGAAGACGACCCCAACGACTACGGCGCCCGCAACTACTTCACCTGGCTCCGCACCGTGACCCGCGCGCAGCCCACGCTCCGCTACACGGTCCCCGACGGCACCAACCTCCTCGCCGTCACCTGGAACGGCCGCCCCATCGCCAACGTCACCTACGAGCGCGTCCTCGGCTGGATCCTCGACAACGCCAACTACCCGACCGAGGTCACCACCGCCAACCGCAACGCGTTCCGCTTGCAGGTGCTCCGTCAGTGGCGCGGCCACTACGTCCACCTCGGCATGAACGTCACCGTCAGCACCGCCGGCCGCTCCCGCCCCGCCGCCGTCGAGCTACGCACCTACTACGGCGACGAGGAGGTCGACCAGCGCAGCGCGGCGCAGCGCTACGCCGTGGCCTTCCGCGAGGGCGACGTCTTCCAGTACACGGGCCACTCGCACCTCGGGTACGGGCCGCTCGACCCCACCAACTACTCGGCCTCCACCTTCCCCGACCGCTACCAGCTGATGATGGTCAACTCGTGCGTGTCGTTCAACTACTACAACCAGTTCTTCCGGCTGCACCCGGGCGGGACGGCCAACCTCGACACCATCACCAACGGCATCGAGGTCTACCTCGAAGGCGCCGGGCTCTCCTCCGCGCGCTTCGTCCTCTCCCTCCTCGACGGTCGCTTCCGCAACTACCGCGAGATCCTCACGGACATGCGCGTCGACCTCCCCTGGGAGCGCGCCCACGACCCCGACCGCGTCGCCGACGGTGAGCTCGACAACCAGTTCACCCGCGCCCGCTTCCCGATGACCCTCACCCCCGTGCGATGACCCCCGCGATGCGCCGCGCCGCGCGGCGTAGGGCTCTGCCATCGTTCTGCCATCGGCCTGCGAGTGACGGCGCGCCATACGTCCCTCACCTCCAATGATCACCAAACGCTTCTGGCTCGACGCACCGGACGGACGGGTGACCATCGGCGCGTGGGCCGTTCTCATCGGCCGCAGCGCCGACTGCAACATCGTGCTGGAGCGTCCCGAGATCAGCCGCCACCACCTGCTGGTGCGCCTGAGCGGTGAAGGGGTGGAGATGCTCCCGCTCGGCCGCGAGCCGGTGCACCTCAACGGGGTCGAGCGGTCCGTGCTCACGACGCTGCACGGCGGCGACGTCATCGACGTCGGCGGATGGACCTTCCGCGTGGGCGAGGAGGAGATCGCATACGCGGCGCGCGCCCCGGAGGCGGCGTGGTGCCTGGAGCGCCAGAGCGGGCTGCTGCACCTCGTGACGGGGCCGGTGTTTCGCGTCGGCGGCGGCGACGACGACGACCTCATCGTGGAGGGGTGGGACCCGCAGGCGTTCTCGCTCACCCTGGACGCGGGCCCGCCGGTGCTCACGGCGCTGCTGCCTGGGGTGTCGTACGAGCGCGACCTGGAGGCGGGCGAGCAGGTCACCCTCGCTCACAACGCGCGCATCACGTACCGCACGGAGACCTTCATCGTGCGGCAGAAGCGGGCGCAGGCGGCCACGGCGACGCAGGCGTGGTCGCGGCCGAAGCACGCGGTGGTGGTGATGCTGGAGTTTCTCCCGCGCGGCGGACAGATGACCGTGGAGGTGGGCGGTCGCCTGCACGAGACGCTGCTCTCCGACCGCCGCTGCGACCTGGTGGCGTGCCTGCTGCAACCGCCGGCTCCGCTGGTGGCGGGCGACTTCGTCCCCGACGAGACGCTCTGCGAGCGCGTCTGGCCCGGCGAGAAGAACAACGGCCGCCAGGAGCTCAACTCGCTGCTCTACCGCTTGCGCCAGTACCTCTCGGAGGGCGGCATCGACCCGTCGCTGCTCTTCGAGCGCCGCAACGGCGGCCTGCGCTTCAGCCTCGCGCCCCGCGCCCGCGTCATCGTCCGCTGACGCACTACCTTCCGGTCCCACTCAAGCGCTACCGCCGCCGAGCGAGGCTGCGCTATCACCTCGGGCGCACATGACAACCGCCCACTGGGTCATCCACAAGTTTGGCGGCACCAGCGTCGCCAGCGCCGATCGCTACCGCGAGGTGGCCGCCATCGTCGACCGCGAGCCCGGCGCCCGCAAAGCCATCGTCGTGTCGGCGATGGCCAGGGTCACCGACGCCCTCCTCGCGCTCACCACGCTCGCCCGCTCGCGCGACGACTCGTACACCGCGCGCCTCGCCGAGCTGCTCGCGCGCCACGTCGACACCGCGCGCGCGCTGCTCCCCGCGGCCGCCGCCGATGCCCTCGCGGAGACCTTCGCGTCCGACGGTCGCGACCTCGCCGACGTGCTACGCGCGGCGTGGCTGGCGCGCTCGTGCTCCGAGGAGCTCACCGAGCTCGTGGCGGGCTACGGCGAGCTGTGGTCGGCGCAGTTGCTGGGAGCGTTTCGTGCGTCGCAGGGCAGGGCGACGCGGTGGCTCGACGCGCGCAAGGTGCTGGTGGTGCGGCCCGGCGAGACGGGCCCCATCATCGACTGGGAGGTGTCGCGGGCCAACGTCGCGCGCTGGCTGGCGACGGAGCCCGCCGAGGAGCTGGTCATCACGGGGTACGTGGCGCAGACGCCGGAGGGCGTTCCGACGACGCTCAAGCGCAACGGGAGCGACTACTCGGCGTCCATCTTCGGCTCCCTCCTCGACGCCTCCGCCGTCACCATCTGGACCGACGTCGACGGCGTGCTCAGCGCCGATCCCCGGCGCGTCCCGGAGGCCGTGGTGCTGGACGAGATGTCCTACACCGAGGCGATGGAGCTCGCGTATTTCGGCGCCAAGGTGCTGCACCCGCGCACCATGGCCCCGTGCGTGGCGCAGGGCATTCCCATCTGGATCCGCAACACCTTCAACGCCTCGCACCCCGGCACGCGCATCCACGGCGCGAAGAACGTCAAGCCCGGCGGCGCCGCGGTGAAGGGCTTCTCCACCATCGACGGCATCGCCCTCGTCAACGTCGAGGGCACCGGGATGGTGGGCGTCCCCGGCGTGGCGCAGCGCATCTTCGGCGCGCTGCGGGCGGTGGGCGTCTCGGTGGTGATGATCTCGCAGGCGAGCTCGGAGCACTCGGTGTGCTTCGCGGTTCCTGAGGCGCAGGGCGAGCTCGCGCGCACCACGGTGGACTCGGCCTTCGCGGCGGAGGTTCATCGCGGACAGATCCAGCGCGTGGAGGTCATCGCCGGGTGCAGCGTGCTGGCCGCGGTGGGCGAGCGCATGGCCGATACGCCGGGTGTTTCCGCGCGGCTCTTCGGCGCGCTCGGCAAGGCGGGCATCAACGTGCGCGCCATCGCTCAAGGGTCATCCGAGCGCAACATCTCCCTCGTCATCGACCGCGCGGACTCCACGCGAGCGCTGCGGGCCGTTCACGCGGGCTTCTACCTCTCCGACCAGGTGATCTCGGTTGGTGTGGTGGGGCCTGGGCTCGTGGGCAAGGCGTTGCTCGCGCAGCTCGCCGCGCAGGCGCCGCACCTGCGATCGCGCTTCAAGGTCGACCTGCGGGTGCGGGCCGTCGCGAGCTCGTCGCGCATGGTGCTGGGCGACCCTTCGCTCACGCCGGAGCAGTGGGACGACCCGACGAGGTCGGCGCCGACGGATCTCGACGCGCTGGCCGATCACATCCGCCCGTCGCACCTGCCGCACGCGGTCATCATCGACTGCTCGGCGAGCGACGCGGTGGCCGATCGGTACGCGGGGTGGCTGGGTCGCGGCATCCACGTCATCACGCCCAACAAGCGGGCGGGCGCGGGTCCGCTGGAGCGATACCGGTTGATCCGTGAGCGCGCGGAGGCGAAGCGAACGCGCTTCTTCTACGAGGCGACGGTGGGCGCGGGGCTGCCGGTCATCACGACGCTGCGTGACCTCATCCAGACGGGCGACCGCGTCACGCGCATCGAGGGCGTGCTGTCGGGGACGCTGTCGTACGTGTTCAATTCGTACACGCGGGGCAAGAGCTTCTCGGAGGTGGTGCGCGAGGCGAAGGCGCTCGGGTACACGGAGCCTGATCCGCGCGACGACCTCGCGGGGACGGACGTGGCGCGCAAGCTGGTGATCCTCGGCCGCGAGATGGACCTCGCGATGGAGCTCGACACCGTCGCGGTGCAGAGCCTGGTGCCGGAGGCGTTGCGGGGTGCCGACGTGGCGGCCTTCATGACGGGTCTGGCGGACTTCGACGCGCCGATGGCGGCGGCGTTGGAGGAGGCGCACGCGGCGGGCGAGGTGCTGCGCTACGTGGGCGTGATCGAGGCCGACGGTCGGGCGAGCGCGTCGCTGCGGCGGTACCCGGTGACGCACCCCTTCGCGCGCATCGGAGCGAGCGACAACATCCTGGCGTTCACGACGGCGCGGTATCACACGCAGCCGCTCATCGTGCAGGGCCCGGGCGCGGGGCCCGAGGTCACGGCGGGCGGGGTGTTCGCCGACCTGCTGCGACTGGCTTCGTCGGTGGGGTGAAGGGGCCGGAGTTCGCGTGACCCCGTTGCAGGGGCGTGCAGTCGCTCACTCCGGGCTATTTCAGGTGGTCACCTCGCGGCGCAAGGTTGCAGGGACTCACGACCGATCATGGATGGGCGATGGGCTGTTCGTTGAAACCAGTGCTGCAACCTCGCGCCGCGAGGTGACCACCTGAAATAGCCCGGAGTGAGCGACTGCACGCCTCTGCAACGGGGTCACGCGAACTCCGGCCCACCGACTCACCCCTTCAACTCATCCGGTGACGACCGCGCCGCGGAGAGCACCCGCGCCCGCAGCCACGCGTGCGCCGGGTCGCGGTGCCGTCGCTCGTGCCAGCTCTGCCACACCGTGAACCCCTCCAGCGCGATGGGCACCGGCCGCGTCACCAGCGGGAGCAGTCCGACGTACGCCCGCGCCATTCGCTCGGGCGCCGTCCAGATGAGGTCCGACCCCGTCACCACGTGCGGCGCCACCAGAAACTGCGGAACCGTCAGCCCCACCCGCCGCGTTCGTCCGACGCTCGCGAGCGCGGTGTCCACCGGGCTGCCGGGCAGTCCGCGCGGCGCGATGAGCAGGTGCGGGTACGACAGCCACGCGTCGAGGTCGAAGGCCCGCTTCTTCTTCAGCACCGGGTGCCCTTCGCGCAGCACGCACACGAAGCGTTCGTGCATGAGCCGCTGGCGGTAGTAGTGGGCGCGCTCGTCCTGGTAGGGGCCGATGAGCAGGTCGAGCTCGCCGTCGCCGAGCATCCGTCGGCCGTCGTCGTTGGACGTCGTGCACACGCGCACGTCGACGCCCGGCGCCTCGACGGCGAGCGTCGCCCACAGCTCCGGCAGCAGCACGAACGACCCGTGATCGGCCGTCGCCACGGTGAAGGTGCGCGTCGCAGTCGCAGGGTCGAACTTCGCCGGGCCTTCGAGCGTGAGGCGCACGGCGTCGAGGCAGCGGGCGAGCGGCGGGCCCAGGGCGAGGGCGCGGTCGGTGGGCTCGACGCCTCCCGGTCGGCGCACGAAGAGGGGGTCGCCGAAGAGGTCGCGCAGGCGCTGGAGGGCGTGCGACATGGCGGGCTGGCTGAGCCCGAGGCGGCGCGCGGCGCGGGTGACCGAGCGCTCGGCGAGCAGCGCTTCGAGGGTGACCAGGAGGTTGAGGTCGACGGCGGCGAGATTCATGGCGCGAATGACGAGTATGCCATCGTTCGATTGGACGAATGATGGGGGAGGGCCCATCTTCGTCGGCGTCGCGGTGGTCAACAGCAACAGACCACATGGCCGCGGCGGAGGGTTTCATCATGTTCGTCGTCGCTGGAGTCTCTGGGAACACTGGTTCGGTCGTCGCGGAGACGCTGCTCGCGCAGGGCAGGCCGGTGCGGGTGGTGGTTCGTGATGCGAGCAAGGGCGCGGCGTGGAAGGCCCGCGGCGCCGAGGTGGCCGTGGCCGACGTGGCCGACGCGAAGGCGCTCGGTGAGGCGCTGAAGGGCGCGACGGGGGCGTACCTGCTGGTGCCTCCCTTCGGCTGGGGGTCGGCCGACCCGGTGGGCGAGCAGAACGCCAAGGTCGCAGGCATCGCCGAGGCGGTGAAGACGGCGAAGCCGGCGCACGTGGTGCTGCTGTCGTCCGTCGGCGCGCAGCACGCGAAGGGAACGGGG
Organism: Polyangiales bacterium; assembly: GCA_044229975.1. Taxonomy (GTDB): domain Bacteria; phylum Myxococcota_A; class Polyangia; order Polyangiales; genus SCUS01. Next base: position 516,948 of record JBGARZ010000004.1, read on the forward strand.
CCCATCGCGGTGCTCCACACGCTCGAAGAGAAGCTGCGGGAGACCGGGGTTCCCGCGACGTTTCTGCGCGCGGCGTACTTCATGGAGAACTGGGGCGGCAGCCTCGCGGGCGCGCTGGAGAGCGGCGCGGCCTACAACGGGCTGAGCGCGGCGAAGAAGTTCCCGCAGATCGCGACGCACGACATCGGGACGACGGCGGCGCGGCTGCTGGTCGAGCCGGTGAAGTCGGGTGTGCGGGTGGTCGAGCTGTCGGGCCCGGAGGAGTACTCCTTCGACGACGCGGCCGCGACCATCGGCAAGATCGCGGGCAAGGAGGTCAAGGCGGTGCAGGTCCCCATCGCGGGGATGGAGGGCGCGCTCCAGGGCATGGGGGCGTCGGCGGCGGTGGCGGGCCTCTACGGCGAGATGACCGACGGCGTGAACCGCGACCACGTGACGTGGGAGGGCGGCAGCGCCATCGCGGTGCGCGGGCCGACGACGCTGGAGGCGGTGCTGCGCGGGTTGTTGAAGAAGTAGGCGGGTCGTTGCCGGAGTTCGCGTGACCCCGTTGCAGGGGCGTGCAGTCGCTCACTCCGGGCTATTTCAGGTGGTCACCTCGCGATGCGAGGTTGCAAGAACTCTCGACTGACGATGAGCGAGTCGATGGGTTGTTCGTTGAAACCAGTGCTGCAACCTCGCATCGCGAGGTGACCACCTGAAATAGCCCGGAGTGAGCGACTGCACACCCCTGCAACGGGTCCCGCGAACTCCGACGCGCAGCGGGCTCAGGACATCAGTGGATGCCCTGGGCCTTGGCGTCTTCGATGAGGGTGTACTCGCGCTCGAAGAGCACGCGCTGGTCGGTGACGATCTGGAGGTTCTTGCTGTTCTGCTCGGTGGGCTCGAAGGCGCCGAGGCTGGCCATCTGCTTGCCGATCTCCGCGAGCTGGTCGCAGATGTTGGTGAGCAGGTCGAGGCTGCGGGTGCGACGGTCTTGCCCCGCGAAGCCCTTGCGGTACTCCTCGAACACCTCGTTGGCCGCGCCGCCGAGGTTGCCCTGGAGGTCGGTGATCTTCGTCGACTGCCGCGCCTTCCGGATCTCCTCCAGCTCGCTGCGGTAGGTGCCGAGGCTCTGCTCGACGATGGTGATGTTCTGCTCGTTGTACTCGGCGCGCAGGCCCTTGCCCTTGAGGGTCTTCATGCGGTCGACCACCTGCGTGAGGTTGTCGATCATGCGCTGGAGCAGCTCGGGGCGGCGCGTCGCGCGCGACTTGCCCGCGAAGTGCGCCTCGTAGAGGTTGAACTGCGCGTTGGCCAGCTCGGCGAGGGCGCTCGCCTGCTCGTCGTCGGTGCCCACGGCGCGCGCCTCGATGATCTCACCGCGCTCGGCCTTGTACATGGCGATGTTGTCGGCCACGAGCTTGAGGTCGTCCTCGACGCCGGGCTGTCCCTTGAGCTCGGGGGCGAGCTCGTTCATCGACTCCTGGATGGTCTCCAGGTCGTCGATCATCTCGGCGAGCAGGCCCAGGTCGCGGGTGTTGCGCGACTTGCCCGCGAAGTGCCGGTGGTACTTCGCGAACACGAAGTTGGCCTCGCCCCGCAGCGTCGAGAAGTCCTCGAAGCCCGGTCCGAGGCTGCGGGCCTTCATGATCTCCTTGCGCTCGGCGTCGTACAGGTTGACCGCGTCGCGCGCGGTGCCTTCGAGCTCCGTGCGGTCCTTGGACTTCGGGAGCTTCTCGAGGTCTTGCAGGAGCTGCTGCGCGCGGCGCGTCAGCGAGTTGAGGTCGTTGAGGTCGCGGGTCACGCGCGACTGACCCGCGAAGCGGGCGTCGTACTCCGCGGAGATCTGATCGAGCTGAACACGGATCTGGGCCAGGGTGAGGTTCGCCATAGGGGCGCGGACACTACCGGAGAGAATGCCCGTGCGCGAGGCCCCGTGGGCCCCAACGAGCGATCAAAATGCACGACGATTCTACGGGAATACAACCGGCGCGGCGTGGAGCCGCGGGGCGGTCGTGCCGTCGGCGAGCTCACCGGCAGGGTTGTCGCCCCAGCACGCGACGGTGCCGCGACGACTTCACGAACGCCCATCGAGCGGACCGGTATCACTGAGGGAGCTCATCGCGGTCCACGGCTTGTGGGACCAGAGACACGTAACAAATTCCCACGGGCCGTCGCGCGCGCACCGACACCCGGTAGCTGCCCGCCGGGTGAGCGCGGCCCACCACCGCCGTGCCCTCCCGTGGGTACTCGACGACGGTCGCGTCGGGCGCCGCGACCTGCAACGCCGCGAGTTCGGTGCCGGTACACCACGCGTCGACCTGCAGTGACTGACCGGCGTCGAGCAGGACGTCGAGCGCGGGGAAATGTCCGTTCGCGTCGATGGGGAGAAGGCGCCTGACGTCGGTGCGCCCGACCCCGAAGTACACGCTCGTGGGCAGTGCGGTAGGCCGCGCGCAGTTCGAGTGTTGCGGCGCGCAGGCGACGGTCGCGGCGGTGAGCTCGACGAGCCGTCCGTCGCGCAGCCCGCGACGGTGAGTGATCGAATATCGTGCTGGCGTCGCGCCCAGATCGTTCGCGAGGCGCCGCTCGATCACGACTCCACGCTCGATGCGGAGGCTCAGGACGAGGCCGTCGTTGCGCTCGCTCTCGTCGAGCCGGGCGACCTCTCGGAGCCGCCCGTCGCGCAGCGCGAAGACCCGCGTGTCGCGGACGGGCTCGACGCCCAGGCCGCCGCACCCGGTCGCCACGACGGCCTCGTCGCCGCCGTCGCCGTCGAGGTCCCCGAAGGCCACGCCGTACACCATGAACCACTGTCGGAAGGGAGTGTCGGTCGGCTCGGAGTAGGAGCCGTGCCGTGTCCGCACCGAGCCCAGGGAAGTGTCCGTCCAGACGCGGTTGCGGAAGTCGATCGCGCGAATGTCCTGCGCCTGCCCGACGGACGCGAAGAAGAACAGCGCGCAGAAGATCGTCGATCGCATGCGTCGACGCCGCAGTGCAGCGCGTGTGCCTGCGACGACCTTGAAACGCATCGTGCTCACGGGCGGTACTGCTGCGAGTCCATGAACGTCGGTCGCGCCGTCCGTCACTGCGCGGGCAGCGCGAGCAGCGCGCGGTCGATGTCGTCGCCCGTGAGGCGCGTCGCGAAGAGCTGCGCCACGGTGAGGCCGCGGCGGTCGAGCAGGTAGGCGACGCGCAGGTGGTAGCGCAGGTAGAGGCCGCTGCGCCTCGGGGACATGGACTCGTCGCCCGCGCGGAGGGACGCGAGCGCTCGATCGACGTGGAGGCCGTCGCCGCGGCCGACGCGGTCGGCGTAGCCTTCGCGCAGCCACGCGGGGAGGGCGCGCTCGCGGCGGTAGCCGAGGAAGCGGTAGATCAGCGAGTGGGCGACCTCGTGCGCGATGAAGTAGTGCATCGAGCGGCCCGCGGAGGTCGCGGGCCTTCCAGAGAGGCCGTAGACGACGTCGCGCGAGGGGTCGGCGCGGCGCAGGAACACCGCGTCGGTGAAGGGCTCGCGGTTGATGCCGCCGCCGCGTTGCCAGAGGAAGAAGAGGCGCTCGCGCCACGGGCGGTTGCAGACGAAGACGCGCGCCCGGTCGCCGGGGCGGTTGATGGGAGAGGCGCGGAGCTGGTCGTGGGCGAGGGTGAGGACGCGGCGACCGGCGGCCGCGTCGAAGGGCTCGTCGGACCAGAGGGAGAGGTTGTCGACGGAGACGGAGTGGGCGAAGAGGGGCTCCGGGTGCCGCAGCACCGCGAGGTACACGAGCGGGACGACGACGAGGACGGCGAGCGCGGCGCCGACGGCGCGACGGAGGGCTCGGCGTCGGTGTGGGCTCATCGCGGCGTGAACCCGCGGATGCGCGACGGGCTTCCCGGCGGGGGGCTCCTACGGGCGGTAATGCTGCCAGTACATGAACACCGGACGCGCCGCGGCGGTCTCGACGAGGACGACGTACCGGCCGTCCTCCGTCAGGTCGAGATAGACCTCGTCGTAACAGGTGTCGGCTCGCAGGGGCCGCGTCGTCGGGACGACGAGGGAGTCCGGGTACCGCGTCACGATCTCGTCGACGGTGGCCTGCATCACCGCGCCGGTCTCTCGTCGGTCGGTGTTGCGGAACCGGAACGTGCGGCGCTCCCTGTTCAACTCGGGGCCGAGGGCGTGGCGGCTCCCCGGCGCGGTGTGCGCCAGGAAGTAGCGGAGCGCGGCGGCGTAGACCCGCCTCGGCGACACGCGCTCCCCGTTGCTGGGATCGATCGGCAGCGCTTCGCACGGCGTCGCGTCGGCGGGCGTCGCGGTCAACAGCGACAGCACGATGCACGCGGCGATGGCGGAGCGGGTACGGGTCATGGTCTGGATGTCTCTCGCGTCGTCAGGGGCAGTTGTTGATGCCCGACGTGATGGTGGACAGCTCGCGCGCGAGGTCGTCGGCGGTGTTGGCGGGATAGAACCGCGGCGTCGACGCGCGGGCCCGTCCGCCCGCGATGGCCATCGCATCGAGCACGCTGGAGAAGGCCTCGGCGCCGTTGAGGCCGACCACATACGTGAACACCTCCCGCCGACGGAGCATCTCGATGGACTGCACCGTGCGGTCGTCGTCCAGGCAGTTGATGGGGTCGAACACACCGTGGCCCGAGGTGCAGCTCGACGCCGCGCCCGTGCAGCGGCAGGTCGACGGGGAGAGCGAGGGGTTGCAGTTGGGCGCGCCGTCCGTCGCGAGGATGAGGTAGCGGTCGCCGTCCGCGTCGGGGTGGTCGACGAACCACCGGCCCGCGACCTCCACTGCCCCCGCGGTGGGCGTCGGCCCGTCTGGCGGGGTCGCGCGGAGTCGCGCGAGGATGGCGCTGGCCGCGTTGAGCTGGGGTTCGAGGTCGAGCGTCGTGCGGAGCGCGCAGACCTGTTCGTCCGCGGGCGTCCTTCCCCCCGCGACGGGCTGTGGGAAGGTCACCAGTCCGAGCGCGACGTTGCGCTCGATGCGCGGCAGGACGGCCTCCAGCGCGGCCAGCAGGGCGGCCCACTTCTGGGCGCCGCCGAGGGTGTTCTCTCGCATGCTGCCCGAGCGGTCGACGACGAGGATCGCGCTGGTGCGGCACGCGAGAGACGTCGAGGCGTCGCCAGAGGGGGTGGTGCCGCCGGGGAGCGTTCCGCCGACGACCGCGCCGCCGCCTCCACCGCGCACACCGACCACCGTGGCCTCGTCGAAGGACGCGTCGATCGGGCCGTTGGTGAACCCCGCCGGCCGCGCGTCGCCCGAGCATCCCAGCGCCGTCGCGAGGGCGAGGACACCGACCCGCGAGAGGACGCTCGGCCACATGGGGAGTGAGGCTACGTCCAGCCCATGCCGTGGAGCAGGCCCGCGATGCGCCCGCGCAGCCCCTGCTTCGGGCGCCGCGGCCGCTCGGCGCTCTCCCCCGCCGGGCGAAACTCGATGTTGGTGAACTCCTCCGGAAACTTCGCCTCGATGCGCTCGTAGAACTCGTGGATGCGCGCCACGTCGGCCGCGACGTCGCCGGTGGTGTCGATCATCGGCCCGATGCCCCCGCGCTTGCGCCGGAAGTCGATGTACCCGAGCGCGATCGGAACCTTCGCGGTGTGGGCGATCCAGTAGAAGCCCGACTTCCAGTAGCGGCTCTTGGAGCGCGTGCCTTCGGGGGCGATGAGCACCACGCGCTTGCCCGGGACGTTGAAGAGGTCGGCCATCTTCTGCACCTGGTCCTGCGCCGCCGAGCGGTCGACGGGGATGCCCCCGAGCCACCGGTAGAACGGCCCGCGGATGGGCCCTTCGAAGAGGGTGTGCTTGCCGATCCAGACGATGTCGACGCCCATCACGTAGCCGAGCCCGAGGGTCACCGGGAGGTCCCAGTTGGACGAGTGCGGCGCGGCGATGAGCACGTACTTCTCGACGTCGGGCACGACGCCCTCTTCGCGCCAGCCGAGGGCCGTGAGCACGGCCCGCCCCACCCAGTAACGCACCGGCTTCCGCTCAGAGTCTTTCGTGGCTTCCATGACGTCGGTGCCCGACCGTTCTCACGGACCCACCGGACCCCGCAAGGGGCGCCGCGTCAGAGCGGCGACGAGAAGTCCGTCGGGTCGGCGGGGAGAAGCCGACCCGCGGCCGATAGACCTCGCGTGGAGATTGGGATAGCCCGACAGGTATCCAGCTCGCGAGGGATCCGATGTCGATGTCGATGTTGCCGTTGCTGGCGTTGCAGAGAGGCGCCGCGGTGGGCGCCCTGACCGGCGTGTTGTTCGCGGTGATCGGCGTGCTCGTCGCGCTGTGGGGTCGGTCGTTCCTCGCGCGCGACCGGGCCATCGGGCGGTGGCCGAAGGCGCCGGGCACCATCACGTCGTCGCGCTACGAGAGCGAGACCGGAACGACGAGAGACGCCGATGGCTACGACATCACGTCGACGACCTTCATGCCCGTCGTCGCGTATCGGTACACCGTGCAGGGCCAGGAGTATCCGGGCACCAGGGTCGCTCGCGTGGTGGAGTGGACGGGCGACGCGCAGCGGGTGAAGGCGTGCATCGACCGCTATCCCCCGGGGGCGCGCGTGGAGGTCTTCTACGACCCGGCCGACCCGGCGACCGCGTACCTGGAGACTCGAACGTCGGGCGGTGGGGTGTTCTTGATGGTGTTCGGGGGGTTCTTCGCGTTGATGGGCTTCGGGGTGCTGGCGCTCGTGGTCGCGACCTCCTGAGAAGGCGCGCACGCCCGATGTACCATCACCTGCATGAGGTTCGTCGCCTTCGCGGCCGCGCTTGTTCTCGGCTGTTCCAGCGCGGCGACACCGGTGAGCACACCGCCTGTCGACGCAGCCACCGACGCGGCCACTGACGTCTCCCTCGACCGCCCCGACGGCTTCGACGACCGACGGTTCTTCAACGACGCCGCCACGCCGCGCTCGGTGTGGGTCGCCGCGCTCGCCGGGCTCACGGTGCTGCCCGACTTCTCCCCGGCACCGAACCTCCAGTGCAACGACGCGACGCCCGTGGTGCCCGGCGTCGTGGTCGACGACAACCCCTTCCCGGCCAACGCCGTGGCGCCAGCCTGCGATCGCGCGCTTCCCGTCGTCGCGCCGGCGCGCTGGTATCGCGTGACCGTTCCGGGCACCGCGTCGGGCGGATCGACGCTGGTGCTCACGGCGCCCAACCTGGAATTTCAACTCTTCACGGCGTGCGATCCGGCCGTCTGCCGCGCTGCTTCGTATGTCGACCCCTACGGCGCCACCGCCGCGCGCTACATCCTGCGATGGACCAACCGGACCGGCGCCGACGCCACCGTGTACGTCGCGGCCAGCGCGAGCGGTGGTGTGCCCATCGAACGCTTCACGTTCCGCGTCGAGATCGTCGGGCCCGAGGAGGGCGACATCTGCGGCGCCGCCATCGAAGCGCCGACCACCTACGACCGTCGCCACTTCGTGACCCGTTGGGCGAGCGAGCTCCGCCCCGTCTGCGGCGACAGCTTCGGGCGCTCCGTCCCGGTCCGGTGGTTCAGTGTGTATCTCCAGCCGGGGCAATCGGTGCTCGCGAGCGCCAACGAGCTCTCCAGCATCGCGCGGCCGGTCTGGCAGTTGTACGACTCGTGCGAGTCGACGCGCTGCCTCGCGACCTCGGGCAGCAACGTGTTCGCCAACGCCCTGGAGCACACCAACACCACGACGGAGATCGAGTCGCTCCGCCTCTCGCTCGGCAACCTCGCGCCGCAGTACGTCGACGACCTCGACGTGCGCGTGCGCACCTTCCGCGCCGCGACCAACGACCGCTGCGAGACGGCCCGGCGCGTGGCCCCCAACACCGCGCTCACCGGCGAGGACCTCACCACCGGGCGCACCGGCCCGCCGCGCTGTTCGGCCTCGATGCGCGACCGGCGCGCGCTCTGGTACGTGACCCGCGTCGACCCCGGCCACCGCTTCGAGGTGCGCGTCGCCAACGCCACGACGGCGGGCGTGGGCGTCACCCTCCAGACGACCTGCGGCGACGGCTGCGGGATCTTCGACGTCAACCGCGGAGCCGCTCCCGTCGACGTCTACTACGCCGTCAGCCAGGACACCGTGCCCGGGCTCTACGCGACCTACGACGTGGTCGCGCTCTCACCGGTCGCTGACTGAACGGCGCTCCAGCCACTCGCGTCAGGCCCCGAAAGCCCTCAGCGCCCGTCGCACAACCCCAGCAGAACGAGCCCCATCGGCACCGTCCCCCGCGGGCCCGCGTGGCACACCGGCGCCACCGTCGCGCGCGCCTCTTCGCGCTGCCCGCGCTGCGACTGGAGCTGCGCCAGCAACGCGCGCACGTTGATCTCCAGACTCCGGTCGCGGAAGCCCGTGCGCAGCATCCGCTCCTCGGCCAGCGCCGCGCGCAGGTCGTCCTCCGCCCCCGCCGCATCGTCGGCGTTGAGCCGCGACGCCGCCCGCACGAACCTCACCCGCGGATCGCGCGGCCACCGTCGCACCAGCGCGTCGAGCGCCGCGGGCGGAGCGTTGCCCGTCGCCACCCCATCGAACTCCGACTGCGGCGCCAGCGCCGCCGCCGCGCTCCGCGTCTGCACCACCCCGACGGCTCCCCAGCCGTAGCCCAGCAGCCCGACGAGCGCGATCGCCCACGCCACGCTTCGCCCACGCGGCGTCGGGCTCCCGACGTCCCACGTCTTCCAGAGCACCAGGCCCGCGAGCGCGCCCGCGAGCGCTCCACCGAAGTGCGCCGCGTAGTCCACCCGCGCGCCCATCGCCGACGCCAACGGCAGCAGCGACGGAACCAGCACCCGCGCCATCATCCCCTGCACGCTGCTGCGGGCCGCGCCCTCGGGCAGCCGCATCGCGCTCACCAAAGCCGCGGCGAGCAGCCCCATGATGGCACCCGACGCGCCCACGCTGACGCCGTCGGCGCCGTTGATCGCGAGGCCCATCAGCGACCCGCCGAGGGCGCCCACCACGAAGAGCGCCGCCAGCCACGCGCGCCCGAGGAGGTGTTCGAGGACGACGCCTGCCATCCAGAGGCACAGGCCGTTCATGAGGAGGTGCATGGGCGAGGCGTGGAGCAGCGCCGCGGTGAGCAGCCGCCACCAATCGCCCTCCAGCGCGAGGCCGCGGGCGAGGGCGCCCAGCGAGACGAGGGTCAGGGTGTCGGGGGAGAAGCCCGTCGCACCCGCGGGGCGCGCGACGAGCTCGCCGAGGTAGATGAGCGTGAGCGCTCCCAGCATCGCGAGGGTGAGCGTGGGGCGCTGCACCGACGGGTCGCCCGCCGCCACGCCGCGCGCCTGCTTGAGCTCCTCGGCGGAGAGGCGCGGCGACGAGAGCAGCGCGCGCAGCCAGCGCTCGCCGGGGTGGCTGGACTGGTGCCAGGCGAGGGTGCTCCAGACGCGCGCCGCGGGGTCGGTGGCCGCGGGGTCGAGGACGAAGCCGGAGACGCCGACCTTCTCGACGCCGGGCTCACGGTGCAGCGCCTTGAGGCGATCGCAGCGCGCGGGCGAGGCCGGGGCGTCGACGTGCCAGAGCTGGATGCTCACCGGGAGCTGCGCCCCGTTGTAGACCGGCGCGTGCACGAGGCACGCCTTGCCGATGCGGACGAGGTTCTCGGACGAGAGGGTGAAGTTGCGCGAGGCGGCGCCATCGCGATGGTCGTGGTCGATGAGGGCGATCATCGTGAAGCGGGTTGCGTCTCGGAAGCTGAGCACCTCATCGACGGCGGCAGCGAGCTCGGCGGCCTCTGGAACGTGCCCGCGGACGTAGCCCTTCTCCGCGAGGCGTCGGGCGAGGTAGCTGGCGAGGGACTCGGTCGCGGGGGCTTCGCTCATCGGTCGTGGCGGGCACTGTACCGTGAGCGACCGCGGATCAGGGACGACGGCGATCCACGGAAGAAGCCGCAAGGGCGCGAGGGTCGCAAGGGGAAGGCAACAACGCTGGGAAGCACACGTCTTCTCCCTTGCACACGTCTCCCCCTTGCGACCCCTGCGCCCTTGCGGCTTCTTCGTCCGCTCTCGTCCGCTCTCGTCCGCTCTCGTCCGCTCTCGTCTGCTCTCCTTCACGCCGTCGTCGTCCATTCCGGGCATGATCCCCGGCGATGGCGGTCCCCGAGACGCTGCGACGGTCGCTTCGGAGGGCGGTGGCGCTGCTGTGCGTTCCGCCCGCCGTGCTCGCGCTCGTCCGCCGTGAGCCGCGCGCGTGGGTGCTCATCGCCGCCGCCGCGCTCGTCGCCTGGTGGCTCGCCGGGCGCCTCGCGGATGCTGTTCGTGACGAGGCCGCGGCCGCCGCTGCTCGCCTGCGCGCGATGGCCGCGGGCGCACCCGACCCGTCGCCCTCCACCGACGGTGCGTTGCACCGGGCCGTCGACGCGTGGGGCGAGCGCTTCACCGAGGAGCGCGAACGTCACCGCGACGCTCTCACCCGCCTGGAGGAGACCGAGCGTCGGCGCGAGGCGTGGCTGGCGACGCTGCGCCACGAGCTTCGCACACCGCTCAACGCCATCGTCGGCTTCACCGAGCTGCTCGCCGCGGAGGTCGAGGGCCCCCTCACCGAAGCCCAGCGCGAAGACGTCGACACCATCGGTAACGCGGGCTCGCACCTCCGCCGGCTCGTCGAAGACGCCTTCGACCTGTCGGCCATGACCACCGGAACCTTCGCCGTCACCCGACAACGCACCAACGTCGCGGGCGTCGTGCGCGACGTGATGCGCGAGGCCGAAGGGCAGGCGCGCACCCGCGGTGTGTCGCTGTGCTGGGACGCTCCGCCCGAGGCCGACGCGTGGGTCGACGCTATCGCCATCCGGCGGGCGCTCACCAACCTCGTGGTCAACGCCATCGAGCACGCGGGCGGCGAGGTGGAGGTCACCCTGGAGGTGCGCCCGACGACCATCACCGTGGCCGTGCGGGACAACGGTCCGGGCATCGCGCCGGGTGAGCTCAAGCGACTGTTTCGCCCCTTCGAACGCGGGCACAGCGCCGAGGCGCGCGGCGCAGGGCTCGGGCTCGCCATCACCCTCGGGCTCGTCGAGGTCCATGGCGGAACCCTCTCCGCCCACACCAACGAAGACCGCGGGAGCACGTTCACGGTGACGCTGCCGGCGGGGATGATTCCGTTGGAGCCGGTGGCGTGAGCGGGCGCGCGAAGTCGGCGGTGGAGTCGCTCCCGGCGCGCGCGGCCTCGGCGCTGGGTGTTCCGCTTGCGATGGCGGGCGTCGGGGTCGGGCTGTGCGCGCCGCCGTCGTGGTGGTGGTGGGCCTGCACACTGGGTGCTCTGCTGCTGGGCGCGGCGGGCGCGCTGGCGGGGCTGACGTCTGGGCGGTGGGCGCGGGGCGAGCTGCGCGCGCGAGCGGCAACCATGGCCGACGCGGAAGGGGTCGCCGGGGTCGACGCGCTGGGCACGGCGCTGCTCACGGCGCAGCAGGCGATGGCGGCGATGAAGGCCGACCAGCGGCGGGCGATCACGACGCGGCTGGAGGGGGCGCGGCTGCGGTCGTTCGTGCTGGCGGGGGTGAGCCACGACCTGCGCGGGCCGCTCAACAGCCTCGTCGGGTTCACGGACATCCTGGCCGCGGAGGTCGACGGTCCCCTCACGGCGGGGCAGGAGGAGAGCGTGGAGGCGCTCGCGCGTGGCGGGCGTGAGCTGTTGCGACGGGTCGATGATCTGCTCGACGCCGCGCGGCTCGACGCGGGGCGCATGACGCTCGACCGGTCGCGGGTGTCGCTGCATGTGCTGCTCGAAGCGGCGCGCACCATCGCGCTGGAGCGTCTCGGCGAGGCGGGCGCTTCGACCGACGGGCTGCGGGTGGACGGCGCCCTCGACGCGTCGGTGGTGGTCGACCGCGGGCGCATGGCGCAGGCGTTGGGCGCGCTGCTGGCGTTTGCGCGGGCGGCGTCGACGGAGGGATCGGCGCGGGCGGAGGTGCGGGTCGACGCGGAGGGTGCGTGCGCCATCACGCTGCCGGTGCCGGGGACGCAGGCGCTGCGGGCGTGGCTGGAGGACCCGTTGGAGGTTCCGCCCGCGGGGGTGCGCGCGCCGGTGGGCCTCGGGCTGGCGGTGAGCGTCGCGCGGCGGGTGATTGCGCTGCACGGCGGGGCGCTGGAGGCCGACGACGCGGTGGACGGGCGCATCACGCTGCGGGCGCGGCTGCCGGGCGACGAGACGGGGCGCAGCGGCCCTCCACCTGTGGGTTGATGGGCTGGTTTGACGGGAGGCTCCCGTGGTAGACGGATCGTTCCGGGGGCGCAGAGTGCTCACCCCACAAAAAACCGATGGCTGAGCCCGCCCGAACCAAGTCCAACGGACCCATCTCCGCAGTTGCCCACGAGGTCGCCCAGAAGCTCTTCGGGGCCGTGTCGGTGGCGCTCACGGGCAAGCCCGACGTGGTCGAGCGCTCGGTCATCACGCTGCTGGCGCGCGGTCACCTGCTCATCGAGGACGTTCCGGGTGTGGGCAAGACCACCCTGGCGCGGGCCCTCGCGCGAGCGCTCGGCACCGAGTACCGCCGGGTGCAGTGCACCAGCGACCTGATGCCGTCCGAGCTCCTCGGGGTCAACGTCTACAACGCGAGCGAGCGGCGCTTCGAGTTTCGTCCGGGGCCGGTGTTCACGCACTTCCTGGTGGCCGACGAGATCAACCGCGCGACGCCGAAGACGCAGAGCGCGCTGCTCGAAGTGATGAGCGAGCGGCAGGTGTCCATCGACGGCGTGACGCACCTGCTGGAAGAGCCCTTCGCGGTCATCGCGACGCAAAACCCCGACGACGCGGCGGGGACGTACCCGCTGCCCGAGTCGCAGCTCGACCGCTTTCTTTTGCGCACGGCGGTGGGCTATCCGGCGGCGGCGGTGGAGAAGCAGATCCTCTCGACGCGCGGCGGCGTCGAGCCGGTGGACTCCATCGAGCCGGTGCTCACGCTGGCGCAGCTCGTGGCGGCGCAGCGCGAGGTCGACGGCGTGTCGCTGGAGTCGTCGGTGGTCGACTACGCGTACTCGCTGGTGAGCGCGACGCGAACGCACGAGCAGGTGGCGGTGGGCGTGTCGACGCGCGGGGCGCTGGCGTTCATCCGCGCGGCGAAGGCGCGGGCCATCGTGAAGGGTCGGTCGTACGTGATCCCCGACGACCTGAGCGAGCTGGCGGTTCCGGTGCTGGCGCACCGGGTGCGGGTGCACGGGTCTGATCCGGGGCTCCTGCCGGGCGACGCGCGGCGCAACGACGCCGAGCGCATCGTGCACGAGATCGTGCAGCGGGTGGACGTCCCGCTCTGATTCAGCCGTCCCACGAGGGGTAGCGCGCGATCAGGAAGATCGCCTCGGCCGTCACCCGTTGCACGGCGTAGCCCGTTCGCCACAGCTCGATGAGCGCATCGAAGGGCGACGCCACGTCGCGGAAGCGTCGGCCCGCGACGGGCTTCGGCACCGCCCCGTGGGTCCCGAACACGAGCCCTTCGGCGACGGCCGCGCGCCAGAGAATGTCGTCGATGACGGGTCGGGCGATGATTTCGTGGATGTGGTTGAGGTCGCCGGGGCGCGCGAGGTTCTTGTACCGCCCGAGGTCGAAGCGGCCGGCGCCGGTGGCGCGCGAGACGAGGGCGCTGGCGACGGGGAGTCGGCCGAGGCCGGTGCGATCGGTGAGCGGCAGCGACGATGGCGTGGACATCACGATCGACCACGCGACGCGATCGGGTTGCGGCGCACCGGCGGACGCGAAGGGAGCGAGCCGGGCGACGAGCTCGCGGGCGAGGTCTTCGGCGGTGCCGACCCCGACGGCGTCCCGGCCGAGGACGAAGGCCACCATCGGATCAGGTGGCGAGGCGAGCAGCACCGCGGGCCCCTGACCGTGGATGCGCACCGTGGGCGTGGCGTCGGTCGCGAGCCCGGCGGCGACGGCGCGTCGGGCGTCGACGACGAAGGCGCGGCGAGGGTGGTCGATCCAGTCGGCGGGGATGAGTCCGCGCGCGGCGAGGGTCTCCCAGGCTTCGCGTGGGTCACCGTCTTTGGGGACGGCGGCGCGCGCTTCGACCGTCGACCCGGTGGGCGGGTTGAGGAAGGCAGACTGCACCTCGCCGTAGCGTCGGAGGGCGTCGATGTGAAGGGAGGCGTGGGAGATCATCGCGAGGTGCGCGGCGAAGGCATCAGCCGTCGGCGAAGACCTCGTCGAGCGTGGCCGCGGTGGCTGCGCGGGTGATCCACCGGTCGAGCAGTGCGTTGTCCGTACAGTCGTCGACGCGGGTGCGAGCTGGGGTATCGAGCCGAAGACCGCGAGCGGACAGCACCGCGAACAGCGCCGTGGCCTTGCCGCGGGCTTCTCCACGGGCTTCCCCTCGGGCCTCGATCTCTTGTTCGAGGTCGTTGAACCAATTGGGCATCGGGATCTCGTCGACCTTCCGGACTCTCATCACCACCTCCCGCACCTGATCCGCCAACGCGTCGCTGATGACCGAGAGAATGCTGCGGGTCAGCTGCGCCTGCAACGCACGGTCCTTCCCGTGCGCGACACACTCCAGGGCTCGCGCGACCACCGCCCGCGCCTTCTTGCCCGAGCGTCGTCGCACCGCCCACGCCGCGAAGAACGCCAGCTCCGGTCGCCCCGTCGCCAGCAACGTCTCGGCCTCGCGTCCCTACGTGGCCCACGCCGCAGCGTAAGCGCGGCGCGCAGCGGTCAGCCCAGCAGCCCGCGTCACCTACGCAAGATCTGTTAGCGTCCGCCGATGCGGCGGTCGATGGCGCTGGGCGGGGTAGCGCTGATGCTCGCGGTGAGCTGTGAGCGACCACGCACCGAGCTCGTGGTGCGCGTCGACTCGGAGGTTCCGTGGGGCGCCGGGCAGACGGTGCAGTCGGTGGTTCTCTCCGTGCGTCGTGGCGGAGCGACGGGCCCGCTGCGCAGCGCGCGCACGACGCCGCTGGGCGACGGCGGCGAGCGACGGTTGCTGCCGCTGCTGGTGGGCGTGGTCGCGGCCAACGACGACACCGACACGCCGGTGTGGATCGAAGCGCTGGGCTGCGGCTCACCCAACGGCTGCGACGTGGCGGGCGCGGCGGTGGTGCAGCGCGCGGTGGTGCGCTTCGTGCGCGGGCAGACGCAGGAGCTGACGTTGCTGCTGGCGTCGGCGTGTGCGGGCATCGCATGCCCGAGCGACCAGCGTTGCGCCGTGGCGACCGGCATGTGCGAGCCGGCCACGCGCGCCCAGGAGATGGTGCGGCCCTTCGACGGAGACGCGACCGTCGCAGACGCTGGAACCAATGTGAGCGTCGACCGGCCTGCGATGGAGGTCGCGACGTCGCCCGATGCGACGACCGTGTTCGACGTGACGCCGGATCTCGCCACGGCGGACCTGCTTGCCGTGGAAGCGGCCGTCGACGTTCGGTTGGCGCGGGATGTTCCGGTGGTGAACGACATGCCCGTGACGCCGCCCGATGGGGACGTGCCTTTCACCGACAGGGGCTCTCCGCCCGTCGACCTCGGAACACCACCCGTCGACGTCCCGGCGGCAACGGACTCCGCACCCACGACGGGTCGCTACCTCGATCCCTGCGCCGCCAACACCGACTGCCTCTCGGGCGAGTGCCTCGAACTCACCAACGGCGCGCGGTTCTGCACCCGGCGATGCGCGGCGTCTTCGGACTGCGCTGACGGTTTCATCTGCAACAGCCCACCGGCGGGCACTGCGGCGCGGTGCGTTCCCGACGACATCGGCACGCCCTGCACCGTCGCAACGGCGATGTCTTGCGCGCGCTTGTGCGTGGGCAACCCGGTGAGCGGCACGCAGGCGCACTGCACCCACGAGTGCAGCTCAGCAGCCGACTGTCCCGCGGGCTACGGCTGCCAGGACGCGGGCGGCGGAACCCGCGTCTGCATCTCCGCCGAACAGCCGTGCGCCCGTGCCAGCGAGTGCACCACCAACCTCTGCATCGGGATGACCAGCGGCTTCCAGGGCTGCACCTCGCGCTGCACCAGCGACAACGACTGCCCTCGACGCATGACACGCAACGACGCGGACGCCGGCGTCGTCGCGCTGCGGCCGTACCGCTGCCAGGTGGTGAGCGGCGAGCGCCTCTGCGTGCCGCCGTTGCAGTCCAACGGTGGCGACCTGATGGGGAGCGTCGCGCTCGGTGGCTCTTGCGGGTCGAGTGCATCGCCGCAATGCCGCAGCGGCGTGTGCGACGGAGAGACCAACGTCTGTGTGCAGGGGTGTACGCCGACGGGCGGGTGCCCGGCGGGCTTCGCGTGTCGACCGTGGGTCGATGGGACGGACGTCCATCTGGTGTGTCGGCGCTCGGTCTCGGGGGCGACGCTCATCGGGCGGTCGTGCTCGATCGGCGCCGATTGCGTCACCGGGCTCTGCCAGGGGACGAGCGCGACTCCGGGCTCACCGGCGTACTGCACGCGCCTCTGCAACGACCGGCTGTGCCCGACCGGGATGACGTGCCGACCGCTCGGCTCGACCCTCGACGGGACGATGATCTCGCTCTGTCAGCCGTAGCCTCACTCCGACCGTGCTCCCGTCACGGAGGTTGACGCCGACCGTGCCCGTCGGCTTCGATGCGAGCCGATGACCTCACGACGACCGCGCGGTTGGTGGATGTTCGGTTTGCTCGTCGCGACGGGCTGTTCGTCGCCACCCGCGGCCACCGAGGACGCTGCCGTCGTCGACGCGGGCTCCACCGACGTCGGCTCCACCGACGCGGGCGCGCCCGATGCTGGCGCGCTCGACGCAGCACCCTCTGACGCCCCGAAGCCCATGGACGTCCCGGTCGTCGCCAAGGACGTCCCGTCGACCCCCATCGACACGCCGCCTCCCTCCGACGTCACGCCCGCGATGGACACGCCGCCCGCCGTCGATGTCCCGCCCGTCATCGACACGCCGCCCGTCCCCGAAGACCGCGGCCCTCCGCCGCTCGCGTGCGAGTCCGCCGCGCTCGTCGACCTCAACGCGCGCACCGCCCCCGATGGCGGCGTCTCCCGCTACCTCGGAACCACCGCCGCCGCCCCCCGCGCCCCCTCGCTCCGCGCCACCTGCGTCGGCGCCGATGGAACCGGCGAGGCCGTCCACCAGGTCGTTCATCGGTACGTCCCGCGCGTCACCGGTCGGCTGCGCGTCAGCCTCGACGACACCGGCACCGACGCCACCTTCGACACGCTCCTCTTCGCCCAACGCGACTGCTTCCCCCTCCGCACCGGCGAAGACCCGCTCGGCTGCAACGACGACGTCGAAGAGTCCGTCGCCGCGCGCCCACGCTCCTCGGCGCTGCTCACCGGCCGCGTGCTCATGGGCGTCCCCATCTACATCGTCGTCGCCGGCTATCCCCGTGGTGCCGGTGATCCGCTCCTCCCCCAAGGCGCCTACGCGCTGACGGTCACCGAGCTCCCCGAGGTGGCGCTCGGCGCAACATGTGACCTCACCGGCAACACCAACACCTGCGCCCCGGCCACCACCTGCGTCGACGGCGCAGCGGGCGCCGCTCCCCGCTGCACCGCCGACGGCGTCGCCGACACCCATTGCCGCGACGACGGCCGCGCCGAGTGCGAAGCGGGCCTGCGCTGCGCCGATGGGTTCTGTCGACGAGCGCTCGCGGCGGGCGCGGCGTGCGGGCCCGACATCGCCGGCGTGTGCCCCGAAGAGTCGAGCTGCCAATGGGTCGATGGCGCCAACCGCTGCGTGCGCACCGGCACCCGCGACGCCGACTGCCGCGACGATGGCGCGCGCTGTGACACCGGGCTGTCGTGCGTTCACACCCGCTCGGGCGACCACTGCCGCACCACCGTCGCGGCGGGCGCCGCGTGTGATCCGTGGGGCTTCCGCAACGCCTGCGCGACGGGCTCGGTGTGTGGCCTCGCGCCGCTCGGTGCGACCGGGACCTGCGTCGCCCCCGGCAGCGTCGCCGGTGCGCCGTGTCGCCCCTCGGGGACGCGCTGCGACACCGGCCTGGAGTGTCGCCCCAGCCCCGACGGCGAGAACGAAGTCTGCGCCCGCTCCGTCGCCCCGGCCGGTCGCTGCGACCCGCTCAACGGCGTCTCCATCTGCACCATGGACACCGACTGCGTTCCCAACACTCCCCTCACGGACGGCGTGTGTGTTGCGCCCGGAACGGCGCCCGGCGCTCCGTGTCGCGGCGACGATCCGCGCTGCGACTCGGGCATCTCGTGCTCGGTCACCGAGGGTGATGGTCACTGCCAGCGCACGCTCGCGACCGGCACGGCGTGCGACCTGCGCTACGGCTCCACGCGATGCACTGGCGGGGCGTGCGTGGCGGACAGCGCGACGGCGGCGACGTGCCGCGCGGCCACGACGGAGACCGAGCCCAACGACACGGTCGCCTCGGCGACGCCCTTCACCGGCGCCTTCGCGGTGATGAGCGGCGCGCTCAACGGAACCGACGCGCGCGACTGCCTGCGCGTGACGGTCGCCGCCAGCTCGCAGGTGGTGATCGAGACGTACACGTCCGACGACCAGACCTGCCAGCGCGTCGACGGTGATCCGTCGGTGACGGTGTACGGGCCGTCGGGCGCCGAGATCGTCCACGAGGACGACTCCCCCGGTCGCGGGCTGTGCACGACCATCGCGCCGTGGACCCACGCGCAGGCCATCGGTCTCGCCGCGGGCACCTACACCGTTTGCGTCGGCCGGGGCGGCGCCCCCGTGCCGCGATACCGCGTGTCCGTCGCGGTCTATCGCTGACACTGGTCGATCGCTTGTGGCGGAGGGCGCCGCCGGACTAGGCTGGCGCCCATGAAGCGCTTCTTCCTTTGCGCGGCGCTGGTGGGCGCATGCTCGTCGCGCGCGAGCGGCCTCCCCGACTTCGACTCCGGCGTGAGCACCGACCGCGGCACCGTCACCGACCTCGGAACACCCACCACGGACGTCCCGCCGAAGGGGAGTGACGTGCAGACGGCGGTCGACGCGGGCTTCCCGGTGGACATCCCGACGGCGGTCGACGTGGGCCTTCCGGTGGACGTCCCGCAGCCCGTCGACCTCGGCCCGTCGTGCGGATCAGACCGCGAGTGCAGCGCGCTCGACCTCGTCTGCGACCTGTCGCGCGGGGTCTGCGTGGAGTGCGTTCGCACGGAGGACTGCCTCGTCACGGGGCAGGTCTGCGCGAGCAACCGCTGCGTGGCGGGCTTCGACAGCGGAACGCCGCCGACCGACGTGGTGACGCCGCCGACCGACCGCGGCACGGTGACGCCGACCGACCGCGGGGTGATCCCCGACGCGGGCCCTGGGGCGGCGCTGCTCGCGGGCCTCGGCGGGCCCAACGGCTACGGCCCGCTGGAGAACTGCTCCGCCCCGTCGGACGACGGCTCGTACGTCGGGCCGCCGGTGGATGGTGGCACGGGGTCGAGCGCCATCGCGCTGGGGACGGGCTTCGGCGCGGGGTTGTTGCTCGGGTCGATGCGGTACCCGTCGATCTATCTCAACAACAACGGCAACCTCTCCTTCCGCGGAGCGCTCAGCGAGTACACGGCGGCGCGCTTCCCTCGCGGCACCGGCGTCCCGATGATCGCGCCGTGGTGGGGCGACGTGGACACCCGCGGCGGCGGTCAGCCCTCGCGCAACCACGTGTGCTTCGTGTCGGAGCCGTCGCGCTTCGTCGCGACCTGGTACCGCGTCGGTTACTTCACCAGCGCGGTCGACCGGCTCAACTCCTTCCAGGTCATCGTGACCCCCGCTGGGGCGGCGGGGTCGGGGGACTTCGACGCGGAGTTCCGTTACGGGCTCTGCCAATGGACGACGGGTGACGCCTCGGGCGGGACGGGCGGCCTCGGTGGCACCCCCGCGCAGGCCGGCATCGACGTCGGCGACTCGACCAACGCGGTGTCCTTCCCGGGGTCGGGCACCGCCGATGTGCTGTACCTCTGCACCACGTCCAACGTCGGCATCCCCGGCGTGTGGCGCGTCCAGGTTCGCTCGGGCATTCCGCGCAATCCCATTTGATGATCGTTGAACTCTCTCTCTTCCAACAAAGCGGTGGCGACAATGGCAGGTAATCCAGGTGGTGGTTGGGGTGGTGGCGGTCCGTTCGGTCCTCCGGGCGGGGCACCTCCGGGCGGTGGTGGGTTCGGTCCTCCGGGTGGCGGTGGTCCGTTCGGTCCTCCCGGTGGAGCACCTCCGGGCGGTGGTGGGTTCGGTCCTCCAGGTGGTGGCGGTCCGTTCGGTCCTCCCGGTGGCGCGCCTCCGGGTGGCTTCGGTCCTCCGGGCGGAGCGCCTCCCGGTGGGTTCGGTCCTCCCGGCGGGTTCAACCCGGGCGGCGGGGCGCCTCCGGGCTTCGGTCCTCCGGGCGGCGGGGCGCCTCCGGGCTTCGGTCCTCCGGGCGGCGGGTTTCCGTCGCAGCCGGGCGGCTTCCAGCAGCCGGGCTACGGCGCGCCGGGCGGCTTCAACCAGATGCCTCCGCAGTCGTCGTCCAAGAAGGGCATCCTCATCGGCATCGCGGCGGTGGTGCTCGGTGGGGCGTGCGTCGCCGCCATGGTCGCGGCCAAGGCCGCCAACGACAAGGAGCAGGCGACCTACGGCGCGCTGAAGACCGTGTGCAGCGGTCAGGGCGTCGCGGCCGCGCGGATGTACGCCCCGACGGCTCTGCCCCACCGCGTCGTGGGCATCGCCCGCACCACCGCGGGCGGCGAGTGGAGCGTGCAGAACTCCCTCATCCCCACCGGCCGTCGCTCCCCCGACGTGGCCGGCACCGACATCGTCGCGTGCTTCGAGCCCATCATCGAGCAGAACGTCGGCACCTGCGAAGTCTGGCGCACCCGCAACGGCCTCCGCGTGCCGGGCACCACGCGCAACGTTCCGCAGTTCCAGATCTTCCGCCCGGTGCGGCTCGTGTCGGCGCAGACCGGCGTGCTGCTCAACCAGACCACCCTCGTCGGCGGCGCTCCCCCGAGCTGCTCCGGCGGCGGCAGCAGCTTCCGCGGCAGCTCGCCCGACGACGACGAGGTCAACACGTACCTCGCGCCGCTCCTCGACCGCTGACCTCTCCTCTCCCGCTCTGCCACCTCTGCTAGCGTGCGGAGGTGGTGCTCTTCCTCATCGCCTTCATCGCGATCCTCGTCCTGACGGTCCCTGTCGCGATGTGGTTCACCACCTGGCGGTCGGCCTGGGAGCGCTGGCTTCCGCGCGTCGTCAGCACCGAGAACGTGGGGCATGGCGAGTACCGCGACGCGACGGTCTCGCGGCTCCGCGCGGATGGTCCACCGATGGTCGTGCGCCTCGCCGCGCTGGGCTCGTGGGTGCTCGGGACGATGTTCGTCCCGGGCCTCCTGGGGTGCCTCTGCGGGCTGTTGTTCGTGGGCCTCGGGCTCCTCCTGGTCCCCGGGCTCATCCTCGCGGCGCGGCTCTTCCTGCTCGGCGCCCCGCTGCTCCACGCCGAGCCCGCGTCCGCCGTGAAGGCACGCTCGCTCGCCCGCTTCGCCCGCGTCCTCAACTACGTCGTGCTGGCCCTGTGCAGCGGCGCGCTGGTCATCAATCTCCCCGAGGTCGTGCGCCACGGCGGCCATGGCAGCGCCGGCAACGGCATCGCCATCGCGCTCGGGGTGGCCCTGTACGCGGGCCTCTCGCTCGCGCACGCCGCGCTGCTCATCCGCTCCGCCGAGGCCATCGAGGCGCAGCAGCCGCCCGCCGCGGTCGGCCTCTCCGGCCTCCGCATCGACGCCCTCGCGGGCTACGTCCCGCCGCAGGAGGACGAGGCCGCGGCGCGCGCCCGCGAAGAGCGCGACGCGCTCACCCGGTAGCGGTCAGTTCGCCAGCGCGCCGCCGAGGATCCAGTTGCGGATGAGCGTGCGCTCGGCCTGCGAGAGCGGCGCCGCGAGCTGTGGCATCTGCGCGCCGCAGGGGTTGCGACCGGGCGAGGTCATGCACTCCGTCGGGAGCACCCGGCGCATGGAGCCATCGAGCTTGATCACGAGGTAGCTGTTGTCCGGGTCACCCGGCGCCACGAGTCGCACGCTCGGCACTTGATCAGCCGGCTGATCGACGAGCGACGCGTGGGACAGCGCCGCGCTGGTGAGGCGCAACCCACCAGAGCCCGAGCGCCCATGACACGCGTCGGTGATGCACGACCGCACGAACAACGCCTGCACGTCCCCAAACGGAACCACCGGGGTCTGCACGTCCTCCTCGCCCGCGTCGACGTCCGCATCGGGGGCCTTCCCCACGTCGTCGGCGCCCGCGTCGACCACGTCGACGCCGAGGTCGCTCACCACGTCGGAGCCCGCATCCTGAGGGGCCACGGTCGGTTCGTCGGAGCATCCCGCGAGGGTCGCCACGAGCGCGACGGTCGTCCATCGAAGCAAGGTCATGATGGGCGCTCTCATAGCCTCATGGGCGGGCGCGCAGCAACGTGGTCTGTACGCCCGTCATGCGCGGCAGTGGAGCCTTCTCCTCAGGGCGTTGCAGCGCGTGGCGCGAGGTGGATGTTGGCCTGCAACGCACGGCCGAGCCCGACCGATCCGCTGCCCGCCTGACCGCCATCGCCGAGCGTCCACGTGACCCGCGTCGTGTCGACCACGGTGCCCATCTGCGCGACCACGCCGAGGCTCGGTCCACCCGCGCCCGGCGCGCCGCTGCCGCCTCGCCCGCCGATGCCTCCGGCCCCACCGCCCGCGACGGCGCCCGAGCCCGTGCCGCCCGCGCCGCCCGCGCCGCCCGCGCCGCCCGCGCCGCCCGCCTGCCCGTTGCCGCCGCCGCGCGTCTCGATGGTCATGTCCGTGAGCGACACCCGAACGCCGTCTCCCCACGCGTACACGCCGATGGACGCGCCGCCGAACTGCCCGCCGTCGCCGCCGCGCCCGCCGCAACCGCCGCCACCGCCGCCGCCGCCCTGGGAGCTCGCGTCCGCCGTGTAGCCGCCGCCGCCACCGCCGCCCGTGCCGCCGGTCTCGCCCGCCTCGCCGCGGCTCACGTCGTAGCCGCGATCGCCGAAGCCTCCGAGCGCGGTGAAGCGCCCCGTCCCGCCCACCGGGCCGGCGCCGCCGGTCGTCGCGAGAACGCCGTTCATCCCGCCCGCGCCGCCCATCGGAGCGGCGCCTTCGCGCGTCATGCTCCCGGTCGCGCCCGCCTCGCCGTTGCGCGTTCCGACCGGGCCGCCGTTGCCGCCGCGCCCCGTGTCTCCGCCGCAGCCCAGACCCCCGCGACCCATCGACGTGCCCGGTCCGCCCGGGGTGCCCTCGGTGCCCACGGCGCCCGTGTCGGCCGCGCTCGTCAGCGCGTCGGAGCCCCGACACGCCTGCACGCGCCCGCGGTCGAGGGTGACCTGGCCGGAGCCCGACACGAGCAGGCCGTAGCAGCTCAGACCCGGAAACGAGTTGGCCAGCTCGGACACCAGGTCGACGTCGTGGAAGACCACCGCCGTCGTCAGCCCGAAGGAGAACGCCGCCGCGACCTGGCCACGCAACACCGAGCGCTGCGACGCATCGGTGACGTGCGACACCCATCCCCCGGCGCCGCCCGGGTAGCGACCCGAGATGGTGACGCCGTCCACCAGGCGATGCGAGGCGATCATCTCCGCGCCGCCGTCGCCGAGGGACACCGGGGTCGCGTCGTAGGTGCCCACCGCCACGAGGATCGAGCGCCGCGTGGTGCCCTGCGCGATGGCGAGCGCCGCGGAGACCGTTCGCACCGACTGCGCGGGCTCCAATCCCGAGTTGGTGTCGGCCCCGTCGGGCGAGACGAAGATCGTGTTGGCGCGCGTACCGTCGACGCCGTCGCAGTCGCTGTCCGTTCCGTCGCCCGGCGCGTCGACGGCGCCCGGGGTGCACACGTCCATCGAGGGCCCGGTGTCGGTGACGCCGCCGCCGTCGAAGGTGTTGACGTCCGTCGTCACGCCCGCGTCCGGGAGCACACACCGTGTCCCGTCGAAGCTGTAGCCCATCTCGCAGTTCACCTTCGTCTCAGTGCACCCGCCCAGCAGCGCCATGAGCCCGAGGCCCGCCGTCATCCGTCGTTGAAGCATCGCGACGAGAATACCCACACCGGCTTCCCAATCCCACGTTTCCGGGAACCTCTGCCCCGCGCGGTGCCTCTCACTCGCTGGCACGTCCATCGCAGAAAGTCCCAACGAGTGACGCGCTCATGCGTCCCATGGATGAACCGCCCGTAAGCCGTCTGCACCTCCACACGTTGATGTCGTCGACGCCCGCGACGAGAGGAGAACGAGAGCCATGAGAGACCTGATGGAGCTGCTGTGTGACTACCTCATGCTGGAGGACAAGCTCGCCCGTGGCACCCGTCTCACGACGGCGCAGCACGCGCGCTGGCTCACGCTCCAGAAGGCCCTTCCCGGCACCGGGAGCGCGCCCGGTCCGGGCCCCGGCAACGAGCGCTCGGACGACGGCGCGCTGGTCGAGCTCACTGCGAGCGGTCGCTTCGAGGCGGCGCGCCTGATGGGCGTCTCGCGCGACGGTCTCCGCATGCGGATGCACCAGCCGTTGCCGGTGGGCGCGCAGACGCTTGTGCGGGTCATCGCCGAGAAGCCGCGCACCGAGTACGTGTATCCGTGCGTTGTGGCCTGGTGTGACGGCCATGTCATGGGTCTGCGCTTCGACGGTCGTCCGGTGCGCGGTCTGCTGGTGCGCGCCGACGCCATCGACTGGCAGTGCCCGCTCGACCTCCGCACCGGCTGGGGCGCCCGCGCGACGAGCGCTCAGGCGTAGTCGTTCGTCACCGAATGATCGGCAGCCGCTTCGGGCCTTCCACCGGCGCGCTGCCGCCGTGGGACTCGAACACCGCCCTCGTCACACAATCCGCCAGCTTCTCGGCGATGTCCTTGAAGGCCTTCGCCGGGATGCTGTTGGGCTGCGCCTGCACGATGGGCGTCCCGTTGTCGCCCCACTCGCGCACCAGCGAGTCGATGGGAACCTGTCCCAGCAACGGCGCCTTCGCGAACTCGGCGATGCGCGCCCCGCCACCGCGTCCGAAGATCTCGTGCTTCACGCCGGCCGAGTCGATGAAGTGGCTCATGTTCTCGACGACCCCGAGGATGGGAACGTTGAGCTTCTGGCACATGCTGACTGACTTGTAGACGTCCATGAGGGCGACGTCCTGCGGCGTGGTGACCATCACGCCACCGGTCACCTTGAGCTTCTGGAAGAGCGTGAGCGCGACGTCGCCGGTGCCCGGCGGCAGGTCGAGGATGAGGTAGTCGAGCTTGCCCCACGACACGTCCTTCAAGAACTGCTGGAGCGCCCCCTGGATCATCGGCCCGCGCCAGATGACCGACTGCCGCGCGTCTTCGAGCAGAAACCCGATGGACATGATCTTGAGCCCGAAGCGCTCCAGCGGCTCGATGAGCTTGCCGTCGCGCGAGATGGGCCGCCCCATGATCCCGAGCATCGTCGGGACGCTCGGCCCGTAGATGTCCGCGTCGAGCAACCCGACGCGCGCACCCGATCGCAGCAGCGCGAGCGCGAGGTTGGCCGCGACGGTGCTCTTCCCCACGCCGCCCTTGCCCGACATGACGGGGATGACGTTCTTCACCTCGGGGCAGGGGTCGTCGCCGGCGATCTGACGGGTGCGAACGGCCGACGCCACGGTCAGCTCCAGGCGCTTCGCTCCGGCCTTGGCGGCCGCGTCTTCGAGGGCCTTCACGATGGCGTCGCGCGAGCCCGTCGCGGGGGAGAGCAGGTCGACGGTGGCGCGCACCACGTCGCCCTCGACGGTCACCTCGCGCAGCGCCTTGAGGTCACCGAGGCGCTTGTTCACCACGGGGTCGACCACATCGGACAACGCGGCCATCACGGCTTCCTGCGACACGGACATCGGGGGGGACTCCATCTCTCTGCGTGGGTGTGACCGTCGTGCACGGCCGCCACTCGCGGCGCGGGGCATATGGCGACCGTCCGCACCCGTCAAGCAGCACCGCCCGTTGCCAGCGCCATCACCCGATTGGTACAGACCGCGGGCCATGTCTGAACCCGACGCCTACCGCAGCCCCGCCGAACCGCCGACCGCTGCGCCGACGGAGCCCTCCGCGCCGCGCGCCTCGCGGGTCGCGCTCGCGGTCTACCTCGTGGCCGTCGTCGTGTACGCCATCCTCGCGGGCGACCGGATGCGCTCGCACTCGCCCGACAACCACTTCGCCTACCTCGCCGACGCCTTCAACCACGGCCAGCTCTCGGTGCGCTGTCCGCCTGGCGAGGCATGTCCGCCGGGTGGCGGTGGCAACGACTGGGCGCGCTACGGCGGGCGGTGGTTCGTGGCGTTTCCGGCGTTTCCGGCCGTGGTCTACATGCTGCCGGTGGCGCTGCTGAAGCGCGACTTCGCCAACCGCGCGTTCGATGTCTTCCTCGCGGGCATCGCCCCGGCGCTGCTCTACCTCTTCCTCGATCGCCTCCGTCAGCGCGGGTACTCGCGCCGATCATGGAAGGAAAACCTCGGGCTCACGTTCCTGTTCGCCTTCGGGTCGGTCTACTTCTTCAGCGCGGTGCAGGGGTCGGTCTGGTTCACCGCGCACGTCGTCGGCGCTGCGCTGGGCGCGGGATTCTTGCTGGCGTCGCTCGACGCGAAGCGGCCCTTCGCGGCGGGCGCGCTGCTCGGGCTGATGTTCCACACGCGAACGTCGACGCTGCTGAGCGCGCTGTTCTTCGGCTTCGAGGCGATGCGCGTGCATCGGGTCGCCGCGGAGACGCCCGCGTCGCCCGACGACGACCTCCTCACGCGGCTGGTGCGCTACCTGCGCGAGACCGACTGGCGCGTGGTGCTGGGCAAGGTCGTGCGCTTCTCGCTCCCGGTCATCGCCGCGCTGGTGGTGTACGCGGTGCTCAACAAGCTGCGCTTCGGCGACTGGCGCGAGACCGGCTATCGGCACCTCCAGATCCGCTGGCAGGCGCGCATCCTCCGGTGGGGGTTGTTCAACTTCCACTACCTGTCGCGCAACCTCGCCGTCGCGCTCGCGCTGCTCCCGTGGATCTCCCGCGTCGCCCCCTACGTCCAGGTGT
The DNA here is from genome assembly GCA_044229975.1 of Polyangiales bacterium. Lineage (GTDB taxonomy): Bacteria > Myxococcota_A > Polyangia > Polyangiales > SCUS01. Next base: position 543,807 of record JBGARZ010000004.1, read on the forward strand.
CGCGCCACGGGCTCGCGCTGTGGGTGACCACGCCGCAGTACCTGGAGCTGCTGCGCCCCGCGCGCGTCACGCGGCTCGCGACGGGCCTGGTGGTGACCGCGATGGTCATCGCGTCGCTCGACCTGCTCTACCAGAACAGCGGGTGGGTTCAGTTCGGGTACCGCTTCAGCAACGACTTCGCGCTGCTGCTCATCGCGGCCATCGCGATCAACGGCCGCCCGTGGAAGCGCCTCGGCTGGGCGCTGCTGCTGGTCGCCATCGGGGTGAACCTCTTCGGCGCGGCGACCTTCGAGCGCGCGGGCAACGTGTACCAGGGCGACAATACCGCCGAGGGTATGTTCCAGCCGGACTGAGGGCGCTTGCGTGGCGGCTCCCATCGGCGCGACGCTGCGACGATGAGGCTCAACCAGGTCACGGTCTCGGCGCGCGACCTCGACGCGGCGGTGGCGTTCTACCGGGCGCTCGGGCTCAAGCTCATCGTGCGCTCGGAGCACTACGCGCGCTTCGTCTGCCCCGACGCGGCGGGCGGTGCGCCGTCGACCTTCTCGCTGCACCGCGACGATGAAGCCACCGGGGTCTCGCAGACGGTCGTGTACTTCGAGGAGGACGACCTCGACGCCGTCGTGACGCGCCTCACCGCGGCGGGACTGGTGTTCGAGAGCGGGCCCGTCGACCAGCCGTGGCTCTGGCGCGAGGCGTACCTGCGCGACCCGACGGGCAACCTGGTGTGCCTCTACCGCGCGGGCGCGATGCGGCTCGACCCGCCGTGGCGCCTGCCGGACTAGACCCTCCGCTCGCGACGACCTCGACGGCTGCGCGCGGGTGGCTCTATCGTCGCTGCTCTCCACGGAGGTTCAACGTCGCGTATGGGAAGCGCCTCGACACTCTGGTTGCTCGTCTTGGCGGGTGCGCTCGGCTGCGCGACGGCGCCTGCTCCGCTCGTCGCGTCGACGCCGCTCACGCCGATGGCTCCGCAGGCGCCGGCGGCTCCGTGCGCGGGGCCGGGGCAGCCTTCGTGCGCCTCGTTGGCGGCGCAGTTTCGTCGTGAGGGCGCGGGCGACGACCCCGAGAGCGCCATCCGGGTGCTGGAGTACGGGTGCAGCCAGCGCGAGGTGCGCGCCTGCTACAACGCCGCGCTCCAGTGGGTAAACGGCGACGGCGTGAGGCACGACACCGACCGCGCCGCGCGCCTCTTCGGGCTCGCCTGTGAGGGTGGCATGGCGCCGGGGTGCACCGACCTCGGGATGATGTTCGTCAACGGCGAGGGGTTTGCCCGCGACGACGTCCGGGCGCGTGCGCTGTACACCCGCGCGTGCCAGGGCGGCCACATGCGCGGGTGCTCCGAGCTGGGGGTGATGTTCCTCAACGGGGAGGGCGGGACGCGCGACACGGCGCAGGGAGCGCGGCTGCTCTGGCAGGCGTGCCAGGGGGCTCACGCGCGGGCGTGCTCGCAGATCGGCGTGCTGGTCGCGCAGGGAGCGCCGTCGCCCATCGAAGGGCGCTCGGCGGGGTTCTGGTTCTCCGAAGGGTGTCAGCGCGGTGATGCGCTCGGGTGCAGCATGATCGCCGAGATGGGCGGTCAGGCGCCGCGAGCGCCCGCCGCGCAGCCCGCGCCGATGCCGCCCCCCGGCCGCGGCGCCGTCAGCATTCCCTGAGACGGCCGATGGCCTCCGCCCTCCACATCGTCCGCCTGGACGACCACCCCGTGCGCGAGCTCCGCTACCTCAACGCGGCCCGCGGCGGCGGAACCGAAGTCACCCGCCTCGGCCTCCAGCTCGGCACCGCGCGCGGCCTCCCCGACGGCGTCGACGCGCTCGTCGCCACCAGTGACCTCCAGGGCATCGTCCCCGACCCCCACACGCGCGAGTCCACGTTGCTCGGCGTGGCCGTCGCCGCGTGGCTGGAGGAGCTCGGCGACGAAGGGGTCATCCCGCGCACCGTGCGCTGCGGGGCGCTGCTCGCGGGCGATTTGTACAGCGTTCCGGCGGCCAACAAGCGCGGCGGCTACGGCGACGTGAGTGACGTGTGGGCGGCCTTCGCCGATCGCTTCGCGTGGGTGGTCGGCGTCGCGGGCAACCACGACGACGTGAGCGCCGTGGCCTCATCGGACGAAGTGCGCGTGCTCGATGGTGAGCGCATCACCCGGAGCGGGCTCCGCGTGGGCGGCGTGAGCCTGGTGTGCGGCAACCCCGCGAAGACCGGTCGGCGCGACGAGGGCGAGCAGCTCGCACAGGTCGACCTCGTGACGGAAGACGGCCTCGACCTGCTCGTGCTCCACGAAGGTCCGAACGGCGCCGACGACCAGCCGGGTCACGCCGCGGTGCGCGCGCTGGTCGAGCGCCGGGTCGGGCTCACGGTGTGCGGCCACGTGCACTGGCCGAGGGCGCTCGCGACCACGGAGCGCGGGCAGATCCTCAACGTCGATGCGCGGGTGGTCGTGCTCTCACGCGCCCGGTAGACGGGCGCACTGGCGAGGTCCTCTCAAGGCATTCGCGTCGTGCTCGACGGTTGCGGTAGCCTCGCGGCGATGGCGACGAAGAAGACTCCCAACACCACCCCTGGGGTCGCCTCGGTCGGCGATGTGCCAGTCACGCGCGCGATGCTGCATGGCGTGCGCGACGAGCTGCGTGCTCGTCTTGACCAGACCAACACTCGCATCGACGAGACCAACGCTCGTCTCGACCAGACCAACGTCCGCCTCGATGCCCTACGCAGCGAGACCAACGCCCGCTTCGATCAGGTCGACGCCCGCTTCGATCAGGTCGACGCCCGCTTCGATCAGGTCGACGCCCGCTTCAGTCAGATCGACGCCCGCTTCAGTCAGATCGACGCCCGCTTCAGTCAGGTCGACGCCCGCTTCAGTCAGGTCGACGCCCGCTTCGATCAGATCGATGCTCGCTTCGACGAGTTGCGCGCCGAGACCAATGCTCGCTTCGACGAGCTCAACGCCCGCTTCGACGGTCTGCGTGCGGAGGTGTCCGCGCAGGTGCATCGCATCGGTGTGATCGTAGAAGAGCAGGAAGCGCGCAATCGCGTAGTTCTGGAAGTGGTCGCAGGGCACAACGCCCGCTTCGAGCGCATCGAAGCCAGGCTCGACAGCCTTACCGAGATGATGGGCGAGATCATCCACCTCCTGAAGCAGCGACCAGGCGCCTGACGTGACTGCCGCCGCACTCACGGCGGAGCAAACGTCGTCGCGCGCAGCCGGTCGTAGTCCAGCGTCATCACGGCGACGGCCGTCGCGTCGCGCGTGCTCGCCGCCACCGCCGACCAGAACGTCCCCAGCCGCGGCGCCGCCGGCGTCAACTGCGTCGCCGATGGAAACCGCGTCGCCCCCGGCGCGAGCACCATCGCGTACCCGAGGTTGCTGTCCTGCGCGAGCTGCGTCAGCACCACCTGCCCCGTCGCCGCGACCGACGCGAGCCGCGCCGCGCGCGCCCCATCGCTCTGCACGCTCGGCTCGAAGAGCGTCCGCAGGCTGCCGTTGCTCGCGAGCCGCGCCACGCGGAGCTGGCGGGTGCTGGGTGTTCCGCCGACGCCCCAGGCGATCCACCAGCCGTCGCGGTCGGGGGCGCACTGGGCGGCGACGAGGTCTTGTGGTGTTCCGGCGGACTCGCCCCACAACCAGATGGGGCCGAGGCCCGTGCCGTTGCGCGCGTCGACCAATCGCCCGCGCGCCTGGCTGATGAGCACCCCGGCCTCGCGGCGGTAGTCCGTCCACGCCACGAGGAAGCGCCCGTCCCCACACGACGCCACGCTCGGGTTGGTCTGGAAATACATCGCGTCGCCGATGCGCTGCTCGGGCCCGATCTGCAGCGTCGGCGAGACGTAGCGCGCGTAGACCACCCGCGCGTCCTCGTCGCGAACGCCGCGCTCACGGTCGTCCGCCCAGGCCACGAGAAACGCGCCCACCGACGCGTCCCACGCCGCCGCCGGGAGCGCCTCGTCGCTGTCGGCGCGCTGCGAGATGTCGAACACCACGCCCGCTCCCGCCACCGTCGGCGACGCCCCGCCCGTCGGTCGCACGAAGCGGCCGTACACGTCGATGGCGCCGCGCCGACCGGGCCCCGCGCGATCGTCCACCCACACCACGAGCGCCGGGCCACCGGGCTCTCCCGACGCCGCGATGGTGACGTCGCCCGCGTCGTGGGCGGGCTCGTCGCCGTCGACCTGAAACGGCGTGCTCACCGCGAGCGATCCGCCGGCGCCCACGACCAGCGCGCGCGCCTCGACGCGGAAGCGAGGCGTCGTCGCGCCGGGGATCACCCAGGTGTAGGCCGTGACGAACGCGTCGCTCGCGGGGTGGAAGCACACCGACGGCTGCCGCACGCTGCCGACGGGCGTCACCTCGATGTCCCGCTGCGCGACCTGCAACGGCCCGGTGATCGCGGCGTGGTCGGCGGGCGCCTGGTCGATGGTCGTCAGGTCGGTGGTTGGTTTGCTCGCGTCGAGGTCGACGTCAAAGGACGTCGCCGCGTCGAGGGGATCGGGGCCCACCAGCACCGAGCCCGACGAACACCCGAGGAGTGTGATGACCGCCACGAGCGAGTTCGGGAACACCCGCATGGCCGCGGAGTCTCTCAGATCATCCGCGCGGACGCTCGCCCCGCCTCACCGGTCTTGGGCGCGTTCGGGCGCGGGGGGCAGCGTCACGCCGCGGTCATCGGTCGATGATGTCACGGCTCTCGTGACGGGGAGAAGCCACGTCGGGCCCCGATGGGCCCAACGCTCCATCCCCTACGCCGACAGCTCCGCCTGGAGTCCGCGCCGCCGCGGGTGCGTCTCGCGCGCCCACGCGACCCACGCCTTCGACTCCACGCCGCCCAGTGCCTGCATCCGCCGGATGAACCCCGCCGCGTCGCGATACCGCGCCCGGTCGCCCGTCGCGATGAGCGCCTCCACGTGCGCCGACCAGATCGCCATCGCCACCGCGGGCTGCGCCTCCGCCGCCGCCTCGGCCACCTCCAGCCGCACGCCCGACACCACCGGGTGCGCCGCGCTCGCCACCGTGGGCTCCGTCCGCGTCGCCGTCTCGGCCTCCACCAGCGCGCCCATCACCAGCAGCACCCGCACCGCCTCGGGCCGCTTTCCCCCGCCGTCCGTCAGCAGCACCCGCGTCACGCTCTTCGTCAGCGCCTCGCGCTCGCCCACCGGCGTCACGTCGCGCAGCGCCTCCCACCGCGCCACGCTCGGAAACCTCCCCAGCGCCTCGACCATCGTCTCGCGCGCCGCCGCCGCATCACCGCGCGACCGGCATCGCAGGCACCACCACGCGTACAGCGCCTCGCTCGGCTCGCGCTCCATGCGCGCACGCACGGCCGCGTCGAGGTCGGCCCCGACGCCCCAGCGCGCCAGCAGCCCTGCCACTGAAGGCAGCGACGCCGACGGGCACTCCCACGCCACCGCCGCGGCCTCGTCCCTCCGGCCATGCAGCAGCAGCGCGTCGACCAGCTCGGTCCACCGGCCCAGCACCCGCAATGCCCGCAACACCTCGTCGAGGTCGAGTCGCTCGCGCGTCAGCTCGAAGAGCAGCTCACCAAAGGGCATCGCCCCCCACGCCAGCGGGTCGTTGACCGCGTGGCCTTCGCGCGACGCCCGATCGAGGATCCACCCCGCCACCATGGTCCGCTCGTCGCTGTCGGCGTAGCGCACCATCGCCTCCGGAACCTCCTCCGCCGCCCCCACGTCACTGCACGCCAGGTCGCCCTGCGCCACCGACCACAGCGCCGTCAGCACGCTCGCCCGCAGGTCGCGCCCCGTCGCCTTCGCGAGCACCGCCACGAGCCCGCGCGCCGCGGCCACCACGAGCGCCCGCAGCGCACCATCGCCGTCCTGCCCTGCGACCGCCGCGTAGCCCTCCAGCACGCCCTCCGCGAGCCCGCGAAACACCTCCGTCGCGCCCGCGAGATCACCCGCCGCCAGCAGCCGCTCGCCCCGCGTCCGCAGCACCGACAGCTCCCACGTGATGGCCCCCGCGGCGCCCCACTGCGCGCCGTGCCTCCGCATCGTCGACGACGCCCACGGGCCCGCGTGCGCCGGCGCGAGCGCTACCCGCTCCAGCCACGGCGCGAGCGCCACCATCTCCTCGACCAGCGACGCGAGCGACTCCGTCGACCGACGACGCAGCGCCGACCCCGCCCCGCTCATGTCATGGAAGGACCACGGCCGAACCCCGTAGGTCATCAGCACCGCCGCGATGTGCTTGCACCGACCGGTCGCCCCTGCTGCACAGCCGCAGCGCGCCGTCGTCACCACCGCGCCGTCGTGCGAGAGGGTCACCTCGACCGGGTACGACGGCCGCTCGCCGCCCTCGACGCACGCCCGCAGCGAGCGCCCGTCACGCCGCGCGTCGAACACCCCGTCGCGCGCGAAGATCCCCCGCGCCTTCACGCGCACCGCCTCGCTGAAACCCCCGAACCAACCGGTCGAAGTCGTGATGTCCATGCCGTCCAACTTCGTCCTCCGCGCGGTCGCGCACAAGGGATGGTCGGACATAGCCTGTCACCATCGCGCGCGCTGTCGGAGGAAGCGTTCGGTGGCGGGGACGACCACCTCGGGGCGCTCCAGCAGGACGAAGTGCGAGGCCCGTCGGAGGTGGATCGCCTCCGCATCGGGGAGTCGGCTCGCGATGACGTGGGACTGGTACGCGGGGGTGAGCCAGTCCCAGGCGCCGCTCACCACGAGGGCCGGAACATGGATGTCCCGCAGGTGGTGGAGCACCGAGTGGGCGTCGAGCTCCTGGAAGAGCTGGAGGTAGTTGGGGAAGGTCCGCGGGTCGAAGACCTCGCGCATGTAGCGCTCCATCACGGCGCTCATGCGGGAGGTGTCGGCGCGCGAGATGAGCCAGAAGAGTGCTGCCGTGGGGGACACCGCGCGGGGCGCCGCGAACTCGATGGCGCGCGCGAGGTTGGGGCGGTCGGCGACGTTCTCGACGACGCGGTGCATGAGCTGCCCCGCGAAGGGAAATCTTACGAAGGGCTGTAAGCCCGACGAGAAGACGTGGCCGTAGGTTCCGTTGAGGAGCACCATGCCGGCGACGCGCTCGGGGGACATGGAGGCGGCTTCGAGGGAGACCTGCACGCCCATGCTCCAGCCGCAGAACACCGCGCGATCGACGCCCTCGGCATCGAGCACGGCGAGGGCGTCTTCGGCGTGGTCGGTGATGCTGAGGTGCGCGCGGCGGGTGGGGGCGGTGGAGTCGAAGAGCCCGCGGTAGTCCCAGGAGAGGATGCGGTACTCGTCGCGGAGGGCGTCGATGAGGGGCTGCCAGGTGTAGAGGCGGCCGCCGAGGCCGTTGGCGAGGAGGAGGGTCTTCTCGCCGCGACCCATGACGGTGTACGCGACGCGGGCGCCGTGGCGGGTCTCGATGTAGCGGGTGGGGAGCTCGTCGTCCATCACCCGCGAAGGTAACGGACGACGCTTGGGAGGACGAAGGAACTAACGGCCGGCATCACCAGCGGTAGCGCTGGTGTTGTCCGACTGCACGCACTCGATGAAGGCCTGGGCGCCGTTGGGCACCGAGTCGTTGCCGGTGAACGAGATGCGCTGGCGGCAGCTCAGGTTCGCCGGGTCTTCGGTGGTGTCGTAGAAGAAGCCGTGGGCGTCCGCCGGGGCGGTCATGCCGGGCTGTACCGCGACCTGGTTGACGAAGCAGACGGCGCGGCCGTTGGAGGTGGCGGCGGCGCCCGTGGCGCGACGGCGGCCGTGCGCGGCGGTGCACCACTCGGCGGCGTTGATGGTGGCCGGGAGCTCCTCACGCACGTCGCAGCGCACGCTGACCGAGCCCGGCCGACCGCAGAGCGGGCCGGTGGTGCAGCCCGGCGTCGGGGTGGCGCCGCAGCAGGTGGTGTTGGCGTCGGTGGCGAGCACGCGCGGCAGGCAGCGGCCCGAGAGGCGCTGCTGGATGCGCTGCACGATCTGCTCGAGCGCCTGGGTGTAGTCGTTGCGGCAGATCGAGCTGACCGAGCCGTTCTGGTACGAGGTCTGGAAGCGGCGCGCGATCTCGACGATGCGGCGCGACGGCAGCGCGAAGTACTGCTGATCGGTGCTGCACGGCGGGCGCATCGGGTCGTACGAGCTGCCCTCGCGGCGGCAGGCGGGCACCACGCGCGTCGAGCACGCCGGGTCCATGTTGCGCTGCTGCATGGAGACGGGGCCCTCGGTCGACATCGCGGTGTAGCCCTGCGAACCGTCGGCCGCGGCGCCGAGGAGGGCGGCGAAGTCGACGTCACCCGACGCGGTGGTCGGCGGCTGGATGGGCACGCCGGCGATGGCGGCGAAGATCACGTTCTCGGGGCGGTTGGGCTTGAGCGAGGTGAAGCCGCGGTTGGGGCGCGTCGGGTCCATGTACCGATCGAGCGGCCACGTCGGGTCTTGCGCCGAGCCGGGCGTGTACATGTAGAAGCGGAGGTTGAGGTCGGTGCTCGCCCACGCGGCGCTGGTGCTATCGAAGACACCAATGCCATCAGTGCACGGGACGCCGTTTTCGGCGTAGCGGCAGTCGCGCACCGAGCCGTCTTCCTCGTCCGACACCATCACGATGGCGAGCACCGCGTTGGGGCGAACGAAGCCCGCGTTGGGGTCGGTGTTGCCGGCCTGCTCGCGCGGGTTGTGGACGACGAGCGCGCGGTACGCCGACTCGAGCTGCTGCTCCAGACCGCAGCCGCCGATGGAGAGGTACGCGTTGCAGACGAAGTCGTCGCGAAACTCCGCGGCGTTGGTGGTCGCGGCGTCGAAGGTGAGGAAGCTCGGGTACTGCGTCGGAACCATCATGCAGCGGTCGGGGCGGGTGCCCGCGGGCGCCGTGGTCCACGGCTGGTGCGAGCGGATCGCCTGGCCGTTGCGGATGGGATTGAGCAGGCCGTCGTCGCCCACGTCGCTGTTGGCGCACGAGGGGACGGTGCTGCCCGGAGTGCCCAGGTCGGACGAGATGACGCCCACGTGGAGGCTCTTCACCGGGGGGTAGTCCGCGGTGCCGTCCATGTTGCGATCGGGCGGGGCGACGAGCTGGTTGATGAGGATCGAGAAGTTACGCGCCAGGTTGGCCTGGTTGGCCGCCATGGAGTTGGAGTTGTCGATCTCGAACAGGATGTCGACCGAGTCGACCGCGTTGTTCTGGATCTCGAGGTTGACGCCCGACTGGAGGCGCGTGTCGGGCGCGGCCACCGGGCGATCGAGACAACCCTGGGCAACGAGACCCAGCACCGCGAGGCCCACGCCTCGCCGCATCGCACCGCGAACACGATTGGATTGGGACATGGAACGCACTGCTCCTTGAGCGAGAAACGAGAGACTCCCTGCGCAGCGCCGGACCATACAGACAGCCGCGCGTGACAGCAATCCCGGAGAGTTCATCGTCTCGGAGATTGAGCAACACCGGGGCCATGACCGCGACAGCGGGGCCCCACGCGGACTATGCTGGCCGGAGTGGCAACCACGGTTGGCGTCGTGTGTCTGAATTGTCGCCCAGGGCGACGGCGGCAGCGAACTTGCGGGGTCGCCCCCATATGCTGAACCCTACGCGCGATGGCGATCGAAGCGGGCGAGCGATGACGAGGGTTTTGCTGGTCGATGACGAGGAGAGCCTGCGGCTCGCGTTGAAGACGCACCTCCGCAAGCAGGGCCACGAGGTCAACGCGGTGGGCGGCGCCGACGAGGCCGTCGCGGCGATGGAGAAGGACCCCGCGGAGTACGTCGTCACGGACGTGCGCATGCCGGGCGGCCGCTCGGGGCTCGAGCTGTTGATGGAGCTGCGCCGCCGCTGGCCCGCGACTGCTGTGCTGGTGATGAGCGCGTACGGCTCCAACGAAGACGCGCTGGCGGCCATCAAGGCGGGCGCGCAGGACTACCTGACCAAGCCCTTCGCGCCGAGCGACCTGGCGTTCATGTTGCGGAAGGCGCAGGAGCGCGAGGCCCTGCGGCGGGAGAACCGCGAGCTGCGGGCCGCCGTCGCGCGCGACCACAAGTTTGACCAGCTCGTGGCGCGCAGCGAGCCGATGAAGGCGATGTTCGCGACCATCGCGCGCGTGGCGACCTTCAAGACCACGGTGCTCATCAACGGCGAGACGGGCGTCGGCAAGGAGCTCGTCGCGCGCTCGCTGCACTCACGCTCGCCGCGGGCGGCCAAGCCCTTCATCGCGGTGAACTGCGGCAACTTCCACGAAAACCTCATCGAGAGCGAGCTCTTCGGGCACAAGAAGGGGTCGTTCACCGACGCCAACTCCGACAAGCGCGGGCTCTTCGAAGAGGCCGACGGCGGAACCCTCTTCCTCGACGAGATCGGTGACCTCCCGCTCGGCCTCCAGGTGAAGCTGCTCCGCACGTTGCAGGAGGGCACCATCCGCCGCGTCGGCGAAAACAGCGACCGCAAGATCGACGTGCGCGTCGTGGCCGCCTCGCTGCGCGACCTCACGAAAGAGGCGAAGGCCAACCGCTTCCGCGAAGACCTTCTGTTCCGTCTCAACGTGCTGACGCTGGTCATCCCGCCGCTGCGGGCGCGCAAGGAGGACATCCCCCTGCTCGTCGACCACTTCGTCGGCCGCTTCAACGAGCGCCTCGGCACCGAGATCACGGGTGTCGACCCGCAGGCGATGCGCTTGCTGTGCGACTACCCGTGGCCCGGCAACGTGCGCGAGCTGGAGCACGCGATGGAGCGCGCGATGGTTCTCTGCGAAGGCACGGCGCTACAGCCGCACGACTTCGAGGGGAAGATCCGCGAGCCCTCGGACCCCATCGCCGCCGAGCTGGAGAAGGGCAACTACTCCATCAAGAAGACGACGCGCACCATCGAGGAGATCTTGATCCGGCGCGCGCTGGAGAAGACCAAGGGCAACCGCACCCGCGCGGCCGAGCTCCTCGAAATCTCGCACCGCGCGCTGCTCTACAAGATCAAGGAATTCGGCATCACGTGAAGGTGATCATGGTCGCGTTGGCCTCCACGGTGGCCCCGACCTGAACCATCACCTTCGCGACGACGCCCGCGCCCTTGGCCTTGACCTCGTTTTCCATCTTCATGGCCTCGACGATGACCACGGGCTGACCCGCCTCGACGGAGTCCCCCTCGGCCACGAAGACCTTGATGACCCGCCCCGGCATCGGCGCCTTCACGTCGCGGCTCTTGGCCGTCGCCCCACCCCCCGCGCGCCCGGCGACGCGGTTGCGCTCGCTCTCGACGTTGACGTAGGTGCGCGTTCCTGAGGCCACCACGCCGAGCTGCGGCGGTGAGCCCTCGATGGTCAGGTCGAGCACCTTGGGGCCCACGCGCACCGAGAGTTCGCGATCCGCGAGTGCCACCACGTCGAGCTCGACGGGCCTACCCCCAACGCTCGCCTGCACCGACCCGTTGGGCAGCGTGGTGAGGTCCACCTCGTGCTCGCGGCCGCCTACCTGAACGAAATATCGCATCGCTTCGCCGCGGACCCTACGCCATCCCGCGCGCGGCCATCAACGCCCCTCGGCGACGCCTCGCGTGCTCGCTACGGCCGTGGCACGATCGCTCCCCGATGCCCAAGCCGCCCCGAGTTCGCGAGACGCCCCCTGCGCTGCGTCCGCTCGTCGGGTACTTCGAGCGGCGGGTCGACCCGCTCACCAACGTCTTCCTGGTGCTGCCGCTCTTCGCCATCTACCACCTCGGCGTGCTCACCCAGATGCGCCGCAGCGCGCACGGGTTTACCTGGGTGGGTAACGGGATGGACTTCCTCACCAGCACGGTGCTCGCGCTGGTGCACAACGACGTCACCGCGTACGCGGCCATCGCCACCGGCGTCACCATCCTCCTCGCGCTGCTCATCCTGCGGGCGCGCCGGCAGTCGAGCCTGCACCCGAAGCTCTTCATCCCGGTGGTGCTGGAGAGCGCCCTCTACGCGATGGTCGTCGCGTCGGTCATCGGATCCGTCGTCCGCACCTTCGGCCTCGGCGTGCTCGACCAGGAGGGGTTGCCCTCGCAGATCATCGCGTCGTGCGGCGCGGGCCTGCACGAAGAGCTCGCCTTCCGCATGGGCATCTTCGGCGGCCTCGGCTACCTGCTCACGCGGCGCATGACGCCGTGGAAGGGCTGGGCCATCGCCCTCGTGGTGTCGTCGGTGCTCTTCTCCGCAGTGCACTACCTGCCGCCGCTGGGAGACGCGTTCAGCCTGTCGAGCTTCGTGTTTCGGCTGCTGTGCGGGGTGGCCTTCGCGCTCATCTACCGCCTGCGCGGCTTTGCCATCGCGGCGTGGACGCACGCCCTCTACGACGTCTTCTACTTCCTGCTACGCCACGCCTGAGAAGTCGTCGTCCTCCGCGATCGGCGCGGTGAACGCCGCGAGGTAGCAGGCGCGGCAGCGTGCCTCGTAGCTGTCGGCGGCCCCGACCTGAACGCGATCACCACCACCCTGGAGCCGATACGAGCGGCTCGCGAGGGCGCCGCACTGCGAGCACACGGCGAGGCACTTGGTGATCTGCTCGGCGATGGCAAGGAGCTGCGGGATCGGCTCAAACGGCCGTCCGAGGTAGTCCTGATCGAGGCCCGCGATGACGACGCGAATGCCGCGATCGGCCATGGCCTGCACCGCCGCGACGAGCGACGGCCCGAAGAACTGCGCCTCGTCGATGCCGACGACCTGGGTGTCGGCCGAGAGCGCCGCGACGAGGGCTTCCACATCGGGGAGCGCCTGCGCGTCGAGCGACTGCGCGCTGTGACTGGTGATGCGGGTGTCGTGGTAGCGCGTGTCGATGGCGGGCTTGAACACCTGCACACGCTGCTTGGCGATGGCGGCGCGGCGTAGCCGACGGATGAGCTCCTCGCTCTTGCCGCTGAACATCGGACCACAGATGACTTCGATCCAGCCGGCGTCGCGCCGCGGGTGATCCATAGGCGAGCATCGTCGCCGGTCGTGTCGACGCATCGCCAGAAACCGGCGGCTGCCAGGACGCCGCGCCCCACCCCGCCTGCCCCTTCACCCCGCCCGTGAAAAGGTACTAGCGTCACGGCGATGTTCTGTTCTTCGTGTGGTGGGTCCAACCCAGATGCCTCGCGGTTCTGCAACCAGTGCGGCGGCGCGCTGACCCCTGCTGGTGGTGCCAGCACGGGCCAGGGTGACGCTCCTCCGCGACGCCTCCCGACCGACCAGGGCACCGGTGATCGCATCGAGCTGCCCCTGCACGGCCCGTCGCGCCGGACGGTGATGACCATGCTCATCGGCGTGGGCCTCGGCGGCCTCGGTCTCGGCGCACTCGTCGCGTGGAAGACCCTTGGTCAGAGCTCCACCGCGCCTCCGCTCACCCCCGTCGGTCTCTTCGGCGAGCCCACCACCGTGGCCAACGCCGAGCCCGATGGTGGCGTCGCACCGCCCGAGACGACACCCACCACCGCGCGTCCGACCACCGCGCGTCCGACCACGCCCAGCACCGCGCGTCCGACCACGCCCAGCACCGCGCATCCGGCCACGCCCAGCACCGCGCCCACCACCGTCGCGAGCAACGACCCTGCGCCCACCACCCCGACGACGCCCGCGGCCGACCCTCCGACGCCAACAACGCCCGCGGCTGACCCGACGCCGACGACACCCGCCGCCGACCCGACGCCCACCGCTCCGTCGACCACCGGCGACGCGTCCGTCGCGACGGCTCCGCCCACCCCCGACCCTGGCGGCGTCCGCGAGCGCGTACCCGGAACCTCCACCGGCGGCGTCCACCTCGGCGACGAGACCGACGCCACGGGCCACATGGAGGATCCCGGGGCCTTCCGCTTCGTCTACAACCACTACCGTTCGCAGATCGCGAGCTGCCACTCCAACGCTTCGCGCAACGAAACCCTCTCGGGCGTCATCGTGCTGCGCGTCCGCATCGGCGACGACGGCCACGTCCGCAGCAGCCGGGTGATCTCCGACTCCGTCCGCAACGCGCAGCTCACCCAGTGCGTGCAGACCAGCGTCCGGAGCTGGCGCTACCCGCGGCCCGTCGGCGGCGACGTCGAGGTCGACTACCCGATGCGCTTCGGCAGCGGCTCGTCAGGCTGACTGCCGCATCGCCTCCGTCAGCCAGGCCCTCATCGCCGCCCGCTCGGCCGCCGGGTCGCGCGTCGGACCCAACGCCCGCAGCTCATCCCACGCCCCACGCAGCACCGCGCCCGCCCGCGGGTTGCGAAACCAGTCCTCGTCGCAGCGCTCCCGCAGCCGCTCGCGCGTCGTGACCGCGCACCACAGCCCCGCCACCCGCGCGCCCGATCGCCCCGGCCACGCACCGCCCGGCTCCATCGCTCGCGCCACCAGATGAACCGCCCACGCCGACCCCGGCGCGGCCCCCAGCGCCCGCCGCATCTCCGACAGAAACCGCTCCGCCAGCCCCGGCTCGCGCCGCATCGCCGCCGCCGTGAAGCGCGCCACCGCCGCGTCCCATCGCATCCGCGTGAGCTCCGCGTGCAGCGCCGCCCGCAGCGCCCGCTCCCTCGCCGCGCCCGTCAGCTCCGCGTCGCGCTGCAAGAACCCCGGCTCCACCAGCAGCCACCGCCCCAGCGCGTGCGCCATCCCATCGAGCGCGCGGTGCTTCCCCCGCTGCTGCCCCGGCGACACACCCGCCGCCGTCACGCCCGCCGCGCACACGGTCAGCGCGCCCAGCACCTCGCCTGCGTCCACTCCGACGAGCCGCGGCCGACCCAGCACCATCGCGCGCCGCCCGGGGTCGGTCACCCACGCCTCGACGCCCTCACCCTGCGTCGCCGCGCGCTGCCGACGGTCCACCATTCCGCGCTGCGCCGACTCCAGGTCCACCCGCGCGAGCCAGTCCGTCCCGAGCGCTGCCCAGCGCGCCGGGGCGAGCTCCCGCAGCAGCCCCGGGCTTACCCCCAGGTGTAATCGATCGCTCCACGTCAGCCGCGCCCGATCGACCTCCGCCTGCTTCGCGGCCCACCCGTCGAGCTCCTCGAACGCGTCGTCGGTCTCCGCCAGCACCGCCGCCGCGTCCTCGTCGACCTCGCCCATCCCGAGCGCCCTGGTGAGCCCGTCACCGAGCGCGCCCGTCACCTCGCGCAGCGCGGCCACCACGTCGCGCGCCTCGTCCTTCAGGTCGCCCGCGGTCTTCTCGCCCGCCTCCCACAGCAGCTCCCGCCGCGCCCGGCTGGTCTCCGCCGCCACCGCGCCCGGCAGCGCCGACCACGTCACCGCGCCGTCGTCCGCGCGCAGCCTCACCGGCGCCTTCGCCATCGCCGCCCGGTAGCGCGCCCACGGTTGCCGCAGTGCCATCCACACCGCCGCCTCGGCCACCAGCGTCGCTCTGCCCCCGTCGAGGCCCTCCAGCGCCACCGCCGTCTTCACGAAGGCGTCCGCACCCGGCCAGCGTCGCGGTGGTTGCGCGAGGTTCTCCTGCACGCTCCAGCGCGCGTCTGCCACCGCCTCGATCGCGCCCGCGGCGTCGAGCTCGACCGACTCCCACGACCCGCCCACTGCTATCTCCCCGCGCCCGCCTCGGCCCGCAGCACCGACAGCCGCTTGCGCTTCGGAACCACCTCCGCCGCCTCGAAGGCCTTCTGGTAGTCCGCGAAGCGACCGCCCGCCTTCACCGCGTCGTACACCGCGCGCCCGGCCTTCTCGCCGCCCTGCGCGAGAACCCACTCGATCCACGCCCAGCGCGCGCTCGTCGGCCGCACCTCGGCGCGGCCCTTCAGTCCCCGTCGCAGCCGATCGAGCCGGTGCTCGACCACGTCGATGCCCGCGAAGGGCAGGCCATCGAGCGGCGTGTTGCGCTTCGACACGAAGGGCGCAATGCCCAGCGCGATGGGGATCACCTTGCTCAACCCCGTAATGAACCCGACGCACTCGTCGATGTCCTCGTCGGTCTCCGTCGGCAGGCCCACCATCAGGTAGAGCTTCATGGTCATCATGCCGTGGGTGCGGGCGTTTTCCGCGGCCTTCTCCAGGTGGCGGATCTTCGCGTGGCGCTCGAGCATCCCGCGCAGCCGCTCGCTCGGCCCATCCATCGCCGTGGTGAGCGTGCGATAGCCGCCGCGCTTGAGCGCCCCTACGAAGCGGTCGCTCAGCCGGTCGGGCCGCAGCGACGACAGACCGACGCCCATGCCCCGGTCGACGAGCGCGTCGATGATCTCGACGATGCGCGGGTGGTCGCTCACCGCGGCGCCCACGAGCCCGACCTTCTTCGCGTCGGGCGGAACCCTCGACAGGATGCGCTCCATCGGCGCGAGCCGCATGCCGCCGTTGGTGCTCTTGCGCATCACGCAGTACTGGCAGCCGCGCGAGCACCCGCGCTCGGTCTCCACCAGGAACATGTCCGACAGCTCCGTGTCGGGCGTCATGATCTGCGCGTAGGCGGGCAGCTTCGAGTCGTTGTCGGCCGCCGCGATCTTCGCGAGCGCCTCTCCATGCACCGACGGAACCCACACGTTGGGGTGCTCCGCGAGCCGCTTCAGCCGCAGGGCCGGGTCGCGCTCGGTGGTGAGCACGTCCATGACGTCGTGGATGACCTCCTCGGCTTCGCCCATGACGACGGCGTCTGCGTAGGCCGCGAGAGGCGTCGGGTTGGAGAAGGTGAGGGGCCCTCCCATCAGCACGAAGGGGTGTCGCCCTGCTGTGCGGTCGTCGCGCAGCGCGGGGATGCCGCCGTGTTCGAGGGTCTCGATGACCCCGCCGAGCTCGTTTTCATAGGCGACGGAGAGCGCCACGACGGCGTGGTCGCCGAGCGGTCGCATGGACTCGTAGGTGACGACGGGTTCGCGGTGGCGTCGGGCCTGCTCGAAGTCGTCGGGTGCAAACGCCCGCTCGGCCACGAGGTCGTCGCGGCCGTTGAGCTCGCGATACATGACCTGGTAACCCAGGGAGGACATCCCGACGCGGTAGGGCGACGGATAGGTCAGGGCCACCCGGAACGGGGCGTCGCGGTAGAGGGTTCCGCGCTCCTGGGAGAGCCGGTGCTGGATGGTGTCGCGCTGGGAGGGCAATGCGGTCGGCAGTATCCGGGCGCAGTCTCCTACCGGCAAGGCCGGGGACGGTTTCAACTTTTCAAGTTGTCACACGCGGCCCCGGGGACGGTTTCAGCTTTTCACCTTCCGCCCGCTCCCACGCCATCAGTGGCCCGGTCTCAGTCCTCTTCGTAGTCCTCGTCCTCGTCGTCGAGGTCGAGGTCTTCGACGGCGGTGGACTCGATCTCGAGCTCGTCCATCGACCATCCCACCCGGTTTCCCGGGGCGATCTCGTCACGCGCAAACTCCTCAAACGAACGATAGAACCTCGACATTGATCACCCTCATCGCTGGACGTGACGGTCCGACCATCCCTCCCTCAGCCGATCGCTGATCCCCGGGGAGGTCGTTCCGTGGTGTGAAGGTGCAGGTGCTACTCACACCTACATCTGCCCCCAATGTATCCCCCGGCCTCCGGGAATCAATTTTGTGGCGCGACTCCGGCGCACGCCGAGGAATCGCGATGGTTTCTTGGAGATGCCCCCGAGTGGGCGCCGTGCGGGGCGACGACGCTGGACAGGGTCCGTCGGAGGGCGGTAGTGCTCGCGGCCCGTCCGGACGGACATAGCGTCGGCGGCACATTGAGGAGTACGCGGTGATGGGCAGGGTCTACGCGATCGCCAACCAGAAGGGCGGAGTCGGAAAGACCACGACCAGCGTGAACCTGGCCGCGTCTCTTGCCGCCGCCGAGAAGCGGGTCCTGCTCATCGACATGGACCCGCAGGGCAACGCTGGCAGCGGCGTCGGCGTGAGCGCGGCCGCAGGCACCGTGCGCGGCACCTACGACGTGCTCCTCGGTCAGGCCCGGTTGGAGGACGTCATCGTCCCGACCCCGCTGCCCACGCTCAAGCTGTGCCCCGCGTCGCCCGCCCTCGTCGGCGCCGAGATCGAGCTCATCGACCGCGAGCGCCGCGACCTCCTCCTGCGCGATGCGCTCGAGCGCGTCCGCAAGCGCTACGACTACGTCATCCTCGACACGCCGCCGTCGCTCGGGCTGCTGACCCTCAACGCCCTCATCGCGGCCGACGCGGTGCTCGTCCCGATGCAGTGCGAGTTCTACGCGCTGGAGGGCATCGCGCAGCTCGTCGGAACCATCGAGCGCGTGAAGGCCACCCGCAACCCGAAGCTCTCCATCGAAGGCGTGCTGCTCACGATGTACGACCCGCGCAGCAACCTTGCGCGCCAGGTCGCGGACGAGCTTCGCAAGCACTTCCGGGTGTTCGACAACGTGGTGCCGCGCAACGTGCGGCTGAGCGAGGCACCCTCCTTCGGCAAGCCGGTGCTCCTCTACGACGTGGCCTCCAAGGGATGCCAGGCCTACCTGGCCTTCGCGAAGGAGCTCATGGGCCAGAAGGCCGAGGCGCGGTCATGAGCAACGACAAGGACAAGAACAAGAAGCCCGCCGAGCCGGTGAAGGAGACCCGTCGTGCGCTGGGCCGCGGGCTCGACGCGCTGCTCCCGGTGACGCAGATCGCGGCGGCCGCGGCGGCTCGGGCGGAGAGCCCGTACCAGCTCGTGGGCATCGAGCGGGTCCACCCGCGGCGCGATCAGCCGCGCAAGCGCTTCGATACGACGGCTCTCGACGAGCTCGCGCGCAGCATCGAGGAGCAGGGGCTCATCCAGCCGCTGGTGGTTCGCCGCAACGAGGACGGCGAAGGCTACGAGATCATCGCGGGCGAGCGGCGCTGGCGAGCGGCGCAGCAGGCGGGGCTGCGCGAGGTTCCGGTCGTCATCAAGGACGTCGACTCGGAGGACGCCTTCGAGCTGGCCCTCGTCGAAAACGTCCAGCGGCAGGACCTCGACCCGGTGGAGACCGCGAGCGCCTACCGTCGCTTGATGGACGAGCACAAGTACACGCAGGACGAGCTCGCGCGCCGCATCGGGAAGGACCGCTCGACCATCGCCAACACCCTGCGGTTGTTGCAGCTCCCTGACGAGGTGCAGAACCGGGTGGTCTCACGCGAGCTGAGCGAGGGCCACGCGCGGGCGATCCTGTCGCTGAAGGAGCCCGGCGAGATCACGAAGC
Organism: Polyangiales bacterium; assembly: GCA_044229975.1. Lineage (GTDB taxonomy): Bacteria > Myxococcota_A > Polyangia > Polyangiales > SCUS01. The sequence goes on from JBGARZ010000004.1 coordinate 562,781, forward strand.
TGGCGCGCGTCGCGGCCGAGAAGGGCTGGTCGGTACGTCAGACGGAGCAGTTCGCGCGGCGCAAGCTGGAGGGCCCGAAGCCCGCGCCGACCGGGGAGCCGAAGGACACCGCTCCGTCGGCGTCGTCGGCCAACGTGCGCGACCTGGAGAAGAAGCTGGAGACGGCGCTCGGGATGCCCGTCGCGATTCGCACCGACGGCGCGATGCGCTCGGGCACGGTGGAGATCGGCTTCGACGACCTCGACCAGCTCGATCGCTTCTTGAAGCGCGTCCTGGGCGAGTGACCCCGCGTCACCCCCCGCGCCGCCACCCCATCATCGCCACCGAGAATCCAAACCGCGACCCCGCCACCGGCCCGTCGATGACCACCGGCGCGCCGAGACCCACGGCGCTCCCGCGGTACACCAGCAGCCGCCCCTGGAAGCTCAAGAAGCGCTCCGCCGCGAAGCCCACGTCCGCGTAGCCGTCGCGGTCGACGTCCCGCGCACCCGCGAGTCCGCCGCCGAAATACGACCCCATGGCCATGCCGTCGAAGGACTGCGCCGCCATGTCCCCGACCCCCGTCGTCGACCCCAGGAACACGTACGCCGCGCCCGTGTACGACGTCCGCCGCGGCGCGCCCACGAGCAGCTCGTCGTCGCCGTCGCCGTCCACGTCGCCCGCCGCGCCGAGCACTCCGCCGAAGTCCGATTCCATGCCGCCCGCACCCGGCACCACCACCGCGGCCTCGGTCACGCGCAGCGAACGATCGCCCTGGTACACGTACACCCGGCCGCGAGCGCCTTCGTAGCCCGGTGATCCCACCGCGAAGTCTGGCAGTGCGTCGCCGTTGGTGTCGCCGATCCCCGCTACAGCCGCGCCGAACTGCCCGCCCTCCACGCGGGTGAGGCGCAGCGTCGCGCTCGACGACAACCCGAAGGTGGCGCCCGCGAAGAGGTACGCCGCGCCCGCGCCGTCGGCGCCGATGATGAGGTCGCTGTCGCCGTCGCCGTCGAGGTCGCCCGCGTTGGCGGCCGAGATGCCGAAGCGCACCATGGTCGCCTCGTTGGGGATGAGCACCGAGGTCGGCGACGCGGCGATGCCTGTCGACGACCCGAGGTAGAACAACACCCTGCCTGTCGTGGTGGCCGCAGGCGCGCCGACAATGAGGTCCCCGAAGCCATCGGCGTTGATGTCGCCGGCGCTCGAAACCACCGAGCCGAAGAGCGATCCCGCGTCGCCGATGCCCGTCAGCGTCGAGCTCGGCGTCGTCCGCAACCCACCCGGTCCGCCGAGGTACACGAACACCTGTCCGACCTCGCGCATCGCCGACGGCGCCCCGATGGCGAGGTCGCAGAACCCATCCCCGTTGACGTCCCCGATGGCCGCCACGGAGAACCCATAGAGCGCCGCGGTCGTCGGCGGAACCAGCGTCAACGCCCCCGCCGCCTGCAACCCCGTGGCGCTCCCTTGATAGACGGTGACGCCCGGCCCAGGCGACGAGCGGAAGGGCATCCCCACTGCGAGGTCGTCGTACCCATCGCCGTTGAAATCCGGAACCACCCCCCACATCGCCCCGGCCGGCGCGGTCATGCCCGTCGGCGTGTCGGGACCGTTGCTCGCAAACGACCACACCGCGCTCGACGCGGCGCCCGCGCGCAGGCGCCAGAAGACCGTTCCGCGTGGGAGGTCGATCGTTGGTGCGCCGCGTCCACCGCGGGGTCGCAGCGTGGTGATGACCGTGGCGCAGGCGCGGTCGCGGCAGACCTCCACCACCGAGTCCGTCGCGTCGGGGTCGGCGTCCATGGGAAACACCCAGCGCAGCAGCGGTCGCCGACTGGTGACGTGCACGTTGGACGGCGGCCACTCCAATCGCGGGAGCTCCCGGCACTGCCCGCCTGCCAACACGTATCCCTCGTCGCACTCGAACCCGCAACTCCCGGTCACGCAGGTCGCGCGGCTGTGGGCGGGCACCACGCACGGAGTACATCGCGCCCCGCACGAAGCCGGATCATCGTCGCGCGAGCAGTCGTCGCCGCAGCGGTGCGTGCCCGTGTTGCAGGTCACTCCACAGGTCGCCGACACGCAGGTCGCGACCCCGTTGGCCGGAACCCGACAGCGCGTACACGACGGCCCGCACCCGAGCGGCGAGGTTCCGTCCGAGCAGGCGTCGCCGCAGCGGCGATAGCCCGTGTTGCAGGTGAAATCGCAGCGGTTGGCGGCGCACACCGGCGCGCCGTTGGCGGGCGTCGCGCAGGGCTCGCAGCGGTCACCGCACGAGCCGAGCGCGTCGTTGGGCAGGCATCGTTCGCCGCACAGGTGGAAGCCCGTGTTGCAGGCGATGAGGCAGCTCCGGCTGACGCACGCGACCGTTCCGTTGGTGGGCGTGGGGCAGGGCTGGCAGCGGTCGCCACACGTCGCGAGGGCGTTGTTGGAGACGCAGCGATCGGCGCAGCGGTGGGTGTCAGCGGGGCAGGTGAAGTCGCAGACGCCGACGGTGCCCATGAGGTTGCAGCGCGCGGTGGCGCCCATCGGGGCGACGCAGGCGTCGCAGCGGGTTCCGCACGAGGCGGGGCTGTTGTCGGCGAGGCATTGGGTGCCGCAGCGGTGGGTGCCCGCGGCGCACGGAGCGACACAACGGCCGTCGGTGCACTGGGTGCCGGTGGCGCAGGCCATGCCGCAGCCACCGCAGTGGGCGTTGTCGACGCGGCTGTTCACGCAGCCGACGCCGGGGCAGTACGACTGCGGCGACGAGCACCCGCAGACGCCGTCGCGACAGAACGACCCGGCCGCGCACGCGACGCCACAGCGCCCGCAGTTTTCGGAGTCGCTGCGGGGGTCGACGCAGCGGTCGGCACACAGGGTCGCGCGATCGGCGGGGCATTGGCAGGCGCCGCCGCGACAGCTCCGCCCGGAGCCGGTGGCGCCGCAGGGCGTCTCGGCCGGGAGCTCGTCATAGACGCACACCCGCAGCGTGGTGTTGCAGCGCTCGGCGACGGTGCAGGTGTCGTCGTCGCGGCAGGCCCCGTCGTCGGTACACGGTCGCACGGCGCGGCAGCCGCGGTTGACCTCGCAGGCCGAGCCGGTGGGACAGAGCGCGCTGGAGGGCGTGTGTTCGCAGCGGCCGGCGCGGCAGGCGTCGACGGTGCAGGACACCTCGTCGGTGCACTCGTTGTCGGTGCGACAGCCCGGCGGCGGGACGTCGACGACGTCGCGTGGGGCGACGCGATCGACGGTGACGTCTTCGGTGGAGGCATCGAGCTGTGGTGGGCCCACGACGGACTCACCCGGCGCGCAGCCGAGGGCGAGGAGCAAGGCGAGCGGCGTGAGGCGCGACGACATGGCGATGAAGGGGGCCGACGATACCGCGAACCCCGCGCGGGCGGAGAACCGCAGGATGACCGTGGTAGCGTTTCGCGCCGAGCGAGAAGGAGAGCGCGACATGACGAGCGATGGGTTCTGGTGCGTGGAGGACGAGGCCCTGGGGTTGACCGTCGACCTGACGGCGATGGCGCTGGACGCCGCGGCGGTCGAGGCGTTGGGCCCGAAGCTGGCCGAGGCGCAGCGGGCGATGGCGGCGCTCGAAGCGGGCGCCATCGCCAACCCCGACGAGAACCGCCGGGTGGGTCACTACTGGCTGCGCGCGCCCGAGCTGGCGCCGGACGCCGAGCTGCGCGCCGTCATCGAGGAGGCGAGGCGCTCGGTGGTGGAGTTCGCGGCGAAGGTTCACTCGGGCGCGGTGTCGTCGCCTGGTGGAAACCGCTTCGAGCAGGTGCTGGTGGTAGGCATCGGCGGGTCGGCACTGGGGCCGCAGTTCGTGTCGCACGCGCTGGGTCACGCGAGCGACCGGGTGCGCGCGTACTTCGTGGACAACACCGACCCCGACGGCATCGACCGGGCGGTGGCGCGGCTGCGGGCCGGTGCGGGCCTCGCATCGACGCTCACCGTGGTCATCTCCAAGTCGGGCGGAACCAAGGAGACCCGCAACGGTATGCTGGAGGTAGCGCGCGCGTACGAGCGTGATGGTCTGGTGTTCGCGGGGCACGCGGTGGCGGTGACGGGGGAGGGGAGTGAGCTCGACAAGTACGCGCGCTCGCAAGGGTGGCGCGCGATCTTCCCGATGTGGGACTGGGTCGGCGGTCGCACGTCGGAGCTGTCGGCGGTGGGCTTGCTCCCGGCCGCGCTGCACGGCGTCGACGTCGAGTCGATGCTCGCGGGCGCGCGAGCGATGGACGAGGCGACGCGGCGCGACGGGTGGAAGGACAACCCTGCGGCGGCGCTGGCGCTCGCGTGGCACGTGACCGGCGGTGGCAAGGGCGACCGCGCGATGGTGGTGCTCCCCTACAAGGATCGGCTGGAGTTGTTCTCGCGCTACCTCCAGCAGCTCGTGATGGAGTCGCTGGGCAAGGCGACGGACCTCTCCGGGGCGCCGGTGAAGCAGGGCATCGCGGTGTTCGGCAACAAGGGCTCGACCGACCAGCACGCCTACGTGCAGCAGCTCCGGGATGGCCGCGACGACTTCTTCGTGACCTTCATCGAGGTGCTGAAGGCGCGGGCGGGCGAGTCGATGCGCGTCGATCCTGGGGTGACGTCCAACGACTACCTGTTCGGGTTCATGGAGGGCACGCGGCGGGCGCTCGCGGACAAGGGGCGTCCGTCGCTCACGGTGACGCTGCGCGAGGCCGACGCGCGCGGCGTGGGGATGCTCATCGCCCTCTATGAGCGGGCGGTCGGTCTCTACGCGTCGCTGGTGAACATCAACGCGTACCACCAGCCTGGTGTCGAGGCGGGCAAGCGCGCGGCGACGGAGGTGCTGGCGTTGCAGGCGCGCGTCGAGGCGGCGCTGCCCGTTGGCGATGCCGAGGCGCTCGATGCTGTGGGTGTGGCGAAGGCGCTGGCTGTCGAAGACGTGCTGTTGGTGGCGCGCGTGTTGAGGCACCTCGCGTCGAGTGGTGAGCACACGGTGTCGCGCGTGATGGGAACTGGACTCATGGCCTCCAGGTATTGCAGCCGCCGCGCGAGTTGACCGAAAACGGATGTGTGCAGGCTTCTTGGCGGCGGCCGATCAGCGCGGCCTAAATGGGCGCGAGGAAGAGGGACCACACCGATGAGCTCTGAACTGACCGTGCGACAGAAGATCCTGATGGCCGCCGTTGCCATGGGCAGCGAGCCCGAGACCTTCTCCGTGGAAGACCTGATCGTGCGGTCGTGGAAGATGTTCCCGGAGTCGTTCTCGCTCCGGGGCTTCGAGCGGCTGTACCCCGACTCCAACCGCGTGCTGGCGAAGCTCTCCGGCGCCGACGGCCTGTGCGGCCTCGGTTGGCTGGAGCACACCGACCAGCGCACCTACCGGCTGTCCCGCAAGGGCCGCACGGTGGCGCGCACGCTCGCGACCATCCAGGACACCGCCGGGGTCGAGGCGACCACCGCAACTGCGGCTGAGATCGTCGAGGAGAAGCCCGCCGTCGTGGAGGCGCCGAGCATGCGCCCGGCCCCGCTGCGCGTGGCGAGCGAAGCCCCCGCGGCGCCCGCCGTCGCGAAGGTCGCTCCTGTGAAGGAGAGCCGTCCCGCGCCGGTGCGCGCGGCGAAGCCCGCGAAGGTCGTCGCGGCCGTGGTCGAGTCGCGGCCGATGACCAGCACGGCGACGCTCACGCCGGTGGACGTCAACGCGCTCCAGCAGGTGGCGAAGGCCGACGCGCTGCGGAAGTTCCTTCGTGGTCAGCCGCTAACCTTCTCCGACGCGTGCACCTTCTGGGGCTTCTCGTCGTCGAGCCGCCCCGCGGTGGTGCAGCAGCGCCTCGACATGACCACCGACCTCCTGAAGCGGGCGGTGGAGAGCTTCTCCAACGGCGTCGACGCGCGCATCCCGCCGCTGTCGACCTGCTACGGCCTCTTCAACCTCAACCGGCTGATGGCGGAGAAGTTCGCGCGCGAGCTCGAAGGCCTTCGTCTGCCGGCGGTTTCGACGGGCTGATACGAATTGTTGGAGGAGTTGTTGACGGCGTTCTGAGACGCGCGTAGACACCGCCTCCCGCTGACGGACGGGCCCCGAAAGGAGCCCACCACAGAGGGAAAAAGGGATCCGGCAACGAAATAAAGTTGACGCCCCGAGGGAAGCGAGTAGAAAGCGCCTCCCGCCGACGAAAGGCCCCGAAAGGGACCAAGCGACGGCGAAAGAAAAGGGATCCGGCAACGAAATAAAGTTGACGCCCCGAGGGAAGCGAGTAGAAAGCGCCTCCCGCCGATGCAAAGGATCCGAAAGGAACCGAGCGACGGCAGAAAAAAGAAGCCGACGACGAAATAAAGTTGACGGCGGACCGAGAGCGAGTAAAACCGCCCTCCCCGACGGCGAGACGGAGGTCGCGAAAGCGACACCAACGCCAGAGGGAACAAGCCCGAAAGAACCCCTGAGGTTCGACCCGGTCTTTGAAAATCAGGTTGCAAGGAGACTTCAGACATCACCTGTCTGGAGTCCACGGACGGCGGCTCTCGGCAACGAGGGACCGACGTCGGTAGAAGAATCGTACACGCAAACGGGTACGGCGCTCTCGGAAGAGAAGCGTACGACTCGTGTTAATGAATCGAGCAATCAACGATCGAACAGGTCGGAGAAAGCTCACCAGTCTGCCGCCAAGATGGAGCCTTCGGGTTCTCATCTAGCAACAGAATCAACTGGAGAGTTTGATCCTGGCT
>JBGARZ010000005.1:0-557550 GCA_044229975.1 Polyangiales bacterium
GCCCTCACCCCAGGCAATAACAGGCTGGGGTGAGGGCCAACGCCCGAACCCCAGCGACGCCAGACGGACCAGAGCGTCTTCCCAAACGCCCTTCACGCCTTCCCCCGCCACGGCCTGCTCGCGACCCAGGCGCGGCCGCGCTCCATGTAGAGGTAGATCACCGGCGTCGTGAACAGCGTCAGCAGCTGCGACACCAGCAGCCCCCCGACGATCGCCACGCCCAGCGGCCGGCGCAGCTCCGACCCCGTGCCGTGCCCGAGCGCCAGCGGCAGCGCGCCCAGCAGCGCCGCCAGCGTCGTCATCATGATGGGCCGGAAGCGCAGCAGGCTCGCCTTGTGGATCGCCTCCTGCGGCGAGAGGTGCTCCTCGCGCTCCGCCTCCAGGGCGAAGTCGATCATCATGATGGCGTTCTTCTTCACGATGCCGATGAGGAGGACGACGCCGATGAGGGCGATGACGCTGAAGTCTGTTCCCGTCACGAGCAGCGCCGCGAAGGCACCAACCCCCGCCGATGGCAGCGTCGACAGGATGGTGATCGGGTGGATGAAGCTCTCGTAGAGCACACCGAGCACGATGTAGACGGCGATGAGCGCCGCGAGAATCAGCACCCCCTGGCTCGCCAGCGACTCCTGAAACGCCTGCGCCGCGCCCTGGAACTGCGCGCGGATCCCCGACGGCATCCCGATGCGCCGCTCGGCCGCGTGGATGGCCTCCACCGCGTCGCCCAGCGACTCGCCCGGCGCCAGGTTGAACGACAGCGTCACCACCGGAAACTGCCCCTGGTGCATCACCGCGAGCCGCGAAGGCCGCTCTTCGAACTGGCAAAACGCCGACAGCGGAACCATCCCCCCGTCCTGCGCCCGCACGTACAACCGCTCCAGCGCGCGGGCGTCTCGCTGGTGCTCCGGGGTGAGCTCCAGAATCACCCGGTACTGGTTGAGCTGCGTGAAGATGAGCGACGCCTGCCGCTGCCCGAAGGCGTCGTAGAGCGTGTCGTCGATGGCCTGCGCCGTAACTCCCAGGCGCGACGCCGTGTCGCGGTCGACGGTCACCGCGAGCTGGAGCCCGGTGCCCGTCATGTCGCTCGTGAGGTCACGCAGTCCGGGTAGCGCGGCCATGATGCGCGGGGTCCACTCGGCGAGCTCATCCGGGTCGGAGTCTTCGAGGGTGTACTGGTATTGCGTTCGAGCGGTGCGGGTGTCGACCTGGAGGTCTTGCACCGCCTGGAGGTAGACGGTCATGCCCTCGACGCGCGAGAGGCGTCTCTGGAGCCGGGCGATGATGGTCTCCACGTCGGCGTTGCGGTGTTCGCGCGGTTTGAGCGTGATGGAGAGGCGACCGTTGCTCGTCGTCGCGTTGGTCCCGTCGGCGCCGATGAACGACACCACGCTGGCCACGTCGGGGTCGGTCCGCACCGCGTCGGCGACGGCCTGCTGGCGCTCGGACATGCGCTCGAAGGACGCGTCGGAGGCGCCCTCGGTGACGCCCACGATGAGCCCGGTGTCCTGCTGCGGGAAGAACCCTTTGGGCACCACCACCGCGAGCGCCGCCGTGAGCCCCACCGTCGCGAGCGCGATGACCATGGTCGTGCGCTGGTGGGCGAGCACCCAGATGAGCCCGCGGTCGTACGCGTGGAGCACGGCGTCCCACCCGCGCTCCGACACCCGGTAGAACCACCCGCGCTGCTCGGGCGGAGGTTCGGGCTTGAGCAGGTAGGCCGCCATCATCGGCGTGAGCGTGAGGGACAGCACCGCCGACACCGCGATGGCCGCCGCGAGCGTCACCGCGAACTCACGAAACAGCCGCCCGATGATGCCGCCCATGAAGAGCAGCGGGATGAGCACCGCCACCAGCGACACGGTCAGCGACACGATGGTGAAGCCGATCTGCCTGGCGCCCTTGAGCGCGGCCTCGAAGGGCTCTTCCCCTTCCTCGATGTAGCGGGCGATGTTCTCGGTGACGACGATGGCATCGTCCACGACGAAGCCCGTCGAGATGGTGAGGGCCATCAGCGTCAGGTTGTTGAGGCTGTACCCGAGCGCGTACATCACCCCGAAGGTGCCGACGAGCGACAGCGGAACCGCCACCCCCGGGATCACCGTCGCCCTGAAATTCCTCAGGAACGCGAAGATCACCAGCACCACCAGCCCGATGGTGAGCACCAGCGTGAACTCCACGTCCTCCACCGACGCGCGGATGGTCTCGGTGCGGTCGCTGACGATGGCCACCTCGACGCCCTGCGGGAGCGCGGCCCTCAGGCGAGGGAGCATCTCCTTGATGCGATCGGTGACGTCGATGATGTTGGCGCCGGGCTGGCGCTGCACGTTGAGGATGATCGCGCGCTGCCCGTTGGCCCAGCCCGCGAGCTGGGCGTTCTCCGCGGCGTTTTCGACGTTGGCGACCTCGCGCAGCCGGATGGGTGCGCCCTCGCGATAGGCCAGCACGATGGAGCGGAAGCCCTCCGCGTCGGTGATCTGGTCGTTGGTGGCGAGGGTGTAGTTCTGCGCCGGGCCGTCGATGTTGCCGGCGGGCTGGTGCACGTTGGCGACGGCGATGGCCGAGCGGACGTCCTCCAGCGTGAGCCCCGTCCCGGCGAGCGCGGCCGGGTCGACCTGCACGCGCACGGCGGGCTTCTGACGGCCGTTGAGCGTGACGAGGCCGACGCCGACGACCTGCGAGATCTTCTGCGCGAGGATGGAGTCGGCCTGGTCGTCGACCTGCGTGAGCGGGAGCGAGCGCGACGACACCGCGAGCGTGAGCACCGGCGTGTCGGCGGGGTTGCTGCGGCTGTACGTGGGTGGCGAAGGGAGCGTGCGCGGGAGCAGGCTCGACGCGGCGTTGATGGCCGCCTGGACGTCCTGCTCGGCAGCCGAGATGGGTCGGTCGAGGCTGAATTGCAGGGTGATCTGCGACGTCCCGAAGCTGCTCATGGACGTCATCTGCGTGAGGCCGGGCATCTGGCCGAGCTGACGTTCGAGGGCGCTGGTGACCGACGAGGTCATGGTCTCGGCGCTCGCTCCGGGGAGCGACGTGGAGACGACGATGGTGGGGAAGTCGACCTGCGGCAGCGGCGCGACCGGGAGCTCCCGAAACGCCACGAGGCCCGCGAGGAGCAGGCCCACCATCAGCAGCGAGGTCGCCACCGGCCGCCGGATGAACGGCTCCGAGATGCTGCTCACGGCGCTGGCGCCCCGGCCCCTCGCACGCCCCCGTCTCCCTGCCTGCGACCGCCTCGGCGACCGCCTCGGCGACCGACACCGCCGTCACCGCCGCGACCGCCACCCGCTCCGTCGCCCGACGCGCCGACCGCGCGCGGCTGCACCCTCGCCCCGGCGCGCAGCCTCCCCTGGCCCTCGGTGACCACGCGATCGCCCGCGCCGAGACCCTCGGCGATGATGGCCTGCTGCCCCTCGATGCGCGCCACGCGGATGGGCCGCATGGACACCCGCTGGTCGGCCGAGATGAGGTACGCGAAGGTGCCTTGCGGGCCGCGCTGCACCGCCGCAGCGGGCACCACCAGGGCGCCGCGCAGCGTCATCAGCAACAGCCGCGTCTTCACGAACTGGTCGGGCCACAGCGCCCGCTCGGGGTTCGGAAACACCGCCTTCAAGCGCAGCGTGGCCGTCGCCTGGTTGATCTGGTTGTCGATGACCGCGAGCTGCCCCACGCCGAGGCGCGTCTCGCCATCGCGACTGAACACCTCCACCGGCAGCGCCCCGCGCGCCATCTGCGCGGCGATGCGCGGGAGCTCGTCCTGCGGGAGCGTGAAGAGCACGGCGATGGGGTCGATCTGGCGCACCACCACGATGCCGTTGGTGTCCGTCGGGCGGACGACGTTGCCCACGTCGACCTGCCGCAACCCGGTGACGCCATCGATGGGCGACGTGATGCGCGCGTAGTCGAGGTTGAGCCGCGCGGCCGCGATGGACGCCTCGTCGGCGCGCACGCCGGCCTGCGCCTGATCGGCGAGGCCCTGGGCGGTGTCGACGTCCTGGCGGGCGTTGAGGTTCTGCGCGAAGAGGGCGCGGTTGCGGTCGAGGGTGACGCGGTTGGACGAAGCGAGCGCGCGGTCACGCGCCGCCACGGCCTCGGCCTGCCTGAGCTGGATCTGAAACGGCCGCGGATCGATTTGCGCGAGCACATCGCCGCGGTGGACGGTCTGCCCCTCCTCGAAGCGCACGGCGTCGAGGCGCCCTTCGACGCGAGGCCGGATGGTGACCGTGTTGTAGGCCGTGACGGTGCCGAGACCCTCCAGGTAGATGGGGACGTCGCGCACCTCGACCGTCGCGACGAGCACCGGGACGGGGCGATCTTGCGACGCCGCGCCGTCACGCGCGGAAGCATTGCCGCGCTGCTGGGCCGACGCACGAAAGCGCAGCGCCAGCACCAGCCCGACGAGGGCGAGCACCCCAAGGAGAACGACGCCCCAACGCCGTCTTGGCATACGCTAGGCGGGCCTCGTGGGGACGTTCAGTGAGGCAGGATGCGGCAGCGGAAGGGGTGGTGGTCGGTGCATGAAAGCGCTTTCCTCAAAGGCGTTTCTGGCACCAACCCCCTCGCGCCGCCAGAGGGTACCGACGATGTTTCGTCGCGGTCGGTGACGGGGCGTCGGCTGCGGGTTCGATGGTATCCCTGCGGCCGACCATGAGCCGCACCCTCGATGTCTTTACCTCCACCATGGCGAGCGTCGCACGCTTCGGCCACGGCTGGACCGTCGCCCACACCGGCCCTCGCCCCGAGAAGCTGCTGGAGCTGTACGAGTTCGAGGCGTGCCCCTTCTGCCGCAAGGTGCGCGAGATGCTCTCGGTGCTCGACCTCGACGCGAGGATCTTCCCCTGCCCCGCCGGCGGGACGCGCTTCCGACCGACGGCGAAGGAGCTCGGTGGTCGCTCGATGTTTCCGTACCTCGTCGACCCCAACACGGGCACAGCGCTCTACGAGAGCGACGACATCAACCGCTACCTCGCGAAGACCTACGGTGATGGGACGGTTCCGCTGCCGTTGCGGTTGGGGCCGCTGACGGTGTTGAGCTCGTCGCTCGCGTCGGGTTGGCGGGCGACGCGGGGCCGTCGCGCGCGACCGGGCCGGGCGCCCGAGCAGCCATTGGAGCTGTACAGCTTCGAGGTGTCGCCCTACTCGCGGCTGGCGCGCGAGGCGCTGTGCGAGCTGGAGATTCCGTACGTGCTGCGCAACGTGGCGAAGAAGTCGCCGAAGCGCGAAGCCTTCAAGGCGATGAGCGGGAAGATGATGGTGCCGTACCTCGTCGACCCCAACACCGGGACGTCGATGTTCGAGTCGGCGGAGATCATGGCGTACCTAAACCGAACCTACGGCGCCTGAGATGACCATCTCGTTCGCCGACGTTCGCGCCCGCGTGCTCTCGCAGAAGGAGCGGCTCCCCTCGCTCTACGGCGGCTTCGACTTCGACGCGCTGCCCGAGCGCTACACCGACGACGCCTCGTTGTCGGACCTCCACAACAGCCCCTTCGCGGGCGTTGCGGTGCGCGACGAGGACCGTGAGCTCGTGCGCCACTACACGATGCTCGGCGACGTGGTGGCCGACGCCTACGCCGCCCTCCTGCCGCGGTACGGGTTCGGTCGCCTCGTCGAGATGCTGGTCACCGCGTGCGCGCGCGGCGTCGAGGCGGTGAGCGACGCGCCGCCCGAGCTCGCGGCGTTCATCGGTGCGATGGAGGCGACGCCCGCGTGGGTCGACATGGAGCTCGTGCGCGAAGGAGCCCGGCTGATGCTCAACGACGCCGCCAACATCGCGCCGCTGGCGATCCGTGGGGCGTTTCTCGCGACATTTCTCAACAAGTACTCGGCGCTGCCGATGGCGCTCACGGGTGCGCTCGGACATGCCTCGGCGGCGCGGCGGGTCAACGAGACCGCGACCTTCTTCGCCGTCACCACGCTGCCCGGCGCGCTGGAACGTCACGGCGAAGGCTTCAAGGCCGCCGCGATGGTTCGCCTCATGCACTCGATGGTGCGCGTCAACGCGATCCGCTCGGGGCGCTGGGATCGCGCGGTCTACGGCGTCCCGATCCCCCAGGTCGACCAGATGCCGGCCGGGTTGATGTGGGTGTTCTTGCGGGCCTTCCAGATGCGCCGCGAGGGCCGCGAACACTTCACGAAGACGGAGCGCGCGCAGGTCGAGTTCGCACGCTACCGCTGCTTCCTGCTGGGCCTGCCCGAAGACCTGCTCGCCGACACGCCCGACGGGGTTGTTCGTCTGATGATCGCGCGGGGCGCGACGCTGCGCTCGGGCTTCGACGACGCCACCTGCGGGGCGCTCATCCGCGCGACCCTGTCGGCCTACCTGCCGCCCGACAAGTCACTGCGGTACCGGGCCTTCGACGCGGTCGAGCGGCGCTTCTCGACGGGCTTCTTCGTGCAGTACTTCCTCATGGGGGATGTCGCGCGCGCCACCGCGATGGGCATCGAGCTCTCCAGCGTGGACCGCGTGGTGTTCATGGCGCTCGCGCCGTGGCTCATGGGCCGGATGGCCTTCTACGACGCGGTCCGCCGCATCCCTGGCCTGAGCGGCCCCGTCGACGATCTGTTGGTGCGAAGGATTCACGGACTGCTGGCGCGGTATGGGCACGCGGAGTTCGTGAGCAACGCGACGCAGTACCGGCCCACCACGCACGCGGCGGCAGCTCCGGCCTGAAGCGCATCTCCGCGGCCTTCAGGCCGCGGAGTCAGGTGCGACCGATGCGCCCTCGCCCCCGCCCTACCGCTCGCGCACGCAGTGCCGCGCGAGCACGTCGGCCACCGTCGCCGTCAGCCGCTTGCAGGTCGGGATGTGCAGGTACTCGTTGGGGCCGTGCGCGTTGCTCCCCGGGCCGAGCACGCCCGTGATGAGAAACTGCGCCGCGGGAAACTTCTCCCCCAGCATCCCCATGAAGGGAATCGTTCCGCCCTCGCCCATGCTCATCGCGGGCGCTCCGAAGAACGTCTGGCTCGCGGCCTCGATGGACGACTCCAGCCACTTCGCAAACGGCGGAGCGTCCCAACCCGGACCGCCCTTCTCCGCCTCGAAGCTCACCTTCGCCCCGTACGGCGGATCACTCTCCAGCGCCGTCTTCACCGCCGCCGTCGCCTTCGCCGGATCAACCCCCGGCGGCAGCCGCACCGACAGCTTGAAGCTCGTGTACGGACGCAACACGTTGCCCGCGTTTTGCAGCGTCGGAAAGCCCTCGACGCCCGTCACCGAGAGCGTCGGTCGCCACGTCCGGTTGAGCACCCGATCGGCCCCCGTCTCGCCCATCGGGCGCATCCCCTCGACGAAGGGAAACTTCCCCCACACGACCTCGCCCAGCGCCGCCGCGGCGGCCTCGGCCTGCGCCTGCCGCGCCGACGGAATGGGCACGTGCAGCGCGTCCAGCTTGATGCGACCCGTCGACTCGTCCTCGATGCGCGAGAGCAACTGGCGCATCACGCGGAAGCTCGACGCGACCACACCGCTCGCATCGCCCGAGTGAACGCCCTCGCGCAGCACGTCGACGCGGAGCGTTCCGCCGAGCAGGCCGCGGAGCGATGTGGTGATCCAGAGCTGGTCGTAGCTGGCGCAGCCGGAGTCGAGGCACACCACGAGCGATGGTGATCCGATGCGGGCGGCGAGGTGATCGATGTACGCCGGGAGGTCGGTGCTGCCGCTCTCCTCGTCGGCCTCGATGAGCACCACGCAGCGAGCGTGCGGGAGACCCTGCTCGTGCAGCAGACGGATGGCCGTGAGCGACGCGAAGGTCGCGTAGCCATCGTCCGCGCCGCCGCGCCCGTAGAGGCGATCGCCTTCGCGCACGGGCGTCCACGGAGAGAGGCCGTCGCGCCAGCCGGTCATCTCGGGCTGCTTGTCGAGGTGACCATAGAGCAGGACGGTGTCGCCCTCCGCGCCGCCCGTCGCCGGGATCTCCATGAAGATGACGGGCGTGCGCTCTTCGCCGCGCTCGTTCTTCAGGCGAACGACCTCCACCGTGAGCCCGGGGATCTTCTGCGCGCGGGACCATCCTTCGAGGAGGGCGACGGCGCGGTCCATGTGGCCGTGGGCCTTCCACTGGGCGTCGTACGCGGGCGACTTGTTGGGGATGAGGATGTAGTCGTGGAGGACCGGGAGGATGTCGGTCTCCCAGGTGTGTTCGCAGGTCGCGCGGGCAACGTCGGGCTTCAGCATCGTGGGCGGTCTCCGGGTGCGAATGGGGGCCGCGACGCTATCACGGGTGCCGCACGGCGCTCCGCCCGACCATCGGCTACGCTCGCGTCACCATGGGTGACTACCGCGACGAACGGGAGGCCGCGCTCAAGCGCGCCGAGAACCTCGCGCAGGAGAACGCGCAGCTCCACCGTGAGCTCGACGCCCTGCGCGGAGGCAACACCAGCGCATACGTGGCGAAGCCCGTGCGAGCGACGAGCAGGGTCCCGATGGTGATCGCACTGGCCCTCGGCGCGGTCGTGGTGATGGGCGCGGTCAGCGGCTTCTTCTTCGCGGTGCGATCGGGGGGCGTGGCCCCGCAGGCGGAGACGCTCACGCTGCGCGGCGAGTGGTCGCCGCCCGCAGTGGTTGCCACAGGGGCGCTGCGAGGCGCGGTGCGCGCGGGCGCCGGAACCTGGGCCGTCGGCGACCGCGGAACCATCATGTACCGCAGCGAGAGCAGTGGTCCGTGGACAGGCATATCGAGCGGAACCGACGTCAACCTCCGCGCCATCGCATCAAGCGTCGCGCTCATCGCGGTGGGCGACCGCGGCGTCGCGCTTCAGTTCGCCACGAGCGAGCGGCGATGGTTCACGGAGCCGACCGGGGTCACCTCCGACCTCCACGCGATCTACGCCTCCGGCGAAGAGATCTTCGTCGCGGGATCGGGAGGCACCGTGCTGCGACGCGACCGCTCCGGCGTGTGGACGCGGTTCACGTCGGGCTTCTCGGACGACCTGTACGGCATCGTGGTGTCGCCGACGTCGCACGTGGTCACGGCCGTCGGCGCCAACGGCATGATCTTGAGCGGTGCCGCCTCCGGCAGTGTGCTCACTCGGCAGGCGTCTGCCGTCGCCACGACCCTCCGCGCCGTCGCGGAGTGGAACGGCAGCCTCCTCGCCGTCGGCGACGGCGGCATGATCGTCGCCACCTCCGACCGCTCTCCGTGGGTCGTCGTGGACAGCGGCATCGCCTCCGATCTCTTCGTCGTCGGCACCGCGGAGATCTCCTATGAGGAGCGCCGCGCGAACTTCTCCAGCTCCGGCTCGGGCACCGGCTTCGTCGCCGCGGGCGCGGGCGGAACCGTCCTCGTCGAGCGCCTCGGGTCGACGGTGGGCTGGCGCTCCGTGCGCAGCGGCGGCGCGGCCATCCGCGCGATGACCGCCGACCCGTGGACCTTCTTCACCGAGGGCGGAACGTCCATCGAGTTCACCGCGCGCTGACGAACCCGCGACGACGGGGCTGCATCGTGGCCACCTACCGGCTGCGCTGGACGACGCCCTTCAGGATCGCCAGCACCAACGCCGACTCGAACCGACCCTCGTACTCGCGCGAGACGGTGAGGTCGAGCGTCAGGCGCGGCGGGTCGTTCGACGGCGCGGCCAGACGCCCGCGTAGGAAGGTCCACGTGTCGGCGACGGTGAAGCAACCAAACACCTCCGCGGGCACACCGCGGCTGACGCGTTGCAACCCGACGGCGAGCATCGACCCCACGCACTGAGCCATCGGGTCTTGCGCATCGACGCCGCGCTTCGCCTCGATCACGAGCAGATAGGGCTCGGCCGGCAGTCCCGCCTCGTCGAGCGCGAGCGCCCCGTCGACGACCCCGCGCAGCTCCAAGTCACCCGGCGCCCAGCGCGCGAGCAGCGGCGCTTGCGCCCACGCGATGATGTCCTCGGACTCCGCCAGCATGAGCAGGGGGTAGATGGCACGAGACCACAGCGTGGCCTCGTTGGCGCGCGTCGAGTGGAAGCGCTTGAGCCGCTCCGCGTTGGACGCCAACGTGACGCGATCGGACTCGGTGATGGGCGTCTGCTCCAGGGCGCTCCACAGCGCCTCGTCCCGAGAGCGCGTCAACGTGTGACCCGTCTCCTGCCCAAACAGCTCAAGTGAAAAGCTGGACAGGGAGATCGTTTGCATCGCCGCGCGAGGGTACGCGCACGCCGGGATGGTCACAACCACGCAGGCCGCAGGGCGTCGGAGGTGCATGGTCGGCGACGGTCACAGAGCCGTCGCACGCAGGGCATCGGGCGCCCACCGCGGCACGCTTGCTGTACAGGCGACCCGCGATGTCGGCCTGGAACCCCATTGCTCTCGCGCATCGTGCGGTGTCGCTGCGTCCCTTCGGACGCGTCGTGGTGGCAGCGTGGACCCGCCTCGCGTTCGTCGTCGCGCTCGCGGCCTGCACCCGCACGCTGCCGCCCCCGCAGGCGCCGTCACCCCGCACGCCCGAGTGCGTCGCAACGCCAGCTCCGACCGAACCTCCGCCGCCCGAAGAGGCCGTCGCCGAACCGAGACCTCGCGCGTCGCGACCTCCCGAGATCGAGGCGATGATCGCCACGCTCGACGAGCTGCGAGCCGTCAGGGAGGACGTCGGCGACGAGCTCCCCACCGCGGCCAGTTCCCTGGTCGCGAGGATGCGGGCGCAGACGCGGGCCTGGGTCGAGCACGTCGTCGAGCGCGAGTGGCAACGGGGCACGATCGACCTCCCCGACAAGATTGTCGGCCCGCTGCGCGAAGCCGGCCTCGTTGGGTGCGCGAGCGAGGCGTGCGACGAGCAGGACGACCTCGAATGGGGGGCTATCGGTCGCCTGGAGGTGACGCGCACTGGCGCGGACGAGCGGCCGCCGTACGTCATCGTGGTGGTCGGCCTGCGGCTCGGCGTCAGCACCGACGAGGCGGTGTATGTGTTTGCCGAGGACGCCCCGGGAAACCACCGCGTGATCGCGTGGGAGCAGCCGCACCTCGCACGCGCCATCGACGGTCGGACGGAGCTGGCGTTCCGCCTGGTGCGGCGGGGCCAGCACCTGCTGCTGGTCGTCGAGGCGACCCACCTGCGCTCGATGTCGCGGTGGCAGCGGCGTGTGTGGACGCTGGTGACCGGCGCGCTCGACGGCAGCGGCTCTCGCGAAGCGGTGGTCTACAGCGACTCCTTCGACATCCAGGGCGTGTGCGGCAATCGCGGCGAGTCGAGCGGCTACGGCGCGGCCCCGTGGCTCGACCCGGACGGTCTCACCACCATGGGCTGCTTCTATCGTCGTTCGCGCAACGGCGACTGGGGCTTCTGCGAGCGTACGTCGCGCTTCCGCTGGGTGGGCGCGCGCCTCGTCCCGGCGGGACGTCGCGAGGTCTGCCGGTGAGCCGTCTGCTCTGGGCGATGCTCGTGGCGTTGGCGCTGCCGAGCGTCGCTTGGACGCAGCCGCGACCCGACCAGACGACGTGCCTCGCGGTCGACGCCGAGGGGGAGGTCACGTTGGAGGGCGAGCTGGGCTACGGGGTCGAGGTCTTCGACGACAACCCGGTACGGTACCGCTACGCGCAGCTACGACTGAGCACGCCGCGTTGCGCGCGGTACGACGACGGGTCGGAGGAGACGATCACGGAGGTGCACGCGATCTTCGTCGGGCCCGCGCGCGCACCGTGGTGGCTGCGGCAGGGGACGTGGCGACGGGTGCGGCTGAGGGGACGACCGATGTCGGCCTGGACGCGCTTCCATCACGGCAACGTCATCTTCATCGTGCGATCGACGACGGGTTCAGCGGTCGCAGGTCGCGATGTCGGTGAAGCTGAACCAGTACATCGGATGGATCATCCCCATGCCGTAGGTACCCGTCGACCGCGACGCGCGGCCACGATCGACCGTCGCCCACTTCGACGTCGGTCGGCGCGTCATCCCTTGACCGTCACGAGCGGCGACAGGCGCGCGACGCGGCGGGCCACCCCGGCGTCCTCCACCGTCTGCACCACCGGCGTGATGCTCTTGTAGGCGCCGGGCGCTTCTTCCATCAAGCGACGGCGGTGGCGCCCGATGATGTCCCTGCGCCCCTTCACCTGCGGCGCGTCGGGATCGATCGCCGTGATCACCCGCAGCGGCGCCACCTCGCGCTCGTAGGTCCCTTCGGGGGCGTGCGCCGCCTGTGATCGGGTGAGGCCGCGACCGGCGCCGTGGCACGCGCTGCACAGGGCGCCTTCGTTGCCCTCGCCCGCGAGCACGTAGCTCGCCGAACCCATGGAGCCCGGGATGATCACCGGGTGCCCCGTGTACTCGAAGGCCCCGAGCGACGGACCCATCGCGGGGCACGCGCCCTTGCGGTGGATGTATCGGTCCGAAGCGCCACCGCCGGGCTCCCAGATCAGGTTGTGCGGGGCGTCGTAGACCAGGCTCGACGCGACGCTCCGACCCAGCACCTCGCTCAACGCGCGCACGGCCATGAGCCCAAGGCACAGCCGGTTGGCGAAGGCGAAGTTGGCGGCGTTCCTCATCGCGTCGAGGTACTCGGCCGCAAGCGCGCGGTGCGGCCCGCCCGTCGGCAGCACGTAGAACCCGTGGGCCGGATGCGGCGTCTTCTTCGGGTAGAGAGAGTGCGCCTTGCCGACGTAGTGGCCGCCCACCATGTGCCCGAGCCCGAGGCTCCCCGAGTGGGCCATGATCGAGACGCCGCCGCGCGCGAGTCCCCACGCGTGGGCCGTCGGTCCGTCGCACACCTCGTCGACCGACTGGAGCTCGACGAAGTGGTTGCCGCCGCCGACGGATCCGATCTGCGGGTCGCGCCCGTCCTCGTTGCCGCTGGACTTGATGTAGTCCGCGAACGCGAAGGTTCCGGCCGCGGGGAGCACGCCCTGGAAGTGGACGCGCAGGAGGTCGTCGGCCTGCTGCCGCGGGTCGTAGTAGCGCCAGAGGCCGGTCGACGCGTTGGCGCCGAGGGTGGCGTGGAGACCCCAGAGCCCGTCGCGCAGCGTGGCCTCGCGCTGCCGCGGCGACATCGGGATGTTGCGCTGGCCCTGGAAGAAGATCGCCCGCAGCCGGTGCCCGAGCGCGTCGAGGTGGGGCGCGAGCTCGTCACGGCTCACGTCGGTCATGAGCAGGCGCATCCCGCAGCAGACGTCGTTGCCGATCGCCGCGGGGATGACGAAGCCGCGCGCGTCGACGACGACACCCACGGGGATGCCTCCGCCCCGGTGGAAATCGGGGGTCACGACCACCGAGTCGATGCGGCCTGGAGCGTCGCCCCAGAAGGGATCGACGCGGCCCGCGCGCTCGTGGTCGTAGAGGCGCGCGAGCGTCTCCTGGAGCCCGAGAAACTCGTCGAGCTGGTCGAGTCCCTCGGGCTGGATGGGAACGTCTTCGCGGGCGAAGACCGTGACGGGAACGTCGGGATGGTTGTAGCGACTACGAACGGCGTCGAGCCGCTCAAGGCGGGAAGTGTGTGACATGACCGCGAGCTCTCGTTCGGGGTTCGCGCCTCCCGATGAAGGGGAGAAAGGCGAAGCCCGGAATCGGGGATGGTGAGGGCGTTGGTCGAGTGCCCTCCTGCTCGCAGCAGTCGCCGCGTGGGGTACGCCCATCGGGGACTCCGGTCAATCGCGCAGCTCGAAGCCCCGCGCGACGTCCCAGAAGAGCGCTGTCGCGGCGAAGCGGTCGCTCATCGTGTCGAGCGTCGCGACGAACTCGGCCACGACCTCGTCCTCCCGCCGCAGGTCCGTTGCCTCTGCCAACGCCGCCACGAGGCGCGCTCGCAACGCGCGCCGGAAGGTGCTCAGGCCGTCGCTCATCGTGAGCAGGACGAGCGACAACGGCGCCCACTCGGACACGTTCGACGAAGGCGTGATGGCCGCCGCGACACGGTAGGGCCGCGGTGCTTCCAAGGGCGCCGCGGTCACCTGGGATGGCTCGACGGCGTCGAGCAGCGCACGCTCGATGATCCCCGACTCGACGCGGGAGGCGCCGTGGGCTCGACGCACGTCGATGCTCTGCGACGGCTCCTGGAGGGTCGTCCGGCCGCCGTCCTGCGACCAGACGAAGTGCCGCACCACGCGCATCTCGAGGGCGCCGCGGCCGACCAGGTCGAGCAGGGCGGCGACCACCGCGCCGTCGACCTTCGCGATCATGTCGACGCCGCACTGTTTGCTCACGACGCGCCGGAGCGCCTCGTAGTGGGCGAAGGCCTCGACGCCGCGGAGCGCGTTGGGAGGTACGACGATCGGCGCGCCCGCCGTGCGTCCGCCGCCACGACCGCGGACCACGCGGCCCGGTCGGGTCACCGCGGTGGCGTCGGGTTCGCCGTCGACGGAGTGCGTCCACTCGCGCTCCAGCAGGGCGCCGACCACGCTGAGCCAGAGCAGCGCGAGGCCCAACACGCCGGTCACGAGCACGACCGCCGCGCGGCCGAAGACACCGAGGCTCGCGTCCGGCAGGCGCGCGATCGATACCGCGAACCCCACGCAGAACAGGCCGCCCACCAGGCCGCCCACCCCGGCGACGAGGTTGCTCGCGCTGAGCGGAGAGCGTTGCCATTTGGGCGGCGCGGCGTTGCAGATCGGGCAGCATCGCCCTCCCCTGAACAGCACACCGCACGTCGCGCACACCGGGAACATCGACCACCTCGCGGGCGCGAGCATGGCCCCATCGGCATCGCGTGACGAGGTGCAGTCCGCCGCCGGGCGCGACGCGACAACGGCCCTTGCGCCGCCCCCCGGCTTCGCGCTTCCTACGTCCAATGGCTCACCACGCCGGGGTCGCTCCGGTGCGTCACCGGGACGACCTGCCTGGAGGGCATCTGCCGCGTCGACGGAGCGATCAGGGGGAGGTGTCGTGGAGACCGACCCGACGACCCCGACCGCTGCGACCCAGGGCTCGCCTGTCACCAGCAGCTCACGCGGTGCGTGACGGCGATCGCCGTCGGCGCGCGCTGCGCAACGACGGATGCGAACTCCGAGTGGGTCTCCGGCGCGTCCTGCCGACCCGATGCCATGGGGATGGGCGTCTGCGTCCTCAACGGCACCGCGACCGGGCGATGCCACACCGCCGGCGGAACGCTGCCCCTCTGTGATCCGGGCCTGTCCTGCGTCCCGGAGTTTCCCAGCGACGTATGTCGACCCGACGGCGACCTCGGCACCCCGTGTCGGACGACCGAGCCTCCCTGCAACGCGCCCTTGCGGTGCCGCGACGCGGGCCGTCCGGGCTTCCTCTGCGTCCCCTGAAGCGCGTCGCGCGCGGTCGTAGCGCGCTGGGCACATCAGGTCTTGCGGCGCCGCGGGAGGTCTGCCAATCCTCGACGCTACGTCTATGGGCCTGGAGGTAGCGGTCGGATCATCCCCTGCGACGGTGCGCGCCGGGTCGCTCACCAAGGACGTCGCGTGGGCTTCGCCAAACAACCCGGTGTTCTGCGTGGTGAGCCCCATCGCCCCGGCGCGGCTGTGGAACCAGGTGGCCGAGACGGTGCTCGTGACCGTCGAGCGCACGCTGGGCGACGGGCAGAAGGGCCTCGCGGCGCTGGAGCGCGCGGTGGGCGCGGGCGCCACTGCGGTGGGTCGCTTGCGCTCGGTGCTCATCGAGCCGCACCTGGGCCTCGACGCGCAGATCGTCGCGATGGTCATCGTCGGCGACCAGGCGCACATCGCCATCTCGGCGGGCATGCGGGTGTACCGCGCCCGCAACGGTGAGCCCCAGCGGCTGCTCAACCACGCGCACCGCACGCCGGGCATCACCCACGGCGGCATGCTCGTGACCACCGAGCGCCTCACGCGCGGTGACCTGTTCGTTTTTGGGAGCCGCGACGGCTTCGGCATGCGCTCCATCGGCGCCATGGCCGCCGTGCTCGCCCAGCGCCCCACCTCGTCGGCCAAAGAACTCTGCGACGCCGTGCTCAAGCCGTGTCGCGCGCAGGGCATGTCGACGGGCATGGTGGTGCTGCGGGTGCGCTGACCGCCGTGGACGCCAACGCTCCCGAGACCCCGACGGTGGTGCCGGTGGTGCAGGTGCGACTGCGCCGACCACGCACCGCTCGATTGCTTGGCATCAGCGCGGTGATGTTCGCCGCGCTCACGATCGACAGCGCGGCGTCGACGGGTCACTGGCTGTCGACGTTCTTGTGCTTGATGGGGACGATGGTCTCGCTCGCGCTGGCGGTGTGGTTCGGGCTGGGACGCCAGCTCAAGGGCGCGGTCTCGGTGGACGCGCGCGACCTGCGGGTCGGCTCGCTACGCTTCGCGCGGGCTGGAGTCTCTGAGGGGATGGCGATCCCGAGCGCCCTGTCGCGGGCGCAGCTCACGCTGCGAGACGGTTCCGTCGTCGAGGCGACGGTGGCCTCGCTGGAGGAAGCCGACGCACTGCTCGACCACGTTTCGCTTGAGCCAGGCCAACGAGCGATGCGCTTCCCGGCCCGGTCGATCTGGAAGCAGGCCGCGGGCGCCGTGGGCGGCTCGATGGTCGGCGGCTACATCGGTTTCTACCTGGGGCTGATCCTCGCGGCCTCGGCGGGGGTGCCGTACGTGATCGTGCTCGCAGCGCCGCTCGCGGCCGTATTCGCGGCGATGGGCTGGGTGAGCACGCGCCCCATCGAGATCCGCGTGGGCACCGACGGCATCACGCTGCGCGGCGCCTTCAAGACGCGCTTCATCCCCTTCGCGGACCTCTCCGGCGTCGGAGAAAACTCCGGCGACCCGATGCTCTACTTCCGCGACGGTCACACCGAGGTGATCTGGAACTGCGCCGTCTCCAACCGCCCCGAGCTGCTCTCCGCGCTCCAGCACCGGGTCAACGGCGCCCTCGCGACCAACGCCGAACACGACGGCCTCATGGCGCGCGCGGCGGTCCTCGCGCGGCTGGGCCGCCCGCTGGCGACGTGGCAAACGGAGATCGCGCGGGCCGTCGACCCGACGCAGGGCTATCGCAGCACGGGGCTCTCGCGCAGCGACGCCGAGGCCGTGCTGGACGACGCGCGCTCGCCCGTCGATCACCGCATCGGGGCGGCGATGGCGCTGCGCTCGCTCGACGCGGCCGAGGCGTCGACGCGCGTGCGCATCGCGGCGGCCGGGTGCGCGAGCCCGGAGCTGCGCGCGGCGCTGGAAGACGCGGGCGACGGAACGCTCGACGAGGCGACCGTGGCGCGCGCCGTGGCCGCGGTGGAGAAGGGTCGCGGCTGGACCTGATCGGGTCTGTGGGTGACTGCGACCTCGGGACCGGAGTTCGCGTGACCCCATCGCAGGGGCGTGCAGTCGCTCACTCCGGGCTATTTCAAGTTGTCACCTCGCTACGCGAGGTTGCAGGAACTCTCGGCTGGCGATGAACGAGTCGATGGGCTGATCATCAAGGCCCGCGCTGCAACCTCGCGTAGCGAGGTGACAACTTGAAATAGCCCGGAGTGAGCGACTGCACGCCCCTGCGATGGGGTCACGCGAACTCCGGCCCACGGCCGCAGCGACCTACGGCCGCTCGCGCCGCGGGATGCGCGGGTCGGCCTGCGCCACGCGGAGCACCACGATGCGGCCCGTCGGCGTGTCGATGGTCTCGACGTGCGAGCAGCGAAACTCGCTGAGCACCGAGGCCGCCTCGGCGAGCTCCTCGTCGGCGCGCTGCCCCTTGATGAGCAGCACGCGACCGCCCGGCTTCACGAAGGGGACCATCAACGGGACGAGCAGCGCGATGCGCCCCACGGCGCGCGCGGTCGCGACGTCGAAGGCGGTGTGCAGGTCGCTACGACCGGCGACCTCGGCCCGCTGGGCGCGCACCCAGAGGTTGGTCAGCGGCAGCACCGACGCGAGGCCCGTGAGGAAGGCGGCCTTCTTCTGCGTGGCCTCGACGAGCGTCACCTTCAGATCGGGCCGCGCGATGGCGAGCGGGATGCCCGGCACGCCGCCGCCAGAACCCACGTCGACCACGCGCGCCTTGGCGGGCAGATCGGCGAGCAGCGGAACCACCGTGAGCGCGTCGAAGGCGTGGCGCGTCCAGACCTCGGAGGGGTCCTTGATGGCCGTGAGGTTCATCAGGGAGTTCATCGCGAGGAGGCGGCCGAGGTAGTCGGTGAGGCGCGCGAGGGCGGGCGCGTCGAGGGTGATCCCGAGGGCCGCGAGCCGCTCGGCGAAGTCCGCGGGCGGCGTCAGCGGAACGGGGTCGGGCATCGGCAGGGCCTGTCGCGGCGTGTGGCTCATGGCGGCGCGCACCCTAACAAATCCTCTCCCCCCACGGCGGGACCGATTCCACACCCGCGGTCGAGAACCGCCGCGCGGGCATCGTTGTCAGTGCGCCTTCGTGGAGGTGTTTCCCATGAGCACGGCGATTCTGTCGGTCACCCAACGCATGCAGATCCAGCGGGCGGTGCGCGCCAACAAGCAGCGAGCGTCCCGCGACGAAGGGGGCGAGCTCAACGTCATCCCCTTCCTCGACATCGTGATGAACGTCTTGATGTTCGTGCTCGCCACGTCGGCGACGGTGTTCACCGCGACCATCACGCCGACGAGCGGAGGGTGCTGCGTCCGCGGGGTGGTTCCCGACGTGCCGACCCTGCACATCACCCGCGGCGGCTACGTGGTGGCGGCGCGCGCGGGCTTCGTCGCGCCCGACTGCCGATCGCTCACCGCGGGCGGTCAGGTGACGGTCCCACTTCGAGACGGTCGTCACGACGCCGCGGGTCTGACCCGCTGCCTCGCCACGCTGCGTCAGGCGGCGGGCGCGTCGAGCCCCTTCCGCACGCAACGCACCCTCCAGGTGAGCACCGTCGACCACGTCGCGTACGGCGAGCTGGTGCGCGCCCTCGACGCCGCCCGCGAGACCCGGCCCGGCGCGGGCGACCTCTACCCCGAGGTCTCGCTCGGCGTGCTGCACTAGGCAACGGCCGTTGCGGAGAAAGCTCCACACGAAGTGTCGCGACGACGCGACAGCATTCGGGGAGTGCCCGTGCATAATCGCGCCGTACCCGTTCACCCCGGAGTGAGGAGCGACGCGATGAAGAGGCTGTTGGCGGCCGGTGCATTCATGACCTTGTTCGTCGGCTGCGGCGGCGACACGGCGACCCCGACCCCAACGCCCTCGTGCGTGCCCGACCGCGCCGTGTGGGACGCCTCGATGCGCGCCACCGTCGAGCGCTCGTGCGGCGCCTGTCACGGCGCGACGCCCAACTACGGCGCGCCGTACTCGCTGCTCGACTACGACTTCATCACCCGACCGATGGGCGCGCAGCGACCCGTCGACCGGATGCACGCGCGGCTCATGGACGGCACCATGCCGCCCGCCGGGACGCCCGCCCCGACCTTCGCCGACTCGCAGAGCATCGTGAACTGGGCCTCCTGCGGCACGCGCACGCTCGTCGACGACAACCGCCTGCGCTCGACGGCGCCGCTCTTCGTCGCGCCCGCGTCTCCTCCCCCGGGCACCACCTCGATCGAGCTGCGCGCGAGCAACTTCGAGGTGCCCATGGTGAGCGACCGCTATCAGTGCTTCGAGTTCACCGACCTGGTGCAGGCCGACCGCTTCGCGCGTCGCTTCGACATCATCCTCGACCACCCCGAGGTGCTGCACCACGTCGTGCTCTTCAAGGCCATCGGGGCGACCAGCGAGGGGCAGAGCTACGAGTGCCAGGGCTCGCCGCCGGACACGCTCTACACGTACACCTGGGCGCCGGGGCAGGACGCGTTGCAGTTCCCTGAAGGGGGGCTGCGCATCCGGCCGAGCGACCGGTACATCCTCCAGTTTCACTACAACAACTCGCGCAACCTCGCGGGCATCCGCGACCGCTCGGGCGTGCGCCTCTCCGTCGGCGAGGCGACGGGCACCGAGTACGGCATGGTGGCCATCGGCCCGCTGGGCTTCTCCATCCCCGCGCGCTCGCAGCAGCGCGTCGCGAGCGCCTGCACGCTCCCGGCGGGGACGCGGCTGCTCGCGTCGATGCCGCACATGCACGAGGTCGGCAGCGGCTACGAGCAGACGCTGCTGCGCGGCGGCGCGCGCACGCCCATCATCGGCATCACCAACTGGCAGTTCGAGTCGCAGTACTTCTACGAGCACTCGCTGACCATCCAGGCGGGCGATCGCATCGAGACGGCGTGCACGTTCAACAACACCACGAGCCGCGTGGTGACCAACGGGTCGCGCACCACCGACGAGATGTGCTTCGGGTTCACCTACGTGACGCCGCCGCCGCCGTCGGAGTACTGCAACGAGCCGCTGGTGCCGACGATGCCCACCACCGACCTGGCGTACACGCCGGGGATGTGTTCGCCGGCCGACGCGCCGCGCACGCTGCCGCTGGTGACGGGCGGGCTGCGCGTGGGGACGCCCGAAGCGCTGGCGGGTGGGACCATCCCCGACGCTCGCTGGGAGCTCTCGAACATCGAGTACCTGCTCAACATGACGATGACGCCCTTCGGCAACATCGACGCGATGGCCTCGACGCTCCACGGCCGCGGCCAGGTGTGGACGAGCGCCGGGCGGGTGCGCGCCGACATCGTCGGGGCGATGGGCCTGGTGCTCTCGATCGGCACGCGCATCGACCGCGCGCTGCCGCAGATCAACTTCAACAGCACCTACACGGCGTCGGGCAGCACCATGACGCTCACTACCGAGTGCACGTCGGGCGCCGCGGCGCAGACGCCGACGATGCTCAACTACGAGGTGCGCGGCGACGACCTCATCGTGGGCCTGGCCGGTCAGAGCCTCGGATCGGTGACCATCTCGCCGCGGTACACCTTCCACCGGGTGCCGTAGCGGCGCGGCGTCACTCGTCGTCGCGCTCGCGGCGTCGTCGGTACGCCATCCAGGCGAAGCTTACGCGATGAGCCCCGAGACGGACGCCGTCGAGTGCCGCAAACCGATCTCGACCCGATGTCGAGGGTGGTATCCGGTCACTCAAACCAATCTCCACCCGGTCCCGATACCGGTCCACCATCGGTTCCAATCAATCTCCACCCGGTGTCGACACTGGTCCACCATCGGTTCCAACCAATCTCCACCCGGTGTCGACACTGGTCCACGAATGGTTTGACCAACCCCATCAGCCCTTACGGCCCCAGCCGAAACGTCGCTCCCATCAGAACCGAGTGCCGCACGTACTCCTGGTCGCCCGACTCCGCATCGCTCGCTTACCCCAACCCCTGCCCCACCTGCGACGTCGGCCAGTCTAGAGCGGGGTTCACCGGCGTCCATCACCGCGACGATTGGCCGCGCCCCCGCGGCGATTGACCCCCCGCGGTCACCCCACTAGGGTCCGACCCGACATGGAGACTTCCTCGTACGACGCGGGCATCCCGGCCTTCGGAACCGGCGTTCTCTACGCGTTTCTGGTGACGGCGGCGGTGTCGCTCTGCCTCGGCGTGCTCGCGGGCACCGACCGTCGCGGCGCCGCCCCCCGCCTCCTGCGCGCGGCCCGTCTGTCCGCCCTCGGCACCTGCGCCCTCGTCGGACTCGACGTGATGCTGCTGCTGTACGCCTTCCTCTCGCACGACTTCCGTCTCCGGTACGTCGCCCACTACTCCGACCGCTCGATGCCGACACACTACCTGGTCACCGCCCTCTGGGGCGGCCAGGACGGCTCGCTCCTGTGGTGGACCTTCCTGCTCTCCATCTACACCAGCGTGTGCGTGCTCACGCTGCGCGCCCGCCACAAGGAGCTCGCCCCGTGGGTCATCTCGACCCTCATGGGCGTCATCGTCTTCTTCGGCATCTTGATGGCGTGGGCGGCCAACCCCTTCTCCGCCAGCTTCGTGGGCGCGCCCTCCGAAGGCGAAGGGCTCAACCCCTCGCTCCAGAACTTCTACATGGCCATCCACCCGCCCTCCCTCTACATCGGGTTCGTCGGGTGCGCGGTGCCCTTCGCGTGGGCCGTCGCCGCGCTCGTCACCGGGCGCCTCGGCGAAGAATGGACCGTCGCCGCGCGCCGCTGGGTGCTCTTCGCGTGGATGTTCTTGAGCATCGGCAACGTGCTCGGGATGCTGTGGGCCTACGAAGAGCTCGGCTGGGGCGGCTTCTGGGCGTGGGACCCGGTCGAAAACGCCGCGTGCCTCCCGTGGTGGACCCTCACCGCCTACCTCCACTCGGTGATGATCCAGGAGAAGCGCGGCATCTTGAAGGTCTGGAACGTTGCCCTCCTCCTCTTCTCCTTCTTCCTCACCATCTTCGGGACGTTCCTCACGCGCTCGGGGCTCATCTCCAGCGTGCACTCCTTCGCGCAGAGCGGCATCGGCATCTACTTCGTGTGGTTCATGGGCTTCCTGGCCCTGTTCACCGTCGGGCTCGTGGTGTGGCGACTGCCGCTGCTCCGGAAGGCCGCCGAGATCGACGCGCTGCTCTCCCGCGAGGCGATGTTCGTCGCCAACAACTGGATGCTCCTCGGCATCTGCGTGTTCATCGCGCTCGCCACGACGTGGCCCAAGGTGAGCGAGTGGCTCTGGGACGAGCGCCTCACCGTCGGCGCCACCTTCTACAACGCGTGGCTCGCCCCGGTGGCCGTCGCACTCCTCCTGGTGATGGCCGTCGGCGTGCTCACGCCGTGGCGCAAGGGCTCGACCGACCTGCTCCTCAAGAACTTCCGCGGCCCCCTCGTGGCGGGCCTCGGCGCGGGCCTCGCGCACGCCGTCTTCGGCCGCGCCATCGGCTTCCCCGCGGTGGTGAGCATCGCGCCGATCTACGACGTGGTGACGCGCGTCCACCTCGGCCCGCTGACCCTCGGGCACATCAACGTCGGTCGCACCGTGGCCTGGCTCGACGGGCACCTGCCCGCGGTGGCCACCGGGCTCGTGGCGCTCAACGTCGCCGCGCTCGCCCAGGAGTACTGGCGCGGGACGCGGGCGCGCATGGCCTCCAAGAGCGAGTCGGCCCCGGTGGCGCTCACCCGCCTCGTCGGCAAGAACCGCCGACGCTACGGCGGGTACATCGCGCACCTGGGCTTTGTGCTGATGATGGCCGGCTGGGTCGGCGCCGCGTACCGCCAGGAGGTCGAGGCCGTCGTGTCGCCGGGCGAGAGCTTCCGGCTGGGTCACTACACGCTCCGCTACGACGGCCCCGAGATGCGCCGTGACATCACCAAGCGGGAGATCCACGCGAAGGTGACCGTCCTGCGCGACGGACGCTTCTTCGCGCGGGTGAGCCCGGCGCGCTTCATCTACACGGCGCGACCCGACCAGCCGACGAGCGAGGTGAGCATCACGTCGGGCCTGCGCGAAGACCTCTACGTGGTCATGAACACCATCGACCCGCAGACGCGCGTCGCCCACCTCAAGGCCTTCGTGAACCCCCTCACCCTCTGGATCTGGCTCGGCGGCGTCATCGTCGTCCTCGGCGTCGTCGTCGCCATGTGGCCCGACGCGTCGAAGGCCGCCGCGCGCGCCACGCGCCCATCGAGCGCCCGCCCGCTCTCCCTCGCCGGGCAAAACACCCTCCTCACGGTCGCCTTCCTCGCGGGGGCGACCGTGCTCGTCGCGACGTCGAGCGCGCAGGCCCAGCACCAGATGACGCCGTCGTCGGTGGCCAGCGCCCGCCAGTCGACGCCCGCCGAGCGCCGGGTGTTCTCGCAGCTCCGGTGCATGTGCGGCGGGTGCGCGCGCGAGCCGCTCTCGACGTGCACCTGCGGCGTGGCCGACGCCCAGCGGCAGCGCATCGGCGAGCGCATGGCGCGCGGCGACGACCCCCGCGCGATCATCGACGACTACGTGCGGGTGTACGGAACGGAGTCGCTGGAGGTTCCGCCCGACCGCGGGGCCAACAAGGCGCTGTACATCGTGCCGGTGGCGACGATGGTGGCGGGCGCGGGCCTCGCGGTTAGCCTGGTGCGCCGCTGGGCGAAGCGTCCGGTGGAGTCGAAGCCCGTCGAGGCGAAGACCGAGACGAAGGCCGACACGGACTACGACGCGCGCATCAACGAGGAGCTGCGGGGCCACGATGAGTGACGCGCAGGAGCCGACGATGCGCTACACGGCGGCGATCGCGGCCGCGGTGGTGATCGTCGTCGCGGTGCCCGTCGGGATCGTGAAGGGCGCGCCCGCGGTGGTGCTGTGGCTGGCGTTCACGATGCTGTCGGGGGCGGTGCTGCTCTTCTGGGAGACGCTGCGGCTGGTGCTCGACCCGTCGCAGCCGGGGGACGCCGACGAGGGCGACGACGACGGCGCGGCGCTGGGCGCGCTGGAGTCCCGCAAGCGGGCGGCGTTGCAGGCGCTGCGCGACCTGGAGTTCGAGCGCTCCATCGGGCGCATCGGCGAGGAGGACCACCACGCGCTGGAGGCGAGGTACCGCGCCGAGGCCCGCGATGCGATGAAGGCCATCGACGAGGGCATCGGACCGTGGCGCGCGAGGGCCGAGGCGATGCTGGCCGAGGCCGAGGGAAGCGCCCCCGCCAAGACGCAGACCATCGATGCGCCGACCGGGGCATCGACCGAGGCGAAGGCCGCGGGCGTGTGCCCGAAGTGCGAGACGAACAACGACGACGACGCGGTGTTCTGCAAGCGATGCGGTCACCGGATGAAGGAGGAGGTCGGCGATGCGACGGCCTGAGCTTCGCGCGATGGCGCTGGTGCTGCTCGCGGCCGCCTCGGCGCAGGCGCAGGACGCCGCGGTCGCCGGTGATGCTGAGGTGCGGGTGGCGCCGCCGGGTCCGGTCGATCCGACGCAGCCGCTGCCGCCGGGGCACCCGTCGATGGGCGCGGGCGGGGGCGATCCGCACATGGGTGGCAGCGCGGCGGTCAACCGCGCGGCGATGCCGCAGTCGTTCTCGGAGGAGACGCCGGGCATCCCCGAGGGCAGCGTGCACGTGCGCGTGGTCGACAGCCGCGGGACCCCGGTGGAGGGCGCGACGGTGCGGCTCGGGGCGATGCGCGAGGGCGAGCGCGACACGCCGCGTGAGGCGCGCACCGGGAGCGACGGCGTGGCCCGCTTCGAGGGGCTCACGACGGGCGGCAACGTGGCGTACCGCGCGAGCACCGAGCTCGACGGGGCGAAGTTCGGGGCGCTGCCCTTCCAGCTCGCGCGCAGCGCCGGGCAGCGGGTGCAGCTCGTGCGCTTCGACGTCGAGCACGAGGGCCGCGGGGTGTTGCTCTGGGACAGCCGCACCGAGATGCGCTTCCGCGACGACCGCTTGCTCGTGGTGCAGCGGCTGCGGCTGGCCAACCTGTCGGCGCTCGCGCTCGGCGACGAGCAGCCGACGCCGCGGGCGTACGTTCCGCGCGAGGGGCTACGCTTCGAGCTGCCGCCGGGCTACACGGCCTTCACGTCGCAGCCGACCATGGACGACGTGCGCATCGTCACCGAAGGCGACGTGGCGATCTTGCGGGGGAGCATTCCGCCGACGCTCGACCAGCCCATCGAGGTGGTGTTTCAGTTTCAGGTGAAGCTGAGCGGCGGGGACGTCGCGCTGCGCATCGGCATGCCGCTGCCGGTGGTCAACTCGCTCGTCGCCATCGAGGCGCCGCGCGGTCTCGCCATGTCCGTCGCAGGCATGCCGGCCGCCGAGGAGCGCGACTCCCACGGCGAGAAGATCCTCCTCACGGGCCTGTCACGACAGCCCACCGACGCGCCGCTGCGGGCGCTCGACATCCGGCTGACGGGCATCCCCTCGCCCGCGGGTCCTGCGCGCACCGTGGCCACGGGCACGATGGCGCTGCTCGTCGTCGGTGGTCTCTACGCGGGCCTGCGCCGCGGCAATACGACGACGGGCAAGCGCACGAAGGCGGACATCGAGGCCGAGCGCGACCGGGTGCTCGCCGAGGCGAGCGAGCTGTCACGGAGGCACGCGGCGGGCGACGTGGGCCCGGTCACCTACGCGCGACGCAAGCGCGAGCTGACCGAGTGGCTCTCGACGCTGCTGCGCGAGCTCGACGAGGCGAGCGCGTAGCGAGGCCTCACCCACCGTCGTTGTCGAACACCACCGCGAGCGCGCGACCACACACCAGCACCAGCGCTGCCATCGCGAGCCCCGTCGCCGCGCCCGACAGACCGGCGCCGCCGCCGTTGACGCCGCACACGATCGCCCAGGCCGCGAGCAGCACCGTCACCGACGTCGCCGCCCAGCGCGCCGAAGTGCCCAGCGCCACCGCGCCCATGATGAGCGCCGGCACCGAGCCGTAGGACCAAGGCGCCCCGACGCCGCCCGGCATCAGCGTCGCTCCGACGGTGAGCGCGATGCCCGGGACCAGCAGCATCCGTCGCAGTCCGAGGCGATCACCGGACACCCACGCCCCGGCGGGGAAGAGCACCAGCGCGCCCGTCAGCACGGCCGCCCCGACGCGGGAGAGCGACGCGATGGAGAGCGCCTCCTGCGCGAGCGCGGGCAGCGCGACCAGCAGGAGCAGCAGCGCTCGCATGGACAGGGCGCCGAAGCGCGCGAGCAGCATGAGGGCCGCAGCGCCCGCGGCCGCGCGGAGGGCGACGGCCATCGGGGCCGACCGCAACGCGACGGCGGCCGAGAGCACCAGCAGGGCGCCGCCGATGGCCCACCAGCCGAAGCTGCGGGTGACGGGCGGCGTGGCACGGCGCGAGGGCGGCGCGCGCAGCGGGGTGTAGGCCGAGAGCTGCGAGGCCCGCACCATGGACTCGTCGACGAGGGGCTCGTCGCCCTCCAGCACGAAGGCGGGCGGACGTCGCGAGGTGATCGCCACCGAGTGATCGTCGGGAGGAGGCGGTTCGTTGGAAGGCGGCGGCCAGGTGGCCACGGGGGGCGGCGGTTGCGTGCTGCGCACCAGCGGAAAGGCGTCTTCCTCCTCGGACTCGTCGGAGGGCTCCGGCGCAAACTCGCGCGCCAGGGGCAGTACGCCCGCCACCGTCTGGCGAAACGCCGACCGCCCGGACGTGGTGCGGCCCTCGATGGTCGGCGCATCGGCGGCCGGAGGAATCGCGCCAACGGTGGCGAGCGCGACGGGCGCGGGGCGAGCGGCGACGCCCATCGCCGTGCGTCGAAGCGAGCGCGGGTCGAGCGCGCCCGGCGGCGGGGCGCCGGAGGGGGTGGCGTGGTCGATGTTCCAGGAGAGCGGGTCGAACTGGGCCGTGGCGCGGAGCGGATCGACCGGCGGCGCGCCGACCCTCGCGGCCGCGGCGGGCGGCGCATCGACCGCCGGATCGAACGGCATCACCGCGGCGCGGTCGACCCCGAGGGCCATGGTGGAGCGAAGGTTCTGCCGCGCGGCGACGGGCGACGGGACGACCGGAAAACCCGTGGGCGCGGGCTGCGGCGCGGCGCGGCGGTCGGGCGAGGCCGCGGGGGTGGCGCCTCCGTCGGGGAGGTCCCACCGGTCTTCGGCGGCCTCGCGGGGCGGTCGGCTCGACAGCGGCGCGAGCGGCGGGCGCGACGACTGCGTGTTGGGCTGGTACGTCTGAAACGAGAACCCCGACAGCGACCGCCGCCGCTTGTTGCCGAGGGCCGCGCGACAATGCGGACATGCCGCGCCGATGAACCCCTCGGGCAATGGCTGCTGGCACTGTGGACAGGCGTTGCGGACGGTCACACCAACCTCGGGCACGCTCTCGACGATCGCCGCGGCACCTTATCAGACTCTGCGAAGCTGCCTGCGGAGTACCGACCCGACATCACCGAACGGTCTGCTCGGTGCGAACCGTTCGTGGCACCCGCGGGCGAATGGCCCCTGCACCCGAGATCATCACGCGGCGCGTGCGTGCGTCGGCCATCTCCGACGGCGACGGGAGCGGTGCGTACGGCGGCAGCGACGCCTCGCCCGCGATCTGCGCGAGGCCCGCGAGCAGCTCTGGGAGGCCGGAGACCCGCCGCGGGGGCTGCACCGACACCGCCGCGCGCATCGCTGACTCCAGCGCGGTGCCCAGGTCGGGCGCCGCGAACTCCGCCGACGAAGCCCGCGCCGGGTCGCCCGTGAGCAGCTCCGAGGCGAGGGCCCCGAGCGCGAAGAGGTCGGCGCCCGCGTTGACCTTGCGACCGGCGCGCAGCTCGGGGGCGATGTACGGCCACACTTCTGGAGCGCCCTCGACGCGCTCGACGAAGCGGCGCGGCGGCAGTGATGCTGCGAGGCCCGGGTCGAGCAGCACCACGGCGTCGGCGGTGACGGCGATGTTCTCGGGGTACACGGCCCCGTGGGAGGCCATCGCGTGCAATCCCCGCAGGGCGTCCGCGGCGCCGCGCAACACGCCCAGCACCTGGTCGCGCTCCAGCCGACGGTCGGCCGCCCGGTACGCGCGAACGATGGACCGCAGCGACGCGCCGTACACCCACGCCGAGGCCACGAAGACCACCTCGCGATCGATGCCGACCTCGACGGGCAGGGCCGCGCACGCGAGCGTGCGACCCGCGAGCTGGCTGTAGAGGTCGACAAACTCCCGCCGCTCGGTCTCACCCGGAAAGAGCGCGGCGGGCAGCACCTTCACGGCCATGGTCCGGCCGCCCGGATCGCGCGCCCGGTAGGTGGTGCCGAGGGGGCCGGATCCGTGGGCTTCGATGATGCGGTAGCGCCCGACGACCTGATCGCCCGAGGCGTAGGGAGAGGGCGGCCGCGCGAGGGTCTCGACGGGCGCGTCGCCGAGCTTCACCACCGGCGTCCCGCATCGCGGGCAGAGCCGCATGGTGGACGTCACGCGGCTCTGGCAGTGGGTGCAGCGCATCGACACCGATGGACGCGACGCTAACACGCGACGACGCCAGCGCGGCGCTTGACGGGCCGGGCGACCCCGTGCGACCCGGTCAGCACCGATGCGTTCCATGGCTGCACGATGGCTCCCGCTGGTGATGGTGGGCTTGCTCTCCCCGGTGCCCCTCGCGGCCCAGCCGCACCCGACGGCCGACGCCGGCGCCCTGTCGCCTGCGGAGACCACGCGCCGCGCCGCGGCGGTGGCGCGCGTGGGCGATCAGGTCATCACGGTGGGTGAGCTCGAAGACATGCTCAACGAGGCCCCCGCCCCCGTGCGGCAGACCTACCTCGCGCCCGCGCGTCGTCGTGAGTTTCTCGAACACCTCGTCACCACCTACCTCCTCGCCGCCGAGGCGCGCCGGACGGGCGTCGACCGCAACCCCGACGTCGCCGCGGCGGTGCGTCGCATCCTGTCGCAGCGCCTCGAACAGCGCGCGGTGCTGGAGTCGGTGACCCCGGAGTCCATCCCGCTGACCGAGGTGGCGACCTACTACCAGGCGCACCTCGCGGACTACCAGCAGCCCGAGTACCGCCGCGCCACGGTGATCGTGACGACCGACCGCGCGACGGCCGATCGGGTCGTCACCGAGGCCCGCGCCGCGCGGGGCGACCTGCGTCGGGTGCGCGCGCTCGTGCAGCAGCACTCGGCCGACGACGCGTCGGTGGCCCACGAGGGGGACGTCTTCTACTTCCAGCGCACCGGGGCGCCCACGGGGGACGGTCTGCCCGTCGATCCGGCGCTGGCCGCGGCGGTGTTCGGGCTCGCGCGCGAGATGGACGTCACGGCGCCCGTCGCCCTCGCCAACGGGCGCTTCGGAGTGGGCGTTCTCACCGGCACGCGTCCCGCGCTGCGGCGCGAGGTGACCGACCCGGGCGTGGTGGCGACCATCCGCGGGTTCTTGATGCGCGAGCGGCGCACGCAGCGCACCGACGCGATGCTCCAGGCGGCGCGCGACCGGCTGCACCCGGAGGTCCACGAGGAGCACCTCGGGCTCATCCATCTGCCGCCGGGTGAGCTGGGCAATCTGCCGCCCTTCGATCCGGCCAACCCGCAGCGCCCGGCGCACGCGCCGCACTGACGATGCCGACGCTGCGCGCCCAGGGTCTGCGGAAGGCCTACGGGGACTGCGTGGTGTTCGACGGGGTGTCGCTCACCCTCACGCCCGGCCGCGTGCACGCGCTCGTCGGCGAAAACGGCGCGGGCAAGAGCACCCTCATCCGCTGCCTCTGCGGCCTCGTCGCCCCCGACGAAGGAACCATCTCCCTCGACGACGCCGAGCTCCCCCGCGGAGACACCCGTCGCGCGCTCGCGGCGGGCATCGGCGTGGTTCACCAGCACTTCATGCTGGCCGAGGCGCTCACCGTCGCCGAAAACGTCGTGCTGGGCGCCGAGCCCCGTCGCGGCCCCGGCGGTCTGCTGCTCGATCGACCCGCGATGGACGCGCGGGTGCGCTCGCTCGGCGAGGCGCGCGGACTGCCCGTCGATCCGAACGCGCGGGTCTCGACGCTCGGCGTGGGCGAGCGGCAGCGGGTGGAGATCCTGAAGGTGCTGCACCGCGGGGCGACGGTGGTGCTGCTCGACGAGCCGACGGCGGTGCTCTCGCCCACCGAGGTCACCGGGCTGCTCACGTCCATCCGCGCGATGGCCCAGCAGGGCTCGGCGGTACTTCTGGTGAGCCACAAGCTCGACGAGGTCTTCGCGACGGCCGACGAGATCACCGTGCTGCGCCGCGGGAAGGTGGTGCTCTCCTCGGCGATCACGGAGACGACGCGCGAGGCCGTGACCACGGCGGTGATCGGCGACGGGCAGCATGTCGGGTCGGGCGGCGCTCCGACGGGCGACGTGGCGGGCGACGTGGTGCTGTCGCTGCGCGGGGTGCGCGGCGGGGGAGCGGGTCCCTTCGACGTGACGCTGCGGGCGGGCGAGGTGCTCGGTGTCGCAGGTGTCGAGGGCAACGGGCAGCGGGCGCTGTTGGAGCTCATCGCGGGCCTGCGCCCCTGCGAGGCGGGGACGATCACCCTCGCGGGCGCGGACATCACGACGGAGGGCGTCGCGGCGCGGCGGGCGCGCGGCGTGGGCTTCGTCCCGGAAGACCGCGAGGGCAGCGGGCTCTTCGGCGCGCTCACGGTGGCGGAGAACCTCGCGCTCGGGGACGTGGCCGTCGCGACGCGCGGCGGGCGCTTCGACGGGGCGAAGGCGCGGGCCGAGGCGACGGCGGCCATCGAGCGCTTCGACGTGCGCCCATCGGATCCGGACGCCGCCGTGTCGTCGCTCTCGGGCGGCAATCAGCAGAAGGTGCTCGTGGCGCGGGAGCTGGCGCGCGCGACGCGGGTGCTGCTGGTGGCGCAGCCGACGCGCGGGGTCGACCTGCTGGCGGCGGCGGTCATCCGCGAGGCGCTGGGGTCGCTGCGAGCGCAGGGCGTGGCGGTCGTGCTGGTGACGTCGGAGCTCGACGAGCTGCGGGCGCTGAGCGGGCGCGTGATGGTGCTGCGCAGCGGGGCGATCGTGGGTGAGGTTCCGGTGGCCGAGGCGACGGACGCGGTGCTCGGGGCGTGGATGGTCGGCGGCTGAGAGAAGTGGGCGAGGGCCTACGGCAGCACGCCGTCGAGCACGAGGAAGTTGTCCGCGAGCAGGTGACCCCACGCCCCCGCCGAGGCGTCTCGCACCATCACCCGCAGCGAGCGCCCCGCGTACGGAGACAGGTCGACGCTGACGAAGCGGAGACTCTCGGCGTTGCGACCGCCCCAGGTGTTCACGGTCTGCCCGTCGACGAGGAGGTCGACGCCGACTTCGGGCGTGGCCCCGCCGCCCACCATGAACACCAGCGTCGTCGATGCGACGCCCACCCAGGCAGGCGACAGCGCCGTCCCCCTCGCCGCGTCGCCGCGCGTGGGCGACCACGTGCTGAGGAGACGATCGCCGATGACACCGCTCAGCGGAAATTGCCCCGGCGCGGGGCGGTCGTCGCGCGGTTGCCCCTGCATCGCTTCGCCCGAGAGCTCCCAGCCCGCGAGGCCGTCGGGGCCCTCGAAGGTTCCGAGCGCGCGGCTCGTGACCAGGCGCCCGGCGACGCGGATCTCATTGCGGAGGCGGTCGAAGCGCACCGTCCCTCGCGCGAGCACCGAGTGCGCGCCGGAGCGAAACACGGGCTGGTAGTCGGGCAGGTAGTACTCCGCCGACTCGGGCCCGCTCGCGGACTCGTCGGCCGTGACGAGGTAGCGGGGCGGGCGCTCGGTGAGCGCGCGGGCGTCCTCGGCGAGCCAGTCGTGGCGGCGGTAGGCGCGGGCGTTCCAGGCGATCCACGGCGTCCAGAAGAAGCGTGACGGCGAGCGACGATGCGCCACGGCGTACATCGCGGGCTCGAAGTTGCGCAGCGCCACGGTGTCGGCGGGCGACGTGTGCGCCTCCAGCCAGCGGCCGATGGTCTCCTGCGCGGCGAGGTCGTAGTGGGGAATGGCGATGGACGCGAGGTAGGCCGCCCGGTCGATGCGCCCGCGGGCGTACTGCCAGGCGGGCGTCGCGCGGCGCTGGTAGCCCTCGATGGGCTCGCAAGCGCGCCACGGGAGCGTGACCGCGAAGAGCATGAGCGCCGACGCGAAGGCCGCCCCGAGCGCCGTCGAACGGAGGTGCAGCCTCGCGCCGCGCGCGAGGTCGTCGGCCGCGAGCGCCACGGGCAGCGGCAGCCAGAGCAGCACCGCACCCCAGTGGTACGGAAAGAACTTCCGCTGCACGACGACCCCGAGCGTCGCGAGCACCAGCATCGTGAGGGCGCCGCCGTAGCGCCGTGCGAGCGCCCACGAGCGGGCCCCGATGGCCGCGCCGAAGCCCATCAGCGCCGCGAGCGTGGGCGTGAGGAGCAGCGCGAGGTGGAGCGTCGCCCAGGTCGCGACAGCGCGGACGTCCTCGGCGCGCGAGTGGCTCGCCGCCTCGTTGGCGACGTAGTAGGCGTTGCAGCGCACGAGCACGTCGTAGGCTGCCGTGAGCGCGCCGCGATGCACCCCGAGGTACGCGACGAAGAGCGCGAAGGGGGCGAGCGCACCGAGCGCGAAGCGGAGGCCCGTGACGACAGCCCCGCGGAGACGCGGCGCCACAGCGAACCCGCGCGCGACGGCGAGCACTCCAACGGGCAGCGCGAGCAGCGCACCCGTGGGCTTGGCGAGCACCGCGAGGCCCGCGAGGAGTCCCGCGACGACGGTGGCTCTGGGGTCGGGCGCGCGGCGATGGACGAGGGCGAGCGCGACGATGGCGAGGCCGCTCGCGCCCACCTCGCACTGGGCCGTATGCCAGAAGTCCAGTGTGCCAAAGTAGGCCAGCGCGACGAGGAGGGCGGTCGCTCCATGCATACCTGGGAGCGCTCGCTCACCCCGCGGTGTCGCGACGGCGGCGAGGGCGACGCCCACAGTGAGAACCCAGGCGACCTCCACCACGCGAACGCTCCAGAAGTGCTCGCCGAAGAGCGCCTGCGCGAGGCCGTAGACGAGGAAGATGACCGGGGTCTTCTGCTCCATCACGTCGCGGTACGGGACCGCTCCGCGCAGCCACTCGCGGCCGACGTAGTGATAGAGCCCGTGGTCACGCCCGAAGGGGTAGAGCAGGGCGGGCGCGGCGAAGCACAAGGCCGCGGTGAGCAGGAGCAGATCGAGCGCGTGGCGTCTCAGCCAGGGACGCGCGCGAAGGACGATCTCGGTCGCGGAAGGAAGCATCGGTGCGGTGCGACAGAGCACACCGCGCGCCGACTCATGCAGGCTTGTGCGCGATCACGAGGACGTAGCGCTGGTAGGGCGCTGGGAGCACGTCGCGCCGCACCTCCACGGAGAGGCCCGCGGCCTCCAACAACGCCTTCGCCCGCGGCAGCAAGAACGTCAGGTAGTACATGACGAAGGGCGGGCTCCAGAGCGCGTTGCGCACCCTCATGGCGGCGTTGAAGGCGCGGGCTTGCAGCACGCGCGGCGCGAGGGGTGAGACGTGCTCGGCGGTGACGAAGACGAAGCGACCGCCGGGGCGCAGCGCCTTCGCGACGGAGGCGACGAGGCGCACTTCGTCGTCGTCGACGATGTGGCCGAAGGCACCGAAGCTCACGGCGAGGTCGAACTCGCGCGCGAAGGGGAGGTCGAGCGCGTCGCCCTTCACGAAGACCATCTCGGCGGTGCCGGGGTCGTCGGCGTGGCGTCGGCGCGCCTCGTCGAGCATCGGCGCGGAGAGGTCGACGCCCACGACGCGGTCGCGGCAGAGCGGGCGGAGAAAGCGCATGGCCGCGCCGGTGCCGCAGCAGACGTCGAGGGCGTCGGCGATGGAGCCGGGCGGCCCGACCTGCGCGGCGACGGCGGCGAGCAGGGTGTCGGGCGTGCGGTAGGGCGTGTGGTCGAACTTGGGCGCGAGCAGGTCGTAGCCGCGCTCCACGGAGGAGAGCGCCTGCTGCGCGAGCTCGAAGAGGGTCGGGCCGTCGGGATGGAACACGTCTACGGACCGACGCCTGCCACGAGGGGAAAGCGCCAGAGCTGGTCGCTCAGCGCCACGCCCGATCGGTTGATGACCAGGTGCTGCCAGGTCTCCACGTCGGCGCCGTCCTGCGTCTGCATCGTCTGGAGGTTTTGCGCGTACTGCCGGTGCAGGTAGTCGGCGAGCTCGCCCGCGCGCACCGCGCCATCGTGGTTGTTGTCCGACTCGGCGACGCCGCGCCGCAGGAAGTACGAGAGGTACCCGCCCGCCTGGAAGCGCTGCGCCACCTGCGAGAGCACGTCCTCCTCGGAGCTGTACATCCCGAAGCGGTTGCGCGACGAGCCGAACGACCGCTCGAACCCGCCCGAGTAGCAGCTGTCGAGCGCGAGCATGTTCACGTCAGCGCGCACGCCGTCGAAGAGGGTTGCCATCTGGTGCGCTGTGATCTCGCCGTCACGCAGCACGATGGACTCCACGTAGCCGTCGGGGTCGGCCGCCGTGTCCTGCGACACCGCGCGACTCCCGTGCCCCGAGTGGAAGAACATGAACACGTCGTTGGGCCCGACCCGCGACGCCATCGTCCGAAACGCCTGGCTCACCGCGCCCGTCGTCGCCTCGGCGTCGGTGAGCACGACGAAGTTCTGCGCCGAGCCGAGGTGCGCGTTGATGTACGACTGCGCGAGCTGGCGCGCGTCGTCGGCGCACCCGTACAGGTTGCCGCGGCCACCGTAGTCGCTGATGCCGACGAACACCCCGTACATGTTGCCCTGCCCCGCGCGGCCCGCGACGTTGCCCGCGGGGACCCCGTTGGCGGCCACCGTGGGACGCGCCGATGACGTGTACGACAGGCTGAACGGGCCCGTCGCACCAGGCCGGTACGACGACACCTCGACGCGGTAGCTCCCAGCCGTGGGGAGCGTCATCGTGATGGTGCTGTTGGTGTCCTGGGGGGTGGTGTCGTCGTTGTTCCAGCGCTGGCCGTTGGGGGCGATGAGCGCGAGCGTCGGGTCGAAGCCCGTCGACGTCAGCCGCAGCGTGACCATGTCGCCCTGCCGCCCGTCGAGGCGGTACGCGCGCACGAAGCGACCGCCCGACGACGGATCACCCGGCGTCAGGTACTCGTTGACGGGGGTGCCGGGAACGATGGTTCCACCAGGGCCGGTCTGCGCGTCGGGGGCGTTGTTGTTGGCCCCGGTGACCATGAGCCCCTGGCCCGGCGCGCCCGCGCTCACCTGGATGGTGTACGCGCCCGCCGTGCCCGGCGTGTACGAGGTCGCGACGATGCGATAGCGGCCGTCGATGGGCGCCGTGAAGTCCACGCGCGAGTTGAGATCGTCGCGCGAGACGTCGTCGTTTTCGACCGCGTCGCCCGTCGGCGGCTCGACGCGCAAGAGCGTGTCGAACTGCGGGCTCTGCATCGTGATGGCCACGCGCGAGCCGCGCTGGAGCGAGACGAAGTGTTCGTTCTGGAAGCGCCCCTCGGTGTCGCGCCCCGAGGTCGGACCGAGCGTCCCCTGGAAGGTCTGCGCCACCGCGCCGGTGCCCGTCGGCTGCGCCGTGGGCGCGGGCGCGCTCGGCCGCCCGTTGGGCGCAGGGATGGGGACCATCGTCACGCCACCGTTGTTGCCCGCGGGCGCCTGCCCCATCGGCTGCATCGATGGCTGCCCCATCGGCTGCATCGATGGTTGCCCCATCGGCTGCATCGACGGCGCCGCGATGGGCTGCATCGGCGGGAGCGGCGTGATGGAGAGCCCCGGCGTGGGCGGCGCGATGGGGATGACCGTCCCAGCGGGGTACGGGTTGTTGGGCTGACCCGTCGGGTACCACTCGGGGTGCACGCGGTGAAGGTCTTCGTTGTCGTTGGGCTTGTCGTCGGGCGGCTTCGGTCGCCCCTCGGTGACACCCACCGCGAGGCCGACGCGCCCCGGTCGCGCGGTGGTCGGCGCCTCGGCCACGCGAGGTCGGCCGTCGGGACCGAGCGCGTTGGGACCCGCCTGAACCGGCGGCGGCGCGGGCGACCGGTCGCGCTGACACGCGAGGCCCTGCGCCGCGAGGAGGGTGAGCACGAGCTGCGTCGGTCGGTGGTTCATGGTGTGGGTCGTCTCCGGACGCGATGATACGTCGCCCAGCCTGACGGCATCACGAGCTTACGGGCGACGCGCGCAGCGAAACCCGATGCTGCGGCTGCGCACCGTCTCGGTGTGCCGCCCGCGCGTGGCCGCGCGCAGCGACGTCGGAACGCTCATCGCCCAGCTCCCCCCGCGAAACACCCGCAGCCCATCGGGGCTCGCCGCGGGACCGATCGGGTCGACGGACACCGCCGTCCCAGGCGTGCCGTACGACGGCGCGTAGAAGCTGCTCGTCCACTCCGACACGTTGCCCGCGAGGTCGGCCACGCCGGTCGAGGTGCGGTCGCCGCGCTGGGCACCGACCGCACACGTTCCGATGCGCGGTGAGTCGCCCGACCAGCAGGGCCGCGCGCCGGGGCCTTCGCTCCCCCACGGGTACCGTCCGCCCTCGGGGCCGCGCGCCGCGAACTCCCACTGCGCCTCGGTCGGCAGAGCCCTCGCCCCGCCCGCGTGACCCGTCCACGCGCAGTACTCCTGCGCCTG
Source organism: Polyangiales bacterium (assembly GCA_044229975.1). GTDB lineage: Bacteria > Myxococcota_A > Polyangia > Polyangiales > SCUS01. Next base: position 36,593 of record JBGARZ010000005.1, read on the forward strand.
GCGCCAGTCGATGCAGTTGACCGGGTGCTGCCCGCGGTCGGCCCGACCCCAGTTGCAGTTGAGCCCCTGGTCGGGCGTGGCCTGCGGACGAGCGCCCGTGGCCCTCCAATAGCGGGTGTACTCGCTGATGGTCACCTCGGTGCGGTCGAGGCAGAAGCCCGTGATGTTCACGACGTGGCGTGGGTGCTGGTCGACGTCACCGCGCCCCTCGCGCGTGCCCATCATCGTCTGACCACCCTGGATCCACGCCATGCCCGCCGGGCACCGCGCCGGCGCCACGGTCGGGGGCGCCTTCGACGCAGCGCGAATCGATCCCACGGCGGCACGCGCGCCCACGGTCCCCTGGACCACGACCGCGGACCCGGCCAGCACCACCACCACCGCCACCGTCGCCGCGGCCCAGCGAGCGCGCGACGTGCGCACCGGGGCCTCGGCCACCGACTGCTCCCACGCGGCCTCAGCGTCGGCCGCGCTCGCGAAGCGCCCCGCCGACTCCGGCGCGACGCAGCCCTCGAACCACTCGTCGAACCACGTCGGCAGCGTGACGTCCGTCGCGCCGACCTCTCGCAGCCGCTCGCTCGGGGCGACGCGCGCCTCGCCCAGATCCACCGCCCGCAGCACCGACTCGAAGGCCACGCGACCGCCCGACAGCATCCACAGCGTGAGCGCGCCGATCGCCCTGACGTCCGCCGCGGAGGACACCGCGACCGCACGCCCGCGAGCGCCCTCCTGCCCGAAGCCCACCACGGTCACCCGGGCCCCGCCCGGACGTCCCGCCGACTCCACGAAGAGACACCCCGGCGTGAGCGCGCCGTGCACCCGCCCGACCTCGTGCGCCGACGCCACCGCGTCGAGCGCCTGCTGCACCACCGACGACACCAGCGCGAGCGGCACCGGCCCGACCTCGGCCACCAGCTCCGTCAGCGGTCGACCCGTCACGGGCTCCGTCACCTGCCAGGCCATGCCCCGCTCGAAGTCGTAGCCCGACCGCCACACCGTCGCCACGTGCGCGCTGTGCATCTCCGCGAGGCCCCGTTGCGCGGACCCATCAGGGCGAGGCGATGACGCCGCGTGGAGCGTGCCGTGCCGCCCGCCGTCGCGCGCCCTCACCCGATAGAGCTGGAGCGGCCCCGCCTGCGCAAACGCAGACACGACGATGTACTCACCGCCCACCTCCATTCCAGGCTCGTACCGCCAGGTACCCATCGGAGCGGCTTGGATACCACCCCTCCGTGGTCCGCCGAAACCCCTGCGTGGACCGATCCCATCGTGTGGTACCTCCTCGGCGCTCACCGATGAGTCGCGACCCACTCCAGGACCCTGTTCTGCTCGATGCGCTCGACGCCGCGGACGTCGAGCTCGCCACCGACCTCGCGAGCGAGGCCGACCCTGGCACCCCTGGGCGTCGCCCGAAGCTCCTCGACCCCGCCCTCGCGGCGCTCTTCCCCGACGCCATCGAGGCCGCCACTGCGCGCGTCTCCGAGGCCGCCCGCCACTGGCGCGAGGCCACGGCCCGCGAGGCCCCCTCCGTCGAGCGCCTCGCCACCGGCGGAACCCTCGACCGCGTCAACGTCGACCTCGTCTCAGGCTACCTCGCCGTGGTCACCGCCGAGGAGACCTGGTGGGCCTTCGTCGAGCGGCCCCACCTCGCGACCATCGTCGCGTTGCTGCTGCGCCGCCCGGTCGTCGAGGTCGAGGCCGCCATCGCGGACGGCCCCGCCACCCTCAAGCCGACGGCCGCGGCTCCGCCGACTTGAGCTCCGCCCGCAGCGCGTCGAGCTCGTCGCGGGTCAGCGCGTCGTCGCCGAAGCGCGCGGCCGCGTAGCGCTCGGACACTCGCGTCACCAGCGGCGCGAGGGGGTCTCCCCGGCGCGTGAGCTCGCGCGCCCACGCCTGCGGCGAGCGGTTGCCCGGCCGCGGAACACCCCGCTCCGTCAGCAACGCGTCGAGGGCCCGCGCGAGGTCTTGCGCCGCCCGCACCGACTGCTTGACCGGCAGCCGCGCGCCGCCGGTCGCGATGCGTCGCCACGCGACGAGCTGCCACGCCACCGCGCCCAGCGTGAGCGCGAAGAGACCGAAGCCCGCCACCCGACGCCACGGAATCGAGGGCCCCGCCGCCTGCACCACGGCGTGGCCGCGCTGGATGATGCGACCCGACACCCGGTCGTGGCGGCGGCGCTGCTCGACGAAGCGCCACACGCGCTTGGCGATCTCCGCCTGCATCCCGAGGTCGAAGTCGACCACGTAGAAGCGCCAGCGCATGCGGATGGCCTCGACCGCGGCGTCGGCCTCGGCGAAGAGACCCGTGCGCAAGAGCGGCAGCTCGCCCGCCGGGGGCGTCGGGTCGAAGGTGACCCAGCCCTCGGTCTCGTCCCACACCTCGACCCAACTGTGCGCGTCGCCCTGTCGGACGGCGTAGAAGCGGCCGTAGCGGTTGAAGGTACCGCCGAGGAAGCCCGTGACGTTGCGCGTGGGGATGCCGACGGTGCGGAGCATCACGGCCATCGCCGTCGAGAAGTACTCGCAGTGCCCCGCGTGCGTGCGGAAGAGGAAGTCCTCCAGCGGTTGATCGGCGCGGCCGCTCTCCAGCTCCAGGGTGTAGCGCCAGCGCGAGAGGTGGCGCTCGATCGCACGGGCCTTGCCGAGGCGGGTCGTCTCGCCGCGGGTGATCTGCTCGGTGAGCTGCTGCACTCGCGGGGACATCCCCTGAGGGATCTGCACATAACGGCTCGACGCCCCGTCGCGCTGCTCCTCGGCTCGCAGCGCGCGACGCCCCACGCGCTGACGCCCCGAGAGGTACGCCGTGTACACGAGCCCGATGCCGTCGTTGCTCGTGTAACGAACGCCCTCGTCGTGGTCGACGGTGAGCTCCGTGAAGCGGGGGAAGCCGCCCTCGAAGCGCGGGTCGATGCGAAACCCGACGGCCCCTTCGAGCACCGGGACCACCGGCGGTTCGAGCGGGTCGAGCACGATGCGGACAGGGATGTCGTTGGCGAGGTCGGGCTCGCGCCGGAGGGTGTAGAGCGGTCCCGCGCGCTCCATGCGCTGGCGGTCGTTGGCGTCGGTGCGCCGCGACCACTGGCGGCCGTTGTACGTGTCGAAGGTCGTCCCACGCAGGCGAAACACCCGCACCGCGGGCGGGTCTTCGGGCATGTCGGGCGGCTGCACCCGCAGCACGATGGTCTGGTCGCTGCGGATGGTTCCGTGGCCGCTCAGGTCGACGCTGTTGCCGAAGCCGGCCATGACGGTGTCGGAGCGCGAGCGCACCGTCAGGATGCCGAGCCCGATGCGCGGGAAGAGCACGAAGATCACCGCGGTCAGCATGAAGATCGGCACCGCGAGCACCGATGATCCCGCGAGCAGGCCGACGCCCACCACGCGGCGCGACCGCAGGATGCGCGCGACGTCGATGGGAACGCCCGCCCGCCCCGCACGCGCGTCGGCGAGGTAGTTGCCCTCGATCTCGCGGCGCAGGTGACCGAGCGTCATGGCCCACGGCGTGGCGATGACGAAGCCGACGAAGCAGAGCGCGTAGGAGAGGCCGCCGCCGAGCACCGTCGCCGCGATGAGCTGGAGGATCGCGAGCAGGGTGATCTGCTGGTAGTCGCGCGCCGTGCGGCGGTTGGCGAGGCGGTTGACCTGGAGCAGCGCCGCGAACTCCACGATGGTGAGCAGCGCCTCGGCCCCGAAGAACACCGCGCGCGCCGTCTGGGCGGCGAGGGCGACGACGAGGGCGATGTTCCAGGCGCGGGCGTAGCGCTCGGAGTGGAGGAGGTCGCCCTCCACCCACCAGCTCGCGGCGACGCCGACGGCGGTGAGCCCGACGCTGAGCACGGGCATCTCGCCGCCCGCCCCGAGTGCCACGAGCCCGAGCCCCGCCAGCGTAAACACCGCGAACTTGTGGACCTGCGAGAACCTCACGGCGCCTTCGACCTCCGCTTGCCCGCAGCCTCTGGCTCGTCGGGCGCCACCGGCACCGGCGGCAGCCGCGCGAGAAACGACAGCACCCTGTCCGCCGCCGTCGACGACGGCCGCGCCTGCATCGTCGCCGTCCCCTCGGCGGGCGCCACCTGCGCCACGAGGTGCACCGACGAGCCCAGCTTCAGCGCGTCGAGCGCGGCGCCCGCGGCCCGCCGGATCTCGTCCTCCACCCGCAGCGCCGACACGCGGCGCCCGGTCTCGTCGGCGCCGTCGCTGTCGCTCAGTCGGTTGGCCACCTCGATGCGTACCGCGCGCGCCCCGTCGCGTCGCCGCTCGCGCGCCACCAGCTTGCCCATGGAGGCAGTCTTGGCCCAGTGGATGTCGCGCACCGGGTCACCGTCCGCCAGCTCGCGCACGCCGTCGACCTCGCCGTGCCCGCGCTCTTCGCGCGACACCTGCTCACCCACCACGACCATCGGCGCCCGCTCGGCGCGCGACCGGAGGGGCGACGGGTACACGAGCTGATCTTCGGGCATGACGACCTCGCGCCACTTCTCGAAGAGCCCGAAGGGGAAGCGCGTCGCGACGCGGAGGGCGAGGTACTTCTCGGTTCCGCGGGTGGGGGCGACGCGACGGTAGGCTGCCGTCTGCCGCGCGCCGGCGCTCACCTTGAGGAAGTAGCAGCGCTTGTCGGTGCGGCGGTTTTCCAGCCGGTCTTCGACCTCGATGGAGTAGCTGGGCGCGTACTTCTTGCGGTTGTGCACCTCGATCTCGACCAGCGCAGGCGCCCCCGCATAGGCCCGTCGGGGAAGTCGTCGGCGGAACTCCAGGCCGCGCAGCGCGATCTCCGACAGCACGCCGCTCAGGATCACCAGCGACAGGAGAAGACCCAGCACGAGGTAGAGCAGGTTGTTGCCGGTGTTGACCGCCGCGACCCCGACGCCAAACGTGATGCCGATGAAGACCTTGCCCTCGCGGGTGAAGCGGAGGCGGCGGGGCGGTCGAGCGACGTTCCAGGCGAGGCTACGGAAGGCAGCGACCACCCGCCTCGGAAACCGCCGCCACGCTGCGCCTGCGCTCGCCATCAACGACCGCGCCGAGAGTACCACCGCGGGCGAAGCGATATGATCCGCCGATGAACTCCGTGCTGATTCTCGGCGCCACCTCTGCCATCGCCGCCGAGGCCGCCGTCCTCTACGCCCGCCGGGGCGACCGCTTGCACCTGGTCGGCCGCAACCCCGCCAAGCTCGCCGACGTCGCCCGCCGCTGCGAGGGGACCACCGTCACCACGGCCGTCGCCGACTTCGCCGCGCTCGACGCCAACGAGGGGGTCGTCCGCGACGCCGTCTCCACCCTGGGTCGCCTCGACCGGGTGCTCATCGCGCACGGCGACCTCGGCGATCAGCTCGCGAGCGAGCGCAGCTTCGACGACGCCGAGGCCATCCTGCGGGCCAACTTCACCAGCGCGGTGTCGCTGTTGGTTCCGATTGCGAATGTGCTGGAGGGGCAACGGAGCGGGCGGTTGGGGGTCATCACGTCGGTCGCGGGCGACCGGGGGCGGCCGCGCAACTACACGTACGGGGCGGCCAAGGGGGCGCTGTCGATCTACCTCCAGGGGCTACGGACGCGGCTGTACCCGACGGGGGTCACGGTCACGACGCTGAAGCTCGGGCCGGTGGACTCGCCGATGACGCGCGACCACGCGAAGCACCCGCTCTTCGGCAAGCCCGCGGCGGTGGCGCGGGGCATCGTCGCGGCCGTCGATCGTGGGGCGGCGGAGGCGTATGTGCCGGCGTTCTGGGGGGCGATCATGCCGCTGGTGAAGGCGACGCCGGAGCGGGTGTTTCAGTGGCTGCCGTTCTTGTCGGGGCGGTGAGTCGGAGGCCGAGCACCGAGAGACCTTGAGGCGGGGGTGGCGCTCATCTGCCGCGAGGGCGCCCCGGGACATCCCGGCGCGGGTACTCGTCCGACACGAACCCGCCCCGGGACATCCCGGCGCGGGTACTCGTCCAACACGAACCCGCCCCGGAACGTCCCGGCGCGGGTACTCGTCCAACACGAACCCGCCCCGGAACGTCCCGGCGCGGGTACTCGCCCGACACACGGCAGCCCCAGGACACCGTTTCTCGCCCTCGTGTCGAATTCGTCCTCGATCCCGCAACTCCGCCCGGTGGTCGTTCCGAAGAGAGCGCGTTCCAGGCACTGCGCATGGTGCGCCCCGCCCGGAACGGAGTTCTTCCATGGATCAGTACATCGACAACAACGAGACCCAGACCTACGGCGACCGCTTCACCAGCAACCTCCGACTGATCTTCGGGGCCGACGCCCCGGAAGCCGTCCGCACCATCATGGTATGGTGCGCCGACCGGGTCGCCACCTCCACCCTCGCGATGCGCACCGCGATGGCCTCCAGCCGTGGGGCCCTCTCCGCGCGTAGCCACACCTCGGAGGAGAAGCTCGCCGCGGTCGTCACGGCGCGCCACGAGCTGCGATCCTTCGCGCTCCACCTCGCCGCATCCAGGTCCGACCAGCGCAACCCCTGGAACGGCGATCCCAACCTCTTCTTCCCTGGCGGCCGCTCCAGCATCGGCGAGGGCGCTCGCAACGTGCGCGACGCCACCGCCATCGCCCGCAACGCCCTCGAAGGCGACCCCACGGTCCCTGCTCGCGCCGCGTGGTCCGATCGCCTCGACGCGCAGGTGGCGGCGCTCGACCCGTTGGTCGCTCGCGGCGACGAGGCGGAGCGCGCGGGCCGCACCACCCTCTCCGAACAGTCGTCGGAGAAGCGCGCGTGGCTCCGCACCTACCGCGGCGCGGCCCTCGTGCTGGAGGGATTGCTCCTCATGGTCGGTCGCGAGTCCGAGTACACCGCCGCGGTCCCCCACCTCACCGCGCCCAACACCCGCAAGCGGCGCGACGGCGTGCCCAACGCCCCCATCCCGACGCCCGTCGGCTGATCGCTCCGTCCCCTCCGCGCGCTGCTGATCTCACGCGGCGCGCGGGTTGACCCTCCCCTCCCCCGCAGCGCTACGGTCCGTGCCCACGAAGACTGGCAGCCTCACGGTCGCTCCCCCTCGCTCACGCTCTGGGTCTGGCTCCGCGTTCTGGGACGTCGCGGTCGAACCGCGCGCGGACCAGACCCGACCGTCCCCCGCTCTAAGGTCGCGGGCGCGACGTGTGAACGTCACCCATGGGGCTGCGCCGCCATGAGCCGCGCGATGCGCTCCTCCAGTGGAGGGTGCGACGCGAAGAGCCTGGCGATGTTGCCGCCGCGGATACCAAACGCCGTCATGCTCTCCGGGAGCTGCGTCTGCTCACCCGCGCGCCGCAGCGAATCGAGCGCGCCCGCCATGTCGCGGGGACTGGTGAGCGACGCCCCGCCCGCGTCGGCGCGAAACTCCCGGTAGCGGCTGAACCACGCGACGATGAGCGACGCGCCAAGCCCCAGCACGATCTGCGCGATGGTCACCGTGATGACGTACCCGATGCCGCCGCGCGAGCGCTCGCGGTCGCCGCCCGAGAGGGCCGTGTCGACGACGGTTCCGATGACGCGCGAGAAGAAGATCACGAAGGTGTTGAGCACGCCCTGCACCAGCGTGAGGGTGACCATGTCCCCATTGGCGACGTGGGCCACCTCGTGGCCGAGCACCGCCGACACCTGCTCGGGGCGCATCGCGTTGAGCAGCCCCGTGCTCACGGCGACGAGGGCGCTGTTGCGGCTCCACCCGGTGGCGAAGGCGTTGGGGTCGGCCGAGTCGTAGATGCCCACCTCGGGCATCCCGATGCCCGCGCGGCTGGCGTGCGCCTGCACCGTCTGGACGAGCCACGCCTCGGACTGCGAGCGCGGCGCCTCGATGACGTGCACGCCCATCGACCACTTCGCGATGATCTTGGAGAGCAGCAGCGACACGAAGGAGCCGCCGAAGCCGAAGACCGTCGCCATCACGAAGAGCCCGGCCCACTGCCCCTCCGGCAACACGCCCGCGATCTCCAGGCCGAGGAACACCACACCCAGCAACAGCGAGACGGCGAGGTTGGTCGCGATGAGGATCAGAAGTCTCATGGTGGTTGTGCCGAGCGTGGCGAGGCCACGCCGATGAGTCAACCATCCGCTCCATCACGGGTATCCTCCCGCTCCATGCGCCGCGCCCTGCTCCTCGCCCCGCTCGTCCTCGCCGCCTGCGACACACCCGACGAGGCGACGCCGCCGGGCGTCGAGGGTCCGACCGTTCGCATGGACTTCACCCGCCAGGATGGATTCTTCCGCGCGCCCTTCCCGAGCGAAGACCTCCGCACCACCACCGGCATCGACCTCTCGCGCTGGCCCAACCCCGCGCGCCAGCGGTACGTGCAGGCGCTCATCGACCTCGCCGCGGGCACCCGCGGGTTCGCCACCTCCGCGACCATCTACCTCCCGCTCTCCGACGAGCCCGACGCCGCCCAGCTCCCCTCCCCCGCGCAGAGCGTCCGCGGTGAGAGCCCCGTCTTCGTCTGGGACCTCGATCGCCACGAGCGCGCCCCCGTCACCGTCCGCTGGATGCCCGACGGCGGACCCTATGGCGCTGACAATCTCCTCACGCTCGTCCCGGTGCAGGGCATTCCGCTGCGCGCCAACACCCGCTACGCCGCCGTCGTCCTCCGCACGCTGCGCCTCGCCCGCGGCGGAACCTTCTCCACCGCCCGCGCCGTCACCGAGCTCGCCGCCGGTCGATCGGCCGGCCTCGCCGAGCTCCCCGCGACCGCCTACCGCTCCGCCCTCGCCGACCTCGCGCGCGCCAACCTCCACGCCGCCGACCTCGCCGGGCTCGCCGTCTTCCGCACCGGCGACCCCGTCACGGAGCTACGCACCTTCCTCGACGACGCCCGCGCCCGACCGCTCCCCACGCCGATGACGGCGCTCGCTCGCACCGACGTCTTCCCCACGTACTGCGTCTATCAGGCGACCATTCGTATGCCGTCGTACCAGCACGGCGTGCTCCCCTTCGGCTCGTCGGGTGGCGGATGGACCCTCGGGCCCGACGGTCGCCCGCTCTTCGCCCGCGACGAGGAGAGCCGCCTCGTCGTGAGCATCCCGCGTCGACGCGCCGCTGCGCCCGGAGCGCTGCCCGCCGTGCTCTTCGTTCGCACCGGCGGCGGCGGCGATCGACCCCACGTCGACCGCGGCATCCGCTCGATGCCCGGTGTGTCACCCATGCAACCCGGGACGGGCCCCGCCATGGAGTTCGCCCGCGTCGGCTGGGCGGGTGTGTCGTGGGATGGGCCGCACGGCGGACCGCGCAACGTGTCCAACGGGGATGAGCAGTTCTTGATGTTCAATCCGGGCAATCCCCTCGCGCTGCGGGACAACGTCCGGCAGAGCGCCCTGGAGACCGCGCGCATGTACGACGTCGCGAGCGCGCTGCGCCTCGACGTGAGCGACTGCCCCGGCGCCTCCGCATCGGACGGCAGCACCACCGTGCAGATCAACCCGTCGGTGCTCATGGGCCACTCCATGGGCGCCACCATCGCGCCGCTCGCGCTCGCCGTGGAGCCGCGGTTTCGCGCGGCGATCCTGTCGGGCGCGGGCGGGAGCTACATCGCCAACGTGATCCACAAGCTGCGCCCGCTGGCCGTGGCGCCGCTGGGCATCGTGCTCGTCGGCTACTCCGGGTCGGGGCGACGCTTTCGCGAGGACGACCCGGCGCTCGCGCTGTTGCAGTGGTCGGTCGAGTCGTCCGACCCGCAGGTGTACGGGCGCCACATCATCGACGAACCGCTCTTGGGTGACCCGCGGAGCGTGTTCGTGATCCAGGGCATCACGGACCACTACATCCTGCCGCCCATCGCCAACGCGGTGACGCTCTCCATGGGCCTCGACCTCGCGGGCGAAGCGCTCGACCAGAGCAACGACGAGCTGCGGGCGTTTACGTCCTTCGTCGACCTGATGCCGCTGCGCAACGGGATGCGACGGATGTTTCCGGTGTCGGCCAACCGCAACGGGGTGCTCGCCGCGGTGGCGCAGCTCCCCGGCGACATGCTGGAAGACGGACACGAAGCGGCCTTCCAGACCGAGGAGCCCAAGCGGCTCTATCGGTGTCTGTTGCGGTCCATCGCGGGGGGTCGGCCCGAGCTGCCCGGGCCGGGAGTGGAGTGCGGGGAGTAGGCGGGAGGAGCTATCGGTCGCAGGTCGTGATGTTGGTGAAGCTGAACCAGTAGATCGGGTGCAGCGCCCCCATGCCGTAGACGCCGTCGACGGCGACCTGTGAGGTGGACTGCGGGAAGGACGAGTAGTCCACCCAGCGGCCGTTGTTGTTCACGTCGGAGAGGATGCGGTACGTCGCGCCCGCCGTGATGCTCCAGCTGGGAGTGAACACGAACGACGGCGCGCCCGCGGGCACCGCCACCGTCGCGAGCGTGGTGCCCGCGCCGTCAGTCAGCCGGATGGTGTCGGCCTGGCCCTGGTTCTGGAAGCGCACCGACGTGATGGTCGCGTTGCGCAGCGCGCGGAACTGCATCCCCGACGTCGGCCACCCGTTGATGTTGTTGGTCAGCGTGGGACCGGCCACGGCGCCGCAGACGCCGACGCACGTCCCGGCCGTGCAGGTGAGGCCCGCGCCGCACGCGCCGCCGCAACGACCGCAGTTGGCCGTCGAGGTGCGGAGGTCGACCTCGCACCCGTTGGCCGGGTTGCCGTCGCAGTCGCCGAAGTTGGAGTCGCAGGTGAAGCCGCACACGCTGCCCGCGCAGGTGGCGGTCGCGTTGGCCCGCGGCGGGCACGCGTTTCCGCACGCCCCGCAGTGGCTCACGCTCGACGTCAGCGCCGTCTCACACCCGTCGGCGCGCGAGGCGTTGCAGTCCCCGAAGCCCGAAGCGCACACGAACCCGCAGGTGCTCATCGCGCACGCCGCGCGCGCGTTGGTCGCCGCCGGGCACACGGTGCCGCAGGCCCCGCAGTTCGTCGGATCGACCGCCGTGCTCGTGCAGGCGAGCCCGCACGCGGTCAGCCCCGCGCCGCAGCTCACCTGGCAGGAGCTCGCCGAGCACACCTGGCCCGACGGGCAGGTCACGCCGCAGGCGCTGCAGTTGAGCCGATCGTTGGTCAGGTCGACGCAGCGACCGCCGCACACCGTCTGCCCCGACGGGCACACCAGGGTGCACACGCCGGACGTGCAGACCTGACCGGCCACGCACGCCGTCCCGCACGCGCCGCAGTTGGCCCGGTCGGTCTGGAGGTCGCGGCACACGCCCGAGCACGCGATGAGGCCCGTGGAGCACGACAACACGCAGGTGCCGCCGGTGCAGACCTGACCCGCGGCGCACGCCATCCCGCACGCGCCGCAGTGGGCCCGGTCGGTCTGGAGGTCGCGGCACACGCCCGAGCACGCGTTGAGGCCCGCGGCGCAGCTCACCACGCAGGCTCCGCCCACGCACACCTGGCCGCTCGCGCACGCCATCCCGCACGCGCCGCAGTGGGCCCGGTCGGTCTGGAGGTCGCGGCACGACCCGGTGCAGTTGGTGAGCGATCCGCCGCACGACACGGTGCAGGCGCCCGCGGTGCAGAGCTCGCCCGCCGCGCACGCGCGGCCGCACATCCCACAGTTGGTCGGGTCGGTCTGGAGGTTGCGGCAGATGCCGCTGCAGTTGGTGCCGGGCGTTCCGCACGACACGATGCAGGCCCCGGCCGAGCACACCTGACCAGCGGCGCAGGTCACCCCGCACGCGCCGCAGTTGGCGCGGTCGGTCTGGAGGTCGCGGCACGACCCGGTGCAGTTGGTCTGCGACGCCGGGCACGACACCTCGCATCGGCCCGCGGTGCACACCTGGCCCGCCGCGCACGCCATCGCGCAGCCGCCACAGTTGGCGCGGTCGGTCTGGAGGTCACGGCACACGCCGCTGCACGCGGTGAGCGCGCCGTCGCACGAGATCACGCACACGCCCGCGGCGCACACCTGGCCCGCCGCGCACAGGATCCCGCACGCGCCGCAGTTGCCACGGTCGGTCTGGAGGTCGCGGCAGGTCGTGCCGCAGGTGGTGAGCCCCGTCGGGCACGAGACCACGCACGCGCCGTTGGTGCACACCTGACCCGCCGAGCAGGTCGTTCCGCACCCGCCGCAGTTGGCCCGGTCGGTCTGGAGGTCGCGGCACGAGCCCGCGCACTCGGTGAGGCCCGCCACGCACGACGTCACGCACGCCGAGCCGGAGCACACCTGACCCGCGGCGCACGCCATGCCGCAACCGCCACAGTGGGCGCGGTCGCTGGTGAGGTCACGGCACGAGCCGCCGCAATCCGTGAGGCCCGCCACGCACGACGTGACGCACATGCCCGCCGAGCACACCTGGCCCGCCGCGCAGACGCGCCCGCACATCCCGCAGTGCGCGCGGTCGCTCTCCAGCTCGCGGCACGAACCGCCGCAGTTGGACTGACCCGCCGGGCACGACGTCACGCACATCGCGCCCGAGCACACCTGGCCCGCCGCGCACGCCGTCCCGCAAGCGCCGCAGTTGGCGTTGTCGCTCTGGAGGTCGCGGCACGACCCCGAGCAGCTCGTCTGACCGACCACGCACGACGTCACGCAGGCGCCCGCCGAGCACACCTGGCCGGTCGCGCAGGCGGTGCCGCAGGTGCCGCAGCTCGCGCGGTCGCTCTGGAGGTCACGGCACGCGCCCGAGCAGGCCGTCTGCCCCACCGGGCAAGAGGTCTGGCAAGCGCCCATCACGCAGGCTTCGCCGGGCATGCACGCGACGCCGCAGCCGCCGCAGTGGAGCCGGTCGGTCTGCGTGTCACGGCACGCGCCCGAGCAGTCGACCTGACCCGTGGGGCACGAGGTCACGCACGCCCCCGCGGAGCACGCCTGACCGGCGGCGCAGGTGGTCCCGCAGGCGCCGCAGTTGGCGCGGTCGGCCTGGAGGTCGGCGCACACGCCCACGCCCCCGTCGGCGGTCGCGCCGCACACGGTGAAGCCCGGCAGGCAGCTCACCACGCAGCGGCCCGCCTCGCAGGCGCGCCCGGCGCCGCAGGCGTTGTTGCACGCGCCGCAGTTGACCGGATCGCTGGAGAGCATCGCGCAGCGGCGCACACCACCGGCGCTGGTGCAGGTCTCCAGGCCCGTCTGGCAGTTGGAGGCGCAGGCACCGTTGGAGCACACCTCACCGGGGCCGCAGCGACGGCCGCACGCGCCGCAGTGGTTGCCGTCGGTCTGGAGCAGCACGCACACCTGCGCGCCGCCATCGCCTTCGAGCGCGCACGCCTGCTGCGCCGACGGGCAGGCGGTCTGGCACTGACCAGCGACGCAGCGGTCGCTCCCGGTGCAGCGGCGGCCGCACGCGCCGCAATTGTTGTCGTCGGTCGCGGACGTCACGCAGCGGCCGTCACAAAGGAGCTGGCCCGCCCCGCACGTGAGGCCCTGGTCGACGGCGATGTCTACTGTCACGTCCTCCCCCGCGTCATTGCCGCTGACCACGGAGTTGGACGAGGTACAGCCTGTCGCCCACAGCGCCGCCATCATCGCGGCGGCGATCAATCGATATCTTGCTGGTTGTTGCATGGACACTCCCGTCGGCCGCGAGCTGCAGCCGACGACGAACGTATCGCAACTCGGACCCAGGGCCCCTGACGGTTTGAAGCGACGTCCTCGCGCTACCGCCCCGCGTTGGCCTCGCCGGGCGTCGGTCGGTTGACCGCGAACTCACCCGTCCCATCGGGCAGCCGCCCCCACGAGCTCCCCTCCGGCGCCGCGTTGGGCGGGTACATCGCGCTCGTCGACACGACGTGGTCGCGCCCGATGAGGAAGAGCCCCTCGCCTCTCGCCGCGCTGATGCCGAAGCGCGCGTGGTAGCAGGTCATCGGGCCGTCCACGCCGAGGCAGGTCATCTGCGCGCCGACGCCCGCGTCGCTCACGTCCGCGAGCACCAGCAGGCGCTGCCCCGGCGCGAGCCACGTCGCGGCCGGAAACTCCACGCCCTCCTCGACGCGCGGAACGTTGCCGTTGGTGTCGGTGTCCGCGAGCACCATGCCGCCGAGGTCGACGGGGCCTTCGCCGACGTTCATCAGCTCGACCCAGTCGTCGGTCGTGGCGCGCAGCTCGTTGATGACCACGCGCCCGACGGGGACGTCACCCATCGCCACGTCGCGCGCCACTCCTGCGTCGGAGGTCGCGGCGCCACCCGAACACCCCGCCACCACCACCAGACTCCAGCACACCCATCGCATCGTCGGACCTCGTCCCCTCAATACACGCCGCGCGTCACGAGCCTGAACTCCCATTGATCGGTCCCCGGCTGCAACGCGTCGGCGGTGGCCCCGGCGAACTGTCGGCTGACCGCGGCGAAGACCTCCAGCGGGTCGAGCACGCGGTACCCGACGGTGCCGAGGATGGTCGTCACGTGGTTGTCGTCGGCGCGGTGATCGCGCTGCCACCACGAGACGCGCAGACCCGTGAGCAGGCGCTCGACGGGCTCCACCCGCGCGAAGGCTTCGAGCACGTACGAGCGCTGCCCCGCGTCGGCGCCGACGCCCCACGCGATGGTTCCGGTGACGCCCGCGCGCACGGCGTCGCCCTGCCAGAGAACAGCCCCGGTGAAGCGATCGGCGCGCGTTGCGAGGGCGCCCGTCGAGCCGATCGTGTACGACGCGAGCACCGCCAGCGGCTGCATCGGACGCCACGGGACGGGGTGCACCGAGGCGGCGACCTCGACGTTCTTGCCGCGGTTGAGCTCGCGGTTGTTGTAGCCGTCGCCGTTGTACGCGCCGACGCCCACCCACCCGAAGGTGCGCGGCAGGTCGAAGCGAACCGTCGCGCCGAGGTCGGCGGGCGAACCGAGGGTCGTCTGCTCCAGCGGGGTTGGGGCCACCGCGCGCAGCCGCCAGGTGCCCTCGATCTCGGGGACGGTGAGCGTCGGGACCACGCCCGCCTGGATGCGGAGCGAGCGGCCGTTCCAGCCGACGTAGGCTTCGCGCACGCGGAAGACGAAGCTGTCGCCGTCGATGCCCATGAGCGACCCGTCGGCGGCCGAGCGAACGGCTTCGAGCACCACGCGGGCACGAGCCTCGCGGTACTCGCCCGTGAGCGCGGCGTGGACGCGCGGGAGGTCGAAGCGGTGTGACCAGTCATTGCCCAGGAGGGCAGTGTCGGTGACGCGCGCGGCGTACTGGGCGAACACCTCGACGCCGGGACGAACCACGAGCCCGGTGTTGCCCGCCGCGGTGGGCGGCGCGGCGGCGGGCTGCGCAGCGGCGGCGGCGCTCGCGAGGAGCGTCACCAGAAACGCGCACGGTCGATGGGGGCAACGCATGGTGGCGCGCATCATCGCGGCGGAGCGGGTGCGGCACCAGTGCGGGGCGGGCGAGGCACTGTATGCACGCGCGATACAGTGCTGCATCGGAGAGATCGATTCCCCATCCAGTGGGGACGGAGCATGGTGGGGCTCACACGGAGACCCAATGACCATTCGCCGCCACCGCCTGCTGCTCGTCGCCCTCCTGCCTGCCTGCGCCAACGTGGTTGTATCTGCGCCGGTCACGCCCGCGCCGGTGACACCTGCGCCAGTCACTCCGGTGGTGGTGACGCCGACGCCGACGCCCGTCCCCGCGGCGCTGGCGGCGTGTACCTCGGCGCGCGCGGACGGCACGGTGCTCATCGCGGTCGCGGGTGCCGACGTGATGGCGCTCGACGTCACCGGGTCGTGGCGCACCCTCGACGCGGCCGCGGTGACGACGCCTCCCGCGATCGTGACCAACGCGGTGATCTCGTCGGACGGGTACCTCGCGCTGTCTCGTCAACACCGGGTCAACAGCGCGGAGGCCGAGAACACCTACGCGCTGCTCGCGCCCGACGGCACGGTGCGCTGGCGCCGCTCGCAGACCGTGCGCTACGGCGGATCGCCCTTCACCACGTCCATCGGGCTCCAGACCCTCTACGTGTCGCCGGGCGGGGCCGTCGTGGCGAACCACACGTCCTTCGATACGAGAATCCACGCGTGGGCAGAGAGCATCTCTCCCGACGGGACGAGCCGCTGGGTCGCGGACGCGGCGGCGGTCGGACCGATCGACGAGGCCGGTCGTGTGCCGGTGGAGGACTACCCCAACAGCGCGACGGCGATTCGCTGGTGGTCACCAGAGAGCGGGGCCGTCGCGCCGCTCGGTGGGAGTGAGCGGGGCGGCGCCGTGGTGGCCGGGGCGTTTACCGTGGCGTGGGAGGTCGGCGATGCGGGCGTGTCGCTGGTGAGCCATCGTGGGACGCGCGTCGAGCGCTTCGCGCTGCCCTTCGCCAACGAGCGCGAGCTGTCGTTCGAGGGGGTTCGCGACGAGGGCTGGCTGCTGGTGGCGAGGCGCGACGAGGGGCGTGTCGTGCATCGTGTCGACCTGAATCGTAGAAGGTCCGAGGCGATCACGCCGCGCTACCCCGAGCGCTTCGCCGGAGCAGAGAACGGACGGCCCGGCATCGGTTCGGACGGCGCGCTCATGGCAGTGCTGAGCGACGGGGAGTGGGCGGAGCTGCATCGCTCGGAGGACGGCGTTGAGTGGACGCGCGTGGGTCGACCGGTGACGGGGACGCTCGGGATCGAGCTCCACGAGCGCGGCGGGACGTATGTGGTGCGCGCGCACAATGAGCTGTTCGGTGGACGCCTGTGGCCCGAGCAGGTGCGCGACGAGCCCGACGGGTTGCGGGGCGCCTCGTTGCACATCGCCCGTCCCTCGACGGGGCGCGACGTGGTGGTGTACGCGGGCAACGCCGAGCGCGGGTTTGGCGGCGGGACGGAGGTGGCGATCGCTCCGACGGGGCGGTGCGTGGCGTGGGTGGAGACACGCGATGGGAGCAGCGTGGTGGAGGTCGCGAACATGGAAGACGGGACGCGACATCGAGCGCCGCTGCCGCGCGGGATGATGGCGGGGCGGGCGCAGTGGTTCTGACGGGCTACGAGGAGAGCGCGATGATCGCGGCGACCGAGGCGGCGGCGTAGAAGGCGATGACACCGAACAGCCAACGGGCGTGGGAGCGGACTGCGAGCGCGATGGGGTCTACGACAACGGGCTCGGTCGAGCGGTAGGGCGCAGCGAGCAGCGAGGCGGGCAAAGCCGTGGCGCGGACGCGGGCGAGGCTGCGACGCAGGAAGAGGAGAGCGAGGAGGGTCAGCGCGGAAGAGGAGGCGGCGAGGCGGTTGGCCTCACCGCGCAGGTGCGCGGGGAAGAGTGGGCGGGCGACGAGGTACAGCGGGGGTGGGGGGCTGAGACCAAAGCGCGCGGGGTCGCACGTGGTCTCGCCGCGGACCTCGCAGAAGGTTGTGCGGCACGTGTACTCAGCGACGTGGTGGTCGGGCGAGAGGCGGAGTTCGACGGCGTTCGAGATGCTGTACGAAATCCTGGTCGGATCGTCTCCGCGGTCCGAGTAGTCGACGTGACCGCTACGACATTCCCAGCCAAAACCAGCAAAGCTGCTGTCTGATCCCCGGACGCCCGAGAACTCGCTGAACCCATAGGAGTCATGGTCGACAAAACGTCCGATCGGACACTTCAACTGCGTGAACGTCGAGCCGGAGCCCGAGTGAGGTCCGTGGGAAGGGCCGTGATACGCGTCGGGATCGTATCCCTCCGGGATCACCTGACACTCCGCCGGATAGAGGGCCCGATCGCGGTCTCCCCTCACGGTCTGCCTCCGCGGCAGACTCGCCGCCTCCGCTGGCGTCAGTCGATCGACCCGCCGCTCTGAGCGCTCCACTCGATCGTTGACCACCTCGATGGGCGCCCGACGTAGCACCGTCGCGACGCCTGCCCACCCCACCGCGAACGCAATCATCACCAGCACCGCGACCGCCGACACCACGCGCACACGCGTCGGCGCCCTCCGCGGGTCGAGCCAACGCGCCAACGCGCACGCCATCACGGTCCCAGCGCCCGCGAACAGCCACCACACATGCGCGTTCGGCATCGCAACGCGAGTGGACCTCTCCGCGTTCGTCGGCGTCAAGCGCGCCCTAACGTCGGCCAGCGTCACTTCTCCGGTCGGCCCGCGCTCGTCGGCTCACGCATCCAGCGCGCGTAGGCCCGACGCGCATACGCCAGGCGCTCGGCCCCGGTCGGATACCGTTGCGTGAACCACGCCACGAGCGCGCGCACCTCCGCGACCTCCATCTCGGTGAGCGGTGCGTCCGCCCGTCGGATGAACCCCGCCACGTCCACGGTCACCGTCAGGACCCGCCAACGGGCCGTACCTCCTGTGTACGGCGTGTCGTGGACTGCGAGCGTGACCGTCGCGCGCCGCGCTGACGCCGCGGCGTGGGCCCCGGGGACTGCGGACGTGGCGGACCCGCGTCGCCTATGCCGAACTCCGGGCTGTCACGAGCAGCCGTACCTTGACCATCTCCCTTGAGCCATTGGCCCTCTCGTCCGGTCTGGAGTACCTCCGCCCGAATGGTCGCCACCGCCCGCCTCGCCCTCTTCGCTTCCCTCCTCGTCGCCTGCGCCCCGCGCTCGGTCGACGCGCTTCTCGACGTCCCGTCCTCGCGCGACGCCAGCACCGATCAGCCCGCCGCCGATGTGCCTCCATCCATCGACGTCCCGCCCGCCGTCGACATCCCCATCGCTGTCGACATCCCCATCGCTGTCGACATCCCCATCGCTGTCGACATCCCCATCGCTGTCGACATCCCCATCGCTGTCGACATCCCCATCGCTGTCGACATCCCACCCGCTGTCGACATCCCACCCGCTGTCGATGTTCCGCCCGCTGTCGACGTCCCGCCCGCCGTCGACGTCCCACCCGCTGTCGATGTCCCGATCGTCGTCACCACGCCCGTCGCCCAGGTCAGCGCGGGCTTCGAGCACACCTGCGCCGTCCTGCCCTCTGGAGTCGTGCGCTGCTGGGGCGCCAACGACCACGGCCAGCTCGGCGACGGAACCACCACCTCCCGCACGCGCCCGACCCCGTTGCCCACGCTGAGCGGCGTCGCCGAAGTGAGCGGCGGGCGGGAGTTCTCCTGCGCGCGACTCACCGCCGGCGGAGCGCGCTGCTGGGGCCGCAACCAGTACGGTCAGCTCGGCGACGACGCGAGCACCGGGAGCCCCACGCCCACCACGGTGCAATCGCTCTCCGGCGCCGCCGAGATCGCCGCGGGCGGCTACCACGCCTGCGCGCGGGCCACCGACGGACGCCTGCGCTGCTGGGGCTACAACGCCGTCGGCGCCGTCGGCGACGGAACCACCCAGCCGCGCAACACGCCCACCCTCATCGCCGGCCCGACGGACATCGCGCAGGTGGGCCTCGGCAACTTCTCCTCCTGCGCGCGTCGCACCACCGGCGCGGTGGTCTGTTGGGGCGACAACGACTTCGGCCAGATCGGTGACGGCAGCCTCACGCAGCGTAACGCGCCCGCCACGGTCATGGGCCTCACCGGCGCCACGCACCTCGGGGTGGCCACGTCGAGCGCGTGCGCCGTGCGGGGCGACGGCAGCGTCTGGTGCTGGGGCCGCAACGAGTACGGACAGCTCGGCGACGGGAGCGCCACCAACCGATCGACCCCGGTGCAGGTCGCGGGGCTCGCGGGCGTGGCCGCCATCGCGGGTGGCGGAGGCTTCTTCTGCGCGCGCATGGCGGACGCCACCGTGCGCTGCTGGGGCCGCAACACGGTCGGGCAGCTCGGCGACGGGACCACCACCAATCGCCGCGTTCCGACAGTCGTCCCGGGCCTGAGCGGCGTGGCGGAGGTCACCGTCGGCGACGCCCACGCGTGCGCGCGGCTCACCACCGGCGAGCTCCGCTGCTGGGGCGAAAACGAGCGCGGTCAGCTCGGCGACGGAACCACCACGGCCCGCCGCCAACCCACGCTGGTGGTGTTCTGATGGAGCGCGTGGCGAGCGCCCTCCTCCTCGTCGTGACGACCCTTGCGGGCTGCGCCAACACCGTCACCGTCACCGACGCCTCGGCCGACGCCAGCGTCGACGATGCGACCGACGCCTCCGTCACCCCGCGGGCCGTCGCCCAGATCGCCGCGGCGGGCGCCTACTCCTGCGCGGTGCGTTCGGACGGACGCGTGCGCTGCTGGGGGCGCTACGGGATGGGCCCCGACGCGGGTGTCGCCGAGAGCGCGGCGCCCTACGAGGTGGCCGGCCTCACCGACGCCATCGAGGTCACCGTGTCGCCCGACACACCGGGCAGCGCGTGTGCCCTCCGCGCGGGTGGTCAGGTCGTGTGCTGGACCATCCGCACGCGCACCGCCCCCGAAGCCGTCGCCGAGCTGCCGGCCGTCGCGCACATCACGAGCGGGTCGGGCCATCGATGCGCGCTCACCACCGAAGGCGAGGTCCTCTGCTGGGGAACCAACCGCTTCGGCAAGCTCGGTCGCCCCACCGACATGACCGCGGAGACACCCGCGAGGGTGCCCGGGCTCGCTCCGGTGCGCGCGCTCTCTTCAGGCGAGGCCGAGACCTGCGCGGTGACGCGCGACGGTCAGGTGTGGTGCTGGGGACGTAACCACCGCGGTGCGCTCGGCGACGGCGTCACGAGTGGACACGGCTGCCCCGTCGAGGGGGAGGACTGCTCCTTCGCGCCGGTGCGCGTGGCGGGCCTCGACGCCGCGACGAGCGTGTCTGTCGGGCTCAACGGCGCCTGCGCCGTGCAGCGCGGTCGCGCCTGGTGCTGGGGCTGGAACAACAACGGCCGCCTCGGCGACGGCACCGACGTCGACCGCCCGACCCCGACGGAGGTCCGTACGCCGGGCGAGGTCGCGTCGGTGTACTCGGGCTACCTCACGGGCTGCGCCATCGGCGTCCGCGGCGCCCTGTGGTGCTGGGGCTACGACCAGGGCCCAACCGTCGATGGGATGACCCTCCGGGCGCTCTCTCCGACGACCGTCGCCGGGGTCGACCGCGCGGTCGAGGCGACGGGCGGCTGGTACCACCTGTGCGCGCTGCGCGACGACGGCGCGGTGCTCTGTTGGGGCGGCAGCGACTTCGGACAGCGCGGCATCGACGGCGATGCAGGCGCCGCCGCGACGCGCGTCCCCGGACTCTAGCGGGTACAGGTCGCGAGCGCGGTGCCGTCGAGGGCCGGGGCGAGCGGGGCGCAGCGCAGCCCGGTGGGGCAGATCCCGTCGACACAATACCGGGTGCAGTAAGCCGCGCCCGCGGTCGACGGCTGGCAGGCGCCGGTCGCGCAGTCCGAGGCCCGCGCGCAGGTCGCGCCCACCGCGCCACGACCCCTCATCGTGGGGCGGCACACGAGGTACAGCGGACCGCTCTCGCCGTCGGGTCGCCACGGCAGGCACGACGAACCCACGGGGCACCCGCTCGCCGGGGTGCATCCCTGGACGCAGACGTTTTCGCCGCTGTCGCACACACCGCTGTAACAGACGATGGCGCCACCGCTCGCGCCGCAGCTCTCGCCCAGCGCGTGGTTGCCCATCACGTCCCCGGCCCCCATCGGCAGGTTGGACAACGGCGGGACGCACACCATCTGCCCCCCGACGGCCTGACAACGATACGGCGCCAGGGCCACCGGACTTCCGGAGGCGTTGGCGATGCTCATGCGTCGCGGGCAGTCGGCGTCGGCGGTGCACGGCGACGAGCAGATGTTGTACCCGGCGCCGGTGGTGACGCAGAGCCCGGAGGCGCAGTCGCCCGCGACGGTGCAGCCGTGCTCGACGTACACGCAGAGGCGCGCGCCGATGGTGGTGTTTTCGCAGGCGTAGCCCGCCGGACAGTCCGCTCCGACGGAGCACTCGCGGGTGCAGTGCGCCGCTCCTCCGGTGCTGTTGGCGAGGCAGTGGCGCGCGCAGGCGCCCGTCGCTCTCGGGTCGCACGTCGCGCCCGTGTCATCGGGAACGCATCGCCCGGCGCCGCACAGGTTGCCGTGGCCGCAGTCGGCGCTGGTCGCGCAGCGTCGGGTGCACCAGCGCGCACCCGCGGCGGTCGCGAGGCAGTCGTCGCTCGCGCAGTCGGCGTTGGTGGCGCAGGGGTCGAGGTACGCGGCGCGGCTGACGGACCCGACGTCGACGGGAGCGACACCACGGTCGGTGGGGACGTCGGGCGCGGGCGGCACATCGACGCCGCGATCGGGGGGCGGCGACGGAGCGTCGACCCCGACGTCGATGGGGACCGCGACGACATCGACGCCGCCATCAAGGGGAGTCGCGACGACATCGACGCCGCCATCAAGGGGAGTCGCGACGACGTCGACGCCCACATCGCCGGCCGGCCGATCGACGGTGACGAAGCCCGCATCAGGCGCTGCGTCTTCCGGCGCGCCGAGGTCGGTCGGCAGCGAGAAGCCGCGGGACGAACACGCCGCGACGAGGGTCAGCGCCAACCAGCATCGGTGGGTCATCGGGGAGGTGGCCACGGCGCGAGACCGTCGCACGACCGTAGATGACGCCACAACATCGCGGCGCCTCCTACGCCTCGGCCTCCTGGTAGCCCTCCGCCTGGAGGCGATACATCCGCGCGTAGACGCCGTTCTTCGCGAGTAGTTCGGTGTGCGTACCAGTTTCGGCCACGCGCCCTTCGTCGAGCACCACGATGCGGTCGGCGAGGCGTACCGAGCCGAAGCGGTGCGTGATGAGCACGGCCGTCCGGTTGGCCTTCAGCGCCGCGAAGCGCTCGAACACCTCGTGCTCCCCTTCGGCGTCGATGGACGCCGTCGGCTCGTCGAGGATGAGCACATCGCTCCGCCGCATGAACGCCCGCGCCAGCGCCACCCGCTGCCACTGGCCCACCGAGAGTTCTTCTCCGTCGAACCACCGTCCGAGCATCGCGTCGTACCCGTTCGGCAGCGCCTCGATGACCTCGTCGGCCCGCGCCGCCTTCGCCGCGCGCTCCACCGCCGCGCGGTCACCGCGGTCGGGGATCCACCCGAGGCCCACGTTGTCCGCCGCGCTGAAGTGGTAGTGAACGAAGTCCTGGAAGACGATCCCGACGCGGCTGCGCAGCACGGCCCGGTCGAGCGTCGCGACGTCTTCACCCCCCACCACGATGCGCCCCGCCGTCGGCGCGTAGAAGCCCGCCAGCAGCTTCACCAGCGTGCTCTTGCCCGCGCCGTTCGGTCCCACCAGCGCGATGGTCTCGCCCGCGCGGATGGTCAGCGTCACGTCGCTCAACGACGGCGCGTCGGCGCCCGCGTACGAGAAGGTGACGTTCTCGAAGCGCACCTCCGGCGGACTCTCGCCGAGCGACTTCGGGTCGACGAAGACCGGCGCCGTCGCGTCGTCCTCGGGCAGCCCGAGGTACTCGAAGAGGTTGGCGACGTAGAGGTTGTCCTCGTAGGTGCGCGCCAGCACGCTCAGCGCCGACTGAAACGACTCCTGACCCTGGCGAAACACCGTCAGGTACAGCGTCATCGCGCCGAGGGTCAGGGCGCCCGCGACGGCGCGCGCGACGATCCACCCGTAGATCACATAGAAGACCAGCGCCGAGGCGAGGCCCAGCAGCGCGACGGCCAGACCACGGCGCGCGGCGAAGGAGCGGTCCTGCCCATAGAAGCGAGCGGTGTACTCGCGGTAGCGGGCGATGAGCGTCGGGCCGAGGCCGAAGAGCTTGACCTCCTTGGCGTACCAGTCACTCGTGAGCAGCGATTGCAGGTAGTAGGACTGCCGCTCGTCCTGCGTGCGCCCCTGCTTGATGGCGTACTGCTCGCCCGCGTACCGCATCTCCGCGATGAACGGCAGCGCCGCCAGCGCCAGCGCCAGCACCGCCCACCCGCTGAACTGCGCCAGCAGCAAGCCGAATCCCGCGAGCGTGATGGCGTGGCGGGCGAGCGTGAAGCCGTGCGTGATGATCTCCACCGGCCGCCAGCCTGATTCCTTCCGCGCGCGTTCGAGCACGTTCATGAACTCGGGGTCTTCGAAGTGCTTGATGGAGAGCCGCTGCGCCTTCTCGAAGATGAGCGTGTCGACGTGGGCGCCGAGCTTCGCGCGCAGCAGCGACGCGAGGTACCCGCGGTACTGCCCCCCGAGGTGGCGGGCCGCGAAGAGCGCCAGCTCCAGCGCCACCCAGAGCAGCGCCGGCCCGGTCGCGCGCGGCCCCACGGCGTGCGAAGCGAGCACCACCTCGTCGACGATGCGCTTGCCCACGTACGCCACCAACACCGGCAGCAGCGCGTCGGAGAACGACATCAGCACATAGCGGGTGACGAGCCCGCGATCGAGCCCCCAGGCGAGCCCGAGCGCGCGGCGGATGTTACCGACGACCATCCCCGCGCGGCGCCATGACACCGTCGGCGGCGGGGCGGCGGTGGGGCTCACCGCCCGCCCGTCTGCGCGCGCATGTAGCGGTCGACGGCGGCGATCCAGTCCGCGCGCCAGCGTCGCTCGTCGTACTGCGCGACGGCCATCGCGCGGCTCGCGGCGCCCATCTTCCGCGCGAGCTCGTCGTCGTCCAGCAGCAGCCGGCAGTACTCGCGGATCTCCGCCGCCGTGCGCCCCACGAAGCCGTTGTGGCCGTGCACCACGTAGCGCTCGATGCCCGGGATCGCGAAGCTCACCAGCGGCATCCCGGTCATCATCGCTTCGAGCAGGGTGATCGTGTACTCCTGCTCGCCGTCGTGGAGGTACACGCGGCTCCGGCGCAGCGCGCGCAGGATGCCGTCGTAGCCGAGCGTCTCCTTCGACGCGTCGAGGTGGTCGACGTGCAGCGTGGGCAGGTCGCGCATCGCCTCGACGTACGCGCCGTAGTGCCAGCCCCGCTCGCGGTACGAGTGGATGATGGACAGCACCGTGCGGTCTTCGCCCGTCCATGGTCCGTAGGCGTCGACGTCGAGCCCGAGCGGGATGTACGGAACCTCCACCCCGAAGGTCTCGCGCACCCACTCGACGGTGTTGGGATAGAAGCTCACCACGGTGAAGTCGTCGCGCTGGAGGAGCTCGGCCCAGTCGTCGCGTTCGAGCTCGCCCACCTTCGCGACGCGGTAGAGCTTCGGGATGTTGCGCCGCTCGCGAAACAGCTTGAACTGCCAGTTGAACATCAACCACGCGAGGTCGAGCTCACCCGGAAACGGGAAGTGCTCACCCGAGTCGAGGAGCCGGGCGTAGTCGTGGGGTTCGTAGTCGAGGTGCGCGTCCTCGAAGGCGGGCAGCAGGTTGTGCACGTTGGCCGGCTGCGGCCGCCAGTACTTGAACTGATCCCAGTGCCCGAGGAAGTAGGTGGGCAGGCCCACGCGGCAGAAGTGGTACTGGACGCCTGGGTGCGTCGGGATGATCAGCGTCTTCCAGCCGTCGGCAGGTCTCATCGGGGGACGCGGACGATATAGTCGCCCCGGCGCGCGAACAATCGCGCGATGACTCTCTCCCCTCTGAGGCGCATCGGATGAAGGTCGCGGTCTACGGTCTCGGCTACGTCGGCTCGGTCACGGCGGCCTGTCTCGCCGACGCGGGGCACCACGTCGTGGGCATCGACGTGCACCCCGGCAAGGTCGCCTCCATCGCCGCGGGCGAGAGCCCCATCGTCGAGCCCGGCGTGGCCGAGCGCGTCCGCGCCGCCGTCGCCGCCGGGACCCTCCGCGCCAGCACCCGCGCGGTCGACGCCGCCGACTGCGACGTTGCCGTGCTCTGCGTGGGCACGCCCTCGCTCCCCAACGGCGCGCAAGACCTCCGCGCGCTCGAACGCGTCTGCCGCGACGTCGGCGAGAGCTTCTCGTCGTCCGTGGAGTACCCGACGGTGATCGTTCGCAGCACCGTGCTGCCGGGGGTCTTGCACGGCCACCTGCGCCCCGCGCTGGAGGAGAGCTCGGGCCGCCACGTCGGCGAAGACCTCGGTCTCTGCGTCGTGCCCGAGTTTCTCCGCGAGGGCAGCGGCGTGGCCGACTTCTACGCGCCGCCGATGACCGTCATCGGCGCGGTCGACGCGCGCGGCGCCGACGCGGCAGAGGCGCTCTTCGGCGTCGAGGGTGCGCCCAGCAAGCGCGTCCACCCCGACGAGGCGGTGATGGTGAAGTACGCCAGCAACGCGTACCACGCGCTGAAGGTGGCCTTCGCCAACGAGGTCGACGACCTCTGCGCCCGCCACAACGTCGACGGCCGCACCGTGATGGAACTCTTCTGCCTCGACGACAAGCTCAACCTGTCGTCCCGCTACCTGCGCCCCGGCTTCGCCTTCGGTGGGTCGTGCCTGCCCAAAGACCTCCGCGCGATGGTCCATGCGGCGCGCCACCGCGACGCCGTGGTGCCCGTGGTCGAGGCCATCATGCAGAGCAACGCCGCGCGGGTGCAGCGCGCCGTCGACGACGTGGTGGCGACGGGTGCCCGACGCGTCGCCCTCATCGGTCTCAGCTTCAAGCCCGGCACCGACGACCTGCGCGAGAGCCCGCTCGTCGCGCTCGCCGAGACGCTGCTGGGCAAAGGCTTCGCGCTCCGCATCTACGACCCCTCGCTCACCCTCGACCGCCTCACGGGCGCCAACCGTCGCTTCATCGAGCAGGCGATTCCCCACCTCGAACGCCTCCTCGCGCCCTCGTCTGCGGCCGCCGTCGAAGACGCCGAGGTGGTGCTCCTCGGCCACGCGCGCCCTGCCCTGCGCGACGCCCTGACGCTGCGCGACGACCAGCGCCTCATCGACCTCACGCGCCTGCCCGACCCGTGAACGACCGCCTCCGGCGCTGCGGCCCGTCGCTGGCGGCGGTGGCGTTCTTCATCGCGCTCGCGGTCTTTGCCTTCGCGCCGCTCTTCGCGCACGGCGCGTGGTTCACGTGGGACGCGCCCGACGAGTACTGGCCCGACCTCCACTTCCTCTGCCGCTCCCTCCACGACGGCCATTGGCCCCTCTGGAACCCCTACGACCGCGCCGGTTACCCCTTCCACGCCGACCCGCAGTCGGGGATGTACTACCCGCTCAACTGGGGTCTCTGCGCGCTCGGCGGTCGCGACGTCGCCATCCAGTGGTCGCAGTGGCGCGTCGTCGCCCACTTCATCATCGCGGGCTGCGCGATGACCGGCTTCCTCCGCACGCTCGGCCTGCGCTGGGGGGCGGCGATGGTGGGCGGGGTGGCGTTCATGTTTGCGCCGTACCAGCGCCGCATGTGGGAGGTGAACCTCTCGTACACGGTCGCCTGGTTGCCCGCGCTGCTGTGGTCCGTCGAGCGCCTCGCCGCTCGCCCCGACGCCCGCGCCGCCGCGATGCTCGGCCTCCTCGCCGCCGTCACCGCCAGCGTCGGATCGCCCCCGTCGCTCTACTTCACCGTGCTCACCGTCGGCGTCTACGCGCTCGTGCGCTGCGGCCCGCGTCGCGACACCTGGTGGCCGCTCGCCCTCTCGGCGGTACTCGCCCTCGCGATGTGCGGTGTGATGGTCGTCCCCACGCTGGGCCTGTCCCACCTCTCGGTGCAGCAGGCGAAAGACTTCGCCAGCATCAGCGCGGGCGCGTACCCGCCGCGTGGCCTCGGCAGCCTCGTGTGGCCCGAGCACAAGCTGCTCTACCTGGGCGCACCCGTCATCGCGCTCGCGCTCGCCGGCGCCTTCTCGCGTCGCAGCCCCCTCACCCGCTCGCAGCGCATCACCTTCGGCTCGCTCGCGGTGTTCGCGCTCTTGATGATGCTCGGCACGGCCACCCCGCTGTATCGACTCATGTACGAGCTCCTCCCGGGCGTGAGGGCCTTTCGGATGCCGCCGCGGTACAGCGCCATCCTCGGCGCCGCCGCCGCCATCCTCGCCGCGGGTGGGGCGTCGGTGTTGCCTCGCGCCAACATCACCGCGTGGGTGGCGATGGCGGCGGTGCTCGCGAGCCTGTGGCCCACGTTGCCGCCGGGAAGGAGCGTGCAGACGAGACCCATCCCAGGCGGCGCGGCCCGCTACGCGACGCTACGCGCGCACCTCGATGACGTGGAGTCGTCGTGGCGCGTACACGATGAGTTCGGCCTCGGGCTGCGCGCGGGCACCCGCTTCCACTTCCGCGACCTGCGCGGCTATCAAGACCCGCTCCAGCTCCGGCGCTACTCGCGCGTGATGAACGAGCTCGGCGGCCACCCCCAGCTCCTCGAACAGTTCAACGTCCGCTACCTCCTGCGCGGGCCGCACTTCCTCCACGGCACCGAACACCACTTCCTCCCCGCGGGTGCCGAAGCCTCCATCGCGCGCGAGCTCGGCGACGGCGTGTGGGAGACCCGCGCTCCACTGCCCGCGGCCTACCTCATCGAGCACGCCGAGGTGCTCCCGTCGGGCGACGCCGTGTTCGACCGCCTCGTCTCCGTTGCCCCGTCGCCCGTATGCCTGCTCGAAGCCGACGAGGGCGCTGCGCCCGCTGGCGCGGCGGGCGCTCCGGTGGCGGCGACCGCCGTCCGGCTCACGCCCGATACGCTCACGTTGCGCGTCGACGCACCGCGCGGCGGATGGTTGGTGGTGCAGGAGAGCTGGTACCCGGGCTGGGTGGCCACCGTCGACGGGCGCCCGACGATCGTACGTCGTGCGAACTACCTCATGCGCGCGCTGCGGGTTCCACCGGGTCGCCACGCTGTCGCGATGCGGTATGCGCCACCACGCTACCGCCCACTGGCGGCGGTCGCGCTCCTCGCGCTGGCCGTGTCGATCGCGCTGCTGGTCCGGCGGCCGAAGCGGTCGGCGGAGTAGAACGCCAGGCGGGCCATCGACGAGGGACTGCCGGCGCGCAATTGACCCACGCAACGAAGCGCCCGCAGCATCGCGGCCGCCATGCAGGAGATCAACGTCCGGGGCACCTACCTCATCGCGACGATCGCGCTCTTCGTCGCGTCGGTTTGCCTGCTGGGCGTGGTGACGTCCGCGCTCAGCGAGACGACCCTCATCACGCTCGGTGTCAGCGCCCTCGTCGCCGGCGTACTCCTCAACTACGAGCGCCGACGCGACTCCCTCGCGCTCGCGCTCTACGCCGCCTGCGTGCTCCCCTTCGTCGCTCTCGTCGCGGGCATCATCTGGCGGCAGGCCGACGCCGGACCTTCGCAGATCGCGGTCGCCACCCTCGCCGTGTCCGTGGCGGGTTTCGTCGCGTGCGTGGCCTTCGTCATCCGCGAGCGCCGCAAGACGGACGTCGTCCCCAACGTGCTCCTCCAGCGCGTGTCGCCTGCCAGCGTCTTCGAGAGCGAGGGCGTCCAGTGGGCGTTCGCCCAGGGCAGCAGCGACCTGCGACGACCCAGCACGATCCAGGTCCTCCTCCAGAACTGCATCGACGCTCCGCGCCGCGTTCGCATCAGGCTCACCGAAGAGTCCGGCACGCTGCGCCGTCGCGGAGGCGTCCGCCTGCCACCGATCGGCGACGTCGAGCTCGCGGCCGGAGAGGTCGTCGCCGTCACGGTGCCCGTCTCCGCCGGCGCGCGCGAGTCCCGCTGCGTCGACGTGTACATCGAGCTGCGCGCGAGCGGCCCTGCGGGCGAGCGCCTGCGCGTGTTTCGCGGCCGCATCGCGTCGACGCGGGTGTCGGTCGTCATGCAGATCCTCGGCGCCTTCGCGGGCTACTTCCTGTGGGGCGGCGGCGTCTCGGTGAGCTTCGCCAACACTGAGCCCGTGGCCGACGATCACCCCCTCACCGCCCCCACGAGGGAGACCCTCTGGTCGATGCCGCCGCGCGATCTGCTGCCGCCGACGTCACCGGGTTCGTGAGGCCGGTCAGCGCTCGACGACGTAGACGAAGTACGCGCTCGTCACCGCGAACGACCCCGCCGCCTCGTTGCCCCTTTCGAGCGCCTCGATGCTGCGCTCACGCAGCGACTCCCACGCGCCCGGGATGTTGGTCAGTACCTTCTTCGAGAAGCGCCACACCGGGTGGTTGGTCGCCTGCTCGTCGAACCACGCCGCGGCTGAGTCCGCGCGAAACACCAGGCTCGTCTCGGTCGTCTCGGTCGTCGCGCCCTTCGCCGCAAACAGCGCCCGCACGCTCTCCGGATCCCACCACGGCGGCGGCGCACCCGGCGGCGTCGGTTGCAGCGCCGCGAGCGCCTGGCGCAGCAGCATCCCTGCCTCGGCGATGGCACCGTCCGCCGTCCACGCCGAGATCACGGCGCGCCCGCCCGGCGCCAACACCCGGACCACCTCCTCCGCCGCCCGCTCATGATCCGGCGCGAAGATCACCGCGAAGACCGAGACCACCGCGTCGAAGGCACCGTCGCCAAAGGGCAGCGCCTCGGCCGACCCCACCACGCAGTCGATGGTCAGCCCCTCGGCGCGCGCCCGCTGCCCCGTGACCTCCACCAGCCGCGCCGCCGGGTCGATCGCCCGCACCGTCGCGCCCCGTCGCGCCGCCGCCAGCGCCGCGTTGCCCGTCCCGCAGCCCAGGTCGAGCACCCTGCGCCCAGGGCCCACCGCCGCGCGGTTCACCACCACCTCGGTCGCTTCGAGCAGCGAGCGCGCCGTGTTCTCGTAGGTTCCGTCGCCCCAGTCGATCATGCGCGCCACGCTACCACCGCCCGAGACGGACGCGGCGCTGGCCTTCGCGACCGGGTTCGTGGCGTACTCCGAGGCGATGGCGTCGACCGCGAACCAAGTGACCACGGGCCCGCGCGAGCGTCCGCTCTTCGGCGTCAACCTGCCGTGGTTCTTCGGGTCTTACGGGCACGACCTCGCGCCCAACGAGCACCACCCCACCTGGGGTCACCGCTTCGACGCCGCCCTCGCCGAGCGCTCGCTCCAGTCGGCCCGCGCGATGGGCTTCGACGCCGTTCGCATCTGGCTCTGTGAGCACGCCGAAGGGGTCGTCACCCGCGACGGTCGCATCGACGCCGTGCACCCGGCCCTGCTCGCCAGCATCGACGCCCTCCAGGGCATCGCCGCGCGCCTCGGCCTCCGCGTCTACTGGACCCTCCTCGACGCCAACTCGTGGAAGCGCGAGGGCGACGCGCTCACCCACGCCATCGTCGTCGACCCCGACGCCACCGCGCGCTTCGCCGAACGCATCGCGGCCCCCATCGCCCGCGCGCTCGACCCGTCGCTCGCCGTCGCGTTGGAGGTGCTCAACGAGCCCGAGGTGATGACCCCCGAGTGCCTCGCTCCCA
Source organism: Polyangiales bacterium (assembly GCA_044229975.1). Classification (GTDB taxonomy): domain Bacteria; phylum Myxococcota_A; class Polyangia; order Polyangiales; genus SCUS01. The sequence goes on from JBGARZ010000005.1 coordinate 67,426, forward strand.
CCGACTCCTCCGTCCCATGGACCACCATCGGCCGCGCGCTGCACACCATCGGCGACGCCATCCGCGCCGAGCGCCCCGCCATCCCGGTGACCGCCGGCACGATGCACGTCTTCCTCCCGCGCCTCTGGGCGAGCGGCGCCGCGCTCGACGCCATCGACGTGCACCTCTATCACCCCGACGGCGGCCTGCCTCCGCTCGCTCACCTCGCGGACTACGTGGGCGACCAGCGCATCGCGCGCGGGGAGGTTCCGCTCATCGCGGGCGAGTGCGGGATGCCCGATGGGGTCGACGTCGCCGAGCACGGGCGCCTCGCCAACTACCTGCACAACGCCGCGCGCAACGACTACCGCGCGGCCTTCCTGTGGCGCCTCGAAGGTCCGTTGGTGCGCCGCGACGACGAGGGTTCGCTGACCGACGCCGGGCACCGCGTGCGCGACACGCTGGGCCGGGGCGTGCCGTGAGCGCCAACTCGGTCGAGCGGTGGGATGTGTTCTGGCGGTGGGAGAGCTTCCGTCGGCGGTGCGACCCGGTAGACGCGCGCCGCTGGAAGCGCGACTCGCAGCGCGAGCTCTGGGAGCGCTTCGGTGACCGCGACCCGCTGGTGCTGGACGCGACGCTCGGGCTCGGCGACCACGCGCTCAACCTCTGCGAGCTGGGCTTCCGCACGGAGGGCTGCGACGGGAGCGCGCTGGCGTTGTCGCTCGCCCGCGAGATGCTGGCGCGGGAGGGCGCGCGGGTGGAGACCTTCGAGGCGCGGTGGGCCTCGCTGGGCGCGACGCACGCGGGTCGCTACGGGCTGATCTTCCACGACGCGCTGCACTGGATCTACGAGCGCGACGAGCTGCTCGCGGCGCTGCGCGGACTGCACGCGGCGCTGGCGCCGGGCGGGGCGCTGGCGTTCTTCTTCGCGGAGGCGAAGAAGCCCGAGGAGGGGGAGGCGCTGCGGGTGATGCAGTGGGAGCTCGCGCGCCTGGTCGAGCACGAGGACGTGTGGTCGCACGAGCGCGACGGGACGCGGGTGACGTGCACGCGGCGCAACGTGGTGGGGGCGGACTACATCGATCAGGCGTACTCGTTTGCGGTGAGCGAGCCGGGTGGGGCCACGCGGGTGGAGGAGACGACGTTGCGCCGGGTGTACCGATGGGACTGGTTCGCGCTGGGCGGGGTGCTGCGCGAGGCGGGCTTCGTGGATGTGCGGTCGGAGCAGTGCCGCAACGCGCTCGGGGATGGCTACGCGCTCAACCTGGCGTACCGGGCTGGGTAACCGCGCGAGCTTCGACGCATGGCCCGCAATGCGCGCGTCTGCCCAACGGCTGGCCGCTGTGCCACCGCAGTGGGCGGGGTGGGGTGGTGATGAGTGGAGTGGGAGCGGTCGGCACCATCGGCTTGTTGGGCACTAGCCACTGCCATTGATGACTAGCACTTTGCGCCCCGTTCCGCCATCCGCTTCCCAGCCGTATTTCGTCACACCTCGGCGTCCCAAACACTCGCAAGTTGCGGTGCCGCTCGCCGTTGCGTTCATGAACTCAACGATCAGAAGACTCCGCAAGGCCATTCGGGACACCAAGCTGTCGCACATTCGGCCAAGCGCCTCGCCGGAGTAGTATTGCAGTACCTTGCGACAGACGATCAGGTCGAACGGGCCCGTTTCGACTGAGGCGTCGGCAATGTCGCCTCGAACAAAGCGAATGGTCCCACCAGCACGATACGGCGGAGTCCATACGCACTGTTTCGCGAGCTTGCCTTCTCTGTAGGTGTCATACCGGTGCTCGCGAACCGTTGGCGCCGCGCAGTTCGCTTGTAGACGCAAGAGCGCTACATCCGAGATGTCTAGCGCTGTGACCTCTGCTCCCATCGCGACAAAGTCGAGAGGTTCGATCGAGACACCGTTACCGGCAAAGAGAGCCCGAGACACTGGCGTCGATTCAAAGTACTCCCGCATTTGGAACGCCAACGAGTAGATGGGGAGTGAATCGCCCGCATGGCTCGCCCACCACTTGTTCCACCATTCAGGGTTGCGAACCTCCTCGGCGTGGTGGCGACCACCTGAGGTGGCCTCTCTTCCCGAGAACAGGCTACGGATGAACGAAAGCATGGTCCTCTGTATCGCCTAACGACTGGCCGATGTGCCGCCGCACCGGGCGCGGCGGGTTGGCAGTGGGTGAAGCGGGGGCGGTCGGCACCATCGGCTTGTTGGGCACGTCAGGTCGCATGCGTCACATTCACAGGTAATCAAAGAACCGGATCCACCAAGTGATTCGTCCGTCGTTGAGCGCGCGGTTCTTGCCGTCGTAGATCTCGCCGAGTTCGTCTGCTGGCACATATCTCCAGCCTCGCAGTTCGACCACTGCCCTGATTCTATCCACCGGGTAGTTTGTCAGAGTGTCCGGCACGGCGCTGTAGATCGTATAAAAGCGCCCGAAGTTCGAGAACCGCACCGCGATCTCGGGAGTGAGGGCTACGACGCCATTCGCGCGAAAGCTGTCCGGATGAAGTCGGCGCAGTTCGTCGTGAAAGGATGCGTCTTGCACATACCCATCGCGGTCAAACGGCAGATTGAGTTCATTGCGTAGAGTTTCCTGAATGCTCCCAACGCTTGCCGCGAGTGCGTCGTACGGGAAGGCCGCCCAATTCTCTCCGGGCACCTCGCAACCGACGGGGTCGTCAGAGTCGTCGAGCAGTTTTCGAAGCGCTGGATTCACGGATACCTGCCCAACGACTGGCCGCTGTGCCGCCGCCACGTATCAGGTGACTGTTCCTCTGGCTGATTGGACGCGGTCGGCACCAGCGGCTTGTTAGGAATGCTGAACCTTGCTGGCGACGCGATGGTGGCAGTGCCGGACGTGGGACGCAGGCCAACCGTGGTCGTTGCCGTGGTCGTTGCCGTGGTCGTTGCCGTGGTCGTTGCCGTGGTCGTCGCCGCGGCCGTCGCCCTCGCCGTCACTGCCCACTGCCTGGCCGTCACGTCGCTCGTCTCCCATCGCTCACAGTTCGCTGCTCGAAGACCGTTGTCCGTTGTCGGACGCTTGCTTCCTCGCCGATCGTGGCCCGATTCGTGCTCTTCGCAGGGCGCCGCTCGTCGCTCTCCGAGCTTCCTAACGGCTGGCCGATGTGCCGCCGCAATGAGCGGGAGATCCGTTCCTGAGGCTGAGTGCGAGCGGTCGGCACCATCGGCTTGTTGGGCACGCCGCCCGCTGCCCTGTCCACGCGCATGTGCGACGTCACGCCATTGCTCTCCGTGAACTCCGTAGCGCCGGACCCAAGACGATCGGCATCAGTCGCGCTTCCATAGCGAGAGGAATTCCGCGGCTACCACCAACGTTCGGCCGCTGTCGGAGAACCCGAATGCCCGTAGCTCGGGCCAATCCTTGACCAATAGGAACTCCCTGTCCGATTCGCTGGATGGGTCGTCGTAGGGGACTTTGAGCACCAAGCTCTCACAAGGCCAGTTGGGCGCGATTCGACGGACCTTCCATCCGTCCGGGGTGAAGGCCTTGAGCCCTCCCCCCCACAAGCCAGCAACGGGGATGCGCCGGCCGGCGAGCGGCCCGATGCCGACAACCGACACGGGGTAAGGGTCGTGCTCGCCCTCCGCGTTGCCGCTGTGGCCAGGTTCGTCGGCCAAGGTGTCGCCCGTCTTGGCGTCGACCACGGTCAGTCCGTCGTGGGTCAGCACAACCAGCCACTCGGTGCCCGGTGCGAAACCCATCGCGACGGGCATCTCGAAAAATCTCTCCACCGACACCCGCGCCCAAGGGGGCGGCGGATTGACCCTCTGGCGACTTCGCCACTCTGCACGAATCTTTCGGATGCGCTCATTGGTCATTGAGTCTTCGGCCCTGATCGAAGGGCCTTGTCGCTCTCACGCTGCCAACCCGTGGGGCCGAGGCTGCCCAACGACTGGCCGATGTGCCGCCGCAGCGGGCGCGCCGGGTTGGCGGTGGATGAAGTGGGAGCGGTCGGCACCATCGGCTTGTTCGGCCAAAGTGGTCGCTGCGACGGCAAGATGGCAGCCATCATGCAATCCAGCATTTTTCCGAGGTGATCTGCTGAACGCTGCCATCACGGCCGAACGCGACGAACCACGTCCCACCATCACCCAACCCACCGCTAGTTACGCAGCCGAACGAAATCTCAACCTCGTCCGATTCAAGCGGTTTCGCACTCAAGTGGTATCCGTGAGCCTTGCCTGTGTAGAAGATCGTGTCGAGGTCGAGGCCAGCTGTAAGTTCGCTGTGAAGAAGTTTGCACGCCAAGATGTGAGTTTCGGTGTCTGCACACTGGAGAAAGAACGCAGTCACCTTCTCATCGCCAAGGAAGCCTCGCGCCACCGCCACCTCTTTCTCCCGCCGTGTCTTGGGTGTTTTGGTCTTCCGTCGCTTCACAGGGCGTCCCTCCACAAGCATCCCGCTGCCAAGTCTGTGCTCGATCGCGGCGCGCTACCCAATCCTTACTTGCACGCAGCGGCACTCGTCGAGTCCGCTGTCGAACGGCCTGCCGATGTGCCGCCGCATCGGGTGCGACGGGTTGGCAGGGGGTGAAGCGGGGGCGGTCGGCACCATCGGCTTGTTAGACCAACGGTATGTCATCTGGGTGTCGCTCGTCACTCGCCAGTCTCCATTGGGAGCAAAGGCGTTTCTGCCGAACGCCTGAAGTAGCCGGAAACGGCGGCGCCCGCGTTAGCGAAGAAGCGAGCGTCTTCCTCGTCATCCTCCGGCCGGGCAAGGCGCCACAGAGAGATTTGCCACTCCTGAAAAATGAAGGAAAAGCCGGGATCGGTAATGGCACGATCAAATGGTGTGAAGATGTCGAGTGCAGGGATGAGGTCCGATGCTGGCGTCGCAAGCAGATCGTACCCTTGAAACATGACGGCGACAGGGCCGCCACGGCACACCTCAATGAACTCCGCGGTGTCTGTCGATCGCTGATAGAACACCTGGAAGGAATTCCCGAACCAGGCATCGGCAAGTGGATCGTCCGCGAGCATGTTTTTCTGGAAGCTGACGGGAGTCGACCCCATAGCCGCTCGCACTTCCATCCGCGATGCACCCAATCTCACTGGACCGATGCCGACGAGGGGAATGATGTCAAAGCGAAGCTGCATCGGCGTCCGTCACCTATCGTTTCGTGGCTCGCTACTCGTTGATCGCGGCACGCCAACCATGGCTCTCCGCTCTGGGATCGCGGCGCGGGTCTTGCTCTTCCGTAGGCCGCTGCTCTGGGCGTCTAACGGCTGGCCGGTGTGCCGCCGCACTGGCTGCGTTGGGTTGCCATTGAGCACATCGTGGGCGGTCGGCACCACCGGCTTGTTAGGAGGCAGCCTGCGCCCCGCCTGCCCGCGCCTCGCGCCTTGCTCATCCGGCGTCAGTGGCTGCTTGTCGTCCATTGCTCCGTCACCCCGCCTTACGTCGCTTCTCGCGAGGCTCTCGCTCGGCCGCCGGACAGTTCAAGCCACTCGACGATCACGTCGGCCGTCTCGACGAGTGACGTCGTCGTGACGCGCCCTCCGTGCTTGTCCGTCTCGACAAGGAACGGGCACGCGCCGGAGCTCGACTCGATCTGGACTTCGCCCGGCCGACTTGGAATCCAGAAGAACCACAGGCCGTCGTCGTCTGCGGTATGTGTGACTGACAACTGCTCCCATTCCACGTTGGGCAACCGTGCTCGCACCAGCCCGATCAGTTCCTCGATGTCCGGCGTTATCGTGGAAACAGTCCCCATTACTCCACCCGCACGCGGCTTGAACCCGATGGGAGACTTTCTCGTTCCAGACTGCCTCGAACCCTCGCCAGTGTCGCGCCGCCTAACATCTCGTTCACCCCGCGCCCCATTGCCGAATCCCGTCTTTGGCGCTGCTCGCCCGCTTGCTACCCAACTCCATATCCCCATTCGCGTAGTTCGCCCGCTCGCTGCCCAATTCCATAACCCCATTTCGGCGCTCTTCGCCAGCCTCTCCTCTCCTCCGCCGCGTCGCCCTCCTCCCGACCCGCGCCGCGACGGCCTCGCCCCGCAGCTCGAATCCACCCGAGTTCGTCACGGCGCTGAGCTCGCGGCCCGGCGTGGCGACGTCGACCTCCCCCGACGCCCTCCGCACGAAGCTCCCCGGCGCCTCGACCCGCTCACGAGTCCACCCTCCAGCCCGCCGTCCACCACGCCGCCCAGGCCGCAGCCATCGACCAGCGCCGCCTGCCATACCCCTGCCACACCCCTTCCCCGCCCCTTCCCCACCTCCAACGCCCCTCGTCATCCCCGACCTGCACCAGCGCCCCTCCCCGATGACCCACGGTCATCCCCGCCCCGCATCTCCGCGACCTCCCCATGACCCGCCGTCATCCCCGACCAGCACCCACGCTCCCTTCGACCGCGCCGACCCATCGGACACCTGCGTTCGCGCTCCCTTCTCATGGCGCTTGCCTATCGCCAGTCCCACCAGAGACAACCGGCGATCAAGGGAGGTTATGTTCATGGGGAAGAAGAACGTTCCAACCAACGCTCCGGGTCATGCAGCGGGCGGCGACGGCGCGCCCCCGGTCGGCGACGCGCAGGCCGCGTACGAGTCGCGCAAGGCCGCGTGGAAGGCCCTCGGCGGCGTCGAGCTCGGTCCGCCGCGCGTCAACCTCGGCTTCGTCACGGCGCGGGTGCTCCAGATCGGCCGCGCGCTCGCGGAGCCCGGCACGCTCGCATCCTTCGACGCGCTCGCCGCCGTGCCGCTGGCCGACGCATCCCCCTACGACGCAGGCGCCGTGCGCCGGCTCCCGGTCATCGCCCTGGCCCTGTGGCACGCGCGCTACTGCTACCTCACGGCCTCGGCGCAGGCGACGACCGTCGCGCTCCCGCCCGAGACCGTCGCGGCCGCCACGAAGCTACGCGAGGTGATGCTCCGCGTCGTGGCCTACCACTGCGTCGACGCCAACAACCCCGACGACAAGGTCGCCGCCGACCTCGACTCCATCCGCGCGGTCGAGGGCCCTCGCTATCTCGACCTCGCCACCGACCTCTCGCGCCTCGCGGCCTACTACCGCGACCCTCGCTGGCTCCCGGTGTTCACCACCGATACGCGGCACTTCCGCGCGTCCGACGGCGAGGCCGCCGAGAAGGCCGCGGCCGACATCCTCGCGCGGCTGCACCAGCGCACCGACGAGGCAGCGACGTGGCTCGTCGAGCTCTACCGCGGCTGGGCCGACCTCCAGCGCACCTACGACGTCGTGCGGCGCGGGGCGAGCTTCGTGTTCTGGGGCGACGAGGCGAAGGTGCCGCCGCTCGGGTCGCTCCGACCGGCGGCGCGCAAGGCGACCAGGGCCGGGGAGACGGAAGAAGACGAAGACCCGATCACCCCTCCCCCGCCGACGACGTGACGTCGTCAGAGCGGCGGCCCGCTCCCCTCCTTCAAGCGGCCTACGGAGAGTCTGTCCGGTCGTGCCTCAGTGCCCGCCCTTGTTCAGCCGCCGCTGCGCCCGGTGGATGAACTCCGGCGCCCACCAGTTCCACTCGCCCAGCAGGCGCATCGTCGCGGGCACCACCAGCACGCGCACCACCGTCGCATCCAGCGTCACCGCGATGGCCATGCCCACGCCCATCGCCTTCAGCAGAATCACGTCCGCCATCGCAAACGCCGAAAACACCGCCACCATGATCGCCGCCGCGCTCGTCACCAGGCGCCCCGATCGCTCCAACCCCTCGGCCACCGCGCGTGTGTTGTCGCCGTGCAGCGCGTGCTCCTCCTGCATGCGCGTGAGCATCAGCACCTCGTAGTCCATCGACAGCCCGAAGGTCGCGCAGAACATCACGATCGGCAGCGACGGATCGATCGGCCCCGGCGTGAACTTCAGCACCCGCTGGAAGTGCCCCTGCTGGAAGATCCAGACGAGCGCGCCAAACGACCCGGTGATGGACAGCAGGTTCATCAGCACGGCCTTGATGGGCAGCGCCACGCTCCCGAGCAGCAGCAGCAGCACCAGCATCGTCATGGCCACCACGAAGCCGATGGCAGGACCCACCCGCGCGAGCAGGTAGGTGCCGGTGTCGAGGTCCATCGCCGTCTGACCGGTGACCAGCAGCGTGCCGTCGGCCACGCGCTTCTGCGTCCGCACCGCCCGCACCATCGCACGCGCTCCGTCGGAGGCGGGCGCGAGGTCGGTCACCGCCGCGAGCACCACGACGTGAGCGCCCACCGTGTCGCGCAGCAGGAGGTGATGGGCCTCGGTGTGCTGCGACGGGTCGAGGATGAGGTCGGCCAGCGCGTCGGGCTCCAGCGAGGGGTCGAGGTCGACGATGCTCTCCACCCGATCGACGCCCGGAATGGCCGCCACGCGCGTGCTCAACGCCCGCAGCGCGAGCACCCGGTCTCGTCGTGAGAGAGGCGCGTCGGGGAAGCGCGCGACCATCACCACGCGCGTCTGGGCGCGCTCGGCGAAGTGCTCGGCCATGAGCGCGTTGCCGCGGCGGGTCTCGGTGCGCGCGGGGAGAACGTTCATGTCGGGGATGGCGACCTTCAACGACAGGAAGGGGATGCCGAGCACCACCAGCAGCGTGAGCGTCGGCGCGAGCACCCACAGCGGGCGGGCCATCACCCAGGTGGCGAGCTTGTGCCAGAAGCCGTCGCCGCGCGTTGCTCCCAGCGACCCGATGCGCCAGCGGTTGACGTTGGGCCCCAGCACCGCGAGCAGCGCCGGCAGGAAGGTCAGCGCGTAGAGGACCGCGAAGGCGACGACGAGGGTTCCGCCTGCGCCGAGCGAGGCGAGGTACGACCCGCGGAAGAAGAAGAGCCCCGACAGCCCGATGAACACCGCGACGCCCGAGAAGGTCACCGCGCGCCCGGCCGTTCGCACGGTGTGCGCGACGGCGTCCTCGACGGACGCACCCTCCGCGAGCTCTTCGCGGAAGCGATTGACCATGAAGAGCGAGTAGTCGATGGCGACCCCGAGCCCGACCAGCGACACGATGTTGATCGCGTACTGGGCCATCTCCATGCGCCGCGAGAGCAGCATCACCCCGGCGATGCCCGCCGCCACCGCGAGCCCGCCAATTCCCGCCGGTAGCATGGCGGCCACCACCGACCCGAACACCGCCAGCAACACCAGCAGCGTGAGCGGCGCGGAGAGCAGCTCGGCGCTCTGGAGGTCGTGTTCGAGCACCGCGTCGAGGTCGGCGCGGAAGGCACCGACCCCCGTGACCGTGACCGTGAGCGGACCGCCCACGATGCGCCGCCGCAGCGCGGGATAGCCGCGCGTGTCGAGGGTGGCTTCGTGGTGCAGCGCCACCGTCGCGATGGCGTGGTGCGAGTCGAGCGACTGCATCGTCGACGCTTCGGGCGGAGAGACGTCCTCGTCGAAGGGCGTCCGCACGCGGAGCACGGAGCGGTCGCGGCGCAGCGGCTCCATCGCGTGGCGCACGGCGTCCTGGAAGCGCGGCTCGTCGGTGGTCCACTCGGGGTGGGCGAAGATGACGGTGAGCCCGGAGGCGCCGGCCTGCGGCAGCTCGCGCTCGACGAGCTCCATGGCGACATCGGCCTCGATGCCGTGGATGCGCCCCGTGGTCAGCCGCCCGCCCTGCGCCAGCGCCGCCAGCGACGCAAACAGGAACACCACGCTGACCATCAGCACCGCCTTCCGGTGCCTGAACACCCAGCGGCCCCACTTCTCGAACATCCTAGACCTCTGCTCCTCTCATCGCGTGAGAGCGCGCGCTGCGGAGGCGATCAACATCGCCGCGGCCAGCATCGTCGCCCGGCGATCTGCCACCGGAACCTCGCGCGCCTTGGGCTGAGTTGCCAGCACCATCAGCCCGATCGTCGGCAGCGCCGGGACCGCTCTCTCCAGCCACAGGGCGATGGCGCCCGCCGCAAAAAGCCCCACTCCGGTTGCCAGCGCCATGCGTCCGCGCGGCATGCCGAAGCGCGCCGCCGCCGCGAGGTACAGCGCGATGAACACCGCGTCACCGACCCCGATCGCGGGCCTCGGCTCGCGCAGCGGCGGGATCGACACGCTCACGGTGAGCAGCCGCACCATGGCGGGCGACCGCACGATGTGCCGCGTCGGACCCGACGGCGACGTCACGCTCCAGAGGTCGACGGCGGCGGAGACGAGGGCGACGGCGGTGAGGTGACCGGGCGCCTCCATGCGCGACCCGATGGCGCCGCCGAGCACGCACGCGACGGCGAGGAGTCCGAGCGACCCGGCGAGGCCCGACACGACGGGCGGGAGGCGCAGCGCGAGCGCGACGAGGGCGAGGCCGACGAGCACGGTGACGGCGACGACGCGACCGGAGAGGGCGCGCGACGGCGCGGCGAAGAGGCCACCGGCGATGGAGATGGCGACGGCTGTGAGGGCGACGAGCGCGGCCGCGACGGGGCCGACGTGGACGGACGGAGCGACGGCGGCCATGAGGGCGAGCGGGGCGAGCGCGACGACGGCGGGGCGCAGGACGTCGAGGGCGATCGGGCGAAGGGCCATCGGTGTGCGCGGAGGATAGTCAATCGGTGGGGTGTTGCGGCATGTTCGGCGCGTTGCGACGACGAGGCCGAGAGCGTGTGTGGGGTTGGGTGCTGGCTGCTCTGTGCGTGGGCGGGTGCCGCGCGCCCTCCGCGCGACGGGTGAGCCGCGCCGCGGAGGTGAGCGCCGCGGGGTTGTACTGGGGGCGGTGGGCGGAGGTTCCGGAGGGGATGCGGGTGGCGGTGTGGCTGCACGAGGACGGCGACGTGCTGCGCGGGAGCTGGGATCTGGTCCCGTGGCACGGCGAGGTGGCGCTGCGGCGTACGGCGACGGGCTACGAAGGGAGCTGGCGCGAGGAGGGCACCATCGCCATCCAGCAGGGGCGCGAGCGGCGGGTGCGGTTGCTCCGTGATGGGCGCGACGGGTCGCTGCGCGAAGAGGGCGCGCCGGCCGGTGAGCCCGTGGTGTTGCAGCGCGCGGGGCGGCCGACGTCGGCGCTGCGCGAGGGGCTGTGGCTGGGGCGCTGGACGGGCCTGCCGACGGGGGTCGCGGTGGAGACGCTGCTGACGCCGCTGGGCGACGGGCGATGGCGCGCGACGTACCGCTACCAGGAGCGCGAAGGCACCTTCGACGGCGACGCGTTGCCGGGCGGCGGAATGACCATCCGCTGGCGCGAGGTGTCGCCGCGCGATCAGATGGCGCGCGGTCGGGGGCAGTTGTTGCCCGATGTGTTGGGCCTGCGCGGAACCTACGGCGTGGACGAGCAGTCGACCGGAACGGGGTTCTGGGCGCTGGAGGCGTGGAGGCTGCCGTGAGCGACGGGACGGCGCGGAGGCTGCGGGCCTTGGTGGAGGGCGACGCGCTCGCGGTAGCGGAGGCGCTGCACGCCGACGTGGTGTTCGTGCAGGGCGACGGCACGACGCACTGCGGGGCCGAGGCGGTGCTCGCGGTGTTTGCGGGTGGGGACGGCGGCGTGCGCTACGCGGTGGTCGCCGCGACGCACGGAGCGGTGGAGGTCGAGCTGACGGTGGAGGGACTCGCTGGTGCGGTGCGCTTCACACTGCGCGGCGAGAGCGAAGGCGAGCGGCTGGTGCGGGTGATGGTCGAGGCGTGAGGGGCCAGCGACCGTGACGGGGCGGGGTTCAGCCCCCGTTGGCGACGCGCGCGAGCGGCATCACCGGGGCGGCGGGCGCGACCCCTTCCTCGTCGGCGCGCGTGACGGAGAGCACCTTCATGTCCGGGTGCTGCGTCACGGCATCGCGCGCGGCCTGCGCGGCGGTGCGGGTCTCGATGAACACCGATACGGTGGACGCCTCGCGCTCGCGCAGCGGACGCATGCTCACCTCGAAACGATGACTCCAGATTCCTGCCAAGACTCTGACCTCCCGTACGGGCCAAGACTGCACGAACGATGAGGCGAGCGGAAGTGCTCGTTGTGATCATTCCGTGTCACGACCTCGGCCATGGCCGCATTGGGCAGCAGGTGAAGAACCGCAATGGGAAAAAGGCGGTGACCCTGTGGAGGATCACCGCCCTTTGAAAAGATGTCCGTACCGCGCAGACCGTGGGAGCGTACAGAACCCCTTGGACACGCCAAGGTGGGAGCCGGGTATCGCGACTTAAGGCTTCCCGGTGAAAGATCCGGGCCTGCACACCGCCACGAGGTTTAGCTCCCGGGTTCGTGAAAAAAGAGGGATTTTGTACGCGACCTTCACCTGTCCGCGCAGAGGGACGATCGCTACCGTGAGCCTTCGCGCCGCGCACTTCAAGGCTGCCGAAAAAAGATTCTTCGGCGTACTCTTCGCCGCGCGCTACGGGGTCGGCGCGGGCGTCACGACGGGTGTCGCCGGAGGCGGTGGCGTGGGGCCCGACCACTCTCGCGCGCGAGCGGTGCTGAGCTCGTTCTCACGATCGCTCACCATCCACTCGACCTCCGACTGAACGTCCTGATCGGTGGGCGGCCAGTGCCCGTACCGCGGCGCTTCACCGGGCCCCGAGTAGTCCGTCCAGAAGGCTCCGCCCTCCTGCGCGTCGCGCGTGTCGAGGTGCACGAACACGCTGTTGGGGTAGTACCCGACGCCCGCGTCGGGGAGCGTTCGCGCGTAGTCCCGCACGTCCTCGTGGCGCACGCCGCGCAGTCGCAGATCGAGGGCGCGCGCGTGGGCGTGGCGGCTGTGCCCCTCGCCCGGTCGGTAGCCCGACACGATCTCCGCGGTGCGCCCCGGGAAGCGATCGAAGAGCCCCTGCATCAGTTGGATGACCCGCGGGTGCAGCACGCGCGCGTTGCGGGTGAGCATGATGACCGGGTCGTGCGTGAGGCGGTCGCGCTCGATGGTGGGAGCGGGCGTTCGTGCGCGGACGCGGGTGCGCGGTCGGGGCGCGGCGTCGTCGGCGAGCGCGAGGCCCGCGGCGGGAGCAACGCGTCGGAGGTCGCGCATGGCGGCCTCGACATCGAACTCGGTGAAGCGACCGGGCTGCGCGAGGAGCGAGACCGCGGCGAGGGCGGCGAGCGTGGGGCGACCGGTGCAGTCGGTGAGCGAGCCCGTCCAGGTGGGCATCTCGCCGTTGCGGAGGCGGCGCACAGTGACCACCGGGCGCAGGCACAGGCGGGCGTTGCGCGCGTCGCGGGCGACGGTCTCGGCGGGGGTGGCCGGGGCGCTGCGTCGCGCGCGAATCTCCACGCGGGGGACGATGACCTCATCGATGGCGCTCTGCGTGGCGGCGAGCGCGAGGCGGCCCGGCGGGCTCGGTCGCGCGGGCGCCGTCGCGGGTCGCGGCTGGGCGCCGACCACGGCGGGAGCGCAGAGCCCGAGGGCCACGAGCGCGCATCGGAGGATGTGGCGGTGCATGGCCCGACCGGTGGCAGATAACGCCGACCGCGGGCAACTAACTGACGATGGGAGGGTAGAGAGGCGGAGGAGGGAGCGAGCGGAGGGGAGAGGCGAGGCGAGCGATCAGTGACCGCCGACCTTGCCCTGGAGGAAGTACGCGATGAGGAGGGCGTACAGCACCAGCGACTCGATGAGCGCGAGGCCGAGAATCATCGGGGTGCGGATCTTGGCGTCGGCGCCGGGGTTGCGGGCGATGCCTTCGAGGGCGGCCGCGGCGACCTTGCCCTGACCGAGCGCGCCGCCGAGGGCGCCGAGGCCGATGGCGATGCCGGCGCCGAGCGCGGCGGCCATCTGGGCGTCGAAGGTGTTGGCGCCGGGGGCGGCGGCGGCGCCGTCCTGGGCGAAGGCGGCGAGGGTGTAGAAGGTGACGAGCAGGGCGCTCGTGAGGGCGGTGATCTTCTTCATGTGACGGTCTCCTTCGGTTCGAACAGTTGGTGCCCCAACAGCGGGGCGGTGGAACAGTCTTGGTGGGGCGCCGACCTCAGTGGCCGTGCGCCGTTTCGACGGCGTGCCCATGCGCCGCGTGGGCGTCGCCATGGTCGTCGCTGTGCTCGATGGCGAGCTGGAAGTAGATGGTCGAGAGCAGGCAGAACACGTAGGTCTGGAGCACCACCACCAGCACGCCCAGCACCATGATCGGCACCGGCACGAGCAGGAACGCGAGGCCCGTGAACACCGCCACCACCATGTGGTCGACGAAGAGGTTCACGGCGAGGCGGATGGCGAGCGACACCGGGCGCACGAGGTGCGAGATGATCTCCAGCGGGAGCATCAGCGGCGCGAGCGCGGGCATCGGGCCGATGAAGTGCTTGAGGTACGCGGCGCCCTGGTGCTTGAGACCGTAGAAGTGCGTCGCGAAGAAGATCACCAGGCCACACGCGAGGGTGACGTTGAAGTTGCTGGTGGCCGGCGCGAAGCCCGGGATGAGTCCGAGGGCGTTGGAGAAGAAGATCAGCAGCGCGCAGGTGCCGATGATCGGGAGGAAGTGACGCGCCTCCTTCTTGCCGAGCACGTCGGCGAGGAGGTCATAGAAGGTCTCGACGAAGTTCTCGGTGAACGACGCGACCGTGAGGTTGCCCTCGGGCACCACGGCTTCGGAGGTCTTCGCGAGGCGGCCGCGGGTGATCATCACGAAGGCCGCGATGAGCAGCACCACGAACAGCAGGATGGTCGTGTACTCCAGCGTGACCGGCGTGTTGGCGGGGTAGCTGAAGTGGTTGGGCAGCTCCTGCGCGGGGGTGCCGCCGGGGCACATCCCACCGGCTTCCATCGCGATCTGGGCACCGTTGGCGTCGACGCAACCGTAGTGGTTGAACATCGCCCAAAGCGCCCGGAAGTTCGGGAGCGCCAGGAGGTACGTGAACCATGACGTGTGGTCGGGCATCAGCGCTTTCCTTCGTCGGAGTCGGAGGCAATCTCAGGCTTCGGGCTGACGGCGTCCCAGAGCCCGCCACCGGCAATGGCCACGACCACCGCGGTGATGCCGGCCATGAAGCTCCCGCCGTGGACCCATGACTGCCGCAGCAGAAGGCCCACACCCACGAACAATGCGGCGGTCTTCGCCAGGAGCAAGACCATCGCCGTGCCCTTGCCGGCATCGACCCTGGGGTCGAGCAGGCGGGTCACCAGGCGGGCCAGCACCCACAGGTTGAGCAGGCCCACCACGGTGCCGATGGCCGACGACACGCCGCCCATCACGCCGAACTGCCGCCCCATCAGGTAGACGCTGACCAGGCCCGCGAGCACGGCCACGGTGCCAACGCGG
This sequence comes from Polyangiales bacterium, assembly GCA_044229975.1. GTDB lineage: Bacteria > Myxococcota_A > Polyangia > Polyangiales > SCUS01. The sequence continues at coordinate 82,512 of JBGARZ010000005.1, forward strand.
CGCGCGAGGCCGCTGTCGGACTCGATCGAGTCGACGGACGGAGCGCTGGTCGAGGGGTCGGTGCTGCTCAAGGGGTGCTGGTCGGGGGCTTCGGGGGAGCGTTTTTCGGGGGCTTGGGGTCGTCGCGGGTCGCGAAGCGGTACATCGATCGGAATCCTGCCGCCGTCCCGATGACGAACCCCACCAGGAGGAACGTTTCACCGGTGTGGAACTTCGCATCCAGCCAGCGCCCGAGCGCCCCCATCACGACGATGGAGAGGACGAACTCGAGCCCCAGCGAGAGCCCGGCGACATCACGGAGAGGAAGCTTCATGCGATCTCTCTGTGGTGCGGCCGGTGACCCATCAAGGCGTCGACCGATCGGCGCGGCTTCTATCACCGCGCCGTTTCGCGGGTCAAGCCGTGGAAACGCCCCTCAGGGATCGTCGTGTTCGGAGAGCTGGAGCACCCCTGGATGCAGGTGTTCGTAGGCCGCCTGCGCCCGCCTCGGGCCGACGCCCGTCACCGACGTCAGCTCGGCCAGCGTCGCCTCGGCCACCCCCGCCACGCTCCCAAACTTCCGCAGCAATGCCTTGGCCGCCATCGGCCCGAGACCCGGCAGCCCGTCGAGCTCGCTCCGCAGGCGCTTCTTGTGGTGCAGCGCCTCGCGCGTGCGGTTCGCAAACCGGTGCGCCTCGTCCCGCGCCCTCGCCAGCGGAACCAACGCCGGCCCGTTGTCCCGGATGGTCACCGGGTTCTTGCGGCCGGGCTGATAGACGCGGTCGACGACCTTCTCGCCGAGGACGTTCTCTCGCTCCTTGGCGAGCGAGCACACCGCGAGGTCGGTGACGCCGAGCTCCTTCAGCACCGTCATGGCGATGCCGAGCTGACCGCGTCCGCCGTCGACCACGAAGAGGTCGGGCAGCTCCCAGCCCTTCTCGTGGTTCTTGCCGCGACGGAAGCGCCGCGAGAGCACCTCGTACATGGCCTTGTAATCGTCGCCGGTGTTCTCGGTGCGGACGTGGAAGCCCTTGTACCCGCGCTTGTAGGGAATGCCGTCGACGAGGCACACCACCGCGCCGACGGTCTCGGCCCCCGCATGGTGCGAGATGTCCACGCACTCGATGGTGCGCGGCGGCTCTTCCAAACCCAACGCGCGGGCCAGCGCCTCGGCCTGCCCCCCGGCGCTCGCGACGGCCATGCGCTTCTCGCGGAAGGCGTGGCGGGCGTTTTCCATCGCCATGGAGAGCAGTGGTGCACCGCTCCCGTCGGTGGGCTTCACGATGATCTTCACGGGTTTGCCGCGCTGCTCGGAGAGCACCTCGGCGATGCCGTCGCAGCCTTCGGGTTCGAGCGGCAGCACCACCTCGTCGGGGATGGTCGCTCCGTCGCCCGCGTAGCGCCCGGTGAGCACCTGCGAGACGAGCTCGTCGTCCGGGAGCTCCGACCGCGCGAACACCATCGACTGCGTGTCGCGCACGAAGCCGCTGCGCACGATGAGCAGCGTGATGACCACGCCGTCGCCCTCGCGGTAGAGGCCGAACACGTCGCGATCGAGGTCGCTCACCTCGGCCACGCGCTGCGCCTCGGTCACCTGCGCGACGGCGGTGATCTGATCGCGCAGCCTCGCCGCGCGCTCGAACTCCATCGCATTCGACGCCGCGCGCATCTCCTCTTCGAGCGACCCCACGAGCTCGCGGGTGCGACCCCCGAGGAACATCTCCACGTAGTCCACCTGCGCCGCGTACTCCTCCGGCGGAACGGGCAACACGCACGGCCCCGAGCAGCGCTTGATCTGGTGTTCGAGGCACGGCCGCGTGCGCTGCGCGAACTCGTCGTCGTCGCAGGTGCGGAGCTGGAAGTGGCGGTTGATGGTCTTGAGCGTGCGCCGCGCCTCGGTGGAGCTCGGGTACGGCCCGAAGTACGCGGCGCCGTCGGCCTTCGGGCGACGAACGACCTCCAACCGGGGCCACGCGACGCGCTTGTCGAGGCGCACCGAGAGGTAGTCTTTGTCGTCGCGGAGCCGGACGTTGTACTTCGGGCGGTGCTGCTTGATGAGGGAGTTTTCGAGCAGCACGGCCTCCTTCTCGGAGGCGGTGACGACGGTCTCGATGTCGCCGAGCACGCGGTCGAGCAGCGGGATGAAGTACCGGTAGTCCGAGCTGTTGGGCTGGAAGTACTGCCGCACGCGCTGCCGCAGCGAGCGCGCCTTGCCGACGTAGACCACCACCCCCTTCTTGTTCTTGAAGAGGTAGCAGCCGGGGGACGTGGGCAGCGTGTCGAGCCGGGCCCGGAGCTCTTCTTCTTGCATTGGAAAGCGGCAGTCTACGGTCGTCCCGCGCATCGGTCGATCGTTCGTGCGTCGGGGTTGAGGTTGTCGCGGGCTCTCTGGCATCCTGCGCGCGGACAAGCCGGGGAGCAGGGAGTTCGCCCTCCTGTGATCGCGGCCCCCATCACACGAGGTGACCTTCTGATGTCTTCCGCCCGCGCTCCGTCGATCGTGCTCTCCCTGGGTCTGGTCGCCGCGTGTTCGTCGCGCCCGCCGCCCCGCCCGGTCGTCGTGGCCCGGCCGCCCGACCCGGTCGCCATCTCGCTCGGCGAGGTGCGCGTCAACCACACGCCGTGGACGGCGCCCACCCCACCGCCCTTCCCCCCGCCGCCGCGTCGCGCGCCCCGTCGCGTGAGCATCCCGATGGACGTCGCGCAGCCCATCCTCGCCTCCACCAACGCCCCGGTGCGCGCTTGCTACAAAGCCTTCCTGGCGTTTTCGCCGCAGGCCGGCGGCTCCATCGTCACGCTCATCACCGTCGGCCCGGGCGGCTCCGTCAGCGACGTCGAGACCGTCGGAACGCCCGACCCCTCGCTCGCCATCATGTCGCAGTGCGTGCTCACCGCCCTGCGCACGCGGCGCTTCCCGGCGCTCGGCGCGCCGTCACTGATGTCGTTTCCGTTCAGCTTCCGCAGCGGCGAGGTCAACGGCCAGACGCTGCCCGCGCCGACGCTCCCGGAGCCCCGCCCCGGCGAGATGCAGGTGCCCAACCCCGAGAACGTCACCGTCAACCCGTGGCGCCCCGCGCTCATCCCGGCGAGCAACCCGGTGCCCGTGATGACCCGCGAGCTCGTCGACACCGTCATCCCCGACGTGCAGTCGCTCGCCGACACCTGCTACGCCGCCACGCTCGTGATGAACCCCGCCGCCGAAGGCGACTTCACCCTGCGCGCCGCGGTCGAGCCCTCGGGCAACGTCAACCGCCTCGACATCACGCCCGCGGACTTCCCGTCGCCCATGCGCGACTGCGTGGTGACGCTCGGTCGGCAGCTCCACTTCCACCCGAGCCTGACCGGCGCCGTGGTCACCATCCCGGTGACCCTCCATCGCGTCGAGCCCGAGGCCCCCGGCACCACCAACGCCCCGGCCTCACCCGCCACCGCAGGCGGCTCGATCGTCCCCGTCCCCGCCCGCTAACCCCGCAACCGTCGGTACGCCGCGATCACCGCGCGCAGCCGCTCCGCCCGCGACGCATCTCCTGCGTGGCGGTCGGGGTGCAGCGCCATCACCAGCTCCTGGAAGCGCCTTCGCAGGGCCACGGTGCCCGGGTCGCGGTCGAAGCCCAGCGCCGCGAGATCGCTCACGCGCGCGGGGTCGACGGACGAGTGATCGCGACGTCGCGGCCGGCCGTGGAAGGTCTCCGACGCGAGCAACGGCGCCTGCTCGGCGGTGCCCTCGGGCAGCGCTCGCGCGGAACGAAAACGCAGCGATGCCGCACCCACGCGGTAGAGGGATTCGAGTCGCGAGAGGCGCTGGGCGTCGAGCACACGATCGCGGGTCGAGGCGCTCACCACGCGCCGCCAGACGAGCGCCTGCCCGATGCGAAAACCTCGCGCGCGCCCTTCTCCCCACGCACGCTCGACGGCGCCTCGATCGGCGACACCCGCGGCCACGGCCACGTCGCCGAAGCGACGCGCATCGGACGGCGACTCGACGGCCTGCACGGCACCACCGCGGAGATGAACGTGATGGGTGCGGTCGGACTCGACGACCTCCAGGGTGCCGGTGGCGTTGGCGCGGTGGAGGGCAGCGAGCAGGTCGCCCAGGGTGGTCTCACCGAGCTGCGAAGGGAGGGTCATCACGGCGCGACGAGACGTAGCAGCAGGGCGCGCGGCACCCGAAGTTCGCGGCTGCTACGGGCGAAACAGGTCGACCGCAATCTTGACGACGAGGCAGAGCACCACCGCGAGGACGACCCACCGCACGAAGCGATCGCCGCGCTTCACGGCGAGGCGCGCACCGAAGGCGCCGCCGAGAAACTGGGCCGCGGCCATGGGGAGCGCCACGCGCCAGCGCACGTCGCCGTGGAGGGTGAAGATGGCGAGGGCCGCGAGGTTGGAGGCGAAGTTGACGACCTTGGCGTTGGCGCTCGCGCGGGCCATCGGCTCACGCAGCCAGGTCACGTACGACAGGATCACGAAGGTCCCGGTGCCGGGTCCGAAGAGGCCGTCGTACGCGCCGATGATGTAGGCGATGAGACCCGCGCGCAGCTTCGGGGAGGCTTCGGGCGGGAGCGATTCGGTGGGCCGCGCGACGTCGCGTCGGAAGGTGAGCACGAGCGCGACGAGCACCAGCAGCACCAGCACCATCGGACGCAGCAGGTGCCGCGGAACCTTGTGCGCGACGAGCCACGCGCCGCCGAGCGACCCGACGAAAGCGAAGCCGAAGGAGAGCAGTACACGCGAGCGATCGATGGCACCGAGGCGCCAGAAGTTGATGAGCGCGCTGAGCGAGCCGAAGGTGGACTGACCCTTGTTGGTTCCGAGGGCGAGCGGCACCGGGAGGCCCGCGGCGAGGAGGGCCGGAAGCGTGATGAGGCCGCCACCGCCGGCGATGGCGTCGACGGTTCCGGCCGCGAAGGCGGCGGCCACGAGCGCGGCGGTGACCGGGAGGTCCATCCGCTAGGCGAGCGCGCCGACGGCGGCTTCGACGGCAGCGAGCAGCGAGCCGTCGACGATGGATCGATCGGCGAGCGCGAAGTCTGGCGCGAGCGCGCGATCGCCGGAGAGCGTCGCGACCATCGAGCGCAGGTGGGCGTGCGCCGCGGCGACGCCGCGACCGGCCTTGAGAGGGAGTCGCGCATCGAGGCCCTGGGCGGCGGCGAGCATCTCGATGGCGACGGCCATGCGCGCGTTGCGAACGACCCGCGCCGCCTTGATGGCCGAGATGGAACCCATGGACACATGGTCTTCTCGGCCCGCCGACGAGGGGATGGAGTCGACGCTGGCGGGGTGGCAGAGCACCTTGTTCTCGCTGACGAGGGCGGCCGCGGTGACCTGGGCGATCATGAAGCCCGAGTCGAGGCCGGTGTGCGGTGCGAGGAAGGGAGGCAGGCCCGACGAGAGTGCCGGGTTGACGAGCTGCTCGACGCGGCGCTCGGAGATGTTGGCGAGCTCGGCGCAGGTCATGGCGAGCAGGTCGAGCGCGAAGGCCAGCGGCTGCCCGTGGAAGTTGCCACCGGAGACCACCTCGGCGCCGCTCTCTCCGACGAACACCAGCGGGTTGTCGGTGACGCTGTTGGCCTCGCGGGCGAGCACCTCGCGCACCCAGCGCATGGCGTCGCGCGAGGCGCCGTGCACCTGGGGCATGCAGCGCAGGGAGTACGGGTCTTGGACCTTGCCGCAGTCGCGGTGACTCTCGGCGATCTCGCTCTCGATGAGCAGCGCGCGGAGGTTGCTCGCGGAGGCCAGCGCGCCGGGGTGGGGGCGCACGGCGACGACACGCTCTTCAAAGGGGTGGCCGCTGCCCTTGAGGGCTTCGAGCGACATGGCCCCGGCGACGTCGGCGCAGCGCGCGAGGGTCTCGGCGTCGTGGAGAGACAGTGCGCCCGAGGCGAGCATGAGCTGCGTGCCGTTGATGAGGGAGAGGCCCTCCTTGGCTTCGAGCGAGAGCGCCGTGATGCCCGCGCGGGACATCGCCTCGGCGCCAGGCAGGATGGTTCCGTCGAGCTCGGCCTGACCTTCACCGATGAGCACCGAGGCGAGGTGCGCGAGCGGGGCGAGGTCGCCCGATGCACCGACGCTCCCCTGCGAAGGGATGATCGGATGCACGTTGCGATTGAGCATCGCGAGCAGGGTGTCGACGACGACCGGCCGAACGCCCGAGTGCCCGAGCGCGAGCACCTGGGCGCGCAGGAGCATCATCGCGCGCGTGACTTCGGCGGACAGCGGATCGCCGACGCCGCACGAGTGGCTGCGGAGGAGGTTGTGCTGGAGGCTGCGGATGTCTCCGGGCGAGATGCGCGTCTCGGCGAGCGCGCCGAAGCCGGTGTTGACGCCATAGACACGGGGGGAGTCGTCGCCCCCGGCCGCGATGGCGTCGATGGCGGCCCGCGACGCCGCGACCTTCGCGCGAGCGCCTTCATCGAAGGTCACCGGTCGGCGCAGGCGCGCCACCGCGACGAGATCTTCCAACGACAGCATCGCCCCGACCCGCACCGGCTCACTCATGACGTAGAGGGGTCTACACCAGATCGTGCACGGCATAGGATCGTCTCGACCCATGACGACGAGGCGGTGGCTGCTGCTGGCGGTGCTCGGAGGTTGCACCGACGCGCTTCCGTCGAGCTCCACGGTGGATGTCCTGCGCATCCTCGCGATGACGACTGCGACCCCTGAGGTTCGACCTGGCGAGGGGATCACCGTGCGAGCGTTGTGGTTCGACCCGGTGGGTGGGCGTTTGGTGCGGTGGCGTTGGCGGTTGTGCGACGCGGGCGTGGCCGACGACCCGCGCGTCTGTGCGCGGGCGACGGGCGCCATCGAGCTGTCGAGCGGCACGGCCGATCAGGCGGAGATCACGGCGGCGACCTTGGGAACCAGCGACCGAACGTGGGTGGTCTACGCCATCGCGTGCTCTGGGATGGACGCGACCATCGACCCGCGCGAAGGGCGACTGGTGTGTCCCGAGGGGGTTGGCTCGGAGGCGTTTCGGCGGGTGACCGTTCGGACGACGGGCGAGCTCAACCGACCGCCCGCGATCGCACGCTGGACGCTTGGCCACGCGGGTCAGGAGTTCGCGCTGGAGGATGGTGCGACGGTCGCGGTGGGTGGTCTCAGCGCCTGTGATGGGGATTGTCCGTCGCTCACGTTGACGCTCACTCCGGCGACCGATGCCGCCGAGGCGACGGAGTCACTGCTCGGCTCGGTGTACGTGACCAGCGGGGCCGTGGCTCCGCCGCGGGCGGTCAACGACCCCGGGCGGGTGGCGCCGATGGTCTTGCGGTGGGTTCCGCAGCGGGTGGTGGTGGGGAGCGAGGTGGCCCGGGTGTGGGCGGTGCTGCGCGATCAGCGGGGCGGGGAGTCGGCGCGGTCGGTGATCGTCACCGCGCCGTGAGGGTCACTGGCAGCGTGCGTTGACGCAGGTGAGACCCGCGGTGCAGTCCGCCGAGCGCATGCACTGGGGGTTCTGCTCGTTGGAGCTGGTGCAGAGCGAGCGGCCCATCGCGTCGGGCGCGGCGCAGCGATCGAACTGCACGTCGACGGTGAGGCAGGCGCCGTCGGTGCCCACGCCCGGCATCGGGCAGAGGCGGCGGCACGCGCCGTTGTTGCAGACCGAGCCGCTGTTGCACTGCGAGTCCATCGTGCAGAACGGCCGCGGGCGGGTGTCGACGCGGCACACGCCGCCGAGGCACACGTTGCCGCTGCCGCACTGGGCGTCGGCGGTGCAGGTGGCGAGGCAGGTTCCGCTCACGCAGAGCTGGGCGCTGGTGCAGCGACCGCCGCAGTCGTTGTTGTTGGTGGGATAGGTGCAGCGGCCGCTGGTGCAGACCTGACCCGCGGCGCAGACCGTCGCGACGTTGGCGGCGGTGCAGCCGGTCACGATGCACTGACCGTCGACGCACGCCTGGCCCGAGCCGGTGCACTGGTAGTCGAAGGTGCAGCGGTTGGCGTCGGGCTGGCACGTGCCACCGAGGCAGACCGGGGTCGACCCGCTGCACTGGGCGTTGGTGGTGCAGCCGCCGCCCGGGACGCAGCGGCGCGAGTTGGTGTCGCAGACGAGGCCCACGGTGACCGCGATGCACTGGGCGTTGGTGCTGCATCCCGGGACGCAGGCGCCACGCGAGGTCTCGCAGTACTGGCCGGTGGGGCAGCCCGCCGTGCTCGAACAGGTCTGGGTGGCGGTGCAGCGGCCGGTCGCGGTGTCGCAGTAGCCGCCGGGGCACATCGTGCTGCTGGTGCAGGCGCGGGGACCGCTGTCGACGGTGCCGCTGTCGACGCCACCGGCGTCCGTCACGGGGATGGTGGTGTCGGGGCCCATGGCCTCCTCGCTCCACACCGGGCAGCCGAGCAACCACGCGCCAAACGCGCCGACGATCGAGAAGGATTGAAGAGAGATGAGGTGCTTGCGCATGGTGACGCCTCCAGAAGCGGTAGAGCCCTACCGAGCGATCGGGTCTGTCGTGGTGTTGAGGTGGGGACGATGGTCCGTTTCAGCATCTCCCATGCCGAGGCTCAAGTCTCGCGAGAGTTCCGTCGGGCGGTCCGAGAGCAGAGTGCCGTGAATGAGCGTTCATAGGGTCCCCGTGAACGGCGCCGCGGCGGCCGGTCGCCCAATGAGGGGGGCGCGTGCGGTTGTTTCGACACCGCGGAGAGCAGTCTGTTATCGTCGCGCCGCCGCGTAGAAGAGGGCGGAACGAGCGCATGGACGTCGTATGTGAACGCTGCAAGGCCGAGTACGAATTTGACGATGCGCTCGTTTCCGAACGGGGGACCACGGTCAAGTGCACGAACTGTAGCCACCAGTTCAAGATCTTCCGTCCGACGTCCGAGAGCGACGCCGCCAAGGTGTGGAACCTCCGTCGACCCGACGGGACGGTGATCCCCTTCGACTCGCTCGCCGTGCTCCAGAAGTGGATCCTGGAGGGCAAGGTCAGCAAGATGGACGAGATCTCCCGGGCAGGTGAAGCCTGGAAGAGCCTCGGCGCCATCGCGGAGCTCGAGAGCTTCTTCGCCACTGCCGAACTCCGCGCTTCGCAGAACGCCCCCGGCCGCGCCGGCCAGCGCTTCCCGAGCATGAACGGCGTGCGCGCGCCCACTCCCGCTCCGGGCACCGCGTCGCGCTCCAACCCTGCGAGCGGCTCCAAGACGTCGTCCCCCGCGCTGAGTTCGCCCACCATCCGCCCCGGCGGCGCGGCACCACCCCCGCCACCCCCGGTTGCCCTCCGCGCTCCGTCGCACGGGGGCTCTGGCTCGTCGGGGCTCCGTGCTCCGTCGCAAGGCGGCACGTCTTCGGGACTGCGCGCTCCTTCGCAGGGTGGAACACCGCCGCCCGTTCCGACGGGATTGCGCGGTCCATCGGGCGTGAAGCCCGCGGTCAGCACGATGGTGCAGATTCCGCCGCCGCCGAAGATGCCCACGGAGATGGGCCCGCCTTCTTCTCCCCTCCCCGCGGCCGACCGGCACGAGCCGCTCGTCGACGAGGTCGAGCGGGCGAGGCCGCGGAGCGTTCCGCCGAAGGTGGCGCTCCCGCCGCTGCCCACGCTCACGACGCCGCCGCGAGACCTCGTCGACGACCAGGCGCCCACGCGGAGCATGAACTCCGACCTGAAGCTCCCCCGCAGCGCTCCGCCCCCGCCAGAGCGGCGCAGCGGGCTGGTGCTCGGCCTGGTGGTCGGTGCCGTCATCGCCGCCATCGCCGTCGGCGTGTCGTGGCAGATGGGCGCGCTCGGCCCGGGCAACGCGACCGCCAACAACACCCCGCGACCGGCGGCGGACACCGCCCACCGCGACGCCATCATCGGGCGCGCCACGGAGAAGACCCGTCGGTACAGCGCCGCGGCCTTCGACGAAGCCCGCGAAGAGCTCAACACCGCCATCACCCTCAACCCCGCCGACGCCGTGCTCACCGCGACGCGCGCGGAGGTGCTCGCGGCCTGGTCAGAGATGCTCGCGCAGCAGGCCGACGACCTCGAAGCACAGGCCACTGCGCCCGGTGCCGACGTGGCCCGGCTGCGCGCCGAAGCGGATCTCCTGCGTCGTGAGAGCGGCACCCGGAAGGAGCGCGCGCGCGCCGACCTGCGCGCCGCCGAAGGGGCTCTCGACAGCGTCCCCGCGGGGGACCGGCCGCTCGTCGAAGCCCGCCTCGCCGACGCCGCGCGCGTCGTGGGCGAGAGCAGCGTGGCCGCCCACCTCGAAGCCGCACGGCGCACCACGCCCACCGCCGAGTCGTCCCTCTACCTCGCGCTCGCCTCGATCACGGACGACGCCACGTCGGCCACCGCGGGCCTCCGCGCGGCGCTGGCCACCGAGCCGCAAAACCAGCGGGCCCGCGTGGCGCTCGCCCGGCTCCTCAAGCGCCAGGGCGATGCGCGAGGCGCGCGAGAAGTCCTCGACGAGGGCCTGCGCGCGGATGCCAGCCACGAAGCGCTGCTCGGGCTGTCACGGTCCCTGGGTGCGGTGGTAGCCGTCAACAGTGACGCCGGTGTCACCGCGGTCGACGCCGGTGCGGCGCTCGTGGCCGCGGTGACGCCGCCAACCGTGGTGACGCCCACAGCGACGCCCCCGACGCCTCCGAGCACGGCGACCCCGATCGTGATTCCGGCCGAAGCACCTCATCACGGCGGCACGGCCGCCGAGGTCGGCGGACCGCTTCCACAGGGGTACGACCGTCTCGTGCAGAGCGGCGATCAGCTCCAGCACGCGGGCCGCAGCGCGCTCGCGCGAGAGCGCTACCAGGCCGCCCTCGCCGCGCGCCCCAACGGCTCCGAGGCGCTCACGGGCCTCGGCTACGTCGAGCTCGACGTCAACGCCGTGGGTGCGGCGATCTCTCGCTTCCGCCAGGCGCTCGCCAGCAACTCCCGCTACTCGGAGGCGTACATCGGGCTCGGCGAGGCCTACAGCCACCAGCGCAATTACGCCCAGGCCGTGCAGGCCTATCAGCAGTACCTGGAGGTCAACCCGGGCGGGTCGCGCGCGGAGATGGCCCGTCGGCAGATCGAGTCGCTGCAAGAGCGCATCAGCTCGGCACGGTCGCCCGAGTCCGCCGACGCCGACGCCGCGACCAGCCCCTGACGATGACCTCGGTGGCCGTGGACGACGAGAGCCTCGCCCCGCTCGGCGCGTTCGAGCTGGTGGGGACGACCGAGGGTGACTCGCCCGCGTTGGCGGCATTGCGCGCGGTGGGCGCTTGGGTCGAGGGTCCTGAAGGGGCCGTAGAGGTCGATGCCCTGGCGAGGCTCGCGGAGACCTGGGCGGCCGCGGGCTGCGTGGGCCTGGAGCGCGATGCGCTCGCGAGCCTGGTCGCGAGAGCTCCGACCGACGAGCGGCGCCAGCGGCTGGTCGCGCGGCTGGTGCAGACCGGGCGATGGGCAGAGGCCGCCCGCACCGAAGAAGAGCTCGCCGATTCTGGTCAGGCACCGCCGTGGCGCCGATGGCTCGCGGCGGGATCGCCCGACGACGCGCGAAGGGTCGCTGCGAAGGCCGAGGCGTCACGGGTCGCGCTGGCGCTGCAAGCCCGGGACGACGACGCCGAAGAGACCCTCGCCGCAGCCGCCGAGACGGCGCGGCGGGGTGGCGACGTCGAGGGGTGGCGGTCGCTCGCGGTCGACGCGTGGGTGGAGTCGCGCGGGGAGCGCGGCGGGCCACGACTGTTCGACGCGCTGCGGGCGGCGGGCCGGGAGCGGGCGGCGATGCTCGTGGCGCTCGATGAGTCGGCGCAGGCGCTCTCGCGCGGGGGAGACGCGGTCGGCGCGCTGCTGCGAGGGGCCGCGCTCGTCGAGAGTGATGGCGAGGCGCTCGCGGTGTGGAGCGTTCGGGCGCTGATGCCGGGGAGCGACTCGGCAGCGGCGCGCGAGACCCTGCGAGACCTCCTCGCCGAGCGCGGTCGGTCGGCCGAGCTCGCGGTGCGCCTGCGCATCGACGCGTGGTCAGCCCCCGCGGCGGCGCGGGCCGCGGCGTGGAAGGGCGTCGCCGCGATGGAGCTGCCGCACGACCCGATGCTGGCGTCGCGTGCGCTGGTGGAGGGCCTGCGGGCCGCGCCCGACGACGTCGAGGCGCTCGACCTGCTGCGTACCCTCGCGGCCGAGGCGAGCATCGAGGCGGCCGTGCGCGACGCCCTCTGGTCGCTCACGCGGGCCACCGAACTGAGCGCGGCCCAGCGCAGCGAGATGCTGCTCTGGCTCGGATCGCTGGAAGAGCGGGCGGGCGACCTCGTCGCGGCCGAGGCGGCGTACGCGCGCGTCGAAGACCCTGTCCCGCAAGCCTTCGAGGGGCTCGCGCGGGTCAGCGCGGGCGCGGCCCTCCAGCTCGCGGCGTGCGAGTCGGCGTTTGCCGCGGCGGTGTCGACGGACGAGGAGAACCGAGCCGCCGCCATCACCCTCGCGGTCACCCGCTGCGAGTCCACGCCCGGCGCCGTGGCGGTCGTCGCGCTCGCGATGGAGACGCTCGCAGGCGTCGCGCTCGGCGACGAGGCCGCGGCCACGCTGTGGTTGCGCGCCGCGCGCCGGGCGGTCGAGCGTGGGGCGCTGGCCGGGGTGCTGCGCGCGCTCGCGACCCGCAGCACGCTCGCCACGGTGCGGGCGCAGGGCCTGCGCGAGTGCCTGACGCTCGCGGAGTTTGCGGCGCGCGATGGCGCCGAGGCGGCCGAGCTGCTCCGCCGCTACGACGAAGACTTCCCGGGGGATGCCACCGTCGCCGCCGCGCTGGCCGCGCTGGCCGAGCGACGCGACGGCACCGCGTTGCGCGAGGTGGCCCTGCGCGCCGTCGCGGGGGCCTCCCCGGACGCCGCCGAGCGCGATGTGTTGCTGCGCTTCGCGGGCGTCTCGCAGGGAGCGTTCGAGCCCCTGGGCGCCGTCTCCGAAGAGCCGTCTGCGTCGGCCGAGCGCTCCGACCGGCTGCGTCGGCTGCACGACCTCCTCGGCGACTCGGTGACGCTGCTCGCGCTCCGAACCCGCGCCCTCATGGCCGCACCGGGCGGCGCCGACGAGGCCCTCGCGGTCGCGCGACGCTTCGTCGAGCTGGCGCCGTGGTCGCCGGAGGCGGTGTTCGCGTACGCGGGCCTCGCCCGCCTGAGCGACGACCCCGCGGACATCGTGACGTCCATTCGCGCGGCCGTGGGCTCGTGCGCTCGCCTGCCCGAGCTCGCGTCGCTGACGCGCGGCGCCCTCACGCGGCTCTCCGCCCTTGGCGCCGACGGGGCCGTGTCCGAGGTGCTCGACGTTGCGGCGCAGGCGGGCCTGCTGGCCGACCGCGGGCTCGCCGAGGTCGCGCTCGCGCGCACCGATGCCGTCGATGCGCGGGCCATCGCCCACCTGGAGATCGTCGTCGCATCGAGCGACACGCCCGACGCCGCGTGGGTGGAGCGCCTCGACGCGCTCCGTCGCGAGCGCGGTGACGCGGTGGGCGTGCTCGGAGCGCGGCTGAGGGTTCCGGGCGGGGAGCGGATGGCCGTCGCCGAAGAGCTCGACGCGCTCGCCGAGGGAGCGTCGGGCGACGATGCACAGGGGCGCTGGGTGCGGTGCGCGGTCGCGGTAGGCCACCCGGCGGTGGCGCTGCGATGGCTCACGCGCTGGGCCGACGGGCTGGGTGTCGGGGTCGACGCCGGGCTGCGCCTGCGCTGCGCTGCGCGGGTGGCGTGGACGGCGCAGCGTGACGCCGCGGTGGCACTCGCGTTTCTGCGCGACGCGGTGCTCGCCGACGCCGACGCCCACGAGGTGCTGCAAGACGCCGACGTGATCGGCCTCGGGGCGCAGGCCATCGAGCCGTTGCTGGGCATCTACGACGACGCCATGGCGCGCGCGGCGGGCGAGCACGGGCGGCGGGCGTTTGCGTACCGCCGGGCGACGGTGCTGGAGCGCGCGGGTCGCACGGTCGACGCCCTCGCGGCGCAGATCGAGCTCTTCAACGAGGCGCGCACCATCGGCGCGTCGCTGCGGTCCATCGAGCGTCTCGCGGGCGCCACGGGGCAGTGGGAGCCGATGCTCGAAGCCTTCGAGGTGCTCGCCGCCGAGGCGCCCTCGACCGAGGCCCGGGTGCAGTTTCTCATCCGCTGCGCCGAGGTGGCGCGGCTGCAGATGCGGTCGGCCGTGCGGGCCCTCGGCTTCGAGGTGCAGGCCTGGCAGGTGAGCCGCTCGCGCGCCCTTTGGGATCGCGTCATCGACCGGGCCCGCGCGCTGCGCCCGACGCACCCGGACGAGGCGCGCGCCGCCGTCCACGCGCTCATCGACGGGGAGCTCGCCTCGGCGCAGCAGGCGTGGGACGACTCGGTGCGCGCGCTCCACTCGCTCCAGGCCCTCGACTGCGCCCTCACCGAAGCCCACGACGCCGAGCGGGCCCACGCCGCCATCGGGCTCTATGTGAAGCAGCACGAGGCGCCGCGCGCCGCCCGCGCGACGGTGCTGGAGATGATCGGTCGACCGGGGGTTCCCCCGGAGCTGCGTGACGCGCTGCTGGCGTCGCCGACGCTGGCCTCGGTGCCCCCGCCCGCGGAGCCCGCCGTCGACGTCACCACGCAGCCGCCGCGCTTCGGAACGCTCGAGCTCGTCATGGACGACGATGAGGAGCCCGCGCCCCGCCCGTCGAGGCGCTCGGTGGCGCCCAGGGCGCCGTCGAAGCCCGCGCCCGAGCAGCACGAGTGGATCTCCTTCGTGGCCGAGCCGCGGCCCGTCACGCCCGTCCCCAAGGCGATGCCCTCGCTGCCCACGGCCGATGCCATGCCGACGGTCATCCCCACGGGTGACCTCGACGAGATCGAGGTCGACGAGATCGAGCCCGACCCCGCGTCGTTTGTCATCACGTCGCTGGCTCCTGGCGCGGCGCGGCGTCCGACCCCGACGCCCGACCCCCGCGTCACCGACGCTCCGCCCGCCGAGTCGCTCCGTGACGCCGCCACGCGCGGAAACGACGCCGCCGCCGCCCTGCTCGCCGAGCGCCTCGCCGCCGAGCCCGACAACACCCACGAGGCCCTCGCCATCCAGCGCGCGCGCTTCGACGCCGACCCGACACGCTTCGACGCGCTCGACGCCATCATCGAGCTCGTCAAGCGAGGCGACCGACGCGGCGAGGCGCTGGGCCTCTCGCAGGTGCGCGCCGTGCTCCGCGGCGAGCCCTCCGAGCTGCGCCCCCTTCATCCCGTCGAGCTCGAAGACCCGCCCGATGGCGTGGCGCGCGTGCTGCTCCCGGCGCGGCTCGGTCCCTTCGCCGAGCTCGGCGCGCTGCTCTGGGAGAGCGTCGGCGTCACCTGGCGCAAGGAGCTGCTGCGCGCCGCAGGGCGCGACGAGGGCGTGCGCGTGCCGCCCAACTCCTCGGTGGTGCGGCCGTTCCAGGCCGCGCTGCGGCTGCTCCAGATGCCCCGCACGACGGTGCTCGCGCTGCGCGACGGGCCCGTCGGGTCAGCGTCGGTCTCCGCGGCGGCCTCGCCCATCGCCCTCGTGATGTCCCTGGAGCAGGCGGCCGATACGCCCTCCGGGCACTTCGCCATGGGCCACCTCGTCGAGGCCGGGCGCACGGGGCACCTGCCCATCACGGCCGTCGCACCCGACGTCGCCGATCGCATGGTGCGCGCGCTGCTCTTCGCCTTCGGCGCGCCCTCGTCGGACAAGGTCGACCCCGCCGTGGCAGCGACCGCCGCGCAGCTCATGGACGCGACGCCCACCCGCCTGCACCGGCAGGTGCGCGCGTACGTCGAAGAGCTCGGTCCGTCGCTCACGCCCGCCCGCTGGCGTGCGGTCATCGATCAGGCGCGGGCGCGCGCCGGGCTGCTGGTGTCGGGTGACTTCCTCGAATCGACGCGGTGGCTGCTGTCGAGCGCGCCGCCCGAGGTTCCGCGCTCGCTCCCGTGGGCCTTCGTGGAGTGGGAACCCCTGCGTGACCTCCTGCGCTTCGCCGTGAGCGAGGAGTACCTGCTGCTGCGCTGGCCCAACACCGACGGTCGCCGTCGGCGGGTGTCCTCGCGGCCCGCGCCGCCGACCGAGTCGCGCTAGCGATCAAACCCGACCGAGTCGTGCGCGCCCAGGTCGAGCTCACCGCCGAGTGCCCCGAATGCCACACCCGTGGCGTGTGGATCGAGCTCTACGACCCGGTGATACCCGCGACGGCGCTCGGCCTCCCCGCGCAGGCGCGCTGTCGACTCTGCGCCGCCGAACACCTCGGCGAATGCACCCCCGGCTCCGACGGGCTCACCGCGCGGGTACGACCACCCGGGCGGTGCCCGTTCTGCGCGCACGCCCTCGACGAGGCCGACCTCGCGGCGCACATGTGCAGCCGCTGCAAGTCGCACGCGGCGATGGTGGCGTCGCGAGCGGGCGACGACCTGCGCGACCCGGCGGTGCTGGAGCGTTCGGTGCGCGCGCTGATGGCCGCCGAGGGCGACGACGAGCTCGGTGACTTCGTGCAGCGGTGCTTCAACGTCCCCGACCTCGCGGCCCTCGGAGAGCGCTACGCCCAGGGCGGCCCCGTGGACACCTCGCTCGATGGCGCGGTGGGCTTCCTCTCTGGCGCGGTGTCGCGAGCGCCGACGACGCCCCCTCCCCCGGCGCCCGTCGCGGTGGCCGCGCACGGTGACGATCGGCGCGCGATGCTCCTCGCGTTGGTGAGCGTGCTGATGGCCGATGGGCAGCGCGACCCGCGGGAGACGCCGTTGGTGGAGGCGTTTCTGAAGGCGGAGGGACTTGCGCCGCTGGCGACCGAGGAGATGCGGGTGCATCGGCCGGTGGAGGTGGCGGGGAAGGTTCCGCCGGCGCGGCGCGAGGGGCTGCTGTCGCTCATGGCGCAGCTCGCCTACGCCGACGGCATGGCCGACCCGAGCGAGGTGCGGGTGCTGCGCGCCTTCGCCGACGCCTGGGCCATGGACCAGTCCGAGGTCGACCGCTGGCTGGAGACCTACCGCCTCGCGCGACGATCGCGGCGGCAGCGGGTGCTCGATCGGCTGCGGTCGTTCTTCCTGGCGGGATAGGCGCTACCATCGCGGCATCGCGATGAGTGAGACGACGACGGTGGGGGTGGGCGGAGGCGCGCAGACGGCCGAGGCGCAGCGCGACGGCGTGGCGGGCTCCATCGCGAAGGTGCAGCAGCAGTTCGACCTGGTGATGGACAACGTTCGCCGGGTCATCGTCGGCAAGGACGACGTCATCGCGCGGCTGCTGGTGGCGATGACGGCGCGCGGGCACGTGCTGTTGAGGGATGTGCCGGGCGTCGGAAAGACCATGCTCGCGCGCAGCGTGGCGGCGTCGATGGCGTGCGTGTTCAAGCGCATCCAGTTCACGCCCGACCTGCTGCCGATGGACGTCACCGGGTCCAACGTGTTCGACATGCGGCGACGGGTGTTCGAGTTTCAGCGGGGCCCGGTGTTCACCAACCTGCTGCTGGCCGACGAGGTGAATCGCGCGCCGCCGAAGACCCAGAGCGCGCTGCTCGAAGTGATGGAAGAGCGGCAGGTCACCGTCGAGGGCGAGACCCACAAGCTCGACGAGCCCTTCCAGGTCATCGCCACCATGAACCCGCTCGACCACGAAGGGACCTATCCCCTCCCCGCGGCCCAGATGGACCGCTTCATGGTCATGCTCTCCCTCGGCTACCCCGCCGAGGCCGCCGAGGTGCACATGCTCGGCGTCCACCTCCAGCCCGACGCCCCCATCACGAGCCTCCAACCCGTCATCACCCGCGACGACTTCCTCGGCTGGCAACGAACCGTCCCCATGATCTTCATGAGCGACGAGCTCAAGCGCTACACCGTCGCCGTGGTGCAGTCCCTCCGCGGCGACCCGCGCAACCTCCAGTCCATCTCGCCGCGCTCCACGATCCAGCTCGCCCGCGCATCCCAGGCCCGCGCCATGCTCAAGGGCCGCGACTACGTCGTCGCCGAAGACATCCACGCCGTCGCGCCCGACGTCATGGGCCACCGCGTGCTGCTCGCCGACGGGCGCGCGGGCCGCGAGTTCGTCATCGAGGCCATGCACCGGGTCGCCGTCCCGCGATGAACCCGCCTCCCCGCGGCCCCATCGCCTGGCTCGCCGCGCGGGTGCTCGCCAACACGCTGTTGCTCGCGTCGCTGCCCTTCATCATCGGCGGGCTCGCGGGCTTCTTCGCCGAGGTGTCGCAGGTCAGCGAGACGCTCCCGCGACTCATCGAGCGGGCCACCGTGGTGCTGCTCCCGCTCCAGGTGGTGCAGGGGGTCTGCGTCTTCGTGAAGGTGCGGCGGGAGCTCTCGCTCACCGACGCCACACCCACGGCGCGCGCGGTGCTGGAGAGCGCGCTGCGGCACGTGCGGGTGATGACCGACAAGGGCTTCGGGCTCTTCGTCGGCGCGCTCGTCGCGGTGGTGCTCTCGCTCACGCTCAAGTTCGCCGAGCTCGGGGTCATCGCCGTGCTCGGGCTCAGCACCCTCTACGCCGTCGTCACCGCGGGCGTGCTGCTCAGCACCGTGGTGGCGCAGCGCTTCGAAGAGCGCCTCGCCGCGAGGGGCGGCGTCATCGGGAGGGAGTTTGCCCCGGTGGTGGTGGAGTCCGGCGAGAGCGTCGAGGAGCACTTCCATTTCGAGGGCGTTCCGGTGCCGCCGGGCTTCGTGGTGGAGGTGTTTCAGCGGTTGCCGGCGCGGCTCGCCACCGAGAGCCGTCACGTGGTCGGCGCCGACGTCTCCATGCGCCGCGTGACGCTGTCGCGCCCCCTCCACCGAACGCCCCGTGGCGACTACCGCATCCCCCCGGCGAGCGTGGCGTTTACCGACCTCTTCGGGCTCACGCGGGTAGCGATCGCGCAGGCGGCCGAGGCCCGGCTGAGGGTGCTGCCGCGGCTCTACCCGGTGGCGCTCACGGCGGCGCCGCGCTCGCACGCCCGGCAGGAGGGCGCCCTCTCGGTGCTGCGGCGCGCGCCGACCGAAGACTGGTTTCGCGTTCGCGAGTACCAGTCGGGCGACGACACCCGGCGCATGCACTGGAAGCTCAGCGTGAAGCTCGGGCACCTCCAGGTGCGGCAGCCCGAGACGGTCCCGGTGGTGCGGCGACGCGTGCGGCTGGTGCTCGACACGTACCTCCCCGAGTCCATCGCCAAGGGCGAGGAGGTCGACCTGGTGCTGGGGGACGTTCTCGACCGGCTCGTGGAGCTGTGGATCTCCCTGGCGCGCACCCTGGTCGAGCGCGGCGAATCGGTGCAGCTCACGGTGGCGACGGGCGAGGCCGAGCGGCCGACCGAGACCATGGAGCTCACCCGCGGCGCGCAGGCACGACTGCTGGAGCTGGGCTCGCGGGTGCAGTGGCAGTCGCAGACGGACTTCACCCAGGTGGGCGACGCACCCGAGCGGGGGCAGTTCATGGTGGTGGTGACGGCGAGGTTTCTGCCGCTGCCCCAACTGCCAGCACCGGCGGGGGCGGCGGTGACCTGGGTGTTTCTGCCGGTGGCGGACGAGATTCCGACGGCGCTCCCGAAGCGGACGTTGGAGAGCGTGCTGTCGTTCTTCACGCAGCCCTTCGCACCGGGCGCCGAGGAGAACTCGCTCGTCGCGTCGCTGCGCCGGGGCAACGCACGGCGATCGCTGGAGACCGTTCGCGCCCACACGGCGCACCTCACGGCCGAAGGGTCGGCCATCGCCGAGGCGACGCTGCGAGCGCGGGGCGAGGTGTTCTATCGGGTGTCGCGCAGCGGCGTGGCGTACATGCTGGGCGGCTGAGGTCACCATCATCGTCCCCTATGGCCGCACGCGCCTTCCGGTATCCTCCGCCGCGTGCGGACCTCGGGTGTCCTCCTCGCGCTCGCCTTGAGTCTGCCGCGCGTCGCGTGGGCCCAGGACGCCCTCGACCTCACGTGGACGTCCCCGGCGGGCTGCCCCACCCGCGGCGACGTGGTCGCCCTCGCCACCCGACTGCGGCCCGCGCTCGATCGCGATCACTCCGACCTGCATGTCGAAGCCACCGTCACCACGGCGCCCCGTTCTCGTTGGCGCGTGCGCGTCCGCACGGAGGCGGGCGGCGAGGTCGGGGTGCGGGTCCTCGAAGCCCGCACCTGCGCCCAGCTCGGCGAGGCGACCGCCGTGGTGCTGGCCCTCGCCTTCGACACGCTGCCTGACGCGCCGCCACCGCGTACCCGACCGACGCTCCCCGACTCGGTCGAGCAGATCGACGACCCCGAGGCCGCGCCCTTCCGTCGGCCCGTGATGCCTCTACCGCTCCCACCCCGCGGGCGAACGCGCTTCGACCTCGGTCTCCACGCAACCGTCGACCCTCTCACCTTCAGCGCGCTCGCGGTGCACGTCGGCCTGCACGGCGCTCTCTCGCGGGGAATGCTGCGCGCCGAGCTCGGCCTCGCGTGGCAGCTCCCGACCACCGCCGACGGGACGCGCGCGGGCACCGGCGCGGAGGTGATGGCGGCCACCGTGACGGCGCGTGGGTGCTTGATGCGCGCCCGCGAGGTGGTGTCCGTGGGGCTCTGCGCGACCTTCGTGGGCGGGACGATGTGGGCGACGGCCTTCGGTCTCCAGCGCAATGACACCGCCCTCGTGCCGTGGGCGTCGGCGGGCGGCGGCGCGGTGCTGCGGGTGGCCGTGGCGCGGGGCCGCGTCGCGGGGCTGTTGCATGTCGACGGGGTGGCGCACCTGACGAGGCCGACCTTCGTGGTGCAGGGGCGAACGGATGACGCGGGAGCGATCCCGGCGCTCGGGCTCCTCGCGGGCCTCGGCGTCGAAGTGCGATGGCCGTGACGGAACCCTCCGTCCCCGGCCACTCCCCCGGCACGATGGAGCCTGCGACCGCGACGACGGAGCCGGTTGCCCGTGATTTCGATGCGATCTACCGCGAACACTTCCCTTTCGTCTGGCGCAACCTCCGGCGGCTCGGGGTCGCCGAGGCCCACGTCGAGGACGCCGCGCAGGAGGTCTGGGTCGTGGTTCACCGTCGCTTGAAGGACTTCGAGGGGCGGTCGTCGGTGCGGACGTGGCTCTTCGGCATCGCCATGCGCACCGCCAGCGACCACCGCCGATGGCGCCGCCGGAAGGACCCGCGTGACCGCGACGACGACGTGGACGCCGTGGCTTCGCACACCCCATCGCCCGAGGAGCTCACCGAGCGAGCGCAGGCCGCGCGGGCGCTCGACCGACTGCTCGACGCCATCCCCGAGGAGCGGCGGGCGGTTTTCGTACTGGCCGAGCTCGAACAGATGTCGGCGCCCGAGATCGCCTTGTCGGTGGGCGTTCCGCTCAACACCGTCTACTCGCGGCTGCGGGTCGCCCGCGCTGAGTTCGAGGCCGCCGCCCAACGCTATCGCTCCACCACGGAACTACCGCGATGACCGACCTCTCCCCCGACACGCGAGCGCTCCTCGCCTCCCTCGCCGTGAGCCACGACCCGCCGCCCGACGCCGCCGAGCGGGTTCGTGCACGGGTGGCCGCCCAGGCCGCCGTGGCCCCGACGGTCGGACCGCGCCCGTGGTGGCTCGCAGCGGTCGGTCTCGGTGTCGTGGCGGTGATCGCGGCGTGGTGGTCGACGCGAGCCCCCGCAGCCGTGCCCGTGGTTGCTGCTCCGCGAACGGTCGCGACGGTGGTGGAGCCGGCCGCACCGCCCGCGAGGGTGGTGGCACCTCCCGTGGTGGCAGCGGCGCCCGCGCTCGTTGCGCCGGTGGTGGTGGCTCCGAGGCCCGCGAGGGTGGCGGAGCGCGACGACCTCGCCGCGGAGCTGCGGCTGATCCAGCAGGCGCAGACCGCCCTCGCGGGAAGCGACATGGCGGGCGCGCAGGCGGCGTTGCGGAGCCACGCGCGAACCTTCCCGCACGGTCACCTGGTCGAAGAACGCGAGGCCCTCGGGGTGCAGGTGCTCTGCGCGTCGGGGCGGACGGAAGAAGCCCGGCGAGCGGGCGCGGCCTTCGTGGCGAGGCACCCGGGTTCACCGCAGGTGGGAAGGGTGAGGCGGACGTGCGCGGCTCCGTGAAGGGCGTACTCGCCACGCTCGCGCTCCTGTGCGGCTGCCGTTGGGACGTCGTGATTGGTTCCGATGGCCTCGCGCTGTCGACCGACGATGCCGGCGCGATGGACGCCTCGACCGGGGACGTTGCACCCGCGGTCGATGCCGTCGACGTGGTCGCCGTCGATCGTGGGTTTGCGCCTGATCGGCCCGACGTCCCGGTGGTGGTCGATGTGCCGGAGGTACCGATGGGGACCATCCGAGCGGTGGCGATCGGCGGCGACTTCCTGTGCATCGTGCGCTCGGAGGGCTCGGTGTGGTGCCGCGGCGACAACACCCACGGCGCGCTCGGCGACGGAACGACCGCCGCGACGAGCGAGCAGGTGCGCGTGCAGGGCATCGGCCCGGTGGCGTCGATGGTGGCGGGGCGGCGACACGCGTGCGCGATGTTGTCGGCGGGCGGCGTTCGGTGCTGGGGCGCCAACGACCGCGGGCAGCTCGGCGACGGCACCACCATCGACCGACCGACGCCGGTGGCGCCGGCGGGCATCCCGGATGTCGAAGCGGTCACCGCCGGGGCGGCGCACACCTGCGTTCGAACCGGCGTGGTGGTGCGCTGCGCAGGCGCCAACGAGCACGGCCAGCTTGGGGATGGGACCGGCACCGACCGCGCGACCTTCGTCCCGGTGAGCGGAACCTACGGGCGCGTGGAGGCGGGCGGAGCGTTCACGCTGGCGGAGACGGCCGGAGGGATGCTCGTCGCGTGGGGCGCCAATGACCACGGGCAGCTCGGCGACGGGACCACCACCGACCGCCCGATGCCGGGAGCGGTCGCGGGCGCAGCGGCGGCGGGGCGGGTGCTCGCGGTGGGTGACGCGCACGCGCTGGCGCGGGTGGCCGACGGGACGACCTACGCATGGGGAGACAACGCCCAGGGGGCATTGGGAGACGGCTCCACGACGGAGCGACGGACGCCCGTGGAGGTGGCGGCGTGGCGCGAGTCGACGTCGGTGCGGGCGGGGCGCGGGTTCACCTGCGGCGACGGCACTGCCGTGGCGATGCGATGCACCGGCGCCAACGATCTGGGTCAGGTGGGCGACGACAGCGGGATGGCGCGCAGCACGCCCGTGGTGGTGGCGGTGTCGCCACGGGGTCCCGTCGCGTTCAAGGCGGCGGGCTTCGACCGGGCGTGCGCCGCGCCATCGCCCGCGGAGCTGTGGTGCTGGGGCGACAACGCGCTCGGGCAACTGGGTCCGGCCGCGGAGACGCGACAGCTACGACCGGTGCTCGTCGGGCGCTGATCGGATCGCTGGAAGCTCCGAACCGACAAGCGGGTTCGCGACCCATCGTCATGACCATGCCCTCCTGCGTTCGCTTCGTGCCGTCGCGTGTCGAGGGATGGCCCGATGTCCGCGAGGTTGTCTTCCATGGCGATCACCTCGACGTCCTCTGCGGGGACGTCTGGCAGCGCATCGACTACGCCTCGATCGCGCGATCGCAGGAGCCGCGATGGATCGCGCTGTTGCGCCGAGCATTGGGACGTCGCCCGACGCCGCGATTGGTGGCCGACCGTGACTGGTTCAAGGCGCCACCTGATCGATCGCTGACCCTGTACACGCGGCCGCCGCTGCTCATCTGCATGCCCGACGACGAGCCCGTCGATCACGACGCGAGCTACTTCTGGCGGGTGCAGCAGGTCATCCGCGCCGGCGGGTACGTGACCTGGGACGGCGGCTGACCAAAGACCTGGTTGCGAAGACGGTGACTGCGGCTGCGACTCTTTTCCTGACGGTGGGAGTGGGGGGTCGGCGACGAGGAAGACACGAAGCCGCAAGGGCGCCAGGGTCGCAAGGAGTGAAGAGGCTTCCGACGGGCAGCAGGATGAGCCCATGGTCATCCACTTCACCAACATTGCGCTCGTCTCCGCTCCGTCTGAGTCACCCCCTCAACCTCCGTCGGAAACCTCTTCAGTCCTTGCGACCCTGGCGCCCTTGCGGCTTCGTGTCTTCCTGGTCGCTGCGCCCCAACTCCTCACCGACCTCAGCGACCGCACCGTCGGCCGCTGCGGCACCAACGCCGGCGAGGGCGGCGGCTGCAACGGCACGACGCCCTACTGCACGTCCTCGACCCTCACATGCAGCGACAACGACATCCCCGAGAACGGGCTCTGCCAGAACGTCCGCGCGGGTGACATGCCTTGCGGGACCGGCCTCGTGTGCTCGGGCACCGCGCTCTCCGGGGGCATCTGCCAGACCACCGCGTCGACGGGGGGAATGTGCAACCCGCTCACGCCGACCATCCGCTGCCCGGGCACCCAGGTGTGCGGTGCCGTCGCGTTCAACCGCGGCACCTGCGCGGCCGTTACTGGTGCCGAGACGGAGCCCAACGACTCACCGGCTGCCGTGATGGGCTCGCCCGTCACCACGACCACCACGCGCCGTGGCGCGCTCACCTTCGGCGACGTCGATTGTGTCGCCGTCACCGTCGCCGCGGGGGCCTCGGTCACCGCGTTCGTCAGCGATGGCAACGGTCGCTGCCCGGCTCCCATCGTCGGCGGCATCACGCTCGACCTCTACGGCACCGACGGCACCACCTGGCGCGGCACCTCGTCCAACTCTGCGCTCGGTCGCTGCGCCATGATCGATGGAACCCGCGCGGCGGTGTTTCCGTACGCCAACGCCCTCCCGGCCGGAACGTACTTCGTCTGCGCCCGTGGCTTCCGCGACGCCACCACGACCACGGGCCCCATCTCCGACTACGTGCTCAGCGTCTCGACCTCGCCCTGAGCGGGCCTCCGAGGCACGTACGGAAACCACCGCTTGAGCTCGTTGATGGGGCGCTCCAACGCAAACCAGCTCGCGCTCGCGGTGGCGACCACCGTCCCCACCGCCACCGGAAACCACAGCGCCGCGTCTGGCTCGATCGTCCGCAGCCACCGCCCCACGACCGCGAGCCCCGGCAGCGCTCCGAGTCCGAACGCCGCCGTCCGTACGAAGGTGTGCTGCACGTAGATGCCGTAGCTGATCTTGCCGAGGTACCGAGGGACGCGCGCTGCCAGCAAGCGACCGGTCACTCCCGGCAGCCCCCTCGCCGCAGCGTCGATCACCGCGAAGAAGCACACGCCCCCCGCCGTGAGCTGGAACATCATCGCCAACGTCTCCGCGATGCTTCCCATCGCCCACGGCCCGAGCCACGGGAGCAGCAACACCACGGGCGCGCCCACCGCGAGCCCCACCGCACGCACGCGTCGACGCACGCCATCGAGCGCCGCGGGGTCGTGCCAGCAGCACCCGAGCAGCGCGCCCCACACGAGCTGGTCGGTGCACCCGAAGGGGAGCATGCCGACGGCGAAGGGACCCACCTCCAGCCCACGCAGATAGACCAGGCGCATGAGGGGACAGAGCACCAGCAACGACGCGATGGCGCGCACCAGCCAGCGCGGTGGAACGCACAAGATCACCAGCGGCCAGAGCAGATAGAACTGCTCCTCGACCGCGAGGCTCCAGAAGGGCGTGACGGGTCCGTCCCACGACCCACGGCGCGCGAAGTAGAGGTTGGACAGGTAGGTCGCGTGCCACGCGAACGATCGCCGCACCGCGGGCACACCGAAGGCGGCCGCCGCGAGCAGCACCGCGTAGTACAGCGGCCAGATGCGCAGGAAGCGGCGGGCATAGAAGGCGCGCAGCCCGCCGACGAGGGTCTGTCTGCCCGCGGCGATGTGCTCGCGCAGGTCGAGCAGGATGCGCGTGATGAGGAAGCCGCTGAGGACGAAGAAGAGCCCGACGCCGAGACCACCCGGGCCGATGCGACGAACGGTGGGCCACTCGCCCAGGTAGTGCTGCACCAGCACGAGCGCGACGGCCACCGCGCGCAGCCCGTCGAGCTGGGGCATCGGCTGGAGCGCCGCCTTCGACACGCGATCAGTCCTCGCCGACGGAGGCCGTCGAGCGCCACCACAGGCTCTCCAGGCGATCGACGGCGCGGCGCACCAGCTCTCGCGGAGTGGCAGCGCGCTCGATGGTCTCGCTCACCCAGGTCGCCCAGCGCGGGTCGTCCACCGGCGACCTCACCCGCGCGTGCGCCGCCTGCACCTTGAAGGCGAGCACCACCCGCTGCGCCGCATCGAGCGTCGGAACCTCGATGGGCTTCGCCTGGTGCAACCGCCGTCGCAGCATCGCCGCGTCCTCCGAGGGGAGCACCGTGCGCTGCTCGGCCACGTCGGCGAGCATGGCGTCGGCCTCCACGCGCAGGCGTTCGAGCGCGTCGGGCGTGATCGCGAGCACGACGCAACTGCCGGGGAGGGTTCCGCCGGCGTAGTAGGACAGCGAGCGCAGGGCGGCGCGGCGCTGCGGGGCCGTGAAGGCGCGGAAGAGGTTCTCGGCTTCGTCCACGAGGATCACCGGCGCGAGGCATCCGTCGATGGTGGCGAGGAGTTCGAGCCAGAGCTGGAGGCGCTGCCAGGCGTCCTTGCGGTAGGCCGTCGACGCCGGCTTGTGCCGCAGGTCCGACGCGGAGAGGAAGGCTTCGAGCGCCGCGCCGGGTCGCTTCGTTCGCTTCATGCGGCCGAGGGCGCGCGAGGCGGCTGCGGCGGCGTCACCGGTTCCGTTGGAGACGGCGCCGAGCACCATGCGAACGCCATCGAGCTCGGTGGCGGTGCGGGTCCATGCGGTGAGGCGGTCGAGGGCGCTGGGCCGACCCGGTAGCGGGAGCACCGACTGATCGAGCAGGCGATGCAGGTGCCGCTGTGGGTGGCCGAGGTCGGCGTCGAGGTACTCCAGCGACAGGCGAAACACCGGGCGCTTCTCGGCGAGCGAGCGCGCCGTGAGGTGCATGAGCAGGTGCGACTTGCCCGAGCCGTACACGCCCGACACCAGCGCGAAGACCGAGCTCTCCAGCGAGGCGTGGCGGAACAGCTCGTCGATGGTCTCGTCGATGCGCTCGTGGCCGACGCTGAGGCCGACGTCCGGGTCGAGCGGTGGCAGGCCGTGCGCCGCACGAAGGATGGCCCGCAGCCCCGACGCCTCGCCGCGCAGCGCGGGCAGCGGGATGGGGTAGGTCATCGGCTGCGTCCATCCCGGCGGCGGGGACAGGTCGACCAGCGGACGGTGGGGCGGAGGGAGCGCGGCCTCGGCCAACGGAGCGAGCACGCGAGAGGCGAGCGGTCGGCAGAGGGTGATGCCGCGGGCGCCGTCGTAGAGCAGGGCGGTGGCGCCGACCCAGAGCTGCGCCGAGACGAGGCCGCGGGCGCCGTCGGCATTGTCGACGAGCTCGCGGAGCACGGTGAAGGCGCCGTCGCGACGGGAGATGGACAGTCGGGTGAGGGCCTCGGCGCCTTCGAAGATGAGCACCAGGCCGCGGTGGCCGAGAGCGCGCACGAGGCGCGAGAACTCACCGAGCGCGCGCAGGGCGGTGGGGGCGGTGAGAGCGCCGAGGACGGTTCCGCGGGTCTCGGCGCGGGAGAGGTCGGTGCCAGAGAGCCACGCGTCGATGCGGGAGGCGGGGCGGGCCGGGCGGCTGGCGGCGTCGAGGTACTCGCGGGTGAGGACGGCGAGGTCGCCATGGGCGCCGAGGGGAAGGGCGTCGCGATCGAAGGCAGCGAGCGCGGCAGCGGGCGCGGGGTGGCTGGCGAGGAAGGTATCGAGGAGGGCGGTCCAGCCGCGGGCGTCGGAGTGGGGCGGGCGCACGGACTGAACGAGGTTGCGCACGAGCCCATCGAGGGCATCGAAGCAGCGGTCGGACATCACGCTGACCCGCGCCACGCAGAAGCCGCGCGACCACGCCACGGACGCGAGGGAGTCGAACCACGCGCTCGCCATCGACGCTCGCTTCGCGTTGATGAAGAGCACCTCGGCGGCCCCGGTGACGGCGATGTCTTCCATGCCCTGCTGGGCACCACGCAGGAGCGCCGACTGCCACGCGGCCTCGGGGGACTCCGGAGGTTTGGACGGATAGGGGGAGAGCGTCACCGCGGGAGACTCTACGACGGGCAGTCAGGGAGAGCGCGAGAGCTCTGCCTCCGCTCGTCCACTGGGAACCCGAGGTTGCGGAGCATGTGCTCACGTCCGCCCAATGCGCCTCACCGTCGCGTGGCGACGGGGCGACGGGTGGTCGGAGATGGGCCGCAAGGGCGCAAGGATCGCAAGGGCAGGAAGAAGTGAGGGTCGGCAACGGCCCACCAACGTTTCGCCGGACCGCCTACCTGATCACTCCCTTGCGATCCTTGCGCCCTTGCGGCCCATCTCCGACCACCCGTCGCCCCGTCGCTACGCGACGGTGAGGCGCATTGGGCAGACGTGAGCACATGCTCCCTCATCCCTCCGCTCCGCTGGTGGAAGGGGGACTACGGGATGGCGTCGTCCTCGTCGTCGGCGGCCGAGCGCGCATGGTCGACGGCCTCGCGGATGTCGTCGATGACGTCGACGAAGGGCGCGGAGAGCCACGGCGCGACGTCGTCGTCGAAGTCTTCGAGCGAGGTGGTGAAGCCCTCGCGGGCGCCGCTGATGCGGAGCACCGAGACGGCCACGCCGCGCGGGTCGACGGTGACCGTGACGGTGTCGCCCTCGTCGGTGTCGCGGGACCAGGTGCGTGCCATGCGCGCGAACTCTACGACTGCGCGGTAGGGTACCGGCCCATGATCGACAACGTCGAAGCGCTACGGGCGGCCGTGAGGGACGGGCAGAGTTTCCAGTACGAGCTTTTCTGGGGCCACCGTCCCTCGGCAGACGGGCGCATCGACGGCAAGTGCCTGTCACAGTGGTGGGCGTGCTCCTTCGTGGTCGACGGGGTGACGTACACGTCGACCGAGCAGTGGATGATGGCGGGCAAGGCGCGGCTCTTCGGCGACGCGGAGACGCTCGCGGAGATCCTGGCGGTGACCGACCCCGGCGTGGTGAAGAAGCTCGGACGGAAGGTGCGCGGCTTCGACGAGGCGACGTGGGTGGCCGCGCGCTTCGAGCTGGTCACGCGCGGCAACATCGAGAAGTTCGGGCAGGACGCGCGGCTGCGGGGCTTTCTCCTGAAGACAGGCGATGCCGTGCTGGTGGAGGCGTCGCCGTACGACAGCATCTGGGGCATCGCGCTGGGGGCCTCGGACGAGCGAGCGACCGACCCGCTGCGCTGGGAGGGTCTCAACCTGCTGGGCTTCGCGCTGATGAGGGCGAGAGCGCATCTGCGCAACGGATAGGCGCGACGGATGGCGACTACGCCCGTCGGTAGCGCGCGACCCAGCGCCGCACCGGCGGATCTTCCCCGTCGCGCACATCCTCGAAGGACACCCGCACCAGCGGCGCCTCGCCCAGCGGCGCGAGTTCCTCCGCCGTCAGGGGCCACGGCGGACCGTTGGCTGCCTCGCTCGCGTCCCTCGCCCGCGCGATGACCAGCAGCGTGCCGCCCGGCGCCACGAGCGATCGCAGCGACGCCATCGCCACGACCCTCGCGTCCGCCGGGAGCGCCTGCAACGTGTACGTCTCCGTCACGAAGTCGAAGGCACCGAGGTAGCGCGCGGGCGGCGCCAGCAGGTCGGCCACCTCGTAGCGCACCGCGCTCGTCGGGAAGCGCTCACGGGCACCTTCCACGGCGGTGGGCGCGACGTCGAAGGCCGTCACGTCGAAGCCGCGCCGGGCGAGCTCCTCCGCGTTGTCGCCGAGGCCGCAGCCCACATCGAGCGCGCGCGTGCCGGTCACCTCGTCGCGGTGCGCGTCGAGCCAGCGCACCATCATCGGGTTGGCCGTGCGGTCGTCCCACGGAACACCCGTCGTCCCCTGGCGCGCCTCGACGTAGAGCTGCTCGAACCACCCCGTCGGGTTGCCCTGCGCGATAGAGGCGTGGGCGAGCTCGCGGGCGCGGGGGCGATGGTTGGTCATGGGTGTGGGTCAGTCGTTGAGCGACGGGCGGGAGACACGCTCTTCGCGACGGGCGCGGCGGCGACGGGTGATGGTCACGGCGCTCTCGACGAGGCCGAAGACCAGGTAGCAGCCGAGCAGCCACGGCAGCGCGAAGGCCGCGCCCCAGCGCAGGCCCACGAGCGCGGTGCTGGTGACGCCCGCGGCGATGATGACCAGCGGTCGCCACCCGGTGAGCCGCACGTCCTTGAACGACCGAAACTGCACCGTGCTCACCATGAGCGCCGAGAGCGAGACCATCAGCGCGGCGACGGCGGCGGGGTGGGCGAAGAGGTTGCCGCGCACCGAGTGGTTGGCGAGCACGAGCGCGATGAGCATGCCCGCGGCGCCGGGGATGGGCAGGCCGACGATGTACTTGCCGGGCTTGGTGGCGACGGCCGTCTCGCGGGTGGCGATGACATTGAAGCGCGCGAGGCGGATGGCGCCGCAGGCGACGTAGACGAAGCACGCCGCGATGCCGAGGTCGCCGAGGGGTGACAAGGCCCAGCGCCACGCGAGCATGGCCGGGGCGAGGCCGAAGGAGATGACGTCCGCGAGCGAGTCGAACTGGAGACCGAAGGCCGACTGGGTGCGGGTGAGGCGCGCCACGCGGCCGTCGATGATGTCGAAGAACATCGCGAACACCAGCAGCAGCGCGGCGAGCTGGTAGCGCGTGGGGTCGACCGCCGGGGACTCCGCCGTGGAGAGCACCCTGATGGCGTTGAAGCCACAGAAGATGCTGGAGACGGTGAAGAGGTTGGGGAGGATGAAGAGGCTCTTGCGGAGGTCCATGGCTTCAACCGGGGTTCGTAGCACCAGACGACGCAGGGGGTGGAGTGGGGGTCGCGACCCGTGACAGTCGGTCGAGGTGCCACCGACACAACGCATCCAGTGGGAGCGACGTACCCATCCAGGCGAAGGTCGCGCGCGTTGGCGCTGGCAGGTCACCCACGCACAGACCTGTGCCCTCGAACGCCTGCTCGTTGAGCCGCCACACCGCCGCGGAGAACTCGTGCACCCGCTCCGGCGGGATGCAGCACCGCACCGACGGATCGACGTACGGCAGCGCATACGGGGCGCGCCCGATGCCACCATCGGGCAGGGCGATCACCAGGCCGCCGTCGTCGGATCCGAGGAGGAAGTCGCGACTGTCGGCCACGTCCTCACCGGGCTCCTGGGTGAGTGCGAGCCGCGTCTCCCCCACACGCACCGTCGACGGCAGCAGCGCACGCACCGCGTCGAGCGTCGCCCCGCTCACCCGATCATCGTCGCGCAGCGCGTAGTCACCCGGAGCGAGCGCGCTCACCTGCTCGGCGAGGGACGCGTAGCCGGGGCGCGCGACGTGGCCGAGTGACTCGTACCCACCGGGCGCGAAGAGACGACTCAGCGCGACGTTGCTCGCGGCCGGAAACATCGGGTCGAGGCTGATGACGGGGACGTCGTCGACGGGCTCTTCCCAGGGCGCGACCCGCACCGCGACCGTCGATGCGAGCAACGCGCGGAGGCTCGACTGGAAGCGCGCGAATCCCGCGAGCCCGAGCGTCCGCACCGCCCGCGCGTCCTCGACGCGGAGACAGAGACGACCCCGCGCGGGAGGAGACCACACGGGAGCACGGAGCATTCGCGATGAGGCCGGGTGGTCGCCATCTGCCCACAGCACTCGCGGATGATGGCCCAGGCGTGCGCGCCATCGGTCGAACTCCGTCGACGCACCCGGTCGGCCCACCACCACGCACCCGCCGCGCTCGGTGAACGCCAACGCGAAGCGCGCGTTGTCCCCGCCGCACACATAGAGCACCTCGACGCGCGGGTCGACGTGCGCCCGGAGGTACGTCCGTAGCCGCGCCGCGACGTCGGTGAAGTTCACGGAGACGCGGCGGTGGAGGGCTTCCCAGGGGTCGACGGAGAGCCAGTCGCTCGTCGCCACCGCCTCGGCGCACTCGCGCAGGCGCACCGACGCGGGCACCGCGCCCGCGCCGCACTTCAGGCGGAGGTAGTCGTCGTGCCCGGGCGAGAGGTAGCCGCCGACCACGGTGTAGCCAGTGGCCTCGGCCGCGTCGCGGGCGTGCTCCATCATCGCGAGGTGGCCCGCGTGCACCGGACAGAACCCGCCCGTCGAGAGCAGCACGACGGGGCGCTCACCGGAGACGAAGCGCTTCGGTCGCGGGGTGCAGTGCCAGTCGACGTCGTCGAGCGCGGCGTCGTCGGGGTCGTCGTCGAAGAAGAAGCCGGCGTCCCACACGGCCTGCTCACCGAGCCGGGCAGCGAGCGGAGCGAGGTAGGGGTCGCGGGCGATCTTCCAGTGCATCACGAGCGCCCGTCGGGAACCGCTTCGTACACCACGTCGGCGCGGATGATGGTGCGCTCGCCCGGTCCGTCCCAGCGGGCGACGTCGTGGCAGAGACGGTGGTCGAAGACGAGCGCGTCGCCGCACACCGGGTGCACGGCGGCGATGACCTCGTCATCGCGGGTGTCGCGGCTCCAATCGCCGTAGTCGCGCTTGTCGGTGGGGAGGTGCTCCTGCCCGTCGCGGACGAAGCGCGTGGCCCCGCTCGCGGGCGCGTCGGTCAGATAGAACACCACCGACATCAACGTGCGCCGCCCGTCGCCGTAGTCGTAGCCCGCGTCGTAGTGGCAGAGGTGCCTGCCGCCCGGGTCGTAGCGCATGAAGCGCAGCAGCGGCGAGAGTCCCACCACGCGCCACGATCGGCGGCCCGGGGCATCCGTGTGGTCGCGCGGGCCCACGAAGCGCACCGACGGGACCACAGGCGCCAGTCGTTGCCACAGCGCCGCCGCGAGCGCTGGGGACCAGGCCGTGGCGCGCACCGACCCGACGCCGTAGCTGTCGCGAACGCCGGTGACGCCGACGGGTTCGGCGCAGCCCGAAGCCGCCATCGCGTCTCGGAGGCGACGCGCATCGTCACGGGTGAGCGCGCCGTGGAGCACCCTTGCGATGCCGGCAACACCCACCACCGTCGTCCACGCGGGCAACCCGACGAGCGGGTCGAGTTCGATGGGCGGCGGGTCCCACGCGCCCGGTATGGCGCCCGGTGGTGGGCGTCGCTCGGTGCGCCCGGCGAGAGCGGTGTTGTCCCATCCGCCGGGGACGCCACGCGGCATCACGTCGAGGTGCACCGCGGGCGAACCGACGCGGTACTTGTGGGCGTTGACGGCGTGCAGTCGATCGACCGCAGCGGTCGCTTCGTGTCCCGCGAGCGTGGGGTCGCGACCGAGCTCACGGAGGCGCAGCACGGCCTCGACCACGTCGTACGGGGCGCCGATCATGGCCTCGTCGGAGCGGCCGTCGAAGACGTCTCCCGAGGGTGTCGCGTCGACGACCTCAGCGGGGACTCCGAGGCGGAGAGCGAGCGCGCGCACCTCGGACTTGTGGAGGTCGGAGATGGGCTGGAGGTCGACCATGGCGTCCGACGCCTTCCCGAAGAAGCCGAGGTAGGCACCCTCGTCGCGGTTGGTGGTTCCGACCACGACGGCGCGGAGGCCGTGGGCCTGGAGGAGGGCCGCGGCCCCGTAGAGCGCGGGCGTGCGAACCACGCTCAAACACTGCCCCTCCGACCACGCGTCGAAGGCCATCCCCGACGCGCGCGAGAGCGACCCGACGATGGCCGCGAGCCCGTCGGTCAGCGGCGCCTCCCACGCCTCGGCACCCAGCGCGGCAGCCACGCGACGACCCCGCTCGGTGGCCTCGGTCTGCGCGGTGGCACCACGACCTCCGACCGGCATGAGCAGCGCCACCACGCGCCGCAGGGGAGAGCCCTCCAGCGAGGCCACCGCGCGAAGGAGAGCGAGCACCAGCGCCGAATCGACCCCACCGCTGACGCCCACCACCGCCGCGTCGAGGCCCTGCTCCACGAACCAACGAGCGATCCGTCCGACCTTCGCGGCGGCGACCTCGGCGGCGTCGAATCCCCGCACCACGCGGAGCCGATCGACGACGCGCGTGGAGGTCTGCCCCTCGCTCATGACCGGACCACCGACCCAACCTGAATCCACCACCGCGCGGGCGCTCCTCAGGTCAGGAGCATCCCTCATCGACGATGCCGTTGCAGTTGTCATCGCAGCCGTTGCACCGCTCGCGCGTTCCCTGGCTGCACGCTCCGCACGCCGGTGTTGGCGCGACCGGGGCGTTGGCCGCGGGCTCGTCCTGGGCTCCGGGATACCCCGTTTGCCGCTGCCAGTACCTCGGGCGACGACGCCAGGGGCGCGGCCCCGCTTCGACCTGCGGCACGGGCTCCGGGGCCACGACGGGGGGCGGCGCCGGAAGCGGCGCGGGCTCGGGCTGCACCGCGGAGTACGGCGGCGGCGAGGTCGGCGGCGGAGCGGCCGGACGCACGACCCGCGGCGGGGTCGGTCGCGCTGCCGGTCGAGCGACGGGAGCGCGCGGTGCAGGCGCCGACGGTACCTCCACCGAACTCGGCGGCACCACCGGCGCCACCACCGGGGCGGGCGCTTCCACGATGGGCCGATGTTCGGTCACCGTGGGCGCGCTCGACGCCAGCGACGCGCGCGGCGGCGCCTCGGATCGCGTCGCCCGAACCACCGCCCACGCCCCGAAGCTCAGCGCCGGAACCAGCACCGCCGCCGCAACCACCGCCACCGACCACGCACGCCGCGGTCGCACCGAGCGCGCGACGTCGCCCAGCACCGGCCGCCACGGAACCGACGGCTCCCCCACCGCCGTCGGCGCGACCGCCGCCGCCGACGTCGACAGCGCGAGGAAGCCCGCGATGCACGGCTCGGCGCTCGGATACCGCTCGGCCGCGTCCCTCGCCACGCACTT
Source organism: Polyangiales bacterium (assembly GCA_044229975.1). Lineage (GTDB taxonomy): Bacteria > Myxococcota_A > Polyangia > Polyangiales > SCUS01. The sequence goes on from JBGARZ010000005.1 coordinate 117,035, forward strand.
CGCAAACCACTGGTCGAAGCCCGCGGGCAGCTTCACCGCGAGGCCCAGCTCGGCGACGCGCACGCTCGCCGTCACCAGCGGCGCGGCGAACATCTCCATCAGCACCACCTGGAGCGGCGCGTCTTCGGTCGCGCACTTCCAGTACGAGCGCCCCGCGAGCAGCGCGAACCCGATGAGCCCGAGCGCCCATACGTCCGTCGCCGGGGTGATCAGCCCGCCGTGGGTCTGCTCGGGCGCCATCCAGAGCGGCGTGCCCAATCCCCCGAGCGTCGCGCCCGTGGCCCGCGTCTCCTGCATCACCTTCGCGATGCCGAAGTCGAGGATCTTCACCGTCGACCCGATGCCCTCGCGCCGCGTCTCCGCCAGGAAGAGGTTCTCCGGCTTCAGGTCTCGATGAACGATCCCCAGCCGGTGCGCCCTCGTCAGCGCGTGCCCTGCCTGCCGCATCACGTCCTGCGCCTCGCCCAGCCCGAACGCCCCGCGCTCCAACAACTTCGCCGCGAGGTCACTCCCGTGCAGCAGCTCCATGGCCATCCACGGGATGTCCATCTGCGGGTCGACTCCAGCACCGACCACCTCCACCACGTGGTCGCTCGCGATCTTCGCGCCGAGCCTCGCCTCCTGCGTGAAGCGCTCACGCAACGACGCGTCGTGGAGCATCCGCGGGTGCATCACCTTGAGCGCCCGCTGCTTCCCCGTGGAGAGCTGCTCGGCCACGTACACCGAGCCCATGCCCCCTTCGGCCAGGCGCTTCACGATGCGGTAGTCCCCCGCAAACACCGACCCGGGCATGAGCAGCGACGGCACCATCCCACCCTCCGTAGAGCCGTCTCACGCTCAGCGCCATGGCGCGCCTGACCGCGGTGCTCACCACAAACACAGCGGTGAATCGACGACCCGCGCGGAGAGTCTCAGCCCGACCGCAGCAGCGCCTCGGCCAGCGCCGCCCGCCGCGCCCGCTGGGTGCCCGCCGCCAACACGATGGCCTTGAGCTCCTCCACGGCGACGTAGAGGTCGTCGTTGACGATGAGGTGATCGAAGAGGCCGTAGTGCGAGACCTCGCCGCGCGCGTTGCCGAGGCGCCGCTTGATGGTCTCGGCCGAGTCGGTCTGCCGATTCGACAAGCGTCCTGCCAGCACCTCCCAGGACGGCGGCAGGACGAACACCGCCACCGCCTCGGGGATCGCCGCCTTCACCTGCCGGGCCCCCTGCACGTCGATGACGTACACCACCCCGCGGTGCGTCCGGCGAGCGTCGCGCACCCTCGCCATGGACGTCCCGTAGCGCTGGCCGTGGACGTCGGCCCACTCGCAGAGGTCGCCGTCCGCGATCATCCGGTCGAAGGCCGCGTGGTCGACGAAGTGGTAGTCACGCCCGTCGACCTCCCCCACCCGCGGCGCCCGCGTCGTGTTGGACACGCTCTGTACCAGCCACGGAAACGCCTCCAGCAGGTGGCGCACCAGGGTCGTCTTTCCCGCCCCCGACGGCGACGTCACGATGAGGTGCAGAAACCCGTCCATCGCCTCACTCCACGTTCTGCGCCTGCTCTCGCATGCGCTCGAGGTCAGCCTTCAGCGCCACCACGCCCGTCGTCACCGCCGCGTCGGTGGCCTTCGCGCCCAGCGTGTTGGCCTCGCGCGCCATCTCCTGCAGCAGGAAGTCCATCCGCCGACCGATGGCGCCGCCCTCCGCGAGCAGCAAGCGCATCGCCTCGACGTGCGCCCGCAGCCGCGTGAGCTCCTCGGTCACGTCCGACCGCTCGCTCCACAGCACCACCTCCTGCACCAGCCGCGACTCGTCGACCGACACGCCCGCCAGCGCCGCCAGCACCCGCTGCCGCGCCCGGTCGCGCAGCCGCGCCGTCATGCCCTCCGCGCCCGCAGCCGCCGCCTCGACGCCGCGCGCCACCGAGTCCAGCAGCCCCTCCATCGCCCGCAGCAGGTGCGCCCCCTCGCCCACGCGGCTCTCCTCGAAGCGCGCCACCGCCGCCGTCAGCGACGCCTCCAGCGCCTCACGCGCCTCGCCCGGCGCAAAGGCCGACGCCCCACCAAACAGATCGGGCACCGCGCCCAGCACCGACAGCGGAACCCGCTCGGCGTACCCCAGCGCATCCGCCATCCGCTGCATCGCGTCGAGCGTCGCCCGCGCCCGCGCCTCGTCGAATCCCGCACCACCCCCCAGCGCGCCTTCGAGGTGGCCGCTCACGTCGACCCGACCGCGCGACAGGTGCGCCCGCACCCGCTGCTCGACGAAGACGCTGTGCTCGACGAGCTCGCGCGGCAAACGAACGCGCACTTCGAGGTAGCGGTGGTTCACCGCACGGAGTTCGAGCGAGACCTTCGCGCCGCCGAGGGGAGCGCCACCCGCCCCGAAGCCGGTCATGCTCCGCACGGGTCAGTGACCTCTCAGGCGCTGACGGGGTTGGCGCGGTACCAGTCGATGGCCTTCTTCAGACCAGCGCGCAGGTCGAACAAGATCTCGTACCCGATGAGCTTCTGCGCCGCCGTGATGTCGGCCAGCGAGTCGCGCACGTCGCCCACGCGGCCGGGGCCGTACTCGGGCGTGACGTTGGTGCCGAGCTCTTCGTTGATGAGCTTGATGAGCGAGTTGAGCGACACGCGCGCGCCGCAGGCCACGTTGACCACCTCGCCCGCCGTGGTGGCCTTGGCCGCCAGGAGGTTGGCGCTCACGGTGTTTTCGATGAAGCAGAAGTCACGCGTCTGCTCGCCGTCGCCGAAGATGATCGGCCGACCGCCGTTGAGGATGGTCGTCACGAAGCGCGGGATGACCGCGGCGTACTCGCTCTTCGGATCCTGCCGCGGACCGAAGACGTTGAAGTAGCGCAGCGACACCGTCTCGAAGCCGTAGATGCGACCGAACACCGAGACGTAGTGCTCGCCCGTCAGCTTGCTGATGGCGTAGGGGCTCATCGGCCGCGGGGTCATGGTCTCGACCTTCGGCAGCGTCGGCGTGTCGCCGTAGGCGCTGGAGCTGGCGGCGTAGACCAGCTTGCGGACGCCCGCGAGCCGCGCGGCGTTGAGCACTTCGACGGTGCCGCCCACGTTGGCGCGGTTGCTCGCCACCGGGTCGGCCACGCTGCGCGCCACGCTCGGAATCGCCGCCTCGTGAAACACCAGCTCGACGCCGTCCATGGCGCGGCCGATGGCGTCGGGGTCGCAGATGTCGCCCTCGAAGAAGGTGATCTGCTTCTTCACGCGCTCGATGTTTTCGCGCTTGCCGGTCGCGAAATTGTCGATGACCCGCACCTCGGCGCCCTGCGTGAGCAGCGCGTCGATGAGGTGACCGCCGATGAAGCCCGCCCCGCCCGTGATCAGCACCTTCATGCGAACGCCCTCTACTGCTTCTTCGGGGCGAACAACGCCGCCAGCTTCGACTTCGCCTTCAGCTCGCCCTCGTTGCTGCCGGGAGAGCCGTTCTTGAACGTGAAGAACGAACAGAAGTTCGCCGCCTCACGGTCGGGGATGTACTCGGTGATCTTCTCGCGGCACTGGTTGTGGGCGCTCACGTCCCAGTACTCGCAGTTCTTGCAGCACTGGAGGTCGGCGCCGCAGTGCGTGCACTGGTCTCGGCGGCCCATCTTGACCTCGAAGACCAGCTCGTTTTTGCACTTGTGGCAGAAGTGCTTCTTCTCATCGACCTTGGGAATCCACATGGCGGTGGTCTCAGCTCTCGTGATCAGGTGAGGCCGCGACGGCGCTTCACCTGCTCCGTCACGCGCTGATATTCAACCTCCCAGGTGCGGGTGCCCTCCTGGAAGTTCTTGATCTGGTCGCGGACCTCCTTGTCGAGCTCCTCGTCCGCGGCCATGTGACGCTCCAGCACCTTCTTGCACTTGCGCCGGATGACGTCGTCCTCGGAGAAGACCTCCTCGATGTGCGGCGACCGCATCATGAGCTCGAGGATCTGGTTGAGGATGTACGAGATCGCGTCGCCGCCGAGCCCGATGTTGCGCTGATCGGCCAGCGTCTTCTTCACCCGCGAGATGTCCTCGCGACCGCCGCCGAGCTGCTCCACGCGGTCTTTCGCCTTCTCGGTGAGGTCGCGCTCCATGCGGAGGTACTCGCGCAGGACGGCCTCGATGTCGGCCTCGGCCTCGCGCGCGTTGGAGACCTCGACGTCCTTCTCGGCGGTCAACACCCGCACGATGTCCATCGCGATCACCGGAACCTTGCTGGAATAGAGCTTCATGCAGGCGAAATCGTATGCCCCGCAGCCCCGGCGGGTGTCAACGCGCGAGTGACGTACTTCGCACCGTCGTAGCTACGGCTGCACCGCCCCGGCCTGGCCCATGTTGGCGACCCGCTGCCGCAGCCGCCGCAGGAGCTCGGGGAAACCCCGATCGCGGATGATGCGGGTGTATGCCTCGCGGTAGCTCTGCACCAGCGACGACCCGTTGGTGACGAGGTCGTGGACCACCCACCCGGTGCCCCGCGCCGACAGGCGGTATTCGATGTTGACGGGGGTCGCGCGGGGGTTGGTGCGCGAGCGGGCCACGGTCCGAACCACCATGGTGTTGTTGGGCCCCGCCTCGGCGGGCGAGTAGTTCACGGCCCAGTCCAGGGTGGAGTCGAGGTTGTTGCGGTAGTTGCGCTCGATGAGCTGCCGCAGCAGCGAGACGAACTCCGTCTGGTCGGCGGGCGTCTGCTGCTCGAAGTGGGGCGCGAGCGCCGCGCGACCGAGGGCCTCGACGTCGAGCATGTCGTTGAGGATGCGCGCCACCTGCGCGTCCCTCGTGGCGATGGCAGCCGTGCCCGCATCGGCGCCCGTTCGTAGCAGGCGACTGACGGCGGCGTGCCGGGTCTCGACCCAGCGTCGCGCATCCCCCGCGGCCGCGGTGGGCGGCGTCGGCGGCGCGGGCTGCGCCGAGGCGGGCAGCGCGGACAAGAGCAATGCGGTCGAGAGCAGCGCGGACTTCAAGCATCGGGGAAGGATCATCGTCATCGGGTTGTACCTCCGAACTCGCGGTGGACGTACGACGGCCATCGGTGGATTCATCGCGACTGCGGTATGGTGCTGCCGTTGCCATGACACCAGCGGGAACCCCGACGCGCGCCCTCCGCGCGATGCTCGCCTTCTCCCTCGCCGGGTGCGGCGTTGACGCCGAGCTGCCGACCACGGACGAAGCCCCGCTCGTCGACGCGGTCACCGTCGACACCAGCACCCCCGCGGCGCGGGCCCAGTACGACGCCAACGTGTCCTTCGCGCGGCGCTACCGGGCGCGGTGTGTTGCGGGCGCGTCGCCCCGCCCGAGGGTGCTCGTCACGGGCTTCGGGCGCTTTCTCGACAACGTCACCAACGTGAGCGGCGAGGTGGTGAGCGCGCTCGTCCCGGGGACGCTCTACCCGATGACCGAACGCCCGCCCGTGGGGACGGTCGACGACCCCGCGCCGCAGACGGCGGTGACGCAGGCGACGGTGACCCTGCCCGGCGTCGGCGCCGTCGACGTGTGCGCCATGGTGCTGCCCGTGTACTGGGACCTCGCGGCCATCCTCGCGCTCAAGGAGGCGCAGACCTTTGCGCCCGACCTCGTGGTGATGAACGGCATCGCCGGCCCCGCGCAAGACCTCTGGCTGGAGCTCGGCTCGGTCAACCGCGCGATGGTGCTGCGCGACGGGTCGGACACGCTGGTGCCGCGCGCGCCGACGGGGCGGTCGTACGCGAGGTTGGTTCCGTCGGCGCTGGAGAGCGACAACCTGCGGGGGATGTTGCTGTCTTGGGACGACGTTCGCGCGGCGGCGGAGCAGCGCATCGCGGCGGCAGCGGAGGTGACGAGCGACGGTCGCGCGCTGCGGGATGTGCTGCCCGGCGTGAAGTTCGGCGGCTTCCCGCGCGATGGCAACACGTACCTCTGCAACAACATCAGCTACGTCGTGAACTACGCGATGGACCACCCGGGTCGCGCGCTCACGCTGTTGCAGGCGAGCGTCACGCGCCGCGGGGTTCCCAACCGGGTGACGGTGCAGGTCGACCGCGATCTGCGGCGGGTGCCGAGGGTCTTCGTTCACTGGCCGTCGCTGCTGGCGGGCGAGCAGATCAACGCGGGGGCCGATGTCCTGCGCGCGATGATCGACGCCCAGCTCGCGGCCCTCGACGGAAGAGGCTCCGCGCCCACCCGCGGCGACAACGCGCGGGCGGAGCTGATGGCGAGCGGCGAGACGTTCTAGCGACAAGCCTGAGGGAGAGACCCGGTGATGATTCGACGAAGGCTCGGTCTGGGGGTGGCGCTGCTCGCGCTCGTCGGCTGTGACGACATCTCGGTGGTCGGCAGCGACTCCGGTCCCCCCGATGTCCCCTCGGTCGATGTCGCCCTCGAAGATGTCCCGGTCGCCAAGGACGCAGGCTTCGATGTCGGCTTCGATGTGGGGTTCGACGTCGGCTTCGACCTGGGCACGCCCGACACGGGCCCGATGCTGGAGTGCCGCGCGTCCGCTGACTGCGCCACGGCGCCCGGCGGCCCGGTGTGCGACCTCGCAAGCAACCGCTGCGTGCGCTGCACCGCCACCGAAGACGTCTGCGCCGTCGGAACCTACTGCGCGTCCAACGCGTGCGTTCCTGGCTGTCGCGGCGCGGCCGACTGCTCGGGCACCTCGGTCTGCGACGTCGCCTCGCACACCTGCGTCGGCTGCACCGTCGACACCGACTGCGCGATCGGAACCATCTGCCGCGCCAACGCCTGCGTCCCCGGCTGCGGACCTGGGCGCGCGTGCGGCGCGGGCTCGACCTGTTGCGGGACGAGCTGCGTCAACACCGACTCCGACGTCGCCCACTGCGGCGCCTGCGCGACGGCCTGCGCCGCGGGCTCGGTCTGCTGCACCGGCGCGTGCGCCAACCCGACCAGCGACGCCACGCACTGCGGCGCCTGCGGAACGCGCTGCACCGCCGCCAACGGCACCGGCGTCTGCACGGCGGGCGCGTGCGCCGTCGGCACCTGCAACCCGGGCTTCGGCGACTGCGACGGCAACGCGGCCAACGGCTGCGAGGTGGACCTCACCACGTCCGCCGCCAACTGCGCGACCTGCGGCAACGTGTGCCCCGCGCGCGCCAACGCGGCGGCCACCTGCGCCGGGTTGACCTGCGGCATCGCGTGCAGCGCGGGATTCGGCAACTGCGACGCCAACGCCGCTAACGGCTGCGAGGTCGCGCTCTCCACGTCGGTCTCCAACTGCGGAGCGTGCGGCAACACCTGCATCGTCCCCAACGCGACGGCCGCGTGCGTGGGCGGGGCGTGTGGGGTGGGCGCATGCACCACGGGCTTCGGCAACTGCGACGGCTCGGTGGCCAACGGCTGCGAGGTCACCACCACGTCGAACACCGCCCACTGCGGCGCGTGCAACAACCGCTGCGCCGCGGGCGAGAGCTGCATCGCGGGCGCGTGCACGCTGGTGTGCTCGACCCCGGCCATCGCGTGCGGGGCGAGCTGCGTCGACCCGCGCACCGACCTCAACCACTGCGGCGACTGCGGCAGGGTGTGCCCCGCGACCCCGGCCAACGGCGCCGGAACGTGCGCGGCAGGATCGTGCTCGCTCACGTGCAACCGCGGCTTCGCCGACTGCGACACGACGGTGGCCAACGGCTGCGAGATCAACCTGCTGTCGGCGGTCGACGGCTGCGGGGCCTGCGGGCGGGTGTGCTCGTTCGCCAACGCCGCACGGAGCTGCGTCAACGCGGCGTGCGAGCTGGGCGCGTGCACTGCTGGCTTCGGCAACTGCGACGGCGCACCGGCCAACGGCTGCGAGGTCGAGCTCAACACCACCGCCAACTGCGGGGCGTGCGGTCGGGCCTGCGCGCTGGCCAACGCCACGGCGGCGTGTACCGCGGGCGCTTGCGCGGTGGCGGCCTGCACGACGGGTTACGGCAACTGCGACGGCGCGGCGGCCAACGGGTGCGAGACGGACACCCGGACGAGCTCGCTGCACTGCGGAGCGTGCGGGCGGGCATGCGCCGCGGGGCAGGCGTGCGCGGCCGGGACGTGCGTGGCGATGTGCGCGCGGCCGACGGCGTTCTGCGCGGGCGGGTGCGTGACGCTGGCGACGGACGCGGCGAACTGCGGCGCGTGCGGGGTGCGCTGCGGCGCGGGCGAGGTCTGCGCGAGCGGTGATTGTGTGGGCGCGCCTCCGGCCAACGACACGGTGGCGACGGCCACGCCGCTCGACCTGTCGCAGCCGACGGTGACGTTTACGGCGAGCACCGAGAACGCGACGAGCGACGTGGTGACGCCGTGCCTCGGCAGCAACGCCAACCGCGGCGGCGACGTCTTCTATCGGCTCACGCTGACGCAGCGCGAGCTCGTGTACGCCGACACCTTCGGCGGCGGGACCTACGACAGCGCGCTCTTCTTCGCCAACGCGGCGGGAGTGGCGGTGACGGCGAGCCGCACGCCGGGCGACACGGTCTGCAACGACGACGCGGATGGTCCGTGCCCGGGCGTGGGCAACAGCGCGATGGTGGTCACGGTGCTCGATCCGGGCGTCTGGTACCTCGTGGTGACGGGCTACGGGTCGAGCCGGGGGACGGCTCCGGTGCACTTCGAGCACCTGCCCGCGGGCGCTGGTGTGCTCGCGGCGCTGACGGCGGGAACGAGCGCGACCGTGACGGGCGTGCTGGCGACGACGCCACCTGTAGGCGCAGTGACCAGCGGCACGTGCGGCGGCGCGGGACTGGAGAATGCGTACTGGTGGCGGACGTGTCCCGCGGCGCTCACGGCGACGCTCACGGCGCAGACGTGCGCGGGCGCGGCCTTCGACACGGTGCTGCACGCGGCGCACGGCGACGGGACGCGGGCGTGCAACGACAACGGCGGAGGGAGCTGCGGGGCGCAGTCGTCGCTGACGTCGACGTACCCGCGGCTGGCGCGGCTGCACGCGCTGTACGTCGACGCCTTCGCGACGGGCACGGGCGGCGCGTACACGGTGCGGTACGCGCGACCGTAGGGGCTGACCACGTCGTGGTTGCGGGCGATAGCCGTCTTGAACGGCGGTCCTGAGGATATGGAACACAGCGGAGCCCGCCGGAGCGGGCGAAGGCGCGTTGACCGGTCCGGTTTCGGCGAGCACTCTGGGCGTCATGGCTGCCGCGCGCGATGACTTCTCGTGGGTGCCCCGCTACCCCGCCCCGGTGACGTTGGCGGACGTGCCAGAGCACCTGCGCGACAACCCGCTGGTGTTGGCGGTCCTCGCGATGTCGCCCGACGAAGAGGCCACGCTCGAACGCACGGCGCGCAGCGACGAGGCCGACGACCCCGAGACGGTCGCTATGCTCCTGGCAGACGCGCGCCGGTGATCGTCGACGCGGGGGGCGTCGTCGCCGGCTAACCCCTTCATCGCTCGGCGGTATGGCCGGGTCCCGCTCTGCGACGCGGTGGCGATTGGCCCGTGCTTCGAGCGCGCGGCCCAGCTCGCGGGCGCGGTGCTGGCGGACGAGCCCGCCGCGGTGTTCTACGCGCTCGCTTCCAAACGCCGGGCTTTCCCGTTTGCCTGGAAGCTCATGGCGCGCCTCACGGCGGGCATCCAGGCGACGACCAACGGCCTCGCGCTCGACGCGCTGCTGGAAGACCTCGACGCGCTCTGCGTGGAGGTGCTCTACCAACGCGCGACCTGGCCGGATGTGCGGGCGTGGTTCGCGGCGAGACAGCGTCCGCCGACGTCGACTCCCTGAACGGCGTCCGAGTTAGCGATGGAGGTCGCTGCTACGTCGGCCCCAACAGCGGCTGCGTCAGCCGCTCGCCCATCTCGCCCGGGATGGTCAGCCGCTCGCCCGTGCGCTGCGCCGCGATGTCGTCGAAGTACTTCTTCTCGTACTCGCCGACGAACACCGTGTAGCGCGAGGTGATCGCCAGCAGGTGATAGAAGAAGTCCATGTCCTCCTGCGAGAGGAACGCCCCGCACAGCGCATATCCGAGCCAGCTCGCCTTCACCATCACGAGCATGTAGCGAGCCTCGGTCCACTGCTTCTTGTGGATGCGCTCCATGCGCATCTCGCACCAGCTCGCGACCACCCAGCACATGATGACCAGGTAGAGCCAGATGCCGAGGCCCACCACGCCCTGCTCGCCCAGCAATTGGTAGAACGACGAGTGCGCCACGTGGATGTCGTTGGGCACCGGCGCGTACTGCCGAAACCGCACGAGGAAGTTGCCGCTGCCGATGCCCCAGAGCGGGCGGTCCTTCGCCATGTTGCGCGCGGCGGCCCACGCGTTGAGGCGGCCGATGGCGCTCGCGTCATTCTGTGATGCGCGGCCGATCGTCATGAAGCGCGCCGTCACCTCCGTCGGGAGGTTGGCCAGACCGACGAGCGCCACCATCACACCGACCACCACCAGCCAGCGCTTGTGGTGCAGTCGGTAGAGGAGATAGCCGCCGACGGCGCCGAGCCCCAGCATGCCGCCGCGCGAGAGGCTGAGGAGGATGGTGATGGCGAGCGGGAGGATCCAGAACCACGCGAAGGCCCGCACGAACATGCGCTTGGCCGTGAGCCCCAGCATGAACAGGAAGGGCACGGTCATCACCATGGTCATCGCCATCTCGTTGCGATCACCGGTGGCCCCTTCGAAGTTGTTCTCGTTGAGGTGGAATTTCCCCCAGCAGAAGCGCACCGCCACGGTGATGCTGGCGATGGAGATGGCCCAGTACAGCTCGCGCAGGTGCGCGTCGTTGCGCATGAACGCGCAGATCAAATAGTACTGGAGCAGCATCTTGTAATAGTTGTCGATCTGCACCAGCCCCGGGCCGAAGCAGGGGGCGTGCAGCACCGAGTTCACGACGCTCATGAACAGGAAGAAGATCGCCCAGTGGAAGCGGTCGGACGTGAGCCGATACCGCTTGTAGAAGATGAGCAGCAACCCGAGCGCCACCGCGTAGTAGGTGATGGAGAAGCGCACCGTCTCCATCCCGAACTCGATGAACTCGTCGCCCGGTCGGATGGTGTCGCAGGCGACCATCCCGAACACCGCGAAGCGCGGGTTGCGGGTCAGCGCGATGAGCACCGTGATGAGCAGGATCGCGTAGCCAAGTCCCGTCTTCATGGATGACGTCTCAGGTGTTGGAGAGGGTTCCGTCTTCGAGGGATTTCACGGTCTCGTAGAGCTCGCGCGCCGTGACGTAGTGGAGCACCCACCGCCGCGTGTCCGACGTCGCGCGCTCCAGCGTGGTGAGCAGCGTGTCGAAGGGCCCGCCCTCGCGCAGAAACCACTCGGGCGCGTCGCCGTTGCAGCCGTGGGCGTGCAGCTTCACGAAGCGGTGGTTGGGGGCGCCGCGCATCGCGACGCCGTGCTCCAGCCAGCTCGCCACGCGCTGCTCGAAGGGCACCGGGTTCTCGGGCTCCAGCATCGCCGCCTCGACGCGCGGAACAAGCCCCATCGCGCGCGACTTCCAATGCAGCGCGAGCGGACCCGGGATGAGCATGAGCTCGCCCTCGCGCTCGGCCGTCCCGACGGTCACCTCGCGGCCCGTGTCGTGGCCGCGCGAGTGCCCCGGTCGACTGCGCGCGTAGTAGATCTGGTTGACCACGCGCCCCTGCGCCGGCGACGGAACGCAGGGCATCGTCATGTCGACGTAGCAGCCTGCTTCGCGCAGCGCGGTGATCTCGTCGTCGACCCCGCAAAACGTCCCGTCGGGCATCGAGTTGTCGAGCGCCCAGTTGCCGTGGATGAAGGCCCAGACCACCTGTCCCGTGACCGGATCTTTGCGCAGCAACCCGTGCTCTTCGTGGAGGAGCGTCGCGAACTCCGAGAGCGTTCGCTTGAGGTTGTCGGCCGTGTCGTTGTCGTGGTGCAGGTGCAGCTCGACGTCGACGAGCTGCTTCGCGACCAGCTCGTTGATGGCGTGCATGTGCTCGGGCCGGTACTCCTCCTGCGGGAAGAAGAGCGTGCGCTGGTTGGGCCGCCCGAAGCTGTCGCGATGGCGAGCGGCAAGCGCCGGGAAGCCGTCGACCCAGGCGCCGACGCGACGGCGTTCTTCCTCGACGGAGGGCTTGCGCCAGCGCGGCTCGAAGTGGTCGGCGACGCAGACGTAGAGGTGGACGGGGTGGCCCTCGACGGGCGCCTCGCGGCGCAGCGCCGAAGCGGCGAGGCCGGGGGCCCAGACGTGGGCGTTGCGACGGTCGACGCGCGAGAGGGCGCGGGAGATCCACGGGGCGTTCATGCGGGGTCCTGTGAGCGGTGGGAGGCGGCGAGGCAGCGGTCGAGGAAGGTGCGGGCGCGGTCGTCCCAGGTCTCGCCCGCGAGCAGGGCGGCGCGGGCGGCGCGGCGGTCGGACGGCCCGGCGAGGGCCTCGCTCACGGCGGCGATGGTGGCGTCGGCGGTGTCGGCGAGGCGCACTTCCGGCGCGTAGCGGGCGACCTCGGGGAGCGACGTGGCGACGATGGGTTTGCCCGACGCGAGGTACTCACGAAGCTTGAGGGGATTGATGGAGCGGGTGAGCTCGCTGCGGACATACGGGAGCAGCGCGACGTCGAAGCTGGCCATCGCCTCGGGCAGGCGCGCGTAGGGGACGGCGCCCACGAAGCGGACGTTGTCGCCGCGCAGTCGGGGGTCGGGCGCGGTGTCGGTGGGGCCGACGAAGACCACGTCCCAGTCGGGTCGCGCGCGGGCCACGGCCATCACCAGCTCCACGTCGAGGCGCGCGTCCACGAGGCCAAGGTACCCGAGCACGGGCTTCCCGCGGCGCACACCGTGGAGCATCGGGGTGGACGGCTCACAGGCCGAGGCGAGGTGCTCAAGATCGACGCCGTGCGGGAGCAGCGTGGCCTCGCCGTGGCGGGGGCGGCGGGTGTCGAGGAGGTTCTGGCTGGTGGCGAGGACGGCGTCGCAGCGGTCGAGCAGCTCGCGTTCGAGCAGGGTGGCCGCGGCGCGGTCGACGCCGGGCCAGTTGGTGAAGTCGTCGACGCAGTAGTAGACGAGGCACCGGGAGCCCGCGATGCCGCGACCGTCGACGCCGTTGGGGACGGTGGTGACGACGATGGGAGCGCGCAGGCCGAGGCGCTCGGCGGCGCGGCCGACGGCGAAGCGAACGCTCTCGCGGTTGGCGAGGCGCAGCGGCGCGGGGCGCATCCACGGGAGCATCGGCGGCGAGACGACGTGGAGGTCGAGGTCGCTGTTGGCGGGGGTCGTCGCAGCGGGCTCGCCACGGGGACCGAGCATCCCGCGGAGCTTGCGGACGACGCGTTCGGCGTCGCGGCGATCGAGGCGCGGGGGGCGGAGGCCGAGGGTGTTGACCCAGAGCGTCCGGTGGGTGCGCGCGACGCGGCGGAAGAGGTGCTGCACGCTGGAGGGGTGCGCGCCCCAGTCGTCGCCGAAGACGATGAACGACGGCTCCGTCATGCGACGGGCGAAGCGGCGACCGCGGAGGACTCAACCACCGGGAGGAGCTTGAGCGACTGGAGCACCGTCCTCGCCGGGGCGAGCGGGTACGCGCGCATCAGCTCCGTGAGCCGCGGAACGATCTGGTCGATGTTGTGATAGCTGCGCGCCTCGGCGAGTCGGCTCATGGGGAAGCGCGGCTGCTGCGCGTCGATCTCCCACGGGTGCAGGTACACCATGAAGGGCGTTTGCTCGGCGACGACGCGGTCGAGCGCCCAGCGGGTGTAGGCCATCGGGAGCAGTCGCAGGTAGCCGCCGCCACCGACGGGGAGGTTGCGTCCCATGAGCTGGATGGTGCTGCTGGGAAACTCCACGAGCCCTTCGCCGGGGCCCGACGCGATGCGATGCGGCGCGCGCGGCGCCGTGGGGATGCCGTAGCGATCGTGGCGGATGGGGAAGATGCTCGCGTCGTAGGTGAAGCCCTCGTCGCGCAGGATGTCGAGCGCCCAGCGGGTCTCCTCGACGACCGAAAACGTAGGCGCGCGGTAGCCATCGACGCGCACGCCGCCGAGGTCTTCGAGCGTGGACTTCGCGGCGCGGATGTCGTCGCGAAACTCATCGCGAGACATCTGGGTGATCATGCGGTGGGCGTTGCCGTGGCAGGCGAGCTCGTGGCCTTCGGCGACGATGCGGCGGATGAGCGCGGGGTGCCGGCGCGCGACCCAGCCGAGCGTGAAGAAGGTCGAGCGGACGTTTTCGCGGGCGAAGAGGTCGAGCAGCACGGAGGTCTGCCAGGCGACGCGGGACTCCAGGCGGTCCCACTCGTCGCGGTCGATGACGCGGGCGAGGGCCTCGACCTGGAAGTACTCCTCGACGTCGACGGTGAGCGCGTTGGGGGTGGTCATGGCGGCGGTGAGGTTAGCCCACCGCGCGGGCGCAGAGCTACGGGATCCAGCGCACGATGCGCGGCCCGGCGAGTGTGGCAACGGGCACCGGGATGCGCTGCCACGCCGCGATGACCTTCGCGAACTTGGGGTTGTCGGGCTTGAGCTCGGGCAGCGCCTCTCCGTCTTTCAAGAGGTAGTGATAGGCGAGCGGGGTGGGGACGGCGCCCCAGTTCTTCTTGAAGGCGAAGGTGCCGGAGTCGAGCGACGAGCGCCCGAAGGAGAAGGTCTTGTACCCGCGGCGAATCGCCTCGGAGAGGATGGTCCAGTAGAGGAGCATGTTGCCGCGCAGGCGCGTGAAGGCGTGCAGCGAGCCCGCGCAGGGGATCTCCAGCGTGTCGCCCATGCCCGCGAGAAAGCCGCCGCCGACGGGCCGACCCTGGTAGCGAACGACGGCGACCCAGCAGCGGTCGGGCATGCGTCGCAGCGCCTCGGCGAAGAGGTGCGCGCTGTGCCCGGGGCTGCCGAGGTCGCGCATCACCGACGAGTACGCAGCATGGTATTCGGGGATGAGCTCGACTCCGCCGATGTGCGCGGTGAGCCCCTCCTTCTCGGGGCGACGAACATCGGCGCGCACCTTCGGCCCGAGCGCCTTGAGCAGCGCGTCGGGGTCACCCGGGAGCGTGAGCTGCATCAGCACCTTGTCGCCGCGCGACGGGAGGTCGGCCGCGGCGGGGACGCTGTGGGCGTGGCGGAGCTCGACGCGAGCGGCACCCTCTTCGGGAAGCAGGGCGCGGGCGGCGTCGAAGAGCGCGCGGTAGGTCTCGTCGTCGTCGGCGATGGCGCCGCCGTGGCCGAAGTACGGGAGCGAGACGAGCTGCGTACCGAAGGGGATGGATGAGAGGCGGACGAGTGGGAGCACGCCAGAGACGCGGTTGCCGCGGACGGCAATGAGCGGGCACCAGCGGGTGCCGTAGACATCGCGGAAGAGCTCGCCCCACTCCCAGCGGTGATAGACGGAGGCGTGGGGGTGACGCTCGACGTAGCCGTTCCAGCGGGCGCGGTCGTCGAAGCGGGCGCCGCGCACGACGGGCGGGATGATGGGCGGGGTGGAGAGGTCCATGACGGGGCGCGAGGATGCCGGGAGGGCGACGCGGAGGGCAACCGGGGAGCGAGGTGTCGGGCGGCGCGGAAGACAAAGCCGCAAGGGCGCAGGGGTCGCAAGCGAATGGCGGGCTCTGGGCTGTCGTGGGCTCGTACCACTCACGCCGCGTCGGCACCTCGCTCGCCCACGGATCTCGCGATACCGAAAGCTCTTCGCCGTAGGGGCTCCGTCTTCCTTGCGACCCTTGCGCCCTTGCGGCTTCTCGTTCCGCGGAGCGACGGCAGCGACCTCACGGCATCGGAGCGCAGCGCCCCATGGCGTCGCAGGTCATGCCCGTCGGGCACGCCGCGCCGCCGTCGGTGCACGCCCGGTAGCAGAAGTTGCGGCACGTCGCCCCGGCGCCGCACTCCTCCGTGCTCGCGCAAGCCCGCGTGCAGAGCAGCGCTCCCGATGCGAGCTGCGTGCACGAGTCGCCCGCCACCCCGCACATCGCTCCCGCCATCATGCACGGTCGAAACCGTTCGGCCGTCGATGTCCCGCTGTCCGTCGCGGTCGCGCCGCCGTCCGTGCCCGTGCCTGCATCCGAGCCCGGTGGACGCCGCGCCGTCATCGCCGTCGTGACCAGATCGTCGAAGGCCACTCGCGCCCAGAGCGCCTGCCCGCGCACCCCGTCGACCACGCCGCAGTTGCTCGAGGCGCCCACCGACGCGAGACCCCGTCGGCCGCCCACGTCCACGACGATCGCGTAGCCCATGGACGCGTCCACCGGACAGCCGCCCGCCGCGAACCCGCAGTTGGTCGCGCCGATCGCCGTCGCCGCGCACGACGACCGGCACGCCGCGCTGAAGATGTCCGCGGCGCAAGGCCCCCGCGGCCCGACGAACACCGTCGCCCCCGCGAAGCGCGCCGCGAGCCGCGTCACACAGCTCGCCAGCGTCTCCTCGGCGCCCCCGTCGCCGGTGCAGTTGACGTTGATGCGGTCGGGGAGCGCGCTCGTGTCACCCGCGTCGGGCGTCGGGGTCGGCATCGGGTCGTCCCCGCAGGCCGCCAGCAGGAGCACCGCCAACAATCCCTTCGATCCGCGCGTGGTCATGGCGCGCGACGGTAACACCCGGTGCCTCGTCTTCGGTCGGACGAGTTCTCCATCGCTTGACAACACCCCCTCTCGCGGGAACCTTCGCCCGCGTTCGTCGCGACCCCCGCGGCGCACCAACCTCGACGAGGTCCCCACGATGTTCGACCAGCTCCTCGGAATGTTCGGCCAGTCCCCGCAGGGTCAGCAGGCGTACTCCGCGCTCCAGGCGCAGGGCTACTCCCCCGCGCAGTCCGCCGGCATCCTGACCACGGCGTTTCCCGCGGCCGTGCAGGCCATGCAAAACGCCATGACCTCCCAGAACGGACAGCTCGGGCTCCTCGACATCAAGAACTCCAACTACGCGATGAACTTCCTCACCGGCGCCGTCAGCGGGCTCGTCCGCGGCCAGGGGATGAAGGGCGCCGCGATCGACGGTCTCCAAGGCGTCGTCGGCGGCCACGTCGCGCAGGTCATCGCCACCCGCTGCGGCCTCCCCGAGCGCGTCGCCGGCATGCTCGGCGCCATCGTCACCCCGCTCATGATCGACTTCCTCGCCGACAAGATCCAGGGGCTCAACCTCGGCGCCAACGCCGGCGCGGGCGGCCTCGCGGGCGCCCTCGGCACCGCCGCCTCCGCCATCGGCCTCGGTGGCGCAGCCCCCGCCGCGCCGCAGATGCAGGCCCCCGCCGGGTTCGGCGCGCAGTTCACGCCCTTCGGCAGCCGCTAAGCCTTCTTCTCCGCCCTCCACGCCACCATCGCCGCCGCGATCGACACCGCGATCTCCGCGGGCGATCGCGCGCCGATGGTCACCCCGAGCGGGATCTTCACCCGCGCCCGATCACTCTCGCTGAAGCCCCGCGCCTCCAACCGCGCCGCCGTGCGCGCCGCCTTCGCGCGGCTCCCCACCGCGCCCACGTACGCGTAGCCCTCGCGCAGCGCCCACGCGACCGCGTCCTGGTCGCGCTGGTGGTCGTGCGTCATCGCCAGCACCGCCCCCCGCCGCGGAACCCACGGCCCCAGCGCCCCCGGCTCGCCACACAGCACCCGCGCGCCTGAGAAGCGCCCGCCGTCCGCGTACGCCTCACGCGCATCCACCACCGTCACCGCGAAGCCCAACCCCACCAGCAACGGAACCGTCGCCCCCGCCACATGCCCCGCCCCGACGACCCCGATCGGGCAGGCGGCAGCCATCGCTTCGATGAGCACTTCGACGGTCCCGCCGCAGCACATCCCGAGGCTCTGCCCGAGCCGAAAGGTCTCCACCCGCACGCTCGCCGCACCGCGCGCCGCCTCGTTGAAAGCGCTCTCCAACGCCCGCAGCACCGCGGCCTCCAGGGCGCCGCCGCCCACTGTTCCGAAGCACCCGTCGGGCGTGCGCGCGAGCTTCTGCCCCGGCGTCGACGGTGTGCTCCCGTGGCGCGCGATGACCGTCGCCATCGCGGCGCCGAAGCCTCCCTCCACGGCCACCGCCACGCGCCGCATCACCTCGGGCGCGTCCATCGCCTCGGGCACCGCGAGGGCCTCGTCGACCGCCTCCACGCTATCCGCCCGTCGCTCGCATCGAGACGTCCGCCGCCGTCACCTCGGTGCAGCCCTTCCACCGCGCGTCGGGCTTCATCGCCCACGCCGTCCGCAGTGCGTCCGCGACCGCGCGCTCATCGCCCGCCTTCGCGGCGTCGCTGAGCACCGCCCCATCGGGTCGCGCGAGGCACGACCGCAGCACGCCTTCGCTCGTCGCCCGCAGCCGATCGCAGCCCGCGCAATAGGTGTCCGTCGACCCGCTGATGAAGCCCACGCGACCGCTGCCCACGCGCGCTCGCAGGTACTTCGCGGGGCCGCGGTCGTCGTCGCGTTGGCCTTCGCCCGCCGCGAGCAAGCCGTCGAGCCGCGCCACCATCTCGTCACGCGAGACGAGACGTTCGCGCCAGACGTTGGCCCCCTCGCCCACGCCCATCACCTCGATGAAGCGCGGCGTGATGCCCCTCTGCCACGCCCACCGAACCAGCGCCGGGAGCTCGTCGTCGTTGAGCCCGCGCAGCACCACGGTGTTGGTCTTCACCTCGTCGAAGCCCGCGGCGAGTGCTGCGCCGATGCCCGCCATCACCGCGCCCAGATCGCCACCGCGTGTGATCGTCGCG
The DNA here is from genome assembly GCA_044229975.1 of Polyangiales bacterium. GTDB lineage: Bacteria > Myxococcota_A > Polyangia > Polyangiales > SCUS01. The sequence continues at coordinate 135,552 of JBGARZ010000005.1, forward strand.
AAGCGCGTGGGGTCGAGCGAGTCGAGGGACACCGTCACCCGCCGCAGGCCCGCCGCCCGCAGCGGACCAGCGAGGGCCGCGAGCCGCGAGGCGTTGGTGGTGAGGGCGAGGTCGTCCATGCCGAGCGCCGCGATGCGACGGACGACATCCACCACGTCGCGTCGCAGCAGCGGTTCGCCCCCGGTGATGCGCACCCGACGAACGCCCTCCGCCCGCAGCCCCCGCAGCACGGCCTCCCACTCGGAGGCCGAGAGCCGCGCCTCGGCCGGGAGGTACGCCTCGCTCGCGGCGGGGCGGCAGTACACGCAGGCCATGTCGCAGCGATCGGTGAGCGACACCCGCACGAGCCGCGCCGAGGCCCGCTCCAGCGCCACCGCGCTGGTCGTCTCACGGAGCATCGGCAGGGACACCGTCATGGCCGCGACGATCGTGGCCCGGTCGGCGCCGTTTGGAAAGCGCGACCTACGACCGCGAGCGCCACGCCGTCGCCGCCGCGACCACGTAGCAGAGCGCCGCGAGCAGCAGCACCACCGAGAACCCTCCCCCCATCGCGGCGATCATCGCGCCGACGGAGCCCACCACCGAGGCGTACCCGTTGAGCACCCAGGCGCGGGCGACCCACGACTCGCTCCCCTCGGCGTGCGGCGCCGACCCCAACGTCAGCCCGGTGGGGAAGGGCATGCCCATGAGGGTTCCGGGGAGGGCGATGAGCGCGACGGAGAGCGCGACGCGCGCCGCGATGGGCCACCCGAGGCCCGCGACGAAGACCGACTGCAACCCGAAGCGATAGAGCACCAGGCACCCGGCGACCGCGAGCGCGACGGCGGCGAGGCGACGTGGTCGCGAGCCGATGAGCGACGGCGCGAGGGCGCTACCGACGCCCGACGAGACGAGCAGCGCGAAGAGCACCACCGAGAGCGCATACACAGGGTTGCCGAGAAACAGCGTGTAGCGCGGGATGAACACCGTCTCGACGGCGATGTACCCGAGGCCCAGCGCGAGGAAGTACACCGTCCACGCGGCGCTCATCGGCGCAGCATCGGGGCGGCGTCGGCGGGCGATCCATGGCGGGACGAAGAGCAGCAGCGCGCCGCCGAGGAGCGACAGCAGGAAGGTGACGACGAGCAGCGTCTGCCCCGAGGCCGCGCCGAACACCATCTCGCGGCTGGAGCGCAGGCGCGAGAAGCGGTTGTACTCGAAGAAGAAGGGCGAGTCGTCGGTGCTCGCATCGATGCGGAAGTGGTAGTCGCGGATGAAGGCCGCGCGGTCGCGCGATCGGAAGTAGCGCTCGAACTGGTTGTTGGTGACGGGCGAGTCGGGCGACCACACGACGGCGAAGCCGCGGGCCTCGGCGTGCGCGCGGATGGCGCGGAGCTCGTCGCGGCCGAAGGGCGTGCGGCGGGCGAGCACGAGCGACAGGTCGGCCGACGCCCCAGGAACATTGCTCGACAGGATCACCATGCGCTCGGCGGCGTCACCGAGCCCGAGCTCGCGGTAGGCATCGACCGCGATGGCGCAGAGCCGGAGCGTGTGGCGCGGCGGGTAGTAGAGCCAGCGCGTGAGGGTGAGCGTTCCGTTGGGCGTGAGGTGCTGGAGGTACTCCTTGAAGGCCTCGGTCGTGTAGAGGAAGTTCTCGCTGAGGGCGAAGGCGCCGGCCTGCGACGCGGCGTAGGTGTCGACGCCGGAGAGCTGGAGCAGGTCGTAGCGGTGCGGTGATCGCCGGAGGTAGTGGCGACCCTCGGCGTGGGTGATGCGCACCGAGGGATGGTGGTAGAGGCCGCCGGAGAAGCGGTCGAAGGGCCCGGCGACGGCGCCCATGATGTTGCGGTTGAGCTCGACGCCTTCGATGCGGGGGATGCCGAAGTGCACCGCCGCGCGCACGTCGACGCCGCCGCCCGCGCCGATCACCAGCATGCGCTGCGGGCGAAAGCCGCGCGCCCGATCGACGAGGTGGGGGAAGGCCGGGAGCAGCTCCTCGAAGATGGGGTGACGGAGGTCGGCGGTTCCGTCCGGGCGGCGCTGGGCTTCGAAGATGGAGGTGATGGCCCACGCGTCGATGACCACGCCGACCTGCGTCGGGAGGGGCAGCGCGTAGTGCCGGGAGACGCCCCAGATGCCGTGGTGCCAGGGGTTGAAGAAGAGGTCGACGCAGGCCGTGGAGTCGCAGCTCCGCGAGAGGATGAACGCCTTCGGAACCCGCGGAAACAGCTTGGCGTTGGGCAGATAGAAGGGCCCATGCAGCGGGTCGCGACCCCACGCCGTCAGCGCCGCCAATACGACGAGCGAGCCCGCGGCGAGGCGGGTGCCCCCCGTGCGCCACGCAGCCGAGCGGCGCGCGAAGGCGAGCGACGCGAGGGCCATGGCGACGGCGGCGGTCATCACACCACCGGCGCCACCGCCGAGGCGGTCGAGGGCGACGACGCTCAGCCCGCAGCCGATGCCGCTGCCGACGAGGTCGGCGGCGTAGAGGCGCGCCGCGGTAGTGCCGTGGGCGGAGAGGACGGCGGCGACGACGGTTCCGCCGAGGACGAAGGGGATGAGCACCGCGACGACGAGGGTGACGAAGCACGCAAACTGACCGGGGCTGGCGAGCACCGACGCCTCGAAGGGCAGCCGGGACGCGACGACGAGCGCGAGCACGATGGCGCCCGACGCGCCGAGGCAGAGCTTGGCCATGCGGCCGTCGAGGTCGCCCTCGCGCAGTGACGGTCGGAGCTGCACCGCGAGCCCGCCGCCCGTAAACCCGATGAGCGCGGCGGCCACCGCCAGGAAGGCGAAGTGGTACCAGATGAGCAGCGAGAACACGCGCGTGAGCGAGATCTGGAGCGTGAGCACCGACAGCGCGGTGAGGGCGAGCGCGAGCAGCGGGAGCCGGGGCTTCACGGCGCGGGACGGTAGGGCGAACGCCCCCGCCGGTGGTAGCGGGATATGCGCGAGAGATCGGTGGGCGTCGGGATGTCTGGCCAGCGCGACCCGCGCCATGCGAGCCTACGCGCCGTCGTGAGCGAGCTCCTGGCCACCCTGCGCGCCTCCGGGCGCATCGCCGCGGACGTCGCGATCTACCGGCTGCGCAAGCGCGAGGCGGGCAACCTCGTCACCAGCCTCACCCTCGCCTTCGCCCTCGGCCTCGGCGCCCCCGACCTCGCCTCCCGCGCGGGCTTCGGGGCGCTGCTCAACCTCTTCGTCTACCTCGTCAACGACTGCTTCGACGTGGGCATCGACCTGCGCGCGCCCGGCCGCGACGGCGAGCGCACCCGCTTCCTCGCCGAGCACCTCGGGGCCGCGTGGGGCGCCGTCGCCGCGATGGCCGTCGCGCTCCTCGCGTGGGGCGCGCTCCACTCGACGGGCCTGCTCGTCACCGCGCTCGTCAACATCGTCGTCATCGTCGTGTACTCGCGCGTGCTCAAGCACCGCCCCGGCGCCGACCTCGTCGCCATGGCCGCGTGGGGCGCCTCCATGGCCATGGTGGGCTTCCCCCTCCACAGCGCGGTCGGCTGGCGCTACGCCGGTCTCCTCGCGCTGCTGTGCATGGTCACCGAGGCCGTGCAGGTGCTGCGCGACGAGCCCTCCGACCGCGCGGCCAACGTCCGCACCACCGCCGTCGTGTACGGCCCGCGCGTCACCGCCGTCATCGCCCGAGCGCTCATCGTCGTGGCCGCCGTCTACGCCGCGGTGCTGCTGCATCCCATCGGCGCGGTGCTCGCCGTCGGTGCGCTCGTCCCCTTCGACCCCGAGCGCGCCAACGCCTCGTGGGATCGCCTGCGCGCCCTCTTCGGCCTCACCTGGCTGGCGCTGCTCGCCCTGCTCCGCTGGGGGTCATGAGCGCCCTCCGCCCCGCGCTGCTGGCCAACCACCACCCGCCCCTGCACGGCCTGCGCGTGCTCGCCATCGTGGCCATCGTGCAGCTCCACGTCTCCACGGGCTTCAACCGCTGGCAGCTCATGGGCACGGGGCACCCCATCTACCGGGTCTCCATGGCGCTCTGGTTTGCCATGGACCTCTTCTTCCTCCTCAGCGGCTTCCTCATCGGCTCGATGCTGCTGCGCGACGACGCCGCCGTCACCCCGTCGGGCGCCGCGCGCTTCTGGGGGCGCCGCGCGTTTCGCATCATCCCCGCGTACTACGTCGTGCTCACGGCGCTGGTGCTCGTCGGGCCCCTCGATGCCGCCCGTCGCGCCGCCCTCTGGCACGAGTACGCCTACGTCACGAACTACTTCGTCACCGAGGGCCCGCCCATCATGATCTGGGCCTGGTCGCTCTGCGTCGAGGAGCACTTCTACCTCGCGGTGCCGCTGCTCGTCGGCGCCCTGTCGTGGCTCCCGACCCCGCGCTCACGAGCCGCCGCACTCACCGCCCTCTGGGCCAGCGGCGTCGTGCTCCGCGTCGCCACCGTGCTCGTCCACCACCGCACCGAGACCTTCGAGCAGCTCTTCGTCGACGTCTATCCGCGCACCCACCTCCGCTACGACATCCTCGTCGCCGGCGTGCTGCTCGCGTGGGTCGAACGCCACCACGGCCCCCGCCTCGACGAGCTCTTCGCCCGGCCCGCCGTGCGCCGCGGCGCGCTCGCGCTCTCGGCCCTCGCCCTCGTCTTCCTCCTCGTGCACCTGCCCCTGGCGACGCCGCTGCGGTGCGCCCTGGAGTGGGGCGGGCTCACGGCCGTCTTCTATGTTCCGCTCGTGCTGTGGCTGCTGCACCACCGCGGCGGCGTCGCGCGCTTCCTCGGGCACCCGGCGTTTCGCTACGTCGCCACCTTCGGCTACGGCATCTACCTCGTGCACCTCGCCGTCATCGAACACCTGCTCCCCCCGGTGCTGCTCCCTCCCATCGTCGAGTACGCCCGCACCCACGGCGGCCCGCCGGCTCTCGGTGTGCTGTGGCTCATCGCGCTCGCGACCGCCCTCGTGCTCTCGCTGCTCGTCAGCGCCGCGCTGCACCTCCTCGTCGAGAAGCCCGCCCTGGTGCTGCGCGACCGTCTCCTGCCTGGGGAACGCTGAGGGTCCCGATGCCCGGTCGCACCCGGTCGGCGCTCGCCTTCGCGGCCACCCTGCTCGGCGCGCTCGCGCTGCACCTCCCGTCGCTGCGCGTCCCGGCCGCGCTCGACGACCTCGTGCAGCACGCGATGCTCCGCGGCCGCTACCCGGTCGCCCGCGCGCCGTGGGCCCTCTACGACTTCATCCGCGACACGCCCGCCGAGCACGACGCCCTCCGCCGCGCCGGGATGCTCCCCTGGTGGCACGACCCGCACTTCCGCCTGACCATGTTTCGCCCGCTCGCGAGCCTCCTGCGCACGGCCGACGACCACCTCTTCGGCGACCGCCCCGTCGCGCTCCACATCGAGTCCCTCGGGTGGTTCGCGCTCACCCTCGGGCTCGCGTGGGCCGTCTTCCGCCGCCTGCTCGGTCCGCGCGCCGCGCTGCTCGCGGTCGCCCTCCTCGGCGCCTCGCCCCGCTTCGTGATGCCCCTCGGCTGGATCGCCAACCGCTGCGCCCTCACCGCCTTCGCCTTCGCGCTCGCCGCCGTGCTCGGATACCTCCGCTGGCGCGACGAGCCCCGTCCCGCCACCGCCGCGCTCACCGTCGCCGCTGCCGCCGCCGCGCTGCTCTCGGCCGAGTACGCGCTCGGCGTCCTCGCGATCATCCCCGTCCTCGCGCTCGTCGACCGGCGCGCCCGACGCGCCACCTTCGTCGCCTCGGCCTGCGTGCTCGCGGCCTACCTTGCCGCTCGCCTCGCGACCCACGCGGGCGTCCACGGCTCGTCGCTGTACGCCGATCCCCTCGCCGACCCCATCGCCTTCGCGCGCCAGGCCCCCGCGCGCTTCGCCGCCCTCAGCCTCGCGACGCTCACCGGCGCCGACATCGACCTCGGGCTCCCGGTGCTCCCGTCGCTCGCCGCGTACGTCTGCGTGCTCTCTCCCCTCGCCGCCCTCGCCGCCACCCGCTTCGGAACATCCTCCACCCGCCGCGCATCCGCGGTGCTCTCCGTGACGACGGTGCTCGCGCTCGCGTCGGTCACCGGCGGCTCCTGGGGAACCTCCCGCCTCGTCGCCGCCGCCTCGCTGTGGCTCGCCCCGCTCGTCGCCGCGCTCGCGGCCGAGGCCGTCGCCGCCGCGCGCGAACGACGCCCCTTCGCGCTCGCCCTCGCGCCCTTCGCGCTCCTCCTCGTCTACGCCCACGGCCCCCACGCGGTGGCCTCGACGGCGCGGGGCTACGCGGTGCTCGTCGATCGGTACCAGGCGAGCGTCGACGACGGCCTCAACCTCGCGCCGCGCCACACGCCCTTCGCCGACACGCACCTCGTCGTCCTCAACGCCGCCGATCCGCAGACCCTCTACTTCGGTCGCACCACCCGCCTCGCGTGGGGTTACGCCGTGCCCACGTCCTGGAGCGTGCTGGCGTCGACCGCCGCGCCGGTCGCGTTCGAGCGCGTCGACGACCGCACCTTCGACCTCTCCTGCGACCGCGGTCTCCTGGGCGGCTTCGGCGCGCGGTGGTTCACGCCCGCTCGCGAACACGTCGCGCTCGGCGCACACACCGCCCTCGACGGCATCGACGTCGAAGTGCTGGCGAGTGGCCCGCAGGGGCCAACCCGGATTCGCTATCGTCTGGAGGGTTCGTTGGAAGACCGCGGCTGGTGGATCACCACGCGGTTGGGTGGGCGCCTCGCGAGGCTCGGGCTCCCGAGGCCGGGCGCCGTGATGAGCCTTCCGGCACCCTGAGGAGAGCTCTCAGCCCGGACCGCCGCCCGCGTCGGTGCCGCCGTCGCTGCCGCCACCGCCGCCGTCGCTGCCACCGCCGTCACCACCGGCGCCGCCGCCGTCGCTGCCACCACCACCGCCCATCGAGGGGCACACGCCGGTCATGGAGATGCAGAGCCCGCTCAGGCAGCAGTAGCGCACCGAGTCAGGATCGCTGGAGGTGCGGCAGGGATCGCAGTCGAGGTCGGCGCTGCACGACGACGGGCACATCACCGGGCCGCCGCGGTCGGTCGGGGTGACGACGCCGTTGTCGACCGGACCACCGCGATCGGTCGGGGTCACGCCGCGATCGACCGGGGTGCCCGCGTCGAAGGAGGGATTGCCCGTGTCGACGCCCGGGATATCGAAGCTCGGGAGCGCCCCCGCGTCGGTCTCCTCACCCACGTCCGTGTCGACCTGACCGTCTTCGTCCGGAAACATCGTTGCGGGGTCTTCGGCCCCACAGCCGACGGTGAGACCCAGCAGACAAAGGGAGATGGCGCGAAGAAAGCTCGATCGGCGCATGGTGTCGTCACCCTGGGAGCGGAAGGGGGGTTGGCGGCTGTTTCGTGCTGACCATCGCACGAAACTGTTTCCCCCTTACCAACACGTCGTAACTTTTCCAAGCCCCGGTTGCGGCGCGTCATGGACCGGCTGGGACGGACTTCCATGCCACGCCTGCATCCCGACGCCGCTTGAGGTATCGGGGGACCCGACCTCTCACCCCCGACGGAGACTCCGATGCTCGAAGAACCGCTGCGCGAGGCCCTCACCTTCGACGACGTTCTGTTGGTCCCTGCGTACAGCGAGGTGCTGCCCAAGGACGTGGACACCCGCACCCGGCTCTGCCGCGGCATCGAGCTCGGTGTCCCCCTCATCTCGTCGGCGATGGACTCCGTCACCGAGGCCCGCACCGCCATCACCATGGCGCGCGAGGGCGGCCTCGGCGTCATCCACAAGAACCTCACCCCCGAAGACCAGGCCCGCGAGGTCGAGCAGGTGAAGCGCGCCGAGTCGGGCATCGTGGTCGACCCGCTCACGGTGCGCCCCGACGAGAGCCTCCGCGACGCCGTCGCGCTGATGAAGCGCCACAACATCTCCGGCCTACCGGTGGTCGAAGACGGCCGCCCGGTGGGCATCCTCACGTCGCGCGACATCCGCTTCGAGACCAACCTCGACCAGCCCGTCGCCCGCGCCATGACCCCGAAGGAGCGCCTCGTCACCGTCCCCGCGACGGTGAAGGCCGACGACGCCCGCGCGCTCCTGCACAAGCACCGCATCGAGAAGCTGCTCGTGGTCGACGAGCGCGGCGCCCTCGCCGGGCTCATCACGGTGCGCGACCTCTTCCAGGCCGAGCGCTTCCCCGGCGCCGCCAAGGACAACCGCGGCCGGCTCCGCGTGGGCGCCGCCGTGGGCCCGGGCCCCGATCGCGACGAGCGCGTCCGTCGGCTGGTGGATGCGGGCGTCGACGTGATCGTGGTCGACACGGCGCACGGCCACTCGAAGGGTGTCCTCGACTCGGTGCGCGCCATCAAGCAGCGCTACCCCGAGGTGCCGGTTCTGGCGGGCAACATCGCGACGCCCGAAGCCGCCGAGGCGCTGATGGATGCGGGTGCCGACGCCATCAAGGTGGGCATCGGCCCGGGCTCCATCTGCACGACACGCGTCGTCGCGGGGGTGGGCGTGCCGCAGATCACTGCGATCTCGGACTGCGCGCGCGTAGCCCGCAAGCGGGGCATTCCCGTGGTCGCCGACGGCGGCGTGAAGTACTCGGGCGACTTCGCCAAGGCCATCGCCGCGGGCGCCGACGTGGTGATGATCGGCGGGCTCTTCGCGGGCACCGACGAGGCGCCGGGCGAGCTGGTGCTCTACCAGGGCCGCTCGTACAAGATGTACCGCGGCATGGGTTCCATCGGCGCCATGCGCAAGGGCTCCAAGGACCGCTACGGACAGGCGGGCGCGGCCGACGAGAAGCTGGTGCCGGAGGGCATCGAGGGGCGCGTGCCGTACCGCGGCAGCCTGTCGTCCAACGTGTATCAGCTGGTCGGCGGACTGCGCTCGTCGATGGGCTACACGGGCTGCCGCACCATCGAGGAGATGCAGACCCGCGCGCGCTTCGTGAAGGCCACGGCGCTCGGGCTGCGCGAGAGCCACGTGCACGACGTCATCATCACCGAAGAGGCGCCCAACTACCGCAAGTCGGAGTGACCCTTCAGATCACCGAGCCCAGCGAGAACTGGAAGTTCCAGATGCTCTCGTTGACCTCGGGGTAGCGATTCGGGTTGAACCCGAAGTCGATGGAGATGAGCCCGAAGGGCGAGTCGAGGCGCACGCCGACGCCGGGCGACCACCGCAGCCGGTAGAGCTGGTCGATGGGGGGAGGCTTCACCCAGAGGTTGCCCACGTCGACGAACACCCCGAGCTGCACGCACCCGAAGCCGGTGCAGAGCGGCGTCGGAATGCGCAGGTCGGCCACGGCCACCACGAAGAACTCCCCCCCCGACGATCCGAGCAACAGCGGGTTGGAGCCCGACGGGTTGGTGAGCGCGGCGTCGATGACGTCCTGCGGGATGAGCTGGTTCTGCTGCCAACCCCGCATGGCGTCGGCGCCGCCGAGCCAGAAGCGCCGCGACGGGTGCGTGCTCTGCGCGCTCGTCGCGCCGAAGTTGCGACCGAAGCGCCCGCTCAGCATCAGCACGGTGCGCCCGAGGGGCACATAGCCCGTGACGCGCGCCGTGAGGTGCAGGGTCGTGGGCGTGAGGTTCTGGTTGTCGGCGCTCACCACCTGGAGCACCTCGGCCCGCACCGACGCGACGAAGCCGCGCGTCGGGGAGAGCGCGCTGTTGCGGCGGTCGTACTGCAAACCCACGCGCCCGGCGGCCAGCACCGACTCGCCGTCGGAGTACCGCAGGAGCTGCTGCTGAAGCACCTGCTGGAGCGCGGTGCAGGTCTCCGGGGGATTGCCGAGCTCCTGGCAGCGCATGGGGTACGCGATCACGAGGTCGCGGATGGTCTGCGCGCCGAAGGGCTGCGTGATGACCCACTGCACCTCGCCGGTCAGGGTGACGGTGAAGTGCCGCAGCGCCGAGAAGAGCAGCGAGGCGCCAGCGCTGTGCGTGGCGATCGCATAGAACGGCGGCTGGAGCTGGCGCACCGACGAGAGGTCCACCGTGGCGCCCCACGCGGGCCCGAGCAGCGGCACCCACGGGAGCCCCAGCGACGCCGCGACGCGCCAGTTGAGCAGGTCCGAGAAGCTCGGCTGGATGCCCGCGGGGAAGGTCGGCGTCACCCCGGGGATCTGGAGCAGGTAACCGCCGCGCGCCTGGATGCCGATGGAGATCGCCCGCCCGAAGACGTTGAGGTGCGTGTACTCCATGCCGAAGCGCACGCCCTCGCCCAGCGAGAAGCCGCCGCGCACCTCGAAGCCCTGGGGTCGTCGCTCCACCACCTGCACCCGCAGCACCTTGATCGGCGCTTCGAGGTCCGAGTCCTCCAGGCCGACGTTGACGCCGCCGAAGATGCCCAGCTCGCTCAGCCGCTGCTGCGTCGCCTGCACCTCCGACGCGCGGTACCAGTCGCCCGTCGCCACGGTCATCCGCGAGCGGATCACGTGCTCCGGCGTGCGCTCGTTGCCCTCGATGCGCACCGCGCCGATGCGCACCCGCGGCCCCTCGTGCACCACCACCTTCAAGCGCGCGCGGGTGTGGTCGGGCGAGCGCTCGACCTCCAGCTCCGCCCGCACGAAGGCGTAGCCCTCCTCGCGGTACCAGGTGGTCAGGCGCACCCGCGCTTCTTCCACCGCGAGGTACGACAGCGGAACGCCCACGCGGAGATCGAGCGCGCTCGCGAGGTCGGCCGTGGCGCGATCGCGGTTGCCCTCCACCCGCAGCTCTTCGAGGTACGTGCGCGGCCCCTCGGTCACCGTGAACGTGAGGTCGACGACGTCGGGGTTGCGGTACCCCACCGGCCCGCGACGCGTGCTCCGTCGCCACAGCCGCACCGGGTTGGGCACCGCCGCGTCGAGATACCCGATGTCGCGCAGTCGCTGCATGACCCGCTCACGCGCGGCGCCGTCGACCAGCGCCTCGACGTACATCCGGCCGTGCTCTCGCGGGCCCGCGATGACGTCCGGCTCGGACGGAACGGCCTCCGACACCGCCCCCAGAAACGCCTCTCGCAGCGCGTCCTCCGAGAGCGACCGCGCGCCCTCGAAGCGCACCGTGCCGAGCAGCGCCGGGACGCCCTCGCGCACCGTCACCCGCAGCACCTTCCGCCCGCCCGGCTCGTCCACCACCTCCGCGACCACCGTCGCCTCGGCGTAGCCGCGACGCACGTAGAAGGTCCGCACCCGCGCCAGCACCGCGTCGATGCCAGCGCCGTCGAGCCCCTCCTCGGGCAGGTCGAGCGCGTCGCGCAGTGCCTCCTCGGGAAAGACCCTCACGCCCTGCCAGGCGAGCCGGTAGCGCGGCCCGGGCGTCACCGCGATGGTCACCACCGAGCGACCGCCCTCGAAGCTCAGCGCCGGGGCGGCGAGCGTCCCTTCGAGGTAGCCGAGCGCCCGCAGCGCCCGCCTCGCCGCAGGCAGATTGCCGCGCAGCCGTCCTGGCGACGCCACGCCCCCGTCCACGACGCTCAGCGCCTCGCGCATCGGAGCGATGGCCTCGCTCGGAGCTCCGGGCCAGCGCACCTCGGACACCCGCCGCGCCGCTCCCTCTTCGACCTCCACCACGAGCACCCGCACGCTCGGGTCGTCGGTCTCCCGCCACGCGCTCGTCACGCGCACCGAGGGGTACCCCGCGTCGCGGTACGCCTCCTCGACCCGCCCGAGCGCCGCGCTCACCCGCGACTCCGTGACGGCGGCGCCCATCCGCAGCCCGAGCTCGTCGTCGACGTCCGCCTGCGCCCGCGCCGACACCCCGCGGATCGAATACGACTGGAGTCGGTAGCGCCGCTCGCCGCGCACCACGACCTCGATGCCGCCCGACCCGGCCCGCGCCGACACCCGCGCCTCGGCGAAGGTCCCGCTCGCGAGCGCGATGCGCAGCGCCTCCCTCGCCCGCTCGGCGTTGAACACCGTCCCCGGTGCGAGGCCGGTTCGCACCCACGGGTTCTCGCCGGGCAACGCGGGCTCGATGCGAACGGACACCACCGGCCCCGACAGCCCCTCGGCGACGCTGAGGGCCTCCGTCGACGGCGGCGTCTCGACCTCCTCCACGACCGGCGTCTGCGCGCCCGCGGTCGCGCTGGCCAGCGCCAGGGCCGCGGCGAGGATCCACCGCCTCATTGGAAATCCATCCGCCACCGGAGGTCGGCGCCTGCGTTGGCGTTGACCGTTCCGAGCTGGTTGTTGGCGCTCTCCACCAGCGCCTGAACGCTGAGCCCGCCGCGCAACCGCAGGTCGGCGGTGAAGCGCGCGATGGGGCTCTCGCTGGCCGTGGTCGAGCCGCCGAGGCGCAGGCCATCGAGCACCTGCCGCCCGAGGTACACCTGCGGCTCGGTGCGGTTGGTGCGCGGGTTGTACGCGCTGCCGATGCGAACATCGTCGAACACCGGCAGCCAGCCCCGCAGGATGCGGTCGACGCCGAGGCCGCGAGAGGCCGCCTCCAGCGCGAGGGTCTGCGCGGCGTTGGCGGCGCCGATGCGCTCCAGCTCCAGGCGCGTCAGCCGGAAGAGCAGCATCAGCACGATGTCTTCCCGCGAGAGCGACGGCTCGGCGGAGAGGTCGACGGAGAACTGGTCGGGCGTCCCGTACGCGTGCAGCCCGACGCGCCACTGGCTGCGCGAGCTGTCGCCGGTGCGGCGCACCTCCGTCTGCGCGGCGACGTCGAAGCGGGCCGCCACCCGGTCGGGGTTGTCGAAGTCCACCACGCCACGACGAACCTCGAACTGGTTCTCGTACACGCGCAGCAGCCCGCGGGTGATGTGCATGCTGCCGACGATGCCGGGGCGTTGGAGGGTTCCGACGACGCGGAAGGGCCGCGTCTCGTCGAGGCGCAGCTCGGCGTCGACGATGTTGTTGGCGATGCGCATCGGCACGGGCGTGCGGAGCTGCACGTCGAGGCGCACGAAGTCGTTGGCCGGGTCGTACGCCGCCGGGGCGGCCTCGACGGTGCGCCCCTGCAAGCGCCCCGCGAAGTCTGCCGAGAGGGGGATGGGCCGCGTGTAGCGGGCGCGCGTGAGGTCGACCACCCCCTGGAGCAGCGGGAGCTCCTCGCCGCCCTGCCACCGCAGCCGGGCGTCCGCGTTGACCGAGAGCTCGATGCCCTCCTGCGGCGCCAGCGCGAGGTCGCGCACGAGAATGGGAACGTCCAGGCGGTCGAGGCGCGTGCCGTCGAAGCGCACCATCGCGGGCGAGTCGTCGCGCGTGAACTCCACACGCCCTTGTCCATAGCGAGCGCTCGCCCTCCGCAGGATCGCCTCGCTGCCCTCCACGCGCAGGTCGAGCTCGATGTCCCGCAGCGGCGACGTGAGGCCCGCGAGGCCGAGGCTCGCGTCGTGGAGCTCGACGCTCCCAGACACCGACGGTCGATCGGGCGTACCGCGCGCCCGCAACTGCAACACCCCGACGCCCCGCCCGAAGGTCACCTGCGGGACCCTCGCCGACACCCGCGACAGGTCCGCGTCGCCGCGCGCACGCACGTCGAAGCCCGTCACCGCGAAGTCCGCGCCGACGAAGGCCGAGCCCGCGATCCAGAGGCGCGTGCCGTCGGGCCCGACCAGCACCGGGCGCGCGAGGTCGAAGGGCGTCACCGGGGTCGTCGTGGTCGGCGCCAACCCGCACTCCGCCGCGTCGGGCGGCGCGAGCCACGCCACGCCATCCCGGAAGCACAACGCCAGCGCCGCGCCCTGCCCGAGCGTGAGCGGCAGCCCCCGCACATGGACGTCGAGGGCGTTGAGGCGGGCGTGTCCGGTGGCGCGCGCGAGCTGGTCGAGGCGGGCCTCCTCGAGGGTGAGCTCGAAGCCCGCCGCCACGCGCGGGTCGGCGCCGAGGCGGGCGAGCATCGAGGGCGGCAACCACGGGAGCAGGTCGATGGCGCTGCGCGTGGTGATGTGGGCACGCACGCCGCTGCTCCCCCAGGCGCGCTCCCAGGTCGGGTGCGACACCCCCAGCGCGTCGCGCCAGCGGCTCGCCTCCCACGGAACCATCAACGCCAGGCGCACCTGGAGCTGGTCGGCCAGCGCCCCGAAGTCCACCTCGATGCGACCCACCGGCGGGCGCTCGTCAGCGCGCGTGGGCAGCGGCCCCTCGGGGAGCTGCGAGACGTGCAGCACGAGGTCACCGAGCGGCCGATCGATGACGCGGAGGTCACGGAAGCGCGCGTCTCCGATGTACCGCGGCGCGTCGGGTGTCCCCTCGACGGTGACCAGCGCCGAGACGCTCCCGCTCACCGGCATGTGCCGCTCGCGAGCGAGGTCGAAGGCGGGCATCGGGACGTCCCTCACCTCGGCGACGAAGTGCATGGCGGCACCGAGGTCCATCGCGCCGCTCGCGCGGAGGTGGCCGCCGCCCTTGGTTCCCGTGAAGTGGTCGAGGTTGACCCGCGCGCCGCGCACGCCGTCCCGACGCCGCAGCCACACGTACGAGAGCGCCGCGTCGACGTCGCCGATTCGTTCGCCGAAGGCCGTGGCCTGGGCGCGGTGGATGGCGACGTCGGCGGTCATCACCCCGTCGCGGTCGTCGCCGGGTCGGCCGAGCACGTAGTCCACCGTGGCCTCGACCACGCCGCGCCCGTCGTACGACGCGAAGGTCGGGTCGCCCTCGAAATGAAACATGTTGTAGAAGTCGCCGAGCTCCATCGGATCGGCGTTCATTCGCGCCCCCGCCCGCAGCGAGAACTGGGTGAAGTCGAGGAAGGCGTTGTGCAGCGTGTACCGCGAGCGGCGGTGCGTGCCCTCCATCCGCACGCTGTCGAGGCGCTCGTCGCGGAGCACCCACTCGGTGCCGGGCGCCGTCCCGAGGTCGCCGAAGGGGAAGGTGTTGAAGGTGAAGTCGTCAACGTGGGCCACGCCGTGCACCCGCGGGTGGTCGAAGTCGTCGCTCACCGAGACCGTCGCGGTGGCCTCGCCCGAGATCGGGATGTCGGCGATGGAGCCGAGGTCGGCGAGGTGCATCCGCTCCACGACGAGGCCCTCGATCTTGAGGTCGGGGTCATGGCCGTCGGTGTCGTCGTTGTCGTGCGATGTCCGCGACCGGATACGGCGCACCGTCGCGCGCGACTGGCCGAACTGCACCACGCAGTCGTTCCAGGAGACCGCCTGGTCATCGATCTCCATGCGCAGGCTGATGTGCGCCCGCGGGATGTGCAGCACCGGCCGCTGCGGCAGCACGATGAAGAAGTCCCGCAGGATGGAGAAGTCGCGGGTCTCCATGTCGGGGAAGTTCGCGACGAGGCGCAGCGGCTTGAGCCCGCCGCTGAGGTGCGCGTCCCCCGAGAGCGTCCACAGCACCTTGGTGCGCGGCGTCATGGTGACGTCGTTCATGAGCTGGGTGAAGTCGAGCCCGCGGATGGCGAGCGTGCCCGCGATGGGCATCACGCCGGTGAGCCCGAGGCTCAACCGGTCGGAGTGCAGCGTGGCGCCGGCGTAGCCCGCCGAAAACTCCGTCGCCTCGACGTGGGTCGGGTCGGCGGTGATGCGCGTGCGCAGCCGATCGCCGAGGTTGTACCGGAGCATCACCCCGGTGGTCTGATCGGGCGCGTGCAGCCCGACGCCGAGGCCGGTCACCACCGCGGTCGCGCGGAAGGCCCGCAGCGGCGCGGCGAGGTCGTCGACCGATCCCTGCACGTCGACGGTCACGGCGCCCTCCAGGTCGGGCGTCCCCGCCACGTTCGCAAGAACGTCCTCCAGATGCGCCTCCACCCGCGCGTCGAGGCTCAGCGCCCGCGCCGTCGGATCGAAGCGCCCCTGACGCACCCGCACCGCCGTGCGACCCGCGAGCACCTGCGCCGAGGCGACGTCGATCACGCCGGTGCGCAGGTCGGCCGTGAGCCTCGCCTCCACGCGCGGGATGGAGCCCTTGAAGAAGGGGGTTCCGCCCGCGGAGTCCATGGCGAGCAGGCCCACCGACCAGCGCTGGCGCCCGAGGTTGAGCAGGTCGACGTCCACCGAGCCGAGGTCGAAGTTGCCCGCCACGGGATGGCGTATCCGCACCCGCACATCGCTGATCGCCACGTCGCGCAGCGGCACCTCGCCGCTCGTCCCACCGCCGCCGCTCCGTGTCACGGGCCCGCAGCGGAGCGCAACGGCTCCCCCCGCGCCGCGCTCGAAGGCGAGGTCGACGGTGCCGCCGTCCACGAGCACCCGCGACAGGCGCACGTTGCCGCGGAGCAGGTCACCCAGCGAGGGGATCACCTCCAGCGACTCGACGGTCACCAGCGGCGCGCACCCCGGCAGCGGGCGGCGCACCTGGATGCTGCGAACCCGCACCGCGAGGTTGGTCGGCGAAAACCCCACGGAGCCGTAGGTGAGGTCGAGCCCCGTCGCGGCGAATACCTGGTCGTGTATCTCCTGCGCCACGCGGCGGGCGAAGCGGTCGCTGCGCACGACGAGCGCGGCCACCACCAGCCCGAGGAGGACGAGCGCCGACAACCAGCGAAACCGCGGGCGAAACCTTCGCGCGGCGCCGCTGGGTGAGGGTTCGGGGTCGGTCACGGGGGAGGGTGCCTTCCTACCCCAATGTGCCCCGCGGTCGCGAGTCGGTGGTGCGTCGACATTTGCCGCGGCCCCTGCGGGTCGATAGAGTCTCCGCCCAGTGCACTCATGACGCGGCCCGGAGACATCCTGGGTGATCGTTGGGTCCTGGTCGAGAAGATCGATGCAGGCGCCATGGGGGAGGTATTTCGCGCGGAGCACCAGGTGCTGGGGCACGCCGTCGCGGTGAAGGTGCTGCTGCCCGAGATGACCCGCGACCAGGGGGCCATCGAGCGCTTCCTGCGCGAGGCGCGCATCGCGGCGAAGCTGCGGCACCCCAACGTGGTGCGCGTCGAGGACTACGGGCTCTCCGGCGACGGCCGCCCCTACCTCGTCATGGAACTCCTCCACGGCGAGTCCCTCGCCCGCTGCCTCGCCCGCACCCCGCGGCTGCACCCGCGCGTCGTGCTGGGCATCGTCCGGCAGATCGCCGACGCGCTCGACACCGCCCACGCCGCGGGCATCGTGCACCGCGACCTCAAGCCCGAGAACATCTTCCTCTGCGGTCAGGGCGAGCCGCCGAAGCTGAAGGTGCTCGACTTCGGCGTCGCGAAGTTCACCGACGCCCTCGCTGCGGGCGGCAGCGCCACGGCGAGCAACACCCTCGTCGGCACGCCCAAGTACATGTCCCCCGAGCAGGCCCGCGCGTCGCGCTCGCTCGACGGGCGCAGCGACCTGTGGGCTCTGGGCATCCTCACGTACGAGATGCTCACGGGCCGCCACCCCTTCGAGGGCGAGGCCATCGCAGAGCTCCTGGTCGCCATCCTCACGCACCCCATCGGTCCTCCGAGCGGCGCGCGACCCGCGCTCCCCGTCGACGTCGACGGCTGGTGCGTGCGCGCCCTCGCCCGCAACCGCGCCGAGCGCTTCGCCAACGGTCATGCCCTCGCCGAGGCCCTCGCGTCGGCGCTCGGTGACTCGGTCAGCGACACGTGGTCCGACACCTCCGCGGCCGTCGCGACGTCCAGCCGGGGCAGCCGCGGCACGCTCCGGGTGCGCCGCAATCACCCCGATCCCACGCCACCGGCCGCGGAGGTTCCTGCCGCGGCCAAGCTCGACCTCGGCAGCTCCGACGAGACCCCTCACCGCGGCCTCGCGGCGATGCCGCCCGACCCCGGTCCGCGATGGACCGCCTCGTGGTGGGCCGCCCTCTCCGTCGCCCTCGTCGCCGCGCTGGGTCTGATCGCCGTCAGCCGCCTCGCCGCCTCGCCCGCCAACGTCGCCGCGCGGAGCGGGCAGGCCGCCATCGTCGGACCGACGGCGCGCGTCCCCTCCCCCACGGCCCCACTGCCCCCGCCCGTTGAGCCTCCCGCGGCGCCTCCGCCCGCGGTGTCAGCGCCGCTCAGCGCTGCCCCGACCCCGACGGTCGAGGTCACCCCGGCGAGGCCGGGTCGCGAGCGGCGAGGTCGACGAGGGCACCACCGGCTCCCCCGTGGTGGCGCCCATGCTGGCGATCGCACGACAAGCGGGGCCTCGACGTTGTACGATCCCGACGGCATCTGAAGAATCCTTCCCGCGCCCACCGGCGTGACAGGATCGTCGGGTGCGAGATCGTCCATGAAGCGCCTGGTGTGTCTGTCCCTGCTGGCTGCGTTGTTGGCCCCGCTGAGCGCGGCTGCGCAGTCGCCCCATGCGGACAGCCTGACGCTCTCCGTGGAGACCCGCGCACAGGACGCCTACCAGATCGGCCGTGACCGCTTTCGCACGGGAGACTTCGCGGCGGCCCTGGATGACTTCCGCCGCTCGCTCGACCTCGTCGACAGCCCCAACACCCGGATGTACCTCGGGCGCACGCTCCTCCAGCTGGGTCGGCTGCCCGAGTCGTACGCGACGCTCGACCGCGCGGCCGGCGACGCCGACCGTCGATCGGAGTCCGAGCCGCGCTACGCCGCGACCCGCGACAGCGCCCGCGCCGAGGCCGACGACATCCGCCGGTCCATCGCCCTCGTCACCGTGCGCGTCGTGTCCCTCCCTGTCGGGGCCACGTTGAGGGTCGGCGGCGCGGAGGTTCCACGCACGGCCGTCGGCTTCCCGCTGCCCTTCATGCCCGGCGAGGTCATCGTCGAGCTCGACGCGCCGGGCTTCGCGCCCACGCGCGAGATCGTGATCCTTACTCCGGGCGGCAACGCCGTGATCGACCTTCACCCCCGGGTCGACGCCACCGCGGTCGCCAGTCCTTCGATGGCGTCGGTTGCGTTGCAAGCTCCCGCGTCGCGCGTCCTCCCGCCGCCCCCCCCCTCCCACTGGACCGCGCCGCGGGTGGCCGGTCTCACCCTGCTCACCGCGGGCGCGGCGACGGCCATCGCGGGCGTCGTCTTCGGGGTCTTCGCGTGGTCCGACCACCAGGTGCTGAGCAACCAGGTGGAGCTCGATCAAAGCAGCCCGCTCATCGCGCAGGGCGAGTTTCACCGCGACCTCGCCAACGTGCTCATCGGCAGCGGTTCGGCGATGGCCGTCGGCGGTCTGCTGACCTACCTGCTCAACAGCCGCAGCACCGAGGCTCCGCCCTCGCGCCCGGCCCTCCAGGTCGGCGTCGGCGTCAGCGCCGTCGGCGCGACGCTACACCTCGGGGGCGCGCTGTGACCCGCTCGTGGCTGCCGCTCGTCGCGACGCTCGGCTCGCTCTCGGGCTGCGTCCTCGACTTCGACCAGTTTCGCTCACCGAGCGGTACGCGCGACGTCGCTCCCGTCACCGACGCGGGCTTCGATGCGGGCTTCGACGCTGGTCTCCTCCCCGACGTGGGCACCGACACATCCGACATCCCTGCCATCGACGCGCCCCCGGCGCCCGACCGCGTCAATCCGCAGTGCAGCCCGGCCGCCAACGCCTCCATTCGGGTCGCGCACATGGCGGTAGGTCACGGCGTCGTCGACCTGTGCATGCGACGCAACGGCGGCGCCCCGTACGCGCCGGTGATCTCCAGCGACTGGCCCGACCAGGGCGTGGGCTACGGGATGGTCTCCCAGCACGTCGCGCTCAACCTCCCGGTCACCACCCCCAACGACCGCTGGCAGTTCGCGCTCGTCCCGCACGGCGCCGACTGCACCGCGGCGGGGGGCGACGCCGGCGTCGCGCTCGCGACCCACTCGGTCACCATCGACCCGCAGAGCGAGTCGACCCTGCTCTTCACCTCCGAGGTGACCAACGACGGTCGGCTCCTCGGGCTCCTCGGGCTGCTCAACGACCAGCGCTGCACCAACTGCCCGAGCAACACGCTCGACGTGCGCGCCGTCCACGCGGCCTTCGGCGCCTCCGCCGAGCGCGTCGACTTCTCCATCAACTACAGCCTCCCGCCGTCGTACCCCGAGCCCTTCGTCAACGTCTTCTTCGCCACCAACGTGTCCTATGGACAGACGGCGCCGGTGGGCGGCGCGGGCTTCGACTGCGACCCCGACTGGCGCGTCGCCGCCGCGCTGCCGCAGACCTACACGGTGCAGTTCGCGGCGCTCAACGTCTCCAGTGACATCCTCGCCCGCAGCGATCGCGTCGCGCTCAAGACCGAGCTCCTCCTGCGCTCGCGCATGGCGACGCTGTTCTTCTTGGGAGGCGACAGCGTACGCCCGGCGCCGCCCGAGTTCGTGCTCTGTTACGAGGGCGCGCACAACGCGGGCATGACGGTGTGTGACCGCATCCCCGGCACCGCCGAAGCCCGCCCGACGACCCCGGACGGCGGCGCCACGACGCTCATCCGCGACGCCGGAGTGAGCCCCGCCGACGCCACCGTCGACGACGACGTGCTGCTCTGACCCGATACCCCTCGCCCACTCCCCGAAACCTCCAACGGGTTCGCCCGCTCCTCACCGTTGACGGAAGAGCCGACGATTTTCCGGCGGTGGACGCACATCTGCCCCCGTCATGGACATGACATCTCGTCACGAGACCGACCTCGCGTCTTTGGTTCTCGTGGCGACAGCGCGTTGACGCCGCCACGACCTGCATTCCACGCACGGGTCGACCTTCGCGCATCTCTCGGTCTGCGTAGCGTATTCGCGCGACACGTCGGACGCGCCCGGCGCCTCGCGGGCCCTGGCACCAATCTTTCATTGTGTCGTCGCCGATGCCTTTCTGCCGGAGAGTCGCGCGACCCCGTTCGACCCCACCCACCAACCAACGGGTTGATCAATGAACGCAGTGGAGTTTCGGGTGTCCGCTCAACCAACGTGTCCGCCGGCGGAGCCCCGAACACGTGCGCAGCTCACCGATGAGCTCGCCAAGAAGTACCTCGTGCGGGTCATCGCCCACGCGAAGCGCCTCGCCCGCCGACTCCCTCCGCACATAGCCCTCAACGAACTCATCAGCGCCGGGCTGCTCGGCGTCGTCGAGGGCTTTCTCCGCTTCGATCACGACCGGGCCGAGAGCCTCGACGTCTACCTCGATCACCGCATCCGCGGCGCCCTCCTCGATGAGCTGCGCCGCGTCGACCCCCTGACGCGCGCCCAGCGCGGCTTTGCCCGCAAGCTTGGCCGCGCCACGCGCCACGCCACCGCCGCCGGCGAGAGCACCTCCGACGAGTCCCTGGCTGGTGCGCTCGGTCTCAGCCTCACCGACCTCCGCGCCCGCGTCTCCCAGGTGAGCGTCGCGATGGCGATACAGTCCACGGGCGAGCAGGACGGCGGCGAGCACGTCGAGGACGAGTCGCCCTCGCCCGACGACGCCGCGTCCGCGCAGCAGGAGTACTCGCTTCTCTCCGACGCGACCGACGCCCTCACGCCGCGCGAGCGCGAGGTGCTGCGCCTCTACTACGAAGAAGGCCAGACCCTCCGGGAGATCGGTGCGCAGCTCGGCGTGACCGAGTCGCGCGTCTCCCAGATCCACACCCGCGCCATCCAGAGCCTGCGCACGATGCTCTCCCCCTAAGGCTCGGCGCGTCGCGACACGCGCCGTCACTTCACTTCACACCACTCATCACCGATCGATCTTCTCTTGCAGTCGATTCAAAGCCACATGTGGCGCGCGTCACCCGTTGATTGAATTCGTCGCTCAAGCCTCAAGCTAGATCGTCCACGGTCGATAATGGAAAGGGAGGGGTCACGGCGCGACGTGTTTGTGACCGCGCAGCGGCCCCGGCTGCCCCGACGGCTCCTTCCAGAGACGGCGGGTGACTTTGGGGGACGGTGAGAGCGGGAGGAGGTCCGGGCGTTGATGGGAGAGATGGTGCTGTTGAAGTCGGGAACGCTGGTGGCTTCCCGATACCGGGTGAGAGAGGTTCTTGGCCGGGGCGGCATGGGGGCGGTGTACCGGGCGGACGACACGCGCACGGGCCACGTGGTCGCTCTCAAGGCGCTGCGCGAGGACATGTACGAGCGGGAAGACCTCGTGAAGCGCTTCGAGCGCGAGGCCCGCGCGGCGGCTCGCATCGGCCACGAGGGCATCATCGCGGTGCGTGCGGTCGGTCACGACGGGGCGCGGCGCACCCGGTTCATCGTGCACGAGTACCTGCGCGGAGCGGACGTCGCCGGCTGCCTGGGTGAGCTCCGGTGCCTGCCGGTGCGGGCCGCCATCGCGATCACGCTCCGGGTGATGGACGCCCTCATCGCCGCGCACGCCGCGGGCATCGTGCATCGCGACATCAAGCCCGAGAACGTCTTCCTCCACGAGCTCGACGACGGGCGGGTGGTGCCGAAGGTGATCGACTTCGGCATCGCGAAGGTCAGCGACGAGCTCGATCGCATGGAGCGCGCCGCGACCGGCACCGTCGTGGGGACGCCCTGGTACATGTCCCCCGAGCAGGCCCAGGGTTCGTCCCTGGTCGACGCGCGCACGGACGTCTGGAGCGTCGGGGCCATGCTCTACGAGATGGTGTGCGGCTCTCCCCCCTTCGCCGGGTCAGACCCCGACGCCGTGATGGCGCAGATCATCTTCGGGCGGCCGACCCCCCTCCGGCACCACGGGCCCACCGTACCCACCGATCTCCAGGAGGTCATCCACCGCGCGTTGGAGCACGACCTCGACCGGCGGTACGCCACGATGGCGGAGTTTCGCGCGGCCCTCGTCCGTTGCCAGCTCTGGAGCGACGTGACGCCGGCCGACGCCCAGTCGTTTCTGCCGCGACCGAGTTCGTTCGACACCCTGGCCGACGAGTCGGCGACACAACCCGAACCCGACCTCCTCGATCGAGCGCTCGTCGAGCCCGAACCCGTCACGCCGCCGAGCGCCCCTCTGCCCGAAGCCCCGCCGGAGCTCTCGTTTCCGAGCTCCCGGCCCGGTCGCTCGATCCCCAGCGCCGACGCCCTGACGATGCGCGGGCTCCACGACCGGCCCGCGGGGCACACACCCCCTTCCGGCGATACGTCCCCGGCGCCAACGCCACGTCGGCGCAAGGTTCACCCCGGGGTGGGCGTCGCGCTCACCATGCTGTTCGGCGCTGTCCTCGTGGCGGGCGTCACCCATTGGATCCACCGCCCGCTGCTCGATCATCTCTCGGGCCGACCCCGCGCCGGGACGACGTTTGCTCCGACCGGAGCACTTTCTGACTCAACCATGCGGGGCAACAGCCGATAGGTACAATTCAAGGAGCCCTGCCATGATTCGTCCGCGCCCCCCCACCGAAGAGACCGCCTCCCGCGCGATCAACCACCACCGCGAGCTCGCCTGCCTCCTGGGGCACGAAGCGCGAGGGCCCGGCGCAGACGACCTCGACACCCTGCGCGACCTGGGGTGCACGCTGGAGCGGGAGATCGAGCGCTTCGAGGCGTCGAGCTTCGACGCGCTGACGGGGCTCGCCAACCGCAGCGGGCTCCTCTCCCTCGGCGAGGAGATGCTCTCCATCTCGCAGTCCGCCGACGAGGGCGCGGCGGTGCTCTTCATCGACCTCGAAGACTTCAAGCCCATCAACGAGCGCTTCGGCACGATGGCCGGCGACCAGGCGCTGCGCGACCTCGCGCGCATCCTCGAAGGCAACTTCCGCGGAAGCGACCTCGTGGCGCGGCTCGGCGCGGACGAGTTCTGCGTGCTCATGGCACCGTACAACGACAAGAGCGACGACTTCGGGGTGACCTCGCGGGTGCAGGCCGCCATCGACCGCTACAACGAGACGGCCGGGGTTCCGTGGACGCTGCACGTCCATATCGGGGGCGCGCGGTGCCAGCCGGGCATGGGGCTCGACCGCCTGCTCTCCCTCGCCGACGCACGCATGACCGAGGCGCGCGAGCGCTCCGAGGGGCAGTAGCGCGACGCCGTGTGGCGGCGCCTCCGCCCTTTGCGACGAACGGCGAGATGAACTAAGCAACGGCCTGAGGAGTAGCGCCGGATGCACAGTTCATCGAAGGTTCCGTGGATGCTCGGGTTGATGGGTGGACTCGCCGTGGCCTGCGGCAGCAACGCCGGGACGTCCCCGACGCCGACCATGGACGCCGCGGTCGCGACGGGCGACACCGCGGTCACCCCCGACTCGGGCGCGACCCCCGACACGGGCCCCGCGGGTCTCGCGGTGCTCGGCAACGGCACCCACAGCGCCGACGCGGTCTCCATCCGCACCATCGCGACGGGCGACGACACGCTCGCCACGCCGCGCGACGTTGCGTTCAACCCCGAGACGCCGCGTGAGCTCTGGGTGCTCAACTATGCCGACAGCTCGATGACCATCATCCGCAACGCGGGCGCCGCCGATCAAAACGCCGACAACCGCGCGGGCCCGCAGCACACGCACTTCATGTCGCACCCGTCGAGCCTGGCCTTCGGCGCGCCGGGCATGCTCGCCACCGCCCACGAGGAAGACCAGCCCACGCAGGGCCCCGTCGAGCGCGGCGGCACCCCGGGCAACTTCATGGGCCCCACGCTCTGGCTCTCCGGCTACGACGAGTTCGACGGCGGCCACGCGTCGCACATCGACATGCTCCACAACAGCCCCAACGCCGTGGGCATCGCGTGGGAGGTCGACAACGCCTACTGGGTCGTCGACGGCGCTCACCACTCGCTCACCCGCTACGACTTCCGCATGCCGCACGAGCCCGGCGGCACCGACCACTCAGGCGCGGTCGTGCGGCGCTTCGTCGAGAACGAGATCGGCTATGTCGAGGGCGTCTCGGCGCACGCGGAGTTCGACCACGAGCGCGGCCTGCTCTACTTCGCCGACCCGGGCAACCACCGCGTCGGCTCGCTCGATCCATCGAATGGGACGATGACCACCACCATCACGCCCAACTACGACGGAAGCTCGCAGCGCCGCATGATGGAGGCGTCCACCGTCACCCTCTTCGACGGCAACACCGTCGGCATGGCGACCCCGTCGGGCCTCGCGCTCCACGGCGGTCGGCTGTACGTCACCGACAACGCCCGCTCGCGCATCTACGCCATCACCCTCCAGGGGCAGGTGGTCGACTGGCTCGATCTGTCGGCCACCGTCGAGGCCGGTGGCCTTCAGGGCATCACCCTCGACGAAGAGGGTCGCATCTACGTCGCCGACTCCGTCGGTGACCGCGTGATCGAAGTCGCCCCCCGCTGAGCGTCACAGCTCGCGACCCGCCAGCCCAACCCCCCGCAACGTCGCCACCAGATCGCCCGTCACCGAGTCCGACGACCGCTCGCGCCCGTGCAGCGTGAGGTCGCGGAACACGTCACACGAAGACCCCGCCGCGTCGCGGCAGAAGGTCGGGTGCCCGTCGTCCATGCGAACACGGCTGTAGAGCGGTTGCGTTCCGCGGACGGCCGCGCCCGCCCGGAGCTGCTGCCACTGCGCGGTCGACGTCACGAGCGCCCACACCTCGCCCTGACGCCAACGAACGCCCTCCATCGACCACGAACGCTCGACCCCCAGCACCAGGTCGAAGCCCTGCACGGCGACCGTTCCGAGGAGCCGCGTCGAGGCGCCCGCGCGGCACCCGTCGACCTCGAAGTCACCAGGGCCCGTTCCGCGGAAGCACGTCCCCGCGTGCGACCACTCCAGCCGACCCGCGACCGCGCCGGTGCCCACCAGCTGCTCGCACATCCCGTCGCGGCAGCTCTCGCCGCAGGTCACCAGCGCGCCTTCGAGCTCCGACGCCGCGCTCGACGCGCCGGGCGCCGACACCCGCCCGACGTAGCCTCCCGCGCATCGCGCCAGCACCTCGGGGCTCGCGTCGCGCAGGAGGTCCATGGGCTGCGCGAGGCGCACCGACTCCAGCCGTAGACCCGCCGTGGTGCTGAGCACGCGACGACCGCCCGCCTCGGCCACCGCGAGCACCTCCATCGCCTCGACGTGACGCGCATGGAAGATCTGCGCGCCCAGCGCGAGGCTCCCCTCGACGTGCCAGCGATCGCCCACGCGCTCGCAGCGGGTCGCGGGCTGGTTGCCCTCGCACGACAGCCGAACGACACGCCCGTGGTTGCCCGTCACCGCGCGCAGGTGCGCCGTGCCCGCGCCGAACTCACCGAGATGCACCGTGAGCGTAGGAGCGCCGTCGCTCGCGGGCAGGTCGGCCGCCACCATCAAGCGCTCGCCCTGCTGCGCCATCCAGAGCGTCGCGCGGTCGGCGATGGTCATTGGCGCGATGGCCGACCACTCTCCGAGCGATCCGTCCACGCTCGCGCCCTCGATGGCGGCGAAGGTGCGCTGCGGAGCGCCCGGTGCGGCCGCGAGCACATCGGTCACGCGCTGCACCACGAAGCGATCGCCCACCCGATGGAAGCGGGTGATGGGCGACTGCTCGGGCGGCAACCGCGCGTCGACGAGGCGAACGTGCAGCTCGGCCTGGTGGGCGCCTGCTTCGGTGATGTCGACGATGCGCGCGCGCACCTCGCGCGGCGACGACGCGGGGCCGGGCGCGGGGCAGCGGTCGAGGAGCTCGTGGGCCATCTCGGTCCAGCGACCTTCGAGCTGGCCCCAGACGGCCACGCGCTCGGGGGCGACGGCGCAGCGCGAGGGCTGCTCCGGGGCGCGGGAGCGAATCACGGCGTAGCGGTCGCGGCCGACCTGCGTGCGCGTGACGGAGAGGACGGAGGTTCCGGCGGGGCCGACGGGGACGATCGCGCCCGGGAGGGACACGGTGACATCGTCGGCGAAGGCGAGCGACGGGAGAGCGAGAGAGACACAGACGACGCCGAGACCTGCAACGCGCATGGAGAACTCCTGGTGGGGGGTTTCGAGGACGAGAGGACCCGATCCGCCGTCGCGAGGGTCGCGTCGGGGCGGTCGGTCCGTCACCTCTCTGGTATCGGTCAACGGACCGATTTCCTCGAGGTGGGCGCGTGATTTCGGTGGGTCTAGAAACTCCAGCCGAGCTGAAGGTGCTGCGGTGTGAACGCGACGCGGGGCATGAGCGCAGAGGCGTGTCGCTCGAAGCGCGAGCCCGACGGCGCGCCCGCGAGCAGCACGATGCCGACGACGGACGTGACGAGCCCGGCGCCCATGATGCCGACGGCCGTGTAGCGGAGGATGTTGGAGTTATCGACGTCGGTCTGTGCGTTGATGACGTTGGTGCGCAGCGTCTCTTGCGGGGTGTTGTTGGGCTGGCAGAGCGCGAGGTTTCCGCACGCGGCGAGCTGGCCGTTGAGTGTGTTGAAGGTCTCGGTGTTGGCGCTCAACGTGGACTCGTTGACGATGAAGAAGGCCGCGCCGCCGCCGATGATCGCCGCCCCGACGCCCAGCACCACACCGCCCGTGATGAGCGCGCGGCGGCGGGAGGAGTTGTGCGCCTCGCGGTGCGCGGGCGTCGGCATCAAGAACACCGAGATGGCGTTGTCGCGCCCCGCGCCGAGGTCGACCTCGCGCTCGTCGGGGAGGAAGTCGGTGCGCTCCACGCGCAGCGTGTGGCGGCCCGGCGGGACGAGCGTCGAGCCGTCGCTCGCGAGGCGTCGGCCGTCGATGAGGGTGATGGTGTCGGGCTCGTTGGCGTGCACGGTGACGCGCGCGCCGACGTCGCGGGGCATCGGGTCGCTCCACGAGAGCGAGGCGCTGACGCGGGCGCCGGCGCCGACGGAGTTCACGTCGGTCTCGTAGGTGGTGTACCCGGCGCGGCGCACCACGACGTGGTGGCTGCCCTCGGGCACCGGCAGCGGCGAGGTGACGGGGGTGTTGGCGAGGCTGCGGCCGTCGACCAGCACCTCGGCGCCCGGCACGTTGCACTCCACCGCCATGAACGCCCGCTCGGGCACGAGCGGCTCGGAGATGACGATGGTGCTGCCGCCGCTCACGTCGAACTCCGCCTCGCGCGACTGGTAGTGCGGCGCCGCGAGCGAGACGCGGTGACGCCCCGCCGCCACGCGGATCTCCACGTTGCCCGAGGAGGGCGGGCGCTGGAGGCCGTCGATGCGCACGTCGAGGCCCGCGGCCTCGAAGCGGACGACGATGGTGCCGATGCGCGAGCGCAGTCGGCCGAGGGCGGCGTCGACGTCGGCGCGGCGCTGCTGCACCGTGGCGGGCGGGGCGCGGCGCTCGTAGTCGAGCATGGCGTCGAGGGCCTCGACGAAGTGCCCGGTGAGCTCGTGCGTCGCGCTGATGTTGAAGAGCACCGCGGGGTTGCGCGTGAGCTCGTACGCCCGGAGAAACTCCGCCATCGCGGCGTCGTAGTTGCGCTCCTCGAAGAGGTCGATGCCGCGCTGGTAGCGCTGCCTCGCCTCGGCGATGGCGGCCGGCGACGTCGCGGGCTGCGGCGGCTGCTGCGCGAGCGCGGCCGTGGGGCAGAGGGAGAGGCACAGGGCGAGGGTGGCTCGATGCAGTCGTCGCATGGCGGTGCCGATTACTCGAAAGGGTTGTTGCGGTCGATGTTGGGGTGACGACGGTCGTGGGGATTGCCCGCCGGGACGAGCGCGGGCACCAGGGTCGGAGTCGCGGGCGGGGCCTGGCGCACGATGACCGTGGTGGGCCCCGGAGGCGGCGTCGTCGGGGCGTTGAGCGGCGCGAGCACGCGCGAGATGCGGGCGTCGGCGGCGGCCACGAGCACGTCGCTCACGTTGGCGTGACCCGGCGCGCTCAGCCGGAGCTGGTAGCGACGACCATCGCGCGGACGGAGGATCTCGGCGTGGCCCTGACCGACGACCACGCCGTCGACGGCGATGGTGGCGGTGGGCGGGTCGACGTCGACGCGGAAGGTGATGTTGTCGCCATCGGTCACGGTGCGCGGCGGGTTGTGGGCGACCGGCACCGCGGGGCGGGCGTTGGACCGGTGGCGCGACACACCCACAGAGACGGCGAGCGCGACCATCGCCAGCGCGATGACGCCGATGACGCCGGCGACCCACGGGAGAGCGCCACTGCCGGGCATGGCGGTGGTGGTCGTGAGCGACGGCGGCGGCGAGGTCGGCTGAACGACCTCGGGCGCCACAGGCAGTGGTGCGCGGGCGAGCGCGGCGCGGCGGGCGTCGGTGGCGCCGGGCGTCCCGTCGGGGCGCGTCTGCTGGTGGGCGACGGGAGCGGGCGCGCCGGGGCGTACCGCGAAGCCGCGCACCTGGAGATCGCGGAAGGGAGCGAGCGCGTCGCGGAGGTCGTAGAGGGAGGCGAAGCGGTGCGAGGGCTCGTACGCGAGGGCGCGCATCACGACGGCCGCGAGGGCGGGGTCGAGGTCGGGGCGCAGCAGGCGGATGTCCTGCGGAGGCCCGGATACGATGGCCACCAGCATCGCGGGGTAGGCGTCGGCGTAGTGGGGGACGGTGCCGGTGAGGGCCTCGTACATGATCGCGCCGAGGGCGTACTGGTCGGCGGCGGGGGTGACGTTCTTGGAGCCGCCGGTGGCCTGCTCCGGGGGCATGTACGCGGGCGTGCCGAGGATCATCCCGGTCGCGGTGAGCGTGACGTCGTCGGTGACGATGCGCTTGGCGATGCCGAAGTCGATGAGCTTCGGGATGATCTGGTCGTCGCCGGGGGTGCGGGTGAGGAAGATGTTCTGCGGTTTGACGTCGCGGTGCACGATGCCGCGGCCGTGGGCGAGCGCGAGGGCCGAGATGATCGGTTCGAGCAGGCGGACGATGGTGCCCGGCGCGACGGGCGCCTCGCGCTTGAGCAGCGCCCCGAGGCTCTCGCCTTCGAGAAACTCCATCACCATGAAGAGGCGGCCGTCGTCGTTGCCGAAGTCGATGACCTCCACGATGTTCTTGTGGCGAACCTCGTTGGAGGTGCGGGCCTCCTGGAGGAAGCGCTGCGGCACCGCGGGGTTGGACATCGCGATCTCGGGCAGCAGCAGCTTCACCGCGACGGTGCGCTGGATCGTCCGGTGACGCGCCTCGAACACCGCGCCGGTGCCGCCGACCCCGAGCAGGCGAATGACCTCGTAGCGGCCGCCGATGATGTCGCCCGGTGAGACACCGAGCGGGCGTTCGGTCGGCGAGGGGTTGGGGCGCATCGGAGGAGTCGCAGCCTAGCGGAACCCGCGGCGGCCTGTCGCGGCCAACTGCGCGCGGGCGGTTCGGTCAGCCGATGGAGCCGGCGTCCATGCCCGTGTCGGTGCTGGTGCCCGCGTCGGTGCCGGTGTCGATCGTCGTGCCCGTGTCCGTCGTGGTGCCGGTGTCGGAGCCGGCGCCCGCGTCCGTGGTGGTGCCCGTGTCGGTCGTCGACCCGGTGTCGGTGCTGGCGGTGCCCGTGTCGACCGCCTGGCTCATGCCGCCGTCGCGGAACGAGCAGGTCCCGACCCCTTCGACCATGTTGCAGGTGGAGCCGGGGTCGAGCGAGATGGCCTGGCAGTCGCGGTTTTCGCGGCACTGGGCCGAGCAGCGGCCGTCGATGTTGCAGACGAGCGGCGAGGCGCACTCCGAGTGGTAGACGCAGTAGCCGTTGTCGCCCGTGGGGAGGCAGGCGCCGACGTTGCCCTGGGCGGCGGTGCGGCAGGTGGTGCCGGCGGGACAGTCGCGGCTGCGGGTCTCGACCGGGGCGGCGAGGTTGCACTGGTTGCGGCAGTAGCGACCGGCGCAGATGAGCCCGTCGTCACAGTCGGAGTTGAAGACGCATTGGCCGTTGATGGGCTGCTTGCTCTTGCAGCCGGGCGCAACGACGCCGAGGAGCGCGAGAACCAGCCACGAACCACGAAGCGTCGACATTGCCATCACACCTTTGACCGCGAGGAAGAGGATTGGGCCCATCAACCGGACCACACCGGCCCGCCGACCGGCGACGGTGGGACTAGAACCCCAAGCGGGGCGGTCGCGCAAGGGCGCAGGCAGGATAGGATCGCGCCCGTGTTGACGGCGCGAGCCCGGGTGCTGCTGCGGGGACTGTTGCTGGCCGCGGTGGTGGTGGCGTCCGGGTTTCTGGCGTGGTGGTCGTGGCACACCTCCTCGGGGCTCGCGAAGACGGGCGAGCAGTCGGTCATCGAGAGCACGGTGCTGCTGGTGCGCGAGAAGGTCGACCGCGTCGAGCGCACGCTCATCGACGGCGACAACGCGGTGCTGCCCCTCGTCCATCCCGACGACCTCGACGACTTCGCGCAGCGGTGGCCCACCATGGCGGGGCGCATCTCGCCGACGGTGCGCTCGGTGGTGGTGCTCGACGAGGCGCTCCGACCGTTGCGCGTGATCGCCCACCGCGACGACGACGACCGCAGCGAGCTCCTCGGCTGGATCAACGACTGGTTCAACGGGCGGCTGCCGAAGCAGCCCGGGGACGTCCTGCCTCCCGCCTCGGTCCCGGGCACCTACGGCCACTGGCACGGCACCGTCGGCGGGCGGAGCCTGCTGATGTCCTTCTTCGTCGGCCAGACCGGGGGCAGGCCGTACTACGTCGTGCTGGAGGGCGACCTCGACTACGTGCGCAACGAGCTGCTCTCCAGGCTCTTCGACGACCCGCGCGCGCGCGGCCGGTACAACGTCACCGACCCCGAGGCGCACCAGTTCGTGGTGGGGCGGGCGCTCACCGCCAACCGCCAGTTTCTCGTGTCGACGCAGTTTCCGACCACGCTCTACAAGTGGCACCTCACCGTGGTCCCCGGGCTGACGGAGCAGCTCGAAGAGCGCAAGAAGCGGCAGCGCGTCGTCGAGGCGTCGTTCGTGGGCGCGTCGCTGCTGGTGATCCTCGTGGGGGTGTCGTTTCTGCTCTACGCCGCGCGGCAGGAGCAGCAGCTCAACACGCTCAAGAGCGACTTCATCGCGACGGTGTCGCACGAGCTCAAGACCCCGCTGTCGCTCATTCGCATGTTCGGCGAGATGCTCTCGGGCGACCGCGCGCCCACCGAGGAGAAGCGTCGGCAGTACCTGGAGATCATCGTGCGCGAGAGCGAGCGGCTCACCGCGCTCATCGAAAACGTCCTCGACTTCGCGCGCCTCGAACAGGGCGGCGCGGCCTACGAGTTCATCACCTCCGACCTCGGGGCGACGGTGCAGCGCGAGGTGGAGACGTTCCGCTTTCGGGCGCACCGCGAGCGGCCCGCGCTGGTGGTGGAGGTCGAGCCGGGCGTCGCGCCGGTGCGACTCGACGGGCGCGCGATGCAGGTGCTGCTGTTCAACCTGCTCGACAACGCGTTCAAGTACGCGGGCGACACCGACGCCGTGGTGGTGCGTGTCCGGCAGGAGGGCGCGCGCGCCGTGGTCGAAGTGGAAGACCATGGCCCCGGCATCGACCCCGAGGAGGGTCGGCGCATCTTCGAGCGCTTCTACCGCGGCAAGGCGGTTCGGTCGGGCGGGCCGCGCGGCACCGGCATCGGGCTGTCGCTCGTGCAGCAGATCGCGCGAGCGCACGGCGGCGACGTGACGGTGCACCCGGTCGCGCCCACAGGGACGGCGTTTCGGGTGGCGATCGCGGTGGAGAAGGCGGTCGGTTAGGGAGCGACGGGGTCGTCGCTCACCATGCGGTTGCGGCCCGCGTCCTTGGCCGCGTAGAGCAGCGCGTCGGCCCGCTCCAGCAGCGCCTCGGGGGCGACCATCGAGGGTTGCAGCGTGACCACGCCAAACGACGCGGTGATCTGCACGGTGGCGCCGTCGACGTCCCAGCGCGCGGTGCGGATGCGGTCCTGGAGGTCGCGCGCGAGCACCGTGGCGCCGGTGAGCTCGGTCTCGGGCAGCAGGATGGCGAACTCCTCACCGCCCAGGCGACCGAGGGACTCCTCGCGACGGACGCGCGCCAGGATGATGCCGGCGAAGTCGCGCAGCACGGTGTCGCCCGCGAGGTGGCCGTGGTGGTCGTTGACGGACTTGAAGTAGTCGAGGTCGATGAGCACCAGCGACAGCGGGCGGTGGTAGCGGCGCGCGCGGCGAAACTCGCTGTCGAGGCGCTCGCGGAAGGCCGAGTGGGTGAGCGCGCGGGTGAGCCCGTCGGTGATCATCGCGGTGCGGATGGTCGTGAAGTACTGCCCCTCCACGTCGCTCGCGCCGATGTACTTGAACACCGTCCCCGCGATCTGGATGCGGTCGCCGCTCTCCAGGCGGCGCACCTCGATGCGGGCGTCGTTGACGAGCGTTCCGTTGGTGCTGTGGTCGTCGACGACCCACCACTCGCCGGCGCGGTGCTCGACGAAGGCGTGCGTGCGAGAGGCGCGCGGCTGGTTGAGCAGCACGGCGCAGCCCTCCCCGCGGCCGATGGCGTAGCGCCCGGTGAGGGGGTCGAGCTCATAGCGTCGACAGACCTCGCGCAGGTCGGTCGAGTGAACGATGACGAGGGAGCTCAGCGCCGGGGCGGGCCACGCGACGACGGGTGCCACCGCGAGGAGGTTGGGCTCGGTGACGCGCTGCCGGTCGGCGCTCTCCAGGGGCATGTGTGAGCGTCGGGATTTCACGCGTGATTCATCGCTCGCCGGGACCCTAGGCGGACGTCGAAGGAGACGTCAAACCACACGCACGTCCACCGCCGTGCGGTGGATCATTGGCGTCGAGGCGGGCACCTGGGGCATACGGTCTGGACCGTGAGCGAGCCCACCTTCAGCGCCTTCCGTCCTGTCCCCCGCACCGGTGTGATCTATGTGACGACGGAGGCCCAGAAGATGGGTTTCCGCTTCGGCGCGGAGGGTTGGTGCAACCTCGGCCAGGGCCAGCCCGAGACCGGCGCCCTCGCCGGCGCGCCGCCGCGCATCGAGTCGCTCAACATCCACCTCGACGACCAGGAGTACGCCCCGGTGCCGGGCGTGTGGGAGCTCCGCGAGGCCGTCGCGGGCATGTACAACGACCTCTACCGCCGCGGGCTGCCGTCCCAGTACACCGCCGACAACGTGGCCATCTCGGGCGGCGGTCGCGTGTCGCTCCTGCGCGCAGCCGCCGCGCTCGGGCGCATCAACCTCGGGCACTTCCTGCCGGACTACACCGCGTACGAGGAGCTGCTCGATGTCTTCCGTCTCTTCTCGCCGATCCCGATCCTGTTGGAGGGCGAGAAGGGCTACGCGTTTCCGCCCGATGCGCTGGAGCGCGAGATCGTCGGCCGCGGCCTCGGCGCGATTCTCTTGAGCAACCCGTGCAACCCGACGGGCAAGGTCATCGGCGGTGACGACCTCGCGCGCTGGGTCGCGCTCTCCCGCGAGTACGACTGCGCCCTTCTCTTCGACGAGTTCTACTCGCACTACATCTGGAACCGCCCCGACGACCCCACGCCCATGGAGAGCGCCGCGCGCTACGTGGAGGACGTCGACCGCGACCCGGTGGTGATCTTCGACGGCCTCACCAAGAACTGGCGCTACCCCGGCTGGCGCATCACCTGGACGGTTGCGCCGCGCGCCATCATCGAAGGCGTCGCGAGCGCGGGGTCGTTTCTCGACGGCGGCGGGTCGAAGCCGATGCAGCGGGCGGCGTGTGCCGTGGTGACGGCCGAGCACGCGCGCGCCGAGACGGCGGCCATCAGCCAGGTGTTTGGCCGCAAGCGACGGCTGCTGCTCGACGGACTCCAGCGCCTCGGCATCAAGCTCGATCGCGAGCCCGAAGGTGGCTTCTACCTGTGGGGTTCGGTGGCGGGGCTTCCGGCGCCGCTCAACACCGGCATGGGGTTCTTCCGGGCGGCGCTCGCGGAGAAGATCATCACGGTGCCGGGGGAGTTCTTCGACGTAAACCCCGGCAAGCGCCGCATGGGTCGGGCATCGCGCTTCCGCGACCACGTCAGGTTTTCATTTGGTCCGGAGGAGTCGGTGCTGCACACCGCCCTCGCCCGCCTCGAAGGCATCGTGGCGGCGGCGAGGTAGGCCTACAACCGCCAGCTCAGCGTGCCCGCCGGGACCAGCGCCCACGTGAGCGCGTCCACCTTCTGACCGTCGCGACCGCCAGTGGTCCACGCCATCCGCAGGTCGAGCTCGATGGCGGCCGACAGGTGTCCGAAGCCCACGCGCATCCCGACCGCCAGCGCCCCTTCGACCCGGTGCGCCGTCAGGTCGAAGGACTGCGGCTGGATCGCCGCCGCCTGCACCGTCGCATCGCCGTAGAGGTATCCCGCGCGCAGGCCCACCCAGGCGTCGTAGATGTCCCGGCGCGTGATGCCCGCGACCAGTGAAGCTTCACCGCCGTAGAGGTTGGCGCGCTGCACCTCGAAGCTGGGCATCAACCCATCGAGCGCACCGCCCACGAACGCGAAGCGCCCCGCGAGACCGCCGCTCAGCGTGAAGTCGCCGTCGTGGATGAGCTCGCGGCGCGCGCCGAGGCGGAGCGTTCGGCCGACGAGCGCGAGGCTGCCCTCCGCGGCGTGGCCGAGACCGACGCGCCCGCCCACGTACGAGGCGATGCCCGGCGGCGTGAAGGCATACGACGCGGCCGTACGGATCACCTGCTCGTTGGAGGCGGTGGGCGCGCGGCCCTCGTCGAGGGTCGTGGCCGCGATGGGCGCGACGAAGGCGGTGCCGAGGTCGACCTCGACCCGACCGGGGCGGAGCACCCGCGCGGGCGCGAGGATGGGGGAGGTGGTCGCGCAGCCGGCCAGGAGCCCGAAGGCCGCAGCGGCCAGCGCGAGGCGCATCGGCGCTACTTGCGGAAGCGGGAGGGGAAGTTGTTGGCGGCGGACTTGGTCTTCAGCGCCGCGTCGTCG
This sequence comes from Polyangiales bacterium, assembly GCA_044229975.1. GTDB lineage: Bacteria > Myxococcota_A > Polyangia > Polyangiales > SCUS01. The sequence continues at coordinate 170,807 of JBGARZ010000005.1, forward strand.
GGGTGCAGCTTGAGCGCGCGGTCGAGGAGCAGCGCCTCGCCCTCGGGGTGCTTCGGGTCGGGCAGGCAGCACTCGACGGGGCAGACGGCCTGGCAGGCTTCGTGGTCGTAGAAGCCGACGCACTCGGTGCAGAGGTCGGGCTCGATGACGTAGATCTCGTCGCCCTCGCTGATGGCGTCGTTGGGACACTCCGGCTCGCATGCGCCGCAGTTGATGCAGTCCGTGGTGATGTACGTGGCCATCGGTTCTCCGTCGCGCCGGTCACAAGAGGGCGCGGGCGCGCGGGTTTTAGACAAGCGCCGCCGCGCAGTCAACCAGCGGCGACAGGTGGGCAGAGGTTCGACGGGTGGCGTTGCGGCGGAGGTGGCAGGGCGGGCGGCTACAGGTCGCCGTCGAGCGAGACAGCGGCGTCGACGGTGGCGTCGGGCGCTGTGTACGCGTCGAGCTCAGTGTCGGCGTCAAGGGCGGTGCCCGCGTCGCGTGGGCGGGGGACGTCGCGTGGGAGGTTGCCCGCGTCGCGGTTGAGCGCGGGGATGTCGCGCATCGTGGGACCGATGCCCGCATCGCCCGCGCAGCGGAGGAGGACGGGGAGTCGGAAGTTGTTCTGGTCGGGACCGTTGAGGTCGTAGTTCTGGTCCCAGGTCATGGTGCCCACGTAGGTCTCACATCCCGGAGCATCGACGCGTACCCGGAGCGGCTCACCGCAGCGCCGGAGAATGGTCCCAATACCGCAGGTGTAGTGGTTGAAGACCGTGCCCTCGTCGTGCACGAACATCAATGCGCCGCCCACCAGGACAGCACCGATGCCGAACTCTGGTCAGTATTGCGCTCGGTCGATGTTGACGATCGAACCCTGGGTGCAGGTCACGACGGCGTTCGGGAGTTCGATCGGCAGCCCGTCTTCAGTGAAGAGACCGATCTCCGCCAGGGTTGCGACGGGGATGGGTAGAGCGCCCGAAGGTTCGCATCTGGGGTCGCGAAACTGATTTTCCCGACAGCTCAGTGCCAACACCAACACCATCCCGACGAGAGCGTGATTCCATCGCGTCATGGTTCTCCCCGATCACTCAGGTCGCACCGTAGGGCGACGTTGGAACTTCTTCATGACAACCTCCCCCACAACCCGGACAGATCGACCCAATCATCACTCACTACAGAACCGACATCGCGGTCACGGTGCCGTCATCCGCCATCGAACGCCCTCCCATCAGCGGCGCGTCGTCAACCACCGGCGCTGAGCCCTTTTCGTCGAAGGAGTCCACACTCCCACGAAGTAGCCCGATCAGGGTCTGACGAAGCCACGGACCCCGGGCGGCCAGACCGAGACCCCCGTTTCGAGTCCCCAGACCGCTGATTTCGACCCCGAGACCCCTGATTTCGACCCCGAGACCCCTGGTTTCGAGTCTCCCGACGCCCTTCAGCCCGCCGTCACCCGCAGCGCCACGCGCTTCTTCGGCTTCGCCTTCACCGGGACGGCGTCGCCCTCCTCCATCACCACCTCGCCGACCAGGTCGTAGTCCGCGCTCTGCGTGATGTCCGCCATCACCATCTCGCCCGGCCGCACCTCGGCGCCCGACAGGTACACCACGCCGTCGATGTCCGGCGCCTGACCCGCGTGCCGCCCCTGCAACACAAACTCGTGCTCTTCGCTCGCGCCGTCGACCAACACCTCGACGCGCGTCCCGATGAGAGCCCGGTTGGCCTTGCGGGCGATGGGCCGCTGCACCGCCATGAGCTTGCGGTGCCGCGCGGCGCTGTCCTTGGGCTTCACCTTGTCGCCCTGGGTTTCGCTGCCCGTTCCGTCTTCGTCCGAGTAGCGGAACACCCCCACCCGCTCGAACTCCGCCCACTTCACGAAGTCGACGAGCTCGGTGAAGTCCTCCTCCGTCTCGCCCGGGTGCCCGACGATGAACGCCGTCCGAAAGGTCACCCCCGGGATCTTCGCCCGCACCGTCTCCACCACCCGCCGCAGCCGCGCGCCGCCGTGGCCGCGCTTCATGCGCCGGAGCATCGCGTCGCTCGCGTGCTGGAGCGGCATGTCGACGTACTTCACCACCTTCGGATGCGACGCCATCACCTCGACGAGCTCGTCGGTGAGGCTCTCGGGATAGAGGTAATGAACCCGAATCCACCGCAGCGCGGGGATGTCGCCGAGGCGCTTGAGCAGCGCCGCGAGCTTGGGCTTCTCGTCGAGGTCACGGCCGTAGGCGATGGTGTCCTGCGAGACGAGGTTGAGCTCCATCACGCCGCTCTCGACGAGCCGCGTGGCCTCCTCCACCACGTCGTCGATGCCGCGCGAGCGCTGCTTGCCGCGGATGGACGGAATCGCGCAGAACGAGCATGTGCGATTGCAGCCCTCGGCGATCTTCAGGTAGGCGCTATGCCGACCCTGCGAGAGCACGCGCGGGTCGCTCGCACGCAGCACGTAGTTGGCGGGGTTGCCGACCAGCATGCGCTCGGCGCCACCGTCGAGAACGTCACGGAGCTTGAGCATGTCGCTCGACCCGAGGAAGTGATCGACCTCGGGCATTTCCTTGGCGAGCTCTTCGGGGTAGCGCTGTGAGAGGCAGCCGGCGACCACGAGCTTCTCGCAGCGGCCCTCTTCCTTCATGCGCCCCATCGCGAGGATGGTGTCGACGCTCTCCTCCTTGGCCGGACCGATGAACCCGCAGGTGTTGACGACGATGTACTCGGCGTCTTCGGGCGACGCGGCGAGGTCGCAGCCCGCGCTGTTGGCGACGCCGAGCATGACCTCGGTGTCGACGCGGTTCTTGGGGCAGCCCAGGGAGATGAAATGGATGCGCTTGCGCTCGGTGGCCATCGACGGTGGGGCACTCTCTACGCGCAAGCCCCCCGGCGCGGCAAGTCGCGCCCGGTCGAGGGCTCAACGCGCCACGCACTGTCCGCGGAGCAGGTAGCCGCCCTCCGCCGCGGGCTCGCCGAAGATCACCCACGCCCGGGTTGCCGTCGGGTTGAGGGCGGCGCCGAAGAGGCGGAGGTTGCGTTCGGTGGTTCCGCGGTAGGCGGTGGCGTGGGCCCCGCGCTCGCCCCACTGGGCCTCGATGGACGAGTTGTAGCCGCCGCCCGAAGGTCGGCTCGCCCACGCCATGAAGAGCTCACCCGCGGAGGTGGAGGCGAGGGCGCCGGTGGTGGCGTTCCAGGCGGCGCCGGGGTGGAGGAGCGTCGGGAGGATGGGGGTGCGGCGCGCGAGGGTCATCGGGTCGCGCTCTTCGAGGGCGACGTCGACCTCGCGCACGCCGCGGTACACGAGGCGGTAGAGGGCCGATGGTGTCTCGACGAAGGCCGACGCGCTGGCGTCGTCGCCCGCCTCGTCGCCGACCTCGATGATGGAGCCGTGGCCCGAGATGAAGCGGCGCATGCGGAGCCGACCACCGACGTCCTCCAGCGCGGCGTAGCTGCTGCCGCCGTCCTGAAGTGTCACCGACGCGCCCGGCCCGATGGGGTCGATGCTGGGGTTGTTGGGGGTGTTGACGGTGATGCGGGCGCCGCTGGTGAAGACGAGCGCCGTGTCGGAGGTGACGACGCGGAAGTTCGATGGGGACAGCGTGCGGGCGACGCGGGCGACGCGGGGGGAGAGGTCGAGGGTGTTGGTGAGGGAGAGGGTTCCGCCGGAGCGGGCGATGATGTGGAGGGAGGGGCCAACGGCGATGGCGCCGGTGTCGCCCGAAAAGGAGAGCGAGAGCGCGTCGGGGGCGGCGCCGCGGGACGGGAGTTGGAGGGGAATGCCGACAGGACGGATGGGGGTGAGGTCGGGGTCGTAGACGCGAACGACGGTGGTGTTGTCCGCGGCTTGAACCCAGGCGAGCGCGAAGCCGCCGCCGTCGAGGGGCTCGATGGCGGCGAGCGAGACGCGAGCGCCCTCGGCGAGGATGAAGGAGCCGCCGCAGCGCGAGGCGGGCGGCGCATCGACGGGGAGCGGCGGGACGTCGGCGGCGACGACGGGCGGACGATCGGTCGGGCGCGACGCGTCGACGAAGACGAGCGGGACATCGGGCGCGGCGGCAGCATCGGGCGCGGCGGGGACGTCGGGTGTGGTGGAGGCGTCGGGGGCGTCGACGGTGACGGTGTTGGCGCAGGCACCGAGCAGGAGCGAGAGGGCGACGAGGCAACGGGAGGAGGCGAGCATGGCGGTGGGGTGGCCGGGTGGGGGGTGATCCGTCGGGGAAATTTCGTCGGAGGGCCGCAAGGGCGCGAGGATCGCAAGGGGCTACGAGCTGGGAAGCGGGCCGTATCGGTCGATTGGGCGGATCGGCCGCTGACGTAGCCGCCTCGCTCCGGGAGCACCCGCCCACGCCCGCCCAACGCGGACTTACCCGGAGGGACGCGCCCGCCCACGTTCGCGGTCACCGCTGCCCCAAGCGAGAGCGCGCGTCGTTCGGGCGCGCCTCGCTCTTGACGTCGACCTCCCCGCGGCGCTGACATCGCAAGGTCGCCGCCGCTCCGTCGTCCGCCACCGAGAGGAGATTCCCGCTGATGCAACGAATCAATCTGGTCGACCGCCGGTCCCCTGCCCCGCGGTCTACGCTTTCGCCGTGGCTCGCCGGCCTCGGCGGCGGTTCGGTGGTGCTGCTCCTCGCGGGGCTCTTCGTGGTGCACGCCAACGAGCGCGCCGAGACGGCCCTCCGCGAGGCCGACAACGTCCGGCAGCAGGCGGCCATCGAGGCCATCACGGCGCGCGTCACCGATCACCCCGCCGTTCGCGCCGAGCTGCGCGAGCACCAGCAGCACGCGGAGGTGGTCGACAACCTCCAGCACCGGCGCATCGACGCCTCGGCGCGGCTGCTGGAGATCTCGCGCATCCTGACCCGGGGCGGCGCGCCGACACTGCGGCCCGGCCCCGCCCGCGACTACCTGCACGCCCGCGTCTACGAGCGGCAGCCGTGGACCGCCCAATGGGATCCGCACCGCCTCTGGCTCACCGCGATGGAGGAGGACGGCGATCGGCTGCTCATCCGCGGCGAAGGTCTCTCGGTGGACGACGTCGGCGAGCTGCTCAAGCGCCTCCAGTTGAGCGCGTTCTTCAATGACGTGCGGCTGGAGCACACCGAGCTCGCGGCGGCCGACCGTGGCGCGCGAGCAACCCAGCGCTTCACCCTCGTCGCCCGCCTCTGACCGCAGGCGAACCCCTCCCCCAATAGTCCACGGCATGGGTCGACCGCGGTCGAAGCCGTGCACCGCATGTGCTGAGCACGGGTTGGCTCCGGTCGAGCCTTGACCCGACGGGTTCGGTCGGCCACCTGTCCCCAGCGTGGTGATCGATCGGGCCTGGGCGTTGGGGTTGCTGGCGGAGATCGGGGCGCCCGCGCGGCTCGTCACCCACGCGCGCCTCGTCGGCGAGGCCGGTGACCGGCTGGTAGCGCTCGTCGCGGGCGTGGGCGTCGCGCTCGACGCCAACCTCGTGCGGGTGGGCGTCGCGCTGCACGACGTGGGGAAGACGCTGCACCCGGGTGAGCTCGATGGTCCGGGAGAGCGCCACGAGGCGGATGGTGAGCGGCTGCTCCTGGAGCGCGGCGTCGACCCGCGGATCGCGCGGGTGTGTCGATCGCACGCGCAGTGGGCGACGATGGAGTGCTCGCTGGAGGAGTTACTCATCGCGCTCGCCGACAAGCTCTGGAAGGGCGTTCGGGCGAGGCGGTTGGAGGAAGTGGTGATCGACGCCATCGCCGCGCGGCTGGGTCAGGCGCGGTGGGATGTGTTCGTGGTGCTGGACGACGGCTTCGAGGGGATTACAGCGGGCGGGGACGAGCGGCTCGCGCGGAGCCGCGGCTGAACCCAGTCAGCGGGTGCTGGACGCCGCTTCTCGCGGGGTCGCGATGAGGGCATGCAGGAGCGCGCCGTCTTCGGCGAGCGTGTCGACGGTGCGCGCGAAGGAGCGACCCGCCACGCGGAGGGCCTGCGCAGGAAGGTTCGTTGCGAGGGCCTCCTTGTCGGCGTCACCGAGGCAGTGGAGGTCGTGGTGATCCTTCGGCGCAGCGACGTTGTCGAGCAGCGTACGGTCGACCGCCCACGCCTCATACTGCGCGACGTGGGACCCGGCGCAGACGCGGGCGCGACAGAGTTCCGAAGCGCGCTCGGTGCTCTGGTAGAGCCACGACTCGATGGAGTAGGCGGGAACGACGAGATGGAGGCGCTGCATGAGGGCGTCGACGTCGACCGCACGCCGCTCGTTGAGCCAGAAGCGAATCGCGGGTTCGAGCCGGTCGCGAAACTGCCGAACGTTGGTGCTGGCCTCGGCGCCGCCCTGCTTCCACGTGAGGTCGGCGTCGAGGTGGAAGAAGACGAAGCGCGGAACGTCGTCTCGATCGAGCAGTTGATCGGCGATGTACTGCGCGAGTCGCACCCGCGACTGGTGACCGAGACCACCGCGGGCTCGCCAGAGCTTCACCCCCAGCGAAGCAAGGACGTCGGCGCCAGCGTCCTCGCGGGGGATGGTCTGCACGCCGTTCCAGTCGACGCCGACGATGAGCAGGTCGCACATCGCGCGGACGCAGGTCACGACGGGCTTCCAGCCGCTGCCGCCGGTGTCTTCGGTCAGCACGACGAAGACCGCGGCGGCGTCGGTCACCAGAGGCCCTGCGTCCGCAGGATGTCGTGCACGTGCATCACGCCGTTCTGGTACGAGCGGAAGAACTCGGCGGACTGAGCGGCGTCGGGGTGCGTCCAGACGGTCTCGGTGCGGCCCTCGCCAACGGGTGACGTGCGGCAGAGGACGAACCCGCGGCGGACGTCCTCCTCGGACTCGAAGCCGAGGTGATCGAGGAGCAGGGGGTTCTGCGCGGAGACGAAGACCTGGCGGGTGCCGATGGCCTCGACGCAGGCGTCGATCCAGTCCCAGTGGAGGCCGTTGACGAGCTCATCGGCAACGACCACGTCGGGGTTGCAGGCGAGGTACCAGAAGAAGGTGAGCAGTCGTCGCTGGCCGAAGCTCCAGTGGTCGTGGGGGACCAGCGGGGAGACGCCAGACTGTGAGAAGAAGCGGAAGTTGCCGAAGGAGGGGCCGTCGCCTGAGTCCTCCTCGGTACTGACGGACGTCGCAACGACGATGATGCGTCCGCGCCCAAGCAACCCCACGCACCGATCGAGTCCCTCGTCGCCGCCAAGATCGAACTCAACGCTAGCGCGCCCATGAGGAGACAGGTCGTTCACTTGGCGCACAAGCGCGTCGGGCACGAACTCTCCCTGAAGCGATGGTCCCCCGGATGTTCGAAACCACTCGTGGATGTTTGTCATTGCCACCCGCGGTGGCGACGCGGTTCGAGCATGCCCCTTCGTGCCGGTGAGCACGTCGAACATCCCAACCCCCTCGTCCATGCGGTAGCAAGCCATGGCGTGGCCCCAGGGACGCATCCGGACTCCGCCTTCGACTTTGTCTAGCTGCTCTCCAAAAAGCGATGCATCGACGCGTGACCTCCGTAGTGGGTTGTCGGAGTGCACTTCCTTTGCATCGACCGCTCCGACCTTAGACGAACGGAATTCCGCGACGAGAACCTTGTCGACGATGATGGCTCGACTGGCATCAAGCTTCACAACCCTCACTAGCGCAGCAAGATCACTCCGAGCTCCACCCGAACTCCTCCACGTCGGTGTGTTCGTTGAGCACACTACGAACGTCGACCCATCTTCCGCCACCAGTTCGTACTCGATCGCGAACGCCTCCCCCTGCAACGCCGACAGATCATCGCGCAGCACCATCGAGATCAGGTTGAGCAGCGTGGTCTTCCCGCTCCCATTGCGGCCGACCAGCACGTTCCACCCGTCGCCGAAGTGCAGCTCGGTGCCCGGCCGCACGTCGCGGAAGTGCTCGATCTTCAGCCGCCGCAGCCGGGTCGCCATCGCTCGCTCGCGCCCCGCCGCCTACTCGCGGAAGTTGTTGTACTGCGCCTCGAAGGCCAGATCGCTCGCCTTCAACATCCGCATCGTCGCCTGGAGGTCGTCGCGGTTCTTCCCGGTGATGCGCACCGTGTCCTCGTGGATCGACGCCTGCACCTTCAGCTTCGACTCCTTCACGAGCTCGATGACCTTCTTGGCGTTCTCGCGGTCGATGCCCTCCTTGAACTTCACCAGCTGCCGGAACGTCCGCTGCCCCGCCGGCTTCGCCTCTTGCGGGTCCAACTGCTTCAGCGACACGCCGCGCTTCAGCATCTTCGCGATGAGCACCTCGTAGGCGGCCTCGACGCGCCCCTCGCTGCTCGACACGATCACGATCCCCTCGGCGTTGCGCTCGATGGTGGTGCCCGTGTCGCGGAAGTCGAAGCGCGTCCCGATCTCCTTCTGCGACTGCAACAGCGCGTTATCGACCTCGGGCTGGTTGATCTTCGACACGACATCAAACGACGGCATCGCTCTCCACTCTCCTCTTCGGCGATCGTTGTCTACGCGCTGCCAGCAGCGCGCAAGGTTTCACCCGCGGTCCAGAGGTCGGCCAATGCCTCCGTCGCGAGCGTCACGCGGTCGATGCCCCGCTCGGCCTCCAGCACCCGCTGGCGCATCGCCGGGTCGATGATGAAGCGGTCGACCAGCCGCAGCGCCAGCCGCGACGACGGGAGCTCCGTCGGCACCACGTACTCGAACTGCGGCCGCGTCTCCCGCACCACCCGCATCACCGCCGACAGCGTCGCCATCATCGCGAGGCGCTCGACCGACGGCACCTCGGCGTCATCGGGCTCCAGCATCGCCGTCGCCTTCACCCGCCGATAGGGCGGAACAAACTCCAGCTCCTCCAACGTCACCCGCACCATCCCCTCCACCAGGATGTTGAAGCGCCCGTCCGGGAGCTGCTGGTTGGCCACGATGCGCCCCGCCGTCGCGATGTTCGCAAAGGCCGGGTGCTCCTCCGCGGGGTCGCCCACGATGGGCGCCACCACCAGCCAGCCGTGCGTCGAGAGCGAGTCGCGCACCATCGCCCGGTACCGCGGCTCGAAGATGTGCAGCGGCATCCGCTGGTCGGGCAGCAGCACCACCCCGGGCAACGGAAACACCGGAACGGCCTCCAACATCGCTACCCCCGCCCCATCGCGACCGAGTCGAGAAACTCCCGCCGCCCCGCCGCGTCGTCCACCCACTGCCCCGCCCACGACTGCGTCACCAGCACCGACTCCACCTGCCGCTCACCGCGCAGCGTCAGGCACGCGTGCCGACCCTCCAGCACCACGCCCGCCGCCCGCGCCCCGAGGTGCGTGACCAGCGCCTCGACCACCTGCCGACCGAGCGTCTCCTGCAACACCAGCCGGTGCGCGAAGCACTCCACCAGTTGCACCAACGCACCGAGGCCGACGATGCGACCGCCCGGCAGGTACCCGAGATGCGCCCGCCCCGCGCACGGCAACAGGTGGTGCGGGCACATGGTCACGAAGGAGATGCTCGTGAGCACCACCATCGTCTTCTCGTCCGACGGCAACGACTCGGCGAGCACCACATCGGGCGAGCGCCGATAGCCGTCGAGCAGCTCGTCATGCCACGCGCGGGCCGTGCGTTCGGGTGCGCCCGAGAGCTCCGCATCGTCGTCCAACGGAACACCCAGAGACCGGAGGAAGGTTCGCAGCGCCTGCGCCGCCTCGTCGATGGTGTCGGCCATGTGCAGGGCTCTCTCGGAGAAGAACGATCGGGGTCGTCGCGACACCCGAAAGCCCCTGTTGGATGCCGCAAGTGCCCGTCGGCCGCAACCTTCGTCCCCCGTCGCACGACAGGGCCCGCCGCGCCGCCGATGCAGTGACCCCCACGCGCGGTTGCGGGGATGGTTCCCCGAGACGTAGCGTGGGTGGCGGAGCGCGAGAGAAGGACACCGTCCCCGTGAGCAACATCAAACCCACTGGCAGCACCGCAACGGGCGCCGTCGACCCCCTCGGCGACGCCGCTCCCGCCGCACCGACCAACGCCGCCGCGCCCACCACCAGCACCACCGCCACCACCGCCGCGACAGCCCCCTCCGAGGCTGTCATCAGCGCGCTCCGCGAGGGCAAGGTCACCCCCGACGAAGCCGTGCGTCAGCTCACCACCCTCGCCCTCCAGCGGGCGGGCGTTCCCGATGCGATGCGCCCGCAGATCGAGGCCCGCATGCGCGAACTCCTCGGCAACGATCCCACCCTCGGCGGGCTCCTCCGCCGCATGGGCGCGACCGTCCCCGAGGAGTAGGTCCGCCCCCTCAGTTGTCCCGCTCGCCGGGCGGGTCGAGCACCGCGCGGTACATCTCCGCGGTGAACTTCACCTGCCCCGGAAACTCCCTGTCGGCCCCGCCCATCAGCCGGTCGACCACGCTCTCCAGCACATCAAAGCGCGTCGCCAGCAGGTGGTACTGGTCTTCCGGGAGCGTCCCCAGGACTTCGAGCGCGCTGCGCAGGTGGCCGAGCTCTTCGTTGCTCACGCCGTAGCCCGCGCCGCCCTCCACCACCTCGCGCCCGTCGATGGCTTCGAGCGCGAAGGCCACCGGGTTGAAGTGCAGGAAGCAGCTCTCGAACTCCACCCGCCACGCCGCGTGGTCGGACTCCGGAGCGCGCCAACGGGCCGGGTAGACCCGTCGAACCACCTCGCCGAAGTAGGCACCCGCCGCGGGCGCCACGAGGCCGCGGATGTGCGGCTCGTGGGTGCCGACGTTGTGCAGGTAGTGGTCGAGCAGCGGCAGCGTGTCGCCGGTGAAGTCGAGCAGCACGCCGGTCGCGCGCTCGACGAACTGAACGCACGCCACGGCCAGGTCGCGGACGTGCTCGGGTGTGCCCTCGGGGCGGAAGTCCCTGAAATCCATAGGCGGGGGCACATACGACGCCCAACACGCGATCGCCAAGGCCCCCGGCGACGTGATACGCAGGCGGCTCTTCTGGAGGGTCTTGCATGGTCGCGCGTAGCTTCTCCCTGGCGGATCCACCGTACACGGGCACCCTGGGTTCGACCCGGCGTGAAGTCGTCTTCGTCCCCACGCAGGAGGGCGGCGCGCGTCGCGTCGAGATCCTCCGGGGGGTCAACGCCGCCACCGATCCGCCCCTCGCGCGGCAGGCGCTCGACGGCACCCTGCACCGCCACGCCGACCACGACCTCGCGGTCCCCTTTGTCTTCCACGACCCGGCGGCGCGGCGCTTCGCGCTGGTCATCCCGCCGGGGCTCGCCCACCAGGAGCTGAGCCTCCGCGGCGACCTCCTCGCCCGCCTCGCGGGTGACACCAGCGAACCCATCCCGGCGTACGTCCGCGAAGCGCGCGTGGTGCTCGGCGCCGCCGGGCTGCGCGCCTGGCTCGACACCCCCGACGAGCGATCGGCTCGTGAAGACCTCTCGGTCCGCGAAGAGCGCCTGCGACGCCGCGCCGAAGACGTCACCCGCCGCGAGAGCGACGCCCAGCTCCTGGAGGAGGCCCTCGTCGCCCGCGAAGAGGCCGTCGCCCAGGAAGAGCTGGCGATGCGCGCGAACATGTCCGCGCTCGCCGCCCGCGAGGCCGTGCTGCGCGCGAGAGAAGAGGCCGCGGCGGGTGCCGACGGCGGTGGCGTCCCGGAGGTCGAGGCGCCCATCGCGCTGGAGCCCGAGCCCGCGGCCCCCATCGCCGACGCCGAGGCGAGCGAAGACAGCATGGAGCTGGAGCCCGACGAGCTCACCGGGCGCCTCTCGCTGGCGCGATCCGAGGCGGTGGACTCGGCCGAGATCGAGCCCGAACCCGATGAGCCCGCGCCCGAGTCGGTGGAGCCCGCGCCCGACCCCGAGCCCGCTGCGCCAGAGCCTCTCGCGGCGCCGCAGCGCAACACCGCCCCGTGGGCGGCCGTGGTCGACGGCGACGTTCGCCTGTGGTGCCCGGGGAGCGTCGAGACCTCCGCGGCCCTCAGCGCCGACGACGTGGCGCTGCGCCTCCAGGTGGCCGCCGACGGAACACAGCCCCTCGCCCTGCTCACGCTCCAGCGCTCGCGCCCGGCCTCGTCGCTCGCGCGCGTGGTGCTCGACCTCCAGAGCCCCGAAGATCGCGGCGTCATCGAGTCGCTGGGGCGCATCTTCCGGGTGCGCGTCGAGGTGGTGAGCCACGCCGGGCGCTCCATCGCGAGCCACGTGCTGGGCGCGCCGTGCGAGCCCGTGGCGCAGCGCGCGCTGGAGGTGCTGGCCGCGCGCAGCTTCGTCGACGAGGCGGCCGACGAAGAGGCCGCGCGCATGCTGGCCGACGGGGTGACGAGCGAGGTCGCGGCCGAGGCGGCGGTGCCCGACGACGAGCGCGACCTGATGACGGCGGCGGGCGTGACGCGCGCCCTGGAGGCGTACGCGCCGCTGCTCGAAGCGGGCGCCGTCGCGCGCACGTCGCTGACGACGGGCGTCCCGGTGGCGCACATCGAGGCGTCGGCCAAGCGGCTGGTGCTGGCGGCCCTGCGGGTCGGAGCGTCGCTGCCGCGTCCCTTCGTCGAGCGCGCGCTCCGGGCGGGCGTGGCGCCCGACGAGGCGATGCTGGTCGCGCGGGCGATGCAGGCGTACCGGCGCTCGGTCGACGCGGGCATCGCGACCATCGGGCGACAGCGGGCCGACGCCTCGGTGGCGTGGGGGCCGCTGCTCGAACGGGCACGGGCGCTGGAGGTTCCGATCGACGCGACCATCCGCGCGGCCGTCGCAGCGGTGTGGGACCCCGACGATGAAAGCTCCGTCGCGCCGCCCGACGACCGCAAGGCCCCTTCGTCCATCGCCGCGATGGACCTCGGTGAGCGCCTCAGCTGGATCACGCACCCGACCGTCCGCTGGGACGTCGCGCGCTCGCTGGCGGGCAACGACGCGCCCGGCCACATCCCGGCGCTGCGCCTCGCCTTCCACCGCCTGCCCGCCGCGGACTGCGTGAAGCTCGCGGCCGAGCTCACGGCCCACGGCGACGCCCTGGCCGACCTCTGGGTCGAGCTGCTCTCCTCGTCGCGGCCCGCGCTCGTGGGCGTGGCGGCGACGGTGGCGAGCGCGCTGCACCTGCGCCGGGCGCTCTCGCCGCTGGTGCAGCGGGCGCTGTCGCCCACCGAAGAGGCGTGGCGGCTCATGGGCTGGGCGGCGGGCGGCTTCGGTCCCGCGCTGGTGAAGGCGGTGAGCCGGCTGGAGGGCGTTCAGGTCGAGCGGCTGGCCTGGACGCTGGCGCACGCCGTGGCGCAGGGCGGGGCCAAGGAGATGGAGCGCTCGCGGCAGGGCTCCGACCCGGCCTTCGAGCAGGCCGCGACGCGGGCTTTGTCGCTGCAGGAGGAGGTTCAGCGCTGGACGGCGGCGCTGCGCGAGGGCAACGGCGAGACGCCGACCGAGCGCGCGGTGGCCCCGTTGCTGTCTCGGACAGGAGAGTTCGCCCTTCGCTAGTCGGTCGTGGACACCGACGCCCCCTCTCTCTAGGATCGCGCTCCCGACTCAATGCGCATTGGCATCTTCAGTGACGTCCACGCCAACATCGAGGCGCTCTCCGCCGTGGTGGAGGCGCTGCGGCGCGAGTCTCCCGACGTGATGTACTGCCTCGGCGACGTGGTGGGCTACGGCGCGTCACCCAACGAGTGCGCCGACCTGGTGCGCAGCGTCGCGAAGGTCACCATCCTCGGCAACCACGACGCGGCCGTCTCGGGCCGCATGGATTACAGCTACTACTACGAGGCCGCGCGGCGGGCGCTCGACCTGCACGTCTCGCTGCTCAGCGCGGAAAACCTCTCGTGGCTCCGCGCGCTGCCCTACAAGCACGTCGTCGAAGACACGGGCGTCCACCTCTGCCACGGCTCGCCCGTCCGGCTGGAGGAGTTCGACTACATCTTCTCGCCGGAGCAGGCGCGCGACTGCCTCTCCATCTACCCCGAGCTCGGTCACCTCACGCTCATCGGGCACTCGCACCTGTGCAAGGCCTTCGAGTTCACGGGCGACGACGTCATCGAGCTACAGGGCCCGCCCCGCACCATCGACCTGCGCCCCGACCGCAAGTACATCGTCTCCGTCGGCAGCGTCGGTCAGCCGCGCGACTACGACAACCGCGCCAGCTACGTCATCTACGACACCGACGCGAAGCGCTTCGAGTTTCGCCGCGTCGAGTACGACATCGAGGGCGCCGCGCAGAAGATCTTCGACGCCCGCCTCGAGCGTAACTTCGGGCACCGCCTCTTCATCGGCGTCTGACGGCTACCGCGGTGTCGTGCCGCGGCTCCAGCCGAAGCTGGCGCCGATGGAGACGGTGGTCGCGTTGAGCTGCGAGAAGGGGTCGTGCCCCACTGCGACGTCGAGCTCCATCCAGCGAAAGGGCCGCCACTGCGCGCCGACGTCGAGGGCGTAGAGCCCGTCGATGCCACGGTACTCGGCGTTTTCGGTGCGGTGCGTGACGTTGACGATCATCGCGCCGACGCGCAGCCCGGCGTTGAGCACCACGGGGCCGAGGCGCAGCCGCGGGCCGGCGCTCATCCAGGCCAGGGTGGTGAAGCGAGCGCGGTAGTTCATCGCGTCGAGGCCGGCGGTCACCTCGGGAAACTCGTAGATGTCCGCGCCGACGCGCACATAGAACCAGCGCGCGTCGAAGGCGATGCCCGCCGAGATGCCGCCGAGGCCCATCCCGTCCCACCCGAGAAACTTCCCGTCGAAGCGCGGCAGGCGCATGGACCCGCTGCGCACCCGGCGGTCTTGCCCCTCGAAGCTCATCGAGCCGAGGTTGAGGTGCGAGTAGACGAGGCCGATGCGCGCGTAGATGCCGGTGCCGCTCGGGTCGACGCTGGTCTGGGCGTGCGACGACCGGGGCACGAGCGACGACACGCCGAGGGCGATCATCGTGAGTCCGATCTGCGCTGCACGTCCCATCTGTGGCGGTGCCCTCAGCAACGGATGTTCCGCCCGTCCCGACGTGGGTTTCAAGCGGTGAAGCCGTGGTTTTCGCATGGCTCCTGCGCTGGCCGTGGTGGCCACCCGAGGCGCCACCCCCGTTAGAGGTGACCGCGCTGCGAGCGGGACTTCACCGTGAGCACCGAACACGGAGCGTTGCGGACGACCGCCTCGGCGACGCTCCCGAGGAAGAGCCGGTCGAGCCCGCGGCGACCGTGGGTGCCCACGATGACGGCGTCGGCGTGGATGGCCACCGCGTGGTCGACGATGGTGTCGGCGGGAGAGCTCCCCGGCTGCGCCGAGAACTGCAACCGCACACCGTCCGTCGGCGGGTGCGCGGCGCGCTCGGTCTCGACCATGCGGCGCAGCTCGTCACAGGCGTGCTCGAAGGTGCCGAGGGAGGTGAGCTCGTCGTCGCCCGGCGCCACCACGGTCATGATGTGCAGCTCGGCCGGCGCGGCGCGGGCGGCGACCTCGAGGGCGGTGTGCAGGGCGGACCGGGACGAGTCCTTGAAGTCCAGCGCGACGAGGAAGCGCAGCATCGGTGTGGCGTGATTTCGGGGGAAGCGGAGGAGAGAGGGAGGGCCGTGAGGCGGAGCGGTCAGGCCGACTTCTCGGAGGGAGGCGGCGGGGCGGCGGGGTCGTTGTTTTCCCGCAGGCCGCGCTTGAAGTTGGAGATGCCCTCGCCCAGGCCGCGGCCGAGCTGAGGAATCTTCGCGGCGCCGAAGATCAGCACCACCAGCAGCAGGATGACGATCAGCTCAGTTGGTCCAAGTCCCATGGTGGTACTCCGTGTCTCGAAAGGGGGTTTTCGGGTTCTACACCCCGGAGCGCGCGGCGGGCAACTCGACGCACCGGGCCACGTCGTCGAGGTCAACCCGGACAAGGCGCACGGTGAGCGTAGAAACCTTCGCGGCGACAGCGACGCGGTGGCGAGCGCCGAGGTCGACGCGATGAAAGCGCCAGCACATCGGGTCATCGTCGAGCGTCGGCGCAAACGCGATGCGCACCGGGTCGTCGTCGGGCTCGAAGGAGAAGTCCCCGAGCGGAATGGCGAGGCCCATCCCGCGCGCCTTGATGTACGCCTCCTTGAGGGTCCAGAGCGCCAGGAAGCGGTCGTGGTGCTGCGACGTCGGAAGCGCGCGCAGGGCCGACGCCTCGCTCGCGGAGAAGAAGCGATCGACGATGGGGAGCACGTCGATGGTGCGCGCCAGCGGCTCGACATCGACGCCCACGAGGGGGTCGCGACCGAGGGCGAGCACGATCATCCCGCGGGTGTGCGAGAGGTTGAAGTAGGTCACCACCGGAGCCTCCGGCGCGTCGACGGAGGGGCGACCGTACTCGTTCACGGCGAAGCGCCACGCGCGCGGATCGACCGGCGACCACGACGAGAGCGCGGCCCGCACGAGCGCCCGCGCGCCGAGGTACTCACCCGCCGCGCCCTCGTGGCGGAAGCGATCGTGACGGGCGAGCTCGTCTTCCGGCAGCGCCGACCGCAGCCGCGCCACGAGCTCCGTCGGAAGCGCCCGGGGAATCTCGACGTGGCAGAGAAGCACCTCGCCGTGCGGCGGCGGCGCGTCGGTGGGGAGCAGCGGGCTCACGGCGCGCAGTCGAGGGTGACCGACCGCAGCGCGGGCGTGCTGGTGCCATCGCCCGTGAAGGAGGCGAGCACCTGCACGCGGCGAACGCCGTCACCGAGCGCGATGGTGCGGCCCGTGGTGGGCGTGCTCCACGCGGTCCAGGTGTTGGGTGTGGCGTCGCGCTCGAAGCGCACCTGGAGGGTGATGCCGTCGCCGTCGGCGTCCCAGCGCAGCGACTGTGCGCGACCGCTCGCGGGCGTCAGCGGGCCGGAGAGCCAGTGGCCGACGCGGGCGCGACCGGTGGTGGCGACGGCGGCGGAGCGCCACACCTCGCGGGGGAAGGTGTTGTTGCGATCGGCGGTCTCGGCGTCGATGCACGACGTGCGACCACCGAGCACCCAGAGCTGGCCGAGGTGGTCGACGCGCATCACCTGATCGCTGCGCACACGTGGCAGCGTGACGCCCGCGGCGGTCTCCCAGGGACCGAGCGTTCCGTCGGGGAGGAGCGTCGCCCACCAGACGCCGTCGTAGTTGTCGCCGCCCGCGTCGCCGCAGCGCGAACGACCGCCCGCGCGACCGCCCGCCATCACCACGCGGCCACCGGTGATCACCGCCTTCTGGTCGTAGTTGCGCACCGGGAGCATGCCCGCGAGGCGCCAAGCCGAGAGCGTCCCGTCGGGCTGCACGTCGGCCACGAACATCCGCTGCTCGATGTTGGCGATGGTCTCGCAGTCCTTGCGTCGGCAGCCGCCGAAGGCCCACACCCGCTGCGCCGTCGCGGCCCCGGCGAGAAACTGGTTTACCCCGTCGGGTAATGGTGTGGTGCGGCGCCAGGGGCCGAGCGTCCCGTCGGGGAGGATGGTGGCGACGGAGACGTCGTCCGTGGCGAGGTCTCCGTCGTCGCCGCCGAGCGTGTAGAGGAAGCCCGCGGCGATGACCGACTCGTGCCCCATGCGACGAACCGGGTTGTCGGGCGCGGTGTCCCAGGCCGCGATGTCGCCGCCAACGGGGGTGGCGATGCGGGTGGCGACGAGCTGGCGGACGTTGTCGCCGCCGAGGTCTTCGGCGCCGCCGGTCAGGTACGCGCGACCGGCGTGGGCGACGATGATGTGGTCGAGCAGGGCGAGCGGGTACGGGGTGCGGGCCGTCCAGGGGCCGAGGGTTCCGTCGGCGGAGAGCGGCGCGGCGAGGAGCTCGGTGGAGGTGTGCGTGGCGTCGGTCTGACCGCCGAGGAGGTACCACCACCCGCCCATGACGAAGCCGTCGGCGTCGAGGGCGCCGCGCGGGAGGGCGCGGTCTTCGACGAAGGGTCCAGGGCGCGTGGCGGGTGCGAGCACGAGGCCGCCGCGGGCGGAGTCGAAGACGAGCGACTGGGCCTCGGCGGGGCCGAGCGCGCGGCCGGGGTCGGGCAGGAGGTTGGCGCCGCGCAGTTCGAAGCAGCCGGGAGGGCCTGCGTCGACAGAGACGTCGGGCACGTCGCGAGCGGACGCGTCGGGCGATGGTACGTCGACGAACGATCGGTCTTCGGCGGGCGCGTCGACGGGATTACCGAGGTCGGTAAGCGGGGCGTCGGGCGCGGCGTCGGCGGGCGCGAGCGTCGAGCGGCACGCGGAGACCATGACGAGGAGGAGCGCGGGGGCGATGCGCGGCATCGCGTGAGACTACGACCGGACGAGGGTCGGGGCGGAGATCGCGTGACAGCGCGGCGAAGGGCTTGACGGGGGGGGGCGCTTGCCCACAATCGCGCCGCCCGCGGGGGTCCCACCTATTCGGGACCGCAGCTCTCGCGGCGCGGAGGTCGTTTCATTGGAAGCTACGCCCGTACCCGTCACCGAGACGCCTGAGCGCCCGGCCTGGAACATCGACGACGCGCTCGCCCTCTACCTCATCGACCGATGGGGCTCCGGGTACTTCACGGTCGGCCCCGACGGCAACATGGTGGCCCGCCCCCTCCAGGAGCAGGGAGCCGCCATCCCGATCCTGGAGGTCGTGAAGGAGGCGCGCGAGGAGGGCTTCCAGACGCCGCTGCTCATCCGCTTTCAGGACATCCTCCACCACCGGGTGCGCTCCATCAACGAGGCCTTCAACCGGGCCATCGCCGAGAACAAGTACCAGGGCGTCTACCGCGGCGTGTACCCCATCAAGGTCAACCAGCTCCGCGAGGTGCTCGAAGAGATCCTCGTGGCGGGCGAGCCCTTCCACTACGGCATCGAGGTGGGGTCCAAGCCCGAGGTGTTCGCCGGGCTCTCGCAGCACAGCGACCCCGAGTCCCTCATCATCTGCAACGGCTACAAGGACGACACCTTCATCCGCACCGCGCTCGTCGGCCGCAAGCTGGGCAAGCGCGTCATCCTGGTGGCCGAGAAGCTCGCCGAGGTCGCGGCCATCATCCGCGTCGCCAAGGAGATGGGCGTCGAACCCATGGTGGGGCTGCGCGTGCGCCTGCTCGCCAAGGGCGCCGGCAAGTGGGCCACCTCGGGGGGTGAGCACGCGAAGTTCGGGCTGAGCACGGCGGAGATCCTCGACGCGGGGCAGATGCTGCGCGACGCGGGGATGGCGTCGGCGTTCAAGCTGCTGCACTTCCACATCGGGTCGCAGGTGCCCGACATCCTCATCATGAAGCGCGCGGTGCGCGAGGCGGCCCGCTACTACGCCAAGCTCCGGCAGATGGGCCACGAGGTGGAGTACATCGACGTCGGGGGCGGCCTCGCCGTCGACTACGACGGCAGCGCGAGCACCTTCCACTCCTCGATGAACTACACGGTCGAGGAGTACGCCGACAACATCGTCTACAACATCATGGACATCTGTGATGACGAGAAGGTCGCGCACCCCACCATCGTGAGCGAGTCGGGCCGCGCGGTCGTGGCGCACCACTCGGTGCTCGTGGTCGAGGCCTTCGGGAGCATCGAGAAGACGCCGAGCGAGCCCGCGCAGTCGCCGCCCGTCGACCACAAGCTCATCCGCGACCTGCTCTACATCCAGCGGCACCTCACCGTGCGCAATCTCATGGAGAGCTGGCACGACCTCACGGACATCAAGGAGTCGTCGCAGAAGATGTTCGAGCTGGGGATGCTCGACCTCACCGTGAAGGCCCGGGTCGAGTCGCTCTACTGGGAGATCGCCGAGGCCATCCAGAACCGCGCGCTGGCCCTCGACCCCGAGGAGCGCCCCGAGGAGCTCGCCGACCTCGACAACCAGCTCGCCGACCAGCACATCTGCAACTTCTCGGTGTTTCAGTCGCTGCTCGATCACTGGGCGCTGGGGCAGCTCTTCCCCATCGTGCCGATCCATCGCTTGAACGAGGAGCCCACGCTGGAGACCACGCTGGTGGACATCACCTGCGACTCCGACGGGAAGGTGTCGAAGTTCATCGACCTCAGCGACACCCGCGACACGCTCAAGCTGCACGAGGTGGCCCCGCAGTCGCCGTACTACCTCGGCATCTTCCTGACGGGCGCCTATCAGGACATCATGGGCGACCTGCACAACCTCTTCGGGCGGGTCAATGAGGTCCACGTCTTCCTCGATGAGGACGACGAGCGCGGGTACTACATCGAAGAGACCCTGCCGGGTAACACCGTGGCCGAGGTGCTGGCGATGACCCAGTACTTCCCCATCAACCTGGCGCAGAAGATGAAGACCCAGATCGACCAGGCCATCAAGGCCGACCGGCTCCGCCCGCAGGAGGGAATGCGCCTGCTCGCCGACTACGAGCGCGGCCTCAAGGAGCAGACCTACCTCTCCTTCCGGGCGGCCAACGGGAAGTAACACCCCCGCGAGCTGTCAGGCCCCCGCGACCTGACAGGTTCTTGACTCATCCTGCCACGCTTTTGGCGGCATTTTCTGTGCATTTTGGCCTCAAGGGCGAAGGCGAATTGACCGATAGATGGACTGTGGACGCCGCAGGGCATCGCGCCCTGCGCCCCAGAGACCTCATCGGCCATGGACCCACTGCCCTCACCACCGGTCCCGCCTTCACGGCATCGGTTGCGTCCATCCACCCATCGCTCGAAAGGGAACTGAGATGGGCACGGCGGTTCACAGGCTCCTCCGCCAGATCGATCACGACATGCGCGTCGCGCTCCTGCTGGTCACTTCGGAGGGCGTGGTGCTCCACGCCGACCCCGACGTGCGGGCGCTGCTCGGCCGTAGCCCGGCCCAATGCGAGGGCCGCTCCCTCGACGAGCTCATCCCCTCCATCGATCTCCTGGCCGCGATGCGCGAGGTGCACCTCGGCCTCGTCAAGCGCTGCACCCTCACCGTCGGCGTCGACGCGCCCATCCGCCGCCTGCTCGTCTCGCTGAGCGCCGTGCGCGGCGTCGCGGTCGAGCCGATGGTGGCCGTGCAGGTCACCTCGATGGACGACTACCGCGAAGAGCGCCAGGCGCGCGCCGCGGTGCGCCTGCGGGCCACCATCGAGTCGGTGATCGCGGGCTTCGCGCACGAGGTTCGCAACCCCATCGCGGCCATCCTGAGCATCACGGAAGCAGCCCTCACCGACATGGCCCCCGGCACGACCGCCACCGCGATGCTCACCCGCATCCCGGGCCTGGTGAACCGCGTCGACAAGCTCATCAAGGAGTCGCTGCACTACAGTCGGCCGCGCTGTCCGAAGCGGGCCCCGCGCCCGCTGCGCTCGCTCGTCGACTGGTCCATCCAGCTCGCGCAGATGGAGAAGGGCGGCATCGACTTCGAGGTCGCCATCGACGACTCCCTCGGCGCCGTCCTCGTCGACGCCGAGCAGATCGAGCAGGTCATCGTGAACCTCCTCTGCAACGCCCGCGACGCCGCGCGACGGCGGGTTCAGCTCACGGCGCGCCGCGAACCCCCCGCGGGCGACGGCGCGGCCCGTCCGTCCCGCGCGCTGCTCCAGGTCACCGACGACGGGGCGGGCGTCGCGCCCGACCTGCACGAGCGCATCTTCGAGCCCTTCTTCACCACCAAGGCCCACGGCACGGGGTTGGGGCTCGCCATCGCCCGCGACCTCTCTCGCCTCAACGGCGGCGAGCTCGAACTCTATTCGAGCTCCGACCGGGGGACGACCTTCTCGCTCTACCTCGAAGAGCAGCCCGCGGTGCCGACCTCACTGTCGGGAATGGCCAGGGCCGTGACGTGAGCTCGGATGGGCCCGAGAAGCCCGATGGCGCGGTTCCGCGAGTCCTGCTGATCGAAGACGACGTCGACGTCGCGGCCGCGGTCACCCCCATCCTGGTCGAGCGCGGCAAGCGCCACATCGAGCACGTCGCCACGGCGAAGGCCGCGCGGGAAGCCCTCGCGCAGCGGGTCTTCGACGCCGTGGTGGTGGACCTCTCCCTGCCCGACGCCGACGGCTTCGGGTTGTTGGAAGAGATCGCCGCGGAGTTTCCCAACACGGGAATCCTCTGCTTCACGGGTCGCGACGACGCCTCGGCCGCCGTGCGCGCGCTGCGGGCCGGCGCGACGGAGTACATCACCAAGCCGGCCCCGGCCGCGATGCTCCGTCAGGGGGTCGACAGCGCGGTCACCCGGTCGCGCGTGCGCCGCTCGCGCCTCTCGGGGGTGCTCGAAGCGCCGCTCCCCATCGGCAATTCCCCTCCGTGGCGGCAGACCATGGACCTGATCGAGGCCGCGGCGCGCAGCCCGAAGACCACGGTGCTCATCACGGGCGAGCCGGGCGTCGGGAAGGAAGAGGCCGCCGCCCTGGTGCACCGGCTGAGCGCCCGACGCGACGGGCCCTTCGTGGCCGTCAACGCGGCGTGCCTCTCTCCCTCCATGATCGAGTCCGAGCTCTTCGGACACGAGGTGGGCGCCTTCACGGGAGCCCACCGCCAGCACCGCGGCTTCTTCGAACAAGCCAGCGGCGGAACCCTCCTGCTCGACGAGATCGGCGAGCTGCCGTTGGAGCTGCAAGCGAAGCTGCTGCGGGTGCTGGAGCGGCACCCCTTCCGCCGCGTCGGCGGGGAGAAGCCGCTGACGGTAGACGTTCGGCTGTTGTGCGCGACCAACCGCTCGCTCGACGAGCGGGTGCGCGTCGGGGCCTTCCGCGCCGACCTCCTCGAACGCCTCCGCGTCTTCGAGCTCAAGCTCCCGCCGCTGCGCGATCGGCCCGGCGACGTCACGCGCCTCGCCCATCACTTCCTCGCGCGGCTGGGCCCTGAGCTCGGCATCCCGGTCGAGGGCTTCTCTCCCCTCGCCCTCGAAGCGCTGGAGGGATACGCCTTCCCCGGCAACGTGCGCGAGCTGCGCAACATCACCGAGCGCGCCATCGTGCTGTCGGGCGGAGGCATCATCGAGCGGCGCCACCTGCCGGGAGAGCTGTGGGGCCGAGGCATGACGAGCAGCGCGCCGCCGCCGCCGCCGAGCGACGACACCTCCCTCGAAGACGTGGTGCGAGAGCACATCCTCCGCGTCTATGAAAACACCGATCAGAACGTGACGCGCACCGCGCAGGTGCTCGGGATGTCTCGCCTGGCCGTGCGCAAGCGGCTGCAATCCTACGGTGTGCGTGCACGCGGCACAGACGACATCGGTGTAGACCGGAACGAAGACGACCGGTAACAAACGATCCACCGGTGGATTCAAACGATCCACCCTGGTTGGATGTCGATAATCGAAACTCTTCAAAACAAGCGAATCACTCAAGACAAAGAGACGACATAGCGCTGGCACGACGACTGCAAACACTCTCTACACACGCAGCGACGACAGCGGGTCGAGGTCTTCAATGAGTGGAGACCGACAGTCCGAGGTCGCAAGTGTCAATCAGGGAGCAGAAGACCATGGCGAACATCAATCCGACTCTTGAGAAGCTTCAGGCGATCGACGGGTTTCTCGGCGCGTGCATCGTCGACAGCGAGAGCGGCATGACGCTCGGCCTCATCGGCGGCAATGGCATGAACCTGGAGGTCGCGGCGGCGGGCAACACCGAGGTGGTGCGGGCCAAGCGCAAGACCATGAAGAACCTCAACCTCCGCGACGAGATCGAGGACATCCTCATCACCCTCAGCAAGCAGTACCACCTCATCCGCCCGACGCGGACGCGGCCGGGCGTCTTCTTCTACCTGGCCCTCGAACGAGGGCGCGCCAACCTGGCGATGGCCCGCATGACCCTCGCGGACGTCGAGAAGGACCTCCAGATCTGAGCCCCGCAGGCGCCGGTGCCTCCCTGTCCTGTAAAAGGGGAGTCACGCGGCGCCGACGTCCCTGACGGTGCGCCCGGCGAAGGTCGGGCGCCGTCGTCTCCAGTGTACGAAGAACGGTTCTCGACACCTGCGCGGTGCAAGACATGGTCAAGACGCCGAGCATCCACCCCGGTCATCCCGCCCCGATCATCCTCGTGGATGATGAGTTCGAACTGGTGCACGCGGTCAGCGCGATGCTCCGGGCGGAGTTCGGGGAGTCGCGCGTCCGCGCCACGAGCAGCCCCAACGAGGCCCTCGGCTGGATCAAGAGCGAGAAGCCCGCGGTGCTCATCACCGACGTGCGGATGCCCGGCATCTCCGGCCTGGAGCTCATCTCCCACGTGCAGAGCACGTGGGGCGCGACGCCCACCGTGGTCATCACCGCCTTCCCCACCGAAGCGGTCTCGGTCGGAGCGCGGCGCGGCTCCTTCGTCTATCTGCCGAAGCCCTTCCCCTTCAAGTCGCTCGTCGAGACGGTGCAGCAGCTCGCGTCGGCGCCCGCGGCGACCTTCAGCGGGGCGATCGCGGTGTCGACCCTCGCCGACCTCCTCCAGCTCTACGCCATCTCCGGGAGCACCGGCATGATGACCGTGCAGTCCGCCGACCGGCGCGGGGAGATCTGGTTCGAGCGGGGGCAGATCACGCACGCCCGCACCGACGACGCCGAAGGCTTCGACGCCTTCGCCGCGATCATCTCGTGGCCCAACGGATCGTTCTCCTGGAAGCTCCGCCGCTCCAACCGGCAGACCATCACCATGAGCGTCTCCGAGCTCCTCCTCGACGCCTACCGCATCTTCGACGAGACCCGCAAAGACGGTCGTGACACCTCGCCGCCGGCAAGCCCCGCCACGCTCTCGCTGCCGCCCCTCGACTTCTCCATGGAGGCCCTCCAGAGCCTCAAGGTGCCCGCTCCGCCGCGCGCCTTCAGCCTCGACGCCCCGACGATCATCCCGACGGTCAACCCCACCGAGGCGCCCGAGACCGTGAACACCATCTCGGCGGTTCCGCTCGCCTCGGACGAACCGCCGCCGCTCCCGGCGCGCGAGCCGCAGCCCTCCATGGGCAGCCCGACGCCGGGCTCGGTCGAGATGGTGCTCTCCGGTCTCGCGGCGCTCGACGGCTTTCTCGGCGCGGCGCTCGTCGACAGCGAGCGCGACACCCCGCTCGGGATGGTTGGGTCGGGCATCGACGTCGCCACGGCGGCGACCGGCAACGCGCAGCTCGTGCAGGCCAAGCGGCGCACCCTCCGGCGCCTCGAGCTCGACGACGAGATCGAGGACATCCTCGTGACGCTGGGGACGCAGTACCACCTCGTCCGGCTGGTGCGCGCGCGGCCGGGGCTCTTCTTCTACATGGCCCTCGACCGCTCGCTCGTGAACCTCGCGATGGCCCGGCTGCGCCTCGCCGACGCCGAGCGCGAGCTGACGATCTGACCGGCGATGGCCCTCTACGACCCCGCCCGCCGTACGGTCACCATCCGCATCGTCTACGACGGGCTCGGCACCGCGGGGAAGACCACCAACGTCCGACAGATCTATGAGCTCTTCACCCTCGCGCGCGACGGCGACGTGGTGGTGCCCGAAGAGCACCGCGGACGAACGCTCTTCTTCGACTGGCTGGAGCTCAACGCCGGCTACATCGACGAGCGCCCGCTGCGCATCCAGGTGCTGACGGTGCCGGGGCAGTTCGCCTACGCGCAACGGCGCTGGGCGCTGCTGCGAACGCCCGACGCCATCGTGGAGGTCTGCGACAGCACGCCCGACGCCATCGCGCGCTCGCGCTACGCCGTCCGCTTCGTGCAGAAGATGCTCGCCGAAGGGAGCTGCCCCGACGTCCCCATCATCGTGCAGGCCAACAAGCAGGACGCGCCAGGCGCGCTGCGCGGCCCGGAGATGGCCGCCGCGCTGGGGCTGAGCCCGGAGGTGCGCGTCATCGAGGCCGTGGCGAGCCGAGGCGAGGGCGTGCGATCGACGCTGCTCTTCGCGCTGCTCGATGCGCGCGAGCGGGTGCGGGCGCAGATCGCCGAGCACGGCATCGAGTCGCTCGAACAGGGCAACGAGAGCGCCGAGGACGTGTACCAGCGGATGCGGGCGATCGAAGACGACGGCACGGCGCAGGACGGCGCGGCCCTGGTCGAGAGCATGCTCAACGAGGACGGGGCGAACCGCTGAGGGCGCCGCGGTGCGCCCGTGACGGCGCTCATCGATCGCGACGAACCGTAGCAACGCGCCACGCCCGACATCGATGGGCCGTTGGGGTCTAGACTGCGTGACGGAGGGGAGTTCCTCGATGCGCGTCTGTCCCAACCATGATTGCCCGCACCGCAAGCTCACCGGCGAGCGGGCCGCGTTCGAGTCGGACCGGGAGCATTGCTCCGATTGCGATGCGACCCTCGTCGCGAGCGATGAAGAGGCCGTCGAGGAGAGGCCCCCGCCCCCGGCGAAGCCGACGGGGCTGGTGCGCCGGGCGCTGGTGACCCTCGGAGTCATGGCGGCAATCGAAGTGGCGCGCGAGACACCGTCACCCTTCCTGTCGCCAGAGCACTTCATGGGCGACGGGACCTTCGAGGTCATCCGCGACGTCTCCACCGTCAACCAGGCGACCGCGAGCGCGATCTCGGCTTTCGTGACGGTCGAGGCGGTGTCCATCCTGATTCCCGCGTTGCGACGAAGGCGACACGATCACCCCAAGACGCGCCAGCGGATGACGATGGTCGCCTGGGCGCTCACGATGTTCATGACCCTCTCGCAGGGGTACGCCTACGCCCAGTACGGCATGAGCCACGGGATGAGCGAGGGTGTGGACCTGCCCTTCACGGCGTCCTTCCTCGCGGGGCCAATCGCGCTGTGGGCCGCGGTGCGCGTGCTCGATCGCTGGGGCATCGGAGGCGGTTGGCCCATGGTGCTGATCGGCTCGAGCGCCGCCCCGCTCGTCGTGGACCTCGCGTCGCTCGTGCGGCAACAGGTCATCACGCCCGCAGGGCTCGCGCTGCACCTGTGCCTGTACGCGGGGTGGGCCGCGCTCGGATGGCGGTTTCTACGCAGGCGCTTCGAGCGCGACGCCGAAGCGGCGACAGCCGACCTCGGCCCGTCGGCCTACCGTAGCGAAGCAACGACCGCGACGACGCTCCGCTTGAGGTTCAGGGCGCCGCTGTGGGGCACCGTTCCACTGGCCGCGGCCGTGGCCATCTTCACGATCTTCCAGCAACTGCGGGACTTGCACACACCCGGTGCGGCCGGGCTCATCGAGACGCTCAACGGCAACCCGTGGCTCCACACCGGATGCTGTTCGCTCGTCGCGCTGGGGATGCTTGCGCTCCTCCCGCGGCTGCCGACGTCACTCCGTCACGCTGACCAGCGGCTCGCGGCGCTCGGAATGCGCTCCGGGGTGTCGTCGGCCGAGGCGATCGCCCGCGCGGCCAAGGCCACCCGCGCCATGATGCTCGCGGGTTGCGTCCTCATCCTGCTGGGTGACATCGCGAACCTCCCGCGCTTCGGACCGATGACGGGCCTCACCACCCTCGCCGTCACGGCGCTCGCGCTCGACCTCGTCGACGAGTGGCGCGCCTTCTCCCGTCACGGTGCCCTCACGCCGGTGCTGCGTGAACAGCGGGTGTGGCTGGCCGACGCCACGGCCTCCTTGCTGGAGCGCGAGGGTGTTCCGGCGTTTGTACGCAGTGCGAACTATCACCAGATCGCATGGTGGGGCGCGCCGCAGGCGCCGGCCGTGGTGATGGTTCCGGTCGACCGGCGCGACGAGGCGCTGGCGATCATCGAGCCCGCCGACGAAGCCCCGACCGACGAAGCCCCCACCGGAGAGGCGTCGCCATGACCATCGCCTGGAACTTCGAACGGCGCCGCGACACCGCCGCGCGCTTCCTCCTCGGCGTCTGGGTGGTCGCCCAGGGGTCGCCAGGCCGCGACACGAGCCTCAACGCCGTTCGCAACCGGATGCGCCTCTCGCCCGAGGAGGCGCTCTTCGCCGCTCGTCGCCTGCACGAGGAGGAGCTCATCACCTTCGAGGAGGGCGGCGCCGTGCGTTCCAACGCCCGCGGCATCGAGCGCGCCGCGGCCCTGATGATGGCAGTGCGCGAGAAGCTACAGCGGTACGATGCGGTGACCGCGGCCCTGCGCGCCGGAGGCACTGCGCTCGACGTCATCGCCGCCGTCATCCGCGCCGATGGCGGATCGCTCGCGTGCGGGTCACCCGATGATGGAGTCGCCCACCAGCTCGTGGTCACCGGCGACGTCGTCACGCTCCAGCGGCAGCGCGCCGACGGCGGCTTCGAGCCGGTGCCCGACGACGCCTGACCTGAGCGCGCTCGCGCAGAAGGGCGCGACTCTTCTGTGAGGAGCGCCCCGCGTCCGAGCTCGCGCAGACCTCACCCCTCCAGGCGCTCGTAGAGCCGGTCGCGCCAGTCGAAGAAGCGCCCCAGCGCCGGGTCGTCGATGAACTCCCGCACCCCCGCGCCCACCCGATCGGGCAGCGCGTTGTGCCGCGAGCGCGGGATCTTCAACGTCATGCTCAACCCCGCCGCCGTCAGGTCGGCCAGCGTCACGCTCTTCCCGCACAGGTAGCCGTCGGCCGCGATGCGCTCGCTGAGCTCCATGAGCAGCGACCGCACCTCCGCGCGCGCCGCGGCGAGCTGCCGCCGGATCCCCGGGATGAACGTCGCTGGTCGCGCGATCCATCGCACCGCGCCGACCACCGCCTGCAGCCCGGCGCCGCCGCCCATCGCCACGCGCCCGACGTCGGCCCAGTCGGCGCCATCGCGCAGCGCCTCGTCCGTCGCGACACCCGCTGCCCACCGGCCCAGCACGGCGTCGAGGCGGTCTTCCATGTCGAGCACCACGCGCCGCTGCGCGAAGTCCGATGGCAGCATCGCGGGCGCCTCGGGGAACGTGTGCTCCAGGTACAGCGCGATGGCCGTCGAGTCGGCGATGACGCTCCCCTCGTGCTCGATGACGGGCACCTGGCGCTGACCCGACAGCCGCATGATGGCGAGCTGATCGACGCCGGGGTGGTGGTCCACGACCCGGTAGTCCAGGCGCTTGAAGTCGAGCATCACCCGGACCTTCTCCGAGTAGTGGCTCAGCGGAAACCGATGCAACACGACGCCCATCTCGCCCTCTTTTCTCAACCGACCACGCCCGCGCCGCGCAACCCTGCCAGCTCCGCTTCGTCCACTCCCGCCAGCTCGGCCAGCACCGCGTCGGTGTCCGCGCCCAGCACCGGCGCCGCCGTGTACCCCGCGCGCTCCGCCTCGCCCGCCCGCAGCGGATCACCCGCCGCGCGCACCGTCCCGGCCACCGGGTGTTCCATCGTCGCGATCATGCCGCGCGCCGCCACCTGCGGATCGGCGCACACCTCGGACACCCGCTGCACCGGCCCGGCCGGAACACCCTCTTCGTACAAGCGCGGCAGCCAGTGCCCCGTCGTCTCTTCCGACAACCGTTGTCCGATGAGCGCCAACACCTCCGCGGCGTGAGCCCGGCGCGCGGCGTTATCGACCATGCGCGGGTCGCGCTCCCACTCCGGTCGACCCAGCGCCCGGCAGAACCCCGGCCAGAACGCGTCGGTGAACACCGCCACCACCAGATGCCCATCGCGCGTCGTGAAGCGCTGATACGGCAGCGCGTGCGCGTGACCCGATCCCTGGCGGCCCATGTCGTCGCCCGCCATCAGCCAGTTGCCCGCTGCATAGCTGAGCAGGCTCACCTGACAGTCGAGCAGCGACAGGTCGATGAAGCGACCGACGCCCGTCTTCTCGCGCTCGTACAGCGCCGAGCTCACCGCCAGCGCCGCGAACAATCCGCCCGCGAGGTCGCCCATCGGAACCCCGCAGCGCACCGGCTCACCCGCGGGCTCACCCGTGAGGGCCATCATCCCGCCGCGCGCTTGCAGGGTGAGATCGAAGGCGGGCAGATCGCGGTCGGGCCCGTTGCGCCCGAAGGCCGTGATGCCACACACGATGAGCCGCGGGTTGAGCGCCATCAGCGTCGCCGCATCGCAGCCCACGCGCTCGGCCACGCCCGCGCGGAAGTTCTCCACCACCACGTCGCAGCGGGCGGCCACCCGTCGCAGGAGGGCTCTTCCCTCCGGTCGCGAGAGGTCGAGCGCCACCGAGCGCTTGCCGCGATTGACCGACAGGAAATAGACGCTCTCGCCCTGGACGAAGTGGGGACCTACCGCGCGGATGTCGTCGCCCGTGACGGGACGCTCGACCTTGATGACCTCGGCGCCAAGATCACTGAGCAGCATCGTGCCGTAGGGGCCCGCGAGCATGCGCGTGAGGTCGAGCACGCGGACGCCGCGCAGGGAGTTCACGGGCACATCCGCAGCAGGAACGAGTAGCCCGTCGAGCCCGACACCGCGCTGCGCTGATAGCCGAGCAGCGCGCCGCCCCACGGCGACGGCGCCACCACATCGAGCGAGCGCACCGGGTCGTTGAGCAGCGTGCGCAGCTCCACGAAGCGCGCCTCGTGGTCGTACTGCAACGTCACCAACCGCGCGTCGACCTCCGTGCGCCGGATGCCCACCACCGTCAGCGAACGCACCGCCCCCGTCTCATCAACACCCACCAGGATCGACGGCCGCTCGATGGCCCCCTCCAGCCGCCGCGGCGCCATCCGCACACGCCCATCAACCCCGAGCGCCGCGAACCACCCCGCGCCGTTGCCGTCGGTGAAGGTCACCCACGGACCCTGCGGATCGGCCGCCAACGCGCGCCATCCCACAACCCCGGCGCCCTCGGAGAGCACTGCTCGGCGGCGTTCGCGGCACTGCGCGTCGAGCCACACCGCCGACAGCCCCGACGACTCGCCCGGGACCAGCGCCACGAAGCCATCGCCCGCTGCCGCCACCGCGTCGGGAACCACCCCACGAGGACATCGCGCCGTCGCGCCGAGGTCGCCGTCCTCCTCCACGAGCACCCGCTCGGTGCCGCGCAGCGTCTCCAGAAACACCGCCGCGGGCAGCGAGCTCTCGCCCGGTCGCGCGACCATGGAGAGCCGACCCGACAACGCCGCGTCGAGGGTGGCCACCGTGGGCTCGCTGCCCTCCGCGACGCGCACCACGTTCACCGTCGCGTCCTCGCGGGAGGCGAAGGCGACACGCTGCGTCCCGCCCACGACGGTCAGCGCGGCGTGGTCGAGGCGGTCGGCGTCGTTGGAGAGCGCCACGGGCTCGCCCGTCGTCACCCCGTCGGGCCGCAGTCCCCGCAGGAACAACCGCTGACCGTCGAGGACGAGGGCGCTCCAGCCGTGGCCGTTCCAGGCGACGTGGGGCGTGGGCAGACCCTGCTGCGAGCCGACCTCACAGGCGACGCGCGGCGGAGGCACCGGCCTTCCAGCCGGACAACCCACCACCACCAACGCCAGGGTCAGCGCACCTGCGATCGAGGAACAAACACCGCGCTCTGCCATGGTCCCAATGACACCGTCACCTGTCCGCCATTCCCCACCGTGACGCGCGCGGGCTCGGTGCCCAGCACGTTGACCAGCTCGGTTCCTTCCGGCTGGCTCACCGTCATCGCGTTGCCGCCCGTGCGCGTCGTGCTCGTCTCCGCCGTCTCACCCTTCGCGTGAATCACCACCAGCGCGTAGTTGGCCCCGTCCACGCGCTCGTACGCCATCATCCCGGCGTCCTGCTCCGCGCCCGTGTGGGCCGTGGTCCAGCGCACCGACATGCCGCCGCGGCGCAGCGCGGGGTACGTGCGACGCGCCGCAATGAGCCGACGGATCCACCCGAAGGTGCTCACCGAGCCGTCGGGGCGGGTCTCGCGCGTGGGGTAGCCGGTGTCCCAGAGGCGCTCGCGGTTGGACGGATCATTGCCACCACGGAAGTCCTGCTCGGTGCCATAATAGATGCAGGGGATGCCGTCTTCGGTGAGCAGATACGACAGCGCCGCCAGCATGCGCGGGCGGAAGCGCTCGACGTCCGCGGGGTTGTCGATGTCCACGAGCCCGCTGGAGCAGTTGGGCCCCACGTTGTTGGGGTTCATTCCATAGAGGAAGCGGGAGACGTCATGGTTGTCCATGAAGTTGACCAGCGCCTGGCGCGGCGCGACGCCGATGCCCTCGGGCTGCGGCGCCGCGGAGTAGTTGGCCTGGCGGTCGTTGAGCAGCGCCTCGACGGCGGTGGTGTTGCCCGCCCCACACTGGAAGATATCGTCGAAGACCCGGTACTTCTGTGGGAAGTAGAACACCGAGTCCATCTCGTTGGGGTTGGTGTACGAGCCCACCAGCGCGTCGTCGCCGTCGAAGGCTTCGCCAAACATGAAGAAGCGCCGCTTGCCCGCGCGCGCGGCCCGCTGGCGGATCTGCGATCCGAAGTACTGCCAGAAGCCGTGCTCGACGTGCTTGAGCGTGTCGATGCGGAAGCCATCGATGTCGGTGAGCTCGACCCAGCGCCAGTACGCCTCGACCATCGCGAGGCGCACCCGCGGGTCTTCGGTGTTGACGTCCTTGAGGCCGCCCGGGAAGTCGCCGAGGAGCGTCTGCTCCCCCGGCTCGCCGGGGCCGTGGTCGTAGGAGACGATGCGCCCGCGACGGTGATAGCCGTCGGGCCTCGCCAGGATCGCTTGCGAGGCGAGGATGTCCGAGCGCGGCGGCGTGCGGAAGATCTCCGGCATGTTGAGGAAGATGACCGGCGCGTCGCCCGCGGGGCCGAGTGAGGTAAACGCCTGCACCGGGCCGCGGAGGTTGTAGTCGGGGTCGTACTCGGTGACGCGCGAGATGGGGGAGCTGGCGCCGCCGGGGTTCTGGAAGCCCGACACGGTGCCGCTGCCGCCGAGAAACTCGTCGGGCCGGCCGTTGTTGTTGATGTCGTAGAAGAACATCTGACCCATGTGGTTGGTCACGATGTCGACGATGACCTTCATCCCCCGGTCGTGGCAGGCGCGCACGAGGCGCCGCAGCGTGGCGATGTCGCCGAAGTGGGGGTTGGGGAGCGTGAGGTCCGACGCCCAGTAGCCGTGGTAGCCGTCGAAGCCCGCGTCGGTGTCGACGTTGCGGACGACGGGCGAGATCCAGAGCGTGGTGACGCCGAGGCGCTGGAGGTAGGGGAGCTGCTGCTCGACGCCGAGCCAGTCGCCGCCCTGGTAGCGGCCGAGCGAGCTGCGGTCGACGCGCACGTCGTTGCCCGTGTCGCCGTTGGCGAAGCGATCGACCAGGAGCTGGTAGATGACCTCGTCGCGCCAGTCGTCGACGTGCGTCGCGAGCGGCTGCTGCGTGTAGTCGTCGATCTCGCCGAGGCACGAGGCCCCGCCGAGGAGGGTGCCGATCAGGCCGACGGTCGCGAAGAGTCCTCGGAGCCTCACGCGGCCGAACGTAACCCGCGGGGGGAGAGCGGGGGAAGCTTCAGGAAGGGAGCGTGGCGGGGAGGAGTCGGGCCCTGCTCAGCGGCAGCCGGCGGCCCAGAGCACGGCGTTGGTGTAGAGCCGCGTCGTATTGGGGTCGGTGGTCCAGAGGATGCCGGCGCTCCCGCCCTCGCTGTACTGGGTCGCGATCGCGATCTGCACGACGCGGCCGTTGGGGCTCGCGCGCACTGCCACGCCGATGCCGCCTGCCTCGGCGCTCGTGGCGATGGTCGAACCGCCGTTGACCAGCGAGCCCGAGATGTTGCTCCCCACCGCGACGGCGGTCGCGAACGAGGCCGGGAGGCCCGCCCAGATCGGGTGCGACACCGTGTTGGTGAACGAGAGCGTCGCGATGGTGCCGCTCGCCCGCGTGAAGAGCATCAGCGGATCGAGCGTCACCCAACGTCCGCCCTGGCGGTGGTTGGCGGCCCACTCGCTCAGCACCACGCCGCGCCCCGCCGCCTGCGCGGCCACGATCGCGGCCTGACCGGCCGTGGGCATGTCGACCGCGTAGCGGTTGCCCACCACCGGGACGATGACGCCGAAGCCGGTCGCCGCGGGCGTGCCCGTGTACGTGACGACGCCGTTGTCGATCAGCGTCGGGTTGAGCCCCGCCGCGCGGAGCGCCGTCACCATCTCGGCGTCGCGCGCCGACTGGTCCGACCCCAGCACCAGCACGGTGTTGTTGCAGCCCAGGCAGACGCCCGCGCTGCACGAGCCCGCGCAGACCGCCCCGCACACGCCGCAGTTGGAGTTGCTCGTGCGGGTGTCGACCTCGCAGCCGTTGGACGCGACGCCGTCGCAGTCCGCGAAGCCCACGTTGCACGTGAACCCGCAGCGCCCGGCGGCGCAGGTCGCCACCGACGCGTTGGCCGGAACCGGGCACACCGTCCCGCACGCCCCGCAGCGAGCCGGGTTGGTCGCGATGTTGGCCTCGCAGCCGTTGGACGCGACGCCGTCGCAGTCCGCCAGCCCCGAGTCGCAGGTCGACTGGCAGGCGCTCGACACGCAGCTCGCGGTCGCCCCGGTGCGGGCCGGGCACACCGTCCCGCAGGCGCCGCAGTTGGACACGTCGTTGGACGTGTTGGCGCAGCTCCCGCCGCAGGTCACCAGCGGCGCGAGGCAGCTCACCTGGCAGGTTCCGCCCGAGCAGACCTGGCCCGAGGCGCACGCGCGCGAGCACATCCCGCAGTGCGCCCGGTCGGTCTGCAGGTCGCGGCACGCGCCCGAGCACACCGTCTGCCCCGTCACGCACGACAGGGTGCACGTCCCCGCCGCGCAGATCTCCCCGGCCCCACACGCCCGCGCGCAGGCCCCGCAGTTGTTGCGGTCGCTCTGCAGGTCGCGGCACGACCCGCTGCACGCGTTGAGACCCGCCGCGCACGACAGGGTGCAGGTGCCCGCCACGCAGATCTCACCCGCGCCGCACGCCCGCGCGCACGCTCCGCAGTTGGCCCGATCGGTCTGCAGGTCGCGGCACGACCCGCCGCACGCGTTGAGCCCCGTCGCGCACGACAGGGTGCAGGTGCCCGCCACGCAGATCTCGCCCGCGCCGCAGGCGCGCGAGCACACGCCGCAGTGGGCGCGGTCGGTCTGCAGGTCGCGGCACGCGCCCGAGCACTCCGCGAGGCCCGCGGCGCAGGAGGTCACGCACGACCCGCCGAGGCACACCTGGCCGCCCAGGCACACGCGTCCGCAGGCGCCGCAGTGGGCGCGGTCGGTCTGCAGATCACGGCAGATGCCGTCGCAGTTGGTCTGCAGCGGGTTGCAGGTGACCACGCACCCGCCGGCCGAGCAGATCTGGCCCGACGGGCACATGCGCCCGCACATCCCGCAGTGGGCGCGGTCGGTCTGCAGGTCACGGCAGACGCCCGAGCAGTTGGCGAGGCCACCGCCGCACGAGAGCGTACACGCCCCGGCCGTGCACACCTCGCCGGCGGCGCAGGCGCGGCCGCACATCCCGCAGTTGGCGGTGTCGGTCTGGAGGTCGCGGCAGACGCCCGAGCAGTTGTTGGTGCCCGCGCCGCAGCTCACCTGGCAGGCGCCCGCCGAGCACACCTGGCCGCTCGCGCAGACGCGGCCGCACATCCCGCAGTTGGCGAGGTCGGTCTGGAGGTCACGGCAGACGCCTTCGCAGTTGGCGAGGCCGGTGCCGCACGACACCTCGCAGATGCTCCGCGAGCAGACCCGGCCAGCGGCGCAGGGCATCGCGCACCCGCCGCAGTTGGCCCGGTCGGTCTCGAGGTCGCGGCAGGCGCCGTCGCAGTTGGTGGTCCCCGCCGCACAGCTCACGCGGCACACGCCGCCGGAGCAGAGCTGACCCGCGGCGCACGACGTCCCGCACGCGCCGCAGTGGTTGGAGTCGGTCTGCAGGTCACGGCACGCGCCGCCGCAGGTCACCTGGCCCCCGCCGCAGGAGAGCTCGCAGCTCCCCATGGCGCAGACCTGGCCCGACGCGCAGGCCGTCCCGCACGCGCCACAGTTGGCGCGGTCGCTCTGGAGGTCGCGGCAGGTGCCGTCGCAGTTGGTGGTCCCGGCGGTGCAGGTCACGCGGCACATCCCGCCGGAGCAGAGCTGACCCGCCGGGCACGCCGTCCCGCACGCGCCGCAGTTGGCGTTGTCGGTGTCGGTGTCGCGGCAGCTCCCGCCGCAGCTCGTGAGCCCGGCGACGCAGCTCACCTGGCACGAGCCCATGGAGCACACCTGGCCCGTCGCGCACGCCGTCCCGCACGCGCCACAGTTGGCGCGGTCGGTCTGCAGGTCGCGGCACACGCCGCCGCAGGTCGTCTGGCCGGAGAGGCAGCTCACCACGCAGAGCCCGCCCTCGCAGACGTTGCCCGAGGGGCACGCCGTCCCGCACGCGCCGCAGTTGAGGCGGTCGGTCTGAAGGTCGGCGCAGAAGGCCCCCGCGCCCGCGTCGGCGCCAGCGTCACTCGCGCCGCCGCAGCGAGCGAGGCGCGCCCCGCACTCCACGCCGCACTGGCCCTCGGCGCACACCAGGCCGGCCGCGCAGGACGCCCCGCAGGCGCCGCAGTTGGCGCGGTCGGTGCGGATCGTCACGCACTGGCCGCCGCAGTTCTGCTGGCCGGTCGGGCACGCCACCGCGCAGGCCCCGGCGGTGCACACCTGGCCGCCCGGACAGCGGGTGCCGCAGGCGCCGCAGTGGTCGCGGTCGGTCTGGAGGTCGACGCACTGGCCGCTGCACGCGGCCTGCGGCGCGGTGCACTGCGGGCCGATGTCGGTGGTCGCATCGATGCCGGCGTCGCCGCCACCGCCGACCACGGGACTGCCGGGACTACAGCTCTGTATCGCGAGCGCGACCGCCAACAGGACCCAAACGCTGACCACTCTCATGTCACGGACCTTTCTCTGCTTCAGGGACGAAGGGCGGGACGCACGACGCGCCGCCCGCGCGCCTCGTTGATACCTGAATCGAGCGGCCTCCGTGGGCCTTGCCGCGGATCGACGCGGAAGCGCTCAGCGAGGCGCGGCGCCGTAGCGTTCGACGATCTCCTGCGCGAGGCGACGCAGCAACGCGCCTCCGTGGCTGCTCACGTGAAGCTCCAGGCCGGGGATGAGCACGACGCGCTCCCATGCCTCTCCCGCGAAGCCTGCGACGAGTGTTGCGGTGGCCGCGGGGACGACCGGCGCGGGGACCTCGGCCGCCAGCCGCTGCCGGATCTTCCCCAGTGAGAGGTGTTGATCGCGCAGCTTCACGATGGCCAGGAGGCGATCGCGGTGCCCCGCCGGGTAGCGTGTCGCGGGGCCGCGTCGCTCGGGCGGGGCGATGACACCGGCGTGCGTCCAGCGACGCAGGGTGCGGCGGGAGACACCGGTCCCCTTCACGAGTTCGTCGAAGCTGAGCGTCGGCAGCAGGGCAGCGGCGGTCATCGCGCGATGTCACCCGAGGAGGCGATCGAGGTCAACCCGAGGGCATCGCGAGGTCGAACGAGAGCCTATCGAGGATCACCGAACAGATCCCACGGTCTTTCGAGAGCCTATCGAGGCTGACCGGGAGGATTCTGAAGTCGTATTGGGAGGCAATCGAGGTCATCAACTCGGTTCGTGAAGTCAAAACCGACCCTATTCAGGTCACTATTGGACTTCCGATGGTCGTCCGGGAGCTCATCGAGGTCACCGCTGCTGCTGGCGCCGAGTGCCTTCCACGACCGCGCGGCCGCGACCGGGGAGTGGACGCACGTCGGCCCGCCACAGGCGGCGGCCGGCGTGGGTGGCGGGTTGCGCACCCCGCGACCGCGCCGATCGGCACCGCGGCGACGGGCGCGTAGCAGTGGACCTGCGGCTCTCCATTGACCGGGGAGCTGGAGGGACCAGCGACCCGGCGGCCATGACACCTCTCCTCAAAGAACACCGCCGACGGCGCCGGCTCACCGCAACGCCACGCGCGCCGCCAACAACACCAGCGCGACCACCGCCACCACCACCGCGACCGTCCGCCACCGCGCAAGGTTCCTCGCCCGCTTGAGCGCCGCGGCCGACCCCGTCATCGCCGCGCGCACCCCCGGAAACCCCGCGCCCTCCGCCCGCGCCAGCAGCAACGCCACGTCGCCCTCCGCCCCGCGCGCCAGCAGCGCCACGGCCTGCGCCTCGAAGCGTCGCCCGAGCTCGTCCGCCAGCGTCGTCCCGTCGGCGTCGTCGGGCGCCGCCGCGTACAGCTCCTTCAGCAGGTCGATCGCGCGACCGTCGAGCCCGCGTTGCAGCGCCGTGCGCGCGTCTTCGGCCAGCGCCCACGAGGCCCGCTTGTTGAGCCGTCGACCCGCCACCCGCTCGGCCTGCACCAGCCGCGCGACCGCGTCGGGCCAGCGCACCGCCACGCCTCTCTCAGCCAACCGCTGCGCCTCGTAGAGCTCGCCGCGCTCGGCCATCGCCAGCACCGCACCACCGAGCGCCGTCGCCGCGTCGCGGGCGCCCGCATGACCAGGGTCTTCCGCCGCGAGCGCGACCAGCCGATCGATGGCCGCGTCGAGTGAGTCCGTCGCAATCAACGACCTCACCGCCTCCACCGCCGCATCCGTGGCGACGTCCAGCGGCGAGCGCTCGGCCCACACCTGCCGCCGCGCGCCATGAACCCACAGCACATACGCCTGGTCGGCCACCCGCACCTGCAAGCGCCACGCGGGGTAGCGCCACACCACCACCTGCTGCCGCGTCACCCGCTGCCCTGGCGCCGCGCGCGCCGTCTCCGCCGTCAGCAGGTCGGCCAGCGCCGCGCCGAGGTGGTCGTGCGGGAGCTCGCGCGCCAACGCCGCCGGATCGATGGCGTCGGCCTCGACATGCACCACCGCCGTCGCCTCGCTACCGGATACACCGACCTCGGCCACGAGCGCGTCGGGCAGACCCACCGTCACCGCGGCGCGGGCCCGCACGCCGAGCACCGACTGAAGCACCCACGGCCGCGTCTCCGCCTCACCGGTCGCCGCGCAGGTCGGGCACGGCGTCTGGCCTGCGCCCTCGCACGCGCGACACGCGACGCGGCCGAGGGTGCAGCCGCCGCACGACACGTCGCCGCGGCCCTCGCACTGCTGACAGCGACGACTGCCGCCGCCGGGCGCGAGCACCTCGCCGTTGCCGCCACAACGACCGCAGCGTGCGCGGCCGTAGCCGCTGCACCGCGAGCAGACGAGGGTTCCGACCGCGTCGCAGGAGGGGCAGCGGAGGTGACCGGCGCGCGGGCCGTCGACGCAGCGGGGGCAGGGGCCGCGACGCGGAGCGAGGGCGAGCGGGGCGTCGGTGGAGAGGCGGTCCCAGGTGTCGACGGCGCCGAGTTCGAGCAGCCACGGATCGACCG
The DNA here is from genome assembly GCA_044229975.1 of Polyangiales bacterium. Classification (GTDB taxonomy): domain Bacteria; phylum Myxococcota_A; class Polyangia; order Polyangiales; genus SCUS01. The sequence continues at coordinate 209,501 of JBGARZ010000005.1, forward strand.
CGTCGTCGCCCTCGCCCAGCGCCTCGGCGCCCACCGCCACGGCGTCCGTGTCCTCGCCTTCGCCGACGACCCGGCGCTCCACGGTGCGCGTCTCCAGCCGTGTCGCGACGTGCGCCTCGAAGGCCGGAACCATCGTCACCGCGTCGACCACCATCGCCGCGCCGAGCTCCGCCAGCGGGTGCCCCCGGCGCGCGCGCGACCACCCGTTGACGGCGTCGCGCAGCACCGCGAGCGCCACGTCGTCGACGCCCTCGTAGGCCACCGCGAGGCGGTCGTACGCGACCTCGTGGCGGTCGAGCGAGAGCAGCTCCTCGCCGATGCCGTCGTCGGTCCCCTCGGCCGTCGGGTCTTCGGTGAAGCCCTCGTCCACCGCGGGTTCGTCCGCCGCGGGAGCCTTCGACGAGGAGCCCTCCAGCCCGACGCGCCGCGCCTCTTCGCGTCGCTCGCGCTCGGCCCTCGACAGCGCGTCGATCTCGGCTTCCGCTCTCGCCTGCGCGGCGCTCCACTCCGCGGCGACCCGTGCGTCCCTCGCCTCTGCCGCCAGCCGCGCGGCCTCTTCCGAGGCGCGCTCGGCCTCGGCCCGTTGCGTCTCGCCCTCGGCCAGCGACAGCGCCAGCCGCGCCGCCTCGTCCGCCGTCCGCAGCGCGTCCGCGCGCAGCGACTCCTCCCGCGCCATCAGCTCATCGAGCGTCGCCGTCAGGTCGATGCGCGCCCTCTCGCGTCGCGCGATCTCCGCCGCCGCCCGCTCGGCCGCGCGCTGCACCTCGGCCGCCGCCGCCCGCTCCGCCGCCCGCAGCGCCGCCTCGCGCAGCTCGGCTTCCGACCGCGCCAGGGCGCCCTGCGTCTCCTCCTCGGCCGCCTTGCGCGCCGCGGCCCGCCAGCGCGCCTCCAGCTCCGACGCGTCGACGATGGGGGTCGCCTCGGAGGTCGTTCGCTCTGTCGACAGGGACAGCTCGGCCAGCGCGCGAGCGTGCTCCGCCTCGGCCAGCGCGCGCTCGGCCTGCATCTGCGCGAGCGCCTGCTCGTGGGTGCGCCGCGCGGCGTCCCGCTCCGACTTGATGCGCGCGATCTCGCGGTCGACCTCGCGTCGCAGCGCATCGCGGGCCGCCTGCGTGCGCGCCGCCTCGCGCTCGGACTCCACCCGCGACGCCTCTTGCGCGAGCTGCGATCGGGCCGCCTCGCGCTTCGCCGCGATGCGCTCGCCCTCCTCCACCATCGCCCGCTGCCGCGCCCGGCGCTCGGCCCGCGCCGACTCCTCCGCCAGCGTCTCCGCCAGCGGCGCCGACGGAACCGGCCGCCCCGTCGCCAGCAGCGCCTCGCGCACCGCCTCGCGCGCGACCGACTCTCCCGCGGCCGCGAGCACCCCGAGCGACGAGGCGTGCCGCGCCGCCCAGAGCAGCGCCGTCCCCTGCGCCAGCGGATCACCCGGCGCGTCGAGCAGCTCCGACCACACGGCCGGGTCGTTGTGCTCGGCGTCGATGCCGACGAAGCCCACCAGCGAGCGCCCGTCGGGGCCGCCGCTGGCCGTCGCGTCCTTCGGGATGACGGTGAGCCCGCACAAGAGCGCGCAGCGCAGCGCCGCCACGCCCGACGGAGCCACGCCCGCACCGAAGCCTTCGCCCCACCGCCGCATCGCGTCCGCGACGTCGAGCCCCGGCACCCCGTCGCGCGGATGAAACCTCCGCAGCCACTCCCCCACCACGCCCTGCGCGAGCGCCTCTTCGAGCACCAGCGGACCACGCCGCCACGCCAGCACCAGGTCACCCGGCGAGTCGACGGAGACTCCCGCGCCCGCACCCCGACCGAGCACCAGACCCGTCGCGCCGAGCGACCACAACAGCCGCGCGAGCGCCCCGTCGTCCGCCACCGTGGGTGGCGCGTCGAGCTCCAGGCCCGGTGCCGAGACCGCGAGCCACGCGTGCAGCTCACCACGCACGTGAGCGTCGCGCAGCGCTCCCCATGCTGCCGCCACGCGAGGCGTCGCGCGCAGGTCACCGATGCCCTCGAAGCGCACCGCGCGGGTCGCGGCGCCCACCTCGACGAAGACCCGCAAGGGAGCGCGCGGGGTGCGACGGTAGACGCCGCGCCAGAAGCTCCCCTCGTCGGCGTCGGAGCGACGGGGCGCGGTGAGGTCTTCGGCCCAGGCGGCGTCGCGCTTCGCGCGCGGGAGGGCGTCCATCCAGGCGAGGAGGGTTCCGTCGCGCCAGCGGTCGAGCGCCTCGGCGCGAGCCTCGGGGCGACGCAGCACCTCGCGCGCGAGCGACGTCGGGTCGGCCACGGGCTTCGACGCCACCCGCAGCGGCTCTCCCAGCGACCACGACAGCCGCAGCGACGCGTGCGCCTCGTCCCGCGCGACGGCCTCACACGCTGCGGCGACGGCGCCGTGACCGCCGCGACGAAACCACGCCGCGAGCGCGTGGCCCTGCGAGCGAACCCGCGATGGGTCGAGCCGGCCGGCGCGCAGGTGCGTTCGGAGAACCTCCGGCGAGGTGACGAGCAGACCCTCCACGGCGACGCCTTCGCGACCGATGGCCCAGGCGAGCGTCCAGGCGCCGATGACGGCCGCGTCGGAGTCGGCGCCGCGGGCGACGGCCTCCGAGGCGACCGCGACCGCGACGAGGGATGGCTCGGCGCGGTTGGCCCGCAGCCACGCCGAGAGGGCGCCCTCGCGCAGCGCGACGACCGCGTGGGCGATGTGCGCGGTGATGGCCTCGGCGGCGGCGTCGAGGGAGCGCGGTGATCCGGGGAGCGCGTCGCAGGGCGACCACGCCGGCAGTACGTCGCTGTGTAAAGCGACCCCGAGGCGGGCGGCGACGGCGCGGGCGCGCTCGACGGTCAGACCGCGGCGGGTGGCCTCGGCGTCGAGGCGGGCGATCTCGGCGGGGTGCAACGCGCGGGCGTCGCCGGCCTCGCGCGTGATGAGCGCTTCGAGGGCGCGCTCGTGCCAGGTGACGAGCTCGGCGTAGGCGTGGGTGGCGAGGTCACCGTGGCCCTGGAGGGCGGTGAGACGGCGGGCGAGCGCGGAGCCGGCGACCTCGGCGCGGGCGCGCCACTCGGCGCCGCGGCGGGTGACCTGATTGAGCACGGCGCGGACGAAGGCGAGGCGCTCGGCGAGGGCGGCGGCGGTGGGCGGGCGAGCGGCGAGGTCGGGCTCGGCGGGGTGGAGCGCGTCGAGCAGCGGGCGGTCGTCTTCGGCGAGGGCGGTGACGGTGCGGAGGTCGTCGTCGCTGACGACGCGCACGGCGCGGGCGAGCGGCGCGCGGGCGACCTCTTCGACTTCGAGGAAGGCCTCGTCGACGGAGGCTTCGGGGAGGTGCGGGGTCGGGTCGGCGGGGCCGTCGCTCTCCAGTTCGAGGAAGGCTTCGTCGTCACTCATCGGGGTCGTCGCGGCGCCGGAGGCTGTGACCGCGCGACATCATGGGCCGGTGGGCCGCGCCGATGCCAGAAAGGTGCGGCTGCGAAGACCTTCTCGAGGAGCCGTCGCGCCCGTCACCCCGCAAGAGGTTCGGTGCCTCCTATGGGTTGACGAAGGCCGCGCGCCCTTCGAACAACACCGCGCCCGAGAACAGGCGGCAGTTGCCGTCGGTGTCGGGGTCCATGTCCGTGATACCGTTGATGAGCCGCGAGAAGAGCGAGCGCTGCGAGTCGGGGATGCCCAGCGTCTGCACGACGGCGCTGAGCTCCGAGGCGGGGATGCCGCCGCCGATCATGCCCTCGAAGGTGTCGTCCTCCCGCCACCGGAGGCGGATGCGCGCGTTGCGGAAGTTGATGATGAAGCGCGCGTCGAGCACCGCGATGGGGATCGCGACGGTGAAGCCCGACGCCTCGACGACGCCGTCCCTCATGCGACCGACCACCGTGCTCACGGGCTGATCGCGGGCCACGGAGAAGGTCTGCCCGGGGTCGATGCGCTGGTCGCTCCCCACGTAGGGGATGCCCGTGAGCTGGCGAAACACCAGCCGCACGCAGGGGTCGTTGCGGCGGTCGTCGAGGTCTTCGATGGACATGCCGAGCATGAGCTGCCCGCTGTTGATGGCGGCCTGGATCGCGGCGTCGAGCGCCCCCGCGGTCTGCGTCTCCAGCACCGGAACGAGCAGCGAGAGCTGGTTGTCGACGCCGGTCGTTCCGTCGGGGCTGGTGAAGTCCGTGCGGCGGCAGGACGAGGCGTCCTCGTTCGTGCTCACCCGCCCGTCGAGGTTGAAGCCGTCGGTGACGCCCGGCCGCGACGCCTTGATGAAGAGCAGGCGGGACACGACCAGCGACTGCTCCATGCGCGTCGCCCCACACTGCGCCGGAACCGGCCCCGCGAAGGGATCGCTCGGCGCCTCGCCGCCGCAGCCGAGCGCCATCAGGAGCAGCGATCCGAGACCCCAGTTGCTTCGTCGCATCGGCCGCACCTCTCCGAGCGCACCCGACGCTCGCAGGCACCGATGGTACACAGGTCGCGCCCCAATGGCGTTCTACGGCATCGACCTCGGCACCACCTACGCGTCCGTCGCGCTCGCGCACCGCGGCGTCGCGCGGATGATCCCGCTGGAGTCCGGCGGCGTCACGCTCGCCACCACGGTGCTCCTCGACGGCTCCGACCCCGACCGCCCCGCGGTGACCGTCGGCCGTCGCGCCGCCCTCGCCTGGCGCGACCGCTGCGCCGTCCTCGGGTGCGCCCCGCCCCGCGTCGCCCTCGTGCGCGGCAGCAAGAACCACCTCGCCGTCGCCCACGCCGTCGCAGGCGGTCCGCCGTGGCCGCTCGGCCCGATGAACCTCCACGCCACCGACGTCGGCGCCCTCGTGCTGCGCGCGCTCCGCGTCTGCATCGACCGCACGCCCGGCCTTCCACCCGTCGACGGCGTGGTCGTCACGCACCCGCAGCGCCTCCGCAACCGCGAGCGCCGCGCCGTCGCGCAGGCCGTCTCCCTCGCCGGGCTCTCCTCCGTCGCGATGCTCCCCGAGCCCGACGCGGCCGCGTGGGCCTATGGCATGGGCGAGCGCTTCGGTTCGCGCAGCGCGCGCTTCATGGTCTTCGACTTCGGCGGCGGAACCCTCGACGTCACCCTCCTCCACCGCAACGCCACCACCGCCACGCCGACGCTCGAAGCGCTCGCTTCGTACGGGGTTCAGCTCGGAGGACTCGGCGTCGACGAGCTCCTGCGCGAGCGCCTGCTCGACCGCTACGCCGAGGCCGCGCGCGTCCCCGATCTGGGCATGGGTGACCTCGACGAAGCCTCGCGCGAGGCCCTGCTCGCCGTCGCCGAGGGCGTGAAGATACAGCTCAACCAGCACGCCTCGCTCGACGCCAACCCGATGGCGCGCGTCGCGTCGCGGACGTTTGCGCTGCGCACCGAGTCGGGCGTCTCGCTCCCTCCGACGGCAGTGCGCGTGACGCTGGCCGAGCTCTCTCGCTGGATGGAGGAGCACACCGAGCGGGCCGTCGCGTGTGCCGAGGAGGCGCTCGCCCGCGCGTCGCTGCGTTGGGGCGACCTCGACGAGGTGCTGCTGGTCGGCGGGTCGAGCTGGCTCTACCCGGTGCAGGCACGGCTGCGGGCGCTGCGGGGTAGCGCGCCGGTGCGGCTCTTCGACGACGCGGACGACCCGCTCAACCCGGCGTGTGCCGTCGCGGCGGGCGCGGCGCTCTACGCCGAGCGGTGCTTCGTCGACGGCGGGACGGCGGCGGACGACTACCACGGAGTGATTCCCGATGCGCTCGGGGTGCGGGCACGCGAGGCCGATCCGACGCGACCGGGCGAGCGGCGCGAGGCGCTGGCGGTGTTGGTTCCGGCGCTGACGAAGGTGCCCTTCGAGGGGCGACGGGTGTTTCGCAAGCGCGGGGGCGCGCGGGTGCTGCCGGTGGACGTGCTGGAGGGCGCCACGTTGGCCGAGGCGACGCCGCTGGGACGCTTCATGGTCGACCTCGCGGACGATCTGCCGGACGGGTCTCCGGTGGAGGTGATTCTGCGCGTGGGCCGCGACGGCGTGCTCTCGGTCGAGCTGAAGGACCCGCAGACGCAGCGCTCGCGGGCGCTGACGTTGAGCGACGCGGAGGGCCTCTACGCCGACGACGAGATGGACGCGCGGCGGGCGTTTCTGGCCAACGTCGCCCTCGACGCGGGGGTGTAGCGATCGGGGTCGAGCGCCGAAGGGGACCCCGCGTTCGTGAAGCGCATGCGCCGGGGCGTGTCGGAAAGCCGGCGCAGCCCGCGGGCCGTCGGATGCGGGCGCACCTCGGCGGTCTGTTGGTCTAACCTCCGGGCCCATGAAGTGTCCGGGGTGTGGGAACGAGACGGCCTCGACGGTCATGCTCTGTCTCGCGTGCGGGTGGCGGGCGCCCGACCTCGACGACTCCGTGGGGGCACCACCGCCTCCGACTGAGGATTCGCCGATGGCGATGCAGGGAAAGCTCCTCGCCGCGTCTGGGATGATCGTTGTCCTCACGGGCTTCGTCGCGCTGCTCGCCCTCGAAGGCAGTGGTCGCGGCGTCTGCGCCATCGCGCTGGTTGGCGGGCTCATCTTGATCGTCGTCGGCCTCGTCCGTCGGAGGCGTGGGTTGCGCGAGCCACCGACCCGCGCTCCGTTCGGCGGCTCTGCCCCGGCCGAGGGCGCGCTCGACCTCGCGACACACCGTGGGGCGGACGTGCTTGGCAGGACCCTGGTGCTGCGAGGGGCGATCTACCGGGTCGAGACCCTGTCGAGGACTGCGGCCGGACAGGTGACCCTCGTCCTGGTCAACGAGCGGACGGCCCTCGCGGTCCACCGCGTGCGCTTCTTCCCCGACGGCGAGGCGGGGGCGCCGGAGGCGGACGCCTGGACGATCCCGGTGCCCGGCGGGTGCGCGGCCCTGACCCTGAACGAAGGTCCCTTCGAGGCGGACGCCCCGTGGACCGACGTGATCCGTCAGGCCGCCCGCGCCCGCGGCGACGGAGACCTGGCCCGCGGGGAGGCGCTGATCCGCAAGGTCATCGCGATGCACCCCACCCACGTGCTCGCGCTCAACCACCTCGCGGGCACGCTGGTCATCCAGAGGAAGGATGCGCAGGCGCTCCCTATCGCGATGACCGTCGTCGAGCTCGAACCGAACCATCCTGGCTTCGCGATGAACCTCATCCGGTTGTTGACGGCGTTCTCGCTCCGCTCAGCGCTCGACCTCTACCGCACCAGCGCCCGCTGCTTCCCTCCGACGGAGGAGTCCGACGAGCTCGGGGTGGGGCTCATGCTGGAGCTCGGTGAGGTGCAGGACGCCCTGGCGATCCTCGAAGCGCGTCCCTCTCCCTCCCTGGCGAAGCTCCGCCCGAAGGCGCTGGCGGGGCGGTCGGCGCAAGAGCGCGCGGCGCCCCTCATCGACGAGGCGATTCACCTCCTCGACGAGGGGGTGACCGACGGAGTCCTCGACCTGTTCGAGCGCGCCCACGAGGCGCACCCGCAAGACCCGTACGCTCTCGTCAACTTCAGCCTCGCGCTTGCCCGCGCGGGCCGACACGCCGAAGCGGCGGAGGGGCTCCTCCTGGCGAGGGCCCGCGCCCCCGTCCCGCTCGACCGGCTCTGCGTCGTGAACGCGGCCTTCGCGCTCGCCGACGGCGGCGATGCGCAGGGGGCGGCGGACCTGCTCGACCGCGGCTTCCACAACGTCAACGAGCCGACGGACAGCCCCAGCGAGCTGATGGCAGACCTGCCTTCCCTCGCGGTCTTCGTGTTCGCGCCGGGCGGCTCGAAGGAGACCCTGCCGGGCGTAGCCCTGGAGCGCCTCGAACGCCTCGCCGACGCCCTCCAGTCCGCGACGCCCGCGAGCGTTCGGACCCTCATCGAGTGCTACCGAAACGCGGCCCTGCGACCGACGTCCAACTGAACCCTGGCGGCGGACCGCGACCGACGGCCGCGCGCGACGACCCGGCGTCAGCGGAGCCTTTGAGGATGCTCCGTCGGTCCCCCGATGAGTCCCTCGCGTTGGACGCGTCGCCGACGCCGTGTTGGGATGGTCGCAGCCCAGGAGCGCGCGATGAACCGCGTGAAGTTCTTCACCAGCATTCCCCCGATGCCCCAGGACCAGCGGCGGCTGATCCAGTGGGCGTACTTTCTCGCGAAGAAGGCCCACGACGGCCACACCCGAGACACGGGCGAGCGCTACTTCGAGCACCTGCGCGCCGTGGCGATGCTGCTGATCGAACACGGGTACGCGGAAGCGGAGTACGTCGTGCTCGCGGTGCTGCACGACAGCCTCGAAGACACGACCGTCCCGCTGTCGATGCTGGAGCAGCTCTTCGGGCCTCGCACGGCGCGCGAGATCCTGAGCCTGTCGAAGGTGTACGGCCTCGAAGACCCGCTCACGGGCTTCGTCGAGCTGTCCAAGAAGCGCGCGAACCAGGACTACTTCGACGGCATTCGCGCGGCAGGCAGGCGCCCGATGATCGTCAAGTGCGCCGACCGCATCCACAACCTCTCGGACCTCGTCGCGCCCCCACCAGGCTCGCGCTGGACGCCCGAGAAGCGGCTCGCGCAGGTGGCCGAGACGCGCGAGTGGATCCTTCCCCTGGCAGAGGCGTGTGAGCCTCGCTTCGCGGCGCAGCTCCGCCACCTCTGCGAGATGATCGAGACGGCGGTCGCGGCGACCACCGCTGCTGCGATCGAATCGCCAGGCTGAGGCTCCTGCGAGAGCTCGGCGTGATCGCCGAGGAGGCCAGTGCTCGCGACCGGATGCGTTCGCCCGTTTCGTGGATGGCCGCGGCGATCGCCGTGATCAGTTGGTGAGCGTCGCGGCGTCGGGCTGGACGTAGCGCACCGCCACGGGCCCCGCGTCGGTCTCGACCATCTGGTGGGTCACCAGCGGCGCGCGGCGGGCCTCGGTCCAGAGCGCAGCGTCGGCCTCGCGGTTGGCGATGATGGGGCCGAGCGCGAGGTGCGCCGCGATGGACGACGCGAGCCGCATGCGAACGCCAGAAGCGCTGCTGGCGGAGACGCCGAGGTTGAGGTCGAGGCAGTGCGCGCTCCAGCGGCGGCTGCGACCCGGCTCGGTGACGGGGGGACGGAGGATGACGGTGAAGGTCACCATCGGCGAGAGATCCATCGGTCGGTTCATCAGCGGGGACGCGGCGTCTATCACGCGCTGCGTCGCGATCTCAAGAGGAGACGCGCGCCGTGTTGAAGGGCCGCAAGGGCGCGAGGATCGCAAGGGGCTGTTGTTCGGGACTGACGGGGGAAGGAGAACGCAAGGTTCGTGACGCGCGTGGCTCGCAAGAACTCTCGGCTCATCTGCGCTCTCGTGCGGCAGCCCCCTGCGACCCTCGCGCCCTTGCGGCTCCTCAGCACTCCGCACCGCCGACGCCGCGCGTCCGCTTACCCCAGGTGGATCTTCTCCCCCTTCACCTTCACGTCCTGCTCGGCCTTGATGACCGTGCGCCCGCTCATCAGATGCATCGCCGCCCGCGCCACCACGCGCACCCGCCCCGCGCGCGTCTGCGCCAGCTCCTCGACCTCGCGGTAGACGTTCTTCGCGCGCTCGACCACGCGCGTCGCCTCGACTTCCACCACGCCGGCCACCTGCCGCACGCTCTCGGCCACCGTCGTCAGCGAGCGCACCACCAGCCGCGCCTCCCCCGCCCCCAGCTCGGCCCGCGGCGCCTTCGCGTCGATGCCCGCCGCGCCGACGATGACCTCGCTCTCGCCCGAGCGCACCACCACGCCGTCGCGCGCCACGATGGTCACCCGGCCGCCCGGCGCCTCCAGCGAGAGGTCGCCCTCCTCCACGCGCACCACGCGCTCTTCGGCGACGACCCGCAGCGCCCGCAGCACCGCCACCACGCACCAGCTCTCGTCGCGCATCGGCAGCGCCACCACGGCGTCGCCCGCGCGCAGCGTGCCCGCCCACGGCAGCGACACCTGCGCCGTCACCGCCTCGCCGCCCGCCTCCAACGTCAACCGCACCGCCCCGTCGGGCAGCGCCTCGGCCACCGTCGCGCGCTCACCGAAGGCAGCGCGCTCATCGGACACCGTCGGTCGCGCTTCAATGGACTTCTTCATCGGACACTCTCCCGACATCTCAACCGATGTTGATCTTGGTGCCCTTGATCTTCACGCCGCTCTTGGCCATCTCCAGCTTTGTCGACGAGCCAGGGATCAGCCACGCGCCGTCGCTCTCGTTCAGGCCCAGACGGTTGCCCTTGTTTTCGAGCGCGATGAGGTGACCCGTGTCGAGCAGGATGTTGCCGTCCTCGTGGATGATCAGCTTCGCCTTCGGGTCTTCCGTCGCCGACCCCGCGAGGCCCAGCGAGATCTCCTTGTCCTTCAGCTGGAGCACGTACTTCCCGATCTGTAGCCGGATGTGGCCGCCGTCCTTGGCGTGCACCTCCACCTTCCCGTCCTTGTCGGCGCTTAGATAAAACGGCGTGTCCTGCGCGAGCGTCGGCTTGTCCCCATCGGGGCTCTTGCCCGCCACCTGCAACACCGTCTTGTCCGTCGCCAGCGTGTGCAGGAGATCGGTCGCGTGCTGCTTCGCCTCGGCGAAGCCGCCGCCGAGGTCGCCATCGTTCTTCTTGCGACCGGTGGCCGCGCTCTCCAGCGCGCCGACGCGCACCGTCTTGCCAAGCACCTCCGCGGTGGCCTGCCGCGAGGCCAGCACCGTCGGCCCCTTGGAGGTGAGCTCCGCGCCCTTCAAGCCCTCCAGCCACAGGTGCTTCTCCGAGAGAAACTCCCCCATGTCCTGCGTGCGGAAGGCGATCTCCTTCGCCGTCTGCGCGCGGAACCCACCCTTGTCGGTGTCGAGGTCGACGCCCGCCGCCGCGTAGAGGTGGATCTTCTTCGACGAGCCCACCTCCACGTTGTCCGCCGCCGACAGAAACAGCTTCCCAGAGCCTGCCCCCGCCAGGAGGTTCATCGCGACGTTGTCGAGCGCCGCGGCCAGCGCGTTGAGCATCTTGCTCACCATCTTGCACAGGCCCTGGAGCGCCCCGAGCGCCTCGGCCGCCCCCGCGGTGAGGCCCTGCATCGCCGCGAGCGCCTCCTTCATCGAGACGTGACCGTCGCCGTCGGCGTCGAGCTTCGCGTCCTTCGCCTTCTGGGCGAGCTCCGCGAGCTTGTCCATGTGCGGCTGGGCCTTGGCGTACTCCTCCTTGCACGTCGCCACGAAGCGCTCGCCCTCGTCGAGCATCTGGTTGGTCGTCGTGATGAACTGCTGACCGTCCTTCTGCCAGTCGAGCTCCTTGATCTTGCGCTCGCTCGGGTCGCCCTTCGCGTCGGTCGCCGATTGCTTCGACAGGAAGTGCTTGTTGGCCGCGTCGGTGACGTCCTTCATGGCCTTGCCGATCTTCGGCGCGTAGGCCGGACTCCCCAGCTTGTTGGCCACCGCCCCCAGCAGCCCGCTCGCCGGACCGCCGCCGCCCGCGGACTTCAATGCCGAGTCCATCGCCCCGGTCACCTTGCTCGCCGCGCCCGTCACCGCGCCGGCCGCACCACGCGCCGCGCCGACGGCTCCGCCCACCGCGTTCTGCGCCGCGCCGACAGCATTCTGCGCCGCACCGACTGCCCCACCGACGGCGTTCTGCGCCGCACCCACTGCCCCACCGACGGCGTTCTGCGCGGCACCGACTGCGCCACCGACAGCGTTCTGCGCGGCACCGACGGCGTTCTGCGCCGCGCCCGCCACGTTGGTCACGCCGCCCACCGCGCTCGCCACGGTCGAGGGCAATCCGCCGATGCCACCGGCCGCCGCCCTGGTCACGCCCTGCGCCGCGCTCGACACCGCGTCGCCGACGCCCTTCGCCGCGTTGGTCACGCCGCTCACCGCGCCTTGCGCCGCGTTGGCCACGCCGCTCGCCGCGCTCGTCACCTGGTTCACCGCGCCCTGCGCTGCGTTGGAGACGCTCTGCGCCGCGCTCGTCACCTGGTTCACCGCGCCGCGCGCCGCGCTGGCCACGCCGCTCGCCACACCCTGCGCCTGGTTGACGACGCCTTGAGCCATCGAGCGCGCTTCGTTGACCGCGCCCATCGCCTGACCCGCCACGCCCTGCGCCGTGCTCGCGGCGCTCTGCGCCATGCCCCGCGCCGTGTCGAGGGCGCCACCCGCGGCGCTCCTCGCGCGGCTGGCCGCGTCCTGCGCCTGCTCGATGAGCGACGTCCCCGGGATCTGATCGACCCCGAGCCCCACCGGCCGCGCCAGCACGTCGTCGAGCGAGGGCAGCTCACCCGGCAACACGTCGGGCAACCCCGCCAGCGCACCACCACCGAGCGCGCCCGCCACGTCGGGCATCGCCGCCGACGGAAACGCCGCCAGCAGATCGGCGCCGCCCGGCAGTCCCCCAGCGCCGAGCCCGAGCGCTCCGTCCATCACCCCGCGCGCGCTCTCGGCCGCGTTGAGCATCATCCCCGTCCACGGCGCGGCCGTCGACATGTTGCTCCAGAACGAGTCGATCGACGCCTCGACCTTGTCGGAGTTCTTCTTCAGCCACTCGTTGGCCTTCTTGGCCTTGGCCTCGGCCTCCTTCAGCTTCGCCTCGATCTTCCCGACCTTGCCCTTCAGCTCCTGGATCTTGTTGGCCGCCTTGTGCAGCGCGAGCCCGAGGAGCTGCCAGATGGTCACCTCCGGCACGGGCAGCATCGGGAGCCCCAGGTCGCGGCGGCTCTTGCTCAGCGACACCGTGCTCTTCAGCACGAAGTTCAAGCTGTCGCTCGTGTGGTCGAGAATCTGGTCGTGCAGCTTGGAGTGATCGAACACCGGGGGCTTCAGCGCCGCCCCCGACGTCGGGATCATGATCCCCTTCACGAACTCCGACGGCAGCGTGGTGGTGCCCGCGCCGATCATGATCGCCTCGCCCGACGTCACGCTGATGCGCTTGAGCGCGCTCGCGTCCCACTGCTGCGAGAACTGCGTCCACTTCGCGCCGCCCTGCTGGGTCACATCACCGGTGCCCTGAAACACCGTCGTCCCACCGACGTTGGAGAAGTGGTTCGCGGCCGTACCAACCGAGAAGCCCGGATAACCGAAGGCCGCACCGATGTCGGCAATACCGGGGTTCTTCACCCACTCACCGAGGTTGAGCTTCGTGTCTGGACTCGGAACCGCCATCAAGCGGTACTGCATCGGCCCCGTGGGCTTCGCGTCGGCCACCTGCTTGTGGTCGGTCTGGAAGTACCCCGCGATGCGCGACCCGATCTTCTGCATCCCGGTGCCCAGCTTCACCTGGGCCTCCTTCGCGGCCCTCTTCTCCGCCGCGGTGGGAGCCTTCGCCGCGGGCTTGGCGTCGCCCTTGGCCTTGGCCGCGTCGGGCGTGCTCGGCGGCAAGCCCTTCGGCGGGTCGGCCTTGCCCTGCGTGGCCGCGGCGACCGAGTAGTCCTTCGTCGGAACGGGCTTCTGTTCGTTGCTCATCGGTCTTCAGCCCTCACGCGTCGTCGTTGGTGTAGTCGACCACGCGGTTGCGGGTCTTGAAGCCACCCAGCGTCGCGTTGCGCGCCGTGATGGGCGTGATCTGATCGAAGTTCGGAACCGACCCCACGATGATCGGCCGATCGGGGTCGCCGTTGAGGTGCACCAGCAGCACCTCGGCGCCCTCGTGCAGCGGGTGATGCATCCCGTAGCCCGGCCCCGAGAAGGTCTGCACCATGCGAAAGCGCTTGAGCGTCACGCTCGCGGCCGCCTTGCCCTCCACCATCGGCACATCCAACACGAGATGGTACTGCCCGTGGTCGTCGAGGTCGGCGGCCGAGCCCTTCACGCGATCGGCCACCTTCGCCGACAGCACGCCCGCCACCACCGGACGCGGCGTCACCCGCGGCGGGCGGTAGGTCACGTTCATGTTCTTGAGCACCAGCGACGCGACGAAGTCCTCGTTGGTGCCGCCGTCCCCGAGCGACACGCCCTCCTGCGTCACCGTGAAGCGCGCCTCGGTGACGTAGTAGCGGTGGCGCTTGTCGGCGCGCTCGTCGACCCACACGAGGTCGGGGTCGAAGTGGTTCTCCAGCGTGAGGATCATCCCCGAGAAGAGACCCAGCACCGTCGACTCGACGCGCAGGTCTTCCCGCTGCGCCGCGAGCTCCTGCGCGCGCACCTTGGCGAGCCGCTCGACCTGCGGCAGCACGTCGTCGGGCGGCGCGGGCTCCAGCGACGAGTACTCCTTGGCGGGCAGGTACTCGACGCGCGTTCCGATGCCGGAGTCGATGACCTCGGCGTTGGCGTGGGCGTCCATGGAGGCGCGCTTGTAGTCGTGGTCGACCACCGCGACGGTGCGCGGCAGCGCGCGAAACACCCGGTTGACGCTCTTGAAGCACGGCACCTTGTCGAGCACCCCGAGCCGCGGGTCGTAGCGGATGTGCTCGAAGCGCGTGTCGTCATCGGACTCCGCAAAGGCCTTCAGCGTCAGGTAGTCCTGCAACGCTTCGTTGTTGTCCGCAAAGACCACCCGCTCCAACGAGCTGGTCTGCTCGAAGAAGAAGAAGATCCCTTCGTGCTCGCAGAGCCGACACAGGAAGTCGAAATCGCTCTCCTGGTACTGGAGCAGGTACTCCCGCTTCATGTGCTCGCCGATGACGCGGAACGAGTAGTCCTGGTCGAGGGTCATCCCGAGCTCGTCAAGAATCGAGGCCACCACCTCCGGCACGCTCATCCCCTGGAAGAGCCGCGTGCGCACCGACTGCGTCGTGAACCACAGCCGCGGAACCAGCTTCAACCGATACCGCACCGCCACGTCCCCGGAGTCGCCGTGCGCGCGGTCGATGGACAGCATCTCCAGCTCACGGATCACCCCGTAGAAGCTGTGCATCATCGCGCCGTGCACGGTGCCGTGATGGTCCTCGTCGGCGTCCTCGGACACCTCCTGGAGCAGCGTCACCATGTAGTGACCCGCGAGCAGCGCCTCGACCTTGTCGGCCGGGTACGGCGCGCCCACCAGCGACGACGCCTGCACCACCACGTCGAGCTCGTACAGCCGCGAGATCCGCTCGTGCCCCTTCACCTGGAGCACGTACCACTCGTCCATCACCCCGCCGCTCACGGGGTCTTCCCGCAACACCTGCGAGCGAATCCGAACCACCGGCGAACCGAACTTCATGGAGGTCGTCCTTCCCCTCTCAGCCGTTGATGAAGACCGTCGTCTGGCTCGGCGCCACCTGCGTCCCCGCCGGGACGTTGGCGTTGTTGCCGTTTTGCGGCGTCGTCTTCAGGTGCGTCACCACGTACTGACCTTCGACCAGCACCTTCTTCGACGCCATTTTGTACTTCGCCTTGTTCATGTTGACGTTGGAGATCACGCCCCCGAGCGTGCCCGGCTCGTCGCCGCTGCTCGTCGGAATCTCCGTGCCCTTGTGCAACACGGGTTGGTTCTTGATCTTGACGTTCTTGGTGACCGTCGACCCGCTCGCGTTGGGACACATCGCGATGTTGGGAAACGGCACCGGGATGGGCGGCGCGGGCGGCGCCGGCACCTTGCACACGTCCGGAAACCCCATGCACTGCCCACCGCCCTTGGTCGACGCAGGAAACATCGCGCTATCCCTCCGCGCTCGGTCGTTGTGCCTTGAAGTCTTCAGCCCCCGCCAGCGCCTCGTCGGTGCCCATCGCCCCCGACCGATCGGCGTCGGCGTACTCCGCCGTCGCATCGACGGTGCGATGAAAGCGCGCCCCGCGGAGATCACCCCCACCCCAACGCGTGCCCGACAGGTCGCTCTTCGACAGGTCGAGGTAGCGGCCCTTCACGTGCTCGAACGAGCTCCCACGCACGTCGGCCTCCACCATCTGCGCGCGCTCCAGGCGCGCCACCTCGAAGTGAGCGCTGTGCGCCTTCGTGCCCTCCCAGCGGGTGTCGCGCAGGTCGCTGCCGCGCAGGTCCCCCTGGTCGACGATCGCGCCCGAGAAGTCTGCGTGGCGGGCCTTCACCGCGCGCATCTTCACCTGCGTCATCGCCGCGCCGCGCAGGTCGGCGCGCACGAGTGACGCCTCGTCGAGCCGCGTCTCGGTGAGGTTGGCGCCGCGGAAGTCCGCGTCGGTGAAGTCCGCCTCCTTGAGGTTCATCCCGGCGAGCTTGCACCTCTGCATCGAGCACCGGACGAACACCGCCGCCCTCAAGCGACAACCCGTCAGGTCGAGCCCGTCGAGGTCAGCGCCCGTGAGGTCAGCGCCCGTGAGGTTGGCCCCCGCCACCGTCGCCCCCGTCCACGTCGTCTCCCCCGCATGAACATGTATCAGCCACGCCTCGGTGAGCTTCGCCTCGACGAGCTGCGCCCGCTCCAGCGTGGCGCCCTCCATGCGGCAGCGGCTCACGTCGGCCTTGGTGAAGTCCGCTTCGGTGAAGTCGACGCCCGCGAGGTCGCTCCCTGCCAGCGACGCCTCGCTGAAGTCGGTCATGGGCATCGACGCGCCCTGCCAACCCGTGCCTTCGAGCACGGCCTTCGCGAAGCTCGCCCCCTCGCCCTGCGCCCTGAAGAAGCGCGCCTCGGTGAAGTTCGCCCGGTCGAGCACCGCGCCCTTGAGCACCGCTCCCTCCAGCGAACACCGCTGCCCCTGCACCCGCGAGAGCGTCGCCTCGGTGAGCGTCGCGTCGACGAGCGCGGCAGCCTCCAGCACCGCGTCGGAGAGGTCGGCCCGCGTGAGCGTCGCACCCCGCAGCACCGCGTCGCGGAGGATGGCGCCCTGCAACCGCGCGCCCTCCATCGATGCGCCGGTGAAGTCGAGGCTGGTGAGGTCGAGGCCCGTGAGCTCGGCGTCGCGTAGTTGAGAGCCCGCGAGCGAGGCGCCCGTGAGCACGACGTCGCGCAGCGAAGCACCCGTGAGCACGGCGTACTTGAAGGTCGCGCGAGCCGCCGACACGCGGGTGAGCCGAGCGTCGGAGAGGTTGGCGTTGAAGAGGGCGGCGTCGTCGAGGAGGGTGTCCGTGAGCGTGGCGCGGGCGAGGCGCGCGTGCCGAAGCTGGGCGCGGGAGAGGTCGCACCCCGTGAGCGTGGCGCCCGAGAGGCGGGCGCCCTCGAAGAGAACACCCACGGCGTGACACTCGCGGAGGGACGCACCGCCGAGGTCGATGGCCCCCGCGTCGCAGGGCTCGTCGGGTCGCCCGAGGATGGCGCAGCGGGAGAGCGTGGCCTCGGTGAGCCGGCAGCCCTGGAGGTCGCACCCGCGGAAGACGACACCCGTGAGCGTCGCGCCGCCGAGGTCACATTGATAGAAGCGGCACGCCTCGAAGCGGACGTCGATGAGCGTCGCGTCGACGAAGGACTGTCCCTGGAGGTCGACCTCGCGGACGGAGACGTCGCGCAGCTCGCCGTGGTCGCGGAGGTGTTCGAGCACCGCGTCGAGCGATCGGAGGGTGACGGTCACGTTCGTTCCAGCTTGGTTCGTTGCACGATGGCGAGGTCGAGGCGGGCGTTGTCGGTCTTCGCTCGATGAAACTCCGCCTCGAAGAGGTTGGCGCCGCGCAGGTCGCACCACGTCAGGTCGGCGCCCTCGAAGCGCCCTCGCATCAGGTCAGCCCGCTTCGCGCTCGCGCCCACGAGCCTCGCCTCGTCGAAGCAGCAGTCCCGTCCTACGCAGCCGTCGAGCGAGCACTTCACCATGTCGCAGCCGGTGAAGTCGGCGCGCTCCATCGTCGCGAAGGCCAGCGTCGCCTCGTCGAGCACGCTGCCCGCGAAGTTGGCCCGCCCGAGCTCCGCGTTGGCAAACGACGCGCGCGCGAAGCGACCGCCGTCGATGGCCCGCAGCCCCGTGGCCACGCAGCCCTCGAAGACGGCGGCCTCGGCGTTGGCGCCCGCGAGGGTCGCGTCCCGCAGCGTCGCCTTCTGGAAGCGCGCTCGCTCCATACGGGCCCCCGTAAAGTCGGCGCCGCTGAAGTCCCCTTCGCTGGCGTCGACGTCGCGCAGGTCGGCCTCGCGGTAGTCGGCCCCGGCGGACTTCGCCTGCGTGAGGTGCGCCGTGCGAAGAACGGCGTGCGCGAAGACCGTGTCGGCGAGGAAGGCCTCGTCGAGGGTGGCGCCCGTGAGGTCGGCGCGGGTGAGGTCGGCGCGCGAGAGCTTCGCGCGTTGGAGCGTGACCCCAGTGAGGTTGGCGCCCGTGAGGTCGGCCTCTTCGAGCACGGTGCGGTACAGCGTCGCGCCGGAGAGGTTGGCGCCCGCGAGGATCGACCCGCTGAAGTCGGCGCGGGAGAGGTCGAGGCCCGAGAGGTCGGCGCCCGTGAGGTCGAGGCCCGCGAGCGGCTCGCCGTGCGAGCGAAGGCGCAACACCTCGGCGCGATGAACGGCACCAGGGCTCGGCGCCTCCGCGGGCGCATCAGCAGCGACCGGGAGAGCGGCCAGCGCCTCGGCGAGCACGATGTGCTGGGCCGGGAGCGGAGGGACTTCGTCGACGCCGTCTTCGGCGGCGCGCTCGGCTTCGAGGGCCGCGATGCGCGCGAGGCAGTCGGCGGTGGACTGCGGCGCGTCGAGAGGCTCCTGCAAGAGGGCGACGCGGAGGATGTCGTCGAGGGAGTCGTCGGTGATGGGGGTGAGTCCGCGCCAGAGGCACATCACCTGTCGCGCGTCGGCGTCGAGGGTGATGGTGTCGAGGTTCATCCGGGCCTCGGTGACGACGTCGGCGTCGCCCACGCGGCGGGTGACGAAGCAGCGGACGCGCGTCGCGGGGAGACGCGAACGCAGCGTGGGAAGCGCGGGGTCCATCCCGGTGAGCTCGACGGGTTCGTCGCCGCGCCAGTAGCCGTCGATGCGCTGCGACGGAGGGGCGGCCTGGAAGTAGGTCGGATCGAAGTCCGTCGGGTACCAGGGCCAGCGGGTGCGCTTCCAGGTCTCGTCGTAGGTTCCGGTCAGGGCGGTGCGGGCGCGCCAGGTGCGTGGAATGGGGAAGGCTCCAGCGGGTGCGGGGCGGTCACCCGTCGAGCGGACGAGCGCGTCGGGGTCTTCGATGAGCGGCAGCGGGACGAGCGATCGGCCGTCGACGTCGACCGGGTCGAGGCCGCGGCCGACGGGGTTGTGGGGGGAGGATGATCCGCCGAAGGAGTGCTCCCATTGGAGGGTGAGCGTACGGAAGGGAGCGGGGTCGGTGGGTGCGCCCGCGCGATCGAAGTAGCGCGCGCCAAACACCATGAAGCGACGGTGGATCGCGCCCACACGGAAGGCGACGGCGGCGACGGTGGCCTCGCCGCCGGGCGCGTGACAGGTGCCTGCGAGGAGACACTCGCCGCGGGGTTTGAGCGACGCGAGGTCGGACTCGAAGCGGAGCGAGGGGTGGTCGCGCGTGGGGTCTTCGAAGGGCTCGTCGCCGGTGACGAGACGGGGCTCATCGGCGGGCGTGGCGACGCCGTCGGCGACGAGGTCGAAGGTGGACTTGACGACCAGGGTGAGCGCCCATTGCGGTGGCTGGAGCTGCCACGCGAGGTGACCAAACGCGAAGGGAGTGTCGTTGAGGAGGTCCACGCGATGGTCGCGGATGGGACACGCGGGAGAGGGCGGGTGTCAACGACGAGGCGCTCCCACACTTTCCCACTGGCGTGGGCTGTGAGAGCGCCCAACACAGCCGCGACGATGCCGTGGACATCCGACACGCCGTTGCCCGCCGTACCGACTCCGCACGGCCCGATGATGTCCACCGATCCCCGCGTCACACCCAGCTCACTCCCGCCGCCGGTCGATCGTTGCCTCGGGCGCGTCCTCGGCGGCAAGTACCGCGTCGACGCCTTCCTCGGCGCGGGCTCCATGGGCCGCGTCTACCGGGCCACGCAAGAGCCGCTGCGCCGCATCGTCGCGGTGAAGGTGCTCAACACCAACCTGGGCGCCGACCCGGCGGCGCCGCAGCGCTTCCTCCGCGAGGCGCAGGCCGCGAGCCGCATCGACCACCCCAACTCCGTCGCCGTCTACGACTTCGGACACGAGGACGACGGCACGGCGTTCATCGTGATGGAGTACCTGCGCGGCGAGACGCTCGAAGACATGCTCGCCCGCGACGGGTCGCTCCCCATCGCGCGCTGCGTCTCCATCATGGCGCAGGTGCTCGCGGCCCTCGACGAGGCCCACGAGCGCGGCGTCGTGCACCGCGACATCAAGCCCGAAAACATCATGCTCGTCCGCTCCGCCGAGGGTGAGCGCGACGCGCCGCGGGTGAAGGTCACCGACTTCGGCATCGCCAAGGTGCTCGACGACCCCGCGTGGCACTCCACCCGGCTCACCGCGACGGGCATCACGCCGGGCTCGCCCGCGTACATGTCCCCCGAACAGGCCAGCGCGCGGGAGGTCGACGGTCGCAGCGACCTCTACCAGTGCGGCGTGATCCTCTTCGAGATGGTCACCGGCGACCTCCCGTTTCACGGCGACAGCGCCATCGCGATGCTCATGCACCAGATCAATGACGCGCCGCCGAGGCCGCGCACGCTCGCCGCGCGCTGCCCCGAGTCGTTGGAGGCCGTGATCCTCAAGGCGATGGCGAAGAAGCCCGACCGGCGCTTCGCCACCGCGCGCGACATGCGCCACGCGCTGCGC
Source organism: Polyangiales bacterium (assembly GCA_044229975.1). Classification (GTDB taxonomy): domain Bacteria; phylum Myxococcota_A; class Polyangia; order Polyangiales; genus SCUS01. Next base: position 229,925 of record JBGARZ010000005.1, read on the forward strand.
TCCGTGGCGCCCGGTGAGGTCGCCGCGACCGCGGAGCTCAACCGCCACAACCGCCCGACGCCGCTCCTGCCGCCGCCGATGGACACCGAGCGTACGCCCGTGCCCGTCGACTCGACGCCCGCGGCCTCGCTCTCCGTGCGCCCCGCTCCGCCCGCGCGACACCTCACGTCGGCGCGGGGGTTCATCGTCGCGTGCGCGTTCGCCGCCGCGGCCTTCGGGCTGGTGGTGTCTCGACGACCTTCGTCGGAGGACCGGACACCCGTGCACGCCACCTCGGCGCCTGTGCGGCGGGTGCCCGTGACGCCCGTCGTGATCCCCGCGATGGTGACGGTCGAAGCGCCACGCACCATCGTCTTTGAGCGGCCTGCTGAGGTGCCGACGCCGACGGCTCCGCCGCGACCGACCGTCGTCGCGAGGCCCCTCATCGCGCCTCGACCCGCGATCACTCGACCCGCGGCTCCGACCGTCGGTGCACCCTACGCGACGGTCGTCGCGCCTCCGGTCGAAGCGCCCGTTGCGCCACCGACCGAGGTGACCAGCGACGTGCCTCCGGTCGTGAGCGCGGCACCCACCGAGGTCGCGGAGAGCGCTCCTCCCGTGCGCGGGCTGACGGCCGTCGACGGCTCGCTCGCGGGCATGCAGCTCACCGGCGGCATCACCCGCGCGTCGGTGCTCTCGCGCGCCACGGAGGCCGCCGAGTCGCTCGGGCGGTGCTCGTTTCTCGCGGCGGGGATGCTGGGCGACGAATCAGCGTTTACGTCGGCGACGACGGTGCATGTGACGGTGGTCGTGCGCGACCGCCGCGCCGACGAGGTGCGCCTCGTGGGCAGCCACGTCGCGGCGTGTCGGGAGGCGGTGTTGGGTGCGTTCCGCGGAGAGCTCCCGCAGGGAGAGGACCTCGAATACGAGGTGCGGATGGCGATCAGGCTGGAGCCGCGGCGCTGACGATCAGACGAACAGCGAGCTGATGGAGTCGCTGTTGTGGATGCGGCGGATGGCCTCGCCCAACAGCTTCGCGAGCGACGCCTGGCGGAACTTCGGGTTGCTCGCGGCCTCACCGCGCAGCGGAATGGAGTCCGTCACGATGACCGCCTCCAGCGGCGAGTCGATGATGCGGTTGACCGCCGGGCCCGACAGGATCGCGTGCGTCGCCGCGGCGAACACCTTGCGCGCGCCCGCCTCGGAGAGCGCGCGGGCGGCGTTGGTGAGCGTGCCCGCGGTGTCGATCATGTCGTCGAGCAGCACGCAGTCGCGGCCGCGAACGTCGCCGATGATGTTCATGACCTCGGAGACGTTGGCGCGCTCGCGGCGCTTGTCGATGATGGCGAGCGACGCATCGAGGCGCTTGGCGTAGGCGCGCGCGCGCTCCACACCGCCCGCGTCGGGCGAGACCATCACCGGGTCGCGCATGTCGAGTCGGCGGATCTCTTCGAGCAGCACCGGCATCGCGTAGAGGTTGTCGACGGGGATGTTGAAGAACCCTTGGATCTGCCCCGCGTGCAGGTCGACGGTGAGCACCCGGTCGATGCCAGCGGTGGAGATGAGGTCGGCGACGAGCTTGGCGCTGATGGGCGTGCGGCCGGCGACCTTCCGGTCCTGCCGGGCGTAGCCGTAGTACGGCATGATGGCGGTGATGGACGCCGCGCTGGAGCGCCGCAGCGCGTCCGCCATGATCAGCATCTCCATGATGGAGTCGTTGACCGGCGCGCAGGTCGACTGGAGCAGGTAGACGTCCGAGCCGCGGACGTTTTCGCCGATCTCCACCTGGATCTCGCCGTCGGAGAAGCGCCCCGCCTTCACGCGCCCGAGCGGCACCCCAAGCTGGTGCGCGATGGCCCCCGCGAGGGAGAGGTTGGCGTTACCCGAGAACAGGGAGATCGCTCGCAGCATGGTGCCTCTCGCGCGCCGGTTGTGGACGGGGAACTCCGACACGCGGGCGCCGTCTACACCCGCGCCTCTTCCGAAGTCAACGAAGGCACAAGTGTCTGGGATTCGGAGCAGGCGTCGTGCTGCGCCACGCGTCTCCCCGCTGCGGATGCCGTAGCCAGCGTCCCAATCCGCCTCCGTATCCCCTTTCGCCCCGGTGCCCTCATCGCTCGCGAGACCCTGCCTATGCTGCGCGCGATCCCGTGCCCTTGTGGTCGTACCGTCGTACCGAAGTCGCCTCGCTCGGGGCCTGGCTCTCCACCGCCGCCCGCGTGTGGACCCGCGGTCGACTGCACGCCGTCGACAACGCCGCGGTCGTCTCCGAAGACGCCCTCTCGGTGCGCGCATTCGCCCGCGCGGGTCACCTCCGACGCCCCGTGGTGACGGTGCTCCTCGACGGCGCGGCGCGCATCTCGCTGGGCGGCGATCACCACTGGCTCGACCCCGGATCGATGCTCGTCGCGCCCGAGAAGTCCGAGCTGCTCATGCGCCAGGAGGGCGCCCGCTACCGCAGCCTCGTACTGGAGTGGGAGCCCGCGTGGCTGGGCCCCTCGCCCGACCGCGCGCACCCTGCCCGCGTCCCCGACGGGCACCTCGACGCGCTGCGCTCACTCGCCGATGAGCTGCACGCCGGACGCGCCGCTCCGCTCGACGCGCTCTTCGACACGTTGCGCGTCGCAGGGCTCGACGTCGCGCCGGATGTCGACCTGTACGAGCCCGTTCCCGAGCAGCACCAGCGTCTCGGCGCGACGCTCGACGCGCTGCTGTCGGACCTCTCACGCGTCACGCTCAAGTCCGCCCTCGACGAGCGTATGGGGCTGTCGGCGCGGCAGTTTCAACGCATCGTGACGGAGTTTCACCAGCGCTACGGCTTCAACGCCACGAGCTGGGTCGACGCCCGCAACCGACGACGCCTGCTGCTCGGCGCGGCCTTCCTCACGGCACCCGGCGCGACCGCCACCGTCGTCGCACCCGCGATGGGGTTCACCTCGGCCGCGGCCTTCAGCAAGGCCCTCGTCAACGCGGGACTGCCGCGTCCCGGCGACGTCGCTGCCATGGTCTCCGCGCTTCGCGAGGGCGACGTCCGAAAATGACAAGCATCGGCCGACCGTACGGTCTGCGTACGATCGGGGGTTCGCCTCGACACCCAAAGGAAGGTCCACCGATCATGACCCGCACCCTCGCCTCGCTCGTCGCGCTGTTCGCTCTCGCTGGTTGCAGCGTCGACGGCACCACCTCCGTCGCGCTGCGCCCCTACGGCGCCAACATCCCGGCCTCGTCGGTCACCGCGACAGGCATCACCTGGAGCACCGACGCGCGCGACTGGCGCGGGATGAACGCCGTGCGCATCCGCTTCGACTGCCCCGCCGGCGGCACCGGCGCGGGCTCGGTCTACGGCTCCGACCTCTACACCGACGACAGCCCCGTGTGCGGCGCCGGTGTGCACGCCGGCCGCATCAGCTTCGCGGGGGGCGGGCCCGTCGTCATCGAGATCCGCCCCGGCGCCGCGAGCTACGCCTCCACCACCCGCTACGGCGTCACGACCAACGCCTACGCCGCCTACGACGGCTCCTTCGTCGTCCTGTGAGCGCGACCATTCGCCTCGCCGGGTGGGCGAGACCTACAACGGTCGCACGCGTCGCGCGACGCCCCACCCGCTCGTCTCGCGGCCACTGATGATCGGCGCGGACGACGGCTCCAACCGCTCCTTCGGCTCGCTCACCAGCCCCCCCCACGCGGGCGGCGTCACCGCCTTCGCGCTGCTCGCTCGCGGACCTCGGTCGCAACCGTCCTATCATCGTTGCCTCCCTTCGCCCGCAGGAGGCTCCCGTGAAGCACCGCTCTCTCCTCGCCGCCGCCGTCGTCGCCTTCGCGCTCGCGGCACACGCCGACCCTCAGCCCGGACGCGCGTTTCCTTCCTTCACCGTCGATGACCTCGCGGGCGTCCACCACACCGCGCGCGACCTCCAGGGGCACTGGACCGTCGCGCTCGCCATGACCGACAAGGACATCGGGCCCAACGTCACGGCGTGGAGGCGACAGATCGAAGGCCGCGTCCCTGCGCAGACACGGGTGCTCAACTTCGTCGCGCTCGACATCTTCGGGCTCGTGGCGACCTCGACGATTCTCTCGCAGGCCCGCGAGCGCGCGCCGCGGGCGATGTGGGAGACCATCTGGTTCTCGCGGGACGGGGCCTTCGCCGAGCAGCTCGGGCTCGCCGACAGCGAGACCCCGTGGGTGTTCGTCATCGACCCCACCGGGCGGGTCGCGCTGAGCATCCACGCGGAGGTCAGCGCGGCTGGCGTCGCGCGGGTGCTCGCGGCCGTCGGCGCTGCGCCGTAGACGCTCGCAGACCGCGTTGGCGTCGAGTCAGCGCGGGCGCCGCTCCGATGCGTTCACGCGGACGGCCGGGGCGCAGAGCGGCGCGGCTTCGACGGTACGGGCCTCGACGTCGGCGAGCGTCGAGCCGATCAGGGCGCCCCCGGCGAAGTAGGTCCCGGTGTCGCTGGCCGGCAGGATGTCGTAGGTGGCGTCGTACGCGTAGGCCTCCGACGACACCCCCTCGACGCGCTGCCCGCCCAACCAGTCGCCCACCCGGAGCGCTCCGAACGTGCGCCCGTCGGCCGTCGGATGCCCGGCGCTCACGTGCAACTCGAGGCCGCTGCCGAGCGCTACCCGCACGACGACGTGGTGGCTTACGGGGGTGCGGTTCACGCGGAGAATCGGAACGAACACGCGGCTGCCATGGTCGATGCTCTCGACGAGGTCGCCCACGCGCAGCGACGCGATCGGGCGGTCGCCATCGGGGGTTGCGATGGGCGTCCACGGCGACGCGCACCTGCACTGGCAGTTGATGCAGTGGATGCCGTCGGCCTCGACCGAGCCGCAGTGGGTGCAACCGCCGCACGGGTCCGCCGCGAAGCAGCCGCACGCCAGGGCCCCTGAGCATCCCGGCGGGATCGGCACACACTGCGGCGGCACCTCGCAACAGCCTGCGCACCGGCCGCGGATGCAGATCTCTCCAGACGCGCACGCCGCGTCGCCGCACGGGGCCGCGTCCGACGGAACGACGTCGATGGCGTCGATGGCATCGACCGCGTCGATGGCGTCGACGGCGTCGATGACATCGATGACGTCACTGGCGCGAGCGGCATCGAGGGGACCCGCGTCGACGGCACTCGCAGTGGACGCGCACGCTGCGCCCGACAACGTGATGATGACGATGGCCATCGAGCCATGGGTCGTGGGCGATCGAGTGGGAAGCCTGACGCGCGAGTCGCTCATGGGACAGTGTGGGAGCCTCGCACGATGTGCAGGTGAGAGGGTCGCCCGGCGCGTCTTCTGGTCGACGACCCGAACCGGGGAGTGCGTGACGCTCGACCCGCGCGCCTGGCGGACCGATCACGCCGTCGCGAACTGCTCGTGCCGCGCGTGCGCCTCGCCCCAGCGCGCGTCGAGCAGGGCGCGCACCGCAGGGTCTTCCCGGTAGGACGCCGGGCGAAACTCCGACACCGTGTCGAGGTACGCCGCGAAGCGCTCACGGGCCGCGCCGAAGCTGAGAACCCACCGCGCTCACGCCGGAGTTCACCGTGCCGCCCCGGCGACCGCCACGCTCGGTTCACTCCACGGCTATTTCACGCGGATGGCCCCGCCGAAGCGGGGCTCAGGAGGCCCCCATGAAGGCATTCGATGGTCCCTGGGCGGAGGCACGGAGCCCCGCTTCGGCGGGGCCATCCGCGTGAAATAGCCCGGGAGTGAACCGAGCGCGGCGGGCGCAGGGGCGGCACGGTGAACTCCGGCGTGAGCGAGGCGAGTTGTCCTACTTTGGAGACACCGAGAAATCAGTGTCCCAAGTCGGACACCACCGCCGCGCCCGTCGCGTTGACACCCTCGGCGGGCGGATGGTCTACCGTCCCAAGCCGCGACAGACCATGACCAGACATCGCCGCCCCGAACGATTCGCGCTCGCGCTCGCACTGACCCTCGCGGGCGCCACGGCAGGCGCGCAGCCACGACGCGACGACTCCGAGGAGTCCCGCGAGGCGCGGCAGCACTCGCGGCGCGGAGCCGAGTTGCAGGCAGCGGGTCGGCACGAGGAGGCGATCGAGGAGTTTCGACTCGCGGGTCTCGGGTTGATGCAGCCGCGCTACCTGGCGCTCATCGGGCTCAACGAGGCCGCGCTCAACCGCTGGGTCGACGCCTACCGCCACCTGGAGGGCGCCCTCCGCTTCGGCACCGACCCCTGGATCGCGCGCAACCATTCGACGCTCAACACCGAGCTGGAGCGCGTGCGCGGCCACGTCGGGTGGGTCCGCCTCGAAGGCTCACCGGACGGCGCGCGGCTGAGCATCAACGGCACCGACGCAGGAACGCTCCCGCTCACCGACAACCTCCTGCTGCCGTCCGACGAGCCCGCGCAGTTCGAGCTCAGCGCGGGCGGCTACGTCACCGACCGCCGCAGCGTCACGGTCGTCGCGCGGCAGACCACGCCGCTCCAGATCACCCTCCAGGCGCTGGCGACCGAGCCTGCGCCCGTTTCGCAGCCGCAGGCGGAGCCCGCGACGGTGGCGTTCGAGGCGCCTGCGCCGGTCGTGGCGACGCCCGCGCCCGTGACCGCAGTCGTGACCGCGCCGACGACCGGAGACAAGACGGACTACGGCCGCATCGTCTTCTGGATGGGCGTCGGGGTCGGGGTCGCGGGCAGCGTCGCCACGGGGGTCTTCCTCGGGCTCGGAGGCTCCGCGGCGGCCGAGTACAACGACCTCTGCCGCGGTCCGAGCATGGCGCCCGCGTCGTGCGTGACCTTTCGCACCGAGCGGCAGGAGCAGCTCGACTCGTACCACACGTACGCGCTCGTCGGCCTCAGCGCCGCGCTCACGGGCGTAGCGATGGCGCTCGGCGGATACATCGTTCCCAACCGCGAGCCGCGGACGCCGCGCAACTCGCTGCGGCCACACCTGCTGTTGGGCGCCTCCAGCGTCGGGCTGCGGGTGACGTGGTGAGGGCCTTCTTCGTCCGGGTCGTCTCGCTCACCGTCGCCATCGCGGGCTGCGGGTGGGATCTGCTCCCGCCCACCGGCTACGACGACGCGGGGCGGTCGAGCGTCTCGCCCTTCGCCGACGTGGCCAACCCGTCGACGTGCGGGCGCGCGCAGCAGCGGTGCTGCTCCACCGGCGAGCTCTGCCAGAGCGGCTCGATCTGCACCGGGGTGACCTGCATCGCGACGCGCGGGCTCGGCGTCACCGCGGCCTGCCAGTCAGCGTCGGAGTGCTCCGTTCTTCTCAGTTGCGGGGGTGGGTTGGGCGTTCCGGCGACCTGCTGCCTCGGGGTCGACCAGGCCTGCGACCCAGCCATCGCAAACTCGTGCTGCGCCAACCGAACCTGTGCCGACCAGGGCGACGGTCGACCGGTGTGCCTCTGCTCGGTGACGGGTCAGGCGTGTCGCGCCGAGTCCGACTGCTGCGGCGGCCTCTCCTGCGTGGGCTCGGTCTGCGAGTAGTCTCCGTGACGGCGCGCTGGTTGGAGCGCTCGCTGGACGCCCTTCGCCCGCAACGGGTCAGCGGATCTGGAGGGTGAGCGTCGCCACGCCTGCGCCGACCGGAGCCGAGAGCACGATGTCTCCCGGGCGGATCTGATCGGCGGTGAGCGCGACCTGGAAGCGCGCGATGTGATCGTTCTCGTTGAAGACGAGGAGGACCGGGATGTCGGGGTCGTGGTCGTAGACGTCGATCGTGATCGGGTGCGTGAGGGTCTCGACGTCCTGGTCTTCCGAGACGACGAAGTCCCAGCGGGGCTCCAACGTGTCGGCGAGCCTGTCGGATTGGAAGGGCCTGAACTCGCCCGACGAGGACGTCACGACGACGTACGGGTCGGGGTCGGTGTGGGCGGGGTCCACGCAGTCCCAGGTCGAGCAGCCGTGCCCGGAGGGGTCCACCGAGGGGAGCGACGCGCCGACGACCACGAGGGTGTAGCTGGACCCCGAAGAGCAGCTCGCGAGCAGGCCGAGCAGCGCGACGGCGCGACAGGCCGCGAGGGTCCGGCCGAAGGGCGACGTCGGGAGGGTGGTTCGCATGGGCGACCGAGAGACTCTACGGGCCTTCCGCCGACTCCAGCGCGAGCGCGATCGCCGCGAGGTCGGGCCCCCCATCGTCCGCCGCCACCACCGGTGCGCTCTTCACCACGCGCAGCCGATCGAGCGCGAGCGGCGACACCACCTCGCCATCCGCCATCAACCGCCCCTGCACCGCGCGGATGAACCGCACCGGCGCGTCCTCGCCGAGCAGCGCCGTCGCCACTTCCACCGGCCGCACCGCGCCCGCGTCGGTCACCTTGCTGCGGTACCCGATCGCACACAGCGAGCCCGCGTACCCGGCCGCCGCGATGGCCGCGATCGACTCCGCGTCGCCCACGCTCCACGACAACAGATACGCCGACACATCAACCCGCTTGGCGAGGCCGCCCGCCGTTCGCATCACGAACATCGGCCCGGCCTGCCGCTCGGCGAGCGACGCGCGCACGGCCTCCTCATCCGCGAGCCCGCGACCGTTCAGCCACGCCCACGGCACCACCATCACGTACGAGATGACGTCGATGACCTTGCTGATGGCGGGGTCGCCCACGCCGAGGCGCTGCGCCTGGGTGAAGCGCAGTCCCTCGGGCGCGCCCGGGTTGAGCAGCGCAGGGAGCTGCGCGGGGTCGACGTCGATGGCGAGCTTCACGTCGATGTAGTCGTCGAGCGTCGTGATGCCCAGCGCGAGCGCCGGCGTGAAGGTCATCTCGGGCTTCGGGTGGAAGCCCTGCGAATAGAACATCGGCAGCTCCGCGCGCCGAAACACCCGCGGCACCAGGCGCACAAGATCGAGGTGGCTCTCGAACGACGCCCGCCCGGTGCGCTCGAAGGCGATGCGGTAGCGCTTCGGCTCACCCTGCGCGAACTGCGCGCGGGGGCGACGCTCCTCGGGGGTCATCTTCACGGCCTCCTTCGGCGCGGGGCGCGAGCGGGCGGTGAGTTGCTCGAGGTAGACGAAGCGCTCTTCACGCATGTCGGAGAGGTCGCAGGCGACGCCGCAGTCGTAGCAGACCAGCTTGCGCGCATCGGCGTGCGCGTCTTCGAGGTTGGTGTGGTGGATGAACTGCCCCACCGCCTTGCCGCACGGCGGCGACAGCCGGCTCGCGAGGGCCTTGCGGTACTCGCGCAGCAGGAAGCCGTCTTCGAGACCGACGTCGATGTGGTCCCACGGCAGACGGCCCGTGACGGGAATGGTCCCGAGGGCGGCGTCGACGTCGACGTGGTGGTCGGCGAGGGCGGTCTGCCAGACGTCCCAGCGGAGGCGCTCCTCCCACGAGTCGAAGCGGGCGCCGTTGCGGTAGGCCTGCTCGATGACGTCCGCGAGGCGACGATCACCCCGCGCCAGAACACTCTCCAGCGTGCTGCCGAGCGACTCGTGCAGCTTGAGGTCGACCCTCGCGCGGCGGGCGCCGTCGCGGATCATCGACTGCTTGCGACGGATGTCATCGAGCCCGTCCATCGCGCACCACTGAAACGGCGTGTGGGGCTTGGGGACGTGCGTCGACACGCTCACGGTCACCTTCGGCGCCTTGCCCTTCTGCGCCTTACGGCCGACGGCGAGCGCCTTGCGGCCCGTCTCGACGATGCCGAGCACGTCCTCGTCCTCCTCGGTCGGCAGGCCGATCATGAAGTAGAGCTTCATCTTCGCCCAACCCCGAGAGAACACCCGCTCGGCGGTCTCCATGAGCTGCTCTTCGGTGACGTTCTTGTTGACCACGTCGCGCATGCGCTGCGTGCCCGCTTCGGGCGCAAACGTGAGCCCCGTGGCGCGCACCGACTGGATCTCGTCGAGCAGCTCTTCACCAAGCCCGTACGCGCGCAGCGAGGAGACCGACAGCGAGACCTTCTCGCCCTTGAGCTTCTCGGTGACCTTCTTCACGAGCGGCGCGATGCACGAGTAGTCTGCGGTCGACAGCGACGTGAGCGACGCCTCGTCGTAGCCGCCGTCCTTCACCGCGCGGACGATGGTGTCGACGACGCTCTCGGGGGACCGCTCGCGGACGGGGCGGTAGATCATCCCGGCCTGGCAGAAGCGACAGCCCTCGGTGCAGCCGCGCGCGATCTCGACGGAGATGCGATCGAAGACCGTCTCCGTGGCGGCGACCGGTCCGTCGTGGGGGAAGGGGTACTGGTTGATGTCCTCGATGAACGCGCGCTTCACCGGAACGCGCGCTTCCGGCGTGAGGCCGTGGGTGACGACGAGGCGCTGCGAGTCGGCGTCGAGCTCGGTCGCGTAGAGCGACGGGACGTAGAGCCCTTCGAGCGTGGCGAGCTGGCGCAGGCGCTCGGCGCGGGGGACGCCCGCGTCGCGCAGGGTCTTCCACATGAGAACGGCCTGCGGCGCGATGGCCTCGCCGTCGCCGATGACGATGGCGTCGAGGAAGGGCGCGACGGGCTCCGGGTGCGTGGCCGTGGGACCACCCGCGAGCACGAGCGGGTCGGAGTCGGAGCGATCGACGCTGCGAAGGGGAATGCCTCCGAGGTCGAGCATCAGGAGGATGTTGGAGAAGGTGAGCTCGAACTGGAGGGAGAAGCCGACGGCGTCGAAGTCACGCAGCGGGCGAGCAGATTCCAGTGAGACCAGCGGGAGGTTGCGCTCGCGAAGGGCGGCCTCCATGTCGGTCCACGGGGCGTAGGTGCGCTCGGCGGCGAGGCGCGGGTGCCCGTTGAAGATGCCGTAGAGGATCTTGAACCCGAGGTGGCTCATCCCGATGTCGTAGAGGTCGGGGAAGGCCAGCGCGATGCGCGCGATGTCGGGCGTCCACGGCTTCACGACGGCGCCGTGCTCGCCGCCGAGGTAGCGGACGGGCTTCTCGATGCCGTGGATGAACGAGGCGTACGGGTGCTCGGCGGTGGTCGACATGGCGGGTTCTCGCCGCATGCGATGCGGGACGGAGGGGTGCAGTGTCAAGCGCGGCACCGGACCCTGAGCTTCGGAGTAGGGGTCGTGACCACGCGAGGCGCTCGTCATCGGTCCTCACAAGGGACCGGCGTTCATGAGAACGACGGAATCCAGAGCGACAGAACGCTCTTCGACGGGTGACCGAGACGTGGTGGGTTGCCCCGGATTCCGGCGTTCTCACGAACGCCGGTCCCTTGTGGGGACCAGCGACATGGCGGTCCTCATGTACGCCGCCAACACCTACTCCGAATCCAAGCCGGGCCGACGGACGAACCGGCGATCGACGGCGGCCCCGATGGACGGCGCGTTGACACCGCGAACGCCAACGCGGTGAGATCGCCGCCGATGCGCCCGTGGGGATGGACACTTGCGCTGCTGATGGGCTGCATGCGGGCGCACCCGATGGCGTCCGCGACCGCACCGACGCCACCGACGCCACCGACAACCGCATCGCCTGCCTTCAGTTGTCGCGGACCAGCGCCTCCGCCCATCCCTGCGCGGCCGCGCCACTCACCCTCGCCGCCGGGTCGGCTCGTGATCCAGCGGCTCGCACTCCCTTCCGCGACACCTCGCGCGCGCACGGAGGGAGAGCCGACCCTGCCCTTCGCGGGTCTGCGTCTGCGCGTCGTCGCCGAGAACACCCCCCTCCCGCGCTTCGCCGCGGCCCTCGCGGAGGCGATCGGCTTCGGGGTGATGGTTCCGCTCGACGCGTACGACCTCCAGGTGACGGTCGCCTCGCCCGATGTGAGCGTCGACGATCTGCTCAGGACGCTGCGGTTCGTCGGCGTGCGACACCGCCTCGACGCCCACGACCCGCACCGACCGCCGCGGCCCGACGAGGGACAGCACGGTATCGACGCCGAAGGAGTGCTCCGCCTGGACGCCGCGGAGACGCTCGCCGCCGCGGCCGTCCGCGCCGTCCACGCGGACCGGTACAACACCACGCGGCGAGTGTTCGCGCCGCGCGCGGGCCTACGCTTCGCGGAGGTCGCCCGGTACTACTGCGACCGGCTGGCGTCGCCCTTCGGGGCCGCCGACGTCGTGGAGGGGCGCCTCATCGTGACCGACCTCGCGCCCCGCATCGAACAGGCCGAAGGGCTGTTGCACTCGCTCGAAACCCACGACGCGCCCGCGACGCCAACGCCGCCGTTCAGTTGTGGCAACCCCCCGCGGGTGTCCCCGCTCTCGTCCGAGCTCGACGCCGTCCCGCTCTTCGCGCGACCGCCCGATCCGCCCGCTGGGAGCCTCGTCGTCCAGCGGTTGCCGGGTCCGCTCGGCGCCCTCCTTCCGCGAGAGCAGAGCGAACCTCCGCCGGCATCGTACGCGGGCGTACGACTGCGGGTCGCGGCGGAGGCCGTCCCCCTCTGGCGCTTCGCGCAGGCGCTGTCGGAGACGCTGCGGATCACGGTCGCGGTCGCGCCCGGGAGCCTCGACGAGACGGTGACGCTCGCCTGGCCCGACGTGACCGCCGAGCGATTGCTCCGCGTGCTGCCGGACGTCGAAGGCATCGGAGACGCGCTCGTCCTGGGCGACGGCTCCGACTACCACGCCCGGCGCAACCTGGTGGAAGGCCCCCCGCCCGCCGAGGAGACGCGGGCGTACTCGGTGCCCGCGGCGGTCCCGCCGGAGCTTGCGGCGCGGCTCTACTGCGAGCTGGACGGACCCGGGGGTGGCACCGCCGACGTCGTCGCCGGGCGGCTCGTGGTACGCAACTACGGGTGGTCAGCCGACCGCATCGAGGACGACCTTCGACGGCTCGCGGAGTTCGTCACCCAGCGTCACCGCGAGGAGAGACCGCTCTTCACCTGCCACGGGCCGCCCGAGCCCCCGCGGCCCACGCCGCCTCCATCGACCCTCCCCCTCCCCGCGCCGGGAAGACTCATCGTCCAGCGGCTCCCGCTGCCGCCGGCGGTCGCGCAGCCGAGCGAGCACACCGATCGATCCCGGTACGAAGACCCGACGCCGTTGCCCTTCGGGGGCGTGCGACTGCGGATCGTCGCGGAGGGCGCCCCGCTCCGTCGCGTGGCGGTGGCGCTGTCGGAAGCGCTGCGAATGGGCGTCGTGTCGGGGGGAGACTGGCCCGAGCTGCCCGTGACCATCACCTCGTCGGACATCACCGTCGACCAGCTCTTCCCCGCCCTGGAGCACATCGGCGTGTTCGTCACCTTCCGAGAAAGCCTCGGCCTCCTGACCCTGGTGTCGCGCGAGCCGATCGGCTCACCGGTGGTCCGGATTCGCGGGTTCCACGACCCCATCATCGCCGAGACTCGCCTGATTCCCGTGGACCCCGGCGTGTCCGAAGAGGCGGTGGCGCGACACTACTGCGAGCGCCTGGCGTCCCCCATCGGCGCGGCCGCGTCGATCGGCGGCCTGCTGATCGTGCACGACTACGGTGATGTGCTGAGCCGCGCCGAGCTCCTCGTCCGCGAGCTGGCGTCGCCGACCGCTCCCTCCGGCGATGCGGGTGCCGCCGCGCGTTGACAGCGCGAACGTCGGCGCGGTGTGATCGGCGTCGATGCATCCCCGGGGATGGACCCTCGCGTTGCTCGTGGGCTGCACCCGTACGCTGCCGGTCGCGCCGACCCCCGCGCCCGCCGCCTCACCGCCGTACTTCAGTTGCCGCGGCCCCGCGTCGCCACCCGTCGTCACGCGCGCGCATCATCCGCCCGCGCCGCCGGGTCGGCTCGTGGTCCAGCGGCTCGCCCCCCCGCCCGGAACACCCCGCGCCCGTGAAGAGCACGACGACCCGCCGCTGCCCTTCGCGGGCGTGCGCCTGCGGGTGGTCGCCGAAAACGCCCCGATCGCACGCTTCGCGGCCGCCCTCGCGGAGGCGCTCGGCGTCGCGGTGATCGTGCCTCTCGACGCGCACGACCTCCAGGTGACGGTCTCGTCGCCCGACGTGACCGTCGACGATCTGCTCCGTCTGCTGCCGCTCGTCGGCGTCCAGCACGAGCTCTCCCCCAGGGGGTTGCTCCGCCTCGCAGCGACGGAGACGCTCAGCGAGGTGATCGCCCGCAACGAGTGGAGGAACGATCTCCGCACCGCGCGGCGGGTGTTCGCCCCGCGCGCGGGGGTGCCCTTCGCGGAAATCGCCCGGCACTACTGCGACCATCTCGCATCGACCCACGGGACCGCCGACGTCGTCGACGGGCGCCTCGTCGTGCACGACTTCGAGACGTACATCGAGAGCGTCGAGCGGCTGCTGCGGGCGTTCGAGTCGCGTGGCGCGTCGCAGGTGCGGCTGGGCGGCCGACCGTGACGCCCCGACGACCGCGCGTCGGCGGATGGCTCCTCGCGTTGCTCGTAGGCTGCGCGCGACCCACGCCCGTCACCGTGACGCCCGCGCCCGCGACGCCGCCGTCCTTCAGTTGTCGGGGCAGCGGCAGGGCATCCATCTTCCGCCCCGCGCCTGTCCCACCGCCTCGTTTCGAGCGCCCGCCCGTCCCCGCGCCGGGGCGGCTCGTCGTCGAGCAGCTGCCGGGCCCGCCCGGTGCTCTCCTGCCGCGCGGCGAGGGCGAGCCACCGGCTCCGGTGTATGCGCGCGTGCGGCTGCGAATCGTGGCCGACGCGGTTCCGCTCCCGCGCGTCGCGGCGGCGCTCTCCGAAGCGCTCCGGGTCACCATCGCGGTCGCGCCCGAGGGCCTCGACGACGTCGTGTCCATCGTGTGGCCCGACGTGACCGCCGAGCGCCTCTTCGAAGAGCTGCGCGGACGACGCAGCCGCGACGACGGGATCGTCCTGGGCGCCGACGAGTCTCACCTCGTCGAGCGCCCGCGGCGCAGCGAGCCCGACCTCTTCGAGACGCGGACCATGCAGACGGAACTCCCGTTGCCGCCTGAGCAGGCCGCGCGAATCTTCTGCGAGCAGGTCTCGTCCGAACGGGGCGGCGCCGACGTGATCGCGGGCCGCCTCGTCGTGCACGACTACGAGCTGTCGGTCCGCCACTTCGAGGCCCTGCTCCAAGGCATCGCCGCGCTCCCGACGTCGCCCGACCGAGGTCCGACGACGCCGTTTGGCTGCCACGCCCCGGCGCCGCCGACCGCGCCGCCTGCCGCGCTCCGGCCGCTCCCTGTGCCCGGCGGAGTCGTGATCCAGCGCCTCCCGCTGCCACCAGCGGAGGCGGAGCGTCGCGAACCGCGCGCCCTGTCCCGGGAACCCGAACCGCCACTGCCCTTCGGCGGCGTGCGCCTGCGGGTGGTCGCCGAGAACGCTCCGCTGCGGCGCCTCGCGGTGGCGCTGTCGGACGCGCTGCACGTGGGCGTCGCGGCGGACGGAGAGTGGCCCGACCTGCCGGTGGCGATCGCTTCGCGTGACGTGACCGCCGACCGGCTCTTCTTCGCGCTGGAGCAGGTCGGCGTCGCCGTCGATTTCGACGAGCGCCTCGGGTTGCTTCAACTGCGCGCGTGGGAGCCGGTCGGCGAACCAGTGGTCCGGGTGCACGGACACCCACGATTCCGTGACTACGGCACCCGCGTGATCGCCCTGCGTCGCGAGGCGTCAGGAGAGGCGGTCGCGCGCTACTACTGCGAGCGCATCGCCTCCGAGATCGGGTTGGTCGAGGTGCTCCGCGGCGGGCTCCTCGTGCGCGACTACGGAACGCAGTTGAGGAACATCGAGGCCTTCGTCGGATCGCTCGCGCCGCCCCCCACGACCCCGACGGCTCTTCCTGCCGACGCCGGGGTCACCGCGCCGCCCGAGCCCATCCGACCGCGCGATACGGTCACCCTCTCGGGACGTCGATGACGCCCGTCTGACTACCCTCTACGAACGGCCCGCCCGCGACGCCGCGTCCACGCCAACGCGATCGCCGCCAGCACCGAACCCCACCCGGCGCCACCACCACTCGCACCGATCGTGCGGCACCCGCAGTCGCCACGGAGATCACCACCGAGGCCGCCGTCGATGCCGATCGTCGAGCTGTCGTCCGCCGCCACATCAACGACGCGCGCATCCCGAACGCCTAGGTCGTTGACCACGCCCGCGTCGTCTTCGATGGGTGCGCCCGCGTCGACGATCACCCCCGCATCCACCGTCGGCATCGGCGCCACGCAGCCCGTCGGAGTGCACGTCCTCCCCCCCGTCGCGCAGTCCTCCGACACCGGGCGCGTGCCGTCGCAGCGCACGAAGCGCGATCCCTCGCAGCGTGGCCCCGGCAGCAACGCCCGGCCCGACGCCGGATCACACCGCAGGCAGTTGAAGCCCTCGGTGTCGTTCTGCCAGGCGCACACTCCTCCGCGGCCGAGGCACTCGGCCTCCATGGGCGCGCCGTCCATGCACCAGCGCAGCGTCTCGCCCTCGCAGCGCCCGCGGTAGTCGAGCGCGCCGCAGCTCGGGCCCGCCACGCGGGCGTACGCCTCGTTGCCGTAGGCGGCGGGTTGAATCCACTGGATGGTCACGCCACGGCACACCGACTGGCACCCCGGCGCATCGACGAAGGTCGACGACACCACCGACGCCCGAACATACGCCGGCGTCGGGCACCCCGGGTCGACCGGTCCGCCGCAGTAGTTGCGCGTCGTCGCGAGGTGCAGATGCAGATGTGCCCCGACGCCGCCCGTGTTGCCCGACAACCCGATGCGCGTTGTCGTGGTGACCGACGCGCCCACCGCCACGTCGATGCGCGACAGGTGCATGTACGTCACGAAGTACGTCGCGCCGAGGCCCGGCACGGTGCTGCCGTCGTGACGCACGCGCACCCACAGACCCGCGTTGCCGTAGTCCGCGGTGCGCGCGTCGTTGGGGTTGACCGCGTCCACCACGCCCGGCGCCACGGCGTAGAGGGCGGTGCCCACGCCCATCGCGACGTCGTAGCCGTTGTGCGTTCCGCAGCCCTCGCGGCCGCCGCAATAGGTGATGTAGTCGCCGTAGTAGCCCTGCGTGAGCCGCGCCCGCGCCGCGGTGCCGCGGTCGACCGGCCAGTGCATCCACCCTTGGGCCTGGGCCTCGGCGCCCGCGAGCAGAACGGCGACGGCGAGAGCAACGGTCGAACGAGGCATCGACGGACCATACCGCGGAGTGGTTGCGAGAGCGGCAACCTGGGGTTGAGCGAACCGCCGGTGCCCGAAGCCCCGGAGGCGACGTACGATGCCCTCCATCATGGATCGACGATCACTCCTCGGCGCGATCGCGACCGCGCCCGTCGCAGCAGCCTGCAACCGCGCGGTGACCACCCTCACCCCGCCCAACGAAACGGTGTCCCCCGTGAACGAAGATGTCGTCCGCACCATCGAGCCGCTCGCGTTTCCCTGGCAGACGCCGGACCCCTTCCTGTTCTGCGTGCATCACGATGACGCGTACCCAGCGGGCAACGAGCAGATGGGCCCCGCGGCCTCGCTCGCGGGCCGCAACATCGGCAGCGACTTCGCCGGCATCGACGGCTGGCGCATGTATCACGGCGACGTGGTGCCGGGCTTCCCGCAGCACCCGCACCGCGGCTTCGAGACGGTGACCGTGGTGCGCCGCGGGCTCATCGATCACAGCGACTCGCTCGGGGCCGCCGCGCGCTACGGACACGGCGACGTGCAGTGGCTCACCGCGGGGCGCGGCATCGTGCACGCCGAGATGTTTCCGCTGCTCGACCGCAACGCCGCCAACCCGACCGAGCTCTTCCAGATCTGGTTGAACCTCCCCGCCGTCGACAAGATGGCCGAGCCCCACTTCACCATGCTCTGGAACAACTCCATCCCCCGCCACACCGCCCACGACGCCGCCGGTCGCGCGACCGAAGTCACCCTCGTCGCGGGTCACCTCGGCGAGACGCGTCCCCCGTCGCCGCCGCCGAAGTCGTGGGCCTCGCGCCCCGACAGCGACGTCGCCATCTGGACCCTCAAGATGGCCCCGGGCGCGCGCTTCACGCTCCCGACCGTCGCCGCGGGCACCAACCGAACGCTCTACTTCTTCCGCGGTCAGCGGGCGCGCGTGGGCAACCGGGAGGTTCCGGCGCAGCACGCGGTGAAGCTCCGCGACACGGTCGCTGCCGTGGTGGAGAACGGCCCCGACGAGGGAGAGTTTCTGTTGCTCCAGGGCAAGCCCATCGGCGAGCCCGTCGCGCAGCACGGGCCCTTCGTGATGAACACCCGCGCGGAGATCCAGCAGGCCTTCGCGGACTACCAGCGCACGCGCTTCGGCGGCTGGCCCTGGCCCAGCGACGGGCCCGTCCACGGTCGCGACGGGAGCCGCTTCGCGCGCCGCCCCGACGGCACCATCGAGCGCTCGGGATAGGCGTCGAAGAAAAATCTTCGACCCCTCCGTAGGGACTCCAGAGGGCCGCGCGTCCGTAGAGATGTTCGCAACGCCCACGGAGGCCAACATGAACTCATCCACGCTCTTCGGCTCTGCCCTCATCGCCCTCTTCGGAACCGTCGCCCTCGGGTCGACCGACGCCCACGCGCAGCAGTTCAACCGCTTCGACCGCGGTCGCCCGGTCGTCGTCGCGCAGCCCGCGCGCCCCGTGATCGTCACGCAGCCCGCGCGCCCGGTCTTCGTCGCCCGCCCGGTGGCGCAGCCCGTGTACGTGCAGCCGGTAGCGCAGCCCGTGTACGTGCAGCCCGTCGCCGCCCAGCCGGTGTACCAGCAGCCGGTGTACGCCCCCCGGTATGTCCGTGGCCGCGATCTCCGCGCCCAGGCCGCCCGCGCCGAGGCGATGCGCATCCAGGCCATTCGCGAGGCCCAGCTCAGGGCGCAGCGCGAGGCGATGGAGCGGGCGCGCATGCAGGGCCGCGGCGCGTGGGGCCACAACCACCGCTGAGCGCACCACCGCGTGGCCCCGGATCGGCGCTATAGCCTCCGGGGCCATGAGCCCCTCGCTCCTCTCTCCTCGCTTCACTCCTCCCGACCAGCTCATCGACGCCCTCCGCCGCGACGGCTACGCGGTGCTCGCTCCCTCCGCTCTCGCGGCGTGGGGCCACGTCACCCCCGCCGCCCTCGACGCGCTCCGCCCCGACTGGAACGCCCTCCCCCTCGACGCCCACCTCCGCGACGGCGGTCGCTACCGACGGCGTCGTCACTCGTGCTTCGTCGTCGACGCCGATGGGGTCGAGCCCGTCGCGCACCGCGCCCACTGGCAGCCCGTCGAGTACAACGCGCTGCACGGCGGACTCCAGCGGTGGTTCGAGCCGATGCTCCCCGCGACCGTCACATCGCGCGACTGGAAGCTCCTCCTCCGCGCCCTCGCCGCCTCCGCGTCCGCGCTGCGCCCGGAGGTGTCGCGCTGGTACGTCGAGGCGCACCAGTTTCGCATCGACACCACCGACGGCATCGGCCGCCCGACACCCGAAGGCGCGCACCGCGACGGCGTCGACCTCGTGGCCGTCATGCTCGTCGACCGCGCGGGCGTGAAGGGCGGCGAGACGCGGGTGTTCGAGGCCGACGGTCCGCGCGGCGAGCGCTTCACCCTGACCGAGCCGTGGACGCTGCTGCTCCTCGACGACGCGCGGGTCATCCACGAGAGCACGCCGGTGCAGCCCACGAGCGACGACGGTCACCGCGACACGCTGGTCATCACGCTGCGCGCGGGAGCCTTCCAGGGCGCTGAGGTGCCGTGAAGGCAGGGCGCGCGGAGTGTGCGCGGCTCTCCGCGCAGCGCGGCGGATTCATACATTGAAGAGCCCTTGGCGGTGCCGCTACGGTGGAGTTGTCGCTCCACCTGCGAGGAGGTTGACCGCCCATGACCATCGACCCCGTCCAGCGTCGTCCCATCGAGGCGCATCTGCCGACCATGCACGTCGGCCGCTACCAGCTCATCACGCCGCTCGGTCGCGGCGCGATGGCCACCGTGCACCTCGCCCGCAGCGTCGGGAGCGCCGGCTTCGAGCGCCTCGCCGCCGTGAAGGCGCTGCACCGCGACCTCTGCTCCGATCGCGACCTGGTCGAGCGCTTCCTCGACGAGGCACGGCTCGCGGCACGGCTGCACCACCCCAACGCCGCGGCCATCCTCGACGTCGGCGTCGACGGCTGGCAGCCGTACATGGTCATGGACTACGTCGAGGGCGACACGCTCCACGCCGTCCAGTGCACCGCCGTCTCCCGCCGAGAAGCGCTGCCGCTGGGTGTCGTGCTGCGCGTGGTGCTCGACGCGCTCGCGGGCCTCGACGCCGCCCACGAGCTGCGCTCCGCCGAGGGCGAACCGCTCGGTCTCATCCACCGCGACGTCTCGCCGCACAACGTCCTCGTCGGGGTCGACGGCGTCGCGCGGCTCATGGACTTCGGCATCGCCCGCGCGGCCACCCGACGACGCGCGACGGCCAACGGCATCGTGCAGGGCAACGTGCAGTTCATGGCCCCCGAGCAGCTCCGCGGGCGAGCGCTCGACCGCCGCGCGGACGTCTTCTCCATGGGCGTCACGCTGTGGGAGACGCTCGCGCTGCGACGGTGCTTCCCGCTGCGGGAGGGCGCTTCGATGGCGCGCTTCGCGCTCGAAGAGTACCGCTCGCTCGGGGAGCACGCGCCCGAGGCTCCGGCCGCGCTCGACGCCATCTGCCGACGCGCGCTGGCCGTCGAGCCCGACGACCGCTACGCCACCGCGGCGGCCTTCGCCTCCGCCATCGAAGAAGCCTTCGGACGCGACGTCGCGACGCAGCGCGAGCTCGGGCAGTTCATGTCCGCGGTGGCGGCCGAGAAGGTGGCGCGCGAGCGCAACGCCGCCCGCGCATCGGCGCAACCGCTGCCGGGACGAACAGAGGCCGCGCTCTCGCTGCGAACCACGGCGGCCGACCAGGGAGGGCGCTTTCCGGCCATCGCCACCGCGCTCCAGAACAAGCTCAGCACCCGTCGCTTTGGCGCGCTCCCGTCGCCCGCGGGCGCGGGGTCGCTCTACGACGCCGTCACGCAGGCGCTCTTCCGCCGCAGCCATGCGACCCGCCACGTCATCGCTCCGTGTCCCGAGCCGGCGACGGTCAAGGTGCGCGCGATGCCTTCGCGGCCGCCGTCGTTTGCCGCGCGGCCCACGTTGCGCCCGGCGCGTTCGTCCGCTCGTCCACCGCCCACGGGGCTCGACGGGCCCACGCGTCCGATGTCGGCGCTACGTCGCTCGCGTGCGCCCGCGGCGCTGTTGCTGGCGGCACCGGCGCCACAACGGACGCGCTGGTTTGGCGGGCTGCGGGCGCTGGCCGCGAGGCTCTGGTCGCGGTGGGGCGGAGTTGTTCGGGGTGAGAGAATTGAACTCCCATAGCGGGCACCAAAAACCCGCGTCCTAACCGTTGGACGAACCCCGATCGGGTTCCCCGTCTAGCGTGACGAGGAGCGCACCCTAGCGCAGCCGCTCCGCCTCCGACAACCCCGTGTGTGACACGCCGGTACTACCGACACGTCTCCGTGTACGCATCCGCCGTCAGCCCCGGTCGGCACCCTTCCCCCTCGCACGAGTTCGACCCCGGCCGACGACAACAGTGCTGCCCGGCCGCTCCGCACGGTCGACACATCCACTGCCCGCGTCGCCACCCTGGCTCCCCAGGGAAGTGGATGATCTCGCACCGCAACACACTGCTGTCACAGCACTCCAGCACGCCCGGTCGACACGTCTGCCCATCGCGCGAGCACGTCGCCCGCTCCGGCTGCCCCACTGCCACCGGCGCCTCCGTCACCAGCACCGCCGCCACCCACCACGCCCACGCGTTGACCTTCATCGACGCCTCCCGGTCACGTCGCTGGTGATACCCTCCGCGCCCTCCCATGGCACGCACCACCCCCGAACTCCTCGCCGCCAAGCGCGACGGCCACGCCCTGTCCGCCGACGAGATCCGCTCGCTCATCGCGGGCTTCACCCGCGGCGACGTCGCCGACTACCAGATGAGCGCCTTCGCCATGGCGGTGCTCCTGCGCGGCATGACGCCCGACGAGACCGTCGCCCTCACGCTCGCCATGCGCGACTCCGGGACCGTCGTCGACCTCTCCGCCATCCCCGCCCGCAAGGTCGACAAGCACTCCACCGGCGGCGTCGGCGACAAGGTCTCCCTCGCCCTCGCGCCCCTCGTCGCCGCGTGTGGTGTCGCCGTCCCGATGATCTCGGGCCGCGGCCTCGGCCACACCGGCGGCACGCTCGACAAGCTCGAAGCCATCCCCGGCTTCTCCGTCGACCTCTCCATCGAGCGCTTCCGTGAGCTCGTCCGCGACGTCGGAACCTGCATGATCGGCCAGACCGCCGAGCTCGCCCCCGCCGACAAGAAGCTCTACGCGCTGCGCGACGTCACCGCGACCGTCGAGTCCATCCCCCTCATCGTCGCGAGCATCCTCTCCAAGAAGCTCGCCGAGGGCATCGACGGCCTCGTGCTCGACGTGAAGTTCGGCAGCGGCGCCTTCATGAAGACGCCCGACCTCGCCCGCGACCTCGCGCGCAACCTCGTCGACGTCGCGCGCGGCGGCGGAAAAGACTGCGTCGCCTGGCTCACGCGCATGGACCGCCCGCTCGGCCGCACCGTCGGCAACTCCCTGGAGACCATCGAAGCCTTCGAGCTCCTCCACGGGCGCGGACCCGATGATCTCCGCGAGGTCACCCTCACCCTCGGCGCCTCCATGCTCGTCATGGGCCGCGTCGCCGCCGATGACACCGCCGCCCGCGCGCTGCTCCTCGCCGCCATCGCCGATGGCCGCGCCGCCAGGGTCGCCCGCGCCATGGTCGCCGCGCAGGGCGGTGACCCGCGCGCCGTCGATGACCCCACCACTTTCGCCGTCGCTCCCGTGGTCGTGCCCTTCCGCGCGCCCTCCGCTGGGACGCTGCTCGCCATCGACACCCACGCGGTCGGCATCGCCGGCGTCGAGATGGGCGCCGGCCGCGCGCGCACCACCGACGTGATCGACCCCGCCGTCGGGTTCGTCTTCGCGCACAACGTCGGCGACCGCGTCTCCGCCGGGGACGCCATCGCCATGGTCCACGCCCGCGACGCTGCGAGCGCCGAGCGCGCCGTCGAGCGACTCACCCGCGCCGTCACCGTCGGCGACGGTGAGGTCGAGAACGTTCCGCTCATCCTCGAACGCGTCGGTTGAACCTCTACCGCGGAGCGTCGACGGCAGGGCCGCCGTCGCGGTCCATCGGAGAGACCACCGACTCGCAGAACGCACCGGGTCGCACGGCGCCAAGCCGCATCACGGTGCTGCTCAGCGCGCATCGTGTGCCCTGGTCACGGCAGTCGACGTCCGACGCGCATCGTCGACGACACTGCGCCGCGTAGCACTCGAACAGCTCGGGCAGATCGCCCGGCAGCACGCAGTCCGTCGACACCGCGCACGCCCGCGGCCGCGACGGCACCGCGCCGACATAGAACGCCTCCGCCACGCTGGTCGCCACGACCCGCCCCCCGCGGATCGCATACACGAACCACCAGTACTGCCCGGTCGGCAGCGTGTCGCCACCCCACGGCGGACCGAAGGCACCGTCGCGCGAGACGCCCCGATGACCGAAGCGAACGGGCACCGTCCCGTCGACCGCACGACCATCACCCAGGGTGTTGCCCGGCTCCGCCGTCGACCACGCCCAGGTCACCGCCGACCAGTTGCTGATGCGACCGCGCGCAGGATCGAACGATGGCGGCTGTCGCGACACCATCGCCACCGTGATGGCGTCCGCGGCGCCCCGCAGCGGCTGCCAGCGGAAGGAGAATCCCGTCGTCGGGAAGAGCTCGGTGTCCTGCGTCGGACCTTCGAGCTCGATGCGCCCCTCCACTGGAAACACCGCCCGCGACGGCGGTTGAAACGAACACCGCCCGCGACCATCGGGCGCCACCGTCGACAGGTCACAGCGCGCATCGGGGTAGCACTGACCTTCGATGGGGGCCTCGGGGTCGCAGGTTCCGAGCGGGGGCGTGCAGTAGCCGACGGGGTTGCCGCCCACGCGAACGCAGACCTCGTTGCGCGAGCGGCAGTCCGTCGTGCGCTGACATTCTTCCCTCGCCCCGGCGTCGATGCTCGCGTCGAGCTCGGGGAGGTTGCTCACGCCCCTGTTAGCGTCGGCGCAGGCCGCGAGGCACCACGCACCAAGCGCCACCACGAGGCCGGAGAGCAGCACGCTGTAGCTACGGTTCATCGCGGCGCATCGACGGCAGGTCCGCCGTCACGGTCAATCGGGGTGACCACCGTCTCGCAGAACGCACCGGGTCGCACGGCGCCAAGCCGCATCACGGTGCCGCTCAGCGCGCATCGTGTGCCCTGGTCGCGGCAGTCGACGTCCGACGCGCATCGCCGACGGCACTGCGCCGCGTAGCACTCGAACAGCTCGGGCAGGTCGCCCGGCAGCACACAGTCCGTCGACGCCGCGCACGCCAGCGGCCGCGACGGCGTCGCCCCCACGACGAACGCCTGCGCCACGCTCGTGGCGATCACCCGCCCCCCGCGGATCGCATACACGAACCACCAGTACGACCCCGCTGGCAGCGTGTCGCTCTCCCACGCCGGACCGAAGGCACCGTCTCGCGAGACGCCCCGATGACCGAAGCGCACCGGCACGGTCCCATCGACCGCGCGACCGTCGCCGAGGGTGTTGCCCGGCTCCGCCGTCGACCACGCCCAGGTCACCGCCGACCAGTTGCTGATGCGCCCACGCGCCGGATCGAACGACGGCGGTTGTCGCGACACCATCGCCACCATCACCACGTCGCCACCGTCCCGCAGCGGCTGCCAGCGGAAGGAGAAGCCCGTCGTCGGGAAGAGCTCGGTGTCCTGCGTCGGACCTTCGAGCTCGATGCGCCCCTCCACCGGAAACACCGCCCGCGACGGCGGCTGAAACGAACATCGCCCGCGACCATCGGGCGCCACCGTCGACAGGTCGCAGCGCGCGTCGGGGTAGCACTGCCCCTCGATCGGAGCCTCCGGGTCGCAGGTCCCCGATGGCACCTCGCAGAAGGCGTTGATGCCATCGCGGCGCATGCACACCTCGTTGCGCGAGTCGCAGTCCGCCGTGCGGTTGCAGCGCTCCCCGACCGTCGCCCCCGCGTCCACCGCAGGACTGGGAAGGCTGGTCGCAGCGTCGCTCCCACACGCCAGGAGCAGCCACGACCCAAGCACCAGCGCGAGGGTGGACAGCAGCGGGCGGACGGCGTTCATGGCTCGACTCCAACTCCGATCAGGGCGCCGAGTTGCACGAGCGATGCCATCTCCGTCGAGATGGTCGCCGCGCCCAGGTTGCTGAACTGCCGCCCCCGCGGCCCCACCCCCGGAACCCACAGCGTCCGCAGCCCCGCGAACACCGTCCACGGCCCCGCGAAGCGCAGCCCCACCAGCAGATCGCCCACCAGCCCGACGCGCGCGACCGCTTCGGAGAGCAGCGTTCCGTCGGTGCGCCGCTCTTCACCGCGCGCGGCCACGGCGCCCGAGACCAGCGCGGTCAGTCGGAGGCGGTCGCCTGTGCCGCCAGGGGCCACCGTGACACCGCCGCCCAGCTCCAGGAGGCCGAAGCTCGCCGACGTCGCTCCGTCGGCCGCCACCTGGGTCGTCGGGCCCACCAGCTCGGTGTCGCGCGAGTACCCACCAAAGGCCGCTCCGAGGTGCGCCACCGCGCGAACGCAGGTGTCCGCGAGGGGACACGTCTCGCCCGTGCGGCTGCTGCGGGTCGGGACGTCCACCGCGAGCAGGGCGCCCGCACCGTCTGCCTGGAGGAAGCCCAAGGTCGCACCGAGGCGCAGCGAGAGGCCGCCCAGCACGTGACCCGCGTAGTGCGCCGTCACGGCGACGCTGCGCGACGGATCGGTCGCAGAGAAGCCCGCGCTGGCCAGACCGAAGGAGGGCGTGCGTACCGCGAGACCGACGTCGCCGGGCGTGGCGGCGAGGGAGACCACGCACCAGTGCGATCCGGTGGGCGGGGACTCGCCCGCGCAGGTTCCGCGGAAGACCTCGGCCTCGCGCTCGCTGCGGGCGTCGGGGCGTAGATCGACCTCGCGCAGACCCGCGGCGGTGAGCTCGCGGTGGGTGCCGGAGCGCTCGATCTGCACGGCGAGGGAGACGTCGCGAGCGCGCGGGACGAGGGTGATGCGAATCTGGCGGGCGGAGGTTCCGGCGGCGGGGAGCTGGGCTTCGCAGCCGAAGTAGCGGCGTGAGGCGAGGCCGTCGACGCGCAGGGTGTACGAGCCGTCGGTGGGCAGCGTGATGAAGCGACGAAGGGGCGCGCCGGCCTCATCGTCCTCGCGAACGCGGGTGGGCAGCGGGTCGCTCGCGCCGTACGCGACGGGGATGAGCGCGCCGACGTCACCGGGCGTGAGGCGCTCGCCGGAGAGGGCGTCGATGAAGTCGAAGACGTGCTCGGTGCCGAGGCTGGCGCGGAGGGTCTCCTCGACGGGCGCGACGGGTCGCGGCTGCGGATCGCTCGCGGGGACGAGCTCGATGGCACAACGAAGCTGGGCGGCGAGGAGAAGCATCGGGAAGGAGAGTCCGACGGTATCACCGTGCAGCCCTCGCATTGAACCCGTCGCCCCAACGGGTGTACTCGCGCGCTCACCAAACCCCACCATGCTCAACGACCTCTTCGCCCCATGGCGCGACGCCTGGACGCTGCACCTCGACGCCGACCTCGTCGTCGTCGACAAGCCCGTCGGCGTCTCCACCCACGCTCCCGACCCCGTGCGCCGCGACGACGCCGTCAGCCGCCTCAAGTCCTGGCTCTCCGCCCGCGACGGCACCCCGGAGTCCGCCGTCTATCTCGGCGTCCATCAGCGGCTCGATCGCGACACGTCGGGCGTGCTGCTCTTCGCGCGCCGCAAGGAGGCCAACAAGGCCGTCGCCGACGCCTTCGAATGGCGCTCGGCGAAGAAGCGCTACCTGGCCGTCGTCAGCCCCGCCCCGCGCATCGACAGCGGAACCCTCGATGACCTCCTCGCCCCCGCCGACGACGGGATGATGCAGGTGGTCACCGCCTCGCCCCGACGCCCCGCGCCCAAAAACGCCCAGCGCGCCATCACCCGCTGGTCCGTCGTCTCACGCCACGGGACGCGCGCCCTCGTCGCCCTCGAACCCGAGACCGGGCGCACCCATCAGCTCCGCGTTCAGCTCGCGGCGATGGGAACGCCCATCGACGGCGACCCCCTCTACGGGAAGGTCGCCGCGCCTCGCCTCATGCTCCACGCGAGCTCACTCACGCTGCCGCATCCTTCCACCGGGCGCCCTGTCACGTTCACGGCCGAGACCCCGAAGGAGCTGCTCGCCTGGGCGAAGGGCGAGCCCGACCCGCGCACGCTCGACGAGCGCCTGTGCGCCGCGGCCGACCAGCGCTGGGAGCTCGCGCGCGACCCCGACACCACCGCGTTTCGTCTCGCGCACGACGGCGACGGCTTCGCGGCGACGCCCGTCGACGTGTACGGCGACTGGGCGCTGGTCCACTGCTACGACGCGACGCTCGATGATGCGCTCGCGGGCGCGCTGCTCGTGGGCGGGCTGCGCGGCGTCTACGTGAAGCACCGCCCCAAGCAGGCCAACACCGCCGTCGACACGCGCAAGGAGTCGCTTGCGCCGAAGCACGCGGTGAGCGGCGAGGACGCGCCCGAGACGATGGAGGCGCGCGAGCACGGGCTGCGCTTCGAGGTGAAGCTCGGCGACGGTCTCTCGACCGGCATCTTCCTCGACCAGCGGGAGAACCGGCGACGCGTTCGTGAGCTCTCGGCGGGCAAGCGGGTGCTCAACCTGTTTGCGTACACGGGGGCGTTCAGCGTGGCGGCGGCGGCGGGCGGAGCGACGCACACGACGACGGTGGACGTGTCGGCCCCGGCCATCGCGTGGGCGCGCAAGAACCTCGCGCTCAACGGCGCGAGCGACGAGGCGCGGCACGTGTGCGTGGTGGCGGATGTCTTCCCGTGGATGGAGGCAGCGAAGGCGCGGAAGCAGGTGTTCGACCTGGTGCTGCTGGACCCGCCGAGCTACGCGACGACGCGCGACAGCCGGTTCTCGGCGGCGTCGGACTATCCCAAGCTCGCGGCGCTCGCGATGAAGCTCGTGGCGCCGGGCGGCAAGCTGCTGGCGTGCACCAACCACCATGACATCGCGCGGATGAAGTTCCGCCGGTGGATGTACGAGGCGGCGCGGGCGGCGGGGCGCGAGGTGACGCAGGCGAAGGACCTCCCCGCCCCGAGCGACTTCCCCCCGGCACCGGGCGGGCACGTGCACCTGAAGTCGGTGCTGCTCACGCTGAAGTAGCGGGGGTGTCGGCCCCGTGACGGAGCCTCCGGGTGCCGCTGGAGAGCTCCGACAATCGTCCTCCGTGGCCGTCGCCGCGTCTCGCGGCCCCCACGGGTCGACCGCGACGGCGATCCCTCGCGTCTCCCGCGATCGCCACGGCGATTCGACCACCCACCCGACACCACGCCGCCGTCAACGCGGCCGACCCGCCGCGGTGACACATCCTCGCGAAACCACGCGTCAAAAACATGACTCCTGTCGCTCGGTAGCCTCCCGTTCCAAGCTTCAGACGAGGAACCCTCCCATGCGCCCCACCGACCATCACGCCGACCCGATGGCCCACTACTCCGAGCTCGCCGTGCGCGACCCGGCTCACCTCGCAGCCTGCGTCCGAGATCGCACGCTCCCGCAGGCCCACCTTGCCGTCGCCGCCGCCTGCCTCGGCCGCGCGACCGACCATGCGCTGGTGCGCGGCGCGCTCCTCCCGCTGCTCAGCCACTCGGACGTCCACGTCCGCCTCGGGGCGCTCGACGGCCTCGCGCTCCACCTCGACGCCCGCGTACGCGCCTCGCTCCAGTGGCTGCTGCTGGAGGAGCCCGACGCCCTGGTCTCTTATCGCGCGAGGACGCTCCTCAGCGTCTCGCCGCTCGCCGCCTGACGCTCCGCCGCCACTCCGTTAGTCGATCGAACGCGCTCCCACCGCTCGCCTGGTCACTCCCGAAGTCGATCTTCCCGACCTCGGCCCCTCATCCGGTCACTTCCGAAGTCGATTTCCCCGACCTCGACCCCTCCAACACACACTTCCGAAGTCGGTTTCCCCGGCCCCGAACGTCTCGAAACCACTCCCGGAGTGATTCGGAACGAATTCGACCGTCGACCCGAAACCCCCGCGATCGGCGTCCCGATACGCGACCGGAGGTTGCAAACATGTCCAACTCAATCGTTTCCAAGTCGTCCGTCACCAACAACCTGTCCGTGTCCGCCACGGACCAGCTCCCCGACGCCGAGGTCGGAGACCACAACGACGTCGCACGGCACAAGACCGCCGCGGGCTTCGTCCCGCTCGCGGAGGTGCGCCGGTGCAACGCCGACATGCGGCTCGCGGTGTTCAACGCAACCGCGGCCCGCGCCGCGCTCCTCGCCAATCGCCCTGCCATCGAGGCGAGCGGCGTCCACTTCGACTGGACCATCCTCGACACCCTGAACTCCCTCGGCCGCGCCGTTACGTTCATGGTGCGCCAGGTGGTCCCGGGCGAGACCAGCGACGTCAACGCGCTGCTCAAGGCCGGCCGCCCGTTGCGCCGCCTGCTCCTCGCCAACGCCCGCTTCCAGGTCATCGCCGAGCGCTGCCCCGCCGCCGCGCTGACCAACATCGCCCGCAAGCGCGGTCCCCTCGGCATCGCCGACGACCTCGTCAACCTCGCGTTCGTCCACACCCAGCACGGACTCGTCGAGGGACCCTCCATCACCCCCGAGAAGATCGCCCTCGCCAAGTCCATCGGCACCGAGCTGCGCGACAAGGTCCGCCCCACGGGAGAGACGCGTGCCGCGCCGCCCACGAGCGCCCAGCGCTACGCCACCAACCTGCGCGACCGCCTCTGGACGGTCTTCCTCCAGCGCTACCAGGCCATGGAGCGCGCGGGCGGAGCCATCTGGGGCGCCGAGCTGCGGAAGCGTGTGCCCTCCGTCCACGCGCGCTTCGTCACGAAGAAGCCGACGAAGAAGCCAGGAGCCCCAACCGGCTGACCGTCGCCTACGCCTCGCGCTCTTCCCTTGCGCTGAGGCACCCCTCGCTCCCCGCCGGAAACACCCGGCAGTTGTCCGGCCTCAGCTCGTAGATCCCGCAGTCGTTGCCGCGCAGGTGCACGCAGTCCCCGCCGCGCAGCACCCGCAGCACCCGCCGACCGCGCGACACCCGGACGAACCCCTCCCCCGACAGCTCCGCCCGCCCCTCCTCCGCCCAGCGCGCCTCGTCCTCCTCCTCCAGCTCCACGCGGTTCTTCCGGCAGCACATCGCGCACGCGCGGCAGTCGAGCGCCTCGGCCACCATCGCGCCAGGGTGCTCACCGTCGCGCTCGCACCACTCAGCCACCTGCTCGCACAGCCGCTTGGGGAGCTTCACCGCCGCGAGCCCCGCCGCCTCGCCCGCCTCCACCTCGTCGAAGCCGCCCACTCCCAGGTCGAGCAGCGCCCACGCCGTCAGCTCGGGGATCATCCCCTCGTCACACGGCAGCAGCAGCCGCCACCGCGGCTCGCTGCGAATCACCGCGTGACCGCCGTCGCGCACGTGCGCCACCGCGTTGGCCTCGTACTTCGGGTCGTAGGTTCGCCACACGGGCCGCCACACGTCGCTCATCGCGCCCACCCCTT
Source organism: Polyangiales bacterium (assembly GCA_044229975.1). GTDB lineage: Bacteria > Myxococcota_A > Polyangia > Polyangiales > SCUS01. The sequence continues at coordinate 260,281 of JBGARZ010000005.1, forward strand.
ACACCGACGAGCGCGCCCTTGACGACCCGCACGCGCGCACCCGATGGTCCCGCGCCTATGCACGACCGCTTCCTCCGCGCCTGCCGCCGCGAGCCCGTCGACCGAACGCCCGTGTGGTTCATGCGCCAGGCCGGCCGCTACATGGCCGAGTACCGCGCGCTTCGCACGAAGCACACGCTGCTCGACATCTGCCGCACCCCCGAGCTCGCGCTGGAGGTCACCCTCCAACCGCTGCGCCGCTTCTCCTTCGACGCCGCCATCCTCTTCGCGGACATCCTCCTGCCGCTCGCCCCGATGGGCGCGTCGTTCGAGTTCGCGAAGGGCGAAGGCCCCGTCATCCACGAGCCCATCCGAACGCGCGCCCAGATCGACGCGCTGCGCGTCATCGACCCCGCCGAAGACCTCGGCTACGTGCTCGAAGCGGTGCGCCTCATCCGCCGCGAGCTCGACGGCAAGACGCCGCTCATCGGCTTCGCGGGCGCGCCCTTCACGCTCGCGAGCTACCTCATCGAGGGCGGCCGCTCGTCGCACTTCGCCCTCACCAAGACCCTCATGTACCAGGACCCCGACTCCTGGAACGCCCTCATGACCACCCTCTCCGCCGTCGTCCTGCGCCTCTTGAACGCGCAGATCGACGCGGGCGCCCAGGCCGTCCAGCTCTTCGACTCCTGGGTCGGCCAGCTCTCCCCCGACGACTACGCCACCTACGTCGCGCCGCACGTCCACGGCATCCTCCAACCGCTCATGACCCGCGGCGTCCCGGTGCTCCACTTCGGCACCGGCACCGCCACGCTCCTCGAAGCCCAGCGCGACGCCGGCGGAACCGTCATCGGCGTCGACTGGCGCACCCCCCTGGACGACGCGTGGCGCCGCCTGGGCGATGGCGTCGCGGTGCAGGGCAACCTCGACCCGACGCTGCTCCTCGCGCCGAAGGACGTGCTCCTCGCCGCCGCGGGCCGTGTGCTCGACCGCGCCGCCAACCGCAACGGCCACGTCTTCAACCTCGGCCACGGCATCCTCCCGGAGACGCCCCCCGACCACGTCGCGGCGGTGGTCGACTTCGTGCACTCGCGCTCGGAGCGATGACCCACCACACACTCGTCGTCGGCGGCGGCGTCTCTGGCCTCGTCACGGCATGGTCGCTCCTCCGACGCGCCCGCGAGCTCGGCCTCGACGCCGCCGTCACGGTGCTCGAAGCCTCCCACCGCACCGGCGGCAACCTCGTCACCGACCGCGTCGACGGCTTCGTCATCGACGGCGGCCCCGACTCCTGGATCGCCTCCAAGCCCGCCGCCTCCGCCCTCTGCCGCGACCTCGGCCTCGGCGACGAGCTCATCGAGACCGTCGCCGCCAACCGGCGCATCTATGTCGCCCACGGCGCAGCGCTTGCGCCGATGCCCGAGGGCGTGGTGCTCGGCGTCCCCACGCGGCTGCGCCCGATGCTGGGGAGCCCGCTGCTGCCGTGGCGCGCCAAGGCCCGCCTCGTGCTCGACCGCGCGCTGCCGTTCAGCGCCCGCCATGGCGACGACGACGAGGCCCTCGGCGCCATGGTCGCCCGCCACCTCGGGCGCGACGTGGTCTCGGCCTTCACCGAGCCGCTCCTCGCGGGCATCTATGCGGGCGACGCGTGGAGCCTGTCCGCGCGCTCGACCTTCCCCGCCCTCGTCGACGCCGCCCGCCGCGGCGGATCGCTCATGGTCAACGCCCGCGCCGCCGTCCCGAAGCGCTTCCCGGGCGCGGCACCGGCGTCGATGTTCACCTCGCTGCGCGGCGGCGTCGGAACCCTCATCGACGCCCTCGCCAACGCGCTACCGCCCGCGACGGTTCGCACCGGCACGGCCGCGCGCTCGGTCGCTCGCGAGGGCGCGCGCTACGTGGTGACCACCGCCACGGGCGAGTCCATCGCGGCGGATGCGGTGGTGCTCGCGATGCCCATGCAGCGCTCGGCGGCGCTGGTGCGCGGGCTCGACGAGACGCTCGCGGCCCGGCTCGACGCGCTGGGGTGGTCGTCGGTGGCGACGGTGTTCTTTGCCTTCCCGAAGGCGGCGATCGGGCGAGCGCTCGATGCGACGGGCTTCGTGGTTCCGAAGCGCGAGGGCCGGCGCATCCTCGCGTCGACCTGGGTCTCCAGCAAGTGGCCGGGGCGAGCGCCCGACGACACCGTGCTGCTGCGGGTGTTTCTCGGAGGACTCGGTCACGAAGACCGCGCGTCGCTGCCCGAGGACGAGCTCGTCGCGATGGCGCGCGAAGAGCTGTCGGCGTTGGTGGCGGTGCGCGGCGAGGCGCTGTGGACGCGGGTGTATCGCTTCCTCGGAACATCCCCGCAGCCCACGGTGGGACACGCCGCGCGGGTGGGTGTCATCCGCGAAGCGCTGAAGAATCATCCGGGGCTGATGACGATTGGGGCGGGGTTCGAGGGCGTCGGCATCCCGGATGTGGTAGCCCTCGCGCGCCGCACCGGTGAGCGCATCGCCGAGGAGGCCCCGCTGAGGGCCTAAACCCCGCTGCATCACAGCAGTCCTCGTCGCCACCGCTCCTCTCAAAAGCACAGCTCTCACGGTTTCGCGCGGCGTTCCCCGTACGCTCGGAGTTCTTCTTGTCTACTGATTCCACCATCGTCTCGTTCGACTCTCTCGGTCTCTCGCCGGATTCGCTCGCCGCCCTCGCGGGCGCGGGCTTCACGCAGCCCACCCCCATCCAGGTGCGCGCGATCCCGCCCGCCCTCGCCGGCAACGACGTCATCGGCTGCGCCGCCACCGGCACCGGCAAGACCGCCGCGTTCGCGCTCCCCATCCTCGAGCGCCTCGTCAACACGCGCGGCACCCGCGCCCTCGTGCTCGCCCCCACGCGCGAGCTCGCCCTCCAGATCGCCGAGCAGTTCGAGCGCTTCAGCGGCCCGCGCGGCCCGCGCTCGGTGACCCTCATCGGCGGCGTCGGCATGGGCAACCAGATCCGCGGCCTGCGCGAGATGCCCTCCATCATCATCGCGACCCCGGGTCGTCTCATCGACCACCTCAACCAGGGCACGGCCCGGCTCAACGACGTGCAAGTGCTCGTCCTCGACGAGGCCGACCGCATGCTCGACATGGGCTTCAAGCCGCAGCTCACCAAGATCCTGGAGCGCGTTCCGAAGGCCCGGCAGACGATGCTCTTCAGCGCCACCATGGCGGGCGAGGTGGCGAAGTTCGCCGAGACGCACCTCACCAAGCCGGTGCGGGTCGAAGTGACCCCGACGGGCACCACGGCCGCGCGCGCCACGCAGCAGGTGTTCATGGTGTCGCAGGGCGAGAAGACCGCCGCGCTCCTCACGCTGCTCGCCGAGGGCGGTGATAGCACGCTGGTGTTCACGCGCACCAAGCACCGCGCCGACAAGGTCGCCCGCTCGCTGGAGCGCGCGGGTCACGACGTGTCGCGCATCCACGCCAACCGCTCGCAGAGCCAGCGGCAGATCGCCCTGGAGGGCTTCAAGAGCGGCAAGTACCGGGTGCTCGTCGCGACGGACATCGCCGCGCGCGGCATCGACGTGGCGGAGATCGGCCACGTCGTGAACTACGACCTGCCCAACGTCCCCGAGGACTACGTGCACCGCATCGGCCGCACGGCGCGCGCCTCGGCGAGCGGTCGGGCGTCGAGCCTGGTGGCGTCCGAGGAGGTCCCGCTGCTGCGCGACATCGAGCGCTACGTGCGCTCGGTCGTGCCGCGGGCGGAGATCAACAAGTCGTCGAAGGTGTTCCAGGACGAGATGCGCGCGATGCTCGATCGCCCCGTTCCTCCGCCGCAGCAGTCGTTCGGTGGTCGCGGTCAGCCGCGCTCGCAGGGCCCCGCCCCGTCGCGCGGCTTCTCGAAGCCCGCCGCTCCGACCGGCGCCGTCCCCCAGGCCCGCGCGCCCCGCCCCGCCTACTCCGCTCGCCCGCGCTGAGCAGCACACCAGGCCCGGCTGCCGTGGGTTTTCAACCCGCGGTAGCCGGGCGCGATGCCGCCGGATCATCCTTCGCGAACACCGTCGCGAACACCGCGAACGCCACCCACATCACCGCGAGGTGCGCGAGCATCCCGGCCCCGCCGGAGCGCACGAAGAGCTCGCCCGACAACGGCGGTCCCAGCAGCATGCCCGCGGCGTAGAAGGTGTTGTAGATCGCGTTGGAGCGGGAGTAGTTCCACGGCTCGGTGACGACCCCCTGGAGGGCGAGGCTCACCGGCGAGATGGACGCCAACGTCGCGCCCGCGACAAAGACCGCCCCGGCCATGAACGCGAAGCGATCGAGCAGCACGAACGACGCCGTCATGGCGGCGCCGATGATGGCCAGCACGCGCATCACCTTGAGGTGCCCGTACCGATCACCGAGCCGCCCCGACACGTTGGAGAACAACAACATCCCCGCCGCGAAGAACGCCGTCACCAGGATGGTCTGCTCCCTCGGGATACCCTTCGACTCCACGAGAAACAGCGGGAGAAACAGCACCACCGACGCTTGGAAGTACCCGTAGGCGAAGGTGCCGAAGCACGACGTCTTGATGCGCCAGAGCAACGTTCGCGCGGGCACCATCGGTCCGTCCGCGGCGGTGTCGTGGCCGTGGGTCTCGGGCACGTCGGCGTCGAGCCGCGCGGCCACCAGCGACGCCGCCGCCACCGAGAGCGCGCCCGCCACCATGAACGCCGTCGACCGCGGCGCAAACATCACCACGGCGCGCGCGACGAGCGGACCCACCACGTACCCGAGAGCGACGGCGACGGCGTACAGGCTCGTCACGTAGGCCTTGTGTTCGGTGCGTGAGCGCGACAGCAGGATGGTCTCGCTGCTCACCCACACGCCCACGGAAAACGCCCCGTCGAAGACGCGCGCCGCCGCGATGGCGTCGTAGGAGTGGAGGTGCGGGAAGAGCGCGACGCACACGGCGTATCCGAGCAGCGATGCGACGAGCACGGCGCGCGCGGAGAAGCGCCGGATGAGCGCGCCCATCGGCAGCGACAGCATCACGATGCCGAGCGCGAACCACGACGCGAGGGTTCCGATGTCGTGCTTGGTGAAGTGCGCGGCGTCGAGGTGGAGCGAGGCCAGCGCGATGGACACGCCATAGCCCGAGGCCAGGAGCAGCGTCGCGCCGTAGATGACGAGGATGTTGCGGTCGCCGATGCGTTCGATCACGGCGCGCACCGTAGCGGGGTGGGGCGGCTGGGTGGGCGCGAATCTACGGGCAGGCGGCGGGGCGCACCTCGTAGCGGACGTCGGCCCCGGTGAGGCCCGTCACGCGGACGGCGTAGCGCGACCCGGCGACGATCTCGGGCATGCTCCACGACACCGTGGGGTCGCCATAGTTGCCGGTTCGCATCACGGTCATGACCGACAGCGCGGCGCCATCGCGGGTGACCTCGACGCGGGTGCCGGCGCCCACGCCGAGCGACGCCGACGAGAACGACCAGATGCGGGTCATCGCGCCCATCGGGGTCGCGCCCGCGTTGGGCCACGCGACGAAGGAGCCCACGCGGGGGTTGGCGGTCGCGCCGAGGATGTGGAGGCACGCGTAGCCCGCGCTCTGCCCGTAGCCAACGGCGCTGAGCGGCGGAAAGAGCATCCAGCGGCGGTGGCCGAGGGTGTTGCTGAGGTCGCGGCTGTCGTCGATCCAGCCGTCGATGGCGGTGCGCACGGTCATCGGGAAGCCGCGCGCGCCGGTGATGTTGCTGCTCGATGTTCCCTGGTAGCCGAGCGACGACCAGCAGGTCCAGGTCATCGGGGGCGTGTGGTTGAGCTGCCCGTTGCGCTCGACGAGCACGGCGCACGCCTGGGCGGCGGCGGTCTGCGTGGCGTCGTCGCGCACCGGGGCGAGGCCCGCGAGCCAGCGGTAGGTGTTGGTCAACCGAACGGCCGCGGCACGCGTCGCGGCTGGGAGCGCACCGGGCTCGCACATGGACGCGCCGGGTGTCCACGCGGCGAGGGAGGCGAGGTCGGCGGTGTCGGCGTTCCATCGGGCGCAGACGGCGGCCTCGTCGCGCGCGGCGGGGTCGACGTCGACGGCGGGCCGAGCGTCGACGGCGACGACATCGAGCCGCCCGGCATCGACGAGGGTGACGTCATCGAGGAGGGTGACGTCGGGTGTGGAGTCAGCGCCCGCGTCGACGGTGACGGGCGCCGTCGGGGTGTCGTCTTGAAACCAGGCGAGGCACCCGGTGACTCCAAAGGCCGTGAGGGCGAGAACGCAACGAACAGAGTCCAGGTTGAGCAAGGTGGCGTCCACGGGGGGTGCACGGCTCCTTCGGGTCGACGAACGGCCCGACGTCGGGTGCGGAGGTCTTACGCGTGAAGGGTGGTTGCCCTGGACGCGTCGGCCGTTCACCGCTAACCCCCTCCGACCAACGAAGCCATGAGCACTGACATCAGCCAGCGGAAGCGTGACCACATCGACCTCTGCGCCACCGGAGACGTGGGCTTTCGGGAGGCCACGACGCTCCTCTCGGGCGTCCGGCTCGTCCACGACGCGCTGCCCGACCTCGACGCCGACGCGCTCGACACGCGGGTGACGGTGCTCGGCAAGACGCTGCGCTTTCCGCTGGTCATCGCGGCCATGACGGGTGGCACCGCGGAGGCAGCGGCGATCAACCGCGACCTCGCGTCCATCGCCGAGGCGCGCGGCTACGGCTTCGGGCTCGGCAGCCAGCGCGCGATGCAGAAGAAGGGCGACGTCGCGTGGACCTACGCCGTGCGCGAGGTCGCACCGACCACCCTGGTGCTGGGCAACGTGGGCATGGTGCAGGGTCGGCAGATGACCCGCGAGGTGCTGCGCGGGCTCGTGCGCGACGTGGGCGCCGACGCGCTGTGCGTGCACCTCAACCCGGCGATGGAGCTCGTGCAGCCGGGCGGCGACCGCGACTTCCGCGGCGGCGCAGACTTCTTCCGCGAGATGGCGGCGGACTTCGACGTGCCGGTGGTGGCCAAGGAGACGGGCAACGGCATCGGCGCGGCGGCGGCGAAGAAGCTGCGGGCCGCTGGGGTGAAGCACGTCGACGTGAGCGGCGCGGGCGGCACGTCGTGGGTGGGCGTCGAGACGCTGCGCGCGACGGGCGGGGCGCGGGCGCTGGGCGAGGCGCTGTGGGACTGGGGGGTTCCGACGGCGGCGAGCGTGGCGTTCACGGTGGCGGCGGGCTTCGAGACGGTGATCGCGACGGGGGGAGTGTTCAGCGGATCGGACGTGGCGCGCGCGCTGGCGCTGGGCGCGACGGCGGCGGGCATCGCGCGGCCGGTGCTGAAGGCTCACCGGGAGGGCGGGCGCGAGGGGGCGGAGGCGTTCCTCGATGGGGTGGAGCGCGAGGTGCGAGCGATCATGCTGCTCACCGGGTCGGCGGACGTAGCGGCGCTGCGGCGGGCGCCGCGGGTGATCGTGGGCGAGCTCGCGCAGTGGATCGCGCAGGCGGGCTGAGCGGTCAGCGGCAGTAGCGGGCGCCCGCGGAGAGCGGGGCGACGAGCGCGCGGTAGTCGTTGTTGAGCTGACCGCCGCGGCGATCGCCCGTGAAGCGATAGTAGTAGGCGTTGGCGGGCGCGATGCCGGCGGCGTCGTAGGCCTGGGCGTCGGTGTCGGTGTTGCCGAAGGCGTAGTCCACGGGGTGCCCCAGGCGCGAGCGTAGGATGAGCAGCTCGTCGCGCTTGAAGGTGAACGCGGGCGCGCCAGTGCCTCCGGTGAGGTTGAGCATGGTGTGGACGAGCCCCGGCGGGAGCCCTCGCTCGCGCACCCACTGGTGCGTCCGCGCGACGAGCCACTCGGGTCGCGCCGTGAGGTAGAAGACGATGTACCCGCGGCGCGCGAGGGCCCAGAGCGCCTCGGGGGCGCCCACGTTGACGGCAGGCGAGGCGCCGCCGAAGACGGCGAGCCACTCGGCGGTCTCGTTCTCGGTGAGGGTTCCGTCGACGTCGGACACGACGACGTGGGCGCCGGTGGGCAGCACCTCGATGTACTGATCGGCGAAGGTGTGGTCGCCCCGAACGACGAAGCGCAGGCGATGACGGCCAACACCGAGGCGCGCCGACGCGGGGATGGGGAAGTACACGTAGCCGCCGTTGTCGACGACGCCCTCGATGGTCGGGTGGGCGTTGTCCATGGTGGTGCGAGCCTCGCCGAGCCGCTCCCAGGTGCGGCAGTCTCGGAGGAGAAACACCTCGACGTCCTCGTCCGTGAGGTCGTCGTCGGCGGGCCCGTAGGCGAAGCGCGCGATGCCCCACTGCGCGTCGCCCTCACGCAGGAAGAGGTCACGGCCGCGGTGCCGCTGCGGGGTGAGGACCGTGAGCCGGGTGGTGAGGTGACGCCACGGCGCGATGGCGGAGGGCGTGGGCGCCGCGACGTCGCACCGCGGAGGCTCATCGCAGGAGGCGCTCACATCCTCGGCGACCGACGCGACGTCCACCGCAGGAGCAACATCCTCGGCGGCAGGGACATCCTCGGAGGCAGGGACGTCCTCGGCAGCGGGCGCATCGACCACCGCCACAGGAACATCGATCGCTCCCGTGTCGAGGTCAGGCAGCTCCGGGAGGAGGAAGGCGTCGGAGCCGCTGTCGCGGGTGGTGGCGGGCGAGGCCTGATCGGCGCCGCCGCTGCACGCCGTCAGGGTGATGAGGAGGGTGAGACAGGCGGTAGGTAGGCGCATCGCGTCGGCGAATCTCGCACGGGCGATCGCGTGACGGAATGGTGCCGGTCAGGTGTAGGCGAGGTCGGCGACGGTCTGGAGCCCGTTGGTGGTGCTCTCGATGTTGGAGACGAACGCCTTGGGCACGATGAGGTCGATGCCCCCGACGAGGTTGGCCGCGTTGGGCGTCACCGACCCCTTGAGGAGGAGGTAGAGCACGATGAAGTGCTGCGTCTCGTCGCCCTCGATGGTCGTCGCCAGGAAGCGCCGAGCGGTGGTGCTGAGCGCGCGCACCGCGCCGTTGTAGGCGACGGCCGCGCCCTTCTCGGCATTGCACGCGAGCTTGAGCACGTTGAGGATCGTGGCGGTGAAGCCCGCGGGGGCCGTGAAGGTCACCGACGCTTCGGTCACCGGCGTGGCGCCAGCGGCGCGAACGGCCGTGACGATCTGCGCGGCGTGGTCGCGGTGCTGCTGCTGGAAGCGCGCGGCGACGGCGAGGAGCACCGGCGCGCTGGCGGCCTGCGGGTCGCCCACCGGGGGCGCCATGAGGATGGCCGCGCCGGCGTCGTAGGCCTTGATGGCCTGGTACTCGGCGGTGAGCAGCGCGTTGAGGACGACGCCGTCCTCGGCGGTGGTGCCCGCGTCGGCGCCGCCATCGGTGCCCGGGGTCTGGGTGGTGGCATCGTCGGAGCAGGCTTCGACGGCTGCTGCGACGCCCACGATGGCGGCGCCGCGGAGCATGTTGCGACGGGAGACGTTCTCTTCGATGGACATGACTGATTGCCTCCGCGCTGGGTCAGTAGGTGAAGTCGGGGACGTCCTGGAGCCCGGTGGTGCCCGACCCGAGTCGGGACACGAAGGCCTGCGGGACGACGTCGGCGGGCACCACCGTCGACGACGGCGCGACGATGCCGTTGGCGAGCAGAAACAGCACGATGAAGTGCTGCGTCTCGACCCCACCGATGGCGGCGACGACCTCCGCGGAGGTCTGCACGCTCAGGGTCTTGAGCGTGTCGGCGTAGGCGATGGCCGCGGCCTTCTCGGCGTTGCAGGCGAGGCGGATGACGTTGAGCACGCCCGCGCGAAAGCTCGGCGGCGCGGTGAACATCACGCTGCTCTCGGCGACGGGCGTCCCGCCGCTGGCGGTGATGATGCTCGCGAGCTTGGCGGCGTGCTCGCGGTGCTGCGACTGGAAGTGCACCGCGACGGCGAGCGCCGCGGGGGCGACCGCCGCCTGCGGATCACCCGCCGGCGGACTCATCAAGATGCCCGCGCCCGCGGTGTACGCCGCGATGGCCCCGTACTCGGCGGCGAGCAGCGCGTTGAGGAGCGGCAGGTCTTGCATCGGCTGCGCTTCGGCCGCCTGAGGCTTGAGCACCGTCGAGACAGCGACCGCCGCGGAGAGAGCGCCCGCGCCCTTGAGCACGGACCGACGTGACACGTCTTCCAACATGGTTTCCCTGTTCCTTCCATCCCACCCACGGAATGTGGCTTTGGCACATCGTCAGATGCGCGTTGGGGAAACGCCGTCGCATGTCGCGATGGATTTCCCAGAATCACCGGTGAGCGCGCGATGATGACATCGGCACTACCGACAACTCGTCCGTAGCGTTTAGGGGATTGACGTGGAGGCGGAAGGGAGAAGGGGCCGAGGCGTCAGCGCTGGTCGATGCCGACGTAGTTGCGCTCGGTGGCGCCGGTGTAGATCTGGCGCGGGCGGCCGATGGGGGTCTTGAGGGCGTTCATCTCGCGCCAGTGGGAGACCCAGCCGGGCAGGCGGCCGAGCGCGAACATCACCGTGAACATGTTGGTCGGGATCTTCAGCGCCCGGTAGATGATGCCGGAGTAGAAGTCGACGTTGGGGTAGAGCTTGCGCGAGACGAAGTAGTCGTCCTTGAGCGCCGTCTCTTCGAGGCGCTTCGCGAGGTCGAGCAGCGGGTCGTTGATCTTCAGCTTGGCGAGCACCTTGTCGCAGGCCGCCTTGATGATCTTCGCGCGCGGGTCGAAGTTCTTGTAGACGCGGTGACCGAAGCCCATGAGCAGGAACCCGGAGTTCTTGTCCTTGGCGAGGTCGACGTACTTCTGGAGGTTGCCGCCGTCCTCGTGGATCTTCTGGAGCATCTCCAGCACTTCCTGGTTGGCGCCGCCGTGCCGCGGGCCCCAGAGCGCCGAGATGCCCGCGTTGACGGACGTGAACAGGTTGGCCTTCGAGCTGCCGACGATGCGCACCGTCGACGTCGAGCAGTTCTGCTCGTGGTCGGCGTGGAGGATGAGCAGGAGGTCGAGGATCTTCTGGATCTCCTCGTCGTTGGCGTAGGGCTCGGTCGGCGAGCCGTACATCATCTTGAGGAAGTTGGCGGTGTAGCCGATGGTCGCGTCGGGGTAGACGAACGGCTGGTTCTTCGCGTGCTTGTAACCCCAGGCGGCGAGCACCGGGAGCTGCGCGAGGATGCGGTGCGTGGCGAGCTCCACCTGCGCGGGGGAGTTGGGGTCGTTGGCGTCGTCCTCGCTGAAGGCCGAGAGCGCGTTGACCGCCGAGCCCAGCATCGCCATCGGGTGCGCGGTGCGCGGGAAGGCCCGGTAGAGGTGCTTGAGATCTTCGGGGACGAGCGACTGCGCGGCGATGGCGGCCTGGAAGGTCGCGAGCTGCTGCGCCGACGGGAGCTCACCATACAGGAGCAGGTAAGCGACCTCGATGAAGGTCGACTTCTCGGCGAGCTGATCGATGGGATATCCGCGGTACCGCAGGATGCCCAGCTCACCATCGAGGAACGTGATCGCGCTGGTGGTCGACGCGGTGTTGAGGAAGCCCGGGTCGAGGGTGACCAGACCCGTGCCCGAGCGCAGCTTCGCGATGTCGACGCCGCCCTCCTTCTCGGTGCCTACGGTCAGCGGGAATTCGAGCGTCTTGCCGTCGTGCGTCAGGGTGATGTTCGCCATCAGACCAGTGTCCTCTCAGAGCGATGCGTTTGCCGTTCGGGTGCGGAGAATACGCAAAGCGCCGCGGAGGTCCATGGGGTTCGGCGATTGCGTCTTCAAGCGCCTGCGCGCGTCGGCGGGGACCGACGAAACAGGGCTGAAGTGAGGCGTGGCGCCGCCCAGCGGACAGCGCACCGCGCGGGGGTTGAGCTCAGCCGGGGATGGAGTTGGCGTCGGTCGGGACGATGATGAAGACCTGGATGGTGTCGAGCACCGACGAGGCGCGGCCGAGCACCTCGATGGTCGCGCGGAAGAGCTGCGCCGACCCCGACGTGTTGCGGTGGAAGTCGTTGAAGAAGGTCACCTCGAAGGTGACCACCGTCGACGGCGACACGTTGTAGAAGGTCGTGTCGTCCATGCGGTCGAAGCCCGTGGGCGCCGCGGGAGCGCCGCGCAACGGGACGATGCGCTGCATGAAGTCGGAGGTCTGGCGCCCGGCCATGAGGCGGGTCTCCATGGCGTCGGCGACCCCGCGGCGCGTGACGTCCTGGCGGGTGCCTTGCGCGAGCGTGGTGATGGCGGTGATGACGTTGGCGCTCACCGTCGACGGAGCGCCGCGGAACGCGATGGGCATCCCCGCCGCGTCGAAGGTGCGCGAGTCGCGCGCGAGGGAGATGGAGTTGGCGTACGTCGACCCGACGCCGACATCGATGCCGATGAAGTACGCCTCGCGCCGACGAAACTCCGCGACGAGCTGCGTGTAGACCGCCGCGGTGGGGACGCTGCCGTAGAAGTTGCCCGTCGGCATGGATGGGCCGTTGTGCCAGTCGGCGTCGGAGAAGAGCACGATGATGGGCACGCGGCCCGGGCTGAAGCAGCCCCAGCCGTAGGCGCCCGCCACGCCGCCGCAGTCGGAGGGGGTCGCTTCGCGCGTGGCGGTGCCGCGGTACGCCGGGAGCCCGAAGCCAGAGAGGAGCGAATGCATCGCCGCGACGGGCGCCTCGGGCCCATCGCCGCCGCCCGAAGCCGCCATGCGGGTCGTGGCGTTTTGCGAGAGCATCGCGTTGGCGTTGAGGGGCTGGAGCACCTGCAGCGCGTAGTCGCCGGCGCCGCCCTCGGCGAAGTCGCGGTGATCGGCCATGCCGTAGCGGACGTCGGAGCCGGGCCCGATGGCGCGCACGATGCCGGGCACGATCACCGTGCTCAGCTCGCTGCGCACGGCGTTGATGGTGCCGGTCATCGACCCGGTGGTGTCGACCAGGAACATGATGTCCGCGCTGCGGATGCGCGTGGAGAAGTCGAACGACCGCGTCTGCGGGCCCGTCGGATCCATGTACGGGAGCGTCACGTAGAGCGAGCCCTCGGGCGGGCGGCTCGTCATGTCGAGGGGGTTGCTCCCCGCGGCGCTCTCCACGAGGTCGCCCACGCCGTCGCCGTCGGTGTCGGCAGCGCACGGGTCGGTGTGCGTGCGCATCGCCTCCTCGCGATCGACGAGGCCGTCGTTGTCCGAGTCGCGGTCGCGGTGGTTGGCGAGCCCGTCCATGTCGCAGTCGTTGGGGAGCTCGCCGCAGGTGAGCTCGGGCCGGGCCGACGAGGCGAAGCCCGCGTAGTTGCGCCGCCCCTCGTCGAGGTCGGTGATGCCGTCGTCGTCGCTGTCGGTGTTCTGGTAGTCGGGCGGCGCGCCGGCCGTCATCGCCGTGCGCAGGAAGGGCGACCCTTCGAGGTCGTCGGAGATGCCGTCGCCGTCCTCGTCGCGGCAGGGCGGCGGACCCGTGTCGACCCCGATGTCACGTGGCACCACCGCCCCGTCGCTCCTCACGCCCGAGTCGGGCGTGACCCCGCCGTCGCGACCGTTGGGAACATCGGCCCCCCGTGGCACATCGACGCGCCCCGCATCGCGGCGCACCCCGCCGTCAGCGACCGAGCCGTCGGCGTTGATGATGAGCTGGTAGTTGTCTCGGGGAGCACAGGCGCTCGCGACGATCGCGGCGGCCAGGAGGGCGCGGACCTTCATCGGATACTCCAGCGTCGCAGGGGGCGGGCGACGCGGGGAGGGACTCTATCGTCGATCGCCGCGGCGCGACAATCGCCGATGGTCGCCGATCAGGCGCGGCCCGCGTGCTGCGCGGCGGTGCGGCGCGCGAGACCCACCGCGTCGTGCACGGTGAGCCCGCAATCACCGGTCGAGACCAGGCCCTCACGGCTCCAGCGCGACAGGGTGCGGATGGTTGTCTCCACCGTGGTGCCGACCAGCGCGGCGAGCTCGGCGCGCGTGAGCCGCAGCGGAATGAGCGTCGAGCCGTCTTCCATCTCGTCGCCGAAGCGCTCTCCGAGCTCCATCAGCGTCGTGGCGAGGCGCTCTTCGGCCGACGCCGTGAACAGCGCGAGCCGACGATTGGCCACCGCGCCCTGCCGGCCGAGCCCCGTCGCCATGGCCACGGCCGCCGAGCCCGAGCGCTCGAGCGCCGCGAGCATCACCTCGCGCGGGACCCTCACCACCACGGCCGTCTCGGTCAGCGCGAAGGCGTCGGCGTCGTAACACCCGCCCTCCAGCGACTCGGCGTCACCGACGCTCTCCCCCGGGCCCGCGAGGCCCAGCACCAGATCGCGCGAGGGCCCACCCGGCATCAGGACCTTCACCAGACCGTGCCCCACCAGCACGAAGTGGCTCGCCGTCTCCCCCGATCTCCAGACCGCCTCGCCTCGCCGCAGGCGCTGCTGCGTCGCCGTCTTCGCGACCTCCTCGCTCGCATCTGCCGTCAACCGAGAGAGCGCTGCGTGTCGCCGAATGACCGATCGAACGTCCATAGAGTTCCTCCAAAGTTCGGGAATGCTCCGATACGTGTGCAACGCACGGACCAGCGCCCCCGTACCCCATGATGTATTCCCGACCCACCACGCTTTTTCATGGCGTTTTGGTGTTGAACCTGGGCGGCCGGGCGAGGCCCGCCACCAGGGGCGACGTGTGACAGCTCAAGCGTGGGGGTGCGCAGGAAGTATCGTCCCCGGACCGCAGCGCCCTGTCCGCGTGGCTCACCGTCGATCTTGTTGAAGGTCTTGCGCCTCTCGCGCATCTGTTGCTACCGAACTCCCCGTGAACTCTCGACGCGCTGGGTGGTCGTCCGCTTCCGTGGTGGCCTTGCTCCTCGCGGGCTGCGGCGACGACAACAACCGCCTGCTCGACGCGGGCCCCGAAGACCTTGGCGTCGTCGAGATGGACATCCCCTCCACCGACCTCGGCACACCCGACACAGGCTCCACGGACGTCGGCACCGACCGCGGAACCGTGGTCGACGCGGGCTCCATTGACGTGGGCTCCACCGACATCGGGTTGATGGACGTGAGCGATGTCGCGTCGGCCGATCGTCCCGACGTGGTGATCGTCGACGCAGGCCACCCCGACACGGGCACCGTCGATGCGACCTCCACGCTCGACGCGGGCAACCCGGATGCCGGTGTCTCCGACGTGGGCACCGCCGACGCGAGCTCGCCGCGCGGAACGCCCACGCTCGACGGCATCATCGGCAGCGACTGGCCCGCCGGCGCGCTGGTCTCGACCAACACCATCGCGTCGGCGTGGGATGGCAACTCGCTGCGCTCCATTCGCGTCGCGTGGGACAGCACGCGGCTCTACCTCGGCATCGACGGGACGGTGCAGACCAACAACGCGATGCTGGTGTTTATCGACCGCGACTACGTGGCGGGCATGACCCCGACGGGCGCGCCCATCGTCTCGGCGCTCTCCGACGGCATGGGGTCGCTCGACAACTCCATCTCCTGCAACGTCACCGAGGCCCCGTCGGGCTTCGGCGTCGACATGGTGTGGGGCACGCGCGGCATGCTCTCCAAGACCGCCGACCAGGTGCTCGACAACGTCGGCCTGCGCGAGGTCGGCTGCACCGCCTGCCGCAGCGACTTCCGCTGGACCATGGGCGACGCCGTCGTCTGCGTGGGCGGCGCGTCCCCGTCGTGCGAGGTCGCCATCGAGTGGACCGCCCTCTACGGCGGCGCCCCTCCCCCGGTGCCTTCGCTCGGGCTCTTCGTCCGCATCACCAACGCCGAGGGCAACGACCTCAGCAACAACCAGAGCCTCCCGGAGCAGGCCGCGGGCGTCGCACCCACCGTCGCGCGGCGGGTGCTCTC
The DNA here is from genome assembly GCA_044229975.1 of Polyangiales bacterium. Lineage (GTDB taxonomy): Bacteria > Myxococcota_A > Polyangia > Polyangiales > SCUS01. The sequence goes on from JBGARZ010000005.1 coordinate 275,954, forward strand.
GTTCACACCCAACCTGTGATTACCGGGCCTCCGCGGCGCTCGCGGGGATGAGCAGCAGGTACTCGCCGCGCTCGTCGGTCGTCGCCCGCGCCACGCGCAACACGACGCCCCGAGCGTCGCCCTCGCGCAGCCGCACCAGCGCCTCGACGGTCGCGCCGGGCGCGCGAGCACCGTTGGCGTCGAGCACCGTCCCGCGCACCTGCACCGGGGCTTCGAGCGTCGCGTCGAAGTCCATCACCCGGCGGGCGACGCACACCGGCGCGCCGAGCGTCACCGGGAAGCCAGAGCTCTCGGCCGGCTCGATGAGGAGACGATACAGACCCGGGTTGAGGTCGAGCTGATAGCCGCCATCGGCGCCCGTCACCGCGTAGCCCGGCGTGGCGCGGCTCGACAGCGCGCGCAGGTCGGGCTCATCGAGGCAGGGGTTGGTCGGCGCGGCGTCGTGGTAGGGCACCGCGGTCACGCGGGCGTTGCGAACCGCCAGCCCGTCGCGACCGAGCACCCGGCCCGCGAGCGAAGGCCGCGGCGCCAGCGCAAACACCTGCCCCGCCTGCTGCGTCGCGTCGGCCCGCACCCGGAAGCCGTGCTGCACCGAGCTGCGCAGCGTGTCGCCCGGCGGCGTGATGGTGACGTCGTAGTCGCCAGGGACGAGCCACGCGCGAAACGTTCCGTCGGCCTCGGTCTGCACCCGCGACTCGTACCAGGCCGTGGCGCCCGCGATGCCCGTCGGGGGCGTGAGCGCGGTACGCAACGTCACCGTCGCGCCCCGCACCGGACGACCCGCGCCCTCCACCACGGCGGCCTCGACCGAGGCGCGCACGTCGACGCAGCCCACGCACGGACCGTTGGGCATGGGGGCGCCCGGCACCACGGTGTGGGCCGCGGAGGCGTGGGTGAGACCCGTGACGTCGGAGAGCAGCACGCGCAGGTCGCGGCCGCTCGGGGCAGCGGCGGCGAGCGACGCGCGCGGGATGTCGATGACCACCCCGGCGCCCATGCCGTCGTCGGACGAGAGGCGCAGCGTCCACGCGTCGGGGCCGCCCGGCGCCATGTCGCAGGCGAAGCGCCCGGCGCTGCCTTCGGTTCCGTCGCCCGCGGTGGAGCTCACCGTCGAGAGCACGCGGTTGTTGGCGGAGGGGTCGACCGCGCGCACGGAGAAGCCCGGGATGCGCTGCCCGAGGTCGCCCTCGATGACGCCCTCCCAACGCGCGTAGCTGGTCGGGTAGGCGATGTCGAAGCGCTGCGTGAGCGACCCGGCGCGCACCTCGAACCCGCGCTCGAAGCGCGGCGGAACCGTCGCCGCCAGCGTCGAAGCGGGGCGCACCACCACGTCGAAGAGCCCTTCGGTGAGCGTGGCCGACCACGTCGCGAGGTCGCGGTTGGTAGCGAGGCCGTACTCGGGGACCGTTCCGGCGACGGCCTGCACGGGCGTGCTGACTCCGCCAAGGTCGGACGGGGTGAACTCCAGCGTGGCCGGGACGTAGCGGCCCATCGGGGTCGCATCGGGCACCGTCACCACGCCGTAGACCGTGCGCGGCGCGCGGAGGGTGAGGTTGACGCGCTCGTCGACGTTGATGCTCCGCGGGCGGGTGAGCGTGGGGTAGGCGTTGGCGCTCGCGGCCGACGGCGCCACCGTGAAGAACACCTCCGTGCGAGCGCGCGAGACGCACCGCCGGGTCGTGCGATCGCAGGTGGCGCCTGCCATGCAGTCGGTGTCGGCGTTGCACACCTCGACGCGGCCCCCGACGACCGGGCTGCCGTCGTCGAGGCAGGCCGGACCGAAGGCCGCGAGGCACAGGAGGGCGATGAAGCGCGCCCTCACGGCTGCACCATGAAGCCGCAGGACGAGACGGGGTTGACCACGCCGCCGTCGGCGGTCGAAGGCGTCCGCGGACGGACGAAGATCCACCAGGTCTGGAAGGCGATGTCACCCTCGCGCTCGGGCGTGCGGAAGTTGCCGCTCTGCGGGATGCGCGAGGAGACGTAGAGGTCGACGCGGTTGCAACCGACGTCGGGGAACGTGATGACCCGCGTGATCACCCGCCGTCGCATGCCGTCGGGCGGAACCTCACCCAGTCGACGCACCGGCTCGCAGGAGACGCCGCCGTCGCGCGCCACGCAGTCGCGGTCTTCGTTGACGAAGAACTGGTACTGCATCGAGTCGTTGACGCCGTCGTCGTCGACGGGAACACGAAACTCCAGCGTGGTGATGTCCTCCCCCTCGTCGATCTCGATCAGCCCTCCGAGGCGCGGCGAGGTGAAGCCCTGCACGTCCCTGATCTGCGGCACCGTGATCGGCGGAGGGACGCGCACCTCTTCGGTGCGGGTGATGAGGCACGACGGCAAGCAAGCTGCGACGGCAAGCATCAAGGTGGTGCGACCCATGACAGCGAGAACCGTACCACAGGCCCTCAAAAGCCTGTCAAACAAGTGTTTTGGCGAACATCGAGGGGATGATGCGACCCCACACACTGACAATCGTGTCGCGGTGTCGGGGCCGCTACATGTCGGACATATCCTGTCTCCGACGGATGGAGAGAGCGGGTGCCTTCGGGCGGGCGAACCACTACGATGCGCGGCGATGATTGGCCGACTGCATGGGCGGGTGGTGTCCGAGTCTCCCGACGGACTGGTGGTGGTCGACGTGGTGGGCGTCGGCTACGAGGTGTTGATCCCGCTGGGCACGCTCGGGCGGTGCGCACCCGATGCCGAGGGGCGGGTGACGTTGCAGGTGGTGACCCACGTGCGCGAAGACGCGATCACCCTCTTCGGCTTCGCCAACGACCGCGAGCGCTCGGCCTTCCGGCTGCTCACAGCGGTGGCGGGCGTGGGTCCGCGCACGGCCGTCTCGGTGCTGAGCGTGCTGCCCTCGGGCGAGCTCGCGCAGGCCGTGGCGGGTGGGGACGTGCGGCGGTTGCAGTCGGTTCCGGGCGTGGGCAAGCGCATCGCCGAGCGCCTGGTGCTGGAGCTGAAGGACAAGCTCACCGGGCTGTCGTCGGGCTCGTCCGAGGGGCCGTGGCCGACCGTGGGCGCGACGGTGTCGACGGGTGCGTCGGCGGCGGCCGGTCCGTCGGGCGCGCTGGTGGCGGCGCTGGTCAACATGGGCTTCAAGCCCGCCGAGGCCGAGCGCACGGCGGCCGAGCTCGGGCCGCGACTCAACGAGCCGCTCGACGTCCTCGTGCGCGAATCACTCCGACGGCTTGTCCGCTGACGGAGGCTCGACCGTCGGCTCCGGGGCGGGTGGCGCGGCCTCTGTCGTCGCAGGTGCGGCCTCGGTGGCGGGCGCTTCATCGTCGCTCAACCCCGCTTGCGAGAGGCGCGCGGTGAGCGCCGCCTGACTCTCCTCGGAGAGCTCGGTGTACTCGCGCAGCATCGGCAGATCACGCAGCGAGCGCAGCCCGAAGAATTCCAGAAAGAACTTCGACGTCCCGTAGAGCAGCGGCCGCCCGGGCTCCTCGCGGCGGCCGATGGTGCGCACCAGGTCGCGCTCCAGCAGGATCTTCAGCGCCGACCCGGTGTCGACGCCGCGCACCTCGTCGATCTCGGGGCGGGTGATGGGCTGCCGGTACGCGACGATGGCGAGCGTCTCCACCTGCGCGCGGCTGAGGCGCACGGGCTTGGCCTGCAACAGCTCGCGGACGAAGGGCGCGTTGCCCGCGCTCGATCGGAAGAGCCACGCGCCGGCGACCTCGTCGAGGTGGATGCCGCGCGGGAGGTACTCGGTCTGCAACTCGTGGAGGAGTCGACGCACCTCGCGCGCTTCGGCGCGGGTGATCTTGGCGAGCTCGGGCACCGTGATGGGGTGATCGCTGACGAAGACGAGGCTCTCCAGCACCGTGCGAAGGTGCTGCTCGGAGACCGATCGACCGACGGCGCGCGCGACGCCGGGCGACGTGGGGAGGTCACCCTCCTCGTCGGTCTCGGGCTCGGCGGGGGCTTCGCCTTCGGTCGGGTCGGGGCCGATCATCGCCAGTCGTCCCGCACCACGGCCGCGGCGTCGCCGACGTCGGTGAGCACCAGCGTGACGTGGAGATGTTCGTAGCTCCCCGACTGGTAGAGGCGCGTCATGCGGAGGCGCGTCATCTCCAGCAGCGCGAGGAAGGTGACCACGAGCTCGGAGACGGTTCCGTCGCTCTCGAAGAGCTCGTCGAAGCGCATCGAGCGGCGATCTTTCAGGCGCTCGACGAGGCTCTGGATGCGGTCGGCGATGGAGATGCGCTCGGGCGTCACCTCGTGCGCGATGGAGAGCTTGCGGCGCGAGAGCAGCTTCTGAAACGCCTCGATCATGGCGATGGCCGGGAAGGTCGCGAGCGGCGCCTCGCCCGTCGCGTCGGCGGTGACCTCCATCCCGCGGGGAAACACGTCGCGACCTGCGACTCCACGCGCGGCCAGCTCCTCGCCCGCGGCGCGAAACTTCTGGTACTCGAGCAGTCGGCGGACGAGCTCGGCGCGCGGGTCTTCACCCTGCTCGGCGTCGGGGTCGGCGCCCGCGGCCTCGTCGGGCGGCGGCGACGGCAGGAGCATGCGCGACTTGATGTGCGTGAGCGTCGCGGCCATGAGCAGGTACTCGGCCGCGAGGTCGAGGTTGAGCTTCTGCATCACGGTCACGTACGAGAGGTAACGCTCGGTGATGAACGAGATGGGGATGTCGAAGATGTCGAGTTCGTGCTTCTGGATGAGGTGAAGCAGGAGGTCGAGCGGCCCCTCGAACACGTCGAGCTGCACCCGGACGAGCGGGTCATCGGAGAAGGGCTCGGCGAGGGCGTCGCTGGTCACGATGGACTCAACCGCGCGGGTGGAAGCGCGCGTGCGCGGCCTGGAGGTGCTCGACCGTGACGTGCGTGTAGATCTGCGTTGTCACGATGTCGGCGTGGCCGAGCATGGTCTGCACGGCGCGGAGGTCGGCGCCGCGCTCCAGCAGGTGCGTGGCGAAGGAGTGGCGGAGCTTGTGCGGCGAGATGGGGCGGTCGATGCCAGCGACGAGGGCGTACTTCTTGAGCAGCTTCCAGAAGCCCTGGCGGGTCATGGCCGTGCCGCGGTGCGTGACGAAGAGGTCGTTGGTGGAGCGGCCCTTGGTGAAGGTCCCGCGCACCGTCTGGAGGTAGAGCATCATCGCTTCGCGGGCGACCTCCCCAAACGGAACGAGCCGACGCTTCTCCCCCTTGCCGAAGGCGACGAGCACCCCCTGGTCGAGGTCGACGTCGGTGACCTTGAGGTTGACCAGCTCGGACACGCGCAGGCCCGACGCGTAGAGCACCTGGATCATCGCGCGGTCGCGCACGCCGCGCGGGTTGTTGGCTTCGGGCGCGACGAGCAGCGACTCGACCTCGGGGAAGGTCAGCACGTGCGGCAGCTTGCGCGGCAGGCGCGGGCCGCTCACCAGCTTCGTCGGGTCGCTCTTCACGCGCCGCTCGGCCACGAGGAACTTGTAGAACCCCCGCAGCGCCGACAGCTTGCGGGCCTGCGCGCGGGCCGAGAGGCCCTCCTTCGAGAGGGCGATCATCCAGCTCGCGACGTCGCCTCCGTCGATCTCGCAGAAGGTGCGCTGGAGGTCCTGCCGCACGAAGACGGCGAAGCGCACGAGGTCCGTCGCGTAGGCCTCGACAGAGCGGGCCGCGAGGCCCTTCTCCACCCGGAGGTGCGCGAGCCACGCGTCGAGCAGCTGGTCATCGTCGGACACGGTCGAAAGCTACGGGCCCGGGAGGGGAGAGGGCCAGTTTCAGGCCAAAGCGTTGCGTGTTGGCGAAACCTGGGGCTATGGTGCGCCGGCGTCGCGCGGAGCGCTTCGGGCCTATAGCTCAATTGGTTAGAGCCCCTGACTTATAATCGGGAGGTTTCGGGTTCAAGTCCCGATGGGCCTATCTCTCCGCACGGTGCAGCGTCCTTGCGGCCCGCTCAGTGGAGAAGACACGTTGCGCGAACAGCTCCTTGCCCTGGAAGAACTTGCCAAGAGCGACCTTGCCTGGCGGCAGATCGACGTCGAGCTGGGGGACGTCGACGCCCACCTCACAGCGACCCGATCAGACGTCGACCGCATCCGCGAACTGCTCGACCGCGAGCGCCAGCAGCTCACCGATGCTCAGCGCCTGAAGCAGACGCACATCGACGAGCTCGCCACCATCGACGACAAGTCGCAGCGCTCCAAGCGCCGCCAGGAGGTCGCGCGCAACAACCGCGAGATGGAGGCGATGACCCGCGAGATCGAGGTGCTCAAGAAGGAGCGCGAAGAGCGCACCGCCGAGGCCGCGCGGCTCGACGAGGTGGTGGCCGCGGTGAGCAAGCAGCTCGCCCAGCACGAGGAGGACTTCAAGGGCCTCACCGACATGCTCGCGACCGAAGAGGCGGAGGCGGTGAAGGCCCGCGAGGCGCTGCTCGCCCGCAAGGAGCTGCACAAGGGCGCGCGCACCGAGCTCACCGGGCGGGTGAAGCCCGAGATTCTTCGCATCTACCAGATCGTGCTCAACCGCCGCGGGACGGCCGTGGCCGAGTGCAAGGACGGCATCTGCCGCGGCTGCTACATGGCGACCCCGCCGCAGCTCTACAACGTGATGTTGCGCGCCGAGAAGATCATCCAGTGCCCCAACTGCCAGCGCATCCTGCTGCCGCCGAACCTGTCCCGCTGAGAAGGCAGTAGGGATGCTCGTCGCCTGCCCGAAGTGCCAGCGCACCTTTCCGTCCGAGGGCAGCACCTTCTGCCCGCACGACGGGGAGAGGCTGCTGGACATCGCCTCCGTCACGCCCGTGCGCGACCCGAAGGACCCGCTGGTGACGGCCACGGTCGCGGGCCGCTACGAGCTGCGGCGGGTCATCGCCAACGGCGGCATGGGCCGGGTGTACGAGTCGCGCGAGATGCAGCAGCAGGAGCGCGTGGCGGTGAAGATCCTGCACGCCGACGTGGCGGAGGACGAGGTGAACATCGAGCGCTTCCGGCGCGAGGCCACCACGTCGCAGCAGCTCGATCACCCGCACGTGGTGAAGGTGATGGACTTCGCCGCGACGGCGATGCTCCCCGGGCGGCCCGGCAAGAGCTGGTACCTCGTGATGGAGTACCTCGACGGGGAAGAACTCCGGCACGTCCTCACGCGCGACAAGACGCTGCCGCCGCACCGGGTGATCCGCGTGGTGTCGCAGCTCGCCCTCGCGCTCGACTCGGCGCACGCGCGGGGCTTCGTGCACCGCGACATGAAGCCCGACAACGTGTTTCTCGTGCGCGGCGCGGACGGGGACACGGTGAAGCTGCTCGACTTCGGGTCGGTGAAGTTCACCAAGGGGCAAGACCGCGGGCAGAAGCTCACGGTGATGGGCACCACCATCGGCTCGCCCTTCTACATGTCCCCCGAGCAGGCGCAGGGCGCGCCCGACCTCGACCAGCGCACGGACGTCTGGGCCGTCGCGGTGATGGTCTACGAGATGTTCGTCGGGAAGGTGCCGTTCTTCGCGCCCAACGGCGCGCAGATCCTGTTCAAGATTCTCGGCGACGAGCCGATGCCGCCGACCTTCGCCAACCCCGAGGCGCCCGCCGTCCTCGACGACCTGTTGATGAAGGCGCTGCGCAAGCCGCCGGCCGAGCGCTTCCAGCACGCGGGGGAGTTCGCCAACGCCCTCGGCCACGCCTTCGGCCTCCAGGGGTCCGCCGCCGATTGGGCGCAGCAGCCCGAGCACGCCATCCACGACGCCATCGAAGCGGCGAGGGCGTCGCGGCCCGCGTCGGTTCCGGCCGCGCCCACGCACGAGTCACTCGCGCCCGCAGCGCCGGCGCCGGTCTACGACGCGCCGCGGATGTCCGTCCCGATGAACGGCCCGATGTCGCAGGTTCCAGCGGGGCCGATGACGTACCCACACATCACCGAAGGACCAGCCTCGTGGGCGGGGCCGATGTCCGTCACGCCGCCGCTCAACCCGTCGATGCCGCCGGCGCTGCCGGTGAAGCGAACGCCCGCGTGGGTGTTCGTGCTCGCAGGCCTCGGAACGTTGGCGCTGGTGCTGGTCGCGCTCTTCGCGCTGAAGTGATCGCGTGACGGCAGACGACGCTTCGCCCGAGGTGATCGTGCTGGGTGGCGGTCCCGCGGGGCTCTCGGCCGCGTTGTGGTGCGCGGGGTTGGGTCTATCCACGTTGCTCGTCGAGGCGCAGCGAGAGGTCGGCGGTCAGCTCCGGGTCATTCCGTATGCGCTGGAGAACGTCCCAGGGCACACGTCCATCGAGGGCGCGGCGCTCGCCGAGGTGCTGCGCGCGCAGGCCGTCTCACAGGGCGTGACGGTGCGCTCGGGTGTGCGGGCGCGGCTCGATGAACGGGCGCTGCGGGTCACGCTCGACGGCGCGACGGGCGCTCTCTCGCCGCGCGCGGTGGTGATCGCGACGGGCGTTCGGAGGAGGCGTCTCGGCGTGCCCGGCGAAGACGCGCTGCTGGGTCACGGGGTGGCGTTCAACATCGGGCGCGACCCGGCGCGGCTGAAGGGCGCGCGCGTGGTGGTCGTGGGCGGAGGCGACGACGCCGTGGAGCACGCGCACCTCGCGGCGTCACACGCGAGCACGGTGGTGCTGCTGCACCGGGGCGAGACGCTGAGCGCGCGCACCGCGTTGCAGACGGCGGTGGAGGCGCACGCCAACGTGACGCGGCGGCCGCACACGCGGGTCGAGTCCATCGAAGGAGATGGCGCGGTGACGGGCGTGCGGGTGCATGGCCCGCACGGGGTCGAGCTGCTGGCGGCGGACGCGGTGTTCGTGTGCGTGGGGCCCGAGCCGGTGAGCGCGGGCTTCGGGGTGGCGACCGACGCGAAGGGCTACGTGCGGGTCGACCGCGCGGGCCGGACATCGCGCGCGGGGGTGTTCGCGGTGGGCGACGTGTGCAGCGCGGAGGCGCCGACGGTGGCGCACGCGATGGGCATGGGATCAGCCGTGGCGAAGGCCATCGCGGCGGGTGAGCTGACGGCGTTGGTGGCACCGGCGCCGACGGCGGAAGCGAGGCGCGCGAGCGATCGGGTGGGGTTGCAGGGCATCACGCTGCCCGCGCGCATCGGGGCGTACCCGCGAGAGAAGCACCGGCCGCAGACACTGACCTTCGACCTCGACTTCGACGTCGACGCGGCCCGGGCGGCGCCGACCGACGCGTTGCGCGAGACGGTGGACTACGCCGCGGTGACCGACGTCATCGCGGAGGTCATCGGGCGGCAGCACTACAACCTCATCGAGACCGTGGCCGACGTGGTGGCGACGACCATCCTGGCGCGCTTCGCGACGCGGCGGGTGCGGGTGCGGGTCACCAAGCCGGGCGTTCCGCTGCGGCGGGCGTCAGCGGTGGTCGAGGTCGAGCGCTGGGCTCGCTGAGAAGGTTAGAACGTCCCGCTGACGACGAGGCCGTTGCCGAGGAGGTTGGGCGTCACCTGGATGGAAGCGCGACGCGGCGTCGAGCGCGACAGCGCCGACACGACACCGGCGCTGATGGTGAACGCCGCCGCCGCGCCCGCGAGGCCGCCCGCGATGTACGAGACGAGCCGGTTCTGGTCGACGGCGTCGGCGTAGCTGTACCCGAGGGCCTGGTAGTAGCTGCGTCGCATCGGGTCGCTCTCGGCGTTGAAGGCCGCGACGATGCGGTAGTAGTCGTCTTCGAGGGTGTTGGCGTAGAAGAAGAACCCGATGGCCGTGCCGGTCGCCGCGACGGTGACCGTGAGGCCCGTCCAGAAGGCAGCGCCGACGCCGCGGCTGTGGGAGCTCCCGTCGTCGATGGGAGGCGGCACGACGGGACGTGTGACGGGCGACGACGGCGGGACCACCGCGAGGCGCACCGGCGGCGGCACCACCACCGGACGAGGCGGCGGCACGACGACCGGCGGAGGCGGAACCACCACGGGCGGCGGAGGAGGAACGACGACGGGTGGCGGAGGCGGAACCACCACGGGCGGAGGCGGCGCGACCACGACGACGGGTGGAGGCGGCGCGACGATGGGCGCGGGCGGCTGCATCTCCGGGGCGACGCTCCCGATGTATGCGCGGTTGCGAGCGATATCGAGGGTGAGCGTGACGGTGCCGCCGCCCTCGACGCGGGCCTGGTATTGGACCGTTCCGCCGCCGGGTTGGCGGGCCTCGATGACGTGCGGGCCGGGGCCCGTCTGGAGCGGCCGACGCAACGGCGCGGTGCCCACCAGGTCACCGTCGAGGAACACCTCCGCCCCCGCCGGGAACACCAGCACGCTGATGGTCGCGAGGTGGTTGCGCGCCTCGGCGAGCGCGGCCTGGATCTCCGCGCGCTGCTGCGCCGACGGGGCGACCGTCGGGTCGTTGAGGAAGCGCTCGAAGGTGCTGATCGCATCCTGCGGGCGGTTGAGCCGCGCGTAGCAGTTGGCGATGTTGACCAGGATGCTCGGGTGCGGCCGCAGGCGGTACGCGGTGCGGAAGGACTCCAGCGCCTCGGCGTAGTGCTGCTCGGCGAAGGCTTGCACCCCCGTCTGAAACGCCGCCCTGGCCTCATTGGTCTGAGCGCCCGCGGCGGCGGAGTGGCTCAGCGCAGCGACGAGCGCACCCGCCGCAAGGATCGATCGCGAAGACTTCATGCGTGTTGGTCGGGGAGCGTAACGCTCAGTACGGGCTCTCTGTCACGAATCCGGCGCCCTGCGCGCGAGGCGGCGCCGCGGGCCGCGCGGGGGCGGGCTCGGCGGCAGCGGCCGCCGGGCGACGCGGGGCACGGACGACAGGTTGCGGTCGGGCAGGCTCGTGTTCACGCGGGGTGCGGTGTCGATCGACGACGGGCTCGGGGGCCGCGACGACGGCGGGAGCGGGCGGAGGTTCCGGGGCCGCGACCACGGCGGGAGCGGGCGGAGGCTCCGGGGCCGCGACCGGAGCAGGCTCCGGCGCGGGTGCAGGCGCCGCCACGACCGGGGGCGCGACGGGCTCTGCGGGAGCGGGTGCGACCGCAGGAGCGGCGGGCGTCGGCTCGGTCGGAGGGGCAACGAGCGTCGGCTCGGCGACGGGCGCGGGGACGGCGGACACCGGCGGGGCGGTCTCCGGGGTCGGGGAGGAGCTGCGACCGAAGCCGAAGAAGAGGCCACCCGCGAGCAGCAGCGCGCCGCCGACCGCGGCCCAGACCAGGTTGCTCTTGCGGGGCTTCTCGACGAGGTCGTCGTTGGCCCGCATCGAGGGAGGCGGGCGCACGGACGGTGGACGACGGGCGGGGCGCTCGCTCGCCTTCACGATGGTCGGCGTCATCACCGACTCGGAGGCGATGACCCCGGGGGCCTTGGAGGGCGTGGTGACGGTCGGCGCGGGCGGCGGGAGGTCGCCGGCCGGGACGTCGTCGTGGATCGATGCGAGCAGCGAGCTGACCTCGGCGCTGGGCGCCGCGAAGGCTCCGGGCGTGATGGAGGCAGGGGGCGGGGCCGCGAGGGTGGCGCTGGCGGCGTCGAGGCCGAGCTCCCAGCTCGGGGTGATGGCGAGCGCTGCGCTCTCGAACTCGTCGTCGCTGAGGGTGCCCTGCCGCCAGAGCGGCCGGTCGGAGGAGCGTTGCGTCGATTCGTCCAGCGCAGTCATCAATGGGGCCTCACCCGGGTTTTTGAGGTGCCCACGCTAGCGTCACGGCCACGGCGGCGCAACGGAACGTCAGGCAGCTTGATGCGAGTCATGCGTGACACCGGTCCCGCAGGCGGAGCGCTGATAGCACGCGAGTCCGACGTGCGCTCCGACGGGTCGGGGCGCGCCGGCCTTGGGACGCATCGGCGCGTCGTCTGGTTTTCATCAGCGAGCAGAACTATGGTCCGCGCGCTTTCGCGGGCCGCTGATCGGTTCGCGGGCTCTTTCCCTGCCCACCACAAAGTCTCTACGCCACCGTGAGCGACGTCACCTCCAGGATCTTCTCGCCCGCCGATCGCTGGGCCATGACGCGCGCGCTGTCCGAGGCCGTCCAGGGGGCGCCCTCCCCCAATCCTCCGGTGGGCGCCGTGGTCGTGCGGGACGGCACCATCTATGGCCTGGGGCACCACCACCGCGCGGGCGAAGAGCACGCCGAGGCCATGGCCCTGCGCCATGCGGGAGACGACGCGCGCGGCGCCACGGTCTTCGTGACGCTCGAACCCTGCAACCACCACGGGCGCACGGCGCCGTGCACCGAAGCGCTGGTTCGCGCGGGCGTGGCGCGCGTGGTGTTCGCGGTGCCCGACCCCAATCCGCATGTGCGCGGCCACGGTCGCGAGATGCTCCGCGCGGCGGGCGTCATCGTGGAGGAGGGCTTCCTCCCCGACTTCCAGCGCGAGGCCGAGCGCATCATCGCGCCGTGGATGCGCTTCATCACGACGGGCCGCGCGCACGTCACGCTGAAGGCCGCGATGTCGCTCGACGGAAGCATCGCATCCCGCGACGGCGAGAGCCGATGGATCACCTCCGAAGACGCTCGCGTCGACGGCCACAAGCTGCGGGCGCGGTGCGACGCGATCCTCGTGGGCAGCGGCACCGTGCGCGCCGACGACCCGCTGCTCACCGTGCGCGGCGTGGCGGTGGAGCGAGCCCCGGCGCGGGTGATCGTGTCGCGAGACGCGAGGGTTCCGCTGGAGTCGAAGCTGGTCGCGACCGCGGGCGAGGCGCCGACCTGGGTGCTTTGCGCGCGCGGTGGCGACGACGATCAGCGCGCGCGGGCGGGAGCTCTCGCCGAACGCGGTGCGAACGTCATCGAGGTCGATGCTCGCGACGATGGCGGCGTCGACCTGCGCGCGGCGATGCACACGCTCGCGGGCCTCGGGGTGGTGTCGGTGCTCTGCGAGGGCGGCGGCGCGCTGCACGGGGCGCTGCGCGACGCGGGCGTGGTCGACCGCGTGGTGGCCTACGTCGCGCCGATGCTGCTCGGCGGCGGGGGATTGCGCGCCATCGGCGGCGCCGGGGCCGGGATGCTCGCCGACGCGACGCGCCTGGGCGAATGGGACGTGAAGCGGGTCGGGCCCGACCTGCGCATCGAAGCCGAGGTGGTCTGAGTCCATGTTCACGGGGATCATCCAGGCAGTGGGAACCCTGCGCGCGATCGAGCGCCGCGGGGCGGCGGCGTGGCTCGACGTGTCGTGTCCGTTCGCGAAGCTGGAGCTCGGCGAGAGCATCGCGGTGGACGGCGTGTGCCTCACGGTGACGCGCATCCTCGACGGCGCGTTTACCGCTGATGCCAGCGCCGAGACCCTCGCGCGCACCACCCTCGGGGCGCGCTCGCCGGGCGCGCGGGTGAACCTCGAACGGGCGCTCGCGCTCGGCGATCGCATGGGCGGTCACATCGTGTCGGGGCACGTCGACGGGGTGGGCGAGGTCGTGCGCCGCGAGCGGGTGGAGAGCGCCGAGCGGGTGGTGTTTCGTGGGCCGCGCGAGGTGCTGCGGTACATCGCCGAGAAGGGCAGCGTTGCGATCGACGGGGTAAGCCTGACGGTCAACGCGGTGGCGGGCGAGACGTTCGAGGTGATGCTGGTGCCGTTCACCCAGGGGGCGACGACGTTGACCGAGAGGCGCGTGGGTGACCGCGTGAACCTTGAGGTAGACGTCATCGCCCGGTACGTGGCGCGGGCGTTGACCTGGGACCGCGAGACACCACAACCCGGCGCGGCGGACGACGCCCGGTGGCGGGCCCTGCTCGAAGGCTTCGGAAAAGGACAGTGACGATGCTCGAAGGAACGGCAGAGACCCGCGTGCGCGCGGCGGTGGCGGCGATCCGCGAGGGGCGGATGGTGATTCTCACGGACGACGAAGACCGCGAGAACGAGGGCGACCTGGTGCTGGCGGCCGAGCGGGTGACGCCGGAGGCCATCAACTTCATGGCCAAGCACGCGCGCGGACTCATCTGCCTGACGCTGACCGAAGACCACATCGAGCGGCTGCGCCTGCCGATGATGGTGGAGAAGAACAAGGCGTCGCTCGGCACGGCGTTTACCGTGAGCGTCGAGGCGCGCGAGGGCGTCACCACGGGCATCTCGGCGGCCGACCGCGCGCACACCGTGCGGGTCGCGGTGGCGCCCAACACGAAGCCCGAAGACCTCGTCTCGCCGGGGCACATCTTCCCGCTGCGGGCGCGGCCCGGCGGTGTGCTTCAGCGCACCGGGCAGACCGAGGGCAGCATCGACCTCGCGGTGCTCGCGGGGCTGCACCCGTCGGGGGTCATCTGCGAGATCATGAACGACGACGGCACCATGGCGCGCATGCCGGAGCTGGTGGAGTTCTCGCGCATCCACGACGTGCCGCTGGTGACCATCGAGGACCTCATCCAGTTTCGGTTGATGACCGACCGGCTGGTGCGGCGGGTGAGCTCGGCGAAGTTTACCCCGCGGGGTATGTCGAAGGTCTGGGAGGCCCACGTCTACGAGGCGTCGGTCGAGGCGGGGCGGCAGTTCCTGGCGTTGGTTCATGGCGAGCCGACGGCGGATGAGCCGACGCTGGTGCGGATGCACCCGGGGGCGGTGTTTGCCGACCTGTTCGCGCCGTCGACGACCTCGGATGGAAAGCCCATCGTCGGGGGCGGGGAGTACCTCGCCGAGGCGATGCACCACATGGAGCGTGAGGGCGCCGGCGTGGTGGTGTACCTCCCCCCGCGGCACCTCGACCTGCTCGAAGACCTGCGGCAACTCACTGGTGAAGCGCCCACGCGCACGCACGACATCGCGAGCAACGGGTCGCCCGCGCAGCGCGAGCACGGCATGGGGGCGCAGGTGCTGCGCGACCTCGGGCTGCGGAAGATCCGGCTGATGACCAACAACCCGCGGCGCCTCGTGGGCCTGAGCGCCTACGACCTCGAAGTCGTCGAGCGGGTCGGGCTCGGCGCGTAGGGCGACCGTCGGACGGGTTGACCCGATGCCCGTGTCGGTGGGATGTAGCGCTCCGTCAAAACCCTAGGGAATACCCATGGAAGTAAAGATCATCGAGGCCGACCTCGTCGCCCGCGGGTTGCGCGTCGCGATCCTGGCCAGCCGCTTCAACCACTTCATCGTCGACCGCCTCGTCGAGGGCGCCACGGACTGCGTCCGTCGCCACGGGGGCGAGGACATCACGCTGGTGCGCGCGCCCGGCGCGTGGGAGCTGCCGCTCATCTGCCAGTCGCTGGTGCGCAGCGGGCGCTTCGACGCGGTCATCGCGGTGGGCGCGGTGATTCGCGGGAGCACGCCGCACTTCGACTACGTGGCGGGCGAGGTCACCAAGGGCCTCGCGCAGGTGTCGTTGGCGTCGGGGGTTCCGGTGACCTTCGGGGTGCTCACGGTGGACAGCATCGAGCAGGCCGTCGAGCGCGCCGGCACCAAGGCGGGCAACAAGGGGTGGGAGGCCGCGTCGAGCGCGATCGAGATGGCCAACCTCCAGCGGGTGCTCAAGAACGATGGCTTCTAGGGACTCCAAGGCGCCCAAGGCGCAGCAGCACGACGACAACGGGCTGCGGCGGCAGGCGCGCGAGGCGGCGGCGCAGGTGCTCTACGCGCTGGACGCGGCGGGCGATCGGTCCACGGAGTTCGTGGAAGAGGCGATGCGGAGCTACTGGGCGCACCTCGAAGGCCCGGCGCCGGGGCGACCGTACGGCGACGAGATCGTCCGTGGGGTGGTCGCGAAGTGGGAAGCGATCGATCCGATGATTCGGGCGGCCAACCCCAACTGGCGCATCGAGCGCATGGCGCGGGTCGACCGCAACGTGCTGCGGATGGCGACGTGGGAGATGGTGTTCGGGGATGTTCCGCCGGAGGTGGCCATCAACGAGGCCATCGAGCTGGCGAAGCGCTTCGGCACGGAAGACTCGGCGGCCTTCGTCAACGGCACGCTCGACAAGCTGGCGACGCTCCAGGGCAAGCTCGCGCCGCGCGGCTGAACGCGTTGCTGGCTCTCAACGAGCCAGCGACGGGACATCCGACCGCGGAGGCGGCGGACCACCGTCCGACGGTCGGTACTGCGACGGCTCGTTGACGTGGCGCTCGACGCAACGGACGAACTCCGCTCGCCCCGCTTCCAACGTGCACTCCTGCTGACACGCGTCGCAGGCCTCGCCATCGCCACGAGCGCTCGCATCGGTCACCGAGGCATCGACGGCCGACGTCGGCAGGCCGGGCGGCGGTGGCTGCTCAGGGGTCTCTGGAGCGGGCCTCTGTCTGCCCGCGCAGCTCAACGCGCTGACTCCGAGCATCAACAACACGACGACAACTCTCATGGCGCGGGCGGATACTGGTGCCCGATGGATCGATCCGCCATGGAGGTCGTCGGTGACTGACCGTGTCGGATGCGGGCGCGCCGTGCTGCTTCGGAAGGGCCTCGCGCGACGAATCCCGTTGACAGCGATCGAGGCTGAGCCGCGTGTGCAGGGAGGCCGATCGAGACGGCCGAAGGAGGACGACGGTCATGGTGGGTCGCTGGTTGCCGCGCTTGCTTCTGGGTCCGTTGTGGTGCGCCGTCTTCGCGCTCGCGTGCACCAGCACCGAGCCGGCCGCGACGCCTCCCCCGCCGGCGCCGGTGTGCCCGGAGCACGACGCCTCGACCCCGCCCCCGGTGCCCAACCCCTTCACCGTCGTGCACGTCGATCCTGGCGCCTCTGCGCCGCTCCTGCTCGCGGTGCACGCATGCGCCGGCTTGCACAACCGCGCGGTAGGCGGGTCGGTGTACGTCGAGTCGGACACGCACGACACGGCGTGGCTGACCGAGCTCGCCATGGTTCCGCGCGCGACGGTCAACGCGGAGGAGTTCGTGCGCTCATGCGTCACGGCGTTTCCGACGTGCGTCCGGTACGACTACGCGAGCCAGCGGACGCTGCTGCCCAACATCCTCACGGTCGCCGCGGCGCTCGGCGCGGTGCCGGTGGACGGCAGCCTCAACCTGACCTGCGCCACCACGGCCTTCGACGCCGTCACGGCGCTCCAGAGCCGGAACACGCCCGCGCTCGCCACGCGCTACGTCTTCGACGAGTTCGGCGCGCAGACCACCGGCCTCGCGATGCTCAACCCCGGCTACGACCAGCAGGCCGCCGACCAGGGCAACCCCTCCATCACGCGCGACATGCGGCCCTCCCTGGTCGACTTCGTGTTTTCGCAGAAGCTCTTCACGGTGTTCCTGGTCAACGGATGCACCAGCGGAAACCCCGAGCGGGAGCTGCTCTCCAGCATCGTCAACTCCGGTCGGTGGCCGACGCCGATCAGTGTGTACGGCTACAACAACTCGTGGCTCGTGCTCGGCGGCTACATCCACGAGGCGCAGACGCGCTGCCTCGACTCGCGCAACATGGGCGCCATCGCGAGCGAGACGAGCAACCTGTCGTTCTTCTCGACGCGCTCACCGGCCATCACCGAGTCGCGGGTGGTCACGCAAATCCCCTTGGAGCAGGTGACCTACGACGCCACGCGCACCTACGTCGCGTTCGTCGTCGGCGACGGCGACAACCTCGATTACATCCGCACCACGCGCCGTGAGTGGTTTCGCCAGCGCGTCGCCGAGTGCCAGTCGGGGAGCGCACCGTGCCCGCCGCTCACGTGGACGATCTCGCCGCACCTGACGCACCTCGCGCCCGACGTGCTGCGTTGGTACTACGACCAGAGCCACCGCACAGGTCACGACTACTTCACCATGCCGCCCAGCGGCCACCTCTACGCGTACCCATCCTCGCTCGCGGAGGACTCGCAGAACCGCTTCGCCGCCGCGACGGAGGTCGACGCGTGCGTGCTCGGTGTGGCGGGCACCGTGCACTGGGACTGGGCGGGCACGTGGCACACCGCCGAGGACCACTTCCTGCCGAAGTACGCGCGGGCCGGTGGCCCCATCCGCGGCATCTTTCCGGTCAACGTCCCGTACCTGTTTCCGACCTTCACGTGGTGGCCACGGGACCAGTTCTTCGAGGTGCTCACCGGCGCGGGCGGAGGGCGGCTCGCGCTCTTCCGACCGCGTGAGTGGCGCGGCATCAGCAACGACGCGGACGTCCATCTGCTGAGCCCGCGACGGATGGCCGACGAGATCGGCGCGTACCCCCGCGGGACGGTGACGTGGGTGTACCTCACCAGCGACGGCGGGCTGACGTTGGAGAACTCCTTCCTCGCGCTCTCGCAGATGCTGCCGGCGCACGTTCAGCTCGTGAGCACCGACACGGCCGCGCGGCTGGCGCTCGCTGCGCGTCGCTGAGACTCTCGGCACGAGCGCACGCCCGGTCGCAAGGGACGGGCAATGTCTACGCGGCAGGCGCCGAGTCAGCGCACGGCGCCCGGGTTCTGCCGCTCGGCCAACCTGCGCTCGACCCAGGCGAGTTGCTCGTCGAGCGTGTCGTCGATCGAGAGCCCCGGCGCAGGCGCGGCGGCGCCCCGCTGACGCCGCAGGTAGAGGCGCCCCTGGCAGGCCGTGCAGCGCAGCACGCGGACCGACCCTCGCGACCGGGCGACGTCGCCGATGCGGTGTAGCCACGGCGTTTCGTGGGAGCACTCCCGCAGCGAGGTGTGCTTCTGGGAGAGGGCGTGGAGCGCGTCTCCGTTGCCGGTCACGAAGGCCGCGCGCACGGCGGCGTCGATGGTGGCGTCGTCCACGTCGACGACGATGCCATACCCGCGCGCCCGTAGTCCGATCGGTCTCGTCGGCGACCAAGTCGGTGACGAAGCAAGCCCGAGCGAGCGTCGCCGTGACGTGTCTACGGCCGCTCGACGCCCTTGCCCAGCGCGGCGGCGAGTGGCGCGTGATCCCGGGTGTTCGTGGTCACGACGACCCCGTCATGCGGGCAGAACATGGCAAAGACCGCGTCGCCGAGGGCGAGGCACTGCGACTCGGTCAATGCCGTGTCTCCCCGCTCCAACATCGACGTGATCACGTCGAGCCTCCGATCGCGCTCGCGCCCGGGAGGTTCGCGGGTCAGCGCCTCCCTCAGCCGCTCAAGGTCTTCACCCCGCCCGAGCATCGCCGCGGCGATCGCGCACGGCTGCCCGGCTTCACAGTGGAGACGCCCGAGCGCCAGCGTCGACCCTCCGCCGTCGACCGTCTCGACCTCGAGGTAACACGCGAGGGGCACGATGGTCTCCGTCGCCAGGCTCCGTCGGCGGCGCCACGCGCTCACCACCCGCGTCCACAGCGCGAGCCGCATGCGTTCGAAATGGCGCTCGTCGCTCTGGGCGACGAGGTCAGCCTCGCGGCCGGCCTCCGCCAGCGCCTCGATCGCCGTCGACGTGAGGTTCCTTTGCGGGGTCTGCGCCATCTTCGCGAGCCGGTCATGGGTGCCGGGCAGTGACCCCGTTTCGAGCAGGACGTCGTGGAGCCACGCGTAGTGATGCAGCGGGCCCCGCTTGAACTCCTTCAGCGCGTAGATCGGCAGCAGTCGCCGTTCGAACCGACCGAGGGCCGCGCGGGCGGCAGCGTGCCGAGAGTCCCGGCGCAGCAGCGCGTCCGCGAGGATGGTCGTGTCAAGAAGCGCCGTGCGCATCGGAATCCAGCCACGGCGCATCCGCCAGACGATCGAGGGCGAGGGGCTGCGTGCCCCACCCGGCCCGATCAAGTTCCTCGACGAGGTCGAGGGCGTCATCCGTCGTGAGCTGCACGTCGCCGACGATGCGCGTCGCCACCGCGGCGAGCGTGGCGACGGCCGCGGGGTCCGGCGCCTCGGTCGCACGCCGTTCGAGTGCGAACATCAGGGCGTTCGCGACGATCGCGGTGGGAGAGCCGCGCTGCGCCCGATCGAAGAGTTCGCCGAGCGCGACGTGCAGCTCGGTACGCGCCGTCAGCAGCGCGACTGGATCACCCTCGCCCGCCGCCGACGCGAACCCGTCGAGGGATGCACGGAAAGCCTGCCGGAGCGCAGCGCCCAGCCCCTTTTCGACCTCAAACGCCAGGGTCGGCGTGATGGCTTCGAGAAGGGCGGCACAGGCGCGCGGGTCGGCGACGATCCCCTGTCCGTCGAGCCACAGCAGCGCGCGGCTGACGATGACCTCCGGCGTTGGCACCGTCGTGATGGACAGCGAGACCACGAGCGCCCTCGCCCACCCACGCAACTGGGTGGGGTCTTCGAACACGCTCATCGCTCGACGTGCGCGTAGAAGTCACCGCGCTTCGACTGGAACAACTTGACCCTGCCCCCAGCCACCAAATCATGGAGGGCGCCACGCACAGGCTGGAGCAGCCGCTCTCGCGAAGAAGACGCGAGCGCGAGCGCGACGCCCGCGACCAGCACTGCGGTCGGGTCCAGCGGCACCTTGCCCTTCGCCAACTCGACGCCCGCGTACACCTCGATCTCGCCAAATGCCTGCTCCGGCTGACGAGCCAGGAACTCATCGACCCGCTCCGTCAGTGGACGCTGGTCCTCATCGATTTCGCGCTGGAGGTCAGAAACTGCGATCGCCATGACGTCACGACCATACCACGCGCTGTTTCAGGGCGACCCGTTCCTCCGTCGTTGACGGGGTGTCAGAGACTCGCGACCCTCCCGTGGTGCCCCTTCCTCCGTCCGCCCAACACGCCACGCAGGTGAGCTGAACCCCCATGGAGGTGCGCTTCGTCCCGCTCGACCTCGCACGCCTCGATGGTCTTCGCATGGAGGTGCTGGCGTTGCCGTTCTTCGAGGACGAGCGCCCGCTCAAGGGGGTGGCGGGTCTGTGCGACTGGCGGCTCTGCGGCGCGCTCTCGAAGCTGCTCATCGGAGGTCGCGTCGTGGGCAGCACCGATGAAGTGACGCTGGTCCCGGGTCGGCCGCGGCTGCCCTTCGAGAAGCTCATCCTGTACGGCGAAGGGCGCGCGGAGGACTTCGACGCGGCGGCCGCCGAGCGCGTCACGGCGCGGGTGCTCTCGACGCTCTCGGGGCTGCGCCTGCGGTCGCTCGCGCTGTCGCTGCCGGGGCGCGGGAGCGGGCGCGTCGCGGGGGCCGAGGCGATGCGGTGGTTTCTCCAGGCGATCGAGCAGAGCGACGAGCTCGACGAGGTGGTGATCGTGGACGACGCGGAGGCGCAGCGGGCGATGGTGCCCGTGCTCGAAGCCGCGCGGCGTCGGGTGCGGGTGGTTCGCGCCGCGGAAGGAACGTAACGGCGATGCTGCGACCGGAGGACGTGCGACGGCACGCCGAGATGCTGGGCAACCGGGTGAAGAAGAACCACCGGGTGCTCGCCAAGAAGATGAACGCCAACGGCACGAGCGCCTTTCGGCTGTACGACCGCGACATCCCCGAGGTGCGCGCGGTGGTCGACTGGTACGAAGGCGAGCTCGTCGTCAGCGAGTACGCGCGGGAGCAGACGGCGGTGGTTCCGGGCTACGTCGACGCGCTGGGCGACGGGGTGGCGGCGGCGATGGGCGTCGAGCGCGCGAGGGTTCATTGCCCCGACCGCAACGCGCGCAAGGCCGAGCGGAGCGAGCTGTTGGAGGTGCGCGAAAACGGGATGACCTTCGAGGTGCGCCTCGACGAGCACCCCGACACGGGGCTGCGCACCGACCTTCGCGAGGTGCGACGGATGGTGCGGGCGCAGGCCGCGGGCAAGCGATACCTCGGACTCTACGCGGGCACCGGGACCTTCACCGTGGCAGCGGCAGTGGGCGGCGCGCAGAACACCGACAGCGTCGACCCGCAGGGCCGTAACCTTACGCGGACTCGTAAGAACCTCGCCCTCAACGACCGCGACCGGCCCGAGCACTGGACGACGCTGGCCGAGGTGCGCGACTTCCTCGCGGAGGCGCGGACGAAGCGGCGAAGCTGGGACCTCGCGGTGGTGGAGGTTCCGCCGAACGGGGACGTCGAGCTCGACGCCGCGTTTGCCGTGATGGCGCCGGGCTCGACGATGTACGTGGTGGCGACCAACCCGCGGACGGCGCCCGACGTGGCGTTGATGCGGGCGTGCGAGGAGATGAGCGGGGAGACGGTTCCGCTCGACCACCGCAACGTGGACATCCACCGCTGCTGGCGGGTGCTCTTCTAACTACGGCAGCGGCACGAGCACCGGCACCGCGCTCATTCGTTCGGGGCGCAGGCCGAGCTGCCGCGCCGAGTTGTTGCCCCAGCAGTAGACCTCGTCGTCGAGGGTGGCCGCGCAGGTGAGCGCGAAGCCCGCCGACACATGGCGCACCGGCGGCAGGCCCATCACGCGCGTCGCGGTGGGGACCGTCGGCGCGATGGGAGACCCGCACTCGCCATCCGCGTTGCGACCCCAGCACCAGACAGAACCCGCGCGGTCGAGCGCGCAGACGTGACCGAAGCCGCCGGCGATGGCGCTCACGCCGACGAGGCCCGCGACGGGCTGTGGTAGCGGGCGATCGACGGTGGTTCCGTCGCCGATGGAGCCGTCGCGGTTGTAGCCCCAGCAGCGCACGGTGCCGTCGCCCACGAAGGCGCAGGCGGTGCCGACGGTGAGCGCGAGCGCGCGGGCGTCGCTGACACCAGGCGCGATGCGCGGCGCGAGCACGGCGATGCGGCCGATGTTGTCGGTGAGGCGCGGACCCCAGCACCACACCGGACCAGCGCGGGTCGCCGCGCAGAGCTGCTCGTAGCCCGCGGCGAGGGCCGTGACGCCCGCGAGGCCGATGGGGGTCTGCACGCCGAGAGGGGTGTCGTAGGTCCCGAGGCCGAGGCCGGCGTTGCTGTTGATGCCCCAGGTGCGCGCGGTTCCGTCCGCGAGGGCCGCGACGTTGATGCGGAAGCCCATCGCCAGGTGACGCACGCCCGTGAGCGAAGGCACCTCGGTCGGCGTCGCGCGGACGGTGCTGCCGGTCGTGAGTCCGGCGCCCGCGTCGGCGCCCCAGCAGAGCACGCGACCGTCGCGGGTCACGGCGCAGGTGCCGTCCATGTACGCGACGAGCTGGGCCGCATCGGAGAGGCCGGGCACCTCGGCGGGCGGGCCCGAGGCGCCCCAGCAGACGACGGTTCCGGTGGGGCGCAGCGCGCAGGCGTGCTGGCGACCGACGGCGACGGTGACGCCGGTGGGGACGGGCGTCGCAGCGTCGGGGGCGGCGGCGGTGTGGAGCTCGGTGCGTGCGCCGCAGCCGAAGGTGACGAGGAAGGGGAGGACGAGGCGCCAGGACATCGCAGGCAGTGGTACTGCGGTGGTCGTGATGTGTCTTGTTGCTGAAGGTTCGGACCGGGGTTGGTCGCGTCTCGCGCCTGCACCCCGGTCCGACGCGACGACCACCAACAGAGCCTCGCTCATCCCCACCTTCGCCTGGGCGCCCCGATGAGGCTCGCCCAACGGCTGACCCTTGGGGTCGTGCTCACCATGATCGCCGTGCTCACGGTGCACGGCTGGAACCGCGCCCGCCGCGAGTCCGCGCTGCTCGATCGCGAGGGTCGCCGCGACCACCTGCTCCTGGGGCGCGCGCTCGGGCTCGGCATGACCGAGGCGTGGCGACGCGCCGACGAGGCCGCCGCGCTCGCGCTCGTCGACGCGATGAACCAGTCCGAGTCGGAGATCGAGATCCGCTGGGTGTGGCTCGACGCGCCGCCGGGCGACCGGGCACGGCCCCACGCCCCGCCGCAGACGCTCGGCGCAGTCGCGCGCGGCGAGGAGGTCGCCTGGGTCGAGGATGGCCCCGGCAGCGCCGACCAGCTCTACACGTACGTCCCCGTACGACTTCCGAGCGCCCGCCTCGGCGCCATCGAGCTCTCCGAGTCGCTCGTGGCCGACGCGCAGTTCGTTCGCACCAGCGTGCGCAACACCGTGACCGCCACCGCCACCGCCACCCTCGTGTGCGGCCTCGTGGTGGTCGCCCTCGGGGTGTTTCTCGTCGGTCGACCGGTGCGCCTGCTCGTCGCGCAGGCCCGACGCATCGGCGCGGGTGACTTCGCGTCGCGGCTCCACCTGGAGCGCCGCGATGAGCTCGGCGAGCTCGCCGACGAAATGAACGCCATGAGCGACCGCCTCGCCGCCGCCCACGACCGGCTGCTGGAGGAGACCGCCGCGCGCCTCGCCGCGCAGAAGGGACTCGAACACGCCGACCGGCTCACCACCGTCGGCCGCCTCGCCGCGGGCATCGCCCACGAGCTCGGCACGCCCCTCAACGTCATCTCCATGCGCGCCCAGATGGTGAGCTCCCGCGAGGTGTCCGGCGACGCGGCCCTCGACGCCGCGCGCATCATCGGGGCGCAGGCCGATCGCATGGCCGCCATCATCCGGCAGCTCCTCGATTTTGCGCGGCGCCGTGGTCCATCGAAGGCCGTGTGCGACCTGCGGAGCCTCGTCGACGGCGCGGCCTCGCTGCTGCGCCCGCTCGCGCAGAAGCGACGCGTCACCCTGGAGGTGCGGCACCCCGCCGAGGCCCTCGACGTGGAGCTCGACGCGGGGCAGATCCACCAGGCGCTGACCAACCTCGTCGTCAACGCCGTCGACGCCATGCCCGAGGGCGGAGCCATCACCGTGAGCGTGGGCCGGGGACGTGTCGTTCCGCCGGTCGAGCACGGTGGGGCGGAGGGGGAGTACGCCCACGTGGCGGTGCAGGACCAGGGCGTCGCCGTCGCGCCGGAGGTGCTGGCGCATGTGTTCGAGCCCTTCTTCACCACCAAGGACGTGGGCGAAGGCACCGGGCTCGGGCTGTCGGTCTCCTACGGCCTCGTGCGCGAGCACGGCGGCTGGATCGCCGCCGAGAGCCGCCCCGGCGAAGGCAGCCGCTTCACGCTCTACCTCCCGCTCGGGTAGCGCCTACGACGAGCCCGCCCGCGCGTAGCGATCGAGCTTGCGGTACAGCGTCGCGCGCTCGATGCCGAGCACCTGCGCAGCCGCGCTCTTGTTGCCCGCCACGGCCTCCATCACCCGCAGGATGTACCGGCGCTCGACCTCCTCCAGCGGGACCAGCTCCGACGGGTCGTCCGCCGCCACGATGACGAAGGCGCTGCGATAGCTTCGAACCTTCTCGGGGAGGTCTTCGACGGCGATCTGCTCATAGCGGGTCAGGGCCACCGCGCGCTCGATGCTGTTCTGGAGCTCGCGCACGTTGCCGGGCCACGAGTACGCCAGCAGCCGCTCGGCCGCGGGCGCCGACAGACCCGCGACGGGCTTCGCCGACCGACGCGCGAAGTGCTCCAGGAAGCGCTGCGCCAGCAGCAACACGTCACCCCCGCGGGCCCGCAGCGGCGGCAGCTCCACCTTGATGACATTGAGCCGGTAGTAGAGGTCCTCGCGGAAGCGCTTCTCCTCGATGGCCGTCTCCAGGTCGCGGTGCGTCGCCGCCAGCACCCGCGCATCGAAGGCCACCTCCGCGCTGCCGCCCACCGGCCGCACGCGCCGCTCCTGCAACGCCCGCAGCATCTTCGCTTGCAGCCCCGGCGCCATGTCGCCCACCTCGTCGAGGAAGAGCGTTCCGCCGTCGGCCTGCACCAGCAGCCCTGCGCGCGACTCCTTCGCGTCGGTAAACGCCCCCTTTGCGTGTCCGAAGAGCTCGCTCTCCAGCAGCGCCTCGGGCATCGCCGCGCAGTTGATCGCCACGAACGGCCCCTTCCGCCCGCTGCGCCGGTGCAGCGCGCGCGCGACGAGCTCCTTCCCGGTGCCCGTCTCGCCCGTGATGAGCACCGAGGCGTCGGAGCCCGCCACGCGCTCCAGCATCTCGTAGAGCTGCGCCATCACGGGGCTCGCGCCGATGACCTCCTCGAACTGTCGCGACTCGGCGACGGTGCGCCGTAGCTCGCGCACCTCCTCACGCAGACCGCGGAGCTGCACCGCGCGCTGCACGCTGTGCGCGAGCGCCTCGATGTCGAAGGGCTTGGTGACGAAGTCGTACGCGCCCGCACGAATGGCCGCGACAGCGCTCTCCAGGCTGCCAAAGGCCGTGACGACCACCACGGGGATGTCCGGGCGGTTGGTGGCCACGCGCTCGCAGAAGGTGATGCCGTTCATGCCGCGCATGTGGACGTCGGTGACGATGACGTCGAAGGGCGTCTGGGCGATGAGGTCGAGCGCCTCTTCCGCCGAGGTGCGCCACTCGACCGCGAAGCCGCGATACCGCAGCCGCTCGGCGAGCACCTCGCAGGCGCTCTGCTCGTCGTCGATCACCAGCACGCGGCCCTTCATGGCGCGGGCCTGCCCGCGGCGAACATCGCCCCCTCCGCCGCACGTCGCGCCGTGAGCCCGTTGCTCACGACGAGCTGTCCGTTCTGGCGGACCTTGTTGAAGAGCGCGAGCGCCGCGGGGACGGCGTCCCAGTCGCGGGCGTTGACCAGCCGCAGCGCGGTGCTGCTCGCGAAGTTTCCCGCGCCGACGTTGTAGACGAAGGACACCAGCGCATCGAACTGCCGCGCCGTCAGCTCGACCTGCACGCCGCGGTTCACGGCACCGACCGCGGTCGCCGCGTCGGCCTTCAAGAGCCTCGTGGCGGTGGCCTCGTCGATGCCGTTCTTGAAGGCCTCGCTCGCGATCTCGGCGGCGGTGAGCTTGTGCCCGTACCCGACGGTCGGAAAGCCCGCGACGTCGTTGTAGACCCGGGGCGAAAACGCTCCCGTCCCAGGCTCACCCTCCCAGCGCTTGATGAGATCGAGGCCCGACGTGCTGATGTCCATCGTCGGCATGTTACGGCACCACCAGCGCAGCGGCGCGCTCCAGGTCGGCCTCGGACTCGGCGAAGGCTTCTTGCAGGTTCATCTCCTGCGCGCGGGCGTCCCACATCGAGCGGTACGCATCGAGGAGGTCTTGAATCGTGAAGGCCGACGAGCCGCTGCCGCCGGACTGGTAGGTCACCTCCGCGCGGCGCACGAGCTCCGCGGTCGCCGTCACCGTCTGCGCGCGGTACTCCTCCAGCGCCGCCCTCGCGTGGGCCCGCGCCGCCCACGCGCCCGACACCTCGCGGTCGATGCGAACCTCCAGCGCCGACGCGAGCGAGCGCTGCGCGTCGGCCTCGGTGTTGGCCCGCCCGACGAGGCCCTGGTTGCGGTCAAACACCGGCAGCGGAAACGACAGCCCAGCGCTCACGGAGATGCTGCCCGGATCCTGCGTGGCATACGCGCCCACGAAGACGCTCGGCGACCAGCGGTTCTCGGCGCTCCACCGTGATACCGTGGCCTGCGAGACGACCACCCCGCGACGGGCGAGCTCGAGGTCGGGCCGACGACGCAGCGCCAGCTCCAGCAGCGCCTGCCGGTCTTCCGGCCCGCGAAACGCTGACAAGCCCTCGCGCGTGATGGGCACCGACGTCACGTCCGGGTCGGCGATGCGCGCCGCGAGTCGTGCCTCGGCGCGGTCGCGCTCCACCCGCGCGTCGTTGAGCGCCGCGCGCAAGGTCGAGGCGCCCACGCGAACCCGCAGCGCGTCGTAGGTCGAGCTCGCCCCGGCCGCGAGGCGCCGCTCGACGATCTCCTCCAGCCGCGCCACCTGCGCGAGGTTGGCCTCGGCGACGGTCACCC
Organism: Polyangiales bacterium; assembly: GCA_044229975.1. GTDB lineage: Bacteria > Myxococcota_A > Polyangia > Polyangiales > SCUS01. The sequence continues at coordinate 303,190 of JBGARZ010000005.1, forward strand.
GCGCGTCCGCGAAGGCGCGGGCGACCATCAGGGCCTGGAGGTCGGAGGCCATGGTCCAGAGCGACACGGCGACGTTGACCTCGCTCTGCGAGAGGGCCGCCACGGCCGCGTCCCGGCGCGCGCGCACCTGGCCAAACACCGTCAGCGGCTGCGTGAGCTGGATGCCGTAGTTGGTGCGGCCGTCGGGGGGCGTTCCGGCGGGGGTGCCGACGAAGTTCACCTGCAACGAGGGGTTGGGCCACAGCGCCGCCGTGACGACGTCGAAGCGCGCCTCGCGCACCTGCGCCCGCAGCGACGCCACCTCCTGGCTACGGTCGGCCCAGCGACGCAGCACGCTCGCCTCGGTGACCGTCGCGCTCTCCGTCGTCTGCGCCGCCGCAGTGACGGGAGCGAGCGCGAGCAAGACGAAGGCGGCGACGGCGAGCAGAGGGCGGTTGCGGTGTGCCCCTTTCCCCGCTGCCGCGCGCCCTACCCCCGCGCTCAGGGCGCAGGGGCAGGGCTCCGCACGTTGCCAGGTTCGCGCTTGGTCTGCGGACGTCGGAGCCCTGCCCCTGCGCCCTGAGCGCGGGGGTAGGGCGCGCGGCAGCGGGGAAGGGGGCACACCGCACGCAAGAACAAGACGCATCCAACGACCCATCATCGCGACTCCTCCCCCACCAGCGAGGTCGGCGCGGAGGGGCCGTCGCCTCGCTCGATCCATGCGTAGAGCACCGGCAACGTGAGCAGCAGCAGCGGCGTCGCCAGCAGCACACCGCCCACGATCACCAACGCGAACGGACGCTGCGTCTCGCTGCCCATCGCGTGCGAGAGCGCCGCGGGTAGCAGGCCCAGCGCCGCCAGCGTCGCCGTGATGAGCACCGCGCGCATGCGGCGGGCCGTCCCCTCGGTGATGGCCTCGGCGAGGGTCATCCCCTGGTCGCGCAGCTCGTTGATGGACGACACCACCACCACGCCCGCGAGCACCGTCTGACCCAGCAGCGCGATGCCGCCGACGATCGCCGACACCGAGAGGTTCACGCCCGTCAGCGCCAGCGCGAGGGCCGCGCCCGGCAGGCACATCGGCGCCGCAGCCAGCACCACCAGCGCGCTGCGCATCCGACCGAACACCCCGTACAGCAGCGCCCCGATGAGCAGCAGCACGATGGGAACGATGAACGCCAGCCGCCGCATCGCCCGCTGCTGGCTCTCGAACTCGCCGCCCCACGTCATCGTGTAGCCCGATGGCAGGTGCACCGAGCGCCCCACCCGCTGCCGCGCGTCGGCCACCACGCTGCCGAGGTCGCGGCCCTCGATGTTGAACTTCAGCGCGATGAAGCGTGACCCCTGGTTGCGCTGGATGGCCGCGCGACCCGTCCCGACGTGCACCGTCGCCAGGGCACCCAGCGGAACCCTCGCCCCGCCCGGCGTGCTCACCGGAATCTCGCGGATGCGATCGATGCCCAGTCGGAACGGCTCGGCCAGGCGCACCGCCACCTCGACGCGCCGTTCGCCCTCCCAGATCTCCGTCGCCACGTCGCCGCCGATGGCCGCCTCGATGACGTCGTCGACGTCCGCGACGCGCAGCCCGTAGCGGGCGATGGCCTCGCGGTCGATGTCGAGCCGCAGCTGCGGCACGACCCCCGTCTGGTAGAGCCCCAGGTCGCGCACTCCCCGCACCGGCGCGATGGCGTCGCGCACCTGTTCGGCGAGGCGCTGCATCACGTCGAGGTCGTCGCCGTAGATCTTGATCGCGACCTTGCCCTTGATGCCGGAGATGCTCTCCAGGACGTTGTCGACGATGGGCTGCGAGAAGATGTACTGCACGCCCGGAACCTCCGTGAGCCGCGCGCGCATCGCCTCGACGAGCTGCGTGCGCGAGCGCCCGGTGGTCCACTCCTCCTCGGGGCGCAGGCTCACCATGATCTGCGCGATGTTCACCGGGGCGGGGTCGGTCCCGTCCTCGGGGCGGCCGAGCTGCGAGACGGCCTCGCGCACCTCCGGGAAGCTACGGATGATCGCGCGGAGCTGCGGCACGATGCGCTCTCCCTCTTCGAGCGACTGCGACGGCGGGAAGAGCGCGCTCACGAACATCCCGCCCTCGTTGAGCTCGGGGAGGAATTCCGACCCGAGCGTGCGGCCCGCGAGCCCGGCGACGAACACCGCGGACAGGGCGATGGCGCCGACGATCTTCCGCCGCGAGAGGCCCCAGGTGATGACCCGCTCGTAACCGCGACGCAGCGCCGAGACCCAGCGCGGCTCGGGGTGATGACCCGGCGCGGGCAGCTTGATGGCCAGCCGCGACAGCGCGGGAACGATGGTGAGCGACCACACGAGCGCGCCCAGCAGGGCGAAGCCGTAGGTGAGCGCCATGGGGGCGAAGATGCGTCCCTCGACGCGCTCCATGGTGAAGATGGGGAGCAGCGCCGCCGTGATGATCGCGAGCGAGAACACCACCGGCCGCACCACTTGAGCAGCGGCCTCGCGCACCACGTCGGCGCGGTTGAGGTCAGGGCGCGTGGCGCCGACGTGATAGACGGTCTCGACGAAGATCACCGCCCCGTCGACGAGGATGCCGAAGTCCACGGCGCCCAGCGAGATGAGGTTGGCGGGCATCTTCAGGAGGCGCAGCCCCGTGAAGGCAGTGAGCAGCGCGAGCGGGATGACCGTCGCCACCACGAGCGGCCCGCGCCACGCGCCGAGGAAGAGCATCAGCACCAGCACCACGAAGAACGCCCCCTCGACGAGGTTGTGCTTCACCGTGTGGAGCGAGCGCTCCATGAGGGTCGTTCGGTCGTAGTAGGGGACCACCCGAGCGCCGCGCGGGAGCACCTCGCGGTTGAGGCGATCGACGGCTTCGTGGATGCCCGCAAGCACCACCGCGGGGTGCGATCGCTTGCGGAGGAGCACGATGCCTTCGGGCGATTCGTTTTCGGCGCCACGACCGACCACCCCGCGACGCGGGACGTGGCCGAGCACCGTCTGCGCGACGTCGTCGAGGTGCACCGGAACACCACGCGGCGCCGACAAGGCGACGTGGGCGAGGTCGCGCGGGTCCTGGAGATAGCCGAGGCCGCGGACGACGTACTCCTCCGCGCCGTGGCGGAGGTAGTTGCCGCCCGCGGCGCCCGACGACCGCTGTAGCGCCGTCACCACATCGGGAATGGACAGCCCGCGCGAGGACAGCCGCGTCGGGTCGACGTGCACCTGGTACTGCCGCTGGAAGCCGCCGAAGGAGACCACGTCGGCCACGCCGGGGACGCGCCGCAGGTAGCGCGAGACGACCCAGTCTTGCAGGCCACGACGGTCCATGGCCGTCATGCCGGGGGCCTCGATGGTGTAGCGGTAGACCTCGCCGACGGGCGTGGACTCGGGGCCGAGGTGGGCGATGAGACCTTCGGGGAGATCGACCTCGCGCAGCCGCTCGCCGACGCGGGTGCGCGCGAGAAAGTCATCGGCGCCGTCGTCGAAGGTGCAGGTGATCTGCGAGAGACCGAACACCGAGATGGACCGCAGGTCGACCATGTCGGGCGTCCCGGCGAGCTCGCGCTCGATGGGGATGGTCACCTGCCGCTCGACCTCTTCCGCGGCGCGTCCGGGCGCGACGGTGATGATCTGCACCTGGAGGTTGGTGACGTCGGGGAAGGCCTCGATGGGGACCCCGAGCATCTGCCCGTACCCGATGAGCGCCGCGATGATGGTGACGACGACGACGGCCCAGGGCTTCTGCACCGCGAGCGAGACGAGCTTCTGCAACATCACAGCACCTGTTCGGCGGCGGCATCGAGCAGGAGGGCGCCCTCCACCACGACGCGCTCTCCCACGCGCAAGCCCTCGCGCACCTGGGCGCGTCCATCGAGCTCGGCGCCCACCACCACGCGACGCCGGTCGTAGTGGCCGGGGGTCGTCTCGACGAAGACGTTGTAGCCGTTGGACTCGGTGATGAGCGCGCTCACCGGGACGATGGGGACACCGACGGACTGCGTTCGCACCGTGACGCGCGCGAACATCTCGGGCTTGAGCGCGTGGTCGGGGTTGGGGAGGCTGATGCGGACGACGAGGGTGCGGGTGTTGGGGTCGACGGCCTCGGCCACGCGGTCGACGACGCTGGTGAAGCGACGACCGGGGAGCGCGGGGACGTCGATCTCGACGGCGTCGCCCGCGTTGACGGCCGAGCCCTGCGCTTCGTGCAGGTGGGCGAGCACCCAGACGCGGTCGAGGTCGGCGATGAGGAAGGCCGGGTCGACGGCGCTCGATCGCGCCTCGGCGCCGACGCGGAGGGAGCGCTGGACGATGGTTCCGGCGATGGGCGCGCGGAGGATGTACGTGCCGACGGCGACGCGCGGTGCGCCCATGCTCTGGAGCACGGCGCCCGCGCGGGCCTCCTCGGCGCGCGCCGTGGCGAGGGCGGTGCGGGCGTCGATGACGTCGCGCTGCGATCCGGCCCCGTCGTCGGCGAGGCGCTGGGCGCGGGCGAGCGCCTGCTCGGCGGCGACGCGGTTGATGCGCGCCTCGGAGAGACCCGCCCCGGCACCGGCGACCTCGGCGCTGTACACGTTGGCCAGGGCAGCGCCCGCGAGAACGTGGTCACCCGGCGCGGCGAGCAAACGGATGACGCGACCCTGGACGGGCGGGATGACGGCGGCGACGTTGCTCTCGTCGAGGGTGACGCTGCCTTGCGCGACGATGGCCGCGCCGTGGGCGTCGAGCGCGACGGGCTCGATGCGCATGAAGTTGGAGAGCGGAACAGGCGGGGGCGCGCGATCGGGCGGCGGGTGGCGGGTGCAGCCGCCGGGAGCGGCGAGTGCGCCGAGGGTGAGCAGGAGAGAGCAGAGGTGACGGGGGAAGGCAGCGGTCCGGGGCATGACGGCGGGCGCTTGAGCAAGGGGTGTTCCCAACGGGTCCGGGCGGCGGAAGCGCTGGTGGGCGGAGAAAGCGGACGTGTCATTTCGATACGTGTTCAGGATTGAGACACTCCCCCGAAGACACCGATCACCCGACGAGGCCCTTCGATGACCCAGCCCGACCCGACCGGATATCGCGAGCCCTCCACACCGACCTCCGCCGCGCCATGGAACCCCCGCGCCGTCCGCGCGTTTCGCTTCTCGCTGGCCTCGGTGCTGCTCGTCCCCTTCTTCACCGCGCTGCTCATCGCCGTCGATGACATCGGCGGACATCGCGCGAGCACTGTTCTTCCCGTGATGCTCTGTCTTGCGGTGCTGGCTTCGATCGCGTCGGTCGTCCTCGGCGTCGTCGGCGCCCGCGCGGGCCTCGCCGCGAGCCGCGAGGTGCCCGCCCATCCCGTCCCCGAGCGAGGGCGCTCCCTCGCCGTCGCCGCCATCCCTCTCGGGGTCATCGGCGCCGCGATGCAGTTCTTCGGCTTCCTCTTCGCGTGCCTCGTGCTGCCGTTCGTCGGCCGCGGTCGGCAGGTGCGGCACCTCGGCAAGCCCGCGCTCCCACCCGTCGAACCGGGCGACGCCTGGGCCCATCAACCGATCGAGCTCACCATCGACCCGACCGTGCGCGACGAGCTCGCCGCCCGCTGGCGCGACAACGGCCGCACCGAGCACGCCTCCGTCGCTGCCTTCGCGCGTCTCACGCTCGACCTCCTCGCCGTCGGTGCGCCGCCCTCGCTCATCGCGGCGGCACAACGCGACGCGCTCGACGAGGTGCGCCACGCCGAGACGTGCTTCGCTCTCGCCCGCGCCATCGACGGACGCGCACACTCGCCCGGCGCCTTCCCCGAAGCGGCGGCGACGACCGTGCTTTCGCGCTCGCGCGTCGTCGCGCTGTGTGCGCTCGCGGTCGATTCGCTCATCGACGGCGCGGTCAACGAGGGCGTCTCCGCACGCATCGCCGCGGCTCTGGCGCACCGCTGCGACGAGGGCCCGCTCAGGCTCGCGCTGCGGGGCATCGCCGCCGACGAGGGACGCCACTCCGCCCACGGCTGGGACGTCGTGGAGTGGTGCGTCGCCCAGGGCGGAACACCCGTCGCGCGAGCGCTGATCGGCGCCATCGCCGGGCTCCCAGCGAAGGCGAGGGAGCGGCTCGCGACCGCGGCCGACGACGGCGCGTGGGAGCGCTGGGGCATCCACGGCCACGCGCTGGAGGCGGAGTCCTACGAGGCGGCGATGGCGGACGCGCGCCGCCGGGTGCAGCGACTCGCCGACGACGCGATGCTCCGCGCGGCGTGAGGGCGACGATGAAGCGACCGCGATGGGAGCTGGTCACGCACCTCGACGGGTCACCGTCGCTGCTACCGCTCGCCCGCGCGCTGCTCGATGCGACGGGGCTCGGCGCGGTGGAGCTTCCGGGGTACAGCGAGTTCGTCCCGCGACAGCGGTGGGAGCGCTCGCTCGGTGAAGCTCGCGTGTCGCTCGGGGTCGATGTGTACGGGGTCGATCCCTACGCGGGCGGCGCATCGAGCGCGGAGTGGATGCGCGTCGAGGGGCTGGCCGACCGATCGCTGCGAGCGTCCATCGCGGAGATCGCCTGGGTCGGCCCCGAGCTCGACGTCGCCGCAGAGGGGCCGCCCGAATGGACCGAGGCCATCGCGACGGCGGTGCAGGAGTTCATCGCGACCCACGATCGGTAGTCACGGCCCGCGCCTCACCTCCGCCGCGAACAGCACCACCCACGCCACGAGGATCGCCAGCGAGCTCAGCCCCGCCATGCCCGCCGCGAGCTTCTGCCGCGGCGGCCCCGCGAACACGAACGCATCGACGCCCGCGGCCTTGAACACATACGGCACCGGGTTGAGCCACCCCCCGAACACCAAGAGCACCGCTACCGGCCCAGCCGTGGTCGCCGCGATGGGCCAGCGATCGAGCACGAACGCCGCCGTCACCTGCATGAACGCCAGCATCAACCAGTCGAGGTGCGCGGCGGTCATCAGCCGCGAGCGCAGGAGCTTCCCGAACGACTGCCCCCACGGTTGCATCGGCAGCAGCATCGCGAACCCGAGCAGGCACGCGAAGATGATCTGGAGCGCGGCGTTGAGGGCGAGCAGGCGGGGTGCGTTCACGCGCCCGATGGTACCGGCACTTCGACGGCGAGAACCCGCGACCGCATCCGTTGTCGCACCGGACATGCGCCGCTCTCTCGCCTGCCTGTCGTTGACCACGCTGCTCGGCTGCGCACCCCCGCTGGCCCGCGCGACGCCCATCGAGCGCGACGCCTCTGCCGTCGTCGTCACGCCGGATGTCCCTCGCGTGATGCCGACGCTCCACGAGCCGTCGGTCTATGTCGACCTCGCGGTTCCGGGGTACGGCGACGCCGTGCTGGTGGTGCCCGTGGGGGCGACGGGTCCGCGCCCGGTGGTCGTCCTCGGACACGGCAACTACGACCGCCCCGAGTGGGAGTGCCGCACGTGGCGGTACGTCACGCACGGTCGGGCCTTCGTGCTGTGCCCGCGCGGCCTGCTCCGCAACGACGTCACCGGCGCCGATGCGCCCCGCTTCACCTTTCGCAACGAGGTCGCGTTTGCGTCCGAGGCCAACGCGGGCCTCGCGGCGCTGCGGGCGCGCTACCCCGACTACGTCGCGGCGGGCCCCGTCGCCTACGTCGGCTTTTCGTTGGGCGCGATCTTCGGGCCGGGTGTGGTCCCGCGCCTCGACGGCGGCGTGTCGCAGGTCGCGCTCGTCGAGGGCGGCTACGACGGCTGGACGGCCTCGCGCGGCCGGGCGTTTCGGGCGCGCGGTGGGACGCGCATCCTCTTTGTCAGCGGGCAGTCCGTGAACGCCGCCGCCGCGCGCCGCGCCACCGGGCGCCTCGCCGGGACCGGCGTGGAGACGCTGACCCTCCACGTGCCCGCGGCGGGTCACTCGTACGGCGGCGGTCTCATGCGTCGGTTGCCCGATGCCTTCGATGCGCTGGTGACAGGTGACCCTCGCTTCGCGCCGTAGCGAGCGGCGCCCTCCCGTAGTGCGCGAGCTTGAGTCGCAGCGTCCCGGGTCGAACCCACCGCGTCCACGCCGGAGTTCACCGTGCCGTCGCCGCGCCCATCACGCTCGGTTCACTCCGGGCTATTTCACGCGGATCGCCCCGCCCGAAGCGGGGCTCAGTGAATCTGATCCTGAGCCACCAACCGTGGCATGGGGGGGCGCCTGAGCCCCGCTTCAGGCGGGGCGATCCGCGTGAAATAGCCCGGAGTGAACCGAGCGTGACGGGCGCGGCGACGGCACGGTGAACTCCGGCGTGGGCGCGGCGGGCTGTCCGACTCTGGAAGCGGAGGAGAAGTCAGTGTCCTCAGTGGACACCACCCGCCCTCCCCGTCCCCGATGACCTTTGCGCCGATCGGCGGTACACCCTCGACCCACCCATGGAACTCTCCGGCTCCATCGCACTCGTCACCGGTGGCGGCCGCGGCATCGGGGAGGCCATCGCGCGACGCCTCGCCGCCGCGGGCCTGCGCGTCGTCGTCTCGGGCCGTGACGTCGCCGCGCTCGAAGCCGTCGCCTCCTCCATCGGCGGCGTCGCGCTCCCGGCCGACCTCACCGACCGCGCCTCGGTCGAGTCCCTCGCGCGCACCGTCACCCGCGTCGTCGGCCCCGTCGCAGTGCTCGTCAACAACGCCGGCCTCGCCGAGAGCGCCCCCCTCGCCCGCACCGACGACGCCATCTGGGACCGCACCATGGCCCTCAACGTCACGGCGGCGTTTACGCTGTGCCGCGCGCTCGTTCCCGACATGGCGAAGCGCGGCCCCGGGCGCGTGGTCAATGTTGCCAGCAACGCGGGGCTGCGCGGGTACGCTTACACAAGTGCTTACTGCGCGAGCAAACACGCCATGGTGGGGCTCACCCGCGCGCTGGCGGTGGAGTTCGCTCGCACCGGGGTGACGGTCAACGCGGTGTGCCCGGGCTTCGTCGACACGGCCATGAGCGACCGGGCAGCGACCAACATCGCGAAGGCCACCGGGCGCGACGGCCACGAGGCGCTGGCCGCGCTCTCGCCGCAGCGACGACTGATGACGCCCGAGGAGGTGGCGCACACGGTGTGGAGCTTTCTGCCGCACGAGGCGCGCGGGCTTACCGGGCAGTGTATCGCGCTCGACGGAGGGCAGACGGCATGAGCGGAGAGGCGGTTTCCCCAGAGGGATGGGCCCCGGCGAAGGGCTACGCCAACGGCGTGGTGTGCGGCCCGGGGCGCACCGTGTACGTCGGCGGGCAGATCGGCTGGGACGGCCAGCAGCAGCCCGTGTCGGACGAGTTCGTGGCGCAGTTCGATCAGGCGCTCGCCAACGTGGTGGCGGTGGTCGAAGCGGCGGGCGGCAGCGCGACGGACGTGGTGAAGATGACCGTCTACGTGACGGACATGGCCGCGTATCGCTCGTCGCTCAAGGCCATCGGCGCGAGCTGGCGTGTGCGGCTGGGCAGGCACTTCCCGGCGATGGCGCTGCTCGGCGTGAGCGTGCTGGTCGAGCCCTGGGCGAAGGTCGAAATCGAGGCCATCGCCCACATCACCCAACAGAACGGTTGACCCCCAATGACGGACCTCTCCCCGAAGACCTTCCGCTTCTCGCTCTCGCACGGCGTCGGAACCATCACCCTCGACCGCCCGCAGCGCCTCAACTCACTGACCTTCGAGAGCTACATCGAGCTCGGGGCGTTTTTTCCAGAGCTGGAGAAGCACCCCGAGGTGCGGGCGCTGGTGATCACCGGCGAGGGCAATGGGTTCTGCTCGGGCGGTGACCGGCAGGACATCATCGCGAAGCTCTTCGAGCGCGACATGGCGGGGCTGCTGGAGTTCACGCGCATCACGGGCGCCCTCATCCGGGCGATTCGCCGGGTGCGGCGGCCGGTGATCGCGGCCGTCAACGGCGTGGCCGTGGGAGCGGGCGCGGTGATGGCGCTGGCGTGTGATCTGCGAATCGTCTCGGAAGACGCGCGCTTCGGCTTCGTGTTTCCGAAGGTGGGTCTGTCGGGCGCGGACATGGGCGCGGCGTACCTGCTACCGCGCGTGGTGGGCCTGGGGCGCGCGTCGGAGCTGCTCTTCATGGGCGACCTCATCGACGCGCAGGAGGCGCTGCGCATCGGGCTGGCCAACCGGGTGGTGGCGAAGTCGGAGGTGCTGTCGACGGCGCTGGAGCTGGCGCAGCGGATGAGCGACGGGCCGGCGTTTGCGCACGCGATGACCAAGCAGATGATCGAGGCGGAGTCGACGATGGGTCTCGACGAGGCCATCGAGGCGGAGGCGCAGGCGCAGGCGATCTGCATGGCGCACCCGGATTTCCGCGAGGCGTACAACGCGCTGGTGGACAAGCGGCCACCGAGGTTCGCGGGTGTGGAGTGAGTGATGACCAGACGAGCGTGCGCGCCGAGCAGCGATGACCTGACCTTCTTCTTCGACGACTGGCACGCGCCGCTGGCGGAGCGGGCCCGGTCCCTGGCTATGGAGCCGTGGCCCGAGGCGCACGAAGACCCCGCCGCCATGGCGAAGCGGCTGGGGGATGAGGGGCTGTTGCGGGCGTGTGTTCCGTCGAGCGTGGGGGGATTGGCGGCGCGAGACCCGGACGCCATCGACGTGCGCGCGGTGTGTCTCGTGCGCGAGGCGCTGGGCTGGGGCAGCGGGCTGCTCGACACGGTCTTTGCGATGCAGGGACTGGGCAGCTACCCCATCGTGCTGGCGGGGACGAAGGCGCAGCGCGAGGAGTATCTCCCGGCGGTGCTGCGCGGTGAGTCGCTGGCGGCGTTTGCGATCACCGAGCACGAAGCGGGGACGGACGTCTCTTCGCTGGAGACGGTGGCGCGACGTGATGGTGATGGGTGGGTGCTCGATGGCGAGAAGACCTTCATCTCCAACGCGGGGGTGGCAGGGCACTATGTGGTGTTCGCCAACGCCGATCCGTCGCAGGGGAGAAAGGGGATCACGGCGTTCATCGTGCGGCCGAGTGACCCTGGGTTTGTCTTCAAGGGGGCGATTCCGATGATGGCCGATCACCCGATTGGCACCATCGCCTTCGAGGGTTGTCGGTTGGACGATGAGCGCCGGCTCGGCGCGGTGGGCGACGGGTTTCGCATCGCGATGACGACGCTGGATGCCTTCCGCAGCACGGTGGGCGCGGCGGCGCTGGGGATGGCGCGTCGGGCGCTGGACGAGTCCATCGACCGGGTCACGAAGCGCAAGCAGTTCGGGAAGGCGATCGGAACCTTCCAGACGGTTCAGGGCTACCTCGCCGAGATGGCGACGGACCTGGATGCGGCGCGGCTCCTGGTCTACCGGGCGGCGTGGACGAAGGACCGTGGGGCCGCGCGGGTGACGCTGGAGGCGAGCATGGGGAAGATGTTCGCGACGGAGGCGGCGCAGCGGGTGATCGACCGCGCGGTGCAGTTGCACGGCGGGACGGGCGTGGTGCGCGGCGTGGCCGTCGAGCGCCTGTATCGGGAGGTGCGAGCGCTGCGCATCTACGAGGGGACGACGGAGATTCAGCGGCTGGTCATCGCGGGGCAGTTGTTGCCAAAGGGAATGGGCTGAACGATGAGCGCGGTAACCTTTCCAGACGTCTTCAACCTGGCGGACTACTTCCTCTTCGATCGGCTGAAGGAGGGCCTCGGCGACACCGTCGCGCTGCGCTTCGGCGACCGACAATGGACCTACGCGGAGGTGGCAGCGCGCACGGAGAGCGTGGCGGCGCTGCTGCACGACGCGGGGCTGCGCCACGAGGAGCGGGTGCTCATCGTGCTGCCCGACCTGCCGCCGTTTGCGTGGACCTTCTTCGGGGTGTTGAAGGCCGGCGGGGTGATTGCGATGGGCAACCCCGACGCGCCGGCGGGCGACCTCGCGTATCTGACGGAGTACACGCGGGCGTCGGTGATCGTCACGGTTCCGCGGGTGGTGACGGCGCTGCACGAGGGGCTGCGGACGTCACCGTGGTTGAAGGCGGTGTTCGTGGTGCCTGACGCGGCGACGGGAGAAGACCCGGAAGCCGAGGTTGGATTCGACAGTGTGCCCGGGAGGCGGAGCGAGACGCTGTCGTCGGCGCTGGCGTTTGGACATCGGAGCGGGCGGCGGCTGGAGGTGGTGCCGACGCGGCGCGACGACGTCGCGGTGTGGCTGTTTACGAGCGGGTCGACGGGCAAGCCCAAGGCTGCGGTGCACACGCATCGGGACTTCGCGTTCAACACGGAGGTGTACGCGCTGAAGACGGTGGGTTATCGGCGCGGTGACGTGTGCGTGAGCGTGCCGCGGTTGTTCTTTGGATATGCGACCGGCACCAACCTGATGTTCCCCTTCCGGGTGGGGGCGACGGTGGGGATGTTCTCCGAGCGGCCGACGGTGGAGTCGCTGACGACAGCCATCGCACAGTACCGGCCGACGGTGCTGACCAACGTTCCGACCATGATCGGCAAGCTATTGGAGCAGGGGAAGGAGCTCGACCTGTCGTCGCTGCGCTTCTGCCTGTCAGCGGGTGAAGCGCTGCCGCCGACGCTGCTCGCGCGGTGGACCGAGCGTTTCGGCGTGGAGGTCTACGACGGCATCGGGTCGGCGGAGATGTTTCACATCTACGTGAGCAACCGGCCGGGTGACGTGAAGCCGGGATCACTGGGCAAGGTGGTCGAGGGGTATACGATCAAGGTATTGCCCAGGGACGCCATCGGGCCGGGGGCGGAGGCGGCGGCTGTGAATGAAGTGGGCGTGCTGTGGGTGAGCGGGGACAGCGTCGCCATCGGGTATCACGGCGATCGGGACAAGAGCTGGGAGACGTTCCACGGGCGCTGGTGCTCGACGGGGGATTTGTTCAGGTTGGATGAAGAGGGGTACCTCTGGTTTGGCGGGAGGGCCGACGAGCTGCTGAAGATCTCGGGGCTCTGGGTGTCTCCACTGGAGGTGGAGGATTGCCTGTTGGAGCACCCGGCGGTGGCAGAGGTCGCGGTGATCGGGGTCGAGGTGGAGGGGCTGCTGGCGTCGCGGGCGTACGTGGTGGCGCGCGAAGGGCACGCAGCGGGCGATGGGCTGGCGGGTGAGCTTCAGCAGTGGGCGAAGGGGCGGCTGGCGCGGCATAAGTACCCGCGACAGGTGGTCTTCGTGAGCGAGCTGCCGAAGAACGATCGGGGGAAGATCGATCGGAAGGCGTTGAAGGCGCGGGTGGGCGGGTAACGCTCGACGGCCGTCCGATTGGCTGTTTGCTTGAGCAGATTGTTGGTGGGACAGGCCGCTTGTTGGACGCTGGGGTTCGCGCGTTGACGCTCACCCCAGCGTCCAGCCATTGGCCTGCCCACTGACCATCGAGCCGAACTCGAACTGACCAACCGCACCAACGGCCAGCCGCTACTGCAACGTCACGCTCGCCGCCGGCACCACCGCTGGCGGCTCCCGCGCGTCGAGCCCCGCATCCAGCCGCTCGTAGCTCCCGCGCCACACCGCCCGATAGAGCCAGCGCAGCAGCAGCGGCAGCTCCGCGAGCACGCCCGCCCGCTCGTCGGGCGACACCACCGAGAGAATCCACGGCAGCGCAAACCCGATCTCCGCCAGGCTCGACCGCTTCCGCAGCCCCTCCTCGAAGACCCGCTGCTCGGCCAGCGACATCAACCGCGACACCGCCGGAACCACCAGCGCCTCCTCGGCGTCGAGGTGATACCGGATGAGCGCCGCGAGCCCCGCGCTCGCCTCGACCAGCTCACTCCCGCCACCTGCCGCAAGACCCGCCGCGACCCGCTCCAGCAGCGCCGCCATCTCGCGATGATCGCCCTCCAACGTCGCGAAGCCCGCCCCGAGCGATCCGTCGCGCTCCCGCAGCATCGGGAAGAACATCTCGTCCTCCAGGTGGTGGTGCTCCTCCAGCTGATGTCGGAAGCGCGCGAACCACCGCGCCATCGACGCGACCTCGGTCTTCGACGGCCGCCGCGCCGCGCGCTGCGCCAGGCGAACGGTGTCGCGCCGCATCGCCTGATGGATGAACAAGAGCCCGTGCAAGGAGAAGTTTTCGTGCGTCATGGGTGAAGCCTTTCGAGGTGCCGCCAGCGGCGTCACACCGTCACTGCAACCACCTCGCCAACCCGTCTCGCACGGCTGATTCTCAGCCTATTGGCACGATCGTACGCCCCGCGAACCATCTCGCGCCCACACCGACTGCGCGCCCCTCGCGCGGATTGAGCAACTCCGGCCCGATCCGTCTCCTCAGCGCACCCGCAGCACCCGCACCCGCAGCCCCGCCGTCGCCGCCATTCGCACCGTCGCGCCGACCTCCGCCGCCCCCGCGGTCGCGTCCACGGTCAGGTACTCCACGCCGCCCTCGAGCATCTGCCCGTCGGCCATGCCGATGGCCTGCGTCGCGGGGCCGCGCGCCATCATTCCCTCGAAGGTCGAGTACACGTCCGCTCCGCGCGGTCGCGACGTCACGGGGTCCATCGTCACCGCGCCGTAGCGGAAGCACCCGTTGGTCGCCGCCGCGCCGCCGTTCTCCTCGCGGTTGCTCGCCGCCAGGGCCGTGTAGAAGTCCATCTCGACGTCCGCCATCGAAGCCGTCCCCACCGACGTCCGCAGCGTCGCCGACACCGAGTCCGGTGCGTCGAACAGCGTCCGCAGCAGCGCCGGACCGCCCCGCCCCACGATGCTCCCGTCGGCCTGCGCCTCGTCGCCGCCCGCGCGGTCGTAAAGCCAGCGCGCGAAGAGATACCCGCCGCCCCGCATCGCGCCATCGCGGCTGAAACTGCCCGCGGTCCCGTCGACCAGCACATCGCCCAGCGAGAAGCGGTTCACCTGGTCGAGCGCCACCTTCGTCGCGCGCAGGCTGTCGAACTGAAACCCGATGGTGTCCTGCGCGAGGCCGCCGAAGGCCTCCTGCATGTACACGCTGTCCTCCCACGCGGTCAGCCGGTTGCGCAGCACCTTGCGGCCGTAGTGCACGAGATGGCCCACCTCGTGGGCGACGATCTCGTTGACCGCCGCGGGCGTGTTGTAGGGCGCTTGAAGCAGGTTGAACGGCGTCAGGTACACCGCCTCGACACGGTTCGACCCGCCGCACCCGTCCTTGTTCACCAGGTCACACGGCCAGAAGAAGCCCTGCCCGATGTCGGCCGTCAACGGCGACAACACCAGCGCGATGCGCCCGTCACCGTCGACGTCGGACTCCATCCCGAACACCGCGCGCTCCCGCGGAACGATGGTCGCGTCGAAGACCCGCAGCAGCTCCGTCACGAAGGCCATGTCCACCGTCGCGGGGTTGCCCGGCGTCACGTCGGCCCACACCACCGCCCGGTCGCTCACCGCCACCACGCGCGCCGTCATGGTGGCGATCACCCGCTTGGTCGGGATGCGGAAGGTGCGCTCCGTCCCGACGGCAGGCGCGGTGCCCATGGGCGCGGCCTCGGTCGGCAACACCATCGGCCGCCAGCGCGTCGGGTCGAGCGAGCACCCCGTCGCCAGCGTCGGCATCGGCGCGAATCCGTCGACCCGCGCCACCGCGGTGTAGGGGTCGGACTCGCCCGTCATCGCAAGCTGCGTCGAGGCGGCGATGAGCACGAAGCGCTCGGCCCCCGTCGGCGTGGCGAGACGCACGGCCGCGACGCCACCACTGACCGGGACCTCGGCGACCTCCCCGGGCGCGAGCGCGAAGGCCACGCCCGGACCAGCATCGCCGGCATCGACCGCGGCGGCGTCGGCCCGCGCATCGGTGGACACCCGAGCATCGGCCGAGGCGTCGGCCATGGTGGGGTCGGGCCCGCCGCAGCCCGCGACGAAGAGCAGCGACAACGGCAGCACGAGCGAGAGGGAGAGCTTCATGGGGCGCGACCGATCCATCGAACACGCCCACGGCGCGGAGATCAACGATGGATGCGTCGCAGCGCAGGAGGGCAGCGGACGGCGGCAGAGGTTGACGGCCCCGCGCAAGACCGGTACCTACGCCCGCCGAACGCCCGATGAGGGGTGTTCTCGCCCGGCGACGGGCGATGGCCCCGCTTTCTGGGCGGGCACACGAAGAGAAGAGACACATGTCGAAGTACACCGGACCGCGTCTGAAGAAGATTCGTTCGCTCGGGGCTGAGCTCCCGGGCCTCACGCGCAAGAAGGCCGAGCGTCGGCCCCACCCGCCGGGCCAGCACGGCCAGGCGCGCAAGAAGTTCTCGGACTACGCCGTGCGTCTGCGCGAGAAGCAGAAGCTCCGCTACAACTACGGCCTCACCGAGAAGCAGCTCCGCCGCATCATCGTCGAAGCCAAGTCGGGCAAGGGCGTCACGGGCGACCGGATCCTCGAGCTGCTCGAGCGTCGCCTCGACAACGTCGTCTGGCGCGCGGGCTTCGCGGTCACCATCCCGGCGGCCCGTCAGCTCGTCAACCACGGCCACGTGCTCGTCAACGGCAAGCGCCTCGACATCGCCTCGGCCCGCGTCAATGTCGGCGACATCATCACCATCGCCGACCGCTACAAGGAAAACACCCACCTCAAGGACGCCGTCGCCGGCAGCGAGACCGCTCGCCCCGCCTGGATCGGCTGGGAGAGCGACACGCAGCGCGCCACCATCAGCGCCCTGCCCGAGCGCGACTCCGTGCTCCTCCAGGTCGATGTCCAGCTCATCATCGAGTACTACTCGCGCTCGCTCTGAGCGACCCGCCTGACGCCGCGCCCTGACCAGAGCGCGGCACCCTCTCCCCTCCCCACGACACCCCCCGTTGACAAGCGCCCCGCGCGCGGAGTCCCCTCACGGCTGTCTTCTGCCGCGAGAGGGTGCGCCATGGTCGACCGTCGATGGAGCAAGCTCCACTTCGTTGTGTTCGCGAGCGTGCTCGCGGCGTGCAATGGCACTTCGAGCGCCGCCGACTCCGGCCCCCCGCCCGAAGACGTCGCCCCGGTCGACGTCATCGTCGCGAGTGACGTCCCCGCGGCACCCGACGACCTCGGCGTCGACGCAGGAACTCCCAAAGACGTCCCTCCCCCCGAAGACGTCGCCACCGAGACCGACGTCCCAGCGCCCATCGACGTGGCCCCCCATGGGGACGTGCCCGCGCTCGTCGATGCGCCCACCGTCGACATCCCCCCTTCGCCGCGCGACCCACCCCCGCTCCGCCCGTACTCGCACGGAACGTGTCCCCGCCTCGTCGGCGCGCCCACCTCCGATGCGGCCATCAACCGCGGGTTTCGCAGCGGCGGGCAGACGCGCACGTTTCGGCTGATCGTCCCGCGCAACTACGACGGCAGCTCGGACTGGCCGGTGCTCTTCGCGTGGCACTGGCTCAACGCGTCGAGCGGATCGTTCGTGCGGCAGGGCGAGCTGGAGACCGCCACCGAGCAGATGCGCTTCATCGCCATCGCGCCTGACGAGCAGCAGCGCGACAACGGCGACAGCCTCTTCCTCTTCGACTGGCCCTTCGCTGAGACCTGGGGCGTCGCCGACGAGCTCACCTTCTTCGACGACATGCTCACCTGCGTGTCAGAGCAGTTTCGCGTGGACCGTCACCGCGTCCACGGCGTCGGCGTGAGCGCGGGTGGCCTCTGGCTCACGTACCTCTCCACCACCGACCGCGCGAACTACTTCGCCTCGGTAGAGGTCATGAGCGGCGGCCTCGGCGACGTGCTCGGCGTCTGGCGCATGGAGTACACGCCGCAGCCCAACAAGTTCCCCGCGATGGTGCTGTGGGGCGGGCCCTCGGACTTCCTCGGCGTCAACTTCGACGAGGCGTCACGGCGCTATCGCGACGCGCTCATCCGCGACAACCACTTCGTCGAGCAGTGCGTCCACAGCTCCGGCCACGCCATGCCGCCGGTCGATCCTCCGGCCGACGGAGGGACGCGCTTCCGGCCGCTGTGGCAGTTTCTGCTCGATCACCCGTACGGGCTCCCGCCACGGACGTCGCCGTATCAAGATGCCGGGATTCCGCCGGGATCGCCGTCGTGGTGCCACGTCGCCACGCGGTAGGCGCCTCAGTACGACGAGCCGTCCTTGCGGGTGAAGCGGGCCTTCCCGTCGGCCGCCTTGGCGTAGCGCAAGTCGTCATCGGGATAGTCCGCGGTGTCGGCCGGGTCGCGGTTGCTGATCTCCAGATACCGCGCGGGCCGCTCGCTGCGGTTGACGAGCTGATGCCCGTTGCCTGAGCCCGCGGGGAAGCCCGCGCACATGCCCGCGGTGAGGAGCTGCTCGCCCTCGTCGGTTCGCAGCACCACCTCGCCTTCGAGCACGAACACGAGCTCGTCCTCGTGCGTGTGGCAGTGCCGCATCGACGACTCCCGTCCGGGGAAGAGCGTCGTGAGGTTGGTGCCGATCTTCGTGAGACCGAGGGCGTCGCCGAGCGCCCGCTTCTCGCGCGGCAGCACCCGTTGACGAAAGACCTCGGGGTAGCCGGACGTGTTGCGCGCAGCGATGGTCGACGGATCGAGGGCGGGGCGTCGTAGCGTCATGGTCTTTCCTCAGGGTTGCGGGCGCGCGGCGTCGTAGCGGTACGCGGTGCGCTGGGCCGACGAGCGGGTCGCAAACGCCGCGCTGAATCGCCGCAGGTTCGGATGCGAGTCGTTGGGCACCGTGCGGCGAAAATCGAGGTGCTCCATGAGACAGAACACCGTCACCTCCAGCAGCGCGAGGTCGCGCTCGCGAGGCAGCGCATCGAGCGCGTCGGACAGGTTGGCGTCGAGCCACGCGAGGGCGCCATCAAGGCCGGTGCGGGTCTTCACCAGGTAGGCGTTGTCGGGCGGCAGCTTGCCGAGGCCCGCGCCGAGGATGAGCTGCACCTGCGCCGACATCGCGAGCCACGTCAGCTCCTGGGCGTTGCGGGCGACGTCCGTCGTGAGGTGCTCGGGCCAGACGACCCGCGGGTCACTGCCGCGGCCGGCGATCTCCGCGAGCTTGCGGCAGACGTTTTCGGCGCCAAAGACCACCGACGAACCGACGCGCAGGGAAGGGATCTTCCGCGCCGGGTGTCCGCCGTACACCGCGGCGTCGAGGCTCGTGAGGTCACCCACGACCACCAGCTCGAAGGGCACGCCGAGCTCGTGCGCGAAGATCGCGGCCACGCGCGTGAAGTGCGAGCTGCTCCGCCCGACGAGCTCCACCACGGCGCTACTCATCGGCGCCCTCCCCCGACCGGGTCGCGCTTCAGGGAGTGGGTGAAGAAGGCCAGGATCTCATCCCGCGCGGCGAGGGTGGGCTCCCCCGCGGCGTCGATGAGGTGCGCCGTCACGACGCTGTGCGGACAGCCGACGACCTGCTCGAAGAACGGCGGCGGCGTCGCGCTCGCGGCCGACGACGGCAGCACCCTCGGCCGGAAGCGCGGACCCAGCGCGGCGGCGTAGGCGTCGAAGCGCTGCGCCGTGCAGTGGCGATCGCCCTCGAAGCGGTACGCGAGCACCGTGAGGTCTTCGCGCTCGATGCGCTCCTTCACGGCAGCGAGCTCGGCGGGCGCGATCTGCACCGCCGCCGCGTCGTTGAGCGGCAGCGACGGCTGACAGAGGACGGAGGCCAGCATCGTGGGTTCGAGCATCATGCTAAGCGCGAAGCCTCCGGTGAAGCACATGCCGATGGCCCCGACGCCGACGCCGCCGCACTCCTCGTGGGCGAGGCGGGCGAGCGCGCGTAGCCATTGCGTCACCGGGGCCGACTCGTTGGCCGCGAGGGCGCGAAACTCCGCGCTCACGCAGGCGCGCTTGAGCACGGCGAGACCGGCCTCCGCCTCGGGGTACGCGCCGTCGCGCCCGAAGAGCGACGGCAGATAGACGGTGAAGCCCGCGTCGCGAACCCACCGCGCAAAGCGCGCGACGTGGGGGCTGATGCCGGGCATCTCGGCCATCACGACGACGGCGGGCCCGACGCCCGCGACGTAGACGGTGCGGGTGGTTGCGTCGAGGGTGACGGCGCGGCGCGCGAAGTCGCTGAGCGGGTCGTCGGCGGTCGACGCTGGGGTCGGTGGGTTCATGGCCCGACGATGCCCGATGGCGGCGTCGGTGGTGAGTGGCGAGATGGACAATGTTCGGTCTATTCTTGCCAGTGTGATCACGCATCTGGTGCTTGATGGCGTGGCGGAGGGAGCGCTCGGAGTCGGCATCGACGTGGTGAGTACCGCCGCGCGGCTCGTCGAGGCGGGCCTCGTCCCGGCGGCGCGTCGCGCGAAGCCGCTGCGGCAGCGCGTGGTGTCCATCGACGGAGCACCGGTGCGATCGGGGACGGGGCGTTCGGTGTCGGTGGACGGAGCGTTTGGTTTGCGAGGCGTGGGGACTGGGGACGTCGTGGTGGTGCCGGGCTTGTCCGCCGCCACCGAACCGGCCGTCGAGCGCTTGCTGGCCCGGGCGGACGTGGCGCGCGGCGCACAGCTCCTCGCTCGCGCTTCGGCTCGCGGTGCGATGGTCGCGGCGTCGTGTTCGGCGACCTTCGTGGTCGCGGCGTCGGGGCTGCTCGCTGGGCGCAGCGCGACCACGACGTGGTGGCTGGTTCCGGCGTTTGCGCGGCGGTTTCCGGACGTCGCGGTGTGCGTGGAGCGGATGGTGGTCGAGAGCGATGGCGTGCTCACGGCGGGCTCGGCCTTTGCGCACGCCGACCTGGTGCTGGGGCTCATCGCGCGGGTCGCGAGCCCGTCGCTCGCGCACATGGTGGCGCGCTACCTCGTGCTCGATGAGCGCGTGTCGCAGGCGCGTTACATGGTGATGGAGCACCTCCGCACCGCCGACCCGGTGCTCCGCGCGGTGGAGCGATTCGCGACCGCCAACGTGGGCCGACAGCTCACGCTCGACGAGCTGGCGCGTGCGGGGGGAACCTCACCACGAACGCTCGCCCGCAAGGCGAAGGCCGCGGCGGGAATGACGCCGATGGAGTTCGTTCAGCGGGTGCGGGTGGCGCACGCGTCGCACCTGCTGGAGACGACGCAGGCGTCGGTGGAGGAGGTCGCGGCGCAGGTGGGCTATGCGGATGCGGCCGCGTTTCGGAGGGTGTTTCGCCGCTACGCCGGGGAGACACCACGAGGGAGGCGCGCGACCTCCTGACGACGATCCACTCGATGTCGTCGCACCTGCTCGCAGACCGGGGTTGATCGCGTCTCGCGCCTGCACCCCGGTCTGCAAGCAGACGCGACGACCTTGAAAGGATGATCCTGACGGCTCGACGTTCAACCGCAGCGCCGCATAGAGCCTCTCACTCGCATGACGCTCAAGAAGCCCGTGGTGGTGATGGCCGGTGCCTCGGGCTTCGTTGGCAAGGCCCTCGCCCGCGCGCTCTCGCCCGACCACACCGTCGTCGGTCTTTCCCGCGGCGCTCGCTCGCCCGGTGAGCACGTCGCCGAGTGGCGCGCGTGCGATCTCTTCTCGCTCCTCGACGCCGAGCGCGCGCTGGCGGGCGCCGACTACGCCGTCTACCTCGTCCACAGCATGATGCCCTCGGCGCGGCTCACGCAGGGCTCCTTCCGCGACTTCGACCTCATCTGCGCCGACAACTTCGGGCGCGCCGCGAAGCACGCAGGCGTTCGACAGATCGTCTACCTGGGCGGCCTCGTCCCGCCGACGGGCGACCGCTCCGAGCACCTGGAGAGCCGCATGGAGGTCGAGCGTGCACTCGGCGATCACGGCGTCCCCGTCACCGCCCTGCGGGCGGGCATGGTCATCGGCGCGGGCGGGTCATCGTTTCAGATGTTGAAGCGCCTGGTGCAGCGCCTGCCGGTGATGCTCTGCCCGAACTGGACCTCCACGCGCATGCAGCCCATCGCCCTCGACGACGTGGTCGCGCTCCTGCGCTTCGCCCTCGGCCGCGAAGCGTGCTTCGGCGAGGCGTACGACGTGGGCTCTCCCGACGTCCTCAACTACCGCGAGCTGCTCGGGCTCACGGGCGAGCTCCTCACCGGCAAGCGTCCGACGCTGTATCCGCTGCCGTTCATGACGGTGGGGCTCTCGCGTCTGTGGGTGTCGCTGGTGACGGGCGCCCCGCTCGACCTCGTGTCGCCGCTCGTCGAGAGCCTCAAGCACGAGATGGTCACCGACGACCAGCGCCTCCAGGCCATGGCCAACCTCCCGGGGATGTCCGTGCGCGAGGCCCTCCAGCGCGCACTCGACGAAGACGACCACGCGTCGGAGCCCATCGCGTTTCAGCGCCCGCCCGCGCGCACCGAGCGGCGCGTGCGATCGGTGCAGCGCATGGGCGTGCCGCCGGGCCACGACGCGCTCTGGGCCGCCGAGGAGTACGTGCGCTGGCTGCCGACCTACTTCCGCGGATTGCTCCGCGTCACCGTCGACGACCAGCGCACCTGCCGCTTCGCGCTCGCGCCCATCGGAACGCTCCTGGAGCTCACCCTCGCCCCGGCGCGCTCGCACCCCGATCGGCAGCTCTTCTACGTGACCGGCGGCCTGCTCGCGCGCTCCGCCAAGCGAGCCCGCTTCGAGCTGCGGCAGATGCTCGACGGATCGGTGCTGCTCGCCGGCATCCATGACTTCGAGCCGCGGCTGCCGTGGCCCATCTACGTCGCGACGCAGGGGCCCTTCCATGCGTGGGTGATGCGCGCCTTCGGTCGACACCTCGCGAAGGGAGCGTTCGCGGAGCGACGCTCGGGGTGGGAGGAGACGCCGACCGTTCTGTGACCGGCGCCTATTCGTCCTCGGGGTTGTCCCGGGTGGCCTTCCAGATTCGGAGGTATTCGTCGCGAACCAAGGGGTCGAGGTCGTCGCCGAGCTCGGCGGGAAGATCAACGTGCTTGATGACCTCCTGCACGTCAGCGAGGTCTTTCATGCGGCCCGGGTTGCTCATGCCCGAGGCCAGCTTCAACTCGACGAGGTCGCGTAGCGGCAAGACCATCACGGCCCCATTGCGGCGAGCTACCGAGGGGTCGGGGAAGGCGACAGCCTTGGGCTTCCCATCGCCGGGGAAGTCCCCCGTGAGGATCACGTCGATCTTCACGCCGTACTCGGTGTCCCGCATGCCCTTCGAGCCCGGGAAGTTCTCCACCCAACCGAGGCCAAGATGCCGGGCCTTGAACGACGCGAGCCCCTCCCGCGTGAGCAGGAGATCGACGACCGTCGTCACCCGCCGATAGCCGTGCGCGTTGAGCGCCATCGCCCCAGCGACCGCGTAGGGAATCCCGTCGGCTTCCAGCGCCGCGCACACCTTGTTCAGCGCCTTCTGCACTTCGCTGACGCCCAAGAAGAACTCCTCCGAGAACGCGACGCCCTCACGAAAACTTCGGACCTGCCGGGGCGTGAACCCGACCTGCTCGTGCGCACTCTTCACGAGTCGCACCATAGCGCCCTGTCGAGACGCTCGGGGACAGATGGCTCGGGCCGCGTGGCTCTCTTCGCTCAGTGACCGGGCACGCGGACGGGACCACCGCGCACGCCGAGGGACTGGTGGTCGTAGTGGACGTAGACGCGCGTCCCGGGGTTGCTGGGCGTCGCGTACACGCCGCCCCAGCCGGCCGGCACATGGGGCCCCGTCCACTCGTAGAACCAGCGCGCGTCGGGCGGGCTCAGGTTGACGCAGCCGTGCGAGTGCGTCGCCCCGAAGCCGCCGTGCCAGAACGCTCCATGCAGCGCAAACGACCCGTCGAAGTACATCACCCAGGGGACGTCCTCGATGCTGTACGGGCCGCCGCTGCTGTTGCCGTCCATGGTCGTCGCGACGTGCTTCGACAGGATGCGGAAGGCCCCTTGGACGGTCTCGTAGTTCTCGTCGGGGTTGGTGCGGTCGCGGCGACCGGAGCTCACCAGGGTGACGTACACCGCGCGCGTCCCCTCGTAGGCCACGGCGATCTGGCGGTCGAGGTTCACGTCGATCCAGCGCTCGTCGGGCGCGAGGTCGGACGGCGGGGCGTGCGGCGCCGCGATGCGCACCTGCCGCGCGCGGACGAAGCCGCCGTCGGTGGTGTGGTGATACGTCTCGCCCGCGATGGTCACCGGCGGATCGCTCGTGAGCGCCACGATGGAGCGCCAACCGAGCCGCGCGCGCTGCACCATGGTGCGACCGTTGAGGCGATAGGTCGCGGCGCCGGGGCCCATCGCGAAGGCCACGGGCAGCGGGTGCTCGGCGTCGAGGGCGGCGCCCTGGAAGGAGTTGGTGCCCGCGAGCACGTTGAGCGCGCCCGCGCGGACGTAGCCGCCGGACTGCGTGTGCCAGAAGGAGGTTCCGTTGGCGGAGCGCTCTTCGCGACGGAGCGAGACGTACATGCCCGCGAGGGCGCGTCGCTGCATCACGGAGCCGGGCGGGCCGACGAGGTCCTCGATGCGCACCGGACCTGGGACGGTGGGCTGCGACGCGATGCGAAGTGCCTCGACCGCGCGCTCATCTTCGCCAGTGGGCAACCGACGGAAGATGGGCGCGTTGCGTTCGGCGCGCGCGTAGGTGAAGGGCATCGGCGACGCGAGGTCGGGCGGCGCGGGGAGCCGCGAGGTGATGGCCTCGTCGGTGAGGCTGGCCGTGAGCGTCGCGAGCGCGCCGACGCAGACGTATCCGCCGCCGTCGACCTCGTACCAGCCGCGCCCCGGAGCGTTGCGCCGCGCGGGGCAGCCGTCGTTGCCCACGGGACCGCGCACCACGGCGATGCGAGCGCCCGCGCGGAGGTAGCCGACCCACACGCCGGTGCGCCGCGGAACATCGACGACCCCCGTGCGCCAGCCGAGCGCGGTGATGGTCGGTCGCGTGTCGACGACGCCCGCGTCGGCCTCGACGGCGGCATCGTCCAGCGAAGCATCGGCGAGCGAAGCATCGGCGAGCGAAGCATCGGCGAGCGAAGCGTCGTCGGGCGAGGCGTCCGCGGCGTCATCGACGACGGCGTCGGGGAGGTCGGCGTCGGCCGCGCCCGCATCGAGCGGGCCCGCGTCGGGCTCGGGTTCGAGGGCTGATCCGCCGGCGTCGTCGTCGACCTGCGGCGGGCGGCTCGGGTCTTCCACGGGCGGCAACCGCAGCGGCTCGGCGACGGTCACCGCGGCCGCGTCGACTGGGGCGGTAGCGTTGCTCCAGAGCTCGTCGAGGCTCGCGCATCCGAGCGGCGACGCGAGCGCGAAGACGAAGGCAGCGTGGACGAGCGCGGAGCGGCCGCGAGCGGTGGGGCGCATGACGACTCCGGTGGAAGGGACTCATCGCGCGCTAGCACGCCGGGGGCGGTGGTCGTCCAGTTACGGGCAGACGGGCGGGGCCCCTCACTCATCAACCTGCTGCGACGCCGCGGCGACCGACTCCTCCTCGTACGTCCGCAAGATCGCCACGCAGAGCGTCACGATCACCGGACCCACCACGAGGCCGATCACCCCGAACACTTCTACCCCGCCGAAGAGCGACACGAAGGTCAGCACCGCGGGCACGCCCGAGTCGCGTCCCACCAGCTTCGGGCGGATCACGTAGTCGGTGACGATGCCGACGATGAGCGCGCCGTACACCAGCTCGATGACGCCGCGCGCGAGGTGGCCCGACGCGATGAGGTAGATGCCCGCGGGGATCCAGACCAGCAGCGTCCCCACCGCAGGCACCAGCGACGCCACGGCCGTCAGCGCGCCGAAAAACGCCGGGTCGGGCACGCCCGTCACCCAGTAGCCGAGGCCCGCGAGGATGCCCTGAAGAACGCCCGTCACGACGGTGCCGCGCAGCACCTCGCTCCCCACCTTGCGAAACTGATTGAACAACGACCGCGTGTGGCGCGGCGCGAAGGGGAAGGCGACCTCGGCGCGGCGGACGATCGCGTTCCAGTGGCGGAGCACGTAGTAGGTGGCCAGGCCCATGAAGAAGAGCGTGAGCAGCCCCGCGAAGGTGGCGCCCGCGACGCCCGCCGCGACCTCCGCCGCGCGCGTCCCGGCCGACATGGCCTCGTCCTGAAGGTGCGCGAAGGCCGCGTCGGGGTTGGCGTGCACCGCGCGGAGCCCACGCTCGACGAGCCGCCGCAGCACGCCACCCGACGCGAGCATCGTGGGCAGCGCCTGCACCAGCACGACGCCGCGCGTGATGAAGAGCACCGCGAAGCCCGCGCAGGCCGCCGTCACCAGGGTCATCGCGCCGAGCACGCACACGAGGTCCGCGCTCGTGGCGCTCCACCCGCGACCCCGCAGGCGTCCGTAGAAGGGCTGGAGCGTGAAGGCCAGGAGAGCGCCCAGGAAGAGACCGACCCCGACGGGAGACGCGATCCACAAGAGCGCCGCCAGGGCCGCGAGCGCAAGGTACTTGAGCGCGCGAGCCTGGGACGCCTTCGTGGAGTGGTCGGCGCTCACACGAGCGTCCCTACGGCACCGCGCAGGCGTACTGCGCCACGGTGCTGAAGGGCACCGGCAGGCAGCGCTCGGCCTGCACGCAGTCGCGGTCGGAGGTGCACCCCTGCCGCTGCACCTGCTCGGCCCACTGCGCGATGTGGTTGCCCTCGTTGATCGCCTGAAACGGCAGCCAGAACGCCGACGTGCTCGCCTCGATGCCGCCCGCCCGCCCCGGCCTGAATGCCGCCATCCAGAGCTGCGAGGTTCGCATCGCCGCCTCGCGCGTCTGCTGCCGCAAGCGCAGCCCGTAGTCGCGCCGACTGGAGAACGTGAACCACATCAGCGGCTCTCCGCCGAAGCGCTGCACGAAGGGCGCCCACTTCGGCCACGAGTTGCCGACGCCCTCCGCGAGGTCGGCCCGCGCGAGGTGCGTCGGCGCGCCACCGCCCGCCGGGACCACCCAGAGCTGCGCGTCGATGTTGTGGTTGGAGCTGCCCGTCGCGCGGTTGAAGAGCACCCACCCGTCGTCGGGTGAATACGAGGGATAGTAATTGTTGTCGCGCACGCCGGAGGCCGTGACCAGGGTCGTGGCGGCGCCGAAGGCCGAGCCGCTCCAGGGCATCACGACGAGGTCGGCCGGGCCGTTGTGGCCAGGCGTTCCGAAGAGCGGGAAGAAGGTGCGCGGCCGCGAGAACACCGCCGAGCGACCACCGCGCGCCCAGTCGGGGTGCGAGCCCGAAGGGCCACCCGGAAGACCAGGAACCTCGGCGCCCGTGACCGGGTCGCGGAGCGCCATGCGGTTGCCATCGCTGGTGAGGAGCCACCGGAGGTCGGGGGAGAAGGTTCCGAAGTTGGCGCCGTAGGCGGGTGAGGTCGTGGCGCGCGTGGTGACGTCGTAGATCTGCGTGGCCGCGGGGCCCGGGATGAAGCGCCCCGCCATGAGACGCGAACCGTCGCGCGACAGCACGTGGCAGCCGATGCAGTTGATGGGGTCGCCGCGCAGGAAGGGCTCCGGGCGCGCGCCGGGTCGACCGAACTCGTAGCGGTTGATGCTCCCGCTCGCCGACCAGTAGTAGAGCCCGCCGCGGACGTCGAAGTTGGTCACGCCGAGGGCGCGCGTGACCGAGCGACCGACCCCACCACCCGCCGCGGTCGTGCCGCGCACGCTGAGCGTGACGTTGCCCGAGGGCTGCGCGACGCGGGCGAGCTCGATGTACGCGGCCTCGTTGAGGCTGAACACGCACCCGTCTGCGACCACCGTGCAGCGGGTGAACACACGCAGCGCGCCGCGGTCACCGCGGAACGCCACCTCGAAGAGGTCGTTGCCCGTGCCGGGACGGAAGTGCACCTCGAAGCCGGTGAGGTTGGGCGGGAGGAGCGTTCCCTCTTCGGGGTAGACGATGGTCGGGGCGCGACCGGACTCGTCGGCGCCGCCGAAGCGAGCGGCGCTGTCGGTGGGCGCACCCGTTGCGATCACGTCGATGTCGCGCGGGGTCGGATCGCCCGCGTCGCGCTCGGCCGACCACGCATCGCCAAGCACCACGCCGAAGCCCGCGTCGCGGCCGACGTCGACGGGCGCGGGGCGATCGACGGGCACCGCGGGCACGTCCATGGGTGAGACGGTGGGGATGTCCTCGGGCTCGGCCGGAACGTCGTCGGGCTCGGTCGGGACATCGACCTCCGCGACGGGGCGATCGACGCTCGTGGTGGGCACGTCACGGCGCACGCCGGTATCGCGCACGCCGGTATCGCGTACGGTCGTGCCCGCGTCGCGGCGGACGACGAGGGGCGCTTCGTCCTGCGCGGCGCACGCGGTGAGGGTGAGGGCGAGCGCGGCGATCACGGCGAGCGGTCGGGCCATGGCCGCGAATCTAACCCGCATCGGCCCGCGTGATACTCGTACCGCCGATGAAACTCCGTCGCGCCCGTCCCCTCGCCGCGTCACTCGTCCTCCTCGCGTGCTCGTCCGACCCGACGCCGACGAACACCCCCGACGCGTCGACCGACGCCGCCACCGACCGGCCGCGCGCCGACGTCCCCGTGGTGACGCAGTGCACCCGCACCGCGCCACTGGAGCCCGATGCGACGTCGCCGACCGTGCGGCTCGGCGCGCCGGTGACCATCACCCGCGACGCGCTGGGCATCCCCCACATCGAGGGGCAGACCGACGACGACGTGATGTACGCCGCGGGGTACGCGCAGGCCGTCGACCGGATGTTCCAGATGGAGCTGGTGCGGCGCACGGCGCGAGGCCGGGCCGCCGAGGTGTTGGGGCGGGACAAGCTCTCGCAGGACCAGCTCGTGCGGATGGTGGGCATCCCCCACTGGGGCCACCAGAGCGCGCTGCGCGTGGCGCAGGAGCACCCCGAGACGCACCGGCTCATCGCGGCCTGGGTGGCGGGCGTCAACCGCCGCGTCGACGAGATCAACGCCGGCACCGTGCCGAAGCCGCCCGGGTTTCGCGCGACGGAGTTCGACTTCGCGCCCGCCCGCTGGACCACCGACGACCCCTACCTCATCGGCCGCCTCCAGCTCTTCCGCAACGCGAGCCAGATCGACTACGACGTGCTCTCCACCGTCGCCCGCCGGTACGTCCCGCGCGCCGCGGCGCTGCCGCTCATCAACTCGCTCGGGAGCGCGTTCATCGTCCCGCCCGAGGAGCGCCCCGCCCCCGCGGTGCGAGCCCAGCAGGCGCCCCGCGACACGGGCACCCGACTCGCCAACTTCCTCCAGCGCATGTCTCCGCTCTCGGGCGGAGCGAGCAACAACTGGGCAATCGCGGGGCGTCACAGCGCCAATGGTCGGCCGTTGCTGGCGGGCGATCCGCACCAGCCGTTGCAGAGCCCGACGGTGTTCTGGGCGCACCACATGCGCAGCGCCGCGAGCGGTGGGCTCGACGTGGTGGGCTTCGCCTTCGCGGGCGCGCCCTTCGTCAACCTCGGGCACAACCGCCACGTCGCGTGGACGGCCACCACCGCGTACCCCGACACCATGGACCTCTTCGAGGTCATCGCCGGGAGCAACACCATCACCCTCGGCGGCGACTCGTACTCCGTGGTGCCGTGCCGCGAGCGCATCGCCGTCCGCGGCGGTGAGATGGTCGACCAGGTGGTCGAGGAGGTTCCGGGCCTCGGGGTGCTGCTGCCCGACGACCTCGCCCCGCTGCCCATCACCGAGAAGAACAACCGGGTGCTCTTCCGCTGGGCCGGCGAGCGCGCGACCGAGGAGGCCGACGTCTTCCTCGCCTTCAACCGCGCGACCGACGTGGCGGCCTTCGACGCGGCGGTGCGGCGCATGGAGATCGGCGCCTTCAACTTCATCTCGGCCGACGCACGGGACATCAGCTACCGCTCGCGGGTGCTCATCCCCGACCGCGGCGACACCCGCACCTTGGGCGCGCCGTACTCGGTGCTCGACGGCGCCAACCTCCGCAACCTGTGGACGGGCGACTTCCTGAGCGACGACCAGCAGCCGCACTCGCGCGGCGGAACGCGCGGCTTCCTCTGCTCGGCCAACAACGACCCCTTCGGGTTTACGAGCAACGGGCGCCTCGACGACGACCCCTGGTACTACGGCGTGTGGTTCGACCCGGGGCCCCGCGCGGCGCGCATCGAGTCCGAGCTCACGCGGCTCACGGCGGCGGGCAACGTCACCCGCGTCGACATGCAGCGGCTCCAGCTCGACACGTACAACCGCCTCGCCGACGACATGCTCCCGTCGCTCGCCGAGGCCGTCGCGCACATCCCCACCGACCCGGCACTCGCGATGTACGTCGGTGACGCGCGCCTCGCCTCCCTCGCCGCGCAGCTCGCCGCGTGGGACCACCGCATGGACCGCGCGGCCTCGGCCCCGGTGGTGTTCGAGGCCTTCGAACATTTCTATGCGCGGCAGGTGCTGGCCGACGACCTCGACGTGATGTTCGACCCGCTCATCGCCAACGCGCCGGTGTACGTGATGAAGCTGCTCGCGCTGGTCATCAACGGCCGCTCGCCGATGGCCGCCCAGTACCTCCAGGGGGGACGCGACGTGCTGGCGTTGCGGGCGCTGGCGCAGACCCGCGACTGGCTCACGACGCGCTTCGGCGGGGTCGAGGCGACGCGTTACACCTGGGGGCAGTTCCACACGTCGCGGCCGACGACGCTGTTCACGCCGGAGGGACCGTTTGCGGTGGCGGCGGCGCCGGTCGACGGGTCGTTTGCGACGGTCAACGTCTCCGAAGGGGAGTTCTTCAACGGGACGACGGTGCGCGAGACGATGGAGTCGCACCACGCGCCGGGCTACCGGATGGTCATCGGCTTCAACGACGACGGGACACCCGCGGCGACGGTGAACTTCCCGCGCGGCAACTCCGGCGACCCGATGTCCCGCTTCTACGCCAACACCCAGGCCGACTGGGACAGCGGCACCTACCAGCCGGTGCCCTACGAGCGCGCGTCCATCGACGCCGCCATGCAGGAGCGCACGACGCTCATGCCGTAGCGACGCTTCGAACTCTGCGCTTTCCTGCGTCGTCGAGGCCGCATCCGGTGTTAGCGTGCGGCAGCGCGCCGCAGGAGGGTGCAGCACCGATGGCAGGCTCTGACGCGGCTCTCTATGCGCCCAGGCTCCAGGTCGAACGCATGCTGCGGCGTCACGCTGCGGGCGGTGCGGCGACCGAGCCCGACATCGTCCACGGTGCCTTCCTCCTCATCGACGTGGTGGGCTTCTCGCGCGTGGCGGCCGAGCTGTCCGCCCGCGGAGCCCTCGGCGCCGAGGAGCTCTCGCGGTTGGTGATCCCGCTCTTCGCGACGGTGACCGACGCGGCGGTGGGCATGGGCGGCGACATCCTCTACTTCGCGGGCGACGCGGTGGGCGTGGCCTTCCCGCGCGCCGACGGCGAGGCCGAGCATCAGCCCGTCCTCCGCGCGTGTCAGGCGGCGCTCGACGCGCTGGCCGAGACCAGCGCCCTCGTGGCCGAGCGCGGCGAGAAGATCCGCGTGCGCGCGGCCATCGGCTGGGGCGAGTGCTCCGTCGTCGAGGCGGGCGGCTACCAGGGCCACTGGCAGACCTTCGTTCATGGCGATGGCATCGAAGACCTCGCGCGCGCCGACCGCTCGGCCGCCGAAGGAACACTCACGCTCAGCGCCGACGCCTTCGCGGTGGCGCGCCAGCACCTCGACGCCACGACCATCGCCGGTGGAGTCGTCCGCGTGAGCGCGCTTCGTCAGCGGGTCGTGCCGGCCGAGCGACGCGCGCTGGAGTGTCCCCCAGAGGTGCTGGAGACGCTGGCCGCGGTGATTCCGCCGTCGGTGCAGTACCGCCTCGCGAGCGGCGTGCGCAACCTCATCGCGGAGTTTCGTCCGGTGACGGCGGTGTTTGCGCGGATCCACGGGCTCGACCTGCGCGCGGCCGACTCTCCCTTCCAGAACGCCGTCGCCGCCGTGCAGCGCGCCATCTCCGACGCGGGCGGCGTGGTGCACGCCGTCATCGGCGACAAGGGGGTCGGGGTGCTGGGTGTCTTCGGCGTTCCGCCCTTGGCCCACGAGGACGACGCCGCGCGGGCGATGGACGCCTCCATCGAGATGCAGTCCCGGCTGCGCCGCCTCGGCGTCTCGGCCTCGGTCGGCGTCGCGAGCGGAACGGTCTTCTGCACCGAGCACGGCGCGAGCGAGCGCCGGGGCTTCGACGTCGTGGGCGCGACGCTGGTGCTCGCCGCGCGGCTCATGCAGCTCGCCGACGCGGGCACCACCCTCTGCGACGAGCAGACGCAGCGCCTCGCCGACCGCCACGGCCACTCGTTCAACCCGCGCGCCGCGGCCCACCTCAAGGGCTTCGCCCAGCCGGTGCCCAGCTTCGTGGCGCTCGGTCGACAGTCCGAGCGACCGCGTCGGCAGAGCGCCTTCTTCGGTCGCGCCGACGACCTGCATCGCCTCGATCGGCAGCTCGTGGCGCTCGTCGGCGGCGCCTCGCCGGGCGTCACCTGGATCGAGGGCGAGGCCGGCATCGGCAAGAGCACGCTGGTGCAGGCGCTGGTGGACCTCGCCGCGACGCGCTCGGTCGCCCTCGTGATGGGCGGCGCCGACGCGGTCGAAGCGCAGACGCCGTACTACTCGCTGCGCGGCGTGGTGCGCAGCCTCGCGGGCGCCCCCATCGAGCTCGCGCCCGACGCGGCGCGCGAGAAGGTCGTGCGCTGGGTGCGCGAGACAACGCCCGAGCACGCGTGGCTCACGGGGCTGCTCGAAGGCATCGTCCCGCTCGACCTGCCGGTGAGCGACGAGCTCAAGACCATGGACGCCGCGGCCCGCGTCGACCGCCTCGCCGAGCTCATGGCCGCGCTCGTCGCCGGGGAGAGCGAGCGCCGCCCATTGGTGATCGTGCTCGAAGACCTCCACTGGCTCGGCTCCGAGACCTGGAACGTCCTCCGCGCCATCGCCGAGCGCGCCCCGCGCGTGTGGCTGGTGGGCACCTTCCGCCCGCTCGATCAGGAGCCCGCCATGGTGACCGCCCACGGCGAGCGCGTGCGCCTCACCGGGCTCCAGCGCGAGGGCACCGCCGCCCTCGTGGCGCGCCGCCTCGGCGTCGGGACGGCGCCCGACGAGCTCGTCGAGTTCGTGCACGAGCGCTCCGAGGGCAACCCGTTGTTCATCGAGGAGATCGTGAGCTCGCTCGTCGAGGCCGACGCCGTGCACGTGCGTGACGGCGCGGTGGTCTCCGACGGCAACGTGAGCGCGGTTCCGCTGCCCACGACCATTACGGGCGTGGTGACCGCGCGCCTCGACCGCCTCGCGCTCCAGGTGCTCACCATCGCCAAGGTCGCCTCGGTCATCGGGCGCTCGTTTGCGCGCGACCTGCTCGCCGCCATCCTGCCCGACGACGAGCTCGCGCCGCAGCTCGGCGCCTCGCTCGACACCCTGGTCGCGCAGCGCTTCATCCAGCTCGAACCCGGCCTCGCCGACGTCTGGGTCTTCCGCCACGCGCTCATTCAAGAAGCCAGCTACGCGCTGCTCCCCTTCGCGCAGCGCCGCCCCCTGCACCGCGCCGCCGCCGCGCACATCGAGCGCGACCACGGGGCCGACCCCGCGTACGCCGGTCGGCTCGCGCACCACTACACCGAGGCCGACGAGGCCGACGCCGCGAGCCGCTACTGCGCCGTCGCCGGTCGCCTCGCCCTCGACGCGTACGCCCACACCGCCACCATCGCCCTGCTCGAACGCGCGATGACCTTCGACATCCGCGTGCGCGGCGAGCTGGCGCTCGACAACCGCCGCGCCGCGTGGTGCCGGCAGATCGCCGAGGCCCACCAGTACCAGCTCCACCACCAGGAGGCGCTCGACTGGTACGCCCGCGCCTGGACCCTCGCCGGGTGGAGCGCCCCGCGCGCCGGCCTGCGCACCCTCGCCGAGCTCTGGACCAACCTCTCGCGCCGCTGGTGGCCACCTAGACCGACCCGCGACCCCGCGCTCCTCGCGCGGTGTGAGCAGGTGCTCGCGAGCGCCGCGGACATGTGCTCGATCCTCATCTTCGCGGGGCAGACGACCAACTACCTCCACGCGGCCCTCGCGTCGGACAACGTCGGCCGCCTCGTCGAGCGCGGGCGCTTCGTGGCCGAGACGCGGGCGTCCATCGGATTCCTGCTCGTGGCGCTGAAGCTGCCGCGCGCGGGCATGGCCGACCTCGACACCGCCTGCGCCCTCGCCGAGAGCGCGACCGACGGCCACACCGCGGCGCCCTTCACCATCCGCGGTATGGCCCTGGTGGTGCTCGGCCGCGTCGAGGAGTCCCTCCCCTCGCACCGCCGCGCCATGGAGATCGCCGAGCGCTTCTCGGCGGGCCTCTGGCGCCACCGCACGCTCTTCATGTGCGCCGAGGCGACGCTCATGCTCGGCCGCTACGAGGAGACCGTCGCGCTCATGTCGCGCTGCGTTCCCATCGCGCGCCTCGCCGAGCCGTCGAGCGCGGGCCACGCCACGGCCATCATCGCCCTCTGCAAGCTGCGCACAGGAACCGCCGCCGCCGAGGTCATCGCCGACCTCGACGGGCCGCTCGGCGTCGCGATCACCGCGGGCGACAAGGCACTCCACAGATTCTCGGCGAAGGCCCTGCTCGCCTGGGCGTGCTGGGGCGACGGCAAGACCGACCGGGCCCTCGTCCTCGCGCGCGAGTCCATCGAGCTCGCGGCGGGCGGCGGCATGGAGTGCTTCTCGTACCTGCGCGCCATCGACGGGCACCTGCACCTCGTGCTGCTCTGCCTCGACGCCGTCGCGCGCGCCTCTGACGCCAACCGCGCCGAGCGCGAAGCCCTCCTCGGCCGCGCGCTCGGTCACGTCCGCAAGCAGGCCAGGCTGCACCCGGTGCTCGCGGCGCACCGCGACCTCTGCGACGGCCTCGACGCCGCGCGGCGCGGCGACACCACGCGCGCCCGCACGAGGTTCGCCCGCTCCATCGAGGCGGCCCGCACGATGTCGTTGCCCTGGGAGGAGGCGCAGGCCGCCCTCGGGCTCGCCCGACTCTCCACCGGCGCCGAGCGCGACACGCTGCTGCGACGCGCCGAGGCCATCGCCACCGACACCCACGACGCGCTCATCGCGCGCGACGTCACCCAAGCGACTCCACGCGAGGACTGAAGCTCACATGACCGACGCACGGCACCGGGTTCTCATCGTAGGCGGCGGCCCGTCCGCCCTCAGCACGGCGTGGGCGCTCACCGCGACCGCGGATCTGCGCGCACGGTACGACGTGACGGTGCTCCAGATGGGGTGGCGCCTCGGCGGCAAGGGGGCCAGCGGGCGCGACCTCGATCGCCACGCGCGCATCGAGGAGCACGGGCTCCACATCATGTTCGGCTTCTACGACAACTTCTTCCGGGTGATGAAGGAGACCTACGCCGAGCTCGGTCGCTCGCCCGATGCGCCGCTCGCCACCTTCGCCGACGCCTTCAACCCCGCCGAGAGCGGAACGCTCGAGTGGTACTACGACGACGTCTGGCGCCCGATCACCATCGGGCTGCCGCGCAACGAGGCCGAGCCTGGCACCGGGACGGTCTACGACAGCAGCGGCACGTACCTCTGGACGCTGGTCGCGGGCGCCATCGGAGCGACGCTCGGCGCGCCCACCCTCGAACGCCTCCAGCACCTCATCTTCCCCTTCGGCAAGGCGTGGGACCGCGACCCTGGTGGCTCCGTCGCCGCGGGCCTGAGCGACCCGCTGGTCACCCTCTTCGTCGACCTGCTCAAGGCCCTGCTCGACGCTGCGTCCGCCGTCGACCGGGCCGCGCACGAGCTCGCGCCGGGGCTCATGGCCCTGCTCTCCAAGGCCGAGCGCGCCATCACGACGCTCGTCGAGCACGTCGTCGGGGGCGACTCCACCGCGGCGCTGGCGCTGTCGTTTCTCGACTTCGGGCAGGCGCTCCTGCGGGGCATCCTCGCCGACCGCGTGCTCGACCCCGGCGGCTTCGAGCGCATCGACAACGAAGACTGGGCCGACTGGCTGGTGCGCCACGGAATGCTCGACGAGCACCGCGACTGCCCCGGGGTGAAATTCGTGTACGACGCGGCGTTTTCGTACCCGCACGGCGGCAACAAGCCGCGCATGGCCGCCGGCACCGCGATGCGCCTCCTCCTGCGCGTCGGCGGAACCTACAAGGGCGCCGCCTACTACAAGATGCAGGGAGCGATGGGCGACGTCATCATCGCGCCGCTCTACCAGGTGCTGGCCGAGCGCGGCGTGACGTTTCGCTTCTTCCAGCAGGTGACGGCGGTCGAGGCCGAGGGCGACCGCCTCGCGCGGGTGCGCATCCAACCGCAGGCGGTGGTGTCCGCGGGAGCCGATCGCTACGACCCGCTGGTCACGGTGAAGGGCGTCCCGAGCTGGCCCAACCGCCCACAGTGGGACCAGCTCACCGGCTATCCCGCCGCGTGGCGCGATGACCCCTCGCACTTCGAGTCCTACTACGCCGACACGCCGATGCTCCCGGAGACGGTGCTCACCCAGGGCGTCGACTTCGACACCTGCGTGCTCGCGACGCCCATCCAGTGCCTGCCCTTCCTCGCGCCCGCCCTGTGCGCGCGACCGAAGTGGAACGCCATGGTGACCTCCATCCAGGCCGTGCAGACCGTCGCGGTGCAGCTCTGGTTCAAGAAGACGACGCACCAGCTCGGGTGGAAGGGTGAGGCGCCGCTCTTGAGCGACTTCTCCGATCCGCTCAACACCTGGTGCGACATGACCCAGACGCTGGTGCGCGAGGAGTGGCCGACGGGGTCCGCCCCGACGAGCGTGCAGTACTTCACCGGGCAGCAGCCGGGGCCGACGGTGTGCCCGCCGCGCTCCGACCGCACCTTCCCCGCGCGCATGAAGGCCGAGGCGCTCGACGAGGTCGCCCGCTTCATGGACTCGCAGCTCACCATCCTCCTGCCCGGCGCGGGGTCGCCCGTCGCGCCGCACGCGGTCGACGGCGCGCTGGTGGTCGACCGCTACGTGCGCAGCAACTGCGAGCCCTCCGAGCGCTGCACGCTCTCGCTCCCCGGCAGCAACCGCCACCGCATGCGCGCCGACGGGTCGGGCATCGAGCACCTGCGCCTCGCGGGCGACTGGCTCGACAACGGCCTCTACGCCGCGTGCCTCGAAGGCGCCATCATGGGCGGGCTCCTCTGCGCCAACACCTTCGACGGGGTGAAGCAACCGCTGGTGGGCGCGCGCTTCGACGACGGCGACATCGACCCCGCGCACGGGACGCGCCCGCCCGTCACGCCCGAGCGCCCCGCGGCGCCGCCGTGGGTGGCGCGCTACCGACCCAGCAAGAAGGTGAAGGTCGCGGTGCTCGGCAGCGGGGTCGGCGCGATGACCGCGGTGTGGGGTCTCCTGCAATCGCCCTTCGCCGAGCGCTTCGAGATCACCGTGTACCAGTACGGCTGGCGGCTCGGCGGCAAGTGCGCGAGCGGCCGGAAGATGGACGCCCACGCCCGCATCCAGGAGCACGGCCTGCACGTCTGGACCGGCATGTACGACAACGCCTTCCGCATGATGAAGACGGTGTACGCCGACCTCGCGCGGCCGCACGACGTGCCGCTCTCCACCTGGTACGACCCGAGCGACAAGAAGCGCAGCGCGTTCTGGCCGCACAGCGCCATCTCGCTCGGCGAGGTGAGCGGCGCGCACCCGGGGCTGTGGCAGATCGAGGCGCCGATCAACCGCGACACGCCCGGCAACGGCAAGCTGCTCGACTCACCGGGCGCCTACCTCATCGAGCTCGTCGAGATGGTGGAGGAGATGCTCTTCGGGGCGGACTTCCTCGCGCGGCAGCAGCACGAGGGCGGCGACGGCGCGCGGGGATTGCTCAGCTCGCTCGTGGGCGCGGTGGACTCCCTCGTGAAGGACAAGGACCCGGCGAAGGCCGCGTTTCGATTGCGTGTCGGGAGCCACTGGGCGCGCGATCTCTCGGCGCACATCCGCCGGGCCGAAGGGCTGGTGGACGGCGCCGTCGAAGACGCCATCGAGCTCGCGCAGAAGCTGGTGCGCGCCTTCGAGCGGGAGTTCGTGGCGATCGACGCGGGCGACCTCGACGCGCGCCATGCGTTCGAGCTCATCGAGTTCGCGATGGCGAT
Organism: Polyangiales bacterium; assembly: GCA_044229975.1. Lineage (GTDB taxonomy): Bacteria > Myxococcota_A > Polyangia > Polyangiales > SCUS01. The sequence continues at coordinate 340,813 of JBGARZ010000005.1, forward strand.
GGCGATCGGGGTGCTGCGCGACGGGGTGCTGCACCGGGGCTTCGACGTGGTGGATGGGGTCGAGTTCACCGAGTGGATGCGGCGCCACGGGGCGTCGAGGGTCGCGCTCGATGGGGCGCTCGTGCGCGGCTGGCACGCCTTCGCCTTCGCCGCCATGCACGGCGAGATCGAACACTGGAGCATGAGCGCGGCGACGGCGCTGCGAACGCTCTTCCGCTGCGTGGCGACCTTCAAGGGAGCGTTCTTCTGGATGATGCAGGCGGGGATGGGCGACACCATCTTCACGCCGCTCTACGAGTGGATGACGAAGCGGGGAGTGCGCTTCGAGTTCTTCCATCGGGTCGAGGAGATCGACTGCTCGCTCCACGGCGTGACGACGCCGCTGGTGCAGCGCGTGCGGGTGGCGCGGCAGGTCGACCTGGCGCCGGGCGTGGAGAAGTACGACCCGCTGGTGCCGGTGAAGGGCGTCTCGTGCTGGCCCGCCGATCCGCGCTGGGAGCAGCTCGACCCGGCGCAGGTGGCGAAGCTGCGCGGCGACGGCACGAAGCCAGCCATCAACCTGGAGTCGTACTACGCCGACTGGGAGCCGGTGGCGCGGCGCGACCTGCTGCTCGGCGAGCACTTCGACCTCGTCATCGCGGGGCTCTCCGTCGAGCCCATGCGAACGCTCGCCCCGACGCTGCTCCAGCACTGCACGCGGCTCAAGACGGCGGTCGACGCCGCGCGCACCAACCAGACCATCGCGGCGCAGCTCTGGCTCGACGTCACGCCCGCATCGATGGGCTGCAAGACCCCTCCCTCCATCGGCGCGGGCTTCGCCGAGCCGCACAACACCTTCGCCGACCTCAGCCACCTGCTGCCGCGCGAGGACTGGAGCGCCGACGACGCGCCGAAGACCATCGTGTACCTGTGCGGGGTGTTCGGCGACGAGGTCACTCCGCTGCCGCCTCCGTCCGACCACGATTTTGCGCGGCGCAGTCAGCTCCGCGTCGAGGCGATGACCGAGTCGTGGCTGCTCTCCTCGTGGGGTCAGCTCTACCCGGCGGCGACCATCCCCGGCACCGACGGCATCCGCTGGGCGCGCCTGCACGCCCCGGCCGGGCTCAGCGGGTCACAGCGTCTGCGGGCGCAGTTCGTCCGCGGCAACATCGACCCGAGCGAGCGCTACGTGCTGTCGCCGCCCGGGACGGCCGCGACGCGCATCCGCGCCGACGAGGCGGGCTTCGACAACCTCGTGGTGGCGGGCGACTGGCTCTACACGGGGCTCAACGTCGGGTGCGTCGAGGCCGCCGTGATGGGCGGACTCCAGGCGTCGCGCGCGCTGTCTGGCTATCCCGCGGTGATCGTCGGCGATACGGGGTGGTGGTTCGGTCGGCCGGACGAGGCGACGGCCGTGAGCGGGGCTACGATGACAGCGCGTTGAGGGTGGCGCTGGCGGCGCTGCGGCCCGAGTCGACGGCGCCTTCGAGGCTGCCTGTGAGCAGGCGGGTGTACGTCCAGTCGCCCGCGACGACGAGGTTGGGGTAGCCCGTCTCGGCGGCGTGCAGGCGGTACTGCGCGGTGCCCGGCAGGATGGCCGTGTAGAGCTGGTCGGGACCGCTGTTGGGGCGCACCTGCACGGCGCACACGTGCAGGCTCGACAGGCTGTACGGCTGGAGGGGCGCGGCGGCGCCGGGCCAGAGCGTCCCGATGGCGAAGCGGGCCCAGTTGCCGGCGTCGAAGAGGGCGCGCTGGTGCTGCATGGCGAGCGCGGAGACACCCGCCAGGCGGACGGACTCGGGGTCGGCGGCGGGGTCGGCGGCGAGGATGCCGGGCGCGCCGAGGGGCCCGAGGAGGTGCGAGATGGCCTTGCAGTGGCCGTCCCAGTTCTCGGAGCCGAGCACCGGGCTGGGGTCTTCCCAGGTCGCGTACGGGAGAATGTACGACGAGAGGATGGGCGCCCCGCGGTGCCACCCGACGGTGGGCAGCTCACAGCGAAACCAGATGCGCAGCGACTGGGTCTCGATGCCGCCGACGTTGAGCACGGCCTCGCGCCAGCGAGCGTTGGCGGCGAGCAGCGACGGCGCGGAGAGCGGGTACATCGCGTGGCGCAGGGTCGTGACGAGCACGTCGAAGTCGACGCCGTCCTGGAGCACGACGTCGGGGCCCTTGCGCGGATACCAGGCGTTGTCCATGGCGGGCTGCACCTCGGGGGGCGGGCGCTGCGCGACCTCGAAGGGCTGCGGAATCGGGCACTCCGAACCGTCGGTCAGGACGGGCTGGAAGAGGCCCTGCCACATGCCGGGCGCGTGCGGCCCGGGCACTGGCGCGAGCTGCTCCCACAGCGGGTCGTCGGGCCACACGGCGCGGCCGGGGATGATGCCCTTGATGAAGGGGTCGTAGGCGAAGGTGCCGGCGGTGACGTCGGCCTGGCGTTCGAGCACGACGCGGGCGATGCGGCCGTCGTCGCCGGGGACGATGTCCCACACCCGGTGGAAGTACGCGAAGCGCACGCCGCGGTACTGGAGCGCGGCGACGATGGGCCCGATGAAGGAGTCGCCGATCTCGCTCCTGAACTGGTACGCGACCGAGCCGCGGTAGTTGAAGAGCAGCTCCAGCATGCAGACGAGGGAGGCGCCCGCGGCGGCGGAGGGCGCGTTGGCCGAGCCCCCGGCGAAGGCGGCGATGGCGGCGTACCAGACCTGCGTCGCGGCCGAGTCGACGGCGAAGGCTTCACCGCCGTGGAGGCGCAGCCACTGGCGGAAGTCGTAGGCGTCCATCTTCGCGAGCCCGGCGGGCGTGTACGCCGCGTCTTCGAGGGCGCCGATGAAGATGGTGAGCCCGAGCTCGGTGAGGATGAGCGCGCGGAGGATGTCCACGTCGAGGTCGGACAGCGGGCCGAGCACGTCGCGGGCGATGCCGCGCACCAGCTTCGCCACGTCGACCATGGCGCCCCACTCCATCGGGGTGATGCTCCCGAGGACGAACTTCTCGGCCTGCCCGATGGCGTCGCGCGCGAGGCGCTCGAAGGGGTCGGTGATGAGCGAGCTGATCTTCCCGAGGAGGTCGCTCAGCACGCCCCGCTCGGAGCTGGCCGCCGCGGCGCCGCGGCGCATGTGGCCGACGAGGTCGGGCTGGAGCACGCGTTCGAGCGAGGCGCCGAGCAGGCGCGCGAGGCCGTGGTGCATCGACCAGGGGCTGTGCTCCTCGGGGAGCTTCGGGAGGGTGATGGCCCAGTCGGTCCACCCGCACTGGTAGAGCTGCTTGAGCACCACGAGGTCGCGGGCGACGAGCTCGTCGGGGCCGTGGCCGAAGCGGGTGTCATTGTGCTCGGCGAGCACCGCGTAGGCGTCGGCCATGAGCGCGAGCGACTGGTGGTAACACCCGAACATGTAGTGGGTGCCGTTCTGGTTGATCCACTGCTCGGGGCCCACGCGGCCGCTGGCGCAGAGCCCGCCGGCGCGCCACCCCATCTGGTAGACGGTGACCTCCACCGACGCCTGGTGGGCGGGATCAGACAGGTGCCACGCGGTGGCGAGGCCCGACGGCCCTGCCCCGAGAATCACGACGCGACGACGTTCACCCATGACGGTGGTCGCGAGGGTGCCGACCCCGCGCGCCGAACGTCAAGCTACCGGCGACGCTCACCCCTGGCTGACGCGGCCATCACCGCCGATGAGGATGCGCGGGCCCAGGTGGCCGGGCCGCGGCGACGCGACGGTCTCGACGGCGGCCTTCACCCTCGCGCCGACCTCGCGCACGTTGGAGCGCACGAGGCTGGCGATGGTGTACGGGCGGCGATCGGCGACCACCCCTTCGACGTCGAGCCCGAGCGCGTCGGCGACGAAGAGCGAGCGCGTGAGGTGGAAGCGCTGGGTCACCACCACGGCGCGGCGCACCCCGGAGACGTCGCGGGCGCGGTAGAGCGTGTCGTAGGTGGTGAAGCCCGCCTGGTCCATGAAGACGTGCGCGGCGGGGACGCCCCCGGCTTCGAGGTAGCGGCGCATGGCGTTGACCTCGTCGTACTCGGTCGTGCCGTGATCGCCCGACACCCGTTCATGGAGCGCACCGTACGGCCGTCGGGCGGAGAGGGTTCAACTCCGGTCACTGCGCGCGCGGCGTCGGCGTGGGGCGGGCGGCCGAAGCGACGAGCTCTCGCAGCGAGGCCATCCCCGCGCGCTCGGCGGGCGCGTCGTACGAGCGCGCCGACGACGGGTGACTGAAGCCATGCGTCGCGCCCGCGTGGACGACGACGCGCACATCGGCCCGCCCGGCGAAGGCCGCGCGGACGGCATCGACCGCGGCCATCGGAACCACCGGGTCGACGGCCCCGAAGTGGAGGCGCATCGGGCAGCGCATCTCGGCCGCGCGTTCGAGGTACTGATCCATCCGGGTGCCGTGCCAGGTGACGACGCCGTCGACGGCGCCGTCGGCCGCGGCCAGCAGCGCAAAGGGCCCGCCGAAGCACACGCCGAGCATCACGACGGCTCGCCCGGCCGCCTCTTCGCGCGCCCAGTCGATGGCCGCGAGGACGTCGCGGTAGGTGCGCTCGCGGTCCAGGGACTGGAGCCGCGCCATGATGCGGGGCATGTCGTCGTAGGCCGCCGCGCCGGGGTCGCTGCGGAAGAACGGGTCCATCGCGACGACGAGGCACGCGTCGGCCGCGAGCTCGCTCATCTGCGCTTCGAGGTCGGCCGCGACGCCGAAGGCCGAGGGCATGATGACCACGGCCGCGCCCGCACCGTTCGAGCGCGCGACCGTGAGAGGGAGCTCGCCGCCTTCGACGAGCAGGAGATGGCGGCCGATGCTCGCCGTGTCGGGGTTGCTCATCGGATCGTCTCTACTCCGTCGCCCGCTCGCGCCGCGCGACGCCCCAGCGCGCCGCGAGGTGACCCACCGCCATCGCCAACGGGGTCAGCGCCAGCAGGCTCCACTGCCACCCCGTGAAGGCCCAGATGACCATCACCATCAGCCCGCCGGAGAGCATCCCGTGGCGGGCGTTGGTGCGGTCACCGCGGCGACCCACCACGTAGGCCCCGACGGCCACGGCCAGCAGCAGCGTCGACACCATGATGGCCGAGGCGCCGAGCTCGGCGACGCGCGCACCACCGGGGTTGGCGGCCCGCTGACGAGCGATCTCGGCCACCGACGAGCCGGGGCGATACACACGCCCCAGCAGGCGCACCGAGAGCGCGGCGGCGCCCTGCGCGAGCAGCGCAAAGCCCACGATGGAGATGGTCGTGCCCAGCGGGATCCAGTGCCACGGCGGCGGCTCTTCGGCGGCGGGCGCATCGGGCGCACCGGGGGGAGGACCAAAAGCGGCGGGCGCCGTCTCACGCAGGATGGGGAGGTGTCGTCGGGTGCTCATGGGCGGTCTCGATGTCCCTCGGGGATGCGCCGCGCACGCGGGGATGTCCAATCGCGCGCTTGCGGTACCCACCGGCTCTACACCACTCTCCGGGTCGATGGGCGATCCCCTCGTCGATGACCTCCGCGCGCGCTTCGGCGAAGACGCCGTCTCCACCGACGGCGCCGACCGCAGCGCGTATGCCCACGACCTCTGGCCGCGGCAGCTCCTGTCGACCCGCGGCAACCTCGACCGCCCGCCCGGTCCTCGCGCCATCGTGTGGCCCTCGCGCCGCGACGACCTCTCCGCGCTCGTCGGCTACGCCCGCACCCACGGCGTCGGGCTCATCCCCTTTGGGGCGGGCAGCGGCGTGGTCGGCGGCATCACCGGAACCCGCGACACCATCGCCGTCGACCTCAAGCGCCTTCGCACCCTGCACTCCGTCGACCTCACGGCGGGCACCTGCGTGGCCGACGCGGGCATCCTCGGCACGCACCTCGAAGACCAGTTGAAGCGCCGCGGCGCCACGCTCGGTCACTTCCCGAGCTCCATCCACTGCTCCACGCTCGGCGGCTGGATCGTCACCCGCGGCGCGGGCCAGTGCTCCGGCCGCTACGGCAAGATCGAGGACATGACCCTCGCGATGGAGGGTGTTCTTGGTAACGGCGAGCCCTTCACGCTCGATGCGCCGCGCGACGGCCGCGCCGACCTGCGCGAGCTCATGGTCGGCAGCGAAGGGCTCTTCGGCTTCGTCACGCGCGCCACCATGCGGGTGTGGCCCGCGCCCACCGACCACCGCGGCCGCGGCTTCACCTTCGGCACCATGCGCGAGGCGTGGGAAGCCATCCGCGCGATGTTTCAAGCGGGTCTGCGGCCCGCCGTCGCGCGGCTCTACGACCCCATCGACACGTACATCTTCCTCCAGGGCGCGACCTCTCCCTCGACGCACGCCCCGAAGACCCCCGAGCGCCCGTCGCCCGCCGCCGAGTGGCTGCTGCGTCGCGTGCTCGACGTGCCGCGCGCGGTCAACGCCCTGGCCGACCTTGCCAGCACCCGCGTGTACACGCGCTCGTTGCTCATCGTGATCTTCGAGGGCGACGGCGACGACCCGCAGGCCGAGGCGCTCGCCCGCGCCACCTCGATCTGCATGGGAGGCGGAGCGCGCGACGAGGGCGATGGGCCGGTGCACCGCTGGCTCGCGCGGCGCCACGCGGTGAGCTACCGGCAACCGCCGACCTACGCGCGCGGGCTCTGGGTCGACACCATGGAGGTCGCGGCACCGTGGTCGCGCCTCGAAGCGCTCTATGACCAGGTGCACGCGGCGCTCTCGCACGGCGGGCTCGTGATGGCCCACATGAGCCACGCGTACCCCGACGGCTGCTCCATCTACTTCACCTTCGCGGGCGCGTCGCCCGACGACGCCACGGCGCGCGAGACCTATGACACCACCTGGGCGCTCGCCCTCCGCGCCGCCCACGCCGCCGGCGGAACCATCGCCCACCACCACGGCGTCGGCCGCTCCAAGCGCGGCGCGATGGCCCTGGAGTGGGGCGCCGGCCTGCGCTGGATCGACGCCCTCCGCCGCGCCGCCGACCCCGACGGGGTGCTCGCGGGCGGCCCGTTGATCGGCGGCGAGAGCGTTCCCGTGGAGGCGCCCGCGCCGGTGACGAGCGTTCGGGTGGACGTCGCCTCTCGACTCGTGGAGGCGCCAGTGAGCGCGACCGTCGGTGAGGTGCGATCGCTGGCCGCGGCGCACGGTCTCACGCTCGACGGTGACGCCGACGAGACGCTGGCCGCCTGGGCGCGACGCTCGCTCGCGGCTTCGTTGCGCACGCCGCGCGACCCGGTCGATCACCTCATCGCGGGCTGGCGCGCGACGCTCCCCGACGGCGCGGGCGCGTGGTGGCTGGCGGCGCCGCGGCGCTCGACGGGGCCCGACCCGATCTCGCTGCTCCTGCACGACGAGCGCTTCGGCGCGGTGCAGGCGCTCGCGGTGCGCGTGCACGGCGCCGACGAGACGGGCCCTGCGCGGCGCCCGCCGGGTGTCTCCCTCGGGAGCACCGACGATGCGGCGACGACGCAGTGGGTCGACCGCGCGGCGACGTTGCTGGCGAAGCCATGAGCACGGCGGCGGACGACGGCGAGGGCGGCGAAGCCTTCACGCTCGTTCGGCCGGAGGGCAGAGCGCTGCCGGTGCTGGTGGAGGTTCCGCACGCGGGGCTCGCGGTGCCGGACGAGGCGCGCGCGCTGCTGACGGTGGACGACCGCGCGGTGCTGCGCGACGCCGACGCCTGGGTGGACGGGCTCTTCCGCGACGTGGCCGCGCTGGGCGCGACGCTGCTCGCGGCGCGGTGCTCGCGCTACGTGGTCGACCTCAACCGCGACGAGACCGACCACGACCCGGGCTCGGTGGAGGGGTCGGCCCAGCCGAAGGGCAGCGCCCCGCGCGGGGTGATCTGGCGCGAGTCGGGCGACGGGGTGGTGGCGCTGCGGCGGCCGCTGACGGCGCAGGAGTTCGCGCGGCGGGTGGCGCGCTACCACCGGCCCTACCACCGGGCGCTCGCGAGCGAGCTGGAGGCGATGCAGGAGCGGCACGGTCGGGTGGTGCTGCTCTGCGCGCACTCGATGCCCTCGACGGGTCGCGCGCAGCTCGGGCAGGCGCCGCGGCGACGGGCCGACGTGGTGCCCGGGACGCGCGGGCGCAGCACGGCGGGCGCGGCGCTCATCGACGCGGTCGACCTGCACTTCCGCAGCGCGGGCTTGAGCGTGCGGCACGATGATCCGTACCGCGGCGGCGCGACGACGCTGCGCTACGGGCGGCCGGGCGCCGAGGTGCACGCGATACAGGTGGAGCTCAACCGCGACCTCTACATGGACGAGCGCACGCTCACGCCGAAGCCCGACGCGATGGCGTGGTTGCGAACGCTCTGCCACGCGCTGGTGCCGCGCCTCGCCGACGCGCTGTGATGGGCCTACAGCGCCCAGAGCGCGGCGAGGTCGAGCGCCGCGGCGTCGAAGGGCTCCGCGCGGACGACCGCGTCGCCTGAAAAGATGCCGATGAGCAGCCACCCCAGGTCGTGTCGTCGGAACACCTCCAGCGTGCGCAGCGCCGGATCGATGAGCCAGGCGTGCCCGACCGACTCACGGCGGTAGATCGGGAGCTTGCGTTCGCGATCGACGCCGGCGGTCGAAGACGACAACACCTCGCACACCCAGTCTGGCGCGAGGGTCAGCTCGTCGCTCTCGTCGAGGAAGCCGTCGGTCACGCGTTCGCGGCGCCAACCCGCGAGGTCGGGGATGAGAATGTCGGGCGTCGGCCCGAGGTGCAGTTCGGGCTCCGGCAAGAACACCCACCCGCCCGGTCCGTCACGACCGCGGTCAAAGGGGCCATCGAGCTCGGCGCCGAGGCGCCCCGCCGATCGCGCGTGTCGTCGGCGCGGCCGGGGCATGAGTGAGAGCTGGCCGCCGAGCACCTCGGCGACCATGGACTGCGGCGCGTTGCGGTAGCCCGCGACCACGTCCGGCGCGAGGTTCGGAAACTGGGGGTCGAGGGTGCGCGCCGCGTCGCCTGACATGCCGAGACGCTACCACCGCGCGGTCGGCGACGCGCCGTTGCGCGGCTCTACATGCAGACGTTGGCCGCGCCGGGTGTGCCGTGGTCGCCGCGCCCGAAGGTGGGGCCCCCCGCACACCACGATGCGGGCAGGTCGTTCATCGTCGCGTCGAGGATCGTCGGCCGCAGCGACTTCGATCGCCCCGCCGTGATGGGCCATCCCGCGGCGGCGCTGTTCTGGTACGTCACGCTGTCGATCACCGTCGTCCCGTCGCTGGCGAGGAGCGTGATGCTGTCGGGCGTCGCGGCGCCGTTGCCGAGGTCCATCGCGGAGCCGTACGCGTAGAGCACCGTGACGCCGCCGTTGACGGCCATGTCGGCGTTCTTCGCGAGCACCGCGTACCCGCGAGCAGCCACCATCAGCGGGGTCATCGACGTGATGGTGAACATCTCCGTCCCGCTCCCGCGCACCCGCATCCCGCGCAGGTCGACGGCCGTGTCCGACGGGTTGTAGACCTCGAACCACTCGCCCAGCGCGTCGGTCACCGCGTCGGGGTCGTTCATGATCTCGGTGATCACCAGCGTCCCGGTCATCGGGCCCGGCATGCCGAGGTCGGTCGGAACGACATCGCGACCACCCGCATCCACGCCCGCATCCACAGGAGTCCCCGCGTCTGGAACGCCCGCGTCCATCGGCGTCGCCGTGATGGCGCAGGCGTTCGATCCGTCCTGGCGCACGCACGGCATCGCGTCGCACACGTCACCCATCCCGTCGCCGTCGGCGTCGTCCTGGGTCGGGTTGAGATCGAACGGCGGGTTGAAGATGCGCGGGCAGTTGTCCTGCGCGTTGGCCACCCCGTCGCCATCGTCGTCCGTCCCTGTCACCGGCGCGCCCGACACCGCGGGGATCATCCCGCCGCCCGTCGCCCGTCGCGCGATCGCGGGGTGACCGAAGTCGCACCGATCGAGCTCCGCCGACCCGCAACGAAACAGCGGGAAGAGCTCATACGCGTAGCAGTAATCCCCTGCCCCGGCGCCCGCGCACATCGCGTCGGCTGCGCGCGCCATGTCGAGCGCACCTCCGATCGCCCCGCGAAGTCCCGCGAGGTCGGACGGAACCGCGCAGACCACCTTCCGCACGCCGCACACGCCCGACATCCCGCCCGGCGACATGCCCTCGGGGACGGCCATGCAGCCCATCCCCGACACCACCGTTCCCGCGAGCAGCGGCGCATCTCCGTAGATGGCCTTGCCCCCCACGATGACCAATCGGACGTCCTGCGCGCGGGCGTCGAGCAGCGCCCGGTAGGGGCGCGTCCGGTTGCCCGCGAAGACCGCGAGGTCGGCGAGGTAGTCGGGGGCGATGCGGCCGAGCAGGTCGTCGAGGTTGGTGGCGATGGCGCCGTTGATGGTGGCCATCGCGACGAGCTCGACGTCGGTGAAGGTGCGGTCGTAGTAGCGCTCGTTGAGGTGCGCGGCGCACTGGAGCTCGCCGAGCATGTTCATGCTGCCCGACGGGGTCCAGTCGACGCCGAGCGCGACGGTCACGCCGAGCGCGTGCGCGGTCGTGACGTCGGCGGTCTCGCCGTAGAGGTCGATGTTGCTGCGCGGCGACCAGATGAGGTCGGCCCGCACCTGCGCCATGCGTGAGAGCTGCGCCGTCGAGCACCCGAGGCAATGCACGATGCCGGTCTTCTCGGTGATGACCCCGTTGCGATCGGCGACGTCGAACTCCGACCGCGCGTTGCCGTCGATGCCCTCGGCGATGTGCGGCAGGAAGGCGCGGTAGCGGCGGTCGGTGGTCATGCGCCCGCGCACCGACGCGAGGTGCGTGGCGGTGGTCATCTCGTTGGGCAGGCCCGTCGAGCTGGAGACGAGCACCGAGTCGATGTCGGGGTCGACGTAGGCGCCGTTGAGACCGCTGCCCGCGACGTCGAAGGAGTCGAGGTTGCGCACCCAGCTCGCGACGTTGACGTCGTCGAGGAGTGTTCCCGCAGTGCCTGACATGGCGGTGGTGCCGGCCATCGCGAGGCGCACCTCGGCGTAGCGCTGGGCGAGTCGCTGGTTGGTGCGGCTCGTCGACCCGAAGGGGCGGTGCGGGATCTTGAAGGTGTCGTAGAGCGGCTCGTGGTTGCGCCACGTGTTGCGGTTGTCGTAGCGGGCCGTGTGCCGAAACACCGGCATGTGGTTGTAGTCCGCGTGCTGGTGCGGATCGATCAGCCCCGGGAAGATCACCCCATCAGAGCACACCACCTGCGCGCCCCGCGCGTTGGCGTGGCCACCGCAGTCGGGGCCGACGCACGCGATGATTCCCGTCTCGGCGGAGAAGAGCACCTCGCCGTCGCAGATCACCCGGTCGGGCGTGACCACCGTGCCGCGCAGCCGCACGAAGCGCGTGTTGCCGGTCGCGGGCGTGCACGCCGCAAAGGCGTCGGGGCAGGTCTCCGTCGCCACGCCCATCGCCGCGTCGCTCGGGACGACGGCCGCCTCCCTCGGGACGTCGACCGCGGGCGTCGATGCGTCGGGCGCGTCGGCAGGGGGTGACGAACAGCCGAGCACGAGCCCGATCAACACCAGACATCGGAGCAGGCTTCTCGGCATGGAGCGATCGTTGTCCGATCGACGCGGCGTTGTCTACGCGCTACTCGGCGCCCATCACGCCCGCGGCGAGCGCGGCGAAAAGGAGGGCGAGAGCGCGGAGGCCGATCGAGGGCATGGCGCGCACGCTACGGGGGCGAAGACACGGTGACGTGACGAACCCGCGACGACCTCGGCATGTGACAGCCGTGTGTGCTGCGTGAAGCTACGGTGAGATTGCCTCCGCGCCCTTGTGCGAGCCCGACCACCCCGCGTACGTCCGCGCGGCCCATGAGACCCCTGCGAGCTTGCGCGATCGCGGTCGGACTGCTGCTCGCCTGCGCGGGTCCCGGCGACGATCGCGACGCGCTGCTCCGCTCCGCCTTCACGCGCACCGATGCCTCGCTGCTGGCCCAGCGGCCCGCCCTCATGGCCGGTCGCTACACCCTGATGAGCGCGTCGCCGGTGGCGTTCTATCGGGGCTCGCTCTCGCTCTTCCTCCGTGATTGGCGCGACGGGGCGATGGACCTCTCGCGCTCGGCCTTCGCCGTCGACGCCCCGATGCCCATCGGCGTCGGCGACCCCCACGTCGAGAACTTCGGCGCGCTCCAGGCCCGCGACGGCACGCTCGCGCTCGAACCCAACGACCTCGACGCCGCCGACCGCGTCCCATACCTCTGGGACCTGCGCCGCCTCACGGTCGGCCTCTGCGTCGCGGCCTTCACCGCCAACCCCGACGACCCGACCGCCCGGCAGGCTTCCACGGCCGCCGCGCGCGACATCGCCCGCGAGGCAGCGCTCGCCTACGCCGCCGCGATCCAGCCACGGGCACCCGAGGCGCGCGTCACCGAAGGCGGCGGCGTGCCGGTGCTGGACGACCTCTTCCGTCGTGGTCAGCGCGACGCCCAGCGGCGCGCGGAGCTCGACGAGCTCACCGTGGTGACCGCGGGCGCGCGGCGACTGCGGCGAGGGCCACCCGACGCCTCCGAGCCGACGAGCGCGCTGGCCGACCTTCCCCCGTGGGCGATGGACTCGCTGCCCGATCTCTTCGCCCGCTATCGCTCGACGCTCACGTCACCGCCAGACCTCAGGTACTTCGCGGTGCTCGACGCGGCGAGACAGTTCGGCAGCGGCGTCGCCAGCTGGCCGCGGGTGCGACTGCTCGTGCTGCTGCGGGGCCCGACCGACGCGGACGAGGACGACGTCATCGTCGAGGTCAAGGAGCAGACCGACTCCATCACCCCCGGCGGACCACCGCCGACCGTGTACTTCGACGACATCCCGTCCCGCGTGGCGGCCGCTCGCGCGACGCTGTGGTCACGCCCCGACGCTGACCCGCTCTGGGGGACGACGACGTGGTTCGGCCTCGCGGTGCAGGTGCGAACCGAGTCCGAAGCCCACAAGGGCGTTCGCATCGACCGCCTCACGGGCGCGGCCGGAACACCCGACGCACTCCGCGGTCTGGCGCGCGTCCTGGGCGCGATGCTCGCGCGTGCTCACCGGCGCTCGCTCCCCACGCCCGCGCCGCAGGCCGCGGTCGTCGCGCGTTCTCCGTCCGCTTTCGTCGACGAACAGGCCGAGGTCTCCATGCGCTACGTCGCCCAGGTGATGCACGACTGGCAGCGCTTCGGCGCCCTCGTTCGCACGGCGGGCCCGACGCTCGGCTTCCGGGCGCTACCCGACGACGCTCCGTCGTCTCCGGTACATGCCCTCTTCGGAGTAGCGCCATGAGTCGCTCCCTCGCCCTCGTCTCCTTCGCGCTCATGCTCGCGCCCCTCGCGGCGGGCGCCCAGGTCACTCCCCTGCAGGCGCCCAACGCCACGGCGGCGGGCAGCACGGGGCTCGCGGTTCGCCCGGGTGTGGAGGTGTTCGCGCAGTACGCGCTCCGGTTGACCAACACCGACTCGGGCACCGACACCGTCCACGACTTCGACGTGCCGCGCACCCACGCGTCGCTGTCCGCGTCGTTCGAGCAAGTGCGCGCCCGCGTGGTGCTGGAGGCCGTGCGCTCGGCCTCCGAGGGATCGCTCCTCGGGGTGGGCGGCGACAGCCTCATCCTCCGCCTGCGTGAAGCGTGGGGCGGCTGGCAATCGCCCCGTTTCGACGTCCGCGCGGGTGTCACCCCGACGCTCACCCTCCCGGAGATCGAGTCCACCTGGGGGTTGCGCGCCGTCGCGCCGACGCCGCTGGAGTCGACGCGCCTCGTCGCGCCGGCCGACCTCGGCGTGACCGTGCGCGTCGCGCTGCCAGGTGGCTACGGCGCCGTCGCGGTGGGCGCCTTCAACGGCGAGGGCTACGCGCAGCGGGAGTTCAACCGCAGCAAGAACGTCGAGGCCATGGCCGTCGTGCGCCCCGCGCCGTCGGGTGTGCTGCAGCCGCTCTGTGTTCTCGCGTCGTACCTCGTCGGGACGTCCGGGGCCGGCGACGTGCGGGCCGACCGCGCGACGGGCGCCATCCTGTGGCGAGGCACACGAGTACGCGGCGGCGTGTCGTTCACGTATGCGTGGGGCGTCGACGATCGCGGCGATCGCAACGGGTGGCTCGCCGAGGGCTTCGTGGCGGCCGAGCCGGTGGGCGCGCTGCTCCTCGGGGCGCGTGTCCTGCGCTGGCGACGGGACGACGGCGTCGACACCGACCACGTCACGACCATCGTCGCCACGGCGGGCTGGCGGGTCGCGCGCCCGTGGGAGGTCTTCGTCGCGGGCACCCGATCGATCCCTGGGGCGCGCGCCGTCCTGGCCGTCCCCGCGTCGGACTTCTGGGACCTGCGCGTCGTGTCGCGGCTGGTCTTCTGACTTCAGTTCCCCTCTCGAAGGACCATTCGATGAAGCACCTCTCCATCGCCCTCGCGCTCCTCGCCGCTGGTTGCTCCGAGCAGCGCATCGACGCCCTCGTCATCGCCGACACCGGGGTCGACGTCCCGACCACGGCCGCGCCGATGGACGTCGGCACCGTCACCGCGACCGACGCCGGAACCATCGTCGCGACCGACACCCCGACGACGACGACCCGCGACGTGGGCGCGGGCGGGGCACTGGTCATCAACGAGATCCGCGCGGTGGGCGAGGAGTGGGTCGAGCTCTTCAACGCGGGCGCCTCACCGGTCGACCTATCAGACGTGATGGTGACCGACACGGAGACCGACGACGGCGGCCCGCGGGTGTCGCGCGCGATGCGCTTTCCGCGCGGGACGATGCTCTCGCCGGGTCAGTACGTGGTGATCGTCTCGGACCAGGCCGACGCTGGATCAGGACCGCAGACGCGTTGTCCCGACGGCGGTCCGACGACCTGCTTCCACGCGAGCTGGAGCTTGAGCGCGAGCCGCGGCGAAAACGTCTGGGTGCTCTCTGCCACCGGCGTCGTGACGGCCCGCGAGCTGTACCCGATGGAGGCCGCGCCCGAGGGTCAGGCGTGGGGCCGCGTGCCCGACGGCACCGGGTCGTTTGCGCCCGTCCGTCCGACGCCGGGCGCGGTGAACGTCCGTCCGTGACAGTCGTCGACGAGACCGTCAGTCGAGCACCGAAAGATGAGCGCGGACGCTTCGACGGCCTACCGATCGCAGACCACCTGCCACGCGCCGCTGGAGCAGATGATGTCTTCACCCCCGTCGCGCGGGAAGACGCCGAAGCTCGCGCAGCGGACGTACCCGAGCCACTCGCGGGTACCGTCTGGCGGCGGCGAAGCGCTGTTCCAGACGAAGTAGTAGCTCGCGCCGTCGGGTGCGCGGGCGTAGCCGTGCCACACCTCCACGTCCAACAGGTACGACTGCCGCGCCGTCCAGAACGCGCGGCCCGCGCGAACGGCCTCGACCGCACACCGCCGCGACGAGGCTTGATCTTCAGCGGCAAGAACGCGCCCGCAGAACGTGGCTTCGGGCCCAGCGATCGCGACCAACGCAGGGTCGAGCGCGCACGACGCGCCGCCGTCTCGCGCGGAGGGTGGCGCGAGCCCGGTCGACGTCCCGCACCCGGCGAGGATCGCGCACGTCGCGACCCACGACCGACCGATGCAGACGCCCATGGAGGCGGAGCGTATCACCGCCGGGCGTTCGCTCCGGTGGGCCTTCCGCGACGTCGGCGCTCGACAGCGCGTGAGACCAGAGCGACAGGGATCACGATGAGCTCCTTCCGTCGCAACATCCGCCCACACGTCGACGCCGAACTCCGAGCCGCGGCGGCGGCCGATGCCGAAGGTCGCGCGAGCGATGCCTTCGCCCACCTGGAGCGCGCGCACGTGCTCGGTCAGGCGTCGACCATCGAGCACGTCCGGGTACACGGCCGCATGCTGCTCTGGGGCGTGCGGCACGGCGACGCGCGAGAGTGCGTCGGTCAGGTGATCCGCATCGCCGGCGCCGCCACGAAGACGGCGTTTGGCATGGTGCCGCACGGCAACACGGGCGGCGCCAACGTCAGCCCGGTCGCCCGTATGGCCGTCCCGCCAGACCTCGCGGCGCGCATCCGCGAAGCGCAGTCGTAGCGAGCGCTCAGCTCACCGACCTTGTCGAGCGCGGGCCATCGCCCGCAACGGCGCACGTCGCGGAGCGCCGTCGCCGCCCGGGCGGTCGAGGACGCTCTTTCAGCGAACGATGCTGGTCTCGCCCGTCGTCGTGGCGTTGCGGCGCACTTCGAGCCGGTACCGGCTGTTGGTGGTCTGGAGGTAGTAGACCTCTTCGCCGGCGACCCGGAGGATGCGTCGCACCGGCGTGGTCACGTACTCGTGCAGCCCGTCGGGGAACTCGATGACCACGACCTGACCCCGTCGCGGAGAGCGCACGAGGCGACCTACCACCGGGCGGCCAGGCTTCGGACCAAGCTTGCGGAGCACGACCTCCACGACGGGAAAACGCTAGCACAGGGCCCCGCGCGATCGCACGACCATCCCGAACCAAATCCACGACGCTCGTCACCCCCTCCCCACCCGTCACCCCTTGCGCTAGTCATCTGCGCCCTGCCCTTTGACAGATCCGTCCAAAGTCCTGACACGCCCCGCCAAGGTCGTGACGCATGCCCGACGCCCGCGGGTGCGTCGCACGAGCATCAGCTTCGGCGCGCTCATCGACCGATGGTTCGCGCAGCGCGGAGACCACCCGACGGCGGTGCAGCGCTCGGTCTTCGCGGCCTACGCCGAGGGTCGCCCGCTGCTGGTCACGGCGCCGACCGGGAGCGGCAAGACGGCGGCCGTGATGCTCCCGCTGCTCGCCGATCTCATCGCCCACGCGACGGACGAGCCCTCCGGGGTGAGCGTGCTCTACCTCGCCCCGGTGCGCGCGTTGTCGGCGACGCAGTCCGACGCCATCACCGCGATGATCGCCTCCCTCGGCGGCGGTCTGCGCGTGGCGCAGCGCACCGGCGACACCACCGCGACGCAGCGCACCGCCCAGCGCAACCGCCCGCCCGATGTGCTGCTCACCACACCCGAGTCACTCGCGGTGCTGCTCGCGGGTCCTGGGGCGGCGATGCTCACGCGGGTGCGCGCGGTGGTGCTCGACGAGCTGCACCTCCTCGCGACCGGCAAGCGCGGCGCCCTCCTCTCCACCACCCTCGCGCTCCTCGACACCTGGACCGCCCTCCACGAAGCCCCCGCCCCGCGTCGCTTCGCCATGAGCGCGACGGTGCGCCCGCTCGACGCGCTCGCCGCGTGGGTGCACGCCGACACCCGCGTGATCGCCGTCGCCAACGACACGCCCGCGCAGCTCCGCATCACCGATCCGCCGATGGAACAGGCCTTTCCCGACGGGTCGTGGGCGTGGCGCAAGGTGCTCCCCATGATCGCGCGCCAGGTCGCCGCCACCGATGGAACCACCCTGCTCTTCGTCGGCGCCCGCACCCGCGCCGAGCTGTGGGCCGTTGCGCTGCGCGATGTCCTCCCGGCGCGCCTCGGGGTCGCGTGCTTCCACGGGTCGCTCTCGTTGGAGGAGCGCGCGCGCGTGGCCGACGAACTGCGCGCGGGAACCGTCCACGTCGTCGTCGCCACCAGCGCCCTGGAGGTCGGCGTCGATCTGCCCGCGGTGAAGCGGGTGCTCGTGCTCGGCGCGCCCGCGGCGACGTCGCGGCTGTTGCAGGCGGCGGGTCGCGCCGACCACCGCCCGGGTGTGGCGGCGCGGGCCGAGCTCATCCCGACGAGCGCCCTTGATGCGGTGCGCTGCGCTGCCGTGATTCGCGCGGCGGAGAGCGGGGACATCGAGCCGCTCACGTTGCGCGAGGGCGACCTCGACGTGGCGGTGCAGGCGGCGCTCGGTCGCTTGCAGTTGCGGTCGGCGAGCGCGGCGTCGGTGGGAGATTTCCTGCGCGCATCACCGACGCTGCGCGGGCTGTCGGACGACGACCTCGGGCGGGTGATGGGCTACCTCGCGCACGGCGGCGACGCGCTCGCGGCGTACCCCGAGATGGCGCGCGCGGTGACTGACGGTGAGCACTGGGCCATCAGCGGAAAGCGCTCCGAGCGACGCTACCGCCAGGGCATCGGAACCATCGTCGGCGACGTCTCGGTGGAGGTTCATCACGGGCGGAGGGTGGTGGGTCAGCTCGACGGGCGCTTCGCGGTGTCGCTGGAGGTGGGCGACCGCTTCGTCCTCGGTGGCAGGAAGTGGCGGGTGACGGCGCGGACCAACGACGCCATCGTGGTGCGCCCCGACCGCAGCCCCGAGCGAGCGCTCCCCGCGTGGATGGGACAGCGCCAGGCCCAGAGCGCGCAGGTGGCCGAGTCCGTGGAGGCGCTGTGGTCGGAGCTCGAAGCGCTGGCCGCGGCGGACGACGGCGGCGAGCGCATCGCCGAACGCCTCGCGGTGCACCCGGTGACCGCGGGTGCGGTGTGTTCGCTGGTGCGGGCGCAGGTGAGGCGGTCGTCGGTTCCGGGGCCCGATCGCTTCGTGGTGGAGCTGCATCGTGATGGCGAGCGGGCGCATCTGGTGGCGTTCACCTTCGCGGGATCGATGGCCAACGAGCTCATCGCGCGCGCGGTGGCCTCACGGTATCGCGACGCGACGGGTGAGCCCGCGGCGGTGACCGCGTTCGACGAGGCGGTGTGCGTGACGGCCGACGCACGACTCGCAGCGGCGTCACGCGAGACGCTGGGGCAATGGTTTGCGCCGGAAGGATTGCGCGCCGATGCGATGCGCGCGCTCCACGATGGCGTGCTGAGCGGGGCGTACTTCCGCGAGGTCGCGCGGGTGTCGCAGCTCTGGCTGCCGGGGGGAAAACCGGGCGCCGCGACGCCGGGGTTGCTGCACGACGTGTTGCGCAAGCACGACCCGGGGCACGTGTTGTTGCGGGCGCTCGACCACACACTCTGGACGTCGCTCGAAGGGGAGCGGGCGCTCGACGTGCTGGCCGATCGGGCGGGGCGGCGGTGGCACCTGCACCGGATGGACGGGCCGTCGCCGCTGAGCATCCCGGCGCGAACGTGGATGGACCGCGACGCCGTGCGCGGCGACGACCCCGAGCGCGCGCTCTTGGACGCGGCGAACCGACTCTTCCAGGCGACGCTGGCGGGCGGCTGAAGCAGTATCCTCGCGCGCCATGTCGACCACCCGCACCGTCGAGGCCAACGGCGTCCGCTTCCACGTCATCGAGGAGGGCAGCGGGCCGCTGGTGCTGTTGATCCACGGCTTCCCGGACACGGCGCACACCTGGGACGACGTGCGGCCCGCGCTCGCGGCCGCGGGGTACCGGGCGGTGTCTCCCAACACGCGCGGGTATGCGCCGACGGAGGTTCCGGCGGATGGGCGCTACGACAGCGATGCGCTGGGCCAGGACGCCGTCGCCCTCATCGCCGCGCTCGGCGAGGAGCGCGCGTACGTGGTGGGTCACGACTGGGGCGCGAGCGCGGCGTACTCCGCGGCGGTGCTCGCGCCAGAGCGAGTCCGCAAGCTGGTGACGGTGGCGATTCCCCACCCGGCGTCGCTGCGACCGACGCCCGCAAAGGCGTGGGGCGCGCGGCATTTCGTCACGCTGCGGCTGCCGGGCGCGGTCGAGCGAGCGCGCGCCGGGGACTTCGCGGAGATCGATCGGCTGGTGCGGCGGTGGTCGCCGGCGTGGGAGGTTCCGGCGGGGGAGACGGCGGCGGTGAAGGAGGCGTTTCGCGCACCGGGCAGCCTCGACGCGGCGCTGGGGTACTACCGGGCGATGCGGCCGTGGTTGCCGTCGTCGCTGCGGCGGCGCATCGACGTGCCGACGGCGAGCTTCTCGGGCGACACCGACGGCGTGCTCACCCACGACGACTACGAGCGGGCGCGCTCGTGGTTCAAGCGCTCGTACGAGGTGGTGCGGATGCCGGGCGGACACTTCATGCACCGGGAGCATCCTGAGCGCTTCATCCGCGAGCTGCTCCGGGTGCTGAAGGACGAGACGTGATGAGCGGGTCATTTGGCGCTGGGGTTCGCGCGTGCGGCCTCAGAACGCGGAGCCAGACCCCGACCGTGAGGGAGGGGACGCTACTCTCGGACCGCCAGCGACCATCCGAGATTCTCGGCACGCTGAGCCCCCGGACGACGATCATCGGGGGGCACGGTCGGACCGAAGAGACGCGCATTGGATCGTCGCAGTCGCGTCCCCTCCCTCACGGTCGGGGTCTGGCTCCGCGTTCTGAGGCCACGCGCGCGAACCGCGGAGAGCGACCCGAGACGCCCCCATGCTGACCCTCGACGACGGCCTCCGCTGCGTCGCGCCCGGTGGGCTCTTCGACCCGGCCACCCGCACGCTCGTCATCGCCGACATCCACGCGGGCTACGTCCGCACCCTCCAAGCCCGCGGCTACCTCCTCCCCGGCGTCGACGACCGCGAGCTCCTCGCGCGCATCGCCTCCCTCCGCGCTCGCCTCGATCCGGCCACCGTCGTCATCGCGGGCGACGTCGTCCACGGGGCCTCGTCGCTCCGCCGTGGTGTCGACGGACTCAGCGCGCTCGACCGCCTGCTGTCCGCGCTCGATGGGTGCGCCGCAGTCATCATCCCCGGCAACCACGACCGCGGCCTCGACGCAGCCCTCGCCGATCGCGACGTCACGGTGTGCGCCCGCTGGTGCTTCGGCCCTCACGTCGCCATCCACGGCGACGTCGCCGACGAGCTACGCCGCGAGCGCTCTCTCGCATTGAGCGCAGGCGGTCGCGTCGTGCTCGGTCACTACCACCCAGCGCTGGTGCTGCGTGACGCGCTCGCCACGCGCACCAAGGTGATGGCCTTCGCCTGGGCCGCCGGGCTCGTGTGCGTCCCCGCGCTCACGCCCTTCGCGCGCGGCAGCGACCTCGTGCTCGACGCCGAGCTCACCGCCGTCGTCGACGCGAGCGAGCTGGAGACCGCGGTCATCGTCGGCGATCGGGTGCTCCCCACCGGGCGCCTCGACCGGGTGCGCGCGGCGCTGGGACGCGCTCCTCCTCGCGCTCGGGTCAGCGGCGGTCGCAGTTCGCGAAGCTGAACTCCGCGTACTCGTTGGTCGTGGTCTGCGGGATAAGCCCGATGACCTCACGCGAGCGCGGCGGCGACAGGTTGTCCTGCAAGCCCTCGCAACGCATGCGGCCGCGGAAGTTCTGCCCGTCGACCGCGTCGATGAACACGTGACAAACGCCCGTCACTCCGATGGTCCCGTCTGCCGGCTTCACGCCCCAGCCGGCGCCGCGCACCTGCACGAAGCCGCCTTCTCCGCCGGACCGCAGTTCGGCGCCGGCGCGCTCGAGCACGCCCGTCGCGAAGAGGCCCTCCTGCGACTCGGAGAAGTTCTGCCCCGGCTCGATGGCCGCGATGCGAAACGTGATGCGCGTGCCCCCGGTGGTTGGCGCCACGTTACAGACCACGTCGACCGTCGGCGACCCCGCGCTGCCGCGCACCGAGTGGCTCGTGACGTTGCAGTTGGCGCCCGACGAGCTCGCCGGACACCGCACCCGCCACGCCGCCGAACCGGTTGCGGGCACCCCGCCGCCGTCCGCGCGACTCGTGCCACCATCCGTCCCGCCGTCCGCGCCCGCACAGACGCACGCGCCGAAGCTGCCGCTCGCCCCGCAGGTCTGCGCCCCGGGGCCGCCGCCCGCGCAGGGGCACGCCACCACCTGTCCCAGCGTGCAGCGGACAGCCTCGTCGGTTCCGCACCCCACCAACACAAAGGCAATGGCCACCATCGCCGCGTTCGCTCTCATCGATCCCTCCGAAAATTTAGGTCAGTACACCACGCGGGTGCTGATGCTCGTCGGCAGCGCGCCCACGGCGATGGCCACCGCGTTCGAGACGTCCTGATCGATGTCCATGATCAGGTAGCCGATGGAGGCGTCGGTCGCGAGCACCTGCGCGCGGATGTTGGCCCCGAGGTCGCTCGCGATGCGGTTGACGTCGCGGAGCACGCCGGGGACGTTGCGGTGCGCGTTGAGCACCCGGTGCGAGCCCGCCGTCGGGGCCATCTCCAGGTTGGGGAAGTTCACCGCGCCGACGGTGCTGCCCACCTCGATGTAGCGCGTGAGGCTCGTCGCCACCTCGCGCCCGATGTTGGCCTGCGCCTCCAGCGTCGAGCCGCCGATGTGCGGCGTCAGGATCACGTTGGGCAGGCCCTGCAACACCGACACGAAGCCCTCGCCGTTGCCCTCGGGCTCCTCCGGAAACACGTCGATCGCCGCGCCCCCGAGCTTGCCGTTGGCCAGCGCCTTCGCCAGCGCGTCGAGGTCGACCACGCTCCCGCGGCTGGCGTTGAGCAGCATCGCACCGGGACGCATGCGCGCGATGGCCTCGCCGTCGATCATCTTCTCCGTCAGCGGCGTCGCGGGCACATGCAGCGTCACGAAGTCCGACACCGCGAGCAGCTCTTCCAACGAGGGCAGCGTCATCGCGTTGCCGATGGAGAGCTTCGTCGCGATGTCATAGGACACCACCCGCATGCCCATGGACTCGGCCAGCACGCCGACCTGCGACCCGATGTGGCCGTAGCCCACGATGCCGAGCGTCTTGCCGCGCACCTCGACGCAGCCCGCGGACACCTTGCGCCACTGTCCGGCGTGAACCTCGCGCGCGCGGTCGCCGAGCTGGCGCGCCAGCATGACGATCTCGGCGATGATCATCTCGGCCACGCTGCGGGTGTTGCTGAAGGGCGCGTTGAACACCGGCAGCCCGAGGTCGTGCGCCGTGCCCAGCTTCACCTGGTTGGTGCCGATGCAGAAGCACCCGACGGTCATCAGCGACGGGGCCTCGGAGAGCACCCGCGCCGTCACCTGGGTCTTGCTACGGATGCCCAGCACCTGCACGCCCTTGAGGCGCTCGATGAGGGCGTCCTCGCCGAGGGCGCCGTTGAGCGCCTCGACCTTGCAGCCCGCGTCGAGGAGCAGGTCGTGCGCGCTGGCGTGGACGTTTTCGAGCAACAGGACCTTGAGCCCTGCCGCGCTGCGCGAAGGCGGAGAAGAACGTGTCATCCGTGGTTTCGATTCGAAAGAGGGAGAAGGAGAAGGGAGCTCAGCGGTTGTCGCAGTTGGAGAACGTGAACTCCCCGAACTCGTTGGTCGTGGTCGACGGGGGGTTGCCGATGACCTCGCGCGAGCGCGGCGGCGACAGGTCGTCCTGCACGTTGGCGCAGGCGATGCGGCCGCGGAAGTTCTGCCCGTTGAGCGCGTCGATGAAGACGTGACAGACGCCCGTCACGCCGATGGTCCCGTTTTCCGCCGTCACGCCCCAGCCGGCGCCGCGGATCTGCACGAAGCCGCCGTTTTCGCCCGCGCGCAGCTCGGCGCCCGCGCGCTCGAGCACGCCCGTCGCGAAGAGGCCCTCCTGCGACTCGGAGAAGTTCTGCCCCGCGTTGATGGCCGCGATGCGAAACGTGATGCTCGTGCCGCCCGTGGTCGGCACCACGTTGCAGCTCAGGTCGACGGTGGGCGACCCCGCGCTGCCGCGCACCGAGTGGCTGGTGACGTTGCAGTTGGCGCCCGACGAGCTCGCCGGGCAGCGCACCCGCCACACCGCCGAGCCCGTCATCGGGAGCGGGTCATCGCCGCAGCCGACTCCCATCAACACCAGCGCCCCGACCGCCAGACCACGCAACACTCGCATCGACATCATCGCTCCTCCGAACCACCGACCTAAGGTTGCCGCGACTCTACCCCAAGAGCTCAGCGGGACGTCGAAAAGGCGTGTTCGAGGTCAGCGATGAGGTCATCCGCGGCTTCCAGACCCACCGAGATGCGGATGAGCCCGTCGTCGATGCCCAGAGCCGCGCGCGTCTCCGCCGGAACCGACGCGTGCGTCATGACGGCGGGCAGCTCGATGAGCGACTCCACCCCGCCCAGGCTCTCCGCGCAGGTGAACACCTTCAGCGCCGACAAGAACTTCTGCGACCGCTCGGCCACCGTCCCGCCCGCCCCCTTGATGACGAAGGAGATCATCCCCCCAGGGGTCTTCATCTGACGGCGGATGAGCTCGCGCTGGGGATGGTCTTCGTTGCCCGGGTAGTACACCCGCGCCACGTCGGCGTGCTTCCGCAGCCAGAGCGCGATGGACTGGGCGTTGTGGGCATGGCGATCCATCCGCACCGGGAGGGTCTTCAAGCCGCGCAGGACGAGGAAGCAGTCGAAGGGCGACGGGATTGCCCCCATCGCGTTTTGCAGGAAGCGCAGCCGCTCGGCGAACTCGTCGTCGCTGGTCATCACGAGGCCGCCGACCACGTCGGAGTGGCCGTTGAGGTACTTGGTGCTGGAGTGCACCACCGCCGTCGCGCCGAGCCCGAGGGGCTGCTGGTTGCACGGCGTCGCGAAGGTGTTGTCGACGATGACCGGGATGCCCTTGCGGCTCGCGAGCGCGCACACCCGCTCGATGTCGAACACCTTCAGCATCGGGTTGGACGGCGTCTCCAGCCACACGAGCTTCGTCTCGGGGCGGAAGGCTTCTTCCGTGCGCGCGAGGTCGGTCATGTCGACGAAGGAGGCGGTGATGCCCATTGGGTTCATCACCTTGTCGAGGATGCGGAAGGTTCCGCCGTAGACGTCGTCGCCGCACACCACGTGGTCGCCGGGGCGGAGCAGGTGGAGCATCGTGGTGGTGGCCGCGCACCCGCTCGCGAAGGCGAGGCCGTGGCGCGCGCCTTCGAGGGCGGCGGCGCAGGCTTCGAGGGTGTTGCGGGTGGGGTTGCCGCTGCGGGAGTAGTCGTAGCCCTTGTGGTTGCCAGGGCCGTCCTGCGCGAAGGTGCTCGACAGGACGATGGGGGTCATCACCGCGCCCGACGTGGGGTCGGGGTGCTGCCCGGCGTGGATCGCGAGGGTCTCGATCTTCATGGGGACGGGTGATCCCACAGACGAACCGGCGCCCGCAAGGACGCCGGTCCTGGGAGGGGAGATCAGCGGCGGGCGGCGCGGGCGGCGACCGGGGCGGGCGCGCGGCGGACGGGGGCTCCGGGCGTGGCGCCGAGGATGACCTCCAGCGTGGTGCCGCGGGCGTGGGCGAAGAACGGCGGCGCGGCCTCGCGGAAGTGCAGCGTGAGCTCGGCGCCGGTCGCGCGGTTGATGACGCCCGCGTTGGCGATGCGCGAGTCGAGGCGCGCGAGGGCCGCGGCGAGGTCGAGCGAGCGGCGACCGGGGATCACCACCGTGATGGTGTTGCCGCGGGTTCCGGGCCCGGAGAGCGACGCGACGGGGCCGTCCATGCGGAGCGCGAGGCGGGTGCCGACGCGCACGCTGGGGTTGCCGAGCGCCGCGGGGCGCAGCGGCGACGCGCTGATCATCGGGCGCACGCCCGCCGCGGCGAGGCGGTTGGCGGCCGGCGCCATCGCGGCGCGGGCCCGGGGGGCTCCCTGCACGATGACGGGCTGCACGCCGTCGACCTGCCCGGAGTTGGACAAGGCCGCGCCCTGGAGGTCAGCCGGGAGGTGGTTGCCCGCGGCCAGGATGCGCGGCTCGGTGCCCGCGCCCATGGGGACGGGCTCTTCGGTCGTGCCTTCCTGAACGACGCCGGTCGGGGCGGCCGGGGCCGGGGTGACGAGGTCCGCCGCCGGAGCGGGGTCGGCGGTGACCGCGACCTGCGGGTGCGGCGCAGGCGCGCTCGACCCGCCGCCGATGGCCAGCGCGAGGATGGCGACGGTCAACGCAGCGGCAGCGAAGGCGTACATCACCACGCGGCGGTTGCGCTTGCGGGAGATGGTTCCGTCGGGGTCGCTCGCCGTCGCCATGGTGGGCAGGTGCTGCGGACGCAGCCCGTTGGGCAGCGCCTCGCCGCTGAAGTCTTCGGTCTCCGAGGTGCGCTGAAACCGCGCGCGCAGGGCGCCGACGCCCTTCACCACGCCCGCCGCGACGGGGGTCGCGATGCGGCGCGTGCCCTCCCAGGCCGAGCGCGCCACGCCAACGGTGCGCTGCATCCAGCTCGGGCCCGCGGGGAGCTCGTCGTCGAAGTCGTCGTCGGCCGAGTCGATGGCCGACGGCGGGGTCGCGACCGGCACGGCCTGGACCGTCGGGGGCTTCGGCCGGGCGACCGTTCGCACCGTCGGCGGATCGTTGGGGGCCGTATCAGTCGCCCGCTCGACGGGGGCCTCGATGGTCTTCGCGAGCGCGGGCTCGACCTTCGCGGGCTCGACCTTCGCGGGCTCGACGGCCTTCGCGACGACGGGCTCCTCGACCTTCGGCGCCTCGGCCTTCGGCGCTTCGCTCTTCGCGGCTTCGATGAGGGCCGCGGTGACGGGCGCCTTCGCGACCGACGAGGTGCGCGAAGTGCGCGGCGGGCCGCTGTCGAGGTCGATGGTGAGGATGAGCCGCGGGTTGCGGGTGACCGGGTCGATCTCGACGTCGACGGCGCTGATGACGCCGGGCTCGTTCTCCTTCGATCCCTCCACGGTGACCTTGCCACCCAGCTTCAAGAACGACAGGTCGTGCCCGACCACCACGGCGCCCGGAACCCGCTCGCGGAGCTTCGCGCGGAAGGGCGCGTCCATGCTGTCGAGGTGCAGGCGCACCTTGCTCTCGGCCGCGGGGACGCTCTTCGCCATGGGCTCCAGCGTGCGGCGCAGCGAGGCGCGGGCGTCGCCCTGCATCGCGAGAAACTTCACCCCGAAGGCGCCCGAGCGGGAGCCCTCGTCGTGGCACCAGACGACCTCACCGCGGCCATCGATGGAGCGGCCGTCTTCGAGCATGAAGCGAAACGCGAGCTGCTCTCCGAGGTCGGGGAGCAGCGGGCTGCGTACGCTCATGCCGCCGACGGACAGGTCGATGGCGTCGGCCTGGATGGCCTCGCGGGTCTTCTCCGGGCCGAGGTCGATGGAGGCGTGAAACGGTCGACGGGGGGCGGTCGGGTCGCGCCGATCCGCGGTGGCGATGGAACCCATGGAATCTATCTCCTCTTTCCTCGCGACCCTTCGTGGGCAGAGAGCTCCCGCCGCGGGATCCACAGGTGTTGAGACCTGTACCCCGCGTCGGGATGACCGTTGGTGGTCCCCGCAAAGCTCGCTCGGCGCTTGAGCCGCCTATGCGACGGACGATTCCGATGCGTCCAATTTCTGTCGCCACCCTTTCGTACGATTGCGGGAGAATTGACGTCGCTCTCGGCGATGGGCTAACGGCCGCGGCGTGGCGCTGACGCTGCACGTCTCGGTGCCGGGGAGCGATCCCCAGACCATCACCCTCGATCAACCGCGCGTCGTCATCGGCCGAGGGGCGCACGCCGACGTGCGCATCCCGTCGCGCGCCGTGAGCGACCAGCACGCGCTCATCCGCGTCGACGGCCCCGACGTCTCCATCATCGACGAGGGCAGCACCAACGGCACGCGCGTCAACGGCGTCGCCATCCCGCGCGGTCGACGGAAGTTCCTGCGCGACGGCGACGAGATCGGCGTCGCCGACTACGACATCAAGGTGGCCTTCGTCATCGCGCTGGCCGACCCGCCCGAGCGCACCATCACCCTCGCGCGCCGGCTCTTGAAGGACTCGCTGCGCTCCCTCGGCGGCGAGACCGCGCCGTCCTACCTGGAGCTACGAACGGGCAAGCAGGCAGGCGGTCGCTGGGACATCCTCCCGGCGGGCGCGCGGCTCACCCTCGGGCGCGGCGATGGCTGCGACGTGCTGCTCGACGACCGCGACTGCTCGCGCCAACACGCCGAGGTGGAGCGCGACGCCGACGGCATCATCGTGCGCGACCTCGGCAGCAAGAACGGCATCGTCGTTGGCGGCCGCGCGCTCACCGAGCGACGACTGAAGAACGGCGACGAGTTCACCATCGGCCGCAGCACGCTGCGCCTGGTCGACCCGGCCGAGGAGCTGCTCAAGAGCTTCGAGTCAGGCGCCGACGAGCCCGCCGCGCCGCCTCCGCCGAGGCCGTCGCTGCCGCCGGTGATCCCCGCGACGCCGGAGGAGGAGACCGCCACGACGCCCGCCGCGGAGGTCGTGGTCGCCGAGGCGCCGAAGCCGCCAGCACCACCGCGAAGAGGCGATGCCGACTGGATCGTGCTCGCGCTATCGGTGGTGATCCTGGTGGTGAGCGTGGTCGCGCTGGTGCTGGTGCTGAAGCGCTGATCTCACCCCTCCTGGGGTGACGTCGCGACCGGCGGAGTGATCGACGCACACAGCGCAATGAAGTCCGCGCGCGATCGCAGCGACGCGCGGGCGACGACGGCGTGGCCGAGCTCGTGGACGAGGATGCTGACGAACACCACCGCGAACCACTCGACGACAAACGCCGCTCCGCTGCGGCGCGATCCGAGCGCGAGGGTGACGAGGAAGAAGCTCGGGTGGATCGCGACGGGAAAGCCCGCGACCCGGAAGCGGAGAGCGGTCGGTGTGGCGTTGGCGGACTCGGGATTCACGGAGCGCTACGCCAGCACGAGCTCGCGCAGCAGGTCGAGGCTCACGTTGCCGCACGCGAGCACCCGCCGATGAAACTCCTTCAAGGGCCCCAGCTCCGCGCGCACCCAGTCGTCGCGCAGCGCGAGCATCGCCCGCTGGCCGACCTTGTACGAGATGGCCTGCGCGGGCCATCCCAGGTAGCGCGTCACCTCGCTGCGGGCGGTCTCGGCGTTCATGCCGCCGAGGGTCTCCATCATCTCGACCGCGCGATCGAAGGTCCACGGCTGACCCGCGTGCAGCAGCGCATCGTCGGGGATGGTGAGCCCGAGGTGCGACCCGATGTCGATGACCACGCGGCACGCGCGCATCATCTGGTTGGCGAGCATCCCGAGCTCGTACTCGGGCTTCTCGTAGTAGCCGAGCTCGCGCATGAGCTGCTCGACATAGAGCGCCCACCCCTCGGCGTAGCCCGAGTAGCCGTAGGCCACGCGGTGCAGGCGCGAGAGGTTCTCGGTGAGCGACACCTGGATGCCGCACTGGAGGTGATGCCCCGGAAAGCCCTCGTGGTAGGCCGTGCTGACCTCGTCCCAGAGCGCGAACGGGCCGTCGCCGGTGAGCGAGTACCAGACGGTTCCGGGGCGCGAGAAGTCCTCCGAGGGCGGGAGGTAGTACGCGCCAGGAGGGCCGCCATCGGGCGCGGCCTTCACGTCGACGCGACGGATGGAGTCAGGCACGTCGAAGTGCTTGCCGTCGAGCTCGGCGAGGGCGCGTGACTGGCGGTCGTTCATCGCGGCGAGGAAGCTCGCGCGGTCGGGCGCACCGCGCGCGGGGTCGCTGCGCAACATCGCCATGGTGTCGGTGAGCGACGAGCCTGGCGCGATGGCCGACGCGAGGGCGGTCATCTCTTCGTGGAGGCGTCGCACCTCGGTCCAGCCCCAGGCGTAGGTCTCCTCGGGGTCGGGGGTCGACCCGAGGAAGCGTCGCATCTCGCGCAGGTACCGCGGCCTGCCGACGCCGTCGTCGGACTTCGCGCGCGGGAGGTAGGTGCCTTCGAGCCAGTCGCTCATCGATCCGTACGCCGCACACGCTTGCGTCGCGGCGGCGGTCACGCGCGCACCGAGCGCGGCGTCCTCGATGCCCGCGGCGGCGAACCTCGATGCGAGCGCGCGGAAGGACGACTGCTCGCCCTCGTTGGAGCGCCCCTGCTCGATGGCGGCGCGCACCTGTCGGACGGCGACGAGCTGTCCGTGATCGAGGCCCTCGGCGAGCGAGCGGCGGTAGCCGTCGAGCACAGTGGCGACGCCTTCGAGGCGCGCGGCGATGGCCGACCACCCGGCGGCGCTGGTGGTGTCCATGGAGTCGAACACCATGCGCACCGACTGAAACGGCGACGCGAGGTGGTTGAGGTCGACGCGGTGGTCGCCGTGATCGAAGGCGGCGAGGTCTTGATCGAGCCAGTCGAGGGCGACGTGGACGGCGAGGCGCGACCATCGATCGGGCTGCGGCGGGAGCGCGGCGAAGCGATCGCGCCAGGAGCGCAGCGTGGCGGCGGCGTGGGCCGCGCCGTCGGGGGAGAGGTCGTCCCAGCGATGGTCGTGGCCGGGGATGCCCATGAAGGTGGCCTGCATGGGGCGGAGCGCCGCGAGCTCGTCGACGAGCGCGTGGCTGAGGGCGAAGGGGTCGTTGGTCATGGTGGCGAGCGAGACCAACGCTTCGACGGGCGTGGCGTCAAGCCGCGGTCGTTCTTGACAGCTACCGACGGCGGGAGGGACATCGTCGACATGTTGGGCTCGGTTCGAATCGTGAACTTCAAGGGGCTTCACGACGTGACGGTGCCGACGGGTCGCCTCACGGTGCTCGTGGGCCCGAACGGAGTTGGCAAGACGAGCGTCCTGGAAGCGATCGAGTTGGTCGGACAGGCCGCGACGGAAGCGCGACCGCAGCTCTTCAAGAAGGACGTTCTCACCGGACGCTTTCGTCGTGAGTGGATCCTGCGATCGGGTGCCTCGGAGCTAAGCGTCGAGTGTGCGCTGGACGGTTTGACGCTCGCGCTCGCGGCGAAGTCGGGCGCCGCGTGGTGCGAACTCAAGGTCCGCGACGACGGCAGCAAGGACCAGCGCATCCTTGATGCGACCGACGATCCCCACGTCGAGCGGCTGCGAAACGTCGCCCGACTGCGCTTCGATCCAGAGTCGATGGCGAACTCACCCGTGGTCTCGGAGGGCTCGCCCTCGCTCTCGGCCGACGGGAGCGGATTGCCCACGCTACTTCAGTATCTCCATGGCCTGAGAGACGGCACGCTTGAGCGCATCGAGGCGGCCGTTCGAAGTGTCGTCCCGCGATTCCTGCGAGTTCAGTTCCGTCCGGTGGGTGTTCCCAACCACGGTTTCGAGAGCCACACGATCGACGGCAAGTCCTTCCTCGTTCCGACGTCGGGCGAGAAGGCGGGAGTCGGCCTCTTCGTCGAGTTCGAAGATGGCGTGGTGACGCCCGCCACCCACGTCAGCGAAGGAACCCTCCTAACCATCGCGCTCCTGACGATGGCACACGCATCGTTGATCCACGGAGCGAGCCTCATCCTGATCGACGACATCGACCGCGCGCTGCACCCCGACGCCCAGTTCTCGTTGGTGGAGGCGCTGCGCGAGGTGTTGAAGACGACGCCATCGCTTCAGATCATCGCGACGACCCACTCGCCCGATTTCGTCGATGCGTGCGAGTTCGACGAGGTGGTGGTCATGGGATTCGACCCGCTCAACGGACCAGTCGCCGCCCCGCTCTCGGCTCACCCTGAGGCGCAGCATTGGCGCACCCTGATTCGCACAGGCGAGTTCTGGGGCACCATCGGTGAAGGCTGGGTGAGGTCCGTCGAACGCGCCGCGGAATGAGCGCTCCAGGGTGCGTTGCGATCGTCGGTGAAGACACCGTCCATGCAGTGCTGCTGTGCTGTCTGCTCCGCCAGGTCATCCGTGAAGCCGCGCGCGAACTCGGCCAGGAATGGATCGTCGAGAACCTTATCGCCGACCCAGCGTTCGTCGGGCCGACGGATCTCCACTCCTTCATCCCAGGTCTCCACTATCGCTGCTCGATTTCTTCTGCGCCGGCGCGAGGTCCTTCGGCCACGATCGATGGAAGGCCCATCAAGCTGCGAGGACACCTCGATGGCTCCCCGATTGGTCCCGAAGGACAGAAGTGGAGGCACCTTCTGCTGGAGGTTCTCTCGGACGCGCCGGACGTGGTGCTCATCGCGAAGGACACCGACGGCAGACCAGAAAGCCTCGACGGACTTCGCCGGGTAGCGCGCTACTACGCCGAGGCGGACTCCTCGCGCGTCATCGTCGTCGCTGCGCCACACCGCGACGCCGAGGGCTGGTTGGTCGCGGGCTTCGTCCCGACCCCTGCAACCCACGAGACGAAGACGCTTGCGACCGTCCGCCGCGACCTGAACTTCGATCCGACGACTTCGCCAGAGCGGCTGACGTCGCACCCCAACGACGCCCCGACCGATGCGAAGCGCGTGCTCCGTCAGTTGCTCAACCTCGCACCCATCGTCAGCATGCCTCCCTCGCCCGAGGACTGTGCGCTGCTCCAGGAGCGACTGTTGGGCGACCTCGCCCTCCTCCGAGCGCGGAACGCCGAATCAGGGCTGACAACCTTCCTCGACGACCTCACCCATCACGCACTGCCGCGACTCTTCGGCGTGCTGCGACCGCGCTGAGCCCCCGGGGCAGCGCGCTTCGGCTTGATCCCCGCGGCGATGCCCGGGTGCTCGGCGGCGAGCTCCTCGAAGCGCGCGACGATGCGGTCCTTCCGCTTCTTGAAGTGTGCGCGGTTGTTGCGGACCTTCTCCATCAGCACCCGCGCGACGCGCTCCGACGGCGCCAGGTCGAGCAGCGGGAAGCCCGAGTTGAAGCCGTTGAGCGCCTTCGCGCCCGTCGGGCCCCAGTCGGTCATCAGCCGCCGATAGACGACCTCCTCGCGGCGCTCGGGCGACAACGCGCCGAGAATCTCCCGCCCCGTCGCATCCCCCCAGAACGGCACAACCAGATCCCACCGCGGCTCCAGCGTGACGCCCGCCCGCACCAGCGGGAGCAGCGCGAGCACGCCGAGCGTGTCCAGCTCGTACAGCCCGAGCATCCCGTAGCCGAACGCGTCGTCCCTCATGTACGGCGCGTCGGGTTTGCGGAGCGACGCGAGCACATCGGCGAAGACGGCAGCCCACCCGGCCGCGCTCGCGGCGTGCCCATCGAGGACGCCTCGCAGCCGCTCTTCCAACGGAAACCCATGGATGCCGTAGGGCTCCAGCACGCTCTCCGCCGCGGCCTCGATGACCTGCGCGGGCGTGAGGTGCTCCATCAACACGAGGGGAATGCCCTGGCCGAACTCCAGCGCCTCATCGGGCTGCGCGAGCCACACCTTCCACAGCGGCCACTCCACCGCGACGCCCTCGTGCGTCCAGGGGACGCGGCGTTCGAGCGCGCCCGGCGGGTCGACGCCCAACCAGCGACGCAACAGCCGCTTGCTCGACGGCAGCCCGTTGCCTCCCGCGTCGACGCCCTCGCGCAGCAGCGCCTCGGCCACGCGCCGCTGATCGGCGGTGAGCTCCTCTGGAAGCGCGATCTCTTCCCACCGGGGCCAGCGCGCGACGCAGCCGGTGCGGCGGATGGCCTCCCGCGCGGCGTCACCGGCCCGCGATACGTCGGGGTCGCCGGCGACGATGCGAAGGAGGCCGTCGAGGTCTTCGGTGAACGTGGGTTCCATCGCGCGCATGGCCCGAGTGGATACCCGAGCGATCGCCCGCTCGACCACAATGGGCTTGAGTCCGTCCTCCGCGCGCCTCTACCTTCTTCGATGGAGGACCCTCATGGCGCTGAAGAACCTGACCGACAACGAAATGCTCGAACTGTCGTCCGCCTGGATCGACCCGAACCGCCGGCGCCCCGCGCTCGAAGCGCAGCCGCTGCTCGCGGCGATGCTGCCCAGCATCGAGGCCGCCCACGCGGGGCTCCTCGCGGGTGACGGTCCGACCGGTGACGACGCGCGGGAGAAGGAACGCGCCGCGCTCTACGAGCAGGGCGTCACCCTCGACCAGCGGCACGACCGCAAGGGCCGCGGGGCGTTTACGCTGCTGACCGCCCTGGTCGACCTGAGCGACGACCCGGCGGAGGCCGAGTCGCTTCTGGCGTTGCGGCACGCGCTCTTCCCCGACGACAACCTCGCGGTGCTCTCCGCGAGCTGGAAGGGCGAGGCCGGCAACGCGCGTCGGGTGCGCGAGAAGGTCCTCGGCGACAAGGCCCTGACCGCCTTGCTGAAGGCCATCCCGTTGATGGGAAGGCACACGCTGCTCGACGGCGTGAAGGACTTCGTCGGCGCGGCAGAGAAGCTCGGCGCGGTCGAAGATCGGCGCGTGGCCCTGGAAGAGCCCGCCACGCCCGACGCGCGCTCGGGTCGGGTGAAGGCGCGCAACCGCTGGATCGCCGTGAGCAACAGCCTCGTCCACCTCGTCGACGACCTGCTGGAGCTGGAGCCGACGGCGCGACGCGCGCTGCTGGGCGCGACGACGGACGCCGAGGGCAAGGCCGACGCCCGCGCGCTGGGGCGACGCCCCGCGGAGGTGGTCGCCGAGCCGGTCAAACCGGTTTCGGGGCCGGGTCAGGGGTAGTTCGCAGCGACCGAAACCGATCGGGAGGCGGGGTCGAGGGTGGTCGGCGATTGGTTGCACACCCACCGAGACCGGGGTCGAGGGTGGTCGGCGATTGGTTGCACACCCACCGAGACCGGGGTCGAGGGTGGTTCACCCCCCGCGCAGCTTGCGCCGATCACCCACCCGTAGCGTCACCTTCCGCGCGTCGAACCACTCCAGATAGGGAATGGCCCACTTGCGCGACAGCCCGCTCAGCTCCTTGAAGCCCTGCGCGTCGATGGTCCCCTTCTCCTTCAACCACGCCACCAGCGCGGCCTCCAGCGCCGCCATCGCCGCCGCGTCCACATACACCTCGCTCGTCACCTTCACCGCCTCGGCCCGATCGGTGAGCCGCTTCAGCGCCGCCGCGAGCCCCCTGGCGTCCGTCCCCAACGTAGTCGCCAGCTCGTCGACCCGCGGCGCCGACGTGCCCGCCCGCGCCAGCGCCGCCCTCACCTGCGCCAGGTACGGCGTCTCGTCGGCGCTCCTCGGCCGCCACCCCGCGCGCGCAATCACGTCCCCTTCGCGCGTCACCCGCTTCGCCGCCACCAGCGCGCCCAGCGCCGCGTCCACCACCGCGTCGTCACCCAGCGCCGCCAGCGCGCTGCGCCCCATGCCCCGCTCGTCGGGGCTGCGTCCATGGTGGGCGCTCAGCGCCTCCAGCACCCTCCCCTGCAACGCCTCCAACGCCGGCCGCGACACCCACCGATCGCTCGCGACCGCTACGCCCGCCGTCCCCTCCGCGACCGCGTAGCCCGCCCTCGCCCACAGCGCCGCGCCGTCGAGTCCGCGCAGCCCCGCGGCCTCCAGCTCCACCTCCGCGCGCGTCCTCGCATCGCCCGCCGCGCTGCGCCGCGCACGCTCGGCCGACACCGCGCGACGACGCACCCGCTCCACCACCGGGCGCACCACCGTGAGCCCGCCGACGGTACCGCCCACGCCCGCCAGCGACGGCGGACCGCGCATCACCAGCCGCTCGCCCACGCGCAACACCAGCGGCCGATCGGTGGTCACCCGCGCGAGCGCCTCTGCTCCCGCCGCGAGCGATTCGCCCTCCAGCAGCGACACCGTCGCGAGCGCGTGCGTCGCCCCCGCTGCCACCTCCAGCTTCGTCCGCCGGCCGAGCGCCCGCCGCGTCTCCGGCAGCGATCGCACCACCGCATCAAACGAACGCGTCACCGCCGTCATCCCCTCGCGAAGCACCCACTGCCCACGCGCCACGTCCGCGAGCTCCACGCCCGCGAGGTTGACCGCCACCCGCGACCCCGCGCGCGCCTCCTTCACGGCCTCACCGTGCACCTGGAGCCCGCGCACCCGCGCGCCCAGCAGCCCATGCGACAGACCCGACGGACCCACCGCCACGGCGTCGCCTTCGTGTAGCGATCCGGCCACGAGCGTGCCGGTCACCACCACCCCGAAGCCCTTGCGCGCAAAGACCCGATCGATGGGCAGCACGGGCGTCCCACCGGCCTCGCGCGGCGCCACGTCCACCGCCGCCAGCGCCGCCCGCAGCGCCTCCACGCCGCGTCCATCGCGCGCGCTCACCGCCACCACCGGGGCGCCGTCGAGGGCCGTCCCGCGCAGCACCTCGCGCACCTCGTCGGCGGCCAGCTCGACGAGGTCGTCGCTCGCGAGGTCGCACTTGGTGAGCGCGCACACGCCGTTGGTCACACCCACCAGGCCGGCGATGGCGAGGTGCTCGCGCGTCTGCGGCATCACGCCTTCGTTCGCGGCCACCACCAGCAGCATCACGTCGACGCCCCCGGCGCCCGCGATCATCGTCCGAACGAAGCGCTCGTGGCCCGGCATGTCGATGACCGCTGCGCGCGTTCCGTCGCCCAGGTCCATCGCCGCGAAGCCGAGCTCGATGGTGATGCCGCGCGCCTTCTCCTCGGGCAGCCGGTCGGTGTCGACGCCCGTCAGCGCCTTCACCAGCGCCGTCTTGCCGTGATCGATGTGACCCGCCACCCCGATCACCCGCTGACCCGGCCCCGTGCTCATGGGGTCACCATACCAGCGGCTCTGTTACTCTCCGCGCCCACCATGCGACCCGCGCGCGCCCTCGTTCTTCTCCCCTTCCTCCTGGCCGCCTGTGACGACGCGGCACCCGCGGCGGACGCCGCCGTCACCGACGTCCCCCGCAACGACCTCGGCGCCGCCGACGCGCCCGATGCCACCACCGACGACGTCGTCGAGCCCGCGGTCGATGTCCCTGCGCCGGACGTCCTCCCCACCATCGAGCCCTTCGACCCCAACCCCCGCGGCAGCTTCCCGCCGGGCTTTCTCTGGGGCTCGGCCACCGCCCCGTACCAGATCGAGGGCGGCCTCGAACGCACCGACTGGGGACAGTGGGAGTCGATGCCCAACCGCATCCTCAACGGCGACCGCGCCAACAACGGCCCGCGGAGCTTCACCCAGTTCGCCGGCGAGCTCGACGCCCTCGTCGCCACCCACCAGAACGCCTACCGCCTCGGCTTCGACTGGTCGCGCCTCTTCCCGACGCGCGCCGCCTGGGACCGCTGCTTCGCCGCGCGCACCCGTCCCCTCGCGGACTTCATGACCGAGTGCCGCGCCGCCGCCGACCCCGAAGGCGTCGCCTACTACCACCGCGTGCTCGACGCGATGGCCGCGCGCCGGCTCGTCCCGATGGTGACGCTCTACCACTTCGTTCTGCCCGACTACCTCAACGACCTCTCGCAGCCCTACGACACGCAAGGGTGGGTGCGCGACGGTATCGTCGACGACTTCGGCGTGTGGTCGCGCTTCGCGGGCGGTGAGTACGGCCGCCAGGTCGACTGGTGGATCACCCTCAACGAGCCCCTCGTCATCGCCGCCGGTGGGTACGTCCAGAACGTCTTCCCCCCCGGCGCGCCGCTCAACTTCGACCGCGTCCGACGGCTCGTGGGCCACATGATCCGCGCCCACGCGCGCGGCTACGACGCGCTCCACGAGGCCGACACCTTCGCCGTCGCGAGCAACGCCGACGCGGGCGTCGGTGGCACCGGCGGTCGACCGGCGCTCGTCTCCATCGCCACGCACAACCGGGTGTTTCGCGCCGAGCGGCCGGGCAACGAGGCTGATGAAGCGGGCGCCCGCGCCGTGGCCTACATCAACAACGACCTCTTCATGAACGCCATCGTCGCAGGCGACTTCGACGGCGACGCCGACGGCACGCTCACCGGCCCGATGGACGTGCGCAACGACCCGTCGCTGCGCGCCCGCGCCGACTACATCGGGCTCAACTACTACGGGCTCACGCTGGTGCACGGCATCCCCTCGCTGCCCATCCTCCGGGGGTTTCCGCAGCAGGTCTCGCTCAACACCCCGCTCCCCAAGTCCGACCTCGACTGGGATCTCTACCCCCAAGGGTTCCTGCTCGTGATGCGCGAGCTGCGGCGCTTCAACCTCCCGGTGATCATCACCGAAAACGGCCTCGCCGACGCCTCCGGAACCAACCGCCCGCGCTACCTCGCCGAGCACCTCGCCATCGTCGCGCGCGCCATCCGCGAGGGCCTCGACGTGCGCGGGTACTTCCACTGGTCGATCATCGACAACTTCGAGTGGGCCGAGGGGTTCTGCCCCCGCTTCGGCATCTACACCGTCGACTACAACGACCCCGCGCGTCGCCGCATCCCCACGCCCGCGGCCGAGACCTACCGCCGCATCATCGACGAGAACCAGGTGAGCGACACGCTCCTCCGCGAGGTGCCCGCCTACCACCCGCCGACGCTGTGCCACCCGCGCACCGACGCCGGGACGTGAGGGCGCTCGCCCTCCTCGCCCTCCTCGCTCTCTTCCCCGCCGACCTCCTCGCGCAGGGGCGCGCCCGACGCCACCGCCGACCACCGCGACCACCCACTGGAGCCGTTCATCTCCGCGTGCTGCGGGTCGAGCGCGCGTCCATCGACGGAGCCCGCCTCGCCGCACCCACGGTGCTCCCCGCCGTCGTCCGCTGCCTCGACGCCGCGCGCGCCCGCGACCCCGCCGGGTTTCCTTCGTCTCGCAGCGTCGAGGTCGTCATCGGACTCGCCGCCGGAGGGAGGGCGCAGGCCGTGGAGTTCGACCCGCCCCTCACCGCGCTGGGCCTGTCCGCGTGCCTCGGCGACGCGCTGCTCACGTGGCGCCAGCCGGGCAACACCCAGCCCCGCGCGTCGGTCTATCTCCGCCTCGAACTCTGACCTTCGACGGCATGGGCCTTGAGTCTGCGGGCCCGGACGCCAGCGGCACTTCCGCCGTCGCGCGTCCCTCCCCGATGGCCCCCATGCCGCACCTCTCACGGTCCACCACCGCGCCCGCCGACGAGCGTCGTTCGTCTCCGCCCGAAGGTTCTCTCCGAGTGCAGCCGACGCCCCCGTCGCCGCTCGAAGATGTCCCCTGTCCGGCGGCAATCCTCGACGCCGCTTGCGTCGTGAGGGAGGCCAACCGCGCCTGGCTCACCTCGCCCATGGGCGTCGCCAACCTCGGGCAGAGCTACCCGGCCGGACTCCACGCCGCCGTCCCCAACGCCGCCGCCCTGCTCCGCGCCATCACCGAAGTCATCACCACAACACCCGACGTCGATCGGGTTGTCAGTGGCTTGACAGTACCCTGTCACGAGTATGACGCTGAACATTGGACCTCTGTCAGCTTGTCGACAGCGATGCGTCAGAATCGACGGTGCTGGATGGTGCTCCATCAGGATGCGACGGCGCAGAAGCAGGAAGAGCGGCGTCAGGAGATGGTCCTGCGCACTGCGATGATCCAGGCGTGCCCGCAAGATCCGACGGTGCGTGAGCGCCGGGTGGCGACGATGCTGGGCGAGCTGCTCAACGCGTCGGCGGTGGTGGTCTGGGAGCGAGCGGCCACGGGTGCTCTTCGGGCCCGCCCGCTGGAGACGGCATCGTCGTCCCCGCGGGTGGCGACCATCGCGCACACCAAGCAGCTCACGGCCGTGATGGACGGCAACACGGCCGAGTGGCTACGGCTCCTCGACGGGACGCCCTGCTTCGCGGTCCCCGTGAGCCAGCACGAGCGGGTGGTGTTGCTGCACTTCCAACCGCGCCCTCGCTTCGACCTCGACACGCTGACGCTCGTGGCGCGCGCGCTGCGGCCCACCACCACGCTGCTCGCGCACGCCCGCGCCGCTCGTGCGCGGACGCCCCGCGAGGCCCGGCGCACGCTCGACCCCGACGACGCGCGGTACCCCGACCTCGCCCAACACGAGCGCCTCCACATCGAGCGCACCCTCGCCCTCTGCGGCAACAACATCGTCCGCGCGGCGCAGGCGCTGGGCATCGCGCGCTCGACGCTCTACGAGCGCCTCAAGGACTACGGCGTCACCCTGTCGGTGCGCTGACCGCTCAGCCCTTCACCCTCATCAAGAACAGCGGGTTCCACGCGAAGAGCGAGAGCTCGGCGCGGCCCTGCATCCACTGCCGCAGCGCGGCCCCTGAGTCCGCGTCGTCGAAGCGCCCGGCGTCGATGAGCGCGCACAGCTCGCCGTCGTCCACCGGAGCGCCCGGCAGCGCCTCCCGCCCGCGCTCGATCTCCGCGACCATCTCCGGGCCGCGGGACATCTCGCGCGACGCGACGCCCAGCACATGGGTCGCCACGAGCGTCTCGAAGCGCAGCCGCGGGTCGGTGATGGCCGGGACCACCTTGGTCGCGAGGTGCTCGCGCGCGGCGTCGATGAGGTCGAGGGCGCTGGGGTGCTGCTCGAAGGCGTCGCGATCGTTGCTCATGGGGTGCCCTTCTCGATGCGGTCGATGCGGTCGATGAGCTCCCACTCCATCTCGGCGGCCTTGCGCCCGAGGCTCACCAGCTCCACCGAGCGGTCGCTCCCGCTCAGGTGACGGGCGGCCTGCGCGTGGCACATCACCGCCCAGCGGAGGTTGCCCAGCAGCTCCCACCAGACGAGCGCAGCGCGGTCGACGGGGCGACCACCGGCCGAGGCATACCCGTCGAGGTATTCGTCGAGCGATCCGACACCACCGACCAACTTGGTGTCCTGCTCGAAGCGCCAGTCGCGCACGGTGGCCCACCCGAGGTCTTCGTGACGATCACCGAGGTGCGCAAACTCCCAATCGAGGACGCCGCGCAACCCCTCGCGGTCGACCAGCAGGTTGCCGATGCGGTAGTCGCCGTGCACCAGCGTGAGCTCGCCGTCCCACGCCGGGACGTGCGCCGTGAGCCAGCGCAGCGCGTAGACCCACGCGGGGTTGCGCAGCCCGAGCGACGCCACGACCGTGCGCGACTGGTGCAGCGCCTCTTCCGCGGGTGTGCGCCCGTCGGTGACGCCGGGGAGCGTCGGCAGGCCATCGACAGGGACACGATGGATGACCGCGAGCGCCTCACCGAGCTGTCGGGCGAGCACCTCGCGGGCGGCGGCGAGCTCGGGCGCCCGCACCACCTTGCGGCCGACGCTCTCGCCGACGAGTCGCTCCATGAGAAACCACGCCCGCGGCGCACCGGGCGCTGAAAGGTACCGCGGCGTCGGCGCTCGCACGCCCGCCGCACACGCCGCGCGGAGGAGCGCGAACTCCGTCGCCCGGTCGAGGGCCCACGCGCTCATGTTGGCGCCCATGTCGCGACGCAGGACGAGGGCCTCGGTGGCGTCGCCCACGCGCAGGTCGAGCGCCCAGGTCTCCATCGAGGCACCACCCGCGAGGCGCCGCGCGGACACGAGCGATGTGGGGAGTCCGGTGGTGGTGCTCACGACGCCGAGCAC
Source organism: Polyangiales bacterium (assembly GCA_044229975.1). Lineage (GTDB taxonomy): Bacteria > Myxococcota_A > Polyangia > Polyangiales > SCUS01. The sequence continues at coordinate 381,375 of JBGARZ010000005.1, forward strand.
CTCGTCGCGCAACGGGTCGGACAGCGAGTCGGCGCGGATCACGTCGGTCATGGTGATGATGGTCGGCGACGGTACACGCGCGGGGCGTGGCCCGCGACTCCGAACGCCGCTACGATCGCCCTCCATGGACACGCAACCGACGCCCTTCGCCGAGCACCAACGCTTCCTCGCGACGCTGCGCGCGAGGCTCCACGCGCAGGCGCTGGGCTTGCGCATCGCAACGCTGGCGGGGGTCTCGACCTGGGTGCTGGTGCACGGGCAGACGGCCGAGGCGCGGTACCTCTTCGTGGCACCGATGCTGGCGCTGGCCGGGGGCGCGCTGGAGGTCGGCCTGGAGCGGCGCGATCAGTTGCTGGGCGCGCTGGGTCGGCTGCCCACGGCGATGGTCGACGTCGAGCTGGTGGAGTCGCAGGTGCCGTGGCGTCGCGCGGTGTACCGCTCGGCGCTGCCGTGGCTGTACGTTCCGACGGCCATCCTCGCGGCGGGCATCACGCTCGATACGCTCGACGCGCGCCCCGGGTGGACGGCGCACCTCTTCTGGCTCATCGCGCTGGGCCTGGTGTCCGTCGCGGCCTACTGCGGGGTGCTGGGTGCGTGGTGGAGCGACCACTTCGGCGACGCCCGCGAGACCTCTTCGTTGCCCAGCGCCACCAGCCTCGCGGCGACGCCCGCGGTGGTGCAGCGGACGCCGTCGTTGGTTCCGGGTGAGCCGACGCCGGGGCCGTTTCCGGTGAAGCGCACGGAGTCGACGACGCAGAGCTTCGGCACGCCGGTGAGCTGACGGTCGGATCCGTCACCACACCGTCCGAACCACCACCCCTCGCGTCGACGACGCGCCGTCCCCGAGCTGTCCTTCGGTGTCGCGACCCCAGCAGCGCATCGTCCCGTCCGTTCGCACCACGCAGGTGTGCGTCGCCCCCGCCGTCACCGCGCGCAGACCGTCCACCCCCGCCACCCGCACCGCCCGCGATCGTGACGTCCGCGTCCCGTCGCCGAGCTGACCAAACTGGTTCCATCCCCAGCAGCGCAGCTCGCTCGTCCCGGTGCGTGCGCAGGCGTGCGACCCGCCCACTGCGATCTCCGTCACGCCCAGCAGCGCGCTGCCCTCGTCGGTCAGCACCGGCGTCGCCGTCAGCGCCACCCGCTCGTCGCCCGTACCCGCCTGACCGCCGTCGTTGAGACCCCAGCAGCGAACCGTCCCGTCCCTCGACCGTGCACACGCGAACGACTCGCCGACCCCGACCTCCGCCGCGTCGCTCACCCCATCGACCGCCGTCGGGAGCGTGCGCGCCGTCGAGGTCCCGTCCCCGAGCGAGGCGCCCTCTGGCGGACTCCCCCAGCAGCGCACCGCGCCGTCGCCCACGACCGCGCAGGACATCCGCTCGCCCGCCGCCACCGCGCGCACGTCGCGCAGCGCCAGGGTCACTGGCGTCGTCGACAGCTCCCACACACCACCATCCGGCGAGGCCACCCCGAGCTGCTCGAAGTCGTTGGCGCCCCACGCCCGCGCCGTCCCGTCGCTCAAGCGCGCGAGCACGTGCCACAGCCCGACGCTCACCGCCGCGACGCCCGTCGACTGCACCTGGCTCGGCCGGTCGCGCGCATCGGGTCGACCGTCCCCCACCTGCCCGGCGCCGTTGGGACCCCAGCACGTGAGACGCCCGTCCGACTGCACCGCGCAGGTGCCACCGCCCGCCGACACCGACTGCACGTTCGTCAGCCCGTCGACGCGTCCGGGCGTTCCGCGCTCGCCCTCGGTGCCGTCACCGAGCCGGTAGTTTTCGTTGGAACCCCAGCACCACGCGACCCGCTCACCCGTCACCGCGCAGGTGTGCCGCGCGCCCGCCGACGCCTGCTCCACGCCCGTGAGCTCGCGCACCGCGACGGGAGACGTTCGCACCGAGGCCGCGTCGCCGAGCTGCCCCTCGCGATTGCTCCCGAAGCACGAGACCGCGCCGTCCGTCGTCAGCACGCACGTATGCGCCCGACCCGCCGTCACCCGGCTGGCGGTGAGGCCCGCGACCAGCGTCGCCCGCTCCACCCGCGTTCGCTGCGGCCCCGCCTGCCCTTCGTCGCCGCGACCCCAGCAGCGCACCGTCCCGCCCTCGCCCACCGCGCACGAGTGCAGCGCGCCCAGCGCGAGCCGCGTCACGCCGCGCAACGGAACGCCGTCTTCATCCACCACCGTCACCGGCACGTCCGATCGGTCGGCCCCCGGCCCGTCGCCGAGCTGCCCCTCCGCGTCGCGGCCCCAGCAGCGCACCCCGCCACCGTCGACGATCGCGCACGAGTGCCCCTCGCCCGATGCCACCAACACCGCCCCGGTGAGCACCGCCGTCGCCGACGCCGTGCGCGTGGAGCCCGCGGCTCCGTTGCCGAGCTGTCCTTCGCTGTCGTCGCCCCAGCAGTGCACCGCGCCGCTCGCGAAGAGCGCGCAGGTGTGGCTGCGTCCCGCGGCGATCTGCGTCACGTCGGCGAGCGGGCCCGTCGCCCCGCGCACCACGACGGGCGTCGTCGTGCGGGTGGTGGTTCCGTCGCCGAGCTGTCCGTAGTCGTTGCCGCCGAAGCACACCGCGCTGCCGTCCGAGCGCACCGCGCACATGTGCTCGCCGTTGCCGTTGAGGTCGCGCGCCACGTTGAGCCCGAGGATCACCGACGGCGTCCCGTCGCTGTACCCCCAGCAGAGCACCGCGCCGGCGGGGCGACGCACGCACACCTGCGCGATGGACGTCGCGATCTGCACGGCCTCCGCCACGCCGCGGGCGACGCGGGGGAAGGGGTGCGGGCGGAAGGTTCCGTCGCCGAGCACGCGGGCGTCGCGGTCTTGCGAACCCCAACAACGCACGGTGCCGTCGGAGAGCACGGCGCAGGTGTAGACGTCGCCCGCGGAGACGTCCGTCACCGTGAGGCAGCGACCGTTGGTTCCGCAGGTGACGGGACAGCTCATGGGGCACGCGCCGCTGTCCGTGACCGGGACGTCGGTGACGGCGCCGTCGGTGGGGACGCCGCCATCGCCCGCGACAGACACGGTGATGGGCGAGGCGCAGCGGCCGCCGGCGACGCAGGTTCCGCCGAGGCAGTCGCCGTCGTTGATGCAGCGGACGTAGCAGCGGCTGTCGGCGCAGCGGGCGCCCTGCGGGCAGTCGGCCTCCGACGAACACAAGCGCGTGGCGCCTTCGGGAAGGCACACCCGCGCGCCCGTCACGGCGCTGGGGAGGCAGGGTCGGCCGACGGGGCAGTCGCGGTCGCTGCGGCACGCCTCGCGGCAGTAACGATCGGCGCACACGAGGGGCTGGTCGCACTCGTCGCTGAAGGCGCAGGTGCCGCCGCTCGGGACCTTGGAGGTGCACGAGAGCACGGCGAGAGAGGCGACGAAAAGCGCGGCGGCGAGCGGGCGGAACATCGCGCCACACTATCAGCAAGCCGTGCCGGAAATGGCAGATCGGCCCCGACCCGATGGGCTCCGCGGTTGTGTTGATCGGGTGGTGCGTGGACGGACGCAACCCGACAACCGCGAGGCCCAGCAAGTGGGACCGCTGCCGCGAAGATCGATGGGCGCTTGCGCGTCGCATCGTCTACGCACCCGGAAGGATAGTTACCGCGGCGGTCGATCAGGGGGAGGACCTCGACCAGCCGCGGCGCCCTCAGGCAAGAGGGACCCTATCGCGGGTCGACGGGCTCACAAAGATTTCGTCACACCTCGGTCGAGGCGTGGATGAGGGCCTCGTACTGGGTCTGCACCCGCGTGAGCGCGATGGAGTCGAGGAAGGAGAGAAACGCGAACTCCGGCACCAGGGTCTTCCACCGACGAAGCCACGCCGGGATGAAGCGCGGGCGCTGGAGGATGCCGCGCCGCCGCAGGTGCACCATCGCGGTGAGGTCTTCGAGCGCGAGCCGACCGCAGACCAGGAGCTCCATCTCGTCGCGGAAGCCCTCGCGCACCACCGCGCTCAAGAACGCCTGCACGTCGAGCAGCCCCGCGAGGTAGACGGTGTCCTTGGTGAAGGGCGCGCCGCCCGTCAGAACGCCGCCGCGAAACACCCGCTGCGCGTCGAGCCAGGCATCGCGCTCGGAGGTTCCGGTGTCGACGAGGTGACGGAAGACTTCGAGGAAGCTCGCACCCTGCTCGGCCATGTCGACCAGCAACACCCGGCCGGCGAGCCGCTGCATCCGGTCGATGGAGGCGCAGTGGTGGTGCAGCTCCGTAAACACCGCGAGGCCCTCCTGCATGCGTGTCGAGCGCGGACCGCCTACGCGAAGGAAGGGCGCCTCCAGTTGTGCTGCGCCGTTGTGCCCGGAGAGCGCGTGGGTCTCGACCTCGTGGTGCCACAGCGCGTCGGCTTCCCACGGCGAAAACGTCGCGTCGCCCCGCACGCGCACGCGGCTCATGCCCGCGACCACCTTGGCCGTCGCGTCGGGGTCGACCACGATGTTGATGGCCATGGAGGGGTACTCACGCGCCACCCGCGCGCGCAGCATCGCGGCGAAGCCCTCGGCGTCGAGGGTCTCCACCTCGCCCTCGTCCTGGGCCTCGTCGGAGCCGTGCGGGCGGAGGCGTTCGAGCACGTGGTTGGCGAGGTCGATGTTGCGCTCGCGTCCGCCGTGGAAGCGCGTGCGGGCGCCGCCGTACAGATCCCGCGACAGCCGATAGAACTCCGTCGTGCCCATGGCGAGCAGCAGCCGGCAGGCGTCGCGCATGGAGCCGAGCGTCGAGCGCAGCCACACGGTCACCGGGTCGTCGCCGTCGAGGGAGTCTTCGGCGGCGGTGAGCTCGTCGACGCGCGCGTTGAGGCCGTCGCGGTCGATGTCGTAGGTCACCTCGGGGAGCGAGCCCGCGCCGTCGGCGAAGAAGCGCTCCTCCGCCGCGCGAGGCCACGCGATGGCTTCGAGCACCCGCACCTTCGCGCCGCCCTTCGCGAGCGTCTCGACCATCTGCAAGCGCTCGCGGAGCACGTCGTCGCCGGGGAGGGTCATCGCCCGGCAGCCTACCGCGAACGTCGCCAGAAACGCGGGGCCTGTTTACGTCGGCCGGTATGCTGCGGGCGGAGCACCGCCATGGCCGCACGCCGCGTCGCACCCATCCCCCAGCTCGACCTCTTCGCCGGCCCCGACCCCCTCGCCGCGGTCTATCGAGACGCCGCGGCCGTCGCCGCTCGGCTTCCGCCGCGGCTGCATTTCGGGACGAGCTCGTGGTTCACGACGGGGTGGGCGGGGATCGTCTGGGCGCGCCGCTACACCGAGGCCGATCTCGCGCATGAGGGCCTCACCGAGTACGTGCGCCACCCGCTGCTCACCACCGTGGGCATCGACCGCAGCTACTACGCGCCCGTTCCGCCGGCGGACTTCGATCGGTACGCGGGGCAGCTCCCGTCTGGGTTTCGGTGCGTCATCAAGGCCCCAGCGTCGGTGATGTCCGCCACGCTGCCGCAGAAGGACCGCGACGCCCCGCTCGTCGCCAACCCCGACTACCTGTCGCCCGAGCGCTTCTACCGCGACCTCGGCGACGCGCTCGTCGGGCACTTCCTCCCGCACACCGCCTGCGTGCTGCTGGAGTTTCCGATGGCCTCGCGGGTGTTCACCGGCGACGCGAAGACCTTCGCGCGGCGGCTCGACGCCTTCCTCGCCGAGATGGACCCGCGGTTGTGTTTTGCCGTGGAGCTGCGCGACCCGGCGCTGCTCCAGACGGCCTATGCGCGCGTGCTCGACGAGCGTCGGGTCGCGCACGCATACAACCTGCACTCGCACATGCCGCTGCCGGGGGCGCAGCGCGCGGTGGTGTCACTCAAGCACCAGCCCTTCGCGGTGGTGCGGTGGTCGCTGCCGCCGCACACGCACTACGACGAGCGGAAGCAGGCGTTGCTGCCCTTCGATCGGCTGCAGGACGTCGACCCGGCGCGGCGGGCAGACACGCTGTCGGTGATTCGAGAGGCGCTCGGAGACGGGCTGGAGACCTGGGTGCTCGTGAACAACAAGGCCGAGGGGTGTTCGCCGCTCACCATCCGGGCGCTGGCGGACGCGCTGGCGGGGTGACGTGGGGTGGGGACGGTTTCAGCTTTTCATGTTGTTACGGCTGCTCGGATCGTAACAACTTGAAAAGCTGAAACCGTTTCGCTGTTACGGCTGCTCGGATCGTAACAACTTGAAAAGCTGAAACCGTCCCCACCCCGTCCCAACTTGAAAACTTGAAACCGTCCCCACCCTCCCCCGCCATGCGCCCGATGGACGGCTTCTCCTTCGCGATCGACCCCGACTCCGAGCACCCGGTGTACGCGCAGCTCGCCCGCGCCGTGATCGACGATGTGCTCCGCGGGCGGCTCCGTCCCGGCGATGCCCTCCCGGGCAGCCGCACCCTCGCCTCGACGCTCGGCGTCCACCGCAACACCGTCCTCACCGCCTGGGGTGAGCTCACCGCCGAAGGCTGGATCACCACCCGCCCCGGCGGCGGAACCTTCGTCGCCCCATCGCTCCCCAACCACGCCCCGCGGCGCTTCTCCCCGCGCGCCCCGGTCGCCACGGCCATGCCCGACCGGGTCGGCTTCTCCCTGCCCGACGCGCCGCCCTCCTGGGACGATCCGTGGGACGCCCCTCGCGGCGCCCTCGTGCTCGCGAGCGGCATGCCCGACCTGCGCCTCGTCCCCGTCGACGCTCTCGCTCGCGCCATCCGTCGAGCCCTCACCCAACACCGCGAGGCTGCCCTCGGCTACGGCGATTCGCAGGGCCACCCGAGGCTGCGCGCCGCCCTCGCCGCCATGCTCGCGTCGCACCGCGGCCTGCCCGTCGGTGCGCAAGACGTGGTCGTCACCGAGGGCAGCCAGATGGGCCTCGACCTCGTCGCACGCGCCCTCTTGCGACCCGGCGACGTCGTGGCCGTCGAGTCCCTCGGCTACCCGCCCGCATGGAGCACCTTCGCGCAGACCGGCGCCCGCCTCGTCGGCGTCACCATCGACCGCGGCGGCCTCTCCATCGACGCGCTCGAAGCCCTTGTCGCCAAGGAGCGCGTGCGGATGATCTACGTCACGCCGCACCACCAGTACCCCACCACGGTCACCCTCTCGGCCGAGCGACGACTCGCCCTCCTGGAGCTCGCCCGCAAGCACCGCATCGCGGTGGTGGAGGACGACTACGACCATGAGTTCCACTACGAGGGCAGGCCGGTGTTGCCCCTCGCGAGCGCCGACCTCCACGGCGTCGTCCTCCACGTCGGAACCCTCTCCAAGGTCCTCGCCCCCGGCCTGCGCGTCGGCTACGTGGTCGCACCCGCGCCGGTGCGAGCGCGCCTGGTGGCGCTGCGACAGCACGCCGTGCGGCAGGGCGTGAGCGCCATGGAGATGGCCGTCGCCGACCTGCTGGAAGAGGGCGAGCTGCAACGCCACGCGCGACGCATGCGGCGGGTGTACGCGCGGCGTCGCGAGGTGCTGCGCGGCGCGCTCGCGGAGTCGCTGGGCGAGGTGCTCACGGTGCAACCATCGGGCGGGGCCATGGCGCTGTGGGCGCGGGCGGCGCGCGGCTTCGACCTCGAAGCGTGGACGGCGCGGTGCCGCGACGCGGGCGTGTGGTTCGCGACGGGGCGACGGTTTGCCTTCGATGGGCGCCCACGACAGGCGGTGCGACTGGGCTTCGCATCGAGCACGGAGGCCGAGATCGGGGAGGCCGTGAAGCGCATGGCGCGCGGGGTGTGAGGGCCGTTGGCGCTTCCGCCACGAGCGCCGTGGCTCTACGACTCCCCTCGATGACCACGCTCCGCCGCGCCTGCTTCGCGATCGTTCTTCTCGTCGCGGCTTGCGACTCCCCCGCTGCCCCGACCGATGCGAGCACGGTCCGCGACGCCAGCGACGACCTCGCGCGCACCGACGTCGTCGCCGTCGATGCTCCCGTCGTCGATGCCACCGACGCCGGCGCCCAACGATGCACGCGCGCCCTCTCCGTCGAGCGCGTCGAAGACCTCGGCGCCTTCTCGCTCCCCTCGGACGCCGTGCTCTCCCGCGACGGCGTCTCCTCCGGCCTCTTCCGCGGCCGCCTCGCGTGGACCTTCGGAGACACCTTCCTCACGCGCCGCAACCCCATCGACAACAGCTCGGTGCTCTCGGCCACCGCAGGCTGGAGCCGCGCCGACGCGCCCCTCACGCTCAGCGAACCCGTCGACGACGCGGGCTTTCCCAACCAGCTTGTTCCGTACACGGACGAGGAGCTGCGGGCCAACCGCGCCGACGCGCTCAACGGCTGGGCGCTGTGGCCCGGCGCCGTCATCGACACCGGCACCAACGAAGCCCTGCTGCTCTTCCAGCGCATCAAGCGCATCAACGGCTCCGGCTTCGAGAGCCAGGGCATCGGGATGGCCCGCCTCACCGAGGGATCCACCCTCGCCGTTCGCGCTGGCGCCGACCTCTTCCCGGCGGTGGCCGACGCGGGCGTCCCGGTGCTCTACGGCTCCGGGGGCGCGAGCGTGCTCGAAGACACCGTGTACCTCTTCGCGTGCGGCAGCGTCGGCTTCCTCAACCAGGGCTGCCGCGTCGCCCGCGCGCCTCGCGCTCGCGCGGCGGAGCGGGCGGCGTATGAGTTCTTCGACGGCGCGCGCTGGGTCGCCGACATCGCGCGCGCGGCGGTGGTCATCGAGCAGATCGGCGGCGGCGTCTCCATCTCGCTCAACCCGCACCTCGGCTGCTACCTCGCCGTCACCGGCGGAACCCTCCACAGCTCCATCATCCTCCGCTCGTCAGAGCACCTGGAGTCGGGCTGGGGCCGCGCGTCGTCGGGGGTGACCATCGAAGCGACCGCTGATGGGGGCGTTCTTCCGGCGCCGGAAGGGTACGACTACCTCTTCCTCGAACACCCCGCGCTGCGCTCGGCCGATGGTCGGCAGATCGTCGTCAGCTACTCGCGACCGCTGGGCAACTTCCGCGGCGAGGTGCGCCTCGTGCGTATCACCCTCGGGCGCTGATCGCCGCCCAACCGTCGTACCATCGCGCGGTGTTCAACGATCAGACCGCGCCGCATCTCTGGGATGCGAAGGACCGCGCGCAGCTCACCGAGCACCTCGTGACGCTGCGCGCGCAGTACGCGAAGTTTCTCATGCGCTGGACCATCATCGCGACGGTGCTCTGGTGGGTGACGGACCCGATCCTGCTCCGCCACGTGCCGGGAGGCGCGACGGCCTTCGGGCTCATGCGCATCAGCGCGGTCGTGGGCTCGTCGGTGGTGCTGCTCATCCTCCGTGGCGTGAACCGCCTCGAAGGTGCCCGCCTCGTCGCGTGCACGGTGGTCTGGTCTGTCTTCACTGCGTGCATGACGGCCAGCCTCTCGCGCCTCGGAAACTTCTCGACCCTGTGGTTTCACGGGTTCTACCCGGTGGTGATCGCGACGGCGTTCTTCCCCTTCCATTTCAAGGCCCGCGTGGTCTTCGCCACCATCATCGGCGCCTCGCTCCTCGGCGGCTTCGTGCTGGCGCGACCCGACGCAATGCGCCCGCCCTTCTTCGGCCCGACGGTGGGCTACATGGTCTTCACCGTCGGCGTCGGCATCGCCTTCGGGCACCGCTTCTTCCTCGTCACCTGCGAGGCGTTTCGCCAGCGCCTCGCCGTCGCCGCCCAACGCGAAGACCTGCGTCACCAGGTCGACCTCCGCACCGAAGAACTCCGTCGCCTCGCCGCGCACCTCGACCGCGGCGGCGAAGAGGAGCGCCGTCGCATCGCCCGCGAGCTCCACGACGAGCTCGGTCAGGGCGTCTCGGCGCTGCGCTACGCCCTCGCCACCACGCGCCGCCGCTTCGAGCGCGACCCGGCGACCATCGGCGTCAACATCGACGACCTCGACGAGCTCGTGCGGCGCGTGGCCGACAGCACCCGCGACGCGCTCACCCACCTCCGCCCGCGCATGCTCGACGACCTCGGGCTCACCGCCGCGGCCGAGTGGCTCGTCCAGAGCACCGTGGCGCGCGGAGGCATCGCCACGACGCTGCGCGTGGAGGGCACCGAGACCGCCACACACCGCGACGCCGACGGCGAGACCCGCGGGGCCGACCCGGTGAGCGTCGCGGCCTTTCGCATCCTCCAGGAGGCGCTCACCAACGTGACGAAGCACGCGGAGGCGACACGCGCGGAGGTGACCGTTCGCTTCGCCGAGACGCTGACGCTGGAGGTCGACGACGACGGCGTCGGCCCGACGGCGGACGGCCCCGGCGGACGCGGCCTCGGGGTGCTCGGCATGCGCGAGCGGGCCCACGCCCTCGGCGGAACCTTCTCCCTGGAGCCCCGCCCTGGCGGCGGAACGCGCATGCGTTGCTCGCTGCCGCGCCCCGCGGCGGAGGTGTCGGGATGATTCGCGTGGTGCTCGCGGACGACCACGCCATCGTGCTCGGCGGGCTGCAACGCCTGCTCGCGGAGACCGGCGACATCGAGGTGGTCGGCACCGCCGCGGATGGCCGTCAGGCGCTCAAGCTATGCCTCGGGGCGGGCCTCGCGTGGGACCTGCTCGTGCTCGACCTCTCGCTGCCGCGCGTCGGCGGTCAGGAGGTGCTGCGACGCGTGCGCGAGGCGCTGCCCGAGGCCCGCGTGGTGGTGCTCTCCATGTACCCCGAAGACCAGTACGCCCAGCAGCTCAGGCGCGACGGAGCCGCCGCGTACGTGTCCAAGTCCTCGCCGCCAGAGACCCTCGTCGACGCCATCCGCGCCGTGATGGCGCACGGGAGTTGGTCGCACCGCGAGACGCCGAAGGCGGGCGACGAGAGCGCCAGGGCGCCCGCCGAGGCGCTGCCCCACCGCTCGCTGTCTTCGCGCGAGCTCCAGGTCTTCAACCTGCTCTTCGAGGGGCAGACCGTCACGGACATCGCCGCGCAGCTCGACCTGCACGCGAGCACTGTCAGCAATCACCTCCGCTCCATCAAGACCAAGCTCAACGTCAACACCGTCGCGGAGATCGTCCGCTACGCGCACCGCGTCGGCCTCATCGACTGAGCGGAGCCCAACATTTGTTTGGGTCCCAGACGCTGGATTCTCCGCAGTCACAAAGGTAGTTGCACGGTGTCGGGTGCCCTGTCGCGCGTCGCGGCAGAGGGCTCCGGGGAGCACGCGCATGCAGCACCTCCGCCTCGCATTGTTCTTGTCGGTGACCGCCCTCAGCGGCTCGGCTCGCGCGCTGCCCGAGACCGGCGCCGCGATGCCCAGCTTCGCCGTCGACGCCATCGACGGATCACGGCACACGCAGGCCGACCTCCGCGGTCACTGGAGCGTCGCGCTCGTGATGACCGACAAGGACGTGAAGGACGACCTCGCCGCGTGGTGGGGCCGCCTCGAAGGAGCCCTGCCAGGGCGCGCGCACCTCTACACCTTCGCGGCGCTGAGCATCTTCCCGCTCGTCCCGACGGCGCTGCTCATCGACCAGGCCCGCGGGTCGACGCCGCGCCCGCTGTGGTCGTCGGTGTGGTTCTCCCGCGACGGCAGCTTCGCGCGCTCGCTCGGCCTGCCCGAAGAAGAGACCCCCTGGGTGGTGGTGATCCACCCCGATGGCCACGTGGCGTTCACGCTGCACGAGCGCGTCTCCGCGCAGGGCCTGTCGCGCGTCCTCGCGGCGCTGCCGCCTCCGTAGGCGCGCCCGTCGACTCCGGAAGCCTTCCGCACAACCCCTGAAGGGACACACCCCCCGATGTCGCCTCTGCACGTCGCCGCTGCGGCCGTGTTGGCCGTGTTGCTCTACCTCGTCCTGCGCCCGTCCGGGTCCGGGAAGACCCGTCGCGTCCGCGCGCGTCCGAGGCGCCTCCCGTGGGTGCACTCCACCATCCGCGTGACCCGCGACGCGTGGCACAACTGGAGCGGCGAGCTGCACTGCAAGCCCGCCCGACTCTACTGCGACGACTCCGGTGGCCCGTGGCGCTCGCCGCGCACCCTCGAAGACCTCCAGGCCATCGTGCGCGACGCGCGGGCGGTGGGGGCGCCCATCCGGATGTTCGGCTCGTCGCACTCCTGGGCGCGGCTCGCCCCCTGCCCCGACGGCTTCATGGTCGACAACCGGATGATCGGCGCCGAGGGCGACTACTTCCGCACCACCATCGAGCCCGACGCGGACGGAACCGGCGCGCGCGCCACCGCCCCACCGGGAATGCTCTCGCAGGAGTTCGAGAAGTGGCTCTGGGACATGGGCTACACCCTGCCCGCCAGCGCCTTCGAGGACTGCTTCACCCTCGGCGGCATGGCGGCGACCGCCACCCACGGCTCGGGCATCGACGTCGCCACCGTCTCCGACCACATCGTCGGCATGACCTTCGTCGACGGCCTCGGCGAGGTGCGCCGCTGGACCCGCGAGACCGCCACCGCCGACGAGCTCGCGGCCATCCAGTGCGGCCTCGGCTGCCTCGGGCTCATCTACGACATCACCTTCGCGGTCGAGGCCCGGACGGAGGTCGTCCACACCGCTCGTACGGTCCCGTACGACTCGCTCTTCGCCGACACCGACGAGGCCCGCGCCGCGCTGCGCGAGCTGCACGAGACCCACGACGGCATCGAGTTCTTCTGGTGGCCCTTCCGCTTCAGCGGGCTGCCGCTCGTGTCGCGCCCCGAGATCAACCCCGACGTGTGGATTCTCGCGATGCAGCGCACGCGCACCACCGAGGTGCCGCTACGCAGCGCGTGGCGAAGCTTCGTCCACCTGCAGATCCTCGACGTCGCGGCGATGGTGAGCTGCGGTCTGATGATGACGGCGCTGCGGCCGTTTCCCAAGGCAGCCTTCGTGCTGCCGTGGGTGACCTGCTTCACCAACCTCTGGGTCAACGCCCGCTCGGGCCAGTGGCGCATGCCCTACTACGAGGGCCAGCACTTCGTGAACGCCACCGGGGTGGAGTTCGTCCGCGCCATCGCCGCGGAGTGGAGCGTGCCCTTCGAGCGCCGCGCCGACCCCAACGCGCACGACGGCTACGAGCGCGTGCGGCAGTCCTTCGCGGCCCTCCACAACCTCTGCGTCGACCAGTTCAACACGCACCCCCTCACGGACCCGAAGGCCTCGCCGGTGATCCTCTCGGTCGAGATGCGAACCATCGCGGCGAGCTCCGCGCTGATGAGCCCCGGCTACCAGCCCGAGGGCCGCCGCCGCGCCGTGCACTACGCCGCGCCGGAGATCGTCACCGTCGCGGGACATCCCGCGTGGGACGGCTTCGTCCGCCGCGCCAACCTCGCGCTGACCGCGCAGCCGTCGGTGTTCGGCCGCGAGGTGCGCTGCCACATCGCCAAGCCCTTCCACAGCCTTCCGCACCCCGACTTCCCCGACGGCAACATGGCCGACTACTGCCGCGCGCAGTACGTCGCCGCGGGCACCTGGGAGCGCTTCCAGGCGGTGCGCCGCGCGGTCGACCCGGACGGGGTCTTCCTCAACGACTACCTGCGCGGATGGTTCAACGACCAGACCCCAGCCGCGGAGCTGCCCGAGGAGGAGCAAGCCCTCGACCGCGTCGCGTAGCCCCGCAGACAACCACAGGAACCATACGCCCCATGAAACTCCCGCTCTTCCAACCGCGCACCAACACGCTCAACCACTTCGCGTCGCCGCCCGACGAGGGCCCCCGCATCGCGCTACCGTACCCGAGCGGTTGGTTTGGCCTCGCCTTCTCGGACGAGGTCGCGCCCGGCGAGCTGAAGCGCGCGCAGCTCGCGGGTCGCGAGGTCGTGGTGTTTCGCACGGAGTACGGTCGGGCGGCGGTCTTCGAGGCGCACTGCCCGCACCTCGGCGCGCACTTCGGTCACGGGGGTTGCGTCGAGGGGGAGACCCTGCGCTGCCCGATGCACGACTTCCGCTTCGACGTGGAGGGCCGGTGCGTCGCGGTCGGCGTCGGGCACTCGCACCTCCCGTCCGCGCGGGCGGGCGCGCTGCACGTTCGCGAGAACTGCGGGGTGATCCTCGCGTGGCACCACCCGGACGGCGCCGAGCCGGACTGGGAGCCTCCGCCGCTGGTCGAGGCATCGCTGGCCGACGGCCCGTCGCAGCGCCGGCACACCGTCATCCGCTCGCACGTGCAGGAGCTCGGCGAGAACCTCTTCGACGTCAGCCACCTCGGCGCCGTCCACGGCTACGAGCAGCCCGAGATGGACGCCCGCCCGACCACCGACGGGACGGCCATCCACGGCAGCGCGCGCCTCACCGCCGCGACGAAGCTCGGGCCGTTCACGCAGCGCGTGCGGGTCGACCTGAAGACGCAGCTCCACGGCCTCGGCATCGCCCTCTTCGACTCCTCGTCCGAGCCCGGCGGGCTCTCGTTTCGCGGCGCCTTCACGTGGAACCCCATCGGCCCCGATCAGGTCGACTTCCGCATCAGCGTCTGGATCAGGAAGGTCGACGCCGGCCTCGCGACGATGCCCCTCTTCCGTCGCCTCCCGCCGCATACCCAGAGCGAGCTCATGGGGCGCATGCTCCTCCCCACGATCATGCGCGACATCCGCCAGGACCAGGTCGTGCTGGAGCGCAAGCGCCACCTCACGCACCCCGGCTACTCCGACGGCGACGTTCCGATCGCGGTGTACCGTCGCTGGACGAAGCAGTTCTATCCAGGCCCTCAGACCTGAGCGGCGCGCACGACTTCGGCGATGCGATCGCCGACCTCCCAGCCCCAGCGCCCGAGGCTCACCCCGCCCAGCGGCGTCACGTCGAAGCCCGGGAAGAACATCGTCGGCCGCACCCGCGAGCGACACCGCCCGTCGGTGATCGGCCAGTGCGCGCAGCCGTGCGCCGGGCCCGTGAGGTCGGCGTCCGCGAGGAGGCGTTCGAGCCCCGGCTCGTAGCCCGTCGCGAGGATGACGTCGTCGAAGCGCTCCTCCCCGTCGCTGAAGCGCACGCCGCCCGCGGTGAGCGCCTCGATCGCGCGCACGTTGCCGTCGATCACGCGGATGCTCCCGTCGCGGATGGCCTTCACGGCGCCGACGTCCATCACCGGGATGCGGTGCTCGTACATCATCCCGTGCACGGGCGGCGTCGTGGGCTTGCGGATGCCGTAGCGGGAGAGATCAACCGAGAGCGCCCTCATCACGACGTCGCGCGTCCGCACCTCGCGGTCGAACGCGGGCGTCCCGCGGGTGAGCGCGTGCGACGCGGCCTGCTTCGCCTCGGACATCTGCCCAAACGCGCGGGCCACCTTGTAGAGCGTCAACGTCGGCGACAGCGGGATGAAGTGCCGCGGCGCCCGCACCCACATGGACACGGCGCGCGCTCCGCCTTGCGCGAGGTCGAGGGCGATCTCGGCGCCGGAGTTTCCGCTGCCGACCACCAGCACCGAACGCCCGGCGAAGTCGGTCGGGTTGCGGTACTCGCCGCTGTGCAGCACGCGCCCGCCGAAGCGCTCCTCGCCGCCGAGCGTGACCCGCTTCGGGAGGCGGTTGACGGAGGTGGCGACGGCCACGCAGCGCGCGCGGAGCACGCCCTTCGAGGTCTCCAGGCGCCACGGAAACGCCCCCGTCGTGTGCTCGATGCGCGTCGCCTCGGTGCCGAGGCGGAGGTGCTCGTCGAGCTGGTGGTGCTGCGCGTAGCCGCGGAAGTAGCCGAGGAGTTCTTCCCGCTTGAGCAGCAGGGGGAGGGTCTTGCGGAGACCGCCGTCGTGCGGGAGGTCGTGGTCGGGCGAGTGGAGATGGATGCGGTCGTACGTGCGGCTCCAGAAGTGCCCGACGCCATCGCCCCGCTCCAGCACGGCGAAGCGCAGCCCGTCCTCGCGTCGCAGGCGCGCACCCGTGGCGAGGCCCGCGAAGCCTGCGCCCACCACCACGGCATCGAGGGTCTCTTCCGGGGTCTCGCTCGTCGTCACGCGGCGACCCATAGCGTTCGGGCGGGGGAGCTGTCTGCCAAACAATGGTTTGTGCGACCTTGCGGTCGCGGACCATCGGAGGTGATGGGAGTCGTGCTCGCGAACCTGCTCGGGCTCACGAAGCGCGGAGGGGACGCGATCAGGCGTCGCGCAGGTCGAGCGGGCCGAGGAAGTCGCGCTTGCCGAGGTTGACGCCGTTGTGGCGCAGCAGCGCGTACGTGTGCGAGGCGTGGAAGAAGAAGTTGGGCAGCGCGTGCTGCTGGAAGTAGGCCGCGCCGGTCATGACCTTGCCCTCCCAGCGGGGCTGCGTGATGACGCGCGTCGCGGCGCCCTCGAAGTCCTGCGCGGTGAGCGTGTCGAGGAACGCGATGGTGGAGCGCACGCGGGCGCTGAGCTCGCCGAGGGTCTTCTCGGTGTCGGCGTTGGACGGCGCGGGCTTGCCCGTCAGGCGCGAGGCCGCGAGCTTGGCGGTGTCGCACGCGATCTGCACCTGCCGCGCGAACCCGAGCTGGTCGGGCGCGAGTCGAAACCCGAGGTAGAGGTCGGGGTCGAAGGACTTCTCCTTCGCGTGAGCCGCCGCCGTCTCCAACCAGGTGTCGAGCTGACCGAGGGTCTTCTTGAACTGCTGAAACGTCTCGAAGTACATGGCGCGCACGCTACGCCAGACCGGGCCTGCCCGTCACGGACCCGGAGGCAGGACGCCGATCGCGAGTTGATAGCTCCGTGCGTCCGCGCCGCGCGCCACGATGCACGCGGCGTAGGTCCCGGCAGCGAGCTCACGGAGCGCACCCACCCTCTCGGGTCGGAGTCGCGCGCTGCCCCGAAGCGGACCACCCGAGCCGTCGTCGGAGGTGATCCAGCGCCCGAGCTCCACCCCCGACGGCGCATGGAAGCTCAATCGCAGACCGCTCGGAACGGTCTCCAGGTAGAGCGACTCGCCCGCGCGCACAGTGACGGCGTAGCAGTCCTGCGGGTCGGTCGTGGACACCGCGCCGGCGTAGAGCGTCGATCGCGCGACCGCGGCCATCGGCGCGGCGGGAGCATTGTTGGGCTCCACTTCGTCGACCGCGGCCATGCACGTCGGCGTGCTCGATCCCGTCGTCGGGACGCAGCGGGTCGCGTCGGGGCAGAGCGTGCGGATGCCGCCGAGGTCACACGCGCTGCCCACACTCGCGACGACCCGACACGTGGAGCGGTAGCGCGAGAAGTTGGAGCACTCCAGCGTGCCGTCGCAGCGCGGCTCGGCCCCTCGGCAGTCGGCCCCGGCGACGGTGCCGGGCGCGGCGCACTGACCGGGCTCGGTGAAGTCGGCCGAGGTGCAGCCGTCCCCCTCCTCCGCGCAGGCTGTCGTGCGGAGCGTGGCATCGCAGGCCCCACCGCGCGCGACGCGTCGTCGGCAGATGC
The DNA here is from genome assembly GCA_044229975.1 of Polyangiales bacterium. Taxonomy (GTDB): domain Bacteria; phylum Myxococcota_A; class Polyangia; order Polyangiales; genus SCUS01. The sequence goes on from JBGARZ010000005.1 coordinate 398,548, forward strand.
CTGATCCACTGGGGAAGTTGCACTCCAGCCCGTCGTCGCACGCGGGAGACGTGTCGCGGCACCGCGCTCCGATGGACCCGGTCGCAACACAGCGAGAGGACCCGACGCCCTCAGCGCACTCAGCGCCCGCGGGGCAGCCGACGCCCGGGACGCCGCACTCCGCTCCGAGGGCGACCGTGCGCACACAGAACGCACTCTCCGGCGCGGTGAAGAAGGTGCTGGTGCAGGTGAGGCCGATGGGGCAGGTGGTGACTCCCCCGTCGGGCGTGGGCGGAGCGACGAGGCAGGTGCCGCCCGCGGTACCGGCGGCGGGGGTGACGACGCAGCGGAGGGTTCCGTCGACGGACTGGCACGATGAGCCGCGGCCGCAGCAGTTGCCCTGCACCGGGCAGCGCTCGTACGAGTCGCCGCAGAAGTCATCGGGTCGCAGCCCGGGACGGCACCGGTAGTACCCGCTGACCCCCGACACTTCGAGGTGGCAGGCGAGGCCGTAGTCGCACTCGTTGTGGACGGGCGCGACGGTCGAACGGTTGCAATAGCTGCCCTCCGATCCGCTGCGAACGCAGGAGTAGAGGCCGGCCGCGTCGGGCGCGCAGTCGGCACCGAAGACGCAAGGGCGATTGATGTCGCGCGGCTCGCAGCGCCCGCCGAGAGGCGTCGCCGGAAGGCAGCCCGTCGAGTAGCACTGGGTGCCCACGGGACACGGATTGTCGGGGCCGCAGCGGCCCGCATCGACGGACGCCTCGGCGACGGCGTCAGCCAATGGAGATGGCGCGCGATCGACGGCGGTGACGGCATCGACGGTGGCGGCATCGACGGTGGCGGTGTCGGTGACAGCGATGGCGGCGTCGACGGTGGCGACGACCGAAGGGGGCTCGGCACAACCGACGAGCAGGGCGACGGACGCGGGATACAGGACGCGTCCGACGACGCTCGACGACAGAGGGATGCTCATGGTGTGCGTGCAGCGTGGCCGACGTGTGGGGGATCCGTCGGGCAAACGTCGCGCGAGGTGCCGATCAGGCGGCGAAGGGGGGTCACCGGGGCCCGTCGGTCGGCGCCCCCTACGCGCTGCACGTCGTCGACCGGGACCCCGAAACCGCGACCCACCCTCCCACGGCGACGGCGCTCGCGACGGGCGCGGCGTCGGCCTTCGCGCCCTCGGTGGTCGCGCGCGACGGGTCGACCCGGCGCTCGATCGCGCAGATCGTCGACCACGCGATCACCATCTCGACGGCGACCAACGCGCGCGAACCTGCGATCGCGTCGAGTGAATACCCAGGTCCCCGCGACCGGGGCGGCGGTGTGGTGCGGGCCTCACCGCTCACGCTGCCGTAGGGCGCTGCTCAGCGCATCGCGCGCAGGGTCGTCTCGCTCTCGATGCGCGCGGGCGCCGTCATCGCCGCCGCCGTCACCCGCGCCATCGCCGCGGGCGGAACCGGGATCACCAGCTCCACGTTGCGATCGAGCGCCGTGCCGACGTGCGACGCCTCCCACGCCGAGACGTACTCCGTCATCGCCAGCCGCCGGAACCGTCGCTCCATGCAGTTGGTCGACGTGAAGTCGATCATCGTCCCGAAGAGCGACAGCGTGCCGTCACCGTTGGCCACGACCTCCATCGCCCGCGCCTGGTTGGGCCAGTCGGCCATCGATCCGCTCTGCACCTCCCAGTAGCCGGGGTGTGCCGCGTCGGCCCCGCGCACGGGGCGCACCCGCACGTCGTGCTCGTGGCCCACCAGCCACGCGATGACGTTGGGGTACGACGCCACGCGCGCCTCGATCTCCGCCGCGGACACCGCATCAGCGATCTCGGCCCCGATCTCGCCCTCGCGCCGGTCGATGGACGTCGTCGGGTGGTGCGACGCCAGCATCACCAGCACGCCGTCGGTCTGCGCCCGCTCCAGCTCCGTGCGCAGCCACCCGTCGAACACCGCGCGCTTCACCAGACCACTGGAGCCACCCGTGAAGTCGCTCGTGTCCAGCGCGAGGATGCGCAGCACCCCCGGCACCACGTCCTGCGCCCAGTGCGCGCCCTGCGACACGTCCGTCGTCGCGGGGTAGCCGTGCCCTGCCGGACCTGGCATCGCGGGTCCTCCCCGCAGCGTGCTGACGATCTCGGCGCGCTCCAGCAGACGTCGCGATGGGTCGGCCTCGAACTGCCCACGACGGGGCGGCGCATACCACTGGGTGTAATCGCGCGTGCCGAAGGCGGACGTCGTCCCGATGGCGGCGGCGCGGAGCTGGTCGGTCGGCGCCGTGGTGCCCACCACCATCACGTCGTGGTTGCCAGGCACATAGAACCAGGGCGCCGGGAAGGCCACGGCGTCGAAGGGGTCCTTCGGGTCGTTGCCCGCGCCCGGGATGGGGTCGTCGTCGCGCCCCGAGTCGGTGTGCACCCCCGTCGCCCCGTCCATCACCTGCATGAACCACTGCAGCTCGTTGAGCTGCCCGCTGTCCGCACAGTCGCCCGCGATGACCCCGAACTGAAACGCCCGCCCCCCGGCGGTGAGATCGCGCAGCGTGCGGTTCATCGCCGACATGGCGCGCGGCAGGTACGCCTCCTGCGCACGGATGGCCCCCGAGAGCGCCGGGCTGTCGAGCGCGCCGTACCGCGTCGGCGACTCGTCATCCACGAGCTGTGTGTCCGAGAAGGCCACGAACCACGCGAGCGACCGCCGCCCCGCCGCGGGGGCCGTGCTGTTGGCGCCGAGGTCCATGCGCCGCTCGCGCGTCACCGCCGGGCCGCGCACGTACTGGTCGTACCCGAGCGTGTGGTAGGCGCGCTCCCCGGCCTCCTGCATCGGGTTCATCATCGCGCGGCTGTCGGGCATCATCACCCGCATCGCCATCGGCGCGAACGACCCGAGCAGCGTCGACGCCACGGCCTCGGGCTCCACCGCGCCTGCGGGCTCGGTGTCCTCGCAGCGCGGCAACCGAAGCCCCCCGTGCGGATCACCGACGTCCTCGATCGTTCCGAGGTCTTCCAGACCGGCCGCGTCCGAGGTCCCGGCGTCGACGATCACGTCGCTCGTGATGACGCCCTCGGTGAGCCCCGCGTCACTGCCCGCGTCGGTGTTTGCGGCGTCGTCGCTACAGCCCGCGACCGCCAGCAGCGCCATGAAACAGCCCGGAATGACACCTTTCATTCACGGGATTGTAACGTGACTCCCCACGCCCTCGCGACCATCCACCAGCCCCGCGGGGCGCGGCCCGCTGCGCGCGACCCGACGTGTCCCTTGCGGCGTTCGGGCGCTCCTGTTACGCGCTCTCAATGGGACCCATCTACTCCGCCAGTGCCCGGGCACTGGGGCTCCTCGTGTTGGGCGCCGCGCTCGCGGTCGCCTGCTCCTCCAACCAGAGCGTCATCGGGGGGACGGTCGACGCCGGCACCGACGTCGTGGTCGTCAACGACCTGGGCGTCCCGGACAACGGCGCCGTCGACGTCGGCACGCCCGACCGTCCAGACGTTTCGTCGGGCTGTCGCGCCAACGCCGACTGCGCCGCCAACAGCGCGGGCCTGCGGGTCTGCGACACCGCCTCGGGCCTCTGCGTGGCGTGCCTGCCCTCCAACGACACGTGCCCCGCCGACCAGCACTGCGTCGCGGGCATGAACGTCTGCGCCTCGGGCTGTCGCAACGACGACGGCTGCGCCGTCACCCCGACGGGCGACGGGGGTACCCCCGATGGCGGCGTGAGCGTCGAGCGCGGCCGCTGCAACGTCGCCACCAACTCCTGCGTGCAGTGCGTCATCAACGACCACTGCCCCGCCGGCACCCGCTGCGCGGGCAACCAGTGCGTCCCCGGCTGCGACGCCGCGCGCGCCTGCCCGACGGGCCTCACCTGCTGCGACGGCGGCTGCGTCGACACGGCCCGCAACACCGCGAGCTGCGGCGCCTGCGGCACGACGTGCAGTGCCGCCAACGCCGAGCCCGGCTGCTTCGGCGGCGTGTGCGGCGTGGCCCGCTGCACCGCGCCCTTCGCCGACTGCGACGCCGTCGCGGCCAACGGCTGCGAGACCAACACCCTCAGCACCGTCAACCACTGCGGCGGCTGCGGCGTCGCGTGCCCGTCGCGCAGCAACGCCACCGTGAGCTGCACCGCGGGCACCTGCGCGTTCGCGTGCGACACGGGCTTCGCCGACTGCGACGGCGACGCCAACAACGGCTGCGAGGTCGAGCTCGCCACGACGCCGTCGCACTGCGGGTCGTGCGCCAACGCCTGCACCGCCACGGCCGGGACGCCGGGCTGCGCCGCGGGCGCCTGCACCGTCGCGAGCTGCGACACGGGCTTCGGTGACTGCGACGGCAACGCCGCCAACGGCTGCGAGGTCAACCTCGGGTCGAGCATCGCCCACTGCAACGCCTGCAACAACGCATGCCCCGCCCCCGCGGGCGGCGCGGCGGTGTGCGTCGCCGGGGTCTGCGGCCTCGGCACCTGCGCGACGGGCTTCGCCAACTGCGACGCGGCCGATGGCAACGGCTGCGAGGTCGACACGCGCACCACCCTCGCCCACTGCGGCGGCTGCGGGCAGTCGTGCGCGCCGGCCAACGCGACGGGCACCTGCGCGGCGGGCGTGTGCGGCATCGGCGCCTGCACCACGGGCTTCGCCGACTGCGACGGCGTCGCGAGCAACGGCTGCGAGGTCAACCTCCAGACCGACCTGCGCCACTGCGGAACCTGCAACAACCTCTGCCCCACGCCCTCCAGCGGCAGCGCGGTGTGCTCCGCGGGCGCCTGCGGCATCGGCGCGTGCGACACGGGCTTCGGCGACTGCGACGGCAACACGGGCAACGGCTGCGAAACCGACACCCGCACCTCCACCGGCAACTGCGGTAATTGCAGCAACGCGTGCTCGGCCCGGCCCAACGCCGCGGCCTCGTGCGCGGCCAGCGTGTGCGGCCTCGGCACCTGCGCGACGGGCTTCGCCAACTGCGACGGCGACGCGAGCAACGGCTGCGAGGTCAACCTCCAGTCGACGCTCGCAAACTGCGGGGTGTGCGGCCGGGCGTGCAGCTTCGCCAACGGGGCGGCGGCGTGCACGGCGGGCGTCTGCGCGCTCGACGGCTGCAACGCGGGCTTCTCGGACTGCAACGCGATGGCCTCGGACGGCTGCGAGGTCAACACGGCCAGCACCGTGACGAGCTGCGGGACCTGCGGGCGCGTGTGCAGCTTCGCCAACGCGGCGGCGACGTGCGCGGCGGGCGCTTGCGTCTTCGGGGCCTGCACCGCGGGCTTCGGCGACTGCAACGCGTCGTCGGGTGACGGCTGCGAGACCGCGCTCAACACCGACTCGCGCAACTGCGGCGCGTGCGGGCGCGTCTGCGCGTCGGGGTCGGTCTGCGTCGCGGGCGCCTGCCAGTTCGGCGGCGGAACCGAAGACCGCACCATCACCACCGCGGTGGTGCTCGACCCGGTGCGCGCGGCGGCGCGGGGCTCCGTCGGGGCCTTCGTGCTCACGGTCTCCAGCGCGACGGGGGCCTTCGTCGTCGGGCAGACGGTGGTGATCCACCAGACGCAGGCGGCGGGCGCCACGGCCGGACGCTACGAGCTCAACCGCATCACCGCGGTGGGCACTGGCACCATCAACCTCGCGACGGCGCTGTCCAACGAGTACACGCTCGCGGGCAACGACCGGGCGCAGGTGATGGTGGTGACGGAGCTGCGCTCGCTCACCGTAGCGGTCGGCGGCTCGCTCGCGGCCGCGGCCTGGAACGGCACCCACGGCGGCATCCTCGCCCTCGACGTCGCCGGGGCGGTCAACGTCGCGGGGACGATCAGCATGGGCGGGCGGGGCTTCCGCTCGCAGGGCCACGCGTGCCTCTTCCACTGCGGTCGCGGCTTCCAGGGCGAAGGCTCGACGGGCGTCGGCGCGGCGAACATCACCCGCAACGGCTCCGGCGGCGGCGGCGGCGGCGCGGGCCAGGACGACGGCTCCGGCGGCGGCGGCGCGTACGGCGGCGTCGGCGAGGATGGCGTCTACATCGCGGCCAACAACTGCGGGTCGTGCGCGGAGAGCTGCCCCATCCCCCACGGCCAGGGCGGCTCGGCGGTGGGCGGCACCAACCTCAGCGCGAGCGTGTTGTTCGGCGGCGCGGGCGGTGAAGGCGGCGCGGACGAGGACGGCGGCAGCCCCGGCGCAGGTGGCTTCGGCGGCGGCGCCATCCTCCTGCGCGCGGGCACCATCACCGTCACCGGATCGATCAACAGCAACGGCGGCGCGGGCACCCGCGGCAACAACGACTGCGGCGGCGGCGGCTGCGGCATGGGCGGCGGCGGTGGCGGCGCGGGCGGAGCGATCCGGCTCGTGGCGGCGACCAGCGTGACGCTCGGCACCGACCTGGTCGTGGCGCGCGGCGGAGCCTCCGCCAACGCCTCGTGTGACCGCGCCCGCAGCGGCGTCGGCGGCGTCGGGCGCGTGAGCGTCCTGGCGCCCGCCCTCGTCGGCACCACCTCCCCCACGCTCACCCGCGAGTAGCAGAGCCCCAAGCACTACCCCTCCCCCAACGCTCGCGAACGCCGGTCTTCCGGCGATCGCGAGAACGCCGCGCTCCGACCGCCCCCCGAACGCGCGTAGCGCTCGTCAGAGCCTGAAGCCGACGTTGATGTCGACGGTCGGTGCGAAGCGCGCGAAGCCCGGAAACGCCGCTGCTCCGTCGAAGGTCGCCGTGTGGTACTGCGCGCCGAGGCCGAGCCCGATGAGCCAGCGCTCGCCGAGGAGCCACGTCCATCCGACGCTCACCCCAACCGCGAGCGCGGGGCCGAGGAGCGACTGCCCGCCGCGGGTCGCGCCCACCGCCGCGGCCTGAACGAAGGGCGACACCCAGAAGCCGCCGGGAGCTGTTCCGAAGGGGTGCACGAAGGCTCTGCCGCGGAGGACGACGCCGATGACGTCACCCGCGGGGGTGTGGTCGCCGCCCGCGAGACCGAGCACGTTGGAGTTCACCATCCACGGGCTGTAGAGACCGGCGCTCGCCTGCGCGGTGACGAAGCAGCCGAGCGTTCGTTGGTAGCCGACGTTGATGACGTGCAGCCCGAGGTCGGCGACGATCGCGTTGGGACGTTGAGTGCAGGGCTGCGCCGAGGCCGCGGCGCCAGCGAGCAGGACGGAGAGCGCGACGGAGGCGACCGGGAGCTTCATGGTCGCGACGATACGGAGAGACCAGCGCGAACGCGACGGATGATTCCGCTCAGCCGAACGCGCCGACGACGACGCGCCCGATCTCCGCGTGCGCCTCTTCCCTCGCGCGAAGGCTCGCCGCTGGCGCCTCCACGTAGGCCGCCACCACGATCGGCGCCCGGCCGGGTGGCCACGCCACCGCGACGTCATTGCACGCGCCGCGCTCGCCGGTTCCGGTCTTGTCGCCGACGCGCCAGGTTGGTGGCATCCCCGCGCGCAGTCGGGCACGTCCCGTCGACGAGGCGACCATCCACTCCGCGATGCGAGCGCGCGACGCGGGCGAGAGAACCCGCGGGGAGAGCAGCAGCGTCGCCATGGTGCGCGCCATCGCCGACGGCGTGGTGGTGTCGCGCGGGTCACCCGCGAGGTTGGTGTTGAGCGTCGGCTCGTTGCGGTCGAGCCGCGTGGTGGCGTCACCCATCGCACGCAGAAACGCGGTGAGCTCGGCGGGGCCGCCGAGTCGCGCGAGCAGCAGGTTGGCGGCGGTGTTGTCGCTTCGCTCGACTGCCGCGGCACACAGCGCTTCGACGGACATCGCGCCGTCAGCGAGATGCGCTCGCGTGTCCGGCGCGTACTCCAACAGGTCGGCCGCGGTGAACGGCACCCGCGTCGCGAACATCAGCGTCCCCTCGTCGACGCGCCGCAATGCCATGCACGCGAGGACAGCCTTGAAGGTCGAGCACATCGCGAAGCGCTCGTCGCCGCGGTGAGCGATGCGACGCTCGGAGCCCGCGTCCCACGCCGCTACGCCGATGCGTCCACCAAGGCGAGTCTCGATGGCCGCGAGGCGCGCCAAGGTGCCGTCTTTCGTCCGATGGCACGCACCGATCGTGGCGACCGCGGCCCCGACAAGCAGCCGCCGTCGGTCGATGGACACGACCTGCCTACCGCCCCGCCGCCCCGCCCGCGGGCTCGCCCGGATCGGACCCGTGCCCGTCGTCCAGCGCGAGCGCGTCGACCCGTCGCACCAGCAGCGCGTCGAGCCCCCGCGGCGCCAACGCGTCCGGTCGCCCCGAGACCCACCCGGTGAGCGCGTCGCGCACCAGCGGCGGCGCCGCGTCGTAGCGACGCACCACCTCCTCTGGCGCCTCGACCACCCTCCCCATCGCCGCCAGCAGTTCGCCCGCTGCCGCCGCGTTGTCCGTCGGCGATCGGTCGTTCTGCAACGTCACCCGCGACCCGTCAGGACCGCGGTACTCCTGCACCGCGCGCACCTTGCTGCCGAAGCGCCCCTGCACCCGCACGCTCCGGTCGCCCTCGCGCACCGCCGTCACCGCGCGGCCCGACTCCCACGGCGCGACCCGCACCGCCGCCACCACCCGCCGCCCCGGCGCCTCCGCCGTGCCCGCGAGCCGCAGCCGATGCATGCCCGCCTCGCCGCGCAATAGCCCGAACGCGTACGCCCCTCTCACACCCAGCAGCCACGACTCCTCGTCGTCGCGCGGGTCTCGCCACCACGTCGCGGTGTACCCGCGGTGCTTCGCCCACTCGACGTACAGCGCCGCCAGCCGGTCGCGCATCTCCGGTCCGCTCGCGCCCACGACGCGGCACTCCACCAGCGCGTCGGCCCGACCGAGGTCGCCCATCACCACCAGCTCGCGCCGCGCGTCACGCAGCGCCTCCTCCAGCGCCCGCACCTCCTGCGCCGCGCCCTCCAGCGCCCGCCGCGAGGCCCCCTTCTCCAGCGCATCCCGCGCGCCCGCCACGCGCTCCTCCAGCGCCTCGACCCGATCGATGAGCTCCGACTCGCGCTCCAGGGCCTGCTCGTTGGCCGCCGCCCGCGCCGCGTCGCGCCAGAACCCCGGAGCCTCGCGCTCGCCCAGCAGGGCGTTCTGCCGATCGACGGCGGCCGTGAGGTGCACCGTCTCGCGCAGGCCATCGAAGCTCGCCTCGGCCTGTTGGAGCATCACCCGCAGCACCTCGCGGTCGATGACCCGCGGGTCCGTTCGCCGCGATGGAACCTCGCTCGCCCGGTACGTCCGCGACGTCTCGGTCTCGACGACGCGCACCCGGATGGCGCCGTCGCGCGGCGTGATGCGGAGGATCGACCCCGGCGCCACGGCCTCTTCCATCAGGGTCATGGCGAGCGGCAACACCAGCCGCTTCTGGATCTCCCGCTTGAGCGCCCGCGCCCCATAGCGGGCGTCGACCCCCTGCCGGATGACGAGGTCGAGCGCGGCGTCGTCGACGTCGACGGTGAGCCCCGGCGCCACGATGCCTTCGCGTTGGAGCACCCGCGCGAGCTCGAAGCGCGCGACGGTGCGCAGCTCGACCAGCGAGAGCGCGTGGAAGATGGTGACGTGCTGAAAGCGGTTGAGAAACTCGGGGCGAAACGACGCTTCGAGCGCCGCACGGATCTTCCCTTCGCGGTCATCGCCCGCGCGCTCGCCGAAGCCGACGGCGCGCGAGGTCTCCTGGGCGCCGACGTTGGAGGTGGCGATGACGATGGTGTTGCGGAAGTCCACCGCGTCGCCGTCGGGCGTGCTCATGCGCCCTTCATCGAGCAGCGGCAGGATGAGGTCCCAGAGGTTGGGGTGGGCCTTCTCCAGCTCGTCGAGCAGCACCACCTGGAAGGGCTGCGCGCGCACCGGATCGAGCAGCCGCGCGGGCGCATCGCGACGCCGCGGAGAGCCGAGCAGCAGCTCGAACGCGTGGTAGTCCTTGAACTCCGACAGGTCGAAGCGGAGCAGGCGGTCGGCGCTGCCGAAGACGAAGGTGGCGAGCAGCCGCGCGAGCTCGGTCTTGCCGACGCCGGTGGGGCCGACGAAGAGGAAGGTCCCGATGGGACGCCCGGTGTCGTGGAGGCCCGACTTGTAGAGGGCGATGGCCTCGACCATGGCGTCGATGGCCGCGCGCTGGCCCACGAGGCGCTCCTGAAACCACGCGCGCACCGAGCCCGCGGTCATCGTCACGGCGCGCGACACGATGAACGACGGCAGACCCGTCCGCCGCGCAAACGCCGTCTCCACGGCGGCGGGCGTGAGCTCTTCGTCGGCGAGGTCGGGCTGCTCGATGATCCATTGCAGGAGCCCGAGCGCGGGGCCCGGCTGGAGCTGCGCCCGCAGGAAACGCGACGTGAGCTGCACCATGGCGCGACGCACGCTCTCGTCGACGGCGCGGCCCGCTCCCTCGGCGACACGCTGGAGCACGGCGTCGACCTGCGCGGCGTCGAGCGGCGCCACGTCGAAGCGCTGGAGGAGGCGCGTGAAGCCGGGGATGCGGTCCATGGTGCGGAGGCGCTCGACGTTGAGCTCGACGACGACGTTGAGCTCGCCCGCTTCGAGCATGGGGCGCAGCGCGTCGAGCACGTTGTCCGTGGAGGTGTCCGAGGCGCCCGCGGTGTTGAGGTTCCAGGCGTCGGTGAAGAAGAGGATCTCGTTGCGCTCACGCGACTGCTTCACCCACGCGCGCAGCTTGGACTGCCAGTCGCCGAGGTAGTGGGTGCCGCTGAGGAGGTCCATGGTGGACACCCGCACGAGGCCGCCTTCGCCGCGTTCGAGGCGGGCGCTGTGCACGCCCTGGAGCACGGCGGTCTTGCCCACGCCCGTCGGCCCGACCAGCATCACCGAGCGCCCCGCGGTGAGCTGCTCGTCGACGCGCGCGATCAGGTCGTCGCGGTACGGCACCCCGAGGCTCTGCCCCCCGAGCGCGAAGGGAGCGAGGGTGCGCCGCTCCTGGAGATACAGCCCGTAGTAATCCTTCTCGGCCACGACGCGACCATACCACCCGTCGTTGACCGCACCGCCCGTCAGGCGTGTTCTACTCCGCGACCGATGGCGCGCCGGCTCGACTTCTGGTTCGACTACACCTGCCCCTACGCCTACCTCGCGAGCACCCAGGTGGAGGCCCTCGCGCGGCGCACGGGTGACGTCCTCCGCTGGCGCCCGATGCTGCTGGGCGGGGTGTTCAAGGCCAACAGCACGCCGCAGAAGCTCTTCGCGACGCTTTCGCCGCAGAAGGCCGCCCACAACGCCCAGGACCTCCAGCGCTGGGCTCGTCTGTACGACGTCCCGTTGACGATGCCCGCGGGTCACCCGCTGCGGTCGGTGGAGGCGCTGCGCGCGACGCTGGCCACCGGGTGCGACCCCCGGGTCATCCACGGTTTCTACCGGGCGTACTGGGTCGAGGGCCGGGAGATCTCACGGCCCGAGACCATGCGCGACGTGCTCGCGGCCGCGGGCCACGACGCTGACGCGGTGCTGCCGACGCTCGCGGGCGATGCGCTGCGCGACGCGCTGCGAACGGAGACCGAGCGGGCCATCGCGCTGGGCATCTTCGGCGCCCCGGCGTACGTGCTCGACGACGCGGTGATGTACTGGGGCGGCGACCGCGCGCACTTCGTCGAGGGGCTCCGACCGACTGATCTCATCCCGACTCCATCAAAGGACAAGCTCATGGCACACACGCTGGAAATCTATTGGGACTTCTCATCGCCCTTCGCGTACCTCGGCGCGACGCAGGCGAAGGCCCTGGCCGAGCGCACCGGGGCGACGCTCATCTGGCGCCCGATGCTGCTGGGCGGGCTCTTCAAGGCCATCGGGCAGGAGATGGTCCCGATGAACACCTGGAGCGACGCCAAGCGCCGCTACTACTTCGATGACATGAATCGGTGGGCGGAGTTCTGGGGTGTGCCCTTCAACTTTCCTGCGACCTTCCCGGTCAATAGCATCAAGGCGCTTCGCACCTACCTCGCGCTCCCGGCCGAGCGGCAGGACGCCTTCCGCGACGGCGTGTTTCGCGCGTACTGGGCAGAAGGGCGTGACATCAACGACGACAAGGTGCTGGCGGAGTTCATCGGCGACGACGCGGCGGCGGTGATGGCGCGCACGCAGGACCCGGCCGTGAAGCAGGCGCTGGTCGACGCCACCAAGAGGGCCGAGGCGGAGGGCGTGTTCGGCGCGCCGACCTGGGTCGTCGACGGCACGGATCTCTACTGGGGACAGGACCGTCTGCCGCTGGTCGAGCGCGCGCTCGCGAAGTGATTCGAAGCGACGGTCGGCCGGGGCTCCCGGTGGGCGACCGCGCACGTTGCTTCCCTCCGAGCGCGCGTCGGGAGTAGCGTCGCCGTCGTCGGGTCCTTTGTCGGGGGACCAACACCCTCCCTTTCTCCACGCCGCATGAGACGCCGGTGAACACGCGCAACCGCACCCTCCTCGCCCTGAGTCTCACCGCCGCCCTCGGCGCCCTCCCCCGCGCCGCCCACGCCGACGAGCGCACCGAAGCCCGTCGCCACTTCCGGGCGGGACTCGACCTCGTCACGCAGCGGCAGTACGTGCGCGCCATCGAGGAGTTCCAGGCGGCGTACGCCATCCTCCCCAACGTCAACGTGCTCTTCAACATCGCCCGCGCGTACAGCGACGTGGGCGACGTCGACCGCGCCCTCGACTACTACCAGCGCTACCTGCTCGCGGACGTTCCTGATCGCGCCGAAGTCGAGCAGACCATCCGCGACCTCGAACAACGCCGCCGCGCCGCCACCGCCCCGCCCGCTCCGACGCCCGCCACGCCCGCGGTCAACCCGACGCCCGTCAACCCGACCGCGACGCCCGTCGCGCCCGTCGGCCCGACCGGGACGCTCTCCCCCGAACAGGTCGCCGCGCTCCGCTCCGCCGCCGACACGCTGCTCCAGCTCGCCGGCAACGCACCCGCGACCATCGCCGCGACGCCTGCCACGCCCGCATCGCCGACGACTCCCACGACACCGCCGACCACCGGTCCCGCGCGTGGCGCCGACGACACCTACGAGGAGCGCGTGGTCACCGCCACGCTCACGGCGCAGAGCCCGCTCGATTCGCCCAACGCCACGTCCGTCATCACGGCGCAGGACATCCGCCTGTCGGGCCTCTCCAACGTCGCCGAGATGCTGCGCCGCGCGGTGGGCGTCGACGTGATGTCCCTCGACAACAGCGACCAGCAGGTGGGCATCCGCGGCTTCAACCGCCGCCTCTCCAACCGCGTGCTCGTCCTCATCGACGGCCGCTCGGTCTACCTCGACTTCATCGGCGTCACGCTCTGGTCGATGCTCCCGGTCAACCCGGAGGAGATCGAGCGCATCGAGGTCATCCGCGGTCCGGGCTCGGCCCTCTACGGCGCCGACGCCTACTCCGGCGTCATCAACATCATCACCCGAACCCCCGGCGAAGGACGCAACTCCGTCACCGTCGGCGCGGGCAACGGCGGCGTCCTCCGCACCACCATCACCAACTCGGGACGGGCGGGCAACGTCGGCTACCGCACCGGCGTCGGCTACGAGCAGGGATACACCTTCGGCCGCCTCGTCCCCCCGACCGACCTCTCGTATCGGATCGGCGCCAACGACACCAACCGCTCGCTCCAGAACCTCCACGCCGACATCGACCTGCGCTCGCAGCTCTCGCGCTCGCTCTCCATCCAAGGCGGTCTCGCGGCTACCACCGGGACCATCTGGTTCAACGCCATCGGGCCGCTGCGGCGCTTCTGGACGGACATCACCTTCGTCCAGCCGTACCTCCAGCTCAACGCCGGCGGCTTCACCGCGCGCGCCTTCATGAACCACGTCCAGGGCGAGTCCGGCGAGGTCCTCCAGCGCGTCGGGACGCCCCCCATCAACACCCAGTTCACCCAGGACATCATCGACGTGGAAGCCCGCTACAACCGGGGTTTTCGCCTCGGGCCCGTCGGCTTCGACCTCACCCTCGGCGGGTCCTACCGGGCGAAGCACATCTCGTGGTCGTTCCTCGACGCCGACCACCTGCTGCACCACTTCGCGGGCTTCGTGCAGGCGCAGGCCCGCTTCGCGCCGCAGTTCTCCGCCACCGCCTCGCTGCGCGTCGACCGCCACCCGGTGCTCGACTCGCCGGTGCTCTCGCCCCGCCTCGCGCTCATCTACAAGCCCACCGCCCGGCGCGCGTTGCGACTCACCGGCGCGACGTCGTTTCGCACGCCGACGATGCTCGAGCTCTACCTCAACCTCGCCAACCCATCACCGTTGCCCGGTGTGTCGGTGCAGGCCCAGGGCGGTGAGGTCTTCAACAACGGCGCGCAGCGACTCTCCGCCGAGAGCGCCGTCTCCGTCGACATCGGCTGGCAGGACCAGACCTCCGACCGCTTCCAGTACGAGCTCGGCGCCTTCTTCATGCGCGGCGTCGACCTCATCGAGCTCACCAACGTGCTCTTCAACCCGCTCCCCGGATCGCCCAACCCCGGCGGCCTCGTCGACGCCGGGCGCTTCCGCTTCGCCAACGACCCCTTCGCGACCTCCATGTACGGAGTGGAAGCCGCCTTCCGCGTCGCCCCCGTCGAGGGCCTCGACCTCTTCGCCAACTACACCTTCGCGTACACCCAGCAGCAGACCGGCGCGGGTCTCCGCCTCGATGACCAGCGCACGCCGCAGCACAAGCTCAACGTCGGGGCCCAGGTGCGCACCGCCTTCGGTCTGGACGTCGAGGTCACCGGCAACCTCGTCTCGTCCCAGATATGGCGAGAGCAGGACTTCGACGCCGCCCGCGGCGTGGTGCTCAACACCTATCCATTGGACACCTACTTCCTCCTCAATGGTCGGGTCGGCTACCGCGCCCTCCGCGACCGCTTGGAGTTTGGCGTCGTCGGCACCAACCTCACCGACAACCGCGCGCGGCAGCACCCCTTCGGCGCCCCCATCGGCGCCCGCGTCATGGCGACCGTCGCCTTCCGCTATTGATGGAGCGATGTGAGATGAACCGCCCCCTCCCCCTCATCCTCGCGTCCCTCCTCCTCGGCTGCATGGACGCGCCGCTCGACCGCGACCGCGAGGACGGATACCCCAACCACAACGCCCCCCTCGGCCGCATCGAAGGGACCATCCTCTACGAAGGCCCTACGCCCACGCTCGACCGCGACGGTCGGCCCCTCGGGCGCGTCGTGCTGCTGCTCTTCAAGGCCGACAACCCGCCGCCGCCGCAGGGTCTCGCCACCACCGCGGAGTCGGTTCAGACCATCCCCGCGTCGCAGGTGTTCACCCAGCTCACGCCGACGTTGCCGGGTTACGTGCGGGCCAGCGTGCCCTTCGTCTTTCCCAACATCACCAGCGGCGGCCTCTATCAATTGAGGGCGTTCTATTCCAACAGGGATGAGCGCACGGGCTTCCAACCGGTCTTCGGTGTGCGCAGCCAGCCGGTGCGCGGCGACGTCGGCGGCGGCGCGGTGCTCGACCCGCGCGCGACCGTCCCGTCCTTCCTCAGCATCCCCGTCGGAACCCCCAACGGCAGCGGCGTCTACACCCTCCCGGAGACCGGCGCCGTCACCGGGGACGTCACCGTCTTCATCGGCTCTCCCATCACCGAAGACCGCCCGGTCTTCCATGTAAGCCCCGCGCCGCCCGAGCGCGGGCAGACCTTCACCCCCGTGGCCCTCGAAGCCCGCCCCGCCCTCGGCGCCGCGCAGACCAACTACGCCTCGCGCACCGGCTTCATCAGCCCTGACGCGCGGGCCTACGAGATCCCCAGCAACACCCCGGCGACGGACCTCCTGACCTTCCTCGGCGCGCTCCCGCGGCTGACCCTCAGCGGCGGGCTGCCCGACGCCGAGGTGCCCAACGCCGCCAACGCCGGCGTGGTCTTCACCAACCCCGTCCCCTTCGCCCTCGGAACCGTCTACCGCCCCCAGCACCCCACCCTCTTCGCGCCCAACACCATGGGCGCCGAGCCCCCGGTGCTGCGCTTCCCGTGGGTGTTTCCGCTCGCCATCCTGGTGAAGCTCCACGAGCCCACCGTCGAAGAGCGCGCCGTGCTCACGGCGGCGGCGCCCGACCCGCTCAGCCTCGCCCGCATCGTGAGCGCCCTCAACCAGCCCGAGCGCGCCGCAGGTACCGTCCCCGTCGTGATGTTTGGCAGCGTCGTGCCGGACAGTGGCTTGCAGGACTTCGCGACCATCGTGCGCCCCGCGCCCGCTCCGCCCGTGGTGCAGCCCTCGGTGCAGGTGGTCTTTCCCCCGGTGGCCTTCGAGATCCGCGGACCCAACCCCGAGCGCGACTGGGCTGCCATCGTCCCGCGGCTCCCGCCGCCCATCGCGGCCTCCACGGGTGCGCTGCCTCCGGGGTCGCGCTGCGCCGGTGCCCGCGGCCTGCCGCCGGGGCGCTACTCGCTCACCATCGTGACCGCGCGCGGCGCCACCTGGACCCTGCCCAACGACCTCGCGCCGCAGACCTTCCCCCCGCGCGTCGCGGGCGCGCCCATCACCTCGGCCGCGTCGCAGGGCGCGGTCGTGCGCATCGTCGCCGCACCGGCCCAGGCGGGCAACGTCTGCCCCGCAGGGATCCCGTCGGATTAGGCCCGCGGCAGCGTGGGACGCTGGACAGCCCCCGCGCGGCTGTGGGAGGTTCCGGCCCTCAGCGACATGCGTGCGGCGAAACTTCGATCATCGACCGTATCGGGAGGATCTCGGTGAACATCACCTGCCCTCGTTGTGGCAAGGAGAACCCCGAGGACGTGCGCTTCTGCCTCGGCTGCGGCACCGACCTGCACGGCCGCGGTAGCGTCGCGTCGTCCATCGGTCGACCGCCTCCGCTCGGCGTCCCGCCGCGCCTCCAGCCGCCGCCTCCGCTCGGTGCGCCGCGCCCCGCGGGCGGCACTGGCCCGGCGCCCCTCGGCCCGCCGCCCGGTCCGGCGGCGTTCGGTGGCGGGCCCGCGCCGCTCAACGCGCCGCCGTCGCTCTCGTCCAATCCCCTCAGCGCCTCGACCCCCACCAGCAACCCGGTCAACCCCAACGGACCGCTGCTCGGCCCGATGCCCTCCCTCGCGGGCCCGCCCGGTCTCGGCGCGCCTCCGGGCATCGGTGGCCCTCCCGGACTCGGTGGCTTCTCTCCGTCGCCGATGGGCCCGCCTCCGTCGCTCGCAGGCGCTGCCCCCATGGGCGGCATGCCGCCGCTCCTCGGTGCGATGCCGCCGCTGCCCGGTGCCGCGCCGCCGCCCGTTGCGCCTGTCGCTCCGGCCGCGATGCCGCCGTCCATGGGTGGTCTTCCGCCGCTCATGGGCTCGATGCCCTCGCTGCCTGGCGCGGCGCCGCCCGCCATGCCCGCGATGCCCGGTGCGTTTCCTCCGCCCGTCGGGCCCGCGATGCCGCCTGCCATGTCGCCCAACCCCTTCGGGTCGGCCATGGCGCCGGTGCCGCCCATCGCCGCCAACCTCCCGCCGCCCGTCGGCATGGGGCCGCCGCCGGTGCCCCCGATGGGGCCGCCCCCGGTGCCGCCGATGGGGCCGCCCCCGGTGCCCGCCAGCTTCGGCGCCAGTGATCCCTTCGGCTCGGCTGATCCCTTTGGTGGCGGTGGCGATGCGTTCGCCAACGTTCCTCCGAGCGACCCCTTCGCCGCCCATCGCGCCGCGCCCCCGGTCGCCCCGCGCATGGCCCCGCCCGACCCCTTCGCGGCGATGAACAACCCCTTCGCGTCGCCCTCCGGCGCGCCGCTCCCGGGCATCGCCCCGCCGCCCATGGCGCGTCCCATGACGGTGGGTGCGGGCGGCAATGCCTATCCCCCCATCGCCAGCGCCGACCCGGTGCCCACGCTCTCCCGCGCGCGTCAGGCGACGGTGGGCCCCGGCGCGGTCGCGTGGCCGCCCAACCCCGGGGCGCCCTCGTTTCACCAGCAGGCCGAACCGTACGACCCGATGACCGAGGTGCGGTCGTCGATGGGCGCCAACCGCCCGCGGCTCATGGTCACGCAGCTCGACGGCGCCGAGCAGGGCGAGATGCCCCTCAACGAGGGAGACAACCTCATCGGCCGCGAGGTCGGCGGCATCTTCGCCGAGGACAACCTGCTCTCCAGCCGCCACGCGACGCTCATCGTGAAGGGCGGCGCGGCGTGGGTGCGCGACGAGGGATCACGCAACGGCGTCTACATCCGCCTCGCCCCCAACCAGCGCGTGGAGATGCAGGAGGGCGATCAGTTCTGCCTCGGGCGCATCATCCTGCGCTTCGACCACCGGGCCCCGCAGGGCCTGATGACCCCAGCCCCGCCCGACGCGGTGGGCTTCCTCTCGCTGGTCGTCGGCCGCGACGTCGACAAGGGCCTCTTCCCCCTCGCCGTCCCCGCCACGGGCCTCACCCTCGGGCGCTCGCGCTCCGACGTGCGCTTCCCCAACGACGGGTGGATCTCCGGCCTCCACTGCCAGCTCATCGCCACGGGGCCGCAGGTGTTTC
The DNA here is from genome assembly GCA_044229975.1 of Polyangiales bacterium. Taxonomy (GTDB): domain Bacteria; phylum Myxococcota_A; class Polyangia; order Polyangiales; genus SCUS01. The sequence continues at coordinate 416,876 of JBGARZ010000005.1, forward strand.
TGGTCGACCTCAAGAGCTCGAACGGCACCTACGCCCGCATCCGCGGCACGCGCGCCCTCAACCACGGCGACGCCCTGCTCATGGGCCAGCGGATCTTCCACGTAAACCTCTCCTGACCCGCCGACTTCTCCCCTTCGCGCCTCGGCCCCGCGCTCTACACTCAGTCTCCCCCCGCCGTGTGGACCTCGCTCTGGTTCGAAGTGATCGGCTTCGTCGTCGCCGTCCTCCCGGTGGCGGTGCTGCTGCTCATCTTCCGCTACGCCGACCGCTGGCGCCCTGAACCCAAGCGCGAGGTCTTCCGCGCCGTGCTGCTCGGGGCCGCCGCGTGCGTGCCGGTGTTCTTCGCCGAGGTGGCCCTCAAGCGATCACTGGGTCCGTGGTCGCTCGCGGGCGCTCGCTTCGTCGACGCCTTCGGCGTGGCGGCGCTCCCCGAGGAGGGCGCCAAGCTGCTCGTGGTGCTCGCGGTGCCGTACCGCCGCCGCTACTTCGACGAGTTCACCGACGGCGTCCTCTACACGGGCGCGGCCTCCATGGGCTTCGGCCTCTTCGAGAACCTCCTCTTCGTCTCTGGCGCCTTCGCCAACGCCATCTGCGCCGTCCCCTGGATCTCCGGCCTCTGCGGCGCCGCCCCGGCTTCGCCCACCGACGCGCAGCACGTCATCCTCGGATTGGTACGGGCCCTTACCACCGTCCCCATGCACGCCATCGCCTCCGGGCTCATGGGCTACTTCATCGGCCGCTCGCGCTTCGTGCGCCGCCGCCGCGCGCCCCGCTGGTGGGCCGTCGGCCTCGCCGTCGCCGTGCTCGTCCACGGAACCTACGACTGGATGGTGTTTGCCCTCGGGCGCAGCCCGGCGATCTTCGCGCTGCTGCCGCTGATGCTGGCGCTCGCGGGCCTCAGCCTGCGCCGCGCCCTCCAGCACGCGCTCGCCCTCGACGAGGCGATGCTCGGCCCCGAGCGGCGCAACTCCCGCGGCTCGCTGATGTGAACGCTCACCCTAGCGCGCGAATTACTTCGTTCGTCTCCCGTACCATCGCCTCGGCGTTGGTGTCCTCTCCGTAGCGCACCGCCGCATACGCGCGTATCGCCGACGCCACCCCGGCCCGCAGCTCCGGCGCCAGCAGGTCCGTCGCCGACACCCGCGCGGCGTACGCCTCCAGCGTCTCGTGGGGTGCCCGAACCATCCCCCGCTTCGACAGCGCCGCCGACAGCGCCGACCAGCACGGCAGCGGCGCGTCGCCCAGCGCCTTCGTCACCACCTCGGCGGCCTCGGCGCGACCCCGCCAGGTGCGCCACCCGAGCCACCCGAGGAGCAGCACCAGCGCGACGCCCAGGAGCTGCTCGCTCGTCCGGTTGGCGAACCAGTCACGCACCCGCCCGGCCAGCACCATCGCGCCGTCGCCCAGCGCCGAGCCCCAGCGGCTCTCGTGCGCGAGGTTCTGCGGCAGCTCGCTGGTGGGGGTCGCGTCGAGGGTGACCCAGCCGTGCGCGGGGTCCCACGCCTCGACCCAGGCGTGGGCGTTCTTCTCGCGCACCACGAAGTAGTCGCCGAAGGGGTTGCGCTCCGCCACGCGGTAGCCGCCGATGACCCGCGTGGGGACGCCGGCCGCGCGACCGAGCAGCGCCAGCGCCGACGCGAAGTACTCGCAGTGCCCCTGCCGGTGCGTGTCGAGGAAGTCGATGACCGGGTCGCGACGGGCGGTGCGCTGAAACTGGAGGGCGTACTGGTACCGCGTGCGCAGCACCTCGGCGATGTGCTCGACCCGCTCGAAAGGCGTCGTGCCTCCCACGCCGTACTGCTCGGCGATCTGCGTCAGTCGGGCGCGCTGGCTCTCTGGTATCGCGAGGTCCGACGCCGTCGGCGGCCCCGGCGTGAAGGGTCCGTTGCCGCCGCGACGAAACCAGACGCGCACCGCCGGGTCGCCCGGGATGGCCCGCACCACCCCGAAGGAGTCGACGCGCACGGTTCCCTCCTCGGTGGTCAGCGCCGAGGCGCCCAGCGGAAGCATCACCCAGCCGCGCACACCCCCGAGACGCTCGACCATCACGGCGTCGGGCTGCCGCAGCGGACCTCTGCCCACCCGCACGATGGTGTGCGCCGGGCCGTGGCTGTTCTGCCAGCGGTTGTGGGCGCGGTCGTAGCGGTCGTACGCGGTCCCACGAACACGGTCGATGCCCCGCCCGTGCACCCGAAGCACGATCTCGTCGGACTGCATGAGCGACGTGAGAGCCCCGAGCGCCATGGAGTCGCCGACGCCGCTCACGGCCGAGTCCTCGTACGACTGGAGCACCTTCACCATGATGAGCGTGTGCACCCGCGGCAGGGCCCAACCCATCGCGAGGGTGAACACCCCCACACTCGCCGCGAGGCCCGCGCCCAGGCCCAGCGTGCGACGGGAGAGCGTTCGGAGCGGCGGCCGGCCGGGGTCTCCGCCGCGCATCCCGAAGAGGCCCGCGACGAGGGTGAGGGCCGCGACGGGGAGGTAGAGCCCGCGGCTTCGCACCTGACCCGCGAGGAGGAGGATCGCGATGATGAGCGCGAAGCCCGCGCGGGCGCCGCCCTCGGGGCGCACGAAGGTGGAGCGCACGAGGGAGGCGACGGAGAGCGCCGAGGCGATGATGCAGAACGGACCGACGAGGGTGGGTGCCTGCGGCGACGAGGGGACGAGCAGCAGCCCGAGGGCGCCGCCGAGCACGGCGGCGATGACGAAGGTGAGCCGCTGGACGTTGTTGCCGACGCGAAACATCGGCCCGAGTCCGAGCCCGAGCGCGACCGCGACGAGGAGGCTGGCGCCGTGCAGGAGCTGTCGCGTGGCGAGCACCACCGCCACGGTGGCGAGGGCGGGCGCGAGGCCGTGGGCGACGCGGTGGTTCACGCGTGCACCGGCTCGCCGCGGAGGATGGCGTCGTGGGCGAAGCGGGCGACGTCGTCGCTGCTGGCGGGTGCGGGGTGGCGGGCGTCGTAGACGGCGAGCGTGCGGTGGCCGATGCCGAGGGCGCGGAGCCGGTCGCCGATGGCGCGGTGCGAGGCGGAGGGAGAGACCGTGAGGATGAGCGCGGCGGAGAGGCGACCCGCGTGGGGGCCGAGCGCGGCGAGGACGGCGTCGGGGTCGATGGCGTCGCCAGGCTCGACGCAGGCGAGGACGTCCAGGGTGGGGCCGAGGAGGTCGGCGCCGAGGCCGCCGTGGGCGTTGAGCTCGTGGAGGCGGCCGCCCACGATGACGAGGTCGACGAGGGTGTCGTCGCGACCGAGGGCGGAGGCGAGGCCCGCGGCGAGGGAGACGAGCGCGTCGAGGACGGCGGGGTGTCGCGCCCCGGAGGTGTCGGGGTCGACGACGATGGCGACGCGGCGGAAGTACTCCTGCTGGTATTCGCGGACGACGGGGAAGCCCACGCGGGCCCAGCTCCGGGCGTGGAGGTCGCGGATGGGGTCGCCGGGGCGGTACGGGCGAATGCCGCGCAGGTCGAAGGACTCCCCCGTGCTGGTCACCCGCGGAACCCCACCGGGTTGATGACGCGCGAGGGTGGGCGTCTTGATGCTGGCGACGCGGGCGACGGGAGGGACGACGACGAAGCGGCAGCCGGTGCTGTACACGGGCGGCCCCTGGCAGAGGCCGAAGGGGACGAGGGCGCTGGAGCGGAACGTATCGAGGTGGTGCTCGCCGCGGGCGCGGAAGCGGGCGTGGCAGGTGACGGTCTCGGTGGCGCCAGGGGCGAGGCGGGCGATGGAGGCGAGGCCGCGGGTCCAGGTGCCGTCCCAGGGGAGGAAGGGGCCGTCGACGTGGAGGGCGGTGACGACGGTGGTTCCGGTGTTGTGGAGGGTGACGGCGAAGGCGACCTCCTCGCCGACGGCGACGCGGGGCGGGGCGACCACCCGGAGCTGGAGTCCGTCGACGCGAAAGAAGAGGCTGGTGAGGAGCGAAAACCCGACGGTTCCGGTGAGGGCGGCCCAGAGGAGGTGGGCGTCGTTGCTGTCGACCTCCAGGCTGAGGACGGTGGCGACGAAGGCGAGCACGGCGGCGAGCTGCCCCTCGCGGGTGAAGCGCTCGTAGAGGCGAAAGATCGGTTGGAAGGCGCGGCCGGCGCGGCTGCGTCGCCAGCGCTCGCGGTCGGCGGCGCTCGACGGGATGAGCACGTGGTTGAGCCGCGCGAAGTCGAGGTCGGCGACGGCTTCGAGTGACACCCGCCTCCTCACACAGGAACCTCCACCTGCTTCATGATGGCGGCGATGAGGCGTTCGGGGGAGGTTCCGCCGTAGCGCGACTGTGGGGTGAGCATCACGCGGTGGGCGAGCACCGGGGCGGCGAGGGCCTGCACGTCGTCGGGCGTGACGTGGTCGCGGCCCGAGAGGAGCGCGCGCGCCTGGCAGGCGCGGAAGTAGGAGAGAGCGCCGCGCGGCGAAGCGCCGAGGGCGAGGTCGGCGTGGTCGCGGGTGGCAGTGACCACGCGCAGGAGGTAGCGGGCGACGGGCTCGCGGACGAGCACCTCACGGACGGCGCCCTGGAGGGCCGAGAGGGTGGCTCCATCCGCAACGGGCTGGAGGTCATCGAGGGGGTCGCGGCGCTGCCGGGCGTAGAGCAAGGCGAGCTCGTGGTCGGCGGAGGGGTAGCCGACGGAGAGGCGCAGCATGAAGCGATCGAGCTGGGCGTCGGGCAGGGGAAAGGTGCCCTGTGACTCGATGGGGTTCTGCGTGGCGAGCACGAAGAAGGGCTGCGGGAGCGCGTGGGTGGTGCCGTCGATGGTGGCGCTGCCCTCGTTCATGGCTTCGAGGAGGGCGCTCTGGGTGCGGGGCGAGGCGCGGTTGATCTCGTCCGCGAGGAGAACGTTGGTGAAGACGGGGCCGCGGTGGAAGCGGAAGGTTCCGTCGCGGGGGTCGAGCACCTGGGCGCCGAGGATGTCGCTCGGGAGGAGGTCGGGCGTGAACTGCACCCGGGTGCAGGTGACGTTGAAGCAGCGGGCGAGGGCGCGCGCGAGGGTGGTCTTGCCGACGCCGGGGACGTCCTCGATGAGCACATGGCCACCAGAGAGGACACCGACGAGCAGCAGCTCGATGGCCTCGGGGCGGCCCGAGAGCACGGAGGCGAGGCGCTCACGGATGACGGCGACGGTCGCGCGGAGGGCCGGGAGTTCGGGGGAAGCGCTCATGAAGGAGGGCCGGAGGGTAACATCGGGCGCCGCGGGGTGAACGACGGAGAGGGTGGTGGGTATTTCCGAAGAGGCGGGGACGGTTTCAGCTTTTCGTGAAAAGCTGAAACCGTCCCCATGCACCTCGCCCTCGCCCAGTTGAACCCGCGCGTCGGCGACCTCTCCCGCAACGCCGACCTCGTCGTCGAGGCCCTGCGCGCCGCCCACGCCCAGGGCGCCGACGTCGCGCTCACCCCCGAGCTCGTGCTCACCGGCGCTCCCCCGCGCGACCTGCTCTGCGACCCCCGCTTCGTCGACGACACCCTCGCGGCACTTGGTACGGTCGCCCAACGATCGCCCCCCGCGCTCACCGCCTACGTCGGCGCCATCGCCCGCGCCCCCTCCCCGACGCCGGGGCATCCCGGGCTCTACAACGTGCTCGCCGTCCTCCATGGCGGGCGCGTCGTCGACGTCGTCCGCAAGCGCCTGCTCCCCGCCTACGACGTCTTCCATGAGCCACGGTGGTTCGTCCCCGGCACCTCTCCCGCCACCGTGCGCGACGGTCTCGGCCCGCTCATCTGCGAAGACCTCTGGGACGACGGCTACCCCATCCACCCCGGCGCCGAGCTCGTCGCCGCCGGTGCGCGAGTGCTCGCCTGCGGGGCCGCCTCTCCCTTTCGTTGGGATGCGTACCAACGGCGCGTCGCCCACGCCGCGCGGCAGAGCGTCGCGGTGGCCTACGCCAACCTCGTCGGCGGACAGGACGAGCTCATCTTCGACGGCGGCAGCTTCGTCACCGACGCCACCGGGCACGTGGTGCACCGGCTCCCCTTCTTCGAGGAGGCCGTCGAGACCTTCGACCTCGGCGACGCCACCCACGACGCGCCCGCGCTCCCCTCGCGCGAGGCCCTCGGCTTCGACGCGCTCGTCCTCGGCCTGCGCGACTTCGCCCGCAAGAACGGCGTTCGCCGCGTGGTGCTCGGCCTGTCGGGCGGCATCGACTCGGCGCTCGTGGCCTGCATCGCGAAGGAGGCGCTCGGCGGCGACCGCGTTCTCTGCGTGGCGATGCCCACGCGGTACAACGACCCGCGCTCGACGACCTGTGCTCAGGAGCTGGGCGCGGCGCTCGGGGTGCGAGTGGAGGTGTTTCCCGTCGAGGCGATGACCGAAGCGATGTCGGGCGCGCTGGGCGGGTGGCTCGACGGACTCGGCCCGGCGCGGCCGGGCGACACCACGCACGAAAACCTTCAGGCGCGGGTGCGAGCGCAGGTGTTGCTCGCGGCGATCAACCGCACGGGGGGGATGCTGCTCAACACCAGCAACAAGACGGAGCTGTCACTCGGCTACGGAACGCTCCACGGCGACCTCGCGGGCACGCTCTCGGTCATCGGCGACCTGACCAAGCCCGAGGTGTACGCGCTGGCCCGCTGGTACGACGCGGGCCGCGGGGTGATCCCGGCGTTTGTGATGGAGCGAGCGCCGAGCGCGGAGCTGCGCGACGGGCAGGTGGACCCCTTCGACTACCCGGTGGTGGCGCCGCGAGTGGAGTCGCTGGTGAAGGGGATTCCGTTGGAGGGGTGGGATGAGGCCGATCGTACGGTCACCGAACGATCGGTGCGAACGGCCGAGAGCAAGCGATGGCAGGGGGGCGTGGTGCTGAAGGTCAGCGACCGGGCCTTCGGGTCGGGGCGGATGATGCCGGTGACCCGAAGTCGGTAGTGGATCAGGTGGTCGGGGCGACGGGCGCCGGGGGCGTCGGCGTCTTCGAGCGAGCCGCGGGTTGCGCGGCGAACTCGGCGACCATCTCGTGGAAGGGGCCGAGCAGCCATTCGGCGAGGGGCTCGCTGTCGCGGATGTCGGGGTCGGCGCTGCCAGCGACCTTCATGACGTAGTCGCGCAGGGCGTCCTTGGCGGCGACGAACTGCGGGAGCATGACGGCCGCCGCGACCGAGGGCGACTGCGCCGTCGTGAAGGCGAAGGCGTGACCGAAGGCGGCATGCGTGGCGGTGAGCCGGGCGAGCAGGCGTTCGCCACCGAGCGCAGTGACGAGCGCGACGCTCTCTGGCGCGGCGAGGATGTCCATGCGCGTTTGCATGGAGGTCCACTGTCGGCGCGGGCGGTGGGAGATGAAGCGCAGTCCCTCGGGAGGCGGAAACAGCCGCCCGAAGAGCCTTTGGGCTTCCGCGGGGGTGGGGCTCACGCCGTCGTCGTCGCGCAATGACCAGCCGCCGAGCCAGCCGTTGAGCGCCTGCCACGCGTTGTCGGAGGCGCGGTTGGCCGTCGCCTGCGCGTCGGTGTCGGGCAGATCGCTGTCCGCATCGTGGCGCTTCGCGGTGGCTTCGCGCAGAGCAGTGAGCGTCGTGGAGAAGCGCGCGTGGGAGGCGCTGACCGTCGCGGGGACGGCGACGTCGACCGGGCAGCCGACCGGCGCGGCGGAGGCGCCCGGGAGCACCGCCGTGAAGCGGGCGTCGAGCTGCGCGCCCAGCGCGAGGACGTCGGCGGCCAACATGCGAGCGGGGAGCTGAACGAGGAGAGACGCGAAATGGATGTTCATGGAGATGCCTTCCTGAGCAGCACCAACCATTGGTTTGCTCGGGAGGCTCATCGGGAGGCCGCGGAGGGAGGTTGCGGAGAAAGTGGAGAGGCCGACGTTTTTCGCAAACGGGTCTGCGAGCAGGTGATTGGCCGTCGTCGACGCTCGTGGACCTGGTTGCAGGTGGGTTCGAGAGGATCGGCGACGCTCGCGGACCTGGTTGCAGGTGGGTTCGAGAGGATCGGCGACGCTCGCGGACCTGGTTGCAGGTGGGTTCGAGAGGATCGGCGACGCTCGGGAAGCTGGCTGCAGGTTGTTTCCGAAGCGTCGACACGGCTTTGCCTACCAAGTCGACGTTCCGATCATTCGGGGGTGGCGCGGACCGCGGAGTGTGCCGACGCGGGGTCGGCACCGGCGCCTGTCGGAGCGCATGGGTCGGTACGTGACTGCGGTCCGTCGTGCGGCGTACCGTCGCCTTGATCAGGCGGTTGCTGGCGGCGGGGAGACGAACATGAGAACCACGGCAAAGTCTGTGCGTCCGAACAAACTGACGACGCTGGCGATAGCGAGCGTGCTGCTCGTGGGGTGCCCCGACCCGGTGCCCTTGCCCCCGACGAGCTGCCTGCCGGGCGCGCAAACAGAGTGCGCGTGCCCTGGCGGGACCCGCAGCGTGCAGGTCTGCGGCACCGACCGGGTGCTGGGCCTGTGCCAATGCGGCGGAGACGCTGGGATGGACGTAGCCACTGTCGACGGCGGCGACGCGGGGACAGGGGCGTCCGACACGAGCGCCGTGGACCTCGGCGCGGGCGATCTGGGTTCGGCGGACGTTGGTGATCCCGATACGGGTAGCCCTGCGCCGGACATTGGTAGCCCCACGCTCGACACGGGATCCGGTGCCGATGTGCTCCCGGCCGGGTGCGTCGCAACGACGCCGGGCAACTGCTGCGGGGTCGCGTGCCCCGCGGCCGACCACGCCTCGCCCGTGTGCGGCGGAGGCACGTGCACGGTGGCCTGTATGGTGGGCTACGCGAGCTGCGACGGCACGCTCACCAACGGCTGCGAGGTGACGCTTGCAACGAGCGACGTGCACTGCGGCGGCTGTGGCACCGCATGCGCCATGGGCCAGCGCTGCACCATGGGCATGTGCCAGTGCCCGGCGGGTCAAACGCTCTGCGGCGGGCGTTGCGTCAACACGCAGACGGACGCGGCGAACTGTGGCGCCTGCGGAGCACCTTGCGCCGCGGGGGGCGCCTGCGTCGGCGGCGCGTGCGTGCTTTGCACGGGCGGGCAGACGCCTTGCCCCGGAGCGTGTGTGGACACCCAAACCAACAATGCCCACTGTGGCGGCTGCGGACGCGCCTGTCCGAGCGGTCAGGGGTGCGTGGCAGGAACGTGTCAGGTCCTCTGCGCCCTTGGCGAGTTCGCCATGTGTTCGCCGTCGGGGTCAGCGCCAAACTGCTGTGCGGATGGGCGTACCTGTGGCGTTAGCGGCGTCACGCAGCAGTGCTGCCGTCCCCCTGGCGGGGCGTGTACGGGTCGCGCTGGCTGTTGCTCTCTCGGCACCGTGATCTACTGTATGCGAGGTGTCTGCTGCATCAGCAGCGCTGCTTCGGGGTGCACGGAGAACTCGCACTGTTGCAGCAACTCGTGCGGGAGGGTGCGACCCGGAGTCTGCGATTGATTGGTCGGCCAACGGTGCTGCTGGCGCTACGACGCACCACTGCACGTCCCTCCGAAGGTGCGGTGCAGAACGCCCCAAGTAACAGGTAGAGCACCGTGACCGCGACGCAGGCGCCGAAGGGCAGCGCGGCGAGCGTGAGGGCCACCAGCACGTGGCCATCGGGCAACACCTCAACCAACGTCGACCCGCGCGTGAAGCGCGCCGACCGACTCTCGGAGCACCGCCCTTCGACCGCGCGGCAACCAGCGCCTTGAGCGACGGGTACTCCTCCGCGGGCAGCGACTCGGCGGGCGCCGCGAGCGCTCCCGCGGGAAGCACCCGCAGCCGCCGGACAGCATCACGATGCACAACTCCCCGAGCACCCCGAGGGCGAGGTCACGACGGTTCACGGTTGCACCTGAGCGGCGACCCCACTCGACCCGGTTGCGGGTGGGTTCTACGCCCCCACGCTGGCGCTTCCTCCCAGGCCGGCGGTGGACGTCCTTACCCGAAGGGACGCGACCGCCCACGCCCGCGGTCGTCTCCTCCGACGGGGACTCGCTCGCGCGGCGGTCGAGCTCCGACGACCGCGGACGTGGGCGGTCGCGTCCCTCCGGGTAAGGACGTCCACCGCGGGCGTAGGCGGGTGCTCCTCGCTACCGCCGCCGGTCGATGCGCAGCGTCTCCGGGCTCTCGACCGCCCCATCGGGCATCGCCCACGCGTCGCCCGTCTCCGGCATCCGCGGCTCGCTCTCCCCGTCCAGCGTCTCGGCCAGTCCCACTCGCAGCCCCACCAGGGCCGCGATGAAGTCCTCCGCCCGCTGGTAGCGCTCCTCCGGGTACCGCGCCATCGCCCGCGCCACGCACGCCACCAGCGCCGCGGGCAGCGTCGGAACCCTCCCCTCCAACGCAATGGGCGCCGCGCTGCACGCCTTCATCATGATCTCGCCGGTGTGCGCCCCCTCGAAGGGGAGCGCCCCGCTCAGCATCTCGTAGAGCATCACCCCGACCCCATAGAGATCAGCCCGGTGGTCGACGCCCGCCGGGTTGAAGATCTGCTCCGGGGCCATGTAGTGGGGCGTCCCCAGCGTCGTGCCCGCCGGGGTCAATGGCGAGGTGCGCTGCTCGAAGAGCATCTTGCTCGTCCCGAAATCCAGCACTGTCGCCGACTCGCCCCCGTCATCCGTCCGCCGCAGGAAGACGTTCCCGGGCTTCATGTCGCGATGCACCACGCCGTGCGCGTGGGCCACGCGCAGGCCCTCCAGCACCTGCAACGTCAGCCGCACCGCCCGCGCCGGGGACAGCCGCTTCTCGCCCAGCAGCGTGATGTGCAGCCCCCTCCCCTGGAGCAGCTCCATCACCAGGTACGCCGTGCCGTCCGCCGCGATGGCGCAGTCGTGCGTCTCGATCACGTGCGGTGACCGCAGCGCTCGCGCCGCCCTCGCCTCGCGAACGAACCTCTCCAGCGAGTCATCCCGGTCGGCGATGTCCGGCTTCAGCAGCTTGATGGCCACCCGATCGCCCAGCAGCTTGTGCCGCGCCCGATAGACGCTCCCCATGCCGCCGCCGCCGAGAAACCACTCGACCTCGTAGCGGTCGATGGTGGTGCCGCACGGGCCCACGGTGGTCGGCGTCCCGGTCTTCGGGCACCGCGCAAAATCCTCTGGGTGGTCGTCGCCACACGCCCTGCAATACGCCATCGCGTTCGCAGTATACCTTTAGCCCCGCCCAAAACTCCCCGATGACGACACCCTCCATTCCCCTCCGCGTCCAGCTCCTGCGTCTGCGCCTCACCAGCGGGCGCACGCTGCTGCTCCCCATCGCCGATCCGCGCCACGCCGTGGTCGCCGAGGAGTCCGACGCCCTCCTCGAAGCACAGCTCTTCCTCTCCGAGTGGCTCGCCACCCAAGCGCCCTCCGTCGTCGGCGGCTTCATCGCCAACCCCAACGCCCGCGTCGAGTACGTGCCCGTCCCCCTCACCCGCGAAGACCTCCCGCGGCGATTCCGTGAGCCCGTCATCGTCTGCGTCCCCTGCGTGGTTCTGCCCGAAAACAACCGCTCGTGGGTGTTCGTCGCGCCGCTGGAGACCGTCGTCTACGTCGGCCCCAACGCCTCGCTCGCCGAGACCGTCGGCGCGGAGGTCAGCCGCCTCGTCGACGCCTGGGAACTCCCCCCCGACCGCCGCCTCGACCTCTTCCCCCTCCCCGGCGCCGAGCTCGTCGCCACCGACCTCGTCGTCGAGCGCCGCCACGGCCGCGGCCCCGACGGCGAAGCCTCGCGCCCCCGCGAGCGCGCCCGCTCCGAAGAGAAGGCCGCCGCCCTCGAAGCCCTGCGATCCATCGGCAACGCCCTCGACGAGCGCGAGGCGACCACCCTCGCCCACCGCGACGACGCGCTCCGAACGCTCTCCGCCCTCCTCGACGGCACTCAACGGCAGTCGGTGTTGCTCACGGGCGCGTCGCTCGTGGGTCGCTCGGCGCTGCTGCGCGCCTGGGTCGCCCGGCGCAAGGCCGACGGTCGCCCGGCGACGGCGTTCGTGACGAGCGGCGCGCAGCTCCTCGCGGGCATGAGCGGCCTCGGTCAGTGGGAAGCCCGCTTGAAGAAGGTGCTCGACGCCGCCGAGCTGCTCGACGCGGTGCTGGTCTTCGACAACCTGGGCGAGCTGCTCACCGATCGACCGTCGGGCGGGGTCAACCTCGCCGCCGCGCTACGACCCGCGCTCGAAGAGGGCCGCGTGCGGTTGGTGGGCGAGCTCCGCGACGACCTCGTCGACGCTGGCGAGCGCCACCACGGCAGCTTCCTCGGCAACTTCACCCGGCTGCGCGTGGAGCCGCTCACCGCGGCGCAGACCCTCGACGCCCTCCAACAGCGGGCGGCGCAGGAGGCGAAGGCGCAGCGCGACGGTCCGGCCCTCACGCGTGATGGCGCCGAGACGGTGGTGGACCTCGCGGCGCGCTACATGGCCTACGACGCCTTTCCGGGGAAGGCGTTTCGCCTGCTCGACGAGCTGCGCGCGGTGGTCGAGAGCGACCGCGACCTCACCACCGCCCACACCCCGGCGATGGACCGCGACCTCGTACAGCGGGCGTTCAGTCGGCAGAGCGGGATACCGGCGTTCATCTTGAGGGACGACCTCGCGATGCGGGTGGAGGAGGTCACCGCGTCGCTACAGAAGCGCATCGTGGGACAGACCGCAGCGGTGCGCGCGATGGCGCAGACCCTCGGTGTGGTGAAGGCCGGGATGCAGCGGGGCGGACGACCGCTCGCGTGTCTGCTCTTCGTCGGTCCGACGGGCGTCGGCAAGACCGAGCTCGCCCGCGCGACGGCGCACCTGCTGTACGGCAGCGACGAGCGGATGATCCGCTTCGACATGAGCGAGTACACCGACCTCGAAGCGGCCGATCGTCTCATCCGCGGGGTGCGCGGCGCGGAGGGCCTGCTCACGCGGCGCATCCGCGAGCAGCCCTTCGGCGTGCTGCTGCTCGACGAGGTGGAGAAGGCCCACCCGGCGGTGTTCGACCTGCTGTTGCAGGTGCTCGGCGAGGGCCGCCTCACCGACGGCCAGGGGCGAACGGCCTACTTCCACAACGCCATCGTGGTGATGACGAGCAACCTCGGCGCGACGGGCATGCGCGACCCGGTTGGCATCGGGCAGGCGCCCGCGGACATGGGCGCCCACTACCTGCGCGCGGTGGAGTCGACGTTTCGACCCGAGTTCATCAACCGGCTCGATCGGGTGATTCCCTTCGACGCGCTGGGTGCGGCGGAGGTGCGCGCGGTGGCGACCATGACGCTCACGAAGCTGGCGCAGCGACGCGGTCTCGACGGCGTGACGCTGACCGTGAGCGACGCGGCCGTCGACCACCTGAGCGCGCGCGGATACTCCAACCGCTACGGCGCGCGGGCGATGCGTCGGCACCTCGAAGACCACCTCGTGGCACCCGTCGCGGGCCTCGCCAACGACGCGGTGAACCCCGGCGAGACGCTGCTCGCCGTGCGGGTGTCGCTGCCGTCGGAGCCGGCGGAGGCACGCGCCGAGGGCTACCGGGACGAGGTCGTGGTGGGCGGCCTGCGGGTGGAGGTGTGGGCGGCGGCGCCACGTGAGGGCCACGAAGCAGCAGCGCTACGAACGGAGCTGGCGACGCACCGACGCTGGGTCGACGCGGCGCTCAAGCTGCCGCGCATCGACGGCATCCGCAGCCAGGTGGAGCACCTGCGGGCGCAGCTCTCGTACCGGGCGGCGGGGACAACGACCGGGACGGGTGAGCGCAACGCGTTGCAGCGCGAACACCACCAGTTGGACACGCACTGGACGGCGCTCACGCGCTTGCAGCACGAGCTGTGGTCGCTGGAGGAGCTCGGCCTGGAGGGGCACCTCGGTCGCGACGAGGCGAAGGAGCTGCGCGCCGAAGCGGAGGCGGTGCGCGAGCGCTTCGAGGTGGCGCTGGCCGAGGCGATGCTGTCGTCGGTGGTGGGGCGCAACGGCGTAGTGCTCATGGTCTCGGAGCTCGACGACACCCGCGGGCTGGAGCCGTGGCTGGAGGGCTACGACGTGGCGTGCGAGGCGCGACGGTGGACCCTCGACGCGCACCTCATCGACATGGCCCCCGAGCGGGGCGACGAGTGGCCGGCGGAGCGACGGTGGGGGCCGCCGCGCAAGCTGCGGACGGTGCTCGACCTGCTACGCGCGGAGGAGGATCGCGGACCGAAGAGCGTGGTGCTGGAGGTGGAGGGTGTGCATTCGGGGGTGCTGCTGGCGCTGGAGCGCGGGCTGCACGTGCGGCGCGAGGGGGACCATCGGTCGGTGGTCGAGGTGCGGCTCCTCACGCGGGGCCTCGGGCTCGACGACAAGGAGTGGGCGCACGCGGCGCTGGTTCCGCCGATGCCGACGGACTTCGAGGCGCTGGGCAAGCGGCCCGCGGCGCGCACGACGTGGGTCGACCTGTATGTGCAGACGCCAGGGATGCGGAAGGTGGAGCTGCGCAAGGGCCAGCACGCGCACGAGGTCATCGAGCGCGTGGCGTGTCAGCACCTGTTGGAGTTGGAGTTCGACCCCGACGCGCAGCCCCTGGAGGAGCTCATGGAAGGCCCGCTCGACGAGGGGAACGAGGGGTGACGTAGCCCGCTAGCAGACCGGGGTTGGTCGCGTCCCGCGCCTGCACCCCGGCACGCGAGCGGGTCCCGCGAGATGTGGCCCGCGACCGGGCGCGACGTCGTTCCCCCATTCCGACCCTGGATGACGTTATGGTCCGCGCTCCATGGAGGTACGGCTCACCGTCTATCATGTGCGCGAGGGGCAGCGGGTGCTGTGGGCCCCGCTCGGCCTCGGCGCGCTCTTCCACCGCTTCGAGGGCGCCCACGAGAACAAGCTCCGCGACCAGCTCTCCGTGCACTACCGCGAGGTGCTGCGCGAGCTCCCCACGGCCGACGTCGCGCGCTTCGAGCTCTCCCGCGGGGCGCGGCTCACCTCCGTACGCGTCGACCTCACGCTCCAGTCCGAGGGCAAGCGCCACAAGCGCTCGATGACCGTCCCGCTCGTGCTGCTCTCGCGGTGGGTCGGACCGACGCCGCGCGTGACCGTGGCCTTCCACCCGCTGCGCCAAGGCGACTGGTTCGCCTTCCGGCCCGAGCACGGAACGCTCGCCGAACACGCCGCGGGGTGCTTCAGCGAGCTGTGGGCGGGCCTCGATCAGGAGACCCTCGACGGCCTGCGCCACCGACCGCGGTCGGGGTTGCGGGTGGTCTCCTTCAACGCCGCCACGCGCTCCATCCTCGACACGCTCAAGCCCGAGAGCGCCGACCCGCGCGGCGAGCGGCCGCCCTCGGAGGCCGAGCTCTCGCAGCGACGAACCGGCTACCGCGTGCTCCCGCGCATCGGCGACAACCTCACCCGCCGCGCCATCGACGGCGACCTCCCCGTGCCCGAGCACGCCTCGCCCGTGCGCGAACGCCTCCGCGCCCAGGTGAGCGCGTCGCCCCCGCGCAGCGTCGTGCTCATCGGGCCGTCGGGCTCCGGGCGCACCACCGCGCTGCGCGGCCTCGTGCACGACCTGCTGACGGCCGACGACTTCGGCGCCCATCAAAACGCCGACAAGGTGCGCGCCGTCTGGCAGGTGAGCGGCACGCGCATCATCGCGGGGATGTCCTTCCTCGGCGACTGGGAGGAGCGCTGCGGCGACGTGCTGACGGACGTTCGCACGCGGCGCGCGGTGCTCGCCGTGGGCGACCTGCACCAGTGGGGACGCGTCGGCCGGTCGAGGGACAGCGACCGCAACCTGGCGGAGTTCTTCCGGGCGCCGGTGTCGCGCGGGGAGTGCGTGCTGCTGGGCGAGTGCACGGTCGAGCAGTGGCGGCAGTTGGAGGAGGACGCGCCGGCCTTCGCGGCGGCGTTTACCCGCGTGGCGATGCCCGAGACGTCGGCCGCGGAGACGATGCGGATGCTGCTCCACGAGTCGCGCTCGCTGGAGCTCACCTACGGCATGCGCATCCCCGCCGAGGGCCTGCGCACGCTGCTGGAGGTGGGCGGTCCGCTGTTTCCGCACCGGGCGTTGCCGGGGAGGGTGTTCGACCTCCTGCACGCGGCGCTGCGCGACTGCAACGGGGCCTCCATGGCGAGCGAGGACGACCTTCCGCTGCAACGCGCCGAGGCGCTCTCGCGGGCGGGCGCGCCGACCTTCAGCGAAGACAGCGCCCTCGACTGGATCTCCACGCGCACCGGCTTTCCGCTCGGTCTCCTGCGCACGGACATCCCGCTGTCTGCCAACGACGTGCGCGCGGCGATGACAGACCGGGTGCTGGGACAGCCCGCCGGGGTCGAGGCCGTGGTCGACCTCGCGATGCGTATTCGCCAGGGGCTGAGCGACCCGAAGCGACCGCTGGCCGTGTACCTGTTCACGGGACCGACGGGCACCGGCAAGACCGAGCTCGCGCGGGCCATGGCGGCGTTTCTGTACAGCTCCCCGGAGAGGCTGTTGCGCCTCGACATGGGCGAGTACGCGACGGCCGACGCGGCGGCGCGGCTCATCGGCGATCGGTGGTCCCCGGAGGGTCTGCTCACCCGACACGCGGCGCAGCAGCCCTTCGGCGTGGTGCTCTTCGACGAGATCGAGAAGGCCCATCCGCAGGTGCACAACCTGCTGCTCCAGCTCTTCGACGAGGGACGCCTCACCGACGCGGGTGGGGTCACGGCCAACTTCACCCACGCGGTCATCGTGATGACCTCCAACCTGGGCGCGCGGCGCGAGTCCGTGGTGGGCGTCGGCGTCGATCCGGTGGCGTCGTCGCACGACCACCTGCGCGCGGTGCAGGAGTTCTTTCCGCCGGAGCTGTTCAACCGCATCGACCGGGTGGTGGCCTTCTCGGCGCTCACGCCGGAGGTCGCGCGGGTGGTCGCGTCGCGGGAGCTCACCCGGCTCGCCGCCCGCCCCGGACTGGTCGATCGCGGGGTGTTCGTGTCGTGGACCGACGCGCTGCTCGATCGTGTGGTGAGCGAGGCCTTTCGCGCGGAGGACGGCGCCCGCTCGCTCAAGCGCTACCTCGAAGACCGCGTCGGATCGGCGCTCACCGACCACCTCGTGCGAGAACCGCGGGCCGACCTGACGCTCCTGCGCGTGGACGTGGGTGACGCGCCGGGCAGCTTCACGATGAACGCGCGAGCGCTGCGCGAGGCCGAGCCGTTGGCGGCGCGGTATCCGTTGGAGGAGCTCGCGGAGGCCGACCGCGCGACGCTGGCGACGAGGGTGCGCCGGGCGTTGGTGGTGCTGGAGTCGGCGATGGGCTCGACGGACTTCGAGGAGCTGTCGCGGAAGATCCACGAGCGGGTGGAGGCGCACCGGGCGGGCGACCGCGCGGCGAGCGACTCCGCGTTTCACCTGGACGCGTTGCGCGCGCACGGCGACGCGCTGCACGAGCGGCTCACGACGCTGGCGCGAAGGGTGTCCGAGGCGACGGACTGGGAGCTCGCGGAGGTCGACGCGGAGGGACGGCTCACCTACGGGGTGGACCAGCTCCCGGTGCGGGCCGAGCTGCTGGCGGCGATCGCGGAGGTGGCGGCGCTCACGCGAGCATTGCGAGAGGTGGACGACCCGACGCAGCACGCGGTGATGATCACGCTGAGCCCGCTGGAGGGCGTCGGCAGCAGCATGGTGGGGCTCATCAACGCGCTGGCGTACGTGTACAGCCGGGCGCGCGGAAGGGTCGAAGCGAGCGGGGCGGACTCGGTGCGCGGGCAGCGGATCGCGCTGAAGGTGGTGGGGCTGTCGGTGCGGTCGTTCTTCGAGCACGAGGAGGGGGTGCACCTGTGGCACACGCCCGACGGGCCGCCGATGATCGCGGTGGTGCGGGTGCGTCCGGCGCTGGCGGGCGAGACCCCGGAAGACGCGCTCGCGACGCTGGACCGCGACTTCGATCCGGCGCTGCGGGTGGTGCGATCGATCCGCTACGACCCGACGCGGCGACCGGGCCCGCTGACGCTGGAGGACTACGTGATGGGCACCACCCGCGCGGTGAGCGCATCGCGCGTGACGGACCCGCTGCCCGCCCTCTGGATGGCCCGCATGGCGCGCGAGGAGGAGGCGTCGTGAGCGCGAAGCCGGGCTGCCGGGTGTACTTCGTCCCGCACGAGGGCGGGCTCGTGAGCGGGACCCTCATCGGGATGCTCGGGCCCTTCGAGGAGCCGCCGAGCGCCATCGGGCGCAGCGGCGACGAGGTGCTCAAGCAGTTGGAGGTGCTGCTCCAGCGGGCCATCGCGCACAACCCGGGG
Organism: Polyangiales bacterium; assembly: GCA_044229975.1. Classification (GTDB taxonomy): domain Bacteria; phylum Myxococcota_A; class Polyangia; order Polyangiales; genus SCUS01. The sequence goes on from JBGARZ010000005.1 coordinate 434,955, forward strand.
GTGCTCGACCGGTACCTGTGGGACGTCCCGTTTGCGACGCGCGAGGTGACCGTCGACGTGCACCCGCAGGTCGCCAAGGAGAAGCGCATCGTCATCGGGGCGGGCGAGATTCCACTGCGGCTCACCTACGCCTGGAGCGCCCTCAAGCGCGGCGGGTATCGCGTGATGCTGCCGCGCTTCGGGTGGTCGTTCGTGGTGGAGCGGCTGGAGATCGCCCCGGAGGTGTTGCGCCACGCGGTGAGCACGGTGCTACTCGGGCAGAGCCCCGGCGCGCTGATGACCTTTCAGCGCCACGGTGACGAGTGGGTGAGCGAGTGGACCCCGAGGGTCATCGACCCCGACCTCGACGAGGAGTCTGGAGCAGCGCTCGCGAGGGAGTTTCCGACGGTGACCGCCGTGGCCGACGAGTGGGTCGAGCGGGTGGCGCGCCGACGGTTGACGATGCCCGTGGGCGACGACCCCACGCTGGCCCAGCTCGCCGCGATCACGTCACGACAGCCGATGCCCTCGGTGCTGCTGGTGGGTCCGACGGGCGTGGGCAAGACCACGCTGGTGCGTCGGCTCGCGCGGCACCTCCTCATCGAGCGGCGGGCGCACCCCGACCGGCACGTCGCGCGGCTCTGGTCGACCTCGGCCACGCGGCTCATCGCAGGCATGACCTACGTGGGCATGTGGCAGGAGCGCTGCCTCTCCCTCGTCAAGGAACTCTCCCACGAAGGCGACCTCCTCTTCGTCGACCGGCTCGTGCCGCTGCTCCAACCGCAGCCCGACGGCGGGTCCATCGGCGAGGTGCTGCTACCCGCCGCGCGCGAGGGTCTCATCTCCGTCGTAGCGGAGTGCACCCGCGCCGAGCTGGAGGCGTGTCGTCGTCGCTTCGGCGGAGCGCTGGAGGTCTTCCAGGTGGTGCACGTCGAGGAGCCCGAGGCCGCGGCGATGCTGCGCTTCGTCCCGGTGTACGCGCAGCGCAAGCTGCCCACCTACGCGCTCCCGCCCTCGTCGGTGCGGAGGCTCACCACGCACCTCGCCGCGCTCCAACGCGACGCGGCGTTTCCGGGCAAGGCGGTGCGCTTCCTCGACTGGATCGCCGCCGCCCACGACCCGACGGACACCTCCGCGCACACGCTGTCGCCGCGGGACGTGTCGTCGCGCTTCGCGAAGTTCTCGGGCATCCCCGAGGAGCTCATCGCCGACGAGCACGCCGTCACACCCGAAGGGCTCGCTGCAACACTGCAACGCTCCGTCATCGGACAGGACCCGGCGTGTCAGTCGGCCGCCCGCGTGCTCGCTCGCTTGAAGGCGGGGCTCAACGACCCCGAGCGACCAGTGGGGACGCTGCTCTTCCTGGGGCCGACGGGTGTGGGCAAGACCGAGCTCGCGCGGGCGATGGCGACGTACCTCTTCGGCGACCCGGCGCGGATGATCCGTCTCGACATGAGCGAGTACATGTTCGCGGGGTCGGGGCAGCGCATGCTGGCGGTGGGACAGGGCTCGCAGAGCCTCGCGACGAAGGTGCGCGAGCGACCATTGTCGTTGGTGCTCTTCGACGAGATCGAGAAGGCCCACCCGGAGGTCTTCGACCTGTTGTTGGGCATGCTCGGCGAGGGACGCCTCACGGACTCCTTCGGGACGAGCGTCGACTGCCGGATGACGGTGGTGGTGATGACGTCCAACCTCGGGGTGAGCGAGTCGCGCGCGGTGGGCTTCGGCGATGCGGGCGGCGGCGACAGCGCGATGCGCGCGGCGCGGCGACACTTCCGACCGGAGTTCTTCAACCGGCTCGACCAGGTGATCGGGTTCAACACGCTGACGCCGGGGGACGTGCTTCGCATCGTCGACCTGGAGCTGACTCGCGCCGAGGGTCGCGCGGGCCTCCAGCGGCGGCGCGTGAAGCTGTCGGTCGATGCGGCGGCGCGCGAAGAGCTCGCGCGGCTGGGCTGGCATCCGACGCGGGGCGCGCGACCGTTGCAGCGGGTGATCGAGGAGCGGGTGATCGCCCCGGTGGCGGCCCACCTCGCGGCCAATCCGGGGTTGCACGACACGGTGCTCCAGGTGGACGCCCGCGGCGTGGTGACGGGACGAGGTGACGCGTGAAGCGGTGGGTAGCGGCGCTGCTGGTGTTTCTCACGGGCGGCGCGGCGCTCATCTACGAGCTGGCGTGGACGCGCTGGCTCACGCTGACGCTGGGCGCGAGCGCGCGGAGCCTCGCGGTGGTGACCGCGAGCACGATGCTGGGCTTCGGCGTGGGCGCGGGGTTGCTCGGCGCGCGCATCGACCGGACGTCGCGTCCGCTGCGGATGTACGGGCTGCTGGAGATTGCCATCGGCGTGAGCGCGGCGATGGTGACGGCGGTGCTGCGGGCGGCCCCGATGGCGCACTGGAGCGCCGACCTGCCGCACTGGGCCGTCGCGCTGGTGGTGCTGGTGCTGGTGGGGATTCCGACGGCGTTCATGGGGGTGACCATCCCGGCGCTGGTGGCGCACCTCGGGCGCGGTGACGCCGCCACCACCCGCGGCGCCTTCGGAACGCTCTACGCCGCCAACACCGCCGGCGCCGTACTGGGAACGCTCGCCGCCGGCTTCGTTCTCATCGAGGCGCTCGGCTACACGGGTGCCTCGGCCATCGGCATCGGGCTCAACCTGCTGGTGGGCGCCGTCGCGGTCGCGAGCGATCGCGGGGATGCACCCGCCGCGACGACCGAAGCGCCCGTCGAAGAGGAGTCACCCGCGGCGGCCTACGACCCGAAGGTGGCGCGGGCGGCGTTGATGGCGGCGACCGTGTCGGGCTTCGGCGTGATGGCCCACGAGGTCATCTCGTCGCGGCTGCTGGTCTACGGGTTCTTCGCGACGACGCACGCCATCGCCATCATCCTGGCGGTGTTTCTCGGCGGCCTCTCGCTGGGCGCGCGCATCATCGCGGGGCCGATGCGCCGCGGCACCGTCGGCGTGGTGCACCTGGGCGGAGCGCTGCTGGCATCGGGTGCGTTGTCGCTCGCGCTGGCGCCGTCGCTCACGCAGACCGCCGCGCTGGTCGACGCCCTCCGCGGGACGCGCCCCGAGTGGTCGGTGCGGCTGGGCATCGAGGCGCTGGTGGCGTCGGCCGTGCTGCTGCCCGCTGCGGTGGTGATGGGGCTGGTGTTTCCGCTGGCGGCGGGCCTCTACGCGAGCGCGAAGAGCCCGGGCGCGACGCTGGGGCGCGCGGTGCTGAGCAACACCATGGCGGGCGTGGTCGGGGCGCTGGGCGCGGGCTTCGTGCTGGTTCCGTTGTTTGGCGTGCGCGGCTCCATCGTGGCGGTGGCGCTGGTGCAGGCCGCGTCGGGCGCGTGGATCGTCGCCACCCACGCGACGGTGAAGCGGGTCGCGGCGATGGGTGTCGGCGTGGCGATCGCGGTCGCGGTGGGCGGCGCGCTGTGGGCGCAGAAGCCACGCACGGGCGGCGTCCCGGGCGAGACGACGCTGGTGGCGCAGCACGTCGTGGGTCACGAAGAGGACTACCGGGTGCGCTGCTACCGGGAGGGACCGACGGCCATCACGGAGGTGCTGGAGCACATGCCATCGGGGCGGCGCGACGTGGTCATCGACGGCTTCGTGGCAGCGGGCAACGACGGCAGCGCTGGGTACATGGACCTGATGGGACGCGTCCCGATGACGCTGCACCCGGCTCCGCGAAGGGCGCTGGTGATCTGCTTCGGGACGGGCGCGACGTCGCGGGCGGTGGCGTCGTTCCCGGAGGCATCGGTCGACATCGTGGACATCAACCCCGACGTGTTCGCGTGCGCGCCGTCGTTTCCGGCCAACGTCGCGCTGCTGCGGCGGGCGCACACGCACGTCGAGGACGGTCGGGCCTTCCTGCGGCGCTCGTCGGGCGCCCGCTACGACGTCATCACGCAGGAGCCGATGCCGCCGCACTTCGCGGGCGTCGCGGCGCTCTATTCGGAGGAGTACTACCGCCTCGCGCGGGCCCGCCTCGCCGACGACGGGGTGATGGTGCAGTGGCTGCCGATGCACCTGACGGCGCCCGACGACGCGCGCCAGATCGCAGCGGCAGCGCTCAGGGTGTTTCCCGAGACGTGGCTGGCCATCGCGCCGGGGGATTTCACCGGGCTGCTGGTGTCGTCGCCGCGGCCGATCCCAGCCGCGCGGCGGGCCGTGGTGGAGGCCGAGCTCAGGACGGCCTTCGCGCTCGACCCGGCGCACCTGCGGCGCTTCATCGACGGCGCGGGGCCCACGACGGACGACCGGCCGTCGCTCGAATACAACGGCGTCGACCGCGTGCTCGATCGGTTCAGGAGCCCGGCGCGGATGCTCCGGTACAACCTCCGTCGGGTGGTGGCGGCGGGGCGGTAGAGCGGCGCGGAATCAAACCCCCACGAAAGGGGTGTCCCCAAAGATTCCGGTGCTCCGTACGAGCGTGTTAGCGTCGCGCGGCCCGCGATGGACCCTGCCGCCTACGCCTGCTACGAGCGCCTCAACAAGAACCCTGATGACGCGGAGGCGCTGTCATTCCTGTGGGAGTACCACGGGCAGCGCGCCGAGTTTCAGCAGCTCGCGACGCTGGTCGAACAGACCGCCGGACGACGCCCCGACCCGCGCTCGTCGGCCGACCTCTATTTCCGTGCGGCAGAGCTCTGGTCCAAGAACGTCGGGCGCGCCGATCGCGCCGTCGCCAACTACACCCGCTCGTTCGAGCGTGACCCGGCGCAGCTCGGGGCCATCGAGGCCGCGCGGCAGATCTACCTCCAGCTCGGAAACCTGAAGCTCGCGGCACAACTGCTGGAGAAGCAGCTCACCGCCACGGGCGACCCCCTCGTTCGCGTGATGCTGCTGCGAGAGGGCGCCGAGCTCCACGGCCGCCTCGGCGCCACCGACACGCAGATCGCGTGGCTCGAAGAGGTGCGCGCGGCGCAGCCTGACGACTGGGAGGTGCTCCGCGAGCTCGCGGGCGCCTACCTCACGCGGGCCCAGTCGCCCAACGCCCAGCCCAACGACACCACCACGGGCGCGGGCCTGCTCTCGTCGCTCGCGACGAGCGTGGGCGGCGAGCACGGCCTGGCCTTCGCCGAAGCCGCGCTCGATGCGTGGCCGGGCGACGAGGCGGCCTTCGCGCTCGTCTACGACGCCTATGGCGCCCAGGAGCGGCTCGACGAGCTCGCGGTGCGGCAGATCGCGTTCGTGCAGGCCAACCCGACGAGCCCGTACACGCCCGTGATGCGCAAGGCGCTAGCCGACGCCTACCTCGAAGTGGGGCAGGTCGACGACGCCATCGCGGCGCTCGAACCGCTCGCCGCCAGCGACCCCGAGGTGCGGCGCACGCTGCTCGGCCTCTACCGTGATGCGGGCCGCGCGGCGGACTTCGCGCGCGTGGCGGCGGACTTCGCGGCGGACGGCGACGTCGCCCAGCAGGTGCGCGACCTGAAGGATCTCGCCGAGATCCAGGGGCGGTCGGGCGATCGGGCCGGGATGCTCGACACCATGCGGCGGGTGCTCGGGCTCGACGCGGCCGACCTCGAAGCGCTGGCGCTGGTGGAGGACGACCTCCGCGCGCGCGGCGACTACTCGACGCTGCGGGACGTCCTGGCCGAGGCCGTGCGGAGCGAGCAGTGCCCGCCCGACATGCGCATCCCGCGGCTGCGGGAGATCGCCCAGGTGTCGCTGGAGCGCCTCGACGACGCGCAGGCGGCCCTCGACGCGTGGCGCGAGATTCTCGACAGCGTCGGCGAAGACCCCGAGGCCCTCGCGGGTATGGACCAGGTGCTCTCCCAGCAAGATCGCTGGGAGGAGCTCACCCCCGTGCTCACGCAGCGCGCCGACGTGCTCGAAGACGGGGACATCCGCAACGCCGTGCTGCGACGCCTCGCCGACCTGCACCGCGACCGCACGGGCGACCGCGCGGCCGAGGCGGCGGCGCTGGCGCAGCTGTGGCGGGCGGTTCCGCACGACGACGACGTGGCGGGGCGCCTCGTGGCGCTGCGGCGCGCGAGCGGCAACCTGGCGGGCGTGGTGGAGGTGCTGCGCGCGCGGGCCGAGCGCTCGCCGCCGACGGCCGCGGGTGAGCGCTGGGCGGAGCTGGGTCAGGCGCTCGAAGCGCAGGGTGATCTGCACGGCGCGGTGGGCGCGTGGCGCGAGGTGTCCATGCGCGACCCGGTGCACCCGCGGGCGTGGGACGAGACCGAGCGCTTGCTGCGCGCGACGAGCCAGCACGCGGTGCTCTACACCTCGCTGGTCGAGCGGGCCGAGGCGCTGCACCCGGGCCCGGAGCGGGCGGCGATTCACGCGCGGGCTTCGGACGCGGCGCGGGCGATGGGCGACCCCGGCACGGCGCTGGCCGAGGCCGAGCGGGCGCTGGAGATGGACCCGTCGAGCGACGCGCTCGCCAACGCGCTCATGGACTCGCTGGAGGTGCTGGGCGAGCGCGAGCGGCTGCTGGCCTTCGTGCGGACGCGCTCCGAGGGCCTGGCGGATGGTCCGGCGCGGGTGGAGCTCACGCGGCGCGCGGCGCGGGCCGTCGGGCAGACCGACCCGGCGGGCGCGGCGGCCGTCTGGGAGCAGGTGCGGGAAGGCGCGCGGCGCGCGGGCCGACGCGACGACGGCGAGGCGCTCGATGCGCTGCTGGGGCTCGCCGAGCTGGCAGGCGACGACGAGCGCGTGGTGGCGCTGCTGGGCGACGCGGCCGCGGCGGCAGAGGACGCGGAGTCGCGACGCGGACTGCGGATGCGTCGGGCGCGGATGCTCGCCGAGGAGCTCGGCCGGGTGGACGAGGGCCTCGACGTGCTGGAGACGGCGGCGCGCGAGGGCGACGACGGGGCGCTGGACACCTGGGAGGCGCTGGAGGCGCTGGCGGCCTCGCACGGGCGCTGGGAGCGGGCCTTCTTGGCGCTCGAAGCGCAGGTCACGCAGACCCAGGACGACGACGACCGCATCGAGCGCGCGGCGCGGCTGGTGTCGCTGGTGGAGAGCGAACCGTCGCTCTCGCATCGCACGCTCGACGCGCTGCGGGTGCAGCACAAGGCCGACCCTGGCGACCTCGGGCTGGCGCAGAGGCTGGCGGACCTGTGCGAGGCCAACGGCGAGTGGGCCGAGGCCGTGGGGTTGCTCGAAGAGCTCGCGGAGATGGAGGGCGACGACGAGGAGCTCTCGACGTTGGTGCAGCGCATCGCGCACCTCGCGGACGAGCACCTCGACGACTACGAGCGCGCGTGGCGCATCCTGCTGCCGCAGGTGCAGGGCGGCGACATCGGCTGCCTCGACCTGATCATCGGCCTGAGCACGCGGCGCGGATTGCACGCGCAGGTGGTTCCGGTGCTTACCGACCTCGCGCTGCGGGTCAACGACGGCGAGGCGCGGGCCTCACTGTGGCGCGAGATCGGCGCGCGGAAGGCGACGTACCTCAACGACCCGGCGGGCGCCGTGGAGGCCGAGTGCGAGGCCATCATCTCGCAGCCGACGGTGACCGAGGGGCTGGCGCGCATCGACGCCCTCGCGGCCGCGTCGGGCAACCCGGCGTCGGTGGCGGCGGCCTATCGCGCGGCGCTCGAAGCGTGTGAAGACGCGACGGCGGCGCACGACTTCGCCATGCGGGGCCTGCGCTCCATCGAGGCGGCGGGCGGTGCGGCGGAGGCGTTGGAGTTCTCCCTCGCGGCGCTCGCGCGGATGCCGGCGGACGACGAGCTGCTCGACGCGGTGATTCGACTCGCGCCCGGCAGCGACCGCGACCAGGAGCTGTACGTGGCCCTCGACCGCCGCAAGCGCGCGGCGCAGGGGGACGGCGAGCGGCTGGGCGTGACGCTGCGCGGGGCCGAGGTGGCCGGCGCGGTGGTGGGCGATCAGGACACGGCGTTCCAGTACCTGGAGCAGGCGCTGGCGCTGGCGGTGGGTCGCAAGGAGCCAGACGAGACGCGGCTGGCCGAGGTCGAGGCGACCGCGCGCCGGGTCGACGCCGCGCGACCCGAGGTGGGGATGATCGCCGCGCTGGTGGAGCGCCTCGCGTCCCGCGGCGACGAGCTGGGCGAGAGCGAGCCGCGCGGTGGCGTGGTGCTGCTGCGCCGGGCCGCGGCGCTGTGCGAGGAGGAGCTCGGTCTCCCGGAGCAGGCGATGGCGCTCTACTCGCGCGCGGTGCGGCTGTGGCCGGGCGACGCGGAGTGTCCGCCCAAGCTGGAGGAGATCGCCGCCAACCTGCGCCGCCTCGGAGATGTCATCGCGCTGTACGACGGCGTCATCGACACGGCCTACGACGCCGCGACGGCGCGGGCGTTCACGGCGCGGCGGGCCTCCCTCCTGGGTGAACGCATGGGCCGCGTGGACGAGGCCATCGAGACCTACCAGCGGCTGGTGGAGATCGCGCCGAAGGACGTCGCGGTGCTGCGGTCGTTTCAGGAGCTGCTCGAGCGCAACGCGCGCTGGCAGCCACTGCTGGTTGCGCTGGAGCGCGAGCTGGAGCTGGGCGGCGACCGCGGGGCGATCTATCGCCGCATGGCGGGCGTCTGGGAGCTGCGCCTCCGCAACACCTTCGAGGCGAAGGACCTCTGGAAGCGCGTCCTCAAGCTGAGCCCCGATGACGCCGAGGCGCTCGCCGCGCTGGAGCGTCTGGAGCGCAAGCCCGCCGAGGTGATCGAGGACGACGAGGCCGTGGAGTCGGTCGACGACGACGTGCTCGACGAAGAGCCCGCGGTCGACGACGAGCCCACGAGCATCGGTGAGGTTCCCGCCTCGGAGGAGCCCGCGTCGGAGCCTCCGGCCGCGTCCACGCCGCCGCCGCCACCGCCCGAGGAAGACCCGCGCGCGGCGCTCTTCGGCGACCCACTCTCCGACCTCCCCGAGACGCCCCATCAGACCTCCGGGTCGGGCGCTCCCTCGGCCGACCTCGCCGCCCTCCTCACAGGCGGAACGCCCTCCGACCAGCGCCCGAGCCCCCTCGCCCGGCCGTCCATCGAGGAGGGCGTCGCGGCCCACGCCGAGTCATCGGGGCACGACCCGCGCGCGGCCTTCTTCGATCACGAGGAGTCGCACCCCGAGAGCCTGATGCCCGAGACGTCGTTCGACGGACCGGAGCCCGGCGTGGTGCTCGCGCCCGACGACCACCTCGACGACCTCTCGCTCGGCGACGAGCCACCGCCGCTGCGGCCCTCCGTCCCGCCGCCGCCGCTGCCCCGCTGGTCGGCGCCCATCGCGACGGTGCCCCCTCCCCCGGCCCCCGCCGCGGCATTGGAAGCCCTCGAAGCCGCCGACCACGAGGAATCCCTGGAGGCCGACTTCGTCGACGAAGACGAAGAGCCCGGCGACGAGACCCTCTCGCTCGACGACCTCGCCGACCTCGTCCCCGCGCCGCCGACCCAACCGCCGCCGCGCCCCACCGCCGCGCCCGCGCCGCCGCCGTTTCCGCCGCGCCGCAACGGCTGACCGCCCCACCGCTCCAATCCGTCGCCACGAACCGCCCTCCGGCGCGCGGGTTCGTGTATCCATCAACGACCTATGCCTCCCTCGCGCATCGCCTTCACCGCCCTCGCGATCGCCCTCTGCGGCGCGGCCGCGACCGCCTCGGCGCAGCCCCGCCGAAGGCCCGTCGCCACCACCGTCGCGATGGTTCACCCCGCGCCCGAGCCGCCGCCCGGCTGGGATCTCTCCAACGCCGACGACACCCTCGCCCGCATCCAGCGCGCGGCCACCGGTGACCCCCGCCGCGGAACCCTCGAGATCGCCAGCGCCCTCCTCGCGGGCGTCGAACCCCACGTCGCCGCGGCGGGCCTCGACACCCTCGGCGTGCTCGCGCGACCGGAGTCCGCCGACGCCATCCTGCGGTACCTCGATCACCGCCGGGTGTCGCTCCGCCGACGCGCGCTCATCGCCGCCGCGCGCCTCCACACGCCTGCCATGCTGCGGGCCATCGAGGTGCGCCTCGGTGACTCTGATCCAGAGGTTCGCGCCGAGGCGGCACGCACCCTCGCCGACGTGGCCGACGCGACCTCCGTGCGCGCCCTGTGGGCGGCGTTCGAGCGCGAGGCCGGGACGGGGCTCGGCTCCGAAGGGTCGTCCCTGTTGCAGGAGTCCGCGCGGGCCCTCGGGGCGCGCGGCAGCGATCAAGACGTCGAGCGACTGCTGACCTTCCTGCGACGCACGCCCTTCGGCGCGATGGCCCGCGCCTTCGAGGCCGCGCTGCGCCGCGCCGACGTCACCAACCCGGTGAAGGTCAGGGTCGTGCAGGCCCTCGCGGGCATCGCCACCCCGCAGGCCCGCGAGGTGCTCACCCGCCTCGTCGACGAGCACCGCGGCCGTCCGACGCCCGCGATCGAAGCCGCCCGCACCGCAGTGTCGAGGATCCAATGAAGCGTTCCGCCCTCCCCCTCGTCGCCCTCGCCTTGAGCCTCGGCTGCTCCATCGCCATCCAGCGCGGGGCCTTCTCGCTGAGCACGCCCGCGTCCGATGCCAACAACCTCCGCGCGGTCACCGAGCGCGTTCGCACCGCGGCCCCGTCTGCCGAGCGCGCGACCGCGGCCATCGTCGCCGACGACCCCGCGCAGGGGCTCACCGTCGTCGACCTCGAAAACGGCAGCGCCCTCGGCCGCGTCGCCGCTCCGCTCACCTCGCGCCCCGTGCTCGCGGGCGACCTCGTCATCGCGCGCTCGGGCGGGGCCATTCGCGCGTGGTCGTTTCAGGGCGCCGAGCGCTGGCACATCGCCGACGACGGCCTCGACCTCGTGGGCGCGAGCCGCGACGGCGACCGCGTGGCCATCGTCCTCGGCGGCGCGGGCGTGACCCGGCGGCGGGGCATCCTCCACGTGGTGCAGGCGAGCGACGGGAGCACCGTGGCGCGCACCGAGATCGCCCACGCCCTGGGCCCGCCCACGCTGGTGGGTGACGACGTCTTCCTCCCGTGGGACGGGCAGAACCTCTCGGTGCTCGACGCGCGCAACGGCGACGAGCTGTCGCGCGTTCGCAGCCGCGACGACGTGGTGGGCTTCACCTTCCGCGAAGGGTCGGTGGTGTACTTCGGCGCCCGCGCGCTCTACCGCCTCGGCCCCGAGGCCGCCGCCGGAACAACCGAAGCGACGCCCCACTACATGCCTCGCCGCGACGAGCTGCCGGGCGCCGCGCCCTTCGCCCTCGACGCGTACACCACGCTGCGAGCGGGCGTCGACGCGCGCGAGCGGGTGCGCCTCGTGTGGCGGCCCGACCCGGTGCAGCCCGGCGTGACCCTGCTGCACAACACGGTGTTCGCGCTCTACCACCGCGACGTGTTCGCCATCGACGCGGCGTCGGGCGCGCTGCGCTGGGCGTACGTGAGCCACAACGACCTCGCGGGCGTGGCCGTGGTGCGCGCGGGCGTCGTGGCCATCGACGACCACGGCGGCGCGTCGTTGCTCGCCCCCGAAGACGGGCGCGTGCGCTGGCGGCTCGCGCTGCCCGCGACGGGTCCGCAGGCGGTGTTGCAGATGCCGATGGAGTTCGCGCCGACCTTCAACGCGAGCGACCCGCCGCGTCCGCTGGTGGAGTCGCTGCTCGAAGCGGCGGGTGGGTCGGATGCACGATTGCTCCCGGCGCAGCGCTTCGCGGCGCAGGCCCTCGCGACGCTGCCCGGCGCGCCCGCGACGGCTGCGCTGGTGTCGATCCTGACGCGGCGGGGATTGTCGCCGGAGCTGCGGGGCGTGGTGGGCGAAGGGCTCGTCACCCGCACCGAAGGCACCGACGCGATGCTCGAAGCGCTCGATCATCACTTCGACCACGTGCGCGGGGTGGACGTTCCGCCGGTGGGCTTCCTCGCGCGGGCGCTGTCGCACGCGCACGAGCGGCGCGCGGTGGCGTTGCTGGTGTCGCACCTCTTCGACCCGGCCACGCCGACGGATGACCTCGCGCCCATCGTGGTGGCGCTGCGCGAGCTCGGCGACCCGTCGTCGGTGAACGCGCTCGCGGACTTCGTGCGGCTCTATCACGCCGACGTCGGGGCGGTTCCGCCGGTGGGCGGAGGCGATGCGGTCATCGAGCGCGACCTCGGCGAGCAGCAGCACCTCAACGCCGCGGTCGAAGAGGCCGTGGAGACCATCGCCCGGATGGGCGGCGCGCCGGAGCGGGCGCTGCTCGACCGGGTGCGCGCGCACGGAGCGGCCCCGGAGACGGTGCGCGGCGCGGCGTCACGGGTGCGCGACGGCGCAGAGCCCGAGGCGCCCGCCGCCACGGGAGATGGCGCGACCGGCGACGGGGCCGCGGCGGCGGGCAGCGACATGAGCTTCGGCGCGGCGTCGCAGCGGGTGAGCATGGACGCCATCGACACGGCGATGGCGCCGCGGCGGGCGGAGATCATGGCGTGCCTGCGCGACGCGCCCTCGCGGCCGGCGCAGCTGCGGGTGCAGTTTCGCTACGACGGCGACGGGCACATCAGCCGGGTATCGGTGATGCCGCAGAGCTTCGAGGCGTGCGTGGCGCCCATCGTCGCGGGGGTGTCCCTGCCGACGTCGCTCGCCGTGCGCGAGCTCGCCACGTGGATCTTCAGCACGGCGCAGTAGCAACTCACCGCCCTGCGCCCGCACACCCATCCGCCTCGCGCCCGAACGCCAGCACCTCCTGCTCGCACCGCCACGTCCCGCACAGCGCAGCGATGGCGTAGCGAGCGCCCGGCCGATCGACCAGCGCGGAGTCGTGCCGGTACTGGTGCCACGTCCCGGTCTTCCGGTAGACGTGGGCGCCCGGCCAGCGCTCCAGCACCGCGCGCCGGATGCGATTGTGGAAGGCCGACGGCTCCAACAGCACGCGCATCTCGGCGCTCGACGCGGCGTCGACGAGGCGGTCCTGCCCCAGCAGCGTGTAGAAGGTCACCAGCGAGCGCGCCGTCGCCGCGTGGGCGAGGTTGCGCATCGGCTCCGGTCGCCACACCGGGTCGTGGAAGAACCCCCGTCCCAGCCACACGCCACCGCCCAGCGCTGGGTCGTAGATGCCCGCGTCCCACAGCCACGACGCGACGCGCGGCAAGCCCGTGCGATGCGCCGCCGCCGTCGCCGCGCGGTTGTTGGAGTGGAAGATCATCAGCCGCAGCTCTTCGCGATATGCCCGCGTGAAGTTCGCGGGTGACCCTTCGAAGGCGCCCGTCCCCACTGGCGCCGCACCCGCCCGCACGTCCCTGCGCCACTGAAACGCCGCGCCCAGCGTGGCGATCTTCGGGACGCTCGCGCCGTACATCATCCGCGTGTCGACGATGCCCGCGTAGGCCGGGTGCTCGGCGTCGGCGGTGAGGTCGGCCATCGCCACCGAGAAGCGCCCCTCGCGCGCGTCGGTCTGCAGCCCCATCCGCGCGACCACGCCGTCGAGGCAGCGCTGAAGCGTCGCCGACGGGCGCAGGTGCGGATCGACCCGCAGCGACGGACGCGCCGGCCCCGGCAGCCACGTCGGTCGCGCCATCACGCGCGGCTGCGCCCAGAGCGGCGCCGTCAGCAGCGCAACGGCGGTGAGCGACACGCGAGCGGAGTGCGCCATCAGTCGAACATCGCACCGACACGACCGCGCGCTCAACCGACCGGGTGGTACCTGAGGTTCGGAGAAGGTGTCTTGGCGACGCGAGGTGCTCTTCGTCGATTGAGACGAGGGACCGGCGTTCGTGAGAACGCCGGAATCCAGAGCGCGACGGAGCGCTTTTCGATGGGTGACCAAGACGTGATGTGTCGCCGCGGATTCCGGCGTTCTCACGAACGCCGGTCCTTTGTGGGGACCGACGACAGCGCCGTCCTCGACCGCGCGCTCAACTGACCGGGTGGTACCGTCGTGACGCTCGGAGGCGTGGACGATGGCCAACACGTTGCAGCTCCTCGTTCTGGTGGTTCCGCTGCTCGGGATGGCGGCGTGCCTTGAAGACCCAGCGCCGCCTCGGGTCAACTCGCAGCCGACGTGCGTGCCGTCGGCACCATCGCAGCGTCCACCGCCGCCGCCCATCGAGGTGACGTCCTCGTCCTTCAGCGAGAGCGCGACGGTGCGCGACCCGTTTCGGGAGACGCATGGTTTCATGTGCGATCTTGGCTGGGAGATGCGGGAGGCGATCAAGAGGCGCGAGCTCGCCACAGCGCTGCGCGACGTTCCCATCGGCGAGCTGAGGCTGGTCGGGGTGGTCACCTCCGCGCACGAGCGCGTCGCAATGCTGGTCGGCCCGTCGGGTCAGGGCGCCTCCGTGCGCCGCGAGCAGCAGGTCGGTGAAACCGAGATCGTCCACTCCAACATCGAGGGCCGCACCGACTACGCCGTGAAATGGCGGGTGTCCCGCGTCGAGCCATCGCGCACGCGCCGCGACGCCGAAGGCCGCTTCGTCGAGTCCGCCGCCAGGGTCGTCTTCGAACGGGAGGATCCCCTCAACCCCAACGGTGGTCCCGTCTACTCCACCGTGACGGCCGCCGAACGCCCCGCCCTGCGCGGCACGCTCCGTCTCGCCAGCGCCGCGACGCGCTGATCGCCGGTGCCCACGGGCACGACCGCTTCACAGGCCCTGGTGGTAGCTTCGATCGATCAGGAGGTATCGGTGATGTCGAGAACTGTCCCGCTCTCCACCATGGTGTTCGCCCTTCTCACGACGGCCGCGTGCCGCGAGGAGCCCGCTCCGCTTCCGGTCGCTCCCGTCGCAGTGCGCCCGGCGCGCGAGCCCCGCACGACGGCGCCCGCGGCCACTGCTCCGACCATCGAGTCGCCCGCGCCGACGGCCTTCCGCGAGGGCCCGACGGTGCGCGACCCGTTTCGCGTGATGCTTCCGACAGTCGTCGTGCCCGCCGAGGTGACCGACGGCGACTCTCCCCTGCACGATGTCGCCATCGGCGACCTCCGGTTGCTCGCCGTGGTGGCCGCCAGCGACGGTCCCGTCGCGATGGTGGCCGACGCCTCGGGTTGGGGCACCACCATCCGTCGCGGGATGCGCGTCGGCCGACGCGAGGTCGTTCGCGACCACGACGTCGACTACTCGGTGCGCTGGCGTGTGGCGCGCATCAACCCGTCGCACCTCTCGCGCGGCGCTGACGGTCGGCTCGCGGAGTCCGCCGCCGAGGTGGTCTTCGAGCAGGATGACCCCACGGGGCGGAGCGTCCCCCGCGAGCGCTCGCTCACGCTGGCACCCGCCGAGCGCACCGCGATGCGCGGCACCTTCCGCCTCGCCAGCGCCGCCACGTACTGATCCGCACCCCGACGTGACGTGCGTTCACGGAAAAGGCCGCAAGGGCGCCAGGGTCGCAAGGAGAAGAATGGATTGAAGGACCGTCGCGCGGGGGTCCCCTTGCCCGACGTGCCTTTGTCTTCCCCTTGCGACCCCTGCGCCCTTGCGGCCCCTTCCACGCACGCCACGCTCACCATCTCCCCATGAGCCTCAACGCCCTCGCCTCCCTCTGGATCGTCCACCCCGACGCAGCCGCCTGCGACGTCATGCGCGCACACTTCGCCGACCTCCGCTCCGTCACGGTTCACACTGCGCGCTTCGCCGATCTGCCTCCGCACGACGCGTTCGTCACCGCAGGCAATGCCTACGGCATCATGACCGCCGGCATCGACGCCGCCGTGGTCGCCCGCTTCGGCCGCGGGCTCATGCAGACGGTGCAGCGCCACATCGTCGGGGCCTTCCTCGGTGAGCAGCCCGTCGGCACGGCCTTCGTCATCGAGACCGGCGACCCGTGGTGCCCACGGCTGGTTCACGCGCCGACCATGCGTATCCCCGGCTCCATCGCCGGGACCGACGCCGTCTACCGCGCGACCTGGGCGGCGCTGCTCGCCGTGCACCGGGAGAACCTCCGCGCCGACGACCCGATCCGCACGCTCTGCCTGCCCGCGATGGGCTGCGGCTTCGGCGCGATGAGCTTCGACGAGTCCGCCCGCCAGATGGCCGCCGCGTACCGCCACGCGCTGCGCCCTCCGACCACGCTGGGCACCGACTGGGATCTGCCCCTCGAACGCGAGCGCGCCATCCGTCCGCAGCGCTAACCGCACGGCTGCGTCGACAACCCCCGCCGCCTTCTCCTCAGCGAGCGCCCGTCCGTCGCCTCCGCGTCGCGACCCACCCGAGCGCCGCGAGCGCTCCCCACCCCGCTCCACCGCCCGCGCGGCCACCCACCCGACCAACGTCACACGACGTGTCCGCCGCTGCCGTCGTTGCAGGCGGCATCACCCCCGCGTCGGTCACCACCTCGCCCGCGTCGTCGACCGCTGCCTCGCCCGCGTCGTCGGGCTTCGCCATCCCGGCGTCTTCGGGCACCGCTGGCCTCGTGCTCGGGTCGCGCACGCACAACCCGCCACTCTCCCGGCACTGCCAACCCTCCGGGCACGCGTCGCAGTCGATGGTGGTGCACTCGCGCGCCCAGCCCGTCGGTCGGCAGTACAGCGCCGGATCACACTGGTCGTCGTTGGCGCACGCCTCACCCTGGACACCCGCTCGCGCCTCCGGTGCGGTCACCCACGACGGCGCGGGGTATCCACCCTCCTCCACCGCACGCGCGGCCTCGGCGCGGATCCACCCGGCAAAGCTGTCGACCCGCGTGTACACGGGCGACTCGCACGCGCCCGACCGCCCTCGCGACAACACGCCAAACACCTCACCGATCTCATCGAGCGCCGGCCCTCCGGAGTCACCGCGGCAGGTGCCCGTGTCGGCGAGCCACTCGCTCTCCTCGCGCAAGGTCAACCCGCGGCTCTCCTCGAAGCCCACGAGGCGCACCATCAGGCCCTCGCGCATGCGCCGACGCCCCGAACCGCCGCCCTCGCCGGTGGTCGCCCCGTACCCGCTGGCCGTGAACACCTCGTCGACGCTCGGCGGCATGTCGAGTCGCGGGCGAAGGGGCGCCACGCTGGTGATGGGAGACGCCAGGCGCAGCAGCGCGATGTCGTGCCCACAGAGCGGCACCCCCAGGGAGTCGGGCGGGGTGAGCACCTCCGAGACGCGCGTGATCGACGACGCGCGCATCAGCACGGCCGACGTCGTCACATAGAACGACACCGCGGGATGGGTCTCCTCCGTCAGCGTCGTGCGCAGGGTCATCCCGTTGACCCGGACGTCCGAGCACACGACGCCGCCCTCCTCGGTGGGCGAGACGCAGTGCCGGGCCGTGAGCACCAGCGTCGGCGTGATGAGCGACCCCGTGCACGTCGCGAGGCCGCCCGAGCGCAGGATCGCGATGCCCACCACGTTGGTGTGCGTGGTGTCGTCGACGCCGCCCGCGATGGCCTGCGTAGCCCGCGTCGGACCATGCGCGGCGTCGTCGCCGCCCGAGCAGCCACCGAGCGCCAGCGTGAGGAGCGGGAGTGCGATGCGAGGCAGGCGGACGACCATCGACGAGACCTCCAACCACGCCATCGGCGGGTGCGGAGTCCCTACACGGCGACGCCTTGCGTGGGAAGGGGAGGCCCGCTGCCCGCACGGAGCGGGCGCAGGCTCAGGGCTGATAGCGACGCCGGATGGCGGGGACGAGGTACTCCTCGAAGGCACGGTCGAGGTCGTAGGCGGGCTTCCATCCCCAGTCGGCGTGGGCGCGGACGTCGTCGACGTCGCCGGGCCACGAGTCGACGATGCGCGCGCGCGCCGCATCCGGCTCGAAGCTGATGTCCGCCGCCGGGAAGAACTCCTTCACCTTGTCGGCGAACTGCTGCGCCGACAGGCTGAAGGCCCCGACGTTGTAGCTCGGCAACGAGAGCGTCCCGGCCGGAGCGTCGAGCAGTTGCAGCAGCGCGCGCACCGCGTCGGGCATCGCCATGAAGGGCAGGCGCGCCTCGGGGCCCACGAAGCACGCGTAGGGCTTGCCCTGCGCCGCGGCGTGGAGCATCTCGGGGCCGTAATCGCTGGTCCCACCGGTGGGGACGGTGTCCGCCGAGATGAGCCCCGGGAAGCGCAGCGCGCGGAAGTCGAGACGCGCCGCGGCCGAAGCACCCACCGAGCGGTAGTGCCGCATGAAGTACCGACCGAGGTGCTCGCAGTACAGCTTGTTGCAGCCGTACATGGTGATCGGTTCGAGGAAGTCTTCCTCCGTCACGCGGGGGGTGCCGGCCTTCGCGTCGAGCGAGGGGACGCCGTACACGGCGATGGAGCTCGGCAGGATGAAGCGCACGGCCTTGCCCAGCCGCGCCGACTGCTGCTGCGCCATGCGCATGAGGTGGAGCGTTCCCTCGACGTTGATCTGGTGCGCGAGGTCGGGGTCGCGCTCGCCGCGCGTGGAGAGCAGCGCCGCGAGGTGAAACACCACCTCGATCTCGTGGTGCGCCGCGAGCTGGTCGAGCAGGTAGCGGTCGAGGATGTTGCCCGCGTAGCTCTCATGGCACATCGACCGGAACTTCTCGGGCAACGGCGTCAGGTCGAGCGTCACGACCCGGTACCTACCGTCGGCGTGGAGGCGCTCCAGGAGCGAGCGGCCGATCTCGCCGTTGGCGCCGGTGATGAGGGCGACGGGAGGGGGCGCCACGGGTCCTAGACCCCCTTCTCGGCGACTTCGGTGACGCGCTTCGAGAGGTAGTCGATGAGGTCGATCTTGGTGACCAGGCCGAGCAGGCGGGTGCCGTCGGCGACCAGCGCCACCTTTGCCTCGGCGAGCACGCCCTGGAGCAGGTCGACGCGCGTCTCGGGGGTCACCGTGGCGTAGTCGCTGTCGAGGATGTTGGTGATGGTTCCGTCCATGTTGGCCTCGCCGGAGACGAGGTTTCGCAGCACGTCGACCTCCGTGACGATGCCGCGGATGTGCTCGCCATCCACCACCGGGAGCTGCGAGATGCCCAGCGACTTCATCTTCGCGATGACGTTGCGGAGCGTGTCGTCCGAGCGCGCCGTCACGAGCTGCTGCGCGCGGGTGTGCATCATCTCGCGCACCGTCCCGAGCGATGCCTCGGAACCGAGGAAGCCGTTTTCCCGCATCCAGTCGTCGTTGAAGACCTTGGTGAGGTAGCGGCCCGCGCTGTCGGGCAGGAGCACCAGGATCTTCTCCTTCTTGTTGCGCCCCTGCGCCCACTTGATGGCACCCGCCACGGCCGCGCCGCACGAGCCGCCGCAGTAGATGCCCTCCAGCCGCACGAGGTCGCGCGTCATCATGAAGCACTCGCGGTCGTCGACGCGCACGCAGTCGTCGAGGATCTTGAGGTTCATGGTCGACGGGAAGAAGTCCTCGCCGATGCCTTCGACCTTGTAGCTGAACGCGCGGGTCACCTGACCGTGCTTCACGAAGTCGTAATAGACCGAGCCCACCGGGTCGACGCCGACGATGAGCAGGTTGGGGTTCTTCTCCTTGAGGTACTTGCCGGTGCCCGAGAGGGTTCCGCCGGTGCCCATGCCGGAGACGAAGACGTCGAGCTCGCCGTTGGTCTGGTCCCAGATCTCGGGGCCCGTCGATAGGTAGTGCGCCTCGGGGTTGGCGGGGTTGTGATACTGGTTCGCGAGCACGGCGTTGGGCGTCTCCTCCGAGAGCCGACGCGCGACCGAGTAGTAGCTGCGCGGGTCGGCGGGCTCGACCGCCGTGGGGCACACGACGACCTTGGCACCCCAAGCGCGCAGCGCGGAGATCTTCTCCTGCGACATCTTGTCGGGCATCACGAAGATGGTGCGGTAGCCGCGCACCGCCGCGACCATGGCGAGCCCCGCGCCCGTGTTGCCGCTGGTGGCCTCGACGATGGTGCCGCCCGGCTTGAGCCGCCCCTCGGACTCGGCGCGGTTGACGATGTTGATGGCGATGCGGTCCTTCATCGACCCGGCAGGGTTCAAGAACTCGCACTTCACGTAGATCTCGGCGGCGAGGTCGGGCGGTACCACCCGGTTCAACCGCACGATGGGCGTGCCTCCCACCGCATCCAGAACGTTTGCTACCGCGCCGTGCATCATCGTGTCGTCAGTGCTCCTCGCGGGCGGACCTATCACATGCGCGGTCAGCGACGCCACGCCCTGCACCCGTCGAGCAGCGCCCGCCGCAGCGCGTCGTGAGCCGCGGGCAGCGCCCGGCCGCGCCGTCGCAGCAGGTGATACGTCTTCGCCGGAAGCTCACGCATCGGCCTCGCCACCACGCCCGGCGGCAACCGACAGAACCCGCTCACCACCGCGGCGCCCGCGCCGAGCTCGACGAAGCGCAGCGCGAGCTCCCACCCGTTGGCCTCGACCGCCACCTCCGGCGTCACGCCCGCCGCCCGCAGCGCCTCTTCCAGCGCACGACGGTGCGGCCGGTCGGGGTCGGGCGCCACCAACCGAAGGCCCGCCAGGTCACGCAGGCGCACCGTCTTCCGCGTCGCCAATGGGTGCGTCGACGGCATCGCCAACACCTGCGGAACCACCGCCAAGGCCTCCGCGCTCAGCCCCGCGGGTGTGGACTCGACGGGCGCCACGCCGAGCGTCGCCTCGCCCGATCGCACCGCGACGACGGTGGCCTCGCGGTCGCGGGTGAGCAGTCGCAGCGGGCCGAGGTCGGTGCCCATCCAGGCGCGCAGCGTCTCGCCGAGGAGGTGGACGTACGACCCGGCGCCCGCGCAGAGCGTGACGGGCTCACCGGCTTCGTCGCCGTGGAGGGAGGAGACGAAGGCGGCCGTGCGCTCGCGGGTCTCACGGGCGAAGGCCGCCACCCGAACGCCGTCGGCGGTGAGCGCGAGGCCGCGTCCCTGGCGTTGGTAGAGGGTGACGCCGAGCGCGTCGGCGAGGCGCGCGACCTGGGCGTGGACGGCGGGCTGCGAGAGGTGGAGCAGCTCGGCCGCGCGGGTGAAGTTGAGGTGCTCGGCGAAGACGCCGAAGGTGCGGAGGGCGTCGAGGTCGAGCGAGGGCGCGTCCATGGTCGCCGACGGGGTATCACGAACGGTGATGGCCCATCACGAGGTAGAGCTTCCGGGTGAGAGTCGGGGCGCGTACCGTGAGCGAAGAAGTAGAGACACGAACATGAGTGAACAGAACCTCAAGCGCGCGAGCCACGCGCTCAGTCAGCTCCTCCGGCACGGCGCCGGAGAGGTCGGGCTCTCCATGGACGCGGCCGGGTGGGCGCCCGTCGACGACGTGCTGCGCCGCGCGAAGATGTCACGCGCCACGCTGGACGTGGTGGTGCGAACCAACAACAAGTCGCGAATCCAGGTCGTGGGCGATCGCATCCGGTGCTGTCAGGGGCACTCGCTGGAAGGGATGCCGGTGACGCAGGAGGCGCTCGAGGCGTCGTGGGAAGAGCTCGACCTCGTCGAGCCCGTCTGGCACGGAACGAACGAAGAGGCGCTGCCGAGCATCGCGAGGGAGGGCCTGCGGCGAGGCGGGCGAACGCATGTGCACCTCGCGGCGAACACCGACAGCAAGGTGGGCAAGAAGGCGGGCGTCGGGGTGCTGCTGCGGGTCGACCCGGTGGCGCTGCGGGCGCTCGGCATCGGGCTCTATCGGAGTCCCAATGGGGTGCTGCTGGCGAGGGAGGTTCCGCCGTCGTGCATCACGGGGCTGGTGGCGGTGAGCGCGCGCGCGAGGAAGGGCGAGGAGAAGCTGCGGGGGTTGTTCGGGCTGACGGGGTGATGGAGCGTCAGTGCCGCGCCAGCACGAACGCCGTCACGAACGCGATCACCACGGCAGCGACGCCGAGCGCCCACGGCAGCCAGGACGCGCGGGGCGCGACTGGCGGGACGACGGGCTCCCGTGGCGGCAACGGGCGGTTGGGCTGCGTCAGCCTCGGCGGCGTGGCGATCAGCGTCCCGTCCGTCGGGTCGGCGCTCGGCGACACAGGCGGCGACTGCGGCAGCGTCACGACGGGGACGGACGCGGCGCGCGGCGGCAGCGGCCTCACCTGCGCGATCAACGTGCCATCGAACTCGGGCGCCGACCGACGAGGCGCCTCCGACACAGCAAAGGGCGAGCGGCCCATCGAGAGCACCGTCGCGTTGGGCTCGATCCCTTCCACCACCGGCGGTCCCGACAAGATCGTCGCGCCCGCATCGAAGCCCGCCGCATCCGCCGACGACGCCCCGAACATCGCCTCCAGGCGAGCGGCCTTGGCCGACACCGGCGTCGCGTAGTTGATCTGCTCTGCAAAGGGGTCACCGGGCACCTCGGCGACGTCCCACGGGTTGGGCTCGCTCGCGCGCATCAGCGTCAACCCGGGTGCGGGCGCTGGAGCGTCGGCCTCCATCGCCCTCAGCCGCTCGAACACGCTCGGCTCGCGCTGCGGCAGCTCCGGGGTCGGCGGCTGCGACCGCGCCGGAGGGCGACGTTGCAGCGGGCGCGACCACGCCACGTCGAGCGCCGCTCGCAGCGCCGCCACGTCCGGAAGGCGCGCCGCCGGGTCGAGCGCTACACACCGCTCGATCGCCTCCCACACCTCGCCCGGGACGTCGTCCCTGCGGCGGTGGAGGCCCGCCACCGCGAGCGTCTCGCCCGCCGACGCGGGCAGCGAGATGAGCTCCCGCAGCAGCGCCCCCAGCGCGAAGACGTCGGTCCGCACGGTGGCCTCGTCGCCCGTCCCGAAGAGCTCGGGCGCGGGGTTGGTCAGCGCGCGTGCGCTGCGCGCGGGCGCCGAGGCGTCGCGGTCGGCCCAGCGGTGCAGCCCGACGTCGAGAAGCTTCACCTCGAAGTCCTTTTTCGGCTGCCGGTGCATGAGCACGCACCCGGGGTTGAGCCCGAGGTGCAGCACGGGGGTCGGCGCCTGGTGGCAGGCCAGCACGGCCTCGCACACCTGGTCGAAGCTCCGTTGGAGGAGCGGCAGCTCGACGAGCTGACCGCTCGCGCGCACCTCGTCGATGCCAGTGCCGAGCGAGCGGCCCGCGAAGGCCTCGTGCACCACATATGGACGGCGCCCCCACATGCCCTGGTTGAGCACCGTGAGCAGGCGCTTGTGCCGCACCGGGCGCAGCGCGCCGAGGTGCTTCGCGAGCGCCTCCGGCATCTGGGCGGTGGGCTGCTCGCGCAGGAGCTTCACCGCGACGACGCGGCCCTTCATCGCGAGGTCTTGCGCGGACCAGTTGGCGCC
Source organism: Polyangiales bacterium (assembly GCA_044229975.1). GTDB lineage: Bacteria > Myxococcota_A > Polyangia > Polyangiales > SCUS01. The sequence continues at coordinate 457,837 of JBGARZ010000005.1, forward strand.
GAGGCCGCGGTCGGGCGCGGGCTCGGTCAACAGGTAGCGCTCGTTGACGAGCGTGCCGGGCGCGATCGGGCTGGCCATCATGCTGGCGACCGTTCTCACCTCGCACGGCCGCGCTTGCAAGCGATGCGCGCCCTCTGGCATGGTCTCGCCGGAAGCGTTGGGAGCGTTGCAGGGAGGGAGGCCGACGTGAGCGCGTCGTCAAAGGGGGAACGTGATCTGACCTCATCCGTGACGCCCGCGGTCGGCGGCTCGCGCGTGCTCACCGTGACGAGGCCGTTGGCGGCCGGGGAGCTGTGCGTGGAGGTTCCCGGCGTCGGGGCGGTCGCGGCCCGCTGTCTGCGATCGGTCGACCGCGACACGCTGCGGGGCGACGGCGCCGTCGGCCGCGAGGTGCTCGTCTGCTTCGACGGCGACGACGCCCGCCGCCCCGTCATCCTCGGCGTGATGGAAGACCCCGTCGACCTCCTCCTCGAACGGGCGACCCAGGCGCCGCTGGTGCCCGAGGCGCGCGTCGACGGCCGCCGCGTGGTCATCGAAGGGGCCGACGAGGTCACGCTGGTGTGCGGAGAGGCCAGCATCACCCTCACCCGCGACGGTCGCGTCGCCCTCAAGGGCGTCAACGTCACCTCCGAGGCCGGAGAATTGCAGCGCATCCGGGGCGCCGTCGTGAAGATCAACTGATGTTGCAGCTCGCCAACGAGACGCCGCTCCGCGCGGTGATGGCCCTGATGCCCGACCGCCGCGGGGTGGAGTGCCTCGTGCTGATGGTGAAGGCGACGTTCTCCCTCGACGAGGCGCCGCGCCTGCTCGGCGAGCAGCTCCCGTTGCAGGTGGGTGACGCCTGGACGGGGCAGCCCGGCGCGAGCTCGCTGCTCGCACCCAACGAGTTCCACCCGCCGAAGCCCTCCACCGACGTGCTGCTCCAGGGCCACGCGCAGGCCGCCGATCAACGGCCCAGCACTTCCGTCGACGTCGCAGTGACGGTGGGCTCGCTGCATCGGAGGCTGCGCGTCACGGGCGATCGTGAGTTCACGGGGCAGGTCGACGGGCGGGTCGCCACGGCGCCGCAACCCTTCCGAACGATGCTCCTGTGCTGGGAGCGGGCGTACGGTGGGCGCAGCGTCGACGGTGCGACCTTCGAGGCGCGCAACCCCGTGGGCAAGGGCTTCATCCCGCACGACCCCCAACAGGCGCCGTCGTTTCGCGGGAGCCCGGTGCCCAACCTGGAAGACCCGGCCGACCCGTTTCAGGGGCCCGGCCGCCCGATGAAGCCCGCGTGCTACGCGCCGATCGCGCCCACCTGGGCGCCACGCTCGCGCTACGTCGGCACCTGCGACGACGCGTGGGACCGCACGCGCGCCCCGTTTCTGCCCGACGACTTTGACGACCGCCACTACCAGTGTGCCCCCGACGGACTCGTCACGGCGCAGCCCCTCCGCGGCGCCGAGCCCATCGTCCTCGAGGGCGTCTCCCCTCGCGGAACACTCACCTCCCGCGTCCCCCGGGTTGGCTTCGACGCCTGGGCCACGATCGCGGGCTCGAAGGTCGCGCTCACGCTCTCCCTCGACACGCTCTCCCTCGACGCCGACCACCATCGGATGACCGTGATCTGGCGGTGTCAGCACCTCGTCGACAAGCGCGCGCTGTCGGTCGAGACCGTGCGCCTGGCGTTTCTTCCTGGAGGCGATGTGTCGTGAGCGTCTCCATCACCCGCACCGGGATGATCTCCCCGGTCGGAACCTCCACCCTGCAGACCACCACCTCCGTGCTCGCGGGCGTCAGCCGCCTGCGCGAGACCTCCCTGCGCGACGGCCGCTGGCGCCCCCTCCGCATGGGTCTGCTCCCCGACGACGCGCTCCCGCCCATCGCCCCGGCGCTCGCGGCGCGCGGCGACCTGTCGACCCGCTGCGCCCGGATGGTGCGCCTCGCCGGCGCCGCCCTCGCCGAGTGCGCCGAAGGCACAGGAGCACTCGACGCGGTGCCGATGTTTCTGGCGATTCCCGAAATCGCGCCGGGGCGGTCGTCGTCGCCCGACGCGCGCTTCTTCGACGACCTCGCGGCGCAGTCGGGCGTGACCTTCGCGGCCTCGTCGAGCGCGGCCTTCCCGCACGGCCGGGCGGCGGGATTCCACGCCCTCGCCGCCGCGGTGGACGCGATCGCCGCGGGCGCTCCGCGCGCGCTGGTGGGGGGCGTGGACAGCTACCTCGACCCGTTGCTCCTCGGGTGGCTCGACGCCGAGGAGCGACTGCTCACCGAAGGGCGACCGGTGGGCTTCATGCCCGGAGAGGGCGCGGCGTTTCTGCTGCTCTCGCGGTCACCGGGCGCGGTGGTCGTCGACGCGGTCGGTCTCGGCACGGAGCCGGGTCATCGCGGCAGCGAAGAGGCCTTCGTCGGCGACGGGCTCACGGCGGCGTTTCGCGCGGTGCTGCCCGACGGCGCGGACGTGGGGACGGTGTTCGCGGGGATGAACGGCGAGCCCATCGACGCGCGGGCCTGGGGCATCGCGGCGCGGCGGCACCACCGGGGACTGCGACCCGACGCGGCGCTGCACCACCCGGTGGAACACACGGGCGACCCCGGCGCGGCGCTGGGCGTGATGATGCTGGCCATGGCGGCCTCGGGATTGTCCCGGAAGAGGTTCGCGGGGCCGTGTCTGTTGTGGGCGTGTTCGGACGGGGCGGCGTGCGGCGCGGCCCGCGTCTCATCAGCGTAGGAAGGAGTGCAGGCGAGATGGCATCGAAGACCTTCGTCAACGGTCGCGGGGTGGCCCACGCATCGAGCAACGGGATGAGCATCGCGTTTCCCGACGTGTGCTTGACGCCGAGCCCGGCGGGGCCGGTGCCGATCCCGTATCCCAACATCGGGAAGTCATCGGACACGTCGGGCGGGCCGCAGACGGTCACCGTCGATGGTGGTGCGATGCCCATGGTGAAGGGCGCCACCTACTCACGCAGCAGCGGCGACGAGGCGGGCACCGCGGGCGGCGTGGCGAGCGGCTGCAACATGGGGGCGTCGGAGTTCATGCTGTATTCGTTCGACGTGAAGATGGACGGCAACAACGTGTGCCGGCTGGGCGACATGCTCTTCCACAACCGCAAGAACACCCTGGGCTGACCCGATGCCCGCCCCCGCCCTGAGGGACGTCGTCGCGGAGCACCTCGACGAGGCGCGCTTCCTGCGGCTGCGACGGCAGCGGGTGTTCGCGCTGCTGGAGGGCAACGCCGCACACCAACGATCACTGGAGCGACGGATGGACGCCCACCTCGACGCGCTGGCGGCCGACCCGTCATCGGCGATGGCGTTGTGGGAAGAGGCGCTCGCAGACGACGACGACGACGCCTGGTACGCGGCGGCGGCAGCGTGGGCGATGAGCGACCGACGGGACGAGCTGTGGGCGCGCTGGTCGGCGGCAGCGCCCGCGGAGGAGCGACGCGGGTCGTGCCGCGACGTGCTGTGGTTTCATGGCGGGGCGTCGGCGCTCGGGCTGGTGGAGGCGTGGCTGCGCGGTGCGGACGCTGGCCTGCAACGGCTGGCGCTCGCGGTGCTGGTGCGATGGGGCGACGCGCGGCTGGAGGCGCTGGGGCGCTGGGCGGTGGCGCACGCGGACGAGGGGATGCGCGCCGAGGGGTTGCACGCGCTGGCGGTCGCGGGGGTGAACGGCGCGGCGGCGTGGGGAGCGTCGTTGCTGGCGGGCCTGACGGACGACGCGTTGCGGTCGATGGTGGTGGAAGACACGGCGCGGCTGGACGCGGCCACGGGGCTGACGCTCGCGCGCTCGCTGGACGCCGCGGCGCTGACGACGGTGGACGCGGCCGCGGTGCTGCGGGGCATCGGCGGGACGGCCGCGGACGTGGAGGCGCTGACAGCGGCGCTGGCGCAGCGCGCGACGCCCGCGGTGTGCGTGGGGCTGGCGCTCGCGGGCGCGTCGGAGGTGATGGAAGGGTGGTGGGCGCGGGCCGACGATCGGGCGGTGAGCAACGCGCTGCGCGAGGGGGCGTACGTGGTGTTGGGGGATGAGGTTCCGCGTGGGGGGCTGGGGGCGCGGACGCTGGAGGACGAGGAGGACACGGCGGCGCGGCGGGAGGAGAACGCGACGCTGGCACAGCGGGTACGCGCGGCGGGCGGCGGGCGCGGACGGTGGGGCGGGCGCGCGGCGGGTGAGCTGTCGGCGCGGCATCGGCGGTGGGCGGGGCTCGTGGGCGCGGTGGTCGGCGAATGGGACGGGCTCGTCAGCGGCTGACGGGTCACACGACGTCGACCTCGCGCACCGCGACGCCCCACCCCCCGGCGGGGCGGTTGGCGCGCAGTGCCTGCACCACGCCCTCGTCGACGAACCACAGCCGCGGGCACTGTGCGACGCGGAACATCCGCAGCCCCAGCGTCTGTCGCCGCCGCAGCACAATGGCATCGAAGTCGACCAGCGGCGGGACGACCCCGCCACCGATCAGGGTCGCGTAGACCGAGCGCTCCATGTCGACGGCGTCGGCGATTCCCACGACGTTGACCGCCACGAAGTGCTCCCAGGACAGGTCCGCCTGCGGGTTGACCAGCCTCGCTGCGTACTCCTGGAAGTTGTCGGCGCCCGCGGCGCGGAGCAGTTGCACGAGTGTTCGCTCGACCAAAGGTACGACTCCCTCGATGATCCCGCGCGGCGGTGAGCTCACCGGGTGGTCCACCTCCACGACGAGCGGGTTGGGAACCGCCCCGCGAATCAACCGACCGCGTAGGAAGCGCGCGTCGCGCGGGAGGGCAGGCGGGGCCCCGGACGCGCCCCACGCGACCTCGGGGTCACTCTGCAACAGGTAGTACTTCGCGCCCTTCGGCTCCGCGGAGGCCACGGTCTACAACTGCTCGAACGCGCCGCTCTTGAAGCGGGGCGGGCGCTCCGTGGTCACCTCGGAGTGATACCACCACGCGTATTTGGAGATGAACACGTCCCAGTCCGAGGCTGGGCCGGTCACCTTGACCCAGGCCCTGCGGGACAGGCGGTCGAGCGCCTCGTTGACCCGCACTGACGGCCGCAGCTTCTCGCCCTCAGGCCGCTCGCACAGCGGGCAGTGGTCTTCCCACTCGCCGATGCGCTCGCCCATGCCCTCGAGCGTCGTGATGAGCCACACATCGTAGGGCTGGTGGTGCGCGTCATCGTCGTCCACGTCGGGGTTGTGGGGGCCCACGTGGATCTGCGCCCCCAGTTCCCGCATCACCTCCACCGCCAGGGTGTAGCGATGCTCGTCCGACTCCTTGCCCCACAGGCCCACCCAGGCCTTCGGGATCGAGGGCAGCCACGCCCCGTTGGCGGCGTTGTTCACCGAGTAGCCGCTGTCCGCCGCGACCTCCGGGCCGGCCGAGATCCAGTGTTCCATCAGGCTCTTCACAAGCGCCTGCTTGCCGCTCACCAGGTGGTGCGCCTGAAAGGTCACGCGGTGCTCCTGACGGAAGGCGACGGCCGCGGCGTCGAGCATCGGGTCGGACGCCTGCCGGTGCGCCGCGTGGTCGACCTTCGGGCGCACCCCCGGTTGGAGGGACGCGAGCTTCGTCGGGTTGTCGATGATCGCGGCGAGCTTCTTGGAGTCGTTCGACGCACCGCCATAGGTCGTCCACTCCTCGGGCGGCTCCTTCGGGCAGAACGGACAGTTCGGATCATCGGCGGGGTGCAGGTCCGGCACGCTCACCGCCACCAGTTCGTTGAGTTCCGTCACGCCGCGCCTCGCTCCCCGCTACCCATTGATCTTCACCTGAGCCCCCTTCACCTCGACGTTGCCGCCGGTGCTCACGGTGATCTTGTCGCCGTTGAGCTCCACCTTCCCCCCGGCGCCCGTCTTCAGGGTGATCTTGTCCGTCGTCACCTCCACGCTCGTGTCGCCCACCTTCAGGGTGAACTTCTTCGGCACTTCGAGGACGACGTTCTCCGGGTCGACCAGCAGCTTCATCCCGTCGTCGCCGACCACCACGCCGAGCACCTTCGGCACCATCACCTGCATCTCGTCAGGGATCATCTGCACCGACGCGCCGCTGCCGCCGCCCACCTCCACCACCGCCGCCTCGTCGGCCGTAAACCGGTGGCTCTCGTTGGCGTGCTCGCTGTTGGACCCCTCGACCACCACGCTGCGGTTGCCCAGCACCTGCGTGAGGTCGTTGCCGTCCGTCGTGCGGTGGCGGTTCTTCTTCACCACCTGCGACTCCGAGCCGTCCACCGTCACGCTCCGGTCGCGCCCCACCGTCGTCGCGCTGTCGCGCCCGACGCCCGTCGTCTCGTCGTGGTCGACCCGGCGCTTGTGGTCGTGCCGCACGTGCTCGCGCAGGTCGCGCTGCGCCCGCAGGTACACCTCCTCGCGGTCGGCGAGGTCCTCGAAGCGCAGCTCGTTGAAGCCGCCCGTGTGGGGCGAGCTCTGCGTGCGAATCACCGACCGCGTGCGGTGCTCCGGCAGCGCGAAGGGCGCCTCGTTGGACTTGTTGTAGAGGCACCCCGCCACGAAGGGCCGGTCGACGTCGCCGTCGAAGAACTGCACCACCACCTCCATCCCCACCCGCGGCGTGAAGAGCGTCCCCCACGATCCGCCGGCCCACCCCTGCACCACCCGCAGCCAGCACGACGGGTGCGGGTGCTCCTGCTCGCCCACGCGGCGCTCGGGCTCGTCCCAGTGGAAGCGCACCAGCACCCGACCGTAGTGGTCGGTCGCGATCTCCTCCTCGGACCCCTCCGGCCGCGTCACGGTGGCCGACTGGGGCGCCAACATCCGGGGCTTCGCGCGCACCGCGGGTCGCTGCACCACCCTCTCCGGCGCGGCCTCGAAGTGGTTGACGTAGCGGTCCTCGCCCGACCCCTCCGCGCTCCCGCCGTGCGTCACCTCCGGCGCGCTCGCGAGGTGCACCACCCGCGTCAACAACACCCGCACCGGCGACGACCCCGGCCCCGGCTCCTGCAGCTCCACCAGCGCCCCCGGCATGAAGCCCACCACCACCCCGGTGCCCCGCAGTCCCTGCGACCGCGCCTGCAACGCATCCTGGCGCATCGTGGCGAAGCGCTTCATCTGCGCGGCCCGCCCGTAGACGTGCTCGCCGCCGTCCCACGCGCCCAGCACGAAGCGCGACGGGTACTCCGTCATCACGAGGTCGGGCTCCACCGTCGGGTGATGCGCCTTCAAGGCCGACTGCGGATGCGTGAAGTCGTAGTCCCGGCCAAGCCAGGCGCCCGTGGTCAGCTCGCGGCGCTCCTCCAGCCGCGCCACGCGCTCGACCTCCGCCGTCGCCGCCCCGCCGCCGATCGGAACCGCCCGCCCGTCCAGCGTCGCCACCGTGTCGAGGGCCGCGAGCTCACCACCATCGAAGAGCACCAGCTCCTCGTCGTCGTCGCCTTGCGCGAAGGCGTAGTGAAGGCCCTCCTCGGAGAGCAGCCGCGCGATGAACTCCAGGTCCGTCTCGCCGAACTGCACGCAGTACTCGCGCTCCGCGGGCCGCTCCACGCCGACCGGCTCCCGCCAGCGCCCCTCGTACAGCCCCGCGTCGTCGAGCACGGCCCTGACGACGGTGAGCGCGTCGACGTCCTGGTAGATGCGGTGCTCCGAGCGTCGCCCGAGCAACCACAGCGACGGCACCACCACCAGCTCATCGACCCGGTGGCCCGCCGTCAGTCCGCGCTGCGCGATCGCCACCACCACGCCGTGCACACGACGCTCGTGGTCGCCGCGCGCCAGGGTGAGCGTCGACCGGCAGCCCAGGAGGTCGTCCAGCGCGGGCGCCTCGTCGAGCATCCACGCGAGCTCGACCACGCACTCGTAGGGCGTCGAGAGGGCCTCCGTCAGTTGCACGCGGGCCACCGCTGCGCGCGCGGTGACACCCTTGACCTCGAAGGACAGAACCACCTCGGGCAACACGCCTCCCGCCCCGTCAGCGCCCATGGGAGGGCCTCCTCGTCTCTACGCTCATGGTTCTTCTCCCAGCTCCAGCGACCGCAGCGCGTCCTGCAAGCACGCCCGGGTCTTCGGCCCCGCGACGCCGTCCACCCGCAGCGCCGTGTCGGCGTCGGCCTGGAAGGTCGCGATGGACTCCCGCGTCTCGTCGTCGAGCACGCCGTCGGGCGCGCGCTCGCGGTACCCGAGCTGCCCGAGCGCCCGCTGCACGTTGCGCACGTCGCGCAGGTCGATGCGCTCGCACGCCAGCGGCACCGTGATGCGCGGCCCGTCCTCGGGCACTGCCACGGGCGTTCCGAGAAACACCGTCACCCGCCGCCCCACCAGCCGCACCTCGCGGAAGGATGGCCGTCCCCGCGCCTCGTCCCACCACGCCTCGTCGAGCCGCAGCCCACAGAATCGCGGCCCTGCGAGGGCGTGATAGGTGGTCTGCGAAGTGATCGCGCGGAAGGCCATCAGCGCCAACCCCGGGCGCGTCTCGGCGGCCGAGAGGCGGTCGGCGAGGAGGCCACGCGTCGCGTCGGTGATCCCGTGCTTGCCGTCGTCGAGGCGCCCCGCGAGGTGCGACGTCGTCGTCGGGACCACCGGGTGGTGCAGCTCCCACCACACCTGTCGGCCCGCCCCGTCGAGGCCGCGGCGCGCGAGGTCACCCATCGTCCGCAGGGCCGCGCCGACGTTGCCGCCCGACCGCAGCGCCACCACCACGTTGGCGCGATCGGCGTCGACCCCGAGCACGGCGTGGTGCGCGTCGAGCCAGTCGGCGAGGTCGTCGCAGACGACGCCGTCCATCATCGACGCGAAGAGGTCACGGTTCTCGCGCGCGAGGAGCGTCAGGCCCCGCACCAGCAGGCCCGCCTCCACGCTGCGCGGCCCGATCGGCGCCTCCAGCGTGGGCGCAGCGTCCGCCACCTGAAGACCGACGCGAGACGCCTCCCAGCGGGGTCGGTCCTGCACGCGGATCTTCGTGAGCCGCCCTGGGCGCGGCTGCGTCTTTCGCCGGTACGCGTCGACCGCGGCGGGCGTCGGGGGCGCCCGGTGCTTCGCGAGCAATGGCTCGTTGGCCGCGCGGTGCGCCTCGCGGATGCGGTGCAGCAGCGACAGCGTCCGCGCGTCTTCCATGTGCTGGGCGGCGACGTTCCAGCGGCGCTCGTCGGCCGAGTGCGCGAGCGCGTGCATCGCCGCGACGAAGCGATCGATGGTGGCCGAGTCGAGGTGCTCCAGGCCGAGCTCGCGCACCACGAGCGCCCGGGCCTGCGCGCGGTGCGTCTCGGGCAGCTCGCGCAGCCCCGCCCACACGCGGCCCGAGACCTCCTTCGACGCTTCGAGGTGGAGCGTCGTGAAGCGCCCCTGCGCCTCCTGTCGCTGCGGGGACAGCTTCAGCGCCGCGACCATCTCCGTCGGCACCGAGACCTTTCCGGTGCCGGGGTCGATGGTCCATCGGATGACCCCGTGCTCGCCGCGGGCGAGCGCGAACACCGCGCCTAGCCCGGCGAACTCCAGCACCCCGTCGTCGAGGAAGCGCTCAGCCGCGCCGCCGTGACGAAAGGGCTGCTTGCCTTCCCGTCCGAGCTTCGTCTCCTGCTCCGTGGCCAGCGTGCGCAGGGAGTTGGCGTGCTCGTTGAGCTCGCGCAGGCGCGCGGCGTTCTGGTGGTAGGCGGGGCTGTTGGGGAGCTTCACCTCGTCGCCCACCGGCGCCGTGCGGCCGCTGACGGCGTCGACCACCTGCACGAGATCGGTGTCGCCCGTGATGCCCACCCGGGCGCGCGTGAGGAGCCCCTTCGCCTGGGCCCAGTCTTTGAAGTCGGGATACTCGTCGGCGAACCACGCACGCCCCTCTGGTGAGTCGAGTTCGAAGAGAGCGCGAGCCTTCGGCCCACGAAGCTTGTCCGCGAGCTTGCGGACGATCGCCTTCTCTGCCGCTGGCAGCGAACGCGACCACTCCACCAGCAGGTCGGGGTGGAAGACCACGCGATCCGCGCGCACGAGGTAGCCGTTCTCCTTCAGCGTCGGCACGCTGTCGTCCCAGGTGGCGCGCGCCGCGTCGAAGTTGGCGTGCGTCTCCTTGGACGGGTTCGTGACGAGCCCGCGAATGGCCTCCGGACCGATGTTGGCCGTCTTGGCCTTGCAGTCTTCGCCCTTGGTGATGATGCCCGCCTCGGCCAGGTGGCGCACCGACGCCTGGTTCGACACGCGGCCCTCGATGATCATCCCGCCGTCGTCGACCGACCGCAGCATCGTGTGCAGCGCCGAGCGCATGAGCCCGAGCCCGCTCCAGTGCTCCACGAACTCCTTGGCACCCAGCGGCGGCGCCTTCGTCACACCCGCCGGGCGCGGCGGGAGCGACGGACCGTCGACGGCCGCGAAGATCATCCGGCGCCCGCGGGCCTGCGCGTACATCAGCTTGAGCGTGTCGCGCGCCGGGGTCTTCGCGTCCGCGGGCACCTTCGCGTCGTCGACCGGGCGGGGCGTGATGCGGGCATGGCGCACCATGCCGAGGAGAACGTTCTGGATGACGCGCGCCATGAGCCACGGCAGCTCCGGGATCACGATCTCGGACACCGGGCGCCCCTCCTTCTCCGAGCGCTTGAGCAGGCCCCGCACCTCCTGCGCCATCACCGTCACGACGCTCTCGATGAGCAGCTTCGCGACGTGGCGCACCCGCGAGTCGTCGGGCTTGTACCCGAGCAGCCGCCCCAGCACGAAGCTGAACACCGACAGCAAACGCTTCTCCGCGAGATCCTTCAGCACATCGAGGCCGTCGCGCTCACCCCCGAGGCGTCCGTCGATGCCGAGCAGCACCACGTCGAAGCAGAACTCCACGATCTGTTGCAGGAGCATCAGCGCCCCCGCCTGCGCCGCAGCCGCCGCGGGCCCGATGTACGCGCGGGCCATGGACATGAACGTGTCGATGAGCACCTGCGGGATGCGCTCGCGCGCGACGGCGAAGACCTCGCGCAGCACCGGAGTGCCCGCCATGAGGGCGCCCGCCGACGAGGCCCCCGCCTCGATCATCACCACCGAGATGCGGTAGCCGAACTCGGTCACCGGGTTCTTCAGCACCGGCACGAAGTTGGGCGCCATCAAGAGAATCTGGAACGCCCCGTCCTTCACCAGCCGCGTGTACTGCTCGGCCGACTGCGCGCTCTCGATGTTGCTCTCGCGACGCGCGGCGAGCATCGCCCGCAGCGCGGCCAGTCGCGACCGCGCCTGGTGCAGCACGACGCCCGTCTCCCACAGGCGCTCCGACTGCGGGTCGGGCTGTGGGTCGTTCACGCCCTTCAGCACCTTCTCCAACGCAGCCAGACCGTCGGCGATCTCGCCCGGTCCCGCGACGAAGGAGCGCAGCGACCGCGCCCACGTCCCGGGGTCTTCGTGCTCGATGCGTTGCAGCGCGCGGACCTCGTCCAGCAGCAGGTCGCGCTCCATCCAGAGCGCGTTGGCGATGCGGGCGGCCTTCGCCTTGAACGCCTCCACCTCGACGTGGTGTACCTTCCCGAACAGCACCACCTCCACGAGGGTCTTCGGGGCCGCGGTGGCCTCGTTGCCGGTCGAGACGTTGATCGCCCGCTCGGACGACGCGCCTTGCGCGAAGAGCTCGCCGAAGGCGCCGCGCTCGAAGCGCAGCGTGTCGATCGACGGGAGCCCCTTCTCCAGGTCGTCGGGCACCTTCACGAAGGTCGCGTTACGCATGGTGCCCCCGCCGCAGCGCCTCGCGCAGCGCCTCGTCCACCGCGCCGCCCTCGCCCAGGTCGTGCGTCCGGCGGAACCACCGCACCGCGTCGGCGAGCTGCGCGGTGGGCTCGGTCACGCTCGGCCCGGCGTAGTACCCGAGGTTGCGCAGCCGGTCGCAGACCCCGGTGAGCTCGTCGTGCGGGTCGAGGTGCCCGACGCGGAGCTCGTAGTCCTCGTGCTCGCCGTCGGCGCCGATCGCGAGGCGCAGGCGCGACGCCGCGGGCGGGATCTTCACGCGCATCCACCCGTCGCCGTCGAGCGCGCCGCGGAGGTCGACGCCGCCGCCCGTGAGGTGGAAGGGCTCGCCGGCGTAGGGCGCGCCCTCGATGTCGAGGCACCGGAGGTTGAGGTCGAGCGGAACGCCCCGTCGACGAAACCGGTGCACCCGCCCGGTCGCGCAGCGCTCGTCGCGCAGCACCCGGTCGGGCAGGAAGAGCACGTCACCCGCGCGAAGGATGTTGGGGTCGCGGCGCTTCGCGCGCAGGTCGGCGTTGCGCGGGTGATCCCACACCGTCGCGCGAAAAAGACCGCGCGCGGCGGCGAGCGAGTCGGTGGTGTCGCCCTGCGCGACGGTGCGGGTGACGCCCTCGTCGCCGCGACGCACCCGCGCGTGCACAACACCTGGTCGCGACCACGCCTCGGCGTCGAGGTCGGGGAAGGTGACGACGCACTCGCCGGGCGTGAGGCCGTCGAGGTGGACGCTGCCCGCGGCGTTGAGGGCGCCCTCGCGCAGACTGCGGTCGGGTAGGAGGATGCGGTAGCGAACGCCCGCGAGGAGGGCGTCGACCTCGTCGACGAGCTCGACGGTGATCCAGGTGTCGGTCTCGGCGACGCGCGGCGCGGCGTGGGCGGGCCCGGCGTCGTCGTGGGCGCCGTCGACGGGAGCGGCGAAGGTGCGCGGGGCGTCGCCGCGCCAGGCGACGACGAGGCCATCGAGGAGGGCCCGGCGGAGTCGATCGCGGCGGGCGTCGGGGTGGTTGGAGGCGGCGCCGAGCGGGTGCAGCGCGCGGTCGATGTCGCCGAGCTGCGCGACCGGGCGATGCGAGCCGTCTGGAAACCACCGCTCGACCGACCGCGCCGCCCGATGGGGCTCGTAGGCGCGCGATACGGGTGCACTGCCTCGTCGCGCGAGGTGCACCGCCTGGCCGTGGTCGTCGATGGTCCAGCGGTCACGCATGACGCCGCTCGTCAGCTCCCCGTCCCGGTGCAGGTGCCGGTGGTGGCGCCCGCGGCCGCGCGGCACTCGTACCCTTGAAGGCAGTGGTTGATGGCCTCCACCGGGTCGCACGATCCACCCGCGAGCACGGGCGGCAGCTCCGTGACGGTGAGCTCGAACGCTCCCTGCGCGCTGGTGGCGTCGGGCCTGGGCGGGACGCGCCCCGCGACCACGACAAAGACGGGGATGCCGGTCGTCGCGTTTTCGGTGGTCGTGAAGGCCGACGTCTGCGCCCGCGGAGCGACGCCGTTGTCGTCGCTGCACCCGAGCGGCGCGGCGGTCACCGTGCAGGCCGGGAGCGCCCACGCGACGGTGTCGAGGGTGACGTCGGTTCCGGGGTTGTTGGTGCTCACGCGGAGCCAGCGGCTGAGCCGCGGCGTGTACCGGAACACCACCTCGTGCCCGGGCCGCCCGCACCCGCCGACGAGGAGCCCTTCAGGGTCGGGGACGTCGCGGTTGTCTCGCGTGATGCGAGTGATGTTGCCGCGGGTCTCGCCATAGACGTCGAGGTCGATCACCGCGGCTGCGGCGCAGGGGTCGTGGCGTGGCACGACGTCGTCGCTCGGGGCGTGGTCTCCGGTCGGCGCGACGTCATCGACTCCCTGGTCGACGAGGTCGAGCCCGGTGTCGCGAGGCGCAGCGTCACGGCTCGCGTAGAGCGGCGACGAGCAACCGAGCAGGAGGCCTGCGAGCAGCGTCCATCGGCGGTGGTGCGTGTCGGTGGGGATCATCTCGGCAGGACCTCGTCTAGAAGCTCAGTCCGCAGGAGAGGCCGAGGGGCACGGGGCCGGGCCCGCAGACCGCGCTGGTCGGGCGCGGCGTCGACCGCGGCGCCGTCACGAACAACACGACCGACGTGGCCACGAGCGCTGCCCCGGCGGCGAAGCCGGCAATGGCGAGCGCCTGCGGGAGCGCGATGCCGTCCTGGGCCTCGACGCACGCGGCGCGGTCGTCGTCCTCGAAGCACTGGATGGCGGCCGAGAGGTTGCGCTGATCGGAGACGGCGCTCTCCCTCCACGCCAACGCCGCGCCGCCACCACCGATCAGCAGCACGCCGCCCACGGCGGTCACCCACGCCAGCGTGCGTGGAGGGTCGCTCGATGCGACCGCCACGACGGGCGCAACCGGCAGCGACGCGGCGCGAGCAGGGACTTCGGTGGGTCGAGCCACGAGCTCGATCCCCTGTCGCACCGTCTCGCCGGGAGGGACCATCACCGAGCGCGCGAAGGGGAGGTACCCTTCCGCGCGCACCTGCACGTTGACGGAGCCGCCAGCGACGAGCACGGGTGCGGCGAGCGGTAGCGATCCGACGCGGCGCCCGTCGACGAGCACCTCGGCACCTGCGACCCCGCCGCTCACGTCCAACGTGCCGACGTGCGACATGACCTGCGCCCGAACGACCTCCAACTGCTCGCGGTTGCGTGCGATCCACGGGTCGCCGACGTCGGTGAGCGCCGCGGTCAGGCAGCGATTGGCCTCCAGCCAGCGCCCAAGGGCCGCCGCGGCGAGCCCCATCTGGCCGAGCGCGCGAGTGGTGTGACACGCGTCCCACGCCTGTCGAAACAGGACGAGCGCCTCGTCGTCGCGGGCGCCCCGACGCAACTCGTTGCCACGCTGTATCTCCACATCCCCGCACGCCGCCGGGGACTGCGCGAAGGCGCTGGCGCCCATCAGGGTCAGCGCCGCGGCGCAGACAGATGCGGGCCGTCGACGCGCTCTCATGACCAAACCCAGATGCGCCGACGGCGACCCCGCATGCCCACGATCGCGGCGAGCGCGAGCGCCCACCCATGCCCTCTCGATGACGTCATCGGCACGACCCCGCATCCTCCTGCCTCTACACCCTCGGTCCGCCCGTCCGGCCGCCGGGCCGACACGCAGCTCACCGCTCCCTGCCAGGTGAGCGGGAGCGCGAGCGACGCCGCCAACGTGTCGTCGCGGCGCGCTGGCACGACGCTGCCCTGGTCGACTGCCTCGACGCGCAGTCCCCGCCGCGGATCCACGATCGATCGCGCCCGGTACGCCCCGTGACCGAGCACCGGCGGAAGCGACGCGCCGTCGACGGTGAGCGTCACGTCGCGGTGACCGCCTGCGAGGAGACCGTTGGCGGCGCGCGGATAGGCCGTCAGCTCCACGGCCATCGAACCCTCGCCGATGGTCGAGCCCGACGCGCACAGCTCGATCGAGCTCACGGGCTCCGCGCCCGGCCGCGCGAGGACGATGGTCGTGGCGAGGGTCAGGTCGCCGCGCACGCGCACCGTCGCGGAGAGGGTTCCGGCGCGAGCGCCGGCCACCACGCGACGCACGAAGGAGCCATCCACGGTGGTGATCTCCGTCGCGTCGAGCGCGCCGCCCTCGACCTCCCATGGCAGGTCGGGCAGCGCGATGATGCGCCCGCGCTCGTCGGCGAGGCGCAGCACGAGACCGGTGGCCGACACCCCGTCGGCCTCCATCACCGCCTCCATCGGGTCGAGCCGGCTCATGGTGGCAGAGACCTGCGCGGCCAGCGTCTCGCGCGCGGCGATGACCTGACGGGACACTGGCGAAGAGGCGGGGGCTTCTCCGACGCAGACCGTGAACGGGCCGTCCCCGAGGCGCTCGTCCGCGACGGCGAACATCCACGATGACGACTCCACCGCGCGACCGACGCCGAGGGCGGTCCCGCGTCCGTCGACGAGGGTCGGCACCGTCGCCACGAGCGGGTCGCCGAGTGGCGTGAAGAGGGTGGTCAGTAGCGACGCGCTCCCGACACGGTCACCCGACGCCACCAGGGCCGGGCGCAGGTCGGCGACGGTCCGGGCCGGGTCGACGTCGGCCACGACCGGAACGCGCAGCGCCGTGACCTCGCCATCGGGCGCCGTCAGTCGCACGCCCACGGCGGTCGAACGTCCGGCGTCGAGTGTGATGCGGGCGACGTAGCGGCCGTCGCCGCGATCGTCGGCGACACCGGCCGCGGAAGCACCGTCGAGGCCGACGGCGAAGTGTTGCCCGGCCCCCCAGGCGGTGCCGTCCGCGCGGCGCGGAACGAACCCGACCTCGACCGGACGGGCGGAGCTCAGCGCCGCGGGCATCACCCGCACCACCGCCCCCGCGCCGGAGACGCGCACCGGCAGGCGCACCCGACGCGGCAGCGCCCGGCCGTCCGCCGTGATCGCGAACCACGCCTCCCCTGCGGTGCGGGCGCTCACCGTCACGCGATGGGTGCCGTCGGCATCGACGGTGAGGGACTCCACCGAGGCGCCCGCGGTGAGCGCGGTGAGCTCGACGCGGTGACCGGCGCCGAGCGGTCCGCGCTCGCCGTACGGAACCACCGAGACCACGGCCCGCGCCTCTCGCGGGTCGCCGCCGACCACCAGCTCGGCGCGGTCGACGGTCAGCCACGCGGGCTCGGTCACCACCACCACGGAGCCGCTCCCCACCGGGTGCGTCGAGCGCGCGCCCGACGGCCAGTCGACGTGCAGGGCCGCGCGGCTCCGATCGCAGCCTGCCAGCGAGACGAAGGCCCGCGGCGCGCTCATCGACCCGGGGTTGCCGCCCGTCGGTACGACGGCGGTGCGACGCGCGACCCCCGGACACGACAGCGTCACGACGGACCCGCGCGCCTCTCGGGGCGAGACGGTTCCGCGCGTGACCACGTCGAGCCATGGGCCGCCCGTGGAGGCGTTGCGAAGAGCGAGGGGATCGGTGCCGAGCGCGCCTGCGAGCGCGAGGTCGGGGGAGCCGTCGCCGTCGAGGTCGCCCGTCGCGACGCCGCGGTAGTCGCCCCCGCGGGTGTGCTCGGCGAAGGCCGCGGTGTCCTCGATCCAGGGCGCGCGACCGCCCGGGTAGAAGAGCGTCGGCGACTCACCGCGCCGCGCCCCGAAGGCCGGGTCGAGGGGGTAGAACCCGCCGGCCTCGAAGAGGTCCGTCGCGCCGTCGCCGTCGAGGTCGTCGAGGAGCACGCCCCAGGTCATCCGGGTGCCGGTCCAACCGAGCGAGCGGGCGGTTCCCATGAGCTCGGACTGGTCGGCGAAGCGGCCGCCGCCGAGGGCGCGGTGCAGGGGCGCGCGGCCGATGGAGCTGCTCGCGACGTCGAGCCGGCCGTCGCCGTCCACGTCACCGACGGCCACGCCCATCGCGTAGGTGAGCACCGGGGCCGCGACGGACTCCTGGGCGTCGCGGAGGCGCAGCGTCCCCGTGGCGTCGACGCCGTCGTTGCGCCAGACGTGCGACGGAACCGTGAAGGCGCCGAAGTCGTTGGCGACCCATGCGTCGAGGTCGCCGTCGTCGTCCTGATCGAACCACACGGCGCCGAACCCGCAGCCCGCGCCGTGAAGGGCATCAGGGAGCTCGGCGCGCACCCACGCGCCTTCCCGTTGTAGGAAGAGCACGTCGGCGGCGCAGCGGGCGTGTGGCCAGTCCGCCCCGACGAGATACGTGACGAGGTGAACGTCGAGCAGACCGTCGCCGTCGACGTCGGCGAGCGCGAAGGACGACACCGGTCGCGAGAGCCCGTCGAAGGCGAAGGCCGTGCGGTCGTCGAAGCTGCCGTCGGGTCGCCCGGCCAGGAGCCACGCGCCGTCGGAGGCGCCGAGCAGGAGGTCGACGCGCCCGTCGCCGTCGAGGTCGGCGGGAGCGACGGACATCGCCGCCCACCGGCCGTCGACGCCCGCGGGGCGTGGAGAGCGTGCGACTGGGAGGAGACGAGCCGCGGTCGTATCGGAGCGACGCAGCTCGATGCCGTGGTCGGAGTGGACGGCGATGAGGTCGTCGTGGCCATCGCCATCGAGGTCGGCGAAGGCCACACCGCCACCGGGGAGCTCGTCCCCGGTGACGCCTGCGAGGGACGATGGGTCGACCCGAACGAAGCGAGGGACGGCGCCGCCCGGAGCACCAGCGATGAGCAGGGCGCTGAACGACACCGCGGCCCTCAGTTCGGCGCGCATACCGCGTACAGATACGCTTCGCTGCCGTCGAGCCCGTTGCAACGCTGGGTCAGCGTGCACCCCGAGACGCTCTCGCTGCCGCCGCCGCTCACGTGAACCGACCGGCAACCGTCGTAGCGATACCCCGTGGGGCAGCTCGGCGGCGACCAGGAGTTGGACCACGGGTCGATCTGACCGCAGAACCCGCCGCAGCAGTGCCCCCATGTCGTGCTGACCGCGGTGCTCCGAATCGAGCCGCAGCTGCTGCCGGTGAAGCTCCACCCACTCGGCGCCGACGGCGGGCAGACGCAGGCGCCTGCTCCGTTGCAGACGTTCGCGCTCGTCGAGGTGGGGCAATGACCAGACGTGCGGGGCCCGGACACGCTGCACACCCGACCGGTACCCGAGCACACGTAGGTGCCCGTCTGCTGGCAACCGCCCGATCCGGCGGTGGTGCAGGTTCCCGTGGCCTGGCAGGTGTTGCTGCAGTTCAGCTGCGCGCTGGAACAGACGCAGTTGCCGCTGCCGTTGCACGTTCCGCCGATCGGCGTGGCGCATGTGCCCGATGTGCGGGGCGACGCGCTGCACGTCGTGCTGTTGCCAAGGCAGATGACGGTGCCGTTCTGCTGACAACCACCCGAGCCGGTCGGAGAGGTGCAGGTGGCCCCGGTGGCGCGGCAGGTTCCGCTGCAGTTGCTCTGGCCGACCGGGCAGGCGCAGACCCCCGAACTCCCGCACACGCCGCCGATCGGCGTGGAGCACGCGCCCGAGGTGCGCACCACCGCGTTGCACCGGGTGCTGGTGCCGTCGCAGATGGTGATGCCGGTCTGCTCGCAGCCTCCGGAGCCCGGAGAGGTGCAGGCACCGCCGATGGTGCGGCAGACGCCTCCGCAGTTCGTCTGGCCGGTCGGGCAGGCGCACTGGCCCGACGTGTTGCACATCCCGCCCACCGGGCTGGTGCATGCCCCAGACGTGCGCGGTGAAGCGCCGCAACGGGCGGCCGTGCCGACGCACATCACGGTGCCCGCCTGTTCGCAGCCACCGTTGCCGGTGGACGTACACGCTGCGCCGACCGCCTGACAGGTGCCCCCGCAGACCTCCTGCCCAGCGGGGCACACGCAGCTACCCGCGGTGCAGATCTGGTCGGCCCGACAGGCGGTGGTGCACGAGCCGCAATGGCTCTCGTCGTCCAACAGGTTGAAGCACGCCTCGCCGCAGCGCGTGACGGGCGCCGCGCAGTCGATCTGGCACACGCCCATGCTGCACACCTGCCCGCTCGCGCAGGCTCGCCCGCAGGCGCCGCAGTGGCTCATCGAGGTGTTGGTGTCCACCTCGCACCCGTTGGCAGTCACGTCGTCACAGTTGCGGTAGCCTGGGTTGCACTCCCGCACCGCGCACGCGCCCGCAACGCAGGCCGGGGTGCCATTGGTCGCCGTACAGGTCGTGCCGCAGCTTCCGCAGTTGGTCACGCTCGTGCGCGTGTCGACCTCGCAGCCGTTGGAGGCCATGCCGTCGCAGTCGCGGAAACCCGTCGCGCACGCCATCACCCCGCAGACGCCGCTCACGCAGGTGCCCGTCGCGTTGGCGGGCGCGCACGCCTGACCACAGCCGCCGCAGTTCGCAAGGTCGGTGTTGGGATCGACACACGCGCCGTCGGGGCACATCCGCCGCGGCGGCGCGCAACCCACGTCGCCGGGCCCGCTGTCGACGTCCGCACCGATCACCGCGACGTCGGGCACATCGGGCGAGACCGCGGCCTCGTCGGCGTTGACGTCGATCGCCCCGCCGCCCTGATCGCCGATCACGTCCACAGTCACCCCGACGTCAGCCGCGGTCATCCCGCTGTCGCCCGGAGTCTGCGGCTCTGCGCGCTCACAGCCGCCGAGTCCTACAGCCAGCATCGCGACCACCGCGGCGCAGACCCTCCCCATTCCAATCCCGTAACCCTTGCTCATGAGAGCACCCTTTTTTCCTTCATGTTGGAGACACCTTTCCGATCGGTCAGAAGGCGAACGAGCACACCGCCCCGGCGGACCCGGGCCCGACCCCACAGCCCCGCAGCCCCGCGATCCCCCGCGGCGTCGACGGGCGCGCGGTCACGAACAACACCAGCGCCGTCACCGCGAGCGCCCCGCCGCCGACGTACCCGATGATCGACAGCGTGTCGGCAGTCGCGCGGGTGTCGTACTGGTCCTGGCATCGACCCGTCAGTGGACCGGGCGTGGCGACGCACTCCTCCACCACGGAGTTGGCGCTCGACGCCACCAGGGACGCGGCCACCGCGCCGCCGAGAGTCAACACCGCGCCGCCCCCGAGCACCCAGGCCGCCGTCCGCTGCGCACCGCGACGAGGGTGCCCGGGCGCGATCGTCGCATCGACCACGGGCATCGGCGCCGGCACCTCGACGACCGCAGGCGCCGCCGTCTGAACGCCCAACTCCGCGGGCTCGGCGATCACCGGAACGAGGTCGATGCTCTCGCGCACCAGATGCCCCGCGGTGACGACCACCATGCGGGTGAGCGGCGCGTAGCCCGCCGCGCGCACGAACAGCGTCGCCGACCCCGCTCCCAATCGGAGCGGCGCTTCCAACGGCAGCGTCCCCACGGGGCGACCGTCGAGCAGCACCTCCGCGCCCGGCACGCCGCCGCGCACTTCGAGCTGCCCCACGTGTTCGGCGATCTGCGCCTGCACGGTCTCCAGCTGCGCGCGATGGCGCGACAGCCACGCGTCGTTGGTGATGGCAAGCACGGAGGCCATGTCGCGGTCGGCATCGAGCCAGCGGCCGAGGGCGGCCTCGGCGAGGGCCATCTGCGCCTGCGCGCGGGGCGAGTGGTACGCCTCCCACGCCTGGCGAAACTGCTCCAGCGCCTCGTCGTCGCGCGACCGACGGCGCAGCTCGTTACCACGGCGGATATGCTCGTCCGCGCGGTCGGTCTGCGCCGAGGCCGTGACCCCAGCCGACCCGAGCGAGAGGACCAGCAGTCCGCCGACGACGTGATGTCGACCTCGCGCCATGACGTCAGTCCATGACCGGCACGGTGGTGTTGATCGACGCGCCCGGGCGACGCTGATCCGGCGCTGGCGCCGTGGGTGCCGACGGTGCCGACGGTAGAGACGGTCGCGTGCCCGACCCCTGCGGACGACGACCGTGACGCCGGGTCGAGGGCACGTCGGCCGACTCCGGATCGACGCGCGGAGCGGCCACCACGACGGGCGGCGCAACGGGCGGCGGGGCGACGATGAGCGTCTGTTGCACCACCGGCGCGACGACAGCCGCGGGTGGAGGAATCGCCGGGACGACCGCAGCGGGGCGCGCGACGGGCGATGGCGACGCGCCCGATCGAAGGGCTGATCCGACCCCAAGGGTGATGCCCAGCGCCGCGACGAGCCCGACGCCCAGCACCAGCCCAACGCGGCGCCCGCGACCAGCGTGGCGAAGGCCTGTGTGGGACGAGATCGGCTCGACCATCGGGGCCAGCGTCTCGCCGGTGCTGCCGCGCGGAGGGATGCCGTGGGCCCCGGAGGCGGCGAGCGCGTCGGGTGCTCTCGGCGGCTGTGACGGATAGCTGAGGGGGACCGCGCGGGCGAAGGCGCCGGTGGTCACGCCCGAGGCGAGCGCCTGGCAGGCCAGGAGCGCGTCGAGGAAGGCCTGCATGCTCGGGTAGCGCTCGCGAACGTCGCGCTGCAACGCGCCCATCACGGCGGCGGTCACGTCGGGGGGCAGGTCGGGCGCCGCGTCGGAGAGGGGCCGCGGGTCTTCGTAGATGATCTTGCCGATGAGGGCGTTGCTGTTGGCCGCCGTCGCGGGGCGCGCCCCCGAGAGCATCTCGTAGAGCACCACGCCGAGCGACCAGACGTCCGCGCGGGCGTCGAGCGCGGTGTCGCCGCGGGCCTGCTCGGGCGCCATGTAATAGGGCGTTCCCATGAGGGTGCCGGTGCTGGTGTTGGAGCCGCCGTCCTCCCCGGTGACCTTCACGATGCCGAAGTCGATGAGCGTCGGGACCACCCCCCGCGGCGTCTCCGCGAGGAAGATGTTGTCGGGTTTGAGGTCGCGGTGAACGATCCCGCGCCCGTGCGCCATCACCAACGCCTCCATGATGGGGACCACGAGGTCGAGCGACTCGCGCACCGGCATGCGCCGCACGACCCGCAGGTGCGCCCGGAGGTCGCGGCCCGTGAGGAAGCCCTGGACGATGTAGAGCGAGCCCAGCTCGCGGTCCTCTCCCATGTCGAGGACGTCCACGATGTTGGGGTGCGCGAGCTGCGTCGCCGCCTGCGCCTCCTGCATGAAGCGCCGCACGTACTCCGCCCGGTCGGCCACCTCGGGGCGCATCACCTTCAACGCAACGCGGCGCTTCGTCCAGGTGTTCTCCGCTTCATACACGGAGCCCATGCCCCCTTTGCCGAGAAGGCGGATGACCCGATATCGACCACCAATCACCACCTCGCTGGCGGCGGATGCCGGTTCTCCCTGTTTGGTGTCGTTCATCGTAGTGACCTGACGGTTGAGACGCCGGTGCCTCCCGAACCCCTCCCGTCGCCCTTGAGCAGTCGCCGTGCCGCCACTCACCCAGCGGCAATTCGCAGGGGAAACACGGGACACCTCTCTCCGCGGATTCGGCCCGACGCGACCCCGATGCGTCCGCGCAACAGGGCAGTGTTGCGTCCGCGCATCACGCCGCCGACTCCGCACTGGTAAAGTGGGACGGGGCTGGCGTTCTGTGTTGCCCTACGCCCGCGACTTCGGATAGCGATCACCCGTCCGAAGAAGGGTGATCGCCGATGCCGCCGAATCTCGATCAGATGACCCACGCGCAGCTCAAGGCCGAGCTGACGACCCAGTTCGCTTCAGCCTGGAAAGATGCGTTCATGCTGTTCGCGCCTGGAATTCCCCAGGAAGAGCTGCGCGACCTGCTGAAGCAGTTGAAGGTGGTTTCGCCCGTTCTCCGGAAGGTCGCAATCAACCGGTGGCTGGTGCGGTGGGTCGAAGAGACCGTGGGGCTGCACCAGGCGCGCCTCGACTCCGCCCCGATCGACCACGGTATCCCCTTCAGCCCTGACTGGCCTACTGATCAGGCAGATCCCGGTCTGGTCTGGGTGCGAGACGTCGTCGAAACCGCGTCCAAGCTGGTCCATCCGGCGACTGGTGCCGTGATCGACACGGCCTCTGGCACCGCCGAAGGGAGCGGGGTGCTCGTCGGGCCGAAGCGCTTCCTCACCGTGGGTCACGTCGGCAACGATCCCGAACTCAAGAACGGTAAATGCTCTGCCGTGTTCAGTCGGGTCGTCCCCAACGCGAAGGGTTGGAGCATCGAAACGAAGAAGGTCGCCATTACGGAGTGGCTCGGTCCGCCCGCCAACTTTCTGGCGACGGGGCCGACGGTCACGCTGCTCGGATTGGCCGAAGACGTGGCGACCTCCTTCCAGATCACTCCCGTCGAGCTCGCGGGCACAGTGGGCCCGGGCAATTGCTTCTGCGTCCACTTCCCCAAGCAAGACGCGGTGCCCAGCTTCAAGGTCGCCCTCAACGGGGTGATCAAGATGCTCGAGCGATCGAGCCCGCGCCCGTTCGTCTACAAGACGCTCTCGTGGGGGCCGCGAAAGGCATCGGGCACGGCGGGCTTCGTCGTCCACGGATGCAACTCGCAAGGCGCGTCCTCCGGCGCGCCGATCTTCGACGTCGCCGGGAAGCTCCTCGCGATCAACAACGGTTTGAAGACGGGCGGCATCCAGGGGACAGACGACGAGTATCCCCACGTCGCAGTCGACGTGACGGCGATCGATCCGACATGGCTGAAGGGTCCATAACCGACAACTCGCGCTCGGGGCGATTCACACATCAAAGGGACAACACGATGACAAAGAAGATTGAAGACGACCGCTCCGCTACGACGACCACCGCTGACCCGACGACCACCGACGACCCAACGACCGCCGCCGACCCGTCGGCCGCGCCGATCGACATCCTCGGAGACCCCGGCTCGGTGTTTCTCCAGGAGCCGGGCGATCATGAGATCGACCCGGGTCACCTGTGGATCTTCCGGATCAACGGCGCGACCACCACCCTCTTCGGGGAGGTCTACGTCGAGACCCTCTCCAGTGGCATGAAGCGCGAGCACTGGTTTCTGTACACCTCCGTCGCCGGCGCCACCCACCCCACCAACGCAACAACCCTATCCAAGTACGTGTGGCCGGGCAGCAGCGCGACCAACATCACGATGAAGTTCAGCTACAACCAGGAGAAGCTGAAGAAGGCCAACGGCGACACCGTCACGCCCGCCGACTACCGCACGTATCTCAGCGGCGCGAACATCTCGACCACGTACATCATCAGCGACCCGCAGGTTCAGTGACCGAGGCGCGCGAGGCACTCGTCCAACGAGAGCGCCTCGCGCACCCGCGCCCGCAACGCGGCGTCCCTTGATGCCACCGCGGTGACGTGCGGCCCGATCCTCGGGTCATCCGCCCCGGCCACCTCTCTCCCCAACAGCGCCGCCACCTGGATGATCACCAGCGGCTCCCCGCTCCGCACCACCCGGTCGAGCACCCGCTCGGCCTCCGCGCGCGGCAGTCGGTCGGCCCCGTCGTGCGCCATCGCCTCCACCAGCGGCGCGCCGACGAAGTCCGCCGTCGCGCCCGCCACGTCCCGGTGCAGCGCCCGCAGCGCCCGCAGGGCATCCAGGTCCCCCTGTCGCCACGCAAACGCCGCCTCGTTCACGCACGCCAGCATCCCCTGGTCACGCGCGACGCCCACCGCCGCTCGCGCGAGCGCCACGTCGGGCACCACCGCGCGCACATCCATCCGGTACCGCAGCCCGCGCGCCACCCAGAGCGCCCGCGCCTCGTGAAACGCCAGCCGCCGCTCGCGGGCCGACGCCACCGCCTCCTCCGCCACGCCCAGCGCCCGCTCCAACTCCCCCGCCTCCATCAGCGCCGACGCGACGCTCACTCGCGCGTGGATGCGCTCGCCCGCCCACGGGTCGGCCGCGCTCGTCACCGCGTACGCCGCCGCCGCGTCCGCGTACGCCCGGCGCTGGTAGTGCCGTCGGCCCATCCAGAACTGCGCGCGCCCCAGCCACCGCGGCGTCCCCCTCGCCTGCGCCACCGCGAAGAACTCCTCCACCCGGCGGTCGAGCTCCTCGGGCGACTTCTTGCGCGCCGCGGAGATCAGCGTCGAGCAGCGCCACACCTCCAGGTCTTCGTCGTCGAAGGGCTCGACCTCGCTCGCGAGACGCCACGCCTCGTCCGTCCAGTTGTCCGTCGCCTGATGGGCCCGCACCAGCCGCCGGAGGTTGTGCACCACCGCGCTCGGCGACTCGTCGCGGCTCAGCTCGTACAACACCACGTCGCTCGCTCGCGTCGTGCGCTGCGACAGCGCGACGCGCGTCCACAGCGCCAGCACGTCGTCTCGCACCGCAGCGCCCCCCGGAGAGCGGGCCCCCACGAGGTGCCGCGTCGCCTCGTCGAGGGCCGCCTCGGCGCGCAGCAGGTAACCCTCCGTCGCGCAGTCCTCGGCGACGCGCAGGCACTCGCGCGCCACCTCCACCGGGTCGGCGCGCAGCGCGATGAGCCGCCGCAGCCGCCCCGGTGTCCCCACGGGCAGGGCGTCGACCACGCGGCGGTAGACCCGCTCCGCCCGTGCCCGGCTGAGGTGCGCGGCGCCTGCGAGACCGAAGTAGTCGACGAGCTCCACCCGATCGCCCGCGACCCGCACCACCCCGGCCTCCGACAGCGCGTCGAGCAGGGCGTCGGATACCTCGCGCGCCACGCCCAGCGCGAGCGCCAGCGTCGCGGGCGTGCACGACGGCGAGAGCAGCTCCACGTGGAGCGCGGCGTCGCGCTGCGCCTCGGTGAGCCCTGCGGGCAGCGGGGCGCGAGACAGGCGCCCGTCGGGTCGGCTGAAGTCGTCGCGCTCGACGTCGACGAGGTGGCGGTCGAGCGTGGCGCGGGCCACCACCAGCGGTCCATCGCCCGCGACAGCGCGCGCGCGCTCCCACGACCCGACCACGGCGCGCACCCGCGAGGCCTCGCCGCGGGTGAGCGCGTAGAGCACCGCGGCGGCGTCGTCGGAGCGGTGCAGGAGCGGATCACGGCCGCCGAAAAGAGCGCGGAGGGAGGGCTCGTCCCAGGCGCCCGCGGCGGTCGCGGGGAGCCGGGCGAGCGCGGCGGCGAAGCGGTCGTCGAGGTCGCCGGGGTCGTCGCCCCGGAGCGCGCGCAACACCTCGACCGCGGACGAGGGGCGGTGCAGGGGCTCCGGCGCGAGCAGCCGCTCGATGACCGCGGCGACCGCCGGGTCGAGCGACGGGTCGAGCATCACCAGAGGGGACGACACCCCGTGGGACTTCGCGCGGTGCAGCGCCTCGGGGCCCACGGCTTCGTCGAAGGGGGCCGCACCGAGGAGGGCCTCCCAGACCATCACGCCGAGCGCGTAGAGGTCGCTCGCGGGCGACGTCTCGCCGTGCATCTGCTCGGGCGCGGCGTAGCGCCAGGTGCCGCGGGCGAACCCGTCGCGCGTGATGCCCGGCGCGTCGAAGCGGGCCACGCGGGCGATGCCGAAGTCGACCACCACCGGGCGACCGTCGCGGTCGACGAGCACGTTGGCGGGCTTGAGGTCGCGGTGCACGATGCCCGCGGCGTGGAGCCCCGCGAGCGTGTCGAGCAGCGCGAGGAGGACGGGGCGGAGGTCGATCCAGGGGCACGGCAGGGGGCAGCCGGGGAAGGGGCTCCCCTCGATGAGCTCCATGACCAGGAAGCGCCGCGCGCCGTCGACGCTGCTGTCGTAGAGCGCGACCGTGCCGGGCAGTCCGCGGCGCAGGGCGATGACCTCGGCGGCCGTGCGCGCGTCGGACACCTCGGCCGCGGGGTCGAAGAGCTTGAGGGCGACGTGGGAGTCCCGGTAGCGATCCCACGCGCGCCAGACCGTGCTGGTGGCGCCCTCACCGATGGGCACGACGAGCTCGTAGCGACCGGCGACGATTCGCGTGGCGGATCCGTCCGTTGAGCTTGGTTTTGCGACCGTGGTAGTCACGCGTTGCACCGAATGAAGCCAGAGCCCACGACCGGCACCGAGCGCCTCGAACATACGCGGGTCGAGCCGGGGCACCGGGTGAAAAGCTTCCGGGTCGAGGTGCGCGAGGGCCCCGACGAGGGCGCCGCGCCGGTGTCGAGCGGGGGCGCCAAGGTGACCGTCGGGTCGGGCGTGGGCAACACGCTGCGGCTGGCGCACGACCGCAAGGCGAGCCGATTTCACCTGGAGCTGACCCCGGGGGTGCGCTCGGTGATCGTGCGCGATCTGGGGTCGACCAACGGCACGCGTATCGACGCGGCGCGGTTTCGGGACGCGGCGGTGGAGCTGTTCGAGTCGGCCGACCTCCAGGTGGGCGAGACCTGGGTGCGCGTGGACATCGACGCGGAGATGGCCGTGGTCCCGACGCTCGAAGCGCCCACCTTCGCGGCCATGGTCGGGCGCTCGCCGGTGATGCGCGCGGTGTTCGAGCGCACGCGGCAGGTGGCGCCGACAAAGATCCCGGTGCTCATCACCGGGGAGAACGGCACGGGCAAGGAGCTCCTCGCCCGCGCCATCCACGCCCACGCGACGGGCCGGGGCGGGCGCTTCGTGGTGGTGGACTGCTCGGCGGTGCCCGAGACGCTGGCCGAGAGCGAGTTCTTCGGCACCGAGCGCGGCGGCTTCACCAACGCGGCGCGGCGCGCGGGGCCCTTCGAGCGGGCCCACCGGGGGACGCTCTTCCTCGACGAAATTGGCGAGCTGCCACTGTCGCTCCAGCCGAAGCTGCTGCGGGTTCTGGAAGAGGGGACGGTTCAGCGCGTCGGCGGCTCGCAGCGCCACAAGGTGGACGTGCGGGTGGTGTGCGCCACCAACCGCGACCTGCGGCGGCGCCTCAATGACAACACCTTCCGCACCGACCTCTTCTTCCGCCTCGCGGGCTGCGAGATCGAAGTGCCGCCGCTCCGCGAGCGCCTCGACGACCTCGACGACCTTATCGAGGCGATTCTGCGCGACGTGTGCCGCGACGACGACCTGGCCCCCGACACGCGCCTCGGGCCCGAGCAGGTCGAGGCGATGCGGCGACGGGAGTGGCCGGGCAACATCCGCGAGCTGCGGCACCACGTGAGGCTGCTCGCGCACGGCATCTCGCCGACGGTGCATCGCGCCGCGGACGCCGTCGCGACGGCGACGCTCGCCGGGGCCAACCTCGAAGACGTCTGGATGCTGCCGAAGGCCCAGGCCGACGCCCACTTCGAGAAGGAGTACCTGCTGCGGTTGTTCGCGCGCTGCGAGCACAGCGTGACGGCGGCGGCGACCGCGGCGGGGCTCAACCGCGTGTCGCTCAACCGCGCGCTCCAGCGGCACAAGATCAAGCGGTAGCGGCGTCGGCCTTCAAGGGCAGTAGCGGCTCGCCACGCGGCGCGCGAAGTCCTGCATGAACTCCGTGTAGTCGTTGAGGCAGATGGATCCGATGACGCCGTTGCCGTAGGTCTCGTCGAAGCGGCGCACGACCTCCGCGATGCGGCGCGAGGGCAGCGCGAAGTACTGCTGGTCGGAGCTGCACGGCGGGTTCGTCGGGTCGTACGAGGTGCCCTGGCGGCGGCAGGCGGGCACCACACGCGTCGAGCACGCCGGGTCCATGTTGGCCTGCCGCATGGAGATGGGGCCCTCGGCTGACATGCCGACGTCTCCGTCGGAGCCGTCCGGGTTGCGACCGAGGAGGTAGTCCCAGGCGACGCCGCGAGCGGTGAAGGGCAGGTTGATGGGAACCCCCGCGAGCGCGCCGAAGACCACGAGGTGCGGCGCGCCAGGCTTGAGCGACGTGAGCCCGCGCGTCGGGTTGCCGGGTGTGATGTAGCGGTCGACGTTCCAGGTGGGGTCCTGCAACGAGCCGGGGCGGTAGTTGTAGAAGCGGAGGTTGAGGTCGACGGACGCCCAGGTGGCGTTGGTGCTGTCGTAGACGCCGATGCCGTCGGTGCAGGGCACACCGTTTTCGGCGTAGCGGCAGTCGCGCACCGAGCCGTCCTCCTCGTCGGTGAGCATCACGATGCCGAGCACCGCGTTGGGGCGCACGAAGCCCGCGTTGGGGTCGATGTTGCCGGGCTGCTCGCGGGGGTTGTGCACGACGAGCGCGCGGTAGAGCGACTCCAGTTGCTGCTCCAGGCCGCAGCCGCCGACCGAGAGGTACGCATTGCAGACGAAGTCGTCGCGGAAGGCCATCGGGTCGGTGGTGGCCGCGTCGAAGGTGAGAAACGAGGGGTACTGCGTCGGCACCATCATGCAGCGCGCGGGGCGAACTCGCGCGGGCGCGGTGGTCCACGGCTGGTGCGAGCGGATCGCCTGGCCGTTGCGGATCGGGTTGAGCAGGCCGTCGTCGCCGACGTCACTGTTGGCGCAGGAAGGGACGGTGCTGCCAGGCGTTCCGAGGTCGGTGGAGATGACGCCGACGTGGAGGCTCACCGCCTGGGCGCTGAGCTCGCCGAAGAAGCCCGCGATGTTGCGCGCGAGGTTGGCCTGGTTGGCGGCCATGGAGCCGGAGTTGTCGATCACGAATAGGATGTCGGCGGCGCGACCCGCGGCGCACACCGGAGGAATGTCGGTGACCGGCGGTACGTCGCGCGTGGGCACCGGAGCATCGGGCCTCGCGATGGGTCCATCGCCCACCGGAACCGGGGTGTCGGCGACGACGACGGGGCCACCTCCGTCCGCCTGGATCGTGATGATCCGGGCCGAGCAGCCACCGAGTGCGAGCGCGAACACGAGACCGCGAGTGACGATGCCCATGACGACGTAGACCTCCGTGAACCGATGCGTGGAGTCTCAGCACTACCGCACGATGGAGAGCGTCTTCAATCAGGCCGCGCGGCCGCAGTGGGGCAACCGTTGTTGGCAGTCACTCCTCCAGCGCGCGCTGCTTCTCCCTGATGTCCGCGAGTCGCTCCGACCAGACGCGACCCGCCACCGTCGCCACGATGCTCCCCTGCGGCAGCTCCTCGACCCGCTGCCCGGTCAGCATCTTCGCCAGCACCTCGGGCCAGAACTCCTCGTTCTCCAGATCAGGAACGTCCTTCGCCCACTTGAGCTCCGCCCGCTGCGCCGCGAGGTCTTCCGCGCTCACCGCCGTCGCCGCCGTCGCGCTCGCGACCTCCGCCGCAAACGCCGCCGCGCTCGTCACCACCTGCTGCAACGCCACGCCGCGCGGGTCCCACGTCCCGATGAGCACCGCGGGCGTCTCACCCGCCATCACGCACGGCACCAGCATCACGTGCGGCACCCGCCACGGAACCCACAGCGTCATCACCAGGTACCGCCGCGCGACGTCGAGGTCGGGCTCCTCGGCCCCCGGAACCGCCGTCACATGTCCGCGGCAACGCAGCGACAGGAGCGTCGTCGCGAGCTCCCGGGCCAGCGCGCGGGCCCGGTCGATGGGTCGTTGGGTCGTCATCGATGTCCCTCCACAAGAGTCGTCACCGCGGCGCGAGGAAGTGGCCGCCCAGCCAGCGCCACTCTTCATCGGTCATCTCCCACTCGGAGTACAGCGCCACGCCCTGGAGGTTGTCCGGCCCTCGCTCGCCGAGCCCCGCATGAACGCCCCGCAGCGCCGTCCGGAGGTTCTCCACGTCGGGCCGGTGCCAGGGCTTGTCGGCGTCGTCGTAGGCGGGCAGGCCCAGCAGCACCGGCGTCGGGGCGGCGTCGCGCAGCACCTCGCGCGTCCAGCTCGCCATGAGGGCCTCGTAGGGCTTCGCGAGGCGCAGGCCCGTGTCGTACATCATCACGGCGACCTGATCGGAGCGCCGCGCCACCTCGCGAAAGTACGCGGGCGTCCAGTGGATCTCGAGGTCGTCCTGCCAGCGTGTGGGCGGCGGGTACGCGGCGACGGAGAGCACCCGACCGGGCGGCAGCGCCGCGCGAATCGCGTCGAGCAGCCGAAGCATCCCGACGTGCCCGGAGGGCCACGGCTCGACGTTGAGATGAACGCCCGCCAGACGCGGATGCTCGTCGAGGAGCTGCCGGATGCCGCGCGCCATGTGCCGGCGATAGACGTCCTCGTCGGGAAACACCTGCCGCTCGAACACACCGCCCACCCACGGCATCACGCGCATCCCGACGGTGGCATCGAGGAGGCGCTCGGTCTGCTCGACGTCGTGCGGCGGCAGCGAGTCGCCCTCCATCGGGCACAGGTGCGGATAGAGGTCGGTGACGTGGTGCGTGCGCAGTCGGGCCGCGAGGGCGACGACCGCGGCGGGGTCGCGGAAGCGATGAGGGTCGCGGTGGTTGCGGGTGAACCACACGTCGGCGCCCATCCACCCGTGGGCCATCCAGACGGCGTTGCGACGGCGGTCGTGGCGGCCGTCGGTGCGGTCGGCGCCAGGGGTCCAGAGGGCGTAGGCGAGGCACAGCGCGAGCGCGATGACGGCGAGGGCGACGAAGGGCCGACGGGCGATGGGGCGCGTGCTCACGGCACCTCCCAACGCGCGACCGTCACCGACCGGCGTCACCGGGGCGGCGCGACTCGATCGCGCGGATGGCCTGCGACACCGCGCCGTTCATGCAGGCGTTGCAGGTGCCCAGCGAGAGGAAGCCGCAGCCCGACCCCGTCGGGATGCGACGCAGCGCCGGCAGCGCCCGCTCGTCGGCGTCGCGACCGAGGGCCTCGACCACGGGCCGCTTCGCCTCGCACGAGCGCGCCGCCGACAGCGCGATGAGCCCCCGCTGCGTGGCGTCGACGCGCCCCGCGAAGGGCGGCGCCGCCAACAGCGCTTCGATGCGCGCGCGACCCGGACCGCGCACGGCCGCGGCCACCAGCGGGTCGAGCGCGACGTCGACGAGAGGGCCGCGCAGCAGCTCGCCCGCGGGCGCGGCGAGCGTCGGGGACGTGGCGTAGATGCGGGCCACGTCGTCGGCCATGGGCTCTTCGGCGAAGAGGGCCGGGGCCTCGCGCTGGGCGTCGCGGTAGGCGTCGAGGGACTTGGAGGCGGTGTCCCGATCGCGGGCGTAGACACCGCCGAGCACGAAGGCGAGCGCGGCGTCCCGCGGGCTCGCGGCGCGCTGGGCTTCGAGGGCGCGGGCGGTCGACTCGCGCTGACGGGCCGTCGCGGTGGGGAGATCGGCGCGCGCGCGGAGCGCGGCGATGCGGGCGCGCAGGTCGTCGACCGGAGCGGGGCGCCCCTCGGGGTGAGCGGGCGCGGCGCGGCGGCGAGCGGCGATGGGCGTCGCTTCGGGAGCGAGGTCGGCGTTGCGGTGCGCACCACGGGTCGCGGCGAGCAGGAGCCCGAGGGAGAGCGCGGCGCCACCGACGATGACGCCCCAGCGGGCGAGCGCGGGAAGAGCGCGCCACCCGGTGACGGTAACGGTGGCGGTCACGGGCGCGGGCACGACCACGGGCGCAGGGGCGGGCGCTTCGGGCGGAGCGGGCTCGGTCGGGGTGCGCTCGACCGGCGGCGCATCGAAGGCCGCTTCGAGGGCGTCGACGAACGCGACGGCGTTGGCGTAGCGATCGGCGGGCGCCTTGGACAGCGCGCGAGCGAACACCGCATCGACCTCGGGGGAGAAGTGTCCTTCGGGGTACACGGCGGAGGGCGCCGGGGCCGTGGCGGTGAGGTGCGCCATGAGCAGGGCCATGATGTCTTCGTGATCGAAGGGGCGGCGGCCGACGGTCATCTCGTAGACCACGACGGCGAGCGCGTAGAGGTCGGCGCGGTGGTCGATGGCGGTGCCCGCGGCCTGCTCGGGGGCCATGTACTCGGGCGTCCCGAGGACGATGCCGGTGCGCGTGAGGGCGGCGCCCGCCGGGCCGTCGGGCTGGAAGATCTTCGCGATGCCGAAGTCGATGACCTTCACGCACTCGGCGCCCTCGCGGCGGCCGATGAGGACGTTTTCGGGCTTCACGTCGCGGTGCACGATGCCGAGGGAGTGCGCGTGGTCGAGGGCCTTGGCGATGGGGCGGGCGAGCTCGATGACCCGCACGTGGGGCAGCGCGCGGGCCCGCTCCAGCACGTCGCGCAGCAGCTCCCCTTCGATGTATTCCATCGCCAGGAAGCAACGGCCGCGTTCGTCCGTTCCGGCATCATGGACGGCGATGACGTTGGGGTGTTCGAGGCGGGCGGCGGCGATGGCCTCGCGGGCGAAGCGCTCGGCCACCTCGCGGTTGCCCGTGAGCTCCTCCTTCAAGAACTTCACCGCCACCGAGCGCTGCAAGCCCTCGTGACGCGCGAGGTAGACGCTGCCCATCGCGCCCTCGCCGATGCGACGCACGAGGCGGTAGCGCCCGCCGACGAGCGTCCCCTCGGGCTGGTCGTCGAGGGTGCCGTTGGCGTCCCCGCGGTCGTCGTTGGAAGGCGTCTCGCTCATCGCTCGGGGGAGGGCACCGTATCACGCGATGCCGGGGAGATGGTCCGCCCGGTGCGAGCCCTCGGCCTGTTCGTCGCGCTCGTCGCGCTCGGTGCCGCGTGCTCGCGACCACGGCGCAC
Source organism: Polyangiales bacterium (assembly GCA_044229975.1). Lineage (GTDB taxonomy): Bacteria > Myxococcota_A > Polyangia > Polyangiales > SCUS01. The sequence continues at coordinate 491,076 of JBGARZ010000005.1, forward strand.
GCCGCCGCGACCACGCGTCGCGCCCGCTGTCGTCATCTCTCCGACACCCACCGCCACCGCGCCAACACCCGCCTGGAACGCCGCGTTCTCCATGCGCTCCGCCGTCGCGAGCTTCGCGCCGATGCCCGACGTGGTGGTGCACGCGCCCGCGGGCTTCGACGCCCGACAGCCGCTCCATCTCATCGTGATCTTCCACGGCATGGGCCACTCGGCGCTCGTGTGGCTCGGCAACGGGCTCCCCGATCCGCGCACGGGTCGTCCCGTCATCGGCTGGGCCGGCGACGTGCGCCACGACCTCGCCAGCACGCGCTCGCTCATCCTCGCTCCGCAGTGTGACGACCGCCCTGGACGGTCGCGCCTCGGTCGACTGCAAGCGCGCGGAGGCTTCCGTCGCTTTCTCGACGAGCTGCTGCGGGAGACGCTCGCGCCGCGGCTGGGCGGCCCTCACACGCTGGCCGACGTGGAGAGCGTGACGCTCGTCGGGTCGAGCGCAGGAGGCCCGGCCATCGCCAACCTCCTCGACCTCGACGACCTCGACGGACGCGTTCGCAACGTGGTGCTCTTCGACTCGCTCTACGGCGCGGAGTCCATCTACGCGCGCTGGATGCGCGGCGGCGACGCGGCCCACCCGCGGCGGCTGGTCTGTCTGCACGCGGGCACGCGGTACACGGCCGGGCCGGTGGCGCGGCTCGCGGCGATGCTGCGCGCGACGATGGGCGAGCAGGTGGTGGTGCAGCCGCGCACGTCGATGACCGAAGCCGTTCGAACGCACCGCGCGGTGTTCGCGACGGCCAACTGCGAGCACATCAGCATGGGCAACGCGTACCTCGACAAGGTGCTGCGCGGACTCGATCTGCCAGCGCGAGAGCCCGACCCGGACTTGAAGATTCCAGTGGTAGAACCGGGTGCGCCGACGACGGTGGTGACCACCGGGAGCGTCACGCGGGGGCGGCTCGAAGCGAGCGACGCGAGGATGCGCGACGGGTCGGCGTTTGATGACTACGCCATCGAGCTCGGGGCGGGGCAGCGCGCGACGCTGGAGCTGCGGGGCGGAGCGACGCGAGGGTATCTCTGCCACGTGCTCGACGTGCAGATGCGGGTGCTCGACGGGGAGCGCGTGGTGGCGGACGACGACGACGGCGCGGGCGGCCTCGGGAGCCGGGTGGCGTTCACGGCGACGAGGGCGGGGCGGTACACGGTGCGGGTGATGGCGCACGGGCCGTGGGGCAACCACGGGGACTACGTGCTGCGGTGGGTGGCGGAGTGACGCGCGTCGAGGAGACCGATGCGGAGCGACTGCTTCGGGGCGATAGTCGCGGGCCATGAAGCCTTGCTTCGCCTTGTCGCTCTCGCTCGCGATGCTCCCGTCCGTCGGCAGCGCGCAGTTTGGCAACGGGGTGCCGCTCGCACCCCTGGTCGACGGGCGCAGGCCGCGCCCTCCCAGCAACGCGCTCATCCCCTACGAGGAGGGGACGCCCGTCCCGCCGGGCATGCGCGTCGTGACCCGCAACCGCGCGGGCCTGATCGCCGCGGGTGCGTCGATCTTCGGGACGACCTACTTCGTGACCTCCATCGCCGGGACGCTCATCGCGGGCTCCGGCCGCAGGCCGGAAGGGGCGTGGCTCTTCGCTCCGGTCATTGGACCGTGGGTGTACGCCGCGAGCGGAGAGGGCATCTCGAGCGCCGGGGCGTTCTGGCTTGCGATGGACGGCCTGCTCCAGGGCGCCGGCCTCGCGATGCTCCTCGGCGGCGCGCTCAACCCGGTGCGCGGCCTCACCTACGCCCGCAGCGACGAGAACGCTCCCCGCTGGACGCTCACCCCCGGCTTCGCGGGAGGCCCTGGGGCGTCGCTGCATGTGACCTTCTGACGTCGGCCGTCCGGGAAGCGCGTGCGTCGTGGTTGCGACAACTCGACGCGCCGGGCGCTACGGGCAAACCAAGGACGACCCGGACCATCCGCCCCCCCGCGGGGGGGCAGATGCCCCTCACAACCGCCGCGGCAACGTAAACCAGAACGCGCTCCCCTCCCCCTCCTTCGCGTCGACGCCCACGGCCCCGCCGTGCGCCTCCACGATCGCGCGCACGATGGACAGCCCCAGCCCCGTCCCGCCCGACTCGCGCTCCGTCGTGAAGAAGCGGTCCCACACCCGCGCCGCGTTGGCCTCCGACATGCCCGGACCGCGGTCGCGCACCGTCGTATGAAACGCGTGCGTATCGCCCTCCACCACCACCGCCACCGACCCGCCCTCCGGCGAGAAGCGCGTCGCGTTGTCGAGCAGGTTGGTCAGCACCGTCTCCACCTGCTCGGGTGAGGCGCGCGCGTGGTCGAAGGCGGCGTTCCAGGTGAGCACGGCGGCGGGGTAGCGGTCGACCACCGACTCCACCAGCGCGCGGTAGTCCAACGGAACCCGCACCTCCGCCCGCGACTCGATGCGCGACAGCTCCAACAATCGCGTCACCAGCCGCGAGAGACGGTCGGCATCATCGAGGATGTTGCCCAGGAAGCGCTGCCTCGCCACGAGGTCGTCCGCCGCGCCGTCACGCAACAGCTCCGCCGCGCCGCGCACCGACGCGATGGGCGTCTTGAACTCGTGCGACACGTTGGCCGCCAGCTCGGAGATATACGCGAGCCGCGCATCCAGCGCGCGCGCCATGGCGTCGAAGTCACGCGCCAGCATCCCGAGCTCGTCGCGCCCTCTGAGGTTGAGCGCCACGCCGCGCTCGCCCGCCGCGATGCGACCCGCGGCGTCGGTGAGCCTCCGCAGCGGGCGCGAGATGGTGAGCGACAGAAAGATGGCCACCAGCGTCCCGATGACGAGCGACCCGAGCGCCACCTTGATGAGCGCGTTGCGAACCCAGTAGAGCGAGAGCAGCACGGGGTAGGTGCTGCGCGTGACGTAGACGACGCCGAGCGTCGGGGCGCCCTCGTCGAGGCGGATGGGCTCGGCCACGAAGAGCGCGTACGCCCGCAGGTTGGGCACCCGCCGCGCGTACCGACCGGGCTTGCCGCGCAGCGCCAGCGCCACCTCCGGCCGGTCGGCGTACGACCCGCTCGGCGGAACCGGATCGAGCACCGCGACCCGCCGCCGCGCGCTCGGATCGAGCGAGGCGGGGAGCAGTCGCCGGCCGACGGTTCGCAGGTCGACGTGCTCGGGCCCGGTGTCGAACACCACCCTCCCCTCGCGGTCGAGCACGCGCACCTCGGCGTGGAGACGCTCGGCCATCTGCCGCGCGCCCGCCGTGAGCGACGGCAGGTGCAGCTCGATGGGCCTCCCCGCCGGAACCGTCGCCGCGAGCGTGCAGGCCAGCACGCTCATGCCCTCCTCCTCGGCTCGCAACAGCTCGCGCTCCAGCGTTCGCGCGAAGGACATCCCCGCGACGGGGACGATCACCAGGAAGGCGTTGACCACCAGCAGCCGCATCCCGATGGAGTGCAGCGCGCGGCGCCAGCGTGGCTCCGTGGCGCTCATGCCTCGCGGAGCTTGTACCCGACGCCGTGCACCGTCTCGATGGGGTCGTGGCCCGCGTCGCGAAACTTCCGGCGCACCCGCTTCACGTGCGTGTCGATGGTGCGCTCGGTGATGAGGTTGTCGTACGCGTACGCCCGCTCCATCAACTGCGCGCGGGAGAGCACCACGCCGGGGCGTTCCATCAGCGAGGCGAGCAGGCCGAACTCCGTCACCGTGAGCTTCAACAGCGACTCGCGACAGCGCACCTCGTGCCGCGCCACGTCCATCACCACGGGGCCCACCCGCAGCGGTCGATCGCCCTCCGACGGCGGGGCGCCCGCGGCATCGGCACGACGCAGCACGGCCTTCACCCGCGCGGCCAGCTCGCGCGGCGAAAACGGCTTGGTCACGTAGTCGTCGCCGCCCATCTCCAGCCCGAGCACCTTGTCGATCTCCTCGTCGCGCGACGACAAGAACACCACCGGCACCGACGCCCGCGCCGACGCCCGCAACCGACGACACACCTCCAGGCCGTCGACCTCGGGCATCAGGATGTCGAGCACCACCAGATCGAAGAGCGTCGCGCCCGGTCGCAGGAGCGCATCGAGGGCGGCGCGCCCGTCGTTCACCGAGGTGACCGCGTGGCCCTCGCGCTGTAGCGTGTAGACGACCACGTCGCGCAGGTGCGGGTCGTCGTCCACCACCAGGATCTGCTTCACCCGGGCGACGCTACCGCGGGTTCGAGCGCCGCTCCAACGCCCTCGATGCGCGCGAGGATCTCCCCCACCAGCTCGCCGAGGTTCTCGCCGGGGGCGGCGCCGTCGGTGAAGCGCAGCACCGTCACCTGCATCCGCAATCGGGCGCACATGCCGAGCAGTTCGTCGCGCTCGCGGGCCGCGCGCTCGCGCAGCGCCGACAGCCGGCGGGCTCCGTCGACGGCGGCGGTGGCGGCGTCGACCACGGCGCGGTCGGGTTCGCGCAACCGTCGCTCGGCGCGCGCGAGGTCGAACTCCTCCCCGGCGAGCACCTCGTCGAGCTCCTGCACCTTGGCGTCGAGGCGCGCGAGGTGATCGGTGAGCGCCGCGAGCTGGGCGGGCGTGGGGAGCAGCTCGGCGAAGGCGCCGGGGGAGATGCGGGTGCGCGCGGCCTCGATGGCGTCGACGAGCAGCGCCCGCTCGCGCTGGAGGTGCGGCGACGAGGGGCGCGCGGAGCTTCGTTGCTCCGAGCGCACCGGGCCGAGGAGCACGGGCACGTAGAGCGGCCAGAGGGTGAGCGTGAGCAGCGCATCGGTGAAGGAGACGGAGCTGCCGCGACGGGAGCGGAGGGCGATGGCGCTCCCGACGCCGACGACGAGGTAGCAGAGGGCGAGGTCGATCACTCGCACGACGACCCCACGCAGGGAGCGCCGCGTTCGAACGCGGCGGAGCGGGCGGTGTAGCCCCGGGCGGCGGAGACGGCGGAGGTGCCGAGGGCGTCGATGAAGTCGCCTTCGAGCGAGCGCACGAAGGGGATGTGCTCGGTGCGCGGGCGCACCACGAAGGGGCGGAGGATCCACGAGGTCTGCGCGCCGGTGAGGGCGAACACCGCGACGAAGGCGACGCCCACGCGGGTGGCGGCGGCGCCGTGGCGCGCGAGGCCGGAGAAGAGCAGGCGGCCCGCGAAGGCGCCCGCGACGGCGCACACCGCGACGACGGCGAGGATCACCCGATGGTACCCGAGCGACCACCCCTCCATGAGCCACACGAAGGGCGCGAGGCCGACGAGAACGAGGGCGAAGCGGGCGCATGATCCGAGCGCGAGCGCGATGACGGCGCGGGTCGAGATGTCGAGCCGCGCGGCGCGGGTGAAGGCGACGAAGGGCGCCGCGCAGACCGCGAGCGTGACCAGGAGAATGAGCGGGACCTTGAGGGTGCAGTAGAGCATCTGGAGCGCGCCGCGGTGGGCGCCCACGACGGCGCCGAAGAGCCCGGCGCCGACGACGACGGCGCCGACGAGCACGCGGGTGAGCGAGGCGACCGAGGCGTTGCCGTCGGGCGCGGACTCGGCGTGAGCGAGGGCGGCGAGGAAGGCATCGGGCTCGCGCAGGAGGAGCTCGAGACGCGCGACGGCGCCGGGCGGGAGCTCGTCGGGCAGAGCACGCGGGGGTGTCGGAGCAGCGACGACGGTGGCGGCGGGAGGAGCGGGGAGCGCGAAGTCGGCTTCGATGGTCATCGGGTCACCGCGGAGAGCGAGGGGAGGTGGTGAGAGAGCGCAACGGTGAGGCGGAGGCCGAGGGCGAGGGCGAAGAGGTTCCAGAGGGAGGAGGCGACGGTGAGGCGGGCGAAGGCGCGGTTGGAGACGGCGCGCACGGCGAGGACGCCGACGGTGAGGGCGCAGCCCGTGAGGAGGATGGCCGCGCTCGGGGTGCGCAGCGTGGCGGAGAAGAAGGCCGCGGGGGCGGCGAGGCCGAGGAGGGCGACGCCGACGGAGCCGAGCACGGCAGAGACCTCGGCGATGAGCTTCTCGGCGGAGGAGCGCTCGTCGGAGTACATGCTCGCGAGGTAGAGCGGCGGCATGACGAGGAGCGCCCCGCCGACGAAGAGGGCGGGCGACATCCAGGCGCCGCGGAGGGTGGCGGCGACGCCGTGGCCGAGGCCCGAAGCAGCGCCGAAGAGGGCGGAGCCGAGGACGCCGAGGAGCAGCTCGCGCGGCACGGCGGCCTCGGTGGGAAGAGAGACGGAGGCGGAGGTTGTCATCGCTGGACCGTGATGGGGCGGAGGCGTCGGCGCGCGGCCGATACCGCGCGGCGAGCACCGCGATGACGGGTATGCGCGGCCGGTGTGGCTACCGCGCGGACGGGGCGATGGACGTTGGGGGGAAGGTGCGTGGCGGAATTGTGGCGACGCGGAGAGAGCGCGGTTGGTCAGCGCGTGGCGGACCAGGTGCCTTCGTTGGTGGGCGTTCCCTGGTAGCTCCAGGTGCCGCCGACGACGGCGTTCGAAGCGTTGACGGTGCCGCCGTAGAGGTACTGCTGCCCGGTGGAGCTACCGCTGGTGTAGCGCTTGATGAACATCAGGTAGCCGCTCTCGAAGTCGACCGCGCCATGGAGCGATGAGGTTCCGTAGGTGTCGACCATGGTGCCGGTGAGCCCGCCGGAGGCCGTGACGGTGAGGTTGGTGCTGGTGATCGAGAAGCTCGACGTGAGGCGCCAGCTCCCGGAGAAGGAAGCGGGGGTGCGCCCGGTGCTCGTCTGCGCGGCGAAGACGGAGGTGTTGGTGGCGTCGGAGACGTCGACCCAGGTGCCCGCGATGCGGTCGCGCGGCGTGCCGGCGGTGTGCGTGCCGACGTAGCGGAACGAGAGGTTGGTGGAGGTTCCGTAGAGGTAGCGCTTGGTGAAGGTCACGCGGCGGGTGCAGACGTCGACGGCGATGGGGTTGAACTCGGCGTAGCCGTAGCCGTCGACCATGGCGCCGGTGAAGGCGGTGGCCGAGGAGCCTGCCGCGAACCAGCCGAGCCCGAGGGCGGTGGTGGTGGAGCCGGACGGCGCGATGCCGAAGCGCCAGTTGCCCGCGATGGAGAGCGTCGGGAGCGCGCAGGTGGACCAGGCGGACCAGGTGCCGGAGACGCAGGTGCGAGATTGGGTTCCGCAGGTGGAGCAGGTCTGGGTGGTGGGGCCGGTGCAGGTGGGCGGGACGTCGGGGTTGACCGGGACATCGCGCGCGACGGGAACATCAACGGGCATCGACGGGACGTCGGCGGTGGCAGGGACATCGCGCACGACGGGCACGTCCATGGGCGGAGGCGGGACGTCGACCGCGGGCACGTCGCGCGGAGGCGGGACGTCGACGGCCGGGAAGCCGGCGTCTTCGGGGTAGCCAGCGTCCGGGGTGGGCTCGCCGGTGTCGTCGGGCGGGAGGCCAGCGTCCTCGGGGTCGCCGGTGTCGTCGGGGAGAGAGCGGGCGTCTCCGACGAGCTCCCCCGCGTCGTCGTCCCATGGGGCGTCGGGGTCCTGCTGCTCGCCGGTCGCGCACGCCGCGAGGAGCGAGGCCGCCAGCGCCACGAGCGGCAGGCGACGGAGGCGAGCGGTGAGAGTGGTGTTGAACGCGGATCGCATCGCTGAGAGGGGGAGAGCTACCACGACTGCGCGAGGGATCCTCGGGGAGCGCCCACCCGCGTCGACGGTATCGCGCGCCCGCCCGTCCTGTGCTGCACTGCGCGCCCCCCCAATGAGCGCCACCGTCCCCGAAGCCGCCGCCCGCCTGCGCGACGCACTCACCCTGGCCAGCCGTGGGCTCGTCGACCGCGAGGCCCTCGTCGAGCTCGTCGCCCTCGCCGCCGTCGCGGGCGAGCACGTCCTCGTCATCGGCCCACCCGGAACCGCCAAGAGCGAAGCCGTCCGCCGCGCCGCCCGCTCCCTCGGCGGCGCCTACTTCGAGTACCTCCTCGGGCGCTTCACCGAGCCCAGCGAACTCTTCGGCCCCGTCGACCTCCGCAAGCTCCGCGAAGGCGTCGTCGAGGTCGAGACCGCCGGCATGCTCCCCGAGGCGGAGGTCGCCTTTCTCGACGAGGTGTTCCTCGGGTCGACGGCCATCCTCAACACGCTGCTCACGCTGCTCAACGAGCGCACCTTCCGCCGCGGCTCCACCCGCCTCTCGTGCCCGCTGCGCGTCTGCGTCGGCGCCTCCAACGCGCTCCCCGACGACGACGCCCTCGCCCCCTTCGCCGACCGCTTTCTCGTGCGCGCCTTCCTCGACCCGGTCCCCGACGCCCGCCTCGAAGACCTCCTTGCCGGGGCCTGGCAGCTCAACACCGACCGCCCCGCCGCGCCCGCCTCGGTCGCCGACATCGACCTCCTCGCCACCGCCGCGCGCGGCCTCGACCTCGCGCCCGTGCGACCCGCCCTCGCCCACGCCATCCGCCTCCTGCGCCGCGCCCAGATCAACCTCTCCGACCGCCGCGCCGCGCGCGTTCAGCGCCTGGTCGCCGCCGCCGCCGTGCTCGCCGGTCGCACCCACGTCACCGAAGAAGACCTCTGGCCGCTGCTCACCGCCGTACCCACCCGCGAGGAGCAATCCACCGCGCGCGACGCCCTCCGCGACGTGCTCGCCCGCAGCCGCAACGGCGCCCTCCGCGCCGCCAGCGAGGACGCCTCCGCGGGCCCCCTCGCCCGCGCCAACCGCATCGCCGCCGACGCCGAAGCGCTCCTCGCGCGCGGCCCCGACGCCAGCGCTCCCCTCCCCGACGGCGACCCCCACGTCGCGCCGCCCGACCCCCGCGAGGGCTTCCGCCTCCGCGTCGAAGGCGTGCTCCGCGAGATCGACGCGAGCTTCGCGCCGGGTGAGCTCCCCGCCGCGCTCACCGCGGTGCGTCCGCGGCTCGTGGCTGCGCTCGCCGCCTGGCAGGGCTGACCTCCAGGCGCCAGGAGGTGTGGCTCCAGACGTCTGGAGGCGACGGGACGGCTACGTGGATCTCGACGCGACCACGGGTAGCCGCACCAACCGAGGCGCCGGTGTGTGCACAGGGAGTTCATCCCAGGTGCGCCCATCGCGATCACGGCCCGTGCGCTTCTCGTTCGGACCGCCCCACTGCTTGAAGAAGAACGCCACGCCCGCGCTGGGTTCATCTCTCGGGCGTGAGGGCCCGACTCTCCCCCCACGATGGCCCAGTCGATGCCGAGCAGGTCGAGGCCCGGCAGCGGACCGAGCAGCGGCTCCAGCGACAGGAACTTCAGCCGCGCGCCCGTCGTCCGCAGCGCCTCGATGCGGGGGACGTAGCGCTCGCTCTCGACGCTCACGCCCATCCAGACATTGTCGGGCCAATCGATGTGCGCGGAGAGCTCGGCGAGGCGTGTCGCGCGCCTGGTCAGGAGCGGGAAGCGGGGCCAGTGCGCCTCGCGCATCACAGAGAAGACCCGCGCGATGTACGACTCCGGCACCTCGTCATGGGACAGGGTTCCAGGTGGCTTCGGTCCATTCGATGGAGGATCCAAGGGCCATCAGTCGATCTTCCCGAGAACGTCGTTGGCGATCTTGTGCGCCAACGGGTTCGCCGCGGCGAAACAGAACAGGTACATCGGGTTGCCCGAGGAGTTTCGCAGGATGCGAGGGTTTGAGGCGACCGCAGGAAACACGGTCTTCAGGCGGTCGACGAAGTAGCGGGCGATCACCTCCACGCGCTCCTTCACCAGCATGGTCGCGTCCGGGCCGAAGAGGCCAAGCTGCGGCTCGACCCGGTAGAAGGTGTCGATCCAGTCGGTGGTCCCGAACATCACGTCGAGCCGGTGCAGCCAGCCGTCGGGAATCGCACCACTGCGAGTCACCAGACGGTTGACGCCAATGCCGTGCGGGAAGAGCCGCCAGAGGTCGATAGCCTGCGTGCGGGCGATCGCCTCGATGGTCTGCCACTCGACCTGCATCCCGTACGGGTCGAGGAACAACACCGCCCGATGCTCTGGCCAGGGCTTGCGACCGCAAAGCTTCTGGATCTCGGCGTTGACACGTTCCGCCACCCGCTCGCCGATCCTTCGCGGCGTTTGCGCCGCCGCGGAGGCGGCACGGTCGAGCGTCCCGGGATCGTGACCGGAGTGCTCCCTCGTGACGCCTCTCGCGCAGATCGCACCCCTTCAGGTCGATGGTCCGGTCGCGCCGCCCGGCGGTGACTCGTGGGCCATCGCCACCGCCGCGAGGCGCGCGGCCTCGCTCTTCGCCGCGGCCTCCTTGCGCTCGCTGTACCGGCTCACGAGGTACTCCGCGCGGTCGCGCACCAGCAGCGTGAACTTGAACAGCTCCTCCATCACGTCGACCACGCGGTCGTAGTAGGCCGACGGCTTCATCCGCCCCGCCTCGTCGAACTCCTGGAAGGCCTTCGCCACCGACGACTGGTTGGGGATGGTCACCATCCGCATCCAGCGACCCAGCACCCGCAGCGCGTTGACGGCATTGAAGGACTGCGACCCACCCGACACCTGCATCACCGCGAGCGTTCGGCCCTGCGTGGGCCGCAGGCTCCCGAGCTCCAGCGGGAGCCAGTCGATCTGGCTCTTGAACACCCCCGTCATCGCGCCGTGCCGCTCGGGGCTGCACCACACCTGACCCTCCGACCAGAGCGACAGCTCGCGCAGCTCGACCACCTTCTCGTGGGTGGCCGGTGCGCTGTCGGGCAGCGGCAGACCCCGCGGGTCGTAGATGCGCGTCTCGGCGCCCATGCGATCGAGCAGCCGCGCGGCCTCCTGCGTGAGGAAGCGGCTGTACGAACGCTCCCGGCACGACCCGTAGAGAAGCAGGATGCGCGGCGCGTGGGTCGCTCGACCGATCGGCTCCAGGCGGGCGAGGTCGGGCAGATCGAAGTGCGCCTCGGACAGGTTGGGCAGGTCACTCACTCGATGCTCCTGCCACCGACCGACCCATCACGCAGCCATCCCTCGGCCCGCAGCAGCCCCTCAACGCGCGCCTTCACCTCGTCGCGAATCTCCCGCACGCGCTCGACCGACCTGCCCTTCGGGTCTTCCAGCGGCCAGTCGTCGCGCCGGAGTCCGGGGACGACCGGGCAGGCGTCGCCGCAGCCCATGGTGATGAGCATCTGCGCACCCCGGGCGAGCGCGTCGGTGAGCCGCTGGGGCCGGGCCTCGGCGAGGTCGATTCCCACGTCGCGCATGGCATCGAGCACCTCGGGGTGGACCCGCTCGGCGGGAGCAGTGCCCGCCGAGAGCGCGCGCGCCCTCGCACCGTCGGCGAGCACGTTGAAGAACGCTGCTGCCATCTGCGAGCGACCCGCGTTGTGGACACAGGCGAAGATCACGGTGGTCATGAGGAGTCCTCGGGGCGGGTGACGGGCGGTTGGCCATGGGCGACGACCCCGCGCGGCGCGACCGCGGGGAGCGTCGGCACGAGCCAGCGGAAGAGGAGGGTCGCGGCGGCGGCCCCGACGAGCTGCGCAACGACGAAGCCCGGCACGTCGACGGGACGAATGCCCGCGAAGGTGTCGGTGGCCGCACGCGCCAGCGTCACCGCAGGGTTGGCGAAGGAGGTCGAGGCGGTAAACCAGTACGCCGCCGTGATGTACGCCGCGACGGCGAACGGGACGGCCGACGGGCGCTGGCGTGCGCAGCCCCAGATCACGGCGAGCAGCCCGAAGGTCGCGACGAACTCGCTCCACATCTGCGCTCCCCCCGCGCGGACGTGCGTCGAGGCGGCGAAGAGCGGGAGGTCGAACATGCCGTGCGCGGCCGCCACGCCGGCGAAGGCGCCCACCACCTGCGCGAGGATGTAGCTGGGGACGAGGCGCCACGAGAGGCCGCCTTGCGAGGCTTCCGCCAGCGTGACGACTGGGTTGAAGTGCGCGCCCGACACCGACCCGAAGGTGAGGATGAGCGCGACGAGACCCGCGCCCGTCGCGACCGTGTTGGCGAGCAGGGCGACGGCGACGTTTCCGCCGGCGAGCCGCTCGGCCATGATGCCAGAGCCGACCACGGTGGCGAGGAGCATCGCGGTGCCGACGGCCTCGGCGACCAGGCGGCGGGCGGGCGTCGGAGGTGCGGGCCGGGCCGTGTCGCTCACGGGCAGCTCGTCCCCGGCGCACAGCACGCGGCCGCGCCGCGGGGGCTCTCGTCGGCGAGCGCGGCGGCGAGCAGTTGGAGCGCCTCTTCGACCGCGGGGTGCCGAGCGACCGGCAGGCGCGCGAGCACGGCCGTGAACACGACGCGCTCGTCGCAGCAGAGCGAGTCGAGACGCGCGGCGCCCTTCTTCGAGAGCGCGAAGGCCACCAGGCGGGCGTCTTCCCGGCCGCGCCGACGAGTGACGTAGCCGCCCTTCACGAGCCGGGCGAGGTTGCGGCTCGCGGTCGAGAGGTCGATGCCGAGCGCCCTCGCGGCCGCGCCGAGCGTGAGCGGCCCCGCGTCACGCAGCGCGCGCAGCGTCTCGAACTGCTGGAGGGTCAGGTCGGCGCAGCAGATCTCGTCGCGCTCCAGGCGGGAGATGCCGCGGGCGACCACGCTCGCGAGGGCGGCGAAGCGGGCTGGCGTCACATTGCTTGTATGCTGCAAGTACCAGGGAGCGTCAAGACTCCGCGAAGCTGCGCAAGTGCTCAAGCCGAGCGGTCGACTGACGATCGCCGATGTGGAGACCCCGAGGCCGAGGTCTGCCGATGCATCGCCCCCTTCGTCGCTCGCCTCCCATCGCCGTACCGCGAGGCGATCACTCTCACGGAGCTGGAGGGGCTCACCCAGAAGGAGGCGGCCGCGCTCGTCGGCGCCTCCTCGTCGGCCATGAAGTCTCGCGTCCAACGGGGGCGCGAGCGACTCCGAGCGATGTTCGTGGCCTGCTGCGACATCGCGCTCGACCCGCGCGGGCGCGTGATGGACTGCACGCCCAGGCGACCCGCGGCGTCATCCGACCCATGCGCCGGGCGACGGTAGCGCTCGCGCCACCTCCCGCCTGGTCGGCGCCTTTTGGTCGATGAGGGAATGTCGTTGACGTCGGGCGCACCCCGAGACGTCAGCTCTGCGCCTGAAAGACGCGCCGCGGAGAGACGCGGTACACCCTCTCTCCGAGCACGCCGCCGTGACCCCCTACCGCGCACCGCCCGAGAGCCCCGTCGAGCCCGCCGCCCGCGACCTCGTCGCCCTCGCGTGGCGCCCTCGCACGGCTCCCCGCGACGTCTCGGCCCTCGTCGCCGAAGGCCCCGCCGCCGCCGCCCTCCTGCATCGTCTGCTCGCGCTGCCCGACGCCTCGCTCGCCGCCCTGCGCGGCGTCGCCGACGACCGCCACGTCCTCATCCTCGGCCCCGCCGCCGCGCTCCCGTGGATCGATGGCGCCCGCTACCTCGGACGCGCCTCCGACGCCCCCACGCTCACCCTCCCCACGGCGCAAGACCCGACGGTTCCGCTCGGTCTCCTCGCCCGCCGCGTCGCGTCGCAGGAGCCCGTCGCGCTCTGGCCCGCGCCCGATGGGAGCACCGTCGTGTGCCCGCTCGGTGACGCCCGCCCCCTCGACCGCGCGCGCCTCGTCGCCGCGCAGACCGCGCTCCGCCGATGAGCCCGCCGCTCACCCGCGACGAGACCTTCGCGCCGGTGCTGGGTCTGCTCCCGCCCGAGATCGCCCGCTCGCTCGGCCCGTGGATCGACCAGCTCGCCGCCGCCATCGGACCGCTCCGCGCCCGCGCCCGCACCGGCAGCGGCGCGCCCGATGGCTTCGACGGCCTGAGCCTGCGCGGGCCCTACGAGCGACTCGTGCTCACCGAGTGGGCCATCGCCGACGTGGCGCCCGAGGAGTTCTTGCGGCGGGCGGCCCAGCACGAGCACCCGTTCTATCAACTGGCGCGGCGCGACGAGGCCCGTGCCCGTACCTCCGTCGCGCTCTTCGACCCTGGGCCCATGCAGCTCGGTGGTCCGCGCGTCGGGCAGTTCGCGCTGCTGCTCGCGCTCGCCGGTCGGGCCCGTCAGGCCGGCGCGCGCTTCGGGTGGTCGGTGCTCCAGCGGGCGCCCGATGCGACCGACCCCAACGCGGGCCTGCGGCTCAGCCTCAACGAGAAAGACCTCCGCGCGTTTCTCCTCGGTCGACTCGCCACGTCGCCCACCGAGCGCGACCTCCAGCCGTGGCTCGACCTCGCCCGCCGCGACGACTGGGAAGACCTCTGGATCATCGGTCCGCCCGACACCATCGCGCCTGGCCGGCGACTGCCCGGCGTGAAGACCCCCGTCGGTCGCATCACCCTCTCCGACGTCTTCGAAGCAGACACCCGTGCCCTCGACGTCACCGTCGCCCGCGGCGCCCACCGCCGAACGCTCCGCCTCCCGCTCCCGTCCGAAAACGAGTGTCTGCGACTCGTTCGTGATGGCGCGCTCGCCCCGAAGCCTCCGCCGCCCACGCGGATGACCCGCACCGCGGGCATCGCTCGTCCCGCGAGCACGCCGGTGCTCCTCGCCGACGGACGCAAGGTCGCCTTCGTCGACGCCGATGGATGCGTGACGGTCTACACCGTCCCCGATGCGTCGAGCGCGAAGCGCGGGCGGTACCGGCGCTTCAGCGTCGACGCCGGGCACACGGTGCTGGGCCTCGGATGGACGCGCCGACAGCTCGTGCTGCTCACCGAGAAGGACGCCGTGCTGCACCTGCAGGACGTCTCCAGCGCGATCTTCCCCAGCGGCAGGTCGCGTCGACCGTCCGTGTCCGGCCCGTGGACCCCGGAGCTGCGCCCGACCCACCTCGCCCGCGTCGAGCTCGCCGGCGACGCCGCGCTCTTCCTCGACGCGAGCCACCGCCTCATCGTGCTCACCCCCGACAACGCCGTCGCCTGGTACGACGGCGTGCGCGCGATGGCGACCATCAACGGCAGCGTGCGGGTGCTCCTCGCGTCCGACGCCGTCGCCCACGTCAACACCCTGCTGCCCGACGTGGTCTTCACGCCCATCACCGGCGTCGAGGGTCGGGTCGCCGCCACGTTCTCGGTGAAGATCGCCCACCTCCAGCGCCTCGCGAGCGGCGAGTGGCACGTCCCGCAGTTCGGCGGCAGCGCCCACTTCGTCCGCGCGCCCGACGGCGCCTCCGTGCTCGGAGTCGCCGAGACCTCTGGCCCCTCCATCGGGCTGCTCTGCCTCGACGCCGACCAGCGCACCGTGCTCGCCGTCACCGCGAGCGCGACGTCTACGTTGTTGACGCTCGACCGCGACGCCCGCCACGCCGTCGCCTCGCCCCGCGGCGACCGCGTCGCCTTCCTCCTCGACGACGACACCATCGAGGTGTGGTCGCCGCACGCCCACGATTGCCTCCTCCACGTGGCGGTGCCGAGGTGACCGCCCCCCTCCGCCCGCGTCGCCTCGCCCATCGCGGGGTCGTCGACGCCGTCGGCCTGCTCGTCGATCGCACCGACGAGGCCATCGCCCGCGCCCGCGTGCTCGCCCGCTGGTCCCCCGGCACCACCGTGTACGCGCTCGGCGCGCAGTACGCCGTGATGTTCGGCACCGCGCGCCGGGTGCCCGCCGCGCCCTGCGAGGGAGCCGCCCTCGTGCGCTGCGCCGGAAGCGCCGCCGTCACCCTCTGCTCCACCGCTCCCCTCTCGCGCGCCGAGGTCGACCGCCTCGTCCAGGCGGGCGCCCGCGCCGACCACCTCGTCCTCGCCCGCGGCGGCTGCGCCGAGCCCGTCGCCCTCGACCCCGCCAGCCTCGTCGACCCCTCCGCCTGGATCGACCTCGGACCGATGCTCCGCCTCGACGTCGCCTCGCTCGGCGCGCCTCCCGTCGTGGTCGTCGTCGCACCGTCCACCGACGCGCCCACGCTGCGCCCCGAGGGGACCGCCTCCATGGCCGCCGCCCTCTCCCGCGCGCTCGGAGCCCTCGTCGCACGCGGCGCCGTCACGCCCGAAGCAGCCGCGCTCGTCTCCGCCACGGTCACGGCCACCACCACGGTCGCGCCCACGCCACGGCCCGCCCGCGGCCTTTCAGCGTGGTGGGGCGCGCTCACCCGACTGCTCGATGACGACCCTGCGCCCGACCCCTCCGTGCGCGCGCTGCCGCCCGTCGAAGGGAGCGCTCCGACCGCCGCCGCACCCCCGCGAGGCTGGTGGTCGCGCCTCCGCGGATGGCTCCGCGAGAAGCTGGTGCGCTCGCAGGTGCAGCGCGCGCTCGGCGCCGATCAGGCCGGCTACCTCGATCGCATGATCGAGATGTTTCGCCAGGGCGACCTCGACGCGGCGCTGCGCCACGCGATTCCCCTCGGCGGCCCGCGCGCACCCGACGCGCCGCACCAACCGCTCACCTGGGAGACACCGAGGGCGCGCGACGCGCTCGCGATCCAGCTCGCGCCGACGACGCACGCCACCGCCACCGGGGGCGACTCGCTGCACGCGCTGCTGCGGATGCTCTACCGCGACGCCGCGAAGGCGCTCGAAGCGGAGGGGCGCATCGACGAGGCCGCGTTCACGCTCGCCGAGCTCTTGCGCGAGCCCGGTGAGGCCGTCGCCCTCCTCGAACGCCACGGTCGCCTCCGCCTCGCCGCCGAGCTCGCCGAGACCGCCCGCCTCGCGCCCGAGCTCCGCACCCGCCAATGGCTGCTCGCGGGTGACCCGTCGCGCGCCCTGGCTGTCATGCGCCTGCATGGATCCTTCGCGGCGGTGCTCACGTCGCTGAAGGACAACCCCACCGGGGTCGACGCGCTGCGCACGCTCTGGTCGCGTCACCTCGCCTCGGTGGGCGACCTCGCCGCCGCGGTGCAGGTCGGCGCACCCGTCGCGGCGCTCGCCGACGAGGTCGACGCCTGGGGCAGCGCGCTCCTCGCCCTCGGCGGAACGGCCGCCCACCGCGTCCTCGCCCGCCGCTTGTCGCAGCACCCCGAGCGCTTCGCGGCGCTGCGCTCGCACCTCGATGCCATGGCCGACGCCGACGGCCCCGAAGCCCTCAGCCAACGGGCGAACTTCGCGGCGTTGGCCGTCGCCGAGCCGTGGAGCGAGGGCCTCGCGCTCGCCGCCCGCCTGCTCGTTCGCCCGCAGTGCCGCGACGCCGCGCGCACCAACGACCCGGCCGACCTCCAGGCGTTGCAGACGCTGCTCAACCTCGCGCGTGACCCGGTGTTGCGGGCGGACGTTCCGACGTGGCCCACCTTCGCGCGCATGCCGCTCGCATCGCGCCCGGAACCCTGGCGCCACACCATCGACGCCGCCGACACCGGACCCACCGCGCTGTACGACGCGGTCTTCGCGCGAGCGCAGGGGACGATGCTGCTGGCGCTGGGCGAGAGCGGCGCCTCGCTGCGCGACCGCGACGGCCGTGAGCGCGCCCGCTACGACGCCCCGACGCATGCGATCGTGTGGTCCGACCACGGCGACCGCGCGCTGCTGCTCGGGGCGCGGGGCGCGGGCTGGATGCTGTCGCGGCTCGACCTGCTCGCGGGCCGTTGCACCGCGTGGGGCGAGTGCACCCTCGACGCCTTCGCGAGCGACTACGACGGCGACGGCTGGCTCGTCGGGCAGCGCGGCGAGGTGCTGCTGCTCGACGCGACGGCCCCCGACCTGCGCGCGCTACCGGGCCCCGGTCGCGTCCCGCAGACCTCCCACACGCGGGTGCACTGCGTGGCCCGCGACGCGACGGGCGCGGCCGCGGTGAGGGCGCTCACGCAGGTCGAGCGCTGGCGGTGGCGGCTGCCGGGTTGGGCCCTGCTGGAGCGCCTGCTCGAAGCGCCGGGCGCGGTGGCGGTGGCGGTGGATGCGACGGGCGTGGTGGCGCGACGGCACGGGGCGGGGCTGTACTCCATCGACCGCGGGGCGTCGCAGCCGCTGGTCCAGTTTGCGTTCGAGGCGGAGACCACCGCGCGCGTCGCCCACCTCGCGCCGCCGTGGGTGGTGTTCGTGGAGAGCGTGGCGGGCGTGGTGACGGTGGCGCTGTGGCACCTGACGGCGAGCCGTCGGCTGGTGGAGCTTCGGCTGGAGGGCTCCGGTGCCGCCCACGGCCGGGTGGTCGATGAAGTGCTCACGGTGTGCGACGACCGCGGAAGGGCGTTGGCCGTCGACCTGCGTTCGGGTACGCTGCTGCGCGACCTCAGGGTGTGAGCGGCAATGCCGCGTGTTTGTAGCAGTGGAGAGGCGATGTCGAAGGAGTGGCGGTTGACGCGGGGCGGTGAACTGCTGGCGGTGCTGCGCCCCGACGGCCAGTCGCTGATGACCGACCAGCAGGCGGCGGAGGGCACCTACGAGACGGCGCCGGCGTTCGAGCCGCTGCGGCACCTGTTCGAGCGCGAGTGCGCGCTGCTGGACGTCGACAGCGAAGAAGAGAACGACGAGTGGGCGGACATCTGGGAAGAGCTGTGCGCCCCGGGCTTGTTCGTCGAGTCGCCCGACGGCCTGTCGCGCATCGACGTGCTGTGGGTCCACTTCAAGAACGGCCGCGCCTGGTGGTTTCCGCTCATGCGCAGCCCGAAGACCGTCATCCGCGAGGCGTAGGCCCGCGCGTCCCTCCGCGAGAGCCCGCACTCCGATGCCCATGACGGTACAGATGCTCGCCGCGGGGCTCTTCGCGGGCCTCGCGCTGCTCGGGCTCGGCACCGCCATCGGCAACCAGCGCTCGACCCATGACGCCGGGCTGAGCCCCTTCGCGATGCTCATCAAGGCCGCCGGCCTCGCGACGCTGACGCTCACCCTCTACCACTACGGCCGCACCCACTGGTGACCGCGGGTCCGCCGCGCTCGCTCAAAACACCCCGCTGCAGCTCACCCCCGACGTCCCCACGCCGCAGCGAAACGCGCCCGCCCGCGCGCGCTCTTCCCCGGAGGGTGACGTCGCGAAGAGCACCACCGACGTGATCGCCAGCGCACCACCCGCCACGAAGCCCGCCACCGCGAGCGGGCGCATCGCCTCCACCTCCGCGAGGTAGCCCGCGCACACGGTCGGCTGCACCGTCGCGTTGGTTCCGGGGCACACCGGGTCGCGTCGCGTGTCGTAGTCCGAGACCGCGCCCACCAGTTGCGTCGTGGCAAACACCCCGGCGCCCAGACCCGCCGCGCCCACGGCCAGCGACGTCCACGCCAGCACCCGCCGCGCGCCGCTCTCCCTCGACGGACCCGCGGTCGGTGTCTGCATCACCGTCGTCACGGGCACCACGACCGGCGTCGCTACCGGCGTCGCGGGCACCACCACGGGAGCGGGCTCCCGCACCATCGCGAAGGTCTCGCGCGCCTCCGCCCCCGGCTCGACCTGCACCCGCCGGGTCATCGTCACATAGCCCGGCGCGCGCACCTCGATGAGGTTGGTTCCGCTCGCAACCGACGCTGCGACGGACATCGGCAGCGCCCCGATGCGCTGCTCGTTGGCGAACACCTCGGCCCCCGCCACCGCACCAAACACCAGCACCCGCCCGAGGTGCGCGCCCACCTGCCGCCGCGCCTCCGCGAGCGACGCCCGGTTGCGCGCGATCCACGGATCACCCGACGCGCGCTGCGCCTCCTCCAGGTGACGATCGGCGTCGAGCCAGCGCCCCATGGCCTGCTCGGCGAGCCCTACCTGGGCCAGCACCCGCGGTTCGCGCGACAGCCCGAGCGCCCGCTGCAACACCGCCAGCGCTGCGTCGTCCCGCGCCTGCTGCCGCAACACCACCGCCTGGCGCACCAGCGCGTCGACCTCGGTCGCCGACTGCGCGCACGCCCCGCGCGCGACGAGCGTCACCAACGCCGCCGCGACGGCGCCCTTCCATCCACCACGCATTGGACTCTCTCCCGCTCTCTTTGACGACGCCTGGTACTGCTCCACAGGGACCACGAACGGTTGGCGGAAGGCCGCAAGGGCGCAGGGGTCGCAAGCGAAGAGCCGTTCGAGCGACAGACCGTCACCTCGCCCCTCCTCTGATCCTTGCGATCCTTGCGTCCTTGCGTCCTTCCCCAACCCTCCCAATGCCCCGTGGGATGGTTCTAGGGCGCCAGGATCAACGCCCCGTTGGACGACCTTCCCACCACCGCCGACGAAGCCACCGCCTGCGCTCGCGCCGCGATCGCGGGACGAGCCACCGCCCGCGGTCGCACCGTGGACGCGACCCTCACCGGGCGAACCGCCACCACCACCGCAGGCGCCACCACCGCGACGCGCTCGGGCACCGCCACCACCGCCGCTGCGACGACCGGCGACGTGACGACGGCCGCGGGCCGCGCGTGCGCCGTGCTCTGCCGCGAGGCGAGCGCGAAGACCACCGCGCACATCACCGCGAGCCCCGACGCCATCGCGGCCCACGGAGCGCGCCGCGGACGGGCGACGGGCGGCGGCGTCGCGGCCCAGTGCATCGGCGTCAGGGTCATCGCGGGCTCGTCGTCGCGCGCTGGCAACGGCATCGGCGGCGGCAACGACTCGCCCTCCAGCGGGCACGCCATCAACGCATCGAGGAAGGACTCCATCGAGTCGAAGCGATCGTCGCGCCGCGGCGACAGCGCCCGATGAACCGCCTCCACCAGCGCCGACGGCAGCTCGGGGGCGAGTGAATCGAGGCGAGGCGCCCGCTCGGTGCAGACCTTGATGATGAGGAGGTTGTAGTTGTCGGCGTCGAAGGCGAGCGACCCCGAGAGCATCTCGTAGAGCACTGCGCCGACGGCCCACACATCGCTGCGCCCATCGAGGTCGGCGTCGCCGCGCGCCTGCTCCGGGGACATGTAGTAGGGCGTTCCGAGCGTGGTGCCCGCGAGCGTGCGGCGGGTGGAGGGCTGGTCGAGCAGCTTCGATACGCCGAAGTCGATGACCTTCGGGCACGGCGCCCCAGTGGTGTCGCGAGCGATGAGGATGTTCTCGGGCTTCACGTCGCGGTGCACCACGCCCGCGCGATGGGCAGCCGCGAGGGCGCGCATCACCGGGGCCATCAGCGCCACCGCACGACGCGGAGACACCCGACCGGCCTCGTCCATCACCGCGCGCAGGTCTGCCCCCTCGATAAATTCCTGAACGATATAGAACGCCCCCTCCCCATCGCCCTGCCCCAGGTCGATCACCTCCACGATGTTGGGGTGCACCACCCGCGACGCGACCTGCGCTTCTTGAATGAACCTCCCCAGCACGCCGGGCTTCGCCGCGAAGGCCGGGTGCAGCACCTTGATGGCCACGCGCCGACCCGTCCACGCGTTGCGCGACTCGTACACGGCGCCCATGCCGCCCGTGCCGACGAGGCGTTGCAGCTCGTACTTCTGGCCGAGCGTCGTCCCCACGCGCGACTGCGCGGCGGTGTGTTCAGCGTCCATGGTCGTGAGCCCCTGAAGAGTCGGTTCGAAGAAAAGAGTGTCGGCGCAGACGGCGCCGGCGCCCTCCCCGCTGACCCGCACACTCCGTTGCGAGCCCTCCGGCGACGCTTCAACGAGGCGCGAAGATTTCTCACTCCTCTCACCGCCGCCGGGCGTGTGCCGCGCCTCTGCCACCGCGTCGTGCATGCTCGGGTGATGTGCAGCAAGCGGGCCGCTGCGCAGTCCCCGTGTTTGCTCGCGTTCGGCGCGCCGTGCGCCGGGGCACCGTCAAGAGTCCACCGGTCTCGCGAGCGACGGAGGGCCGTGCGATAGAGTCCGGCACCATGAGCGCACCCGCCTATCTGGAAGGGCTCCCCCGCACGAAGCGCCGCCGACCGGGGCTGTTGCTCGGCCTGTGGATCGTCCTCGTCGCCGTCTTCACCGTCGTCCTGGTGTTGCTTCCACGCTCACCCGCGGGGCCCGATGACCTCGCCGACGCACCGCCTCCACCCAGCGCGCTCGCGGAGCTCTTTGGGGCCTCGCCCTGGCTCTTCGCGAGCGTCGTCGCGCTCGCCTTCGTCGGCGTCGCGACCCTCGCGTACTCGCTGCTCATCCGCTCGCAGCGGCGGGTGCTGGTCCCGCTCCGGCTGGCCCGCCTCGCGATGGCCAACGGCGACCCCGACCTCGCGGTCGAGACCCTCCGCGACGCCGTGCGTGTGCAGCGCGGGCCGGGCATCCGGTCGGCGCTCTTCTACGCGCTCGCGCAGGTGGCCTCCGAGCGGGGGCACTTCACCGAGGCCCTCCAGATTCTCGACGAGGCCGAGACCGCCCTCGGCACCAACGTGACCCGCTCCAACCGCGAGAGCAGCGACTACCGCGTCAACGTCCGCATGGCCCGCGCCGACGCGCTCCTCGCCCTCGGCCGCTTCGACCAGGCCGAGGCCGAGCTCACCCCGCTCCCTCCGGCGTGGATGCCCCTCGCCCACGCGTACGGCGTCGCCCTCTCCATCCGCCTCGCTGCGGGCCGACGCGACCACGCCACGACGCTGCGCCTGCTCGGCGAGCACGCCGTCTCCAACGAGCGGCGCCTCAGCCTCCGCGAGCGCTGGTTCCTTCGCGCCATCGAGCACCTCGCGCGCAGCGGCCACGTCCCCGTCGACGCCCTCCCCGACGACCCCTCGCTCCGCGAGTGGATCGCCGCCCGTGTCCCTGGTTCCGACGTCACCATCAACGCCCTCGGAGGTGTCGCGTGATCCGCTCCATCCCCATCGACCCCGCCGCCTACGCGTGGGTCTCGCGACCGCGCGTGATCATCTACCGCGGCCCGCTCGCGCTGCTCTCGACCTGCACCCTCGCCCTCTTCGCGGCCGTCGTCTGGGTGGGACGCCCCACCTTCCTCGCCGCCTACGCCGGAGTCGTCGCCGCCATCGTCGCTGCGATCCCCTGGTGGTGGAGCTTCCGGCGCGTCACCCGCGTCCACAACGCCGCCGTCACCGCCCTCGGCGAGGGCAACCACGCGAGCGCCCGCGCCACCTTCCGCGACGTCGTCGGCCTCATCGCGCCGCGCGGCGTGGCGGCCACCGCGCTGCACAACCTCGGCTACCTCGCCCTGCTCGCGGGCGACTTCCCCGCGGCCGAGGCCCTGCTCCGCGCCGCCGCCGACGCGCTCGGCACCCGCCGCGTCGAGGAGGAAAACGCCATCCGCGTGCTCATCGACACCCGCCACGCGATGGCCCTCGCGCGCCTCGGCCGACTCGACGAGGCCGACGCCGTCCTCGCGCGCGTCGAGGCCGACTCCATGGAGTCGCACGCCCACCTCGCGCTCTCCCGCGCGCTCGTCGATTTCCAGCGCGGCCGCCACGACGCCGTCGTCGAGACGCTCGACCGCGCCCGTCCCCTCGTGGCGCGCACGCTGGCGGGGGAGTTTTCGCTGCTCGCCGTCGCCCTCGACGCGATGGCCGTCCGACAGATGAGCGGCATCTACCGGGGGACCGTTCGCCGCGCCGCCGTGCTCCCGTGCAGCGACGCCGTGCGCGAGAGCGTCGAGCGCCTGCTGCCGGGCGCCTCCGACGTGCTGCCCGGCCCCGACGAGCTCGCGGCGTAGCGCGAGGCCGTCGATCGTTGGCCGGGGTTCGGGCGTCGGCCCTCACCGCCCGAACCCCGGACCCGCGACCCCGCTCCAACCCCGTATCCCCTACCGCGGTCGAAACCAGTACCGGTGGCGCACCATCAGCGCGCCGAAGAGCCGTTGCTCGTGCACCGCGACGACGGTGCAGCCCGGCCAGTGCTCCGGGTCGCAGTCCGCGGGGCGCGCCGCCGACGAGGCCGCCCAGAGCGTCAGCGTCTCCTCCAACGGAAGCGGCAGCCGTCCCAGCGCCGTGACGAGCCACACGCCCGTCCCGTCGTCGCGCCCAATTCGCGCGCGGGTCGTCAGCCGAACGCCGTCGACCACCGCGCCGTCGCGCGAGACCTCGTCGAGGCGGAGGTGCCCGGTGAGGTTGCACCCGGGCAGCGGAAACACCGCGCTCATCAGCCCGACGCCCCCGTGCGTCACGACCCCATAGGCCATGACCTGCATCGTGGCCGCCCGGTCGGTGTACCGCCGCACCACGCCGCGCACCTTGTCGCGCCCGTCCCGCGCGCCCTCCAACGCGAAGGTCTCCACCGCGATGGTGCACCCATCCACCGGAACGCAGAGCTGCCCCAGCCAGCGCGCGACCCGGTGCCACAGCCTTCCGACGAGGCGAAAC
This sequence comes from Polyangiales bacterium, assembly GCA_044229975.1. Lineage (GTDB taxonomy): Bacteria > Myxococcota_A > Polyangia > Polyangiales > SCUS01. The sequence continues at coordinate 514,927 of JBGARZ010000005.1, forward strand.
GGCGACCGCCACGACGGCTCGATGCGCAGGTCGAGCGACGCCGGGTCGACGAAGAACGCCGCCACCCCGACGTCCATCCGCGACGGCTCGATGGCGTCGTGGGCGAGGTCGTCGAGCGAGTCGACGAGCCCGCGCGGCGCCGTCGCCGTCGTCGTGAGACCCGCCCGCGCAAACCAGTCGGCGCCGATGCGCCACCCCCCGCGGAGGCGGCTCCATCGTTGGCCCGTCACCGCGGCTCTCCCTCCGGCGCGTCGATGACCTCGTCGGGCGCCGCGTCGAAGTCGTCGAGCCGCCACACCCGACGCACCGCGCCCGGCGGAATCACCCCCTCGATGTGCGGCATCACCCCGCGCGGCGTCACGGCGAGGTCGACCGGGACGTCGAGTTGGCGCGGGTCGATCTGCAACACCGACGGCGCCGTCGGTCCGGTGAAGTACAGCCGCGCGCTCTCCCGCACGGCGTCGCGATACGACGCGTGGACGAAGCCCTCGCGCCCGAGCGACGCGGGCGCGCAGGCGGCGGCGAGGTCGTCCCCGTCGAGCGTGAGGTGATAGAGCCAGCGCATCGTCAACGCGGCCTCCCGGGCGTCACGTGGTGATTCATGGCGGCCTTCGACGGCTACCACGAACGCGACGGTCCGATGGGGATGTGTCGGGAAGGAGGGAAGTGACCCCACCCGCGTCGGCGCGGGGTCACCGGAGGAGGGAGAAGGTCAGAAGCAGGCGACGCTCTTCACGATCTGGACGGACGAGCCCGAGATCTCCGAGAGGCTCGTGTACCCAGCGGGGATGCCGCTGATGCTCGAGTGGGCGTAGGAGCCCCAGGCGAGCGCGCCGACGGTCTGCCCCGCGAGGAGGGGATGGCTCGCGCCAGCCGTGGTGATCGCGGTCGGGTCGCCGCTGGCGCCGCCCGTCGCGAGGCCGCTGCCGAAGGTGCCCGCGTAGGTGGCGAGCGAGAGCCCCGAGCAGCCGGTGCTGAAGTAGAGGCCGGTGTGGCCGCCGTCGGCGTTGCGGCCGAGGCCGCCGAGGTAGCGCACCGCGTTGGCGATGAACGTCCGCGCCGACGCGTTGCTCGCAGGCCCGGCGTGGAAGGCCGCGTCCGTGGTGGTGATCTCGATGCGGCCGCTCGCGACGGCCGGGCCCCAGGCAGCCTGGCTCGACTGGAACGCCGAGAAGTCATCTCCACCACACTCGCCGCCGACCCAGAGCAGGTCGTACTGGCCGAAGTTCGCGGTGGTCAGCGCCGACCAGGCCGCGTTGGACACGCGCGTCACCACCGTGCCCGACGGGAAGTACGTCGTGGAGTTGGTGTCGCTCGCGTTGGTGAGCACCAGCACGCGGTACGGGCCGGCGTAGCAGGCGAAGCCGCAGGTGCCGGACGCGCACGAGCCGCCGGCGCACACGTTGCCGCAGGTGCCGCAGTTGGACGGGTTGGTGGCGAGGGTGACCTCGCAGCCGTCGCTCGCCACGCCGTTGCAGTCGGCGAAGCCCGCCATGCAGGTGAACCCGCAGGTGCTCGTCGTGCACGTCGAGACCGCGTTGGCGCGCGCCGGGCACACGGTGCCGCAGGTGCCGCAGTTGTTGACGTTGCTGCGCACGTCGACCTCGCAGCCGTTGCCGGAGATGCGGTCGCAGTCCGCGAAGTTGGCGTTGCAGACGAAGTTGCACGCGCTCCCCACGCAGACGGGCGACGCCGCCGTGCGCGCCGGGCACGCGATGGCGCAGCCGCCGCAGTTGCTCGGGTCGATGGCCGTGTTGACGCAGCTCCCGCTGCAGGTCGTGAGGCCCGCCGCGCAGGTCGTCACGCAGACGCCCGCCGCGCAGATCTGCCCGGCGGTGCACGCCGTGCCGCAGCCGCCGCAATTGGCGCGGTCGGTCAGCGTGTCGCGGCAGGTGCCCGAGCAGTTGGTCTGGCCCGCGAGGCACGTGGTCACGCACGACCCGCTCGAACACACCTGGCCCGCGAGGCAGGCGCGGCCGCACACCCCGCAGTTGGTGTTGTCGTTGCTCACCGTCACGCACGAGCCGCCGCAGTTGGTCTGGCCCGTCGGGCACGACACCACGCAGCCGCCCGCGAGGCACGCCTCGCCCGACGCGCACGCCCGACCGCACATGCCGCAGTGGGCGCGGTCGGTCTGGAGGTCACGGCACGAGCCCGAGCAGTTGTTGAGGCCCGCGGCGCAGGACACCACGCACGCGCTCCCCGAGCACACCTGGCCCGCGGCGCAGGTCACGCCGCAGCCGCCGCAGTTCGCCCGGTCGCTGGTGAGGTCGCGGCACGAGCCCGAGCAGTTGGTGAGGCCCGTGAGGCACGACACCACGCAGGTGCCCGCCGAGCACACCTGACCGGCCGCGCACGACCGGCCGCACATCCCGCAGTTGGCGCGGTCGTTGTCGAGGTCACGGCACGAGCCCGAGCAGTTGGTGAGCCCCGCCACGCACGACACGACGCAGGCGCCCCCCGAGCACACCTGACCGGCCGCGCACGAGACGCCGCACATGCCGCAGTTGGCGCGGTCGCTGGTGAGGTCGCGGCACGATCCGCCGCACGAGGTGAAGCCCGTGGCGCAGGACACCACGCAGGCGCCCGCCGAGCACACCTGCCCGGCCGGGCACGAGTTGCCGCACATGCCGCAGTTGGCGCGGTCGTTCTGCACGTCGCGGCACGAGCCCGAGCAGTTGGTCTGCCCGGCCACGCACGACACCACGCACATCCCGCCGGAGCACACCTGCCCCGAGGCGCACTCGTTGCCGCAGGTGCCGCAGTTGGAGCGGTCGCTCTGCACGTCGCGGCACGAGCCCGAGCAGTTGGTGAGGCTCGACGCGCACGACACGACGCACGCGCCGCCCGAGCACACCTGGCCGGCCATGCACGTGCGCCCGCACGCCCCGCAGTGGTTGAGGTCGGTCTGGAGGTCGCGGCACGAGCCCGCGCAGTCCGAGAGGCCCGCCGTGCACGAGGTCACGCACGCGCCGCCCGAGCACACCTGACCGGCCGCGCACGCCTGGCCGCACATGCCGCAGTTGGCGCGGTCGCTGTCGAGGTCACGGCACGAGCCCGAGCAGTTGCTGAGACCCGTCCCGCAGGAGGTCACGCACATCGCCCCGGAGCACACCTGGCCCGCGGCGCAGCTCACGCCGCACATGCCGCAGTTGGCCCGGTCGCTGGTGAGGTCGCGGCACGAGCCCATGCAGTCCGTGAGGCCGCCGCCGCAGGTCGTCGCGCAGGTCGCGCCAGAGCACACCTGACCGGCGCCGCACGCGTTGCCGCACACGCCGCAGTGGCCGCGGTCGCTCTGGAGGTCGCGGCACGAGCCGTCGCAGTCGACCTGTCCGGTCGGGCACGACGTCATGCAGACGCCCGCGGTGCACGCCTGGCCCGGCATGCAGCTACGGCCGCACATGCCGCAGTTGGCGCGGTCGCCCTGGAGGTCACGGCACGAGCCCGAGCACTCCGTCAGGCCCATGGTGCAGGAGGTCTGGCAGCTGCCCGCCATGCACACCTGACCGGCCGGGCACATGTTGCCGCAGGCGCCGCAGTTGTTGCGGTCTTCCTGCACGTTGGCGCAGTAGCCCGCCGCGCCGGCGTCCATGCCCGTCGCCATGCAGGCCGTGAAGCCCTGGGCGCAGCTCGTCACGCAACGGCTGCCGTCGCAGGTCTCGCCCGCGCGGCAGGCCGTCCCGCACGACCCGCAGTTGGCCGGGTCGCGCGTCAGGTCGGAGCAGGTGCGCGAGCCGCCCGCCGTCGTGCAGGTGGTGAGCCCGCCCGTGCAGGTGAGCTGACACACGCCCATCGAGCAGACCTCGCCGGGCCCGCACCGCGTGCCGCACGCCGCGCAGTTGTTGTTGTCCGTCGCGAGCAGCACGCACTGCTCGGCGCCCGCGTCGGCGCCCGCGTCACCGCCGCCCCGACACACGGTCTGGCCCGTCGGGCAGACGATGCGACAGACGCCCTCGCGGCACTGGGTGCCGACGCCGCATGCGTTGCCGCACGCGCCGCAGTTGAGGTTGTCCATCGCGATCTGCGCGCACGCGTTGTTGCAGAGCAGCTGGCCCGTGGGGCAGGTGAGCGGCACGTCCACGGCGACGTCGACGGTGACGTCGGCGCCGGCGTCGACGGGCGGCGCTCCCACCACGGACGTTCCGCTGGTACAGCCCGCGAGCGCGGTGAGCGATGCCATGGCGACGAAAGCCGCGGCACGAAATGTTGGCAATGACCAGTCCATGGGAATCCTCCTGCTCGACCGCGGAGCGTCGAGCGTCCAACCGGGGACACAGCGTCGCACCCTGTGCAACGATCTGTGAAGAGACATGTTGGGTCACCTGACGATGGGCGGACGAGTGCGGCACACCTGGACGGCGTTTGTAGTGTTTTCGGTGCTCGCGGCCGACCCGACGAGGGCGCTCGGCAACGGGCGTTTCCCTACAGCCAACTACTTCATCGCGGGGCCCGGAACGACCAACCAGGTGCTCGCGCTACGCACCACCTTCGGGCTGGTGGTGTCGCGCGACGCGGGTCGCTCGTGGGGGTGGGTCTGCGAAGAGGGCTACGGCGCGGTGAGCTCCGGCGACCCGTCGTTCTCCATCGGGTCCGACGGCAATCTCGTGATCGCGACGGTCAACGGGATGTTCGGCGCCGACCCGGCTTTCTGCGCGTGGGGGCGCGCCCCGGGGACGCCCGAGCGCGGCTTCGTCGACGTGGCGCACACCGCCGACAACCGCGCGATGGTGGCCGTCGCGGGGTCGCCCACGTACCAGCTCTTCCGCTCGGACGACAGCGGCCGAAACTGGGCCGCGGGCGCCTCGCTCACCGGGTACTTCGCCGAGACGGCGGACGTGGCGCCGAGTGATCCCACGCGCGTCTACGCGACGGCGTACGGCTCCGGCGCGGTGCCTGTGTTTCTGCGCAGCGACGACGGCGGGCGCACGGTGCGCGAGATGACCCGCGACTTCGACGGGGCCGACGGCAGCGGGTACATCGCGGCCGTCGACGCGCGCCGGCCCGACGTGGTGTACGTGCGGGCCAACCTCGGCATCGGCACCATCCTGCTGAAGAGCACCAACGGGGGGATGAGCTTCACGCGCATCGGGCGCACCACCAGCGCCATGGTCGGCTTCGCCCTCTCGGACGACGGCGACACCGTGTGGATCGCCGGCGCCGACCGCGCCGAAGGTCTCCAGCGCTCGGTGCGCGGCGGGCCGTGGACGCGCGTCGGCGGCGACCTCAACGTGAAGTGCCTCCGCTACCACGCGGGGATGCTCTTCGTGTGCGCCGACGAGGCCGTCGACGGCTACGCCCTCGGATGGTCCCGCGACAACGGCGACCACATCGATCCGCTGCTCGCGCTGCGCCGCCTCAGCGGGGTGTCCCCCGCGTGCGCAGGCACGCCCGTCGATCGAACGTGTAGCCCGACCTGGTCGATGCAGACCATGCTGCTGCGGAGCATCGACGCGAGCGCGCCGCGCGACCCGGTGTTCTACGACGACGCGGGCATGGAGGCGGGCACCGAGGCAGGCGCCGACGCGGGCGCCCTCGACGACCGCGGAGACCTCGACGCCACCGCCGTCACCGACGCGGGCCTCGACGTCGGCGTGACGGCCCGGGACGTCGTCGATGCGTCACCCGTCGACGCCCCGATGGACGCGCGCACCGACGCCGGGACGACGCCCGATGTCAGACCCGCCGTCCCGCCGCCTGCGACGGGCTGCGGCTGCCGCGCTGGTGCGACGGAAGACGGCGGGCGCTACGGAATTGCAGCGCTCGTCGCGGGCCTCAGCGTGATGACGCGTCGTCGTCGTCGGGCAGGCGCACCACCAGGCCCGACGGAGCGTCGAAGGGGTCGTCGTTGGTGAGCACCCACAGCGTCGGCAGCGACGGCGGCTGCGACGGTCCGTCCCCCTTGCCGTCGGTGAAGTACACCACTCCTTCGTGACGACCGCCGTCGACGCGCGCCTGCTCGAACACCGGCGCGAAGTCCGTGTCGCCGCCGCCCAGAAACACTTCTATCGCAGCGCCCAGCCCGTAGACCCGCAGCACCGCGGCGTCGCACTCGACCACCGTCACGCTCGCCACGCGACCGAGCCGGCGTAGCTCTCGCGCGACGCGACCGAGCACCTCGGCGCTCATGCTCCCGGAGGTGTCCACGCCCACCAGCAGCCGCGGCCGGGGCGGGCGGCGCGCCCTCCCCGGAACCTCCCCCAGCCGGTGGGGAAAGCGGCGGTTCACGCGTCGATGATCGGGGTGCACCACGCGCCGCCGGGGGAAGGCCCGCGCCAGCACGCGCGCCCAGTCGAGGGCTCCGCGGCCCGGTGGGTCGGTGACGGCGCGCTCCAGCTCCTTGGTGATGAGCTTGCGCTGCGGGTCTGTCGTCGGGTCGTCGTCGCCCTCGCCGAGACCGCGGAGGTGATCGAGGATGGTGCGCTTCATCCGCGCGATGGCCTCGGCGTGGGTGGGCGGGCCGAGGCCGAAGGCGCGGTTCCAGTTGCGGGCGGACGAGCGATCGCTGCGACGGTCGAGCGCGTCGCCAAGCCCGGCGCCCGCGGACGCTCCACCGCGACCCGGTCGGTGCGAGTCGATCATGCGGTGCTCCCACTCGATGAAGTACAGCCGACCGTCACGAAACGCCTCTTCCAACAGGGCGTAGCGCTCCAGGGTGCTCTGCCCCGCGCGCAGCCCGAAGGCCGCGAAGTCGCGCAGGTGGATGCCGCCCGGCAGCGGGTCGGTGATGGGCTCGTTGGCCGACACCTCCATCGCGATCTCCATCACGCGAGGCGCCTCCACGGCGTGGATGCGCGCGCTCGTCAGGTGCCCGAGCACCACGTGCTGGATCTCGTGGAGCAGGATGCCCGCCATGTACTCGGGGTGCTCCTCGAAGTAGGCGGTGTTGACCATGAGGTCGATGCGCGAGCGCGGATCGCGCGGGCGTTGCAGCGCCACGGCCATGGTGTCGACGGCGCGGGTCGAGCGCGGGTCCATGCGCGCGAGCACTCCCGCGTAGTGGGGAAAGCGCGCGACGAAGCCCGACGCCTCCAGCCAGCGGTCGAACCACCCGGCGCGCTCGCTCATCGACCCGCGGGCTCGCCGTCGAGCAGGCCCTTCAACCGTAGCCAGCGCGCGAGGTCGTGGCCGAGCACGCCCGCGTCGTCGACGAGCAGTCGCAGCTGTCGCCGACGCCCGCTGTCGAGCGCGAGGGAGGCGGGGTCGACGTGCAGGAGCGCACGGTGCACCGCGACCACCGTGAGCCGAACGCGGTGGAAGAGCTTGTCTTGCGCCCAGCGGAGCACCTGCACCCGCACGCTGCTGGCCTCGTAGCCGATGGACACCACCCGCTCGGCGTCGACGCCGAGGGCGCGCAGGAGCACGTCCGCGGCGGGCGACTCGGCGGCGGCGTCGAGGCACTGCTCGCGGAGGTCGCCCGGCAGGGACGTCGTGAGGCGCTCCAGGGCAGGGATGTTGAGGGTCCCCTGGGTGGCGAGCGGGACGGCGGCGTTGCTCGCGAGGAAGGCGCGCAGCCGCGCGGCGAGCGAGGCGACGGCGTCGATGCGCCCCTCGGCCATGAGCCCGTACACGGTGGCCGCGAAGGCGCGCTCGCCGACGGGTGAGAGGGCGACGGCGACGTCGAACGCGGGCGCCGAGACGTCGCGGGTGAGCGAGTCGGCGACGAGGGAGGCCCACGAGGTGGGGAGGTAGCCGCGGAGGGCGGCGACGACGAGGTCGCGGCGGGCGAGCTCGTCGGGGCGCAGCGCGAGGAGGAGGTCGGAGACGTAGGCCCACGAGCGGGGCGGCGCGTCGTCGAAGACGGTGGCGTGCTCGCGCACGACGGAGAGCACGGCGGGATGAACACGACGGGCCTCGGCCCACAGGAGCCACGAGGCGCGGTCGGCGCACACCGCGAGTTGCATGAAGCGGGCGCGCAGCGCGGGGTCGAGGCGGTTGACCTGGTAGTCGCCGTCCTCGGGGTTGACCGCCGCGACGCAGAACCACCCGGGCGGGAGCTCGTAGGCGTGGAGCCGCCGCGCCGAGAGGAGCTGTAGCGCGGGCTGCATCACGGGGATCTCCGCGCGGTTGAGCTCTTCGAGCATGAGCACGCCGCGGCCCTCGGTGGGGAGCTCGGAGGGGCTGGCGTAGTGGGTGCGGCCGTCGCGGATGACGGGGAGGCCGACGAGGTCGGGCGGTTCGAGGAGGCTGAGGTCGAGCACGACGCACTGGATGCCCGCGGTGCGCGCAAACTCCGCGACGATCTGGCTCTTGCCGATGCCGGTGGGCCCTTCGAGGAGCACCGGGAGGCGCGCGCGGTAGGCGACGTCGAGGAGGGCGACGAGCCCCGCGCCGACGGGGGTGGCCTGCGCCGCGACGGGCTCCTTCACGTCGGCGTCGCGGGTCTTGCGTTGGGGTGATCGCGGGGTGCTCATCGTCGGGGGTCTGCCTTCGTGGAAGCGATCGCGGGGGAGAGCTGGAAGCCGCCGTTGTTCCACGGAGGGATCGACCACGCGCCGGCGAGGACGGAGCCGTCCAGGCGGCCGAGGTAGAGCACGCTGTGGGCGCCGTCGTAGGTCTTGATCCACCCGAGGCGGAGCTGCCCGCGGGTGGTGCGGTACTGGCCTTCGATGGTGAAGGTCCCGAGGTCGTCGCGGCCGTCGCCGCGCACGATGCCGTCGGCAAACTCCAGGGTCATCTCCTGGTCGTAGTGGCGCCGGGACTGCTCGTAGAAGCCCTTCCACAGCCCCGAGACGAGCGGCGTGACCGACGAGCGCATCGCGCAGTGGCGTACCCCGCCGACGCGGCGGGTGTCGAGGGAGGGCGTTGGGAGGGAGAGGGTGTCCCAGGTTGAGAATCCGCGTCGCTCACGCCGGAGTTCACCGTGCCGCCTCCGCGCTCGCCGCGCTCGGTTCACTCCGGGCTATTTCACGCGGATCGCCCCGCCTGAAGCGGGGCTCCGTGAAGCCGATCCTGGGCCGCCCACCATCGCATGACGAGCCGCCTGAGCCCCGCTTCAGGCGGGGCGATCCGCGTGAAATAGCCCGGAGTGAACCGAGCGCGGCGAGCGCGGAGGCGGCACGGTGAACTCCGGCGTGAGCGACGCGGGTTTCCTACTTTGACGGGGGCCCAGGAGTCGGTGTCCTCACTCGGATACTGCCCATCGGGAGGGTGACTCCAGACCATCGATCGAGGTGAGTTACGATGCGTCGATGACGGCGATCTCAAAGACCCTCATGACCGCGGAGGAGTACCTCGCGCGCGAGAGCGGAGCGTCGGAGAAGAGCATCCTCTGGGACGGGGAGGTCTACGCGATGGCGGGCGCGATGCCGAACCACAACGCCATCGTGGCCAACGCGCTCGCCGAGCTTCGCCGCGTCACGCGTCGAGGGCCGTGTCGCGTCTATGCGTCCGACCTCAAGGTGTATGTCCCGACGCGCGCGGGCTTCGTCTATCCCGACGCGAGCGTCGTCTGTGGTGCGCTTGAGCTCTACGGTCGTAGCCGTGACGTGATCGTCAACCCGACCGTGTTGCTGGAGGTGCTCTCGGAGGGGACCGAGAGCTTCGACCGGGGCGAGAAGGCGTCGGGCTACCGGGCGATCCCTTCGTTGAAGCACCATGTGCTCGTGTCGCAGACCACGCGCCAGGTCGAGGTCTTCACGCGGCAGACCGACGACGCGTGGTTGTTGCGCGAATACCGCGGCTCCGACGAGGCCGCGATCGACGCGCTCGGCGGCGCGCTGTCGCTGGACGAGCTCTATCTCAAGGTGTTCGAGGAGTTGTAGGCGTAGGCGGCGTTGCCGGGATGGCGAGGAGGTCGTTCACGACGGCTTTGCGGGGTCATTCCGCGAGGTCATCTCGGCGGCACCGGACGTCCCCGATCCGCCCGACGAGCCCTGCGGCGCCGCGAAGCCGATCGGGAGAAACATCCGGTTCAACAGCAGGCACGCCCTCGCCACCCGGGCGACTGCGATCGCGTGAGCGGGAAACGGCTCCGTCCCTCGCAGCACGAGCGCGTGTGCCGTGCCGACCGTCCCGACGACCGTACGGTCATCGATCATCATCACCGCGCCAGGCACCCAACGTGACGAACGCGCCACCTCGAAGAACGACTCCCCCTCCTCGGCCCCGACCTCGACGTCGATGGTGCCCTGGCGAAGGTCGACCAGCGCGACGCCGCCGAGGATCGACACGTACCGCACGATCTCTTCGATGTGACGTCGAGCGTCGCCCGGGAAGTTGGCCACGTCACAGAGCTACCACGCTCAACGGTCGTCCACCTCAGCGAGCCACCCCACCACCGAGGCGCAACGAGCGCGACGTGCAGGCCAAACCCCTCGAGCGCACACCTCGAGCGCGCCGTCGCGGTGCCGAAGTACACCCCCACGCCCCCGCACCGACGACCGCGTCTCCACGGGCAGGAGTCGCCGGAACGGGGCCGATGTGCCGGAGGCTACCATCAATGTCTCACGTCGAATGGACAGCGAGGTATCGAGCGCGAACGGGCGCTCATCACTGAGGGTTCATCGCTGTCGGGGACACCCGACGATCGACGTCGCGGGTTAGCGCGCGGCCGGAGTCGTCGCGGGTGCCGCTGGTGCGTTCACGTCGAACTCCACCCCGCGGATGGCCTCGACCAACCGCACGCGTCGCTCGCCGATCTGCGTGTCGAGCTCGACGACGCGGCGGATGGTCTGATCGATGTCCGTCGCCGTGCGCGCGAGGCGGGCCGTGAGCTGCGCGCGCAGATCGGCCGCCGCCGGGTTGCGCTGGATGGCGGTGAGGTTTCCGCGCGTCTCTTCGGCGCTGTTCTGGAGCTCGTCGCGGCGGGTGACCTGCTGGTCGCGCTGCGTGGTGAGGTCGGCGATCTGACGACGCAGGTCGAGCGCGCCGCGCAACGTGGTGGCGAGCGGCTCGGCGGGGTGGCCGTCGCGCAGGTACGCGGTGAGCGCGTCCGCGGCCTGGTCGTTGGCGAGGTCGACGCCGACGGTGAACGCGGTGCGCGCGGTGACCACGGTCTCGCTCCGACCGTGGGCATCGATGTTGGTCGGGACGAGGGCGTTGCCGTTGCTGTTCTCGGTTCCGGTCGGCGGCTCGAAGAGCACCGAGTTGCCGAGCGGGTGGCGGTAGAGCAGGCGGGCGGCGCGGTCGAGGCCGTTGCGGGCGCGGTAGGTGGTGCGGGTCACGCTGAAGCGCTCGATGGTCAGCGTGTCGCGCACCATGCGGACGAGCCGCGCGCCCTCCACCGCGGAGGTCTGCGACGACTCCACCGCGATGCCCCGCTCCAGCGAAAACGGAACCGTCGTCGTCGCCCCGTCGGGCAGCGACTCCATCATCCCCTGACCGAGAAACGCGTTGCGCTCGAAGATGGCGATGGGGCCGCGTTCGAGGGTTCCGCCGGTGCGGTTTTCGAAGCGCGCGACGTGGAAGGGATGCGCCCCCGAGTCACCGACACCGGGGTCGGGCGCGAAGAGATACATCTGGTCACCGGGGACGTCTCGCGCCGTCAGCATCACCATCGTCGCGCTGCGATCGGGGACGGTCACCGTCTGCGGGAGATCGTAGCGGGTGGCGCCGCCCTGCACCGCGAGCGCGGCGAGCGCGGCGAGGTTGCGCGGCGTCGACGACGGTGGCGGCGGAGGAGGCGGCGCGGACGGCCCTCGCGGCTGCGACTGGGCGCGATAGGGCGCACCTCCCATCGGGGCCGCTGGGGCGGGCATGCGCGTCACGGCCGTTCGGCGCTGCGCCGCACGACCGCGCCCGTTGGTGGGCGCGTCGGCCATCGCCTCGCCGCCGTAGCCGCTGCCGTCGTCGGCGCTCTCGATCGCGGGCGGCGCCATCGGTACGTTGACGACGGCGGTCTCGGTGGCGAGCGTGGTGTCGCTCTGCGGGACGGCGTCGATGACGGCGCCGCGGTCGGTCACCGTGGGTCGCAGCGGGATGACCGGCGTGGCGAGCTCGGAGCGAAACGACACGGGCGAGCCCGACACGAGCGAGAGGTTGACGTTGGACCAGTCCTCGCCGGAGAGGTTCTGCACGATGCCCCACGCCTGCACCTGCGGCCGCTCGCCCTGGAAGACGAGGCGGTAGGTGGGCCGCCAGATGGGGGTCTCGACGGTGTAGCCCACGGTGAGGTCGTGCTCGCGGCCGTCGAGCGCGAGCCGAACGTTGCGCCGGCGGTTGGGGTCGGGCGGCGTGTCGCCGACCTGCTCCTCGGGCATCGGGAAGGCCGCCGAGCGAACGCTGCTGCCGCCCGACTCCATCACCGCGAGCGTCGCGAGGAAGTCGCCCACCTCGTTCTGCGTGACGCGGAAGTTCACGGCGTCGCCCTCGACGCGGCCCTGGCGCTCGAAGTACCCGACGCCGTTGCGGTAGACCACCACGCGGCGCAGCGGCAGCGTCGGGCCCGTCTCGACGGCGGGGTGTCGCGCGCAACCGATGGCGGAGAAGAGCGAGAGGGAGAGGGTGGCGGCCGCGAGTGCGCGGCGCGAGCGGGCGTTGGACTTGGACATGGGGAGACCTCCGATGGGGCCGAGACGCACGAGCCGACCCGGAAGGTCTCTCCCCGCGCGCCGACGACGCCGTTGTCTATCAAACGATCGCGCGCCGCGGGAGGCGGTCATCGGTTGCGCCGATTCTGCACAACCGCGGGCGGATCGAGCCGATACGGCGCGACGCCGAAAACCTTACGGGGCGAAGTGCAGCCTTGATCGCGGATGGCATCCGGGGTGCTCTATCGGCACGTCATGAAGAAGCCGATGTCGAGGAGGAAGAAGGTCGCGCTCGCGGTGGCGGCGTTGGTCGTGGCGGCGCCGACGGCGCTGGTGGCGTCGATCAAGATGCGACCGCTGCGTACGTCCCCGACGTGGACGGAGTCGGTCGAGGCGACGCCCGAACGACTCGCCCGCGGGCGCTACCTCGCCGAGCACGTAGCGGTCTGCGCCGACTGTCACAGCGAGCGCGACTGGTCGACCTTTTCGGGGCCGCCCATTCGCGGAACGCTCGGCGGCGGCGGCGAGCACTTCGGCCACGCCATCGGGTTTCCGGGCGAGGTGTCGAGCCGCAACATCACGCCGCACCCCACGGAGGGCGTCGGGCGGTGGTCCGACGGCGAGCTGGTGCGCGCCGTCCGCGAAGGGGTCAACCGCGACGGCCGACCGCTCGCGCCGATCATGCCGTACGCCAACTACCGCGCGATGGGCGACGAGGACGCGCGCGCCATCGTGACCTGGGTGCGCTCGCTGCCGACGATCGCGCGGCGTCACCCGGAGCCGACGCTCGACTTCCCGCTGTCGCTGCTGGTGCGGACGATTCCCGCGCCGGCGGGGCCTCGCGGGGACGGCCACGTCGCGACGCCGACTCCGCGCGTGGACGCGGCCTATGGCGCCTACCTCGTGAGGATGGCGAGCTGCGCGGACTGCCACACGCGAAGCGAGCGCGGAGAGCCCGTGGCGGGGATGGAGTTTGCGGGCGGGATGGAATACCGGCTGCCCGGGTACGTGCTGCGCTCGGCCAACATCACGCCCGACCCGACGGGCATCGGCGCGATGAGCGAGGACGCCTTCGTGGCGCGCTTCCAGACGTACCGCGTGCCCGACGCGGAGGTAGCGGTGCCGCGCCCGGCGCAGCGGACCTTCATGCGGGGCAACACCATCATGCCGTGGCGGATGTACGCCGGGATGACCGACGACGACCTGCGCGCGATCTACCGCTACCTCCGCACGCTGCGCCCGGTGAGCAACGTCGTCCCGCGGGGGTGAGTGGTGAGGCCGGAGTTCGCGTGACCCCATTGCGAGTGCGTGCAGTCGCTCACGCCGGGCTATTTCACGCGGTCACCTCGCTGCGCGAGGTTGCGGCACTGGCCACGATGAGCAACCCATCGACTCGAGTATCGCCAGCCGAAAGTCCCTGCAACCTCGCGCAGCGAGGTGACCACCTGAAATAGCCCGGAGTGAGCGACTGCACCTCGGCTCATGGACTCACGCGAACTCCGGCCAGGCGGGTCCAGCGACCATCGGACGGTTGCTCCTACGGCTCCTCGACGACGAGCAGGTACTCGCCCGCGCGCGCAACCCCGCCGCTGACGAAGGTGTCCAGCGAGAGCGTCCACGTTCCCGGTGCGAGCGTGGCGACGAGCGCGCGGTCGTCGCGGGCGACGCAGCCTTCGGCGGTCGCGGTGCGGTCGAGCAGGTGGACGTCGACGTCGGTGCTCCCGCGCGTGATGACCATGGCGCGAATCGCCGTCGGCCTCGCGACGGTGATGCGATAGACGAACTCCGCGCCGGACTCATCCGCCGTCGCACGACAGGAGTAGCGGTCGAAGCTCCGGGCGCCGCCGGTGGAGGTGTCGCGCGCGTCGGCGAAGGGCAGCGACGCGATGACGAAGGGGTCGGCGTGGGAGCCCGAACCCGACAGGCGGGGCGCGTCGGCGTCGGGCGCGGCGCGGGCGCGGAGGGTCACCTCGGCGACGCGGTGGAGCGCTTCGAGCGTGAGCAGGTTGCGCTGGTTGTAGCCGAAGCGCAGGCCGTCGGGCGTGAGGGCGCAGGCGCGAAAACCTGCGCTCGTCGAGTAGGTGTTGGGGTGGAGGTGATCGGCGCCGAGGCCGTGCGACGCGAGCGGGACGAGCGCGCCGTGGAAGTCCACCAGCGGAACCCCACGGGACTGCGCCACCCCACGGACGACCGCGTTGTAGCGAGGGACCCAGAGGTCGGCGTCGGCGTTGTCGTCGCGCGGAGGAACCGTAGAGAGAATCGGGATCACCCCGCGGGCGAGGGTCTGGTCGACGATGTCGAGGAGGCTCGCGCCGTAGCGGAAGATGTCGCGCGACTGGATGTCGTTGGTCCCGAACATCACGGAGGCGACGGAGGGACGCGCGGCGTCGAGCTCGCGGGTGAGCGGTGAGGGGGCGCCCGCGAGGGCGGCGGGGGCGCTCCAGCCGACGGTGGCGGCGAGGCTGACGCGGCGGTACGGGTCGGTGCCCGCGACGGAGCCGGAGCGGTAGAGGTCGAGGGTGGGGCGGAGGTGCTCGCGACCACCGAGGTCGACCGCGGTCGTCGACGCGAAGCACGCCATGAACGACGTGCTCACCGTGATGGAGTCACCGACCTTGGAGAAGACGTTGTCGTTGAGCGACGTCCCCCGCGCCGCGATGGCGCGGAGCCGCGCGACGAGGTCGGGCGTGATGGGTGAGTGGCGCTGCGCCGCGGGGTAGAGCACCGGGCCCGGCGGTGGCGGCGGGACATCGGGAGCGACCGGGACATCGGGGGAGAGCGGGCGATCGACGGCGACGGGGACATCGACGGCGGGTGGGCGATCGATGGCCGGTGGGACGTCGACGACAGGCGCGCGATCGGCGGGGGCCGCGGCGTCGCGAGGAGGAGCGACGTCGACGGAGGCGTCCTCGACGAGCTCATCGGGGAGAGGAGCGCCGCACGCAGCGAGGAGGATGGGGAGCGCGACGAGCGGGCGCATGCGCGACGACGATACGCCTACCGCTTGCGACGAGCGGCCTTCGCCGCCGGTGGCGTGTCCGTCGGCGCGATGCCCCGCAGCGCGACGCCCGCCAGGTACGTCGCCATCTCCGCGGGCGCCGGTAGCGTCACGCCGCTCTCGCCGCCCATCGCCGCCGCCACCCGCCGGAGCATCACCTGCGGCGCCGCCGCGAGCATCGCCACCGTCACCATCGCCGCCGCCGGGTGCACCTCTGCGCCCACGTGCCCGTCGGCCATGCCCTCGGCCAGCAGCGAGAGCATCGCCGGGACGTGCCCGTGCATCATCCGCCCCGCCACCCGCGCGAGCCGCTCGGACGACACCAGCGCCTCGCGCATCACCAGGCGCAGCACGGTGAACTCGTCGTCGGTCATCGCGCCGAAGCGATCGAAGAGGGCGCGCACCCGCGCGTCGAAGTCGGGCCCCGGCGCGATGGCCTCGGTGATCGACTGCGCCATCGGCGCGTAGTGCCGCTCGACCACCGCGAGGAAGAGGTCGTCCTTCGTGGGGAAGTAGTAATAGACCATGCCCAGGTTGGTCTTGGCGTCGGCCGCGATCTGCCGCAGCGAGGCGCCGTCCACGCCGTCGTGGAGAAAGCGCCCGGTCGCCGCGGTCACGATGCGCTGGGCGATGTCACTCGGCGGTCGGGCCATAGGGGACGTTGTCCTATCACGCGAGGCTCTTGCTGAAGCGCAGCGACGTGAGCGTCACCAGCACCGCGAGGATCACCCCGAGGCGCAGGAGCTCGCCGCGCAGGTCGTCGAAGCCGGCGCCGCGCAGCGCGATGCCGCGGATGATCTTGAGGAAGTGCGTGAGCGGCAGCACCTCGGAGAGCCACTGCGCGGGCTTCGGCATCCCCTCGCGCGGAAACATGAACCCGCTCAAGAGCATGTTGGGCAGCAGGAAGAAGAAGGACATCTGCATCGCCTGCTGCTGCGTCTTGGCGAGCGTCGAGAAGAAGAGCCCCAGCGCGAGGTTGGCCGCGATGAACCCGAAGGCCAGCCCGAACAGCAGCGACAGCGACCCCACCACCGGCACGTCGAACGCCAGCCTCCCGACGGTGAGCACCAGCGCCATCTGCACGTAGCCGATCACCACGAAGGGGAGGATCTTCCCCAGCACCAGCTCCCACCGGCGGATGGGTGAGACGACGAGCTGTTCGAGCGTCCCTCGCTCGCGCTCGCGGGCGACGGCCATCGCGGTGAGCATCACCATGGTCATCGTCAGGATGACGCCGACCAGGCCCGGGACGATGTTCACGGCGGTGCGGAGGTCGGGGTTGTACCAGGTGGTCGACTCCAGCGAGAGCGGCGGCTCCCGCGTGCCGGTGCGCGCCAGCACCATGGCCATCGCCCGCTGCGCCACGAGCCCACCTGCCGCGCCCGTGGCGCTCGTCACCGACTGCGGGTCGGAGCCGTCGACCACGAGCTGCACCGCGGCCGGCCGCCCCAGCGCGATGCGCTCCGCGTAGCGCGGCGGAATCACCAGCCCCACCCTCGCCCGCCCCGAGCGCAGCGCCGCCGAGAGCTCGGCCGGGTCGCGCACGAAGCCCACCACGTCACAACTCCCGGTCGCAGCAAGCGACGCGGCGAACTCGCGCGACGCGGCCGTGCGATCTTGATCGAGCACTGCCGTGGGGATGTGCCGGACGTCGGTGTCGATGGCCCACCCGAAGAGCAGCAACTGCACGATGGGGAGCATCACCATCATCGCGAGCGTGAGCCGATCGCGCCGGAGCTGGAGTAGCTCCTTCCACGCGATGGCGAGCAGGCGGGTCACGTCGCCCTCGCGTCGTCACGCACCATCGCCACGAACGCGTCTTCAAGGGTCGCGCGCACCTCGACGGGCGCGGCATCGGGAACGCCCGCGGCGGTCATCGCCTCGCGCACCACGGCGGCCGGGTCGTGCTCGCGACCGGTGGTGACGCGCAGCCTCGACCCGAAGGGCGCGACCTCCTCGACACGCTGGTCGGCCCGCAGCGCGTCGAGCACGGCGTGCGCGTCGCAGTCGACCTCGGCGACGCGTAGTCCGCGGCGGGCCATGATCTCGGCGGGGCTCCCGGTGTCGAGCAGCGTGCCGCGAAACACAAACGCCAGGCGGTGACAGCGCTCGGCCTCGTCCATGTAGTGGGTGGTGACAATGACGGTGGTTCCGTCGCGTGCGATGCGGTGGATCTCGTCCCAGAAGGTGCGCCGGCTCACCGGGTCGACGCCCGCCGTGGGCTCGTCGAGGAACACCAGCGGCGGCTCGTGCAGCATCGCGCACGCGAGGGCGACGCGCTGCTTCCAGCCGCCGGAGAGGGTTCCGGCGAGCTGGTCGGCGCGGGGGACGAGGCCGTTGCGCTCCAGCACCGCCGCCACGCGCTCGCGACGACGAGCGCCCGAGAGCGCGTAGAGGCCCGCATAGAAGAGGAGGTTCTCGCGGACGGTGAGGTCTTCGTAGAGCGAGAAGCGCTGGGTCATGTACCCGATGCGGGTCTTCACCTTCTCGGGTTCGGTCGCGATGTCGAAGCCCGCGACGGTGCCGGAGCCAGAGGTGGGCTTGAGCAGCCCGCAGAGCATGCGGATGGTGGTCGACTTGCCCGCGCCGTTGGAGCCGAGGATGCCGAAGATCTCCCCGCGACGAACGGAGAGCGACACGTCGCGCACGGCCACGAGCTTGCCGAAGGTGCGACCGAGGCTGCGCGTCTCGACGACGAGTTCGGCGCTCATGAGCCGAGCTCCACGGCGGCCGGGATGCCCGCGTGCAGGCGACCGTTGGGGTCGTCGATGCGCACCCTGACGCGCACCACGAGGTTGGGTCGCTCGCGCGGACTGAAGAGGAAGCGCGGCGTGTACTCCATGCGCCGCCCGACGAACTCCACCCTGCCCGCGTAGCGCGCACGATCACCGTCGACGCGCACCGTGACGGGAGCGCCGAGGCCCACCGCCGCGACGCCCGCCTGCGGGACGAAGACCTCCACGTACGGATGCGTGACGTCCGCCACCGTCACCACCGGAACCCCCGCCGCCACCACCTCGCCCGCCTCGATGTGCCGCTCCAACACCACCGCTCCCTGCGGCGCGTGCAGGGTGTATCGCGTGAGTCGCGCCTCCTCCGCGGAGAGCGCCGCCGTCGCCGCGTCCACCCTCGCCTGCGCCGCCGCGAGCTCCTGCGAGCGCGCCCCGTTGCGCATCGCCGCCAGCCGCTCGGTCAGGGCGCCGCGCTCTCCCCTCGCCCGCGCCCGCTGCGCCTCCAGGTCGTCGATGCCCGCGGTCGCCACGGCTCCCTGTGCGACGAGGCGTTGAGCGCGTTCGAGGCTGCGCTCCACCACGGCCTCGGTCGAGCGCGCCGCCGCGAGCTGCGCCTCGACGCCGCGGATGTCCTCGCGACGCGTCCCCGCTTGCAGGAGACGGAGCTGCGCCCGCGCGGCGGCCACCTCGGCGGCGCGTGCATCACGGGCTGGTCGCTGGAGCCCGTCGTCGAGGGTCGCCACGACCTGACCCGCGGTGAGGGTCTGGCCGCGCTCGACGGAGAGCGTCGCGACGCGCCCGCCGAGCTCGAAGCCAATGGCCCGATCGTCGAACTCGACCACGCCCTGGAGGGCCGTCGGCGCCCGGACCTCGGCCTGACGACAGCCCACGAACGCCCCGGAAAACAGCACCAACGCGAGGGCGTGATGGTTTTTTATCATGCGTCTGATAATGGGTTAGTCCGCGCTGGCCGACAAGGGGCCCCCGGCCGTGTCGCCGCGGAGGTTGGTAGGCTTCGACCGCCGATGGTCACCCCGCATGTCGCCGTGCGCGCCTTCCTCGCCGTGTCGCTCTCCGTGGGCATCGCAGGCGCACAGCCGCGCCCCGCTCCGTCGACGCGGAGCCCGATGGACGAAGCCCGCGCGTGCCTCCACAACAACCCGAGGGATCTGGCCGCTGGCAACCTGTGCGTCGTCCTGGCGCTCAGCGGACGCGCCACACCGCAGCCCGAGATCGCCCTGCTCGCGGCCATCCATGGAAGGCTCCGCCAGGGCGGCGACGCGACCCGCATGATGCGGATCTACCTCCGGCGATTCCCCGACGGATCCAGCGCCCCGTCGTTCCGGCAGTACCTGGAAATGAACGCGCGGTGACGACCCGCCACGCCGCCTGCACCTGCGGCCAGTTGCGCCTCACCTGTGATGGCGATCCGATCAGGGTCTCCGTCTGCCACTGCCTCGCCTGTCAGCGGCGCACGGGCAGCGCGTTCGGCGCGCAGGCCCGCTTCCATCGCGAGCAGGTGGTGGCCATCGAGGGCGACGCGACGCCGTTCATCCGCGTCGGTGATAGCGGCACCGCCATCACGTTTCACTTCTGCCCGGCGTGCGGCTCCACCGTCTACTGGTTGATCCCGACGTGGCCGGACTTCGTCGTGGTCGCGGTGGGGTCCTTCGCCGACCCGGCGTTTCCTCCACCGACGGTGTCCATCTACGAAGCGCGGCAGCACCCGTGGATGACCTTCACCGCCTCGGACGTGGAGCACATCGAGTAGCGCTGCGCGGGTCGTCTCCGGGCTTCGGAGCCGTCGTGCCTTCGGGCACAACACGAACGACGGGCGGCGATCGCGACTGTAAGGCCATCACCACCGCGCGCGTTGTGCGACGCCGGTCACGCCACAGCGTCACCGCGGAGGTCTTGCGCATGAAATCCTTCTCCTTCCTTCTTCGTGGCTTCGCGTTGGCGGGCCTCCTCTCCGCCGGGTGCAGCACGGCAGTTCATCGGCCCGGGATCGCGACCGCCTTCGACGCCCACCCCGGGAGGGAGATCACCGACGACGACATCCGCGTGGCGTTCAGCGCGCGTCCGCAGCTCCCTGCGCAGTTGCGCGTGGCGTACTTCTCCAATGACCCCGCGCGCGACGCCGAGATCGAGGGCGCGGTCGCGTCCATCCCCGACGTGGCCGGGGTGTACCGCATCCCCTCGGTGCTCGTGACCGGTCGCCGACGCTTCGACGAGACGCGGTCGTGGGACCCGCCGCGTGAGGTCGGCATCCACGCGCTGCGGCTCCTCGCGGCGAGGGCGCGCTGCGACGCGCTGGTGGTCTTCGACTACGGCAGCCGGATCGAGCGCAGCGCCAACGGCTACGCGGCGCTCAACGCGCTGGTGGTCCCGGTCTTCTTCGCGCCCTTCCTCGAAGCGCGCGTGGAGAGCTACCTCGACGCCTACGTGATCGACGTCCGCAACGGCTACCTCTACCGCCACGTCAACGCCGCGCAGCGGGGCGAGACGTCGCGGCTCACCATGTGGTCGGAGGCCGACCGGCGCCTCGTCGAGAGCCAGTGGACGACCCTGCTCGCCGACACACGGCGCGACCTCGCCGCGGCCTTCGTCGAGGGGCGCTCACCGCCCGCGCCGATTGACGTCGCCGCGACCGCGAGCGCCCACCCGCCGACGCGCTGAGGCGGCGTCGGAGTCACTCCTCTTCGGGTCACTGCGTCCGGCTACCGCGCCACGAGCGTGCTGCACGTCGAACGCGACGCCGTCGGGCGTAGCCGCGAGCACGATGGACGGCGGGCGAGGTGCCGCGCCGGGGTGACAGCACGGAGTTCATGGTCTTGGCGCGCGGGCGCGGTAGAGGGTGAGCACGACCTCGTCGCCGTCCTGGAGCGACAGCACGCTGTGCGTCGCGCCGCTCGCGTCGACGACGGTGCGTCCGACGTTGACCGAGTCATAGACGTGCGAGCGATAGCGGGCGCTCGCAACAGGCGTGAGGTCGATGGCCTCGTGCAGCGCGGCGCACGCCGGCGCCAGCGGCGACGAGGCGGGCCGGTGGCTCCAGCAGGTGAGGCCCTCGTAGACCATCAGGCACCGCGGCGGTTGACGGAGCAGCTCCAGCGCCTCGGGCGTCAGCACTTCGGCAGGGGCGCGCGACGATGGGAGGGCACCGAGGGAGACGACGTTCCAGGCGGGGCCGGCGACGCCGCGGCGGATGCGCTCGGCGAAGCGCTCCAGGCGCGACGCGTGGCGCATCGAGGCCACGGCGGTGTTGGTCGCCGGCTGAAACTCGAGCACGGTGCAGCCCTCCGGCACGAGGTCGCGCGCGCCGCGCAGGAACTCGTATTCGCGCATCTCGAAGTAGTCGACGTCGCGCTCGAAGCGCAGGTGCGCGACGGGCATCGCGGCGAGGTACGCGACCACCAACAAGCACATCCAGCGCGGGCCCTGGAGGAGCGCAGGCGTGGCGGCGGCGGCGAGCAGGACGAAGGGCGTCGCGAGGTTGAGGTGGTAGCGCGCCTGCATCGCGAGCGCGGTCGGGGTCACGTACGAGTGGACGACGAAGAAGCCCACCAGCCAGCACAGGAGGAAGACCGCGCGCCGGGCCTCCCCGCGGCGCCACAGGCTCACCCCGCCGACGAGTGCCAGCACCGTGAGGCCGGGCGCCGAGCTCCACGGGTTGAGCAGCATGTTGAGCCGCGGGCTGAAGAAGGTCGCCAGCGCGGTGCGCAGCGTCTGGACGCTGAGGCCCTGGTTGATGTTCTGGCGGTGCAGCACCAGCAGGAACGTCACCACCGAAAACGCCGCCGCGACCGTCATGAGGGCGGCTGCGAGGAGGCGCCGGGCGCGCGGCGCGTCGCGCGAGACGACGACGATGCCGCCGAGGTCGAGCAGGTAGAAGACGATCGCCTCGGGGCGGGCGGTGTACGTCGCGACGCAGAGCAGCGGCAGGGCGCCGAAGCAGACCAGGCGCCAGCGAGGCGAAGGGTCCGTGACCGCGCAATACAGGACCACGAAGGTGAGCGACGAGGTCAGCAGCGACTGCACGATCTCGACGTCGCTGTGGGAGAAGCGGATGTGCAGCGGGAGGAGCGCCAGCATCGCCGCGGCGGCGAGCGCGCTGCGACGGTCCTTGAGCACGTAGTGGGCGTGCGCGAACATCACCAGTGGGGCGGCGACGGCGAGGAACAAGGTCGCGTGGTGGATCGTCTCCGCGAGGCGAAACGTGGCGCCCGTCAGCCGGCTGATGGCGGACAGCATGACGCCGCCGTAGGCGTGCGCTGCGAGCGGGACCGTGCGCGCGTACGACCACGCCGTCATGGGCGCCTCGCGCGCGATGGCGAGGCGGAGCAACAGACCGCCGAGGGTGATCCCCGCGAGGGCCCACGAGTCCCGCGCGGGTGCGCCGCGTAGCAGCCGTCGGATCACCAGCAGCGTGAAGGCCAGACCGGCGATCGACAGCAGGACGCCATCGGTCAACACCGCCACCAGACCGCCGCCAGCGGGGCGCGGTCCACCCGGCCGCGGGGACGACGCGATCCGCGGACCGGGAGGAGGTTCGCGATGCAGCCGCGATGGGAGGGCGGGGCGTGACTGAACGCAAGCGCCCACGCGATCGAGCGCCGCGCGCAGCGGCGCCGGAGCGGCCGCCCACGACGGAAACTCCCCCACTGGCGAGAGTGCCCAATCGCCCACGACGCGGAAGCCCGGGTGCGGTCGGCGGGCGATCTCGACCCGCAGCGGAGCGGCTCCATCGACGGAGGCCGACAGCACGATGAGGCCGTCGTTGGGGCACACCTCGCGGGTGATCGTGAGCTCACGGGCCGCGGCGCAACGGTCGACCCACGCTTCCACTTCCGGGAGGCAGGACGTCGGCCGAGCTCCGCGGCGCGACCCGCCCCCGCACGCGACGAGCACGACCACCGCGACCAGCCAGACGACCCACCGCGCCCGGTCGCCCCGCTGGGTCGCCTCGCTCATTCGCCCCTCAGTCCCCGCTCAAAACCAGTCCGGCCGCGCCTCCGCGTACGCCCGATCGCCCGCTCGGATGCGCGCCACCAGCAACCCCGCCCGCGGCAGCTCGCTCACGACCCAGTACCGCGCCGCCGCCAGCTTGCCCCGATAGAAGTCCGCCGACGCTCCGCCCCCGTCACCCTTCGCGAGCCCGCGCTGCGCCGCCGCGGCCATCGCGATCCACTGCCACCCGACGACCACCACGCCCATCAGGTCGAGGTAGTCCGTCGCGTGCAGCAGCATCCCCTCGCGATCGCCCGCCATGCCCTTCGCGCCGAGCTCCATCGTCAGCCCGCCCAGCGCCTCCACCGTCGACGCCAGCGCGTCGCACCACGCAGCCTCGACGCCCGCCGTTCGCGCGTCATCGACCGCCGCCGCGATCGTCGCCCCGAGCGTCATCAGCGACGCGCCGCCCTCGGCCATCACCTTGCGGCCCAGCAGGTCCATCGCCTGGATGCCGGTGGTGCCCTCGTGGATGGTGTTGAGCTTCTGGTCGCGCAGCCACGCCTCGGGCAGGTACTCGCTCGTGTACCCATAACCCCCGTGGATCTGCACCGCGAGCGCGTTGCTCTCGAAGCCGCGCTCCGCGGGAAAGCTCTTCGCGATGGGCGTCAGCAGGTCGAGCATCCGCTGGGCATCGCGCCGCGCGTCTTCGCCCGCCGCGTGCGCCGCGAGGTCGACGTAGAGCGCCGTCTGCGCCAGCAGCGCGAGGCTGCCCTCCACGATCGCCTTCTGCGCGAGCAGCATCCGCCGCACGTCCGCGTGCTCGATGATCGCGACCATCTCGCCGCCGCCGCTCCCCGCGAGCGCTCGGCCCTGCGGGCGCGTCCGCGCGTACTCCAGCGACTCGTGGTAGGCGACCGACGCGGTGGCGGCGGCGTTCATGCCGACCATCAATCGCGCCTCGTTCATCATCTGGAACATGCACGCGAGCCCGCGCCCTTCGGGGCCCACGAGCCAGCCGTGACAGTCGCCCTCGTCGCCGAGGTTGAGCGCGATGGAGGGCAATCCCTTCCAGCCCATCTTGTGAAACACGCCCGCGGCGACCGCGTCGTTGGGCACCAGCGCGCCGTTTTCGGGGCGTAGCCGCGGCACCGCGAAGAGCGACACGCCGCGCGTACCGTTGGGCGCTCCGTCGATGCGTGCGAGCACGAGGTGCACGATGTTTTCGGTGACGTCCTGGTCGCCGCCCGAGATGAACACCTTCGCGCCCTGCATCCGGTAGCTGCCGTCGGGTTGCGGCGTGGCGCGCGTGCGGATGTCCCCCAGCGACGAGCCCGCGTGCGGCTCGGTGAGGGCCATGGTTCCGGTCCAGACGCCTTCGTACATCGGGCGCATGAAGGTCTCGCGCAGCCACTCGCTGCCGAACGCTTCGAGCAGGTGCGACGCCCCGCTGGTGAGCCCGAGGTACGCGTACGCCGCCGCGTTGCCCGCCATCAGGTACCCCGTCGCCAGCGTCGCCACGACGTGCGGCAACTGCTGCCCGCCCACCTCGTGCGGCCGCGTCGGATGAACGAACCCCTGTTCGATCATCGCCGGGTAGAGCGTTCGCATCACCGGGTGCACCTGCACCCTCCCCTCGACGAGGCGCGGCGGTTCGAGGTCCATCGCGCGGAAGGCCGGGAAGAGCACCTCGCGCGCGAGGCGCCGCGCGTTGTCGAGCACGAGGTCGAAGGTCTCGCGGTTGTAGCCCTCGAAGTACGAGAGGCTCCCGAGGCGCTCGACGTCGAGCACCTCGTACAACACGAAGGCCACGTCGCGATCGGAGAGGAGGGGATTGGTCACTGGGGTCTCACTTCACGGGGAGCGCGGCGCCCGCTGCCTGCGCCGTCACGTCGAGCCGAAACGACGACCGCGACCCCGGCGACGGGGCCGCGATCCAGATCGACGTCGAGCCCACGGGGAAGTCGGCCGCCAGCGTCGCGGAGCGGGTGCTCCGGCCGTCGACGCACTGCATGTCTCCGGTCGGGCCGCGCAGCAGCATCATGATGGGGAGGTGCGACGAGGCCGTGACCGTCACCCGTCGACGCGACGCGGAGGTCATGCGGAGCTGCGGCGCCGACGACAGGTAGCCCGCGCATCCCGGCGCAATCGTGCTCGCCGACAGCGAGCCCGTCACGAGGCCCGCGAGGTGCGTGTCGGGCGCCGCGTAGTCGAGGTCGAGGGCCGTGACGGTGGGCCTGCTCATCGGTGAGAGCCCGTTGGCCAGCGGGGTCGCCTCCACCGTGGACTCGGACTGGACGCTCAGCGTGAAGGGCGCGCGGGGGCCGCTGCTGAAGGTTCCGACCCACACCTGGACGATGCCCGGCGTGGCGAAGGTCTCGATGCGCGGCTGGTTGCCGACCGAGTCATCGTCGCAGTGGAGGGCGCCCGACGGGTCACGCACGACCATGGTGAGGTCGGTCGTCGAGGCCGTGGTGAGCACGACACGGCGCTGGTCGCGCACCGTCAGCGAGAGGTGCGGAACGGCCGAGATGTACCCGCGGCAGTTGCTGCCGAGCGTCGACGCGGAGAGCAGGCCGCCCGCGACGCCCTCGCGCGTCGTGGTGCTCGACAGACCGCTCAGCGCCACGACACCGAGCGTCGGGGCGGCGGCCACGGCGAGGCCGTTGGCGAGCGGCACGGAGCCCACCGCCTCGCTGTCGACCAGGGCCTCGAACGACACCGCCGACGACTCGCTGTAGCGCCCGAACCACACCGGGTAGACGCCCGGCGTGAGGGAGAGCGTGAGCCGGGGGTTGGTGCCCTCGCCGCCGTCGTCGTCGCAGCGCCACAGGCCCGACGCATCGCGCACCGCGAGGGTGAGGTCGCCGGTGCCGCGCGAGGTGATGGTCACCTGCTGCGTGGTGGTGACCCGCAGCACGAGGTGGGGCGCCGACGAGAAGTGCCCGCGGCACGCCGAGGAGAGCCGGTTGGCCGCGATGGAGCCGTTGGCGATGGCGGGGAAGGATCGTCCCGCGGTGGGCGCGGCGCCGAGGACGACGGTGCCGGCCGTGGGCGCGGCGTGCAGATCGACGCTCGGGATGAAGCTGCCGCCATTGCGCATGACCGAGAAGGCCACGCCGCCGCCGACGGCCGCGATGGCGACCATGGCCACGAGGCCGGTGACGCACCCCGCGCTGCCGGTGCTGGGCGGTGCGGCCGCCGGGCGGTAGACGTTGGCCGTCGACGGCGCGCTGGTGCTGGTGCTCGTGGTGGGCGGTGACTGCCACGTCGGAGGCGGCTGCCAACCGGGCGGCGTCTGGATCGCCGCGGTGCGCATCGCCTTCACCTGGCTGGTCGCACCACAGTACGAGCACTGAACCAACCGCTGGCCGTCCACCACGTTGAGGGGCGCGCCGCACTTCTTGCACTCGACAATCACGCGGCCATCGTACCCCGATCACCTGGTCGTTGCGATCGGCGTCGAGGCACCACTCACCCTCACCCGAACAGGAACCGCAGCGCCCCGGGCAGTCGGCGACGCCACGCGCGCTCGTGGTGTCGGCCGGTCGCCTCGATCTTGAATCGCAGCCGGTCCTCTCCGTAGCCACGCGCGGTGAGCAGGCGGGCCATCTGCGTGGCCGTCGCGATCATGCCGTGGCGCGACTCGCGACCGCCCACGTCGAGGTAGATCTTCGAGGTGCGCGGGAGCTCGACGCGCGCCACGAGGTCGGCCATCGCCCCGCGCGCAAACCACAGCGACGGCGACATGCACAGCGCCCCGCCGAAGACCTCGGGGTGGCGCAGGTGCGCGTAGAGCGCCGCGAGCCCACCGAGCGAGCTGCCTCCGATGACGGTGAGCGCGGGGTCGTCCGAGAGGTCGAGCGCGGTGCGGGCGCGCGGGAGGAGAGACGCAGCGATCCAACGGGCGAGGGCGTCGCCACCGCCGCCGCGATGGCCGTCGCGGAAGGGAGCGAGCTCGTCGATGCGCGCGTGGTGGCCGTGGTCGACGGCGAGGACCACCGGCGGATTGGCGCGGCGCGCGGCGTAGCGGTCGACGGCGTGGTGGGCGTGCCAGGCGCCCGCGAAGGAGCCGGCGTCGTCGAAGATGTTCTGGCCGTCGAAGAGCACGAGCACCGGGCGCGGGGTCGCGCGCTTCGGGCGACGGGCCGGGAGGTAGGCGCGCACGCGGCGGTGCGAGGCGATCTCGGGGATGTCGAAGTGGCCGAGCTCGACGAGCCGACCCGCGGGAGAAGTGGTCATGACGACTCACCCCGTCGACGTTCGCGCCGTGGGGGCCGGGGTTCACGGTGCAGGCTCCGTGTCCGTCGCGCTCCGTTCACCCCGGACAATGGTAGGGGGTCACCCCGCCGCTGCGCGACGGGGTTGCAAGGGAAGTCACCGCCTCCCGCTCTTCGTCGGTCAGGAGTGTGATGGATCTCGGGCCTGCAACCCCGTCGCGCAGCGGCGGGGTGACCCCCTACCATGGACCGGGGTGAACGGAGCGCGACGGACGCGGAGCCTGCACCGTGAACCCCGGCTCCACTTCGCGAACATCGGTATGACTACGCCTGGGCGCGCCGACGGGCCTCCGCGGGGGTGATCCCGTTCCACCCTCGGAACGCGCGGTAGAAGGAGTTCGGGTCTTCGTAGCCGAGCAGCCACGCGACCTCGGCGTCGGAGTAGACCGACCCGCGGAGGTACGCGAGCGCGTGCTGGTTGCGGACCGCGTCGAGCTCCGCGCGGAAGGTCGTCCCGTGTTCGGTGAGCATGCGCTGGAGCGACCGCGAGCTCAGCGCCAGGTCATGGGCCACCGACCGGACCGTCATCCGTCGGCCCCGCAGCCCCTCGGCGAGGGCGGCGCGCAGGCGCGTGAGCGGAGACTCCGTCGGCGTCTGGGCGCGGAGGTAGGGGTCGAGCGCCTGGAGCATCGACGGGTTGTGCGTGAGGAAGGGCCGGCGCGCGTCGTCCCCGCGGAAGGTCACCGCGTCGACCGCGGCCCCGAGGACGACGGGGCAGCGGAAGAAGTCCGCGTGCTGCGCGCCCGGTTCGAGTGAGGCCGCGCGGAGGCTCAGGCGCAGCGGGCTGAGCCCGAGCTCGCGGGTCGCGCGCCGCGCCACCTCGACGAGGAACGCGAGCTCGGCGTCGACGAGGACCTGCGGCGGCTCCCCGTGCGCGGGGCTCCAGACGTACTCGAGCGTGAGCTCCGCGCCGTCGCGAGAGACGGCCAGCGCCTCCGGGCTCAGCATGCGCTTGTAGCGGGCCACCGCGTCGACCGCCGCGCCGAGGTCGCGCGCGCAGAAGAGCGCGAGGAAGAGCGGCTCCGTGAGCTCGGCCCGCACGCGCTGGACGAGCCGGAGCCCGACGCTCGGGTCGCCGCTCACCGCACGGATCGCGCGCCAGAGGTCGAAGTACTGCGCCACCGGGAGGCGGACGACCGCCGCGTCGAAGAGCCGGGCCGGGAGTCCGGCCGTCGTCAGCACCGCCACGAGCGACACGCCGACCTCGGCGAGCGCCGCCGGCAGGCCGACCGGGACCCTCGACTCCAGCGGGCGGCTCATGGCCCGCGGGAAGATACCGCGGCGTCCACTCGCGGCGCGCGCCACTCCGCTCGCCGGACGCGCCACCGCGAAGGCGACGGAGACGACGAGCACCAGCAAGCACGCGGCCTGAGGCCGGGCCGCCGCGCCCACCCGCCGTGACCCGTTCAGACATGTGGCTGACAGCCACGCGGATCATGCACCCCGGACCCGCGACAATCAGGCCCAACCTCGCACGGAGAGCTGATAGCGTGGCGGGCGACACGGCCGAGGTGTCTTCGACGCGCAGGTGTTCTGCGGGTGTCGGCGGCGTCGTCAAATCCTGTTTTGGGAGGAGTGTGGTTCGATGAAAAGAAGAATCTTGAGCTGGGGAGCGGCGCTGGCCGGGACGCTCCTGGTGCTGCCGGGTGATGCCTGGGCGGCGCGCTTCCTGTTCGTGTCCGACGTGGAGACGGACACCAACATCGCCACGGTGCTACGCGCCGAGGGCCACTCCGTCGACGTCGTGATCAACGACTACAACAGCGGCACCACGAACAACGCCCGCCTCCAGGCGTCGCTCGCGGGCTACGACGGGGTGTTCTGGAGCGCCACTGGCAGCGGCAGCGGCTCGGTGCACACCGCCGCCACGATGACCAACCTCACCAACTATGTGAGCGGCGGCGGGCGCGTGTTCGTCACGGGCTACGACACCGTCGCGTCGCCGACCGACCCGCCGCTCATCGGCTTCCTCGGCGGCACCGGCAGCGTCGACGGGCCGGCCGCGCCCGGCGCCGCCGCCGCGGTCGTGTCGGACCTGACCACGGGCGTGGTCGACCTGCGCGGCGTGACGCCGACGGGGGGCTTCTTCGCCGACCTCGACGCGCTCACCGGCGTCGGCACCGACACGCAGATCATCGTGGCCAGCGCGGGCGCCCCGACCCAGGGGCAGTGGACCCTCCGCACCCTCGGCAGCGGCGTCATCGCGTACGTCTCCAACGGCGAAAACGGCACGATCACCACGCACCCCTCGTGGACCACCACGACCGCGGGCGGCGCGGGCGCGTACAACGGCGCGGTGCGCAACTTCGCGTTCCACGCCTCCGGCGCGCGGGTGCTCTTCGTCTCCGACTCGGCGACCGACACCAACATCCCCGGGGTGCTCCAGGCCGAGGGCCACCGCGTCACGACGGTGATCAACGACTACAACAGCGGCACCACCAACAACGCGCGGCTCCAGGGCTCGCTCACGGGCTTCGACGTGGTGGTGTGGAGCGCGACGGGCTCGGGCTCCGGGTCGACGCACGCCGCCGCGACGATGACCAGCCTCACCGCCTACGTGAACGGCGGCGGGTACGTCTTCGTCACGGGTTACGACTCCATCGCGTCGCCGACCGACCCGCCGCTCATCGGCTTCCTCGGCGGCACCGGCTCCATCGACACCGGCTCGGCGCCGGGCCCCGTCGCCAACGTCGTCAACGACCTCACCACGGGCCGCGTCGACCTGCGCGGCGTGACGCCGACGGGCCAGTACGGCGACATGGACAGCCTCACCGGGCTCGGGACTGACACCACGATCGTCAGCCAGGACGGCACCACCACGGGCGCGGGTCAGTGGACGCTGCGCACCCTCGGCAGCGGCCGCATCGCGTATGTCTCGCAGGGCGAGATCGGCCCGACCTCGGCGCTGGCGTCGTGGACCACCACGACCGCGGGCGGCGCGGGCGCGTACAACGGCGCGCTGCGCAACTTCGTCTTCCACGCCTCCGGGGCGCGGGTGCTCTTCGTCTCCGACTCGGCGACCGACACCAACATCCCCGACGTGCTGCGCGGCGACGGCCACCGCGTGACGGTGGTGCTCAACGACTTCACCGGGAGCGCCAACACCCGCCTCGCGGGCTCGCTCGCGGGCGTCGACGTCGTGGTGTGGAGCTCGACCGGCGGCGGCGTTGGCGACGTGGCCCCGGCCGCGACGATCACCAACCTGACCAACTTCGTCAACGCCGGCGGGCGCGTGTTCGTCACGGGCTACGACAGCATCGCGTCGCCGACCGACGCGCCGCTCATCGGCTTCCTCGGCGGCACCGGGAGCGTCGACACCGGCTCGCGCCCCGGCGCGATCGTCTCCATCCCGAACGACCTCAACGTGGGCCGCGTCGACCTGCGCGGCGTGACCCCGAGCAACGCGCCCGGGGACCTCGACAGCCTCACCGGCTACGGCGCCGGCGTCACCGTGGTGACCCCGGTGGCGGGCTCGACCACCGAGGCGCAGTGGCTGCTGCGCTCGCTCGGCGCGGGGCGCATCGCGTACGTCTCCAACGGCGACAGCGGCCCGACCAGCGCGAACGCCAACTGGGCCATCGCCGGGGGCGGCCCGACCGGGGCCTTCAACGGCGCCGTGCGCAACTTCGTCCACAACTACAACCGCACGACGGCCACGGCCGGCGCGGCGAACGGCACCGCCTGCTCGACCGCGAGCGAGTGCGGCTCGAGCTTCTGCGTCGACGGCGTGTGCTGCAACGCGGCCTGCGCCGGCGGCACCGCCGATTGCCAGGCGTGCGCCACCGCGGCGGGCGCCGCGGTCAACGGAACCTGCGGCGCCGTCTCGTCGGGCCGCGTCTGCCGCGCCTCGGCGGGCTCGTGCGACGTGGCCGAGACCTGCAACGGCACCGCGACCGCGTGCCCGGCCGACGGCTTCGCGCCGACCACCACGGCCTGCCGCGCCTCGGCGGGTCCTTGCGACGTCGCGGAGAACTGCTCGGGCCTGGCGGCGACCTGCCCGGCGGATGCGTTCGCGCCGACCACCACGGCGTGCCGCGCGTCGGCGGGTCCGTGCGACATCGCGGAGTCCTGCACCGGCATGGCGGCGGCCTGCCCGGGCGACGGCTTCGCGCCGTCCTCCACCGTCTGCCGCGCAGCGGCGACGGGCGGCTGCGACGTGGCGGAGTCGTGCAGCGGGTCGAGCTCGGCGTGTCCGTCGGACGTCTTCGCGCCGGCCACCACGACCTGCCGCGCGTCGGCGGGACCGTGCGACCTGGCCGAGGCCTGCCCGGGCACCGGCCCGGCGTGCCCGTCGGACGCCTTCGCGGCCTCGTCGGTGGTGTGCCGCGCCTCCACGGGCATGTGCGACACGGCCGAGTCGTGCACCGGCGCGGGGGTGACCTGCCCCTCCGACGCGTTCGTGGCGAACGGGTCGTCGTGCGGCGACTCGCTCATGTGCAACGGCGCGGAGACCTGCCAGAGCGGCGCCTGCGCGGCCGGGACCGCGCTCTCCTGCGACGACGGTGACCCGTGCACCACCGACTCGTGCTCCGAGCCCTCGGGGTGCAGCCGCGTGGCGATCCCGGGTTGCGGCGCGACCGACGCCGGCTCCGACGCGGGCGAGCTCGCCGACGCTGCGGACGCCTCAGACGCCGACGACGGCTCGACCGACGTCGCGGACGCCGGTGACGACGCCGCGGGGGCCGACGCTGGCGACGACGCCGCGGTGGCCGACGCCGCGGTGACCGACGCCGCGGTGGCCGACGCCGCGGTAACCGACGTGGCTGCGAACGACGTGGCTGCGAACGACGCGGCCGCGAACGACGCGGCTGCGAACGACGCGGCTGCGAACGACGCGGCGGTTGCGGGCGACGCTGGTGACGACGGCGGCCTGACCGAGACGCCGACCGGGTCCTCCGGCTGCGGGTGCGCGGTGCCCGGCCGCACGAACGCGCGCGGCCCCGGCCTCGTCGCGCTGGCGGGCCTCGTCGCGCTCCTGCGCGCGCGACGTCGCCGCGCGAGCTGATTCCTCCCTCCGTCCTCCTCCCTTCCTGACCAGATCCGTGCCCGTGGCGCTCGCCGCGGGTGCGGCGATGGCCCCCGCTCTTCCCGCCCGCTCTACCCGCCGTGTCGCCCGCGCCGTCGCCCGCCCGATGCGGCTCCGCGCGACGGCTCCGCCTGGCCGATGCGCAGCTCCATCAGGTTGTCGCCCGACCACCGCCCCACGATCGGCGTGTCGCCCTCGCGCCACTCCACCACCGCGTAGATCCCCCTCTCCATCGCTGGCCTCGCCGGAACCGCCGCCCCCGGCTGACCCGTCGCCTGCACCAGCAGCCGCCGCAGCCCAGCGTCCGAGTGCCGCAGCGTGCGCGCCCCGGCCGTCGCGCCCACCACGTAGAGCCCCACGCTCCGCCCGTCCGAGGCCGCGGTGTACACCGACACGCCCGCGAGCTCCGCCCAGCCCGACGCCGACGTCGACCCCGCCGGGCGCTCCAACAGGTCGTCGACCGCCGCCACCTCCACGCCCAACAACGGAACATGCGTCCGCTGCTCCGTCGCCCACGCCGTCGCCGCCGTCGCTGCCGTCGTCATCTCCGGGTCGTCGGTCGGCGCGCCAACCTCGGTCGCCTGCGCCGAGAGCTGCCGCAGCGCGCGCACCGTCACCGACGCATCAGGCCCCACCGCCGTCCGCGCGTTGAGCGCCGCCAGCAGCGTCGCGCGCACCGTCGCCCACGCGGCGTCGCGCGCCGGTGACCGGTGCGCCGCCCGCGCGGAGCGCAGCGCCCCGTAGCGGCACACGTCCGTCGTACACGCCTCGCGCCGCAGGTCGTACGCCGCCGCCCGAAGCTCCGCGGCGTCCGCGTTGTTGGCCAGCGCCATCGTCCATCGATCGAGCTTCGCCAGCATCCCGTCAGCATCGCGCGCCGCCAGCGATGCCCGCACCTCGTCGAGCCGCTGCCGCTCGGCGCTGTTGCGGGCCTGCGCCGCCATCGATCCGCGGCGGACGCTCACCGCGTCGAGCCGCGCCAGCCGCGCGTCACCCGTCAGCCGCCGCGCGTCGGCGAGGTCGATCTCGTCGAGCACCGCCGTGGCCCGCGGCGACGGCGCCGTCTCGTAGAGCGCTTGCGCGACCACTCGCGCCCGTGCGTAGTCCTGCCGACCCAGCGCCGTCCGCGCCTCGGCCTCGCTCGGACGCACCAGCGCCCACGACACCGGGCACGCCAGCAGCGCCACCGCCGCCAGCGCGAGCCCCGTCTTCTCGCCTCCCCGCAGCGGCCACCGTGGACCCGACGCGCGCCACGTCCGCAGCACGCCGCCCACCGCCATCGTCGCGCCGACGAAGCCCAGCAGCGCCATCCACAGCAGCCAGCGGTTGACCGACACGAAGTACACCGGGACGCGAACCCACGCGTACGCGTACGCAAACCACGCGACCAGGGACACCAGCCCCAGGACCACCCAGAGCGTGCGCCGACGCTTGAGAGGACGCAGCGCCTCGGGGGTCGCCGCGCCCGCGAGCTGCTGGCCGGAGAGGGCGACGGTGCCGACGGTTCCGCAGAGTTCGTAGGACACGTCGCGGCGGCGCACCCCGAAGCGCGCGTACTGCTGCGCGGTCACGCGCTCGCTCTGCGGATTGAGCATCGGCTGCCACTGGAGCGCGGGATCACCGGGCCCCAGTTGCTGCGCGGTGAGCATCGTGTGGCTGTCGAACACCGCCTGCACGGTGAAGGGCGCGAGGTCGGGCGGGGTCAGCATCCGCTCGGCGCGCAGCGCGGAGTACGCGACCAGCACGGGACTATCGACGGAGAAGCGAACCTTGGTGGTGACGGTCTCGTCCCATCCCCACCAGAGCAGCACCTGCCCGTTGCCCTGGCAGGGTCCGCATGTGACGCGCCCTGAGCTGCCGCACGAGGCGCAGGCCACGGTACCCTTGGTGCGGCACGTGGGGCACTGAATCACCCGGCTCGACTTCTTGTAGTAGCGGGTGATGTGACCGTCGCCGCCGCACTCGCGGCAGCGCGACCGACCGCTGCCGCCACAATTGCCGCACGCCGTCTGTCGGGAGCCGTTGCAGGTGGGGCAGTTGGCAGGGTGTTCGGTGCGCGCGCGGAGGTCGGCGAGCGTTCCGGCGAAGGGGTCGATGCTGCGAGGGTCGGTGGCTCGCCCAGCGCTGCGACCGGCGGGACCCTGCCGCTGCACGAGGTCGCGGCGCGTGACCGTCGTCGCGAGTCGCGTGATGACCTCGTCGCGCTCGACCACCGCGGTGATCTGCTCCTCCAGTCGTGCGGGCGCGCCCGACGTCGTGGATGCCCAGCGGCGAAACGCCTCCCGAACCTCTCCCGCCGCGTTGCCGCTCGGATCGTACGCCCCGCTCATCACCATGACGCCGCGGACGGTAGTGTATCGCGCGCACCACGGTCCATAGCCGTCCGCGCCCTTGCTTTGTGGCCGTCGCGCGGAGAGCATCGCCGTCCCGTGAGGCCCCGACCACCCTCCCCTCTCGTCCTCTTGAGCACTGCGGTGCTCGCCGTGCTCGAAGGCGCCACCGCCTCCGGGGCGCCGCTGCCCGTCGCGCTCCAGCGGGAGATTCGCAAGACCCGCGACGAGCGCGATGACGGCGCCGAGCTGCTGCTCGTTCCGCCCGCCCCCGACTCCGCCGCGCTCTTCCCGGCGCACCGGTCGCACCGCTCCCACAGCTCCCACAGCTCGGGCAGCGGCCGACGCTCGCACTACTCCGGCGGCGGTGGCTACGAGCCCGCCGCCGCGCCCGCGCCTCCTCCCCCTCCGCGTCGCCTGCGCCCCGCCAACGTCTCCTTCGTGGCCTACCCCGGCGGCAACATCTTCGTCGACGGGCGGCCCGCCGGGCGCGACACCACCCGCGTGATGCGCCTCGCCGCGGGCGACCACGTCGTGCGCGTCGAAAACGCCTTCGTCGGCGACACCGAGCAGACCATCAGCCTGAGTGAGGGCGAGACGGGCATCGTCGCGATTCGATGGTGAGCCCCGCGCTGGCCTACGAGGGCGGCGCCGTCTCCTTCGACCTCGACCTCCGCGTCTACCGACTCGCCGCCGTGCAGAAGACCGCCTACCGACTCGCGCGCCGCTGCACCGCCGTGCTCGGCGAGCTCCGCGGCGAGACGCTCCCCGTCACGCTGACCTTCGCCGCTGACACCAGCGAGCCCGAAGCCCTCGCCGCCACCCGCCACTTCTTCCAGGAGCTTCTCGATCAAGAACTCCGCGAGAAGGTCGCCGCCGAGACCGCTTCACTGCGCCCGCTGTTGCTCGCGCTGGCCTTCTCCCGCACCGGCCTCGCCCCGCGCTCCTGACGCCGCCATGTTTGCGCCGAAGGAAGCGTTCGCGCCGCCGGGGAGCTACCGCCTGTTGCCGCTGCGCTTCGACCGCCTCGACGAGCGCCGCTACGTCGTCACCAACGACGTCGGCGAGTACGTCCTGCTCGACCGCACCGAGCTCGATGACCTCATCCACCACCGGCTCGACCCGCGCAGCACGACCTACCGCGCGCTCAAGTCGCGGCACCTGCTCTACGACGCCGATGACTCGTCCGCGTTCGACCTCCTCGCGCTGAAGTACCGCACCCGCGCCGAACCCATCGCCGCCTTCACGGGCCTGCACATCTTCGTGGTGACGCTGCGCTGCGACCACTCGTGCCAGTACTGCCAGGTGTCGCGTCGACCCGAGGACGAAGGCGACTTCGACCTGAGCGCCGAGCACGCCGCGAAGGCCGTGGAGATGGTGTTTCGCAGCCCGAGCGAGCAGCTCAAGATCGAGTTTCAGGGCGGCGAGGCGCTGCTCAACATGCCGCGGGTGGCGCAGGTGGTGGAGGCCGTCAACGAGCGCAACCGCAGCGACAAGCGCGACGTGCAGTTCGTGTTGGCGACCAACCTATCGCGCCTCGACGACAACGTGCTCGCCTTCTGTCGGCGGCACCGCGTCCACCTCTCGACCTCCATCGACGGGCCGGCCGACCTCCACGACACGCAGCGCCCCACCCGCGGCGGTGGCAGCCACGCGCGGACCGTCGCCGCCATCGAGCGGGCCCGCGCCGTCCTTGGGCCCGACAGCGTGTCGGCGCTGATGACCACCACACCGGCCGCCCTCGACCGCGTGGAGGCCATCGTCGACGAGTATGTGCGATTGGGCTTTCACTCGATCTTCCTGCGCAACCTGAGCCCCTACGGCTTCGCGGCGAAGAGCCTCGTGCGTCGCTACGGCGTCGCCGACTGGCTGCGCTTCTACGAGCGCGGCCTCGCCCATGTGCTGAAGGTCAACGCGCGCGGCCACGCGATGGTCGAGGACTTCGCGGCGATTCTTCTCCGCAAGATGGTCTCGCCGCTGGGGTCGAGCTACGTCGACCTGCAATCGCCCGCGGGCATCGGCATCGGGGCGTTGGTCTACAACTACGACGGCGCGGTGTACGCGTCCGACGAGGGTCGGATGCTCGCGGAGATGAAGGACGAGACCTTCCGACTGGGCCACCTCGACGAGGACTCCTACGAGGCGATGATGACCTCGCCCGCGCTGCTCGGACCGCTCACCGAAAGTCTCCTGGAGAGCGCGCCGGGGTGCTCGGACTGCGCGTTTCTGCCGTACTGCGGGGCCGACCCGGTGTACCACCGCGCGACCCAGGGCGACGCGCTCGGACACAAAGCGTTTAGCGACTTCTGCGCGAAGCAGATGGGCATCACGCGGAGGCTCATCGCGCTGCTCGAAGACGACCCAGCGGCGCGCGACGTGATGCTCGGGTGGGTGTGATGCGGGTGCGAGGTCGGCGCTGGCCCCGCGCGATCGAACGCCCCTGTGATGTGCAGTGGGATGAGGGGGGCTTTCGGTCGGAGAGCGCCCACTGCGCGGTTGCGGACGGCCCGCGGACGGGCCTGCAACCGCTGAAGTGGGAGCCTGGAGCTGGGCGTCCCGCCTCCGCGGGACTTCCTGGCGGAGCGCCGAGCGCGCTGCGCTCGACGAGTGGAGGTAGGGGCTCGCTGAACGGCTTGGAGAGGACCTCCTTCACCCCCTCGACGGTCGCTCCAGCGACCGGCGCGCATGCAGGAAGTCCCGCGCAGGCGGGACGCCCAGCTCCAGGCTCCCACTTCAGCGGTTGCAGGCCCGCCCGCGGGCCGTCCGCAACCGCGCAGTGGGCGCTCTCCAAGCGCACTCACGCACAGAGGCACATCACACGGG
Source organism: Polyangiales bacterium (assembly GCA_044229975.1). Classification (GTDB taxonomy): domain Bacteria; phylum Myxococcota_A; class Polyangia; order Polyangiales; genus SCUS01. The sequence goes on from JBGARZ010000005.1 coordinate 552,533, forward strand.
AGTGTGGTCGCCAACGCGCGAACCCCAGCGCCCCGCACGCGACTTGTCCCATCCACAAATCGCGACCACTCGATGAGAGCCCCCGATGCTCCTGAAGCTCTCCGCGCGCGGGCTCACCCGGCTCTCCGAGACCGCGGGCCGTCCCCTCCTCGGGCGCCTCGCCGATCGCTCATCCAGCACCGCGCCCGCCGAGGAGATGCTGCTCGTCGCGGCGGGCGACCACGACCCGTTGCCCGACGGCTATCGCGCCTACCTCCTCCGCGAGCGGCGCGATGTCGATGGGCGTCGCGAGTGCTTCCTGCTCGGCTCCGACCACGCCTACCTCGGCGCGGGTGACGTGGTGCGCGTCGACCCGCCGTCGGGCTCGCTGACGGCGCTCTTCCGCGCCAACTCCCCCAACAACACCTTCCTCATCACCGAGCGCTGCGACCACCTCTGCGTGATGTGCTCGCAGCCGCCCATCGACCGCGACGACTCCTGGCTCGTCGACGAGCTCCTGCACGCCGTTCCACTCATCCGCGCCGAACCCGCCGAGGCGGGGATCTCCGGCGGCGAACCCACGCTGCTCGGCGATCGCTTCGTGGCGCTGCTCACCCACCTGCGCGACTACCTCCCGACCACGGCGGTGCACGTCCTCACCAACGGTCGACGCTTCGCCGACGAGGGCTTCACCCGCGCGGTCGCTGACATCGATCACCCCGACCTGATGCTCGGCATCCCCCTCTACGCCGACCTCCCCGAGGAGCACGACTACGTGGTGCAGTCGCGCGGCGCCTTCGACGAGACCGTGCGCGGCATCGTCGCCGCCAAACGCGCGGGCCTCGCCGTCGAGCTGCGCTTCGTCATCCACCGCGAGACCGTCGACCACCTCGCTGATTTCGCCCGCTTCGTCGCGCGCAACCTCACCTTCGTCGACCACGTCGCGCTCATGGGCCTGGAGCCCGTCGGGTACGCGAAGGCCAACCTCGAGCGGCTCTGGATCGACCCCGCCGACTACCAGCGCCCGCTCGTCGAAGCGACGCTCGCGCTGCGGCGCGCGGGCATGACGGTGTCGCTCTACAACCACCAGCTCTGCGTGCTCGACCGACGGCTGCACCCCTTCGCCCGCAAGAGCATCTCCGACTGGAAGAACCGCTACTTCGACGAGTGCCAGGGCTGCTCCGCGATGGAGGAGTGCGGCGGGTTCTTCGCGTCGTCGGCGGTGCGCCGCAGTCGCGCCATCGCCCCGTTGGGTTGAGCACTATCCCGAAGCCTGGAGAGGTGTCGACCCCGCGGCCGTGATAGCGTGGCGGCCCTGTCGCGAGGGTCGACGCCGATCACTCCATGCTGAAGCCTGGGACCACCTTCGCGGCCTACTCCATCGTGCGCGAGCTCGGCCGCGGCGGGATGGGCGAGGTCTACGAAGCCGAGCACACGGGCCTCGGCAAGCGCGTCGCCCTCAAGGTGATGAACCACCTCGACGACGACGACACGGCGCGGCAGCGGTTTGTCCTCGAAGGCCGCGCGGCGGCGCTCATCCGCCACGAGAACGTCGTCGACGTCACCGACGTGGGCGTCCACGACGGCGTCCCCTTCCTCGTCATGGAACTCCTCGTCGGCGAGTCCCTCGCCCAGCACCTGGACCGCGAGGGCCCGCTCGACGCGCGCCGCATCGCCGACCTCATGGTCCCGGTCGCCAGCGCCCTCGCGGCCGCCCACGACGCGGGCGTGATCCACCGCGACATCAAGCCCGAGAACATCTTCCTCTCCCGCACCCGCCGCGGCGCCATCGTCCCCAAGGTGGTCGACTTCGGCGTCTCGCGCGTCGGCGCCATCACCGACAGCGAAGCCCAGCGCCTCACCCACTCCGTCAACCTCATCGGGACGCCCCGCTACCTCGCGCCCGAGTCCGTCCTCGGCGCCCGCAACGCCGTCGCCGCCAGCGACCAGTACTCCCTCGGCGTCGTCCTCTACGAGTGCGCCACGGGCACCCACCCCTTCCGCGAGGAGTCCCTCTTCTCGCTGCTGTGGGCGATCCTCCAGGCGACCTTTCCGCGGCCGCTCGACGCGTGGCTCGGCGTCGACCCGGCGCTCGAAACCGTCATCCTCCGCGCCATGCAGCGCGACCCCGCCGACCGCTTCCCCACCGTGCGCGCCCTCGCCGAGGCGCTGCTCCCCATGGCCAGCGAGGAGACTCGCGCCCACTGGCGTGACGAGCCCGCCCCGGCCTCCCTCCTCGTGTCCTCCTTCGCGCCCGAACTCGCCCGCGCCACGCCGGACGATGTCACCCGTGACGTTCCTGCCGTCATCACCCGCGAAGCGCTCCCGACCCCGATGCCCGACAGCCTCCCTGCGCTTGTTCCGTCCGTCCTCGTCCCGCCCGCACGCCCGTCCCGCACCCTGCGCGTCGTCGGCCTCGCCGGAGCCGTCGCGCTCCTCTGCCTCGCGACCTTCCTCGCGGGCCGCGCCACACCCCCGGCCCACGCGCCTCGACCCGTCGCGCCCACGGTCACCGCGCCGCCGCTCGCCGCGCTCACCGTCGTACCCGCGACTCCGCCTCCTGCGCCCACGCTCCACGACGCGCCCACGCCGCGCCCCGCGCCCGTCATCGCGCGCGCCACACCCCGCGCAGTGCGACCGACCGCGCGACCCGTCGCACCCGTCACCCCCACGCCGACGCCCGCTCCCAACGATCCGTGGTCTCTTCGCACCCACTTCTGACCGTCGGCCTGCTCGCGCTGGCGTCGGCCTTCGCGCCTCGCCTCGCCGTCGCGCAGACCGCGACCGACCCCGCCGTTCTTGCCGCGGCGCAGGCCCATTTCGAGCAGGGCCTCGCGCTCGCCCGGCAACAGCGCTGGGCCGAGGCCCTCGCCGCCTTCGAGCGCTCGCGCGCCACCACCGACCGCCCCAGCACCGCCTTCAACGCGGCCCTCGCGCTGCAACACCTCGGGCGCGTGATCGAGGCCCGACGCGCCCTGGAGCAGTGCCTCGCGATGCCCGACGCCGCCGCCGACCCGGAGCTCATCCGCGACGCGACGGCCGTGCTCGCGACCGTGCGCGCCGCCATCGCCACGGTGACCCTCAGCGTCGCCCCCGAGCGCGCCGAGCTCCGCGTCGACGGAACGCCCAACAGCCTCCTCGGTCCGTCGCGCTCCCTCGAACTCGACCCCGGCTCCCACGCCCTCAACGCCTCGGCGCCCGGCTTCGTCGCGCAAGACCTCACGCTCCGCCTCTCGCCCGGTGACCGCGAGTCGCGTTCCATCACCCTCTCTCCACAGCCCGCGCGCCTCTCCATCGTCGCGATGCCCTCCGGCGCCACGGTGCTCATCGACGGCACCCTCGTCGGCCGCGGAACCGCCGCCTGGGAAGGCCCACCGCGCACGCTCGGCGTCCGCATCTCCGCCGCGGGTCACGCCACCACGGAGCGCAGCGTCGTCCTCGAACCCGGCGAGCACTCGCACCTCGCCATCACCCTCACCCGCGAAGCCCGCCCCCTCACGGCCAACCCCTGGCTCTGGATCGGCGTGGGCACTGGGGTCGCCGCCGTCGTCACGGTCGTCGCGCTGTTGCTCATCCACCCGACCGCCGATGCCGACGGCGGCACCGCCAACCGCGTGCTCTCGGGCGGGCCGTGACGCGCGCGTCGCTCCTCCTCGCGATGGCCGTCGCGCTCGGCTGCACCACCGATCCCGCGACGCAGCTCCTCGTCGCCGTGGACACGGACCTCAACCCTCTCCTCCGCGAGGTCGAGGTCGAGGTGCAGGACGCGCGCGGCGTCACCACCTTCGACCGCGCCGTCTTCCGCGTCGGCCCGGCCGGCGCCACCCCAACGCTCCCGCTCCCCTTCACCTTCGGCATCGCCCCGCACACCGCCGACGCCAGCGACGTGCGCGTCGTGGTCCGCGGTCGCTACGCCGACGACCCGTCCCGCGTACGCGTCACGGCCCGCGCCATCACGGGCTTCCGTCCCAACCGCAAGCTCGTGCTGCCGATGTTCTTGTCGCGGGCGTGCGTCGACCGCGACGACTGCGCGGGCGACACCACCTGCGATGCGGGCCTGTGCGCCCCCCTCGCGCGCATCAACCCCGCCCTCCTCGCCGACGTCACCGACGCCCCGTACACCCCCGCGCCGCGCCCCGACGCCGGGTCCGCCGACGTCGATGCGGGAGGGTGCGCGTTTGGTCTCACGACGTGCGGCGCCCGCTGCGTCGACCTGCGCACCGACGTCTTCCACTGCGGCGCCTGCGGCAACGGATGCGCCGACGGCAACCGCTGCTTCGAGGGGCGATGCACCCCCGACGGAACCTGCATCCCCCACCTCCCCGCCGGCGTCACCGAGTGCTTCGCCGACTACACCACCGGCGTGTGCACGGGAGCGCCGGCGATGGTCCGCTGCGGTCGGATGCCCACCGTCTGCACCACGGCCCGCGACGGTGATCCCGCGAGGATCTACTCGGGTCGATACCAGGGTCACGTGCTGACGTTTCCCCGCCCGGCGCGCGGTCTGCGCTTCTCCTTCGGCGGCATCGGCGGCGCCTACTGCCACGTCCGTCTCATGGACGCGCGCGGCGCTTCGCTGCTGGAGCCCGCGCCCCGCACGCGCTGCGACCACCCCACCGACCCGACGCCCGGCGTCGACGTGGACTTCACCGCGCCCGAGGAGTCCGCGGGCGTGACGCGGCTGTGGCTCAACCACATCAGCTCGACCGACTGCTACCTCAGCGCGATCGAAGTGACCTACGACCCGTAGAGCACCCCTCGGGCTGTGCACGCTGGACATCGGACGCGCGACGATCGGGCTCGCAGTCACCGGGGTCCACGCCGCAGCGTCAGCGCGGCGCGCTACGGTCAGGCCCGCAGTCACCGGGGCCCACGCCGCAGCGTCAGCGCGGCGCGCAACGGTCAGGCCCGCAGTCACCGGGACCCACGCCGCAGCGTCAGCGCGGCGCGCACCGCTCAGGCCCGCAGTCACCGGGACCCACGCCGCAGCGTCAGCGCGGCGCGCACCGCTCAGGCCCGCAGTCGAGTCCCGTAGCCCC
>JBGARZ010000033.1:0-36004 GCA_044229975.1 Polyangiales bacterium
GGCGGCACCGGCGGCGCGGGCGGCACCACGAGCTGCGAGTGCACCGGCAACGGCGGCCGCGGCGGCGACGGCGGCAACGGCGGCAGCGCGGGCAGCGGCGCGGGCGGCCCCGGCGGCCCGGCGCTCGGCATCGCCTACGCGGGTGACATCCCGCAGCAGGTGAGCGTCACGTTCACCGTGGGCCGCGCGGGCACCGGCGGGTCGGGCGGGCGCAACTCCGCGCTCGGCATGGCCAGCAGCGGCCCGGCCGGCACCCGCGTCAACGCGCAGCCCCTCGACTGAGGGCATCTCTTCCGCAGGTGGCGCAGCGGTGCCCCTGAGCATTTCCGTCGATTGCGTGCGTCCGCACGCGGCCCTGACCTAAGATCGTCGGCGTGAGCGCAGCGTGAAGGAGCGCACCCGCCAAGGAGAGGAATCTGGAGAGCCCGCCGCGTCGGGAACGCTCCGCCCCTCGCCCGTCTCCGCGACGAGGGTGACCGGGCGCACGGGCATCTTCCGCTGGTCGTCGCGGCCCGCGACGGGGACCCTCATCCCCGACGGCAGCGGGCCCAAGCAGCGCGCGACCGACCCGCTGAGCGTGCTCCTGCGGTGGACCGAAGACCTCGACGACGAGCGCGCCGTCACGCTCTGGTCGGGCCTGAGCGCCGTCGAAGACCCGCAGGCCCGCGAGGCCGCGCTGCTCCGGTGGATCGACTGGGCCGGCGTCGCCATACCCCTCGGGGTAAAACTGCGCGACCTGGTGAAGGCCGTGGGGCGCCTCATCGGCGAGCTGGAGATGCTCGTGGGCGACGCCGACCGGGTGCTCTCCCTCGACCCGGCCGACCTCGCGCCCGTCACCCGCGCGCTCCTCGGATGGATGCGCGCGAGAGAGGCGCAGCCCGGCGTGGTGCTGGGCGCGGCGCTGTCCATCGTGCTGGCGGCCGAGACCCTGCGCGAGCGCCACCACGACGAGCCCGGCGCGCCCGCCCCGGTCTCGATGCCGATGCTCCTCGCGGCGCTGCGCCGTCGCATGGAGCGCGCGCCCACCGAGGAGTGCGCCGAGCTGCTCGCGGTGTACTTCCGGGCCGACCCGCCCGCCGTCATGGCGCCGTGGGCGGCCATGCACCTGGAGTTCGCGCTGCTGGAGGGCGACCTGCGCGGCCACTACGCCCCGGCGCTCGCCCGCCTTCCCTTCGTCGCGCCCGCGGTGTGGCTCGACCTGCTGCGCCGCCGCGACGCGCCCCGCGACACGCTCCGCGCGATGCGCCTGCTCGCCGCGCTCGCCCAGCACGACCAGCTCGCCCGCGCGCTTCCCGAGGGCGCCGCCGCGCTCGCCGCCGAGGCGCTCGTGGCGGGCCTCGAGCACCCGCGCTTCCGCATCTGGTCGCTCGCCGCGCGGGCCATGGGCCGGCTGGTGGGCGCGCTGCCCGCGGTGAGCCGCGCGCTGCTGGGCCTGCTGGCGATGGAGGGCGCGACGCTGCTCCGGCGGCGGGCCTTCGCGGCGCTCGGCAACGTCGGGCCCGACGGCGACCCGGCGCTGCTCGCGCACCGCGACGCGGTCATCGCCGCGGTCGAGCGCCCGCCGACGCCGGGCGACTCGACGCAGAACGCGGAGACGGGCGCGTGGTCGCTCTCGCTGGCCTCGCAGGTGGCGGCCTTCGCGGTGTCGCTGCCCGACCACGTCACTCATGGTGAGCCCCGGTGGGCCGAGCTCGCGACGGCCTTCGCCGAGCGCGGCGGCCCCGACGCGTGGCTCGCGGTCGCGCGGGCGATGCAGGAGGTGACGCTGCGCCAGCCGCACGCGCTGGAGGCGGCGCGCGCGGTGGCGGTCAACGTCCGGGCGAAGGCCGTGGAGGTGCGGACGGCGACGGCCGACAACGAGCGGGCCGAGCGGGCCGAGGCCATCACGGTGCGGCTCATCCAGACCGACGCCCCGCGAGCCCCGCAGGCGCTGCTCTCGGAGCTGGCCCAGGCGGTGGGTCAGGCGCCCGCCGCCGAGGAGGTGCGCTCGCTCGTCGACGGCTGCGGCGCCGAGCTCGACCAGGTCATCACCCACGCGATGAAGATGCTCTCGGGCGACGGGAGCCGCGACGCCGCGCTGGGGAGTCTCGCGCTCGAAGAGGTGGTCGACCTCGTGGTCGACGGCGACCTCGAAGTGCTGGCCCACCACCTCGGTGAGGTGTCGGCGCGCACGGCGGGCCTCGCGCTCGTCGATGGTCTGCGCGAGCGGCTGCTGAAGATGGTGTGGGCGGGGATGCGCCGCTCGACGCCCGCGGCGGCGGCGTGGCGGCGGTGGCTGCTGCGGTCGGCGTCGGTGCTGCCCTGCGTTCCGCCGACCAACCGACACGTTGCCGCGGAGACGGTGTGCGAGCAGGTCATCGAGACGCTGGAGCGCGTGGCCGAAGACCCGCTGGTGGGTCAGCGATCGCTGGAGCGGCACGTCGCGGCGGCGCTGGTCGAGCTCGCCGCGGCGCTCACGCCGACGCTCGGGTCGGGCTCGCTGGTGGCGGTGCTGACCTGGATGGCGCTGCGCGGGGTGATGGGCGCGTCGCAGGTGCGGATGCGCCGGTGGATCGCCGACGAAGCGGTAGGCGACCGGGTGCAGGGGTGGTTCAGGCTGGTGGAGCTGATGGCGCGCTCGGGGCGCGACGCCGCCGCCGACCTCACGTCCCTCCAGGCGATGGTGGGCGACGGTTGCCGGCTGGGCCGCACGCTCGGTGAGCTCGCGGGCTGCTGCGCGTCGCTCGCGGGGCGCCGCCCGGAGGCCCACTGGTCGGGGCTGCCGCGCTTCGACCTCGCCGACCTCGCGCGGGTGGTGGATACGTTCTCGCGACTCACGCCCGACGCGACCTTCGCGCTCACGCTCGACCGCGAGCGCGCCCCGGCCAACGCCCGCGCCGCGCGGGTGACGACGGCCCCGCTCACCGAGCGCGCCGCGCAGCTCGATCGACTGCTCACCTCGACGTCGCTGAAGTTCGTCGACGCCGCGCGCCGCAACGAGGTGGTCGAGCACTACGTCGCCGAGCTCGGATCGCTCTGCGAGGCCATCGCGACGGCGTGCGGTCCGCTGCTGTCGTCGCTCGTGCGGAGCGCGCTGGCGCGGGCGATGGTGTCGGTGCGCACCATGGCGTCGGCGTCGGTGCGCACCGAGACGACGGGGGCGCGGCACATCGGTCGCTTGAAGGTGTTGGGGGAGCTCTCCAGCGCGCACGAGGGGGGAATGGCCTCGACCTTCCTCGCGGAGGGCCCCGCGCCGGGCAAGCGCGTGGTGGTGAAGCTGCTGCCCTGGGCGGGCATGCGCGGCACCTCCGCCGAGACGGCGCGCGCGCTCTTCGAGGGCGAGATGGAGCGCCTCGCGCGGGTGGTTCACCCCAACGTGGTGGGCATCGTGGACGCGGGCTTCGTCGACGAGGGCGCCTACCTCGCGCTGGAGTACATCCCGGGCGCGTCGCTGGAGACCCTGCTCACGCAGCTCGGGCGCATGTCACCGGGCGCGCTCGCACCCATCATCCGTGACGTGGCCCGGGCGCTGGCGCACCTGCACCAGCGCGGAGTACTGCACCGTGATGTGAAGCCGGCCAACCTGCTGGCGCAGTTCGAGCTGCCGGAGGGCGAGGCGTTGACGGCGGCGACGCTCGCGAGCGCCGAGCTCATCCGCGCGGTGCTCATCGACTTCGGCATCGCGACGGAGACGTCGCGCGCGGGTGCCCACGAGGGCATCACGGGGACGCCGGGGTACATCGCGCCGGAAGTTGTTCGGGGCATCGAGCCCTTCGGCCCGGCGGTGGACGTCTACGCGCTCGCGGTGGTGGTCTTCGAGATGCTCTGCGGGACCAACCCCTTCCTCGCGGGCGAGCCCGACCTGGAGACGGTGCTGGTGCGCCACGGGTCGGTCGCGCTGCCGTGGTCCGACCTGCCGGAGATGCCCGGCCGGGCGGCGGTGGTGAAGCTGCTGCAAGACTCCACCCGCATGGACCCGCGGCACCGCCCCTCGATGCGGACGTTTCTCCAGCGCTGGATGGAAGTCTCCGCAGGGTTCTAGACTCAGTTGGTGCTGGGCAGGTCGTCGCCGATCTCGCCGATGATCTCGGGCTCACCCGTCGGCGGCCGCACCACCCGCGACCGCCGCGGCGCCGACGACCCGACCACCGGCCGCTCCGCGCTCGGCGTCACCCGCGCCGCATTCTGTGTCGCTCGCTCGGCGTCGGCCGTCGCCCGCCGCTGGGCCGCTTCGGCGATCGCCACCTGCCGCCGCGCGTCGTCCGCCGCCCGCTCGGCCACCACGCGCCGGTCGTCGGCGTCGCGCCGCGCCCGCTCCGCGCGCTGCGTCGCCGCGGCCCCCGCCTCCCGCATCGGCTTCACCACCCCGAAGAACGTCCCCGCCCCCATCACGGCCATCAGCGCCAGCGCCCCGAGGCCCATCGCACCCGGATTCACTCCGCGCCGCTGCTGCGCCGCGATGGCCGCCAGCCGCTGCTCCTGCTCCAACCGCAGCGCCAGCTCGCGCTCCTGGCGCCGCGACTCGGCCTCCAGGCGGATGCGCAGCGCCGACTCCTCCCGCTCGCGCGCCGCGTTGGCCTCCGCCTCGCGACGCTGACGCTCCTCCGCCGCCCGCGCGTCGACCTCGGCTCGTCGCTGCGCCGCGACCTCGGCCTCCTCGCGACGACGCGCCTCGTCCGCCCGCGCCTGCTCCATGGCCGCTGCCTGCTGCCGCGCGCTGTCCTCCTGCCGAACCCGATCGTCCTCGATGGCCATCAAGCTGCGGAGCGAGAACAACACCGAGTCTTCCTTCTGCTGCGATTGCTGCTTCATCGATCGACCTCCTCAAGCACCACCGGACCCTCGAAACCTCTGACGCCCATACGCGCCACAAGTTCTTCCGATACAGAAATATTCCTCCCATCACAAATTACAGAACACCCGACCAGCCCACCCCACGAGCGGTCCGTCTCGTCTTGACCCACCGACCAGGACAGCCATTGGACGCACCCACGCAGAATCCATGATCTGAACAAACGAAGCCCTCCCACTTCGTCGTGATCGCGTGCTGGCGGTCGTTCGCTTGACACGCCCTTCTCCCACCGACGACAGCTTCGCCCCTCTCCACTCACCCCCGATGCGACCACTCGTCCTCCTCGCCGCCCTCTCGTTTCCCTCTGTCATCGCTGCGCAGTCGCGCCCCACGGAGTACGCGCGCCCCTCGCCCGCCCCGGCGCGCGTCGCTCACGGTGAGGTTGTCGCCTTCGCCCGCGAGCTCGACGCCGCCCGCGACGGCGACCGCGTTCTCGTCGCCTGGATCGACCACACCAACAACGGCAACGCCCAGCTCCGCACCACGCTGCTGCGCCGCGACGGCGACGACGCGCTCACCCGCGCCCGCCCCGACGTCCCCGTCGCCGACTCCATCCGCTCGCCCACCCTCGTCTGGAACGGTCGCCACGGCCTCCTCGCCTGGGTCGTCCCGCCGCCACCGCCCGCGCCGCGCCCCGCCGCCGGAGCAGCCGCACCTGCCCGACCGCGCTTCCGCGCTGACCCCGTCGTCGACGAGACCCTCGGACTGCGCGACCGCTCCGGCGGCGACATCGTCGTGCAACGCCTCGACGCCGAAGGCCGTCCCGAAGGCCCCGCGCGCGTCGTCTTCCATGAGAACAGCCGCCTCGCAGGCGTGGCCGTCGCCCTCGACGATCGCAACGTCACCCTCGCGTGGACCGGCTCGCTCGTCACCGAGGATGAAGTGCGACAGACCGTTCGTGTGTTGCACCTCGGCGACGACCTCCAGCCGACGACCCCGATGGCCCTCAACACCGGCCTCACCGGCGAGCTCGCCCCGACGCCCACCCTCCTCGCGCGCCCCGATCACTCCATCACCCTCCGAACCACCGGCACCGCCTGCCGCTCGCTCATCGGACAACCGCCTGTCGCGCTCGTCACCGATGACGTCTCGGCCCGCGTCGAGGCGCCCAACCGATCGCTCATGCCGCAACAGCCGCTGCGCGAAGTCGAAGGCCCGCCCGTCGCGTGCGACCCGCTCTCGGTCTACGAGACCACCCTCCGGCGCGACCAGCCCATCACCACGCCGCGCCCCGTCTCTGCCCTCCCCACACCCTCGCTGCGTGCGCCCGATCTCACGCCGCGCGTGCACCCGCCGCCCGGCTTCGAGACGCCCATCGTCGAACTCCCCGTTGCGCCCGAGAGCGACCCCGGTGACCCCTTCGCCGCGCCTCGCGCGACCGCCGCCGACGCCTCGCACCTCGTCGTCATCGACCGCACCGCCCACGCCCTCGCCCTTCGCTCCGGAACGCAGTCCACCGTCCTCGCCCGCAGCGACATGGGCTTCGCTACCGTCACCCTCCTGCCCGGCTCACCCGCCATCGTCCTCTCGCGCGAAGGCGTCTGGAGCGGGCCCGTTCGCGCGTGGTTCGTCGACCGCCCGGGGCTCACGACCGTGCAGCTCCCGCGCGCCACCGTGGTGCCCGTCGCACCCGTCGCCGCACCGCGCGTTCCCGTCACGGCGCCCTACGTCTACGACGCCGACTTCGCGCGCTTGTGGGTTCGCGCTCGCGCCGCCCGCGCCGTGTTCATGCGCCACGAAAACCTCGCGGGCATCCTCGCGTCGCGCCCGGAGGCGCCCACCGACCCGCGCATGCCCGCCATCATCGCCAACCGAACGCGCCTCCGCGGCCGCTGGGAGAGCGCTTGCGGGGCCCTCACCACCCGCGCCGCGCAGCTCACCCGACGCGGCGCCGGCCCCGGTCCGTCGCAGGGCGCGCAGTCACTCTGCGAGATGCCCGCCGACCTCGTGCTCGGACAACCCATCAACCAAGCCCTGTGAGCGCGAGCCGAAGGGGGTTATAGCCCCCTCATGAACGACCGCCGCGACGAGCGCACCGCCCACCGCCCGCTCCTGCGGCGACCCTTCGCCAGGCGCGCCCTCGTCAACGTCGGCGGCGCCGTCGAGGCCGTCGGCGACGAGGTCCTCGCCGCGAAGCTCACCACCGCCCTCACCGTGCGCCCCGGCGAACGCGACGCCACCCTCACGCACCCCTTCCACGCCTACCCCGCGCGGCTGCACCCCGCCATCGCCCGCTCGCTGCTCAGCGCCCTCGATCTGCCGCCGGGCGCCACGCTGCTCGATCCGTTTTGCGGCTCTGGCACCGGGCTCGTCGAGGCCATGGCGGCGGGGCTGCGCGCCGTCGGTCGCGACCTCTCGCCCTTCGCCGTCGAGCTCGCCTCGCTCAAGACCCGCGTCACCACCGCGGCCGATCGTCGGCGCATCGTCACCGCCGCCGAGAGCGTCGCGATGCGCGCCGAGCAGGGCGTTCGCATGCGCTGGAAGGCCAACATCCCGCGCGGCGAACAGAAGTGGTTCTATCCCCACACGCTCGCCGAGCTCTCGGCGCTGTCGCAAGAGCTCCATCGCACCTCCGGGCTCACGCAGGCCGCGCTGCGGATGCTGCTCTCGTCCATCCTCGTGAAGGTGTCGCTCCAGGCGTCGGACTCCGACGCGCGCAAGGTGCGGAAGGATGTTCCGATTCGCGCGGCCATCCACTGGTTTGCCGACAAGGCGCGCGAGCTCGATCGCTGCCTCGCCGCGCTCGAAGCGGCCGTCCCGGGCGGCGCGTCGGCCGAGGTGCTGGCCGACGACGCGACGACACTGGAGACGATCGCGGCGGACTCCGTCGACGGCGTGGTGACGTCGCCACCGTACGCGAACACCTACGACTACGCCGTGCAGCACGAGCGGCGGTACGTGTGGCTGCGCCTCGACGACCGGCGGATGCTGGAGCGCGAGATCGGCGCCGCGCGGTGGTTCGCGGATGACCCGGCGGTGGGGGCGTTTCGCTTCAGCAGAGAGCTCGGGCTGATGTGCCGGGCTCTGTCGCGGGTGTTGAAGAAGGGCGGGCGCGCGGCGGTGGTGATGGCCGACGGCGCGGCGGGGGGCGAGGCGATGTTCGCCGACGAGATGCTCGCCGACGCGGCGAGGGGCGCCGACCTGAAGGTGGTCGCGCGGGCGTCGCAGGTGCGCGCGGTGTTCGACGACGACAGCAAGCAGGCGTTTGCGAAGCGGCCCAAGCGCGAGCACGTCGTGGTGCTGGGGAAGAAGTAGTTCAGCCGCGCGGCGGAGCGGCGGGCGCTCGCGACAGCGGCGTGGCCTCTTCCAGCCACACCCGGCTTCGCACGTGCGGTCGACCCGGCCAGTGCAGCTCGAACCACCCGCTGCTCTCGTCGAACTCGAAGCCCACCCCAGGCAGAAACGGGTCCCTCGACGCCACCACCTCGAAGGACCACCGCGACCGGCGCCCGCCCGGCATCGCCACCGGCGTCTGCAACGGCAACGCGTCGCGCACCGCCTGCTCGGCCGCGCGGTCGAAGCCCGCGATGTGCGACGAGTGCAGCACCCGCACCTCCACCACACGCCCGTCCTCCCCCTGCACCACCTCCACCTCCGCGCGCGTGCGCCGCGTGTTGCCGCGCGACGCGTCGACGATGCCCGTGAAGGGTTGCTGGCGGCGTTCGAGGCCGGTGCGGCTGCCTTCGAGCGCGTCGATGGTCGACCCGGTGCGACCGGGCTCCACCGCGGCCCCGTTGGCGGCGCGCTGGATGTCGGCGAGCGCCGCGACGGGCATCGCCACCGTGGAGAGCAGCGTCTCGCCGATGGACGGCATGCGCGACACGCCCGGTCGCCACGACTCCAGCATGCGCCGACGCAGCGACCAGTAGTACCCACGAACGCCCGCAGCCTCGTGCTGGTGCGTCTCCGCGAGCCGCTCGTTGACGTAGCCCCGCGAGGCCGCGATGGCGCGCGACTCGGGCGTCCCGGTGGGGAGGTCGATCAGTGACCGCGCGCGGGCCCGCTCGCTCTGCACCTGCGCGATGGACGGCGCCTCTCCCCAGACGCCCTCGGTCTCCGAGGGCCTCACCCGCAAGAGGTCAGCGGCGTGCAACTCGGGCGCGGGCGGCGCGACGAGAACGGGCGGCGTCGGCGTCGGCGGCGACGCACCGACAGGTGCCGGTGTGACGGGCCCGGGCGAGGACACGGGCGCGACAGACGGCGCGTTGGAGCGAGGGGCTGACGACGGCTCGCTTGCGGGGGCAGCAGCAGCGGCGGGCGCGGCTGGTGCGGCGGGGGTGACCGCGGCGACGGGCGCGGGCGCGGGTGCGAGGTCGAGCTCGATGGTGGTGACGACGGGCGCGGGACGCACCGGCGGGAGAGGGCGGCGGGCGACGGCGAGGGCGACGAGGCCGAGGCCGACGTGCAGGAGCACCGAGGTGGCGAGGCTGCGGGGTCGGCGGGAGATGGGGGTCACGCTCGCGCGGAGGTCATACACCGTGTCGCTGGATGGGGCACCCCGTCGGCAGGACCCTGAAGAGGCTACGAATCACGGCTTGAACCGTTGCAGGTTGCCAGCGGAGGCAACGAAGAACGGTTCGACCCGTCTTTCGTTGCCTCCTGGGGCGGTGCGTCAATCCAGCAAAGCTACTGCGCCTGGCGCGCGGCCCGGCGCTGCTCGCGGTGGGCCTGGAGCTCGGCGGGGCTCAGCGTTCCGTCGCGGTTGGTGTCCGCGGCGCCGAGGCGCTCGGCCATGCGCGGGGGCAGCTCGCTCACTTCGAGGGCGCCGTTGCCGTTGCGATCGAAGTGCTGGAGGAAGCCCTCACCGCCACGACCGTGACCGCGACCGCGACCGTGGCCGCCCATGCGGAGGGCGCCCGACGCACGCGCCTGCTGGAGCTCGTCGCGCGACACCCGGCCGTCGTGGTTGCCGTCGGCGGCCTGGAGGTGCTCCCACCGTGCGCCCACCTCGTCGGCGGTGAAGGCGCCGTCACCGTTGGTGTCGATGCGCGCGAAGCGAGCGGCGCGCTGCGTCTCCATGTGCGCGGTGAGCTCGGCCTGGCTCAGCACGCCGTCGCGGTTGGTGTCCGCGGTCGCCATGCGCTCGGCCATGCGCGGCGGGAGCTCGCTGACCTCGACGGTTCCGTTGCCGTTGCGGTCGAGGTGCTGGATGAAGCTGGCGCCGTCGCGGCCGTGACCGCCGCGGCCCTGGCAGGCACCTGCGGGCGGGGCGTTTTGTGCGAAGGCCGTCGCGCTGATGGCGACGAGGGCGACGACGAGGGAGCTGCCAAGGGTGAAGCGAGAGATGTTCTTCATGATGAGTGCCTCCGTAGTGGCGCTGCGTACGGATTCATGGACGCCACGCGGTCGGCGCCTCCTACGGAGCCTCCGAAGATTTTTCCGCGGAGGGGGAGAGCCTTCGCCGCCGGAGTGGTCGTCCGATGAGGTGAGAGAGGAGGGAGGGAGAGAAGAGGCCGCAAGGGCGCAGGGGTCGCAAGGGAGAGGCGGTGGTTTCAGGAGCGTGGTGGAGAGAGGGTGATCCAGTAGCGGCGGATGGGGACGGAGGAGTGCGTGGGGACGTACTCGGCATCGAGCACACCGCCGCAGCGCTCGATGACGCCACGCGAGCCGAGGTTGGCGACGTCGCAGGTGAGGAGCGCGCGGTCGATGTGGAGATCGCGGGCGCGGTCGAGGGTCTGCGCGAGGAGGGCCACGCCGACACCACGACGGCGCGCGGACGGGCGAACCGCGAAGCCGATGTGGCCACCGTACTCGGTGAGCGCGGGGGTGAGGCGGTGACGGAGGGTGCTGATGCCGACGATCTCGTCGGCTGCGTCGAGGAGCCAGAAGGTCGAGATCGGGACACCTGCGCGAGTGGTGACGCTGCCGTTGCTCATGCCGGCGAGGCGGGCGAGGTACGCGGCCCAGGTGTTGGGGAGGACGGCGGCGATGGTGGCGAAATCCTCCTCGGCGTGTTGGACGTCCGCGACGAGGCGGAGGAAAGGCTCCAGCAGGTCGTCGGCGGGCGTGACGAGTCTCACGGCGAAGGACCGTAGGCGGCGGACAAGCGGCGGGTCAACGCGCCCGGCGTGGCGCTGGTGGCGGTACGCGGGCGCGCGCGACTGCTCCCCGCGTCAGTGGTGAGATACGATCGCGCCCGAGGAGCACCCGATGGCCGATTCATCCGACGGCAAGAACTCAGCGGGCGTGGTCGGCCTCGCCGCGCTGCTCGGCCTCGCGGGCGCCGGTCGCGGCGCGTGCCGCGGCGCCACGGTGGTCGCGCGCGAAGCCTCGGTGCTGAGCCACACCGCCCCGATGCTGGCCCGCGAAGCAACGATCGTCGGCGCAGGCGCCCACGCGGCGGGCGGCGTCGAGAGCGCGGGAGCGGCGTTTGCGCGCGAGGGTTCGCACCTCTCCGCCGGAGCGCGCGCCGCGGAGAGCCTCGAACACCCCGGATCGATGCTGGCCCGCGAGGGCGCGGCCGCGCGCGAGGGACTCAGCGCGGGCGACATCGCCCACGAGGCGGTCGGCCACGCCGGCGACGTGGTCGACTTCGGCTCGTGGCTGACCGACGACAACGACGACGATGACGACGATGACGACGACGACAGCAACGACAGCGACGCCCCGCTCCGGCGAGCGCGCACGACGCTCGACGGCATCGCCAAGGCGCCCACGCTGATCGCCATTCGACCGCCGCACGCCGCCGACGCCAACATCCACCGCTTCACCACGCTGCCCGGTGTGACGACCGCAGCGAGCACCGCGGGAGACCCCGTGGAGTCGGTGCTCGCGCAGGTGCGGGCCCACCGCGGGCGCGGCGTCGTGGTGGTGTACGGGCCGACGGCCTCGGAGACCGATGCCACCGCGCTGCGCCTCACCAACGGCTACGTGTTGCGCGCGACGGCGATGGTCGACGCGTGCCGCACTGTCCCCGGTGGCTGCGTGATGCTGCTGTGCTCACCGGCCACGCGCTGTGACGAGCCCGACGCGTGGCGCGTGGCGGCAGACGCATGGGCTGCGACCCTCACGGCGGCGGCGCGGTCAGGCGAGGCCCTCACGGCGGCGCGGTGGGCGCGGGAGGTTCCGGCGCTCGTCCGCGGCGTGCGGATGGTGGTGGGCAACGACGAGGCGGTGCGCGTCGCGTGGGTGACGCGGCGTTAAGGCAGTAGCGCCGCGAGGTGCGCGTCGAGCTCCCGTGAGAGCGCCGCGACGATGGCCTCCGGCGCGGGCGCTTCCACGTACGGCAGCCGCACCACCGACGCCCAAGGCAGCGCCTTGCCGAGCTCGCGAGACAACGCATCCGCCACCGTCGTGCGCGTCTGCGCCTCCTGCTCCAGGGCGTCGATCGCCTCCAGCATCGAGCTCGTCACGCCGCGACCGCCCCGCAGCGACCGCGCCCACGGCACCGGCCGCGTGTCGGCCCGGTTGAGAACCACCGCCCGCGGTCGCCGCCCCAGCTTCTCCAACCGCGCCGCGAGAAAAAGCACGTCGTCCCGCGCCGCCGCCGTCGGCGCCGCCACCAGCGCGTAGGCGACACGCTCTCCGAGGAGAAGCTCCGACGCGAGACGGGTCAGCGCCACGAAGCGCTCGCGCACCACCGCCAGGTCACCAAACAGCGCGGCCGTGTCGCGTACGAGGTTGGGTCCCGTCACGCGGGCGAGGAGGTGCTCGACGCGGTTGGTTCCCCAGGAGAGCAGGCCCTTCGGAGCGGGCGCGTCGCCGTCCGCGCGCTGCGCGATGCCTGCGAGCCACGACACCGTGCGACCGCCCAGCAGCGCGGCGAGGCGCGCGGGGTACGTCACGAAGTCGATCGCGTGCCTCGACGGCGCGGTGTCGATGACCACCACGTCGAAGTCGCCGCCGGCCGCGGCGTTGGCGACGAGGTTCATCGCGACGAGCTCGTGGACACCCGCCGCGGCGTCGGCGAGGCCCACGTACAGCGGATTGGCCAGCATGCGCGCCTTGGCCGCGGGCTCGTCGACGAAGAGGTGGTCGACGAAGGTTCGCATCGACAGCCGCGGGTCGGGCATCAGCGCCGACAAGCGCCCGCCCGTCACCGCCAGCGGAACCTTCGTCACCACGTCGGTGATCTCGACGCCCATCGCCCCCGCGAGCCGACGCGCCGGGTCGATGGTGACGATGAGCGTCCGGTGACCGCGCGCCGCCAGCGCCACCGAGAGCGCCGCCGACGTCGTGGTCTTGCCGACGCCGCCGCCGCCCGCGCAGACGATCACCCGCGGCCCGCTCACGCCGCACCCTCCGCGCGCAGCCAGCGCGCGACGTCACGCGCCGACGGATCCACCGGCGCCAGCGGAACCCTCCACACCGCGTGCGGACCTCGCGCGAACACCTCCAGCGCCGCGGCCGCACCCGCGCTCGACGCCTCTCGTGCTTCGAGCACCGACGCCAGTGAAGCAGCCGCCGACGCGAGCGCACCGCCCTCCGACGCGAGCGCACGAGCATCCGCGAGCGCCTGTCGCGACAGCGGCAACGGGACCCGATTGACCACCACGCGCGCGACCTCCAGGCCCGGGTCGCGGGCCACCGTGGCGCACAGCTCCAGGGTCTCTTCGAGCACGAGCCGCTCGTGCAGCGTGACCACCACGATGGACGCGCACCCCGGCGCGACGAGCTCTCTCGCGACCCGGTCGCAGAGCTCGAACATCGGCCCCGCTCCGAGGAATTCCCTCCCCTGCTTCGCCGTTCGCAGCCACGCGACGGCGTGGCCGGTCGCGGGCATGTCGACCACGACGCGCACCCCAGGACGCGACGCCACCACCTGCCGCACCGACTCCAGCATCGCGAGCTCGCGGATGGCGGGCGCCGCGCGTAGCAGCGGGCGCATCGCGAAGTTGCCGAGCGCGAGCTTCGCCAGCGTGGCCGATCCGAAGAGCGGCGCCGCGCCCCGCTCGATGGCCTCCGCGGGCTGTATCACCACGTGCTCGACGCCCTCGTGCTTCGGTCCGAGCGCGCGTCGACCCGACTCGCCGTCGCCGAACTCCACCAGCACCGCCTTGCCGCGCAGCTCGGCTTCGAGCACCGCGAGCGCAGCGGCCACGGTGGTCTTGCCCACGCCGCCCTTGCCCATCACCAGGACGGCGGGCGCGAGGCTGCGCGGCGGCGGTCGGGACGGAGCGCGCAGGGACGTCACGCGTCGGGCCTCGCGGCCATGGCTTCCATCACCTCGTGCATCATCAACACGTACGACTCGCGCACGAAGCGAACGTAGCGCGGTGAGTGGAGACCCGAAGCGCGCACCAGCGAGTCGATGCCTTCGACGCTGCGGCGCCAGGTGGCGGTGACGTCGGCGAAGGTCCACGCGCCGTCGGTGACAGGCGTCGCGCGGTCGGAGCGGGCGTCGGACTCGTAGTCGAACCAGTCGTCCATCACCTGAACGAACAGCGACACGTCGTACATCCACGCGCGCGCTCCCTCTCCCGCGTAGCGGACGACGGGGAAGAGGAGGCCATCGATGGTTCCTTCGACGCCGGCGAGGCGGTGGCCGAGGCCCGCGGGGTCGGGCTCGCCGCACATCGCGCGCACCTCGGCGTGTATCCAGGCGGTGACGCGCTCCATGGCCCGCTCGAAGTCGACGCGCTCGTCGGCGTCGAGGCCCTCGGCCATCGCGACGGCGAGCGCGCGGGTGAGCGCGAGCGCGGGGCTGTCGGCGGGCGAGCGGCCCGCGATGACGTCTTCCAGGCGGCGACCGCGCTCGGCGGGCGGGTCGGGCATGCAGTGGTCGAGCGCGTGGTCGACCACCACGATGAACGCCGACACCAACGCGATGCTGCGCTGCTGACGGGGATAGGCGTAACGACCGAGGAGAGACATCGCGCCGCGACCGAGGAGCGCGAGCGCGGGGAGCGGCAGCGGGAGGAGGTTGCCCGCGTCGGTGACGATGCGAACGAGCGGCGGTCGACGCGGACCACAGAAGAGCGCGGTGTACGGACCCGACGCGTAGAGGTCGCACGCGCCGATCCGGAGCTTGTCGGCGAAGGGTGTTGCGCGCAGGGCGGGCCAGTGGGCGGTGACGAGCGGCTCGACGTGGAGGTCGAAGTGATGACGGGCCGCGGCGCGGATGCCGATGGCGAGGTGGCGCACGGAGCGGTCGGGGTCACCCATGAGGGCGCGCACGGCGGCGACGCGCTCGGCGCGCGGGGGGAGCGTAGGCGCGCGGCGGAGGAGCAGCGGGGAAGACATCGGTGGAGCTTGGATGACCTTCCGCGCCGATCGGGACGGACACATCCGGCGCGGCGCCGTTGAACCCCGATTGGCCCACCGCGTCAATGCACGCGTCACGGTTTGACAGCTCACCTCGCTCGCCGCTGAACTCCACGCACGATGCGACGGCTCCTTGGCCCACTGATCCTCGCGGCCTTCGCGATTGGCGGGTGCTGCCTCGGGGGCGACGACTACCTCACGCTCGGCTTCGGTCCGGGCACGAGCCGCTCGTCTCCCAACTGGGGCGGCACCGAGACCTATGCGGTGTCCCAGAGGCCGATGATCGACGCCAACTACCGGCCCGATCATCCCATCGCGGGAGCGCCCTTCGAGTGCTTCGCCGCCGACGGAACCACCGCGGTTCCACTCGCCTGCACGACCGTCCACATCGACAACGCGAGCCGCAACGGCTGTGGCTTCAGCGATCAGGTGACCTGCGACCTGAGCGTGCTCGCGCCCGGTCGCTACGAGATCGTCCACCGGCGCTCGCACGGCAACGGCGATGCGCTCAACTGCGTGGGCGCGTGCCCGTGGACGACCTTCCAGGGCGAGGCCGCGCTGCGGCTCACCTTCGTGCTCAACCCATAGCGGCTGCTACGGCTGCGGCTCGAAGCCGAAGAGGGTCATCTGGCAGCGACGGCAGGCCAGCACCGAGCGCGGCGCCCCCGTGAACGCGCTCTGCAACGCGCACAGGGTCCCGTCGTTGGTCCGCGCCCACGGGCCGAAGCACTGCAACGGCTCACGCGTCCAGGCCCGCGCACAGGTCGAGTCCTCCGACCGACCGTCGCCGGGAAACCCCGGAGTGCACGCGTCCCGCCCGGGGCAGTACTCGCGCATCTCGCCGTCGCAGCGCACGCATCCATCGGGCGCGCGATCGCAGCGTCGACCGCCGCGGCACTCCCACACGCACTGATGGTCGATGCAGCTCCACGACGACGAGCTCTCGCACCAGTTCACCGAGGGCGCGGGCCCACCGCAGTCCGACGGACGCACGCACTCTCCCGTCAACACCGGCATGTCGACCGTCGGCACGTCCGTCGTGGACACGTCCGTCGTCGGCACGTCCGCCGTGGCCGCATCCGTCGCGCGCGCGGTCACCGTCGCGCCGCACCCGGCGATCACCCACAGCCCCATCAGACACGTCGCGCGCACCATCGGGTGCCGACGCTATCACCCGGCTCTCCGCTCGAAGATCCCTTGATTGTCGAGCTCGTTGCCCCGACCATGCGGACGTCGAACCACGCCCCTGTGGTCGACACTTCCGTCCGTTGCTGCCGTGTGGGTACGCGGCGCTCCCGATCACTCCCCGAACCTCGTTGGAGACCTCCGCCATGAGTCGCATCCATCCATCCCTGCTCAAGCTCTTCCTCCTGGGCGCGACCTTCGCGGCCTGTAGCGATCCGGTCAGTACGGCGCCGCTCGACGCCGCCGTCGCCGACACCGGAACATCACCGACCGACACCCCGACCGCGACCGACACCCCGACCGCGACCGACACCCCGACCGCGACCGATGGCTCCGTCGCGACCGACACCCCGACCGCGACCGATACCCCCGTCGCGTCCCTCACCTGCGGCGCGATCGAGGCCCTCGACCTCAACGCCCTCGGAACCGTCACCGACGGCGTGCTCCGCTACACCGGGATGCTGCCCGCCATGCAGCCGGCGCTGACGATCCCGATGTGCACGGCGAACTTCAACCTCCCGCGCGTGCTCCGCTACACGGCCCCGACGGCGGGCCGCGCGGTCTTCAGCACCGACAACATGGGCACCACCTTCGACACCACCCTCGCGGTGCTCAACGGCTGTCCCGGCACGGGCATGTCGCTCGGGTGCGTCGACGACAACGGCGTCGTCACCCGCCTGTCGTCCATCGTGAGCCCCGAGCGGGCCCTCACCGCGGGCGAGAGCGTCTACGTCGTGGTGGGCGCCTACGGCATGACCGGGGGCACCTTCGCGCTCTCCGTCGGCATCGCGCGCGAGGTCGCCAACGGCGCGGTCTGCGACAGCCTCCGCACCTGCGCGATGGGCGCGACGTGCATCACCCCCGCGACCCCGATGGGCGCCGAAGGCCGCTGCGTCGCCAACGGCGCCGCGACCGGGGTGTGCCGCGCCGAAGGAGCCATGGGCGGCCGCTGCGACGCGACCCTCACCTGCTCCAGCGCCGGCCGCTGCGTCCCCACCATCGCCGCGGGCGCCGAGTGTGACCGCAACGGGCTCACCAACACCTGCGCGACGGGCTCGTCCTGTCGCACGGCACTGGGCATGAGCGGCATGACGGCGACCGCGCGCTGCGTCGCCGACGGCGCGCTCGCCGGAACCTGTCGCGCCACCGATCCGGGCTGCGACACGGGCCTCGGCTGCTCGGCGCTGCGGCAGTGCGTTCCGGTCGTCGCCCTCGGCGCCGCGTGCGGCGCGGTGGAGGACACCGACCTCTGCGTCGCCAACGCCAGCTGCCAGCTCACGAGCACCACCCGCACCTGCGTCGCCGACGGCGCCATCAACGGCCTGTGCCGCGCCACCGATCCGGTCTGCGACACCGGCCTCGGGTGCGCGCGCGGGGCCGGTCGCATCGGCCTGTGCCGCACCGCCACCGCGATCGGCACCTCCTGCGACCCCGCGAGCACCACGTCGGTGTGCGTCACCGGCTCGTCGTGCCAGGGCTCGCCCGGGCTCTACCGCTGCGTCGCCGACGGCGTGCTCGGCGGGCAGTGCCGCGCCTCGATGGGCTGCGACACCGGGCTCGGCTGCAACGCCACCAACATCTGCGTGACGGGCATCGCCGTCGGCGCCACCTGCGACCCGAGCACGAGCTCCTCGGTGTGCGTCTCGGGCAGCGTCTGCGCGGGCTCGCCCGGGATGTACCGCTGCCAGGCCGACGGCGCGGTGGGCGGCCGCTGCCGCGCGACGGCACCGCGCTGCGACACGGGCCTCGGCTGCGGGAGCGATCGCTGCGTTCCGACCGTGGCCGCGGGCGCCGCGTGCGATGCGCTGCGCACGGCCAACGTCTGCGCCGACGGCGCGAGCTGCATCGCGTCCACCAGCGGGACCGCCACCTGCCTCGTCGACGGAACCCTCGGCGGCGCCTGCCGCGCCTCGCTGACCCCGTGCGACACGGGGCTCGGCTGCGGCGCCGGCGGGCGCTGCGTGACCGCCGTCGCATCGGGCGCGACCTGCGACCCGACGGGCGTGATGAACGCCTGCGCGGCCCCGCAGCGCTGCCTCCCCACGGCCGGGATGAAGACGCGCTCGTGCCAGCTCCCGGCCTACGTGGAGAGCGAGATCGCGACGCCGACCTTCATCGACGCCTGCACCGCCGAGGCGACGCGCCCGACCTTCTCGTCCCTCGACGACGCCGTCTCGGGCAGCATCCCGGTGGGCTTCACGCTGCGCTCGTACGGCGCCGACTACACCTCGATGCTCATCACCACCAACGGCATGCTCGTGCTCGGTGACACGATGCTCACCGCGACCCCGCCCCTCTCGGGCGGAACCAACTTCCCGTGGGTCGGCGCGCCGCGCCCGGTCTTCGCGGGCTTCTGGGACGACCTCATCCTCCGCGCCGCGGGCACCGTCTGCGTCCGCACCACGGGCACGGCCCCCGCGCGCGCGACCGTGATCGAGTGGTCCAACATGTCCATGTACCTGAACGAGTCGGCCCGCCTGACCTTCGAGATCATCCTGCGCGAAGGCAGCAACCAGGTCGACGTGCTCTACCAGACGCTCGACCGCGGCACCGGGCTCGCCACCCGCGTCGACGGCTCGGCCGCCGGTGTCGGCGTGCACAGCGCCATGGGCATCGACGCCACCCGCCACGCCGGCACGGTGAGCACCACGCGCGGCATCCGCTTCGCGCCGCGCTGACCCCCCTTCCCCTTTCGTCCCTCCTCACCTCTCGAATCAACCGCGGCCCGCCACACGGGGGCCGCGGTCGAGTCGTGCCCCCCCGCAGGACGCTACGGACGGTTGACCGCGGCCGTCACCCGCGCGACGCCCGCGGCGCTCGCCGAGGCGTGGATGCTCTCCACCACGCGACCCGTCGGGTCGATGACGAACACCCACGGCGTCTCGCTCTCCGGCAGCCCGAGCTGCTCCGCGAAGGATCCGTCGCGCGAGAACCACACCGACGACCACGCGTTGCGCGGCGTGGCCTCGCGGGCCTGCGACAGCACCGTCGACGTCGGCACCAGCGGGAAGAGGTCGATGGCCACGAAGGTCAGCATCCGCGTCGAGGCCGGCACCTGCGGGCGCACCTGCTGAAACCACCGCCCCACGGCGTCGCCGCAGTCCTTGTCCGTCATGGCGACCGCGATGGTCCACTGTCCGGTGAGCTCACGCTCGGTGTGGTGGTTGCCGCTCAGGTCGTTGACCGAGACCGACGGTATCGCGCGGCCCGTCTGTGGAACCGCCATCGCCGCGGGCGTCAGGGTCAGGGTGAAGGCCACAAGCAGCGAACGGGTCTTCATGGGCATCTCCACGGTCATTGAACAAGATTCAGAAGCGACCCTGTGTACCACGCTTCGCGCCTGTCTCGCGCGCGTCGCACCTACTGATTCCATAATGTTTACGTCATCGGTTGACGCCGCGGCCCTGGCGGGGGCACCCCCTGTTCGATGATGCGCATCGGCTCCCGGCTCGCCCGCCTGGCCATTTCCGACATCCGCGCGATGACCCGCGCCTGCGACGCCGTCGGCGGCATCAACCTGGGCCAGGGGGTCTGCGACCTCCCCACGCCAGCCCCCGTCGCCGACGCCGCCGTCGAAGCCGTCCGCGCCAACAAGGCCATCTACGCGCCGCCCGAGGGCATCGCCCCGCTGCGCGAGGCCGTCGCCCACAAGCTCCGCGACCACTACGCCATGGAGGTCGACCCGGCCTCCGAAGTAGTCGTCACCGCGGGCGCCACCGGGGGCTTCGCCGCCGCGATGATGGCGCTGCTCGACCCGGGCGACGAGGTGATCTTGTTCGAGCCCTACTACGGCTATCACCTCAACACGGTGGTGGCGCTGGGCATGGTGCCGGTGCTCGTCCCGCTGCGGCCGCCGTCGTGGCAGCTCGACCCGGCTGACCTCGCGCGCGCCGTCACCGCCCGCACCCGCGCCGTCGTGGTCTGCACGCCGTCCAACCCCAGCGGCAAGGTGTGGTCGCCCGCCGAGCTCGATCAGCTCGCGGCCTTCTGCGAAGCGCACGACCTCCTCGCCGTCACCGACGAGATCTACGAGCACATCGTCTACGACGACGTCGCGCATGTTCCGCTGGCGACGCGACCCGGCATGCGCGAGCGCACCGTCACGCTCTCCGGGTGCTCCAAGACCTTCGCCGTGACGGGGTGGCGCGTCGGCTACCTCACCGCGCCGCCCGACGCCGCGCGCCGCATCGCGGTCGCCCACGACCTGCTCTACGTGTGCGCGCCCACACCGTTGCAGCACGCCTGCGCCGCGGGGCTCGCGATGCCGCGCGCGTACTTCGACGACCTGTCGGCGCAGTACCGCGTGAAGCGCGACATCCTGTGCGACGCGCTCACCGACGCGGGTCTCACGCCCAACGTTCCGGCGGGCGCGTACTACGTGCTGGCCGACGCGCGACCGCTCGGGAAGGCGACGGCGCGCGAGGCGGCGTATCGGCTGCTGGAGGAGACGGGCATCGCGTCGGTGTCGGGCGCGAGCTTCTACCGCGACCCGGTGGGCGAGACGCTGCTGCGCTTCTGCTACGCGAAGGACGACGACGTGCTGCGCGAGGCCGCCCGGCGGCTGCGCGCGCGGACGTAGCGACGTCCGGAAGAGAAAAGGCCGCCAGGGCGCAAGGGTCGCAAGGAGAGGAAGGTTTCTCCGTGCAGAACCTCATGCCTTCGATCCTTGCGACCCTTGCGCCCTGGCGGCCCTTTCTCCGGCCGCGACGAGTTCAACCTGCGGGCGTGAGATCGGCGAGCGAGCGCGGGATGAGCTTCGGCCCGTAGAAGTACGAGACCACGCCGACGACGCGCGACCAGCGGGTGCCCATGACCACGCCGGGGATGGTGACCATCTCCTGGGTCATCTTCGCGCCGTTGCGATCGGAGCTGATCTGGATCTCCCCGCGACGATCGGGCACCGCCGCGACGGTGATGTTGGAGACCTCGACGAGCACGCCGATGAGGGCGGCGTTGTGGGTCGTGAGGTCTTCGACGGTCACGCGCACGGGCGTGGGCTGCGGCGCGACGCCTGCGCTGCGAATGGTGGGCTCCCTCACCTGCGGCAGGAAGCGCCCATCGGGGAAGGGCTGCGCCGGAGAGCCGCAGACGCCCGAGCAGTCGAACTCGTCGTACTGCCCGCCGGACATGTCGACGAGGTCGCCGATCTTGGGGCGATAGGCGAGCGGCGCGAATTGCGTGTTGAAGGTGGAGATGCCGCAGACGCGCGCACTGTTGTCGGGCAGCAGCGGGCACGGCAGAAACCGGTCGGTGGTGTCACCCGGCGCGATGGTCTCCTGGACGTAGACGGTGCCGAGGTCACCATCCATGGTCTCGTCGAGCTCGTCATAGGCCGTGACCTGGAGGTTGCGCGCGTCGACGGGCGCGCCGAGGTACGGGCGGCGGAGGTCGGCGTTGGGCTGTCGCAGCACGGCGAGCGGCGTGGTGCCCTGGAGGTACGGGCGATTGCACGAGCGGTCGGGCTCGTCGCAGCGGGTGGTGGAGTCCCCGCAACCCGCGAGGCTGAGGGCGAACAAGGCCGGGACGAGCAGGGAGCTACGCACGGCGGCGACGCTACCAGAGGCCGCGGCGAAGGGCGACACGCGGGACGGCGACATCCACGCGACACAAGCGACGACCGCGGGTGGAAAACGCCACACTGGCGATCGCTCCCGATGGGGTACACGTCGGGCGCCGATGGAAAAGCCGGAGCGCTCGTGGTGGCAATCGATGAAGGAAGACGCGACGTACCGCGCGACATTCCTCGCGGTGTTCGTGGTGCCGGCGCTGTTGATGGGGGGAGTGGCGGTGTGGGTGATGCGCGCGATGGCGACCGCGCACTGACGATCAGTCGCGGCGGTACATCGTCACGACGCACGCGCCGCCGAGGCCGAGGTTGTGCTGGAGCGCGACGCGGGCATCGGCGACCTGGCGCTTGTCGCACTGGCCGCGGAGCTGCCACACCAGCTCGGTGCACTGCGCGAGGCCCGTCGCGCCGAGGGGATGACCCTTCGACAACAGGCCGCCCGACGGGTTCACCACGTACTTGCCGCCGAAGGAGTTGTCGCCCGCGTCGATGAACTTCTCGGCCTCGCCCTCACCGCACAGCCCGAGCGCCTCGTAGGTGATGAGCTCGTTGGCGGTGAAGCAGTCGTGCAGCTCGACGACCTGCACGTCCTTCGGCCCGATGCCCGCCTGCGCGTAGACCTTGTCGGCCGCGGTCTTGGACATGTCGTAGCCGACCATCTTCATCATCGAGTCGCCGAAGCTCGATGCGTAGTCCGTCGTCATGGCCTGGCCCGCGATGTACACGGGGTTGGCGATGCCGTGCTTCCTGGCGAACTCGTCCGAGCACAGCACCGCCGCCGCCGCGCCGCAGGTGGGCGGGCAGCACTGGAAGCGCGTGAGCGGGTCGAACACCTCCGGCGCCGCCATGATCTCGTCGAGCGTGAGCGTGTCGCCGAAGAGGGCGTAGGGGTTCTTGTTGGCGTGCTGGCGGGCCTTCCAGGCGATCTTGCCGAAGGTCTCCTTCTTGGTGCCGTAACGCCAGCGGTACTCGCGGCCCGCGCCGCCGAACATCTGCGCCGCGAAGGGCGCCTGGTTGACGCCCTGCGCGTCGTTCATGACGGTGACGTGCTTGTCGAGGGGGTTGGTGCGGTCGTTCCACTTGGCCTGGAGCGCGCCCTTCTCCATCTGCTCGAAGCCGATGGCGATGACACACTCCGCGACGCCGCCCTCGATGGCCTGCTTGGCGAGCATGAGCGCCGTCGACCCGGTGGAGCAGTTGTTGTTCACATTGAACACCGGGATGCCCGTGAGCCCCACTTCGTACACCGCGCGCTGCCCGCAGGTGCTGTCGCCGTAGACGTAGCCCGCGTACGCCTGCTCGATCTCCGCGTACGGAACCCCCGCGTCGGTCAGCGCGTCGCGCGCCGCCTTGGAGGCCATCACGTTGTACTCCTCGCTCGCGCCGGGCTTCGCGAACTTCACCATCCCGACACCGATCACATTTACGCGTCGTCCCATGTTCAGGTCCTCACCGTTTTTCGGGGTTGTTCTGCCGTCCGCTCACGAGTTCTTCAACAGACCGAGACGGTGCGCCACCCGCACGTCGCCGTCGACGCGCAGCCCGCCGTGCATGAACAGCGACTTCGCGTCGGCCTTCCCCTCGGCCAGCGCCGCGAGGTCACCATCGGACACCGTCACGAAGGCCGCCGCGGCCGTGTTGCGCCCAGGCGTCACCGTCGACCCATCGACCACCCACTGGCTGTCGGGCCCCGTCACGTTGAACTGAACAATCGCCCCGAACTCGGTGGAGAGCGCGGGGTTCTTCGCGAAGCGATCGGCCAGCGCCTTGAACACATCGGGCGCCTTGGCCACCGCGGGCGCTGCCGCAGGAGCCGGTGCCGCGGCGGGCGCTGCGGCCTTCGCGACCACCTCACCAGAGCCAGCCGCTGGCGCTGTCATGGCTCCTTCCATCGCCTTGCGATCGATCTTCTGGAGGAAGTCGAGCTTCTGCGAGGCCATCACGTTGCCCGAGATCTTCAGCTTGCCCGACGTGAACAGCTTCATCGGGTTGGCCTTGCCCTCGGTCATGGCCATGAAGTCCGCGTCGCTGAGTTCGAGCGTGCACTCGGGCCGCGCGGTCTCGCCCGGCGCGACCTTGTTGAGCTTCAGGTCCAGCGTCCACTGTGACTCCGGCGCCGTCAGCTTGAACTGAAACACCGTCGCCACCTTCGCGGCCACGTCGGGGTTCTTCTGGAGGTACGCCCCGATCGCCTCGAACACGAGCCCGCTCGTGACCTTCGCGGGCGCGGCGCTCGCCGGTGCTGCACTCGCAGGCGCTGCAACGGCCTTCGCCTTCTTCGTCGGAACCTCCGTGTACAGCTCCACGGCGGCGTTGGAGATCACGACCTTGTCGCGCTCCTTCACCTTGCAGCGGAACACGATGCGCGTATCCGACTCCTTCCACATCTCGGTGACGATGGTCTCGCCCGGAAACACCGTGTCGGCGAAGCGCACCTTGATGGACTTGAAGCGCCGCGTGTCCCCGCCGCAAAACGCCTTGATGACGTGCCGCCCCGCGTACCCGAACGAACACAGCCCATGCAGGATGGGCTTCGCATACCCGAACGCGCCCGCGAACCCCGGGTCGGCGTGCAGCGGGTTCCAGTCCCCGGAGAGGCGGTAGAGCAGGGCCTGTGACTCGCTGGTGGAGTCTTCGAGCACCGCGTCGGGCGCACGATCGGGCGGCACGTTGACGTCGGCGCTCGGCCCACGATCGCCGCCCCAACCACCGGCCCCACGGACGAAGGTGGTCACCTCGTTGATGGCGAGCAGCTCGCCGTCCTCGTCGTAGCTCTTGGTCTCGTTGACGACGACGGCCCCTTTGCCCTTGTCATAGATGGCCTTCACCCGCGCCTTGTGGGTGAGCTTCTGCTTGGTCGGGAGCGGGCGCAGCAGCTCGGTGTACTGCTCGCCGTGGAGGATGCGATCGAGGCCGAAGTTGAAGCCCGGCGCCGTCTCGCCGCGGCGACCCATGTCGAGGATGCCGTTGACCACCGGGACCACCGCGTAGGTGGGCAGCGCCTGGAAGCCCTCGTTGAGCTCGTAGACGTACTGGAGGTCGTTGGCGTCGAGCGGGTTGCGGCTCGCGCCGACGCCCAGCGCGTAGAGCGCCATGTCGCGCTCGTCATACCGGCTGGTGTATTCGGGAAACTGGTACCCGAGCGCCTTGTCGACGTCGATGAAGTCGTTGCCGCCCTTCGACGGACCGGCCTCCACGTTGGCCATGATCGGCGCCATGGACTCGTTGACCGAGCCGGGGTGCTCGCTCTTCGCGAAGTCGCTGATCTCGCCCCACTTCGCCTTCACCTGCTCCGGGCCGAAGCCGCGGCCGAGGCGGAAGGTGGCGCCCGCGGTGCGCTCCCAGCGGAGCTTGCCGATGAAGCCGCCGCCCACTTCATACAGCCCGCCCGTGTCGGAGTTGCTCTCGTGGCTCAAGAAGGCGACGAGCGGCGAGACGAACTCCGGCTTGAGGTTTTCGAGCAGCTCCTTGGGGAGCACCGTCTCGGTCATGCGCGATCCCGCGATGGGGGCGATGGTGTTGACGAGGACGTTGTTCTTCTTGCCTTCGAGGGCGAGCGTGCTGGCGAAGCCCACGACCCCGAGCTTGGCCATGGAGTAGTTGGCCTGCCCGAAGTTGCCGTAGATGCCCGCGGCCGACGACGTGAACACCACGCGCCCGTACTTCTGCTCGCGCATGTGCGGCCACGCCGCGGCCGTCACCCGGTACGCCCCGAGGACGTGCACGCGGTACACGAGGTCCCAGTCCTCGGCGGTCATCTTCTGGAAGGAGACGTCGCGCAGGATGCCGGCGTTGTTGACCACGATGTCGACGCGCCCGAAGGCGTCGATGGCGCTCTTCACGATGGCCGCGCCGTCCTCCACCGAGTCGTAGTTGGCCACGGCCTCGCCGCCCTCGGCCTTGATCTGCTCGACCATCGCGTCGGCCGCCGCGCTGCTCTTGCCGCCGCCGGTGTGCGAGCCGCCGAGGTCGTTGACCACCACCTTCGCGCCGCGCTTCGCCAGCAGCAACGCATGCGAGCGACCGAGCCCGTTGCCAGCCCCCGTGACGATCGCGACCCGCCCGTCAAACCGAAGTTCGTCTGCCATGAGATTGCCCGCTCCTGTGGGTGGTGACTGAATCGTCGTTCAGCCGACGGCGCGGACGGTAGCGCCAACGTTCGGAAGCAAACAAGGGGGACCATGGTCGCCCGTGGAGTGATCGAGCCATTGAGGCGTGCGGTCCGGTTGGGTTGCGGCTCTCCATGGTCGTTCAGGTACACGCTCGTCACGCGCTGACCCATCGGCGCAGACCTCGCGTAGCATCGCGGCCCCTATGCGCTCCCACACCACTCCGCTCTCTGCTGTCGTCCTGCTCACGCTCTCCTCCTGCGCGACGACGCCGGCGGCGCGACCGACCACGCCCAACCCCGGCGAGGCCACCACCGCCACCTCCACCGCGACCGCGCCTGGTGGAACGAATGAGACCCCGGCGCAGGTCGTCGCCCGCCTGCTCTCGGCGGAGGGGACGACCGCCCTCACCCCGCAGCAGATCGACGTCGGCGGAACGCTGCACCTCGTCGGCCACGGCACCGCCGCGGCGACGGTCACGCACGAGGGGGAGCAGTTCCAGATCGCGCTGCCCGTCGGCGCGGCGGAGCCCGTGCGGTGCATCGTGTTCAACGAGAGCATCGACCCCGCCAACGCCCTGCGCCGCGTCTACGAAAACCTCCGCCACGAAAACGCCGACATGGAGATTCGCAGCGTCGGCGCGGGCTTCGTCGGCGACACGCCCCACCTCGACGCGCAGGCTCTCTACGTGGTGGGGCCGGCCGAGCGGCGCCTGCTCGGTCACGTGAAGTTCCGCGTCTTCAACGTGCACGAGCGCGGCTTCGTGTGCCTCCACGACGAGCCCGGCTTCGCCGCCACCTTCGACCGCGCGACGCGCCCGTTGCTGGAGGTCGCGGCGCAGACGCCCCGCCCATACCGCTACGTCCTCACCCTCGACGGCAGCCCCTGCGGCTGGATGACCGGGCAGACGGCGACCGCCCGCAACGAGACCACCGACGTCACCCTCACGTCCTTCCTCATCGCCCGCAGCGCCCAGGAGATGGTGGCCTCCGACCACGTCACCATCGAGCGCTACAACCGCGCCGGGGAGATCAGCGAGGAGCGCATCGTCGAGAACGACGACGCCGCGGAGTCCAACTACCTCGTGCGCCGCACCGCCACGCCCCGGCGCTACCACGTCGAGGGCCGCCACCTCGGGCGCGACATCGCCGGCGACTTCACCGCCGCCTCGGCCCTCATCGCCAGCAACCCCGCGTCCGCGCGCGCCTACCGCGCCCTCACCGCGCCGCGCGCGCCTGCCACCGTCAACATCCTTGGCTACGCGGGTGACAGCCCCCTCACCGCGACCACGGAGACCTACGGGCTGGAGCGCGTCGTCGACGCCCGCCGCGCGTGGCTCACCCAGCGCACCGGCGAGGTGCAGGCCCGCATGCTCGTCGGCTCGGAGGGCATCGCCGACGAGGTCTCCGTCGCCCTCGCAGGACGCGCGCTGGCGTTTCGCCTGGTCACCGAGTGAGGGCGGTCGCAGTCGGCGTGCTGCTCGTCGCGTGCACCCGATCGGCGACGGTCGCGCCGCCCGTGGTGACCGCGCCGCCGTCAGTGACAGTGCCTCCGGCGGTGACGACGACGGCCGCACCCGCCGCACCGACGACGACCACGGCGGAGACGGCCCCGGTCGCCGTCACGGTGCCGGTGCTCAGCGACCTGCCCGTCGAGGTGATGGCGGACGCACCGTCGTCCGTGCGCGACGCGCGCTTCGAGCTCCCCACCCGCGAGGGCGCCTGGTCGGAGATCGCGGCCGTCCGCGGCGACGAGGCGTCACCGCGACCCGTGGCCGCGCAACGGGCCGCGAGCTTCCTCGTGGACTTCGATCAGGAACCCCTACGCGCGATGTGCACGGAAGCAGCGCCGACGGCGGAGGCCGTGATCGCGATGGCCGACGCGCGCATCACCCGGAAATCGCTAGCGGTGGGTCTGGTCACGGCCTCGACCGCGGCGGCCGGGCGCGAGGGTGATTGCACCGAGCACGCGGTGGTGACGGCGGCGCTGCTGCGCTGTCACGGGCACCCCGCGCGGCTCGCGGTCGGGATGCTGGTGGTGCGGCTCGCGGGCGGGCGTTGGTTCGCGGGCATGCACATGTGGGCCGAGTATTACGACCACGGTTGGCGCGTGGCGGACGCGACCTTCCCCGAGCGCCACGGCGAGGTCGCGCACCTGCGGATGGACCTCGTTCGCGACGAGGGCCCGGCGTGTCAGCGGGACATGATGCGGGCGCTCGTGGGAACTCCGCGGATGCGGCTGCGGGTGTCGGCGCGACCGCAGTAGCGACGCGCCTCGGAAGGGGTACGAGTACGACTCAACGAGGGACTTGGAAGATCGAGAAAAGCCGCAAGGGCGCGAGGGTCGCAAGGGAGGAGCAACAAGAGCGACCGCCCAGGCGTCGGCCGCTGTGCTCGTGGCGGTCGATCGCCTCCAGCTTCTCGCGCGCCCAGGTCGAGAAGGTGCCCGCGACGATCTGCGCGCGCGCCTCGGTCATCAGCGACAGGTAGTGATGCAGGTTGTGCATCGACAGCAGGCGCTTCCCGAGCGGCTCGCTGCACTGCGTGAGGTGGTGCAGGTACGAGCGGCTGTACCCGCGGCACGTCGAGCACCCGCAGCTCGCGTCGAGCGCGTTGTCGTCCGTCGCATGGAAGGCCCGGTTGAGCTTCACCCGGCCCGTCGACGTAAACGCCGTCCCCTGCCACGCGAGGTTGGTCGGCAGGATGCAATCGAACAGATCGACCCCCGCGAGCATCGCTTGCAGGAGGTCGGGCGGCGTCCCGACGCCCATCAGGTAGCGCGGTCGCTCGGGCGGCAGCAGGTCGGCCGCCATGGCCGTGATGTCTTCTCGCTGCGCGCGTGAGTCGCCCACCGCGAGCCCACCAATCGCAAACCCGTCGAAGGGCTGCTGCGTGAGGAAGGCCGCCGACTGCCGCCGTAGCTCTGGGAAGACACCTCCCTGCATGATGGCGAAGAGCGCCTGCGGGGAGTCCGTTCGCGCGGCGAGCGAGCGCAGCGCCCAGCGGTGGGTGCGCTCCATCGCAGCGCGCGTGGTGGCCTCGTCGGAGCGCGCGTCGACGCACACGTCGAGCACCATCATCACGTCGGCGCCGATGGCGGTCTGCACCTCGATGGAGCGCTCGGGCGACAGCATGTGCACCCGCTGGTCGATGTAGCTGCGGAAGCGCGCGCCGCGCTCGTTGATGGTGCGATCGCCCGGCAGCGAGAAGATCTGATAACCGCCGGAGTCGGTGAGCATCGGGCCGTTCCAGCCCATGAACCCGTGGATGCCGCCGACGCGGCGGAAGAGCTCGACGCCCGGTCGCAGCATCAGGTGGTAGGTGTTGCCGAGCACCACCTGGGTTCCGACTTCGGCGAGGTCGGCGGGGGTGAGGCCCGTCACCGTCGCGCGCGTCCCCACCACCATGAACGCCGGTGTCTGCACCGCGCCGTGCGGCGTGACGAGCGTGCCGCGACGCGCCCGCGAGCCCGGGTCGACCGCGCTCACCGTGAACGGAAACGCCGTCACGCGCGCAGCATCTCGACGTGGGGGATGTCGTCTTCGAGGTAGGGCTCCGACACCACCCGAAAGCCGAAGCCCTCGTAGAAGCGCTGGAGGTACGACTGCGCCGAGATGCGCACCGCGCCCATCGCCGCCGCGTCCATCAACCGCAGCGCCTCGACCATGAGCGCCCGGCCCGCTCCGCTACGGCGCACCGACGCCGCGCTCACCACCCGGCCGAGGCTCGCCTCGGGGTACTTCACGCCCGCCGGAAAGACCCTGCAATACGCGATCGGGTAATCCGCGCCCGGCGCCGTGGCCCACAGGTGCGACGCCTTCGGGTCGTAGCCGTCGGCGTCGAGGTAGGGGCACCTCTGCTCCACCACGAACACCTCCTGCCGCAGCGCCATCACCGCGTAGAGCTCGTCGCGGCTCAGCGCCTCCCAGGTCCGGTGGTGAAACGTCAACGCGTCCATCGCGGCGGACCGTACCCCCGCCGCTGCTACGCCCGCCAGCGCTCCGCGAGCATGGCGTACACCGCGTGGTCGACCCAGCGCTCGTGCAGCCACTCGGCGCCCTTCGCCACGCCCTCCTGCGTGTACCGCAGGCGCTCGGCCACGCCGCGCGACGGGGCGTTTTCCATCGCGGCGTGGATCTCCAGGCGGTGCAGCCCCAGCGAGCTGAAGGCGTGCGTGGTGAGGGCGCGCACCGCGCGGGTCATGAGCCCCTTGCCCTGGTGCGACTGCGCGAGCCAGTAGCCGATGCCGGTGCGGCGGTTGTTCCAGTCGATCATGTGGTAGCCGCACATGCCGGCGAGGGTGCCGTCGGTGAAGAGGCCCACCTGGAGGGATTGCGAGCGCGCGAACTGCTCCAGCGACGCCGTGATGTACCCCACCGAGTCGTTGACCGCGCGGGTGCCGTCGACCCACGGGAGGTAGCGCCGGAGGTGCGCGCGGTTTTCGTCGACGAGCGAGAACAGCAGCGGCGCGTGGCGCGGCTCCAGCAACACGAGGTCGAGCGTCGCGTCGACGGGCATGCGAAACATCGCCCGACTATCCACCGCCCCCGCGCATGGGCACAATGCGAAGCGCATGGAGAACCTCGACCTCGTCGGCGTGCGCTTCAGCTCGTCCAAGCCCCCCAACCCCACCCACATCGCCTGGGGCAGCGACCGCGGCGGCGCCCTCGTCGTCGACGGCATCGACCGCGTGGGCGCCACCTTCGCCGAGCGCCTCGCCAAGGGCCCGCCGCGCGTGCTCGCCGTCGACGTCCCGCTGGGCGTCCCCGTCGGGCTCGCGCGCGACCTCGTGGGCATGGCGCTCAACGGCTCGCAGGTGCTCCACCAGCTCACCACCGCGGCCCCGTCGCTCGTCGACGCGCGCTGGGCCGCCTTCGCCGCGTCGCACCCGGGAGCGCTCCGCCACACCGACGCGATCACCCACGGCGCGTCGTCCATCACCGTCCCGCGCCCGCCGTCGTGGCGCTCGCTCGGCGCCTTCGCCCGGGCCCTCGCCCCGGTGCGCGACCGCGTCACGCTGCTGCCCTTCGATTCGCTGGAGTTCACGCCCGCGCGGCCGCTCGTGATGGAGGCGCTGCCCGCGGCGATGCTCCGGCTGTTGGGTCTGCCGTACGTCCTGCACCGCGCGACGCCCGTCGAGGGAGGGCCGTCGCTCAACGACGTCACCGCCGAGCGCTACGCCGTCATCCGCGGTCTGCCCGACGCCGTCGCCGCGCTGGGCCTGCGCCTGGAGCTGCCCGCGCCTGTCGCCAACGCCTGCGCGCAAGATGCGGGGGGCGACGCCCTCGACGCGGTGCTCTCGCTCGTCGCGGCGCACCTGGGGACGCGCGGGTTCTGGACGCCGCCGCCGCTCACCGGCCCGCACGCCGCCCGCGTGCTCGTCGAGGGCTGGATCGTCCGCCCTGGCTGAACCCCGATGAGGGGTCTCAACGATGTCCGAAGAAAAATGCATTACCCCTCTTGACCGTACGTCAGAGGCTCTGGTAATCACGTCGACGGTTCGAGTCTCACCCCTTCTACCAACGGTCCATCTTCAACCACCACCATGTTGCTCACGAGCAGGCAGATGAAGCCTTCGATCACCGAATGGACGCGGGAATGCACCGCAGCCATCGTGGTCGGGGCCTACGTGCTTCGTGACACACATCGCCCGTGTTTTCTGGGTCGGGCGAGAGGAGCGGAGTCAGCCACCGGATAGCACCGGAGCTCACTCGCAGGCCGCAAGAAGGGCCGCCGCTCCTCCGCTAGAAACCAGCGAGGACGGCGGCCTTTTTCATGGCCTTCTCTCGTCATGACTTCGCCCCGCGAAGGCACAACGGACAACCATGTTCCGTAAGGGACACGTCTGCCCTGTGACTTCGGTGTTCTTTGAAGTGACGGTCGCCTTCTGACCCCGGTTGCCGCGGGTTGAAACCCACGGCAACGCCGAAAACAGTGAGCAGCACACCGCAAGTCCGCGTGGCGGACTTTGCATTGGGTTGTCCATCGTTCGCATCATTGCCGCGTACTTCAGTGCGCGGCAGGCGGACGCGACGACCTTCTCTTCCCTCCCCCTTCCCTCTCAACCCCCAACCCTCACCCCAGCAACAACCGACATGAAGCTCACCCGTCGAAAACAGACCCACCCGGAGGCCCTCCCATGTCCCCCACGCTCCTGCTCAACGCCACCTTCGAGCCATTGAAGATCATCCCCTGGCAGCGGGCCGTGACGCTGCTGTTCCTCGGCAAGGCTGAGCTCGTCGAGGCCTATGACGAGCTCATCCGGGGCATCTCGACCTCCATCGCGATGCCCTCGGTGGTCCGTCTCCGCCGCTACGCCCGACAGGACCGTCGGGTGAAGTTCTCGCGCACCAACGTGTACCGGCGCGACGACTACACCTGCCAGTATTGCGGGGCTCAGCCCGGGGCGTCCCGGCTCACCCTCGACCACGTCTTCCCCCGCGCCCGCGGCGGCAAGATGGAGTGGACCAACATCGTGACCTCGTGCGGGCCGTGCAACGGCCGCAAGGCCGACCGCACCCCCGAGCAGGCCCGCATGGTCCTCGCTCGCCCCCCCGTGCGACCCGCGCATATGTGCGCCGTCGCCCGCTCGGAGGCCCCCCACACGGCGTGGGTTGATTACCTCGACGGGTGAACAACCCACGCAGTCGCCAAGGTGTTCTCAGTGACACGCCCGTTTCGTAAGCGGGAGAACCCGGTGCAAATCCGGGTGGCGGCTCCACCGGCAGTACAGCAGAGGGTTACTTCAGCCAATACGGAGGCCGCTGGTTCGACTCCAGCCCCGCGCTCTCGACGCGCGGGTAGCTCAGTTGGGAGAGCGCCGTAACCAACAGTCCCTCCGCGTTTTTTCTCCGGTGACTTCTACCCAACCTTCAACCCCGACGCCCGCTCCCACCTCAGGAGAACTCCGATGATCCGACGAGCCTCGCAGTTCACTTCGGCAACCGGTCGAATAGCCGACCGAACCTTCGCGTAATGGTCCCATCGCAGCGCATCGCATCGCCCCGCCGACGGGGCCCGTAGGAGGAGACGGCGTCCCTCGTCCAACCCCAGATGGCGTCACGGGAAGGAGGAGGGACCAACGACCGCGCCCGTTCCGAGTGGGCGCGTGGGTGCCATCGGATGACGCACCTCGCGTGGCGGGGCCGGCGTCCCCTCCTACGGGTCCCGTCGGTGTCTGTTGTCTTGGGGGATCAGTGCTGGCCGGTCGGGACGTTGAGCGCCGGGCGGGCGCCCGGACGAGCCGCCGCGGGGGCGGTGGTCGGAGCCGCGCCGGCGTCGCTGGCGCCAGGGCCGCTCACGATGGCGATGAGCTCGACCTCGAAGTTGAGCGTCGCGCCGGCGGGGATGCGACCCGTCGCGCGATCACCGTAGGCGATGGTCGGCGGGCACACGAGGCGCGCCTTGCCGCCCACGGCGATGCGCTGCACGCCCTCGGTCCAGCACGGAACCACCCCACCGAGCGGAAACTCCACCGGCTCGCCGCGGGTGTACGAGCTGTCGAACTCGGTGCCGTCGCGGAGCGTGCCGCGGTAGTGCACGCGCACGGTGCTCTCGGCCGTCGGGTGCGCCCCGGTGCCCTCGCGAATCGTGCGAAACACCAGCCCTGACGGAAGCCGCTCGGCCCCCGCCTCGTGCGCCGCCGTGTCCGCGAAGGCCGCGCCCGCCGTGTGCTCGGGGCCGAGGGCCGCCTGCTGGGCAGCGAGCTCGGCCGCGCGGGCCGCGTCGCGGGCCGGGTTGGGTCGGTCGCGCCGCGCGCGCGCCATGGCGTTGATGCGCGGGCCCCACTCGCTGAGCTCCACCTGCGGACGGGCGTTGGTCACCTTGTCGGCGATGCCGCGCTGCACGACGGCGAGCTCGGCCGGCGTCAGGCCGAAGTCCTCCATGCGCTGCCCCATCACCAGGCCGAGCGCGTAGAGCGTGCGCTCGTCGTCGGTGCGCAGCGGCGCGTTGACCGGCGTCGCGGGGGCGGGCGGGGTGGCGGGCTTGCAGGCCGAGAGCGCCAGCGTGGCGCAGAGAATCCATCGTCGCATCGTTTTATCCCTCTTCGTAAGTTCCGGCCTGGGCGGCTCGTGGAGGGCCGCGGAGTATCACAGTCCCGCGGCCGTTGCCTCTCAGCCAACACCCGGCGCGATGTGCCCGGACTCCTCGACGTACTCCGAGTAGCCGCCGCCGTAGGTGCGCACCCCGTCGGCCGTCACCTCCAGCACCCGGTTGGAGATGGCGCCCAGGAAGTGACGGTCGTGCGAGACGAAGATCATCGTCCCCTCGAACTCCGTCAGCACCTTCGTCAGCATCGCCTTGGTGTCGAGGTCGAGGTGGTTGGTCGGCTCGTCGAGCACCAGGAAGTTGGGCGGGTCGTACATCATGCGCGCGAGCACCAGCCGCGCCTGCTCGCCGCCCGACAGCACCTTGCACTTCTTCTCCACGTCGTCGCCCGAGAAGCCGAAGCAGCCGAGGAGCGTTCGCACCGACGCGATGGACGCCTTCGGGTACGCCGCCTCGATCGCTTCCTGCACGGTGCGATCGGGGTCGAGGATGTCCATGGCGTGCTGCGAGAAGTAGCCGAGCTTCACGCTGGCTCCCACCGTCACCTCGCCAGAGTCGGGCTGTGACTCGCGCGCGACGAGTTTCAGCAGCGTGCTCTTGCCGGCGCCGTTGACGCCCATCACGCACCAGCGCTCCTTGCGGCGGATGAGCAGGTCGAGGCCGTTGTAGATCTTGCGCTTGCCCCACCCCTTGGTGACGCCGACCAGCTTCACCACGTCGTCGCCCGAGCGCGGCGGCTTGGGGAAGTCGAACTCCACCACGCGGCGGCGCTTCGGGGCCTCGACCTTGTCGATCTTCTCCAGCTTCTTCACCCGCGACTGCACCTGCGAGGCGTGGCTCGCGCGCGCCTTGAAGCGGTCGATGAAGGCCTGCTCCTTCGCCAGCATCGCCTGCTGCCGGGCATAGTGAGCCTCGTGGTGCGCCTCGGCCAGAGCCCGCTGCGCCATGTAGAAGGTGTAGTCGCCCGTGTAGGTCGTGAACTCGCCGCCGTCGATGTCGACGATCTTGTTGACCAGGCGGTTCATGAACTCGCGGTCGTGCGAGGTCATGATGAGGCCGCCCTCGAAGTTGCGGAGGAAGCCTTCCAACCAGACGATGGACTCGATGTCGAGGTGGTTGGTGGGCTCGTCGAGCAGCAGCGCGTCGGGTCGCATCAGGAGGATGCGGGCGAGCGCCACGCGCATCTTCCAACCGCCCGAGAGCTTGCCCACGTCGTCGTCGAGGGTCTCCGGCGCGAAGCTGAGGCCCGCGAGGATCTCCCGCGCCCGCGCGTCGAGCGCGTAGCCGTCGAGGGCGTCGAAGCGCGACTGCACCTCGCCGAAGCGCTCGATGATGGCGTCCATCTCGTCGGCGCGGTCGGGGTCGCCCATGGCGAGCTCCAACGAGTGCAGCTCGTGGGCGATGTCGGCGACTTCACCAGCGCCCGCCATGGTCTCCTCGACGACGGTGCGGCCGCTCATCTCGCCGACGGTCTGGTTGAAGTAGCCGACGGTGATGCCCTTATCGATGACGACGTTGCCGGCGTCGGGCTGGTCTTCCCCCACGATGAGGCGGAACACCGAGCTCTTGCCCGAGCCGTTGGGGCCCACGAGGCCCACCTTCTCGCCGCGGAAGACGTTCATCGAGGCGTCGACGAAGAGAATCTGGCGGCCGTGCTGACGGGTCACTGCATCAAGTCGGATCATGGCGACCGCGCGCTTACCGGCCCCGAGGGGGGGAGCGCAAGTCCCGCACGTCCATCAGCTGCACAAGCGTGACGGTGGGCCTCGCCTCGTCACGTCATCAGAGGGTGCGAAGCCCCATGTGCAGCCACGCGGCCACGATCGGAAGCGGAGTGACCGCGATCAGATAGCGACCAGACGCCCGCATGGAGCATTGCCCCTCGAAGAACGATGCGTGTAGCGTCGCGGGGTCAATGCCTCAGCAGGGTTGAGTGGCTGAGCTGAGCGCCGCTTCGCCCGCAGCGTATCAACCGCCAGCGTGCCGTCGCCCCTCTGGACGGGAGCTCCGGGATTCTGTAGTCGCAGCCTATGAGCGACGCCGCCACCGACGTGCCGAGTCC
>JBGARZ010000039.1:0-5472 GCA_044229975.1 Polyangiales bacterium
CCCTGCGTGCCAATAACCCGTGAGACACCCCAGCCGGGGAGTTTACTGAACCAGGGCGGTCAGGAGACGGTCTCATGGACATGGTCACGAAGAAGCCCGACGTCGCTCCGACCGAGGTCACGCCCAAGGCGAAGCGCCGCACGTACAGCCCCGCGTTCAAGCGGAAGATTCTCGCCGAAGCCGACGCGGCCGCCGCCGAGCCGGGTCAGCTCGCCGCGCTCTTGCGGCGACACGGCCTGTACTCCTCGCACCTGACCGAGTGGCGGCGCGCCCGCGACGCCGGTGCGTTGGCCGAGGCCGCGCCCGTGCGACGAGGACCGGTGCCGGCCCCGGTCGCTCAGGACGCTGCACGAGTGCGCGAACTGGAGCAGCAGCTCACCCAGATGACCCTGCGGGCCGAGCGCGCCGAGATGCTCGTGACCCTGCAAAAAAAACTTGTGGGGCTGTTCTCGACCGACCCGACGCCGGGCGGAGAGACGCGGTGATGGACCTCGCGCTGCCCTTCGTGGCGCTCCTCGGTGTGGCCGCCGTCTGCCGGGCCATCGGCCTGTCGCGGGCCACCTGGTACCGGCTGCGAACGCCCGTCGAGGAGCCCTCGCCGCCGCCCGAGACGCCTTCCCGGCGCTCGCCGAGGCGGCTGTCGGAGGACGAGGAGCAGCGCGTGTTGGACGTGCTGCACGAGTCCCGCTTCGCCGACCAGGCGCCCGCCGAGGTGTACGCGGCGCTGCTCGACGAGGGCCGCTACCTGGGCTCCATCCGCACGTTCTACCGGGTGCTCCATCGGCACGAGGAGGTGCGCGAGCGGCGGGCGCTGACGATGCGCCCGAACTATCAGCGGCCCGAGCTGCTGGCCACGCGACCCAACCAGCTGTGGTCGTGGGACATCACCAAGCTGCGGGGGCCGGGCAAGTGGACCTACTACTACCTGTACGTGATCCTCGACGTGTTCAGCCGCTACGTCGTGGGCTGGATGGTCGCGCTGCGGGAGTCGGCGGCGCTGGCCGAGGAGTTCATCGCGGAGACCTGTCGTCGCCAGGGCATCGCGCCCGGTCAGCTGACGCTGCACGCCGATCGCGGCTCGTCGATGACGTCGCGCACGGTGGCGCAGAAGCTCTCGGATCTGGGCGTGGAGAAGACGCACTCGCGGCCCCACGTCTCGGACGACAACCCGTACTCGGAGGCGCAGTTCAAGACCTTGAAGTACCGCCCCGACTTCCCCGATCGGTTCGGCTCGCTGGAGGACGCGCGCGGCTTCTGCGGCCCGTTCTTCGACTGGTACAACCGCGACCATCATCACGCCGGCCTCGCGCTGCTGACGCCTGCGGACGTCCATCACGGACTCACGCACGAGCGGATCGCGGCGCGCGACGTCGTGCTCGCGGCGGCCTACGCCGACCACCCTGAGCGCTTCGTGCGCGGTCGGCCACGAGCGCCCCGAGCACCCACCGCGGCGTGGATCAACCCGCCCAAGACGAGTTCCGCCGGGACGCAGGACGGGCCGCCGTCCTGCGCGCCCAAGGAACCCGCGGGGTGCGGGGGTGCGACCCCCGCGCAGGAGCAGATGCTTCAGTAATCTTTCACCCAAACTGTCTCACGTTCGTTGACACGTTCCGCTGCGCGTTCGATTCTCTCCCCCCGGAACCAGGAGGTTCACAGGGAATCAGAGCGCACACACCCGGTCGCCTTCGACTCATCGATTGGGTGCGTCTCCATGCCCGCCCCCCAACGGTCACAGCCATTGAAAACAGCTTCTACCATCTGACTTCGATCTCAATACCCGACGAGCAACACTCCCTCGAAGGGAAGCCGAAGGCGCTGCGAGGCGTAGATCGCGTCGAGTTGATTTCGCGTGTTCTCGTAGGCCTGGGTCGTTGCGGTCTCGTCGCCATTCTTGAATCGATACGCAATGGGCATGAGCATGGCGAGGTACTTCGCGTCGAGAATTAGCGACGCTCGAACGATATCACGATAGTCCGCGTTGTTCTGCGCACCGCGCCCTGCCTCCACCTCGACGACGATCCCTTCGATTTCATGGAATGCATCGACCTCGTACCTGACACGCGCTATACCGCCCTCATCAAAAAGCACAGGCCGGACGATCTTGTCGACTAATGCCTTGCTCTTCTCGACGACGTATCCCTGTGACTCGAGCCCGGGTCGGAGCGCGGCCAACACCTCGTCGCTTTTCGAACTGCCGGGCCGGGCCGCCAACTCTGTACTGATGACGTTCTTTGCACTCGCTACAACCGCTACGAATTCGGGCACCCACCTCGCGGCCTTGGTGTTCGAAGGGTAGTATTTCCAGCGGGGGTACAAGGCTATCTGGAGACCGGGCATCGTTCCGTCCTTTGGCTGATGATGTGTGAGTACTGGTTTGAGCCGTCTCCGGGGTCGTTGTGCAACCACGCTCATCAGGGAGCGGAGGTCTCACAGACCGTAGCGCCCCGAGCGACACCCTACGGCCCGTGAGCTGAATACCACGCGGGCGGGAGTAGGAGTTGAATGGGTTCACGGAGGCCGATGTGGTCCCGAAGCGGGGTGTGCCATGCCGAGAACTTCGACTCGCACCCGCTCCCGTCGAGCGATCGCAGTCGGAACGCGAGCCGACGCTCGAGGTGCTCCCGAGCGACGCGACCGTCGAAGCGGGGATCCCCCTCTCCCAGGGAGGCATAGATCGGGTGGGTCATCGTCCCGGGAGGTGGTGGTCCGCCTGGTAGCATGGTCGGAACGAACGCACAGAACTTCGAAGGGGCGAACAGTCCCGAGATGGGGTCAACCGCGAAGAACTGCACGGAACGGCGCCCCCAATACGGTAAGCGCCCGGCGTAGGCCATCTCGCGGGCACCTGACGGCGACCCCACCTTCGTGGCGTGATCCCGATCGCCCTCCTCCTCGCTCTCGTCGTTCTCTCGCCGCTGGTCGCCTGGCTCGTCGGACTACGGGTCCGTCGAGACCTTCTTCCAGTTCATCGGCAGGAGTGCGCGCAGCGCCTCGTCGGTGATCCCGTCGGGCATCCGGTCGAGCACGTCGCGCAGGTACTGCCACGGGTCGATGCCGAGCATGTGGCAGCACCCGCAGAGCGAGAGCACCGTG
Organism: Polyangiales bacterium; assembly: GCA_044229975.1. Classification (GTDB taxonomy): domain Bacteria; phylum Myxococcota_A; class Polyangia; order Polyangiales; genus SCUS01. The sequence goes on from JBGARZ010000039.1 coordinate 3,094, forward strand.
CACAGCCGCACCGCTCCGGCATCGCTTCCGGCGAAGAGGTAGTTCTTGCGGCCGAGCGCGATGCGGCGATGTTGACGCTCCGCCTCGCCGGTATCGATCGGCAGGTCGCCATCGAGCACGAAGAGCCCGAGCTGCATCCATCGATTCGCCGTGTACCGCAGCGCCACCCCGAGCGGCGTGCGCGGCGGCGCGCTCGGCCACGTCTCGGTGATCCACTCCCTCAACGCCTCCAACACCGGCACGCTCTCGGCCACGCGCAGGGCCTGCCGGTCGGTCGACGAGAGGTCCTTTGCGCGCCGCTCGACGTCGAAGATCGCGCGGAAGTACCCGAGCGCGACCGAGGCCCGCAGGTCCTTGGCCTGCAACGCCTTCTCGAAGTAGCGGCGCGCGTGCATGTGGCAGCACTGCGGGGGCTTGCCCAGCACCGCGAGCTCGCGCGCGATCAGCCACTCGCCGTCCATGACGAAGCGGGGTGTGGTCTTCGCCGGGGCCGTCGGGTCGGTCGACGGCAACAGCGTCTTGATCACCGTCTGGAGGCCGACCTTCTTGCCGTGCTCGTACCCGTAGACCACGCCGCGCCCGCGCACGGCCTGGGTCCAGATCGACCCCAGGTGCAGGCCCTTGGGGTGGTCGCGGTCGAGCACCGGCAGGAGCGTCGCGTCGATCTCCACGGCGGGCGCTCGGAGCAGCTCCTCTCGCAAGAGCGGGATCAACCGAACGAGCTTGTCCGCCCCCGCATCCCACCACCCTTGAAGGGTGGAGTCGGCGAGGTCGAATCCCTCTCGCTTGAAGCGACCGAGTTGTCGGTAGAGCGGCAACTGGTCCTGTGCCTTTTCGACCAGCACCCGTGCCAGCATCCCCGGCCCCACCTGCGCACCGGGGATCGGACGAGACGGCGCATCGGCCAGCGCGACGCCGGCGTCGGGGCAGCTCGGGCAGGCGCCCTTCTCGCACTCGAACACGCGCACGAAGATCGCGCCCGGCTCGTAGTCGATATACCAGCGACTCTCGACACCGAAGACCCGCAGCGGCTTCCGACAACACGGACAGACGCGCTGCTCTTCCGTCAACGCGACGGGCGTCGTCCGCTGCGGAAGATTGGCGGGCATCTCGCCACGTCCGTGGGGCCTGGCTTTCCTCGGCGGGTCCTTCGGTGGATCGCCCGAGGGCGGCGGGGTCGTGGGCGTCTCGGCCTGCGCGGCGGCGACATCGTCGAGGATGCCATTGAGGATGCCCTGCTCGTCGGGCGCGAACCGCTCGGAGCTTCGCCCGTAGAGCTTTCGTAGCGCCGCGAGGAGGCGGGTCTGCGTCGCCTCGTTGTGGTTGCGCAGGCGCGAGAGAAGGTCGAAGAGCAGGTCGAGCGCCCCGGTGGTGTCGCCCGCCTTGAGCATCTTCTCGATGTGCTCGCGCACGGCGTCGAGGTCGTCGGCGCGCTTGGGCAAGGGGAGGTGGGTGGGCTGATCCATCGAGGACGGCGCGGATGTAATCCCGCCTCGTCCTCGTGGCAATGGCTCTTTCGGTATGGTTGTCGATTATCGGGACTGGATATCGGTTGGAGGGGTCCAGCGTGCTCGTCGGCGTGACCGATGAAGGTCAATGCCTTCGAGGATCAGCGTGAGCTCAGGCGATTCGAGGTCGAGGTGCGTGGCGCCGGGCGCGATCTCCCGCGGAAGGCGGAAGCAGCCGCGCTCCAGACGCTTGGTGACCAGCACGAAGCCGGTGCGATCCCAGAAGAGAATCTTGATCTGATGACGTCGCTTGCTGATGAAGCAGAAGACGTGTCCCGAGAGCGGTTGAAGTCCCATGGCCGAGAGCACGGTGCCGGCGAGCGAGTCGATGCCTCGCCGTCCGTCCACGGGTGTCGTCGCGAGGTAGATGCGAACCGACGGCGGGAGCGTCAGCACGCGCGGGTCTCCCGCAAGACGTCGAGCAGTCGGGTCAGCGTCGAGGCGTCGAAGGAGGGGGGCACGCGGACGACCGACCCGTCGGGCAAGACGAGCTCGATCGGCGCCGCGACGGTGGGGGCCGGGGCGGCGCGCGGGGGCACCGCGACACGCACCGGGAGGAAGGTCACCGACGCCTGGGTGGGCTGCGCGTCGGGTGCACGGGCCGCGATGCCGAGTCGCTTGCGCCACCAGATCAGCCGGTTGGGAGAGAGGTTGTGACGGCGCTCGAACTCGGCGAGCGAGAGACCACTCCGCGCGAACGCCAGGAGCAGACGTCTCGCTTCAGCGGGGCGAAGATTGTGCGGACGACGACGATGCTGGGGCTGGGGGGATGGCGTCGGTGAACGAGCGGGCTTCGGCATGGCGGACCTCCGGGCCGCACAGTGGGAACGCGCGCTTGACCCTGCGAGATGGCCCTGACCGGGTGCTTACG
>JBGARZ010000006.1:0-555889 GCA_044229975.1 Polyangiales bacterium
GTACTTACGACTGGATGATCCGATCTTCGATCGTCAGGTTTCGCTCCGCGACGCCTACAAGATTCTCGAAGCATTCGTCGTGCAATACAATGAGCGCGGAGAGTCCTCGACCGTCAGCCTTATGTCGGATATCGGCATCCTGGCCGACGGCACGTCGAGCGATCCAGCTCAGATCCGTGACTTCGTTCGCGTTGCAGCAGATCTTCTTGGTGATGATGTGTTGCGCGCGGTCGCATCCGGCCCCAGCGCTGACCAAGGCAATGATTGACGACACACTGAGCGGTGAACTGGCCCCGCGGAAGAGCAACGGGCGGTCAACGGTCAACGGACAACGGACAACGACTGACGAAAACGAGGAACTCGGGTGACAACGGGCGGCGACAACGAGCGCGGTGGCAACAGCGACGGACTCTGGCGGACGAGCGCCCGGCGTGAGGCTGTGATCGGCATGTCTAACAAGCCGATGGTGCCGACCGCCTACACCTCACCCGCTGCCAACCCGTCGTACCCGCCGCGGCGGCACATCGGCCAGCCGTTAGACGGGTCAAATTACGGAGAGTCAGCAATGCGGTACTTACGACTGGATGATCCGATCTTCGATCGTCAGGTTTCGCTCCGCGACGCCTACAAGATTCTCGAAGCATTCGTCGTGCAATACAATGAGCGCGGAGAGTCCTCGACCGTCAGCCTGATGTCGGATATCGGCATCCTGGCCGACGGCACGCCGAGTGATCCAGCTCAGATCCGTGACTTCGTTCGCGTTGCAGCAGATCTTCTTGGTGATGATGTGTTGCGCGCGGTCGCATCTGGACCCAGCGCTGACTAAGGCAATGATTGACGACACACTGAGCGGTGAATTGGCCCCGCGGAAGAGCAACGGGCGGACAACGGACAACGGACAACGGACAATGAGTGACGACAACGAGGAACTCGGGTGACAACGGGCGGCGACAACGAGCGCGGTGGCAACAGCGACGGACTCTGGCGGACGAGCGCCCGGCGTGAGGCTGGGGTCGGCATGTCTAACAAGCCGATGGTGCCGACCGCCTCCACTTCACCCGCTGCCAATCCACCGTGCCCAATGCGGCGGCACATCGGCAGGCCGTTAGGCGGCGCACAGGGCGGCGCTGCTGAGGTTGGTCAATGCCACAGATGAAAAACTTCCGGTTCAATGGAGGTGAAGTCGTTCGACTTGTGCAGGACCATCCAGGCGATGGCTTGGAAGCCGGCGATTGTGGTCTGGTTTGGGGTGTATACGATATGGAGCCAACCCTGTACGAGGCATCGTTCTTCGACAGAAACGGCAACAGCTCAGATATGATGTTTGTGGAGGGGGATGTTGAAGAGGCGCGCAGCAGTGAGTCGCCGTTCGCGGAGAAGATAGAAGAACTTCGTCGCCTGCTTGACGATTTCGAAGCCAAGCTGCGGAGCGATGAAGCATATGGTCGCCAGACAACACTCGAACCGGCGACCAGCACGCAGCGAAAGGGTAGATAGCAAGCTACGGAAGATGAGGGCAACCACGTGACGGCAAAGCAGGTGATCGGCGAGACGACGAGCCGTGACGGGCTATGGCTGCCCTGCGACCCGAGTGCGTCTGCACCGATTCACGGAACTTCGTCCGGCGCACCTAACAAGCCGATGGTGCCGACCGCTCCCAATCCACCCGCCGCCAACCCGCCGCGCCCAATGCGGCGGCACATCGGCCAGCCGTTAGGAAGCTTGGAGAGCGACGGGCGGCGCCCTGCGAAGAGCACGGATCGGGCCACGATCGGTGACCAGACGAGCGTCGGGCAACGGACAGCGGGCTTCGACCAACGAGTGACGAGCGTCGGGCAACGGACAGCGGGCTTCGATCAACGAGTGACGGGCAGCGGGCGACGCACCGCGAAGCCGCAAGGACGCAAGGGCGCAAGGAGCAGGGCAACGTGAAAGTCAGAGGCGCGACGACGACGGAGGTGTTCGCAATGAGCGAGCGCCCTGCGTCCGGCACCGCCACGTTTGCGATGCCGTCAGCCTGGAGCATTCCTAACAAGCCGATGGTGCCGACCGCTCCCAACCGGCCCGAGGAACCGTCACCTGATACGTGGCGGCGGCACATCGGCCAGTCGTTGGGCAGGTATCCGTGAATCCAGCGCTTCGAAAACTTCTCGACGACTCGGACGACCCCGAAGGTTGCGAGGTGCCCGGAGAGGACTGGGCGGCCTTCCCGTACGACGCACTCGCGGCAAGCGTTGGGAAGATTCAGGACACTCTACGCAACGAACTCAATCTGCCGTTTGATCGCGATGGATATGTGCAAGACGCGTCCTTTCACGACGAACTGCGACGACTTCATCCGGACAGCTTTCGCGCGAAGGGCGTCGTAGCTCTCACTCCCGAGATCGCGGTGCGGTTTTCGAACTTCGGGCGCCTTTATACGATCTACAGCGCTGTGCCGGACTCTCTGACACATTACCCGGCGGATAGAATCAGGGCAGTGATCGAACTTCAAGGCTGGAGATATGTGCCAGTAGAAGAACTCGGCGAGATCTACGACGGCAAGAACCGTGCACTCAACAACGGAAGAATCACTTGGTGGATCCGGTTCTTCGATTACTTGTGAATGTGACGCATGCGACCTGACGTGCCCAACAAGCCGATGGTGCCGACCGCCCACACCTCACCCGCTCGCAACCTGTCGCGCCCGCTGCGGCGGCACATCGGCCAGTCGTTAGGCGCGAGAGCGTCAGCCGGACGGCCGATGGACCCGTCGTCTGATAAGTGCTAAGTGAACCGTCGTCGGCAGATGAGGCGCGCCCCAATGCATCAGACGAAAGTCTGGTCGCTTTGACCGCAGGAGGAGAGGCGAGTGAAGCATTGGAGTTCGGATAGCCACGATGAGCGGTTCCTACGTTCCGCAGAGGCAGCAGAGCGGTACCTATTGGATTGCAAGGCGAAGGCAACCACCCGTCAAGCCTACAAGATGCTGCACGACGAAGCTCTCGCCAGGTTCTATGTCTTTAACTACCTGCACGGAAGGCCTTTTCTTGCGAGTCGAGAAGCGCTTCTCTGCGAGCTTCGACGTCTGCTGAATGAACAGCCGACGGTTCCGTCAGAAGCGTTCGATGGCGATCGATTTCGATCGTGTCGTCAAACGTGCATTGAGGGAATTATCCGTCGGATCGAGAGCGACGAGTAGTCCAAGGAACCTCATTGAAAGTCAGGCGTGGCACGTCAAGGCCGATGTGGCCAGCGAAAAAACCAAACTCAGACGCACGCTGCGCCAGTAAGTTAGCTTCATGCGTACGAGCGCTGAAGAGGAGCAAACCATGAATCAACCGTCCTACAAATTCGCTCTCCACAATCCCTCTCGCAATTGCAACTACTATTGCGTCGATCCGTTGGGGGATGGTGGCTTTGGCGATGTTTGGGGTGGATTTTCGGACACAGGACTGCGCATCGCCGTCAAATTGTGGCGTCCTACGTCCGACCGAAATCGTGACTTGTCCGGATGGCTGAACGAACAACAGCTTTATCTTCAGTGCATATTGCATCCTTATATTATCTCCAGTTACGACCAATTCGTTTCTCCTGCCGGAGACCTCGTCATTGTAATGGAACGTGCGGAAGGTAGCCTCGAAAAGCTCGTAACGTCGCATGGCAAGCCTGATGTCCGATTCGTCATGTCAGCGGGAATTCAGATCTGTTACGCCTTGGAACACGTTCACGCGATCAATGTAATCCATCGCGATGTTACGGCTCGCAATGTACTTTGGTTCCCGAACGGGATTGTAAAGCTGGCTGACTTTGGAATTTCAAAGGCGCTACCTACAGGCGAAGACTTCGCGCGTACGCTAATTGGGCTTCCTGGCGCAATTCCACCGGAACTTCTAGAAGCCGGGCGATCAACACCGCAGTCAGATATCTACCAACTCGGCCTTGTTCTTCTCCACTTGCTACACGGAAGTGCTCCGATTCCGCCGAACATCGAACAGGCTCTGTCGTTGAAAATGATCGCGGACGGCGTGCCGCGTCAGATGGCAGAAGCATTGATACCGCATCACGGAAAACTCGCGGAGATTGTGTCGATGATGCTCCGCCGTAGAACCGAGTGGCGATATCAGTCTCCCGCAGATGTGCGAGCCCACTTACAGGAAGAGCTGAATCGCATACTGAGGGTCGATCAGATGATCGCACAACTGTTTTCGCAGCCACCACGACCGTCAGTGCCACCGATCTTCAAGCCACGGAAATAACGGCTTGCGACCATTCGCGGACTTGGAAAATTGTGCCTAACAAGCCGATGGTGCCGACCGCCCACACCTCGCCCGCTACCAACCCGTCGCGCTCGTTGCGGCGGCACATCGGCCAGCCGTAAACGGGCAACCAAGGGGTGACGTTCCGTGTACTATTCTCGGTTTCGACATCTGGCCATCGAGAGGCAGCAGAGTCCGCCAGAGGCATCCGAAATCGAAGCGATCGAGGCGCTCTTGGGCGCCTCACTGCCCGACTCGTTTCGAGCGTTTCTTGATGTTGCGAACGGTGGCAGCCTTGAGTACGTCATCGACGTGCCGTTGGGCGGTGGCGGAACGGAGTCGATGTCCTTCGGCGGACTCTTCTCGACACGAAACGGCACGTTCTGTGACGAGACCTTCCTCGGCGAAATTCGCTCCGAGCGTGAGCGCACCAAGATTCCCCTCGGAGTGCTCCCGTTTGCTCGCGATGGCGGGGATTCCATGGTCTATCTGGACCTCTCCAGTACCGGCAAAGGTCGGGTGGTTGCATTCGTTCGCGGACTTCCAGAGTGGGCCGGACTGCGAACGGATTCGGTGTTTGTTGAGTTGGCGCGGTCCTTCGACGAGTACGTGAGCAAGCTCCATCTCGATCGCGCCGACGTCATCCGAAGCCTCGCCGAAGACGTGAAAACAGGCGACCATGTTGACGCGACCGAAGAGTGGCTCGATATCGGTATGCCCGGATGGAAAGAAGATGCGGAGTTGAGCACTGCGGTGGGGGCGGCGCGACGCCGCGTGGTACTCGGATGACGAGGCGGATCCAGATGAAGGGCGCGCGGCGTGGTGTGGCGCTTGGCACGTCTAACAAGCCAATGGTGCCGACGGCCCCCGCTTCACCCACCACCAACCCGCCGCGCCCGATGCGGCGGCACATCGGCCAGCCGTTAGCAGGGTTGAGTGGCTGAGCTGAGCGCCGCTTCGCCCGCAGCGTATCAACCGCCAGCGTGCCGTCGCCCCTCTGGACGGGAGCTCCGGGATTCTGTAGTCGCAGCCTATGAGCGCCGCCACCGACGTGCCGAGTCCCGACGGCCTGACGATCAAGCAGGCCCGAATCCTGGAGAGCTACTACTCGCTCCGACAGCGCCTTCCCGGTCCGAGCATCGGGAGCCACGAGCTCGCGGTCGTCGAGGTCGCCGTCCGTCGCGGGGACGGGCGGCGCGGCGACGACCGGGGCATCGGCGAACGCGGTGTGCACGGCGGGCTTCAGAAGACGCAAGGATCCACCACCCCCCGTCACCGGCTCACGAAAAAGATTGGTGAGCCGGTTTGCCAGGGTGGAGGCTCAGCACCCGTCATGAACCGACACCCTCACCTCCCCCTTCTCCGGTGCGCCGCGGGCCTCCTCCTCGTGGGCCTCGCCGCGGGCTGCGGCGGCGTCAGCATCGACGCCTTCGGGCCACTGCCCGACGCCGCCACGAGCGACGCTGCGGCCTCGACCGACGCCGCAACCTCCGTGGACACGGGCACCCGGACGGACGTCGGCGCCACGATCGACATCGGCGCCACGATCGACGTCGGCACCACGATCGACGTCGGCGCCACGATCGACGTCGGCACTGCGATCGACCGACCGATGGGGCTCGACGTCGTGACGACGCCGGTCGACGCGGCCGGCCCCTTCTGTCCGGTCGCGCTCTGCGTCACCGGCACGCGTTGCTGTGAGGCGCTGCGCCGGTGCATGCCCGCGGGCGTGCTCTGTCCCGACGAGGCGCCCGACGCGGGCCCTGCGACCTGCACCGCCAACGATCAATGCCGCGCCGGCGCGTGGTGCCAGGGAAGCGGCTGCGGCACCCCGGGCGTCTGCACCCCGCTCGGCGACATCTGCCCGTCCACCTACGACCCCGTCTGCGGCTGCGACCGGCGCACCTACCCCAACGAGTGCCTCGCCAACGTCACCGGCGTTCGCGTCGCCACGCGCGGCGTCTGCCCCGGAACCGACGCGGGCACCGCCGACGCGGGCCCTGCCACCTGCCGCACCAACGCCGACTGCGCGACCAACCGCTACTGCGCGGGCGACGGCTGCGGCGCCGCGGGCACCTGCGCGGTGCGCCCCGAGGGGTGCACGGCGGAGTACAACCCGGTGTGCGGCTGCGACGGGCGCACCTACGGCAACGCGTGTGGCGCAGCGAGCGCGGGCGTTCGGGTGGCGACGCGCGGGGCGTGCGTTGTCGACGCGGGCGTGACCGACGCGGGCGCCGCGGCGTGCGTCACGGCCTCCGACTGCCGCGCGGGCAACGAGTGCGTGTACCCGTCCACCGCGTGCGCCCGATCGGGTGTGTGCACCTCGGCGATCGCGTGCTTCGTCGCGCTGCCGTTCTGCTCGTGCACCGGCGAGACGTACCGCGCGTGCCGCCCCGACCGGCCGACGAGCGCCAGCGGTGAGTGCGCGGCGACGCCCGATGCGGGGACGTCGTTCTGCGCGACGGCGCGCTGCACGGCGACGACGTTCTGCTGCGAGTCCGCGCGGGCGTGCATCCCGCTCGGAACGACCTGCCCGCGCTGACCCCACCGGACGAGCGCGGCCCGCTCTATCGAGTGGTCACCCGACCCTGCGATCGACGGGCCCGAGCGAGCCGACGTCGTCGGGACGCAGAAACGCGCCGCCGCCGATGCCGACGAAGTCGATGGCCGGATTGCCGCTCGCGATGGCGCGGTCGGCGTACGAACGGGCCCGCGCCGCCCGCTCCGGCTGGTAGCCCAGACGGAACATCAGCAGCAGCAGGCTGTAGGGCATCAGCCGCGCCGATGCCCACCACTCGTTCACGGCGCCCGACACCACCTGCACCAGCAGGAGCAGGGCCCGCCCCGTCACCCGTGACAACGACCGGCGCGCCTCGTCGCGACCGACCACGAAGTCCCACACAGAGGTCCAGCGCCACGCGTCCGTCACCCGCGGCGGCAGCAGGGGCTCCGGGACGTGCGACAGCATGATCATCTGCGCCGAGACGTACGCCCAGACGAAGGGGTTGGCCGCCGCGACCGTCGGCGCGAAGAGGGTGCGCTGCGCCGGGTCGAGGACGAAGAACCGGCAGTAGTACGCGTCCGCACCGAACGAGAGCGCGAGCGTCAGCGGCACCGTCAGCGCCCACCAGAGCAGCAGCCGCGCTTCGAGCGCGACCAGCAGGTACCAGGCGAGGAGGAAGAGCGCGTACGCCGTGGCGCCGTTGAGCGACGGACCGGACCAGCCGTGCGCCGCCGGGTGCGCGCCGAGGCGGAGCTGCGCCAGGGCGGCCATGAGGAAGAAGTTCACCGCGGGCATGAACACGGCGTGGCCGAGCCGCGCCCAGATCCGCCGGTGGAAGACCTGAAACAAGAAGAGCTGCAGGTCGAAGCTGGTGACCGTGAGCTGCGTGAACGGCGCGACGACCAGGAACCCGACGGCCCGCGTATACCAGCGGTGCTTCCCGTCGGGCGGCGCGATCAGCCAGCCGAACCGTCTCGCGAGCCAGCGCGCCTCCCGCGACGGCGGCACGAACACTTCCATCCCCCCCGACACCATCGCTTCGCCGCCAGGTCCTGCCATCGGTCGTGCTCGCTCCCGTACCATTATCGCCGGAGGTCCGGTCGCCGGCCCATCAAGTTTTCTTGATCGCGCCCCGGCGAAATCTCGACGGCGTCCGGCGGGCTTCGCGAGACGGTACGATCGCGCCGTGACCAACGCCCTGGGCACCCTCCGCGACCGGCTGCTCGGCTGGCTGCTGCCCAACGCCAGCGAGGTGCGGGCGCGCTCGTTCGGGCAGTACTGCGACGCCCGCTTCGACGGCATCACCCGCGCGCTCGCGCTCGGCCTCTTCGTCGGCAGCGTCCTGTGGTGGCCGACGGACCTCGTCATCCTGCGCCGCCTGCCGGGGGCGACGGGCCCCTACGCGCGATGGCGGGTGACCGTCGGCGTGGTGACCCTGCTGTACGTGATCGTGCCGCGCACGCCGTTCGTCCGGCGGCACGTCCGCGCCCTCTTCGCCGCGCTCACCCTCGTCGGATGCGCGCTCGTCGCGTGGATGCAGGCGCCGCTCGGCGGCCCGGAGACGCCGTGGTTCCACCTCCTCTACGTGGTGCCCTTCTTCACCCTGCCGCTGCCGCTGCCGCTGCGCGATCGGGTGGCATCCACCGCGGCGCTCTCCGCGGCCACGCTCGGCGGTTACGTCGTCCCCGTGCCTGCTCACCACGACTCGCCGTTCGTGCCATGGATGGCCAGCTTCTTCGTCGCCACCACGGCGATGAGCGTGATCTTCGGGCACGCGCTGTTCGAGGCGGTGCGCGAAAACTTCCGCCAGTCCCGCGCCCTCGAAGAGCAGAACGAGCTCCTCGAACGGCGCGTGGCCGATCGCACCGACGAGTTGCGACAGCTCGTCGATCACGTCGAGCGGGCTCGCGAGGCGGAGCGCCGGCGGGTCGCCCGCGACCTGCACGACGACCTGGGACAGGAGCTCGTGGCGCTGCGCTACGCGGTGGCCCGCTGCGACGACCACCGGCGCGACTCCTCGGGCAGCCTGGAGGCCGACCTCCAGGAGGTGCAGGACCAGGTGAAGCGGATGAGCGCCAGCATGCGCGCGTTGCTCGACGGCCTCCGGCCGGTGGTCCTCGACGAGCTCGGGCTGGTCGCGGCCGCGGAGTGGCTGCTGCGGGGCACCGAGCGGCGCACGGGCCTCGCGTGTCGGCTGACCCTCGAAGGCAAGGGGCTCGACGCGCTCGACGCCCACCTCGGGGCGGAGGTCTACCGCATCGTCCAGGAGTCGATCACCAACGTCGTGCGCCACGCGTCGGCCCGGTCGGTGGAGGTGCGCATCGAAGCGCTCGACGACGCGCTCGACGTCCGCGTGACGGACGACGGCGTCGGCCTCGGCGACCGACGACCGGACGCTGGTGGGCGCTTCGGGCTCGTCGGGATGCGGGAGCGCGCGGGCGTGCTCGGCGGCACGCTCACCTTCCGGTCGCTCCCGGGGGGCGGCACCGAGGTCCACTGTCACCTGCCGATCGTCCGACCACCCGTTGCACAGGAGACGACATGATTCGCATCTTCCTCGCCGACGATCACCCGATCGTGCGCCAGGGCGTCCGCCGCACCATCGAGGAGCAGCCCGACATGACGGTCGTGGGCGAGGCGAGCGACGGCTGGCAGGTCCTCAACGCCGACGACCGCGCCTCGTGGGACGTGCTGGTCCTCGACCTCTCGCTGCCGACCATCAGCGGCATCGAGGTGCTGCGCCGCCTCCACGCCGAGCTGCCGCGCCTGCGCGTCCTCGTCCTCTCGATGTACGCCGAGGAGCAGTACGCCGGTCGGCTGCTGGCCGAGGGAGCCGCCGGCTACGTGTCGAAGGACGAGGCCCCCTCGGTGGTGCTGGACGCCATCCGCACGGTCGCGGCCGGGCGGGCGTGGTTCTCGCCCGAGGTGCTCGGCGCGCTGCAACATCGCCGGACGGAGCAGGCCCACGAGCGGCTGAGCGCGCGCGAGTACCAGGTGTTCACGCTGCTCGTCGCGGGGCGGTCGGTGTCGGAGATCGCGGCCGAGCTGAACGTCTCGGGGAGCACGGTCAGCAACCACGTGACGAAGATCCGGGAGAAGCTCGGGGCGCGGACGGTGGGGGAGATCATCCGGTACGCGCATCAAGCCGGGTTCCTCTCGTGATCGCCGCCGAGCTCCCGGGCGGGGCGACGTTTGCGCTCGCCGCGGCCGGCGATCCCGCAACGACGTCGCGAACGTCTTCGGGTGTGCTTCGTCCTCAGCCCGGCGTGCGCGTCGGGCAGCCGAAGACGATGCGCACCAGGGCCGTCGAGTTGGCGAGCACGCGGGTGCACGTCGCGCCGTAGAGCACCACCGAGCGCATGCCGGTGGAGTAGTCCCATCCGTCGGCGTGGGTGGTGTCGCGCGGGACGAAGCCGTCCGCCCCGCTGATGCTCACGTTGACGCGCGCGGGGTCGACGCGCGACGGGTCGGCGTCGACCTCGAACTCACAGCTCGCGGTGCGCCCGCGGATGTCACCGAGGGCGTTGACGAGGTCGGCCGCGAAGGTCGTCTCGCCGAGGGAGTAGTGGCAGTCGTACGCGGGCTGACAGGCCAGGTAGCGCCGCGTGTTGCCCGAGAAGGCCAGGTCGGAGAGGTAGTGGTTGTCCGCGGCCGCGGTGCCGGCGACGAAGTACTTGAGGGGCGACGGATCGCGGATGCTGCCGAGGAAGGAGGCGCGCACCTCGTTGGCGGCGATGACGCCCCGCTGGTCGCGGCAGGCGAAGTCGAAGGCGTTGGGGCAGCTCAGGCTGGTGACGCACTCCCCGGTGGGCCGACCGTCGGTGATGAGCACGACGTTGCGCGAGCCGTCGAGGGTGAACGAGCGGTAGTAGTTTCGGGTTCCCAGCGCGGCGCAGAGCATGGGCGTACCGCCGATGGGACGCGCACCGTCGAGGGCGCCCAGGATCACCGACCGCGACTCGCGGAGCGGCGCGACCGGGACGTTCGGGGTGGCATAGGTCGCCGTGGTGATCGTGGCGCCCGCGGGCGACGAGAACATCGTCAGCCCCACGCGCGTGTCGTCGTCGAGCTCGGCGAGCAGTCCACGGATGCCCGCCACGGCGCCCGACCATCGGCTCGGCGTCCCCTCCCCCATCGACTCCGAGCGGTCGAGCAGGAGCAGCAGATTGACCGGTACCCGCCGCGTGGCGGAGACGGCGGTCGCGCACGCCGCGTCGCCGATGAGCAGCGTCCCGCGATCAGCGATGGGGATCGCGTCGCGCGTGGCCGTCTCGAAGAGGAGCGTCACGTCATCGGGCGCGATCGTGGTGCCGGCGTCCATGGTCGACGGGGTGGATGCCTCGTTGGACGAGCACGCCGTCAGGACGAGCGCCGCGGCCAACCCGAGGCGCCTGCTCTGCGCGCAGGTCTCTGCAAGGTGTCGCACCTTCCTGCGGACCTCGCCGCGCGCCATGTGGTGGGGATTGCTCTTCAATCGGGGCATCGTGGTCGCAACGCAGTGCACGACCGGTGCCGTTGAGCTGGCCGAGGTTCTACACCTCGGTGCCGCAGAGCCGATCGAGCCACGGGGAGTTGAGCCCGTAGTTTCCGCGACGACCCGCGTGGTGCTGCGCGTGGCGCGCTGAGCTCAACACGCGACGCCACCAACCGCCCGCCGGAGCGTCGAGGTGCGACACGACGTTGAGCGCGTAGGCGCCCGCGAAGACGAAGACCAGCGTCTCGACGGAGACCGCGTGGAAGAAGTGCGACGCCAGCGCGAGCGGAACATAGAAGCCGCTCGACAGCACGGCGGTCTCGACGGCGCCGAAGCAGAGCGACGGGTGCAGCCCTGTCGAGGCGTGGTGCGGTCGATGGAAGCGGTAGAGCACTCGCGTGTGCAGCAGCCGGTGCCCGACGTAGAACCAGACCTCCCACCAGACGAGACCGATCGCGAGCGTGACGGCCGTGCGCGACGCCGAGAACGCCGACAGCCGCACGACCCCGAGCGAGAGCGCCGCGGTGAGCATGAGCGCCTCGGCGCCGACGAACTCGACGAGGTAGCGAAGGCCCTTCCGATCGAGGCGGACGCGCGTCGAAGCGCGGGCGACGACGAAGGCGCCGAGGATGACGAGGTGCCCCGCGAGGAAGGAGGAGGCGGCGACGGCGAAGAGGTTCAGCGGGCTCGACATGGGACCGACGGCGAAGGGGACGCGCACCGAGGCGCCCGAGTATCAACCCGTGGGGCAAGGCGAGGCCAGCGTCACGGGGCATCGGCGCCCGCGAGCGGCGCGCGTCACCCCACATCGTTACGCGAGCGGCCGTGCCCTCCGCTTCGCTCGGCGTGAGGTGTGCCGGGTCGGCGTGAGTGACGCTACCGATCGACCGACACCGACGGATGGATCAGCAGTCGTCGACCGTGCACCGCCCCACGCAGGCGGTCTGCGCCGACGAGCAGTTGAGCGCGGTGCCCGCATCGGCGCCGCTCGCGCAGGTGCCCTCGCATCGGCTGCCGCAGCTCATCTCGGTCTCGTCGCACGCGGTTCGGCATCTGCCGCTCGTCGTGGTGCAACCTTCGGTGCAGAGGCCGCAGGCCGCGAGGCAGGCCGTGCGCTGGGCGGCGGGCAGCGTGTTGCAACTCGCGAAGCACGACGAGAGGCTGGGGCAGCGCGCCAGGCAGGTCCCGAGCGTTCCGCTGCAGGTCAGCCGACACGCCGTGCCGGTCATGTCACAGCCGCGCCCACAGGTCTCCGCGCAGGCGACGCAGCGCGTGCGCCCCTCGTCACAGGCCGTGACGCAGGCGGGCGACGGACCACACTGGACATCACGCGTCGGCACGTCGACGACCGGGAGGACGTCGGGCGCGGACGCGGCGTCGGATGCGTCGACGACGAACACATCATCGCTGGCGCGAACGTCTTCGGTCACCGCGTCAGGCGCGCCCGACGCGACATCGCGTCCGACGTCCGGGGTGTTGACGTCGACCGGCACGCTCGCGGCGTCCTTCGTCGTCGGAGCATCGTCGGCCGCGCCCGCGTCGGTCGTGGGGGGGTTCACGGCGCCGTCGGTCCCCGGTGCGCCGTTCGGGTCGGGGCTGCCGCACCCTGCCAGCACGAACAGGATCGTGAGGCTCCCTGCGATGCAGTGCAGTGAGCGAGGCGGACGGCTCGACATGGTTCTCTCCTCCAGCGCGTGCCGTGGCGCACGCGCTGGAGGAGAGATAGATCGTCACTGATCCGACCGCAGCGGCAGACGCACCAAACAATGCTTTGCACCGATGGGTCGGCCGCGCGCGCTCGTGAGATCGCGCGAGCGGGCACTCCGCCGACGAGCGCGTGCCCCTACCGATGATGTCCCCGCGGCGGTCACGCATCTGTCGACGCGAAGGCAGACGCGGGCACCCAGAGCCTGAATGTCTGCCGGGCCGCACGCATCGCAGGGTGCCGTGGCTGATCGCGGGCGGGTGTCATCCTGACGCCGTCGGCTCGTCACGCATTGATGCGAGAGGAGAGGTCATGGGAGGCGTGAGGCGTCATGCGCCCTGGTGGGTGCTTTGCGTGTTTGGGTCGGCGTGCGCGCAGGTGGCGGGTGAGTCCTCGTCGGAGGACACGACGAACTCGACGAGCCCGACGAGCTCCACAAGCACGACGGAGTCGGCGCGCTCCGACGCCGTGGGCGGCGCCTCGTTCACCTGCACGGGCGGCGTCGATCCTGCGTTGCGCTGTACGACCAACGTCCAGTACTGCGAGCAGACCACCGACGGCAGCACGTCGATCGCCGCCCGATGCGTGGCGCTCCCGGCGACCTGCTACGACGACCCCTGCGACACCTGCCTGAGCCGAGGACGCGACGAGATCGTCGCCTGCCGCTCCACCCGTTTCCAGGCGGTTCGCCAGACGACCGTGACGGTCCGCCACTGAGCGCACGGAGGCTCTCCCGTCGGGCGCTGCGTTCTTCTCGGTGATTCACACGAGCGCCCGCTGTGGCTCGCCCACTGGGACGACGATCACCCGCGGGTTCAAGCGCTGCTTCCGCTGTGACGGTCGACCGCTCGCGGCCACTCCGCCGACGAGCGCGCCTCCGGCCCGTCGCGCGTGCCCCTACCGATCGACCGTCACCGCGCTCCCGCGTGACCGCACCCGCCGATACCCGTAGCGCCTGAAACACCCCCACCGGGACCCTCCGCCTCCACCACGAAGCGCGTCGCCCGCTCCGAGGTCGCGCGCCACGCCCGGCAGCCACGGCAGCCGCCGATCGACGCCCCACTCGCGCAGCCACCGCGACGCCGTCATCCGCGCGTCGCTCACGAGGTCGACTGAACATTGGCGGGCGACGGTTGAGCTACGAGACGGCGTAGCCCGTCGCTGCGCGGCGACCGGGTGACTTGAACGCGAGCACGATGCGGTCGGCCGGCACGCCGCCCTCGACGAGGTCGGGGGCGATGCCGGTCTCCGTCTGGTCGTGCTGGATCCAGAGCTTGCCGTCGATGATGTCCACGTGGGCGAGCGTCGAGTGCATGTGGTGGCGCCCGTCCCACCCGACGGCGACCAGCAGATAGCGATCGCGCGTACGGTCAAACACGGCCTCGAAGCGCAGCGACGACTCTGCGCGCGGACGACGCTCCCACTCGGACAGGACCTTCGTCAGCGCGTCGCGATAGCGGTCTAGCGACTCATCCGCGACGAGCGCGGCGCGAACCTCGTCGTGATCGCGGTCGTGGGCGGGCACGTCGTTCAG
Source organism: Polyangiales bacterium (assembly GCA_044229975.1). GTDB lineage: Bacteria > Myxococcota_A > Polyangia > Polyangiales > SCUS01. Next base: position 14,455 of record JBGARZ010000006.1, read on the forward strand.
CGTATCGCTGCCGCTGCCACGCGTCACCCCGCATCGTTGCGCGAGCGGCTGCGCCCTCCGCGTCGCTCCGAGTGAGTCGCGTCGAGTCAGCGAAAGAGACGCTACCGATCGACCGTCACCGCGCTCCCGCGCGAGCGCACCCGCCGATACCCCAGCGCCTGAAACACCCCCATCGGGACCCACTGCTCCACCACGAAGCGCGTCGCCCGCTCGGGGTCGCGCGCCACGCCCGGCAGCCACGGCAGCAGCCGATCGACGCCCCACTCGCGCAGCCACCGCGACGCCGTCATCCGCGCGTCGCTCACCTCTCTGCCCCAGAAGAACCCGTCGCTCCCCTTCGCTTGATACAGCGGGAGAATCACCACCCCGTTGTGCGGCGCCACGATGTCCCCGCGCCGGTCGCGCGCCAGCACCTGCCCGACGCCCGCGCGGTCGATGTTGCGAAACCCCGGCTCCATCCGGAAGCCGTCCTCGTCGGTGATCGCGCGGCGCGACACCACCTCCAGCACCCGCGGCAGATCACCCCGCTGCGCGTCGAGCAGCACACGCCCCGCGCGCACCTCCGGCAGCGCCGCGCCGTCGATCATCCCCGCGCGATCGAGCGCCAGCCACAGCACCGCTTCGAGACTATCCACGGACGCCTCGGCCGCGTGCTGCCCGCCCTCCACGGTGAACGTCACGCACCCGCGACGGGTCCAGTACTCGCTGAGCGCGCCGTCGATCTGCTCCTCCAACCCGATGATGACCGGCAGCGGAAACGCGCCCACGAAGCTCCGCTGCGCCAGCGTGTCCCCAAACAACACGAACGGAACCCCCGCCGCGCTCGACGTGTGCAGATCGGCCAGGTGCATCTTCCCGCGCGCCCTCGCCATCGCGCCCTCGATCGCGCCCAGCAGCTCCACCTGCTCGCGGTCTTCGGCGTCGCGCTCGCCTTCCGACATCGCGCGCACCGCCGCGACGTGCGCTTCGCTCCATTGCCGGTTGAGGTCCTTGCCCGCGTAGCGCGCGCCCTGCCGCAGCGCCCCGACGTTGCCCGCAAACACCACCAGCTCGCCGCGCAGCACCACGTCGCCGCGCTCCAACCGCGCGAACACCCGCCGCGCCGCCGCGATGCCCGCCGGCTCGTTGCCGTGGATGCCCGCCACCGCCACGAGCGTCGGGCCCGCGGTGTCGCCCACCACGCGCCCGATCTCGCGTCGGTCGATCTCTATTTGATGGGGTTCAGCGTCTCGCATCGCTCGTGGAGCCGCGTCTCTAGCACACGCCCCCGAGGCGTCACCCTTCCGGCGGAACCGAGTCCGGCCCCGCGTCGTCGCCCGCCAGCACCTTCGACGCGAGCCCGACGAAGTCCTCCTCCGTCAGCACCGCCACGATGTGCCCGTCCTGCACCACCGGCAGGCACCCGATGCGGTGCTTCTTCATCAGCGCCGTCGCCTCCAGCGTGCGCGTGTCCGGCGTCACCGTCACCAGGTCACGCCGCATGATCTCCGACACCGGAACGCTCTCCGCCCCCGCCTCGCGCGGCAGCTTCGCCAGATCGGCGAGGTGCCGTAACACCACCCGCTGCGACACGAGCCCGACCAGCCTCCCCTTGTCGTCTTCCACCGGAACATACCGGATGCGCTCCCAGCTCATCAGGTCGGCCACGAGCTCGACCGGGTCGTCGGGCTGCACCGTGAAGATGTCCGTGGTCATGTACTGCGACACCTTGTGATACCCGGTGCGCGCGCTGTCGTTCTCGTTGATGTTCGCGAGCTCCCAGTCGCTCACCACCGCGTCGGACTTCTGCCGCGCGATGATCGCCGCCGTCAGCGCCGTCAGCCGCGCGCCGGGCGTCCCCTGGTCCTTCATGCCCGCGAGCGAGTCGAGCGTCCAACGCGACCCCGTGCGCAGCGAGCGCACCCGCCGATCGAGGATGTCGAGGTACCGCGCGCTGTCCTTCTCGTCGACCCCAGCGCGGTCGAGGCCCGCCTTCGCCATCGGCAACAACCGATCGAGCAGCAGCGTCTGCGCGAGCACCTCCTCGCCGTCGAACCACCGCAGCCGCGCGCCCAGGCCATCCCGCGCCGCCGCGTAGAGGTTCGCCCGCGCGTGGACGAAATCCACCCGCCCCGCGATGTCATCCACCGTCGCGCCGAGCTCGCTCATCAGGCCGAGCCACAGCGCGCTGCTCGCCACTTCGTCCGCGATGGTCGGGCCCGACGGCAGCACCCGCAGCTCGATGCGCAGGTGCGGCTTGCCGTTTTCGGAGATGCCGTAACAGGCGCGGTTCCAGCGGTAGATGGTCCCGTTGTGGAGGCGCAGCGCCTTCATGTCCGGCACGCGGCCGTTGTCGAGCGCGGTGAGGCCGTCCTCTTCGAGCTCGGTGCCCACGAGGGCGCGGAAGCGCGCGACGTTTTCCTTGTAGAGGTCGGTGACGTCGCCGTGCAGCCAGTCGCGCCCGAAGGACACACGACCGGCGGATTCGCGCAGGTGCATGCCCGGCGTGCGGATGTCACAGGCCTGCTCGAAGAGCGCGATGCGGGTCTCGGCCCAGAGCCGTCGACCGAAGAGAACGGGCGAGTTGGTGGAGGCCGCGAGCACCGGCGCGAGCAGGAGCTGCGCGAGGTTGTAGTAGTGGGCGAAGCGCTCCGGCTCGGCGAGCTGGAGGTGCGTCTGGAAGCTCGCGTTGCACGCCTCGACCATCACCGAGTCGTGCTTGACCACGAGCTCGTCGAGGCCGCGGATGGAGAAGTCGAAGGCCTCGCCGCGCGCGAACTTCATCGCCCGGCTGAGCGTGAGGTACCGCGGGTTGGGGACCATGTTGTCGAGGCCGAGGTCGGTCTTGCCGATGGTCGGCAGGATGCCCGCGAGCACCGGGCTCAGCTCCAGGTCGGCGGCGACCGAGCGCACCTTCGCGTAGAGGGCCGTGAGCTGGTCTTCCATCGCGCGCAGACCGCCGCCCGCGAAGGGCTGCGGGTCGGCGTTGATCTCCAGGTTGAAGAGGCCGAGCTCGGTGGTGAAGTGCGGGTCGTTGGCGCGCTCCAGCACCTTCAGCGCGCCGGGCGCGGGGTGGTAGGCGCGGTCGACGAGGAAGAGTTCCTGCTCGGCGCCGATGCGGGAGACGCCGCGCTCGAAGGCGTCTTCTTCGACCATGCGCTCCATGGCGCGCAGGTCGGTGAGCAGCGAGCGCATGAAGCTACGCCGCGACGACCCTTCGAGCTGACCATCGATGTGCTTGTGGTTCCGGGTGTCCTGGCCGCTCATGTCTGGTGTCCCTTCAACGAGTCCACTTGTCGAGATACTGGGGCAACATCTCACGCCAGGTGACCCAGTCGTGGTGCCAGTCGGGGCCCCACGAGTCGACGTGGTTGGGAATCCCCTGCGCGCCCAGCACACTGGCGAGACCCCAGCTCTCGCCGAGGTTTTCCCACTTCCCCTCCCCCGTCGCGATCTCCAGGAAGCGCGTCCGCAGTATCTCCAGGTGCCTACCCGACAACCGCGGAACCATGTACAGCGGCGACACCAGCTTGAAGGCCTCGGTCGGCGTGTCGACCTCGATGAAGCGCATCAGGTTGTAGGTTCCGCTCATGGACAAAGAGCGGTGAAACACGTCGGGCGATCGGCACACCGCGGCCGCGGCGTGGAAGGCCCCGATGGACGCGCCGGTGGTCCAGATGGGGATGTCGTCGGTGCGACAGTCGGTGTAGATCGCGGGCACCACCTCGTGGCGAATCCACTCGTGATACTGGTGCTGCATCCGCATCCGGTGCTCGGGTGATCCCTCTTTGTTGAACCACACGCGACCCGCGACGCTGTCGGGCGAGTAGATCTTGATGCGGCCCGCGTCGAGCAGCGGCTGCAGCGCGCGGATCATCAGGAAGCGCTCGATCTCCTCGGCGTCGCCGCCCGCCGTCGGGAAGACGAGCACGGGCTGACCGACGGTTCCCCAGCGGGCGAGCGTCGCCTCGCAGCCGATGCGCGGCGAATACCAGCGGGACTTTACGAACATGGGACTTCCTTGCGCGGCTGAGATGCAGTCCGCGGCGCGTCGCTGGCGTTCACGGACACCCCTGCGCCCGCCACTGCTGGATGCGCTGCCAGAACAGCTCCGTGAAGCGCTCGATCTCGTGCGCCGGGAAGAGCGCCGTCACCTTCTGCCGCACGGCGTCCTTCGCCTCCGGCGTCGTGAAGAACTCCGACGCCACCTCATCGAGGTGCCCCAGGTGCTTCGCGCAGAACTCCTCGAAGCGCGCCGTCTCCAGCCGCTCGTCCGCGATCGCCGCGTAGCGATCGAGCTTCTCTTCATACGAGAGGTCCATCGCCGCGACCTTGTAGAAGGGCTCCCAGTCCAGCGTGCGCGGCATCTTCCGCTTGGTCGCCGCGCAGAAGATGGTCCACCGCAGGTACGCCTTCACCAGCCACGGGAAGTGGAAGTGCAATGACGTCACCTGCGAGTCGGGACACGGGTTCGCGAAGTCGATGGGGTGCCACACGCTGCCCTTCCGCAGCGACTCACACGAGTTGAACTCCCACCCGAAGAACGCGTTGATGGTCAGCGTCACCTTGCGCAGATGCTCGGAGTCTTCTTTCGACAAGAAGTCCGTCTGCATGGTGTAGCGGTCGTGCAGCGGGGCCGACGGGTCGTACAGCACGTTGCGCGTCTGCGGCCCGAAGCCGACGGTGCGAACGAAGCGGTCGAAGCCCTCCACCGACGCCTGCGCGTGCATCACCGAGATGTCGCTGTCTTCGTACGCCTTCCACGCGGACTTCGCGTCGGTCACGCGCGTGACGGCTCTCCAACCGCCGCCGTCGTAGGGCTTCAGGAAGAAGGGCCAGCCGATGGTGTCGCCGATCTTCCCGAGGTCGAAGAGCCTGGCGTAGCGCTGTAGCGTGGGCTTCACGTCCGGCGACGGGGTGTAGCCCTTCGGCGGGATCATCCACGTCTCGGGGATGGGCATCCCGAGCTTCATCATCGCGCAGTAGCTGGTGTGCTTCTCGTTGGCCTGGATGCTCCACGGGTTGTTGAACACGTAGAGGTCATCCATCAGGATGCCCTTCTTGATCCACTCGCGGCTGGTGTGAAACCAGTGCGTGAGCCGGTCGACGACCACGTCGTATTTCACCGGCTGTTGCAGGTTGAAGGGCTCGATGGTCACGCGCTCGACGGCGAAGCGCAGCGTGTCGCCCTCGTGGGGGATGCGCAGGTCGAGGCGCTTCATCATGTGCTCGAAGCACAGCGGCCAGCAGAGGTCTGCGCCGAGGGAGAGCCCGATGTTTCTCGTCACTTCAGCCATCGAAGGAATTCCCCTCTCACTCGTAGATGAACATCAGCGGCCCCGGCATCAGCCAGGAGAGGCCTTCGCGCAGCCGGTCGCGCCAGTTTTCCCAGTTGTGGCCGTCGCGCGACTCGACGAAGCGCACCTCCATCCCCGTGGCGGAGAGCAGCGGCACCATCGACCGGTTTTCATAGATGAGCGACTCGTACACGCCGCAGCTCACGAACACCCGCTCGCTCACCGTCTTCGGCTGCGCCCGGTACTGGTTGACGAACTCCACCACCCCATCGAACAACGGCCCGCGCTTGTTGCGCTTGCCGATATCGGTAAACGCAAACGACCCCGATTGCAGCAGCAGCCGGCCCCAGAAGCCCGGGTAGCGGTACGCCGTCGAGAAGGCCGCGACGGCGCCGAAGCTCGCGCCCATGAGGCAACGCGCCTGCGGGCGGTCGTAGAGGGGGAAGTGCTTCGCGAGGTGGGGGACGAGGTCTTCGGTGAGGTAGCGCGCGTGGCGCTCGTTGTTGGCGTATTCCTTCAAGCGATCGGGCGAGTCGGTAAACGCGACGATGACGTCGGGGATTTCCAGCCGATGGATGAGGTTGTCGAGGATGGTCTTCATCCCCGTGTAGCGCTGGTAGTCGCTGCCGTCGTGCACCACGAGCAGCGGGTACTGCCGCGAGCGGCGGAAGCGCGCCGGCAGGTAGAGGTGCCCGGTGCGGCGGCCGATGGCGTCGCTGTCGAAGGTGAAGGGCTCGATGAGACCTTCGCGCGAGAGCGGGTCGCGGTTGGTCCAGGTGGGGTCTTCGTAGCCTTCGCCCTGGAGGACGGAGTTGGCGCCGAAGGGGTCGCGGGCGCGGTTGGGGTTGAGCGGGTCTTCGATCCACGCGCTGTGGCCGCCGCGGTGGATCTCGAACTTGTACTCGACCCGCGATTTCGCGGGCACCTCCATGATGAGGTACCAGAGGTCGGTCTTCGGGATGTGCGTGAGGGGGTTGGCCGACTCCAGGCCGAAGATCCAGTGGCGGAGATTCACCGCGTCGGCGACGCCCTGCCAGACGAAGGTCACCGACGGACCCTCCACGATGGGGCACTGCCGCCCGCGCAGAAACGCCTGCACCTTCCCCTGGTCGGGGCGCGCGTCCAGAAACCTCTCGATGGCCAGCTTGGTCGCGCTCACGCCGACGCCCTCCGCCGCGCCGCGAACGGCACCGTCTTGCCCGTCGCCCGGAGCTGCAACACCCCCTGCGCCGACGAGAACACCCCGTCGCGCCACGTCACCCGCGACCGCGCCGGGAGCGCGAGGCACACCGCCGGATCGAAGCGTCGCACGAGTCGTTGCACGCGATCTTTCTCGTCGAGGTGGAGCCGCCGCTCGGGCTCCGGAAACACCACCACGCCGCGCACGAGGCCGAGGCCCGCGTCGAGCACCTCGCTGGCGCCGGGGCCCTGCGGCGGGGCGTCGTGGAAGAGCACCACGCGCTCGCTGATGGCCATGGCGCCGGCCGACCAGGCGAAGACCGTGTGGTTCTGGATGAGGTCGGCGATGCCGAAGAGCACGAGGCGGTTGACCAGCGTCGCGACGTGGCCGCCCGCGATGGCGACGGCGTCGCAGCCCGCGAGGATGTCGGCGAGCTCGCGCCGGTGGCGGGCGATGGACGGGCGGTTGAGGACGTCCCACCGCGACTCGAACTCCGTGCGGATGCGCGCGCAGAGCTTGAGGTGCCACACGTCGAGCTCGCGGATGGCGTCGAGCGACGCCTGCATCTGCTCTTCGAGGATCTCCGGCGGCGCGGCGCGCTGACGGATGACGCGGTCGGCTTCGAGCTCGTGCTCCAGCCGGATGCGGTAGAAATCCTGGCGGTGACGGAGCGAGCCCTGGCGGTCGCGGTGGGCGTCGCGCAGCTCGGCGTCTTCGCGAAACACCTCCTCGCCGCGCTGGTGCAAGCGCAGGTTGACGACGCGGCCGTCGAGGTGGGCGGAGAGCTCGTCGTCTTCGGACTCACGCTCCTGCCAGCCGGCGGTGATGATGGCGATGCGGCCGGTGACTTCGAGCTCGGAGACGGCGGCGCCGAGGGAGGGGTCGAAGCGCTGGGCGCCGAGGAGCACGACGGCGGGACGCGAGGGTTTCGTCACAGCGGGCGCGCGGACCGTATCAGAGCCCGCGGCGGGTCGTCAGTATCAACAGCATGTGGGAAGCAAGCCGAGGGGCCGTCTTGACACCCCACGCGAGCCCATGAAACCCGCGCCCTCCCGCTTCGCGGGGTCGACGAACCGCCCGCGCCAGCTATGTTGCCCGCCCCGGAATGTCGTCATGCGCGTTCGCTACCCACGTACCCATCACCTGCCCTGGTCGCCTGGCGCGACCTCGGACGACGTGCGCGCGGCGAACCTCTCGGGGCTCGAAGGGGTCGAGGTCGTCGTCACCGAGAAGCTCGACGGCGAGAACACCACGCTCTACCGCGACGGCCTGCACGCCCGCTCGCTAGACTCCGCGCACCACCCGTCGCGCACATGGGTCAAGGCGCTGCACGCGCGCGTCGCGGCGCGCATCCCCGAGGGCTACCGCATCTCCGGCGAGAACGTCTTCGCGCGGCACTCGATCGCCTACGACGCCCTGGAGGGCTTCTTCTACGCCTTCTCGGTGTGGGACGCGGACGACCGCTGCCTGGACTGGGACGCCACCGAGCGCTTCGCCCGCGACCTCGGCATCCCGACGCCGCCGGTGCTCTGGCGCGGCCGCCTGGACGAGCGCGCGCTGCGTGGGCTCAAGCTCGACCTCGCGCGCCAGGAGGGCTACGTGGTGCGCGCCGTGGCGGGCTTCTCGCGCGAGGAGTTTCCGCGGCGCGTCGCGAAGTGGGTGCGCAAGAACCACGTGCAGACCGACGAGCACTGGATGCTCGCGCCTGTGGTTCCCAACGCGCTCGGCCCGCGCTCGTGCCTGTGGGACGTGCGCGCGGGGTCGACCCCGGACGTAGCCGCGCTCGGGCGCGTGCTGGATCTGGGCGACGGTCCTTCCGCTGAAGCCGCCGCGCTCGACGCCGCGACCCGCCTCGCGGGCGCTGGGCGCTCGGGCGACGCGCTGCTCACGGGCGTGCTCGCGGCGCTGCTCCACGGCCGTGCGCGCGCCGAGCTGATGACGGAGCTACCCGCGGTGCTCGGCGTCCCGTTGGCGCGCCGCGTGGGCGACCTGGTGGGGTTGCACGGTCGGCTGCTGCACGCGTTTCCTGACGAGCGTCGCGGTCGCGGTCTGCGCGAGATGGCCCGCGCCGTCGACGTGGGCGTCCTGCACGCGGTCGCCGCGGCGACGCTCGTGGGCCGTGATGACTCCGACGCGGACGATTGCCGCGAGCAGGTCGCGTTGAGTGAGCTGTTCGCCGCGGACGAGGGCGTGCTCGACGGCGATCCCCTCGCGCTCATCCGCGAGGCGCTGCGCGAGGCGCTACCGGGCGACGACCCGGGGGTGTTCGACCGCTGCGCCGGCGAGGCGGCCGACGCGTGGGTCGATGGGCGCCTGAAGAGCCCCGAAGAAGCGATCGCGGCGACGTGGCGCCACCGCGACGGGCGCTTTCCGCGGCTGGTCGTCAGCGTGGGCCCGTCGGGTAGCGGCAAGAGCCGGTACGCCGAGCGCCACGCCGACGGCGCGACGGTGGTCTCCCTCGACGCGCTGCGCGCGGCGCGTGGTGGTCGGGCCGACCAGTCGACCAACGCCGAGGTGCTGGCCGAGGCGCTCGATCGCCTTGAGCGCCGACTCGCCGCGGGCGAGCGCGTCGTGTGGGACGCCACTTCGCTCACGGCCCAGCAGCGCGGTCTCCCGCTCGGGATCGCGCGCCGACGCGACGCGCTCGTGACCCTGGCGGTGCTGCTCGTGCCGGCGGCCGAGCTCCGCGCGCGCAACGCCCGCCGCGAACACGCCGTGCCCGACGAGGTGCTCGCACACCAGCTCGCGCGCTTCGCGCCCCCGTACCCGGGCGACGCCCACCGCGTCGACTACCACGACGCCACCGGCGCGCTCGCCGACAGCGCGCGCTGACCCGAACCGACACCCGAGAGACGCGGACGAGCCATGCGCACGAGCGAAGAGATCTACAACCGCATCCGGTGGGACGCGCGCCTCGACCCGACACGCTTCGTCGTCGGGATCGACATGCACCGGCACGAGCCCAAGCGCGTCGCGCTCGCGGCCTTCGTTCCCGGCGGCGACGTGCCCTGGCACCGGGTGCTCTTCTTCGAGGCCGACGGCGAGGTCGTGTGGGACCGCCGCGCGGGCATCGACCGCCTCGACCAGTCGTCGGCCGGGCGCGTGCGTGTGCCGCAGCGTCTGCGCCCGCCCTTCTTCGCACCACGCACAGCCCTGCGCTGGGACCCATCGCGCGCAGCCTGGACGCCCTCGCAACCGATCCCCCCGGAGTTCGCGCCCGAGGCGGCCGCCCCGCTGCGCGTGCTCACCTGGAACACCCTCTGGGACCGCTACGACGCCGACCGGATCCACACGGCGAAGCGCCGTCCGCGGCTCATCGACGCGCTCGCCGCGAGCGACGCCGACGTGATCGCGCTGCAGGAGGTCGAGCGCCCGCTGCTCCGCGCGCTGCTGGAGAGCGCGTGGGTGCGCGCGGGCTACGCGTCGAGTGACGGGCCCGGCGGCGACGAGGTCGAGCGCCACGGCGTGCTGCTGCTCTGCCGTCCGCCTGTGCTGGAAGCCGCGACGCACGCCTTTGCGCCGTACAAGGCCGCCGTCGCCCTGACCCTCGCGCTGCCCGACCGCGCCCTGGTCGTGGTGGCGGTGCACCTGACCAGCGACCACTCGGACGCGCGACGCCGCGACGTCGAGCTCGACGCGCTCCGCGGCGGGATCTCGCCCGTCGACGGCGACCTGATCGTGCTCGGCGATTTCAACGACGGCGGCCCGACGCCCGGCGCGCGGCTCGGCCTGCTCGACGCGTGGACGGAGGTGCGCGGCGCCGACGACGAGACGCCGACCTTCGACCCGACGGCCAACCCCATCGCCGCGGTCTCGTCGTTGAGCGGTCGGGCGTCGCGGCTCGACCGGGTGTTTGTGCGCGGCACCGACCTGCGCCCCGCGGAGGTCACGCTGCTCGGGACCGAAGCCTTCGAGCCGGGGGTGTACCTCTCGGACCACTACGGCGTGCAGGTCGCGCTCGCGCCCGAACGCTCACGCACGGCCGACGAGGACACGCTGGACCTCCCGCCGACCGCGCGCACGGCCCTCGCGTTCGTGCCGCCGGCGTCCGTGTGGCCTGCGGTGCAGGCGCTGCGCTCGGACCACGACCCGTCGTTCGACCGCTGGCCGCCGCACGTCAATGTGCTGTTCGGGTTCGTGCCCGAGTCCGCGCTCGACGCCGCGCTGCCGCTCGTCGCGGCCGCCGCACGCGAGACGGGTGCGTTTCGCGCGGTGCTCGCCGGTGCGCGGGCGTTTGAGCACGAGCGCGACGCGACGGTGTGGATCGACCCGGCGGCGGACGACGCCCGTCCGTGGGCGCGCCTGCGCGAGGCCCTCGCGCGACGCTTCCCGAAGTGCTCGGGCCGCGCCGAAGGCTACACACCGCACCTCACGCTGGGCCGCACGACGGACCCAGCGCGGGTGCTCGCGACGTGGGCGGCGCGCGTCGGGCGCCACGCGGTCGAGGTCGACGAGCTCGTGGTGCTCACGCGGCGCGGCGACGGCCCGATGGAGCCGCGCGCGTACGTGTCTCTCGGGACAGGCGTCGTGCGCGTGCCGGAGCGCGAGGAGGCAAACGCGCAGACGGTGGCGGGCGTTGTCGCCGGGGCGCGCGTGGAGGCGGCGGAGTCGGTCGCGCAGCGCGTCGCCCGCGCGCTGCCCGAGGGCGTGGTGCACGTGACGGGGTCGCGGCGCATCGGGTGCGCGCTGCCCGACGCGGACCTGGACCTCGTCGCAGCGCTGCCGGGTCCCATCGACCTTGAGCGCGTTGAAGCACGGATTCGCGAGGCGTTTCCCGCGGTCGAGGGGTTGCGCCGCGTGCACGCCGTGCGTGTGCCCGGGATCGAGTTTCGCGCGCTCGGCATCGACGTCGACCTGGCGATCGTGGACGCGGGGAGCGTCGCGCCCGGTGAGGCGGTCGCGCGACGCGCGGAGCTGGGCGGTCCCTCGGCCGTGGCCCTCAGCGCGGTGAGCGACGCGGACGCCGTGGGGGAGGCAGTGGGCGCGCGGCACGCGGCCTTCGTCGCGCTCGCGCGGGTGGTGAAGGCATGGGCGCGCGCGAAGGGGCTCGACGCAGCGCCCTTCGGGGGCATCCCGGGCATCGCGTGGCTGGTGCTCTGCGCGCGGACCGTGGACGCGGGGCTCGACCTCCCCGCGCAGCTCGAGCGCTTCTATGGCGCCTGGGCTTCGTGGGATTGGCGCGTGGCGGTCTCGCTCGACGGAGCGGACGTCGCGTTCGGCACCGCGGACGACCCGCTGCGGGTCGCGACGCCGACGGAGCCCGTGCGGTCGTGCACGGCCACGGTCTCGCGCGCCGGCGTCGCAACGATCGCGGAGGAACTCTACGCGGCGTGGGAGGCCGTCGCGGCGGCGCGCGCGCGGGGTGGTGATCCCGTGGCCGCGCTGCTCGCGCCGCCAGAGCTGCACCGGCAGCACGCGGCGTGGGCCGTGGTCACGGTCGAGGGCGACGACCCGGACGAACTGGCGGCGGGCGTGGGCGCCGTGCGCGGCAAGGTCCGCGCGCTGCTCGCGCTGCTGGAGGCTACGGGTGTGGCCGACGCGCGGGCCTTCCCGCGGCCCTTCGAGGCGACGCGCGGGCGCAAGCGCTGGGCGATCGGGCTCGGCGCGCGGCCTCCCGCCGCGGACGACCTCGCGAAGATCGCCGCGCGGTGGGACCCCGGAGTTGCGCGGGTCTCGGTCGCCTGGGCCGAGGGCGGAGCGGTGCCGACGCTGCGGTGACGCGGAGTGTTGCCGCCCGGGCGTCCGAGCCGCTCACATGGCGTGAGTCGTAAACCATGGGTCTTGTTCAAGCGGTCGGTGATCTCGTCCGGCGGGCTCCGGAGTTCGCGTGCCCCCATGAGCCGGGGTGCAGTCGCTCACTCCGGGCTATTTCAGGTCGTCACCCCGCGCCGCGGGGTTGCAGCGAATTAGCTCGCTTTCACATCTACAATGGGTTCGTGGGGTGAGGGTGTGGCTGCGGAAACGACTCTGGTCCTGCAACCCCGCGGCGCGGGGTGACGACCTGAAATAGCCCGGAGTGAGCGACTGCACCCCGGCTCATGGGGGCACGCGAACTCCGGAGCCCGCCGGACGAGATCACCGGCCGCTTGAGTTAGGGGATGTCGGGGTAGAAGGGGCACAGGCGTCTTCAGGGGCCGACGCCGAACTTCAACCTCGTCAACCGCCCCCCAGCACCCGCACCCCGAAGTCCGCCAGCAGCGCCACCACCTTCGTCAGCGGCAACCCGATCACCGCCGTGAAGTCGTCCCCCCGCACCCTCTCGAAGAGCGCGATGCCCAGCGACTCCACCCGGTACGAGCCCGCGCAGTCCAACGGCGCGTCCCTCGCCACGTAGTCCGCGATCTCCTCGTCACTCAGCGCCCGCATCGTCAACGTGTGCGTGTCCACCAGCGTCTCGGTGCGACCGCTCGCCCGGTGGTGCACCGCCACGGCCGTGTGCAGCCGATGCTCACGGCCCGCCAGTCGCCGCAACTGCGCTTGCGCCCGCTCGGCCGTGTGCGGCTTGCCCAGCGCCTCGCCGTCCACCTCGCCCATCTGGTCGGACCCGATGATCACCGCGTCGGGGTACGCGCCCCCCAACGCCTCGGCCTTCCCGATGGCGAGCGACCGCGCCCGCTCTGCGATGGGCAGGTGCGAGAGCCCCTCCTTCGCCGCCTCTTCGTCGAAGGGCGACGCCATACACGTCACGGTAAGACCCAGCCGCCCGATGAGCTCGCGCCGGTAGCGCGACTCCGACCCCAGGATCACTGCCCGCGTCGTCATGCCAGCGGGTCGTCCACGTCGACCTCGACCGCCCGCTGCCGCCGCGCCGCCAGCCGCTCCTGCGCGTACGCCACCAGCGGCTCGACGTACTCGTCGAACTTCGGGCACTCCACCCCGCGCGCCGCGAGCAATCCCCGCGCGTTGGTGTCCGCGTAGCGCGCCCGCGTCGCGAGCCGATCGACGAAGGCCCGCGGGCTGCGGGTGAGCCGCTCCAACCCCGGCGTGTTGAGGAGAGCCCGCGTGATGTTCACCGGAACCATTCCCCGCGGAATCTTCCGCCCCGCCACCTGCGCGATGCGCTCGAAGGCCGCGCCCGTCGACGGTGGCGTCGGGTCGACGATGTGGAAGGTCTTGCCCACCGCCTCGCGCGCCGCGCCCAGCGACACCCCCGCCCTCGCCACATGGTCGACCGGAACCACATGCAACGGCAGGTCACCCCCCGCCGGCAGCGGCAGCCGCATGTCCACCGGCGAGCTCAGCATCAGCACGATGAAGAGGTACGGCCCGTCGAAGAGGTCGATCTCACCGGTGCGCGAGTCGCCGACGATCATCGACGCGCGCAGCACCGTCACGGGGAGCGTCGCCATCGCGCGGCGCAACAGCCGCTCGGCGCCGTGCATGGTCTCCTCGACGTGCGATCGAAACCGCTGTCCGCGGTCGAGCTCGTCCTCGCGCAGGAGGCCCTCCGCGTCACCGAGCGCGAGCACCGAGCTGTACGCCACCACACGCGGCGCGCTGCCTTGCTCCAGCCCCGTGCGCGCCAGCTCCAGGATCTCGCGCGTCCCCTGGAGGTTGAGCGCCGTGATGGCCTTCTCCTCCACCTCGTGGCTCGTCGAGTACGCCGCGTGGTGCACCACGTCGACGCGCCGCGCGAGGTCGAGAAACTCCCGTCCCCCGAGCCCCAGGTCGATGGCCGTCACCTCGCCTTCGAGCAGCTCCACGCGGCGGGCGTCAGCACCCAGCGTCAGCACCCAGCGCTTCGCCTCGTCGAGAAAGCGCGCCCGCACCAGCATCACCACGCGCGCCGTCGGGTCGGCGAGCACCTCCGTCGCGATGCGCCGCGCGAGCAACCGGGGATAGCCAGTGACGAGCCGCGTGGTCACATGCGCTCCACGACCTCGATGCCCAGCAGGTCGAGCCCCCGCTTGAGCACCGTCGCCACCAGCTCGCACAGCGTCAGACGCGCGGCGCGCACCGCGGGCTCGGCGTCCTTCACTGTGAGCTCGTTGTAGAAGGTCGAGAAGGTCCCGGCGAGCGCGAAGAGGTAGTCGCACAGGGCGTGCGGCCGCGCCGTCAGCGCCACCTCCTCCACCGTCAGCGGGAACTTCAACAACGACATCGCGAGCGCCCGCTCGGCGGGTTCGAGCGAGACGACGGGGCCCGCCACGGCGCCGAGCTCGGCGACCTTGCGCTGGATGGAGCGGATGCGGGCGTACGCGTACTGGAGGTACGGCGCGGTGTTGCCCTGGAGCGAGAGCGCCTTCTCCCAGGTGAAGGTGACGAGGGTCTGCCGGTCCTTGGAGAGGTCGTTGTACTTCACGGCGCCGAGGCCGACGACGCGGCCGATGTTGGCGATCTCCTCCTCGGAGAGCTCGACCTTGCCCGCGGACGCCTCGCGGGCCACGTCGCGGGCGCGCCGCTCGGCGTCGTCGAGCAGCGACTCCAGCGAGACGGCGTTGCCCGTGCGGGTGCCGATGGCCACGCCCTCGGGCAGGCGCATCAAACCGAACCAGACGTGCTCCAACTTCGTGGTGACCCCCAGCCTCCGGCTCGTCGCGAAGAGCTGGCGGAAGTGGAGCTGCTGCCGCTCGTCGGTGACGATGACGATGCGCGAGGGGTTCCAGGTGGCGACGCGGTAGCGGACGCCCGCGACGTCGGTAGTCCCGTAGAGGAAGCCCCCGTCGGCCTTGCGGATGAGAAACGGCGGCATCGCCTCGCCGTCGCGCTCCTTGGTGAAGGTCACGACCACGGCGCCCTGGCTGTGCTCCGCAACGCCCTTCTCCAACAGCTCGTCGACGGTGGCCGCGAGCTGGTCGTTGTAGAAGCTCTCGCCGAGCGTCACGTCGAAGCTCACCCCGAGGCGCTGATACATGCGCCCGAACTCCACCATCGACACGTCGATGAAGCGGTTCCAGAGCGCGACGTTTTCGGGGTCACCCGCTTGTAGCTTCACCAGCTCGGCGCGCGCGGACTGCAAGAGTTCGGGCACCGGACCGGCGGGCGCGTCGTCGTCCTCCTCGGTCTTGACGGGTGCGCCGATGGCCGCGCGCTGGGCCTTCTCCTCCGCGCTGTAGTGAACGTAGATGCGCAGCAGCTCGCCCACCGGGTCGCGCGCGTACGCGGCCTCGTCGAGGTAGCGCCGCCACGCGACGATGAGCTTGCCGAACTGCGTTCCCCAGTCGCCAAGGTGGTTGTCGGCGACGACGGTGTAGCCGACCGCGCGCATCGTGCGCTTGAGCGCCTCACCGAGAATGGTCGAGCGCAGGTGCCCGATGTGCATCGGCTTGGCGACGTTGGGGGACGAGTAGTCGATGACGACGGTCTGGCCCGCGCCGACCGGGCGCAGCGAGAGGGCGTCGCCGACGTGCTCGGCGAGCCAGGCGTCGCGCAGGGTGACGTTGACGAAGCCGGGCTTCGCGACCTCGGCGGAGGCGACGGCGGGGTGCGTGGCGACGGCGGCGACGATGACGGCGGCGACGTCGGCGGGGTTGCGGCCGAGGCGCCTGGCGAGCTGCATCGCGGCGTTGCACTGGAGGTCGGCGCGCGGCGACGGCACGAAGGCCGCGGCGGGCGGAGCACCGTCGAGCGCGAAGGATTGCACCAGGGCCGCGGAGGCGGCGGAAGCGAGTTCATCAAGGAGCGCGTGCATAGGGGCGCGGAGACTACCACCACGCGCGAGCCTCACCCCATGAACGGATACCGCCACCCCACCGGCGGAACAAACGTCTCCTTCACCGTCCGCGGCGACACCCACCGCAGCAGGTTGAGCGCCGAGCCCGCCTTGTCGTTGGTCCCCGAGGCGCGCCCGCCGCCGAAGGGCTGCTGCCCCACCACCGCGCCCGTCGGCTTGTCGTTGATGTAGAAGTTGCCCGCTCCCTGCCGCAGCGCCGTCAGCGCGTGCGTGATCGCCGCCCGATCGCGCGCCCAGAACGCCCCCGTCAGCGCGTACTCCGAATCCCCTCCGCACCGCGCCAACGCCTCGTCGTACTTCGCGTCGTCGTACACGTGCACCGCCAGCACCGGCCCAAACAGCTCGTCCCGCATGAGCGCGTGCCCCGGGTCGTCCACTCGCACCAACGTCGGCCGGATGAAGTACCCGTCGCGGTCATCAAACCCGTGGTGCAGCACCTCGCAGCCGGTGTCATGGAGCGCGCGCTTCACCGCCCCCGTCACCCGCGCGAAGGCACGCTCGTCGATGACCGCACCCATGAAGTTGGTGAGGTCTGCGACGTCGCCGACGTTGACGGTCTGCAACACGTCCATCATCCGCGACCGCAGCCCCGGCCACAGCGACGCCGGAACATACGCCCGCGACGCCGCCGAGCACTTCTGCCCCTGGTACTCGTACGCCCCGCGTACCAATGCCGTCGCCAGCGCGTCGACGTCCGCGCTCGGGTGCGCGAACACGAAGTCCTTCCCGCCCGTCTCGCCCACCAGCCGCGGATAGCTGCGGTACCGCCCCTCGCCGACGCCCGCGCCGAGCTTCGCCCACAGCCCCCGAAACACCGACGTGCTCCCGGTGAAGTGAACGCCCGCGAGATGCCGTGACGCGAGCGCCCGGTCGACCATCGCGGCGGGGTCGCCCATCACCATGTTGATGACCCCGGGCGGCAGACCCGCCTCGCGCAGGATCTGGAGGATGAAGTACGCGCTGTACATCGCCGTCGCGGAGGGCTTCCACACCACCACGTTGCCCATGAGCGCGGGCGCCGTCGGGAGGTTGCCCGCGATGGCCGTGAAGTTGAACGGCGTCACCGCCAGCACGAAGCCTTCGAGCGGACGGTGGTCGAGGAGGTTCCAGATGCCGGGCGACGAGATGGGCTGGTCGGCGAGGATCTTCGGCAGGTATGCGACGTTGAAGCGCCAGAAGTCGATCAGCTCACACGCCGCGTCGATCTCCGCTTGATGGGCCGTCTTCGACTGACCCAGCATCGTCGCCGCGTTGAGCACCGCGCGGTACTTCGTCGCGAGCAGCTCCGCGGCCTTGAGGAAGATGGCGGCGCGGGCGTTCCAGGGTGTGGTCGACCACGAGGGCGCGGCAGCGAGCGCGGCCGCGATGGCGTCGTCCATCTGCGACGCATCGCCCGAGTGCCAGTGACCCAGCACCAGGTCGTGGCGGTGCGGCGACCGCATCGCAACGCGCTCGCCCGACGTCACCTCGCGACCGCCGATGTACGCGCCGACCTCGATGGGCGTCGCCGCCATGGACGACAGCGTCCGCAGGAGCTCGTCGCGCTCGGGAGATCCCGGTGCGTACCCCCGCACCGACTCGTTGATCGCCGTCGGAACCTCGATGCTGCTCTCGATCATAGGTGCGTGCACGGTACCAGCGACGGCGTGCGGACGGCGATCCACGGCGCCGCGATTGTGCTGCCACCCGCTTGCGCCACAGACCTCGGCTGCGTTGCTATCCGGCGCGTGAAGACTCCCTCCTGGCTTGCCCAGTCCCTCGCCGTCTCGGCGGTGCTCGCCGCGTGTTCGCCCGAGGACAACGACCAGACCTCCTGCGGCGCCGGCGTGGTGTGCCCGACCGGCGAAGACTCCGGCGTGCGGCGCGACGTCACGACGGGCGATGGTTCGAGGACCAACGACCTCGGCCGCGACGTGGGCGTGGTGCGCGATGCCATCCCCATCCGCGAGCTGAGCCGCATCGTCATCGACCCGCCGATGGCCACCATCACCTCGCGCGACGGCGCCACCGCCACGCAGACCTTCACCGTCGTCGGAACCTTCGACGACGGCACCTCCCGCCCCCTCGCCAACGGCACCTGGTCGCTGCCCACCACCCTCGCCGCCACCGTGGATTCCGCGACCGGCGTCGTCACGGCCACCGGACGTGCGGGTGGCCTCGTCGAGCTGCGGGTGGAGGTTCCGAGCCCCATGCGCGCGCTCACCGCGACGGCCATGGTGGATGTTCGCGTCGCCCGCAGCATGCTCGTCGATCGCCTCGTCCCCGACGTCGTCGAGAATTTCGCCCGCCCCGCCGTCGACGACGCCGCGCGCCGGGTGACGCTGCACTATCCGCTCGATCGCGCGGTGATCCCGAGCAATCTCCCCGCGCCCGACGTGCAGTGGGAGGGCGGCAATTCGGGGGACGTCTACCGCGTGCGCGTGCAGAAGCCCCACGCCGACGTCTCGGCGTACCTCGCGCACACGGGCTCGGGCTTCGGCTTCCATTGGCTGGTCGACGCGGAGCTGTGGCGCACGCTGCTGGAGACCGACCCGGCCGCCCCGCTGTCGATCACCGTCGACCGCTGGGACAACGCCGCCAGCGAGCACATCGCCGGCGCGCCCGTCACCCTCAACGTCGCCCGCGCCGTGCTCTCCGGGACCATCTACTACTGGGACCTCTCGGCCGGTCGGCTCATGCGCCTCGACGCCTTCACGGGCGCACGCTCGCTCACCATCGCCAACCCCCCGGCGACCACCGGCAACAACCGCTGCGTCGCCTGCCACACGGTCTCGCGCGACGGCCGCTACCTCAGCGCCGAGCTCTGGGGCGGCGACGAACCCTCCGTCACCTTCGACCTCACCGCCGCCAACCTCAGCGCCGACCCGGCGCCCACCGTGTACGGCCCGACGTCCGATCTCCGGTACCTGTTCTCGACCTTCTCGCCGGACTCCACGTACCTCGTGGTCAACCGCGGCAACACCATGCGCCTGCTCGACCGCGCCACTGGTGCCGTCGTCCCGGAGAGCGGCCTGCCGGCCGATCACGCCGCGCACCCCGACTGGTCGCCCGACGGCATGAGCGTCGCGATGGTCACCAACACCAACGGCGGCTGGGCCGTGGACTTCACCCGCGGCGACGTGGCCATCGTCCCGCGGCTCACGGCCACCACCTTCGGGGCGCCGCGCGTCATCCACCGCGGCACCACCGAAGACATGCCCGGCGACGACGTCATCCGCGTCGACGCGCACCCGACCTTCTCGCCCGACAACCGCTGGATCGCCTTCCAGCACGGCACCAACTCCCGCGGCGGCAACGAGACCGCCCGCTACCCCGGGCGCCTGGAGATCACCTCGGTGGACTCCGCCGCCGACGCCGCGTCGACCGTGCTCGCCAACGCCAACGGGACGGGCGAGCCCAACTCGTACTGGCCGCAGTTCTCGCCCTTCGACGCGGGCGGGTACTTCTGGGTGGCGTTCTATTCGAGGAGGGATTTCGGCAACGCGCAGGTCGGGACGCGAGGCACCCGACGACGGCAGATCTGGGTCACCGCCGTGGCCAACCGACCGACCGCGGGCACCGACCCGTCGAGCGTCCCGTACTGGCTCCCGGGCCAGGATCCCGCGGAGGAGAACATGTCCGCGTACTGGGCCCCCGTCGCGTGCCGCCCCAACGGCACCGGCTGCGGCGTGTCGTCCGAGTGCTGCTCCGGGCTCTGCGATCGCAACGCCGAAGGGATGTTCGTGTGCACCCCGCCGCCGCCCGCCATGTGCCGCCGCGAAGGGACGACCTGCACCACCACCGCCGACTGCTGCAACGGGCTCATGTGCTTCGGCAACGTCTGCGGCCGCAACCCGGGCTGACCCTTCCACTCGCTGCGTCATGGACGGAGAGGCTTGGAAAGAAGCCCTCGGCCGGGTTGACAACGCGACGCGTTAGTCTAGACATTGACGCGTCGAGTCAACGACGAAGGTGATGACCATGGAGACGCAATCGCAGGACACGACCTCGAAGACCCGCCTGGAAGCCGCGCGCGAAGCCGTGCTGGGCTCGCTGGCCCGCGCGAAGGAGACGTTGCAGGTGGCGGCGACGACGGTCCCGGCATGGGCGCGCGACGTGGAGCTGCGGGCGGGTGAGCAGGCCGACGCGCTGCTCGAACGGGTCGGCCTGGTGCGCCTCGCAAAGGTGAAGGCGACGACGGCGGCGCCCGCGGCGGAAGAGCCCGCGACGATCGAAGCGACGGCGCCGGCGATCGACGCGACGGAAGAGCCCGCGACGGAAGAGCCCGCGACCGAGCCCGCCGTCGAAGCTGCGACCGAAGCGCCCGCCACGACCGAAGCGCCTGCCGTGAGCGCGACCACGCCCGCCGAGACGACGCACGACCGCGGGGGCCGGCGCCGCCGTCGCTGATCGTCGGCACGCGTCGCGGAAGCCGCGGTCGCGCGCCTCGTCTCGGTTGTTGATTCCAGCGTGGGCAATGGTGTTCGATCGGCGCCGCCGGCCGGTTGTTGCACCGCCGCGCGGGAGTCACGACAGCCATGAGATCACGTCACGTCTGGATTGTTCTGTCGGCCACGCTCGTCGCCATCGCGGGCTGTGATGGTCGAGCGTTGCTCGGTCCACCGACGGTGTCCGGTGACGCGGCGGCTGACGTCACCACGCTCACCGACCTTCCGGCCCCCGACGGCGGCAACGACGTCACCACGCCGACCGACGTCCAGCGCACCGACGTCGCCACCGACAGCGGCACGGATGGCGGCCTCGTGTGCGGCGCGGGGGAGACCCGCTGCGGCAGCGCGTGCGTCGACGTCGCCAGCGACCCCGCCAACTGCGGCGCGTGCGCCAACGCCTGTACCGCGGGTCAGGTGTGCAACGCCGGGGCGTGCGCGACGACCTGCGGCGCGGGCCTGAGCGCGTGCAGCGGCGCGTGCGTCGACCTCGGGTCGAGCAACGACCACTGCGGCGCGTGCGGCACCGCCTGCGCGGGCGGGACGAGCTGTAGCGCGGGCGTCTGCGTGTGCCCGGCGGGGACCACCCGCTGCGGCAGCGCGTGCGTCGACCTCGCCAGCGACCCGACCCACTGCGGCGCCTGCGCGACCGCGTGCACCGCGGGCCAGGTGTGCTCCTCGGGCGCGTGCGGCGCGACCTGCGCGACGGGCCTCACGGCGTGCAGCGGCGCGTGCGTCGACACCCGCAGCGACTCGTCGCACTGCGGCGGCTGCGGCGTGACCTGCACCGGCGGAACGAGCTGCGTCGGGGGTGGATGCGCGTGCCCGGCGGGGACGACCCGCTGCGGCGATCGCTGCGTCGACCTCACCTCCAGCGGCACCGACTGCGGCGCGTGCGGGACGGCCTGCGCGACGGCCCAGGTGTGCGCCGCGGGCGTGTGCGCGACGACCTGCCCGGCC
The DNA here is from genome assembly GCA_044229975.1 of Polyangiales bacterium. Taxonomy (GTDB): domain Bacteria; phylum Myxococcota_A; class Polyangia; order Polyangiales; genus SCUS01. Next base: position 35,971 of record JBGARZ010000006.1, read on the forward strand.
GGGCGCCTCGCCTGCGGCCGCGACTGCATCGACGTGGGCTCCGACGCCGCCAACTGCGGCGCGTGCGGGGTGCGCTGCGCCGGCGGATCGACCTGCGTCGCGGGCACCTGCGCCTGCCCGACGGGCCAGACGCTGTGCTCGGGCGTGTGCGTCGACCTGCGCACCGACCCCGCCCACTGCGGCGCGTGCGGGACGACCTGCGCGGCGGGCCAGGCCTGCGGCGCGGGCATGTGCGGATCGACCTGCGCGGCGGGCACCACGGCGTGCGCGGGCTCGTGCGTCGACACGCGCACCGACGCGGCCAACTGCGGCGGTTGTGGCGTCGCGTGCACCGGCGGGACGGCCTGTGTGGCAGGCACCTGCGGCTGCCCGATGGGGCAGATGGCGTGCGGCGGGATGTGCGTCGACACGCGCGCCAGCAACATCCACTGCGGCTCGTGCGGCAACCGCTGCGCGCCGGGGACGTTCTGCGCCAACGGCGGGTGCGCGTGCAACGAGGGGACGACCAACTGCGCGGGCATCTGCTCCGACCTGCGGACCAACCCCGCCCACTGCGGAGCGTGCGGCAACGCGTGCGCCGCGGGGCAGGCGTGCAGCGGCGGCGCGTGCACTGCGACCTGCTCGACCGGGCTCACCCGCTGCGGCGGCGCCTGCGTCGACACGCAGAGCGACCGCGCCAACTGCGGCGCCTGCGGGACGGCCTGCACCGGCGGAACGGTGTGCAGCCTCGGGGCGTGCGTGTGTGATCCGGGGCGCACCAACTGCGGCGGCACCTGCGTCGATGCGCAGAGCGATCCGGCCAACTGCGGCGCCTGCGGGCGCGCGTGCGCGGCGGGCCAGACCTGCTCGGCGGGCGCCTGCGCGGCGGCCTGCGCGGTGGGCCTCACCAACTGCGCGGGCGCCTGCGTCGACCTGTCGAGCAACGGAACGAGCTGCGGGATGTGCGGTCGCACCTGCACCGGCGGCACCCGCTGCGTGACCGGCGCGTGCCAGTGTCCGGCGGGCCAGAGCAACTGCGGCGGGACGTGCGTGAGCCAGCAGAGCGATCCGGCCAACTGCGGCGGCTGCGGAACGCGCTGCGGCGCCGGGCGGGTGTGCTCCTTCGGGGTGTGCCTGATGGGCTGCGTTCCGGGGCAGACCCAGTGCGGCGGCGGGTGCTTCTTCACGCAGGTCGACGAGCGCAACTGCGGCGGCTGCGGCATCGCCTGCAACGCGGGTCAGACCTGCATCAACAGCCGGTGCCAGTGCCCGGCGGGCCAGACCCTCTGCGGCGGGGTGTGCGTCGACACGCGCACCAACAGCGCCAACTGCGGCGCGTGCGGGACCGCCTGCATGACCAACCAGCTCTGCTCGGGCGGCGTCTGCGGCGTGACGTGTCCGACGGGCAGCACGGCCTGCGGCGGCGCCTGCGTCGACACCCGCTCCAACGACCGCAACTGCGGCGGCTGCGGCGTCGTCTGCACCGGCGGGTCGGCCTGCACCGCGGGCGCCTGCGCGTGCCCGGCGGGCAGCGCCCTGTGCAGCGGCCGCTGCGTCAACCTCCGCACCGACGCGCTCAACTGCGGCGCGTGCGGGACGGCGTGCACCGGCGGCGCGACCTGCACCGCGGGCGTGTGCGCGTGCCCGACGGGGCAGACCCGCTGCGGCGCCACCTGCGTCAACACGCAGACCAGCAACGCCAACTGCGGCGCTTGTGGGACGGCCTGCCCGGCCGGCCAGGCGTGCACCGCCGGGGCCTGCGTGGCGGCCTGCCCGATGGGCCAGACCCGCTGCGGAACCACCTGCGTCAACACCGGCACCGACGAGGCCAACTGCGGCGCGTGCGGCAGCACCTGCGCGGGCACCTGCATGGGCGGTCGCTGCACGTGTCCCCTCGGCGAGCAGCTCTGCGGCGGTCGCTGCGTGGGCGTCATCGACGACCCGACCAACTGCGGGATGTGCGGTCGCGCGTGCCCGACGGGGCAGGCGTGCGTGGCCGGCTTCTGCACGGCGCGCTGCTTCATCCCGGGGCAGACGCTCTGCAACTCGATGTGCGTCAACACGCAGGTCGACGCGGCCAACTGCGGGACGTGCAGCAACCGCTGCCCGGGCACCCAGATCTGCCGCGGGGGGATGTGCCGATGAAGGCGCGACGACGACTGGGCCTCGCGGCCTTCGCGGCCCTCGCGGCCACCGGACTGAGTAGCGGAGAAGCGGAGGCGCAGGTGCTCCAGCGCTTCACGCTGCGCGGCGAGCTCGGGCTCACGACCATGGTGACGGACGTCCAGCGCGACCTGCTGGGCTACGGCTTCGGCGCGCAGGGGACGCTGCGCCTCGGGTTCTCCATCATCGACCCGCTCGCGGTGCAGCTCTCGGCGGGCTACTGGCTCTTCCCGTCCGATCAGGGCAGCGGCTTCGGCACGCCCCTCACCGCGGGCCTGCGCTTCGAGCCCGCCATCTCGACGCTCGGCCGCCTCTTCGTCGACGCCAACGCGGGTGTCGTGCTCACGGGTGACCTCGCCCGCTTCGGCTTCGACGTGGGCGTCGGGTTCGAGTTCACGCTCAACCGATACATCGCGCTTGGGCCGATGGTTCGGTATGGGCACATCGTCGCCGACAGCACGGCCGACAACCCCACCGACGCGCAGTACCTCTCCTTCGGCGTGTCCGTGGCGCTGCGCATCCCGCGCGCCGAGGCACCGCCGCCTCCGCCACCACCACCGCCTCCGCCACCGCCGCCTCCGCCCGATCGTGACGGCGATGGGGTGCTCGATGGGGACGATGCGTGTCCGACGGAGGTTCCGGGTGAGCACCCCGACCCGGCGCGTCGTGGATGTCCCGCGGTCGATGGCGACCATGACGGCGTCTTCGATCACGAAGACGTGTGCCCGACCGTCCCGGTCGGAGACATCCCCGACCCCGAGCGCCGCGGCTGCCCCGACGGCGACGCCGACGACGACAGCGTGCGCGACCACGCCGACCAGTGCCCGCAGGTGCCGCAGGGAACCCCTGGTGACTCCGCGCGACCGGGCTGCCCGGCGCCCGACCGCGACGGCGATGCGGTCCCCGACGTGACGGACGCGTGCCCCGATCGACCGGGCGCGCCCAACGCCAACCCGCGGCAAAACGGCTGCCCCGGGCTCGTGGTGGTCACCGGCGGGCTCATCCGCATCAACCGCCCGGTGTTCTTCGCGACCAACAGCGACCGCATCCTGCCTGGCAGCAACGCCATCCTCCAGGCGGTGGCCGACACGCTGCGGCTCGCGACGCAGATCCGCCGCGTGCGGGTGGAAGGGCACACCGACAACGTCGGTACCGCCGAGCACAACACCGACCTCTCGCAGCGCCGCGCCGCGAGCGTGATGGCGTGGCTCACGCAGCACGGTGTGGAAGCCGAACGCCTCGAAGCGCAGGGCCTCGGTCCGACCCGCCCGCTGCGGCCCAACCTGACCATCGCCAACCGCGCGATGAACCGTCGGGTGGAGTTCCACATCACCGACCCGGCGCCCGCGACCCCGCGGCGGTAGCGCCCCCCGTCAGCGCGGGGGTATACCGACTCCCCCGCGCCGATGGACCTCCAGCGAAAGCTCTCCCGCCTCTCCGCCGCGCGCGCCGCCAAGGCGCCTCCCGAGCCACCGCCCGAACCCGTCGCCGCTCCTCCTGAGGAGGCCGTGTTCGAGGCGTTGCGTGCGCAGCTCCAGCGCCGACGTGGTCGCCTTGCGCGTGCCTCGGTGGGGGCCGACGTCGCCCTCTTCCACGACGAGGCGCCGTGGCCCTTTGCGCCGACGGAGTCCGAGCACGGAACCCTGCACCGCTCGCGCACCCGCCTCGACGCGGCGGCGAAGCACGGCGCCGTCCCGGTGCAGCGTGCGTTGGCGGCGCGTGGTCCGTCGCTCGCGACGCTGTCGTTGGATGCGGCGCTCGGCGCGGTGGACGTCGGGCGCGCGCTCTTCCTCGACACCGAGACCACCGGGCTGTCGGGCGGATCAGGGACCATCCCCTTCCTCGTCGGCCTCGCGTACTTCGAGGACGACGAGCTCGTGGTGGAGCAGCTCTTCGTCGATGATCCCGACGCCGAGGCGGCGTTGCTCGCGCGCGTCGCGGGGCGCATCGCGGAGGCGTCGGCGCTCATCACCTTCAACGGCAAGAGCTTCGACCTGCCGTTGCTACGGTCGCGCTTCGTGTTGTCGCGGGTGGCTGCCCCGACGGCGCCGCCGCACCTCGACCTGCTGCACGTGGCGCGGCGCATCTACGGGGCGCGGGTCGATCGCTGCTCGCTCACCAGCCTGGAGCGCGACGTGCTGCGCTTCGAGCGCACCGACGACGTCGCGGGCGAGGAGATCCCCGAGCGCTACCGGCGCTATCTGCGGGAGGGTGATCGGGCGGGGATCGTCCCCGTGGTGCGCCACAACCTGTGGGACCTGGTGGCGCTCGCGGCGCTGACGGGCGAGCTCGCGGCGCGCGTGGCGCGGGCGCCGTCGGAGGGGCGCTTCGAGGTGCACGACCATGTGGGCATGGCGAGGACCTCACTGCGGGCGGGCGACGCGGCGGCGGCCATCGCGCACGCGAGCGACGCGGTGACGCACGGCGAGGCGGGCGCGGGATCGTCGCGCGAGGCGCACCTCATCGCGGCGCAGGCGCACCAGAAGACGGGCGACGCGCAGAGCCGGTGTGGTCGGCTGCTGGACGCGCTGGCGCACGCGCCGGGCGACGCGGGCATCCACCTGGAGCTGGCGCGCTGCTACGAGAAGGACCTGGATGACCCGCACGAGGCGCTGGTGCACGCGCAGCACGCGCACGGGGCGGAGGCGCCGAGCACGCTGGCGAAGCGGGTGGCGCGGCTGACGAAGCGGTGCCGGCAGGGGGTTCAGTTGCGGCTGCCAGGGTTTTGAGCGGGCGAGCTCGCCGGCATCGCGGCGCTCACAGGTGGAGCGCGGGCGAGGCGACCGGGCGGTGTCGGTGAGCGGTGAGCACCTCGTCGACGCGCACGAGGCGGCGCACGAGGGACTCGATGGGCTCGTGCACGAGCGTCATGCGAAACGACGCGTGCCCGCGCGTGATGGGGAGGCCGAAGGCGTTGCCCGGGAGCACCGCGATGCCATGGCGACAGAGGAGCTCGAAGAGCTCGATGTCCGTCCCGGGGAACACCTCCGGGTCGACGCGCAGGAGGCACACGTTGCCGATGTCGTCGTTGACGCACTCGGAGAACGCCCGCGACTGCCGCACGAAGGCGCGCACGCGATGGATGGCCTCGCGCTGGAGCAGGACGGAGGCGTCGAGGTTGCGGCGGAAGCGCTCGACGAGGCGCGTGTCGGTGATGCGCTCGAGGGCCTGCGCGCGGTCGATGCGCTGGCCCCAGCCGAACATGCCGTCCTGGAGGAAGCGCATGTGGTCCTCGGCGAGGGTTTCGCCTGAGGCCTCGACGGCGCGGAGGAGGAGGTTCACGCCGAAGAGGGCCATCGAGAGGGGGTTGGCGCTGTTCTCGGCGACCCAGGCGTGCTCGCGGCAGGGCTCCTGGAGCCGCGGATCGCCGAACCAGTAGCCGATGCGGTAGCCCGCGAAGAAGGGCGTGTCCTTCGACGGGCCGTAGAACTTCACCACGTAGTCGAGCCGGTCGGTGTGCGCGAACACCTCCTCGAAGCGCCGCCCGTAGACGAGCTCCTGGTAGATGTTGTCGACGAGCAGGAAGATGCCCTCCTCCTGGCAGAAGCGCACGAGCGCGCGGAGGTCGTCGAGGCGCTCGCCCTCGTAGGTGGCCTGCCCCGGATTGTTCGGGTAGGTGAGGGTGATCTGCACCGTGCGGTCGGTCACCGCGGCGGCGATCTCGTCGAAGGTCGGGAGGTAGCCGTTGGCGGCGCGCGCGTGGACGTACCGCGGCGTGAGCCCGCGCATGTGGCGGTGCTGCGCGGCGCACACCGGGTAGTTGGGCACCGGCACCACCACCTCGGGCGCGTCGTTGGCCCGCGGAAACACCGCCTTCGGGAGCCGCGCGATGGCGTTCATGACGCCCATGATCGCGCCGGTGGTGCCCGTGCCGCATCCGACGCCCGCGCCCTCCACGAGCGCGCGGTTGACCCGCTCGCGGTGCGGGCTGTGGCGCTGGAGGCGCGCGTACTCGAAGTACCGGATCAGCGCGCCGAGCTCGGGCCCGCCGTCGGGCGACGCGTAGCCCGACTCCAGCGCATGGATCGCCGCCACGTCCGAGACGCGCAGCACCTCGGGGAAGTGCCCGAGGGAGAAGTTCATGCAGTCGAGCGGCGCGAGCGCGTTGCGCCGGTCGAACATCACGCCCCAGTACTGGATCATCCGTTGGTAGGCGTCCATGCGTTGGAGGTCGCCGTCGAATCGTCCCGCGAGGCTGTGGAGGGTCTGCGTCATGGTGGGCGGTACCCTGACGGAGACGGTCACCCGCTGACGATCACACGACGATCACACCGAACAGGGTGCGGGACGTGACGCGCAACGAGGGCGCGGGTGCTCACTTCGCCGTGAGCAGCGTCACCAGATCACCCGGCGCGTCAGCCACATGTGTCGGCGCGTGCGCCACCAGCGCGTCGCGCGCGGTGTACCCCCAGCTCACGGCGATGCTCCGCACGCCCGCCTTGGTCGCCGCCTCCACGTCGCGAACCTCGTCCCCGATGTACACGACGTCCTTCGCCGCCACGCCCGCCCGCGCCATCAGCCGCGTCAGCGCCCGCGCCTTGCCCGACATGCCGACTCCCCCCGCCACGTGCTCAAACATCCGCAGCTCATGCTTCGCCAGGAAGCGCTGGATGTTCTCCGTCGAGTTGGTCGACAGCACGCTGCAACGCACCCCGCGCTCGGCCAGCGCGCGCAGCGCCTCGATGATCCCTTCGTGCGGCTCGATGGCCTCCACGTGAGCGCGCATCGTCTTGCGGATGGTCGCCACCAGCAGCGGCAGCTTCCAGAACGACACCCCGTGCTCCTTCAGAATCGCGCTCGCCGGGAGCGCCCGCAGCCGCGGCAGCTCTTCGCGCACGACGGGCTTCACCCGGAAGCGCGGCGCGAGCTGGTTGTACTGCGCCAATACGAAGTCGAGCGAGTCGGCGATGGTCCCGTCGAAGTCGAAGATCGCGATGGTCGGTGACGTGCTCATCGCTCAACCCACCGCGCCCGTTGCCATCTCGCCGCGCACCCGCGCCAGCAGCGCGCCCGCGTCCGGAATCGCCGCGTCCGTCAGCACCGTCCGCAGCCTTCCCCCGCGCGTGAAGTACGTCACGCACGACGAAGCCCGGTTGCCCCGCAGCATCACCAGCATCTCCTCCAGCACATCCGCCCCCTCGCCCCCCGCGTCGGCGACGAAGCCCGGTGCGAGCCGATCGAGCGCCTCCATCGTCCGCGCCAGCCCCGCGTCGTCACCCTCACCGCGCTGGAGCAACCCCAGGTTGACCCACGCGCCCACCCGCGACGGGCTCATCGTCACCGCGTGCTCCAGATCACGCCGCGCCTCCACCCGATGGCCCAGTCGACGGTGCGCCTCGCCCCGATACACGAAGGCCGTCGGACCCGGTGGACCCGACACTTCGATACCGCGCTCCAGCACCGCCAGCGCGTCCTCGCAGCGCCCCTCCAGCACCGCCACCGCCATCAACCCGATGAAGGCCCAGCGCGAGCGCTCGTAGCTCGCCAGCGCCCGATCGAAGCACCGCCGCGCCTCGGCGTACGCGCCCCGGTAGAGGTGCATCTCGCCCTCGTAGTTGTAGGGCTCCGCCGCCCCCGGGTACGCCGCCCTGATCGCCGCAAACTCCCGCGCGCCCTCCGTCGCATCGACCGTGCTCGTGAAGCGAACCAGCGCCCGCTTCGATCGCACCCGCGCGGAGGTCGTCACGAAGACCCGCGCGAGCGTTCCGTCGGGGCGCACCACCGTCGGCGTCCACGATCGGTTGCCCCGCAGCGCCGCGAGCCCGCGCGCGAAGAGGGCATCGTCATCAGCCGGGATGTCCGCGCTGCCCAGCGCCACCAGCGCCGTGACCGTCTCCCGCAGCGAGCGATCGGGTGACCCCGCCGGGAGTCCCCGCCGGGCGCGGATGACGTTCTTGACGAGCTGACCCGCGACGTAGGAGGCGCTGTCGTCGCTGAGCTCGCAGCCACGCGCGGCCTCGCGGTGCGCCTCGTCGAGCGACCCGAGGTGCATCAACGCCTCGGCCCGACCGATGACCGCCTCGGGGTCGCGCGGGTCGATCTGCATCGCGACGTCGAACTCCCGCAACGCGCCCGCGGCATCACCCGCCAGCATCGTCGCCATCCCACGAAGCACCCGCGCCGCCCCGCTCTCCGGGTGCGATCGCAGCACGTCGTCGGCGCCGGCCAACGCTCCGGCGAGGTCACCGCGCCAGGCGCGCAGCGTCGCGACGGCGGTGAGCGCGGCCTCGTCGTCGGGCGCCACAGCGAGCACACGCTCGTAGAGGGCGACCGCGCGATCGTAGAGGCCGAGCGCGCTCGCGAGGGATGCGGCGGTGGGCAGGAGGTCGGCGGCGATCCCGTCGTCGCGAGCGGTCACCGCGTCGAGCAGCGCCCTCGCGTCGGCCTCGCGTCCCACCGACCACAGCACCCGCGCCGCGCGCAGACGCAGCTCGTCGGAGTCGCCACCGAGCTCGATCGCCGAGTGCGCCCATGCCGCAGCGCCGGCCTCGTCGTGGAGCTCGGCGAGCAGCGCGGCGCCGGCCATGCGAAGCGGCGCGTGCGAGGGGAAGCGCGCGACCGCCGCGTCGAGGCTCTCGCGGGCCTCGTGAAACCACCCCATGCGGCGCTGAACCTCGTAGCGCATGCACCACGCGGGCAACGTGGCGGGAGAGCGGGCGAGCAGCGCGTCGAGCGCCTCGACGGCGCGCGTGGGCGACTGCTGGCAGAAGTGGATGAGCGCTCCTGCGAGGGCCACGGCGAGCGAGTCGGGCCCGGCGATCGCGGCGACGGAGAGAGCACGGCGAGACTCGTCGCGACGACCCTCGGAGGCGTGGTCGAGGGCGTCGAAGAGCGATGGGAGCGCGGTAGCGGTGGACGGCGCGCGGAGGTCGGCGGCGAGGAGATCGTCGAGGCCGACGCCGAGCGGGCCGAGGAAGCTCAACAGGGTGCGCGGATCGCGGGTGACGGGCGGGCGCGGCAGCCACTCGGGCGAGTCGGCGATGTCACCCGCGGGCGTGGCAGCGGGCACTTCGGGCGGCGGGCGCGGCGACCAGTCCTGCGCGTCGGCGGGGTCGCCTTCGGGCGTGGGCGCAGGCAGCGGAACAAAAGGCACAGTCGTGGCCACGACGGGCGGCGGAGGCGGCGCGACGGGAGCCGCGAGGACGGCCCAGCGCACGTCGGGTTCGAGCGCGCGCACCGACGTGAAGACGCTGGCGACGAGCGGGTTGACGACGGCGGCGCCCGCGGAGGCCCGGACGCGGATGGCGAAGTGGGCGGTGACGAGGCCGCCGTCAGCGGGCGTTCGGCGGGAGAGGCGCACCTCGGCGCGCGCGCCCTCGACGTGCTGGTAGCGGGCCTCGATGTCGGCGCCGCGGATGTCGGCGCGAACGAAGCGCCACCCCGGCGGGAGCGTCGGGGCGACCATGCGCCGGACCAAGGCCTCCTGACCTCCGAGAATCATCGCGCCTGCGCTCATAGCGGTCTTCACGGCGCGCGACCAGACCACCCACCCATCGACACGCCGCGCCCCGTGGTGCTCTCCTCCGCGGCACCCCATGGCCCTCGCACCCATCGACCGCCTCGCCCTCCTCACCGCCCCGCAGGCCGCCGCGCTCCGTGCGCGCTTCGTCGAGGTCCGCTACGACGAGTCCGCCATCGGGCGCGGCGAGTCCATCGCAGGGACCCAGTTCGATGCCCTGCGGCTCCCGCTGGTGCACGACGCGCTCCGCCTCGACGACGCGCCCGCGAGCGACCTCGCGCTGCTCTTCGCCTACTACGCCGGCGTCACCCGCGAGCGCCTCGACCGCGCCCTCACCCCCGCGCTCGCCGCCCTCGCGCTCGACCTCGGGCTCGTCACGCAAGGCGACGACGGCCTCGTCCGCTCGCCCTTTCTCCTCATGCCCTTCGTCGGGTTGTGGCTCCTGTCCGATCCGCTCTCCGACGACGGCGATGCCGTCATGGGCCCCGGCCCCACCACCAACCAGCTCGCCCGGCTCGTCCCGTGGCGCTGCCCTCCGTCGGTGCTCGACGTCGGCTGCGGCGCCGGAACCCTCGCCCTCCTCGCCGCCGCCCGCGGCAGCACCCACGCCGTCGGAACCGACATCAACCCCCGCGCCATCCCCATGGCCCGCTTCAACGCCGCGCTCAACGATCTCTCCGCGGAGTTCTTCGCGGGCGACCTCTACGCCCCCGTCGGCGACCGCCGCTTCGACCTCATCCTCTCGCAGCCGCCCTTCGTCCCGAAGGCGCCCGAGAGCCGCGACGTCGTGTACCTGTACGGTGGGTCCTTCGGCGACGAGCTCGCCCTCTCGCTGCTCGCGCAGACCCCCGCCCGGCTCAACCCCAACGGCCGCGCGCTGGTGCTCCTCGACACGCCCATCCGCCCCGACGCTCCGCTGCACGCGCGGGTGCGCTCCGCCATCGGCGACGCCCCCGTCGACCTCGCGCTGTTCACCACCGCCGGCATGTCGCCCGACATGGTGTCCATCGGGTACAGCGCCCGCTCGCTCGTCGACCTCGACGCCTACGCCGTCGACGTGCGACAGCACCGCGCGCACCTCCACTCGCTCGGGGTGACGGAGTTCACGCACGCCGTGGTGATGCTGCTCGCGCCGGGCGGACGCTTCACCATCACCCTGCCGGTGCGCTCCCTCGACGCGCTCGACGGCGACTCGCTGGAGCGCTGGAGCGACGCCATCGACCTCGCGTCGGGCGACGACCACGCGCTGCGCTCGGCCGCCCTCCAGACCGCGCCGGGGTTGGTGTTCGTCGAGGAGCGCGCGACCCCCGACCGCAGCATCGAGCCGAAGTGGTGGGTGCGCGCCGAGCGCGGTGTGGCCACGAGCCGCGAGCTCACCGAAGCGAGCTGGGCCCTGCTGGAGTGCGTCGCCACGACCGCCACCGTCGACGAGGCCATCGCGGCCTACGCCGAACTCTGCCAGGCCACACCCACCGAGGTGCGCCCGCAGGTGCTCGGCTTCGTGCGCGAACAGCTCGCCAAGGGATTGCTCGTCCGCGCCTCCGCGGAGTGAGCTACCCGTCGAGCGGCGGAGGTACTACTACCCGTGGCCATGCTCGCCGTTCACCTCCCCTCGCTGGCGCGGAAGTACCGCGCGCTCCTCGCGCTGCGGGCCGAGCACGCGCGGGACGGCGTCGCGGCCGACCGTGAGCGATTGCGGGCGTTGGCGGCGGAGTTTCCGGGTGCCTTGCGCGAGCTCGACGCGCTGCCCGTGGCGGAGATGGAGGCGCGCGTCGCGGCGCTCGAAGCGGGCGGCGACGCGGCGCCGTGGATGACGGCGATGGCCGGCTACCACGCGCTGATGCGAGCGGCGCTGGCGATCAAGCGGGCCTACGCCGCGGGCGAGACGGCGGAGGGCGAGGCGGTGCGCGCGGCGGTGGAGTCCCTGCGCGCGGAGTGCGGGATCACGCTGGACGGTGACGACCTCACGGCCATCGCGACGCCGCCGCGCGGGAGGGTCGGGGTGTTCGTGTTCGGGCGGCTGGGGCGGGCGCTCGGGCGCGACCCCGACGAGCTCTGGCAGGCGATGTTTCCGACGAGCCGCGCAGACCGCTTCGCGCCGCTGGACAGAGGGATGAGCGATGAGTGACCCGGTGGATTTCGACGACGTGGCGGGCGAGCGGGCGGCGCTCGACGCGCTGTCGCCCGCGCTGGACGAGCGGCTCTACGCGCGATGGATCGCGGGGCCTGCGCCCCTGGCGGCGGGCGCGGCGCTGGTGCGGCGGGGTGACGTTCGGGCGACGCCGGGGGTGCTGGGCGCGGCGGTGTTTCTGGCGGCGGACGACCTGGCGACGCTGCGCTCGGCGGGCGCCGCGGGCAGCGACGCGCTGGCGGCGGTGATGCTGTGCACATGGACGCCGGTGGCGCAGCGGGTGGCGGCGGCGGAGGCGCTGGCGGGCGCGACGGTGACGTCGGCGATGTACGCGGCGCTGGCCGAGGTGGTGGCGGGGCCGAAGGTTCCGGTGCGGGCGTCGGCGGAGCGGGTGCTGGCGGACGTGGCGCCGCAGGCGGCGGGCGCGACGCGCGAGGCGGGCGAGCGGTGGCGGCTCTACGCGAAGCAGATGCGGGACGGGAAGCGCAACCCACTGCAACGGCAGGAGCTGCAACGGGCCATCGCGGCGGCGGACGTGCACCCGGTGGTGGGGCTGCTGCTGGGCGACGACGGGGGCTTCCTGGCGGGGGTGGTTCCGCCGATCGACGACGCGGCGAGGGGGCCGTTGTTGCCGTACCTGATGGCCGCGGCGCGCACCGACCAGGAGGCGTTACGGGGGAAGGTATTCGGCGTGTTTCAGCGACGGTGGCGCGAGGTCGCGGCGGGCACGCTGTCGGCGCTGGCGCGGACGCCGTTGAAGGCGCGCGAGGCGGGCACCGGGGCGCTGGCGGTGCGGGCGTTGGTCGCGATGGGCGACGCGGAGGCGGTGGCCGCGGCGGCGGCGTTCGGCGGGGCGGCGGCGAAGGCCGAGGCGACGAAGCGGTAGGGCGACGGGCGCGTCGCTGTGCAGTGAAGTGCTGTCGTGCCCCTCGCGCTACGGCGCGCCGCACATGCCGGGCACCGGGCCCGACGTGGTCGCGAGGACCAGCGCGCGCACCGCCTCGAAGCCGACGCCGATGCCGATGCCGCCCGCGGGGTTGTCGCACGAGCGCTCGCCGTTGCGCGCGGGGGTCGCCATGTCGGCGAAGCCCTGGATGAGCGGCGCGAGCGCGTCTCGCAACTGCATGAGCGCAGGCACGGTGGTGATCGTCTCGATGAGCTCGGTCTGATCGATGTAGCCACCGAGGTTGCCGAGCGTTCCGCTGGTCTCGGTCAGCGACACGCGGAGCTGAGGGGCGCGGAGGTGGGAGGTGCCGCCGAAGCCGAGCGCGAAGGGCAAGGCGCTCGTCGCCGTGGCCGCGACCCGCAACCGTCCGCGGACGATGCTGCCGGTGAAGCGCAGGCGCGCGGAGCCCGGATCACCCGCGGTCGTCAGGTGCCGGTTGTCGATGGCGTACGGCTGCCGCGGCTGACCGATGCTCGCGCACTCCGCGAAGAGCGGGCGCGCGTCCGGGTAGAGGCTCACTGTCACCGCGGGGTCGTCGAGGTCGGGTCCGAGCGTCCCGTCCACATCGGCGACGCGCAGGAGGATCAGCCCGCGCCCCCGCGAGGACCTCTGGCCGGGGCACGCCCCGACGTTCGTGCCCTGATGGAACTGCTCGAAGAGCTGGGCGACGTTGGCGTACTGGTTGTCGACGCCGCCCTGGCAGCCTGATCCTCCGGTGCAGCCGTCGCGGTTCTGATCGGGGTCGACGGTCGAGACGTAGTCGCCGTGCGAGCAGTCCTGGGCGGCCTGCGTGGAGGTGATGCTCGGAGAGAAGCGACCGTCCAGGTTGAAGCCGTAGAAGCCGCGGGTCGATGGAGGCTCCGCGTACTGGTCGACGACGAAGCGGTGGATCACGAAGTCGTAGGTGCGCGGATCGGCCGGGGGGACCGCGCCCGGTGACGCGTCGGGGACGTCGGGGACATCGGGCGCTCCGCCGTCGTCAGTCGACGCGTCGGCGGACGAGTCGTCGCGGCACAACGCTTCGCCGGGGGGAGCTGCGTCGCCGAGGTCGAAGAACGAGAAGCCCTCGAAGTTGCAAACGACAACGGGGTGGCAGCCACCCAGCAGCGCGCAGAGCGCGAGCGATCCGATGCGTGTGTGCGGCCCCTGCGGTGCCATCCGCGACGACGGTGTGCCCAGTCAGCGTCTGGCGTCAAAGCCCCTGGACGTCGCCGCGCAGGGCCGCCATCGCTTCCCAACACATCCCGGCGCTACCATCGCCGCCAGACCGATGCGCACCAAAGCCACCGCTGCACCGCGACGTCGTCCGCTGCTCGCCGTCCTGCGCTTCGTCCTCTCGTTTCTCTGGCTCGCGCTCGTCGTCGTCGCACCGCTCGTCGCCGCCTGGGTCGCGTCGTCGCTCGCCGCCCACGCGGGCGCCTCGACCCGGCTCGCGCTCGCCTCCGCGCTGCTCGTCTTCCCCGTCGTCCCGCTGCTCTGGGAGGCCGTCGCCGCGTGGCGCCGCTCCCGACGCCCCGCCACCGAGCGCTTCCTCACGCTCTCCGATCGCCTCGTGCTGCGCACCCTCGCGGTGAGCTTCGTCTTCGTCGGCGCCCTCCTCGCGCGCAGCCCGCAGCGCGCCTTCGAGGCCCTCAACGGACGCGGCGACTGGATGCTCGACGGCCGCCACGACCGCCGCGCCGAGACCGCCCGCCGCGGCCTGTTCTGGGTCGCCACGAAGTCCGCCTGGCTCTACCGCCTCGCCAACGCTCCGCCGCCGCGTCCGCAGCCGCTCCCCGAGCGCGAGGTCGCCCGCGTCGACCCGACGCCGTCCGACACCGAGTCCGCCACGGCGCCAGTTCTACCGCCTCCGCCGCGCGACCCGCACGCGTGGCCCTGGCCCGACGACGGGCCGCACGCCGCGGTGCTCGCGCTCACGCCCGCTGACGAGACCTCGCCCGAGGCTGTCGGCCGCTTCCTCGCCGCTCACGAGCACGACCAGTGGCACCTCGCCCGCGCGGTGCACGACTACGTCGCCGACCGCATCGCCTACGACGTCCCCTCGTACCGCGCGCACCGCTATCCCCCGCAGGACGCCGAGACGACGTTTCGCACGCGCCTCTCGGTGTGCGCGGGCTACGCCGCCCTCTTCACGGCCGTCGGTCGCGCGGCGGGGCTCACCGTCGAGACCGTCGTAGGCCGCGCGCGGCACGCGGTCACCGACGGCATGGGCGAAGGCCACGCCTGGAACGCCGTGAAGCTCGACGACCACTGGTACCTCGTCGACACCACCTGGGACGCGGGCGGAGTCGACGCTCAGGGCTTCCACAAGCGTTACGGGACCAGGTATTTCCTGACGCCCCCGGAGGTCTTCTTCTCGAAGCACTACCCCGACGAAGATCGCTGGCAGCTCCTTCCGGTTGTGCGCACGCCGGGTGACTTTCTTCGCACGCCGCCGCTCCGCCCCGAGTTCTTCGGATACGGCCTGCGCCTCGTGAGCCCCGACCGCGCCGAGAGCGACGCGCGCTCCTTCGTCAACGTCGTGATCGACAACCCGCGGCACGTCTGGATGATGGTCTCCGTCCACCCGGAAGGGGGCGAGGAGACCCGCTGCGAGGTCACCCGTGGAGCGTCCACGACCGCCCGCTGCCCGCTCCGCGGCACAGACCTCCACGAGGTCGTGTTCTTCGCATCGAACCAGCGCTACGGCAGCTACGAAGGCGTCGGCTCGCTGAGCGTGCACAACCGCTGACGCCGCAGGTCGCGCCGACCTCGCGCGAGTTGCGCCGAATCTGCTCAATCACCACAACCACCCGTGCCACGAAACGCGCTCAACGCCGCGCGGGCACGATCGCTGCTCAAGGGACACCTCGTCCTTCCCCACTTCCAACGAGGTCTAGATCCCATGAAGCATCTCGCGCGCACTCCACTCGTCACCGGCGCTCTCGTCGCAGCGCTCGCCGCCGCCTGCGGATCGTCCTCCAGCGCCGTCGACTCCGGCGCTCCCGACACCGGGACGACGACCGACGCGGGCACCACCACCGACGTCGGGACGACCCCTGACGCAGGCACGCGGACCGACACCGGAACGTCCACGGACACCGGCACGACCACCGACGCGGGCACCGACACCGGGATCCCCGATGCTGGCACCAGCACCGATGCCGGAACCGACGCGGGCCCCCAACAGCCCGGTGCGATGCGCGTCGCCTACGTCGAATACACCGCGGCGGGTCGCCCGCTCCTCTGGGTGCAGCGCCCCGACGGAACCGACCGTCGACAGCTCCACTTCACCGGCATCGTCGACGACGTCCCCGAGCAGGACCCGTCCGCGCCGACCGTTACCGACGACCATGTGCGGAGCGTTCATCAGCTCGCGTGGAGCCCGGATGGTGTGCACCTCGCGGTGGTGGTCTCGACGGCCATCGACCAGGGCGAGGTGGTGGTGCTCGACGCCGACGCCGGGGGCGGCGCGGTCGTCAGCTACAACGGGCAGTACGTGATGCCCGCGCTCGACTGGTCGGCCGACGGTCGCAAGCTCGCGTTCGTGATGAGCACGCAGCCGCGCGCCCGTGGCCTGGAGCTGGTGGTCTCCGATGTCCCCGCGCACCGCTGGCGACGCGTGACCACGGGCGCCAACCTGCGCGGCGTCTCGGTGCAGCTCCGCTTCGTTCCTGATGGCAACACGGTCATCGTGTCGCGCGTCGAGGACCAGGGGACCTCGGCCCCGTGGGACTGGCACTCGACGCTCCTCCGCGTCGACGTCGCGACGGGTGTGCGACCCACCATCGAGACCCTCTTCACGGGGCGCATCGACGCCATGCGCCGCGACCTCACCGCCGTGTACGCGATGCGCAACCGCACCGACGGCGGCGGCACGCTCGTCGCGCGCGGCATCGAGATCAGCAGCGCCGACTCGGTGGTCGCCGACAGCCCCACGCTCATCTCGGCGGCCGCGACCCCGCGCGACGGAACGCTCCTCCTCACCCACGACGCCCGCAGCGCCGGCAGCACCGACAACGCGTTCCAGTACCGGGTGGTGCGACTGCCCGACGACACGACGCGCATCGATGTTCCGCCCGCGGTCGAGCGCATCGCGGTGTGGGTCGACCCGACGCCGTAAGGTACTGTCCGCGGCGCCATGCGCCCCATCGGTCTCGCGCTCCTCGCTCCGACGCTCGTCCTCGCCTGCGCTTCGGCGCAGCGTCCCACTGCCTCACAGCCCGCGCCGCGCTTTCTCCGCGTCACCGAAGGGACCACCCTCCGAACGCGCGCGGACGACGGCGCGCCCGGCGTGACCGTCGCGGGCGGGGCGACGTTTCGGCGGGTGCGGGCGCGCGGTGAGTGGGTCGAGGTGGAGACGCTCGCGGGGTCGCGGCAGTGTGTTCCGGTGCTGCGAACGCCGCGCGGGATGCGGCTGCGGTTCTTCGTGCGGGCGTCGTCGGTGGGGCCGGTGCTGGCGTCGTCGATGAGCGCGTCGGGGCCGCAGGGGTCCCTCGCCATCGAGCCCGGTGTCGCAGTGCGAGAGGGCGCGGAGCTCGTTCATGCGGGGCTGCGGCTCACGCTGGCGAGCGCGCCGACGACGGCGATGGATCACCCCGCGCCGCAGACACTTCGCGTGGAGCCGAGCGCCGAGCGACTGGCGCCGGGCACGCGGGCGACGCTCCCGGAGGGAGCGCGCGTGGAGGTGGGGCGCGACGTTCCGGTGTACGTGCGGTCGCGGCGGGCGACGGGGGATGGCGCGCGGGTGACGGTGGCGACGCCGTGTGTGCGCTTCGAGGCGGTGGTTCCGGCGGAGGCGGTGCTGCCCGCGATGGAGCTCGAAATGGAAGACCGCGGTGACGAGCCGGCGGGCGCGCGGTGGGTGGTGCGCGAGGGGGCGCGGCTGCGCTGGGCGGACGGGAGTCCGGCGGGGCGCGCGACGGCGGCGACGCGGCTCAGCGACGAGGGAAGGGCGAGCGAGGGGGCGCGGTGCTTCCGGGTTCCGCTGCGGATGGTGGGCGGGGTGCCGGGCACGGCCGCGGTGGAGGCCGAGGTGTGCGCGGCAGAGGCGGACGTCGCGCGGGTGGAGTGAGCGTGAAGGTCATCGGACGCAACGATCCGTGCCCGTGCGGCAGCGGGAAGAAATACAAGAAGTGCTGCACGCCGAAGTTCGACCCGGCGCCGACGCAGAGCCGCGGGGAACTCGGGCCCGACGGGAAGTCCTGGCAGGGCAACGTCTCCAAGGACAACGCGCAGACGTTTCGCGAGAGCTCGCGGTCGAACGATGCCGCGCGCGCTGATCGAGGTGGTCGACGCGCACAGCCACCTGATGGAGGCGAACGAAGGCGGCGCCGAGGTGGCGATCTTTGCGAGCGCGGAGTTCGTGCTCAGCGACCCGGTGGCGGCGATCGCGGCGTTGCGGGCACGGGCGCCCGAGCTCGACCTGAACGAAGGGGCGGAGGGAGTGGCGTTCGAGTTCACGCAGCCGTCGAAGCCGGGGCAGCGGTCGCCGCTCAGCCGCATCGAGGGGCGTCGAGTGCAGGGGCTGGTGACGATCGAGGGCAACAGCCTTCTCGCGACCAGCGGCGCGCTCAGCATGGCGGCGAAGCTGATCGACGCCGTGCTGGAGGCGCTGCCCGAGCGCCCGCAGCTGGAGAGCGTCGTGTGGACGAGCCCGACGCTGTCGCGGGAGTGGTCATGGCGAGCCGCGGACGAGCCGCTCGCGATGCATTGGTGACTGGAAGATGGCGGGTGAGGCGGGCGGCGGTGGGCTGGGAGCCGGGGTTCACCGTGCAGGCTCTGCGCTCGTCGGGCTCGGTTCACCCCGGGCAATGGCAGGGGGTCACCCCATCGCTTTGCGATGGGGTTGCAGGCAGCAGAGGCCGCTACTTCACGGCCAGTTTATCGCCGGTTGTTGGTGTGGGAGATGGGGGACGGCATCGCTCCCACTCGACGAGGGTTGTTCCGTCGGCATGGTGACGTCGCTGGTCGACGATGTATCGCTGAACGACCTCCAGTTCCGAGTCACGAACCGAAAAGACTCCGTAGCCCGCCTGCCACGCGAAGCCGTCGACGTGGAGGGTGCGGGAGATGAAGGAGGACGTGACGACCTTCAGGTCACGTACCAGGTCGGCCACGCTCGTCGTGGTGTGGAGTCCCACCAGCACATGAACGTGATCCTCGACGCCTCCGACCGCGATCGGCACGCAGTCCCGACCGCGGCAAAGGCGGCCAAGGAGCCCGTGAACGCGCGCCGCTCGCAGCGTGTCGAGCACCGCCCTCCGCCCCTTCGTCGCCCACACCAGATGAACATACAACCGCGCGTACACTGCACTCATGACGCGCTATCGAGTTGACCGCGTCGGAGGTTGAGCCGCGCCCGCATTTCGGTGCGCCCCACCAATCTCTGCACGGAGACAGACCTCCGCCTTCCCCTGCAACCCCATCGCGGAGCGATGGGGTGACCCCCTACCATTGCCCGGGGTGAACCGAGCCCGACGAGCGCAGAGCCTGTACGGTGAACCCCGGCCCTCCGCCGCTACCGCTACCGCGGCCGCGGGTTGCGGTACACCGATACGATCGGCACCCCATCGTGCACGGCCACGTAGGCCGTCGCAGGTGAGTCGTAGGCCGTCCAGATCTGATAATCGACTTCGTTCATGTGCAGCTCGTGGTGCACGATGGCGAAGACCCCTTCGCCCACCTGCCACACCGGGTGCATGTCCGTTCGCAATCGCCCGTCGCGCTGCAACATCTCGAAGGCGCGCGGCGTCGTGTCGTGGATGTACACGCCCGCGTTCTGCTCCGGTTGTCGGTTGAACCACTCCGTCAACGAGCCCGTCGTGAAGCCCCAGAATTGTCGGTTGAGGCCCATGTCGGCCGCGCCCGGCGCGCCGCCCGCGATGGGGGTGTAGTTGCTCAACCCGAACGGATGCGAGTGCGCGCTCTGCGCGATCGGCGGCAGCACCACCAGCGCCCCGAGCACCGCCGTCACCACGCCCTCGCGCTTCACCCGATCGCGCAGCAGCTCTTCCAACAACGCCGCGACCTTGGTGAAGGCCACGCCCGCAAACAGGGCGAGGAAGGGGTACGCGGGAAACCAGTGCTTGGTTCCGCCGAAGATGGGGGTGTTGCGCGAGAGCCACGGCGCCATCGGCACCATGAACCCCAGAAACACCAGCGACCACGTCCCGCGCGGGTCGTCGCTCTTCTGCGCGTCGGCCCACGCGCGGACGCGCTTGATGGGCAGCCACCCGAAGAGCCCGCTCGACTCCCGCAGCATGGTCGGGAACATCACGATGAACCCGATGAGCGCGAGCAGCAGGGTGATGCCCGGCACCGTGAAGAGCATCATCCCCCACGAGTACATTCGCGGAAACGGCGGATGAAACCAGTTATATCCCATCCACTCCATGTTGTAATAGGCGTGGTGGAGGTGGAAGCCCGCGTACTCCTGAAAGCGCCCCGGTCCGCCCGCGGGCGTCGAGAGGGTGTCGAACCACATCCACGGCCACAGCGCGACGAACACCAGCGGCCCCAGCACCGCCATGGAGATGAGCCCGAGCGGAACCGGGAAGTTTCCGCGCGCCGCGTCGCGCCGCATGTCTCCAGCGCGGGTGAGCACGAAGTGCGTCACCACGAGAAACGGCACAAACCACGCGTTGTGCTTGGTCTCCAGCGCGAGGCCCCAGGCGAGCCCGGTGGCGAGGGCCCAACCGATACCGCCCGAGAGCGACCGCCAATAGGCGTACAGCACCACGACCCACATGGTCATGACGGGCACGTCGAAGCAGTCGAGGTGAGCGTTGTAGAAAACCCGCGGCATGAAGGCGAGGGAGATGGCCGCGATGAGCCCCGCGCGGGTCGAGTGCGCGCGGTGTCCGAAGATGAACGTCACCCACACCCCGAGCGCGCTCATCACCATTCCAGGGAAGCGGAAGCTCAGGCCCTCGGAGGTGATCCAATGCCACTTGTTGTGGAGGAAGAGCCATGACAGTCCGAAGAGCGACTTCATGAGCGAGGGGTGTTCGTGGTTGGCCTGCCACGCGCCGTCGATGGCGCCGCGGGTGAGCGCCTCGCGGCGGTTGTGCAGCAGCAGGTCGAACCAGTTGGCGTAGGAGGTCGCCGCGTCGAAGTAGAAGCCCTCGTCGCGGGCGTAGCCCAGCGTGCGCGCCGTGCGCACCAGCACGATGAGGTACACGAGCGCCAGCAGCGCACCGAGGCAATGTGGCTTGAGCGCCGTCCAGAGGCGTTGGGCGCGCGTCATCGGACGTCCCCCTCGTAGCAGTAGTGGCGCATCCCGGGGTTCTCGGCGCGGATCTCGATGGAGAGCTGATGGGGTCGGTTGTCGGCCCATTGATGGGTGTCGATGTCGAAGGTCTTCCAGCCTTCGCCGTCGTGGTGCACCGAGCGCCCGGCCTCGTTGCCGTCGATCATCAAGCGCAGCTCGACGGGGCCGCCCTGGTTGCCGAGGTCGTCACCGCGCTCGGCCTCGTACGCGATGCCGTGATGTCCGTGGAAGGTGTTGCCGATGGGGACATCGCGGAAGCGCGTGACCATCGCGCCGCCCGCGATGGGGTGCGACCAGATGCAGCGGCGACCGCGGTGTTGCATGTCTTCGATGATGGTGAGGCCGATGTAGTTCCAGCCCTCGGGGGAGCAGAAGAAGCGGTTGGGCGAGGCGAGCGCCCCCTGGCCGAGGCCGCCGCCGCCGACGAAGGTTCCGGTGTGCCAGTCGCACGCGGCCGGGGTGTCGTTGATGAGCCGAAAGGCCTCGGCGTCGGGCGGGTGCAGGTGCTCGATGAGGTCGTAGCGCACGGTGGCGGGCGCGGGGTTGACCAGGGTGCGAACGGTGATGCGACCGAAGTCCTGGTGGGCGGTCTCGCGCCAACCACGCAGGTCGGGGTTTTCGCCGCCGCGGATGGTGGCGACGAGGGCGCGGCGGTAGCGCGTGGCGTCGGGGCGCGCGGCGTCGGCGAGGGGAATGTCGGCGGCGAAGTACTGGCGCGCGAGGGGGTCGGTCCAGAGGGGCGCGGAGGTGACGAGGTCGCCGGGGCGGCGCTGCGCGTGGATGTACGACGCGGCGGCGCGCCAGTGGGCGGGGGTGGGGACGCGGGCCTGGATGACGAACTGCGCGACGAGCTCGACGGCGGCGAGGAGCGGGATCGCGAGGGCCGCGCGGCGCCAGCGGGGGTGCGGGGAAGAGGGCTGTTCCACGGGGGCGGCGGACTCTAGTCGGAGGGCGACGGGGAGCACAACCAAAGGGGTGGGCGACCTCACACGGGCGGAAGCCACCCCGCGAGCCGCACCGCCCACACCGCCAGGAAGGCCACGCCGAACACCGTGAGCACATGGCGCACGTAGCGTTCCCAGAGCGGGTGACCCGGTCGCAGCGTGGCGGCCAGGACGATGGCGAGCCCGAGCGCGAGCGCCGACGGCAGCGCCAGCGGGTGCAGCGTGACGCTGCCGTGGAGGTCGCCGCGCAGCAGCCGGAGCGAGGCGCGGGTCATGCCACACGCGGGACAGGGGTGTCCGGTGGCGATCTTCACCAGGCAGGTGCTGACCGGGACGAACGCGAGGAGTGAGCAGATGAGGGCGGGAGGGACGATGGGCCCCAGGCGGCTACGAATGACCGACCATGGGGCCATTGGAGAGGGCGTTCAGCCGATGTGCTTGGCTTCCCAATCCCACTGATTGGACATCGCCCACGGGGTGTAGATGCCGCCAGTGCACATGATGAGCACCGTGTTGAGCAGCCACATGCCGAAGAACCCGCCGGGGTCTTTCTGGAAGCGGAAACCACGGCCCGAGATGGACGTGTTGTTCCAGTAATATTCGAGCAGGTTGTTGTGATACCAGGGGAAGTAGATGCCGAAGGTCAGGCCGGTGAGAATCGAGCCGATGAGCCAGATGCCCAGGAGGCCGCCGCCCTCACCGGTGAACTGGAGCCGTTCACCCTGCACATCGACCTGCGAGAGAATCCAGTGGTGGAGCTTGCACGCAAACCACGGGCTGTAGATGCCCATGGTGCAGTACACGAGCAGCAGCGGGACGATGATGACCCCGAAGAGGCCGCCCGCCGTGCCGTGATAGGTGCAGCGCTTGCCCTCGATGGTGACGTTGGACCAGTAGTACTGGAGCATCTTCGTCGCGCCGTGGAGACCGGCCATCAAGAGACCGGCGAAGAGCGCGAGGCCCAGCACCCCCATCAGCGCGATGCCGGCCCCTGAGGGCTGCCCGCTGCTGTCGCGCGTGGCCGCCATGACGCCGCCCATACAGACCGCGCCGCCGATGTACACGCCCATGAGCGGGAGCATCACGCTCACCAGGTACACGGCGAAGAGCGAGCCGCCGGCGCCGCCGTAGTTCACGCGCGCGCCGCCCATCATCGGACCGCCGCCCGCCGCGAAGCCGCCGCCCGGAGGCGGGCCGAAGCCACCCGCGCCCGGAGGCGCGCCGAAGCCGCCGCCCGGAGGCGGACCGAACCCACCACCACCCGGAGGCGCGCCGAACCCGCCGCCGCCCGGAGGTGCCCCGAAGCCACCGCCGCCCGGAGGTGCCCCGAAGCCGCCGCCAGGGGGATACCCGGCGGCCTGCATCGGACCCAGCCCATTGCTACCTGGAGTCTGCATCATTCCGAAAAACCCTCCGTGTTGAGACTGCGCGTGTCGTGTGTGGGACGTCCGACGATCAGGGTCCGTCGGGAGACGGCGCAGGTTACAGCACGGTACGCCGTGGCGCGGAAGACCCTCCCCCCGACGACGCGTCATTCCCTGACAAACCTGCGACCGACCTGTGGTACCGCTCAGCGCCGGAGGGCCTTGGACCCAATGGACCGCGAACAACGACGTGCGCAGATCTTGACCATCGCCGCGGAGGTCTTCGCGGAGAAGGGCTATCACGACGCCAAGATCGACGACATCGTGGCGCGGGCCAAGGTCGCGCGAGGCACGTTCTACCTGTATTTCGAGGACAAGCGCGGCATCTTCGAGGAGCTCGTCAACGGCTTCGTGCGGCAGCTCGCCGAGACCATCGAGCCCATCGAGACCGTCCCCGAGGCCGACCCGGTGCGGGTGATGAGCGAGCTGCGCACCAACCTCGTGCGCCTCGTGCAGCGCTTCGTGGCCGAGCCCGCCATGGCCAAGGTGCTGCTCTCCGCCGCCGTCGGCCTCGATGCCGAGTTCGATCAGCGACTGCTGGCGTTCTATGAAGAGATCGCCGACCTGCTGGAGCGCTCGCTCTCGCAGGGGGAAGACGCCGGGCTCGTGCGGCCGGGGCACCGGCGCATCTGGTCGTTCTGCCTCACCGGGATCATCAAGGAGCTGCTCTACCAGCTCATCCTGCGGCGCGCGGTGACCGAGCCCGAAGAGCTCGTCGACGCCATGATCGACCTCGTGGCCGACGGGCTGTTTACGGATCCAGCGCGGGCGGCGGTGCGGGCTTCGATCGACCGACGCGCCACGCGATGACCGTCGCGATGAGGGCCACCACCCCCACCGCCAGCCCGATGCGCCCATCGAACAACGACACCGCCACCGTGATGCCCGCCGCGATGACGGTGATGACCACGCGGTCGACGAGGCGGATACGATCACGCTGCGCGATGGCCGTGCGCACCTCGGCGAGCTGACGCTGAAACGACGTGTTGGCGGAGTCGCGCGCGCGGCACTGGGCGAGCAGCTCGGCGGCTTCATCAAGGGCCCCGCGCTCGCGCAGGGCGACCACGAGGTTGGTCATCGCGGACGGCAGACCCGGGCGGATGCGCAGCGCCTCGCGGCTGGCCGACTCGGCCTCGCGGTAGAGGTGGAGTTCGAGCGAGGCGTACCCGAGGTTGGCCCACGCGGCGTAGTGGTTGGGGTCGAGGCGGATGGCCTCGCGCGCGGCCTCGGCGGCCTCGGGGAAGCGCCGACGCTCGGTGAGCAGCCACGCGAGGCGGCCGAAGCCGGAGGCGCTGTCGGGTTCGAGCTTGATGAGCTCGCGGGTGATGGCCTCGGCGCGGTCGTAGTCCTTGAGGGTGCCCAGCACGCGGGCGGCCATTTCGAGCACCACGCCGTCGCGCGGGTCGAGCGCGAGCGCGCGGTCGATGGACGCCTTGGCTTCGTCGAAGCGGGAGACCTCGACGAGGCTGAGCGCGCGGCGGATCTGGTAGCGCGCGAAGTCGGGCTCGAAGGCCAGGGCGCGCTCGATGGGCGCGAGGGCGTCTTCGTAGCGGCCCATGCACTGGAGCGTAAAGCCCGCGAGGTAGTGGGCGTACCCGGTGCCGGGCGCGGCGCTGACGGCGGCCTGGACGGACTCCCACGCGGCGTCGTAGCGGCCGGCCCCGAGGCGGGCGCGGGTGAGCAGGATGAGCGAGTCGGCGTCGGTGGGCGCGGCCCCGAGGGCGGCGCGGGCCTCGCGCTCGGCGGCATCATAACGACCCAGGTCGAGGGCCACGCGGGCGCGCTTGCGGTGCCTCTCGGCGACCTCGGTGGGGGTCATGCGCCGTGTCGTAGCAGAGACGCCCGCGCGCAACCACTACCCCGGCGGCCTACGGCTTCGTGGCGAGGTAGACCACGAAGCGGGCGCTGACCCGGGAGGGGTGCTCGCAGGTGACGGCGAAGCCCGCGCGCTGGAGGCGCTCGACGTAGCTCTCGACGCGCGCCTCGGCCCAGATGGCGAACACACCACCCGGGCGCAGCGAGGCGAAGGCGCGCTCGCAGGCGATGGTTCCGTAGAGGGGGTCGCGGGGGCGGGTGCGGGCGTCGGGGCCGACGTAGAGGTCGATGACCACGGCGTCGAGCGTGCCCGGGGAGGTGCTCGCGGCGCGGAGGGCGTCGGCGAAGTCACCGACGGTGACGGTGACGCGCGGGTCATCCACGGCGCCATTGGTGACCGGGGCGATGGGGCCGCGGCACCACGCGACGATCACCGGGTTGAGCTCGGCGACCTGCACCGCGGCGGTGGCCGGGAGCGCATCGAGGACAGCGCGCAAGGTGATCGCCATGCCGAGGCCGCCGACCAGGACACGCGGCGCGGGGCGCTCGGCGAGGCCGCGGCAGGCGAGCGTTCCGAGGGCGACTTCGGAGCGGCGGTCGGCGCTGTTCATCAGCATGCGGCCGTCGATGGTGATGAAGAAGTCGCGGTCGCCGCGGCGCTGGAGGACGAGCTTGCCGTCGGGCGTCGCGGCGGTGTCGAGGGTGACCAGGGGGAGGCTCATACGGCGGGCCGTAGTACCCCATCGCGGAGGGGTGTGTCCTATGATCGGGCGATGGACGAGTCCGCCGCGCGAGAGGACGACTTCGACCGGGTGATGGCGCCCGCCCAGCAGGCGCGCTGGCTGGTCGAACCGCACTGGCGCGACCGCGACGGGCAGCGCCCCGGCGACGCCGACTGGCGCGAGCGGGACGCACCGCGCTTCGAGCGGCTGCGCGCGATGAAGGTGTGGCCCGAGGTGGAGGACGTGCTGCGGTGGTACCTGCACGCGGGCGTTCCGGCGGCGCGGCGGAGCGAGTGGGCGTACTGGAGCTGCCTCTGCGTGCCCGACTCCGAGGAGGTGATGACCCTCGCGGAGATCTACGTGGGCGCCGAGCTCGTGTGCGCGGCCGTCATCGAGGACGACCTGGCCTTCACGTTTCATTTCGCGCTGAGCCTCGCGGACGTCGCGCGCTTCACCCAGCGCCCCAACGTGGACGTCACCGAGCTGCGCCCTCTGTCCGGCAAGGACGTCGAGGTGACCGTGCGCGCCGTCGGCCGCGACGCCGCGGTGTCGGTGCTCGACGACGAGGTGGTGATCCGCGCGCTGCGCCGCAACAACCTGGAGCTGGTGCGCGCCGGGCGCTGCGTCGCCAGCGATCGGCACAACATCGTGCTCGCCGACGCGCTGCTGCTGGAGCCCGGACTGGTGCTGGTGCCTCCACCGGACAGCGACGCGTACAAGGACCTGGTGCCCCGCAAGGCACCGTATCGCGGGCCGACGAAGCTCGACCCGACGCTCTCCGTGGACGACGCGCTCGCGTTCGTCGACGGGCTCATCGTGGCGAGGCAGTACGACGCGGCCGTCGACGCGCTGCAAGATCTCGGGGACCGCCTCGACGCCGTGCACGACGGCGCGATGGTGACGCGCCTCGAGAAGATCGCGCCGATGCTCATCGAGCCCGGGCGCTTGCGGGCGGCGCTGAGTTCGATCGTCACGTACCACTCCGACCGCGGCGACGACGCGCGGGTGTTCGAGTGGCTGCCGCGGACGAAGGCTGCCTTCGAGGGCTCCGAAAGCTTCGACCAGATGGCGGTGATCACCGCCGTGACGGGGCGCTCGCACCGCCGCACGGGGCACCCGGCGCGAGGCATCGAGCTGCTGTCCCGCGGGCTCGCGAGCTTCACCGAGGTGGGGAGGACGCAGGTCGGGACCATGGCGGCCTTCACCATGGAACTGGCCCGCTGCTACACGGCGCTCGGGGACTTCGGGGCGGCGCGCGAGCACCTCACCACGGCCCTGCGCTCGCTCAAGGAAGGTCACCCGCTGCGGGCAGCGTTGTGGTGCGCCATCGCCGAGCGGCACCAGCGGGAGCGCGACCTGCCGCCCATGCGGTCGTCCCTGGAGGAGGCGCTGGCGGGGGGCGAGACGTTGCTCCCGCGCGCCGAGTTGGCGCCGCTGCTCGCCGCGGTAGGCTGGTGCGACGAGCGGCTCGACTTCCACCACGTCGCCGTCGAGCACTACACCGAGGCGCTCGCGGGCCTCGCCGACGGCGCGAAGGTGGGGCTGCGGCGGGGCGTTCTCGCGGGGCTGGTGCGCTGCCTCGACAAGCAGGGGAAGCGCGCGGAGGCCGATGGCTACCTCGCGCGCGCCGAGGCGCTGGAGGGCCTCGCGTGGCCCGTCGAGGGCGAGTGGCCGCTCGACGACGTCATCGAGCTGTTGCTGCAAGCGGCCTGGCTCGACGACGACGAGCCCGCGGCGTGAGCCACTCCGTCGACGAGCTCGCGAGCCTCCTTCGTGGGCGACGCGTCTGCGTGCTCACCGGCGCGGGCGTGTCCACCGACTCCGGCATCCCCGACTACCGCGGTCCGCTCACCCGCGCGAAGGCGCGCAACCCCATCCAGCATCGCGCGTTCATCACCGACCCCGCCACGCGAGCCCGCTACTGGGCGCGCAGTGTCCTCGGGTGGCCGCGCTTCCGGGCCTTCGAGCCCAACGCCTCGCACCACGCGCTCGCCTCCCTCGAAGGCGCCGGGCTGCTCACCGGGCTCCTCACGCAAAACGTCGATCGCCTCCACCACAAGGCCCGCAGCCGCGACGTCATCGAGCTGCACGGCGCCCTCCACGAAGCCCGCTGCCTCGACTGCGGCGCGACCGAGACCCGCGACGCGCTCCAGCAACGATTGCTCGCGCTCAACCCCGGCGCCGACACGCGCACCCACTCGCTCGCCCCCGACGGCGACGCCGACCTCGACCCGGCGGCCGTCGCAGGCTTCCGCGTGGCGGAGTGTCTCGCGTGCGGCGGGGTGCTCAAGCCCGACGTGGTGTTCTTTGGGGACAATGTTCCGAAGCCGCGGGTGGAGGCGGCGTTTGCGAAGCTCGACGAGGCCGACGCGCTGCTCGTGGTCGGGTCATCGCTGGCGGTGTTTTCGGGCTACCGCTTCGTGCTGAGGGCCGTGGCCAAGGGCGCCCCGGTGGCCATCGTGAACCTGGGCGAGAGCCGCGGTGACGAGCATGCCGCGGTGCGCGTCGACGCCCCCGCGGCGGAGGTGCTGACCGCGCTGGCCACGAAGCTGGTCGATTGAGATGGTCGCCGCTGCGGTAGCATCGCGGCGATGAGGTCAAGCGCCGTTCTCGTGTCTTTGCTCTTCGTCGGCTGCAACGAAGCGACGCCCGCGCCACGCAGTGACGCCGCGGTGACGGACGCACCCGACGTCGCGGTCGAGGAAGACGTGGTGGTCGCCGAAGACGTGGTGATGGAAGTGAGGGACGCCGGGCCGCCGTGCCCTGGTCCGTTGGGCACGGCCGCGGCGCGCACCGGGCCGGCGCCCACGCCCGGCCCGATGGACAGCGTCCTGCGCATGAACCACCTCCAGGCGAAGGGGACGCACAACAGCTATCACCTCCGGCCGATGATCGTCGGGCCCGACTGGGACTACGACCAGGCGCCGCTCGACACGCAGCTCGAATCGCAAGGCGTGCGCGCGCTGGAGCTCGACCTCCGATGGGACGCGCGGTGCGGGCGGTTCAGGGTGTTTCATCTGCCCATCCTCGATCCGCGCTCGACGTGTGACCTGTTCACCGACTGCCTCTCGGTCGTGCGGCGCTGGTCCGACGCGCACACGGCGCATCACCCGTTGTTGATCCAGATCGAGCCCAAGGACGCGTGGGACGCGGCCACCACCGAGCTGCGGATGACGGCGATGGAGGCGGAGATCCTGTCGGTGTTTCCGCGCCCGCTCGTGGTGACGCCCGACGAGGTGCGCGGTGATTCACCGACGCTGCCCACGGCCATCGAGACCCGCGGCTGGCCCACGCTCGCCGCGTCGCGGGGGCGGGTGCTGTTCTTCATCGACCGCACCGACGCGCTGCGCGACGTCTACACGCACGGAGGCCGAGACCTCA
Organism: Polyangiales bacterium; assembly: GCA_044229975.1. Taxonomy (GTDB): domain Bacteria; phylum Myxococcota_A; class Polyangia; order Polyangiales; genus SCUS01. Next base: position 65,186 of record JBGARZ010000006.1, read on the forward strand.
ACGGGCGCCTCGCCTTCATCGACTCGGAGGTGGGCGACCCCTTCGCGGGCGTGATGGTGCTCAACAACCCGCGCGGCGCCGACGTCCCAGTGGCGGTGCGCGCGGGCTATCTCGTGCGGGTGTTCTCGTGGACGGCGGGCGACGAGATCCTCGACCCGGCCGTGACGGAGGCGGGCCTCGCGTCGGGCGCGCACATCATCAGCACGGACTTCCCGGTGACGGCGCGCGGCGGCATCGACGGCGTGCGCATCCCCGGTGGGACACCCTCGCGATGCAACCCGCTGGTCGCGCCGAGCGGGTGCACGTCGGCGGCGATCGAGAGCCTCTGACTCAACGAGACGGGTGCCGCTCCGAGGCCGCACATGCGCAGACCGGAAAGCGCCCGTGCGTGGCCGTCGCAGGGCCTCCCACATGCCCGCCTAAATCATTGGTTTCGCCGTAGAATTGGCCCACCCGGAGGTTCGCGCGGCGGGGGTCGTGGTCCATAGTGGACGCCATGAAGTCCCGACCTGTTCCGACCCTGTCGGGTGACCTCGGAACCACTTCAATCGCCTCCCTCCTCTGGTCCGCCCGACAGCGCGACCTCACCGGCACGCTGTCGATACAGGCCGAGTGCTACGCGGGAGTGTCTCCGGGCGAGACCCTCGTGACCTTCAAGGAAGGTGCGCTCACGCAGATCCGTCAGCCGCAAGCCCTCGACACGCTCGGCTGCGTGCTGCGCGAGCAGGGCGCCATCACGGCCGAGCAGTTCGACGAGTCGCTCGCGCGCATGGCGGCGCGCGAGGGGCTCCAGGGCAAGGTGCTCGTGGCGATGGGCGCGTGCAGCGACGAGGCGGTGTCGCGCGCGCTGCGGGCGCAGCTCCGGCGCAAGGCGCAGCGGCTCTTCGCGCTGGAGAAGGGAGCGATGGCGTTCTTCAGGGGCGTCGACCTGCTGGCGGACTTCGGCGCCGAGCGGCGGCCCGAGGACATCCTCCCGCTGCTCTGGCCGGGGCTCCGCGCGCACCCCGACCACGGGGCAGTGCACGCCGCGATGACCCGCCTCGGGATGCAGTCGCTCCGCCTGCTGCCCAACGTCGGGCTCGCGGGCTTCGGCTTCGACGCCGCCGAGACCAAGGCGCTCGAAGCGCTGCGCCCCGGTCCGGCGACCTTCGCCGCGCTCACCCACGCGGGCTGCTCCCCGGCGACCGCCCGCTCGCTCGTGGCGCTGCTGCTCATCACCGGGCTCGCCGAGCTCACCGACGAGAAGCCGCGGCTCGCGTCGGGTGTTCAGCCGGTGCTGCAACAGCGGGCGCCCGACCCCGCGCGGCAGATCTCGTCGAGCAACCTCCCGGCGGTGCGCGACCTCGGCATCCAGCCCACCGTCATCCCGCAGTCGCCCCCGCGGGTCGCCGCGCCGAAGCCACCGCCGGTCGACGTTCGCGCGCGGCTCGCGGCGGCCGAGACGCGCTTCGCCGCGATGCAGGACGAGACGTACTTCCAGATGCTGGGCGTCGCTCCGACCGCGGCGGCGCCGGAGGTGCGGGCGGCGTACGCCGAGCGCAGCACGCAGTGGAGACCCGAGGCGGTTCCGGAGAGCGCCATCGCGCTGCGCGAGGTGCACCAGCGGGTGCAGGCGCTGCTCGACGAGGCGCACGCGGCGCTCACCGACGAGGAGTCACGGCGGCGTCACTTCTCCGAGATCGTCGCCGGGAGCGGAACGCCCAACGCGCGACAGGGCCTCGCCGCGCAGGCCGACGCGCAGACGAAGCTGCACACCGCCGAGGTGTGCCTGCGCTGCGGCGCCTACGACGAGGCGTCGAAGCTCGCGCGCGAGGCGCTGGCGGCGCAGCCCGAGCTCGCGGGCGCCATCGTGGTGCTGGTGGCCGCGCTGCTCGCGAAGACGCCGCAAGGTCCATGCATCGAGGCGCTGGGCTGGGTGACGCGCGGGCTGAAGCTGAGCCCCGACGACGACCAGATGCAGGTGCTCGCGGGGCGGGCGTACGCGCGTCGGGGCGATGAAGCGCGCTCGCTGGAGCACTTCATCCGCGCGTACAAACTCAACAGCACCAACATGGACGCGGTGCGCGAGCTGCGCGCCATCGCGGCCCGTCGACGCACTGGCCGAAGCCAGGAGGTCGCCGCGGGGGGCGGGGGGCTGCTCTCGCGCATCTTCGGGCGCTGAGGGGGTCGAGCTCATCGCAGGCGGGTGGTGATGTTGTCCGGCGGCGCTCGCTTCGGAGCGCCCACTACGCGGTTGCGGACGGCCCGCGAGCGGGCCTGCAACCGCTGAAGTGGGAGCCTGGAGCTGGGCGTCCCGCCTGCGCGGGACTTCCTGGCGGCGCGTCGAGCGCTGGAGCGCTCGACGAGAAGGTCATGGGGTCACGCCGGTAGTTCTCGTCGAGGGTCGTGAGTGTTGTTCGCGTGGTGCCGCGGCTGATCGCGGATGTACGCGGCGAGCGAGTCGACGTCCGAGTGGTCGACGCTGAAGAGCGCGTACCCCTCGCTCCAGGCGTAGGACGAGTCGACGCCCAGCTCGGCGTGGGCGACGTGCGATGAGACGCCCTTGAGGTGACGGACGAGATCGGAAGGAGCCAGCGTGGGCGGAGCTCGGACGAGCACGTGGACGTGTTCGCTGACGCCACCCACCTCGACGAACGAGCAGCCCTGCTTTCGCGCGACCGATGCCACCACCGCGTGCAGGTGGGGTTGGATGGCGGCGTCGATCCACGGGTGCCGGTCCCAGGTGCTCCAGATGAAGTGCAGGTACAGCTCGATGTGGCGATGAAACATGTCGGGTGTCGTGCCGAGTTCCAATAGGGTTGCGCCTGCACCCTCCCGTCGAGCGCTCCAGCGCTCGACGCGCCGCCAGGAAGTCCCGCGCAGGCGGGACGTCCAGCTCCAGGCTCCCACTTCAGCGGTTGCAGGCCCGCTCGCGGGCCGTCCGCAACCGCGCAGTGGGCGCTCTCTCCAGCCGCTCTCTCGCTCGCTGAGGCACTTTACGTGGCGGCGATCTCCCCCGACAGCGCCGACAGCGCCGCACAGAGCGCGCGACGATCGGGCCAGAGACCGGCCTCCCGCAGACCCGCGACCGGCTCCGCTTCGATCTCGGCCGCGAGCGTCGCGAGGGCCGCGCGCATCGACGCAGCGATCTTCGCGCGCTCACCCTTCGACAGCCTCGGAGAGCCCCAGCCGTGAACCTGCCATGCGAGCGCCGCGTGCCGCGCCTCGTCCCGCGCGATGCCCGCAAACGCCGACCGCGCCAACGGGTCTCGCGCGTGCTTCGCCTGCCACGTCGCCAGCAGCGCGCCGAAGGTCTCGCGCACGCAGCCCTCGACGGCGTTTTCTTCGAGCATCGCGAGGAGGGAGCGCTTCGTGGGTGACGGCGGGTCGATGGTCTTCGCCACGGGTGCACCCGCTCGACGGACGAAGGCCGCCATCGCCCGCGTGTGGCGCACCTCGTCGCGGCGCGATCGGTGCGCGAGCGCGATGAGGGGCGCCGGTGCGCGGTGGGCGGTGAGCTCGTCGGCGAGGCGCGCGAAGGCGACGATGGAGGCGTGTTCGAGGCGCATCTGGTGGGCCCACCACGCGGTCATCGGGTTGGCGACGTCGGCGCCCGGGTCGCGCCATCCTTCGGGGCGGCGACCGCAGGCGGGCTCGCCCGGGGTGTAACAGTCGGTGATGCGCACCTGGCAGTTGAACGGCGCGACGGCCCCGGAGCACGAGAGCAGCTCCTCCTCGGCGCACGACACGGTGTAGTCGAGCATCCGGGCGCACGCGGCCTGGCAGGCGGAGCCGTCGGCGAAGGTTCCGGCGTCGCGGGTGGCCTGTTGGCGGGCTTCCTCGGCGGTGACGACGATGGTCGGCTGGGTGACGGTGCACTCGCGTTGCGAGCACGAGGCGAGGGCCATCGCCGCGAGGCCGTGGACCAGAACGTGTTGGAGTCGAAGGGCCATCGGGCGATCATCGTCGGCTCAAGAATCGGGCGCAACGCGATGGGCGTCGGTGGTCACCGAGCGGGGACGGCGACGCAGTCTTTGACCGTGCGGGGCGATCCGCGATACCCCGTCGGCAGCGATGAAGGTCCGCGGAGCAAGGCAGTTGGCGACGGTGGTGATGGCGGCGGCGCTCGGAGCGGCGTGCGATCCGACGCCCGTGCAGACGGCGTCCGGGGCGTCGCAGTCGTCGGGTGGCAGCAACGCCAACCGCCCGCGGCGCGCGGCCAACGACCCGCCCGAGATGGTCGAGGCCGGGCACCAGCGCTTCAACACGGCGTGCCTGCGGTGCCATGGTCCGGAGTCGCCGGGCGGCATGGTCAACAACCTCGACGTGACCAACGAGCGCCTCGAAGCGGTGCTGCACGCGGGCTCCGACAACGGGGGGCTGCTGCCGTCGGTGGCGCCGGAAGACCTGCGGGTCGAGCACCTGCCGGCGCTGCGGGCGTACCTGCGCTCCATCGGCGCGCTGCGGGTGGAGTGAAGTTTCCGCGGGTCTTGACGCGCCGACGTCGCGTCGCGTAGAACCCGCCCCCTTCCGTCGAGGACGGTCGAGGGCAAGTACGCCCACGACGCCTCGGGACAACTTGGAGGATTCATCGACATGTACGCCGTCATCAAGACCGGTGGAAAGCAGTACCGGGTCTCCCCGGGCGACCGGCTCCGCGTGGAGAAGCTCCCGGGCGAGCCCAAGGGAACCATCACCTTCGATCAGGTGCTCATGGTCGGCGGCGACGCCACCGTCCGCGTGGGCAAGCCGTCGGTCGAGGGCGTGAAGGTCAACGCCGAGATCGTCTCGCAGGGCCGCGCCAAGAAGATCATCGTCTTCAAGATGAAGCGCCGGAAGAACTACCGTCGCAAGAACGGCCACCGTCAGCCGTTCACCGAGCTCCACATCACCGGCATCGAGGGCTGAAGCGCCATGGCACACAAAAAGGGTCAGGGATCGTCCCGTAACGGCCGCACGAGCAACGCGCAGTACCGCGGCATCAAGGTGTACGCGGGCCAGGACATCCGCGCGGGCGGCATCATCGTCCGCCAGGTGGGCAGCAGCGTCCACGCGGGCAACAACGTCGGCACCGGCAAGGACTACACGCTCTATGCCCTCATCGACGGCATCGTGAAGTACGAGCGCACCAAGAACGACCGCAAGAAGGTCTCCGTCTATCCCCTCGGCGCGGCTGCGCTCGCCCCCGCCTCCGCCTGAGCCACCAAGGCTCTCCCCTCCAGATTCCCCCAGTGACCGACCACGTGGACTTCGCGTCCGCGAGGTAGCGTTACGCCATGACGTCCGCGCTGCCTTCATCGTGGAAGGCGCTGACCATCACGGTCGGCCTGAGCACCTTTCTCGGCAGCTTCGTCGCGGCCTTCTCCTACGAGAACCACAACGTGGCGTTTCCCGTCTCCGCGCTCTGCTCGATCGCGGTGCTGTGGATCACCGCGCGGCGGGCGAGGGAGACGTTCGCGGTCGATGCGCGGGGTGCGTTCACGCTGGCGGTCGGCGCGTCGGCGGTGACGGTCTTCCTCGTCATGGGGGTTCACGTCTTCCACGTGCGACCCGCCTGGGTGGAGTCGACCTTCAACTGGCGTGACCACAATGAGCCGCCCGCGTGGCTCGTCCTGCCCTCCCTGGTGTCGATGGTCGGTCTGCCGCTCGCCATCGCATTCACGGAGAGCCTCGTCTTCGAGCTGCATCGCCCGCTTCGCCGCGTCATTGGTGTGCTGCTGCCGTGGCTCGCCGTCGCCGTTGGTGTGCTCTCTGTCATGGGTGTCGCCCGCGCGAAGTCCCATGCCGCGCCACGGTCGCCGATCGATGGGCTGCCGGTGGTCGCCTCGTTCCAGGCGCCTTCCGCCGCGGGCGCCATCGAGCGCCACCCGCTCGGCGCGCTCACGCTGACCGTCGCGTGCGTGCAGGGCTACGACGTCGACTGCCATGTTCTTCTCCAGAGCGACCCGACGTTGCCGCTCCCCGCCGACTGGCCGCTCAACGTCAGCCGTCTGCGCTACCCCAGGCGCCAGGAGTCATCCGTCCGTAGCGATGCGACGCTCCAGGTGCTCCGCGACCAGCGCCACGACCTCTGGATCATCCAGACCCCGATGCTCCACGGCCGCCCGCATCCCATCGCGGCGTTTCGCGGGCCGTCGCTCCAGCGGGTCAACGTCGGCCTCCGCGACTTCCCCGGTGAGTTCGCGCCGCCGCTCGGGTGGCCCATCGCCGCGCTGCTGGGTGTCGTGCTGGCAGCGTGGTTCGTGCGACGTGCGCGCTACGTGGACGCGATGCCGAAGAGGCCGCTCGCGGATGCGACGATGGGCGCCGACGGGACGCTGCTGCTCGCTGATGGGAGCACGCACGCGGCGGTGGGCAACGCGCCCGCTGGGCCGGTGGTGGTCGCTGCGGTAGCGACCGCGACGGCGCCGTATCGCGATGGTGCGCCGGTGGATGTGGTGCGTGTCGGGACGCTGGCTCAGTGGAAGGACGCGCTCCGTGATGAGCGCGATGTCCGGTATGGGCTCGCGTTCTCGACGCTGGTTTTGTTGGGGACGCCGATGGCGATCGCCGCGGGGCTGCGACTGCTCTGGTAGCGGACGGAGAGATCGGTGGCTGAAGCGTGGGCGGGCGCGTCCCTTCAGGTGAGGGCGCGTTGGGTTGACGGGGAAAGCGTCGTTGATGGCGTCGTCGAGCGCGAGGCGTCGTGGCACTCTGCCGCCCATGACGTCGACCGCGCGACGGGTCCACACGGTGCACTACCCGGAGACCGATCACATGGGGGAGGACTTCCTGCAGCGGCTCATCGCCGAGGAGCTGCGGCCGTTGATCGCGCGGTGGTTCAGGTCCCGTCGGGTGCGGGCCTTCACGGGTGCGGATCAGTTTCTCTACTGGGTCGAAGGGGACCCGACGCGGCGTGTGGCGCCGGACGTCTACGTGCTGCCGAAGGTCGACCCGGGGGCGGTCCCAACGTCGTGGCAGCTTTGGGAGGTGGGGCCGCCTTCGTTCGCGCTGGAGATCGTCTCCCGTGACGTGGGCAAGGACTACGAAGATGCGCCCGCGGAGTACTCCGCCATGGGCGCGAAGGAGCTCGTGATCTTCGACCCGGGCGCGACCTCCCGCAGCCGCACGCGGGTGCGCTGGCAGGTGTACCGGCGGCTCGCCCGACGGGGCTTCGTGCGAGTCGCGCAGACCACGAGCGACCGCGTCGAGGTGGCCTCGCTGGGCTGTTGGCTACGCGCAATGGGAGAAGGCCGTGACGTGCGTCTCCGACTCGGGACGGGCGTCGATGGAGGGGAGTTGTTCTTGACCGCGGAGGAGGAGCAGGCCCGCGGGCGCGCGGAAGCTGAGGCCGAGGTCGCACGTCTGCGAGCCCTGCTGGCGTCGCGCGGGTGACTGCGAGACCCTCCGCGCCACCCATGCACTCGCGCATCATCGTCGCCCTCGGGGTGCTCGCGCTCACCGCGTGCGGAGAGTCCCCGTCGAGCACCGACGCCGGCGCCGACGTCCGCACCGCCGACGTCCCCGTCAACGCTCCGCCCCGATGGACCAGCGCGCCCGCGACGCTCTCCATCGGCCAGGGCCAGCACCAGACGCTCATCGTCGCGATCGTCGACCCCGAGGGCGATGCCGTCACCCACGTCGTCACTGCGCCGCCCGGCGTCACGCTCTCCATCGACGGCGACGGCGCCACCACCCGCTGGAACCTCTCCGCCGACTACGCCACCACCGGCCCGCAGTCGGTCACCATCGAGAGCACTGACGCGCGCGGCGCATGCACCACCCACGCCGTCGAGGTGACCGTCCGCCCCCTCACCTGGCTCTCGCGCGTGCAATGGACCGCCGACCCGCAGGCCCGCGAACACGCCGCGCTCATGGTCGACGCCGCACACAACCAGCTCCTCATGCTCGGCGGCTCCGGCTATCAGCCCTACGGAACGCCCCTCGGCGACGCGTGGCGCTACAACCTCGCCACCAGCACGTGGCAGACGGCCGCCGTCGATGGCGACGTCATTCCCCCGGCCGGGTCACGCCGCGTCGCGCTCATGCCCGACGGGCAATCGGCGCTGCTCTTCGGCGGATACGGCGCGTCCAACGCGGTCAACAACGAGCTCTTCCGGGTGACGTTTCGCGAGGACGGCGCGACGGTGCGACGCATCGAGCAGCGCACCCCGCCGCCCGCGCGATCGCTCCATGCGTTTGCGTACGACCCGGTCACGCGGCGCTTCGCGGTGTTCGGTGGGGCGGGGCGCGCGTCTCCGCTCGGCGACACGTGGACCATGACCCTCGACGGTGACGTCGCGACGTGGACCGAGCTCGCCGCCAAGGAGGGTCCGTCTCCGCGCTACGGGTTCTTCTCGGGCTTCGATGCGGAGCGCGGTCGGCTCGTGGTGTTCAGCGGCGCGCAGGGGTTCTCGCCGCTCGACCCGGCGCCCGACACCTGGGCGCTCGACCTGCGGAGCGATGCGCCCGCGTGGCATCGGCTCGCGTCGGGCGACGAGCCCGGGTCGCCGCCGGGTCGTCGCAACGGCGTCGCGGAGTGGGACCCGACCGGGTCACAACTGTTCGTGTTGGGTGGGACCGCCGACGCGCGCGGCAGCGAAGCCGGGCTGTGGGCCTTCGACGCAACACCCGGCGCCGAGCGCTGGGATCGCGTCGAGCGGGAGATGTCTCCGCCCGTCCGGTCGAGCGCCTTCGGGGTGTTCGACGCGACGCGCGGACGCGTGGTGTTCGGCTTCGGCAACACGACGTCGGCGGTGTACCGCGACCTCGCGAGCCTCCAGCTCTGACGCCTACAGGTTGAAGTAGATGCGACCGCTGAGGTTGACGACCCAGAAGTCGGCGTAGATGGCGTCGTTGCGACCCGTGGCAAGGAAGAGCGGGAAGTCGAAGCTCGCGGTGATGTCGGCGAGCGGAGAGGCGCCCGCGCCGTTGGCGATGGTGTAGCCAACGAAGACGCCGAGGGGCATCGCGAAGGAGTCGAAGTTGGGGAGCAGCACGCCCGTGCGCGCGCCCAGGAAGAGGTTGGGGTTGAGGTTGGCCGCGAACGACACGGGGATGCTGAGCCCCTTGCCCAGCGGGTCGCTGAAGGACAGTTCGAGGAAGGCGCCGGTGTCGAGGCGCATCGTGTCGCCGAGGTGGAAGAGCACCGGGACACCCGCGCGCAGGCCGAAGTTGCCGTTGACGGGGAAGGAGACGTCGAGCCGCGCGCCCACGTCGACGTTGCCGCGCACGAAGCGATAGACGCCGTAGATCGACGGGTCGTTGTAGCTGAAGCTCGGGCTCAGGGTGAGCGGGATGACCGTCGCGCCCACTTCGAGATCCTCGGTGATGCCGAAGCCCGCGCCGAGGTTGAGGCCGACGCGCGTCGCCGTGGCGATGCCAAGCGAGATCTGCGAGACGCTGAAGTCGACGTCAGCGCGGAGGGTGCGCGCCGTGAGCGTGAGCGGACGTCGTGCGAAAGGCAGGGGTAGCTGCGTCTGCTGGGCCTGCGCGCTGGATGCGGCGGACACGACCGCGAGCGCGGCGAAAGCAACGGACAGACAGGTGATGTTCTTCAAGGGGTGGTTCCTCCAAGTGAGTGGCGCCGCGACCCTGCGGCGCGCCGAGGCTATGCGATGCACGACGAAGGCCACGGATTCCGTGCAGGATCACTCGCACGAAATCGCGGCGCGTCAGGGAGATGGCGCGGGGGCGGGCGTGAAGCACGGGTGCCGTCGGGGTGTGAAGCGCGAGTGACGCCTTCGATAAGTCGGTAGGTGGCGTCGGGGGCGTCGATCGGATAGAGCCGTCGCCCCGGTTGCCAGTTCATGGGTCGACGTCGCCACCAGGCCAGGAAGCGCTCGCAGGGACTCGCGTACCGCGCGGCCGCCCTCGTGGCCATCGGCGCTGCCATCATCACAGGCGCGCTCGCGGCGGTCTCCACGGCGCCGCGGCCGCGCATCGACGGCACCCCGCTGCGCATCCCGATCTTCCCGAGAATACTCGCGCGGGTAAACGACGGCGGTCACATCGAGCCCATCGGGATGGTGATTCCGCCCGACGCGTCGCGCGAGACGGCGTGGCCGCCGGCGCTGCTCAACCCCGACGCGCGCCTGCGCTGGGGCTGGGACCTCTCGCTGGGACGACCGAGCTCCCGCGAGGTGCTCTTCACCTTCGACGACGGGCCCAACCCGGGCACCACCGATCGGCTGCTGCCCATCCTGGCGAGGGCCAACATCCACGCGGCGTTCTTCGTGTGCGGGTGGCGGATGGAGTCGAGCGAGGAGCCGCTGCGAACGCGCTCGCGACAGATCCTCCGCGACACGCTGGCGGCGGGTCACATCATCGGCAACCACACGGTGCACCACCACCAGCTCTCGCTGCTGACGCCCGACCGGGTGCGCTACGAGATCGAACACAACGCCGACCTCATCGAGGAGGTCATCGGCGAGCGGCCGCACCTGTTCCGACCGCCGTATGGGGCGTACAGCGAGGACGTTCGACGGCACCTCGTGTCGCGCGGCAACGAGCTGTGGATGTGGTCCATCGACCCGCACGACTACCTGCTGGTCAACGACTCCGACACGGTGGCCCAACGGGTCATCACCAACCTGGGCAACCACGCCGGCGGAACCGTATTGCTCCACGACACGCACCCGTGGAGCGTGGCCGCGGTGCCGAAGATCCTGCGTTGGCTCGACCGCGAGAACCGCGACCGCGAGCAGGCCGGGCGGCCGCCGTACGTGGTGCTCGATCCGGCGCGCTACATGGAAGGGGCGCGGGCGCGCATCCCGATGATCCAGGCGGCCGACGCGCTGGCGCAGGGCAATCCCCGGACGCGTGACGCGGGTCGAGCGGACGCGGCGGTGGAGCCGACCACGGGCCCGGTGGCAGAGGGCCCGGTGGATGCGGCGGCTGCGACGGCAGTGGTGGACGCGAGGGCGACGGACGCGGGCGTGCGGCGGGCGCCGATGGACGCGGGCGACGGGCGTTAGGGCAGCTTCGCTCCCTGCCCGAAGAGAACCTTCCTGGCCTCGTCGTCGAGGGGCCGGATGGCGTCCTTGCCGACCTTCAGCGCGCGCTGCACGGCGGGGCGTTGGTCGATGCGGGCGAGCCACGCGGCCACCCTGGGGAAGCTCGCCGCGTCGATGTTGAGGCGGTCGTGCAGGCGCGCCCACGGGAAGGCCGCCATGTCGGCGACGGAGTACTCGCCCGCGAGGTAGTCGCGGTCGGCGAGGCGGCGCTCCATGACGCCGAAGAGGCGCTCGACCTCCTTGGTGTAGCGCTCCATGCCGTAGGCGATCTTCTCGGGCGCGTAGTGAACGAAGTGGTTGGCCTGACCCATCATCGGGCCGAGGCCGCCCATCTGCCACATGAGCCACTCGTGCACGGCGACGCGACCGCGCAGGTCGTCGGGGATGAAGCTGCGGGTCTTGTCGGCGAGGTACAGGAGGATGGCGCCGCTCTCGAAGACCGAGACGGGCGTTCCCCCGCCGGGCGGGTCGTCGTCGACGATGGCGGGCATGCGGTTGTTGGGAGAGATCGCGAGGAAGTCGGGCTTGAATTGCTCGCCGCGCCCGATGTTGACCGGGAGCACGCGGTAGGGAAGGCCCATCTCTTCGAGGGCGATGGTGATCTTCCACCCGTTGGGGGTGGGCCAGTAATGGAGGTCGATCATGGGTGCGCGCAGGCTTAGCGCACGGCGCAGACGTACGCGATCATGGCGCCGCGTTCGTCGGGTGTTTCGTCGTCGAGCTGCGGGCGAGAGAGGTCGACGGGGAGCTTCCAGCGGGTGGTTCGCCAGCGGAGGTCGAAGCCGTGGGCTGCGAGCAGCGCGCGGGTCTCTTCAGGGAAGAACTGCCGCTGCGAGATGGTCCATTGCCGGGCGGCGGCGCGGTCGAGGACGGGCGTGAGCGTGAGCCGCGTGGTGAGCACCTGGGCGAGCGCGTCGTAGTCGAACTCCTCGCGCAGCGTGACGGGCTCTCGCGTGGATGGGTCGAGGAAGCGGCCGGTCTCCAGGGTCTCGCCTGCGAGCAAGCGTGGCTCCGGGAGCCACAGGTCGAAGGCGAAGAGACCACCGGGCGCGAGGTGCTTACGGACCAGGGTAAAGAAGGAGGACTGCTGCTCGGCGGTGTGGAGGTGGGCGAGTCCGTTGAAGGGGAAGAGCACGCGGTCGAAGCGGGCGTCGAGGTCGAGCGTGGTGGCGTCGCCGAGCACCGGGGAGACGCGGTCGTGGATGCGGGCGCGCTCGCGGGCGAGGCGCGCGCGGAGGGCGTCGAGCATGGCGGGCTCGCGCTCGACGGCGACGACGGTGCTGCCCGCGAGGGCGACGGGGAGCGTGATGCGCCCGGTGCCCGCACCGTATTCGAGCACGCGGGCGTGGCCGCGGGTGAGGCCGGCGTAGAAGCGTACGTCGTCGGTGCGGTCGTCGAAGAGGAGGTCGTAGACGCCGGGCGCGGCGTAGAGGTCGGGGGGCATTGGGTTGCGTTCTGCTGGCGGCGTGACGGTGTTACGGTCGGCGGCGATGGCGGGTCAGGGTGACGTTCTCGGCGGGAAATACAAGCTCCTGAGCCCGCTCGGGGAGGGCGGCATGGGGGCCGTCTGGGTCGCCGAAAACATCGCCATCCGCGGCGCCGAGGTCGCCGTGAAGGTGCTCCACGCCAGCTTCGCGCGCGACCCCGCGGCCGTGCGTCGCTTCCGCACCGAGGCCGAGGCGACGGTGCTCATCGGGCACCCCAACATCGTGCGCGTCTTCGACTACGGCGAGTCCGACGACGGCGCGCCCTTCATGGTCATGGAGCGCCTCCGCGGCGAGAGCCTCGCCCAGCGCCTCGAACGCGACGAGTCGCTCCCCGTGGCCGACGCCGTGGGCATCGTGGTGGCCGTGCTCGAAGCGCTCGACGCCGCCCACGAGAAGGAGATCCTGCACCGCGACCTCAAGCCCGAGAACATCTTCCTCGCCGAGCACGGCGACGTCGTGCAGCCGAAGATCCTCGACTTCGGGGTGTCGAAGTTTCTCGGCGACGACGCCGAGCGCGTCCGGCTCACCCGCACCGGCGCGCTCATCGGAACGCCCGCGTACATGTCCCCCGAGCAGGCCCGCGGCGAAGCCACCATCGACCTGCGCAGCGACGTGTGGGCGATGGGGGTGATCCTCTACGAGCTGCTCACGGGACGGCTCCCGTACGAGGGCCCCAACTACAACGCCGTGATGATGCGCATCGCCACCGAGGGGCACGTCCCGCTGCTCGACGCGCTGCCGTCGCTCGACCCGGTGCTGGCCTCCGTCGTCGAGCGGGCCCTCGCTCGCACGGCCCGCGAGCGCTACCCGACGGCGCGCTCGATGCGCGAGGCGCTGCGGGCGTGGGAGCGCGGCGAAGGCGTGCTCGAAGCGCCGCCGCGCGGGAGCCTCGCCCCGACGCGCAGCTCGAAGACGCCGACGCCGACGCTGGTGCACGCCGACACGCTGCCGGGTGATGGCGCCGTCACGCTGCCGCGCGCGAAGCCGCAGCCGAAGTGGCTCATGGCCGTGGGCGCGTTGGCGCTCATCGGCTCGGTGGGAACCGCGTGGCGGATGAGCGCCGTGACGCCAGTGGTGACCCCGGCGGTGGCGCCAGTGGTGGCGCCCGCGGCGACGCACAGGCTGAGCATCACGGGGGTTCCGGCGGGGGCGCGGGTGCTGGTGGATGACGCGGTGGTGACGCTGCCGACGGCGCTGCGGGCCGACGGCGACCATCGGGTGCTGGTGGAGGTCGCGGGGGCGCCCGCGTGGATGGCAGTGGTGTCGCGGCCCACGGCGGATGTGTCGCTGGCCTACGTGGCGCCGGCGGTGACGACGGTGGCGGCGGTGGTCGACGCGGGAGTGGCGGTGGTGGCGCCGACGGTGCGGGCCCCGGCGCGGCGAGCGGTGGTGCGGGAGCGCCCGGATGCAGGGCGGCGGCCCATCGAGACGCTGATCGAGCGCGGTACGCCGTTTTGAGCAGGTTGGGGACGGTTTCAGCTTTTCACCTTGTCGGGTTTCGGTCCGGCGAAAGGTGAAAAGCTGAGTCCGTCCCCACCCCCGGAACCTCTCGACCCCGAAGGCTGTCTCGGCGTATGTGCGAAGTCGTGCCGATGCGCTGCCGCTGGGATGGTCGACGCTCCACGCCGAGGCGTTGTCCATGACGCTCGACGTCGAGGCTGAGCGCGTCCTCGTCGAGCGGCTGCGGCGCCGTGACGAGGCGGCGTTCAACCTCTTCGTGCGGGCGTATCAGGCCAAGGTGTTCTCGCTGGTGCAACGGATGCTGGGCAATCGTGCGGAGGCGGAAGACCTCTCGCAGGAGGTGTTCATCACCGTCTTTCGCAGCATCGACAGCTTTCGCGGTGACTCACGGCTCGGGACGTGGCTCTACCGGGTGGCCGTCAACCACTGCAAAAACCGCATCAAATACCTCGATCGGCGCGTGACGCGCGGCCACGACGCCATGGACGACGAGGGGGCGAAGGCCCTCACCGAGGGCGGTCCCGTGATGTCGCGGCCCGACCGACCCGACGAGTCGATGCAGGGCGCCGAGCTGGGCAAGGTCATCGACCGGGCCCTCGGGCTGCTCGAAGAGGAGCACCGCACCCTCGTGGTGCTGCGCGACCTGGAGGGCCTGAGCTACGAAGACATCATGGCCATCACCGGGCTCCCCGAAGGAACCGTGAAGAGCCGCCTCCACCGCGCCCGCGCGGCGCTGCGCGAGGCCATCGAGCGAGGTCTGGGATGCAAGCTGCCGGAGTAACGCTGACCGACGACGAGGTGCGCGACCTGTTCAGCGCCTACCACGACCGCGAGCTGTCGCCCGAGCGCAACGACGCCGTGCGCGCGGCGCTCGACGCCAACGAGTCGCTCAAGCGCGAGTACGACGGCTTCTGCAAGATGCTCGACCAGCTCTCGGCCATGGCCGCCGAGACCGAAGCGCCCGTCGCAGGCATCGCCGCCGCGAAGAGCGCCGAAGCACCGGCGCCTGACCTGCTGGTGGGCGTTCAGAGGCGGTTGCAGAAGCGGTCGGGGGGACGGTTCTACCAGGACGGCTGGTCGCGCATGGCGGGCATCTTCCCGCTGGAACTACTGGCCACGCTGGTGCTCATCGCCCTCGTGGTGGCCTACGTCGCGATGACCATGGTGTCCGCGCGTCCCGCCCCGTCGCCCGCTCCGCCGCGGCCGGGGACGACCATCGCCCACTGATCGCTCGTCTTCCCCAGCATGGCGTTCGCGCAGCGGGCCGGGGTTCACGGTGCAGGCTCCGCGTCCGTCGCGCTCCGTTCACCGCCGGGCAATGGTAGGGGGTCACCCCGCCGCTGCGCGACGGGGTTGCAGGTCCAGATCCATCGCGATCCCGGTCGACGAAGTGGAGGCAGTGACATCCGCTGCAACCCCGTCGCGCAGCGGCGGGGTGACCCCCTACCATTGCCCGGCGGTGAACGGAGCGCGACGGACGCGGAGCCTGCACCGTGAACCCCGGCCCACTGCGCGACCGTCACCGCTTCTTCTTTTTCTTCTTCGCGGGCTCGTCGTCCTCCTCCGCGTCGGGCTCGATGTCGCCCAGGTCGGGCAGCGTGAGTCCCGCCAACGGCTCGCGGAGTCGCTTTCGCTTCCGCTCCTGGAGCCGCTCGATCATCGCCATGAGCTTGGGGTCGCCCCAGCGCTGGTTGTCGTGGCGAATGCCCTTCGCGCCGTTGCAGCGACCGCACGCGACGGCGAGGTTCTCCAGCGCGTTGGTGCCTCCGTGCGTGCGCGGAACGATGTGCTCCAGCGTCGCGCGCAGGAGGCGCGAGCCGTCGAGGTCGACGCACACGAGGCAGTTGCAGTGGATGCACTTGCCCGCGAGCACTTCGACGCCGCGCAGCTCGGCGCGGTCGAAGGTGCGGTCGGTGGCCGCGCACCAGAGGAGGAGGGCGTGTCGGCGGGCGGTTCCCATGGCCGGCGACTCTAGCGCCGGCCGAGGGGGAGGCGAGCGGGCGCTTACCCGATCAGAGCAGCTCGTAGCCCGCGAAGTAGTAGCCGATCTCGCGCGCCGCGCTGGCGGCCGAGTCCGAGCCGTGCGTCGCGTTCTCGCCCTTGCTGGCGCCGAAGAGCTTGCGGATCGTGCCGTCGGCGGCCTGCGCCGGGTCGGTCGCGCCCATGGTCTCGCGCCACTTCGCGATGGCCCCGTCGGCCTCCAGCGCGAGGATGTACACCGGGCCGCGCGACATGAACGTCGTCAGCTCGCCGAAGAAGCCGCGGGCGCTGTGCTCCGCGTAGAAGCCCTCGGCCTGCGCCTTGGTGAGGTGGATGCGCTTCGAGCCGCGCACCTTGAAGCCCGCCTTCTCGATGTGGGCGAGGATCGCCCCCGCCAGGTTCTTCTCCACCGCGTCGGGCTTGATCATCGCCAGGGTCAGTTCGGTCGCCATAATTCTTCGGTGTCCTTTCGCGGCGCCTTCTAGACGCACCGCGCGCCGATGGCAAGCGACGCGCTCGCTTTACGGGTTCACGTAAAAGTCACCCGTGACTTCACGGAGGGCCGCGCCTACCGTCGCTCGCACTGCCGCCATGAACCCGCTCCTCGCCGCCCGCGCGCAGATGGAGGTCTCGCTCGCTTTCCACATGGTGTTCGCGGCCATCGGCATCGGATTGCCGCTGCTCACCGTGCTCGCCGAGGCCATCGGCCTGCGCACCGGCGACCCCCGCTGGAAGACCCTCGCCCGTCGGCAGGCCCGCGTCACCGCCGTGCTCTTCGCCATCGGCGCCGTCTCGGGCACCGCGCTCTCCTTCGAGCTCGGCCTCCTGTGGCCGCGCTTCATGCGGCTCGCCGGCCCCGTCATCGGCCCCACCTTCGCGCTCGAAGGCTACGCGTTCTTCCTCGAAGCCATCTTCCTCGGCCTCTACCTCTACGGCTGGCAACGTCTCTCCCCCCGCGCCCACCTCCTCGCCGGCGCCGGCGTCGCGCTCACCGGTCTTCTCTCGGGTGCGTTCGTCGTCGCGGTCAACGCGTGGATGCAGTGCCCGCCGCCCGGATCGCTCACCACCCTCGACCCGTGGGCCACCTTCAAGAGCGCCGCGTGGCTCAACATGGCCGTGCACTCCACGCTCTCCTGCTACGTCAGCGTCGGCTTCGCCGTCGCGGGCGCCCACGCGTGGTCGCTGCTCAAGAAGCGCCCCGAACCGTGGCATCGCCCCGCGCTCTCCCTCTCGCTCACCGTCGCCTCCATCGCCGCTGTTCTCCAGCTCGTCTCGGGTGATCGCACCGCCAAGATGGTCGCCGCCACGCAGCCCGTGAAGCTCGCCGCGATGGAGGCCCACTTCCACACCGCGAGCGGCGCCGCCATCGCCGTCGGCGGCCTCGTCGATCAAGACGCCGCCACGCTGCGCGGCGCCGTCACCGTGCCGAAGGTGCTCTCGGTGCTGGCCTTCGACGACCCCGATGCGACGGTGCGCGGGCTCCATGAGTTCCCGCGCGAGCTGTGGCCGCGGGTTGGTATCGTGCACTCGGCCTTCGACGTGATGGTCGGCGCCGGAACCGCCCTCGTCGGACTCTCGCTCGCGTGGTGGGTCTGGCGCTTTCGCACGCGCAAGGAGAAGGAGGCGCCCATCCCGCGGTGGCTGCTGCGCGCGCTGGTGGCGGCCGCGCCGATGGGCTTCATCGCGCTCGAAGCGGGCTGGCTCGTCACCGAGGCGGGCCGTCAGCCATGGACCATCCAGGGGGTGTTGCGCACCGCCGACGCGGCCACGCGATCGCCGCACGCGGGCCTCACCTTCGCGGCCTTCAGCGCGCTGTACCTCTTCCTCGGGGTGGTGGTCGTCGGGATGCTCCGCTACCTCGCGAAGACGCCCGTGAAGGGCGAAGCGGTCGTCGACGCATGACCCCCGCCGACGCCATGGCCGCGCTCGTCGTGCTGGGTCTCTGCGCCTATGGTGTCTTCGCGGGCGCCGACTTCGGCGGCGGCATCCTCGACGCCCTCGCGCGCGGCCCTCGGCGTGACCAGCAGCGCGACGCCATCTCCCACGCCATGGGCCCCGTGTGGGAGGCCAACCACGTCTGGCTCATCTTCGTCATCGTGCTGCTCTTCACGGGCTTTCCGCGCGCCTTCTACGCGCTGGTGGAGGGGCTCTTCGTGCCGTTTCACCTCGCGCTCGTGGGCATCACGCTGCGCGGCGCGGCCTTCGTGTTTCGCGCGTACGGGCCGCGTGAGGCGTCGTCGTTGCGCGGGTGGGGGCGGGTGTTCGGCGTCGCGTCGGTGTTCACGCCGGTGCTGCTCGGGATGTGCCTCGGCGCCGTGTCGTCGGGGCTCATTCGCGCGGGCGAAGATGGCGAAGTCATCGACGGCACGAGCGCGTGGCTGTCGCCCATCGCGCTGGTCACGGGGCTCTTCGCGCTGTCGCTGTGCGCGTACCTCGCCGCGGTGTTTCTCACGGTGGAGACCGAGGGTGAGCTCCGCGAGGACTTCCGCCGCCACGCGCTCACCGTCGGAACGGTGGTCGTGGTGCTGTCGGCGGTGCTGGTTCCGGGGGTGTTCGTGGCGGCGCCGCACCTCGGCGGGGGACTGCTCTCGCCGCGGGCGCTGCCGGTGCTCGCGGTCGGCGGCGTGGCAGCGCTGACGTCGGGCTACGCGCTGTGGCAGCGGCGGTTTCAGCTCGCGCGGGTCGCGACCGTCGCGCAGGTGACCTGCCTGCTCACGGGCTACGCGTTGGCGCAGTATCCGTTTCTGCTCTACCCCGACGTGACGCTCGCGGGCTCGGCCGCGCCGCGCGCGACGCTGGTCGCCGTGCTGTGGACGGTTCCGCCGGGGTTGGGGCTGCTGCTGCCGTCGCTGTGGTGGCTGTTTCGGGTGTTCAAGGGCTCGGACACCCCGTAGAAACCACAGTCCCTCCTGACGCATCCTACGGGCGCTGCAACGCCCTCCCTCAACCCTCACCAGAGCAACAACACCATGGCACTCGCGGTCGGAACCCAGGCCCCTGACTTCACCCTCCCCGCCGGATCCGGCGAGACCGTCACGCTCTCGTCGCTGCGCGGCAAGAAGGTCGTGCTGCTCTTCTTCCCCGCCGCGTTCACCGGCGTCTGCACCAAGGAGATGTGCGCCGTCGCGGACGACTACTCCGCCTACGAGAAGCTCAACGCGCAGCCGCTCGCCATCAGCGTCGACATGCCGTGGTCGCTCAAGAAGTTTGCCGCCGAGTCCAAGGCGACGTTTCCGTTTCTGTCGGACTTCAACAAGACCGCGACCCGCGACTACGACGTCTACCGCGAGAAGTTCGCCCTGGGCCTCGTCGGCGTCTCCGAGCGCGCCGTCTTCGTCATCGACGAAAACGGCGTCATCACCTACGCGTGGGTCGGCGAGAACCCGGGGGTCTTCCCCGACCTCGACGCCGTGAAGGCCGCGCTCGCGGGCTGATCCCGCCGCTCGCTCACGGCCCACGACGCGAGACCAGATTCGTCAGCCGCACTCCTTTCAAGGTCGTCGCGCCCGCCTTCGGACCGGGGTGCAGGCGCGAGACGCGACCAACCCCGGTCCGAAGGCGGGCACGACGACCTTGGGAGGGATAAACCCCTCAGCCCTTCAGCCGACGAACGCCGCCCTGTCGCTCGGCGGCGAAGCGCTCCAGCACGGCGAGGTCCTTCGCATAGAGCTCGGTGTACCCGCACTTCGCGCAGACGACGGCCTCGGCGCGCACGACCGAGCGCGCCATCTTCGCGCCGAAGAGGCCCGACTCACCGGTCTCGCCGTAGTGCGCCGTCAGCGTGAAGGCGTCGACGCCGTTGGCCGAGGTTCCGTCGGCGAGCAGCACCTGTTGGATGGCGTAGCGATCGTCGCCGCCGCAACGCGGGCACTTCCAGGTGGAGCTCATGTGCTCGTCGCTACCGCCGCCCGCCGCCCGCCTTGCGCGCGTCGACCCTGATCGGCGCGTCGTACGTCTTCACCGGCGCGCTCACCTTCGCGACCACGCCGGAGATGTTCGACGCCATCGTCCACGTCCCGCGCGGCACGTTGAAGATCGTCCACAGCCGGTTGTGGCCCGTCGCCACCCACAGCCCGCCGTCGGCGCGCAGCACCACGCATGAGCTCCCCGCGCGCGACGGCGCGGCGTCCTCCAACAGGGCCACCTGCCGATCGAGGTCTTCCTCCAGCAGGCGCAGCACCCACGCGTCGATGCGCACGGCCGTGAACGGAGCAGGAACACCTCGCAGCAACGGCACCATCGTCGGCTCCCGTTCGGCCGCGACGGACGCCGGTGGTCGGCGCGCGTGCGTCCGATGCAGACGCTCACCCTAGCGCCCGATCGCGCGCGCTGTCACTGCGACCGAGGCCCCGCGCTACTTCTTGAGCTGTCCGGCAGCCTTCAGCTTCACCAGCTCGCTGTGCCCACCCAGGAGCACACCGTCCCTGAACACCATCGGGAAGGTGGGAAAGCCCGCCCACAGCTTGAGCGCGAGGCGCTCCTTCCACTTGGAGAGATAGCTCCCGTATTCGAGGTACGTGTACGTGATGCCCTCGGCGTCGAGGAGCTGCCGGGCCTTCTTCACCACGGGGTTTTGCGCCATGCCCACGACCACCACCGGGTCGCGCGCCACCACGGCGGCCACCTCGTCGACGAAGGCGCGATGGAAGCCGGCCACCACGGCGTCAGCCTCGGGAGAGATCTTGTCAGCAGCCAGAACAGGTCGGGTCGTCATGGGCGCCGTCTCTATCACCAATCTGGTAAGCCGTTGGGGCTCCCCTCCCCCATGAACGCCACGAAATCGTCCCCCTCCGCCGACGAGCTCACCGCCTTCGCGGCCCAGGTCGAGCGCGGCCTGCTCAACCTCTATCACGGTGACGTCGCCGACCGCCGCGTGCGCTACCGCGTCACCGAAGGCGCCTGGCCCGACGGCCTCTCGGGGCGCGTCTTCACCACGGTGTTCCCCTACCAGGCCGTGATGTCCACGCCGCAGCAGATCGCCGCTGCTCCCAACATGCTCGCCGCCCCCGGCCGCGTGCTCACCATCGACCTCACCGCGACGCCCACCACCGACGGCCCGCACATCGCGCTCTCCACGCAGGCCGTACGCAACGACGCGTGGCACCTCCGCAGTCTTGCCCCCGAGGCCTTCGTACGAACCGACTTCGCGGAGTTCTCGTGGTTCGGTCTGTCCAACCTCTCCAACACGACGCCCATCCCGACCTTCCCCGTCGGCCGCGACGGCGTTCGGATGCTGCTCACCTACGACGCCGGCCGCCCCGTCGAGACCTCCCCCGTCGACCTCGACGTCATCTCCCCCGTCGGCCGCTTGCGCGACTACCACGCCGCCGCGCGCGGGGTCTTCTCGCCGATGATCATGACGACGGGCCACCCGGTGTACGACCCCGCGTTCGAGCCCGGCCGACCGCGGCTCATCTACACCAACCTCGTCCCACGCATCGACACCTTCCTCCGTCCGAGCGCGCCCGTCCGCGCCGACCTCTACGTGGTTACCTGGGACGGCGAAATGCCTGGTCCCACCGCGCCGATGCGCGTCCACGTCGACGGCCGCCCCGTGGTGATGGAACACGCCAGCGCCCACCAGATCTGCCTCACGCGCGACCACGTCGTGCTCCTCGGATCGACCCTCGTGCTCGGCGTCGCCTCGCTCATCAACCCGCTGCGACCGCTGCTGCGTGACGCCCTCCGCGACACCATCGGCGAGACCTTCGGCGCCGCCGGGACCGCCACCTTCGACAGCCTCAACGCCCGCGTGCCCGGCCGCCACGCCGCGTCGGTTCCGCCGTCCGAGACGCGCGTCTACGTCATCGAGAAGGCCGCCATCCGCCGCGCGCTCGCGGAGGGTTCATCGCACGTCGACGCGCGGGTGTTCACGCTCGACTGGGAGGCCACGCACGCCGTCGCCGATCACGACTGCGACGACGACCGCATCACGCTCTACTGCCAGCACAACATCGGCGCCGACCCCGCCGACCAGCTCGAACCGGGTGACGTGCTGCTCGGTGGTGGTGTGGTGCGCCCCGAGCTCGAAGGCATCCTGTCGTCGTCCACCGACCTCAATCAGGTGCGCAAGCACGTCATCGATCTGCGCGACGGAACCATCACCACGACGGCCTACCCCGACCCCGATGGTGACGGCTTCGTGCACGGGCTCAACCTGTTGCCGCCGCTCCAGGTGCTGCCCTACCGGCCCGATGGTGATGAACGCGGCCACGACCTCCAGCGCTGCGTGTCGCGCGTCGATCACACGGTCTGGGTCACCGGCGGTCACCTGCCATGCACCATGGATCAGCGCGTCTTCGACATCTTCTACCGCGCCCGGGTGTTGGGTCGTGACGAGCCGCGACGGTTGGTTCCCATCAACGAATACCTGCGGCGGGTGAACGACCCGGCGCACACGGTTCGGATGTTTCGGCTCGATCGCGATTTGAAGCTGGAGAGCGAGCACGTCTTCCCGGCGGGGTGGTTCATGGGGGCGCCGATCTTCGTTCCGCGGGAGAGCGCCGCGACGCTGCGCGACGGTTGGCTCGTGGGTCAGGTGTGGAGTCCCGACGCGCCGCACATGGAGCTGTGGGTGTGGGACGCCGCGCGCCCGTTGTCCGATGGGCCCGTGGTGAAGCTGGGGCCCGATACGCCGGGCGACGCGTTGCAGCCGGGCTTCCCGCTGCACTCGTCATGGATCGACGACGCCGGCGTGCGCGGGTGGGAGCGGCCGGCGTACGGGGTTCCGACGCTGGAGGTGCCGCGCTCGGTGAAGGCGCTGACGCTGATGACCGTGGCGGGGACGGCGCTCTCGCGCTGGGTGCAGCAGCGGCTGCGGGGGTGAGGGGATGGGGATGGGGATGAGCGAACCAACGCCCATCACTGGTTGGCACGACTCCGCGCGGGTTGGCCAAATTCCCATGGATGCGAAGCGCTGTCTGTGGTTGGCGCGCATCGAGAGTTCCGCCGCGCCCACAAGGGGAGCTCACTGGCAGGCGAGTTCGTACGAGGATGCGCGTCTCCAGGGGCGTGCCGCAAAGGGCGAGGCGCAGTAGCTGGGGTGGTGTAGCGTGCGGTCGTGACGTGCGCCCTGCTCGACGGATTGTGGCCTGCCATTGAGTCGGGCGAGATCGACAGCATCGAGTTCGCCTTGGAGTATGTGGAAGTCGAGGTCGCGCGCGGACACCTGCACGGCGCCGAAGAAGCCTACGTCGAGGCGTTCGTGGTGGGCATCGGTCAGTGCGCAGCGGCGGCCCGCAGTCAGTTCCAGACAGTGAAGATCGCCTGCGAGGTCGGAGGCGCGGGAGGCATCGGCGGCGTCGGTACGCTGCTCGCCAACGTCCTCGACGTGAACTCCGTGGGGCTGGCCTTCGGATTCGCGGGCGCCTTTATCACCCTCGCGGGACTTGCGGCTGTGGCGCTGTTTGGGCGACGGAACGCCGAGGCAGGGCTGCTTATCCTGCCGAGACTCGCAAAGCTTCGGGAAGCTGGGCTCGCGGTCATCGCGGAGCGCGCCACGCTGCGGCGCGAGGGCGACAAGTCGTAGTCCGCGCAGGACGGGCCTTGTCTTCGGCCATTCGGCCGCCTACCGTGAGTCCGGCCATGACCTATTACGGGCTCACCCACACCGAAGCTCGGCACGGAACTCGAGCTGACTCCCGCGAGGGAGCGAGCGATGCTCTGATCGGGTTGGCGATCGTTACCGTCCTCGTGTTGCTGCTCGCCGCGTCGGTGACTTCGTTCGTGGTCGTGGCGATCTCCGGGGCGATCCCGATCGGCTCGCGGGCACTCGTGTTGGCATGCCTGTTCGTGTCCCTGCTGAGCGTGGCGCACCGGGTTCGTTTTTTCCTTCGACGCGACCCGAGCAGCTACCAGCGCTTCCTCCATTGGCAGCGCCGCGCGATCGAGGAACCGGGCGTAGCCGACCGCATGGGAGCAGCCCGTGCGGCCCGCAACGCGCCCCCTCTGCCTCCCTTCACGCCGTAAAGCCCGCCCTTTCCCGTGGAAAGCTCGATCGCAGTACGCCGTATTGCGGGCATTGCGGACAGCGTGCCGCGTCCATTCACCCACCCCTACTACGGGTCGACCACGACGCTGCTGACGTGGAGAGCGCCGCTGCTAGCGCGACCAGCTCCCCGGCGTAGCGCGCGTCGTAGAACCGCTCCCACGTCGTCTGATCGACGCGCAGCGCCGCGCCACGTTGCCGCTCGAGCACCGCGCCCGCCACGCACTCCGAGAGCAGCGCGTACGCCTTCGCGCGCGACACGCCGGGCTGCTCCGCGACGTACTGCCAGCCGATCGCGCGACGGGAAGGAGCGGGACGCGGCGCGGTCATCAGCGGTCTCTCGGCGAGATGCTCGGAGGCCCCTTCGACGAAGAGGCATAAGCGAGCCAACGCCCTACCACTGGTTGGCACGACTCCGCGCGGGTTGACCCAACTCCCATGGATGCGAAGCGCTGTCTGTCGTTGGCGCGCATCGAGAGTTCCGCCGCGCCCACAAGGGGAGCTCGCTGGCCACTCGCCGTGGGCGCAGGGGCTCCGGGTATATGCCTCAGGGAATGCAGACGCGGTTGAAGGAGTCAGGGCTGCACCGCCCGCTGCAACACTGCGCGTCGCTCGTGCAGCTGCTGCGGTTCCCGAAGCAGCAGCGCCCGCCCTCGCAGTTGCCACCGGCGGACCGCAGGCATCCCGAGTGTTGAGTGCAGGCCGCCCCGAGCCCGCCTCCGCAACGATCGCCGAAGAGCATCCCGCCCACCGAGCCGCACGTCCGCCCGGCGGCACAGCACGTGGGCGGGACCCCTCCTGCCGTGTGGGTGCAGAACTCGCTCTCCCCCCACACGCACGCCGTCCGGCAGCCGCCCGCGTTGCACTCCTGGCCGCCCGCGCAGGCGCTGCCGCAGGCGCCGCAGTGGGCCGCGTTCGTCCGGGTGTCCACGCACGCCCCGGCGCACGCCGTCTGCCCGCTTGGGCAGAGCACGCACGCGCCCGCGACGCACACCCGCCCCGCCGCGCACGCGGCCCCGCACGCGCCGCAGTGGGCGGTGGTGGTCGCGAGCGTCACCTCGCAGCCGTTGGCGAGCGTGCCGTCGCAGCTCGCGTAGCCGGGCATGCATGCCACCGTGCATGCGCCACCGCCGCACACGGGCGAGGCGTTGGCAGCCGAGGGGCACGCGACACCGCAGCAGTTGCCCGGTGTCGTGGCAGCGCACCCGGCCGGCAGCACGTCGGCGCCCGAACCGGCGTCGACGGGCGGTCCCACGTCCGGCGTGCCGACGTCCGGGGCGCCCGTGTCCGGCCCGCCCACGTCGGGCGCGGGACTCCCGGTGTCGGTCGCAGGAACGCCGGTGTCGACGAGCGGACTGCCTGTGTCGGTCGCGTCCGCGTCGATCACGCCCGCGTCGATCGCAGGACCACCCGTGTCAGGCGCTACCGCGGCATCGCCCGCATCCGCGGCGTCCATCCCGCCCGCGTCCCCGCCGCACTGGCAGGCGCCGTATGTCCGGTCTGCCTGGCAGACCTGCACGCTGCTGGCGCCGCCGGGGCACCCGCAGGTGATCTGGGTGCCCTGCACGCAGCCCGACGAGGGCAGCGGCACCGGGTCCGTCGGGCAGCCCGTGGGCAGCGCCGCCGCCGCCAGCATCCCCACCAAGTTGTTCGGGCGCCCACCCTTCGCCACCGTCTTCATGCTTGTGCCTCCGCCGTACTCGGTATCACGGGAAGCGGTTCGGTGAGATTGCCCTCCCTTCGGGCCGCGCGCGCTCGGGGCGACACTATCCCGGCGATCAACTCGCCGTCACCTGTTCAACCGACGCCACGTCAGGGCCCAGGGCGATCATCGGCCGACCCGACCCCGACCTTTGGCCAATTTCGGCGAAGCATCGCCCACCCGTCGACGAAGCATCGGCCACTCATCGGCGAAGCATGGACCACCCGTCGGTGTCCCATCCTCCAACGATTGGCCTTCCTCGCATGCTCCGGCGTGCTGTCGTCGATGGCCGAGCGCTCGCCCGACCTCGCCGCCGAGCTTGAGACGGTGGTCGACTTCATGGCCACCGGCCCGCGCAAGGAGCCCGCGACGCCCGCCCAGGGCTGAAGAGGTGTTGACTCGTCGTCGCACAGATCGCGGAGCACGCGCTCGCGCTCTACCGAGAGCTCGGAGTCGTCGACGGGTACGTCGGGGGAAGCGATCGACGCGGCGTCGCGGCACGCGATACAACCGCTCGCATGTCCCCACGGGGTCGGAACCTGTCGATCGCCGGCGCGGCGTCCTAGCGCGATGACGGAGCGCATCGCGGGCCGCTTCGAGCTGCAACGCGTCGTCGGAGCGGGCGGCATGGGCGAGGTGTGGCTCGCGCTCGACGCGACCACCGGCGAGCGCGTGGCCCTC
This sequence comes from Polyangiales bacterium, assembly GCA_044229975.1. Lineage (GTDB taxonomy): Bacteria > Myxococcota_A > Polyangia > Polyangiales > SCUS01. Next base: position 91,457 of record JBGARZ010000006.1, read on the forward strand.
AAGCGAACGCACACCAACGCCGACCTCGTTCGCTTCGTTCGCGAGGCGGAGGTGCTGGCCTCGCTCGACCACCCGGGCATCGTTCGTCACGTGGCGCACGGCGAGGTCGATGGCCGCGGATACCTCGCCATGGCCTGGCTCGACGGCGAGGACCTGTCGGCCCGCCTGAAGCGCGGTCGCCTCGGCGTCGCGGCGTCGCTCGACCTCGTCCGCCGGGTCGCGGAGGCGCTCTCCGTGGCGCACCGCCGCGGCGTCGTCCACCGAGACGTCAAGCCGGCGAACCTCTTCCTCGCGGGCGGCGAACTCGCGGCCGTCACCGTGCTCGACTTCGGCATCGCGCGGGTCGAGGGCGCCGTCCGCACCGGCACCGGGACCGTCATCGGAACGCCCGGCTACATGTCCCCGGAGCAGGCGCGCGGAGAGTCGTCCATCGACGCGCGCACCGACGTCTTCGCGCTCGGCTGTGTGCTCTTCGAGTGCATCGCAGGCCGCGCGCCCTTCGTCGGCGCCCACGCGATGGCGGTGCTGGTCAAGCTCCTCCTCGAAGCGCCGCCCCGGCTCACCGACCTCGCGCCCGAGACCCCTCCCGCCGTGGAGTCCCTCGTCGCGGCGATGCTCGCGAAGGATCCGACGGCCCGCCCGGCCGACGGCGCGGCCCTCGCCGAGCTCATCGCACGCGTGATGGAGGGTGGAGCCGTCGAGGCCGTCGAGGTCGCCGCCCTCGGCGCGGGCGAACGACGCGTCGCGACGGTGATGCTCTGGCGCGCGGGCGACGCGACGGCGCTCCCTGGCGCGCGCCTCGACCCGCTCGCCGACACCCTCGGCCCCAGCGACACGGTGGTCGATGGGAGAAGCGCGCTGCGCGTCGAGCGGCTCGTGGACGGCACCTTCTTCGCGCTCCTGTCCTCCCTCGGCACGCCGCGAGACCACTGCCTCGCCGCCGGTCGGCGCGCGCTCGACCTCGTCCGCTCCGACCCCGGGGTGCGCGTCGCCATCGCGACCGACCACGCCGAGGACGCCGCCGCGAGCGCGACGGGGCCCGCCATCGACCGGGCGAGCGCGATGCTGATGGACGTTCCGGCGGGGCAGGTGCTGCTCGACCCGCTGAGCGCGGCGCTCGTCGCAGAGCGCTACGTCGTCGAGCGCGACCCCTGGGGCGGGCGCCTCGTCGGACCGCACACGTCGTCAGCCGACGCTGCGCCCGCGACGCAGGACCGGCCGCTCCTCGGTCGCGACCGCGAGCTGCGGGTGCTGGAGTCGGCCCTGGAGGACGCCGCGTCGGGCCACGCCGGAACCGTCCTGGTGCTCGGGGACGCGGGCCTCGGCAAGTCGGCGCTCGCGCGGGCGCTCCGAGCGCTCGTCGCGAGGAGGAGCGGCGCGATCTACCTCGACGCGACGGCGGAGGCGCTCGACGTGGACGTCCCGTACGCGCTGCTCGGCGCGCTGCTCGCCCGCCCGTCGGGCGCGGCGGTGACGGTCGGGCCGGCGCTCGCGGCGATCCGGCGCCGTGGTGTCCCGACGCACGAGGACGTGGCCGACGAGCTCGCGGCGTGGCTGCGGTCGCTCGCGGAGGGGAGGCTGTTGGCGCTCGTCGTGGACGACGCGCACTGGGCGGACGAGCCGAGCATGCGCGCCCTGGTGCGGGCGCTGGACGGCTGTGACGACGCGACGCTGCTCGTCGTCGTCCAGGGTCGCCCGTCGACCGCAGAGCGCTTCGGAGTGGCACTGCAACGCCTCGGTCCCATCGAGCTGCGGCTGCGCCCGCTGTCGACCGCCGCGGCGGGCGAGCTGGTGGCGCGCCTCGGCGGCGACCCGACCGGGTCGATCGTCGGTCGCGCGCAGGGCAACCCCTACGTCCTGGAGGAGCTCGTGCGCGCATCACAAGGCGCGACGCCCTCGGCCATGCCCGCGAGCGTCCTGGGGGTGGCGCAGGCCAACGTCGACCACCTTGCTCCCTCGGCGCGACGAGCGCTGCGAGCGGCCAGCGTGTTGGGTCAGCGCTTCACCCGCGCGGCGCTGCTCGCCGTGCTTGGTGGCGACCCGCGCACCGCGGCGGACGCCCTGGACGAGGCCGTGCGTGCCGAGGCCGTGCGCGCCGACGGACCAGAGGGCTTCTCGTTCCGCCACGCGCTCACCCGCGACGCGGTCTACGCGATGATCCCGGAGCGCGATCGGGTCGCGGCGCACGGCCGCGCGGCGCGATGGATCGAGGCCGAAGGCTCGGTGGTCCCCGCGGTGCTCGCCCACCATCTGGCGCGCGCGGGCGAGGTCGAGCGCGCCGTCGCCTGCTACCGCGACGCGGCGCAGGAGGCCCTGCTCGCGAGCGACCGCGGCGCCATCGAGCGCATCGACGCGGAGGTGGCGGCGCTCGCCCCGGCGCACCCGACGCGGGTCGACCTGCTGGCCATGCTGGCCGACCGCCTGCTCGGGGCTGACGGGCCCGCGCGCGAGGCCGCCGCCCGCGGTGCGCTGGCCATGCTCGCACCCGACTCGCCGCGTCGCCCGCTGCTGCTCGCGCGCCTCGTCGCTGCGCGCCCCGATGACGACACCGTCGCCGAGGCGGTGGCCGAGCTACGCCTCCTCGCGGCCCCCGACCCGCGGCTGCTCATGCCGCTCGACGGCATCTTCAACTTCACCAACGCGGCGGGCGCGCTGCGCCACCAGGGCGAGGTCCTCGCGCTCATCGACCGCCATCAGACCGGGACCTGGCCCGGCACCGCGCTCGTGCAGCGCCGCGAGCTCGAGCGCGCGTTCGACGAGGCGCGTGTTCCGAACGGGGCCACCGGGGCCGATGCGTTCCGTTGTCACGAGTGGCGCTTCTACCTGCTGCGGCACCTCGGGCGCGTCGAGGAGTGCGCGACGGAGGTCGCGGCGTGTGAGGCGCTGGTGCGATCACCGCGGTCGTACATCGCGGCGCAGCTCGCCCACTGCCAGGCGGAGATGGCCGCCGCGGCGGGTGATCTGCCGCGCGCGTCGGCGCTGCTCGACGCGGGCGTGGCGACCTTCCGGGCGCTCGGCGGTCCGTACGAGCGCGAGGTGACGCGGCTGGCGATTCGCGGAGCGGAGGTGCTCGTCGCCCTGGGCCGGTACCGCGAGGCGGTGGAGGCGATCGCGGTCACCGAGGCGGGGCTGTCCGCGATGCGCGGGATGCGACCGCTCGCGGACGCGGTGCTCGCGTCGGCCTGGGTGGCCCTCGGTCGTCACGACGAGGCCGAGGCGGCCGCGCGTCGCGGGCTCTGCGACCTGCACCCGCGCTGGCACTTCGACGGCGGGGCGTTTCGTCCGCGGGCCGTCTTCGCCGGAGCGCTGCTGGCGTGCGGAGCGCGGGAGGAGGCTCGCGCGCTGGTCCAGGAGGCGCTCGCCGACATCGCGCTGCACCTCGCGGAGGTCTCCACGCCGGAGCGTCGACGCCTGTACCTCGCGCACGCGCCCGGCGTGGCGCCTGCGCTGCGGTTGGGGCGAGAGCTCGGGGTCGAGATGCCCACCGTTCGGCGGTGACGCCCAAGGGGTGCCCTTGAGCGGGGTGGCTCTGAGCGGGCCGCGCGCGCGACGAAGACCGAGCTTCGCCATGCGATCCCGAGGGATCCTCTCAGGGCGGCGCCTCTTTTTGGAAAGCGTGGGGAGAACTCGTCACACTCAACCAGTGGGTCATCGCACTCCTCAAGAAAATTCACCGACGATCGGTGGCAACTGAGACAGGTCCAGTGCGCGAAGCGCGCGGTCGCAGTTTTCGCAGAACTCTTGCAGCGCGCCGTCAGTCGCTACCCCGACCATGATGCACGGCTTCGTTCTCAAGCAGTGGGGGCCTTCACCGATATCTATGTGTAGGGTGTTTTTGCTATTCGTATCGTCGGGCAAGCGGGGGGTGACCAGACCGAAGTAATGACCGATCTCGTGGAGGACCGTATGGAGGGTCGATGCCTTCATCGCGTCGACGTCGCAACCCTGGAAAACATCACTGGCCGGCGTCGTGGTCCTTTTTTGGTCGCTTTTGCCCCTCCCGATCTGGGTTTGACGCGCCCATCGAAAACGCATCGCGACTGACACCATCCGGGCACGATCGACCTGAAGGCCTGCGGGGCCGTCGAACGCCTTGAGGGTGATGTCGACTTTGATCGGGGCGTTGAAAACCCAATCGGGCCCTCTGCGCTTGAGGGTGACGGCCTTCTGGTGATCTTCACTTAATCTTTTTATTGTGCCGTGATAAAAGCACTTTTCTTGCCAGCTTCGCTCCTCTGCCAGGTTGAATGCGTGGTCGTATCCGTCCATGAAAACGGTTTTTACCCCCTTGTGCTCGACGAAGAAGCTGCGCTTGTGAATGGTGTCGACAAAGGCGATTACGAAGGTTTGCGGTGGCAGCGAATGGTCTGCGTTGCTAGATGACGGGCTGTAATCCGCATAGGTGTTGTCGCCGTCTCGCACGAGCTCGATGAAGCTGTTTTTGTATATCCCCTTCATGCCTTCTTCGTCGAATAGCCTTTCGTAGTCAGTGCTCTTGTCGTGCATTCGCATGACCGACACCCGGTAGTAGACCTTCTTCCAGACCGTGAGGACCCCGGACATCCATCCCGCTCGACTCCTCATGACCTGGGGTAGAATCGCTACGCCCGGCGGCGCCTCCTGCAGGTACGCCGCGACCCTGAACCGATCGCCGCCGTAGCCGGAAAGCGTGAGCCTGGCCGACGTTGGCGGGTCCTGGTTGTTCGTCATGACTGGCATATCCGTTTCGTCCGGCCTCTTGTGTTTCGCTCCGACGAACAGGTCGCCTCGGTTGTTTGGGTCGGGGATGAGCGAAAACATCATTGCGACGTCAAGCAGGGCGGGGGAAATCTCGGCAGTCGCCTCGATCTCACGCCCAGATCTCCTGGCTGCGTCACTCATCTTCGTATCCCACCAGGGCTTCTCGGGGCGGTCCCGGGACGTGCCCATGGGGATGTTGACGTAAACCCTGTCCTCACCTGGCAAGACCCTGACGATGTCGATCACGGTGAAGAAAGCGCGATCGGCGTAACCCTTCGCCTTGAAGTTCTTGCCCTCGACTCCAAGGTGCAGGCGGACGTCCCTGTGAGCGTTCGACCTCTTGGTGCCCTCGACCCAGAGCACCAGGTCGCCATCACCAAACGCCTCTTTCCCTAGCGAGACTGGATGCCCGCAAAGGAAATCTTTGCCCTGGACCTCTTGGCTGAAGATCGTGACCTCACCGCCCTGGCTGTCCGTCGTCAGGACCACCCTCAAGTCGGCTTTCCACACCGCGGGGTCAGGTTCCTTCACGATGAGCTTCGCGCGCCCTTGGGATTGGCTTTCGTCCTGCAATACGAGGAGCCGCCCGCGACCGACCTGCTCGTCGCGCGACAGGGCGGTGTGCTTCGGCATTGTCGAACTGAAAAACACCTCGCTGTGTTTCTTCTCCGCCCGGCAAAGCACCATATCGAGTTGGACTGCGGTCATCTCGCAAGGGAGAGACTCCTTCCCATGCGCCTTCAGGGTGAGCGTCACTGGGCCGGGCCCGATCGCCTTGATATAGACTGTCGAGGGGAGCGCGACGTCGATCTTGGTTTTTGGTTTCGATTTTTTATGGGCGTCGGGCCTGCCGCTGCTTTGGGTGTAGACGAGCACTTCGGCACTGAACGTGAGCACGCCTTTGCTGCCCGGACCGGACAGGTCGATCGCCGTCGGAGTCGTGATGAAATCAGGGAGAGCGGACCGGTCGACCAGAAAGACTGAACACTCTGGCGCAATGACGGGGTCACCCGTGTTGCGCCCGCACTGCTTGACTGCTGTCGACCCATCGGCTGGTTTGCGCTTGTCGGCTTCTAGTTGCGTGTTGCTCCCGCCGCACGGCCCCATCTCAATCCTCCTTTGCGCGGAGCAGCGCCACCGCGCGATTCAAATGGCTCATCGCCCCATCCAGCAGCGCCCGCGCCTTCGCGTCCGGATCCGCGATCTCCTCGTCGCGCAGCGTCGCGCCCATCCAAGGGATCTGTGGGTCACGCGCCGCGTGACTCCCCAACATGAACAACACCGTCATCAAGATCAGCACGCCGGCGGGGCTCGTGAGACCATGGCGGGCGGCCTCTTCGCCGCCCAGGGCGAAGAATGCGCCCAGAGCGTCATCGTCGAGGTTTGCCAGCTTCTCCGGATAGAGGTGGCCAAGCCATTGGTACACGGCGACGTTGAGCGGGCCAGACGACGTCGCCTCGACGGCTCGCTCGAAGGTCAACCCCCGCACCCGCATCATCGCTCGCCGGTAGCGTCCGCCGTCCTCCCCGGTGACCAGCGCCAGATACGTGATCGCCCGCGCGTGGAGCACGTCCATCGTGTTGTCGCCGCCCTGCGCCAGGATCTGGGCCGCCCAGGGGAGCTGCGGATCGCGGTCGAAGTCGGTGCCAAGCGACAGCGAGAGGTCGATGTACCGTCGCATCTGGCTTCTGGTCGTGAAGCCATGAGCGTCCGCGCGCTCGATGCCATACCGGATGACCTCCCGCGCCTGCACTTCTCCCATCAAGTCACAGTCGATGGGAAAGTGCTCGCGGAGGTGAGCCCACATCTCCGATTCGAAGCTCTTCCAGCCCAGACGACCCAGCACCGCCAGTTGTGAAGATCGAATGACGAGCATGGACTCCGCACAGGCCACGAGAAGCATCCACCGGACAAAACATCGCGACGTATCAAGCAGTTACCATCAATCGAACTGCAACGTCCACACCTTCTTCGCGCTCACCGCACCAACGCACACGCAGTCGGGTCGGCCGTCGCCGCGACCAGTGCCGTCCCCGTCGCCCCCGCGCTCCGCGGCGACTTTACCCGATAGGCGACGTTGCCGTCGGGCAACACGCTCACCCGACCGCTCGCCACCGCCGGTCGGGCCATGTACCGGCAGAGCCGCTCCAGCGCCCCGCGGTCGTCCACCGCCACACACATCCTCCCGCCCGCAGTTCGAACACACCCCGTGCCGCTTGCACGAGAACGCCACGAGTCGGTCGTGGCCGCAGCCCGCGCAGCGCGCCCGTCGACATCGGGCAAGCCGTGCGACGTCCCGCAGCCGGAGTTGGGAGCAGGCGATGAGGCCCCCCTCGAAACCTGACACCCTGCTGACAGTCACTGCGCTTGACGATCGGGCGTCGTCGTCACACTCCCAGGACCCGCCATGAACAACCCCTCGTCGCCCTTCCAGCTCGTGTCGGAGTTTGCGCCGCAGGGCGACCAGCCCACCGCCATCGCCGCGCTCCTCGAAGGGCTGCGCCGCGGCGAGAAGCACCAGACCCTCCTCGGCGTCACCGGCTCGGGCAAGACCTTCACCGCCGCGCAGGTCATCGCCGCGTACGGTCGACCCGCGCTCGTGCTCGCGCCCAACAAGACCCTCGCGGCGCAGCTCTACGGGGAGTTCAAGGAGCTGTTTCCCGACAACGCCGTCGAGTACTTCGTCTCGTATTACGACTACTACCAGCCCGAGGCGTACATCCCCGCGAGCGACACCTTCATCGAGAAGGACTCGATGATCAACGAGGCCATCGACCGCCTGCGCCACTCGGCCACGCGCTCGCTGCTCTCCCGCAAGGACGTCATCATCGTCGCGTCGGTGTCGTGCATCTACGGCATCGGCTCGCAGGAGTCCTACAAAGGGATGGTCGCCGCCTTCGGGGTCGGCGAGGAATACCCGCGTGACCATCTCATCCGACGGCTCGTCGAGATGCAGTACTCACGCAACGACGTCGACTTCCACCGCGGGACCTTCCGGGTGCGCGGCGACGTGGTGGAGGTGTTTCCCGCGTACGAGGCGGAGGTGGCGGTGCGGGTGGCGTTCTTCGGGGACACCATCGACGACATCGCGGAGATCGACCCGCTGCGCGGCAAGGTGCTGAAGAAGCTGCGCGCGGCGGAGATCTTCCCGGGGTCGCACTACGTGACGCCGAAGAAGATGATGAGCAACGCCATCAACGCGATCCGCGACGAGCTCCAGGTGCGGCTCACGGAGCTGCAGGAGCGCGGCAAGTTCATCGAGCGCGAGCGCCTGGAGCAGCGGGTCTTGTACGACCTCGAAATGCTGGAGCAGGTGGGCTTCTGCCACGGGATCGAAAACTACTCGCGCCACCTGTCGGGTCGCGGTCCGGGCGAGGCGCCGCCGACGCTCATCGACTACTTCCCGCCCGACTACCTCCTGCTCATCGACGAGAGCCACCAGTCGGTGTCGCAGGTCGGCGCGATGTTCAAGGGCGACCGCGCGCGCAAGGAGACGCTGGTGGACTTCGGGTTCCGCCTGCCGAGCGCGCTCGACAACCGGCCGCTGAAGTTCGACGAGTTCGAGCAGCGCATGGGTCGCACCATCTATGTGTCGGCGACGCCGGGTCAGTACGAGCTCGACCACAGCGGCGGAACCTTCGTCGAGCAGATCATCCGCCCTACCGGTCTCATCGACCCGGTCATCACGGTGCGCCCCGTGACGAAGCAGGTCGACGACCTCCTGGCCGAGGTGCGCGAGTGCGTCGCGAAGGACCAGCGCGTGCTCGTCACCACGCTCACCAAGCGCATGGCCGAAGACCTCACCGAGTACTATCAAGACCTCGGCGTAAAGGTTCGCTATCTACACTCGGACATCGATACGCTGGAGCGGGTGGAGATCCTCCGCGACCTGCGGCGCGGGGAGTTCGACGTGCTGGTGGGCATCAACCTCCTGCGCGAGGGGTTGGACCTCCCCGAGGTAGCGCTGGTGGCGATTCTCGACGCCGACAAGGAGGGCTTCCTGCGCTCGCCGCGGTCGCTCATCCAGACCATCGGCCGCGCGGCGCGCAACATCGAGGGGCGGGTCATCATGTACGCCGACACGGTGACCTCCGCGATGCAGAACGCCATCGAAGAGACCGACCGACGCCGCACGATTCAGCGCGCCTACAACGAGAAGCACGGCATCACGCCGACATCGACGAAGCGCGCCATCACCGACCTGTCGCCCGCGTCGGGCGCCAACGACTACGTGGCCGTCTCCAAAGGGCGGAAGAAGGGCGCACCCGTCGCCGCGCCGAAGAGCGACGCCGACCGCGCGGCGCTCGCGGAGCAGCTGCGCGCGGAGATGCTGGAGGCCGCGGAGTCGCTGGACTTCGAGCGCGCCGCGGCGCTGCGTGACGAGCTGCGGGTGCTGGAGACGGGCGTGGTGCCCGAGCCGAAGGCGCCCGTGACGTCGCTCGAACCGACAAAGAACAAGCCGAAGCCCGACGCGCGCAAGCGCTTCGAGAAGGCCGGGCAGCGGTACGCGAAGAAGCAGTAGAGCTCGACCCGCCGTGCGCCGGAGTTCGCGTGAGCCCATGAGCCGAGGTGCAGTCGCTCACTCCGGGCTATTTCAGGTGCTCACCCCGCTGCGCGAGGTTGCAGGAACTCACGGTCGACGATGAGCAAGGTCGATGAGTTGCTGGTTGAACCCAGTGCTGCAACCCCGCGCAGCGGGGTGAGCACCTGAAATAGCCCGGAGTGAGCGACTGCACGCACCCGCAACGAGGTCCCGCGAACTCCGGCGCGCAGCGGGGGTGAGACTCCTACGGCCGACGAAGCGCCTGCTGCATGCTGCGGCCGACGAGGCCCAGCGCCGCGCGCGGGACGGTGAGGTCGACGGTGACGTGCGTGACGCCCTCGCGCTCGGTGGTGCGCATGCGGCCGATGGTCGGCGCGTTGGCCGCGTCGCCCGCCTGCGCGAGCGTGCCGGAGATGGTGCGGCCCAGCGACGCGTCGTTGTGGCTCAGCTCCAGCAGCGCGTTGGGGAGCACCGCGATGACGCTCGACGTGCCCGCGGCGGTCGCGTCGGGGATCGTCGGCGGCGCCGGGTGCGACGCCGTCGCAGCCGCGAACTGCGTGCGCGCGTTGGCGCCCAGCACGACCCAGACGTGATCGCCCTCGGGTACCAGCAGCAGCTCGGACACCAGCGGGCGAGCCGCAGGCGTCGCCGGCGTCGCCGGTCGAGCCGCCGGTGCAACCCGGGGCGTGGCCGCGGTGGACTGCGCGCGCATCGCGGCGAGCAGCACGTCGCGGGTGGGCATCGTTCCGCGCAGGAGCAACGACCCGGCGGGCAGGCCCGTGGTGGGCGCGAGCACCCACCCCATCGGGTTGATGTGCAGGTCGGCGTTGATGGCGCGCGCGACGGCGGGGCGGCGCATCGCCGTCACCAGCGAGCGCACGTTGGCGACGAACTGCGGCGACGGCGTGGACAGCCGCAGGAGCGCGGTGGCGGTGTAGCGGTCCTGCGCGTCGCGCTGGGTGGCGGTGGCGACTGCGACGCGGTCCTGCGCGACGAGGGCGCCGAGGGCCGTGCGCAGCGCGGTGGCGTCGGCCTCCACCAATCGGGTGCGCGGCGTAAGAACGCGGGCAGCGGCGCTCGCGGCGAGGTTGAGCGTCGCGCGCAGCGGCTCGGTGTGCATGGCCCAGGCGCCGTAGGTCCACGCGCCGGGCGGGAGGCGCTCGTAGAGGTCGACGGGCACGGGGCTGTCGCGCACGGCGGTGAGCGCCTGCTGCGCGAGCTGGGCGCTGGGGTTCTGCACCGCGAGGTCGAGGGTGAGCGCGGCGCCGGTGTCGGGGAGCGCGAGCGAGAGGCGGGCGTCGCGGGCCTCCGTGAGGGTGCTGCGGAGGGCGCCGACGGCGTCGCGGATCCACTGGCGCGCGGCGTCGGCGAAGAGCGGGTTGTTGGGGTCGGGGCCGGGCGCGACGGCCTCGACGAGCTCGCCGACGAGGGAGTCGAGGTCGGCGCGCATGGCCTGCTCGATGATCTGCGGGTGGAGATCGACGACCACGGCGCCGTCGTCCGAGGTGAGCGGCTGCGCGGCGAGGGTGCGCGCGATGTACGCGGCGTAGCGGTTGATGAAGTCCTCGTAGCCCTCGCGGTGGTGCACCATCAACAGGCGGCCGCCCTCGCCCGCCGTCGGGAGCAGGAACAGATCATCGCTGTGGTGCTGCCCCGTCTGCACGATGCGCTGCATGCGGAGCGAGGGGTTGCCGAAGTTCTCCAGGGTGTGGCCGTCGGCGAGCTGCGTGCGGGCCGTGGCGAGCGAGCGGATGGGGAAGGACGCGATGCCCTCGACGTCGTTGCCGCGGAAGGCCACGAGGAGGTCGAGCGGTCCGTCGAGGTCGACCGCGTGGGCGGCGCCCTCGTCGCTGAGAATCTCCGGCAGCGCCGACGCGAGGCCCTGCTCGATGAACTCCCGCAGCCCGAGCATCTCGCCGAGGCGTCGCACGGCGGCGTTGACGTTGCCGACGCGCACCGAGACCACGCCGTCGGTGGGGCGCGCGACGGGAGTGGTGTCGGCGGCGACCTCGACGGCGGTGTTGACGGCGTTGGCGACGGGCGCCGCGGGCGCGGGCGTCGGCGTGCTCGCGCACTGCGGGAGCGAGGCGGCGAGGACGAGCGCGAGCGCGGCGGAGCGGAGGCGGGAGGAGGGCGACATGGCGGCGGAGGATACCCGAAGGCTCCTCCGCCGCGACCTCTCAGAACTTGTAGGTGATGCCGAGGCGGAGGTTGACCGGCAGCGCGGAGTCCCAGAAGGACGTGGTCAGCACGCGGCGCGACACGTTGGAGCCGACGTTGACGGGGCCGCCGTTGCCGGGGTCCTGGATCTCCTCGGGGAAGGGCAGGTAGAGCTGCGCGCCCGCGACGAAGGAGAGGTGGCGGAAGAGGCCCAGCTCGGCGACGAGCCCGACGTACCCGCGCGCGGTGTTGGCCACGTTGCATGAGCCATCTTCCGAGGCGCCGTTGTCGGGCACGCCGCCGCTCAGACGGCGGTTGTCGCAGAGGGTGAAGTTGCCCGTGGCGTTGGAGAGCCGCGGGTTGAGCCCGCCGGGGTTGTCGAGGTTGAACTCGGCGCCGCCGTTGATGGAGATGGTGAACGCCCCGAGGCCGCCCACGGGCTCGCGGCCGCTGGCCGTCTCGCGGTCGCTGCCCATGTTGAAGTGGAACGACAGGTTGCCCTGCAGCACCAGCCCGAAGCCGCGCGACGACTTGAACCCGAGGGCGCCGTACGCGCGCACTTCGCCGCCGACGGCGATGAGGTCGTTGGCGAAGCGCCAGCCGGCGCGCGACCGCAGCTCGAACTCGTACCAGTCGAAGCGCGTGCGAATCGAGAGGCCGCCGTCGATGGCGAAGTTGCCGAAGCTGGGGAAGGTGTTGTTGGGCACGAAGCCCATGGTGGCGCGCAGCTCCAGGGGCATCGCGCCGTAGCTGAGGATGGCGTCGAAGGCGCCGTCGCCGCGGGTGAGCGGCGCGGCGCCGAAGGTGCTGATGCCCGCGCGGCGGCGCGCGATGTCGATGGGCTGCGGGCCCTGCGGTGCGGGCGGCGCGACGACCGTGCGCACGAGGGCGACGTTGAGCTCGCAGGCCTGCGTCTCGGTCACGCTGCACGACTGGGTGTAGTCGTTGAAGCCGGGCGCGCGCACGAGCACGGTGATGTCGCCGTAGGGCGCGTCGGCGCGGGAGAAGCGCCCCTGGCCGACGCGCTCGCTGTTGATGAAGATCTCGGCCTCGGGGTTGGCCGGCGCCGTGATGGACACGCGGCCGTGCGCGGCGGAGACGGCGAGGTCGCTGTCGGCGAGCTCGACGACCAGCGGGGCGCCGGCGACGACGGTGACGTCGCGGCGCAGGGGCTCGCGGCCCGGCGCGGCGACGCGGAGGCTGTGCTGCCCCGGCGCGACGTTGGCCTGGTCGACGCGGCCGCCGGAGACGGTGAGCGACTCGCCGTCGAGGAAGACCTGCGCGCCCGCGACAGGAACGATGACCCGCAGGCTGCCGGACGTAGCGGCGGCGGCCTCGAGGTCGATGGCGATGGCCTGCACCTGACCCGCGGCGACGGTCACCTCGCGGCGCGTCGAGCGGAAGCCCGTGGCCGACACCTGCACGATGTGCGTCCCGGGCTGCACCGTATCGGCGGACGGGGGCGTGCCGGTGAGGGGCGCGCCGTCGAGGGTGACCTGGAGGTCGCCGGGCACCGCGCCGTTGGGGTTGGACACCACGACGCGCACGGTGCCCGTCGGGGCGACGCGCGGGCGGAGCGTGACGTTGACGGTGGCGAGCTGCCCGGAGGTGACGTTGACGGTCTCGCGCACGGGCTCGCGGCCCTCCATGCGGAGCTCGATGATGTGGGCGCCCGGCGGGACGTTGTTGAGGCGACCCGGGGTGACGCCCATCTGGGTGCCGTCGAGGAAGATGGGCGCGCCGTCGACGTCGGCGGCGACGTAGATGTTGCCGCCCTGCACGAGCGCGAGGGTGAAGGGGCGCGGGTTGCGCGCGGCGACGGTGACGTCGAGGGTGCCCTGCACGTAGCCCGGGAGGTCGAAGAACAACCGGTGCGGGCCCTGCGCGACGGAGGCGCGCGGGAGCGGCGTCTGGCCGAGCGGCGGCGCGGTCGCGTTGTCGACGCGCACGGTGGCGCCGGGCGGGGTCGACTGGATGTTGATCACGCGGCGCGGCTGCGCCCACGAGGGCGAGGCGGCGATGCAGACCGCGATGGCGCTGACGGACGAAATGAGCTTCGAGCGAAGATGCATGGGCTTGTGGTTCCTCCCGGTGGGGACGTCGCTTCCGAGCGACCACGGGAATACAGCCCGTGCGGGAGAAACAAAAGGCCCACCGCGTAGTGGTGCACCGTGCCGCACCCCGCCGACAGGGTCGCGGGGAGAGGCAGTGAATATTGCTGGAAAGGTGAGGAGGAGGGAGGCGGTCAGCCGGGGCGGTGTCGATTGATCACCGCCCCGGTCGACTGGCGGCTGCTCAGCGCAGCATGCCGTAGCCGAGGATGCGCGAGATGTTCCGCGTGGCGTCGATGAGGCCGACGTAGTTGCGGTACACCGCGAGCCGGCGCGCCTGGCGCGTCTGGGACGTCGGCGAAGCGGGCTGGAGGGCGCCGGCCGCGTTGCGGATGAGCCGCGGGCGACCGTCGAGGTCGAGCACGGGGCGACCGCCGTTGGCGGCGTCGCGCTCGACGAGATAGGTGTCGGCCAGCAGGGCGTTGGCGTGCTGGATCATGCGCGACGCGATGCCGCGGTCGACCAGGCGACCACCCGCGAGGGCGGTGAGGCCGGGGTCGGTGCCGTAGCGGCGCGCCGTGTAGACGATGCCGGTGTCCGGGTTGAAGAACCGGATGCGCTCGGCCTCGGGGATGTCCACGGCCTCGGCGCCGCCCTCGGTGAAGATCCTCATCTTGTTGATGAGGGTGAGGTCGGTGTTGAGCGACGAGAACAGCATCGAGTAGATGACCGCCGGGAGCTGCTGGCGGTACCCGATGTTCGGGAAGGTCAGCAGCGCGCCCGCGGGGCGAGCGGGGACCATGTTCGACGCGAGGGCCGGCAGGTCGACCGCGGCGGAGTTACCCGCGGTGGTCGCCGGGATGGCGTGCATCGCGACGGTCGCCCAGTCCTCGGAGAGGATGCCGCCCAGGAGGCGGTCGAGGGCGTTGGGGATGTCGGTCGCGAAGTTCACCTGGAACTCACGGCCGTCGAGGTAGAGGTTGCGGGTCACGCTCGAGAAGGTCGGGCGCGTGTCCGTGAGCATGATCGCGGCGAAGTTCTTCTCGATCGAAGCACCCTCGCGCGTGGCGTACGACTGGTAGTCCAGCGAGCCGCCCTGGCCGTTGTCGAAGTCGTCCGCGATGTAGCGGCCGTCGACGATGCCGATGTTGAACCGCGGCGCCGGCGCGTCGGGGTTGGCGTCATAGATGACCGTGCTGGCCGAGCGGAGCTCGGGGGTGCTGCGGTCTTCGTCGGCGGCCGACGACTCGTTCGACGGCGCGAAGTTGCCCGGCTCCGGCATGAGCATCACGCGGGCGAAGAAGTTGAACATCTCCGTCTGCGCGGCCAGCGTCGGGGCGAGGGCGTTGTCGCTGTTGCCCACGATGTTGAAGATCGCGTCGCTGTAGTTGCCGCGGTACGACGCGTAGTCGCGCGCCACGGTCCAGTGGTAGCCGCGCACCAGGCGGAACATGCGCGACGACACGGCCGACGAGACGTTCCACGAGGCCCACTCGCGGTTGCCGCGGCGGAAGTACATCGAGGGGTAGGTCAGGTCGTACTTCCGGGTGATCGAGCGGGAGACCTCGTAGATGTCCGCGCCCTGGTCGAAGTAGTTGATGTGGGGGTAGCCCGTGCCACGGTCCCAGGACACGCGGTAGCGCCAGCGCAGCGAGCCCTCGCCGTTGCTGACGGTGCGCCCGGAGTCGGGCGAGCCGTCGCGGACGCGCCACGAGGGAGCGGCCACGTCGGGGTCGCCGAGCCCATCGGGCCGGTCGTCGTTGGAGTCGTACGCCTCGGACGTCTCCATGTCGGAGAGCGCGGCGTGGTCGCGCGAGGAGAAGCGGCAGATCTTGCCGTCCACCAGGCGCCAGCGGTAGCGGGCCTGCTCCTCCGGCGTGGCGTCGCGGCAGAAGCTCGGGTCGAACACGTTGAGCTGGCGCGCCATCTCCGTGTAGTGCACCAGGCTCAGACCGGCCGCGTTGGCCTCGTCCGGATCCGGCGGGGTGGTCGAGAGCTGCGGGTCCGCGTAGTTCGCGATGTACTTCTCCGAGAGCTGCGAGCGGAGGTTCCACGAGTAGCGACGCTGGGCGGTGGCGTTCATGCCGCCGCGGGCAGCGTCGGTCTCCATCGTCTCGACGACGCGGCCGTACATCACGCCCATGGCGTAGATGTCGTACGACCCGAGGCCCACGGTCTCGCCGAAGCGCTCCCACTGGTACTCCATGGTCGACGTGTTGCCGAAGTAGGTGATGCCCGCGTGGTGGTTGCCCGCCGCGAGGTCACGGAGGCCGAGCTCCTCGTCGGTCTCCTGGTCGATGGGGCGCGGGCCCATGCAGTTGTCGGCGTTGCGGTCCGCCGCGCGAATCGACGCGCAGGTCGCCGCGTCCTGGGTGCAGGTCGCGGGGCGGCAGCTCTGGGCGGCCGTACCGTTGCGGGTGCGGAGCTGCCAGTACTGCGGGTTGTAGTTCATCGAGTCGTAGCTCGACACCGGCAGGTGGTAGAGCCCGATGCTGTGCCCGACCTCGTGCAGCGCGATGCCCTTGTAGGCTTCGATGCGGAGGTCCTGGAGGATGCGGGCGTTGCGCGCTTCCTTGGTGAGGGAGCGGTAGCGCTGCGCGAACCAGCGGGCGACGCCCTGGATGTCGGTCGAACCCACCAGGATGGGGGCGCCGGCGTCCTGGAAGCAGAAGCCGCGGTTCTCGAGGCGCGACATGAGGCGGTCGCGCATGTCGGTCGCCCACTCCGGGTCCATGCGCCGCAGGGGCGAGGCCTGGTTGAGGGTGTTGCTGTCGAGCGAGGTGAGGGCCGCGGTCGGATTGACCCCAGCGGCGCGGAGCCACTGCTGATCGATCATGTCGGTCTCGTAGCGGGTGCCGCGCAGCAGGTTGGCCTGCTGCTGGAACGCCACCGCGGTCTGCGACAGGCCGTTGTTGACCGGCGCGGTGTTGGTCGTCTGGTTGAATTCGCGGAGCACCGCGGCTTCGATGGTGGCGTTTTCGCCGGTGCCGGCGCCGAGGGCGGCGGCCGCGTGGGCGGCGTCCGGGCTGGCGGCGCGCTCGGCGATGGTCTCCGCGTTGGCGCGGTCACGGCCCGAGCCGATCACGTTGGCCGCGGGGTTGCGGATGTACTGCGTGAGGCTCTGCGCCGCGGCGTTGCTCGTGTACGTCTCGACCGTGAGGTCATCGAGGTTGGGGTCGAGCTCGTGCATGATCAGGCGGATGTAATCGCGCTGCTGACCCGCGGCGGCCTCGACCGAGCGGCCCATGTTGAAGCCGCCGTTGGAGACGACCTCGCCGGTGAGCGGATCGTAGCCCCAGTGGGCGATGCCGCCGAAGGGCGCGCGGCTGTTGCCGGGCCAGTAGGAGACGTGGTTGTAGCGCACGTCGCCGAGGCGAACGGCGTAGCCGGGCTCGCGGCAGGCGGTGCTGTCATCCGTGCGCACCGGGTTGTGGCAGAGCACGACGCCGCGCGGGGTGACGGGCGAGCCCGCCGGGTCGGTCTTCGGGTCGTCGCCGAGGAAGGCGCCGAGGTGCTGCGAGACCAGCTCCGCGTTGAAGTACCGGCTGTGGCAGGTGTCGCGATCGCCGCCGCCACGGGTGGGGCCGACGCGGCGACACTCGACCTCGCGGGCCGAGGCGACCGCGCGACGGATGGCGATGTCCCAGGAGTTGATGATCTCCTCGGTGGCGCCGGTGACGAAGTTGGTGCGCTCGCCGCTGGCGCGACGCGCGGTGGCTTCAGCCTGCGTCGGGAAGCGGTACGTGAGCGTACCGTTGGCGGCCTCGACCTCGACGTGGTCCTGGAACTCCGCCGGCATCTCGGGGTTGGTGTAGTAGGCGATCGGGCGGACGGTGCGCTCGCGGTAGGGCAGCGTGCAGCGGCCCATGACGGTGTCGCACTGGGAGCCCGGGTGGCTCGGGATGGTGACGCCCGCGGCCGTGCGGCCCTCGCACGCGTCGGCGGTGCCGTTGGAGTCGGCGTCGACGTTGCCGTCGATGATGCCGTCCTGGTTCGCGTCGACCGTTGAGCAGGTGAACTGCGGGTCGAGGTGCGAGCGCTCCCAGATGTTGTGGATCATCTGGTAGCGGTGGAAGTTGCGGTCCTGCGTCCCGTAGTTGGGGTCGTAGCCGTTGCGGGTCGCGCGCGGGCCGCCGACGAGGTCGTACGGCTGGCGGGTGAGCTCCAGCGGCTGGAAGTCGCGGTCTTCGACGCGCCGGAAGGAGGTGCGGATGGTCGCCTCCTGCGGGTTGCAGTCGTAGACGTCGCTGCCGGTGAAGAAGTTGATGACGAGGCAGGTCGGGAGCGTGCCGCCGAAGGCGTCGCTGGACTCCGGGTTGACCAGCCACTTGGAGGTGACGTCGAAGTAGCCGCCGTTGTTGTTGCGGGGGTTGGCGCTACGGACGCACTGCCCGGTGGTGGTGTCGCGCACCATGCCGGGCTCCATCTCGCAGAAGTTCGGCGCGTTGGGCGACAGCGGGTTCTGCTCGTAGTAGCGCACCGGCTGGAACGACAGGCCGCCGAAGAGCGCGCCGTAGAAGAGCCCCGACCAGTCGGGGTTGTCGACCATGTTGTTGGACCAGTCGACGCGCATGAACTCGCGCTCGTACCAGGGCCGGTCGGTGACGTTCTCCTGGATGACGTTGATCTCTTCGCCGGTGGTCGGGTTGTAGGCCCGGCGCACGTCGAAGTGGCTCTCGATGCGGTACGCCGCGACGATGATGCCCGTCTCGGTGCGACCGCGGACGCCGCGGCCGTCGGAGCCGGTGACGTACTCGTACGCCTTGCGGGCGAGCAGGACGTCCTCCTGGATCTCCCACCGGATGCGGTCGACGTCGTCGTAGGTGCCGACCGGCAGCAGCGACTGCGAGGACGGCGCGTCGACGACGAAGTTGTTGACGTAGAACTCAGGATTATCGCTGGCATCCTGGAGGTTCTGCCCGACAAAGAAGGTCTTGCTGACCCTCGCCGGTCGGGTCTGATCGATCGGATCCCGCTCCTGCGCGCAGTCGGCGTTGCCCACTGCAAGACCGCCGAGGAGGAGCGCGCCGACCGCTCTCCCTCGCCAGAACCGACGTGCCGGGGTCATCCCCCTGCGAGCGCCACGATTTTCCTGTTCATCAGACATCGTCTCGAACCTCCCATTCACGTAACGGAGAGAAGTGAACCATCCAGAGCAGCAAGCCCGGTGCCATACGCAACAGCGCTGGAATACAGGCCATTCGCAGGGATGGCAGGTCGCGCGTTAGAAACCTGACCGTGCGAGCGCGCGGAACCTACCGGAGCGCCCCGAGGCTGTCACGGGGGGGTCACAGCCGACCTCAGTGGCGGGCGCAGACCTCGGCCGTGGGGCACGACGCGCAGATGCCTTCGACGAGCGACCAGCTCTCGTGACAGATGCGGAGCCCCTGCGGGGTGCGCCGCAGACGGATGAGGTAGCGCCCCGCCAGGCGCTGGCAGCCGATGGAAGGGTGACGGTCGGCGCGAAACTCCTCGGCCCACGCGCGCACCTTCACCACGTCTCCGGTCGCACCCGGTAGCGCGCTGCATGTGGCGGCCACGTCACGATCGGTGACGGGCTCGCGCTCCCAGGCCGAGCGCCCCCAGTCGAAGGTGTTGGTGCCGTTGGCGCTGGCCGCGCGATCGAGCATCTCGGCGATGCCGGCGGCGGTGGTGGTCTGACCGTTCCAGCGGACGCGCGGGGCGTAGAAGAGGTCGAGGGCCTGGGCGCCGGGCTGCAAGCGCACCGCGGAGTCCCACCGTCGCAGCAGGTCGAAGAGCTCGGGGTCGTTGCTCACCGGACCCGGGCTCGGCGGTCGCCGCGCGGCCGTCGTCGCCGCCTCCGTCGCGCCGGGCATCGCCGCGTGTGCGGCAGGTCGATGGGTGTCGCGCCAGATGAGCAGCGCCACGATGCCGGCCGCGGCCAACGCCGCGACCAGGGACACCAGCGCCAGGAGCCAACCCCAACGCAGCGAGCGCTCGGGCTCCGTGGCGGGCGCCTCCTGCGTGTCGGCGTGCGCGACCACCGCATCATCTTCCGCGACCGTCGGCTCCCGCTCGTAGACGGGGCTCCCCATGCGTTCGAGGGAGGTGGCGAGGCCGGGGCCCGACGCGCGCTTCGGCGACGACGGCCGCGACCCCGACGGACGCGACCCCGACGACGGGACAGGTGACGTCGGCCACGAGGGCTGCGACAGCGCGCCCGGAATGGAGGCCGTCACTTCACGCACGGCGACCCGCAGCGCGCCCGCGTCGGCGAAGCGGTCGGCGCCCTCCGGCTGGAGGCACTGCGCGATGACGTCCCACAACACATCGGGAACGTCGGGTCGCCGCAGCGGGAGCATCGCGCGCAGCTCGTCGGGGCGGCGCACGGCGACGACCCACCAGGAGTCTTCCTCGCTGGCCTGCGCGTCGAGGGTGAGCAGCTCGACGAGCACGACGCCGAGGGTGAACACGTCGGTCCACGGGCCGATGGACCCGGAGTGACCGAAGGCCTGCTCGGGGGCCATGTAGAGGGGCGTTCCCATGGTGACGCCCGAGCGGGTGGCGGTGCGTCGACCGAGCTGGGCGATGCCGAAGTCGACGACCTTCACCGTGAGCTCGCCGCGCGCGGACGTGCGCAGCAGGATGTTGTCGGGCTTGAGGTCGCGGTGGACGACGGGCCCCGGCAGGCGAACGGCGTGGGCGGCTTCGAGGCCCGCGCAGAGCTGATCGAAGAGCGCGAGCACCACGGGGAGCGACGGGCGCTCGCTCTGGCGGCGGTGGTCGGCGATCCAGCCGGTGAGGCCGCGGCCCTCGACGAACTCCATCACGATGTAGCGCTGGCCGTTGAAGGTCCCGCGGTCGAGCACGCCGACGATGTTGGGATGGCTGATCTGCGCGAGCGCGTCGGCCTCGGCGTCGAAGCGACGCACCGCCGACTCCTGCTCCAGAAACTCCGTCTTCAGCAGCTTTACGGCGACCGCGCGGTTGGAGAGGCGCTGGTCCTGCGCGCGCCAGACAGCGCCGAAGGAGCCCTCGCCGAGGAGGCTCCCGAGCACGTAACGCTGGTCGATGAGGGTCCCGGCGCGGGGGACGGTGGAGGGCGCGGCCATGTGAGGCGCGCGGAGTATCTCACGACTCGCGCGTCAGCCCATCTCGTGCGGCATCAAGTCTCGCGGCGAGCGGAAGTAGTGCATGGGCGAGTAGTTGGCGAGGTTGGACACCCGCGACGTGTACAGGCAGGCGTAGTGCTCCACCTGGTCGCCGAAGGAGCTGAGCTCGACGCCCTGCTTGAAGAGCGACCCCCAGTACGGGTGGAAGATCGTCTGCACGCTGCGCGACATCTCCCGCGCCCGCAGCTCCTGCGCGCGCAACGCGCCCTTCAGCCCTTCGATGGCCATGCGCGCCTCGTTGGCCGCGCCCTCGTCCACCTTGCCCTTGCGCGTCGCGGCCCGGTAGCGGCCCTGGTAGATGCGCAGCTCGTCTTCGAGCATGTCGCGCCGGCGGGCCAGCGAGTCGATGAGCGCCACCTCGTCGTGGGTGCGCGCCATGGCCTCCATCTCCCAGTCCATCTCCTGCACCACCAGCACGGTGCGCCAGGAGGAGTCCTTCTTGCTGCGGAGGATGTCGCCGAAGATGTGGTCGCCCACGTAGACGATGGCGTCGCCGTACGCGCGGATCATCCGCTCGAAGTCCTTGAGGTTGCCCTGCTCGTACACGCGGCCGCGCTCCAGCGTGTAGGCCGGGTTGACGCTCTCGACCGGGCCGTCGACGGTGCGTTCGAGGAAGGGCCGCTTCTCGGTGAAGAACGTCGGCTTGCCCGCGGCCACGCTCACCACGTCGAAGTACTGCCGCCACGACGAGTACTCCGGCATCGCCCCGTGCAGCAGGAACTTCATCATCCGATCGGTGTAAGCCCACCGCGAGTTGGTCAGCAGGAAGAGCTTCTTCCCCGACGAGCGCAGCTTGTGGAGCGTCGAGGCCAGCAGCGGGTCCTTCTCGACGAAGCGCGGCAGGTCGTTGGCGATGACGTCGACGATGGAGCCGTCGCGGTGCGCCTCGTCGATGCACTCGCGAATGTCGTCGAAGAGCTGCTGGTAGTCGACGTGCACCCCGTACGCGTCGAGAACGTCCACGGCGCCCGCGTACACGGCGGCCTCGGGGAGCGCGTAGAGCGTGTCGATCCAGTGGTAGCGGCCGCCGACGACCCGCACCTTGCGCGTCTCGTAGAGGGCGTGGCGCACCTCGCGGTCGAGCTCCTTCATCCCGTGGTAGGCGCGGCCCACGTAGCGGTAGCGGTCCATCTTGAGGACGTGGCCGAGCTTCTTGTCGATGAGCAGTCCGCGGATGGCGAAGCTGGGGTCGAAGCGGGCCTCCGCCAGAAACGGCGGATACCCCCGGTCGACCATCTTCTTCACCGTCGCCTCGATGGAGAGCTTGTCGATCTCCTCCTGTTTGTAGATGGCGAGCGTGTAGTCCATGTCGAAGCCGACCCACTCGGCCGTCTCCATCCGCAGGCTGCGGTTGACGTACACCCGGCGGTCGCGCCGCAGCGCCGACAGCGGCCCCCCGGCCTGTTCGTCGCCCACGTTGGGGAGCTTCAACTGCGTCTCGTCCATCGGGCCTATCGTCGCCTCGGGTGCCCGCGAGGTGCAACGGGGGACTTGACGCTCCCGGTGGTTCGGGTATCCATCGCGGCCCCGCGCTGCGCGGCGGACTCCAGAGTTCCAGCCCTTACCTCTCACCCCAAGACGACCACCATGGCCAAGAGCGACATCACCGGGACGCGGCGCAAGATCGCCAACAAGGTCTCGCACTCGAACATCAAGACCAAGCGCTGGCAGTTCCCCAACCTCCAGGAGCGCCGGTTGTTCGTGCCCGAGCTCGGCCGCCACGTGCGCATCACCCTGAGCACCAGCGACCTCCGCACCGTCGACCGCATCGGCCTCGTCGCCTACGCGGCCCGCTTCGGCGTCGACGTCTCCAAGCTGTAGTCAGCGCCCCGCCTCGTAACGAAGCGCCCCCTCCCCGTCCCCTCCGCCAGGAGGAGCCGGAGCGGGGGCGTCGTTCGTTCAGCCCACCCGCACCGGCCGGGTCTTCCAGATCTCCTCGGCGTACTCGCGGATCGTCCGGTCGGACGAGAACCGCCCCATGCGCGACACGTTGCGGATCGCCATCGCGCTCCAGCGGTCGCGGTCGCGCCACGCCTCCTCGACCTGCCCCTGGCAGTCGACGTACGCGCGGTAGTCGGCCATCACCATGTACGGGTCGTGGTCGAGCAGGTGGTCGACCAGCGGGTGGAAGAGCCCCGGCTCGCCCACCGAGAAGTGACCCGACCGGATGAGGTCGATGACCTCGCGGAGCTCGGCGTCGGCGTCGTAGTACCAGCGCGGCCGGTAGCCCTCGCGCGCCTTCGCCGCGACCTCGTCGGCCGTCATCCCGAAGAGGAAGAAGTTGTCCGCGCCCACCGCCTCGCGAATCTCCACGTTGGCGCCGTCGAGCGTCCCGATGGTGAGCGCGCCGTTGAGGGCGAACTTCATGTTGCCCGTCCCCGAAGCCTCCTTGCCCGCGGTCGAGATCTGCTCTGAAAGATCGGCCGCCGGCAGGATGCGCTCGGCCAGCGTCACCCCGTAGTTGGGCGCGAAGAACACCTTCATCCCCGCCACGTCGTGGTCGTGGTTGACCACCTCCGCGACCGCGTTGACGAAGCGGATGATGAGCTTGGCCGCCCGGTACGACGGCGCCGCCTTGCCGCCGAAGAGGAAGAAGCGCGGCACCGCCACCGAGCGCCGGTCGCGCTTGGCCCGCAGGTACACCGCCACCACGTGCAGCGCGTTGAGGAGCTGCCGCTTGTACTCGTGGATGCGCTTGATCTGCACGTCGAACATGCAGTCCGTCGACACCGTCAGCCCGTGGTGCTCGGAGAACCAGCCCGCGAGGTCGCGCTTGTTCTCCAGCTTGATCGCCGCGAAGCGCTGCCGCACCGACGCGTCGTCGGCGAAGCGCGCGAAGTCTTCGAGCCGATCGAGGTCCGTCGCCCAGCCGGGGCCGATGCAGTCGGTGATGAGCGACGACAGCCGCGGGTTGCACGACAGCAGCCACCGCCGCGGCGTCACCCCGTTGGTCTTGTTGGTGAACCGCTCGGGCCAGATCTCGGCGAAGTCGTGCAGCACGTCGCGCTTGAGCAGCTCGGTGTGCAGCGCCGCCACGCCGTTGACCTTGTGCGCGCCCACCACCGCGAGGTGCGCCATGCGGACGTGCTTCTCGGTCCCCTCTTCGATGATGGACATGCGCGCGACGCGGGCGGCGTCGTTGGGCCAGCGGTTCATCACCTGCCGCAGGAAGCGCGCGTTGACCTCGTAGATGATCTGGAGGTGCCGCGGCAGCAGCGACTCGAAGAGGTGCACCGGCCAGCGCTCCAGCGCCTCGGCCAGCAGCGTGTGGTTGGTGTAGCCCATCACCGCGACGGTGGTCTCCCACGCCGTGTCCCACTGCACGCCGTGCACGTCGACGAGCACGCGCATCAGCTCGGCGACGGCGATGGCCGGGTGCGTGTCGTTCAACTGGATGGCGACCTTGGCCGCGAAGGTCGAGAAGTCGGGGTGCGTCTTCAGGAAGCGCCGCACGATGTCCGAGATGGCGCACGCGACGAAGAAGTACTGCTGGCGTAGGCGAAGCTCGCGACCGGCCCACGTGCTGTCGGACGGATAGAGCACCTTGGAGATGGTCTCCGAGACGCTCTTCTCTTCGACCGCGCGAACGTAGTCGCCCTGGTTGAACGACCCGAGGTCGAACTCCTCGCTCGCCCTCGCGCGCCAGAGGCGGAGGGTGTTGACGTTCTGTGTTCCGAAGCCCGCGATGGGCGTGTCGTACGGGACGCCCACCACCTTCACGCCCGGAACCCAGCGCACCCGCCAGTGCCCCTGGTGGTCGAGGAACTCCTCCGTGTGCCCGTGAAACCCGACGGGCACCGTGTACTCCGGTCGGACGATCTCCCACGGGTTGCCGAAGCGCAGCCACTCGTCGGGGCGCTCGACCTGCCAGCCGTTTTCCATCCGCTGCTCGAAGATGCCGAACTCGTAGCGGATGCCGTAGCCGTGCGCCGGGTAGCCGAGCGTCGCGAGCGAGTCGAGGAAGCACGCCGCGAGGCGACCGAGGCCGCCGTTGCCGAGGCCCGCGTCGGGCTCCTGGTCGAGGAGCTCGTCGGTGTCGAGGCCGAGCTCGGCGAGCACCGCGCGGAAGTCGTCGTAGATGCCGACGGCCTGGAGGTTGTTGCGGAGCGTTCGGCCGAGGAGAAACTCCGCCGAGAGGTAGTAGACGCGGCGCGGGTCGGCCTCGAAGCAGGCGCGCGAGGTCTGCATCCAGCGCTGCACGAGGCGGTCGCGCACGGCGAAGGCGAGGGCCATGTAGCGGTCGTGCACCGTGGCCGAGTCGGGGTGCTTGCCCTGCGAGAAGCGAACGTGGTCGAGGAAGGCGCGGCCCAGGGTCTCGGGGCTCACGCCGGTACGGTCGTCTTCCACCACCACGCGCACGGCCTCGTCGGTCGTCGTCTTCACTGGGCTCTACCTCTCGATCGAAGCGGTTTGGGCGATGAAACCCCAAACCGCAGGGCCGAACGATAGAAAAAATGGGGGGCCACAAACGCGTGAGGGTTTGTTATGAATCCCGCGCGGGTCGAAGACGTAGTGACGGGTCGCACGGCCCGGAAGACGATCTCAACGGTCGCGCGATGTCTCAACGCCTGAAGGAGTGTAGACGACGATGAACAACAAGATGCTCAGTGTGGTGGGTCTCCTCGGTGCGCTCGCGGTCTCCGGCTACGGCAGCCAGGTGACGGCGCAGGGCGCGCTCCAGATCGGCGGCCGCACCGCCAACTTCGGCACCCGCCGCGTGGCCCCCGGCTTCGTCCCCGACCCCATCAACGTGGCGGTCACCTCGGGCGGCGCCATCGACGCCCGCAACCTGGGCCTCGGCGCCGGCTGCACCGGCTTCGTCACCCGTCAGCCCGACTACATCGTCAACCTGACCGGCACCTCGTCCAGCCTGCGCTTCTACGTGACGGCGCCCGGCGACACGACCCTCCTCGTCAACACCGCGGGTGGCCAGTGGGTCTGCAACGACGACTCGTGGGGCGGCACCAACCCCACCGTCGACATCCCCAACGCCGGCGCGGGCCAGTACGACATCTGGATCGGCTCCTACCGGTCGGGCGAGCAGATCCGCGGCGCGCTCCACATCACCGAGCTCTCCTCCAACCACCCGTGAAGTCAGCCGCGAGCGTCACCCGACGCTCGGCTTGACCTCGATCGCGTCTCCGCCGCCCTTCGCGGCGTTCTCCTTCGCAACCTCTTCAGCGTCCTCGTACTTCGCGGCCTTGGTCGCGAGGTACCCGAGGGCAATTCCGGTCATCCCCACGTCGTCGAGCCACCCGAGGATCGGCAGCAGGTCGGGGATCGCGTCGGCCGGCCAGACAACGTAAGCGAGGGCCAGCACCACCAACGCCTTCGGCATCTTCGGCGCCTGCGGGTCGCGCAAGAAGCGCCAGAGACGACGCGGTGAAGAGAGCACCGCGAGAGCACCACGCTGACTGCGAGACAGGTTGGGCGAGGCCGTCGGTTGCGTCATGGATGGGAGTAGTAGCCACCGCGGAGGGAGAAGGCCACACTCGCTCGCGATGCTCGACGTCACGCTGGTCCCGTGCCTCTCGGACAACTACGCGTACGTGCTGCGGTGCCCGACCACCGGGGCGTGCGCGGTCGTCGACCCGTCGGAGGGAGAGCCCGTGCTCGCGGCCCTCAAGGCGATGGGCGTGACGCCCGTGATGGTGCTCAACACGCACCACCACTACGACCACGTCGGCGGCAACGAGGCGCTCATCGCAGCGTTTCCGGGCTTGCAGGTAGTCGCGCATGCGAGCGACGAGGGGAGGGTTCCGGGGCAGACGCGCTCGGTGGGCGACGGCGACGCGGTGACGCTCGGCACGACGGCGCTGCGGGTGCTGCACGTCCCGGGGCACACGCTGGGCGCGGTGACCTACGCGAGCGACGACGCGGCCTTCACGGGCGACACGCTCTTCCTCGGCGGGTGCGGTCGGGTCTTCGAGGGCGACGCCGCGATGATGTACGCGTCGCTCCGGCGCATCGCCGAGACGCTCGACCCGGCGACGAGGATCTTCTGCGGCCACGAGTACACCGCGCGCAATCTCCGCTTCGCGCTCACGCTCGAACCCCACAACCGCGCCCTCCTCGACGCCGTCGCCGACGCCGACCGGCTCCGCGCGGACGGACAACCCACCGTGCCGAAGACCCTGCGCGACGAGCGGCAGGTCAATCCCTTCCTGCGCTGCGACGACGCCTCGGTGGAAGCCGCGGTCGGCGTCAACGGCGACCCCGTGGCGGTGTTTGCCGCCCTGCGCGAACGTCGCAACAACTGGTAGAAGGTCCGTCGTGCCGCCCCGCACCCGAACGCTCCACCCGAACACCCAGGCGCTGCTCGACCGGCTGCGCGGGTCGCTGGCTGCGTCGGAGGTTCCGACACCCGTGGTGACGACGGTGGTGACGCCCGCGGTGACGCCGGAGCCCTTCCAGCTCACGCCGTTCGTCCCGAAGCCTTACAAGCCCAAGTATTCACCGAAGCCGGTGCAGTCGACGCAGGGGGTCTTCGCCTTCGCGGCGCCGCCTCCTCCGGCACTGAAGGCTCCTGCGTCCGCGAAGGTCACTGCACCACCCAGGAAGGCAACTGCGGTCGCCGCGGCGCCTGACCTCTCGGACATCATCGTGCTCGACACGGAGACCACCGGCATCGGCACGTACGCTCGCCTCGTCGAGGTCGCCGCGGTGCATGTGAAGAACGGCGTGGAGGTGCGGCGGTTTCAGTCGCTGGTGAACCCCGAGATGCACATCCCGGCGATGGTGGTGCGGGTGCACGGCATCACCGACGCGATGGTGGCCAACAGCCCGACGGCGGGGCCGGTGCTGGCGGCGTTGGCGAAGTTCGTCGCGGGGCACACGCTGGTCGCGCACAACGCGGGCTTCGACTTCGGCATCCTGAGCCGCGAGTTTGCGCGGGTGAAGCAGCCGACGCCGGGGTGCGGGATGTACTGCTCGGTGCGGCTCGCGCGGGTGGTCTTCCCCGAGGCGCCGCGGCACGGGCTCGGGGCGCTCACGAGCTTCCTCAAGCTGAGCCACCAGCCGGCCCACCGCGCGGTGGCCGACGTGCTCACCACCATCGAGATGCTCAACGTCGCCGCGGCGCGGAAGAAGTCGCACCAGGCCGTGCGGCTCGTCGGGCGACGCTACGAGCTCTAGACCGAGACACCGGAGAACATCACTGCCATGGTCGATCTGAAGCGAGAGGGGGACGTCTTCGTCCTCCGCATGAACAACGGCGAAAACCGCTTCAACCCGGAGTTCATCGGCGCGATGAACGCCGCGCTCGACGAGGTCGAGGCGAGCGCGCTGCCGTCGGCGCTGGTGACCGTCGGCGAAGGGAAGTTCTACTCCAACGGGCTCGACCTCGCGTGGATGGGCACCGACGGCGTCGACGCCATCGCCTTCGTCCGCACCGTGCACAAGCTGCTCGGCCGCGTGCTCGGGTTTCCGCGGCCCACGGTCGCCGCGCTCAACGGGCACGCCTTCGCGGGCGGGGCGATGCTCGCGCTCGCGCACGACTTCACCGTGATGCGCTCCGACCGCGGGTACTTCTGCCTGCCCGAAGCCGACCTCGGGATTCCGTTCACGGCGCCGATGACCGCGCTCATCGCCGGGCGCATCCCGCAGCCCGCGCTCCACGAGGCGTGCACGACGGGTCGACGCTACGGCGCGGCCGACGCGCTCAAGGCGGGCATCGTGACGGCCGTCGCCGACGAGGCGGAGGTGCTCTCGACGGCGATCGCGAAGGCCACTGCGCTGGCGGGCAAGGACGCTGGGACGATGCGGGCGATCAAGCGGGGCTTGTACGCGCCGGCGCTGGCGCTGCTCGAAGGCGACGGGGGATAGGACGGAGGGAGAGACGGGCCGCCGACGGATCAGTCGTCGAGGGTGAGCGTCGTGTTCGCGGCGACGGTCTGGTTGCGCATCTGGAAGAGCTCGTGGTGCGAGCAGTCTTCGGCCTTGAAGTCCCAGTTGCCGACCGTCATCTCGTAGTGGTCGGTCTCGCCCGGGGAGAGGGTGCGGCTGCCGAGGAGGTCGGGGCCCCAGTGCGTGTCGCTCACCGGCGAGATGTAGAGGTAACAGATCTCCGACGACGAGGCGTTGCGCACGTCGAGCTGCACCATCGTCGCCTCGCCGCCGCTGGAGGCCGACGCCCCCGACGCGGTCGTCGACGCCGGAGTGCTCGCCGCACAACCCGTCACCATCGCAGCCGCCACCAGCATCACCGACACGATCTTCTTCATTGGACATCTCCCGCGCGAGGCGTTGATCGAAGCACCACGGCACCGCTCGTATGCCGTGGCGCGGAGCGATTACCACAGCCACCCGAGCGGACCAACGGCCTTCGCGCCTGCGACGAAACACGGCGGCGTGTCTGCGTCGCCACGCTGCACCCACCGGGTTTCTCGCGAATCCACGAGCGCCCCTCGTTGGCCTCGCGGATGCACTATCGTCGGTCGTTCTCTTGGACGGGAGTGAACGCGATGAACCTTTCAATGAAGTCCCTGGGGTCCCTGGTTGCGGCGGTGGTGCTCTGTGCTTCGACCGCCTGGTCCGACGGCATCAGCGTGGTGCGCGGGCAGTTCACCGACCACGTCGTCGGCGGCCGGCCGCAGGGTGACGCCGCCGCGGCCGCTACCGTGCGCGACGTCGTGTACTGGATGGAGGTCAACAACAGCGGCGAGCCCGCGCAGGTGACCATCGTGTGGAAGGTCAACGGGCGCGAGGTGCGGCGCCAGCTGCTCGACGTCGGGCGCGCGCCGCGGTGGCGGACGTGGGGGACGTTCCGCCGCAACGGGGCGACGGCGGTGGAGGTCACCGTGCTCGACGCGGCGGGCACCTCGCTGCACACCGCCACCTGGACGGCGCCGTGACGTGACCCCGGGCGCCGAGTCGCGGTATCGCTATCGGCGATGCCTGCCCCACTCCGCGCCTGCGTCTTCGGACGCTACTTCACCTTCGGCTCCATCAAGGAGGTGATGAACAAGGCCAACGAACTCCGCTCCGGCGACGTTCAGGCGGGCCTCGGCGCCGAGAGCGACCGCGAGCGCGTCGCGGCCAAGCGGGTTCTCTCGCAGCTCACCCTCGACGACCTCTTCGAGGCACCCAGCGTCCCCTACGAGATCGACGAGATCACCCGGCTCTGCCAGGACGCCTGCGACGCCTCTGCGCGTCGACGCCTCAAGGGAAAGTCCCTCGCCGAAGTGCGCGAGTGGCTGCTCGACACCCGCACCACGGGCGAAGACATCCTCGCGGTGTCGCCCGGCCTCACCCCCGAGATGGTCGCCGGCGTCGCGAAGCTCATGTCCAACATGGACCTCGTCGTCGCCGCCCGAAAGATCCGCGTGGTGGTGCGGTGCAACAACACCCTCGGGCTGCCGGGGCGCATCTCGTCGCGGCTCCAGCCCAACCACCCGCGCGACTCCGTGGAGGGCATCCTCGCGGTAATCCTCGACGGGCTCAGCTACGGCAACGGCGATGCCGTCGTGGGCATCAACCCGTCCACCGAGACGGTCGAGTCGACGGCGGAGATTCTCACGCGCACCCACGCGCTGCTCTCGCGCCTCGCGGTGCCCACGCAGAACTGCGTGCTCTCGCACATCACCATCCAGATGCAGGCGATGCAGAAGGGCGCGCCGCTCGACCTGTGCTTCCAGTCCATCGCGGGCTCCGAAGGGGCCAACAAGAACTTCGGCGTGAGCGTCGCGCTGCTCGACGAGGCCATGGCGATGACCCGCGCGCTGGGCACGGCCAAGGGGCCCAACGTGATGTACTTCGAGACGGGTCAGGGCACCGCGCTCTCCGCCGACGCGCACCACGGAACCGACCAGCTCACCATGGAGGCCCGCGCCTACGGACTCGCGCGGCGGTACGAGCCCTTCCTGGTGAACAGCGTCGTGGGCTTCATCGGGCCGGAGTACCTATACGACGGGAAACAGATCACCCGCGCGGGCCTCGAAGACCACTTCATGGGCAAGCTCAGCGGCATCTCGATGGGCTGCGACGCCTGCTACACCAACCACGCCGAGTGCGATCAAAACGACGTGGAGAACCTCGAGATGCTCCTCGCCGCCGCGGGCGTGAACTACCTCATGGGCATCCCCGCCGGCGACGACGTGATGCTCAACTACGAGACCACGTCGTTCCATGACAACGCGGCGCTGAGGGAGATTCACGGGCTGCGCCCGGCGCCGGAGTTCGAGACGTGGATGGAGCGCGTGGGGCTCTGGCGCGAAGGTCGGATGACCGAGAAGGCGGGCGACGCGTCGCAGTTTCTCCGCAAGGACGAGGTGCGCGAGGTGGTCTTCGGGCGCGGTCGCTGAGCGATGCTCAGGGCTCCGGCGCGAGCGTGATCACCTGCGGCGCCGACGCGTGCCCGCGGTAGTGCACCACCACCCGGTAGCGCCCCGGGCGCGCGGGCAGAGCGAAGTGCGCCGCGAGGTCGGGGTGCAGGTACGTCGTCGCGAGCTGCGGCCCCAGCGGCGGAGGCGACGGGCTCGCGGGCTGCTCGTCGTCGCCCGCGGGCGGCGCCTCGTTGTCGACGATGGGCTCGACGGGCTCGCGCTGCGAACGGTGCGTCGACTCGTCGGTCACCGTCGCCGTCACGCGCTCGGGCGTCGGTCGCGCGGGAACCTCCAACTGGATGGTCACCGCGACAGGCACCCGCAGGGCAGAGCCCGCGCGGAAGAACGCCGTCGTGGGCGCGGCGACGAGGATGCCCTGCCAGTCGGCGGAGGGCGGGTGCGGCGAGAGCGCGGAGGGGCCGCGGCGGTCGATGACGATCTGCGCGAACGCCGGCGGGTCGTACCTCATCGTCACCCTTCAGAACCGGCTGAACCCGGCGGAGAGGTCCATCTTGCGCATCGCGGGCGTGCAGTTTTCGCAGTAGTTGGGCAGGCGACCGGCGTTGCTCTCACCGAAGAGCACGCAGTCGCCGGGCTGGCCGCGGAAGTGGTCCATCAGCGGGAGGTTGTGGTGGCAGTGCGGGCCCATGTGGTCGCGCTCGGTGTAGTGCGTCGACACCTTGTCGGGCTGCGTCCCGGTGCCGTCGGCCACCATGTTGAACTGGTGCCCGAACTCGTGCGTGAGCGTCTGCACCATCTCGGCGTGGGCGCGGCCCTCCCAGGTGATGGACGTCGCGATGCAGATGACGTTGCCCGCGCCGAGTGACACGCCGTTGAAGGAAGCCCCGACCCAGTTGACCGTTAGCTGCACCCGGCCGCGGCCCGCCGGGAGCGACGCGACGTCGACGTCGACCCAGAAGAAGCGGTTCGCGTTGCCCGACGTCGGGACGGGCGTGCAGCTCGCTTTGGGGATGTTCACGGGCGCGCCGCCGCCCGTCGGGATGAACTGCGCCGACACGAACCAGTCACGCGCGTCGAGGCCGATCCAGAGCGGGCGACGGCGGCCGCCTGCATCGGTCATGGTCAGCCGCCCGGACGCGACGCCGGGGCCGACGGTGGTCTCCGCCGAGGTCACCACCTGCGAGGCCGCCATGGAGGCGAGCATGTTGATCCAGACGAGGGCGATGGCGTAGGGCTCCTTCGCGGGGCCCTGCGACGCGAGGTAGGCGGCGCGGGCGTTGGCCTTGAGTGTGTTGAGGTCGCTGTCCCCCGAGTCGAGGTCGATGTTCGCCATGAAGGGCATCGACCGGACGTCGAGCGCGACCATCTCGATGCCGACGCGCTCGTACTCGCCGGTCATCCCCGCGACGCTGGCCGGGATGTTGGTCACCGTCGCCATCTTGAGCGTCGGGTAGAAGATCATCTTCTTGCTGGTGAGACCCGCCGAGCGCGCGACGTTGCCGTCGTCGTCGGTACCCATCGCGGTCACCACGTTGGTGCCCGCGGCGGTGACGAAGAAGTCGTCCGTGGGGATGATCTTCGTGCCGTCGCCCGCGGTGGTGTAGTCGCTCTCGACCTTCTGCCAGAGGTAGTTGGCGTTGCGGCCTTCTTCGGCCCCCGTGTAGACGACGTTGTGGGGCCCGGGCTGCAACTTGAGCTTGAAGTGGTGCGCGCCCGGGCGGTCGAAGTGCACCTTGATACGCGGCTTGCGCGCGAGCCGATCGATGCTGGTGACCTTGTCGCCGTCGACCCACTTCGCGTCGCGCGGGAGGTTGACCCACTGCGTGGCGCTGCCGACCTCGACGTCGTCGGCGCCGTCGAGCCACGCCACCGAGATGATGCGGGGCCGCGTCTCCACCGGGACCCCCGGGATGCCCGGCTCCTCGGGTTCCACGGGCGCACCCGGCAGGGCGCCGAAGTCCATGGCGGCGCCGCGCCGGAGGTCGAGGGTGCCTTCGCGCAAGGCCCACTCCACGCGCGCGACGAGGCTCTGCATCGCCGCCGGGTCGAGCACGTCGGGGCGCTCGCCGGTGAGGGCCTCGTACGCCTCGACGATGAGCTCGCGCTGCTGCGGGTCGTCGCTCCACCCGCGAATCGCGGCGCCGAAATCGTCCAGCCCGATGCCGGGTGAGACGAGGCGCTCGGGATCTCCCTGGAGGAAGTGATCCCCGCCGTCCCTCGATAGATGCCAGCGACGCTCCACGGCCCCGCGAGGCTCGCGCGCAGCACCACCGCCGTCAAGGACGCGCGCGACGTCGCACCATCATCACCCGGTTGGTGCTGAGCTCGCGGGTCACCACCTCGAAGCCCATGGACGCATACAGCCGCTCGGCCGTATGCGTGTGCAGCCACACCTCCCGCGCGTTGCGCACCGCCGGGTGGTCGAGCAGCAGCGTCATCAGCGCCCGACCCACACCCCGGCCGCGGTGCTCGGGGGCGACCACGACGTCGTAGATCCACGCGCGCTTCACGCGGTCGCTCACGGCCCGCGCCGTGCCCACGGTCGCGCCCTGCGCGTCGCGCGCGCCCACCCACGCGGTCGCGTTGCGCTGCGCCGCCCGCGCGTCGTCGTGGGTCATCCCTTGGTAGAACTCCACGTCCATCAGCATCGTGGCGACGGCGTGTTCGTCGCGTGCGTCGAGCCTCGCGTGCAGCGTGAACCCGCTGCGGTCGCGCAGCACCTCCGGGACCTCGACGCCGACGTTGGCCTCGCGGATCGCCTCGATGGCGAGGTCGTCACCGGGGTCACCGCGTCGCCAGAGCTGATCGAGGACGCGGGCGCGCTCGGCGGGGGTGCGGTTTTGCGTGAGCTTCGCCTTGCCGTCGATGCGGGTGGGCCGCACCCGAAACACCCCGATGCTCTGCACGGCCTTCGTGTACATCGGGTGCTCTGGGTCGATGGGCTTGTAGCGCCCCTCGGGCTGAAACCGCTGCATCAGCGCTTCGAGGACGGCGGCCTTGGCGTGGGGCTCGTCGACGCGTTCGAGGACGCCGTGCACCTGGGCCGAGCGGTAGAGCGTGGTGGCGGGGCACGCGAGCTCGGGGTCGAGAAACCAGCTCGGGATGGAGGCGACGGTCTCGTCGGCGGAGAGCACGGCGGTGCGCCCGACGGTGAGCGCCTTCTCGCCGACCGTAGCGCCGTGAAACGCGAGCGCGCCGTCGACCCAGACTCCATGGACGGCGCGGAGCACGGGCTCGCCGTCGGGCCGGGTGGTGGCCATGCGGACGACGCCCGCGCGCACGATGAGGCGGACGGCGTCGGCGTCGGAGGTGCGGAAGTAGGCGGCCTTGCGCATCGGTCGGGCGGTGTCCATGGGCCCGGACGATGGGGGACGGCCGGTCTGTTGAAACGTACCGGTCTGGAGAATCGGGATGGACCGGTTGTGGGGCGCGCGTGCATTCCCCCACGGTCGTGCTTACCTCGGGCCGGCGGCCGTCCGTGCTGCGGGGCCGCAGGAGGCGTTCGTCCACCATGCAGACCGATCCCAACGACCACGTCGCGACGCTCAAGCACACCTTCGCGAGCTTCACCCGCTCGGAAAACCTCATTCCCCTGCTCGTCGACGCGCTCATCGTCACCACCGTCGGCGCCTGTACCTTCGGCATCCTCCTGCCGCCGCTCATGCTCGGGTACTCCGCCATGTGCCTGCGCGCCCTGCGCGGTCAGCCCATCAGCGTCGGCGACTCCTTCCAGGGGATGCAGCGCTTCGGCGCCTCGCTGATGCTCGGCCTGCTCATGCTCGTGGCCACGATGCTCGGCAGCCTCGCCCTCGGCGTCGGCGCCCTCATCGCGAGCTTCTGCCTGTCCTACGCGTTCGTCGTGCAGGCCGACCGCCCCGAGCTGGGCGCCTTCGACATCGCCACCGAGAGCTTCCGCCTCGTGCGCGAGCACCTCGTGGAGACGGCCGTGCTCTGGGCCGTCGGCCTCGCGCTCGGCGCCGTGCTCAGCGCCACCGTCGTCGGCGGCATCGCCGTCTTCGCCTACTGCACCCTGCTCACCGCCGTCCTCTACCAGCGCTTCACCGGGCGCTGAGAAGGTCGGCGCAGACCTGCTGCGCACCCGAATCCAGCGGTCGGGCGCGCTCGAAATACCCCGCGTATGTCTCGCGCGCCCTCCCTCGTCTTCGGGCGCTCGCGACGGTCTGCGCCGACCTTCTTCTCCCTCCGCCGACGCCCCGTCGGTGATAGACCTCTCGGCCCATGAAGGTCCTCGTCATCGGCGCCACCGGGCTCACCGGCAAGCTCCTCGTCCAGCAGCTCCTCCTCAAGGGCGATGACGTCACCGCCTTCGCCCGCAAGCCCGCCGACGTCACGACCGCCCACGACCGCCTGCGCGTCGCGAAGGGCGACGCCCGCGACCTCGCCTCGCTCGAAGCCGCCGTCGCCGGTCAGGACGCCGTGCTCGCCGCCTTCGGCCCGCGCTCGCTCTCCAAAGATGACCTCCAGGAGACCTTCGACCGCAACCTCATCGCCGCCATGAAGAAGAGCGGCGTGAAGCGCCTCGTCAACCTCTCCGCCTGGGGCGCGGGCGACAGCCGCCAGCACTCCAACCTCATCTTCAAGGTCGTCATGGGCACCATCCTCAAAAACGTCTTCGCCGACAAGGATCGCGGCGAGGCCCTCATCATCGCGAGCGACCTCGACTTCACCAACGTCCGCCCCGGTCAGCTCATCAACGACCCTGCGCGCGGCGGCGTGAAGGCGTCCCTCGACCCCGCCGGGCTCAAGCCCAAGATGACCCGCGCCGACCTCGCGACCTTCATGATCGAGCAGCTCACGAGCGACACCTGGGTGCGAAAGTCACCGCTCATCGGATACTGACGGCGACGTGAGCGACGGGCGCGGGAGCTGGCTGGCCTTCGAGCGCAACGTCGTCGTGCGCGCCGGCGCCGGAACCGGCAAGACCGAAGCCCTCGCCACCGTCTACCTGCACCTCGTCGGCGGTCTCTCCTCCTCCGACGTCTGGGGCCGCGGCGGCGTCTCACCCGAGCGCATCGTCGCGCTGACCTTCACCGAAAAAGCCGCCCGCGAGATGCGCGAACGCATCACCGAGGCCGTCACCCTCCTCGCCACCGAGCGCCTCCCGCGCGCCCTCGAGTCCCTCGACGAGACCGAGCGCCGCGTGGCCGCCCAGCGCTGGGGGATCGTTCGCGGGACGTCCCCCGCCGTCGTCGCGCGTGTGCTCGCCCTCGCCGACGGAGCCGCGCGCAACGGCCTCCCGCTGCCACCGCCCGAGGTCTGGCAGCGCATCGCCTGGAGCCTCGGCGGCGCTCACATCGGGACCTTCCACGGCTTCGCGGCGGGTGTCTTGTTGCGCGCGGCGGCCGACCTCGGGCTCGACCCGGCCTTCGCCGTGCTGGAGCAGGAGGAGTCCGATCAGCTCCTGCGGAGCGCGGCGCTCGCGGCGCTGTCGACCTTCGCGCAGCGCGACGTGACGGCGGTGGTCGAGCTCATGGCCACGGCGGGCGGTCTCGGCGAGACGGCCGAGCGCGGCCTCGTGACGCTCATCGCCAACCTCGCGCAGCGCTTCGACGAGGAGGGCGTCTCGCCCGCGGCGTCGGGCGTGGCCAGCGCGACGGAGCCCACCGACGCGCGCCCCGTCATCGTCGCCGACGCACTCAACGACCTCGCCGTCGCGTGCTCCGCGACGCCCGCGCTGCACCAGGACGGAACCGACGAGCGCGTCTTCGCCCTCGCCCGCACGGTCGCCGCGCTCGAACCGATGACCTCCCCGCAGGCCGCCCTCGCCCGCCTGCGCCTGCTGCGCGGACTCGGAACGCTCCCGCCGCGATCGCGCACCCGCCGCATCGAGCCCGTCGCCGAACACGCGCGCGAGCAGTGGGCTTCCCTGGCGCAGGACGCGACGTCCATGGTGTCGCTGCACCTCGGCGAGGTGATGCGCGCGGTGGTCACCAGCGCCCACGCCAACTACGCGCGGGCGAAGGCGAAGCGCGCGGCGCTGGACTACGGCGACCTCATGCGAAGGCTGCGCGACGCCCTGCGCGATCAGCCCTCGCTGCGACGCGAGTGGAAGCAGCGCTACGACGCGGTGCTGGTGGATGAGTTTCAGGACACCAACCGGGTGCAGCGCGACCTGCTGTACCTGTTGCGCGAGCGGCGCGACGTGGAGCACCCGCTCGCCCCCGGACAATCGCTCACGGCCGCAGAGCTCGAACCCACGGGTCTGTTGCTGGTGGGCGACGCGAAGCAGTCCATCTACGCGTTTCGCGGCGCGGAGGTGGCGGTCTTTCTGGAGACCGAGCGCGAGGTGCTGGCGGCGGGCGGCGAGCGCCTCGACCTCACCGAGAGTCATCGTGCGCTGGGCTCGATGCTGGAGGCGATCAACCCGGTGACGTCGGCTCTCCTCGGCGCCGAGGGCAGTCGTCTCGAAGGGCTCTACGACCCGGCGCGCGACGCGCTGCGCGCAGTGGGAACCGCCGCGCCGTCGACCGAGCCGCGGGTCGAGCTGCTGCTGGTCGACGACGGCCGCGCGGAGGAGCAACGAACGTCCGAAGCCGAGGCGATCGCGCGGCGCATCGCGGCGCTGTCACGCACGGCCGATCACCCGCCGGGGTGGCGCGCGCCGCGGATGGATGACGTGGCGATCCTGGTACCCACGTGGTCGCATCTGGAGCCCATCAAGCGGGCGCTGCAAGCGCGTGGGATTCCGTATGCGCTGCGCGGTGGACCCGGGTTCTGGGACCGCCGTGAGGTCGACGACCTGCTCACGCTGCTGCGCTTCGTGGCCGACCCGAGCGATCGCCTCGCGCTCGCGTCGCTCTTGCGCGGTCCGCTGGTGGGCTTGTCCGACGCGGGTCTCGCCAACCTGTTTTCGCGGGCGTCGGGCCTGGAGGAGATTCTCGATCCGTCGCCGTCGCTGCGCGCGGCGCTCGCGCCCGAAGACCTCACCCGCCTCGACGAAGCGCGAACGTCGTTGCGGCGGATGGTTCGCTTCGGACCGACGCTCGGTCCCGCGGGGCTGTTGCGACAGGCGCTGGCGGAGCGGCACTTCGCGGCGGTGATGGCGCAGCTGTCGTTTGGCGCGCAGCGGGTGGCCAACGTCGACAAGCTGCTCGGGCTCGCGTCGTCGGCGGAGCAGCGCGGCGGCGAGGCGTCCGACCTGCCGGGCTTCGTTCGGTGGGTCGACCGGATGCGCGCGGCGTCGCAGCGCGAGAGCGAGGCCGACGTCGAGGAGGTGTCGGGCTCGGTGCAGGTGCTGTCCATCCACGCGGCGAAGGGGTTGGAGTGGCCGGTGGTGTTCGTGGCGCAGACGTCGCGCCGGCCGCCGCCGCGTACCGAGCGGGTGCTGCTGGATGGCGATCGTCGCTTCGTGGTGATGCCCGGCGGCGAGGAGACGTCGGAGCGCTTCAAGGCGCTGCGCAAGGAGGCGCACGCGACCGAAGAGGACGACGCGCGGCGCATGCTCTACGTGGCGCTCACGCGGGCGAGAGACCTGCTGGTGGTGAGCGGACCCGCGGCGGAGGGCGACGGCGACTGGGCGCGGCTGCGGTCGGCGCTGCGGGCCGAGGCGCCGTTTCGGGTGCGCGTGTGGGAGCCCGGCGAAGACGGCAAGGCCGTGGCGGTGCGGGCGCGCAAGGAGCCCGACGACGACACGGAGGCGAGCGCAGACGACGTGACGGCGAGGTCGGAGCGGGCGCCGCGGAGGCTCGCGCTCCTGGGCGAAGCGGTGCAGGACCTCGCGTGGTGCGGGCGGCGGTTTCACGCGCGGCACGAGCTGGGGCTGCGGGAGCACGGCGCGTCGCACGGCGTGTCGGAAGAGGCGGGCGCGCTGGCGAGGCGGGTGCTGGTGGAGGTCGCGTGGTCGCGGGTGGTGAGCGACCCGGAGGAGGCGCT
The DNA here is from genome assembly GCA_044229975.1 of Polyangiales bacterium. Lineage (GTDB taxonomy): Bacteria > Myxococcota_A > Polyangia > Polyangiales > SCUS01. The sequence goes on from JBGARZ010000006.1 coordinate 130,260, forward strand.
GCGGGCGGTGGGCGCGGCGTCGGGCGTTCACGCATCGGGCGTCGGCGCGGCGGGCGCGCTGGCGATGCTGCGACGCTTCGCGAAGACGGCGGTGGCGCGCGCGGTGGCGGCGGAGGGCGGCGCGGGATTGCTGTTGGGGCGGGCGATGCCGTGGGGCCTACGGATGACCGACGGCGCGACGGAGCTGAGCGTGACGGGCGAGCTCGACCTCGTACTGAGCGGCGAGGCGGTGGGCCGCGACGACGTGCTGGTGGTGCGGGTGGCGACGGGCGTCGACCTCGACGAGAGTGATCTACCGGGCGGCGTGGGCCCGCTGGACGCGGCGCTGGAGCTGGCGCTGGGCGGCCACGCGCTGGGTCAACGACTGCGCGAGGGTGGCGGCGGGACGGCGGTGCGCGGCGCGGTGCTGGTGCTGAGCGAGGAGGCCGACGCCGAGCTGGTGGTGCTACCGAAGTGGGACGACGGGGTGATCGAGGCGCGCGCGCTGGAGCTGGCGCGTGGGATGGCGATGGCGCGAGAGAGCGGGCGCTGGGAGGGGAGAGCGCAGCACGTGTGTCGGGCGCTGCGCTGCGGGTTCATCGGGCGGTGTCATGGGTGAGGGGCGAGAGATCACTCTCAGCGCGGTAGCCGGACGCGATGACTACTTCACGTACTTCGCGATGAGCGCATTCGCCGCCGCGGGGTCGGCCTTGCACTCCAGCAGCGCGCTGAGCAGCAGCGGCGCGATGACCGTCGCGTCGGACTCGATGACGAACATCGGGGTGTCTTCGGTGAGCTTGTCCCAGGTGATCTTCTCGTTGGGGGTCGCGCCCGAGTAGGAGCCGTACGACGTGGTCGAGTCGGAGATCTGGCAGAAGTACGCCCAGGGCTTCACCGGCTGCTCCAGGTCGTACTTGATGGACGGAACCACGCAGATGGGGAAGTCCCCCGCGATGCCGCCGCCGATCTGGAAGAACCCCACCCCAGCGCCCTCCGCGAGCACCTGATACTGCTCGTAGAGCGCGCCCATGTACTCGATGCCCGACTTCGCGATGGAGGCGCTGCAATCGCCGAACTTCACGTGCGACGCGAAGATGTTGCCGAAGGTCGAGTCCTCGTAGCCCGGGACGACGATGGGGAGGTTGGCCTTCGCCGCGGCGAGCAGCCAGCACTCGTCGGCGTTGCCCTGCTGAAGCTCCGGGCCGACGGCCTGGATCACCTCGTAGAAGTACTCGTGCCAGAAGCGGCGCGTGCCGGTGGCATCGGCGTTCTTCCACATCGGGACGATGATCTTCTCGACCGCGCGAAAGGCCTCGTCCTCGGGGATGCTGGTGTCCGTCACGCGGCGCATCCGGTCTTCGAGGATCTTCGTGTCGTCCTGCTTGGTGAAGTACCGGTAGTCGGGGAAGTCCTTGTAGTGGTCGTGCGCCACGAGGCGGAAGAGCGACTCCTCCAGGTTGGCCCCGGTGACCGACAGCCCGTGGATGAGCCCCGCGCGGATGGCCGGCGCCAGCGTGATGCCGAGCTGCGCCGACGACATCGCCCCCGCCACCGCCCAGAACATCTTCCCGCCCGCCTCGATGTGCCGCCAGTACGCGATGAGCGCGTCGCGCGTCGCGCGGGCGTTGAAGTTCTTGTAGTTGCGGAGGACGAACTCGAGGATCGGGGTCGCGGAGGTGGTCATTCCTGGTCCTGTGGGGTTTAGGTCGTTGGGCCGTTGCAGGCGCGCACGCTATCACGACCCCCACGCGGTATTCTCCGGCGCGATGACCCCGCGCGCCGCCACGCTCCTCGTCGCTCTCGCCGGGGGATGCGCCGTCGAAGAAGCACCCGTCGCCCTCGACGCGGGCGCCATCGAAGACACCGTCGACCCGGTCGACACGCCCTCCGTCGTCGACGTCAGCACCGCCACCGATGTCGTCACTGCGCGCGACGTCCCACGCGCTTCCATGGACGTCCCGATGCGCGTCGACGTCGTCGCTGCGCGCGACGTTGCACCCGCGCGCGATGTCCCCGTCGTTGTCGATCGCCCGACTGCCCCGATGGTGGTCACCGCGCGCAACCCCGTGCTCACCGGCGACCACCCCGACCCGGCCGTGCTGCGCGTCGAGTCCGGCGGGCGCGTGTCCTACTACCTCGTCGCGACCGTCGATCAGGGCGACTTCCCCATCTACCGATCCGACGACCTCGTGCACTGGACGCGCCTCTCCGAAGGCGCCTTCCGTCGACCATTCGCTGCCGGTGGTTCGTACGAGATCAACGGGCACCACTACTGTCACCTGTGGGCGCCGCAGCTCGTCGCGGTGCGACCTGGAGCGTTCATGCTGGCGTTCACGGCGAGCCGCTACGACCGCGCGCAGCGACCGTGCCCCGCGTACGGCGAAGACGGCGGCATCTACCTCGCGTCGTCGGCCAACGTCGAAGGCCCCTACGCCGTCGCCGACCACCCGTGGGAGCCGTTGCCCGCGGGCGGTCAGATCAGCTCGTGCGCCATCCGCGACTCCCTGCCCCGCAGCCTCGACCGCGTCTCCGGTGACTGCCAGGGGACCTTCTGCCACCACATCATCCGCCTCGACGGCGACGTGTTTCGCGACCCCACCACCGGGCGCTGGTGGCTGTCGTACGCGTGGTTCACCAACACCCCGGCGCGCGTCGAGTGGGAGTACGCCAACCACGGCGAGCACTCCTCGCTCGTCGAGCTCGACGGCGCCGACCCGTGGGCGGTGCGGTGCACCACGTCGGTTCCGCAGGTGATCGTGGCCAACCCCCATGACGATGCGACGACCAACCGGCTGCGGTCGTCGTGTACGCGCTGCGGCGAGATGCTGTCGTTCACGCGCGGTCGGCAGGGCGAGAACATGGTGCGCGACGGTCACTCGTGGGGCGTGGCCGAAGGACCGGCGCTCTTCCGTCGCGGCGCGCTGGTGTACGCGCTGTACTCCGGCAGCGCGTGGGACTCGGCCTACTACCACGTGGCCTGGAGCGCGGCGCCGACGGTGGAGGAGCTCAGCTACGACAACCCGCGACGGCTGGTGGGACGGCTGCTCATTCCGAGCAACGGGATGTCCTTTGGACATGGCAGCCCGGTGCTGGGGCCCGACGGGGAGAGCTGGTTCTACGTGTATCACCGGCTGCGCGCGGAGGCGTGCCGGGCGTCGGGCGACTGCGCGCGCGACGTGTGGGTGAGCCCGCTGACCTTCGACGATCGGGGTGACGGGCGCGGCGCAGTGTATCTGCGGACGCGCTTCCCGGCGGAGGATGCGACGGTGACGGTTCCGTTGAGGTGAGCGCGCGGAACCTCTCGCCGCACCCGTTGTCGTGACCTCGTCCGGCGCTTCGCCGGACGGGAGACGCGACCATGAACCGGCTGTTGGATGCGTTGAAGGAAGGCGGCTGGGGCATGTACCCGCTGGGCGCGACGCTGTTCGTGGCGCTGAGCGTCGTCGTCGAGCGCGCTCTCTGGTTTCGCCGCAGCGCCTTCGACGCAGAAGAGTTGCTCGACCTCATCGAGGAGCGCGTGAGCTCGCGCGACCTCGGCGCGGCGGTCACCCAGTGCACGCTCATCGCGGCCCCGGTGGCGCGCGTCATCCTCGCGGGGCTGATGCAGTTCGACCGCGGCGCATCGATGGTGACGGCAGCCCTGGAGCAGGCGGTGGCGCGCGAGGCGCCGCGGGCCGAACGGAGGGTGGCGTGGCTCGCGACGCTCGCCCAGGTGGCGGGATTGCTGGGGCTCTTCGGTACCTTCACGACGTTGCTGTCAGCGAACAGCAACTGCTTTCCCACAGGCCCCGCGCGGAGCCGGGCCGAGGAGTTGGCTGGCGACATCGGTGAGGCGCTGCGATGCATCCAGCTCGGGTTGCTGGTCGCGGCGGTCGCGGTGGTGGGCTACGCGCTGCTGCGACATGCGGCCCGTGGGCGCGAGCGGGAGTTGCGGGCGGCCGCAGCGCGCATCGTGGCGCTGGCGGACACCCATCAAGCGTTGCAGGAGCCGGGCGTTCCGTATCGGTGAGCGCGGTTCCCCGGGGACTGCGGACGTCGCGGGTGCGCGCCGCGCTGACGCCGCGGCGTGGGCCCGATGTCAGAGGCAGTGCCCCCCTTGCGCGCGGCGGGTTCGTGCCCGATTCCGTGAGGTGGACGTTCGACTGCCACGGAGGACCGCGCGATGCCGACGAAGCGATACAAAGGGAGCTGCCACTGCGGGACGGTGAAGTACGAGGTCGACGTTGACCTCCTGACCGGCACCGGCCGCTGCAACTGCACCTACTGCGCGAAGGTTCGCAACTGGTCCATCGGCGTGAAACCCGAAGCATTCACGTTGCTGTCGGGGGAGGGCGAGCTCGGCGACTACAACTTCCGCACGGACAGCACCAACCACCATCACTTCTGCAAGACGTGCGGCGTGCGAACCCACTCGCGCGGCTACGTGAAGGAGATCGGCGGCGACTACGTGAGCGTCATGCTCACGACCCTCGACGGCATCGAGCCGCGCGAGCTCATCGAGGCCCCGCTCCGCTACATGGACGGGCTGCACGACAACTGGTTCTCGACGCCGGTGGAGACGCGACACCTTTGAGCGAGAGCCAGTGACGTTCGTGGCGCGCTGACCCTATGATCGGCGCGCCATGGAATACCGACGCATGGGCCGCTCTGGCCTCCAGCTCTCCGTTCTCTCCTTCGGCTCGTGGGTGACCTTCTCCACGCAGCTCGACGAAGACCTCGCCACCGACTGCATGAAGGCCGCCCGCGAAGCCGGCGTGAACTTCTTCGACAACGCCGAGGTGTACGCCCGCGGCAAGTCCGAAGAGGTCATGGGCCAGTCGCTCCGCAAGCTCGGCTGGCGCCGCGGCTCGTACGTCGTCTCGACCAAGCTCTACTGGGGCCTCAACAAGGGCCCCAACGAGCAGAACACCCTCAACCGCAAGTACCTCCTCGAAGCCATGGACGGCTCGTTGGAGCGCTTCGGACTGCCCCACGTCGACATCACGTTCTGCCACCGGCCCGACTCCGAGACGCCCATCGACGAGACCGTGCTCGCGATGCACGACCTCGTCGCGCGGGGAAAGACCCACTACTGGGGCACCAGCGAGTGGAGCGCCGAGCAGTTTCGCGAGGCGTGGGACTTCGCCGACCGCTGGCGCCTGCACCGCCCGGTAGTCGAGCAGCCGCAGTACCACCTGCTCCACCGCGAGCGCGTCGAGGTCGAATACGCGCCCTTGTATAAAGACCTCGGCATGGGCACCACGACGTGGTCGCCGCTCGCCTCGGGTCTGCTCACGGGGAAGTATCTCGATGGGGTTCCGGAGGGGTCGCGCGCCGCGCTCAAGGGCTATGAGTGGCTGCGCAAGGAGCTGGTCAACCCCGACCACGCGCCCAAGGTGCGGCGCCTCATGGCGGTGGCCGAGTCGCTCGGCTGCACCGTCGCGCAGCTCGCCATCGCGTGGTGCGCGAAGAACCCCCGCGTGAGCACCGTCATCACCGGTGCCAGCCGCCCCTCGCAGGTCACCGAAAACCTCAAGGCCATGGACGTCATCCCGAAGCTCACCCCAGAGGTGATGACCCGCATCGACGCCGCGCTCGCGTAGCGAACGACAACCCTCGCGCGCGTCCCCGGCCCTGCGGTACACCGATCGATGTGCCACACGTCGTCTTCATCGCGCCGCGCTTCCTGGAGAACACCAACCGCTACGTGAGGGCCTTCGCCGCGCTCGACGGCGTCACCCTCAGCGTCATCAGCGCCGACCCCGAGGAGTCCATCCCCGCGGCGCTGCGCCCCCGCATCGCGGCCCACTACGGCGTCGCCGATGCCCTCGACGGCGCGCAGATCACCGTCGCCACGCGCGCCCTCGCCTCGCACGTCGGGCGCGTCGACCGGCTCACCGGCGCCCTCGAACAGCTCCAGCTCCCGATGGCCCAGGCGCGCGACGCCCTCGGCATCGAAGGCATCAACGGCGAGGTCGCCCGCAACTTCCGCGACAAAGACCGCATGAAGGCCGTGCTCCGCGACCACGGTGTTCCGGTCGCGCGCAGCGCTCTCGTGCGCTCGCCCCACGAGCTCGCCCTCTTCATCGGACACGTCGGTTATCCCGTCATCATCAAGCCGCAGGCGGGCCTCGGGTCGCGCGCCACCTTCCGCGTCGAGACCAACGAAGACCTCGCCGCGCTGCGCACGAAGGGAGTGATTCCGTCGGAGTCGCAGCCGTTGCAGATCGAGGAGTTCGTCCTCGCGCGAGAGCACACCTGCGAGACGGTGACGGTGAAGGGTGTTCCGGTGTGGCGCTCGGGCACGCGCTACTTCCCGACGCCGCTCGAAGTGCTGGAGACGCCGTGGGTGCAGTACTGCGTGCTGCTCCCGCGCGAGGCCGACGCGGAGCCCTGGGCGAGCTTCCATCCCATCAACACCGCGGCGCTGACTGCCCTCTTCGGCGAGCACGCGGGCACCGCGGCGGGAACGGCGCTCACGCACATGGAGTGGTTTCTCCGCGCGGACGGGAGCGCGCTGGTCAACGAGGTCGGGGCGCGTCCGCCGGGCGTGCAGATCATGCCGCTGATGGGGCTCACCCACGAGACGGACATGGTCGCAGACTGGGCCGAGCTCATCGCCTTCGATCGCTTCACCCCGAAGGCGCGGAAGTGGGCGGCGGGCGCGGCGTTCTTCCGCGGGCAGGGACGGGGTGCGCGGGTGGTGTCGGTCACGGGCGTGGAGGAGGCGGTCGAGGCCGCGGGCGACGCGCTGGTGGAGATGCGAACGCCGAAGGTGGGAATGCCCCGCGCCGAGGGCTACGAGGGTGAAGGGTGGGCGATCGTGAAGCACGCGACCACCGACGGGGCGAAGCACGCGCTGCGTGCGCTCATCGAGCGCATCCAGGTGCGATACGGATGAAAGGCAGACGAGGAGAACCCATGGCGACGACGAACGCACGACGATGGTGGAGGGGAGCGCTCCCCGTGGTGGCGCTGCTGGCGGTGGGCTGCGGCGACAGCGCGGCGACCACGGACGCAGCGACCACGGAAGACAACGGCGCGGCGACGGACACACCGACGACGACGGACAACGGAACGCCCAAGGACGTCGCGACCCCCACCGACGCCGGCACCGACGTGGGCACGCCCATGGACACGCCGACGCCGACCGACGTGCAGACGCCCGATGACACGGCGACTCCCACCGACGTGCCGGCCGACGCGGGTACGCCCGACGCCGGAACGCCCGACACCGGCCCGGTGGACGCAGGCTGCCCCAACGACGACGCGTGCCCGGCGGGTCAGGTGTGTACGGCTGGAGCTTGTGTACCGGGGTGCAGTCCGACGCACGCGTGCCCGACGGCGCAGTCGTGCTGCTCGGGCTCGTGCGTCGACCCGCAGACCAGCCTCACCCACTGCGGCGCCTGCGGCGCGGCGTGTAATGCGAGCAATGGGACGCCCGTGTGCACCGCGGGTCGCTGCACCGTGACGGCCTGCCCGACCGGCACGGCCGACTGCGACTCGATGGCGGCCAACGGCTGCGAGGTCAACACCGCCACCACCACGGCCAACTGCGGGAGCTGCGGCAACGTGTGCCCGACGCGCGCCAACGCGACCTCGTCGTGCGCGGCGAGCGCCTGCGCCTTCGCGTGCACCACGGGCTTCGCGGACTGCGACACGACGGCCGACACGGGCTGCGAGGTCGACACCCGCACCAGCGTCGCCAACTGCGGGATGTGCGGGCGCGCGTGCTCCTTCGCCAACGCGGCGACGTCGTGCGCGGCGAGCGCGTGCGTGTTTGGTGCGTGCAACGACGGCTTCGCCAACTGCGACGCGATGGCGACCAACGGCTGCGAGGTCAACGTTCGCACCGACGTGGCCAACTGCGGGGCGTGCGGGCGCATGTGCGGCGCGGGGCAGACCTGCGCGGCCGGGGCGTGCGTGTTCGGCAGCGGCGCGGACGGCGCGCTGACGGCGACCGCCGACCGGGTCATCAACGACGTTCGCGCGAGCGCGGCGGGCACTGCGGGGATGACCACGGTGACGCTGTCCAACGTGATGGGAACCTTCGCGCCGGGTCAGGCGGTGCTGCTGCACCAGACGCAGGCGGCGGTCGGGTCGGTGGGGCACTACGAGTACGCGCGCGTCGCGACGGTGGCGGGCACCACGCTCACGCTGACGGCGGCGCTGCGCAACACGTACGCGACGGATGCCACCAACCGCGCGCAGGTGGTTCGGGTGCAGGAGTACACGGCGGTGACGGTGAGCGCGGGCGCGACCGTGAGCGCCGCGGCGTGGGACGGAAACTCGGGTGGTGTGATGGCCATCGACGCGCAGGGCGAGGTGCGCGTCGCGGGGACGCTCGACATGGCGGGCCGTGGCTTCCGCGGCAACCGTCGGACGTGCGCGTCGACGCCGACGTACCGCTGCATGCGCGGCGTGGCGGGCGAGGGCGAGCGGGGACGCGGCGCGGCCAACATCCTGGCCAACCAGTCGGGCGGCGGCGGCGGCGGCGCGGGCCAGGACTGCGCGGCCGGCGGCGGCGGCGGACACGCGACGCCCGGCGAAGGCGGCGCGGCGGGCACCAACGGGGTGTGCGCCGAGGCCAACCCCATCCCGCCGGGCGCGGGCGGAACGACATCGGGCGTGGCCTCGCTGGCAAACGTGGCGCTCTTCGGCGGCGCGGGCGGTGAGGGCGGCGCGGATGAAGACGGGTCGTACCCGGGCGGCGGCGGCCACGGCGGCGGCATCGTGCTGGTGCGCGCGACGACGGTGGTGCTGACGGGCGTCGGGTCCATCGCGGTCAACGGCGGCGACGGCGAGGACGGCCACCAGAACGCCTGCGCCGGCGGAACAGGCGCCGGCATGGGCGGCGGCGGCGGCGGCGCGGCGGGCGCGGTGCGGCTCACGGCGCTCACCAGCGCCACGGTGCTGCGGGCGACGGCGGACCCGAGCCCGGGCGTGCGGGCGCGCGGCGGCGGCGGCGGCTACTGCGGCGCGACGTCGCGCGACTACGCAGCGGGCCTCGGCGGCAACGGGCGGGTGAGCATCGTGTCGCCGATGATCACCGGCGCGTCGTACCCGGCGCACGTGGTGGACTGACCGAGCGGGGGTGGGGACGGTTTCTGAGTCCCAACCTGGCACACCCCTCTTCTCGCTTCTCTCAACACGCTGCTGCGGTGCGGGAATTGCTCTCACCATCGGCCATGGCATCTCGCGCATGGTGGTGGGTGACGGCGGTGGCGTTGGGGTGTTCGTCGACCGTGGCCTCCGTCGATGCGGGCGGTGGTGACGCAGCGTGGGATGCTGCCGCGGACGTGGCGACCGATCGGGGGAAGCCCATCACGTGCGAGTGCCCGACGGGTCGCTGCGCCGTAGGGGAGAGCTGGCGGGCAAGCGACGGCTGCAACACCTGCGGGTGCATGGCCGGTGGACAGGTGGGCTGCACGCTCATCGGGTGCCTGCCTCCCGACGCGGGCCCTCCGCCCGTGGACGTCGCGCCGACGGTGCGATTGTGCGGCTCCAACGCCGAGTGCGGAGCGGGTCAGGTGTGCGAGTTCGAGCAGGGCTGCGACGTGACCCGCGGGCGCTGCGCCTCCGACGACTGCCACAGCCTCCCGGTGGCGCCGCAGTACTGCGGCTGCAACGGCCTGACCCTCCAACAGGTGAGCGCGTGCCTGCCCGATCGACCGTGGCGTTCGATGGGCGCGTGCCCCTGAGCGCTACCGCGCGTCGACCGCGGCGATGTGCGCGGCGATGAGCGCATCCACAACGGCCCCATGCGTCAGCGGACCCATGTGCCCGGCGCCCGCGATCACCTCGCGCCGTGCGTCGGGCAGCGCCGCCGCGAGCACCTCGGTCACCCGCCGCGCGGCCGTCGGTGAGCGCTCGCCGCTGAGGAGCAGCGCGGGCGCCGTCACCCCCGCGTAGGCCGCCGCGCCGGTGCCGTCGCTCATCAACGACATCACCTCGCGAAACACCTTCCGACCCACGCGCAGAAACTGCTCGCGCGACGTGGCGGGGAGGGCGCTCCAGGCGCCGGGGCCGTTCCAGTAGTCGACGAAGGCGGTCATCCACGCTTCGCCGCCACCGAGGGTCTCGTCGGTGAACACGGGCTGCGACCCGGCGCGCGCGAGGTCGGCGAGGCCATGCTCATCGGGCGGATCGTGCAGCACCCCAAACGCCACCGGGTCGTACACGGACAGCGAGCGCACGCGGTGGCCGTGACGACGCGCGACGGTGAGCGCGACGAGCCCGCCGTACGAGTGGCCGACGACGTGCGCGGGGGCATCGAGTCCATCGAGCACGCGCGTCACCGCAGCGACGTCGAGGTCGAAGTGGAAGGGGACCTCGTCGGGCCACGGCGGGTTCTTCCCCGAGCCGAGGAAGTCGGGCGCGAGCACCCGATGCGCGGGAGCGAGGCGCTCGGCGAGCGCGCGCCACTGGCGGGACGACATGCCGCCGCTGTGCAGGAGCAGCACGGGGGTTCCGGTGCCGCGGTCGTCGACGTGGAGGGCGATGCTGGCGGGGTCGGTCATGGCGCTGGTCGCCAGCATAGCGGCACCCGCCTACGCGTCGCGCCCGAACTCCACCCACGGCGACGACCGCGCCACCTCCGCGCCCGCCGTCACCACTCCCGCCCACTCATCCACTGCGCTGCCCTCCGCGCGCGCCGCCGTCACCCGCAGCGCCGCCGCGTCGCCCTCCGCCCGCAGCACCCACTCGCGCTCCGCCCCGTCGCTCGCCCACCAGCTCACCGCGCGGCCCGTCGCCTCGGCCCGCTGCCACAGCGCCGTCGCTCGCGCGCCCTCACGCAACCTCCCCCCGCCCGACCGCGCGTAGCTCCTCCCCCGCGCCGCCCACGCCGTCAGCCGCGCCACCAGCGCCGCCCGATCACGCGCGTCCGTCACCTCCATCGCGCGCCCGACCCAGCTCCCCTCACCCGCCGCCCCGTCGGTCACGTCGACCGTCAGCTCGCGCGTCGTCTCGTCGCCGTCCACCGCCAGCGTCACGCGCAGCACGCCGCGTCCCGGTCGCGCCGCCACGCCCAGCAGCTCGCCCACCAACACGCCCGCGAGCCCGTCGCCCGCGCGCCACGCCACCGTCGGCGACGCCACCTCCGCGCCCGCGCGAAAGACACCGATGCCCGACCACGGGTCCCACCCCGCCGCGGGCTTCGTCGCCGATCGCAGCCGCGCGCTCACCAGCGTCACGATCCCACGGTCGAGGGCCTCGCCCGACGCGCGCACCGACACCTCGCGATCGCCGCGCGGGCACTGGCGCCACAGCGAAAGGCCCCGCAGCGGTTCGCCCGCGATCACACCGCGTCGGGACCGACGATGCGGCCCGCGATGGCGCTCGCCGCGATGACGTACGGCGACGCGAGGTACACCTTCCCCGGGCCCGAGCGCCCCGGGAAGTTGCGGTTGATGGCGCTCACGGTCACCTCGTCGGGCCGCTCGCTCACACCGGGGCCGGCCTTGATGCACGCGCCGCACGACGGGTTGATGAGCTCCGCGCCCGCGCGCTGAAACACCTCGATGTACCCCTTCGCCTCGGCGTACTCGCGGATGTCCTGCGACCCGAACTGGATGAACAACCGCACCCCCGGCGCCACCGTCCGCCCCTGCGCCACCGCGCGCGACAGCACCGACGCGTACATGTCCATGTCGGCCTTCTTGCCGCCGGTGCAGCTCCCGCCGTAGGCCACGTCGATCTTTACATCGTCCGGTAAAGCCGCCAGCGACACCCCGTTGCGCGGATCGCCCGGCGTCGCGACCATCGGCCCGAGCGCGTCGAGGTCGATGTCGAAGCGATGCGCGTAGCTCGCCCCTTCGTCCGCCGTCACGATGCGCGCGCGGACGTCGTCCTTCGCCATCCCGCGCCTGGCCGCGAGGTAGTCCACCACCACGTCGTCGGCCTCGATGATGCCCGTGAAGCCGCCCGCCTCGACGCTCATGTTGGTGAGCGTCGCGCGCTCGTCCAGCGCCATCGCCCGCGTGCCCGGCCCCGCGAACTCCAGCACCTTGCCGATGCCGCGGCCGTCCTTGAAGTACTCCTGCGACAGCAGGTGGAGCATCACGTCCTTGGCCGACACGCCCGCGCGCAGCGTCCCGGTCAGGTGCACCAGCACGCTCTCCGGCACGCGCACCCGCACGTCGCGCGTAAACCACGCGTTGGCCATGTCGGTGCTCCCGACCCCGAACGCAAAACATCCCAGCGCGCCGGCCATGCAGGTGTGCGAGTCGGTTCCGCACACGACCTGGCCGGGGAGCGCGATGTCCTCGATGACGGCGTTGTGGCAGATGGCCTGCGAGCCGCGGCCGACCTTGTTCTGCACCTCGCCGTAGTGCTTCACGCCCTGCGTCCTGGAGAAGTCCTCCTGCACCACCGCGAGGCGGTGGGCGACCTCCCGCAGGCCCATCTTCTTGTGGGCCTCGCTCATCACATCATCGAGGAAGGTGAGGTGGTCGCGGAACGTGTACACGCTCGCCGGGTCGGTCACCCGCGCGTCGTCGCCGAAGGCCCCGCGGAAGAGCGCGTCGGCCATCGGCGTCACGTACTCGTGCGAAAACCGCACGTCCGCCCGCACGAAGAACGCGTCACCCGGCGTCACGGCGGTCACGCCCTGCCGGTCGTTGCGGAGGTCGGTCACGGCGTGCGCGGCGAGGATCTTCTCCGTCAGCGTCATCGGTCGCGCGGGCGTGGTGATGGCGGGCGGCGTTCGCTCTCCGGCCATGCGGAGCTTGGAGTACTCGAAGAGCCCGCCGCCGCGGACGATGTCCGTCGAGATGGGGTCGAGGCCCCGCGTGAACTCCTCCAACGGAATGGCTTCGCCGCGCGCGATGCGCTCGACGAGGCCGAAGTCGGTGCTGGTGAGGAGCCCGATGTTCTGGGCGTTTTGCGAGTAGATCTTCTCGATGTTGCGGGCGATGACGAGCTGCACGCCCGACTTGAGCTCGGAGTACGGCGCCGTCTCGCGCGAGCTGCCGCAGCCCTTCGAGCGGCCCGAGACGATCACCGAGAACCCGCCGTTCTTGATGTCGTTGCGCTGCACCTTCTGGCCGCGCAGCCCGACGAGGCAGTACTCCGCGAGCGTCTCGTCGTAGTAGTAGCAAACCCACCCTGGGGTGATCTCGTCGGTGGAGATGTTGTCGATGAGCGGGCGCCCAGCGTCCCACGCGAGCGACGCGCCCTGGTGGAGCTGTTGCGAGAGCAGCTCCTGGTCTTCGGTGAGAAACAGGGTCCGTCCCGGAAACCGAACGCTCTCTTCGCGTGCCATCGCCAACCAGTGCCTTTCGGAGGGGATGAGACCCCTCCGCTTGCGGGGGGCGCCGAACATAGGCGACGCGCTCCCGGTGGTGCAACGCCGCGATCACCCCTCCGCGGAGCTGTGATAGACGTGCGGACCGATGCGCGCACCCGTCACCGAACCGTCGCTCCGCAAGGCGCTCTGCGACGCCGGTCGCGTGCTGTACGAGCGCGGGCTCATCGGCCCCACGGACGGCAACCTCTCCGCGCGCGTCGCCGACGGCCGGCTGCTCTGCACCCCGTCGGGCGCCCACAAGGGCGCGATGCGCGAAAACGACCTCGTGCTGATGGACCTCGAAGGTCGCGTCATCCGCGGCGGCAAGCCCTCCACCGAGCTGAAGATGCACCTCGCGCTCTATCGCCAGAAGCCACGGCTCGCGTGCGTGGTGCACGCGCACCCGCCGAGCGCGGTGGGGCTCACGGTGGCGGGTTGGGGCCTCGACCCGCCGGTGGTGCCGGAGATTCTCTTCGCGATGGGGCGGGTGCCGACCGTAGCCTACGCGTCACCAACAACTTCGGACGTGCCCGACGCGGTGGCGGCGGTGGTGGCCGCGGGGTGCGAGGCCTTCATGCTGGCGCGGCACGGGAGTGTGGTGCTGTGCGATGACCCGATGACGGGGGTGCTGCGCACGGAGATCATCGAGCACACGGCGAAGATCACCATCGCGGCGCGCTCGGCGGGTGCGGCGATTCCGCTGCCGGAAGACGAGATTCTGCGGCTGCTCGCGCTCGCGGGTCGGTAGCGAGATCGGGCTTTCAACGCGGGTGCGGGGGCGATAGCGTGAGGGGGCGCGGCGCGACGCGGTGGTGCGGGACGACGCCCGGGAGATGAGCCATGGGACTGTTTGATTCCTTCGGAGTGGGCGGCGGGGATCTCTCCATCGAGATGCAGTACGCGCAGGCCCAGGCGGGCGGCGGGCTGCAGGGGATGGTGGTGTTCCAGGCGGGGCGGAGGGCGCAGCAGATCACGCACATCACGGTGAAGGTGACGTGCACGACGCAGGTGCCGGGGCCCAACGGGATGCAGCAGCAGACGCAGGACGTGGTGGGGCCGTTGCAGGTGGCGGGGGCGTTCGCGACGCAGCCGGGGCAGCGGTACCAGATGCCCTTCCAGGCGATGCTGCCAGGTGGTCTGTACTCGACGACGCAAAACGCGGTGTCATATCGCGTGGTCGCCAACGCCGACATTGACGGCGAGATCGACCCCGGCGCGGGCATGGACCTCTACGTGACGGGCTCGCCCTATCAGGGCCCCGGGATGATGCCGATGGGGGCGCCGCAGTACGGCCACGGGGGCATGGACCCGTATGCGAAGGGCGGCGATCCGTATGGGAAGAACGACCCCTACGCGAAGGGCGGCGGCTACCAGAAGGGGCAGAGCGGATCGCAGTTCCAGAAGGTGGGCGACCCCTACGCGAAGGGCGGTGACCCCTACGCGAAGGGCGCGGGCGGTGACCCCTACGCGAAGGGCGGCGACCCCTACGCGAAGGGCGGCGACCCCTACGGGAAGAGCGACCCGTATGGGAAGAGTGATCCGTACGCGAAGGGCGGCGCCTACGGGCAGGGCGACGCGTACGGCAAGGGCATGGGCGGCGGGTACTCGCCGGGGCAGCACTGCCTCGCGCAGTGGACCGACGGTCAGTACTACGGCGTGACCGTGGTGCAGGCGAACAACGGGATGTTCCTGGTGCAGTGGGACGACGGTACGCCGGCCTCGTGGGTGAGCGGCGACCAGGTGATGCCGGGCTGATGACCACCGCGCTGATCACGGGTGCGTCGGCGGGGCTGGGCGCGGAGTTCGCGAAGCTCTTCGCGGCCGACAAGCACGACCTGCTGCTGGTGGCCCGTCGGCGCGACCGACTCGACGCCCTCGCCGCGGAGCTGACGGCGGCGCACGGCGTGAAGGTCCACGTCGTCGCGGTTGACCTGATGGACCCGGCCGCGCCGAAGGTGATCCTCGACGAGGTCGAGCGCCTCGGGTTGGAGATCGGGTTTCTGGTCAACAACGCGGGCTTCGGCAGCAACGGCAATTTCTGGGAGCTCGACGCCGACCGCGAGCGCGGGATGATCGAGGTGAACATCACCGCCCTGGTGGTGCTCACCCGCGCACTTTTACCCGCGATGGTAAAGCGCGGCAGCGGCCGGGTGCTCAACGTGGGGTCGACGGCGGGCTTCCAGCCGGGGCCCTTCATGGCCGGGTACTACGCGAGCAAGGCCTTCGTGAACTCCTTCACCGAGGCGCTGGCCTTCGAGCTGAAGGGCACCGGCGTGACGGCGACGGTGAGCTGCCCGGGGGCGACTGCGACGGAGTTCGCGGGCGTGGCGGGCAACGACAAGACGGCCCTCTTCAAGGCCGGCGCGATGGGCGCGACCGAGGTGGCGACGGACGCCTACCGCGCGATGCTCAAGGGGCAGGTCGTGGCGGTGCATGGCGCTCGCAACAAGCTGAGCGCGTGGTCGGTGGGCTTCTCGCCGCGCTCGGTGGTGACAGCCATCGCGGCGTCGCTCAACCGACGGCGGGCCTGACGCTCACGGGTCGCCCGCAGGCGGCGGCGATGTCCACTTCAGACCGACGATCGCGACGACCAGCAGCGCCAGGAAGAGCGCGCGACCGCCCGTCAGTGGCTCCTTGAAGAGGAGCGCGCCGAGGAGGACGGTGCCCGTCGCGCCGATGCCCACCCACGCGGCGTAGGCGGTGCCGATGGGGAGCGTTCGAACGGCGAGCGCGAGCAGCCAGAAGCTCGCGACGATGGCGCCGATGGTGAGCGCCGACGGCAGCGGCCGCGTGAACCCATGGGTGTACTTGAGCCCGATGGCCCAGGCGGTTTCGAGCAACCCGGCGATGAGCAGATAGAACCATGCAGACATGACGACTCCTTTGGTGGAGCGTCGTCTTGTCTTCTCCCGGTACGGCGCGTCTCGTCGGGGTCGCTGTTGACGGGCGCACCATAGCACCGTCACTTCCCCGGCCAATGGTGCACAGCCCCTTCGGCAACGCGTTCAGGCCCGGCACCCGCTTCGTTCAGGAGGCCAGCGGGCTCGTCGAGGTGAGCACGCGCGTGCTCGGTGAGCTCAAGGTGGTGAGCGGACGCATCGCCGCGTCGGACCCCTTCGTCACGGCCTTCGACGAGCCCGCTGCGGTCTTCGCGCGGACGGCGCCCGTCGGGGTGTTTCCCGTCGAGGCGTGCGTCGCCCGCTTCGATAACGCCGACGCCCGCGTGGCCTGCGCGCGCGTGCGCTTCGCCGCGACGGAGGCGGTGCGCTGGGAGATGGCCACCTTCGCCGGGCAGGAGGCGCTCGCGGACGACGAGGCAGCGGGCTACGGCGTCGACGCGGGCACCGGCTGCTTCTACGACGCGGAGGCGCGCGGCGACGTCGACGAGGCGACCGGCGCGGTGTGGCTCGCGGCGATGGAAGCGCGCGGCGTCGACACATGGTCGTGGCACGTGGCCGAGCTCAGCGGGGGCAACGTGGTGATGTTCTCGTCGGGGTGGGGGGATGGGTTCTACACGTCGTACTGGGGCTTCGACGGCGACGGCACCGTGGTGGAGCTGGTGACGGACTTCGCGGTGCTCATCGAGGCGGTGCACGAGCGCTTCGAGGTTCCGCTGCCGTTGCCGCGCGGGAAGGTGGAGCACCCGCTGCTGACGAAGGCGGGCGCCACGCTGCGAGGGCCGCTGCTGTCGCGCACGACGGCCATCCTCGGCGGCGAAGGGGGCGTGCGGGTCGAGCTGTCGAGCGGCGAGCCCGTGGAGATGAAGTGGGAAGGGAAGGAGCGGCGCTACACCTGGAAGAAGGCCGCGCCGGGGAGCCGACTGGTGGTCTCGGTGATGGTCGGCGTGAAGGCGATGGAGGCGGTGAGGGGCTAAACCGCTACGCGCGTCGCCGTCGGCGCACCAAGGTCGTCGCCGCGAGCGCGAGCGCACCCCACCACGCCGCGGGACGTCGCGCTCCGCCCGCCGTGTGGCAGCCGCAGCCGGACGTGTCGGGCGTCGCCCGCGACGCGTCGGGCGCGCTCCCGCTGTCGGCGCCGGCGTCCTTGTCGACCCCGGCGTCGGTGACCTCCACGTCGTCGGTCGGGACGTCGTCGTCGATGGCCGCGTCGGGCGCTTCTTCGCCGCCGTCGTAGGGCACCGTGGTGACGAGGCGCCCGCGGTTGGCCGTCGCCAGCGCGTAGCCCGACGCGCAGGAGCTGATGGCGTTGTCGAAGCTCGCGGCGAGCTCGTCGGTCACCTGATCGGGCGTCGCGAGCAGCACCCACATCACGTCGAGGTCACGCTCCGCCGTCGGGTACGCGGGCACGCGCACGCCGTTGGCGCGCTGGATGTCGGCGATGGTGAGGTCGACGCGACGCCCGCGGATCGTGACGGGACGCCCCGTGTAGTTGGGCGCGCTGTCGCGGTTGAGGTCACCGGGAACGCCCTGGGGCGAGTCGATGAGGAAGGTGGGCGGCACCTCGGAGGCGGGGATGAGTCCCATCGCGTAGAGGTCGAGCGGCGAAAAGCGGAAGCTCGGGAAGGCGGCGCGGAACGTCCCCGGCGAGGTCTCCATCCAGTTGTTGCCCTCCATCGGGGAGCCGCCCGTGTTGAAGAAGTAGCTCCAGTGCGAGCGGTTGACGACCATGCCGCCGGGGAGCTGGTTGCCGCGACCGAGCAGCGCCTCGCGCGCGAGCGGAGCGGGTCCACCATCGGCCACGCCACCGTCGGGAACACCGCCATCGGCGACGCTGTCGGGGTACGGCGGCACCACCATCGTCGCGCCGTAGCGGTGACCAAACTCCTGCGTGCAGATGAGGAAGCGACCGAAGAGCTGCGTGCGCGCGTCGAGGTAGGTCAGGTACGAGTTGAGGAAGACAAACCCGTCGAGGGGGAAGGCCGTCCCGAAGGCGGTGTTGAGATCGAACAGCTCGGCGCGCGCGTCGAGCGGGCTGTGCTGACCGATGCCGCGCACGTCGTTGCGAATCGGCAGGTAGAACGCCAGCGGGCTCATGACCGAAGGCACCTGCATCGCCGCGAGGTATCGCCCCTCGTGGAAGCCTTCGACGTTCTGCAACGCGGCGGTCACCTCCTGGAGGAAGGCGACGGTGCTCTGCGTGTTGGACACCGGGATGGTGTCGCCCCACTGCTCGTTGTCGTCCGTGACGATGTAGCCGTAGTGGGTGACGCGCGCGACGACGATCGCGTCGGCGGCGCTCGCCTGCAGCGCGAGCCCGAGGCCGACGATCGGGGCGAACCAACTTCTGTTCGGGTGCATAGGGGCGCGCAGTCTCTCCGAGTGCGGCCCGAAACGGAATGCGCTGACGACCCTTCGACGTCGAAGGTCAGTCCACGGCACCGGAGGGGTGAGGCGGACGCGAAACCGCAGCGGTTCAGCGCGAGCGGGTGAACGTACGCATCGACGACCCGCGGAACATCGTGAACGCCAGCTCGGTGCTCGTCACCGTCACCGGGCCCGTGTAGTCCGCCGCGGTGGAGGTCACGTTCGACTCGGGGAGCGACATCTGCGCCACGTCGCGGGAGCTGTCGGTGCAGCGCGTGACCTCGGTGGTTCCGACGTCGAAGCGGGCCGTGAAGGTCGAGCCGGTGAGCGCCCAGCTACCCTGGTACTCGTTGGTGGTCACGCAGCCCGACCCGGAGAGCGTGTTGACCGACTGGTACCGCAGCATGCCCGTGGACGGCCCGCCCATGATGTCCAGGCGGTACTCGAACATCGGCGCCGTCGTGCTGAACTCCCAGGTCGCAACGATGCTCGCCGGCGTCGCGGTGCCCGTGTCGGTGGGCGTCTCGCCCGCGTCGGTGGGCGTCTCCCCGGCGTCGGTGGGCGTCTCGCCCGCGTCGGTCGCTCCGCCCGTGACGCAGTCGGTGTACGCCTGGCCCTGGGTCGCGCACGACGGGCCGCCGCCCTGGGTAAACCCGCACATCTGACCGCTCGCAGCGGCGCACCGCACGACGGCGTTGTACTGGCTCTGACACCGCGGCACCGCGGTGCCGCCGGCCTCGCACATCGCCGCGCAGCCCGATGGACACGAGGCAGCGGCGCAGAGCGTGGCGCACGGGGTGGTGGTCGCAGCGCCTGCGTCGGGGGAGGCCGCGCCGCCGGACGAACAAGCCGCGAGGAGGAAGGCAGAGAGGAAGAGTCGCTTCATGGGAATTTCGTTCTCCGGTTGAGAGGTCGCGACACGCCCATCGCAACCGACATGCCGCTGCGCCCGGAGGTTGCAACCGACGGCTCTGTCATGAGCCATCCACTCCCCCGCACTCGCGTCGACGCGCGCTCGCTGGTCGCCGCGCTGGTCCCTCCCGCGCGGCACATCCACTCCCGAGAGCGAGACACCGGTGTCCCGCCCGGAGGACACGCGCGACCCGCCCTGAGGGCCGGACGTCGATGATACGCTCCACCCACGACCCCATGACCGGCACCCCGGAACGAACCCGCGAGGTCGATGCGCGCGTGGCCCCCGTGGTGCGGGGCGTTCGTGCGGAGGTGGTCGCGGGCTTCGATCGCGGCGCCTCGGCGCGCTCGGCCGAGGGGTCGCTCACCATCGGCACCGCGGAGGGCGCGCACCTGGCGCTCAACGACCCCACGGTGAGCCGCTACCACCTGGAGTGCGAGCCGCAGCGCGACGCCGTGCTCGTACGCGACCTCGGGAGCACCAACGGCACCCACATCCGCTCGATGCGCGTGCGCGAGGTGCTCATCACCGAGGCGACGGAGTTCACCCTCGGGCGCACGGTGGTGCGCGTCACCCCGGAAGACCCGCACACCGTCAGCCTGCCGCCGATCGCGCCGCGCGCCTTCGGTCACCTGCTCGGCGCCTCGGGCCCGATGGCCGCCGTGTACGCGACGCTCGAGCGCGCCGCGCCTACGTCCGTCCCGGTGCTGGTCACCGGCGAGTCGGGGACGGGAAAAGAGCTCGTCGCCCGATCGCTCCATGAGGCCTCGCCCCGCGCGGCGAAGCCCTTCGAGACGGTGGACTGCGGGGGGCTGCCGCCGACCCTCATCGAGGCCGAGCTGTTCGGCCACGAGCGCGGGGCGTTTACGGGCGCGGTGGGCGAGCGCGAGGGCGCCTTCGAGCGCGCCGACGGAGGGACGCTCTTCCTCGACGAGCTCGGCGAGCTGCCGCTGGAGGTGCAGCCCAAGCTCCTGCGCGCGCTCGGCGAAGGGGAGGTGCGCCGCCTCGGCGGTCGACGCCCGATCAAGGTCGATGTGCGCGTCGTCGCGGCCACCAACCGCGACCTGCGCGTCGAGGTCAACGCCGGTCGCTTCCGCGCCGACCTCTTCTACCGCCTCGCGGTCATCCGCCTGCGGATGCCACCCCTGCGCGAGCGCCTCGACGACCTCCCGGTGCTCGTGCCCGCGCTGCTCGAACGCCTCGCCCGCGAGCGCGGCGTCGCGGCGCCGCTGCGGGCCGACGACGAGCTCTACGAGCGCCTCGCCCGCTACGCCTGGCCCGGCAACGTGCGCGAGCTGCGCAACTACCTGGAGCAGTGGGCCGTGCTCCAGCAGGACGCGCCGCCCGGTGACGGGGGCGAGCGCTCCGAGACGCCGGGCGACGACGCGCTCTTCGCGGCGTACCTCCCGATGCCGCTGCGCGACGCCAAGGCCCTCATGCTGGAGCGCTTCGAGCAGACCTACCTGCGCCTCATGCTGGAGCAGACGAACGGCAACGTGGCCGAGGCGGCGCGGCGCGCGGGGGTGGCGCGGCGCACGCTGTTTCGCACCATCCGCCGCGTGGGGATGCGCGACGACGACGAGGGGTGACTACGGGCTGAGCACGAAGCGCCGCGGCAGCGTCAGGTTGCCGGTGGCGCCCAGGGTCGTGATGGCGCCGTCGGTCGGGCTCACGAAGATCGCGGTGGGCGAAAACGGGGTGGGCGAGAGGTCGAGGGTGGCGGTTCCGCCGACGCCGAAGGACACGTCGAGGCGCCCATCGGGCGTGAGGCGGTGCACCTTGCCGATGATGCCCCGGTCGGTCGCGCCGAGCAGCAGCCGACCGTCGCACTGCCGCGCGAGCATGTGATTGAGGAGGTAGCTCGGGTGGCGGAGCCACGGGGACACGAACACCCCGCCCGCGCCGAAGGATGCGTCGAAGCGACCCGCGTGGTCGAAGCGCACCGCGGCGCTCGTGAGCGTGTCGAGCCGCGTGACGTCCCCCCAGCTCCCGGCGACCACGTACCCGCCGCGGCTGTCGGCGACCGCGGACCGCAGCAGCATGCCTTGAGGGAGCGCGCGCTCTGCCGCCCCGCCGACGCCGAACCATGGCACCCGGGCCCCGCGCGGATCGAGCGCGAGGAGGTAGGGGGCGGAGCGGCGCGTGGTGCCGACGACCAGCAGGCCCCACGCGGTTCGCAGCAGCGTGCCGATGCCCTGCACCTCCGGGGCGACGACGCGGCCCGCCTCGCCGAAGGTGCGGTCGACGCTGCCGTCCCAGCGGAGGCGCACGACGACGCCGTAGGTGCCGATCGAGAAGGGGTGGATGTCCTCGCCCGCGACGGTGATGCCCTCCTCGTCGGCGACGACCGCCGTGAGGTAGCGCAGCGGGAAGTCCCACGACACGGCGTCGGGGAAGGTGAACACACCTCCCTGGGCGAAGGCCGGGTCGGGCGCACCATCGTCACGCAGGACCACGACGAGGCCCGCCGCGAGCGCGCCGGGTCGCACCGTCTCGCTGCCCACGAGCACCGCGCGCTCGCCCACGAAGGTCACGTCGCGCAGGTACGCCGCGCTGCCG
Organism: Polyangiales bacterium; assembly: GCA_044229975.1. Classification (GTDB taxonomy): domain Bacteria; phylum Myxococcota_A; class Polyangia; order Polyangiales; genus SCUS01. The sequence continues at coordinate 152,242 of JBGARZ010000006.1, forward strand.
TCCATGGCCTGCGGAGACGACACGCAGACGCGTCCGCCGACGCCGAAGGAGTCGTCGACGGTGCCGTCGGGGAGGAGCCGCACCACCGCGGGCTCCAGCGCGGCGCCCGCGCGCCGACAACCAGACGCCACGCCGACGAGCCAGATGCGACCGCGGCCGTCCACCACCGCGCCGCTGTGCCCGAAGCCCACGAAGGCTCGAGCGCGCGGGTCGGCGAAGGGCCGCAACGACGGAACGCCCGCCGCGCCCGAAGACCCGGGGCAGCCCGAGACGTCGTCCACCGCGACGTCGTCGATCGCCGCCACCACGTCGCTCGACCCCACGTCGGACGACGCCACGTCCGGCAATTGTTGGAGGGCGACGTCCGCGTCCGTGGCGGCGTCGCTGTCGCGCACGCCCACGATGGGTGTGCACGCGACGAGCGCGGTGACGAGGAGCGCGGATCGTACCGGAGACGAGCAGGTGGGGTTCATCGGTGGTGCGGCGATCAGAATCGCACTTCGCATGCCAGCGAACGCCACCCCGGGCCGCAGCGCCACGTGCTGCGCGGCGTGCTCCGACGGTCGAGCAGGAGCGCGGAGAGTCCGCCCACGAGGAGGGCGCCACCCGCCGCGAAGCCGACCCAGCGCGCGGTGCCCCAGGTGGCCTCGGCGTCGAGGAGATCGCGGCAGTTGGCCGAGAGCCCCTGCATCGAGGCCGGGCAGCGCTCACGCTCGTTGTAGCCCTGCGCGGCGTCTTCCCGCAGGACGACCGCCACGACGCCAAACAACACCCCGGCGCCACCGACGACGGTGAGGGTCAGCCCGAGGCCACGCAGCGCCGAGGCGCCCGACGACACGACCGCGCGCGGTGGCGGGGTCGACACGACCACGGGCGGCGGTGCGACGACGGGCGGTGCGACGATGGGCGGTGCGACGACGGGCGACTCCACGGCGGCGGCCGCGAGGACGATCTCTTCGCGCAGCGTGGCGCCCGGATCGACGACGAGGCGGCGATGAACAGGGGCGTAGCCGTCGGCGCGGAGCTCGATGTTCACCGTGCCGGCGAGGACGCGGAGCGGGGCCGCGAGGGGGAGCGTTCCGACAGGGTGACCGTCGACGGAGACCGCGGCGCCCGCGGGCTGGCCCACGAGTTCGACCTCACCGACGTGCTGCTGCACCACGCGGAGCGCGGCGTCGAGGGGCGCCCGGTGGAGCCGCACCCAGGCGTCCTGTGGGGTCGTCGCGACGAGGCGGAGGAAGTGGTCGGCCTCGACCCAGTGACCGAGCGCCTGGTGCGCGAGGCCAACCTGCGCCGCGACCCGGGGCGAGCGATCGAGGGCCCACGCCGCCTCGAACTGCGTGAGCGCGTCGGCCTCTGCGCCGCGCTGACGAAGCGCGAAGCCCGCGCGAAGGTGCTCCTCGGCGGTCTGGGCTGCTGCCTCACCGATCAGGCCCCACCACCCGGCCGCGATCAGCGCGATGAACGCAGGTCGAACACGCACCACGGCGAAGGCTACTCCGATCGCAAAGCGCCCGTACAGGGTCTCACGGGGGGATGAGCAGGGCGCCGTTGCGAGGCGACGCCACGGGGACGACGACCGGCAGCACACGGGGCGCGCGGCGCGGCGGTGCAGCGGTCGTGGCGACCGGCGTGGTGGTGGGCGCAGCGACGAGCGCGACGACGGACGCGGGCATCGGCGCCGGGGCGGAGGGCGGGGTCACCGTCGCGACCTGCACGCTGACCGGGACAGCGGTGACGGGCGCGCGGGGACGCTCTTCGCGGCGCGCCCACAGCATGAGCCCGAGGACGAGCAGCACGATCGCCGACGCCGCGACGAACCGACGGGCGGGCGGCCGTGACGCGACGACGACAGGCGCGAGCAGCGCCGCGGCGAAGGCGCGCATGGTGGGGTGACGTTGCTCGCGGTCGGGTTCGAGGCACCGGTCGATGGCGGCGGCGACGGGGGCGGGCACCTCGGGCGCGACGTCGGCGAGGCGGGGCGCCCGGCGCGTGAGCACCTGCGCGATGACGTCGTTGTAGTTGACCCCGGCGAAGGGAGGCGCGCCCGCGAGCACCTCGTACAAGACCACGCCCATCGCCCAGACGTCGGCGCGCGCGTCGAGGTCGGACTGACCGCGGGCCTGCTCCGGGGCCATGTAGCCGGCGGTGCCCAGGACGGCACCCGTACGGGTGACGGCGACGCGGGCGCTCTCGGCCTCGTGGATGCGCGCGATGCCGAAGTCGATGAGCCGCGCGAAGGGGCCGTCGGGGCGCTCTTCCAGGAAGATGTTCTCGGGCTTCACGTCGCGGTGGATGACGCCGACCTCGTGCGCCGCGGCGAGGGCTTCGAGCAGCGGGCCCAGCAGCGCGAGGGCGTCATCCGTCGGGAGCCTTCCGCGGCGCCGGAGGTGACGGCGGAGGTCTTCCCCGACGAGAAACTCCTGCACCATGAACACCGCCCCGTTCGCCCGGTCGCGGCCCATGTCGAGCACCTCCACCACGCGCGGGTGATGCGTCCGCGCGGCGGCGCGCGCCTCGGCCTGGAAGCGCTCCATGGTCGCGGGCGCCGGGGTGGCCATGGCGTCGCTGTCCGCGAAGCGCCCGGTGCGCAGCACCTTCACGGCGACGCGCCGCTCGGTCCAGGTGTGCACGGCCTCGTAGACGTCGGCCATGCCGCCGCACCCGACGAGCCGCACGAGGCGGTAGCGACCCGCGAGGGTCTCCCCGGCCATGGCGCCCTGCTCGTCACTGATCTCTTCGGCGGTCATCGGATGCCAACCCGTCGCGAGTTGGCATCGTACACCGCACGCCCGCGACGTCAGCGTCGCACCGACCGCGCCTCGCACTACGGCGTGGTGGTGCCCTACGGCGCGGCGCGCAGCACGCAGGTTCCGTGGTCGAGCACCTGGTCATCACGGCAGGCGCCCAGCGCGGCCCACGCGCGCAGTGCCTCCACCGCGGCGGTGGGGACGAGGTCGCAGCGCGGCCGCGCGGCCGTGACGGCATCCAGGCCGGGCATGTTGCCCGTCGGGTTGAACCACCGGAGCTTGGACTGCGGACTGAAGAGCCGTGAGGTCGGCGCCGACGCCCCTGGCGTGATGTGTCCGCCGCTGACCATGTACGCATAGAAACTGTTCGAGGTCGCCGCCCAGGTCGTGTGGCACCCCGCGCAGCGCCTGAGGCCGGGCGGTGTGTCGGTGTCGAAGTACGCGGTGTAGATCGCGTTCCAGGTGGTGGGCACCGTGCCGGTGTGCGTGGGCGGGCAGTACCCCGGGTCGCCGCAGTCCTCGGGCGTACCGCCGTCGCGAATCGCGTCGAAGAGCCCATACATCGTCACGCCGTTGCCCGACGAGACAAACGCCCGGCCGCCCGCCACCGTCGGCGGGACGAAGGTCTCGAAGCCCCCGAGGCCGTCGCGGGTGTCCGAGGTGCTGCGGTAGATGGGCCCGCCGCTGAGGTGCTCGGCGTCGAACGCCAGCAGCTCGCCCGCGCACGTGGGCACCACGGCCCAGAGCACCCCGGTGCCCGCGGTGGTGCCGCGCGCCGAGAGCGCCAGCGCCGTGCTGCGGTCGTGCAGCAGGTCGTTGGTCGGCGTGTACCGGTCGCCCACGCAGGTGGGCTGCACCGGCGCTCCTTCGACCCCCAGCTCGCTGCCGCACACGCCGTCGTGCAGGGTCGTGCTGGTGTACGGCGGCAGTGATCCGGCGCCGCAGCCGACGGTGTCGGTCATCCGATCGTGCGACCAGCTCTGGAGCGCAAGCCGACTGGGCCAGACGTACACACGCCCGCCGGTGGCCGTGGGCAGGTACACCGTTCCGCCGAAGACGTGGCCGCCGCCGCGCCACGGGTTGTTGGGACCGTCGCTGCTGGTCAGGCCCTCGAAGTAGAAGCGCTGCCGCATGCCGGGCTCGATCGCGTCGCGCGCCGCGCGGTGCCCGAGGCTCGACGCGCGCAGCAGGAGCATCTCCGCCGACTTGCCCGCCGCGAGCAAGAGGTCGGAGCCCGGCACCAGCGTCGGGCCGCCGGAGGCGAGGTCGAGGTCGTTGTTGTCGAGCGCCTCCCAGTTGTTGGGGATGTAGTAGTCGCGCACGGCGAGGCCCGTCGCGCTCGCCCCGAGGCGCACCACCGCGTCGGTCATGTCGGGGTCGCCCGCGGTGTCCGAGACGTCGGGGTGGTAGGTGTTGCCCGTGGTGATGAAGACGTCCCCGGTGCCGGTGCTCGCGGGCCCGCGTCCGCCCTGCCAGATGCCACCACCGTTGCCGAGGGGGCAACCCGTCCCGCCCGCGGTCTCGCTGCCGTGGAGGTAGCGGCACGAGCAGGTCGCCGCGCCGCGCGTCGTGGTGGCGTAGATGCCCGCCCGGACGAGCGTCGCGGCGTCGTAGGTCATCACCCAGCCGTGGTACGGCGTCTGGTCGCAGGTGCCGCCGAAGGCGATCCAGATGCGCCCGTCCTGGAGCAGCAACGCCGGGCGCTGAAACTGGAGCCGCGGCTGGAATTCCACCGTGCGCGGCATGGACATGGTCGCGTCGGCGGCGCTCCCGATCACCGACCCTTCGATGACGCGCGGCGACCCGGCGCGCTCGGCGCCCGTGATGAGGTCGACGGCGTGCAGCTCGAAGACGGCGTCGCTCCAGAGGTTGGGCGGAGCGCCCGTGCCCGGATCGATGGCCCGCTTGCTGACGAAGTAGACGGTGCGCGTGCGCAGGTCGACCGCGGGCGTGCTGGTGATGCCCGCCGTCGACCGGATGTTGCTGACGCAGCCCGCGAAGGTGCCGCCGCCCGGCAGCGGGCGCTCGGTGACGTGGTCGAAGGCCTGCCCGACGTTGCGGTGCCACAGCTCGATGGGCGTCGTCCCCTGCACGTCGTAGGCGTAGAGGGAGTTGGCCTCCGTCGCGACGAGCAGCGCGTCGTGGCCGTTGACGGCGCCGCCGAGAAACAGCGGCTGCGCGTGCACCTGACCGTCCACGGTGATGCGCGCGAGGCGGCCAAACCTCCGCTCGCGCACGTTGGCTGGCGTGAGCGCGGACTCGCGCACGTTGGCGCCGGTGCGCCGGGTGTCGTTGGCCTGCTCGATGACCAGGCTGTCGTAGCGCCCGAAGCCCACCACCTGCTCGGGCCACGCGACGGTCGCGTCGAGGCGGTGACCCAGCCCGAGCTGCCCGACCTCGTTGCGACCCGACACCCAGAGGTGCGTGCCCTGCACGACGAAGGTCGTCGCCGCGCCCGCCGCGATCGCCCCGTCCCGCGACGCGTCGGCCGGAATCGTCGACAGCGGCTGCGGGAAGCCCGCGCCCATGGTGCCCGGGAGCTGCCCGCTGGTGTTGGCGCCGAAGCCCCACGGCGCGCCGTCGAGCGCGCGCACGAGCGTGTGGTTGTCTCCCGCGCTCACGCGGCGCGCGAGCAGGCCCTCGATGGGCCCGGGCGGCAACCACCGGCTGTCCGTCGTCGGAGCCCCGCGGCCGAGCTGACCCGCGAGGTTGGCGCCCCAGGTCCAGACGGTGTCGTTCTGTGCGAGGGCGATGACGTGACCTTCGCCCGCGGAGACCGCCGCGATGGGCGGCAGACCCTCCACGCGAAACGGCGGCGACGGCGCGCCCGAGGGCGTCACGCCGAGCTGCCCGACGGTGTTGTCACCCCAGGTCCACACCGCGCCATCGGCCGCGACGCCGACGCCGAAGCCGTGTCCGGCGGCGATGGCCACCAGCGGCGGCAACCCCGGAACGTCATGCATCGACTCACCGTCGTTGGCGACGCCGTGCTGCCCGACGCTGTTGTCCCCGAAGGCCACCACCGCGCCCGACGCCGTGCGGAGGTACCCATGAACCCGCCCCGCGGCGACCTCCGCCACGGCCTCGCCAAAGGTCCGCAGCAGGGTCGGCGTCGCGGCGGTCATCGTGCTCCCGTCGGGCAGCACGAGCGAGCCCCAGAAGAGGGCGTCCTGCCCCCGCGCCGCGAGGCTGAACCCGCGCCCCGCCGCCACCGACGCGGCGTTGAGACCCGCGACCACGACGGGCACCGAGCGGTCCGTGGTGGTTCCGTCGCCGAGGGCGCGCTGCGCGTTGGAACCCCAGGCGTGCACGGCCCCGCTCGCCGCCCGCAGCAGCGTGTGTGTGGCGCTCGCCGAGACCTGCGCGATGGGCCCGGCCGCGAAGCCGCGACAGGCTCCGTCGAAGCAGCGGTCGCGCACCGTCGCGGCGTCGCCGTCTTCGCAGACGGTGCCGTCGCTCTTGGGCACGCAGCGCCCGTTGCGCGGGTCGCACGTCGCCCCGGCGCAGTCGGTCTCCGCGCAGGTCACGGCGGCTCCCGCCACGCAGGCTCCGGCCAGGCAGCGATCGCTCGTGGTGCAGGCGTTTCCGTCGTCGCAGGTCGCCCCCTCCGCGCGCCGCTGGTCGGCGGGGCACGCGGCGGCAGAGCCCACGCAGCGCTCCTCGGCGTCGCAGGCGCCGAGGCTCGCGCGGCACACGGTCGTGGCGGGCAGGAAGCCGTCGCCCGGACACGCCGCGCTCACGCCCGAGCACACCTCGGCCGCGTCGCAGGGCCCCGCGCTCGGTCGGCAGACGGCGCCGACGTTGCCGGGCGTGTGGGTGACGCCCGTGGTGGGCGCGCACGCGTCGACGGTGCACGGGCTGCTGTCGTCGAGCGGGGCGCCCGCACAGCGGCACGCGTCGCCGACGCCGTTGCGGAGGGTGTCGCGCTGGTCGACGTTGGCCGTCGACGGGCAGTTGTCGCGCCAGTCGAGGACGCCATCGGCGTCGCGATCGACGGCGGTTCGGTCGATGCGAAACTTGATGCGCAGGGTGTCGTTCTGGATGAGCGGGACGTACTGGGTGCGGTCGGTCGCGCGAAACTCGCGCTGGTCGCGCACGATGTCGACGTCGGCGAAGCCGAGCTCGCGCCCGCCGGAGACGCGCACCCGCACGCGGTACATCGCCTGCGACGCGGTCGCGCGGTTGTCCGAGTGGCGCCACCGCGCGACGAAGTAGCCCTCCGGGTCGGTGTCGCCGTCGTCGCCGGGCGCGCCGCGCAGGTGTGTGCGGACGCGCTCGCCCGACGGGCCGGTCGTACGCGTGAAGGTCGCCACCGTTCGCAGCACGGCGCCGCTCGTGGGGTTGAGCTCGTCGACGACCACCGTCGGATCGGCCTCGGCGATGAGGTCGCCGTTGGGCGCCGGGCGCGGAACCATCGGCGGCAACCACCAGAACCCCGCGCTGCCCCCGCGAGCGGCGTCGACGATGATCGGGGCGAAGGTCTGTGAGGGGTCCTCGGGCGCGCAGGCTCCCCAGGCGATGGCCGCGACGAACAGGAAGCCGGGCGCGCGACGGTGGCTCGTGGACATTTCGCGGCGGCGAGCAAGACGCGCACCGCCAGTGATGCTGCGAGAATGAGCGCGCCCGGTTGGCTCGCGGCGCGACGTCGGCGACTCGCCAGCGAGTCGTCGGTGTCCCGCGTCGAGCGACGGCCGGAGACTCCTTACAAATTCTTACCGTCCCTGCGTCAGGCGACGGCGGGCGCGTAGCATGCGGGGGCAACGCACTTCCGCCCCATGGAGAGGACCACCCGACACATGCCCCAGACATCCCTGCTTCGCTCCGCCGTCGCGCTCGCGCTCGCGGTGACGCTCTCGCTTCACGGCGCGACCGCGCACGCCGACCCCGTCACGCTGACCGGCGCGAACCTCCAGTTCACGCCCCCCGCCGGGTGGACCGGGCAGGCGTTTGGCCCCCAGGTCGCGCAGTTCGCCCACGGCGCCGTGGAGGTGGACGTCTTCGCCCCCGTCGTCGACGCGACGCACTCCGTCGACTCCATCGTGCGCGGCGTGCAGGGCGACCGCGCGCTGCACGCCAGCTGGCAGGGGCGCCCGACCCTGCGCGTGGTGCGCGAGGTGCGCGGCTCGATGCAGCGAGGCGTCGGCAACCGCGGCGAGGTCCGCCGGTCGCTGGTGATGGTCTGGGTTCCGATGGGCGGACGACTGCTCGTCGCGGTGATCTACCTGCCGGTCGACGGTTCGCCCGCCGACGAGGCGGCCGCCCAGCAGCTCATCGACAGCGTTCGCACGCTGCCCTGACTCAAGCGACGGTGACGTCCCGACGCGCGGCACCCACACGGGCCACGCTCACCCCCGCTGCCAGCGCCCCTTGCGCAGCGACACGTCCCTCAGCGTCGCGCGCGCCGCCGTAGGCGCAAACCCCCGCATCGTCACGGCGCCGTCCGTCAGGTGACCCAGCGTGACCCGCGCGAGCGCCAACCGCCCGCCGCCCGCCGCCACGCCGTCCACGCCGAGGTCGAGCCCGCGCACTTCGATGTGCACCTCCGTCGGCGCGCCCTCCTGCCTCGCGTCGTACACCAGCTCGCCCCTCACCCGCAGCGCCTCCAACGGAACCGCATCCGCCGCCCCCAGCCGCACCGTCCCGCCGCCCACCGGCAGCGTCGACGCGTCCGAGAGCCCGACGTCCACCACCAGCCCGTGCACCTCTACCCGCTGCAACGCCACCGACTTCTCGCGCTCGCCGTCGCCCTCGTCGTCGTCACTGCCACCCCTCGGTAGCGCCAGCGTCGGTTGGATCAACGTCCGCAACCGCACCTGCTCACGATGCGCGCGCGCGAGCCCCGCCGCGTCGAGCGGCCACGAAAGCAGCGTCTTCTTCGCCAGCAGCGCGTCGAGCTCGAAGACCAGCGCGTCGTGCGTCACCTCGAAATCGAAGATCGCGTCTTCGAGCGACGACAGCCCATGCTCCAGCTCCTTGAAGTTGATGCAGCCGTCGTTGACCGCCAGCCGCGCGCGGTGCTTCGCCACCCGGTGGTGGATCACCGGCAGCTTCACCTCCACGCTCGTGTCCGCCTCGATGCGGCCGTGCAACCCGTCGAGCAGGGCCAGGTCCATCCCCAGCTTCGACGACGGCTTCTCTACCACCGCCACCGCAGCGGTCGTCTCTTCGCTCGCCGGCTCGTCGAGACCATCGAGGGCGACCGAGAGTTCGCCCGCGTCGACGCGGTCGAAGCTCACCCCGTCGGGCGCGTACCGCAGCGCCGTCACCCGCGCATCCACCACGCGAATCGTGCGCCGCGCGTCGACCACTTCGAGGCCCGCGAGCGTCACCTCGTCGGCCATCAGCACCACGCCCTCGGCCGAGCGCGTGAGGCGCAACCCGACGAGGTTCACCGTGCTGGCCTGCACCGTGAGCCCGCCCATCGTCAGCGAGAGACCCTGCGCGCCTAGCGTCGAAGCCACGACGGTCCAGACGTCGGTGGCCGGGTCGTGCCGCGCGTGCAGGGCCGTGACGTCGAGGGCGCCGCGCACCTTCACGCCGTCGAGGGTGACGCGCAGGTCTGGAACAGCCAGCGCCGCGCAGCGGGCGTCACCGGTGAGCGCGGGCGTGCGGTCGTCGAGGGCGATGTCGAGGTCGAGGCTGGTGCTGCCCAGGCGCATCGGGCCCGCGAGGTGGAGCGCGCCGTGGGCGAGCAGCCACGCGACCTCGCCGATGATCTCGTCGGCCTCCACCGGGTCGAGGCGGATGGTCTTGTCGTCCTGCGCGTAGACCCCGCGCAGGCGTCGCGTGGTGTGGAGCGCGATGACCTGCTCACCGCCGCCGTCGGCGGCGCGCGGGAGGCGGAGCGTGAACTGCTGACCGTCGATGGATTCGAGCGTGATCCTCATGGCGTGCCCTCCTTCATGCGTCCGGCGCGATGAGGCGGTAGAGGCTTTCGTACTCGCCGATGCGATGCGACCACCCGAGCGGCAGGCGCATGCCGTTGCGTTGCAGCTTGCGCCAGCGCTCGCGGTCGTTGCCCGCGCCGGAGCCCCACACGTCGAGCGCGCGACCGAGCGCCCACGCGAGACCGGAGTCATCGAAGTGCTCGAAGACGAAGCCGGTGCCGCGGCCGGTGCTGGGGTCGAAGTTCCAGACGGTGTCGGCGAGGCCGCCGGTGCGGTGCACGATGGGGACGGTTCCGTACCGCAGGCTGTACATCTGGTTGAGGCCGCAGGGCTCGTAGCGCGACGGCATCAGGAACATGTCCGCCCCCGCCTCGATGCCGTGCGCCAGCTTCTCGCTGAACCTCGGCTGAAACACCACCTGCCGCGGAAACGCCTGCGCGAGTCGACGGAAGAAGTCTTCGTAGCGGGGCTCACCCGTGCCGAGCACCGCGAGCTGAAACCGACGATGGGCGAGCATCGGGGGAAGGACGGACTCGCAGAGGTCGAAGCCCTTCTGCCAGGCGAGGCGCGAGACGATGCCCACCAGCGGGACGTCGGAGCGATACGGGAGACCGGCGGCGGCGAGGAGGTGGGCTTTGCAGCGCTCTTTCCCGTCGAGGTCTTCGATGGAGAAGGGGGCGACGATGTGGGGGTCGGCGGAGGGGTTCCACTCCGTCTCGTCGATGCCGTTGAGGATGCCGCGGAGCACGTCCGAGCGGCCGCGGAGGAAGCCGTCGAGGCCGACGCCGTGCTCGGGCGTCTGGATCTCGCGCGCGTAGGTGGGGCTCACCGTGGTGATGGCGTTGGCGTAGAGGATCCCGGTGAGCATGAAGCCGAAGCGCCCGGCGTGGAGCTCGTCCTGGTGGAGGCGATCGGCGATGGGGCCGAGGCCCACTTGATGGAGGCGGTCGGCGGGGAAGGTTCCCTGGTGGCCGAGGTTGTGGATGGTGAGCACGGTGCGGGTGCGCGCGAAGAGCTGGTCCCACGCGAAGAGGGTGCGCAGGAGCAGCGGGATGAGGCCGGTCTGCCAGTCGTTGCAGTGGATGATGTCGGGCGCGAAGCCGAGGTGCTGGCAGAGCTTGAGCGCGGCCCAATTGAGAACGCCGAAGCGGAGGTGTTCGTCGCCGGCGGAGTCGTAGATGGACGCGCGGTCGTAGAGCGACGGGCAGCGCACGAAGTAGACGGGGACGTCGGTTCCGGGCAGCGGCGCGGTGTGGATGGAGACGTGGACTTCGAGGTCGCCCAGACGGAACGCGATGTCGGGGATGACCTCGGTGAAGGTTCGGCCGGGCGCGTGGACGCGGGCGTACATGGGGACGACGACGCGCACGTCGTGGCCGAGCTCATGGAGCTGCCGGGGGAGCGCGGCGCCGACGTCGCCGAGGCCGCCGGTCTTGGCGAAGGGTGCGACCTCCGACGACGCGAAGAGGATCTTCATGGGCTCGGCAGGGTATCAGGAGGTCACGAGCGCGCGGGTGTCTGATAGCTTCGGCCGCGATGAGCTTCGACGTCGTCTTCCTGGAGCCGTGTTTCCCTGCCAACCAGCGGGAGTTTGTTCGGGCGTTGCACGCGGTGGGGGCTCGCGTGACGGGCATCGGCGAGCGCCCGAAGGAGTCGCTCGACCCCGAGCTGCGGTCGTGGCTCTTCCACTACGAGCAGATCGGCAACGTGACCGACGAGTCGCAGGTGGAGAAGGCCGTGCGCTGGATCCAGGGGCGCGTGACGGTCGACCGGCTCGAAGCGACCATCGAGTCGCACGTGATGGCGGCGGCGCGGGTGCGCGAGCGCTGCGGCATCGAGGGGACGAGCGTGCAGACGACGTTTCTGTGTCGCGACAAGCCGGCGATGAAGGACGCGCTGCGCGAGGCGGGCGTGGCGTGCGCGCAGTCCATCGGGTCGAGCGACCTCAACGAGCTGCGGGCCTTCGCGGCGAGGGTGGGTTACCCGCTGGTGGTGAAGCCGCGCGACGCGGCGGGGGCGTCGGGGACGGTGCGCGTGGAGGACGACGACGAGTTCGTCGCGGCGCTGGCGTCGTTTGGCGTGGCGAAGGGGCGGAGCGTGGCCGTCGAGGAGTTCATCGAGGGGCACGAGGGCTTCTACGACACCATCACCATGGGCGGTGAGGTGGTGCACGAGTTCGTGACGCACTACTACCCCAACGTGCTGGAGGCGATGCGCACGCGGTGGATCTCGCCGCAGTTCATTGCGACCAACCGCGTCGACGCGCCGGGCTACGACGAGCTGAAGGCGATGGGTCACAAGGTCGTCGACGCGCTGGGGCTGGAGACGTCGGCGACGCACATGGAGTGGTTCTTCGGCCCGAAGGGGCTGAAGTTCAGCGAGATCGGGTGCCGGCCGCCGGGCGTGCGCGCGTGGGATCTGTACGCCGCGGGCAACGACATCGACATCTACAAGGAGTGGGCGATGGCGGTGGTGCACGGGCGGCCGAGCCAGCGGCTGTCGCGGCGGTACTCGGCGGGCATCATCGCGCTGCGGCCGGACTGCGACGGGCGCATCGTCGGGTACGAGGGGGTGGAGGAGATCCACCATCGGTTCGGGCGGTGGATCATCGACGAGTATTGGCCCGCACCGGGTACGCCGACGCAGCCGGTGGAGGCGGGGTACATGGCCAACGCATGGCTGCGGATGAAGCACCCGGACTACGACGAGCTCAGGGGGATGCTCGATGTGGTCGGGCGCACGGTGAAGGTGCGGGCTCGGTAGGACGTCAGCGCATCCACGCAACGAGTCGATCGGCCAGCTCGGCGCCGACGTCTTCCTGCAGGAAGTGACCGGCCCCACGGAGCACGTCGTGGGGCTGCCCGCTCGCCCCGGGGATGCGCGCTTGGAGCCGCTTCTCGGCGCCGCGGGTGATTGGGTCGTTCTTACCAAATAGGGTAAGAAACGGCTTCTTCCACTCGCGCAACGCCTCCCACGCGCGCCGGTTGGCCGGGCTCGCCGGGTCATCGGGTCGCGTCGGAACCAGCGTCGGAAACACCCGCGCGCCGGCCTTGTGGCGCTCGGTGGGGAAGGGCGCGTCGTAGGCCGCGCGGGCTTCGGGGGACATGCCGCGCACGCACCCGGAGGCGACGATGCGCCCGACGGGAAGCACCGGCGTCCATCGCGCGAAGGCACGCCACACATGGAACGCCGGCGGCACCCGCTCATCGCCCGTCGGGAGGTAGGTGTTGCCGGCGCAGACGCGAGCGAAGCGGCCGCCCTCCTCGGCGGCGAGGCGCAGGCCGATGAGGCCGCCCCAGTCCTGGCAGAAGAGCGTGGCGTCGCGGAGGTCGAGGGTGGTGAGCACCGCGCGCATCCAGTCGACGTGAGCCTGGTAGGAGTAGGCGCGTGGGTCGGCGGGCTTGTCGCTGCGGCCGAAGCCAACGAGGTCGGGTGCGACGACGCGATGCCCGGCGGCGAGCAGGCCAGGGATCATCTTGCGGTACAGGAACGACCAGCTCGGCTCGCCGTGGAGGAGCAGCACGGGCGCGGCGTCGCGAGGGCCTTCGTCGAGATAGGCGACGCGCAGACCGCCGACGTCGAGGGTGTGGGGCTTCCAGGGGAAGTCGGGCAGCGCGGCGAAGCGCTCATCGGGTGTGCGGAGGATGGGGTCGCTCATCGACGAGGAGGAAAACACGGAGGCGAGAGGGGGTCAGGGACGGTTTCAGCTTTTCACCTTGTCACAGAGCAACGAGCCCGGCGGACTGTGACAAGGTGAAAAGCTGAAACCGTCCCCGTCCCCGTCCCCGACGCTGAACGCTCCCCCTACACCTTGGCGGCCAGCAGCTCGACCTTCTCGATCGAGGGCGGCTGGCTGAGCAGCTCGCTCGCCTTGGCCATCAGGGCGGCGGCGATGGGGCCTTCGAGGTGGGCGGTGCGGGCCGCCTCGGTCTCGAAGGTGTCGAAGATTCCGAAGGTGGTCGGCCCCAGCCTGAGCGCGAACCACTGGACGGTCCCCGGCTCGGCCTGCGCGAGCGGGAGCGCGGACGCGAGAAACGCCGCGACCTCGTCGGCCTTCTCGGGTCGGGCTTCGAGGCGTGCAAACAATGCGAGCTTCACCATGACGCGGACTCCTTCGTGACGCCCAGCGACGCGCTGAGGACGCCGAACGTAGGCGACCGCGCCGGGAATCGTGAGTGGCAGAAGCGACATCGATGCTATCGATTCCGCCATGCGCATCTCCGTGCTCGCGCTCGACGGCGTGTTTGACACCGGCCTCGCCAGCCTGCTCGACACCTTCGCCTTCGCCGGCACCCTCGGCCCGGGGCTCGGGCCCGGCGCGCCGCGCTTCGACGTTCGCGTCGTGGGGATGCGCCGGCGCGTCAAGACCCACCACGGCCTCCGCCTCGACGCCGCGCCGATCGACGGCCGCGCGCCCGCCTACCTGGTGGTGCCCGCGCTGTTCGCCGCCGCGCCGGGGGAGGTGGTCGACCTGCTCGCCCGCCGCGACGTGCGCGACGCCTGCGACGCCCTCGCGGGCCACAAGCGCGTCACCCTCGCCGCCGCCTGCACCAGCACCTTCGTGCTCGCCGAGGCGGGCGTCCTCGACGACCGGCGCGCGACCACGACGTGGTGGCTGGCGCCGACGTTCCGCGATCGCTTTCCCGCGGTGGAGCTCGACGCGACCCGCATGGTGATCGACGCCCCGGGCCGGCTGACCGCCGGCGCGGCCATGGCGCACGTCGACCTCGCGCTGTGGATCATCCGCCAGGCCAGCCCCACCCTCGCGGGCCTCGTCGCGCGCTACCTCGTCCTGGAGCCACGCCCGTCGCAGGCGCCGTTCATCATCCCCGACCACCTCGCCCACGCCGACCCACTGGTCGAGCGCTTCGAGCGCTGGGTGCGCGAACACCTCGACGGCCGCATCTCGATGGAGGCCGCGGCGCGGGCGGTAGGGGCGAGCCAGCGCTCGCTGGAGCGGAGGGTGCGCGCCGTCATCGGCAAGACGCCCGTGGCCTTCGTGCAGGACATCCGCGTGGAGGTCGCCGCCCACCTGCTGCGCTCGACCGAGGACGACCTCGACGCCATCGCCGCGAGGGTGGGCTACGCCGACGCCACCACCCTCCGCACCCTGCTACGTCGCAAGCTCGGTCGCGGCGTCCGCGAGCTGCGCGCGAAGGGTGCGGCGCCGTTCGATGAGCGTCGCGTCGACTGAAGGCGGGAGAGCGTCGAGAGCGGCGATCACCCGCGCGCGATCCCAGGGACGTGACGTCTCGCGCGCGACGCGCAGCAGTGCGAGGCAGTCGTCGAGGTCGACCTCGCTGAGGCGCCCCAGCTTCAGCAGGATGAACAACGTCACCGTCGGCCGATGGATGCGCGCCCCGCGCCCCTGACGAAGCAGCTCCATCTCCTCTGTCCAGCCAGGGATGCGGTGCACGAAGAAGTCGGCGGCCGAGTTGAACGCCTCGGGGCTCAGCCCAAGACGCTCGGCCAGCGCCAACAGCGCGAGACGGTCTTCCCGGGAGCCGCGCAGGCTGACCAGGTCGACGTCCTCGGTCACGCGCTCGGAGAGGAACCACACGGCCGCAGCAGCCCCGCCCACGAGCAACCAGTCGCCCTCAAGCGAGTCGGTCGCTGCGTCGATGATCGCGTCGATGCGCCCGCGGTCGAGGGACATGCGATACGCTTAGGCGCGATGCGCGACCCGTGGCAAATCCTTCACCGCGCGGGCCTTCCTCTCGCGGGCGAACGCGACGGCACGCCGCCATCCGAGTGGGAGATCGCCGACGCAACGCGCGCGATCATCGCTACCGAGCCCGCGGGGCGCGAACGAGACGCACTCGTGGCGTTCATCGACGCGTGGCGCCAGCACTGGCCGACGTCGTTTGCGCGCTCACTTCGCGACGACGCGGCGATGGTCGCGCGCTGGTCGGACTCGCATCGCGGCGACGAAGGCCGACGGCTGAAGCTGCGCCGCATCGCCCTCGCGAACCTCGCGACGACCCTGTGAACGGGCGCATCACGCATCGGGTTGACGCCCATCGCAAGTTGGCGCTCCATCCGCTCCCATGCGCGTAGACCGCCTGTACCTGAAGGACACGGGACCCTTTCGCGAGCTCGACGTCGTCTTTCAGCCGAAGGTCGCGCAAGACAAAGCCGACCTGCACCTCTTCGTCGGCCCCAACGGCAGCGGCAAGACCACCCTGCTCTACGCGATCGCGGAGATGTTCTCGCTGGGACAGCTCGGCCCGTCTCGTCTCCAAAGACGGATGACGACCGGGCAGGCAAAGGTCGCCACCAGGATCGACGGGAGCACGGCCCTCCTCTTGGCCCAATCGGAGACGGTCGGTCTTCGTTCTGGAACTGATCCGTGGAGCGACGTTCGGGTCGGCTGGGTCGGTGGAATCAACGGGGCGATCCTCTTTTCCGATGTCAGCGGGCATTTGCGAAGTGTCCAGCTCACGTCCACCACCCCCTTGGATGCCAGCCACCGCTTCGCCTTCGCCGCATTCGCCTACGCCGGGCAGCGCGTGCTCACCGACTACAGCCTCACCGCCATCGTCGAGCCATCACTCAGCCCCTTCGCCAACGCCCTCTCGTTCACGCACACCGTCGACACCAGCCAGCTCGCGCAGTGGATTGCCAACTCCCACGCGAAGGAAGCCTTCGCCCTCCGCGACGGCAACGAACTCGCGGCTCGCCGCTATGCCGAGGCCCGGAGCCACATCGAGAACGCCGCGCGCGAAGTAGTCGGCGAGGACGTGCGCTTCGAGTTCCGCTACGAGCCCCTCGGCGTCACCCTCCGCCGCGGGCCCACGACGCTCCCTTTCGACCTCCTCCCCGACGGAGTGAAGTCCATCCTGAGCTGGCTCGCCGACCTCCTGATGCGCCTCGACCGCATCCCCTGGGTCGACGACACCCCGCTGCTCCAGCGGCGGTTTCTCCTCCTCCTCGACGAGGTCGACATCCACCTGCACCCCGCGTGGCAGCGCAAGGTGCTGCCGATGGTGCAGCACCTCTTCCCGAACGCGCAGGTCTTCGTCACCACACACTCGCCCTTCGTCGTCGCCTCCGTCTCCGACGCCTGGGTCTACCCGCTATCTGTGCGCGATGGCGTCGCCACCATGGGCGCCGCAGTCCCTACGCAGGCCGGCACCAGCTATGCGGCTGTCACGAAGTCGATCTTCGGCGTCGAGGAGGACTTCGACGTCGAGACCGAAGCCGGGCTCTCGAATTTCTACGCGCTCCGCAACGCCGTACTCGGCGGCGACCGCTCGCGGTACGCCGAGCTTCGGTCGGCCGCCAGCGCTCTTGCCGCGCGCGGCGTTGAGGTCGAGGACATCGTCGCCAGCGAGGTCGCGCAGGTCGACGCTCAGCTCCGGGCCATGCCGTGACCCCGCTGCATCGACCCGCACCGCCCGGTTTTCTCTCCGGGAAGGCGGCTGACTGGGGACGGGAGTTTGCTGCGCGGCGAGCGGCCCAACCCGGGTATGCCTTCCAATGGCGCGAGCACGAGGGCGTCGCGGTGAACCACCTGCTCTTGCGTGTACTGCTCGCGATGACTCGCGGTCACTGCGCTTACTGCGACCACTTCCAGCTCGGCGAAGGGTCCCGCGAGACCATCGACCACTTCCGACCGAAGGGCGGAGCCCGCGGGGCGCCGGAGCTCGCCTACGACTGGGAGAACCTCTATCCCGCATGCGACCTGTGCCAGCAGATCAAGGGCGACCACTTCGACGATGCGCTCCCGAGGCCCGACTCCGTAGGCTACGAGTTCCGGCGCTACTTCCTCTTCAACAGCCGCAACGGCGACATCGAGGTCAACCCGACGGCCTCCGACGCGGACCGGCGAAGCGCGTCGCTCGCGATCTCCATCTTCGGGTTCAACGAAGGCGTCAGACCCAGCGCACGCAAGCGTTGGTTCGCGAGCCACTTCGCGCCTCGTCGATGGTCTGCCCGCCGTGCGTCAGCGCTGGACACGCTGCCGTACCGCTTCCTTGCGCCGACGACCCTCTGATCACCCGCCCCCTCGACCCCGCCGCGCAAACACCACCGCCCCCACGGCCAGCACCACTCCGAACCCCGCGAGCACCTTCGGCGAGCCCACTCCCACGCTCACCAGCGACACCGCCGACAGCACCATCGCCACGCGCGCCATCCACTCTCCACCCGGCGCCCTGAACGGCCGCTCCAGCTCCGGCTCACTCCGCCGCAGCTTCAGCACCGCGGCCATGCTCACCAGGTACACCCCGAGCGCGCCCAGCACCGCCACCGTGATGAGCTCATCCGTCTTCCCCGAAAGCGTCGCCGCCACGCCCACCAGCGCCGACGCCCCGATGGCCCACACCGGCGTCTGCCACCGCGGGTGCAACCCCGCCAACCCTTTGGGCAACAGCCCTTCCCGCGCCAGCGCGTACACCTGCCGTGAGCAGCCCATCACGATGCCGTGGAAGCTCGCGACCAAGCCCAGCAGCCCCAGGTACACCATCAGGTGCGTCATCGGGTGGCCCGGCGAGAGCACCCGTCCGAGCGCGCGCGGCAGCGGCGAGTCGTCCTCCTGCAACGCCTGCCATGGCATCACGCCGCAGGTACAGATGAGCGTCCCGAGCGCCAGCGCCACCAGCGTCACGATGCCCGCGATGTAGCCGCGAGGGATGTCCCGCTTCGGGTCGACCACCTCCTCGGCGCTCATCGCCACGCCCTCCAACCCCAGATAGAACCAGATCGCGAACGGCAGCGCCGCGAACACACCCGCCACGCCCTGCGGAAACCACGGCGTCGCCAGCAGCCGCGACGCCTCCACGTGCGGCGCCGTCAGCCCACAGAACAACACCAGCTCGAAGGTCGCCAGCACCGTCACCACCAGCTCGATGGTCGCCGCGAGCGACACGCCCACCGCGTTGACGATGCCAAACACCACGAAGGCTCCCACCGCCACCGCGTTGACCGGCAACGACGGCGCTCGGAGGTGCACGTACGACCCGATGGCCCGCGCGATGGCCGGTGGTGCGAAGAGAAACTCCAGCAGCGTCGCCGCCCCCGCGAGGTACGCGCCCCACGAACCAAACGCCCGCCGCGCATACGCAAAGGGCCCGCCCGCGTGGGGAATCGCCGCGGACAGTTCGGTGTACGGGAAGATGAAGCACACGTAGAGCACGGTGATCGCGAGCGTGGCGATGCCCATGCCGACGACGCCGCCGCGGGCGAGGCCGTAGTTCCATCCGAAGTAGTCGCCGGAGATGACCAGGCCCACCGCGATGGACCACAGGTGCAACGGCCGCAGCACCCGCTTGAGCGCAGGCGCCTCTGCCTCGCTCGTCACGTGCTGCTCGGCCTCGCCGCCACGTCCACCACGGCGCCCTCGAAGGCGTGCGCCGCTGCCTCCACGGCGTCGAGCGTCCCGGTCACCCACGCGCCCGCGAAGTTGGTCTCCGTCGGCGGTCCGAAGAACTTCACCAGCGCCACGTTGGACGCCTTCAGCGCCGCATCGACGCCCACCAGCGCCTCGACCGGCGGCGCGATGAGATATCCGAAGGGCACGCCGGGAGACACGCCCGCTTGCGCTGCGAGGTAGCGCCCGACGCTCCCGATCACCGTCGGAAACACCGTCACGCCCTCTTCGTTGACCGAATAGAACGCGAACAGATGCTCCAGCGCGAAGCGCACCGCCGCGACACCCTGCGTGATGCTCTCCGGGTCGTCCGCCGCGAGCACGCCGAGAATCTCTCCCGACAACGGCCCCGAGGCGTGCGCGCTCCCCGCATAGAACGACCGCGCGTAGATCACCTCCACGTCGGCCATCTTCGTCGCGTGGTCGAGCGCCGCGTAGAGCGAGTCGTCCTGGTCGCAGGTCATCAGCGCCAGCGAGCGACCGCCCGCCACCGCCGGCAAGCCCAGCGCCGTGCACAGCCGCGGGTCGGCGTGCGGCAACACGCGACACGACAACAGCCGCGCCGGGAGTCGCTTGAGGCCGCTCACGCGCGCCCCCAGCCGATGCCCAGCGACACGCCGCCGCGGCCCGTCACGAAGGCCCGCTTGAGAATCGCCACGCTGTCGTTGGCCGCCTCGTGCGCCGCGATGCCGATGGGGCGAACGTTGGAGATGCAGTTCTTCTCGGCGTTGTCCTGGGAGAGCTTCGGGTTGACCGCGAGGTACACCGACAGCGAATCGCCCGTCCCCAACCCCGGCCGCTCGCCCACCAGGATCACCGTCGAGCGCGCCTTCGTCAGCACGCCGATCTCGTCGGCCACCGCGATGCGCGCGTACTTCACATAGAACCCCAAGCCCATCCGCCAGCCCGCCGCCGCGAAGGCCGAGCGCAGCGCCGCGAGGGTGCCCGCGCCGTTCTGCACGATGGCGTTGGGGGAGAGCCCGTCGCCCACGATGATCTGCACGTCGGGCGCGGTGCCCGCGTGGGCCTCGACGGCCGCGCGCGACACGTCGTCGAGCCGCCGTCCCTCGTTGGGGAAGAGCAGGTAGTGGTTGCGGTCGGTGCAGCGCGTTCGTAGTGAGATGAGCTCGTTGCGCGCGGCCCAGTCGTCGGGCACCTCGCTGTGCACGGCGTCGCGCGCGTCGGCCTGACCTTCGCGCGCGCGGAGGTAGTCGTCGGTGCGCAGCCGGTTGCCCGCGCGGCCCATGGCGATCTGCGACGAGGTGAGCGCCACCAGCCGTGGGAGCATCGCCTCGTAGATGGGCCGCTCGACCGCGTGGACGGGCCGCGGATCAGCCGTGCACGAGTGGCCCTCGTCGCCACCGCACGGAGCCGAGCGCGCGACGACGGCGGCCGCGTCCTCCTCCGCCAGCCGACGCACCACGGCGTCGACGATGGACTGGAGCGTGGACTCGTCGAGCTTCACGGCACCGATTGGTACGACAGCCGACGCCCCGTGGAAAGCACGCTTGCGCCGTAGGGCGCCCGACCCGACACTGGCGGCAATGGCACCGGGCATCGACCTCTCGCCGGGCGCGATCATCGGTCGTGACTTCCGCGTGGTGCGCCCGCTGGCCGAAGGCGGCATGGGCGCCGTGTACGTGGTCGAGCAGATCAGCACCGCCAAGCCGCGCGCGCTCAAGGTGATGCATGCCCACTTCGCGGCCGACCCGCGCAGCCGCGAGCGCTTCGTGCAGGAGGCGCGCGCGGGCGGACAGGTCGCCAGCGACCACGTCGTCGAGGTGGTCACCGCGGGCGTCGACGAGGCCACCGGAACGCCATGGATGGTCATGGAGTTTCTCGACGGCGAGACGCTCGACGCGGCCATCACCCGGCGCGGCGGACTGCCGATGGATGAGGCGTGGGAGGTGTTCTCGCAGTTCGGGCACGCGCTCGCGGCGGCGCATGCGGTGGGCATCGTTCATCGCGACCTGAAGCCCGAGAACATCGTGCTCGCGACACCCCGCCGCGCGGGCGCGTTGTTCACGGTGAAGGTGCTGGATTTCGGCATCGCCAAGCTGCTCACCGAGCGCGCGGGCACCAACACGCAGGCCATCGGATCGCCCCACTGGATGGCCCCCGAGCAGACCATGGAGGGGACGCCCATCGGGCCCCCGACGGACGTCTGGGCGCTCGGCCTCATCGCGTACCACACCCTCACCGGAACCGAGTTCTGGAAGCACGCCAACGACACCGACGGAAACATCGTTCCGTTGATGGTGGAGATCGGCGCGAAGCCCATTCCACCAGCATCGGTACGCGCCACGGAGCAGGGCCGCGCGCACCTCCTGCCGACGGGTTTCGACGCGTGGTTCGGGCGCTGCGTGACCCGCGACATCGACGCTCGCTTCGTCGACGGCGCGGAGGCTACGGCGGCGCTGCTCCCCATGCTGCGCGCCCCGAAGCCGCAGCCCCAACCCCACGCAGTCACCGAGGCGGCGATCGCCTTCGCGCCGACGGTGGGTCAGCCGGTGTACTCGCCGACCGCCGTGACGCCGCCCGAATCCACGGGGCCGGTGCTCACCGCTGCGATGCCCGCGGCGCCGCCTCCCGTGGTGCCGTGGAGCGCGCCACCACCGCCACCACCACCTCCTCCTCCTACTTCGCTGATCATCGCGCCGAGCCCGCAGTTGGTGCTCAAGCGACGATCGAGCGGTCGATGGTGGGTGCTCGCGGTGTTCGTCCTGGTGCTGGGCGCGGGGCTCGCGTGGGCCTTCACGATGTACGAGCCCGACTTCGGACCGGCGACCCCTGCCGTGACGCAACCCCTGGTGACACCACCGGCCGCGGAGATCGTTCCCTTCGTGGCGGGGCAGCGGTGGGCGGGGAGCTACACCTGCGGCCAGGAGACGACCCCGCTGGTGCTGCGCATCATCAGCGTCACGGGGCTGCGCGTCGACGGGCTCTTCGAGTTCACGCACGCGTCGGACGGCGAGGGCGCGTACCGCGTGAGCGGGTCGTACATCGCGGCGCAGCGACGCCTGCCGCTGGAGCCGGGCGAGTGGGTGCGCCAGCCGTCGGACTACGTCGCCGTCGCCGTGGACGGAACCGTCTCCCCCGACGGCAGCACCTACGCCGGTCGCATGGTGCACGCGTCGTGTTCGGGGTTCTCGGTGCGCCTCGGCCCCAACTGAGACGTCAGCGCTGGTCGACGGCGGGCGCGCACAGCTCGATCACGGCGCCGTCGAGCTTCGTCGCGTAGTAGCCGGTCGACCACAGCTCGACGAGCGCCTCGAAGGGCGACGGCATCTCCGCGTAGGGGCGGCCCTTGATCTTCTCGGGCGCGCCGCGCGGCGTCTTGCCCACCGCGATGTCGCGCTCGACGAGCATGCGCCACACCTGACAGGCAGAGAGGTTGTGAAGGAAACCGTCACCGGGGGAGTTGCGGTCCCACATCCTCGCGCGCCACGGCGGGTCGTCTTCGCTCACGACGGGTGAACCCTGGCTGTGGTCGTCGCTCTTGCGCCCGGACACCCCGCGAGCGGCGCGCTCGACGGAGCGGATGATGCGCCGCCGGTCATCCTCGATCCATCGATTGAACACCTCCTCGGCGATGCGTCCCTCGATGTTGGCGGGCAGCGTCCCGGCGGTTGGTGCCCGCTTCGCCCGCGCGTCGATGACCTGCCAGCGCACGGCCTTCACGGGCTTCGCGCCCCACGGGCGGCACCGCGTCGCACACTCCAGGGCCATCGCCTCGGCGCGCAGGACACCCGTCGGATCGCTCGCGAGTGCCACCACAAGGTCGCGCTCGATCGGGTCACCGAAGCGCGCGGCGGGCGCGTCGAGCCACGCGCTCGGGACGAGATCACGCGAGGCCAGCGCTTCGAGGAGGCCAGCGTCGTCGTCGCGATAGGCGTCGGCAACGACGAGCACATCGGCCAGTTGAGGACGCTCGGGGTTGAGCACGCGGCGGGTGAGCGCGAGCCACTCCTGCTCCTGCGAATCGAGCGCGCGTGAGACTCCCATCGGGCGACCGACGGTACCACCCGCGCACAAACACCGGTTGACCCTGTCCCCGCGTCGCGCCGACGATCACGCCCCGAAGAGGAGCACTCCCATCATGACGAGCATCTTTCGGAGCGACCTGCTGGCGGGCCGCGTGGCGCTGGTAACCGGCGGCGGTTCGGGCATCGGCCGCGGCATCGCGGAGGCGTTGGTGGCGCACGGGGCGCGCGTGGGCATCGTGGGCCGCAACGCCGAGCGCCTCCAGGCGGCCGCGGCGGCGATGGGCGAGCGCTGCGTGGCGGCACCCGCGGACGTGCGCGACCCGAAGGCCATCGAGGCCGCGCTCGACGCGGTGACGGCCGCGCATGGGGCCATCGACATCGTGGTCAACAGCGCCGCGGGCAACTTCCTCGCGCCCGCGTCGCAGCTCTCGCCCAACGGGTTTCGCACCGTGATGGACATCGACGCCAACGGGACCTTCAACGTGTGCCGCGCGGTGTTCGATCGCTCGCTGCGCGACCGCGGCGGCGTGGTGCTCAACATCTCCGCGACGCTGCACTACGCGGCGACGCCGTTGCAGATCCACGCGTCGGCGGCGAAGGCCGCGGTCGACGCCATCACCCGCACGCTCGCGGTGGAGTGGGGCCCTCTCGGCGTGCGCGTGGTGGGCCTCGCGCCGGGCCCCATCGACGGAACCGAAGGCATGAACAAGCTGGCGCCCGGCGACGCGAAGCAGCGGGCGATCGGGGCCATTCCGCTGCGTCGCTTCGGGAGCATCGCGGAGATGGCGACGATGGCGGTGTTCCTGGTGAGCGAGGGCGCGAGCTACGTGAGCGGCGAGACCGTGGTGGCCGACGGCGGCGCCTGGCTGGGCAGCTCGGCGGCGCTCTGGACCGGTGGGTGACTACTGGTTGAAGACTTCGGCCGCGGTCGTGGCGGTTGCCGCGCGATCGAGCCAGGTGTCGAGCGTCGCGACGTCGGTGCAGGAGAGCACCCGGACGCGCGTCTCTTCATCGACGACGATGCCGCGCCGCTCGATGACCCGCAGCAGCGCACGCGCCTCGCCTTCGAGCTCGCCTTCGAGCTTGCCTTTGACGGTCCCCCTTCGCTCGAATTCCTCGCGCAGGTCGCGCATGAGCGGTCCTTCGGTCACCTTGCTGAAATCCATGAGCATCTCCCGTAGCTTCACGCGAAGCTCGTCACTGACCATGTTGATCATCCCGCGGACCAGTGAGTCCCGCAACGCAGCATCGGGCAACGCACGAGTGCTCACGATGGCCCGCCGCACGAGCCTCGCCGCCGCGTCGCTGCGCTGAGCGTGCACCGCCCACGCGGCGAACAACGCCAGCTCCGGTCTGCCCGTCGCGAGCAGCGCTTCAGCGTCCGCGCGGCGGAGGCACACCACCCTTGGCACGAGCGAGAGGCGCGTCCCGTGTGGTCCCTCGACGGTGGCAACCGTTCGGGCCCAACGGGCGACGGCGCGCGAGTGCGTCACCACGAAGACGTCTCCCATCACCCCGCGTCGGTCGTACAGCACCGCCGCCACCAGCGGCCAGCGACGCCCTTTCGTCGCGTCGTCGTCGCGCTGTAGCTCCACCACCGCCCATGGCCCCGCGTCGTCGGGCGAGAGAAGCGTGTCGACCTGCACTGTATCCTGGGTCGACGACCCGCGCCGAGGTGTCGACTGCACGAGCCCCAGCCGGGAGAGCCCCCACGCCCATCTCGCGCAACAGCGCATCAAACCATTCCGGGTGCGACCGGATGAACTCCACCATCGTCTCGTGTGCGGCACTCGGCATCGTCGCCGCGGCGTAGCCCGACATCGCCGCCAAGCAACCCGACCGCGCACAGCTTGTGACATAGCCTGACCCGCCACCGCGCACCATCCGACGCACCCGCTGCGTGATCCGCTGCGCTGGCCCCGCCACCCGCCATCGCGCGGCGCCATTGACCACCGCGCTCGCCATTCCTGTCCCCCCGCTTTCTCCCGCGCGTCCGCTCGCGGCACGCCCCTCGCTCTCATCGCTCCCGATGTCCTCGCGAGCCACTTCGTCGCCGTCCGTCGTCGTCACCCGCGGCGCCCTCGTGGGCCTCGCCGCCACGCTCGTCGACCTCTCGCTCCTCGCCCTGCTCTTCGACGTCGCCCGTCTCCCGCTGCGCGTCGCCAGTCCTCTCGCGCTGCTCGCCGGCGTCGCGGTGCAGTTCGTCGGCAGCCGCGCTGTCACCTTCCGCGCATCGCGTGCCCGCTGGCTTCCGCAGGCGCTCGGCTTCGTCGCCGTCGAGGCCCTCTCCTTCGCGGCCAACGTCGCGCTCACCGAGGTCGCCTCCCGCGCGCTGCACCTCCCGCCCACGGTGGTGCGCGTCCCGGTCACGTCGCTCGTCTACTTCGGCGTCTCGCTCCCGCTGTGGTCGAAGGTGTTTCGCCCCTCGGAGGTTCCCTCATGAACGCCCTCCACACCCACCTCGCCATCGCCTCCGCCACGCTCACTGCCTCGTGGATCACCCTCGGCCTCGTCGCCCTCCACCGCGTCACCCACGCACGCCCCGTCACCACCACGGCACCTCCGCCCGTCACGGTGCTCAAGCCGCTCGCGGGTGCCGACGCCCGCCTCGCCGACAACCTCCTCAGCTTCTTCGAGCAGGACCATCCCGACTACGAGCTCCTCTTCGGCTGCGAAGACCCCGACGACCCGGCAGTCGCCGTCGTCCGCGCGCTCATCGCCCAACACCCCGGCGTGCGCGCCCGCCTCGTCATCCACCAGGGCCCGCGCGGCAGCAACCCCAAGGTGCGCAACCTCCGCGGCATCGTCGACCTCGCCGCCCACGACCTCGTGCTGGTGAGCGACAGCAACGTGCGCGCGCCCGCCCACTACCTCCGCGAGACGGCGTCCGCGTGGGGCGGCGACGTCGGCCTGGTGACCAACCTGTTCGCGGGTGTTCCGGGTCCGCGCTCACCGCTCGCGGCGTGGGTCGAGGCCGTGCTGCTCGCCGACTTCTGCGCGCCCGGCGCCGCGCTGCCGACGGCCCTCGGTCACGCCGCCGTCATCGGCAAGTCGATGCTCTTTTCCCGCCGCGAGCTCGCCTCCTTCGGCGCTCTTGAACGCGTCGCCGACGTCATGGCCGAAGACTATGTGCTGGGTCGCATGCTCCAGGCGCGCGGTCGTCGCGTTCACATGGCGCCGACGGTCATCGACAACTCCCTCGGCGACGTGACGTGGCGCGCTCTCTTCGACCGCCACCTGCGCTGGTCGATGCTGCGTCTGCGGCTGCACCCGCACCTGTGGTTCGTCGAGCCGTGGACGAGCCCGCTGGTCGCTGCTCTCGCGCTGGGCATGACCTTCGGCGCGCCGGGCGTGGCCGCGGCCTTCGCGCTGATGGTGGTGCGCGACGTGGTGTCGTGGTGGCTGCTGCGCGGGCCGGGATCACTCTGGGCGCCGCTCTCGCTGGGGCTGCTACGCGAGCTGGTGATGGTCGCCGTGTGGGTGGTCACGCCGTGGAGGCGCCACGTGAGCTGGCGCGGCCACCGGATGCGCCTGGAGAGCGGGACGCTGCTCTACGACGAGTGACCTGCACTTCCGGTCCACGCCGCAGCGTCAGCGCGGCGCGCACCCGCGACCTCTCCAGCGCGGATAGACCTGGAACTGGCGGCGTGATCGGTCGCGCGCCGCGCCGACGCTGCTGCGTGGGCCCAGAGGAGCGGTCATCCCCGGCGACGTACGTCATTTCCGACGTACGTCAGAAGTGACGTGCGTCGCCCACTTCACACGATCCGGAAGGCGTCCTTCAGCGTGCACCGTCGCTCGCGCGTGAACGTCCGCGCCGTCGTGAGCCCCTCGCCCGTCGGCGACGCGATGGTCCACGACGTCCACCCCTCGCCGCCCACGCCGATGCCGTTGTAGTTGGGCCCGTTCTTCACGAAGATCGACGTGTTGATGGCCCTCGCCATGCGCGAGAGGTTCTCGATGTTGGTGCTCCACATCGTCGCCGTGTGCCCGTAGCCGTGCTCGACGCGCTTGGCCGTCGCGATGGCCTCGTCCACATCCTTCACGCGCACCAGCCCCAACACCGGCATCAGGAGTTCGTGCTGCACGAAGGGGTGCTTCTCGTCGACCTCGGCCCACAAGAGCCGCAGGTCGTCCGGCGCGCTCTTCCCGATGGCCCGCAGGATCACGTTGGCGTTGCGACCCACGAACTCCCGGTTGACGTGCCCGTCGCTCGTCAGGATCACCTTCTCCAGCGCCCGCACCTCGCCCGGACTGAGCTCGTGCGTCCCGCTCTCCTTCAGCGCCTTCTTGAACTTGTCCGCGACCGACCCGACGACGATGATCTCCTTCTCACACGTGCAGATCACGTTGTTGTCGAAGCTCGCGCCCGCCACAATTCCGCGCGCCGCCGCTTCGAGATGCGCCGTCTCGTCGACCACCGCCGGGGGGTTGCCCGGCCCCGCGCTGATGGCCCGCTTGCCCGACTTCATGGCCTCGGTCACCACCGCGCCGCCGCCCGTCACCACCACGATGCGAACGCCCGGGTGACGCATCAGCGCCTGCGCGCTCGCCACCGTCGGCTCGGCGATGCAGCACAGCAGGTCTTCCGGCCCGCCCGCCGCGACGATGGCGTCGGAGAGCAGCGACACGTACCAGGCCGACGTCTCCCTCGCGAGCGGGTGCGTGTTGAACACCACCGCGTTGCCGCCGGCCACCATCCCGATGCCATTGTTGATGATGGTCTCGGTGGGGTTGGTGCAGGGCGTGATCGCCGCGATGACCCCGTAGGGCGCCCGCTCGGTGATCATCAACCCCTCGTCACCGCTCGCCGCGATGGGCTCAAGAATCTCCGGCCCCGGCGTCTTGGTGATGGCCGCGCGGTTCTTCATCCGCTTGTCTTCAATGCGGCCGAGGGACGTCTCCTTCACGGCGCGCTGGCACATCTCCTCCAGCACCCCGAGCGCCGCCTGCCGCATCGAGCGAACCACCGCCCGCCGCGTCTCCATCGGCATCTGCTCGTAGCGCTCGTACGCCCGCCGGGCCGCCGCCACCGCCGTGTCGACGTCGTCGAACACCCCGCGCCGCTTCACCCGCACCGTCGGCGCACCGCCGCCCATCGCCCGCTCGATGGCCCCCGGTGAGGCCGTCACGCCCTGCTTTCGCAGCCGCTCGACCACCATCGCCACGATCTGATCCACCGTCGGGTCGTTGCTCTTCATACGGGCGCGGACCGTAGCCCACCGGCCGACGGGCCCACAACCCCGCCGCGCCAACGGTGATACCGTCAGCGCCCTCCCGATGCGTCGTCGCCCCATCGCGCTCCTCGCCCTCGCATTCACCGCCGCCGCCTGCCGCTCGCGCGCGCCCCGCCCCGCGCTTGGCGTGGTGGTTCCGCTCGTGCCCGACGCCGGTCCACCACCGGGAGCCCGCGCCGCCAACCGCCCCGACGCCTCGACCTTCACCCTCATCCGCGACCGACCCCCGCCCGTCGGTGCGCTTGGCGTTCGCTTCGGGCAGACCCGCGCCGAGGTCACCGCCCTGCACACCGCGGCCGCCATCCCGTGCCGCCCGTCGGGCGAGTACCTCTTCTGCAACGCGCCGCTCGAAGCCCTGCCGGTGCGCGTGATGGTCACCTACGAGTTCTGCGGCGAGGCCCTCTGCTCCATCGCCGTCGACGGGACGCGCACCGAAGACGAAGACGTCCTCCTGCGCGAGTACGACGCCCTGCTCGAAGCCTCCCGCCGCGCGCTCGGAACGCCCATCGCCGAGGCCCGCCGCGTCGGCCCCGGCTGCCGCGGTCACCTCCCGCTCTGCCTCACGTCGCGCCAGTCGCAGCTCAACGCCCGCTGGTCGTGGCCCGACGGCCCGCAGGTCGAGCTCTCCGTCGACCAGCTCGAAGACGACGCCCTCCAGGCCCAGGCCGCCATCACCTGGCTCTCCGCCGATCGTGTGCACCGCCCCGCGCCCGACCCCGTGCGCGCCACCGACGCCGCCGTCACCGACGCGACCGCCGCCGCCACGGACGACGCCGCCCGTCCATGATCCGCGCGTCGGCCGTCGCCCTCGCCCTCGTCCTCGCGAGCGCCACCGCCCACGCCCAGCAAGACCCTCGCCTCCAGTGGCGCACCCTGGAGACGCCCCATTTCCGCATCCATTTCTATCAGGACATGGAGCGCATCGCGCGCCGCGTCGCGGTCATCGCCGAGCACACCGTCGAGCGCCTCGCCGTCCCCCTCGGTTGGCGACAGAGCCAGATTACCCAGATCGTCCTGCGCGACAGCACCGACGACGCCAACGGCAGCGCCACGGCCATTCCCGTCAACACCCTCCAGCTCTTCGTCACCGCCCCCGACGACCTCTCCGTGCTGGAGCAATACGACGACTGGCTGGAGACCCTCGTCACGCACGAGTACGCCCACATCCTGCACACCGATCACATCTCGGGATTGCCCGCGATCATCAACGCCATCATCGGCAAGCAGTGGGCGCCCAACCAGGTTCAGCCGCGCTTCATCCTCGAAGGGCTCGCGACCTTCGAGGAGAGCCTCCACACCCGCGGCGGACGACTCCGCTCCGCCACCTGGGACTCGTACCTCCGCGCCGACGCCCTCGCGGGAAACTTCCAGACCCTCGACCAGCTCGTCGTCGGCCCCAACCGCTGGCCGCACGGCAACCTCTGGTACCTCTACGGCTCCTATCTCATGCGCTACGTGGCCGACCGCTACGGCGCGCAATCCATGGCCGACCTCAGCCGCGAGTACGGCTCCATGGCGGCACCATGGCAGCTCAACCGCGCCATCCGACGCGTGACGGGTCACACCTGGGAGGAGATCTATGAAGACTTCCAGCGCGACACCGTCGCCCGCTACACGCGACAGCGCGACACCCTCGTCGCCAACCGCCTCGAAGAAGGCACGCGCCTCACCAACCAGGGTGAGTTCGTCCGCAACGCGCGCTTCCTCCCCGACGGAACCATCGTCTACGAAAGCTCCGACGGACAATCCCCCGCGCGCCTGCGCTCACTCCCCGCCTCCGCGGTGACCACCACGGCCCTCAGCACGCCGACGGACCTCCCGCGCGTCGCCGGTCCATCGGGCTTCGCGCCGTGGGGCGACCACGCCCTGCTCGTCTCCGACGCCGACCTCCACCGCTTCGTCTACAACTATCACGACCTCCGACGCTGGAGCCTCACGCGCGACGACGACGGCGCCCTCGACGTCACCGAAGACGAACGCCTCACCGACGGCTGGCGCGCCCAGCAGCCCGACGTTCATCCCGACGCCGACCACGCGGTCTTCACGGTCAATCACCGCGGGACAACCCGCTTGATGGAGATGTCCCTCACCGACCGCCACCCGGTCGCCCTCTTCGCGCCTCGCCCCTTCGAGCAGGTCTTCGCACCTCGCTACAGCCCCGACGGTCGAACCATCGCGTTCTCGTTCTGGCGTCGCGGCGGCTACCGCGACCTCTGGACCCTCGATCGCGCCACGCACGCGCTCACCCGACACACCCACGACCGCGCGCTCGACACATCACCCTCGTACAGCCCCGACGGTCGTTGGCTGCTGTGGTCGTCCGACCGTACCGGCATCGCCAACCTCTACGCGCTGGAGGTAGCCACCGGCCGCATCCGACAGGTGACCAACACCGTGCTGGGTGCGTGGCAGCCCAACGTCAGCCCCGACGGACGAACGCTCGTCTACCTGGGTTATTCGCACCGCGGATACGACCTCTTCCGACTCCCCTTCGACCCCGCGCGATGGCGCGATCCCGAGGTCGTCACCGAAGACCCCTTCGGCCGCGACGAGCCCCGCGACCCGCACCCCGCCGAAGACGCCGCGCCCGATTTCCCCACGCGGCTCACGGCCTACAACCCGTGGTCCACCCTGTACCCGCGAACGTGGTCGGCCGAGCTCACCAGCGACGGCTTCGGCCCGCAGATCGCCGTCCGCACCGAAGGCACCGACATCGTCGGCCGCCACTCATGGAGCGCGCGGCTCGGCGTCGGCCTCGTGCGCGGCGACCCCTGGGTCGACCTCGGCTACGTCTATCGCGGCATGCGACCGACCATCCGGCTGCGGCTCTACCGCTCCGTCGACGCGGGCGGCGGATATCGCATCGGGCGGCTCAACCCCACCTGGGCGGCCGAGCGCATCGGCGGCGAGAGCGAGATCTCCATCGGGTTCCCGAGCCGCTTCGATACGCACTTCCTCTCCATGACCTATGACGCGCAGTGGGTGCGCGCCTTCGGGGGACTGCCCAACTTCGATCGCAACATCGACCCGAGCGGAACAGCCCCGTCATTCCCCTTCGAGGGCTGGGTCGCGGGGCTGCGCCTGTCGTGGTCGTGGTCCAACGCGCAGCGCTTCACGTACTCCATCAGCAACCAGCAGGGCGTGTCGGTGTTTGCGACGGTGCGCGTGCTCGACGCCGTTCTCGGGAGCAGCGTCGGCGGCATCGACGCCTCCGCCGCGGTGTCGGGATACATCCCCATGCCGTGGGGACAGAACCGCCGAAGGCACATCCTCGCGCTCCACGCCGGCGCGGGCATCGGCGCCAACGACCGCGGCGAGCGCGGGGTGTTCTCCGTCGGCGGCTTCCCGAGCTTCTCCGCCCAGAACTGGCTCGACGCCTTCCGTTACGGCGTGCAGGCGGGCGGCGTGGCGCTGCGGGGTTATCCGCCCTTCGTGCGCGGCGGCAGCCAGTTTCAGATCGCCAACGCGGAGTACCGCTTTCCCATCTGGCAGACGCAGCGGGGCCTCTCGACGCTGCCGCTCTTCTTCCAGCGCATCTCGGGTGACGTCTTCGTCGACGCGGGCAACGCCAACTTCGGACGCTTCAACCCCGACGGCATCCTGGTGGGCGCCGGGGCCGAGGTGCTCATCGATTTCGTGGCGGGATACTTCCTCCCGTTCACCGCGCGCATCGGGTACGCGCGCGGCTTCATGGAGGGCGGGGACGATCAGGTGTACGGGCTCTTCAGCTCGCCGTTTTAGGGCGCCGCGATTTCGAGGTTGCGAAACGCGAACACCGTCGCGCTCTCGCTCTCCGCGCTGCCGCCCTGCGCCTGGAGGGCGACGTGGCCCGCGGCGAAGGTGTCGTCCTTCACCGTCGTGAGCCGCACGTCGTTGGCGTACACGATGATCTCCGACCCGGTCGCGACGATGCGAAGGCGGTTCTCCTCGCCGACGCCCGCCTTGAGGGCCTCGTGGCGCGTCCAGTCGATGAGCGCGGTGCTGCTGTTGGCCACGCGGCGCGTGAGCCGGTAGTACCCCTCGCCGTCGATGAAGACCCGGTAGTTGTCCTTGTCGCTCTTCGCGCGGAAGCTGATGCCCGCGTAGCTCTGCGTGGGCTCCTGCGCGCTCAGCAGCGCGATGGTGACGCTGACCGAGAAGTCGCCAAACTGCTGCTTCTCAAACCAGTAGGCCGCGACCGAGGTCTCGCCGCCGGGCAGCGTGACCACCAGACCCGGCGCGTCGAAGCGCAGCGGCGGCGTGCGGGAGGTCGCCGCGAAGGACCACCCCGCGGGCTCGGCCTTGAACGCCTCCTCCAGCACCGTGGGCCACGCGACCGCGTCGCTCGTCGCCCCGTTCTCCACCGAATCGCTCATGCGTCCCGCTTCCTTTCGTGCGTCTGCTCGCCGGCGTCGTCGCCGTCGGTCCGGGCACGATACTCCAACCCCGTGCCTCGTTGAAGCGTCGGTCGCGGCCCCCGGAAAAACTTCTCTGGAGCTCTTAGGGGGAGCGTCTTCGGGGCCGCGGGGGTTGCGGGAGGGCGCCGGAGGGGGGCGGAGGGGTCGCCGGGCCATCCATCAACGCTGAAAAGACACCGTTCCGTGCATAGCGACCTATGCCCTCAGGGCACCCGAGAAGGGTATGTGCCGCGATGGGTTTTCAGGTCACTCCTCAAGAGTCCCTTGACTTGAATGTTCGATGCGTGGAAGGTCGCCTATCGAGAGGTGACCATCCCATGACCGATATGAATTCCGACATCAACCGCGTCCTCAATGACTTCGCCGCCCAGCTGCTCAAGATCTTCCGCGAGGCGATCGTGTCCAGCCTCGGCGGTGGCGGCACGGTGACCCGCTCGCTCCCCTCCGCGCCGAAGCGCCGCGGCCGTCCCCCGAAGTCGGCCGCCGCCGCCGCTCCCGCCCCGAAGGCCAGCGCCAGCAGCAAGAAGTCCAGCAAGCGCGGCCCGAAGAGCACCCCCAAGGAGGTCGAAGCGCTTCAGGTGCAGATCCTCGACGCCCTCAAGGGTGGCGCGAAGCTCTCCGCTTCGGAGATGGTCAAGAGCCTCAAGGTCGACCCCGGCCCCTTCCAGTATGCCCTCGGCAAGCTGAAGACCGCTGGTCAGGTGTCGCAGATCGGCGAGCGCCGCATGGCGAAGTACTCGCTCGGCGGCAAGCCCAAGGGCAAGCCCGGTCGCAAGAAGGCCGTCAAGGCCGAAGCGGCCGCCGACGCCGGCTGATTCAGCCCCACCCCTCTCCGCCTCAATCCCTCTTCGCTATCCCTTCACGCTCCCCGCCGTCAGCCCGCCCACCAGGTGGCGCTGCGCCGCGTAGAACACCGCCATCACCGGAACGCTCACCACCACGGCGCCCGCCGCGAAGCGCCCCCACGCGGCGTCGTGCTCGCCCACGTAACGCTGGAGCGCCACCGGCAGCGTGAAGGCTTCCTCATGGGAGAGGAAGGTCGCCGCGAGGATGAATTCGTTCCATGCGGACATGAAGGCGAAGAGGGCGGTGACGGCGATGGCGGGTCGCGCCGCGGGCAGCACCACCTTGGTGAATGCCTGCCAGCGGGTGGCGCCGTCGACCATGGCGGCCTCCTCCAGCTCGCGCGGAATCGCCTCGAAGGCCCCGCGCAATTGGAACATCGCAAAGGGCAGGGCCGTGGTCGCGTAGACGAGCACCAGCCCCGCGCGCGTGTCGAGCAGCCCGAGCTGATCGAGGATGACGTACAGCGGTACGGCCGTCGCCACGCCCGGAAACATCTGCGTCGCGAGCAGCACGCGCATGCCACCGCTCGCCCCGACGAAGCGCAGTCGCGCCATGGCGTAGGCCGCGGGTGTGGCGAGCGCGACGGAGGCCGCGGCGGTGGCGAGCGCGACGGTCACCGAGTTGAGGAGCTGTCGGCCGAAGAGCCAACGACCGGCGGCGTCGCGCTGGAGGGTGACCGCGCGGAAGTTGTCGAGAGACACCGCCTCGGGCCACGGGAGGGCGTGCGGGGAGGGCGTTCCGCTCGGGGAGAGCGCGAGGGTGACCACCCAGAGAACGGGGTAGAGCGCGAAGGCCACCGCGATGACCAGCGCGACGTGGACCAGGAGCTCGGTGAACCAGGGTGGGCGACGGTTCATGGCAGTGGCTCCGGGCTGCGTCGCCGGGTCACCAACAAGAGAATCAGGAATATGAGCACGGCATAGGCCGCGGCGTAGCCGTACTGGGCTTGTCGGGTGAAGGCCCAGCGGTAGGCCTCGCTCACGAGGATGTCGGTCTCGCCGTCGGGCTCTCCACCCGAGACGAGAAACACCACGTTGAACTGGTTGAAGGTCCAGACGGCGCCCATCGCGACGGAGGGGCCCATCGCGGGGCGCAGCATCGGGACGGTGATCTTCCAGAACTGTTGCCATGGTGAAGCGCCGTCGACGGCGGCGGCTTCGTAGAGGTCCTTCGGGATGCCCGCGAGGGCGCCGATGGTCACCACCATCATGAAGGGAAAGCCGAGCCAGACGTTGGTCGCGACGTTGGCCGCAAACGCGGTGGAGAAGCGCGCGAACCAGCTCACGGGCTCTCCGCCGAGGGCGGTGAGCACGGCGTTTACGGCGCCGAACTGGCGATGGAACATCCCCTTCCACGCGAGCGCGGTCACGTACGAGGGCACCGCCCACGGGATGATGAGAAGCACCCGGTAGAGGGCCTTCATTCGCAAGAGCGGTCGGGAGAGCAGGAGCGCCAGCGCGACGCCGATGGAGACGTGCAGCGTGATGTTGACCGCCGTCCAGAGCACGGTGACCAGCAGCACCCGATAGAACGACCCCGTGGCCAGCAGCGGTCCGCCGCGGGCGACGAGGATGTCGACATAGTTGGCGAGACCGACGTAGTAGGCGTGTCCGTCGCGGGTCGCGTAGAGGGAGGTGACGGCGCCGAGGACGAGCGGGACGACCACGAGCAGCGCGAGGGTGACGGCCGCGTGGGTGACCCACGCATAGGCGGGGAGCGATCGTCGGAGGTCGCGGCGGAAGATCGGGTCGCGCAGCCCGCGGACGGCGTTGAAACACAGCGCGAGCGCGAGGGCGCCGAGGGCGAGCAGGGCGAGGGTGGCGTCGCGACGCGCAGGCAGCGGGCGGGTCACGTCGGTGAAGCGATGGAGGCCCTCGTCGAGGGCCGTGCGGGGCGATCGGTCGCCGCGCAACGCCTTCAAGATGCTCTGCCGCGCGGGCTCGAACACCGCGCGCATGTGCGGGTGCACAGGCATCGGGCGGGCGTGCGCGGCGGCCTCACGAAACACCGAGAGGACAGGGTCGCGGGCGAGGTCGGGGTCGGCGGTCCAGGCGTCGCGGGTGGCGACGACCTGGCGGCCGACGCGGGCGCGGAGCACGGCGGCGGGGACGGCGGTGAGCGCGTCGGCGAGGGAGATGGCAGCGGCGCGGTCGGCGGTGCGCGCGGAGACGAAGGCGCCCTCGACGGTGGCGTAGGGCTCCATGCGGCGACCGTCGGCGTCGAGCACGACGGGCAATGGCGCGACGCGGAAGGGGACGCGGCCGGCGAGGTCGGCGGCGAGCCAGGGGCCCGAGATGGCGGTGGCGGCGCGGCCGGTGACGAAGAGCTGGGAGACGAGGGCGCCGGAGGGTTCTTCGGGGATGACGCGGGCGCGGGTGAGGGCGATGACGCGGGCGAGCGAGCGCTCGGCGGCGGGGCCGACGAAGGTGTAACGACCGGCGTCGTCGAGCATGGCGCCGCCGTAGGCGTGCAGGAGCGGCGCGTGGAAGTAGGCGCCGGTGGACTCATACACGAGCGGGTAAGAGTCGGCGGGGAGGCGCGGGCGGAGGGCCTCGATGGACTCCAGTGAGGGAGGGGGCTCGGCGGAGGGCCAGAGCGCGGGGTTGATGAAGAGCGCGACGCACTTCACAGAGAGGGGGAAGGCGTAGAGGTCGCCCGCGGCCGTGAGGGCGCGCACGGCGGTGTCGTCGAAGCGCGCGGCGGTGAGGGGGAAGGCGGGGTCGGAGGCGCGGGCGACGGGCGTGACGAGGCCGAGGGAGCGGTAGCTGGCGAGGCGCTCGTGGGCGTCGAGGAAGACATCGGGACCGTGGCCGTGGGGGATGGCCGACTCCAGCTTGGAGGCGTAGGCCTCGAAGGGAACAGCGAGCACATCGAGGGTCGCGGCGGGGTGGGCGCGGCGCCAGTCGTCGAGGACGCGGTCGAGGGCGGTCTGCTCGGCGCCACGATAGGCGTGCCAGAGCGTGAGGTGCTGCGCCGAGAGAGAGGGCGTGAGGAGAAGGAGGGAGAGGAGGGTCGCTGCGCCCACTTGGAGGCCGGGGTTGGTCGCGTCCCGCGCCTGCACCCCGGGCAAGCGAAAGCCGGCGCCCCTCCGGGGCTTTCGGAAGGTCGTCACGACGCTCACTGAGCTGCCCGACATTCGCCGATCGGCTGAGATCGATGTCGGTGATCGCTTCTGGAAGCCCCGGAGGGGCGCCTGCTTTCGCTTGCCCGGGGTGCAGGCGCGGGACGCGACCAACCCCGGCCCCCAAGCGGGCGCAGAGGTTGTGAGAGTAGCAGGCTCACGTCCCCTCCGCGTCGAAGGCGCGCTCGGTCTCCGGGTCAAACAAATGCACCGCCTCCGCGGCGACCCGCAGCCGCAGCACGTCGCCCGCCTTCGGCAACACCGCGCCGCCTTCGAGGCGCGCCACGAAGGCCACGTCACCCACCTTGCCGTGCGCGTACGCCTCGAAGCCCATCGGCTCGACCACCTCGACGCGCAGATGCACCTCTCCCTCCGGGTCGGGGACCACGTCGTGCGGACGCACCCCGATGACCACCGGGCGCTTCGGCGTCGCGCGGGCGAAGCGCGCCGGGTCGACCGCCACGCGCAGGCCCGGCGCCTCGGCGGAGCGACCGGCGTCGTCGATGAGGCCGGTGAGGAAGTTCATGGAGGGTGAGCCCATGAAGGCCGCGACGAAGCGCGACACCGGGCGCTGGTAGACCTCCAACGGCGGCCCTTGCTGCTCGACGGCGCCCGCACGCAACACCACCAGACGATCGGCCAGGGTCATGGCCTCCACCTGGTCGTGGGTCACGTAGATCATCGTGGCGCCGAGGCTCGCGTGCAGGCGCTTGATCTCGACGCGCACCTGCGCCCGCAGCGCCGCGTCGAGGTTGCTCAGCGGCTCATCAAACAGAAACACCTGCGGCCGACGAACCACCGCCCGCCCCATCGCCACGCGCTGCCGCTGGCCACCGGACATCTCCCGGGGGAAGCGGTCGAGCAGGGCTTCGATGGTGAGCATGCGCGCGACCTCGGCCACGCGGGCGGCGATCTCCTTCGGGTCGACGCCGCGGAGCTTCAGCCCGAAGGCGAGGTTGTCCCGCACGGTGAGGTGCGGATAGAGCGCGTAGCTCTGAAACACCATCGCGATGTCGCGGTCGCGCGGGGGCGCGCGGGTGACGTCGCGGTCGCCGAGGCGGATGGTCCCCTCGTCGGGCTCTTCGAGGCCCGCGATGGTGCGGAGCAGCGTGCTCTTGCCGCAGCCCGACGGCCCCACCAGCACCGCGAACTCCCCGTCGGTCAGCGACAGGTCGATGCCGCGCAAGATCAGGTTGGGCCCGAGCGACTTGCGGATCCCTCGCAAACTGACGGCGGCCACGAGCGCGAGTGTTTCAGAACTACCCCCTCGTTGGAACCTCCATATCTCCCCTCCCGCCCGCGCGCTTCGGGATAGGGTCCGCCCGTGCGTCGCCCCCTGCTCCTGCTTTTGCTCTGCGCCGCGGCGACGCTGTGCGCCTGGGCCGCGGTGACGGGCGACCCCCTCCTCGACGACATGCGCCTCGTCCCGCTGCGTCGGCCCTTCCCCGCCGCCGACATCTTCGCGCAGCCGCCGCGCTGGCAGCCCGCGGTGACCCTCTCCTTCCGCGCCGTCGCCGCCCTCTCGCCGCGCCGCTTCGCCACCGCCGTCTCGCTCCACCACCTCTTCTCGCTGGCGCTGTTTCTCGTCGCCGTCGGGCTGCTCCTCGGCCTCGCGCCCACCCGTCCGCCCGGCGCCACCGTCCGCCCGTGGCACGCGCTCGTCCTCGCCGCCTTCGCGCTGCACCCCACCCTCGTCGAGGCCTACGGCCACCTCTCGGGTCGCGGCGAGGCCATCGCCCTCGCCGCCCTCGCCGCCCTCGCGCTCACCCTCCAGCGCGGCCACCGCGCGCTCCCGCTCGGTTTTACCCTCCTCGGTATGGCCGCCTCGCCCGTCGCGGGCCCCGCCGCTGTCGCCCTCGCCGCGGGCGCCGCGCTCGATGACCCGTCCGCCCGCTCGCGACGCACGGCCCTCGCCGTCGCGCTCACCGCCGTCGTCACGGCGCTCGTCACCTGGGGGCCCGCTCCGACCTTCGCGACCGTGCTCCGCTGGGCCGCGCGCATCCCGCGCGCCGTGTCCGTCGTCGCGCGCACCCTGCTCGTCCCCACCGAGACCGCCCTCCGCCTCCCCCACTGGGAACTCTCCCGTCCCCTCACCCTCGTCGGATGGTTCCTGGCGGCGCTGCCTTTACTCGTCAGCGTATTCCTCTGGCGTCGCGGGGCCCGCGGCTCGGCCGTCAGGGTGCTGGGCGT
The DNA here is from genome assembly GCA_044229975.1 of Polyangiales bacterium. Classification (GTDB taxonomy): domain Bacteria; phylum Myxococcota_A; class Polyangia; order Polyangiales; genus SCUS01. The sequence goes on from JBGARZ010000006.1 coordinate 191,026, forward strand.
CGCGGCGTGCGCGCTCCCGCTGGTGATGCGGGCCGACTCCCTCGCCTTCGGGCTCGACCGCTACCTCGTGGGCCCGCTGGTGCTGGTGGGCGTGTCCGCGCTCGCCGCTCCGCCGCCCGCCTGGATCGCCGCGCTCTCCATCCCCGCCCGCCGCCTGGTGGGCGCTTCGGCGGTGGCGCTGTTGGCGTTGCTGGGCTTCATGACGCAACAGACGGCGGGCGGCTTCGTGTCCGACGCGCACCAGCTCGACGCCATGACCCAGATGCGCCCGCGCGACCCGTCGGGTCACCTCCGCAACGCGTGGTTCGCCGTGCGCACCGGCGACCAGAACACCACCCAGCGCGGGCTGCGCGGCGCCACGCGTCAACCGCTGACGCCGCTGATGGCCCGGGTCGCGCGCGCCATCAGGACGGCCGCGGCGGGGCGGCGCCCGTAGGGCGGAGAAAACGTCGGCGCAGGTAGCGCTGGGCCGGGTCTTCGAGGCCGTGGTGCAGCGCCGCGGCGATGATGCTGTGGAGGACATAGAGCACCAGCAGGGCGATCCACTCGCGGTGGATGAAGCGCTGGACGTAGCGCGCGAGCCACATGGAGAGGAGGGCGCTGCCGATGACGGCGTCCTGCGAGAGATAGAGGGAAAAGGAGATGCGCCCCGCGTACACGACGGGGCGCGCGGCGAAGAGGGGAGTCAACCACGAGCGGCCGTAGAGCCCGAGGATGGTCAGCGCGCCGCCGGCGGAGAAGAGCCGGACGACGACGCGGTAGGCAGGGTTGGCCCCGGCTCCGACGGCGCCGCCACGGGACTCCATCCACCACGCCGACCACCACCAGACGGCGGCGCCGAGGAGGACGAGGGCGGTCGATCGGGCGCGCGAGCGCAGCCACGGGCTGTCGGGGAAGCGCAGCGCGACGAGGCCCGCGAGGATGCCGCAGGCGAAGTCCGAGAAGCGGCTGAGGAGGGTCATGCCCCACAGGCCGTCGTCCCAGGCGCCGAAGGCGATGCCGCGGAGAACCTGGATGTCGCCGGTGAGGGTGATGCCCGCCTCGGTGATGATGAAGAGGGCGACCGCGACGGCGAGGAGGCGCGCGACGGCGGAGGCGTTCGGGCGGGCGCGCTCGATGGCGCCGAGCATGGCGAAGAGGATCGGGACGACGAGGTAGAAGGACTCCTCCAGGCAGAGGGTCCACATGGGCGGGTTGATGGTTCCGCGGTAGTCGGGGAAGTAGACGTGCGTGAGCGTGAGGTGGGCGACGACGTCGGCGAGCGGCCGCGGGGCGGCGGTGACGAGCGTGACGGCGATGAGCGCCCAGGTGAGCGGGAGCACCCGGAAGGCGCGCTTGAGGAAGTAGTCGCGGAGGGACACGGCGCCCGCGACGAAGGCGTCGAAGTAGAGAATGGTGAAGAGGAAACCCGAGAGGGCGAAGAAGAGGTTGACGCCCGTCCAGCCGTACTTGAGCGGCCACGCGTGGCGGCCTCCCCAGCGGGCGCCCATGTGGCCGAAGAGCACCATCGCCGCCGCGAGCGCGCGAAACCCGGTGAGCGCGGGGACCTGGGTGCTGTCGCGTCCCTGACTCACTCCGCCATCCCCACGGCCCAGCCCATCGTGTACCGCGCGTTGACGTCGCAGCACGCCACGAACCCATCCGTCCACCGATACCCGTCCACGCCCAACGGCCCCCAGTAACCCACCGCCCGCAGCGCCTGCACCACCGCCTCCATCGCCCCATCCATCGCCCGCGACTCCGCCTCCGTCAGCGTCCCCACCCCCGCGCGCTCGGTCGCTGCCCACGCGCCGAAGTCGTCGCACCGCTGCACCGTCAGCGCGCCCCACCGCGCTTCACCATCTCGCGCGAGCTCACCGTGCAGCGCCACATCCAGCGTGCGCGTCACCTCGGGCTCCACCTGCAACCCCTCGCCCGTCGCCAGCGCCGCGTCGACCCACTTCGTCACGTGTGCATCGTCTGCCCCGTCGCGCCATCGACAGCGACCACGCCCGTTGTACGAGTACGCCCGCTTCAACAGCCACGCGCCCGTCACCGACCCCCGCGCCACCGCCTCTTCGTACTCCGCTCGCGTCATCACATACCGCGCGCCCGGCAGCTCCTCGACGCGCCCCGCCATCAAGCGCCGATGGTTCGCCGCGCGCAGCACCTCCGCCGACGGCGCCTCGGTCACCCGCGCGCCCGCTCGCGACAGCGCCCGCAGCGCCCGCGGCGTCGGGCACCACGCGACGCCCGCCGCTCCCCGCCACGCCGGGTCGTACGCCGCGAACTCGTCGAGCCGCGCGTCGCCCTCCCGCATCAAGCGCGACCGTCGCGCGAGCTCCTCGAAGCGCCCGCGCAGCGACGCCGACGGCGTCATCGAACCCGGTCGCGCGAGCTCGTCCTCGGCGTCGAGGTTGAAGACCCAGAGCCGACGCTCGTCGTCCGTCGCCTGGGCTCCCACGCCGTCAGTCCCCGTCCTTACCCGGAGGGACGTGACCGCTACGTCGACCCAACGCGGTTCGGACCGTGGACCGTAGGCGTTGGCGGTCACGTCCCTCCGGGTAAGGACGGGGACTGACGGCGTGGGAGTCGTACCGGCCTCGCGAGCCCATCACGCCCGTCCTCCCGGATCAAACGTCACCGCGCCGAGTAGTTCGATGAACAGCGGGTCCATGCCCGCGCGCCCGCGGCGCTCGACGTCCAGCGGCAGTCCCCGCAACAACACCGGCGACATCGGCGGCGGCAGGTGCGCCCTCCACGTCTCGAAATCCGCCGCGCCCGCGAAGCGCCTGAACCAGTGCAGCGCGAAGCGCACATGCGGCAGCTCCTCTTCGCCCACCAGCATCTGCAGGTCCGCCCCGCGCTCGTCGCCCGCCTCGCGCAACCAGCGTGTGTACCGCTGGCTGTGATCGAGGTTGGCCGCCTCCAGGCCCATGCCCATCACCGCGCAGAATTCCGCCGGGCTCTTCGCCGCCGGGACCCTCTGCCAGAACCAGTCGCGCACCCCGAAATCGCCCACCGCGCAGCCCAGCGACTCCAGCGCCTCGCGGTACATCGCCATGTGCCGCACTTCATCCAACAGGATGTTCGCGAGCCCACGCCGAAACGCCAGCGGCGTCTCCGGGTACGCCACGATGGCCCAGGCCATCAGCTCCGCCGCCTGCATCTCGTGATGCATGAACGTGTGAAACAACCACGCGCGCTTCTTCGGGTCGCGCAGCGCGTTGGCCTTCGGGCTCTTCTCCGCCCGCTCGATGACCCTGATCTCCTTCGGTCGACCCGGTCGCAGCGCGGGTGACGCAATCGCAACCGCCCCGTCGTCCTCCGCCGACGGAATCGGCGGAGGCGCGAACTTCACCGACAGCTCATCGGACAACAGGTACGCGCGCGCCCACTCGTGCAGCGCGTGCGACGTCACGGAGGCGCGCCGAGGCAGCGGCCGCCGATGCAGGTCTCGCCCGCGGCGCACACCATCCCCGAGCCGCACTCCTGGCGCGTCACCGACGGAACCCACTGCGCGATGTGGTTGCCCTGGTCGATGTTCTGGAAGGGCAGCCAGAAGGCCGGCGTGCTCGGGTCGCCGCCCGTCGTCGTCGGACGGAACGCCGCCATCCAGAGCTGCGTGGTGCGCATGCCGGGCTCGCGCCCCTGCTGACGAATGCGCAGGCCGTAGTCACGACGGCTGGAGAACGTGAGCCACAGCAGGGGCTCGTCGACCTCGCCGCCGGTGCGCTCGACGAAGGGCGTCCACTTCGGCCACGAGTTGCCGTTGGCGTCGCCGCCGTCGGCGCGCGCCAGGCGGATGGGCTCGGCGCTCCCGCTCACCGCCTTCACCCAGAGCTGCGCGCCGATGTTGCTCGACGACTCCCCGTACGCCCGATTGAACAACACCCATCGGTTGTCGGGAGAGAACGAGGGATAGTAGTTGTTGACGTCGGTGCTGCGCAGAAACATCGAGGCCGCGCCGAACGCGGTGCCCGTCCATGGCATCAACACCAGGTCGGCCGGGCCCGAGTGGCCCGTCGGGCCGCCGAAGCCCTGCGGGCGCGAAAACACCGCCTGCGTGCCGTCGGGCGACCAGTCGGGCATCGACCCGACGGTGTTGGGGGCGAGCCCGGGCACCGACTGCCCGTTGGCGCCGTCGAGCAGCTGCATGACCGAGCCGTTGGACGCGAGGTAGCGGGCGTTGTCGGGCGAGAAGGTTCCGAAGCTTGAGTAGAAGGGTGTGCCGCGGGCCTCGCGCGTGCCCACGTCGAGGATGGGCGTCGGCGTGAAGCCGGGGATGGGACCGCGCCCGGCCCAGATGCGCGAGCCGTCGCGGGAGAGCGCGTGGCAGCCGTAGCAGCCGATGAGGTCGCCGCGGAGGAAGATCTCGGCGCGCGCGTCGGCCGCGCCCAGGTCGTAGCGAACGATGCTGCCCGACGCCGCCCACCAGTACACGGCGCCGCGGAGCGAGTCGCGCGTGATGCCGAGCGTGATGGGCGCCGAGGTGCCGACAGGCGTGGGCTCGCCGGTGTCGGTCGTGCGGGTGCCGCGCACGGTGACGGTGACGCTGCCGCGCCCGCGGCCGGCCTCGGCGATCTGCGCGAGGTCGGCCGGGGCGAGGATGAGCGTGCAGCCGCCGCCGACGGGCGTGCAGCGGGTGTAGAAGCGCGCGACCTGCACCGAGCCGGCGAAGGCCACCTCGAAGAGGCTGTTGTCCACGCCCGGCCGGAAATGGATCTCGAAGGACGGGAGGTTGGGCGGGATGATGGTGTCGGTCTCGGGGTAGACGATGGAGGGCGCACCCGCCGCATCGTCGGGCCCGCTGAAGCGCATCGCGGAGTCGGCGGGCGCGTCGGGCCGAACGTTGTCGCGCACCGTCTGCACCGGCGGACGATCGACGGGAAAGCCCGCGTCGGTGGGCGTCACCGCGCCGTTGTCGACGACCGCGCCCGCGTCCCTCACGCCCGTGTCGGCCGGGCTCGCGTCGGGGCGAAACACTCGCGCGGGCTCTTCCGAGCACCCCACCGCCGCCGTCATCAACGCCGCGATCACCGCTGTCCTGGCCCGCATGACGCTCCTGTGTGGATGGTCGGGAATTGCCGTGACGTTCCGACCGACGAGACTCCTTGCCACAATCGTCGACGCGCTGGCAATGTCCCGCGCCATGCGCTCTGGAGTGATGGTCTCGATGGTCGCGCTCGCAGCGCTGGCAGGGTGTGGCGACGAGCCCGCTGTGATCCCGACCGTGGACGGTGGTGACGCGGGGCGCACCGACCTCGGCGACATGGACGCGGGCCTCGGCACCGATGCCGGGTCGACGATGGATGCGGGCGTCGAGGACACCTACGACCCGTGCAACCCGCGGCTGCGACTGGGTGATGGTGGGACGGCGTTTGACCCCGACCCGCGGTGTCCGCTGCCCAACCTGATTCCGGTGATCGAGCGGGTGCAGATCCAGACGCGCACCTTCGCGGCGGGTTCGTGCGAGGTGATGGAGGGCTGCACCATGCCGGGCCGTCGCCGCCTGCTGCGCTTCGACCTCATCACCCCCAACATCGGCGCGGGCGACCTCTACCTGGGCCCGCCGATGCCCGGCAACCGCCCCGACGGGCGCTTCGAGTACGGCGCCTGTCACATGCACTACCACTTCCGCGGCTACGCCGATTACCGGCTCATGGCCATGAGCACGGACACCGAGGTGGCGCGCGGGCACAAGCAGTCGTTCTGCCTGCTCGACAGCGCGCGGTACATGGACATGGGCCGCACGCTGCGGCCGGGCGAGGTGTACACGTGCACCGACCAGGGCATCCACGCCGGGTGGTACGACCTCTACGACCGCGCGCTCGACTGCCAGTACGTCGACATCACGGACGTGCCGCCCGGGCGCTACCGGGTGCGCGTTCGCATCAACGAGCTGCGCGGCCTGACGGAGACCAACTACAACGACAACGAGGCCTTCCGCGAGGTGGAGATTCCCGCGACGGACCCGGTGTCCAACGACCCCACCGACGCGTGCGCCGCCGACACCGACGGCACCGAGCGCAACTGCGGCTGGACCATCGACCGCGCCCTCACCTGCACGCCGGGCACGCGCGTGACCGTCGGCTGCAACGCGAGCTGCGGCGCGGGCTCGTGCGCGGGCAACCCGGTGATCCGCGTGTGCGCGGGCGACGGCCCCTGCCAGCACAGCGCGGCCCTCGCGGAGAACGACGATGCGTGCGGCAACTCGTGCCCGTCGGTGAGCTTCATGTGCCCGCCGTTTCGCAACCGCTACACCGTGATGACGGGCGGCGCGCGGGCGGGCGGCGCCTACGAGTGCCGCCTCGAAGCGAGCGAGGCGCGTCCGTAGAGATCACAGCAGCTTGCGCCAGAGGTACCACCCCCACGAGCGGACCTTCTCCATCCACGGGCGCTTCGCCCACTCCACGGGGTCGACCTCGCGCGAGTGCTCCTTGAGGTCGCGCCGCATGGACGCCTCGATGGCCGCGACGAAGCCCTCGTCGGTGCTCGCGAGGTTGGCCTCCAGGTTGTACCGCAGCGATCGGTAGTCGAGGTTGTAGCTGCCGGTGGTGGCCCAGTCGTCCACCAGCAGGGTCTTCGCGTGCAGGATGCCGCGCGTCCACTCGTGCACGTGGATGCCCGACGCCATGAGGTCGGCGTAGATCCATTCGGTGGCGTACTTCACCGCCGGCACGTCGCTCTCGCCGGGGACCATCACCCGCACCTCGACGCCCCGCCGCGCGGCGTTTTTCAGCGCGCGCTTCACCCGCATGTCGGGGATGAAATACGAGTTGGCGATGAGCACCCGCCGCTCGGCGCTCCGGATGCGCGAGAGGTACGCCCGGCGGATCACCCGGCGCGCGCCCCACGCGTCGTGGCCCAGCACCGCCACCCGCGGGTGCGGTCGGCTCATGTTCGAGACGCCCAGCTCCTCCCGCGCCGCCGCCGCGCGCTCCCGCGACGTGAACACCCGCAGGTTGCTCGGGCACTCCCCCCCCTGGCTCGCCCACGTCTCGAAGAACAGCGTCCGCACCCGCGCCGCCGTCGGGCCGATCACCAGCGCCACGTCGTCGCGCCACCCGCCGCCGCCGTCCTCCACGCACAGCCACGGCAGCCCGAGGTTGAGCCCGCCCACGAAGGCCATGCGCTCGTCGATCACCAGCATCTTGCGGTGGTCGCGCTGCGACACCCAGCCCACGCGAAACCGCCGCCGCCACGGGGCGATGGGGTTGAACTCGATGACCTTCCCCCCCGCCGCGAGCAGGGCTTCGTACATGGTCGTGTCGGCGCCGAGCGACCCGATGGCGTCATAGAGAACGCACACCGCGACGCCCGCCTTCGCGCGCTCGGTGAGGGCGTCGATGACGCGCGTCCCGGCCTTGCTGGCGTCGAGCCAGTACATCTCCAGCAGCACCTCGCGCTTCGCGCCGCGGATGGCCTTGAGCATCGCCGGGATGGTCTGCTCGCCGTCGCGCAGCAGCGTGATGCGCTCGTCGGGCGCGTCGAACTCGAGCTCGCTCTCCGTCGAGATGCAGCTCATCGATGTCGGTCGTAGAGCCCGAGCGCCCAGGCGCCCGCGGGGGTCGCGCGAAACTCGTCGACGGTCTCGCGCATGGCAGCGGGGAGCTCGTCCTTCGGACAGAGCCAGCGGTCAGAGCGCGTGGGGAAGAGCACGGGGTTGGCCAGCGCCGCGAAGGCCACGTCGGCCGCCGTGAGCCTTCCGCCGACGAGATACGCGCGGCCGTCCGAGAGGGCAGCGGAGACCTCGGCGAAGATCTCGCGCATGCGGTCGAGGGAGCGCTGACAGCTCTTCGGGTTGACGTTGAGCCCGCGGCCGATGATGGCGCGCGCCACGGGAAACCCGACGCCCACCGCGAAGGACTCCGCGGCGGGGACGTTCTTCTGCATGAGCCGGCGGGTGTTGTCGGCGTCGGGGAGCAGGTGCCCATAGGCCCAGCGCCGGGCGGCGGGACCGAGCTTCTCGTCGAAGAGGTTCTCCCAGCGGTTCACCTCAGCGAGCTGCGCCGGGTCTTCGGGGAAGAGGCGCTCGGGTTCGGTGAGCTGCGCATCGATCCAGTGAAGGATGTCGGTGGAGTCGGCGACGGTGCGGTCGCGGGTCTTGAGCACCGGGACGGTCTTGCGGCCGCCCGCGAGGCGCACCGGGAGGTAGTGCGCGAGCGGCAGGTGCGCGCGCTCTTCGTAGGTGAGCCCGGCGCGGTCGAGGGCCCAACGGGCCTTCTCGCAATAGTGGCTGAACGGAATGGTCACCAGCACGAGGTCAGTCGTCACGATCGAGCTCCCAGATGTCGCCCCAGAGTGAGGCGCCGCCGTCGATGTAGAAGGTAGAGCCGGTGACGTAGTCGGCCGCGTCGCTGGCGAGGAAGGTGACGAGGTGCGAGACCTCGGCGGGGGTCCCGAGTCGGCCCGCGGGGGTCTGCTGCTCGGCCTTCACGACGAGCTCGGGGGGATAGCGGTCGGTGCCGGTGGAGCGGATGGTTCCGGGTGCGACGGCGTTGACCTGGATGCCGTAGGGGGCCCACTCGACGGCGAGGCTCTTGGTGAGGTTGTCGACGCCCGCGCGAGCCGCGCCGGTGTGGGCCATGCCGGGGAAGCCGCGCGCGACGTTGGCGATGACGTTGATGATCCGGCCTTTTTTCTGCGGGATCATCGCGACGTTGGCGACGGCGCTGGTGACGTTGAAGGTCCCGAGGAGGTTGTTGCGCACGACGGCCTCGAAGCCCTTCGGCGAGATGAGCTTCGCGGGCGACGGAAACTGTCCCCCGGCGTTGTTGACGAGGACATCGACGCGGCCGAAGCGCTCGACGACGGAGCGCACGAAGGCTTCGATGGACTCGGGCTGTCGGATGTCGACGGAGCCCGCCATGGCTTGATGGCCGCGGGCGGTGAGGGACTCGGCCGCGAGGGTGACGGGCTCGACGCGGCGGCCGCAGAGGGCAACCGAGGCGCCGAGGGAGGCGAGCTCTTCGGCGATGGCGAGGCCGATGCCGGTGCCGCCGCCGGTGATGAGGGCGACGCGGCCGGCGAAGAGGCCGGGGCGAAAGGGGGTTTCGTCGGTAGTCATCGGGTGGGCGGCGCGCATTGAACCCTATTCCCGCGCGGGGCGCACCTGGAGTAGCCTCCGCGTCGCGATGGTGATGGACGCGCACGACGACGACGCCGCCGAGGCGCTGCCTCCCGGTACGATCGTAGGTGGTCGCTTCAAGGTCGAGGGCCTCGCCACGAAGCTGGGCCAGCTCTCGGTGCACCACGCCCGCGACCAGAAGACCCAACGCCTCGTCGCGCTCTGGCTCATCCCCGCCGGGGCTCTACCCGACGCGCACGTCGAGGCCACGCGCAAGTCGGTGCGCGCCTCGGCCGCGGTGCAGCACGCCGGGCTCATCGCCCCCTTCGGCACCTCGGTGCTCCCCGACGGAACGCTCTGCGTCGCCACCGAGCCGCTCGGCGACTCCGCCCTCGCGGAGATCATCGAGGCCCGCCGACGCGAGAACAAACCCCACTCTCCCATCGAGGCGTACGAGTTCGTCGCGAGCGTCACCACCGCGCTCGACGCTGCGCACGGCTGGGTCGCCCACGGGGCCATCGCGCCGGAGATCATCCGCTTCGACGGCGGCCGCGTGCGCCTCGCGGGCCTCGGGTTGCTGACTCCGCTCGTGCTGCTCGACGCGGTGTCCACGCGCTACGTCGCCCCGGAGGTTCGCAACGGGCAGTCGCCGACGCCCGCGTCGGACGTGTACTCGGTCGGCGTGGTGCTCTACGAGCTCCTCACCAACAAGCCCTTCGACCGGCGCGTACGGCTCACCGAGGCGATGCCGGGAACTCCCATCACCATCGAGGTGATTCTCGACAACTGCGTATCGGCCGACCCCGCCGACCGCTTCGAGAGCATGGCCGAGCTCCAGAACGCCCTCGGCGCCGTGGCCTCGCCCGACAAGGCCGTGGTGGTGTCGCGCAAGGCGGCGCCCGGTGAGATTCCGGTGGTGTTCGACCTGCCCGAGGCGGGCGACATCCCGGTCGTCTACGACATCCCGGACGCGGCGCGCGGGTCCGATGCCGACCTCGGATCGCTCCTCCAGGTGGCGACGACGGGTGATGCCGATCGGTGGATGTTCTCGCACGGCGGACTCGACCACGGGCCGCTGTCGGCGCGCGAGCTCATCGCGGCCATCGTGCGCCACGAGGTGATGAACGACGACGCCGTCACCAACATGGAGACGGGCGAGCGGCGCAAGCTCATCGACTGGCCGCAGTACGTGGAGTTCGTCGAGACGGCGGCCGACAAGCGAACCATCGACAAGCGCCAGGCGGCGACGTCGCACGCGATCGTCGAGGCGGGGCACGCGAGGCGCAGCAAGGCCATCGTCACGGGCGCCGTGGGCATGGCGCTGGTGATGGTGGGGGCGGTGTTCTGGTTCACGGTGGGGCCGGGGTCGAAGAAGACCCGCACGGCGGCGGAGATCGACAGCCTCATCGCGCGCGGCGACCTGCGGGTGCAGACGTCCAACATCACGCTGCTGCCGCCGCCGCCACCGTCGGCGCACCACTCGGGTGGCGGAGGCGGAGGCGGCGGTCACGGCGGGTCGATGAGCTACGAAGCGGCGATGGCGCAGCCCATCGACTTCAACTTCGCGGGCGGCGGCGGCCCCTCCGGCGGAACGCTCTCCGACAGCGAGATCATGCGCCCGCTCAACGGCGCGCTGTCGCGTCTGGCGGGCTGTCTGGGTGACGGCAGCGCGCGCAACGTGACGCTGCGCATCGCCATCGGCGGCAACGGTCGGGCGATGGGCGTGACGGTCAACAACGGGTCGGCGGGCGTGAAGGGCTGCGTGTCGAGCACGATCCGCGGACTGTCCTGGCGGGCGTTCGGCGGGCCGCGCGTGGGCTTGAGCTGGGGCTTCGGGTTCTGAGGGAGAGAGGGTTGATGGGGTGGACGTCGCATCCCCTCGCTAACGCTCAGGGTCTGGTGCTCGCGTTGCTCCTCGCGGGCTGCGAGGAGGTTCCGCTGATGACGGGCGCGGCGGAGGCCGAGGCCAACCGCGCGGTGGCGGTGCTCGATCACGCGGGCGTGGCGGCGACGAAGACGGGCGCCGCGGGGAGCTGGACGGTGACTGTCGGGCGCGACGACGTGGCGCGCTCGGTGGCGCTGCTGTCGGACGAGGCGCTGCCGGGGAGAGCGGCGCCGGGCGTGGCGGAGACCTACGCGGGCGGTGGGCTACTGCGCGGCGTGGCGGAGGACGCGCTGCGGGCCGAGCACGCGCGGGCGGGCGAGCTGGCGCGCACGCTGATGGCGCTCGACGGGGTGATCGACGCGCGGGTGCACGTGGCGACGCCCGAGCGGGACGCGCTGTCGGGCGACGACGACCGTGCACGGCCGCGGGCGTCGGTGCTGCTGCGAACGCGCGGCGAGGTGGACACCGCGGCGGTGCAGCGGCTCGTGGCCGGCGGCGTGGAGGGGCTGCGGGCGGACGACGTGACGGTGGTGGTGACGCGACGGCGCGCAGTGGGGACGGCGGGCGCGGTGCTGGCGACGGTGGGTCCGTTCGCGGTGGCGCGAGGGAGCGCCGGGGCGCTGCGGGCGACGCTCGCGGGGATGATTGGAGCGTTCGTGGCGCTGAGCGGCTTCGTGACGTGGCGGGAGCTGCGACGACGGAAGGGTTGACGCGACTGGTCCATCGTCATGGGCGCCCGATCGGCGTTTGACGCCCGCGGCGTCGCGGCCGATGCTCTCGTGAGCTCCACTCTCATGCTGTCGCACCGCGCGCGCCGTATCCTCCTCGCTGCCGTCGGAGACTTCATCTCCACGGGTGAGCCCGTCGCGTCGCGCACCCTCTCGCGGCTGCACGACATCGAGCTCTCATCGGCGTCCGTCCGCGCGGTCTTCGCCGAGCTCGAAGCCGGCGGCTACCTCACCAAGCCTCACGCCTCTGCGGGTCGCGTCCCCACCGACAAGGGTCTGCGCGTCTTCGCCGAGGCGATGATCGTCGTGGCCGAGGGCAAGACCGCGGGCGACGACGGCGCAACATGGGCGGCCAGCGATCCGGGCTTCGACGCCGCCCTTCGTCACACCACGCGCGTGCTCGCCATGCTCAGCGGCTCGGCCGCGCTGCTCCGTCCGCCGCCGGGCGAGAGCTGGGTGCTGCGCGACCTGCGGTTCATCGCGCTGCGTGAGCGCGAAGTGTTGGCCGTGGTGGTCGCCACCAACGGCGCCGTGGAAAACCGCGTGCTCGCCCTCGCCGCGCCGCTCTCGGCCGCGGAGCTGGAGCGCGCCAACAACATGATCCACGCGCGGGTGCAGGGGATGACCCTCGCGCAGGTGCGGGCGGCGCTGGCCGACGAGCTCGCGCTGGAACGCTCGCGCGGAACTCGCCTGGAGGGCGTAGCGCTCTCGCTGGGTCAGCAGGCGCTGGCGGCGATCACGGCGCGCAGCGAGGTGCTGGTGGAGGGCACGGCGCAGCTCATCGCGCGGCCGGAGTTTGCGAGCGCCGAGAGCACGCGGCAGCTCGTGCTGGCGCTGGAAGACCAGGAGCTGCTGCTCGACCTGCTCGACCGAACCATGGCCGCGCGGGGGATGCAGGTCGTGTTCGGCGGCGCGGACAACGCGATGGGGAGTGATCTGTCGCTGGTGGCGACGAGCTTCGGCGGCGGGGCCGTCGGGGTCATCGGCTCGACGCGCATGGACTACGGGCAGGTGGCGCCGCTGGTGAGGCAGGCCGCGACGCAGCTCTCGGACGTGCTGGGCGGGCGCACGCCGAAGGACTGAAGAGCGCTTGCGCGAGGCGCGGCGGGGCACCTAGGCTCATCGCGTGAACGGCCATTCAGCGGCCGCGAGGGAGATACCATGGCGACGCCGTACACCGAGTCTCACCAGATGTTTCGGAAGACCGTTCGGGACTTCTGCGAGCGCGAGCTGCGCCCGCACATGGACCAGTGGGAAGACGACGAGATGTTTCCGCGGTGGGTCTTCGAGAAGGCCGGCGAGCTGGGCATCTTCGGCGCGCACTACCCCGAGGCGCACGGCGGAAGTGGAGGCGACTACTGGTACTCCATCGCCAAGGGCGAGGAGCTTCCGCGCTGCGGTTCGGCGGGTGTTCCGATGGCGCTCATGGTGCAGAGCGACATGGCGACGCCGGTGCTCTCCGACCTCGGCTCGCCCGAGCAGATCGAGGAGTTCCTGAAGCCCGCGCTCCGCGGCGAGAAGATCGCGGCGCTGGGCGTGAGCGAGCCGGGCTGCGGGTCGGACGTGGCGGCCATGCGGACGTGGGCGCGCAAGGACGGCGACGACTACGTCATCAACGGGTCGAAGACCTTCATCACCAACGGCACGCGCGCGGACTTCATCACGCTGATGCTGAAGACGCAGCCCGAGGCGGGGCACGCGGGCATCTCCATCGTGACCTTTCCCACCAACGTGAAGGGCTTCCACGTCAGCAAGAAGCTGAAGAAGATCGGCAACTGGTCGAGCGACACGGCGGAGCTGTTCTTCGAGGACTGCCGCATCCCGCAGCGCTACCTGCTGGGCGAGGAGGGCGAAGGCTTCCGCTACCTGATGCAGAACTTCCAGAGCGAGCGGCTCATCGCGTCGGCGTCGGCGACGGCGGGCTCGAAGCTCAACCTCGAAGCGGGCATCGCGTACGGGCGCGACCGGAGCGCGTTTGGCAAGCCGATCATCAAGCGCGAGGTGTGGCAGCACAAGATCGTCGACCTCGCGACGAAGCTCGAAGCGTGCGAGGCGCTGACCTACCGCGCGGCCGACGCGTACAACCAGGAGCGCTACGTCGACGGGCAGCAGGTGAGCTTCGAGACGACCAAGTTGATCTCGATGGCGAAGGCCTTCGTGGGCGACGTGGTCAGCGAGGTGGCCGATGCGATGGTGCAGTTCCACGGGGGCTGGGGGTACATCGAGGAGTATCACGTGGCGCGCGCGTGGCGGGACCAGCGGCTCTTCCGACTGGGCGGCGGGACGACCGAGACGCTGCGCTACTACATCGCCAAGCTGATGGGGCTGTAGGCCCGAGCGACGAGAGAGCACCGGACGGACCCGAGCGTGAGCCGCGACGGGTCCGTGCCGGACAGACCCCGAGCGTGAGCGAAGGGGGCGCGACCACCCACACCGACAGTTGTCGATCAACCCTTCGAGGGACAGGAAGGCAGATGGCGATACACCTATCTAAAGGGCGGAGGACCTTCGTCTCTAGCTGCCTTGCCGACATCTCCATCACCAACCTCAAGACGCTCTCGCTTCTCGACTGGCAGTTTCCTGATGCGCGCCCCGGTTGGCACGTTCTGCTCGGACCCAACGCATCCGGCAAGACCTCCGTCCTTCGCGCCGTCGCTGCGGCGCTCTTGCCTGGCAACGAACTCGGTGCCCTCCGCCAAGACTGGCGAAGTTGGGTCCGCGAGGGCTCCACCATTGCCACTGTCGCAATCACCGTCCGTGGGTCTCAGATGGCGATGGGATGGCAGATCGACGGCGAGACACTCACCAAGAGCGGCCACACCTACGACGGCTTCTCGGCCGCCTACGGCCCGTTCCGACGCTTCACAGGAGGCGATTCGGAGTACCAGCGCGAGCTCTCCGCTCACGGCCGCCTCCTTCGCCACCTCTCGCTCTTCAGCGAGCGCGTCGCCCTGTCCGCCGCCCTCGACTGGCTCAAGGATCTCGAGTTCCGCCTCGCCAAGGATCTCCCCGAGGGCGCCCTCGCCGCCCCCATCAAGCGCTTCATCAACGAGACGGGGCTCCTCCCCGACGGTGCGCGTCTGGAGCGCGTCGACCCCAACGGTGTGTGGTTCCGCGACGCCAACGGCGCCGAGGTCCCCGCAGACGACCTGAGCGACGGCTACCGCGCGGTGCTCAGCCTCGCGCTCGACCTTCTGCGCCACCTCGCCGTCGGTCGCACTCCCGAGGAACTCTTCGTCGAGCGCGACGGCGAACTCTCTGTGGCCGTCGAGGCCGTGGTGCTCATCGACGAGATCGACGCCCACCTCCACCCGACGTGGCAGCAGCGCATCGGCCCGTGGTTCGTGAAGCGCTTCCCGCGCGTGCAGTTCATCGTCGCGACCCACAGCGCGATCGTCTGCCAGTCGGCCGACTCGGTGCTGCTCCTCCCGACCCCCGGAACCAACGACGAACCGCGCATGCTCACCGAAGCCGAGCTTCAGCGCCTTCGCTACGGTGACCTCATCGACGCCTACGGCACCGGTGTCTTCGGCGAGGGCGTGACCCGCTCCCCCGAGTCGCGCAAGAAGCTCGCTCGCCTCGCCGCGCTCAACACCACCGAGCTCGAACGCCCCCTCACCGACGCCGAGCGCGCCGAGCAACTCGACCTGCGAGCGGTGCTTCCCTCGACCGCCTTCGTCGACGAGATGGCAGGCGACGCGTCGTGATCCGCGTGGTCGACCCCGGCCTCGACGCTGCGACCCTCGCCCGACTCCGATCTCACCAGGACGAGGTCGATGGTTCGGGCGCCTACCCGACGCAGGTCGAGGCCGCGGCGCGGATGTACGGCGAGAAGGGCCGCAGCGATCGATCGCCGTTTCGCGAGGTGCGCTCCACCCTGCGCGGGATGTGCAGCGGCCTGGAGCGCTGCATGTACTGCGAGGACGCGCCGGCCAACGAGGTCGAGCACGTGCGCCCGAAGAGCCTCTACCCCGAGCTCACCTTCCGCTGGGAGAACTTCCTGTACGCGTGCGGCCCCTGCAACGGACCGAAGAACAACCGCTTCAAGCTGTTCGTCCCCCCAGGAGCGACGTCCGAGCACGAAGCCGCGCGCAAGAGCGGGTCACCCATCGTCGCTCCACCAACGGGCGACCCCCTGCTGCTCGACCCCCGCGTCGACGACCCCCTCGACTACTTCCTCCTCGACCTCGGCGGAACCTTCCTCTTCGTCGAGCGTCATCCCGTCGGGAGCCGCGAGCGACGACGCGCCGAGTACACCCTCGCTCTTCTCCGTCTCAATGAGCGCGACGTGTTGGTGAGGGCACGGCGCACCGCCTTCGGCCACCTCCGCAACGCTCTGCGCAGCTACATCGCGGATCGCGACAACCACGCCGATTCTGTCGAACTCGCCGCGCACGCGGAGACGGTTCGCAACACCAACCACGCAACGGTCTGGGCGGAGATGAAGCGTCAACATACGAAGATCGGTAAGCTCAATGAGCTCTTCACCGCAGCCCCCGAAGCGCTTGCCTGGTCGTAGCTGACGCGACGCGACGCCGGTTGATCCCGCTACCGCGCGAGCGCGACGCCGCCTGCGAGCCGCGCGGTCACCGAGCGTCGCAGGTTGGCGGGCGCCCTCTTCAAGATCGCCGGCCACCCATCGAGAGCGCTCCGCACCGTCTGCTTCGCGATCGCGACGAGGCGCGGGGCGCGCGGCACGTTGGCCTTGTCGATCAACGCGCGCAGACGCACCCAGTCGAGCTCCGAGAGCGTCCGGTCGACCTTCCGGTTGAGCGCGTACTCGTGCTCGCCGACCTCGTCGAACCACGCCGTCACGCACGCGGGGTCGTAGAGCGGAGAGAGCTTCGGCGTCCTCCCGTCGGGGTAGATCAGCGCCCAGTTCTTGAGGTGCGCATCGACGTTGCCCATGAGCGTGAAGGCCACCAGCCGACGCACGGCCTCCTGCACGTCGCCGCTCGGATTGGACGACAGCCGGTCGAGCAGCGTCAGCATGCGCGGGAAGTCATCGTCCAGGCCGGTGCCGTACTTCCGCTTCGGGGCGTAGCCCATCGCCTGGGCCATCTCCTCCATGTGAACGCGGCGCCCGCCGTCGCTGCGGTCGAAGCGCTTGACCGCGAGCACGTGTGGGAACTCCACCCGCTCTGGCAGATCGGCGTCGCGCGCAGGGATGCGGGTCGCCTCGGCGCAGTCGAGGTCGAGCGCCTGCGCGAGCCGGTAGCCGGTGAGCTCGTTGTCGACGAGGTCGGGGTGACGGGTCGACGGGAGCTTGAGAATGTACGAGCCCGCCTCGCCGCGGCGCCGCGCGACATACCGACGCCCGTCCTTGATGGCCGAGAACTTGGTCACCACCCCGGCGAGACTCGCCGCATCTTCGACGGGGCTTTGCACCACCTCGCGCACGACGTGCTCGGCACCCACCGCCGCATGCCACGCGACGACCGAGTTCGGCAGCTTCGTCGTGACGGGCACCGGCTCGACCTCGACGGCGCCCATGAGGTCGCGCCCCGCCGCGGCGAGGAGCTCGAACTCGTCGTCGACATCACACCCGCGCTCGCGGGCGAGGCGCTCGCGGTTGTTCCCTTCGGGGAGCAGGTTGGCGAACCACGTCGGCCAGCGCCCGTCGACCCGCACGAGCCGCTCGTCGCTCGTTGCTCGGAGAATCGCGCGCGTGGCCTCCTCACTCGCACCGCGATACTGGAGCGAGAGCGTGGGGCGCATCGGGTCGTCGACGTAGGCGTCGTCGAAGGAGACGCGCAGGTAGTCGCCGAGGCGCGAGAGATAGCCGATGGCCCGCCGCCCGCCGTCGGGGAGGCGGAGATACAGGCGCAGGTACTGGACGGTCGTCGTCACGCGACGGGCTTCGTGAGCACGTCGACGATGGAGGGCGGCGCGCCGACCCCGGCGGGCTGCGCGATCGCCCGGGCGCCCGCGCGGACGAAGGTCTCGACGGGTTCTTTGTAGGCGCTCGGGACGAGCACGAGGTCGAGGTCGAGCGCCCGCAACAGAACCACCAGCGTCGACACGCGCGGGTCGATGGTGCCCGCCTCCAGCTTCTGGATGGTCATGCGAGAAACACCAGCGCGCTGCGCGAGCTCCTCCTGACTCAGACCGGCCGCACGACGCGCATCTCGGATCGCCTTGGCGTGAGAAAAGATCACGATCGTTAGCTTATCATCCCATAATGCTAACGATCGTGATCAAAACACCTCAATGCACCCGCGGCGTGGGCTCTGCCTTCGCCAGGATCTCCGCCTCGCGCTCGGCCAGGAAGCCCATGCGCCAGCGCGCCTTCTCCTCGCCGAAGATCTCCTCCGCCAGCGACGCGAACAGCCGGTGGTGCCTCGCCTCCGACGCGAACAGCTCGCGGTACCACCCGCGCATCGCGTCCGTCGGCGCGTGCGCCGCCAGCAGACCGAAGCGCTCGCACGAGCGCGCCTCGATGATCGCCGCCACCGACAGCCGATCGAGCAACGCATCACAGCGCTTGTCCGCCAGCGCCCTCCGCATCGAGCTCGCGTAGACGTCCTCCGCCGGGGGACGCGCCTCGACGCCGCGAGCCGTCATCGCGTCGTACACCTGCGTGACGTGGCCGAGCTCCTCCTGGGCGAGCGCCGTGAGCTCGCGCACGAGCCGCGGGTGCATCGCGTAGCGGGCCACCAGCGACGTCGCGTTGGACGCCGCCTTGAGCTCGCAGTGCAGGTGGTCGAGGAGCACCGCGTCGAGGTTCGCGAGGGCGACCTCGACCCAGCGCGGGTCGGTGGTGGAGAGCAGTCCGAGCATGGCGCGCGAGGAGTACCATCGACGGTCGCCATGAAGCACCCACCCAGCACCGCGGTCATCGAGGTCGACCTGCACCACGTGCTGTGGTTCACGCGGGGGAAGGGCTGGGACTACACCTTCCTGCTCTGTCCGCTGCTGCCGCGCATCGTCGACCCCGTCGACCTCTGCGCGCGCATCTTCGAGGGCCTCACCATCCGCTTCGGGCCGCACTCGATCACGGGGCGCGTGCGGGACGGCCATGAGCAGCGGGGATACCTCGCGACGACCTTCTTCGACCCCGTGCGGCGCGACGAGGCCAACCAGCCGGTCGCGCATCACCTCGTGTGGTTTCCGCCCGACGGGCAGACCCGCCAGGTGGCGCCGACCGACTGGGGACCGCAGCTCGTGGCCGCGATGCGCGCTCCCTACGACGCGGTGTCACCGGTCTTCATGCAGAGCGTCTTCGGCTTCGATCCGCACCAGCGCATCCGCCAGCTCTTCGCTGCCGAGCTCGCGCACCTCAGCCCTCGCGTGCGGGTCGAGGGGCCTGCGATCATGATCTATCGGACCGACGTGGTGCTCGCGGTGGACGAGTCGTTCGCAACGCGGGCGCGCTGGTGGCGGCGTTGGCCGCGACTGGCCGCGGTGCTGGTGTGGTTGGGCGTGGCGCTGGCGCTGTGGATGATCGGGAAGGTGCTTGGGTGGTAGGGCCGCGCACTGATGGCGTGAGCGGTCTCGTCCCTGGCGGGTAAGGCCGGGGACTGACGGCCTGGAGGGAGGCGCTACTTCACCACGTCGAGCTTCGGGCCCGCGGTCATGCCCGCGAAGAAGTCGTTGCCCTTGTCGTCCACCACGATGAACGCCGGGAAGTCGACCACGTCGATCTTCCACACGGCCTCCATGCCGAGCTCGGGGTACTCCAGCACCTCGACCTTCGTGATGCAGTCCTGCGCCAGGCGCGCCGCCGGTCCACCGATGGAGCCCAGATAGAACCCGCCGTGCGCCTTGCACGCCGACGTCACCGCGGCCGATCGGTTGCCCTTCGCCAGCATCACCATGCTCCCGCCCGCGGCCTGCAACTGCTCCACGTAGCTGTCCATCCGCCCCGCCGTCGTCGGACCAAACGAGCCCGACGCGTAGCCCGCCGGCGTCTTCGCCGGGCCCGCGTAGTACACGGCATACTGCTTCAGGTATTCGGGCACCCCCTCGCCCCGGTCGAGCCGCTCCTTGAACTTCGCGTGCGCGATGTCGCGCGCCACGATCAACGAACCCGTCAGCGACACCCGCGTCTTGATCGGGTACCGCGACAGCTCCGCCCGCACCTCCGCCATCGGGCGGTTGAGGTCGATGTGGACGACCGTTCCGCCGAGCTCCTGCGCTTCGGGGAGCGGGAGGTACTGCGCCGGGTCGTGCTCCAGCTGTTCGAGGAAGATGCCCTCGCGGGTGATCTTGCCGAGCGCCTGTCGATCAGCCGAACACGACACCGCAATGGCCACCGGACACGACGCCCCGTGCCGCGGAAGTCGGATGACCCGCACGTCGTGACAGAAGTACTTCCCGCCAAACTGCGCGCCGATGCCGATGCGCTGGGTGAGCTCGAGAATCTCCTGCTCCAGCGCGCGATCGCGGAACCCACGACCGAGCTTGTTGCCCTCGGGCGGGAGCTCGTCGAGGTAGCGCGCCGAGGCCAGCTTGGCGGTCTTGAGGGCGTATTCGGCGGAGGTTCCGCCGATGACGATGGCGAGGTGGTAGGGCGGGCACGCGGCCGTCCCCAGCGAGCGAACCTTGGCTTCGACGAAGGCCAGGAGGCTCTTGGGGTTCAGGAGACTCTTGGTCTCTTGATAGAGGTAGCTCTTGTTGGCTGAGCCTCCGCCCTTGGCCATGAACAAGAACCGATACTCATCGCCCTTGGTGGCATAGAGCTCGATCTGCGCCGGCAGGTTGTTGCCGGTGTTGACCTCCTTGTACATGTCCAATGGGGCGAGCTGCGAGTAGCGCAGGTTGGTCGTGAGGTACGTGTCGAAGACCCCGCGCGAGAGGCTCTCCTCGTCGTCGCCGACGGTGAGCACGTCCTGCCCGCGCTTGCCCATGATGATGGCGGTGCCGGTGTCCTGGCACATCGGGAGGATGCCGCCCGCGGCGATGTTGGCGTTTTTGAGGAGGTCGAGGGCGACGAAGCGGTCGTTGTCGGAGGCTTCCGGGTCGTCGAAGATGCGCCGGAGCTGCGCGAGGTGGCCGGGGCGCAGCAGGTGGGCGATGTCGCGCATGGCCTCGCGGGCGAGCAGCGTGAGACCGGCGGCCTCGACGGTGACGAACGATCGCCCGGCGGCCTCGACGGTCGAGACGTGGTCGGTCGTGAGCAGGCGGAAGGGCGTGTCGTGCGGGTGCGCGTCGAGGATGGGCTGGAACTCGAAGGTCGTCATGGCGCCCGTTGGATCGCACAACCCACGGATCGGTCAAGCGCGCTGACACAGTGTCGGCTGTGTCGGGTGTGTCAGCCGCAGTTGCATGCGTTCTCTGGGACTTACGCCGCAGCGTCAGCGCGGCGCGCGATCGACGTGCCCGCCGCTGACGGTCCGGAACAAGGGACTGCAAGCGTGGCAGTCCCGCGCCGCGCTGACGCTGCGGCGTAAGCCCCAGGGACGCACGCACCTCACGGGCACACTTCGTGAGAAGCGCCGTCTCCCATGAAGATCCGGATGATGGCCTACAAGGGCATTCCGACGCTGTGCATCCCGCATCAGAGCGCCGGCGTCATCGAGTCGCCCGACCGCGACGTGAAGGTCGGCGCCGCCGCCAACTTCGTCGCGCTCAACGGTGATCAGTGTCCCTGCGCCGCGGGCGGGCCCGACCTCATCATGGCGGGCATGACGGACATCGTGGTCGGCGATGTTCCGGTCGCGGGGTGGATGCACCACACGTCGCACAACACGTCGTCGCCGATGACGCCCGTCGCGATGGTCGAGTGGGGCGAGACGTGGATTCTCATGGGCGGCGGGTCGACCGTGGGCAACATCCAGGCTTCGCTCGCGGCGTGCCGGTGCCTCCAGGCGGGACGCACCAACAAGAGCCCCAACCAGTCGGGTCAGAACTGCGGCGTCGAGTCGATGCGGCAGATCATCAACGCCAAGCGCAAGCGCGAGGGAAAGCCCGAGCTCAGCGAAGACGAGATGCTCGACGACACGCTGAAGAACGGCGACTCGTACATCACGCCCGACAAGCACGCGCAGTGGGACGCGACGCTCATCCAGAAGGACAACGAGATCCGCGCGGCCCAGGCGCGCCTCGCCGCCGCCGAGAAGGCCTACGCGGACTCGCAGCACATCTGGAACGCCAACCAGGGCGACGCCGAGAAGCTCAGGGCGCTGGAGAAGGCGCGACAGACCTACAAGTCCGAGAGCAAGGCGATCCTGGAGGACCCGCGCTCGGGCTCGCTCATCGGCACCGAGACGGAGCTGCACGAGCAGGCCGCCGAGGCGCGCGAGCGGCAGAAGCAGCGCGCCGAGGCGGCCATGAGCAACGGCGACTACGCCAACAACAAGGACCGCTACTGGGCCGGCGGCACGCTGCCCGATCAGCAGCGCAGCACGCTCAAGCGCCACGGCATCGAGACCACCGAGGTCAGCCAGGACCCGAGCACCGCCCAGAACATGACCGACCTCGAAGACGCCGTCGGCAAGGGCAAGGGCGTGATCATCGGCGTGAAGGCGGGTCAGTTGTGGGGCGACAACACGCAAGGCGGCCACGCCGTGCTGCTCACGGGCGTGGAGTACGACGAGAACGGTCAGGTGGTCGGCTACGTCACCAACGACACCGCGAAGGGCTGCGGCCGCCGGGTGCCGAAGGACCAGCTCCGCGGGGCGCTCCGGCCGGAGCTCAACGCCACCGTGACGCGCGACCCGGTCTGGTAGCGGGAAGAGAAGGTCAGTGAACATGAATGACGAATCAGGGACGGCGCTGCGGCGCTTCGAGATCAGCGTTGGGCCCTACGCTTCGGGCGAGCTCGACGTGCGCTCCTTCAAGGGACGCGAGGAGGTCTCGCGACCGTTCAGCTTCGAGGTCGTGGTCGCGACCACCGTCGACGCCGAGGCGCTCGAAGACGAGCTCCTGGGAGCCGTCGCGCGCTTCACCATCAACCTCCCCGACCACGGCGTCAGGGTCATCGAAGGCGTGGTCACCGAGCTGCGCGCGCGCGAAGACCTGCTGCCCCACGTGCGCCACCAGTGTCGGCTGCGCATCGAACCGCGGCTGAGCCTCGCGGCCCTGCGTCGCGACACGCGCATCTTCCAGAACCTCACGGTCACCGAGATCATCGACGCCGTGCTGCGCGAGCATCACGTCGAGTGCGAGTGGCGCCTCGACGCGCGCTACCCCGCGCGCACCTACTGCGTGCAGTACGAGGAGAGCGACCTCGCGTTCGTGCAGCGATTGCTGGCCGAGGAGGGGATCTTCTACGTGTTCGCGCCGCCGTCGGATGATGGCCGCGAGCGCATCGTGTGCCTCGACGTGGCCGAAGGGTACGAGGCCATCGAAGGCGACCCGACGCTCATCTACCAGGAGGCCGAGGGGATGGTCGGCGGCAGCGAGCACGTGCACCGCTTCAAGCTGGAGCGGCGGGTGCGTTCGGGCTCCGTCGCGCTGCACGACTTCGACTTCGAGCGGCCCTCCCTCGACCTCTCCGCGAAGGACCGCCTGGAGGCGCCCGCGAAGCGCGTCGACGAGCGCGCGCTGGAGGTCTACGAGCACCACGGCGAGCACCACGACCCTGATGTTCGGCGCACGCTCGTGCGCGGGATGCTCGGTGGACTGCGCGCTGATGCGACGCTGGCGACGGGCCGCAGCGGTTGCCGGAGACTGGCGCCTGGGAAGACGTTTACGCTCGTCGAGCACGAGGTGGCGCGGCTCAACCAGCGCTACGCGGTGACGGCGCTGACGCACGAGGGGCACTGCGGCGAGGCGGCCGAGCGGGAGGAGCGCGGGTCCAAGGAGCTCGCGCTGCGACCGACGTACGAGAACCGCTTCGAGTGTGTTCCGGCGGAGGTGGCGTATCGCCCGGCGAGGGGCGAGCGGCGTCGCGCGCAGGTGGTGGAGACGGCGACGGTGGTGGGCCCGGCGGGCGAGGAGATCTACGTCGACCCGCTCGGGCGCATCAAGGTGCAGTTTCACTGGGACCGCCACGGAAAGAACGACGAGAGCAGCTCATGCTGGATCCGCGTGGCGCAGGCGTGGGCGGGCGCGGGGTGGGGGTTTCAGTTCATCCCGCGCATCGGGATGGAGGTGCTGGTGACCTTCCTCGGCGGCGACCTCGACCGGCCGATGGTGACGGGTTGTGTGTTCAACGGCGAGCACCCGCTGCCGTACGCGCTGCCCGGCCAGAAGACCCGCAGCGGGATTCGTACGTCGAGCACGCCGGGCAACGACGGCTCCAACGAGCTGCGCTTCGACGACGCGAAGGGGCGCGAGCAGGTCTACGTGCACGCCGAGCGCGACTACGACCAGGTGGTGGAGAACAACCGCAGCGACGTCACGCACGGCCACGAGACGCGCGTCGTCGACAAGAACCGCAGCCGCACCGTTCGCGGCCACGAGACGGTGGCCATCGGGCACTCGCAGAAGGTGAGCGTCGACGGCGACCACGTACGCACCGTGAAGGGCAACGAGGTGGTGACGGTTCATCGCAACCTGGTGATGCACATCCTCGGTCACCAGGTGATCCACATCGACGGCAACGCGGCCGAGGGGACCGCGGACGACGACGCGGCGGACGGAGCGACGGCGGCCGCGGCGGCGAGCAAGCTCGCGGCGGCGGCGGCGGGTCACGCGACGGGCGGCACCGGAGCGCGCGGTGGGGGAGCGGGTGACGTCGACGAGGTGGACTCGACGCGCATCCCGACGAGCGAGGTGCTGTCGCGGATGATGGCGATGCCGAAGATGACCGAGGCGCTCAACGCCATCGCCGAGGAGCCGCGGGTGGCCGAGGCGCTCGCGGGCCTGGCGGGTCACTCGAAGCTCGTGGAGGTGCTCACGACGGTGGCGGGCGAGCCGAAGGTGCAGGAGGCGATGAAGGTCATTGGCAGCAAGACGACGGCGGCGCTGCTGCTGCGCGGGCGCTCGCTGGTGCGCGGCAAGAGCGACCCGGCGCAGCTGGTGGCGGAGCTGCGGCCCGACAGCGTGGACATCCCCGAGAGCGTGGTGCGCGATGTGACCGAGGCGGCGAAGCGCGGCGTGGTGCGCGGCGGCGGCGGTGCGATCAACGCGTTTTCAAGGGACTTCAAGGATCCGAAGCACTCGTCGATGACCATCAACGGGAAGGGCGACATCGACGCGTCGGAGGGCTTCAAGATTTCGGCGGGCGGGTCGTTCATCGAGGTGACGCCCGCGGGCATCACCATCAAGGGCCCGATCGTCACCATCGACGGCCACCCCATCAAGCTCAACTGCTGACCGATGAGCGCGCGCATACAGAAGGACAGCGGGTTCTCGGTGGTGGTGCACGACGAGCGCTACGAGGTGACGGGGTCGACGATGGCGCAGCTCCGCGCGATGGCGGCGCTGCTCGGGCCGGGCAAGGGCGGCGAGCGCTACGTGGCGTACACCGCGTGGGAGCTGCGCTGGGAGTACACGCGGGCGGTGGGCGATCGCGGGTGGTGCCTGGCGGGCGCGAAGGTGACGACGGTGGCGACGCGGACGCTGCCGCGATGGACGCCAGCGCGCTCGGCGGACGCAGCGGTGGTGGCGCACTGGGACGACTACGTGGCGGCGCTGGCCGAACACGAAGAGGGCCACGTGCTCATCGGCGCGGAAGCGGGCCGCGCGCTGTACGAGGCGCTCAAGGGGCTGCCACCGTGCGCGACGAGAGAGGCGCTGGACGCGCTGGCGGGAGAGACCGCCGCGCGGGTGTCGGAGGAGTACCGGGTGCTGGAGGTGGCGTACGACGCGGAGACGGGGCACGGGGCGACGCAGGGGTGTGCGTGATCGGACGAGTCAGCGCGGGTCGCGTGCGGTGTGACGGGGAGAAGCCGCAGGGGCGCGAGGGTCGCAAGGGAAAGAAAGAGCAAATGAGGGACGAAAGGTTGCGATGTGTGATCCGAGGCTTGTCGCGTTGAAGCCACACATCGCAGAGCTTGGGCTCGCGAGGAGCATCTCCTGTCCTCGCGACCCTTGCGCCCTTGCGGCTACTCCCGCCGCCGCCTCTTCCCCGCCATCCACAACCCGACCACCACCACGCCCATCCACCCCTTCGCTCCGCTCGTGCGCCCCGGCACCGCGCACCCGCAGCCGTCGTCGCCGCCCGCCACCACTGGCGTGCCCGTGTCCATCGTCGCGCCCGCGTCTGTCGCCGTCGCCGCGTCCATCGCCACCACGCCGCCATCCACCACCGGCACCGGCAGCGGAACCGTCCCCGGCGGCGGCGTCATCGCCGCGGGCAGCGCACGCCGATCGAAGTCGAAGCGCGCCGGCTCGCTGAGCGCCATCGTCGCCAGATAGAACAGCGTCGCCTCCCACAGGTGCGGGATGGACACCCGGTTCTCGCGGCCCACCACTCCACCGTCCGGCCCGCGCATCGTGACGAACACCTCGCCCATCACCTGCGTGTCCTCGCTGATGACATCGCGCGACAGGCGCACCAGCGCCTCCTCCACCAGCGGGCGCAGCGTCGGGTCACCACCGCGCGACACGAACACCGCCGCCGACAGCATGGTCTTCGTGAGGTACGCGCCGCCCTCGGTCCCGGTGTCGCCGCGGAGCTGCGCGAGGATCTGCTCCATGTCGCCGCGCATCTGCCGCGCCATGCGCTCATCGCTCACCGGGAACATCGACGCCGGCCACACCATCCACGCCGTCGCGCCCAGCGCCGACGAGCCCGGGTTGCTCGCCGCCGCGCCGGTCACGTCGTTGACGAAGCGCTGCGTGCGCGTGTCGTAGAAGCGCCGCGTGAGCGCATCGCGCAGCTCTGACGCTCGCCGCTCCCAGCGCGCGGCCACCGTCGGCTGACCCATCAACCGGGCCACCCGCGCCGACGCTTCGAGCGCCGCGAACACCGTCGTGCCGCCGTGCATCGTCGCCGAGAACGCCGCGTTGTCGTCCTCGTTGGCCAGCGCGTGCAGCCCCGTCTCCGCGTCGCGCCAGTCGGCCAGCAGGTCGGCGCTGCGCTGGATGCGCGGCCACCAGCGCGTCGCCACCGTCATGCGCTCGGACTCGGGGAGAAACGCGAGGTGCGTCGACGCCGACCAGATCATCAGCGCGGTGTTGTCGATCTCGAAGCGGAAGAACCCGCCCATCGCGCCGGTGTTGTAGTAGTTCATCTCCCACGCGGCCTCGGGGTACTGCCGGGTGCCAGTGCGCGGGTCGATGGGCGGCCGCGGGTCGGTGAGGATGTTGGTGTCCGACTGCCCGAGCGGCATCTCCCGCTGCAACGGCAGCGCCCAGTCGAGCCGCCGCGTGGACATCGCCGGCAATCCCCCGACGTCGAACGCGTCGTCGAAGAACGCCCCATCCCGCGGCCAGTCGAGCCCGTACGGCGCCTGGCGCGCGATGGAGGCCACCACCATGCCCGTGGTGGCATCAGTCCCGTTGATGACGTGGAGCATCGCCCGGTGCGCCGCCCGCACGATGCGCGCGCGATCGGCCGAGGGGATGGTGTCGGGCAGGTGTTCGGGCAGCACGAGGGCGCCCGCGCGGCGCGTCCACTCGGCGCTGTCGCGCGCGATGATGGCATCGGCCGTGAGCCCGCGCGCGGTGGTGTACGCGCCCCTCGCCTCGGTGGCCGTCGCGCCGAAGGCGATGAACACGCGGGCCTCGCCGTTCATACCCGTGACGGTAAACGGAACCCGCATGGCGGAGTCGTTGAGGTACGCGGCGACGGGGTTGCCTGCGAGGCTGTTGGTGTTGGCGAGCGACCACGCGGAGGGCGTGCTGCGGGTCCAGTTGCGGGCCGCCGAGACGCGCGACGGACGCACGGCGTCGGGGCAGCGGAATCCGCTGGCGAGCCCCGGGTCGAGCGGCAGCGGGATGCCCGACGTGCGCAGCGCGAGCACGTTGTCGACGAGGCGCCCGAGCTCGTCGCAGAAGTCGTCGCCCTCGCGACCGGCGTGGAAGGCATCGGCCCGCGGCTCGCTGCCCACCACCGCATAGACGCCGGGCATGAAGGTCGTATCGAGCGACGCAGCCACGGCATCGACGTCGGCGGTGAGGTCGCCATCGCGGCGAAGCAGCGCGTCGAGCGGGCCGAAGTGGTCGGCGGGAAACGCCGCGCCGCCGAGCAGCGAGGGGATGTCGGTGATGGGCGCGCGATCGCGCGGGCGGAAGTGCACGAAGGCCCCGAGGGCGCTGTCGTGGACGACGCCGAAGTCGTTGCGGCTGTCGGCGAGGACGTCGCCGAAGGGGAGTCGCGGGACGACGTTCTGGGTGAGGCCGAGGTTGCTGTGCACCATGAGCGCGATGCTGCGGATGCCCATGCCCGCCGCATCGTTGCTGCGCACATAACGAACGCGCCGCTGGAGCACGTCGGGCGACGGGAGCACGGCGTCGTCGAGGGTGACGGTGAGCCCGCCGTCGACGCGGGTGAAGACCACGCGCGGCTGGAGGGAGTTTTCGTCGGCGTAGCTCGCGACGGCGCGCCACCGGGCGGGGTCATGAAACCACTCGACGCGCGTTCCAGCGGCCGTCTCGACGACGAGCCCCATGGCGACGCCGAAGCCCTCGCGGACGCCGGTGCGCGGTTGGGTGCGCGCGTCGAGGGCGTTGGTGGAGAGGTGCGTGAGCTGGTCGCAGCACGAGGGCGACGGCCAGGTGAGCACGGCGACGTCGCCGTCGCGCGTGATGCCCGCGCTGAGCCGGCCGTGACCCGCGACCATGTGCAGCGGCGACGCGCCGAGGGCGTGCTCGACGGCGCTGAGTGCCACGGGGCGCGGCTGCGCGGCTGCGACGGAGGTGGCGAGGAGGAGCGCGAGGACGGAGGCGACGCGGGTACGCATGACGGCTACGGGAGTATCACGATTGGGGAGTGGGCCCGCTCGCCGTGCCGGAGTTCGCGTGACCCCATGAGCCCGGGTGCAGTCGCTCACTCCGGGCTATTTCAGGTGGTCACCTCGCTGCGCGAGGTTGCAGCACGGGTCTCAACGAAAAACCCAGTGACCTGTTCATCACCAACCGTGAGTCCCTGCAACCTCGCGCAGCGAGGTGACCACCTGAAATAGCCCGGAGTGAGCGACTGCACCCGGGCTCATGGGGTCACGCGAACTCCGCCCGCTGACGTCAGCCCGCGGCCTCGTCGTAGCCGACCATGCGGTTCTTGTCCGGGTCCCACAGCTTCAGCGCGAAGGCCGCGCGGATGTCCTTCAGCCGCAGCGAGGTGCGCCCCGGGTTCTGCAGCTCCGGGATCTCCGCCATCGCCTCGGGCAGCCGATAGAACGGGATCTGCGGGTTGAGGTGGTGCACGTGGTGGTACCCGATGTTGCCGGTGAACCAGTGCATCAGCGGCGACATCTCCATGAAGCTCGACGACTCCACGGCGGCGCGCGTGTAGCTCCACGTCTGCCGCGGCTGCACGTGGATGTCCGGGAAGTTGTGCTGCGCGTAGAAGAGGTACGCCCCCAGCGCCGTGGCGATGGCCACCGACCCGATGACGCCGGTGAGCGCCGCGCCGAAGCCCAGGAAGTACGTCACCGCGACGATCTGCGCGACGTGCAGCACGAACGCGAGCGCCGAGTCCCAGTGCTTCTTCTTCGCCTTCAAAAACGGCTTCACGCACATGCCCAGCAGGAACACCGTGAGGTACCCGCCGCCCACGTTGTACGGCGAGCGCATGAGCCGGTACATCAGCTGCTGCGACGGCGTCGCCTGCCGGTACATCGCCGGGGTCAGCATCATGTACGAGCCGATGTGCGAGCCCACCAGCTTCGCCGTGTGCGCGTGATGGTAGTTGTGCGACTCCTTCCAGATGCGCGGGGGCGTGAGGATCCACAACCCATACGCCCAGACCACCGCGCGGCAGACCCGCGCCCACAGCGCGTTGCCGCGGCACATCGCCGTGTGCATCACGTCATGGAACAAGATGAACGCGCGCACCGCCACGAGCCCCGTGAACACCGTGAACGGCAGCCGCGCGTACCAGGGCAGCGGCAGCGCCGTCGCGAGCGTGAGCCCGATCGCCCACAGCCCCAGCGTGCTGGCCACGACCCACACCGTGCGCGCGGGGCTCTCCACCGCGTAGGGCCGCGACGCGTCGATGAGCACCTTGCCCTCGCGGGCGGTCGACTTCTCGTCAGTCATGTCCGATGAAATGTTGGTGGGCAGCGCGGAGTCCATGGACGTCTTGCGACGTCGTATAGCCCCGTTGTTCGCGGTGGTGAAGAACCCCCAACCGATATCTCCCAACGCGCAATAGGCGCGTCACCCGCGCACGTTTCTACGCACCTCGATGACCGCGCGTCACGTCGATGATCATGCCCTCGCGCGCGGCGACAGAGCGCTCGAACGCCCCCTGGGCGCGTCGCTCTTTCGCCACCACCGCGGCGTCATCCTGGTTGGGGTCGTGGTGGTAGAGCACGTAGGTGCCGACGTTCGCCTCCTGCGCGATGCGGGCGCCGTCCATCATGGTGCTGTGCCCCCAGCCGCGACGCGAGCCGCGGCCGTCACCGCCATCGAGCTCCTCGGGCGTGAACTGCGCGTCGTAGATGAACACGTCGGCTCCGCGCGCGAGCTCGATGATCGCGCCGTCGTGCAGCGACGAGCTCTCCGTATCCGTCGCGTACACCACCGAGTGCCCCTTCCACTCGACCCTCCACGCAAACACCCCATCGGGGTGGTTGCCCTCGACGCCGTACACCACCACGCCATCACCAACGGTCACGCGCTGGCGCTGCTGGAGGTCATGGAAGGTGAGCGCGGCCTCGATTTCCTGGAGGTGCACCGGGAAGTACGGGTCGGCCATCTGGCCGCCGAGCGCGTCGCGCACGGTGCGTCCCTCGCGCTGACCGGCGTGGAGGATGAAGCTGCTCTTGGGGTCGAAGGCGGGCGCGAAGAAAGGAACGCCCTGGATGTGGTCCCAATGAACGTGGGAGAAGAAGACGTGCGCCTCGATGGGCCCTTTGTGGCGGAGCGTCTCGCCGAGCTCGCGTAGACCGGTCCCACCATCGAGGATGATGCGCTCATCCCCGGCCTGAACCTCGACGCAGCTCGTGTTGCCACCCACCAGGACCGTGCGCGGACCTGGAGTGGCAACACTCCCACGAACCCCCCAGAAGGTGACGTCGAAACCGTCGTGTCGCACTGTGCAGGAGTTCTATCCCCCGGTGCGGCGAACGGTCAACGAACGATCAAGCCTGGATCTGGGCGGCCTTCACGCGAGCAATGTACGCGCTCATCGGCTCGTCCATGTGCGGCGTGGGGAGCGCGCGGGCGTCTTCGACGCCGAGGCGGTTGGCGGCGCCGGCGAGGTAGCCGCAACGGAGCGCGGCGCGACGGCTCATCGCCTTCACCGGGCGCTTGTTGAGCTGCGTGGTCACGAAGACCCAGGCGGACTTGTCGGCGGTGCGGAACTTCGGCTTCTGCATGACGATCCTTCTAGAAACGAGGGAGGCGGTAGGTACCCGACGACCGGAGTTCCTGTCAAATGGGACTCCCGACGGTCTGAGCCTTAGATGTCGAGGTTGCGGGCGTTGAGGGCGTTCTTCTCGATGAAGGCGCGGCGCGGCTCGACCTCGTCGCCCATCAACAGGGTCATCACCTTGTCCGTGGCCGCGGCGTCTTCCACCCGCACCCGCAGCATGATCCGACGCGCCGGGTCCATCGTGGTCTCCCAGAGCTGCTCGGCGCTCATCTCGCCGAGACCCTTGTAGCGCTGGATGGTGGCGCCCTTCCGACCGCGCTCGTCGATGATCGCGTGGAGCTGCCCACCATGCTCGATGGTATGCGAGCGCGATCCCTCCAGCAGCGTCCACGGCCCCGGGCCCATCACACCGAGGTGCCCCTCGATGGTGCTCAGCTCGCGCACCTCGCCGCCGTCGAGAAACCCACCCGTCACCGTCGTCGTGCGCCCCGCCGTGCCCGCGCGCACCCGGATGAGCACCCGCTTGCTCTCGTGCTCGGCGTCCTCGTCGAGCGTGTACCGCAGCGGCAGCAGCTCCGGCGAATACACCTTCATGTACTCCTCCAGCTTCGCCACGGCCTCCGCGATGAGCCCTTCGTCCTTCAGCGTCTCGCGCGTGAACGCCTTGGTCCGCACGATGGCGCTCACAACCTTGGGCTCGCACCGCAGCTCCATGCGCTCCAGCAGCGTCTCGGCGCGGTGCAGCTCCATCAAGAGCGACTCCAGCTCGGCGCCCTCGATCGAGTGCGTCTCGGACTTGAGCACCACGTTGCGCGAGCCCGTCTTGATGACGTTGTGCGCGAGCGCCTCGTCGTCCTTCACGTAGTCGATGCTCTTGCCGCGGCGCACCCCGTAGAGCGGCGGCTGCGCGATGTACAGGTAGCCCTTCTCCACGAGCTCGGGCATCTGCCGGAAGAAGAACGTCAGCAGCAGCGTGCGGATGTGCGACCCGTCGACGTCGGCGTCGGTCATCAGCACCACGCGGTGGTAGCGCAGCTTCTCCAGGTCGAGCCGCGGCTTCGGCGTCGACGACCCGCCGTCATCGTCGGACTTCGGATCACCAAAGCTGTCGGCCCGCACCTGCACCCCGAGCGCCGTGATGAGCGTGCCGATCTCGGCGTTGCCCAGCATGCGCTCGAAGCGCACGCGCTCGACGTTGAGGATCTTCCCGCGCAACGGGAGAATCGCCTGCGTCTTGCGATCACGCCCCTGCTTCGCGCTCCCACCGGCCGAGTCACCCTCGACGATGTACAGCTCGCACTTGGTCGGATCGCGCTCCTGGCAGTCGGCCAGCTTGCCCGGCAGCGAGCTCGCGTCGAGCACGCCCTTGCGGTGCACCAGCTCGCGCGCCTTCTGCGCCGCCGCCCGCGCCTGCGCCGACAGCACGCACTTCTCCACCACGCGCTTGGCCGCCGTGGGGTTTTCGTCGAGCCAGGTCGAGAGGCGCTCTTGCAGGATGCCCGACACGATGCCCGACACCTCCGACGACAC
This sequence comes from Polyangiales bacterium, assembly GCA_044229975.1. Classification (GTDB taxonomy): domain Bacteria; phylum Myxococcota_A; class Polyangia; order Polyangiales; genus SCUS01. The sequence continues at coordinate 223,530 of JBGARZ010000006.1, forward strand.
CAGCTTGTGCTTGGTCTGCGAGCTGTACGAGGGGTTGGGGTGGCGCACCGAGATGACGCCCGTGAGACCCTCGCGCACGTCCTCGCCAATCAGCGGGATGTCCTTCAAGGGCTTGAGCAGACCCTTCTCCGCGCCATAGGCGTTGATGCACTTGGTGATGGCCAGCTTGAAGCCGGAGACGTGCGTGCCGCCGTCACGGTTCCACACGTTGTTGGTGTACGCCTGGATGGTCTCGTAGAGGCTGTCGGTCCACTGGAGGGAGATCTCGACGGTGACGGTCTTGCCGCTGTCGAGCGTGTGCTCGCCCTTGAGCGAGATGGGCTCCGCGTCGGTCTTCTTCTCCGCGTTGAGAAACTTCACATAGTCCGCGATGCCGCCCTCGGAGTGGAAGATCTGCTTGTCCTTCCCCGTGCGCTCGTCGGTGAGCGTGAGCGTCAGACCCGCGTTGAGGTAGGCCAGCTCGCGCAGACGGTTTTCGAGGATCTCGTACGAGAACTCCGTCATCGTGAAGATGGTCGCGTCGGGCTTGAACGTGACGATGGTGCCCGTCTTCGCAGTGTCGCCCACGACCTTCAGCGGTGCCTTCGTGATGCCCGCCGCGAACTCAAGGTCGTGCACCTTGCCCTCGCGCCAGATCTCGAGCCGCAGCCACTCGCTGACGGCGTTGACCGCGCTCACGCCGACGCCGTGCAGGCCCGACGACATCGCGTAGTTGTTGGCGCTCTTGAACTTCCCGCCCGCGTGCAGGCTGGTGAGGGCGAGCTCGGCCGCGCTGATGCCGTGCTTGGTGTTGATGCCCGTCGGGATGCCGCGCCCGTTGTCGCCCACGCGCACCGAACCGTCAGCGTGGATGACCACGTCGATGTGGTTGCACACCCCCGCGAAGTACTCGTCGATGGAGTTGTCCACGACCTCCCACACCAGGTGGTGCAACCCGGTGCCGTCGTGCACGTCGCCGATGTACATGCCGGGCACCTCGCGCACCGCCTGGAGACCCTCCAGCTTGGTGATGCTGTCCGGCCCGTAATCCTGCCCCGTCGGTTCGATCGTCATGTCTTGGATTTCCTCGGAAATTTCAGGTGTTTTCTGTACCAGAAACACCCCGAAAATTCAACGACAGATTATGTCCATCACCGCTGCCCGGCGGACACGGTTCCGTCGGTCACCAGGAAGCGCCGCGCGTCGGGCAGGAGGGACGCGATGGCGGGGTCGGTGGTGGTCACGAACACCTGCGCGCCGAGGGTCGCCACGAGCTTGAACAGACGTGCGGTTCGCTCGCGGTCGAGCTCGCTCGACACGTCGTCGAGGAGCAGCACCGGGACGGCGCGGGTGCGGGCTTCGAGCACGTGCAGCTCGGCGAGGCGCAGCGCGAGGGCGAGGGCGCGGGTCTGCCCCTGGCTGGCCACCACGCGGGCCGGGAGACCCGACCACGAGATGGCCAGGTCGTCGCCGTGCGGGCCGAGCGCGGTGCTGCGGCGGGCGAGGTCGCGCGGCATCCCCTCGACGAGGGCAGCGAGGAAGGCGATCTGGTCGGTGGTGGCGCGCGGCACGTAGCCGAGCTCGATGGCGTCGGGGCTGAGCGCGACCTCGTCGAGCGCCCTCCGCGCGGCCGGAACGAGGTCTTGCACCAGCGTGGTGCGAGCGCGGGTGAGGGCGCTGCCGTAGCGCGCGAGCGGGAGGTCGAAGGCCTGGATGGCCTTGGTGTTGGGGTGCCGCTCGCGGAGCAGCGCGTTGCGGGCGCGCAGGGCCTTGCCGTACGACTTGAGCGCCTCGCCGTACCCGTCGACGGTGCGCACCAGGATGCGGTCGAGGAGGCGGCGACGCAGCTCCGGGGCGCCCCGTATGAGGTCGAGGTCGCCGGGGTGGAACACCACGCACGCGGCGCCCGAGAAGTAGTCCATGGCGCGCTCGGGTCGCTTGCCGTCGACGGTGATGTCGCGGGCGTTGCGGGCGAGCCGGGCGCGGTACTCCCTCGCGGGCAGCGGGCCGCCCACCTTGAGCATCACCTGGGCGAGCTTCACGTCGTGGCCGACGAGCTGCGTTCGCGTGGCGCCGCGGAAGGAGCGCAGCGAGGCGACGTAGTCGATGGCTTCGAGGACGGAGGTCTTGCCGTGGCCGTTGTCGCCGAGGAGCACGTTGCCCGTCGGCGCCGGCGAGAGCGTCACGCCGCAGAGGTTGCGAAACCCGTCGACGTTGAGCTCGGTGATGCGGAGCGGGGTCAGATCTCAGATCCGCATCGGCATGATGACGCCGAGGTAGTCGTCGCGGCCGACGGGCTTGATCATCCCGGGGTCGAGCTCGCCCGACAGCTCCAGCGCGACCTCTTCGGAGGTGAGCGCGCTCAGGGCGTCGGTGAGGTACTTGCTGTTGAAGCCGATGGTCACGTCGGGGCCCTGGAGCGACGCGTCGATCTCGTCGCTGCCGGCGCCGATCTCGGGGTTTTCGCTCGTGATGAGCATGCGCGACGAGTTGACCTGGAGCTTCACGCCGCTGGTGCGATCGGAGGCCACGAGGGACACCGCGCGCAGGGCGTCGAGGAGGGCGGTGCGCGATGCTGTCACGGTGCGATCCGTCGCCGACGGAATGACCTGCTCGTAGGACGGGAAGGCCGCGTCGACGAGCTTCGACGAGAGGGTCATCCCGTCGCGCTGGAAGAACACCGGGCCCTGCGAGCTGACGGCGCCGATGCCCACGGTGAGCGGGCCCGAGTTGCCTTCCTTCTTCTCGGCGCGCAGCTCGTCGACCATGCGCTTGAGCTCGTGCACGGCCTTGGCGGGGATGAGCAGCTTGCTGCTGCCCTTCATGCCGTCGATCTTGCGTTCGGCCTTCGAGAGCCGGTGGCCGTCGGTGGTGACCACGCGCAGGACGTCACCCGCCAGCTCGAAGAGCGCGGCCGAGAGGTGCGGCCGGGTGTCGTCCGCGGACATCGAGAACTGCGTGAGCGCGATGAGCTCGGCGACGTCGTCGGCGGGCACCTGGGTGAGCGTGACCTTGGTCGCGTCGGGCAGCGTGGGGAAGTCCTCGCCGGGCATGCCCGAGAGGTCGAAGCGGCGCTTGCCGGACTTGATGCGGGCGGAGAAGTTCTTCTCCACGGTGACGGTCACGTCGCCGTCGGGGAGCACCTTCACGACGTCGAAGACGTGCCGCGCGGGGAGCGCCACGGTGCCGCCCTTGCGAACGTCGACCTTGCAGTGGGCCGTCACCGCCAGGGTGAGGTCGGTGGCCGCGAGGCGCAGGCCCGACCCGTCGGCCACGATGAGCACGTTGCTCAAGATGGGCATCGCCGACTTCTTGTCGGCCACGCTCTGCACCCGGCTGAGGGCCTTCACGAACTCCCGCTTGTTGACCACGAACTCCATCGCTCACTCTGTCCTTCGGTCGGGCTCTGCGTCCCGTCCCGGGTGCTTCGGTCTGTCTTCTCTAATCAGAGAGAATTTAATTCTTAAAGAACAGTAGTAGTCATGAGTCCTGTGGAGACAGTGGAAAACACCGTTTCTACCGTCTCCGCCGCGCTCTCGGCTGGGGAGAGTCGCCGGGGCCCCTCCTGTGGAAGCGCCGGGGACAATCCGCACCCTACGCCATCCACAGCTTCATCCACAGGAACCGTCACCAGGGATTCGCCCGGTGCTGCCCACAGGGTTTTCCCCAGCGGGGTGTTTCGGGCCGCGGTATGCCACCGGGCGGGGGTCAGCGTCCACCCTTCAGCCCTCCGCCCCGACCGCCACGTCCAGCACCGGCGCGGCGAAGCCCAGCTTCAGCGAGATGGCCTCCAGGGCCGCCGCCACCTCGGGGTCTTCCTTCCGGAGCTGGGCCACCTTCTTCACCGACGACATGACGGTGGTGTGGTCCTTCCCGTTGAAGCGGTGCCCGATCTGCGGAAACGACGTCCCCAGGTGCGTACGCGCCAGGTACATCGCCACCTGCCGGGGGAGCGCCACCTCGCGGTGACGGTCCTTCCCCACGAGCTGCGCCAGCTTGATGCGGTAGTGCTCGCACACCGCCCGCTGCACGTCCTCGACGGTGGTCACCGCGGGCTTCGACCCGATGCGCAGGGTCTCCCGCGCCAGGGTCGAGTCGATGACCCCCGTGCGGCCCCCGAGGCTCGCGCGAATCGACAGCTTCATCAGCATGCCTTCGAGCTCGCGCACGTTGGATCCCGCGCTCGCGATGAGCGCCGCCGTCTCGTCGTCGAGGCGCACCCCGTCCTGCTCGGCCTTCTTCCGCAGGATCGCGATGCGCGTCTCCAGCTCCGGCGGATACACCTCCGCGACGAGCCCGCTCGCGAAGCGCGAGAGCAGGCGCTCGGCCATGCCGTGGAGGTTCTGCGGCAGCACGTCGCTCGTCAGGACGATGGGGATGTCCTTCTGGTAGAGCGCGTTGAAGGTGTGGAAGAACTCCTCCTGGGTGCCTTCGCGGCCCGCGAGAAACTGCACGTCGTCGATGAGCAGCCCGTCGCACTCGTTGCGGTAGCGCGCGCGAAACTCCTCCATGCGCTTCTGCTGGATGGAGGCCACGTACTCGTTGGTGAAGGTCTCCGCGCTCACGTAGACGATCTTCGCGCCGGGCTTCTGCTCCAGGATGCGGTGCCCGATCGCGTTGGAGAGGTGGGTCTTGCCGAGGCCCGTGCCCCCGCAGAGGAAGAGCACGTTGACGCGCCGGCCCGCGAGGTTGGACATGGCCTGGGCCATGGCGTGGGCGACGTTGTTGGACGGCCCCATCACGAAGGTGTCGAAGGTGTACTTGGGCGACAGCCCGCACGCGGCCGACCCGCTCGCCGAGCCCGGGTTGTGGACAGGAGCGGGAGCCTTCGTCGACACCGGCGGCGCGAGCGCACGCGACGGCGCGGCGGGCGTCACGCTGACAGGCGCGGGCGCGGGTGACGGACGCGACACCGGGGCGGGCGCGGGACGCGCCGCGGGGCGAGGAACAGGCGGCGGCGGCGGACGGACCGCGGTCTTCGGGCTGGCCGACCAGTGCACCGACCACGGCTGGCCGGTGAGGTAGCGCAGGGTCTCCTCGATGACCGGGACGTAGCCCTTGGTCACCCACTCGCGGGTGAAGTCGTTGGGCGCGCGCAGGAGCAGCGCCCCGTCGGCGGCGTCGAGCGGCTCCAGCGGTCGCAGGAGCTTGTCGATCATCTGCTCGCCCACGCGCCCGCGGAGGGCTTCGAGCACCTTGTCCCAGAGCGTCCTGGCTTCGTCACCCACGGCGGTACAACACCCTGTCCACAACGTTTTCCACAGCCCCAGGCCACAGCTCACCCGGAGGACGCTGAGCATCGCGGATGATCGCTGTGGGCGCGAGAAATCGACGACGACGCCCCTCGGGGTGAGAGGGGTTATCCACAGGGTGTGACGGGGGCTGTGGAAAACCCGCCGGGAAGTAGACAGGGTCGGCGGGGCGTTCTATCCGCGGCATCCATGGAGCTCACCGTCCTCTCCCGAACGCTCTGCTGCGCCGTGGCCCTGGCGTTGGTCCCGTCCGTGGCCTCGGGGCAGGTGCAGACCGCGCCAGAGATGCCCGTCACGGCGCGCACCATGGCTCTCGGTGGAGGCACGCACGCCATCGCGCAGAGCACCTCGGCGCTCTACGTCAACCCCGCGGCCATGGGGATGTCGCGCGTCTACCACGTCGACACCTCGGTGCTGTGGGACCCGTCGACCGATCGCTGGGGGTTCGGCGGCGCGGTGGTCGACTCGACGCGCCGGGTGGGCGCCGGGCTCGCGTACCACTACTCGCTGCTCGACGGCGACACGCGCAACCACGACTTCCGCATCGGGCTGTCCGCGTCCATCACCGACGGCGTGAGCCTCGGCGTCACCGGCCGGTACATGGACTACGTGGGCGTCCCCTCGACGCTGAACGCCAACAACGTCCGCATCCGGGGCACCGAGTACTCGGGCTTCACGGTGGACGTGGGCCTCGCGCTCAAGCCGTTTCCGTGGCTGGTGCTGGGCGTCACGGGCTACTCGCTGAGCAACCCCGACACGGCCCTGTCGCCGCTCTCCATCGGCGGCGGCATCGGCGTCGTCCCGACCGACACGCTGCACATCGTGGCCGACACGGTGTGGGACCTGACGTCCTTCGCCGACGGTCCGCGCGCGCGCTGGTCGGGCGGCGTGGAGTTTCTGGCGGGCCGGGTTCCGCTGCGCGTCGGCTACACCTACGACGACGTGCGGCTGATCAACCCGGTGCACCTCGTCACGGCGGGCCTCGGGTACATCGACCAGATGTTCGCGGCGGAGCTGTCGATGCGGCAGGAGGTCTCCGGGGGCTCGCAGACGACGCTGCTGCTCAACCTCCGCTACTTCCACCGCATTCTGTAGTCGTCCGCGAGAGCGCCTGAAGCGCGCGGTTGGATAAGAAGCCGCAAGGGCGCGAGGGTCGCAAGGGAAAGACGGGATCGGGCGGTGTATTGAGGTCGAGCCGCACCACCTGACCCTGAATCCCTCTCACCTTCTGATCCCTTGCGACCCCTGCGCCCTTGCGGCCAATTTTCTGGTCGCTACCAACGCAGAACGATCTTCCCCACGGTCTCGTCGCGCGCCATCCGCTGATGCGCCTCCCGAACCTCCGTCATCGGCAACACGGCATCGACCACCGGCCGCAGCGCCCCTCGCGCGAAGCCCGGTAGCACCGCCCGCGTGAACCCACGCGCCAGCGCGATCTTCTCCTCCAGCGCCCGGCTTCGCAGCACCGTTCCCTTGATGGTCACCCGTCGCGAGAGCGCGAGCCCCAATGGCAGCGTCGCCGTGCCGCCGCCCACCGTCGCGAGCAGCACCACCCGCGCGCCCACCGCCACGCACCGCAGGCTCTCCGCCACGTAGTCCCCACCCACCAGGTCGATCACCACCGTCGCGCCCGCTCCGCCCGTGAGCGCCGTCACCGCGTCGGCGAAGCGCCCGTCCTTCGCGACCACCGACTCCTCCAGACCCCACTCGCGGCACCGCGCCAGCTTCGCTTCGTTGCGACCCGTCCCGATCACCCGGGCGCCCATCAGCCGCGCGATCTGCGTCGCGGCCGTCCCCACGCCGCTCGCCGCCGCGTGCACGAGCACCACGTCGCCCATCCCCGCGCCCGCTTGCACCAGCGCATCCCACGCCGTCGCGAATGCCTCTGGGATGCTCGCCGCGTCCGTCAACGCCATCCCCTCCGGAACCACCATCAGCTCGCGGTGGTGCACCACCAGCGCCTCGGCCATCGCGCCGCCGCCGACGAGCCCCATCACGCGATCGCCCACCGCGACGCCCCGCACCTCCGCGCCCAACGCCTCGACCACGCCCGCGTACTCCAACCCCGGAACATCCGGCAGCACCCCGGGCGGCGCCGGATACACCCCCGCGCGTTGCATCAGGTCGGCGCGGTTGAGCCCCGCCGCCTCGACCCGCACCCGCACCTCGCCGGGGCCCGGGTCGCGCAGCGACACCTTGCCGAGCTCCAGCACGTCGACATCCCCAGGCTCACGAATACGCACGGCGCGAACGGTCGTCATGCCGACGAGTCAATCACCGCGGACGGCGTGGTCGCAACGGCGGTCAGCGCAGACCGAAGAGCGCCCGCGCGTTGGCCGTGGTGACCGCGGCGACGTGCTCGACGGACTGCGCGCGAAACGCCGCGACGGAGCGGACGATGACCGGGAGGTCGCCGGGTTCGCAGCGCCGGTCGGAGCGATCGACGCCGGTGGGGAGCTGGTCGGGCGCGTCGGTCTCGACGAGCAGCCGGTTGTCGGGGACGGCCTTCACGCTGTCGACGGGCGCGCGGGCGCGGGGCCGGGTGACGGCGCCGCCGAAGGAGAGGTGAAACCCGAGCGCCGTCCACGCGCGCACCAGCTCGGGGCCGCCCGAGTAGCTGTGCACCATGCCCGGCCGCGACGGCAGCGCGACGGTCTTGAGCAGCGCGAGCGCCAGCGCGTGCGAGCGCACCACGTGGAGGATCAGCGGCAGGTCGAGCTCGGCCGCCACCGCGACCTGGGCCATGAATACGTGACGTTGTAAGAGCGGGTCGACGCCGGCCGGGTCGAGGGACGCGTCGAGGCCGCACTCGCCGATGGCGACGACCCGGTCGCGGTGCGCGCGCACGGTGGCGGCGAGGTCGCCGAGGGCGCGGTCGAGGGCGGTGCGGGAGAGCGTGAGCAGCGCCTGCGGGTGGACGCCGAGGGCGATGGAGCGCTCGCCCGGGAGGGCGCAGTCGAGGGTGGCGCGCCAGGTGTCGGGGCGTATCGCGGGGACGATCGCGCGGGTGACGCCCTGCTCGCGGGCGCGCGCCCAGACGGCCTCGCGGTCGCTGGCGAACGTGGGGAGGTCGAGGTGGCAGTGCGCGTCGACGAGGTCGGCGCTCACGAGGGCGCCGCGCCGGTCGCGACGGCGCGAGCGAAGGCTTCGCGCACGGCGACGGTGGCGCTCACGAGGCGGCCGCGCACCACGAAGGCGTCGCCGTCCTTGTGTGAACCGGCGACCTTGAGCGTGAACGTGTGCGCGTCATCGAGGGTGCCCTGCGCGGGCGCCCCGGGCGGAAACGGCCGCGTCGAGCGAACCGTCACCAGCAGCGCATCCGCCGTGAGCACCGCGCCCTCGCCCTGTCCCGACCAACGAACCTGTCCGCTCAACGGTGCCTCTGCTTCATGGCCGCGCGGGCCTCCCGATCGCCCTCGCGCTCCTTGATCTCCTGCCGCCGGTCGGCGTGGTTCTTCGCGTGCGCGAGGCCGAGCTCGACCTTCACCTTGCTGCCCTTGAAGTAGGCCCGCAGCGCGATGAGCGTGTAGCCCTTCTGCGACACCTTGCCGTCGATGCGGTCGATCTCCGTGCGGTGCGCCAGCAGCCGACGCTCGCGCTTCTCCGGGACGCGCGCCGTGCTCGTGAAGGCGTACGGCGGGATGTACGCGTTGACGAGCGTGAGCTGCCCGTTGAGCACCATCGCGTAGGTGTCGTTGAGCTCCATGCGACCCGAGCGGAGGCTCTTCACCTCCGAGCCGGTGAGCACCACCCCCACCTCGATGCGCTCGTCGACGGTGTACTTCATCGCGGCGCGGCGGTTCTCCGAGATGATCTTGATGTCCCCGTCGGGGCGCGCGGCGGCCATGGCGACCCACCGTGTAGCACGCCCCCGCGCGCAACGTCCGCTCCATGACAGCCCGACAACGGCCCCATGCGCACCAACCCCCTCCGCCTGGTGTCGGCCCGCCTCGTGGCCCTCACCGATCTCTTCGCCCCGCGCGCCTGCGTCTCGTGCAGCGCGCCCGTCGCCGACGCACCTCTCTGCGACGTCTGCGTCGTCTCCCTCCTCGACGCGCCCGACCCACCACCCGGCGTCCTCGTCGCCCACGAGCACGGCGGCGCCCTCGCCCGCGCCGTCTACCGCGCCAAGTACGACGGCGACCCCACCCGCGCCTCCCGCCTCGGCGCGCTGCTCGTCCCGCTCACCCACGCCATCGCGCGGCCGGTCGCGTGCGTCATCCCCGTCCCGCTGCACCCGCGTCGTCTCCGCGAGCGCGGGTACAACCAGTCCATGGAGCTGGCCCGACCCGTCGCCCGCGCCCTCGCCTGCCCGCTGCGCGCCGAAGGTCTGTTGCGCGTGCGAGACACCCCGACGCAGACCACCCTCGCGCGGGCCGAGCGCGCCGCCAACGTGGCCGACGCCTTCCGCGCCAGCCGCACGATCTCGCTCACCGGTTCACACGTCGTGATCGTCGACGACGTGGTGACCACCGGCGCCACCCTCCGCGCCGCGATGGCCGCCGCTCAGGCCGCGGGCGCCACGTCGGTCACCGGGATCGCCCTGACCCGGATGCCCCGTCGGGACGCCGCGGGTTGAGCCCGTCGAGCCACTGCACCCGCCCCGTCGCGCCGCACTGCTCCCACTGCACCCTCGCACGCTCGACGCCCGCGTCGCGCGCCGCCCCCGCGGGCGTCACGTGCAGCGCGATGAGCGCCTCGGCGTAGGCCACCTCCGTCCGCATCCCGCGCTCGTGCGCCAGCGTCAGCGCCTCGCGCCACCGCCGCCCCGCCGTCGACCGATCGCCCTCCGACCACGCGAGCTGCCCCGCCCAGCGCAGCGCCATCGCGCGCCCCACGGCGTGCGCCTTCGCCCAGCGCTGCACCCGCTCGATGGCCGCGGCGAGGGCGCTCCGCGAGACGCGCCCCGACCCGCGCGCGGCCAGCAGCGTGTCGAGCGATCCCTCCCAGATGTGCGCCGCCGTCGGCGGAATCGCGCGCTCCATCCCGACGCCCCGCAGCGCCTCGTCGGCCAGCGACACCGCCTGCTCGACCTGGCCCTCGCGCAGCGCCACCGCCGACTGCATCGCCCGCGTGAGCGATCGCACCAGCGCGTCGCCGCGGTCGGGCTGGCCCGCCAGCGTCGCGAGCGCGGCCTTCGCCGCCGCCACGTCGCCGCCCGAGAGGTGCGCGAAGGCCTCGGTGTGCACCAGCGCCACCCGCTGCCCGAACATGTCGTCGCCGAGCGCGTCCATCGCCACGGACATGTCGTCGCGCATCGCGTCGACGCGCCCGTCGAACCAGTCGAGCATCGCCATCACCGAGAGGCACAGGCCCTCGTCGAGGCGGTCGCCGCTGAAGCGCGTCTGCGCGATGGCCCCGTCGAGCAGCGCCCTCGCCCGCGTCCGCTCGTCGCGACCGAGGGCCCACACCGCCTCCAGCATCGACGACGCCGCGCGCCCTCGCCAGCTCACGCCCGGCCCCGCGGGCGCCGCCGCCGCCGCGCGACCGCGCTCGAAATACCGCTGCGCCACCTGGTCGAGCCCGAGCGTCCCCGCGGCGTACCCGAGCGCCCCGAGCGCCTCGACGTGGGCGTCGCCCGCCCGCTCGGCGAGGTTGGCCGCGGCGAGGCTCGCGGCCAGCACGGCGGCGTTGTCGCCCCGGAAGATGGCGAGGTGCGAGAGCTTGCCCGCGGCGTGCGCAGCAACGGTGAGCCCGTCGCGGTGCCTCGGGTCGTCCTGCGACGACGCACCCGGCCGAACACCATGCCGCACCTGCTCGGCGAGGTGCTCGGCGAGGAAGCGCGCGCGCGCCATGGAGCTCGACGGGATGCCGTGGGCGTAGGGTTCCATGGCCGCGGTGAGCCAGCGCTCGGCGCGCGCGAAGTCACCCGTCACGAAGGCCGCGTCGCCGCCCTGCAAGCACCACCGCGCCATGGTCAGCCGCATGACTTCGTCGTGGGCGCGCCCGCGGTTCCAGGTGATGGCCACGTCGAGGAAGCGGATGACGTCCGCGAAGGCCCCGTCGCGGTACGAGCGCTCCCCCGCGCGGCCCGCGTGAAACGCCTCCTTCGCCGGGTCGCCCGCCTCGCGCCAGTGCAGCACCAGGTCGGCGTGGAGCGTCCCCATCGCGGGGTCGCTGCGCAGCACCGCCTCCAGCGCCTCGGCCGCCCGCAGGTGCAGCACGCGCCGTCGCGCTGCGGTGAGGTCGTTCCACGCGGCCTCGCGGAGCTTGTCGTGCACCAGCCGGAAGCGATCGCCGCCGGCCTCTTCGAGAATCTGCCGCAGCGACAGCTCGCGCAGCGCGTCGGCTGCCGCGGCCTCGGGGAGCCCCGACACCTCCACCAGCACCGACGCCTCGACCTCGCGACCGAGCACCGCCGCAGCCTCCACCAGCGCGTGCGCGTCCGGCGCGAGGCCCCGCAGCCGCCGCCCTACCAGGTCGAGCAGCGAGCGCGGAACCGGCAGCGCCTCGGCCGAGATCGCGTCGAGCTGCCAGCGCCCGCTGGCGTCGCGCCCGAGGATGCCCTCGGCGATGGCCATGCGGAGGTACTCGGACACGTAGAAGGGATTGCCGCGGGAGTGCGTGGAGAGAAACTCCACCAGGGCTGCGGGGGGTGTCGCGAGGGCCAGCATGTCGGACACCAGCGCGGCGACCGAGGTGCCCTCCAGGCGGCCGACCTTGAGGCGCATCACAGCGGGCGAGGCGAGCAGCCGCGGGAGGGTCGTTCCCACCTCGTTGTCGCGAAACGTCCCCAGGATGAGCACCCGGTGCTTCGCGAAAAACGCCTGGCTCAGCGTGGCGAGCAGCGTGATGCTGAGGTCATCGGCCCACTGGAGGTCATCGATGACGAGCAGCAGCGGCTCGTCGCGGGACACCGCCGCGAGGGTGTCGCGCACCGCTTCGAGGGTGCGCCGTCGTGCGGCGGGCGCAGGAAGATCGGCGAGCGGCGGGAGGTCGGCGAAGCCATTGACCGTGGCGATGGACGGCTCGTAGCGCGCGAGCACGCGGGCCCACGTCTTGAGCCACTTGGAAAACACCGTGACGCCATCATCACTGCACCGGTCGGCCAGCGCCTGGAACAACCCCCGAAACGGGTGCAGCGCCGACCCCCGGCCCTCGACGCGCATGTCGACGTTTTGCACGCCGCTGAAGGAGTTGTCCGTCGCGTCCTCGTGGCGCGGGTCGGCGTCCTCCGCGCGGGGCAGCGACACGCACTCGCCCGCCACCACGAACACCTCATCGCGCGCGGCCTGCTGGGCGACCTCGGCCACGATGCGGGTCTTCCCGACGCCGCTCTGCCCGCCCAACAGAACGATGCCGCCGCGGCCTTCGCGCAGGTCGCGCACCCGCTGGTGGAGCTCGCGCAGGGTCTCCTCGCGGCCGACGATGCCGGGGCGGTAGAGGTACGCCGACGGCTTGAGGATGGTCGACGACGGCCGCGTCTCCGCGGCGGTGTCGATGCTCTCGCCCTCGGAGATCTCCCACAGCGCCTGGGCCACGTCGTCGGCGTGGCCGATGCGGTCGCGCGGTGACTTGGCGAGCAGCCGCATCACCAGGTCGTCGAGCGGGGGAGGCACCCCGGCGACCCGCAGCGACGGGAGCTCGGGGGCGGTGTTGCGGTGCATGTTCATGGTGTCCATCACGGTGCGCCCCACGAAGGGGACGGTGCCGGTGAGGGCCTCGTAGAGCATGCAGCCGAGGGCGTAGAGGTCGCAGCGGGCGTCGACGCGACCGCCCGTGGTCTGCTCGGGCGCCATGTACGCGGTGGTGCCGACCATGTTGGAGCCGACGTCGACGACCTCGCGCCCGGCGGCGCCGTGCACCTTGGCGACGACGCCGAAGTCCATGAGCACCGGCGTCCCGTCCTTCCTCAAGAACACGTTGGCCGGCTTGAGGTCGCGGTGCACGATCCCCTGGCCGTGCACGAACGCGAGCGGCACGCACAGCCGGCGGAAGAGCGCGAGCACCTCGTCGAGCTTGCCGCACGCGGCGAGGGGCCGGTCGACCATCAGACCGGTCATCGGGGGAAGGGTGACCACGGCCCGACCGGTGTTGAGCGTGGGCTCGCGGGGGATGGGGGCGGTGGCGGCGTGGGCGTCGGAGAACAGCGGCTCCGCGAGGATGTCCCAGAGGGTGGAGAGGAAGTCTCGAAGGGTCTCGCCTTCGAGGAGTTCCATGGCGTACCAGGGGCCTACCTCGTGGAGGCCGACCTCCTCGATGCGGATGACGTTGGGGTGCACGGTGCGCCGCAGCGCGAGCACCTCGCGGCGGATGGATGCCAGCAGGTCGGAGCTCGCCACGCGCACGGTCTTGAGCGCGACGACGGCGCCGGTCTCCTCGTGCACCGCCCGGTACACGACGCCCATTCCACCTTCACCGATCACGCGGTCGACCCGGTACGGGCCGATCTGCTCTGGATTGGCGGCAGTCACGCGAGAGGCACCCTCGCGGCGACGCTATCACGAAAGCCCCGCCCGCCCGGACGTTCGCAACAGCGATCACACGGACGAGGCGGAGACTTGTAGAGGCTGGAATTGAGGGGAGAGAGGGAGCGGTCGGCGATCAGGCGCTGTCGCCGTCGCCCGCCGTGCGGCGAACCCAGAGCATCGCGTCGGCGCGTCGCTCGCCGGGGGCGAGGTGCTGCGAGAGCACGCCCGTGCGGCGGTAGCCGGCCCCGAGAAACACTGCCGCGAGCAGGGGGCTGTCGGCCGGGGTCATGGCGAAGGTGCAGCCGATTTCGCGGGCCTTGAGGGCCTCGTGCAGACCGTGGATCGCCCCGGCGAGCACGCGGGCCTCGTCGGTCTTGGTGGGCACCATGGCGATCTGGATATAGGCGTTGCCGAAGGGCTCTTGCAGTTCGGCGGTGACGAGCTGCGCGTTGGTGCGGCCGCGACCGAGCACGTGCATCCGGTCGCCCGACCGCAGGAAGCGCTCTTCGAACCACGCGGTGGTCTTGCGGTTGCGCGCGGGGCCGACGCCCTGGGCGATCACCTGGAGGTCGGTGAGCACCTCGATCTTGAGGCCCTTCACGGCGGTGATCTCGACCACGAGCTTGCGCGCCTGGACGAGCACCTTCTCGGCGGCGTTGGTGTCCGCTGGCGGCGTGAGGGGCGCGCCGTCTTCGTCGACGAGCGGCGGGTCGGTGATGACCCGGCCCATGAGGTAGGCGTCGGAGCGCTTGTAGTAGCCGGGGATGGTGCCCTCGCGGGCGTAGCCCACCTTGGCCCAGCCGAGGCTCTCTTCCTTCTCGACGAAGGTGTAGATGCGGTTGATGCCCTCGCGCTGCGCGAGCTCGTCGAGGCGCTGCTGCTTCAGGGGGAAGTTGCCAGCGAGGAAATCCACCAGCCGCGCTGTGCGCATGCGGCGGTTGACGATGAGGCTGACGTGGATGCCCTCCCGCCGGTAGGAAACCTCTTCGATGACGGACCGTGGGTTCGTCTGGATCTGCATGGACATCGTCGAGTGCACCCCGCTGCCGAAGAATACCCGGGGACGTATCACCCCCGGCGCCCGCGGCCGCTGTTCTGGCGCTCTCTAGTCAAGGCCCTGGAGATGGGAGCGGGGAGTGGGGGGGACGGTCAGCAGGTGACCGTCAGCGGGGGGGAGGATCAGTGCGCGGCGGGGGCCGCGAGGGCCGCGTCGATGCGGCGCTGGAACTCCTCGAAGGGCAGCGCGCCCGCGAAGAACTTCCCGTTGATGAAGAAGGCCGGGGTGCCGATCTGGGCGCCGGTGGCGTCCGCGGCGGCCATGTCGTCACGAACACGCGCCTGGTGGGTGTGGCCGTCGAGCGCGGCGCGGAAGCGCGCCATGTCGAGGCCCTGCTCCTGGGCGTAGCGCTCGAGGTCGGCGCGCTCGATGTGCGCCTGGTTCTCGAACAGGTGGTCGTGGAAGCGCCAGAAGCCCTGGTTGCCGCGCTGGGCGAACGCCTCCTGGGCGGCCTCCGCGGCGAGCATGGCGTTGTTGTGGAAGGGGAGCGGGTAATCGCGCCACACGAAGCGCACCTGGGTGGGGTAGCGCGTGCGGATCTGGGCGATCTGCGACGCGACGCGCGAGCAGAACGGGCACTGGTAGTCCGAGAAGTGCTCGATGACGACGCGGGCGTTGGCCGGGCCGAAGCTCGGGGCGCGCGGGTTGGGGCGCACGGTGTAGACGCGGTTCTCGTCGGCCGCGGGGGCCGCGGGGGCGGCGGCCGCGGGGGCGGCGCCACCGCCGGTGCGGCGGATGGTGGTGTCGGCGGCGGCCATCATGCGCTCGTAGAGGTTCGCGCGGGTGGTGCCCGGGTGCGTCCGCATGAACTCCTCGGCCTTGGTCTTCACCTCGTCGATGAGGCGGGTGAACGCCTCGACGGGCTGCGCGCCGACGAGGCGGCGGCCGTTGATGAAGAAGTGCGGGGTGCCGTTGGCCTCGAGGCGCTGGGCCTGGGCGTGGTCGGCGTCGATCGCGGCGATGTGCGTGTGCGCGGTCATCGCGGCGTTGTAGCGGGCCATGTTGAGGCCGGCCTGCTGGGCGTACTGGTCGAGGTTGGTGCGCTCGAGGGCGGTCTGGTGCTCGAAGAGGATGCCGTGCATCTGCCAGAACCCGGCGTTGCCGCGCTGGGCGAAGGCTTCCATGGCGAGCTCAGCCGCGGGGCGGGCCTTGTCGTGGAAGGGGAGCGGCTCGTTCTTCCAGACGATGCGGATGTCCTGGCCGTAGCGGGTACGGAGGGCTTCCATCGTGGGGTTCACGCGCGAGCAGAAGGGGCACTGGAAGTCCGAGAAGATGACCACCGTGACGAGCGCGGTGTTGGGGCCCTGGACGGGCGAGTTGCCCACGTCGACGCGGAGCACCTGCGCCGGATCGGGCTCCGACGGGGCGGGCTGGTCGGGCTGGCTCGGCCGCGCGGGCTCGGCGCCCGGAACGGGGTCGGCGACCATGTTGGCGTACACGCGGTTGCGCGGCTGGATGGTGCGCGCGCGGGCGAGCACCTGGTCGATGATGGTCTTGAACCGGTCGAAGGGCTGGGCGCCGGTGACCTGGGTCCCGTTGATGAAGAAGTTGGGCGTGCCCTGCGCGCCGACGGCCTGCGCGAGGGTCTTGTCACGCTCCACGGCGGCCTGGTGCGTGTGGTTGGTCATGGCCGTGCGGAAGCGCGCCATGTTGAGGCCGACCTGCTGCGCGAGGCGCTCCAGGGTGGCGGTGTCGAGGTTCTGCTGGTTCTGGTAGAGCAGGTCGTGCATCTGCCAGAACTTGGCGTTGCCGCCCTGCGCGAACGCCTCCTGGGCGGCCTCGGCCGCGGGGCCCGCGTTGTTGTGGAAGGGCAGCGGGGCGTTCTTCCAGACGATGCGGACGTCGTTGCCGTACTGCGTGCGAATCTGGCGGAGGGTCTCCTCCACGCGCGTGCAGAACGGGCACTGGAAGTCCGAGAACTCCACGATGGTGACGAGCGCGTTGGCGGGGCCCAGCGACGGCGAGTTGCCGACCGGGATCCGCTCGGCGTCGACCATGGCCGCGCCGCTGTTGGGGGTGTTGCTGGCCTCGGCGGTGACGCCGCCGGGTTCCGCTGGTGCCTTCGAGCCCGTGATGTTGCCCACCACGAACCCGAGCACCAACGCCATGATGATGGAGATGGCTGATGCTCCCTTGCTCACAAGATCCTCTGTTCCATGGTCAGTGACTGATTGAAGAGAGACGCGCGACGCTGACCGTCCTCGCGCGGCACCCGTACCAGAAGACACTCTTGTGCCCGATGCGTGGGACACGTTGAGGGTCATCCACCGCGACGACGCACCGGGCACGTTCGTTGTCGTCGACGATGGAGTTCCACGGCTCCGGCGGGTCGACGGGCGCGCTCGTGGTGGAGCGGGCGCGCGTCGGCGACCCTACGAGCCGTCGCAGTCCGCGACGCCTGATGGTGGTCGGGCGTCCCGGTTACGGGCGCACGTCATCCATCGTGTGGCGTCGCAGGCTGCGGTCAGGCGCTCGGCGGACGCCAGGGTGTCCGCATCGCCCCCGCGCGCGGACCGCCATGGAACTGCGCCGCCGGGTCGACGAGGTCGACCGCCTGCGGTGGAACTTCGGGGAACCCCAACGTGAGCTCGACCGGCTCGTGGTGGGCGGACCAGCTTCCGTTGTGCGTCGGCGCGTCGGGCGCGTCGACCTGGCAGCCGGGCTGGCTGGGGTCGCTGCACAGCGTCGGCGCCTGCGAGTGCGACGGCATCGCGGGGAGCGCGACGGCGACGACAACGACGGGCTTGCTGATCTTGAGCGGTGAGGTCACCTGGTCGTCGGCCGTGGGCCGGTAGCTCGCGAGCGTGCCGTAGCACCGACCCTGCGAGTGCTGCGCGTGCGCCGATGCGCCCGTGAAGATCACGGCGAAGGCGGCGCAGAGTGCGAGGACCAGGGAGCGCATCGGTGGGTGGATCGAGCGACGGAGTAACCGATCGCCCATGGATGCGCAACCATCCGAGGGGAACAGCCTATTCCCGGGTGTCGTGAAGCAGGTCGCTGAAATAGACACAGGGGACGGACTGGCTCGTGACCAGTGCGTCCCCTGCGGAGGGGAATCACGCCCGACGCGCTCAGGTCAGCGCGCAGGTGCGGAGGTACCGCCTACCTTGGGCATGCCCCTGCATTGGAGAGACGGAAGTTCAAATTGCCCATTGTGCGTCGCTACCTCCCGCGGCGATGCCGCAGCCCGAGGGACGCCGGGAGTGATCCCGGTCCACGTTCCGAGCCTTCGAGTGATGGAGAGCCGGTGCGCACCATGCGCCCGTGCTCGGGTTGAGTCGTCGGGAACACTCGCGTGTTCGGGACCAGCCCCGGGACGGATGTCCACCCTTGGACCTTCGTGATGAGCCTCTCCCCGTGACGCGATGAGCGTCCCTGTATCGAGCGGTCGAGCATCAGGCCACGACAGGTACACCACGATCAAGCCGACCCTATCATCGCACCCCATCCGGTGCCAAGAACTCATGACGGAGACCCGTATTTTCGAGCCGCGCGAGGGAGTTCCGGGGCCTCCGAGGGCTGTGACAGGATATGTCTTCGATGGTGACAGACTATGTCCCATGGGTGATGGCGTCGCGTGCTCGTTGTCTCTACGGTCACTCGCATGAACGCCGCGTCCGCCACCTTCCTCACCACCTCCCAGTTCCGTTGGATCGAGGGTGCCGCGGGGCTCCACCCGCGAGCCGTCGCGCTGGCGTCGCGTCGCTCGCTCCTCCGTGAGCGCTTCTACACGGCGGTGCTGCCCGACCTCGCGCGGCGCGAGGTGCGGCGACACATCCAAGGCATCGGCGTGCGTGGCGGGTCGTCGCGCGCGATCTGGTCGTCGTGGCAGATGCCGGGCGAAGACCGGGTGCTGTGGGCGCTACAGGTGAGCACGCGGCAGGTGCCTGGAGCGATCGAGGGGAAGGCGCCCGCCAACGACGGCTACGTGCTGGCTGCGTGGGGCGACGGGCCGGTCATCGCGTGGGCCAACGACCGGCCCGCCGTGCGCGCGGTGCTGCGCGAGGCGCTCGCGACGCTGCCGTCGTGGTTGAGCGCGGGCGTGGTGTCGGGCGACGCGACGCTGCCGCTGCGCATCGTCCCGGCTACGGCCGACGCTGCGCCCGAAGCGTGGTCGGGTCGAGGTTGTGCTTCTTGAAGAGCTCGCGGAGGTAGCGTCGATCGACCCCGGAGCGCCGCGCGGCCTCGGAGAGGTTGTACCCCGAGCGCTCGAAGAGGCGCAGCAGGTAGTCGCGCTCGAAGCGCTCGACGGCGGCCTGCTTGGCGTCCTGAAAGGGAACCTCGACGTCCGTCGGCAACACGGCGGCGGGTGACTCCAGCGTGGCCCGCAAGGTCGGGGGCATCACGAGGTCGCGGTCGTCGTCGAAGTCGTCGTCGAGGGTGGTCACCACCGCGCCGGGCGCCGAGAGCATCACCGCGCGCTCGATGACGTTGCGCAGCTCGCGCACGTTGCCGCGCCACGGACGCGAAGCCAGCGAGGCGAGCACTTCGGGCGACAGCGTGACGTTGCCCACCGCGCGGGCGAAGTGCGTCGCGAGCATGGGGATGTCCTCCACGCGAGCCCGCAACGGCGGAACCTTCACGCGACCCACCGCGAGGCGGAAGAGGAGGTCTTGCCGGAAGCGGCCGGCCTGCACCTCGGCTTCGAGCGCGCGGTTGGTCGCGGCCACCACACGAACATCGACCGCGCGGTAGCTGTCACCACCGACGGGCTTCACCTGACGGGCCTCGAGCGCGCGCAGGAGGGCAGGCTGGAGGTCGAGCGGGAGCTCACCGATCTCGTCGAGGAAGAGGGTTCCGCCGTCGGCGCGGCGGAAGGCGCCCTCGGCCGAGCCCACCGCCCCGGTAAACGCGCCCTTCACGTGGCCGAACAGCTCCGACGCGATGAGGTTGGGCGACACCGCCGCGCAGTCGAACACCACCAGCGGTCGCCCCGCGCGGGCCGACTGCTGGTGCAATGCGCGAGCGACGACCTCCTTGCCCGTCCCGGTCTCGCCCTCGATGAGCACCGTGAGCGGCGACGGGGCCATCTTCGCCACGCCGTTGCGTAGCCGCTGCATCGCGGCTGAATCTCCGATGAGCTCGGCGCGGTCGCCCCGCGGGCCGTGTCCCCGTGGCGCGATGGGCGGCGGCACCGTCGACGACGATGGCGGAGCCATGATGGCCGGGGACGTCACATCCGCGAAGGGGCCGTCGTCGCCTACGCGGATGCTCACGGTGATCTGCTTGCCCAGCAGCAGCGTGACCTGGTCGCGCACCTTCAGCTCGCGGATGCGAGCGCCCTGGAAGTGCGTTCCGTTCTTGGTGTCGAGGTCGACCACCTCCACGCCGTGGGGGTAGATGCGGATCTCGATGTGCGTTCGCGACACGAAGGGGTCGTGGATGACGATCTCGTTGCCCACCTCGCGGCCGACGCGGACCACGCCCTCGCGCGCCCGAAACGGCGACGGCACCCCCGGGGAGACGACCTCCACGTAGCGCGTCGGAGGGGGCTCCGCGCGGCGGTTGGGGACGGTCTTCGTGCGGTCGTCTTCGCTCATCCGCGGCGCAACCTATCGCTCACCTGACATTAGCTTCTGTCACAGCCATTTCTTGAAGCGGAACCACAGCGCCATGCCGCTGCCGACCACCACCATCAGCCCCAGGGCGAAGGCGTAGCCGTAGTGCCAGTGCAGCTCGGGCATGTGGTCGAAGTTCATCCCGTAGACGCCCGCGATGAAGGTGAGCGGCAGCATGATGGTGGAGACCAGCGCGAGGGTCTTCATCACCTCGTTCATGCGGTTGGAGGTCTGCGAGAGGTACGCGTCGAGCGCCGCCGACAGCAGCTCGCGGTTGCCCTCCGCCATGTCCACCACCCGGACGAAGTGGTCGTGGATGTCCCGGAAGAACGGCAGCGCCCGCTCGGGAATCTGCTCGAACTCCCCGCGCGCCAGCCGTTGCAGTACCTCGCGCTGGTGCATCGCCGTGCGCCGCATCCGCTGGAGCGCGCGCTTCATCTTGAAGATCTTCGGGACGATGTCCGACGACGCCTTCTCCACCACCTCGGTCTCGATCGCGTCGATCTGCTCGTCGAAGGTCTCCGTCACCGGGAGGTAGAGGTCCACCATCCGGTCGATGATGGCGTGCGCCACGAAGGCCGGGCCGCGGTCCATTGCCTTGGGGTTGCGCGCGAACTCCTCCGCCACCTCCGTCGGCGCCTTCAACCCGCCGCGGTGGTGCGTGAGCAGCCAGCGCTCGGAGAGCACCAGGTCGAGTTCGACGGTGCCGACGTGCTCGACGTCGGCCTCGGGGCAGTCCACCCCGTGGATCACCATGTACAGGTACTCCCCGTAGTCCTCGACCTTGGGGCCCGGCCGGTCGAGCAGGATGTCCTCCACCGCCAGGGGGTGTAGCTTCAACACGTCCGTCAACAGCGCCCGCAGGGGCTCGTCGATGCTGGTGGTGTCGATCCAGAAGGTGTCCTCGGACTGGAGCAGCCCCGGCACCTCCGCGAGGTCGGAGGTCTGGCGGACGCCCGCCGCCGTTCGCACATGAATCGTCGTTGCCATGAGGGGTGTAGGCGCCGACCATAACTGATCGCGAGAAAGGGTGATGCGGCCGTCAGGGGAGGGATGGTACGGTCTCCACAGGTGACGATGCCTGACGAGCGCCGAACTCCCGGTGCAACCCCACCTGGTGCCTCCACGCCGCGCGATACGGTGATCGACCGCGCGTACCAGTCCACGCCGGAGTCCGTGCGCACCATGCCGCTCGAAGACGGGCGCACCATCCGCGAGGGACTGCACCTGGCCATCCGCGACGCGCGCCGCCCCTCGGTGGTGGTGATGTCCGGCGGGGCCGTGGGGCTGCGGGTACGGCTCTCGGGCAACGTCACGCTCGGGCGCGATCCCACCTGCGAGGTGGTTCTGCCCGACGCGGGTGTGTCGTGGCGCCACGCCCGGGTGGAAGACCGCGGCGACGCCTGGGTGCTCGTCGACCTCGGGAGCACCAACGGCTCGCAGCTCAACGGCATCCGCCAGGGCGAAGGCCCGCTGGCGCACGGCGACCGCGTCACCCTCGGGCGCACGATGATGCGCTTCGAGATGCAGGATCACCTCGACCAGGCCTTCGACGAGCACCTCGACCGGCTGCTGCACATCGACGACCTGTCGGGGCTCTACGTGCGGCGGCGCTTCGACCAGGAGATGACCCGCACCGTCGCGGCGGCGAGCACCCAGGGCCGCAGCGCGGGGCTGCTCGTGATGGACATGGATGGCATCAAGGCCATCAACGACAAGTACGGGCACCTCTTCGGGGCGTACACCATCGGGGAGACGGGCCGGGTCATCGGCGAGGTGCTCGGCGATCGGGGCATCGGGTCGCGCTTCGGCGGTGATGAGTTCTGCGCGCTGCTGCCCGACCACGACCAGGCGCAGGCGTTTGCCGTCGGGGCGGAGATTCACGCGGCGGTCAACGCGCATTGCTATGCGCGGGAGGGCATCACGCTGCACCCGGGCATCTCCATCGGCGTGGCGGCCTTTCCGGAAGATGCTGCGGATGCCGAGAAGTTGTTTCAGCGCGCCGATGAGGCGCTGTATCGGGCGAAGCAGGGAGGGCGCAACCGCGTGATGCGCTAGTCGGCGTGTCCGTCGGTCCCGCAACGAGAGCCCGCGAAGGCGGGCGGTGGATGGTGAGCGATGTTCGAGGTCCGTTGCCCAGGCTGCCAGAACCCCTTCGAGCTCGACGAGCGTCGCGTGCCTCGCAATGGGATGACCATGCGGTGCCCGAAGTGCCAGACCACCTTCGTGGTCAAGCGCCCGGAGACCCTCGCCTTCGCGGGGGCGCCGCCCGCGAGTGATGGCTCCGGGGCCGTCGCGCTCCCGATGCCCGTCCTGCCCGGTGGGGCGAAGGGGCCGCCGCCTCCGCCCGTTCCTGGCGTGCGCCCGGGGCCCAACCAGCCGACGCGCCCGCCCGGTCCGCGTCCGCCGATGCCCGCCGACCTCGCCGCGGAGATTCTCGGTCGCACCCCCGCACCCCCGGCGGTGAGCGCCAGCGCGGTCGACTCGTCGTGGGAACTCTCCGTCGACCTCCCGGTTGCGGCCAACCCCGAGGTCGCGCTGCCCGTCCCCGCCGAGCCCGGTCCGCGTCGCGGGAGCATCTCCGCCGCGGGTCTCCCGGCGCAGAACCCGGCCTTCGGCCCGAGCGTGAAGTCCACCCTCACCATGCTGCCCGAGCTGCGACCAGAGCAGCAGGCCGTGATGGGACGACCGTCGCCGCGCCCCATTCCGCCCGAGGAGATGGGGCTGCCGGGGCTCCATTCGCAGCAGGCCGTGGGCTTGCCCGCGCTCTATCAGGGCAACGTCGGGCTCCCGCAGGTCGCGGCCGCGCTCCCGCAGATGGCCGCTGGGCTGCCGCAGATGGCTGCGGGGCTTCCGCAGACCGCAGCCGGGCTCCCGCAGACGGCCGCGGCCCTGCCGCAGATGGCCGCCGGGCTCCCGATGAACGCCGCTGGGCTCCCGATGAACGCCGCGGGCTACCCGATGAACGCCGCGGGTCTGCCCATGAACGCGGCCGGACTCCCGATGAACGCGTCGGGCCTCCCGATGAACGCCGCGGGTCTGCCCATGAACGCATCGGGCCTCCCGATGAACGCCGCGGGTCTACCCATGAACGCCGCGGAGCTGCCCAACCTGGAGCCCGACCTTCCCACCGGCGGCCCTCGCCTGGCCGTGCTCGGTCGCGTCAACGTCGAGCGCCGCGCGTTTACCGTCGACGCCGACGACCTGCCTTCGCTGGCCGGTGAAGCCGCACTCCCGGTGCGCTCGGCCAACCAGCCGGTGCGCGAAGAGTACGCGACGCCGATGGACGATCGCGGCGGTCGCGGACTCCACGGTGGCGGGGTGAACTACGGCGAGCTCGACCTCGGCGACGTCATCGGGCAGCCGATGCCTCCGCCGCCCAGTCCCTACAATCCCCCCGGCGCAAACCCCTACGCGCCGTCCACCCCGGCGGCGGACATCGGTCGGGAGTTCGACGCCATCCCGGGGAGCGTGCGACCGCCGCCGCCTCACCAGAGCGTGCAGGCGCCAGCCCCGAAGCCCTTCAAGAAGGAGCCGGCGAAGAAGGCGACGCCGACCCACGACGGTCGCGCCCGGCCGTGGGTGCAGTACGCGCTCTATGGCGCCCTCGGCGTGCTCGGCATCGGCGTGCTCGGCGGCGCGGCGCTCGCCACCACCGAGTACGGCGCCTTCGGCAAGAACTGGTTCGACGAGCAGCTCCATGGTCCCGAGCGCCACGCCGCGGCCACGCGGGTGATCCAGTACGTCGATCGCTTCATCGAGCACGACACGTACGACCGCGCCATCTCTGGTCTGCGACGCGTCGAGCAGGCCCTCAGCCGCGTGCCCAAGGAGCGCGAGCTCAAGGCGTACATCGTCTACGCGAACAACCTCGTGGTGCTGCGCTTCGGCGCCGACCCGACGCGCACCGGCCGCGCCCGCACGCTCCTCGCAGAGCTCGCCGACGCGCCTCCGGGGATGCAGTTCCTGGCGCTGGCGAAGGCGTCCGATGCGCTCGCGCGGGGCAACCCCCGGGAGGCGCTGCGCCTCGCCCGCAACGACCCCAACGGGCGCGACCTCGCCACCATGGCCGCGGCCGAGCTCAACGACACCGCCCAGTGGCTGCGCTACGCCACCGCGGGCCGTCAGCGCCACCCCACCGCGCGCTCGCGCTACCTCCTGGCGCGGGCGTACCTCGCGACCGGTGACGCCGTCGCGGCCCGGCGCATGGCCGACGAGACCCTCCAGCACGAGCGGCACCACCCCGGCGCGCGCATCCTCCTGGCGCGTCTGCTCGGTCAGCGCGAAGAAGACCAGGCCCGCGCCCTCTCGCTGCTGTCCGACCTCGTGGGCGCGACCGCCCGCGGCGCCGCGGCGAGCTACGCGTCGCCCACCGAGCGCGCCGATGCGTGCGTGGTGGCCGGTCAGATCGAGCTGTCGCGCGATCGTGTGTCGGTGGCGCAGGCGAGGTTCCAGCGCGCGCTGGAGCTGGAGCCGCGCAGCGCGACGGCGCTCGTGGGCATCGGGTCGATCTTGTACCGGCAGGGCAACTTCACCGACGCGCAGGCGCGCTTCCGCAACGCCTTCAGCGCCGACGCGCAGAACCTCGACGCCGTCATCGGCATCGCCCAGTCGACGCTGTCGCTCAACCAGCCCGCCGAGGCCAAGGCCGCGCTCGAGCCCGCCGTCGCGTCGCACCCCAACGACGGCCGCCTCCACTACTGGCTCGGCCGCGCGCTCGCCGCCACCACCGACCAGCGATCGCTCGCGCAGCAGTCGTTTCGCGAGGCCATTCGCCTCCAGCCCGACAACCTCGACGCGTACGTCTCGCTCTCCGAGCTGCTCATCGCGATGCAGCGCAACGACGCCGCCGACCAGGTGCTCGTCGAGGCCCGCGCCCGCGTGCCCGACAACGCCGCCATCCACCGCGCGCTCGCCCACGGCCGCCTCTCCCGCGGCGACATCCCCGGCGCCGAGGAAGAACTCCGCGTCGCCCTCCAGCGCGACCCCGAGGACGTGCGCGCGCACTACGCCCTCGGCGACGTCTACCGCCGCATGCAGCGCCTCGACGACGCCACGCGCGAGCTCAACACCGTCGCTCACATCGACCCCGACTACCCGGGCCTCGCCCTCGCCCGCGGCCGCCTCGCCGAGGCGCGCGGTCAGCTCCCCGAGGCGCTCGCGACCTTCCGAGAGGCGCTGGCGCGCGACCCCACCAACCCCGAGCTCATCAACCGCGTGGCGGCGACGCTCGTGGCGCTGGGCAACTTCGGCGACGCCGACCAGATGCTCCGCTCGGTGGTGGTCAACCAGCCCACCAACGCCGAGGCGCAGTACCTCATGGGTCGCGCGCGTCTCGGCGCGGGCAACTACGTCGACTCGGTGCACTACCTCGATCGCGCCATCGAGCTCAACCCGCTGCGGGCGGAGTTCAAGGCCTTCGCGGCCGAGGCGCACCGTCGCGCGGGCGACATCGTGCGCGCGCTCCAGCTCGCCGAGGAGTCCATCCAGCTCGACCCGGCTTTCCCGCGCGGGTACTGGGTGCGCGCGGAGATTCGCGTGCGCCAGGGCGCAGCGGCGCAAGCGCTCGTCGACATCAACCGCGCGACGCAGCTCGATGGAACGTTCTGGGACGCCTACGCGACCTGGGCGGACATCGACGATGCGCTCGGCCGTCGCGACGACGCCATCCGGCTCTACCAGATCGCCATCTCGCACGACCCGCGACACGGCGACTGGTTCTACAACCTCGGTCGGCTCCTGGCCGACGCGGGGCGCGAGGGCGATGCGCGCGCGGCCATGCTCCAGGTGCGGGCGCTGGGCTCGGGGCTCAACCCGACGCCGAGCTGGTTCGTCCAGGGCACGCGGCAGCTCGCCGACCTCGAACGCCAGAGCAACCCCACCGAAGCGCGCAGGCTCTACGTGGAGTACCTGCGGATGGTTCCGCCCAACAGCCCATCGTCCAACAGCGTGCAGGTCATCCTCGGAGAGATGAGCGGCGGCTGAAGCCGATCGGGGCGTCGAGCCTCGGGTGTGGCGTCTCTGTCAGATCGCGGCGTCCTCGCGGGCGCCAAACCACTGCCCGAATGTTGCGGCTCACGGGATGCAACGTGCATGGACGTTCAAACGCGTCCGCGCATCTGCCGGAGGTCACGTCCCGTGAACACCCACGACAACCCGACCGACCTGTGCCGTTTCCCGAAGCTGCTCTACGCCCCGCTGGGGTTGATCATCGTCGCGCTGGCGATGCGAGGCGTCGCCTCGCCGCTCACGGTGGTGGCGGTCGACCTGCTGGCGTTGGGGCTGGGCGCGCTCGCCGGGTGGCTGGGCGGGGAGTTCGTGACGGGGAGAGAGCCCTACTCGGTCTCGCGGGCGGCGGCGCGGTTCTCTTCGCGCAAGGCACGGCCGCGGGTGAGGGCCGCGTCGCGGGCCTCGTAGGCGCGGACGATGCGGGCCACCAGCGGGTGGCGCACCACGTCGACGTCCGTGAAGGTGCAGAACGCGATGCCATCAACGCCCGCCAGGAGGTTGGTGGCGTCGGAGAGGCCCGACTTGCGGCCCTCGGGGAGGTCGACCTGCGTGACGTCGCCGGTGATGACCGCCTTCGAGTCGTACCCGAGGCGCGTCAGGAACATCTTCATCTGCTCGGACGTGGTGTTTTGCGCCTCGTCGAGGATCACGAAGGCTTCGTTGAGGGTGCGGCCGCGCATGAAGGCGAGCGGCGCGACCTCGATCTGCCCGCGCTGGATGAGCGCCTGGGCTTTGTCGAGATCCATCATGTCGTGCATCGCGTCGTAGAGCGGGCGCAGGTACGGATTGACCTTCTCCGCGAGGTCGCCCGGGAGAAACCCGAGCTTCTCTCCGGCCTCCACCGCGGGTCGCGTGAGGATGATGCGCTTGACCTTCTTCTGCATCAGCGCCGCCACGGCCATGGCCATCGCGAGGTAGGTCTTGCCCGTCCCCGCCGGGCCGATGCCAAACACGATGTCGTGCTCGCGCAGCGCCTCGATGTACTTCTTCTGGGCGAGGCCCTTCGGCGCGATGATGCGGTGCTTCGCGCTCACCAGCACCACGTCTTGAAACACGTCGCGCAGCTTCAGCTCGGGGTGCTCCTTGAGGAGCCGCACCGAGCGCGCCACGTCGTTGCCGTTGATCTCGTTGCCGTCGCGGATGGACTCGCACAGCTCGGCGACGACCCGCTCGGCGAAGGCCACCTCCTCGGCCGATGCTCCGTGGATGTGCACCTGGTTGCCGCGCTGGCCGATGGTCACACCGGTCTCGGCCTCCAGCACCCGCAGGTGCTCGTTGCGCGGCCCGCACAGCGCTACCAGCAGCGCAGGATCGTCCACATCCACCTGCGCGCTCCCGCCCGGGTTGCGCGCGCCCTTCGTCCCCGACACGTCACGGTTCGCCATTCGCCGTCGAAGCTACCACGCCTCCGCGGTCCCGCACCGCATCGCGGTATAGGTGCGGGGTGACGATTCGCGCGGTGGTGTTCGACCTCGATGACACGCTCTACCCGGAGTCGGCCTACGTGGCCTCGGGCTTCCGCGCCGTGGGCGAGGCGCTGGCGAAGGAGCACTCGCTCCACGGGTTCGGTGAGCTCGCGGCCTCCCTCGCGGCGTCGGGCGTGCGTGGCAACGTATTCGACGAGGCGCTGCGGCGCTCAGGCGTCGCGGCCGAGCGGGTCGGCGCGCTGGTCGCGTGGAGCGTCGAGCGGTACCGCGATCACCGGCCGGACATCGCCCTCTTCCCAGAGGCCCACGAGGCGCTGGACGGCTTACGTGGAAAGGTAAAGATCGGCGTGCTGACGGACGGCTGGCTGGCGGCGCAGCGGCGCAAGGTCGAGGCGCTGGGGTTGGCGGA
The DNA here is from genome assembly GCA_044229975.1 of Polyangiales bacterium. Lineage (GTDB taxonomy): Bacteria > Myxococcota_A > Polyangia > Polyangiales > SCUS01. The sequence goes on from JBGARZ010000006.1 coordinate 251,632, forward strand.
GCGGGTCGACGCGGTGGTGTTCAGCGACAGCTTCGGGCGCGAGCACTGGAAGCCGAGCGAGGTTCCGTATCGGGCGGTGGCCGACGCGCTCGGGGTGGCGCACGATGGCTGCGTGTACATCGCCGACAACCCCGCGAAGGACTTCATCACGGCGCGGGCGTTGGGGTGGCGCACGGTGCAGGTGTCGCGGCCGGGGCAGACGCACCCGAGCGTGGCGCCGAGCGACGCGCACGCGGCGGAGGTGAGCGCGGTGGGGTTGCGCGAGGCGATGGCGATCGTGGCGGGGTGGCGGTGAAGCGGGCGCTGCCGTTGGTGGACGGGCGACCGGGGCCGCACCTCGATCAGGCGCGACGCAGCCTCGGCGGGTTGTGCGCGGAGGACGTCGACGCGTCGATGATCGGGCGGCTGGTGCGCTCGTCGACGCACGAGGGCGTGGTGCTGCACGCCGACGGGTCGACGGTGGACGTGCTGGTGTCGGCGGGCGTGGTGCGGCGCGTGGCGCGCGCGGGCGTGGTGACCGTCGACGACGTGGCGCTGTCGCCGCTGCGGCGACGGATGGCGGACGACGTGAGGCGGTTTGCGGCGATGCCGACGGGGCGGCGGGCGCGGTTTCTGGCGGAGGCGGGCGCCGAGGCCGAGGGGCTGCTGATCGAGAAGTGTCGCTACGGGGCGCTGGTGGCGCTCGACGACGGGCGGGTGGTGGCGCTGGGGTTCAGCCGGATGCTCGCGACGGTGGCGCCGGGGTAGCGACCGCTACTCGTCGATCACCCGCAGCCGGCCGTCGCTCCCGATGAGCGGCGCCCTCGCCCGCCCGCTCTTCGCGCCGCCCGCGTCGCGCTGGTCTTCCGCCTTCGGCGCGAGCGCGCGATCGAGCAGCTGCGTCGGCCGCACGTTGCCCAGCGCCGCGAACACCGACGCCTTCACGCCGGGGTGTCCTTCTTCGAGCTGCCCGAGCAGCGCCTTGATCTGCTTGCGCTGGGCCTGCGACTGCGACCCGCACAGGTTGCACGGCAGGATCGGAAACCCCCGCTCGACCGCGTACGCCGCGAGCCACTCCTCGGCGCACGCGATCATCGGGCGGATCACCACGTTGGCCCCGTCGTCCGAGCGCAGCCGCGCCGGCATCGCCGCGACCTTGCCCGCGAAGAACAGGTTGAGCAGCAGCGTCTCGATGGCGTCTTCGCGGTGGTGACCCAGCGCGATCTTCGTGCACCCGAGCTCCGTCGCCGCGCGGTACAGCACGCCGCGCCGCAGCCGCGAGCACAGCGCGCAGTACGTCGCGCCCTCGGGGACCTTGTCCACCACCACCGAGTACGTGTCCTCGCGCAGCACGTGCCACTCGCCGCCCTGCGCCTCCATCCACGCGCGCAGCGGTGCGCCGTCGTAGCCCGGCTGACCCTGGTCGAGGTGCACCGCCACCAGCTCGAAGCGCACCGGCGCGCGCCGCTGGAGGATGCGCAGCGCCTCGTGCATCGCGTAGCTGTCCTTGCCGCCCGACAGCGCGACCATCACCCGGTCGCCCTCGGCGATGAGCTCGTGCTCGACGACGGCGCGGCCCACCTCGCGGACGATGCGCCGCTCCAGCGCGCTGCCGTTGCCGACCTCCGGCGCGGACATGGCTCTACCCCTGCTGCTCGGCGGGCAGCGAGCGACGCACCCGACCGCGCCCGCGCCGCACCCGCGACACCACCCAGAACGCCGCCGACAGCACCGCCGCCACCGCGCCCACGAACAACACCGGAACCACCAGCTCGCGATGCCGCCCCAGGTGCAGTCGATCGATGGCCGCGAAGCGCCCGAACTTCGCCCGCAGCCAACCGCGCATCCCGGTACCCTGCCCCTGCTCGGGGTCGCCGCTCGCGCTCGGCAGACGGCGCGCCCGCTCGGCCTCGGCCACCACCGCCGCGGGCGTGTCCTGCACCACCGGCGCGACCGCCGCAGCCGCAGGAGGCGGCGCCGGGGCGAGCACGCCGATGTGGTTGATGACCTCGCGCTCCCAGCCGCGCGACGGGCGATTCACCACGCCCCCTTCACCGCCGACGTACATCGTCGTCGAGCCGCCGCCATCGAGGTTGATCGCCCGCGCCGCGCCGAGCTCGATCATGAGCTCGGCCATCTCGGTGAGCGTTCCGCCGTGGCTCGTCGCGCGGCGACCGTCGACCGTCACCAGCATCACCTTGCGGCCGTCTTCCGACACCCCGACCGCCGACCGCGGCTCGCGGCTGAAGGTGCGAGGAAACGTGTACAGCTCCTGCGCGATGTGGCCGCTGTCGACGATCATCGGGCGGCCCGACACGCCGTCGGTGATGCGGCGCCGCGACGCCTGCACCACGTCGCTCGGCGGCGACACAAAGGCCCGGCCCGTCGCCGTCACCGCGAAGAACCCGTGCTCCGCGTCGTCGCTCCCCCAGATCTGTCCGCCGCCCGCCGCGAGGCCCTCAGCCCCCTGACCGAACAGCCCCCAGAAGCCGCCGTTCATGGCCGCCGAGAGGTTGGCGTCGCGGGCGTAGGCGCTCGTGCTCTTCCAGCGCTCGCGCGGCGGCGTGCAGCGGATGGTCACGCCGGGCACGTCGAGGTCGATCACCAGCGCGTGAAACTCCGCGGGCGCCGGCGTCGTGCGGTGCAGGTGACGGATGCCGGGGTTGGGCGTCGTCCAGACGTCCACCGCGTGCGCGGGCGACGCGTACGCCCAGAGCGCCCAGGTGAGCGCCATCGTTCCGGCGCTGTGATAGAGGGTTCGCACTGGATCGGTCCTCGAATGCCGCGCACGCTTGCCACACCGTCCCGATACCGTCAATCGCTGGGCCATCTGGTCTCCGTCATCGTGGCGTGCGTTGCATGCCGCGATCCAGATTCCGTCCAAGCCCCCGCGAACGCCCGTCACCCCGCGACCCCGTCGGCGCCCTTCGACGCTCGGCCCGCGGCGCGGCCCTCCCGCTTGGGTCCGCCGTTGCCCCGCTCGGCCTACGTCGACGCGGGCGCCCGCCCACAGAGCCGTGGCTTTCTAGGACTCGATGACTCGGCTCAGCTCGCGCGTCTCTGCCGCGCGCCCATCGAGCGCATCGAGCGCAACCGCGGCGGCAGCACGGTGTCGTTTCGCGTGTGGCTCACCGGCGGACAGCGCGCCCTCTTCAAGCCGCAGCAGCGCTCCGAGGTCGCCAACTTCCGCGCCGAGCTCGCGGCCTTCCGCATGAGCCGCCTCCTCGACCTCCACCGAACGCCCCCCGCCTGCGGCCGCCTCGTCCCGCGCGAGACCCTGCAACGTGCGGCCGACGCCTCGGGCGACACTGCCTTCTCGCAGCGCGTGATGACCGAGCTGCTCGGGCGCGTGGAGGAGGTTCCGGGCGCGATGCTGTTCTGGGTGCCGGGATCGCTCGACCCGGTGCCGGGCGTCGATGGCTACGCGCAGCTTCTGGATGTGTCGCGGCCGCTCCCGCCCGAGAGCGTGAGCCTCGCCGCCGAGCTCTCTGCGCTGCTGCTCTTCGACTTCCTCAACGACAACGTCGACCGCTGGTCGGGCGGCAACGTGCTGCGCCAGCACACGGCCAACGGCGAGCCCCTCGCGCCGATGCTCTTCATGGACAACGGCGCGTCGTTTAGCGCCATCAACGGCGGGCTCGGAGCGAGGCCCAGCGATCAGGCCGCCCGCCTCGAACACGTGCAGCGCTTCTCGCCGACGCTGCTGCGGTCGTTGCGCGGGCTGACGGCGGCGTCGATCCAGGCGGCCGTGGCCGAAGACCCGCTGGGGCCGTGCCTCTCCGAAGCACAGATCCAGGCGGTGCTCGCGCGGCGCGATCGCATCGTCGCGCACGCCAACGAGGTGGCCGCGGCGCACCCGCAGGGGGACGTGTTCGCGTTCCCGTGAGCATTGCGGAATTGGCTCGTGGGGCTACATAGTCTGGACGATGTCCAATGCGCTGACCCTGGCTGAAGCACGACGAGCCTGGCGCGTTCGACAGCACCTCTCGACCCCCTCCACACACTCTCTCCCCGACCTCGTCACCGCCGTCGGCGCCCTGCCCTGCCCGGCCGGTGCGTCGCCCACGCTCGCCCTCTTCGCCCGCGGCGCCATCGCCCACCGCGCCACCCTCGACGACGCCCTCTTCCGCGATCGATCGCTCGCGCTGGTGCCCGGTCCGCGCGGGCTCTCGTGGGTGGTGGCCGGCGTCAACGCCCCCGCGGTGCGTGCGTTTGCCGTCGCCGAACACGCCGCCCGCGAGGCCCGCCTCGCCGCCGCATGCGGGCTCTCGTCGCGCGATCTGCTCAGCGCGCGCGACGCCATCCGCGAGGCGCTCGCGAAGCCCCGCACCTCCGACGCCCTGCGCGATGCGCTGCCGCGTGATGTTCGCCGCGACCTCGGTGAGCCGGGCCGCCGCGCGGGCAGCACCACGCTCGCCGGGCTCGTGCTGCGTGGCATGTGGGCCGTCGGCGAGGTCGACCGCGAGCCCGTCGAAGGGCGCATCGATCGCGAGCCGTGGCGCTACCGGCTCGACCCGATGCCCAAGGTGGTTCCGCCTGCAGCGGAGGCCGTGCCGAAGCTGAGCCGCGAGTGGATCGCCGCGCACGCACCGGTCACCGCGAAGAACTTCGCCGCTGCATTCGGCATCGCCAACAGTCGCGCGGTGGCGGCGCTCAAGCCGCTGAAGCTGAAGACCGTGACCATCGAAGGGCTGGCGGGCGAGTACATGGTTCCGGCGGACTTCGAGGTGCCACCCGAGCGCGTGGGGATGGCGGTGGACCTGTTGCCGGTGCGCGACCCATTGGTCGACGCGAGCCCCGACCTCACGGGCTTGTGCCCGCCCGAGCAGGTGCGCGCGACGATGGGTCGGCACGGCGTCATCGCGCCGCTGGTGCTGGTCGACGGCGCGGTGGTCGGGACGTGGGCCTTCGACGGCGCGGCGTCGGACGTGCGGCTGCGCCCGCTGTCGCCGTGGGGCGCGGCAGAGGGTGCGCTCATCGAGTCGAAGGCGTCGGAGCTGGCGAGGTTCATCGCGAAGGAGCTCGAACAGCCTGCGCTGCACCTGGCGGCCGCGTCGCGAACCCCGCCGCCCCGCAGCGCGAGCGCCGACCTGGAGCTGTAGTCGTTGGAGTCCGCGGGCGTGAGCGGTCGCGCGCCGCGCTGACGCTGCGGCGTGGGCTTCGATCCCGTTGCCATCGCTGATAGCTTCCGCCGCCTATGCGCAACTGGTGGCGTGAAGGTCATTGGATCCCGGTGCTCGCGTGCGTCGCGCTCGTCGCGGCCTTCGTCGGCCCCACCGCGCGGCTCTGCACCCTCGCGCCCGATGGCCAGCGCGTCTGCGAGTGGGTCACCCACCGCACCGGCTCCACCGACGACTGGCGCGCCTTCGCGGGCGCCTGGGAGGCCGCGCGCATCTCCCTCCGCGACTTCCACCAGTGGCCCTCGTGGAACCCCTACCACTGCGGCGGAGTCCCCCTCTATCAAGACCCGCAGACGGCTGTGCCGGGGGTGATGTTCCTGCTGACCTTCGGGTGGTTGCCCACGCCCGTCGGCATGAAGCTCTGGCTGTGGGTACACCTCCTCGTCGGCGCCCTCGGCGCGCGCGCGCTGCTCCGCCACCACGGCGCCAACATACCCGAGCAGGTACTCGGCGCCGCCCTCGTCGCCGCCTGCGGCTTCTGCTCGGAGCACTTCGGCGGCGGTCACCTCTCCTTCACGCCCTTCCTCTTCCTGCCGTGGGTGCTGCTCGGTCATCGCCGCGCGCTCACCGACGCCCGCTGGTCGGTGCTCACCGCCACCGTCCTCGCCTTCGCCGTCTGGGAAGGCGGAACCTATCCCGTCCCGCTCCTCTTCTTCGCCCTCGCGGTCGACACGCTGCTGCGCCTCAACGACCCCGCCGCGCGCCGCGCCCTCACCGTGTCGCTTCCACTCACCGGCGGACTCTTCGCGCTCATCTCCGCCGTGCGCCTCGTGCCCGTGCTGCTCTGGCTGCGCGAGCACCCGCGGCTCATGCCCCTCGACGACTCCATGTCCGTCGCCGAGGTCGTTCTCGCCTGGACGGCCCGCGCCCACGAGCGCGCCTTCCCCGGCCACGTCTTCGTCTGGCCCGAGTACGGCGATTACATCGGCGCCCTCCCCGTCGCCCTCTTCGCGCTCGGCATCGTCGCCGCCCTCGCCCGCCGCGACTCCGGCGCCCGCGACCGCCGCGTCGACGTCGGCGTCGCCGTCGCGCTCATCTGGTGCGCCCTCGGCAACATCCCGGGCTTCTCGCTCTTCGGCCTGCTCCATGAGCTGCCGGTGTTTCGCTCACTGCGGGTCCCGTCGCGCTTCCTCTACCCGGCGACGGTGCTCGTCGCGCTCGTCGCCGGACGCGCCCTCGCCGACGCCCGCGTGCTCCTCCGCGACCGCGGCGTGCGCCCCATGCTCCTCAAGGCCTTCGTCGCCATCGAGTGCGCCGTCGCGCTCGCGGTCTGCATCGACGTGGTGTCCGTCAACAGCCCGCGCCTCCAACAGGGCGCCGACCCGCCGCTGCCCACGGGGCGCGCCTCCGCCGACTTCCTCCAGGAGGGCGGCCACGACTACTGGCGCTGGCCCACGTACCCCGTGCGCGGCGTCGGAACGCCCGTCTGCTACGTCGCCTTCGACTGGACGCCCGCTCCGCAGCTCCGCATCGGCGCCGTCCCGCAGCAGCTCGTCGAGCCCGCTGACGCCGGCTCCGTGCGCTCGCTCGCGTGGTCGCCCAACGAGCTGCGCTTCGACGTCGAGCTCTCCCGCCCCGCCGCCCTCGTCATCAACCAGAACACCGACTCCGGCTGGGACACCTCCCTCGGGACCATCAACCGGACGCAGCCCATCCTCACCGTCGACCTGCCCGCGGGTCACCACACCGTCACGGTCACGCACTCCGTCCGCGGCCTCGCGGTCGGCACCCTGCTTACCTTGCTGGGTATTGCGGCGTCGGTCTGGATCATCCGCCGCGCGACGCCCGAGCGCATCGAGGCGTGGCGCGACAGGGCTACCCGGCGGCTGCTCGGTCCGCCGTCAACGTGACTGCGCCCTGCTGTTGATGCCCTCCTCCTCATCCATGCAGTCGTTGAATCTGTCCGTCGACCTTCGCCCGCAGGTTGAAACCCTTTCGTTTCTACCCATCGTTGGCGCCCGCTTCGGAGCGCCCACTGCGCGGTTGCGGACGGCCCGCGAGCGGGCCTGCAACCGCTGAAGTGGGAGCCTGGAGCTGGGCGTCCCGCCGTCGCGGGACTTCCTGCATGCGCGCCGGTCGCTGGGGCGACCGTCGAGAGGGTGAAGGAGGTCCTCTCCAAGCCGTTCCGCGAGCCCCTACCTCCACTCGTCGAGCGCGGCGCGCTCGGCGCTCCGACAGGAAGTCCCGCGACGGCGGGACGTCCATCTCCAGGCTCCCACTTCAGCGGTTGCAGGCCCGCTCGCGGGCCGTCCGCAACCGCGCAGTGGGCGCTCCGAAGCGGGCGCCAACGATGGGTAGAAACGAAAGGGTTTCAACCTGCGGGCGAAGGCAACTGGACAGAATTTCTTGCCGCGTGGGTCACACCCGCGCGTAGCGGCCGGGGGACACCACGCCGTTGGGGTCGAGCGCCGATTTGATGCGCGCGACGACGTCGAAGCGCTCGGGCTCGCGCGCGACGAGCGACGCCATGCGGTCGACGGCCACGCGGTACGGCGCAAACCCGGCGCGGTCCATCCCCTCCCAGAGCGCGGCCTCGGCGCGCTCGGCGCGGTCCACGTCGGCGGGGTCGTCGCGGCGAAACGGGATCGTGATGAGCGCCCGTCCATCGCCGTAGATCGACGGCTTCACCGCGACGCCGTGCGAGCGCGCCGCCTCGATCACCCGCTCGAACGCGCGGACGTGGCGCGGCGAGAAGGGGATCACGCTCACCAGCGACTTCATCCCGAAGGGGGGAGCGTCGGCGTCGAGGGCGCGCGGGTCTTCGGGAACCGGCGTGCCGGTCATCTGGTAGATGGTCTTGATGGTCTCGGCGTCGGGCGTTCCGCGCACCAGCTTCAGCAGCGGGAGCAGCGCGGGCGGCAGGTCGCGCTCGGCGTCGCGGCCCGACTGGTGGTCGTAGGCACCCGACGTCGTGCAGAGCGGCGCCATCGCTTCGACGATCTCCTGCGCGATCGCGTCCGCCGTCCGCCCCGTTCCGCCGATGAACGCGTAGAACAACCACCCCGCCGACTCCTCGGTCGCCGCCGCGCCGTCGTGGGAGTCCCGCGCGTGCACGAAGCGGTTGCTGTACCCGAGCTGCACGGCGTCGAGAGGAAACACCCCCTGCTGACCGAGCGAGCGCAGCGCCGTCACCGCGTCCTCCAGGCGCTCGTCGCGAACGATGCCCCACACGAGGTACGTCCGCTGCGGCTTGCGGAGCAGCTTGAACGCGAGCTGCGTGACCACGCCGAAGTTCGACTGCGTGAACAGCGCCGCGAGGTCGGGCCCCGCGGTGTGCCGCGCGTGGTGGCTCGGCTCGCCGGTGCCGACGTTTGCCCAGACGCCGCCCGCCTCGAAGGGCGCGCCGCTGCCCAGCACACCGCGGACACCCAGCAGGTCGTGGACCCGCGCGCGCATGCCGTCACCGCGTTCGAGCGTGTTGCCCGAGACGCTCGTGAACGCGAACGACCCGGTGAAGTTCATGGTGAGCGACGGGTGGTGCTCGCGGAGGTGCGCGGCGAGCTGACCCTGCGTGACGCCCGGCTCGATGACCGCGTAGCCGAACTCCTCGTTGACCTCCACGATGCGTGTAAGGCGCGACAGGTCGACGACGGCGCAACCGTCGGTCACCGGGAGCTTCGAGCCGAGGCCCCAGTTGCGGCCGGTGCTGAAGGGGTAGAGCGCGACGCGGTGCTCGTTGGCGACCGCTACGATGCGCCGCACCTCGTCCTCGGTGCGCGGGACCAGCACGACCGGCACGGCGCGCGACAGGGCCGTCACGTTGCGAAGGTAGCGGCGCTCGATGACGGCCGCGTCGCTCAGCACGACGTCCGGCGAGACGGCGTCGGCGAACAGCGCGGCGACGTCGCGCGGCGGGCTCTCGGTGGAAGACGAAGACATGCTGAACGCGACGGGCGTCTCGGGTGGCATCGGGGATTCCTGTGCTCGGTGTTCAGTGGCAGAGCGCGAAGTACGCGGCGCGCCCGGCCATGTAGACGATGATGAGAGAGCCCGGCGTCCACAGCATCGCGCGGGTGTCGTGGGTGCGCGCCGTGAAGTACGCCGCGAAGTGCAGCAGACGCGTCACCACGTAGGCGCCGAAGAGGCAGCGCGCGAGCAGCAGCGAGGGGCTGGTGAGGACGAAGAGGAAGCCCGCGGCGAGGAAGAACGGGATGTTCTCCAGGTCGTTGCCGTGGATGCGCCGGATGCGATCGACGTCGGCGTTGGGGTCGAGCTGCTTCGGGTCGGGGTTGGGGTTGAAGGGCGTCTTCAGGAGGTCTTCGGGGTTGCGGTAGCCGCCGTTGGCCTTGAGCATCCGGGCGACCGTGAGCCACGACATGCTCACGACCTTCAGGATCATGATCGCGGCCGCGAGGGCGTACGCGGCGAAGACCGGGTTCTGGAGATTCAACTGGTTCATGGCGGGCTCCTCGTCGGGTCAGGCGCGGGCGAGCATCGCTTCGTAGGCGTCGGCCAGGCGCAGCAGTGACTCGCCGCAGCGGTGGGTGCCCGACGAGCCGTGCATGGGCGCGAGCATCCGGGGCTCCAGCGCGGCGAGGCGGCGGATGGTCGGGCCCGTCGCGCTCGACAGCGCCGTCGCGTGGAAGATGGCTTCGGTGGCGAGCGCGGGCCCGACGAGGTCGTCGCCGGTGACGGCGGGGCCGTCGCCCACCTGCGCGAAGAGGTCGCCGCAGAAGAGGGTGCCGGTGGTCTCCTCGAAGAGCACGCGAGACTCCCAGTTGTGCGGGACGTGGGGCGTGTCGAGGTGGCGCACGCGCTTGCCACCGAGGTCGATGACTTCTCCATCGGCGAGGCGGCGGGGCGCGCGGTCGCAGAGGTCGTCGAGGGAGACCATGCAGCCGAGCGCGCCGTGCGCGACCTCGGCGTGGGGCGCGGCGGCGAGCAGCTCGTTCATCGCTCCGCACTCGTCGGACTCGACGTGGCCGAACGCGATGTAGCGCAGGCTCGCCAGCGGCACGACCCGCGCGATGGCCGCCGACACCAGCGGGAACATCCGCCGCGGACCCGTGTGGAAGAGCAGCGGCTGCTCGGCCTTGATGAGGAACTGGTTGAACGTGAACCCGCCCGGCGCCGCCTCGGGCACGCAGGTGGAGAAGCGGTAGATGCCGTCGGCGATCTCGTGGGTGAGCGTGTTCATGGTGCGTCCCTGTTCGACGTAGGCCCCTGATGACCCGTCGACGAGCCATCTCTAACACCATATTTGAACGTTGGTAGAAAAATACTACCGACGGTCCACTTTAGGGAGGTCGTGATAGAAAGAGGGCGTGAAGAAGACCGCGAAGCCCGCCGCTGCCCCCCGCGCCACGAAGCCTGCGAAGCCCGCGAAGCCCGCGCCTGCTCCCGTCGAGGCCGAGGCGTCGCCGCGGGTTGCGCGGCGCGAACGGCGGCGCGAGCGCTCGCGGGAGGAGATCGTGACCGCGGCGCGGCGGGTGCTGCTCCAGAAGGGCCTGGCGGCGACGACGCTCGACGCGATCGCGAGCGAGGTCGGGCTCACCAAGGCGGCGCTCTACTACTACTACCCCTCGAAGGACGCGCTCTTCTTCGAGATCATGTACGGCGCCGTGGAGGCGCAGGCGCGCGCGGTCCACGCGGGGGTCGAGCGGTCCGCGACCGGGGGCCAGGCGCTGGGCGCCATCGTGCGGGAGATGGTGCACACCTTCGCGCCGCGGCTCGACGACTTCCGCGTGGTGTTCTTGCTGGGCCAGGTCGCGCCCGGCGCGGTGCGCCTCGGCGCGGAGCAGCTCGCCCGGCTCCGGCCGCTCAACGACCTCGCGTACGGGGGCGCCGCCCGGCGGCTCGCCGAGGAGTGGGCCACCCGGCGCGGGCGCGCGAAGGTCGAGCCGCGCAAGATGGCGTTCCTCGCGTCGCTCGCGGCCATCGGGCTGCTCACCATGAAGGGCCTCGTCGAGAGCTTCGGCGACCCGCTCATGTACTCCGACGACGAGCTCGTCGACGGCTTCGCGCGCCTGTTCGAGGCCGCCGCGGAGCCGTAGACCGCCGCGGTGGGGTTTCTAATTTCAACCGTCGGTTGAAATATTGTTGTCGGGGATGAATCACGGCGTTAGGGTCGTCGGAGTCGGGCGAACAGTGACGCCCGGCGAGGAGCCAGCACCCCCGATGAACACCCGCGCGAACGAGACCGCCCCGATGACCCGCTCGCTCCCCTCCACGCAGGGTCGTAGCGTCTCGGCGACCCACCTCCGTGTTGTCGCGACGGCTCCCGCTCTTCGGCGCGAAGCAGACGAACCCGTCAAGGCCGCGTGGGTCCCCGGGCAGCGCTTCGCCCCGGCGCTCTCGGTCGCGATCCTCCAGACGCGCTGGCTCGAGACCTACGCCACGCCCTGCCACGCGCACGGCAGCGCGTTCTAGTCGGCGGCCCGAGCGACGCGCCATGACCCCCGAAGCCGACCTCACCGCGCTCACCCGCTGCCTCCAGGTCACGTCCGATTCGCTGCGCTCGCCCAAGGTCCGGCGCGACCTCCGCAGCGTTACCGAGCGCGACGCCGCCGCGCTGCGCCGCGCGATCCTGCGGCTCACGGCCTTCCTCGACGACTCCATCAGCAACCCCCACCTCGGCTCGCTCTTCGACCGCACCGCGAGCGACCCCCTCAACGCCCTGGCCGACGCGCTCGCGTCCGCGTACGGCGTCGCGAAGACCTATCCCGGCACCACGGGCACCACCGGGCTCAACGCGCCTGCCGTGATGACGCTCGCGGGCGAAGGCGAGTCCATCGCCGTCGCGCGCGACTGCCACGTCTCCGTCATCGGCGGGCTCTGCCTCTCGGGCGCCGAGCCGCTGTACCTCACACCACCCTTCGACGCCGATCGCGGCGTGATGCTGCCGCCGACCGCCGCCGAGGTCGCCGCGTTGCTCGACGGCCACCCCGCCGTGCGCGCCCTCGTCGTGACGATGCCGACCTATCACGGCCTCATGGGAGACGTGGCGGGCATCGTGCGCGAGTGCCATCGGCGCGGCGTGCGCGTGATGGTCGACGAGGCCCACGGCCCGCACTTCCGTTTCTTGCGAACCATCGGCTTCCCGCTGTGCGCCGAAGACGCCGGGGCCGACGTGGTCACGCAGTCGACGCACAAGGTGCTGTCGGCGCTCAACCAGGCATCGCTGCTCCACTTCAACGACGCCGGTCTCGCGCGGCGCTACGAGGAGTGCCAGGCGATGGGGTTCCAGTCGACGTCGTTCTCGTACCCGCTGCTGCTCTCCATCGAGCAGGCGATCGAGCAGATGACCGACGGGGGCGCAGCCCGGTGGCGCGACGCGGCCGCGCTCGCCCGGCGGTTGCGCGACGGGGCTCGCGGCATCGCGGGCGTCACCGTGCTCGACGAGACGGTGGTCGACGGCGAGCGGGTCATGGGCGTCGACCCCACGCGCGTCACCCTCAACCTCCGCGCGACGGGGCACAGCGGGTACGCGGTGAGCGACGCCATCACCCGGCGCGGCGCCCTCGTCGAGATGGTCACCGCCGACGTGGTGTTGTTCCTGGTGAGCCCGAGCGTGACGGCCGCGCAGGTCGACGCGACCCTCGACGACCTGCGCGCGGTGTTGCGCGAGCCCGCGTCTGCGCACCGCGGCCCGCGCCTCACGACGCCGCCGCTGCCCGAGCGTGTGATGTCGCCGCGGCGGGCCGTGATGTCGCTGTCGCGCGAGCGGGTTCCACGGCGCGCGGCCATCGGGCGGGTCTGCGCGGAGACGATCGGGGCGTACCCGCCGGGGCAGGCGATCTTCGTCGCGGGCGAGCGCGTGCACGCCGAGGGCGTCGACTACCTCGAACGCGTGGTGGCCGCGGGCGGTCACCTGAAGCGCGTGCAGGACGACCACTTCGAGACCATCGAGGTCGTCCGCGAGGCGGGTCCACGTCCGTTCTCGTCGCGGTCGCGCTTGCAGGCGGTGCGCTGAGGCCATGAACGTCCCGCCCATCCTCGTGGTTCTCGCGTGCGCGGCGGTGAGCACCGTCGCCGACACGATGGCCACCGTGTACTGGGAGCACCGTCGCCCCGCCGACCTCGCGGTCACGCTCGTGCTCGCGCCGGTGGTCTTCGTGCTCTTCGGCTACGTGGGCGCGAGCCGGGGCCTCGCCACCGCGTCGGGCTACACCAACTCGCTCATCGTCGCGGGGCCCATCCTGGTCGGCCTCTTCGCGCGTCGCGAGGCCCAGCACGCGTCGACCCCGCAGATGATCGGGCTGGCGTTGATCTTCGTGGGCGTCGGGCTGGTCGCGGCCTTCCGTCCGAGCACCTGAACCACGGGAGTGCCCATGCCGAACATCGACACCAGGTGGCCTGCGCAGCACCCCGATCGCCTCCAGCTCTACTCGGCGCCCACGGCCAACGGCGCGAAGGTCTCGATCATGCTCGAAGAGGTCGGGCTCCCGTACGAAGCCCACCTCGTGCGCGTCGACCTCGGTGAGCAGATGTCGCCCGAGTTTCTCGCGATCAACCCCAACAACAAGATCCCCGCCATCGTCGACCCCGACGGGCCCGGCGGCCGATCGCTCACGCTGTTCGAGTCGGGCGCGATTCTCGTCTACCTCGCGGAGAAGACCGGGCGGCTCCTGCCCGCGGATGCTGCCGAGCGCTACGAGACCCTTCAGTGGTTGATGTTCCAGATGAGCGGCGTCGGGCCGATGTTTGGGCAGGTGGGGTTCTTCCACCGCTTCGGCGGCAAGGACTACGAAGACAAGCGACCGCGCGACCGCTACGTCGCCGAGGCCCGTCGCCTGCTCGCGGTGCTCGACCAACGCCTCGACGGCCGGCGCTGGATCATGGGCGACGCGTACGGCATCGCCGACGTCGCGACCTTCCCGTGGGTGCGTACGCTCATGGGTTTCTACGACGCGGGCGAGCTCGTCGGCATCGGTGACTTCCCCAACGTGCTGCGCGCGCTCGATGCGTTCGTGGCGCGCCCGGCGGTGGTGCGCGGGCTCGCGGTGCCGGCGGGCATCAACCCAGCGCGGCTGGTGCCTTCGCCCGACCCGAGCGACCGACCACCGCCAGCAGCGTGAGCGCGAAGGGCAGCGCCTGGAGCACCACCGTCGGAACACGCCCACCGCTCGCCAGCGTCGCCTCCAGCGCGGACAGCGCGCCGATGCCCACCGCCCACAACGCGGCGCGAGTCGGGTTCCAGCGACCGAGGATGACGGCCGCCACCGCGAGGAAGCCGCGACCGCCGCTCATGCCCGCCACGAAGGCGTGCTGGTGCAAGCCCAACTGCGCACCACCGAGCGCCGCCATCGCGCCGCCCATCGCGAGCGCCGCCGTCTGAACGCCCACCACCGGAACACCCTGCGCCCGCGCCGCCGTCGGATGCTCGCCGCACGCCGTGATGCGCAGCCCGAGCACCGTGCGTGAGAGCAGCCACCATGTGAAGAGCACCAGCAGCGGCGCGAGGAAGACCGTCGGCGTGGTGAGCGCGTCGTGCAGCGCCGTCCACGCGAGCGACGACCCGCGCGATCCTTCGGCCGTGGGCATCGTCGGGCTGTTGGACGCCGACCCGTAGAGCACCTTGAGGGCGGCGCGCGTTCCGGCGACGGCGAGGAGGTTGAAGGCGATGCCGACCACCACGGAGCTGGCCCGCTGCCGCACCGCGAATACCGCGAAGAGTAAGCCCGCGAGCGCTCCGGCGAGGGCGGCGGCGAGCAGCGCGATGACCGTCGACCCGGTCGCGAGCCCGACGGTCACCGCCGCGAACGCGCCCACCAGCAGGTACGCTTCGAGCGCGAGCATCACCATGCCCGCGCGCTCGGACAGAACACCCCCGAGCGTCGCCAGCACCAGCGGCGTCGCGGCGCTCAGCACCTGCGCGATGAACACCAGCAGCATCATCGGCGGCCTCCGAGCGAACCGGCGCCGACAACAGCCACCGCGATGAGCGTCGCGGCCTGCACCACGACGAGCGCGTCGGACGGGACCACTGCGTTCACCGTCAGCGCGCCCTGCGCGAGGAAGCCGAAGAGCACCGCTGCCATCGCGACGCCCAACGGTCTTGATGCGCCGAGGAGCGCGACGGCCATGCCGGTGAAGCCGACGCCGGTGCCGAGGCCGTGCTCGGCGTAGCCCTTCACACCGAGGACGAGGTGTGACGCCGCGAGGCCAGCGAGCGCGCCCGACAGCGCCATCGCGCGGACGGTGGTGCGCGCCGGGTCGATGCCGAGGGCGGCGGATGCGCCGGGGGATGATCCGAGCGCGCGGAGGGTGAGTCCGCCGCGGGTGCGTTCGAGGTACCAGCCGACGGTGGCGAGCGCGACGAGGCCGAGGAGGAACGAGGCGTTGAGGCCGCTGCCGCGGAAGGCGTGGAGGAGGGTTCCGGCCATGGGGAAGCGGGCATGGGCGATGACGTCGCGGGTGTGCACCTGGGCGCCGTCGCGGAGTGGTCCGCCGTAGAGCCAGGTGACGGCCACGGCCATGAGGCCGTTGAGCATGAGGGTGCTGAGGACCTCGTGGGTTCCGAAGCGCCCGCGGAGCCAGCCGGCGAAGGCGCCGAGCGAAGCGCCCGCGGCGGCGGCAGCGGCGAGACAGATGGGGATGGCGAGGAGTGATGGCGTCGCGGCAGGGAGCGCTGCGCCGACGACCGCGCAGGAGAGGACTCCGGCGAGGCACTGGCCTTCGGCGCCGACATTGAAGAGGCGGGCGCGGAGTGCGACGGCGACGGCGGCGCCGGTCCAGAGGAGCGGAGTGGCCTTGGCGAGGGTCTGCGCGAGGCCGTAGGAGGAGCCGAGGGTTCCGGCGACCATCATGGCCAGCACGCGGCGGGGAGAGGCGCCCGCGAGCCAGACCGAGAGGTTCATGGTGGTGAGCACCGCGGCGGCGGCGGCCACCACCGCCAGCGCGCGAGGACGACTCACAGCGGGCGACGGTACCCGTTGACACGGCCGCGCGCGACCGCGCAGATTTTTGTCCATGCCCGACCCGATCGTGCGTGCCCGCGGCCGCGGCTGCGTCGTTCAGCTCGTCTCCCTCGTCGTCGCGGTGGGGGTCGTGGGCGTCTTCCTCGTGGTGGCGATGGGGGCAGGCTCGCTCGCGCCCGGCGATGGCGTCTCGCAGCTCGCCGTGTTCGGCGCGTGCTTCCTCGCACTCATCGTCGCCTTCGCCGTCGGCGCGGTGATGTTCGCCGCGGGCCGCTCGCGGGTGCTCGACCCGGGCTTCGCGCAGCTCGGTATCGCGGGCGCCGGCTCGCTGCCCAACCTCCGCGAGTACCACGGCACCTGGAGCGGTCGCGCCGTCGACGCGCTCTACGTCCGTCGCGGTCCGCTGCTGGAGACCAGCGTCGACGCCCGCATCCATGGCGCGTTGGCGGTCGGCACGCGCACGGGCGTCGGTGACCTCGTGCGCGGGGCCCTCGGGCTGCCGACCATCACCCTCCACGACCCGGCGTTTGCGCACCTCACGGTCGCCGCCGCGGACGGCGCGTGGGCCGCCGCCGTGCTCGCCACGCCTGCCGTGCGCGATGGTGTGCTGCGCGCCATGCACGACCCGACGGGCCGCGAGCACCGCGTCGTGGCGATACGGCCGGGCGCCGTGCGGATGACCCGTCGCTTCTTCGATCCTGCGCGCGCGGTCGGCGAGGTGGCCCCCATGGTCGCGCTGCTGTCGTCCATCGGTGCCGCGGTCGAGGCGCTCCCGCCGCCGTCGTCGCCGGTCGCCCTCACGGACTTCGAGCGCATGGCCCGCAAGGCGCCCGGCGCGATGGGCGCCCGCGTCGTCGTATGGCTCCTCGTCGGGGTGCTGCTCGTCGTGGCGGTGGTGTCCATCGCCGTCATGGTCGCGGCCCCCAGCCTCGCGCGACCCGTCGGCGGCTCCGACCCGACCACCGTGCCATGGGGCGGACGGCATCACCGGCGGTAGCGGCGCTTGCCACCGGGCGCTCGCGGGTGCTCACTCCGCGACACCCTCGCGATGGACCTCTTCGACCGCAAGAAGCCGAGCGCCCCCGTCGACGAGCCCGAGGAGATCGTCGCGCCCGACGCGCCGCTCGCCGACCGCATGCGACCGCGCACCCTCGATGAGCTCATCGGCCACGACGAGGCCCTCGGCCCCACCACCTCGCTGGGCCGCGCCATCCGCGCCGATCGCTCGCCCTCCATCATCCTCTGGGGCCCACCGGGGTGCGGCAAGACCACCGTCGCGCGCGCCATCGCCGCGCACTCCAGCGCCCGCTTCGCGCAGCTCTCCGCCGTGCTCTCGGGCGTCGCCGAGGTGCGGCAGGCCATCGCCCGCGCCGAGCACGAGCGCACCATGGGGCGGCGCACGGTGCTCTTCATCGACGAGATCCACCGCTTCAACCGCGCGCAGCAGGACGCGCTGCTCCCGCACGTCGAGGCCGGCGTCGTCACGCTGGTCGGCGCCACCACCGAGAACCCGTCGTTCGCCATCAACAGCGCCGTGCTCTCTCGCGCGCAGGTGGTGCGGCTCGATCCGCTGCGCCCGGAGTCGCTGGTGCTGGTGCTGCGGCGCGCGCTCGACGACCGCGAGCGCGGCCTCGGCAAGCTGGAGATGACCGCGACGGACGAGGCGCTGGAGGCCATCGCGCGGTGGTCGGACGGCGACGCGCGTCGGGCGCTGACGCTGCTCGACCACATGGCGCGCGAGCGGGCGGCGCTGGGCATCGCGGCGCTGACGGTGGGCGACGTCGAGGCGGCTGCGCGCTCGAAGAACCTCCGCTACGACAAGTCCGGCGAGGAGCACTACAACCTGGCGAGCGCGTTCATCAAGAGCCTGCGGGGGAGCGACCCCGACGCGGCGCTCTACTGGGGTCTGCGCATGATCGAGAGCGGCGATGATCCGCGCTTCGTGCTGCGCCGCATGATCATCTTCGCGTCGGAGGACATCGGGCTCGCTGATTCGCGCGCGCTGGAGATCGCGGTGGCGGCCGACCGGGCGTTCGAGCGGCTGGGGGTGCCGGAGGGGTTGATCCCGCTGGCGCACGCGGTGACGTACCTGGCGGTGGCGCCGAAATCGAAGGCGGCGTACCGCGCGCTGCGGGCGGTGCAGGGCGCGATACAGGAGCACGGGACGCTGCCGGTGCCGATGCGGTTGCGGAATGCGCCGACGGCGGCGATGAAGGAGTGGGGCTACGGCGAGGGGTATCGCGACCCGCACGCGGGCGAAGGTGGCTTCGTGGCGGAGCGGTACCTGCCCGAAGAGATGGGCAACACGACGTGGTACGAGCCGACGACGCACGGGACCGAAGCGCGCGTGCGGGAGCACCTGACGAAGCTGCGAGCGAGGGCGACGCGAGGGGAGTGAAGATGGTCACCATGGGTCGTGCGTCTCGGTGGGTGAGCGGTTGGCTGGTGGCCGTGATGGTCGGCTGCGGCGGCGAGATCGCCACGCCCATCGATCCAGAGATCGACCAGCATCCGAGCATCCCCGAGGACGCCGAGCTCGCCGAGGGGGCCGACGTCCCGCTGCTGCCGCCCATCGTCGACGAGGTCGACGCCGCGGTCGCAGAGGACGTGTCCGTGGCGGAAGACGTCGCACTCGTGGTCATCGACGTCCCGGCGAGGGCGGACGTGCGCGCGGTGGTCGACGTGCGCGTGGTGGTTGATGTGCCCGCACCGCGGGACGTGCCTGTGACGCCGCCACGCTGCGTGGGCTCAGCCTCGGGTCAGTCGAACATCTGGACCTGCACCGTGGGCGAGCGTTCGCGTCAGCGTTGTGTCTCGGGGCGCGTCGAGACCGACGCCTGCGATCACGGTTGCCTGCACCGCCCGTCGGGCACCAACGACGTCTGCGCCGCGGCACCTCCGCCTGCGCCCACGCTCCCCGGCTGTGCGCGTCGCTCGCTTCTGCACTGGGGTCTGCACCCCGATGCGTCCGATCGGCTGCGGTGCGCGGGCGTCCCCGCCGAACGCATCACGCAGACCATCGGCAACGCCGCCGCTTCCGCGGGCACCCACGCCGCCGACGGAACCGCCAGCGGACTCGCCTACTCCGCCGCGACGGACATCTCGACGCGCGGGCTCTCGACGGCCGACATCCACGCGCTGCTCGACCGCCTCGCCAACCAGGGCTTCGCGGCGTGGTACCGCTGGCCCGGTCACGACGGCTGGCCTTCGAGCGAGGCGCCGCACATCCACGCGATCTACGTCGGCTGTCGGATGAAGGCGTCGCTGCGCAGCCAGGTCACGAGCTGGCTCGCCGGCCGCAACGGCCTCGTCAGCAACACGCTCTATGGCTTCCACTCATGGACGACGGCGCAGCGCTCGCTCATCCGCACCGTCTACGAGCGCTTCAACTAGCGCCCGGTCGTCGCGCCGCCGCCGGGAGGTCGCGCCAGCGCGCCAGCACTGATTCGTTGACCGGGTCTTCTCCCCGCATCCGCATCGCGGCGCACGGAAACGCGTCGTACCCCCAGAACAACTCCCCATCGACCAGCAGCGTGGGCACCCCGAACACGCCGCGCGCGACCGCCTCTTCCGTCCGCGTCCGCACCCGCGCCTTCACATCATCCCTCCCGGCCCCGCGCACCGCGGCCTCGCCGTCGATGCCCGCGCGCGAGAGCACTCCCGCAACGATCGCCGGATCGATCACGCCGGGCCCGTCGCCCCAGGTCGCGTCGAAGAGCGCGTCGATCACCGAGCGTCGCGTCGGCTCGTCGAAGTCGAGGCTCGCGACGCGCAACGCCAGCAGCGGATTGAACGGATGCGCGGGCGGCGGGACGAGCGTCACCCCGGCCATCGACGCGCGGCGCAACGCGTCCTTGAAGATGTACTCGCGCTTGGCCGGAACCTCCGCAGGACCTTTGGTTCCGTGCGCGTCGAGCAGCGCCGCGAAGAGGATGGGCACCGGCTCGACGGAGCGCCCGTGCTCGGCGGCGAGCGCATGGACGCCCTTCCACGCGAGGTACGCGTACGGCGAGATGAAGTCGAAATACAACCGGATGGGCTCACCGCTCGCCATGGTCGGCATTGGTCACACGAACCCGCTGGGCCGGTCCATCCCCTGTAAGCCCGTAGACCTGTTGCGCGTTTGCTCCGTCGAAGGAGCCACCGCCATGCCACTCGCCCACCTCCGTTCGCTCGCCCTCGCGCTTCCGTTCCTCGCCGCGTGTGGCCCTTCGCTCCACGGCACCGTCACCGACCTCACCCGCGTCACCGTCGTCACCGCCGTGCCTGCTCCCACCAACGACCCGCTCGTCGTCGCGACGGCACCGTCATCACTGCGCTGCCCCGCTCCATCGCGCGCCCTCGCCGGAACGCCCGTCGCCCTCCACACCACCGGCTCCGCGCCCGGCGCGCGCGTGCGATGGTCGGTGTCCGCCGCGCCCGGCGACACCCGCGCGTATCGCTTCGCCGAGCGTTACCTCGACACCGACACCGACTCGGTGGTCGCGCAGGGCGTCGACGTCCCGTTCACGTCGGTCATCGTCGGTGACTTCACGGTCCACGCCGAGACCCGCAACCCCGACGGAACCACCGCCGAATGCGACACCACCGTCTCGATGCTGGGCCACGGCTTCCGCGTCGAGCTCTCCTGGAACACCCAGGGCACCGACGTCGACCTCCACACCCTGAGCGACCCCGAGTCGCGCTGGTTCACGCCCGCGGACTGCTACTTCGGCAACCGCCAGCCCGACACGTCCTTCGGTGACGAGGGCCGCCGCCGCTGGCTCGACACCGACGACACCGACGGTGAGGGTCCTGAGAACATCCGCGTCGACACGCCCGAGGTCGACCACGACTACGAGGTGGCGGTTCACTACTACTCGTCGCACGGGCAGCAGGCGCTCACCCACGCGACGGTGGTGATCTACTGCGGCGAGCAGCGCGTCGCCCGCTTCGAGCGCGACCTCGACGGCAACCGCGGCGGCGACAACGACTTCTGGCGCGTCGCCGCGGTGCGCTTCGGCGGCCCCGAGGTCTGCGCGGTGCGACCCATCCAGCAGGTGGTCCCCGCGTCGCAGGTGCGCGTCCGCTGAACGACCCACCGCTCAACCCCCTACGTTCGTCCGTACCCTTGCGACCCCTGCGCCCTTGCGGCTTCGTTCCGTCGTCCGTAGCGCGCCGCCCTACTCACGGCCGCCGCGCCACCACCAGCGTCCGCGGTCGCGCCGCCGACAGCCCCGCCCCATCGAAGCCGCCGTAGCCGCGCTCCACCTCGAAGCCCGCCGCCCGCAGCATCATCCGTATCTCCGTGTACGCGTAGACCCGCACCGAGAACGTCACCGTCCGCGTCCTCCCTCCGCGCACCGTCGTCCGCGTGTCGACCAGTCGCCCGCTCTCCAGATCAAACCGCTGCCGGTCGATCATCAGATCACCGCCCGCCTCGGTCACGCTCACCGGCGCCAACCGCGTCACGAACTCCCTCGTCCGCAGGTCCAACAGCAACCGCCCGCCCGGCTTGAGCATCGCGAATACGTTGCGGAGTATTCCCATCTGCCCGTCATCGTCGAACCACCCGAACGCGTCGAACAGACACACCGCCCCCTCGAACACCGCTTCGTTCACCGCAAAGGTCCGCACGTCCCCATGAACGAAGTCCGCCCGTAGCCCTTCGCGTGTCGCGGCCTCCTTCGCCATCGCGACGAAGCCCTCCACCAGATCGACGCCCACCACCGGAAACCCTCTGCGCGCGAAGGCCAGCGCGTGCCGTCCGTGACCGCACCCGAGGTCGATCACCGGCGCTCCCGCCCGCAGCGACAGTGCCTTCACGGCGAAGTCCACCTGCCCTTCGGTGTCCTCGGCGCGCAGGGTCTCGTCGAGGAAATGCAGGTACTCCTCCGGGTCGAAGAGCTCGTCGAAGCGGAACGTCCCTGCGGTCTCGTTGCTCACGGCCGCGCAGCCTACCGCCCCGCACGCACGACGGTGTAAGGTCCGCGCCCATCATGGACGCGACCCTTCCGCCCGAGCACCCCATCCGCCACGACTGGAACGTCTCCGAAGTCGTCGCCCTCCACGACCTTCCCCTGCTCGATCTGTTGCACCGCGCGCAGACCGTCCACCGCGCGTTTCACCCGCCCGACGCCGTCCAGCTCTGCACCCTGCTCTCCGTGAAGACGGGCGGTTGTCCCGAGGACTGCTCCTACTGCCCGCAGAGCTCGAAGTACGAGTCGCCCGTCGAGACCGAGAAGATGCTCGACGTGGAGTCGGTCATCGCTTCGGCCCGTCGCGCGCGCGAGGCCGGCAGCACCCGCTTCTGCATGGGCGCGGCGTGGCGCGAGGTGAAGGAAGGCCCCGCGTTCGACAAGGTGCTCACCATGGTGCGCGGGGTGAAGGAGCTCGGCCTCGAAGCGTGCTGCACCCTCGGGATGCTCAACGAGTCGCAGGCGAAGTCCCTCAAGGAAGCCGGACTCGACGCGTACAACCACAACCTCGACTCCTCCAAGGAGTTCTACGGGACGATCATCACCACGCGCGCCTACGAAGACCGGCTGCGCACGCTCGACAACGTCCGCAAGGCGGGCATCACCGTGTGCTCGGGCGGCATCATCGGCATGGGCGAGACCACCCGCGACCGCGCCCGCATGCTCGTCACGCTCGCCAACCTCGACCCGCACCCCGAGAGCGTCCCCATCAACGCCCTCGTCCCCGTCGAAGGCACGCCCCTCGCCGATCGCCCGCCCGTCGACCCCGTCGAGCTCGTTCGCATGATCGCCGCCGCGCGCATCATGATGCCGCGCTCGATGGTTCGCTTGAGCGCGGGTCGCACATCACTCTCCCGCGAGGCGCAGCTCCTCTGCATGATGGCCGGCGCCAACTCGCTCTTCTACGGCGACAAGCTGCTCACCACCCCCAACCCCGACACCGACGACGACGCGCGGCTGCTCCGCGACGCGGGCCTGCGACCGCTCGCCCCCGCCGTCCACGCGGGCT
This sequence comes from Polyangiales bacterium, assembly GCA_044229975.1. Classification (GTDB taxonomy): domain Bacteria; phylum Myxococcota_A; class Polyangia; order Polyangiales; genus SCUS01. The sequence goes on from JBGARZ010000006.1 coordinate 274,616, forward strand.
GAACCGCTCCGCTCATTTCCGATGGCCACCGCCGACCCGCCGACCGAGGAGGGAGAGCGCCGCGACCTGCTGCTGCGGGGCGTTCGCGTCCACTACCAGGAGATCGGGCGCGGGCCGACGCTGCTCTTACTCCACGATGTATTCGCCGATCACCGCGCGTGGCGGCGGGTGGTGCCGAAGCTGGCCGAGCGCTTCCGCGTGATCGCGCCCGACCTGCCGGGCTTCGGCGTGAGCGAGAAGCCCACGCGGTATGCCTTCACGCGAGAGGCGCTGGCCGAGACCCTGTGCGATCTGCTGGCGGGCGTCGGGGCGGCGCGCGCGCACGTCGCGGGTCACGCGCTCGGGGCGACGGTGGCGTTGACGCTGGCGGCCGACCACCCGGAGATCGTCGATCGTCTCGCCGTGATGCACGCCGCCGCGTGGCCGACGGAGCGCGGCATCGGATCACGGCTGCCGTCGGTCCCGGTGCTGGGGTCGCTGGTGTTCAAGCAGTGGTTCGGGCGGGGGATGTTTCACGCGCACTTCCGACGGGAGGTATTCGCGCCGGGCTATCAGTACGACCGCGCGTTGGTGGACGCGTGGTTCGCGCAGTTCGACCCGCCCGAGGCGCGGGAGTGCGCGTGGCGGACGCTGGGACGCTCGGTGCTGGACGTCTCGGCGCTCGGGCCGAAGCTGGCGAAGGTGCGCGCGCCGACGCTGGTGATGTGGGGCGACCGCGCGAAGCCGGCGTCGCAGGCGATGGGTCAACGATTGGTGCGCGAGGTGAAGGACGCGCGCTGGGAGTCGGTCGCGGGCGCGTCATCGGGGATGTGGGAGGAGCAACCCGACGCGGTGGCCGAGTCGCTCACGCGGTGGATGAGCGCGTGAAGAAGGGGACGGGAGTTGACGAGCGCCTGGAACTTTCCAACGGAAAGAACCAATAGCTATGCTTATAGTTATACGAGAATTATAGGGTATTTGGCGATTGGATTGGTTTCGGATTGGCTGAGATTGGTTTTCATCGCCCTGCCGGGTGCTCAGGGTGGTGACGTTGATGAGGGTATCGAATGCCAGCGAGCGCCTCGCGTAGTTCCACGCGGTTCGGCCTTACCTTCGCGCCGGAGTTCGGCGAGAAGTCCTCGGAGTTGCCCGCGGGAGAGGGCAGGAAGGACGCCTTGCAGGTCTGACAGCGGGCTGCCGCTGTGCGTGTTGTCTGCGATGTGTCGCAACAGGAGCTGTTTGTTGGTCTCGTGGTCGAGCCCCATGCGGCGGGTGTAGTCGCCCGGCTTCCCGAGGAGCTCGTAGAACTGCCGCGCAAGCACGATCTTCTGACCGCGACCTCGGCCGATCGTCTCAACGGCACCTCGATCACGTAGGCCGCCGATACGTTCGCGGTACTTCAGTGGCACTGGCTCTTCTCGATGGATCAGGTCGAGCACCAGAAGGTCGTCGAGATGAAACCCGCCCTCCTCGTGTTTCAGCTTTTGCATGAGGGCCAGGAAGCGTTCGTCTCGCACCGCCCCGTTCAGCGTGACCGACACCTGCCATGCGTCCGTTCCGTTGAACTCCGGTGGCTGCTTGGCCTCCTCCAACGACGTGCGCACCACACGATCGATCCCCTGTCCCGAACGCTCCACGAACCCACAGCGTTGGAAGGTCTCCGCGATGCGTCGGTTGCGAGGGACATGTCGCTCGATGATGTTCTCGGGTGTCACGCCGTTTGGTAGTCCGCCAGGGCTGACCACGTTGAGGCGTCGCGGGTACTGGCGGACAAAGACCGAGGCGCCCAGCCCGTAGTCGCGGTGTGCGACCGCGTTGAGCAGCACCTCACGCACGGCGATCTCGTTGAAGGTCGCGATGCTGCCGACGAAGAGGCCGTCGCGGAAGCTCTGCGCATCGTTGCGCGCGTTGATCAACTCCCACAGGCGGTCGTCGATCAGGAAGAAGCCCTCTCGGTGATCGTGGCGCACCTGCGCTTCGATGGAGACGTCGTCCTTGCGGTACTCGAAGATGATCTCGGCCTGCGCGAGGTACCTGCCCAGCGCCACCCGCGTGCCCATCAAGGCGAGCGCCGCGTAGGTGATGCCACCATCGAGCGACAGCTCCGCGTCCGCCAGAAGGCGCGCGTGGTCGAACGATCGCAGCGCCTCGTTGCCCGATTTCCGCGCCCAGAGGTCGCGGAAGCGCTCGATGGCTTCCGGCGCGAGATCACTCAATGTTGCGCCTCGGCAAATCTGCGCCGAGAAGTCCGGACCGTGCGCCTCCGCGAAGATCTGCCCGAGCTTCTCGGGCGTCATCGCCACGAGGCTCTCGCCCGAGCGCATCAGGTACTGGCCCTGGTGGGCCCAAGGCGTCCCGAGCGGGCGAGACGGCACGCGAAACACCACGACCCGTCCGTCGGGGTGTTGCATCTCCTCCGCGTCGACACGGATGTGCAGCGTATCGAGGATCTGCTTCTGCTTGCCGACGAGATCGAGGAACGCGTGACTCCCCACGACCTGACGCGGCTTCTTGTCCGTCACTCCGAGAACCAGCACCCCGCCGCCTTCGTTGGCGAGGGCGACGCAGTAGCGCAGGAGGTTGTCGTGGTCGTACGAGCGCTCAGCCTTCTTGAACTCGACGTGCTCGTCCTCCCGTCCGTCCATCCAGCGCTGCAACTCCTGCAACGACGTCAGGCCCTCGGTGCTGTTCCACACGCTGCTCATCGCGACACCCCTCCCGCCTCGTGTCCGGTCGCAGGCCCGCTGTACCGCTCCTCACGCCACCGCGCCAACATCGCGCGGAGCACCACCTCGAAGACCTTCCCGTGTCCTCCTCGCTCCAAGTGCAACAGCTCGTGCGCGATCACCTCGGCGCGAAACTCTTCGGGCTGTTCCAGCAGATCTCGCGCGAAGGTGACTCGCCCCGCGCTCGATGCGCTGCCCCACTTGGGGCGCATCGATTGGGCCGCGGATCTTGCTGGCCGCCGACCAGAGCCACCCACCGAGCTCGCTGTAGCGCTCGACGCCGCGTGAGACCTTGGCCTTCGGTGTCTTCCGCGTCTTCCCCTGCGCCATCGGCTGTACTCCCGCAAGCGGTTCTACTCCGCTCGAGTGCTCAGGAGGCTTGCCAGACGGCAAGAGACAGGGTCAAGCACGAACAAGTGAGCGTTGGCTCATCGAGTCTCGACGCCAGTGAGGTAGGTGATCAGTACGATGGGTCGGCGCCTGGTGCGCGAGGTGAAGGACGCGCGCTGGGAGTCGGTCGCGGGCGCGTCATCGGGGATGTGGGAGGAGCAACCCGACGCGGTGGCCGAGTCGCTCACGCGGTGGATGTCGACTCAGTGACGCCAGTGGCCGCGCCGGCGGCCGGGGTGGCGCGCGACGTACACGCCGTTGGGGGTCTGCACCACGACGGGACCACGACGACCGCGATGCCAGCGCGCGGGCCGGGCGATATAGACGGGCCGCGCGGGCTGCGCGACGACCACGGGCTGCGCGGGCTGCACATAGACAGGCGGCGGCTGCTGAACCACCACGACCGGGGGGCGGGCGGGCGCGACGATCACCGGCGCTGGCGTTCCCACGCGAATGCCCGCGCGAATCTGCACCTGCGCACCAGCCAGGGACGGAAAGGCCATCGAGGCGACGAGCGAGCCGACAGCGAGAAGAGATCGAAGGTTCATGGGTTCCTCACAGTGCAGCGCTGCAAGCGACTGCGAGGGAGCGGTTGAGCACGCGACGTGCCGCTCCGTTGGGGCGCTGAGAGGCCCGCGAGCGGGAAGATCTGCGGCGATCTGCCACAAGAGGGTGAGCGCGCTGTGCGCTCGTGGCACTGTCGACGACCATGACGAAGCTCGTCGACCGCGCCGACACCGACGCCTCCACGCTCGCTGCGATCGCCGCCGTGGTGGACAAGCAGGCATCGCTCGCCCACGTGGTGCAGTGGGGACTCACCGCGACGCCCGAGCGGATGATCGTCGACGTGGTGGTGCAGGACGAGTTCACCCACGACGTGGTGCTGCGCTGGTCGGACGACCGTTACCTCGTCTACGACGCCACCTGACTGGGCGCAGTGACGGCGGTCGCCGTCTGGAATCACCCACCGACCTCGCGCGAGCTCCTCGACGCGCGACTCGCAGACGGCTGGGAACCAACACCGTCGCTGTTGAAGGAAGGCCCGCAGGTGCTGGGCTTCGCGGCCTGCGCGGTGGGTGCGCTGAAGCGCTGAGACGCCTACGCCGCCAGCGGACCGAAGTGCTGCACCAGCTCCGCCCGCAGGCTGGTCAGCCGCGCGTGCCTCGCCGCGAAGCCCCCGCGCAGCGCCTTCGCCTCGCCCTCGCGCCCCGCCGCCGTCAGCACCCGCTCCATGCGCGCCAGCATCGTGCACGCGTCGCGGTACGACGCCCTCCCCCGCTGCGCCACGTGCGCCTCCGCCTGCCGCAGGTACACCCGCGCCGCACCCTCCGGGTCACTCTCCTCCAGCGCCTTCGCCACCCGAACCCGCTCCGCCGCGAAGCCCGCCGGTCGCGCCCGCTCGTCCTCCGCCACCCGCCGCGCCGCCGGCAGATCACCCTCATCCAACAGCCACGCCAGCAACACGCCGGGCGCCTTCGCGTCGAGCACCGCCTCGGCCCTCTCCCTCACGTCGTCCCAACGACCCTGCGCCTGGGCCTTCTCGCGCAGCGCATCCAATGACGCCCGCGTGGGCTCCGCCGCCAGCACCGCCTCGGCCAGGCCCAGCGCCATCTCGGCGTCGACCGTCCGCGCCTCGCGTTCGCGCAGCCACGTCACCAGACGCTCGCGGCTCATGGTCCCCGACCGCGCGGCGCGCGCCTTCACCGCCTCGACGTAGCCCTCTGCCAACCCAAGCTCGTCGAAGCGCCTGGCCAGCACCAGCACCTCGCCATCGGCCACCTCGCCCAGCGCCGTCCACGCCTCTTCGATGCGGCCCAACGCCAGCAGCCGTCGACAGCGCGCCGCGGGCCGATGGTGCGCCCGCGCCTGCTCCATCCACGCCTCGTCGTCGTCGACGAGTCCCTCCTCCAGCTCCACCAGCACCGCGCCCCACGCAAACCGCGCCCACTCGTCGCCGCGCGCCATCACCCCGCGAACCTTCCGCGCCAGCGCCCGCCGCTCGTCGGCCGTCGCCACCTCCAGCGCCGCCGTCACCGCCACGCGTCCCAGCGCGTCGACCACGCCCGCGCAGCCGTGCTCCACGTCGAAGCCGTACAGCGCCACCAGCCAGCGCAACCCCCGCGCGCGCGCCTCTCGCTCCCCTGTCTTCACGCTCGCCGCGACCGCCTCGACGCACCGCCGCGCCACCGCCATCACGGGCCCCGTGTCACCGCCCACCCGGCGCCGCCGACCCACCATGCCCACGGCCAGTCGCTCGACTGCGCGCAGATCTCCCGCCGCCATCGCCGCCACTCGCAGCGCTTCCAGCTCGGTCGCCACCGCGCCGAGATCGGAGCCCGACCATACACCGCGCAGTAAAGCCGACCCCGGCCCGTGGCCCTCGGTCGCCGGTCGCGCGAAGGCGTCGGGCAGCGCCTCTTCCACCAGCATCTCCAGCTCTGGGCGCTTCAGGAGCAGCAGCCCCAGCAGCGCCCGCAGCGCCTCGGCGTCGACCCCCGCGAGCGCCTCGTCCGCCGTCGGAACCTCCGCAAACGCCTCCGGCTCCTTCGCGTACGTGAGCAGCACCGCCGCCACGTGCTTGCAGTCCCCCGCGTCGCCCATCGGACAGTCGCACAGCGCGTCGACCACCCCGTCGGGGCCGAGCGTCACCCGCACCCGCCACGCCTCCTGCCCGCTGCCCTCGCAGCGCGCCCGCAGCACCGCGCCCCGCCGCCTTCCGTCGAACACGGCGCCCCACGCGACGTACCTCCGCCCGCGCTCCAACGCGCGACCGCCCACCCGCGCGAACACCGACGCCTCGGTCACCACCTCGGCGCCCACCACATCGTTGGCGGGCCGCTGAAACACCATCTCTCCCATCGCGTGCATGACGTCAGCGTAGGCGCTCACGCCCGCCTCGCAACGCGGTAGGTGACATAGCCTGTCCACTGCCGTAGAGTCGCGCGCATGGCGGACGAAGAGCCGAAGCCGGCGGGCGACGAGTACACGGCGCAGTACATGGAGGGCGGTCGCGCGCGCATCGTGACGAAGCAGCGCATGCCGGGTTGGTTCTTCGCGATCATGGGCGTGTCGTCGCTCGCGATCGTCGGGAGCGGCCTCGCGACGGGTGCGCTGGTGAGCATGGTGGGGGTCATCCCGCTGGTGCTGGTGACGCTGCTGCTGTCGCACCTGCGGGTGGTGGTGACCGACGACGCGCTGCACGTGCAGTACGGGCTGTGGGGCCCGAAGGTGGCCGTGGAGGACATCACCCGCTGCGAGGTGCAGCGCTACGACCCGATGCGCTTCGGCGGCTGGGGCCTGAAGCGCTCCATCGACGGAACCATGGCGTACAGCGTTCCGGGCGGAGAGGGCGAGTGCATCGCGCTGGAGATCACCGAAGGGGCGAAGACCCGCAAGGTGGTGATCACGACGCCCAACGCCGCGAGCGTGGCGCTCGCCATCGAAGAGGCCCGCGCCCGCAAGCTGGGATCGAGGGTGCGCGTCGATACGAGCGCCACGAGCGATGTCGGTGAGGTGGATGAAGCAGCGGTCGAAGCGACGACGGAAGAGCGACAGCGGCGGGGATAGCGCCCCCTCACATCGTCAGCAGTACGTCCCGCCAGCAGGCCCGATCGGCCTCCTTGAAGAGCACCACGCGCAGCGTTCGGACGTGCACCGGTTGCAGCCACGCGAAGGTGCGAAACGCCTCCAGCATCAGCTTCGCGCCCTGCGCCATCGGAACCTCCCCGACCCCGGTGCCCAGCGCCGGAAACGCCACCGTCGTCGCGCGCCGCGCCTCGGCCTCCAGCAGCACCCGCAATACACACCGCTGTAAGCAGATGGCCCCGTCGAGCGCCGCCACCGCGTGCGCCACGTGGCTCGCCTGCAACCGCCCCGCGCCCGTCCACACGACGTCGCCCATCGCCACGGGCAGCGTGCGCTGCGCCCGCGCCTCGACGGCGATCTCCGCGCCGCCCGCGCGCTCCAGCGAGAGGGCCACCCCGCGGTCCATCTTGAACTGCGTGTTGGCGGCGTTGACGATGACGTCCGCGCGCTGCTCGGACAGGTCGCCCACCGCCAGCTCGACGCCCACCGACCCGATGGTCGCCGCGTCGTGGCCCGTCGGAACGATGCGCGCCCCGGGCTCGGCCACCACGCCGAGGCTGCGCACCACCTCGTCGGCCGTGGAGTAGCGGTCCTCGGGACGCTTCCGCAGCATGCGCCCCACCACCGCGAAGAGGTACGCCTCGCGCGGGTCGCGCGGCGGCGGTGGGAGGTACGGTTCGGACACGTGCGCCACCCCGAGCTGCAACGCGCTCTCCCCGTGAAACGGCGGCGCGTTGGTCGACAGCAGGTGCGCCGTCGCGCCCAGCGCGTAGAGGTCGGTGCGGCGGTCGATGACCCCCTGGTTCCATTGTTCGGGGGCCATGAACTGGGGTGTTCCGACGATGGGTTCGTGCGCGGGGTCGACGCCGAAGGTCTCCACCGCGATGCCGAAATCCCCCACCGACGCGGAGCCTCCGCCGCCCAGGAAGAGGTTCGCCGGTTTGACGTCGCGGTGGATGACCCCGGCCTGGTGGATGGCCCGCAGGCCGAGCGCGGCGTCGAGCACCAGCCGGCACACGAGGTCGACCGGCAGCCGTCGCTTCATCGCGCGCTGGGCCCGCAGCAGCTCTTCGAGGTCGATGCCGTCGACGTAGCGCTGCACTACGAAGGGGACCTCGTCCTCCACGCCCGCGTCGAGCACGCTCACCACGTGCGGTGACGAGACCCGCGCCGCGAGGTGCGCCTCACGGAAGATCTGCGACGGCGCCGCGCTCTTGAAGGTCTTGATGACCAGCGGAACCCGCAGCACCCGGTGGCTGGCGAGGTACGCCGCGCCCATGCCGCCCTCGCCGAGAATCCCGTGGACCTTCAGCCCATGGAAGTCGCGCTCGGGCTGCGGCCCTTTGCCCGTAGGTGTGGTGATGGCCGTCGCTTCGATGGAGAGCGACGGCGCGTCGGGCGCCGGCCCAAGGAACTCGGTGGCCATCTGCCCCATCGCGGGTGATGGCACCGGAGGTTCGTTGCTGGAGTTGGAGTCGGGAGGATCGATCATGGTCGCGGGGTGCGTGAGCCCCGCGGCCGTTCTACCGTGAGATCACCAGTCGCCGCCACCGCCGCCGGCGTCACCGCCGCCGAAGTCGCCGCCACCGCCGTCCCAACCCGAGCTGCTGCCGCCCGCGTCGTAGTTGGAGCTGCTGTGGTCGGAGCCGCCGCTGTAGTCGGACCCGTGGTGCTCGTCGCGGTTGGCCATCGCCGACCCGAGCGCGTAGCCCGCGACGCCGCCGAGGCCCGCGCCGATGAGGCCCGCGCCGAGGCCGCTACCCTGCTGCGGCCCGTAGCCCGGTCCGTAGTTGGGACCATACCCGGGAGGGTATCCGCCGGGCTGGCCGTACGGGCCCGGGCCCTGCTGCGCGCGGTACGGGTCACCGCCGTACGCCCCACCCATCGCCTGCCGGTTGCGCATCGCGCGGAAGACCATCACCACGACGATCACACCACCGATGCCGAGGAGCATGAGGCCCCACGGGAAGGAGGGCGCCTCGCGGTTGGAGGTCGCGCCGACCGCGTCACGGTTGGTGATCTCGCCCGCGGCGGCAGAGCCCACCGCGCCGTTGGCGGAGGTGAAGATCGCCTCGACGCCGCTGCGCCACTGCCCCGCGCGAAACCACTGGTCGCCCGCGTTTTCGATGGCGCTGAAGCGGTCGCGCGCGATGCGGGTGCCCGTGCCGAAGTGCACCGAGGTGAAGCGGTGCGTCGGGTCGACGCCGACGACGACCATGTTGGGCTCCGAGACCTGCGCGCCGACGTAGCGGTCGAGCGAGGCGCGGGAGGGCATCTCGCTGGTGACGACCACGCGCGCGTCGAAGGGCCACGCGCGGGCGGCGTCACGGAGACCCGCCTCGTCCTGCGCGGTGAGCATGTCGGAGGGGTCGCGGACCTGGAGGGTTCCGGCGGAGGCCGTGACGGGGATGAGCAGGGCGGCGAGCAGAGCGCCAGAGAGGAGCTTGGAGCGCGTCGTCATGGGGAGACCTTCTCTTTCTCCTCGTCACACTGCGGCCGTCATCTGCGGCCAGTCCGGCGAGGCGGGAGAAGCTTGGGTCTCGTGTGTGGGGATGTCGAGGTCTACGGCGTCTGCGCGAGGTACGACTCCACGTCGCGTAGCGCGGCCTGCACCGCAGAGGTGATGAGCGTCGCCTCGGTGCGGCGCAGTGCCGCAGCGTCGTGGCCGTAGGGCGCGGGCAGCGAGGCGGCGCCGGTGACCATGCCGACGATGGCGTGCTGCGGCTCGGAGACGATGACGAGGTTGACCTCGGCGCGCAGGCGCTCACCGTCGGGGGCGGGCACGCGACGAACGGTCTGGAGGCCGCCGTCGAGGGAGAACTGGCGGAGCGAACCGCTGCGCAGGCGGCGCTGGGCGGCGGGGGGCAGGAGGCCGGGGTGCAGCGCGACGGTGCCGCGGTTGCGGAGCGCGCTACGGACGGCGTCGCGGAGCAGGTCGACGCGGGCGGCGTCGGAGCCCTCGCGGTCGGCGAGCTCGCCGGGGCGGACGAGGAAGCGGACAGCGGCGAGGTCGACGGGCTGCGGGGCTTCGAAGGTGGCGCTGGCGGAGGGTGTTCCGAGGCGGGCGAGGGCGCGGGTGACGGCGTCGCGGACGTTGTCGTTGGGGTCTTGCAGGTGGGCCTGGAGGGCGGCGATGGAGCCGGCGTCGCGGAGATCGGCGAGTGACGCGGCGGCGGCGGCGCGGACGACGGCGGCGGGGTCGGAGAGCGCGTCACGCAGGGCGGCGGGCGCGTCGGCGCTGGGCAGGCGAGCCAGGGAGAGGGCGGCCTGCGCGCGGGTACGGGCATCGGGCGCGCTGCGGAGCATCTGGACGACCGGCGAGGCGGCGGCAGAGCGCTGCGCGGAGGCGGTGGATGCTGCGAGGAGGAGGGAGGCGGCGAGCGAACAGATCCACCGGGCTTTTGAGCGCATGAAGGGCCTCCCTAACAGCGTAGGCAAAGGGTCACCGAAGGTGTTCGCGTGTGCCTTTAGGAGAAAGGGCGACTGCGCGAAGAACCAGGGAACGCCACCATCACACGATACGAGACCGCTGTCACGTTACCGAACACGGAAAAATGAGGTGATTATTGCACCTACACCGCCCCGGATGTGCCGCTCGGTCGGTTGTCGGTAATGAATTGGACTTTATCCGTGAAGGAGCTTTTCGAGCATCGGGAGGAGGACGCGCTCGAAGGCGGGGCCCTGCGGTGTCGGTTGAGGCGGCGGCGGCGGCGCGTAGACCTCGACAGGTGGTGGTGGCGGAGCGGTGTAGACCTCGGGCGGCGGCTGCGGCGCTGCGGCGGGCGCGCTGCTCTGGGCGAAGGGGTCGCCGCTGGCATCGACGACCCAGTCACCCGAGACGCGCGTGAAGGGGTCACCGGGTGACGGCGCGATCGCGACGGGTTGTGGATTGAACTGAAGCGCGGGCGGTGGTGGTGCGACCGCGATGGGTTGTGGGTTGAACTGAAGCGCGGGCGGTGGTGGTGCGACCGCGACGGGTTGTGGATTGAACTGGAGCGCGGGCGGTGGTGGTGCGATCGCGATGGGTTGTGGGTTGAACTGGAGCGCGGGCGGCGGCGGCGCGACCGCGACGGGTTGTGGATTGAACTGAAGCGCGGGCGGCGGCGGCGCGACCGCGACGGGTTGTGGGTTGAACTGAAGCGCGGAGACGGCCGGAGGCGGCGCCACGTACTCGGGTGGCGGCTCCGGGGTGATCGGCGTGAACGACGGCGTGACGGCCGCGGGCGGCGCGGGCGCAGGCATGGACGGGGGGACGCCCGTCGCGATGCGCTGGCGCGGCAGCGTGGGGAGCGACGGCAACGACGGCCGCGGGCGGGCGGGCGGCGGGACGGAGGGCGTCGGCGCGGGCGGCGGGTTGGTCGGGGGAGCGGCGACGGGCGCGGCGACGGACGCGGCGGGCTTGAGGGTGGGCGTCGGCGCGGGCGGCTCGGTCTGCGTGGGCGTCGACGAGGTGGGCTCTCCGAAGAGGCTCTCATCGATGATCATGGAGTCTTCGTCGGCGGAGGGCGGATCGGTCGGCGGTGGCGCGACCACGATCGGTGGCGGCGGTGCCTTGAGCTCCGCGGTGACGGAGCCGACCTCGGGCAGCGCGACACCATCGAGCGGGGTTCGCTCTTCGGACTCCGCCGGCGGGGTTGGTTGTTTCGGTGCGGGCTCGGGCTCGGCGAAGGTGCTGATCGACGCGGTGGGCTCGGGCTCGGGCTCTGGTTGGGCGAAGGTGCTGATGGAGGCCGTGGATTCAGGTTCGGCGGACAGCTCTTCGATGGCGTCATCGGACAACTCGTCGATGACCTCCGCGGTGTGCTGTGCGGAGGCGGCGAGGGTCGTCGGTTCGGGGGGCGGCGTGGTCGGGCTCGCGTCCACCTCTGCTTCCGTCTCTGCCGCTCCCGTGTCTGTTTCCGCTACCGCTACCGCTTCCGTCTCCGCGGGCGCGGGGTCTGCCGTCGGGGGTTCGGTGATCACCGCCGCGGCGGGCTCGTCGACGACCTGTCGCTCGATGGTCACGGCTCTGGTCTGCTCCTCGTCGGCGTCTCGTTCGATGGCGATGGCCTTGGTGGGCTCGTCGATGACGTCCGTCTCGACGGTGACGATCCCGGTGGGTTCGTCCCGGTCCATGGGCTCCGCTGCGGGCGTCTCTGGCGCTGGCTCCGCGACCGGCGGCAGCACCGCCGTCACCGGCTCCGACGCCGGCGCTTCGGCCTTCGCCTCGGCCCTCCTGGCGACCTCGGCCAGCAGCTCCTCGAACATCACCGGCGCCGTCCCCGGATCATCCAGCGTCGCGACCAGGCCCTTCATCGCGTCGTCGTCGGGGCTGAACCGCAGCGCCCGCTCGGCGAGCTGCCGCGCCTGCTCCTTGCGACCCAGCTCGAACGACAACTGCGCCGCCCGGCCATAGAACTCCCCGGCGCGCCGCCCCGGCGCCACCGGGTGATCGGCGTACGCCACCAGCGTCGTGAGCTGCGCCTCGCGGTCTCCCATCGCGCCCAGCACCCGCGCCTCGGCCTCCCACGCGAGGGCGCTCGTCGGGTCGATGCTGCGCGCGTTGCGCCACGCCTCGACGCTGCTCTCCAGATCACCGATGCGCTCCAGGTGCTCGGCGAGCTGGCTCCACCGCGACGCCGCGTGCGTCGGGCCCGCGCGCTCGATGAGGGCGTACAGCATCGCCGTCACGCCGATGTCGTCGCCCGCGCGCCGCCGCGCCTCCGTCAGCGCGCGCCCCACGTCGTCGTCCGGGTGCTGAACCCACAGCCGCTCCAGCACCTCCGTCTCGCGCGCCACGTCGGGCCGGTGTTCCCGTCGCACCTGCACCCAGCGCATCCACAGTCGCCGCGACTCCGACGGGTCGTCCTCCGCCTCGGCCTGCGTCGCGAGGCGCTCCAGCACCTGGTCCCAGTCCTCCACCCGGGTCATCAATCGCAGCAGCGCGGCCTGCGCCTCGGCGCGCCCCTCCGCGGTCTCCGCCACGCGCTCCAGCGACTCCCACGCCGTGCGCGCGTCGGCCACGTCGTCGAAGCGCCGCTCGGCGAGCTGGGCCACCTCGCGCAGCCAACGAACCCGCGACGCCGCCTCGACGCCGTCGACCTTCGCGGCCGCGCGCAGCCGATCGCGCAGCTCGCCCAGCAACCCCTGGAGTCGACAGTCACGCTCGATCTCGGCCAGTGCCTCGGCCTCCGCGGGAGACTCGTCGAGCAGCGATCGCAACGCCGCCAGGTGCTGCGGCTTCTGTCCGCTCTGCTTCCACGCCTGCGCGCGTCGACGCAACACCGCCAGCCGCGCGTCGTCCTCCGCGGGCATCGGCAGTCGGTCGAGCAGCTTCGCCAGGTCGAGGTGCCGACCGAGCTTCTCGTAGAGCTTCGCGAGCGACTGCGCCGCCTGCGGATCATCGTCGGCCGCCGCCGAGAGAACCGTCACCGCGTCCTCGGGTCGGTGCGTGGCGACGTAGGCGTCCGCGAGGTCGCGCCGCACCCGCTGACCGCGCGCGCCCTTCGGGTCGGCCGCGAGAAACTGGATGCGCAGCGTGGTGAGGTCGGCCTGCTTGAGCGATCCGCTCTCCTCCAGCACCTCGAACGCGCTCACCTCACCCGGCCACAGCGACAGCGCCGCCTGCGCGAACTCCACCGCGCGCCCCGTCGCTCCCTCCTTCGCCACGAGGCCCAGCAGCGCCGCCGCCTCCCGCTGGTCGGGGTCGACCTCACCTTCCGCCAATGGGGTCGTCGCTCGACGCTTGCGTGACCGCTCGACCAACAGCCTTGCCAGCGATCGCCGGTTGGACGTCGCGGCTGCGCCGCTGCCCTGGTGCGTGGCGAGCTCGCGGCGCACCTCGATCTCCTTGTCGGGCATCTCGCGCTCGGCGCAGAGACCGGCCATGGCCTCCAGCACCGGGACCTTCTTCGCGGGCGAAATGGCCTTGTCCAACAGGCGCTTGTAGACGGCCTCGGCCTGCTCGCCGCGGTGCGTGCGGCGAAACACCGTCGCCGTCCCCAGCAGCGCGCCGTCGTGATGGGGCTGGGCTTCGAGGACCTGGTTCCAGAGCTTGAGGGCCTTGGGGTCGTCGCCGACCTTACTTGACCACGTAAGCGCCGCGCGGTGCAGCAGCTCGACGGAGCTTTCGGGAGTGCGTCGTCGGCCGGCGACCTTTTCGAGGAGCATGGCGAGCACCTCGTGTTCGCCGCGGCCGTCGAGCTCGCGGCAGAGGGTCTCCACGGCCTCGCGGTCTTCAGGGTCGCGGTCGAGGCGCTGAACGAGCGGAATCAGGGATGGGTCGAGCATGTACGGAGGTCCCGACCCGGGACGCTATCACGGTGCCGCGGCGGGTCTTTCGGTCGGCGTGAGCGCTGCGGTCCAGGCGAGGGTTCGGGCGACGAAGTCCTCGGGTTCCTGGAGCATCGGGGTGTGGCCGATGGAGGGGAGCTCGGCGTAGGTGAAGTCCTCGCGGCGCTTCGCGACGGCGCGGGCGTTGCCGACGTTGACGAGGCGGTCGAGGGTTCCGTGGATGAGCAGCGTTGGGGCGCGCACGCAGCGGAGGTGTTCTTCGAAGCGGGAGCGCTTGAGGATGAGGAGCTGGAGGATGGAGCGCGCGGCGCCGAGGAAGGTCGCGTCGGTCCACGGGAGGTCGCGCCGGTAGCGGTGGACGGCGCGGTGGGCGTCGAGGACGTCGTCGGGCATGGCCTTGGGGTCGAGGCCGCAGATCTTGAAGAAGTAGCGGATGGAGGCGTCGGCTGAGGCGCGGCGCGCGACGTTGCGGAAGTAGAGCTCGCCCACGCCGGGGATCGCGTAGATGGTGAAGATGGTCCCGATGAGGCGGTCGATGGGCGCGCCGGGATAGGTGGGGAGCGCCGGGTTGACGAGCACGAGGCCGCGCACGAGCTCGGGGTGCTGGGCGGCGACGAGCAGCGAGACGAGGCCGCCCATGGAGTTGCCCACGAGCACGGCGGGTTCGCGGATGTGCTGGCGGAGCAGCGCGGCGAGGACGGAGACATAGCCGTCGAGCGTGGGCGGACGACCGGCGGGCGGAGAGCGACCGAAGCCGGGGAGGTCGACGGCGTAGACGTGGTGGTCGCGCGTGAGGGCGTGGGCGACGCGGAGCCAGTTCTCGACGGAGCCGCCGAGGCCGTGGACGAGGAGCATCGGCGGGCCGGAGCCGCCGTGGTCCACGAGGTGAAGCGGCCCGAAGACGTCGACGAGGGAGTTCATCGACGCGGGAGTGTACACGCGAGCGTTAGAGGGAGACGGAGCCGAGCAGCGGGAGCGCGCCGATGCGGACGCTGGGGTCGACGCGGGTGAGGCCGTCGACGAGCCGCGGGAGCTGCATCGCGGGGAGAATCTGCGCGCCCGCGGACATCGGCGAGAGGAAGTTGTCCCAGTGCGACAGCAGGATCGCCCGCGGCGTGAACGCGCGCATCACGCGGTCGGTGAAGCGCGGAGTGGTGGTCCAGCCGGCGACGCACATGAGGAGGAGGTCGATGTTGCGGGGGGCGCGGGCGTCGAGGAGGTCGGCGCTGCCGAGGTGGTAGAGGGTCTTGTCGGCGACGCGCAGCTCGACGCCGAAGACGGCGCCGCAGCGGTAGCGGTGGGTGCGGAGCGGGAGCTGGTCGCAGTCGCTGATGTCCCCGGGGAAGGGGATGCGGCCGAGCATGAAGGCCGAGTGAACGCTGGGGATGAAGCGGAGGGAGAAGGGCCCGACCTCGGCGCGATGGGGCTCTCCGCGCATGGCGGACTCGACGTCGACGACCTGCGAGCTGGCGACACCGGCCGACTGGCAGAGGGCGACGCAGGAGCGTGATCCGAAGACGCGGGCGCCGGTCGAGCGAGCGATGGCGGGGACATCGAGCACGTGGTCGAAGTGGGTGTGCCCGGCGACGATGGCGTCGGCGCGCGGGGCGTGGCGCGCGACGGCGGCGGGGTCGCTACGGAGGGGCGCGGCGAGCAGGCTCGGGATGGACGCGCGGGTGAGGTACGGGTCGATGAGCACGGTGGTGTTGTCGTGCTCGATGGAGAAGCCGGCGGTTCCGAGCCAGGTGACGCGGACGGGGCCGCGGCTGGTGGGGATGTCGAAGTCGGCGGGCTTGAAGTGCAGGTCGGTGGGGCGCACGGCGGGGATCAGGGTCTCATCGGTGGCGGGGGGACGGGGGTGGGGACGGTTTCAGCTTTTCACGTTGTGACGAAGTTCGAGGGAGTGACAACGTGAAAAGCTGAAACCGTCCCCGGCCGTCACCTCTATGGCACGATGCCGCCATGCTTCGACCTCTGGCCTTGGTGATGACGTTGGGCTTGCTGGGCTGTGGTTCGACGCCCGCCGCACCGACGGACGCGTCGGTTCAGTCGGACACCTCGGACGCCGCTGGTCCGTGGCGTTGCGAGCGTCGTCGACCCACGCAACCCGCCGCGCCAGCGGTCTGCAACGGCGCCGCGGACCGCTGCTCCCGACGGCTCGACCAGGTGGTGTTTCCGACGACGCACAACGCGATGTCCAACCGCGAGGAGCGCTTCACCCTCCCCAACCAGGAACGCTCGCTTCAGCACCAGATGCAGGACGGCATCCGCGGCTTGATGCTCGACCTGCACATGTACGAGGGCGAGGCCAACCTCTGCCACGGCCCCTGCACCATTGGCCATCGTCGGCTCGCCGAGGGGCTCTGCGACATCGGTCAGTTCATGGACTCGCACCCCGGCGAGGTGATGGTGCTCATCCTGGAGAGCTACATCGAAGGCCCCGCGCTGGAGGGTGCGATGCGCGAGGCCGGCCTGCTCGACGACGTTCACACGCAGGCGCGCGGCGCTCCGTGGCCGACGCTCGGCGCGATGGTGACCGCCAATCGCCGCCTCGTGGTGCTCGACGACAACGCCGACGCGGCCCTCCCGTGGGACCTCCCGGTGTGGTCGTTCGCGCAGGAGACTCCCTTCAGCGCCGAGACCCCGGCCGACCTCGACTGCCGCACCAACCGCGGCGACTCGGCCAACTCGCTCTTCATCTTCAACCACTTCCTCACGGCGCCCGCGGCGCTCCCGCGGCTCGCGGAGATGGTCAACCACAACCCCTTCCTCATCGATCGCGCGCGTCGCTGCTGGCGCGAGCGAGGTCGGCTGCCCAACTTCGTGACCGTCGACTTCTACGAGACGGGTGACGTCCTCGCCGCGAGCGCGACGCTCAACGACGAGGCACTCAGCGATGGTGGGATGTAGACGGTGAGGAAGGCACCGGCGCCTTTGGATGGGCGCCGGTGATCGGGTGACGGTCAGTACGAGGCGGACTGCACCTGGAAGTTGATGCCCAGCGACTCGCGCAGCGAGAAGTACGTCTCGCTCATCGAGAAGAGGATCACGTCCTTCAGCTTCTCCGCCGGCGCGAGGTCGCCCGGCAGGCCCGGCTCCAGCGCGAGCATCTTGCGGGTGATCTCCAGGTCGCCGCACATCAGGAAGCCCGCGCGGGCGGCCGTGAGCTCGACGGACTGGTACCACTTCTTGATGTTCGACGCGCCGCCCTGCTCCAGGAAGTAGCGCACCACCTTGCGGAGCCCTTCGACGGCCACCGGGTCGGAGGCCATCAGCGGGGCGAGCGTCTGCGCGGCCTGCGCCGACTCCACCGGGACGTCCTGGTCGGACTTCACCAGCTTGATCGCCGCGAGCAGCATGACCGTGAGCTCCTGCGTCGTCGGCAGCAGCACGCGGATGTAGTGCTCGTTGCGGTAGTAGCTCATGTGCTTCGCCGCCACGAAGGCGAGCTCCTCCGGGCGAAGACCCGAGAGCAGACCCGCGCCCGCAAACGACGCGATGGGGTCGGCCGGCACGTACCCGAGGCCGCCCTGCTGCTGCGGCTTCAGGAAGATCGACGGCAGCGGCAGGTTGAGCGCCTGCGACGACGTCGCGAGCGAACGAACCAGCGCGACGGTGGTGTTCTGCGGGTTCTGGAGCTCGGCCTGCGTGAAGCCGAACTGCGCGAGCGGCTTCACCTTGGCGCGGCGCACCGCCCCGAGGATCGACGCGAAGATCTTCCCCACCACCGGGTCTTCGTTGGGGTGGAAGAGCTGCTTGACCCAGTGCTCCTCGGTGAGACGCCCGGTCGGCTGCAACGCCTTGCGCGGGCGGTACTGCTCGAAGAACGCCCGCAGGTCTTCCCGCGCGCGATCGCGCAAGAGGAAGGTGGTCGTCGCCGCCACGCACCACGCCTTGTCGTGCTGATGGGCGTTGTAATAGAGGTCGTAGATCGCGTGGAGGGCCTCGGCGTTGCCCATGTCCTGCGTGGCGATGGTCTGCCAGCGCGAGATGGACTCGTTGGCGTCGCCCATCTTCGCCGCGAGCTCGGCGATGATCTTGTGCTCCGTCAGGTCGTCGGGCTTGCGCTCCGACGCCAGCTTGAACACCGCGAGCGCCTTGTCGTTCTCCCCGAGACGATCACGGTAGATGAGGCCGAGCGGGTGCAGGAGGTTGTACTCGAGGTCGCGGCTCTCGGGCTTGCCCGCGACGCGCTCGATCATGCGCTTGTAGGCGCGCGACAGGTTGCGCCAGTCGCGGCGCGCCGTGAGGATCTCGTTGACCTTCGCGAAGGGCTTGAGCTCGTTGGGGTTGAGGTCCAACGCCTGCCCGTAGAAGGTCAGCGCCTCGTCGGGGTTCTTGAGCTCCTTGTTGTAGATCGTCGCGATCGTGTACGCGTACACGGCCTTGCGATCGTTGTTGGTCTCGAGGTCGCTGATGCGCTGCGCGGTGTCGATGACCTTCGACCACTGCTTGCCCTCCGTGTAGAGCGGCAGCAGGCGGTTGAGCAGCGCGCGGTCCTTCGGCTTCAGCTCCGAGGCACCCGCGAAGGCCTGGATGGCCTTCTGGTTGTTCTTGGCCTTCTCCTGCCAGAGCGACCCGATTTCGAGGAGCATCGCGAAGCGCTTCTCCTCGTCGTCCTCCATGTCGAGGAGCTGCGAGCGGTACCCGATGGCGGGCTCCCACTCGTTGCCCGCGGCGTGCGTGTCGATGAGCGCGCCGAGCGCCGGGCGATACCCCGGGTACTCCTCCAGCGACTTCTCGAGGAAGTTCACCGCGCGGCGACGGTCACCCTGCGCGGCCTTCACCACGCCGAGGCGGTGGTAGAGGTCGGCGCGCTGCTCGGCGTCGAGGTCGTCCTTGTGATGGACGAGCAGCACTTGATAGTGCTTGAACGCGTTGTCCCAGTCCTGCTTGTCGAAGTAGGCGAGCGCCAGCGCGGAGATGGCCTCGACGTTGGCGCGGTCGAGCGTCTGCGCCGCCGTAAACGCCTTGATCGCGCGGTCGCCCTTGCCGATCTTCACCGCGACGCGGCCCATCATGAGCTGGATCTGGAGCTGCTCCGCCGGGTCGCGCCGTGACGCGCGGCGGGTGAGCATCTCCACCAGCGGCTCGGCCTCGGCCCAGCGCTGGTTGGCGACGTAGTAGTTGGCGAGGGGCCACGCGGCCTCCTCCTGATCGGCGTCGTTGCGCAGCGCCTCTTCGTAGCAGCGGATCGACTGCTCCTCGTCGTCGAGGTACTGCGCCTGGATGCGCCCGAGCTCGGTGAGGAGCTTCGCGCGGGTGCGCGGGAGCGCCGTCGCCGCCTGCTCGCGGTCGAGGTAGCGGGCCACCTCGTACCAGTCCTCGCGGCGCGTCGCGATGGCGCGCAGCGCTTCGAGCGCGGGCAGGTGCTCCTGGTCGAGGTCGAGCGCGGCCTGGTACTGCTCCACCGCGCGGAGCTCGTCGCCCAGCGAGGTCTCGGCGATCTTGCCCACGCGGACGCGCAGCTCGACGGCCTTGCCCACGTCCCCAGCGACGTACTGCGCGAGCTGCTCCAGGGTGTCCGTCGCGCGGTGCCAGTCCTGGCGCGACTCGTAGATGCGCGCGAGCGAGTCGAGCGCGTCGGTGTTCTCCTGCTCGATCTGGAGCACGTTGAGGAACGCGTCCTCCGCGTGGTCGAGGTCGCGCCGCTCGTCGGCGAAGACGTGGCCCATCTGGAGGAAGATCGGCACGCGGTCGCGCCGCTCGGTGGTCGCCGTGAGGTGGCGCTCCAGGGTGGAGATGAGCTCGTTCCACTGGCCGGTGGCGCGGTAGAGGCGCTCCAGGGCGCGCAGCGACGGGTCGTGCGAGGGGTCGATCTCCAGCACGCGCTCGAAGCGCTCGATGGCCAGCGCGGGGCGGACGAACTCCTCCTCCAACATCCCGCCGATGCGGGTGAGCAGCTTGATGCGCTCGCGCTCCGTGGCGACCACTTCGAGCTGCTGTTCGAGGATGCCGAGCAGCTCCTGGCTGCGGCCGAGGCGGGCGTAGATGCCCTCCAGGCCGCGCAGCGCCGCGAGGTTCACCGGGTCGGACTGGAGCACCAGCGCGTACTCCGCGGCCGCGCCCTCCTGGTCGTTGATGCGCTCTTCGAGCACCGAGCCCACGCGCATGCGCAGCTCGGCGGCCTCGGCCGGATCCTGCGTCGAGTCGATGTGGCGCCGCAGCACCTCCACCAACGCAGGCCAGTCCTCCGCCGCGGCGTGAACACGCGCCAGCGCCGTGAGCGCCGCGCCGTCACCACCATCGATCGCCAGCGCCGCGTGAAACTGCTCCACCGCCTGCGACGGCTGCTTGAGGTTCTTCTCGTAGACCTCGCCGAGCTGGACGTGGGCGGTGCGGCGGTCTTCCGGCGAGCGGGCAACCTCCACGGCTCGTTGCAGGGTCTTGGCGAGCGGCTGCCATTGACCGAGCTTGCGGTAGAGGTCCGCCTGCGAGCGCAGCGCGTGCAGGTTGCTCGGCTCGGCCGCGAGGATCTGGTTGTAGATCGGGATCGCCCACTCGGGGTGCCCCAGCTCCAGGCCGTACCACTTGGCGGCGTGCAGACCGAGCTGCGTCTTGCGCGGCCCGACGGGCTCCGCGCCGTACGCGTCCATGGTGGTCTTGAGCAGCTCGTTCCAGCGGCTGAGCGTGCTGGTGATCTTCTCCAGCGTCTCCACCGCCTCGGCGTTGGTGACGTCCTCCTCGAACGCGATCTGCGCCGCCGCGTACGCCTGCTCGTGGTCGCCCAGCTCGGTCTCGAACACCCGCGCCGCGCGCACCATGAAGGGCACCGCCTCGGCGACCTTCTCGTCCTCGACCAGCTTGTCGTGCCGGGCGACGTAGAGCCCCGACAGCTCGTCCCAGCGCGCCGCCTCGCGGTGCAACGACTCCAGCGCCGTAAACGCCCGCCCGTGCAGCGCCTCGGCCTCCAGCACCGCCTCGTACGAAGCGCGCGCGCCATCCGGCTCCTGGATCCGCTCCTCCCACACGTCCGCCGCCGCGAGGTGCAGGGCCACCTTCTGCGCCGCGTCGTCCGTGTTGGCGGCCTGCTTGCCAAGCACGTCCACCACGTCGCGCCACTCCTCGCGCGCCGTGTGGATGGTCAACAGCGCCGACAGCGCCGTCGCGTCCGTGGGCTCCACTTCAAGAGCGTTGCGCCACGCGTCCACGGCCTCGTCGCCGAGCCCGAGGGTCATCCAGTAGAGCGTCCCGAGCTCCGACCACGCGCCGCGGATCTCGTCGTTGGACAGCGTCGCCGTCCCCAGCGAGATGAGCGTCTGGAGCGTCTGCACCAGCTCGTCCCAGCGCTCGCCCGCGCGGTAGATCGCCGCCAGCGCCCGCAGCGCGTCGAAGCTCGCCGACTCGATGTCGAGCACGCGGCGGTAGCTCTCGATGGCCCGCTCCGTGTCGCCCAGCTTCTCCAGGTAGACGGCCGCCACGCGCAGCGCGATCTCCACGCGCTTGTCCGAGTCGGCCTCGCTCCCGAGCTGCCGCTCGAGCACGTCGATGAGCTCCTGCCAGCGGCCCGCCGCCTCGTGCAGCGCGGCGACGGCGCTCAGCGTCTCGGCCTCTTCGCCGCGGATCACCAGCACCTGCTCGTAGAGCTTCACCGCGTCGTCGGGACGCTGGAGGTACGACTCGGCGATGCGCGCCATGCGGGTGTACGTGTCGGCGCGCTCGTCGTCCGAGTCCGCCGCGTCGAGCTTGCGCTCCTGCACCGCGTACAGGTCGGGCCAGCGCTGCTGGTTGGCGTAGATCGCCTCCAGCGCGTCGAGGCTCGGGCGGTTGCGGGCGTCGATGTTCTCGACCACCGCGCGGTACTGCACCACCGCGTCGTCCACGCGGTCGAGGTCGTTCTGGAGGATGCCCGCGAGGCGCAGCGTGTGGCCGACCTTCTCCTCGGGGTCTTCCGTGATGCGCGCGCGGCGCTCCAGGATGGTGACCAGCTTCTCGGCCTCACCCGAAGCCGTGTGCAGCCGGTCGAGCGACTCCAGCGCGTCCGCATCCAGCGGCGCCACGTCCAGCACGAACTGGTACGCGCCCTCCGCCGACGGGAGATCACCGCGCTCCTCCTCGTGCACCCGCGCGAGGCGCTTGCCGATGGCCACGCGAATCGCGTCGTCCGAGGTCTCGGCCTCCACGACGTCGGCGTAGACGTTGGTGAGCTCGTCCCACGCACCGGTCGCCGCCGCGAGGCGCTCGACCTCGGTCAACGATCGGTCGTCGAGCGGCGCTTCCTTCACCGCGCGACCGAGCCACCCGAAGGCGCCCGCCGCGTCGGCCCGCTTCTCCTCGAGAATCTCCGCGATGCCGCGCATCGCCAGCACCCGCGCTTCGGCGTCGGGCAGCAGGTCGAGGGTGCGCGCTTCGAGGTCCGCGAGCTTCTCCCAGTCCTCGTACATGCGGTACAGCGGGTCGAGCGTCGCCGCGACCTCCGACCGCAGCACGCCCCGCGTGAACATCGCTTCGAGCGCGGCCACGGTCTCCGCGTGGTCGGCCTGCACATCGATGATCTCGCGGTACACCGCGAGCGCACCCGACGCGTCGTTGAGCCGATGCTCCAGCACCTGGCCGAGTCGGTAGCGCAGGGTCACCGCGTCGTCGGGCGAGAGGTCCGACAGCGTGAGCTCGCGGCGCAGGACCTCTGCCACCTCGGGCCAGCGCTCCAGCGCCTCGTAGAGCCGATCGAGGGCCCGCAGCGCGCCCGCGTTGGTCGCGTCCACTTCGAGCACCGAGCGGTACCGCGCGATGGCGGCGTCGGCGTCGGCGCGCTGCACCTCGTGGATCTGCCCGATGCGAAGCAGCAGCTCGACGTGGCGGTACGGATCGTCCGCCAGCGTATCGACAGCGCCGTCGTACACGGCGACGACGCGGTCCCACTTGGAGAGACCCTCGGCGAGGCGCTCGAAGTTGCCGAGGTTGTCGTCGACGCGCGGGTCGAGCGCCACCGCGCGGGCGAGCGCCTCGAAGGCCGCCTCCGGGCGATCGAGCGCCGACTCGTTGACCTCCGCGATGCGCTGGAGCAGCTCCAGCTTGTGCGGCACGTCGTCGGTGTGGCGCGCCTGGACTTCGAGCACCTCCACCAGCGACTCGAACGACCCCGCCGCAGAGTGCACGGGCTCCAGCACCGCCGCCGCCGCGAGGGGCGCCTGCGTGCCGCGGAGGATGACCGTCAGCGCACCGAGGGAGGGCGCGTGGTCGGGGATGGTCTCCACGATCTCGCGGTAGATCTCCACCGCGCGCGGCACGTCGGCCAGGCTGCCTTCGTGCAGCTTCGCCACGCGGAACCGATACGACGCCACCTCGTCGGGGTCGGCGGCGAGCTCGGCCTCGCGCTCGAGCACCGAGAGGAGGTCCTGCCAGCGGCCCTGCGCCGTGTAGAGCGCGTCGAGCTTCTGGATGGCGAGCAGGTCGGTCGGGTCGAACTCCAGCACGCGGTTGTACGCGTCGATGGCGCGGTCGTTGTCCTTGAGCTCGCTCTCGTGGACGGCCGCGACCTCGAAGAAGAGGCGCTTCTTCTCGTCGGCGTCGCTGATGAGCTCGGCCTTCTTCTCGTACGCCGCGAGCAGCTCGGTCCAGCGCTGCGCCGTCACGAAGATGCGGATGAGCGAGTCGAGCGCGGCGACCTCGCTGTCGTCGATCTCGACGATGCGCCGGTACGTGCGAACCGCCCCCTCGACGTCGTTGAGAACCGTCTCCTGGATCTCCGCCGCGCGCCACAGGTACGCCTTGCGCTCGTCGACCTCGGCGAGAATCTCCGCCTTGCGGATGAGCGTCTCGGTGAGCTCCTTCGGCCGATCGGTGAGCTGGTACAGCCGCTCCAGGGCGCTGACCGCGTCCAGGTTTTCGGGCTGCACCGCGAGCGCCGCGACCTCGTGGCCGATGGCGCGATCGAGGTCCTGCAAGCGCTCCTCGGCGACGGCCGACGCGCGACGGTGCAGGGCGACGCGAACCTCGGCGTCCTCCTCGCCCAGCGTCGCGATGCGCGCCTCGATCACCTCCACGAACTGCTTGTCGACGTCGAGCGAGCGCGCGAGCCGATCGAGCCCGTTGAGCGTGTCGTCCCGCGACGGGTCTTCCGTCAGCGCCTGCGAGAGCGCCTCGAAGGCACCCGCGCCGTCGTCGAGCGCCGTCTCGCGCAGCTCGGCCACCCGATGCAACAGGTCGACCTTCTGGGCGCGCTCGGAGAGCCCCGCCTGCACTTCGAGCGCAAGCACCAGGCGGTCCCACGCACCCGTCGCGCGGTACACCGGCTCCAGCGTGTCGACCACCGTTGCGGTGAAGGTCTTGTCGCCGAGCATGCCTTCGAGCGCCGTCGCCGCGCGCTCGGACGCCTCTTCGTGCGTCACCACGTCGCGCAGGATCTCGATGGCCGCCTCGCGGTTGCCGAGCTTCTGGTCCTGCACATCCGCGAGCCGGAACTGCAGCGCCGCGCGGCTCTCTCCGTCGGGCGCCAGCGTCACCTGCTGCACGAGGTTGTCCGCGAGGTCGGACCAGCGCCCGAGCCGCGTGAAGGTGCGGTCGAGGGCGGCGAGCGCGATGGCGTTGGTGGGGTCGCGCTCCAGCATCTCGCGGTACGTCGAGATGGCCGCGTCGGCGTCGTTGAGCCGCTCGTCCTGCACCACGGCGATCTCCGCGTGCACGCGGTCGTACTCCTCCGGGTCGGAGGTCACGTCGAGCCGACGGCGCAGCGTCGTGAGAACGTTGGGCCAGCGGTTGGCCGAGCGCCACGTGCGCTCCAGGGCCTCCAGCACCGCCACGTCGCCGGGGTTGGCATCGAGCACGCGCTCCAGCGCGGTGACCGCGTTTTGCACGTTGCCGAGGAAGCGCCCCTCGATCTCCGCCACGCGCACGTAGAGGTCGCGCGCGAGGGGTGTGCCGGCGTGCTGCTCGGCCGCCTCGCGGAAGAGCACCACCACCTGCGACCAGCCGTCGACGGCCTCGGAGACGCGCATGAGCGTCTCGGTCACCTCGGCGTTGGACGGGTCTTCCTGGAAGGCGCGGCCGTACGCTTCGAGCCCGCGCGTCGGCTGACCGAGCTCCGTCGCGCACACCGCGCCGATGCGCTGGAGCAGCGCCACGCGCTCGGCCTTGTTGTCCCCTTCGGCGACGAGAATCTCCAGCGCGCGAACCAGCGCCTCCCAGTCGCCGCGCAGCTCGTACACGGGCTGGAGCACCTCGGCCGCCGCGTGCCGCAGCGACGGGTCACGCAGCAGACCTTCCAGCGCGACGCGGGCGCCGTCATGGTCGGGCGCGGTCGCCAGCACCGAGCGGTACAGCTCCAGCGCTTCGCCCGCCTGGCCGAGCCGCGACTGCGTCACCGTCGCCAGCTGGAACCTGATCGCCGTGACCTTCGCCTCGTCGCCGAGGACGTCATGCACGTCGAGCTCGCGACGCAGCACCTCGGCCAGCTCGGGCCACTGCTCCTGCTTCTCGTAGAGCCGCGAGAGGGCCGCGAGCGCCTCGGGGTCGTCGCCGAACTCCGCCACGATCGCCGTCGCTGCCGACACCGCGCGCGGGAGGTTCTGGAGCTTCTCCTCCGCGACGTGCACCACGTCGAGGAGCAGCGCCTTGCGGGTCTCGCCGTCGGTGACGATGTCGAGGCGCCGATCGAGCACATTGAGCAGCTCGGCCCACTGGCCATGCGCGCGCAGCAGCCCGTCGAGCGAGGCGAGCGCCTCGGGGTGCGCCGGGTCGCCCGCGAGCACGGAGCGATACTGCGCCACCGCGCCGTCGACGTCGTCGAGGTGCGCCGCGAGAATCGCGCCCGCCCGCAGCCGCAACGTGACCCGCGCGGCGTCGTCCACCGCGTCGGTGGCGATGGCGATGGCGATGGCCGTCTCCGCCTCGCGCCAGCGACCCGTGAGGGCCGCCGCACGCTCCAGGTCGACCACCGAGCGCGCCTCCGACGGGGCCTGCGCGAACGCGTCGCGGTACCGCTCGAAGGCGAGTCCGCCCTCAGCCCGCGGGCCCTCGTAGAGCTCGCCGAGCTTGCGCAGCGTGTCGACCTGCTCGGGGCCGCGCGCGTCGCCGAGGCGCTTCACTTCGAGCGCCGTCGCGAGCCGCGTCGGGTCGGCCGTGTACATCGGGATCAGCCGCAGCGCCGCGTCGCGGTTGGCCGGGTCGATCTCCAGCACCTTCTCCAGGTTGCGCGCCGCGCGGTCGACCTTCTCCTTCCGCACCTCCCAGAGCTGCGCGACCTTCGAGAACAGCGACACCTTCGTGGCGTCGTCCGCCGCGGGGTTCTCGGCCTCGCGCTCGAGCAGTCGGATGAGCTCGTCCCACTTGCCGCTCTCTTCGTAGAAGCGCTCGAGGTCGTCCCACGCGTGCATCGCGAGGTAGCGCTTCTTGAGCGCCTCCTGCGCGCGACGGTCATTGGGGTCGAGCACCAGCACGCCGCGCCACGCCTCGACGGCGATGGTGTCGTCGTTGAGCCGGTCGCCCGCGATGAGCCCGAGCTTCACGAGCAGCGCGATGCGCGCCGGGACGTCGGCTGTCATGGCCGCCTGCGAGCGCAGCACGTCGGCGAGCTTGGCGTACTCCTTGGACTTCTCGTAGAAGCCCGCGAGCTGCGTGAGGGCCTCGGGGTGCCCCGGGTCGCGCTTGAGAACCTCCTCCCACATCTCCGTCCCGACCTCGGGGCGCTTCACCTTCTCGGTGACGAAGCGCGCGAGGCCGAGGTACTGCTCCAGCTGCTGCGAAGCGGGCGCGGCGGCGGCCTCGCGACGCAGGATGCGCAGGAGCTTGTCCCAGTCCTTGCGCTTCTCGTACATCGACTTGAGGTAGTCGATGGCCTTCGCGTTTTCGGGGTCGACGTCGAGGATCTGCTCGTTGGCCTTGATGGCCTCGGCCTGGTTGGAGAAGCGCTCCAGGTAGATGCCCGCGATGCGCTCCAGCAGCGCGACGCGGTCTTCGGTGACGTCGAGCAGCTCGGCCTTCGCCTGGAGCGTCTTGATGAGGTCCTGCCAGCGCTTCTGGCCCTCGAACTTCGCCGCGGCCTCGTCGAGCTCGCGCAGGCGATCGGGGTCGGGCGGCGGGCGGAGCGTGGCGGGGCCCTCGGTGAGGTCGGTCGTGCCGTCGGTGCCCAGGATGTCGTCGGAGTTGCTCATCGTCGTTCCTTCAAGACCTCAGCGGCGCTGCGCGATCGCGCTCCGCCCTCGTAGCGGGATTCTGTCTGCGGAGTTGAGGGCGCTCAGTGCGCGCCGGGCGTCTGGAGCTGCGACAGCTTGTTCTGCGCGATGTCGATGTACTCGCGCGGCACCGTCGACGGGTGCGCCGCCAGGAAGCGCTGGAGGTACAAGATCGCCTGCGCGCGCCGCTCCGGGATGTCGGCGAGCGTGTAGCCCGCGGAGAACATCGCCTCGGCCATCTCCGGGTCTTCGCGCGTCGCGGCGACGAACTCCTCGACGGCCGGCTCGCGCTGCCCCTGATCGAGCAGGACGTTGCCGAGCACGTTGTGCATCGAGCCGCGCTCGACGGCGCCCTCGGGCGCGATGCGGAGTCC
Source organism: Polyangiales bacterium (assembly GCA_044229975.1). Classification (GTDB taxonomy): domain Bacteria; phylum Myxococcota_A; class Polyangia; order Polyangiales; genus SCUS01. The sequence continues at coordinate 302,054 of JBGARZ010000006.1, forward strand.
TTCGCGGAGCACCTGCGCGGCGCGATCGAACTCGTGCACCTGGCGGTAGAGCCGGCCGAGGTGCGCGTACGAGCTGTAGCTGCGCGGCGCCTTCGTGAGCGCGGTGGTGTACGCCTGGAGCGCGACCTGCGGCTCATCGAGTCGCTCGGCCACGAGGCCCTGCCAGAAATACGCGAGGTAGTAACCCTGGTTGACCTGCGCCGCCTGCTGGAACGCCGCGCGCGCCTGCTCCCAGTGCTCCTGGTTGTAGTGCGCCTTGCCGAGTTGGAAGTGGTACTCGGCGTTGCGCGGGTTGCGCGCGATGGCGCGGGTGAGCGCCTCGGCGGCCTGCGCCCACTCGCGGTTGCGCACATGCACCAGCGAGAGGTTGTAGAGCGGCTGATCGAACTTCGGGTCGGCGTCTGCCGCGCGCTGGAACTTGTCCCTCGCATCGGTGAGGCGCCCCTGGCGCATCAGGCCCATCCCGGAGTTGTTATCCTGCACCGCTTCGCGGTTGTACTCGCTGCAGGCCATCGCGCTGACGACCAGGAAGACACCACACCAACGCTTCATCACGATCCTCGGGTGCTACGAGCCCGATGCGGACTCCGACGGCGCGCGATGATAGGTGGACGTTCATCGCGCCGACAATCGAAAAGCCGACGGATTTATGGCCTCCGCAGAACTTCGCGCGCGGTCGTTCCTCGGGCCCACGCCGCAGCGTCAGCGCGGCGCGCAACGGTCACGCCCGCAGGCACCGGGCCTACGCCGCGGCGTCAGCGCGGCGCGCGATCTTCGCGGGCGACGGTCCAGAACGGGGACTGTGAATGTGGTGGATGCGCGCCGCGCTGACGTCGCGGCGTAGGCCCGAGGCGCAGGTCGCGCCCGATGGGACGGCGGGGCTTACTGATCGGCAGGCTGGAGGTTGAACGGATAGTTCACCGTCACCACGCCGCCGCCCTCGGGAGCCGGGAACTGCCAGCGCCGCACCGCGTTGGCGATGCACTCGCCGACGCTCGGCACCGGGATGGAGCTGTCGGCCACGTTGGAGCCGATGACCGTGCCCGTACCGCCGATGACGAAGCGGACCACCACGCGACCCGCGATGTTGGGGCTCGTGGCGAGACCCTGCTCGTAGCAGTGGTTCACCTGGCCGAGGTTGCGGAGCACCACGCGACGGATGGCTTCCGGCGACAGAAGACCCGACACGCTCGGGGGCGCCGCGCGCACCGTCGGACCACCGGTGCCACGGTTGCGGAGACCGCGACCCGCGCCGGAGCCGTAGCCCTGACCCGATCCGGTGCCCGAGCCGTGGCCCATCGTCCCGATGTTGCCCATGCCGATGGTGCCTTCGCCGGTACCACCACCACCCCAGCCCGTACCGGCGGCGCCGAGGCCGCCGAAGCCGAACGCATCACCGGTGGTATCGCCGGTCATGTTGCCGTTGGCGTTGGTGTTGTCGACGCCCGACTCGGTCATCGCGCCGAAGGGCGCCACGACGCCAGAGGCGCCGCCCGCCATGCCGCCGCCCGCCGCGCCGAGGGACGCGAAGATGCCGCGGTTCTGCACGGCGTTGATGGCGGCCTGACGGGTGAGGTGCGGGGGCTCGCCGTTGTTCTTGATGGCGTAGCGGGCGTTGCGCGACGGCGCGTCACGCCGACCCATCTTGCCTTCGTCGCCGCGGTGACGGGTGCCCGTGCCGCCCTCCTGCTGGTCGTTCGCCTGCTGCTGCGGCGGGGGCTCGGGCTGGCGCTCCTGCTGACGCTGGATGAAGGCCGCGAGCTCGCGCAGACGGTCGTCTTCGTTGCCCGACGAGAGGAAGCCCGAGTCGTCGCTGATGGCGAAGTGCATCGTGAGCACCGCCGCCGCGACGAAGAGGAAGCCACCCGCGACGGAGCCGATGAGGGCGTTGTCGCGCTTGACGTGCCCGGCCACCACGCGTCCCGGAGCCACCACCTTCGCGACGAAGGTGAGCCCGCCGACCTCCTGGCGATAGCGGCCGTCAGGCTGGATGTTGACCTCGAAGGCGCCCGGCACCGCGGACGACGGCCGCGCGTGGCCTTGGGCCTTGAGATCTTCGAGCGTGCGCTTCGAGCCCTGGAGCTCGACCTCGCCCGTGGCGCCCGGCAAGAACACGAAGCGCGTGCCCGAGCTGTTGACCACCACGGGGAGCTCGTTGGCCCCGCCGAGGATCTCCGACCCCACCGTGAACCGCGCCACGTCGGAAAGACGATCTTCGTTCTTGTGGCTGAGGTTGATGCCGATGCCCGAGCCGACCAGCGCGGTGAGGGCGCCGACGCCGCCGACGATGATGCCGCTGTTGTCGTTGAGGTGCTGCGGGTCGGCCTTGGCCGCGCCCACCGCCATGAGCAGTCCGCCGACGCCCCAGAGCGCGCCCGTCACCTTGGACGCGGGCGTCATCGCGAGGTCTTTCCCCGTGAGGAGGAAGCTCTGGTTGTCGCGCAGGTGCGCCACGTGGAGGATCGAGCTCTTCCACATCACCGAGATCTCGACGGCGTGCGAGCCGACCTCCTCGACCTCGTGGGGATTGATCTCGCCGCGCTTGATGAGCTGGTAGATCTCGTCGCCTTCGCCCGCGAGCGCCGACGTGGTGATGGGCGCCGAGCCACCCTCCGCCACGACCACCGACGCAGCCGCGGCACCGAGCGGCGCAGCCACGGACGCAGGAACAAACGCCCCCGCCTCGCGCGCTTCGCCCACCGAAACGGTGATCTGCGTGCTGCCCAGGGTGATGACGTCGTTGGTGTGCAGCGCCGCCTTGCTGATGGCCTGCCCGTTGACCAGCGTGCCCGACCCGAGGTCGATGATCTGCACGTCGTCGGGCTTCACCTCGATGACGGCGTGCATCCGCGTGACGCCTTCGTCGTCGATGCGGAGGTGGGACTTCTGGTCACGGCCGACCTTGATCACGTCCTGGGCAATGGTCTCGGTGCGGACCGAGGTGCCCTGAACGATCGTGAACGTGATTGGAACCACCATCTTCTGCGCCATCGCACTCCCTGTCGCGTATGTCGTGACCCGTCTCGGTCACACAACGCTGGCCTTTCCAGCGAGCACATCGCTCGCCAGAAGCTTCGACAACAGACTCACCCGGAAGTTCCAGGGCGGGCGGCACTGTACCGACCCGCCCCGAGAACCGTCAACGCATCCTCAGAGGTTCTCGACGGACTTGAGCATCTCGGGGACGAAGTGCTCGCGGATGCGGATGAGGCTGATGCCTGCGCTCCGCCGCCGCACCCGCGAGGTCTCGCCGTCCGGCCGCACCAGCTGGCCCTGCACGAGCTCGTCGGTGAAGTTGAACTCCTGCGTGCGACCGCCGCCCGCCGCTGCGCCGCCCGCCGCCGGCGGGGTCTGCGCCATCGCGCTCCCGCCGAGGGTCATCGCCGCGCCCATCACCACCATCGCCACGATCTTCTTCATAAAGTCTCTACGCCTCGATGTTTGTCGGTGAACGTTACGGGTTTGCCGCAGGCGCCGCCGGCTGTCCAGCAGCGGGCGCTGCGGCCGGGGCCGCGGCGGGGGCCGCACCTGCCGCGGGAGCAGGCGTGGCTTCGGGCGTGGGGGTCGCGCCCGGGGCCGGGGTTGGGGTCGTGCCGCCGCCCACGGCCTGGAGGGCCGTGATCGTCTGACCGATGTTGCGGATGTGCCGGTTGGCGTTGGTCACCGACGTCAGGAAGCGGGCGTTGGAGCCCGCCCGCTGCACGAACTGCTGCAACAGCTCCTGCGCCGTCCGCAGCACCGGGATGGTGCCGCCCATGTAGTTCATGTTGAGAACGCCGAGGTTGTAGTAGGCGTCGGGGCGGTTGGCGTCGAGGGTGCGCGCCCGCTCGTACTCCTGCTGGGCCCGGGCGAGGGTCTGCGCCCGCTCGGCGTCGGGCTGCGTGAGCGCGAGGCCGCGCAGCGCCACGCCGAGGCCGATGTGTGCGTCGTAGCTGTCGTCGCGCAGTGCGATGGCGTGCTCGAAGGCCTCCTTCGCGTCCTGGTACCCGCGGAACGACAGGTTGATCGTGCCGTAGTTGATCCACGCCTCGAACATCGTCGGGTTGAGCGTGTACGCGCGGCGGAAGTGCTCCAGCGCCTTGATGATCTCGTTGCGCCGGATGTCGATGATGCCCCACGTGTTGTAGACGTCCGCGCTGAACGTCCGCACGTCCGGCGCGAGGTCGGCGTTGGACGCCTGCGCCACCTGAGCAGCCTGCGCGCACACGAGGCCCGCGAGGAAGATCATGCGCGAGTTGGGGTCGTCGCCCGCCTGCTGGAGGTACGACAGCGCGAGCTGGTTGCGGGCCGGGATGTACCGGTCGTCGAGGGCCAGCGCCGAGCGGATGTTGCGCACCACGGGCGCCCAGTCCTGCGGCGTCGTGGGGTTGGCTTCGCGCAGCACCAGCGCGAGGTTGGTGTAGCCCTCCACGCAGTGCGTCGGGTCTTGCTGGATGGCCTGCTCGAAGGCCTGCCGCGCGCCCGCGACGTCGTGGCGGCGGTAGGCCATCACGCCGAGCTGCACCTTGGCGCGGCAGTAGTTGCCGTTGGCCGCGGTGAGCGCGCGGTTGAGCGCCGTCGCGGCCTGCTCGTTCATCCCGCAGCGGTCGAAGACCAGTCCGCGGTTGAACCACGCGTCGGGGAAGTTGCCGTTGGCCTGCGCGCCCGCGGCCTGCTCGAAGAGCCCCGCGACCTCGTTGCAGGTCTCCGGCGTCCAGTCGCCGCGGTTGCCGTTGGCCTCGTCGTGCGTGCGCATCGCCGTGGCCGCGCTGTTGAAGCGCGTGTTGGCCGTCTCGTTGACCGCCGTGCCGGCGGCCGTGGTGATGGTCTGCCCGTTCGCGGCGCGAGCGGGCGTGGTGGGGGTCGCGGGTCGGCTGCACGCGGCCAGCGAGAGGAGGGCGATCGCGCCGTGGATTGCTCGGTTCTTCATCGTCGTCTCTCCCGCTCTCACTGCGCGCCCGGCGTCGCCGCCGCTGCCCCGCCCTGACCCTGCTCGGCCGGCTCTTCCTCGCCCTCGGCGGACGTCTGGAGCTGGTACACCGGGCGGCTGTTGGTCGCCCGCGAGAACACCAGGTTCGGCTCCACGCGCACCTCGTCGGCGAGCGGGAAGCGCACGCGGTCGATCTCGTAGAGCTCACGCTCGCAGAGCTGCGACCACTCGTTGAACCAGTGCACCTGCGTCGCCGTCCGGATGCAGCGCTGGAAGCCCTCGCTCGCCGTGTTCATGAACGGCTGCGTGCGCTGGTCGAGCACCAGTCGGTACGCGTCGAGGAGCTCGTCGTTGCGCTGGATGTCGGGCGGAATCGGCGCGTTACGGATCGTCTGCGCGAACTGGTAGTACATGTCCGCGAGGCGCGAGACCGCCGCGATCTCCCAGTTGGGCACGTGCATGTTCACCACCTCGACGTACTTGGCCGTGGCCGAGTCGAGGAGGCCCTGGCGCGTGCGGATGTACGGGGTGAGCGAGCGCTCGACCCACGCGTCGAACGCGCGGCGGTTGGTGCCCGGGTTGCGCGGGAAGCGCTCGTTCTGGAAGCGCTGGTAGAGCACCTCGGCGAGGTAGAAGCGCGCCTCCGCGACGGAGTCCTTGCTGCGCTCGATGGCATCGCCAGCCTCGTCGCCGAGCTGCTGACGGATGGTCGCCTGGCCCGGCGAGGTCATCGCCGCGCCTTCGCCCGTCGACGGCCCCCAGGCGTCGACGGCCTGCTGGTAGTAGGCGGTCGCCTGACGGACGTTGTCGGTGTTCCAGTAGCCGCGCGCGAGGGCGACGGCCCCCTGGATCTTCTGGTCGAGCGTGCCCTGCGCCGCGTAGGTGCGCATGAAGCCCTCGTAGTGGCGGACGAGGTCGTTCCACGCCTGGCGGATCTGCTGGTCGCGGGCGCGGCGCTCGTCCGTGCTCGTCGTCGCCGTGCGGCGCAGGCGCGCCACGCGGTCGGTGTAGATCTGCCCGATGGAGAACACCACGTTGGCGGCCACGCGGCGTCGCGCGGCGTCGTTGCCGAAGTAGCGCGCGAACTTCTGCGCGTTCTGGAGCGCGTGGTCTTCCTCGCCGAGGCCGATGCGGAAGAGCGTCGCCTGGCGGAGCGCGTCGGCGGCCTGCTGGACCGGGTCTTCGACCGGCGCGTTGGGGAGCAGCCGACGAGCCGCCTCGGCAGCCGCGACGGCGGCCTGGCGGTTGTTGTTCACGTACTCGGCGTACTGCTCGTAGAGGTCGGCCGCGCGGCCGAACACCTGGATCGCGTGGTTGTTGCCCGCGAGGCGGTAGAGCGCGCGCTGGGCCCACGGGCTGTTGCGCGGCAGGAAGATCTGCACGAGGCGCTCACGAACGCGCATCGCGCGGCCGAGGAGGAAGGCCGCGTCGTACTCGATCGCGGCGTTGTAGAGCATCTCGTCGAGGCGGCCGCACTCGCGGTGCGTGCGGACGATCTGCACGTACTCGCGGGCCGACTCGGCGAAGCGGCCGGTGCCGTGGAGCGACTCCGCCTTCTTGCGGAGCACCTGGCACTGCAGCTCCTCCACGCGGCGGCAGAAGTCTTCGTGCTGCGGGCGCAGCGCGGCGGTGCAGAAGCGGGTCATCAGCTCCGGCAGCTCCTGCGCCATCGCGTCGTAGCAGGCGGGGCGCTGCGGGTTCCACATGTCGCCCATGACGTTGAGCGAGTCGAGGAAGAGGTCGGCCGAGATCTCGCGGAGGTTCTCCGGGTCGGGCACCGCGGCGTCGGAGTGCGCGATGTCCTTGAAGAGCGTCGCCGCCTCCTCGAAGTGGTTCGCCACGTAGTACACGTACGCGCGGCGGTACTTGATCGTCAGCATGATGGTGCGCGGGTCTTCCCCTTCGGGCCCACGCTGGGTGTTCTCGCCCACGAAGCACGTGTAGCGGGTGAACGCCCGGAGCATGCCGGTCTCGCGCGGGTTGAGGTCGCGCGGCACCACACGGACGCGGTCGGCCGTGCGCCGCTGCGCGTCGGTCTGGCGCACGTTGGCGCCGGCGCCGTTCTGCCGACCCTGGTTACGCGCGGTCGCGTTGGTGTTGGTCGTGGTGAACGAGTCGTTGTAGCAAAGCACCGCCTTGTACGCGGCGTCTTCGGTGTACTCGCCGCCGGGGTTCATCTCGACGACGGCGTCGTAGGCGGGGCCGCAGCGCTCGTTGTCGCCCATGTCGCGGAGGATGTCGGCGCGGTAGTACGCGACGCGGTAGCGCGTCGGCCAGTCGCGGCGGTCGTACTCCTGGAACTCGACCTGATCGAACTCGGGGAACTCATCCAGGATCTTCTGGTAGAGGTCCGCCGTCATGCGCATCGTCTCGGGGTTGCGCGTGCCGCGGGTCTGCTGGGCGCCCTCGGCGCTGCGACCCACGGACTCCAGGTGCCAGTGCGAGGCGACGTCGAAGGTGACGCGCGCGGCCTGGTTGCGGCACTCGTTCTTGGCTTCGGTCGAGCGGCTGCTCTGACGGAAGGTGTTGTAGACGTCGACGAGGCGGTTGACCTCGACGAGCTGCTCGGCCTTCGGGCGCGACGCGACGATGGCGCGGGCGACCTGCGCCTGCCAGAAGCAGAAGCGGTCGGAGTTGGCGCGGCGCTCCATGAGCGCGTGGTACGAGGCCACGGCGTTGGGCCACTGGCCGGCGTCCTGGTAGAGCTCGGCGAGCTTCTCGAACATCGAGTACGCGTTGTCCTCGTCCGCGGCGTAGCGCTGGAACGTGGTGAACGCGTTGGCGACGTTGAGCGGCCGCGCGGCGGTGCCGTAGACGGCGCCGTACACGGTCACGAGCTCCATGCGCGCGTTGCGGAGCAGCGAGGTGACCGAGCCCGCGTTGGGGTGCGCGCGGCCGTAGTCGATGACCTCATAGAACTTGTTGAGCGACCCCTCGAAGTCCTGCAGGTTGTAGAGGACCCACGCCATCTTGTAGAGGGCGTAGCCGTAGACCTGGTTCTCCTCGGACTGCACCGAGAGCACGCGCTCGTAGAACTGACGCGCGTTCTCCATCTCGCCCTGCTCGAAGAAGTATTCGGCGAAGGAGAGGTAGGCGTTGGGGACGAACGGCGACTGCGGAAACCGCTGGATGAGCGTGCGGTAGACCGTGCGCGCGTTGTTGAAGTCGTTGCCGTCCTGGTACGCGAAGGCGAGGTAGAACAGCGCGCGGTCCATCTGCGCGTAGTTGGGGTGCGCGTCGACGAGGTTGCGGAAGGCCGCGATGAGCTGCTCGCGGTACTGCCGGGCCTCGGTGCGCGACGCCGTCTGCCGCGCCGTGATGGCGGCGACCTGCGCGTCGTTGTGCGCCTGACGTGCCTGGAAGAGATCGTCTTCCAGATCTTCCGCGGCGCCGTTGGCGATGGTGCCGAGCTCCTGATAGTCCTCGGCGAGGCGCATCAGGGTGTCGGGGCGGTGCGCGTCGGTCACGCTCATGCGCTGCACGAGCGTCGCCGTCAGACGGGCCTCGTTGACGAGCAGGTCGCGGGCGCGCAGCGCCACGTCGCGACGGCGCATGATCATGTTGCGGTCGAGGGCCTGACCCGGCGCACGTCGCTCCGCCGCGTGGGCGGGGCGCTCGGTCGCGCGCGCCGCCGCGGGGGGCGCGGTGTCACGGTGCGAGCCGTAGCGCTGCGACCCGGCGGGGCACTCCAGCGCGCGAGCCCTCGCCTCGGGCGCGATGCAGACGTCCGCCGCCACGGTCGGAACCGTGGGGATGGGCGTCGCGTCCGTCGTCGCCGCTGCCTGAGTAGTCGCAGGAGCGTTGCCACGGCGAGGCTGCTGCCCGAAGGCCAGCGAACCCACCATGGTCAACGTTGCCGCGAGGACCACCGCCACGCTTCGTTGCCTCACCCGAACCATTGTCGTCTCCGTTGGGGAATCTGTGTGAAGGAGGGGGAACGCGTGCGCGGTCAGCGACCGCAGCGCGATGCGACCTGCTGGCGGTAGAAGCCCAGCTCGTCGCGCCAGAACTCGCCGTTGAACGGCCAGAGGTTGTGCTCCTCGTCGGCGGTCACGCGGTTGGCGCGAGCGACGTCGACGGTCACCTGCTGCTGCTGCATCTCCTGCGAGAGCTGGCCGCGGCGGGCGTTGAGGATTTCGATGAGGATCGCGGTCGCCTGGTTCTGGAGGTCGCCGAGCTCTTCCACGGCGCGCGTGTAGCGGCCGCGGGCGAGGGTGCCGGCGTTCTCGATGGCGAAGCTCTTCGCGACGGAGATGTCCTGGATGATGCGCGCACCGACGGAGCTGTTGCGGAAGGCCGCGGGCATGCCGTTGTGACGACGCTCTTCGCTCTCGAGCTGCGCGACGTACTCCAGGTTGCGGAGCAGCGTGCGATCGCTGAACGCGGTCTCGACCACCGGGCGCAGACGGTTCGGCAGGTTGGCGTGACCCTCGCGCACGTTCTTGAGGAACTGGAAGAAGCTCGGGTCGTCCTGGTACTGCTGGAGGTAGCGCTCGATCTCGGGGCGCAGGTCGCCGAAGCGCTCGTTGAACTGCGCGACCACCTCCTCGGCCTCGTCGTAGCGGCAGTTGGAGAAGAGGATCACGCTCTTCAGCACCATCGCCTCGGGGTACCAGCCGTTGGAGAAGTACGGCGAGAACAGCGTGTGGATGTTGCCGAGCGCGCGGGGGTAGTCCTGCTGGAGGAAGTACGCCCAGCTCTCCTCGAAGAGCGCGTCGAGCCAGTACTCGGAGTCGACGTCCACGTGGTTCCACGCTTCGATGGCCGACTCGAAGTGGCGCGTCGAGTAGTAGAGGCGCGCGAGCTCGAGCCACGCGAGGTCGCTCATGCGGTCTTCGTCCTCGACGCCTTCGACACCCTCGTCGAGCGCGTGGAGCACCTCGTTGAAGGCTTCCACACCGGGCTGCGAGCGGCGCGCGTTGACGTGCGAGATGCCCTCGAAGAACTTCGCCTGCACGTAGTACGGCGACTGGCGCTGCACCTGGCGGAAGAGCGCGATGGCCTCGTCGTAGGCGCCGTCGCGGTACTTGCTCCGGCCCATGAGGTAGAGGAGCTGGTTGTACAGCCCGCGGCTCTCGTTGTTGTTGAACTGCTGGAGCGCCGTGGTCGGGTAACGACCGACGCGCCGGACGATGTCAGCGGGCTCGGGAAGCTGCGACGCGAGCTGCGCGAGCCACTGGAGCGTGGCGTTGAAGTAGAGGTGCGACGGACCACGCTCGACGATCTCGTCGAACACCGCGAGCGCCGACTGGTAGAAGCCCAGGTGGTAGAGGCTCTTGCCCAGGTGGAACTGCGCCTTCTGCTGGTTGGCCGGCGCGTCCTGCGTCTCGCCTTCGACGACGCGCTGAAACTGCACCGAGGCTTCCTGGTAGCGCTCCTGCTGGTAGAGGCGCAGGGCGTTGGCGAGCGCCTCGCTGGGCGGGCCTTCGGCGGGCGGCGCGTCGGCGCTGTTGGTGAAGTCCATGCTGCCCTGAGCGGCCGGTGCCGGCTGACCGGCGGCGCGCGGCTGCGCCCACGCCGAACCCGCCAGACCCACGACCATCGCGGCCGTCCCAGCACCCGTGAGCCACTTAGAGAATCGCCTGCGCACCATCGTTGCCTCGCCTCGCTTCACGTCGCACGTCATCGCATCGACGACCACCCGGTCGCCGTCGAGGGGGCGGACTCTACTCAATCACTTCGTGCAAGAGAAGCCGCTTCCCAAACAACGGGCGGAGGACGGTGCGTGTGACTCCGAGGGGGCCAATGGGACGACGGCGGGGCAGAGGGTCGACCGGGGGTGTTGTGATCGGTGGAGCGCACGCCGCGGGGGGATATAAGGTCTTGACGGGGTTCTTCGCGCGACGGTAGCGTCCGCTCCGCTCGCCGCTGCGGGCGCGAGGAGATCGGCAATCCCGTGAAGAGACTGGCATCGTTGGTGGGCATTGTGGTGATCGGTCTCCTCGGCGCGACCGGCTGCGCCACCGAGACCGTGGGTGACCCCTGCGCGCCGGGTCGCCCCGGCAACCAGCCGTGTAGCCCCGGCCGCGCGGACGGCGGCGCCGGGTGCTTCCTCGGCACCGAGATCTACATCGAGACGCAGTCGCTGGAGTGCCGCTCCCGCATCTGCCTCGTGTACCGCTACAACGAGAGCACCGACACCAACGGCGCCGAGCGCCCGAAGCACGTGTACTGCACGTGCCGGTGTGGTGTTCCGCCGTCCCTCGCGTCGACCACCGAGGCCTCGGTGCTCTGCCAGTGCCCCGACAGCTACTCCTGCATCTCCATCGCGGGCGAGCAGTACAACGAGGGCGTCCGCGGTTCGTACTGCGTGCGTACCAGCACCGTCCCCGCCGCCACCCGCTAAGCGCTCCGCTTGAAGGCCGCGGGCAGCACCACCGCCCGCGGTCGCGCCGCCGAACAACTCGTCGCCGATCACCTCACCCGCCAGGGGTTCATCCTCCTCGCGCAAGACCTCCGCGTCGGGCGCGAAGAGGTCGATCTGCTCGCGTGGGAGGGCGCGACGCTCGTCGTCATCGAGGTTCGCTCGCGACGCGCGGGCGCGATGGTCGACGCGCTCACCAGCGTGTCGCGCGCCAAACAACGTCGGCTGCGCACCGCCCTCGCTCGCTGCATGGTCGACCGCGGCGCGCGCGACGGTCGCATCGACGTGGCCGCGGTGGTCGACGGCGTGCTGGTGGAGTACCTCGCCGGCGCGGTGGATTTCAGCGAGACGTGAGGGTCAACGGCAGCGGCCGCTGGCGATGTTGCACCGCTGGCCCGCCGGGCAGGCGACGAGGAGCGAGCAGGGGACGCAGCCGCCGGTGACCCGGTTGCACGTCGCGCCGTTGGTGCAGAGCGCGGGGTTGGTCACGCAGCTTCCGCAGGTGTGCGTCATGGGGTTGCACTGCGTCGTGCCGCAGATGGAAGGCACCACCGTGCAGTCGGGGATGCACACGCCGTCGTTGGAGACGCGGCCCTCCGGGTCGGGGATGCACACATACGAACCCGCAGCCGCAGCGCCCACCTCGGACGGCGCCGCGCGGCACGGCGTGACCGCTCCTTCGCGGTAGGTGCAGCGTCGCACGCACGCCATGCGCGTCGGCGGAAACGGGAGCGTGATGCACGCGCCGAACTCCCCGCATGGGGCGTTGGAGGTGCACGCGAGCGTGGTGGTGTACCCGCCCGGAAACGTGGGGCCCGGGGCGCAGCACGCGCCGCTCGCCGCGCCGTCGGTGCAGAGGTTGGTGCTGCACGGAGCGCCCACCGTCGGGGTCGAGACGGCGGGGCACGTCGACGTGGAGCTGTCCGCCGGGCAGCAGCGATCGAGGCGGCACTCGAAGCCGCTGGGACAGAGGCCGAGCCCGCTGTCGTCGGCGGCGCCGCAGCGAATGACTCCCGTGCGATCGAGCTCGGGCACCGCGCAGCTCACGAGCATCGCGGCGATGAAGGTGTAGCGACGGGCGCTCACAGCGTTCCTCCGAGGCTGAGGCCCAACCCGTACGGCGCCACGCTGATGCGCGGAGCATCGCGCACCTCCACGCGCTGGCCAGGGCCGCGCAGCGCGAGCCACAGTGCGCCGCCCGCCGCGAGCCCGACGCCGAGCCCGCCGAGGATGTACGCCCGCGTGATGCCGCCCTGCGCGTCGCGCTGCGCCTCGGCTGCGGCCTGGCTCCACGCCTGCGTGCCGTTGTTGACGTCACGAAGGGTCGACACGTCGCCGTTGGCCACGACGGCCTGCACCACGCCCGCGACGCCGAGCCCGACGCCGAGCCCGAGCGTGATCCACGGGCCCACCGTGGAGATCGTGCTGCGGCGGTACTCCACGCGAAACCACCGCGGCTCGATGACCGAGCGCTCGACCGTTCGCTCCCGAACGATCACCTCCTGCGCCTGACCTGCGCGGCGCGCCTCGTCTTCGCGCGTGCGCTGCTGCTCGGCGAGCGGTCGGAGCTGCCCGAGCATCTGGTCGAGCGCGGCGCGGTCGAAGCCCGGCGCGCCGGCGCTGGCGAAGTCCTGGAGCGATTGCAGCGCGCCGACGTAGTCGCCCTGGCGTTCGAGGGCGCGCGAGAGGTTGAAGAGCAGCTCGGGGCGGTGCGAGATGGCGTGCGCCTCGCGGAAGGCGCGGGCGGCCTCGTCGTAGCGTCCCGCCGTGAAGGCGCGCGTGCCGTTGTCGGAGTAGGTCTGCGCGAGGGAGGTCTGCGCGGCGGCGGTGGCCGACGCGAGCAGTGTCGCGAGGGCGATCGCCGCGGCTCTCACGGCGTCACCGTCTTGAGCAGCGGATAGCCGAGCGCCTCGCGCTGCGCGAGCCAGCTCTCGGCGCAGCGGTGGGCGATGCCGCGCACGCGCTTGATGTAGTCCTGGCGCGCGGTGACGGAGATGGCGCCGCGCGCGTCGAGCACGTTGAAGTGGTGCGACGCCTTCACACAGAAGTCGTAGGCGGGCAGCGCGAGGCGCTCCAGCGGCGGCTTCGTGTAGACCAGCTCGCTGCGCGGGCCCTTCTTCGACGCGACGGTCTGCTCTTCGAGCGAGAGCATGCGGCGGCACTCGCGCTCGGCCGTGTCGAAGAGCGAGCGGTGGTAGTCCACGTCGGCCGCCGTGAAGTTGTACGTCGACCACTCCCACTCGGCGCGCTTCGTCACCTCGCCGTAGCGAACGCCCGGCGCCCACATCGCGTCGTAGATGGTGTCGACGTCCTGGAGGTACATGACGATGCGCTCCAGGCCGTAGGTGAGCTCCCCCGAGACGGGGCGGCAGTCGAAGCCGCCGCACTGCTGGAAGTACGTGAACTGCGACACCTCCAGGCCGTCGAGCCAGACCTGCCAGCCGAGACCCCAGGCGCCGAGCGTGGGCGACTCCCAGTCGTCCTCCACGAAGCGCACGTCGTGCTTCAACGGATCGGTGCCGAGGGCGCGCAGCGAGGCGAGGTACTGGTCCTGGATGTCGAGCGGCGACGGCTTCAGGATCACCTGGAACTGGTGGAACTGCTGCAACCGGTTGGGGTTGTCGCCGTAGCGGCCATCAGCGGGGCGGCGCGAGGGCTCGACGTAGGCGATGTTCCAGGGCTCGGGGCCGAGGGCGCGGAGGAAGGTGTTGGGGTTGAAGGTCCCCGCGCCGACCTCGGAGTTGTACGGCTGCACGAGGAGGCAGCCGCGTTTGGTCCAGAAGTCTTGCAGCGTGAGGATGAGCTCTTGGAAGTACATCGCGCGGACGGAGGTACCGCAGTCGGCCCCCGCGGATCAATGACCGCGCGTGCCTACTGCGCGACCACCGACGCGCTCGCGCTCACCGACGCGCCCGGCGCGCCGACCGCGACGCCGACGCTGCCGTTGGGGTTCACCGTCGCAGTGGCCGTCGCGGGCTGGCCGTTGACGGTGACGCTGCTGGAGACGCCGGAGGTCGTCATCACGCCGCCGGTGCTGGCGACCACGGCGTGGGCAGGAGCGACCGTCGCGAAGGTGCCGGGCGCGATGCCCGCGCGGAGGAAGCAGCCCGTCGAAGCGAACATCGAGAGGACGGTGACGAGGATGAGCTTGCGCATGGTGGTGACTCCCGGTTGATGAAGCGACGCGATCGGCGCCGCTGCATCGACTCTGAGCAACCGCGATACCATGCACGAAATGCCGGGAATCGAAGGGGATTGGCGATGTGGTCGTCGCCGATCGACGCGGCCACGCCCCGCTGCGTAGCGCGGGCGCCACGCTCACTTCACGGCGTCGGAGCGACCGCCGCGCCGGGCGTCGGGTTGTGGCACTGACCCGCCGGGGTCGCCGCGCTCACGATGATGAACTGCACGCGACGGTTGGCCGCGCGCGCCTGTCGTCCCTGCCCCGGCAGCAGCGGGCAGTCGTTGCCGAAGCCGTGGCTCTGCAGCCGGCTCTCCTCCGCGCCGTGCGCCATCAGGTAGCGCCGCACGCTGAACGCCCGCCGGTTGGACAGGTCGCGGTTGTACGACGGCGTCCCGCGGTAGTCCGTGTGCCCCTGGATGTCCAACTGGATGCCCGGCATCGTCCGCAGGATCGACACCACCGAGTCGAGCACCTGGAAGCTCCGCGCCCCGATGATCTCGTCGCGGTCGGTGCGGAAGTTCACCTGCTGGAGGATGCGGATGCTCCCGCCGTCAGCCTGCGCCAGCGACTCGCCGTCGGGGCAGCCGTCCTCGTCGTCCTGGCCGTTGAAGGTCTCCGCCTGCGTCGGGCAGCGATCGGGCCCGTCCGGCGGATCAAGAATCCCATCGTGGTCGGCGTCCACCGCCGGGCAGCCGCGGCGCACCGTGCTCGGCCGCGGGCCCGCCGCGACGTCCACGCACTGGTCTTCGTCATCGAACACCGCATCGCCATCACGGTCACCGCGCGGGCAGCCGCGCCGCTCGGGACGCGGGTCGGGCGTCGCTCCCTGCGCCTCGTTGGGGCACACGTCGTCCGGGTCGCTCACGCCGTCGCTGTCCTGGTCGAGCAGCGGGCAACCCGCGCGGTTCGGGTCGGGGTGATCACCCTGTGGAACCGTCGGACACGCATCGGCGTGGTCCATCACGCCGTCGGCGTCTTGATCGGCCGCGGGGCATCCGCGTCGCTCGGCGCGCGGGTCAGGCGATGCGCCCTGGTGCTCGTCCGGGCACACGTCGTCGCCGTCGTTCACGCCGTCGTGGTCGCGGTCGCTCGGCGCGCGGCTCACCGGCGCGTACGCCACGGTGAACATCCCGCGACCCGCCGGGACGCCGCCGCCCTGCTCCAGTCCGATGCCTCCGCCGAGGCCGATGAGCACCGTGTCCGCTGCGAGGTAGTGCGCGCCGAGGATCGCCTCGCCGCCCCACTGGTCCTGCGCGAACAACGCCGACCCGCCGCTGTTGGGCAGGTCGCGCGCCGCCGTCAGCACGTACACCTCCGGGCCGATGGTGAGCCGCTCGTTGGCGAGCACCACGCCCACCGCCGCCGTGAAGCGCAGCTCGTTGCCGATGGCGAGGTTGACCTCGTCGATTGCGCTGCGCACCGCGAAGCCCGCGCCGAAGCTCCACCGCACCGGACCGCCGCGACCCGCGACCGTCAGCTTGGGCTCGACGCGCACCGACTCGTCGCCCGTGTTGTCCACGCGCGAGCCCGTCGGCAGCCACAGGTTGGCGCCGAGGTGCAGCGAGATCGGGTCGCGATCGGAGTGCCCGAACAACCGCACGCGCAGCCCCACGCGGAGGTCACCGGGAGACGGCCCGTCGGCCGGGCCCAGCGAGGTGGTGCCCACCACGAGGCGCTCGCCGTCCTGCGTCAGCGAGACGGGCATCGACACGCTCAACCCGATGCGATCGATGAACGACACCGCCGCGCCGATGTGACCCGTGAGCATCCCCGAGACGAGCGAGCGCTGCGCCCCGTTGAGCGGCTGCACCACCAGCGGGTTGGCCGCGTAGTCGAGCGTGAGGCCCGCCGAGAACACCCGCGTCGACGAGTACCAGGGGTGCTCCGCCATGAAGAACACGTCGCCCGACGGCGTCGGCTCGAAGCGGTTGAGCGCGAAGCCATCGGCGGTCTGCGCCGAGGCGGCGGACGAGGCCAGCGCCACGCCGATCGCAGTGATGACGGCCGCGTAGGTTGTTCGTGTTCGCATGCTCAAGGTCTCAACGCTCCTCTCGCGCCGCTCATCAGCCGCGCACCGTGAGGTCGACCGTAACGAGGGACACGGTGTCGCAGCAACAGAACTTCGCGGTGCGATCTACGTCGTGTGGTGCCGTGTAGGGGCGATGATTCCGTTGCCTTTCGCGACCGCTCGGAGAGAATCGCGGAGCCCCGTCACTCCTTCCGAGAGGTCCTCCGCGATGAACTCCAGACGTCTCCAAACACTCCGCGCGTTGGCCTTCGCGGTCGCGTGTGCGCCGCTCGCCGCCGACGCCATCCCGCTGATCAACGGCATGGGCGGCCCGGCCGGTTACGGCACCGGCGTCCTCGACCCCAACGACGACGGCTCCACCGGGAGCATCGACATCCGGCCCGCCTTCGGCACGCGCGGCGCGAACTTCTTCGGGACGTTCCAGACGGCGATGTTCGTCAACAACAACGGCAACATCACCTTCTCCGGCCCCGTCGGAGCGTTCACGCCGACGGCCTTCCCCATCTCGGCACAGCCGATGATCGCGCCGTGGTGGGGCGATGTCGACACGCGCGGCATCGTCGCGACCCCCGTGGGCAGCAACGCCACCTACTACGACGTGCGCCCCGGCCGCGTGACCATCACCTGGTACAACGTCGGCTACTTCGGCTCGCACGTCGACCGGCTCAACGACTTCCAGCTCATCCTCACCGACCGCAGCGCCGAGCGCGTGGCCGGCGACTTCGACGTCGAGTTTCGCTACAACCGCTGCGAGTGGACGACCGGCGACGCATCGGGCGGCTCCGGCGGCCTCGGCGGCACGCCCGCCCAGGCCGGCTTCGACGCGGGCAACGGCCGCGACTTCGTCATCCTCGACGGGTCGCGCACCGCCGCCATCGTCAACCTCTGCACCACCACCAACGTCACCGGCGGCGCGCCCGGCCTGTGGCGCTTCCAGATCCGCTCCGGCGGCATCGCCGAGTGCGGCAACGGCGTGCGCGAGTCCGGCGAGGAGTGCGACGACAGCAACACCACCCCGGGCGACGGCTGCTCCGCGTCGTGTCGCACCGAGCTCGCCCCCGGCGCCACCTGCTCCGCGAGCGACCAGTGCCGCTCGGGCTTCTGCACCGACGGCGTGTGCTGCGGCTCGCGCTGTGACGGTCAGTGCGAGGTGTGCAACGCCACGCCGGGCACCTGCACCGCCGTGACGGGCGCGCCCCGCGGTGGCCGCGGCGCCTGCATGGGCACCGGCACCTGCGGCGGCACCTGCAACGGAACGCTCCGCACCGCCTGCACCTACCCCACCGCGACGACCACCTGCGCCGCGGGCACCTGCACCAGCGGGTCGGCCACGAGCGCGGGCACCTGCAACGGATCGGGCGCCTGTTCTGCCGGGACGGTCTCGGCCTGCGCGCCGTACGTCTGCGGCGCGACGGCGTGCCGGACGGACTGCGGCACCGACGCCGACTGCACCACGGGCAACTACTGCAACAGCTCGATGCGGTGCGTTCCGCTCCAGGCGCCGGGCGCGACGTGTGATCGCGTGGGTGCTTGCGCGAGCGGCAACTGCGTCGACGGCGTGTGCTGCGACACGGCGTGCGACGGCCAGTGCGAGGCGTGCAACGTGACGGGCAGCGTGGGCACCTGCGCGGCCTCGACGGGCGCGCCGGTCGGTTCACGCGCGGCCTGCGCGGGCGCGGGCACCACCTGCGGCGGCACCTGCAACGGAACGCTCCGCACCGCCTGCACCTACCCCGGCGACGCGACGTCGTGCCGCGCGGCTTCGTGCGCGGAGGGCTCGGCGACGCTGTCGGCGGTGTGCGACGGCGCGGGCGCGTGCCCGGCGGCGAGCGTCTCTCCGTGCGCTCCGTACGCGTGCGGCGAGAGCGGCTGCCTCACGGCGTGCACGAGCAGCGCGCAGTGCGCGGCGGGCAACGCGTGCATCGGCGGGATGTGCGTCGGTCGCCGCCCCAACGGCGGGATGTGCGCGTCGACGGACGAGTGCACCTCGGGTCAGTGCGTCGACGGCGTGTGCTGCGACACGGCCTGCGAGGGCCAGTGCGAGGCGTGCAACGTGCCGGGCATGCTGGGCACCTGCTCGCCCGCGACGGGCGCGCCGGTCGGGTCGCGCACGGCGTGCGCGGGCACGGGCACCTGCGCCGGGGCGTGTGATGGGACCAACCGGGCGGCGTGTGCGTTCCCGGGGGCGACGACGGAGTGCGCGGCAGCGGGCTGCACGGCGGGCGTGGCGACGTCGGCGGCGAGCTGCAACGGCTCGGGCGCCTGCGGGATGGCGACGATGAGCCCGTGCATGAACTTCGCGTGCGGGACGACGGCGTGCCGGACGACGTGTGAGTTCGACACCGACTGCGCCGACGGCTTCGTCTGCGCGGGCGGGACGTGTGTGCTGCCGACGCCCGACGCGGGCATGGTGGCGGTCGACGCGGGCGTGCCGGTGGTGGACGTTCCGGTCGTGAGCGACCTGGGCGTGCAGACCGACGCGGGCATGAAGGGCGTGGACGTCCAGGTGGCCGACGCGGGCGTCGGGATGGACGGCTCCATCATCGGCACCATCCGCGGCGACGGCTGCGCGTGCTCGACGCCGGGTACGCGCGGTGGGTCCAGCAACGGCGCGGTGGCAGCGGGCGTGCTCGCGGGCCTCGCGCTGGTGACGACGCGGCGCCGCCGCCGTCGCTGACAGGCTGATGAGGCGACGGGCGTAGCAACGACCCGTCGCCAGCAGCCTCCGCTCCCTCCCTGAATCGATTCGATCCGTTTCCAGCAGCCTCTCCACCCTCCTGAAGACGGCTCGAACCGTTCCACGCTGCCTCCTGGGGCGGTGCGTCACGGTTTGCGTCATCTCCCGCTCCCTCGCCTGCCTTCTTTTTTCTTCGCGAGCCACGAAACCTCGCCGGGGCTCCGTCCCGAAGACACCCCGCGCCGCGGATCACGTCGATCCCCCTGACGGCGCAGGAGGCCCCCATGAAGCTCGACATCATCCTGTCCAAGTCGTTTCGCACCAACAGCCCGGCCCGCGCCTTCGCGCACTTCCGCCGCGAGGCGGAGGCCGTCGAGGTTCCCGCCGACTACTGCTTCCGGCAGGACGTCGCCGTCGGCCGCCACAACGTCGACCGCGCGATGGCCGTCATGATCGACCGCCTCCCCGACGTCGCCCGCGCGCTCCCCAGCGCCGACGTGGTCGCCCTCGCCGAGCTCCCCGCGCTCGCCCTCGCCGTCGTCCACGCGCAGGACCGCGTTCCTGCGTACGCTCCCTCCACGCGCGAGGTCGACGCGGCGCTCGCCGTCGTCCGCCCGCTGCGCGCGCTCGCGCTCTCCTATCTGGAGATCGTCGCCGCGCTCGGTCTTGTTCCGGTCGGTCGGGTGCGCGCCATCCGTGAGGGTAGCGGCAAGCTCGACGAGGCCCGCGACTGCGTGGCCATCGTCGCCGTCTTCGACGAGCACCGCGAGGCGCTCGCGCAGAAGCACCCCTTCACCGCGGAGCAGCTCAAGACCCTCGCCGACAAGGGCGCGTGGCTCGTGCAGAACATCACGCCCAGCAACGCCTCTCCCATCACCGCCCCGCGCCGCAGCCCCGAGTCCATGGAGCGCGACCGCCTCGTGAGGCTCCTCGAAGAGCGCTACGAGCAGCTCCGCACCGCGGCCGTGGTGTGCTTCGGGCTGCGCGACATCGACGCGAGGGTTCCGCCGCTGTGGTCGTCGACGCGGCCGAGCGCCGCGCCGGTGGAGGAGCCCGCGCCGGAGCCGTCGCCGGAGGGGTGAGGTCCACGGTTGCGAGCCCCCGCATCACCCCCCGAGCTTGTACCAGTCGTCGAAGGGCGCGAGTGACCACATCACCGTCTTCCACGTGAGGTACGTCTCCACCGCCTGCGGCCCGCAGTCCCGCCCGAAGCCCGACGACTTCACCCCGCCAAACGGCGCCTCCACCGGCGTCGGGTTGTAGTTGTTGATCCACACGTAGCCCGACTGAAGCTCCGTCGCGCACCGCAGCGCGCGCTGCACGCTCGTCGTCCACGCCCCCGCCGCCAGCCCGTAGTCCGTCGCGTTCGCCAGCGCGATGGCCTCGTCGTCCGTCTCGAATTTCGTCACCGTCACCACCGGCCCGAAGATCTCCTCGCGGAAGCACTCGTGCGTCGCCGCCACGCCCGTCAGCACCGTCGGCGCGTACCAGTGGCCCTGCTCGTACACGCCGCCGCGCAGCACCTCGCCACCACACGCCACCGTCACACCTTCGGCCCGCGCGCGCTCCACGAAGCCCGCGACCTTGTCCCGGTGCGCTCGCGAGATCATCGCGCCCATCTGGCTCGCTTCGTCCAATGGCGAGAGCACCCGCAGGCCCTTCGCGTACTTCACCAGGCCCGCCATGTACGCGTCGTAGACCTTCGACTGAACCAGGATGCGTGAGCCCGCGTTGCAGTTCTCTCCCTGGTTGTAGAAGATGCCGAAGGCCCCGCCCGCGATGGCCTGCGAGAGGTCGGCGTCGTCGAAGACGATGTTGGGAGACT
Organism: Polyangiales bacterium; assembly: GCA_044229975.1. Lineage (GTDB taxonomy): Bacteria > Myxococcota_A > Polyangia > Polyangiales > SCUS01. The sequence continues at coordinate 323,042 of JBGARZ010000006.1, forward strand.
TGCCACCAAGCTCCAACTGAACCGGTCGCACCCGCTCGGCGCGGGCGTGCAGGACCTTCTTGCCGGTGATGGTTCCGCCCGTGAAGGCCAGCACGTCGACGTCGGCGTGAGACGCGAGCGGCGCCCCCGCCTCCTCACCCGTCCCGCACACCACGTTGAACACCCCGGCCGGAACCCCCGCCTCCAATGCGAGCTCCGCGGCGGCGAGCATGGTGAGGCTGGTGAGCTCCGACGGCTTGAGCACCACGCTGCACCCGACGCACAGCGCCGGCGCGAACTTCCAGGCGCCCACGAAGAGGGGGAAGTTCCATGGGGTGATCTGGCCGACGACGCCGGCGGGCTCGCGCAGCACCATCCCGAGCGCCTTGCCCGGCAGCGGCATCGTCTGGCCGAACACCTTGGTCGCGAGGCCCGCGTAGTACTCGAGGATGTCGGCGGTTCCGATGATGTCGGCGCGCGCTTCGACGATGGGCTTGCCGCTGTCGCGGGTCTCCACGTAGGCGAGCGCCTCGCACTGCTCGCGGAGCTTGCGCGCCAGCTCCCACAGCACGCGCCCACGGTGGCTCGGGTCGGCCCGCGACCAGTCGCCCTGGCGGAAGCTCCGCCTCGCGGCCTCGACGGCGCGGTCGATGTCGGCGGCGCTGCCTGCCGGGATGCGGGCGAAGGGCTCACCCGTGGACGGGTCTTCGACGGGCAGCCAGCGCCCATCAGCCGACGGAACAACCTCGCCATCGATGACGTGGCCGCGAGGGTGGAGGAAGCGCTCGGCGCCCGCGGGCGCAGGGTGGGAATGGCTCATGGCCGCGGAGTGTACCGAAGCGACGAAGCTCGCGACGTTGGACATCACCCGCGGAGCGGAGACCGTTGTATCGTCCCCGCCCATGGTGACCAATCGGTGGGTAGCGTGGTTTGCACTGGCGACGGTGCTGTCCGCAGGCTGTGGCGGCGACGACCCGGTGCTGGAGCCCGACACGGGCACGGCCGTCGACACCGGTGAGGTCACCGAAGACACCGGTGAGGTCGCCGAAGACACCGGCAACCCCGCGACCGATGTCCCCACGACGCCCACGGACGTCCTCAACGAGGGCGACGTCATGGTGGTGCGACCCGACGTCCCGGTCGGAACCGACGCGGGCTTCACCCCCGCCGACGTGGGCTTCACCACCGATGTCCCGGTTGGCACCGACGCGGGCTTCACCACCGATGTCCCGGTCGCGCCCGCCGACGCGGGCTCTGGCACCGACACGGGCGTGGCGCCGATGGATGTTCCGGTCGCCACCATGGATGTGCCTTCGACGATGGATGTTCCGCGAGCCGACGCGGGCACCGCCGCCGACGTCCCGGTCGACACGGGCCGACGCGACACGGGCACCACCTGCGGCGCGCCGGGCCAGCCCTGCTGCGCGCGGCTCACCTGCGAGGCCGGCTCCGAGTGCTCGGGCGGCATCCTCGGCGCCAACATCTGTCAGGCGTGCGGCGGGGCCGGTCAGCGCTGCTGCCAGCGCACCACGCCCGCGTGCGGAACCTCCCTCACCTGCGGCCGCGACGAGGTCTGCCAGGCGTGCGGTGCGCCGGGCCAGCCCTGCTGCGGCACCACCTGCGCGGCGGGCGGCGTGTGTTCGGGGGGCGTGTGCGCGTCGTGCGGGGCGCCCGGTCAGCCGTGCTGCGCCTCGCGCACCTGCGCGGACGGCAACCAGTGCTCGGCCGCGGCGAACATCTGCCAGGCGTGCGGCGGGGCGGGGCAGCCCTGCTGCGGGGCGAGCAGCACCTGCGGGTCGGGGCTCGTGTGTCGGTCGAGCCTCTGCCAGGTGTCGCTCTGCGGCAACGAGGGGCAGGTCTGCTGCGCGGGCAGCGCGTGCAATAGCGCCACGCTCGCCTGCAACGCGGGGAGCTGCGTGGCGTGCGGCGGCAGCGGCCAGCGGTGCTGCGCGGGCAGCGCGTGCAACCCGGGCTACGGTTGCGGGACGAGCGGGATGTGCGGGAGCTGCGGCGCCGCGGGGCAGACCTGCTGCTCGGGCAGCACCTGCAACATTGGCCTGGGGTGCTCGGTGGCCAACGTGTGCGGCAGCGCGTGCGGCGCCCGGTTGCAGCCCTGCTGCGCGGGCAACCGCTGCACCACGGGGACGTGCCTCGCCGGGTTGTGCCGCTGACGGGCTGAGGCGTGGGCGACGCAGGTGGTGTGTGGGTGCGTTCGCACCGGTCACGCGCCTTGCGTCGGGATGGACGGATCGGTAGAGCGTCTGCTGTGATGATCGGTCTGACGTGCGCGCCTGGCATGGTCGCTCGCTGCACTGTCTGATCGCAGACGAACGTGATGGGCGGGGATGAAGGCTTGACCATGGCGGATACCAGTGCGGCGAAGCGAGGCGAGGCGGGCGTGGACGACGGCACCTACGCCACGCGGTTGGTGCACCAGGTCAACAACCCGCTCTCGTCGGTGATGGCCAACGTGGCCTTCGCGGTGGAAAACCTTGAGGCGCTGCGCGGGGCGTTTTCGACGGGGAGCGCCGCGCTTCGATCGGCGGAGAGGGCGCGTCTGCTGGGGGTGATCGACGAGGTGTGCGCCGTGCTCGACGACGCGTTTCGCAGCTCGGCGCAGGTGCGCGAGATCATCCGGCAGGTGGGTCGCGTCGGCCGCGCCGATGGGGCCGCGGACGAGGCGGCGCCCCAACCCGGCAGCGACGCGGACAGGGACAAGATCGCGACCCCGCGCCGCGGCAGGGTGTTGGTGATCGACGACGAGCCCGCCGTCGCGCGCTCGGTCGAGCGCATCTTGCGTGGGCAGCACGACGTGCGGGTGGAGACCGACCCCCAGGCGGCGCTGGCCCTGCTGTTGGCGGGTGAGGATTTCGACGTGGTGTTCTGCGACCTGATGATGCCCCCGCTCAACGGGATGGGCCTCTACGACGCCCTCGCCGACGCGCGGCCCGAGATGGCGTTGCGGGTGGTGTTCCTGACGGGCGGCGCGACGACGACGCAGGCGGAGGCGTTTGTGGAGTCCACCGAGCGCCCGGTGATGACCAAGCCGTTCACCGTCAACGGCCTGCGCGCCATGGCCGCGGACTATGTGAAGTGAGCTCCGCGCTGCGGCGCTCGGTCGCCCTCGTGGCGCTGGCGCTGGGCTGCGAGTCGTCGACCACACCGACGCCCATCGACGCGGCGGTCGATCGTCCCGATGTCGCGGCGATGGATGTGCCGCGCAGCTATGTGCCGGAGCCCTTCGCGGCCACCGCGGCGACGCGGGCTTACTGCGGTTCGCGTGACGCCGACGCCGTCGAGGCGCGCATCACGACGATGCTGGCGACGCTCACCCCGGAGGAGAAGGTCGCGCTCATGCACGGCGCCTCGCTGCTGCTCATCGAGCGGAGCTGGCGCGTGGCGGGCAACGAGGCGCACGGCATCCCGGGGCTGCGGATGTTGGACGGTCCGCGCGGGTTGAGTGTGTTCACGCGGACGCCCGCGACGGCCTTCCCGGTGGCGATGATGCGCGGCGCGACGTGGGACCCTGCGCTGGAGCGTCGGGTCGGCGCGGCCATCGCGACGGAGGTGCGCTCGCTCGGGGCCGACGTGCTGCTCGCGCCCACGATGAACCTGCTCCGCCACCCGCGCTGGGGTCGCGCGCAGGAGACGTACTCCGAGGACACGCACCACACCGGGGCGATGGCGGTGCCGTTCATCGAGGGGGTGCAGTCGGTCGGGGTGATCGCGAGCGCCAAGCACTTCGCGGCCAACAGCATCGAGGACAGCCGGCATCGGGTGGACGTTCGCATGGACGAGCGAACGCTCCGCGAGGTGTACCTCCCGCACTTCCGCCGCGCGGTGGTGGAGGCTCACGTGGGCTCGGTGATGAGCGCGTACAACCGCCTCAACGGCGACTGGTGCGACCAGAGCACGCACCTCCTGCGCGACGTGTTGAAGGGCGAGTGGGGCTTCGCGGGCTTCGTGGAGTCCGACTGGGCGTCGGGCACGCACGGCGATGCAGTGTCGGTGCGCGCCGGGCTCGACATCGAGATGCCCACGCCGGTGAACTTCCGTCGGCTGCCCGCGGCGCTGGCGCGCGGTGACATCAGCGAGCGGGAGATCGACGCGTCGGTGCGGCGCATCGTTCGGGCACAGCTCTGCTTCGGGCTCGACGAGCGCACGCGTACGGACGACCCCACGCAACGACTGTCGACGGAGCACCTCGCGCTGGCGCGGGAGGTCGCGCGGCGGGGACTGGTGCTCTTGCGCAACGAGACGGTGCGGGGGAGCGCGGCGCTGCCGTTGGGTGCGGTGCGGCGCCTGGTGGTGATGGGACGCAACGCCGACGTGGAGAACCTCGGCGACCGCGGGAGCAGCAACGTGCTGGCGGGCGAGGTGGTGACGGCGCTGGAGGGGATTCGCGCGCGGGCCGGGGCGGGCGTGGAGGTGACGCACGTGGCGGGCGCGACGCTCGACGCGACGGCGATGGCGGCGGTGCGCGCGGCCGACGCGGTGGTGGTGGTGACGGGCCTGCAAGCGGACGACGAGGGCGAAGGAGAGGTCGGCGCGGGCGACCGCGAGGGGCTCGAACTGCGGGCGTCGGAGGTGGCGTTGATCCGCGCGGCGTCGGCGCTCAACGATCGGGTGGTGGTGGTGCTGGAGGGCGGCGCGGCGATTCTCACGAGCGGGTGGCGCGAGGAGGTCGAGGCGGTGGTGATGGCGTTCTATCCGGGGGCGATGGGCGGGAGCGCGCTGGCGGATGTGCTCTTCGGCGACGCGGCGCCGTCGGGTCGATTGCCGTTCTCGGTGCCCGAGCGGGAGGCTGATCTGCCGGCGTTCGACAACACGGCCGACACGGTGACCTACGGGTACCTGCACGGGTATCGACACCTGGCGCGCATGGGGACGGCGCCCGCGCATGCCTTCGGGAGCGGGCTGTCGTACACGACGTTTGGGTATGGGGAGCTGGCGCTGTCGGCGCCGACGATGCGCGCGGGGCAGGCCGTGACGGCGACGGTGACGGTGACCAACCGCGGGACGGTGCGGGCCATCGAGACGGCGCAGTTGTACGTGACCGCGCGGGGCTCGCGGGTGGAGCGCGCGCCGCGGGATCTGCGGGCCTTCGCGCAGGTGGAGCTGGGGCCGGGAGAGAGCCGGGCGGTGACGCTCACGCTGCGGGCGGACGACCTGGCGTACTGGGACGCGGCGACGGCGGCGTGGGTGCTGGAGCCGATCGAGTACGAGGTGATCGTGGCGCACGACGCGGCGGACGCGGGCGTGCGGGCGGTGTTGCGGGCGGAGTGAGGCGGGGCGGTGTCAGGCCGCGGAGGCCAACGGCTGAAATCCTGCGAGCGCATTCTGTGAGCTCGCGACCAAAGCGGCGTACGGATCGTACTTCGTCGACTTCATCTCACCGGGACGGGCCGCGGCGATCGCTACGAGGTTTTCTCGAACAACGACATCTTCCGGCTGGGAGTCGGCCAGGCTTCTGAGAATCGTCTGGGCTTCTTCCTCACGACCAACGCGCGCGAGCGCAATGGCGAGGTCGTTGAGAGCAGGCAGGTCAAGAACCCCTTGCTCGACTCCTCCACGTCGGAACGCCTGGATGGCGTCGTCCCAATAACCACCGCGGACGAGCAGTCGTCCTGCGGCGCGCCACTCGGCCTTCGAGAGCGCTTCGGGGTGAACCGCAAGCGGACGTCGGAGCGCGGCGATCGCGTCCGTGTGACCAAGGTCGAGCGCGATGTTCGCGCGCATCAACCTCAACCCCAACTGCGTCGGCATGCGCGTGAGCGCTTCGTCGAGCACCGTCAGGGCTCGCGCGTGTTCGCCTCGGCGTGCAAGAGCCCACGCGGCGATTTCCAGAGCGAAGACTCGATGGGGTTCGTCCCCGACCATCGCGCGTTCGAGTTGCAATATCGGATCGATCAGATGCGTCGGGTCGAGCGCGCCGACCGCCAGTTCGGGTCGTTCGTTGGCCAGGTACAAGGCCCCGGCCTGCACCACCATCGAGGCGTCGAACCAACCGAGTGCCCGCTCTCTCGTCCGATTGCCGTCGTCTGCCGACGAGCCGCAGTTCGCCGTGAGGGCCAACCAACGCTTGGCGAAGTGTTCCTCGACAGGCATCGCCAGACACGCAGCGAGCGCGTCTCGAAACGCGAGCGACAGTTCGTCCAGGGCGCTGTGAGCGAAGCTGCGGAGGTAGAGCGAGAACCGAGACAAGCCAACATCATCAGCTTCCGTCTCGTTGAGCAGGGTACGCGCGGCATCCAGGTAGCCATGGATCACGACCCCGTCGCTCAGCGACCACAGCCGGGCCTGGGTTCTCTCGAACAGCTCTCGGGCGAGTTCGTAGCGTTGGCTCGCCTCGCGGTAGAAGCGTGCGTGTGTCGGGCCCAAGCCCCGCCAAGTCGTGAGGATCTCGCCGACCAGACCCCAATCTCCAGAGCGTTCCGCGAGCGTCAGGGCTGAATGAGCGCAGCGCTGCTTGTTCTGGATGGTTCCGCCGTCGTGAACGAGGAGCCATTGCTCCCAAACCGCAGCGCCATGGTCGCAAGCAAGCGCCAGCAACCGCTCCTCGGCATCGTCACCAACCGCGGCGTGTAGCGCGTTTGCCTGGAGCAGCAGACGACTCTTGTGAGCGCGCACGTCTTCGACGCACTTCGATGCGGGCCACGGCTCCAACGCTCCGATGAACTCCAGGACACTCACAGGATCACCTCGACCCTCAACTGGGGTCCACCGAAGGCTACGACACCGATACGCCCCGGAGAAACCTTGGCGGCGCGAACCTTCCTGCGCTTCGCCTCTGCGACATCCGACGTGTACCGACCGCTGGTGCCCGCGAACTCGATGACACCGGCCTTCGTGCCGTCCGGCCCCACGAGCGTGTAGTCCGTCTTCGAACCGATCTGCTGCACGTCGCCGATCCGAAGACCCGACCGTTCAAGTAGCACCGCCGCGATGACGGCGATGGCCCCGAACTCGACCCGGTCTTGGGGGGCAACCGACGTCTTCTCGAAGCGAGCCATCTTCAACGGGTCGATCGTCATCGAATGTGCGACCTCGCAAGGCTCTTTGGTCTCGTCGCCGCCAACCTCGTCGACGAACACTCCTTCAAAAGGAGTGACTTCCAGCGCCGCTGCGCCTGCGGACGAAGCCGCGCTGTAAGCGAACAAGGCCCCCGGAAAGAGTCCGCTGTCATCGCCCGCCACGTCGTCGATCCGGTACATCACCATCGCCGCCACCATAGGGCATCCCGACATGTCCTGGCTGGCAAGGCCGCCAGCGCCACCATCCCGAGCGCACGAAGCACCATCGGACCCTCCGTCCTTCTGTGGACCAACACGCGCGCGATTCGTCGACGCGTCAACCCTCCGTCATCGCGCTCCGTTGACGCCCATCCCCGCCGTGCGCTAGCGCTCGACGATGCTTCGCAACGCGTCCCATACCCATCTCCTCGCCCCGCTGTCCCTCCTCGCCGCGCTCGCCGGGTGTGGCGCGCGTGGCAGCGGCGGCTTCACCGACCCCGACGCCACCGCGTCCGTCGACACCGGATCGCCCGCGGACGCCGGCACCCCGGTCGACGTCTCAACACTGCCCACGGATGTCGGTACCTCGCCCTTGGACATCTATACCCCGCCCTTGGATGTCGGTATCCCGCCCGCCGATGTCGGTACCCCGCCCTTGGATGTCGGTACCCCGCCCGCCGATGTCGGTACCCCGCCCGTCGACGTCGGTACCCCGCCCGTCGATGTCGGTACGCCCCCCGTCGATGTTCCTGTCGATACGGGCGTCACGGCGGGCTACGTCCGCACGACCACCTCCGCCACGCTGGTCGAGGCGTGCACGCTGCCGGGCGCGCAGCGCGTCCTGGTGAGCGCCGACGACGAGTCGACCACCATCTTCGCGCCCTTCGATCTGCGCTTCTACGGCATCACCGTGCCGCAGAGCCTCGGCATCCAGATCTACTCCAACGGCTTCATGAGCCAGACGGCGGAAGACCCGGCGGCGACCTTCGGCGGAACCATCCCCAGCGCGGCGGCGCCCAACGGGATCATCGCGCCGTACTGGGCCGACCTCATCACCGGCACCGACGGCGTGTGCGTCGTGACGGTCGGCAGCGCCCCCATCCGCCGCTGGATCATCCAGTGGAAAAACGCCCAGTTCTACTCCGGCGTGGCGACCGCTCCCAACGTCGGTAGCGCGTCGTTCGAGCTCATCTACAACGAGTCCGACCGCTCCTTCGACTTCATCTACGAGACCATCTCCGGCCAGCCGACGACCGCCCCTACCATCGCCGCCGTCGGCGTCGAACACCCCAACGGCATCGACGCCTTCGCCGTCTGCAATGGTGGCCGCCGCGACCGCGCCCCCGTCGCCACCGAGTGCACCACCGTCACCTCTGGAACACGCTTCCGCCTCGCGCCCACCGGCGACTGAGACCCTGACGCCGTGTTCGCCATCGACATGCTCCCCGCCGAGCACGGCGACTGCCTCTGGATCGAATACGGCCCCGCCGCCAACCCCCACCGCATCCTCATCGACGGCGGAACACCCGGCACCTTCCGCACCCTCCGCGCCCGCATCGCGGCGCTCCCCGCGGCGCAGCGTCGCTTCGAGCTGCTCGTGGTCTCGCACATCGACGCCGACCACATCGGCGGCGCCATCGAGCTCCTCGAAGACACCGCCCTCGGCGTGTCGTTTGGCGACATCTGGTTCAACGGCCATCGCCATCTTCCCACCCCCGAAGGCACTCGCGGCGTCGCGCAGGGAGAGGCGCTCTCCGACCTCCTGCGCACCCGCAACCTCCCCTGGAACCGCGCCTTCCACGGCGCCGCCGTCATGGTCCCGACGGAGGGTCCGCTGCCGCGCGTCACCCTCGAAGGCGCGATGACCCTCACGCTGCTCTCCCCGTGGCGCCCCGGCCTCGAACGCCTCCGCACCACCTGGGACAAGGAGTGCCGCGAGGCTGGCATCGCGCCGGGAGACACCCGCCGTCGTGCGCTCGACGACGCGCCTCGCAAGCGACGCAAGCGCGGTGGTGATCCCGACGTGGAGAAGCTCCTCGACGTGGCCTTCGCGCAGGACACGGCCGAGGCCAACGGCAGCAGCATCGCGCTGCTGGCCGAGCACGACGGCAAGCGCGCGCTGCTCACCGGCGACGCCTACCCCGGTGTGTTGATGGACGCCTTCGAGCGCCTCTTCGACGAGCGCGGTGGTGAACCGTTGCGACTCGACGCGATGAAGGTCTCGCACCACGGCAGCCGCGCCAACACCACGTGGCCGCTGCTCTACCGGGTCGAGTGCGGGCGGTATCTCTTCAGCACGGACGGGAGCGTCTTCGATCACCCCGACGACGAGTGCGTGGCGCGCGTCGTGGCGCACGGCGGACCGTCGCCGACGCTGTGCTTCAACTACCGTGGACCGCGCACCGAGGCGTGGGCCGACCCGGCGCGCGCGAAGGCCCTGGGTTACACCGCGGTGTATCCCGCGGACGGGGCCGAAGGGCTGCGGGTGGTGCTGTGACGAAGCGCGCCCTCTGCATCGGCATCAACCGCTTCACCGACCGCGAGCTGCCTCCCCTCCGCGGGGCGGTCAACGACGCCCGCACGCTGTCGCTGATGCTCATGCGGGACTTCGGATTCGAGCCGCGGGACGTGCGCGTGCTCACCGACGAGCGGGCGACGAAGGCCGCGCTCGTAGGGGCCATCGGCGCGCTCATCGACGGGTCGCGCGCGGGCGACGAGCTGGTGCTCTTCGCGTCGACGCACGGCTCGCACGTGCCCGATCAGGACGGCGACGACGAGGACGGCTACGACGAGGTGCTCGTCGCCCACGACCACGACTGGGAGCGCGCCGTGCTCACCGACGACGACCTCGCGCGGCTGCTGGCGAGGCTCCCGGATGGTGTTCGTCTGGCGGCGCTCTGGGACACCTGCCACGCGGGGACGATGCAGGACACCGCCTCGCAGAGCTACCGCACCCGCAGTGTCGAGCGCCCCAGCGGGCTCGCCGATGGCGTCGAGGTGATGGGCTACCGCTACCTGCCGCTGCCCGACCGCTACGACGTCCCGCGCGGTGCGACGAAGGGTGTGCGGAAGAAGCCGCCGGCGCCGACGCGCAAGAAGAAGAAGCCGCCCGCGGGCGCCGACCATGGTGCCCTCGGGGCGCTCGTGCACGACGCGTTTCCCGCGGTGTCGCTGTCAGGCTGCGCAGACGACGAGACCTCCGCCGACGCGAGCTTCGGGGGCATCTACGAGGGAGCTTTCTCGCACGCGATGCTGGAGGTGCTGCGGCGCACGAAGGACGAGCTCACCTGGGAGCAGCTCCACAACCTCACGCGCGCGCAGATGAAGAAGCTCGGCATCAAGCAGACGCCGCAGCTCCACCTGCCGCGACGCGCGCAGGGCGTGCCGGTGTTCGGTGGGAGGGCGCGGCGCTCGACGGTGATGGTGAGCGTCCCGGCGGTGACGGCATCGGCGCCGACCATCGCGGTGGTGGATGTTGGTGCGGTCGACCGCGAGATCGCGGCGCACGAGCAGGCGGGGCGCTGGGCCGAGGCGGTGGCGGCGTGCTGGCGGCGCGTGGCGCTGGTGCGCGACGTGGCCGAGAAGGTGCGAACCATCGAGCATGTGGTGAGCATCCACCGCGTGGTGCTGCGCGACGAGGCCGCGGCGGTGCGGGCCGCGGAGGAGGTGCTGCGGGTCGATGCGGGGCACGCGGGGGCGCGGGAGTATGTGCGCGCGGCGAAGGGTCGGGATGGGGTATAGAGGCACGCGATGAACGAGCCGCCGTGCAAGGGGCTGAGCCGGGTGAACGCGCTGGAGCAGCTTGTCGAGCGCGACCGCAACCACGACTGCGGCGGTTTCGGGGTGCACCAGGTGTGCGTGAAGGTCGACGCCGTGGCGAAGCTTCCGACGCGCTTCGGTGACTTCCACATCGTCGCTTTCTGGAACAACCGCGACGGCAAGGAGCACATCGCCCTGGTGCACGGGGACGTGATGGGGGCGGAGGATGTTCCGACGCGGCTGCACTCGGAGTGTCTGACGGGTGATGCGCTGGGTTCGCTGCGTTGTGATTGCCGCGACCAGCTCGAAGCGGCGCTGCGGAGTCTCGCTTCGATGGAGCGGGGGGTGTTGCTGTATCTCCGTCAGGAGGGGAGAGGCATCGGGCTGGTGAACAAGGTTCGCGCGTACGCGCTGCAGGAGCAGGGGCTCGACACCGTCGACGCCAACCGGGCTCTCGGCTTCCGTGATGACCTGCGCGACTACGCGGTGGCGGCGCACATGCTGGCGAGCCTCAACGTGGGCTCCGTGCAGCTGATGACCAACAACCCCGACAAGATCCGGCAGCTCGAAGAGCACGGCATCACGGTGAGCGGGCGGCTGCCGCACGTGATGGCGCCCAACGAGCACAACCGCTTCTACCTGGAGACGAAGGCCGCGCGGTCGGGGCACTTCATCGACCTCGACAAGGCCACGCCGCTGCCCGAGCAGGACGATCGGGCCATCGTCGAGCCGCCGCCCAAGGGATAGGCGCGTCGCTGCCCATGAGCTGGTTCAGCGCACCGCCCTCGCCTTCGCCCGACGCCTACGTCGGCGACCACTCCTCCCGCTCCGACGCGCACACCCGCAAGATCGAGCGCGTGGTGCGGCAGCTACGAAATCACCGCGGCGACCGGCCGTTGTCGTTGAAGAAGACGTCCGTGTCGCACCAGGTGCCGAAGCGCGGCGACCTGCGGCTGCACGACGACAAGATCGACGTCAGCGACCTCGACCAGATCATCGCCATCGACCCGACGACGATGACCTGCGTGGCCGAGCCCGGCGTCACCTTCGTCGACCTCGTGCGCGCGACGCTGCCGCTTGGTCTTGTTCCGATCGTGGTGCCCGAGCTGGAGACCATCACCATCGGCGGCGCCGTCGCGGGCTGCTCGCTGGAGTCGATGTCCTTCAAGCACGGCGGCTTCCACGACACCTGCCTCGCGTACGAGGTGGTCACCGCCGCGGGCGAGGTGCTCCAGTGCACGCCGGACAACGACAACGCGCTCGTCTTCCAGATGATCCACGGGTCCTTCGGGACGCTCGGCATCCTGACGAAGCTGACGTTTCGGTTGGTTCCGGCGAAGCCCTTCGTGCGGGTGACGTACGAGACACACCGCTCGGTCGCGGCGTACCGGAGGGCCATCGAGCGGCGCTACGTGAGCGGCGACGTCGACTTCATGGACGGCATCATCCACTCGCCGACGCAGTGTGTGCTGAGCCTCGGGGAGTTCGTCGACAGCGCGCCGTACACGCATCGGTATGACTGGGTGACGCCGTACTTCGAGACCACCGCGCGGCGCCGGAAGGACTACCTCAGCACGAAGGACTATCTCTTCCGTTACGACCGCGGCGTGACCAACCCGACGCCGAAGAGCGCGGTGGGGCGGCTGCTGGTGGGGAAGTTCCTCGACTCGGCGACGCTGCTGCGGCTGGCGGAGAAGCTCAACCGCTTCCTGCCCGCTGAGCGACCGGGCGTCACGCTCGACCTCTTCCTCCCGATCTCGCAGATGGAAGACTTCCTCGCGTGGCACACGAAGGAGCTCGGCCACTATCCGTTGTGGTGTGTCCCGTACAAGCGCGTGCACGACTACGAGTGGATCGCGCCGGGCTTCTATGACGGGACGAAGGACGAGCTCTTCGTCGACCTCGCCATCTACGGAATGGCCCAGCCCGTGGGGCGCAACATCTACCGCGAGCTGGAGGTGGCGCTGCCGCGGTTCAATGCGATCAAGACGCTCATCGCGTTCAACTACTACTCGGAGGAGGAGTTCTGGCAGGTGTTCAACCGGCCCAACTACGACGCGGTGAAGCGCGTCACCGACCCCGACAACCGCTTCCGCGACCTCTACACGAAGACCTGCCGCACGGCGCGGGGGCTGGTGTGACTGGCGGTGGGCCGCGCGGAGTTCGCGTGGGCCCATGAGCCGAGGTGCGGTCGCTCACTCCGGGCTATTTCACGCGGTCACCTCGCTGCGCGAGGTTGCAGCATTGGCATCGAAGAACAAGTCCATCGGCTTGCTCATCGCCAGTCGAGAGTCCCTGCAACCTCGCGCAGCGAGGTGACCGCGTGAAATAGCCCGGAGTGAGCGACTGCACCTCGGCTCATGGGCTCACGCGAACTCCGGCCCAGCGCGCGTGTAGCCGTCGAGCACGAAGCGGTACATAGCCTCCGGGCGCGTCGAGCCGCACGTCAGCAACGCCGTTCGTCCGTCGCGCTCTCGCCGAACCTTCGTGGTGTGCAGTGATCCGGTCGCGTCGGCGAAGGTCACCACGCGCGCCTCGCCGTCACCCGTACACGAGCGGAAGCGCAGCTCACGCGCACCCAGCGGCGGACCATCGCGTCGCACGAAGCACTCGGCCGCCTGAACGAAGCGCCCGTAGAGGCAGCGCCCGCGGTAGAGCGCCGGCTCGACGTGGTCGGCCAGGTAGCCGTCGAGGATCGAGCGCCCCGTGGCCTCGTCCACGCGCCCGAAGTAGAGGCCGTCGGGGAGGCACACGAGGTTGGCGGCGAAGCGGTCACCGCCGACGTGCGTCGACTGCCACACCTCGATGCCGGGGTGGTCTTCGAGCGCGTGGTAGAGCGCGGCGCCGTAGCGCGCGCAGCACGCGTCGTGGCGGCCGTGGGTGCATACGAGCGCGACGCGTCGGTCGGTACGGAGATGGTCGAGCGAAGGGTCGCGACGGACGAAGGCGGCGATGTCGAGCTGGGTGATCTCGGCGTAGTCGGAGAAGGAGACGCGATAGAGCACAGGGTCGCGCTCATGGGGGACGGCCACGAAGAGTGAGCGTATGGGACCGGGCTCGGGCGCGCGTTGGATGAGCTGGATGCGCAGGCCGTCGATCTGGTCTTCGGCGCGGCGGAGGTGCTGCTTCACGCGCTCGTCGAGGCGCTCGGAGCCCTCGACGGCGTCGTGCGTCCACGGACCCGGGCACTCGATGAGCAGCCACGCGTCGACAATGGAGGCGGTGGCGGTGAGTGACTCGTCGTTGGCCCGCGAGGTCTCTGCGCAATAGACGTGAGGAGCGCGACTCACGGCTCTTCGACGGCGACGAGGCCCGCCTCGACGAGCTCGCGGATGAAGACACGCAGCGTGTCGGGAGGCAGTGACGAGACCTCGCGCAGCGCACCGAAGCCCACGCGGCGGGTCTCGGCGAGCGCGCGCAGCACGGGGAGCGCGGCGGCGGCGAAGGTCCAGCGACGGCCTCCGGCAGCGATGCGTACGGCGCCATCGGGGTCGGGCTCGACGCGATCGATGCGAGACGGAATCCAGCGCAGCGACGCGCCATGGGGGATGGGCGAACGTGCGGCGGCGAGGGGCAGGCTCATGCGGGTGCGGAGCTCGGCGGCCGTGTCGAGCTCGGCGAAGTAGCGTTCGAGGAGGTCGTCGGAGAGGAGGTCGACGAGCGCGCCGCGGAGCTCGCGCAGGTGGGCCGAGCGCGCCGCGGAGTCGCCGAGACGCGGGAGGTCGCGGCGAAACGCGGGCTGCGAGCGGAGCTCGTCGGCGCACCAGTGGAGGAGGTCGACGCCGGTGCGGGCGGTGGCGCCGAAGCTGAGGTGCAGCGTGGGCTCGCCGAGGGCGACGGCGCCGTGCCAGCAGCCACGCGGGAGGTAGAGAACATCGCCCGCCGAGAGATCTCCCTCCCAGATGGGTTCGGTCGGCGCGACGTCGTTGGGTTCGACGTCGTGGGTGAGCGGAAACTCGCGGGCGAAGCCGTACACGCGCCAGCGCTTGCGGCCCGTCACCTGGAGCACGAACACGTCGTGGTCGTCCCAGTGAACGCCGAAGCCGTGGGTGGTTCCGAAGCCCGCGTAGGCGTTGACCTGGAAGCGCTCGCGAAACACTCCCTCGAAGCTCTCGGCGAGCTCGCCCACCGGGTCGACGAGCTCATCGACGGCGTCGAGTACCAGCGTCGCCCCACGGCGCAACTGCTCTTGCAGCAGCGCGTGGTCGACGCGACGGTTGGCTGCGCTGCGCCCGCGGTGTGATGTCTGGATGTACTTGTTCTCGGGGACGGAGCCGCCGTCGAGCGCGAGACGCAGACGTGGTGCGGGCAGGCGGTGTGTGCGGAGCACCGTGTTGAGCGTCTCCCACGGGAGCAGGTGGGCGAAGCGGTCGGGGTCACCCGCGACGTGGAGGTGCCGTCGCCCCCACGCGTCGCGGACGAACTCATCGAGGCTGGTGCGACCGAAGAGGCCGCGGAGGATGTCCTCCGGGCGAGCCACGGCGGTCAGGCCGGGCTGCGGCCGTCGGTGCCGTCGGCGTCGCGGTGCGGGGTTCCATCGGTGCCGTCAGCGTCGCGGCCGGGCTTGTTGTCGGTGCCGTCGGTGTCACGGCCGGGAGCGCCATCGGTGCCGTCGGCGTCACGACCGGGCTTGTTGTCCGTTCCGTCAGCGTCGCGACCGGGCTTGTCCTTCCCGTCAGCGTCGCGGCCGCTCGCCCTCGCGTCGTCACGAGCGCCCACGCGCTCGACGTTCAGGATCAGCCCCGAGCTCTCGTCCCCGCCCTGCGCCCCGTTGCTCGTCTCGTTCTTGTCCATGACCAACTCCTCCTACGGATGTCCGTACGCAGCCTGTTGACCTGGGCGCTCAACGTCAACGACCGACCTTCCGTCGCTCGTGTTCTGTGGTCCATCATCGCTGTCCCTCCCGATGGCTTGGGGAGCGTGGTCTTCGATCGGCGATGTCGATCGTGTGATCGTGTCGATGGCCGGTGCGGGGTGGAGCGATCGTGTACCTTTGGGGCGCCATGGATCGGCTCAACCGCTACCGCGAATTCATGCGCCAGCTCGATCTGACGGACGCCGAGGAGGTGATCCGAAAGGGGATGTACGTCGCGCCCGCGGAGGGTGGGGTGGCCGAGCGCCTCGTGCCGTCGGTGGCCCTACGCCCGTACGCTTCTCACGTTCTGGTCGGGGGCATCGGCTCGGGCAAGACCACGCAGCTTCTCGTCGCGGCTGACCTCATCGAGGCGCGCTGTCCGGACACGTGGGCGGTCTACGTGGACGTCAGCAGGCGACACCGGTTGGCCGAACTGGCTCCGGGGGTGCTGGTTGCGCTCGCGGGTCTGGTGATCGAAGGCATCGTGCGTCCCAATGTTATCGCGCCGAGGTTTACGGAGCGGCCATCGGAGGTTCATCGCGCGCTGGAGCGCGTGCGGCGATGGGCCAAAGGCGAGCATGTAGATCCGGCGTATCTCGACGAAGGAGTGCACGAAGGTGACGGGGCAGTGTGGGTGGACGGCCTGCTCAAATCTCCAGAGCCCTTGAGAGAGCAGTTGTCGGAGAACCTCGATGACATCGAGACCCTCCGCAACGCCCTGCCGAAGGAACGGCAGAACGTGACGATCCTCTTCGACTCTCTCGACCGCCTCGACGATGTCGACACTTTCGTCAGGTGCGTCGAACAGGACCTTCGCGCGCTCCGGCGACTCGGGATTGGCGTCGTGATGACTGCTCCGCTTCAGGCTATGTTCGGTGCGAAGCGCGCCGACCTGGATCGTTTCGACGTCGTCCTTCAACAGTCGGCGGTCGATGTAACGAACGACACGACCGGGCTCGCGTTTCTCTCCGATGTGCTCTTCCGACGGGCGCCCGCTGGACTGCTCTCCCCAGACGCCGCCGCGGCCCTCTCGCACGCCTCGGGTGGCGTGTTGCGCGACCTCATCGGGCTTGCTCGCTCGGCCGTGGAGGAAGCGTACATGCGGGGCGCCGACGTCGTCGACGTCGCCTCGGTGAGGCTCGCGATCGACCGCTTCGGCCGCAAGCGCATGCTGGGACTTCGCTCCAACGAGATCGACCTGCTCGATCGGGTGCGCCGCACGGGGCGCTTCGTTCCGACGACGGACGACGAGGTCGCGCTGCTCGTGACCCGCCGCGTCCTGGAGTACGAGGAGGACGGAGTGCGCTTCGCCGTGCATCCGACGCTCGTCCCGCTGCTCGAGTCCTTGAAGGACGCGGCGTGACGATGTCGCCTGGCGCCCTCTCGCTCGGCGAGTTCGCCATGGGCGTGGCGCTGCGGTTCGGGACGCGCGACTGGTCGGTGCTCCTGGTGACGGAGGCGAGCCGCTGCGAGACGGTGGCGCGCCAGCTCGCGGATGAGATCGAAGCCCAGGTCGAGGTACTGCCGGTGATCGCTGAGGTGGCGGAGTCACTGATCGAGGTCCTCCGTCACGAGAACCGTCCAGTGGTCGTGGGGTATCAGGGCGCGAGGGCGCTCGACGCCGTGTGGTCGTCGCTCGACCTTGACCGAAGTCGCCTGCCCGCCGCTCAGAGCGTGATGCTCGTGTTGACCCCGGCCGCCTTCGACCAACTAGAACGTCGCGCGCCGAACCTCGCAAGCTGGCTCGGCGCGACGGTGTCGCTTGCCGATCTCGACGCGGGGCTGCTCACCGACGACGAGCGGGCGATGATGCTGGAGGGCTTCCGGACGAAGTTCGCGATGACCGACGAAGAGTTGCTCAAGGCTGCCGCGGAGGGACGGGCGCCTGCGGAGCCCGAGGTCGCGACGTGGCTGGTGCTGTTGGGACGAGGGGATCTTCTTGGGGCGTAGCGACTTCACGGCCTTGCGGGTCAACATCCAGAGCCGCCTGCTCGGGGTCGAGAGGCCGGGACTGCCAGACACCGCGCGTGCCCTCCAACAGGAGGTCACGAAGCTGCTGGTTGGATTCTCGAATGATGGACTCCTGAAGAACCCGCCCCGTGAAGTCTATGGACTGTTGAAGCGGACCAAACCCACGGCGGACCGGGTCGCGTTGGCCGTCTGCTCGCCCGCGAACTTCCGTAGGGAGCGCTCGCTTCCTCACTTTGAGCGCGACGACGGAGCGTGGTTCGACTTCCACCTCGACGTTCGGGAGCGCGGTCGACAGCCGGTCGAGATCGTCGCCTACGGCTTCGAGTTGAGGTTCGACGCGAACGCTGGAGCGCCCGCGTGGGTGCGCTTCGACCTCAACCCACCGGGCACCGACAACGACCGTCGAGGCGTCCGATCGCACCTCCACCCGGCGACGGATGACTGGTCGGTTCCGTCTCCCGTGTTCACGCCGATCGAGTTGCTCTCGATCATGGTGCTCGGGATGCGACCCGAAGACCCGGAACATCCGCGCAAGGTCGAGTAGGGAAGAACCAGCCGGCGCTCAACGTCAACAACCGACCTTCCGTCGCTCGTGTTCTGTGGTCCATCATCACCGCCCTCCCGATGACCACCCGCGCCGACAAGGCAGCCCGCATCCAGGCGCAGCTCGACGAGTTCTTCCCCGACCCGGAGATTCCCCTCGACCACGTCGATCCGTTCTCGCTGCTGGTCGCGGTGGTGCTCTCCGCGCAGACCACGGACAAGAAGGTCAACGAGGTCACGCCCGCGCTCTTCGCCCGCGCCCCGACGCCCGAGCGCATGCGCGCGCTGCCCGTCGCCGAGATCCGCGAGCTCATCCGCCAGGTGAACTTCTCGCCCGCCAAGGCGAAGCACCTCCATCGCCTCTCGGAGATGCTCTGCGACCTGCATGGTGGACAGGTTCCGCGCGACTTCGACGCGCTGCTCGCGCTGCCGGGCGTCGGTCGCAAGACCGCCAACGTGGTCATGTCGCAAGCCTTCGGTGAAGCGTCGTTTCCGGTCGACACGCACATCTTCCGGCTGGCCCACCGGTGGGGTCTCTCCAACGGCGCCACGCCCGACGACGTCGAGCGCGACCTCACCCGCGCCTTCCCCAGGTCCGCCTGGAACAAGCTCCACCTCCAGATCATCTACTTCGGTCGCAGCTACTGCCCCGCGCTGCGCCACGACCTCACGTCGTGCCCCATCTGCTCGTGGGCCGCATCGAAGGCACGCATCGCCAGCGAGGCGAAGCACGGACACCGGGGAGCATGACGATGGCCGCGCGGTACTTCCTCATCCAGGCGCGCACCAACCGGCTGATGAACCACCGGCTGCACGCCGCGGTGTCGTCACTTTCGCAGGCGGACTTCGTGGCGCCGCGGGTGGGCTTCTTCCCCAGCCTGCACGCGACGCTCAACCACCTCCTCACGGTCGACTGGTACTACGTCGACGCGCTGGAGCAGGGCGGCCGCGGGCTCCGCGTCTTCGACGACGAGACGCCCTGCGCGACGGCCGCCGACCTCGCGCGCGAGCAGGCCGCGGTCGACCGGCGGCTCGTCGACTTCTGCGGGCGCCTCACCGACGAAGACCTCGCGCGCGACGTGGGCTGCGACCGCGGTGCGAAGGGCCTCGTCATGGACCGCATCGACCGAACGCTGCTGCACCTGTTCATGCACCAGACGCATCACCGCGGTCAGGCTCACGCGATGCTATCGGGCACGCCGGTGAAGCCGCCGCAGCTGGACGAGTTCTTGATGCGCGGGGACGCGGTGTGGCGCGCAGACGACCTCGCGGCCTGCGGGTTCACCGAGGCCGACCTCGCTCCCTGATTCGCGCGAACCCACGCAACCTCCGTCCACTCGCCTCCCGACAACGCGCCTGCCTCCGGGGAGACCCCTCCATTCCCTCCCCTGGCGGCGGAGCCCCATGCACCTCTCTCATTGCCTCATCGCGGTCTCCCTCACGCTCGTCGCCTGCGCGCCCGGACCCGCGCCCTTCGTCGTCGACCCCGTCAGTTACACCGTCCTCCTGTCGCCAACGCCTCCCGCGCGTCCCTCCCTCGTGCCCGCCCCTCTCGTGCCCGCCCCTCTCGTCTTCCCCACCACTCCGATCGTCCGCTCTCCCGCCCGTGACGACCTTTCCGGCGACGGCCACCCCGACCCCGCCGTCGGCGCACCCGCGCATCGTCGCGTCACCATCTACATCTCAGGCGCCGCGCCCATCGTCCTCGACAGCGCGCTCGACGGCTTCGGCGCGACCCTCGCCTACGTCGGTGACCTCGACGGCGACGGCTTCCACGACCTCGCCGTCGGCGCTCCCGGCTCCGATGCCGTCGTCCTCTTCGCGGGTAGTCCCGCCGGCATCACCACGCTGCCCAGCGCCATCCTCTACGGACCAATGGGCAGCGGCTTCGGCGCGACCCTCATCGCTGCGGGTGATCTCGACGGCGACGGTCTCTCCGACCTCGTCATCGGCAGCCCCGCCAACAGCACCATCTCCCTCGTGCGCGGCCGACCCGCCGCGATGCCCACGCGCGTCGACGCCACCTTCGCAGGACCCGCCGACGAGGGCTTCGCGACCGCGCTCATCGCCTGCGGTGGCGGCCGCATCGCGGTCGGTGTCCCGGGCGAAGGGGCGGTGCTCGTGATGACCGCGCGCGAGGCCGTCTTCCGCGAGCGCGCCCGACTGATCGTCTCCGAGACGCCCATCACCGACCTGGCCATGGTCTCGCTCGACGCCAACGGCGACGGCCTCCTCGACCTCGCCTTCGCGGGCGGCGGCCTCGCTGGAATCGTCTGGGTGCGCGGAACCTCCGATGGCTTCGGCGCTCCCATCGCTGGCCCCGGCGGATCTGGCGCCGGAACCATCCTCGCCAACGCCACCGACCTCGATCACGACGGCGACGACGAGCTGCTGCTCGCTTCGGGCGCGGGCCTCTGGGTCATCCCTGGTGACGCGACGGGCACCGCGTCGCCCATTCCCTGGGACGTCGCTCGCAGCGGAACCACCCGCGCCATCAGCGTCTATCGCGACCCGTCGCAGGGCGGCCGGGCGATGGTGTTGCGTGGCGTTCCGAGTGAGGACGTCGCGCAGGTGCTGGGCGTCGATCGTGACCTGCGGTCGCTGACGCTGTTGGAGACTCTTGTCGGCGACGCGGGGTCGATGTTTGGTCTGGCCGTCGCGCGGTAGGTAGCGCACCGAGCGCGCGGTGGTGTAGGCCATCGGCGATGAACCGTGGAGTCACGAACTGATGTCTGAAGGCATCGACCTGCCGCCCGTCGCGCGCGGCGTGCTGCTCCCCGAGGCGGCGCGGCTGGAGCGCTTCGACGCGGCGCTGCCGCAGGTGCGAGCGGCGCTGGAGGGCGAGACCGACGCCGTCGCGCTGCAAGCGACGCTGGCGTGCCTGTTGTGGCAGGTGTTTCCGCAGGCGAGCTGGTGCGGGTTCTACCGTCGCGTGGGCGAGTCGACGTTGGCGGTAGGCCCGTACCAGGGGCCGATGGGATGCCTGCGCATCGACTTCGCGCGCGGCGTGTGCGGGGCGGCGGCGCGCACGGGTGAGACGCAGCTCGTGCCGGACGTCGAGGCGTTTCCGGGGCACATCGCCTGCGACGGAGCGAGCCGGTCGGAGCTGGTGGTTGCGGTGCGCGATGGCGACGGCCGGGTGCGCGCGGTGCTCGACCTGGACTCGCACTCGCTCGCGGGGTTTGGAGCGGACGAGGCGTCGCGGTTGGAGGCGTTGCTGGCGGAGGTGTTCACGCACCGCGTTGGCGTGGTCTGGTAGACGGATGCGGGCGACGACATGACGGGCTGGGTGATCTTCCTCGGGGCCGCGCCGGTGGTCGGATGGATCGCGAGCCGTCACGGTCGCAGCGCCGTCGCGTGGGGGCTGATCGCGCTGGTCGTCTCCGGGGTGGTGTCCGCGCTGGGAGTGCAGTTGTCGGCGTCGTTGCTGGAGCGCTCGGAGTCGGAAGCTCTCGCGGCGATCGTGCTCGCGCCGCTGCTCGGGCTCATCGCCGTGATCGCGATCGGTGTGCTCGCGGCGCGCGATGTGGAGGCGGTCGTCGACAGCGCGCCCGCGGTCGAGGCCGAGCCGGACGAGGGCATCGCGATGGTTCACCTGCGCGACGAACCCAACGCCCGTGAGGCGGGAGCGCCGTACCGCGCGGAGAGCCGCTGCCGCCTCGTTCTTGGCGCGAAGATGCTCACGCTGGAGGGGAAGCCGCCCGCTCGCACCTCGCTCGCCTACCACCTCGTCGCGGCGACGGCCGTCGATGGGGACGTCCTGCGGCTCGCGTGGACCAACCGCGATGGTGAGGACGTAGTGGTGCTGCTACGGCCCGCCGACGCCGACGTCGATCAGCGGGCCAACGTGGTGAGCACGGTGGTCCAGCGAGTCGCGGCGCAGAACGAAGACCAGCCGCGGGCTTGAGCACGACGACCCCGTCGTCGGCCTACAGCAGAATCTTCGTGACGGCGTTTCCCCGCGCCGTCGTGACCGCTTCGACCTTCAAGCGCTCGGGTAGTTCGGGCTGCCCCGAGCGCTGGTCGAAGCGCACCAGCCATCCCCGCTTCGTGCCGATGCTCGCGAGGTACTCGTCGAGCTGATCGACGCCCGCGTCCGCCGGGTCGGCGCGCTTGTCGGAGTCGCGCCAGGTCTTCACCTCGACGCCGAGCCGGTCGCCCTTGTACTCGACGCACAGGTCCAACCGCTTCGACCCGATCGCGAACTCACGATCGACCCGACCTCCGCCGTTCACGATGCGGTGCAGGAAGGCCATCAACACCAGGTGCGCCGCGGCCTCGTTGTACGGCGAGCTGCCGAGCAGCGCCTCGCCGTTCTGCAACCAGAACGCGACGAACACCTCGCGCAGCCGCGTCCAGTCGATCGCCCCGCTCTCGCTCAACCACGACGGCGCGAGCCGCGGGAGCGACGCGCGCACGTGGGTCGTGAGCGAGCGCATCGCGATCTCGCGGTAGATGGGGTTGGCGATCTCGATGACGCCGTCGCTCGCCTGCACGACGAGCCCGAGGTCGAGCACGAAGCGCAGGTCGTCGGGTGACGCCGAAGCGAGCCGATCGCCGAGGATCATCGGCTCGATGACCGCGCGCACCCGCGGGTCACGCAGCCGCTCGGCGAGCGAGTCGAGGTGCGTGTCTTGTCGCTCGATGAGGATGTCGCGCGCCCGGTCGACGTCCGCCGCGGTGACCGGCGTTGCGCGATCCGGAACGACGACCTGCACCAGTTGCCGTGCGAGTGCGTTGACGATCCAGGGCTGACCTCGCGTCACGTCGAAGGCGCGCGCCAGCGCTTCGGGCGCGAAGCGCTGACCGGTCTCGGCGGTGTGCTGGGCGTAGAGTTCGGCGACCTCGTTGGCCGTGAAGTCGCGCATCGTCAGCGACTCGACCTTGATGTTGAAGGGCGACGCGGTGTGCAACAGCTCGCTTCCCCCAGACGCGACCTTGTAGTCGCGCACATCACGCAGACCCACCAGCGCGAGCGACCATGGGAAGCCCGCGGGCCGCAGGCGGTGTCCGTCGCGGAGCTGTCGCAGCACCGCAAGAAGCGTCTGGTCGCGGAGCGCATCGATCTCGTCGAGGAAGATCACCAGCGGTCGCGGCGACGCCTTCGCCCACGCCTGCAACGCAGCGCTTATGCGCGACCCGGGCGAGGCTTCGGGCCACGGTGGCGGTTGCAGCTCGGGCGGCAACGCGGCTTGGATGGAGCCTCGCCAGACATCAAGGATGGCGTCTTCCGCCGCCCCGATGTCGTCGCTGTGAGGCGCCCCGACCTCCATCGACACCAGCACGGCGGAGTAGCGACCCTCGTCGGTGAGCGAGCGAGCCATCGCCGTCAGCGCCGTGGTCTTCCCCACCTGCCGCGGCGCGTGCAGGATGAAGTAGGCCATCTGTTCGACCAGCCCTCGAACCTCGGGCACGCGCCGTTCGGGCGGCAGCATGTAGTGGACCGACGGAAGGCACACGCCGCCGGTGTTGAAGTGACGGGTCATCGCCCCGGCACACTACCGCCCATCACCCGATCTCGTCCCTCCGCACGAACACCGCGTCGTCCCAGCGCAACATCACCAACCCGTCGGTCCACCCATCCATGGACACCTCGGGGTCTCTCCCCAACGCCCACCCGATGAGCCAGTCCGGGTAGCGCGCGCCCGCCGCCGCCGCCAACGGAAACCCCCCGCCAAACCGCGGGTTGATCTCGATGAACTTCACCTTCCGCTCCGCCGTCAGGAACAACTGCACCGTCATGCAGCCCACCGCGCCGGGCAGCGCCTCCACTACGCGCCGACCCGCGTCGATGAGCAGCGGGTCCTTCACCGTCACGCCCTTGGACACCTCGCCCGCGCGCGTCTCCAGCCGCAGCCGCGGCACCACGCACCTTACCTTGCCGGTAAAGTCCGCCAGCACGTCGAGCGTGTACTCCTCGCCCTTCACGTACTCCTGCACCATCGCGTTGGCCGTGTGCCGCGCGTGAAACGCCAGCGACTCCGCGTCGTCGATGCGCGTCGCCCCGATGGAGCAGCTCCCGTCCGTCGGCTTCAGGAAGTACGGGTAGCGCGCCCCCGCGTCCGCGAGGATCGCCTCCGCATCGAGCACCGCCGGCGTGTCGAAGCCGTTGGCCACGAAGAAGTCCCGCGTGCTCCGCTTGTCGAGCGACAGCTCCGTCGTCGCGGGCGACGACACCACCAGCGTGATGCCCTTCGCCGCGAAGGCCTCGCGGTGCGGCGCCAGCAGGTGCAGCTCCGTGTCGATGAGCGGCACCACCATGCGAACGCCCTCGCGCTCGCACAGCTCCAGCAACCGCGGCACGTACTCCGGCGACGTCACCCGCGGCACCAGCACGCCCGCGTCGGCCGCGTGGAAGGCCGCCGCGTTTCGTCGCAGGTCGGCCACCAGCACGCGACCCGCGACCCCCAGCCGCTGCAACGCCGCCTGGAACTCCTTCACCAGCGCCACGCGCCGCCCGCCGCTGGTGAGCAGCACCGTGTAGCCGTGGTCGGCCGTCACGCGCTCGCCTCCGCCTCCACCGCCGCCGCGCTCGTCTCCTCCGCCGTCGTCGCCTCGGTCGCCATCTCGGTCAGCGTCACCGGCAGGCCCTCGCGCAAGCTACGAACGGCCATCAGCGTCGCGAGCGCCGTCCCGTAGGTCTCCTCCCACGAGATGGGCCACGCGCCGCCGTTGCGCACCGCCTCGACGAAGGCCTTGAAGCCCGCGCCGTGCCCCTTGTCCTTGTGGGCGTTTTCGTCGGTGCGGCGCTCACCCTTCCAGAGCGCGATGGTGTCCCACTCGTCGATCACCGCCGTGCGACCACCACCGAACACTTCTACCCGCTCGACCGGTCCCGCGCGGTCACCACCCGCCTGGTACGAGATGTTCGACACCCCACCATTCGCGTGACGAACCGTGATGAACACCTGGTCGTCCGTGGTCTCCAACCCCGGGTTCATCGCCACCGATTCCGCGTAGACCTTCACGGGCCCGCTGCCCTGGAGCGCCACGCACGCGTCGATCGCATGGCACGCCTCGCCCACGATGCGACCGCCGCCCACGTCTTCATCCTGCGGCCACGCGTTGGCGGGGATGCTCCCCGGCGCGAAGCGGAAGCTCACCGTGCGCGCCCCCACATCACGGAAGAACCCGCGCACCCGATCGAGCCCCGGCGCGAACCGCCGGTTGAAGCCGACCATCACCACCGGGCAGTCCTTGCCGAGCTCGTCGACCGTCGCCTTCACGCGCGCGAGCTCGTCCTCGGTGATGCACAGCGGCTTCTCCACGAAGACGTGCTTGCCCGCCTTCAGCGCGCGAATCACGAGGTCGGCGTGCAGGTCGTGCCGCGTCGCCACGAACACCGCGCGCGTCCCCGGATCGCGGAAGATCTCCTCGACGTCGGTGGTGGCGAAGTCGAAGTCCATCTTGCGGCCCGAGTGCTCGGCGTTGAGGCCGCGCGCCGTCCCGAGGCCGCGCCAACGAACGGGACCCAGCTTCGCAAACGCCGGCATCATCACCAGCCGCGCGTAGTTGCCCGCGCCGATGAGCGACACACCCAGCTCCGATGATCCCTGACCGCGCGCCGACCGCAGCTCCACCCGCCGCGACGGAACACCCTGCAACGCTGGATAGGTCAGCACCGCGCCGAGCACCGGGGCGTTGCTGGTGATGAGGTCGTAGGCCTCGGCCGCGCGGTCGATGGCGAAGCGGTGCGTGGTGAGCTTCTCCACCGGCAGCTTGCCCTGCGCGATGAGGTCGAGGATCGACTCCATGTTGCGCTGCGCCGTCCACCGGACATGCCCGAAGGGGTAGTCGATGCCCTTCTCCTCGTACGACGGGTCCATGCGGCCCGGGCCGAGCGAGGAAGAGACGGTGAACTCCAACTCCTTCATGAAGAAGGGAGCGCGCGGGAGGTTGAGACCCACCACGCCGACCAGCACGATGCGGCCCTTCGCGCGCGTCACTTCGGCCGCGAACTCGATGGGCTCGTTGCTCTGCGTGGCCGCCGTGATGACCACCGCGTCGACGCCCTGCGCGCCCGCGAAGTCCCGCACGGCCTGCCGCGGCGACCCGATGCCCACCGCGTCGGCGCCGAAGGTCTTGGCGAGCTCCAGCTTGGCCGGGTCGATGTCCGTTCCGAAGACGCGGCACCCTTGGGCCTTCAAGAGCGCCACGCAGATCTGCCCGATGAGCCCGAGGCCGATGACCAGCACGCGCTCGCCGAGCGTGGCCCGCGCGAGACGAACGCCTTCGAGGCCGATGCTGGCGACGCTGGTGTACGCGGCCTGCTCGAAGGTGACGTTCTCCGGGATGCGCGCCACGAGGTTGCGCCCGACGCTCACCACGCCCGCGTGCGGACCGGCTGTCGCGACGCGGTCGCCGGGCTTGTACTCCTGCACGCCGCGGCCGCACTCGACGATGACGCCCGCCGACGAGTAGCCGAGGGGCATGGGCTCGTCGAGCTTGGCCATCACCTGCTGCGCGGTGGTGACGAGGCCCTCCTGCTTGAGCTTCTGGAGCACGCGTCGAACGTGGTCGGGCCGCTCGCGGGCCTTGCCGATGAGGCTCTTGCGCGCGAGCTCGACGACGTAGCGCTCGGTGCCCGCGGAGACCAGCGACGCCGACGTGGCCACCACGACCTGCCCCGCAGACGCGACCGGAGCCGGAATCTCCCGCACGCCCGTCTTGCCCGAACGCACCTCCTGAACCACCTGCTTCATCGACGTCTCCTCGTTGGAACCGACCGCGGGTTAGTCCATCCGCGGGTGACCATCAAGCGTTGCCCATCCGTCGCCGGACGTTCGATCAGCGAGGAAGAATGGGTCGCACGTCGGGACGAACTCTCGCGCTGTCAGGCTATGTCAACAGTGGGTTGATGGGCGCTTGCCATCCGTGCCAGACCGGCGCCGATGCAGAAGCCATACGACTTGATGGCGAAGGGGCTGCTCGAAGGAGCCCTCCAGGGGCCTTGCGAGGTGCGCGTCGAGGAGCAGGTGGTCGCCGACGCCCGCGCCATCGACACGGTGGTGGTGCCCGACCCGAGGCGGCGCGGTGAGCTCACATCGCGTGGTGTCCTGGGCGACATCGCGGCGGACTTCTGTGTGATCGAGGCGTTTCATGACGCCCCCGGCGTCAATGAGGTCGACGAATGCCAGTTGAAGACCCTGGCGCTGCACGCCCGACAGCGCGCCGCGTGGCAGGCGTTGCCCACGACCGAGCGAGGCCCGGTGCCTCCGCGACCGCGCCTGTGGATCCTGAGCGCGGGCGACCCGGAAACACTGCGTGAGGCGTGGGCGATGGTCCCAATGCCGTCGTGGCCATCGGGATGTTTCTGGACGGGTAGTGCACTGGCGCCGCATGTCGTCGTGATCCGTTCGTTGCCACGAATTCGTGACACGCTGCTGCTCCGACTGCTCGGAGCGGGCGACACACTGCGCGCCGCGTACGACGACCTGCGCGCGTTGCCCGACGACGCGTGGGAGCGAGGGATGTTGACGCCGCTCCTCACGTTGCTGCGACTGGAGCTGCCGCGCATGGGAATCGGGGAGTACGATCCGAAGGAGGAAGCGATGCGATACCAGGAAGCCGTCGAGATCTATCAGCGCGAGAAGGCCGAGACCCGCGCAGAAGGGCTGCGCGAAGGGCTGCGCGAAGGGCTGCGCGAAGGGCTGCGCGAAGGGCTGCGCGAAGGCATGGCGCCGTTGCAGAGGCTCTATCAACGCAAGCTCGGTCGCGAACTCACTTCGGCCGAACAGGAGACGTTGTTCGCTCGACTCGCGACCGTGGGCGCTGTTCGTCTGGGCGATGTGGTGCTCGACCTCGATGGGCCCGCACTCGACCGCTGGCTCAACGATCCGAACGCGGCCTGAGTCTCTGCGCTGATCTTGATCAGCGGACGGTCGTTGGCGTTGCGCTGTCGGTCGCCGCACCGTCCCCGAGCTGCCCCACGCTGCTGCTGCCCCAACAGCGGACCGTGCGGTCGGTGCGTCGGGCGCAGCTCGTGTCGAGCGCGAGAGCCAGCTCCGCCACGGAGGTCAACGCCACGACCGCCACCCGTGTGAGCCTCGTCTCGCGCGTTCCGTCCCCGAGCTGTCCGGCGGTGTTGTCGCCCCAGCAGCGAACGGCGCCGTCATCAAGCAGCGCGCACGAGTGCCGCCCACCGAGCGAGATGCTCGTGACGTGCGAGAGCCCGACCACCGTCACTGGCGTAGCCCGGTCGTCGCGGGTGCCGTCTCCGAGCTGTCCCGCAGAGTTGTCGCCCCAGCAGCGAACGGCACCATCGGCGAGAACCGCGCACGCGTGGGTGGCGCCGCATGCGATGCGCGTCGCGCCGGTGAGTCCGATGACCGCTGCGGGCGTCGCGAGCATCCCGACCGTCCCGACGCCCGCTTCCCCTTCTGAGTTGTAACCCCAGCAGCGCACCGTTCGGTCGGCGAGGCGGGCGCAGGGTGTGGCGCCGCCCAGCGCGAGCTCCACCGCGGGAGATACACCCGGCACCGTCGTCGGTTGATTGGTGGCGCGGAGCGTCCCGGTTCCGAGCTGTCCGAGTCGCCCGTCGCCGAGGCACTGCACGGTGCCGTCGGCAATCAATGCGCAGGTGAGGTTGGAGCCCGAGGCCACGGTCACCACGTCGCGCAAACCAGGAACGACGTCGGGAAGATCGTGACGCCCGGGACTGCCGAGCTCACCGAGGAAGTTGTAGCCCCAGCAGCGGACGGTGCCGCCTGCGAGGCGCGCGCAGCCGTGCGATTCGAGCGACACCTGCGTCGCGCCGTCGAGCTCGGGGAAGGGGCGCGGTGAGGTCACGCGCTCGACCGTTCCGGAGGGGAAGTGCGCGCCGTTGCCGCCCCAGCAACGGACACCGCCAGCGGACGCGCGCGCACAGAACGCCTGGGTGCGCGATCCCGACCAGAGGGTGTCCGCGAGGAAGGGCGGCAGCGCGGCGTCCGGCGAGTCGTCGACCGCGGGCGCGTCGACCGTCGGGACGTCGAGGGTCGCTCCCGCGTCCGTGATCGTGTTGGTGACCGACGCCCCGCAGCCGGTCGCCAGGAGCGCGAGGACGACGTGATGGAGCATGGGCGTGGTGGCGCGGCGCATCAGATGGAGGGAAGTGCCGCTGGTCACTCGCAGGCGCCGCGCACGTTCCCGCTCGAATCCGACGAGGGCACACACCGCTGGGCGCCGACGTCGGAGCAGGTGATCTCGTGGGAGGTGTTGCCGAGGCAGAAGCGGATGCGGGTGCCGTCGACGCACTGCGAGGCGCTCGCCCGCGCGGGGTCGGCGCACGGGTCACCCTGCGGACGGTCGGTGTCCCTCAACGCGACCGGGGCGAGCGACGCGCCCTCGCGCGCGCTCAAGCGCTCCCACCCGCCGCAATGCCGGGAGCCGTCGAGGCCCACGACGCACACCGTCCCCTGCGGCTCGCAGGAGCCGTTGGTGCTCGACGCCGTGCCGTCGGCGGAGCAGCGCCCGCCCGCACCGCAATCGATCCGCGCGAGCCCCGGCGCGACGAGGGTGTTGCCTTCGCAGGTGATGGCGCCCTCTCCGTTCGCAAAGATGCAACGTGTGATGTCCGAGGAGACGCCGCAGGTTGCGCCTTGGGCCGCGCAGTCCTCGACGGTGCCGTAGCCGCTGGGCGGGCAGTACACGGCGCGGTTGCCGTCGCAGTAGTCCCTCCCCGTTGGGCAGGACGCACGCCCAACGCATCGCGCGACGGCGGAGCAGCTCGTCGCGGCCAGCGCGCAAGCCGCCTGTGAGCGCACGGCGGCGGGCGACCAGCGGCTGCCCTGCGTGTTGGAGGTGGTCATTCCCCCGATGCTGCTCCGGCTCGCGCGGAAGACCTGCCCAGCCGCGCGGGAGCCGAGGGCGAGCCTGCAGTCACCGTACCCGGCCTGACCGTCGTTGAGTCGCGGCGCCACGCCGCACGCGAGGAGGCGGGTGCACACCTCGTCGATGGCGCGCAGGTCGAGCGTGAGGTTGCCGTCGGCGCTCGGCGCGAGGAGGGGGCCGGTCGTGGCGCTCCCTCCTCCGTCGACGGCGGTGGTCTCGCCAGTGCCGTTGACCGCGTTGCAAGCGAGGACCGGAACGACGATCAGACAGAGACGCAGGGCGTTCATCGTCGGCGTTATCGCGCGGGCGACGATGCCTGACAACGGAACGCGCCGGGCCTTTTCCCCTCCGCTCAGCATTGGCGTAGCGTCCGACGCCATGCGACGCGCGCTCCCGCTGTGGTTGATCCCGTGCTGCCTCGTGCTGACCACCTGCGCGGCGGACGAGGCCACCGACGACGACGCCATCGACCCCGGGCCCTACGGCGCGGGCGCGGACTCGCTCGTGGCGCGGGGCGCCTACACGACCTCGACCACCAACCTCTGCGGCGGACTGCCGCGTGTGGAAGGACTCCGCACGCCCGCGGGCGTGTGCGTGGGCCTTGTCGCGCGCGGGATGAAGTTCCCGCGTGGCGTGGCCGAGCGCGCCACCGGTGACCTCATCGTCGTCGACATGGGCGGCTGGGCGCCCAACAACGGCAACGTCCGGTACCTCCGCCGCGCCGCCAACGGCACCTTCCGCGAAGAGTCCGTGGTGCAGAACGGCGCCACGGGATCGCTGCTGCGCCGCATCGACCGGCCCAGCGGCGTCGCCATCGGCCCCGACGGCTTCGTCTACGTCGCGACCCCATCGGACATCTTCCGCTTCGACCCCGACGAGCGCCCTCGCCCCGTGTTGGAACAGGTGGTCCGCTTCGCTCAGGCGCCCGCCGGGGCGCGGCACCCGCTCACGCACTTCGTGTTCACGCCGGAGTCGTTTACGCGGCCGCAGGGGCCGTGGCAGCTCTTCGTCAACGTCGGCTCCGCGTCGGACGTCTGCGAGACCGCGCAGGGAACGTACCCCACGCCCTGCGCCGAGACGGAAGACACCGAGAACCCGCGTGGGGCCGTTCGTCGGGTGACCCTCGCGGGGCCGCGACCGGCGGGGCCGAGGCCCGCTGGCGGCTGGCCGCTGCGCGCGACGTCGGAGGTGTTCGCGCGGGGGCTGCGCAACTCCATGGCGCTCGCGGTGCACCCCACCTCGGGGCTGGTGTTTCAAGCGGAGAACTCGCGCGACGCGATTCACACCAACGCGCCCGCGCTGCGTGCTCGCGAGGCCGACCTGCCGCACGAGGAGATCAACGTCCTCGAAGCGAACGGCCACTACGGCTGGCCCTACTGCTACGACCTCAACAGCCCGAACCCCGAGTACCCGAACGCGCAGTGCGGTCGGTACAAGTCGCCGACGATGCTGCTGCCGGGGCACGCCTCACCGCTGGCGATGCGCTTCTACACGGGCACGATGATGCCCGCGGCGTGGCGCAACGGAATGCTCGTGACCTTCCACGGCGGTCGCGCCTACGGGCACCGCCTGGTGCTGCTGCCGACGCGCGAAGACGGGACACCCACCGGCTCGATCTTCGACATCGTGTCGGGCTGGGACGATCGACCGCAGGCGCCGTCGCACCCGCGCGGGCGACCCGTCGATGTGACGGTGAGCCGCGACGGCTCGCTCTTCCTCACCGAAGATCACAACGGGACGGTGCTGCGGGTGTTCTTCGATGCAGCGCGCGGGGATGGGGCGCCGCTGACGCCGGAGGTCACCATGGCGCCCGCTCCGTTGGATCGTAACAGCGCGGCGTGCCGGGCCCTCGCGACGCGCACCGACGCCTTCGCGCGCATCCAGCGCGATGTTCTCGATCGGAGCTGCGTCGAGGGCTGCCACAGCGGCCAGGACGGCGCCCAGGGTGGCCTGCTGCTCGACCTGTGCGACGACGCCGGCAACGCGCGGCGGCTGCGGACGGAGAGCGGGCCCGGCGGGCGTCCGTGGATCGTCGCGGGCAACCCCGATGGGAGTCGGTTGATGGACAGCCTGCGCGGCGTCAACGGCGCCCCGCGGATGCCGTCAGCGGGATTGCCCGCCGCGCAGATCGACCTCATCGCGCAGTGGATTCGCGAGGGCGCGCGGTAGGGGCGTCGCAGCGCCAGCGCTCTCGACGCTCACAGCGCATCGCGTCGGCGACGATGCTATGCGTTCGCCCGATGAGGTTCGGAGACATCCTCTTGTTGGCGGTCGGACTTGCGATGGACGCGACCGCCGCGGCTGCCACGCGAGGGATGGGCGTGGCCCGTCTGCGATGGCATCACGCGCTGCGGGTGGCGTTGTTGTTCGGCGGCTTTCAGGCGCTGATGCCTCTGCTTGGTTGGTACCTCGGGCGCCGCATTGGTCCGCTCGTCGAGGCGTGGGACCACTGGATCGCGTTTGTTCTGCTCGGTGGCATCGGAGGGAAGATGCTGTGGGAAGCGCGCTCGTCGGATGACGACGGCGAGCGCCCCGCGGGCGACCCCTTCGGCACGCGCCTGCTGCTCACGCTGGCGGTCGCGACGAGCATCGATGCGCTCGCGGTGGGCGTGACGCTGCCGATGCTCCACGCGCCGCTGGCGATGTCCATCGTGACCATCGGCGTGACGACGGCGGCGCTCAGCGTGCTGGGTCTATGGCTGGGTCACCGCGCGGGCGCGACGCTCGGTCGCAGGCTCGACGTCTTCGGCGGGCTGGTGCTCATCGCGCTCGGCACGAAGATCCTCGTCGAGCACCTGCACCGGGGCTGAACGCTACCGGCAACGGTCGAAGGTGAAGCTGCCGCTGAAGGTGTGCGGGTTGGGGTCGCTGGTGCCCGTGTTGCTGCACTCGATGGTCGCGGTTCCGCTGACGGGGTAGACGGTGTTCTGCATGTAGTCCTCGCGGGAGAAGGTCATCGGCCCGCACCCCGCGATGACGTTGCGGCGCTGAAGCGGAATCGGAATCCCGAAGGGCGTCGCGAGCCCGGAGACCAGGTACGAGATCTCCGCCTGACCGTCGTCCGTGCGCGTGAAACGGAACGTCCCCGCGCTCGTCTCGAGCTCCACCGAGTTGGGAGCGCGCGCGTGTTCGCCGCTCGCGCAGTCGTTGATCTGCACGGGCTGACCGTCGATCACCAGCGTGCCGGTCGCGCCACCGCCGCATCCGACCGTCAGCAGAAACCCAAGCGCCAGGGAGAGTTGCATCTTCATCGGGACCTCGCGCGGCGCCCTTCAAGATGAGGCACGCCGTGATGGTTCGTTGAGCAACGCGCATGCCCTCCGCGACCGCTCGGACAACGCTCGAAAGTGATGGTCTCCGAGCGTGGCACCGCCGCCCCGTGAGCGTGGCGCACGCGCGCCGGTTCGACCTCGCGACGACGCAGATCAGACTGTTTTCTCGCGGCACGGGCGTTGGAGACCGGCCCCCTGCGCGCGGGTCTTCACCCCACGCGGAGGAGACCATGAACAGACCCATCATCCGAACCACCCACCTCGGATCTGCAACGGCGGCGAGGTCAGGCCGCGCACCTCCGACATGGGCTGCGCGGCGGGCGACTACGCGGCGACCAGCTTCTTCGCGGCGGCGGTGAGCGGCACCGGCTGCGGCATCTGCGCGCTGCGGTCGAGCGCGGGCACGACCAACTGCAACACCGTCTCGTGCCAGATGAACTGCCGCGAGGACGGCAACCTCAACAACGACTTCTTCGGCTGCGGCACCGTCGGCTCGACCGGCATCATGGGGGCATGCGACGGCCTCAACCGCTTCTCGGAGGACCAGTGCATGGCGCTCCCGGCGGGCTGGAACTGCCCGAGCATGGGCGGCGAGAGCCGCACCGTGACCAAGACCACCGCCACCACCGGCGGCGGCGTGCTCTGCTGCCGCGACTGACCCGAACCCCTCCGCCTTGCTGAACGCCTCTCCCTCCTCCCGCAACAATCCCGGCATCACCGAGAGCGCACACGGCTTCCCTTCACGTCATTCGGACGGCGGAGGCAGTGCGCTCCATCGTTGGGAGGAATGTTCCGTGAAGCCCTACTACTTCACCGCGCGCGCCCTTGCGCTCGGCTGCCTGCTCGCCCCGCTCGTCGTCGCCGGTCGCGATCGTCCGCGTCGCGTCGCCAGCGTCTCACCACGCGCCACCACCATCGCCACCGTCGTCCCCACGGCCACCGACGATGACCGCCGTCAGCGCGTGCTCACCTCGTTTTCCCGCGGCGCGCAGGTGCGCCGTTGTTGGGACCGCGCGGTGATCCAGCACCCGACCATCACCGACCGCAGCCTCGCGGTGACCCTCCACGTCGACACGACGGGCCGCACCGTGCGCGTCGACGTGCGCGACCGCGAGGCGCCCGACCTCGCGCAGTGCCTCGTGCGCGCGGGCCTGTGGCTCCCGTGGGTCGGCGCCGGCGGTGCCTTCGAGGCGAGCACCACCGTGACCTTCAACCGCGGCGGGTGACCGATCGCTCGCCTCGCCGTGGGCGTTGCGTTAGCGTGCGCGCCCGATGACGGCGGCGGGTGACATCCTCGGAGGCAAGTACCAGCTCCTGCGCCTGCTCGGCGAAGGCGGCATGGGCCAGGTCTTCGAGGCCATCAACCAGAACACCGACCGCCGCGTCGCCATCAAGACCCTCCACCCCGAGTGGACCCGCGAGCCCGCCGTCGTGCAGCGCTTCCTCCGCGAAGCCCGCGCGGCCACGAAGATCAACCACCCCAACGTGGTCGACGTGCTCGACCTCGACACCGACGCCGCCACCGGCGCGCCGTACATCGTGCAGGAGTTTCTCGCGGGCGAGAGCCTCGAAAGCCACCTCGCGGCGCGACCCGACAAGCGCCTCCCCGTCGCCGACGCGCTGCGCATCCTCGTGCCGGTGATGGAGGCCCTCGTCGCCGCCCACAAGCTCGGCATCGTCCACCGCGACCTGAAGCCCGCCAACCTCTTCCTCTCCATCGATCGCGGCGCCACGCCCACGCCCAAGGTCATCGACTTCGGCATCGCCAAGCTCATGGAGACCAAGGCCGACGCCGTCCGCCAGACCGCCGCCGGCACCCTCGTCGGAACCCCCAGCTACATGTCCCCCGAGCAGGCCGCCGGCGCCGCCGACATCGACGCCCGCACGGACGTCTGGTCCCTCGGCGTGGTGCTCTACGAGCTGCTCTCGGGCGCGCTCCCCTACGACGCCCCCAACTACAACCTCCTCGTCGCCAAGATCGTCTACGAGGCCCCCGTCCCCGTGCTGCAACAGGCCCCGTCGCTGCCGCGCGACGTCGCCGCCATCGTCGATCGCGCCCTCCTGAAAGACCGCGACGCGCGCTATCCGTCGATGCAGGCCATGCTCGACGCCACCCTCGCGTGCGCCGCCTGGGCCGCCACCAGCCCCACCCCTTCGTCCGCGCCTTCCATCAACCCGACGGTCGCGCCTGGCGTCCCGGCGCAACGCCTCAGCGCACCGCCGTCGTCGCCGCCGTCGCTCGCCGCGTGGTCGGCGCAACCACCGTCGCCTCCGCGTCGCACCGCGCTCACCGCGCTCGCGGCCCTCGTCGTCGCGGCCCTCGTTGGTGTGGCCAGCTTCCTCAGCTTCCGCGACAAGCCCGTCGCCACCGTGGTCGCCGCCCCCGCGTCGCGGCCCGCTCCGTTGCCCGTCACGGCCGTCATCGTCGCCCCGCCGCAGCCCGTCGCCGCACCACCGCAGCCCGTCGCCGCGCCGCCCGCGGTCGAGCCCGTGGCCGAGCCCGTGGTCGCGCCCGCTCCGACGCCGCCACCCGCCGCCGTGCGTCGCTCCGTTGTCCCAGCGCGCCCGCGTCCGCCGCGCGCGCCTCGCCCGCCCAGCAGCCACGACTTCGACCGAGGCTACCCCGAATGAAACTCCACGCTCCCGTCTTCGCGCTCGCGCTCGCGCTCACCCCGGCCGTCTCCTTCGCGCAGCCCGCCAACCCCGAGGTGCAGGCCCGCACCGCCTTCGAGCGCGGCATCGCCGAGGTCGACGCCGGTCGCTTCGCCAGCGCCGTCGCCGCCTTCGAGGAGTCCTACCGGCTGCGCCCCGTCGCCGTGGTGCTCTTCAACCTCGCCGGGGCGTACTCGCGCATGGGCCGCCACCAGCAGTCCATCGCCACCTACGAGCGCTACCTCACCGAGGGGACGCGCCTGCCGCCCGACCGTGTTCAGTCGGTGCGCGATCGCATCGCCGAGCTGCGCCGCGAGATGCCCGTGGTGGTGCTCCATGTGCGTCCGGCTCCCTTCACGCTCACTGTCGACGGGCGCCCGCAGGCCGTCACCGGCGACGAGCTCGCCCTCGACCCTGGCAGCCACCTGCTCGTGGTGTCCGCGGCCTCGCGCGCCTCGCAACAGCGCGAGGTGCAGCTCTCCCCTGGCGCGCGCATCACCTGGGACGCCGAGCTCGTCGCCGACAACGCCGCCGCGCCGACCGCCCCCGTCGTCGCGGTCGCGGCCACGCCCACTGCGCCCGTCGTGACCACGCCGCACCCCGCGGGAGAGACCCCGGTGACGCCGCGCGAGAGCTCGCCGGGCATCACGTCGCGATGGTGGTTCTGGACGGGCCTTGGTGTCGTCGTCGCGGGCGGCACCGCGCTCGCCCTCGGCCTCAGCGGAACCTTCGACACCACGCAGGCCCCCGTCGCGGGCACGGCCTACAATCTGTCGGCGGTTCGCTGGTAGGCGGGTCACCCCTCGTCGACCATCTGTCGTAGGTGCCGCGCTTCCTCACCGGTACCCATCAATCCAGAAGCATTGACCCCTTGCGCGCCTGGCGGCCATTGAGCACGCCCCGCCGCCAACGTCGCCCGCTACCCCGCGAGCTCGCCCATCCCCGGCGCTCCGCTGCACAGCGCCATCGCGAACTCCTCCAGCACGCGAAACTCCCCGATGGGCCGCGTGCCCATGGCTGATCCCTTCGATCCCTTGAGCGCCGCGTC
This sequence comes from Polyangiales bacterium, assembly GCA_044229975.1. Classification (GTDB taxonomy): domain Bacteria; phylum Myxococcota_A; class Polyangia; order Polyangiales; genus SCUS01. The sequence continues at coordinate 359,945 of JBGARZ010000006.1, forward strand.
CGTCGCCGCCAGCACCCGCATCGCGCGGTGCAACTGCGGAACCGTCCACCGCCGCGTGGCATTGGCGAGCCACCCTGGTGGTTTGCCGTGCATGTACACGGCGCGCGAGACGTTGGCCGACGGATCGACCGAGAGCATCTGCTTGGCGCGCGCGAGCAACCGCAGCGAGTAGCCCAGCGAGCCGAGTATCATCAGCGCCTCGCCGCGCTGGGTCTTGAGCTGCGCGATGTTGGCGAGGGCCGTCGGCAGGTCGCGCATCAGGATGGCGTCTGACAGATCGAAGCCACCGATCTCGCGCACGGGCGTGACGAGCTCTTCGACGGAGGCGAGGGTGACGGTCTTTCCGCCGGCGTAGAGCGAGAGGCGTTCGAGGGCGTCGGCGATGACGCCGAGCTCGGGGCCGATCCACTCGACGAGTCGCTCGACCACACCGTTCTCCGCGGTGATCTTGCGCGCGGCCATCTCCGCGGTGATCCAGCGGGTGAGCCACGGATCGACCTCGTCATCCTTGGTCGGAACGCTGCACGTCACCATCCACCCGAGCTTCTCGGCTTCCTTCACCCAGGTGCGGCGCGCGTCGAACTTCGTCGCGACCATCAGCAGCACCGTCGTCGGCTCCGGGTTGGCGAGGTACCCGAAAAACTCCTTCATCTCCTTGTCGCTGAGCTTCTGGGCGAAGTCCTCGGCGGAGCGCACGACGACGAGCCGCCGCTTGGCCATCATCGGGAGCGTGCGGCACGCGCCGATGAGGTTGGAGCAGGAGACGTGGTCGCCGTCGAAGACGTCCTCGGCGAAGCCGCGGGGGCCGGGGCCGACGACGGCGAGTCGCACGGCGTTCATGCAGCGGGTGACCAGCAGCCACTCGTTGCCGCCCAGAACGTAGACGGGCTTGATGGTTCCCTTGGCCAGCGCGTCGAGGGTGGCCCGCATGTCGTCGCTCACGCCGGCGACGCTACCGCACCTCGCCCGCGAACCTCACGTCTCCGACAACGCTCAGGTCTCGATCGCGAGCGTCTCCAGCCCCGCGACCGTCCCGCAGCGCGTGCGCCCGACGATGAAGATGCGAATCTGCACCTCGCCCACGCGATACACCGTCACGCCCGTGAGCTCGCGGTTGACCACCTGAACCAGTTGCCGGAAGCGCGCCGCCCGGTGCTGGTCTTCGAGCCCGGCGCCCTCGTCCGCCACCACCGCGTTGCGCATCAACCGATCGAGCGTGATCTGCTCCACGCGCGTCGTCGCAGGCAAGCCCAGCAGCCCCAGCATCGCCGCGCCCGTCGGCACCGTGCGCAACCCGCTCGGCGCGTACCACGTCAGCGGCGCGTCGCTCTCCGACGTGAACAACAGCCGCTCCGTCGCGTCGGCAAACGTCGCCTGGAGCTCGCTCCCGCAGTGCCGCGCCGCCGTCGGCGCCTCCACCCGCACGAACACCTGCGTCGCCCGCAGCACCGGAACCCGCTCCGTCGACGGATTGCCCGGCGCCGTCGTCCGCACGCCCGCGACCAGCACGCCCTCATCACGCGTTGCTGCGCCGAGCACCGTGTCGCGCGCGGTGTCGCTGAGCGTGGTGAGCCGCGAGAGGTCGACGCCCGTCACGGGCAGCGGCCGCGCGGTGCTGTTGACCCGCTGCATGTTGAGCGTCGCGCACGGAATGAAGGTGCACATGGTCCCGGTGGTGGAGACGCGCGAGACGCTGGCGGTGGGCGCCGCGCCGGTGGCCGAGCGCCACGCCTCGCTGGCGACGAAGCGCCCGTAGGTGTTGCCCGTCGCGGCGGCGATGCGCCCGCGGTACACGACGGCGCCGTCGAGGGAGGTGGCGCCGATGCCGAGGCCCGCGAGGTCGAGCGCGCCGACGTAGCAGCGGTCGGCGGTGGTGCCGTCGACGCAGCGCAGGGACGACGCGTTGACGGGCGACACCCAGTAGCCGCCGCAGATGGGCGAGACGCAGCGTCGCGTGTCGTGGGCGAGGGTGAAGTACCCGTCTCCGCGCACCACGACGGAGTCGGTCGAGGTGTCGTCCTCGGCGAGCTCGGCGCCCACCTGACAGCCCGACAAGAGAAGCCCGAGGGCGAGCGAACGGACGGCGGTGAACTTCATGGCGGCGCCCATGTACGACACGGTCCCACATCCGTCCAGCGCGACGACGGTGATAGAAGCCCTGCCTGTGACGACGCACCCCGCCCGCTTCGCTCTCCTCGCCGCCCTGTTCGGGTGCTCCTCCACCCCGACCGTTGCTTCCGACGCCTCCGTCTCATCGGACATCGCCCATATCGCCGTCGACATTCCTTCGGCCGATGTCCCTTCGAGCGATATTCCTTCTGTCGACGCTCCGTCGATAGCCGATATTTCTCCCATGACCGATGACGCGCCCGCCCAGGGTTGTGGCGTGTGCGCGACCCGACCCGAGCCCGAGACCTCCGGCTTCCTCACCGACAACGACCTCGACGAGCTCTCTGGCATCGTCGAGAGCCGCGCCCAGCCCGGCATCTTCTTTGTTCACAACGACTCTGGCGACTCGGCCCGCTTCTTCGCCATCGACCGCACCGGAACCCGCCGCGCCACCTTCGTCCTCCGCGGCGCCACTGCTGTCGACTGGGAGGACATCGCCATCGGCCCGTGCCCCGCCGGAACCTGCCTCTACCTCGGCGACATTGGTGACAACGACCTCGTACGCCCTGGCTACTCCCTCTATCGTGTCGCGCAGCCCACCGTCCCGGACGGAACCTCCGCCAACCGTGATGTCCCCTGGGAGCGCTTCACCTTCACGTATCCCGACGGCCGCCACAACTCCGAGGCGCTGGCCATCCGTCCCGACACGGGTGACGTCTATGTCTTCACCAAGGTCACCACGCTGCCCTCGGTGATCTATCGCTTCCCGCAGCCGTTGCGTGTCGACGCATCGATGACCCTCACGCGCGTTGGCGAGCTCGCTCTTCCGGCTGGGAGTTCGGGCCTGGTCACGGGCGCCGACATCCACCCGTGCGCGGCGCGCTTGTTGGTTCGCACCTACGATCGCCTGTGGGAGTTCGGCAATGCGAGCGCTTCGTGGGAAGACCTCTTCCGCGCCGCTCCCGCGCGCATGCTGGTGCAGACCGAAAACCAGGGCGAGGCTGTTGGATGGCACTCCGACGGCCGCGGCTATGTGACCATCTCCGAAGGGCGGGGGCAGGGCCTCCACGACGCGCACTGCCCGCGCTGATTCCCCTCTCCCGCCGCATCTTCGCCCTCGCCCTCGCCCTCATTGGGCCTACGCCGCGGCGTCAGCCCATTCGTGAGACCGGTCGGTCGCGCGCTGTCGCTGCGCGTGGCAGTCCCTCGGACCTACGCCGCGGCATCAGCGCGGCGCGCACCGGTCAGGCCTGCAACGATCGCTCTCCGTCCCTCACCCGTCATTCCCTGATCGAGAAGGCACCGACTGCGTGGTCGCGCACGGTCCCCTCGACGACAACCACAGCCGGGGACGCCCCAATGTGTACGATCAGATAGCGGGTCAACGAGTGCGGACCGAAGTGCGTACAGCACACGAAGAAAAACGCGACGTCGTCGATGGTCTCATCGGCGTGCGACGTGGTCATGACGTGTTCGTCGTCCGACCAGCCATCGGGGGAGTCCTCGAAGCCCATGATGAACTCGGTATCGAATGAAGACTCCCACGCCTGACATTGCATGCCGCCGCAGACGGCATAGCGACAGCCCGCATCGAGGAGCGCCCTCGCCACGGCTGCCCTTCGCTCGCCGTCAAAGGAACCATCGTGGTCCCACACGAGGCACGGGAAGGTGACCCCTTCGAACGGGACCACGAGGTCATCGGGCGCGGCGATGGACACCGCGTCGAGCCGTCGGTCGCCGATCTCCAGGAGAGTGGTCAATGGTCTCTACTCGTCAACGCGTGGTCGATGTACCACCACGGGCGCTGCCATCAGCTCTGGTGCGGGGCGGCGGGGCTCTGCACGAAGAGCCGCGTCTGCGCTTCGTTCGAGTCGCCGCGGTTCGTCGTGACGACGACGGCGCCCGCCGCGATGCCAGCGGCGGATCGGGTCACCACCCAGCTCCAGCGCGTGAGCACCGCGAGGGGCTCGTGCAGTGCCCGCGGGTCGCGACCCAGCGGCCCCCACAGCGACGGGTCACAATACAGGATGCCCGTGGTGCGATCGAGCACGAGCGCGGACTCGCCAGTGGCGTCCGGGGAGCTCTTCAACCAGGCGACGAGCACCTCGTGTCCACGCGGGACGGCTGCGACGAACGGGAGTTCTAGAACTTGTGCGTCCATTGTGAGTTTCCTTGTATCTCGGCGGCCGTACGCATTCGGTGCAGAGCCGCCTGTACCGGAGTCATCGGATCAGACCTCGCCTGTCCAACGGATGGCCGATATGCCACCGCAGCGAGCCGAGTGGGTGTTCGTTGAGGTGAGTGGGGGCGGTCGGCACCATCGGCTTGTTGGACACGCCGTCACCTGCCCTGCCAGTAGCCTGGTTGCCGCTTGGCGTGAGTAATGGCTACCACGAGGATACGTGTCGGCTCATCACGGTAGAGGATGGCATAGGGAAATCTGGACAGGAGTGCCCGACGCACATCGAGGTAGATTGGCCAGCGATCCGGCGCCTCGACGATGAGCCCAAGAGTCACGTCGAGTTCTTCAACAAAACGCGCCGCCACTCGCGGATCGCGTTCCGCATACCATGCCGCGGCGTCCTCGCTTTCAACGAGGGCGCGCGGGTGCAGCTCAAGGGGTTTCACGTCGACCGTTCGCCGCGGCGAGAATGCGGCGCCGGGCCTCGGCCCACGGGATTGGCGTCACCGCTCCCGAGTCCACCTCCGCTAGCCGTCGTTGGGCTTCCTCAGCCCATGCCCGTTCGACCCCTTCGTCAGCCGGACCGAGATCGTCGAGGCTATCAAGCAACTCAGCGACGACCGCCGCGCGCTCGGTGGCCGGCAGTTGCAGCGCAGCAGCCAAAACATGTTCAACGTCGTTCATGGGTTGGTTCTACTCCTCCTCACGCGGGGTCGCGAGTTCGCTCGGCCAACACGCCGCTCGCCGAGGCTGCCCAACGGCTGGCCGATGTGCCGTCGCAGCAAGCGGGGGCGACGATCCTCGGGGATGGGTAGAGGCGGTCGGCACCATCGGCTTGTTGGGAGGCTACGCCACGACTCACTTCCTGCGTGGGTTGGGAGGCTCAGTCGTGAACAGCCGTCGGAGCCATGACCCATACGCCCACTTGCGCCACCTTGCCATCGTCGCGGCGTACCGAACGAACGCTACCTCGTCGGTAAAGACCTCGGCTTCGTGCTCGCCCACGGTGTCGGTCAGAGACACCTCCGCAAAAGGAAATGCTCGCAACAGATCGTCCTTCGTCGCGATGGCCGCTTCACGAGTCGCGAACGTCGGCCGAAAGGACACCGCACCGGAACAACGGTCTCCATGCGAGTCCAAGATGATACCCGTCTCGACCTCGGCGAGAAGCAGGGTGTAGCGCCCGTCACCCATCGCACCCCAGGCAGTCGTCGGGGCCACCGCCCCGCGGGCCCGATGGGTGTCCGCCCAACGGCTGGCCGATGTGCCGCCGCAACGGACGCGGCGGGTTGACGACGCGTGAAGCGGTAGCGGTCGGCAGCATCGGCTTGTTGGGCACGCCGCCCGCTGCCCTGTCGATGCGTATGTGCGCCGTCACGCCGTTGCCCTCCGTGAACTCCGTAGTACCGGACTCAAGACGATCGACATCAGTCGCGCTTCCATAACGAGAGGAATTCCGCGGCTACCACCAACGATCGGCCGCTGTCGGAGAACCCGAATGCCCGTAGTTCGGGCCAATCCTTGACCAACAGGAACTCCCTGTCCGGTTCGCTGGATGGGTCGTCGTAGGGGACTTTGAGCACCAAGCTTTCACAAGGCCAGTTGGGCGCGACTCGACGGACATTCCATCCGTCTGGGGTGAAGGCCTTGAGCCCTCCCCCCCACAAGCCAGCAACGGGGATGCGCTGCCCGGCGAGCGGCCCGATGCCGACAACCGACACGGGGTAAGGGTCGCGCTCGCCCTCCGCGCTGCCGCTGTGGCCGGGTTCGTCGGCCAAGGTGTCGCCCGTCTTGGCGTCGACCACGGTCAGTCCGTTGTGGGTCAGCACAACCAGCCACTCAGTGCCCGGCGCGAAACCCATTGCGACGGGCATCTCGAAGAACTCCTCCACGGGCACCACCACCCAAGGGGGCGGCGAACTGACCCTCTGTCGACTTCGCCACTCCGCACGAATCTTTCGGATGTGTCGATTGGTCATTGAATCTTCGATCCTGATCGAAGGGCACTGTCGTGGTTGTCGTCGCACTCACGCTGCCAACCCGTAGGACCGAGGCTGCCCAACGGCTGGCCGATGTGCCGCCGCACTGGGTGAAGCGGATTGGCGGCGGGTGCATTGTGCGCGGTCGGCACCATCGGCTTGTTGGGCGGCCCCTCAATAGCAAGCGTCGTGAGTGGCATCTTGATCGAGTTCCAGATCAATCACAGGCAGTCGTCGATCGAGCCAGAGTCCCGCTGGTGTGAAGGCAATCGCAGCCTTCGTGCCTCCCACGGACTGAACGCGACCGGCCGCCGTCAGGGTTTGAGCCACTATATCAACAGCCAACTCATTGAATGAAACTCGGTCATCTAGTGACTTAAATGGCCACGAAAGCCCCAGAGCTTTCAGGTTCATGGCGTAATTTTCAAGGCCCGGAATGAGCGTGTTGTAAAATGGATGGTATCCGTTACGAAGCACTGCACGCTCTGCAATGCAAGGATTGTCCTTGTGCAGTGCGTGCTGCGACGGTGTCGCTCCGTGATGCCCAGTGTGCACATGATAGAGCACGGGGTTGCCGTCTTCGTATCCAGCGACATGAACCCCTCCCCGCAATTTCTCCCAACTCCGCCCGTCTGCATTCCCCGCTTCTGCGAGAAGACTGGCGAGTTTTGCCCCAGCCGTAGATGGCGTATCACTGCCAGTGAGTTGGTCGCTGAACTCTTTCACTAATTGATCGCACTGTCTGGAACCAAAGCGAGCGTTTCCCCAAACGGCAAATCCAATATTTGAATCCGCAGAATAATGTATCTTGGAGGCCCCGAATCGAATCTCGATTGGCCTGTCTGGCCTCGTCACCGTGATAGCTGAGTCACCCACAAGCACGCAGCCGAACGCGGCCGAAACCTCAGATACTACGAGTGTCATGGTTCTTCCTTCCGCCCAACGGCTAGCCTATGTGTCGCCGCAACGGGCGTGATGATTTGATAGTTGGTGACGGCGGTCGGCCACATCGGCTTGTTGGGCGGTTGCTCGCTTCGCTATGTGAAAAGGGCCATCAGCGCTTTTGTCTGCTTAAGTCCTTCCACCTTCACGGTATCGGATCCCCGCCGCGCATAAACGATGTCGCCCACATCAGAAAGAGATTTTTGGGACGGAATCCAAATGCAAACGACTGACAAGCCGCGGTAAACGATGCAGTCAACACTGCTAAGCACAGCAGTCTTAAGAGGTTCGCTCAGTTTCGAGTTTTCGATGTGGCGGATGATCTCTCGATTGTAATTCTCAAGGGATACCGCAAGGGCCGATGCTTCACGATCGATCCCTACGCAGAACCGTTCTCCAACATGAACGGCCTTGATACCATAGAGCGATTCGATGCGGTCTTTGTCTGTAGCTTTGTCCGCCACGCCCACGAAAATCGCACCGCTAGAGGTCGGGCCGAGATTAGCGATACCACAGATGGTGTTGACAATCTTCTCGAGGATATTCGGATCCTTGGTGTGTCCTTCGTCGAGACGGAGCATGCCCTGTTTGCACTCGAATGCGTTGGTTTCGATCCGCGATCGCCTCAATGCGTTTTCGAACGCAATCGCTGCGCCTGCGCCATGACTCAATACAGGTGGGTCCTTGTCCTCGAATTGATCTTGGATCAGCCCTTTGATCGTGTTGATGTTTTGGAGGCGAGGCTCGCTGCGAATTTGCCCTGCAGCGATGTTTAGTTTGTCGTGTGCTCCTTGGAGAGATCGGACAATCGCGGTCTTGTCCTTTGGACTTCGACGCTGTCTCACGCACAAATCGAAGAACGCCATGAAGACTGCAAAAAACGCCGTCTTTGCAGGATTCGGGTTCCCTGGACTCACGATCCGCCGAAATGCCGTAGCTGAGTCGTCCACACTCTCAATCACGTCACGAATGATAGCAATCGTGGAAAGAATCTCGTGCTTCAGGCGGGTGCCTCCGTACGTCGCCAGTTGGGCGTTGAGTTCCCGATATTCAGAGGTCGTCGCATTGTAGATCCCATCCAAGGCTCCGCCGGAGAACGCAAACGGCTTCCCTTGAAGGACTGAAATTGCGAGATCCGCCACCATCTGCTCATCCTCGCTTTCGCGCAACTGGCTGCGACGTAAGATACCCTGCTTACACCAGAAGGTATCGTCAGCCTTGATTCGGTAGGAGGGCATGTCGCCGCCAGCGTCCACACTGATCTCTGGCATCTGTGCGAGGTCAAGCGACTCGCTCGAGACATCCCCACGAATTTCTGCTGAAAGCTCACGAACGGCCGTCGCAAAGGGCGTGATGACACCAGCCTGCCGGCGCTCTTGGTCACTAAGTTGCCGCCCATAGGCGTTGATTCTCCCGAAGACCTCCGTCACTGACTGTTCGTTGTTCGCCGGGAATTCAGTCACGGCGAGAGTGTACTCCAGAAACCTGGCACACTCATCGGCACTAAAGAGGGCGCTCTCCTTAGGTACTGGAGGGATTTTACCTTCGTCCGCGAGTGACCGCGCTCGCGCCAACTGCGAGACGTCGAAGTACCTCCCATTGACTGGAAACGCATCCTCGATGAATGAAAATATAGCGTTGAGTCTCTGCATTCCATCCAGAATCTCGAAGCTCTTGTTTCCGTCCTCCCGAAGTGTGTATGCCAACAGCAGCAGAGGAATAGGGAACCCCTGGAGGATAGAGTCAACCAGCTTCTGTTTCTCTTCGATGCTCCACACCAGCTTCCGCTGGTACCTTCGATTCACTCGGAAGTTCCCGTCCCGAAACTCTCGATATGCCTCTTGGACACTCATTCCGCGCGGCGTAACACTCATCTTGCCCTCTTTTCTATCCTCTCTCTGTCGCAGGGTCGGATCAAGGTTTGCTTGGCAAGGGAGTGCCATGTCGAAGACTCAAGCTCGCCCGGCCGATTCTGGCGTACTGGAGTCGTGTTGTCATTGAGTATCGACGCACTGCCGGAGAGGATTGTAGATCGCTGCGACGCCCGCCCAACATCTCATTCACCCGCGCGCCCACTACCGAATCCCGCCCTGGCGCTGCTCGCCCGCTTGCTGCCCAAATCCATATCCCCGTTCGCGTTGTTCGCCCGCTCGCTGCCGAGTTCCACAACCCCATTCGCGCGTCGTTCGCCTATGCCCATCCCCCCCACGCCCATCACCCCCGCCGCCGTCGCCTCCTCGCCATCCCCGCTGCCATCCCCACTACTGCCAACACCCCGAGCCCGCCGCTCTTCCCACTTCCATTCCCACTACCGACCACCCCGCATCCGCAGCCCGACCCGCCTGCGTCCGTCGTCGCGCCGCCGCGAATCAGCTCCACTGGCCTCGGCAGTTCCACGCCCCCATCCACGCTCACCGCGCGCCCCATCACCACCTCCAGCACCGCCGGCTCCGCGTCCGCGCTCTCCGGCTCATCCACCACGCGCGCCCGCACCTCCACCCGATGCTCACCCGCCAGCTCGAACGTCGGCGCCGTCACATCCACCCACGGTCCTGCCGCCCACCGCGACCACGTCATCCCGTCCACCCGCCACGAGTACTCGTGCGGCCGATCGCTCACCGCCGACGCGCCCGGCGCCACCCGCACCCGCACCCGCGCGCTCGTCCCCACCGGGTCGACGCCCAGCACGCTCGCGTCCGTCTCCGCCGCCGCGATGCTCGGCATCGTCGCGCGCCGATACCGCAGGTCCATGAACAACCCGAGATACCGCGACCCGCCCTGCTCCATTCCCACCAAGCCGTTGTCGGGAAGCTCCAGGTTCACCGTCCCCACCGGCATCCCCATCGCTCCCGGAACCGGAATCGACGGAATCGCGATCGCCGGAATGCTCCCACCCAACATCCCGATGGCCGTTCCCAACAACCCGTCAAAGGACATCGCCAGCCGCGCCGGCGCATCACTCACCAGCGTCGACCCCGTCACCACCGTACCGCTCGTGCGCACCGTCCCGAGCGACGGCCGCAACCCACCCGCGTCGCGCATCAGCGTGAGCGGCGCCGTCACGTCGGTGGTCACCGTGAGCGCCCGCACGTAGCGCTCCTCCGACCACACCATGAGGTCGAGCGCGAGCCGCTCGAAGCGCAGCGTGAGCGTCGGCGACGGGCCCGACGACATCGCCACCGTCGGCGGACGCTGCGGCCGTAGCACCAGCGCCACCGGCCCCGACAGCGACGGAAACAGCACGTTGCGCAGCGACGGAACGATGATCGAAAAGGTCCCCGACGTGAGCTGCTGCGAGAGCGAGCTCGTCACGCCAAGGCAGAACGTCCCCGAGTCCCACAATTGATACAGCGCGTGGTTGAGGAAGGTCTCCGACAACCCCACGCCGAGATCCATCGAGCGCATTCCCCCCGGAACATCGTTGCGCCGCAGCGCCGTCCACTCGGGGATCTCTGGCACCGTCGGCTCCGCCACGCGCGGCACGCAGTTGTTGTGTCCGCGCGACTGCGCCACCCCGAACACGTTGAGCGTCATCCCCTGCGTCGACACCTCGGCGTCGTGCGCGTGGTCGCCCGCCGCAATCACGATGGCCGACTCGCCGCGCACACCCGGGCTCACCGACGCCAGCAGCGCCCCGACGTTGCCCGCCATCTCGACACCCAGCAGCGACGGAACCGTCTGCCCGTCTTCATACCGACACCGCGCTCCCTGCGCGACGCTCCCCAGCGGACACCCCGGCGGATCAGGCATCGACGCCTGGCTCAACGCATCTTGAATGGGCCCCAGCGCACCACCGATGGCGCCACCAAACGCGCCCGAGATGGTTCCTCGCAGCACCGGGAGCAGCCCACAGAGTCCGCCGCCCGAGCAGCCCACCCACGCGTCGTCGAAGCCCTCTCCCGGCGTCTGCTCGATGACCTCCGTCGCCCCCATCGCGGGCACAAGCTCCGCCCGGAAGTAGTCACGCCGCGACGGGTGCGTGTCCCGCCGGATCACGATGGCCGTCCGCAGCCCGATGTACGACCGCGCGCCGCGCGCCGTGTCGATGGTGAGCCGCGTGTCGATGCCGTCCGCGCAACCGCCGCACATGCTGTTGCAGAACAGCGTGCACGTCCGCAGCGGAATCTCTCCGCGGAAGCCCACGCGCAGCCGCACCTCGATGCGATCGGGCGCCACGAAGAACAGCTCCAGCGGAGGCGGACTCGTCGGCAGCACCAGGTCGAGCCCGCAGCTCCCATCGCGGCACACCACGTAGCGCCCGACGCCGAAGTTACCCGTCACCAGCGGGATGGGCAGCCGTCCACCGGTCACGCCCAGCAGCAGGTCGGCGCCGAGCTGCGACACGTTGCGCAGCCCCTGATCGCTCACCCGCACCTGCATCGCCCGCGGCACCCGCGTCTCCGGCGTCACCGGATACCCCCGCGGAATCGGCCCCAGCGCACCGCCCGCGCACGATGAGCAGCCCCCGCCGCTGCACCCCGCCACCGCGATCGCCACGACCATCATCCGAACCAGCGCGACGACGTCCCTGAGGTGCATGACCTCAACGCGTATCACGAACGCCACGCCCGTCGGTGACGTCCCTCCGCCCATCTGATACCCGTGTCTGCGATGCAGCACCCGACGCGCTTCGACTCTCTGCTCGACCTCGCGAAACTCCCTTGGTTCGAGGTCCGCGACGGCCGCCTCGTCGTGAGCGACCCCTCGGTCGGCACCGCCATCGACGTCCACACGCACCTCGCGCTCTCCTTCGTGCGGCCCAACCAGCTCGACCTCCAGCGCGGTCACCCCAAGGCAGAGCACTACCTCCCCGACCACCGCCCCTTCGACCTCGACGTCTACGTCAACAAGAACATCATCCCCGAAGACATGCACCGCATGGAGCGCGACCTCTCCATCGGGTCGTTCACCTCCGGCGGCATGCGCGCGACGCACACGGTCCCCAACCTCGCCCGCGAGATGGGCGAGCTCCAGGTCGCGCAGTCCGTGCTGCTCCCCATCGACTGGCCCGCGCTCTCCGACAACGCCACCACCTGGCTCACCACCGTCCGCGGCGACAGGCGCTTCATCGGCTTCGGCTCCGTCCACCCCTACGCCCGCGACGTCGCCCGCAAGCTCGATCGCCAGATCGCCCTCGGCGCTCGCGGCATCAAGGTCCACCCCGCGGTGCAGCTCGTTCACCCCGCCGCGTCGCGCGCGCTCGAGCTCTACCGACTCTGCGCCGAGCGCGACCTCCCGGTGTTCTGGCACTGTGGCCCGGTGGACATCGAGCCGCCGCTCGGTCGCTACCTCTCGCAGGTGCGCCACTACGAGAAGGCCATCGCCGAAAACCCCGGCACCACCTTCGTGCTCGGCCACTCCGGCGCGCTCCAGATGGACACCGCCATCGGCTACGCGCGCCGCTACCCCAACGTGTGGCTGGAGATCGCCTCGCAGTCCCTCTCCAACGTCCGCCGCCTCGTCGACGAGGCCCCGCCCGGCCGCCTCATGTTCGGAACCGACTGGCCCTTCTATCACCAGGCCGTCGGGCTCGCGAAGGTGTTCATGGCCACCGAGGGCAACGACGCCGCACGCCACGCGATGCTGCGCGGCAACGCCGAGCGCCTCCTCAAGCTCGCTCCCGACAACACCCCGTAGCTGGCAATCTGGTACGAGCGTCAACGATCTGTCACCCCCCCCGACGGGGTGGTAGTGTCGTCGCCGGAATGGCTACCGATCCCGTGCGAAACGCGGCAAACCCGGGGGTGCGACGGCTCGGCCGTTACACGCTGCGGTACCGCATCGCGCAGGGCGGCATGGCCTCGGTCTACCTCGCCCAGCTCGCCGGCACTGCGGGCTTCGAGAAGTGGATCGCCGTCAAGACCATCCATCCGCACATCGCCACGAGCAACCGCTTCGTGAACATGTTCCTCGACGAGGCGCAGCTCGCGTCGAGGCTCGACCACCCCAACCTCTGCTCGGTCTTCGACTTCGGCGAAGAGCGCGGCACGTGGTTCATCGCGATGGAGTACCTCCACGGCGAGACCTTCGGCGTGGTCGCCCGCACCGGCTGGAGCGCCCAGCAGCCGCCGCCGTACGTCATCATCGCGCGCATCCTGGCCGACGCCGCGCGCGGCCTGCACGCCGCCCACGAGCTGCGCCTCCCGTCGGGCGAACACGCCGGCGTGGTGCACCGCGACGTCTCCCCCGAGAACATCTTCGTCACCTACGCGGGCCCCACGAAGGTCGTCGACTTCGGCGTCGCGCGGTGGAAGTCGCAGTCGCAAGACCGCACCGTCGCGGGCGAGCTCAAGGGCAAGATCGCGTACATGTGCCCGGAGCAGCTCCGCGAGGAGGTCGTCGACCGCCGCGCCGACATCTGGTCGCTCGGCGTGGTGCTCTGGGAGGTCACCGTCGGCCGCCGCCTCTTCCGCCGCAAGACCGACGCGGGCACCGTCTACGCCGTCCTCAACGATCGCGTCCCGCGTCCCGCGCGCTTCCGTCCCGACTATCCGCCCGCCCTCGCGGCCATCGTGGCGAAGGCCCTCGCGCGCGACCGCGACCACCGCTACCAGACGGCGCTGGAGTTCGCCCGCGCGCTGGAGCAATGGCTCGCGAGCACGGGCGAGCCCACCGGAACGGGCGAGGTCGGCGAGTACATGCACTCGCTCTTCGGTGAGCAGATCGCCTTCCGCGAGAAGCTCTTGCGAACGACCCACATCGAGGCCCCGGTGGAGGAGGTCTCGCAGATGTGGCGCAGCTCGCCCATCGACGTGTCGGAGGTCGAGTCGTCGCAGGACGGCATCCCCGAGGCGCGTCCCTCGTCGCCGGTCGACATGAGCGAAGAGGCCACGATCCTCAACCCGCAGCGCTACGTCAGCACCCTCCCCGAGTCTCTCGCGCTCTCTGCTCCTCCTCCTCGCTCATTGCCAGCGGTCTCCGACCCGTCGCCCGCCATCCCGCTGACCTCCGTCCGTCCACACGGCGCCTATCAGCTCGGCCCCGCGCCTGCGGCCCCGCTGTCGAGCGGCGCCCACCGCGCCATCAACACGTCGAAGCTCCCCGCGTGGCGCCGCCGCGGCATCCCCAGCCTCGTCGGCGGCATCCTGCTGTCGCTCGTGAGCGCCGCGGTGATCGTCTACTTCTTCAGCCAGAACTCGCGCCCGGACGTCCCACCGCCGCGCTTGCCTGATCCCCACCGCGAACCGCCGCCCGTGGTCTCCGTGTCGACCCCGCCCGTGGTCCCTCCGACCATCGTCCCTCCGGCCATCGTCCCTCCGCCGTCGCTCCCCATCATCCCTCCGCCGGTCGCGCCCTTGTCGCACCCCGCGGTTGCGCCCCGCGTTCCGCGCCACGGCGTGGCGCACCCGGTGGTGCGCTCGACGCCTCCTCGCACCACCGACGCTGGCGCCGCGACCGAGTCCGCCGCGGCTGCCCGTCCGGGCTATCTCACCTTCATCGCGACGCCCGACGCCGAGGTCTATGAGGGCAACCGCGCGCTCGGCCGCACCCCGCTGACCGACCGCGCCATCCCGTCGGGCCACCACACGTTCCGCTTCGTGCCGGGCGGCGACCTCGCGTCGCAGACGGTGCAGGTCGACGTGCAACCCGGCGGCAGCTCCGTCGTCGAGATGCGCTGGGACCCGGCCAACCCCTGACCTCGCCGCTCCCCTCCCACGTCATCAGTCCCCGGCCTTACCCGGTAGGGACGTGACCTCCCACGCCGTCAGTGTGCGGCCGCGCGCGGCTGCGGTCGCGCGTTCCAGACCCGCGAGCACAGCGCGAGCCCGACCGCGGCCATCACGATCATCGCGCCGGGCCACATCTTCCACGACGCCGCCTGGTGCGACGCCGCGCTCCCGGTCTCGGGCAACAGGTGCCCGTACAGGTACGCCTGCGTCGCGGTGCCCAGGTAGACGAAGCCGTCGATGACGCCGGTGACGAGCCCGGCGCTCTTGCTGCCGCCGAAGTCCATGCTCGCGGTGCCCGAGAGCATCCCGTGCACGCCGATCACGCACAGCGACATGAACAGCATCGACCACCCGAGCACCGGCGACCCCAGCGTCGTGAACGCCACCAGCGATCCGAGCAGCAGGCCCGCGTAGAGCACGGCCGCGACGGGTCCGCGCCGCGAGTCGAAGACGTGGTCGGAGATGAAGCCCGCGAACACGCCGCCGAGGATGCCCGCCACGCAGAGCACCATGCCCCAGTTCTGGTAGACGAAGCTGTGGTCGTCGTGGATCGCCTTGGCGAACACCCGGTACCACTTCATCACGCCCTGCCGCAGAAACCCCGAGCAGAACTCGATCGCCACGATGAGCAGCACCGCGGGCTGCGAGAGCATCCGCTTCACCACCTCCATCGGCGGCGGCGCCACGGTGTCACCGCTGGTCGCGTCGCCCGTGTCGAAGTCCGCGAGGCCCGCCTTCGACGGCGTGTCGCGGATCACCGCAAACGCCACCACCCAGCACGCCGCGAGCACCGCGGCGGGCGCCCAGAACGCGGCGGCGAGGCCGAAGTTCTCGGCGATCGCCTTCGCCCAGTCGTACGCGAAGTACAGCCCGAGCGAGATGAGGATGCCGAACATCCCGCCCAGCACTCCGCGCTCTCTCACGTGAAACCACGGCGCGTTGACCTTCACGATGGAGACCGCGCCGAAGCTCTGGAAGTACATGTTGACCGCGTTGGCGATCATCATGGTGTTGTAGAAGCGCGCCGGGTCTTCGTGCGCGTGCCCCACGGCGACGGCCATCGCGACGTTGGCCAGCGCGGAGCCGCCCGCCGCGAGCAGCAGCGTGACGCGGCCGCCGAACTTGTCGGTGAGCGGCCCGTTGAGCAGAAACGCCACCCCGTAGGTGAGGGCTCCGACGGCGTCGATGTCGCCGAACTGCGCCTTGGTGAGCAGGTGCGCGTGCTCGAACTTGTCGAGAATCGCCGACAGGTTGTACCGCCCGAAATACAAGAACGCGTAGGTCAGCCCGAGCGGCAGCCAGTTCATCACGCGGCGCTTCTTGAAGGCCGCGGAGTGCCCGACGTCGACCTTGGGCAGGCGGGCGAGCACCACCCCGATGGCCGCGAGCAGGACGAAGATCGGGAGCGCGTTGGAGAGCCACGTCGGGAGGTGCATTGCGCGCGGAGATTCTCACGCTGCCTCCCTCTGGGTCCACGCTGCCTCTCGTGGGGTCCACGCTGCCTCCCTTCGGGTCCCACGCCGCAGCGTGAGCGCGCGCGCAACGGCCACGCCCACAGTTCCCTTGCGCCACCCGTTCGGGTGTATGGTCCGGCGCAGCCGTATGGGGACCGAGATCGAACGAAAGTTCCTCGTGGATGTTTCACGCCTGCCGCGCGAGGCGCTGCGCGAGGGTTCGCGCTTCGTGCAGGGGTACCTCTCGCTGTCGCCGACGGTGCGCGTCCGGGTGAGCGAGCGCCCCGGCATGCCCACCGAGGCGTGGCTCACGGTGAAGGGCCCTGGTGGCCTCATGCGCGCGGAGTACGAGTACGCCGTCCCGGTGGACGACGCGCGGGCGATGGTTCCGCTGTGCGTGGCGTCGTTGCGCAAGACGCGCTTCCGCGTGCTGGTGGGCGACCACGTGTGGGACCTCGACCAGTACCACGACCGCTACGAGGGCCTCTGGATCGCCGAGATCGAGCTCGACGAGCCCGACGAGGACTTCACCCGCCCGCAGTGGGTCACCGAGGAGGTCACCGACGACCCGGCGTACACCAACGCCGCCATCGCGCTCGGCTCGCTCCCGACGCCTCCCCGCTGATACGCGCCACCTCCCCTTGGAACGCTCCATCGACCCGTGTACACCCCCCGCGCGTGAGCCCCATCCTCCAGACGATCCTCGACGAGATTGACGCCCGCCACCGCGCCGAAGAGCGCCCCGTGGTCATCTTCGACCTCGACGGAACCCTCTTCGACAACCGCCCCCGCACCCTCCGCATCGCCCACGCATTGGCGGCCTCCCTCGGCCCCGAGCACGACTCCGACGCGGCGCTCATCCACGCGATGACCGTCTCCGACATCCGCTACCGCCTGGAAGACGCGCTGCGTGAACGCGGCGTCTCCGAGGACGTGATCGTCATGGCGAAGAAGCGCTGGTTCAGCCGCTTCTTCACCGACGCGGCGTGCTCCGACGACGTGCCCGTGCGGGGCGCTGCGTTGTACGTGCAGCGCTGCTTCAACCGCGGCGCGACGGTGGTGTACCTCACGGGTCGCGACACTCCGGGCATGCTCGTCGGGACGGTCCGCACGCTGCGCGATGACGGTTTCCCCATCGGTTTGCCCCGCGTCGAGCTGGTGTTGAAGCCCACCTTCGAGGAGGACGACACGGCCTTCAAGCGCCGCATGCTCGACCCGATGGACGAGCTCGGCACGGTGGTCGCGACCTTCGAAAACGAGCCCGGCAACTGCAACCTCTTCCACCAGCGCTGGCCTCACAGCCACGCGGTGCTCATCGAGACGCAGCACGCCCCCGGCGCCCCCGCGCTCGAACCCGGTTGCATCCGCCGCCCCGACTTCTCGCTCTGACCGATGAGCGCCGCGGTCCGCCTCCAGTCCCTCCGCAAGGTCTTCCCGGACGGAACCATCGGCCTCGACGACGTCACCCTCGAAGTCCCGGCGGGAGAGTTCGTCGCCATCCTGGGGCGCTCGGGCGCGGGCAAGAGCACTCTCCTCCGTTGCGCGAGCAGGCTCATCGAACCCACGTCGGGACGCGCGTTCATTGGTGACCTTGAGGTGACCGGCGCGAAGGGCCGCGCGCTCGCTCGCGCCCGTGCGCGGGTGGGCTTCGTCTTCCAGCAGTTCAACCTCATCCGCTCGTACACCTCATTGGACAACGTGCTGGTGGCGCGCATCTCCCATCAATCATGGCTGCGCGGCCTCATCGGACTCTGGTCCCCCGCCGACCGCGCCGTCGCCCTCCGTTGCCTGGAGGAGGTCGGCCTCGCCGCGAAGGTCGACACCCCCGTCCGCTCGCTCTCCGGCGGCCAGCAGCAGCGCGTGGCGGTCGCGCGCGCCTTCGCGCAGGAGCCCGCCGCCATCTTCGCCGACGAGCCCACGGCCTCGCTCGACCCCAACCTGGCGGCGACGGTGCTGGCGATGTTGAAGGACTACGGCAGATCCCGCGGCGTCCCGGTGCTGGTCAACGTCCACACCATCGAGCACGCGCGCCGCTACGCCGACCGCATCATCGGCCTCTCCGCCGGCCGCATCGTCCACGACGGCCCGGCGAGCGCGTTGTCCGATGAGGCCGTCGAGGCCATCTACGCGGCTCCACCCGCGGTCGCCGCGGAGGCGCCGTGAACCTCCGCCGCGCGCTCCCCATCGCCCTCCTGGCGATGGCGCTTCCCGGCATCGCGTCGGCGCAGGAGAGCATCCCCACCGAGATCGTCCTCGGCTTCAACCCGGCTGAAAACGCGCAGACCCTCCAGCGCTCGGCCGACGAGCTCGCGCGCGACCTCTCGCAGCGCATCCACCTGCCGGTGCGCGCCACGGTGACGCTCGACTACACCACGCTGGTCGAGTCGATGCGCTCGGGCCACGTGCACTTCGCGTGGCTCACGCCCTCCCCGCTGGTGCTCGCCGAGCGCCTCTTCGGGGTGCGGGTGCTGCTCACCCAGGTGCGCCGCGGACAGCCCACCTACTACTCGGCCGTGGTCGTCCGCGAGGACTCGCGCTTCCACACCCTCAACGACCTCCAGGGCGGCAGCATCGCGTGGATCGACCCCACCTCCACCAGCGGCTACGTCATCCCGCGCTACCTGCTGCTCCAGCGCGGCTTCAACCCGTCGAGCTTCTTCGCGCGGCAGGTGTTCGCGGGTCAGCACGACGCCGCGGTCATCGCGGTGCAGCGCGGCCAGATCGACGCTGCCGCCGTGTGGGCCGATCCGCCCGGTGAGCACACCGGCGCGTGGACCCGTTACCTCGCCAACCGCACTGGTCCGCGGTTGCGTCCGTTGATGTACTCGCCGCCGGTTCCGAGCGACGCCATCGCGACGACCGAGGTCTTCGCGCGCGAGCACCCGTTGCTGGTTCGATCGGTGTCGTCATCGTTGATGGCAATCGGTCAATCCGAGGAGGGCCGCGCCATCCTCCGTCGGTTGAACAGCACCGACGGCTTCGTCGCCTCGGACATCAATCAGTACGACCTGGTGCGTCGCGCCTTCCGCGCGACCCGCGACGAGCAGGCGCAGCGGCGCTCGGGCCGCTTCGACGACCCGCGCTCGATGCAGATCTTCGCCGTGCTCCTGCTCGGCGCCGCGCTGTTGGGGGCGGGTGTCCTCTCCCGTCGACCGCGGGCGCAGCGCTGGGCGGCCTTTGGCTTGTTCGGGGTGGCGCTGGCGTGGGCGGCGGTGGCGGCCCGCATCCCGATGGCCGACTTCCTCAAAGGCTGGAGCGACATCGGTCAGTTCTTGCGGGGAATGTTTCCGCCCGACAAGCGTGTGATGGCCGAGGTCGCCGAAGCGACGGTGCTCACCATCCGCCTCGCCCTGGTCGGAACCGTCACTGGCATTCCCCTCGCTCTGCTCCTGGGGCTGTTGTCCGCGGAAAACGTCACCCCATCGGGCATCGTCCGCCGGGCGGCTCGCTTCGCGTGCAACCTCAACCGCTCCATCGACCTGCTCATCATCGGGCTCATCCTGGTGAGCGCCTACGGGCCGGGGGCGTTCCCTGGTGTGGGCGCCCTGGCGATTCACACGGTGGGCTCGCTGGGCAAGCAGTTCTACGAGACGCTGGAGACGATGGACCCTGGTCCCGTCGAGGCGATGCGCAGCGTCGGGGCGACGCGCCTGCAGGTGCTGCGCTGGGGCATCTGGCCGCAGTTCACGCCGCACTTCGTGTCGCAGGCGTTGTTCCGCTTCGAGCTCAACGTGCGCGGCGCGGTGGTGCTCGGCCTGGTGGGCGCGCAGGGCATCGGCTTCCTGCTGCAAACGTATATGCGCGGGGCGGAGTACGCGAAGGTCACCGTGGTGATCGCCGCGGTGGTGACGCTGGTGATGTGCCTTGACGCGGTTTCTTCTCGACTGCGAAAGAACACGGCATAGAAGTCGGCTATAAACCGGCAATCATGTCGATAATAAAGTCGATTGACTTCTCATTCGACATCAATATCGAATGAGGATTTTCTTTTCGTGGTATCGGGCCGAGCACGAGCTCCCCAGGCCACAGCGCGCGAAGCTCATCACAATGCGGAAGCGACACCCGATCGGGAGCGGCCACCGCATTGAGAACAACGGCGAGCACGGGAATCTTGCGCGATTTCGCCGCTTCGAGCGTGAGGGAGGTGTGGTTGAGCGTCCCGAGCGCATCGCGGGCCACGACGATGAGCGAGGCGCCAATGGCCACGGCCAGGTCGGCGTAGCTCTTCCCCTCCGCGATCGGAACCAGCAGTCCCCCAGCCCCCTCGACGACTACGAGGTCATGGTCGCGCTGCACGGCGCGGACGTGATCGACGAGTCCTTCGAAGGAGTGCTTCGATCCTTCGAGGCGCGCGGCGGTCCAGGGTGACGCAGGGGTCTGGTAGCGAACGGGACACACCGTCGCGAGGTCGACATCACCGGCGGCTGCGCTCAGTGCGATGGCGTCTTCGGGGCGCTGAAGGTCGTCGCACCCGGTCTCCACGGGCTTGAGGGGAAAGGGGTGGACTCCACATTGGAGTAGTCCGCGAAGGATCGCGCAGGTCACGACGGTCTTACCGACACCAGTGTCTGTGCCGGTGACGAGGATGGTTTGTTTCATGGGAGCACCTCGGCGAGGGCGGAGGCAAAGGCGATGAGTTCGTCGGGGTCGTGCGCGGCGCTGACGGTCAATCGCAGCCGAGCCGTCCCCACCGGAACCGTGGGTGGTCGGATGGGATGCACGAAGAACCCGCGTTCGAGGAGAGCGCGTCCGACGCGTAGCGCGACGGCGTCATCACCGATGAGCACGGGGAGGATGGGCACTTCGGGGTGGGTCGCGAGCGTCGCGATGCCGCGATGGGCTAACGCCAGCTGGAGCGTGGTGATGTTGGCGCGCAACCGTCCCAGGAGCGAGGGGTCGTCGACGATGAGTTCGGTGGCACGTCGTGCGGCGGCGATGGGAGCGGGCGAGATGCCGGTGGAGAAGATAAAACTGCGGCTGTGGTTCCAGAGCCAGGGACGCAGAGGGGTAGGGCCGGCGAGCAGGGCGCCGCTAGACCCGAGGGCCTTGCCGAAGCCGACCATCCGGACGTCGGGCTTGTCATCGATGCCATGGCAGGACCCACGGCCTTGCGCGCCGATGACGCCGACCGCGTGGGCTTCGTCGACGAAGCGGTGGCAGCCGTACTCCCGCGCCAGTTGGCTGAGGTCGTCCATGGGACTCAGGTCGCCATCCATGCTGAAGAGAGACTCGGTCACGATCCAGGCGCGTCGCCTCGGGCTTCGGGCCTGGAGAGCGATACGCAGCGCGTCGGGGTCGTTGTGAGCGACGACGTGAACGCGGGCGCGCGAGAGCCGGATGCCATCGATGAGGCTCGCGTGGTTGAGCGCGTCGGAGAAGACTTCGTCGTCGTTGGAGAGCAGCGCGGCGAGGGCACCGACGTTGGCGCTGTACCCGGACGAGCAGAGCAGCGTCGAACCCGCACCGAGGTAGCGGGCGAAGTGCTCTTCGACCTCCTGGTGGACAGTGAGATGCCCGGACACCAGACGAGACGCTCCCGCCCCGCTGCCATGGTCGTTCGTGGCATCGTTGGCGGCGTGAAGGAGCGCAGGATGATGACGCAGCCCGAGGTAGTCGTTTCCGCAGAGCACGGTCACGTCACGTCCCTCGGAGGTGGCGTGGGTGGCGTCGCGGTACCGCAGGTGGGAGGGGGTTCGCAGCCGGTCGCGTCGCTCAAGCGCGCGGAGGTCGTCGTCCATCCAGTCCATGTCGCGACTCGCTCCATAGCCCATTCCTCACGGCGCCCGGCCGGTGTTGCACGTGAAACACTCCGCCTCGCCATGGTCCTGGCCGCGCTAGGTGCCTGCCAGCGAGCGCAGCCCACGCCCGTCCTACCGCCGCCCACGCCCATCGACGTCCCACCGTCTCCGACCGTTCAGCCCCCCGCACCCCCTCCCGCCCCAACGCCCGCGACCACCACCAACCCATGGTCGCGCGCCTACAACAACGACCCCCTCAGCGCCGACGCACTTCGCGCCCTGATGGCCGAGGCCACTCAGCCCGACAGCGAGGCCGCCGCCCTCGCCCTCGGACGGCACATTCCCATCGACACCCTGCAAGCCACTGTCGGAATCCTCCCGCTCGGCAACCAGGACGCCTTCCTTCGCGGGTTCACTCGCCGCTCCGTCGGCGCGACACCCATTCCCGCACCATGGGGTCTCCGTTGGAATCAGGACCCGCCCTCAGCAGCGCTCGCAACCCTGCTGGGCGAGAGCACCAGCCGCCTCGACCCGGCCATCGCAGCGCGTCTGCACTCGCTGCTCCTCGATGGCGACCTCGATCACCAGGTCGCTGGAGCCCGCGCTCTACGAAACACCAGCGTTCCACTGCCGCCCGTGACGAGTCTCACAGCGATGCACCCGGCCGCCCTCGCGCTAGCGCTCCACGCCCTTCACCAACGCGGCGACACCACCGTCGGCCACTGGACCGCTCTCATCACGACGCTCAGCGCCCGTGTCGCACCCAACCCCCGCAGTTGGGCCAATCCGTGGATCACCTTGATGACCGAGGTTCCCGATGGTGACCCCACGGTGCGGGCGGCTCTCCTGGCTGCCGAACCTGTTGTCACCCAGGTGGAGTTTGCGCCTGCGGGAGCGCTCGCCTGGTACCGCTGTGCCGTCGCCCTCAAGTACGACCTCCTCGACCTGGGCCACCGCACCGAGACCTGCGCGACCGGACCAGAACAGTGGCGATCGCTCGCAACCCTCGCCGCGCGGGCCCGTCCCCCGATGACCCCGACTCTGGTCGCGCAGACCCTCACCACGCTCATCGCACAAGGTCAGAGCGACCCTCGCGTGCTCGAACCCATCGCAGACGCCACGCTCGCGCTGCCAGGCTCGTACGCTCGACCACTCCTTCAACGCCTCGCCGATAGCCACGACCCGGGGGTGTTGGCGCAACTCCTCGAAGGGCTCGTCACCCACCTCGACCACGCCCGACTGCTCCGCCCGCCCGCCCTCGAGCGACTCCTTCAGGCGCCCTTTGACCTCCCCGAAGCCTCCGCCTTCGAAGCCCGCCTCCAGGCCATCGCTCTTCGCCGCGCCCTCGGACTTCCCGCACCCGCCACCCCTGGAACCGCACGCGCCATCCAACTCGCCGTCGCCCCCGACGCCGCTGTCGATCCACTGTCGACCAGCACCACACCCTCTCGCCCCGCCGAGACCTGGGTCATCGAGACCACCGCAGGAACCATCCGAGTGGCTCTTCGTAGCGACACCGCCCCCGAAGCCGTCGCCCTCCTCCTCGAAACCACTCGCGCCGGAACCTATCGCCAGACCACCTTCCACCGGGTCGTACCCGGATTCGTCGCGCAGGGCGGTGACCCTCGCGGCGACGGCTACGGCGGCGCCTCTCGCATCGTCCCCACCGAGCTCTCGGGCGGACGCTTCGAGCGCGGCGCCGTCGGCATCGCCCTCGCGGGCCTCGACACCGGCGGAACCCAGTTCTTCATCACGCTGACCGACTCACCCCACCTCGATGCGCGCTACCCCTACGTGGGTCGCGTCGTGTCGGGTATGGACGTCGCCGATCGCCTCCTCATCGGAGACCAGATCATCAACGCCAGCGTCGTTGCCCCATAGCGAACGCGGTCAAAAGCGCAGGTCGTCTCGCGACGCCGCCGGCTGAACCGACTCAAGCACCTTCATCGCCTCTTCCGTCTCAGGGGTCTCGGGAAGCGCCACCACCTCGATGTGAACCATCAGGTCACTCGCCTCACGCCGAGATGTCCCCGGAATGCCCTTACCCCGCAGTCGAAGCTTCGCCCCGTGTGCCGTGTGCGGAGGAACCCTCAGCGTCACCTCACCGCCCGGAGTCGGGATGGTCACCTTCGTACCGCGCCACGCCTCGACCAACGCCACGGGCAAGCGCACGTGAAGATCATCGTCCTCGATCCAGAACCACGGGTGCGCGTCGACCTTCACTTCCAACACCAGGTCACCGGGCTTGCCACCCGGTGCCGGCATTCCCTTGCCCGCGATCCTCAGCCGAGTGCCAGCCTTGGCCCCGGGCGGGATACGCACCCGAACACTCTCTCCCTGGACCTTGAGCGACAGCTCACCACCACGCACCGCCAACGGCAGGTCGATGGTGACCTCGCTCTCCAGGTCACGCCCGCGCGGCGGGCCTCGTCGACCCGACGGTCCAAAGGGAGAACCCCGACCGCCACCCGAGAACATCTGTCCAAAGAGGTCGGACATGTCGGGCCCACCGGCGCCCCCGCCGAAGATGTCCTCAAAGCCACCCGCGCCCGGACCGCCACCACCACCACCCGCCGACTGCCATTGGCGATAGGCGTCTGCGTTGAAGCCCTCACGCAATCCCATCTCACCGAAGTCGTCGTAGAGCTTTCGCTTCTTCGGGTCGCTCAACACCTCGTTGGCGTGATTGACCGCCTTGAACGACTCCTCCGCCTTCTTGTCGCCTGGGTTGCGATCGGGGTGGTACTTCAACGCCAACGCCCGAAACGCCTTCTTGATCGTCTCGGCGTCCGCCCCCCGGGGGATTCCCAACACTGCATACAGGTCTTGTTCCGCCATGTTCGCCGCCCGAAGCTAAGGCGCGACCGTTCACCCGGCAATCACGACCCTCCATCCCGGCGCACATTGCGACCCCCGACGAGCGCGTAGTAACTACCGCGACGCCCGCCGCGCAAAACACGCATGAACACCATCGAACTCCACAACCTCCCGCTCCGCATCGCCATCACCATGGATGGCAACGGCCGCTGGGCTGAGCTCCGTGGCAAACCCCGCATCGTCGGCCACCGCGCCGGGAGCCACACCGTCCGCCGCATCGTCCGCGCCTGTCGCCGACTCGGCGTCCAGGAACTCACCCTCTACGCCTTCTCCGAACAGAACTGGGGTCGTCCCACCGGCGAGGTCGACGGCCTCATGACCCTCCTCGAAGAGTATCTCCTCGGCGAACGCGACGAGATCCTCCAGAACCGCATCCGCCTCCGAGGCATCGGCAACCTCGACCGCCTCCCACCCCACGTCCGCGACTCCCTGGAGTTCATCTCCAACGCCTCGCGCGATCACCAGGGAATGACCCTCTCCCTCGCGCTCTCCTATGGTGGCCGCGAAGAGATCGTCGACGCCGCCCGCTCCCTCGCCCAACAGGTCGCGGCCGGAGCGCTACGCCCCGACGACATCACTGAAGACCGCCTCGCGGCGCTGCTCCCCTCCATGGCCCACGGTGCGCCCGACCTGATGATTCGGACGGGTGGCGAGCTTCGCGTCTCAAACTTCCTTCTCTGGGGAGCGGCCTACAGCGAGCTCTTCTTTTCCGATATCCTGTGGCCCGACTTCCAGGTCGATCACCTCTATCAAGCCATCGCGGCGTACCAACGCCGACAGCGACGGTTTGGGCTGGTCTCCACCACCAACACCCTCGGGCCATGTCCAACCTTGTTGTCCGGTTCCTGACCGCCGTCGTCGGCATCCCCGTCATCCTCGGCATCCTCTACGTCGGCCCTCCCGTCGGCTGGTTTGGCCTCTGCGCCGTCGCCATGCTCATCGCCGCCTGGGAGTTTCTCGCCATGACCCACCCCGACGACCCGCCCGGTCGCTGGATCGGCATGGCCCTCACCCTCGCCACCTTCTGCCTCTTCGTCTCCACCCGCTTCGGCGCCATCCACGGAACCACCCTCGGTCTCGGCATGGCCGCCCTCGCTCCCATCACCCTCCTCGCGGCCCTCGCCCGCCCAGCCCACATCCCCACGGCTCTTCCGCGCGGTTCTGGTCTCGTGATGGCGCCGCTCTACCTCGGGGTCCCCATGGCGGCCCTCGCCCTCGTCCACACCTACGGGACACGCTTCCAGGGCGGCAGCCTCTGCCTCCTCGCCATGATGTTCTCGTGGATGAGCGACACCGCCGGGTACTTCGCGGGCAAAGGCATCGGCGGCCCCAAGCTCTACGCCGCCGTCTCTCCCAACAAGACCTGGAGTGGTGCCATCGGCGGACTCGGTGGCTCCATCCTCGGGAGCGTCATCGCGCACTTCACCTTCCTGCCCGCCCTCTCGCTCGGACAAGGCATCGCCCTCGCCGCGGTCGCCGGCGCTCTTGGTCAGGTGGGTGATCTGTGTGAGTCGATCTTGAAGCGCAGCGCCGGGGTGAAGGACTCCGGGGCCCTGCTCCCGGGCCACGGCGGAATCCTCGACCGCATCGATGCGCTGTTGTTCTGTGGGCTGACGATGTTCGCCGCCCTCCAGTCAGGCTGGTTGGAAGGCTTCGTTCAGCGCGGGCGCTTGTAGAAGACCTTCTTCGCGACCACCGCGTTGCCGATGCGACCGCGCTCCGGGTCGCGCAGCCGCAACGCCGTCCCGACAGCGGTGAGAGCAGTCGGGACGTAGGCGAGACCGATGTTCTTGCCGACCGTGGGGCCGGGCGAACCGCTGGCCACATAGCCGACCTTCTTGTCGGACTCGTCGATCACTTCCCAGTGATCACGGGCGATGGCCTTGTCGGTCATCTCGAAGCCGATGAGCTTGCGAGAGAGACCCGCGGCCTTCGCCGCCACGAGAGCGGCCTTGCCCACGAAGTCGGCCTTGTCGAGCTGAACCACCCACGAGAGGTCGGCCTCCAGGGGGTTGGTCGTCTCGTCGATGTCATTGCCGTAGAGCGCCATGCCGCACTCCAGGCGAAGCGTGTTGCGCGCGCCGAGACCCGTCGGACGCAGCCCCGCCTCCTCGCCCGCTCCCAGCAGCGAGCGCCAGAGGCGCGCTGCCTCGTTGGGCGGACAGAAGATCTCCACCCCGTCCTCACCCGTGTACCCGGTGCGAGACACCGTGCACGGAACGTTGAACACCGGGACATCGCCGAAGTGGTAGGCGGGCAGCTCGTGGGCGCGACCGTCGCTCACCCCCGCCCGCAGGATCTCCATCGCGCGCGGACCCTGGAGCGCGATGAGGGCCGTGTCGTCCGAGATGTCCCGAACGTCGTGCGTCGCCTTCAGCCGCTCGGTGAAGTGACCGACGATCTTCTCGCGGTTGGACGCATTGCACACGATCAGCACGTTGTCGGCTGACACCCGGTAGATGATGAGGTCGTCGAGGATGGTCCCTTCCTCGTTGCAGCAGACCGTGTAGCGGGCCTGGGCGTCGAGCATGCCCTGCACCTCGCGGGTGATCAGGCCATCCACCGCGCGAATCGCGTTGGGGCCGGTGATGACCAGCTCGCCCATGTGCGACACGTCGAAGAGGCCGGCCGCGCGCCGCACCGTGTGGTGCTCGTCGACCAGCCCCGTGTACTGAACCGGCATCGAATACCCCGTAAACGGGATCATCCGGGCCTTCGCCTTGATGTGCTCTTCGTAGATGGGCGTGCGCTTCAACTCGGTGGTTTCCATGACGGCCGCGGACCGTATCAGACAACCACCGATGGTTGTATCGTCGGGCGCCCCCACGTGCGCTCGCCCGCCCTCTACCTCGGTGCGCTCCTCGCCCTCGGCTGCTCGTCCGCCGAGATGGCCTCCATTGAGGACATCCATGACAGCGGCGCGCCCACCTTCGACCTCGCCGCTCCTCCCGACCTCGGAGACGACGACACCCCCGCCGTCGACGCCGGAAGCCCGGCCCCGCTCGATGTACCCGCCCTCCCCGAAGCGGGAACCGTGCAACGTGGGCCCTTCCCCATCGTCCTTGTCCATGGCTTCGCCGGCTTTCAGAGCGTCGGGCCGCTGACCTACTACTTCCGTGTCGCCGAAGACCTGCGCCGTCGCGGTGAGACCGTCTCCGAACCCGAGCTCCCGCCCTTCGCCCCTCCCTCCACCCGCGCGCCCGTGCTCGCGGCCGCCATCAACCGCGCCCTCGCCGAGAGCGGTCAGCCCAAGGTCGTGCTCATCGCCCACTCCCAGGGGGGACTCGACGCGCGCTACCTCATCTCCACCCTTGGCTACGCCAACCGCGTCGCCGCCCTCGTCACCGTCTCCACCCCCCACCGCGGAACCCGCCTCGGTGACGCCTTCGCGGGTCTCATCCCCGGTGTGAGCGACGGACTCCTCGACGCCGTCGCTACCGGCCTGGGCGCCGTCTACAACGGTGCCCCCGGCCGCGCCGCCATCCGCTCGACCCTCGTCGCCCTCTCCGAGCGCGAAGCCACCCGTTTCAACGAACAAAACCCCGATGACCCGCGCGTCAGGTACTACTCCGTCGCGGGGCGCTCCAACCGACGCGACGGACGCGCGGTGTGCGGTGACGCCCTGGTCGCCAACGACCCTTCCATGGTCGATATCCCCAATCCGCTCATCGCTGTGCTCATGCCCTTCCTCGAAGGAAACGACCCGACCAACCTCGTCAACGATGGCCTCGTGACCGTGCGAAGCGCCCGCTGGGGGAGGTTCATCGGGTGCGTTCCTGCGGATCACTTCGATGAGGTCGGGCAGATCGCCCACCAGGGAGCCGATCGCTTCTCGGGCTTCGACCACGTCGTGCTCTATCGCGACCTCGTCCGACGCCTCCGCGATGACGGGTTCTGATGCCATGGAGACGACTGACGACAGCACCGCGCTCGTCATCGCCGGCAGCGACTCGTCCGGGTGCGCTGGACTCCAGGCCGACCTGCGCGCCCTCGATGCGCTGGGCGTTCATGGCTTGAGCGTCGTCACGCTCGTCACCGCGCGGGGAAAGCGCGGCATGAAGAAGGTCGACCCGCTGCGGAGTGAGCTCGTCCGCGCGCAGCTCGCCGCCGCCACCGAGACGGGTTTACCCAATGCGGTAAAGGTCGGCGCGCTGGGCAACGCCGCCGTCGTCGAGATCGTCGCCGATGCCCTCCGGCAGATGGGAGCCGTCCCCGTGGTGCTCGACCCCGTCATCACTCCGGTGCAAGGGAGGGTGTTGCTCGATGAGTCGGGCTTCGCGGCGCTGCTGCGGGAGCTGGTTCCGCTGGCGGGGCTGTTGGTGCCCAACCGTGAAGAGGCGGGGCGGCTCGTCGGGAAGACCGTCTCCACGCAACGACAGGCGCGCTCGGCCTGCCAGGCGCTCGTGGGAATGGGCGCGCAGGCCGTGCTGCTCAAGGGCGGACACTTCGACGACAATGATTGTATCGATCTGCTTTATGATGGCAGCGACTTCGTAGAGCTGCGCGTTGCACGAAGAGCCCTCCCCCCGATGCTGGGACTCGGGTGTGCGCTGTCGTCGCTGGTCACCGGCGCGCTCGCGCTCGGGAGCCCGCTCGTCGATGCGGTGGTGCGTGCCCACGCCATCGTGCAACGGGCCGTCGAGCATCCGCGCAAGCTCGCCGATGGGGTGTCGCGGCTGAGCGATCTGCGCGCGGCCGTCGCCGCGGTGGACGGTCAGGGAGCCGACGCGTCGGGCTGAGGAGAGCGGCCGCCGCCCGCGCGGATGGCCTCCACCGTGGGAAACACCAGGTCGATGCGCCAACGGCCGCCCTCGCGGACGAGAGGGACGTCCGCCACGCCGCCGCCCGTTCCACGGACGGTGACCACCGCGCGCTGGTCGGTGATGCGAGAGGCCATCGCCGACGGGTCGAAGTCGAGGCGCAGTCGAACGCGGCCAGGGGCGATCATTTCCCAGGGCTGGAGTTCCCACCCGGAGAGCTGGGAGGCCTGCTGGGCGCGCTCGGTGAGGGCGTCCTGCGCGCGCTGCGAGAGCAGGTCGTACATGCGATGGCGGGCCGTGTTGTCCGTGCGCGCGGACTGCACCGCGCGGGCAAAGGCCTCAACCGTGGACTCAGGGGTCTCGCCGGGCGCGCGACTGCACGCCGAGACGATGAGCGCGAGGGCGAGGAGACGCCGCACGCTCATCGCGCTCGAACGAGGCCCGCGTTGACCGTGGCGCGAAACACCAGGCCCGCCAGGATCTCGATGGCGCTGTCGTCGCGGCCCGTACCCTGGGCGAACCAGGGCTTCGCCGCGATGTAGCGGGTGGCGAGGCGGAGCGACCAGAGCGTGGTGGTTCCGACGTAGAGGGGGAGGTCGGCGCCGCCGCCCAGCACGAAGCCGAAGCCGCTGGCGTCGGAGGAGCCGGGGCGCAGCCACGCCGCGCCGAGCTCGATGCCGATGGAGTCGACGAAGAGGTCGAGCCAGCGTGAGCCGCGCTCGTAGTCGTAGGACCAGCGCGCGAAGAAGGCCGGGCGGAAGTCCACCGCGGCGAACAGCAAGTCGTAGCGGGCGCCCGTGAACGCGCGGTCGTAGCCGACGACGGCGCCCACCATGTCGAGCGATCGCGCTCGCACCGCGACGGAGCCAGCGCCCGACCAGGCGCCGGTGTCGGCGGCGCCGCCGAGCACCTCGACGGAGAGCGAGAGGTCGCCGCGCAGACGACCGTAGACGCCGTCCGCGGTCTGCGCGGACGCCGAGGAGGACGCGGTCAGGAATACAAGGGCAGGTAAGAGGGCGGGGCGCATCGGAGAGAGGATGGGGACGGCGCGGACCGTATCACAGGGGCCGAGTGTGCCGTATCCGCACGGGGCTGACGGGGGAGTCGCGTCGCAAACGGCACGGTATTTCCCGATGAAACGCGAAGGAGCGCGTGGCCTGCTTCGTGCGATGGGCGCCTCGCATGAGACAACTGATCTTGTCGGCAGCGGGGCTGCTGGTGGCCTCGTGGGCGATCGCGGCCTGTGGGAGCGACTCGGCCACGGCGCCAAACAGCCCGGGTGGGCCGTGGTTGAACACCGACGCGGGGAGCACGGCGACGGACATCGGGTCGAGGCCGCAGCCGGCCGTGGACGCGGGGCTGCCGCCGGAGGTGGAGGAGCGGCGGGCCTTCGAGACGCCGCAGGCGGGCGCGCGCTTCGTGTACGTGGCCAACCCGAGGCGGGACAACGTCGCGGTCATCGACTCGCAGACGCTCGCCATCACGTCGATCGAGGCGGGGGATGGGCCGACGTATCTGGCGACGGTTCCGGGGAGGGACGAGGCGCTGGTCATCAACGTCAACGCGTCGACGGCGACCCTGCTGCGCACGACGACCGCGGGAACGACCACGGTGCAGATGCCCGTGGTCGGAGGCGCCAACGCCATCGCCATCGCGCCGGGCGGGCATTACGCGGTGGTGTATCTCGACACCACGCAGCCCAACAGCGGGGTACCGGCGGGGAGCTTTCAGGAGATCGCCGTGCTGCGGCTCGACGCCGGCATGGAGCGGGGGTTGCTGCTCTCGGTGGGCTTCAGGCCCGTCGACGTGACCTTCAGCGCGGACGGCGAGACGGGCTTCGTCATCACCGAAGACGGAGTGTCCATCCTGCGATTTGCGTCGCTCACGGGGCCGGCGCTGGTGCCGACGGTGTCGTTCTATGACGACAGCATCGTCGCGCCGACGGACGGGGGCGTGGCGGATGGCGGAGTCGTGGGGATTCCGAGGGACGCGCGCGCCGAGGACGTGTCGGTCACGCGTGATGGTCGGTATGCGATCGCGCGCTTCGCGGCGAGCTCGCTGGTGCGGGTGGTGGATCTCGTCGCGCGAACGGTGCAGACGGTGGACCTCGGCTCGCAGGTGACCGACCTCGACGTGTCGCCCGATGGGACCTTCGCGCTCGCGGCGCTGAGGGATCAGTCGCGGGTGTTGCGAGTGCCCATCCCAGCGGGGTTTGCGGATGCTTCGGCGCGGCGGGCGATCGATCTGCCGGGCGAGGTGGTGGGGTCGATCACGCTGACGCCCGATGGGACGCGGGCGCTGGTGTACAGCACGGCGGCGATGACCGAGCGCGCGACGCTGCTCGACCTCGCGGGGGGAGCGGCGCCGTCGGTGCTGCGGCTGCGGAAGACCGTGCGCGCGGTGGCGTTTGCGCCCGATGGGCGGTCGGCGCTTATCGTTCATGGGAGGACGGAGGGCGACCCGATGGCGGCGGGGCTGGACCTCGAAGCGCAGATCGATCGCTCGTACGGGTATTCGTTGTTGGATGTGGGCGAGCGCTTCATCCGACTTCAGTTGACATCGGCGGAGGTGGGGCCGTTTGCGCTGGTTCCGGGTGGGACGCACGCGTTCGTGCTGCTGCGGGACGATGCGCGGGGTGTGTCGAAGGTGCAGCGCATCACGCTGGGGAGCTTCACCGTGCAAGACCTCGCATTGGGTTCACCGCCGCGCTCGGTGGGGGCGGTGCCGACGACGGAGCGGGCCTTCATCGGGCAAGAGCACCCGGAGGGGCGCATCACCTTCATCGACTGGAACACCGGGGCCCAGCAGTCGATCACGGGCTTTGAGCTCAACAGCAGGATCGTGGAGTGAGCACCGTCATGAAGACTCTCAATACAGTACGGATTCCGGCGTCCTCACGGCCGCCGGTTCCTCGAAGCGGGCGGGACGGGCGGGGGTGGCGGTGGGAGCGATGGCGCTCGCGGTGGTGATCGCGGGGTGTGACGATCGGGACACGCGGTACACGCGCTCGATGGCGTCGCTGGCGCCAGTCGCTGCGGGTGGGGCGGTCGTCTATGTGCAGCCCGCGCTCAATCGCGCCGTGGTCGTCGACCTCACGCCGGATACGCCTTCGGTGCGGTCGGTCCCGGTCGGGGATGATCCGGTGGTGGTGACGCCTCGGGCAGCGGCGGCAGGAGCGGTAGGGACGGAGTCGGAGGCGTTGGTGTTGTCGCGTGGACAGCGAGGTGCGCTCGGGGTCGCGCCGACGCCGGGGTCGCTCACGGCGGTGACCGCGGCGGGTGTGGCACGGCGATGGAGCCTCGGCTCTCCCTTCAACGCGCTCGCCCAGACCGACGATGGTCGGTATGCGATGGCGTACTTCAGCAGCCGAAATGCGAGCGCGGGGCGGTTGTTGTTCAACCCCAATGAGGTGGCCATCGTCGACCTCAGGGCGACCGCGGCGACGCCCACCGTGGCGCCCGTCATCAGGACGGTGCGGAGCTTCGGGGGTGTTCCGAATGGGGTTGTCTTCTCGCCGCAGATGACCGTCGCGGGTGAGCCGCGGACGCTCGCGGTGGTGCTGTCGGACGCGTACGTCACGGTGATCGACCTCAACCACCCCGATCGTAGCGAGATCACCGTGCGCCTCACGTTGCCCGAAGACGCCCGCGCCGTCGCGCCCGCCCAGGTGCTCTTCGATGCCGACAACGCCACGATGTACCTGCGGGCCGATCAGTCCAATGACCTCTATGTGCTGAAGCTCTTGCCGGTGACGCCGGACTCGGCGACGGGCAACGACTTCCGGCCGTCGCTCAATCAGCTCGCGGCAGGCGTTCGACCCGCGGACATCGCGCTCTTCGGGGCGACCACCGGGCGCAAGCTGCTGGTGGTGTCACCGGGCAGCCGCGACGCGCGGGTCATCGATACGGTGGCCAATACCACCACGGTGATTCCGCTCGATGCGGTGGCCAATCGGATCCTGTTGTTCGATGGGGCGCCCGCGGGGTCGACGACGCCGATTCCGCGCGCGCTGCTGTACGCCACGCAGGGCGTGTCCAATGCGGTGAGCTTTCTGGAACTCGCGGAGATCGAGTCGCGGCGCTCGCAGAACGTCGAGGCGCTCCAGCTCGGGCGAACCATCAACCAGGCGCTCGCGCTTCCTGAGCGAGGCGTCGTGATGTTTGGTCATCCGACGAGCTCGATGGGGAGCCTGTCGCTGCTCAACCTGACCACGCGAACGGCGTCGCCGATCTTCTCCGAAGTGGCCCTGGAGAACGCGCGCTTCGACGACGATCGACGGGCGCTGTGGGTGGCGCCGCCGACGGGGCAACGCCTCGGCTTCATCGAGCTGCAGAACTTCCGACCAGGGGAGATCAGGCTCGATGCGACGGTGACGGAGGTGATCCCGGTGTCGCGCGGAACCGAGCGGCGCGTGGTGGCGCTGCACGACGCCGAGGACGGCTGGATCACGGTGGTGGACGGCAACGAGCCCACGCGGGCGACGGCGCGGTCGATGCGGGGCTTCCTGTTGACGGGTCTGTTGGACGAAGGCGAGGCGCAGTGATGATGACGCGCGTGGCGGTGGTGCTGGGTGCGCTGGCGGTGATGGCTGCGGCGACGAGCGCCGAGGCGCAGATGCGCCCGGTGGATGCGCCGTGGCGGGTGAGCCTGGAGGTCGGCGGGCGGTGGCATCGGGACCAGGCCCTGGATGCCTTCAGCACGACGAGATCGCCGGCGGCGTTCGGGCTCTCGGTGTCGCGGGACGTTGCACGGTTTGGCGACCGGACGGCGTTGGCCGTGGACCTCAACTGGAACAACGCCGTGCTCGAAGGGCAGTTGCGGGAGGCGTTGCAGGCGCGGATGACCGTTCACTCGATGAGCGCGGGACTGACGGTGCGGTGGCGGCTGCTGTGGTGGCTGGAGCCGTACGGGCGGCTCGCCGCGGGGGCGATGTACTCGGACCTCACGCTGACGCCCGAGCAGAGCACGTCGGGGGCGCTGACCGGGGATGCGTGGGCGTTCATGGCGTCGGCGGGGGCGGGCGTGCAGGTGACGACGGGGAGGTTTCTCGGGCCGCTGCGATTGGTGATCGGGCTGGAGGGCGGGTACCAGATGGCGCTCGATCAGGGGATGAGCGTGCGGCAGCAGCGGTTGTTGGACGACGCAGCGGAGGCCGATCGGTTGCCCGCGGCGGAGACCAACCTTGGCAGCGTGAACCTGAGCGGCGGATACCTGCGGTGGATGCTGGGGTTCAGGTTCTGACGAAGGAGAGAGCACCTCAAGTGGCATGAGAGGTGCGATGGTCGGCCGCATGAGCGGGACGACGGGACCCTTCGGAGGAGTGCTTTCCCTCGACAATGGTGTCACCCGAGAGGTGCTGACGGAGGCGCTGGCGGCAGCCCTCGTGGCCACACAGGGGCGCGCGTACACGTTGCCGGTCGAGGCGGCGGATGCCGAGATGGCGCGGGTGGTGTTCTTCCGCTTCGAGGCGGAGGGCGTGCGCTACGAGGGTGACGTCTCGCGCTTGCAGCCGTGGCGGCTGGAGTCGCCATCGACGGCAGAGGCGCTCGCGGCGCTGGCGAGCGTCGGGCGGTGTCTCGGGCGGCTCCATGAGCGCGGCATCGTCCACGGTGACCTGCGCGCGGAGATGCTCCGCGTCGATGAAGCGGGGAAGGTGACGGTGCTGGTTCCGGCGCACGCGAGCGCGCCGGGGGCGGTGTTGAAGGCGCGGCTGCACCCGGGTGGAGCACCGGCGATCGCGGTGGGTTTTGCGGCGCCCGAAGCGGTGGAAGGCGCGGAGGTGACGGCGGCGACGGACGTGTACGGGCTCGCGGCCATCGCCTACGCGACGCTCACCGGGCAAGCGCCGCTGGGACAGGTGGAGCGCACGGCGGCGCGAAGTCTCAGCGGGTCTGGCGCGTTGGTCGATGGGGCGCTCAGGCAGGTTCCGCCGATGCGGCCGAGCATGGAGACGCTCGTCAACGGGCTCGCGAAGGGGGCGGCGTCGTGGAACTCCGAGGAGGCACTGCACAGCAGCGCGTACCGCACGGCTCCGCATGGGCAGGCCGCGACGCCAGGGGTGGTCGGAGCGGGCGCGCCGGACATCTCGCCGGTGTTGGTGCTGGTGCTGGTGATTGGTGGGCTCTGCGCCTTCGTGGGCGCGGTGCTGCTCGTGGTCGCGGTCGGGGACGCGGTCGGTGCGGCCGGGCGTGTGGCGACGCTGCTCGGGGTCGCGGCGCTGTCGTGGGGCGCCGGGGCGCTCGCGGGGCGCTACCGCATCGACGCGGGGGTGACCGTGGGGCGCGGGCTCGCCGGGCTCTTTGCGACGGTCGCGGTGGCGTATGCGTTCTCGCAGCTCGACGAGGTGGGGCGCCTCGGGCTGCTCATCGGACTCACGACGGGGGCCTTCGTCGGCGGCGCGATGGCCGGGAAGCGCGGTGCGCCGTTGGGTGGCGTGGTGTTGCTCGCGCTGGGGAGTCAGCTCCTCTGGGTCGTCGGCGCGCAGATCATCAGCATGAGCCATGTGGGCGACGGTCCGGGCGTCATCGCGGTGCTCGCGGCGGTGGTCTCGCTCGTGACGTACGGACTCGCGCTGCTGCGACGAACGGGGCCCTTCGGCGTGCTCGCGGCGATGGACGTCGCGGTGCTGTGCGCGTCGCTCGGGGCGTACCTGCGGACGGGGACGGTGATGGGGCCGGCGACGTTTGCGCTGGGCGTGGCCGGGCTGTACGCGCTGCTCGCGCAGCTCGCGGCGTGGCGTGAGGCGAAGAGCACAGCACTGCCGATGACACTGGGGGCGGCCGGTGCGGCGGGGCTGAGCGCGCTCGCGGGCGGTGTGGTGATGGTCGATCACTGGGACACGCACGGGCTGCTGGGCGCGGCGTGGCCCTTCGTGGTGGCGGCAGCGGCCGCGGTGGCGGTGGTGGCGAAGGCGTCGTCGCCGCTGAAGGACGCGGCGGCCTTCGTGGTGGGGGCGATCGTGGTGCTCGCGCCGACGAGCGAGGCGATGCTGCGCGACGAGCTGGGGTTCACGCTCTTCGCGGTGGGCGTCGGCGGTGCGGTGCTGGCGGCGGCGCTGTGGCGGCCGGAGCTGAAGGAGCGCGGGGAGGTTCGCGCGGAGGCGCTGCTGGCGGGGTTGTTCGGGGTGATGGCGTCGCCGGACGCGCGGCTGTTGCACGCCATCGGGGAAGGCCGCGGTGAGTGGTTGGCGGGAGACAGCGGCGGGCGCTGGGTGGTGATGGGGGCCGTGTCAGTGGGATTGCTGGTGATGTCGTACGCGGTGACGACGCGGGTGAGCCGCGCGCGCTACCGGCTGCTGGAGGTGGCGGCGCTGGTGCAGTGGTTTGGGGTGCTGACGCTGCAGGTGCTGGCGGCGCATCGGGAGGCGGCGCCCGCAGCGCTCGTGCTGGGGTCGGCGGGGGGACTGGTGGCGCTGGCGGTGGGGACGCGGCGCGCGGCGGTGCTGTTGATCTCGGTGGCCGCGCTGATCGTGAACCTGTGGGTGCAGTACTTCGCGCGGCTGGAAGGGGTGTTTCCGTTGTCGGTGAGGCTGGTGGGGTTCGGCGTCGGGCTGCTGGTGGGCGGCGTGCTGTACGAACAGCAGGTGAAGCAGCGGCTCTCGCGGCTGAAGGACTGGGGATAGGCGAGGGCGGGAATACCCTATCGGGTAAGGCCGGGTGCTGGGGCGTGGGCGGACGCGTCCCTATCGGGTAAGGCCGGGTGCTGGGGACGTGAGCGGGGGCTCGTCTCGGCGCGAGCGGGCCATCATTCCGAGCGCGGCGAGCGACGCGAAGAGGGCGCCGACCCCGAAGGCCACCCGCGGGCCGTGCCACCGCAGCAGCTTCCCGAACATCACGCTCGCCGGGAGCACCATCAATCCCGCCACCAGGTTGAACGCCCCGTACGCCCGACCCAACGAGCGCTCGCCCGCCAGCGTCGCGACCAGGGCCCGCTCGGTCCCCTCGGTGAGCCCGTAGTAGGCGCCGTAGACCAGCAGCGCGATGGCTGCCATCCAGGGCTTCGTCGACAGCCCGAAGCCCAGCCACGCCACCGCGTACAGACACCAGCCCAGCGTCAACGCCCGCGCCCGCCCGATGCGGTCGGCTACCCAACCGCCCGGAACCGTCGACGCCGCGCGCAGCAGCGACAGCGCGCCCCAAGCCAGAGGAATCCACCGCGTCGCGACCCCGAGCTGGTGCGCCCGCAGCACGAGAAACCCATCGCTCGCGTTGCCCAGCGAAAATACACCGACCAGTAAGAGAAAGCGCTTGAGCGCGCCCGGCAGCGGCGCCCGCGCGTCGTCGGCCGCGGCCTTCTTCGTCTCCGCGGTCTCGACCACCGGCGTCTCGCGCACGAAGAACACCACCGCCAGCAGCGCGAGCGTCCCCGGCACGATGGTCGCCGCGAACACCATCCGCAGGTCGTCGTGCGTCGCCGTGAGCACCGCCAGCGCCACGAGCGGGCCGAACACCGCGCCCAGATTGTCCATCCCGCGGTGGAACCCGAACGCGTACGCCCGGTGCTTCTCGGGCGTCTCGCGCGCGATGAGCACGTCGCGCGGCGCCGTGCGGATGCCTTTGCCCACGCGGTCGACGAAGCGCACCGCGAGCACCTGCCACGGCGCCGCGGCCAGCGAGAGCAGCGGCCGCACCAGGTTGGCCACGCCGTACCCGAGCAGCACCACGGGCTTCTTGCGCGGCATCCGGTCGGACACCTTGCCCGAGATGAACTTCACCACCGCCGCGGTCGCCTCCGCGACGCCCTCGACGAGGCCCACCCAGTCGGCCGACGCGTGCAGCGTCACCGTCAAGAACAGCGGCAGGTACGGCACCACCATGTCGGCCGCCACGTCGGTGAGGAAGCTCACCGCCGACAGCGCCACCACCGCGCGCGCCAGCTTCGGGCGCGTGTCGCCCGCGCTCACTCGTCGACGATGGGCGTGACCATCTCCTCGGGTCCGAAGAGCGAGAGCTGTAGCCACTTCGCGAGGCCCTTGCCCTCCATGCGAGCCACGAGCTGCTGGGCCGCGCGGTTCATCTTCTGGAGCTCACGCAGGCGCAGGTTGCGCTCGGTAGGCAGCGCGTCGGCGAAGCGCCACGCCGTCTTGCCCTCCGGGTGCGACACGATGCGAAGCCACGTGCGCCACTCGTGCGCCGCCGCCTCGGACATCACCCGCCGCGTCAGGTCGTGCAGCGCCGGGGTCGCCTGCTCGTTGCCGTGCGTGCTCTCCAACAGCATCCCCGTGGTGAGCGACTGCGCCCCGCGCGTGAGGCACGCGCACGCCTCGGTGAGCACCACGCGCGCCACGTCGTGCAGCTTCGAGGTCTCGCGGAAGTTGCCGCGCTCAGCCGCTACCGGGAGCGCCAACTGGAGCAGCGGCTCGGGGGCGATGAGGTCGTCTCGCACGTCCGCGTTGACGTGGTACTGGAGCGCCGACAGCACGCGGATGGCCGTGGACGCGGGGGTGCGCGCGCCGAGCTCCAGCGAGAGACCTTCGCGGTCGACGGTGAAGAGCGCCGCGCGGCCCACGTCGAGGTCGACGGCGCGGATCTGGAAGCTCTCCGCGCCCGTCTGCTCGGGGATGCCCCACAGGCGGAAGGGCTCGGTGCCCGAGAACATCCGACCGACTCCATACGCCAGGTCGTCGAGGGTCCAGCGCACCGGGATCATCACGCGCCGTGGGGTCTTCTGCGCCGCCTCCAGCGCCGTCACCAGCGTGTCGTGCTCGGCCAGCAGCGCCTGCACCAGGCGCTCGTGGTCGGCGAAGGAGGTCCCGATCGCGGTGATCTTCCCGGTGTGGAACACCTCTGCCAGGCAGTACTTCTCGTCGTCGCCGAGGCGGACGCGCACGCTGTACACGCTCGTCGCCATCGGCAGCACGTCGCTGTGCCGCAGCTTGTCGAGGGTCTCCTTGGCGCGTGGTCCCCAGAAGCGCAGCGTCACCGAGTCGATGCCCGCGGGGTCGGGCGTCCTTCGCAGCGGTCGACGGTCGTGCCGCAGCGAGAACAGAACCATCTTCGCCTCCTGGCTCTTGGCCAGGGTCTCGAGCGCGCGCGGCGGCAGCCATACACACTCCAGTAAGCCCGAACCCGACACCAGCATCTCGTGGACGCGGTCGGCGTCCTTGGCGGTTCCGACCGTGTAGAGGCGGTGGATGCGGACGCCGGAGGTGTCGAGCCAGAGCTGCACCTCCTCGCCGAGCCACAGCGCCACGAGGTGGGCGTCGTCGGTGCGCTCGACGGTGATGCCGAGCGGGCCGCACAGCTCCTGGAGGGCGCCGTAGGGGTCCGAGCGCATGCGCCCGTGAGCTTCCAGCAGGAAGGTCTTGAGGGCGGTGCGGGCTTCGATGTCTTCGTCGATCGCGGGGCCGCCGGCGCGCGTGGACGCTGCGGTCATCTGCCGCTCCAACAGCAGCGAGAGGTCGCGCCGCGAACGGATCGTGAACATGGCGGAGGACGCTACGCTGCGCGGCGGCGGGGGCGGTAATTTCCGGGCAACCGGGGGAGTGTCAGCGCACCCAGATGGCGTACGCCGCGCCGGGGTTGGGGTAGTAGATCAGCCCGGTGCTGTAGCTGCTGTACATCCAGTTGGAGGCGTTGGCGCCGCACAGCGTGAGGCCGTTGTTGGTCCCCGCGTTGCCGAAGTCCCAGCCGTCGCCGAGGCTCCCGTGGCCCTTGCAGTCGGCGGGCGCGCCCGCGGGCTGGTTCACCTGCCCGGAGCCCCCGTCGGTGTAGCTCGCCGGGCCGCCGCACCAGTAGAAGCCGTCGTTGTTGTAGAGGTAGTAGCCCGGCTGCCCGAAGCGGATGCGCAGGCTCGTGCGCTGGATGTCGGTGCTCAGGTACGTGCGCGCCCCCGCCCCGTAGGCCGCCAGCCGCATCGTCGTGTACGGGAACGCGTTGAGGTCGACCCAACCCGCGACGCCCGTCGTGCTCGATGAGGCCATCGCAGGGTTGGTCGCGAGCGCCGCCACGTTGGTGTACGCCGCGCCGAAATCACCGTAGTTGCCGCGGTGCGCGGAGTTCTTGAGGAAGGTGAGCGTCCAGCCGCCGCCGCTCGTCTCCATGTCGCACACCACGCTGAACGCCGCGACGCCGCCCGCCCCGTCAGGGTCGATGGAGTACACCCCCGACGGCAGCGCAGGTAGCGCCGCGTGGATCGCCGCGCAGCTCGCCAGCGCCGTGCACGCCCCCGCCGCGCACCCCTGGCCCGTCGCGCAGACGCGACCGCACGCCCCGCAGTTGAGCACGTCGGCGCGCACGTCGCGCTCGCACCCGGTCGACGCCATCCCGTCGCAGTTGTCGAAGCCCGTCGCGCACGTCGTGACGGAGCACGCGCTCGCCGCGCACGTCGCCGTCGCGACGTTGGCCGTCACGCAGCTCCGACCGCAGCCGCCGCAGTTGGTCGCGCTCGTCGCGAGGTTGGTCTCGCACCCGTCGCTCGCGTCGCCGTTGCACTCGCCGTAGCCCGCCACGCACACGCTCGAACACGCGCTCCCCGTACACGCCGGAACCGCGTTGGGACGCGTCGCGCACGCCGTCCCGCACACCCCGCAGTGCGTCGCGTTGGTGCGCGTGTCGACCTCGCAGCCGTTGCTCGCGTTGAGGTCGCAGTCGCCGAAGCCCGTCGTGCAGGAGGCCACGGTGCACACGCTCGCCACGCACGCGCCGGCGGCGTTGGGCGGGGCGCAGCCGCGGTTGCACGCGCCGCAGTGGGCGGCGCTGGTGCGGGTGTCGACCTCGCAGCCGTTGCTCGCGTCGCCGTCGCAGTCGGCGAAGCCGGTGAGGCAGGTCGAGCCGCAGACGCCCGCCGCGCAGGACGCGGTCGAGTTGGCGGGGACGGGGCATGCGTTCATGCACGCGCCGCAGTGCGCGAGGTCGGACTGGGTGTTGGTCTCGCAGCCGTTGGTCGCGTTGCCGTCGCAGTTGGCGTTGGGCGCGGTGCAGGTGCCGACGGCGCAGGTGCCGTTCATGCACAGCGAGGT
This sequence comes from Polyangiales bacterium, assembly GCA_044229975.1. Lineage (GTDB taxonomy): Bacteria > Myxococcota_A > Polyangia > Polyangiales > SCUS01. The sequence continues at coordinate 401,615 of JBGARZ010000006.1, forward strand.
GCCGTTGGTGATGGTGCACCGCGCATCGCACGCGCCGCAGTGGGCGACGTTGGACTGCGGGTCGACGCACGCGCCCGCGCAGCACTGCTGCGACGACGGACACGGCCGCGACGGGTTGCACCCGGCGACGCAGACGGCGCCGACGCAGAGCGTTCCGGAGGGGCAGTGGGCGTCGGTCACGCAGTCGACGCAGGCGTGGGTCGCCACGTCGCAGCGCCGCGTGGACACGCCGCCGTCGCCGCTCGTCGCGCAGCCCTCGTCGTTGCGACAGCCCGCGGTGCAGGTGTTCGTCCCGGCGACGCAGTACTGACCCGCGGGGCAGGTGTCGGCGCTCGCCACGCACTGCACGCACCGACCCGAGACGGTGTCGCACGTCGCACCGCCCGCGTTGCCCGCGCACGACGCGTTGTCGGTGCAGCGAAACGGGACGTCCACGGCGGGGGCGTCCCCCGCGTCGATGCCCGGCACGTCGGGCGCGACCTGCACGTCGACCACGTCCATGCCTTGCACGTCGGGCCTGTCGATGGCGGGAACATCCACCGGGTTGGAGCCCGTGTCCGAGCTGGCGTCGACGTCGGCGTCGTTGCCGCCCACGACGGTCTGGTTGTCGCTGCACGCCACGGCCAGCGAGCACAGGGCACAGGCGGTCCACCATCGAAGTGTCATTGCGTGCGAAGCCTCCGAAGCGCGACGCTAACAGATGTCTCGCGGCGACCGCGACGACGACGTCACCGGGCCTACACCGCCGTCACCATCGGGTAGTCTCCCGCTGCCCGCCATGTACCGCGAACCCTCGTACGCCCAGGCTGCCGACACGCTCACGCCCTTCGTCCGCCTCGCGGCCGGATCAGCGGGCGTCCCCGAGCTCCGCTTCGCGCCCGACATCCCCGCGAAGCAGCTCCAGGGGTGCCTCACCTTCGCGCAGGTCGCGCCCCACGAGCAGCCCGTGGCGCTCGTCGACACCACGGTGCTCCAGTCGGGCAAGGGCGGCGTGCTCGTCACCAACCTCGCCGTGCACATCGACTCGCCGCGCATGCGCATCCCGTTGGAGCTCGTTCAGTACGAGCCGACCTTTCCGCGCGGGCTCACCGAGGCCGGCGCGCTGCACACCACGCAGGGCGCGACGATGCTCCCGCGCATGCCGTCGCGCGAGGTCTCCATCGCCCTCGCGCGGCTCTTGAGCGCCGTCGCCCAGTGGGTGCGAAGCGGCGGTCGCGCGACCGTGGGCGCAGGCGCCGTCGCGGGGCCCGTCGGCGCGCTCGCGTCGCAGTGGCTGCGCGGCGAGGGCATCCTGTCGCGGCCGGTGATCGCGGCGCCGAAACTCCACGTCGTGGCGGGGTGCATGCCCGACTGGGTGGGCCCCGACACCGACGAGGAGCTCATCGCCCTCGTCGACGAGACCGTGAGCGGGGACGGCACGCGCGCCATCGTGTTCACCGACCGGCGCATCATCACCAACGCCGACACGCGGCCGATGCAGATCGCGTACGGCGCGATGCAGTCGGTCGAGGTCTTCAAGGGCATGGTCAACAGCTCGCTGCGCATCGCCGTCAATGGCTCGCGCATGGAGCTCAACACCGTCGCGACGCGCGAGTCGGCGCAGGCCATGGGCGCGTTTCTGCACAACCTCCTGGCGCTGCCGCCGGACTATCGACGCGCGGCGCCTGCCGAGGCGCCGGGGGCCGATGATCCGACGGGGGCGATGGCCTCGCTGCGCGCGCAGCCGTGGCCCGACCCGCGGGTGTCGGCGCTGTTCGAGCTCATCCACGCGGCGCACGCGAAGGGGGAGGTTCCGCTGGAGGCGGCGGGCGACCTCGTGGTGCGAACGCGGTTGCTCCAGCGCGCGGTGGGCTCGGGGCACGGGCGCTACAACGGCGCGTGCGTGTCGCCGTTGTCAGTGGTCGACCTCGACTTCCTGCTCTTTCAGAGCCTGGGGCAACCCTTTCGGCAGCAGGTGGTGCCGGGCGGCAAGGTGCTGGAGTTCGACCTGCGAACGGGCGGCAACGCGGCGGGGATGATCGCCTCCAACGTGGTCGGCCTCGCGATGCTCGCGGTGGTCGGCATCGGCTGGGTGGGCGGCGGCGGCAACCGCTCGCAGCAGGTGTTCGCGCGCATCTACGAGGCGCCGGTGGGGTCGTACTTCTCGCTCACTGACGCGTCGGGCAAGAGCCTCGCGGAGTCGGAGCCGAAGCTCTACGGCACGCTCTCGTCGGCCTTCGCGGACGCCGCCGCCGACACGCTGCTGCGACGCGTTCTGTTTGGGTGGAACCATCCCCCGCACACGCTCCACGCGCTCCCGGTGGCGACCATCGAGCAGCGCGTCGTGGCGTTGTTGGGACGCGGTGATGCGGGGGTGTTTCTGCGACGCGACGGGCTCGGCGGCTGACGGCTACGCCTGGCGCTTGATGGCCGCCGCGAGCGTTCCGACGAGCTCGTCGATGTGCGACTGCTCGACGATGTACGGCGGGCACAACACCAGGTTTTCGCCCGCGGCGCGCACCAGCGTCCCGTGGTGGAAGCAGTCCAGAAACACCTCGTACGCCCGCTTGCCCGGCGCGCCCGCGATGCCGCTCAGCTCCACCGCGCCCGCAAGACCCAGCGTGCGGATGCCCACCACGTTGGGCAGTCCCTTGAGCGCCGCGTGCATCGCGTCGCCCAGCGCCTTGCCCATCACGCCCGCGCGGGCGATGAGGCCCTCTTCCTTCATCAGGTCGAGCGTCGCGACGGCCGCGGCGCACGCCACCGGGTGACCCGAGTACGTGTACCCGTGGAGAAACTCCACCGCGTGCTCGGGGCCGGTCATCATCGCGTCGTAGAGGTGGTCGCGACACACCACGCCGCCCAGCGGAATCACCCCGTTGGTCACACACTTGGCGAAGTTGAGCATGTCGGGAACGACCCCGAAGTAGTCCGCGCCGAAGCCCGTCCCGAGTCGGCCGAAGCCCGTGATGACCTCGTCGAAGATGAGCAGGATGCCGTGCTTGTCGCAGATCTCGCGCAGGCGCTTCAGGTACCCCTTCGGCGGGATGTACCAGCCCGCGCTCCCCGCGATGGGCTCCACGATGATGGCCGCGACGTTGCTCGGGTCGTGCAGCGGCAGGATGCGCGTCTCCAGCTCGACGAGCGGGTCTTCCGCCCAGACGGGTTCTTCGTTGTGGATGTACGCGTGATTGACCGGGTCGTGCATGAAGCGCAGGTGGTCGACGCGCGGCAGCAGCGCGGCCCCGAACGCCTTGCGGTTGGCGGGAATGCCACCGACGCTCATGCCGCCAAAACCGACGCCGTGATAGCCGCGCTCGCGGCCGATGAAGACGGTGCGGTGGCCTTCGCCGCGCGCCCGGTGGTAGGCGAGCGCGACCTTCAATGAGGTGTCGGCGGCCTCCGAGCCGGAGTTGCAGAACAGCACCTTGTTGAGGTCGCCCGGCGCCATGGAGGCGATGCGCTCGGCCGCGAGGAAGGCCTGGTCGTTGCCGATCTGGAACGCCGTCGCGTAGTCGAGCGTGTCGAGCTGCCGCTTGATGGCCTCGTTGATGGGGCGGCGGTTGTGGCCCGCGCCGACGCACCAGAGGCTCGACACGCCGTCGATGACCTTGCGGCCGTCGTGCGTGGTGAAGTGCATGCCCTCGGCGGCGACGAAGACCCGCGGGTCCTTGCGGAAGTGACGGTTGGACGTGAAGGGCAACCAGTGGTTGTCCATCGTGAACTCGGGAGTCGTCATGGGAGTGATGTCCTCTCTACGGCCAGGGGAACACCGCCGCCTCGCCGTGGCGCTCCACCTGTCGGCGGAGGTTGGCGAGCAGCGCCTGTCGGCGGAGCTCATACCCGGTATAGGCCCGCGACGCGACGAGGTGCACCGTGCTCGCCATCGGGTCGTGCGACACCGACTCGCGCAGCACCTCCGGCGTCACGCGCTGCACCGACTCGTACAGGTAGCGCGGCACGCGGCGCACCACGTTGGGATCACCCAGGCGGTTGATGACGTCGGGAAACCACCCGGCGTCGTTGTCGCGGAACACCAGGTCGTCGTGCTCGTCGGCGGTGATGTTGCAGCAGTTCCAGCGGTCGTAGTTGGCGGCGAGGTAGTCGAAGACGAGCACCTCGGACACCTGCCGCGCGCGCTCTCGCAACGCGCCTTCGGGGAGCGGCCGCGCGGGGTTGACCCACGACGACCATTCGCGACGCGCCGGGGGCAGGTGCATGTTCACGCGGTTGAGCGTGGGCATCCACACGCTGGCTGAGCCGAGCACCATCCCGCGGCGGTCGACCACGAGGTTGACGCCGCGCGCGAAGCGGCCAAACGCCGCCAGCGGAACGCGCTTGCCCACCGTCGGCGGCACGCGGTTGTCGATGCCGAGCAGCCGCGCCAGGTGATACGAGGTCACCTCGCGACGCCAGAAGGTCTCCTGCCCGGGGCGCTCGGGCTGGAAGCTGATCTCCACGCCGTCGCCGAGGTCCATGTGGAAGACGAAGAGCGTGCTGTGGAAGCGCTCCATCGTCCGCACCACCGGGCGCTCGGACATCTGCCGCAGCCACTCGTCCTCGCTGCGACCGCGAAACATCCGCACGCGCTCGCCCGTCGGCGCTGCTGCGACCACCGCAGCGTCGGGCGGAGGGCCCGCGTCGGGCACCGCGGCGTCGACCACCACCGTCGGCGCGACCGGGACATCCGCGGGCGCCTCGACGACCCTGGGCGACGTCGCCGGGGTGACGGGTGGCGCCGACGGCGAGGCGCACGCGGCGAGAGCGACCATCGCGCCAACGAGAGAAGAGAGACGACGAGAGCTCATGCGGTGGGTCGTTAGGTTCTGTCAGGGCGTCGGGTCGAAGCAAGAAAGTCCGCGTCACCGCGCCCGGCGCCAGCGCCACGCGGCCACCATCGCCCCGAAAACCAGCGCGCCCAGCAGCACCACCCGCGCCGACACCCCGTGCCGCAGCACCACGTCCACCCGCTGCTCGATGCGCCTGCCGTCGCGCCCGCCAGCGTGGCCGTCGATCGAGAAGCGCTCGTCGTGCTCCCTCACCACCGGCACCCAGCGCACCGTCGCGCCGCGCGCTCGCACCCTCGTCGCCACGTCGTCGAGCAGTCCCGTCGAACGCGTTTCGACGTCGGCGCTCACCAGCGCAAACGCTCCCGCCACCGTCGCTCCGGGCGGCGCCTGCGTCGCGTGGTGCAACGTCAGCGACAGCTCCATCGATGGGCATCGGTACGTCGCCCGAACCGTCGCTCCCTCCACGCTTGCGCCCGCGAGACGACACCCGCCGTGCAGCACATCGCGACCGCCCAGCATCGCCAGCACCGCGCGCTCCTGGCCGGGCGGAATCACGCACTCGTCGCACTCCTCGGGCGGCAGCGACCGCGCCTCACACGCAGCAAGCAACAGCAGCAACCACCAGGGGCGCGTCACGGGCGGTCCCACCGGAGAACGGCGATGGTCACCGACGGATCGAAGCTCGGGATGTCGTGCGACGGGTTCGTCGAGCGGCGGATCACCCGCGACGCCACGGTGCGCCACGGCAGCGCGTCGAGCGCATCGGCGCACGCGGGGATCATCCGCCCGAACGGCGTCACGCGGCTCTCCGTGAGGGTGAGCGCCGACGCGTCACCGCAGCCGCGCGGGCCGGGAGTGATGCAGAGCGGGTTCACGAAGCACACGCGGTCGAGCAGCAGGTACACGGGTCCTGCGACGGTGGACGACGCCACCCGCGGGAGCATCGACGCGCGGATGAAGCGCCAGCGCGGGTGCTGCGCGGTGACCCAGGTTCCGCCGACGTGCGGCAGCGGATCGTCGGGGAGGTACACCACCGCTCCGCGCTCGGGGAGCGCGCGGAGTGCGTCGTGGAAGAAGCGGTACTCCTGCACATGGGGCGTCGCGATGCGATAGCCGTCGGGACGCCGCCACAACGAGACCGCCGCGAGCGCCACCACGGCCCACGGCGCGACGAGTCGCAGCCGCGTCGGCAACCGCTTCGCCAGCGTCGCGACGAGCCAGCCCACCGGGATCAACAGCGCCGCCATCGACAGGAGCTGGTGACGCAGTCCGGTGGGAAACCACCCCGTCCGCACGAGGCCGCCTTGCGCCAGCGCGATGAGCGGAACCACCCCAACACCCAGCGCGAGGCGAACGTCCCTCCGTCGCACGCAGCCCACCGCGAGCGCGACGAGTGAGAGCGCCATGCACCAGCCCTCCCAGCGCGGGATGTACGGCTCCATCCACCCCACCCACCCAGGGTTGCGGTGCAGGTCGCTCAGCCACGGGAGGTTGGGCGCCCCCATGTAGCCGGGCGTCGCAGGCAGCGCGCGCCACGCCGAGACGATCCGCGCGGCCTGCACGATGAGCAACGCCGTCATGGCCGCGACTACGCCCACCGTCGCGCGCCACGCAACGCGCCCATCCGACGTACGCGCCGAGAGCAACGCCGGGACAGCGAGCGCCGCGAGGGGCAGCGTGATCTCGCGCGACGCGGCCGCGAGGCTGAGGGACAGCGCGCCGAGCGCGAGGGTGGCGCGGAGTCGTTGTGCAGCGCCGACGTGGAGCAGCGCGATGCCCGCGAGTCCGAGGCCCGACGCGGATACGAGAAACTCTTCCGTCGTCGCCATCGCGATGGCGAGCGGTTGGAGCGCGAGCAACGCGCCCGCGGTGTAGCCCGCGGTCACCGATCGGGTGACGAGGGACGTGTACGCGGTGAGTCCAACAACGGCGACGGAGGAGAGCACCGCGCCGAGGACGAACGCCCCGTGATCGCCGCCGCCTGCGAGACGAACGAGGAGGAGGTGCGCGGACGGGACGCCGTGGGCTTCGGCAAGCGCGTTGAGACCAGGGGTCCAGGCGAGGTAGCGGTAGCCGTGGTGGTTCTCGTGGATGAGCGAGTGCGAGCCGAGCGTGAGGCGCAGCGCGAGGGCCGCGGCGAAGAGCGCCAACGCGAGCGCGAGATCACGGCGGCGGTGCGTCCAAGAGAGGCGCGAGAGCTCGACGAGCGCGGAGGGCGCGATGGCCACAGCGGCGAGCACCACGAGCAGGAGGAGTGTGATGGGGAGCGAGGTCGCGGTCGGTCGCAGCAGGTCGAGGTCGATGGTGGGGATCACGGAGCCGCGATCACCCGTCGACGCAGCGGATCTCGGTGGTCTCGAAGGCGCGGGTCTTGAGCAGGCCGCGGCCGAGGAGGAGCCGCGCGCACTCCTGCACGCCTTCGGTGATGGCGGGATGGGGATGCACGCAGTAGTCGATGTCTTCGAGCGCGGCGCCCTGGTCGATGAGGAAGGCGACGCCCTGGATGCAGCTCGACGCCTCGGGGCCGACGACGCGCAGGCCGAGCACCTTGTGCGGCGGGTCGCGCGAGGCGAGCAGCTTCACGAAGCCGTCGACGCGGCGCATGGCGACGTAGCGGCTGATGAGCCGACCCGAGAGCACGGCGCAACGGTAGGGGATGCCCTGCTTGCGGCACTGCTGTTCGTTGAGCCCCACCGAGGCGACCTCGGGCTCAAGAAACATGATTGCTGACAGCGCTTCGTAGTGGATGTCGCGCGGTGTCTTTCCGCACGCGAGCTCGGCGGCGTGGCGGCCTTCGAGCTCGCCGACGTTGACGAGGGCGACGTCCATGGTGACGTCGCCGACGGCGTAGATGTGCGGGACGGAGGTGACGGTCCCGCTGACCTCGACGCTGCCGTTGGGGAGCAGCTTGACGCCCGCGAGGTCGAGTCCGAGGCCGTCGGTGTTGGGGACGCGGCCGATGCTGACGAGGGCGCGCTCGACGCGGATGGTCTCGCGTCCGCGGGGCGAATCGATGACGTACTCGACGTGGTCGCCGACCGGAGTGAGCGAGACGAGCTTCGACTCGCGGTGGATGACGATGCCCATGCGCTCGAAGTTGCGCGCGACGCACTCGGCGACGTCCTCGTCCTCGAAGGGCAGGATGCGGGGCTGGCGGTCGATGATGTGGATCTTCGTCTTGCCGAAGTGCGCGAACATGGTCGCGTACTCGCAGCCGACGACGCCGGCGCCGACGATGACGACGCTCTCGGGGAAGCGTTCCCAGCGCTCGATGTGGTCGCTGGTGACGACGCGAACGCCGTCGATGGTGACGCCGTCGAGCTGCCGCGGTCGCGACCCCGTCGCGAGGACGAAGTGGGAGGAGTGTTGGAGGGAGACGGTTCCGTCGGGGGCGGTGACCTCGATGGTGTGCGCGTCGACGAAGCGGGCGGCGCCGCGGAGCAGCGTGACGGAGCCGCCTTCGGGCGAGGGGACGGCGAGGCGGGCGAGCTGTTGTTCGAGGAGGGCGCGGCGCTCGTCGACGGCGCAGCGGACGGTGGCCATGACGTCGGCGTAGTCGACGCGGAGGTTGTCGGCGCGGTAGCCGCGGTCGGTGCGCGCGGCCGTGGCGTAGTCGTTGGACAGGTGCCACAGGGTCTTGGAGGAGAGGGCGCCGTCGTGGATGCCGGTTCCGCCGACGCGGCCGCGCTCGACGAGGAGCACGCGGCGGCCGAGGTCGTAGGCGCGCATCGCGGCGGCGAACCCAGCGGGCCCGGCGCCGAGGACACAGAAGTCGTAGGTGGCATCCATCGATCGCGAGCGTACCGGAGGAACGGCGACGGGCGGGAACTCTCCGCCGTCCCCGCTGTCACTCCATCCCATGTCTACCGAGCAGCCCGCACGCGACGTCCTCCTCACCGCCCGCGGGCCCAATGCCTCCGTGCTCGCCTTCGCCGTGACCGCCCTCGTGGTGGGCGCACTGGTTCATGTGTGGACGATCTGGTTCAGCACAGACCAGCAACTACTCGTGAGTGCCGCCACCTTCGCGACCGCGTGTGGAGCCATCGTCGCCGTCGCCGCCCGCATCCGACACCGTGTCGGCGCTCTCCTCGCGCTAATGTCCGGCTGCGTTGCGTTGATCGCGGTCACCGCTTCGGAGTGGACCTGTGCCGCTGTGACCTATGCGCTGGGCGGCTACTGCTTCCAACGGGCGGGATACTGGGTCCTGGCCGAGCACCACTGGGTCTGGTTTCCCATCGCGGTGTCCTCGCTCGCCGCGACCCTGACGCCCGTGCTGCTCGTCGCCCAGAGCGCGCGTCGCAAGCCCACGATCGACGCGCGCGCTCGGGTCGCCTTCGGCCTCGGCGCGTGCCTGGTCGTCGCGGCCGCGGTCGGTGCGCTGCTCTCCGTCGCGAGTCTCGCGTCGCTGTTGGCGCTGACCATCGTCGGTGCGCTGATGCTCGGGGCCTCGCTCCTCGATGCGAGGCGTCGCGCCCACGCGCTCTCGGGCCTCGCCGACGACCGCGAGTCGTACGTGACGCCCGCGCAAGAAGACGACCCCGTCGACCTGCCGTCGTTGGCGATCTTCCCCTCGCGGCTATCTCTCGGCGTCGTCCGTGTGGACGAGCCCGTTCGTCGAGATGCCTATCGTGCGCCCCGCCTGAGCGTCGCCGTCGCGCGCTGCCCTGTCGACGTCCGCGCAGCAGCGCAGTGCCTCAACCGGCAGGTGCGCGTCCGATGGGCGTGGCTCGTGGCCTCGCTGCTCGTGGCCGTGTTCATCGATCAGGCCGATCGGACCATGCGGAGTCGAGAAGTCGCGCCGATCATCATCGAACTGCATTGAGACCATGACGGCGTTGCCCGTTGGGCCGGGGTTTGGCGTTCGCCTGCACCCCGGCCCATCGGGTCACACGAGATCAGAGCCCCTGGGCGAACGCTTCGAGCTGCGTGATGCAGGTGTTCCACCCTTCGTGGAAGCCCATCTCCTCGTGCTTCTTCCGGTCGGCCTCGTCGCGGTGCAGCACGCGCACGTCGTAGCGGGTGCCGGCGCCCTCATCCTTCAACGAGAAGAACGCCGTCATCCCAAGCCACGGCGTCGCCGGGCACCAGCCGCCGGTGAGCATCGACGTGAACACGATGCGCTCCTGCTCGACGACCTCGATGAAGCACCCCGGGTTGTCGCTCTCGCCACCATCGGGCCCGCGCATGAACGTGTAGAAGTCCCCGCCCGCGCGAAACTCGAACGCCCGCACCTCGGTGGTCCACGGCTTCGGGCACCACCACTCGGCGAGCATCTTCGGGTCGGCCCACGCCCGCCACACGCGGGCCCGCGGGACGGCGAGAAAGCGGGAGATCTCGATGCCGTTATTCTTGTTCATTGTCCTTTTCACCTTTCAACAGCAGCTCGTCCATTCGATCGAAGCGCGACTCCCAGAGGGAGCGCTGTTCGGCGATCCACGACTGCGCGGCGTCGAGTCGCCTGGGGTCGAGGCGGCAGGTGCGCACGCGCCCGACCTTGCGGCTGGCGACGAGGCCGCTGTCTTCCAGCACCTTCAGGTGCTGAGAGACCGCGGGGAGCGACATCTTCAGGGGCCGCGCGAGCTCGCTCACGCTGGCCGGGCCGCGCACCAGTTGGGCGATCATCGCCCGGCGCGTGGGGTCGGCCAGGGCCGAGTACACGAGGTCGAGCGCGGCCGATTGCTTAAGCACGTCGTTTAGTATCGCGCCGCACCGACGGGCGCAAGAAGAAAGAACAGAACTCGCTTAAGTGTCGCGGTCACCGCTCCGCGTTTCGCGCTAGTCGTCCGCCCCCCACCTGACCTATAGACGTCGGCCATGGAAGCCGTTCGCACGCTCATCATCGGCGCCGGGGTCAGCGGCCTGGCCACGGCCGCGGCGCTCGCCGACACCGACTACCTCGTCCTCGAAGCCGACACCGAGATCGGCGGCTACTGCAAGACCGTCAAGCGCGACGGCTTCGTCTGGGACTACTCGGGGCACTTCTTCCACTTCAAGCACCCAGACATCGAGGCGTGGCTGCGCGCGCGCATGGGCGATCAGGAGATTCGCGTCGTCGAGAAGCGAACCTTCATCGACCACGACGGCCACACCATCGACTTCCCCTTCCAGAAGAACATCCACCAGCTCCCGCAGCAGGAGTTCATCGACTGCCTCTATGACCTGTACTTCGCGCGCACCGGCGGCGACGCGCAGGCCCCGGAGACCAACTTCAAGGAGATGCTCTACCGCCGCTTCGGCCGGTCCATCGCGGAGAAGTTTCTCATTCCCTACAACGAGAAGCTGTACGCCTGCGACCTCGCCACGCTCGACCGTGACGCGATGGGGAGGTTCTTCCCGCACGCCGACCTCACGGACATCATCCGCAACATGAAGGCGGCCGACAACGCCTCGTACAACTCGACCTTCACCTACCCCGCGGGCGGTGCCATCGAGTACGTGAAGGCCATCGCGAGCGCAGTGCGCCCCGAGCGCATCGCCTTCGAAGAGGCCCTCGTCGGCATCGATGTGGACAAGCGCGTCGCGACCACCACGAAGCGCACCATCGCGTACGAGCGGCTGGTGTCGTCGGCGCCGTTTCCGAAGCTCGCGGCCATGACCGCCCTCCCCCACGACCGCGACGCCTTCACCTGGAACAAGGTCCTGGTCTTCAACCTCGGCTTCGACCGCAAGGGGAAGAAGGCCGTGCACTGGGTCTATTACCCGTCGCGCGACGTCACGTTCTATCGAATCGGCTATTACGACAACATCTTCGACACCGACCGCCTCAGCCTCTACGTCGAGGTCGGCTTCGCGAAGGACGCGCCGGTCGACATCGAAGCGACGCTGGCGAAGGTGTTGGCCGACCTGAAGAAGACCGGCGTCATCGACGACCACCAGCTCGTCGCCCACCACTCCATCGTGATGGACCCGGCGTATGTGCACATCACGCGACGCTCGATGGCCGAGCACGCGCGCTTGTCGGGTGACCTTCGCGCGAAGGGCGTCCACTCCATCGGCCGCTACGGCGGATGGACCTACTGCTCCATCGAAGACAACATCGTCGAGGCCCGCGCGCTCGCGGCCGAGCTCGGGTGAACGCCGGTCAGGGAGCCCTCCGCGTCGAGCGCGTGCGCGGCCGCAGCGTCGCCACCCGGTGCGTCGCCGCGAGCCCCCTGCGCTGGCTGCTCCCCGACAACCGCGGCCACGCGCTGTGGGCTTACACCACCTCGTATGGCGGCGGCATGGTCGACGGCGACGCGCTCTCCCTCGACGTCGACGTCGGCCCCGACACCTCGCTGCTCCTCGCCACGCAGGCCAGCACCAAGGTCTTTCGCGGACCATCGGGATCACGGCAATCGCTCGCGTTGAAGGTCGGTGAGGGATCGCTCGCCGTCGTCGCGCCCGACCCGGTGGTCTGCTTCGCCGACGCTCGCTACGCCCAGCGCACCGACGTCGACCTCGGCGCTGGAGCGTCGCTCGTGCTGCTCGATACGCTGCACGCGGGTCGCGTCTCTCGCGGCGAGCGCTGGCAGTTTGCCCGCTACGCCAGCCGCCTCGACGTGCGTCGCGAAGGGCGCCTCGTGGTCACCGATCGGCAGCTCCTCGACCGCGACCACGGCCCCATCGCCGATCGCCTCCGCGGCTTCGACGCGCTCGCCAACCTCTGGCTCATCGGCGATCACGTCGCCTCGCACGCCGCTGCGCTCCTGCAACGACTCGCCCGCGTGAGCCCGGCGACCCACGCCACCCGCGTCGAGTCCGTCACCGCCGTCGATGGAGGCGCGCTCGTGCGCGTGGCCGCCACCACCGCGGCCGAGGCGTTGGGCGTGATGCGTGGGCACCTCGGGTTCATGACGGAGGTGCTGGGGGACGATCCGTTTACACGGCGTTGGTGAAGCGGCGCGTCGGGATGCGCTAGACACGGCGCGTCAACCGATGCACCTGACGCCGCGCGATCTCGACAAGCTGCTCCTGCATTCCGCTGGTTTTCTCGCGCAGAAGCGCCTCGCGCGCGGGGTGCGGCTCAACGCGCCGGAGGCCATCGCGCTGGTCGCGACGCAGTTGTTGGAGTTCATCCGCGACGGTCGCTCGGTGGCCGAGCTCATGGACCTCGGGCGCCAGATGCTGGGTCACGCCGACGTGATGCCGGGCGTCGCCGACCTGCTCGACGAGGTTCAAGTCGAAGGAACCTTCCCGGATGGGACCAAGCTGGTGACCGTTCATCGGCCCATCGCGTCGGAGCGGGGTGATCTCGCGCTGGCGCTGTATGGGAGCTTCCTGCCGGTTCCGACGAGGGCGGAGGTCTCACCGGACATCACGTCAGTGAAGCCGGGTGAGGTGCTGGTGGCCGAAGGGGAGATCGAGCTCAACGTGGGGCGCGCGACGCTAACGGTAGAAGTGACCAATCACGGCGATCGTCCCATTCAAGTGGGGAGTCACTTTCCCTTCGCGGAGACCAACCGGGCGTTGTCCTTTGACCGGGCGGCGGCGGCGGGGATGCGGCTGGATGTTCCGGCGGGGACGGCGGTGCGCTTCGAGCCGGGCGAGCAGCGATCGGTGCGCCTCGTGCGCGTGGGGGCGGTGGGATGAGCGTCTGGATTCCGCGGGCGAGCTACGCGGCGATGTTTGGTCCGACGACGGGTGATCGGGTGCGGCTCGGCGACACCGGGCTCGTGGTGCAGGTCGAGCGCGACGAGACGACCTACGGCGACGAGTGCAAGTTCGGCGGCGGCAAGGTGCTGCGCGACCGGATGGGTCAGGCCGCGGGTGTGTCCGATGAAGACGCGCTCGATCTGGTCATCACCAACGCGCTCATCGTGGACTGGACGGGCATCTACAAAGCGGACATCGGCGTGAAGCGCGGGCGCATCGTCGGCATCGGCAAGGCGGGCAACCCCGCGGTGATGGCGGGCGTCACGCCGGGGATGATCGTGGGCGTGACCACCGAGGCGCTCGCGGCCGAGGGGCGCATCGTGACGGCGGGCGGCGTCGACACGCACATCCATTTCATCTGTCCGCAGCAGGCCGACGAGGCCATCGCGAGCGGCGTCACGACCATGGTCGGCGGCGGCACCGGCCCGATGACCGGAACCAACGCCACGACGTGTACGCCGGGCGTTCATCAGATGGGGTTGATGTTGAAGGCGACGGACGCGCTGCCGGTCAACATCGGGCTGACGGGCAAGGGGAACACGTCGGACCCCAAGGGCCTCGACGATCAGGTTCGGGCGGGCGCCATCGGGCTGAAGCTGCACGAAGACTGGGGGACCACACCGGGAGCCATCGATTGTTGTCTCGCCTTTGCGGAGGGTGAGGACGTTCAGGTGACCATCCACACCGACACGCTCAACGAGTCGGGCTACGTGGACGATTCGATTGCAGCCTTCAAGGGAAGGACGATTCACACGTACCACTCGGAGGGAGCGGGCGGCGGGCATGCGCCGGACATCCTGCGGGTGTGCGGTGAGGCCAACGTCCTACCGAGCAGCACCAACCCGACGCGGCCGTTTACGGTGAACACCCTCGACGAGCATCTCGACATGCTCATGGTGTGTCACCACCTCGATCGGCGGATTCCCGAGGACGTGGCCTTTGCGGAGAGTCGTATTCGCGCGGAGACCATCGCGGCAGAGGACATCCTCCACGACCTCGGCGCCATCAGCATGATGGCGAGCGACTCGCAGGCGATGGGGCGTGTGGGGGAGGTCATCACGCGGACATGGCAAACGGCCCACAAGATGCGCGAGCAGCGCGGCCGGTTGTCCGAAGAGAACGGCGAAAACGACAACGCGCGGGTGAAGCGATACGTCGCGAAGTACACGATCAACCCGGCGGTAGCGCACGGGTTCGCGCACGAGGTGGGCTCGGTCGAGGTCGGCAAGCTGGCTGACCTGGTGTTGTGGAAGCCGGCGTACTTCGGCGTGCGACCGGAGCTGGTGTTGAAGAGCGGGTTCGTGGCGTGGGGGCAGATGGGTGATCCGGGCGCGTCGATTCCGACGCCGCAGCCGTCGTACATGCGGCCGATGTTCGGGGCGCTGGGTGGGGCGATCGGGGCGACGAGCCTCGCGCTGGTGTCGCAGCGGGCGTGGCGCGAGGGGACGACGGCGGGCCTCGGGTTGCGCAAGACGGTGACGGCGGTGAAGGGGTGCCGCGGATTGACCAAGCGGGACATGCGGCTCAACGACGCGCTGCCGCGCATCGAGGTCGACCCGGAGACCTACGAGGTGCGCGCGGACGGGGTGCTGCTGCGGTGTGAGCCGGCGACGGTGGTGGCGTTGGGCCAGCGGTATTCGTTGTTCTGATGGATGGCGCGGGGACAGCGGGGGCGGCGCGATGGCGGGTGTGGCAGCTCGTGGACTCGGCGTTGCCGACAGGCGGGTTCGCGCACTCGGGCGGGCTCGAAGCGATGGCCCAGGCGGGGCTCGTAGCGGGTGGAGCGGGCGTGCGAAGGGCGCTCGATGAGGCGCTGTGGCAGGCGGGTCATGGGGTGTTGCCGTGGGTGCGCGCGGCGTGGATGGAGCCGGGCTCGGCGGGGAAGTTGGATGGGGAGTGCGAGGTGTTTCTGGTGAGCGCGGTGGCGCGGCGGGCGAGCCGGGCGCAGGGGCGGGCGCTGCTCGATGCGGGCGCGAAGATCTTCCCGACGGAGCTCGCGGCGCTGCGGCAACGGGCGCGCGAAGAGCGATGGGGGATGCACCTCGGGCCGATGGCGGGCGTGGCGTTGGGCGCGCTGGGGTTGGAGTGCGAAGAGGCGCAGGCGCTGGTGCTGCATTGGACGCTGCGGGGAGTGGCGTCGGCGGCGGTGCGGCTCGGGCTGGTGGGGCCGTTCGAGGCGCAGCGGATGCAGGCCGAGGGCGCGGTGACGATGGCGAGAGTGCTGGCGGCGTGCGGCGGACTGACGACGGAGGAGGCCGCGCAGACGGCGCCGCTGGTGGAGGTCGCGGGCATGGGGCACGACGCGCTGTATTCGAGGTTGTTCCAGTCGTGAGCGAAGGGGCGATGGCTCACGTGAAGAGAGGCGATTGATTCCATGCACGACGACCACGACCACGACCACGACCACGATCACCCGCACGACCACGGGCACACCCACGAGCACTGGCATCACCCGGGGCGCTTCTCGGAACGCGAGGCGCCGCGCGATCGGGACTACCGCGCGCGCTCGTTTACCGTCGGCATCGGCGGGCCCGTCGGTAGTGGGAAGACCGCGCTGCTGCTCGCGCTCTGCCGGGCGCTGCGCGAGAGGCACCACCTCGGGGTCGTGACCAACGACATCTTCACCGAAGAAGACGCGGAGTTTCTCACGCGCAACGAGGCGCTGCCGCCCGGTCAGATTCGCGCGGTGCAGACCGGCGGGTGTCCGCACGCGGCCATCCGCGAGGACATCTCGCCCAACCTCGCGGCGCTCGAACAGCTCATGGAGGACGTCGCCCCGGAGCTGCTCTTCGTCGAGAGCGGCGGCGACAACCTCGCCGCGCAGTACAGCCGCGAGCTCGTCGACTATACCGTCTACGTGATCGACGTGGCGGGGGGAGACAAGGTTCCGCGCAAGGGGGGACCGGGCATCACGCAGTCCGACCTGCTGGTCATCAACAAGACCGACCTCGCGCCGCACGTGGGCGCCGACCTCGCGGTGATGGCGCGCGACGCGAAGGCGATGCGCCATGACGGCCCGACGGTGTTCGCGCAGGTGACGAAGGGCGTCGGGCTCGACGACATCATCGCGAACATCATCACGGCGTGGCGCGCGACTCTGGTAGACCAGCCGGTGCGATGAAGCACAGCGCCGGGTTCGTGTGTTTTGCGGGGTGTGGCGAGCGCTACGCCCTCGACGAGGTGGTCTACCGTTGCCGCGCGTGCGGGGCGCTGCTCGACGTGGAGCACGACGTCGAGGCGCTGAGAGACCGCAGCGCGGCGGCGTGGATGACCACCTTCGAGCGGCGCTGGATGCGCACCGAGTGGCCCTTCGGGTCGGGCGTGTGGGGCAAGCGCGAGTGGGTCTATCCGGGCATCGCGGACGAGAGCGTCGTGAGCTTCGCCGAGGGCGGGTCGAACCTCCTGTGGGCCGAGCGATACGGTCGCTCCATCGGGCTCAAGGACCTGTGGGTGAAGCAGTGCGGCAACTCGCACACCGGGTCGTTCAAGGACCTCGGGATGACCGTGCTGGTCTCAGCGGTGCGCGAGATGATCCGTCGGGGACGGAGCGTTCGGGCGGTGGCGTGCGCGAGCACGGGTGACACGTCGGCGGCGTTGTCGGCGTACTGCGCGGCGGCGGAGATTCCGGCGCTGGTGCTGTTGCCGAAGGACAAGGTGTCCATCGCGCAGTTGCTCCAACCGTTGGCCAATGGGGCGATGGTGTTCTCGCTGGATACGGACTTCGATGGCTGCATGAAGGTGGTGCAGGCGCTCACCGACGACGGGTCGATCTACCTGGCCAACTCGATGAACAGCCTGCGCATCGAGGGGCAGAAGACCGTCTCCATCGAGATCGTGCAGCAGTTCGATTGGGAGGTTCCGGATTGGATCGTCGTTCCGGGTGGCAACCTCGGCAACGTGTATGCGCTGGGCAAGGGGCTGCTGTTGATGCGGGATCTCGGGCTCATCTCGCGGCTGCCGCGGCTGTGCGTGGCGCAGGCCGAGCGGGCCAACCCGCTGTACCGGGCCTACGTCGCGGGCTTCGAGAAGTACGAGCCGATCACGGCCTCGCGGACGTCGGCGAGCGCGATCCAGATCGGCGCGCCGGTGAGCATCGACCGCGCGGTGAAGACGCTGCGCGCGACCAACGGGGTGGTCGAGCAGGCGACGGAGGACGAGCTCGCGGACGCCGCGGCGCGGGCCGATCGCACGGGGATGTACAACTGCCCGCACACGGCGGTGGCACTGGCCGCGGTGGAGAAGCTGGTGAAGGTGGGGACCATCGCGCCGGACGAGCGCGTGGTAGTGGTAAGCACGGCGCACGGGCTGAAGTTCACCGAGTTCAAGCGGGCGTACCATGCGGGCGCGCTGGAGGGCGTGACGTCGCGGCATGGCAACGTGCCGATTGAGTTGCCACCGGACGTGGACGCGGTGCGACGGGCGATCGACGCGCGGATGGGGTGAGTCGCCGTCACGGCCCCGTGAGCGTCGCGGCCTCGTCGCGCAGCGTCTCGAAGCGCGCCATCTGCACCAGCGCCACCACGTCGCCGCCGCGCACCGCGAGGTCTCTCCCGCGCCGCGACCGCGCCGCCAGCCGTCCCAATGCCAACGAGAGCTGCGACGTCACCCGCGCCCTGCCCTCCTCGTCGAGCGCCGCCCCGCTGCCGCGCAGCCGTGTGATCGCCGCGTTGATGTCCGCCACGTCCGCGGCCCCACCCCGCGAGAGAACCCCGATGGCCGCCACGTGCGGAGGCCGCGGCGCGAGCGACCACCGCACCAACGCCGGCAGTGGACCCACGAGCACCCTGGGCGTCGGCGTCACGGCTATGCCCAGCGGGCTGAACAACACCCGCTCGCCCGCATGCAGCGCTCCACTCGCGACAGGCCGCAGCACCGCGTCGAGCTCGCGAATCTCCACGTCGAGCAGCACCGGGTGGTCGGGTGTCTGCCGACGGAGCTCGGCGATCTGCGCGGGCGTGAGTCGCGTGACCCGCGCGGGAGGCGACGGAGGCGACGGCCACACCGTCACGCCAGCGCCCTCGGCTGCGACGAAGGTGCTCCCGTCGTCGGCGACGGCGAGGGTGCAGCGCGTTCCGCTCACGATCACGCGGCCCGATGGTGTGTCGACGCGGAGCGAGTCGGACGTGAGCGCCGGGACGTCGACCACCGCCACGCCGCGGCTCAACACCAGCGACGCGCCCGCGTGCCCGGAGCCCTCGACGAGGCCGCCGCCGTGCAGCACGAAGCGCCCGCCCGGCTGGACGGCCAGCGTCGTCTCGCCCGTGCTTCCGACCATCAGCGCGTCGCCGGGGTAGAGCGATTGACCGACGTTGGCGGAGGCTGTCCCCGCGTCGCTCTCGCCGGTGTCGCGAGGGCGCTCGACCTGCCCGGCGGCGTCGCGTCGGGGGAGGCGCAGCGACGTGTCGACGGTGGCACCGCCGCCCGTCAGCGCGACCACGGTCACCTGCGCGCCGGCCGGTCGCACGGGCGGCGCCACGGGTGCCGGACCAGCATCGGGAACGGGCACCAGATCGACGTGACCGACCGCGGGCCCGACGTCGAGCGTGCGGACGTCGACGCGGCGGGCGCCGTTGTCGCGAGGGGCGTTGCGCGGCGAGCACCCGAACGCGAGCAACAGCATCAGGAGGGGGCGTCGCATGAGGGCAGTCGGTCCTTCCGTGGGGGGCGCCGGAGAGGTACCGCGGCGCGCGTGACAACGTCGAGCAACCGGCGGGTAGCGCGTCCCGAGTTGGGATACCCTCGCGGGCCTACGATGCGCCTCGCACCCTGCCTCGCCCTCCTCCTCGTCGCTCCCGCCGTCGCCGCGCAGCAGCAGCCTTCCACCGGCGGCGACGTCAACTCCGCCGCCGCAGCTTTTCAGGAAGGCCAGCGGCTCCAGCTCGCCCGCGAGTACGCCCGCGCGGCGGAGTTTTTCGAGATCGCCGATCACTCCGCGCCGTCGGCCGCGGCGCTTCGTAGCGCCATCCGCAGCCACCAGGCCGCCAACCACCTCGCCCGCGCGGCCACCCTCGCCCTCATCGCCCGCGCCCGCGACGCGGCCGACCCCCAGAGCGCGCAGCTCGCGACGAGCGTTCTCACCGAGACCGCGCCGCGCCTCTCGCGGGTGCACGTCACCTGCTCGCCCGCGTGCACCATCACCGTCGATCGCCTCGCGGCGAGCGGAGACGCCGCCGAGTCGCACACGTTCTTCGTCGAGCCCGGCGCCCGCAACCTGGAGACCCGCTGGGCCAACCGCGGGACACGCTCCCGCCCGCTCGAATGCACCGCGGGCCAGAGCATCGAGCTCTCCCTCGACGCGCCGCCGCCCGAGGTCACTCCGCCCGTCACCCCGCCCGCCCCGGTGGTCGTCCCGCCCCCCATCGTCGTGGTCGCGCCGCCACCACCACCGCCCGTCGCGCAGCCCGCCCGGCGACCGCTGCCGCCGGTGGTGTTCTGGGTCGGACTCGCCGCCACCGCCGTCACGGGCGGCGTGCTCATCTGGTCGCACCTCGACACGCTCTCGGCGCGCGATGCGTACGTCCTGCGTCCGACCGAGGCGGGCTACAACGACGGGGTCTCGCGGCAGACGCGCAGCACCGCGCTCGTCGCGACCACCGCCGTCCTGGGCGTCGCGACCGCGGTGGTCGGGGTGTTCTTCACGGAATGGTCGGGGTCGACCAGCCGGGAGCGGGCCCTGCGCGTCGTCCCGTCGCTCGGGCTCGGGAATGGTGGGATGCAGATCGGGATGATAGGGTCGTTCTAGAGGGCCCTTCCGCCATGAGCCAAGCCACCATGACTCCCGATCGGGAGATGCTCGATCGCTACGAGCTCATCGCTCCCATCGCGCGCGGCGGCATGGGCAGCGTGCACCTCGCGCGGCTGCCCGGCGCGGGCGGCTTCCAGCGCCTCTACGCCATCAAGGTGATGCACCCGCACCTCGCGGAGGAGACCGAGTTCGTCGGCATGCTCCTCGACGAGGCGCGCATCGCGGCGCGCATCCACCACCCCAACGCGGTGCCCATCGTCGACGTGTGCCACAGCCCGCGCGGCTTCTACCTCGTCATGGACTACATCGACGGGGTCAACCTCGCGAAGATGCTCACGGCGACGGCGACGCTCCCGTGGCGCGCCCGCACCCGCGCCGCCATCCGCATCATCCTCGACGCGCTCGCCGGCCTGCACGCCGCGCACGAGCTCACCGACGACGAGGCCACCGCCCTCGGCATCGTCCACCGCGACGTCTCCCCGCAGAACATCATGGTCGGCTCCGACGGCG
Source organism: Polyangiales bacterium (assembly GCA_044229975.1). Classification (GTDB taxonomy): domain Bacteria; phylum Myxococcota_A; class Polyangia; order Polyangiales; genus SCUS01. Next base: position 422,270 of record JBGARZ010000006.1, read on the forward strand.
TCGGCCGCATCACCGACTTCGGCGTCGCCCTCGCGGCCTCGCGCATCATCGCGTCGCGCCCGGGGCTCATCAAGGGCAAGCCCTCGTACATGTCCCCGGAGCAGATCTCGGCGGCGGCGGTCGACCGTCGGGCCGACCTCTTCGCCATGGGCATCGTGCTGTGGGAGGCGCTCACCAGCGGCCGCCTCTTCCACGCGGAGATGGAGGTCGGCGCGCTCATGCAGGTCATGGCCGCGGAGATCAAGGCACCGAGCTCGGTCGTGCCCGACGTGCCCGCGTCCATCGACGCCGTGTGCATGAAGGCCCTCCAACGGCCGGTGGAAAACCGCTGGCAGACCGCTCGCGCGATGGCCGAGGCGCTCGAAGCCGCCGCCGTCGCGGCCGACCTCCTGGCGCCCGCTCATGAAGTGGCCGACGTGCTGCGCGCGGCCTTCGTCGAGGAGTTCGCCGCTCGCAAGGCGCTCATCCGCGACCACGCGCGCGGCACCTCCGTCTCGGCGCCGCGCGGCCGTCTCAGCCAGGCTGACATCCTCGGCACCAGCCCCACGGCGATGGTCATCACGCCGGCGCGCATCAGCGACAGCAAGAGCATCCCCGCCATCGAGGTCGCCTCCAACGGCCGCGGTATGCGCTCGCCTGTTCCGCCCGATGGGCGCTCGTCGACCGAGTCGCAGGTGACGGCCCGCCCGCGGCCCGCGTGGGTCGTCCCGATGGTCGTCGGCGCCGTGGCGCTGCTCACGGTGGGCGCGGGCCTCGCGCTGCACAAGGCACCGCAGGCCCCGTCGCCCAACGTGCACGCCGCCGCGACCGCGCCGCGCCCGGAGCCACCCGTGACGCCGCCGCCACCCGTCGTGGTCGCAGCGCCTCCGGTGGTGGTCGCTGCTCCCGCGGTGGTGCCCGTGGTCGACGCGTCGGTGGTCGCTCCGATCGTGGCTCCCGCGGCGCTCATCGCGTCGCCGCGACCGTCGCCGCACCCGCGCCGACCCGACCGCAACCCGACCGGTTCCACGCACTCGCCGTCGACCCCCTCGACGCACCCTTCGATCGAAGAAAACCCCTACCTCCGCCGATGAACACCCTTCGACGCTTCCACACCGCGCTGCTCGGGGCGCTGTCCCTCGGCGGCTGCGTGGCGTTTGACCCCGCGCTCTACCAGCAGAACTCCTCGGGCGTGACGCTCGCCGACCGGTGCGAGGCGATGGCGAGCGTTCCGGTCATCCAGCCCGAGCTGTCGCGCATCGTGCAGGTCGACACCACCCGCCTCGCCGACCAGTACCACGAGTTTGCGAGCTGCACGGGCGGCGCCGATCTGCCGGGCAACGAGGGCTTCTTCGCGGTCAACATGCGCGTCGGCGAGACGTGGCACTTCCACATCGACGTCGACCCGGCGAACCCCAACGCCGACCCGGCGGTCTACGTGCTGCCCAACTGCAACACGCAGTCGTGCGTGCCGACGTCGTCGTCGGACGTGTGCGGCGCGGGCCGCAGCGAGCACTTCTCCTTCCGCCCGGTGACCGACGGCGTGCAGCTCATCGGCATCGACAGCAAGGTGGCCGGCGGCGCGGTCTACAACGTCACGGTGGTGCACCCGTCGTGTGGCAACGGGTTGCTCGAACACGGCGAGCCCTGCGACGACATGCGCCCGCAGGCGGGCGTGACCTGCGAGCAATGCCACAAGGTGCTGACCACGTCGGGCGACACGGAGGTCGGCGTCGCCAACGACGACTACGTCAACGCGATGGTGGTGCGGCCCGCGAGCGGCGGTCTGGCAGACTTCCCGGTGGTCGGGTCGCTGGCGGCCTGTGACACGGACATGTTCAACTTCGACGCGCCCGCCAACGCGGCCATCACCGCCACGCTGTCGCCCAACAACGGGGCGGCCCGGTGCCCGGACAACGTCTCGCTCACGCTGCTGCGCTCGCCCGCGGTGACGGCGCCCGCGCTCACGCAGGCACCCGCGGCGGCGCCCGGAGCGACGACGATGATGGGCGCCGACGGCTGCCCGACGGTGACGCTGCCGAGCGCGGCGGCGGGGTCGACGTGGTTCCTCCAGGTGACGATCCGACCGTCGCCGACGATGGAGTTTCCGTACAGGCTGACGATCAACGCGCCGACGCCGTAGCGGGCGAATCAGGCATCGGTGGAGAAGACGGTGGAGGCGGTGACCGCGCGGGTGATCCAGCGGTCTAGCGGGGCGTTGTCGGCGCAGTCGACGATGCGAGCGCGGGCGGGAGCGTCGAGGCGCAGGTGACCGAGGGTCAGGTCCCTTCGGCGTCGCGCAGGTCGTCGGGCAGGTGCGAGGCGTCGCCCAGCAGCACCAGCATCGCGCCCGATGACTTCAGATCGAAGCGCGTCACCGTCGCGACCGGCTGCGCGATGCGGTCGCGAAACAGTCGCACGTCCATGCCCAGCAGCGCGCACGTCAGGATGCGCAGCGTCGCCTTGTGCGACACCAGCAGCACCCGACCGCCGTCCGGGTGCTTCGCCCGCACCCGCTCCAGCACCGGCGCCGCCCGCGCCGCCACCTGAAACGCCGTCTCTCCGCCGGGCGTCCCGCGGCTCGCGGTGTCCGCCGCCCAGTACGCGTAGGCCTCGGGCCAGCGTGTCTTCACGTCCTCGTGACGCAGCGACTCCCACTCGCCGTATGCGATCTCGCGCAAGCCATCATCAGTCGTGAGTCCGACACCCGCGCGCGACGCCACTGCCTCCGCCGTCTGCCGCGCCCGCGTGCTCGGCGAGCAGTAGATGGCGTCCCAGAGCTTCGCTCCGTAGGCCGCGCCCAGCGCGTCGGCCATGCGTTGCCCGACCTCGTTGAGCGGCGGATCGATGGAGCCGCAGAAGCGGTTCTCGCGCGAGAAGTCCGTCTGCCCGTGGCGCACCATGAACAGCTCCAGCGTCTTCGTCGTCGCCACGCTACGCCCCCCGCAGGCGCGCGGCGCCCGCCTCTTCCGATGGGTCGGGCGGCGGCTGCGTCAGCGTGAGCGCCTCGATCTCCGGCAGCGCCTCGCGCACCAGCGCCGTCACCACGCTCGCCGAGAAGGGATCACGGAAGAGCACCAGCAGCATGTACACGCCCGCGAAGGACTCCGCCGCGACGAAGGGCGGCTCGACGCTGCGGATGAGGTGCAGGTGACCGCCGCGTCGCAGCGGGTGATCGTGCGTGGCGGCGAGGACGAGCGGCTCCGCGGCCTGACGCAGCTGCTGCCAGTCAGGCGGGAGTTCGGAGTAGCCGTAGTCCTGGCCGGAGGTGTCCGTGACGAACGCGCACGACGCCTCGCACTGCGAGGTGAGCGTGCGCAGTCGCGCGTCGAGCAGTGCGCGTGGGCTGGTGGTCACGATGCCATCGTCGCGCCGTGCACCCAAGGTGGCAAGGCCGCGAGACGTCAGCCGCGGACGATGCGCTTCGCCCCGCGCTTGCCGAGCCAGTCGGCCACGCGATCGACGATGTCGCCCTGCACCGCGACGGAGGCGTCTTCGCGCTGGGCCGCGGTGCCGAGGGCCTTGCGGAGTTCCTTCGCGAGCGCGTCGACCGCCGCCTCGTCGCCGCCATCGGGAAACTGAACCACCGTGACGGTCTTGCCGCCGCGGCCCTTCTTCTCGCGGCGCACCACGACCCGACGCGCGAGCAGCGCCACCACGGGGTCGGCCGCCTCGACGGGCGTCTCGGCCGCGGCGGGCTTCGCGTCACCGGGTGGTAGGTCGTTGCGGAGCGCGGCGAGTCGGGCGAAGGGGTTGGCGGGCTTGGGGTCGGCCATGGTTCAGGGGTCGTCGGCGCAGCGGACGCCGTTGAGCACGCGGAAGTACGCGACGAAGGCAGAAGAGCCCGAGCCGCCAACGGCGAGTCCCGCATGGCACCTGGGTCGCCAGGCCATGCCGTTGAGCTGCACGCTCGATGGTTGCAGGTACGGCGTCATGGTCAGGTCGCCCATCCTCACGTCGGTGATGTCTTCGGTCGCAAAGAGCTCGTACCGATACTCGTAGACGCGACCCGCGCCACCGAACGCCACCGCCCGCGCACCGTCGGACGAGAACGCCACCCCAAATGCGCCGATGACCATCGGCGCAGAGAAGCCTGCTGCCCAAACCCCGGCGCGGTAACGGTAGAGCCGTTGCCCCGACCAACCGACAGTCAGCGCGACGTCGCCCTGCGGGCGCGCGACGATGCGCGACACGTTGCCGATCTGACCGGCGAGCATCAACGAGCGGACCTGCGGCGACGCTGAGTCGAGCATCGTGGCCGAGAGGATGTCGGCGCCGTTGGTCCCGCAGACCACCATCAGCGCGGGGTCACCGAAGCCATCGGGCACCCATGCGAAGTCGTTGCAGACCCTGCCCGAACTGATGCCGTAGCCGAAGGGCGTCCCGGTACGCGTGCCGTCGGCGGAGTACGGCCAGAACACGATGGAGCTCGGGCCAGAGGTGAGCAGCATCGCGCGGCTGCCGTCGGGTGACCACCGCAGCGACTGGTAGCTCGCGGTGGTGGAAGCCTCCGCGGTGCGCTCGGCGAGCATCCCGGTGGCGTGGTCCCAGATGAAGATGCGGCCACGCACAGTGGCGCTCGAACCACTTCCCGTAGTGGTGTTGGCGAGCAGCAACGCGCGTGCTCCGTCCGGCGTGAAGACAACATCTCGCCAAGCCACGGTGCTTGTCGTCACGCCTACCCGGGTCACTGCGCGCGTCGAGACATCGTAACGGAACACCGTGCTGGAGGAGGACAGGATCAATGCGTAGCTTCCGGCGGGATGCCAGGCCACAGCGACTGGCGCGGCCAACAAGTCGGGTCGCACCGCCGTGTACTCGTACACGCCGACTGGAGCGGGCCCGGTCACCACCGGAACATCCGGCGCGCCGCTGTCCCGCGCCCCGGTGTCCGTCGGTACGTCCACCCCACGATCCGGGAAGCCCACGTCGAAGCCGCTGTCGAAGCCGACATCGAACCCGCTGTCGAACCCGCTATCGAAGCCCGCGTCCGGTCGGTTCTCGACGCCGCTGTCCGTCGCGATGTCCGCGATCGTGCCCGCGTCGAAGCCCGCGTCCGTCCCGATGTCCGTCCCGATGTCCGTCCCGGTGTCGACGACCGTGCCCGCGTCCACCCCGACGTCCGTCCGCACGTCCGTCCCGATGGTCCCGCGGTCGGCCGGCGTGAACACGTCCTGCGGTTCAGGCCGGTCGGTGGTCACCTTCGGCGCCTCGACGCACAGGCCGTTGCGGTTGCACGTAAACCCGTCCTCACAGTCGCGATCTTCCGCGCACTCGCTGAGGCAGCGGTTCATCTCGCAGCGCGCGTGCTGGCCGCACTCCGAGTTGATCGAGCACTCGATGTTCGCGCACGACGTCGTCAGAGCGCAGACGAGGAGCGCGGCCGCCAGGGTCTTCACCCCGTCGTGTGTACAGCACCTCCGCGCCTGCGGTGAAGCGCCCCCACGGGTTCGCCGCATCCCCCTTCCCGCCGCCTTCCCACCCGACGTAGAACCCGCGGTCATGCCCGTCCTCCAGCTCAAGCCGCGCGACCACGACCTCCCCGTCTGCGAGCGCTACGACGACGAGGCCGCCCTCGTCCGCTTCGAGCGCGCCATGCGCGAGCACCGCGCCTTCACCGAGCCCTTCCGCCTCGAACGCGCCGACGACCGCGTCGACACCACCTGGTTCGTCTCCGGAACCTCCGCCAACGCCTACGCCGTCGACCTCGTCGACGGTGACCTCCACGACACCTGCACCTGCCCCGATTTCCTCTACTCGGGCCTCGGCACCTGCAAGCACATCGAGGCCGTTCGCCGCGCCGTCTCCTTCCGACCGACGCTCCGCCGCGCCCTCGCCCGCGTGCTCAACGTCCCCTTCGCCACCACGCTCACCGTCGTCGCCGCGGGCACTCCGCGCCTCCACGCCCTGGGCCGATGGACCCCCGCGCAGCACCGCGCCCTCGGCCTCGAACGCCTCCCCTCCGGCGCCCTCCGCCTCGTCGACGCCGACGCGCTCGCGACCGGATCCCAGCGCACCGCCGTCCGCGTCACCCACGGCGCCGCCCTCTTCGCGCGCCGACTCGCCGAGCGCGAACGCCTCGCCACCCGCCAACGCGACGTGCTCGCCGCCATCGACTCCAACCGCCTCGGACTCGACGTGCTCAGCGAAGCCCTCTTCCCCTACCAACGCACCGGCGTGCGCTTCCTCGTGGGCGCGGGCCGGGCGCTGCTCGCCGACGACATGGGCCTCGGCAAGACCGTTCAGACCCTCGCGGCGTGCGAGCTGTTGCGCCTGCGCGGCGAGGCCGCTCGCATCCTCGTCGTCACCTCCGCGTCGCTCAAGGACCAGTGGGCCCGCGAGATCAAGCGCTACGCGCGCTCCGAGGCCGTGGTCGTCTCCGGCGGCGCCGCCTCTCGCCGGGCCGCGCTGGAGTCCGACGCGCCGTACAAGATCCTCAACTACGAGATCACCTGGCGCGAGCTCACCTCGCTGCAAAACCTCGACGCCGACGTGCTCGTCCTCGACGAGGCCCAACGCGCCAAGAACTTCCGCACCAAGACCGCCACCACCCTGCGAGCCATCCCGTCGCGCTTCCTCTTCGTGCTCACCGGCACGCCCGTCGAGAACCGCCTCGACGACCTCTACGCGCTGCTCCAGCTCGCCGACGCCGAGGTGCTCGGTCCGCTGTGGCGCTTCAACCTCCGCTTCCATCAACAGAACGCGCGCGGTCGCGTGGAGGGCTACAAGAACCTCGCCGCGCTCCGCGAGACCATCGCCCCGCTGGTGCTGCGTCGCCGCAAGGAGGAGGTGCTCACCCAGCTCCCGGCGCTCACCGAGCAGACCCGCTACCTCGCGCTGTCCAAGGAGCAGGCCGAGCTCGAACACGGCTACCGCCACGAGGCCGCGAGGCTCATGCGCATCACCGAGCACCGCGCGCTCACCCTCGACGAGCAGAAGCGCTTGATGGCGAAGCTCCTGAAGGCGCGGCAGGCGTGCAACGCCGTGGCGCTGTGCGACCCCGGCCGCGAAGATCGGAGCTCGCCCAAGCTCGACGAGTTCGAGTCGCTGGTGGGCGAGATCGTCGCGCAAGGGACGAGCAAGATCCTGGTGTTCTCGGAGTGGCGCGAGATGTTGAAGCTCGCGGCCGAGCGGCTGGAGGCCATCGGCGTGGGCTACGCGATGCTCCACGGCGGCATCGCGACGGACCGACGACCGGCGCTGCTGGAGAAGTTTCGCGAGTCGCCCGACGTGCGCGTGCTGCTCTCGACCGACGCCGGCGGAACGGGCCTCAACCTCCAGGTGGCGTCCTACGTCATCCACCTCGACCTGCCCTGGAACCCTGGTCGACTCGATCAGCGAACATCACGCGCGCACCGGCTGGGGCAGACCCGCGGCGTGTCGGTGACGTACCTCTGCGCGGCGGCCGGCATCGAGCGCGGCATCGAAGGAACACTCGCGGGCAAGCGGGCCGTGCGCGGCGCCGCGCTGGACGTGGCGAGCGACGTCGACGAGCTGGTGGCGCCGAGCTTCTCGATGTTCATCAAGGAGATGAGCGCGGCGCTCCAGGCGTTGGAGGATGACGAAGAGGTCGCACCGGAAGAGGGAGCCGCGGAGGTGGCAGCACCGCCGACCGACGCGAGCGCCGAAGAGGCGCCCGTCGAAGAGGGCGACGTCGACGAAGCCGCGCCCGACGAAGCTGCGCCCGACGAAGCCGCACCCGACGACCCAGGTCCCAGTCCCCGGCCTTACCCGGAGCGGAGCGAAGGGACGCTCCCGCCCACGTCGACAGCGTCCGTCGAAGAACCGCTCCCATCCACCTCGCCGACGTCCGTCGAAGAGCCGTCCGCTCCGGCCGCACCGCGACGCATCGCCGGGCGCGCGGGCAATCGACTCCATCTCGCGCAGGTGGTGCTGGCGGCGGGTTTCCCTTCGGACGCGGTGCGCGCGGCGTACGAGGCGCTGGGCGCTGCGATCGGGGGAATGCTCGCGACGCCGCCGACGGGCGGGCATGCGGGGCTGGTGGCGGCGATCTACCGCGAGCTCATCCCGGGCGGTCGGCTGCCACACGCCGCGCACGCCGCGCTGGCGCAGTTGCATGACCTCACCTCGCTCGATGCGCACGGCATCGAGGTGGACGACGCCCTCGCACGATCGGCCGTCAACGAGGCCACGCAGTGGGTCGAGCGCCTCGACGCGGGCCCACCCGCCGCGTAGTACCGTACCCGATGAGCCGCGACTGGACCGCCTTCGCCCGCCGCGTGCTGCGCCCCGGGCGACCGCGGTTGCCCGAGGCGCGCGCGGTCGTCATCGGGATGAAGGACGTTCGAGAGGCGTGGGAGGCGCTGATGGTGCGCGGGCTCGTCCCAGCGCCCGAGCACGACCCGCGCGGCGCGTTTCGCGAGCGACCCGCGGCGGCCGATGGGCCGACGTGGCAGCCGTTTCGCGAGGACGCGGGCGCGGCGGGTGATGGGCCCGCGCTGCCGGTGTCCATCGACGCGGCCGTGACGCTCGCGTGTGATCCGCGCGGCGTCGCGAGGGCGAGCGAGCTGGCGCTGGCGTTCGCGGCGGAGAGCGTCGCGTGGGAGGTTCCGTCGGTGCGGCGCGTGGCGGCCACGAGGGTGGCGTGGCGGGTCGTCGCGGCCGAGCGCTGGTACCAGAGCTACCTCGATCGGTACCGCATGGCGATGATCGCCCAGGAGCTGAGCCGGGCGCTCGTCGTCCGCATCCCGAAGCTCGCCGCGGTGATGGACGTTCGCGCGGTGCTCGACGTGACCGGGAGGGGGTACGCGCTGCGGGTGGCCGAAGACGTGGCGGCGTGCGTGCTGTGGCCGGAGGCGGTGGCGCGCGACCTGCGACGACCCGATGGTGTGGCGTACCGCGAGCTTGGTGACCCGACCGCGACGATGATCGACCTGTGGGCGACGGGCTACGCGCTCGACCACATCCGCGGCGACACGGTGGTGCTCGTCGCGCCGGCGCTGTGAGTCAGAGCGTTCCGCCGCAGGCGATGCCGATGTCGCCGGGGCCCATGCCGCAGCGGATCGCCGCGTGCTCGCCCGAACGCGACGATGGCCTCGTCACCAGAAGCACCGTTCCGAGCGCTGCGAACACTCCTCCGGCGATGAAGCCGGCGACGCTCACCGACTGCCAGGTGCGGCCCGCGTCGTAGAGCCCGTTGCAGTCGACGGACGATCCCGGCATCAACGACACGACCTGATCGGAGCCGTTCAACCCGCAGTAGTTGCGGCCCGCGTTGGTCGCGTTGAACTGCGTCGCGTTGTCGTTGCGCAGCACCAGACCGGCCACGCCGAGGCCGATGAGCCCCACACCGACACCGATCCCGGCGATGCCCAGCGGCAACTGCCACCTCGCCGTCGACGGCGGCGGCGTCACCACGGGCGGCGTCACCACCGGGTCAGGCCGTCGCACCAGCACCGGCGGCGTCACCACGGGGGGCGTCACGACCGGCGGCGTCACCACGGGGGGCGTCACGACCGGCGGCGTCACCACGGGGGGCGTCACGACCGCGACCGCCCGCTGCAACTCCGGTGCGACGACCATCGGCTGCGAGACGCCCGCCGTCACCGTCACGTCGCGCGTGGCCGGTGTGTAGCCTGCCGCGCGCAGCTCGACGCTCACCGGACCCGCCAGCACCCGCAGCGGTGCTGCTAGCGGTAGCGTGCCTCGCGCGACGCCGTTGACGCGCACCTCGGCGCCGCTGGGACCCCGAACCTCCAGCGCCCCGAGGTGCCCTTCGATGAGCCCGAGGTCGCGCGCGAGGTTCTGCCGGTTGGTGTTGATCCAGGCGTCGGTCGCGTAGCCCAGCGCCGCGCGCAGGTGCTCGTCGGCCTCGACCCAGCGTTCCGCTGCGGCTTCGGCCAGGCCCTGTCGCGCCAGCGCGCGAGGCTCTCTCGTCTGCGCGTAGATGTCGCGAAACACCGCCGCCGCCTCGACGTGGCGACCCTCCACGCGGAGCTGCATCCCGCGCCGATGCTCTGCCTCGCTCGCCGACGGAACCTGCGCCCACGCCGTGCCCGAGGCGGCGAGCACGACCAACAGCCACCAGCCTCGTCGCTTCATCATCAGTGATCTCACGTCAGTAGTTGCCGACGGTGCCGGGCGTCGTCGCGGGCGGTCGCACCGGGCGGTTGGGACGGTTGGGTCGCGCCGGAGGGCGGTTGGGTCGCGTCGGCGGACGCGCCGCCGGGACAGGCGTCGGCGTCACCTCGGCGACGGGCGCGGGCACCACCTCGGCGACGGGTGCGGGCGTTGGCTCCACCACCGCGGGCTCCGCCGGCGCAGGCACCGGCGTCGGCGGCGGAACCCGCGCGGAGGTGCTGTGCAGCACGATGGGCGGCAGCGTCGACGCGGTGGTGGTCGGCCGACCGCGCAACGACACCGCGACCGCGACGGCGATGAGCGCCGCGGTGACGAGGCCCACGCCCACGACCACGGGTCGCAGCGGGCGCGTGGGCAGCGCGTCGACGACGGGGAGTGATTGCGCGGCGAGGGTGATGGGCGACTTCGACGCGTGCGGCGGATTGGAGCGCTCGGGCGCGGGGCCCGGGTCAGACGGCGACGCGACGAACTCGCGCGCCCACGCGGCTTGCGTCACGGGCGACGAGAAGGGCAGCAGCGCCGCGCCGAGCTCGCGCATGGTCGCGATGCGCTGCTGGGGATCGCGCTGGAGGGCGTGCAGCACCACCGCGTCGAAGCCAGGGTCGACGTCGGCCACGAGCGAGCCAGGGGCTTTGACGGGAGCGCGCATGATCTGCTCGAAGGTCTCGAACAGCGACGCGCCGTCGAAGGGTCGCTTGCCCACGACGCACTCGTGGAGCATCACGCCCATGGACCAGACGTCGCTGCGGACGTCGATCTGCCGGGACTCGCGCACCTGCTCGGGGGACATGTACGAGGGCGTCCCGAGCACGGAGGCGGTGCGGGTGAGCGAGCTGTCCGTGGCGGTGAGCTTGGCGATGCCGAAGTCGAGCAGCCGAGGGAAGTTGCCCTGCGACGTCGGCGAGAGGAAGACGTTGGCGGGCTTGAGGTCGCGGTGGATGATGCCGCGCGCGTGCACGGCCACCATGGCCGAGATGATGGGGATGAGCAGGTCGAGGGTCTCGGCGACGGAGAGCTTTCCGTAGCGCTCGATGTGCGCGTCGAGCGTCTCGCCGTCGAGAAACTCCATCGCGATGAACGACGAACCGTCGATGGCGCCGAGGTCTTGCACGTCGACGATGTGCGGGTGGTCGAGCTGCGACGCGGCCTCGGCCTCGCGGAGGAAGCGCGCGACGGCCTCGGGGCTGCGGGCCATGTCGGCGTGCAGCACCTTGAGCGCGACGCGCTTCTTCAGCGGGTGCCGCAGCGCCTCGTAGACGGTGCCGAAGGCGCCGCTGCCGAGCATGCGGACGACCTCGTAGGCGCCGAAGCGCGCGCCGCTGGGGAGTGCGACGACAACTTTTTCTTCGTCACTGCTCATGAGCCGAAGGTCCGCACCACACAGGTAACGGACCACGAAGCACCTCCCTTGGGCAAGTCACAGGGAGACGCCAGCCCGGGACACACTTCGACCCACCCAAGGAACCAAACCGCCCGGGAATACATCCCCGCCACCATCGGGTTGCATGCCGCGCCGCCGCTGCGGTAGAGCGCCCGTCGCTCCCGTTCGCCGCACACACCCTCAAGCACAACACCCCGATCCATGACCTACAACCGCGCGCTCAACGATCTCGTCCAGCAAGAGTCGAAGTTCATCGATGACATCCTCACCGAGGTGGGCCGGGTCATCGTCGGGCAGAACACCATGGTCGAGCGGCTGCTCATCGGCCTGCTCGCGCGCGGCCACGTGCTGCTCGAAGGTGTCCCCGGCCTCGCCAAGACCCTGACCGTGCGCACGCTCTGCGACGTCCTCCAGAGCCAGTTTGCGCGGGTGCAGTTTACGCCCGACCTGCTGCCGGCCGACCTCGTGGGCACGGTCATCTACCGCCCGCAGGACGGCAGCTTCGTCGCCAAGAAGGGCCCCATCTTCGCCAACCTCGTGCTCGCCGACGAGATCAACCGCGCGCCCGCCAAGGTGCAGAGCGCGCTGCTCGAAGCGATGCAGGAGGGACAGGTCACCCTCGGCGACCAGACCTTCAAGCTCCCCGATCCGTTCATCGTGATGGCGACGCAAAACCCCGTGGAGCAGGAGGGCACGTACCCGCTCCCCGAGGCGCAGGTCGACCGCTTCATGTTGATGGTCAAGGTGGGCTATCCCACGCGCGAAGAGGAGCGCGCCATCATGGATCGGCAGACCGCCGCGGCGCCCGCGACGGTGTCCCCGAAGGTGACGCCCGAGCAGATTCTCGCGGCCCGCAAGGTGATTCCGGAGATCTACGTCGACGACAAGCTGAAGGACTACATCGTGTCGCTGGTGTTCGCGACGCGCGAGCCGCAGAAGGCCGGGCTCAAGGAGCTCGCGCCGATGATCCGCTACGGGGCCTCGCCGCGCGCGTCCATCGCGCTCAACAACGCGGCGCGGGCGCGGGCGTTTCTCCAGCACCGCGGGTACGTCATCCCCGAGGACGTGAAGGCCATCGGCATGGACGTGCTGCGCCACCGCATCTCGCTGACCTACGAGGCCGAGGCCGAGGAGATCACCGCCGACCAGGTGGTGGGCCGCATCTTCGAGGCCGTCGAGGTTCCGTAAGGGACAGTTGGTGCTTCGATGATCGACAAGGAGCTGCTCAAGAAGCTTCGGCGCATCGAGATCACCACCGCGAGGCTCGCCAACGACCAGCTCGTGGGCGCCTACGCGTCGGTGTTCAAGGGCCGTGGCCTGGCGTTCGACGAGGTGCGGATGTACCAGCCCGGCGACGACATCCGGTTCATCGACTGGAACGTCACGGCCCGCACCAACGCGCCGCACATCAAGGTCTTCCGCGAAGAGCGCGAGATGACCGTGATGCTCCTGGTCGACCTGTCGGGCTCGCAGGACTTCGGCACCCGCGCGATGTTCAAGCGCGAGCTCGTCGCCGAGGTGAGCGCCGTCATGGCCTTCAGCGCCGTCAAGAACAACGACCGCGTGGGCCTCGTGCTCTTCACCGACCGCGTCGAGAAGGTGGTCCCGCCGCGCAAGGGCGCGCGCCACGTGATGCGGGTGGTGACGGAGATTCTCCAGTTCAAGGAGGCACCGCGGAAAGATGGCGAACACGCCGGCACCAACCTCTCGCTGGCGCTGGAGGTGCTGGGTCACCTGTCGCGTCGGCGCGCGGTGTCCTTCGTGGTGAGCGACTTCCTCGGCAACGACTACGAGCACGCGCTGCGCGTGGCGGCGGCGCGGCACGACCTCGTCCCCATCTACGTGAGCGACCCGCGCGAGGACGAGCTGCCCGACGTGGGGCTCATGCTCGCCGAAGACCTGGAGACCGGCGAGTGGATCGAGGTCGACACCAGCCACCCCGCGGTGCGCGAGCACTACCGGCGCACCATCGCGCAGCAGAAGATCACGCGCGACACGCTCTTCCGACGGCTCGGCCTGGACGCCATCAACGTGGCGACGCACCGGCCGTACATCAGCGCGCTGGCGGAGTTCTTCCGGCGCCGCGCGAGAAGGATGCACGCGGGATGAGCTACCGGGTCCACGTCGCCTTCGCGCTCGCCCTCCTCGCGCCCGCCGTTGCGTCAGCTCAGGACGCCGCCGTCGTCGCGACCGATGCCGCCGTCGCGGCTCGTCCCGCTGCACCTGCTCCGCGTTCTGGTGAGTGCGTCGCCGATCCCATCGCGGCCGATCGGGCGCCCGTCGTCGAGGCCACGCTCAACCCGCCCAACCCGCAGGTCGGCGACCGCGTCCGCGTCATGTGGACCTTCCGCTATCGCGCCGCCGATCGCGTGGAGTTCGACCCCGACGCCGTCGCCCTCCAGCAGCCCGCGATCGAGCTCGAGTACGCCCGCGAGCAGCCCGAGCGCGACCGCAGCACCCACGGCGAACCCAACGGCCGCGTGCGCTCCGAGGTCGTCGTCGCGCTGCAACCGTTCCGCGCCGGCGAGGTCACCATCCGGCCGATGCCCTACCGCGTGAACACCGGCGACGAGATCGCCCGGATGTGTACCCCGGAGGTGCGCTTCCGCGTGCGCTCGGTCTTCGGCAACGCCACGCACCCGCAGCCCAGGGACATCACCCGCCCGGAGGACGTGCGCCGCGACGCGCTCACCCTCCGCTGGGTCTCGCTGGGGCTCGATATCCTCTTCCTCTCCATCGTGGCCGCGCTCTCGGTCGCCGCGTGGCTGCGCCGTCGCCCGAAGTTCGTGCCGCCACCTCCGCCGCCGCGGCACCCGTACTTCATCGCCCGCGAGGCGCTCGAAGCGCTCTCCAGCGGCGACCTGCTCTCGCGCGGCCTCACCAAGGACTACTACGACGCCATCTCCGACGTGATCCGCCGGTACCTCGGCGGCGTGCGCTCGTTCGACGCCATCGAGATGACCACCGACGAGCTCCTCGCGCACCTGCGCAAGAGCCCGCTGCCGGGCGTCACCTTCGTCGAGGTCGAGCGCCTGCTGCGCGAGTGCGACCTCGTGAAGTTCGCCCGCTACGTCCCCGCCCACGAGGAGGCCGACGCCATCCTCGCCGACGCCGTCTCCCTCGTCGAACGCGGCCGCCCCATGAACTCCCCCGCGACCGAAGCACCCCGCGGAGCAACACCATGAAGCTCCGCGGTCGCCCCTCTCCCGTCCGCGCCGCCGTCCCGAAGCACCGCTCGCCCGCGGGGCCCGTCGCGTCGATCGCCGCGCTCATCCTCGTCCTCCTCGCCATCGCCGCCGCCGTCGCGGTCTACCTCGCGGGCTGGCAGATCCAGCTCAAGACCCCGTGGGCGCTGCTCGCGCTGCCCGTCTCTTTACTCATCTATGTATGCTCGCGGCTTCTCTGGAAGCGCGTCGACGCCGTCCCCGGCGAGGCCCTCACCCGCTTGAAGGTCTCCCAGGGCGCCGCCCTGCGAGCCGTCCCCCGCACCGTGAGCGCGCGCCTGGTGCACCTGCCCGCGGCCCTGCGCGTGGCGGCCATCGTGCTGGTGGGCGTCGCGCTCTCGCGCCCGCAACGGGTCGACGCGCCCGACGCGCTGGAGCTGTCGGGCATCGACATCGTGATGTCCCTCGACCTCTCCGGGTCGATGCGCGCGGCCGACCTCCAGCCGACGCGCCTCGAAGCGGCGAAGGAGGTGGTCGGCAACTTCATCCAGCGGCGCCGGAGCGACCGCATGGGGCTCGTGGTGTTCGGCCGCGAGGCGTTCACCGTGGTGCCGCCGACGCTCGACTACACGGTGCTCCAGCGCATGGTGAGCGCCCTCAGCCTGGAGCTCATCGACGGCTCGGGCACCGCCATCGGCGACGGCCTCGGAACGGCCCTCAACCGCCTGCGCCACAGCGACGCGCGCAGCAAGGTGGTGCTGCTGCTCACCGACGGCGCCAACAACGCCGGTCACGTCGACCCGCGCGAGGCGGCGCAGCTCGCGACGGCCCTGCGCGTGAAGGTCTACACGATCCTGGTGGGCACCGCGGAAGACGCGCCGGTGCAGCAGGGCGTCGACCTCGCGGGGCGCCCCGTGTACGTGCAGGCGCGCTTCGCCATCGACCCGCAGCTCCTGCAGGACATCGCCACGACGACGGGGGGACAGTTCTTCCGCGCGGTCGATCGAGCGGCGCTGGAGCAGAGCTTCCACACCATCCTCGACCAGTTGGAGCGCAGCAAGATCGCCGACGCGGGTGCGCGCTACGCGGAGCTGTATCCGTGGCTGGTGGTGGCGGCCCTCGCGCTGCTCGCGCTCGAAGGGTTGCTCGCGTCGACGCGGCTGAGGAGGTTCCCGTGAGGTTCGGGGCGGCGGCGTGGTTGTGGCTGCTGGCGCTGGTTCCGCTGCTCGGCGGGCTGATGGCGTATGCGACGTGGGCGCGTCGGCGCGACCTCGCGCGCTTCGGCGACGTGCTGCTGGTGTCGAGCCTGCGCGACGGATCACCCGCGGGCTGGCGCGCGGCGCGCTCCGTGATGGTGTTGGTGGCGGTGGCGCTGCTCGCGGTGGGCGCGGCGCGTCCGCAGCACGGGTCGCGCACCGAGGTGGTCGCGCGGCGCGGCATCGACGTGGTGGTGTGCCTCGACGTGTCGAAGTCCATGCTGGCGCGCGACGTGGCGCCGTCGCGCATCGAGCGCGCGAAGGCGGAGCTCGAACGACTGCTGACCGAAGAGCCGGGCGACCGCGTGGCGGTGGTGCTCTTCGCGGGCGACACGATGGAGTACCCGTTGACGACCGACCACGAGGCGGCGACGCGCTTCTTCCGTGACGCGCACCCGTGGGACTTCCCGGTGCAGGGGACGTCCATCGGCCGGGCCATCTCGGCGGCGAGGGATCTCTTGCGGCGCGACCCGCTGGCGGCCAGACGGTCGCGGGTGATCCTGCTCATCACGGACGGTGAAGACCTCGACGGCGACCCGGTGGCGGCCGCGCGCGAGGCGGCGACGGACGGCGTGCAGGTGTACATCGACGCCATCGGGAGCGCGCTGCCGGAGCCCATCCCGGCGTACACGCCCGACGGCCGCATGGCGGGCTACGAGCGCGACTCGCGCGGCGAGATCAAGCAGACGCAGTTCACGCCGCAGATGGAGCAGCAGCTCCGCAACGTGGCGACCGAAGGACACGGGACGTACTTCCGCCCGCGGCAGGGCGAGGTGGGCATCGACGCGATCCGTCGGCAGCTCGCGCGGCTGCGGCGCTCGGAGGTCTCGGAGACGCAGCGCACGGTGTACGAAGAGCTGGCGTGGGTGGTGTTGTTCCCGGCGTTCGCGCTGCTGGTGGCGGCCTCGGGGCTGTTGCCGGAGCGGGTGCGGCGGCGCGCGAAGACGGGGGGTGCGTCGTGAGGGCGTACGTCGTCGCGGGGGTGATGGCCGTCGGGCTGACGGCGTTTACGGTGTGGGCGTGGCCGCCGCGGGAAGAGCTGGAGCCGCGCGTGGCGCAGGGCAACGCGGCCTTCGATCAGCGGGAGTTTCCGCAGGCGCTGGGGCACTACGAGTCGGCGCCGGGCGATGGTGCGCGCAACGCCGGGGTGCACGCGAATCGAGGGCTGGCGAAGTTCAGGGTGTTGCTCGCGCCGGGTGACGGCGGCGTGCTGCCGGAGCTGGTGATGGACGCCGCGGTGCCCGAAGGGTACTCCGGGGCACAGGACGAGATCCGCAACGCCGCGCGGGGCATGGCGGGCGCGCCGATGGAGGACATCGAGACGCAGGTTCGCGCGCGGGCGCAGTACAACCTGGGCAACACGTACTTCTCGGAGCACTCGTGGCGCAACGCCATCGACGCGTACAAGGAGGCCCTGCGGCTGCGCCCCGGATGGGTCGACGCCGCGTGGAACCTCGACCTCGCGCGACGTCGCAAGGACGAAGAAGACCACCCCGACGCGGGGCCCGATGCGGGCCAGGACGCGAGCCAGGACGCGCCGCCGGGTGACAACCCACCGAGCGACGCGCCGCCGAGCGACGGCAGCAGCGGCGGTGATGGTGGCGGTCCGGGCGACGGCGGCGGACAGCAGGGAGACAGCGGGTCCAACGGCGGCGACAGCGGCGCCAGCGGAGACAGCGGGTCCAACGGCGGCGAGCCCGATGGGGGCGCCGACCAGCAGCAGGACGCGTCGGCGCCACCGCCGCCGCAGTCGCTCGCGCCGCTCGATCAGCTGGAGCGCAACGCGCAGGACCTGCAGCAGATGATGCTGCGACGGCGCGCGGGTCAGACGCCGCGCAATCCGGACGACGAGCGGTAGCTCACGGCACGGCGCGCAGGTCGCCGATGGGCACGCTGCCCTGGGCCATCGTCCCCTCGTTGGACACCGCGTCGCCGACGATCGCCGCGCGCCACGTCATCATTCGCTGCCCCTCCAACTGGTAGACGAAGAACACCCACTCCCCCTCGGCCGGCACCTCCTGCTGCGCTGACGTCGTCAGGCCCGAGGACCCGCCCGCCGGGCACCCGAGGTAGTCGACCACGGAGTCCCGCCCGGTGCGGCTCACGATGTCCACCGCCGAAGGCGCCGCCCCGCCGAGCGCATCCGTCACGCGCACCGTCGCCCCGAGCCGCTGGCTCACCAGCGTGAAGTTCGCGCCCACCATCACGCGAACGGGCGGCAGCGATCGACGCTCGCCCACCACCACGCCACGAAACACCAGTCCTCCGACGCGCCGGACGTCCCGCGCCAGCCCTGCGACGCTCTCGGGCGGCGGCGCGGGAGACGCTGACACGTTGCTCGCGAGGCTCTCGTCGCACACCCCGCCCGCGTCGCCGCACCCCAACGCGCCCAGGGCCACCATCACCGCCGCGGTTCGCATCATCGCGCGAGACTACCCCCGCGCTGTCAGCCCGTTGCGCGCGAGGTACCGCTTCGCCGCGAACCACATGACCCACGCCACCACCGCCGCGCCCACCGTCGCGGGCGTCTGCCGCGTCACCGCGAAATAGAACGCCACCCAGAACACCGCCGCGAAGGCCAGCCCGGCCCCGAAGCGCCGCTTCTCTCCCGCCGACACCGCGGGCACTGGTGACGGTGCCACCTCCGTCTTCTTCGCCGTCTTGATCACGCCGTCGACCACCACGAGACGACCGTCGCGCAGCTTCGCGGCGAGCTCGTCGAAGTAGGTCGTGAGGTCGGGCGCGATGACGGTGCGCTCCCAGTTCTTCGCCGACACGCGAATCACCTGACCGGCGGTTCCGCCATCGGGTGGGTCAAGGTCGAGGCAGTAGAAGTCACTCGCGCCACCGAGGAGGGCGAAGGGAATCCAGCGGCGGTTCCAGTACTGCGCGCGCACGTGGCCGACCGCGGGGGCGACGTTGCGCTCGCCCGAGTAGTGCGCGTCGAGCTGCGCGATCATCTCGTCGCGCTCCGACACGATGGCCGCGAGCGGCAGGTACTGAACCATCGGAAACAGGTACTCGCTCCCGCCGAACTCCTCGCCATCGTGTTCACGCCAGGTCGCACGAAACGCATCGGGTAACGCGACCCCGAGGCTCTCCTCGAAGCGTCGCAGCGCCTCCTCGTCGACGGGGACTCCGAGGCGTTCGAGCCCGCTGGGAAGGTGCTCGCGCATCCACGCTTCGATTGGTCGCCAGGACATCGCCACGGCGCTACACCCACGCCCGCCGCGCGGTCAACGCACCCGGCGGCGCCCCTCGCGCATCCACACATCCACTACGCTGTGAGCCCGATGACCTCCGACGCCATCCGCCTCCTCGGCGCGCCCTTCCGCGGGTACGCCGAGCTCGCCGCGCAGGGCGATGCCCTCCACGCCCGCGCGCTCCCGTGGCGCCTCCTCGGCGTGCTCGGCGTCGTCGCGACCTTCGTCTCCATCACCACGTCCGGGCACATCGTCCTCGCGCACCTCGCGTGGTCGGTGCTCGCGTGGGCCTTCCTCCCAGCGCTGCAATCCGTCGCGCTCGCGGTCGCGCTCCGCGGCGTCGCACCCGACCGCTCCCGTCGCGCGGCCTTCTCGCTGCTCCTGCTCGGCGCTACCCCGTGGCTGCTGTTGCTCCTCAGCCTCGCGGGCGTCTGCCTGTTCGCGCCCTCCGTCTCCGCTGTGATGCTCACCCTGCTACGCACGGGCGCGCTCCCCGTCGCGGTGCTCGTCGCGCTGCTGTGGGCGATGACGCTCACCGTCGCGATGTTTCGCGCGGGCCTGGGCCTGTCGCGGCGCGCCACCGCCGTCTGCGCGCTGCGCTACTACGCGCTGCTCGCGTCGATGATCATCGGCTACTACGTCGCCGTCGGGGAGCTGCTGCCGCTGCTGGGGGTGTTCCCGTGAGGGCGCCGTGGATCGTCGCCGCGGGTTGCTTCGCGCTCGGTGTGATTGGCGGATCGCTCTACGACCATCGCGACGTCGCGGCGCCCGCGCGACGCGGCGAGTGGCTGGTGCTGGAGGGGGACTTCCACGCGCACACGCGCTTCAGCGACGGGTTTCTGTCGCCGCCGGAGCTGGTCATGCATGCGCGTCGGCGAGGGCTGCACGTGCTGGCGGTGACGGAGCACAACCTGGTGTTCCCAGCGAAGATCGCGCGGTGGTTCGCGCGGGCGACGGGGTCGCTGCCGGTGATCATCGTGGGAGAAGAGGTGACCACCGCGGGCTACCACGTGCACGGCATCGGGCTGGAGCGGGCGGTGGTTCCGACGCGGGACATCGGGCCGGTGATCGACGCGGTGCACGCGCAGGGGGGACTGGTGATCGCGGCGCACCCGACGCGACGGTTCTGGTCGACGCTGGTTCCGGTGCGCGACCGCATGGACGGAACGGAGGTGATGCACCCCATCGCCTTCCAGGCGGCGCGTAGCGGGTGGCGGTGGGAAGACCTGCGCGACTACTACGTCGACGGCAACCGCGGGGCGCACCGGCTGACGGCCATCGGCGCGTCGGACTACCACTTCTTCAGCCCGCTCGGGCTGTGTCGCACGCTGGTGTTCGCGCGCGAGGCGAGCGAGGCGTCGGTGATGGAGGCGCTGCGGGCGGGGCGCACCGTGGTGTACGACCGCGACGGCCACGCGTGGGGTGACCCGGCGATGGCGGTGCTGCTGGAGCGCGAGCCGTACCGGGCGGGACCGCGCGACGATGGGTACGCGACGCGAGGGTGGTTGGACGGGGTGCTGCGGGTGCTCGGATGGCTGGGCGCTGTCGGGATGCTGGTGCTGCGCCGGAAGTGACGATGGGTTGGGACGACGTGAGCTGTTCCGCCGCCACTCCCGCCGCCACCCCCGCCGCCACCCCCGCCACCCCTGCAACGACGGCGTTTCTCGGTGAGTCTCGCTGGCACGCGCCGCGCTCTGGGAGTGCGGTGATGGCGACGCCGTTCGACAGCCTGGCGAAGGAGATCCTCGACGTGCTGTTGCACGACCTCGGTCAACTGGAGACCGAAGTGGACGTGCCCGCGCTCGCGTCGCAACGCTCGGACGCATTCTTCGTCCCCGACCCGTTGCGGGACGACGAGCGTCGCGCGTTGGGGCTGCTCGGTCGCATCACGGCGGTGGCCGCGCTGCTGGAGCCCTTCCACGGAGCGCCGAGCCTGGACGACGTGTTCGCGTGCTTGCGCAAGATGCTCAACCACCGCCACGCGATGCTGTTGGCGAAGCGTCCCGTGGCAGAGCGCGCGTGGTTGTTCTGCGGCAGGCGCCCCGACGCGGCTCTTCGCGCGCTGGGTGCCGTGCCCGCACCTGGGTGGCCTTCGGGCGTCTATCACTTGAGCGTGGGGATGCCGATGTCCTTCGTGGTGCTCTCGGAGCTGGAGCAGACCGACGACACGTTGCCGCTCCGACTCATGGGCTCCGGTGCGACGCTGACGTCAGCCCTGCGA
Organism: Polyangiales bacterium; assembly: GCA_044229975.1. Lineage (GTDB taxonomy): Bacteria > Myxococcota_A > Polyangia > Polyangiales > SCUS01. The sequence goes on from JBGARZ010000006.1 coordinate 443,575, forward strand.
ACACTGCGCGAGCGCTACGGCGTGTTGCCGCGTGGGCGTGCGCTGTTCGCTGAGGTGGTACAAGTGTTCCTGGCGGCGCGGAAGCGCGGCGAGCGACTCACGGAGGAGTTCATGGTCGATCTCACCGAAGCCTACGAGTACATGGATCGCCAGCACGAAGAGGGCCTCCAGAAGGGCCTCCAAAGGGGCCTCCAGAAGGGCCGCGAGGAAGGCCGCGAGGAAGGTCATGAGGAGGGAGCCCGCGCGGTGCTGGCCCGCCTCACAGAGCTGAAGCTGGCGCGCCCGCTGACCGACGCCGAGCGCGCCGTGATGCTCCGTCGGCTCGACCTCGACGGCGTCGAGGCCGTAGGTGTGGCCCTGCTGTCTCTCGATCGCGACGCCCTCGCGAGCTGGCTCACCGGGTAACCATCTCGTTTGAGGCCCTCACGCATCGCCAGCCTCACCGACGACAGAGAGGCGGGTTGTCGCTGTCAGCGGTCGCGCCTACGTCCCGCTCATGGATCGGGGAGAAACCCTGTGGGGCCATCACCCGCTGCACCGCAGCACGCGTGACCCCGCCGACATCGATTGGATCTACGTCGACTCGCTCGCCGTCTTCGAGGTCGATGACGGCGCGATGCTGGCGCTCCTGGGAGAGCCCGACATTCCGTTGGCGTCGGAGCACGGCGCTGACCGCTACGACGCGTGGCTCCGCACCTGCCCGTGTGGCCTGGAGCTCATCATCAAGCACGACCCCCGCGACCGTCTCGCCTGGTACGTCTCGGCGAGCGACCCCGACGTCGACCACGTGCTCCACCACGCCGCACTGCCTGGTCGCCTCCACTGGCGTGCTGATGAGGACCCGCACCTGATCCCGTTGCTGCGCGTCGAGCCGTGGCTGCTCCGCCGCTACGACGACAACGGCCAGCACTTCGACGTGCACGTCTTCGCCTCGCAGCTCGCCGCCGAGTGCTCGCTGCGCACCTTCGAGGCCCGCGGTCATCGCCAGACCTACGTCGTCGAGCGCGTCGACGTCGCGACCGCCGAGTGACCTGCGTTACCCTCTGCGCCCATGATCGTCGAGACGCCGAAGCCCAATGCCTTCTGTGAGACCGTTCTCTCGTGGCGCCACGAGGATGGCACCGAGACGCCCATCACCGAGGTCTATGTCGGCCCCGAGGAGTACTCCTCCGTCGGCCCCTTCTTCGGCCACAGCTTCGACTGGGTGCTCTACAACCACTCACCGCTCAAGCTCGTGGTGCGTCGCTGGAAGACCCGCAGCGGCTACCCCGACACCGAGAACGAGCGCGAGTACCTCTCCCTCACCATCTACCTCAGCGCGGACTTCGGCCGCACGTGGCGCGAGCAGCACAGCGAGTCGCTCGGCGCCTACGTCGCGTCCAGCAAGTAGCCCACTGCTCCTCCGATGCCCTCTCGCGTCGTCCACCAGACCGACGGCGTCGCCTGGATCGCCGCCAACCCGCTGCCGGCCGACCACGCCGTCGTCACGTCGCTGCCCGACCTCTCCGAAGTCCCATCGCTCGGCGCCGATGGGTGGCGCCGGTGGTTCGTCGACGCCGCCGCGCTCGCGTGTCGACAGGTCGCCGATGAGGGCGTGGTGGTGTTCTTCCAGACCGACGTGAAGCGCGAGGGCCGCTGGGTCGACAAGGGCTTCCTCGTGAGCCTCGGCGCCGAAGCCGCTGGATCACACCTGCTCTGGCACAAGGTCGTCTGCCGCGCTCCGCCCGCAACCGCCACCCCCGGGCGACCCGGATGGGCCCACCTGATGTGCTTCTCCCGCGCGCTCCGACTGGACACCGCCGGATCGACCGCCGACGTGCTCCCGCGCCTCGGCGAGATGACCTGGGCCCGCGCCATGGGCGTCGAGGCCTGCGAGGTGACGTGCCGCTTTCTGTTGGAACGCACGGTCGCCCGCACGGTGGTCGACCCGTTCTGCGGCGTCGGGACGATGCTCGCCGTGGCCAACGCCTACGGGCTCGACGCGGTCGGGGTCGAGCTCTCCGCGAAGCGCGCCGAGCAGGCGCGGAGGCTCGTCGTCGATGTCACCGCGAAGGGCGATGGCCTCCCGACGGACAATGGCGATACGCTCCGCGACGATGACAGGGCGAACGTTCGCGATCGGTGACATCCACGGCGAGCTCGACGAGCTGCGCACGCTCTTCTCACGGATGCCCAACGTGGGGCGAGACGACACCGTGGTGTTCATGGGGGACTACGTCGACCGCGGGCTGAGCTCGCGGCAGGTGGTGGAGGTCGTGCGCGGCCTCGACCACGACCGCGGCTGCAAGGTCGTGTGCCTGCGTGGCAACCACGAAGACGCGTGGCTCAAGGTCATCGACGAGGGCTGGCCGGGCTTCGTGCTGCCGCCGAGCAACGGGTGCGTCGCGACCATGTGCTCGTACACGGGCGACGACCCGAGCGACCCGCAGACACCCGAGCGGGTGCGCGCGCTGCTGACGGGGTCGTTCTTCCCCGACGAGGTCATCGCGTGGTTTCGCGCGCTGCCCATCTGGTACGAAGACGAGCACGCCATCTACGTGCACGCGGGCATCCACCCCGACGAGAGCGGGCAGTACCCGCACCCCCGCGACGCCGAAAACCCCTCGACGCTGCTGTGGACGCGCACCGAGGCGTTCTTCCGCAACTACCGCGGCAAGCGCGTCATCGTCGGCCACACCCACACGATGGACCTCCCGCAAGAACTCTCCACGTACACCGTCGACGACCCGACCGACCTCTGGGCAGGCCCCGCCGTCACGGCCATCGACACCGGCTGCGGCCGCGGCGGGTTTCTCACCGCGGTGGAGCTGCCCTCCATGACGGTCTACGAGTCGCGCTGAAACCCCCGACCGCCCAGCATGACGGGCGCCGGGCTGCGGTGTAGACGTCGCATTTCGCGGTTGTCTAGGGCGGAATCGTGGGGATAGCGTCCCGACCCATGCGGGGCACGAAGCGTGGGCTCAGGGGTTCGTCGGTCAGGCGTTGGATGCTGTCGTGCGCGCTCACCAGCGCCGCCTGCGCGCCATCGCTCAACCTCACCGTCGACGCCAGCGCCGACGCGCCCGCGGACGTCGCGACCGACGCCGGGTCGCCCGTCGACACGGCCCCCGCGGTCGATATGCAGATGCCCGTCGACACGGCCCCTGCGGTCGATGTGCAGGCGCCCGTCGACATGGCCCCCGCGGTCGATGTCCCAGCTCCCATCGACACTGCCCCTGCGGTCGATGTCCCAGCTCCCATCGACACTGCCCCTGCGGTCGATGTGCAGGCGCCGGTCGACATGCCGCCGCCCGTCGATGTGCCCCCGTCCGTCGACGTCGTCACCTGCGCGGGCGGCGCGACCCTCTGCGGCGCGACCTGCGTCAGCACCGCGACCGACCTCGCCCACTGCGGCGGCTGTAGTCGCGCGTGCGCCCCTGCCAACGCCACCGCGATGTGCACGGGCGGCACCTGCCGGGTGAACCGCTGCAACACCGGCTTCGTGGACTGCGACGGCGAGGCGAGCAACGGCTGCGAGGCGGCGCCGATGACCGACGCGCGCAACTGCGGCGGCTGCGGCATCGTGTGCGGCGGCGCGGCGACCTGCGTGGCCGGGACCTGCGTGTGCGGCGGAACCCAGTGCGGCGGACGTTGCACCGACACCACGAGCGACGCGGCTCACTGCGGCGTGTGCGGGTTCGCGTGCCCGTCGGGCGTGACCTGCGCGTCGTCCCGCTGCGGCACCATGGCCTGCGCGCCGGGCCTCACCGATTGCAGCGGTCGCTGCCTCGACGCGACCAGCGACAACGCCAACTGCGGGGTGTGCGGCCGCGTCTGCGGGACGGGCGCGAGCTGCGTGCGCGGGGCCTGCGCGACGACGCCGTGGTTTCGCCAGTACGGCACCAGCGGCGAGGACTACACCAACGCGTTTGCGCGCGACACGGCGGGCAACATCTACGCGGCCGGGACCTTCTCCAGCTCCATCACCCTCGGCACCACGACCTACACCGGCGGGGCCCGCGGGTGGATCGCGCGCTTCTCGCCGACCGGCGCGGTGCTCTGGTCGACGACGGCGGGCACCACGGTGCGAGGCATCGCCGTCGACGCCTCCAACAACCTCTACGCGGTCGGAACCTTCACCGGCACGACCACCATCGGCACGCGCATGCTCGGCTCCGCGGGCGCCACGGACTGGTTCGTCGCGAGCTACACACCCGACGGCGCGCTCCGCTGGGCCGTGCGCCAGGGCGGGGCGAACGACGACTACGCCTCGCACGTGGGCGTCGACAGCGCGGGCCGGGTCTGGGTCGCCGGCTTCTTCAGCAGCGCGACGACCTTCGACGGCCGCACCGTGGCGTCCATGGGAAACCTCGACGTGTTCGTGGCGCAGCTCAACGCCGCCGACGGCTCGCCCCGCGAGTTTCTCCCCTTCGGCAGCCCGAACTACGACCTCATCCGCGGGCTCGTGGTCGACCCGACCGACGGCGCCGCCGTCACGCTGACCTTCGGCGGGCTCCTCACGGTGGGCACCGCCACCGCCACCGGCGGCTCAGTGTGCGGGGCCGTCGTGCGCCTCGGCCCCGACCTCTCGTCGCGTTGGAACACCGTCATCCAGGGCGGCTCGAACCTCAACCCCAGCGACCTCGCGCGCGACGCGTCGGGCAACTTCTACGTCTCGGGCGAGGTCTCCACGTCCCCCGTGCGGGTCGGCTCGTCGTCGTCCCTGACGACCGGGACCAACAGCGGCAACGGCTTCGTGGTGAGCCTCAACGCGAGCGGCGCCTACCGCTGGGGCGTGGCCGTGAGCGGCAGCGCCAACGGCTCCTCGGACGACTACGTCGACGCGGTGAGCGTGGCGCCCGACGGCACCGTCCTCGCGCTCGGGGTCGCGACCTCGGCGGCGGTGACCGTCGGCGGAGTCTCGGTGCCGCGCGCCACCGGTCGCGCCCACTGGCTCGCGGCCATCAGCGCGTCGGGCACGGTGGGCGCCGTGCGTGCCGTGTACAGCGGACTGAACGTCTCCGACACGTGCCTCCTGGCCGGCAACGACGACGTGCTCATCGGCGGTCGCATGTCCGGCACCGGGACCTTCGAAGGCACCGACGTCACGCGCACCACCTCGTACGACGCGTTCGTCTCGCGCTCGCCGCGCTGACCGTCGACGGGATTACGGGAGGAGGGTCGCGAGGACGGGGCGCGTCGCGGTCGTGCGGGTTCCGTCGCCGAGCTGGCCCACGTTGTTGAGGCCCCAGCAGTACACGCGACGGCGCGACCCGGCGGGCCCCGTGAGGGCGCACCGGTGGGTGGAGAGCGAGCCCGTATCGGCGAAGACGGCGGAGGTCAGCGCCGCGACGTCCGCGAGCCCGGTGATCGTGGTCGGTGTGATGGTGCCGGTCATGGCGCCGGTGCCGAGCTCGCCGTCGATCTGGGTGCCGAAGCACGAGACCTGGCCGTCGCCCAGGCGGGCGCACACCCCGTCGCTGCCGCCCGAGATTTCCACCACGCCGGACAGCCCCGGGATGGCGCCCGGCGTCGCGATCGGCCCCGCCCCCGCGCGGAGTCGGTTGTTGGTGTTGTCGCCCCAGCACCAGACGTCGCCCGTCCGCAGCAGCGCGCAGGTGAACCCGCGGCCGACGGCGACGGAGCTCGCGAGCGGTACCGTGGTGATGGCCGTGGGCGTCATGATCGGGCTCGCCGTGCTCGTGCCGTTCACCTGCCCCACGGTGTTGGCCCCCCAGCAGTAGACCGCGCCCGACGTGAGCACCGCGCACGTGTGCCCTCCCACCGACACGACCTCGACCCCCGCGGGGCCGGAGATCGGCGTGGGCGTGGGGTTGTTCGCGCTCACCGTACCCTGTCCGAGCTGGCTCCCCGAGTTGGTGCCCCAGCACCAGAGCGTGGCGTCGCCGCGGATGGCGCAGCTGTAGCTGGAGCCGCTCATCACCCGGCGCGCGTCGTCGATCACCGTCACCTGGGTCGGCGGACGCACGGCGTCACCGGTGCCCGAGGCCGTCCCGGTCCCGATCTGGCCTGCCTGGTTGTTGCCCCAGCACCAGACGGCGCCGGCCGCGGTTCGCGCGCAGGCGAAGTTGCCCCCTACCGTGACCTGCACCATCGGCGGGATGCCGCGCACCTCCGTCAACCCGGACGCTCCGGCGTCACCGGCACCCATACCGAGCACGCCCATCGCGTCGGCGCCGAGGCAGAAGACCCGCCCGTCCTCCTGGAGGACACAGGTGTTCGCCGCGCCGGCGGCGACGCCCACCACCGGCGAGAAGCACCCGCCATCGTCACAGTGCAGCCCGGTCTCCGGCGGAACGTCCACGACCCCGCTGTCGGTTCCCACGTCGAAGCCTGCGTCGAAGCCTGCGTCGGTGCCCGCGTCGAAGCCCGCGTCGAAGCCCGCGTCGAAGCCCGCGTCACGACTCGCATCGGTGCCCCCGTCACGACCCACGTCGATGGCCACATCCGACGGGACGTCGTTGCCCGCGTCGGTGAGCGCCGTGGGGACGTCGGTCGTGGCCGCGTCACCCTCGGTGTTGGTGTTCGTGTTCGAGCACCCGGCGTAACCGAACATTCCCCCCGTGAGGATCCCTGCCATCAACCACCGGCGTCCCAGCCCCTCGATTCGCATGACGCCAACGGTCACGGACGGAACCCCCACCTGTCAACGGTGCTTCAGCCCTCGTCGCCGACCGCCCCGCCGCGCTCCACGCGCGCCTCGTCGCGCTCGCGCCGCGACGGGTTCACCCGCACCAGCCCGTGGTCGCCGTCCACCAGGGCCACGTCGCCGTCGCTCGCCCAGTTGTAGATGCCCGCGGCCTCGCCCACCGCCGGAACCCCCAGCAGCTCGATGATGGTGCGCACCCGCCCCGGAACCACCGGCCCCGACAGCACGAGCCCCACCGGCTGCACCCGCGCCGACAGCAGCAGCTCGAAGACCGTCACCGTCTCGCCGACCCAGACTGTTCCCTTCGGCGCGCCTGATCCGGTCTCGGGGTAGAGGCTCAAGCGCAGCGCGTCGCAGAGCTCGGACATCTCCATCGCGCGCTCGGTGATCATCGGCACGTCGGTGATGCGCGCCGCCCGCGTGGCCTCGCGCGCGACCTGCGCCAGCGCCTGCCCGAGCCCCTTGCCCTTCGCGAGTTCGAGCGTTCGTTCGCGCAATCTCCCATCGTCGAGGATCGACCGCGACAGCACCAGGAAGCCCGCGTCGAGCCCCTTCCGCGCCGCCGCCCGCGCGTGCGAGTCGAGCGTCGCGTCGCACGACTGGATGGCCCGCTCCAGCGCCTTCGCCTGGTCCTTCGCGGTGGCCTTCGCCTCGCCCGCGGCGGCCTTCGTCGACGGTCGCTGCACCGCCGAGAGCATCCCGAGCGCGCGACCCGCCACCACCGAGCGCCCCGGGACGGTCACCCGACGCGTTCCCGCGGTGCGTGCGCCCGCCGCGGGTGGTTGCTCGTTGCCGACGATGCGCGCGCGCTCCAGCAGCGGGGCGACCGCGCCGGCGAGAGCCATGAGCAGCTCGACGTCCTGGGAGGAGTACGCGTCCTGGCGGCGCTGCACGACGAGGGCGCCGGCCGAGCCGTTGGGCCCCGGGACGGGCACCGCGAGGAAGGCCGGGAAGCGCTCTTCGCCGAGCATCGAGAAGGGCCGGAAGCGCGCGTGGTCGGCGGCGATGTCGGCGGACACGGGGCGCAGGCACTCGACGGCCATGCCGACGAGCCCTTCGCCGACGTTGAGGCGCACCTCGCCGAGGGCGCTGGTGGTGAAGCCGACGTTGCCGCGCATGACGAGCCCGTCGCCCTCGCGGAGGTACAGCGAGCACACGTCGCTGCGAAACACCGCCGCCACCCGCCGCGGGACCTCGTCGAGCAGATCGGTGAGGGGACGGGGTCGCGCGAGGGCGAGGGTGAGGTCGACGACGGCGTCGAGGCGCTCGATGCCGCGCGCGTGGATGATGGGCGTGACGCCCGCGGAGGGAGGAATGGACTCGGGCGGCAGGTCGCTGGCCATGGGCGACGCGCAGCCAATCACAGGCTGCGGTGACGGGGCAATGACGACGGTGGGGGAGGGGGCGGGTCAGGTGCCGGTGGGTCGACGCCTCGCTGCCTCTTCAGAGGCGTGCCAGGCGCGGCGCTGCTCCAGAGACCCAGCTTCCTTCAGTGCCCACGCGCGCACGGCGGGAGTGCCCTGTGCCGCCCAGGAGCGGGCACGATCGCGTCGCTCTTCATAAAACCGAGCGAGGCTCGTGATGCCCCGCGGGGTGCTGTGGAGGGAGGCGGCGAGCGTGCGAGCTGGTGACGAGGTGGGACCGAAGCGCTCGATGAGACCCGCGGCGAGCGGTGGGAAATGGTCGTCGTCGAGCGACAACAGTCCGGCCGCTCTCTGTGCGCGAGAGACGTCTCGATCGACCCAGGTGAGGGCGTCGCGCGCTGGCAGGAGCGCACCGACTTCAGAGCGGGCGAGGCGGGTCAGCGCCCACTCCATCTGTGCATCGTCACGCTCCAGACAGACGCGGAGCGCGTTCCAGAAGACTCCCGGCGAACTGGCCGCCAGCTCGATCGCGAGGCGGACAAGAGTGCCTCCCTGCACGTGCTCTGCGGAAAGGCCACCGATCAGAACGCCGCACACCTCCGCCACGCGACCGCGAGCAACGAGCCAGCGGAGGCACTGCTCGAAGGGCCACTCGTAAGGCGGCGCGAGCACCGTCGACACCCGCTCCGTCACCTCAAGAACCAAGGGTTCCAACGTGATCGGGTCACGCTCGTGGAGGTGGTGTTGGAGCTGGCGCAACGCGACGCTCGCGCCCGTCGAGGGGAAGCGGTCCAACAAGAGCACGAGCAGCTTCTGGAGCGTGGCGTCGGAGACGTCGCGCCATCGTGGTGTCGCGAAAGATCGAAGCGTGCCCGGCGACACCTCGTGCTCCTGCAAGGTCTCGAAGGCGACACGCAGGAGGGGCTCCGTGCCTTCGCAGCGCGCGACCGTCAGGAGGATCGCCGAGGCAAGGCGGGGGTCATCCTTCCACTCCGTGAGCCAGCCGAGGACGAGCGCCGATCGCCCGGCTTCGTGATGGCCGAAGCAGTACGCGGCGAGCACGTTCGCGCTAGTCCCGGCGCGGGCGCGCTGCACAAGCGGAGTGAGGAGGAGGCGGTCTGCGTCGACGTGTCCCATCGTGATCGCGAACGCGACCGCTCTCTCGGCGCCATCTTCTTCCAGTACGTCGAGGTGTCGCAGGAGGGGGCGTTCCGGTGGGACAAGCCCCTCGCGCACAAGAGCCTCATCGTCACGACCGACGCTCTCACCTTCATTCAGGTCGCCGAACGGGGCGCGGACGAGTCGATCCCTGAGGCGTTGCGCGTAGTCGCCAGGGCGGGTCAGCTCGTCCAGTCGCGCCAGGATCAGAGCGGAACGAGTCGACGTGTTGCGGCGCATCGCGAGTTCGACGTCGCGTCGTAGCTCGGAGCGCAACGGCTCCGAGAGACTCGTCGTTACCCGTTCGAGCGCAGGCTCATCGAGCACCGGGGCGAGCGACGCTCCCTCCGTCACGATCACCGAGAAGAGGGCGCGCTGCGCTGTCTCCATGACCAGCGCGTCCGGGTCTGGTACGCACCGAAGAAGCAGAGAACAGAACGCCTCGCGCTCGGGCTGCCGCTCGTCGGGGCCACGACGTCGCAGCGGCTTCTCGCCGAAGTTGGTGACCGCCACACCCTTTCCCTGGAGCAGGTCTTGAAGCCCTCGGATGGCGGACACGCGGGCGCGCGAAGTGCCATGCACACAACGTCTTTCGAGCGCCGGTAGGCGACGATCGAAGGGCAAGGTCGTGACGTCGAACTCGGGCGCAAAGAGGAGCATCCAGCCCGCCGACGCGTTGTTCGCATAGGTTTCATTCTCCTCCAGCCGTAGTGCGAAGAGGGCCATCTCGACTGCATCGAAGGCCGCGCCTTGGCGGGCGATGACGTCGAGGGAATTCATCAGCAGCCGACGGAGATTGATCCTCGCTCGGAGCGTCTCTTGGGGTGTGTTGGCGATGAGCGCGCCGAGCCAGCTCCCGGTCTCTTCCGCGAACTCGTGGGCGCAGAGGCGCAACATCGCGGACCGATCCCGTCGGGCGAGTTCATCGAGCGTCGTGACCTCCGCGCGGAGGGAGTCGAGCGTCACCCGCGCGAGGTCGCCGAGCTCGTCGGGCGTCAGATCGACGCGGCGCAAGCGATCGACGAGCGCTGCCGCTCGCGTTGGGACGTGCTCGCGAATGCGATCGAGCAGCCTTCGGTTGCCACGGCCGGGATCCTTCGGGTCTGTGTCGTCCCGCAGGATCCGCCACACCTCGCGCTCCAGGACCGCAGGCGTGACGTAGAGATGCTCCTCTCGACGGAGCACTCCTCGCGCCAGACAGCGATCGATCATCTGGTTGAGCTCGTGATGGCTGCTGAGGTCCACCGCGCGGGAGAGTGCCTCGCGCTCCTCGTCCTTCACGCCGCTCCAGACGACGTCGCGGGCGAGCATGGCCGCGAGGAGCGCGCGAGCCCGCTGGATGACCTCCTCACGCCCGTTGCGATGCGGCGAGATGGCGAGCCTCGCCGCTCCGGTGGTGGTTGCCGGCACCGCCGAGCCCTCGGCGACTTCCTGTGCCACCAGGATGCCGAACCAGGGGTATCCCCCAGTGACCCGGAAGACGCCAGACGCGCGGTCGTCGTCAGGCTCGGCACCAAGCGCGGTTGCGATGAGGGCCCGTGCCTGTTGCTCGCTCAACGGTCCAAGCGGCGACACCAGAACGCGCCCCAAGGTCTCGGGCTCGTACGTTCCTGCCGGAACGATCACGATCAATCGTGGGGAGGATGTCGCCCCGGTCGCTTCATCAGCACCCGTCGCACGCCGGAACGCTCGGACGAGCGGGTCGGCCGCTTCTGGCATCGCGTCATCGACGATCAGGATGCCGCTCGGCGCGGATCGGAGGACTCCTCCATGTTCGATGAGATGTTGGGCCGTGGCGTCGCCCACAACGTAGAGCACGCGCTCCGCGACGCCTCGCAGCGACTCCAGCACGCAGCGCGTCTTCCCCACGCCCGGCGCGCCGACGACGCATAGCACCCCCTCCTCACTCGCTGCCCCCAACGCGAGCGCGCGGATCTGACCTGCCAATCGCGTCCGGAACTCGTCCGGTTGATACGTCGGCAGGGTTCTGTGGGTTCTGAGTTCTGCGAGGGCGCCTTGGTAGTCCTGCACGGCAGGCCAGTCATCGACGCCCAGCTTCTTCAGCAGATCGTCCCCCAGCAGGGGTTTTCGGAGCTTCACGTACTCGACGAGGTCGTTGCCGTCGACCACGGCGATCTGCTCCTTGAGGACGTCCACCGTCCGCGCCGTCCGTGGCGCGTAGGCGTCGGCGAGTTCTTCGACCAGAGATGCCTTGCCAGAGGTCGACTGGGGCGGTTGCTTCGTGGTCGGCTTCTTCGACCTGGCCGTCGTCCCCTGCTTCGCCGTCTTGGGCACTCGCGCCGTAAACACCTGCGTCGTCAGCAGCACGAGGCGCCCACCCTGTCGCAACACGTCGGCGACACGCTCGCCCCCATCCCGACCCCTCGCGTCCTTCAGCGCGTCGGCTCGGACCGACGCGGGCGACCTGCCCGTCTTGCAGCTCACCGCGACCAACGAGGCGTCGCCCAGCAGTGAGAAGGTCTGACCGCGACGCGCCCGATAGGTGGCGTCGTCGATTGGCATCGAGGTGATCGCGACCTCGATCTCGCGGCCACCATCGGGCACGCCCGGTGGCGCCGGGCCGTCCAACCCGGCCGTGCTGAAGGTCGCCTGCCGTTCGGTCGCTTCGACCCGCACCAGCGCTCGTGCCAGATCGTCGAGAGCGTTCTCGCGGAAGCCATCGCGCAGGCTTTCGAGCGTCACGGCGTCCCAGCCAAGCCTCATCGTCGCGACGATATCACCGCGCCTCGTCGGCCGCTTCGCACACCGCGGTGGGAGAGTCGTTCCCCACGATGCGGGCGAGGTCGCGCGGGTCGGACACCACGGTGCCGTTCGCCAGCACGAGCTGATCCCACCGCGTCGAGACGAGGCCCGGCAGCCCGAACCCGCCGCTGGAGAAGGTCATCACGCCCGAGCGCGCACGACGACTTCGTCGCGACCGACGGCGGCGTCGAGGTCGTCGACGAACGGTGGTCTACCCCTGGCAGATGTCGAAGTTGCACTCGCCGTCGCAGCAGTCCGTCCGCGTCCGGCATGGCTGATAGCGCCGCTGGCACGCGCGCTGTCGGCAGATGCCGGAGCCGCACTCGCCGCTGCAGCAGTCGGAGTCGGAGCCGCATCCTTCTCCGGGGTCGCCGCAGACGGTCTCGCAGCGATTCGCGGTGCACCGCCCGTTGCAGCAGTCGCTGTTGTACACGCAGCGCTGATTGGGCGCGCGGCACACCACCTGGCAGACGCCGGTGTCGCTGCACTCGGTTCCCTCGCAGCACCAGTTGTCGCTGAAGCACCGCGACTGGCCGGGGCCGTAGCAGCCGTCGGACGCGCGGCACGTGCCCGCCGTGCAGTTGCCCGAGCAGCAGTTGGAGCGGGTGAGGCAGTCGCCGCCGTTGGCCACGCACGCGGCGGGCGTCCGGCAGGTGCCGCTGGTGCAGACGAGTCCGTCGCAGCAGCCCGACCCGCACGGCGTCCCGACGGGCGAGCACGTCGGAGGCGCCTGGCAGGTGCCGCTGGTGCAGACGAGTCCATCGCAGCAACCCGTTCCGCAGGGCGAGCCGGCGGACGAGCAGGTGGTCGCGGCGCGACAGGTTCCTGCGACGCAGGTGGTGCCCGCGCAGCACTCGCCGCTGTACACGCATGCGCGACCCTCGGTGCGGCAGACGCAGACCCCGGACGAGCAGAGCATGTAGCCGCAGCAGTCGAGCGCGCCGGTGCATGCCTGGCCCCCCGCGCGGCAACAATGGAGCGTCGTGGGCGTCGTCTGGCACTCCGAGCCGGCGCAGCACTGGTCGGTGCTGGTGCAGCTCGCGCGCAGCGCAAGGCACACCGGGGTCACCGGCCTGTCCTCGGGCGCAGGAACATCCGGCGCAGGGGCATCGGACACGAAGCCGCGATCCATCGCGACCGGGACATCCATCGTGACCGGGACGTCCATCGCGACGGGGACGTCCATCGCGACGGGGACATCGACCACGGGGACATCGACCACGGCGGGTGTGTCGCGCGCGGCGACGACGTCCACCATGACGGAAACGTCGGGGGCCGCGGGCGCGTCGGTTGCGAGCATGACGTCGTTGATCGCGGGCCGATCGGGCGCGACGTCAGCGGAGGTGCCAGCGTCGACGGCGGGGGTGTCTCCAGTGGCGCCGGTGTCCGTGGGGGAGGCGTCCTGCGGCATCACGTCGGCGCTGACGATGCCTTCGCTGGGGGGCGCGCTGTCCGCGACGGTCGACCCATCGGACGGGAGGTAGAGGCCCGACGCGGAGGGCGAGCAGGCGACGAGCAGGAGGGCGAGGCACAGCGGGCGCGAGTAGTTCCTCAACATGGGACGGCGGGTATCACGCGGGGTGGGACGGTCCAACGAGCTGCCGACGCCGGGGGGCGGGCGAAGACCGCAGAAACGACGGGAAATCAACGGGTCGATGACGCACCTGTGCGAACAGCGTTCGCAGGGTTGCAACGTCAGGCGGGGTGTTGCGCCGTCGGGCATCCCACGCGCCGACGCGAACGCGATGAGGGCGCCGCCCGAGCCGTGGGAGACTGCGTCGCCTCCAACGCTCACCGTCATGACGCCGACGATCATCAACGCCCTGCTCGGGCCGACCAACACCGGCAAGACCCACCGGGCCGTCGAGCGCATGCTCGAACACCCCACCGGCATGATCGGCCTCCCGCTGCGCCTCCTGGCGCGCGAGGTCTACGACCGCGTCAGCACCCGCGTGGGCGAAGCGCGCGTCGCGCTGATGACCGGCGAGGAGAAGCGCGTCCCGGCGCGGCCCGATTACTGGGTGTGCACCGTCGAGGCGATGCCGCTCGACCGGCCGGTGGACTTCCTCGCGGTCGACGAGATACAGCTCGCGGCGCATCAGCAGCGCGGGCATGTGTTTACCGATCGACTGCTCAACGCGCGGGGTGAGCGGGAGACGTGGTTCATGGGGTCGGACACCGCGGTCGGCGTGGTGGGCGAGCTCGTGCCGACGGCGAAGGTGTCGAGCGCGCCGCGGTTCTCGAAGCTGAGCGCGGCGGAGACGGTGCCGCTGGCGAGGGTTCCGCGGAGGAGCGCGGTGGTGGCCTTCTCGATGGAGCAGGTCTACGAGCTCGCCGAGAAGCTGCGTGCGATGAAGGGCGGGACGGCCGTGGTGCTGGGCGCGCTGTCACCGCGGGCGCGCAACGCGCAGGTGGCGATGTTCCAGTCGGGCGAGGTCGACTACCTCGTGGCGACGGACGCCATCGGCATGGGGCTCAACCTCGACGTGAAGCACGTGGCCTTCGCGTCGCTGCGGAAGTTCGACGGGCGCGTGGCGCGCGAGCTCGACCCCGCGGAGCTCGGTCAGATCGCCGGTCGCGCGGGCCGCCACCTGCAAGACGGAACCTTCAGCGCCCTCGCCCCGCACGTCATCCCCGCGGACGTGAGAGCGCAGATCGAGAGCCAGCGGTTTGCGCCGCTGCGCAAGGTGGTGTGGCGTTCGAGCGCGCTGGATTTCAGCTCGGTGGCGGCGCTCACGGCGGCGCTGAAGGTTCCGGCGCCGAGGCGCATCCTCACGCGGGTGCAGCAGGCGGAGGACGAGGCCGCGCTGGCGGCGCTGCTGGTGCGCACCGACGTGCGCGAGCGAGCGACGGGGGCGAAGCGGGTCGAGGCGCTGTGGGAGGTGAGCACGGTGCCCGACTTCCGTCGGCTGCTCTTCGAGGACCACGTCGGTCAGCTCGCGTCGGTCTACGTCGAGCTCTGCGACCACGGTCGGCTGCGGGACGACTTCATCCGCGCGGGGGTTGTTCCGCTCGAAGACCTGACGGGTGACGTCGACACCCTGGTGGCGCGCCTCGCGACGGTGCGAACGTGGTCGTACCTGGTCAACCGCGGATCCTGGATCGACGACGCCGCGCACTGGCAGGAGCGCACGCGCGCCCTCGAAGACCAGTTGAGCGACGCGCTGCACGCGCGGCTGGTGCAGCGCTTCGTGGACGAGCCCGCGCCCGCGAAGCAGGCATCACCGCGACCGCGTCGGATGATGACCGAGGCGGAGACGAAGCCGGTCGACCCGCGGCATCCCTTCGCGGCGCTGAAGGGGATGCGGGCGGCGCTCGGTCCGAAGGTGGCGGCGACGACGGCCTCACCGACGGCGTGGATGGAGGAGCTCATCGACGCACCGCACGCGCGGTTTACGCTCAACGGTAAAGGACAGGTGCTGCTGGTGCCTGAAGGCGAGGTGCTGGCGGTGTTGGTGGCGGGCGCGTCGGTGACGCTGCCGGATGTGCAGTTGGAGACGTCGCGCGCGCTGGCTGCGCTGGGTGGTGGGGCGCGCACGCGGCTGTTGCGTCGGCTGGTGGCGTGGTCGCGCGACGAGGTTCACGCGCTGCTGGCGCCGGTGGAGCAGGCGGCGGGCGAGGCGGTGGACGCGGCGTGGTGGCGGGGATTGCACCACCAGCTGGCGCAAGGGTTGGGCTGCGCGATGACGTCGGAGGTGGCGGGCGTGCTGGCGGACGTCGACCGCGACGCGCTGGCGGCGAGGGGGTTGGTGCTGGGAGCGCGGGTGGTGTTCGCGCGGGCGCTGCTGACGGCGGAGGCGGTGGCGCGGCGGGTGGTGCTGGTGCGGGCGCGCTACGGGAAGGGCGTGCGGGCGCCGGCCGAGGGCGCGGCGTCGATGGCGGTGGAGACGGGTGTGTCGCCGCGGGCGTACCTGGCGATGGGGTATCCCGTGATGGGCGGCAGAGGCGTGCGCGCGGACGTGGTGGAGCGCATCGCGGCGGCGTGCGCGACGGAGGACGGGCGGCGGTCGCCGTTTGCGCAGTGGCTGGGATGCGGCGCGCGCGAGGCCGAGCGGGTGGTGGAGGCGATCGCGCCGGGGTAGGTGTTCCTGGCGGCGCGGAAGCGCGGCGAGCGTCTCACGGAGGAGTTCATGGTCGATCTCACCGAAGCCTACGAGTACATGGATCGTCAGCACGAGGAGGGGCGCGCGGAGGGAGCCCGCTCGATGCTGGTGCGCCTCACCGAGCTGAAGCTCGCGCGACCGCTGACAGACGCCGAGCGCGCCGCCATGCTCGGTCGCCTCGACCTTGATGGCGTCGAGTCCGTCGGCGGAGCATTGGTGTCTCTCGACCGCGACGCCCTCGCGCTCTGGCTCGCCGCCACCCGCGGCTGAGCGGCGTCCCCGCGTCAACCCGTCCGTCCGCGCTCCCTCAGTTGAGCTGCTCGCACGGCAGTTTCACCCGCATCACCCAGCCCGCCGCCGCGCGCTTCACCTCGGCGCTTCCCCCCAGCGACGCGACCCTCCCGCGAATCGACGCCAGCGCCTTCCGCGAGCGCCCGCCCTCGTTGACCGTTCCGTCGTCTTCGACCTCCAGCACGAGGCCCCCGTCGGCGCGCCGCAGCGTCACCGCGATGCTCCGCGCCTCGGCCTCGCGCAGCGCGTGGCTCGCGGCCTCCTGGGTCACCTTCATCACCCCCTGGCGCATCTTGTTGCTGGGCGGTGCGAGGCCCTTCAGCTCGGCGTGCACCGTCGAGCTCACCCCGGCGTCGTCGCACAGCGTCGTGATGCTCGTGCGGATGCGGTCGACCAGGCCCTCCCACCCGGCGTCGTCGCTCGCGGCGGCCGCCTCGCGCTCGCTCTCCTTCGCCTCCGACGCGTTGCTGCGCAGCGTGCGCGCGGACGACGCGGCCAGCGTGAGCCCCGGCGACGAGGTGCGCTCGCGGTGGGGCCTGGGGCGCTCGCGGCGGTCGTTGAGCAGCGCCTCGCGCTCGGCGAGCAGCAGCGCCAGGGAGTGCGTCGCCCGCGCCAGCCACGCGTGCGCCATGACCATCAGCGCGACGACGAGGCCGTAGGGGAGCGTCGGGCCGCGCGAGGCGAGCGCGCGCACGACGAGGCCGCTGAGCCCGGCGACGGCCGCCATGATCATGGTGCGCGGCGTCGGAACCCGCAGGGCGCAGAGCACCATCGCGACGCCGTAGAGGAAGAGCCCGACGGTGACAGGCGCCTTGCCGAGGGCGCCGAGCCACGCGAAGGAGACGAGCGAGAGCGACCAGGTGAACGTGTCGCCGAGCGACCAGCGCGACGAGCGACCCTCCGACGCGGTTCCGGCCGCAGAGGCCGCGAAGGCGAGGCCGCCGAGCAGCGAGGGCCACGCCGTCGGTTGCACCAGCCAGTCTTCCAGCCTCGGGAAGACCTTGGCGATGAGCGGGAGCATCGCGCCGAGGCCCGAGAGCACCGCGAGGTGCCACCGTCGTTGTCGAGCGCTTCGGAGGTCGAGCAACACCGTCACCATTGGATGAACGCCGACGCGCACACTAGCTCAGTCCCGCGACGGCCGCGACCGTCGCTACGACGTGCGTCGCCCTACGGCGTCGGCGCGAGGCGGGCGAGGGCGGTGCGCGCCTGGGAGAGATCGGGCTGCACGCGCAGGGCGGCGCGGAGATGGGTGACGGCCTCGGCGAGGTTGGCGGCGCCCCCGACGCCCTCCAACAACAGCGCGAGGTTGGTGTGGGCGTAGGCGTAGTTGGGGTCGTCGACGAGGGCGGCGCGGTACGCGGCGATGGCCTCGGGGCCGTGGCCCTGGAGGGCGAGCACGCGGCCGAGGTTGTAGTTGGCCTTGGCGCGCAGGGCGGTGCGCTCGGCCTCGGTGGTCTGCCACGCGGGGCCGCGGCGCAGGGCCTCGCGGAAGCGGGTGGCGGCCTCGTCGAGGCGGTTCTGGTTGGAGGCCACGACCCCGAGGTTGACCAGCGCGAGGGCGTTGTTGGGGTCGGTGCGGAGCTGTTGTTCCCAGTCCTGCTGGGCGGTGGCGGCCTCGGTGCCGTTGGTCACGAGGATGGCGAGGCGCGCGCGCGCGGTCGGGTCTTGGGGGCGGTAGCGCACGGCGGTGCGGTACATCTCGATGGCCTCGTCGACGCGGCCCTGCGCTTCGAGGGTGAGGCCGAGCGGCGCGTAGGAGAACGTCGCGACCCGCGGCGCGACGGCGATGGAGGCGCGGTAGTAGCGCTCGGCCTCGGCCCAGCGGCGCGCGAGGTGGGCCTCTTCGCCGAGGGACGCGAGGGCGTGATACGGCATCGGGTCGGTGGCGCGCCACTCCTGGAGGAAGGCGTGGTTGGTGACGTAGTAGCCGCCGCGGTGGACGGTCACGACGGCCGCGAGGGCGGTGAGCAGCGCGAGCGCGGCGAGGGCGGGGCGACGGCGCGTGGGCTCGACCGCGGAGGAGAAGAGCACGCCGAGGATGCCCACGGCGGCGGGCAGCGCGAGGAGCACGTAGCGCTCGGCGAAGCGGGTCTCCTGCTTGAAAAGGTTGGCCGTCGGAAACACGGCGAAGACGAACCACCCGGCCCAGAAGATCACGGGCCGTCGCAGGTCGGGCCACGCGCGGCGGGCGAGCGCGGCGAGGAGCCCGACGACGCCGAGCACCACGAAGACCTTGGGGAGGGAGAACCACCCTTCGACGGGCGGTTCGTAGAAGAGCCGCCAGGTGGGGAGGAAGATGGACTGGAGGGTGTAGAGCGTGGACAGCCACGGTCCGGAGGGTTCGTCGTCGAGGATGAACCGCGGCGCGCTGTCGGCCGAGAGCATGGCGCCGCGCAGCGCAAACCACGCGAGGCCCATCACGGCGACGGGCGCGTACCGCTTCACCCAGCGGCCGAGCGAGCGACCGGGTGAGTCGTACGAGAGGTCGCAGAGGTCGGCCCAGACGAAGAAGAGCGGGAGCGCGACGGCCTGCTCCTTGAGCAGCAGCGAGACGCCGAGGAGGCCGACGGCGGAGGCGTGGGCGCGCGGTCCGGGTCGGGTCCAGGCGACCATGGCGGCGAGGACGGCGGCGAAGCACGCGAGGGTCTCGGGGCCGACGGACGCGGCGTAGACGCCTTCGGAGGCGGTCGGGTGGAGCGCGACGAGGAGCCCGGCGAGCACGGCGACCGCGGGCGTGATGCCGAGCTCGGGGAGCGTGAAGAGCGAGCGCGCGAGGGCGGCGACGAGGCCCATGAGGGCGGCGTTGAAGAGGTGATAGGGAGCGGGCTCTTCGCCGAACACCATGTGCTCGGTGGCGAGCAGCAGGCGTGAGAGGGGGCGGTAGTAGGGGAGGTGGTTCCAGTGAACCTGGGAGACGGATTCGAGGAGGGCGTCGATGGTGCGCGGGCGCGGCGGCGTCAGGATGAGGGGGTAGTCGTCGTAGACGAAGGCGTTGGTGGCCCGCAGCGCATAGACGCTGGCGACCGCGGCCCCGACCGGGAACGACCAGCGGTCGAAGACGGGCGGCAGCGGCGGGCGCTCGCGGGGCGGCGGCTCGACGGGCTCGTCATCGAGCGGGGCGGTGACGGCATCGGGTCGACGCGCCGACTTGGGGACGGTGCGCCAGGCGGCGGGTGATTTGGGAGCGCGCGGGGCCTTCGCCACGGGGCGGAGGTTACACCGAAGGCATTGGGCGGATGGACGGGAAGTCGCTCAGACGTCGATGTGCCGCAGCTTCATCTGCACGTCGCTCGACCAGTGCGCCGCGAACCCGCGCACGCACGTCGACAGGTACCGGTCGTAGTCCTCGAAGACCTGGTCGCCCCACTTCGCGCGGATGGCCGTCTCCTGCAGGCGCATCCGCCGCAGCCACTCGGCCGTGGTCTTGCCGTAGTCGGTGCGGCGGGTCTTCAGCTCCACCACCTCCCAGTACGGGTTCACCGCGGCGATGAGCTCCTCCAGCCGGGGGTTGAGCCCGCCCGGGAAGATGACGTCCGCCGTGAACTTCAGGTCGGCGATGTCCTGTCGCACGCGCGGAACCCGGTTGCGCAGGATCGCCTGGAACCCGAAGTAGCTCCCCGGCTTCACCCACGACGCGCACTTCTTGAAGTACTCGCGGTAGATCTCGATCGCCACGTCCTTGCCCTGGTTGGCCTGCGCGGGCGAGCAGAGGTGGTCGATCATCTCGATGGAGACGAGCGCGTCGTACTTCTCCTTCGGCTGATAATCCCGGTAGTCGGTGAGGAAGACCTCGACGCCCGGCATCTTGCGCGCCTTGAGCTCCTCGAACTGCGCCGACGAGAGCGTGATGCCGTGCGCGCGCTTCGTCTGCCGCGCGACGCTGAGGTACTCGAGGTTGGCGCCCCACCCGCAGCCGATGTCGAGGATCAGCTTGTCGGGGTTCATCTCTGCGTACTCGTAGAGCACGCGGGACTTGTTCACCTGGGCCTGCTCCAGCGTCTCGTTTTCCCGCTCGTAGACCGCGCAGGTGTAGTGCATCCGCTCGTCGAGCCAGAGGCGGAAGAACTCGTTGGAGACGTCGTAGCTGACCTCGACCTCGTGCTTCGTGCTCGTCATGGCGCCGACGGATAACCCCGGTCGCGGAAACCCGTCAACGCCACCCGGGCTACGCGCCCCCGTCACCCAAAGCCGCACGACACACGGGCCGCTGCGACTCCTGCTCCTGCAACGCGTTGAGCACGTCGACCAGCCGCTGCACGCCCACCGGCGCGTTGACGCAGCCCTCCGCGGGGCCCGTGCGGCAAGGGTTTCCCACATAGACGAAGCGCCCGTTGCGGGTGACGAAGAACACCTCCCCGTCGATGGGCCGGCTGTCCACCCCGTAGAAGACCGCTCCCGCATCACTCGCCGTCGCCGCCTGGAAGGCCGCCGTGACGTCCGCGTTGTTGAGCGCCGTCGCGAGCGTGTCGACCGTCACATCGTCCGTCGCACCACACGCCGGGATGGTGGTCTCGCAGCGGGCCGTCGCCCCACCCGCGCGCATCTGCTCCAGCAGGAAGCGGCGCGGCGACGAGACCGAGTACGTGGTCACATCGGCGCGCAATCCCCCTTCGCGACCGAAGCGGAGGTCACCGCCGGGGACGGCCTCGGCGCACGGACCATCCCGGAAGCCCGCGTCGAGCAGCGGCGCAACATCCGTGAGATCGACGACCTCGGGCGCCATGCCCCGATCGACCTGGGGGATGTCCCGGTTGGGGACGTCGAAGCCCGGCGGAACATCACTGCGGTTGTCGGTGAAGCTGGTCGGAGCATCTTCGCAGGCCGAGACGACCGCGACGAGAAGGGGAAGGAGGGCGAAGCGCATAGGAGGGGTTCAGAGATTTTCGGTGGAGGGTGACCACGCATAGACGGGCGCAGGCGCGGGGGCCGACGCGGCGTGGCCGAGGGCGTGACGGAGGCGGGTGAGCAGGGGATTGAGGCTGCGCGCGTCGCGGGCGTCGATGGCCACGCCGTGCCCCGCGCGGGCGAGCGTAGCGGCTACCCCGAGCGGCGCGAGGTCGCTCTTGTTGAACACCTTGATGCGCGGCAGGTGGTGCAGATCGAGCGCCTTGAGCAGCGACTCGGTGGTCTCGATGTGGTCTTCGTAGCGGGCGTCGGAGGCGTCGATGACGTGGAGCAGCACGTCCGCCTCGGCGGCCTCCTCGAAGGTCGCGCGGAAGGCGGCGACGAGGTCCTTCGGCAGATCGCGGATGAAGCCCACCGTGTCGGTGAGGATCATCTCCGTCGGCATCCCATCGCCCTCCTTCACGCCGTGGTCGGCGTTGAAGGTGAGGCGCCGCGAGCGCGGATCGAGCGTCGCGAAGAGCTTGTCCTCGGCGATCACCCCCGCACCCGTCAGCGTGTTGAGCAGGGTGCTCTTACCCGCGTTGGTATAACCGACCAGCGCGGCGACCCGCAGGCCCGACTTCGCGCGGCGCTGACGGCGCTGGCGACGCTGACCGGAGAGTTCCTTGAGCTGCGATTCGAGGTGGGCGATGCGGTCGCGGGCGCGGCGGCCGGCGATCTCCAGCTTGGTCTCGCCAGGGCCTCGTCCACCGATGCCACCTGACAAGCGCGAGAGGGCGTCGTCCTTCTGGCCGAGGCGCGGCAGCATGTACTTGAGCTGCGCGAGCTCGACCTGGAGCTTGCCGTCTCTCGTCTCGGCGCGTTGGGCGAAGATGTCGAGGATGAGCTGCGTTCGGTCGATGACCTTGAGGTCGGTGACCGCCGAGATGGACGTAACCTGCGAGGGCGCGAGGTCGCGGTCGAAGATGAGCACATCCGCGTCGCGCTGGAGCGCGCGAAGCATCACCTCGTCGAGCTTGCCCTTGCCGAGCACGAAGCGCGGGTCGACCTGATCGCGCACCTGGGCGACCTCGTCGACGACGACCACGCCCGCGGTGCGAGCCAGTTCACGCAGCTCGCGCAGGGAGTCCTCGATGAAGTGCGCCTTGCGCTTGTCGGTGACGTGCACGAGCACCGCGCGGCCGTCGTGGTGCACGGCCTTGCGCGAGCGGGCGAGGCGGTTGAACTCCTCCTCCACCGAGCGAATCATCGCGAGGAAATCGGTGTCGAGCGTGCGATGCAGGGAGGTCGGGCCCTCCTCGCGCCACATCTTGTTGGCGTGGTTTTCGGGGAGGAGGTGCGCCCAGAAGACATCCCCGACGGTCGCGTCGGGCTTCGCGTGGATGGCAGCCACGAGGTCGAAGCGCAGGCGCGTGAGGTCGACGAGGTCGTCGTGCGTCAACGGCTCTCCGCGCAGGTGCGTGTGCACGAGGCGCAGTCCGCGAAACCGCCCGTCCGCCGCGCGGAGGCGGCCCACGTCGGGGAGCATGAGCTTGTGCGCATCACCGACGATGACGTGCTCCACCGCGCCGCTGCGATGCACCAGCACGCCCACCTGCCGCCCGGTGGCGACGGATGCTTCGACGAGGGACTTCGCGAGTTCGGGGGAGAGGATGCGGTCCGAAGGGACGCGCCGACGGTAGATGCGCTCGAGCGCGCTCTTGTCACTGGGGGAGAGGCCCGTGGTGTTGCCGTAGATCTCGATGGTCGATGACCTCCTGTGGGGAACGCCGCAGTCGACGGGCAGTATGCGCCCATCCTGCGGACTCTCCCAGGGACTTGCCAGTGGGGGTGACGGTGGACGTGCGGTCAGCCGTCGACGACCAGCCGACGGCCGATCACCGTCTCGTTGCCATCGGCGTCGCGCGCGACGACCTCGACGAGGTGCGTGCAGCCATCGCGCGTCGGCAGCGTGACGTCGCCGTCGAAGCCCGCGGCGGCGGGGCAGCCCGCGTAGTTGGGGTACACCGCGCACACGTCGGGACGCGCCGTGGAGCGCGGGAGCGTGGCGGCGACGGCGCCGTCGACGCGCACGACCACGGAGGCGAGCGCGGCGTTGTCGAGGGCCCAGCCGTTGACGTGGAAGCGACCGTCGGTGGCGCGCGCGGTGGCACCGGCGGCGGGCCCGTCGACGGTGCCGAAGGGGGCGCGTTGGCGGGTGACGACGTCGTTCATGAGAGAGCGGACGGTGTCGAAGCTGCCGAGGGCGAGGTACGAGCGGCCGCGCACGGTGGCGCCGGCGTTGAGGCCGAAGGACTGCCGCGGGCGGACGTTGTGGAAGTAGGGCGCGCCGCTGCCGCTGCCTTCCCAGGCTTGATAGTCCTGACCGGCGTGGTCCATGGCCATCGCGACGCCGTAGTCGCGGGCGCGATGCTGCCAGGTGACCCACGGTCCGGCGCTGCGGAAGTTGGCGTAGACGAATCCGTCGTTGGCGGGCGTCGACGCGACGATGGCAGCGCCCGCGGAGTCGAGGAGCAGCGGGAGGTCGGTGGAGGCGCCGCCGTGGCCGACGTAGAGCGTGGGGAATTCCTGCTCGGTGGGCAGGTGCGAGATGGCTTCGCCCGAGGTGAGCTCCATCGCGACCTCGACGACGTTGGAGTGCACAAAGCGGAACGCCAGCGTGTACGTGACCTCGACCTCGACGGCGGCCGCGGGGCAGGCGGAGCGGCGGCAGTCGGGGGCGTTCCAGTCGGGGTTCCATTGGGTGGGGCGGACGGCGACGACCATGCGGTCACCCTCGACGCCGCTGCGCAGAACGCGCGCTCCGTGGTTGCACTCGTCGCCGCCCTGCACCGGGTCCCACCCGAGGAAGGTGATGGAGTTGCCGCAAGGGTTGACGCCCATGCACGACGCGTCGTGGGCGCATCCCTGGAAGGTGCGCTGCGGGTCGTAGAGGGCGATCTGGAGCTCGCGGCCCGTGTCGTTGGCGTCGATGGTGTTGGACGAGGCAACACCCTGCTGGCCGAAGAAGACGACGGAGCCGCCCCAGTCGAGGCGCACGGCGATCTCGGCGACGCCAGAGGGGCCGACGAGGTAGAGGTCGCGGTGGCCGCCGGTGGTGACCATGCGGGTGGTGGGGGTTCCGACGGTGGGGAGGCCGGTGGCGGCCCACGGGTCGGGGTCGGCGGGCGGCGCAGGGAGCGTCGGACAGACGGGCGCAGGAGGGACGTCGGGCACATCGACGGGCGGCGGTGGGACGTCGACGGGTGCAGGCGGCGTGTCGATGGGAGCAGGGACGTCGATGGGCGGCGGTGGGGTGTCGATGGGGGCTGGGACGTCGATGGCGATGGGGATGTCGCGTGAGCCGCTGTCGACGGAGGGGCGGTCGACGGCGACGTCGATGAAGCCGGCATCGGGAGCGCCGAGGTCGCTCGGAGGCGTGACGATGTCGTCGGTGGAGCTGCTCTTGTCATCGACGGTGGCGGCGTCTTCGGTGGGCGCGTTGGTGGAACCCTCGGCGCAGCCCATCGCCACCATCGCCAACAGGCACCAGTGTGTTGCGTGCTTCACGGCGCGGAGTCTCGCACACCGCCGCGCCCGCCCTCGACGAAGCGCCACGGACGTTGACCCGATGCGTACCTACCCGAAGGAACCGGACCGCCCACGCCCGCAGTGACGGGTCAGCGCACCACGCGGCGGTAGTAGATGCCGCCGTCGGGCTTGCGGTAGGCGACGTGGACGCTCGTCGCGTCGGTGACGGCGCTACAGAAGAGCCCCGCGTCGACCTCGCCGTCGATGCTGCGTTCGGTGGAGGTTCCGTCGGGGCGGACGAGGATGAGCCGCAGCTCGGTGGCCGTGACGGGCATGCCGACGCCCGCGTAGACGAAGAGCGCGACGGCGCCGTCGGCGAAGGCCGCGGCGCACCAGTTGTCGGCGGCGTACCGAACGGGTCCGACGGTGTTCATCGTCCACATGGGTGAGCCTTGGCGGAAGATGCGGTAGCGCGTGGTGTCGCCGAAGCGCCCGGAGGCATCGGCGGTGATGGCGATGTAGCCCGCGGAGACGCGCAGGAGGTCGGCGCCCCACACCTCCGTGAGCGACGAGCCGAGGTCGGGGAAGGAGCCGATGGCGGTGGTGGTGACGGAGGTTCCGGTGCGCGCGGTGTAGTGGGCGATGGTGGAGGGGGCGGACTCGTCGGCCACGGTGAAGAGCGACAGCGGTGAGTCGCCATGGACGGCCGCGGCGATGCGCCCGATGGCGATGCCGAAGGAGGAGCCCGCGATGCGCGGCGCGATCTCCTCGTCGACGACGGTGGAGCCTTCGAGCGCGAGGTGGCGCACGCGCGACGCGACGCCGGTGGCGGTGGTGAGGGGAATGACGACGTGCACGGCGCCCGCGGCGGTGACGTGGACGTCGGGGCGCACGGCGGTGTTGTGGTTGACCGAGTGGTCGCCGAGGAGGCGGGGCGTCCAGGTGGTGGCGGTGGCGGTCGAGGCGAAGACGCGGAAGCCGTAGCCCACGCCGGAGCGGGACACGTACTGCGTGTAGCCGAGGTGACGAGCGCCCGCGGCGTCGATGGCGTACCCGATGCGCGAGACGGCCGAGGGGAGCGTGTCGGCGGTCTCGTGGGTCCACGAGGAGCCGGAGCGGGTGGAGACGACGACGAGCGTGGGGCCGCCGCCGTTGGTTCCGTAGGCGATGGTGGGGTTGCCGGCGCGGTCGAGGGTGATGGCGGTGGTTCCGCCCATGGCGGCGGAGACGCGCTCGGCGCCGGTGACGGGGACGTCGGGCGGCGCGACGACGTCGGGCACGTCGACGGATGGGCGGTCGAGCGCCGCGGGCACGTCAACGGGAGGAATGTCGGCAGTGGGAACATCGATGGCGGCGGGGACATCGATGACGGGGCGGTCGATGACGGGAGGGACATCGACAGTGGGGACGTCGGCGCGGCCTGCGTCGACGGGCGCGATGGGGTCTTCGCTGCAACCGGCCGCGAGGGGCAACGACAGGACAACGACGGCGAGGTGAGCGCGCATCGCGGCGCCATAGAACGGACGGGCGTGGGCGACAAGGAAGGGAGGCGCGCAGGCGATGGGATGGGGCGTCGCGCCGACGGGTTGCTCCGGCGATGGCGTCACAGGTAGAACGACCCCGTGGCCATCACGCTGTTCGCGAAGAACTTCAAGGCGCTCCGCGACGCGAGGCTCACCGTTGAACCGGGTCTGTCGGCGCTGGTCGGTCCGAACGGCGCGGGCAAGACCACGCTACTGCAATTAGGCAGCGTGCTCGCCACGGCCGCCGGACCGGACGGGCCTGCCGCAGGAATCGAACGCCACGTCGGGATACGCGACCTGAAGCACCTCGACGCGTCCAAGGAAGAGCCGATCGTCATTGGCTTCGAGGACGACCAGGGATACCGCTGGAGCTTCGAGCCAGCGCCCGCTGGCAACGGACTCTCACCGTACCCAGCCGAGACCTTGCGAGTGCCCGACGAGGTCGCCTTCAAGGACATCAACGGCTTCAAGACTGGCGGGGGCGAGACTGCATTTGCGTGGGGAAACACACTGATCAACCGGGACGACCGAAGCGCTCTGCGACAACTGTTCGACCGTGACCCCTTGAGCCAGGACATTGTCGCAACGCTGATCGAGCGGTTGGAAGGCTACCGTCTCTACATGGACTATGGACTGAGCCGTCTCCGCCTGAACGGCTCTCCGGGTTCAGGTCGCGTGCACCTCTCGCAAGACGGCGGCAATGCATTCTCGGTGCTGCGAAACTGGCGTGACAAGAGCGCCATGCGCCCGCGGTGGGACCTCGTGCTCACCGGCCTGCGTGAGTGCTTCGACTGGTTCGACGGCCTCGACTTCGAGAGCACGGCGCAGATCGTGAGCGCCCAGCTCGTACTGCGCGGCCGCAACAACCAGACGGTCTCGGTCGCTTCGGCGGCGAACGGATGGTTCGTCGCGATGCTCCACCTGTGCGCGGTCGCGTCGGCGGACGACGGTCAGACGGTGGCGATCGACGAGTTCGAGGACGCGCTGCACCCCTTCGCCATCAACCGCCTGCTCGACATCCTCGATGACTACCTGCGCGGCCGCTCCATCAGCGTGCTGCTCTCGACCCACTCCCCCACGGTGCTCGACTGGTTCGAGGCCCGACCCGACCGTGTGCTCGTGCTCCCGGGCGACGGCACCTCCCCGCGACGTTTGACCGACCTGCGAGACCGCGAATGGCTCACGCACTTCCGCCTGGGGCAGCTCTTCCAGACCGAAGGCTTCGCGGGTGCGTGAGCGACGCACCACGATCCAGCTCGTGGTGACTGGTGACCTGGAAGAGTTCCTCCCCACGGTCCTGGGTCGCCTGTTTCCCGAGGCGGATTTCCCGCCCGTACAGCGGGCCCTGTCGTTCACGGCGACACTGATCGGCCCGCCGCCTCCTCTCCCGCCGGGTTCGCTCCCAGACGCGCTGAAGGGCTTCGAGCTGATGAGCCGCACCCTCGCTGCCATCGATCCTGGCGCGCACGGCAACCCGGCGGACTACGCCATCGCCATCGACGACGTCGAGGTCGAGAACCGCGGCAATGAGTCAGCGATCGTCGATCATGTGCGCTTCCTCCTGGGACACTTGATCGAGCGCGGCCCGCACGACCGCAGGAACAACCCCCTCGTCTCGACGCGGCCAGACGAACCCGACCGCGGCATCTACCGGCCGCTCAAGACGCCCCAACGGCGGCGCGACGCGCTCCGGGAGCGTTGCTCGTTCCATCTCATGGCCCCGATGATCGAAGCCCCCTTCTTCGCTGACTTCGCCACGGTGCGAAGCGGGCTCGGGCCGCGTCAGGTCCGCGCGCCAGACTTTGATCCCAGCACGCAGGACTGCGAACAGTTCGTGACGGGCGACCCCGGCTACCTCGCACCGCCCGACAATTGGAAGGCACCCGGAGCGACCTTCGCCGCGCAGTGGGCGCGCGCGAACCGGCAGCATCACCCGAAGCACTACCTCGAATATCTGCTCGACCCGGGCGGCATCGAACGCAGGCCATATCGCGAGAAGGTCGACGGTCTGTCCGTCCTCTCTCAGCTCAACTGGGACACGGTCTTCTCGGTCCCATCCCACGCCACGCTTCTGCGCTCGCTCATCGATGACGTCGCGAGCATGTGCGGCGTGCCTCCGCCCCGATGGGCCGTCGGAGACCTCCATCCGCTGACCCAGGTTCGTAAAGGCGGCCTTCTGCGCAACATCGCCTGACCCGACGCGTCGTGGGTGCTGCGCCCGTCGCCGTCACGGGATGCGCCAGCAGTACAGAGCACCGCGCTCGGTGCCCACGAGCACGCGCGACTCGTCGGGCGACAGCGCGAGCGACGTGACCTCGTCGGCGCACGGGAGCGCGGTCCGGAACATCACACCCTCCGCCGAGAGAAACCTCGGACCGGCCCCCTCACTCAGGATCCACTCTGGTCCCATGGCGTCGAGGTCCCACGACCACAGCTTGTCGTAGGCGAGCGCGGCGACCACGCGACGTCGGCCCAAGGCGAGGTGCCGGGTCACGCGAGGCGGCCCGATCTTCACCGAGCGGAGGCACTCACCCGACGGAAACGCGCGCACCGAGAAGCGAGGCGTCGTCTCGTCGTGCATCCAGATCATCGCCGCGCAGTCCGGAGAGAGCACGATGCGCGAGCGCGAACGCGCGACACGAAACTCGCTGAACGCATCGTAGTCGCCGGACTCCGATCGCCCTCCGTGTGCCATCTGCCACCAGCGCAACGTCGGCTCTTCGGCCTGCGGGGGTGAGTGGAGCGCGGCGATCCCGGCCGCGGGCGTGTAGCGCAGCTCGTCGCACGCGACCTCGACGGGGCGACCGTCCATCCGCAGCGACCACGAGGCGACGTCGACCTCATACACGGGGCCGCGGACCTCGCCGCCCAGCACGCACAGCGAGTCGCCGTCGGGCGCGACGCGCATGCCTCCGACGCGCACCGGGTCGACCTCCGACGGGAGTTGCAACGAGGCGACCTCCAGGCCGCGCGAGAGGTCCCACGCCTTCACGACGCCGCGAGCCGACGAGCTGTACAGCCTCGCCCGGTCGGGCGCGAAGCCGACGGCGTGCACCGGGTCGTCGTGACCTTCGAGGTGCCACAGCAGGCGGCCGTCGTCGGCGCTCCAGACGCGCACCCCGTCGACGCTTCCGCTCGCGACGAGGGCGCCGTCGATGGACCACGCGACGCCGCGCACCGGACCATCGTGCGCGACAAAGAACGACCGCTCCCCGGAGGCTGCGTCGAAGCCCTGCAACGCATGCCCCTGGAGGAGCAACGCGCGGCGGCCGTCGCGCGACGGGACGGTTCGTCGGCTGTCGGGAGCGACGACGGACCGCGGGGGCGATCCGTCGGCGCGAACGCATGTCAGCCCGGAGTCGTGGACGAGGACCTCACCGGCGACCTGACCGGTGAACAGTCCGCGCACCCGCCCCCGCGTCGCCACCGGCGTGACCGTGGCATGGGGCGCGAGGGCACAACGGTACAGACCCCCGCCGCTCTCCGCGAGCCAGAGGTGTTGCTCGTCCGCGTCGAAGGCCAGCGCGTTCCACGTCGAGTGTGTCGGCAGCTCGATCGAGGCTGCGTCGTCTCCGCGCAACGACGGCTCGATCACCAGCATCCGTCTGCCCGCCCGCCAGGCGATGTAGGCGACGCGGCGTCCGTCCGGCGACAGCGCGACGCCGCGCTGTCCGTACGGCGACAGCGTGGCGACGCGTTGTGCGTCGAGGTTGCGCCCCTCCGCCTTGCCGAGGGACGCACGCTCCCACACGCGGACCTCGCGCGTCGTGGCGACAAGGATGCGCTCGCCCGCGACCTCGATACCCAGGACTTCCCCGCTGACCACCAGGAGAAGCGTCAACCGCGCCGACGACCCACAGACGTCGAGGAGCACCACCTGCCCTTCGGAGGTTCCGATCAGAGCGGTGCCATCGTCCAGCGATGTCGCGACGATGAGCATCGGGCGCCGCGACCAGGGTCGACGCACGATCCCAGCGCCATCGACCTCCTCGTCGCGGCGGCGGAGCCCGGTCGCCAGCTCGATCTCGACGTAGCGGACGACGTTTCCCCCCGCGAGGCAGTGCACCACCGCGCGGTCGTCCGAGAACCAGAACACCGCGTCGAGCGACGGCGTGATCCCGTCCTCCCGACACCACGCGAGCTCCCATCCGTCCACGGCGCGCGACCGTATCACCGCCCGTCGCCCGCGATACCATCGCCGCCGATGGGACTCCCTCGCGCCTCGCTCGCGCTCTTCGCCCTCTCGGCCTGCACCGACGCCGCCACGCCCGCGCCCGCTGCCGACGCGGGCCCGGTGCTCCCCGCGCTCACCGCCGACGCCACCGAGCTCACTGCGTGCCCCGTCGCCGCAGCCTCCGTCGGCGCCGCTCGCGCGCTACACCTCCGCTGCGACGCGCAGCTCGCCACTGGCCCGCTCGCCATGGGCCGCGTCGGTGACGTCGTCCTCGAAAACGCCGTCGCCCGCTTCATCCTCCGCGCGGGCGACGAGTCCGCCACCACCATCGGCGCGCCCGGCGGCGGCATCATCGACGCCACCACCGTCCCGACCACCGCGCCCGATCTGGTGAAGGAGATCCTCCCGACGCTCAACCTCTACGGCCTCACCGTGGGCCCGCTGGTGGTCGTTCGCGCCTCGGGGCGCGAGGCCGTCGTGCGCGCCGCCTTCACCCCGCGACCGCTCGAACTCATCCAGGCCGTCATCCCCCTCGCGCTCCAGCGCCCTGCCCTCCGCGGCGTCGTCGAGTACGCGCTCTCCGCCGACGACCCGGCGTTGCGCGTCCGCATCTGCGCCGTCCCCGAAGGCGACACCGGAACCACCACCGTCAGCGCCGGGGCCGTCGCCATCCTCGGCGGCGCGGGCGAGGTCGTCGCACCGGGCGGTGGCGTTCTCGACGGCGAGATGGCCACCGCCGTCAGCCGCGCGCTCATCGCCGAGTCGCCCGACACCGCCGTCGGCGTCGCCCTCGACGCGCCCGCGACCGTCATCCACGCCGGAACCGTCAGCCTCCTCAACGCCAGCGCCCGCATCAACTTCGCGAGCGACACGCTCCGCTGCACCACGCTCCGCGTCGCCTCTGCCGTCACGGCCGCGGTCGCCTACGACGCGCTCGGTCTCGACGCCGACACTGCCCTCGTCGACGTCGCCGTCCCCGCGGGTGGTCGCGCCGAGCTCTCCAACGACGCCGGTCGCATCATCCTCCGATCGCGCGGCGTCGACGGTCACGTGCGAGCCCACCTGCGCGTCGATGCCGCTCGCACCCGCGTGGCTCGCGACGGCGGAGAGTTCGGCGCGCCCGATGCCATCCCCGGTGTCGGCACTCTCCGCGTCGACGCGTCGGTGCGCGATGCGCCGGGAGCCCCCGTTCGCATCACGGTGGTGCGGGAAGGCGGCGAGTACGAGCGGCGCTGGGTGGTCACCGGGACGGACACTCGTGCGTTGCCGGTGGGGCGCTACCGGGTGTCGGCCTCGCGCGGCATGGAGCACACCGCGGTCACGTCGGACGTCACCGTCGCCGCGGGCGCGGAGGTGCGCTTCGACGCGGTGCTGGAGCGCGTGGTCGCGACGCCGGGCTACGTCTCGACGGACTTCCACCTGCACACCGAGCTCTCGACGGACAGCACGCACCCGGTGGGCGACGCCGTTCGTCAGATGGCGGGCGAGGGACTCGAACTCGTCGCGGGGACCGACCACGATTTCATCACCGACCTCGACGCCGTGGCGACGAGCGTGGGCGTTCGCGAGTGGCTGCTCCCCGTGGCGGGCGCCGAGGTGTCGACGGTGCGCCTCGGGCACTACGGGGCTTATCCATTGCGGCGCGATGTGACGAGGGCGGGGGCCAACGCGGTTCCGTGGTTTGGGCTGTCACCGGCGCAGATCGCGCGGGCGCTGCGGGAGCGCGGCGACGACGTGGTGGTGCAGGTGAACCATCCGCGACTGCGAGGCACTGGCGTCTTCGATCAGATCGGGCTCAACGCGGCGACGGGGATGGCGCTGGGTGATCCGACGCGGGTGGGTCTCCCTGCGGGCACCGACCTCACCCCATTGGACTTCGACGTCGTCGAGGTCTGGAACGGCTACACCCGCGGCGACAACGAGCGCACCTTCGCCGACTGGCTGGCGCTGCGCGCGGTGGGTCGACGCTTCGTGATGGTGGGCAACTCGGACAGCCATCGACCGGACAAGCCACCGGGCGCGCCGCGGTCGTTCGTGCGCGTGGCGGATGACGGTCGCGGACGAGTGAGCTGGGCGGACGTTAGGGCGGGGTTGCGTGCGGGTGACGTGAGCGTCGGGGCGGGGCTCTACGTGGAGGCGGTGGCCAACGACACGGTGCGACCGGGCGGGCGAGCGACGGCGCGCGACGGACGGGTGAGCTTGCGGGTGCGAGTGCAGGGTCCACCGTGGGCGGACTGCACGCGGCTGCGGGTGTACCGCGGCACCGAGGTGGTGATCGATCGACCCGTGACGACGCCGAGCGACCGCGTGGTGCGCGTCGACGAGGTGGTGACGGTGGAGGTCGCGCGGGAGAGCTTCCTGGTGGTGCGAGCGGACGGGATGAGGGACGCGACGCCGGTGTTCGACTACGCGCCCTTTGGCATCACCAACGCCATCGACGTCGGGCCGTGAGCGGGGCAGTTGGGGGAATCCCGGCGGTAGGCGTGAGCCTCACCCCCCAACCCCCTCTCCGTTGACCCTCGCAGACTCGGGCTCGGCCGGAGAGGGGGAGCAAGAGGGATCAAGAAGTTCACGACCGCCTGAAGTTCCCTGAACAGCGTCCCTGTTGCCTCTTGCTCCCCCTCTCCGGCCGAGCCCGAGTCTGCGAGGGTCAACGGAGAGGGGGGTTGGGGGGTGAGGCACGCGCGCCGAACGAGACCTCCCTGCGGCAGGCTCAGTACCGGAACTCGGTCACGAAGTGCGGCGACGTCCGGGAGCACGGCTGGTTGCCCGTCGACGACGTGCGAGTGCCGCGAGCGGAGGCGACCTCACCGCCCGGCGTCCGGACGACGGACAGCGTGAAGTTGGTCGCCGCGGAGACGCTGAAGGGGACGACGCAGACGAGGTACGCGCCCGCGGGCGGCGACGCGGCCCAGAAGACGTTCTCCGGTCCCGTCGCGGTGGTGTCGTCGCGGTCGAGCTCGCCGCCATCCTGCGTGCGGGCGGCGTAGTAGATCTCGCGGCCGCCGGGCGTCACGATGTGCAGGTCGACGTCGCCGGGGCGGTCCCAGGTGAGCGTGAAGCGGAGCGCGCCCTGACCGACGCAGATGCCCTGCGCGCAGGCTGATCCGGGCACGCACGGAAACGACGGGTTGCACTGGGCGCACACGCGGGCACCACCCGCCGCTCCGCTCGGGACGCAGTGCGAACGGTCGGACCCGGTGCACTGCGTGTCGGTGCTGCACGCCGGGCCCATGATGGGCGGGGCCGTGCTCTCGACGCAGACGCCGCCGCTGCACATGAGCCCCTCCGCGCAGGTGAAGCCCTGCTCTGGCGCGCACTGCACGCAGAAGCCCGCGCGACCCGGGTCGAGGAGGCAGTGGGTGCGAACCCCGTTGGTGCAGTCGAGATCGCCCCGACACGCCGGACCCGTCGCGGGGCCCGAGTCGACGAAGCCGGTGTCCACGGGAGCGGCCACGCCGACGTCGACCGCAGCCTGCGCGTCGACGGGCACCATGGGCGGCGGATCGGAGTCACCGATGAAGCAGGCGAGGGTCGCGAGCGCCACGAAGGAGCACGCGCTCCCACGGACCACGACGCGAAGGAATCGTCGGTTCGTCATTGCTTCCTCCTCGCGAGGGATCACGAGCCCTCACCGGATGCCACCGCCACGGACGTTAGCCGCAACGTCACGGCCTCCTCAAGTCCGCGTCGCGATCACCGAACGCCCGTCAGTCCGTCGGCGGAGCACCTACTCGTGCCGTCGGCTGGCGGCGTCGAGCGATGCTTCGTCGAGCGTTCCGTCGGCGGCCTGCTCCAGCGCGATGCGCACCGGCTCGTGGGCCACGGTCTCTGCCACCACGCGCACCCGGGTGACACCTTCGTGGGGGTCCATCGCGGCGAGGGCGTAGGCCGCCCCGATGCGGCGCTCGGGGCTCGTGTTCGGGTCATCGAGGGCGCCCTGCACTTCGGCGCGCGTCAGGTCCGTCTGGCGGTATCCGTCACGCGCGTCGGTGAGGTCGACGAGGGCGGCGCGCCACTCCTCGACGGAGCGGCCGTTGCGATCGAGCGCGGCGAGCCGGACGGAGAGGTCGAGCGGCGCGCGTGACGCCTCGACGCCGGCCGCGATGCGGGCGGAGAGGGCCTCGCGGCGGGCTGGGGTGGCGCCGTAGGTGGCGATGCGGCGCGAGCGGCCGTCGCGCAGCAGGAGCGTCACTTCGTTGCGACCGTAGACGACCTGTCGGATCTCATCGAAGGAGACGAACCACGAGCTGTACCCACCGCGCACGGAGAGACCATCACGCCCGACGGACACGACGGGCGGCGCGAGCAGGCGCACCGCGGCGGCGAGGCCGACGGTGAAGAGCGTGAAGATCAGGAAGCCGAGCGCGGCGCTGGGAAGGTGCAGCACGCCGGCGATGGCGACCGCCACGGCGGACGAGGCGCACGCCGCGGGGATGGCTGTGATGAAGCCGAGGCCGATGCGCGCCGCGGCACCGCCGAGGGGCATGCGCATGGCGCGTCGCGACGGGTCGACACCGGCGGCATCGAGCACGGCCGCGGCGGCCTCGGGCGTGTCGACGGTGGCGCCGAACACGTCGCCGTTGTCCAACTGGAGCTCGACCCGCGCGCCGTCGGGTTCGCGGAGGGTCCACGCCGACTCGACGGATGCCGCGGGGATGAGCCGCGAGGGGGTGCGAACGCCCGACGCGTCGACGGAGAGCGCGGCGTGCGAGCGGGGACCGATCCAGCAGGCGAGCTGCGCGACGAGCGCGGCCGCGGTCGTAGCCACGGCGGTGAGGCAGGCGACGCCGAGGCCGATGGAGACGACGGGCGGCGTCTGCGAGAGGGCGGGGTAGATCCACGACAGGACGATCATCGCGGCGAAGCTGGTCGTGAGCAGCGCGACGGTGGCGCGGGTGAAGCGACGGACCCAGGCGTGGGGGCGGGTTCCGACGCGACGGGCTTCGACGACGAGCGGTGGGGCGGCGTCTGCGCTCATGGCGACCGCGATGATTCGCGCAGGT
Organism: Polyangiales bacterium; assembly: GCA_044229975.1. Taxonomy (GTDB): domain Bacteria; phylum Myxococcota_A; class Polyangia; order Polyangiales; genus SCUS01. Next base: position 478,964 of record JBGARZ010000006.1, read on the forward strand.
AGTAGATCAAGTCGAGCGGCGGCGGCGCGGCGCCCGCCACGTTCGCGGTCACCGGGGCCCACGCCGCAGCGTCAGCGCGGCGCGCTGTGGTCAGGGCGCAAGGAGCAGTCACCGCCGCAACACCGTCGCCCCGCGCGGCCCCTCGACCACGATGCCCAGCCCCGCGAAGCGCGGCAGGTACTGCAACGGCGGCGGCTCCTTCCGCTGACCGCGCACCAGCCGCAGCGTGACCCTCCCGGCCGCCAGATCGTAGTCCGCCTCGTAGGTCGCGTCGCCCACGCTCACCGTGCGCGGGTGGTCCCGCTCCACCTCGTCGCGCACCCACGCCGGAACATCCGGCGCCACCAGATCGCCCGCCGACAGCAGCGCCAGGTCGTCGCCGCTCTCCACGCCCAGCGCCGCCAATCGCGCCGCGACCCACGGCTCGATCGTCGGGTTCGCCCGCACCGACGCGTCGAGCTCCGCTCCGTGTCCGAGCCGCGCTGCGAGCTCGGCCAGCGCCAGCCGATCGCGCGTCACCGGCAGCGACCCCTTGAACAAGCTCCCGCGCAGAAACAGCGTCGCGATGGCCTCGCGCGCCATCTCCCCGATGGGCGTCTCCTCCCGCGTCGCGACCACCTTGCGGGCGTACACCCGCTCGACGTGCGCGACCACGCGCCCGTGCTCCAACGCCACGCGCTCCAGCCGATCTCGACCGAGACCCGCGCGCGCGATGACGTCCACCGACACCGGGCTCGCACACGTGACCAGCACACGCGCGTCCTGCCCCACGCCCAGCGCGCGCGACTCGAACACCACGATGGCGTCGAGGTCCTTCGCGCGCTGCACCACGCTCTCGCGGGCAAGCTCGATCTCCGTCCCGCCATTGCTGAAGGCCACGCTGCGCCCTCGCACCCGCGCGACGTGCACCGACCGCGGGTCCGCCGCGATGGCCGTCCTCACCACGGCGTCGCGGTCGATGGGCGCTGTCGTCATCGCACCACCGAGCCCGTGCGCGCGACGCAGCCTCGACCGGATGCGCCGTGCCTCGCCCAGCGCTACACCCGACACGCCGCCCTCCCACTCGCGCGCCTCGCGCACCGTGCGAATCAGCGCCGTCGCGTCGCAGTCCCCGCGCCGCAGGTCGTTGTCATCGGCGTCGCCCGCGAGGAAGAGCGGTCGCCCCACCGCGAGCGCCGACACCAGGTCGATGACGTCGTCGAGGCACGCTCCACCGCGCGCTTCGATCAACAACCGCGCGAGCGGTGCGTCGAGTGGGAGCCCATAGAGCTCGCTGCCTCGCGGGGTGAGCGTGCCCGCCGCGTCGATGGCGCCGAGCAGCGTGAGCTCGTCGTGGGCCGCCGCGAGCGCCGCTGGTTTCGGCGGATCGAAGAGTGGCAGCTCGTCGACCCGTCGCCCCCACGCCGCCGCGCCCATCACCAGCGGAACCAGCGACTCCCGATGGATCTCCGGCGGCGTCACCCGCTCCAGCACTGCCCCTTTTCCCCAGAGCCGATAACAGACACCCGGCCCTGTTCGGCCCGCGCGCCCGGTGCGCTGCGCCGCGCTGTCCTGCGCGATGGACGCCAGCGCGAGAAAGCCTCTCCCCGCGTGGTAGCGCGTGCGCCGCACGAGCCCGGTGTCGATCACCACCCCGACGCCCGGCAGCGTGATGGACGTCTCCGCCACGTTGGTCGCCAGGATCACCTTGCGTCGCGCGCTTCGCTCGAACCCGCGCCGCTGCTCGTCGAGCGACAACCCACCATGCAGCGGAACCACCTCCCATGACGACCCCCGCAGCGCCCTCGCGCACGCGTCGATCTCCCCCTTGCCCGGTAGAAACACCAGCACGTCGCCCGCATCGCTCGCCGCTGCGTCGACGGCGCGCATCACCCGCGCAGCGAGGTCGTCGCCGTGGGGCGATGCGGTGCCCGCTTCGAGGTAGCGCACATCGACGGGGAAGGCGCTGCCGCCCGCGCTCACATGGACGGCACCGAGGTGGCTCGCGACGCGGTCGCCATCGAGCGTGGCGGACATCACCACGAGCCGCGGTGACGAGCGCCCGGCGAAGAGCGCGAGCAGCAGGTCGACGTCGAGGCCGCGCTCGTGAAACTCGTCGAGCACCAGCACGGCGTAGCGGTCGACGAGCTCGCGCGCATGGAGCACCACGCCCGGCGTGGCGAAGAGGATGCGCGTCGCTTCACTCGCGACGGACTCGTCGCGGACGGCGTAGCCGACGGTGGTTCCGAGAGGGGTGGCTTCGAGGTCGGCGACGCGGGCGGCGAGGCTGCGACAGGCGACGCGGCGCGGCTCGACGACGAGCACCCGACCGAGCGCGGTGGCCCAGCGCGGGACCTCGGTGGACTTGCCCGACCCGGTGGGCGACGACACCACCACGGGGCCCGCGGCGAGGGCCGCGTCGAAGGCACTTCGCACGGCGTGGATGGGCAGCTCGTCGGGCTTCACGACGGCCATGATGGACCATCCCGCGGCCGCGACGGATGACGTAGAGTCCGCGGCTGCCATGAAGGACATCCTCGTCGTCGCCATCGTGTTCGCGGTCCCGATCTCGGCGATCATCTCGTGGGCGAAGATCAAGCTCCGGCGCATCGAGCTGGAGGCCGGCGCCGTGGGCAACCGCCAGCTCGAAGACCGGCTGCAGCGCCTGGAGCGCGAGCGCGCCGACCTGGAGGAGCGCATCGGCGCGCTGGAGTCGATCGTGACCCTGGACGCCCCGGTGCAGGCGCGCACCCGCGTTCGCGTGGAGGCCGCGGCGGCGGCGAGCGCGGAGGACGACGAGGCGGCCCTCGCGCAGGTCGCCGCCCGGCGCGGTCAGCGCACGTAGATCGTAAACCGCCGCACCGACGAGCAGGCGTTGGTGGAGATGTTGCCGTTCCAGGAGAGGTCGCTGGTGGGGCAGGTGTCGAAGCCGCCGTTGCCGAAGCGCGCGAAGAACGGCGCCGTCGTGTCCTGGATGCAGACGCGGCCGAAGTTGGAGCCGTCGTCCCAGGCGCCGCCGCAGTTGTCGGCGAAGCTGCGGTAGCCGTAGCGGAGCGAGCGCGAGACGGCCGCGGCGTTGTTGAGCGACACCATCACCGTGTCGTCGCGCCGGTCGATCGCGAGCGGCGAGGACGTGCGCCACGCCGTCGGGATGTTGAAGCGCGCCGTGGTCACGCCCGCGAGGGGCGCGAAGGACGCGTCACGGTGGACGAGCAGCGCCTCGGTCGCGGTGTTGGAGTTGACGAGCGCGAGCGCCACGTCGGTGCGCGTCCAGTTCGCGTCGGTCTGGTTGATGTTGGTGTTGGCGGAGTCGAAGACGAGCGTCCAGCCGCCGCCGTCAGTCGCCATGTCGCAGTTGGCGAACACCGGAACGTTCGGCCCGTAGTGGTCGAGGTCGACGACGTAGGGACCGCTGGGGAGCGTGGGGCGGCGCGTGTGCAGCTCGGCGCACGAGCGTCCGGCGAGGCAGTTGCCGTCGTTGCACATCTGGTCCATCGGGCAGACCCGTCCGCAGCGGTTGCAGTTGTCGTTGTCGGTGTTGGTGTTGGTCTCGCACCCGTTGGCGACGTTGCCGTCGCAGTCGGCGGTGGTGCCGAGGCACGACGCCACCGCGCAGGCGCCCGACACGCAGGCCGCGGTGCCCGACGGGACGGAGCACACCACGCCGCAGCCGCCGCAGTGATTGACGTCCGTGATGGTGTTGACGCAGGTGGTGCCGCACAGGGTCTGCCCCGCCGGGCAGATGGGCGGCATGTCGACAGGCACATCGGGGACGTCGACGCCCACATCAACAGGCACATCGGGGACGTCGACGCCCACGTCGACGGGCACATCGGGGACGTCGAAGCCCACATCGACGGGCACATCGGGGACATCGAAACCCACGTCGCCGGGGACATCGGGGACGTCGAAGCCCACGTCGCCGGGGACATCGGGCACGTCGAAGCCCGCGTCGGGAACATCCACCGAGACAACATCGGGCACATCGACGGACACATCGACGGGCACATCGACGGGCACATCGACGGCGGCGTCGGTCGGAACATCGACCGCCACGTCGCGGCCGGTGTCGGTGGAGCCGTCGCTCGGGTTGTTGACCCCGGTGTCAGAAGGGAAGACGAGCGAAGGGTTGCCGAGCGAGCACCCTGCAACCAGCGCGAGCAACGGCACGCCACACCAGAACGCCCGACGCACGCTTCGACCTTCCCTCATGATCCGGCCACCGTAGGGAACCTTCCCACCGATGGCAACGGCCAATCTCCCGCAGGGATGCGGCAAGCACCCCCCGAAGGCCGATCGGGTGACGCCAGGGACATCGGCTATGTTCGCGCGCATGCGCTTCAAGCACCTGGGTTCCGTCGCGCTCCTCCTCGGGTGCGCCCCGGTCGCCGTCCCTGGTCCCGTGGGCCCCGATGGGGGCGCGGTCGACGTCACGACCGTCATCGACTCGGGCGCCACAGACGACGTCACGACCACCATCGACTCGGGCCCCCCGGACACCGTCACGACCGTCGACGTTCCCGCCGCGACGGACCTCTCGACGACCGATGCGCCCGCGACGGATGTGCCTCTCGCGGTCGATGTACCGGCCGCCGTCGATGCGCCCGCGGACGTTCCCGCCACGCCGTGTACGTCGTCGCGCATGTGCCCGGGTCAGGTCTGCGACGTCGTCGCCGGGCGCTGCGTCGACTGCCTCAGCACGGTCGACTGCACGGGGACGGACGTCTGCCGCGGCAACCGGTGTGTCCCGCCGCCGCGCGCGTGCCGATCGTCCCGCGAGTGCTCCGACCTCGACCAGGTCTGCCACCCCACGCGCAACGTCTGCGTCCAGTGCGCCGGGGACAACGACTGCCCCGGCGGTTTCTGCGCGCCCGACGACGCGTGCCAGCCGCGGGTGTGTACGCCCGACGAGCGCACCTGCGTCGACGCTGCGCGGGTGAGGGCCTGCGACGCGCGCGGATCGGCCGTCACCGAGACGGCGTGCGCGACGACCGAGACGTGCAGCGGCGGCCGGTGCCTCCCGCGGGTGTGTACGCCCGGCGCGGCGGACTGCGCCTCCGATGGCATGCGCCGCACCTGCAACGCCGACGGCCTCGCCTACACCACGGCGACGTGTCCCGGCGCGCAGGTGTGCGTCGGCGGCGCGTGCCAGGAGGGCTGCGCGGGCGGCCTCCTGCGCTGCGGAGCGACCTGCGTCGACCCGCGCGGCGACGCGGCGAACTGCGGCGGTTGTGGCGTGCGCTGCGGGTCCGGCGAGGTGTGCGCCGCGGGGCGGGAGGGCTGCATGGCGGCGTGCGTTCCGGCGACGACCACGACCGCGATCACGGGGACGACGCTGAGCGCGCGGCTGCCCGCGGGTCTCGCCGCACGAGCGACGGACACTTCGGGAACGGGCCGCGGCGTCGCGGGCGAGGACGCCACGACGGGGGTTGCGTGGCTCATCGGGCGCACCGGGCCGGTGACGAGCGCCGACCTCGCGGAGGCGGTGATTCGCATCGAGGGCCCCATCACGCAGCTCAGCACGGCGCGCTCCCTGCTGGCGGGGGAGCGCGTTCGGCTCGCCGATGGGGAGGAGGCCATGCACGAGCGCATCGTGACGACGTGCACCTCCGCGACGGCGCTGCGCGACCGCATCGCGACGTCCCTCGCGCTGCCCGCGCCGGGCGGCTCGGCGGTGGGCGCCGGGTCGGAGTGCGTGGTGGAGTTCGCCGTCACGCGCCGGGCGAGCGGCGAGGTCCTCGTCGCCCTCGCGGTCGCCCAGCGAACCGACTGGAACACCTCCGAAGCCACGGCGCGGCGCCTGCGCGACCTGACGGTGTTCGGTCTCCCACAGTCGACGGCGATGCCCGCGGCGGTGTGCGCGACGCTGCGCGCCGAAGCGACGGCTCCGGTCGACATCGTGTGGTTTCAGGACACGTCGGCCTCGCTCGCGACCTACCAGACGCGCGTGGCACGGGCGGCGCCGGCCTTCATCGACGGCCTGACCAGTGCGGGTGTCTTCGCCCGCGTGGCGGTGATGCAGGCGAGCTACGTCGCGCACAACCTCGACGCGCCGGGTCTCAGCTGGGTAGGCGCCTCGGTGACCAACGCGGCCTACTACCTCTGCGACCGGCTGACGGCGTCGGGCCAGGCGACCTGCCCGCTGATGACCGCGGGCTTCACGGACATCGCCAGCCCGTACCCCAACAGCGGCGCCGGGGTGACGACCAACGAGGAGCCCATCGCGGCGTCCATCGTCGACTTCACCACGCTCATCAACCGCGCGACCGCGGGCGAGACCAACGTCGATCGCCGGGTGCGCGCGGGCGCCCGCCGCGTGGCCATCGGGCTCACCGACGAGCCCGGCTCCAACGACTACACGCGCTACTTCCAGTCGGGCGCGGCGCCCGATACGGGCTCCGCCTGGGGCAACCCCTGGAGCGCCGCGACGCTCGCCAACATCGCCGCGTGGTTTGCGCGCAACAACGTGCTGCCGTTCGGGTTGTACCCGCACACCACCACGCGCTGCGGCGCCAGCGTCGTCGACCTCCCGCGCTGCACCGCGAGCGCGGCCGGCGGCGCCTACGCCGACCTCGTCACCACGACCGACGCCGACATCGAGGCCGCCATGGCCGCCTTCGCCGCGACCATCGCCGCCGACGTCGCCACGCTGCGCCTCACCTCCGTCCCCGTGGGCGGGCTCGCGCGCGTGACGCTGCGCGGGGTCGTGGTGCCCCGCTCGCGCGTCGACGGCTACGACATCGACCCGGCGCGCCGCGCGCTGGTGTTTCGTGGACCGACGTACCGCCCCGCCGCGGGCGACGCGGTGACCGTCACGTACCCCGCCTGGTGACCCGCTCGACCTCCGCGCGACACCCATCGAGCACCACGCCCAGCACCGCCGCCGCCATCCCCTCGGGCACGCCCGCCGTCGCCGCGCGCTCGGCCCAGCGCGCCCGCAGCGCATCTTCTCGCGTGCGATCCACGGCGCCCACGCCGTGCTGTCGCTTCCACTCGCCGATCGCCCGCACCGCCGCCAGCCGCCGCGCCATCGCGTCCATCAGCGCCGCGTCCGCTGCGTCGACCGCCGCGCGCAACCCGTCGAGCTCATCGTTCGTCGCCATGACCCCTACGCTACCGCTGCGAGCACCGGTGGCCACGCGCGTCCGCCCGGTGTAGTGGTCGGCCCATGAACCGTACCGCGCGCCCGGAGGTGCTCAGCCCCGCGGGTGATCCCGACGCCCTGCGCGCCGCCATCCAGGCCGGCGCCGACGCCGTCTACTTCGGCCTCCAGGGCTTCAACGCCCGCGCCCGCGCCACCAACTTCGACGCCGCCTCGCTGCGCGACACCATCGAGCTGCTCCACAGCCACGGCGTCCGCGGGTACGTCACGCTCAACACCCTCGTGTTCGATGCCGAGCTCCCCGCCGTCGAAAACGCCCTCCGCGCCTGCGCCGCCGCTGGCGTCGATGCCGTCATCGTCCAGGACCTCGCGGTCCTTCGCCTCGCTCAAGCCGTCGCCCCCGACCTCGCGGTGCACGCCTCCACCCAGATGACCTGCACCGACGCGGGCGCCGTCGACTTCGCCGCCTCCCTCGGCGCCTCGCGCGTCATCCTCGCCCGTGAGCTCTCCCTCGACGACATCGCGAAGATCCGCGCGGCCACCGACGTCCCCGTCGAGGTCTTCGTGCACGGCGCGCTCTGCGTCGCTTACTCGGGCCAGTGCCTCACCAGCGAGGCCATCGGCGGACGCAGCGCCAACCGCGGCGCCTGCGCGCAAGCCTGCCGGCTCCCCTACACCCTCGTCGTCGACGGCATCGTGAAGGACACCGGCGACCGCGCCTTCCTGCTCTCGCCCGAAGACCTCGAAGCCTCCGACCTCATCCCGCAGCTCACGGCCCTCGGCGTCGCCTCCGTGAAGATCGAAGGCCGCCTCAAGGCCGACCGCTACGTCGCCGCCACCGCCGCGCTCTACCGCCAGGCCGTCGACGCCGCCGCGGGCGATTCCCCCGCGCCCGACGCGGCCACCCGCGAGCGCGCGCTCCAGATGTTCACCCGTGGATCGGGCCCCGGCTTCCTCGCGGGCGTCGATCACCAGCGCCTCGTCGACGGCTCGACGTGTGACCATCGCGGACTGCGCGTCGCCACGCTGCGCGCCGTCGATCGCATGGGCCCGCGCACCTGGCTGCGCCTCTCCCTCGACGCCTCCATCGCCCGCGGCGACGGCCTGCTCGTGCAGGGCGGTCGCGCCAACGAGGGTGAGGTCGGCGGCCGCGTCTGGAACATCACCGTCGACGGTCGCGACGTCGAGCGCGCCGACGCTGGTGCTGATGCCCGCGTGTGGTTCGGCCCCGACCGCGACGTCTCTGCGGCACAGGTCGGTCACGCCGTCTGGCGCACCGACGCGCCCGCCGAAGAGCGCGCCGTCCGCGACGCCATGCAACACGCCAACGCAGGCGACGTCGTCGACCTCACGCTCCACGGTCGCGTCGGTGAGCCCGCCCGCCTCGAAGGAACCACCCGCAGCGGCCGACGCGCCACCGTCACGGGCGACGCTCCCCTCGAAGCGGGGCGCAACGGCCGAACGCCCGATGAGGTCGTTCGCGACAAGCTCGGTCGCCTCGGTGGGAGCACGCTGCGCGTCGGCGTCATCACCAACGCGCTCGCCGACGACGCGTCCATCGCTCCGTCCGCGCTCAACCGCCTGCGCCGCGCGCTCGTCGACGAGCTCGCCGCCCACATCGCCACCGCGCACGTCACCACCGACGCCAGCGCTGCTTCGTTGCTCGCGTCTGCTGTTCCGCCCGATCGATCGCCTGCACCCGCCGGGCTCTTCGTGTTGTGCCGCTCGCTCGCACAAGCTCACGCCGCCCTCGACGCGGGCGCCGACGGCGTCTGCCTCGACCTCCTCGAACTCACGGGAACGGGGCCCGCCGTGCGCGCCCTCCGCGAGCGCGGACCGGTGCACATCACCCTCACGCCGCCCCGCATCCGCAAGCCCGGCGAGGAGAAGATCGACCGCTACCTCGCGTCGCTCTCGCCCGACGCCATCCTGGTGCGCGGCCTCGGCGCGCTGCGCGAGTCGTCCCTCGCGACGGATGGAATCACCCGCATCGGCGACGCCTCGCTCAACGTCACCAACCGGGTCAGCGCGGCGACGGTTCTCGCGCACGGGCTGTCGTCGTTGACGCCGTCCTTCGACCTCGACGCCGCGCAGGTGATGGCGCTGCTGGAGTCACCGTTCGGGCCGTGGTCGGAGCTGGTGGTGCACCACCCGATGCCCCTCTTCCACATGGAGCACTGCGTGATCGCCGCCGAGCTCTCGACCGGCCACACGCACCTCGACTGCGGCCGCCCCTGCGAGCATCACCGCGTCTCCCTCCGCGACCGCGCCGGCATGGAACACCCCGTCGAAGCCGACGTCGGCTGCCGCAACACCGTCTTCCACGCCGCCGCCCAGAGCGCCGCCGGGCTCGTTGCTGGAGCTCGTCGCGCGGGCGTTCGGCGCTACCGGGTGGAGCTCGTTCGCGAGACGCCCGAGGACGTCGCCCGCATCGTCGACGCCTACCGCCGGCTGCTCTCCGACCGCGCCACCGCCGCCGAGGTCTGGAACACCCTCAAGACCGAAGCCCACTACGGCGTGGTGCGCGGCTCCCTGCGGGTGCTCGCCGACTGACCTGCAGGCGCGGTTGTCGCCACCCCACCATCGGGCGGGTTGACGTTGTTGCCCGCCGCCTCGTCGTACGGAACCAACGTCCGCTGCAGCAGCGCCCGGGTCTCCTCGTCGAGGGCCGAGGGCGATCGCTCGACGGCCTCACGCGCCAGTACCAACCAGTGCCGCGCCTCTTCGCGCTGACCGAGGCGCTCGCTGGTCATCCCCCGCACGTAGCGGTACCGCACCTGCTCGGCCGCATCGAGGTGACCGAAGTTCACCTCCAGGTCTTCGAGGTTGGTGAGCGCCGCTTCGTAGCGCGCCGCCCGGTAGTGACTGTCGGCCCGATCGAGCTGGTCGCGGTAGTTCGCGCAGCCCATCCCCAACGCCAGCAGCCCCGTGATGATCCAGAGAGGTCCCGTCCGCACGGCGGGCACCGTATCACGGTCCGCCCGACGGACCGCCGACCGTGCCGCCTGGCCAACCGGTCTCCCACCCTACGACATGGATGTCAGAGCCGACGGCCTCAACGCCCCACGCTCTTCCCACTGGGCCCCGTGAATTCCCCGCTCACCTAGTTATCCAGCCCGATGCACCCACCCTGGCACGTCGGCTGCACAAGCTCCCTGCGCTTCGTTCCTTAGTCCCCCTTCTTCAGCCTTCTTCCTTCGCCTCGGTCTCCCTCTTCCTTCGTCTCTGCCTCTTTCTTCGACTCTCTTCGCTTCAACGGTACGACCCGACACCTTCTTCCTTCGTCCGTCACTTCTGCCTCGCTCCCCCAACACCTACCGACTCCTTGAGCCCGGGGGCGCCTCAACCGCGTCCCCGGGCTTCTTGTATTTTTCGCACCTCGCTCAAACCCGGACGTCTCCATCGGTGTCTCAATCCCCCGCTGGAGGAAAACCCGATGCGTCTGCCCATCGCCCTGCTCGTCCTCGCCCTCGTCCCCACCGCGGCCTCGGCCCAGGACGCCCTCTGTGTCCCGGGCTCGCCCTTCTACGAACGCGGTGACTACCGCTGTTTCCCGCGCCACCCGCAACCCACCCGGGCCCGCGCTTCGGTGCGCGCCGCGGTCGAAGGCGCCCGTCACCTCTCGGGCGGTGGCCTCGACGCCTCCACGCGCGACCACCTCGAAGACCACTTCGACGCCCTCGGTGACACCTTCGCCGAGTCGCTCCCGTCGCTCGTCGACGGCCGCGGCGAGCTGCACACCCCCGACGTCCGGCTGAGCGTGGTGCTGCTCCCGAGCGGATCGGTCGGTCGCGTCCGGGTGCTCTCGCGCCTCAACGATCCCTTCGACCGCCGCATCGCCCAGGCCCTCGTGTCATCGGTCTCCGAGCACGGCGGACTGTCCCTCGATGGCAGCGAGGTCGAGGTCATCGTGCGCTTGCACCCGCAGCTCCATTACACCCGCTGGCATCGTCCCCGTCAGCCGACCTGCTGCTATGAGGACGACTGACCGCGGCTGACCCTCTCCTCGACGGCGCCGGGTCCGTGCCACAATCGCGCCCCGTGGATCCTCCGCTGGTCGAGCTCCTCTGCCGTCGCGCTGCTTCGGTGACCGACGTCGCCACCCGCGTTCAGCTCTTCCGCGGCATCGTGGTGGTGACCGACCGCGACGAACTCCGCGCCACCCTCGACCGCCTCATCGAGCTCGCCGGATTGCGTGACTCGCCCGCCCAGGTCGCGCTGCTCACCACCGAGATCGCCCTCTGCTGGGAGCCCGAGCTCCAACGTGCCGTTCATGGCAGTCGCATGGATGTTCCCGCCGACGCCGTCGACCCCGAGGATGAGCGCCGCATCCCCGACTACGGCCGCGGCCGGGTGCTCACCCTCGGCGAGCGCAAGTCTCTCGCTCGCCGCCCCGACCGTCGCCTCATCGACCGCGTGCTGCGCGACCCCCACCCCGACGTCATCGAGCTGCTGCTCATGAACCCCCGGCTCACCGAGCCCGACATCGTCCGGCTCTGCGCGCGCCGACCCAACAACCCCGACATCCTCGTGCGGGTGTTCCGCTCGCCGCGATGGGCCGTCCAGCCGCGGGTGCGAACGGCGCTCGCGATGAACCCGAGCACGCCGCCCGCCATCGCCGAGGCCGTGGTTCCGATGCTGACGCCGGCTGATCTGATCTCGCTCGCCCGCGACGAGCACGCGCCCGCCGCCGTGCGCCGCCGCTGCGTCGAGGTGCTCTCGCGCTTCGCCCCGCTCCACGACGACGACGCGCACGTCATCCACTGACGGGAAGGGCGCGATGCTCTCCTCCGACGATACGTTGGCCTCGGTCGCAGTGGTCGGGCCCCACGCCGCGGCGTGGGCCCCAGTGACCGCGGGGCCGACCGACGTGCAATGCCTCCCAACACGACCGACCCGGGATGCTCTACCGCGGCGGCAGGTACCAGATCGGCGACGTCCAGGCGCGCTCCTGCACCGTGTCCGGCAGCGACCCGTCGCAGCACGCCCGCAGCGCCGACCCCGCCGCCACCGTCGCGCAGTCCACCCGCAACCGATTGCACAACTGTCGGCTCCATCGGCACGTCGGGTCCTCCAGCACCCGCGCGTACCAGAACGCCGCCGCGCTCGCGTTGAAGTCCGGGTCCTCCCACACGCCGCACCGCGCCGCCGCGCCCGGTGTCCCGCGCGTCGTGCACGTCGCCACGTCCACCGTCGCGCCCGTCGCGTCGCCGTCCACGCGAAACACCCGCTCGTGCGTCCCGGTCGCGTCGGCCCAGCCCTTCACGATCTCCAGTCGCTGCAACGGTGACCCCATCGCGTCACGCAGCGCGCTCACCACGAACCTCGGCGCCCCCGCCCCTGCCGGTCTCACCGGCAGATCCGAGCCCATCGGAACCCCCATCGCATAACCCTGTGCCGCCAGATCGCGCGCGTCACACAGCCCCGTCGGCAGCGACCACCCCGCGAAGAACCTCACCACCGGGCGCGTCCCGCTCGTGGCGTACGACTCGCGCCGACGCATCGCCGCGAAGAGCGAGTCGCGCGAGTTCTCTTCAGCCCACAACACGGTCAACCCGCCAGGGCTGTTGACCCGCACGGTGATGGGGCGGCCCGTTCCTTCGGGCGTGAGCAACCCCTCGGGCGTGTCGTCGCCGCGGCCTGCGTGACCGGGGAAGTTGCTCTCGTCGACGTTGCCGGGCGTGGCGTTGTGGGTGTCGGTTCCGCCGACGAAGCCGAGATGAAAGGGGTCGGCCCCGGTGCGAAGGTACTCCGCGAGACCGCGGCGCATCGCCGGTCGGATGAAGTCGCCGGGCTCGACGCACGCGCCCGCGAGCCCGATGCCTCCCGCCACCGAACACAACGGCGTGCACCCCGGCGGAGCATTGGGCGCGCTGCACGGAACCGTCGTGAGCTGCTCGAAGCGACACGCCTCGTCCTCGCTCCCGAGAACGCTCGCCGACCCGGTGATGCACTCCGACGAGCCCTTGTGCTGATAGACCTCCACCAGCGGCTCGATGCGCGCACGACGCGCGGCGAAGGCAGCGTCGTAGGCGCGACCGTCCTCGGTCACGGCCGCGAACATCAGCCCCGCCGACTGGTTGCTGTTGTGGGGGATCGCGAGGACGTCGCACGGCGTTCCGGTGGAGAGGCAGTCACGTTCGAGGGCGGTCCAGAGCTGGTCGGGCGTCGGCGTCTCGATGTAGCTGACGGGCGTTCGGGGGACGCTGCGGTTACGGAAGATGACGTTGCGGTGGAGGTTGTTGGCGCCGGGCGAGCCGGTCCATTCGTAGCCGACGAAGGTGGTGAAGCGGCAGTCGTCGGTGCGGTCGTAGGCGTCCTCGGCGGCCTGCTGGATCTCCCCCCACACGGTCTGGAGCTGCGTCTCGCAGAGGCCCTCGTTGCCGCCGCGGCAGATGAGCGGGCGGACGGGCGTTCGGGATGAGAGCGGGACGGCGTAGTCGGTGGCGGCGACGAAGGTGGTCTCGCGCTGCTCGCGGCAGGTGCGCGAGTCGTAGATGGCCGAACCGCGCGTGGTGCAGAGGTTGGTCTCGGCGAGAAACTCGGAGTGGTCGGTGACGGCCGTGAAGTCGAGCGGGCGGGTGAGCTGCGCGCTGCGGGTGGCGCGCCCGGCGGCGTCGTACGGAGGGAGGTCGATGCGCTCGCCGCGGGCGAAGCGGTAGGCGTCGGCGGGGCGAGCGCGGGTGCCCCAGGTGGCGGCGTCGAAGGAGAGCGCGGTGTGAACGTGGAGGTCGCCGAAGAAGGGCTCGCGCAACGGGTTGCGACGGCGACACGCGACGTGATCGTCGGGGCGCACGATGACGCGGGGGAGGTCTTCGGGCGGCGCGTCGACGGCGGCATCGGTGACGACATCGACGGCATCGACCGCGGCGTCAAGAACAGGCGTCGGCGTGGTGGACGACTCGCAGGCGGCGAGCGCGAGGGGGACGGCGAGCGCGAGCCACTTGTCGGCCATGGCGGGACACCTATAGCGTGCGGCGCCGTGAGCGAGCGAAGGGAAAGCGCGGCGCTCCGTGTGTGGCGCGCTCACCCGATGGTGCGCTTCGTCGTACTGGGAGCGGCGCTCTTCGCGCTCGATCGCTGGCGACACCCACCGGCGCGGGGCAACGACCGGAGCGACATCGTTCTGTCGCGGGACTTCGTCGCCAACCTGCGCGCGGGGCTCGGTCGCGAGCGGGGCAGGGCGGCGACGGACGCGGAGTTCGAGGCGCGGTTGCAGGAGTACGTCCACGACGAGGCGCTGTACCGCAGCGCGCTGGCGATGGGACTCGACCGCGGCGACGGGATCATCCGACGCCGATTGGTTCAGAAGGCGAACTATCTGCTGGAGTCGGAGGCGGAGCCGGGGACGCCCACCGAGGCCGCGCTGCGCGGGTGGTACGACGCGCACCGAGAGCGCTACCAGACGGGCGCGCGGGTGGACTTCGAGCAGCGGTTCTTCTCGGGCGATCGTCGCGGATTGCGGGCTGCGGACGATGCTCGGAGCGCCCTGGCCGCGGGCGTTGGTGACGGGACGGGCGACCCGTTTCTGCGGGGCGAGCGCTTCGTGGACGTGGGCACGGCGGAGGTCGCGGGTGCCTTCGGCGATGCCTTCGCGACGGCGCTGGCGGGCGCACCGGTGGGGCAGTGGAGCGGACCGATCGCGAGCGCGCATGGTCAGCATCTGGTGCGGGTGACGGCGCGGCGTGAGGCGGCGACGGCGACCTTCGAGGGAGCGCGCGAAGCGGCGACGCGGGACTGGCGCGAGGCCGAGCGGGCACGACGAACAGAGGCAGCGACAAGAGCGCTGATCGCGGGCTATCGGGTGGTGCGCGAGTGAGGGCGCGGTGGTGGTGTGCGGCGGCGGTGTTGGCTCCGGCGGTGGCGTGGGGGCACCCGCTGGCGCTGGGTCTCATCGAGCTGACGGAGCAGCGGGGCGGTCGCGTCGCGGTGACGATGCGCGTCTCGGGGACCGAGCAGCAGGGCAGCGCGGTCTCGATGGATCCGCCAGCGGGGTGTCGCGCGATGACACCGCTGGCGATGCGCGAAGCGGGCGACACGTGGGAGGGACGAACGACATGGCAGTGCGCGCGGGGCCTGCGCGGCGCGGCGATGAGGGTGCGCGGGCTGGAGGGTTCGGAGGTGCAGCTCGTGGTTCGCGCGCGGCTCGCGGATGGCGCGGTGAGCGAGGCGCGACTCGACGACGAGCGGCGGAGGTTCGTGGTCGCGAGGGAGGCGCGGCGGTGGGCGGTGGCGTGGTCGTATCTGCGGATGGGCGTTCGGCACATCGCGGAGGGGGTCGATCACCTGGCCTTCGTGGCGTGCCTCGCGCTGTGGGTGGGCGCGACGCGCGGCATCTGGTGGGCGGTGACGGGCTTCACGTTGGGTCACAGCGTCACGCTGGCGCTGGCTGCGACGGGGAGGGTGAGCGTCCCGGCGCGACCGGTGGAGGCGTGCATCGCGCTGAGCGTGGTGATGCTCGCGTGGGAGGTGGCGCGTGGGAGCGGAGCGCCGAGGAGGGCGTGGGTCATGGCGGCGGGCTTCGGGCTGCTGCATGGACTGGGCTTCGCGTCGGCGCTGCGGGAGGTCGGGCTGCCGCGCGAGGCGTTGGGGACGGCGCTGGTGGCGTTCAATGCGGGGGTGGAGGTCGGGCAGGTGGCCTTCGTGGCGCTGGCGATGGGCGCGGCGTGGCTGGTGCGGCGCGCGGGCGTCGACGTGCAGCGGGCGCGCGGTTGGGCGGCGAACCTGGCGGGCGCGTGGGCCGTGATGCTGCTGTTGCAGCGGGTGTGAGCGGGACACTGGACGGCCCGCGTGGGCATCGCCATAAGAGGCGCCATGGCGGCATCAACGGGTGAGTGGAAGGTCTTGCGGCACGGGCCGATCGAGAAGCTCGCGGACAACCTCTGGCGGGTCACTGGAGCGCTGCCGGGGATGTCGCTGGAGCGCACCATGGTCATCGCGCGGCTGCGATCGGGGGAGCTGGTGATCCACAACGCCATCGCCATGGACGAAGCGTCCATGAAGGAGATCGAGGCGTGGGGGACGCCAGCGTTCATCGTGGTGCCCAATGGGGGGCATCGGCTCGACGCGCCGGCCTTCAAGAAGCGCTACCCCACTGCGAAGGTGATGGCGCCGCGCGGCAGCCGCGAGAAGGTGGCGCAGGTGGTGGCCGTCGACCTCGACTACGAGGGCTTCCCGACGGGCGACGACACGGTGCGCTTCGAGACGCTACGCGGCGTGGGAGAGAGCGAGGGCGCGATGATCGTTCGCTCGGCCGACGGGGTGTCGGTGGTGCTCAACGACGTGATGTTCAACATGGACACCAAGAAGGATCCGTTGGGGTGGTTCTTCACGACGGTGATGGGGTCGGCGCCGGGTCCGCGGGTGTCGCGGCTGGCGAAGCTGGTGTTCGTGAAGGACAAGAAGGCGCTGCGCGGGGAGTTCGAGCGGCTCGCCGCGACGCCCGATCTGGTGCGTGTGATCGTGGCGCACGAGAAGGTCGCGAGCGGCGCGGAGGCGGCGGCGTCGCTGCGGCAGGCCGCGACGTATCTGTGAGCGGATCAGCGCTTCGCTGAGCGTGACTTCGACGAGGGGGGGCGCACCACAGCGGCGGCGGTGGCGAGCGTCGCCGCGCGGCGGATCCACCGATCGAGCGTCGCGAGGTCGGTGCAGGCGACCACCCGCGCGCGGACCTCCTCGGAGACCGGGATGCCGCGCGCCGCGAGCACATCGAGGATCGCCGCGGCCTTTCCTTCGGCCTTTCCTTCGGCCTTTCCCTTGGCCTCGCCCTTCGATTGGGCATCGTCGAGGCTCTCCTGCCACGGAGACGGGAGCTTGATGGCGGCGAACGAGGGGTGGAGCATGAGCTTCTCCAGACGCTTGCGAAACGCGGGGGCGAGCGCCTCCAACAGCATCGCAAGGTACCCGGCGCGGTGCTTGACGTCGAGGGCGCCGAGAGCAACCGGCAGCACCGGGAGCAGCACCCCTCCTTCGGGACTCCGTCCGTGGGAGACCGCCGCCAGGAGGGTGAGCTCAGGGTGGCTTCGTGCGACGTCGGGTTCGGTGATGGGCGGAAGCTCTTCGGGACCGAGCACGGCGGGGATGAGGCTCGGCACCCCAGGAGTGAGCTCGATCGGCTGACGCGCCCACGCGGCCACCGCATCGGTCGGGGCGATGACGAGCAGCCACACGGGTCGGCGCGTGCGGGCCCGCAGCGCGGAGACGTACACGGGCCACGTGAAGGGCTTGTCGGCGTCTACCCCGAGCTGCACCTCCACGACGATGGAGCCGGTGAGCGCGTTGTCTCCGTCACGGAGCTCGACCACGAGGTCGGCGCGAAACTCCACCGACACGAGCTGATCGAGCGCGGTCTCGGTGGGAGTCGCCGTCGCGAAGGTCGGCAGCGCGGCGTGCGCGGCGCGGGCGATGAGCTCAACGGCCAGGGCAGGCCGCACGCGGAACAGCTCGATGAGCGCCTGGTGGGTCGTCGACGGCATCGCGGAGCCATCGTCGTCGCACGGGCGAACGGGCGACGGCAACTGTGGGCTCCCGAGTTCCGCTCACCCCCGCGTGACGGCCATCGGATACGCGCAGTACAGCGTCGAAAACGACCCCGCCGGCCTGTGATTCCCGCTCCGTCGCACCCCGCCAAACGGCAGCCGGCTCGACGCGCCCACGGTCGGCGCGTTCCAGCTCAGCGCGCCTACGTGGAGTCCGCGCGCGGCCCGCTCGAAGCGCTGCTCGCTCGCAGTCCACACGCCCGCGGTGAGCCCGTAGTCGGTGTCGTCCGCCACCGCGATGGCCTCCTCCAGATCGTCCACCACGTACACCGCCAGGTCCGGCCCGAACGCCTCTTCGCGCTGATACGCGCTGTGCTTCTCGCGCCTCGTCACCACCCGCACGCGCGGCGTCACGTAGCACCCGCGGTGCGCCCGTCCCTCCCACGTCACGCTCGCCTCGGTCGGCGCGATCACCGCCGTCGCGCCTTCCCCTTCCGCGAGCCGTTGCAGCGCCTCGAACTTCTCCACCGCCTTCGGCGACGCCAGCGGCCCGCAGAACGCCGTCGCATCCATCGGGTGCCCGATCAACAGACCCGCCGCCCGCGTCGCCACCGCGTCGATGAAGCGCTCGGAGATGGCCCGCGTGACCACCAGCCGCGACGCACACGAGCACCGCTGCCCGGTGGTGACAAACGCGCTCTGCACCACGTCCTCCACGGCCTTCTCGAAGGGCGCGTCGTCGAGCACCACGGCGGCGTTCTTCCCTCCCAGTTCGAGCGCGAGGATGCGCCCTGGCGTCGCCACGTTGGCCCGCCGCAGCTTCTCGCCCACGCCGTACGACCCGGTGAACAACACCCCGTCGACGCCCGCGTGGTTGCCCAGCGCCGCGCCCACCGAACCCTCTCCCTGCACCAGGTTGAACACCCCCGGCGGGAAGCCCACCGACTCGACGACCTTCGCGTAGACGATGGCGCAGCCCGGCGTGAGCTCGCTCGGCTTGAACACCACCGTGTTGCCCATGAGCAGCGCCGGGACGATGTGCCCGTGCGGCAGGTGCAGCGGGAAGTTGAAGGGCCCCAGCACCGCGAGCACACCGTGCGGCCGCCAGCGCCACGAGAAGCGCTCGTCGAGCGTCGTGTCGCGCACCAACGCCGCACCGTCGGCGAGGGTGATGTCCACCTTGGCGATCATCGCCTTCACCTCGGCGCGCGCCTCGCGGAGCACCTTCCCCATCTCGCGGGTGATCGCGAGGGCGAGGGCGTTTTCATGCTGCGTGAGCGCGTCGCGGAGCTTCGTCAGCAGGGCCGCGCGGGCTTCGACACCCAGCGCGTCCCAGGCGGGTTGCGCCTCGCGGGCGGCGGCGACGGCGTCGTCGACGTGGGCGAGCGCGTAGGCCACGGGCGGCAGCGCGTCGTCGAGGTCGGCGGGCGCATGGCGGGTCAGCACACCATCGGGAGCGACCGCGGGCACCCAACGCCCACGGAGAAACGAACCGGCGTCATCGGGGATCATCGCCGCGAGGATGCCACCGATCCGCTACACCCGGCTCGCCCCGCGCAGCCACGGCAGCGCCTTCACCGGCTCCGCCGCGATGGCGCTCAACACACCACCCACGAAGGCGCCCATCACGCCGACGGAGGCCATGTCGCTGCCCGACAGGAAGAGGTCGCGCACGGGCGTTCGCGGGCGGAGGTACTGGTTGCGGTAGCGCTCAGGCGTCGGCTCGATGCCGTAGATCGCACCGGCCGGCGCGCGGGTGAAGTGCTCCGTCGAGATCGGCGTCGACAGCTCCGCGAAGGCCAGCATCGGCGCCAGCGCGGGCATGTGCTCAAGAAACTGCTTCCGAATGCGCTCGGTGAGGCTCTCCTTCAGCGCGTCGTAGTCCTCGCCGCGGCGCTTCCATCGCTTGTCGGCCCACTCGCGGAAGAACTCATACGGGACGAAGGTCACCACCTCACCCGTGTGCAGCTCGTCGGGTCCGGGGTCGTGCTGCGGGTCCTTCAGCGACGGAAACGATGTGTACAGACACGGCGCCCGCGCGCTCGGATCGGCCACGTCCCACTCGGGCTTCTCCGTCGACCACGTCTCGTAGAACCACTTGTTGGCCGCGGTCGCGCCCGCCTTCCGGATGTCGCCCTTGAAGCCGAGGTACAGGCACACATGACACGGCGACGGCTTGAGCGACGCGATGGACCTCGCCCACGGCTTCTCCCGCTCGGCCAACGGCAGCAGCTTCGTCACCGTCGTCAAAGCACCCGCCGCGCTGATGACACGCCGCGCGCGAATCACCTCGCCGTCCTTCAAGCGCACCCCGACCGCGCGGTTGTCTTCAATCAAGATCTCTTCCACCGACGCGTTGATGCGCGTGAACCCGCCGCCCTCGGCGACCGTCGCGAGCAGCCCCTCGGCGATGCTGGCTGATCCGCCCTTCGGATAGAACCCGCCGTGCAGGAAGTGCCTCGCCACCAGCGCATGGATGGCGAACGAGCTCCGGTCGGGAGTCACCCCGTAGTAGCCCCACTGCGCCGTCAACACGCTCTTGAGCTTCTCGTCGCGGGTGATGCCGTCGAGCACGTCGCGGGTGCGGGTGAGCAGGAGCTTCGTGGCGTCGGGCGCGATGACCCCATCGGTGACGCCCGACCACGACGGCGGCATCAGCCGAGAGAGGTAGTAGCGGCGCATGCCCGAGGAGACCTCGCGCGCCGTTTGGAGGTAGCGCGCGATGGCGTCGGCCTCCTTCGGAAACGCCTCGACCAGGTTGGCCTCGAACTGCTGCTTGCTGTCCGGGAAGTCGATGCGCAGGTCGGGGAAATAGAACTCGTCGTACACGCCGCCCAGCGACGTCCATTCGAGGCGGTTGCGGGTGAGGGCGCGCAGCACGCGGCCGATGACCGAGCGCGAGTCCACCTCACCGACGGCGTGCACGCCGACGTCCCAGCTCCAGCGCTTGCGCTTGAAGGTGTGCGTGAACCCGCCCGGAACGTAGTGCTGTTCGAGCACCAGCACGCGGCGTCCGAGGCGCGAGAGCATCGCGGCGGTGGTCATGCCGCCCATGCCCGACCCGATGACCACTGCGTCCCACGGGCCGGGCGGAGACTTGGTGTCGTAGTGGCGTTGGCGGGACGGGCGGGCAGTGCTCATGGGGCGCGCAATGTATCAAAACCCGTCGCGCCGAAGGTTCACCCGTCCAGCGAGACCAGCGCCGCCGCCACGTCGCTCTTCCACGCCGCCGGATCGATGCCCGGCGGGCACAACGGCACCACCCCGAAGCCACCGGGCCGCGTGAGTCGCTGGTCGTAGCGCGCGCCGGGGCAGTGCTTTCGTAGCGTGGTCAGCACGGTCGTGAAGTTGGCCATGCTCGACGGCGCCAGGGACGCGCCGAGGAAGGCGTAGTTCATCGAGCGCTCGTAGATCGCGAGCACGGTGCCCACCGAGCGCTCTCGCACGTACACGAAGGACTCCCGCAGCTCGGTGGTCTTCGTCGTCGTCACGGTCTTCGTCGTCCGCATCGAAAGCCCACCGGTGAGCAGCGCCCGCCCCGCGCTGAACGACTTCACCGTCGACTCCTCCGTGCTCGTCGTCACGCCCGTGCGAACCCCATGGATCAACAGCTCCACCGCCTCGTAGGGCACCTCGCGCGTGCGCCCGTCGCGCATCGTCGCCACCACCGCGCCCGGCCCGAAGGCCAGCGACGCGGCCATGTCCCGCCGTCGATCGTTGGCCACGTCATCACCGTCGAGCACGGCCGCAGCGAGCCCATCGGCCCGCAGCCCCTTCGCCTGCTCGTCGGCCAGCGATCGGTCGGCGAGCACCGCGACGATCCTGGGATAGTCCCCCGCGAGCCGGGTGCGCGCCTCGTAGGCCGAGATGCCTTGCCGCGCGCCCAACGCCACAGCAGCGCGGTCGAGGGCAGCGGGCGCGCGGAGCAGCGTCACCATGTGCATCGCGCCAGTGTAGTCGCGCGACGACCTGACACGCGCGGCCGTTGCATCGTTGACGAAATGTCCCGATCGACGATCGTCAACGCACGAATTCCCGAGAGATTCACGCGGCACGACGGCTGCTGTCGCCTCTCTGCCATGAGCGCATCAACCCCCGACGACGTGTCTCCGACGACCCCCTATCGCACCGCGCAGTACGTCTGCCCGGTGGCTCCAACGGCGCCCTGGCGCGTGCTCTCGCTCGTGAGCTTCGGGCTCTCCGCGTTGGCGGTGCTGGTGACGCTGACGTCGTTCCAGCTCACCAGCTCGCTGGTGGGGATGGTGCGTATGCAGTCGGTGCAGCGGTCGGTGGTGGACCTTCGACGGCGCGCTCCTCCGCCGCCTGCTCTGGTGCAGGGTGTTCCGCCGTTGCCGCTGCCGGTGGAGGTCGCGCGGCCCTTGATGGACGGGATACGCCCCGTCGGGCGCGACGTGTACGTCGTCTCGCGCGGCGCCATCGAGGCGGCCATCAACAGCCCCGCGGCGCTGATGCGGCGCACGACGATCTCCCCCGAGACACGCGACGGGCGCGTGGTCGGCGTGCGGGTGTTCGGCATCCAACCGGGCGACATGCTCGACAGCCTGGGCTTCGAGAACGGCGACGTGCTGCGCGCGGTCAACGGCTTCGACGTCGCGTCGCCCGACCGCTGCCTCGAAGCGTACACGCGGCTCCGATCCACCGACCGCATCGAGCTGAGCTTCGAGCGGCGCGGGCGCCTGCGTTCGCACATCTACGCCATCGTCTCCGGGGTGTGAGCCGGGCGGTTGTACGAGCCCACCGTGCGCCGGAGTTCGCGTGACCCCATCGCGAGTGCGTGCAGTCGCTCACTCCGGGCTATTTCAGGTGGTCACCTCGCTGGGCGAGGTTGCAGCAAATCTCGGCTGACGATGAGCGAGTCGATGGCGTAAGCGTTCAGGCCCCAACTCCATTGGACAAGAGTTCGGGCGGGATGAGCGACGGCGCCACCACGCCGCGCAGCTTCGCGGAGATGGCGTCGCACAGGAAGGCGAAGACGCTCCGGGCATGCTGACGGCAGGTCGCCACGACGGTGAGGATGCGACCCGCGAAGACGCGCCCGGCCTCGCTGTCGCTCCCGTAGCTCGTCTTGCGCCAGATCACGCCGTGACGGATCTGCTGCTCGGCGAAGTTGTTGGTCGGCGGCACGCCCTCGTGATCGACGAAGGTCCACATCCGCTCGAACGTCTCCAGCAACTCGCCGCACGTCCCGCGGGTCTTGGGCGACGCGGTCTCGGCGCCCTCTTCGAGCAGGCGACGGAACGTTCGCTTCAGCCGCTCCACCGAGCGCCTCAGCCAGTCCCGATCGCGGCGGCCCTGTTTCACCCAATGCCACCACGTGAAGAGCCGGTCGGTCTCTTTCGCCAGGCGCTCCCCCAGCGCCGCGTCCACGCCCCCGCGCAGGATGAACTTGGCCCAGTCGCGATCCAGGTGCGCCCAGCAGTACTGGATCCACTTCACCCCCAGCACGTCGTACGCGCTCCAGCGGTCCACCACCAGGACGCCCCGGAAGTCGATCAGCAGCTTCTTGGCCGACTCGCCCCCGCGGTCGGGGTGCACCTCGAAGAAGGTCCCCACCACCGTCGCCATCACCCACAACCAGCTCTTGCGGCGACCCCGCCACCAGCTCGTCTCGTCGGCGTGGGCCACCGGTTGCTGTCGCGCCGCCGTCTTGGCCGCCTCGACCGGCGCCTCCACGGCCTCGGAGACCCGCCGCAGCATCCGCACGATGGTGCCGACCGACATCGTGATGCCCAGCACGGTCAGGAAGAACGTCACGACGTCGCGGTGGCTCTGCTTGAACTGCCCCACCAACGCGCCCATCAGCGCTTGCGCCCGCGGGCCCAGCATGGTCGTCGGGACGCCCGCCGGCAGGGCACCCCGGGTGCGCGCCGCGCAGCACGGGCAGGTCAGCTCGTGCATCTGGTACTCGGTGACGTGGGTGAGCTTCTGGGGGAGCTCGATCACCTGATGGCGCGTCGGCGTCGGATCCTCCCCCCGCAGGCGCTCGCCGCACGCGGCGCACGCTTCGGGCTTGCACGCCACAACGTCGTCGACCTGCTCGATCGGCAGCATCTCGCGCCGGTGCCCCTTGTGTCCGCGTTGCCCGCCCTTGGGGCGCCCGCCGCTGGGCGGCCGGGCGGGAGGGCCGTCGCCGGGGCCGTCGCTGCTGGGCGGTTTGGACGAGTTGCGCGAGGTGGTGCCCAGCCGCTCTTCGAGTTGCGCCACGCGCGCTTCGAGCAACTGCCGGTGCTCGTTGAGGTCGGCGACGTGCGCGAGCGCGATGTCCAGCAGCGACTCCAATGCGGTGTAGCGGGCGTGAACCGACGGCGGCGTGACCGCCAGATCGGCCTCGCTCACCGGCGGCAGTCGGTCGCGCCACGACGTCACACGGCGATCGCTAGACGAACCCGGAGCTCCCCGCAACCCCCTGAACGGTTACTCGATGGCTTGTTCGTTGAAACCAGTGTTGCAACCTCGCGCAGCGAGGTGACTACCTGAAATAGCCCGGAGTGAGCGACTGCACGCACTCGCGATGGGGTCACGCGAACTCCGGCACACGGCGGGCTCATACGAGCCCCGCAGTCAGAAGTTCACGCCCGCGCCGAACATCACGTTGAAGAAGCCCGGCACCGCTCCCCCGAGACCCACCGGGTAGAACTCGACGTTCACCGGGTCGAAGGAGAGGTGGAAGTGGTTCTGGAAGACGTACCGGACGCCGACGCCGACGCGGACGCCGAGGGCGGGTGACGCGCTGTTGCCGACGCTGGTCGCGAGGCCCATGCCGACGCCCGCCGAGGGTGTGATGTACAGCGGGATGTTGGCGCTCACCGGGATCTCGACGCGCACGCCCGGCAGCAGCGAGAAGAGCGTGTAGCCCGCGCCAAAGCCGATATCGAGCGGAGCTTCCAGCATGATGCGCGTGGTGGAGTTGCGGGCGACGTTGTAGGCGACGCGGGCGCTCACGCGGGTCTGGGTTCCGATGGCGTCGACGATGCCGATGGACGGGCCGATGCGGAGGTCGAGGCTGGTGTCACCGAGCGTCTGCGCGGAGGCCGAGGACGAGGCGACGAGGGGGAGGGCGAGAGCGAGGACGGCGGCGGCGAGGTGCTTCATGGCGATGGACTCCGACTGGTGTTGAGCGCTCCCGTCAGCGGGGCGCGCAGACACCCATCGCAACCGATGTGCCGCGCGGATTGACCGGGAATTCAGCCGCGAGCGCGAGGTGGTCGCGCCGACGTCGCGCGGGTTGAGCAACGACGGCTCGATCTGTCGCGCCCGCTCACCGCCGTCGCCAGACGTGCACCGGGCCGAACGCCTCGGCCTCGACGTAGCCCGACGTCACCACCGCCGCGAGCTCCGGCGCGTGCCGTTGCAGGTCCGCCAGCGCCGTGGCCTCGGTCATCCACGGCGAGCGGTCGATGAGCACGCACGCCGCCGGGGGATCGCGCCGCAGCCGCGCGAGCGCGTCGCCGATGTTGCGCCGCTGCATCGCCTCCAGGCCCCGCACCCGCGCGGGCTCCAGCGTGTTGCGACCCGGCGGCAGCAACAACCCCGCGAGGTCGATGCTCACGCTGCTGATGAGCGCCGTCGCCGGTCGCCTCCGCGCGTAGAGCAGCACCGGGACGTCGTGCCCGTACACGAACACCCGCGCGTCGTTGGGGGTGTTGGCCCGCAGCCACGCGGCCCCGCGGCGCAGCTCCAGCGGGAAGTAGTCCGGGATGCCCAACGCCGGACCAGGCGGCTGCGTGTTGATCTCGCCGTCGGCCATGCGCTCGTACGCGAGGCACGCCGGCCACAGCAGCGCGCTCGTCGGCTGCAAGCTCACCGACCACGCCGCCAGACCCGCGCCCACCAGGCCCACCGAGAGCGCGGGCAGCACCTTGCGCGGCGCTCGCTCGACCGCGGTGATCAACACCTGCACCCAGAGCAGCAGCGTGGCCGCGACGGTGACGTGCATGTGGTAGCCGAAGCCCTTGTGCTGGATCAGCACGATGCACGCCGCCGCCGCGGGCGAGAGGATCACCGGGAGGTTGCTCGCGCGCAGGAAGCGCAACCCGACGAGGGCGAGGCCCACCACCGTCGACGCCGCCGCGCCGCGCATCCAGGGGAAGGGCTCGGTCGAGTCGTGGAAGATGTCGCGCAGCGGCCGGTCGTAGAGCCCTTTGTAGAAGAGCGGCCCGTGCACGAAGCCCTCGCGGAGGTAGTCCGAGACGCTGCCGAAGACGAGCATGAACAGCAGCGCCGGGAGCGTCCCGAGCACACCGCCCACCACGAGATGCAGCGCGCCCTTCAGGCGATGACCGCGCGGCAGACACGCGAGCGCACCCACCATCAACGGAACGCCCATCAGCCCGAAGTACGGCTTGAGCGTGGTGGCGAGGCCGACGAGCGCGCCCGCCCCGAGGAGGGCGTTGCGGCGCCACCGATCGGACACGCCGAGGCCGATCGCGCGGGCGCTGAGGGCGGCGGCGGGCAGGACGAACCACACGGCGAAGGCGTCGCGCTGCGAGAGGTGCCAGGGGAAGGTGCGGAGGTACTCGGCGACCACCGCGGCGCCGACGCACAGCGCAGCGACGAGGCGCGTGGAGAGAGCAGGAGCGCGGCGCGGGAGGAGGTACCCGGCGGCGCCGACAGAGGCGAGGATGGTGAAGAGTTCGAGGCGGCGGAAGCGCCCTTCGTCGAGCCCGCCGAGGTGCATGAAGAGCCAGTGCACGGCGTGCGAAAGCGGGGCGTTCATGTCGTGGAGGTCGCGGTAGTCGACGGACCCGCGCGAGATGGCCCACGCCACGAACTGAAACTGCGCCGGGTCGCGGGCGAGGGGCGAGCGGAGGAAGTGCGATCCGAGCGCGCGGAGCGTCGACACGAGCAGCGCGAGCGCCGAGAGGCCCACCACGGCGAGCGCGAGACGCGCGGTGATGGCGTCGAGGAGCGAGCGCAGTCGTGGCGGGAGCGGCGGCACCGTCAGTACGCGAAGAGCTGGAGGGTCTTGAGCAGGTCGAGGCGCAGGCCGAGGTTGACGTCGTGCGCGAGCGCCCAATCCGCGCCCTCGCGATGGCGCGCGAAGAGGTCATACGAGATGGTGACCGCGAGCGGCGCGAAGATCGGAACACTCAAGCGCGCGTTGAGTCGCACCAGGGTCTCGGCGGTGTCGGCCCAGGGCTCGCGCCACGCGGCCTCGGTGAAGAGCTGACCCTCGACGTCGCGGTCCTGGATGTGGAAGAGCGTCGTGGCGGGGAGCTCGGCGCGCACCACGGCGACGGGCTGCGGATGCGCCGCGGGGTCGAGCGACTCCCAGTCCATGCCGACGCCCGCGTTGAGGTTGGCGCGCAGCGGAAGCTCCAGGCGAAGGCCCGCCGTCGGGCGCCACTGGAGGTGGTGGTAGTCGCGGACGATGCCGCTGCCCGCCGCGTCGGGGCGCGTAAACTCCGATTCGAGGTAGCTCTCGATGTACGGCAGCGGCGTGTACCAGCGGCGGTTGCGCCAGAGCCCGCGCCACGCGAGGTGGTCGCGCAGGGCGATGAGGTCGGCGACCTTGAGGAGGCCGGTGTCGTCGGTTCCTTCGATGGTCTGCTGGTAGCCGAGGCGCATGCGCAGGGTGTTTTCGAAGGTGTACCGGGGCTGCTCGGCGTCGGCGTGACCCTCGGCGTCGACCTGGATGGCGGTGCCCTGCGAGCGAATGAGCTGCGGGTCTTGATAGGCCGGGTCGGGGTTGGCCGTGATGGTGGTGTTGGCCAGGCTCGCGTCGATGAAGAAGCGAAACGTCCACCGCGTGCGCTGCGCCGGGTCGATGGGCGCGCGGGTGATGTCGCCGCCGCGGGGCGTCGCGAGCCAGCGCAGGAAGGTCTCGCGCGGACTGCCGACGGCGTCCTCCTCCCACTCGACGGCGTCGTCGTCGCCCATTCCGCCGTCGCCGCCGTTGGCCACGAAGCCCGTCGCCACCACCCGGTAGTACTGCGCGGCGTCGATGGGCCGACCGTTGACCTGCAACGCGTCCACGTCACCGCTCACGCCGCGCACCCGGAAGCGCGCGATGTTGGCCGACCGCATGAACGCCTCCAGCGCCTCGCCCTTGATGCGCCCGACGCGCAGCACGTCGTCGAAGGGCATCGCGCCGAGCACGTCGAGCCGCGACACCCGCTCCGTCAACGGGAAGGTCGGGATGGGTCGCACCGCGCCGCGGTTGATGACGGCGATCTCGGCGCGGGCGTCTTCGCGGACGACGTCGAGCAGGAGGTTGGTGAAGCCGTCGCGGTCGAGCGGTCGGGTGAGCCGCGCGCCCGGCAGCGCCTCGGTGGCGATGGTGCAGAGCTGCGCCCCGACGGCCTCGCCCAGCGCCGTCACCGCCGCGGGGACATCGCCCGTGGGCTCGACGAGCGACGGTGTGGTGGGCGACGGGAGCTGCGTCTCGACCACGCTGCCGGGCTCGGTGGCGAAGACCCGCAGGGCTGATCCGCGCTCGATTTCCATGGTGGTGATGTCGCGGTTGAGGTCCTGCGCGAAGACCACATCGGGGCGCTGGTCGCGCGGGAGAGCGCGCACCATCCGCACCGTATCCGCCAGCGTCGCCGGCCACTCGGGGTCATAGAACGCCACCACGAAGCGCGCCCCCGCCACCCGCGCCGCGAGCACCGCGCGCCCGAGCGCCTCTTCGGGCGGAGAGAGCGTGACGCCCTCGGCGCAGTCCTGGGCGATGGCGTGCAGCGCGCCGGGTGCGATGAGCGCCACGACGCCGACGCTGCCCGACGGCGTGGGGAGCACCACCGGGTCGTCTCCGCCATCGACGACGGCGTCGCAGAGGTCTTGCGCGGAGGCTTCGCAGCGGAGGTTGCTGAGCACGGTGCGGATGCCGCGTTCGGAGAGGGCGCGGGCGCGGGCGATGACGTCGGCGCGCGGCGCGGAGAGGTCGCGGTGGCCGACCGCGAGGGCGCGCAGCCCGGAGGCGACGACGGCGTCGACGAGGGCCGGGAGGTGGTCGCGCGTCGCGAGGTGGGCGATGGCCGAGGCGCCGAAGAGGTCGCCGCCGTCGAGGCGAAGAACATCGTCACCGGTGGGATGCTGGAGCGAGCGGGCGAGGTCGGAGAGGGCGCCGCCGCGCTGGCCGGTGGGGACGCAGGCGAGGCGCGCCGCATCGCCCTGGAGGCCCGACGACACCACGAGACGCAACGGCGCCGCGGGAGCGGCAGGAGGCGGCGGGGTCTGCGCGAGCGCGGTGGTCACCGGGAGGAGCGAGGCGACGACGAGGGCAAGGCGAGACGCGGGGCGCATGGGATGGGTGATCGCGGATAAGCGATGCGCGCGGGTGGTGGCAAGCGGGTCGGGCGAACACGGGACGCCGGAGCGCTGGTGTACCTTCCGGGGCGATGAAGCTCTTCCTTCGCTCTTGCGTGGTGGTTGGGTGGTTGGCGGCGTGCAGTCCCACGGCGGTCGGTGGGTTGCCCCCCGCGCCCGACGCGGGCGTGGCCGACGTCCCTGCAACGGACGCTGGCACGACGGACGTCGCCGCGATGGACGTTGCCGTCACGGACGTCCCAGCGATCGACGTCCCAGCGATCGACGTCCCAGCGATCGACGTCCCTGCGACCGACACCGGGACTCCCCGCGACGCCGTGACGCCGGTCGACGCCCCACGCGTCCCGTGCACCACATCGCGGACGTGCCCTGGGCAGGTGTGCTCGGCGGTTCTCGGCGTGTGCGTCGACTGCACGGTCGACGGCGACTGCCCGTCGACGCAGCGGTGCCGCGACTACGCCTGTATCGACCGCCCGCCCTCGTGCCGCACCTCCCGCGAGTGCAGCGCGATGGGCCTCGTGTGCAACCTGACCCGCAGTGAATGCGTCGAGTGTGTCGGTGACGTCGACTGCGAGACCGGCCGCTACTGCCGAGACGACGGAACCTGCCAGGCCCGCATCTGCGACCCCGGCGCGACGCGCTGCGCCGACGTCGCTCGCCAGATCACCTGCGACACGCGCGGATCATCCGAGGCCACCACCGCGTGCCCCTCCGGGCAGACCTGCCGCGCCGGGAGCTGCCGCATCCAGGTGTGCGCGCCCGGCAGCGTGAGCTGCGACCCGACGACGATGAACCCGCGCACCTGCGACGCCGACGGCGGCGGATACACCGCCTCGACCTGCCCCGCGATGCACTCGTGCCGCGAGGGCATTTGTACGGCGTGGACGTGCACGCCGGGCTCCGCCACCTGCGCGTCATCGGGCGCGCGGCGCACCTGCAACGCCGACGGGCTCACCACCACGACGACGGCGTGCGCGTCGGGCCAGAGCTGCAACGGCGGCGTCTGCGTGGCCCAGTCGTGCGTTCCGGGGAGCATCGTCTGCGCGGACGCCAACACCCGCTCGATCTGCAACGCCGACGGTCTCGGGTCGACGCCGTCACCGTGCTCGTCCTCGCAGCGTTGCAGCGGCGGAGTCTGTCGCGCGCTCGTGTGCACCCCAGGGACATCGACCTGCGTCGACGCGCGCACGACCAGCACCTGCAACCCCGACGGGCTCGCCGCGACGACCGTCGCCTGCCCGAGCAGCTCCACCTGCGTCGACGGCGTGTGCAACTCCTGGGTGTGCACGCCCGGCGCCGCGATGTGCGCGAGTTCGACCTCGCGGTCGGTCTGCAACGCGGACGGACTCGGGACGACCGTCGGCGCGTGCCCTGCGCCCGCCAACGCCAGCTCGCCGAGCTGCTCCGGGGCGGGCGTCTGCGCGTTTTCGTGCAACGCGGGCTTCGACAACTGCAACGGCGTCGCCAGCGATGGCTGCGAGGCGTCGCTCGCGACGAGCGCGAACTGCGGCCGCTGCGGGACGACGTGCAGCGGGAGCTGCTCCACTGGCACCTGCGTCGCGGCGACGGGCGTGACCTACGGCCAGGCGACGCAGCTCCCCACGTCCAACTCGTTCGGTGGCAACTACCTGCTCGGCCACCGGGTGACCGTGACGGCCGCGGGCACCATCGCGACCTTCGGGATCTTCAACCAGTCGACGGTCGGGCGCGGCATGATGGCGCTCTACACCGACGCCTCGGGCCGACCGGGAACGCTCGTCGCGCGAACGGAAGCCTTCGCCATCACGGGCGGCCGCCAGGAGATCGCCGCGATGCCGACCGCCCCGATCGCCGCCGGCTCCTACTGGCTCATGGCCGTCTACGATCGGGACAACACCGGTTACTCCGACCGGTCGAGCAGCAACTCGATCGCGTACATCGTGTTCACCTTCGGCACGACGCCACCGACGACCTTTCCCACGCCGATGACCTACACGAGCGGCACGTTCAACTACTACATCCGGATGATGTGACGTCGCCGTGACCGAGCTCGCCGCCTTCCCCGACGCCCTGCGCGCGCGCTTCAACCCAGAGTTCGTCGCTGGCGTCGGCGGCATGTCCGTGGTCTTCGCCGTCGTCGAGCGATCCATCGGCGCCCGCCGTGCCATCAAGCTCCTCCACGTCGGCGCCGACCTCTCCCGCGCCCGCCGCGAGGTGATGCTGCTCACCACGCTCGCGCACCCGGGCCTCGTCGCCGTCGTCGACGCGGGCGACCTCCCCGACGGCCGCGCCTGGATCGCCATGGACTGGCTCGACGGCGAGACCCTCGCCGCCCGCCTGAAGCGCGCCCCGCTCTGCGTCGCCGACGCCGTCACCGTGGGCGAGGCCGTCGCCGCCGCGCTCGCGTACCTCCACGACATGGGCGTCGTGCACCGCGACGTGAAGCCCTCCAACGTGCTGCTCGTCGGCGGTGACCCGGCGCGCGCCACGCTGCTCGACCTCGGCATCGCCCGCGGCGGCGCCGACGTCCCCGGCCCCACCGCCACCGGCGCCCTCCTCGGAACCCCCGGCTACATGGCCCCCGAGCAGGTGCGCGACCCGCGACGCGCCGGCCCTGCCAGCGACGTGTTCTCGCTGGGGTGTTTGTTGTTCAACGCGCTCACCGGCCGCGAAGCCTTCACCGGAACCACCGCCCTCGAAATCGTCGCCCACGCCCTCCACACGCGCGCCCCGAAGGTGCTCTCCGTCGAGCCGACGGTCCCTGCGTCGCTCGCCGCGCTGGTCGACGCCATGCTCGACGCCGAACCCTCGCAGCGCCCACGCGACGGCGCCGCAGTGGCCTCGGCGCTCGCCTCTCTCCGCGCCTCCCTCACCGGCTCCGAGGCGCGGCAGCAGCCCGCCACGGCGGTGCTCAGCTACGACGAAGCCCAGCTCACGGGCATGGAGGCCACGCTCGCGAGCACGATGATCGAACCCGTCGCCTTCGTCGCGCCGTCGACCTTCGTCGGCCGTCGCCGCGAGCTCGGGCTGCTCGACCTCGCGCACGGCGAGTGCCTCGAACGCCGTCGCCCCGCCGTCGCCCTCGTCACCGCCGCCGCGGGCATGGGCAAGTCCCGCCTCGCCGACGCATGGGTCCGCCGCCTCGACGGAGAGGCCACCGTGCTCCGCGGACGCGCCGACCCGACGGCCTTCGGTGTCATCGCCGCCGTGCTCCGCAACGCGGCCGGTGGCGACGGCCCGACCCTCTCCGACCGCTTGCGCGCCATGGCCCGCACCGACCTCGGTTCCAACGCTGATGACGATCACGTCGAGCTGCTCGCGCGCCTCGCCGGTCTCCCTTCGCAGGAGGTGTCGACGCTGGTGGCCGCCGAGCGCGACCGGTCGCTCATGGCCGCCCGGCTGCGCGCCGCGTGGCTGCGCTGGATCGACGCCCGCAGCGCCCGCGGCCCGACGGTGCTGGCGCTCGACGACCTGCACGACGCCGACCCGGGCTCCATCGAGCTCATCGCTCTCTCGACGCGTCGGGTGCGCGGATCGCTCTTCGTGCTGGGCCTGCGTCGCCCCGTCGAAGCAGGAGCCATCGACCCGCTGTCCGAGCTCGCGACGTTGCAGGTGACGCTGCCCGCGCTGTCGACGACGGAGTCCGAGCGGCTGGTGCGCACGCTGCTCGGTGACGACGCCGACGCGGCATTGGTGGACTCGTTGGTGGAGCGCGCGTCGGGTCACCCGATGGTGTTGGAGGAGCTCGCCCGCGTGTCGCGCGACGGAACCATCTCCGACGCCCCCGCGACGGTTCGCGCGCTGTTGCATGCGAGGCTGGCGGCTCTCGACGGCGCGCAACGGCGGGCGCTGCGGGCGGCGAGCGTGTTCGGGGCGGCGTTCTGGCGGGGCGGTCTCGGGGCGCTGCTGGGCGGCGCGGACGACGCGCTCGACCGGGCGCTCGCGGGCCTCGAACGGGCCGACCTGGCAGAGCCGCGGGCGACGTCGCGCTTCGGCGAGGAGCCCGAGTGGTCGGTGCGCAGCGCGCTGCTGGGCGAGGTGGCCTACGAGACGCTGACGGCGGTCGATCGTGGTCGCGGGCACGCGCTGGCGGCGCGGTGGCTCATCGCGGCGGGCGAGTGGGACGCGCGCTCGGTGGCGACACACCTGCTGCGCGGCGGGCTGACGAGCGAGGCCGCGCCGTGGCTGGCGGCGGCGGCGCAGCGGTGCCTCGACGCGAGCGACTGGGCGGGCGTGTTGCGCGCCGTGGACGAAGGGACGAGCGCGACGGGCGAGGCGTACGGAGCGCTGCGCCACGCCGAGGCGGTGGCGCGCAAGTGGCGGGGCGAGCTCCCGGCGGCGCTGGAGGCGGCGCGCGCGGCGGTGGGCGTTCTGTCGCTGGAGAGCGGCCGCGGGTTGATGGCGTGCGCCGAGCTGACGACGCTCGCGGGCATGGTGGGCGACCGCGCGACGCTGCTGGCGTGGGGGCAACGGCTGCTGGCCGAGCCGGTGCGCGAGGCGACCCGATCGGAGCACGCGATCGCGGTGGGACGCGCGGCGATGCAGACGGTGATGGCGATGCCCGCCGAGGCGGCGCCGGCGATGGCGTGGCTCGACGCCAACGTGAGCGCCGAGCTGATGGCCGCCGACGCGCAGGTGGCGGCGTGGACGCTGGGCGCGCGCGGCTTCGCGGCGATGGTGGCGGGCGACGCGTACCGGTGCGCGGTGTGCCTGGAGCACGCGGCCGAGCAGCATGCGCGCATGGGGGACGTGAAGGGCGCGTGTTCGGCGCGCACCAACGCGGCCTTCGGGCGGACGACGGTGGGTCAGTACGCGCTGGCCGAGGCGTCGCTGCGAGCGGCGCTACCCGAGGCCGAGGCGCTGGGGTTGAGCTCGCTCGCGGCGGACATCGGGCAGAACCTCGCCGACGCGCGCCTGGGGCTGGGCGACGCCGACGGAGCGTTGGTGTTGGCCGACGAGGCGCTGGCGGCGCACGTTCGCTTTGGCGCGACGCGGATGGAGGCCGCGACGCGCACGGTGCGAGCGAGGGCGCTGCTGGCGAAGGGCGCGTGGACAGAGGCCGCGGACGAGGCCGAGCGGGCGTACGCGCTGGGTGCCGCGGGGACGCCGCGTCGGGCGCTGGCGAGCGCAGCGTGGGCGAGGGCGCTGGCGGCGCAGGGGCGGAGCGACGAGGCGCTGGAGAGGGCGGCGGAGGCGCGCGCGGTGGAGGGCCTGGACGAGGGACAGGGGCAGGTGTGGATCGCGTGGGTGGAGGCGCTCGCGGCGGCGGGTCGCGCGGACGAAGCGCACGCGGCGGCGGCTGCGGGGCTCGCGTGGGTGGAGGAGATCGCCGCGCGGGTGGACGACGCCGAAGCGAGGGAGACGATGCGGACGGCGGTGCCGGAGCACGCGGCGCTACGGCGCTACGGTGGTCGGTAAGCACCCGTTCAGGCCGACCCAACGCCCCTCACCGTCGCGAAGCGACGGGGCTACGCGTGATCGGAAAAGGGCCGCAAGGACGCGAGGGTCGCAAGGGAAGAAGGTTTCGAGCCCAGATGCATCCCATCCCATCCCATCCCATCCCATCCCATCCCATCCCATCCCATCCCATCCCATCCCATCCCATCCCATTCCGGCCCTTGCGACCCTTGCGACCCTCGCGTCCTTGCGGCCTCACCTCACGGTTCACCCCCTCGTCGCGCGGGCTTGCGCACCTTCGCCGCCCGCTCCCTCTCCTTCTCGTCGCACTTCGGCATCGGTCGCGACAGCTCGGGCGCGTCCTTCGCCCACTTCACCACCGCGTCGACGAAGGCCCGCACCGCCGGCGGAACAAACTCCCTCTCCGCATACACCACCGCCACCTGCGACTCGCCGCCGAGGCGCTCGGGCAGCACCACGGCCAGCGCGCCCCGCACCACGTCGTCGTAGACCATCGGCATCGGCAGCATCGCGATGCCCCGATCGCGCAGCGCGAGACTCTGCAGCAGTCTGATGTCGTTGCTGGCCACCTCCGCCTCGACGCGCACCTGTCCCCCGCGCAGCAGCGGCCAGTGCGTCGACGGGTGCTCACCCAGCGAGAAGCCCACCAGGCACGAGTGCGTCGCGAGCTCGGCCGCGCGCTTCGGCGTGCCCCGCTGCGCCAGATACTTCGGCGAGGCGACGGCCACGATGCGGGTGCGCGCCAGCTTGCGGGCGATGAGCCCCGGCGGGAGCTGCGACGCCGCGCGCACGGCGACGTCGTGGCCGCCGCTGACGAGGTCGACGTGGCGCGTGGTGGCGTCGAGCTCCAGCCGCACGTCGGGGTAGCGCGCGATGAACTCCGCGATCATCGCCCCGAAGCTGTCGGTGCCGAAGGGCGGAACGGACACCCGCAGCATGCCGCGCACGACGTCGTCGCTGCGTCGCACGGACGCCTCGGCGTCGCTCACGGCCGCGAGCACGGCGCGGGCGCGGGCGTAGAGGGCCTCGCCCGCGTCGGTGAGCACCATGGTGCGCGTGGTGCGTCGTAGCAGCCGGACGCCGAGCTTCTCCTCCAGCCGCGCGAGCCGTCGACCGACGGTGGGCCGCGGGACGCCCAGCTCGCGCGCCGCCTTGGAGATGGAGCGCGCCTCGACGGTGCGCGCGAAGGTCAGGAACTCAGCGGTCTCGGGTAGTTCGTCCATCTGCATCACTGAGTAGCAGATGCTGATCACTCGTGCGTAATGGTGCCACGCGGATGGGCGACGGATGTTGGGCCCCGTCGAGGCGTTGCACGCCCGACAGGAGCTTTTGATCCCATGAAGAACCGCAACCTCGCCTACTGGATCCCCACCGCCCTCTTCGCCGCCGGGCTCACGATGTCGGGCCTCGCGACCATCACCCACGCCCCACAGATGGCCGCGGGCTACGCGCACCTCGGGTACCCGCTCTACTTCATGACGATCCTCGGCGCGGCCAAGCTGCTGGGCGTCGTCGCGCTGCTCGTCCCCGGCCTCCCCCGTTTGAAGGAGTGGGCCTACGCGGGCTTCACCATCAACCTCGTGAGCGCCGCGCTGTCGCACCTCGCCATGGGCGACGCCGCGAGCCACGTCACCCCGCCGCTGGTGCTGCTCGGCGTGATGTTGGCGTCGTGGTGGTTCCGCCCCGCGAGCCGGACGCTCGGCACCCTCGACGCCCCTGCGAAGATCGGGCAGCCCGCGCTCGCGACGGCGTGAGTCAATCGCCGGGCGTGAACGTCATCGGAATCTCCACGGTGACGTCGCCGCCTTCGGGCATCGGAAACACCAGCCCCCGCACCCGACCGATCACGCAGCCCGTCATCGACCGCTCTGCCTCGGCGCCACTCGATGTGATCTCGGTCACTCGCCCCCGCCCATCCACGACAAAGCGCAGCACGAGGCGAACCGAGAGCGTCGGGTGACCCGCGAGCGCTCGCTCGTAGCAGGCGCGGAGCCCACCGGTGTGGCCGCGCACGATGCGCCCGACGGCGCCCACGTCGACGACTCCGGGACCGCCGCTCTGCTCGGCGCTGCCAAGGCTGGCGTATCCACGAAGCACGCGGCTCCTGAAGGTCGGCGCTACCGCCTCAGGAACGCGAACAGCGGGCTGGCGCGGCACCGGGAAGGGCGTCGGTTGCCACTCATCGGGGATGGTCTCCTGACGTGGGCGCTTTGCCTCGACTTCCTCCTTCGTGTTGAGACGTTCCTGGCGGCGAGAACAGGCGGAGAGCCCGAGCCCGAGAACCGCGAGCACGGCGCAGACAACGATCTCCGACCAACGAACACGACTGGATTGCGACATGTTGACCTCGTCGGTCGCGCCGGGTGAACGGCTGTCAGCGCGACCGGAGGCTGTGTCGTGGGAAGCGCGCCGATGGTTGCGCGGTCACTCGACCGTGACCTCGTCGCAGATGACCCGCCGTGAGGTGGTGGACGAGACACACCGCGCTCATGATCGACCGGCACCGCGGCGGGGACGACCCGGAGCACGCGGAGCGACCATCATCACCAGACGGTGGACGACCCACCCGACGGCATGGACGACCCTCAGGAGGTGAGGGTCGTGAGGCCCATGCCAGACGGTGAAAGCTGGTCGATCGCACAATTCGTCGTGCCCCCGGCAACGGTCGCGGGGGTGCCTCCGACAAGGCCACCGTCGCGTCGCCCAACCCTTCAACCGGGGCGCGCACGGAGGTCATCATGTCGCGATCCATCTGCCGTTGTGTCCGTGGAGTCCTGGTGGCGGTGTTGCTGGTGCTCGCCGCGTTCGGGCAGTCCGGCTGTCATCGCGCGGACGATGACCCCGCCGCCCGCGAGGCGCGTGCCGAGCTTCTCGCAGTACATTGACGGCCACTGATGCCCTCCCCTTCGATCACCCTCCCGCCCCACCTCATCGACGACCCGCTCAAGCTGCTCTCGCAGCGCGCCACGCTCCCCGGCGCCTACGGCTACGACCGCTCCGCCCACGCGCTCCGCGTCGCCGCCGCGAAGGGAGTCCCCCTCGCCGACCGCCTCGCCCTCGCGCTCCACGGGAGCTGGATGGTCAACAGCCGCGCCACGTCGCCGGTGTTTCGCCGGTGGCTGCAACCCGCCGTGCGCCCTGCGTGGGAAGTGCTCGACGAGGTACTGCGAGATGGCCCCGAGGCGTGGCTCTCGCTCGACGCCGAAGGACGCACCGTCGCCGCGCAGGCCGTCGCCGCGCTCGCGGGTGACGACGTCGGCGTCGCTGCGGTGAGCAAGGTGCTCGCGCTGCTGTACCCGCAGACCATGTGCCTGATGGACGACCATGCCATCGCGTTCCTGGGGTTGGCGTTGGAGGTGCCCGCGGGGGAGGAGAAGGGGACGGCGTCGGCGACGTTCTTCGTTCCGATGCTCGATGCCTTTGCGACGGCGGTGGTGGCCAACCGCGACGCGCTCACCGCTCTCGCTGCACAACACACCGACGCGGTGCTCGATGCGACGCAGGCGCTCGATCGGGTGATCTGGGTGGCGTCGTACGGGCAGCGCTTCTTCCGCGGGA
Source organism: Polyangiales bacterium (assembly GCA_044229975.1). Lineage (GTDB taxonomy): Bacteria > Myxococcota_A > Polyangia > Polyangiales > SCUS01. The sequence goes on from JBGARZ010000006.1 coordinate 516,767, forward strand.
AGTAGAGGTCACTCCCCGCCCGCGGCGGCGCCTTCGTCGTCGGGCGGCTCGTCGTGTGCCTCCACCCGGCACAGCGATCGGTACTGGCAGAAGTGGCAGTCCCTCGGCCGCGGCTCGAACCTCCCCTCCCGCAGCGGAACCACCACCGCCCGCACCGCCTCCCCCAGCCGCCCGACACCCGCCGCGCCTTCGCGGATCAGCGCGTCGACGTCCCACGGCTCTTCATCCCGTCGTCGCGGCTTCGCCAGCGCGTCGCGCAGCCCGTGCTCGCTCAGGTCGCGGAAGCCCACGTACGTCCCATCCACGCTCCTCGTGTCGGCGTCGCCCACGAGGCCCACCGAGCGCGCCCGCTCCAGCGCCGCCGCGTACACCACCAACTGGAACTGCGTCTCCAACACCCCCTGCTGCAACCGCTTCCGATACCCGTCGCCGCGCCCGCTCTTGAACTCCACCGCGCGCAGCACACCGCCCATGCGCTCGACCCCGTCGATGCGTCCGCGAATCGCCACGGGCGGCCCGCCAGGCATCACGATCTCTACGGCAGGCCACCGGTGCTTCGGCCCGAAGCCCACCTCGGACTCCAGCATCGTCCAGCCCTCGGGTGACCCGAGGCGCCGCGCCAGCCACAGCTCTACCTGTCGACGAATCGCTCGCGTGTCGGCGTCCAGCAGCGCCGCGTCGACCTGCCCCACCTCCAGCGAGAACCGTGCGCCCGCCTCGTCGAGCCCCGCCATCACCGTCTCCCACCGCCCCGCCGGGTCGCTCGGGGCGGCGTCCTTCAGCGCGTCCTGGCCCGCCTCCAGCAGCGCGTGCAGCAGGTGACCGCGCTCCTTCTCGTCGAGCGTCTCCCGCACCTCCGGGCGCTCGTCGATGCGCAGCACCTTCAGCGCAAAGGCCTTGTACCCGCAGCGCGCCGCCCGCTCCAACGTGGTCGTGTCCAGCGGGTCGCGCGCGTCGGCCCAGCGCTCCAGCTCCAGGTGCCGCCGCAGCGCCACGTCGTGATCGACCCGACCGTTGTACGCATCGCCCGGCGCGTCGACCTTCGCGAAGAACGCCTCCCGCCGACCCTCCACCGCCGACCGCTCGCCCACCGACTTCAGCGCCGCCACGAGGCTCGCCGACACGCCCTCCGTCGCGCCTCGCGTCGCCGCCAGCGACCGCAACACCCGCTCCGCCCCGCGCGCCGGAACCCTCCGCGACCGCGCCAACGGGTCAGCCCCGACGCGCTCCACCACCACGCCCGACGTCCGTTGCAGGTCGCCGAAGAAAGCCGCCGCCGCCCGCGCCCTCCCGCCCGCGTCGTGCCGCGCCGCGCTCGCCGCCACCGCCTTCGTGGCCGTCGCCAAGGCCGCCAACAGCACCCGCGACGACTCCTCGCGCCCACCCCCTCGCGCCAGCGGAACCTTCCGCGCCTTCGCCACCGCCACCCGCTCGCTCTCGCCCCACAGCGCCGCCTCGCCGCGGTGCCCGGCCGCACCCTCGTGCAACCCCGGCAGCACCACCGCCGCGAAGCTCCGCCCCGCCGCGTCGCGCGCGTCCATGAGCTGCACACCACCGTCGCCACCGGGCGCCTCCGCGGGCAGCAACCGTGACCGCGCCAGGTCGAGCAGCACCTCGCCAAACTCCCCCGCGCTCATCACCCCGTCGCGACCCGCCGTGCGCGCGATGGAGGGCAGCTCTGCCAACAACGCCGCCGCGCCCGCCACGCCCGCCTCGTCGCGCGCCAACGCCCGCAGAATCGCCTGCGCGCCAGGGTCGAGGTCGGCCGTCGCCATCACCGCGCGCGACTCCTCCACCAGGCGACCGTCACCGCCTGCGCGATCGATCCAGCGACCCAGTCGGTCGCAGTGCTCGGCCACGGTCCCGTCTTGCGCGAGCGCCCAGAGGTCCCGCGCCAGCGCGTCGATGGACGCCACCACCGCGCCCGTCACCACCGCCGGGTGATGCCGCCGACCGTGCTTGAAGCGCGCGCCCAGCTCCGTGTCGAAGAGGCTCTCGACACCGAGCGTTCGTAGCGCCTGCGACACCCGCCACGGCGCGGGCTCTCCCGCGCGCGGCGCGTTGCCCTGGAGCACCGCCAGCGCCCGCAGCACCTCCTCGCGCTCGGCCCCGCGCGCCACCATGCGCGGCAACCCCAGCAGCGCCCGCGTCACCGGCGACGACAGCAGCCCCGCTCCCTGCGACGCGCTCCACGGGATGCGCGCGTCGTCCAGCGCCTGACCCACGCAGCGCCGCGTCTCCGGGTCGTCCCCCGCAAACACCACCGCGATCTCGTGCGGACCGACGCCCGCCGCGATCCACCGCGCGACGCGCGACGCCACCCAGCGGCCCTCGTCCTCCGGGCCCTGCGCCTCGGCCAGCGCCACGACGTCCTCCCCGAGCGCCGACTCCATCGTCGCCGACGGGTCGGTGAGCGACGCCAGCCAGCGCTGCAACGCCTCCGCCGCAGCCTCGCCGCCCGGGTCGCGCAGCCCATAACGGAGCTCCAACCCCGACTCCTCGGCTTCGAGCGTTCGGAGCGCGCGGTCGAGCGCCGGGGGCATCTGCATGCGCCGCGGCTCGCAGATGACGTGCACGTCGAGCCGCCCGCCGTGGGCGCCGAGCCAGCGCGCCAGCGACACCGCGAGCGTCACCCGCGACGGGTCGACCTCCAGCGCGTGCCACCACCGAACCACCTCGGGCAACCCGTACGACGCGGGCGACCGTCGCTGGGTGCGGGCTTCGTCGACGGCCTGGGCGAGCAGCGTGCAGAGCGTGGCGGCGGGGTGCAGATCGGAGGCGGCGAGGCGACGGTCTTGATCGGCCATCAGCTCGGAGAGGGCGCGCAGGCGGGTGCGCGTGCCCTCGTCGGCGTCGTCGGTGAAGGCGCGCGACTCCTCGACGAGGTGGGCCGTCACCTCGTGGCGGCGCAGCAGGTCGAGGGTGTGGGCGAAGCCGTCGACGGTCTCGGCGCGCTCGATGAGCGCGGCGTCGTAGCGGGGCAGCACGGAGCGGGCGGCGGCCGAGAGGGTGAGCCGCTCGACCTCGGGCGGGCTCAGCGACTCGGCGCTGAGCGCGAGCATCCAGCGGGTGAGGAAGGTCTCCCACGTCACGGTCATGGGCGCGACGGCGCTCGCCCGGTGGGACTCCCGCATCGCCCGTCGCAGCCTCTCGTCGAGGTGCCCGCGCGTTCCGACCACGTCGAGGAGGGACACCCCCGACACTACTCGTCGACGGTGACCTGCGCCGCTTGCGAGGACTGGAAGGTTCCGAGCGAGCCGGGCGCGCGGAAGATGCTGCCGCACACCGCGAGGCCCGACTCGGGGTGCGGACGACACGTGAACTCCGCCGGACACGGGACGCTCGTCGCCTGCGCGCACACCAGCGCGAGGCGCACCGGAACCGCGTAGGTGGTCCCGTCGACGAACGACGTCTCGGCCGCGGTGGTGAACACCTGGCTGTCCGAGGTGCGCGCCGTCAGCTCGATGCGGACGTGATCGTCGCTGCGTCGGCTGTCGACGATGCCGAGGCGAAACTCGCCGAGCCCCGCCGCTTCGCCCGGCATCGTGAGCCGCAGCGGAATCACCGGGGGCGGCGAGATGCCCACGGCGGGACAGTCGGCCCGCAGGAAGGTCTGATCGAAGGTGGGGATGGGGTCGGTGCCCCGGGTGATGCGAATCTGCACCCGGTCGAAGATGTTGCAGTCCGTGTCGGTGCTGACGACGAGCATCACCTGACGGCGGGAGAGCACGCAGCCCCCCGACGAGGCTACGGATACAGCCAACCCCAAGCCCAGAAGCACGGCGCGCGGTCCCATCACGGGGCGGGACCGTAACCCCCAAAGGGATCGCAGGGCCAGGGGGTTGTCTGATGAAGCCAATGGACGATCGCTTGTCCGCTCTCCCCCGACGGGATACGGTGGCCACCGGGTCACACGCTATGTCTGAGGCACGCTACGAGATCATCCGACAGCTCGCTTGTGGCGGCATGGCGGAGGTGTTGCTCGCCCGTCAAAACGCCGACGACGGGTCAGCCCGCCTCGTCGTGCTCAAGCGGGTGCTCGCGCACCTGTCGCAAAACGACGGCTTCCTGAAGATGTTCGCCCACGAGGCGCGCATCGCCTCGCAGCTCCGCCACCAGAACATCGTTCAGGTGCTGGAGGTGGGCGAGGTCGAGGGCCTGCCCGTCATCGTCATGGAGCGCCTCGAAGGCGCCGACCTGCTGCGCCTGCTGCAACAGTGCGTGACGCGCCGCCAGAGCCTCGGCACCGCCGTGAGCATGGCCATCCTCGCGGGCGCCGCGCGGGGCCTCGGGTATGCCCACCGGGCGCGTTCCAGTGATGGGCGCGCGCTGCGTCTCGTGCACCGGGACATCTCCCCCCACAACGTCTTCATCACCCGCGACGGCGGCGTGAAGCTCCTCGATTTCGGCATCGCCAAGAGCGCCGCGCACGTCGGCCTCACCAGCACCGGCCAGGTCAAGGGCAAGATCTCGTACATGTCCCCGGAGCAGATCCGCTCGATGCCCATCGACGCGCGCTCCGACCTCTGGTCGCTCGGCGTGGTGCTCTGGGAGACCCTCGCGGGCGAGAAGCTCTTCACCCGCGACAACGACGCGGCCACCCTCCACGCCATCCTCCACGACCCGATTCCGCCGCTCAATCGCCGCGAAGCACCCGGGCTCGACGACCTCATCGCCCGCATCCTCCAGCGCGACCCGGCCGCCCGCGTCGGCACCGCCGAGGAGATCGCCGCCGCCCTCGAAGGCATGCTCGAATCGATGCGCGCCGGGCCCGCCGCGAAGATCGTCGCCCAGCGCGTCGCGTCGCTCGTTCCCGCGCTCAGCCCGGAGTTCGACCTCGCGCGCCCCTCCGCCGTCCCGTCCCACGAGGTGGTCACGCTCGCGGTGGGCCCCGCCGGGGCGCCGTCCGCGCCGAAACGTGCGCCGGGCATCTCGCCCTTCGCCGTCCCCGCCGCTGCACCGCCTCCGCCGCTGCCCGCCACCAACCGCTACGCCCAGGGCAACAACCCTCCGCCTGCTCGCGCCTACGACGACGACGTGGCCGTCGACGACGAGCCCACGCAGATGGACATGCCGACGACGTCGTCGATGCCACCGCCCGACGAGGAGACCACCCGCGCGGTGTCGCTCCCCACGGACGAGCAGACCGTCGAGCGGCCCTCCGTCGTGCCGCCGGGCCGCATGGCGCCGCCGGCGTCTCCGCCGCGCTCGTCGCAGACGCCGCGCCCGCCGGTGCTGCCGGGGCCCGCGCGCCCGCCCATCAATCCCCGCTCGCGCACGTCGACGGTCATGGGCACCGGGTCGCTCCCGCTGCCGTCCGCACACGGCGAGCTGGGGGATGACCCCGAGCCGTTGACCGCGCAGGTTCCGCGCCCGGCGACCATCGCGCCGCCGCGCAACGCCACGCCGATGATGATGGCGCCGATGCAGCCCATGGGCGCCATCCCCGCGCCGCTGTCCCCGTCGCTGCCGCCGGACGATCTGTTCGGGTCGATGCCCGGGCCCGACCAGGCTTCGCCCTCGCTCGCTCCGCCGTCGCTCACCCCGTCGTCGCCCAACGGGCTCCGGCCCGGCGTGTCATCGCCCTTCAACCACAACCCGCTCGCGGGCTTCGCGGCGCGATCGCCCGACACCTTCGTCGCCGCCGAAATCGCCCGCCCCGCCCCGCCTCCGCCCCCGTCGCGCACGGGCCGCTGGATCGTCGCCACCGGCGCCCTCATGGTCGCCGTCTTCGCGGGCGTCGTGGTCAGCCAGCGCATGCGCGCCCCCGTCGCGCCGGTCGCCGCGACCGCCGCCCCGAGCGAGCCCATGCAGGTGGTGCACGTGCCCGAGACGGCGCCGTCGCCGGTTCCGGCGCCCGCCCCCGCCCCCGAGCCACCGCCCGCCCCCGCCGTCGCCGCGGCCGAACCGCCTCCCGCGGCCGTCCCTGCGGAACCGGTTCCTGCGGCTGCGGCTGAGCCTGCCGCGGCGCCTGCGGAAGCCACCGCGCCTGCGCCGGTCGCCGTGGCGGCGCCCGCGGTCGCGCCTGCGCCCGTTGCTGCGCCCGCTCCCGTCGCTGCTCCTGCGCCGGTCGCTGTGGCTGCGCCGGTCGCTGCACCTGCGCCGGTCGCTGCACCTGCACCTGCGCCTGCGCCGGTCGCTGCGCCTGCTCCTGCTCCTGCTCCTGCTCCCGTCGCCGTGGCGGCGCGCGCCCCGACGCCCGCGCCCGCCGCCCGTCCTCGCGTGGTGCCGACGCCTGCTCCCGCGCGCCCCGTCGCGGCGTCCGCTCCCGCGCGCGTGGCCGCTGCCCCGGCGGCCGCCGCTCGTCCGGCGCCGCTCATGGACCCCTTCGACACGACCACCGCTGCGCCCGCCAGGCCGCGTGCTCCGACGCCCGTCGCCGCGCCCGCTGCTCCGACTCGCGTCGCAGCCGCGCCCGTCACCCGCGCGCCCGCCACGCCGGTGCGCCGACCCAACGACCCCTTCGACAACGTCTACCGCGACCCCACCCAGCGGCGGCCCGCCCGCCCGGCGGCGCAGGCCCCGCCCTCCGCCCGAACGGGCGCCATCGCCACCGAGTTCTGACCCGCGCCGCGCGCGGTCCTTCCCTTCCCTTTCGGGGCGGAGCCTGCGTTAGCATCCGCGCACCATGGGACCTCACCCACGACACGCCCTCGCGCTGGCGTTGCTGCTCGCCGCTCCGCTCGCGACCGCCCAGCCCCGCCGAACGCCGCAACCGCCGCCGCAAGAACAGACCTCCGACGAGCCGCCGGTGGACTCGTCCAACCCCACCGCCGCGTTTCAGCAGGCCGAGGCGCGCACCCACTTCCGCACCGGCGTCGAGCACTACCAGGCCCGGCGCTACACCGAAGCCATCGCGGAATTCCAGACGGCCCACCGGCTCTTCGCGTCGCCGACCATCTTGTTCAACCTCGCGCAGGCGTACCGCTCCGACGGGCAGCTCTCGCTCTCCATCACCACGTTCCGTCGCTACCTCGACGAAAACCAGCGCCTCACGCCCACGCAGCGCGAAGACGTCGAAGGCGTCATCCGCGAGATCGAGACCTCCCGCGCCGTGCTCTCCTTCGAGGTCGAGCCGTCGGGCGTGTCCGTCACCCTCGATGGTCGCCCGCTCGGCACCACGCCGCTCCCGCGCGGCGTCGAGGTGCTCCCCGGCCCGCACGAGGTCGCCCTCTCGCTCGACCTCCACGAGCCGCTCACGCAGACCATCAACGTCCACGCCCACGAGCGGCGGCTCTACCAGGCCAACCTCCACCCCGTGGAGCGCAACTCCCGCATCCAGGTCACCGTCGTCCCCGCCGAGACGGAGATCACCCTCGACGGCGCGCCCGCCGGCCGCGGCTCCCTCGACGAGCGCGTGCGACCGGGCGATCACCAGCTCACGTTCTCCTTGCCGGGCTACCTGCCGCGCAGCGAGCGCATGCACGTCGCGCCGCTCTCCGAGGAGACCCTGCGCGTCACCCTCGACGCCCGGCCGCGCAGCATCGTCACGCGTTGGTGGTTCTGGGCCGCCATCGGCGGAGCCATCGCGGTGGGCGCGACGCTCGCCGTGGTGCTCAACCCCATCGACCCGACGCCCATCCCCGGCAACGGCAACCCCCAGTACGTGCAGAGCGTCGTGAGCTGGTAGGAGAGGGACCCTTCGTGTCCCTCGCCAACATGACCCAGGCGGAGATCCGCGCCCTCGGCGGTCTCGCTCTCGCGTGCGCCGGCGCCGACGAGTCCGCCCTCGGGATGCGCGCCCTCGCCTGGTACAACTCGCTGCTCTCGCTGGGCATCAATGTGCCGCTCCACGTGGTGCTCGACCTCGGCGCCGCGCTGCTCGGTGAGCGCGAGACCTTCACCGCCCCGCGTGAGATGCCCCGCATCCCGGAGGGCGTGCTGCCCACCGACCTCGCGATCATGATGCGCGACTACGCGGCGCTGCTCACCGAGGTCGCCCACACCGACATCGCCGAGAAGCTGAAGAAGTCCCGCATCGACGACGGCGTGCTCAGCACGTTGCTCACCCGCGCGCTCGGCCCCGTGGTCGACCGCTGGCGCGGCGGCAACCAGTTCGAGCCCGTTCCGGTCAACGCCGACGCGGTCACGCGCGCGATGCTCAACCTCCCGCAGGCGTGGGCCGCCGTCGATCGACGCCCCGAGCTGGAGTTCATCCGGCACATCCTCCAGCACCGGCTCAACCTCCTGCTGGGCATCGAGCAGATCGACCTCGACACCGTCGAACTCCTCGGCCTCATGGGCCAGGAAGGCTCCATGCCCGAGACCGAGCTCGTCGATCTGCTGTCGGTGTTCAACAGCCCCGAGGCCAACGACGTCGTCAACTTCTCCCTCGACATCCTTCCGAGCGTCCTCGAGACGAAGCGCGGTGGAGGTCAGCAGGTGTTCGCCGTCGACGGCTACTCCGGCGTCGTCTCCAGCGGCTCGCTCGACTCGCTCTTCCTCAGCGAGCTCGCCTACGACGACGAGCTCTTCGAGCAGCGGTTTCTCGACAACCAGATGCTCTACTACGCCCACGAGGCGCAAGACCGACCGCCTCCGCGGAGCTACCAGATCCTCGTCGATGCGAGCGCGTCGATGCGCGGCGCGCGGGCGGTGTTCGCGCGGGGCCTGGCCATCGCGCTCGCCAAGCGCATGACCCTGCTGGGCTTCGAGGCGACGGTGCGCTTCTTCGACTCGCGGCTGTACGAGCCCATGCGACTGCGCCGCGGGCGCTCCGGGCTCCACGGGACGGGCTCGCTGCACGTCGCGGGCATCCTGGCGTTCAAGGGCGAGCGCGGGCGCAACTACGCGCGGGTGTTTTCGCAGCTCGCGGCGGAGATGGAGCGCCTGCGCGAGCGCTCGAGCGTCACCGTCTACATGATCACCCACGCCGAGTGCCACGTGCCCGTCGAGCTCATCCGCCGTGTGCGCGAGAGCGCCGAGCTGTGCGGCGTGTTCATGCTCCCCTCACGCGGAACGCTCGACCTCGAATACCTCCCCGCGCTCACGCTGCACGAGGTGGTGACCGACGCCGCGCTGCGCGACCGCTCCGAGCGCGCCAACCGGGCGCTGTCCATCGTCGAGCAGGCGTCGACGAAGACCCGCGAGCACGCGACCGCAAAGGACGACGAGAACTGAACTTCGAGTTGCGACCTCGATATCGAGTTGCGACCTCGGGACGATCGTCGTGAGTCGAGGCGCCGCTCTCGCCTGTCTCGTCGGCACGCTGCTCGTCGCTACCAACGCAGCCGCGCAGACCCCCACCCCCACCGCGGTGCTGCGCTACGAGCGCAGCGACGATGCCGCCCAGTGCCCCGACGCCCAGGGCCTGCGCGACACCGTGGCCGCCCGACTCGGCTACGACCCGTTTCGCGACGCGGCGCCCACCACGGTGCACGCCACCATCACCCGCAACCGCCGACGACTGCGCGGCCGCGTCGAGGTCACCAACGCCGCGGGCGCCACCGTCGGAACCCGCGAGATCGAGTCCTCCCGTCGCGACTGCGCCGAGATCGCTTCGGCCATGGCCCTCGCCATCAGCATCGTCATCGACCCGCTCAGCCTCACCCGCCCGCCGCCACCACCCGCGCCGGTCGTGCCACCATCGCCACCACCGCCGCCACCACCACCGCCCGTCGTCGTGGTCGAGCCCATCGCATCACCACCGCCACCGCCACCGCCGCCGATCGTCCGTCGCGCACCGCCGCCGCCGTCGCGTCGCCCCGCCGTCGAGGTCGCCCTCGGTGGTGGCGTCACGCTCGGTCACACGCCCGCTGCCACCGCCTCCGTCGCCGCCTCCGTCGCCCTCCGCTGGAACCTCGTCAGCCTCGCCCTCGAAGGCTCCCACGCCTTTCTGTCGTCGGCCGAGCTCGCGGGCGTCGGCGAGGTGCAGGCGTCGCTCGCCTCGGGGCGCATCGTTCCGTGCCTCAACCATCGATTCAGTCCGCGCTTCGAGGCTTCGGTCTGCGGTGTCCTCGCGTTGGGTGCGCTCAGCGCGACCGCCACCAGCGTCGACCTCGCCCGTCCCGCCGCGGCCTTCTACGCGGCGGTGGGCGCACGGCTCGCGGGCCGCTTCGCGCTGTCGCCCCTCCTCGGGCTGCGCGCCCGCGTCGACCTGCTCGGAAACGTCACGCCCGTCAGCCTCCAGATTCGCGACGGCGGGCGTGAGCGCGTGGTCTGGTCGACCTCCACGGCGTCGCTCACGGCGGGCCTCGACCTGGTCGCGACGTTTCCGTGACGGACCCAGCCACCTCGCGACAAACGCCCCCTGTGAGCGCGGCCATCGCCCACTCCCCGACGACCCAGCCAGGCCCCGTGGGGCTCGATTTCCGCACGATCTTCGAGACCGAGTTCGAGTACGTGTGGCACTCGCTGCGCCGCCTCGGCGTGCGCGAACGCGACGTCGACGACGTCACCCACGACACCTTCATCGTCGTGTACCGCACCCTCGATCAGTACGACCCGGGCCGCCCGCTCCGACCGTGGCTCTTCGGCATCGCCACCCGCCACGCGGCCAACTACCGGCGTCGCGCCCACCACCGCGGCGACGTCATGGAACCCACCACCGAGGTCGCCGACCAGTCCCGCGGCGCCGACGAGGCCCTCGCGTCGCGACAGGCCACCGACCTCGTGCAGGCCGCGCTCGACACGCTCGACGACGACCGCCGCAACGTCTTCGTCCTCCACGAGCTCGACGGAACCTCCGTCCCCGACATCGCCGCCGCCCTGTCGATCCCATTGAACACGGCCTACTCCCGGCTCCGCCTCGCGCGCGAACACTTCAGCGCCGCCGTCCGGAGACTCCGCGCCGCGCGAGGTGAGCGATGAGCCACGACCACGATCACCTCTCCCCCGATGTGCAGGCGCTGGTCGACGAGGCCCGCGCGCTGCCCCGCGTCCCGGTCTCCTCGCGCGACGCCGTCCGTCAGCGGCTCGCCGCCTCGCTGGCCGTCCCGCTCGTGGCGCCGCCCGCACCCGCACCCGCACCGTCTTCCCTCGCGGCGCTCCGCTCGCCCTTCACGCTCGCCACCTTCGTCGTCGGCGCGCTCTCTGGCGCCGCGGCGTACCGCGCCCTCGCACCGCGGCCCGCGCCCGTCACCGTCGTTCGCGTGGTGCAGGCCGCGCCTCCGGTCGTCGCGCCGCCCGTCATCGAGACGCCGGTGGTCGCCCAGGTTGCGCCGACGGTCGATGTGCCTGCGGCTGTTGCGCCGGCGGTGGTCGCGGCGGATGTTCCTACGCACTCGCGCGGCGGCGCCCACGAGTCCGACGAGGAGTCGCTCGGCAACGAGCGCGCGGTGCTGGAGCTCGCCCGCACCAACCTCGCGCACGGACGGTCGTCGGCCGCCATCGAAGCGCTCGAACGCCACGCCCGTCGCTTTCCCCACGGTCGGCTCGGTCCCGAGCGTGAGAGCACCTGGGTGCAGGCGTTGGTGTCGGCGGGTCGCTACGACTCGGCGCGCGAACACGCCGCGCGTTTTCGGCGGGCGTATCCGGGGAGCATGTTCCAATCGGTGGTCGACGCGGCGCTGCGTGAGATTCCGTGACGGAACCCCCTCCTCGCGACAATCGATAGTCAGCGGGTCGACGCCCACCGCATCACGCGGCGGGCGCCCGAAGGGAACAACATCATGAACCGAGTTCGATGGATCGCCGTGGCGTGCGCCATGGTCGCGACGGCTTGCTCTGGCGAGACCCTCACGGTCGGTGAAAACGACGCGTCGACGGCGAGCGACGTCGGGACGGGAGACGTCGCCACAAAGGACGCAGGCTCGACCGACACGGGTGTTGCCGACGTGGGCTCCACCGACAGTGGCACCGCGGACACGGGCCCAACGGACACAGGCTCGACCGACGCGGGATCAACGGACACCGGCAGCACCGATGTCAGCACCATCGATGTCGGCATCGCGGACGCCGAGACCGATGCGGACGTCGGCTCAACCGACGCCGGAACGACCGACAGCGGCGTGAGTGACGTGCCGACGGACGTCCGCGTGCCGCCGACCTCCGGCACCCTCCAGGTCAACATGGTGGGCAACCCCACCAACGCGCGCGTGACCGTCGTGGGCCTGGCACCGGTCACCTTCTCCCAGTCGCTCGAAGCGAGCACCACGCTCACCGGCGTGGTGTTCGGCACCTACCGGCTGACGGCGCCCACCGCCATCTTCGGCGGCCAGTCCTACGTCGCGATGCCCGCGACCGTCGACGCGCAGGTCACGGCGGAGGAGTCGCCGAGCGTCACGTTCGCCTACACGGCCATGAACAATCCGCCGACCATCAACATCGTCGCCGACCAGACCCTCTACGTGAACGCGCAGACGCCGACCCTCGTCCCCTTCACGGTCAACGACGTCGAGGACGGCCCCGCCGGCCTCGTGCCCGCGGCCGTGTCGAGCGACACCAATATGGTCACCGTCGGCGTCACCTCCTCCAGCTCCGGGTGGGTCCTCTCGCTCCTCCCCGGCCGCACCGCGGGGGCCGCCACGGTCACCATCTCCGTCACGGACTCGCTCGGCCGACCTACCACCCTCGTGGTGCGCGTCATCGTCTCGGCAGAGGCCGTCGTCACCACCAACGCCGACACGGGCGTGGGCTCGCTGCGCGCGGTCATCGGCGCGGTTCGCCCCGGGGCGACGGTGACCTTCGCGCCGTCGGTGGTCTCGCCCATCCGCCTCAACTCCACCATCCGCGTCACGAACCCGATCATCATCCAGGGCCCCGGCGCCGACGTCCTCACCATCGACGGCCACGACGACGTCCAGATGCTCCAGGTCACGGTCCCCCTCACCGTCTCCGGCCTGACCTTCTCACACGGGTACTCGGGCTCCTTCGGCGCGGCGATCCAGGCGCCCAACATGGGCACCCCCCTCACGGTGCGCGACTGCACCTTCGACGCCAACGTCTCGGGCATGCTGGGCGGCGCGATCTACGCCAACAGCAACCTCTCCCTGTCCCGCAGCCTCTTCACCGCCAACCGCTCGAACAGCGGCGGCGCAGTGCAGGCCCAGGGCCCGGTCAACACCATCACCGGCTGCACCTTCCGCTCGAACGTCGCCAACCTCTTCGCCGGCGCGGTGCAGGCGTACGCGGCCACGCAGCACACCATCTCCGACTGCGCGTTCGTCTCGAACTCCGCCACCGCGGGCGGGGCGATCTCGGTCAACGGCAACAACTGCATCGTGGCCATCAACAACTGCACCCTGGCGACCAACACGGCGTCCTTCGCGGGCGGCGCCATCGTCATCAACGGCACCGGGGCCCTGGTGTCGATGTCCTTCAGCACCGTGACCGGGTCGTCGGGCAGCTCCGCGCTCAACGCCACGACGGGCGGCTATCGGATCAAGAACAGCATCGTCGCGGGCAACGCCAACGGCGACCTCTCGGCCGTCGGCGAGTTCATCTCCGGCGGCCGCAACATCATCGGCGTCACGAGGGGCACGTCGTACTCCGGCCCCGACGTGGGCGTCGGCGACGACCAGACCGGCGTCACCATCGCGCTCGACCCGGTGAGCAGCTACGGCGGCCTCACGCCCACGGTGCGCCTGCCCGCCGGGAGCATCGCGCTCGACGTCATCCCCGCCGCCGAGTGCACCACCTACGCGGGTCCGCTCGCCACCGACCAGCGCGGCCGGGCCCGCCCCGCCAACACCCGCTGCGACGTCGGCGCCTTCGAGCGCCAGTCCACCGACTGACCCTCAGTACACGTTGTCGCGATAGCCGGTCGGGGTCTGCGCGCCCGTGTTGGTGCGCGGCCCCACCGCCCGCGGCGGCCTCCGCGGCCCCCTCGTCGGCCCCGCCACGACACTCCCCGCATCGACCTCCGCCGGATTCACCACCGGCATCGGCGGAACCTCCGTCGCCCTCGGCCGCAGCCGCGCGACGTGGGCGATGCGCGCCCCCGACAGCGTCACCTGCTCGTCCTCGAAGCCCTCGCGACGAAACACCAGCGTGTGCGAAGCGCTGGGGTTGCCGCGCGCGCCCGTCCAGGTGTTGCGGAGGGGCGTGCGCCCGATGGACACGCCGTCTTCGAGCACCTCGGCGCCCACCGGGTCGCTGTCGAGCGCGAGCTGCACCGACGGCATCGCGGCGGCCACCGGCGGTGCGACGGACGGCGCGGCGACCATGCGGATGAGCACGCCGAGGCCGACCGCGAGCACGAAGAGCCCGGCGACCATGAGCACCGGCGAGGTGCGGCGCTCGCGCGAGAGCGGCGGAACGGTGGCATCGGCAGGAGCGGCGATGACCAGCGGCTCGGACGGCGTGAAGGGGCGCGAGACCGGCGGCAGCGGCGGAGGCAGCGACGAGGCGATGGGCGCGAGGCCGCCCTCGTTGGGCGTGATGCCTCTGGCCGCCGCGACGCTCATGAACTCACCCGACATCGACCCGAGCGGTCGGCCGAGCGAGGCGCCCGCCTGCTTGATGGCGGCGATGAGGTCGTCGGTGGTGGCGTAGCGTTCGTCGGAGCGCTTCGCGAGGCAGCGGTAGACGATCTCCTCCACCGCGGCCGGAACCTGCACCAGGGGGTTGGCCTCGATGAGCGCCGGCACCGGGTCGCTCACGTGCGCCATGAGCAGGTTGACCGAGCTCGCGCGCTCGAAGGGGACCTTCCCCGTGAGCATCTCGTACAGGATCACCCCGAGCGAGTAGATGTCCGTCGCGGGCGAGACCCGCTCACCGCGAATCTGCTCCGGGGCCATGTACTTGGGCGAACCCATGAAGAGCCCGGTCTGGGTGAGGGCCTCTTCGGGGGTCTCGTCGGTGCGCTTGAGCAGCCCGAAATCCAGCACCTTCACGAAGTCCGGGTCTTCGTCGTGGCGGATCAGGAAGAGGTTGGCCGGCTTCAGGTCGCGGTGGATGACCCCGTGCTTGTGCGCCTCACGCAACGCACGACACGCCTGGATGAGGATGTGCAGCGCGCGGCCTACTTCGAGCGGCGACTCTTCGCGCAGGAGCCGGTGGAGGGTGCGACCCTCCAGGTACTCCATCGCCATGAAGTACACGTTGTCCGACGACTGTCCGTAGTCGTAGAGCGTGACCGTGTTGGGGTGCGTGAGCTTCGAGACGATCGACGCTTCGAGGAAGAAGCGCTTGTGGAACTCGGGGTCGTTTTCGCCGTTGTAGTTGGGCTGAAGCACCTTGAGCGCGACGATGCGCCCGAGCGGCGCCTGCTCGGCGCGGTAGACCTTGCCCATGCCCCCGCGGGCGATGACCGAGAGCACCTTGAAGCGGTCGTTGATGATCCGCCCGAGGAGCGGATCTCCCCCGGCGGTCGACGTCCCTGTGGTGGTGCTGACGGGCTCGGCCATGCGCTCCGATGAACGGTCTGTCGACGTCTGAAAACCCCCGACGACCGGTCTCGGGAGATTGTTCCACCCGTGGCGGAGGGCGTCAACGATCGGGATGGGTTGCGAGCGGGGAGCGCTCGTGCTGCCCTTCGCGCATGAACGCACGCAAGCGACGGTGGGGAGCGGGGCTTCTGGGCATGGCGCTGTTGGCGGTTCCGACCGCGGCGCTCGCGGTCGACGAGACGACCCTCGCGGTCGACCTCGACGATGGCGTCTCCGATGCTGATGTCCGCGCCCTCGCCGCGCGCCATCACATCACGCTCACGGCCAACAGCCCGATGGCCGTGAGCGACCGCCTCTACCTCGCGACGGTCCCCACGGAAGACGCGACCCGTGTGCTGAGCGAGCTCGCCGCGGACTCCGACGTCGACGCCGCCGAGCCCAACATGGAGATGCGCGCGCTCTTCGTTCCCAACGACCCGATGTACGAGCGGCAGTGGGGCATGACCCGCGTCGGGCTCCCTCGCTCGTCCGAAGTCACCTGCGGCCAGGGCGTGACCGTCGCGGTCATCGACACCGGCGTCGCGTGTGAAAACCACGGCGAGTTCACCCGCATCCCCGACCTCGCCGGCACCCGCTGCCTCCCCGGCTGGAACTTCGTCAACGACACCGCCCACGCCAACGACGACCAGGGTCACGGCACCCACGTCGCGGGCACCATCGCGCAGACCACCAACAACCGCTTCGGCACCGCGGGCGTGGCCTTCTGCGCGGCGATCCTGCCGGTGAAGGTGCTGAGCGCGAGCGGCAGCGGCTCGCTCGCCGACGTCGCCGACGGCATCCGCTGGGCGGCCGACCACGGCGCCGACGTCATCAACCTCTCCCTCGGCGGCGACGGCCGCTCGAAGATCATGGACGAGGCCGTCGCCTACGCGCACCGCCGCGGCACCACCGTCGTCTGCGCCGCGGGCAACAACGGCCGCGCGGTGGGATCGCCCGCCAACGCGCCGCACTCCATCGCCGTGAGCGCCATCGACTCTGGCGACCAGATCGCGTTCTTCAGCTCGCGCGGCCAGGAGATCGCCATCGCCGCCCCCGGCGTGAACATCCTCCAGCAGACGATCTGCGAGCGCGGCCGCAACCGCTGCGAGCAGTTCGCGTCGTGGTCGGGCACCTCCATGGCCGCGCCGCACGTCGCGGGTGTCGCCGCGCTCATCCACTCGCTCGGCGTCACCGACCCCGACGCCGTGCGCGACATCCTCCAGCGCCACGCCACCCCGACAGCCCACGGCGGCGCCGAGCGCACCCTCTACGGCGCTGGCGTCGTCAGCGGGTCGGTGGCCAGCGATGCGACGCTCCAGTCGTCGGGCATCGCCCGCGCGGTGATGCTCGCGCTCCTCGCCATCGGGCTCGCGCTCTACATCCGCAGCAAGAAGGGCCAGCTCACCGTCGGCTGGTTGCTCCCTGCCATCGTCACGGGTGTCGGCCTCTTCGTCCTGCCGAACTTCGTCGGTCACTATGTTCCCGGCGTCGACTTCGCGATGCGTCCGGCCGCCACCTGGGACGTGCTGCTCTTCGGCGCGCACCTGCACCGCTGGCTGCCCTTCGCCAACATCGGCGTCGTGCTCGCGCTGGTGGCGCTCGGCTTCTCGCGCCCGCTGCTGCGCTCGGCCATCGGCGGCGTGGCGCTGGGGACGGCGTCGTTCCTGCTGACGGAGCTGTACCTGGGCACCGGGTTCGCGCCGCTCGGCTCGCTGCTCTACTTCGGCTGGATCGGCTTCAACGTCGCCGTCTGCCTCTGGATCGCCCGCATCGGCATCGACCACAAGACCCGTTAGACCGTCTCCCCTCCTCTCGCACCCCATCCGACAAACCAGACGCCGCCTGTCACGCGGGCGTTGTGATCGCGCTCCCTCTTGAACGACACTCGTCGCGATGAGGTCGGGGGCGTGGTTCGCAATCGTGGTCGATGGGTTGCTCTTCGGCGCGTCCGTGTCCGCCGACCCGGTGCCCGTGCTCACGGTCTCGGTGCGCGACCGCGGGCCCTCCGCCGAGCAGGTCGCCGCGGTGGTGACCTCCGTCGGCGCCGACGCCCGATCGGGCGATGAGCTCCGTCGCGATCTCCTCGACCACTTCGGTCGTTACGCCCCGCAGGAGGACGTCCTGCGTCCGCAGCGCGAGGCCATCACCGCGGGCGAAAACGCCTACTTCGCGCAAGGGCGCGCGGCCGGTCGTCGTCGCATCCAGCCCGCGCTCACCGCGATGGAGGCCGCCCCCGAGGCGCTCGAACTCCAGGAGAACAACCGCGCCGCGTACCTGAAGGGGTTGTTCTTGCTGGCGCGCATGGCGCACGAGGAGAGACATCCCGACGAGGCCGAGACGTGGCTGCGCCGGGCCTTCGCGTTCGACCCGTGGTGGATGCCCTCCAACTACGACTGCCCGGAGCGCTTCCGCCCCATCGTCGCGCGCCTCCGCCCCGCCGCGGCCACCAGCTCCGCCCCGACCGCCACCGGAACACTCTCCGTCCGCGCCCCGCGCGAAGGCTGCACCCTCTCGGTCGACGACACCCGCTCCGCCTCCACCGCACAGACCGTGTCGCAGTCCGTCCCCGCTCGCTCGCACCGCGTGTCGCTGCGCTGCGCCGAGGCGTCCCGCGTCCGCTCGGTGACCGTCGCCGCGGGCGCCACCACGTCCCTCGTGATGGACCCGCGCCTCGACGCGCTCCTCCGCGTGGCCGAGCTCCCGGGGCTCAACTACCAGACCGCTCCGGAGTCTCCCGCCGTGGTCGTCGGCGACGCCGCCGCGGTGGGCGCCTCGCTCGGCGTCGAGCGCGTGGTGCTCCTCACTGGCGACCGACCGCTCGTGGTCGACGTGCGCCGCGGCGAGGTCGTCCACGACGCGATGTCCGCGCAGGTCGAGCGCGCGCTCGGGTTGGGCGCGGCTTTACCTGCTCCGGTAAGCGTGGCGCCTCCCATCGACCCGCGCATCGACGTCACCCCGCGTCCGACGCGCGGACCGGGCGCAGGACCGTGGGTGCTCGTGGGCGTCGGCGCAGGCGCGTTGGTGGCGGGCGGAGTGTTCTTCTACCTGCGCGGCGCACCGCTCGAATCGTTCGAGAGTCTCTGTCCCGCTGGCACCTGCCCCGATGACGCCACGGGAGAACGGGCGACGCCCTTCCGGGACGAAGCCTCGCTCTACACCACGCTGACCTTCGTCTCGGCTGGCGTCGGGCTCGCGGCCGTGGCCGGTGGGCTCATCTGGTACGCCGTCGCGCCTCGCCGTCCCGCTCCGGTCGCCTTCCGCGCGAGCCCGTGGGCCTCGCCGGGAGCGCTCGGCTTCACCCTCGACGCCCGCTTCTGATCGCCTTCCGGCTCTCTTGATGCCGCGCTTGACGCGGTGCTAGCTTGGCGAACGTTTTCCGACGGCGGGGCAACCAGTCTCACCACCGGGAAGTTTCTCGTACGGAGGTTTCATGCGCACGGCCGTGGTTCTCGTCTCGCTCGCAGGTGTGTTTGGTGCTGTCTCCCTCGGGTCGCCCCGCGAGGCGCAGGCGCAGACGGTCAACGAGATCTCACCGACGGGCAAGGGCATCGCCGGCTGCGCGCTGCTGGGCGCTGACACCGTGATGCTCATCGAAGCCGCCGCGGGCGCGCGGCCGACGTGGGCGTACATCCTGGGCGGCGGTCTCGGCGCCGTCGCGGGCGGCGTGGGCGGCTACTTCCTGGAGCAGGCCGCCGTCGGCGACAGCACCCTCACCGGCATCACCGTGGGCACGCTCGTGGTGGGCCTCGGGCTCGCCATCCCGGCCACCATCGCGACGCTCAGCGCCACCGCGTACAACCCCGAAAACGATCAGCCCGCCGAGGACAACGCGCCCGCCAGCGGCCCGCTCGACGAAGGCTCCGCCACCACGGCGCCGGCCGCTCCTGCCGCCGCGCCCGCCGCCGCGCCCGCCACGGGTGGTGCGACGTCACCGACCTCGGACATCCTCCCGGTCACCCCGCGTCGCTCGCGCGCGCTCGTGGCCCGCACCGTCATCCGCCCGACGGGCCTGCTCGACATCAACCAGACGGGGCTGTCGCTCGCGGTCCCCGCCATCAACGTGGGCAGCAACGTGAGCCTCCAGGAAGTCCGCCAGTACGGCGTGACGCCCGTGTCCGAGCTGCGCGTCCCGCTGCTCTCCGGCACCTTCTAGAGCGACGGTTGCGGGCCTGACCGTTGCGCGCTGACGCCGCGGCGTGGGCCCCGGTGACTGCGGGCCTGACCGTTGCGCGCCGCTCCGAGACCCGCGAGGGCGCTGCCCTCTCCCAGCGCCGTCAGCGGTTGAGCAGGTGCCAGCCTGCGAACGACATCAACGCAAACAACACCAGCGCGATGGCCACCCGCGCGAAGAGCGGCAGCCCCTGCGGCGGCTCGACGAACACCTGCGGCCGCACGCGGTGCTTCTCCAGCTCTTCTTCCGCCGCCTCGGTCGGCGGCGCGCTGACCGTCGGCAGCGTGAGCGGAAGGTTGGCGCGCCCCTGCGCCGGCGTCGGCGCACGGAGGTTGGAGATGGGACCGTCCTGCATCGGGCGACCGCCCGCGGGCGTCGGCGCACGCAACGCCGACATCGCGCTCCCCTCGGTGCGCACCGACTCCGACGGAGGCGACGGAACGGGCCGCGACTCGATCTCCAGCCCGTCGAACTCCTTCTCCGGCCCGCGACGGAGCAGCGTGGCCTTGTTGTCTCGCGACTGCGGGATGTCGAGCGCCGCCTCGTGGTCGTCGTCGAGCTCTGCGGGCGCGGTGGAGAGCAGCGCCTCCATCTGGTCGAAGTTCTGCGGCACGGCCGAGCGCATGCCGGGAGGCGTCGGCGCGCGCAGCCCGATGGGGGCACCACGCGTCGTCCCGGCCGGCGTCTGGGCGCGCATCGCGCTCGACGGCGCCGGGTCTTCCAACGACCGCTGAAACTCCTTCGGAACCCGCAACCCCGCCAGCGTCTGCGGCCGCGCCCGGGTGACCCGCTCGACCTCGAGCGCCATCGGCTCGGCCGTCGACCGCGTCTGGAGCTGCGCCTGCACCTCGGCCTGCTGTGCCTTCGCTTGCGCCAATGCCTGGGCCTGCGCTTGTTGCGCCTGGGTCTGCGGCTGCGGTCGCGCGCGCGACACCGACGAGTCCTCCGTCGCGGCGATGCGCGACGGCGCTGCGAACTGCGGCGCCGCGTTGCCCGAAGCGGGCGTCGGAGCGCGCGTATGGGGCAATCCCCCGCCGGCCATGGTCGAGAAGCGGGTGCCCTTGCGCGGCGCCTCGGAGCGCGGCTCGGCGCGTGATTCCGCGCGCGACTCGGTGGCCGAGACGGCCGGCTTCTGGATGGCCTTGTGCTTCGCGACGGAGGTCGCCGCCTCCAGGTCGGGCAGGTCGGGCAGGCGCAGCATCGAGTCCGACCGCGGCAGCTCGGGGACGTCGGCGAACTCCGCGGTCGAGGCCGTGGCCGCCGCCGTCGCGCGCACCGGGCCGCCCGCGTGCGGCACCTGCTTCACCATCGTGGGCTGATCGCTCAGCTCATGGTCGGACGATCGCCCCTGCGCTCCGCGACCCTTCGGCGCCGGGGTGGGCGCGCGCATCGGGTTGGGCGGGCGCGACGGGCGGCTGTTGGGCGCGATGAGCGGATTGAACCCCGAGGCCGCCTGGAGTTCGAGGCTGGGCGGCGGCGTCGGGGCGCGCAGCTCCAAGGCGCCGATGGAGTCCTTGCGGTGCCGGGTGGAGCCCGTCGCCGTGGTGGCCGCGGAGAGCAGCGGCTTCACCGACGAGTCGACGCGACCGAGCACCGAGTTGGGGTCGGGCGTGGAGGTGCGCGCTCGGCCGAGGTCGACCTCGGAGTTGCGCGACGAGGCCTGGCGCACGGCGTCGCGCTCGCGGCCGATCTTCTCGGACACCACCGCCGACATGAACTGCCCCACCTGCCGCTGCGTGGCGATGTCCGCGCGGAAGTTGGCCTCGATGGCGTCGGCGAACTCCCCGGCGCTGGCGTAGCGATCGGCCGGGTCGTACGCGAGCGCCTTCTCGCAGAGCCCGTCGAGCTGCTCGGGGATCTGGTCGGTGAACATCAGCAGCGACCGGTACGGCGCCTTGAGCGACTCGTGGATGAGGTCGGGCCGCGCGCGCGCCGGGAAGCACCGCCGCAGCGCGAGCGTCTCCCAGAGCGTCACGCCCATCGAGAACACGTCCGCGCGCCGGTCGACCACGCCGCCTTCGAGCTGCTCGGGGGCCATGAACGGCGCCTTGCCCTTGAGCATGCCCACAGAGGTCAACGACAACCGCCGCTCGGCGCGCGCGATGCCGAAGTCCACGAGGCGGGCGGCGCCGTCGGAGCCGACGAGGATGTTCTGCGGGGAGACGTCGCGGTGGATGAGCTGCAGCCACTCGCCGTCGGGGCCGCGGAGGTTGTGCGCGGCGTCGAGTCCGATGAGCGCGTCGAGCACGATGCGCAGCGAGATGCCCAGCGGGATGGTGCGCTGGAGCCCGATGGCCGTGCGCTGGATGGCCGCGAGGGTGTCGCCCTCGATGTAGTCCATCACCATGTACAGCTGGTCGCTGTCGTTGCCGAGGTCGAGAATGGAGACGACGTTGGGGTGGTGGATGCGCGCCGCGAGCCTCGCCTCGTCGAGGAACATCTGCACGAACTCCTCGTCCGCCGCGATGTTGCGGTGCATGACCTTCACGGCCACGAGGCGCTCGAAGCCGCCGCTGCCCATCTTCCGCGCGAGGTAGACGTAGGCCATCCCCCCCTTGCCGAGGGCGGTGAGCAGCTCGTACTGCCCGACCCGCGTCGTCGCCCCCGACGGCAGGAAGCTGTCCCGCGAGGCGCTGGTAGGGTCGTTCATGGAGTTACCCTGTGGTCTCTCCGACGCCGACCTTCGTACACGCGGACCCGGCCTTCCATTGCCCGTGAAAAATGTCCCACCGCGCCGGAAAACTCAATCCCCTTCACGGCGCGTCGAGCACCCGCACCGTCAGCACCGGAACCCTCGACTGCCGCAGCACCCGCTCGGCCACGCTCCCCATCACCAGGTGCGCCAGCCCCGAGCGCCCGTGCGTCCCCATCACGATCACGTCGGCCCCGTGCTCGGTCGTCGCCGCGAGAATCGTCGCCACCACCGGCCCCAGCTTGAACACCAGCTCGACCGCGACATCCCGCGCGTGGGCCAGCGCCCGGTCTTGCTCCATCCACGCGAGCGTCTGCTCTCGGTGGAAATCCTCCAACCGCATCGGGGCGCCGCCACCCTCGGCGTGCACCCTCGTGTCCGGCGTGAGGCCCGGCAGCAGCTCGGCGACGTGCAGCACCACCACCCGCGCGTCGTGAACCTTCGCGAGGTCAGCCGCCAGGGCCAGCGCCGCCCGCGACCCCGCGGAAAAGTCCGTCGGCACCAGCATGGTCTTCCACGGAACGCGATGGGCAGGGACGGTGGCTTCGGTCATTGTCGGCTCCTCCAGACAAGCGGTACAGCCGAGTACTCTGCCCGTTGCGCGAGCGGACGTCACGTTATGAGGGCGGTTGTGTAGAGTCTCCGCCGTGATCGACTACGAACCCCACCGCTGGCGCGACCATTTCTTCGACGCCCGGGGCTCCATGGCCCGGGCCATCGGCTTCCGCGCGCTGGTGTGCGCCGGCTCCGCCGCCTTCGTCACGCTCGTGCACTACCGCTGGCACGAGTTCGAGTCGACGGAGAAGGTGCACGCCCTCATCGGCACCTCCCTCAGCCTCCTGCTGGTGTTTCGCACCAACGCCTCGTACGACCGCTTCTGGGAGGCCCGCAAGCTCTGGGGCTCCATCGTCAACGAGTCGCGCAACCTCGCCCGCTCGTCGTCGGTGCTCTTCGCCGCCGACCCCGCCCTCGTCGCCCGCATCATCCGCCTGGGCATCGCGTTTCCGTACGCCTGCATGAGCGCCCTGCGCGGCAAGCGCGGCCTCGGCCCCATCGCCGCCGAGCTCGACCCCGCCGACGCCGCGCTCTGCGACGCCCAGCACGC
This sequence comes from Polyangiales bacterium, assembly GCA_044229975.1. Taxonomy (GTDB): domain Bacteria; phylum Myxococcota_A; class Polyangia; order Polyangiales; genus SCUS01. Next base: position 540,043 of record JBGARZ010000006.1, read on the forward strand.
GCCGCTCGCCATCGCCACGGCCATCTCGCGCAACATCGCCGAGGGCCAGCGTCGCGGGCTCATCACCGACGTCCAGCAGAACATCATCGACCAGAACTCCCAGATCCTCATCGACTGCATCGGCGCCTGCGAGCGCATCAAGCGCACGCCGCTGCCCTTCGCGTACGTCGTCCACCTGCGCCGCGCGCTCTCGGTCTACTGCGGCACCCTGCCGATGGCCCTCGTCGAGAGCTTCGGCTGGCTCACGGTTCCGGTGACCTTCCTCGTGGCGTACATCCTCCTCGGCATCGAAGAGATCGGCGTGGAGATCGAGGAGCCCTTCGGCACCGACGACAACGACCTCCCCCTCGACCGCTTCTGCACCACCATCGAACAAAACCTTCGCGCGATGATCCCCGGCGCGCCGACGTGCGACGCCCCTGAGGTGACCCCATGACCGACTCCCTCCTCGACGGCCACGGCCTCTTCCAGAAGCGCTACTTCCACGAGCGCGAGTACCTCCGCAAGCTGGCCCGCGACGGCCAGCGCCCGAGCGCCCTCTTCATCGGCTGCTCGGACTCCCGCGTGGTGCCCGAGTACCTCACCAACGCGGGCTTCGGTGAGTTGTTCGTGCTGCGCAACATCGCCAACTTCGTCCCGACGCTCGACCACACCGACGCCAGCGTCGGCGCCGCCGTGGACTACGCGCTCGGCCACCTCGAAGTGCCCGACATCATCGTGTGCGGGCACTACGGCTGCGGCGGCGTGAAGGCCGCGCTCGGCGACCTCTCGCCGCTCAAGGCGAAGGAGCCATCGCTCCACGAGTGGCTGGAAGGCGTCGCTCCGGCCGCGCGCCGCGGCCTCGTGGAGGGCGCCGACGAGGAGGCCGTCTGGCGCCGCGGCGTCGACGAAAACGTCATCCAGGCGCTGGAGAACCTCATCACCTACGACGTGGTACGCGAGAAGCTGGAGGCCGGCACGGTGCACCTCCACGGGTGGATCTACGACCTCTACCAGACGCGCATCCAGGTGCTCGACGCCGAGTCGGGGCGCTTCGTCGACGCCAACGAAATCCAGCGCGGTGGCTGAACCCTTCGACACCTTCGCGCCGGGCGACGGCGGTCGCTACCGCGAGCTCGCGCGACGCTGGGCGGCCAGCGTCACCGTGGTCACCGTGCGCCCGGACGACCCCGCGCGGCCCGATGACGGCTTCACGGCGACGGCGTTTCTGACCGTGTCCATGGAGCCGCCCATCGTGCTGGTGTCGGCGTCCAACGCGTCGAGCGCCGCCTCGATGCTGCGCGGCGCCCGGGCCTTCGCGGTCAACCTCCTGGCCTTCGATCAGCGCCCGCTCGCCGACGCCTTCGCGCTCCCCCACGAGCACCGCGTCTTCGCCTGGAACGACCTCCCCCTCGCGCGCGACCACGCCGGCGTGGCGCTGCTCGCCGGCTCGCTCGGGGCGTTTTCCGCGACGGTGCGATCGCTCGTCGACGCGGGCGACCACACGCTGGTTCTGGGTGACGTGACGGCGCTGCACCTCGGCGCCGACGGCGAACCGCTCGTCTACCACGACCGCGCCTACGGCTCCGTCGAGTCGGGCTGAAGGCCCGCGACTACCTCATCGCAGGAGTTCTGACGGGTTGAAAGCCGCAAGGGCGCAAGGGTCGCAAGGACGAGATGAGATGAGGTGTTGGTGAGGTGTTGGTGAGGCGCTCTGTTCGTTCCTCCCTTGCGACCCTGGCGCCCTTGCGGCTTTCAATCCGTCAGAATTCCTGTGGAGAGGCGCTACGAGCGCTTCACCCCTCGCAGCCACCCATCTACCCGCTCGGCCGCGCGTCGCCCCTCGGCGATGGCCCACACCACCAGCGACGCCCCGCGCCGCATGTCGCCCGCCACGAACACCCCCGGCACCGTCGTCGCGTGGTCGTCCGCCAGCACGTTGCCGCGCGCGTCCATCGCCACGTCCAACTGACCCAGCAGCCCTTCGCGCGCCGATCCCACGAAGCCCATCGCCAGCAGCAGCAGGTCGCACGCAATCTCGTGCTCGCTGCCCGGGATCTCTCGCAACGACCCGTTCGTCACCTCGACCCGCACCACCTCCAGCGCCTCGACCCGCCCGTGCGCGTCACCACGCACCCGCTTCGTCATCACGCCGAAGTCCCGTTGCCCGCCCTCTTCGTGCGAGCTCGATGTGCGAAACACCATCGGCCACGCGGGCCACGCGTTGCCCGCCGCCCGCTCGTCCGGCGCGCGCGGCATCAGCTCCAATGACGTGACGCTCTTCGCACCCTGGCGCACCGACGTCCCGACGCAGTCCGACCCGGTGTCGCCGCCGCCCAGCACCACCACCCGCCGCCCCGTCGCCAGCACCGCCTCGCGGTCCGGAACCATGTCCCCCGCCACGCGCCGGTTCTGCTGCGTGAGAAACACCATCGCCGGCACCACGCCCTCCAGCCCGGCGCCCTCCACCGTGAGCCCGCGCGCCACCATCGCGCCGCCGCACAGCACCACTGCGTCGTGCGTCGCCCGTAGCGTCTCACCCGCCACGTCCTCACCCACCCTCACGCCCGTGCGAAACACCACGCCCTCTTCGCGCATCTGCCGCACCCGCTCGTCCAGGCCCGCCTTCTCCAGCTTGAAGTCGGGGATCCCGTAGCGAAGCAATCCGCCCACCCGATCGTCGCGCTCGAAGACCGTCACCTCGTGACCGCGACGCGCCAGCTGCTGCGCGCACGCCAGGCCCGCCGGCCCCGAACCCACCACCGCCACGCGCCGCCCGCTGCGCACCGCCGACACCCGCGGCTCCAGCGCGCTGCCGTCCGCCATCGCGCGGTCGGCCACCTCGCGCTCCACCGACTTGATGGTCACCGCGCCCGGCTCGACGCGTCCGCCGTTGGCGTTCGGGATGCTCCCCAAGGCCAGAACGCAGCTCCCCTCGCACGGCGCCGGGCACACCCGCCCGGTCACTTCAGGGAAGTTGTTGGTCGAATGAAGCTCCGCCGACGCCTCCTCCCAGCGCCCGCGCATCACCAGATCATTGAAGTCGGGAATGAGATTGCCCAATGGACAACCGGTCTTCACCTCCGGCGCCACACCCCCCATGCAAAACGGAACGCCACAATCCATGCACCGCGCCGCCTGCTCGCGCAGCCCCGCCTCGGGCGGTGCGAGTTCGAGCTCGCGCCAGTCGTGCACCCGCTCCGCCACCGGCCGCGACTCACCCTTGGCGCGACGAATCTCCAGAAACCCTCTCGGCTTTCCCACTACGCCCTCGCCTCGACCGCCGCCGCGCCTTCGGTCCGTGCCCGCTGCGCCGCCAGCGCCTTGCGCAGCTCTTCAGGCATCACCTTCACGAACAACGTCATCGACTCCGTCCAGCGTGCGAGCAGCGCCTTCGCCTTCGGGCTCCCGGTGCGCCGCGCGTGCTCCTCCACCAGTGCGTGCAGCGCCAGCGCGTCGTCAGCATCCGGCGCCTCGATGGTCACCGTGTCCGTGTTGCACCGCGCCGCGAACACGCCCTCTTCATTGAACACGTACGCCACGCCGCCGCTCATCCCCGCGCCGAAGTTGCGGCCCGTCGAGCCGAGGACCACGACGGTTCCGCCCGTCATGTACTCGCAGCCGTGGTCGCCGACGCCCTCCACCACCGCCGCCGCGCCGCTGTTGCGAACCGCGAAGCGCTCGCCCGCACGACCGTTGAAAAACGCCTTCCCCTTCGTCGCGCCGTACAACACGGTGTTGCCGACGATGACCTGTTCCTCTGGAGGAAAGGTGCTCACTTCGGGAGGGCGTATCGCCAGCACCGCGCCCGACAGTCCCTTGCCGACATAGTCGTTGGCGTCTCCCTTGAGCAGCAGCGTCAGCCCCGGCGCGCCAAACGCACCAAACGACTGCCCCGCGCTCCCGTGCGCGCCGATGGTCAGCGTGTCGTCGGCGAGACCCGCCTCGCCGTGGCGCCGCGCGATCTCTCCCGACAACATCGCGCCGAAGGCACGGTCGCTGTTGCGGATGCTGGTCTCCAGGGTCATCCGCTCACCGCGCTCCAACGCCGCGGCGGCCTTCGGGGCGAGCGCGCGGTCGAGCACGGCGTCGAGGTCGTGCGCCAATGGCTCTACGCAGCGGAGCGGGCTCGTGAGCGCCTCCTTCGGGCGATAGAGCACCTCGCTGAAGTCGAGGCGGCGCGCCTTCCACCAACCGCCCACCGGGTCGCCCTCGGGGCGCTTCGGCGCGATGCAGTCGGTGCGACCCACGGCCTCATCCAACGAACGGAAGCCCAGCGAAGCGAGCAGCCCGCGCACCTCTTCGGCGACGTAGAAGAAGTAGCGGATGACGTCCTCGGGCGCGCCCGCGAAGCGCTTGCGAAGCTCGGGGTCTTGCGTCGCGATGCCGACGGGGCAGGTGTTGAGGTGACACTTGCGCATCATCAGACAACCCATCGCCACGAGCGGCCCGGTGCTGAACCCGAACTCCTCCGCGCCCAGCAGCGCGCCGATGACCACGTCGCGCCCGGTGCGCAACTGACCGTCCACCTGCAGGCGCACCCGACCGCGCAGCCCGTTGAGCACCAGCACCTGCTGCGCCTCGGCGAGGCCGAGCTCCCACGGAGTGCCCGCGTGGTGGATGGAGGTGAGCGGCGCGGCGCCCGTTCCGCCGTCGTGACCCGAGATGAGGATCACGTCGGCCAGCGCCTTCGCCACGCCCGCGGCGACGGTACCGACGCCCGCCTCGGAGACGAGCTTCACGCTGATGCGCGCGTGGGGGTTCACGTTGCGCAGGTCGAAGATGAGCTGCGCGAGGTCTTCGATCGAGTAGATGTCGTGGTGCGGCGGCGGCGAGATGAGCGTCACGCCCGGCGTCGAGTGGCGCACCCGCGCGATGACCGCGTCGACCTTGTGCCCCGGGAGCTGACCGCCCTCGCCGGGCTTGGCCCCCTGCGCCATCTTGATCTGGATCTCGTCGGCGTTGACCAGGTAGTGCGCCGTCACGCCGAAGCGACCCGACGCCACCTGCTTGATCGCCGACCGCTTCGAATCCCCGTTGGGAAGTCGATTGAAGCGCTCCGGGTCTTCGCCGCCCTCACCCGTGTTGGACCGCGCGCCGATGCGGTTCATCGCCACGGCCAGCGTCTCGTGGGCCTCCTTCGAGATCGATCCGAAGCTCATCGCCCCGGTCGCGAAGCGCCGCACGATGCCCGCCGCGGGCTCCACTTCATCAATGGACACCGGCGCGTTGCCCGATGGCGCCATGAGGTCCCAACCGCCGCGCAGCGTGAGCAGCCGCGAGCCCTGCTCGTTGATCTCCTTGGCCCAGTGCGCGTACGCCTCGGCCCCGTCTTCGTCGCGCACCGCCTGCTGCAAGCCCGCGATGGTCGACGGCCGCCACAGGTGCGCCTCGCCCTGCGTTCGCAGGTGGATGAACCCGCCCACGTCGAGCCTCGTCGCGGGGTGCGTTCCGTAGGCGCGGTCGTGACGGGCGAGCGCCTCGCGGGCGATCTCGTCGAGGCCGACGCCGCGGATGCGCGAGGTGGTTCCGGTGAAGTACCGATCGATGACGGCCTGGTCGACGCCGACGGCCTCGAAGATCTGCGCGCCCTGGTACGACGACACGGCGCTGATGCCCATCTTGGACATCACCTTCTGGAGCCCCTTCACCAGGGCCTTCACGTAGTACTTCTGCGCGTGCTCGGCGTCGCCCGTGACAGCGCCGCTGCGCGCGAGCTCGGCCACCGTCTCCAGCGCGAGGTAGGGGTTCACCGCGCCCGCGCCGAAGCCCATCAGCAGCGCGAGGTGCGTGACCTCCCGCGGCTCGGCCGACTCCACCACGAGGCCCGCCTTCATGCGCTGCCCCGTGCGGATGAGGTCGTGGTGCACCGCGCCCAGCGCGAGCAGCGAGGGGATCGCGACGTGCCCCGGACCCACATCGCGGTCCGACAGGATCACCACGCTCGCTCCTGCCTTCACGGCAGCCCGAGCCTCGCGGCAGAGCGCGTCGAGGGCCTCGCGCAGCCGCTCACCCGCCGTGCGCGCGTCGTCCTGCGGCGGGCGGGCGAAGCGCATCGCCACGGTGCAGGTGCGGAAGTCTGCGGGGACGCTCCGCCGCAGCTTGGCGAGGTCTTCGTTGGTGAGCACCGGGTGCCTGAGCTGGAGCATCCGGCACTGCTGCGGCGTCTCGTCGAGGAGGTTTCCCTCACCGCCGACGGAGCTCGTCATCGACATCACCACCGCCTCGCGGATCGGGTCGATGGGCGGATTGGTCACCTGCGCGAACTGCTGCTTGAAGTACCGGAACAAGCTCTGCGGGCGCTCGGAGAGCACGGCCAGCGGCGCGTCGACGCCCATCGACCCGGTCGCCTCTTCGCCCGTGTTGGCCATCGGCGGCAGCACGCGCGCGATGTCTTCTTCGGTGTACCCGAACACCTGATGCAACCGCGGGAGGTCGTCCGCCGAGAGCGTGTACGCCACGCGCGCCGGGGGCAGCTCGTCGAGGTCGATGCGGTTCTCGGCCAGCCACGCGCGGTACGGCTGGCGCGTCGCCACGCGGTGCTTCACCTCCTCGTCGCGCAGCACCCGACCCTCGCGCGTGTCCACCAGGAACATCCTCCCCGGCTTCACCCTCCCCTTCCGTACGACCGTCGCCGGGTCGAGCGGCAGCACCCCGAGCTCGCTCGCGAGCACCACGAGCCCGTCGCTGGTGATGGCCCACTTCGCCGGGCGCAGCCCGTTGCGGTCGAGCATCGCGCCGACGAGATCACCATCGGAGAAGGCCAGCGCCGCCGGGCCGTCCCACGGCTCGATGAGGCACGCGTGGTAGTCGTAGAACGCCCGCCGCTCGGGCGACATGCTCTCGTCGCCGCAGGCCTCGGGCACGAGCATCATCATCACGTGGGCGAGGCTGCGGCCGCTCGCGACGAGGAAGTCGACGACGTTGTCGAGCGACGCGCTGTCCGACCCGCTCGATCGGATGATGGGCTTGAAGTCCTCGATGGCCTCGCCGAAGTGGGGGCTGTCGAGCAGCGCTTCGCGGGCGCGCATCCAGGCGCGATTACCGTTGAGGGTATTGATCTCGCCGTTGTGCGCGAGGTAGCGAAACGGGTGGGCGCGCTCCCAGCTCGGGAAGGTGTTGGTGCTGAAGCGCGAGTGCACCACCGCGAGGCGCGACACCGTGCGCGGGTCGACGAGGTCGGGGTAGAAGGCCCCGAGCTGCTCGGCGAGCATGAGGCCCTTGTAGACGACGGTTCGTGACGAGCACGAGCACACGTAGAAGTCGTCGCCGCCGAGGGTGACGCTGGCCGTGCGACCGGCGCGCTTGCGGACCATGAAGAGCGTTCGCTCGAAGACGGCGCGCGGACCTTCGCGGCCGATGAAGAGCTGCCGGATGGCCGGCATGACGTCGCGAGCCATCGGGCCGATGGCGCTCGCGTCGGTGGGGACGTCGCGCCAGCCGAGCACGCGCTGACCGTGGTGTTCGACGGCGGTTTCGAGGATGGCCTCCATGCGCCGTCGACGTGCGGGGTCGGGCGAGAGGAAGCACATCGCGACGGCGTAGTCGCCGGGCTCGGGGAGGCGCACGCTCTGGCGCGCCATCTCCTCGGCGAAGTACCCGTGAGGGATCTGGAGCATCACCCCGGCGCCGTCGCCGGTGCACGGATCACATCCCGCGGCGCCCCGATGGGTGAGCCGCGCGAGGATCTCCAACCCCTGCGTGACGGTGTCGTGCGTGGCTCGACGATCGAGCCGTGCGACGAAGCCGAGACCGCAGGCGTCGTGCTCGTGGTTGGGGTCGTAGAGCCCTTGCGCTGGAGGGAGTGGCATTGACGCGGCGCATGATAAGCGGATGACGCGCCGTGGCGGAAGTGCCCGCCGTGCGAACAGTGCCGACGATCAGAACGGGATGTCGTCGTTGTCCGTGGCGTCGCCGAAGTCGTTCATCGGCTGGCGACCGTAGCTCGGGGCGGGCGCGGGTGCGGGGCGACGAGCGCTGGCGCTGGGCGCGGCGGCGCGCGCGCGGGGCGGTGGGCTCATCACGTCGTCATGGCCACCGCCACTGTTCTGACCGCGGAGGCGGGCGGACCAGGCGCGGGCGCGGGCCGCGTCGAGGCGGCTCCACTTCGACTTCGGGCCGCCATTCTTGTCCACGGCGTTCTGCTCGTCGTCGCGCTGGGCGAACCAGTCGTACGCGTCGGCCAGCATGTCGAGGAACTCCGGCTCGCTCGCCGAGAAGGTGCGGCCCTTGTGGTCGGCGCCGGTCCAGCGCTTGGGGACGAAGCGCACCTCGGGGTCGCCGCGCGGCCCGTCGATGTCGGCCTCGATGTCCTGACCGCCGCCCCCGTTGTTGGCGGAAGCCATCCGGGCGCCGCCGCCGCCCGAGCTCTTCAGCGCGGAGAGGATGGCGTCCAACTTCTGTTCGAGGCGGTCGAGACGATCTTCGATGTTGCTCATGGGTCGTGGTTGCTCCGTTGAGCGTCGTGCATGGACGACGCGTGGTTGACGGACCCACGGTGCGACACCCCGAGCGAGAACGCCACTACTTGTCTGACATACCCTGTCACCGAAAAAATGACGCGAATTCGAGGCTCGGAGGGGCTGAACCGCGAGTGAGCGATGTCCCACGCCCGGGAGACTACGCCCCCCATCGCGTCCGCGCGTGTATGGTCCGCGCCCGATGATGACCGCCACCATCCGCGCCGTGCTCTTCGACCTCGACGGAACCCTCGTCGACAACATGCCCTTCCACATCGAGGCGTGGATCGAGACCGCGCGCTCGCTCGGCCGCGAGATCACCGCCGTCGAGGTGATGCGCGACTTCGCCGGGCGTCGCAACGAGGAGATCCTCCCGGCGCTGCTGGGGCGCGCGTTGTCGACGGCGGAGGTCGCCGCCCTCGCCGACGCCAAGGAGGCGCGGTACCGCGAGCTCTATGGTCCGCACGTGGCGCCGGTGCGCGGGGCGGTGGCGCTGCTCGATGAGCTCGACGCGCGTGGCGTGGTGTTCGGCATCGCGAGCGCCGCGCCGAAGCCCAACCGGGACTTCGTGCTGGAGCGACTCGGGCTGCGCGATCGCTTCCGCGTGATCGTCGGCGCCGAGGAGGTGACGCGGGGAAAGCCCGCGCCCGATCTGTTCTTGCTGGGCGCGGAGCGGTTGGGTGTGGCGCCCGCGGAGGTGCTGGTCTTCGAGGACGCGCACCTCGGCGTGCAGGCGGCCGTCGCGGCGGGGATGCGCGCGTGCGGGGTGACGACGGGCGAGGGCGCCGACGTGCTGACGGCGGCCGGAGCGATGGCCGCAGCGGCGGACCTGGGCGCGTTGCCCGACGCGGTGCGGGCGCTCTGGCGGAGTGCGGTCGGCGTGTGAGACGGTCCGACGCGTGGGGCTCGCCGACGCGTTGACGACGTACCGCTCCGAGGTCGACGCACGCAGCGGAGAGCGCGACGAGCACGAGCAGGGAGAGGAGGTACTTCAGGGGAGGGCGGGCGATGGACGCTACGCCCACAAGGGACATTGGGATTCTCTTGTCAGAAGAAGAGCTGCGCCTGGATACGCACCTGGTGACGGCCCACCGCGAGGTCGTCCGTCGACAGCCGGAAGTAGTCCGCCTGGAGCTTCAGGTCATGGCCGTACGGGTACCAGCCCACCGACGCGCCGAGCTCGCGCGAGCGCGCCACGGGCGAGTCCGACCCGATGGGAAACAGCTCTCCCCACCGCACCTGCGCGTCGAGGTAGCTCGTGAACGCGTAACCCACCTGCGCGAAGTACCCCCACGCGTCGCGGGCGCGCTCGGTCACCTGGGCTCCGTTGGCGTCGACGCCCTGCCGCGTTGGCGTGACGGCCGTTCGCCACAGGCACTCGGCGAGCAGCGAGAAGCCCCGCCACTTCACCATCAGGTCGGCCTCGGCGTGCCGCTGGTCGAAGCCGCCGAGCCGGTACGTGTCGCCCGTGGTGCTGCGCGCGCGAACGCTCTCCGCGTTGTACCCCGCCGCGATGCCGACGTTGATGCGGAGGTGGCGGTCGCGCGTGAGGTCGGTCTCGGGCCCGTCGTCGAAGCCGCCGAAGGGCGAGAACTGCAACCGCGCCACGTAGAGCAATCCCGTGTTGGTCGCGAGCCGGTTGCGCCCGTCACCACCAAACACGCCGAGGCGATATCCGAGTCGACGACCGAGCCCGAAGAGGTCATCGGAGAAGAGCGTGAAGCCGACGTCGCGATCGAGGTTGAGCTCCGAGCCCGCGACCGCGCGATCGACCATGGCCAGCGCGCTGGAGCTCGTCACCCGTTGACGATTGAACGGAACCTTCCCCTGACCGAGCCGCATCGAGAGGTCGCGCAGGCCCGTCCATTGGATCCAGGCGTCGCGCACCGGCAGCCGCAGGTCGGTCTCGGTGTCCTGGTTGGAGAAGCCGAACTGAACGTAGTAGCGCCACTGCGGCCCGAGGAAGTTGCCCGTGAGCAGCAGCCGCAGGCGACGCAGCTCGAAGCCCACGGTGTCGTCGTCCTGGGTCGCGCCGTCCTCCTCGGAGCGCCACGTCACGCGGGTCTGCGCGCGCACCCGGATCGAGAGGCTGAAGCGGTCGTCGGCGGTGCGCACCGTGAGCCCGCTGCCGAGGCCCACGCGGGCCGTCGCGGCGGACGCCTCAGGGCGCGCGGCGGGCGCCTGCGCGGCGGCGGTCGAACCCGCCAGGATGAGGGCGGCGCACAGGGCAAACGATCGAGAGGGGTGGGCGGGTGTCACGGCGGCGACGCTGCCGACACAACGTGGCAGGCAGGTGACGAAGGCGTCGCATCGTGTGACTTGTTGGTGAGGTCATCGACACCGAGCGTCGCGTCAGTCGGGCACGTTGTTGAAGACGTTGCCGCTCCGGTCGGTCGCCCCGTTGATCTGCGCGCCGAGGAAGTTGCTCCGCCGCTGCTCCCTCACGCGACCGCCCGCGAGCGAGCCCTCGACCAGCTCGTAGCCCAGCAGCGCGAAGATGCGGTTGCGCCAGAAGATGGGCCGCGCGTTGCCGTACCAGTCCGCGCACGAGGCCACGCAGTGGTCGTCCACCGCCGGCGTCGTCCCGCTCCGTAGGGAGCCCAGCTCGCGAAAGCGCAGCCCCTCCACGCCCAGGAACATCACCGAGCTCGACACCCCGCGGAGCTGCCGCCAGCCGCCCGCGTCGCCGCCGTTGGTCACGGGCAAGCCCAGCGTTCCGGTGCGATCGACCCCGCTCGGCAGGAAGAAGAACCCGTGCGAGCGCGTCTCGCCCTGCGACGCGTTGCGCACCGTGTGACGCCCCGCGACCGTCGGTACCTCGTCGAGCGCCACCGCGCTGAAGGTCAGCCCCGCGGGCTCGTTGCCCACCACGAGCGCGTCGCGTCCCATGGGTTCGAGGCGCTCGATGCTGTGCGACACGTTGACCTGCGTCGTGCGGTCGTGGCCCGCGTCGTAGACCCACACCGGGTGCGTCGTCGGGGCCGGGTTGGGGCGCCCGCCGCCGAAGGTTCCGACGCGCCATCCGCTGCCCATGCCGTAGAGGAGGTGGTCGCCGACGAAGCGGTTCTGCATCGCGCCGCCGTTGCCCTCCAGCCGCGGCAACCCCCGGTACGCCGCGCCCTCCATCGTCGGCACCTCCTCGCTGAACCTCCCCGTCGGAACCCGCAAGAACCCGACGTCGCCGTTGGTGGTCTCGGCGCCCCACATGGACTCGCCCGACCCGTCGGCGCGCACCACCACCCGCAGCGTCGTGTCGCGCTCATCGAAGGAGAACTGATCGAGCGGCGCGCCCCGCACCTTCACCGCGCCGATGGCCGAGCAGTCGAGCGGCATGCGGTACAGCACCGCGGGCGGCGGCACGTTGGCGTCCGCCACGGGGTTGCCCCGCATCCGTGGTGCGCGCTGCCCGTTGACCCAGAGGTACACGGCCGACCCGCTGACGTAGAAGTTGCGCCCGGCGGGGCCGACGACGCCCACCGCGCGGCAGTCGAAGCCGCGTCCCGAGAGGTCGCACGACATCACGGAATGAACCACCGGCCCGTAGCCCACGGCCTGCACCGGGCGATAGAGCCGGTTGTAGTCCATCACCGTCTCCCACGCGGCCTCGGGGGTGTGGCGGATGGCCGCGAGCGACACCTCGTTGCCCATGAGTCGCAGCGGGATGGGCATGTACATCACGAGGCGGTGACCCACGAGCCGGCTCGCGTAGTTGCGCGACGAGTAGTAGTCGCTCGACCGCACGAAGAGCGTGTCGCGCCAGTGAAGCGTGCCTTCGGCGTTGATGTCGAAGAGGCCGACCTCGGTGGCCTGCGCGCGGTAGCTGTACCCGATGACCACGACCGTATCGCCGTCGACGAGCATCTCGTCGTACCAGCCGCCCGGCGCGCGACCGGGCCCGTAGGCGTCGACCATGGACAGCGGCGTGATGGCCTCGGCACCGAGGCGCACCGAGAAGAGACGACCGCGCCGCAGGATCACGAGATGGTCGCCGTGGGTCTTCACGATGTCGCCCTCGTCGACCCCCTCGACCTGGTTGTTGGTGATGGAGTCGGGCTGCCCCACGCGCGCACCGGGAGGCGGTGGCGGTGCGCTCGCTGCGGTCGCGGTGCGAGCCCGCAAGGGTGCGCCCGCGCCCGAGCCGTAGCCCTGGCCGGTGCCGCTGCCACCCATGGCGCCGATGGAACCCATGCCGATGGTTCCGTCACCTGCGCCGCCGCCGCCGATGCCGGTGCCGGCCGCACCGAGGGCGCCGCTCTCGGCCGCCGATGCAACGGGTGTCGGCGTCGGGGGCGGTGAGCCGTTGCCGCGACGAGGAGCGTGGGTGTCGCGGGTGTTGATCCAGGTGCGGAGCGCGTCGGCGGAGCCGAAGGTCACGAGCCGCGACAGCGGACCCGCCGGGTCGCCCGCATCGACGGCGGCGACGCGTGCATCGACCGCGGTGGCGCGCGGGACATCGGAGGTCGGCGTCGGGGTCGGGGTGGAGGGCTGGCAGCTCGTCGCGAGCGTGGCGAGAACGATCGTGAGCGACGTGGTGTGTCTCATGGCGATGGTGGACGACGCGGGTGGAGAGAAGTTCCCGCCGATCGTCGCGCGATGATTGCACGGTGGCAGTACCGTCGTCCGATGAGCGCCGACGAGGAACCCATCCCGAGCTTCCGCCCGCCGCTCTTCACTCGCGGCGCGCGCATCCGCCTCAGCCTCTTCGCCTCCGCCGTCGCCCTGCTCTCCCTCCATTTCTGGAACGCCTCCATCCGCATGCCCGGCCGCTCGTACAACGGCCCGCTGCCGCCGTTGTCCGCCTCCGACGTCGCGCTCCGCGAGCGACTGCGCGGCCACGTCGACGCGCTCGCTACGCGCATCGGCGCCCGCAGCACGTCCGCGCCCGCGGGCCTCGTGCGCGCCGAGGGCTACGTCCGCGCCGAGCTCATGACCGCAGGCTACGAGGTGACCGACGAGACCTTCCGCGCCGACGGCATGGACTGCCGCAACCTCATCGCCGAGCGACCGGGCCACTCGCTCCGCAATGAGGTGGTGGTGATCGGCGCGCACTACGACGGCGTGCTCGACAAGCCAGCGGCCAACGACAACGCCTCGGGCACCGCCGCGCTCATCGAGCTGGCGCGCGCCTTCGCGCCGGTTGATCTGCCGCGCACGCTTCGCTTCGTGGCCTTCACCAACGAGGAGCCGCACCACTTCCAGACGTCGACCATGGGCAGCCTCGTCAACGCGCGACGCGCCCGGCAGCGACGCGACGACGTGGTGGTGATGGTGAGCCTGGAGACCGTCGGCTACTACGACACCCGCGCGGGAAGTCAGCGCTACCCGCCGCCGTTGAGCGTGTTCTATCCCGACCGCGGTGACTTCATCGCCTTCGTAGGAAGCACGGAGATGGTGCCGCTGGTGCGCCACGCGCTCGGGGTGTTTCGCGCGTCGGCGAGGTCTCCCTCCGAGGGGACGGCGCTGTCGGCGCGCACACCGGGCATCGGCTGGAGCGACCACTGGTCGTACTGGCAGGCGGGCTACCCCGCGATCATGGTCACCGACTCGGCGCCGTACCGCGACCCCAACTACCACACGCATCGCGACACGCCGGACAAGATCGATTTCGATCGGATGACCCGCGTGGTCGCCGCGCTCGTCCCGGTGGTACGCGACCTCGCGACGGTGGAGCGAAGCGCGCTATCGTCGGCGCCGCCATGACCGAAGACACCGCCCACAAGAACGTCCTCGGCGGTCCGCTGGAGGACTGCTCCCACAAGCCCAAGACGGGGTTCTTCCGTGACGGGTGTTGTCGCACCGACGAAAACGACCACGGCCGTCACGTCGTTTGTACGCGGGTGACCGAGGAGTTTCTGGCCTTCAGTCGGAGCATGGGCAACGACCTGTCGACGCCGCGACCGGAGTACCAGTTCGTGGGCTTGAAGCCCGGCGACTGCTGGTGCCTCTGCGCGATGCGCTGGCGCGAAGCCGTCGAGGCCGGCATGGCGCCGCCCGTTCGGCTCACGGCCACGCACGAGGCCGCGCTCCGGTACGTCACCCTCGAAGACCTCACCCGCTTCGCCATCGACGTCGACTGATGCAGCCGAGCACCGCCGTCGCCGACGCCTGCCGCGACCACCCGCAGGTCGCCGCACTCGCGCGCTGCGCCACCTGCGACCGATTGCTCTGCGACGAGTGCTACCGCTTCCGCCTCGACGAGCGCCCCGCCTGCGCGCGCTGCGCCTACGAGTCGGCCACGCGCACCCAGCGGCGCGTGTCCTTCGCGAGCGCGTTCGTGTGCATCACCTGGGGCGGCGCTCTGTGGGCCACCCGCCGCTGGGACCTCTGGGACGAGCACGCCGTCGAGCTGACGCTGTTTGGCGTCGCGTCGCTCTTCGTGGCCGGCATCATCGTGCGCACCGCCAGGGGCGCCCACCAGCCGACGCTGGAGAACCGCGACCGCGACGAGCACGCCCCGCCCGAGCTCGATCACCGGGGCAACGTGTTTCGCGCCAACGCCCGTCGCGTGCTGCTCGCCGCGTCGCCGAAGGTGTCGGGTCGCGCGACGGCCATGGTGCTCATCGCCAGCCTCGCGGCCGCGGCGACGTTGCTGCCCGCGTCGATGAAGCTGCCGCGCTGGGTGGAGGTCGAGGCGGTGCTCGCGGCGTGGTGGGTCATCGTCACGGCGACGCTGGTGGTGCTGCTGTACCGGGGGTTTCGCCTGCGCGACGACTGGGTCTACCTCTCGCCATGGAACCGCCCTGCCGCTGAGCCGTCCGCCGATGCGAAGCCGCCGAGCCGCGCGTGGAGGCTGGCCGACGGGTGCAGCTTCGATGGGTGTTCGGGCATCGACGGTGAGGGCTTCGCCGTCGTGCTGCTCATCCTGGGGGCGCTGAGCGCGGGACTCGTGGCGTCGTGGGTGTTCGTCGAGCTGCTGATGCCGGTGGCGTTTCTGCTGATGTACTGGTTGTTCATGCGCGCCATCGGGCGCGTGGCCAACGACCGACATGGCTGCGAGGGGAGAGGGCTCGCGGCGCTCGGATGGGGATCGCTCTGGGCGACGCTCTACGTGGCGCCGATCGCGCTGCTCACGTGGGTCTTCCACGTCGTGCGACGGTAACGTCGCTCCGGAGAGCACTCACCTACGTGCGCTCAGTGTGGCCTTACGGACCGGGGTTGGTCGCGTCCCGCGCCTGCACCGCCGGGCAAGCGAAAGCAGGCGCCCCTCCGGGGCTTCCAGAAGCGATCGGCCAAGGTGCTGTCCCAACTTCTTGATGGTCAAAGCGCCGCTCCGAAAGCCCCGGAGGGGCGCCTGCTTTGTGCGCCCGGCATGGGCGTTGGCTTCGGGGTGCAAGTCCCCGGGAAAGTAGGTCATGACGATCCACGCGAGAGGCAAGGGCAGCGAGGCAACGGACTGTCTGAAGGAAGCC
>JBGARZ010000018.1:0-175481 GCA_044229975.1 Polyangiales bacterium
ACGGCGACGGGCTCGACGGCGATCGCTGCGACGCCAAAACCAACGAGCGCCCGAGCGTCAGCCGGTCACGCCAAGGCGCTCGCCAGGCCGCGCCAACGGACGTCCGCCATTTCTTGTTGGTAGGTGTTTGACAAGCGCAGTTACGTGCTCGACGGCGCGGCGGGCATCGCGCGCAAGCGCCCCGACGGGAGCGTCGTGGGCGGTGCCCCGGGAGAAACCACGCCACCCGCGCGACTGCGGATGCCGCGACGCTCGCGGTCGGCGGCCGCGTGACCGCGAAGTGCAGCGACCCAAATGCCTCGGGGTCGGTCGGGACCGCGAAGGCGTCGCGGACCGTGTTGCGCTGGTTGAAGATCATCCAAATGCCAGGCGGCGCGGGTGCCGATGGCGTGGGCGGCGGGAGTCACGCGACGATGCGGCGCGTGCGATCGCGATCTTGAGGAGGTCACGCCGATCGATGGGCGTGGCGACACGGGGAGTCACGCGACGAAGGTAACGCTGTTAGCCATGCGAGGGCGACGGCCTACGCCCGCCGGGCGATCACGGAGTGCCCCGTGCACTCTCCGTAGCAGTCCATGTCGCCATTCGTCGGAAGTCCCGAGGTGCGCGCTGACGCGGATCGAAGGCGGCGCCCGTCGACGTGCGCGATGGCGCGCGGCACCGCGTGCCGCTTGAAGACGTAGGCGAGCGCCGTCCGCGCCGCCTCGGTCGCGTAGGCACGGCGCCACGGGCGGCGGAACACGGTCCACCCCCGTTTGTAGGTGCGCCCCGGCGTCTGGCGGAAGAACGCGCCCCTCTTCCCGACGAGCTCACCGGTCTCGCGCGGCGTGATACCCACCAGCCCGCGTCGATCATCGTCCAGACACCCGTCTCGGCCGCGAGGAGGCGCCACGCGGTGCGGCGGTCGGGCACGACGGCGACCCCGCTGCCTGCGGCGGACTTGGGCAGGCGCTCAAGACGCCTGCCCGCGACGTCGGGAATCACAACGTCAGGAAGGTCTCCATGGCGGCGGCGCGATGCACAAGACCCGGCCGACCGCTCATCGTCACCACCGCGAAGCTCTTGGCTGCGCCCCTCGCGACGAAGGATGAGATGAACCGCGCGTCGAAGCTCGTCCCGATGCTTTGATAGCGGGCCCAGTGGACAACCGCGGCGGCGGCGGAGACTCTCGACCAATGCCGTACCGGAGCGCTCCGCTGCATCGGCCCGACGCGCACGCGCCGCGGCGGACATGGGGCGCGGTGCTGGTGTTGGTGGCTGGCGCCGTGATCGTGCTCACCGGGCGACGCGCAGAGCACGCGAGTCGACCGCAGCACGCGCGGGAACGGTCGGTCGCGCAGGCGATCGAGGCGGCCCACGCGCGGACGATGGCGAGCGGCGCGCAGGTGGCGGTGCTGCACGGCGAGGGCGAGCGCGCGGTGGTGGTGCGACTCCCCGGTCCGCTGGTGCGCCGGGGGGCCGATGTGGTGCACGTGCCGGAGGTGATCCCGGCGCGCGACGCGGTGGCGCTCATGCCCGACGGCGCGTGGGCTATCGACGCGCGGGGCAACCTCTTCGACGCGTCGAGCGCCTGGGCGGTGGCGGCCTGTTCGCAGCGGCCGTGCGTCGCGCAGACGGTGCCGGGACACGGCCGCGTGGTGCAGATCACCGTCGACGAAACGGCGCGCCTGGAGGATGGCTCGCTCGCGCGGAGGCGAGACAGCGCGTCTGTGGAGTGGCGGGTCGACCCGTCCGCGCACGACGTAGTCGACGTGGTCGACGTGATCGATCGGGGTCCTCCCATCGAACTGCGACGCGATGGGAGCATCGGTCCATGGACCTTCAGTGCCGGGTCGCGGCGCGTGCCCGATCCGCAGGAGCTGGTGATCGACGATGGCCTGTTCTGTGTGAGAGGTCGTCGAGGGGACGTGCAGTGCCGCTCCCCGGGACCGTGCGCCCCACAGGAGATCTGCTCTGGCCCGCCTACGATCGTGGAGGGCCTGCCCGCGCGCGCCGCGCAGATTGCTGTGGGTCTCAACGGTCTCTGCATGGTCGACTTTGGCGGCCTGCTCTCCTGCACGCGGGCGTCCCGGTACCATCGGATTCCGACGACACCGCCCGTGCTCACGCCCGAGGGCGGGCTCGGCGCGGTCACCGAGGTCGCGTTCTCCAGCGACGTGGGCTGCGCGCGCCTGCGGGGCGGCGAGGTGCGTTGCTGGGGCGCCCCGCTGGAGCACGGCGGCGTGGTGCGCCGCGACACGCCCGTCGCCATCCGGGGCCTCGACGCGGTCGAGCGACTGGAGGTCGTGGGTTCGAGGGTGTGCGCGCTCCAGCGATCGGAGGTGCTCTGCTTCGGGCAGCGGTCGGACGAGCATCACGACGGTCCGTCGGGGTTCCCTGTCCCGCTCGTGCTGGGACGACCCGTCACGGAGATCGGGGCCGCTGGACAGCACCTCTGCGTCGTCCTCGCCGGCGGAGGAGTTCGCTGCACCGACGGCGACCCGATCGCGCGGACGTGGCGCGAGCCCGAGGGCGAGGCGCCCGTAGGTGCGCACGCCCTGGCGTGTACGGACGACCTCGTCTTCGTGCTGGATGATCGATCGCGGGCGTGGCTTGCGGCGCCCGACGAGGCGCACCTCAGGTTCCTCCGGGTGCCGATCTTCGACGGGTACGAGCGCATCGCGTGGGACCCCCTCATCTGCGCGGTCCGCCCCGACGGCCTCCGGTGTCCGGGATACCGCGACACCTCGGGGATCAACTGGCGCGCCGAGGAGAGCGAGTGGCGGCTGGCCTTCGAGCAGGCCCGCTCCGCGCTCACGCGCACCGCTCCCGTGGTCGGAGCGCGGACGCAATCGCTTCGACTACGCGAAGGGGGTACAGGGTGCCCGCCCGAGGTGTCGGAATGCTCCCTACGGGAGGTGCTCGACGGCGGCGTGCGCGCGACACCCTATTCCGCCAACCCCAGCGATTGCCTGCTCGGGGTGCGCGGCCGCGTCGCCTGCTATTGGAACGGCCACGTCGACGGCGGGGTCGTGGACCATATCGTCCGCGGAGAAGAAGATGGAGCGGTGATGCTCGTGCCTGGCCTCGATGACGCGGTCGAGGTCGTGGTCACGGTCCAGGGCCTCGCCTGCGCCCGCCGCGCGACGGGCGGTGTCGTCTGTTGGGGCCGCAACAGCGACGGCGTGCTCACCGCCGCCGACCACCCCGACCACTTCGAACGCTACCGCCTCGACGACCTTCTCTCTCGCGCCCGCTGACTCAGCCCCGCGCCGCCCACCCGCGCACGATGGCGTCGATGGTGGCCAGGTCGCGCTCGCTGTCGAGGTGCTACCACGCCCCCGCGAAACGGAAACGCCTCCAGCTGCTGCTCCTTCACGAGCCCTTCCAGCACGGTGGTCTCCAGCTCCGCGCCCGCCGCCCAGTAGTCCCGCGACAGCGCCTCGCGGCGGAAGAAGTAGAAGCCCCCGTTGATGTGGTCGTTGAGCAGCACTGGCTTCGCCGCGAAGCCGCGCACCGTCGTCTCGCCATACCGCAACCCCACCACGCGGAAGCGCGTCGGCAGGTCGGTGGCCACCAGCGTCGCCAGCCACCCGTGCCGCTCGTGGCAGGCCCGCACCTCCGCGAGATCGATGTCGCTCATCGTGTCGCCGTAGGTCACCGCGAAGCTCGCGTCGTCGCCCAGCCGATCGCTCACCCGCCGCACGCGCTCGCAGGGCAGCGCGCGACGGCTACCCCGAGGCGCACTCGCGGGACAGCGAGGCGACGTGGGTGGCGGTCCCGCCGGGGCAGTGCTTGGTGCTGCGGGTGGGTCGACGACGGCTGGTCGGGGCCGGTCTACGCCAACTGCGGGCTGTAAGGGCGGGGAGCCCGCGCCGCTACCTGCCCACGATCGCGACGGCCGATGCAACAGCGAGGACGACCGCTCCGCCCGCCACCACCGCGTGTGTTCGTCGCACGTCACGTTCGAGATCGTCGCGGAGGTCGTCGACGCCTTCGCTGCTGTTGCGGCGGTAGGCGGTCGTGTCCGCATCAGGACGCCGCGGACCTCGGGCGGCGAGGGTGCGCGCGCGGTGCAGCCACGCGAAGGTCAGCAGCGCGACCACGCCTGCGAGGACGGTCGTCTCCCGCGGCGGAAGCGCCGGGCGGAACCGCGGAGGCCGGGCGACGCGGACGAAGATCAGAGGCGGCGGGAAGACCATCCCGGGCCGGGAGGCTGCTCCAGATTCGCCGCGACTGGGGTCCCACGGACCGCTCGACAGGTCGACCGTGTGCGGACAGTCGAACACGTACCCGCCCCCGTCGGGCGAGCGGCCTCGGCGAAAGGTGTTCTGGATGGTCTCGACGAGGACGCAGCGCCACGGACCGAAGCCGCACTCCTGGTGGGGCGAGAGCCCCTCTGCGTTGACCGTCCGGCATTGAAGCACGATGGGGCCGCAGCGCGCCGTCCGGGGGAACGGCGGCTCCCCGTCGGGGCGCGCAACCCAGTCGGATTACGCCTCGCACCGGAGCGGCTCCCGGGGGAACAACGAGCGGTCGCTCGCCTCAGGTGGGTGCAGGCCGACCATCGGAGCCCGCAGCGGCGTCGCGACGAAGAGCCCGCGCAGCGATCGCACGCGAGGCGCGACCGCGGCGGCGAGCCACATCATCGGGACGACGACCAGCAGCGCGCTCGTGCACCGCTCCAGTCTCGACCAGCGTCTCGGACCCACGGCGTCGGTTGTATCCCGCCCGCGTCGGAAATGCCGACCGCCCCGCCGCCAGGGTCGCTTCAGCGCCGCGCAATCTGCACCACGAGCCAGTCGTCGTCCGACGCCGCGTCGTCGAGTCCGAGCGGGCCGCTCGTGTTCTCGCCCCAGCACCACGCGACGCTGCCAGCGAGCTCTCCAACGGGCGGGCATGGAGCTTCCGGTGTACGTCGCTGACAGGTGAACTTCGCGGCCTGGGCGACTTGTAGACCCGAGCGAATCCGTGCCGAATCGCGTGGGCCGTTGGAGCACCTACCAACCTCCGCGGTGGCGGACTGGCTGCCGTCGCGGCGGACCTAGCGCAGCCCGCGACGGCGGACGCAGCCGTGATGAGCGCTCAACGCCACGAGACGACCTCCACGGCGCGGGTCCTGCCGTTCCAGTTGAACAGGAACACGGGCTGCTCCTCGGGGCCGACGGGCTCGTCGTGAAGTGACACGAGGAGCGTCACCCGCCCGTCTTCGCAGTTCAGCGGGCCGAGGTGCCAGGCCATCCCCGCGGGTAGCGGCGGGCTCACCCAAGGAGGCCCCTCGGAGGCCCCGCCCGAGGCGAAGTCGAAGCGCCTCAGGCCGAGCGTTCGACGCCCCGAATCGTCCTCGTCGCTGAGCGCCCACGCCGCGCCGCCGCACACGATCATGCGTTGGAAGTCGCGCTCCCCGAGATCGACGGTGCGCGTTCGCGGCGCCCCCCGTGCGTCGAAGGTGGTCAGGACGAGCCGCGGGCCATCGGCGAAGCGGGAGTCGAGCGTCGCCACCCGGAGCACCGCCTCGCGAAGCTCCATCGCGCGAAGGTGGGTGGTCAGCTCCTGGGCCCCCGTCGGGGCCCGGGAGCTGCGGCGCCAGCGCGGGCGGAACGCCGCGTCGAAGACGGCCACGTCGAGGAACTCCTCGGGCGCCAGGCCGGCGCGCCGCCAGAGCGCCACCGCGCTCGCGCCGCGCGTGCGGTGCACCAGCAGGTCGACGGGGATCAGCTCGCGGTCGGACCGCGCGTACCTCCACGTCGCGGGCGGCCCGTACCGTGGCCGCGAGCGCCCGTCGGCGGCCGGCTCGACGTGCGACACGTAGACCACCCCGCGGCCGCACGCCGAGGGCCAGACGTTGCCGACGATGCCGTGCAGGCCGCCGTCCACGAACCAATCGCCCCGCGGGGGCACGACGCCGTACCCGCACTGATACTCGGAGGGGACGATGGCGCCTTGGCCGCCGAGCGGGACGAGCTGCGGGCGGCCGAACGCCGCCGCCAACGCCCGCACCGACGCGCTGACCAGACTGACCCCGTCGTACGCGGCCCACTCGGAGCCGTAGGAGGCCGGCGGCTCGTTGTCCCGGAGGCTCGGCGCCAGCAGGCCCTCCCATTGAGCGTCGCCCGCGGCGCGCGTCTCGGTCAGGTCGAGGGTCTGCGCGCGCACGACGGACAGCGCGCGGCCCGACAGCTCCGCGAGGCGGAGGCTGTAGCGCACAGCGGCCCCCGCACGCGTCGTCTGGGAGAAGACCAGGACGCGGCGCGCCCCCATGCGCGTCAGGCCCAGGAGTCTGCCGTCGTACAGCTCGGACGGCACCGGGGCCATCGCGTCGAGCGCCGTGGGCGGGCGGGCGGCGGGGATCGAGGGCGCGGCGCCCACCGCGACGGCCTCGACCGGGACCGCAGGTCGGGAGATCGGTGCGGCGCGACCGGGCGGGGGCATCGTGACGCCGCGGCATGCCGTGAGTTCAACGAGGAGTACGAGGAGAGGGCCGATCCCGCGCATGGTCCCTACCAAGGTACAACCCCGGTTCCGAATCGGGGGAAGCGACCTGCATCGCGCGTAGCCACATCGGACCGACGGGACGGAGGACGACATGCTGCTACGGGCGGCAGACCCAGCGGGCGCCCTTTTCGCCGCCGGGAAAGGCGAACGCCACGTTCGTGCAGCGCCGGCCAGACGGGCAGCGCAGCCCTCACCGGCCGTAGGAGAGAGGGCCGTCGGTCGGGATCGGGATGGCGGGGATGTCTCCGGCGTCGTGCACCGCGCAGGCGGGGGGCTCGACCGAACCGTCCATGCCCGGCGCGCCGGAGCCATTGTTGGTGGAGCTACCGCACCCGAGGAGCGCGACCACGAGAACGACCGATACCCTCACTCCCACCCCGTCTGGCGCTGATCGCGCGGCGGGGGATAGGAGGCCCGGCTCATGGGCCCTCCAAGGTGAAGCGGTGGGCGGCCTCTTGCCTGGACCAGACGGAGGTGATGGTGGCCGCGTACCGCTCGTGCACGGCAGCGGGGCGGTGCAGCGCGCCGAATCCGTATCGGTGATCCAAGGTGACGCGCGAGCGGCTCTCCCTGACATCGCGCGGGTGACGGAGCAGGAGGTGAGCGCCTCTTGAGCCCCGCGCAGCGTGCAGCCCTGGCGGTGAGGGCGACGCGCGTCGGTCAGGGGGTGAAGCCGACCGAGAACAGGTAGCTGGAGACGGCGTTGGAGCCGGAGACGCATACGACGTAGCGGCCCGCCACGAGGTTGCGCGCCGTCGCGCGGACGGCGGGGTCGACGACCGGGCAGAGGCCGAACCCGTCGGTGTTGTCCTCGGAGATGACGGTGCCGCCACTCGAACTGTAGATGACGACCTGCGGGTCGGGCCCGCCGGCCGGGCAGCCCGGCGTGGCCGGGAGCTGCACCTGCGCGAAGATCGACGCGCCCGCCGGGAGGGTGATGCCCACGCAGTCGCGGTCGCCCGGCGCGAGGCTCCCGCTGAACACCGCCCCCGCCGTCACGGTCGGCGTCGCCGTCACCTGCGAGTCGTTGGGCTCCGTCTCCGGCACGGCCGCCGTGCAGGCGCCCGCGGTGACGGTCAGCGGCACGCACGCCGAGCTCGCCGGGCACGCGGTGCCGCGACCGGCCCAGTCGCAGGTCTCGCTCATCCACACCGGGCGCAGGCACCATCCCTCGGCGAGGTCGTCCGACGAGCAGATCAGGCCGGGCAGGCAGCGCGGCAAGGTGACGCGGCAGGAGCCGCCCGGGATGCCGACAGCCGCGCAGACCATCGAGCCGCCCGACGACATGCAGGTGGTCCCGCTCGCGCAGAGGCTCGCACCGGTGCACGCCCCGCCGAGCGGCGTCGCCGTCACGCAGCGCGCGGCGGCGTTGAGCACGTTCCCGTTGCACGCCACCGCGCCGTCGCAGGCGAGGCCCGCCGTGCGGCAGCGGCCGCCCAGGCTGCCGTTGACCAGGCACGTTCGGCTCGCGCCCGACGCGATGCAGGTGGTCCCGCTGACGCAGGGGGTCCCCGCGGGACAAGCGCCGCCGACCGGCGACGCCACGATGCAACGTGAAGTGACGCCGGCGGCCGCCCCGCTGCACGCCGCCGTGCCGTCGCAGGCGAGGCCCGTCGTGCGGCAGCGGCCGTCCAGGCTGCCGTCGGCCATGCAGGTGGTGTTGCCCGCGACCGAGACGCAGGAGCTGCCGCCGACGCAGGGGACGCCCGCGCCGGTCGCGTCGCAGGCCGTGCCCACCGCGAGGGCCGTTCGGCAGCGCGAGGCGGCGCTGGCGACCGCGCCGCTGCACGCGAGGCCGGCGTCGCAGGCCGCGTCCGTCGCGCGGCAGCGGCCACCTACGGCGCCGTCGGCCACGCAGGAGCTGCCGCCCGACGCGGTGAGGCAGGTGCCGCCGGCTGCGCAGACGTTGGTGCCGCCGGTGGGGTCGCAGGTCCCGCCGACCGCGACGGTGGCGCGGCAGCGTAAGGAGGAGGGGCTCGCGACCGTGCCGCTGCACCCGAGGCCGGCGTCGCAGGCGAGACCGACGGTGCGGCAGCGGCCGCCCACGGCGCCGTCGGCGATGCAGGTGCCCGTCGTGGTCGAGGTGCCGGTCGGGATGCAGCGGAGGTCCGTCACGCAGGTCGAGGCATCGCGCGGGTCGCACGCACCGCCCGCGGTTGCAGGGGCCACCTCGGTCACAGTGAGCTCGAACGCGCCCGTGGGCCGGTCAGCGCCGTAGCCGGCGACGAGGATGAAGACCGGCGCCCCGGCGGCGACCGGCGCGGCGGTGGTGAACACCGAGGTGAAATCGCGCGCGCCTTCGCCGCCGTCGTCGTCGCAGCCGAGCGGCACGCCGACCGTCGAGGCGCAGGTGGACAGCGCCCAGACCACGGTGTCGAGCCCCGCGACGGTGCCCACGTTGTCCGTGGAGACCCGCAGCCGTCTAGCCGCGCGCGGCGTGTACCGGAACGCGATCTGGTGGCTGACCCTGGAGGAGCCGAGGGTGCACGTCGGCGCGCGCAAGGAGGTGCTGGTCCCGACCGACGTGTTGTCGCCGGCGTAGCTGGTGGTCTGACCTGAGAGGGTGCCCGCCGCGTTGAGGTCGATGATCGACCCCACTGCGCAGGGGTCGACCGCCGGGCCATTGTCGCGCACGCCCGTGTCGGTGCCGGCGTCGGGGCGGCCTGCCTCAACGCTCGCGTCGGTGCGACCCGCGTCAATGGAGGAGACGTCGTCCGAGAACGTGCCTTCGTCGCCGGGGAAGCCGTTGTCGCGCACGCCCAGGTCGGGGAGGCCCGGGCCGGAATCGGTCTTGTCGACGGCGCCGACGTCCGCTTCGGGCCCCGAGTCGGAGGGGGTTCGGTCGCCCCCGCACGCTGGGACCAACGCCGCTAGGACCACTGGGAGCCATCGCCGAGTCGACCGCTTCATGCGCACCTCGCGGGAAGGGGGATGCGGTCACACGGAACGCGCGCCCCCGTCAACCCGCGGCGCGGGACCGAGAGGTCGAACCCGCCCCGCTCTGTGGCCGGGTGCATGCCCGACTTCGAGTAAACGATCCTCGTTTCCTGGATGGGAAACTGGTTGCTCAGACCGCGAAGTTCCCTGCCCCGCGGCAGCGCCCGCGAGCACCCGCGACGCCGCCCTGGCAGCGCGCGCGTCGGCACCCGCGACGTGGCCGCCCAGTCCGCCGTGAAGCTCGTCGACACCGTCGCCGCGCCGCTGGAGAATGGCTCCGACGAGGGCAAGTTCCTGCTGCTCCAGGGGCGGCCCATCGCCGAACCCGTCGCGCAGCACGGGCCCTTCGTGATGGACACCCGCGCGTAGATCCAGCAGGCCTTCTCGGACTGCCAGCGCACCCGCTTCGGCGGCTGGCCCCGTCCGATCAGCGGCCCTGTGCCCGGCGCTCTAGCGGATGCGCCAGCGCTCGACGACCACGCTCCCATCGCGTGTTGCGGTGACGGTCACGACGCCCGCGTCGCGGTCGATCACCATCGCGTACGGGAGGTTGTCGCGCGGGAACGGCGCCCGCCCGGGAGACTCGTCGGCGTGGTGCGATCCGACGTAGGCCCCGGCCCGCACCGGGACGCGCTGGAGCGGCGGGCAGACGATGCCGTCACAGGAGGTCACGTCGCTGCCGAGGCATCCCCCCGCGGCGATCGCGAGCGCGCCGATCAATAGGCTACCGGCCCTGGTCATATCGCCCGCTCCCCCGTCCTGTCTCGCTCCCGCGTCCCTGCCAGCGAAACGTCAGCGCCTCGCCGTTGGAGTCGGGGTGGAGCGTCACGTCGTACGTCTGCCAGGGCGTGAGATCGGTGGACGCCGCGCCGTCGACGGTGACGGACTCGAGTTCCAGCGTGAGCAGCTCCTGATCGTAGAGTCGGCACTGACAGGCCGAGGCGCGCTCGCCCCACGAGAGCGCGACGGCCGCGCCCAGCGCCAGCGCGCACAGCCGTCGCGTCGCGACGAGACCGAGGAGCCTCATGGCGTCGGTTCGCTCCTTCCCGCGTTGACGATGACGATCCACGCCGCGCCGTCGTCGTCGCCGCCGACGCGACCCGGCGTCGGGTCGTAGCCGAACACCAGCGCGTCGAGGAGCGTCCCCCGATCGGCGAGCGCGCCCGGCAGCATCGTGCGGCGGATCGCGTCGGTGACTGGCTCCATCGTCGACGCGTCGAGGGCCGCACCCGTCGCGAGGTTCACGCCGCGCACGCGCGGAATCACCACACCGGTGCCGCACCCGTAGGCGAGCTCTGCCCCGTCGCGCCACTGCGCTGGCACGAGCGTCCGCTCGGGGTTGCCCCACACCACGGGCGCCGCGAACACCGTCACGCCCAGCCGCGCGCTCACCGCGACGATGCCGCCGAGGTCGCTGGGCGGCGCATAGAACAAGAACGCGTCCGCGGGTGTCGCTGCCTCCACCCGCCGCGGCATCGCGTCGGGGATCATCGCCGCCTCCGCGAGCGCCGCCGCCTGCGCGTCCGTCGCGCCCATCGCGGGCCCGCAGAACGCCTGGAACCCCGTCGGCCGCATCGTCGTGGCCGAGACCCTCACGACCACCGAACACGCGGGCCGTCCCTCGCCCGGCGCGAGGAGCTGCGAGGCGAGCTGGTACTGGGTCAGCCCGCAGGCCTGCGAGGCGTCGAAGCCCGCGCGCGCGTCCGACCCGGCGTCCGTCGAGGCCGCGGTCGAGCCGCAGCCGAGCATCGCGAGCGCAACCAGCATGACTACCCGGATGCCCATCGGGTCTCACCGTACCAGCGCACCGAGCGCCCCGCGACGGTGCCCGATTCGCGTCAGCGGGGTCGACGCGCCGCGGTTGACGTCGACACGGCATCCGCGGTCGCATGGGACGATGATGGACCTTCGCGGCGTTGCGCCCGCCCTCCTCGCGGCGTTCGCGTTCGGCCTCGTGGTGCGACCCGCGGACGCGGGCTCGCGCGCCCCGTCGTGCTGCAACCGCATGTGGGTCACCCCGGTGGGCGACCTCGTGCCTGCGAACCTCCCGGGCTTCTGGTGGTGGCCCGGCCCGGCCCGGACGCGGGCTCGTGGGTAGGATTCTCCAGCACCTCCCAACACGGGCCTCGATGTAGGGAAGGTGATGCGATGAGAGACCCACGGAGTGTCGCGGAGGCTCTGCGTTTGCGAGGAGCTCGTCGGGCTCTGGTCGTGGCAACCGTCTGTCAGATGGCTTGCGAACAGCACCCGACGCGGGCCGACGTGCGCGACTCGTTCGACGCAGGTCGCCGCGAAGCGGGAGCGCTCGACGGGAGCGGGCCATGGAGCGACGTCGCAGGGCCCGACGCCAGACCAACCACCAACCGTTGCCGCGAACTGTACGCGGAGAGCTTGGTCGTCTTGCCCAACTTGTTTAGGTCTCCCTGGGAAGTAGTCGCGGAGGGATGCCCTCCGCCGCATCTGATCGGTGAGCACTTCGTGGGACGCCCGCAGATGCAACGTTGTCGCGCCAATGCGAGACGCCTCCGCGAAAGGATACGGAGCACGTTCACCTGGATCGACGAGCCATTCCTTTGTGCGGCTCCCCCTCATCCCTCGCCCGTGCTTCGGAATCGGCGAGGCGAGTGGGGAGGGTTCCTCCGGCGAGTTCGTGCGGTCACCGCGACTCGTCGGCCAGCGTTGGATCAATGCTACTTGTCGTGGTGCGCCGAGGGGGTGCGCGATCCGACGCTGGTGTCCACGTCGATGATCGCCGTCGACGTCGATCGTGCCGGAAGGGCCACCGAGGCAACCCGCGAATGTCCCCCGGGCGCAGAGTCTTATTGCCAATGCGTGCGCGGCGCCCTCGAGAGCGTCGAGTACCCCAGAGATGCACCGTACTCGTTCGGATTCTGGCTGAGCCATCCCCCTTGTTCGGCGTCGCGCTGACGCGGTGACGGGTCGGGAGACTCCGGGGCAACGTGGAAACGCCACTGCACCCCGGCGATGCGGTCGGTGCGAGCGGGCGACTCGACGGCGGCGACGCGTCGTGATTCACCCCGGAGGGGAACATGAGCCGGCGATCCAACGGAGCACCCTCGGTGGGAAGGATCGGCCGGAGTGGACCAAGCGCCCCTTTACGCACAGCTCCCCGACGCGGAGCAGCTCGCGCGAGCTCCCGCGACGCCGCCTTGGATGATCGACGCCGCGAGCGCGCTGTGCTCGAGGGTTCCGCCCGCCATCGCGTAGACGACCCCGTCGAGCCATTCGTGCTTCGCATCCCCCGCCGCTTCGAGCCGAAGGTACTCCGCGTACGACACTCGGTGGTGAACCGCCGCCGCGCTGCGCATGAACCGACGATGCACCCCAACCGCTCGCCTGGCTACGCTCCTCCGTTCGAGCGCGTCCGCGCGGGCCGCGATCGAGGAGGCCCCTACCAGTCCATCCGCGCGAGGGTGCCGGTCGGGTTGCGACCCAACGATCCCCAGCACCAGACACTGCGGTCGAAGCGAATGACGCACACGTTGTTGAAGCCCCCGAACAACCGCTCGGCCCCGTCGAGACCCACGACCTGCGCCGGGCGCGTCGCGCACGGATCGGAGCTCGCATCGCCCGTCGAGCAGGTGTCGGGTGGGGGGAAGCCGAGCATGCCGTAGGTGCCGCGCCCCCAGCACTGCACCGTGTGATCGGCCATGAGCGCGCACGTGTTGGAGAACGTTCCGACGACCGATCGCACGCCGCACAGGCCCGGATCGATCGGGGGGGAAAATCCCCCGGTCCGGCCGGACCCGAGCTGGCCGTGGATGTCGAACCCGAAGCAGCGGGCGCTGGAGTCCGGCAGCCGGTAGCAGAGGTGCGAACTCCAGCCTGCGTGGTCGCGCGTGATCTCCGCCTCCGCGGGGATCGCGTCGGCGTAGCGCGCCACGAAGTCCGTGCCCAGCGACCGGTAGGCCCCCGACCGGAGCCGCGCGACCCAGCCCCCGCTCAGGGGCCAGAGCATCGCGACGTCCGAGATGCCGGGGACGGGCGAAGGAACCGACCGGTCCTCCGCAACGGTGAGGTGGTTGTAGTCCCCCCAGCACCAGACCGTGCCGTCACGCTTGACGGCGCACACGCCTCCCAGGTCGCTCATCGCCAGGTGGACGACGTCCGCGACCCCGGCGACGAGCGCCGGGCGCGTCCGGCATGGCCCCACCGACGGACAGTCCTCGTCGCCTTCGTGCCCCGTGCCAAGCGAGCCGTGGGCGTTGGAGCCCCAGCAGCGCACGGTCCCGTCCCGATGGCGGGAGCACGTGGCGCTGCCGATGTTCGTGAGCACCTGCTCGACGCTCTCCAGCCCCGGAACCACCACCGGGCGCTCTCTGCTCACGCCGACCGTCCCGTCGCCGAGCTGGCCGTACTCGCTGAGCGCGATGCAGCGCACCGTCCCGTCGCTCATGCGCGCGCAGTCGACGGTGCCGCGCCCGACCGCCAACTCGACGACGTAGGGCGCGTCCGAAGCCGGAGCGTCCGCGACGGTGGCGTCGACCTCGACGATGGGCCTGCATACCCGGGCCCCGGCCTCGACGTCCGCCGGGGCGTCGGGCCTGCCAGCGCCCAGGGTCGCTACGTCGACGGCGACGTCGACGACCGCCTCCTCGATCATCACCGCGTCGTGGGCGTCGACCTCCACCCGTCCATCGGTCGC
The DNA here is from genome assembly GCA_044229975.1 of Polyangiales bacterium. Taxonomy (GTDB): domain Bacteria; phylum Myxococcota_A; class Polyangia; order Polyangiales; genus SCUS01. Next base: position 14,078 of record JBGARZ010000018.1, read on the forward strand.
CGTCACTGAGGATGCGCAACCCGCGATCAAGGACGGCACAGCGACCCACATCAATGCCCGCACGCGCACCATCAATCACCGAAGCCGACGCGGCGTCGAGGGCGGCCAGAGTTTTCTGCCGATAGGCGATCCGTCGGAGCACCCTCGGTGGGAAGGATCTGCCGGAGTTGACCAAACGCCCCTCTACGCCTGGCCCCCATCATCCCCGCCCTGCGGCAGCTCTCGCGAGCTCCCGCGACGCCGCCTTGGCGAAGATCGGCCCAAGCCCGGACGGGGGCACCCGATCCGATGGCAGCGGTCGCCGCTCGAACTCCCGATCGCCCCGCCGGCACGCGCAGCATGAAACCCAATGCATTGCTCCCATGGATGGCGGTGGCGTGTTCGTCGCGCGCGGTCCGGCCCGACCCTCCGGCGGCGCCCGCCACCCGCGCGCCGGTCGCCCTGGCGCCCGCGGTACGGGCAGCCGCGGGCGTCGCTCCGTCGCGGATCCTGTTGAGGCCGCGGATCACCCACGCGTTGGAGCTGATGCCGCGCGACGGGGAGGTCCGCCGTCTCATCCTGTCGGGGCGACCGGCCGAACTGCGCGGCCGCGCGGTGCGCCTCGGGCGCGGGCGCTTCCTGCGCGACGTGGTCTTCGCGGCCCCCACCGAGGGCGGGCGCTGGCGCTTCGTTACGCAGGACGGGGTCTGGGACGCGGACGGCTTCCTGGGGCTTCCCCGGCGGGCGTCGGCGATGCAGGGCGCCGGGCGGGGCGTCGGGCGCGTCTGCGCGGCGCGGGCGGGCGGCGTCGAGGGCGTGCCCCCGCCCGACGCGGGCGCCGTCATCGACGTCGCGTTCTCCGACGACGCGCTCGGCCTCGCGGTGACCGAGCCGGGCCTCGCGTGGGTCACCCGCGACGGCGGCGCACGCTGGTCGCGCCTCGCGATCGACGGCGCCGCGCTGTCGGTCGCCGCGGACCGCGACCGCCGCTGGCTCCGCACGAGCGCGGGCGCAGTGGCGGTCGACGCGGGTGGCCACGACGCAACGACGGACCCGGCGCGCCTTCCGCGGCTCGAAGCGCTCGACGAGAACGATAACCTCGCGCGGACCGCCGCGCGCGACTGCGAGCTCGCGCCCCTCGACCCCGTCGAGGTCGCCTCGGTCGACGGCTCGCTCGTCGTGGCGCAGCGGGAGGAGCAGTGGGGCCTCTACGACCTCCGCGACGAGTCGTGGACGCCGCTCCCGACGCTCCCCGAGGGCTGCGGCTCCGACGCCGGGTGGCTCTTCGCGGGGCGCCTCCACGCGCGGTGCGGGCCCGAGCTATACGCGCTCGGCGACGACGGCCGCTGGTCACTGCGGCTGCGCGTGACCTCGTGCGGACCGGCCGTCTGCGTGGGCTCGGCCGACGGCGAGCGCGTGGCCTGCGAGGGGCGCTGCGCCGGCAACGACGTCTGCGGCGCCGACCCGGTGTGGTGCGAGTCGGCGACGGGAGCACCTCCCGCGGAATGGCACGCGCCGTCGTCGGGGCCGTGGCGGCCGGTGGGTTACGTCGGTGGGCGCCTGTTCGCGGTCGAGCAGAACTTCGACCTCGGCGGCCTGCGCATGACCCTCGGCGACGAAGCCCCGCGGCCGCTCGTCGTCGCGGCCCCCGCGGACGCGCGGCGCGTCGACCGCTACTCCATCGGCGTGGGGCGCGACGGCCAGGTGCGGATGTTCGCGTGGGGGGACCTTCCGGCCAACGCCGGCGTCCTCGAAGGGCCGCCGGGCGGGCGCTTCGCGTGGCGCGCCCTCGCGCCGGGAGACACCCTCCCCGAGGGTCGACCGAACGGACGGCTGCAGCTCCATGCCGACCACTTCACGGTCACGCTGACGCGGGACGACGGCACGCTGCTGGTCTCGCGCGGGAGCGCCGGCGCGTGGACGACGCTGACCGCCGCGCCGGACGACCCGCTCGCGGCCGACGTCCTCGCGCACTCGGTCGGCGCGCCCACCGACCGGGTCTGGTTGAGTCTTTTTACCGGGGCCGCCGATCGATCGGCCGGCGCCCTGGTGCTCGACACGACCCATCCGCTGCGGAGCTCGGCGACCGACAGCCTGGGCCTCCCAGAGGCGCCGAGCGTGCCGACGCCCGCGATCGCGTGGGACTGCGAGAGGCCCTCCACCGAGGAGCGGACGGACCCCTGGGCGGCGCTGCGAACGCTGCCCCCGATCGGCGCCGTGGGCGTGCAGGAGGGTGAGCGCGTCCGCCTGTACGACCCGGCGGTGGCGACGCCGGGTTCGTTCCTCGGCGTGGGTTTCGCGACGAGGGCGGAACTCGCGACCCGCGCCCTCCCCGCGCACAGCACCGACGCGCTCGCCCGTGGTGAGTGGGCCCTCGCGACCCTCGACGCGCGGCGCGCCACCCTGCTCCGGGTCGAGGCGCTCTCCGGCGACCCGCGCTTCGAGACGTGGGCGATCGGCGCACCCTCTTCTTCCGGGCCGACCGCGGCGGTCCGCGTGCCGGGGCCCTTCAGCCATGCTCACGTCGTCGCCACGGCGCGGGATGGCGCGCGCTCGGCGACGCTGGTCGCGACGAGCGCGCCCTGGGGCGTGGCGTGGTGGCTCGCGGAGGTGCGCCGCGACGGGTCGATGTCCGTGGCCCCGGTCGCGCTCGCGTCGCGCGAATTCGCAGGCCCCTTCCTGCTCGACGGCGTCGCGGGCCTCGCGCGCATCACTCCCGACGGGCGCGCGGTCGGCGGCCCCGTGGGCGCGTCGCCCCGGGTGCTCGCGGAGCGGGTGCGCGCCGCCCGCTGCTCCGCGTCGGCGCGGGGCGAGCTGCGCGTCCCGATCACCCACTCGTACGCCGTCCACGGGGCGCAGCTCTGGATCAGCGCCGTCGCCCACTACGCCTTCGACGGCGCGTCGCTCTGCCTCCGCTCGATCGGCGCGTTGTCGTCGAGCAGCTTCCTGCCCGCGCCGCCGGGCGCCCGCGCGCAGACCGACGACGACGACTTCGGGTCGTCGCGCTCGCCGCCGAGCTTCGCGCTCGCGCCGGAGGGCGCGGGGTGGGTCGAGCGGAGCGTCTACCGCGGCGGGTTCGCTCGCACGCGGTGCGTGCCGCGGGCGCGGTAGGCGTGGCGGGCGTCGGGCCCGCGTTGCGGGCGATCAACGTCGACGTAGATGAGAAGATGGGCGTGCGCCCGGGAGATCCGGCACCGCGCCAACGGGCACGCGCGACCCCGAGGGTGGACCCACCGGGCGCCCTCGCCAGCGCCAACCCACCTGCGTTGAGCGAAGGCTCCTTGCGCGCACTTCCCCGCCCCGCGGCAGCCCCCGCGAGTTCCCGCGACGCCGCCCTGGCGTTCGCCGGTGGGCCAAAGTACCGAGGTGAGGATCTGCGGGCCGAAGGCCTCGATGCGGTCGCGCCACTCCTGCTGCATGCGCACCTCGAAGCAGTGGTCGTACTGGACCTGGTCGCGCCAGTCGCCCGGCTCCTGCGTACAGATGTAGAGCGTCATTCGATCGCGGTGGCGGTGGCGTGCGTGGAGTCCACGCCGGGTCGGCGATGGTGTCACGGGCGGCGGTCGGGACGCGAGCGGGTGGCGGTCACCCCCCCGTCGTGAGGCTCACTCGGAAGACGCTCTCGCCCCGGCGCCCCGGGCCGACCGACGGGACGCGGGCGAGTCCCGCGCGGAGGCACTGGTCGAAGCGCGGGTCGGGGCTGCCGGTGAGGCCCGCGATGGTGACGCCGCCGCGCGAATCGACGGCGAGCGTGATCTGCACCGACGCGTCGCGCACGGCGGGATTCAGCCGAAGTACGTTCTGCCAGCAGGTATTCACGAGGCGGGCGTTCGCGAAATCGCGGATGGCTCGCGCGAGCCGCGCGCGCTCCTGTTCCTGCTCGCGGAAGCAGGGCGAGGTCGGCGGCCATTGGAACCGCCAGAACGGGTCCTCCGAGCCGGGCTCCGCGCGGGCGTAAGCATCGCGAGCCCAGCGATCGGTGAGCGCGGGTTCGGGGAGCGGCCGCCCGCAACGTCGGAGGGTCGCGGCGTCGGGGCGCGGCTCGTCGGGCCGGTGATGACGGCGCCGGGGTTGCGCGTCGGCGGCGCCGCCCAACAACGCCAACGCCGCTGCGAGCGTCACCATGGGTCGCACGCCGCGAGCCTACACCATCCGTCGGTCGGCTCGCTTCGTCCTCCAAAGCGGGACGCACCTTCGCCACGCAGCGGGCCGTCGGCGCGAGCGACCAGGTGCCTCCCGGTCAGCGAGCTCGCGCCCGAGTGCTCGACGTCAACTACATCTCCCCCCTCACTCGCGCGGAACGCCGCCTGGGATGTCGTCCGTCCGAACGTCGTAGGGCGTGACCCAGAGCCTCGCGGTCGCACTCGTCACCAAGGCGCAGTCGAAGGTGGTGCGCGCGCCCGGCCGCACCGCGAAGATCACCGACGCTGCGCGCCGGGCGCCATCGGGCGTCGTCACGTCGAGCGTGCGCGTCGTGAGTCCGACCGGGGCTTCCCACTCGACGTGGCCCCCCGGCAGCAGCGTCATCCCGTCGAGCGCGCAGCGGGTCGCGCCGGAGGTGAGGGCGATCGTCCCGGTGATCGGCGGGAGCGCCCCGCGGAAGGTCGCCACGCGCACGAACAGCCCCAACGAGGCGAGGACCAACAGCGCCGAGGGCGCGAGCCTCAGCCCCAGCGAGGGCGACCGATCGGCGTGCGCTCCCTCGGCGAGGGCGCGGTTGGCCCGCGCGACGAGGCGGTCGAAGGTCGGGCGCTGGCGGGCGTTGTGGGCGACGAGCAGCGGGGGCGACGCGCCGTCCTCGCTGGCGACCCGCAGCACCGGCAGGTACGGCGCGGCGGGTTCGTCGGTGAGTCGGAGGCGCGGCTGCCCGCCGACGGGCGACTCGCGGTCAACGGCGGGGCCGCCGAGGCCCACCGAGCGGGCACGGGCGACGCGCCCGGCGGGGTCGATCGTGAGCGCGACGACGCGCGTGCGGCGCTCGGCGAAGAGCAGGGCCGCGACGCCCGCCAGCGGCGCCAGCCGGGACAGCGCGCAGGCCAGCGAACTGCGACCGCCCGGGCGATGAAGGACGGCGAAGTAGTTCGCCGTGCCGTCGCGGAAGAACGCGCGGGCGGTGTCGGCGAGGCGGTCGTCGTCGCGCCACATGTCCGCCGCCCCGTCGTAGTAGACGCCGCGCGGCGGGAGCGCGGCGGCGGGCCCGTCGACCGCGCGCTCGTCAGAGGAGTAGGCGCGATGGGTGGTGAGCTTGCAGTCCGCGCCCGCGGGGACGCGGATGCACTCGAACTCCGTCGCCTGCGTCACCCCGGCGCCGGCGAGCCCCACGAGCAACAGGGCCGCCGCCGCGCCCCGCCCGACGCCAAGCGGCGCGGTGACCTCGTGCAGTGCGACTAGCGGACCAGTCTGTGGTGCTTCGCGATACGGGGCATCCATCGGGCGCGGTAGCCGCACAGGATGCGGCAGGTCGCGCGATTGCACCAAGATCTTCCGATCACGACGCCCCGTGGTCGCGGCCGTGGTCGCCAGCCCTGGGTGCAGCGAGTGGCCCGAGACGAGGGTCGTATCGATCCCGGCGCAAGCCGCGAGCTCCTTGAGTGCTGAGCGCAACATTGCGACCATCGAGCCGGCTTCCTACCTGGCTGTGACGGTCCACGGCCCGCGAGAGCCGTACTGCGCGTACTGCTTGAGGCGGCGCGCCATGCGTCGGTTCGGGGAGCCCCGCGTCGAAGTGGGTCGCATGGATGGCCGCGCCCCGAACCCAGCGCGGCGACCGCTACGAGTTTGCCTCGCGCCGTCGCGGCCCGTTCGGCGCCCTCAGCTCGCTCGCGCGGTACGGCATCGCAACCGATGCTACATCCGCCCTCCGACGAACCGACGCTCCCGCCCGCGGCGCCTACAGGCGGAACGACGTGACGAGCAGCGACGCCGACGCGACGACCGACGCGAGTCCGAGCGCGGCGACGAGGGCGAGGCTCCGCCGACGATCGGCGACGCGGTACTACTGGAGTGCGGCGAGAGTGCCGATGCGGAGGTGGGTCGCCGTCGCGCTCGCCGCGTTGCGGTAGGTGCCCGACTCGCGCGACTCCGGCAGCACCACACACATTGCGCTGGTGCCCGGGTGGACAACGGCCCCCTGCGGCGCGTTCACGACGATGTCGCCCTCACGAAGGACGCCGTCCGCGCCCTGCGTCGCCTCGCGCCAGGGAAGCGCGTGCGAGCGCTCGCGCCGTGACCACCGCGCCGCGAGCGTCGTCGCGCACACGAGCAGCGCGGTCGCGAGGGCGCGCAGGCAAGGGACCACGGGGCGCGACGCCTCCCACAGCGCGACGGTCCGCGGGTCGGGCTCCCGATACAGCACGGTCCACAGGATGATCGGGCCGCCCCCGCGGGAGGCTGTGCAGCGGTAGCCGTGCTCCTCGCGTCGATGGTCGTACGCGTAGAGGAGTTCGCCGGTGTTCGCTCGTCCGCTCGCGTGAGGGTCGCGCTCGGAGCCGTCCCTGGAAGCCTCATCCAGCAGGCACCACGACCGCCCGACGGTCGCGCTCTCGATCGTGACGGCGTGACTCGTATGGACGGAGAGGCCGGCGCCGACGCCGCTCGATCGGGACGTCTCGACGAGGGGCACTGGCCCCAGCATGCGTCGACAGACCCTGGTGACTTGTGAGTAGTCCGACGAACCGTTGCCGTCCTGGCTCTCGCAGTCGGAGGGAGACGCGTCGCCGATCACCTCCCGCCAGGGACGGTAGTCGCGCAGCGGGTCTTCGGACGAGGAGACCCGTATCACGTGCTCCCCCGGAGTGGACGCCTCGTCAGCGCGCGCCTCGAAGTGCACCGTCGCGACGAGCGCGGCGAGCGCGGCCGCGATGGACGTCGAAGCGAGCACGCTGAACCGGGCGTCGGTTGGGGCATCGACGGTCATGGCGGGAGCCTCCGGGGGGTACTCATCGCACGGATGGTCGAGCAGTGTCCGACTGGCAGAGACCTCACGCCGCGTGAACCAGAACCACAGAGCATGCGGGCGGGCGGGCAACTCGGCGACGGGCTCCTTGAGCGCGAGGTAGTTGGGCGTCGCGTCGGTGAGCGCGTGAAGCGACGAAGGTCCACGTCGCGGGCTCAGGAGAAAGGTCAGACCAACCTGTCAGGTTGATGAGCGCCGATCCACCCGGGTCAACCGAGCGCTCCCTGCGCGCCGCTCTCTGCGCCGAGTCAGCGCCCACGCCCCTCCCTTTCTCCATCGCGCGGACCAGACGCGCGTGCCGTGCGCGCTGGCGCTGGCTCCCTCTCGCCGCGGCCGTGGGCGTCGGGGTACGGTCGCAGCGTGCGTCGACTCCCCCGTGTGCATGGCGCCCGCGTCGATGGCGCGCTCTCCCTCGTCGCGTTCTTCGTCGCGTGTTCTTCGCGGCCCGTGGCTACCTCGCGCGACTCCGCGACCGCCGCGCAAGATCTCCCCTCGTCGGAGCAGGACGCTCGCCCCGACGCGTCTGCGGGGCGAACGCCAGACGATGCGGCGGTGAACGCCGAGCGATTGCCGCCTTGGATCCTGGGCGCGCTCGCCCCGCACTCGTCGCGCCTCTGGGCGACGCAGTCCGAGGCCGCCGGCGCCGCGGGCGTCGGCGCGACCGCAGCACCCGACCTGCGCTGCGACCTCGACCTCGACGGCCGACCCGACGCGCTGTACCTCCGCCCCGCGGTGGCCGTCCGCGACACCGGCCGTGGCTTCGTAGGCGAGCGCCTGGGATCGCCGGACGGAGCCCGCGCTCCGCACGTCGTCGCGCACTTCGACTTTCGGGGAATGCCCCTCGTCGCGGTGGCCGAGGATGACGGCGCGGCGGCGGACGGTGCGGAGCGGACCGCTACGCCGGGCGTCGCCCTCTTCGGCTTTCCCGCGAAGGCTCGACCGCGGATGCTCTGGCAGCACCGCGCCGAAACCTGGGACTCGCCTCGGGGAGAGTGGGAGTTCGCGCCTCTCGGCGACGGCTCCCTGCGGGTCACCGGCCACTTGATGGTGCAGGGCCGAGACGCCGGTCGGGTGGTGACGTTCTTGTCCATTCGAACGTACCCCGCGAACCGCCGCGCGGGTGAGCTCCTGGCCGCCTCCTGCTGGAGTCCAGAGGCGCGACCGGGGAGGACCTTTCCGGAAACGATCTACAGCTGCCATCCGCGCCGGCCGTTCCGACTGCGCGACATCGAGACGGCTGCCGCGCCCACACGCGGGATCATCTTCCCCGCCCACACGATGGTCTGGCCCGTGTACGGTAGCGCGTCGGGCCTGCGCTGCGTGGGCGTACGTTGCGCCGGCTTCGGCACGGTCTGCGAGCATATCGGTTGGCTCGCCCTCGACCGCTCGACCCCCTGCTACGGCGAGTGACGCTCGCTCGCGACGGTAAGCCCCAGGGCATCGCGCCTCAGAACACCACGGCGGTCGGGACGTTGGTCAGCGTCGGGCTGTAGTTGACGTCGGCATCGGGCGGTCGCCAACCTGCCCGTAGGTGTCGAGCAGTCGTCGCCCCAGCAGCGGGCCGACCCGTCGCCGAGTCGCGCGCAGGTGCGCGCCTCGTTCGCCGAGATCTCCACGACGCCGTTGAGACCGGGCACGAGGGTCGGGACGGTCCGCGCGGTGGTGGTGTCGTCGCCGAGTTGTCCGTGGGCGTTGTCGCCCCAGCACCAGACCGTGCCGTCCGCGCGACGCGCGCAGGTGTGGCCGCTGCCAGCGGTGGTGTCCGCGGCGTCGCCGAGGCCGGTCACCGCGGTGGGGGCGGGCCGGTCGGTGGTGGTGCCGTCGCCGATCTGGCCGAAGGTGTTGCCGCCCCAGCAGCGCACGGAGCCGTCCGACCACTGCGCGCAGGTGTGGGTGTCGCCGACGGTCAGGGCACGGATGACGACGCAGCCACCGTCGCAGGGGCGGTCGGCGATTGGCACGTCGAGCGTCGAGCCCGCATCGACCGCGTCGCTCGAAGGGGCGTCGGGCGAAGGAAGGTCGGTGGGGATGTCACTCGCAGCCGCGTCTATCGCCGCGTCGCCGTCGACGTCAGTCAGGGCACGCGCAGGGTCCGGCGGTACGGTCGGGGCCACAGGTCGACGTGCCGCTCGCGCCGCCCGCGCAGGCGCACGCAGTGATCTGGCCAGGCGTGCAGCCCGACGAGGCGGTGACCTCGGAGTTGCAAGCCGCGACGAGCATCGTCAACAAGAGCGCTAGCGAGACCGTTCAATCGACCCATGGGACGACTTCCTCCTCCGACGGCGCCAACGATCGCACGCCGCAAGGACGGCGCCCAGGCAGTGGTGCTTCCACGCGAGGTTGGGTTGCCCAAGGTGCACGACACACGAAGGCCGGGCGCCGTGCCGCGAAGCGCCGGACGTCGTCTACGCTCTCGACCGATGAGCGAGTACGACGAAACGGACGGGGCACGATGAGCCCGTCGCTCGGTTGGAATCGGCTGGTGGCCCTGACCGCGCTCGCGTTGCTCGCCGGATGCGGTCGGCCTCGAATCTCGTTCGTCCCTCAAGTTCCTCGCCGTGCGACGGTTGCGGCACCCATCGAAGGGATGTTCCTCGTGTGGCTCGGGAACAACTCGTCACGGCGCGGGAGCGCGGCGCTCGGCGACTCCTCCCGCGGTCCACGTCATTGGGTATCAACCGGGCTGAGGTACGAGCGTCAGGGCGACCGGGCCGTCTTTGAGGCTCCGCCAATTGACGGGCTTGAGGCCGTGCTCCCGTTCGCCGGTGGCTGGCGCTTCGTGACCGACGACACCGTGCTCGATTCGGACTCGTTCGTCGGTCCCCTCCGTCAGCACGATCTCCTTTCTGTGGGTCGCCCAGGGCGCGGCACCGGCCGGGTGGTTCGGGTCCATCACGGAACCCTCGAAGGGGCGCCTCCGCCGGCCATCGATGGCACCGTGCTCGATGCCGCGTTCGTCGATGAGCGGCGCGGCGTCCTGGTCGTCGAGCCGGGACGCGGCATGTCGACCGAAGACGGCGGCGGCCGTTGGACCGCGCTCAACGGAGGTCCCTTCTCCGGGGCGTTCGCCGCGCAGGGGCGACGCTGGTTCGAGACGCGCAGGGGGTGCTTCGAGCTCCAGGACGGCGGGGCGCTTGTCGATGTGCCCTGCGAGACGATGCCCGCGTTCCGACCGCTCGACCTGCGAGAGACCGAGCCGCCCGCCACGCCAGCGGGCGCCCCGCAACTGGTGCCCTTCCCCATCCTCCGCGCCGCGTCGGGAGGTCCCGGGAGGCTTTGGCTCGAAGGCCCCGATCGGGTGAGCGAGATCGAACTCTCGACGGGGAACGTCGTCGCCCCGCGCTTCCAGCTGCCGCCCTGCGCGAGCGCCTCGCGGGGGACCCGCTACCTCCTCGGGGAACACCTCGACGTCATCTGCGGCGACACGGCCGAGGGGCCAGCGACCCTCCTGCGACACCACCCCGACGGGTCTTGGCGCGAGTTGATCAGGTACTATCGGACCAGCGTCCGCATGGGCCCCTCGTGCAGCGTGCGGGAGGACGGGCGGGCCGTGGTGTGCGCGGGCGGATGCGCGCCGGTCGCGGTGGACATCTCAGAGGCGGATCGCCGGTTCTGCGTGCGGCAGGACGGCGGCCGACCCGAGGAGATGCGGCTGGGTAGACCTGAGGAGGAGGGCCAGTACGCCATCGCGGGGTGGCACGGAGGAGAGCCGGTCTTCGTCCGGCTCCATCGCAACCCGTCCCGCGCGGAGTGGGTTCGGGGCGCGGGCGACCCCTCACCGCTCGTCGGAATGGCACCGGTCCTCGGGCCCGGCATCGAACCGTCCGCCAGCGACGACCTCGCAATCGGCGCTGACGGTCGGCTGCGGATGTCGCTCAACCACGTCACTCCCCGACCCCATGATTCCCCCACTGTACACGCCGCGGGAGTCATCGAGGGCCGTCCGGGCGGGACCTTCGCCACGCGACCTCTACCGCCTTGGTGGGACGAACTCGCCTCGGCTCCCGACGACCGCCAGATCAAACCTTGCGGCCCCGACGGAGTCGTCGTCGCGGCGTCGCCGCGCCACGGGTACTGGGTGTCCGAAGGCACGAATCGCCCGTGGAGGCCTCTCTTCGAGGACGGAGACGGCGAGCTTCGGCGTTGGCTCGCGGTCAACCCGCCGCCATTCAACAGGTTCTTCACCTGTGACGCCTGGGGAGTCCGGTTTCTGGACTACGGTCGAACTATCGGCTGGGGGACGCTGAGAGAGCCCGTGCTGGGGACGGCCAACCTTCCCACGGGGTCCGAGCGTGAACGCCGCCCTGCGCCCTACCGGCTCTCCTGGCGCTGCCAGACCACAGAGAGGGCGACGGTTGCCGAACCCTCACCCGGCATCACCGCGCCCGAAGAGCCAACCGTACGCCTCGCGGGGCTCGATCGTTCGTCGCGTCTCGTCGCGTCCCGCGCCCGGGACACTGGGGGCGCGGTCGTGATGAGCAGCTTCGGCGTCACGTTGAGCGATCCGTACCCCGCGTATCACCCCATCGACCGCGTGGACCTGTCCGATGCCCGCGACCAGAGCAGCTACGTGGGTCTCGTCCACGATGGAGCGGACGGCCTCTCGTTCGTGACGGTCGTCGGGCGCGAGCGCGAGGTCGCCGTCGCGCTGTTCGACGCGACGACGGCGGGACGGGTGCAGGTCCGACGGCGTTGGACCTTCGACGGTGGTCTGCCCGACGTCAGCCATGTTGGCTCTGGGTGCAACATCGGCAGTGGTTGCTCGAGCGGGGTGAGTCTCGGGATGGTGGGGACGGTCACCGCGGCGTCGTTCGGATCGCGCTCGACCGCAGTGCTCCGCCTGCCAACATGGAACCAGGGTCGAACCCGCCGCGTCCTCGCGATGGAGCACGCCGTGGGTGGGGAGGTGCGAACGGCAGAGCTCGAACTCGCCGACGCGGAGGACTTCGGCGCCTTTGCTCTGCCGGACGCGTCCGGGGTCGCTCGGCTCGATGGGTCCGGTGTGTTGTGGGGCGTCACGCTCGACGGATCGCGGCGACGACTCGCGCCGGCCCTTCGGTGGGAAACGTGTCCGGCCGACGCGCGAGGGATGGTCGTACTCCCGGTCTACGTGGCGCACTCGCAGGGCTGGGACGATCTCGGACACCAGCCCGGCGTGCGGGCGGAGTTCGGTTTCCACGACGGCGGCTTGTGCCTGCGGAGGATGAGCGCCTTCGGGTTCGTCATGGAGGCGCGCGCGGGGCGCTGGGAAGCGGTCGCCATCGACGCGAGTGGGAGGGGATGGGTGCGGGCCACCTGCGAACCGTCCAACTGATCTTCGGGAGGGCAAGACCGCCCGTAGAGCGAGATGGCCGAGCGGTCAGCGGTGCATGATGTCGATGGGGTTTGAGGAGGCTGTCGCGCAGTTGCCCGGCCCCCACATGCACGTTGGCCTGTCGGGAGTCCGTGGTGCGGAAGACCGGGATGCGCAGCAACCGAGGGCACTGATCGTCGCAGTCCAGCGTGACGAGCCAGGTAACGGTGCCCGGCGTCCGCTCCTTCTCGCGCGGGCGCTCTGGCGGTTGACGCTGCTGCCGGTGACAGGTCGCCTTGAGTCAGGGGAACTCCGCGGCCCACTGCAATAGCAGCGCGCGGTGGCGGCAGCCCTGCGGGTTGCGGACGACCGTCTCGCAGTCGTCGTCCGTGACCAGCTCGTCGCACGCGCGCAACGCCGCCTCGATCGTCGCGCGCCGCACACCCCACGCGCCCGCGCACACCACGTTGCGCGCCGTCGTCGCCTCGTCCACGGCGCCATTGGCGTCGCGCGCCACGATCGTCGAGGGGCGCGCGGGGCACTCCCGCCGGTTGTAGGCACGCACCGCGGGATCGCTGATGGAGAACGCGCCGCCGGGGAGCGAGCGCGCCGCGGTCATCGGCGCGCGGACCTCGTCGACACACACGTCGTGCGGATCCTGGTGGAACTCAGCCGGGGTCTCCCAGAGGCGCCGGTGGACGGCCACTGCGTCGGGCCGATCGTCGCCGTCCACGTCGCTAAGGTACTGCGCGTTGGCGAGCCGCGCGAACCGCGTGACCCGGCCGCCCGCGTAGCGGAACACCCACAGCGCGACCCCCTCACCTTCTTCGCTCTCCCCCTCGTGCGTGAACACGATCTCCTCCTCGCCGTCGCCGTCGAAGTCGAACATGTCCACGAAACCGGTCACGTCGTACGGCCTCCGCGGCGGGCGGTTCTGCTCGCTGAACCAACGCTCGGGGCGCGGGTTGCCGGAGTTCGAGAGGTACTCGACGTAGTGGACGTCGCGGCCCGCGCCGTCGATGTGATGGAGCTGCCATCGCACCCTGTCGGCGTACGCGTGCTCGGGGTTCAGTACGATGCCCCAGGCGGTGTCGTCGCCCGTCCGGTGACACTGGGCGAGTTCCGAGAGGCGGGCCTCGCCCGCGTACTGCTCCACGCGCTCCAGACGCCATTCGGAGTGGTTGTCCTCCCAGAGCCGGTGCATCAGCGCGAGCGTCGCGGCGTTCTGGTGGTCGAAGCGGGAGCAGGGCCACTCGCCGATGGGGTGTGCCAGCGCGGGGCTTGCAGCCGCATCGACGGTCACCGCGGCATCGACGATCGCGACTTCGGTCGACGCGTCAGGACGCTCATCGCAATGGGTGACCTGTGCCGGGGACGCGGCGGGCGGTTGCACGCGGCGCGGCGCCCCGCACGATGCGGACAGCGCCACCAGAAGGCCCGCTCCCCAGCTCCGCGACGTGCGAGACACGACGCCTGGATGAAGCGCAGGGCGCGTCGAAGGCGTCAAGCCAGCGGTCCGCGCGGAACCCCTCGGCCCGCGCTGCCTCTGCGATCCGATGCTGGCCAGCGAGCCGTTCGGTCGCGATCCTCTTCTCAGGTCACGGCACTGCGTTGTTCGGCGCCCGTTGGCAGGTCACGGGACAGTCGTCTCGACCTTCGAGGCCGCGGAACGATCCCTCGAAGCGGTCGCAAGGCCGTGCGCGCACCACCCCGAACGTCGCGCTCAACCGTTCGTAGCCCCTGCCGCCTCGCGCCAGGCCGAGCGCGCGCAGGCAGACGCCGCGCGGCGTCCACTCGGCCTCGGCCCAGTGACCGCCCACGAACATCGGCGGTCCCTCCCCGCCGATCCCGTCGAACTCGCGGTGCTCGTCCGCGTCGGTGGCCGGGACCAGCGCGACCGGGGCCTCGTCGAACCACAGCGTGATCGCGTCGGGCGTTGGCGCCCCGTCACACGCCGGGGCAGTGGAACTCGGACCGCTCGATGGCGACGGCGACCGGGGCGGCGCGGACCACGCGCTTCGGGCGCAGGCGGTACGAGGCGGCGCGGCCGCCGTGGTCCGACGGGCGGGTACAGCGGGCCGGAGCGGTAGGGCATGCGTGATGGTCACGCCGCCGCGTTCGGGGAGTCAACGGGGCGCGCCACGCGGCGGTGGTCCGCACCGGGCGGGTCAGTCCACCGTCGACGCCAGGCCGACCGCCACGAGGACGAGCAGCACCGCGCCAAGCCAGTGCCAGCGGATGGGCCGCTCCGCCGGTCCGCGCCCCGCCGGGAGTTCGGCGGCGCGATACGGCGACGCACGGAGGGCCGTGCCGCGTTCGGGCGGGCGGGCGAGCGTGAGGACGACTGCGAGCAGCTCGATCAGGGCGGCAGCGAAGAGGCAGAGCGCCGCGAACCGGAGCCGTCGCAGCGCGGCTTGATCGTTCGCGTTGAGCCACGCGGGTTCGCGCCGGAGGCCGAGCGCCAGCGGGCGTCGCGGCGACGCGTCGCGGACGAGGGAGAGGGTCGACGGCGCGGGTGGGGACACGCCGTCGGGCACGTGATCGACCGCGCAGCGGAACTGGAGCACGGACCGGTCAGCACTCTCGCGGTGCACGAGGTGCGTGTCCGTCACGAACTGCGAGGGCCCCCCACCCGAGGAGCACGACACGCCGGGGCCGCCCCGAAACGTCACCGAGGTACCCGCGTGCGCGTACGCCATGTCGCGTCCGCTGCGCGACTGGAATTCCACCGGGCCGAAGACCCCCGATCTCTGCGAGTAGGAGGTGTGATTCGAGTGTTCCGAGGAGGACCACAGCGGGCGGAGGTCAGGGACCGACCACGCGCGCCCGCGCAGCGCTCTCTCCACGGTCGCGTCATCGGTGACACGCCACGACGACAGCTCCCCGGCGGTGACCCACATCCACAAGCCCAGGCCGACCGCGACGGCCGCCGCGCCGACGGCGAAGCCCGGCCCGATCGGTCGGGCTGCTTGACGATCACGAGGCCCATCACCCTTCACCGCACCAACGGTACACCACGTCGGCCCAGCAGGGCGCTTCAGCGCGCGAGCGGGTCGCAGAGGTCGAGGGACCAGAGCAGGAGCTCGGTCGCGATCGCGTCGCGGAGCAAGCGCAGCGGCGCCTCCGCCGTGAAGACGCGCAACGCGTCGGACCCGCCGAGCGGCGTCGACCCCGCGAGCCGGAGCTTCATCCGCGCGGCGCTGCGATGGTTGAGGTTGTACTTGCTCAGTCCGCGAAAGGGCGAGAGGTAGTTCCGCAGGGCTCGCCGTGGGAGAGGCGATGGAGTGTGTGCGTCACAGCACCGGGCGCGTCTCGTGCTGGGGCTCCAACCAGGGAGGGTCGCTGTCCCACGGGGAGTCGACGCCGTGGGTCGTCGGACTCGACGAGTTGCTCGCGCGGGCCCGGGGCGGAGCGGTAGGTCGACGGCGAAGGGACGCCTGTCAGCGTGCGGCCGCGAGGGCGGCGTCGATGCGCCGCTCGAACTCCTCGAAGGGCAGCGCACCCTGGACGAGCCTGCCAGCGATGAAGAAAGCAGGGGTGCCGATCTCGGCGCCGGTCGCAGCGCCGGCCGCCAGGTCCGCGCGAATGCCAGCCTCGTGGGTGTGGTGATCGAGGGCGGCGCGGAAGCGGTCCATGTCGAGTCCGGCCGCCTGGGCGTAGCGTTCGAGGTCGGCCCGCTGGATGTGCGTCTGGTTGCCGAAGAGCGTGTCGTGGAAGCGCCAGAAGCCCCGGTTGCCCAGCTGGGCATACGCCTCGCGCGCGGCCTCGGCGGCGGGCATGGCGAGGCTGTGGAAATCGAGCGGATGATCACGCCACACGATGCGGACGCGGTCGCCGTAGCGCTGGCGGATCTGGTCGACGACCGGCCCGACACGCGCGGAGAACGGGCACTCGTAGTCCGCGAAGAGCTGGATCACGACCCGGGCGTTGGCCGGGCCGAGGCTCGGGGCGCGCGGATTGTTGCGGACGGCGTAGATCCGGTTCTCGTCGACAGGCGGGCGACGCGGACGGTTGGCGTACAGGCCTTCTCCGCACGTCCCTCTCGGTGTAGCGACGGGGTCGGCGACCATGTTCGCGTAGACGCGGTTGCGGGGTTGGATGGTGCGCGCGCGGGCGAGCACCTGATCGATGACGGTCGTGAAGCGCTCGAGGGGTTGGGCGCCGGTCACCTGCTGTCCGTTGATGAAGAAGTTGGGGGTGCCCACGGCGCCGAGGGCCCACGCGAGGGCGACGTCGCGATCGACGGCGGCCCGGTGCGTGTGGTCGTTCATGGCCGTACGAAAGCGCGCGAGGTTGAGACCGGCCTGCTGGGCGAGGTTGTCGAGGGTGGTGGCGTCGAGGCTCTGCTGGTGCTGGTAGAGAAGGTCGTGCATCTGCCAGAAGCGGGCTTCTCCCCCCTGCGCCAGCGCCTCCAGCGATGCCTCGGCCGCGGGCATGGCGTTGTCGTTGAACGGAAGCGGGGCGTTCTTCCAGACGATGCGGACGTCGCGGCCGTAGCGCTGGCGGATCTGCTGCAGGGTCTCCTCCGCTCGCGCACAGAACGGGGACTGGAAGTCTCCGAACATGACCATGGTGACGAGCGCGTCGTCGGCCCCGAGCATCGGGGAGTCGACCACAGGGATGCGCTCGGCGTCCAACATGGCGGACCGGTCGCGCGCCGCGGCGCGGTGGACGCCGACCGGTCGGCGCCACGTCGTCGGGTTGGTGACGAGACCCGCGACGAGGCCGATCACCAGCGTCAGAAGCGTGGTGATGGCGACGAGTCCCTTGCTCACGAGATCCTTGATTCCCCGCTCAGCGAGCGCGTGGTCCAAGCGTGAACAGTCGAGGTGGGCGTGTCTATTCCGTGACCCGAGCGAATCACCCGCGCCCGTGTGGATGTACGTCGGTACGAGAGCGAAGGTTCCGAGGACGTCGAGCAACGCCCGACGAACACCGGGGAGCGTCGACTGCTGCGCGAACGTAGAAGCTGACCGGTCAAGCCCAACGCCGACGAGATGATCGCGCGGTCGCACGCCGGTCGGCTCGCGTCGGGGGAGACGGTCACCATCTTCGTCGGTGACGGCGCGCACGCGCAGATCATCCGCGTGCCGAGACGCGAGCGGCACTGGGGGACGAACGTTGTGCGCGACGTGGACGTGATCTCCGCGCCGGGCGTGGTCTGAGGCTCCGCGGACGGCATCCACGCCATCAACATCGAAGACATGCTCACGGCGCAGAGCGTGGGCTCGTACCAGAACGCGCGACGACTCGTGGTCTACGCGACGAGCTCGCTACCACCGGCCGTCAACGCGTCGTGGTGGGACCGTCCGGCGCGGACGGCGGGGGTAAGTGCACCCTCTGGGGCACCCCAGCGGTGTGCTGTGGAGGCGGAGCAGGCGGAGGCGGGGGCGGAGGCGGAGGCGGAGTGCGGACCCCGCCGTCACGGGATGGCGCTTGCTGGGCGTGAGCGTCAGTGATGCACCCCTCGACGGCGACGCCGGCGGCGAGGAGCCCCAGGAGAGTCGGGATGGCGGTGCTGCGCGACGAGGCGATCGGGCGGCGGGGGCTCATGGCGACGAGGATCGCACGAAGACTGGGGGCCTCGCGCGGTGAGCCCAGCTTGTCGTCAGAGCCGGAAGGCGGCGCGCGAACGAATCGGCCGACACCCGGAATAGCCCCGACCCCTCCCCTGGTTGCGCCCAAGGTCGGCCGGGGAATCGTCCTCCGTCGACCCACCAGAATGCGCTCGCTGGTCCTCGCCCTCTGCGCCGCGTTCGCCGTGCTGCTCACGGCCATGCCCGCGCACGCGCACGCTCCACGGCGCTGGTGCGTCGGTCAGTTGGCCAGCTACCGGCATCTCGACCGCAACCACGCGACCTCCTTCGTCCACGCGGAAGCGCCCGTCGCCGCACCCGCCACACCGCTGCGCTCGCAAGCCCCGACGCTGTGCAGCGACCCCCACCAGGCGGGCTGTCGCATCGACCGCCCCGACACCCCGAGGCACCACACGTCGTCGGACCTCCACCACGAACCCATCGCACTGAATACCTCCGTGCCCGAGGTCCCGCTGCGATCGGCCGACGACGTCACGACCGAGCCGTTGCTTCGCGGCGGTCCGCGCGTCGCGACGACACGGTCGCCCTGGCGACCGCCCAGCGCCTGAACGCGGTCTCCGCGTAGGCATCGACGCGCGATCGTCCTGTGAAGGGACGACGCGCGCCGACCGGGTCGCGCCCTGCGCGCTCCCGGGTGGGTCGTCGTGCAGGGAAATCGGAGGATCTCGTGAGCAAGGGAAGCATCGCCGTCTCCGCGCTATTGGCGCTGATCGTCAGTTTCTTCGTGGGTTACGTCACAACACCGCAGACCCGCTCGCGTTGGGGCGAACGAGCCCGCGTCGCCTTCGCAGCGCACCGGAACTCGGAGTCGATGGACGACGCCGAACGCATCCCCGTCGGTGCGTCCCCGGTGCTCGGGCCCGACGACGCGCTCGTCACCATCGTGCAGTTCGGGGACTTCCAGTGTCCGTTCTGCTCGCGCGTCGAGACGACGCTCCATCAGATCCGTCAGCGGTACGGGCGCGACGTCCGCGTCGTCTGGAAGAACGCCCCGCTGCCCTTCCACCCGAACGCGGGCCCCGCGGCCGAGGCCGC
Source organism: Polyangiales bacterium (assembly GCA_044229975.1). GTDB lineage: Bacteria > Myxococcota_A > Polyangia > Polyangiales > SCUS01. The sequence goes on from JBGARZ010000018.1 coordinate 32,937, forward strand.
GATGGAGGCGATGGCCCAGCGCGGCCATGACGGTTTCTGGCGGATGCACGACCTTCTCTATCGCGAGCAGCAGCACCTCGACGCGGCCACGCTGGAGCACCTCGCGCTCGAAGCGGGCCTCGACCTCACCCGCTTTCGCGCGGCGCTCAACGACCACCGGCTCCGGGCTTCCATCGATCGCGACGTGGCCCTCGCGCAGGCCATCGGAGCCCAAGGAACGCCCAACTTCTTCATCAACGGAACCCAGGTCAGCGGCGCACAGTCCTTCGACCGATTCGAGAGAATCATCGACGACGTGATCGCCCGCGCGCGCACCATCAAGCCGCGCCGACGTGTCTACGCCGCCATGGTGGCTGACCCGGTGGAAAACCCGGTGGAAAACCCGGACTCGCGCCGGCCACCAACCGGGTGCGGTGGACGCTGGCCGCAGGAGGACCCCACCCGTCGATGGCCTGTCCCGGTGGGACGCTCGCCGGTGCAGGGTCCGAACACGGCGCTCGTGACGATGGTGATCTTCGGGGACTTCCAGTGCCCGTTCTGCGCGCGTACGAGCGACACCCTGGCGCAGCTCCGCGCCCGCTACGGCAACGACCTCCGCGTGGTGTGGAAGAACGAACCCCTGCCCTTCCACGAAGCATCGCGCCCGGCGGCCGAGCTCGCGATGGAGGCCTTCGCCCAGCGCGGCAACGAGGGGTTCTGGCAGGTCCATCGGCTCCTCTTCGATCACCAGAGCGCCCTCGACCGCGGTCACCTCGACGGGTACGCGCTGCGGTCGGGCCTCGACATGGACCGCTACACCGCGGCGATGAACGCGCACACCCACGTCGCCCTCATCGACGCCGACCACGCCCTCGGCCAGACCGTCGAGGTCAACGGCGTCCCACACTTCTTCATCAACGGCTTCCGCCTCGTCGGCGCCCAGGCCCTCGACGCCTTCATCAGCGCCATCGACGAGGAGCGGAGGCGAGCCGCGGAGTTCATGCGAGCCCACCCCGACGTCACTCGCGCTGACCTCTACGAGCGCATGGTGCTCCACCCCCCGGTGCCCACCCCGGCGCCTCCCGTCGACGAAGAGAGCCGCGTCTACACCGTGCGCGACGACCGGCGCGCCCCGAGCTTCGGCCCCTCCGACGCCCGCGTCGTGATCCAGCACTTCGCGGACTACCAGTGCCCGTTTTCGTCGCGCGTCGGGCCGACCATCGAGCGGATCCGTCGGCGGTACGGCGACCGCGTACGCTTCGTGTGGCGGGACTATCCCCTGCCCTTCCACCCTGCGGCCATGCTCGCCGCCGAGGCCGCCCGTGAAGCGTACGCCCAGCGCGGCAACCCGGGCTTCTGGCGCTTCCACGACCACCTGTTCGAGCACCCGCAGCACATCGAGCGCGAGGACCTCGAACGCTACGCCCGCGAGCAGGGACTCGACGTCGATCGCTTCCGCGCCGCCCTCGATCACCACATCCACAAGCCCCGGGTCGAGGAAGACATGGCCGTCGCAGACGCCACCGGCGCCTCCATCGGAACGCCAGCCTTCTTCATCGGGGGAAGGTTCGTCGCGGGCGCGTTGGCGTTCGAGGAGTTCGAGCGACGCATCGAAGCCGCGCTACGCTTCGCGCGTGATGCAGAGGTGCGGCGGCTCGATCGCTGACGGAAGACGCGCCGTGGAGGGAACAGGTAGACCAACTGGGCCCTCTCGTTAGCACCGATCCACCCACGTCCCTTGCGCGCAGTCCCTGCCCACATGGCAGCTCCCGCAAGCTCCTGCGACGCCTCCCTCTATTCGAACACGTTGGTGACGACGATCGGGCCAGCTTCGACGGATGCACCGGATCGCCGCCCGAAGTCGCTCACGTTCGACGTTTCCGGGATCCCAGCGGGACCCGTGGGTTGCTCGGATTGATGAACCCACCGGGTCGGCAGAGCGCCCGTCGGGGCCGCGGGAGCCGCGCTTCCCGGATCGTAGGTCAGCACGGCCAGCGGAAGAACGAGGCTGCCAACGGCCGCGAGAACCACCGCGATGTCGGACGCGATGACGCGCCACGAGGGCGTCGATGCGACGGCGACTTCGGGCGCGATCGGCATCACGACACGGTAGGGCACGGTGCACCATACATCGACCCCGCAGACCACGTATGCCCCCTCGTACGCCACGCACGCGCCGGCCTCAGCCGCGTCGAGGGCTGCAGCGTCGCGCTGCCACCAGGGACGATGCACAACCCGCTGTGGCTCGCCCACTGGGACGACCAGGGCGGCAGGCCGACGGGCCGACGGGGCTGACGAAGAATGCGTGCGACAGGCGGGGCAGCGGACGCGGCATGAGGAAACTCAGCGCACCGCCATGCCGCGAAGCGCGACGTCGAACGAGACGGCGACCTCGGGGCGCTGGCGCTGAGCAGGAGCGGGCCCCCGGGGCCCCCCACTCCCTCAACGGTCGCAGTTGATCGTCGGGAGGTCCGCGCCCAGGCACAGTTCGCGCGCGTCACGCCATCCGAGGTCGAGCTCCTCAACGGCCACGTTGAAGAGGGCCTCGCGTCGACCTTCGCCGCGCTCGAGTCTGGCTACGTCATCCTGAGACTCCCGCGCTTCCGGGTGGCGACCCCGTCGGTGAGCCTGCGCAACGCGCTCTCCGCGCTGGGGATGACGCTCACGTTCGACGCGACGCGGGCGGACTTCACCGGCATCGCCAGCCCGCCGGAACCCGGCGATCGGCTGAGCCTCTCCGACGCGTTCCACAAGGTGTTCGTCGAGGTGAACGAGGTGGGCACCGTGGCGGCCGCCGCCGCCGTGACCAGCGGCCCCACCACGCGCGGGATCGACAACCGCGAGCCGACGCCCTCCGTCGTCGACCACCCCTTCCTCTTCGTGATCCGCGACCTCACTACGGGCGCGGTGCTCTTCATGGGCCGCGTCGTCGACCCGCGCGCCGCGTGACCGTGGGCTGCCCCGCCCTCGTGCCCGAGGTCCTCCCCCTCGTTCGTCGCCGTCGCGGGATCTGACGCAACGTCAGTCGGTTCGCGTGCGGGAGGGAGGGAGTCGCCATGTGAGAGGGCCGCGGTCGAGGCCCGAGGGGTCGTCGCGCCCGCTGCGGGCTACGAACAGCAGGCGGCCGTGGACGTCGATGCTGAGCGCGCGTCCCTCGAACGCCCGGTGCGTGTTCGTCGTGAAGTCGAACCAGAGCTGCTCGAAGAACGCGCCGCGGTCCGTGACGCCGCGGCGACCCCAGATGCTCGGACGCACGGGCTCGTCCAAGGGAGTGCCGACCGCCACCTGCGCCGCGGCGAGTTCGACGGCGCGCGTCACGCCCTGGGCGTCCCTGACGTACGCGTAGCCGTCGACCGATGACTGGTCATCGCACGCATCACCCACGCGGATCGGGAGGGCGCAGTGGGTCTCGGGACCGCGCACCGCGACCACGCCGCCCATGCGGCAGGACACCAGCAAACGCTCCAGCGCCGCGGAGCGGGCGATGACCTCACCCCAGCACGCCGACGGGACCCACTCGCGCTCGCTGCCGTCGGGCGACCGCGCCACGAGCGCGCCGTCGGGCAGCCGCCGGACGAGGTAGCGTCCCATCGCCGTGACGAAGCCCGGCACCGGGACCATCGCCCCACCGCTCGCGAGGGCGGCGTAGGTCTCTGGCTCGTCTCCCGGTGGGCGGGTGATGCCGATGCGTCCGTCGTGCTGCCGACAGCTCCGCCGCTCGGCCGAGAGGTCGTGCGCTTCGAGGCGACCGTCGTGGTTGGTGTCGCGGGGGATGGCGCGCGCGAGGACCCACACGCCGCCCTCGTCGATCCACGCCCGGTGCAGCGCGCCGGGACCCGGGGTGAGCTCGCGCTCGCCGCCGTCTGCGAGGGTCCGCACCACGACGGTCTGCCCGCAGGGGGTCGTGTGGATCCATACGAAGCGCGTTCCGGCGTCGTCGAAGGAGCCCACGCGGTGAGGGTCGACGGGGTCGTCGTCGGAGCTGGCGTCGGCGCCCCGCGGGCCGAGGTCGACCTCGGCGCCGGTCAGGGTGTCGAGCAGGCGCAGCGACCCGCCGCGCACCAGCGCGAGGTGGCGCCCGTCGCGCGAGCCCGCGACGAGGTCGTCGATGGGCTCGCCGGGGCCCGCGCCGCGCGCGAGGTAGAGGTCGAAGCGGTCGCCCGCCACGCCCCGGGAACACCAGCTGAACGAGATGCTGCCGTCGCCGTTGGTGTCGCGGCGCGCCTGGCGGAAGGCCGTCCAGCGCGCGTCGGGCGACGAGGCGACCAGGAGGACCGGGTGCTCGGTACCCACCTGGACCGACGGCGCGGTTTCGGCGGGCACGTGGCGCAGGGCGACCTCCGGGAAGCGCCGCAGGAACTTCACACGGTCGGACCCGTCGCACGCTCGCAGCGGCGGCGGGACGACAGGGGCGACGTCGTTGGGTGCCGCACCCACGCCCGACAGCAACAGCAGCACCGGCACCCACTCCCGCACGGCGCCCATCGTTGGGGCGCGCCGCCGCGTCGAGCAATGGGAGAACCGTCGAGGCGGGCGGCTACCGTCGCGCCGACGCCGACCCCGCGCCGCGGACCACCCCGCCCATCGACCACAACGTCCCGACGGCCGCTGCCGCGAGCACGATGGCCACGCCGACCGCGCGCCGGGCGCGGGCCGCGCTGACGACCGCGGCCAGCAGCAGGGCGCTCGCCAGGGAGAGCAGTGCGAGCGTTGTGCGCAGCATCGTCACCGCGCGGCGCACGTGGCCGTCGAGCCAGACGGGCGCGGCGTTCCAGGGGAGCACGAGCGAGCGCAGGAGGGCGGTGTCGACGCGGAGGGAGACGACGCGCAGCTCGTCGGCGCCCAGCGCGAGACGAATGCGGTCGAGGTCGGGTTCTCGGCCGAAGTCGCAGCGGAACTGCAAGAGTCGCCCGTCGGCGCTGCGCCGGTGGACGAGTCGACCCACGGGGAGTCCGGCGGAGTTCTGGCCGTCGCAACGGAGCGCCGCGGGGGCGGGGTGTTCGATCGCCTCCCCCATCCAGCGGGTCGGGTCGGAGTTGTCCCATCGCCGGAAGGTGAGGCCCTCGAAGGACCCGACCTCGCGGTGTTCCGCGCGGAAGCTCGACACCGAGTCGTTGTGCGAGTCCGACACGACCCGGTACCTGACGGGCGGCGGTGCCCACGGGCGGCCGCGCAGCGCGCGATCGGTCTCGCCCTGGTCGACAACGACGAAGGCGCCGGGCCCGCGCCACAGCGAGCACCATCCGAGCGTCAAGGCGACGACGCAGGCGGCCACCAGCGTGCGCCACCGCTGCGGCGTCTCGCGCCCTCCGATGAGCAGTTGGACGAGGCGGTTCACGCTACCGGCCATTCCTCGCGATCATAGGGGCATGCGCTCACCGGCGCGCCACGACCAGCGAGCAGCGCAGCCGCGCCGCCTCGTTCGCCGTCACGGCGTGGCGGCTGTCGTCGTAGACCACCCCGACGAGCCCGCCGCCAGCGAGCTCTCCATCGGGTGCTGCAGCAGCTCCGGACACACGTCGTTCGCCAGCGTACTTTGCGGGATGGGTTTTGAAAGAAGCCGCTCCGCGGCGTGGCCTCTCCCGGAGCTTCGCGCTCGCGCGCGTGACCTGCTGACTCGTCGGTCGCTGCGCCTTCCTTCGTGCCGACGAGTTGCTCCGCGTCCACGACGCGCCCCGCTTCGCGGAGCTCGGCGACGATCGGGTCGAAGGCCGCCGCCACGCTCTCGTCGAAGGGCCGATAGCCGGGGAGGATTCCCCTCCGGCGCGTCGCGAGCGCCAGCGAGGTGCACGCCGCTGTCGGATCACGCCGATCGAGCTTGCCCCCCGCTCGCGCGGGGCGAAGGGGGGCCCTCGCCCCGACCGCCCCTTTCGCCTTCCGTTCGTACCGTCGTGCAGATGGCTCCCGTCGCCGTGCCGGACACCTCGCGCTTCCTGCGAGCCTCCGGCGGCGACGCCGCCTTGCACGTCCGGAGATCCCCGATCATCCTGCCCCTCCCTGCCGAGAGCCCGCTGTGCACTCCTGACGTCGCCCCTCCGCTGATCGGTCGCCCTTCGCTGTCGCGTGCGCTGACACGCCGCTGCGTCGGGCCGGGTGCGTCTCTTTCTTCAGGAGTGAGCCATGAGGCTCGGTCTCATCTCGGATATTCACGCGGATCACCGCGCGCTGATGCGTGCGCTGGCCCTGCTCGAGCAGCGGGGCGCTGACAAGGTCGTGTGCATGGGTGATCTGGTCGAGAAAGGGCCAGACGGGGATCGCGTCGTCGCGACCCTCAACGATCACCTCGCGATCTGTGTGCGCGGCAACCACGACGACAACGCCGTCCGCCGCCGCCTTGAGGGCGACGAGGACGACACGGACCCTCTCATCGACGCCGACACCGCGGCCTTCCTCGCGGCCCTCCCGCGCGATCGGCTCACGACCTGGAACGGCGTCCGCGTGGCGATGAGCCACATCGCCCCGTGTGGCATCGAGGAGTCGGTGCTGCCCGAGCACATCCCGAAGACGCTCAAGCGCTCGCTGCGCGGCTTCGAGGCCGACGTGCTGCTGCTCGGCCACACGCACCGCCCGATGAAGATCCGCCACGGCGACCTGTGGATCATCAACCCGGGCTCCGTCGCCGGCACCCGCCCGCGCGACAGGTTCACCTGCGCGCTGCTCGACCTGCCCTCGCTCGCCCTGACCGTGCTCTCGCTCGACGACGGCTCGCCGGTGCCGTTCGCGGTCGGCTGACCACGCCGCCCTCGTCGCTAGGCAGTCGCCAGACCTGCCGCGGGATGGTGGGATCTCCTCGACCTGGAACCCGCGCTACCATCGCGCGCCGTGCGTCGGGCGCTCCTCCTCCTCTCGCTGCTCGGTGCGTGCAGATCCGGTCTCATCCCGCGACTGCCCAACGACGCAACGACGCCTCGCGACACCGCGACCGTGGACATCGTCGACGCCAGCGCGGCCGCTGACACCCCTGTGATCACCGCGGAGATCCTCCCTCGTTCGCGGCTCGACACGGAGCTGCGCCCGTTGATCGATGACGGGTGGCTCGCGGGCGCCATCGTCGGCATCGTCGACCCGCGCGGCGCGCAGCTCGCGGGCTACGGCGTGGCCATTGAAGGCACCGCGCGTCCCCCAGACGGCGACACGCTCTTCGAGATCGGATCCATCACCAAGACCCTCACCTCGCTCGTCCTCGCCGAGGACGTAGCCGCAGGCACCTTCCCCCTCGACACGCCCGTGCAGTCGCTGTTGCCCGCATCAACGCGCGTACCCACGGGGCGTCGCGCCATCACCCTGCGCGACCTCTCGGTGCACGGATCGGGGCTCCCGCGTCTGGCCACAAACCTCAACCCCGCGGACCCCCAGAACCCCTACGCGGACTACACCGTCGATGACCTCGACGCCTTCCTCTCGGCGTACACTCTCCCGCGCGAACCCGGCGCGTCCTTCGAGTATTCAAACCTCGCCGTGGGCCTCCTCGGACGCGCCCTCGCACACCGCGCGTCCAGCACCCTGGAAGCCCTCTTGCGTGACCGCATCTTCGTGCCCCTCGGGATGCGCGACACCTCCATCGCGCTCTCCGATGAGCGCCGCGCGCGCCTCGCCACCCCCCACGACTTCGAAGGGACCACCGTGCGTTCATGGGAGGCCACCGACGCCACCGCGGGCGCAGGCGCCGTGCGCTCTACCGCGCGCGACATGCTGCGTTACGGAGCTGCCATCGCGGGCACGGATCCCACCACCGCGCCACTCACACGCGCCATCGAGCTCTCGGTGCGGGAGCAGCAGCGGTGGCCCGACAGGCGGATGGGCCTCGGGTGGTTCTTCACCGACGACGGGAGGCTCTGGCACAACGGCGGCACCGGGGGTTTCGAGAGCGTCCTCGTGGTGGACCGCGAACAACGCCGCGCCGTGCTGGTGCTCGCCAACACCAACAGTCCATGGCAACCCATCACCAACCTCGGACTGCGGCTCTCGTCCCTGGCGCGCGGCGAAAACCCTGCACCGCTGGGGCTTCCGCGTCGTGTGGAGGTCGCCCCGGCGACGCTCGCACGCTACGTCGGGGTGTATCGAATGGAGGCGTCGCCCTCGACAACCATCACCGTGGCCATGGGCAGCGGCGGTCTCACGGCGCGGCTCTCGGGACAATCGGCCTTTCGCATCACGCCATCGAGCGAGACGGGCTTCTTCTTCCGCGTCGCTGTCGCGCGCCTGCACTTCGAGGCTGACAGCACGGGCGCGTGGACGCGCGTTCGCCTCGACCAGAACGGCCGCTCGCAATGGGCGCGACGGTCGTAGGAACACAGCTCACGGCGACCACCACTCGAAGCGCGTCAGGCGGTCCATCGCGACGTTGCGGAGGCCGTGAATCGACCGCTGGCGCGGTACAACCAACCCACCCCATGGCGCACAAAGAGGTGGTTGCTCACAGCGTTGGACTGCTGATCCTCGCGCTCGTCACGGGCTGCGCGTCGATGTGCCCGCCTGCCCCGCAACACGGGCCGTCTGGCAACATCACGCGCACGATCCGCGGCCTCGACGTCCTCGCGGTCGAAGACCTCGACGAACGGGTGACGCGCGGTACCGCCGCCGCGAGGTCCGCCGGGGAACTTGCCGCGCTCTGGCGAACCTACGGCCTGCCGACGCCCCTGCCCGAGGTCGACTTCGACCGGTACGTCGTGGTCGCCTGGGCCGGTCGGGTCACGAGCCACGTGGAGGAGCTCGTCGCCGCCGACCTCTTGAGCGACGGCCAGCTTGCGCCCCTGCTCGAACGCGCTCCTATTGACGACAACGAGACGGACTGGCGGCGGGTGGTCTACGTGGCGGCCGTTCCGCGCGAGCACCTCCCGCCGACGTTCGTCGTGTCGCTCGAAACCGACGCTGCCGAAAGCAGGACGCGTGTGACCCTCGACGCCCGTCCCCAACCGATGCGGGCCGAGCCGGAGCCGCGCGAAGACGACGTCCCGCTCCGCGGAGAGGTGCTCGGGACCGTTCCGTTGCCGACGAACACCGGGGCGACGCTCGGGAATCTCGACGACCACACGCCCGTGTGGGTGGTGCGTCACGCCGACGGGACGATCAGCGTGCTCGCGGCGGACGTCGCTTCCACGGAGCACGCGGGCAGCGGGCTCATCGGGGTGCGAGAGGCCGTGATCTGGTTGCCGGAGCGGCAACGCTTCTTCGGCGGCGGCGGAACGTTCGACGAATACGGCGCCTCGACGATGGGCCGATACGCGCCCGACCTCGATCGGTACACGTTCGCCGTCGTGCCCGGCGTCCCCCCGCGAGTGGCCGTGGGGCAGCGCATCGGGGGCACCTCACGCCGCACGGTCGCGCCGTTCCCTTCCGACGAGGCGAACCTGGCAGGGATCGACCCCTACCGGCTCAACGACGGGTTGCTGCCGTGGCCCACGACGTCACTCGAAGGCGTGCCGCGCCAACCCGAAGGCGCTCTCGTCGTGGTCTCTGCCGCTCTCAGTGCAGCTCCGGACGGGCCGGTGCGTCTCTGTACACATGCGCCGCCGCTCGGGTGTCCGCCCGAAGCGATCGAGGCACCCGGGGTGACCCGAATGCCATGGAGGAGGCGGATCCTGTGGTGGGCCGGCCCGCTCCTGGCGCGCGTTCGAGGCGGACGGCTCACGGACATCGTTCGGTTGAGCAGCTCGCAAGGCGGCGACGACGAACGCCACGCCCGGGAAGAGATCGCTCTATGGGCCTACGAGAGGGCGCAGACGGCGCAGGGCGCGCGCGCCGACCGGAGCTGGATGAGCGGCGAGGCCGTGGGCCTGCGGTTCGAACTCGGGCTGGGGGCGCTGCTCGGCGCGGGGACGCGCGGCGAGGTCGTCGTCGGTGGAATGCTTCGCTTCGGCCCGCGCTGGTGGGACCCGCCGACCTGGGAGACGCGAGTGCGTCAGGCGACCAGGGCGGACGACGTGTTCGACACGCTGGTGGGCGACGTGCTCGGCGTCGACCTGCGCCTGCGCTGGTTCGCGCTCGCGAACGACCGCGACCGCACGGGCTACGGCCTCGCTGTCGGCCTCGCCCCGTCGTTCCAGAACGGCGTCGGCGTGAGCTCGCTGCGGGTTCCGTCGCTGCTGGGGCTGCTGCCCGAGGTCGGCGTCCTGCTGCGCTCGACCGACCCCGCGCGCGCCTACGTCGCCTTCGCGCCGACGATCGGCGTGCTGCTCGATCGGCGAAGTGCGGTGGAGTTCGGGGTCACGGCGCTCGTGTACGACGACGGCGACTGGTTCGCGCGCGCCGGCGTGCAGGTCACCGCCGGGGTGACGGCGGTGTTCCGATGAGAGCGTGGGTCGCGCTCTGCATCGGGGCGGCGGCGCTGGCCGCGCCTGCGTCGGGCTTCGCCCAACCTTCCCTCACTCACACGGGCGTGTTCGACCCGGCGAGGATCGGGTGGCCGGCGCGGCCGCCGATGGTTGGGTGGGCGGCGCCGGGTTACGGGAGACTCACGTGGGAGTTCTCCGCCGGTCCCGCGGTCGCCCTCGACGTCGACCGCGGCGCCCCGTACGTGGGGGCGAGTCTGCGGTGCGCCTGGCTGCCCTCCGCGTACTTCCCCATCAAGTATCCCGACTTCATCGAATTCTTCGCCGGAGACACCTTCGGAATCGAGCTGCGCGCGCAGATGCTCGTCGGCGTCGGCGAGGCGTCGACGTTGGTCGTCGCGGGCCTCGCGCCCGTGGTCATGAACGCCGTCGGCGACAGGGACTACGGGAAGAGCCGGTTCCGCGTCCCCACCGTCTTCGGCGCGCTCGTCCCGGAGCTCGGCGTCGCGGTCCGCGCGGGAGATCCGCGGTTCTACCTGCGCTGGGAGCTGCCGTTCTCCGTGCTCCTGACCAACCGCGTGGCCTTAGAGGCCCGCCCGAGCGTCGCGCTGATCGACGGCGTCGCGCCCAACGGGAGCACTGGCGTGCTCGCCGCAATCAGCCTGGGCGTGCTGTTGCGGTAGGTGGAACGCGCCGCGCAACGTCGCAGAACACACCGACGGCGCGGGAGCCATGGGCGTTTGCGCCGAGGCGACGCCTGCAGGCACGAGCAACGCCAATGGCCCAACGGCCACGGCGAGCGCGACGCACGTCGCCAGTTGCGTCCGCCTGGCCCGCCGCTGCGCCACGCGTCGATGGCAGTCCGTTGGATCCACGAAGGGAGCGTATGTCACTGCAGCGTCCCGGGGGACCTCTCGTCGAGAGTTCTGTCGGTGCCCGCATCACTCACCGCGGTAGTCGCGCAGCGTCAGGGTCATCCCGGCGAGTCGGCGAGCGCTCCCCCCGCCCGTGAAGACCCACTCGAACTGCGGGACGATGAACTCATCGTCGCGCACGCGCACCCGGCAGCGATGCACCGCGCCGCGCGTCTCGCAGGTCGGCCGCGGAGGGGAGACCAACCGCGCGGCGATCCCTTCAAGGTCCGGCGCATCCCCGATGAGCGGGTCTTCGAACCAAACCAGCGGCGCGAAAGGCCACGGAGGTTCGGTCGAGTCGTCGGACGACGGCCTCGGCGTTCGCGCCGGACGAACGCCGAAGGTCAGCACTACGGTCCGAACGTCCGCGTCCGGGAGGGCGCCCAGCCGTAGGCTCCAGCAGCGTCGGCGGGGCCCGCGCGCCATGCGGGACTGGTCGACCTTGCAGAACGTCACTCCTCGGGGGCTGGCGATGGCGCGCAGCTCGGCGGCCGTTGCCGTCTGCAGCCGCAGCACCATGTCTTCGGTGGGCGAAGCGTCGGTCGGCGCGGCGAAGTGGGTGAGGGTCGCCGCCCGCTCGCCCACCTCCACGAGCGTGCGGGCGCCGGCGAGCAGCCAGGAGGCACGCTGCAACTGCGTCGGCTCTCGGAGGGGGGCACTGCGTGTCCATGCAACGACCTCGTCGCCGCCGTCGGGCCGATGTTCGAAGAGCAGCAGCTCGGCCTCGCCGTCGCCGTTCAGGTCGAGCACTCCGAAGCGGGGAACGACGTCCGCGATCGCGTCGCCGTCGTGGATGGAGTCGCTTCCACCGCGGGGCCGTCCTCGGCACCTCGCCCAAAGGAGCGACGTCCGCCCGAGCGCCACCAGCAGGTCGTCCCGCCCGTCGCGGGAGGGCCACACGAACTCACCGCGCGGCCTCCCCGCGGGCCAGTCCTGTTCCGCCAGGATCGCCGCCAATTCCCCGCGGGTGCGCTCCGCGTCCTCGATCGGCGGTGACGCGCGCTCGACGGGGTGGGCTTCGACCGGTGGCGAAGCAGGGGGCGGTCGCGACGTACGCAGCGGGGCCGAGCATGCGACGGTGACGAGCGTCAGCAGAACCCCGTGCTTCATGGGTCCAGCTCGCCGCATCGGTTGCTTCCTCTGGACATGGCCGTCCGTCGAATGTCCCACCGGAGCGACGTGCGACACCACCCATTCGTCGAGGGGCGCCCGGTCCGCGCCCCGAGCGCGGCCAACTCCGTGGCCTCCGCTGGGCGCCGGGCCTCGTCGTGGCATTGACCCAGCAGCCGCGCCCAGATCTGCACGCGCACGAGCGCGTCCGTGCGCGTGGTCGGCGAACACCGCGCGGTAGACGCCGGGCGGGAGCGCGACCGCGGCGATCGGCCGACCCATCGCGTCCACCGCGACGCCCACGGCGAGCGTCTGGCCTTCGTCCACGGCCAGCCCTGGCTCGTCGCGCTCCACACCAGCGACCTGACGACGCTCGCGCGCCAACCAAGCCTGGTGCCAGCAGCTCGTGGTGCGCTGACTGACCCAGCGCAGAGGCCCAAGGTGGAGGCTGAACGCGGGCCCGCGGCGGCTCGGGCTGATCGGCGCGAAAGACTCACGCCCCCGGCGGGGACCTCATCCGCGGTGCCCACCCGTGCGCGTTGACCACCGCGCCCGTCGATGATGGCCTCGTGCGATGCCCGAAAGGCCCCGCACCCGCCTCGGTGCTCTGTTCGCACCCACCGTCTGGCTCACCTTCGCGAACGCGCTCGCCGCGTCCTGCGCGCGTCCCGTGATGATCCCATCGCCGCCACCGCCGGCGCCGCCGCCGCCACACGGTACGACTACGCCCGCACCGCCCGCACCGCCCACACCGCCCGCCGCGGCCCGCGCCGCCGGCCGCACGATGGGCGCCGACGGGGTGCTCCACGTGCTCATGGGCGAGGGCGAGAGCGCCGTGGTCGCGCGCATGTCCAGCTGCCTCGCGCCGCGTGGAACCGATTTCGTTCGCGACGTCGAGCTCCTCCCCGCCCGCGACGCGGTGGCCCTGACGCCCGAAGGAACCTGGGCCGTCGACGCGCGCGGCGACTTCTTCCCCGTGTGGCCCGCGACTGCGGCCGCCCGGTGCGCGCGGCGGCCGTGCGTCCCGCGGGAAGTGGCAGGCCACGGTCGCGTGGTGTTCGTGAGCGACTACGGCATCGCGCGCCTGGAGGACGGAACCGTCGCCCGGCGCACGCGGGCCTCGGCCGGCTGGGTCGTCGACCACCCGTCGCAGCGCGTCGTGGACGTGCACGCCAACGAGTTCAACGCCGTCTTCTCCCGGCGCGAGCTGCTCGCCAACGGTGACGTGCGCCACGTCGTCGTGCGCGGCAACGGTCGGACACCAGGCGCGACCGACGAGTTCACGACGTCCCTGTTGCGCGTGCCCGACCCGATCGAGCTGGTCGAGAGCTTCCACGGCGACGCCGCCTGCGTCCGCGGGCGCGGCGGCGACCTGCGATGCGGCGCCCACTTCGACCTCCACCGCCACTTTACCCCAGACGCGGGTCGCATCCTCTGGGCGCCACTCGACGTCCCGCCGACGGGGGCCGCGCAGGTCGCGGTGAGCGAGCGCGAGCTGTGCCGCGTGGGCGTCGGCGGCGAGCTCTCCTGCGCGCAGTTCCTCCCGCAGGACGACTATGGCCCGCGGGGCACGCCTGCGCTCACCTTCACACCCGTCGGGGGCCTCGACGACGTGCGCGAGGTGGGGCTCGGCCACGATGCCGGGTGCGCGCGCCGCCGATCGGGCGAGGTGATGTGCTGGGGGGAGATGTTCCGCCACGGCGGCGTCGTGCGGCGCGGCCTACCGGTGGCCGTCGGCGGCTTCGACGCCGTCGAGCGCCTGGTGAACCTCGATGGCTACCTCTGCGCGCTGCAACGCGGGGTCGTCTCGTGCTGGGGCGGCGGCGGCTTCCGTCTCCGCTCCGTCGCGCGCCCGCGGCCCCTCACCGGCGCGAGCGACGCGACGGGGCTCGCCACCGCCGGCGCCATGCTCTGCGTAACGCGCGCGCCGGGCGGCGTCGGGTGCTGGAGCGGCGACCCGTTCGATTCGTCGCTGTGGATGGCGCGGGGCCTCCCCGGCGGCGCGCTCCACTCGCTCGTGGGCGCCCGCGGCAAGCTCTACGTCCTCGACGATCGCGCGCAGGCCTGGGTGCTCGACACCCAGGACCGCATGACCTTCGCCTTCCGCCGCGCGGCCTCTCTCGACGGCTACGACCACCTTATTGCAGCCGACCAGATCGTCTGCGCCCTGCGCGGGACCGAGCTCCTCTGCCCGACCGACCGCGACCCGTCGCGCGTCAACGAGGGGAGGGGCCCGTGGTACGCAGAGTCGCGCGCACGCCTGCTGCTGCTCGCCCCGCGGCTCGCGGCGGGTCAGGGCGCCGAGACCCTGATCGGCCGCTACCCCCGAGAGCTGGCGCCGGACGAGTGGCGCGAGTGGGAGGAGGTCGCGGTGCGCGCGCTGCTGCCGGGCGGCGTGCGGGCAAGTGGGGCAGAGGGAACGACCTTCTGCCTCCTTGGCGTGAACGGCCGCGTCGCCTGCCGGTGGACCGGCCGCGGATGGCACGGGATGGGCGAGAACTACTGCGCGGGCGTCGACCACGGTCTCGGGCCCGCGCTCGTCCCCGGCCTCGACGACGCAGTCGAGCTCCGCGGCGTCGGGGGTCTGAGCTGCGCCCGCCGCGCCACGGGCGCCGTGGTGTGCTGGGGTTCCAACGAGCTCGGCGTGCTCACGGTCGAGGACGACGAGCACTCGCCAGCCCTCTACAGCCTCGACGCGATGGTGGCCCGCGCACGCGCCCGCCGCGTACCCTGAGCTTCCTGTTTTGCGACGACGACGGGGTCGCCATGAGCGTCTCCCCCGACGGCTACCCGGGGATCTCTCGCGGGCCCGATGACCCGTGGCAGCACGTGGCGCCTGACATAGGCGACCCGGCCTTTGAGACGGTCGGCGGGGACCCGCTCACGGCGCCCCCACGCCTCTCGAGCGACGCCGCGACCGCGCGCGTGCTGCGGCGGGTGGGCGGCTACGACGAACAGTGCCGCGTCGCCGACGCCGGTCACCTCGCGCGACTCGACTGCGAGGAGAGCGGCTCGCACGGCGCGGTCACCGCTTCGTCCTCCTTCGTCGACCCCGGCGGCGCGGTCCCGTCGGGCGTCGGCGGCCCGGACCCCGCGCGACCCTGTGAGGGTTGCCTCAAGCGCGCCCGATGTCGCGCGCCCTGCGCCCTGCTCGCCCGCCTCGTCCCAGAGGAGGACGTTCCGGTCTGGAACGAGGTCTCCTCCCCCGCGCTCATGGAGAGCCGCAGCGTCGATGAGCAGTTCATGGCGATGCCCGAGGCCCTCCTCGCGGACGAGCCCGAGCACCTCTGGCCCGTGGTCGTCGCGTACTACAGCGGGGCGCGGCTGCGCGCGGCGACGGCCGTGCTGACGCAGCAGCACGTGGCGGGCCAGTACCTCGACGGGGCGAGCCGCGCCGAGATCGGGACCGGCCGCGGGACCTCGCGCCAGGCCACGCACAAGGTGTTCTGGGCCGCGATCGGGCGACTCCAACGCGAGCTCGGGCCGCTGCTGCCGCGCAGCGCGCTCGCCGCGTCGACGGTCGACTGAGGTACCTTCCCCCGGTGCGCCCCGCACCCGTGCTGCTGCTCGCCGCCCTCGCCCTCGCGGCGCCCGCGTCGGCCCAGCGCGAGCCGCCCGACCCGCTGTTCGTCCCCGCGGAGATGCCGACCGGGCGCGGGTGGTTCTGCTTCACGCATCGCCGCGCCAGCCGCTGCTTCCGTCGCGCGGGCCTCTGCGGGGACACCCGGAGCAGCGCGATCGCGCCGCACGCGCAGGTCGCGTATAGCTGCGGCCCGCCGCGGACCACCGCGCACTGCCTGCGCGTCGAGTGGCGGTGGGGCCCCTACGTGCGGTGCGCGCCGACGGCCGCGCTCTGCCGGGCGGAACGACGTCGGCTGACAACGCCGCCGCCGCCACACCAGCCAAACACGCCCGATCTCCCGCCCCCGACTGGCGTCTCGCGCTGCCACGCCGTGGGGGACGTCCCGTCGCGAGCCTCGACCGCTCAGGGTGACGCGCAGCCCGAGGGGTGATGCAGCCCTTCGACTACGCCTTCCTCGACGCCGTGCTCCCCCACGTCCCGCGGTCGTGGAGGTCGCCGCGAACAACGGCAGCTTCACCGCGATGGCCCTGCCCGGCGCGATGCCCGCCAACGCCGCGCGGTACCTGCTCCAGGTCGAGCCCGTGGCCGTCGCCTACCAGCTCCTCAGCGTACCGTTCGTATGGCGGCAGACCACGGGGGGAAGCGCGACGGCTTCCCCTTCGTTGTCCACACCTTGCAGAGAATCTGCTCACCGTCTCGCATCAGCCCGTGAGCTGAAACGAACAGACTATCAGCGACAATCTCAACTTTCTTTCAACGAGCGCATGCACGCGATCTCCTCCACGGCGATCGCGCTCTTTGGTTACTTTGCTTGTCCGGCCACGATCGGTTCGGGGCAGTGGCCCCGGTCAGTGGTCTCCTTCCCAATCAAAGTGGCAGAGCCGTTCGAGCGGTTCGGTCGGGAGCGTGTTTCCTTCGGGTTCCAGACGGAACAGGTCCTCGTTCCAGTGCAGCAAGAGACTGCGATGCGGACGCAGGCAGTCGACGCGGATCGAACCATCAGGAAGCCCATTCCATCGACATCCGCCGGCGACGAGTTCGTGGAGGTGGAGCACCGAGACGATCGTCCCGCAGGGGTGCCAGCGTGCAAGGGTTATGTCTTCCACCTGGTCTCTCACGAGGGGCGGTCGATCCGTGCAGGTGTACATCTGATAGGGCGGTGTCACGTCGACGCGGAAGTAGGTCGCGGCCCCGGCGCGGATCACGCCGCCGTACTCCGTCGAGACGTGGTTTCTCTCGTTGCCCCCGTGGCCGTTGGTGTCTCCGTCGACCGAGATGGGGGTCGCGCGCCATCCGTCGGGACCTCGCCAGCGCAGCACGGTGACCGCCGCGAAGTATCCTTCATCCCCGGAGCGATCACACAGCTCCGCGTGGTTGTGGAGTCGTAGGACGCTGTCGGGCTGGCCGTCGCCGGTCGCGTCGACCCGCGTGACCTCCTCGTCCCCGGGCTGTGCACCGCAGCGCAGTGGCCCGACCGGAGAACGGAACGCCCCCCGACGCGTGTAGAGCCCCCACGGCCGACGGCAGATATTTGCGATCTGTGCCGCGCGTTCGTCGGGGCTTTCGGGGCCTGGAATCCCGACGCGAATGGGGCATGCCTCTCCGAACTCCGTCGCGCGTACGAAGGCCCAGCCGGCCGCGCCGTCCTCGATCACCCGCACATGGGCGAGCACCGCCGGGTCATCGGCACCACGTGCGACGTCCCGCCGGACCCCGTCGGCAACCGCAAGCACAGCGACCGTCGTCCCAGCGGCGAGCAGGCGCCCCTCCGAGAAGGCCGTCGCGCGCGGTCGCAGGTGCCCGCCGCTTCGCAGGACCGCCGTGCAGGTCGGCGCCGCGTCGACCGTCGCGATGGGCGTGGAGGCTATACTCGCTTCGAGCACCATCGCGTCCCCCGTGGGACCAGCGTCGATGGGCGGTACCTCACGAACCGCGGGTGTCGCTGAGATCATCGCGAGGGGCGTCGGTCGCGTTGACGAGACACAGCCGAGCAGGAACGACACGACCACGAACCGTGGGCAGCAGGCCATGAGCGCGTGGTTACACCGACGCGGTGACGTTGCGATCGTCTTGAAATCTCGTTGGATCATCCGTGTTCGGGACCAAAAAGCACGGCCTGTGCCTGATCTTCGACCATCTCCGCGAGCGTCCCGCAGGCGTCCGGCGAGCCCGCCTCGCAGCCGATGCGGTCGCGGCGGATGTCGCGCGCGGCCATGAAGCAGAGCAGTCCGCGCTCGCGCTCGCTAATATCGCCGGTGACGCAGTGCCGCACCATCGCCGCCGAGGACGAGATGTCGAAGGCGTCGCCGACAGCGCGCCGTGGCGGGGACGGAGCAGTGCGTCGAGCGCGGCTGACGGGGGGCTGAGAGGAGCGCGAAGAGGGGCCGCATCGGGAGTCCCGTCTTCGCGCCAATGCGTCCTGCTTGTCGAGGGTGGGCAGCGTAGCCTCGCGCTGTGGACCTCTCGCTCGAACAGTTTCCCATCCGCGCCGACCGCCCGGCGGACGACAGGTTCTACTACACGCTCCACGACGCGCTCCGGCGCGAGCTCGGGCTCCCCGACGACGCGGTCATCGCCTGCGGCGGCGGCTGGGGAGCACGGCCGAAGGGCGTTCGCACCTGGCCGCGGCCAGGCAGGACGCTACGCGGCGGGCTCCGCGTGCCCGGCACCCGCAAGTCCACCTACGCCGAGGTAGTGCTGGTCGGCTACGCGCTCTTCGATGACGACGACGTCGCCATCGAAGAGCGGCGACCTCAACCGCGCGATGCCCGGCCCCGCGCCAGTGTCAACGTTGCCCACGCCCAGTCGATACGTTCCGACCGGCACCCTCGACGGCGGGCGCGGTCCCCTCGGCCTCCGGCTCGACCGCTCGTCAGATGCTGACGCCTGTCTCCAGGTTCTTCGGATTGAAGGTGTCGCAGGGCCACGGGCGCTCGGGGTCGCGCACCTTGTGAGCGTTGGCGTCGTCGATCTCGGCCGACAGGTCGCTCAGCGCCCGGTGGAAGCCGCGGAAGGCCTCGCGGCCCCGGCGGTGGGCATCGAAGACCCCTTCCGCTTCACCGACGCCCATGAGCCGGAGCATCCCGAGGCTGGTGAGCACCATCCCGAGCAGCCACTGCATCGACGACTTCACGTAGGCCGTCTCGGTGCCGGGGCGGATCTTCGTCGCCATGAAGGTCGGGTCGAGCACGTACTCGTGCATCGTACCCACCGCCTCGTGCAGCCCCGTCACGCTCCAGACGAACTGCGCGATCACATCTACGATCGTCTCCGGCCACCGGCCCGTGAACTTCATCGTCGGCAGCGCCGTGTTGAGGTGGTTCCAGAAGCCGACGCTGTGCACGTCGTCCATGAGGGCATCGAGGGTGGCGTACCGGCCGATATAATCCACCACGAACGCGCGGACGACGTCGTACGGCTTGAGCGCGTCGTGGCGCCGCACGCGAAGGTTGGTCACCCGGCCGTCGTGAGGCTCGCGGCGATGTCCACCTCGACGCTCGGCCCCGGCCCGAGCGGAGAGATGCGGCCGATGCCAACCTCAATGCACGTGCGGAAGCGTGAGTCGGGGCTGTTGAGGACACGGACGGTGCCGAAGTGTCCGTCCGCGTCAACGACGATCCTGATCCGCACGTGGGCGGCACCGACGGCAGGGTTGATAAGCAGCAGGTTCTGCCAGCAGTTGCTGACGATGCGGTTCGCGTGGAAAGTGCGGATCGCGCGGTCACGCCGCTCCTGCTCTCGAAAGCAAGGCGACGTGGGAGGCCAGCGGAGCGCCCTTGGGGGGGGAGGGGGCCGAACGAGCCCCCAATCGGGGATGCCGCGCGGATCGGCGACGGGTTCGGGGAGAGGCCGTCCGCAGCGTCGCATCGTCGCGGCATCAGGGCCGAGCTCCGGTCGAGGACGGCGCCGATGTTGGGCGCTGGCCACCTGTTCGGAGAGCGCCAACGCCAGCAACCCTGCGATCACTGCGCCGCGCCTCATGTCGCGACGCTACCAGAGCGCGGATGACGGGAGCGGGCCACGTCGGTGCGACCCGACGTGTACTTCCACGAGCTCCCCTCCGCTTCTCAATCCAGCGCTACGGTTGGTGCTCCATGAGCACCCGCCTCCGATGCTTCGCTGCACTCTCTTTGATCATGCACGCCGGCTGCTCCAGCGCGGGTGACGCCTCTGCCCCCACGTCGCAGCGTGTGACCTAAGTCGCGATGGGCACCGCGCACGTCTGCGCGCTGCTCGATGACGGAAGCGTGCGCTGTTGCGGCCGCAACGACGCAGGGCAGTTCGGCGACGGCACCACGGTCGAGCGCACGAGCGCGGGGGATCGGTAGACCAACCCGGTAGGCTCAGGAGCACCGCTCCGCTTGGGTCGACCGAACGCAGTTTCTCGCAGTTCCCCGTACCAGGACAGCTCCTGGTAGCACCCGCAACGCCGCCCTGGCGAAGGCAACGACTACGGGGCTGTGCAGCGGAGCGGGGCGCCGTCATCCGAGACGCCTGTAAGGCCCGCTGCGGTCGGGGCGACGACCGCGGAGTCCGCGCGCAGCACCCTGAGGCAGAGCGCGTCGCCATCGAGCGCATACTCCGCTCGGGCCGAGTCGCCGTGCTCGCGTCCGTCGAACGTCACGCCGGTCGTGAAGGTGAACGCACCGTGCGCCGATGGTCCGCACGCGACGTTCGAGGTGGACCGCGCCAGTACCCGCGGCGCCTCCCCCGGCGGGCCGCCGATCACTGACCCGTCCGACCGGGCGCGGGCGACGCCCGACCGACCGTCGAGGACGTAGATCCCCAGCGTGCCGAGCTCACGGCCGCACGTCGCCCAGTGCAACTGCGGCGCGGCGCCGGGCACGACCGCGAGGAAGCCCATCGAGCGGGGGGTCGGGTCGGTGCTGTAGTCCGAGGGGACCACCAGGGCCGCCAGGTGCTCGCCGTCGCGCACCGTCAGGACGGACGGTAAGCGGTCGGACAGCGCCCACTCCGGGAAACCCTGCCTTCGCGGCGGCAGGTCCGCCGAGAACGTCACCAGCCCGACGGACGGGCCCTGCGGCCGCCCCCCCGTGATCTCCAGCACGCTCGCGCGGCGGGCGTCGGCGGACAGTACGGTCCACGAACGATCCCCGATGGCGGGCATCTCCAAGCGGGCGCCCGCGCGGTACCACCACGAGCGCCCCTCGGGTCGGGTGGGTGTCGCGTCGCCGTTCAGCCAGAACTCCACGCGCGCCCCATCCGGCCGGACCCAGTCGCGGCCCACGCGCCCAATGCTGATCGCCGCCTCGGGCCTCGGCCGACTTCGACCCGCCGTCCGCGAACCGTCGTGCGTGCAGTGCCACGCGGGGCGCTCGGTCCACGCGGGGCGCTCGGGTTGACCGTCCCCGACCGAGCCGAAGCGCGTCGGTTGGATGGGCCCCCAGCCGATGACCTCCCCGGGGCCGAGGGTCGTACGGAGCGGCAACGGTCCGCACCCCACAACCGAGCCGGGCGACGACGCGGGAGCCCGCAGCTCGCTCACCCCCTCGGCGGAGTCCAACGGCCGCCAATCCTGGCCCGGCGCGGAGGCCCAGGTCACGTCGTCCTCGGCCTTCGCGAGCAGCAGACCGCTTCCTCCGCACGAGCGCACGGGTAGCGTCGGCGCGTCCGGGCGGCTCATCCACGGCAGCAGCGGCCGCTCGGCGAAGGTCTCCCCGGCCCGGCCTTCGAGCAGCCGCCGACCGTCGGCCCGGCCGGAACGCACCCACAGCCGCAAGCGGCCGTCGCGGTCGACCTCCGGCGCGCCTTCGAGGCGCAATCCGACCGCGGGCGGCGACGGAACGAGCCTCCGCGGGGCCGCATCCCCGGCGATGAACTCGACGTGCGAGAGCCACTCGCGGCCGTCCACCAGCACCCGCGTCTCGCCGTCGTAGCCCGCCAGTCGCCAGCGGCGCACCAGTGATCCGACGCTCGTCTCTCGCGGCGTCCCCTCCCCCGCACGCTCGCAGAACGCGCTGCCCGCCCCGCAAGTGGCGCCCTGGGTGCAGCGCCCCGAGCAGCTCACCCGCGCGCCGTTCGCGCTCGCCGCGCAGCGCACCTCGTCGCCGCAGCCCCACGTCCGCATCCGCTCGCGCCAGGACGTTCCGTCGAAGGACCACAGCGCCGTCGCGCCGTCCTCGCCGCCGCACTCGACGTACGGCCGGTCGGCCGTGAAGACGCGCCGCGGGTCGCAGGGCAGGTCGGCCGCGCTGCCCGCCACCACCTCATCGCGCACGACGTCGTAGACCGCGGCGCGCGGCGGCGTGGCGCCCTCGTAGCGCACGAGCAGGCGCGTCTGCGAGGCGTCGACGAAGGCCATCGGCGCCCACTCCTGGCCCTGGCGGACGCGCTCGTAGAGGGCGTGAAAGTCCGCGCCCATCGCCCGCGTGCGCAGCGTCGGCAGCGACTCGCACGCGCACGGTTGCAGCGCGCCCGACTCGTCGAGCGAGCGGCACTCCGCGGCGCCGCGGACCCACCGCGCGGGCCCCACCGCCAGCACCGCCTCGGGGCGGTCGACGGCCAGCGAGCGCCAGTGCTGTCCGCCGTCGTCCGTGGCGAGCGCGAGGCCGGGTTCGAGGAGGGCGATGCCGTGGGCGTCGTCGCCGAAGGCCACCTCGAGCACGACCCCATCGGGCAGTCCGATGTCCGTCGCGGTGCCGTCGCGGAGGAGCACCGGGCGGCCCGTTCCGAGGCCCAGGGTCGACCCGACGGGTGCGCGGACGAGCTCGCGCAGCGGGCCGAGGTACGTCGCGGACTCCCAGCGCGCCGTGCGCCCCGCGAAGATCCAGCGGCCGTCGTGCTCCCACGCCCCCTGCACCGGCGCCGCGAACCATCCGTCCGCCGCGCGGAGGTCGTCGCCCCGCAGCTCGACGCGCACCCCGCGAACGATCGCGCGGCGCGGGTCGCCGTGCTCGTCCACCCACCCGTCGGGCACGGCGTGGTAGCTGCGGTGGTAGACGCGCGCGATCGACGGCGGCGCCGCGTCGACGGTGGGCACGCTCCGAGCGGGCGACGCCGGACGGGTCGCGGGTCGCGCGCACGACGCGGCGGAGAGCAGGGCCGCGATCGGGAGGAGCACCTTCATGGCAGGCGACACTCCAGCGCGTGGGCCGTGCGCCCCACCGTCGCGACGCCGCGCAGGGTTCCGTCCCCGGCGGCGGACACCACCGACGACGCGGCCGCGGAGCGCTGCTCGACGCCGCGCAGGCAGGTGCCGCTCGCGGAGGTCTCGACCACGAGGTCGACGCAGTCGTCCTCGGTGCGCGCGCCGAGCACGGGCGCATCGACGCGCACGACGACGCTCCAGGCGTCGGGTGCTGCGGGGGCGCGGCAGGGGACCAGCGGGGCGTCGCCGCGCCAGCGCACGCGGACGGGCTCGGCGTCGGGCGACGGCGCGACCGGGTACACCGCGACCTCGGTGGGCGTTCCGTCCAACAGCCTCGCCGCGCCGCGCTGCGGGCCGCTCTCCGCGATCGCCCACCGCGCCGTCTCCGATCGGTCGTCGTGGTAGTTCCTCCGGTGATCAGGCTCCACGCTCCGGTGTCGGCGGCCGGCCCCGCCGGGCGAGACGTCGAACACGTCGGCCCGACCCATCCCTCCGGAGAGGAGCGTGAAGCCGTCGCCGTGCGCGCGCCGCGCCGCGCCGCCGAGGTCGCGCACCGGGAGCGTCGCGAGGTGCTCGACGTCGCCGGCCGCGGTGACCCGCAACAGCTCGCCGTCGGTGTGGTCCTCGCGGAAGGCGATCACGCTCGCAGCGCCGCGGTCGACGCCCAGCACCTCGATGCGCAGGGTCGCGAGGTCGACCTCGTTCCATTCGAGGGACGGGCCGTGCACGCTCGCCGCGCGACTCGCGGCGGCGTAAGGACCCTGCGCGTCGCGGCCGACCCAGGCGAAGCGCGCGGTCAGCCGACCGGAAGCGTCGCGCCAGGTCAGCGCGCGCAACGACCCCTCCAGGGTGTCGCCAGAGAAGAGGCGGGAGGCGCGACCCGCGGGCGCCGCCAACGCACCGATGGGCGGCAGCGGTGGCAGCAGCGCGGACGGCGCGCATTGGAGGCGCGGCAGGGTTCCTTCGGCGAACCACGCGGCGCGCGGAGTCTCCGGGGCGGGCGCCGTCGGAGCGACGGCGAAGGCCAGCGCGGAAGGGTCGTCGATGGGTCCCCAGCCCGTGACGACGAGCCGGTCGTCGAGGACGCAGCGGGAGAGGGAGCAGCGCTCGGGGGCGGGGCGCCAGCGGTCGTCAAGGATGTCCGAGCGGTCCTGCTCGGTGGGATACACGCCGTCAACGGGGGACGGCAGCGCCTCCCACGTCCGGCCGCCGTCGCGCGTCCGGCGGAGGACGGAGAACGAGCGCGACCACGCGTAGCCGTGCGACGGGTCGGCGAAGATCGCGCGCTCGACCCCGGCGGGCAGCGACACCCGCACCAGCGGATCGCCCGGCCGCCCCACGGCCACGTCGCTCAGCGCGCGGCCGGACCACTGCAACGCCATCACGACCCCGGGCCTCATGCCCACGGTCACCTGCACTCCGTCAGGCACCGTCCACACGGGCGCCACCGGCAATGGCTCGTCGCCGCGCGCTGCGAGGTCAACCACCCCCAGTGACCCGCCGTCGCGCTGCACGATCGCCCGCCGGCCGAAGACGCCAACGAGATGCTCGTAGGGTTCGGCAAGGCGGCGCGTGCGGCCCTGCGGCGTGTTGCCGTCGATCACGCA
This sequence comes from Polyangiales bacterium, assembly GCA_044229975.1. Taxonomy (GTDB): domain Bacteria; phylum Myxococcota_A; class Polyangia; order Polyangiales; genus SCUS01. The sequence goes on from JBGARZ010000018.1 coordinate 57,509, forward strand.
GAGCGCGGGCGGCGGTTGCGTCGGGACCTCTGCTTCGTCGTCCGACATCGGCTCACGGGGCTCGCAAGCGAAGGGCGCGACGGCGAAGTCGGCAATCTCCGAGGGGATCGCCCTCCGCACCGCGAACGGCGGGTCGCTCACCACGCGGCCGGTGCGGAGGTTGACGAACGAGTCCGCCGTCGACGTCGACCCGTGCGAGCCCGAGTGCGTGCATTCGAGATGGATCAGGTGGCCCGCGTTTCAGAGCGCGCAGCCGCTCATGTCGGTGGCGACGCGGCCGAGCACGCGCCCCGAGTCGGCGTCGAGCGAGACGAGCCCGCCCGAGGTACCGAAGACGATCGTTCCGTCGGGGCGCACGAGCCCGCCCAGCAGGTCGAGCCAGGCCGGGTCGCGCGCGGCGAGCAGCAGCCGGAGACCGCGATCGCCGCGGTCGTTGTTGTGTTCTTCTTCCCGCGCGACGGCCTCACGGTAGAGGCGGTCGTAGCGTTCGACCTCGCCCGCGGGAAGGTCGGGCCGGCGCGACTCTTCGGACGCGCGCGCGAACACCTCGCAGCCCGGCAGGAGGGTGTACCAGGGCCCGGCGAGCACCTGGATGAGCGGCCCCAACGTGAGCATGTGCGAGGCGCCGACGCCCCCGGTGGGCATGACCCGCCAATGCTCGCCGCCGTCGGCCGTGCAGCGGACCACGCCGCCGTCGGTGATGGCAGCGCCGTGGCGTTCGTCGACGAAGTACACCTGCTCGACGCGGTCGGGCCCGAGCCCGGTGATGCGGCCGAAGGGGCCGCCGTCGCTCATCCACGCGACGCGTTCGCGATCGACCAGCGCGACGCGACCCCGCTGCGGGCTCTGCGCGCCGTCGGAGCGGTAGTGCTGATAGAAATCTGGGAAGTCACCGACGCGCCTCAGCGGCCCGAGGAAGTCCGCGGACGCGAGGCAGGCGCCGTCCGTCGCGACGTAGACCCAGCCATGCGCCACCCGAGCGCCGAAGGAGATCGGGGCGGCGAGCTGCTCGCGGGCGGACTGGAACTCGTCGTCGCGGACCCGCACGCGCATCGTCCCGGCGACGAGGTCGGTGGTGCCGTCCTCCTCGCGATGTAGCGACTGCGACGCCCCGACCGGGACCCACAACAAGCGGGTGGGCGCGAGCGCGACCGCGGCGACTGTCGGCGTGGTCGGACGCGTGCCGTGGCGGCATCCCGCGAGCGCACCCGCAACCGCCAGCGCCGTCCATGGAGGGAGTGACGAGACCCGCGGCATGACTCCACCAGATACGACCGACGGGCGCCGCGAGTCGAGACGCAACGTCCCCGTTCAGGAGCTCACCGCGCGAACGGGTGTCGCATCTTCGTTGTACTCTCCCCTGATGCGCCCGGCTGTGGCCCTTCTCGTCGCCCTCTTCTCCGCCCCTGCGTTGGCGCAGCACGAATCGCCTGACCCGCTCTTCGATGCGTCCGCGGTGGACCCAGGACGAGAGTGGTCCTGCTACTCGCAGGGGACGCCGATGGACACGTCACAACCCGCGTCGCTCTGCGACGTGAGTCGCGGCGCCCGCTGTTTTCGCTCGCACCAGCGCTGCGGGAGCGAGCTCACCCGCCTGGTCGCGGGTCGCCTGCTGGTCGTGCTGATGTGCACGCAAAGCGTGCGGACGGCCCACTGCCTAAGCTTCGAGAACACACAGGGGACCGAGACCTGGTGCGCCCCGACTGCCCAATCGTGCCGTGCAACGCGTCGGCGATTGACGGGCGCCGCGCGAGAGCGACATGGCGCGCAGTGCCCCATGCGTCGGATCTCGCAGTGCCACGCGGTCGGGGACGTTGGCTCCCTTCCAGCCGAGGCCTCCGCGGCGCCGTGAGGCTCACCGCGCGAGCGGGTGCCGCGGGCACTCCACGGGGGGATGTACGACAGCGGTCGCACGCTCGTCGCCCGTGAAGGCGAGTTCATCACCGCGTTGTCCGTCGGCGCGGAGGGGTATCCAAGCGCCCCCTCGCGGGCGCGCGCCTTCGGCTTCCTCACGATCGCGCCCGGCGCCGCGCCGATGGCGCGCCGGGTGTCCCTCGACGCGTGGCTGCGGCCCAACGCCCGCCGCGGGACACCTGTCCGAAGGCGACGACGGACAGGGTGCGGTGCTCGCGGCAGCTCCCGCGACGCGTCGGGTCGCGATGCGGCTCGACGCACCGTCGCTGGCCGAGGTTGAGTCACGACGCGGGGTGACCCGCAGAGGCCGAGGGCCGAGAGCGGGAGCGCGGTCGCGGACCTGAGCGACGCGACCCACTGCGATGGCCACGACGATAGTAGCCTCGCCTGATGGTGGCGACGCGCCCTTTCCCCCCATGGATCGCGCTTCCAGTGCTCCTGGCGGCGTGCGGCGCTCGCACGGGGCTCCACGGCGAGCTCGCCGCGACCCCGCCCGTCGACGTGACCTCGTTCGACGTCCCCTCACCCGACGTCCCTTCGTTCGACATCCGCGTTCCCCTCCCCGACGCGGGCCTCGCCGACGACGCGTGCGCGCCCTTGAGCTATGCGCTGCCCGGGCGCCCGGCGCGCGTGGTGCTGCTGCTCGACCGCTCGGCGTCGATGCTCAACTACTTCCCCACGACGGCGGGGCGGCGCACGCGTTTCCAGGGCCTCCTCTCCACGCTTCGCGGGGCCTTCGCGCGCTACGACGGCGCCTTCGAGGTCGGCGCGCTCCTCTTCCCCAACGCGGGCGAGTGCGCGGTGCGACCTCCCCTCGACCTCGCGCTCGGCGAGGGGAGCGCCGGGCGCGTCGCCGCGCTCTACGAGCGGCGCGGAACGGAGATCGGCACGCCCACCCACGAGGCCGTCCGACTGGCCTTGTTGGCGCTCTCGGAGGGCCCCGCCGACGTGCCCCGGGCGATCCTCCTCGCGACCGACGGCGGGCCCGTCTGCAACGACGCCCTCGACGGCAGCGACTGCCTCTGCACGAACAACGCGGTCACCTCGCGGGGCCCATGCGAGACGCGCTTCTGCCTCGACGACACCCGCACGCTCGCGACGATCTCGGCGGCGCGCGAGGCGGGCGTCCCCACCTATGTCATCGGCCTCGACGACCCGCGCGACGCGGTGCTCCGCGACACGCTCGACCGGATGGCCTCGGCCGGCGGGCGGCGCCGCGGCGGCGCGCTGGGGTACTACAGCGCGCGCTCGATGGAGGAGCTCGACGCGGCCTTCGAGTCGGTCCGCCGGACGCTCGCGCGCTGCACGCGGGTGCTCCCCGCGACGACGCGCGGCCCGGGCGCGCTGCGGGTGACGGTCGACGGGCGCGAGGTGGCGAGGGACCCGTCGCGCCGCGACGGGTGGGACTGGTCCGGGTCGGCGAGGTCCGAGGTGGTGCTGTACGGCGACGCCTGCGAGCGGACGACGGAGCGCTCGGACGTGCGCGCGGAGACCTGCGCGACGCCCTGAGGTCGCGCCCGTCGCCGTTGTCGCGGAGGGAGGCGGCAGGTAGACCCACGGGCGGCCGTCGCGCGGCCGGTGGCAGTCTCGCGCCTTGGCCATGCGCTCGCTGCCCTCTCTCGTCGCCGCGCTGTCCCTGAGCGGGTGCGCCTTTGGCGTGCGCGAGCGGCTCTGCTCGGGCTTCCCCTCAGCCGCCGGTCCCCTCCGTCGGTCGTGTGGGTGGACGATCGCTCCCGGAACGCGTTCGAACCCGCCGACGAACGCCACCTCGATCGCACCATCGCCGACCCATAGATCCGCGGTCGCTCTCGTCCGTTCAACGAGCTCAACCCCATGAGTGATGCCCTCGTCGTCTGCGCCGGCTGCTACCGCCACGTCCGCTCGTCGGAGCGCGCGTGCCCCATCTGCTCCGCCGCCAGCGGCGCAACGCCGCCCGCCTCGCGCCCGGGCGCCCTGCACACCGCAGTCATCGCCGCAGCCCTCGCGCTCGCGGTGAGCGATCGCGCCTACGCCCAGCAGAACCCGCCGACCAACCCGCGCCTCGACATGCTCCACGGCGGCGCCGAGGGCTACGGCGCTCCGCCCGCGCCGGGCCTCCCCGGCATCCACCCGCCCGGCGCGATCGCCCCGGAGCCCCGCACCGCCGCACCGCTGTTCGAGCTCGCCCGACAGCGTGTGCGGCCGAACAGTCGCCGTGCCCAGGCCCGCGAGCCGTGGCTCGTTGCTCTGCGCATCAAGGCCGACGGAGCGTGGAGTGCGCCGGGCCACTCGGGACGCCTGTTGCCGGCACAGCTCGCTGAACTCCGTACGGCGGCGGGGCGGACACCCCTTTCTCCCGACCCCACGAGCGTCCCGATCGACCCGCAGCCCCCGAGAGTTACGGAGCGCCTCACGCTCGGGGCGAGATCGGTGGGGTGGTCCGAAGCGAACATCGGTATGCCCGGCCGCGACATGCGTCACATCATCGAGCTCGCCTATCGCCTGACCCGGGCCCGTCCTACAGCCACACCGTCAACGTCCCGAGCACAGTGAACGGCCGGCCCCCCGCGGTGAAGTGCTGCACCGGCACCCGGCTGGTGTCCGCGCCCGGCGTGATCGAGACGTAGAAGCGCTTCGGGACAGAGGAGTCGGCGGCCTTGGTGAACGGCACGCCTGGTGCTGGGCGCCGCTTCATGCTTCACGCAACTCCCCCTGGAGCAGACGGCGTTTGTCGTCGCCGTGTGCTCGTCGACGCGGTGTTGTGGCTCGTGTTCCTCACGGGATGCGCGAGCCGACCTCCCGCGCGCACGGCGCGTGCCCTCGCAATGGAGACGCAACCGGTCGCGGTGGACACCTTCGTCGAAGCCACGCCCACACCCGACCCATCGCCGACCCTGGTCGTCGAGACGGCGGTTCCTCCGGCCGTCGCGACGGTGACGTGCACTGCGACGCTGCGGGCTGCGTTTCACCTGCGACCGCACATGACAGTGAGGTCGATCGGCCCCGAGCTCGCGGCGGGAAGTCGGGTCGTGGTGCTCGAAACGTCGACGATCTCCCGGAGGGGTGAGCTCGGCCCGGAGCCGGTCCTGAGCCGCGTCCGGGTCGTCGCGACCGGGGTCGAGGGCTACACCTTCGTCCACCCCCATGAACTCGGGCCGGGGTGTCCGCTTCTCCCCGACCGCGCTCAACGTACGGTCTCGCTGCGGGACCGCATCAGCGGTCGCCGGTTGCTTGATCGAGGTGAGGATCAGGGAGGCCGTGACGCGCGGCCGACGACCTCCTGGAGTTGGGCCTTCGACGCCACACGCGACCGCGTGCTGGCGCGCTTCGACATCGATCAAAACGGCAGCCTTGAGACGCTGATCCGGGGCGGCCTCAGGGACGACGGACTGGCCCCCGCGGTCGTTCTCTTGCGTGAGGGCGTGCGCGGGCCGGTCGGCATCGTCGTCGCCGAGGAGCGGTACGTCGGGGAGAACTTCACCTCGAGCTTCGCCACGACCCTTATCGCCGGGGGCGTCGTCTACGTTGCGATGGAGGAATCGGAGACGGGCGACTGTCGGCACTGTCGCGGCGCTTCGTGCGACCGCAACTCGTACGCGCTCTATCGCCTTCACCCCGACGGGTGGTTCGTCCGGGTGGCATCGATCCCTCTGAAGTCCCAGGGAGAGCGACTGCGCGTCCGCGGCGATGACGACGGAACCCTGAGCGTCGAGAGCGAGACCACGCACCGACGCGCGTCGCTCCGCTTCGATCGGGCTGAGTTCCGGTTCGTCACGGACGCGCCAACACTGCCGGAGAACGCGAGTGATCGCGGCGAGGACTTCTGCGAGAGGGACTGACAGACGAGCAGTGGCGCGGCGCGAGCGCTCGTCTCGACCGCGTGAACGTGGGCAGCCCCGACACGCGCTTCGACGCATGCCTCCGGTCCGTCGCACCCGTCCGTCGCGTCGCCGTCGCGCTCCTTGGTTGCCGCGTCGCCTGCCGACCGACCGCGTCTGAAAACGTCCGGTAGGTCACAGATGGAGGAGCAGCGTTCTCGATTCAAGAATCGGGAGGTCGATCCGGGCGTACGCGGGCAATCGATTGGTAAAGCCGGGCGCCGATCGACCGTCCCGCGCGTGTTACCGTCTCGTCCGATGCGGGCGATGCGGGGGCTTCTTGTTGCGCTCGTTGCCGTCGTCGGCTGTCACCTTGCGCGCCGTCCGATGGTCGCCCCGGCAATGCCGCACGCCGCCGGGGACGTTCCGACGCGCGTGCTATGGCTCCCGCGGGGCGGTGGCCTGGACTTCTACGCGCGCGAGCCCGACGGCTTCGCGGACGTGCTCTTCGGCTCGCTGCGCGTGCAGGTGCGCGACGACGAGGTGCGTGTCGCGACCGACCAATTCGTGCTGCCAGTCAGCTACGCGGCGCCCGTCGCGCGCGGCTGGGTCTTCGTCGGCGAGGACGGCGTCTGCGCCGCGTCCAGGAGCTTCCTCGGGCCGCTCACGCGCGTGGGCGACTTCCCCGACTTCCACCGCGAGTTCGGCTACCACGGCAGCGACAACCGCCAGCGCGGGCGCGTGGCGCTCGTCGATCGCGACCACGCCGCGTGGATGAGCGACGGCGGGCCCTTCGTCCCCGTGACCGCCCTCGCGCCCCAGCGCGTCGAGCAGATCTACTTCGTCTCGGAGCGCTTCGGCGGCGCGATCACCGACGGCGGCCTCGTCTACTGCACGCGGGACGGCGGCGCGCGCTGGTCGCTGCTCGCGAACGAGGGCCGTGGCGCGACGCATATGAACCTGCGGCCGGAGGGCATCGAGGTGAACGCCGGAGACTGGCTGCGCCTCACGCCCGACTGCCGACTCGTCGACCGCGACGGCGAGGGTGACGCCCCGCCCGGCCCGCAGGAAGCGGGTTACCTTCCCGACGAGCCCGAGAGCGAGCGATGGCTGCGGGAAGACGGCGCGTCACTCCCGTGGCTGCTCGCGAGCGCCGACTCGGCGTGGATCGACCTGCTCAACGGCCGCCCCCGCCCCGACGGCACCCTGCTCGCGAACACCCGCTCCGAGCTGCGCACGCTCGACGCCGCGACCGCGCGCGTGCTTCGGCGGGTGGGCGGCTACTACGAACCGTGCCGTATCGCCGACGCCGGTCACCTCGCGCGCCTCGACTGCCAGGAGAGCGGCTCACACGGCGCGGTCACCGCGTCGACCTCCTTCGTCGACCCCGGCGGCGCGCGATCGACGGTTCTCGACGCGGAGCATCTGCCCCCCGGCCTCGACCGCGCGGTGCCCTCCGATCGTGCCGGCGTCGCCGTCGCCCCCGGCGCGTGTCCAACGACCGTCGAACCGTCGCCCGAGCCCGCGAGCTTCGACGCGCTCTGTCAGTTCTCGTCGTCCACCTCGCCCGGGGTCACGCGCCCGCTCGCGCGACCTGGCACGAGGCTTCTTGGCGTCGCCGGATCGCGGGCGCTCCTCGCGCTGGGCGAACGTGCCCTCGGCGTCGTCGACCTCGCCGCGACGGGCGCCGCCCTCGCGGTCGAGCCCGTGTTCACGGTCGCCGACGACCAGACCCTCGCCGTGGGCGTCGGGGTCGGAGGCTTCGTCACCGCGCTGACCTATCGCGCGCACGCGCTGTCGGGCGTCGCGGTGGGCACGCTGGGTCGGCCGCTCGCCGCGGTCGCGCTCCCGCCCGGCGTCGACCGCGCGGTGTTCGCCGACGCGGCGCACGGCCTCGCCTGGTCGATCGCATACGACCGCGTCGTCCGCACGCGCGACGGCGGCCGCCACTGGGAGCCACTCGCGCTGTCCTTCGACGGGCCCACCCAACTTCAAGGCCCCGAGGACTCCGAGCCCCCTCTCGACCCCGACTCCATGCACTGCACGCTCGACCGTTGCCTCATCGGCGGGCGGATCGTGGTCGCAGGCTGGGGGCCGCCCGCCCCCGACGCCGGCCTCTGGCTGCAAGTCCGCCCTGCGAACGAAGCGCCCGAAGCTCCTCCCGAGCGATGGTTCACGCCCGAGCAGATGCCGACGATGCGGTGCGCTCCTGACGGCGCGGCCGCGGCGCTGCCCGCGCTCCCGCCGATCGCGGCGCCCCCGGGGCACCGGGCGCGGACGTCGATGGCGCGCGCGATCGAAGGCGGCATGCACGCGGTGCTCTGGTTCGACGAGCGACAGCGACTGCGCGCGCGCTTCGCGTGGCGAGGTCGCGACGCACGGGGAGGCTTCGCCGGAGCGAGCGCTGCGGCGGAGGTGCCGGGGCCGCTCGCCGCGGAGGCGGGCGCGCTCGGAGCGGTCGAGCTCCGCGCGCTGGCGGTGGGTCGCACCGGCGCGCGGGTGGAACTCCATTCAGCGGCGATGAACAGCAGCGTCCTGTTGCGGCTGCGAGCCGGCGGCGCCCCCGAGCGTGTCGGCAGTGGCTCCCCCGTCCTCGACCCGCACGTGGTGCTGCGCTCGCGCGGCGCGTCCTTCACGGCGCTGCTCCCGGCGGCCGCCGGAGACTCGGAAGGAGGCGCCCGCATCGTCGACCTGACCGAAGGCAACGGCCCGGTCGCGGCGCGCTGGTTGTCCTTCCCGCGCTGGAGCGAGCGCAGCCGGGCCGAGCAGGAGGCGCGCGATCGCGAGCCGGGCCGACACTCGTGGCTCCCGATGGCGCTCGCGGAGCGCGGCGACGTGCGCGGGGCGGCGCTCCTCGTCCACGGCGCGCCCGCGCGCTTCGCGGTCTACCCCGTCGCCCCATCGCCCGACGCCGCCCCCGTGTTCGCCCCCTACAACGCCCGGGGCAACCTCCGCCCCTGCGCCGCGATGCCCGCCCCCGACGCGTGGACGCTCTCCCTCGACGCGGGCGACGCGTCGTGGGTGTCGCCCTCGCTGCCCGACGCTCGCACCTTGGTCGTCGTCGAGGCAGGCGCGGAGGGCGTCTGCCTGCGCGCGGTCGAGCAGGTCGGACGCGACGCCGCGTGGTCCGTTGCCGCGTCCGACGGCGGCGTGATGCGCGGGACGAGGGTGTCCGCCGACAATGCCCGCCCACTGCGCTGCGAGGTGCGATGAGACGGTCTCTTTGGGGCGCGTTGTTGCTCTCGGCTTGCCTGCGCCCGACGACGCGCCCGGTGGCGCCGCAGCGATCGTCCGATACCGCGCCCGCTGCGGGGACGGCGCGGGTCTGGACACGCTCCGCCGCGGACTACAGCGCGTGGTGGATCGGCGACGAGGGCGCGACGCGGCGGGTGTTGCTGGGCGGTCGTCGGCTCGAGAGCGAGGGCGGGGCGGTGCGCGCGGCCGCGGGCGGATTCGGCGCGCCCATCGTGGCGGTGTGGTCGGCGGACGGCCGCTGGGACTTCGCGGCGGTCAACGCGCGCTGGTCGTCACCGTCGTTCCTCGGGCCGCTGCGGCTGGTCGCGGAGGTGCCGTCCGGCGTGCTCGGGCGGGGCAATGGGCGTGTCGTGGTGATCCGCGACGGCACGGCGGAGGGCCTCGGACTGCCCGCGGGCTTCGTGCTCGACGCGGCCTTCGGCGACGACTTCCGCGGCCTCGCCCTGCTCGAGCCCGGCCGGCTGTTGCACACCGAAGACGGCGGACAGCGGTGGTCGCCGCTCGCGCTCGACGACGCACCGCTGGAGGTCTTCGCGGCAGGCGAGCGCCGTTGGGTCCGCGGCGAGTCGGGCTGCCACGAGGTCGACGCGACCGGCGCGGCGCGGGCGTCCTCGTGCGATGCGCTGCCGTTGCTCCGCCCGCTGCCGCCGGAGACCTCGGTCGACGCGATGCGAGAGGCGTCCTCCGACCGCGACTGGCAGCCGTTGGCCTTTACCGACGCCTCGCAGCGACGGGTGTTGGTGCGCGTGCGCGAACACCGTGATGCGCAGCACCCCGCGCGTGGTGCCGTCTACGACCTCGATAGCGATGACCTCGTCGCGGGTACCGACGGCGACCTTCCCTGCGAGCCGACGGACATCTTCGTGGCCGACCGCCCGTACCTGCGTTGCCGGGGCGAGGAGGCGTCCGCGGTCCTGTGGTCGCTGGACGCCGACGGGCGCTGGCGCGAGCGGCTGCGCACCTGGGACTGCGAGCGGGAGTCGAGCTGCGCCGCGAGCGCCGACGGCGCGCGGGTGACGTGCACCGGGCGCTGCGACGCGGGCGCGACGTGCGCGGGCGGCACCACGATCTGCGAGCGCGCGGGAGAGGGCGCGTCGCGCCAATGGACGGAGGGGTCGGCCGTGCGCACGTGGAGCGTCGCGGGCTACGAGGGCGACGCTCCGTTGCTCGTCGACCGACGGGAGTGGCTCGCCCACGCGGAGCTGCGGCGCGGCGCAGGCGGGCCCACCCCGCTGGTCGCGAGCCCGTCGGCGGTGGGACTGCGGCGCGACGGTCGGGACCTTCGGCTCGGCCGCGACGGTCGCATCCGCTTCGGGGTGCAGGGCCCCGACGGCGCCGCGCCCGTAACCCTTGAGGGCGCGCCCGGCGGCGTCTTCAGGCCACGACCCGCGCCTCCGTGGGCCGCGCCGGACGCGACCCGCGCGGCCTTCTCGTTCTGCGGGTCCGACGGCGTCGCCATGGCCATCGCGCCCGACGGCGTGCCCTGGCGTTCGGACGGAGTCGACGGACCGTGGCGGCCATTGGGCCCGGCGGAAATACCCGCCCGCTCGACCGCCCGGCAGGTCGCATGTTCGTCGCTGGGCTGGTCGCCCAACGAGCGCGACCTCGTCGTCGGTTGGGGACCGGTCGCGCCGTCTCGTCACGGGGCCGTCGGCATCCCGGCGCCCGAGCGCCCGCGCGATGAGCCGACCCCGTGGCGATGCACGCCGCGCGGATCTGATCGACCGCGCTCGGGGCAACCGCCGCGGATGCAGTGGGTCGACCCGGCCTCGCAGCGCGACCTCATTCAGCGGGTCGGACCGATGGTGCACCTATGGAGCTTCGCGCGGTCGACCCCGTCGTCGCCCGCACCGCGCGTACTTCGTTACCGCGCGGGCCCGCCTGCGGGCGGTCCGAGCTCCGGCGTGCCCTGGAGCATGCTCGCGGCCGGCCCCGCACGCGCGACGGCGCTCGTGTGGGCGCCGGACGCCGAGGGCGAGCCGCCGCGCGCCCGGCTGTTGACGCTCACGCCGGGCGCCGCGCCCGTCACCTCTGCGCCGCTGCCCGGTTGGGTGTCCGCGTCGATGTACGGCAGCGCTCGCACGCTCGTCGCCCGCGAGGGCGAGTTCATCGCCGCGTTGTCCGTCAGCGCGGAGGGGTATCCAAGCGCCCCCTCTCGGGCGCGCGCCGCCGGCTTCCTCACGATCGCGCCCGGCGCCGCGCCGATGGCGCGCCGGGTGTCCCTCGACGCGGGGCTGCGGCCGCCCGGGGTGTTCGTGCTCGACGGCCGCGCGGGTCTCTGGCGGGTGCGGGCCGACGGGAGCGTCGAGGGAGAAGCGCCGGGCGAGTCGACCCGGGTGCTGGCGCGCGCGGTCGCGCTGACGGCGTGCGGGCCTTCGGCGCGGGGGGCGTTCACCCTCGACGCGCTGGCGCCAACGCCAGACTCCACGGTGACCTCACGCGCGGAAGAGGAGTACGCGCTCGATGGAGACACCCTCTGCCTGCGCATCTTGCGTTCGGCCAACGTGATCGCTGCGCCCACCGCCACCGGCGTCACGGGCGTGCGCGACGAAACGATGACCGTGGATTGCGTGCGGCCGCCCTGAGCCCCCCATCGCTCCTCGCGCTGGCTCGTGGATCCTTCGCACCGCCACGTTGTCACAGCGCCATGAGGTCCGCCCCCACCCTCGTTCTGCTCGCCTCGCTCGCCGCCTGCACCCCCCCTCCCCTGAACCGCCCCGACGCCTCCGCCGACGCCCCGTCGGCCCTGCGATCACGCAGTGGGGAATCCCCACATCTCCCCCGCACGGCCGCCATCGCGGCGGTGCAGAACCGCGGCATCTTCGCGTCCCTCGGGGCAGCCGGCGGCGAGTCCGAGTCGTCGGACTTCTCCCCACCCAACGGCCCCTTCGGTCGACACCGCTACGAGGGCTGCTCCGCCGAGGAGCGCGCGGCGCACGACTGCCTCCCTGGCGACCACCTCTCGCAGCGCCTGCTCGACCGCGACGCGCGCGCCATCCTCTCCGCCCGCCGTCGGGCGCCCGCCGCGCTGGGGCCCTCGTGGGACCGACGGTCCCTGACGCCGGGCATCCGCCGCGTTTCCGAGAAGATGGGCCTCGACCGGGGCGTGCTCGCCGCCCTCCGCCGCAACGGCTTTGCAGTGCTCGACCGCGAGAACTTCCACTCTCCCTACGAGGCCCTGCGCGAGATCTACCGCCGCGAGCTGCCGCTCTACGTGACGTCCGACGCGATCCTGCACGCGGTGTTTCGCAGCCACGAGGCCATCGTCGAGACGCTCGAAGCGCCCCTCGCTGCGCGCCTTGCCAACGCACTCGCCAACGCCCAGGCCGCGCTCCCCGCCGCGAGCGCACGCTGGCCATCGGAGGTCGGTCGCGACGTCGACCTGTACCTCACCGTCGCGCGGTCGCTGCTCACCGGACAGGTCGTCACCGCAGCGTTCGCCGGCACCAATGTCGAAGCCGCGCGCCTCGTCGCCCTCGTCGTGAACGCCGCGGGCCTCGACACGCCAACGCTGTTCGGCCGCCGCCGCACCGTCGACTTCTCGGTCTTCGCACCCCGCGGCCCCTATGCCGAAAACGAGCAACGAAGGCGGTGGTTCCGCGGCGCGACGTGGCTCTCGCGCCTGGAGTTCAACCTCGTGTCGCGCGACTGCCAGAGCTCGCCGCCGGGCTTCGCCCTCCTCCCCGACGAGACCCCGCGCGAGGCCCTCGCCGCGCTCGCGCTCGCCGAACTCCTCGCCCGCGATGACGTCCGCGAGGTGGTCGCTCGTGCCGAGGGCTTCTGGTCGTCGCTCGCGGGCCGTCGTGAAGACGTTTCCCCCGCCGACCTGACCCGCCTCCGCGCCGGGGCATGCATCGAGCGCCTCGACGAGCCCGACGCCTTCGCGCGCTTGTCACGGGCGATCGGGGAGGGTTTCCCCCGCACGGCGCGCACGCACCCGATGCCGGGCGGCGTTCGGCGCCAACCGGTGATCGCCACGGTGTTGGGGCCCCGGGTGGTGCCCGACGCGGCCATGACCTGGCACCTGGTACACGACGCCGTAGAAGACCGCTACGACCTCGGCGCGGCCGACGTGGCCTATGCCCTTGGGCATGAGCCCGCCGCGCGTTACCTGGCCGAGGATCTCACCGACTTCCCCAATCTGCGCGCGGGCTTCGCGCAGGCGCGCGCCGTCGCCCTGGCGCCCGCGACCGGCGACGACCTCTATGGCGCGTGGTTCGAGGCGGTGCGCTCGCTCGCGCGGCGTCCCGCCGGGGTGCTGCCTTCGTTCATGGCGGGGCGCGCCTGGGACGACCTGCGCATGAACTCTCTCGTCGCGGGCTTCGGGCAGATCCGCCACGCCAACGCGCTCGTCGCCGCGGCCAGCTACGACGGCGCGGCGTGCGCCATCCCCGACGCCTATGTCGAGCCGACGCCCGATCTCTACGACGCGCTGCTGGCCTACACGTCGCGCCTGCGGGCGGTCGTCGCCCGCCAGGGCGACTGGCTCTCCGCCGAAGACCGCGCAAGCCTCGCGCGCTACCTCGACGAGTCCGAGCAGACGTTCCGGGTTCTACGCCGTGTGGTGGCGGACGAGCTCGCGGGACGCGCCCTCACCGCGACGCAGCGCCGCTTCGTCGGGTCGGTCGTCGAGGTGATGCCCTCCTCGATGGGCGCGCCCTACCACACGGGCTGGTACCTGGACCTGTTCCCTGGCGAGGAGCCCGCGATGAAGACCGGCGCCTTCGCGACGGACTGGTACGCCTCCGTCAACACCGGCCGCGTCGCCTACGTGGGCGTCCGCACCACGCGTCTCGGACTCTTCGTGGTCGATCGCGGTGGCCCCCCGCGCCTGATGGTGGGCCCCGTCGCGCGGGCCTTCGAGTACGGCGGAAGACTCACGCAGCGTCTCGACGACGAGGCCGTGCGCGCGTTGCCCGACGCGTCGTTGGCCGAGCCGTGGGCCGCCTCGTACACGGTGACGCCGTTCGCCCCGCCCCCGCTGCGCATCGACCGCGTCGCGGAGGAGGACGACGATCGGCCCGCCGCGCGTGACGTCGCCGGGCGTTTCACGGTACGCGCGCTGGCCCCGCAGGGAACGCTTCGGGTGGAGTACCTCGACGCGCACTGGCGTGTGGTCGCTCGCGGCGAGGCGGCAGTGGTCGCGGGGTCGGCGGCGGTGACGGTGCGCTGGTCCGCGACGGTGCTGCGGGCGCACTCTCGCTCGCGCGTCGACGCGGAGGGTCGCGGGGGACTCGACGGCGTGGTGTGCGGGACGAGGGTCCGACTGGGGGAGTGGACTGCGGTCGCCTCGTCGCGCTCGGAGGACGCCGGACACGCCTGCGACATCGAGGCGGTCGACGTCGAAATGGACACGCTCTCCGGCACGAACACCGACGCGGATTGATCGACAAACGGATTACTCCATCGAAGCGGCGCGACGTTCGAGAAGGATCCGACCTGATACGATCGGCCGCGCGGACCCGATGACACCCGAAAACCATCACCGCGAGGTCGGCAACGGACCTTATCGGAGCGTCACCGTCCAGTCGCCGCGAGCGGCGAGGCGCGTCGGTCGCGTCGTCGCGGTTGGGCTCGCGCTCGCGGCGGTGACGGCTGCGGCAGTGATCGGGTGGCGTTTCGACCGCGCGCGGCGCACGCGAGAGGCGCAGCGGGTCGCCATGGCGCGCGCGGTCGCGGAGCTCGTCGCGCTGTCTCACGCCGGGACGATGGCGGGCGGCCCGCAGATCACGATCGTCGAGGGCGAAGGGGACCGCGCCATGGTGGTGCGCCTCCCGGGCGTGCTGGTGCGCCGGGGCACCGACGTGGTGCGGCGGGCGGAGGTGCTGCGAGCCCCCGGCGTGATCGCGCTGATGCCCGACGGGGCGTGGGCTGTCCGCCGCGACGGCAACGTCATCATGGTCGGCGACTGGATGGCCGACGGGTGCGCCCATGGGCACTGCGCCCCGCAGCGCGTGGCTGGACACGGAAGGGTGTTGCAGGTGGGCCGCTTCTTCCATGCCCGCCTGGAGGACGGCACGGTGGGATCGATCGATGGTCGGTCGTACCTGCGAGGCGGAGCGGACCAGTCTCGGCGCGTCGTCGACCTTGGCGTGTCGGGTGGCACGCTGCTGGATGACGGCGACGTCGAGTTCGACTTCCCCCACAGCTGCGGGACCGGTCACGTGTCGCCCGATCTGAGGTCGTCGGCCCTGCGCGTTCCGCGCCCCGTCCAGCTCGTGAAGACCCGCGTCCGTGAGTTCGGCGGCCTTGTCTGCGCACGCGGCGAGCGCGGCGACTTCGCGTGCGGGACGCCCCACCGCGAACGTCCCGGCGATCCATCGCAGCTCCGCCCCGTGCGCATCGACGGAGCACCGCGCGCCCGCCAGGTCGCGCTGAGCAACGCCGACCTCTGCCTCCTGGGCCTCGACGGAACCCTCTCCTGCGTCGTCGGGCCGGCCGACGACCTCGCCTTCGACAACATCGACGTCCTCGGGCATCGGATGCGCCGCGTGCTCGAAGGCGTGACGGAGGTCGCTCTCTCGGACGACGTGGGCTGCGCGCGCCGGTCGGGTGAGGTCGTGTGCTGGGGGCAGCCGCTGCGGGACGGCGGGGTTGTGCGGCGCGACGCAGCGGTCGAGATCGCGGGGCTCGACGCGGTCGAGCGTCTGGTGACCTTCGGTGACTACGTCTGCGCTGTGCAGCGCGGGGCCGTACTCTGTTGGGGCGCTTTCGCGCCGAACAGCCCTCCGCACCCGCGCCCTGCGACCGTCGCCCTCGCCGGCCGCGCCGTCGAGCTCACGGTGAGCAGTCATCGTGGAGCCCTATGCGCAACCCTCGCGGAGGGGGCGGCCCGCTGCTGGGAGGGCGACCCGTTCACCGCGTCGTCCCGCGACGCGACGCCCGACGACATCCTGGTGATTCACGATGCGACGACGACATCGTCGCTGCGCCTGTTTCGGTGCGACGTGGCGCCGGGCGGTACCGTCACCTGCTATTGGGACGCCTCGCAGTACGGGGCGGGCCGCGACTCCGTGCTCGTGGGCTACGACGAGCCGCCGGTGGTTCCAGGCGTCAGCGACGCGGTCGAGGTCGCGGTGACCTACCAGGGCCTCGCGTGCGCCCGCCGTGCGTCGGGCCGCGTTTCCTGCTGGGGGATCAACGTGGGCGGTGTGCTGACGTCGGGGGAAGGCGACTCGCCACGGCTGTTCACGCTGCGCGAGCTCCTGGCGCGGTCCGGGGGATGAGCGATCCGGTCGCATGACCCTGTTTGCGATGCGATCCATCGACACGTGCTCGGCTCACTATGGTTCGTGTGGTGAACGAACCCATCGGGCCAGCTGAGCCTCCCGCCGAAGTAGGGATGTTCGACTCGTGGGCCTTGGGGGTGACGACGGAACTGGTCGACGCCTTGACTCTCAACCCGCAAGCGCCCTGTCTGCCCCCGTGCGAGCGACGGGCGGGCTATCGGCGGGCGTCGGCCCGTCACTCGGGTCGGGCGCACCGCGAGGGGTCGCAGCCGCCCTCACTCCACCACGCCGGTCTCGTCGCCGAGTGGTCTCTCCAATAGCCAACCGCGCAGTCAAAGAATGGCATTCCGTACGCATTCAGAGCGGGTCGGGCGGGCGAATCGCCAACCCCGAGGCCGTGGGCAATCGAGCCCGATCCACGCCCGACTTGACCCTCCCTCAACCATCTCGCAGCCCTCGCGCCAAACACCGCGAGCCGCTCATGCCGGTAGCGCCCTCCGTCATCGGGCGCCATCGGCAACCAGTGGGTGCCTACGGTTGCCATGAGGCCCAACGCAGCGGCGAAGACGCGAGCGCGGTTCACCATTGGGCGAGGCTACCAGAGCGCCCGCACGGGGCGCGAGCGGGCCGCCGCGTGGTAATCGTCGCTCCGCGGGTCGGCAATGGGTCGCCCCCCAATGGAGGCGATCAATGCAACGGATCAAGATGGCGGGCGGGATGCTGGTGGGCGCGGTGGTGCTGCACGTCGGGTTCATGGCGTGCTCGGCGCAGAGCCCCACAGGGATGATCGGCAACCTGCTCGACGCGGGCTCACGCGACACGGGCATCCTCGGCGGGCGAGACGCGCGGGCGCAGGAGATGCCCTGCACGCAGTGGGAGGTGAAGATCAACGCCATGGTCGCGACGGCGACGCCCACCCCGGTCGAGGCCGGATGGGAGCCCTTCGCGGTTGTCGTCACGAGCGACCGACAGGTCATCCTCCGTCGCTGCACCTCGCGCTGACGCCCGCGCGGTGTACCGTCGGACATGGCGACGGAGTGCCAGCGGTGCGTGGCGGAGCGGGAGGCCCGACAGGTGCTCCGCATGGTCCGCGCGGGGAGCGCGATGACCGCTCTGTTGCTCGCTGCCCTTTGGCACTTCACGGG
The DNA here is from genome assembly GCA_044229975.1 of Polyangiales bacterium. GTDB lineage: Bacteria > Myxococcota_A > Polyangia > Polyangiales > SCUS01. The sequence continues at coordinate 74,849 of JBGARZ010000018.1, forward strand.
TCTAGCGAGCGGGGGCAAGGGCGCCGTCGCATGGTTCGCGGGGCCTTTGCTGTGGTTGGCCCTGGGAGTCGCCGGGCTGGTCTATGTGGTCTGCGCACTGCTCCCTCGCGCGTGGCTCCTACTCTACCGCGCTGGCCTGCCCCGACCCGCGCCCGCCCCAGATACGCTGACCAGTTACCGCGCGTCCGCGCCCGCCGAGTGCCCCCGCCACCCCTACGAGCGCTTGTAGGGTGCTTCGCCCGGCCAGTGCTCGCGGTCGCCCGGGGCTCCGCCGACTGCCCCGGTCTGAGCCGGCGTGGCAACCGATGACGCGCTCCGTCACGCGCCCCGGGGCGACGATTCCGCCAATTCGGCCCGCGAAATCACATGGGTTTTCGGTCGGGGCGACAACCGGATAGGCATGCCTGGAACCCATGACGAGGACGCTACGTAGCGAGGGATGGAGAGGGGGGTGTCCTTTCAGCGCGCGGCGCTGACGCGAGGCCGAACGGCGCGCGCTGACCCTGGAATGGCGACAAGACCCTCGTGTCCGACACGGCGGAGGTTGAGCCCTGCGATCAGGGCCACTCGCAGCGCACTGGCGTCCCGTCGCGGCGCACGCCGTCGACGCCGTCGGCCCCCGGCGCGGCGAGGACCTCCTCCCCCCGCAGCGATCGCAGACAGAGCGCGTCCCCGTCGAGCGCGTACTCCGCGAGCGCGGGCTCGGCGTCGGTGGGTTCGTTCGTCGTCGCCATGACCGGGAAGGTGAACGCGCCGCGCGCCGACGGGCCGCACGCCACCGCCGTCACCAAGCGGGCCAGCACCCGCGGGGCCTCTCCCGGGGCACCACCCACGACGCTCCCGTCGGGACGCTTGCGCGCGACGCCCGCCGCGCCGTCGAGCACGTAACAGCCCGGCGGCCAGTCGTGCGCGAGGGACACCCGGCGCACGCCCGCCATGGCCCCCGCCCGCAGCACCACGAGCCGCGCGCTCAAGCGGTCTTCGAGGTCGAACGCGTCTCGCGCGTGCTCATGCACGAGCACGGCGGTGACAGCGCCCTCGCGCGCGACCAGCGATCGGACGTTCGAGGGCGACCCCGTCGCGAGCCATGTGGGCAGCGTTTCGATCGTGCGCGGAGGCTCCTGCGGCGAGAGCGCGAGCAGGCGCACGCGGCGGGCGGAGGACGTCGCGTCCCTGGCCCACGCGAGCACAATCGCACCGCGAGCGTCGGCCGCGACCACCGACCAGATGAGGGCGGCCGTCTCCGCGCCGGCCCCCGCAGACCGATAGCGCAGGACACGCGGGGCGGGCGACGCCAGGGTCGCGAGCGCGAAGCTCGGCACCTCGATCGAGCCCCGGCTCTCACGCGGCAACCCGGCGCCGTGGGTCGAGAGGAAGCGGTCGTCGACGCGCACGGCGGCGCCCATCGGTGACGGAGGCGACCGCGGCGTGCAACGCCACTGCGACCGGTCGTAGGTGCCCCAAGGCCGCACGACGGCTTCCGCACCGTAGTGCGACGCAGCCGGGCGCCCCCAGCCGATCACGCGGCTGTTCCAGTCGTGGTTGCGCCGCCAGCTGACGGCGTCGCACGAGAGGTGCGGAGCTGCTGTGAGCGGGTCCCCGGCGACGGTTACGAAGGCCGGGTCGCTCGTGTCGGACGCCACGCGCTGCCACTGGTCCTCAGGGCCGCGAGAGATCCACGTGTAGCCGTCGGGCGAGGCGCTGACGGCGGCCCCGTCGTCGCCGCAGAACAGGAAGCTCACGCGGTCGTCGTCGGACCCGACCCACGGCGGCCGCGCCCGCTCGGCGAAGGGCCCGCCGGGTCGTCCTTCGAGCGGCACGAAGCGCTCCCCGTCGGCCCGCGCCGCCCAGAAGCGCAGCCGCCCGTCTTGCCCGAGTCGCGGCGGACGCAACTCACGGAACCCCCCCCACGCGGGATCGGGCGCGAGTCGCGCAGGCGCCCCCTCCCCACGTCGCACCTCGGCGTGCGCGAGCCACTCCCGCCCGTCGAGCAGCACCGCCGTGTCCCCCTCGTAGCCCGCCACGCGCCAGCCGCGGTCCGCCGCTCCAGCGCTCCACTGCCGCCGCGCGCCGCCCGCCGTGCCTTCGCAGAACCACGCAGCGTCCCCGCACCCGGTCCCCGCGTCGCAGCGCCCCGCGCAACTCACCCGCGCGCCGTCCGCGCTCGCCGCGCACCCGGTCTCGCCGCCGCAGCGCCACGTCGTGAGCCGCTCCTGCCATCGGCCGTCGGGCGCGAGTGAGCGCAGGACCAGCGCGCCGCGAGCCGCCGGGCACCGCAGGTACGGTCGGTCGGCCACGAAGACGTCGTCCGGGCCCTCCACCTCGCAGGGGAGATCGGCCTCGGTGCCCGCGACGATCTCGTCGCGCTCCAAGTCATAGATCATTGACCTCGCGCCGCGCGGCTCGGGCTGCGTGGTCGCGCGCGTCCAGGCGAGCACCTGTCGTCGGGTGGCGTCCGTGAACGCGAGCGGGACCAGCGTCCGGTCGGCGTGCGGGGTGCCGATGCGGTGCAGTGCGGCGTCGACGGCATCCTCGGGCGTCGTGGCGTGTAGTAGCGGGAGCGTGTCGCACGAGACAGGAGCGACCGTCGCGTCGGCTCGAACCTCGTAACAGGCCTCGTCGCCGCGCACCCAGCGTCGGCCGTCGAGGGCGACCACTTCGAGCGCCGCGTCGTCGCCCAGCGGGAGGGGCGACCAGTGCGCGCCGCCGTCGTCGGTGAGGAGCGCCCGCCCCGGTTCGAGGACTGCGAGCCCGTGGCGCTCGTCGCCGAAGGCCGCGTCGATCACCACGCCCGGCGGCAGCGTGAGGCCCTCGACCGCGCCGTCGCGCACGACCGTCGTCCGCCCGCTCCCGAGGCCGAGCGTCGCGGCCGTGATCTGGGTTCCGCGCCGCAGCACGCCGAGGAACGACGAGGCCTCCCACCGCCCCGAGCGTCCGACGAACTCCCAGTGGCCGTCGCGCTCCCACACGGCGGACAGCAGCGCGATGAGCTGCCCGTCGGCCCGCGCGACGGAGGCGCCGTCGACCTCCAGGCGAACACCGTCCACGATGGCCCGCTGGGGCCGCGACCGCTCGTCGACCCACCACGAGCGAAACACGCCACCGCCCCGCACGAAGTAGCGCGCCGTGGGTTCGGGGGGCGCCGCGGGCGGGCGGCGAACGACGACCGGACGCGAGCTTGCGTGTCCACAGGCCGTCAGGAGGAGGGCCGCGATCCAGGCGTGCTTCATCGGGCCTCGCAGCGCCACGGGCGGAGGCCCTGTGGGGAAGCGATCGTGCCGCGCATCGCACCGTCGGCGCCGGCCTCGACGGAGAGGGTCTGGCCGCGCCCGGACTGCTCCAGGGAGCGAAGGCACACGCCGCTCTCGCCCGCCTCGACGACGACGGAGGTGCGCGCGGCGGCGATCGGGGGCGTCACCCGCGCGGCCTCTGGGAGGGCGAGGTCGAGGCGCCACGCATCCGGCGCCGCAGGCGCGACGCACGGGCGCAGCGGTCCCGCGAGGCGCCAGGGCACATGCAGGGGCAGCGCGTCGGGCGACGGCGCGACGGGGAACACCGCCACCACGGTCGCGTCACCGCGGGTCGTGAGCAGCGCCGCGCCGCGCACCTCCGCGCGCACGGCGAGCCCGAGCGCCCGTCGCAAGTCGGCCCCCTGTTCTTCCATGACCGTCGGCGCGAGGCGCGGGTCGTCGTGTTCGAGGAACTGCGAGAAGTGAAGCGTGCGCACCGTGGTGGCGCTCGCGCCATCGGGCCCTTCGTAGACGGCGACCTCGCCGTCGCGGTCCCCCGACCGGGCGACGATCGCCAGTCGACCGTCGCGCGCCCACTGCGGCGCCGACCACTCGTACGCGGGGGTCGGAAACGCCAGGAAAACCGTCGCACCGCCCGCGCGGGTGTGCAGCCACGCGTCGTGGGACTCACCCTGCGCCGACAGCCTCACCAGCGCCCGACGGCGGTCGAGCGCGAAGGCGTGCACCGAGAGCCAGGCGGGGTGCTCCATGTCGCGGGAGAGATCGGTGGTGAGCACGGAGGGCTCGCCGACCGCCGCGTAGGCGCCCTCCGCGTCGCGGCCGCGCCACGCAAACTGCACGTGCATCAAGGCCCCGTCGCTCCAGACCATTGCGTCGACGCAGCCATCGACCGCGCAGTGAGAAAGCGTCCGGTGGCGGAAGCCCGCGGGCGCGGCGAGCACCGGAGCGGTCGGCCACGCCTGCACCACGCCCGTGGGCGAGCATTGGAGCGCGGGCACCTGCCGCGCCTCGAACCACTGGCGCAGCGAAGCGCGCGGCGGGGGTGGCGGTGGCGGCGGGTCGGGCAGCGCCCCGAACAAGCGGCCCGCGTTGGGCGCGAGGGGCCCCCACCCCGAGACGACGAGACGCCCCCCGAGGAGGCAGCGATCGAGCGTGCATGCGAGCGCGTCGGGAACGAAGGGATGCTCGGCATCCGGTGCCTCTGCGCCGTCGCGCCCTTCCGGGAGGCGACCGTCGACCGCGGGTAGGGCCTCCCAGTGGCGACCGCCGTCGCGCGTGCGGGCGACGCGCTCGAAGCCGGTGGACCACGCGTAGCCGTGGGTGGGGTCGGCGAACACGGCGCGGTCGACGCCGGACGGCAGGTCGATGACCACGAGGGGATCGCCGAGCAGGCCCACGGCGGCGCCGCGGAGCGAGCCCGCGCGGGTGACCAGCGCCGTGACGACACCACCCACGCCGACGGCCGCGGAGACCGTCTCGCCCTCGTTGGCCGTGAAGACCGGCGTGACCGGGATCGGGTCGGCCGCGGCGCCCACGTCCGCAACGCCGAGGGCGTGCGCGGAGAGACCGAGGAGCGCCCGCGAGCCGCTCAGACCGAGGAGCGCGGTGTAGGGGCGGGCGACCTGCCGCGTGACCCCCTCCAAGGTCGGTGTGTCGTACCGGCAGAGCGCCCTGTGCGACGGCGTCGCGCCGCACGGGCCGTCGCCCACCGCGAGGTCGGCGCGGTCGGAGGGCAGCGCGTCCGCCATCCCCGCGGGCACCCGGTCGCTCGGAATGACCTCGCCGCCACCGGCGCGTGGGTCGACGAAGATCGTCGTCACGGGGTGCGGGTCATCGCTCGTTCCTCCGCCACTGGTGATCCGCACCAGGTGCCCCGCGTTGGCGGTCCCATTCCAGTGGTCGTCGAGTCGGAAGCGCGTCAGGCCGCGGGCGGTGTGCCCCTCCACAAGGCTGAGGTCGCGCCCGGAGTGCACCACCAGGGTGCCGTCGGGGCGGGCGATGCCGTGCAGCAGGCCGGTCCACGCCGGGTCGCGGCGGGCGAGGAGCCAGGGCAGGCCGGGTCCGACGCGATGCCATTCCGCCGGCGGATCCCTCCCGGTCGAGAAGTCGTCGTTGCGCGGGGGCACGTCGATGTCGTCGCGCGGGGCGAGGCGACAGTCGGAGGTGACGACGCTCCTGCCGCCGATGTCCGCAAGTACGCCGTCGGCGCTGGACCTCAGGCTCGGAGGACCGTGGAGGACACCCCCGACGGCCATCCAGTGCGCGCCGCCGTCGCGGGTGCAACGGAGCGCGCCGCCCTCCGTCCACGCGACGCCCGCGCGCTCGGACACGAAGAGGATCTCCTCGACGCGCTCGCCGTCGAGCGCCGCGACCGGCACGAAGACGCCGCCGTCACTCATCCACGCGACGCGTCGGCGGTCGACGAGCGCGAGGCGTCCGCGCTGCCCCATCCCGTAGTCGAGGCCATGGAAAACGAGACCATCGTGGAAGCCCGGGAAGGCGCCCACGCGGGTGAGCGGGCCGAGGAAGTCGGGCGCGGCGAGGGCGGTCCCGGCCGCGTCGACGAAGACCCACCCGCGCGCCGTGCGTCCGGCGAGCACGATCTCAGCGGCGGGCTGATCGGCCGCCACGCGGACCTGGTCGTCGCGCACCTGGAGGCGGAGCGACCCGAGAGCCACGTCCGCGAAGCCATCGGGCTCGCGCTGCACGAACAACTCAGGACCCGTGGGGAGCCACGCGAGGCGCGTGGGTGCCTCCCTCACGCCTGCCGTGCTCGGCAGCGGCGCGGGCGAAGGGGCGGATGGTGCGGTGGTCGGCCGGGGCAAAGGTCGACAGCCCAGCGCACCGACGAACAGCAGGGCGAGTCCACGAGGTGGTCGCATCGAGCCGAACGATACGCCGAAGGGTGACGCGGGCGGCGCGCGCGGTGCTCGGCGCATCCGTTCGCGAAGCGTAGGCACGCGCGCTGCACCGCGGCCCTTCCGCATGCGATCGACGATCTTCTGCGCGCTGTTCTTCTTCACGTCGGTCGGCCGGGCGCAGGGTGTCCACGCCGTCGACTTCGCCAACCGCGTCTGGACCCACACGTGTGTCGGGCGGGTGCGAACACACCGGGGCGTCTCCAGCGACTGGCAGCCCGGAGGGGACGACCGGGCCTTCCGGGTCGACGCCCCCGTCTTCGGAGACCTCGACGGCGACGGCCGCGACGAGGCGGTGGTTCGCACGCACTGCGCCCCTGGCTACGTGAACCACTTCGGCGACGCGATCGTCTTCGCGTGGCGCGGGGGACAGCTCCGCGAGATCGCGCACCTCGGCGTGCGCGCCGACGGGAGGTCGGGCGATGGCGGGCGCGACACCCTCAACGCCGTCCGCATCGAGGGCGGGGCCATCGTCGAGGAGCGTCCCGTCGACCGCATCCTCGGATCCGACACGGGCTACGTCATCGTCCACCGCCGGGTGCTGCTCGCCGGCCGGCTTGTCGAGCCCGCTCCCCCGACCGTGGCCTGTCGGCCCGCGAGCGCCGCGACCTGCGTCCCCCCGGCTGAGCAGTCATCCGAGGTGCACTTCCAGCCGTCGCACATGGCGGCCACGCGGCCGATGACCTTCGACGCGAGCGGCGACCTGCCGACGCTCTCGCTCCGGCTCCATGAAGGGCAGGACCTCCACGTCGACTTCTGGTGCGACAGCACCGAGCCCGCGCTCATGCGCGTCGAGCCCCCCGAGGGCGACGCCGTCGAGAGCGACTCCACCGTGGGGTGGATGCACGCGCTCGTCGAGCGGTCGGGGCGCTACCGGGTCGTGCTGCGCGCCCGGCAGCCGGTAGGCGTCTGCTACGTGCGGCTCGGCGCCCATGCGGTCGCCTCCGCTCGGTAGAGCGAGGCCGTTGGGACGCAACGACTTCGGGCAGCTCGCCGCCGACGGTCCAACATCGGACGAGGCACGGCCGGTGGTGCGCCTCGACCCCGACGACCAGTACCGGGACGCCTCCTACGACCCACCGCCGCGCGGCTGGTTGTGAGCCCCTTCACCGCGCACGTCGTCCTCGCAAGATTCAGCACCACGCGCCATCCGACCGGGCAGGGGCTTACGCGCTTCGAGCATCTCGACGGAAGCGGACGTTCTCGATCTCGACCCCGAGCTCCTCGAAGCTTCGGCGGCCTGCCTCGTTGATCCCCAGGTCCGGGCCTGTCGCACTACAACCGCACTTCGCTTGGACTAGGGTTGGTCGTGTCCCGCGCCACGACGGCTGCTGTGAGCCTAGTGACGACGATGATGGCGACGCCTGCCGCGCCGACGCGCAACCCGTCGACGGCGGCGGCCAGCAGCGTCGCCGTGCGAATGCCGTCGGCGCGAGTCGGATCAAGGTGCACCAGGGATGCGACGAGCGGCACGACGCCGCTCGCGAGCCAAAGCGCCGCCCAGAGACCGATGGGTGCCCGACCATCTGTGCCCACGGCCGGGAGCGACGTTAGGGCCGGCTCGCGGTAACCGACGTCGTCGCGCGCGACGGGGCGCGGCTCCGCCAACGGCGTCTCGACGAGTGCGCGGCGCAACGAGAGCAGGCGGCGGAATGGCTGCACGAGGTTGACGCCGGGGATGAGCCACGACAGCGCGAGCGTCGGAGGCGCATCGCGCCAACCGAGAAGACCCGCCCGCCTCGCCGCTCGGGACAGCGCGACGGACCAGAGCGCAAGCGCGGCCAGGCAGCCGAACGCGAGCACGGCGGAAGTCGTAGAGAGCACGTTGAAGGCCCGGTCGAGGGCTCCGACGGAAGGCGTCGCGGTCGGCGCATGACGCGCGAGTCGATCAATCGCGTGAAGGGCGAAGGCGTGACGGGCGAGGAGCAGCGCGTGGTTGAGCGCACCCAGCGCGAGCAGCACGCGAACGGCCCATGCACAGCGACGCAAGGAGACCGCGGACATCACTCCCTCCCCTCCGCGCGGCCTTCCTCGCGCGGGTCGTCCACCAGGCGAAATGGTGTGACGGTCTCGCCGTCGTCGAGGACGCCATCGAGCCGTCCGCCGTGCGCTTCGAAGCGCGCGGGGGCCATCTCGTCGGAGTCGCTGTCCTCCGTCGCGGGGAGGCGGACGTCGAGGGTTCGGAGGCAGAGGGCGCCGTCGCGGAGCTCGTAGACGGCGTGCGTCGCCACGAAGGCAACGCCCTCGGTGTTGGCAGACCCGATGACGATCGGCGGCGTCACCCGATCCGACGGCCCCGTTAACGCGGAGAAGAAATGCAGCCGCGGCGCGGACCCGGCAGGCGTCGCGCAAGGCACGACCCGCGCGCCTTCGACCGGGAGCGAGCCCAGCACCACCGCGTCGTCCCCGTCCATCGGGAGAAAGCGCGCGACGCGGCCGCGATCGACGACCGCGAGCCCGAAGTCTGCACCGAGCTCCGCGGGCCCGAGGATCTGCGCGTCCGCGTCGTGCACGCTCCAGGCGCGAGCCGCCATCGCACCGTCGACGCCGACCCGCGCCACGACCGCGCGGTGCCGTCCAGCGCCATAGTGGGCGTAGACGCCGCCGTAGTCAGAGACCGAGTGTTCGAGGCCGACGAGCAACATCCGCCCGTCGTCGACGTGGGTTCCCCGGCGCCAGAGGAGGTTCGTGTCGAAGGGGGACAGGTCCGCCGACTGGTGCCCACGCGCCCAGAGGATCGTGTCCCCGGAGTGGCCGACGAGGACGCCGTCACGACTGACGGCGAGCGCGCGCCGTCCGACCCCGACGCCCGTAACGTCGAAGTGGTCGAAAGGGTGGATCTCGGTGGGGATGTCGGCCGCACCACGGAACTCCCCCTGCGCGTCGTGTCCACGCCAGCGCAGGGAGGCGTGCGTGTCCCAGTACGAACCGGGTGCCCGTGACGACCGGGCCAGCAGGGCCCCATCGGCGGCCCGCAGCGAGTGGGTCCAACCCAGGCCGGTGAAGAGCGGCGCGCGCACCGGTCGTCCGCGGCTCGCCACGCGCAGCGCGACGGGCGGAGGCTCCCAGGGCGCGCCGGGCCCCGTGCAGCGCGGACGCTCGCCAGCCGCCAGCACCTCGTAGCGCTGCTGTCGCACCCTTGAGGGATCCCCCACCTCACCGGACGTTCCTCGCGGCTCCGTCGACGGCGACAGCGTGGGGTGCTGCGCGTCGGACGCCCCGTCGGCGAAGAGCATCCACCCGTGGCTGGTGTGCACCCGCAACCCAGGCGGCGAGGCCGCCTCCACGGTCTGCGCGCATCTCAACGAGACGGCCACGTCCCGCCGCGTGGGCGTGCCTCCGAGGTCGACCGGACGCCACCGCACGCCGCCGTCATCGGTGCGGAAGAGCGCGCCCTCGCGGGTGATGGCCGCACCAACGAGTCGGTCGCAGAACAGTGCCTCGGCGGTGCGCGGCGGCGCGTGCAGGGACACCCGGCCGCGGCGAGGGTCGATCAGGTACGGACGGTCCGCCACGAACTGCACCGCGAGCCCGCGACCGTAGGCCCCTGCGCGGTGGTCACAGACGGCACCGGCGACCACCCGCAGCGGCCCGAGGAAGGTCTCGCTGACCAGGGCGCGTCCGTACTCCGTGAGGAAGACCCACGCGCCGTCGACCTCGAACACGCTCGTGATCGCCTCTTCCGTGCAGTCGCCGGCGACCGTGAAGGACCGCTGGTCCCCGGCGCGGAATCGCACGCCCTGCCACCAGCCGAAACGATCACCCGACGGGCCGCGGATGGAGTCGCTGAGGTTGAAGGCACCGCTGACGTTCTCGGGAGGCGGGCGCCGTAGCGCCTCGCGGGCGGCGATGCGTCGACGCTCCTGCGCGCGAGCGAAGGGGCCCAGGCCCGCCGGAAGCAGCGGCCCATGCAGCGGGAGCGCGGCGAGCAGCAACAGCCCACCGAGGGCGTGCGACCCGTTCACGGCGTGCCCCGCGGGGCGGTCTGCTGGGGCATCGGTCGGATCCTCCGGCGCCTCAACGCGCGATCGCGGAGGGGTCGTCCCTCGCGGCGGTCGAATGCCACGATAACGGTGCGAGTCAGCAACGGTGACGAATGCCGTCGCGATCCGGCGCGTCATACGTCGGCACGAGTTCAGCGAGCGGCCGCGCTTGCGTCGCCCGCGGGCGGGTTGCTAGCCTCTGCTCAACCGCGCCTCGGCTTCGATCACCTACGATCGACCGCACTCGACGCGACCCTTGCAACAACAGCCTCTTCTCGATTCGTTCCGCATCGCGCTGCAGTTCGCGCACGCGACGACAACACCACAACCCCAACCCCTCACGAGACCCGCGCCGTGTCACCGAGGCACGGGTGCCCCGCGTGGGCGATGAGCGCGCTCCATGCGTCCCGGTGGGCGACCCTGGTCGAACGCCGCGTTCGCGGGCGCCTCTCGCGCGTGCTGTCCGCGGTCCGCGGCGCAAGCCGTCCCGAGTCGGCGTGGGAGACCCTTGCGGCACGCGACCTGATCCCGCACGACTGGACTGCGAGCACACACACGCGCGCGTTCGCCCCAGCATCGATGTGTGGCCGGTGCGACAAAGGACTGACGCAAGAGCGCCATCACTGGGGCCGCAAGTCCGCGCGGTGGTTGCGGTGCCCGGCGTGCCTCGACCACTACGACGACTGCGCCGCGCGACTCGTACCACCGAGCCTCGACGACGTGATCGGACTCGCGCTGGACCCTTCGGGGGTGGCGACCGCCGAGGCGCTCGGACTCGAGGTCGCCGCGCGGCTCGCCGAGGACGGGCCCTGCGCGCAGCGGGTGCTCTGGCGCTTTCACGATGCGCGCGCAGACGAGCGACTCGTTGAGACGCGGTACAACGACCCGCGGCTGCGCGCGCTCAACGAGATGAGCGCTCGCGCCTGGGACATCGAAGAGGCGCTCACCGACGCACGGCGCGACGACGACCTTCCAGACGACGACGGCGAGTACTACGAGGCCTACAGGCCGCGGTTCAACGCCGCCGTCCTACCGCCGTACGAAGCGCCGCCACCCGCGGGGCGCCACCTGGGGCTCGCCGCGATCTGGCGCGCGCTACGGCGCATGGTGCTCGATCCGCGCTCGGCGCCGGGCGAAGTGGAGGACACGACGAGCGACCCGGTCGAGGCGCTGCTCGCGCGCCACGCGGCGTGGGCACGCGAGTGTGTCGGCAAGACGCTCGACCGCGATGGCCCCGACCGCGACCGGCTCGCAGCCTTCGCGCGGTCGCCGAACCCATACGAACCAGCAGTAGCGATCTGGGCACTCGGGTACGGCATCGAGGCCGTTACTGATCACACCGTGGTGCTGGTCGCGCCGAAGTACGATTCGTGAGGGCGCGGCGACGGCGGAGTCGATGCTGATTGCGAGTGCGAGTGGGGCTCAGCTTCGAGCACCACAACTGGCCTTGGTCGCCTCGTGTATCTTGCAACCGAGGCGACCTTGTTCCTGCGATCGCTGTTGGTGTTCGCCGTTGCGATCGGATGCGCGCGCCCGATCGGTCGCCCTGAGGTTGGAGGCGGAACGGTGATCGAACTCAGGTGCGACGAGGAGCGGACGACCGTACGACGGAGTCCGCCGGGTCTTCCCTTCCCGCCAACCTCCGAGATGTCGGACACAAGCTGGAGCAGCGTCGTCCCGGACGTCGTCGTCGATCCGCGCCGCGTGCCGCGAATCACGGCGTACGCGTGCGCGGCGGAGCGATCGAGAGCGCGGGAGGCGTGCCCGCCGGATTGGACCTGCACCGCGACGAGCGATCGACCAGAGCCTGATTGCGTTCGAATCGATGCAGAGGTCACCCCCGACGGACACGTCAGGATTCCGTGCGGCCACCGGACGTCGTATTCGCACCCGTCGCTTCGTCCCGACACGATCGTCGGCGACGCCGGATTGTCGTTCCCCCGACCGTCACCGGAGTTCGGTATCACCGCGCATACGTTCGAATCGAATAGCGACGTCTACCCATCTCGGTGACCGATCCCAGCGAGGGTGCCGCGCTGGACTCTCCATCACGCCCGTCGCTCACGATCCGCAAGACTGGAACCGGAACGCTCGTGAGCAAGGCGTCCAGCGATGGCCCGCGCTGCTACTGGTAGCTGCCGCAAAGCACCGCGCTGTCCACCATGTTGCAGTACGCGTCGACCATCTCCGCGTTCCATCCGCGGCACGCGAAGACACACGTCGCCACGCGACGCCGGCACGCTTCACGACACGCCGCCTCGTGCTGCGGCGCTGGAGGACGCGGGTAGCACCCGTTCACGCACGCCGCGTACGTCCGCCAACACCCGCGATCGCAGCGCGCCCGACGCGCCTGGACGGCGGTGACCCTCCGCTGCGCCGCGACGTCGCCGGACGGAACCACCATCGCCCCCAACCAGAGCGCAGCCATCACCGTCAAGGACCTCCCGCGGCCGCCCTTCCTGCGACCGCACGGCGTGCGCAACGACCGCGTCAACGCGCGCTCCCTGCCAGCCCACGCGCCGCGACCGGCGAGCAGCGGAACCGGGCCCTGTCCGTCGCGGTCGTCGCGTGCCGCGTGTCGTCGTACTCCACCCCGACAAGCCCGCCCCCCGGCGCGGGCCAGGCGTAGAACGCCTCCCCGAGCGTGCCCTGCACGTTGCGGATGCATGCGCGATCGCCGCCGATATCCACCGTCGCATGGGCGGGCATTGACCCTCCCGCCCACGACGACATCTCAGACGGCACGGCCACCCGCAGCGCCTCGCGCCGGGTCGCGTCGTCGCAGAGCCCGAGCGTCGCCGGTGACGGGACGGCGACCGTCTCGCCCGCGACCGCCGCGTCGGCCGAGACGAAGCGCGCACGACCGTGCTCGTCGGACACCCAGAGCACCGCCCCCGGCGTCGACCCGTGCTCGGCAGGCGAGACCGTCTCGTCGGCGCCCGACAGCCTCCGCCGCACCACCGCCGATCCACCGATGCCGAACAGGAACCAGGGTCGGCGCGACCGCAACACGAAGACCGCCCGCTCACGGGTGAACCAGCGCACGCGAGTCACCGAGCGTGACACCCGCAGGCGTGAGCTCCACCCGCAGCCCGCCACAGAGCGCGCGGACGGTTCCGTCCAACGGCCACCCCAAGAGCCGGAACGTGCAGGCGGGGTAGACGACGTCCACTCGCAGTGTCGGTACCTCACCCTCGAAGGGGGGGCGGAGGCGCAGCCGACGAGCGCCATCCTGAGCGAGTGGGTGAGGAGGCGGCCACCGCGGCGCGGCGGAGGGCGGTGGGTGTTCATGCACAATCCCAACGTCGGATGGACGATGGCCGTGACGACGTCCTCGCCTACCGCAACGAGATCAGCCCCATGGCGCGTGCTCGACCGAGTGGGCGGTCGACGCCGCAACGGCCTTTGGCGAGATCAGTCGAGCGCGCCTGAAGGGCCATGCCTAGACGGAGGGTTCTGTTGCGCCCATGCGCGCAGTTCGCGGCGCCAGGCACGAAGCCGCCACACGATGCGCAGCGCCGCGGCGAACAGCCCGAAGACCTCCAGCATGCGCAGGGCGCGGTCGAAGCCGAGATTGCCGTCGTCGACGTAGATGGAGTCGGGCACGAAGCACTCGCGCTCATCCTCCAGGCAGCGCACGGTCACCGGCTCGCGGTACCGGACGCGCTCGATCTGCGTCTGCGTGAGCTGGATCCTCCAGACGCCATGCCGCGCATCGTTGAGCTCGTACTCGGCGAGGGAGGGATTGAAGCGCCGCACCTCGCGCTCGACGGTCATCACCCGCTCGGGCGCGCCGGGGCTCTCGCCGCGGAGGCGGCTCATCTCAGTGAGCTTGCCGGTCGTGAATGCGCACAGGAGCGCGCAGCCGACGCACACCAGCGCCGCCACGGCGACGTTGGGAGGGCGCGGTCGGGCCGCGCGCGGGCGCTCTCGGTAAGGGGAGACCGACACGGGCTGCAAGAGGACCCGACGCGGGACGCGGCGTCAACTCGCGGCGTGGACGTCTCATCAATGAGCATCCGCGCTCACTGCGCTGCCGGAGCGCGTTGTGTCAACGCGCGGGCCGCGAGCGCGAGGAACGCCCACGAGCCGACTGCTCTCGCGCCATGCGGCGCAGGTCAGGACTGCACCGACGATCAGCGCCACCGCCGGAGCCGCGTCGGCCGCGAGCATCGCAGGGCGGTCGAGCGGCCCCAGGGACCGCGAGCGCCCCGGGCGTCGATCGTGAAGGGCGTCCCGAAGTGGGCCAGGGCTCTTAGGCAGAGCGCATCGCCCGCGCGCGAGAAGTGCGCCTCAAGCAGCATGTCGACCGCGCGGTCGTCGACACCGGTGACCGACGCGCCGGTCTCTACGACGTAGTCACCCATAGCGCTGGAGACGCAGGGGTCGAGGGAGATGCGGGTGGCGAGCACGCGCGGCACCTCGCCCGGCGGACCGCCGAGCGCCGTCCCGTCGTCGAGAATGCGCAGGAAGCCCCCGTCCACTCCTGCGGCGTACACGCCGACCGTGCCCTCCGCGCGAGCCGCCACCGCGATGCTTGCCGCCCTGACGCCCGCGCGTTGCGACGAGACCACCACCGTTGGACTCAGCCCTCGGTGATCGCCAAAGCGCCGCAGCCTCACCGCAACGGTCGTCCCATCCCGCGCGACGAGAGCTGTCGTATACGGGTCGTGCTCGTACGGCGCACGCCAGAGGATCCGCGGGGAAGTGTTGGCCGACAGCTCCACGAGCGTCTCGATGCTCCGCGAGTCGTTCGAAGGCGCGAGGACGAGCGCGCGATCATGTCGGAACTCGACCAGCGTGATACGGGGTCGTCGATGACCTGTCGCGCGCATCTGCCAGGGGAAGGCGTAGGAGGTTCGCTGCGGGATGGCCGGCGACTCGCGGACCCAGAAGCGCCCGTTGAACCACGACGACGAATCGCTTTCGTACTCGGCGCCGGGTAGCGCGGCTGGTTCGGGGTCGGGCTGATCGTCCGTGGGGCGTGAGGGATCGCCGTCGGGCGCGCACTGCCAAAGATCGGTCGGCTCCCGCTCCCACAGGAACTGCGGCACGCCCCGACCGAGACCCACGTGGTTGTGCCCCGATTGCACCGGGCGGCCCCAGCCGATGCCAGTGGGGCCCGCCGACCAGCCCGTGCTCGAGCAGGAGAGCTCGCCCCGGTTGCCGGGCGAGCCCCGGAGCGCGGTGAGGTACGGGTCGTAGCCGCCCGCTTGCAACGAGTGCCACGCCCGTTCGAGGTGGGTAGAGAACCAGATGCCCCCGTCCGGTGCGACCGCCCCGAGGTCGCCGTCCGCCGAGCAGAGCGCGACGCGACCGCGCAGGTCGGGAGTGGTCGCCCAGGACGGAGCCTCACGCGCCACGAAGCGTCCGCCGGGTCGCCCTTCGAGCACGACGGACTCGCGGGTGTCGGACGTCGTGGCCGTGACCCGGAGCAGGCCGTCTCGGCCGAGTCGCAGCAACGAGCCGTGGATGCGGTAGCGCGCCCGGTCTTCGTTGGCCATCAGCAGCACGCGGGGACCGGACCCCCGGAGGGCCATCGCGTGAGAGGCGAAGCGACGCTCATCGAGCAGGACGAGTTCGTCGCCGTCCCACCCAGCGATGGACCACCGGGGCACCCGACCCCCGACGACCCGGGAACGCGGCGGCTCATGGTCGATCTGCTCGCACACGGTGGTGCCCGCAGCGCAGGACTCCTGCTCCGAGCAACGCCCTTCGCACGCCACGCGACGGCCGTCAGGGCTCACCGCGCACGTCGGCGCCTCGCCGCACGCCCGGAAGGTCAGCCTCGGGGCCCAGGCCCCGTCGTCGCCGCGCGCGAGCAGCGCCCACCCTCCGTCCTGGTCGCACACGGCGTAGAGGCGATCAGCGACCTGGTAGCTGCCGAGGCGGCAACGGGGAGGCGGCTCGAACGGACCCACGATCCGGTCGTCTACGAGGTCGTAGATGGCCTCGTGGGACGTGTGCCAGGTCCCGATCCGGGCGACGGCGGTCCGCTGACTCGTGTCGAGGAAGGTCGTCAGGTGCTCGACCTCACGGAAGTCGAGCAGGTTGCGAGGGCGCGCGGCCTCCGGCTCGGCGGGCTCGAAGGTGCGCGGGGCCCCGGCCACGTCCACGACGGTCTGCGTCCCGTTGGATCGGTGAACCCGCGCGCGGGTCGCGCCGATCAGCCAGAGACCCTCGACGTCGGCGGCGACCTCGCGGACGGTCTCCTCGAACGGCGGCGCGAGCGTCCAATGCTGCCCGGCGTCCCCTGTCACGAACGCCACGCCAGGCTCGATGAGCGCGACTCCGCGCGCGTCGTCGGCGAACGCCGCATCGATGACCACAGAGGGGGGAAGAGGTGCGCCTTCGAGGCGGCCATTGCGAAGGGTGACGACGCGCCCGACGCCGTGACCCAGGACGCCCTCTGGCGACGACACCACGAGGTGAAGCGGGCCCAGGAACGACGGCGACGCCCACACGCCCGTCTCGGAAATGAAGCGCCAGCCGTCTGCCGCGCGCAGCACGCGCCACGTCCCCTCGGCGAGGCTCCAGTCGGCCGAGCGCGTGACGTCGCCCTCAAGCTCGAGCGCGTGACCGTGCACGATGTACCGGCGCACGGCGCCTTCGCGCGGGCCGACCTCCAAGACGGTCGGGGAGAGCCCCGTGGAGGCCACGCCGATCCGCATCACGTTGGCGTCGGCGACGGTCGGGGCTGCGGCGGCGACCGACCTCGCGTGACGATGACGCGCGGCCCGGGGTGGGGCCACTCCCGCGCAGCCGATCGCCGCGAGCAGCAGCCACGCCGTCAGCGGACGACGCATCGCACCTCCCTGCGTGCCCGCTCGCCTACGGCGATGCCGCCCAACGATCCGTCCTCGCGCGCCACCACGCGCAGCGTCTCGCCCTCGGTCACGACGTCCATCGCGCGGACACAGGTGGCGGTCGGCGTCACCTCCAGCGTCGCGTGTTCCTCGGCGCCGCCGTCGTGCTCGACGCGCGCGGGCCACGTCGTCAGCCGGTCCGGCAGCGTGAGCTGGAAAGCGTCCGGGTCGGGCGGTCCCGCGCACACCGTCACGACGGCGTCGGGGTTCCAGCGCACCTCGACGGGGTTCGCCGCCGTCGTCGGGCGTACGGGCAGGAAGCTCCACCAGCCTTCGGGCACGAGCACGGCCCCGCCCGCGTGCTCGCCTCGCCGCGCGATCGCGGTCGGCCCCGCATACGACTCCTCGTCCAACCCGCCCTCCCGGAAGTGCCCGCTGCGGACACGGGCAACCGCGCCGCCTGCTGGCAGATCGAGGACAAAGACCTGGTCCATATCGCTACCGCCGGGCGAGCCGAGCACGAAGATCCCATCGCCCTGGAGCCACGGGCGGAAGTTCGGGAAGAACATGGGCACGGGTGCCCTCGCCGTCGTCGCGCGCGTCGCGCCGGTCGTCACCCGGAAGGCGCGACCGTCGACCATCGGGGCAGGCCTTTCGCTCAGGGAGAAGGTGAGATGACCCCGGCCCATCGATAGGGGTGCCAGGAAGGTCGGCTCATGCGGGCCACGGGGGCGGGCCGGCAGGGGCCGCCTGAAGTCGGCAGTGACGAAGTAGTCGACCCACACGTTCGAGACTGACCCGACGACGATGTCCTCCGGCGTGACGGCCCGCCACGCGAAGCTCGCGCGGCGACCCGGACCCGCGGCGCGCCCGGGCTCGCGCCAGATCGCACCCCTCGCCTCGCCGTCAACGGTTCGGGTCGCGAAGGTCGCCGCACGAACGCCCGCGGGCACGACCGGCCGCAGCGGCGGCAACGCGCTGGGGCGTCCCACGGTTTCGCACCGGAATCGCGGCACTCGCGCACCGACGCCCTCGACCCGTGCCAAGAGTTCCCGGCTCGTGGGTCGCGAAGCAATCACGCCGACGTTCTCGTCCGGCACGGAGGCATCGTTGGCTCGCGCGACCCCGGCGTCCACGGGCGGCGGCTGGAGGCGTGCAGCCAGCGCGCGACGCGGCGAGGGATCCAGGGGTCCCCACCCACGTACGAACAGCCGTGAGCCCACCATGCAACGGGCCGCCGTGCATGTCCCCGGGATGGCGTGCCATGGATCGTCGCGCGACGGTCGGCGCCTGTTTGATTCGCCATCAAACGACGGCCGGTCGTCGCGGGGAGCGGGGAGTGCCGCCGCGACGTCTCCGTCGATCGCCAGCGGAACTTCCTCCCAATGCGCACCACCATCGAGGGTTCGGACGAGGCGGTACGGCGGCGACGACCACGCGAGCCCGCGCCGCGCGTCGGCGAACGCGACGTGCTCGGTCCCGGCGGGAATGTCGCCCGAGACGGTGGTCCCGCTGGACCGGACGACGAAGACGCTCGGCGCGGCGTCGCCCACCGCGAGCCGCGCCGTGAGCAGGCCCCAGGGCGTGCGCGAGGCGTCGACAATCTCCAGACCGGGGCGGGCCGCACGCAGGATCGCGAGCTCGTCCTCGGAGGGCCCCGACGCCTCGTCACGTTGCCAGCACGTCCCGGCATCAAGGTCGCGACAGGAAGCCGCGGCGATCTCCCTCCCCGTCGAGAGCTCGAAGGTGAGGAGCGTCTGCCGCCACACGAACCAGGCCGTCGTCGGGTCGCTCGACTTCGATCCCAGCGCGTCGAGCCAAAGCGGATCGTGCCTCACCGCCGCGAGCCGGAGCGCATCGAACGAGAGCACTTCCGCGGCGAACGGCTCCGCGGGTTCCCGCTCGCGCGCGCCGGCGGATCCACCGGCGTCCGTCCCTTCGCCGCCAAACGCGCAGGCCGTCATCTCCAGGACCTCCCACGCACGCTCCCCTGGCGGCACGGTGGTCCACGTCCGGCCCGCGTCTCGGGTGCACTGGAGCGTCGACCCGGCGATCAGCGCGCCGCCGCGACGCCCGTCGATGAACTCGATGTCGTCGACCGGGCCGGGCGCGAGCCCAGTCACGCGCTGGAAGGTCCCTCCATCGCTGGACCACGCGACCCGGTCGCGGTCGACAACGGCCATGCGCCCCTCGCGACGCTGCACCACTCCATCGTCGACGCTGAACAGCAGATGGCGCTGCGGGAAATCCCCAACCCGCTGGAGCGGGCCGGTGAACGTCGGGCTGAACGCGGCCACGCCGTCGCGTGCCAGGAAGAGCCACCCTCCTGGCACCCTGGCCACCTGTCGGATCGCCGATGCGAACGCCTCGTCCGCGAACTCGACCTCGTCCTCCAGGGCGCGCAGCCTTCGCCCGTGGAAGACCACGTCCGTCCACCCGCCGGGCTCGTCAGCGACCCGCTCGAAGTCGCCTCTCGGAACCCACTCGACACGCGCCAACGAGAGCGACGTGCCGACGCCCACCGAGGCGCGCGGTCGCTCGCGAGAAGCGCACGCAAGGCCCGCGAGGATCAGGGCGGACCAAGGGCGCGGGGTGTTCGCCGACACGCTCTCGACGGTACACCGGATGGGCGCCGCCGCATTCTTCCCGAGGCGCCGATGATGCCTCGCGTGCCGGAAGCCGACTCGTTCCGTCGCTACACCTACGACGAGCGGCTCCCCGCCGACGCGGGGGTCAGATCATCGATCGAGGTCCAGTCGCTGGTCCCATCGCCGTCGACTCGATAGAGGCGGTCGCCGTCGACCGCGCAGGCAAGAGACCCCTGACAACAGGCTCGGAGGATGCGCCGCCGCAGACCACGAACCGGGCCCCGATGAAGGAGACGACTCGGACGCATCTCGCGGCGAGGCCCACCTGGAGGGCTGCCGCCTCCATCGCGTCACGACTGGCGCCCGCAACGACTTCGTCTGATTCCGTGGTCGTGCTTTGATCGCACCCGTGAGGTCCACCCTATTCCGCGTCTTCGGTTGTGCCGCCATCCTGGTCGTCGCGTCATGCGCGGGACCAGACCCTCTCGTGCACGGGTCTTCCGAAGACGCTGCGATCGCCGACGGCGCTGCCGATCTCACCACTCCGACCGCCGACGCCGCGATCGAGGACGGCGTCACAGCGAACGACGCACCGTCGGCCGACGCCGACCTCCGCGACGCGCTGCCCCCCGACACCGTGAGCGACCGGCCGTTCGACGTCGGCTCGTCCCTCGTCGATGTCGCGGCGCTCGACCTCGCCATCGACGAGGGCGCCCCTGACGTTCCCGTCGACCTCGGGGTCGACGCGGCCGTCGACGATCGCGCGGACGGCGGAACCGTCGTGGCCGACGTCACGGCCGACGTCGCAACGACGGACGCCCCGCGCGACGCTGCGGGGCTCGACCTCCCGGCGGTCGTCGACGTGTCGGCTGCCGACGCGGGCGGGGTCGACGTGGTGACCGTGCCGGACGTTCCCGTGGACGTGTGCACCCCTCCGCCGGACGTTCCCCGGGCCGACGTGCTGCTGCCCGACGGGGGCATCCCCGACGAGGGCTTCACGATCGAGCGCGTGACCCGCGGCGGCGCGGGTCTCTGCCCGTGTCGATGCCCGACGGGGACTGTCTGCTCCAGTGCCGGAGTCTGCGAAACCGCCCCCGTCGTCCCCCGCGCCGTGCGCCCGCTCTCCGGGGTCGTCACCGCCACGCGCCCGCTCTTCCGCTGGGCCCGCCAGGGCGCCGACGGATACGCGACCGTCGAGATCTGCCGCGACGCCGCCTGCACCGACGTCGTCGCGACGCTCTTCGGCGCCGACGCCGCGCGCCCCGCCGCGGACCTCGCCCCGGGGCACTACTTCTACCGGGTGTTCGGTCGCGGCCTGCGTGACGGCGCGGTGGTCGACGGTGCGACCGGGTCGCCCGTGCGGGTGTTCTACGTCGGCCACCGCCGCGGCGCGATCGACGGCTCCAACGGGCAGGTGCCCGACGTGAACCGCGACGGCACCCCCGACCTCGTGCTCGGCGACCTGCTGCCGGGGTCGCCCACCTACGCGCGCGTCACCGTGGTGCGGCGCGGGTCGTCCAGCGAGAACCTCACGGGCGGCGGCGTCTTCAACGGCGCCTACGGCGATTTCACCGACCGCTCGTTCGCGTCGATGATCACCAACGCGGGCGACATCAACGGCGACGGGTTCCCCGACGTCGTGACGCTTGAGCGGTACTGGTACGCCAACCCGCAGACGCTGCTGCTCCTGCGCGGCGGCCCGACCACCTTCACGGCCGCGGGCCGACAGCGCTACACGCTCCCCGCCAACGGCGTGGTCGCAGACCTCATGGGCGTCGGTGACGTCGACGGCGACGGCTACGCCGACCTCGGCGTGGCGCAGATGGAGTCGTCGGTCGGCGGCGGCGGCGAGCGCGCGATGTCGGTGGTGTACGGCAGCGCCGCAGGCCTCAGCGCGCGCACCACGCGCATCCCCTACCCCCGCGACGGCGTAGCCTCCGGGGCGTCCCTCTTCGTGGTGGGCCTCGGCGACGTGGACGGCGACGGCTACGACGACGTCGCGCAGAGCCACTACAACGGCGTCTCGATCCGGCGGCTCATCGTGTTCCGCGGCGGGCCGATGGGACTGTCGACGACGCCCGCAGTGACCCTCACGGGGATGCTCAACCCCATCGCGCGGGGCGACGTGGACGGCGACGGCTACACCGACGCCGCTGCGACGGTGGATTTCCCTTGGGCGCCCATGACCCCGGGCGTGCCCTTCGGGCGGCAGGTGGTGGTCTACTGGGGCAGCGCGACGGGCCTCTCGGCCGAGCGGGTCAGCTACGTGCAGGGGCCCTGGCGCGTCGAGGCTGAACTGATCACCTGCTTCAGCAGCTGCCAGCGCGTCGACGGCCGTTACGTCGACCCGTACATCCTCTCGATCGCCGCCGCGGGCGACGTCACGGGCGACGGCGGCAACGACCTGTGGCTGAGCGGAACCCTGACCGCGCGGACGACCGAGCGGGCGCTCTTCCTGGTCACGGCTGGTCCGGGGCGCGTGTTGTCCGTGCGCGAGACGCCGTTCGAGACCCCCGGCACCGACCCGCTGCGCGGGCGGCAGGTGCCGTACACCAACCTCGCCTGCCCCGGCGACTGGAACGGCGACGGCTTCGACGACATCGCCACGCACACCAGCGTGCTGCACCCGATCACCCGAACCCGCTCGGACTACCCCGTGACGGTGAGCTTGTTCCCCGGCTCCCGCACGGCCGCCTCGGCCCCCGCCCTGTTGACGCTCAGCAACGGCGGAGGCCCCTCCAACAGCGGTTACGGGGAGCGCATCCTCGGAATCTGGTGAGCGATGCTCGCCCGAGGGTCGTGCGTGGCGCGCCTGGTCGTCGAGGCTTAGGAGGAGCCCGACCACCTTCCGTCCGTGCGTCCGTCCCCGGACCAGTGCTCCCGCTTGTCCGGACCTCGGCTCAATACGGCGCACCCTGACTCGTTCGAAGCAATCTCGCCGAGCGAGACGTGCACCTTCATCAAGGGTCGGTTCGTTGGCGTCCGAACCAACCTGAAGCGGGGTCGACGTCGTTTGGGCCCGGCTGTTCGGGTACCGTTTACCCCATTTCGCGCACCAATTTGAAGCGCCGTCGCCCGACCGGCACGGTGTGGACCTCCAAAGTCTCTCATATCATCGCCAATTTCGGTCGCGTCAGTGATATGAAGTACGGCCAGCAAACAAGGTGGATAAATTGGGCTACTTCAAATTCCCTCGCCCGCTGCAACAAACCCCCTCGTTGCCGCTGGTCGGCCCCACCCGCGCCTCCTGCTCCCGCAGTCGATCCCTCCAACCCCCTCGGCGGACCCCACCTTGAAAGCGCCCATGAACCTCACGCCCAGCGAGACCACTGTGCCAGGCCCCGCCACGCTCCCGACGCCCCCCGAGGGGACGGCGCTACTGACGATCGGCAGGATCCGACTCGGCTCCCATCGGCGCGGGGGCAAGCGCGAACACGTCGCCCGAGTGGCTCCGGCGGACCTTCGCGCCGCGTTGCTGTCGCAAGCCCCCGGGCGGTACCGGGTGGCGTGTCTCAACCGTCGCGGACACTTCGTTGCGGGTGGTTCGTTCGTCGTCGAGGTGTCGGGCGGGACCCACGAGCCGGTGAAGGTCCAGGCCAGAACCCCCGGCGACTACCCCCGTCGGCCGGTGTCGGCCGAGCACGGAATCAGGCGGGGGACGCAGCGGATCGAGCAGCGGAACCAGGTGCTCCAGGCCGATCTGCGCGAGGCGTACACCGCTCGCGCACGCGCGGAGCGTGTCGCGGCCACGCAGCGGGAGCAGCACTCAAGGGAGTCGCTCCACCTCCACGCAACCGTCGAGACGCTGGTGGAGCAGGTCGAACGCCTCGTCGATCGGGTGAAGGAGCTGGAGGCCCAGCAAGACGAGCGGCAGAGGAAGGGTCGCGCCGACCTGACCAGGGTGCGCGAGGAGCTCGCGAACGAGCGGCGACAGCGGGAGGACGTCGTCGCCCGGTTGGCCGCGGACATCGTCTCCCTGCGCGGGGCATCTCCCGTGATCGACCGGGAACCACGATGGTCAACCCCGGGTGTCGTCGGATCGGGGTCCGCGTCGGTCGATCACGGGCCAGCGCCTATCGCGGCGTCGCCCGCGCCCCCTGTGCCGGGACCTCCACCCCGGACCGTGGCGCCCGGCTTCGCGGCCCTGGCCAACGTGCGGGCGGTCGTCCAGCAGCCCGGGACGCCCGGTGAAAGGTCGTCGACATCCGCTGGAGTCAGGTCGCCCGACTACGTCGAAGGTCTCGACGACTTCTTCCGCCTGCGACCCCCGCGCCCGAAGTAGGGCCGGTCGGACACCGCGCTGCGCCCACCGGGACCCCAACGGCGACGAGCGCCCGGCGTCACGACAGGCGCATTGGCCGCGATCCGCTCGCGCCCGGGAAGTGCCGTCTGGCGCGCAAATAGCTGGAGCTCAGGGCGATTCTTGCGGAGGTACGCCCGCTCTCCTTCCGCACGGTGGACGAGCCTCCAGGCCCAGCGGGACGTGAAGTTCGCATGGATTCCCGACATTCTCAGTGTCTTTCGCGGCGAGGCGGGGCGTGGCCAACGGGTCGATCGCGGAGTGTGCCGGACCCGTCCATCGGTCCGCTCGGGGCTCCTACCGCCCCCTTTCACCCCACCAAGTGACCCGTCTTAGCAAAAAGCAGAAAAGTCATGCCACGCCTGAGTGCTGTCCGGGCCTCGACGACGAATTTTCTTCACGTCGGCGGACCGGCGGCGCGTGCTGGAGAAACAGCCCTCGCGTCATCACGCAGGGGCGGCCTCTCCCCCATCCAAGGAGCCTCCACCATGAACTACCCGATCCACTGCGACTGGGCCTCCTTCCCCCAAAGCGATGTCATCCCGCGACCGCTCCGCCCCCTGGTGCTCGACCGACCGGCCCCCGTAGCGGTGCCGTCGCTGGTGGGGTGCGCCATCGCCGCCCTCATCGAGCGGGGGCGGGAGCTCGCCCGGGCGATCGCCCGCGGCATCATCAAGTTCGTCGAGCTCTGCCAGCAGTTCTTGGTCAACCTCGGGCTTCTGCCCGCCGCGCCGACCCCCATCGCGCCCACGGCGGTCGTCGCCCCGTCGCTTGATGTCGCCGCGCAGAGGTGGGCGATGACGGCCGCGGCGGAGTGGGCCGACTTCGGTTGCGCGCCGCCGACCGCCGCGACGGGAGTGCCCCCGCTCCCCGCCCCAATGAACGTCGTGCCGTGCTCGCCCCCTGACGCACCGCCGATCAGCTCGACGGCCGGGCCCATCGACCCGGTACGCGTCGAGGTCCACCAGGATGCGCCGATGATCGACGAGCCCGCGCCGAGCCTCGATCTTTCCCGCGCGTGGCTCAAGGCCACCAACCCGCTAAGGGACGACGAGCCTTCGACCGAAGGGGTCGCGTGGGACGAGCTCCCCGTCGACGAGGTGCAGGGGATCCTCAGCATCGCGGTGTCCTCGCGGGCCCGCACCGTCCACGGCGTCCGTCCCGGGTGCGAGCGCGATGTGCTCCACCACTGGCTCGGCACCGTCTCCAGGATCGCGTACGACGACCCCGGCCAGCGGCTCCACTGGATGGCCACCCTCGCGCCCTCGCTGGCGCGCAACGGGATCGCCGACGACCGCAGGGTAGAGCTGATCGAGGCCGTCGTCGGATGGCTCGACGACGTGGACCGCGGGGATCCGCAGGCCGTGCTCGGCGCTCTGCGAGCTGTGGAGCGGATCGCAGCCTCGGGGATCGACCCGGACGGCAACCTGCTCGAGCAGACCGGCTCGGTGTGGTTCAAGCGCGCATGGCCGAGGATGTGTGGGGGCGACGCCGGAGAGCTGCTCCGGGTCGGCGTGACGCAGATGACCGCGGCCCTCGCCCGACGCGAAGGATCACGCGCCCGGATGTTCGCGCACATGATCCTGGCACTCGCCCCGGCCTGCTACGTCGACGTCGCCGAGCGACTCACGTGGTTCGCCCGCGCCGTAGCGCGGCCCATCGGCCTGGCCGGCCTCGACGGTGCGCCGGTGCGCGACGTCCTGACCGGGGGACTGGGCCGCTGGTTCGAGACGCTTAAGAGAGGGTCGACGTGCGGGGCCGTCGACGTCGTCCTCGAGTGGTGGAGCTCACCCATGGGAGCCTGCACACACGAGGCGTCGATCGCTGGATGCCTCTCAGCGGCACGACCCGGCCCCAGCGACCACGTCTTGAACGAGTGAGTGCAGGTCACGGCGTGGGCTGCTGAGAGGACGACTGTCCTGTTCGAAGATGAAGAGCGGCCGCCGCGAGACGGTGGTCGCGAAGGTCGGCCCGCGCGCCGACAGGTGCCGACGCGATCGAGCACCTGGTGGAGCTGGTCCACCACCGCGCGCACGGTCGTGAGGTCGGCTTCGCGGATCGGCTTCGCGTGCGCGTCCTCACGGTGCGCGTTCAGCACCTCGAGCAGCGCCACGCACTGCGCCCGGCTCAGGCGCTCGCCGGCGTCGGCGACGCCTTCGTCTACCCGCGCACGCGCATCGACGGCCTCGGCACGTGGCTGCTGGGCACGCCGGGCTGCATCGTCATCGCGCCGCTCTGGGCCGCGCCAGCGGACGACACCTTACGTGCAGAACGGCGACGGAACGCTCGGGGCGGGCCCCCGCCGGGCCTGACTCGCGTCCCCTCTGAAGGCCTCTGCGACCTGGTGCGCGGGTACCTTGACGGCTCGCTGACGCGGGACGGCGTCGAGGTGTCGGAGCCCGCGCGCGTCGAGCTCTTCCCGGCGACGCTCGACCCGGACAACGTTGACATCCAGCCTGCGGCCGTCGTGCCCGTCACCGTCCGCGTGCGGCTCCCGGCCGAGCGTGGTGCTCGGCTGCTTGCGCGTGATGGCGATCACCGCGCGCAGACCCGGCCGCGCCCGCTCGGCCGCCTTCACGAGCTCGAGCGTGTCGCGCAGCGCGAAGAGGTCCAGGCCCGAGGGAACCGAGGGCAGCACGATCAGGTCGGCGACCATCACGGCCGCGCGCTGCACGTCGCCGCGCCGGGGGCAGTCGATCACCGTGATGTCGTAGGCGGAGGCCAGGTGCGGCACCTGCGTGTGCGACTGCGCCCCGAGCGCCATCGCGGCGACGGCGGGGATGCGCGTGCCGAGCGCCGCGGCGACGTCGGCCCAGGCGCGCCCGCTGCCCTGCGGGTCACCGTCGCGCGCTTCATCGACTTCGGCTGCACGCCCGACAACGCCGCGCGGCTCTTGCGGGCGCGTACGACTACCCACGACCGCCGGGCGGCCTGAGCCCGCGTGCTACCGCGGCCGTCGCACGGGCGGGAACACGTCGGCACGGGAGAGCGCCGCGGCCGCCTCGTCGAGCCCCGTCCAGTCGATCGCGTCGGCCTCGACGCCGACCGTGAACCAGGTCGCCGCGCGGTCGCGCCGGTACTGCTCCATCATCACGACGCGCGCGGGCACGTCCGCCCCCGGCGGGACGACGGCGGGCTCGATCTGCGCCAGGGGAACGACCGTCCAAAGGATCACGGCGCGCGTCGCTACGCCGGTGCGGGAAGCGGGCGCACGCCTTTCGACGTTGGTCCGTCATGCCCCGCCCGCGCCCCCGCTGCCGCGCGTCGCGCCGCCGTCGCTGCACGGGCGTCCCCGCGTCGACGTGCGACCCGATGCACGGGCCGATCGACCTCTTCGCCACGCCGCGAGTGTCGTGCGAGGGCGGCTTCGCGGCGTTCGACCGGCGGCGCGCGGCCGAGGCGATCACCTACGACGCGAGTGACTCGCCGTGGATGCAGAGTCGCCTACGGGGCCTCGCGCGCTCGTACGAGTGGCTGCTCGCGCAGGAGCGGGAGGAGTCCTCAGCGCGGTGCGCCGCGGGCGTCGGGATGCTCGTGCCCCTCGGCGCGCGCCGGCGCCCGCGGCCGCTCGTGCGCACGGGCCTGGTGCCCGCGGTGCTGCCCGCCGCGTTCGGGCTCGCGTGGTGCCGCGTGGGGCTTGCGACGCGCAGCGCTCGCCGATGACGCTCACGCCGCCCGACTCAACCCACGCGGCGCTGCAAGTACACCACCGCGGTCCGCGTCTCGCGCGGCCAGAGATGCACGAGCGCTTCGAGCGTCTCGTTGCGCACCGTCGCGGTCGCGCACACCGCGCGGATCACCCACTGCCCGAGATCCTGGCTCGCGCGCTCGACCCGCACGCCGGCAGCGCGTCGAGTTGCTCGACGAGGCGGGCGACCTGGGCGGCGATGAGCGGGGCGAGGCGGTCCGTCATGCATCCCGCGAAGTTGTCACGACCTCAGCCGGCGCTCCGTCCCATGCGAGGCAACTCGGGCATCCCGGCGAGCTCCGCGCCAAGGTCTTTGCCTCGGACTGCCGGCCGTCCGCACGCGACTTGAGCGCATCGACGCCGCCCGTACGCTCGGCCGCTGTGACCACACCGGCAGCAGTGCGCAGCGTGATCGTCTCCACCTCCTGCTCGCTCAGGGTGACGAGGAATCGGCGAACGCGCGCGACGCCCACCTCGAGCGGCGTCTGCGGCATGAGGACAATGACCTCGTCGGCCCCACCGGAGAGACGATAAGCTTCGCCGACCCCCTCGAAGCACACCGCGACGTGGCTGAGGTACGAGCGGATGGCCTGGTCACCTACGTCGTGGCCCTTCTCGTTGAACCGCTTCACTTCGTTCAGATCGAAGAACGCGACGCACAGCGGGTGCTCGGCGTCGACGTCCAGCAAGGCGACCTCAGCGTCTCGACGGAAGTGACGCCCATCCCAGATCAACCCCATCGGCTCGCGGATGCGCCCCGACGCAAGTTGGTCTCGCAATTCGGCAGCGCGCACCAAGCCCTCGTGCGTGATCGTGAGCGTCAACTTGCGCCCCTCAAGCGCGCCCCCGACGGCCGTCCACTTGCGACTCCGCATCTGGACGGGAACTTCGTCCCAGCTCATCCGGGCAAGGACGGACCCGCTCAGGCCAACCGGCACGGCGTAGTCTCGGAACAAGAGGTGGACCAAGGCACGGCCCTCGTCGCTGTCTGCCTCGTGGCCATCGAAGTCCAAACTCGACACATTTGAGAGGGCCGTGAGGAGTCTCAGTTCGGTGACGCGGGGATCGGTTCGCATGGTGTTCTCAATTGGTTTCGGAGGTTGCGAGTACGGAAACGTGGGGCTGGCTACGACGCGAGGGCGCACGGCGGGAAGCTCGGTCCCCGCGGATCGCCTCCCAACTCGTCCCAGTGTGCGAGCTCGACGACGCGGTGCGCTCAAGAAGGATCGCAGCGGGCCTCTACTCCACCACGCGGAGGTTCCGCAGCTCGCGCCAGTCGCCACCCTCCAGGGCCTGCTCGAAGCCCGCTGCGATCGCCTGCGCCCGCAGGCCGCCAGTCGGGTGGGTACACGAGGGTTCCGCGGAGAGCTCGCGCAGGACCACCGTGAGGTAGTCGGGCGGGAAGCCGGTCCTGGCCAACACCCACCCGGCGACCGCGTCGGCGCGAAGCTCCTGGAGCTGATTTGGCGAGCAAGACGCGAGGTCGTCCGGCGGGAGGCCGACGTGCTGGAAGCTCAGGTGCGCGACCTCATGCGCGAGGATGCCGACCAGGATCGCCGCGCGGCACTCGGCGCTGCGGCAGTAGCGCTGGAGCAAGTCCTCCACCCAGCCGCGGTTGCAGAGGACGGTGAACCCGCGCGGATCGGCGACGAAGGCCGGCTCACCCGGACCGACGGACAGGCCTGGCCAGACGTCGAGGCGCATCACCCGGCAGACGCGGTCGAGCTCGCCCAGCACCAGGTTGAAGGTGTGGTCGACAGTCGGCGCGTTCGACCCGGGCGCAAGCGCATTGAGGAGCACCGCGCCAAAGATCCCCAGCGCCACCGCCTCGCCCGCGTTCAACCCGCCGCCGCTCTTCGCCATGACCGCTCCTTCCATCGAGAGATTCCTTCAGGGTCCCTTCAGGGTATCGCGGGTGGATCAACGCCCGTGAAGCGCGGGATCCGCGGCAAACCCAGGCGTCGCGGCCAAAATCGACGCGGCACGCGTGCTGAGTCCACGATCGCGGGGCGTCAATCCTCTGACACTCCTCACGCCCCTTCGAGGTCCGCGGCGAGCGCGGCCTCGACGACAGCACGTACATGACGCCCGAGCAGCTCGCGCCACGTCGTCGGCGCCCCCTCGTGCCGGGCGCTCCTGTACCGTCGGCGCTTATGCCCGCCATCCTGCCCCGCGCGCTCGACCTCCTCGAAGTCCACGAGATCCCGGCGGAGTACTCCGCGACGCGCATGAGGGCGTTCGTCGAGCGGACGCGTGGCGCCCAAGGGGCCGAGCTGGCCAACGCGCAGACGGTCTTCAACCTCCTGTGCGAAGCCTTGCAGGTGCCACCGCCGTCTCTCAAGGACGCCGGCGCCCACACCCCCTACTGCTTCGAGGCCGACGTACTCGACGGCGCCGCGCACCGCCGGATGGACGTCTACAAGCGCGGGCACTTCATCTTCGAGGCGAAGCAGGGCGCCGATCTGGTCGACACCGCGGGCGCCCTCCAGGCCTCCTCCAAGGGCCACGCGAAGACGCCCAAGGGGACCGGTGTGCGCGGCACGAAGGTGTGGCGCGACGCGATGAGCAGCGGCCGGGTGCAGGTTGGCCGCTACGCCGCCGCCGTCACGCGCCGCGGCGACCCGAAGCCGCCCTTCCTCCTCCTCGCCGACCTCGGGCACCGGCTATGGGTCTGGTCGAGCTTCTCCCCGGACGCCGTGGACGACTACGGCGACTTGGAAGAGCTCGCTGCCTTCGCCTGGGAGGAGCTCGCCGACCCGCGCGTTTTCCGCTTTCTGCGAACGGTCTTCACCGACCCGCGGTCGCTCGATGAGGACGCCATCGGTCAGCGCATCACGGCGGAAGTCGCCGACCTCGTGGGCGCCCTCGCCGTGCAGCTCGAGAAGCGGGAGCCGGGCGACGTCGTCGGCGACTTCCTGATGAAGTGCGTCTTCACGATGTTCGCCGAGGACGTGGGCCTACTGCCGCGCGGGCTCTTCACCGAGCGCCTCGACAAGTGGATCGCGGACAAACAGTCGGGGCGCGAGGGGACGTTCGTCCGCGGGCTGCGCGCACTCTGGGCGCGCATGGACGCCGGCGGCGACCTCGACTCCGGCGAGCGGCTGCGGCAGTTCAACGGCTACCTCTTCAAGCAGCACGAGCCCATCGACCTCACGCTCGGAGAACTGGAGGCGCTGCGCCGCGCCGCCGCGGCCGACTGGCGACGAGTGTCGCCCGCGATCTTCGGCACGTTACTCGAACGAGCGCTCACCCCGGCCGACCGCCACCGGCTCGGCGCCCACTACACCCCGGAGCCGTACATCCGCCGCCTCGTCGACCGCACGATGATGGGGCCGCTGCGCGCCGAGTGGACGCTCGTGCGCGCCGAGATGGAGCTCGCCGAGCGCACGGCGAAGTCCCCGGCGGCCGGACGGAAGAGGGCCGCGGCGCTTGGGGCGGCGTTCCGCAAGCGCCTCGCCGGCGTGCGCGTGCTCGACCCCGCGTGCGGGAGTGGGAACTTCCTCTACGTCGCACTCAAGGAGCTCAAGCGCCTCGAAGGCGAGGTCGAGCGCGCCCTCGAGGCGGCGGGCGGATACCAGGCGCCGATGGACTACCAGGGCGAGTCGGTGCACCCGGTGCAGTTCCACGGCCTCGAGGTGAAGCCCTGGGCGGCGAAGATCGCGGAGCTCGTCCTCTGGATCGGCTACCTCCAGTGGCAGACCTCCGCGGGCCGCCTCGGGCGCATGCCCGACCCGCTCATCCAGGACCTGCACCACATCGAGGCCCGCGATGCGCTCATCACCTGGCGCGCGAAGGAGCCGGTGCTCGATGAGCACGGCAAGCCCGTGCTGCGCGCCGTGGGCGTGACGGACAAGAAAGCCGTGCGGCGCATGGCGCCGATCGAGCGGTACCTCGGCGTGCAACGCGCCGCGTGGCCCCAGGTCGACTTCGTGGTGGGCAACCCGCCCTTCATCGGCAACAAGCGACTGATGGACCTGTTGGGGAGCGGCTACACCGAGGCCATCAAGGTGGCGTACCCCGAGGTCCCGGGGACGGCGGACCTCGTGATGTGGTGGTGGTGGCGCGCCGCCGACCTCGTCGCGCAAGGGAAGCTGCGGGCCTTCGGTTTCGTCACGACCAACAGCATCACTGGGAGCTTCAACCGCGGGGTGGTGGCCGAGGCCGTCGACCGGAAGAAGCTCCGCCTCGGGTACGCGATCGCGGACCACCCCTGGTACGAGGAGGGCGCGGCCGTTCGCATCGCGATGACCATGGCGACGAAGGCCGCGGGCCCGTCGGTGAAGGGGACCGTCGTCGACGAACGGAAGACGAAGGCCGCGGAGCTCGAGAGCGTTCGCGTCGAGGAGCGCGAGGTGCCTGCGATCCACCCGGACCTCTCGGCCGGCGCGCGGGTCACTGAGGCGGTGCCGCTGCGCGCCAACGAGGGCCTGTGCTTCCAGGGGATGAACCTCGTTGGCGAGGGGTTCCGACTGACCAGGGAGGAGGTCGCCGGGCACGGCTACGATCCTGACGCGCTACCAGCGGTGCTCCGCCCCTATCTGATCGGGCGCGACCTCGTGCAGAAGCGGCAGGAGCGCTACGTCATCGACTTCTATGGGTTGGAGCCGGACGACGCTCGCAGGGCCCATCCCACACTTTGGGAGCACCTCGTCAAGCACGTGAAGCCTGAGCGGGAGAAGAACAACCGCGAGATCCGCAGGCGCAAGTGGTGGTTGTTCGGGGAGACGGTGGGCAGGCTCCGGCGAGCGGCGACGGGCGTGAGCCAGTATTGCGCGACCTGCCGGACAGCCCGACACCGACTGTTCTCGACCATTCCCACCGAGGTACTGCCGGACACCAAGCTCGTTGCGATCACGCTCGAAGGAGCGGAGTTCTTTGCTGTGCTCTCCAGCCGCGTCCACCTCGTGTGGGCCCACAGCAAGAGCGGCTTCCTCGGCGTCGGCAACGACCCGACTTACAACCACAGCGACATCTTCGAGTCGTTCCCCTTCCCCGACATGCCTCCCGCTGTCCGTGTCCGCATTCGCGCCCGCGGCGAGGCCGTGGAGCATCACCGTCGCGAGCGCCAGCGGGAGAACCCTGACCTCGGCCTCACGGACATTTACAACGTCGTCGAGAAGCTGCGACGGAGGGAGATGCTCGCGGACCCGGAGAAGGCGGTCGCGACGCGCGCGCAGATCCACACACTCGT
The DNA here is from genome assembly GCA_044229975.1 of Polyangiales bacterium. GTDB lineage: Bacteria > Myxococcota_A > Polyangia > Polyangiales > SCUS01. Next base: position 107,574 of record JBGARZ010000018.1, read on the forward strand.
GCAGCTCCACGACGAACTCGACCGTGCGGTGCTCGACGCCTACGGCTGGCCCAACGACGCAGCCGACGACGACCTGCTCACGCGCCTCGTCGCGCTCAACCAACAGCGCGCCGCAGAGGAGGTCCGCGGAGTGGTCCGTTGGCTGCGGCCCGAGTTCCAAGCGCCCGAAGCAGACGCGCAAACCGCACTCCCCGAGGCCGGCGGAGCGAAGCCCTCGCGTACACGCACCAAGGCGCCAAGTGCCAACCGATGGCCCGCGGACCTGCCCGGCCAGATCGCCGCCGTGCTCGCCGCGCTCGACGTCTTCGGCGGCGAGGCGCCGCTGGCGGCACTGGCGGACGGCCTCGGCGGCGCTCCGACCGAGAGCGTGAGCATGGTGTTGGAGTGCCTACTCGTCGCGCAGAGGGTCGCGCGCACAAGCGACGAGGACGGCGCCGAGCGCTGGGTGCTGCGCGCGTAGAGTCCGTGCCTTCTACGAATTCTCTGGTGCGACCGCCGAGGCAAGGAGCCCCCGCAGTCCTGTCAGAAACTGCGCGCGCTCTTCGCGGTCATCGTCGGAGCTATCGAGCAGGCTCTCCAATTCTTCGATCGCTGCCTCGACATCCGCACGTTGCACGGGTCCCCCTCGGATGAGCGCCGATCCGACGACGTTGAAGTGATCGTCATCGCCGTAGCCGTGAAGTTGGCATAGCGCTGCCCCGAACTCCCTCGGGTCACGGACGTCAATCAAGGCGTCCTCCCGTCTCGCAGATCGCGCCGCGAGTCGGCGCGCTGCTTTGGCAGAGCGCGGGCCTCGGACGTCCAATGCTTGTGCGCGGGCCTCGGCCCGTGCTGTTCTACGACCATCTTCATCGAACTGATCCTTCGGTGAGGGGAGAAGCCCCGGGCGCGTGCTAGGCGTTCCGGGGCTTTCGATTGGGCGCAGCGCGCCACCGGAGGCACCTCAACAGAAGGGGCGGGCAAACGCCACTACCCGTCGGACATACCCTGTCACCGCGAAATCACGGAAAAATCAGGCATTCCAAGAGCGGGTGTCCGCAGCAGAGTAGGCAGCCGACGAGCGGTTGTTCGCGCTTTAATGGGGTCGACGCAGTGCAGCGGCCAGCGACGAGGTGAGTGCTCGGCAATGGGTTGCTGGGCGAGGTCCGAGGTGCTGCGGCAGATTCAGCGACCGATCACTTTGGCGAATCGCTGCAGGTTGACCCATTGAACCTCCAGCAGGTCGCCCCCCATCCCGGTAGTCGCCTCGGAGAGTCGGTGCAGCACGAGACCGGCGTCTGGCACTTCGGCCACGGTGTGTCCTCGCGCCGGATTGTGGGGCTGGCCGCCGGCGAATCCGAGCGTTCCTCGGGTTATGCCAATGGTGCGGTCGCCATGGTCGGACTGCCCTCGAAAGGTGAAGTACTCGTCCGCCGTTGGGGGGTCCTCAACCAACACCACACCAAGACCGTCGAAGATGCGGTGCATCCCTTCGACGTCGCGCGCATCCATCCGCCGCAGCGTCTCGGCGCAGGAGCGGAAGAACCGATCGGGCCCGCGCCCCTCCCGGGCGTAAAGGCACCCGAGGCGGGCTAGGCAGTTGGTGACCTCCCGGTCGGTGACGTCCAGCGCCGCGGTGAGCGAGCGCCGAAGGCTCTCTCGAGACCCGGGGCTCTGCGCCTGGCGGAGGAACTCCTCGAAGGCCGCGTCGGCGCCGACCGTCGCGACCACCGCTTCGCCCCACGCCCCGACCTGCCGCGCCCTCGGCTCGTCGCTCGACCGGAGTTGGCCGAACGCCGCGCCGGCCGCTGCGGCCGACGGAACGCTCAGCAGCAACCACGCGAGCGCAAAGACAGGACCGGACTCGGCGGGCAGTCCCAGCAAGAGCAGCGACTGCACCACCGCGGGCCCCACCGCCCCCAAGCCCTTGCCGGCGAGGTCCTTCACCAGCGCCTCGCCGCCCTTCTCGTTGGCCCGCTTGCGGGCGCGCTGGAGCCAGTCCGCAAGCGCTTGACGCCGATGGAGCGCCCGACCGTCCGATCCCTTCGACATGAGCCCAACCCTCGGGGTGCGACACTACCTCGACCGACGGGGTGACGGGGGCCTCAGACCGAAGCTACCAACGATGGCCGGGATGGGGCGGAGAATGGCAGCGCGGTCCGCAACAGCGCCCCCGAACGGCAAGCGACAGCAGACCGCGTGGCCCGGTGGAACCCAAGCGGGCCCGGAGGCGCGTCACCTCGGAGTGAGGTCGCGGACAGTTGCTGTCGATGGGGTCGAACGAGTGGCGAAACGTCGACTGCGCGCGATGGCGCTCGGAGTGGAGGAACCGACGCCGCTCGCTACGAGCAGTACCCGTATGAGCCGTCGCCGTAGCGGGAGCACGCCAGCCCGTAGGGGCACTGCCCAGGCCCGCCGCACCGGAGATAGCAGCGGCTGGTGTTCGTATCGCACACGCGCACGCTCGGCGAGTCCGACGGCGGCGAGGGGCAGTCCGCATCCGCCGTGCAACCCCGGGCGCAGAAGCGGCGCCCGTCGCCGAAGGCCATACACACTGCGAAGGGCCCGCACTCGGAGGGCATCGCCGACGCGGCGCTCGTGCAGATGTTGTACGCCGCAACCGCGGGGCACCGCACCCCGCCGACGACCGCGCACGAGGTCACGGACGCCGAGTAGCACGACCGGGCGCCGTCGCACCGACGCTGCCCGCAGCGGAAGCCGCTCGGGCAGTCGACGTCCTGCGCGCAGGCCATGCACATCGTCTCGCACGCCCCGCAGTCGTCCGAGCAGCTCGTGCACGTCTCGCTGCCGTTGCAGGTCCCGTCTCCGCAGCGCGCCGCGCACGCACCGCAATCGTCGGAGCAGGTCGTGCAGGTCTCCGCCCCGTTGCACGTCCCATCCCCGCACCTCGCCGACGCGCATGCGCCGCAGTCTGCACCGCACGAAGAACACGTCTCGGTCCCGTTGCAGGTCCCGTCCCCGCACCGCGCCGAAGTCCCGGCGTCTCTCGCTGCACAGACGCAGGCGTCGAAGCCCGCGCCGCTCGCGTTGCACGACTGCGCTCCCATCGCTCCGCTCGCGCACACGCAAGCCTGCGTCGCCCCCGGAGTGCAGCCGCCGATCGGGATCGACTCCCCACCGCACCCCAGCACAAGGCTCACCACCGTCACCGCCCACACGACCATGCGTGCGGCGATCCGCCGTCCATCTCGTCGTCTCATCGAAACCTCCCTCTGCGTTCCGGTGCCGACCCTTAATCTCGACGCACATTGCAGACAAGATTATTAGGCAGTCTTGAGTGAGTAAATTGATCTCCGTCGGGCCCCGACAGTGGGCCCCTGATGGATCCCCCCGAAACCCCAGCCGATGTCCTCCGCGACGTCGGACGGCGCATCGCAGAGTTGCGGGTGGCCCAGGGCTGGACCCAGGAGCAGATGGCAGAAGCGCTCGACGTGAACCTCCCCTACCTCCAGCGGATCGAAGGGGGCCGGGAGAACCTCACGGTCCGCTCGCTCGCGAGGCTCGCCCACGTTCTGGGCGTCAGGGTCGGGGCCCTCTTCGAGGCGCCGACGGATCGGACGGTGCGCGGGCCCGGTCGACCCCGCCGACCCAGGTCCACCGCGGTCGCACCGACCGAAGGGCATCCCTCCCCCGAAGAAGACGCGGCTGCGACCGCCTCCCAGAAGCCAGCCAAGTAGGGGGCGACTGTCGCTCGCTGGATCTCTTCATACCGAAACGATATGGTTTACCGCCATGTCACCCCCCACACGGACCAACCTGCGCAAGGTCCAGCCCTTCCTGCTGCCCCACGGGATCGCCCAGGCCCTGGAAGCAACCGCCCGCGCGATGGCGTCGCCCATGATGCCGCACGTCAGCCTGGCGGCGGCTGCGCGTGAGCTCATCGACAAGGGCCTCGTCTCGCTCGACGCGCTGCTGCAGTCCGGTCGGGAGGTGGTCTGGGAGGCCGTCGACCCGCCGCGCGGTGCACGTCGGCGCGAGGCTGCATCGTCGAGCGACACGCGGGTGCGCGACGACACCTACGTCCAGGTCTCGCCGCTCGCGCTCTCGGAGGAGATCATCGAGCGCCTGGAAGACGTGCGACGACGCCTCTCCGCGGCGAAGGGCACGAAGGTCTCGACGGTGAAGGCGCTGCGCGAGTCGCTGGTCCGGGGCCTCGCCGCGCGGGAGCAGGCCCACGCGGGCGTCGAGGCTCTGCTCCTGAAGTACCCGCGGGAGTTCGGCGCGCTCGGCTTCGGCTCGGCGGCACAGGTCACCGTGGTCGCATCGGGCGTGACTCAGCGCTACGCCCAGCCCGCGGGGAAGGCCAATCCGTGGGGCCGCCCAACTCGCGCGGCTTCCAAGCGCAAGGCGACCCCTGCCCCCAAGGTCGCCACGAGGTCGACGACGACGGCGCGCCCCCGGTCACGCGGTCATCACCAACAAGCCGCCGTCCGCAAGGTGCCGTCTGGAGACGATGACGATGGCGGAGGCGACGGTGAACCACCACCCGCGCGGCGACCGCCCGCACAGGCCCCCACAACTGAGACAGCGAGCATCGCGAGCGCGACGCCGCCCGCGCGAGAGCCTCGGCTGGCGGATCTGGCGTGGCGGGCGAAGGCCCAGAGCGCCCTGGCTCGGCTCTTCCTGGCCACTGTCGGCCGACCGCAGCAACAGCCTCTTCGAGGCCCCGTGACCCCAGACCGAGGCAGGCAATGAAGGTGGCGATCTACGTCCGCGTCTCGACCGACGAGCAGGCCCACAGCGCGGGGGCCCAGGAGGCCGGCGCGAGGGCCTGGGCCGAGGCACGTAGGCACACCGTCGTCGCCGTGTACCGCGACATCGGCCAGTCGGGCGCCGAGTGGGTGCGCCGACGCGGCATCCTCGACGTGCAGCTCGACGTCACCCGTACGCCGCGACCGTGGGACGCGCTCGTCGTCCGCGATCTCGACCGCCTCGGACGCGACCAGGTCCGACTGCCCCTGCTGCTCTCCACCCTGGGTGACCACGATGCGAAGGTCATCGAGTGGTCCGTCGATCGCGTCGTCGAGCTCGACGCGGTGGGAATGATGATCGCGTCCATGCGCTCGGGCATCGCGGCGATCGAGCGGGAGAACATCGCCCACCGCACGCGCACCGCGCTCCGCCAGAAGGCCGAGCGCGGCCTGAACGTCGGCGGCATCGCCTACGGCTACCGCCACGTCCGGTCCCCAGACGGGGTGCGCGACGTCATCGACGAGGTCGAGGCCGGGGTGGTGCGCGAGGTGTTCGAGCGCGCCGCGAGCGGCCAGAGCGTACGCGTCATCGCCCACGACCTGAACCTTCGGGGCGTCCCCTCCCCTCGCGCCGGCAAGCGCGGCACCGGCACCTGGGCGCCGTCGGCGCTCTGGGTGATCGTACGCAACCCGCGCTACCGGGGGTTGATCGTGTGGGGCGCGGTCGGGTCGAAGTACAAGGGTGGCTCTCGAGTCACGATCGACCGGCCGGACGCCGTGGAAAGGGTCGATCCCTCCCTCGCCATCGTGAGCACCGACCTGTGGCAGCGAGCGCAGTCGGAGGCTGACCCTGCACGGGTCGCCGCCGGGCGAGCGATCAAGCGCGGCGCCACGCCGAGGCATCTGCTGATTGGGCTCGCCGTCTGTGATCGGTGCGGCGGCCCCATTGGAAGCGCGCGACAACTGGCTGGCGGCGTGAGCGTTCCGGCGTACTGCTGCCTCTGGCACCGCGACCGCGGCGACGCGGTCTGCCCGGTGGGCTTCTGCCGCGTCGCGGAGCGGCTCGACCGGGTTCTGCTCGACTGGCTCGTCACGGAGGTACTGGACGCCGAGCTGATCGCCGGAGCGGTCGCCGAAGCCCGCCGGATGGCGCTTGCGACGGAGCCCGATACTCGCCTCGAACAACTGCGCGCCGAGGAGCGGGAGCACGTGCTGGCAGTGTCGCGCCTCACGACCGCCATCGAGATCGGGGCGGGCGAGGTATCGGAGATCGCCACCCGGCTGGCCCAGCGCTCGAAGCAGTTGGCAGAGGTGCGGTCAGCCCTGGCCCGTGAGACCATGACGTCGTCGGAGATTCCGATCGACCTCGAGGCCCGGTTGGGCGCGGCAGCTAGAAATGTGAGGGAGGTGATGACGGCTGAGCCCGCCCAGGCGCGTGGAGTCCTGGAAGCCGTTCTCGTCGGCCGCGTGCGAGTGTCGCAGCCGGTGAAGCGCGGTCCCGTATGGCTGACTGCCGAAGCAGTCCCCGGGATGCTGCTCGCCTCTCAGGAGCAGCACCCCGGGCATACGGGGTATGTGGGTGACCCTAACGGGATTTGAACCCGTATTACCGACGTGAGAGGCCGATGTCCTAACCGTTAGACGATAGGGCCGAGAGAACTGGTTCGGGGACTAGGATTCGAACCTAGATAGACGGCGCCAGAAACCGTCGTCCTGCCATTAGACGATCCCCGAAGAGTGCATCTCGCCGGAGCGGGACTGGCGATGTACTCGGGTCCTTCTTCGACGTCAACAACCTTTTCCAACATTTCTCAATGCGGCGCGGCGGCGGCTCTTCGCGGCGCACCGACGGCCGTACGGATGTAGCGCTCCAGCGCATCCAAGCGCGGGTGGGGGTCGCCCGGTCGTCGCGCTGGCTCGTTGAGCAGCGCCACCCCGTGCGCGTCGCTGCCCGCGATCCGCAGGCGCTCGATGGCGATGGTCGGCGCGCCGGTGGTCAGCGCGGTCGGAGACGTGGTGGCCAGCGTCGTCAGCGCCTGCGCGCTCTCCACGTCGCCCTCCCCTGCCATCATCCACAACGTCCGCGGCGGAAAGGTCCGGAGCGCCACGTACCGGTCCATCGGGTCGCGAATGTCGACGCCGTGGTAGTCGACGCCCGGCGAGATCATCGCGAGCCCCACGACCCTCGCTTCGTCGGCGAGCCCCGCCACCGCGGCCGACGCCCCGATGCTCGACCCCACCACCACCAGCGAGCGCACGCGGCCCTGCTCGAAGAGGTACTGCGCCGCCGCCTGCGCATCCCGCGCGAGTCCGTTCCAGAGCGCCTGATCTTCGCCGAAGCTCTCCCAGGTCTGCCGCGTCGACTCCGGGCCGTGCGTCACGCTCTCGCCGTGCCCCCGCAGGTCGATGGCCAGCACGGTGACGGCGGGCGGCTGCTGCAACCGCTCCACGAGCATGCCCCACTCCGACCGGTTGGAGCCGAGCTGATGCAGCAGCAGCACGGCTCCCTGCGATCCGGAGGCGCCCAGCCAGAGGGTCCCGACCCCACGCCAGCCGTCGGAGGTCTGCGGCATCGGCGTCGTCACCGGGCGGGGCGGCACCGCGGCGACCACGCCGGCGTCCGGGGCGCGCTTGCGAAAACGATCGCATCCACTGAGCAGCACCGCGGCGACCATCACCCCCGCCAGGACCCGCACCGCGCTTCGCATGGCGCGCACTCTACCCTCGCGACCGATGGCTTGCGACCGCGCGTTCGGCGGCCCTATCGTTCGCCGCGATGAACCGTACCGCCGCGGCCCTGGTGATCGGCAACGAGATCCTCAGCGGCAAGGTGCACGAAAGCAACACGCTCACCCTCGCCCGCGCGCTGCGCCCGCTCGGCATCGAGCTGCGGCGCATCGTGGTGATCCCCGACGAGGTCGAGCTCATCGCCGCGGAGGTCAACCAGCTCCGCCTCGCGCACGACTTCCTCTTCACCTCCGGCGGCGTCGGCCCCACCCACGACGACGTCACCGTCGAGGGCATCGCGCTCGGTCTCGGCCGCCGCGTCGTGCGCAGCCCGGTGGTGGAGGCGCTCCTGCGCGAGCACTACGGCGAGCGGCTCACCGAAGGTCACCTCCACATGGCCGACGTCGTCGAAGGCACCGAGCTCTACCCGGGCTCCTCCCCCGCGTGGCCGACGATGGTGGTGGGCAACATCTTCGTGCTGCCCGGCGTGCCGCAGATCTTCGCGCACAAGCTGGAGGGCCTGCTCCCGCGCCTGCGCGGAGCCGATGCGCCCTTCGTCCTCCACAGCGTCTACTGCGGCATCGACGAGGGCCCGCTCAAGCCGTACCTCGACGCGGTGGTCGCGCGCTTCGCGGACATCTCCGTCGGCAGCTACCCCCGCTGGGACGAAGGCGATCATCGCGTGCGCGTCACCTTCGACGGGCGCGACGCCGAGCGCGTCGTGGCGGCGCAGTCCTTCTTCGCGACGAGCCTGCCCCCCGAGTGGCTCCTCCGCAGCGAGTGACACCCGTCGGCGACCGCGGCTGACGACCCGTGAAGTTGTGGTAGGAGTCTCGCCCATGAAGCGAGCCGTCCTCGTCTCCCTCCTCGCCGTCGTCGGTTGCATCCGTCAGCCCCCGCAGAACAGCGCCGCGCCGCAGGTGCAGCCCGAGGCGCACGCCGCGCACGACCCGCACTCCACCAACGCGCCCCTCGCCGCGCCGCTGCCCTCGACCGCCGCTGCCGCCGCGTCGCACTTCGGCGCGCCGCTCACGGTGACGCAGCCCACGTCGCTCGCGGCCATCGTCGCGACGCCGCAGCCCTACAACGGCCAGACCGTCCGCGTCGACGGAACGGTCGCCGCCGTCTGCCAGGCCCGCGGCTGCTGGATGCAGCTCACCGACGCCGATCAGCGCGTGCACATCCGCATGCACGGTCACTCGTTCTTCATCCCGCGCAACGCAACGGGTCACCACGCTCGCGTGCAGGGCACGGTCATCGCGGCCAACGCCGAGGGTCACTGCGAGTCCGAGGCGGCCGAGCAGACGGGTCAGCCGGTCGCGCGCCTGGAGCTCGACGCGACCGGCATCGAGCTCGACTGAATCAGCGCAGCGGGTTCCATCCACCGACGCCGGCCACGAGGTTGTCGGCCTCGGTCGGGCCCCACGAACCCGGCTCGTACTCGTACACCGGCCCCGTCGGGTGCAGCACCGGCTCGACGATCGACCACGCCGCCTCGACCACATCCTGCCGCGCGAAGAGCGTCGCCTCGCCCGCCATCGCGTCGCCCAACAATCGCTCGTAGGCGTCCATGCGACCGCCCGCTCCCTGCGCGGGCTCCTCGACCATGGCGAGCTCGACGTTTTCGCCGACCATCTCCTCGCCGTGCTTCTTCACCCTCGCCCCGATGGCGATGGAGACGTTGGGACTCAACCGGAAGCGCACGACGTTGCCCATGCTCGGCGCCTTCTCGTTGAAGACCACCTGCGGCGGGTTCTTGAGCTCCACGGTGACCTCGGTGCAGTTGGCCGCGAGCCCCTTGCCCGCGCGCACATAGAAGGGAACGCCGTCCCATCGCCACGAGTCCACGAAGAGCTGGAGCACCGCGTAGGTGGGCACCTGCGAGTCGGGCGCGACGCCGGGCTCGTCGCGGTAGCCCTTGAACTGCCCGCGAACGATGTGGTCCTCGGACATCGGGCGCACCGTGCGGAGCACCTTGGCCTGCTCGTCGCGGATGGCCTCGGAGTACGTCGACGACGGCGCCTCCATGGTCAGGTAGCTGACGATCTGGAGCAGGTGGTTCTGCATCACGTCGCGGATGACGCCGGTCTCCTCGTAGAACTTCCCGCGCCCCTTCACGCCGAAGCTCTCGGCCATGGTGATCTGCACGTTCTCGACGTACTGGCGGTTCCAGACGGGTTCTAGGAAGGCGTTGGCGAAGCGGAAGTACAAGATGTTCTGCACCGCCTCTTTGCCCAGGTAGTGGTCGATGCGGAAGATCGACGACTCGGGAAACACCTTCCGCAGCGTCTCGTTGAGGCTGCGCGCCGACGCGAGGTCACGACCGAAGGGCTTCTCCACGATCACGCGCCCGTGGTCGGCGCACCCGGCGGCGGCGAGGTTCTCCACCACCAGCGGAAACATGCTCGGCGGGATGGCGAGGTAGTGGGCCGGTCGCAGCGCACCGCCCATGGCTGCGCGCAGTCGCGCGAAGGTGTCGGGGTCCGCGTAGTCACCGTCGACGTAGCGCAAGAGCGACACGAGCCTGGGGAAGGCTTCGGGGTCGAGGCCGCCGTACTCGGTGACGCTGGCCCTTGCGCGCTCGATGAACTGTTCGAGGTTCCACCCCGACTTGGCGACGCCGACGATGGGCACATCGAGCCGGCCGCGGCGCACCATCGACTGGAGCGCGGGGAAGATCTTCTTGTAGGCGAGGTCACCCGTCGCCCCGAAGAAGATCAGGGCGTCCGAGCGGTGCTTGTCACTCACGTTGCTGGGCTCCTCGTCACGCGGGCGTTGTCACCCGACGGGACCGCGCGCGACGAGGAAGAGGGTCGCGGCGTCTACGCCTTGATGTCGCGCTTAATGTGCAGCTCCGCAAGCTGCGAGTCGGCGACGGCGTTGGGCGCGTCGGTCATGAGGTCGACCGCGCGCTGGGTCTTCGGGAAGGCCACCACGTCGCGGATGCTCTCGGCCCCGGAGAACAACATACAGACCCGGTCCCACCCGATGGCGATGCCGCCGTGCGGGGGCGCGCCGAACTTCAGCGCGTCGAGCAGGAACCCGAACTTCGTCCGGGCTTCGTCGTCGGCGATGCCGAGCGCGCGGAAGACCTTGGCCTGCACCTCGGGGTCGTGGAGGCGCACCGATCCGCCCGCGATCTCGAAGCCGTTGAGCACGAGGTCGTAGCGGTGGCAGAGCACCTTGCCCTGGTCGTTTTCCAGGTACTGCACGCAGTCGTCGTGGGGGCGCGTGAAGGCGTGGTGCGCGGCGGCCCACTTCCCGGTGTCCTCATCGAACTCGAAGAGGGGCGGGTCGACGACCCAGAGGAAGTTCCAGTCGTTGTTGGTGCCGTACTCGGGGATGAGCTTGAGCTTGCGCCCGAGGTGCAGGCGAAGGTTCGCCATCACCGTGTGCACCATGGAGGTCGCGCCCGACTGGAAGAGCAGCAGGTCGCCCGGCTTCGCTCCCGTCGCCGCGTGCACCGCCGCGCGGAACTCCGGCGTCGCCACCTTCGCCCACGCCGACTGCGCCCACGTCCCGTCCTCGGCGACGCGCGCGCGAGCCAGGCCACCAGCGCCCATGCCCTTGCAGAACTCTTCGAGCTTGTCGACGTCGGCGCGCGACAGCGTGGCGCTCGCCGGCACCACCATCGCCTTCACGATGCGGCGCGGAACGTCCCGGCGGTCTTCACCCTTCGCATAGGCCTCGGCAATCTCGGCGAGCATGGGTACGCCGCCACCGTTCTGCTCGATGACGAGCCCGGTGAGATCGGTGTGTGGCAGACCGAAGCGGAGGTCGGGCTTGTCGTTGCCGTACTTCTCCATGGCTTCGTCGAAGCGCATGCGGGGAAACTTCCCCTCGGTGTAGCGGTCGCGCAGGTCGGTGCCGAAGACGGCCTTCCACACCGAGAACAGCAGTCCCTCCACGATGGTGAAGATGTCGTCCTGCGTGACGAACGACATCTCGATGTCCACCTGTGTGAACTCGAGCTGCCGGTCGACGCGGAGGTCTTCGTCGCGGAAGCAGCGGGTGATCTGGAAGTACCGATCGAAGCCCGCGACCATGTAGAGCTGCTTGAAGAGCTGCGGGCTCTCGGCGAGCGCGTAGAACTTCCCCGGGTGCACGCGCGACGGCACGAGGAAGTTGCGCGCCCCACCCGGCGTGTACTTCACGAGCACCGGCGTCTCGAGTTCGAGGAAGCCGTTGTCGTCGAGGAAGCGACGCGCGGTCTGGTTCATCTTCGAGCGCGTGCGGAGCGTGCGCTGGAGCTTCGGGCGGCGCAGGTCGAGGTAGCGATACGCGAGCCGCTTCTCCTCGTTGGTGTTGACGTCGTCCTCGATCTCGAAGGGCGGCGTCTCGGACTTGTTGAACACCACGACCTCGTGCACGAGCACCTCGACCTCGCCCGTCGCCATCGACGGGTTGTGCATCGAGATGTCCTTGCCGAGCTTCTTGGAGAACTGCATCCCGCGGTCGCGCACGACGCCGCGGATGCCGACGACCCACTCGCTCTTGAGCGTCGACGCGACGGCGGTCGCCTCGGGGTGCGCCTCGGGGTTGAAGACAAGCTGCGTGATGCCGTCGCGGTCGCGGAGATCGACGAAACGGAAGGCCCCGAAGTCTCGGGAGGTCTGCACCCACCCGAACAACACCACCTCGCTGCCGATGTCCTTCGCGCGGATTCCTCCGCACGAATGCGTACGCTTCAACTCGTCGATGAACCTGGCCACAACGGTCTCCTTCAGCCCGCCGCAGCCGTGCGGCGGGGGCCGCGGACCATACACCATTCAACCGAGGGTCGAGTCACCCAGGGTCAGCACCGGTCCCGCGAGCGGCAGCTCCAGGGTGAAGCGCGTGCCCTCCGCGCCCGTGTCGACGGTCATCGTTCCCTGGTGTTCGGTGACGATGCGGTACGCGATGGCGAGCCCGAGGCCGGTACCCCCGCGGCCCTGTCGCGTCGTCACGTAGGGCTCGTAGAGCCGCGCCATCACCGACTCCGCGATGCCCGCACCGTTGTCGGCGACGGTGATCTTGATGGTGCGCTCGCCGGGATACTGCGCTGCGACCTTCACCCACCCGGCGCCTCGCGAAGGGTCGTGGGTCGCGCGCTCCTCGGCGGCGAAGACCGCGTTGCCCACGAGGTTGATGAGCACCTGCGTGATCTGGTCTCGATCGGCGCGAAGCGACGGCAGATCGTCGGGCGCGTCGCACGTCACGGTCGCCGACGACGATCGGTGGAGGTCCGTCGCGTGGTGCAGCAGCTCGGCGACGTCGACGGGCTCGGGTCGCGGCCGGGGCATGCGTGCAAACTGCGAAAACGCGTCGAGCAACCGACGCAGCCGCTCGACCTCTTCGAGCACGATGCCTGTCTCCTCGTCGAACAGTCGTTCGAAGAGGTCGCGGTCGCGGGCGCGAGCCTTGCGAAGGTTCTCGACGCCGAGGCGGATGGGCGTGAGCGGGTTCTTGATCTCGTGGGCCATCTGCCGCGCGATGTCCCTCCAGGCCGCGAGGCGCTCGGCGCGGCGCGAACGCTTCTCCGCGACAGCGAGCGCGTCGGTCATGCGGTTGAAGGCGACCACGAGGCGTTGTGAGTCGGCGTCGCCGTCGTCGTCGAGGGCGACGTGCACGCGCCGCTCGCCCTGGGCCACGCGCTCGGCGGCCTCGGCGAAGGGCGCGAGCGCGGAGGGTCGGCGACGGAAGAGCACCCACGCGAGGGCGAGCACGCAGACGAGCGAACCCGCGAAGGCGGGCAGCACGTAGCCGCCCTCCAGCGTCGCGATGAACACCGCCCCCACCGCCGGCAGGATGGCGATGGCCAGCGCGAGGGCGCGTCCGCTCGCCGTCACTTCTTGTAGAGGACTTCGAGGATGGCGGTGCGGCGCGAGGCGTTCTCGTCGAAGGTTACGACCTCGTCGTTGGCGAGCGACTCGTGGCCGTGGGCGCGCGCGTAGATGTAGTCGTTGCCCGGGTCGGGCTCGGGCTTGTTCCAGCAGACCTTGAGCGCGAGCTCGGGCACGCCGAGGGCGAGCTCTTCGAGAATGATGTACCCGCGGTCGGCGGTGTTGTTGTGGTGGTAGTAGGCGCCGCGCAGGGAGGAGTAGTTCATGCTCTTGAGCGCGCCGTTGTGGCGGGTGAACTTCTTGCCCTTCTCGTCGACCGCGGTGTTGTCACCGGAGTCCGCCCAGCACGGCGTGTGATAGATGCCCAGGCCGAAGGTGCGGCCCGTGACGTGAACGCCCTTGGGGAGGTTCTTCGGCAGCACGAGGCCCGACTTGAGGACGCCCATGAGGTTCTCGGTCCGGGTGCCGTGCCAGCCCCAGGTGATGCCGGTGGCCTTCGGCTTCTTGGTGATGGTCGCGGCGTAGTTGTCGAAGAGCGACTTGCGTCCCTGCTGCTCGACCTTCCAGATGCGGCCGACCTTGAGCAGGTTGTAGAAGTTGGAGTTCTTCGGCGACTGGCCCTTGGAGAAGAGCTTCTCGATGAGCTTGTACTCGTCGCTCTTCGGGTCGATGTGCCCGATGTCGCATTTGAGACCGTCGTACCAGACCTCCGTCGGGTCATCGACCTCGGCGGCCTTCGAGAACACGTCGCGCTGGAGGAAGGCGTCCCTCAGCAGCGTGATGAACTTCCGCTGCTCGTTGATGCGCTCTTCGGAGTTGATGACGATGGCGTCGAGGTCGAGCTTCCCCTTCTTGCGCGCGCCGTCGATGTTGCGCGGGATGTTGGAGAGGTACTCGTTGGTGAGCTCGATGTAGTCGTTCTTGGTGGCCTTGGTGGTGCCCTTCACCATCGACTCGGCCTGCTGGAGAAGGTCGGCGCCCTTGTCCAACTGGCGGTCGGAGAGGTTGCCCAGCGGCGACTCCTTGGTCGCGCCCGCCGACGACGAGAGACCCGCCGCGACGGCCTGCCCGGTCGCCCCGTAGAGGAGCTTCAGCAGCGACTCCACCTCGGGGTGAAACTCCCTCGTCCGCACGGTCTTCGCCTTCGGCTGCGATGGGTCCGCGGCGGGCTCGGCGGTCTTCGCGGAGGTCTTGGCCTTCTCCTCGTCGAGCGACCGCATGTCGAGCTTCGTGTAGCCCTTGGCGACCTTCTCGTTGACCTTCTTGTTGAGGGCAGACTTCGCGGCCACGAGCGTCGACGCCGTGACCTCCTGGGTCTGCCCGGCCTGCCCCACGCGCCCGTAGGTGAAGATCACCCGGAAGGTGCCGCCCTCGTCGAAGATCTGCGCCTTGTAGAACTTGTTGGACCCCAGGGACGTCGCCCCGGTCTTCTTCCCGGTGAGGTCGGTCCAGTTGAGGGTGACCTCTTCGACCAGTGTTCCTGTGCTGCTCATCCGATGGCGCTCCGACGTAGAGGGTTTCAGGGAAAGGGGCTGAGTTGAGGCGGACGGGGATACCACCGGGACGGCATCGGATGCGAGGCGGGGACGGTCTCAGCTTTTCACCCTTGGACGTTGCCTGACCCCTGAAGGTGAAAAGCTGAGTCCGTCCCCACCCGCCTGCGCCGACGCGTCGGCGTAGGCCCGGGAGGACATCGCGCCAGAGCGGGGAAAGTGCCGCGACCGTCGCGCTTCGTTGACACCGGCCGGTGAAGTTGGAGAGACTCCCGTCCGAAGAAACCACCGTAATTCCTGCGGCGGTATCGAAGTCTTCGCGGGCGCTCCAAGGGGCGGGCCCGCGGAGGGGTTGAAGGGCGATGCTGAAGCTCGTGATCTCCGACGACGAGGGCAAGACGATGGTCATCCCGCTCACCCGGGATGAGCTCACCATCGGTCGCAAGGACGGAAACTCCATCCGCCTCACCGAGCGCAACGTCTCCCGACGCCACGCGCGCATCGTGAAGCGTTCGGAGGGCTTCTTCCTCGAAGACCTCGCCAGCTACAACGGCATCGTCATCAACGGCGCACGCCTCGCCGAGCCGAAGCCGATGCGCGGCGGCGACCAGATCCTCATCGGCGACTACAAGCTCCAGGTCGTCGAAGAGGCGGGTGCCCAGCCCACGCCTCCGCCGCCTGCGCCGCCGCCCGTCGCCTCCGAACACGCGGCCCCGCTCCTCGCCGCCACGCCGAGCACCAACCCGGGCAGCGCGCCGGGCCTCGCCGCCCTCAATGACCCGCTCGCGCCTGCGTCGACTGCCAGCGCGCCGGTGCCCGAGAGCATCAAGGGCATGCGCGTGGTGTTTCTCGCGCCCGCCGGCGTGCCCGCCCCGGTGTTGCTCGACCGCCTCCCGATGATCCTCGGGCGCAGCGAGTCGGCCGACATCGCGCTCGCGTTCAGCTCCATCTCGCGTGAGCACGCGCGGCTCTTCTGCGAGGACGACAAGCTCTTCATCGAGGACATGGGGAGCTCCAACGGCATCCAGATCAACGGCGAGAAGTGCCGCAAGGGGGAGCTCTCCCCCGGCGACATGGTGCAGCTCGGGGTCGTGGAGTTCCGCGTCGCTCGCCGCGGTGACAGCACCGTGGTCATCCAGCGCGCGGCCGCCGACGAGCGCGCCGCCGCGGGCCGATCGAACAAGGGCCTCATCGCGGGCGTGGTGTTCGGCGGCGTGTGCCTCGGGCTCCTGGTGCTCTTCATCGCGACGCACCGCACGGGTCCGTCGCCGGTCAATCCGCAGCCCGATCCCCCGACGGCCTCGGCCGCCGCGACGCCCACCGCCCCGACGCCTCCAACGACGCCGGTTGCTCCCCCACCGACCCCGGTCGCGCCCGCCGCCACCCCCGAGTCTGTGCCCGCCGTGGTCGCTGCTGCGGCTCCCGAAGCGGGTGTTGCGCCTGCGCCCGCCGCAGCTGTTGTTGCGCCGCCCACCGCACCGACCCCGGAGGTCGTTCCTGCCGCGCCTGCGGTGGTGCCTGCGCCGCCCGCTGTCGTCGAGCCCACGCCCCCGGTGAACCAGGTCGTCGAGACGGCCCACGATCGCCGCGATCACCGCCACCCGACCACCACCCCCGCCGCGACCCCACGCGCCGCGGCGACGCCTCGCCCCGTCACCGCACCGGCCCCCGCGCCCGCGCCAACCCCGGCGCCCGCGGGTGACCCCGGCGCTTCGCCGATGGACCAGGCGCGCGCCTGCCTCCGCTCTTCGGAGAACATGAACGCCGGCAACCAGTGCGTTGTCAACGTGCTGCGCGGCCGCGCCAACAGCGAGTCCGAGGTGGGCCTGCTCTGCACGACCTACCGCACCATGAGCCGCACGAGCGACGCGGTGCGCTGCATGCGCAACTACATCCAGCGCTTCCCCTCCGGCGCGCGCGTCCCGTCCTTCCAGCAGTACATCGACGGCAACAGCCAGTAGTCGTCGCCCCGCCGCAACGATGGCTTGACACCCCATACCGATCGGGTAGTTGTCGCCGCCCTGCGTATCCATCGTCCCCGCACGGATGGTCCGTGTTTACCGCCCGCCTCCAACGGGCGAAGCGCCGAGAGGGTCCTCTGACCCGTCGAAGCGTGGGGCGCGCAGTCGAGGCAAACGATGCCGAAGATGAAGACCAACCGCGCCGCGGCCAAGCGATTCAAGATCACTGGCTCCGGTCGCATCCGCCGCTCCAAGTGTGGCGGCAACCACTTCATGGGAAACAAGGGCTCGCGCCAACTGCGCCGCCTGCGTAAGAACGACATGGTGCATCCCTCCTTCGAGGGGCGCATCGGTCAGCTCTTCCCCTACGGGCTCCCCTGAAAGCGAGCTGAGTACCAATGCCCAGAGCAAAGCGTGGATTCAAGGCGCGTCGTCGCCGCAACCGGGTGTTCCAGTGGGCGCAGGGTTTCTCTGCGGGCCGCGGTCGCCTCTATGGTCCGGCCCGCGAGGCCGTGCACAAGGCGTGGTCGTACGCGTACGTGGGCCGCAAGCTCCGCAAGCGTGACTTCCGCCGCCTGTGGATCGCCCGCATCTCCGCGGGTGCCCGCTCCCTCGGCGTGAACTACTCGCGCCTCATCTCCGCCCTCAAGACCGCCAACATCGGTCTCGACCGGAAGATCCTGGCCGACCTCGCGGTGCGCGACTTCGCCGGCTTCAAGGCCGTCCTGTCCGCCGCCGGCGTCGAGCTCAAGCCCAACGCCTTCGCCCCCGCCTGATCTCCCACTCCTCACCACGCTGAGACCCCTGCACGGACGCGTTGCGCCCGGTGGGGGTCGTGTGTTTTCATCGCCCTCCGACACCGGGAGGCTGAGGGTATCCATGACGAAGGCCGAGATCGTCGAGAGCATCTATGCGACCGTGGGCGGCTTCTCCAAGAAGGAGGCCGCCGACCTCGTCGACGCCGTCTTCGACGTGATGAAGCAGACCCTCGCCGAGGGCGACAAGGTGAAGATCTCCTCCTTCGGCAACTTCCTCGTGCGCGACAAGCACGAGCGCCCCGGGCTCAACCCCCGCACGCTCAAGCCCATCACCCTCGCCGCGCGGCGTGTGGTGCGCTTCCGCCCCTCGCCCGTTCTCAAAGCCCAGGTCAACGGGCGCTGACCGTTGCACCGCCGGGTGAGCCCCGCGACGTGACCACACCCCTCCCCCCGAAGAAGTACTTCCGCATCGGCGAGGTCGCGCGCCTCCTCGAAGTCCCCGCCCATGTGCTGCGGTACTGGGAGACGGAGTTTCGCGCCGTCCGCCCGATGAAGTCGCCCAGCGGGCAGCGCATCTACAGCCGCCGCGACGTCGAGCGCCTCGCCCTCATCAAGCGCCTGCTCCGCGAGGAGCGCTACACCCTCGAAGGCGCCCGCCGCGCCCTGAAGGAGCGCGGCCTCGACGACGACGCCAACACCCCCGCGCGACCTGAGCTCCTGCGCGGCGCCCTGCTGCGCGCACGAGAGAGGCTCACCGCCCTGTCCTCCGCCCTCGACGCCCTCACGCTGGTCGAAGCCGACGAGGCCGTGGAGGTCGAGGAGGCCCCGGCGCCCGAGATTCGCGTGACCGAAACCACCATCGAGAGCGACCTCGCCGAGCGCAACGGCTGAGGGTCGCCGAGACGGCTTGACTCCCTAGTTCGCCCCCGTACCATCCGCGGCCCCTGTCTCGCCGCGATGCCCTGCGGAGGCCGCTGATGTGGATCCTGATCTTGTCCCGCAAGGCGTCGATCTACTCGACGCGACGACTCACCGAGGCCGCCATCGCGCGGGGCCACCAGGTGAGCGTGGTCGACCCGCTGGAGTTCTCCCTCGTCGCCTCGCGGGGGCGGCCGTCGCTCTTCCATCGCGGCGTCGAGGTCGGCGGCTACGACCTCGTCATCCCACGCATCGGCGCGTCCATCACCAGCTACGGGCTCGCGGTGGTGCGGCAGTTCGACATGCTCGGCGTGCCGGTGCTCAACTCCGCGCTCGCCATCGCCCGCTCGCGCGACAAGCTCCGCGCGATGCAACTCCTCACCAAGCGTGACCTCGACATCCCGACGACGGTCTGCACCAAGACCGCGTCGCACATCGACGCCGCGCTCGCCCTCGTCGGGGGCCCGCCCGCCATCGTGAAGCTGCACCAGGGCACGCAGGGAATTGGTGTGATGCTCGCGGAGACCCGGCAGGCGGTGGAGAGCACCTTGGAGGCGTTCTGGACGCTGGGGCAGGACATCATCCTCCAGGAGTTCATCGCCGAGTCGCGCGGCAAGGACGTGCGCGCCATCGTGGTGGGCCGTCGCGTGGTCGCGGCGATGCGCCGGCGCGCGCAGAAGGGTGAGTTTCGCTCCAACCTGCACCGCGGCGCGGAGCCCGAGGCCATTCCCCTCGACGAGCTCGACCCGCGCTACGCCAAGGCCGCCGTCGAGGCGTGCAAGGTCATGTCGCTGGAGGTCGCCGGCGTCGACATGCTGGAGACCCGCGGCGGGCCGAAGATTCTCGAGATCAACAGCTCGCCCGGCCTCGAAGGCATCGAGCGCGCGACGGGGCAAAACGTCGCCGCCGCCGTGATGCGCCACGCCGAGCGCTTCGTGAAGCGCCGCATGGCGAAGAACGCCAATCCCCTCATCGAGGACGAGCGCTCGCGCCGTCGACGCAAGGGCTCATGAGCGGCGTCGAGCGCCTCGACGAAGGGGCCGTGCAGGTGCTGCGGGTCAACCGCCCCGAGCGCAAGAACGCCCTCGACCCGGAGGCCCTCAAGGCGCTGCTCGGACACGCCGAGGCGATGCGGAGCATGCCCGCCGTGCGCGGCGTGATCCTGGCGGGTGAGACGTCGTGCGGGGTCTTCGTGAGCGGCGGTGACCTGCAGGCGCTGAAGGGTGTTCGCACGGCGCGGGGCGCGCGAGACCTGGCGCGCAAGGCCCACGCGGCGGTCGACGCGCTGCGGGCGCTGGGCGTGCCGCTGGTGGCGGCCGTGGAGGGCGATGCGTTTGGCGGGGGCTGCGAGCTCGCGGCGGCGTGCGACTACCGCGTGGCCGAGCGGCACGTGCGCTTCCATTGGGTGCAGGCGCGCATGGGCGTCACCACGGGCTGGGGCGGCGCGGCCAACCTGCTCGACCTGGTGAGCCGCGGCACCGCGATGCGATGGCTGCTGACCGCGGAGCCCGTGTGGGCCGACGAGGCGCACGCGGCGGGCTTCGTCGACGAGGTGGCGGAGGCGGGCGGCGCCCTCGACGCGGCGCGGGCGCTCATCGGGCGCGTCGCGCGGCAGCCGAAGGCCGGAACGCGACGGATGGTGTTTCTCCTGCGAGAGACCACGCGGATGGACGCGCGGCGGGCGCGGGTGCTGGAGCTCGATCACTTCGGGCGATCGTGGGCGACGACCGACCACCACGAGGCCGTAGCGAGGTTTCTCCGCAAGGCATAGCGTCACCCTTCGGAGGTGACGAGCATGACGAGTCGGTGGTGGTCGGTGGGGCTCGCGGGCGCGCTGGCGCTGGGCTGTAGCAACGGGTCGTCGGTGGTGGGCGGCCCCGACGACGCGGCGACCGTCGACGTCGCGCTCGACCTGGGCGCAACGGACGTCTCGACCATGGACCTCGTCGACGTGCAGACCACGGACGTCGTCACCGTGGACGCCGTCGATGCGGCCGACGTGGCCGATATGCCGGCGGTGGATGTTCCGTTTCGCTGCACCGACAACGCGTCGTGCATGGGCAACGCGGGCGGCGCCGTCTGCGACACGACGACGGGGCGCTGCGTGCAGTGCGTGGCGAGCGCCGACACCTGCCCCGCGGGCCAGTACTGCGTCGCCGCGTCGAACGCCTGCACCGCGGGTTGCCGCAACGACGAGGGCTGCGCGTCGGGCGCGGGCGACGCGGGCACCGGGGTCTCGCGCCACTGCGACGTGACGACCCGCGCGTGCGTGGCCTGCGTCACCGACGACCACTGCCCCGCGGGCAACCTCTGCGTGGGCAACCTCTGCGTCGTCGGCTGCAACGCCTCGCGCGCCTGCCCGTCGGGTCAGACGTGCTGCTCGGGCGGGTGCGTCGACACGCAGTCCAACACCGCCGCGTGCGGGGTCTGCGACAACCGCTGCGCGGTCGCCAACGCCGTCCCCGCGTGCCTCAACGGGATGTGCGCCGTCGGAACCTGCACGGCTCCCTTCGCGGACTGCAACGGCTCCGCCGCCGACGGCTGCGAGGTCAACACGCAGTCCGACGTCACCCACTGCGGGAGCTGCGCGACGGCCTGCGCCGCGCGCGCCAACAGCACCGCGCGCTGCGCCGCGGCGACCTGCGCGTACGAGTGCACCACCGGGTTTGCCGACTGCGACGGCGACGCGACCAACGGCTGCGAGACCGACACCCGCACCACCCTCGCCCACTGCGGTCGCTGCGGGATGGCGTGCTCGCTCGCCAACGCCGCGGCCGCCTGCGTCGCGAGCACCTGCACCGTCGCGAGCTGCGCCACGGGCTTCGGCGACTGCGACGGCAACGCCCCCAACGGCTGCGAGACCGACCTGCGCTCCAGCGCCACCCACTGCGGCGCCTGCGGGACCACGTGCGCGACGCGGCCCAACGCCGTCCCCGCGTGCACGAGCGGCGGGTGCAACAACGTGTGCGTCGCGGGCTACGGCGAGTGCAATGGCGTCACCGACGACGGCTGCGAGACCAACCTCGCGACGAGCGCCGCGCACTGCGGGGCATGCGGTCGGAGCTGCGTGACGAGCAACGTGGCGACGGCGACCTGCGCGGGCAGCACCTGCACCATCGGGACGTGCGCCGCGGGCTTCGCGGACTGCGACGCGATGGCCGTCAACGGCTGCGAGGTCGACACGCGCAGCACCGTCGCCCACTGCGGCGGCTGCGGGATGGCGTGCTCGCTCGCCAACGCCACGGCGGGGTGCGCGGCGGGTGCGTGCACCATCGCGAGCTGCGCGGCGGGCTTCGCCGACTGCGACGGCGTGGCGGCCAACGGGTGCGAGGTCGACACGCGCACCACGGTGACGAGCTGCGGGATGTGCGGGCGGACGTGCTCGCTGGCCAACGCGACGGCCGGGTGCGCGACAGGCACGTGCACCGTGGCGGCGTGCGCGGCGGGCTACGGCAACTGCGACCTGAACCCGGCCAACGGCTGCGAGGTGGACACGCAGACGAGCGTCACGAACTGCGGGCGGTGCGGGATGGCGTGCGCTTCGGCGTATAGCTGCCAGGCGGGCGCGTGCGTGATGCCGAGGAGCTGCCTGGACATCAAGACGAGGGTTCCGGCGTCAGCGACGGGGGTGTTCGAGATCGACCCCGACGGCCCGGGCGGCCTCGCATCGATGTCGGTGTACTGCGACATGACCAGCAGCGGCGGCGGATGGACCCTGGTGCTCATGGCGGGCAACGACACCGCCGGAACGCTCGGCTACAGCAGCGCGCTCTGGACGGGGACGGGCGTGCTCAACGCCGACGTGGTGGACGTCGCGCGCAACGTGTCGATGAAGAACCAGGCGTTCAACACGCTCGACTTCACGGCGATGCGGATGTGCGTCAACTCGCTGTCGGCGTGCCTGGAGGAGCCCGTCGTGGCGACCAACGCGCGGACGCTCTTCTCGGGCGCGGAGCGGCTCGGCGCGCGCACCATCGCGGACTTCGCGACCTGGGGCTACGCGGGCAACCTCGGGTGCAACCGGCGGGGCTTCAATGTGTTCGATGCGACCGGCGGCGCGACGGCGCGCTGCCGCTACGGGATCCTCCTCAACAACGAGTCGGCCTGCGAGGGCTCGGTGGACGGGGCGCGCGGCATCGGATGCCGCGGGTACTACGGCACCGAGGTGAGCGCGGGGCGCGGAGACGGCATCGTGGGCACCTCCCACGAGCGCGGGTGGATGTTCGTTCGCTGAGCGCTACCAGCCGAAGTCGCGGGCGATGATGCCGGTCGTGCCGTCGCAGGTCGCGCGCACGGTGCAGTACTGCTCGCGCATGTACGAGCCGTCGTTGCAGCGCAGCGTGCCGCAGTGGAAGACGCCGCTGCCGCAGCCGCCCGATGGCGTGGTGGTGCAGGTTGTCCCCGAGCAGTAGCCGGTGCCCTCGCAGTAGCCGCCGCCGCGGGTGATGCACTCGGGGCCACCGACGGTTCCTGCGGGGATGTCCCAGCGCACGTAGGACGGATCACACGCGCCCGTGACGACACCCACGTCGCGACCCGCGTCCACGCCTGCATCGACCCCGGCATCGACGCCAACGTCCACGCCAACGTCGACCCCGGCGTCACGACCCGCGTCCACGCCCGCATCGACGCGCCCACAGGCGTCGGCCGGGCCCATGCGCGCAGGATCGTTGTCGTCGCAATCGGGGCCGCGACAGCCGACGCCCTGACCGTACTCGTCGCCGTCCGCGTCGATGCAACACGTGCCGCCAATGGGGGCGCAGACCGCCACGTCGGCGAGCGCAACGTCGCGCACGCAGCGCAGCCGACCCGGGCACAGCGGGACGTCGGGGTTGCACCGCGGGAGACACGCGCGCGACCCGCTGGCCACCTGCACGCAGACCCGGTCGGGGCCGCAGTCGTCGGCGCCCGCGCACGCCCCGCAGACGGCGGTGAACGCTCCGCTGTCGACGGTCACCGCGGCCTCGGAGGAGGAGGCGTCGCGCACATCGACGGTCGGCGCGTCGACGGCGAGGCGCACGTCGGTGGGCACATCCACGGCGGTCTGCGAGGCGTCCTTCTCGGGGACGAAGACCGTCGCGTCGTCGGTGCACGAGGCGATCAACAGGGCGGAGGAGAGGAACCAACGGCGCGAGTTCATGGCCGCGGAGGGTGCGCGAGGCGCGCGTGGTGTCAATGGATGCGTCGCGCGAGGCGACGATGCGGAGGGAGCCGAGACTACGCGGTCGCGAGCTCGCGGAGCATGTCGATGTTGGCTACCGACGGGCCCGAGAGGTCGTACTGGTCCATCGAGCTCAGGCCGACGCCCGAGGCGAGCGCGCGGCTCATCTGACGGTTGGCGCGGGCCGTCCCGGTCATGATGGCCTCGTACGAGGGCGACAGCGTCTTGAGCAGCGCGACGCCGGTGAGGTCGGCCGCCACACGGTCGCGCGAGATGATGACCACGCGGGGGTCGCTCACCTGCGCGACCCAGCCGGCGGGCGCGCGCGGCGGGGCGTTGCTCGGGAGCGGACCGCCCGAGACCAGCGACTGCCAGCCGTCGAGGACGACGAGCGACACGTTGGGGCCCGCCTTGTTCATGAACGCCACCTGCCGATAGAGCTTGTCGGAGGCGGTGGAGTGGTTGCCGAGGTTGCCCGCGAGCGAGCGGTCTTGCGGGTTGATGATGCCGATCTGGTTCTTCATCGACATGGTGTAGGTCGCGATGAAGTGGGTCTTCACACAGGGCATCGCCACGATGTGGTCGGCCGTCGCGACCATCGCGGGGATGCGCATGGTGCCGGTCCAGTAGGCGCTGCGGGCGCCGAGGCCCTCGATCTCGCCCGGGAGGTCCATCCAGTCGACGCTGCTCGCGGCGCTGTCGGTCGCGGGGTCGCCGAAGACGGTGAGCTCGACGCCGAGCTCTTCGCACACGGCGGCGAGGCCGTTGTCGCGGAAGTTGCGGGCGGTGTTGCGGTCACCGAAGAACGATCGGTCGCCGACAAACGCCTCGCCGCCGCGCTCGCGGATCTTGCCGACCACCCAACGAATCATGTCGGGCGACGTCGAGTACGGGAACTCATCGCCCGAGTTGGTGTTGACCTTGAGGTACACGCGCTGGCCGCTCTGCACGAAGTCGAAGCCCGCGGTCTCCTGGAGCGCGAGCTCGGCCGCCATGATGTGGTCGTCGTGCTGCCCGGCGCCCACGAGGTGGTGCACTCGCGCGGGCGGAACATCCACCGCCTTGGGCACATCGACGGCGGGCGTTCCGGCGTCGGGGGTGGTGCCAGCGTCGAGCGGGTTGTTGGTGCCCGGCGTGGCGGGGTCGGAGCAGCCCGTCGCGACCGCGGCGGCGGCGAGCGAGCCCAGCAGGAGCTGACGACGCGAGAGGTCCTTCTCGACGTACTCCTGGAGGAGGTCGCGGGACTCGATGGTGCGGCCGCCGGTCTTGCGCGACGTCACGTGGGGCTTGTTGGATGCGGACATGATGGGGACTCCTCCAGAGGGGTATTCGAGAGGGCGCATCGAAGCACAATCACCGCGGCGCGGAAAGTGACCGACGGGCCACGAAGAGCAGACGGTCATCGGTTCTTGCCTCGGCGGGCGGGCGTCGGCACCCTCGCGCCCCATCGTGACGACCTCCACCATTCGCGCCTACGCGCAGCGGTCACCCCGCGCCGCCCTCGAAGCCATCGACCTTCCCGCCTATGCCGCTCCTACGGGGCGCGACGTGGACATCGAGGTGCACCACTGCTCGGTCTGCCACAGCGACGTTCACCTGCTCGACGGCGACTGGGGTGAGGTCGCGCGTCCGCTCATCCCTGGACACGAGGTCGTCGGTCGCGTGGTGTCGGCCGGACCCGACGCGACGCTCGCCGTGGGCGCCCTCGTGGGCGTTGGTTGGCAGTGCGGCGCGTGCGGCGCGTGCCCGGCGTGCATGTCGGGGCGAGAGCACCTGTGCACGGGCGGCAAGAAGCGCACGTGCGTTGGTCGGCAGGGTGGGTTCGCGACGAGGGTGAGGGTCGATGCGGACTTCGCCTTCGAGTTGCCCAAGGCGCTCGACCCGGCGACGGCGGCGCCGCTGCTGTGCGCGGGGCTGACGGTGTTTTCGCCCTTGGAGCGACTCGGGACGAAGGCGGGGATGCGCGTCGGGGTCGTCGGGGTCGGAGGATTGGGGCACATGGCGGTGCGCTTCGCGTCGGCGCTCGGCGCGGAGGTGATCGCGTTTGATCCAGACGCGAGCAAGCGAGCGTTGGCGACGTCATTGGGAGCGCGCGAGCTCGTCGATGCGCGAGGAGCGCTGCCGAGCAACGCGGTGGACGTGCTGCTGGTGACCACGCACGCGACGCTCGACTGGGACGCGTGGATGAAGGTGGTCGACCTCGAAGGGACGCTCTGCCTGGTGGGGGTTCCGAGTGAGCCGCTGCGGCTGGGGGTGGACCCGCTGCTCGACGAGCAGAAGAAGATCACCGGGAGCGTCATCGGCAGCCGCGCGACGATGCGGAAGATGCTGGCCTTCGCGGCGGAGCACGGCATCGCGCCGATCACCGAGCGGATGCCGCTGGAGCGCGCCAACGAGGCCGTGGCGAGCGTGCGCGAAGGCCGCGCGCGGATGCGGATCGTGCTCGACGTCTAGCGACGGACGGAAGCGCGGGGCTACGATGCGGACGCGATGGCGCGCGACCAAGAGCCAGTGCGAGGGGATCGTGGGTGGTCCCTATCGACGGTCGTCGTCGCACTCGGGCTGGTCTTCATCGCTGGCTTCTCCATCGCGGAGTCGGCAGCGCATGATCCGGTCGTCGTCCCCGTCGATGCCGCGCTTACGCTGGTCGCCCTTGTCGTCGGCGCGGTGACCTGGCGTGGCTCGGCGCGCCGTGCAGTGGTGCGCGTCCTCGGCTTCGCAGCGGCGCCGCCGGTGGTCTTCGCCTGCACGTGGATCTGGTTCGCGGGTGGGGTGACGGTTGTCGGCGAGACCTACGGGGACACCGTCATGTCGGTGTTCCTCTATGTGTGCGGGTTCATCGGGTTGATCGTGATGCTGACGGCGGGCAACCTCATCGCCGACACGGCCACGCGTGGGTCGGCTCGCACCGTCGCACGGCGAGTGCGACGCGTGGCGCAAACGTCTCTCGCGCTGCTGGTGATCGTCACCCTCCTGGGAACCCACGCGGCGCTACGGCGACCGGCCTACGAGCGATGGTTGACCTCGCTGCCACTGCGCGCTGACTTCGGGCCTCCTGCGACGTGGCCCACCGAAGCGTGGTCGACCATCGCCTCGCCTGGCAGTCGTGGGGCGACGCACTATCGCGAACTTCGCGTCGATGGGCAGCACCTGCGGGTGTACCGACACGGCAATCAGATCAATGTCTGCTGGCCGGGCGTGTCCGGCCGGGAAGGGACGGACGAAGGAGCGAGCAACTATCACCGCTGCACGCGACCCGACTTCGTGCTCGAACAGGCCGTCCGGGTGCGTCGTGACGACGCTCGTGGTCTGTGGGTCGTCGACCTCGGCAATCGCTACTCCAGTGGGGCCTTCACGGATCGCGGCGCTCGGGTCGGGCCGACGTACGCACGCATCCTCTGGTCCGCCGCGCCGCCAGCCTCGTGGGTGGTTAGCGCGTGGGTCGCGCTCTTGCTCGCGGTCGCGCTGCTGCGATGGCCTCGCCGAAGCGGTGGACCCTCGGCATCAGCGACGACGCCGTACCGCCCGCTACCGATCGCGACCGAAGTGGCGGACCCGGCCATGCTCCGCGGTGCGTTCGCGGTCACGATCTGCGCGGTACATGCGGCACCGCTCGCGGCGTACTTCCTGAGGGCTGCCCTGGGGTAGCGCACGCCGGACGGAAATGGCCGCAAGGACGCAAGGGTCGCAAGGCGGATGAGTTGTCACGGCGAGCAGCACCCAGATCGGGCGAGCGGCTGAGGAGAGCGATTTCACACGACGCGAGCGCTCGACTTCCTGCCCATCCCCTCTCTCCCTTGCGACCCTCGCGCCCTTGCGGCCCATCATCCGCTACCGCAGCACCATCACAGCCGAAGCAGCATCACGGCCCGCGCGAACAGCAACCACCCCACCAGAAACCCGATGCCCCCGAGCGGCGTCACCATGCCGAGCTTCGTCACGCCCGTCAGCGCCATCACGTAGAGGCTCCCGCTGAACAACACGATGCCCACCAGCATCGCCCAACCCGCCCCGTCGGCCGTCGCCTCGCGCTGTGACGCCAGCCACGCCACCGCCAGCAACCCCAGCGCGTGGAACATCTGGTACCGCGCCCCAGTCTCGAAGACCTCCAGCATCCGCGGCGTCACCCTCGCCCGCAGCCCGTGCGCCCCGAACGCGCCCGCCGCCACCGCCAGGAAGGCGTTGATCGCCCCCGCCATCGCCCACATCCGCGCGCTCTCGTTCATCGTGGAATCACCTCACTGGGGGCGTTGGTCGACGTGCTCCAACTGCGCCAACAACTGCACCGCCACGCGATCACCCGGATACCCCCGCAACAGCACCTCCAGGTGATGCCGCGCCTCGTCCGTCGCCCCCGCGTCCTTGGTCAACACGGCAAGATTCAGCCGCGCCGCGTAGTTGCGCGGGTCGCTCCGTAGCGTTCGCAGGTACGCCTCGCGCGCCTCGTTGTAGCGCCCCTCGCGCTGCGCCACGACGCCCACGTTGTACGTCGCCCGCGCGTCGTCGGGACGCAGCGTCGCCGCCGCCCGCGCCGCAGTGCGCGCCGCCGCCACGTCGCCCGCCCGCAACGCCACGCTCGTCTCCAACAAGCGCCCGTCCAGGGTCGGGGCTCGACGAAGCGAGCGTCGCAGCGCGTCCATCGCCCCCGCAGCGTCGCCCTTCGCGTCCAGGGCCAAGGCCAACGCCAGCGTCGCCTGGGCGTCGTCGGGCGACAGCTCCACCGCGCGCCGCGCCGCGGCTTCAGCCTCCGCCGGAATCGGCTGCAAGCGCGTCAGCGCCGACGCCCGCAGCACCGCCGAGCGCGCGTCGTCGTCGTCGATCGCCAACGCCCGCTGCGCGTCCTGCGACGCACCGCCGAAATCCCGCGCGTCCATCCTTCGCTGCGCGCGCTCGGTCCAGCACGGGCGCGACCGCGGGCTCAGCCGCACGCAGCGATCGAGCGTCGCCGTCGCCTGCGCCACACCGCCCGCACCGCGCCCCACGATGCGCGACAGCACCACCTGCGCCTCGGCGTGATCGGGACGGCTCGCCACCACCGAACGCCACATCGCTTCGGGGGTTCGCAGCCGTGCGAAGGAGAGCGCTCCCGTCACCGCCGCGAGCATGGCGAGGCCGAGGGTGGCGGCGTTCTTCCACGACGCGGGCGCGAGACGGCGCGCGGCCAGCAGCAGCGTCGCCCAGAGCAGCGGCCCGACCCACCGGACGCCGTACCCGAGCGGCAGCTCACCCGTCGGGAGACGCCACGCCGTGACGGCGGCCGCGAGCAGCGTGAGCGTCGCCAGGACGGCGAGCGGTGAGCGCAGGCGCGAGCGCTCCAGCGCGCGGAACGCGAGCACCACGAGCAGCGTGAGGCCCAGCCACCCGACGAGGAGCTGGGCCATCGCCGCGTCGCCGACGGGGCGCGGAACGTCGAGCGGAGCCGCCCACGGGGCGAGCGACTCCAGCAGCAACACCAGCGTGCGCCAGGCGAGAAACCAGCTCTGCGAGGGGTTCATGGGAGGGGAGGAGCGGGCCCGATGGTGGGGCCCCGCGAGGCGGTTGTATCAGCCCGCGTTCTTGAACACGGCCATCACGTCGGCGAGGAGCTTGAGCGCCTCGGGCCGCGGCCGCTGGAAGGCGTTGCGGCCCATGATGGATCCGAACCCGCCGCCCGCGGCGATCTCCTTCACCTCGGCCAGCACGGCGTCGGTGCCCTTCGCCTCGCCGCCGGAGAAGATCACGATGCGCTTGCCGTTGAAGGCCGACTGCACGACGTGGCGGATGCGCTCGGTGAGCGTCGCCGTCGGGATCGCGTACTTCTCGTAGACCTTCTTGGCCTCGGCCTGCTCCAGGAAGTCCTTCGGCGGCTTCACCTTGATGATGTGCGCGCCGAGCTGCGCCGAGATCTGCGCGGCGTAGGCCACCACGTCGATGGCGGTCTCGCCGTCCTTGGAGACGCCCTCGCCGCGCGGGTACGCCCAGAGCACCGTCGCGAGGCCCTTGGCCTTGGCCTCGGCCGTGATCGATCGGAAGTCGTAATACTGGTCGTTACGCGCCGACGAGCCGGGGTAGATCGTGTACCCGACGGCCGAGCAGCCGAGGCGGATGGCGTCGTCGACGCAGCCGGTGACGGCCGACTCCGGGGCGTGGCCCTTGGAGAGCGAGTCGCTGTTGTTGAGCTTGAGGATGAGCGGAAGCTCGCCCGCGTACTTGTCGGCGACGGCCTCGATGAAGCCGAGCGGGGCCGCGTAGGCGTTGCACCCGGCGTCGACGGCGAGCTGCGCGTGGTACTCGGGGTCGTAGCCGCCGGGGTTGGGGGCGAAGGACCGCGCCGGCCCGTGCTCGAAGCCCTGGTCGACGGGGAGGATGACGAGCCGCCCGGTGCCCGCGAGGGTGCCGTGGTTGAGCAGCCGCGCGAGGTTGGCGCGGGTGCCGGGGTTGTCACTGCCGTACCAGGAAAGGATCTGTCGAACGCGATCGGTGAGTGCCATGGTGGGCCTTCGTCTCCTGAGCGAAACCGGTGGGTGGGTGATGTGGGCGGGACCGTACCCGAAGCGCCCGCGGGTGATCAATCCTGACGCACCGCCCCTACGGCCCGAACACCGCGGTTGCGGTGGCCCGCGGGTTGGAGCAAGAGTGGAGGAGACACACGGCGCCATGCGCCGGAGAGGAGTCGAGGCGTCGATGACCTACCGAGATCCCCGTGAGGCGTTGCAGGCAGAAAACGATTGCCTGCGACAAGAGCTGAGAGAGACCCAGGAGGAGCTCGCTTCGGCGCGCAGCCTTCCTGCGGGTCAGGAGTACGAGCGTCGTCGGTGGGCCCTGGGCATGCGCTGCCTCGGCAGCCTCGCCATGGTCGCTCCCTTCCTCGCGATGATGACCCTGTGCGAGCACCGCGCGATGCGCCGTCCCGCCTGGCACTCGTCCATGGGCGTGGTGCCCGCGCAGCACGTCGCGGGTCGCGGCGGCTGCCCGATGGCGGGTCCCGCGTTGGGCTTCGAGCGTTTCACGCAGGCCGTCGAGCGGCCCGCGCGGATGACCGAGTCGACGGACGCGGCCCTCCCCGCCGGCACCGCGTGCATCGTCCGCATCGCGCCGGTGTCGATGTTGCAGTTCAACTGCCACGTCTCGGTGATGTGCGACGGCAACGAGATCTACGGCACGATGCCCACGGGCTACGCACACTGCGACGTCAACCAGGGCCGCGTCGTCGGCGCGGTCGACCCCGATGCGACGCACCTCGACGGCGACCCGGCCATCGAGGCAAACCTCGATACGGGTCGCGTGGTCATCGCAGACGACAACCCCGCCAACTCGTCCCGCTTCGTGCTCGCCATCAGCCGGCCCGCCACGCGCTGACGCTCCCCCCAGGTTGACGCCCTCGCGGCGCTCGCGATAGTCGGGTTGACCACCGATGCCCAGGATCGCGACGACCCTCGAAGACGCGGCTGACCTGTTCGATCAGATGCAGGACCAGGGCGTCACCTCCGGGGACGTCGCGGACTTCTACGTCGAACCGCCCGGCGCGCGACCCGACCCCAACCTCCCTCCCAACGCGCCGGTCCGGGAGAAGATCACCCGTCACCTCATCCGTCGGCGCAAGCACGCCGAGAAGGTCTTCGTCACCGGCCAGAAGGGCGCCGGCAAGACCATGACCCTCGCGCGCATCGTCCGCGACGCGGCCATCACCGAGCACTTCGTCCCGCTCGTGGTGCGCGCGACGCGGCACATCCCCGCGGGCTCGGCCGACATCCGGCTGCTGCTGGTGATGGTCATCGCGCAGCTGAGCCAGTTCATCGGCGAGCGCGCGCTCGATCAGCGGGTCGACCTCGGGGGCCTCAAGGTCGGCGGCATCAGCAAGGTGCTGAGCGGGTGGACGAAGCTCTTCGGCGACATCGGCGCCCCGACCGCCCCGGAGACCTTCCAGAACGCCCGCACCCGCCTCAACGCGCAGTTTCTGGAGCTGAGCGAGGAGATCGTGCGCGACCCGCAGCGCCGCGCCCAGGTGCTCGCCGACGCGCGCTACAGCGTCACCGAGCTGCACCGCGTGGCGTCGGCGCTCATCGAGTTCGCGCAGCAGGCGCTGGAGCTGCGGGTCGAGGGCCCGCAGTACCTG
The DNA here is from genome assembly GCA_044229975.1 of Polyangiales bacterium. Taxonomy (GTDB): domain Bacteria; phylum Myxococcota_A; class Polyangia; order Polyangiales; genus SCUS01. The sequence goes on from JBGARZ010000018.1 coordinate 139,200, forward strand.
CTGCTGGTGATCGACGACCTCGACAAGTACGCGGTGCCCGCCGAGGTGAAGTCCATCTTCCACGACGGCATGGAGGCGCTGCGCTCGCTCCCCTGCCCCGCGGTGCTCACGTACCCGTACTTCCTCAACTTCACCGACTCGTTCGTGCAGCGGGAGGGCGAGGCGTCGGCCATCCTCAACGTGAAGGTGGCCGAGCGCGTGGGCCAGTCGCGGGCGCTGCTCCCGCTCGACCGTCGCCCGTTGCTGGAGCCCGCGCGGGCCTTCTTCAACGGCGTGTACGACAAGCTGGCCGATCGCTCGCTCGTGCTCGATCAGGCGGTCATCGACCGCGCCGCGCTGCTCTCGGCGGGCATCCCGCGAGAGTTTCTCCGGTTGCTCTCGGCGGGCTTCGAGCTGTGCCTCGACCACGGCAAACAGCGCCTCGACCTGCCGACGCTCAACGTCGCGCGCATCGGGCTGCAACAGACCATGGGGCGCACCGCCAACGAGCCGTGGCGACAGGCGGGCCTGAAGCTGGTGCAATCACGCGGCGACATCGAGGGCTTCAGCGAGATGCTCGATACCGTGCACGTCGTCGAGTACGTGAACAGCGCCGTCTGGTACGGCGTTCACCCGGCGATGGAAGAGCTCGTCGAGACGTGGATTCGCCAGGACCGCAGCCTGCTGATCGAGAAGGGCGTGGACGCGTCCGTGGTCGACCGCGAGCTCGAAGAGATCTGGCGCAAGGCGGCGTCCCGGCGCGCGCGGTCCGCCGACTGATGATGGACGACGGGGCGCTCGCGTTTCCGCACGAGCGCGAGGTGGCCAGGCTCGCGCGACGCTTTCGGGCGGGACGTCGCCGGGGCTTCGTGGTGTGCGTGGGCGCCAGCGAGACGCTCCGCCAGCGGGTCGAGGCGGCGCTCACCGAGCGGCTCGACGCACCCATCGCGACGACCGCGATACGCAAGGGGACGGACGACCCGTGGGGCGCGCTGCTCGGGGCGCGATCGGGCGACGCGCAGGTGGTGTCGGCGCGGCTCGACGCGGACGTCGAAGAGCGGGTGTTGCGCGCGCTGGATGTGCGGCGCGAGCTGCTGCAGGGCGAAGGGCTCTCGCTCCTCTTGTGGACGTCGCTCGGGGCGATGGAGCGGGTCGCGAGCCTCGCGCCCAACCTCTGGAGCTATCGGAGCGACGTGGTGTGGTTTCTCTCGCACGCCGACATCGCGACGAGCATCGGCGCGGCGGCCGACGAGGCCCCGCTGGGAACACCGATCGAGGAGCAGCTCCAGCGCATCGAGGAGGAGCTCACCTGGAAGCGCGGGCAGCGCACCCGGCTCCTCAACGACAAGGCGTGGCTGCTGAGTCGGTTCGGGCGCCACGAAGAGGCGATGGCGGTGCTCGACCTGGCGAAGCCGTCGTCGAAGGCCGGGATTCCGGGCGAAGAGCAGTGGCGGACGACGATGCTCACGGTGCTCCAGCGGCAGGGGCGCATCGACGACGCGCGCGCCTTCGTGAAGGAAGGAAGGCGCGCCAACGCCCCGAAGGAGCGGGTGCTGGAGCGGGTGGACATCGCGCTCTTCTCCACCGAGTGGCGCGCGGCGTTTTCCGGCCTCGAACAGACCCTCGGCAACGCCTTCCGCTGGGAGGTCCACCTCACCGAGAACCTCCTCGGGCCGACCTGCGTCCGTGCCGCGCAGGCGCTGCTCGACCTCGGGCAACTGGCCGCGGCCGAACGCTGGTTGCAGGAAGCCACGAAGACCATCCGGCGCCGGGCCACCGAGTGGTGGCCGATCGTCGCGGCCCAGGTCGAAGATCAGCGGGCCGACATCGCATGGGAGCGCCTCGATACCGTCGCGGCGTTCCAGCACCACCAGCGCGCGCTGCGCCTTGGCGAGCGCTCCGGCGCGCTCGACGTGCAGGTCGACGTGCTGGAGAAGGTCGCGCGGCGCTACGCCGAGCTCGGCCTCTCGCAAGACACCCAGGTGTTTCGTGACCGCGCGACGGAGACGAGCGCGCGCCTGCACGCCGACCCGACGCCCGCTGCGGCAACCGACCAGCTCCCCGAGCGTCCCGTCGACACGGCCTTCGCTCGCCTGGAGCGCGCCGTCCACGACGCCGAGACTCTCCCTGCCGCCGACGTGATGCCCGCGCTCGACGCCTGCGCCGCCGCCTGGGCCGACGAAGACCCGCGCTACCGCTCGTGGCCGCTCTTCGACCGTTGGCAGCAGGCGCTCGCCCGTCACCTCGTCGCGCGCGGCGACGACGAGCGCGCCGTCGCCACCCTCCGCGACGCCGCCGAGGCGCTCGTCGATCTGCCGCGCACCCGCCTCGGGACGCTGCTCGCGCTGGCGACGCTCACGACGGGCGCGGCCTACGCCGACGCGCGTGAAGCCGCCGCGCAGGAGGTGCTCTCCCGCGCTCTCGTCGCCGGCGCACTCGCGCTCGAACGTGACGCCCGCGTCGCCCTCGGGCCCATCGCTCGCGAGCGCGGTGACGTCGCCGAAGCCGACTTCCACGAGGCCGAGGCCGCTCGCATCACCGCCGCGCTCGCGCCCTGATCGACGCCGCGCCGCTACTCCGCCATCGCCGCGGCGATCTCCTCCGAGAGCCGCTGCCGACGGGCCACCAGCGCCGCCGCCACGTCGGCCCGCTGCCACCGCAGCCACGCCATCCGCAGCGCCTCCATCGACGCGCCCCAACGCTCCTCCCACCGCAGCGCCGCGTAGCCGCCCGCCGGTCCCAGCACGGCCACGGCCAACACCGCGAGCCACCCGAAGTGCGCCCCCAGCACCGCCGCCGCGATGATCCACCCGATCGGGACGAAGAGCATCCCGCCGAGCATCTTGAAGGTGCCGAGCACGTCCTCGGCGCCCGCGACGCGGCCCGCGACCTCGCCCGCCAGCCGATACATCGGCCAGCCCAGCGCCACACCCGCGACCGCCAGTGGTGCCAGCACCAACAAGCGCGTGGTCGCCCGTAACACGGCCACCCAGGTCACCCGCTCGACCTCCAGCGCCCACGGGTCGCGCACCCCCATCGCCTCCACGGCCGCGAGGTACGACCGACCGGACTCCACCAGCGCGTCGGCCTTCGCCGCGTCGCGCTCCTTCAACAGACGCCACGCCGCCAGCAGCTCGCCCGCCCGCCGCCGCGAGGCCGCGAGGTCGTCCCGCGCGTCGGGGTCGTGCACCGTCCAGCGCGCCACGCGGGCGATGCCCTCGATGAGTTCGCCCGCGTCGGCCTGCAACACCACCGTGTCCATCGCCGCGCGGATGTCGTCGGTGAGCGCGTCGACGGTCGCCCGCTCGTCGGCGTCATACCGGGCCATGTACTCGCGCGCCGAGAGGGCCGCGCCCACGGTGAGCACCGCCCGCGAGCGAAACACCGCCTTCGCTTCGTAGAAGAGCCCCACCGGAACGATGCGCAGACCGTTGTCGTTCTCCTTCTCCGACGAGAGGGCGATGCGCGCCGCGCCCGTCTTGAAGGGCTTCATGATGGGGTCGGAGTGGGAGGTTCCTTCGGGGAAGAGGGCCATCCATTCGCCGCGTCCGAGGGCCGCGCGGCAGAGCGCGAAGGTCTCCTCGTTGCGGCTGGTGTCCCCTCCGCCGCTCCCTACGTCGCGGTGGCGAAACACGGGGATGCCGCCGAAGGCTTCCATGGTGATGCGACCGATGGGATTGCCGAAGAGGGTGCTCTTGCCGAGGAAGCGCACCGGCCGGTCGAGCCCCAGTCGAAGGAGCATCGGGTCCAGCAGGCCGTTGGGGTGGTTGAGCACGAAGAGGCAGGGTTCGTCCCACAGGACACGCTCACGGCCCTCCACCGCGATGACCGGGTAGTAGAGCCGGACGAGGCTTTCGAGGACGGCGCGGATGACGCGCTTCACGACGCGACCTCGGACGACGGAAGCCGACGGGAGCCGACGACCCAGACGATGCCTCCGAGGGCGAAGGCCAGGGGCACGAGCATCACGGCGGACTGGAGCGAGCTGCCGTCGCTGACGCGCCCGATGATGTACGGCGAGATGGCGTCGCCGAGGACGTGCATCGCGAGGATGGACACCGCGAAGCCCATGGCGCGCATGGTGGACGGCACGCAGTCGACGAGCACCGTGTTGGCGGGCCCCGTGCACAGGAACACCAACGTCTCGGCCACGAAGACCGCGACCCAGCGCTGCGTCGGGTCGACGAGCACGAAGGACATCACCGCGAAGGGCACCGCGAGCGCGGTGGAGACGCCCGAGATGAGCAGGTAGTGGTGACGCACGCGGCCGCGGAGGACGTCGCCGAGCCAGCCGCCGACGCCCGTTCCGAGGAGGCCGGAGAGCACGGTGATGGCGCCGAAGACGGTGTTGGCGGACGAGCCGTCCATGTGGCGCACGCGGATGAGGTAGGTGGGCATCCACTGCGCGAGCCCGCCGAGGGCGAAGGTGTAGGCGACGCTCCCGACGACGGTGACGACGTACTCGCGGTTGCGGGCGAGCGCGCGGAGCGTGTCGGCGACGGGGAGCTGGGGAGCAGGCGGGCCATCGAACTGACCGCGTCGAGGTTCTTTGATGGAGAGCGCCGCGGCGGCGAGGAGGAGCCCGGGGAGGCCGACGGCCATGAACGCCGCGCGCCACCCGGCGGCGTGGTCGATGCGGCCGCCGAGGATGTACCCGAGGGCGCTGCCGACGGGGATGGCCAGGTAGAACACCGCCATGGCGCGACCGCGCTTCTCCGGCGGGAAGTAGTCGCCGATGAGGGTGGGCGCGATGGTGGCGTAGGCGGCCTCGCCGATGCCGACAGCGGCGCGCGCGGCGACGAGGCCCGCGAAGGTGGTGGCGTAGGCCGCGGCGGCGGTGGCGATGGACCAGAGCGCGACGCCGAAGCCGAGGAGGTGCGGGCGCGAGCGGGTGTCGCCGAGGCGCCCGAAGACCGGCGACGCGAGCATGTAGACCCAGATGAACGCCGTGAGCGCGGTGCCCTGCTGCGCGTCGGTCATCGGGATGTCGCGGCGCACCGACGTAACGATCGCCGGGAGAACGAAGCGGTCGATGTAGTTGAGGAGGTTCATGCCCCCCAACAGCACCATGGCCCACGCGGTGGCCGCCCGGGAGACCGCGCTCGTCGTTTCGCCCATCAGCGTGGACGGTACCGCAAGCGACGATGGTACGGTGCAGCCCCGACAGGAGGTCATCGACTCGCGTGAAGCACCAGGGACGTTGGACAGTCGCCACCACCGTGTTCTCGCTCGCCGCTGGGTGGCAGGCGTGGGCCCAGCCCGCGCCGACGGGCATCACCCCCACCAGCATCGTGCGCCGCTCGTCCGCGGGCGTCTCCAACCTCGGGGAGTTTCCCGCCGACGCGGGCCCCGCCCCGGCGCGCCCCACGACGCCGCGCGCGGTGGGCGAGGTCGGCGGCACCGGCATCGTCTCCCAGGAGCGCGGCCCGCAAGGCACCATGCGCGGCAGCGGCCAGCCGCCGCCCGGTGAGATCGACTACAGCCGTCCCATCGGCGCGGCCGACGTCGCGCGCCTGCTGCGTACCCAGGAGCCGCGCCTTCGCACCTGCTACGACCAGGCCCGCGCGACGCGACCGCGGCTCGCGGGGCGCGTGTCCATCCGCCTCGTGGTGAGCCGCACCGGAGAGCTGACCAACGTCGAAGCGACGGGCTTCCCCGACGCCCCGGCCGTCGCGCCGTGCATGGCCCATGAACTTCGACAGGTGCGCTTTCCCCGACCCGAGAGCGGTGTGCTGCCGTTCAACTACGCGATGAACTTCGCGCCGCCGGCGTCGGCGCCACCGTCGCGACCGACCGCGCGCCCGCGCTCGCGCTGACCTGCACGGCACCACCGGGCGCCACCGTCACGGGGACGCCCGCGATGTTCCAGGTGAGCGTCTCGGCGCCCAGGTTGGTGAGCCAGGTGCGACCCGAGCGGTCGATGCGCGCGACGCTCGCCTCCAGCGCGGCGCCGTCGTCGGCCAACGCCACGACGGCGCGCATCGATCCGGCGGGGTCGTTCCACGCGAGCTCGACGGCGACGCCGGTGCGGTCGGTCCACGGCGCGGCCGTCTCGTGGACGGTGCACGGCTCGGCGGACGGCGCCGCGAAGCTCGCGACCGACGGGTATGCGTCACCGAGTCGACGCGTGGTCACCCGGCAGAGCGCCGCGACGTCGATCTCGGCGGTGATCAGCGCGTTGAGGAGCAGCCAGCGCCCTGGCTCGCGAGACACGGTCGCGACGGTGGTCTGGGCGGTAGCCGCGATGCGGGTCAACGATCGTGGGGGATCGTACGATCCGCCGACGCTGGTCGGAGGCGCCGCGCACGCATCGGGGAAGACCGCGCAGGGGTCGCCCGACGCACCAGCCGGGACCGCGCCCACGGAGAAGAACCGCGACGCCGAGGGGCGAAGGATGCGGCCGCGGCGAAAGCGCCAGGAGCGGTTGTACGAGTTGCCGTACGAGTGTGAGCGGTAGCTCCAGCGGTAGTCGCCCATCTCGACGGAGCCCGACTCGTCATCGAACTCCTCGGTCACGGAGACCTCGTGGTCGGTGCTGACGGAGAGGCCCGACGAGGCGATCGAGGTGGGCTCGGAGTCGGGGTCGGGTGACTCGACAGGAGCATCGACGACAGGGTCCACCGCGGGCCCAGCGGCCGGGCGGCGCGGCGTGGGCGGGCGGCGCGGCGGAGCAACGGGGACGAACGGAACCCGCGTGACCGCGGTGGGACGGAGCGGCGGCGGGCGCAGGCGAGCGGCGGCAAGGATGAGCGCCGAAGCGGCCAGCCAGAGGGCGAGGAGGGCGATCGACTCGTGGCGCCATGACCTGGTCACGGCGAGTTCTGACGCCCGAGGTGGGGAGAAGTTCCACCCGCGGCGCGAACGTTTCTTGAGGCGAGCGCGGTCGACGGTGGCGTAGCGTCCATCGTCGTTCGTTGCGGGAGAGGATCAACGTGGGACGCCTGCGCTACATCACGGCACTGTCGGCACTTTCGGTGGGCGTCGTCGCGGGCCCGGTGGCCGCCCAGCCCCGCACCCCGCGGCACCCCGAAGGCATGCTGATGACCCGGGTTCGCCCCGGCGAGGACTGCGCCGCCGTCGCGCTTCGCGTCTACCACTCGGCCACGCTCACCAACGTGATCCACCGCTTCAACCCGACGGTGTGCCCGGGTCGCGCCCTCACGCCCAACATGGAGCTCGCCCTCCCCCGCTGGCTCGGTCGGCGTCCCGTCGTGTCGCCCGTCGCCTTCCTCACCCGGCTCAACAACCGGGTGCTCGTGCAGACCCGCGGCGACACCGAGCCCCGCGCCGGACGCGCCAACGAGCCGCTCTTCCGCGCGGCGCGTGTGAGCACCGCCATCCGGTCGTCGGCCGAGCTCTCGTTCTCCAACCGCTCGCTGGTGCGTCTCTACGAGTCGTCCCTGCTCGTCGTGCTCGGCGACGGCAACCCGCGCGTGCGCCGCGCGGCCACGGCGCAGGACACCACCCTCGTCACCGGGACGCTGCGCTCGTTTCTCACGACGCTCGCTGCGCCCACGCCACGCGCTGCGCCTGCGCGGCCCGTGACCATCCAGACGGCCGGTGGTCAGGTCACGCTACGCCCCGGCGAGTCGCAGATCACCATCGAGCCCACGGCGCGCCCCACCACCACGCTCGCCGTCTACCGCGGCTCGTCGCAGCTTCGTTCGGGCGCGCAGGTCATGCCGGTGCCGCAGGGCTTCGGCGCGAGGGCCATCCAGGGGCAGCGCATCGCCCCGCCGCGTCCGCTCCCTCCGCCGCCGGGGTGGGAGGTGCGACCGCCCGCGATTCTCTTCACGGGCCCCGACGTCGCGCTCGGGGCGCGGGCCAGCGGCGGTGAGCACGTCGACGTCGCCGAGTGGCACGTCGAGCTCGCCCGCGACGCGCAGTTTCAAGACATGATCGAAGAGCGCCACGTCGCCGCCGCAGACGACGTCGTACACGTCCCCTCGGTGAGCCCCGGCGTCTACTTCGTGCGCGTCGCCACCATCGACCGCGAACGTTACGAGGGCCCCGCGGGCGACGTCGTTCGCACCCTCGTCGTGACGCCGCGCCTCGAACCCGCGAACGACGCCGCGCACGACACCCTCACTCCCCCGGCCGACCTCGTCTGCACCCTCGACGGCGCACCCTTCACCGCGCCGGTGGTCATCGACCGCACCCGCGCCCACGTCCTCCGCTGTGCGACCGACGCCACCGGCGCGGCCTTCGGCGAGACCACCTTCCCGGCCACGCAGACGCAGACGCCACCGCCCGCGCCACCGCCACCACCCGCACCTCCTCCTCCGCCGCCGCCACCGCGGAGGGAGGGCTTCGCGCAGCGGTTGTCGTTCCGCGTCGAAGGCCAGTACGTGACCACCGTGTCGACGCCGCCGCCGGGCGTGTCGCTCGATCACGGAGCGGGCGCGTCGCTGCGCGTCGGCGTCGACCTGCGACGGCCGCCCATCGGCAGCGCGGGGCTGGTGTTCGGCGTCGAGGTGTTCGGCGGGGGAATGATCTTCCCACAACCCGGCGGACTGCGCGCGTCGTCGTGGCCGGTCGGGGCGGCGCTGCGGCTCACGCCCTTCACGGGTCGGGTGCAGCCGTGGGTGTCGGCGGGCGGCGCGGCGGTGTTCACGGGGCAGCTCGTTCGGCCGGGTGTCGAGGCGGGCCTCGGGCTCGACGTGCGGCTCACCCGCGCGCTGCTGCTGGGCGCGGTGGTGCGGTACACGCAGGTCGTCGAGACCGACTCAGCGTCGGTGACCAGCGACGCGCGCATGCTGCACGCGGGCCTCGCGCTGACGGTGCGGCTGCCCTACTCGGCGGGCAGGCCGTAGGCCGCGGCCCAGGCGAGCAGCGACAGCACCGCGACGGCGACGGTCACCATCCACCAGCGCGACCTGCGCGGCGCGGCGGCGGGAGGCTCGACGACGGGCGCGGGCGCCACCTCCCGGACGGGCGGGCGAACGTCGTCCGGCGCGGGCGCGGGGAGCGGGTCGAGCGCGGGGGGCGTGGCGGCCGACTCGGCGTCGAACAGCGCCGGATCAGGCGGCGTCAGGTCATCGAAGCGCAACGGCGGAGGCGCAGGGGCGTTCGGCTGCGCGGCAGGACCGTCGGAGGGGCGCAGGCTCGTGGGCGGCGCCTCGATGGGCAGGCTGTCCGGCCGCGCGGAGGGTGGAGCGGTGGTGGCGCGGATCGTGGTGAGTGCAGTGATGAGCGCGCGTGCGCTGGCGGGGCGGTGCCGTGGGTCCTTCTCCAGGCACTGCATGACGATGTTGGCGAGCCCGGAGCTCATCCACGGGGCGCGGCGGCGCACCGGGACCGGCAGCTCCGAGCTGATGGCGATGACGAAGGTGCCGACGTTGTCGGACTGGAACGGCAGCACCCCGGTGATCATCTCGTAGAGCATGACGCCCACCGACCAGAGGTCGGCGCGGGGCGTGAGGTTGCGCGGGTCGCGGATCTGCTCCGGAGACATGTACGCGGGCGTGCCGAGGGTGACGTCGGAGGCCGTGATGCGCGGCAGCTCGATAAAGCCCGTGAGGCTCGCGAGGCCGAAGTCGAGGAGCCGAGGCGTCCAGCCGTCGCCGTCCTTCACAAGGAAGATGTTGGCGGGCTTGAGGTCGCGATGGATGATCCCGGCCTCGTGGAAGGTGGCGAGCGCGTCGAGCACCGGAACCATCCACGCGACGAGCTGGTCGGGCGGGATCATCCCCCGCTGCGTCGCCGCGTAGTCCCAGAGGTCCATCCCCGACAGGAACTCCTGCACCAGGTAGGGTGCGTCGTTGGCGTCGATGCCGATGTCCTCGACGCGCACCACGTTGGGGTGGCTCACGGCGTTGGCGGCCCTGCCCTCGCGCAGCACACGCCGCGCGTAGAGGGCGCTCGACGCCAGCTCGGGGAGCAGCAGCTTGATGGCGACGATGCGCCCCTCGGTGACGTGCTCGGCGCGGTAGACGTTGCTCATGCCGCCGCTGCCGAGGAGTTCGAGCAGGCGCCAGCGACCGTCGAGCACCTCGCCCACGCGCGTCGCGGGGCGGTGCGGGCGGACGGGCTCCTCGACGACGGCATCGACGGGATCACCGTGCGTGGGCCGATCCTCCATCGGGATCCTGGAGGGGGAGAGAAGGGCCGGTTCTTCGTCGGGTCCGCCCGCCATGAGGGGAAAAGGTTGCCACGACGGATGGGCCGCCGTCTCGCCCGCCGGTGCAAACGCCGCCCGCGAGGGCCTCGGCGGTACTGCCTTGCGCGCGGTCGCGTTTGTCCCAACACAGGCCAACGATCCCCGAGCCAGGAGACTCCCGATGGTCCATCCCTACCGCAGCGGCAACGACGGCAACGATCCCAACAAGGAGCCGGTGATCGAGCCGACAGATCCCATCGAGCCCGACCCGGTTGTACCCCCGGAACCGACCGAGCCCGCGCCCCAACCGCCGCCGATGATCGAGCCCTTCCCGCCTCACCCCGGCGTCATCGACGAGCCGCCGTCGCACCCCGGCGTCATCCCCGGCCCGACGCCGCAGCCCATCCACGAGCCCGTGCCCTTCGAGATTCCGGGGCCCATCCCGCAGCCCATCCACGAGCCCATCACCTGAGGGCTACGCCTCTTCGCTGCGCGCGAGGTCGACCGCGCGCCAGAGGTACCAGCTCGCGATCGTGCGCCACGGCTTCCACTTCGCGCCGCGCCTCTCCACCTCGTCGGGCGTCGGCATGTCGAGCAGCCCGTAGGTCACCTTCACGCCGTTGCGAACGCCGAAGTCACCCACCGGCAGCACGTCCGGCCTCCCCAGGGTGAACATCAACAGCATCTCGGCGCTCCACCGACCGATGCCGCGCACGGTGGTGAGGCGCTCGATGATCTCCTCCTCGTCCATGGAGGTCATCTCGTCGAGGGTCGGGACGGCGCCCGCCTTCACCTTCGTCGCGAGGTCACGCAGCGCCGCGACCTTGCTCGCCGAGAGCCCCGCCCCGCGCAACGACTCGTCGGAGAGCGCGAGCAGCGCCGACGGTTCGGGGAAGCGCTCCCCTCCCCCGAGGGCGACCACGCGACCGAAGATGGTCGCGGCGGCCTTGCCCGTGAGCTGCTGGTAGACGACGGCCCGCGCGAGGGAGAGGTAGGTGCTCTCGGTGTGCGATCGCGTGAGCGCGAAGTCACCGACGCGCGCGATGAGCCGACCCATCGCCCGGTCGCGCGCCGACAAGGCAGCGAGGGCGCGCGGCGCGTCGAAGGTGGGTTCGCCGATGCGGGTGACGAGCGCGAGGAGGTCATCGGGGAGCGCGGCGCCTTCGCGCGCGAGCAGGCGAGCCTTGGTGCGGAGGCCACCATGGGTGGAGAAGCCGCCGGCGGAGTTGTTCGCGCCCATCACGCGGTGACAGGGGACGACGATGACGAAGGGGTTGCGAGCCATCGCCTGACCGACCGCGCGGGCGTGGGAGGGGTTGCCGAGGTCGGTCGCGACGGCGCCGTAGCTCAGGGTGGTGCCGATGGGGACGCGGCGCGTGCGGTCGTAGATGGTGCGGTGGAAGGCGGGCACCGCGCGCATGTCGAGCTCGATGGCGGTGAGGTCTTCGCGGCCGTGCTCCAGATGACGGCGGATCTTGTCGACCGCGCCCTGCACCGCGGGCGGCGGGGCGGACTCGACGATGGGCCCCGGCGCGTGCGCGTGGAGGCGCTCGACGGTGCGCTCGTCGCTGGCCTCAGGGAACTGGAGCGCCGTGATGCCGCGGTCGCTCCAGGCGACGCCCGCGCGACCGAAGGCAGTGTCGAAGAGGGCGTAGCCGCTGGGGTCGCGCATCGTTCAGGGCGTGTTGCGACCGCGCTGCGCAGCCTGCTGGACCTCGGTGTGACTGAGCGGTCGGCAGGGCGTTCCGGGCGGGTGGTTGTGAACGATGTACATGCCGGGCGCGAGGCCGGACGGAGCGGGCGCCGCGGCCATTGGTGCAGCGGCGGCAGCGGGCGCGGGAGCGGGCGCGGGGGCAGCGGGCGGGGGTGAGCGACCGGGCGCACGCGACGGAGCGGGAGCAGGCGGGGTCTCCTGCACGGGCACGCCCGGAATGGGCGACACCATCATCGGCGCGCCCGCAAGCGGAACGGGCGGGAGCATCGCCGGGTCGACGCGCATGGGTTCGAGCGACGTCGGAGTGCCGGCGTCCTGCACGGGGGGCGGTGGGGGGGGGGGCGGGGGATTGGGCGGCGGGTTGATGGAGTAGTGCGGCGCCGACGGCTGACACGCTGCGAGGAAGGTGGCGAGCGCTGGCAGCGTGGTGGTCACCACGGACGGTCGTGGGCGTCGCTTCATCGGGGCATCGGACACGCCGTCGACGGCGCTGTCAACGCGTGCACGGGTGCTGTTGACGCGCGGCCGTCGGGCGGGCGATCACTCGCGGCGATGCACCCCAACGCGAAGCTGATCCAGGAGTTCTACGAGGCGTTTCAGCGCAAGGACGCCGACGCGATGGCGGCCTGCTACCACCCGGATGTCCACTTCACCGACGCCGCGTTTGGCGACCTGCACGGGTCACGCGCCGGGTCGATGTGGAAGATGCTCGTCAGCCGCGGCAAGGACCTCGTGCTGACCTTCTCCGACGTCCACGCCGACGACACGGAGGGCCGCGCCCACTGGGAGGCCGACTACACCTTCGGCGCCACCGGCAACAAGGTGCACAACGTCATCGACGCGCGCTTCACCTTCAAGGACGGCAAGATCATCCGCCACGTCGACACCTTCGACTTCGCGACGTGGGCCGGTCAGGCGCTCGGGGTGATGGGCCGACTCTTCGGCGGCTTCGGCTTCCTCCAGCGCGGCGTGCAGAAGAAGGCGCTCGCGGGCCTCGACGCGTTCATCGCCAGGAAGGCGTAGGCGTCGCGCGTCAACACCCGCAGCCGATGGCCCGCTGCGGCCGTCCAACGCTGGTACCATCGCCCTCATGCGACACGTCGTCTCGACCTTCGGCCTCGCCGCGACGCTCTGCGCCTGCGGTTCATCCGTCAACACGGGCCTCCTCGACTACGACGCCGGAGTCCGCGCTGACGTGGGTGCGGCGAGCGACGCCCCGGCGACCAGCGACACTGCGCCTGCGGTCGACGTCCCGCTCGCGATCGATGTGTCCACCGCGGTCGATGTGCCTGCCGCGGTCGATGTCCCTGCCGCGGTCGATGTCCCTGCCGCGGTCGATGCCCCGCCCGCCATGGACGTCCCAGCCGCCGTCGATGTCCCCGCCGTTGCGACCGATGTCGGCTCCATCCTCCCGCCGCGTGACGCCGGTCCGCTGCCCTTCGACGGAGGAACGCTCGGCGACCCCGCCTGGGTGCCGCTCGACGTCCGCGCCAACGGAGGCTGCACGCCGGTCGCAGCGTGCGGCGGCGCCGTGCTCGGTACCTGGGACGTCTCTGGCGGCTGCATCGAGCTCCCCGCGTTGCCCTCGCAGTTGATGCTGTGCCCCGGCGCACGGGTCAGCCGCATGGCGGGGCGCGCCCGGGGGCGGGTGATCTTCGCGCCGACCATCGCCTACCGCGCGTCGCAGTGGGAGGTCGAGGCCGAGCTCTTCGTCCCGCAGATCTGCGCCGCCCTGGTGGGCGGCTGCGCCACCATCGAAGGCTACGTCCGTCCCTACTTCCCCGACTCGCGCTGCGTGAGCGAGGGCGCGGGCAACTGCCGCTGCGCGGTCCGCCAGTCGGGGGCGATCAACGACGGCGACGCGTACACCACCACCAGCACGCAGATCGTGTCGACGCTCTCGGGACGCCGCTGGGACTACTGCGTGAGCGGCGAGCGCATACGCTACAACGACACCTCGGCGGGTACCCTCCGCGAGCCCGGCCCCATCGAGCTCACGCGCCGCTCGCTCTGACGGACGTCGCTCGTCGGCAGCGAGTCAGCTCTCCAGCAGGAGCGCGTCGGGGTCTTGCAGCAGGCGGATGATCTCGTAGGCGAAGGCCGCGCCCACGTGACCGTCGACGACGCGGTGGTCGAAGCTGAGCGAGAGCAGCATCACCTCGCCGATGACGATCTGTCCGTCGCGCACCACGGGCTTCTGCTTGATCTGGTGCACGCCGAGGATCGCCACCTCGGGGAAGTTGATGATGGGCGTCGCGAAGAGGCCGCCCTGCGCGCCGAGCGAGGTGATGGTGAAGGTGCTGCCCTGGAGGTCGTCGACCTTCATCTTGCCGCTCTTCACGTCGGTGCCGAGCCGATCGATCTCGCGGGCGAGGTCGAGCAGGCTGCGGCGGTCGGCGTTCTTCACCACCGGAACCACGAGCCCGGCCTCGGACGAGGCCGCGATGCCGAGGTTGTAGTACTTGCGGTAGACGAGCTCGTTGGTCGACTCGTCGATGGCCGTGTTGAGGATGGGAAACTTCTTCAGCGCCAACACCGCCGCCTTGGCGATGAACGGCAGGAAGGTGAGCTTCACGCCCTGCGACTGCGCCCGCGGGCGCATCCGGTCGCGCACGTCCTTGAGCGCCGAGACGTCGCACTCCTCCACGAAGGTGAAGTGTGCCGCCGTGTGCACCGACTGCGACATGCGCTCGGCGATCTTCCGGCGCAGCCCCGCGAACGGGACCCGCTCCTCCAGCACTTCGCCGCCCTTCGCCGCAGGCGACGCGATGGACACCGGCGCGCGCGTCGTGATCGCAGCGGGAGCCGCCGCGGGCTTGCTCGCCACCACCGGAGTCGTCGGCTCGCTCGCCGCCCTCGGAGCTTCGACCGCTGCCGCGGGCGCAGTGCCCCGATCGGCAAACGCCCGCACGTCGTCCTTCGTCACGCGCCCCTGCGGACCGCTCGGTCGCACACGGTTCAGGTCGACGTCGAGGTCGCGCGCCAGCTTGCGCGTCGCTGGGGTCGCGAGCGCCCGCCCGTTGGGTGCCCGGTAGTCGTCCGCCGCGGGCACTGCCGTCGCCTTCGCGGGCGCCGTGGCAGCCGCCGCGAGGGCCGCGGGCGTCGCGGTCACGGTCATCGTCCCCATGCCCGGCAGCGACTCCTTGATGTCGCCCACCGCCGTGGCCGCGGGGCCCTGCTCCTTCTTGGGCGCTTCAACCACCGCAGCGGGCGCCGCAGGGGCTGCACCACCAGACAGGTCGAACACCACCAGCACCGAGTGGACCTTCACGATCTCGCCGGGCTTGCCGTTGAGCTCGGCGATGCGGCCCGCCTTCGGCGACGTGATGGTCACCGAGGCCTTGTCGGTCATCACGTCGACGATGGGCTGATCTTCCTTCACCACGTCGCCCGTCTTCACGTGCCACGCGACGACCTCACCCTCGGTCACGCCCTCGCCGATGTCCGGCAGCTTGAACTCATAGCGGCTCATCGATCGTGTCCTCTCAGAACCGGGCGGTCTCGACGATGGCCGGGAGGATGCGACCCGCCAGCGGCAGGTAATCCATCTCCAGCGTGTACGGGAACGGCGTGTCGTACCCGGTCACGCGCACCGGCGGCGCCTCCAGGTGAAGGAAGGCCTTCTCGTTGATGAGCGCGATGAGCTCCGCGCCGAACCCGCAGGTCTTCGGCGCCTCGTGCACCACCACCACGCGGCCGGTCTTCTTCACGCTCGCGACGATGGTGTCGATGTCCACCGGCCAGAGCGTTCGGAGGTCGATGACCTCGGTGTCGATGCCCTGCGACGCCGCCTGGTTGGCCGCCTCGATGGCCTCGTAGAGCATCGCGCCCCACGCCAGCACCGTGACCTGCGTGCCCGGCCGCACCACCTTCGCCTGCGACAACGGAACCGTGTAGTCGCCTTCGGGCACTTCACTCCGCGCCGCGCGGTACACGCGCTTCGGCTCGAAGAAGAGCACCGGGTCTTCGTCACGCAGCGACGAGAGCAGCAGGCCCTTGGCGTCGTACGGGTTGGACGGGCAGACGACCTTCAGGCCCGGCGTGTGGATGAAGTACGCCTCGGGGGATTGCGAGTGGTAGTGCCCGCCGCGGATGCCGCCGCCCACGGGCGTGCGGATGACCATCTTGGCCGGGTACTCGCCGCCCGACCGGTAGCGGAACTTCGCGAGCTCCGAGACGATCTGGTCGAAGGCCGGGAAGATGAAGTCCGAGAACTGGATCTCCGGGACCGGGCGCATCCCGTAGAGGGCCATGCCGATGGCCGCGCCGATGATGCCCCCTTCGGAGAGCGGGGTGTCGATCACGCGGTCGGCGCCGAACTCCTTCTGGAGTTCTTGCGTGACGCGGAAGACGCCGCCGACCTTGCCAATGTCCTCGCCCAGCAGGACCACTCGCGGGTCGCGCTTCAGCTCCAGCCGGAGCGCGTCGTTGATCGCCTGCACCATGTTCATCTGCGGCATCGGAACTCTCCTCAAACCCTCTGCGAAAGACTCTTCGTGACTCTCGTCGATGCGTGTCGCGGACGTGCGGTCAGTGCCCGCCGCCGCCGCCGTGGCCCGCCGGACGGGGCGCGCGCTCGGCCTCCGCCTGCTGCTCCACGAGGTTCCAGGGCCTGGTCGCGTAGACGTCCTCGAACATCGTGTTGAGCGCCGGCGCGGCGGCCTTCTCGGCGGCCTCGACCGTGCGCTTGATCTCCGCCTCGACCTGCTCGGTCCAGGCCTTCTCCTGCGCGTCGTCCCAGAGCCCGAGGCCCTTCACGTGGGCGCGCAGACGCGGCACCGGGTCCTTCTCGCGCTCGGCCTTCATCTCCGCCTCGACGCGGTACGCCTTCGGATCATCCGAGGTGCTGTGCCCCGACAGCCGGTGCGTGAGCGCCTCGATGAGCGTCGGCCCCTCGCCGCGTCGACCGCGCTCGATGGCGTCGCGCGTCACCTTGATCATCGCGAGCAGGTCGTTGCCGTCGGCCCGCACGGCCTTCACGCCGTACGCAAAGGCCTTCTGCGCGAAGGTCTCGCTGCCCGTCTGCTGATCGACCGGCACCGAGATGGCCCAGCCGTTGTTGCGGCACAGGAACACCGTCGGGGTCTTGTAGACGCCCGCGAAGTTCATCCCGTTGTGAAACTCCGAGCTCGACGTCGCGCCGTCGCCGAAGAACACCAGCGACACGCTCTTGTCGCCCTTGAGCTTGCCCGCCCAGGAGAAGCCCACGGCCTGGGTGATCTGCGTTCCGATGGGCGAGCTCACCGAGCCGAACTTGTACGGCCGCCCCGAGTAGTGGTCGGGCATCTGGCGCCCCTTCACCGGGTCGTTGGCGTTGCCGTACATGTTGTCGAGGTACGTCTGCATGGGCATGCCGCGGAGCAGCAGCGCGCCGAACTCGCGGTAGCAGGGCCACAGCCAGTCGTCGTCGCCGAGCGCCGCGGCCGGGCCGAGGATGCACGCCTCTTCGCCGAGGCTGCCGATGTGGAAGCCGATGCGCCCCTGCCGCTGGAGGAGCACGAGGCGCTCGTCGAGCAGGCGGGTGAGCAGCATGTGCTTGAAGAGCTTCACCACCGTCTCGCCCGGGAGCTTCGGGTCGGTTGCCGGGTCGGCCTTCCCGTCGGGGCCGAGCACCGTCACCACGTCGTCGAGCACGAACTGCGTATCCATCCCTCTATCGCTCCTCGATCAAGGAACCACCGGCAGCGACCGATGCGGCTTCTGCGCGGGGGGTTCCGGGGTGTCCGTCGTCTTCTTCAGCAGCCCGTGGAGGAAGGCCTCCGCGGCCTTGTAGCTCGATCGCACCAGCGGCCCCGACGCCACGTAACGGAAGCCCATGGCCAGGCCCTCGTCACGCAGCACCGCGAACTCCTCCGGCGTCACGAAGCGCACCACCTCGTGGTGCTTCGGCGTGGGCCGGAGGTACTGCCCCAGGGTCAGCACGTCAACGCCCACCGCGCGCAGCGCCCGCATGGTCTCCAGGAGCTCCTCATGCGTCTCCCCGAGGCCCACCATGATCGAGCTCTTGGTGTACGTCTCGGGCGACACCTTCTTGGCGTGGCGCAGCACCGCGAGCGACTTCTCCAGCGAGCACCGCGCGTCGCGCACCGTGCGCTGGAGGCGCGCGACGGTCTCCACGTTGTGGGCGAACACGTCGGGCTTCCCCTCCGTGACGGCCGTGGCGACGTCGTCGAGGCTGCCCTGGAAGTCCCCGAGCAGCGCCTCGATGAGGATGCTGGGCGAGTGGGTGCGGATGGCCCGCAGCGTCTCGGCGACGTGGGCCGCGCCGCCGTCGAGCATGTCGTCGCGGTCGACCATCGTGATGACCACGTATTCGAGGCCCATCGCGGCGATGGTGCGGCCGGTGTGCTCTGGCTCGCGCGGGTCGTACGCGCCCATCGGGTTGCCCGTGGTGACGGCGCAGAAGCGGCAGCCGCGGGTGCACACGTCGCCGAGGATCATGATGGTCGCGGTGCCGGCACCCCAGCACTCGCCGACGTTGGGGCAGCGGGCTTCCTCGCAGACGGTGTGCAGCTCGTAGCGCCGGAGGGTGTCCTTGATGTGCGTGTAGCGCTCTCCGCCCGGGGCGCGGACCTTGAGCCACTCGGGTTTGCGCTCCATTGCCATCGCGACACCTCTCGGGCCTTGGCGGTGGGCCTCGGCGGGCGCGGAAGCTAGGGCACGGCAGGGAGGCGAGTCAATCGGAGTGCGCTCTACTCCGCCGACACGAAGCGCCACTGCTCGATGCCCTCGCCGAAGCGAACGCCGGGCCCGTTGTCCCAGCCCTTGAGCGCGGGCACCACGACGTAGCGGTCCGACCCGAAGGCCAGCGAAAGCAGCGGCAGTCGCTCGGTGAAGAGCACCAGCAGCCTCGTGCGGAGCTGGAGCTGTCGCTCGGGGAAGAGCGCCCGCTCCTCGCGCTCGGCGAGCGAAGCGACCGCGTCGTCGAAGGCCGCCGTGCGCGCAGTGAGCGACGTGCGCGCACCATCACGAGGCAGATTCCAGAGGCGACGGGACTCGGTGTCGCGCTCGGCCATGAGCGTGTGCAGCAGCATGCCGCCGTGGTCGCGGCTGCGGACCAGCGCGTTGACCGTCGGCACCTCGTGGTCTTCCACCACCACTCCCACCGCCGTCCACGCCTGCGCGATGAGCCGCGCGGCCTGCCGCTCGACGGCGCCCGCTCCGTGCGTGAGCCGCAGCGTCTGGCCCGCCACCCCGGCGGCGGTGAGCGCCTCGCGCGCGGCGTCCTGATCGAAGGGCGTCCGCTGGATGCCCGCGGGCTCATCCCCCGGCATCGGAACCACCGCGGGACGCCCCACCGGCCCGAAGAGCGCCTCGGCGAGCGCGTCGCGATCGATGGCCTGGAGCAGCGCCGTCCGCACGGCGACGTCCTGGACGAAGGGCGCCGCGGGGTCGGGCTGCAACACGAAGAGCTGGTTGGACGCGCGCTGCGACACCGCCTGCGGGCTGCGCGTCCGCAGCGCCTCGGCCTCGGCGGTGGTGAGCGCGCTCGGCGCGAGGAGGTCGAGCTCGCCGCGCTCGAAGGCCTGCGCGAGGGCGGCGTGGTCGGCGATGCAGCGCACCTCGACGCGCGCGATGGCGGGCGGGCGCCCGAGGAAGTAGCGGTTGGCCTCCATGACGAGCCCCTGCCCCGCGGTGAACGACACCACCCGGTACGGACCGGCGCTCGGCATCACCTGGGTACGGCGCGCCTCGGTGACGGCCTCGTAGCCGCCGCGGCGCATCACGTCGCCGAGGCGGTGGCGCGGCAGCGGGTTGAGGCCGTCGAGCGCGCTCGCGAGCACGGCGCGGTAGGTGATGCGGATGGTGCGCGCGTCGGGCGTCTGCACCGAGACCACGCGCGGGTCGGGCGATGCTTCGAGCGCGAAGCGGACGTCGTCGCTGGTGAGGGCGTGGCCGTCGCTCCAGTGCAGGTTGGGTCGCAGGTGCCAGCGCACCTCGAAGCGCCCGTCGGGGTGAACCTCCAGGCCGTCGTTGCCCACCGAGGGCAGGCCGTCCGCGAGGAAGGCCACGCGCGAGTCGTCGGGCGCGACGTGCACGAGACCGCGGCGCGCGCCGTAGGTGACGAGGCTGTTCATCAGGGTCGGGAGGTCCGACACGCCGACGCGGACCAGGGCGCGCGCGGAGGGAGAGCGCGGGGCGGCGACGAGCGCGGGCACCGGCAGAGCGGGCTGCGGGCGGGGCGCACGCACGAGGACGGCGGTGACCACGACGGCGCCGAGCGGGAGCGCGAAGCGGGCGAGGCCGTCGATGCGACGCGCGGCGGGCTCGTGGCCGTTGCGGTGCAGCCAGTACACCGCGACGCTGATGAGGAGCGCGAGCGCGGTGACGGCGTAGGCGACGAGGAAGAGGGCGTCGGCGATGGTGAGGTAGGCGACGTCGGGGATGGTGCTCGCCACGCTGAACTGAAACGCAAAGCACGCGAGCAGGGCGGTGACGCCGATGCCCGAGCGGGCGTCGATGAGCTCGGCCGGGAGCAGCAGCGCGAGCAGCGCCACGAGGAGGATGAGCACCAGCGGGAGGAAGAGCTTGAGCGCGACGGTGATGACCGGGCGGCGCAGCGTGACCTCGAAGCGAACGCGGTGGACGATGGTGTCCCGGCCCTCGTGCTGGAGGCTCCCGAGGTCGGAGGGGTATTCGAGCCGGGCGGTGCGGGGGCGGAAGTGGGGGGAGTAGTTCCAGCCGGTGATGCTGAAGTGGGACTCCATGCCGCTGCCGGTGAGGTCGGGGATGAGCGTGCCGTCGCGCTCGGGCAGCTCGAACTCCACCCCGAGCGCCTGGTCGTCGAAGGGGAAGCGCTGGAGGGGAAACTCACCGCGGAGGGTTCCGCGCAGGCGCCACCGCCGGACGTGCCAGCCGTGGTCGTCCTCGGTGCCGAGGTCGTCGCGGTTGAGGTCGCTCTCGTTGGCGATGCGGAGAATGCCCGGGTCGAAGTCCCCGAGCCATTTCACCCACGCCTCCATGTCGACGTCGAAGGTCCCGTTGCGCTGGTCGAAGCGCGTGACGTCGCGGAGGTACACGCCGACGTACACCCGCTGTGCGGGGTCGGCCGCAGCCTCGCGCGGAGACGAGACCGCAAGCGCGACAAGGAGAGCGAAGACGAGCGGAGCGAGAAGAGAGCGGAGGGATGAACGCACTGCGGCGGCAGGTGACCACCGCGTCCGATGACGGGTCAAGACGCGCGACCGCGGAACCTTCCGCCGCGCCCGTGGTCAGAGCCCGCGGAGACACCAACGCCATGACGCAACCACACCTCACCCCGACGCGGCGCCGACCCGGCGCGATGACCGACGCCATGACCGCCGCGAGGGCGATCGACACCGGCCCGAAGGTGCTTCGCATCGGCGTGATGGAAGGCACGCGCATGACCGCCGAGCGTGTGCTGCGAGAGCGCGTCGCGGTCTCCCTCGGCACCACCGAGCGCAACACCTTCACCGTCGCCGCGGAGGGATTGCCCGCCAGCGTGGAGGTGTTCTCCCTCGTGGGTGACGGCTATGTGCTGCACATCGTCGAGGGCATGACCGGGCAGGTCGCGCTCCCCGATGGCATCCGCAGGCTCGACGAGCTTCGCAAGCACCCGAAGGCCACGCAGACGGCCACGGGTTGGCAGGTCGCGCTGCCCGAGAGCTCTCGCGGAAGGCTGTGCCTGGGCGGCGTGACGCTGCTGTTCCAGTTCGTGGCGGCGCCGCCCGCGCAGCCTCGGCCGCAGCTCCCGGCCGCCATCCGCGCGGGCTGGGTGAAGGGCATCGACTGGACCTACAACGGCTGCCTCTCGGCCTTCCTCGCGGTGGCCATCGCGGGCGTCGGCTACGTCGAGTACGGCTACGACCCCGTCGTCGACAACGAGCTCGCCCTCGACGACGCGCGCATCGTGCGGCTCATGGGCAGCGCGCCCGACGTCGAGCCCGAGCCCGAGCCCGCGCCCGACGCGCCGGCGACGGACACCGCCGCCGCCGCCACCGCCGCGCCGACGGCCGCCCCGCGACGCCCCGCGCCCGACCACCACGCCAACAACGCGCCCGCGCCCGACAACGCCACCCGACGGGCCGACCGCGCCGCGGCCGCCGCCACGCGCGCGGTCGAGGCCGCCACCGCGGCCATGAACAACAGCGCGGAGTTTGCCGCCCTCGTGGCCAACGGCGGGCCGGGCGGCGCAGTCGACGCCCTCATCCACGGCGGCCTCATGACCGGCACGGCCGACGACCTGGCGAACCTCCCTGGCGTCACCACGGCGAGCAACGGTACCAACGTGCGCCGCAGCTCCATCGCCAGCGCCAACGGACCCGGCGGCCGCAACCTGGGCGGCGGTGGCCTCGTGAACTCGACGGGCAACACCATCGGCAGCGGGCCGGTGGAGGTGCGCGAGCGGCGGGTGGAGGTCGAGATGCCCCACGGAACCCCGCAACCCGAAGGCGGTGACGGCGAGGTGAACGGCGACGAGGTCGCCCGCGTGCTGCGCCGCGAGATCGGTGGCATCCGCGCCTGCTACGAGCGCGAGCTGCGCAACAACCCGACGCTCTCGGGTCGCCTGACGGTGAGCTTCACCCTCTCCGGCACCGGCCGCGCCCTCAACACAGCGGCCAGCGGCCTGCCCGCGGCGCCCGGGGTCGGGACGTGCGTGGTGACCCGGGTACGCGGCCTGGTGTTCCCGGTCGTGACGGGCGGAACCGTCGACTTCACCTTCCCCTTCACCTTCGGCCCGGGCACCTGACGCCTGCGCCCATCGGCGCCGGTGTAGAAGACCGGCCACCCCGATGGACTACCAACAGATCTACCGAGACGAGCCCGCCCGCTACGACGCGATGGTCTCGGCCGAGGACTGCGACGGCGCCCTGCCCTCGCTCCTCGCCGAGATCGCACCCGGACTCCGCGGAGGCCATGCCCTGGAGCTCGGCGTCGGCACCGGCCGGGTCACGCGGATGCTCCTGCGCGCGGGCGCGTCGGTGCGCGGCTGCGAGTACTCCCCCACGATGCTCGCCCTCGCTCGCGAGCGCCTCACCGCCGAAGGCTTCGCGGCCTCGTCGCTCGATCTCGTCGCGGGAGACGCCTACGCGCTGACCTTCCGTGAGGGGTGGGCCGACCTCGCGGTGGCGGGGTGGGTCTTTGGCCACGCGCTGCGCTGGCACCCCGACGACTGGCAGTCGCGCATCACGCACGCGCTCACGACGATGCGCCGCGCGCTCAAGCCGGGCGGGAGGCTGGTGGTGCTGGAGACGCTGGGAACGGGGTTTACCGAGCCCACCCCGCCGCCGGGCTTGGAGGTCTATCAGCAGTGGCTGGAGCGCGAGTGGGGCCTCGTGCGCCGGGTGTTGCGCACCGACTACCGCTTCGCGTCGGTGGACGAGGCAGCCGCGTCGATGGGCTTCTTCTTCGGCGACGCGATGGTCGACCGCATCCGCGCCAACGGTTGGAGCCAGGTGCCCGAATGCACCGGCGCCTGGGTGGGCTGACGAATCAATCGACGATGGGTGACCCGTTGAAGCCGCGGGTGATCACCGGCGCCGCGTCCGCCTCGGGCGCCGAGCGGCGCACCGAAACGCGACGCGCGGACTGACGACGCGGCGGGTGCGACACCGCGACGATGCGAAGGGTGCCCGCGTCGGGCGTGACCACCGCCTCGGGTGCGACTGCCCCAGCATCGGCGGCCGTCTCCGTCACCGCCGCGCGCGGAGCCTCCGTCGGAGCGACCTCGTGCCGTGGGCGCAGCACATGCGAGGTGGGCGGATCGTCAGTGCGCGGTCGCTCGGCGCGCGTGGCGGCGATGACCACGCCGACGGTGATGCACAGCGCGGCGACGATCGCGGAGAGGGTGCGCCCGTGACCCGTCGGGCGAAGGGGAACCCCCGACGAGACACCCTCCGTCCACGACGCCGAACGCCCTGCCCTGGGCTCCGCCTCCGGGCTCTCCACCGCGTCCTTGATCAACGCGGGAGCGCTGTCGGTGGCGACGCCCTTGGCGCTGGGGATCAAGCGGACGGCGTGCTGCGGGTCGACGTGGCGCCACACCTCCGTCGCGCGCAGGGCCTCGGCGAACTCCTCGACGGAGGGCCACCGGGCGTCGCGGTCCTGCGTCACCGCGCGCTGGATGACCGCCACGAGGTCGGCCGGCAACGCGGGGTCGATGCTCGCAAGCGTGACCGGTTGGCCGAGGGCGATCTGCGTGAGCATGGCGTAGGGGCTCGGCGCCTCGAAGGGCGTCTTGCCCGTGAGCACCTCGTAGAAGACGACGCCCATGGACCAGACGTCGGTGCGGCCGTCGACGCCTCCCTCGGCGCGCACCTGCTCGGGGGACATGTAGAGGGGCGAGCCGACGAGCGACCCGTTGGCGCTGCGGCGCTGGTTCTCGACGTCGGTGATCTTGGCCACGCCGAAGTCGATGAGCTTCGGGACGACGCCCGCCGCGGTCT
The DNA here is from genome assembly GCA_044229975.1 of Polyangiales bacterium. Lineage (GTDB taxonomy): Bacteria > Myxococcota_A > Polyangia > Polyangiales > SCUS01. The sequence goes on from JBGARZ010000018.1 coordinate 163,399, forward strand.
CGTGGAGGAAGATGTTGTCTGGCTTGATGTCGCGGTGCACGACGCCCTGCCGGTGCGCGAGCGCGAGCCCGTCGAGGATGGGCAGCAGCGTCGCGAGGGCGGCTTCGGGAGCGAGCGTTCCGACGACCCCCAGGCACGCCCCGAGGTCACCGCCCACGAGAAACTCCTGCACGCTGAACAAGATCTGCTTCTCGGCGTCATCCCCGAGGTCGAGCACCTCGACGATGTTGGGGTGCTGGAGCTGCCCGGCCGCCTGCGCCTCCACCTCGAAGCGCCGAATCACCGACGGCCGCGACGCCACCTCCGGCCGGATCGTCTTGATCGCCACGCGCCGCCGCGTGCGAATGTTTTCCGCCTCGTAGACGGTGCCCATGCCGCCCGCCGCCAGCTCGCGGATCACGCGGTAGCGCCCTCCGATGATCATCTCCTCGTCGGCTTCTTCGCTCATCACATGCACCCGTAGACGCCCGCCGTGAGCACGCACGCCTGCCCCGCGGTGCACGCCACCCCGCACGCGCCGCAGTTCGTGACCAGGCTCAAGTCGGCCTCGCACCCGGTGGCGGCCATCGTGTCGCAGTCCGCGAAGCCCGCCGTGCAGGTGAACCCGCACGCCCCCGCGGCGCAGGTCGTCGTCGCGTTGGCGCGCGTCGGGCACACGACGCCGCAGCCCCCGCAGTTGCCCACGTCCGCGGTGGTGGCCGTCTCGCAGCCGTTGGATCGCTTGTTGGTGTCGCAGTCCGCGAAGCCCGCCTCGCACGCGCCGGTGCACGCGCCGCCCGAGCAGGTCGCGGTCACGTGCGCCGTCGAGCACGCCATGCCGCAGCCGCCGCACGCCGTCGCGGTGGTGTTGACGTCGGTCTCGCAGCCGTCCGTCTGGAGGTTGCCGTTGCAGTTGGCGCGGCCCGCCGAGCACGCCCCGCTGCACGCCCCGGCGGCGCAGGCCCGCGTGGCGAGGCCGTCCGCCGAGCACACCGTCCCGCACGCGCCGCAGTTGTCCGGGTCGATGCTCGTGTCGCGGCACGCGCCGCTGCACATCGCGAGGGAGCCGCAGGAGACCTGGCAGGTTCCGCCCGAGCAGACCCGGCCCGCGGGGCACGCGGCGCCGCACGCACCACAGTGGGCGTTGTCGCTGAGCAGGTTGCGCTCGCAGCCGTTGGTCGCGACGCCGTCGCAGTCGCCGAAGCCCTCGTTGCAGCGCGCGAGGTTGCACGTCCCCGCCGAGCACCCCGCCACCGCGTTGGCCACCGAGCACACCGCGTTGCACCGCCCGCAGTTGGTCGCGCTGGTCTCGGTGCTGGTCTCGCACCCGTTGGCCACGCTGCCGTCGCAGTTGCCCAGGCCCGCGCTGCACGCGATGGTGCACACGCCGCCGACGCAGCCCGCCGTCCCCCCGGTCGCGGCGCACCTGACGCCGCACCCGCCGCAGTTGTCTACGTCGGTGAGGATGGTCACCTCGCACCCGTCCCCGGACGTCCCGTTGCAGTCGCGGCGATCGCTCGGGCAGCTCACGCTGGAGGTCCCGCACACGGAGCTCGCACACACCGCAGAGGTGCCCGCTGGTGGCGACGGGCAGCGCGTCCCGCACCCGCCGCAGTTGTTGGTGTCGCCCGCCGCGACGTTGACCTCGCAGCCGTCGACCGGGTTCATGTTGCAGTCGCGGAAGCCCGCGTTGCAGGCGCCCATGGCGCAGCGCCCGGCCATGCAGGTCGCCGCCGCGTTGGCGAACTGGCAGCGGTTGCCGCACACCCCGCAGTGGCTCCCGTCGGTGAGGGTGTTGGTCTCGCACCCGTTGGCTGCCGTGCCGTCGCAGTCGGCCGACCCCGCGTTGCACGCCGCGAGGTAGCACGCCCTCATCCGGCACCCGGCCACGCCGTTGGGAAAGGTGCACACGCGCCCGCAGGTCATGCAGTTGCGCGCGTCGTTGGCGAGGTCGCGGCACACGCCCGTGCACGACGTGGTGCCCGTCGCGCAGGTCGAGGTGCAGGCGCCCGAAGCACACACCTGGCCCGCGGCGCAGGCCGTCGCGCAGGTGCCGCAGTTGGCGGTGTCCGTCGACAGGTCGCGGCACACGCCCGAGCACGCGCCCTGCCCCGTCGGGCACTGGCATCGGCCGGTCACACAGCGCGTCCCGCCCGCACAGACGTTGCCGCACGCCCCGCAATGGTTGTTGTCGGCCTGGTCGTTGACGCAGGCCCCGGCGCAGACCCGCTGCCCCGCGGCGCAGGTCACGCGACACGTCCCGTCGACGCACGCCTGACCGCCCGGGCACGCGTTGCCGCACGCCCCGCAGTGGCGGTTGTCGGCGCCGAGGTTGGTCTCGCACCCGTTGGCGGCCATGGCGTCGCAGTTGCCGAAACCCGCTGCGCACGAGGCCACCGCGCACACACCCATGACGCAGCCCGGCGTCGCATTGGGCAGCACGCACGCGCGCCCGCACGCTCCGCAGTGGGTCGCGCTGCCGCGCACGTTGGTCTCGCACCCGTTGGCGCGCATGCCGTCGCAGTCGCCGAGCCCGGGCGAGCACGCGAGCGAACACACCCCCGACGCGCAGCTCGCGGCACCACCCGTGGTGGGGCACCGAACGCCGCAGCCGCCGCAGTGGCTGACGTCACCGCTCACCTCGGTCTCGCAGCCGTCCGTCATGACGCCGTTGCAGTCGCGACGGTCGACCGGGCACACGAGCAGTGAGATGCCGCACGCGCCGTCGTTGCACACGGCGCTCGCGCCCGCGGGGGGAGAGGGGCAGCGCGTCCCGCAGGCGCCGCAGTGGTTGACGTCGCCGACGGCGGTGTTGACCTCGCACCCATCGGCCGGGTTGCCGTTGCAGTCGGCGTAGCCCGCGTTGCATGCGCCCATGCCGCAGCGGCCCGCGACGCACGTCGCAGCGGCGTTGGCCGCGCCGCAGCGGTTGCCGCACACGCCGCAGTTGGTGGGGTCCGTGCCGGTGGCGGTCTCGCAGCCGTTGGCGGGGTTGCCGTCGCAGTTGCCGAAGCCATCGCGGCAGCCGAGGAGCGAGCACTGCCCGCCCGCGCAACCCGCCGTGCCGCCCGCGAAGTCGCAGCGCACGCCGCACGCGCCGCAGTTGGACTCGGAGGTCAGCGCAACGCAGAGCCCGCCGCACATCGCGCGGTCGGGACCGGTGCATCCGCCGCACAGGCCACCGATGCAGGTCGCGCCCACGCAGCCGTTGGCGCAGCAGGGCTGACCCGTTCCGCCGCAGGGGCGACAGACGCCCATCACGCACGCGAGGGACGCGTCGGCGCAAGCACCGCTCGCGTCGGCGGAGGCGCAGCACGCGGCGTTGGCCGAGCCACAGGCGGAAGTGACCTCCGCGGCGTCCATGGAGCGGCCGGAGTCCACCTCGGTGACGGCGACGTCGGCGCGCTGCGAAGGAAGCGGCGGGGCAAAGACACAACCCGCCGAGGCGAGGAAGCCGAGTACGAAGAGTCCGGCGATGCGCGGGAGGTACGCGCGGAGGGCGTTCGCATCGTGAGCCCGAAGGATGGTCATGGTGATCGAGATGCTCCGCACGTGGTCCGCCGAACGTTGTGCAGCGACCCACATGTCGCAAGGCGTCACAGGTGGCCCGTTGCCATGCGGAGAGCGCGGCTCTAGCAGGGCACCTGCGACCCGATAGATGCCCATGAACCACCGCACCCACGCCGCCGCGATCGCCTGTCTCTCCCTCGCGCTGACGTCCTCCGCGGCGTGGGCCCAGGGCGCGGTCGAGGCCGACCTCGCGCGGGGCGTCGCGCTCCGTCGCCAGGGGCAGGACCAGGCGGCGTTGGAGGTGTTTCAGTCCGCGTGGCGAAGGTCGCGGGCGCCGCGCGCGCTGGCGCAGGTCGCCCTCGCCGAACAGGCGCTCGGTCACTGGGTCGACGCCGAGGAGCACCTCGTCGAGGCGCTCGAAGGCTCCGGGGACGCCTGGGTGCGGAGCCACCTCGCGGTGCTTCAATCAGCGCTCGCCGAGATCAGGCAGCACGTCGGGCGACTGGACGTCAGCGGCGAACCCGCGGGCGCCGAGGTCGTCGTGGACGGCCGGGTGCTCGCCACCCTCCCCCTGGCGCGCCCGCTGCGGGTGCTGACCGGGTCGGTGACCTTCACCGTGCGCCGCGACGGATATGTTCCGCTCACCCGAACGGTGCAGGTCGGTGCGAGCTACCCCTTGCGCGAGCCCGTCACGCTGGCCCGCGTCCCACCGGCGGTGGTGGCGGTCGAGCAGCCTCCGGCGCTGGTGGTGGTGCTTCGACCGGTGGAGCAACCCGTGCGACGCACACACACGTCGCGCGTTCGGTACGCGGGCTACGCGCTCCTCGGGACAGGCGCGGCGACGCTCGTCGTGTCGGGTGTCTTCCTTGGACTGAACCTCAGCCTCGCGAGCGACGCGGAGGCCGCGACGCCATCGTCGGCCGAGCCCTTCGGGGCGTGGTCGAGGTTTCAGGCGAGGGCCAGCAACACCACGGCGGGCACGTCGGACGCGCAGTGTGCGCTCGCCCAGCAGCAGACGAGCGCCGACGCGATGCAGGTGCGCGACCTGTGCGACCGGGCCTCGACGTCGGCGACCGTGGCGCTGGTCGCGGGCATCGCGGGCGGGGCGGTGGCCTTGACGGGAATCATCCTCGCGGCGGCGGGGCACGACCGCGAGGAGACGGTGACGGCGCGCTGGTCGGTGGCGCCGTGGTTCGCGCAGCGCACGGGCGGCGCGTCGCTCCAGGGCGTCTGGTAGCGGGTATGGCTCAGCGCGCGAGCTCGGCGACGATCCAGTCGACGAAGACCTTCGTCGGGTCGAAGCCGACGATCTCCTCGGCGTCGCGCACGAAGTTGGAGAGCGCGTTGATGTCGTAGAAGTAGCGGCGACCGTCGCGGGTGGAGACGAGGTACTCGATGCCGCCGACGTCGAGCTTCGCGGCGGCCATGATGGCGCGAGCGCTCTCGACGACCTCGGGGGCCTCGACGTGGTTTTCGATGCGGAGCTTCTTGGCGGGGGCCTGCACCACGCAGAGTTCGAAGTCGGTCTGCGCGGAGGTGTCGACGGGCGGGGGTTGTCCCGGCGTGACCTGGCAGATGTCCGCCGGGCAGAGGTTGAAGTCGGTGGTGTCGGGGAAGATCTTCACCGAGTAGAGGTGCCGCGCGCCGAGCATCTCGACACGGACGATGTGGCCGTCCTGCGCGGGGTGAAACTCCTGCACCAGCACCACGCCATCGACGCCGTAGCTGGGCGACGCGTCGAGCCACGCGTCGAGCGAGGCGCGGTCGTCGAAGCGAACGATGCCGGCGCCTGATCCGCCGATGTTGGGCTTCACGACGATGGGGTATTCGAGCTGCGCGGCGGCGGCGCGCACGGAGCTCGCGTTGTTGGCGACGAGGGTGCGCGGCGTGCTGATGCCGAGCCGCGCGAGGAGCATCGCCTGGAGGGCCTTGCTGGTCTCCAGCAGGTACGGTCCGACGCCGTTGACGACGCGCGCCCCGGTGGTCTCGTAGTAGGCGAGCGCGGCCTGGCCGAAGAAGATGGCCGAGGCGTGGTCGCGCTTCCACGCCGAGGGCGAGGCGCGGTTGATGACCATGGAGTAGGCGCGCTCGCGCTTCGACGGGTCGAAGTGGTGGTCGTGGAGCGGGAGCTCGACGAAGGGGAGGTCACGGCGGGCGAGCTCGGCGTAGAGCCGCTTCTGCCACTCGGGGTGCTCGTTGAGAACGGCAATGGGAAGGGTCGTCATGGGCCGAGAGGGGTAGCACAGGGCACACGGGGGGACGGTTTCAGCTTTTCACCTTCCGGATCGGAAGGTGAAAAGCTGAAACCGTCCCCGCCCCCTCCCTCCGACTCCAGCGCGCTCGCCCCCAGGAGCACCAACGCCACCCAGACCAGATCGGCCATCAGCAGGTGCACCAGCTGTAGCCACACGGGCGCCAGCAGAAACACGTTGGCCAACCCGAGTCCGAGCTGCACCACCACCGCGCCCACGAGCGCCACACCCAGTACCTTCGTCGACCGTCGTCGCGTCACCGCGTAGCCCGACACCGCGCTCACCAGCACCGCGCCCGTTGCGGCCACGGCCACCACCGGGTGCCAGATGCGCAGCCGCAGCAGCAGGTGCGCGCCCGTGTTGAAGTCCTGCGCGTACCCTTCCGCAAACGACCGCGCCGGAAACAGCGTGTCCCCCAGCGCCGCGATGGACCCGGTCACGGCCACCGCCATCACCGCCGCCACCGTGAACGCGTACACCGCCGTCAGCCACGGCCGTCGCGCCAGCGCGAAGCGCTGGTGCCCGTAGGCCCACCACGCCGTGAGCGTGAGCGCTGCCACCAGCGCAAAGGTGTTGACCAGGTGCGCCGCCCCAAACCACGCCCGCGTCATCGACGTGTTGCCCGCCACCAGGCGGAAGAGCACCAGCCCCGCGCCCAGCAGCGCCTCGCTCACGATCAGCAGCCCCGAGAACACCGCCCCGCGGCGCACCGGGTCGCCCTTCGGCTTCCACCGGAACGCCAGCACCAGCAGCCCGAGCACCAGCACCAGCGAGACGCCCGACGTGATGCGGTGCGTGAACTCGATGACCATCTCCAGCGAGCGGGCCCGCGGGAGCACCTCGCCGTTGCACATGGGCCAGTGGTCGCCGCAGCCGGCGCCCGATCCGGTGGCGCGCACGAAGGCGCCCCACACGATCACCGCGAGGTTGTAGACGACCGTCGCGACGGCGTAGCGACGGAGCAGAACGGAACGGGGCTCGGACACGGCGCGAATCTGCGGGCCGCGGCCCCCGGGAATCAAGCCTCGACCGCTTGGACGCGGCGATGAGCCGATCGCGGAGAACGGGTTTCGGCGGGAGGGTGTTCGGGTAGACTGCGCGCGCGGCGGTGGCCCCGGTCACCCACCCGGAGCATCTGATCGACAGAGGTCCCGCGGTCGGTGACGGCGGGCGCCTCGGAGGAAACCTTGTCCGACGAACTTCCCAAGGGACGCATCGCTCGCGGTCTGGCGTTGGTGAAGCTGGCGGCCAACGAGCTCCCTGGCGTGGCCAACCGCCTCATCCGCAACGGCGATCAGCCCCTCGACGCCGCCGTTCTACGCGCCTCCGCCGAGCGCGCGCTCAAGACCCTGGGCGAGCTCCGCGGCCTCGCCATGAAGGTCGGGCAGACCGTCTCGTACGTGGACGGCCTGCTCCCTCCGGAGGCGACCGAGGTCTACCAGAAGACCCTCGCGGCGCTTCAGTCGCAGGCGCCGACGGTGAGCTTCGAAGACCTCAAGGCGGAGATCGAGCGCGGCCTCGGACGACCGCTCGCCGAGGCGTATGTCCGCTTCGAGGAGAAGCCCCTCGCGGCGGCGAGCATCGGGCAGGTGCACCGCGCGGCCATCCTCGACCCCGACGGCTCGGGGCGCGAGATCGAGGTCGTGGTGAAGGTGCAGTACCCCTCCATCGCCCAGGCCCTCCGCAGCGACCTCAAGAACCTCGACTCGCTCCGCCCGATGGTCGCCATGCTCGCGCCCGGCGCCGACACCCGCGGCGGCTTCGAGGAGGTCATCAAGCACATCGCGCAGGAGCTCGACTACACGCTTGAGCTCGCCAACCAGGAGCGCTTCCGCGAACTGGTGAAAGACCTGCCGGGGATGATGGTTCCGCGGCCGTACGCGACGCACACCGGCAAGAACGTCCTCACCATGGACTTCGTCGACGGCCGCACGCTGCGCGACGTCGCCGAACACGGCGAGCAAGAACTCCGCGACCGCGTGGGCATCGCCATCTTCCGCTTCACGCTGGGCATGGCGATGGGGCGCGGGGTGTTCAACACCGACCCGCACCCGGGCAACTACCTCGTGACGCCCGACGGCACCGTGGCCTTCCTCGACTTCGGGAGCGTGAAGGCGCTGCCCGAGACGCTCTACAAGCAATGGCGCGAGGTCGCGATGCTGCTCGTCACGGGCCAGCACGACGAGTGGCGCAAGCGGTCGAGCGAGCTCTTCGGCATGGAGGCGATGGACCCCGAAGTGCGGCGCCTCCATCAAGACCAGATGATCGCCACCGCTGCGATGGTGGCCCGCGACGAGGAGGTGACCATCGACCGCGCGATGTTGCGCGAGGCCGTGCGCGGAGGCGTTCGCACCGCCAAGGACATCGGCCGCACCGCGGGATGGATTCCGTCGCGCTCGAAGACCATGGCCATTCCGCCGGACTTCGTGATGGTGGGGCGCATGCAGGTCGGGCTCTTCGCCGTCCTCGCGCAGCTCCACCCGCGCGCCAACTGGAACCGCATCCTCCGCGGCATGCTGGAGTCGTCGCCCGACTGACCGGGGCCCCGCCGGGACCTCTATCCGCCGTCGCGGCAGAAGGTCACGACCGGGTTCATCGAGCAGCCGAAGTCGGCGCAGTCGCGAAAGCCGTTGCAGTCGTTGTCCACGCCGTCGGCGCAGTTGGTGGTGGTGTTCTCGCTGCCGCGGCAGGTGCATCCGGCCGGCGCGTTGCGGCCCGGCGGGCACGAGCCCTGGCACGAGCAGTTGTTGTCGGCGCAGTCGAAGAAGCCGTCGCAGTCGTTGTCGAGGCCGTCACCGCAGGCTGCGGCGGTGTTCTCGAGCGCACCGCCAGAGTCGCAGGCCGGACGGTCGGTCGCGGCGCCGCCGTCGCGCGGACAGATCGTGACGGGCGAGCGCTGGCAGTCGAAGTCCATGCAGTCGACGTAGCCGTCGCAGTCGTTGTCGATGCGGTCGCCGCACTGGGTGTTGGTGTTCTCGGCGCCCGTCACCACGCACCCGTTGTCCGGTACGCCCGCGTCGTGCGGGCAGAGGGTCACCGACGACGACATCGAGCAGCTGAAGTCCACGCAGTCGACGTAGCTGTCGCAGTCGTTGTCGATGCCGTCCGAGCACTGACCGTTGCTGCTCTCGTCGCCCGTGCGAACGCACCCCGCGTCGACCGGCGGCGGCGAACAGATCGGGTCGCACCCCGGGTCGGTGCAGTCGTTGAAACCATCACAGTCGTTGTCGACGCTGTCGCGGCACTCGGCGACGGTGTTCTCCCCGCCCGTCGCAACACAGCCAGTCGTGTCGGCGGGTGAGCCCGCGTCGCGGGGCGTGCCGTCGTCGGTCGCGGTCACCGTCCCGCGGTCTTCGGCCGCGCCGACATCCGTGGGGTCGACGCCGCTGTCCATGGTCACGACACCCCGGTCCGTCGTCGGCGGAACGTCCGCCACCGGAAGGATGAGCCCGCCGTCGCCGCGCGCGCCGCAGCCTCCCGCCGCAAGCGCCAGCACCAGGGTCATCCAACCGCGTCGTCCCGAGGCGTTCATAGGCACGGCCCTCTATCACCCTTCGCTCTCCCTTTCACGGCATCGGCAACGGGGCGCTGACCTCTGGTAGGTTGCGCCCCCCGATGTTGGCGAGCTCTCCACCACCTCCTTTGCTCGAAGGGCGGTACTTCGTCACTGGCGCCGGGGGCTTCATCGGCGCTCACCTCGTCCGACGCCTCACGGCCGCGCGCTGCGAGGTGGTCGCCGCCGACCTCACCGCCCCCGCCGACCTCCCAGCCGGGGCGACCTTCGTCCGCTGCGATCTGCGCGACCGCGCCTCCGTCGTGCGCGCAGTGCAGGGCTGCGGAGCGACGCGCGCCGTGCACCTCGCCGCGAAGGTCGGCGACCGCGGACCGACCGCCGACTACGAGGCCGTCAACGTCACAGGAACCGAGTGGCTGCTCGACGCCCTCCTCGACGCGCGCTTCGAGCACATCATCCACGTGAGCACCGTCGCCGTGCACGGACCATCCGTGGGCGAGCGCACCACCGAGGGCGCGCGCATCGTCACCGAGGGTTCGCGGTACGCGGCGAGCAAGGCGCGGGGCGAGCTCGCCGCGCGCAAGCGACAGGTCGAGGGAGCGCCCATCACCATCGTGCGCCCCGGCGACGTCTACGGCGTGGGTAGCGTCGCGTGGGTCGAGCGGCCCATCGAGCTGATGCGCAAGCGGCAGATGGTTCTGGTCGAAGGGGGCCGCGGGCGCTTCGCGCACCTGCACATTGACAACCTCCTCGACGCGCTGAGCCTGGTGTTTGCGTCGCCCGTGACGCGCGGCGAGACCTACCTCCTCACCGACGGCGACATGACGATGACCTTCGTCGAGTACTTCGGCCGCCTCGCCGACGCGGTGGGCCTCGCGCCGCCGTCGGTGTCGCTCCCGGCCTTCGCCGCGAGGGCCCTCGCGAAGACCCTCGAAGCGGGCGCGCGCGTCACCGGGACCGAAGCGCCCTTCACCGCGGCGATGGTGGACTACGTGCTTCGGACGGGTTCGTTCGATGTGCGCAAGGCGCGCGAGGCGCTCTCGTGGACGCCGCGCGTGATGCTGGAAAGCGGCCTGCGAGAGATCGGTCGGCGGTACGGAAGGCTGGTGACCTGAGCCATGCGAGTGCGCGTCTTCGAAGCGGGTGGTGGTGTTCTGGTGGGCGCGCGGGTGGCGTTCGTCGACGGGGGGCCCGCGGAGTTCGTCGATGGGCAGGCGCTCGCGCGACGCCTGGGATCACCGCTGACGGTGGTGGCCCTCGCGCCCCGCCGAGAGGATTGCGCGCTGCGGGTGCGGGTGTTTACGCCGATGCGGGAGCTCCCGGCGTCGGTGGAGGCGGCGTGGTGCGCGCTGGCGGCCCGCGGCGACGACGCGCTGGTGGTCGAGATCGGCGTGACCGCGACGACGGTGCGCGCGACGGACGGGGGCTTCGAGGCGACGCTGCAACCCCCGGTGCTGGGCCAGCGCGCGGTGGAAGACCGGCGCACCGTGGCCGAGGCGCTGGGCATCGCCGAGGAGCGGCTCGACAGCGAGACGCCGGTGCTGGCCGGGTCGTGCGGGGTGAATGCGTTGCTGGTGCCGGTGGGCGACCGCGCGGCGTTGAGCGAGGCGCGGCTGCACCCGGGCGCGTGGCAGCGGGTGATGGAGAAGGCGAAGCACGTCGGCGCGCTGGTGGTGTCGACCGAGGGCGGCGGGCGCGAGGCGCGGTTCATGGGCGGGCCGGCGGGGCTGTGGGACGGCACGGGGTGCGCGCTGTCGGTGGTTCCGTGGGCGCTGTCGCAGTCGCGGGCGGGCGCGGCCATGACGGGCACGCGGTACGTGCTGCGCGGCGAGGTGGGCTTCGGGATGGACGTCGAGGTGACGCTCGATGGCGACGGGTCGTGGTCGATGCGCGGCGCCGCGAAGCAGGTGAGCGAAGGGCGACTGAGCGTCTGACGCGGCGGTGGAAAGGCAGACCGCCGCAGGGTCGCAGGTGTCGCAAGGGACAGATGGGATCGGCAGGGCAGAGCTGCGGCGGTGGGTCTCGCCACACCTGCAACTTCCATCGAGACCAGCACACCCTTCGTCGGGAGCCTTGTCTTCCCTTGCGACCCTTGCGTCGTTGCGGCTCTTCGATCACCGCCGCTGTGCCTTCGCCTGCTGCTACCGCCGCGCGGGCCTCCCCAGCGCCCGCAGCGCGTCGCCCGACACCCCGGTGAGCAGCTCCAGCTCCGCCTCGGCGCGCCCTCGCGCCACCATCGCCTCGACGTCGACTGGCGCCTCCGTCCCCACGGGTGGCGCTCGCAATCGCAGCGCCTCCAGTCGCGCGAGCACCTCCACCACGCTCCGCTCCAGCGCTGCCCGCTGCGCCGCCCGCTGTGCGGCCAGACGCAGCAGCGCCACCTCGTGACCGTCGAAGAGCAGCCGGTCGAGGTCAAAGCTCAAGCGCACGTCGAAGCTCAGCGACTCCGCGATGGCGAGACGATCGTTGGTGTTGGTCACCAGCGTGCTGTTGGCGCCGAGGCCCCGCGCCGCGTGCAGCGACACCGTCGGCAGCCAGGCCGCCGAGCGAGCCCGACTGGCCAGCGAGCGCACCGGAGCGTCATCGAGTCCGGCCCGCTGCACCGCGCGGCGCGACGCCTCCCACACCACGGGCGACGACAGCCAGGAGACCTCGTCCGCGCGCGCCGCCGACGACGCGAGCGAAACGAGGAGACAGACCAGCACGAAGGTTCGCAGCGAGCTCATGGCCCTCGCGCAGTGCAGCCGCGAGGCCAGCAGGAAAGCCCTACAAAACAAGCATCGAGGGGGTGGCGGCGGGTGGCGGCGGGGTGGCGGCGGCGGGTGGCG
>JBGARZ010000019.1:0-175224 GCA_044229975.1 Polyangiales bacterium
CGCAAGAACACCCGCCGGAAGAAGACCGCGGGCTGACCCCGCAACGGGGTCAGCCGACGGCGCGGCGGCGGGTCACGGCGCCGCCCGCCGCCCGCCGTCGGGACCCATCAGAATTCTCCGCTTCCCCACGGTCACCAACAGCCTGATTGATCATGCTGGGTGATGTTCCAAACGAAACCCCCTCGGCGAGCTTGATCAGCACGATCCGAGGGGGTCCCCTCCGTTCAGCCCTGGCAGGCGAAAGGAGGGACCCACTGTCCCACGGATTGCTGGCCGACCCCAGGCTCTACGACGCCTTGTTTGGCTTCGACGACGACCTCGCCACCGACGCCCGGGAGGGCGGCTGCGTGGGGTGCGGCGGGCGACTGCATCGCGCCAACTACCCGCGCAAGCCGCGGGGCAGCCCCGCCGCGCTCGGCCCCGACTACGGCCGGCGCTTCAGCTTCTGCTGTGACCGCGACGCGTGCCGCAAGCGCACCACGCCGCCCTCGGTGCGCTTCCTCGGCCGACACGTCTACCTCGCCGCGGTGTTCGTCCTGGTCTCGGCGATGCGCCACGGCGTCACCCCCGAGCGCGCCGCGAAGCTCACCGCGTGGTTCGGCGTCAGCCGACGCACCCTCGGGCGCTGGCGGCGGTGGTGGCTCCAGACCTTCGTCGCGAGCGAGGTCTGGAAGCGCGTGTGCGGACGGTTCCTCCCCGCGCCCGACGTCGCGACGCTGCCCGCGTCGTGGCTCGACGCGATGGGCGCGATGCCCGAGGTCGAGCGGGTGCAATGGATCCTGGCGGGCCTGCTCCCGTTGAGCACCACCTCGCCGGGGAAGGGATCACGCATCGTGATGGGGTTCTAACGCCCGCAGAGCACGCCCGACGACGCCCGCGGACCCGACGAATAGGGTCCCGCCAGGGTCCGACGAAGGGAGCAAAACGGGTGAGTGACGAGCACGGTACGAGGGTTCCTGATGAGTGGGCGCGGATGCGATTCGCGGTCGTGGGTCAGCTGTTGGCCGCGCCGCCGACGGTGCGCGGTGGTGTGCGTCGCGCGCTCGTCGCGCTCGCCGCGCAGACCTGGCAGCACCCCATCACCGCGGCGCCCGTGACGTTCAGCGTCTCGACGATCGAGCGGTGGCTGTACGCCGCGAAGGGAGAGCGCGTCGATCCGGTGAACGCGCTGCGTCGGCAGGTGCGCGCCGACCGCGGCACGCAGCCGGCGGTGTCCGCGCGCATGGGCATCGCCCTGGCCGAGCAGCACCAGCGGCACCCGGGGTGGTCGTTCCAGTTGCACGCCGACAACCTCGACACGCTCGTGCGCGAGGACCCCACGCTCGGCGTGATGCCCTCGTACGCGACGGTGCGGCGCTACCTCCGTCGCCACGGGCTCACGCGCCAGCCGAGGCTCCACGAGGTCGCGCGCCCGGGTGAGGTGCGCGCCGCGGTGGCGCGGACGCAGCGGGAGACGCGCAGCTACGAGGCCACGCACGTCCACGGGCTGTGGCACCTCGACTTCCACGTCGGCTCGCGCAAGGTGCTCTTGCCCGACGGGCAGTGGGTGTCGCCGCGGATGCTCGGCGTGATCGACGACCACTCGCGCCTCCTCTGCCACGGCCAGTGGTACGCCGGCGAGACCGCCGCCGATCTGGTGCATGGGCTCTCGCAGGCGATCCAGAAGCGCGGGTTGCCGAGGCACCTGCTGACCGACAACGGGAGTGCGATGGTCGCCGCCGAGACCGTCGAGGGACTCGCCGCGCTGGGCATCGTCGGGGACACCACGCGCGCCTACTCCCCGGAGCAGAATGCGAAGATGGAAGTCTTCTGGGCCCAGGTCGAGGGTCGCCTGATGGCGATGCTCGAAGGCCACCCGGAGTTGACCCTCGCGCTGCTCAACGAGGCGACGCAGGCGTGGCTCGAAGGGGAGTATCACCACAAGGTCCATCGCGAGACCGGCGCGACGCCCTTCCACCGCTTCCTGCACGCGCCCTCGGTGGGTCGCCCGAGCCCTTCGAGCGACGCGCTGCGACGGGCGTTTCGGATGAAGGCCGAGCGACGACAGCGCAAGAGCGACGGCACCTTCACGCTCGACGGCGTGCGCTTCGAGGTGCCCTCGCGCTACCGGCAAGTGACCACGCTCTCGGTGCGCTACGCGCGCTGGGACTTGTCGTGCGTGGACCTCTACGACGAGCGCCACGGCACGCGGCTGTGCGTCGTCCTGCCACTCGACAAAGCCGCCAACGCCGACCGTCGGCGCCGTGTGCACGAGGCGTCAGCGCCCGTCGGGGACGCGAGCACGCCGAGACCCGAGCCCGAGCCTGAAGCGATCGCGCCGCGCCTGCGCGAGCTGATGGCGCAGTACGCCGCCACGGGGCTGCCGCCCGCGTACGTGCCCCGCGCGGCGGCTCCGACCGACGCGAGGCCGGAGGGCGACGCGCTCCCAGGGCTCGACGACGCGCAGGAGGCGTCACGATGAGCGCGAGGACATGGTCGGCGCTGGGTCTCAAGTACAACCCCTTCTCGCCCGACGTCCCGGTCGAGGCGCTGTGGGTCTCGCCGAGGACCGAGCACTTCTGTTGGCGGGTCAACCACCAGGTGAGCGAGGGAGGCTTCGCGCTCATCAGCGGCGACGTCGGCACGGGCAAGTCGGTGACGCTGCGCGTGCTCGCCGAGCGCCTGGGGGGCTTGCGCGACGTCACCGTCGGCACGCTCACGCACCCGCGCAGCCGCGTCGCGGACTTCTACCGCGAGCTCGGCGAACTCTTCGGAACGACCTGCACCGCGAGCAACCGCTGGGGCGGCTTCAAGGCGCTGCGCGAGAAGTGGCACGCGCACATCGAGGCGACCCTGATGCGCCCGGTGCTGCTCATCGATGAGGCGCAGGAGATGTACCCGGAGGTGCTCTCGGAGCTGCGCGTGCTGACCAGTACATGCTTCGACTCGCGGGCGATCCTGACGGTGGTGCTCGCCGGAGACGCGCGGCTGCCGGAGATGTTTCGGCGCGAGGAGCTGGTGCCGCTCGGCAGCCGGATGCGCGTGCGGATGACGCACGAGTACGCGACGCGCGAGGAGCTGCGCGGCTGCCTCGTGCACCGGCTCACGCAGGCCGGCAACGCGACGCTCGCGACGCCGCAGCTGATCGACACGCTGTGCGAACACGCCGCCGGCAACTACCGCGTGATGCTCACGATGGCCGCCGAGCTGCTCGACGCCGCCGTCGCCCGGGAGCAGACGACGCTCGACGAGAAACTGTACCTGGAGGTCTTCGCGCCGACGGCGGCGCGACGAACGACGGCGCCGACGGGGAAGGCGGCGCGGCGATGACCCGCCCGCGTGATCGGGTCGACGTCGAGACACGGCTGACCCCGGAGATGATCGCCGAGACGCCCGAGCGGGCCACCGTGGAGGCCCTGCGGGCCGTGCTCGACCTCACCTGCCTCGCGCTGATCGCGGCCAACCCTGCGCTGCTCCACGACGGCTGGCCCTCGATGCCCGCACACGGGTACCTCGCGGGCGTCCGTGTCGCGGACCGGATCCTCAAGCACGGGCACGCGCTGCGACGAGAATTGGTGCGGTACGCCCACCACCTCGATCGACAGCGCGAGCGTGCGACCGAGCGGCTGGAAGACGAACTCCCTTTCTGATGACCGCCAGGTGACGACGGGCCACGAGCTCACGGACCGGACGGCGACTCGCCGCCGTCAGGCGCCGCGCTCCTGCACTCACTGCGATCCCATCAAAGAGCGTGATCAGATCACCATCAAGAAGCGTGACCACGCTCACCCGCGCCCAAGCGAGGCGATCCATCGGCGAGTACATCGATGACTTCTACAACAGCGAGAGGCGCCACTCGTTCAACGACTACGTCAACCCGATCGAACACGAATTACGTTGCCAGGTAAAAGCCCTGGCCCCATAAGATGACTGTCCACGAAACCGGGGGAACCTCATCCCCATGCACGGTGTCCATCGTCGCTCCGCGCGCCACCCGGTTACAGTCGTCGCGCGCTCATCGCATCCGCGGCACCGTTGGTCGACACCCCGAGATGTTCCAGACGCGCGGAGAGGCGCATGGCCTAGTCCTGACTCAGCGCACCGCTCGCCCGAGCGCGATGTGCGTACGGAAGTCGATGCGGGTGTCGAGCCCGTACCAGCCGTACGCCGTCGGGTCTCCGCCCGGCGTCTCCACGAACAACGTCAGCGTCCCGTAGCCGAAACCGCTCTGGTGCTGGCGAGGTCGCGTGTCGTCGCCGTGCGGGATGGACGTCGCGTCGGCGATGCGCACCGACCACCGTCGACCGTCACGGTCGAGCCGTCGCGGCGCTTCCTGCACGAAGGCCACATGACCGGTGTTGCGTGAGGCCACCGTCGGCGGTCGGCGCCACGCGATGACGTCGCCCGCGCGGAGGTCCTGCATGCGCGTGAGGCGGAGCCATCCGTCGCGAGGATGGTCGACGGGCGACGCCGCGATGACGTCGTGGAAGTCGCGGGCCACCGGACGCCCGCGACCGTTGCGCCGCAGCACGGCGGCATGAGCGCGGGGCGCGGCGTGGGAGAGCACGAGGCTCGCCATCGCCGAGCAGTCGAAGTCGTAGCGACCAGCGCGCTCGTCGACGCGCGTGGCGTGCACGTAGTGGGTGCTGCGAACGTTGGCCCGGATGCGCTCGATCTCGGACGCGACGGGCGACCGGGCGACCGCGGGCTGCACCGCACGCACGGCACGCGGCGCATGCTGGGCCGCCGCGGTGGTGGTGAGCGAGAGGGCGACGAGGACGGCGCGCAGGTTCATGGTCGCGACGGTAGCGAGGGCGCTGGAGTGGGGCGTCATTTTGGGCAGCGGCCATCGGCACAACCTCGCGTGGTGGCAGTCCCGGGGGGCCTACGCTGCGGCGTAAACACTGGGGCTGCCACCGCCAGACATCGCACCACAAAGGCTTCGATTGAAGGCCCTCCCAACCGACATGACTCTCGTCAAGAAGGTGACGAGTCGTCACGTTTCCGATGGTCAACCTTCCCGATGACGCTTAGCGTCGAGACAGTGGATCATCGCGTGACCCCACGAAATCTTGAGTTCGTCCCCGTCAAGGTGGGGCGAGCGACCATCAGCGACGGCCCGATGAAGCTCGGGCGCTACACGCTCCGTTACCGCATTGCGCAGGGGGCCATGGCCTCGGTCTACCTCGCGCAACTGGAGGGCTCCGCGGGCTTCCACAAGTGGGTCGCGGTGAAGGTCATCCACCCCGACGTCGCGGCCAACCCCCGCTTCGTCGGCATGTTCGCGGACGAGGCGCGGCTCGCGGCGCAGATCGAACACCCCAACGTCTGCTCGCTCTTCGACTTCGGCGAGGTCAACGGGTCGTGGTTCATCGCGATGGAGTACCTCGCCGGGGAGACCCTCGGCGTCGTCGCGCGAACGGGCTGGAGCACCGGTCGCCCACCCGCCCACGCGATGGTCGCGCGCATCGTGGCCGACGCCGCGCGGGGCCTGCACGCCGCCCACGAGACGCGCCTCTCGTCGGGCGAACACGCGGGCGTCGTGCACCGCGACGTGTCGCCCGACAACGTCTTCGTCACCTACGCCGGCACCACGAAGATCGTCGACTTCGGGGTCGCGCGCTGGAAGGAGCAGACCGCGGGGCCCACGGCCGTCGGTGAGCTCAAGGGCAAGCCCGCGTACATGAGCCCGGAGCAGCTCCGCGAGGAGCCCATCGATCGTCGCTCGGACATCTGGTCGCTGGGCGTGGTGCTCTGGGAGGTCAGCATCGGGCGACGGCTCTTCAGCCGGAAGACCGACGCGGAGACCATCGAGGCCGTGCTGGAGCAGCGCATTCCGCACCCGCGACGATTCCGCGCGGAGTACCCAGTCGAGCTCGCCGCCATCGTGTGCAAGGCGCTGGAGCGTGACCCCGATCGCCGCTACCAGACGGCCCTGGAGTTCGCCCGCGAGCTGGAGCAATGGGTCGCCCGCTCGGGCGAGATCGCCGGCAGCGCCGAGGTCGGCGAGTACATGCAGGTGGCCTTCGCGTCGCAGATCGCGCAGCGCGAGCCGTTGATGCGCGAGCCGCCGCGCGACGCGCCCCGCGGTCTGCCGGCGAGGGAGATCTCCAATGTTCGTCGGATGACGCCCATCGACCCGGAGGAGTTCGACAACTCGCCGCTGGAGTTCATCCCGGACATGACGGCGCCGAGCGACAACGACATGGGCGAGGAGCTCACCCGCCTGCGCCCGCTGGGCCCGAGCCCCGCGTCCGATGGGCCGCCGCCCATGAGCCTTCCGCCCGTCACCTGGTCCCCGCTCGAACGACCGCCCGTCAACGTGGTCGTCCTGGAGCGCGCGAGCCTGCCGGCGTGGCGTCGTCGCGGCGTGCCGAGCTTCGTCGGCGCGCTGCTGTTGATCGTCGCGAGCCTCGCGGTCATCGCGTGGTGGCTCTCGTTGGGCCACGTGCGGGCGTCGTGACCCTCAGCGCGCGACGCCGCTGATCTCCGCCGGGATGCCGCACCACGCGGGCGCGCCCGGCGGGAGTCCCGCGTCGAGGTACGGCGAGCTCGCGGGCGCGAGCCCGTAGGGGTGATCGAGGAAGAAGCGCCACACGAAGGCCGAGCGCGGCTCATCGGGCGCGGGCGCCATGAGCGGCGGCAGGGCGTGGCCGCGGTCGTGGGTGCACGCAATGACGAAGTGGCCGTCGTCGATGAGCGCGTCGCGGAGGCGCCGCGAGGCGTCGTCGAAGTTGACGATGAGCCGGTCGGTGGGTCCGCCCCACACCACGATGGTGGGCAGCTTGTTGGGCTGCGGCGTGTACTCCAGGCGCACCACGTTGGGCACGTAGCCGAGGCCACCGGAGAGAATCGCCGCCGACGCAAAGCGCTGCGCGTACGGGGTGCTGAGCAGCGACGTCAGCCACAGCGCGCCCGCGCTCACGCCCATCGCGTGGATGCGCGCGGGGTCGACGCGATACTGCGTGGTGACGCACGCGAGCAGGTCGTCGAGGAAGAGCCGCTCGGCCTCCGGGCGGCTGGAGAGGATGAACGGCCACGTGAAGTAGTTGGTCGCGCGCCCGTCGGCCTCGCGCTGCTGGTCGGGCACCGCGACGATGATGCGGTAGCGCGCGGCGGCTGCCTCGATGTCGGCCTCGCGCACCATCTGGTTGCTGTCGCCAGCGAGCCAGTGCCACGCCACGAGCAGTGGCCAGCGATCGGTCCCCGCCGCGTCGTAGTTGCTGGGGACGATCAGCCTGAACTGCCGCTGCGCCATCCCCGTCGGGAAGGCCGCGTTGAGCCCCGCCGCCGAGTCGGCCCCACCGCGCAGCGTCGGACACGCGCCGCGCGAGTACGTCGGCAACGGCGGCGGCGTCCGCGGCCACGTCGTCGCCACCACCCGCACCCGGTCGGGCGCAACGTCTTCGTTCACGCCCGCGTCGACGCTCTCACCCGCGTCCATCGCCTCGCCCGCGTCGACGACTGCAACGTCCGCGAGGTCCGTCGATGGAGCGTCTGGCGCGACGGTGGTCGCTGCCTCGGTGCAACCCAGCGCGAGCGCGCTCGCGACGAGGAGACGCCTCATCCCTCGCCGAGCGTCACGTCGTGGCGGGCACCGCAGTAGTCGCACGTGAGGTACGTCTGGCCCTTCACGGGCGGCTGCATGCCGGCGCCGCAGTTCTCACACTTCTCGGGCCACTTCACCGGTACGCCCACGCGGCTCCCGGCGGGCATCGGGCCGGTGTAGCGACCGCGCTCCAGGTCGCCCGAACGCACCTGTTCGAGCACCGCGTCGACCTCACCCGCATTGTCCTCGTCGAGCTCCAGCGTGACGGTGGCGGGCGAGCCCGACTGCGGGTTGAAGCGCAGGGTGAGCACCTGGTCCTTGATGAGCATGCCGCGCTCGCTGGCCTCGGCGCCGGTGAGGTGACCGACGAGCGCGTCGAGCAGCAGCTTCCGGCGCTTCTCGGTCTTCGACGCGAAGAACACGAACGATCGCTCCAGCACCACCTCCTCCTGGTACTCGAAGCGAACGCGGTGCGCGGTCACCATCAGCAAGCCTTCGACCTTGCCGCTCGGGTGATCTTCCCAGGTCGCCTTGGAGGCGAAGAGGGGGTTCTCCTCGGGCTGCATCTTGAAGCTCGCGCCCTCGAACTGATCGAGCGTCCAATGGATGCGCTTGAGCCGCGTGGTGAGACCGTCCACCGCCGCGATGAACTGCGCCGCGCCCGCGAGCACGCGCGCCTTCTCCGCGTTGATGGCCTCATCGAGCCCGCGCGCCTGCGCCGCCACGCTGTTGATGAGTCCCTCGTTGCGCAGCACATCACCCGACGCCGCCCTCCGCACGTCGCGCTCCAGCGCGCTGACCTGCCCGCGCAGCCCCGCGCCCACCCTCGTCGCCTCGGCCCGCGCGCCCTCGAAGGCCGCCGCCGCCCGCGCGTGCGCCTCGCGCCCGATCTGCTCCAGGTCGGCCCCCCACGCGTAGCCCCGCGCCCTCGCGCGCGACGCCGACTCGCCCAGCTGCGGAATCGCCGACACCCGCTGGTTGATCTCGTTGAGCGCGTCGTCGAAGGCCAGCCGCGCCGCGGCGCTGCTCGCGATGGACTGCGCGTAGGCGAGCTCGCCCGCCAGGGTCATCCGTCGAAGGTCTCGGTCTGCGTTTCCGTAAGAGGCCATCACCGCACTCCGTCTACTCGGGTTCTTCGACGCGCCAGCGCCCGTCTTCTCGCACCAGCCGCGCCAGCCGCTCGCCGCCGCGACCATAGGCCATGGTGGCCCGATCGCCCGCCACCTCGATGAGCCTGCCGCGCTCCAGGGCCTCGCGCAGCCGCGTGACCACGCCCTGCACCCGCGCCGCCTCCGCGCCGCCAAACGCCCGCTGGAGCTGCTGCTCCGGGGTCTCGTGCGCCGCCGTCGCCGCCTGGGTCATCGCCTCGGCTACGGCCCGCGGTGCGAGGCGCAACAGCACGTCCCAGCGACCGCGCTCCAGCGCCCGCGCGTACGAGCGCAGCGTCTGGGCCGGCGTGTGCTGCCCGTAGAAGTCGACCGCGCTCGGATCGAGCCGCCAGCGGCCGCCCTCCTCGACGAGGGTGAGAGCCTCGCCGCTCGACAGCTCCAGGCGCGCTGTCACAGGAGCCTCGGGCTGGAGTTCGCCGTAGGTGCGGATGGCGTCGGCGAGCTCTTCGGGGTGCTCGCGCGCGGTGGCCTCGAAGCGCTCGAAGGGCATCGAGGTCCGCGCGGCCGTGGAGAGCAGGCCCCAGGCGTCGCGCATGCGACCGTCGCGCAGCGCCTCGGCGTAGGACTGGAGCGCGTCGACCGGACCTGTGGGTCGAGCCGCGCAGCCCATGAGCATCTCGCTGCCCGCGAGCGTCCCCAGGAGCAGCAGCGTGCGGGCGGTGGGCTTCAAGGCGACGCGAAGGTAGTGCAGGCCCCGTCGTCAAACAACGGGCTCGCTCGTGCGGTGGTTGGCCCGCGCCGCGAGGGGCACCAAAAAATCTGGGAAGTTTTTTTGCGGGGAGCTCTGCCGCTCTGATAACGGCCGCTCCATGGCTACCTCGACGCGCGCGTTCGCTCACAGTCCGCGCATCTCCACCCCCCCGCCGTCGCTGCGCCCCCCGCAGGCGCCGTCCGTGGTCGGTCCCTTCGATCTGGTCACCCGCATCGGCGGCGGAACCATGGCGTCGGTCCACCTCGCGCGGCACCGACAGCTCCCGGAGATCGTCGTGGCCCTCCGCCGCATGCACCCGCACCTCGCGGTCGACGACGGCTTCGCGCCGATGTTCATCGACGAGGCCAACATCATGACGGCCCTGCGGCACCCCAACGCCGTGTCGCTCTTCGAGGGCGCCACCGAGGGCGCCGAGCTGTACACCGCGATGGAGTACATCCAGGGGGACTCGCTCGCGGCCGTGCAGCAGACCGCCACCGCGCTGCGCCGCGTGCTCCCCACGAGCATCGTGCTGCGCGCCGTCTGCGACGCGCTCGAAGGTCTCCACGCCGCGCACGAGCTGCTCACCGACAAGGGTCTCCCGATGTCGCTGGTGCACCGCGACGTGTCGCCGCAGCACATCCTCATCGGCGTCGACGGCATCGCGCGCATCTCGGGCTTCGGCAGCGCCCGCGCGGAGGGGCGCCTCGCGTTCACGTCGCCGGGGATGCTCAAGGGCAAGCTCGCGTACATGGCCCCGGAGGTCCTCCAGGCGCAGCGCTACGACCGTCGCGCCGACGTGTTCAGCGCGGGCGTGGTGCTCTGGGAGGCGCTCACCCTCCAGCGGCTCTTCCCGTACCGCACGGGCTTCAGCGAGGCCCGCCTGCGCGCCCGCGAAGAGGCGCTCTCGCTCTCGGCCGTGCGCGGCGACCTGCCCGAAGAGCTGTGCTCCGTGGTGATGCGCGCCCTCTCGGTCAGCCCGACCGAGCGCTTCGCGACGGCCACGGAATTCGCCGAGGCGCTGCGGGCTGCGGCTCCGTCGCGGCTGGCTTCCAACGACGAGCTCGGCGCCTTCATGGAGTCCGTGGCGCGCACCCGCATCGCGCGCGAGCGGTCGGCGCTGCGGGCGACGGAGCCCTCGGTCGCCCGCGAGACCCTGGAGGTGATGGCGCCGTCGGTGCCGCCATCCCCCAACGAGCCCGCGGCCGAGTCGCTGCGCCCCGAGATGGCGGGACGGAGCGCGCTCGCGAGCGACTCCGGCGTGCGCGAGGTGAAGCGCAAGAGCGTGCTGCGGGGGCCGACGCTGCCGGCGCGCGGGTTTCGCGGGTTCTGCGAGCCGCAGGTGTCGCCCGACGCGGTCGTCCCGCAGGGGTGGCGCGCGCAGGACCTCCCGGAGATCGTGGTGCCCGAAGGCCCCGCGAAGAAGGACGCTGCGCTGGTCATGGACCCGTCCGAGCGGCTCGAACTGCCGGAGCCCAGCGAGCTGCCCACGCGCAAGTGGACGGCGCTCTCCACGCCGCCTCCGGCCGTGCCCGTCGCGGCGACGGCGCGCGTCACCCGCTGGGCGCTCTGGGTCGCTGCCGCCGCGCTGGCCCTGGCCATTGGTGTGGCCGCGGGTAGCGCGTTCGGCGAGATGCTCGCCCGCTGAGCGTCAGTCCTTCTCGGCGAGCAGGAAGCGATTCGAGATGGCCTTGAACGAGAGCCTGCCCCGCAGGGTCTCGCTGAAGGCTTCGTCGCGCGGCCGGATGACGATGCCCTCGCGCGGGTTCTTCGTCCCCGGGTAGAGCCCGTCGGCGAGCGCCAGCAGGCTCGCCTGATCGTGCGCGAAGGACTCCCCCTCCTCGACGATGCTCACCGGTTCGAGCTCCATCTCGGCGGCGACGGCGCGCATCTCGCGGTCGGCGAGGTAGCGGTGCTCCGTCGTGTCGTAGACGTTGAACACGAAGAGCTGCACCTGCGCGAGGCCGAGGAGGTTCTTCTGCACCTTGGGGCCGCAGATCTCTCCCTGGATGATGTAGCGCCCGCCGCGCGCGCGGAGCTTCTCCTCGATGCCGTAGCGTCGCGCGACCGCCCAGTAGACGTTGTTGCCGTCGACGACCGACCAGTTGCGGCCGCAGGCGTGGAAGGTCCCGTCGGTGTGGTCGATGGCGAAGGTGGCGCTGGTGCCGTCGCACTTCAGGGTCGCGACGTACGGCCGCCCGCGCATCTCTTCGAGCACGCGCTGACACGACTGGATGCGCTCCTCGTCGGTCTTCGGCACGGGCGGGAAGAACCCACGCAGCTCGGCGGAGTCCATCGGCACCACGGGCTCGTACTTGCCGACGCCGAGGCGCTCGGTGACGTCTTCGCCGTCGGGCAGATCACTTGGCAGTCCCGCCTCGGCGAGCGAGAGCAGGAGCCCCTGCGAGAGACAGCCGCGGAGCTTCTTGGTGCGGATGCGGAAGCTCGCCGGCCGCGTCCCCTCGGCGGGGTCGGCGCCCTTCGCCGTCCACAGGAAGCGGTACGCCCCGGTGTCCGGCGGGATCGCGTCGATCTCGAAGAACACACCGCGATCGCCGACCGCGAACGCGCCCTTCTTCACGACGCACTGCCAGCCGTTGATCTGCACGGCCTCGATGGCATCGGCCCCTTCGATGGGAACGATCTTCAACACACGCTGAACCGACGCGAGCTTCCGCTTCATGGCGCGGAGGAGATAGCAGTGACCCGAATGTCGTCCAGCGTCAGTAGGGCACGATTCGTCGGAGGGCGTGGGCGATGACCACCGGGTAGAGCGCGAGGTTGCGCGCCATCGCCAGCGCCGGGCTGTACCGCGCCGTCGCGACTCGTCCGCCCTTCACCCCGGCAAGATCATCCGCCAGCGCCCGCAGGTGCGTCGGACCAAATGGCCCGTCGTTGATCCGCGCGACGAGCTCACCGGGCAGTCCTGCTTCGCCGCCGAGCGCTCCGCACCAGGCGCCCACGATCGCCGCGATGGAGTCGGTGTCACCACCCGCGCGAATCACCGCCGTGACCGCCGCCATCGCATCGCCGCCCCATCGCGCAAACGCATACGCCGCGAACGGAACCGTATGCACCACGAACCCCGTGGTGCCGAGCTCACGCGCCGCCGCGTCGAGCTCGGCGCCCTCGGTCGCCATGGCCACGGCCCGATCGAGCGCCCTCCCGAGCGATGCCTCGGTCACCACCGCCCGCGCCTCTCGCACCACCGCCATCGGATCGTCCCTGGTGGTCGCGAGGGCCGCGACCTCCGCCACGAAGCGGGCGCCCTCCACGGCTCGCGCGTCGGTGTGCGTCACGGTCGCGAGCGCATCGGCCATCGCCCGCCGGGCCTCCGGGTCGTCGCGCAGAAACACGCCCACGATGGCCGTGCGCATCGCCGCCCCGTTGCCCGCCGTCGCGACCCCGGAGCGCCGCAGGCCGAGCGCGATGCGCGTGCAGGCGCGCAGCGTTCCGAGGCCGATGCCCCACGGCAATCGCAAGAACCACCCGAGCAGCGAACGGCGAAACGCCCGCACGCACCCCGCGAGATCGCCCGGGTGCCGCGCGAGGCTCTGCGCGACGAGGGCTGACTGCTCGGTGTCGTCGGACACGAAGCCCATGCGACCGAGGAGATGGAAGCGGTCGAGTGCTCGAAAGCGCCGCGCGATGACCTTCGCGGAGAGCATCTCCATGGGGAGCCCGAGCGCGTCCCCGAGCGCCGTCCCGAGGAGCGTGCCCACGAGCCGATCACGGAGGTCCATCGATCGGGGCGACGAGACGACGGGCAGGCTGATTCCCGGCATACCCGAGACGGTACACCGCCCGCTTGAGCGCGGGTCCTGCTCCGACGCGACGGGCTGTGTACTGTACGCTGCGGCGCCATGGGCCGCCGCGTTGTTCCGCTCGCCATCTGTCTCACCCTCGCCGCCTGCAACCCCACCAGCGTGGGGTCGACCTTCGACGGCTCGCTCGCCAGCGACGTCGCGGCGCTCGCGGAGACCGCCACGACCGACGCCTCGACGGACGACGCGGGCCTCTCCGTCGACGTGTCCGTCGCAGACGTGTTCGTCGTGGATGCGCCCGTCATCGACGTGCCTCTCGCCGACGTCCCTGCGCTCGATGCTCCTCCCGCGGTCGACGTCGTCGTTGCGACCGATGTTCCTGCCGCGGATGTGCCGCCCGCGGACGTCCTGCGTCCCTCCGACGTCGCGGCCGCCGATGGTTCCACTTCGTGTCGTTCGTCGCGCGAGTGCAGCGCACTGTCGCTCGTCTGCGACCCCGTCCGCATGCTCTGCGTCGAGTGCCTCAGCGACGTCGACTGTCCCACCACCCAGCTCTGCAACGCCGACGCCGTGTGCCGCCCCCCGCGCTGCACCGCCGGTCCCAGCGAGTGCGCCTCCGAGACCAGCGTGCGCATGTGCGACCCCCGCACTGGGGTCGTCGTGATGGGCTGTCCCGCCGGGTCGACCTGCGCCGCCGGTCGCTGCTCGGCGCGCGTGTGCACCCCCAACGCCGTCGAGTGCGCCTCCGCCACCGAGCGCCGCGTCTGCAACACCGACGGATCGGCCTGGATCACCACCGCCTGCCCCTCCGCACCGCGTGCCGCGGGTCGCTGCGTCTCGGCGACCTGCACCACCACCTGCGACGTCGGCTTCGCCGATTGCAACGGCGTCGCGTCCGACGGATGTGAAGCCGACACCGCCACCGACCTCGCCAACTGCGGCGCGTGTCGCACGGCGTGCACCCCGGGCCTCGCGTGCAACGCGGGCGTGTGCGGCTGCCCGAGCACCATCCCGACGGTCTGCGCTGGCATGTGCGTCAACACGCAGAACAACGCGGCCCACTGCGGTGCGTGCGGCGTCGCCTGCCCCACTGGATCGACCTGCTCCGGCGGCGCCTGCACCAGCGTCGGATGCGGCTCCCTCACCAACTGCGGCGGTAGCTGCGTCGACACGCGCACCAGCCTCGCCCACTGCGGCGGCTGCGGCCTCTCGTGCGCCACGTCGGGCTCGTCCACCGCGAGCATCGCGTGCCTCTCCAGCGCGTGCACGATGACCTGCAACGGGATCAACTACGACGTCGACGGCGCGACGACCAACGGCTGTGAGGCCGTCGACGAGGACATCAGCGGGCACACGCAGTCGACGGCGAGGTCGCGTGGCTCGCAGGGCTGCTCGGACACCACGACCGGAACCGCCAGCGGACGCATCGTCTCGGACGCGCGCACCCACTCGCCCGTGCCGGAGGGCTTCTCCACGAGCTCGGGCTCGGCGCCGGACTGGTTCTACGTGCGCGCCACGAGCGGGGCCCTCTGCGCCAACAACTACGGCGTCACCGTCGTCACCGCGGGCGGCAGCGCCACGGGCAACTGCTACCAGGTGACCATCATCACCGACCGAACCACCGCCTCCATGAGCGTGAGCGGTTCTGGCAGCAACACCATGTCCTCGGGCGCCTTCAGCCTCTACACCGAGAACTCCCTCGTCTATCTGCGCGTCGAGAAGGTCTGCTCGACCGCGACGCGGGAGAACGTCACCTACTCGCTGTCGTTCCACCTGTGAGCGCGCTTCAGCGCGGGAGCATCTCGATCTCCATCACGTTCTCGGGCGCGTAGGTCCACGCGCGAATCTGGGCGTCGCGCAGGCCGAGCTGCGGGAGAGACGCCGTGCGCGCGAGCCAGAACTCCGCGCGCTGCCACACCGTGCGGATCAGCTCGACGTGCGCCGGGTCGCCGATGATCTCGGCGTAGTCGTCGGCGTGCTGGGTGCGCGCGATCTTCAGGTAGAGCTCGACGTAGTACATCATGGTCAGGATGCCGTCGCGCGCGCTGATGCGGATGCCCGACTGCAGTCCGTCGCGCGTGCAGTACCGCGACGCGAGCGAATGGGTGTACGCGACGTACTCGTCGAGCAGGGTGTTGAAGCCCTGCGCGCCGGACTGCCCGCGGAGGTAGACCTCGTCGTAGGAGTCCATGTCGGGGTTGGCGTGCAGCGTGAGGATCTCGCTGCGGTTGAAGTTGGACAGCCGTCGCGGCCGGATGATGAGGTCCTCGCGCAGGCGGTACGGCCAGTCGGCGCGGATCATGGTGAGGTCCCAGATGTGTCCGCCCTCGTGCACGGCGACCTCGAAGCCGTTGAGGATGTCCGCGAAGGTGTTGCGCGAGCGAAACCACCCCATGAGCTGCGTGTCGCTCTGCACATCGACGAACGCCACCCCGATGGGGTACCGCCGCTCGGCGATGCCGCGCGTGGCGGCGCGGAGACCCGCCGGGGTGTTCTCGTAGGCGGCCGCGAGGTCGGAGAGGTCGGCGGTGTCGTCGCAGACGGTCTCCGTGTACGTGGCCGGTGAGCCCGCCTCGGGACTGGCTGCCTGGACATCGCCCGTGGGCACCGCCGCATCACCGTCGGCGGCGGTGTTGTTGACCGCCGAGCCGCAGCCCGCGAGCGTGAGACCAAACGCGGACACAAGGGACAACCAGCTTCGACGCGCCATCGTGAGAGCTCCTCGGCGCGCGATGATACGCGGTCAACGTCCGTTCGCAGAGAAGTGCTGATAGTCGCGCGGCATCCGCCAGTGGCCGCCCCATCGCCAGCCGGCGTGGGCGAAGGCGCGCACCACCGGGCCGTCGTCGATCACCAGACCGGGCACCCGACGCGTTCGGTTGGCGAACGCGCGGCCCGCGGGAGGCGACACCCAGCCGCGGTCGACGTAGGGGTTCTGCACGGGGTTGAGGTCGATGGCGAGGCCGTAGGCGTGCTGCGACCAGACGCCGGGCCGCCCCGCCACCTCGCGACAGTTGAACGCCGACGTGTTGTTGGCCGCCATGGAGCGGTGATCGTCGGAGCCGTAGGCGTCGACGGGCTCCATGCGCTCGATGGCGAAGCGCTGCGCGAAGAGCTCGCGAAACACCCCGACGAGCGCGACGGCATGGTCGCGGTGCACGACGAGTCGACCGACGTGAACCGTGCGATCGAAGCCCCAGTGGTCGACAGTGAGCACCCGCAGGTCGTCGAGCGCGACGGGACAGCCCAGGTGCCAGGAGCCGGTCCCCCGCGCCGACATGGTCGCGCGCATCGCGGCGTCGAGGGGACGCGCGGTGCCATGGAAGCGGGGTTGCGCGAGCGCGTCCGACGCGAGCCCGACGAAGAGCGCCGCGGTCAGAGTGAGAGGTCGACGGCCCATTCGCCGGACTCGGTGAAGTCGCTGACCGTCACACGCGATCCGCGCCAGGTCACCCGCGGATCGCCGCCGTGGTCGGTCGTGTTCTCGTCGAGCGCGGCGATCGGGTGGCCGTCGCGCACCTCGCAGGTGAGGTAGCCCCCCTCACGCGCACCGTAGAGCCAGGTGGTTCCACAGCGCAGGGCGATGCGGCAACTCTCGGGGTACTCCCACACAGGCCGCACAGCGAACGAACACCGCGCCCCGCGCGCGACGGGCGCCTGCCCTCGTGTCGCCATCACCCGTGCGGGCCGGTCGATCACGTCCGCGAACGCGGGCTGGCGCACGACCCGCGACGTCGGCAGGTGCAGTGCGCTGCCCTCGTGGGGCTCGCTCACATCGCGCACGGAGAGGGTCACCCGCATGGCCTCGGCGCCCTCGCGCCGAAGCACCGCTTCGTGCCGCGTGGTTGAGATCGTCGCGCAGGTCGCCCCGGCGCACTCGGCCTCGTCGCCGAAGCTGAGCAGGTATTGGTGGCTCTGGGTTCCGAACACCGGACCCTCGCGCAGTCCGACGGTCGCGGTGGTCATCATGCGGTCAGAGGCCAGTTGATAGACTCTCCGCGCCCCGCAATCGACGACCAGCATTCGAGCTTGCGCGGAGGCGCCGACCCGCACGAAAGCACCGTTGACGGTGCAGGGCGTGCCCGCGGCGAGGTCGATGCCCGTCGCTTCGATCACGGTGGCCGGCCAGCGTGCGACGACCACCGGAGACCCCGGCTCGACCAGCACCCCCCGTCGCGCCATCTCCTGGGCGTGTGCCCTCGCAGCCGCCTGCTCGGCGTTGGTGCGTTGCTCCGCCTCCCTCCGCGCATCCAGCACCGCCCTCAAGCGTTGGTTCTCACGCTCCTCTGCACGGTGGCGCGCCACAAGGGCCTCTGCCTCCGCCCGCTCCGCTCGGACTCGCGACAGGCTCGCGTAGAACCAGCCTCCTGCACCCAGAAGCATCGTCGCCGTGAGGACGCCCATCACCCACCGCAACCCGCTGCCCTTAGGCGGCGGGCGTTGGTGGGTGGCGTTCTGTTGTTTGAGTTGGTCGAGCTCTGCCTGGAGCGCGTCGGCCCGACGGTGGGCGGCTTCTCGGTCGTCGCGGAAGGACATCGGGGCGGTACCTCCGCCCCGGACGTTAC
This sequence comes from Polyangiales bacterium, assembly GCA_044229975.1. Taxonomy (GTDB): domain Bacteria; phylum Myxococcota_A; class Polyangia; order Polyangiales; genus SCUS01. The sequence goes on from JBGARZ010000019.1 coordinate 17,718, forward strand.
GCCCGTCTCACGGAGGGGGCATCGGGATGATCTTGATCCTGCGCTCTTCGCCTTCGCCTTCGCTCTCGGTGGCGACGCCGGCGAACTTCGCGAGGGCCATGTGCACGGTGCGTCGCTCGCGCGGCGGCAGCGGGTCCATGAAGATCACCTTGCCCTCCTGCACGCACTTCTCGCCGAGCTCGTGGGCCATGGTGGTGAGCGTGCGCTCGCGCCGCGCGCGGTAGCCGTCGGCGTCGACCACGAGGCTGGCGCGGTCGCCGCCCACGGTCTTGGTCGCCACGCGGTTGGAGAGGAGCTGGAGCGCGTCGATGGTCGCGCCCTTCTTGCCGACGAGGTGCTTCGCGTCGGGGCCGCTCAGCTCCAGCACGGTGTCGCCGCCCTCTTCGCGGACGTTGACGTCGGCGTCGAGGCCCATGGCGATGACGGTGTCCTTGAGGAAGGCGCTCGCCGCGTCGATGGCGCGGGGGTCGAGCGGGCGTCGGACGGAGGGATCGTTTGTTTCAACCACGGGTGCTGGCTCCGGTCAGTGACTTCACCTGGATCGCGTCGCCGCCACCGGTGCCGGTGCCGGACTTGTACTGGTCCATCTGCTTCTTCGTGTACCACTGCTGGAGGATGCCGAGGCACGAGTTTACGAGCATGTAGAGCGCGAGACCGGCCGGCAGAAACAGCGAGATGCCCGTCAGGAAGATGGGGAAGAAGTAGGTCATCATCTTGGCCTGCACCGGGTCCATCCCCTGCGGCGGCATCAGCTTCTGCTGGAGGAACATGATCGCCCCCAGGATGAGCGGCAGCACATAGTAGGGGTCCGGCGCCGAGAGGTCGCGCCACCACAGGAAGAACGGCGCGTGGAACAGCTCCACCGACGTCTGGAGCGTGGTGTAGAGCGCCCACCAGATGGGGAGCTGCGCGAGCTGCGGGAAGCAGCCGCTCAGCGGGTTGACGCTGTTCTTGCGGTACAGCTCCATCGTCGCGAGGGTCTTCGCCTCGGGGTTGTCGGCGAGTCGCTGGTTGATCTCGTCGAGCTCGGGCTTGAGCTTCGCCATCATCGCCATGGACTTCATGGACTTGGCGAGCAGCGGCAGCAGCGCCGTGCGGATGGAGAGCGTGAGCAGGATGATCGCGACGCCCCAGTTGCCCACCACGCTGTGGAGGAAGGCGAGGTAGCGCATGAGCTGCCGCGCGATGAACGAGAAGAACCCGAGGTTGACGGTCTCCTTCAAGCGCCCGTCGGGGGTGACCGCCGCGAGCAGCGCGGGCTCCTTGGGGCCCATGTACACGGTCGCGCGGAAGGTCTGCGTCGACCCGGTGGGGAGCGGCGTCGCGGCCCAGCCGACGGAGGCGCCGAACACGCTACCCAGCGGGTCTTGCCCTGCGGCGACGATGCGGTCTTCGGCGAAGAGGCGGCAGCGGGCGTCCTCGTTGCCCCGCGGCACGACCGCCATCGCGAAGTAGGTGTTGTCGAGCGCGGCGAAGGTTGCGGCGCCGGGCAGCGCGTCCTCGGGCCGACGCTCGAGCAGCTTGTCACGACCCTCGCGATAGAGCTCCGTGCCGTGCCGACAGAGACCCTCGGCGACCTGCCACGGGCGCTGGAAGAACTTCCCCTCCTCATCGGCGCGCAGCACCCACTGATACACGGGCACCCGCGCCTCGACCGTCGCGTCGGGACCGCGGTTGGTCACGCGCGTCTCGACCTCCATCGTGAAGGGGCGGGTCGAGCGGAAGCTGCGCACCACGTCGACGTCTCCGCCGCTCCAGGTGAGCTCGACCTCGTGCTCGTCGACCTGCCGCCCGGCGTAGTCCTGGTACGGGGGGATCACCGCCGCGCCGTTGCGTCGGACGTTGAGCTCCGTGCGGAGCGAGAGCAGGTCTTCGTTGGAGGTGGAGGCGAGGTTGATGCGCCGGTCACCGAGACGCCCGGTGGCCGGGTCGACGGACCCGCCGGGGGCCGCGAACTGCGAGCCGTTGAGGCGCAACGAGCGCAGGCCCGCCGAGCGGGTGGTGAGCTCGGCGTCGAAGCCCGAGCGCGCGGCCGTGAGGGGCGAGCGCACGTGGAAGGTCTGCTCGGGCGGGCGACCGGTGGCCGCGGGGGGCGGCGCCACGTTGCGGAGCGACGGCGTCGAGGTCGTGCTTTTGTGCGTCGTAAACCACCAGACCGCGAGACCTCCAAGGAGGAGGAAGGCGAAGGTGCGCAGGGAGTCTTTCATCGACGACCGTCCGGCGACGCGTGGACGTCGCAGTGGCAGGGGAGTTGCGGCGGGGGATCATAGCCGCCGGGGTGAAACGGGTGGCACTTGAGCAGTCGCTGCGCCGCGAGCCAGGAGCCGCGCGCGGCCCCGAAGCGCTCGACGCACGCCGTGGCGTAGCGCGAACACGACGGCTCGAAACGGCAGACGTTGCCGAGCAGGGGCGACAGCGTCGCGCGGTATACACGAAGGAGGAAAAGAAGCACGGAGGCGATCACCGGGGAGGACCTCCCGTCGCGGACGGGGTGGAGGGCGTCGGTGGTCGCGGCGCGCGGTCCCCGCCCCGGCGCCGGGCGAAGGCCGCGCGAATCTCCGCACGCGCTTCAGCAAATGCAAGCGCGGGACACGATTCCCTCGCGATGATCACCACCTCGCACCCGACGGGGAACATCTCCGGGTGCAGCCGGAAGACCTCGCGCACCACGCGCCGGATGCGGTTTCGTCGCACGGCGTTGCCGGCCTTGCGGCTGGTGACGAGGCCGAGTCTCGGGGGAGCGTCGTCACCGCGCTCGTGCACGATGACGACGAGGTGGGGGGCGTGGAGACGACGACCGGCCTTCTGCGCGGAGACGAAATCTCCGCGTCGGAGGATGCGCTGGGACTTGTCGAAGCCCGCGCTCATGGGACGGTCGTCGGACAGCTTCAGAGGGGAGTGGGGGAGGGGCGTGCGTGGAGGGCGGCTGCGGCCCTCCGACGGTGGGCGCCTACTTCTTGTAGGTGGTGACGGAGAGCCGGGCGCGGCCCTTGGAGCGGCGGTTCTTGATGACGGCGCGACCGCCCGCGGACTTCATGCGGGCGCGAAACCCGTGGGTGCGGATGCGGTGGACGCGGCTGGGTTGGTACGTACGCTTCACGGTAAAAATCCTCCTCGAACGGGCGGCGGAAACAACCACAGGGGTCGGTGGGGTGTCAAGGCGCGCGGGCCACCCTTCTCTCCGCCGCCGACCGGAGGGTCAGAACCACTCGTACCCGAGGTGGATGTCGAGGAACTGGAACACGCCCGTTCCGATGAAGCTGGTGTGGCTGCTCAAGCCGATGCGAAAGCCGTAGCGCCGGGTGTCCATGCCGGCGGACGCGGCGACGATGGTGAGGTTGAGGCGCGCTTGGATGCCGAAGTAGGCGCCGGCGCCGCCGATACCCGTCCTGGAGTCGCAGCTCGACACCGCGTCGGGGCACACGAGACCCGCGGCGTAGTCGATGGACGGGCCGAGCGCGGCGCTGAAGAGGTCGCTGAAGTGCCACTCGCCCATGATGCCGCTGCCGTAGACGATGGCGGCGCCCGAGTACTCGACGCCGTTGATGGTGCCGCCCGCGATGCCGATGGGCAGGGTGCCCTGGTAGTAGATCGCGAGCTGGTCGTTGATCTGCCCACCGAGACGAAACGACCCGACGATGGACGCGCCGCGGAGGCCGCCGGCGAACATGTACCCGCCACCGAGGTCGAAGCCGTAGCGCACCCGGCCGACGCGCACCGGCCGCTGCGGCTGGACGTAGACGGTCTGCTGCTGGGGCTGCTGCTGGACGTAGACCGTCTGGGGCTGCTGTTGCTGAACGTAGACGGGCTGGGGCTGCGCGTAGACCGGCTGCGGCTGCGCCTGCACGCCCACCTGAACGCCGCCGTAGAACTGCGCGCTCGCGTCGCTGGCGTGGAGGGAGAGGGCGACCGCGGCGGCGCCGGCGAGGAGGAGAGAGCTTGTTCGGGTGGTCATAGAGGTTTCAGGACTCCTGAGGGTGGTCGTTGCGGGGATTGGGTAGTCGGCGCGCGGACGATGCCCGTCGGGGTCCCGCGCGGGTCGATGGTACGCACAGTTGGGGTGGAGGCTTCGGCGGATTATTCCCGCGCGTCAACCGACGGCCTTCAACAGCCCTGCGTCCAGGAAGGAAAACGCCCCGTCGCGCCCGAGAATCACGTGGTCGAGCAGTGGGAGCTCGATGGCCGCGCCGGCCTCCGCGACGCGGCGCGTGAACTCGGCGTCCTCCGGGCTCGGCGTCGGATCGCCCGACGGGTGGTTGTGCACCAGCACCATCGACGCGCCGCCTTCGCGCAGGGCGAGCGCGAACACCTCGCGCACCCCGAGGGCGACGCCGGCGGGTGTCCCGTGGGCGAGCACTCGCTCGGCGATGAGTCGCTGCTTCACGTCGAGCACGAGCGCCAGCACGCACTCGTCGGGCATGTCGACCATGCGCGCCGACCAGCAGCGCACCACATCGCGGCTCGACGTAAACGCCATGCGCCGCGGCGGAGCGATGCGACGGGCGCGCTGAACGAGCTCCCACGACGCGATGAGTCGGGCGGCACGGTGCTCTCCGAGGTCGAGCGCGAGCGGGCCGAGGGCGGTGCGAACGAGCCCTCGAACGCCGTCATGGCTCGCGAGCAGGTGTCGACCGAGGGCGTCAGCCGTGAGACCGCCGCGACCGCGACCGAGCGCGAGCCGTAGCACCTCGGCATCGCTCAAGGTGTCGAGTGGGACGCGTCGGTGCCGCGGCAGCGGGCGTGGGGGGAGGGACTGGTTGTCGTTGGCGGGTCGGGTCGGCATGGTGATGCCCGACCAAACCAAGCGGCGTGCCGCGCGAAAATGCCTCGAAACGAAGGCGCGAAGGACTGGCGGCGGGTGGCGGCGGGGTGGCGGCGGGGGTGGCGGTTACTCTCCGCCGTTCTGGTTCTGCATCATGTCGCGGATGCGCGCGCGGGCCCCACGGGCCTGGCTCTGCATGCCTGCGACCTGGGCCTGGGTCTGACGGAGTTCCATCTGGGTGGTGGCCTGCTGCTGTTGGAGGGCCGCAATCTGCTGCTGCTGTTGGGAGACCTGTTGCTCCAGGGTCGCCGTGCGCTGCTCCACCATCGACAACCGCTGCTGGAGCGCCGTCAGGTCGGGGTTGGGCGCCGCGACCGGGGCCATCGGTTGAGGTTGCATCACGGGCGCGGTGGGGAGCGGCTGCGCCACGGGCGCCGGAGTGGCGGTCGCGGGCGCCTCGTCCTCGCTCGCGCGACGGGTGCAGGCAACGACCAGGAGCACGGAGACCATGGCGCGAAGGGGCAGCATCGGGGATGTCGAGAGCCGTATCGGGTTCGCCCGCGACGCGCAATGGGCGCCCCGGAGGGGACTACGGCGCGCGCAGCAGGTTGCTCCTTGTGCGCAGCTCGAAGTTGGCGCGGGTGCCGTTGCCGCCGTCGCGCACGTACACGTAATAGAAGCCCGGATCGAGCAGGCGGCCGAGGGTCTCGCGCGCTTCGGTCCCGCGGGCGGCGGTGATGAGGTCGCCGCGGTGATCGCGCAGCTCGACGTCGATGTCCGTGTGGTCGGCCGGTCGCCCGCTGCCCTCGATGGTGAGCTCAAGGTGCAGCCAGCCGCGCGCGGTCATCTGCACGCGGTACACCCTCAGCGCGTCGAAACCGTTCTGCGGGCGAGCGTGTCCGCCCGACGGTGCAGGCTCGGTGCGCCCATCGATCTTGCCCCCGACCACACCCGGAACCGCCAGGTTGGTCGGCCAGTCCTCGCTGTCATCGCGCGGAACCATCGCCACCGGCTCATGCGTCGCTCGCAACATCGCGAGCAAGGCATCGCGCTGCACCACGGGTGCATCCCCCGACGAGATCAGTCGCAGGAAGGTCCCCAGCGCCGGGTACGCGGACGGCTGGTCGTGCCACGTCATCATTGCGCGCATGAGCACCGCGGGGCTCACCGCGACGCCGTCGTGGTCGTCATCGACGTATCCCTCGCTGCCGTCGATGAGGTCCCACAGCACATCCGAGACGCTCATCTCGTTGCCGATGCCGCGCGGGCCGGGCGCTGAGTGTTCGAGGTCGTGGTCGACGCGCAGGCTGCCGCCTGGTTCGAGCCCGATGGTGTCCTGGTAGTGCGGGTCGTGGCGCACCGCGCTGGAGAACCACGTCGCGCGCCCTTCCTCCCACGCGAGCCCTGGGTCGATGAGGAAGCCCGACGGGTGCGATCCGCCGGTGGAGGAGTTCGATGAGAGCCGGTCGAAGACGAAGTGCCCGAGCTCGTGGAGGATGATTCCCTCGTCGTGCTCGTCCGTGTCCGTCGAACGTTGCTGGCCGGGTGATCCGCCGAGGAGTTCGAGGCAGAAGCGCCCCGAGTGCGCCGGTCGCTCGCCCCGGTAGAAGCTCCACTCGGTGGTGACTCCGCGGCCCCAGTAGACCATCAACGGCGGCAGCGTTTGACCCGTCCACGCGTGCGACGCGTCGAGCCCGGCGAGGATGGTGTCCGCGATATGAAACGCCCCCGCGATGCCATCGGGCGTGGCGTCGGCGGCCGTGAGATCAAGCGGGTGGCTCGCGTCCGGGCGCGCGATGCGTAGCGCGTGGGTGACCGATCCATCGGCCTGCGCCGAGACGCGGACGTCCTGTCCGTCGCGGGTGGCGTGGGCGTACACCGCGATCGCGGGGGCACGGCCGGGCGCCTGCAGCGAGAAGCGTCCCTCAGCATCGGTGAGCGTGCGCGAGAGCTCCCGATGATCGGCGTCTTCAGCGACGACTTCGACGAAGCGGGCGGGCCGTCGTTCGAGCGATTCCGAGGCACCGTGGGCCGTGGGTCGGCGGGCTTCGTAGTGGACGATTCCCGCGAAGGTCACGGCCGGGCCGAGGTCGACGGGCGCGGTGCTGACGCGTGCTGCGGGGCGGGTGGTGGTGCAGGCCGCGAGCACGACGGACGTCAGGAGGGCGCGGTGTAGCATCGTGCGCGGCACGGTAGCATCGGCTCCGCGGGCCTCGGAGGTTCTGGTAGGGTCCGCGCTGATTCGCGCGCCGCCATGAAGATCCGCAAGCTGGAGCTACAGGGATTCAAGTCCTTCGTCGACCGCACGGTGCTCACCTTCGAGCACGACGTGACGGCGGTGGTGGGTCCCAACGGCTGCGGCAAGAGCAACACCGTCGACGCCATCCGCTGGTGCATGGGCGAGCAGAGCGCTCGTCACCTGCGCGGCAAGTCGATGGACGACGTGATCTTCAACGGGTCCGACAGTCGGCCGCCGCACCCCTTCGCGGAGGTGACGCTCACCTTCGACAACCGCGACGGGCTCGCGCCGGCAGAGTTCGCGGCGTACCCGGAAATCGCCGTCACGCGAAAGCTCACCCGCGACGGCAACAGCGAGTACCTCATCAACAAGACGCCCGTGCGTCTGATGGATGTGACCAACCTGTTCCTGGGGTCGGGCGCGGGCACCAAGGCGTACTCCATCGTCGAGCAGGGCCGCGTCGGTCTCATCGTCACCTCAAAGCCCGAAGACCGGCGCGCGCTGTTGGAAGAGGCCGCGGGCATCACCCGCTTCAAGGCGCGGAAGAAGCTCGCCGAGCGCCGCCTCGAGCTCACCAAGCAGAACCTCCTGCGCGTGAGCGACCTCCTCGGCGAGATCGAGAAGGGCCTCGGCACGCTCAAGCGCCAGGCGCAGAAGGCCGAGCGCTACAAGCAGCTCAAGACCGAGCAGCGCGAGCTCGACCTCTTCCTCGCGAGCCACCGCTTCACGACGCTCACGGCGCAGGGCGAGGCGACCCGCGCGGCCCACCTCGTGTCGAGCGCGAAGCTCGAAGGAACACAGTCGGCGCTGCTCCGCGTCGAGGCTGAGGGTGAGGGTCTGCGCGGCCAGGTGTTCACGGCGGAGACGGCGCTGGAGCGCGCGCAGAAGGACGCGTTCACGGCCGACAACGAGGTGCGCCGGGTCGAGGCCGAGCTCCAGCGGGTGCGAGATCAGCGGGCGGCCGGGCAGCGGCGCGAGGTCGACGCGAAGAGAGAGCTCCTGGAGGTCGAGGCGAGCAACAGCACCCTGGCGACCGAGCGTGACGCGCTGGCCAGGGAGCTCGACGCCGTGGCCGCGTCGGAGGCCGAGGAGATCGAGCGCCTCGCCATCGCCGAAGAGCGGCTGCGTGAGGTGCGCGAACACCTCGCTGCGGTGGACGCCGAGCTGCGTGGACACCGCGAGGCGGCGCTGCAATCGGAGAAGGCCCTCGCGACGGCCGAGGCGACGCGAGCGGGCGTGGCGCGTCGGCTGCGCGAGGCGGAGGAGCGATCGGCGCGGCTGCGCGGCGAGTCGCGGAGCATCGAGCGGCGCATCGCGGAGATCGAGCGCGAGGGGGCGACGGCCAACGAGACGCGCGATCGGCTGAAGGCTGAGCGTGAGGCGATGGCGGCGCGGAAGGCGGCACTGGAGGCCGAGCAGGGCCCGGCGAGGGTGGCGCGCGACGGGGCCGAGCAGGCGCTGTCGGAGACGCGACGCGAGCGCGAGCGGGTGGCCGCGCGACTGACGGCGCTGCGCGAAGTGGCGAAGCGACACGAGGGCGTGGGGCAGGGGGTTCGCGCGCTGCTCGACGGCAAGGACGCGGCGGTGCGGGGCCTGGCGGCGGACCACATCGCGGCCGACGAGCGGTGGTCCAAGGCGCTGGCCGCGGCGCTGGCCGATCGTTGGCAGGACGTGCTGGTGGCGACCGTCGACGACGGGCTGCGCCTGCTCGAGTCGCTCAAGAACACCAAGAAGGGCCGCGCCGCCGTGGTGCCCGCGTCGGCCGAGCACGCGGTCACCGAGACGGCTCTTGGGGTCACGCCGCGCGGCGACGGTGTGATCGGGCTCCTCCTCGACCAGGTGAACGACCCCGACGTGTTGCCCGACGCGGTGCGCTCGGCGCTACGCGGCGTGGTCGTCGTCGACTCGCTCGCGACAGGGCTGCGGTGCGCGCGTGAGACGCCGGGCGCGTGGCGTTACGTGACGGCGACGGGCGAGCTGTTGGAGCCGGGCGGTCGCATCGTGGGCGGCGTCCCCGAGGCGGCGGGCGCGGGCCTGCTCGCGACGATGGCGGAGGTGCGGACGCTGGAGCCGCGGGTCGAGGCGCTCGACGAACAGGTGGCCGAGCGCACCGAGGCGTTGGACATCGCACGCACGCGGGTCCGAACGGCGGCCGAGGCCCTGGAGGCGGCGAAGGCCGACCTGCACGCGCAAGAGCTCTCCTTGGTGATGGCCGAGCGCGACGCGAAGGCGCACGAGGCCGAGCTCGCGCAGGGGCGTCTGCGGTTGAGCGCGCTCGCGACGGAGCTGGAGTCCTGCGACAAGGCCGTGGCCGACGCGCTGCAGGAGGACGTGACGCTCGACCGGTCCATCGGCGAGGCGACGGCGCGGCGCGACCGGGCGCGCGAGGGCTTGATGTCGGGCGAGGCCGAGGGCACCGCGTGGCGCTCGGAGGTCGACCGCGCGACGTCGCGAGCGACGGACGCCAAGGTGGTCGCGGCGCGGGCGCGCGAGCGGGCCAACGCGGCGCGCAACGCGGTGCATCGGCTGGAGCGATCGGTGGAGGAGCTCCGCACGCGCGGCGAGCGCCTGCGCACCGAGCTGGAGTCGTTGGGCGAGGCCGAGCGATCGGCGGAGGCGCGCGAGGCGGGCCTCGTCACGGCGTCGACGCTGGCGGCGAGCGAGGCGTCGCGGCTGCGCGACGCGGCGCAGGTGGCGCGACAGGGCTACGAGGCGGGGCGCGAGGCGCTGGCGCAGATCGAGGGGCGTCTGCGGGAGATTCGCGCGAAGAAGGAGTCGCTCGGCCGCGAGGCGACGGCGCTGGAGATGCGGGCGCGCGAAGAGGCGCTCGCGATGGAGCACCTCGTCACGACGGTGGCCGAGAAGCACCAGGTGGCGCTGCCGTCGGAGGTGGCGCGCTTCGCCGACCGCGAGGCCCCGACGGACGCTGATCGTGCGCGGCAGACGGAGCTCGCGCGCTCGGTGGAGCGGCTGGGCGACGTCAACCTGACTGCGATCGAGGAGTACGCGGCGCAGGAGAAGCGGCAGACCTTCTTCAGCGAGCAGAAGGCCGACATCGACCGCGCGGTGGCCCAGCTCGAAGAGGCCATCGGGGCGATGAACAAGGAGTCGCGTCGCCGCTTCCGCGAGACCTTCGACGCCGTCAACGAGCACTTCCAGCAGCTCTTCCCGCGCCTGTTTCGCGGCGGCAAGGGGATGCTCCAGCTCACCGACGAGAGCGACCTGCTGGAGACCGGCGTCGAGATCGTCGCGCAGCCTCCGGGCAAGAAGCTCATCAACCTGGAGTCGATGTCGGGCGGCGAGAAGACGCTCACGGCCGTGACGCTGCTCTTCGCGCTCTTCCTCCACCGGCCGTCGCCGTTCTGCCTGCTGGACGAGGTCGAGGCCGCGCTCGATGAGGCCAACGTCATCCGCCTCGTCGACCTCGTGCGCGACCTCACCAACCAGTCGCAGTTCATCCTCATCACCCACAACAAGCGCACCATGTCGATGGCCGACGTGCTCTACGGGGTGACGATGCAGGAGCCCGGCGTCTCGAAGCTGGTGAGCGTGAAGCTTCGCAAGGAAGACACGCTTCCGGTGCCTTCTCCCGCCGTCGCCTGAGCGACCGCTACCGCAGGTACCAGGCTGCCGCGAGCAGCGCGATGGCGCCGATGGCGAGCGCCATCCAACGTCGCCCGAGCGGAACCTTCGGCGGCGCGGTGAGCGGGGCGTAGCGAGCGGACACCGGGTCGACCTCGGGCATCGGCTCCGGGGGCGGCTCGGTCGTCGGCATCGGCGCGACGGGCTGCGCGAACAGCAGCAATGGCGGCGCGTTGGACGCGGGAATCTCGAACTCGAGGTCGGCCTCGGCCTCGACCGCGGCGGGTGGGACGGTGGGTGCGGGCTCATCGTCAGCGACCGGGTCATCGAAGAAGGCCGAGAGAGCTTCGGAGGGCAGCGGCTCTTCGACGAAGGGGCGCGCGGTACGCGTGGCGCTGAGGAAGCGCGATCGGATGTTGGCGATGGGCTCGATGCGTGTGACCTCGTCGGAGAGTTGCATGGGGAGGTTGGGCGCGAGGGGCTTCATCGAGTGCTGCCGGGTCACGGCGACGCGCTCGATGAGCTCGACGACCTCGGCCTCGGGCGGCACCCCCTGCGCGAACATGAACTCCGACAGCGCTTCGGAGAAGGCGCGCGCGGTCTGGTAGCGCTGCGCCGGGTCGGCCTGGAGCCCGCGTCGGATGATGGCGACGAAGGCCGCCGGCAGCTCGGGACGCAGGCGCGCGGGGTCTTCGATGACGGCGCGGCTCACGCGCTCCAACAGGATCGGCAGCGGCGCATCGGGGAAGGGCCCGACGCCGACTGCCAGCTCATAGAGCACGGCGGCTGCGGCGAAGACGTCGCTGCGGGCGTCGACGGCGAGGCCGCGCACCTGCTCGGGCGAGAGGTACGAGTACTTGCCCTTGATGACGCCGGCCTGCGTGGAGGACGGTCGGTCGGTCGCGCGGGCGAGGCCGAAGTCGGCGAGCTTCACCTCGCCGTCGTAGGAGACGAGCACGTTGGGCGGCGAGACGTCGCGATGAACGATGCGGAGCGGCTGATCGTCGGCGTCCGTCGCCCGGTGCGCGTGTTCGAGGCCCTCGCAGACCTCGCGGGTGATGAAGGCCGCGACGATGGGCGAGGGGAGCGCGCCGATGGGCTTGAGGCGTTCGAGGAGGCGGCCGAGGTCGAGGCCGTCGACGTACTCCATCGCGATGTAGTGGCGACCTTCGACCTCGCCGAGGTCGATGACCTGCACGATGTTGCGGTGGCGCAGCCGTGAAGTGAGCCGGGCCTCTTCGATGAGTCGCCGGGTCGCCTCGGGGTCACGGCTGTTTCGCGCGTGCACCATCTTGAGCGCGACGTGCTTCTCGAAGCCCGCGACCGAGCGGGCCCGCGCGAGGAAGACCTCCGCCGCGCCGCCTCCGGCGATCCGTCGCACGATTTCGTAGGGGCCGAACGTTCGGGGGAGATCGCGGTCGCTCACCTCACCTCGGCCGCGGATTGTATCGGAGTGGCCGTCGCGCGGGACGTCCGTGTTGATCTAGACTTGGCCCGTGGCAGACACCGTGACCCCGAGGCCGCTCGTGCGGCGTGAGCAGCTCCGCGACATCGGTCTTTTTGGGGGACTCGACGACGAGTCCCTGGAGACGCTGACGCGCGAGCTGCGCGCCGCCCTCTACGACCCGGGTGCGATGGTGATGCAGGAGGGCGATCACGCGCGGGAGATGTTCGTCGTGCTCTCGGGCGAGCTGGAGGTGGTGCGCCACTCGCACGCCGGGGGCGAAGGGCGCATCGCGCTCCTGGGCCCGGGCAATTGGGTGGGCGAGATGTCCATCATCGACCCGCAGCCGCGGTCGGCGTCGGTGCGCGCGCTGGCGCCGTCGGTGCTGCTCGTCGTGAGCACGGAAGACCTCGACCGGCTCTACCGCCGGGACATGAAGTCCTACCTGCTGGTGGTGTTGAACATCGCGCGCGAGATGGCGCGTCGGCTGCGGGTGGCGGACGGGATGATCGCCGGGTTCATGTCGTCGGTGATCGACCAGAACCTCGGCTACCGGCGCTGACTCAGTCGAGCACCATGATGTGCTTGAAGCGCTTGGTGGCCTTGCGCTTGATCTTCGCGCGGTAGCGGGCCGTCTTGTTGCGAACCTTGTGCTGCTTGATCTTCTTGCTGGCGAGGTACATCGCGACACTCTCTCGACAAAGCGCCCCCTGTGATTGGGGACGCGGAGTTACAGGGCGGCGGAACCTATCCGCGCACACCCTGGAGTGTCAACGTGCAGCCGCCGTAGAGTTGTCTTGACCCTTGAGGCGACGGTTCCCTAGACTGCGAAGAGGCCCCAGCGATGCCCCCTCCCGACGCCTCGAAGAAGCAGTACCTGCTGAAGTTCATCTCGGGGAAGTATCAGGGTGGAGAGTTTCCGGTGGCCTCCGACCGGGAGATCGTCATCGGCCGCGCCAACGAGCTCGACGTGGTGCTGGTGGAGGACATGGTCTCGCGCCGCCACGCGAAGATCAGCTCGACGCAAGACTCGCTCTCCATCGAAGACCTGGGCAGCACCAACGGCACCTTCGTCAACGGCGAGAAGATCAAGCGGGCGAAGCTGAAGGAGGGCGACCGCGTCCTCATCGGCACGAGCATCGTGCGCGTCGCGGTCACCGACGCGCTGGCGGGTTCGGGCGAGTCGCGCGAGGCCGAGGCGAGGGCGCGGATGCAGTCCGCGGCGCAGCGCACGTCCACGGTGAAGACCATGAGCGGCACCATCGACGAGGTGCCTCTGGTCGACCTGCTCCAGCTCTTCGCGACGAGCAAGAAGAGCGGCGTGCTGGTCATCACGCGCGACCCCTACGTGGGCAAGGTGTTCCTGCGAAAGGGGCAGCTCGCGTACGCGACCATCAACGACAGCGCGGAGATTGGGCCGCTCAAGGCCGTCTATCGCATGCTGGCGTGGGAGACCGGGTTCTTCGAGCTGCAACCGCCCGACGAGCGCGAGTTCGACAAGGAGATCGACCTCTCCACCGAGGGCATCCTCATGGAGGGCATGCGTCAGCTCGACGAGACGCGGCGCTTCCTGGGCACGCTCCCGTCGCCCAACGCTCGGCTGTCGCTTGCGGTGCCGCTTCAGCCGCCGCTCAAAGACCTCGATGAGCGCGAGCTCACGGTGCTCCAGGCGATGATCAACACGGGGCGCGTGGAGGCCACGCTCGACCGGGTGTCGTACACCGACCTCGAGGTCTGCGAGATCCTCTCCAAGCTGGTGACCCGACAGTATCTGCGCGTCGAGGCGTAGGCGGCGTCTACGCGCGTCGGTCCTGGTGTGCGAGCAGCGCCAGGTAGGCATCGACGAGCGAGGTCACGAGGGCGACGGCGGACGCGTGCTGCTCCGTGTCGCCGACGTAGCGGTCGGGGTGGTACTGCCGCAGCATCGCGCGAAACGCCCGCTGCACCTCGGTGCGGGACGAGCCCACCGGGAGCTCTAGCAACGCGTAGCAACGGGCGATGGAGCGCTCGCGCATGCGGTCGCGACGGGCTTGTCCCATCGCGGTGAGCTCGTCATCCGCGGCCGGTCGACCGTGTGCGGGCCGGCCGCGCGCGCGGCGGCGTCGCTCGAGCTCAGCACGCAGCGCCTCGTCGGAGAGGGCACGCAGGCTGAGTCGATCGGAGAGAGGTCCGCCGACCGCTCCCGCGGGCCGATCGAGGGCCGTGCGAACGCCATCGCTCAATCGATCCCAGAGGCTCACTACGCACCTCGTCGGTCGCGTTGGGCGAGCAGTCGATCGAGGACGGCGCGCGAGGCGGGGCTGAGCTCGGAGAAGATCACCCCGACGCCCGGCGGGTCATCCTGCACGCGCACCACCTCGCCGACCCCTTCGATGAACTCCATCTCGTCGTGCAGCACGGTGAACCGGAGGTTGACCTTGGTGCCCACCGTCAGCGGCGTGCGCGTCTTCAGAAACGCTCCGGTGCGCGACAGGTTGGTGACGTACTCCTCGATGAAGGCGTCGAAGGACTCGAACTCCTGGTTGATGGTGACGCGGTCGTCGCTGCGCCGGTGGTCATCGCTCATGGAGAACTCCGCGTCGCCCGCTCACGCCCCGGCGAGGTCGAACTGCTCGATGTGATACTCGGGGCGCCCCTGCAAGACGATCTGACGCATGTAGCGCCGCTGGGCCTCTTCGAGGTCTTCGCGTGCCTCGTGCTTGAGACAGTCAACCACCGCGGGGTGCGCGTTGATGGTGACGGAGTAGCCCCTGAGCTCGGCGCGCTCTCGACGAATCTGCCGGAGGATCTCGTACGCCACGGTGACCTTCGAAAAGGTGTGTCCCTTGCCGTCGCAATAGAAACACGCCTCGAAGAGCGTGCGACCGAGCGACTCGCGGGTGCGCTTGCGGGTCATCTCGACGAGGCCGAGCTCGGAGATGCGCACGGTGGTGGTCTTGGCCTTGTCGTTCTTGAGGGCCTCGACCAGTGCGCGCTCGACCCGCTCGCGGTTCTGCATCCGGTCCATGTCGATGAAGTCGATGACGATGAGGCCGCCGAGGTTGCGCAGCCGGAGCTGGTACGCGATCTCTGCCACCGCCTCGATGTTGGTCGCGGTGACGGTCTCCTCGACGTCCTTCTTCCCGACGAAGCGACCAGTGTTCACGTCGACGGCGCAGAGCGCCTCGGTCTGATCGATGATGAGGTACCCACCCGACTTCAGCGGCACCTTCCGCGCGAGCGCGCGGCCGATCTCGTCTTCGATGCCGTAGGCGTCGAACACGGGCTCGTCGCCCGCGTAGTGCTCCACGTCGTCTTTGCGGTCGGGCATGAACTGCTCGACGAAGCGCACGAGGCGACCGTGCGTGTCCTTGTCGTCGACGACGATCTTGTCGACCTCGGGGCCGAACACGTCGCGCACCGTACGCAAATGCACGTCGAGCTCGGAGTACAGCAGCGTCGGGCCCTTGCTGGTCTCGCGCTTGTGACAGATGTCCGCCCAGAGATGCGCAAGGTACGCGACGTCGGTCTTGAGCTGCTTCTTGGTGAGGCCCTCGGAGAGTGTCCGCACGATGAGGCCGCCCTTCTCGGGCTTCATCGACTCGATCACCTCACGCAGGCGTCGACGCTCCTTCTCGTTGCCAATGCGCTTGGAGACGCCGATGTGCTCGACCGTCGGCATGTACACGACGTAGCGGCCGGGCAGAGAGACATGGGAGGTGACCCGCGCCCCTTTGGTGCTGATGGGCCCCTTCGAGACCTGAACGACGATCTCCTGCCCCTCCTTGAGCACCTCGCGAATGCCCTTGGTGACGCGGGGCGCGCGCTGCGGACGCGAGTCGCGACGACGCCCACCACCCGTCGGCTTTCCCGCGGGTCGATCTTCCTCCGGGGCGCCCTCCGCGGTGGCGACGCCGTCGTCGCCGTGGGACTCGTCGTCGTCGTCGTCGTCGTCGTCGCCCGGCATGAGCGTCTTGAACTCCGACTCGGAGAGGGCGTCGTCGACGTGCAGGAAGGCGGCGCGCTCGAGACCGATGTCGACGAACGCGGCGTTCATCCCCGGGAGCACCCGGGTCACCTTGCCGAGGTAGACGTCGCCGACGACATTGCGCTCGCCGCGTCGCTCGATGTGAAGCTCAGAGACGATGCCGCCCTCGATCAGGGCGACCCGGGTTTCGCCGATGTCGACGTTGATGACGATCTTGTTACCGACCATGGATTGCGAACCAGACGCTATGCGCGCAGCGCCCGAATGCGCCGCGGCGAGCGGGGAGGGTACTCCGAAGAGCGTTGGATGGAAGGGCGAATGAGCGCCTCGGGCTACAACAGCCCGTCGGCTCAGTTGGTGGTGAAGATGGCTTCGATTTCCTCGCGCACCGAGTCTTCGGTGCGGTCGAGGGCGATGGCCAGCTCCTTCACGACGAGGCCCCGCGCGTTTTCGAGCATGCGCTTCTCGCCGAAGGAGAGGGACTTCTCGGTCTTGAGCCGGTAGAGGTCGCGGAGGACCTCGGCGACGTCGTAGATGCTGCCGGTCTTGATCTTGTCCATGAAGCCGCGATACCGGCGGTTCCAGGTCTGGTTGTCGTAGGCGACGGTGCGCTCGCGGAGGATCTCGAAGATCTCGCGGATCTCGGCCTCACAGATGACGTTGCGGAGGCCGACGACGTCGGCGTTCTTCACCGGCACCATGATGCGGCGCTCGGAGTCGAGGATGCGGAGAACGTAGAAGCGCTGCCTCGATCCGGCGATTTCGCGCTCCTCGATGCTGATCACCTCTGCCACGCCCTGGGCTGGATACACGGCCTTGTCACCGACCTTGAACTCCGAGCTGGTCCGCGCCTCTTGCATCGTCACTCCTCTGCACTTGAAACAAACGGGTTCGGCCCGTCACCGCGTGCGCCGGAACTCCGCAGAGTCCCGATCTCATCCAAGCAATTGCTGAGAGCGTCACCGATGTTTTGGTGACACACGAGCCTCACACGCAAAGCGTCATCGCTGTCCGAGCGCTTGAGCTGCGGAGCGAGCAGGCAATGCGTGAGGCGGCCGGACAATACGGGAATGACGCGCTCGCGTCAACCCCTCCCCGGGATGTTGATGGAGGCGAAGGGGGACGAAGGGGAGTCAGCGCGCAGGAGCGGGCGCGACCGGAGGAGTCGAGGGCGGCACGGTGGGCGCCGCGTTGTCGAGCGAGGAGAGGTCGGGCAACTCCTCGATGTTGGGCATGAGCACGATCTCGACGCGGCGGTTCTGCGCGCGGTTTTCGTCGGTGTCGTTGGGTCTCGCGGGCTGAAACTCTGCGTAGCCTGCGCCGCCGAGGTGCACAGCGGCCACGTTGTTGGACGAAAGAAATCTCACCACGTTGAGAGCCCTGCCCGCCGAGAGCTCCCAGTTGTCGGCGAAGCGTCCTCCGCGCCCGAGCTGGACGTTGTCGGTGTGACCCGCCACGAGGAAGTCGCGGTCGCGGATCTGGGCGAGCACCACGGCCACCTGGCGGAGCACCTGCTGGCCCTCGGCGCGAAGCTCGGCTCGACCGGAGTCGAACAGGATGCCCGCGGGGAGCTCGATGACCATGCGGCCGCGCACCGTGCGCACGCGAAGCTGGCCCGCCGAGATCATCGACTGAAACTGCGCGACCATGTTGCGGTAGGTGCTGAGCCGCGCCTCGGCCGCCTGCTGCCGACGCCGCAGCTCGGCCTCGCGCTGCTGCGCCTCGGTCAGCGCCGTCGCCTGCTGGGCACCCTGCGCTTGGAGCTGGGAGACGTTTTGCCCCAGCTCTTCGAGGCGGTGGGCCATCGTCGCGTTGGACGCCTGCATCCCCTCGAACTGCTCGCGCAGGTGGTCCCGCTCGCCCGTCAGCTCGCGGAGCTGCCCCTGTAAGGTGGTGATCTCCCGGAGCTTGCCCTGCCACTCGGCCTCGCCGTGACCGCAGCCCGTTGCGAGACCCGCTACCAACGACCACCCGAGCAGCGCCTGTTTCACGTTCGACATGCCTCCAAAGCCCTGGAAAACGCGGCGGACGCTAGACAGAGCTCCTGGGAATTGTCAACGAAAGTGACGCCTCTGCACCCCGACGTACTTCGCCATGCGCTGACATGCTTGACACCAGCCCAAGAGACGATACATTACCTAACAGTCAACCTCATCACTGGAGGTAAGGTTCAATGGCAACTGCAAAGAAGAAGGCGGCCCCCAAGGCCAAGAAGCCGGCGGCGAAGAAGCCCGCGGCGAAGAAGCCCGCAGCCAAGAAGGCGGCGGCCAAGCCCGCAGCCAAGAAGGCAGCGGCCAAGAAGCCGGCAGCCAAGAAGGCTGCTCCGGCCAAGAAGGCAGCGGCCAAGAAGCCGGCAGCCAAGAAGGCAGCGGCCAAGAAGCCGGCCGCCAAGAAGGCCGCTCCCGCCAAGAAGGCGGCGGCCAAGAAGCCGGCCGCCAAGAAGGCCGCTCCCGCCAAGAAGAAGGCAGCCCCCAAGAAGGCTGCTGCCCCCGCGGCGCCCGTCGCCAGCGGCGGTGGCGAGGAAGAGTAGACCTCTCCTCGTCCAACGGGCCGCTCCCAAGGGTCCGTGGTTGAAGGCGCGCATGGTTTTCCATGTCGCGCCTTCAACCATTTGGAGGGCTGACCGTCGCGACCATGCGGCTATGGTGGCCGCCGGAGGTCGCTCATGCGCTTCGCCTTTCTCATGGATCCGATCGAGCACGTGCTCGTCGACAAGGACACCACCTTCGCACTGATGCTCGAAGCCCAGCGCCGCGGGCACGAGGTCTTCACCATCGGCTCGGCTGATCTGGTTGCGACGCCGGACGGCCTCTTCGCCCACGGCCATCGCACGCGTGTGATGCGGGCCGACGCACCGGCCCACTTCCAACGCGACGCGCCCGCCGAGCGGGTGGATGTGGCGTCGCTCGACGCGGTGTTCATCCGCACGGACCCGCCCTTCGACGCGCAGTACCTCTACAACACTCTGCTGCTCGAACAGGTTCGCGGAAGGGTGCTGATCGTCAACGATCCGCGCGGCATCCGCGACGCCAACGAGAAGCTCTACGCGATGCACTTCCCCGAGGTCACGCCGCGCACCATCGTTACAGCGCGCGAAGCCGATGTACGCGCGTTTCTGGAAGAGATCCGCGGCCCGGGCGTGATGAAGCCGCTCGATGGCGCGGGCGGTCGCGGGATCATGGTCGTCGACCTCAACGACAAGAACTTCCGCTCCATCGTCGAGACGCTGACCTTGGAGGGGAAGCGGTTTGCGATGGTGCAGGAGTTTCTTCCCGCCGTGCGCGAGGGCGACAAGCGGGTGCTGCTGCTCGACGGTGAGCCGCTGGGGGCGATCTTGCGGGTGCCGCGGGCCGACGAGTCGCGGAGCAACATCCACGTTGGCGGGACCGTGCAGCCGGTCGATCTCGATGCGCACGACCTCGCCATCGTCGCGGCCGTGGCCGATCGACTGCGGAGGGATGGGCTGTACTTCGTCGGGCTCGACGTCATCGGCGGTCGGCTCACCGAGGTCAACGTGACCTCGCCCACCGGCATCCAGGAGCTGTCTCGCTTCACGGGCTCGGAGCCCGAGGCGAAGGTCATCGCGTGGGCCGAAACCCGCGCGAAGGCGATCAAGTCTTCCACCCGTTGAATGACCATTCAGTGACGGCGCGGGTTGACACGCCGCGGCGGAAGCCCCTACACCACCGCGGCGCCGCGCACCCTTCCGGCCGAACGGCCACGCGCGACGTCCACCGAACCACCGTCAGCGAGGAGACGGCATCGTGAAGATCCTGGTTCCACTGAAGCGCACTGCAGACCCCGACAACGCCAACAAGATCAAGATCGGAGCGGGCGGCGCGAAGATCGAGACCACGGGGCTCGAACCGAAGGCCAACCCCTTCGACGAGTACGCCGTCGAGGCGTCGCTCCGGCTCATCGAAAACGGCCAGACCAAGGCGCGTAACGCGGGCGACAAGCTCACGGTCGTGTCCTTCGGCGCGAAGGAGGCTTCGGCCAACATCCGCCAGGCCCTCGCGATGGGCGGCGACGACGGGCTCCTCTACATCGCCGACGACGAGGCGCTCGACGGCGATCTCGTCGCGCGCGCGTTGGCCAAGGTGGTCGAGGCGCAGAAGCCCGACCTCGTGGTGCTCGGCAAGCAGGCCGTGGACGGCGACAGCAACCAGGTGGGCCAGGTGCTCGCCGAGCTGCTCCAGTGGCCGAGCGCGACCTTCGCCATGAGCATCGAGCTCAGCGCCGACAAGAAGACCGCCATCGTGGGTCGCGAGGTTGACGGCGGCGTCATCAAGCTGAAGCTCACGCTCCCCGCCGTCATCACGGTCGACCTCCGCATCGTCGCGCCGAAGAGCGTCACCAACCACGTGACTCCGGCGACGTTCTCGTACCCCGAGGGCGCGCGCTTCACGCCGCTCCCGATGATCATCAAGGCGAAGACGAAGCCCATCGTCGAGGCGCCCATCGCGTCGCTCGGCGTCGACGCCGCGTTGAAGTCCAAGTACGTGAGCTTCGCGCTGCCCCCGGCACGTAAGGGCGGCGTCAAGGTCAAGGACGTCCCCGAGCTGGTGCAGAAGCTGCGCGTCGAAGCCAAGGTCCTCTGAGCGGAGTGATGTGAGATGAGCAAGATCCTCGTGGTTGCAGAGGTCTCTGGCGGTAAGCTGAAGAAGACCACCCACAGCGCGATCACCTTCGCGCGTCAGGCGGGCCTCCCCTTCGACATCCTCGTGCTCGGGCACGACGTCGGCGCTGCGGCGGAAGAGCTGCGGGCGTACGGCGCCGGCGCGGTCAAGGTCGCCGACGACGCGACCCTCAAGAACTACGTCGGCGAGGCGTTTACGCCCACCGTCGCCGAGGCGGCCAAGGGTTACTCGGTCGTTGCAGTCACCGCGAGCTCCTTTGGCAAGGACCTCGCGCCTCGTGTCGCCGCGCGCCTCGGCGCCGGCCTCGCGAGCGACATCGCGGGCGTCGACGCCTCGGGCGGCGCGCTCACCTACCAGCGTCCGATGTATGCGGGCAACGCGCTCGGCACCATGCAGATCACCACGGCCGTGCAGGTCGTGAGCACCCGTCAGTCGGAGTTCGAGGCGGCCGCGCCGAGCGGCGGATCGTCTCCCGTGGAGAAGGTCGCGGCCGTCGCGGCGCCTCTCGCGGCTCGCGTGGAGTTCTTGAGTTTCGACGAGGTGAAGTCGGCGCGGCCTGAGCTCACCGAGGCGAAGGTCGTCGTGTCGGGCGGGCGCTCGCTGAAGTCCGCCGAGGGCTTCAAGACCGTGCTCGAACCGCTCGTCGACGTGATGGGCGCGGCCATGGGCGCCAGCCGCGCGGCGGTCGATGCTGGGTACGTACCCAACGACCTCCAGGTCGGGCAGACCGGCAAGGTCGTCGCGCCGAAGCTGTACATCGCCGTCGGCATCTCCGGCGCGATCCAGCACATCGCAGGCATGAAGAACAGCAAGGTCATCGTGGCCATCAACAAGGACCCCGAGGCCCCCATCTTCCAGCTCGCCGACTACGGGCTCGTGGCCGACCTCTACAAGGCCGTGCCCGAGCTCACCGACGCGGTGAAGAAGATCCGCGCCGAAGGCTGATCCGTCCGCTCGCCGCGGTTTCCTACCCGGCGCCCCGCGTGGATGTGGTCAAAGTCCGCGTGCCTCGTTAGTGTCCTCCCTCCGCATGCGTCGTCTCTCCATCGTCGTGACCCTGGTCGCGGTCGCCTCGCTGCTCTCTCGTAAGAGCGCCGCGCAGGACCTCAGCGGCTCGTGGCGCAGCACTCGCGACGACGTCGATGTCACGGTGCGCGAGTGGGGCACCAGCTGCGGGCCGCGTCCGTCATCGCGCCACAACGGCGTCGGACGCGAAGCCACCGTGCGCGCGGTCGGAACGGGTGTGAGCGTCGACGTGGGCGGGCGCACGCTGCGATCGGATCGGTGCTGGAGCGACAATCGCGATGTCTCCGTCAGGACGTCGTCGCACCCGTCGGCCACACGATGGGTCACCACGTGCAGCACGCCCGACGGCGCCGCGCTCGCGGAGCGCGGGACATACACGACCTCGGCGGAGGGTGACCGCCGCCTCGTGCTCCGTGACGAGACCGAGTACCAGTGGAACCTCGAAGGCTCGGTCTGTCGCGCCAGCTCCGTGATGGTGCGCGAGTACGACCGCGTCGGTGACGCGCCCGCGCCAACGCCAACGCCCACGCCAACGCCAGCGCCGACACCCGCTCCTGCTCCCACGCCCGCTCCGACGCCTGCTCCGCGTCGTTGTGTGACCGTCGGTGCGCCAGCTTCGCTGGTGATCAGCCCGGCGCGGCGCAGCATTCCGGTTGGTGGCCGAGGGTGCTTTCGCGCGAGGGTCGTCGACGCCGCGCGCTGCGATGTCGAGGGAGCCGCCGTCGAGTGGCGCGCCCGCTCCACAGGTGGCCCGGCGGAGGTTGCCGTCGAGCGCGGTTGCGTGACGTCGACGCGCGGGGAGGGCAGCGTCGAAGTGGTCGCGACCGCGGGCGCGCTGAGCGCGAGGGCGGTCGTCACGGTGGTGAGCGAAGATCAGTTCCGCTCGCTCGCCGCAGCGCACATCGAGGAAGAGGACGCGTCGGTCGAGAGCGTCGCGCCCGGTGGGGGACAGTCGCTCGGCGTGTCCGTGAGCGCCGAACCGTCGGTCGCGCATCGCCCGTGGGGCTTGGCCCTGGTCGGAGTCGGCGGAGTGCTGCTGCTCCTCGTCGTCGTGGCGCTGCTCGTCCGGCGCGGTCGCGTCAAGACGCCGCCTCGGTGGAGTGATCCGCCGGTCCCCCCGAGACACGACGAGCCGGCGTCGGAGCCGGTCGCTCCTCCAACGGTGGTGGTCCCGCCGCAGGTCAGCGCGCCCCGGCCCGAGCCGACGGTAGGACCGGTCGCGTTCACACGGCGCTGCCCGGCTTGCGGAAAGCTGTTCGGGGACACCTCGGACTTCTGCACCGAAGACGGCTCGCGTCTCGCCTCGCTCGCGGGACAGGCGCCGCTCGCTCCCCCCACCGCCCCGGCCGTTGTGCCGCTGCGGGTACGCGTCTGCCCCAGGTGTGCGCGCCGCTACGAACCGCCCATGGACTTCTGCGTCGACGACGGCGAGAGGCTGCGGGACGGGTGAGAGACCTCGAAGCCAAAGGGCAGGGGGCCGTTCGTATCGAAGCCACAGCGAGCGCGAACACCACGCTTGACCCCGGATTCCGCGGATCTCTAGAATGCGCGACCGCAGCGGTAGGCGGCGCGGCGTGACACGCGCCTCGGCACTCCGCAAGACCCGCGTCCATCCATCACCCAGACCACGCCAGGGCCTCGCACGGGACAGAGCCACATGAAGATCGAATGCCAGAGCTGCGGAGCGGCCTACAAGATCGCGGACGAGAAGGTCCAGGGTAAGAAGGTCTTCAAGATCAAGTGCAAGAAGTGCTCGTCGGACATCATCGTCCGCGGCACCGACTACGCCGCGGAGGTGCAGCGTCCTGTCGAGGACGAGGCGACGCGCGCGATGTCGACGGACGTCGGCGGCGACGTCATCTGGCATGTGGTGCTCAACGGTGAGCAGCAGGGGCCGTTCAGCGTGGCGCAGGTCGCCGAGATGCTCGCCCAGGGCAACATCGACGCGGAGACCTATGTCTGGCGCGATGGCTTCGACGGGTGGCTGCCGCTCCAGGAGGTCGGCGAGCTTGCGTCGGTCTTCGGCGCGCCGCCGTCGCAGGAGCCCGAGGCGCCCTTCATGGGCAACGACCTGTTCGCATCCATCGCGCCGCCCGCGGCGGAGATGCCGATCGCCGCCCCGGCGCCTGCCCCAGCTCCCGCCCCGGCACCGCAGGCCGCGAGCGATTTCTACGCAGCGCCCGAGCAGTCGAAGAGCAGCAGCCGACCGGTCAGCGCCGAGCCCGTGAAGGCGCGCGCGAAGGTCGGCGGCGGCGATCTCTTCGCGACCGAAGCGCGCGCGCAAGAGGCGTCCAAGCCCCTGTTCTCCAACGACGAAGCCACGGTCACGACCACGGGTAGCGGCGGTGGTGGTGGCGGTGGCGACAGCATGACCGGGCAGCGCAACGAGAACTCGGTGCTCTTCTCCCTCGCGACCCTCCAGCAGCTCTCCGGCCCCAAGGAGACGCCCGCGGCGTCGAGCTCCGCGGGCGGTGACTCCAGCGGTCTCATCGACATCAACAAGCTCGCCGGCGCCCTCAACGCGGGCCCGGGGTCGAAGTCGAAGAGCTCCGTGGACGACATCCTCACGGTGGGCGCGTCGGGTGGGCTCAGCTCTCCGCTCGCGGCACCCGTGCTCGCGCCGGTCGCGGTTCCGGTCGCGGCCATGGTGGCGCCGGTCGCTCCGCCGCCGCAGGCCGCGGGGTCCAAGAGCATGACCGGGGCGATCATCGCCGCGGCGCTCATCGTCGTCGCCGGTGGCCTCGGCGCGATGGCCCTCTACTTGAGCCGCAGCGAGCCGCCGGCGCCAGTGGTCGCGGCCAACACCAACACCAACACGCCCCCGCCGGCTTCGACGACTCCTGAACCGACGCCGACCGCGCAGCCCGAGAGCGCGCCGACGCCTCCGCCGACGACGGCTCCCACGCCCGCTCCGGCGGTGGCGCCGACGGCGGCGGCGAGCCCTGCGCCCGAGGCGCGCGATCGTGAGCGAAGCCGCGAGCGCGAGCGTGATCGCGGGTCGAACTCCGCCGCCCACGCGCCGACGACCGCGCCTACGCCGACGCCTTCCCCGGCGCCATCGGCGCCCGCCGCTCCTGCGGCGCGTCCCCGTCCGGCCACCACGGGTGGCAGCCTCGAACAGCTCATGAACCAGGTCGGCGGTGGTGGCCCGACTCCCGCCCGACCCGCGGCCGCGGCGGCCCCGGCGGCGGGCGTCCCCGATCTGCCTGGGCGTCCAGACGTGGCGGCAGCGATGCGTGGCGTTGGTCCGGCGGTGCGCGCGTGTGGTACCGGGCAGGGCGGCACCGCGACCGTCACGGTGGTCTTCAACAGCCAGGGCAGCGTCAACACCGCCAACGTCGCGCCTCCCGCCGCGGGCACCCCGGTCGGGAGCTGCGTCGCTCGCGCGGTTCGCGGCGCGCACATCCCGCCCTTTGGTCGTCCGACCTTCTCCGTCACCTACCCCTTCCCCCTCAACTGACCTGTCGCCGTCGCGGTTGACCCCGCGCGTCGTCCGCCGCGATGCTCCGCGCGTGGACCTCGCTCGCACGGTCTCGCTCGTCCAGCACGCGCTCGTCCTCGCGCTCTCCGTCGCTGGTCCAGCGCTGCTCGCTTCGGCGCTCGTCGGCCTCGTGGTGGCCGTCGTCGGCGCGCCGCTGCGCCTCACCGACCCGTCGCTCGTCGCCGTCCCGCGGCTCGTCGCCGTCGCGGCCGTGCTCGGACTCTCCGCCGCGTGGGGCGCCAGCGCGGTCGCGCAGTTCGCGCGCTACGTCTGGACCTCCATGCCCGCCTGGGTCGCGTGACCCTCCTTGCGCTCGCGCTGCTCGGGCTCACGGTGCTCGCGCTGCGGGTGGTTCCGTTGCTCTGGCTCGCGACCCGCGCGCTCTCTCCGCTGCGCTCGGGCCTGCTCGTCGCTGTCGCCATCTCGCTCGTCGTCGGGATGCGCGCGGGCGTCGGTGCGCTCCCCCTCGACGCGTGGCTGATCGTCACCGCGCTTCGTGAGCTCGCGCTCGGCGTCGCCCTCGCGCTGGTGCTCGGTGCGCCGCTCGTCGCGGTGAGCGTCGCGGGGCAGTGGGTCGATCGGCCCTGGTCCAACGGTGACGGTCCCTTCGCGCGGCTGCTGTCCCTCGTCGCCGCGATGACGCTGCTCGCGTCGGGCGCGCACCGCGGGGTGACGCGCGCGCTCGCGGCGACCTACGACGTGCTGCCCATCACCGCGCGAGAGTGGTCGGTGTCGACGTCGTGGTCCGCGGCGACGGGCGCGGTCGCGGCGGGTCTGTCGGCCGCCTCGACGCTCGCGGCGTCGGTGCTGCTCGCGGTGCTCGCCATGGAGCTCACCGTGGCGTTCGCGGGTCGCGTCGGCGCGCCGTGGGAGCGAGCGGAGGTCAGGGTACCCGCGAGGGAGGTCGCGCTGCTCGGGGCGGTGGCCATCTCGCTCGGCGCCTGGACGGGGGCGGTGCGCTCCCTGGCGGCCACGGCGTTGGAGGCGGTCGCGACGTTGAGGTGACAAGCGATGCTTCGCGCCGTCGCGAAGTAGGCCCGCGCACGGGGCGTCGTGATAAGGGCAGTGGGCGTCGTCGAACCGCATCCCGGAGAACGGACATGAAGAAGCTCAAGGTGCTGCTGGATGAAGAGACCCTCGCCAAGCGCGTGAAGGAGCTGGGTGAGCAGATCACCCGCGACTACGCCGATGCCGAGCACCTCGTCGTGGTGCCCATCATGAAGGGCAGCTTCCTCTTCGCGGCTGACCTCATCCGGCACATCGATCGGGAGCTGTCGGTGGAGTTCCTGGGGCTGCGCTCGTACGGCAGCGGAACCGAATCGTCGGGCGTCGTGCAGATCACCTACGACCTCACGCAGTCGGTCACCCACCAGCACGTGCTCGTGGTGGAGGACATCGTCGATACCGGGCTCTCCATGCGCTACCTGCTGGAGAACCTCGGCACCCGGCAGCCCAAGTCGCTCAAGCTCTGCTCGCTGCTGCACAAGCCCGCGCGCACCCGCGTGAAGGTGCCCATCGACTACCTCGGCTTCACCATCGACGACCACTTCGTCGTCGGGTACGGGCTCGACTACGCGGAGAAGTTCCGCAACCTGCCGTACATCGGCGTCATCGAAAACTGACCCGGAGGAGCGCGCGATGCCCACCCGCCTCGAAGCCCTGGAGATGATGGTCTCCAAGGAGCCCAACGACCCCTTCCCCTACTACGGCCTCGCCCTCGAATACCGCAGCGCCGGGCGGCTCGCCGACTGCCTCGCGGGCTTCGCGAAGCTCCAGGCGAAGTTCCCGGATTACGTTCCCATGTATCTGATGGCCGCCCAGGTGAGCCAGGAGCTGGCGCTCACCGCCGATGCCCGCCGCTGGTGCACCGACGGCATCGCCGCGGCGCAGCGCAAGCGCGACGGACACGCCCTGGGCGAGCTGGAGTCGCTCCTCGGGAGCCTGCCGGAGTGACCGTCTCGTTCAGCTTCGAGGGCGACGCGCCGACGCCGCGCGACGCCGCCACGGTGCTCGTCGTGCGTGACTCACCCAACGGCCCCGAGGTGTTCTTCGTGAAGCGCGCGGCGGGTGTGCGCTTCATGGGCGGCGCGTACGTCTTCCCTGGCGGGCGGCTCGACCCCGAAGACGCCGACCCCGCGGTGGCGTGCGATCTCGACGCGGCGACCTGCGCGCAACGCCTGGGCGACGACGACCCCGCGCGGGCGAGGGCGCTGCACGTCGCGGCGCTGCGCGAGTGCCTCGAAGAGTCGGGGCTGCTGCTGTCGGCCGCACCCGTCGACGCGGATGTCGTCGATGCGCTGCGCAGTGCGCTCGTCCCGAGGGAGCGGCCGACGCTCGCGGCGCTGTTGCAGACCCACGGGGTGACGCTGTCGTGCGCGGCGCTCATCCCGTGGTCGCGGTGGGTCACGCCGCGGCAGGAGACCAAGCGCTTCGACGCGAGGTTCTTCGTGGCGCGCGCGCCGTCGGATGTCAGCCGCGCGCAGCACGACGGCGGAGAGACCGTCGCGAGCGGGTGGCTCACCCCGGCCGATGCCATCGCGAAGGCGCGCGCCGGGGAGATCGTGCTCGCGCCGCCCACCTGGCGAACGCTCGCCGAGATCGCCGACGCGCCCGACGTCGCGGCGCTGCTCAACGTCGCGCACTCGCCGTCCGTCGCGTGGGAGCCGTCGGTGCTCGCCGTCGACGACACGTTTGCAGTGCTGCTCCCGGACGACCCCGATCACCCCGAGGCGCTGAGCACACCTCGCCCCGGCCTGCCCACCCGCTTCACGTATCGCGATGGAACCTGGGAGACCTGACGCAGGTCGCCGCAGCAGGAGGGGTTTCCGTGGCGAAATGGTCGCGGTACCGTCAGAGTCATGACAGATGCTCCAAGACGAACTGGGGGGTCCAGTGTCCAGCAGTCGACGCCGCGATCGAGCGGGACGCGGCCGCGCGCCGCGAACGTGGAGCCCGTCTATCTGGCGTCGCAGCTCGCGTCGATCTGTGATGTCGATCTGAAGACGATCCACAACTGGTGTCACCGCCTCGACGAGCGCTCGTCCGAGGCAGCGCTGGAGTCGTTTCGTACGACGGGTGGGCACCTGCGATTTCGCCAGTCGTCGGTGCTGAAGTTCCTGGAGCGCTGGGGCTACCCGACGCCCGACGCGCTGCTGCGCGACCGCCCGCATGTGCTGGTGGTGGAGAGCGATCGAGAGGCGCGTCGCGCGATGATCGCCTCCATGGCCATGACGCGCCTGGGTGACGATCCGTCGGTGGTTCCCAATGCGGGAGACGGGACGGGTCGCTGGGTCAGCGCGGAGGCGTACCTGCACGTGTGGGGCGACCCGTACGACGCGCTCGTCGGCCTCGGCGAACGAGCGGGCGCAGCGGCGGCGCCGGATGCCGTGGTGCTCGGTGAGGGGCTGGGTGACAGCCTCCCGCGCTGGGTCGCGGCGGCGCGCGGACGCATCGACGAGAGCCTCCGCGTGGTCGTGCTCGACGGGCGCGCGGCGGGGTCCGTCGAGGGCGTGATCCGCGGACCGCACGGGGCGTTGCGGGGATTGCTGGCCGAGGCGCTCACGGCGACGAAGGCGGCGCCCGCGCGCAAGCGGTCGACGTCGACGCGGCGGGTGCCCATCGCGCCGCGCGAGCCCATCTTCGTGGCGTCGCAGGTGGCGAGCCTCTGGGGCGTCGACCTCAAGACGGTGCACGGCTGGGTGGAGAGCGGCGACGTCGAGGCGTTTCGCACGCCGGGTGGACACCTGCGCTTCCGGCGACGCGCGCTGCTCGACCTCTTGCGGCGCTTCCACATGCCCATCCCGATGAGCCTCGGGCCGCGGAGGCCGATGGTGCTCGCGGTGGTTCCTGATGCGGACGTCGTCGCGAAGCTCGCGATGTCGCTCGGCGACACCTTCGACATCATCTCTCGCGCCGACCCGATGGAGGGCCTCGCCGAGATCGGGACCCTCTGCGCCGGCACCGGCATGCTCGACGCCATCGTGGTGTCGCTCCCGTCGCCGGGCGTCGACGCGCAGCGGTGGATTCGCGCGGTGCGCTCGCACCCCGACACCCGCTACGGTCGGCTGGTGGTGCTCGGCGGCAGCCCCGACGAGCAGCGCGCCTGGCAGGCGCTCGGCGTCAGCGCGACGCTCGACCTCGCGAGCGTGGGCCTCGTGCGAACCGTGCTCGAGCGGGCGCTCGGCCTCGCCTGACGGGCCCGCGCCGTGATACGTCGGGGGCCCTTCCATGGCGACCCCCGAGCCTTCGTCCAAGCGCAGCGGACCACTGAAAACCGCTGAGTTCGAGCCCCCGTCCGAGGCGTCGAAGTACCTCCCCTATGTCGCCGTCGCGGGCGTGCTGGGCGGGCTCGTGGTCACCGTCGCGAAGTCACCGCACTACGCCGTCTACGCCGCGACCGTCCTCGTCGGGCTCGCGATGCTGGGCCTCGCCTACGTCGCGTGGGACCACACCACCACGCTCCCCGACGGCGATCGGCTGCGCCCCGGCGCGCGCGCCGTGACCATCGCGGTGCTGCTCGCGAGCTTCGCGCCGACGGCGATCTCCCTCTTTCCTCCGCCGCCGCAGTCGGTGGTGCGCTTGACCCGACCGGGCGACCGCGTCGACGTCACCGTGCGCGGCGCGGCGGCGGCGGTGGTGCTCGAAGCCGAAGGGGCGTTCATGCCCGAGGTAGGCGCCGAGGCGCGGGCGCAGTTCGAGCTCACGGTGTCGCGCGGATCGACCACGGAAAACGTCCAGGGGTTGTTTCAGCGCGTGACCGAGGAGGGCGGCGCGTCGACCCGCGGGGCGCGTCAGGTCGAGGCGACCATGGCCTCGCGACACGTGCTCACGAGCATCCGCGGCCCCGGCGCGCTCACGGTGATGCTCGACCGGCTGCCCGAGTCGGTGCAACCGCCGCTGCGGGTGATGGTGCGCGCGGAGCCCTTCTCGCAGACCATGCTGGCGGTGCTGTTCGGGCTGCTGGTGGTCGCGGCGCTGTGGGTCGACGTGAAGCTCTCGCGGCGGAAGATCGAGACGGCCTTCGCGGCGGCGCTCGGGGTCGTGCTCGCGGCGACGTTCTATCTGCACGGTCACTTCACGCGCGCGTCGCTGCCGTCCGACCTGCTGGCCGCCGCGCTGGTGGGCGTGCTCGGCGGCGGCGTGGGCGGTGAGATCCTGGCGAGAATCGCGCGGGCCGTGGCGCCCGGTCAGTCGTAGTCCACACGAGAGGGAGAGCGAAGATGCCGACGATGCGAGAGCGGGTGGCGGCGCTGGAGGCCCGGCGCGCCAAGGTCGAGGAGATGGGCGGGGCCGACAAGGTCGCCCGCCAGCACGAGCGCGGAAAGCTCACGGCGCGCGAGCGCTTCGCCCTCTTCTTCGACGGCGGAACCTTCTTCGAAGTAGGCGCCCACGGCACGCAGATGGGCATCGCGGCGGGCGCCGACGGCAGCGACAAGCCCGCGGCCGACGCCGTGGTGTGCGGCTTCGGCAAGGTCGACGGGCGCGTGGTCTGCGCAGCGGCGTACGACTTCACCGTGAAGGGCGGGTCCATCGGTGAGGTGGGCGAGGTGAAGGTCACCCGCATGCGGGAGATGGCGTTGAAGGGCCGTCACCCGATGGTGTGGTTCATCGACTCGGCGGGGGCGCGCATCGAGCCGGGGCGCGGGAGCGAGGACGAGATCTCGCGCTTCGCCGGCAGCGGGCATCTCTTCCGCGAAGAGGTCTTGATGAGCGGCGTCGTCCCGCAGGTGGCCGCCATGGTGGGCCCCGGCGCGGCGGGCACGGCGTACATCCCGGGCCTCTCGGACTTCGTCCCGATGGTGAAGAACATCGGCTCCATGGCCCTCGCCGGCCCGCCGCTCGTGAAGGCCGTCACGGGCGAGGAGGTGGAGGAGCAGGCGCTCGGCGGGTCGAAGGTTCACTGCGAGGTGAGCGGCGTCGGCGACGGCGAGTACCCCGACGACGCGAGCTGCATCGCGGCGGTGCGCACATACCTCTCGTACTTCCCGTCGCACTGCGAAGAAGCGCCTCCCGTGCTGCCCTGCACCGACCCCGTCGACCGTCGGGAGGAGTCCCTGCTCGACCTGGTGCCCGACTCACCGCGGCGCGCGTTCGACATGTACAAGGTCATCCGCGCGGTGGTCGACGTGGGGAGCGTCTTCGACATCAAGCCACGCTTCGCGCGCAACCTCATCACCTGCCTCGCGCGCATCAACGGACGCTCGGTGGGTGTCGTCGCCAACAACCCGATGCAGCTCGGCGGCGTGCTCGACATCGACGCCGCCGACAAGGGCGCGCACTTCATCCAGCTCTGTGATGCGTTCAACATCCCGCTGGTGTTCTTCCAGGACACGCCGGGCTTCATGGTGGGCACCAAGGTCGAGCACGCGGGCATCATCCGGCACGGCGCCAAGATGATGCACGCCATGAGCGCGGCGACGGTTCCGAAGCTCACGGTGGTCACGCGCAAGGC
Source organism: Polyangiales bacterium (assembly GCA_044229975.1). Classification (GTDB taxonomy): domain Bacteria; phylum Myxococcota_A; class Polyangia; order Polyangiales; genus SCUS01. The sequence goes on from JBGARZ010000019.1 coordinate 49,310, forward strand.
GTACGGCGCGGGGTACTTCGTGATGTGCGGCCGGGCCTACGAGCCCGACCTGCTGGTGGCCTGGCCCGGCGCGGAGATCTCCGTGATGGGCGCCGAGGGGATGGTCGGCATCGCGGGGCGAAAGCTCTTCCGCGGTGAGGCGATGCCCCCGGAGATCAAGCAGCAGATGGTGGAGATGATCCAGGGGTACATCGACGTGTACAAGGTCGCGGGCTGGGGGCTCGTCGACGACGTCATCGACCCGCGCGACACGCGCCGCGTGCTGGCGATGGGCCTCGAGCTCGCCGCCCACAAGAAGGTCGAGCGCCCGTACCGCAAGCGCGGCGTCATCCCGGTCTGACCCGTCTCCTACGAAGCGCTCTCGGCGTCGCGCCACCCACGCACCCACGCACCCAGGTCGGCCCAGGCCAGTGGGCGCGCGAAGTAGTACCCCTGCCCGAGGTCTGCCCCCGCGGCGGTGATGAGGTCGGCCACGCGCTCGGTCTCGATGCCTTCGGCCACGATGGCGATGCCGAGGTCCTTCGCGAGCGACACCGAGCTCGCGACGATGGCGCGCGCGGCCGGGTCGCGGTCCATCACGCGCACGAACTGGAGGTCGATCTTCATCTCGTCGAAGGGAACGCGGTGGAGCATCTCCAGCGACGCGTGCCCGGTGCCGAAGTCGTCGAGCGTGAGGCCGAAGCCCTTCAGCCGTAGCCGCGTGAGGATGTCGAGCGCGATCACGGCGCTGTCGGCGACGGAGGTCTCGGTCACCTCGAAGCGCAGGCCGTCGGCGCGGCGGCCGGCGTCGCGGACGCGGCGCATCACCTGATCGGGAAACCCGCGGTCGACGAGCGCGGCGGGCGGCAGGTTGATGGAGAGCGGGACGGCGCCGTGGTGGCCGAAGGTCGCCGGGTTGAACTCCCGCAGCGCGACGTCGATCACCTCGTGGGTGAGCGCGAGGGCGAGCCCGTTGCGCTCGGCGAGCGCGATGAAGGTCGCGGGCGAGAGGAGCCCGCGCTCGGGGTGGCGCCACCGGACGAGGGCCTCGACGCCCACCCAGCGACGCGTGCGGAGGTGAATGAGCGGCTGGTAGTGCACCTCGAGCTCGTGGCGCGCGAGGGCGCGGCGAAGCTCGTCGAGCGGGGGAATGGCCGCGTCGGTTCTCTCCGTCGTCGGGGCCGGGCGTCGCGCGCGGAGCTGCTCCCGGATGGCCTCGATGCGGAGCGGCTTCTCCAGCAGGCCGACGACGCTGAGGCCGAGCTGCGTGGCGAGCGCCGAGGTCGAGTGGAGCACCCGGCGGCTCATGCCGCTCATCAGCACGATGTCGGTGCGGCAGTCGGCCTCGGCGAGCAGGCGGAGCACCTCGACGCCGTCGAGCTGCGGCATCGCGAGGTCGAGCACGATGAGGCTCGGCTTGCGGTGTAGCGCATCCAGCAGCAGGGCGGGGTCGCTGAACTCGACGGCGTCGAGGCCCAGCGAACGCGCGACGCGGGCGACGAGTCCGCTGATGAGCGGCTCGTCGTCGAGGACGAGTAGGAGAGGCGTAGTCACAGGGAGACCGGTGCCTCCAGGGGTGTCGGTTGTTGAGAGCCGTGAGAGCTCCGATAGCTCTATCGGCCTATCTCCGATCTCCTTGAGGAGGGCGGGGGCGGAATTGACCCTTGAGGGGCGATTACTGAAACGACTTGGTCGGCGCCATGGCCTCGGCGCCGTCGACCTTCACCTCGCAGCCGAACACCTCTTCCATGAGGTCGGCCTTGCGGAGGGCGGTCCAGCGTTCGAGGGCGAGGTCCTTCTCGCCCGCGGTGCGCGGGTTGGGCGTCGCCCGCAGCGCGATGCGACCGGGCGTGATGCGAACGGCGAGGTCGAGCACCTTTCCCTGATGTTCGCGGTCGAAGGCGTCGGCCACGCGCAGCAGCGCCGCGAGCTTGCGCACGACCGTCCGCAGGCGCCGATCGAGCTTGCGAAAGCCCGGGTGCGACAGGTCAGGCAACGACTTGCGGTGGTAGCGCGCGACGTTGGCGACGACCTCCTTCTGCTCGGGCGTGAGGCCCATGAGATCGGAGTGCGTGATGAGGTAGTAGGTGTGCTTGTGGTGCGCGTCGAAGCCCACGAAGTCGCCCGCGTCGTGCAGGAGGGCGGCGAGCTTGAGCAGCGAGCGCTCCTCGGGGCCGAGGTGGTGCAGGTCGGCGCACTGGTCGAAGAGCGACAGCGCCATGGCGGCGACGTGCTGCGCGTGCGCCTCGTCGAAGCGGTACTTGCGACCGAGCGCGAGGGCCTGCGCCTCGACCTCGGCGGCCTCGCCCGGCACGTCCCACACCCGAAACGCGCGGTCGACCAGCTCGGCGAGGATGCCGTCCTTCAGGCCGACGCCCGGCGTGACCACGGCCCGCGCGCCCACGGCTTCAGCCACCGCCGACAGCACGAAGAGCGCAGGAACGATCACGTCGGCGCGGTCGCCCCGGAGGCCGTAGCGCTCGCGGCGCGCCTTCGGGGGGAGGGCGGCCATCTCGTCGCGCAGGGTGAGCATGGCGGCGACGTCGATGCCGATGCCGTCGTCGGTGGCGAAGGGGCAGAGCGCGGCGATGGCCTCGGCGTTGCCGCCCGTCGCGACCACGAGGTCGGGCTTCGCGCCGGGGAGAAACTCGGCCTCGGTGAGCGATCGCTCGATGTACTCGACGAGCAGCGTGCGGCGCTCGACGGAGACGGCGGCGTCGTGTTCGAGGAAGGCCTCGTGGAGGCGCACGGTGCCCATCGGGAGCGACACCGACGCGTGGGGCGCCTGGTCGGCGAGGAGGGTGAGCTCGACGCTGCCGCCGCCGATGTCGACGAGCAGCGCGCGGCGCCCCTTGAGGTCGACGGCGTGGCGCACCGCGACGAGGACGAGGCGGGCCTCCTCGACGCCTTCGATGACGTCGAGCTTGATGCCGGCTTCGCGCTCGGCGCGCTCGACGAGGAGGTCGGCGTTTTGTGCTTCGCGCACGGCGCTGGTGGCCACGGCGCGATACCCGTCGACGCCCGCCTCGCGCATCACGTCGCGGAAGGCCTTGAGCGCGTCGACGGCTTCGAGCGCGGCGGATGGCGCGAGGCGTCCGGTGAGGAAGACATCGTGCCCGAGGCGGACGGGCGCCCGCTCGGCGGCGACCTCGCGCACCTGATCAGGGGAGGTCGCCTCGACCACCCGGAGGCGCATGGCGTTGGAACCGACGTCGATGGCGGCGAAGCGCGGCATGAGGGTGGCCGTTCACTTACGACAGAACGGGGCGCGGGTGCAGGGCAGTATCGGTGACGAGGGGGCGTTCAGCGCGGGATGACCATGACGACACGCTCGTCCTGGCCGGGGGCGAGGGTCACTCGGCGGGAGATGCTGCGGCCGCCGCGCTGGGAGGCGACGAGGGTGTGCGGTCCGGGAGCGACGGTGGCGCGCCGGGTGGGGAGCGGGCGCCCGTCGAGGGTGACGTCGCCCCACGGCTGCACGGTGACGGTGAGCGTCGCGGGTTGCACGATGGTCGGAGGTGGCGCAGCGACGACGACGGGCGGATGGGTTGGCGGCGGCGTCACGGGTGGCGGTGTCACGGGTGGCGGCGTCACGGATGGCGGCTGCGGCGGCGGGGTGTGGACGACGGCGGGCGGTGGCGCCTGGTCGGCGGGCGTCCCGCGCGTGGCGAACAGCGCGACACCGACGAGCGCCAGGAGGACGAGCGCCGGGACGGCCGCGCGGCGCACGAACGAACGCGGGGTGGGCGTGGCCACGGGCGCGCTCGGTGTGGTGGCGGCGAAGGGCAGGCTGGTGGAGGTGGGCTCCGGCGACGCGATGGGCGCGACGATCGGCGGCGGCACCGGCGTGAACACGGGCGGCGGGGTGATGGCTGTCTCTTCGCCGCTGGAGGCGTCGTAGACGGCGGTGGGTTCGGCGAGGGCGCGGCTGGGGCGGGTGGACTCCAGCACGAAGGGCTTCGGCGCGGCCCCGATGGCAGGCGTCACGACCGACGCCTGGTCGGGATAGAACTCCGCGAGCAGCGTCGTCAGCGAGCGCCCGCCGGTCGCGAAGGGGATCGTCTGGAGCGCATCGAGGGCGGCCGCCGCCGTGGGGAAGCGCTGCTGCATGTCGAGCTTGAGCAGCGTGTCGACCCACTTCTCGACGGCGGGAGGGACGTCGGGGCGGAGCGTTCGGAGCGCCGCGCGCTCGCCGCGGAGCATGGTGGAGATGACCTCGCGGTCCTTGCCCTGGAAGGGTCGCTGACCCGCGATGAGCTCGTAGGCGCAGATGCCGAGCGCGAAGAGGTCGGTGCGACCGTCGAGGGTTTTTCCCGTGGCCTGCTCGGGGGCCATGTACGAGAGCTTGCCCTTCACGAGGTCGCCCTGCGTGTGGTGCAGGCGCGAGGTGGCCTTGGCGATGCCGAAGTCCGAGAGCTTCACCTCGCCCGCGTAGCTGACGAGCACGTTGTGGGGCGTGACGTCGCGGTGGACGATGTCGAGGGCGACGCCGTTGTCGTGCTTGCCGTGGGCGTACTCCAGGCCGCGCAGCACCTCCGACAGGATGAACAGCGCCGCGTCGATGGGGATGCGCCGCCCCTCGGCGACGAGACGCTTGCCGAGGCGGGCGACGTCGATGCCGTGCACCCACTCCATGCAGATGTAGAGCTGCCCGTCGGTGCTGCCGAAGTCGTCGATGGCGACGATGTTGCTGTGACGCAGCCGCGAGCAGATGCGCGCCTCGTCGATGAACATCTGCACGAAGGACGAGTCGCCGCTGAGGTTGGGGCGGATGCGCTTGATGCAGACCTCGCGGCGGAAATCCATGGCGCCGCGGCGCTCGCCGAAGAAGATCTCGGCCATGCCCCCCTGGGCGATCTTCTCGCGCAGCACATAGGGCCCGAATCGTTCGCCCTCGTACATTCGAGCGAGCGTAGAGGGGCGGTGCACAAAGGCCAAGGGGGATGTTGGGGGCGTCCGTGTAGGCGGGCGTTCGGCAGCGGCGGGGGGAGCGGCGGTGAGGTACGGTCGCGCCGCCATGACGACGACCACCACCGCCTCGCTGGACTCCACCCTGCGCGCGCTCAAGGACGACTTCCTCCGGCTGCACACCACCAAGGAAGACCTCTTCTGGTCCGCGAAGATGGGCCTCGCCGACGACCCCGACGCCGCCCAGAAGGCGCTCTCGGTCGCCGAGGTCGCCATGAACCGCTTCCTCCAGGACCCCGCCGCCCTCGGTCGTCTGCGCTCTCTGCGCGCCACCGACGAAGGCACCGCCGCGCAGCGCCACGTACTCGACGGCTGGATCGCCCTCTTCGCCGCCAACAGCATCGAGAGCCCCGAGGCGCGCGCCCTCTCCGAGGAGATCGTCCACCTCGAAGGCGAGGTGCAGCGCGCTCGCGGTCAGATGAAGCTCGGGTTCATCGACCCGGCGACGGGGGAGTTCGAGGCAGCGGGCAGCAACAAGCTCTCGCTCATGTTGCGCAACGACCCCGACCCCAAGCGTCGGCGCGCCGCGTACGAGGGCCTGCGCTCCATCGAGACCTTCGTGCTGGAGAAGGGCTTCCTCGACGTGGTGAAGAAGCGCAACGCCCTCGGGCGCATGCTCGGCCACTCGGACTACTACGCGTGGAGGGTTCACACCGTCGAGCGCATGACGAAGGCCGAGCTCTTCGGCGCCCTCGACGACCTCGCCGCCCGCACCGCCGACCGCGCCCGCACGGAGCTCGCGGCCTTCGAGAAGCAGCACGGCCCCGGCTCCCTCGACCCCTGGAACTTCCTCTTCCTCCGCGCAGGCAAGCTCGCCGCCGCGCTCGATCCGTACTTCGGCTTCGGCCCGGCGGTGCGCCGCTGGGGGCGCTCGTTCGCGGCGCTGGGCGTCCGCTTCCGCGGGGCGACGCTGACGCTCGACCTCGTCGACCGCGCGGGCAAGTACGAAAACGGCTTCATGCACGGCCCCGGCATCGGCTTCTCCGACGACGGCGTGTGGCGCCCGGCGCGCATCAACTTCACCGCCAACGCCGTGCGCGGTGCGGTGGGCAGCGGGCTGCGTGCGAGCGAGACGCTCTTCCATGAAGGCGGCCACGCGGCGCACTTCAGCAACATCGACGGCGACGCGCCGTGCTTCGCGCAGGAGTTCGCGCCGACCTCGGTGGCCTACGCCGAGACGCAGTCGATGTTCATGGACTCGATGCTGGAGGACGCGGACTGGCGCGCGCGCTACCTCACCGACGCCGCGGGCAACCCCATCCCGACGGCGCTCATCGAGGAGGCCATCGCCGAGTCGCAGCCGATGAAGCCGTGGGACATCCGCGCGATGCTCACCGTCCCGATGGCCGAGCGGCGGCTCTACGAGCTCTCCGACGACGAGCTGACGCCGGAGCGGGTGCTGAGGATGTTCCGCGAGGTGGAGGTGGAGCTTCAGGGGCTGAGCAGCGGGACGCGCCCGGTGCTGGCCGTTCCGCACCTGCTCGCGGGCGAGGCGAGCGCCTACTACCACGGCTATGTGATGGCCGAGATGGCGGTGCACCAGACGCGCGCCTTCTTCCTCCAGCGCGACGGGCACCTCGTGGACAACCCGAAGATCGGGCCCGACCTCGCGAAGCACTACTGGTCGCCGGGCAACGCCGTGACCTTCAACGACACGCTGCGCTCGCTCACCGGGTCAGCCCTGTCAGCGGACGCCATCGTCGCCAACTGCAACCTCACCGTCGACGAGGCCGTGGCGCAGGGTCGCGCGTCCATCGCGAAGCTGCCGGGCATCAAGGCCCACGAAGGGCCGATCGACCTCAACGTGACCGTGCGGTTGATGCACGGGCGCGAGCTCATCGGCAGCTCGGAGGGCTCGACCTTCGAGCGCGTCGCCGACGACTTCGAGGCGTGGATCGGTCGCGAGGCGTGAGCGTTCCAGGTTCGCTGAGGTTCTTCGCGACGGCGGCCAAGGGCACGGAGCCGGCGCTGCGAGACGAGCTGCGCGCGATGCGCTTCTGGCACGTTCGCGCCGACCGCGGCGGGGTGCACTTCGAGGGCGCGCTCGCGGACGGGATGCGCGCGTGCCTCCACAGCCGCATCGCGATGCGGGTGCTGCTGGAGCGCGGTCGCTTCGCGGCGAAGGGCGAGCAGGCGCTCTACGACGGCGTTCGGGCGCTCGGCTGGAACGACCAGGTCACCCCGAAGCACACCGTCGCGGTGTCGGCGACGTGCCGCAGCTCGCAGCTCACGCACTCGCAGTTCATCGCCCTGAAGGTGAAGGACGCGATCGTCGACGAGGTGCGCGACCTGCACGGGCGGCGCCCCGACGTCGACCCGAAGACGCCCGACGTCTCGGTGGTGGTGCGGCTGGTGAAGGACGAGGCCACCGTGTACCTCGACCTCGCGGGCGAGGCGCTGCACAAGCGCGGCTACCGCGTGGCGACGGTCGAGGCCGTGATGAAGGAGAACCTCGCGGCGGCCGTGCTGCGCATGGGCGGCTGGGACGCGACGACCGACCTCATCGACCCGGTGTGCGGCGCCGGGACGCTCGCCATCGAGGCGGCGATGATGGCGTGCCGCGTGGCGCCCGGACTGCGCCGACGCTTCGGCTTCGAGCGGTGGCCGACCTTCGACCAGAGCGCCTCCAACGAGTGGGAGGCGATGCTCGAAGCGGCCAACGCGGCGGTGCTCACCGAGTGCCCGGTGAAGATCACGGCCACGGACGTGGCACCCGAGGCCGTCGACGTGACGAAGCACAACCTCGCGGCGGCGGGCGTGGCGGGCGCCGTCACGGTGCAGCGGCGGGACGCGCGCTCGTACGCACAAGAAGACGGTCCGGCGTGGGTGGTGGCTGATCCGCCGTACGGCGGGAGGTTGGCCGCGCAGCCGTTGCAGCTCGCGGGCTTCTTCCGTCAGTGGGGCGAGTCGATGCGCGCGATGACGGGGAGCACGGTGGTGCTCATCTCGGGCAACCCGATGGTGGAGCGCAACCTCGGGCTGAAGCCCGACCTGGAGCACACGCTCTACAACGGCGACATCGAGTGCCGGCTGCTGCGCTACCGGATTGGTGCGTAGGGGGGGGAGGGAACCCTCGGCTGCGGTCAGGTGACGCAGCCGAGGCGAGGGCGGCGGGTCACTTCACGAAGAGCAGCTCGCGGTACGACGGGATCGGCCAGAGGTGGGCGCCGATGCGGGTCTCCAGCTCGTCACCGAGGCGGCGCAGCTCGGACATCAGCGGGACGACCTTGGTCTTCAGGTACGTAGCGTGACGGGCAGCGTCGCCGTCCTCGTGGTTGTCGGCCTCGTCGACCGCCGCGAGTGTCTGGTTGAAGCGCGTCGCGAGGTCGACGAACGCGCGGAGCTGCGCGATGGTGTCGGGGCTCTCGACGCCCGCCGCCTTGCAGGCCGCGACCGACTGGGCGAGCTCCGTCTGCTGGGCGAGCGCCGCGGCGGCGATCACCTGGCGCCCGAGGAGCACCATCGCTTCGGACTCGATGAGCAGCTCCTTTGCGTACTTCTCCTGGGCGATGTGCACGCGGCTCTCGACCTCGGTGGCGCTGAGCACGCGGTACTTCTCGAAGAGCGCGATGTTCTTCGCGGCGCCGAGGGCGGGGATGGCGGTGAGGCAGTCGCGGAGGTTGGGCAGGCCGCGGCGCTCGGCCTCGGCGTGCCACTCGGCGGAGTAGCCGTCGCCGTTGAAGATCACGCGCTTGTGCTTCTTGATGATGTCCTGGAGGAGCGTCGTGACGGCTCCGCGGACCTTGTCCTTGTCGCCGCCGCTGGCCTTCTCCAGCTCGGTGGCGACGTAGTCGAGCGACTCGGCGACGATGGTGTTGAGCACCGTCGTCGGCCACGCCACCGTCTGCCCCGAGCCCACCGCGCGAAACTCGAACTTGTTGCCCGTGAACGCGAAGGGCGAGGTGCGGTTGCGGTCGCCGGAGTCGCGCGGAATCTGCGGGAGCGAGCTCGTCCCGAGGTTGATGGCGCCGCCCTTCATGGTGCGCTCGGACACGCCGCGCTCGAGCTGCTCGATGATGTCCGTGAGCATGTCGCCGAGGAAGATGGAGATGATCGCCGGCGGGGCCTCGTTGGCGCCGAGGCGGTGGTCGTTGGAGGCCGACGCGACGGACGAGCGCAGCAGGTCGCCGTGCAGGTCGACGGCGCGCACGACGGCGCAGAGCACCACGAGGAAGGCCGTGTTGGTGTGGGTGTCGTCGCGCGGGTCGAGGAGGTTGGTGCCGGCGTCGGTGGCGAGCGACCAGTTGAGGTGCTTGCCCGAGCCGTTGACGCCCGCGAAGGGCTTCTCGTGCAGCAGCGCCTGGAACCCGTGACCGTGCGCCACGCGGCGCAGCGTCTCCATCACGAGCATCTGGTGGTCGCAGGCGATGTTGGCCGTCTCGAAGATCGGCGCGAGCTCGAACTGCCCCGGCGCGACTTCATTGTGGCGGGTCTTCACCGGCACGCCGACGCGGTACAGCTCGCGCTCGACGTCGCCCATGAACGCGAGGACGCGCGGCGGGATGGCGCCGAAGTAGTGGTCTTCGAGCTGCTGCCCCTTCGGCGGCTTGGCGCCGAAGAGGGTGCGCTCGCAGGTCATGAGGTCGGGGCGCGCGGCGTAGAGGTTGCGGTCGACGAGGAAGTACTCCTGCTCGCAGCCCGCGGTGGCCACCACGCGGGAGACGCCCGCGTCGGCGCCGAGCACGCGCAGCACGCGCAGGGCGTGGTGCGAGAGCGCATCCATGGAGCGCAGGAGGGGGGTCTTCTGGTCGAGCGCGGCGCCCGTCCACGACACGAAGGCGGTCGGGATGACGAGGGTGACCTCGCCGGCGTTGCGCATGAGGAAGGCGGGGCTGGTCGCGTCCCAGGCGGTGTAGCCGCGGGCCTCGAAGGTGGCGCGCAGGCCGCCCGACGGGAAGCTCGACGCGTCGGGCTCGCTCTGCACGAGCTCCGAGCCGGAGAGGGTGAACTGCACGCTGCCGCGGCCGTCGATGCTGATGAGCGCGTCGTGCTTCTCGGCGGTGGAGCCGGTCAGCGGTTGAAACCAGTGGGTGTAGTGGGTCGCGCCGTTTTCGACGGCCCACTCCTTCATCGCGCACGCGACCGTGTCGGCGACCTGCGGGGCGAGGGGCTCGCCCTGTTCGAGGGTGCGGAGCAGCGCGCGGTAGGTGCTCTTGGGCAGGCGCCGCTGCATCTCGGCGCGCGAGAAGACGTCGGCCCCGAAGGCCTCGTCGACGGGCAGCCCCCCGGCCGGACGCGGCGGGTTCTCGGGGCGGGAAATGGCGGCGGAGATGGCCTTGTGGCGTTGGTCGGCGGTGATCATGACGGGTCCATCCTTGCGGCCCCCACGGTCGGGGGGGGTTGGGGTGACAGCGAGCAGGCGTCGTCGGGTGGCGTCGACCGGTGAGTTGGCGCGCGCGGGCCGGTACGCTCTCAAGGCGCTTGCCGCGGTGTCAAGCTCCTCGTTGCTGCACTGCGGCATCGACGTGCGAACCGCGGTTGATAGAGTGCGCCGCGTGAAGCGAGTCGCGCGTTGGTTGGCCGTCGGCGGGTTGGGGGTGCTGGTCGTAGGGTGCGGTGACGAGGCGGGCGGCACGCGGCCGACCCCCGACGCGGGCTCCCGCTGCGAGGGGCTGTGCGGCTGCGCGCAGGCGGGGCCGCCGGACATCACCCGCGCGGGCTCCGGGATGCCCGCGGAGTCGTCCACCGACGATCAGCGGGCTGCGCTCCAGCGGGCCAACCTGTGGCGCACGTCGGCGGGTCTCGCGCCGCTCAACGCGCACGCGCTGCTGGAGCAGGCGGCGACGGCGCACTCGGAGTTCATGGTGGGCAACGCGTCGAGCTGCTGGCCAGGCGCGCACAACGAGGTGATGAGCGCGAGCTGTCGCGGGTTCACCGGCGCCGCGCCCGGTGCGCGCGCGACGGCGGCGGGGTACCGACCGGCCGCGTTGGGCGAGGTCATCAACTGGGAGTCGACGCCCGCGGCCGCCATCGACGGCTGGATCTGGACCGTCTACCACCGCTTCCCCTTCGTGAACCCCGACTACACGGAGGTCGGCTTCGCCGCCGTGCCGGGCACCTTCAGCGGGCGGCGCACCAACTTCAACACGATGGAGTTCGCGCGGCCGTCGGGCGAGCCCACCGCGGTGCTCACCGAGCCCGCCGTGTTTCCGCCGCCGGGTCAGTCCGACGTGCCGGTGCTCTTCCGCGGCAACCTGGAGGGCCCGACCCCGCCGCTGCCCGCCACGGGTCGCTGGCCGAGCGGACCGGTCATCACGGTGACCTTCCCGTCGACGGAGTTCGAGCTGACGGTGCACAAGATCTACGACGTGTCGTGCGCCGAGGTGCCGAGCTCGTACTTCACCGCGCGCACCAGCACGGACAGCAACGTGCGCAACCTCGCGCGGCGCATCGCGTTCTTCTACCCCGACGAGCCGCTCGCGGCGTCGAGCGAGTACACCGTCGAGGCGCGCGGAACGGTCGACGGACAGCCGTGGTCGAGGGTCTGGCGCTTCACCACCGCGAGGTGAAGGCTACGGGCATGACCCACTCGTTCAAGCCGGTCTCGCCGCGTGAGGTGCCGCGCTTCGCCGGCGTGTCGACCTTCCTCCGACTACCCCTGCACGACGACCCGCGCGACGTCGACGCGCTCATCATCGGCGCACCCTTCGACGGCGGAACCACCTACCGCCCCGGCGCTCGCTTCGGGCCGCGCGGCGTTCGGCAGGCGAGCGCGCTCACTCGCGGCTTCCACCCCGACCCCGACATCGACCTCTTCGAGACGCTGCGCTGCGCCGACGGCGGCGACGTCGCGTGCGTCCCGATGGACATGGCGCTGTCCCTCGCGCGCATCGAAGCGCGCGTCGCGGAGATCGCCGCGGCGGGTGCCGTGAGCGCGGTCATCGGCGGTGATCACACGTGTTCGCTGCCTGCGATCAGGGCGCTCGCGAAGGTGCACGGGCCGCTCGGGCTGGTGCACTTCGACGCGCACAGCGACACGTACCCGGCGGCGTGGGGCATCGACCCGCACCACGGAACGATCTTCCGCAACATGGTCGAGGAAGGCCTCGTGCGCGGCGGCGACGTGCTCCAGATCGGCATTCGGGGACCGTTCTCGACGCGCGACGATCTGGCCTTCGCGAAGGCTGCGGGCTTCACGGTGTTGAGCGCGGAGGACGTCCATCGCGACCTCGACGGCGTCATCGCGCGCATCGCGGGACTCACTCCGAACAAGCCCTACTACGTGAGCTTCGACGTCGACGCCGTGGACCCCTCGATGGCACCTGGGACGGGCACGCCGGTGCCCGGCGGGCTCTTCTCGTGGCAGGCGCTGGCCATGGTCAGGGCAACAAAATCACTTCGCGTCGTGGGCTGTGATGTCATGGAAGTGTCGCCCGATTTCGACGTCAATCAGATGACATCTCTCCTCGGGGCCAATGTTCTCGCAGAAATGTTGGCAGCCATCGCCGCCCACCGGCGCTGAGGCCGACCCACTGTCAAATACCTGGCAGGTTACCCCTGCCTCCACTCTCCCACGGAACGTCTCGACCCCCCCTTCAAAGCCGCTTCGAGTCGGCCGATGTGTTGAGGGCGATGGGCACTCAACAAAGCATCCCGAGCTTCGGTCGCCTGGGCTTCAACTACGGCGAGCAGGACGTCGACCCGCCCGATCATCACCACGTCGGACCGTGGGCGGTGTTCCAGGCGTTCAGTCGGGAGCGCGACTTCGCCGAAGACCGCAACCGTGCGGCGCTCGCCATGCGCTACCTGTCCGTCGACCCGGCCTCGCCGCGGGCGTACCTCCTGGCGATGGGTCGCTGCGCCCTCAACGTCACCGAGGCCGCGCGCATCAACGACGAGACCCTCGACGACGTCGACCTCTTCGTCCGCATCCTGGAGCGCGGCGCCCACCACCGCGCGCTGCTGGTCACCTCGGTGCCGCCCGTCGAGATCGAGCCTGCGACGGAGGCCGAGTTCGAGCTCAAGCAGTCGGCCGTGCGTTCGCGCCCCGCCGATGCGCCGCGCAACGAGCGCGACTTCGCCCCGCGCGACGTGCTCCTCCATCCGCTCGTCGTGGGGTCGCTCGGTGAGGCGCACCTCGCGCTGCGCCGCGAGCCCGGCGGCCGCGGCCACTGGGTGCTGGTCAAGCTGCTCGACCGCGATTTCGTCGAGTCGCCCATCGACGCCGAGCTTCGCCGCGTCGAGGCCAACCTACGCGGCCCCAACGTGTGCCCGGTGCTCGAACTCGGTCGGCGCGACGGCGTGGGCTGTCACATCTCCGAGTACCAGCACGGCCTCTCGCTCGCGCAGATCGCCCGCCAGGCGGCCCCCCTCGGAGGCATGCCGACGCACATCGCGGCGACCATCGTCTCGCAGGCCGCGCGGGGCCTCGCGATCGCGCACGGTCACCTCGACGCGCACGGGCGGCCGCGGCCCATCGTGCACCGCGACATCTCCCCGCAGGCGCTGCTGGTGATGTTCGAGGGCGCGACGCGGGTGCTCGGCTTCGGGATGCCCCGCCCGATGGAGTCGAAGGGCGGCTTCACGCGCAAGGGAGACTTCAAGGGACGCCCGGCGTACATGGCCCCGGAGCAGCTCCGCGGCCACTCGCCCGACCCGACGATGGACGTGTGGTCGCTGGGGGTGATCCTCTGGGAGATCATCGTCGGGCGTCGGCTCTTCACCGGCGCGACGGAGGTCGACACCATCGCCGGCGTGCTCAGCGCGCCGATTCCCCGCCCGTCGTCGCTCCGCAAGGAGGTGGACGGCGCCTTCGACGAGATGATCTTCCGGGCGCTCGATCGCGACCCCGCGCAGCGCTACCGCGACGCCGGGGAGTTTGCGCGGGCCCTGGAGGCGACGCGTGCCGCGGACACCTGGGCCGGCAACGAGGCGGTCGCGCACTACGTCCAGACGCGCTTCGCCGCAGAGCGCGACCTGCGCGAGGCGCTGCTGCAAGACCTCGGGGCGCAGGCCGCGCGGAACTTCGAGCCCGTGGCCAACGACGACGCGCGCCGCAGCGTTCCAGCCCTCTTCGACGAGGATGCTGTCACTCCGGCCATCGCGCGTCCGATGTTGGCGCCCATCGTGCCCGACTTCGGTGCGCCGCCGGCCGACCAGCCGAAGTCGGCGGTCATCTCTGGCGTCCAGGCGAAGCGCACCCCGCGGGAGAGCCCCATCGCCCGACGCCAGGTTCGCTAACGGCGGTCGGCGAGGCGTCCGAGGGTCGTGCGGGCGTGCTTGCGGCACGGCCACGCAGGACGACCGCGGTCTTCGAGCTCGTCGACGGACAGGGTCGCGCCGTCGATCCAGTGGCCGCCGAGGCCCCGCGCGCTCACCGTCGGAACCGCTCTCACATCACTGAACGCGACGGCACCCGAGGCGTCGCGTCCGAGGTCGAGCTCGACGAGGGCGCCAACGCGACACGCGAGCGTGGGCATGATGGTCGCGAGGTTGCCCAGCGACCACGCGATGAGCCCGAAGCGGGGAGATCCACCGCGGCGCGCCTGGAGCGGGCACGCGGGGTCGGCGCCGTCGATGGACACCATCTCGATGGGCTGAAGCACGTGGGGGGACGAGCCCACGATGAGGTCGAAGCCGAGCTCGATGAGGCGGAGCGCGTCGGCGCGTTGTGGGGCTGCGGGCCAGTACTCGTACTCGAAGCCCCAATGGGCCGAGAGCAGGTGGAGGTCGCGCGGGGTCGCGGCGAGGTCGGCGTAGCGGCTCCAGTCGGGCGTGTGATCCGGTGAGCCGAAGCGCTCGACGGGGATGCCCGATGGGTGAGGCGCGGTGGAGCCGTTGATGCCGTAGGTGACGGCCGTGGCGCGCACGCTCAGGTCGTTGACCGTGAGCTCGGTGGTCTCATCGCCCGCGGTCGGTCCACCGAGGGCGGCGAAGCCCATCGAGCGCACCACCTCGCGGGTGCGTCGCAGGCCGTCCATGCCCTGGTCGAGCGCGTGGTTGTTGCACAGCGACACGATGCGCGGGCGATCGCTCCGCCACGCGTCGAGGTACGCGGGGGGCGTGTTGTAGCGGAGCGTTTCGTACGTGTACGTCGGCACGGCGAGCTCGGGGACCATCGGGGATTCGAGGTTGACGCACGCGAGGTCGGCGGCGGCGATGCGCTCGCGCAGGCGAGGGGAGAGGGCGTCGGCGAAGCCGCGACGGATCCACATGAGGTCGCCGCCGAGCACGACGCCGGTGGGGCGCGCGACGGGGCGTCGCCAGGTGCCGCCTTCGAGGTAGGCGCGGGCGCGCTCGGCGTGGAGGCGGTCGGCCTCGGTCCATGGCGTGGTGCGGTGGAGGAGGCTCTTGGCGAGGTAGGGGAGGTTCTTGTCCCAGCGCCAGAGCGGCCACGCGCCGTCTTCGTAGCGGGTGCGTTCGACGAGCGCGCCGAGCGCACCGAATGACGGGCGGGGAGAGGGGATGGACAAGGAGCTCCTAGCGACCGTCGAGCACCTCTCGCACCCGGCGCAGGAGCGCGTCGGGCGTGATCGGCTTCACCAGGAACGCGATGCCCGAGTCGAGGATGCCGTGGCGGATGATGGCGTCTTCCGTGTAGCCCGACATGAAGAGCACCTTCATCGCGGGGCGCAGCGGCGAGAGGCGGTCGGCGAGCTCGCGGCCGCTCATGCGGGGCATCACCACGTCGGTGAGCAGCAGGTCGATCTTGGCGCCGAACTGCTCGCAGATGAGGAAGGCCTCGCCGCCGTTGCGCGCGTCGAGCACGTTGTATCCGCCGCGCCGCAGGATGGTGCGAACGACGCTCTGCACCTGCTCGTCGTCCTCGACCACGAGCACCGTCTCGGTGCCGCGCAGCGTGGCGGGCTGCGGGGCCTCGGGCTCCTCCGCGTCGGGCTCGGCTTCGACGCGCGGGAGGTAGACCTTGAAGGTCGTGCCCATGCCGGGCTCGCTGTAGACCCAGACGTGGCCGCCGCTCTGCGTGACGATGCCGTACACCGTCGAGAGCCCGAGGCCGGTGCCCTTGCCCTTCTCCTTCGTCGTGAAAAACGGCTCGAAGATGTGTGACCTCACCGCGGCGTCCATCCCCACGCCGGTGTCCGTCACGGCGAGCCGCACGTAGCGCCCCGGCGTCACCCCGTGGTGCGCGGCGGCGTAGTCCTCGTCGAGGGTCACGCACGCCGTCTCGATGGTGAGGCTGCCGCCCGTCGGCATCGCGTCGCGCGCGTTGACCACGAGGTTCATCACGACCTGCTCGACCTGACCCGGGTCGGCGAAGACCCGACCCTTCGGCGGCGTCGACAGGATGGAGAGGTCCACGCCGTCGCCCAGCAGTCGTTGGAGCATCTTCTCCAGGCCCGTCACCACCTGGTGGAGGTCGACCACGCGCGGGCGGAGCATCTGCTTGCGACCAAACGCCAGGAGCTGGTGCGTGAGCTCGGCCGCCCGCTCGCCCGCCTTGCGGATCTCGGCGATGTGCGGCCGCATCGGGTCGCCCTCCTTCAGCGTCGCGCCGAGGAAGTGCGTGTACGTGAGCACCACCGAGAGGAGGTTGTTGAAGTCGTGGGCGACGCCGCCCGCGAGCTGCCCCACGGCCTCCATCTTCTGCGCCTGGCGGAGCTGCTCCTCCAGCTTGCGGCGGTCGCTGATGTCCTGAAACGCGCCCTGCACCCGCGAGATGTCCCCCGCGGCGTCGCGCTCGGCGTGGCCGATGACGCGCACCCAGACCTCGCGCCCGGCGGGGGTCACGAGCTGCGCCTCGAAGTCGAAGGGCCGCCCCTGCGCCGCGCAGGCCGTCGCCCGCCGCCGCGCCATCTCCCGGAACTCCGGCGCAAACGCGTCGATCGCCTGCCGCGTCGTCGGCGTCGTCCCGGCGGGCACACCGTGGATGGCGCACACCTCGTCCGACCAGTCGACGCGCCCGCCCGGAACCTCGATGCTGAAGCCCCCGAGGTGCGCCGCGCGGACGGCGATGCGGAGCAGGGCCTCACTGCGTTCGAGCTGGCCGGTGCGCTCGCCGAGGGCGTCGAAGAGCCGTCGTCGCTCGCGCTCGTTGTCGTTGGCCTCGATGGTGAGCGAGATGTGGTCGGCGATGGCGCCGAGCACCTTCACCTCCTCGGGGCCGAAGAAGTCCGTCGTGTCTCCGTAGATCGCGAAGATCCCCCGCGCGCCGTTGCCGAGCCGCAGCGGAAACACCGCGCAGGCGCGAAACCCGCGGCGCGCCGCGTCCTTCTTGAAGAAGAAGGTCGGGTCGTTGGCGATGTCGTTGGAGACGGCCGCGCAGCCCGTTCGCATGGCGCGCGCCGCGGGGCCCTGGTTGAGCCGCTCGTCGCGCATGCTGAGGCGGATCACGTCGAGGTAGCCCACGTCGCGGCCGAAGCTGGCGACCGGCTTCAGGTGGTCGATGGCCTCCTCGTAGCGGCCCACCCAGGCGAGCTGCGCGAGGCCCTTCTCGACGGCGATGGCGCAGGCCATGTCGAGGATGGCCTGCGGGTCGCGCACCCGGACGATGGCCTCGTTGACGCTGCTCGACACGGCGTAGAGCCGCGCGAGGTGGTGTGCCCGCGCCTCGCTCTGGCGCAGCGAGCGCTCGGCCCGGTCGCGCACGATGGCCACCGCGGCGAGGTGCGTCGCGGCGGTGACCCACGCGACCTCGCGCTCTTCAGGGCCGCGGGGCACGTCGTAGTACATCGCGAAGGTCCCGAGCAGCTCGCGCGTGGGCGAGAAGATGGGCGACGACCAGCAGGCGCGCAGGCCGCCCGACAGGGCGAGGTCGCGCACGATCGCCCAGTTGGGGTGCGTCGCGATGTCGTCGACGATGACGCGCTCGCGGCGGTACGCGGCCGCGCCGCAGGAGCCCACGTCGGGGCCCACCTTGATGCCGTCCACGACGGCCTGAAACGCCACGGGGAGGTGTGGGGCGGCGCCGTGGGTGAGGGTCCCGCGCTCCTCGTCGAAGAGGAGCACCGAGCAGAGCATCCCTTCGGCCTGGCGCTCGATGAGCAGGACGATGGCTTCGAGGATCTTCGGCAGGGCGACGCCCCGCGTGACCTGTTCGAGCACGTCACACTGCGCCGCGTAGAACGACTCGTTCTCCCCAGGCATCGTCCGAGACTACCCGAAGTCGCGGCTGTCGATGGCGATGTCTACGGGGCCTTCTTGAGGAAGGCGTGGCCGTCGGCGACGTAGGTGGGGCCCGCCACGAAGGCCCGCCAGAACACCTTGAAGTAGCCGTCGAAGACGGGCGCGTCGCGGCGGTCGAGGGCCTCGCGCAACCGCTCGTGGAGGCGCGGGAGCTGATGACCGGGGACGCGCGGGAAGAGGTGGTGATCGAGGTGGTGGTTGAGGCCGCTCCACAAGAAGGCCCACGACCGCGTGGTGCGAACCGTGGTGGCCGTGTGGAAGCGGTCGCCCGCCCATTGGTTGGCGTAGTGGTCGGCGATGGATTTGAGGCCGTTCCAGGGGGTGGCGAAGAGGAAGGGGACGAACCAGAGCGCGACGACGGCGCGCAGCCAGCCATAGGGGATGAGCACGTAGCGCACGGCCACGACCCACACGAGCGCGTTGGCCGCGAGCTCGACGAGGTGACCACGCAGTGCGCGGCCGCGCATGAAGACCGCGGGGTAGAGCACCCCGAAGTGAAGCGGCGCGAGCGCGAGCCCGAGCGTGACCACCACGTAGAACTGCACCCGCACGAGGAGACCATCGGCGCCGGCGTTGTAGGCGTCGGGGTCGCGGGCGGTGCGGTTGTAGCGGTGGTGCCGGAGGTGCGCGTCGCGCGCCGACCGAAACGGCACGAACGACAGCAGACTGAACAGGTGCCCGAAGACCGCGTTGAGCCAGCGCGTGCGGAAGAGGTTGCCGTGCCAGGACTCGTGACCGAGCTGCACCAGCCCGTTGGCGAAGAAGCCCGCCGCGACGAGCAGCGGCAGCGAGACCCACCACCGCGGGGCGCGCCACGCGAGCCAGCCGAGGCCGACGGTGATGCCCATGAGCAGCGCCGTCATCGCGACCGAGCGAACGCCGTCGGGCACGAGCATCGCGCGGAGCTCCTCGCGGGAGACGCCGAGCTCCTCGGGGCGCGTGGGGTCGTGCGGCGTCACGCGCGGGCTCCGAAGAGGTAGCGCGGCGTGCGCTCACGGTAGGCGGTCCAGGCGTCGCCGAAGCGCGCGGCGAGGAAGCGCTCCTCGGCGATCACGAGGCGGTGCATGGCGAGGGCGAGCGCGACGACGAGGACGATCTGCGGGGCGCTCGGGTGCCAGAGGGTCATCCCGGCGAGGAAGGTCCACGAGCCGAGGTAGATGGGGTTGCGGGAGAGCGCGTGCGGGCCGCGGGTCTGGAGTGCGTCGGCGGTGTCGGCGTCGTGTTGTCCGACGCGGAAGGCGGCGCCCATGGCGTACTGACTCGCGGCCATCGTGACGAGACCGAGCACCGCGACGGACCACGACACCGCGGGCGGGATCGCGACCAGGGCCGGAGCGACGCGCACGAAGGACGGCGACAGCGCCGACGCGACGAGCGCGGCGGCCCAGAGCAGCGAGAGCGCGGCCACGAGGCGGGTGGCGCGACCGTGCTCGGTGGCGCCCGCGCGGTAGAGCACCAGCGGGTTGCGCCCGAAGCGGAGGCGATGGACGGCGGCCGAGCCGAGGTGGCCCACCAGCAGGTGCAGCGACGCGAAGGCGAGGTGAGGGAGCGGCGCCGACTGGAGGCTCACGCGATGACCTCGGCGCCCGGGCCGTGGTGGCGGGTGATCCAGGCGCGCGCGGCGTCGACGAAGGCATCGAGCTCGGCGGCGCTCCAGAGGCCCGCGAAGGACGCGCAATTGATGACGAGCGCGTCGCGGAAGGAGAAGCCCGTGGCGCCCCAGGTTGGCGTGTGGGCCTGGAGCGTGTGGATGGGAAAGGGGGCGGCGGTGAGGTAGCGATCGACGGTTCCGAGGTAGGTGACGACCATGGTGTTGGCGCGGCGCTCGGCGACGAGGTCGGGGCGCAGGTGGTCGCGCAGCATCGGCCGCGTCGCGACGCGCGAGACGACGAGGCACTCGACGAGCGTGGCCCAGTGGACGCCCGCGCGGAGCATCGCCTCGACGGCGTCGGGCACGAGCGAGCGCAGGCGCGCGGGGTCGTCGAGCGCGGCGGTGAGCGCGTCGTCGTCGACCTCGACGGCGAGGGCGGAGCAGGCGTTTTCGAGGGTGACGCCGATGCCGAGCTCGCGGCGCAGGTCGACGGGCAGACGCAGTCGAACGGGGCGCGCGATGCGGGCCGGGTCGCGGGTCGCGGCGATGCCCGCGAGCATGGCGGCGAAGTAGAGCGACGAGCGCTCACGGGGCGTAGTGCTCGGCGAGAGCGGGACGCGCAGCGAGCGCAGCATGGGAGCGCCGATGGTGGCGCCCGAGTGACGGAGCGACTGCCCGCGCGAGGCGAGCACGCGGTGCTCGGACCGGGCGAGGGCGGCGACACCCGCGGGGCGCAGCGCCGCAGCGAACAGGGCGCGGCGGTCGCTCATGGCGGGCTCGCCGAGGCGCGAGCCCTCGGTGGGGTGACCCGCGCACCACTCCCAGAAGCGACGCGTGAGGAAGAGCGACGCGCGCCCGTCGCCGAGCGAGTGGTGAAGCTGGATGGCGAGCAGCGTTCGGGGGGGTGCGCCGTCGGTGAGGGGCACCGTGGTGATGCGCACCGGGATGTCTCGCGCGAGGTCGATGGACTCGGCGATGAGCGCGGCGGTGGCCGCAGCGAGGGTCGCGGGGGGATGCTCGCGGACGGCGTCACGGAGGTCGCGCTCGGTGGCGGGCTGCGGGCGCCAGCGTCGCGCGGGCGAGTCCCAGCGGGAGTTGAGGCGCGGTGTCTCCGCGACGAGCGCGGCGAACGCGCGGCGCAACGTGTCGGGCGATGGCGGGGCGTCGGTGGTGAAGAGGCCGGTGATCCAGATGGTCGCGACGGCGCCGTCGGCGTCGGCCAGCAGGCGGTCTACGTAGTTTGCGCGCACCGGGTCATCCACCCTTCGACGAGGGGCGCGGCGGTGCCGGTGAGGGCGGACGCGCGGAGGTTGGCGAGGGCGTCGCGTCGCGCCTCGCGGGGGAGCCGTTGGAGGACGATCTCGTCGGGTCGCGTGGCGTGCAGGCGCACCCCGACGGGGACGAATCCCTCGGACTCGAAGCGGGGGAGGGAGAGCACGCGAGCGTCGGTCGGGAGGTGCACGAGATCGGTGCGGGCGGCGCTGTGATCGGTCACCGACGGGTCGCGCACGACGACGCGGCGGGTGAGGTCGATGGCGGTGTTGTGCTCGAAGGTCTCGGTTCCGACGGAGGGCGCGGTGCCCGTCGCGATGTCGGTGGCGAGGCCGAAGCTCGCGAACACCGAGCGCAGCCAGTCGCTCCACGGGCCCGGCGGGAGGAGGCGCGGTCGCTCCGTGGTGGGCGCGAGGCGCGAGGTCATGGTGACGGCGTCCATCGGGCGGTCGATGGCGGGCCATCCGATGAGGTGCTCGCCCACCGCGTAGCCGACGATGACCCCGGCGGCGCGGGCGCGCATGTAGCGCTCGGCGTAGCGCTGCGCGAGGGGATGGCGGGTGGTGGTGTTCTGGTGGATGAGCGGGTGCGTTGCGGCGACGTCGTCGAGGATGCGCCGCCACGCGACCGCGTCGGGCGTCACGCCGCGCGCGCGGGGTCGCTTGAAGGACATCCCCGACTCCACGTAGTCGCCGCGCGGGTCTTTGTAGAGGATGCCGGTGTGCCCCGCGAGGCGACCGTCCTCGTCGAAGTCACCCCACAGCTTCGCGCGCTTCTCCCGCAGGAGACGCGCGACGCCGCCGGGCTCGTAGAGCGATCGGTACGAGTAGGTCGCGCCGTACACGTCGCGCAGGAGGCCCTGAAACGCCGGCTCGTCCTCCTCGCCGAGTGGGTGCATGCCGACGCGGTGCTCGCGCATGGCGGTGATGCTACCCCGCGCCGCGAGCGTCGCCCGTCGCGACCTCCGCCCGCCGGGTGAACACCGCGTGCATCCCCGCCGCGAGCGCGCTCACCGTCGCCGCCGCGCCCCACATGACGGGTCCGCCGAAGCGCTCGCGGAGGCCGGGGCCCAGCAGCGGCGCGAGCATCGAGGCGCTGGCCCAGCAGAGGGAGAAGGCGCCCTGGTAGGTTCCGCGTCGGTCGGGCGGGGCGACGTGCGTGACGAAGGTGGGCGACGCGCCCGAGAAGGCCACCTCGCCGAGCGACACGATGGCCATCGACGCCACGAAGCCCGGAACGTCGCGCGCAAACGCCGCCACGACGGCCGCCGACGTGACGAGGAGCGCGGCGAGGGTGAGCAGTCGCCACGACGGTTGTCCTCGCGTCACGCGGAGGAAGGGCGGCTGCAACGTGACGATCACCACGCCGTTGAAGGCGGCGATGAAGCCCACGTCGACGACGCTCAGACCGCGCGCCCGCTCCTGCAACGGCAGCGTCACGAACGACTGGATGAACACCAGCAGCACCATGAACTGCGCCGCCGCGAAGCCCAGGAAGCGCGGATCAGACAGCGCGCGCGGCAGGCCCGTGATGCCCGCCTTCTCGCGGCCCTCGGTCTCGGGCGGGCGCGTCTCGGGGACGAACGCGTAGATGATGCCCGCGAGCGCCACGGTGGTGAGCGCGTCGCCGACGAAGAGCCAGCGGTAGCCGTGGCGGCTGAGGGTTCCGCCGAGGAGGGCGGCGAAGGTGAACCCGAGGTTGACGGCCCAGTAGAAGTACCCGAACGCGCGCTGGCGATCGGCGGGCGGGACGACGTCGCCGACGGCCGCCGAGAGCGCGGGGCCGTAGCCGTTGCACACGCCGTGGGCGAAGGCCGCCGCGGCGATGCAGGGCCCGGCGGGGGCGATGCCGAAGAGGAGCAGCACCGCCGCGCTGCACGAGGTCAGGACGAGCAGCGTGCGGCGTCGGCCGAAGCGGTCGCTCGCCCAGCCGCCGAGGGAGGCGCCGAAGAGCCCGCCGAGGCCGAAGAGCGAGAGCACCGTGCCCGCGCGGGCGGCGGTGTAGTGGTGGTGTTCGGTGAGGAAGAGCGGGAGGAAGGTGAGGACGAAGCCGCCGAGGCGGTTGATGAACTGCCCGACCCAGAGCACCCAGTAGACGCGCGGCAGGCCGAGCATCGACGGGGCCGTCGGGCTTCAGTAACCGGGCGGGAGGATGACGCTGGAGAGCGGGACGCGCTGCGCCATGTCGGCCGTCCAGGTGATGGGGCCGTTGAGGTAGTCGACGTGGAGGTCGGTGTAGCCGCCGAAGTAGCCGGTGCCCGACGGGTCACGCGCGGTGCCCCAGGAGTTCTTGATGCGGAAGAACTCCACGGTGCCGTAGCGCGCCGCGAGCTCCTGATCGGCCTCGGAGGCGAGCTCACCCGCGCGCAGCGTGCGCTCGGGCTGACCCGGCTGGCGCACGACGACCTGGTAGTCCTCCATCGAGGTGAGGTGGCCGCCCTGGCGCCCCGGCGACGTGAGGTTCGACATGCGGAAGACGCCCGTCGATGACATCGCGTTGAAGTCCACGAGCCAGGAGACGAGCACCGGCTGGTTGTCGTTGAGCGCGCGAATCACGCGCTGCTGGAAGCGCGTGCGCTCCGTCGCGCTGGTCGGGTACGAGGCGCTGCGCCACGCGAAGCGGCCGTAGCCCGAGACGTCGGCGAGCGTTCCGTCGAGCTGCTGCGCGCGGCCGTTGCTGTACCGCGACGTGCGCGCCGGGATGGAGCTGAGCGGGCGGAAGTACCCGTCGGGCGTGGTGCGCGACGACGGGAGCGTGGTGGCGCCGCGCGCGCCGAAGACGCGGGTGATCTCCGCGCGCACGCTGTCGTTGAGCTGCCACGCGGTGAAGAGCGTCTGGAGGACGAGCGCCGGGTCGCGGCGGGCCGCGGTCGTCGCGAGCGCGCCGCCTTCGTTGAGGGCGGTGTTGATGGCGCGGAGCGCGTCGGCCTGCCGCGTCGAGCGGTCGATCGTCGCCTCCTCGGGGATGAACTCACCCTCGTACACGACACCGCGCGCACGCAGGATGGTCATCGCGCCGTCCCACCAGCCGCCCGTGGGGACCTCCCAGCGGCCCATGGTCTGCGTCGCGCGGCCGCCGGTGATCTTGCCGTACCAGTCCCAGAAGGTGATCCAGCTCTCGGAGATGTTGATGTCCTGGCCGGTGCGCGCGCGGTGCAGCGACTCGGCCCACCCGGTGGCCGCGTAGGACCAGCAGTTGCCGATGGACTGGTTGCGCACCGCCGTGTGGTTCACGTCGGTGACGGGCTCGACGTACTCGCCGCTCTCGTCGATGGCCGTAGCTTCGTCCGTGGCGCAGCCGCTCATCGCGGGGACGGCGAGGGACAGGAAGAGGCCGAGGCGCCAACCGCGGCGCCAGCTTGGGAGGGTCATGAACATCACTCCTTAGAGGTGGAAGCCGACGAGCACCGAGGTGTCGATGTTGAAGAGGAAGGTCGGAAACATGAACTGCAACGCGACCTCCGCGCCGACGTGGAAGCCGTTGCGCAGGGCGTACTCGACGCGCGCTCCGGCGTGGGCGTTGCCGTAGCCCGAGAGCACGTGCGCGCCGTCGCCCATCACGTTGGCCGGGATGGCGGGCTTGGGCTCGATCTGGCCGACGCCGCCGCCCGCGAAGGCGCTGGCGACGAAGCCCTGCGCCGCGAAGCCGTGCGGCGTGAAGGCGTAGTAGAGGCGGGCCATCATCAGCAGGTTGGCGAAGGGGTTGCTGCGCGCGGTGCCGCCCATGGCGCGCTCCTGGGCGGTGGGCTCGACCGTCCAGTCGGCGCTGTCGGCGAACTGCCAGCGCATGACGATGGCGGCGCCGATGCGCGGCGTGAAGTTGTAGCGGGCGTTGATGCCGAGGAAGAGCGTCGGCGCGAAGCCCGGGTCGATGGTGGCGTAGCAGACGTAGCCGCTGCACGAGCGGATCTGGGTGCCGCTCGACGACTGGAAGTAGCGCTGCTCGGCGTAGGAGGGGCGGCCCGTGAGGAAGGCCGCGCCGACGCCGAAGCTCGCGTCGAGGGAGAAGCGCGACGTGCGCGGGGCGTTGGGGTCCGTGGGCTCCGACGGACCCGTCTCGCTGCTGGACTCACCTACGGCGCAGGCGCCGGCGTCGCAGTGCAGGCCGTCGCCGCACCCGCTGTTGGAGCTGCACGGGTCACCGAGGCCGCCGCGCGGCGTGGGTCGCCGGCACTGCGGACCGGTGATGCCGGGCGGGCACTCCTCGGCGTCGCTCGCGCAGGTCTCGGACGGCGCGCGGCCGGGGAGCGACGGAGCGGGGTGCGAGCGGCGGCTCACGATGGAGACCTGCACGGGCGACGACTCGCTGCCCACCGTGGCGACGACCTGCGTGTTCGCGTCGACGGCGGTGACGTAGTACTCCATCGACGGGGCGATCATCGCGGCGCACGGGATCTCGGTGCCGTAGCCGTTGGCGGCGCGGGTCATCTCGCGGCGCTCGAAGGAGCGCATGCCGTTGCCCTTGTAATAGACGTAGACGTGCTCGACGGAGAACGTCCCGCTGGGCTCGACGTAGACGGGCAGCGGGGTGTTGCCGAGCTGCTCGGGCGCGGGCGTGTGGAGGAGCTCACCGCCGCCGGAGCTGGGGTTGTTCACCGGCCGCGGGTTGGTGGGCGGGGTGGTGATGGGGTTGGGGCGAGCGCCACTGGCGACCTGGCCCTGGGCCGAGCGAAACGCCTGGCTGATCTCCGGGGTGACGAGCATCGCGTCGGGCTCGGCGTTGGGGTCGAGCCGCAGCGCGCTGACCATCGACTCGACGCCGGCGGTGTTGTTCTGCTGGCCGCCGACCTGCACGATGCCCATGGCCATGTGGACCTTGGCCGTGACGGCGGGCGAGCAGCCGCTGTTGGCGCAGGTGCGCAGCGCGGCCTGCAGGCGCTCCAGCGACCGGTCGATCTCGAGGTTCTGGTAGTCCTCCAGCGCGGTGCTGATGAGCGAGCGCGCGGGCCGGTCGCGGGGACCCTGCTGCGCGAGCACTTCAGTCGGGAGAATCACCAGGGCGGTCAGGAAGACTGCGGTCCGTTGCCAGCTCATCACTTTGCTCGTTGGTTATTCCAGGGGATCCGCCGAGAAACAGGCGGATACACGACCCCGTAGGCGATCGGGCGGCGGCATCCTACACGGTTTCCTCGCGGCGCCAACGACCCCGCGCACCCACGCGGTGGTGTTAGCGGATGAAGCGCCCGTCGGCGTCGATCTCGTTGAGCTCCACGCGCCGGTTGGCCGCGCGGCCTTCGGGCGTGGTGTTGCTCTCCAGCGGCGTCCGCGGGCCATAGCCACGCGAGGTGAGCCGCGCGGCGTCGATGCCGTGGGAGAGCAGGTACGTCCGCACCGTGGCGGCGCGGGCGGCCGAGAGTCGCTCGTTGAGCGCGCGCGAACCTTCGCTCGACGTGTGACCGCCGACCTCGTAGCGGAGCGCGCGGTTTTGCGTCTGCCCGAGGTACTGCACCACCTCGTCGAGGGTGACCGCCGCGGTGGGTCGCAGCGTCGCGCGGTTGACGTCGAACTCCACCCGGAAGCGCACCCCATGCTGGGTGATCTGGAGGTGCTCGAACACCCGCGGGCACCCGTTGTTCTCAGGCGGACCAGGCTCGTTGGGGCACTGGTCGGTGAGGTCGGCGACGGTGTCCTGATCGTTGTCGTTGTCGGGGCAGCCGTCGGCGTCGTTGTACCCGTCGGGGTCTTCCGGCTCGTTGCGGCAGTTGTCCACCGTGTCGACCACGCCGTCGGCGTCGTTGTCGTTCTCGGGGCAGCCGTCCTCGTCGAGGTACTGATCCCGGTCTTCGGGCTCGATGGGGCAGAGGTCGCGCGAGTCGACGAGACCGTCGCCGTCGGTGTCCGGATCGTCGGGGCAACCGTCTTCGTCCTGGAAGGAGTTCCAGGTCTCGGGGTTGTCGGGGCAGCGGTCGTCGGGGTCGAGGTAGCCGTCGCCGTCGCGATCACCGGGCGCCGCGCGCGGCAGGCAGCGGTCGGGCGGCGACATCCGCAGCGCCGCGCGGGCGTTGAGGTCGGCCTCGTTGAAGTGCTCCTCGGCGCGGCGGAAGTGCGCCTCGTCGAGCTCCCGTTCCGCGAACTCGGCGTGGCTCCGTCCCACCGCGAGCTCGCGCGGGGCGCACTCGTGGGCGCCGTTGCGCTCGGCCTGCGTGAGCAGCGTGCGGGTCGCGTCGATGCGGCCGCGGAGGCCCGCGGTAGCGGCGCAGCCCAATAGACTGCTGCAACCCATCACCCCAGCGAGCAGCAGCGCGAGCGGGCGGTGGTCAGTGCGCCGGCGCATGACCCTGGCCCCGTGCGATGTCGCGAGCCCGGTTGCCGTACTCCTCGGCGACCCCGGCCATATCCATGGCGTCTTGATACTCGGCCGAGCTCGCGAACTCCTGGGCCTTGCGCAGGTGCTCGACGGCGAAGTGGTACTCGTAGGTCGCGCGGGCCGGGGCGCCCGACTGACGGGCCTCCTCGACGGCGTGCTGCGCCCCGGAGAGGTTCACCATGTAGAGCACCGGGCCACACCCCGAGGCGCCCAGGAGGAGCGAGAGACACCCGACGACGATCGCGAACCGACGCACCGCGCGGACGCTACACGAGCGAAACAAACAGGGTCAACGACACACGCAGGGGCGTCGACCGAACGACCGCCACGGTCTCGTTCGAAGGGTCGAGGCTTCCGACGAGACCAACGGAGTCTCGTCAGGAGGGGGCGCAACCTCCGACCGCGACCATCGTGGTCTCGTCGGAAGCCTCGACCCTTCGAACGAGACCATCGGAGTGACCGCAGGCCGTCTCCAGCGCCCCCAACGAGACGCCGTTGGTCTCGTCGGAAGGGTCGGACCCTGCCAACAAGACCCCATCGGCGCCTGGGCTCTGGTATGCCGCGCCTGCGATGGACCGCGGAACCTGGATCGCCTGTGTTGGTCCCATTGGTGTCGGCAAGAGCACGCTCGCGGCGGTGGTCGCGCGCCGCACGGGCGCCCTCTTCGTCCCCGAGCGCTTCGGCGACAACGCCTTCCTCGAACGCTTCTACGGACCCGACGGCATCAAGCGCTGGGGCTTCCAGACGGAGGTGTCGTTCCTCACGCAGCGCTTCGATCAGGTGCGCGAGATCGACGCCCTGCTCGCCGCGGGCCGCTCGGTGGTCACCGACTTCACCCCGCAGCAGAACCTCATCTTCGCCCGCATCACCGTCGACCCGCTGGAGTTCTCCCTCTACGAGCAGCTCTACGACCGGCTCTTCGGCGCGCTCCCGCGGCCCGACCGGCTCATCTGCCTCGACGCCGACCTGCGCACCATCCTGCGCCGCATCCGCAGCCGCGCGCGCTCCATGGAGGCGGGCATTCCGTCGGCGTACATCCGCAAGCTGCGCGACGGTTACCTCACCTGGCACGAGCACCCGCCCGCCCCGACCCTCTGGATCGACACCTCCAAGATGCCCATCCCGAGCGACCTCGTGGCCCGCGCCGCCGCCCTCGACGCCGTGATGCTCTCGTTCGAACCCGACACCCGCCGCGCCCTCTTCGGCCGCGAAGGGTAGTCGTCTCACTCCGCCGGGAAGATCACCTCGGTCTCGCGCCCGCCCGCGACGCGCACCACCCGCTGCATCACGCGCCCATCCGGCCGCAGGCACCGCACCCGGTGCTCGCCCGCGCTCACCGCACGGTTGAACACCGGCGACTGCCCCATCCGTCGCCCGTCGACGCTCACCTCGCACCGCGGCGGATCGGCCCCCACCGTCAGCCGCCCCACCGTGCGCCGCACCACCGGCGCCATCGCGGGCTCCTCGGCCATCACCCCATCGTCCGCGTCGACCACCACCCCCGCGTCGGGCGTCTCGATGGTCTGCTGCACCAGCATCGTCGACGCATCGACGACCTCCGCCACCGCGGGCTCCGGCGACATCGTCGGGAGCACCACCCGCTGCTCGTGGTCGGGCGTCAGCGTAAACGTCACCGCGCGATATCCGGGCGCCTCGACGCGCACCACCGTCGTCGCGGCGCTGCGTGTCGTCACGACCTCCGCCCCATCGAAGGGCCGGTCGCCCACGAACACCCGCCCACCCGTCGGAACGCCCACGAAATGCAGCGCCACCGTCGACGACAACGGCGCCGTGTCGGGCGTCCGCGCGGGCAACGACACCGCCACCGCGGCCACCACGGACAGCACCGCCACCGCGGCCAGGCCCCACACCCAGCGCGAATGCGGCCGCGTCGGAACCGGCGCCACCAACGTCACCGCCCCACCCGGCGTTGGTCCGGTGAGCTCACCCGCGCCGATGACACCGGGCGGCGGCCCGATGGCGGGCGCCTGGACGAGCGGCGGCGGAGGCAGCGTCGGCTCGCGGACCGGGAGCTCGGTCGCGATGGGGTACGCTCCGCTCGCCGCGAGGCTGGGCAGCACGCGCACCACGGTGGCCTCGCTCTCCATCAACGGCGCGTGGCGACCGCGCAAGACCGCGCGCAGTCCTTCGACGGCCTCGTTGGCTTCGGTGAAGCGCAGCTCGGGGTCGCGCTCGACGCAGCGGGCAAACCACGCGTCGAAGCCCGTCGGCAGGAGACCTGGTGCCAGCCCCTGCTCCAGGGCGCGCAGCCCCGGCGGCTCGATGGGATGAACCACCACCTCCATCAGCAGGGCGTTGAGGTTGACCCCGTCGCTCTCGACGGCGCGCCAGTAGTGACGGCCCGTGAGCAGGAGGTACGCGAGCAGACCGAGCGGCCAGACGTCGGTGCTGCGTCGGAGCTTCGCCCCCGAGCGCGCCTGCTCGGGCGCCATGAAGAGGGGTGATCCGAGCTGCCGCGTGACGGTCACCGAGGTGGCGTTGTTGGCGATGACCTTGGAGATGCCGAAGTCGAGCACCTTCACGACGAAGGGCATGCCGCGCAGCCGCGAGCGGGCGACGAAGATGTTGCGGGGCTTCAGGTCGCGGTGGATCACCCCCGCTCGGTGGGCGGCGGCCAGCGCGTCGCAGAGCTGCTCGAAGATCTCCAGCACCTCGTGGGGAGCGAGCGCCCCGCGGCGCACGATGAGGTCATGGAGGTCTTCGCCTTCGAGGAGCTCCATCGCGAGGTAGGGGATCTCGGTCTCCTCGTCGACGCCCGCGGCGATGACCTCGACCACGTGGCCGCTGCCGATCTGTCCCCCGATGCGCGCCTCCAGCGTGAACTGCTCGCGGCTCGCCGGGTCGCTGACGAGGTCGGGGTTGAGCACCTTGAGGGCGCGCATCTTTCCCGACGAGAGCTGCTCGGCGACGAAGACCCCGCCCATGCCGCCCTCGGCGAGGGCGCGCACGATCCGGAAGTCCCGGGCGAACACCACCCCCGGGCCAAGGCTCGCCAGCGCCGACGACATCGCGGCGGCACTCTAGCGCATTCCCTCTCCCTTCCGCGCATCGTCGACGCCCCATAGACTGCCGGGCACCTATGCGGGTCTCATCGCTCTGGATCCACCCCGTGAAGTCGTGCCGGGCCATCGCGGTCGACCGCGCGGAGCTCGACGAGACCGGCTTCCGGCACGACCGGCGATGGATGATCGTCGACCCCGCCGGGCGCTTCATCACGCAGCGCGAGCGCCCCGACCTCGCGACGGTCTCGGTCACCGTGTGGGGCGACCACGTCGCGCTCACCTGCGACGGGCACGCGGCCCTCACGCTGCCCTTCGACCCCGGCGCCCACGCTCCGGTTCGTACCGTCACGGTGTGGGACGACACGGTCGAGGCCCGCGGAGCGTCACCCGACGCGGCGCGCTGGCTGCTCACCACCCTCGGCATCGACGGGGACGTCGTCTGGCTGCCGCCGCCGAGCGCCCGCCCGGTGGACCCACGCTTCGCGCGCAGCGTCGACCGGGTGGGCTTCGCCGACGGGTTTCCGTTGTTGCTCGCGAGCGAAGGGTCGCTGGAGGCCGTCAACGCGCGGCTCGCGGAGCACGTGCCCATGGAGAGGTTTCGACCCAACGTGGTGGTCGCGGACGCGCCGGCCTTCGAGGAGGATGGCTGGTCGGTGTTTCGGATGGGGATCGTTCGGTGTCGGGCGGTGAAGCCGTGTGCGCGCTGCGTGATCGTCAACACCGACCCCTGGACGGGCGCGCGGGGCATCGAGCCGCTCAAGACCCTGGCGCGCTTTCGCACCGGAACCGCCGACAAGGCCCGGGTGTACTTCGGGCAGAACGTCGTTCATTCGAGGGACGCCATCGGGCAGACGGTGGCGGTGGGCGATGAGGTGGTGGTCGAGTCATGGCGCGAGGCCGACGACGCGCTGGTGCTCGACCCGGAGCGCGCCACCCCCGCGAGCGTCTTCCCAAAGCCCGACGGCCCGGAGTAGTCTGCGAGAAGAACGTGGCCGCGGCAGGCGTACTAGCGACGCACGCTCAACCCCACACCGGCGTCTGTTCTGGTCACGCGGAGCCGACGCCGGCGCTTCACCACACGGAGGGGGGGACCCCGAGCCGACCAGCGGTTCAGTGTCCGTCATCCGGTTCAACCACCTTGCGCAGTACCAGCGCCCAAGGAGCCCCACGCCCATGTCGGACAACACCAAGAAGCCGCCGGTCGTCACCACCCTCACCGAGGACGACATCGTCGAGGAGAACCCGCGTCGGCGGTCGGTCCTCGCGCTGCTGAGCGCCACCGTCGTCGGAGGCGCCGCCAAGGCGCTCGGCGGGTGCATCGTCGCCAACCCGCAGCCCGTCCAGACGGGCCCGGTCTACGCGCAGCCCCAGGGGGTCGTCGTGCAGCAGGGAGCCGTCCAGACGGGCGTCACCGACGGTGACTCGGGCGCCTACGCCGACCCGGTCAACGGTGGTCGCGGCCAGCCGCGCGGCATGCAGACGGGCGTCACCGACGGCGACTCGGGCACCTACTCCGATCCCGTCAACGGCGGCCGTGGTCGCCGCGGCTACCAGACCGGCATCACCGACGCCGACTCCGGGTCCTACGCCGACGGCGTCGGGCGCGGCCGCGGCGGCCGTCGCTACTGAGCGCAGCGCTCCCCCGCCTCTTCTCTCCCCACCGCCATGAACCTGTCCTTCCCCACGCTGGCGCGGATCATCGATCCGTTGCCCGTCGAGGTGTTCTTCCGCGACCACTGGGAGCGCGCCCCGCTGGTGCTCCATCGCGAACGCCCGCGCGCCTTCGAGGGGCTGCTCTCGCTGGGTGACATCGATCGCTACCTCGGCACCAACGACGTGCACCACCCGTCGGTGTCGCTCGTCGACCACCGCCGCAAGATCGCCCCCGAGGAGTACGCGTACCCGAGCGGCCTCGTGGACGCGGTGAAGCTCTTCAAGCTCTACGAGGCGGGCGCCACGATGGTGTTCGCGCAGCTCGAAGGGAATCACCAGCCGCTGTTCGAGTGTGTGCGCGCGCTGGAGCACGAGTTCAGCACGCGCTTCCAGGCCAACATCTACCTCACGCCGGGCAACGCCCAGGGCTTCCATCCCCACTACGACAGCCACGACGTCCTCGTGGTGCAGGTCGAGGGAACCAAGCACTGGATGCTCTACGACCAGGTCATCGACACGCCCCTGCGCCGCCAGGAGTTCGACCCGAAGGAGACGGTCTGCGGGCCGCTGTCGCAGGAGTTCGACCTTCACCCTGGTGATGTCCTCTACATCCCGCGCGGCCTGATGCACGACGCGCGCACCGCCGACGGCGACGGCCACTCGCTGCACGTCACCTTCGGCGCGCTCTTCACGTCTTGGACGGAGCTCATGGCCGAGGCCCTCGGCCGCTGGGCCCTCACTGACGTGCACGGTCGACGCAGCCTCCCGGCGGGCTTCGCGCGCGACGGCTTCGACGCAGCGGGCGCGCGGTCGTACTTCGTGGAGGCGCTCAAGCGCTTCACGGCGGCCGCCGAAGCAGACGCCGACGGTGTGCTCGAACACTTCGCCCGCGACCTCGTCGACACCCGACACCCGCGACTGCCGGGGCAGTTCTCACAGCTCGCGGGCCTCGGCGCGCTCACGGCCGACCGACCCGTCGGCGTTCGCCCCGGTGTGGTGCTGCGTGTCGATGACGACGGTGATCGCGTGATCCTCGCCGCCTACGGAACCGAGCTCGCCTTCCCGTCGCACGTCGCCGCGGCGCTGCGCTTCGCGGTGACCCACGAGCGCTACACCGCGCGCGACCTCCCGGGGCCGCTCGATGAGGAGGGGCGCCTCGTGCTGGTGCGTCGGCTCATCCGCGAGGGCGTGCTCCAGGCGCTCTGACTACAGCCCGCGCACGCAGCGAAACCCCACGTCCACCCGCGCCTCCAGCGCGTTGATCGCCTCCCGCGCGAAGCCGCTCGCGTCGGCCTCCGCCGTGCGGAAGGACCCGCCTCGCGTCCAGCGCGCGTCACCCTCGGTGGGTCCCGTCGGGTCGCGGTCGATGCCCGTCACGGCGGTGAGCGAGCCTTCGCGATCGTTCACCCACTCGGCGACGTTGCCCACCAGGTCGAGAACACCCTCGGGCGAGGCGCCGGTGGGGAGCGTTCCGGCGAGGCGCGTGGTGTCGCCGCAGCCCGAGGTGTGCGCGCGGGCGCAGGTCGGGGGGAGGGTTCCCCAGGGTGAGCGACGGCCCTCGATGCCGCGGGCGGCGAGGGACCACTCGGCGTCGGTGGGCAGGCGCCCTCCCGCGAAGGTGCAATAGGCCGCGGCCTGGGCGTGCGTGACGTTGACGACGGGCGCCGTGGGGCGGGTCATCGCGGCGAGCGGGTCGGTGAGGGCGGGGCAGCGGTTCGCGGCGACGCACGCGCGCCAGCGGGCGACGGTCACCTCGGTGCGATCGATGGCGAAGGTGCCGACGGACACCCAGCGACCGCCGAGCCGCCAGGTGGCGCCCGCGACCAGGGCCATGCCGATGGGGACCCGGGCGCGCTGGGCTGCGGTCGGGACGACCGTGTGCGAGCTGAGGCCCGCGACGTCGGCGGGGTCGGCGGCGCGTGCGTCCGTGACGGCGGCATCGGCGCGGGGGGCGGGCTGCGACCACGCGTTGGTGCAGCCGACGGCGAAGTGGAGGAGCGCGACGACTCCGACGGCTGGGCAGGAACGCACCGCGGCGGACCATACGCCACGGCCCGGCTGGAAACGTAGCGGCGTGGGCCCCCTTGCGGCGGATGGGTGGGTGGGTGCATCGTCGGGGACAACACCCACCCGGTGGTGGTGGTGGGTGCCGGGCAGATCGGGAGGGCACTCATGGCCAACGACCGGACTCGTCGAGCGACATCGCAGATCACGGTGAGTCGACCGTCCCCGCGGGTACTAGAGCTCCGATCCGAGGGGTACATCACCCGCTTCGAGCTGGTGGCTGCGCTGGCCGAGGCCGAGCAGATCCTCGCGGAGTTTCCCGACGTCGACGCGATGCTCTGGAACACCCTCCACCACGACGGCCACGAGCCCGGCAACACCAACCTCGGGGTGGCCTTCCATCGCCAGCACGTGGGGCGCTTTCAGCGCGCGGTGATTCTCACCCACAGCGCCCCGATGGCCGCCCTCAGCAACATCGCGCGGGTGCTGATTCCGTCGCTCACCGTGAGTGTTTTCGCCCGTCGCGAAGACGCGCTCGCCTGGCTCACGCGCGGCCACAGCCAGCACGGCGGCAAGCGCACCCGCGCCGCGTAGTCACCCGCTCGCGCGGAGGGGCGTCAGTGCTCGACCGACCCGCCGCCACCGCTGCCACCGCCCTGCGGCGTCGCGGGGATGACCGTCACCGGGAACGTCATCGGGAGCTGCGAGATGTCGCGGCCGATGATGCGGGTGCGCCCCACGGCGATGCCCGTCACCCGCGCGTGGCCGTCGGGGAGCACCACCATCGTCGCGATGGAGTGGTCTTCGGTGTCGATGATCTGCGGGAGCCGCGGGAGCATGTAGTTGACGCTCTCGCCGACGCGAACCTCGACGCCGCCTGCGGTCTGCGCCGCCGCCGGACCGGTGGAGAGACCGAGCGCGACGCACGCGGCGAGGCCGAGCGCGCGGAGGAAGGACGATCGACGAAACAACATGGCGTGACTCCTGTGCAGGGCTCTGTACCACCGGGCGCGGGTCGTGGCTCGCTTCCGACCAACGGCCCCTTTCGCTGCGGTGTGCGCGGCGCATTGACAGTTGGTGCCGACCTCCCGATAGCAGTGGCCCCATGAGATTCACCTCCACCGCTCTCATCACGCTCCTGCTCGCGTCAGGCTGCGGCGCCAGCCGCCCCGCGACGCCCCCACAGACCGCAGCGACGGTCGCCACGCCCGTGGCCTTCGGCTCGCTCGACGCCGCCCTCGCGGGCTCGCAGCGCTCGGCCGCCGACCGCGCGCGCGATCAGTACCGCCACCCGCGAGAGACGCTCACCTTCCTGGGCATCCAGCCGGGGCAGACGGTTGTCGAGCTCGGTCCGGGCGGCGGCTGGTACACGGCCATCCTCGCGCCGCTGCTCCACGACTCCGGGCAGCTCGTCGCCGCGGCGCCGTCCGCGACCGGATCACGCGCCCAGTACAACCGGCGCTTCATGGACTTCCTCGCCACGCGCCCCGACCTCTACGGCAACGTGCGCGTCGCCTCCCTCGACCCGCCCGCCAGCGAGCTCGGCCCCGACGCGTCGGCCGACGCGGTGCTCAGCTTCCGCAACATCCACGGCTGGATCAATGACCACGCGGCCGAGCAGGTCTTCGCGGCGATCTTCCGCGTGCTGAAGCCGGGCGGCGTGTTCGGCGTCGAGGAGCACCGCGCGGCGACCGGCGCCGACCCCGCGGTGACCTCGCGTCAGGGCTACGTTCCCGAGGCGTACGTCATCCAGCTCGCGACGGCGGCGGGCCTCGTGCTCGAAGAGCAGTCGGAGATCAACGCCAACCCGCGCGACACCCGCGACTACCCCGAGGGCGTGTGGTCGCTGCCGCCGACGCTGCGCCAGGGCGACACCGACCGCGCGCGCTACCTCGCCATCGGCGAGAGCGACCGGATGACCCTCCGCTTCCGCAAGCCCGCCACCCCGCCGCCGGCCCCGGCCCCTGCCGTGGCCGAGCCCGCTCCGCCGGCAGCTCCGGCGCCCGCCGCTGCGCCTGCCGCCCCGGCGCGGGCCCCGGCGCGAACCCCCGCGCGCCCGGCCCCGCGGCGCTGATGCGCTGGCGACGCGCCCCGTTGTTGGGCATCGTCGCCTCGTGAACCCCTCCCGCTCCGTCGTCCTCGCGCTCTGCCTCGTCGCCTGCGGCTCCGCCCGCACCGTCGCGAGCAACCCCACCACGCCCCCCGCCGTCGCTCCCGCCGTGTCGCTGCTCGCGCCCGGCCCGGCAGCGACCTACGCCCGCTTCGCCGTCGCCACCGACCACCCCGAGGCCTCGGCCGCGGGCGCCGAGGTGCTCGCCGCCGGGGGGACCGCCGCCGACGCCGCCGCCGCCGCCATGCTCGCGCTCGGCGTCGCCGGGCCCGCGTCGAGCGGACTCGGTGGTGGCGGGTTTGCCCTCTACTACCGGGCGAGCGATCACAGCGTGACCTTCCTGGACTTCCGCGAGACGGCGCCCGCGGCGGCGACGGCGGCGATGCTCAACCCGCCGCCCGCACCGGCCGGGGCAGGGGACGCGGGCGCGGCGCCGACCCGGGCCGCGGGCCTCGCGGTGGGCATCCTCGGTGAGCCGCGGGGCATCGAGGAGATGCTGCGACGCTTCGGCACCATCGGCCGTGAGCGGGTCGTCGCACCCGCGATACGACTCGCCGAGGAGGGCTTCACCCCGAGCGAATACGTCGCCTCGTATTCGCAGCGCTTCGCGGCGGTGCTCCGGCGCGACGCGCTCGGCCGCACCTGGCTGCCGGAGGGGTCCGACGCCATCCGCGCGGGGGTTCCGCTGCGCAACCCGATGCTCGCGCAGACGCTCCGCAGCTTCGCCGCGCAGGGCGCGCAGGTGTTCTACGAGGGGGCGCTCGCGGAGGAGATCGTCCGCGCGACGCGGGCCATCGGCGGCGTGATGACGGCCGACGACCTGCGGGGCTATCGCGTGGTCGAGCGGCAGCCGCTCTCGGCCGAGCGCTACGGGCACCGCTGGGTCACCGCTCCGCCGGAGAGCGCGGGCGGGTACACGCTGCTCACGAGCCTCGGGCTGCTCGAACGCTGGCTGCCCTCAGGCGGTGCGCGTCCCTCCGAGGTCGACGCGCTGCACGCGATGGCCGAGTCGTGGCGAGCGCCCTTCATCGATCGGGCGCGGTACTTCGGTGACCCGGATTTCGTGCGCGTCCCGATGGCGGCGTTGATGGCGCCTGAGCGGCTCGCGACGCGCGCGGCCCTCTTCGACGCGGCGCACTCGCGTCCGTCCCGCGACTACGACCAGCCCCTGCCCGATGGACCCTCCGCGGCCCTCGCCCCGGTGCCCGTCGGCTCTGGGACCTCGCACATCTGCGTCGTCGACGCCGAGGGCAACGTCGCGAGCGTCACCACCACCATCAACATCCCCTTCGGCGCGGGCGTGAGCGTCGGCGGCTTCTGGCTCAACAACGAGCTCGATGACTTCACCGTCCCACCCGCGCCCGGCGCGCCCGCCCCCGCGCTCCCAACCGGAACCTTCAACCAGCCCGCGGCCGGTCGCCGTCCGGTGTCGACCATGACCCCGACCATCGTCTTCCGCGGCGCCGACCCCGTGCTGTGTGTCGGCGGCAGCGGCGGAACCCGCATCGTCACCTCGGTGGTGCAGGCCGCGTGGCGCGCCATCGTCCTCAATGACGCCGTGGCCGAGGCCGTGGCGCACCCGCGCGTCCATCAAGCCGCACAGCCCGACGTGCTGTCCACCGAGGCCGCGCTCGATGCCGCCGTCGTCGAGGGGCTGCGGACACGCGGCCACCAGACCGACCCGCTCCGCTTCGGCGCCGTGGTGCAGGCCATCCGTATCACCCGCGGCGCCGACGGCGTGCGCCTCGACGCGGCGAGTGATCCGCGCAAGGGCGGCCGCCCCGCGGGGAGGTAGCGTCACCCACCCGTCACGCGCGCCTCACGCCGATGAGCGCGCAGCGTCGACGTCTTGTCGCGATCGCGCCGCGAGACGCTCACTTCGCAACGGTAGTCCTGTCGCCGCGCAACGAGACCGGCTCATCGGTCAGTCCAAGCGGGGCGCAGACAGGTACTGCCATGCACCGTTTCTCACTGATCAAGCTGTTCACCTCGTTCGCGATGCTCGGCGCCGAGTGGGTCATGTGGGTGCTCATCGCGCTGTCGTTCGTGACCGTATCAATCATGATCGAGCGGGCCCGGTACTACCGCTCGCTCAACGATGACCTCGACACCCTCGCGACCAACTTCGACGCCCACCTCCGCAAGGGCGACCTCACCGCCGCCTCCAAGCTCCTGCGCGCGTCGTCGTCACCCGCCGCGCTCGTCGCGCTCGCTGGGCTGCGCGAGGTCGCTCGTGGCGCCGACGCCGCCGAGTGCGTGATGGCCGGCACCCTGGCCCGCGTCCGCCGCGAGCTCGAACGTCGCCTCGCCTTCCTCAACACCGTCGGCAACAACGCCCCCTTCGTCGGGCTCTTCGGCACCGTCATCGGGATCATCCAGGCCTTCGACGCCCTCAAGCCGCCCGCCGGTCTGCGCGGTGCCGCCGCTGCGGCCGCCGCCGCCGCCAACACCGGCCGCGTGATGGGAACCATCGCCGAAGCCCTCGTCGCCACGGCC
Source organism: Polyangiales bacterium (assembly GCA_044229975.1). Classification (GTDB taxonomy): domain Bacteria; phylum Myxococcota_A; class Polyangia; order Polyangiales; genus SCUS01. The sequence goes on from JBGARZ010000019.1 coordinate 87,795, forward strand.
ATCGGGCTGCTCGTCGCGATTCCCTCGGTGGCCGCGTACAACCTCTTCCAACGCCGCATCAAGTCGATGCTCACGGACACCGAGGCGCTCACCCAGCTCGTGCTGGCCTACGCGCACGCGCCCATCGCACCGGCCGCCTCGGCGGTCGCCCCGGCGCCGCTCACCAACGGCCACGCCGTCGCCGCCACCTCCACCTCCGCGCAGGCGAGCTGAGACCATGGGCGCTTCATCGCAAGCCCAGGACGACGAGATCGGCGGCATCAACGTGACGCCCTTCGTCGACATCGCCCTCGTGCTGCTGATCATCTTCATGGTCACGGCCAAGTACATCGTGTCGCAGCAGATCCCCGTGGATCTCCCGCAGGCCGCGACCGCCCAGTCGGCCGCGGAGGTGCGCCTCGCCTCCATCTCCGTCGATCGTACGGGGGCCATCTTCCTCGACGGCAACCCCATCACCGAGCGCGACCTGCGCGACGAGCTGCGTCGACGCTGGGAGGGCGACCACGAGATTCGCGCCGTCATCGCGGCCGATCGCAACGTCATCCACGGCCGCGTCACCGAGGTCATCGACCTCGTGCGGCAGGGCGGCGTGACCCACTTCGCGATCCAGACCGACCCCTCCACCGGGGACCGTCGGTGAACGCCCCCGCCCCCATCGACGACGCCGACGAACTCGCCGGGAGCTCCGTCTTCCGCAAGCCGCCGGGGCGTGTGTGGGTCGTCTCCTTCGCGGCCCACGCGGCGGTCTTCGCCGTGCTCGGCGTCGTCGGAACCTTCATCGGCGTGAAGACCGGCTTCATCCCGCCGACCATCATCGAGCTCGAAGCGCCGCCCCCGCCGCGCCGCCCGCTGCCGCCGCCCGTCGCGCCACCGCCGCGCCCCACGGCGCCAGAGGCCACGGCGCCCCGCGCCCCGCGTCCTGCCAACCGTCCCGCCAACAACGCCGCGCGCCCCGGTCGCGCCGCCGCGCCGCACGTGCTCGCCGCGCAGGGCAACGGCCCCGGCAACGGCGACGAGATGCCCGTCGGTGACAACAACGACTTCCAGGGCGGCGTCGTCGGCAACGGTGGCGGTGGCGCCGTGGAGACTCCGCGGCCTGCGCCCGAACCCGAGCCCGAGCCATCGGTACACGCCGGGACGGGTCGTCGTGGCCCCGTACAGATTCCGGAGGAGGCCGTACCACCGGTCGCGGTCGATCGACCGATGCCGGCGTACCCCGAAGGTGCGCGGCGCAGCGGGGTGCAGGCCGAGGTCGTCGCCCGCGTGGTCGTCGACGAGGACGGCTCCGTGAGCGCGGTGGAGATCCTCCGCGGGCACCCCGACTTCGACACCCTCGTGCGCGAGGTGCTGCGTCGCTGGCGCTTCCAGCCGGCCACCATCGATGGCCACGCGCTCGCCGTCTACCAGATCGTCCGTGTCCCCTTCCGCCTCGAAAACCTCTGACGGAAGTCCCTCATGATCTCACGCCGGTTTCGCCCGCTCTCGCTCCTCGCTGGAGCGCTCGTCGCCGCTCCGTCCGCCGTCCTGGCGCAGACCGCAGACCCGGCGCCCGTCACCACCGGCGTCGCGGGTCGCGTGGTCGACGGCACCACGCACGCGCCGCTCGCCGACGCCCAGGTGCGCATCGTCGGCGGCGACGGAACGGTGGCCCTCACGGACGTCGACGGCCGCTTCGAGCTCGCGGCCCCGCCGGGCGTCCACACCGTCCGCGTCTTCGCGGGATTGCACCTCCCGGTGCGCGTCGAGAACGTGCAGGTGCGCGGTGGTCGTCTTGCGCGCATCGACGTCACGCTGGAGTCGCGCGAGGTGGGCCCTCCGCAAGAGGCCATCGTCGCGGGTCGCGCCGACACCGGCACCGCCGCCACCGTGCTCGAACAGCGCCGACAGTCGGCCTCGGTGAGCGACGGCGTGAGCGCGCAGGAGATCGCCCGCTCGCCCGATACCACGGCCAGCGACTCCATCCGCCGCGTGGTGGGCGTGAGCCTGCGCGACCAGAACTTCGTCGTCGTGCGCGGCCTCGGCGGTCGCTACGTCAACGCGCTCCTCAACGGTGCGCCGCTCCCTCCGACGGACCCCGATCAGCCGGGCGTTCAGCTCGACCTCTTCCCGGCGAGCCTGCTCAACAGCCTCACGCTCAACAAGACCTTCACGCCCGACATGCCCGGCGACTTCGCGGGCGGCTCGCTCAGCCTCACGACCCGCGACTTCCCGCAGCGCCTGCTGCTCCAGGTCTCGGCCACGGTCGGCGCCGACTCCAACACGCACACCCAGCGGGTGCTCTCCTATCGCGGCGGCGGGCTCGATGCGCTCGGCTTCGATGACGGCACCCGCGCGCTCCCGAGGCTGGTCCCGCCGGCGCTGCTTCGACTCGGCAACCGGGGCCTGACCGGCGATGAGATCGCGACCGTCGCCCGCTCCTTCGAGAACTCCTGGAACGTCCAGCGCGTGCTCCCGCGTCCGAACCTCTCGGCGAGCGTCACGGTCGGCAACACCCTGCGCCTGCGCGGCCGGCCCTTCGGCTTCCTCTTCAGCTTCAGCTACGGCAACACCGTTCGTCGCGCCGACGAGACCATCCAGTCGCTGCGCCTGAGCGACGGCGTGCTCGGAGTGCGCGAGACGCTCGCCCAGGAGTCGGCGTCCCGCAACGTCCTGTGGGGCGCCCTCGCGACGGCCAACTTCTCGCCCGCCGCCCACCAGTCCCTCTCGCTCATCACCATGTGGAACCAGTCATCCGAGGACGAGGTTCGCGTGCGCTCCGGGTACAACGAGACGGCGGGCGTCGACCTCTCGGCGCGGCAGCTCCGCATGATCTCGCGCTCGCTCTTCTTCGCGCAGCTCCTCGGCGATCACCAGGAGCTCCCGGGTCACACGCGCATCCAGTGGCAGGTGTTCGGATCACACGGTCGGCGCGACGAGCCGGACACCCGCACGCTCACCTACCAGCAAGACCCGATGGGCTACCGCATCGCCGTCGGCGAAGGCTCCGTCGGGCGGCTCTTCAGCGACCTCACCAGCCGCGAGGTGGGCGGGCGCCTCGACGTGACCGTTCCGGTGTCGCGGCTCACCATCCGCGGCGGGGCGATGGTTCGCCTCTCCGATCGCGGGTTTCAGACGCGGCGCTTCACCTACGAAAACGGCGGCCTCCCCGCCGAGAGCGCCTTCCTCGGCCCGGAGCAGTTCTTTGCGCCGGACAACCTGGGGCCCGGTCGCCTGGAGATGCAGGAACGCACCACGCCGACCGACAGCTACGCGTGGGCGAGCCAGTCGTACGCGCCGTATCTCCGCCTCGACCTCTCCACCGCCAACGACCGCCTGCGCTTCATCGCCGGCGCGCGCTTCGAGTCGTTTCACCAGACCCTCGACCCGAACCCGCCCTTCCAGATCGGGAACAACACGCCGAGCCGCTACCTCGATCGCACCGACGACGACGTGCTGCCGTCGGGCGCCGTGGTGTGGGCCATCTCGGCCCGCATGAACCTCCGCGCTGCCTACGGCGGAACCATCGCCCGACCGCTCGTGCGCGAGCTGGCGCCGTTCAACTTCGAGGACTTCGTCCGCAACCGCTCGATCGTCGGCAACCCCAACCTCCAGCGGACCTTCATCCACAACGCCGACCTCCGGTGGGAGTGGTTCCCGACGCCCGACGAGGTGCTGGCGGTGTCGGGCTTCGCCAAGGAGTTCGAGGGGCCGATCGAGCCTCAGGTGCGCGACAACGACGGCAACCTCTCCTTCGTGAACGCCGCGGGCGCGACCAACGTCGGCGCCGAGATCGAGGGGCGTGTCAGCCTCGGGCGCATCTCGCCGCGGCTGAGGTCGTTCGTACTGGGAGCGAACTTCGCGCTCATCTACTCCCAGGTGCGCCTCGGCCCCGACCAGCAGGGCAAGGCCACCAACGCCGAGCGGCCGCTCGCCGGACAGTCCCCGTACCTCGCCAACGTCAACCTCGGCTGGCAGTCCCGCGGCGGTCGCTTCGCGGCCTTCGTCTACTACAACCTCTTCGGGCCGCGCATCGAGGAGGTCGGCATCCGCGGGTTTCCGGACATCTACGTGCGCCCCGTGCACCAGCTCGACGCCACCATCACCTGGGAAGCACGCCCCGGTCTCACGCTTCGTCTCGTGGGGAGGAACCTCGCGTTTCAGCCCACCGAGATCGAGCAGGGGGGGTACCTCCTGCGCGCCCCTCAGGCCGCGACGAGCGTGAGCCTGCGCCTCGCCTGGACGTACTGACGGGTCACCCCGTTGACACCAAACACCTCGATATCGGGACACGATGTTCGCGGGGTTGTCATAAGAGCCTGAGAGATTCCTCCCCGCAATCCAGCAACGACTCCGTTCAACGATGAGCGGAGCCCTTCGAGGAGGCTAGATCATCATGCGCTTCAATCGACACTCCAGCATCCTGGGCCCGGCGGTCATCGCCGCGCTGATCGCTTCATCGGGCATCGTTGTCGGTTGTGACGACGACGGCGGCGGCGACATCCTGAGCAACCGCGACTCCGGCACCGACGCTGGCACCACGCCGACCGACGTCGGCACGACGCCCACGGACATGGGCACGACACAGACCGACGTCGGCACGACGCCCGCGGACACGGGCACCACGCCGACCGACGTCGGTACCAACCCCACCGACACGGGCACCACGGAGGCGGGCACCACGCCCACCGACTCGGGTACCACGCCCACGGACGTCGGCGCCGACTCTGGCGTGACGTGTCCCGCGTCGCCCATGGAGGTTCACATCACGGCCGACACCATCACGGCCAACACCACCTGGGATTGTACGCGCACGTACATCCTCGACGGCGCCACGCCGACCTTCGTGATGTCGCCCGCGGTGCTCACCATCGGCCCCGGAACCGTCGTCCGCGGCAGCAACCCCTCGTCGGCGATCATCATCACCCGCGGGGCCCGGCTGGAGGCCAACGGCACCGCCGAGCAGCCCATCGTCTTCACCAGCAACCGCCCCGTCGGCATGCGCCGCGCGGGCGACTGGGGTGGGGTGGTGATGCTCGGCAACGCCCGCATCAACGACAGCGCCAACATGACCGGCTCGACCGGCACGAACCAGTTGGAGGGCCTCGACTCCACGGACATGCGTGGTCGTTACGGCGGCGGCGCGACGCCTGACGACGCCGCGAGCTGCGGCACGCTGCGGTACGCGCGCATCGAGTTTGCGGGGTACACGCTCTCGGCCAACAACGAGCTCAACTCACTCACGCTCTGCGCCTGCGGCTCGGGCACGACCATCGACTATGTGCAGGTGCACCGCGGCGCCGACGACGGCGTGGAGATCTTCGGCGGAACCACCAACATCCGCCACATCGTCAGCACGCAGTCCGACGACGACGGCCTCGACTGGGACCAGGGGTGGCGCGGCAAGGGGCAGTTCATCGTGGTGCAGGGCCCCGCGATGTCGGGTGAGTCCGACCCGAGCGGCATCGAGGCCGACAACGACCGCGACGTCCCGACGTCCATGCCGACCTCCGAGCCGACGCTCTACAACCTCACGGTGCTCGGCCCGGGGAACACCGTCTCCATCGCCAACAACCGCGCCGTCGTGCTGCGCCGCGGGACCGCGGGTCGCCTGGTCAACGCCCTCGTCGGCGGCTTCCCGGTGAGCGGCATCGACGTGCGCGACACGGCGACCTTCACCCTCGCGATGGGCGACACGCCGCGGCTACAGTTCGCCAACTCCCTCATCTGGGCCAACGGGCCCGATGGGATGCAGAACTTCCTCGACAACACCACGGACACCTTCGACGAGGCCGGGTGGTTCACCGCCGCCGCGCGCAACAATCGCGTGGGCACCGACCCGATGCTCCCGGCGCCGTACAACGCCACTGCGCCGGGCCTCGTGCCGCCCGCGGGCTCTGCCGCTGCGACCGGTGCTGCGACGCCCCCGAGCGACGGCTTCTTCGATGCGACGGCGACCTTCGTCGGCGCCGTTCCGCCTGGCAGCACGACCAACTGGATGTCCGGTTGGACGGCCTTCCCCGCCAACTGATCTCGGGCGGTCACCTCCCCGCGAGGTGACGCCACCGCCACACCACGATCCGCATCGCGCCCGCGTGACGGAGGGCAGTGTCGGTCAGGCCGCGTGAGCCCTCGTGGCGCAGCGTGTCCGAGCCGTCGAGCACTCCGTCACCGTTGGCGTCGGCGACCAGCGCGCCGATGTGATCCCAGGCGCGAGGGAGGCTGTGCCCGGCGTCTTCGGCGTAGTCGATGGTGACGAGGTCGCCCGGCCGAACGTCGCTCCCCCACCGCAGCGTGACGGCTCCATCGGCGCCGCGAATGGCTCCATCGGTCTCCACCCGCAGCACCCCGCTCTGCGCCACGGCGTACTCGTGGATGCCCGCCACCGAGGTGTACCGGACGGCGCGCATCCCGGAGGCGCGGAGCCCGCCGATGAGCACGTCGGCGCAGTCGGCGCCGGTGTAGCGGTCGGTCTGGTGGGTCGCGTCGGTTCCGCCGTTGGAGCCGAAGACGCTGGTGACGTGGAAGTAGGTCGAGAGCCAGCCGAGGTAGTCGTCGCCGCTGCGGTAGCTCACGCGCATCACCGTGGGCGACAGGCCCAACGTGTCGACGGCCGATTCGTTGGGTGTACGTACGATCTGCCCGCCGGGGAGCGTGACGTCGGCCGCGTACCACGACGATCCGGCGCCGCCGTGCTCGTCGCCAGCATTGCGGACGGTGAGCGTCGGGCCCTCGGAGGCGACGGCGGCGGTCTCGTACTCCAGATGGTCGTAGCCGATCCAACGGCCGTGGCGCGGGCCGAAGAGGACGGCGTTGGAGAAGCTGGTGAGGCCGGGGTTGGGCGAGGGGGAGTCGCGGTGCTCGGTGCGCGGGACGACGCGATGCCAGCGGACGGTCGCGCCGGGCGGGAGCGGGGAGAGGCGGCCTCGCGCGGAGGCCATGACGGTGAGCGTGACGGGGTCGCCGACGCGGGCCTGGACGGGTGCGGTCGACCACGCGGGGCGGGCGGCGGTCTGCGCGACGACGCGCACCGTGACGGGTTGCGCGGTGGCGACCGCGGGCAGGAGCGAGGCGAGGAGGAGGGGCAGGAGGGTCGCCTTCACGGGATGGACACCGTAGAGCAATCACTCACGCTCGCCCAATGCGTCCCTTCGGGTAAGGTCGTCGACCGCGGGCCTGACCGGGAGCTCAGCGCGCCCGCAGCCACGCCAGCAGCGCCGCGCGATCGTCCTCCGCCAGCTCCGTGCCCCACTCGTGCCCCGGCACCGCGCCCACGCCGTGCACCCCGCGGTACGTCGGGCTCAATCGCTCCCGCGAGAACAACTCCTCCAGCGTCGCCACCGAGCCGTCGTGCAGGTACGGCCCGGCCTCGCCCACCGCGATCAGTGCCGGTGGCCGGTAGCGACCCGTCCCGCGCCCGTGGCCCGTCGCCAGCGCCGCGTTGGTGCCCACTCGCGCGGCGGTCACCAGCGGGCCGCCACCCGCCGCGTTGCTGTGACATCCGCGGCATTGTTCATTGAACAACCGCTCTCCCCGCGAGAGCAACGCGGCGTCTCTCGGGTAACGAGGCGGCGCTTGCAGGGTGTAGAGGTACATCGCGAGCGCCCAGGCGAGCTCGCGCGGTGGGCGCACCCGCTCGTGGTTGGAGTGCAGGAGCTGCGTCTCCTGGCGTATCGCGAGCGCCGCCGGGCCGACGTGTCGAAGCGTCCCCGCCTGGGTGAGGTACTGCTGGTCGCGCAGGCCCCACAGGTCGGGGATCGCCACCGGGTCTTCGTCGCGGTCTTCGGTCACGTCGGCGCGCCCGCGACCCCAGGTGCGCATCCGCCGCGCGAGCTCGGGGTCGACGGATGTCCCGGTGTCGGCGTGGTAGGCGAGGCGCATTCGTCCGTAGTCGAACGATCGCCGCGCGCGGCCCACCACGAGCGCGCCGTCCGCCACGTCGGTGTGGCAGAGCGCGCAGGTGATGCCGACCCGCGCCTCACCGTCGACGTCGCGAAAGCGAACCGCGCCAGGGTAGGTTCCGTCGGGCGCGCGGAGGATGCCGACGTCGAGCGCGAGCGGCGGGCGGCCGAGGGCGTGCTCGACGTAGACCTCGGCCCTCAACGGATATCGGAAGAACACCTCGCGCCCCAGCGACACCCATTGGGACATCGATGAAGGGCGACGGCCGTCCCACAACGGCGCGACGCCTTCGAGGGACGGCGACGGCGCATCGGTGACGGGGACGGAGACCGGGTTCCAGACGGGGAGGAGGTCCCAGCCGACGGTGACGCGCGCATAGTGGTCGAGGCGCTGGCGGGAGTAGGTGTTGTCGGGGTTGGTCAGCGACGCTTCGAGGCTGCGCCGACGGTGCGCGGGGTCATCGAGAAAGCGTCGGGCTTCATCGAGCAGCCACGGCTCGCTCCAGCGACCGGGCGCGGACGCGGTGTGGGTTCGCTCGCGACAACCGAGGAGGCAGAATACGGCCGCGACGATGGGCGACCGTCGGTTCATGCGATCAGGTCACGACCTCGGGCGCGCGCATCAGCTCGCCCGAACGCAGCACGAGCGTCTGTCCGTTGACCTCGACGGTGACCTCCAGGCGATAGGCGCGGCCGTAGGTGCTCCACGTGTTGCCGCCGCCGATGGCAGCCCAGTTGGGGGCGGTGAGCTTGTAGCTGCCGCGGGTGTCGCCGTACTCGGTGAGGTTGCCGTCCCAGGTGACGTACTGCGAGCCCGTCCAGCGCTGCGGCTCGCGCGCGGTGAGCACGTCGAGCTGCGCATCGTTGGTGGCGTCGAGCAGCCGAACGCGGGTGACGACCACCGCGCGCGCGGGCGCCGGGGTGACGGGCGTTCCGACGGCGGCGAGCGTGAAGTTGATCTGGAGGTTGGTCTGTCGGCAGAAGGGCGTGCCGCACGCCCGGTCTTGCTGGCCGCCCGCGTCGACGGAGAGCTGCGCGCAGGGGGCGGCGGCGCCCGACGAAGCGGTGGGGCAGTTGTCGGCGAGCGACGCGGCGGCGATGGCGGCGGTGACGGTGACCGCGGGGTTCGTCTGCGCGTCGGAGGCCGCGTCGGTCTCGGGGACCGTGAGCGCCGTGCCGCCCGAACAGGCCGAGAGGGCGAGAAGAACAAAGGGAAGAACGCGACGCATCATGGTGGACCTCGTGGATCGCAAAGGGAGTCTGCCTCTGGTTCTTGAGCGAGAGGCGTGCCATCGCGCAGGGCGAAGAACGCAGGGAATCAGCGTGTGACGGGTTGTGCCAGGGGTGTGGCTACGGCGCGCCCGGACCCACGTCGACGAAGTCCCCGACCCCAGTGCCGATCACACCCGCCCACCGGCTCAGCGGAACGCCGTCGACGAGGGTGGAGTTCCACCGCAGGAGCCAGGTGTGGTTTTCGGAGGTGATGAAGTAGCTGCGCAGGCTGGTGCCCGCGAGGCGCTGCCGCGTCGCCAGCAGACCCTGACCGAACTCCTCGGCGGTGATGTCTCCCTGTCGCGCGCAGTCGCCGCCGTGACCCCAGGAGAAGAAGTACCGGGGCGAGGCGTCGCCCATCGCGCTGATGAGCCCGAGCCGACGCGTGGGGTACTTGCGCGCGAGGAAGTCCGTGAGCCGCGAGAGACCACCACCGTCGGCTTGAGCACGGCACTCGGTGCAGTCGGCGGGGAGCGTGGCGTCGAGGTTCCAGAGCGTGCGCCAGGTGCGTTGCAGGCACGGGGCGAGCACGTCGTCGCCGAGCGGCGGACCCGAGTCGTTGAGCAGCGAGACGTCCGTGGTCGGGCCGAACGCCTGCGCGATGCCGTCGTAGTGCCAGGCCGCGCCGAAGCCACCGGCACTCAAGCCGGTGACGAGCACGCGACCCACACCGCGGAAGGTCGGCAGCAGCCGCCGCAGCGCGACGCGCACGTTGCGGGACCCGACGAACACCCGGCGCGTGCCGCCGATGACGACGCCGTCGGGGTTGTCGCCCGCGTGGGCGTCGCCGGTGCAGTACCCGATGTACGCGTAGCTCCAGTTGCGGAACGCGTTGTTGGTGTCGCTGCGCGACAGGGGCCCCACCGCGCTGGCGAGCCGCATCTCCGTGCGGAAGGCGGTCTCGACGAAGCCGTTGGCGTGCAACACGCTCGCGCAGCTCTCCTCGTTGAAGCAGGCGCCACCGCCCATCAGGAAGATCACGAGGCCCTCGGCGTTGGGCACGACGTTGACGCCGATGCCCGTCGGCGAGCCGTCGATGCAGCGCATGCCCTCGATGGGAACCCACGCCCACTGCCGCGGCTCCGCGACGACGATGGGGCTGTCCGGGCCCACGGTGGCGGGCGGCGCATCGGTCGTGTCGCCGCAACCGACGAGGAGTGCGGTCAGCCCTGCCACGAATCGACGAGAGTTCACCGCGCACTCCGCACGAGGTCGGTGACCAGCGCGTAGTGGCAGGCGCACGCGACCACCGTCAACGTGTGAAACACCTCGTGGTAGCCGAACACCGCAGGCACCGGGCTGGGCCGCTTGAGCGCGTAGGTGACGGCGCCGAGGGAGTAGACGATGCCGCCGCCGAGGAGCAACGCGAGGTGCGCGGGGGAGAGCGCGGCGCGCACGGCGCCGAAGTAGGGGACGACGGTCCAGCCGACGAAGAGGTAGAGCGCGGCGCTGACGGGCTTCGGGGCGCGCACCCAGAAGATCGACTGCAACACACCGAGCGCGGCGGCGATCCAGACCCAGAAGAGAAGGCGCGACCCGGCGGCGTCGCCGAGGCCGAGGCGGCAGATGGGCGTGTACGTTCCTGCGATGAGGACGAAGATCGCGGCGTGGTCGAGGCTGCGCATGAACGCGCGGGGCTTCGGCTTCCACGTGGGCCGGTGATAGACGGCGCTCACCGTGAACAGCGTGCAGACGCTCAGCGCGTAGATCAGCGCCGCGAAGGCCGCGCGCGATGTGGGCGCCATCCCGACGAGGACGACGCCCGCGCCGAAGGCCGCAACGGCGCTCCAGTGATGGATCACGCCGCGCAGGGTGGGCTTGACGGGAGGAGCGCTCGCCCCGGTGGTGGTCATCGGGGCAGTCTCCAACATTCTCAGTCGAGCGTCGGGTCGTACTCGCCCAGTACGGTGTTGTCGATGAGCCGCGTGGCGCCGATCTTCACGGCCACCGCGAGCACCGCGCGTTGCCCCGCGGAGAGCGTCGCGGGGGGCGCCGTGAGGTCGTCGGCGTCGCGGAGCTCGACGTAGTCGATGCTGTCGACCGACGTCGTGAGGCCCCGTGTGACCGTGTCGAGCAGGGCGGCCGTGTCGCGCTCGCCCTTGGCGTAGCGGGCCCGCGCAGCGCGCAACGCGGTGGGGATGGCGACGGCGCGTTGGCGGTCGGCGGTCGCGAGGTAACGGTTGCGGGAGCTCAGCGCGAGGCCGTCGGGCTCCCGGATGGTGGGGAGCCCTACGATCTCGGCCGGGAGGAAGAGGTCGGTGGTGAGGCGCGAGATTACCCTGAACTGCTGGTAGTCCTTGCGGCCGAACACTGCGACGCAGGGCCCCGTGAGCGCGAGGAGCTTGGTCACCACGGTGGCGACGCCCTCGAAGTGGACGGGCCTGCTCACGCCGCACATCGGACCGGCGAGCTCGGGGACGCGCACCCGGGTCTGATCGCCCGCCGGGTACATCTCCGACGGTGGAGGGGCGAACACGGCGTCGACCCCGACGGAGGCGCAGCGGGCGACGTCGGCGTCGAGCTCGCGGGGGTAGCGGGAGAAGTCCTCGTTGGGGCCGAACTGCGTCGGGTTGACGAAGATGGACACCGCGACGAGGCCGTCGGCTCCGACGCGCCGACGGGCTTCCTCCATCAGCGCGAGATGTCCGCGGTGGAGCGCGCCCATGGTCGGGACGAGCGCCACCCGGCGACCCTCCGCGCGCGCCTTGTCGCAGGCGTCGCGGAAGGCCGCGGCGGTGGGGATCACCGCGGGCGATTCAGTGGGTCGGGCCATACGACGCCGGCGCGTGGCGGGGGAGGAGGGCGTCGGCGCTGCGGGGCTCGGCGGGCAGACCGAAGCTGTGCTCGGGGCCCGGGAAGACGCCGCCGCGCACCTCGTCGATGTACGCCCGCGTCGCCTCGGTGCCGCGCTGAAAGAACTCCTCGAAGCGCTTCACGAACTTCGGTCGCATCGTGTCATTGAGCCCGAGGAGGTCGTAGCTCACGAGGATCTGCCCGTCGCACCCGACGCCCGCGCCGATGCCGATGGTGGGTACTTCGACCGCGCGCGTGATGCGCTCGGCGAGCGGCGCGGGGACGCCTTCGACGACCACCGCGTAGGCGCCGGCTTCGCAGACCGCGATGGCGTCTTCGAGGATGGCGTCGGCCGCGTCGTCGTTGCGCCCCTGCACCTTGAAGCCGCCCATGGCGTGAACGCGCTGCGGCATGAGCCCGACGTGCGCCATCACGGGGATGCCCATGCGAACCATGCGGCGGATGACGTCGGCGATCTCCTTGCCGCCTTCGAGCTTCACGGACTCCGCGCCGCCTTCCTTCATGAGTCGGCCCGCCGCGATGAGCGCCGCGTCGGGGGACGCCTGGTAGCTCATGAAGGGCATGTCGCCGATGACGTGGGCGTTGCGCGTCCCGCGGGCGACGGCGCGGCAGTGGTAGATGACCTCGTCGAGGGTCACCGGCAGGGTGCTGGTGCCCCCTTGGATGACCATGCCGAGCGAGTCGCCGACGAGGATGGCGTCGACGCCCGCGCCGTCGAACATCCGCGCGAAGGTCGCGTCGTAGGCGGTGACCATCGCGAGCTTGTCGCCACGCCCTGCGGAGGACTTCCGCGCGCGCAGCTCCGGGACCGTGATCTTGGACGGCATCGGAGAACCAGTGTTTCTGTCGGTCACGGCCGTCGTGATAACGGTCCGCGCCAACGAGCCGAGATGTAGCACCGCCCTCGGGCGTTGGAAACGGGGGGCGCTCACGCCGGTCGCGTGGTCTCTGCGCCGCGTATCATCGGCGCCCCATGAGCTCGCTACCCGACCTCGCCCGCGCCGCCATCGCCTTCGAGCAGAACATCCGCTTCCTCGCGCCGACTCCCACCGTCGCGGCGCTCGGGCCCGACGTCATCGAGTTCGCCCGATCGCGCTACGGCGCGCACCTCGCGGCGCTCGCTCCACACGCCGCTGCGCCGCTGCCCGAGGCTCGCGTGGAGGTCGTGTCGGGTATCCCGGCGGTGTGGCGACGCATCGGGCTCGCGGTGCCCGGTGATCCGTTGCCCGCGATGGCGACCACGGCGGACCCGACGACTCCGACGGCGCCGCCTTCGATGATGAGAACGGACGGTCCGAGCATCGTGATGCCCGACGCGATGCACGCGTGGCAGAAGGCGCGGGACAAGGCGTGGAGCAGCGCCCCCGAGGCGATGCGCCGCGACCCGAAGACCCACGATCGGCTGTGCGAGCTGGGCACGGCGATGGGCGTGAAGTCGTCGCAGACGGACCCGTACCACCACCTCGCGGAGGTCGTGCGCGAACCGCTTCGCGTGGCGCGTTGGGAGCATCCGGGGCGCGGCGCGAGCGAGCACGTTCCGGCGGTCATCGAGCGGCCGCACGAGGTCGCGTCGCGGATGCTGGAGGCGCACCTCCATTGGGTCACGGCCTTCGGTGATTCGTTGGCCTCGCCGTGGTGGCCTGCCATCGAGCTGTGGTCGCTCGGTCTGTGGTCGCTGGTGGCGCCCGACGGGGTGTTGGTGTTGTTCGCGCCCACGGTGCACGAGGGGCGGGTGGTCTTCGATGAGGCGAACCCGCCGGCGCCGTGGCCGAAGATCGGGTTTCGTACGTCGGGCATGAGGCACGACCGCTGGGAGAGCTTCGACGCGTACGCCAATCTGGTCACCCACGCGGGCTTCGGCCCGGTCCCCGGGGAGTTCTCGGTGCTGCATGGCAACCCGCCAGGGCCGTCGTTCGGTGGCGGTCCCGGACCGGGACCGGGGCCGCGCTGACGGTCGGTCGCGACGGGCCTCAGGCACTGCGGCGAGAGAAGCCGCAAGGGCGCAGGGGTCGCAAGGGAGAGGGGACGGTGGTGGTGCTCGAAATGTCACCCGCGGTGAGCGACTTCGTTCGCCCCCAAACCTTTCGTGACACCAGATTCCGTCTTCCTTGCGACCCCTGCGCCCTTGCGGCCTCTCCTCCGATGACGGCCTATGATCCCGCCGGTCATGCGCTCGCTCCCCATCGCCGTCGCCATCGCGCTTACGGCTGCCTGCCACCATCCGCCCGTCGCCACGCTACCGCCGCCGCTGCCACCGCCACCACCAGCGCCACCGTCGCTGCCCGCGTCACCCATGGTGCATGTGCACGTGCGGCTCGACACCGCGCAGCCCGCGGTCGGCAGCCTGTTCGTCACCTGGCTCACGACCGACGAGTGGACGGCCCTCTCGGAGCGCGGAGCCCTCGGACCCATCGTCGACATGATGCCCCGCGCGGTCGTGACCTCCGCCCGACTGGGCGCGGGCGAGGCCCCCGTCGACGTCGCGCTCCCTGGTGCGGTGCCCGATGGCGCGGTGACCTTCGCGGTCTTCGACACGCAGCACCGCTTCTTCGACAACCTCTTCGGCAATGACGTTGCGGGCGACGCGCTGGGTCGCGGCTTCGTCACCGACCGCGCCTCCGAGCTGCGACTCAGGACCATCGGCGCCCCACGACCGGAGGCCGATCGCTGCGTCGGTGACCGCTGGCAGCGCCTCGTCGTGGAGTCGCCCGACGTCGCCGGGTCCATCGGCAACCCGACGGCGCGGCGGCTCTGCGTGCGCCTGCCCGCGAGCTATGCGACGGCGCCCCGGCGGCGCTACCCGGTGGTCTATCTGCTGCCCGGATTGATGGGCAACGAGGACGCCGCGCGCCACGCCGACGACGCGCCCGACGGCGCCCGCGAGGCGATCTACGTGGGCATCGACACGAGCACCCGCGCGGGGTCGAGCTACCTCGTCGACGGACCCGTCACGGGCGCCTGGGAGCGCTTCATGATCGACGGGGTGGTCGCGACCGTCGACGCGCGCTTTCGAACGATCCGCGACGGGCAGGCGCGGGCGCTGGCGGGGCACTCGACGGGCGGCTTCGACGCGGTGTCGCTGGCGATGCGTCGGCCCGAGGTGTTTGGGGCGGTGGGCGCCTCGTCGCCCGACGCGCTCGACTTTGCGCACTGGATGCTCGGCGAAGACGGTCGCGCCCGTCCGCTGTGGCTCGGGTGGGTCCGCGTCGAGGATGCGGTCGGCCCGCCGGGGCAGTTCGCGAGCTACGGCGCCGACTGGTCGCCCGATGCCAACGAGCGGCGCGGATACGCGTGGCCGGTGGACCTCGCGACGGGCGAGGTGGTCCCCGCCGTGTGGTCGCGGTGGCTGACGCACAGTCCGGTGACGTGGCTCGACCAGGCCGACGGGCTGGCGCGGGCGCGTCGCCTCGCGGGGCGCATCTACCTGACCTGCGGGCGCGCCGATGAAGCACGGCTCTTCGAGCCGACAGAGCGCTTCGCCCAGGCGCTCGATCGGGTGGGCATCGCGCATGTGTGGGCGCCGCGCGAATGGGGCCACCTCGGGCATCGGCGCGAGCGGTGGGAGCCGCTGCTGGCGCACCTGCTGTCGGTGATGACCGCCGCGCGGTAGCGCGCGAGCCTATTGGTGGTGGTCGGCCACGGCGTAGCGGCCGAAGAGGTTGAGGTACCGCTCGCCGAAGCGCACGAGGGTGACGTCGTCGAGGGAGACGCGGGTGACGGCGCCTTCGAGCGTTCCGTCGACGTGGACGTAGTGCATCGCGACGCTGTCGACGTCGTCGTCGGGGACGAGCTCGCCCAGGAAGAAGCCCGAGCCGTCGCCGCGCTCGCACTCCACGATGGCGAAGCGGTGCTTCGCGCGAACGGCTGCCATCACCGCGCGCCACGAGCTCAGCGGGAGGTCGGGCGTGGTGAGTCCCTCCAGCGATTTTTCCCCGTGCAGCACGCGGCGAAAGAAGCGCTCGGCGCTGCCGTTGCGCACCTCCGTGAGGTCGCGCACGCGCATCACCGCGAAGCCATCGAGGTCGAAGTCGTGGAGCGTTCGCACCAGCAGCAGGTCGCCGTCGAGCGAGAGGGGGAAGCCGTTCCAGGTGGGGTTTCCGGCGAAGCCACGCGCGAGCTGAACGTTGTCGCCGCGATCGATCGCCCGCTCCAGGGCCGCGACGATCGCCTCATGGTCGTCTGACATCGGCGCGCACCGTACACGATGCGGGGCTGCGCTATCGTGGCGACCGATGGAGCCCCCGTGGCCGGTCTGGATCCCGTGGCCCCTGCTCGTCGTCGGCGCGACGCTCGGCGCCGTGTATGTGTTTCGTGTCATCGGGGCGTCCATCAACGCGGCGGTCTTCGCGATGGTGGTGCGCAAGCTCCTGGCCGCGGCCAATGTCGACCGCACGCTGAAGCTCTGCCGCGCCGCGAGCCCCGCGCCCGTCGCCGCCGCCGTACACGCCGCCGTGGTCGCGTGCGGGAAGGGCATCGCCCACGACCACTCCGCCGCGGACTACCGCAGCGCCGGCGACCTCTCCCCCGAGCGCGTGCTCGCCCCGGTGCGCGCGGCCTACGACGCGGCCTTCGCGGCGTCCGCGTCACGTGTCCGCTACGCCCGCTACGCGGCGATCGTCAGCGCGTTGCTGCTCGTCGCGGCGCTGGCCCTCGCGTTGTCCCACCCGTCGGGCGAGCCGCTGCCCGCGGTCGGGGCCGGCCTCGGCCTGCTCCTGCTCGCGTGGGCTGCGCTGCGGGAGCGCGCCATCCTGTTCTCGCGCGGCGCAACCTACGTGGTGCTCGCGGAGGGCTTCGACACGCTCATCCGTGACCCGTCGCGCGTCCCGGTCGCGACACCGCTGACGCGCGTGCGGGTGGCCTTCGAGGTGAGCGAGCCGGGGCGCCCGATGCGCGTGGTGGAGTCCGACTCCGACGTCATCAAGATCGGATCGATGGAGACCGCGCAGGTGTGCCTCGACGCGCCGGGCGTCTCTCGCATGCACGCGGTGGTGGAGTGCGCGGACGACGGGTTCTCGGTCATCGATCTCGGTGGCCGACCGACGACGCGGGTGAACGGCGAGGCCGTGAACAAGCGCGAGCTCTCCGACGGCGACGTGCTCTCCATCGGCGACGCCGAGCTGCGCGTGCGGCTCTACGGCTGACGATCTGCGCTCTCGGGTGGTGGGCTCCTGCGCGCCGTCCGGTCGCAGTGCCCCGCGCCGAGCGGGTCGATGGACGTCGCGGCGCAGCTTTCAGGTGCATTCAGGTCGAGGCCCCGATCGACGCTCGTACCGTTGGCCGATGACCAACCAGGGACAAGACCTCGCGCAGTGGTTTCACCGCTCGCTCCTTCCGCCGGTGCTCGAAGCGGGTGAGGTGATCGGCCTCATCGGGAAGGCGACGTGCGACGGACCCGTCACCCGCGACGCCAGCGGCCGGATCGTCGGGCTCTTCAGCGGAATGAAGTGGGCGGGCCAGACCTCGGACGCCAACGCGGATGCGTTCATCGTCTTCACGTCGACGCGCGTCCTCCTGATGCCGGGCTTCGTGTTCATGAGCGAGCACGGGCAGCAGAACATCGTCTACGGACTCAGCAGCATCCGCTGGTCGGCGGTCACGCGGATCAACGTTCCGTCCGAGGCGATCTCCGGGCAGAAGCGCTACCTCAACCTCCACCTCTACGACCCCAGCAACCCCAACGGCTTCACCGTCGTGAAGCTCGCCATCTGGTTCAAGGACGACGGCATCGCGACGCAGCGCGACTTCTTCGATCGGGCCGCCGCCGTCGCCCAGGAGCGGGTGCAGTCTGCGCAGGCCGCGCGCGTCCCCGCTCCGCCGCGCGCGTGGGACGTCCTCTTCTGCAACGAGATCAACGATCGACCCGACATGGACGCGCTGGCCGCCGTGAAGCGGGCCGAGCGCGCCGCGGCCCACGCGAAGCGCTACTCCCCGAAGAACGTCCTCCGCGCCGGAAGCGTCCTGGCGCTCCTGGCGGCGCTCGGTGCCGCGGGCGCCGCCGCGAACCAGTGGTCCGAACACATCGACTCCATCGACGACACGCGACGGGTGCAGGACTCGCTCCGGCGCGAGGAGGGCCGCTCCTCCGCTCTCTCCCGCGCGGAGACGGAGTTCTATCGGCTTCGAGACGAGAACCGCCTCTCGTACCTCCGCCGGAAGACCGACAAGACGATGGCGCAGGGCGTCGCCCTCTCGGTCGCGGTGGTCTCCCTCGCCGCGTTGTCCGCGTGGTTGTTCGTGCGCGCGAAGAAGCTGCCATCGACCGAAGCGGGAGCGGCCCTCGCTCCGGCGTAGGTGACGGGCGGTTCGCACGGACGGCACCCACGGCGTAGCGTCGCACCGTGACCTCCCCACCGACCCGATCAGGTTCATCGCCCGCGCTCCTCATCGCAGGCGCCTTTGTCGTCGTGCTCGGTGGCATCGGCACCTGCGCGGCGTACTTCCTCGCGCCACGCGGCGAGCGCGTCGGCGCGATCGATCTCATCGCCCACGCTCCGATCACCGTGAACCTCGCCGCGCGGAGCAAGCTCTCCTTCCGCCTCGACGCGACGCTGCCGTCTCCGACCAACGAGCACAGCTCCCGATCGAAGCGCAACGCCGTCTACAACACGCTCGGCGAGTCACGGCTCGTGGTCACCGTGACGCGCGAAGGTGGTGCGCCGCAGGTGACCCGCTGTGCGGCGTACGAGGGGCGCTTCGTGTCGGCGAGCGACACCAACACCGAGGTCGCGGTGACCGGCATCCCGCTGACGTGCGCGATCGATGACGCGAGCCCCGGGCGCTACACGATCACGGCGCAGGCGACCTGGGCGCGTGGCGTGACGGCGCGGCGGGCCTCGTTGGAAGTGCGCGCAGAGTCGCGCTGAGGTCTATCCTGCGCCGACGAAGGGCGCTCGATCAGTCGCAGGTGGAGGCCGCGCAGACGGCGGGCGGCGCCTCGGGGCAGCGGCCGTCGACGAGCTGGATCGCGTCGAAGTCCGCGGTGCCCGGCGACCCGGCGACGAAGATCTCGGTCTTCAGCACGACGTGCGTGTAGCTCGGCATCGTGAACTCGCGCGCATACCAGTGCCACTGCCCGTCGGGTCGCACCGGCGACACCGGAACCGCGAAGCCCGACGGGTAGCACTCGTTGCCGATGAGCCAGTGTTCGGTGCCGACGGTGCCGCTCGCGTTGGAGGCGTTGATGCCGAGGAAGGGCTGGGTGCTGGCGCTCCCGCGGATCCACGCCGACAGGCAGTACACCTGCCCCGCCCGCACCGGGATGCCCGCGCGCGTGAAGGTGCGCCCGCCGCTGAAGAGAACCGTCTCCCGCATGAACGGCCCGCGGCACGCGCTGCCATCGCTCATCACGACGATCGGCCCGCCGTCGACCGTGCGCCACGCCGTGGTGGTGTCCCAGGGCTCGACGAAGGCCTGGGTGCCGCACACGTTGCAGGCGCTCCCCGAGCACGACCGCGTCGGCAGGCAGGTGTTGCTCTCGCAGACGCCGTAGGTGCACGTGGTGTTCGTCGGGCAGACGTTGCCGCACGCGCCGCAGTTGGCGTTTTCGGTGTTGAGGTTGCGGCACACGCCGCCGCAGTTGCGCTCGCGGACGCCGCAGCACAGCCCCGCCTCGCACTGCCGACCGCTCGCGCAGGCGTTGTTGCACGCGCCGCAGTGGGTGGCGCTGGAGAGCGGGTCGACCTCGCAGCCGTTGCTCGCGACACCGTCGCAGTCGAGGTAAGCCCCGTCGCAGGTCAGGCCGCACGCGCTGCCCGCGCAGGTCGCGGTGCTACGGGCGCCCATCGGGCAGACGCGCGCGCACATCCCGCAATGAGCCACCGTGGTGCGGGTGTCGATCTCGCATCCGTTGCTCGCGTCACCGTCGCAGTCGGCGTAGCCCGCGTCGCAGGTGAAGGCGCACGTCCCGCCGCCGCAGGTGGCGGTGGCGTTGGCGCGCGCCGGGCACGCTCCGCCGCAGCGTCCGCAGTGGGCGGTCGACGACCCGAGGGTCACCTCGCAGCCGTTGGTCGCGTCGCCGTCGCAGTCGCCGAAGCCGTCGTTGCAGCGCAGACCGCACGCGCCCGTCGCGCAGGTGGCCGAGGCGTTGGCGGGCGTCGGGCACATGGTTCCGCACGCGCCGCAGTGGGTGAGCGTGATGCGGGTGTCGACCTCGCAGCCGTTGCTCACGTCGCCGTCGCAGTTGGCGAAGCCGTCCGCGCAGGAGCTCACGCCGCACACGCCCGCGACGCAGGCTGCGGTGCCGCTGGCGACCATGCAGGTGTTGCCGCACGTTCCGCAGTGGGTGGCGTCGGTGGCGAGCGTGACCTCGCAGCCGTTGCTCGGGTCACTGTCGCAATCGGCGAAGCCCGCGTTGCAGGCGTAGGCGCACGCGCCCGTCGCGCAGCTCGCGGTGCTGTTGGCGCGGGCGGCGCACGCCCTGCCGCAGCCGCCGCAGTGCATCACGTCGGTGGAGGTGTCGGTCTCGCACCCGTTGCTCGCCGCGCTGTCGCAGTCGCCGAAGCGGCCGGTGCAGGTCGCGACCGCGCACGCTCCGCCGACGCAGGCCGCGGCGCCGTTGGCGATGGCGCAGGCCATCCCGCAGCCGCCGCAGTGGGCGGTGTTGCTCTGCGCGTCGACGCAGGCGCCTGTGCAGCAGGTCGTGGCCGCGGGGCAGGCTTGCGTGGGGCTGCACCCGGCGACGCACTCGTTGCCCGCGCACACCCGACCCGCCGGGCAGTGGGCGTCGGTGGTGCAGGCCACGCACTGGCGCGTGGTGGTGTTGCAGCGAAGGGAGGACGCACCGCCGTCGTCGCCCGCGCGGGCGCACGCCGCGTCGTCGCGACAGCCCGCGACGCAGCGGAAGGTGGCGCCCTCGCAGTACTGGCCCGACGGGCAGGTGTCGGTGGCGGGGGTGCAGGTCACGCAGCGCCCCGAGGCGACGTCGCAGGCGAAGTAGCCGAGCTCGTGGCCGCGGCAGTCGTCGTCGCGGTTGCATCGCAGGGTGCCCGCGTCGACGGGCGGTCGGTCGACGGGCGGGATGTCCATGCCGGTGTCGAGCGCGACGTCGAGGCCGAGGTCGGTGCCGACATCGGCGACGGCGGCGTCGTCGGGTGGGCCTCCGACGACGGAGCGGCCCGCGCAACCGAGCGCCATCAGCGCGACCAGCAGGAGTGTTTGGCGCATGAGCCGACGGTGCCGACATCGCGCGAGGTGCGTCAAGGATCGGCGCAGGTCGACGTCGCCCGACCTGCTACCAATCGCGCCAGTCAAACGCGAAGGGGGTGGCGACGCGACGTGTGTCGAACGGCGCCCTTGTGCCCAGGCGCAAGAACACGCGGCCGTCGAACAGGTGTTGTGCATGGACCCAGATGCCGTCGCCCCGCAGGCATGCCTCTCGCGGGTTCCCTTCGGGCATCGTTTCGAGACCGGCCGACACGAGACCGGCAATGATCGCGTCGAAGTCGGCCTTGTTGCCCGTCATCGCATGGAACCGATACGGGCAGCGAGCGAGCTCCATCGTGACGAAGACGCCGCACATCAACATCGACGAAAAGGAGTGACACAGCAGGCGGGGGTTGCCTCCCTCGTCGAGCAGATGGACCGCGGGGTCGTCGCCGTCGTCGAGAAAGACCGCGTAGAAGCAGGTCTGCATTCCGTCTGCGCCGAAGAGCAAGACGCGTCGACCGTCGTGCGTGAAGTCGATCCAGTCCAACGACCATGCTTCGGCGTCGGCGAATGAGACGTCCATTTCTCCATTGAACAATCCCGCCAGCGGGCGCCGTCCCATCAGACTCCAATATTCCCTCAAGGTTGCGGGTAAGGGTGCGCCGAGACGCTGCTGGAAATCGTCCAGATCGCGCTCCGCGACTCCCGCCGCGTCCGGACCGTCATGCTCGGGGGACAACACCGTCAGGCGGTCGACGAATCTCTTCAGGACGACGACGTGAGTGGGCACTGGCATCAACCCGACGCGGCTTGTGGCGAGAGTTGTTCGGAGCTGAACAAGCCGCTTCGTGGAGAGGTACCGCACGAAGACTGGCAGCGTCAGGGGCGCTCCCCCTCGCTCACGCTCTGGGTCTGGCTCCAGGTTCTGGGACGTCTCGGTCGAACCGCGCGTCGGACCAGCGGGTTTCAGGTGACCAACCGACCCGATGAGGGCCTCGCGGCGCTCCGTCGCTGAGCCGTTCACCGAGCGGGCGTCGCGGCTCGTCAGGGTGAGCAGGCGGAGCTTCGCGGCAGGGGCATCGGGACGTGGAAGCGCACCTCGCGCGTGCCGTCGGTGAGGACATAGTCGCCCTCCGGCAGAGGCCCGGGCGTGCACTCCACGATCGGCGCAGAGCAAGCGGGAGGAATGGGGCCCGAGGGACAGTCGACGTCGACGGTGATGTGCCCTTGAACGCGCAGGGTGTTGCCCTCGCGCAGGACCGAGCAGGAGCTCGCCACCAACGTGTCGCAGATCGGGCGGCACCGCTGCGACAGAGAGACACCGATCGAGACGCGCGTCGGTTGGTCGGTCACCAACGCCAGCCCTCCTGCGACGAAGCCGTTGGCCACGACGCAGATCTGATCGAGGGTGAGCTCCTCCCTCCTCGGGCCGCAGGCGAGGAGCGCGGCGAGCGGAACGATCAATCGAAGCGTCGCGGGCGTCATGGGACTCAGCGACACACCCCCGAATACCGGCTCACGTACTCGTAGCGGGGACAGTCCGTCGAGCTGCCGCGGCACTGCCCGGAGAGCGTGCACCAGTTGCAGCTCTGGCTGGAGGAGATGCACGCGGCGCAGCCCGCAAGCGGGGTGCAGATGACCGAGCCGCAGGTGTCGCTGTCGGTCACGCGCGCGCCGGTGCACGGGTCACCCGCGGGCTGGCAGGTGTTGCTGGTCACGCACCATGCGCAGGTCTGGAGGGCGTTGCCGCACGAGCCACACGTCCGGAGGGCGCGGCAGTTGTCGGGGTCGGGACCCTCGCAGGTGGCGAAGCGCCACATGGGACAGGCGGCGCCCGTGGGGCCGAGGGAGGTGCCCGGCTGGCAGGTGTTGGTGCCGAGACACCAGCCGCAGCCCTCGCGGTCGGCGCAGGCGTCGCAGGTGGTGGCGCCGGTGCAGTCGGCGTCCGTTGGCTGGATGAGGCAGCCGACGTCGCCTGCGAGCCCGCCGAGGAGACCGAGGACGACGACGAAGGGAGACGCGCGCATGCTCACCACCCGAACTCCACCGAGGCGCTGAAGAGTCGCAGTGGAGTGTCCGCGCCGCGTTGGACCTCCTGCCATCCGAGGCCCGCCAGGATGCCGCCGACGTGGATGAAGCCTTCGAGCCGGTACGACGCCGCCGTGAAGGTCGAGCGGTTCTCCGCGTAGACCCAGCCCGGCGTGTAGAGCACCCGCGCGACGCCGCGCACCGAACGCCCGATGGAGACCTGCGCCCCGACGGCGGCATCGGCGTGTGCGGCCACCTCGCTGCGCCACGTCCCGATGTCCGCGCCGAGGCCGAGCATCGGGCTCACCCGCACCAGCGCCGGGCCGAAGTCGGCGACGTTGACCATGAAGCCCGCGCCGCCGGTGAAGCCGTTGAAGGTCGAGGCCTGCGGCGAGTCATCGATGACGCCGGCCAGTCGCAGTTGGAAGTGAACGCGCGAGGGCGTCGGGCGCGCCATGCACGCGCCGTTGCTGCACATGTTGCCGGCGCCGCAGGCCGCGTCGTTCTGGCAGAGGTTGGGGGCCACGCAGACGCCGGTGTTGAGCGAGCACGCGAGGCCGGGCGCGCAAGGGTCGCCCATGCAGCACGCCTGCCCGAGGCCGCCGCAGATCGATCGGTGCTCGATCATGTCCATCGCCGACAGAACGTCGTGCGCGAAGGGGTAGTGGCGTCGCACCGTCGGGTCGTCGGCCTGCGCCTGCCGACAGAGCGACACCATCAACTGGAACATCCCCGTCACGCGGCGCTGGTCGTCGGGCGGGAGCTGGTCGACCTCGGCGACGGCGCGGTCCTCCAGCATGATCATCACCATGTTCCAGAGGTTGGCGGCGATGAGCACGCGCACCGGGGGCGTGGTGGCGCGCCGCGAGAGCTGCTCCAGGTGGCGGTTGACGTTCTCGTCGAACATCAGCCCCCAGGAGCCCGCCCGCACGATGTCGGTCACGAGCTGCGCGACCTCCTGCACCGACGCGACCTGATCGGCGGGGAAGGCCTCGACGGGCGCGGCCGTGAGCTGCCCGCGCGCGGCGTTGAGCACCGTCTGGATCGGCTCGATGAGGGTGATGCCCTGCGCGCCGTGGGTGGGGTCGGCGCCCTGGCTGACCACCCCGAGGAGGTGGCCGTCCGCGTCGATGATGGGGCCGCCCGAGTTGCCCGGGTTGAGCGACATGGCGAGCTGCACGCGGCCGTCGTCGTTGACGCGGCTCACCTCGCCAGAGGTCGCAGCGGGCGTGCGCTCGCGCGCCTCCAACGGGTAGCCCGAGGCGGAGACGCGCTGGAGCATCTGGAGCGGCGGCGCGGTGGCGGGGAGCTCGACGAAGTCGGTGAAGGTTCCGGGCACCGAGAGGAAGGCCACGTCGTGGTCGCGGTCGACGAAGAGCACCCGCGCGGGGAGCGCCTGCGCGGCGCCGGGGAGCAGCACCGCGAGCACGTCGGCGTTGGTCACGACGTGGCGCGCCGTGAGCACGATGCCGTCGCCGCGGACCATCACCCCGCTGCCGTGCGAGACGTCGGGGACGGCGACCAGACGAACGCGCCCCGATCGGTCGCCGCGCACCTGATCGGACGAGACGCCGTGCAGGGCGACGATGCGAACGGTGGCCCGATCGATGGGGCGCAGGGCCATCACCGCGGGCGAAGGAACGGGCGCGTCCGAGATGGGCGGATTGACGGCGTAGACCTGAGTCACGACGGCGGGAGTGGTCGGCGCGGAAGCGGGGGGCGTCGCGGCGGGGGTTGCGGGGGCAGGCTGCCGTCGCGGCGCAGGCGGTCGTCGCGGTTGGGCCGACGCGAGCACGGGCGCGAGGGCGACGCACAGCGCCACCCGGAGGGTCAGCGACCGAGAAGCCGCACGAAGGAGACGCATGGACACCTCTGCAGACGCGCCCCGAGATGAGGCCCCGTTCCCGCGTGAGATGTCGTTACTTCAACGCAGAGCGACGGGTCAACCCGTCGGGGAGCTCGGTAGTGTCCTTGGTTGAGGCCCAGTGTCCCACGTTGAGAGTCCGCGTCGCTCACGCCGGAGTTCACCGTGCCGTCCCCGCGCTCACCGCGCTCGGTTCACTCCGGGCTATTTCACGCGGATCGCCCCGCCCGAAGCGGGGCTCAGGCGGCTCTTGCTGCGGTGGTGGGTTCGCCCAGGATCGGATTCACGGAGCCCCGCTCCGGGCGGGGCGATCCGCGTGAAATAGCCCGGAGTGAACCGAGCGCGGTGAGCGCGGGGACGGCACGGTGAACTCCGGTGTGAGCGACGCGGGTGTCCTGCTTTGACGGGCGCACGAGAGTCAGTGTCGCAACGCGGACACCACCGCAAGTTCTACTCCTGCCCGCGTCGCCGCCTGCGTCGCGTCGCGCCCATCGCCACCACCGCCAGCGTCATCCACAGCCCGCCGTTCGCTCCGTTGGGCGCCTGCGTCCTGCATCCGCAGCCGTCGCTTCCGCCCGGTGCCGTGCCGCCGTCCGCCACCGCGCCCGCGTCGTCCGTCGCGCCCGCGTCGTCGGTCGTGCCCGCGTCCGTCGTCCCGACATCCGTCGCGCCCGCGTCTGTCGTCCCGACGTCCGTCGTCGCCACGTCCGTCGCTGCGTCCACGGCCGCGTCCGTCGTGCCTGCGTCCGGGTCCTCCGACGGCCACATGAAAGTCCCCATCGCCGATCCCGTTCGGTCGGCCACGTCGCGCGCTTCGACCGTCACCGTCCACGCGCCCGGCGTGGTCACGGCCGCCCGCGCGTCCCAGGTGGTGTCGATCACCGCCACGGTGCCCGTGAGCGGCCCCGTCGTGCGGTACGCCTCCGTGCCCGAGGGCGACAGCACCCGCAGCGTGTAGCCGCGCAGGTCGGTCGCGTCGCGCGCCATCGCCGTGATCGCCACCTGCCGCGGCGAGAGCATCGGCACCGCGCGCACGTCCATCACCACGGGCGGGCTGCTGTCGACGATCTGCACCGGCGCCGTCAGCACGAGGTCCGCGCGCGCCGCGCCGGGCGCCTGGGCGCTGATCTCCACCACGTAGCGCAGGCCCGGCGTGAAGATGCCCGACGCGATCCAGGTGACCGTGGCCGCGCCCAACGCGTGCGTCACCGGCGCCCACGGAACCACCGGCGAGCCGTTTACCGTCAGCACCCGCGCGCGGTACTCGCTGTTGCGCAGCGCCGACGGGTCGTCCCAGGCCGCGCCCAGCACCCGCACCGACTCCGAGGTCGTCACCGCCACGTCGGGCATCGGAATCGTCGCTACGCCGCCCGTCACCGACACCGCCACCACCCGCGGGTTGCGGATCACCGGGTCTGTCGATGATCCCGCGAGCGCCGTGACGTAGCCGTCGCCGGTCGGAACCATCAACCCCAGCGACCCATCACCGTCGACGTCCGCCACGATGGGCGAGCCCACTGCCGTCTGGAAGTTGTACGAAAACTCCAGCGCCCCGGTCTCCGCCGCGAGCACGTAGAGGTACCCGTCGTCCGACCCCACGATGAACTCGTCGCGCAGGTCGCCGTCGATGTCCGCCGTCGCCGCGTCGCTCAACGCGCGACCGCCCGCGCAGTCTCCCGAGGACGTCCCCGTGACCGTGTCCGCCCGCCCGTTGCGCAAGCACCGCGCCCACCGCAGCGGGAGCGTCGCGTCGGTGCGCGTCGTCGGCTCCAGCGCGTAGAACACCCCGCTCGACGACCCGAAGCCGAAGCCCACCGGGTCGGTCGCGCCGTGTGCCGCGGGCATCGCGTACGAGGCCGCCGCGCCCGTCGCGACGAGCGTCCCTTCGGAGAACTCCGCGTGTGTCCACGCCGCCACGCTGGTCGCCCGAGTCGCCGACGGGACCACGTTGTGCAGCGACGCACCCTGACCGCCGAAGAAGCCGATGCCCGAGAGCAGCGAGCGCGTGAGCGACAGGTCGAAGGTGCCAAACACCGGCCAGCCGTAGGCGATGCCGCGGGTGATGGTCGACCCTGGTGCCGTCACCGCGCGGTTGTCGCCCTGGTAGAGGAGCTGCGCCGCGCCCGCCGCGGTGCCGTCGCCCGTGCGCACGACGACGCCGGCGTTCATGGCGATGGCCACGTCGTCGCGGCCGTCGCCGTTGATGTCGGTGGTGGCGCCCGCGGCCGACCAGCAGCACGTCCCCTGTCCCGCCGTCTCCGGCGAGAACGAGTTGGCCCAGAGCAGCGGGTGGTTGCTGCCCGCCGCGCCGCGCCCGCTCACCACATTGAGAAACGACGACCCGCAGCAGGTGAGCTGCCCGTTGGAGAGCAGCCCGTCGAAGGAGACGGCGATGTCGGCGGTGCCGTCGCCGTTCACGTCACCGACGCTCGGGGGGTAGTGGTTGAAGCGGCCGTTGGGCGGCAGGGTGATCGGGTCGGAGCGCCACAGCTCCGTCGGGCCGAGCGCGTTGATGGCGGCAAAGTACGGGAGCGTACCAAGGTGATTGGCGACGATGACCCGCAGCGCCATGTCGTCGCCGCGCACCACGAGCGGGTACTGGGTCGTTCCGCCGAAGTAGCGCGCGGTCGCGGTGGGCGCGCGCACGAGGCTGGCGTCGTCGGTGGGCACCACGCTGAGGGCGCCGTCGCTCTCGGTGGTCACGAGGTCCATGCGCCGCGGGTTGGTGCCCGCGAGCTGGGCCGCCGCGATGCTCGCGATGAACCCGCCCGACGTCACCACGCCCATGTTGCCGATGGTGGTCGGGGGCGGTCCGAAGCGGAGGTTGAAGATCTTGAAGGTTCCGTCGCTGTCGCTCACCACGATGGCGTCGGGCGCCGTCAGTCGCGGCGCCGTGCGAGCGAGCCCGAGCGGTCGCGCCTGTCGTCCGCGCGCGAAGGAGTAGGTCGCCTGCGGGGCGCCCGTGACCGCGTCGACGAAGACCAGCCCGGTGGGTCGACCGACGGCCGTCGACGAGGGGTCGCCCTGGTAGAGCAGGAGCTGCCGACCCGTTCCCGATGGGATCAGCAGCGGGACGTTGGTGCGTGGCGTGAGGCCCGGCCGGTCGCGCTCGACGACGCCCGCGAGCCCGGCGTTGGGGACCTCCCAGAGCCGCGCGAGGGTTGTCCGCTCGGTGGCGCTGTCGAAGGTCACCCCGTAGGCCGAGATGCTCGTCACCCGCGGCACGTCGTACTCGTTGCCCGCGCTCTGCGTGAGGATCTCGGGTCGCCCATCACCCGTCACGTCGACGGTGGCGAGCGCGACGCGGTCGGCGATCTCGGTGACGAGCACGCCGGTGATCGGGTTGTAGAGCGCCATGTGCCACCGCCTGACGCCCGCCGGGTCGTTGACGCCGTCGAGGTCGCTGCACGTCGACGAAGGGAAGGCGCGCACCTCGCAGTCGTGCGAGTCGAAGACGTTGACCACGAGGTAGCCGGGCAGACCGTCGGCGGCGAGGTAGGGGCTCTCGGGGGAGGACACGTTGCGCGCATCCCCGACGCCCGCGGCGACACCACCAGCGCCGCGCGCGGCGTACACGACGCCCCACGAGCGGGAGGCGGTGGCGTCAGCGTCGACGAGGGCGAACTCACCGGGGCTCACCACGAAGGCCGCGTCGCGCGTGGCGCCGGGGAAGCGCACGGCCGCGGTGGCGAGCAGGCCCGTGATGACCGGGGCGCCGTCGTGGGAGCCGTTGGGGAGGACGGTTCCGCGGAGGGCGGTGTCGTCGGCGCCAGAGTGGAGGCGGGTCGCGCCGGAGCCGATCTGTTGCACCGCGACGTCGAGGCGGGCGTCGCCGTTGTAGTCGCCGAGCCCGAGGTGCGGAAACCAGTGGGTGGACGGCGTCACGCCGACGGGGAAGCGCCAGGCGTCGACGGCGTCGGCGTAGGTTCCGGGGAAGGTGAAGGCGTGGACGATGGCCTCGCCACCGGACACGCGAAGCACGACGGCGGGGCGGCCGGCGGGGGTTCCGCTGCCGTCGGTGTTGAGGTCGGCGACGCGGGCGTTTTGCGCGTCGACGGACTGGCCGCGGTTGACGAGCTGCGCGGGGTCGTTGAAGTCCTCGCGCGACCAGCGGACGGTGCCGTCGCGGCTGTCGACGAGGTAGACGCCCGCGGGCGGCCCCGAGCGCACCGCGACGATGACGGGGTACCCGAGTCCCGCGAGGTCGCGGAAGCCCACGATGGACGTGAGCCCGAGCGGAACGGAGTCCCACAGCACGCGGTCTTGCAGGTCGCGGGCGACGAGCTTGCCGCCGACGATGGCGACGACCTCATCGACGCCATCGCCGTTGACGTCGGCCACCATGGCGGCCGCGGGCGCGACGTTGCCGCCGACGTAGTACGACCATCGCGTGCTGCGGGTGGCGTCGAGGCGGCCGGGGCCGGGCGCCCACCCGGTGCGCTGCGGGTCGCGGGCGCGCATGGGCCACGAGCCGGGGTCGGGGGTGGTGCCCTGGGCCGCGGCGGCGGTGGCGGCGAGCAGCGTGGCGAGGGCGAGCGCGACGTAGGACGGGCGACGGTTCATGGCAGCGACGACAGAACACCACGCGCGCACGGCGGGCAACGGCCATCGGTCAGGGCGTCGCGCCGGCCTGCTCCAGCTCCTCGGCGCCGTAGCCGGGTCCGCCCTCCTGACAGAGCGATCGCCCTTCGGCGTCGCAGCGGGTCGAGCGGTTGAGGCACGCTTCGAAGCACCCGGGGCCATGGTCGGTGCTGTCGCACGATCGGTAACATCGCAGGCACTCGGCCGCACAGCCGCCCTCGCGGTAGCGACGGATCAACCGCTGGCGGCACACCCGGTGTCGGGCGGCGCAGCCCGCGGTGAGGCAGTAGTCCCGGGCGTCGATGCAGGTCTGGAGACACCTCCCGCATCGGGTGGCACAGGCGTAGTGACACGCGGGCGTGGTGCAGGGCGCGCGGCACTCGGAGCACTCGGCGCGGCAGGTGGTGTCGCAGGTCTCGCAGGCGCCGCCGCAGGTGACGCGGCAGGGTGTCTCGACCTCGTCGAAGCACGGATCGACGGCGTGCGACTGCCGCGCGACCCAGGTGGCGCAGTGGAGGGGATCGCCGACCCCCGCCGCGTTGGGTGCCGGGGGTCGATAGCGACAGGTGGAGGCGAGGCGACGGATGGCGGCGTTGTCGGTCCAGGCAGTGGCCCAGTGACCGGGGATCGGCCGTCGACGCATGTGCCAGCCAGGGGGCGCGTTGCCCTGCGGGATGGGCGGCAGACCGACCAGCATCGGGTGCGCCGGGCCCGTGTCGACGGGAGGGCGATCGACGGGGACGTCCATCGGCGGCGGCGGGACATCGATGACAGGGCGGGCGCGTGGCCCAGCGTCGGGAGGAGAGGGGATGGGGGCACACCCGAGGAGCGCGATGCTGACGATCCATCGGACGCGCGGGGTCATCGCCCCTAACGCTACGCGATTCGCCGCGATGATTGTCAACGCAACGAAGCGCCGTCGAGCGTCTTCAGGAGTCGTTCGGGTGTGACGATGAGGGTGCGGTCCCGCCACGGGTCGCGCCCCGCCATGGCCAGGAGGAGCTTGTCCCGCGTGAGCAGCAGGTGCGCCCCGCCCTCCCACGCCAGCTCCAGAAACTTCTGGTCGTCGCGGTCCTTGCACCGCGGGAGTGCGGTCGCGGCGGCGGACGGTCCGTCGAGGCGCTCGGTGCGCGCGCGGTACTCGGAGGCGATCTCCGCGCGACGCGCAGGGGTGATGCCGAAGTCGGAGAAGGCGAGCACGCGGGTGAGCTCGTCGAGGCAGTCGTCGCGCGTGAGGAGGGCGGCGCGTCGTCGCTCCAACCAGGCCAGCAGTCCCAGCATCCGCGGGTGCCGGAAGTGCCAGAACGACAACACCACATGGGTGTCGAGCACCACGCGCAGGTCGACGTCGTCGGAGGGGAGAGCGAGGAGCGGGCTGCTCACCGGCGGGTGTTGGCGTCGCAGGGCGCGCTCTCCGACGCGGGCACGCGGCACGCCCCCACCTGCGTCGAGCAGCGGAACGTCGGGATGCGCGCACACCGCCCCGGCGCCGCCTCGTACGTGAACGACTCCACCGTCACCTCTCCACCCTGCGGCGCGCACGGAAACGAGAGGTCATGGGACGCCTCGCACTGCTCGACGCTGCCCGCGGGGGGACACCACCGTTCGGGCGTGAAGAAGCAGAGCGGAGACGAGGGCGGCGCATAGAAGCCCGCGCGAACCCGCAGCCAGCCGGGGTGTTCGGGCGGCGAAGCGACCCCGGCGTCGGGGCAGTCGATGGAGAGGGCGGGCGGCGGGTTGCACATCACCCCGGGAGGACAACCGCCGACGGCCTGCCGGTAGTTGCAGCCACCAAGGGGCGACGCAAACACGGCCGACGGCGACATGTTGGCTGGCGGCGGCGGCGGCGGTGGGGGCGTGGCTGCGTGATCGGTGGTCGGCGGATGGCGGGGCGGGTCGACGCTGCTGGTTCCGCGGCAGCCGACGAGGCCGCCGAGGGTGATGACGATGGAGGCCCGCAGTGGGTGCTTCATCCGACCGACGCTACGCGATTCGCGTCGATGCTTGTCAACGCGGCGGCCGTCGGGCTCTATCGCGCGCCCGTATGGTCCGTCGCGCACCCGCCTCGATGCTTGTCCTCGCGCTGATGAGCTGTCGCGGCAGCGCCCGCCCCGACGCGGCGGTGGTCGCAGATGTGTTGCGGGTGGATGTTCAAACGGTGGACGCCGGGGTCGAGGCGGGCGTGGACGTTCCGGTCGTGGCGCCGCAGCGCCGCGTGGTGGTGACGCTCACGGGTGATGTGATGCTGCACCGCGGGCTGCTGGAGAACTTCGACGACCACGCGCCCGAGACCGGCATGGCGTGGTCGCTCCACTGGCTGGCGTCGTTCATTGCGCCGCGCGAGGTGGCGCTCACGTGGCTGGACTCGCCGCTCACCGACGGGTTTCGTCCGCCGTTCGTGGGGGCTCCTCCGGCGCTGGGGGTTCCGCGGGCGCAGGCCCGGACCATCGCGCGCGACATGGCCCGCGTGGGCCTCGACGGGGTGTGCCTCGCGACGCACCACGCCTACGACCAGATGGGCGACGGGCTCGCGGAGACGGTGGCTGCGCTGCGCGGCGCCAACCTCGGCGTGGCGGGCGCGGGCGACTCGGAGGACGCCGCGTGGACACCGTGGGTGACCGAGCGCGAGGGCATCCGGGTGGCGTTTGTGTGCCTCACGCAGCGGGTGCTGATGGGGGCAGGGCGCAACGCGAGCCACACGGTGGTGGCGCAGTCGGCGGATGGTGCGCGGGCCCTGGCAGCGCTGGCCGCGGCGCGCACGCAGGCCGACGTGGTCGTAGCCGGCATCCAATGGAATCGAACGCCGTTTCGCGCGCTCGGAGAAGACCAGCGGGCGTTGGCGCGGCAGCTCGTCGAAGCGGGCGCCGACGTGGTGGTCGGCACCGGGTCGGTGACGCAGGGGCGGGTCGAGCGGGTGACGTCGCCGCGGGGTGACGCGCTGATCGCGTGGTCGATGGGCTCGCTGCTCTCCAACTACGGGGCGCAGTGGCGGGGCTCGCAGGCGACGCCGCCGACCATCGAGCGGGTGCTGTGGGACCCGGCGACACGCGACGCGGCGCTGATGCGGGCGCAGTTCGAGGTGGGCGATGGGGGAAGGTTGTCGCTGGTGACGCTGACGGCCAACGCGCTGTGGATGCAGCACGGGGGCGACGGGGTGCGGGTGGTTCCGCTGCGGACGCTGGACGACGACGGGCTGCGGCGGCAACGGGCGGCGGCGGTGCGCGAGGCGCTGGGTCCGGCGGTGCGGGTGCGGGAGTAGGGCGCGAGTCGCCCCGCGCTCACCCTTCCCGTGACCTCCGCGCCGCCTTCAGCGCCGCCATCGTTGACGCCCCACCCTCCGCCTTCTCTGCCCTCTTCCTCTCCCGCGTCTGCGCCTTCTCTCGCGGCCGCTCCCGCTTCGTCGCCACCCGCTGGGCCCGCAGCGCGTCCACCGTCGTCGGTGCCCTCTTCTCCGTCGCCGCCGCTGCCACCACCACTCTCGTCGCCGATGGTACGGCCACCGAACCAACTCGCCGCAACCGCTTCTCCACTGCCCCGACGCCTCGCTCCCATCTTCCCGGCAGTCCCAGTCGTCGCAGCAACACCGCCGCCACGCCCAAAGCCAGCGCCACCCGCAGTAGCCACGGCCCCAGCGGCGTCTCCCCGTACCGCGGCTCACCCCGCGCCTCAAACACCGCCGCGCCCGACGAGAGCACCCGTCCGCCCGTCAGCGCCGCGATGCGCTCCAGCGCCGCAGGGTCGTCCGCCGCGCGAAACTCCTCCGCCGCCGTCCGCAGCGCGCCCGCCGTCGCCACCAGCGCGCCGCTCGCCTCGTCGCGCACCGCCACCGCATACGCGCCCCGCGCCGCGATGGGCAGGTCGGCGGCGTACGTTCCGGCGCCCGCCGGGTCGAGCGCCACGTCGCGCGTGCTCCCGTCGGGCAGCGCCACCCGCGCCGTCAGTCGTCGCAGGCCGTCGGCCCGCCCCTCGGCGTCCGTCGCCGTCGCTCGCACCTGCAATACACCGCCCGTCGCGTCGGCCTCCGCGCGCACCCGGCCGTCGTCCTGCCGCGCCAGCGAGCGCGCCAGCGAGGCCCACAGCCGACCCGTTCCGGGCCAGGTCAGCCACGCGGCGCCCCAGCGGTCCTTCGCGTCGGACGTAAACACCGCGACGTGCCCGACGCCCGCGGCCCACGTCGCCAGCAACGGGTCGCCCTCCGCCGCGCGCAGCAGCACCGCGCCTCGCGGCTTCGGCAGCGTCACCACGTAGCCGCCGAGCGTCGGCGCCGTCGCGAAGTCGAGCCCCGCGGTCACCGTGTCGGGCACGGCTGGCGCCGCGCGAAAGGGCTGCTCCCGGATGGCAGCCCGCGTCGCCAGGATGGTCTCCTGCGAGAACACCGTCGGCAGCCGCAGCGCGTCCTCCACCAGGTAGAAGCGACCGTGGCCCTCGCGCGAGAGGTGCTCCAGCTCGGGCGTGTCCGCGCCCCGGCCGAGCGACACCACGCTGGTCGTGATGCCCTCGCGAAAGGCTTCTCCCACGGTGCGCGCGCAGCCCGCCATATCCTCGGCGTCGTCGCCGTCGGCGAAGAGCAGCAGGTGCCGCAGGTCGGTGTGCGCCCCGCGCAGCGCCGCGTACGCGTCGTGGAGCGCCGTCGGAACAATGATCCCGCCGCCGCCCGCCGCCACCGCGCGGATGCGGCGCAGCACCGGTTCGAGGTTGTCGACGGCGCCGAGCGGCATCGTCCACCGGGTACTGGTGTCGACGTGGGCGACGCCGAGCAGATCGCTCTCTCCCAGCAACAGCGCGCTGCGAGCGGCGGCCTCGTTGGCCAGCCGGATCTTGGTGTACCCGCCCACCACCGCCGTCATCGAGCCGGAGTAGTCGATGGAGATCACCTCCGCGAGCGACGCCCGACGACGCTCCTGCCGCAGATCGAAGGACACCGGCGAGATCTCTTCGACGGGCGTTCGCGCGTAGCCGCCAGGGCCGAGCGAGCGGTCGCCGCCCAGCAGCCACAAGCCTCCGCCGAGGTCGCGCACATAGGTGCGAAGCCACTCCATCTGCTCGGTCGAGAGCGCTCGCGCGGGGACGTCCGACAGCACCACGAGGTCGTACGCCGCGAGGCCCGCGAGGTCCGTCGGGAAGCCGAACGGCCCCGCCTCGACCACGCGCATCCCGCCGTGCCGCAAAGCCTCCGCGAGCGGCGCCGAGGCCCCGGCGTCGCCCTCCATCAACAGCACCGACGCGGGCCCCCGCACCCGCACGAACCAACCGCCGCGGTTGTCCTCGGGCACCCGATCGAGCGTCGGGTCGCGCGGGATCACCTCCACCTCGTAGCGATGCATCCCCGGCGCGGGCGCCGTCTCGGGCAGGGAGAGCAACCCTTCGCCCGCATCGAGCCGCGCGCGCCCGCGGTGCACGACTGCTCCGTCGAGGGAGACCCGCACGTCGACCTCGCACGCCTCCGTCGAGAAGGTCACTACCCGCAGGTCGAAGGCCTCAGCCTCGTCGAGCCGCGAGGGCGCTCGCACGGACGTCACCCGCAGCTCCCGCCGCGACGTCGCCCGCAGCGGAAACACGTCCACCGGAACCCCCGCCGCCGTCGCCCGCGCCGCCGCCGCGAGGGCGTCTCCGCGGTTGCCCGCCCCATCGCTCACCAGCACGATGCGGGCGGCGGTGTCGGCGGGTCGTTCGGAGAGCGAACGATCGATGGCGGCGGCGAGGTCGGTGCCGTCGCGATCGACGGAGACGAGCTGCGACGAGGACGTCAGCGCTCGCTCGTGGAGGGACTGTTCGGTGGCGGCCCCGGCGCCGAAGACCACGCGCCCCAGGCGATCGCCGTCGCGCATGCGGGCGACGGCCTCGGCCTCGAAGCGGCTGGCGCGAGCGTCGGCGTCGGGAACGCGCTCCAACGAGCGCGAACGATCGACGGCGAGGACGACGGTGAGGTGGTCGTGGCGATGGCGCCAGTGCGGGTCGACGAACGCGGCGACGGAGAGGGCACCGGCGAGGCCGAGGAGCGCGAAGGCGAGGCGGTCGGTGCGCGTCACGCGGGCCTCGATCGGCGGGCGAGGTGCACGAGGTCGGCCGCCCAGGCGAGCGCGGCGAGGAGCGCGAAGATGCGGGTGAGCTCGACGGGCTCGGGGAGCGTCGGGGCATCGCGGACGGTAGGGGCGGCGATGTCGAGCGGCCGGTCGCGGAGGTCGGCCTCGGACTCGGAGAGCAGGTTGACGGGGACGAGGGTCTCGCGACGGGCTGATCGCACCCGATAGAAGCCGGCGCGGGCGGTGTCGGCGAGGACGGCGGTTGCGGGGAGGGCCGCGAAGGCGACGGGACCGTCGGGACCCACGACGGCAGTGGGGACATCGCCCGATGGGAGGTCGACGCGGGCCGTGTCGCCGGTGCGAAAGCGTGGCGCGAAGGCGGCCGCGCGGTGGGCGCGGGCGAGCTCCACCACGTTGCGAAGAAACACCACGAACGACGCCCGCAACGGCCAGTCGGAGCTGCCGGGGTCGACACCGACGACGGTGACGGTGCGGTCGGCGAGGCCCGCGTCGGCGGCGAGCACGAGCGACCCCGCGCGGACGAGCGCCGTGGCGCGCCCTGGGAGGGCGAGCGGCCGGGCCGCCGCGAGATGAACGCCGTCCATGGTGAGGAAGCGCCAGCGCGGGTCGGTGGTGGCGAAGGACGTGATGGCCGGGGCGTCGACCTCGGGCAGCACCGTGAGCCCCACGCAGGGTCCAGTTGGTGGAGAGAGCACGAGCGTCTCGCGTGCGGGGAGCACCGCGGGACAGGTGTCCTGCAACACCAGCAGCGCATCCGCAGGGAGCGACGCGGGGATGGAACTCCCGGCGAGCGTGAGCTGCGCCGAGGGGTCGGCGCCGAGCGCGCGGACGACCCACGGATCGGGCTCGCGAGCGACGAGCACCACCGGGATCGACGGTGGCGGCGGGATGCGGGCGAAGGCGACGTTGTCCGCGGCGAGCGCGTCGTCGGGGGAGAGCACGACGCGCACCGGGCGCCCGACGTCGCTCGGCGTGACGGGGAGGAGGATGGCGAGCGGGGTGCGTGCGCCCGGCGCGATGGCGGCGCGGGCCTCGGCGAGCACCGCACCACTGACGGCGTCACGGACGCTGATGGAAGCGTCGGCGGAGTGTGCCGAGAAGCTCGCGATGAGGGCGTGCACCTGCGCGACGGGTCGGCCGTTGGCGTCGAGGACGGAGCGCACGTCGAGGCGCACGAGGGCGAGGTTGTCGACGGGGTGTCCCACCCGTGCGAGCTCGATGGGCAGGGTGTCATCGGCGGGAGCGCCCCCGCGAGCGAGCGCGCCGTCGGTGACCACGAGCAGTCGGCGGAGCCCAGGGAGCGGGCGCAGGCGGTCGGCGGCGAAGCGAACCGCGGCGGCGAGGTCGCCCTCGCACTCGGTGGGTTCGAGCGCGGAGAGGGCGCGGTCGAGGGCCGCACGGTCGCGGGTGAGGGGAGATCGTACGGTGGGCGAACGATCGGCCGAGACGAGCATCACCTCGGCGTCAGAGGGCAGCGACCGGAGGCGGGTGCGGGCGGCGCGGAGGGCGGCGGCCCAGCGCAGGCCATCGGCATCGTGGGCGCCCATGGAGGCGCTGGTGTCGAGGACGAGCGCGACGCGGGTGGGGAGCGATCCGGCGGAGCGCGTCGGGCGGGCGAGGGCGAGGGCGGTGAGGGCGACGGCGAGGAGTTCGAGGAGGAGGGAGAGCTCGCGGGGTGGTGGTTGCCACGGGCGGCGGGCGCGGGACTCCGGGGCGACGTCGCGCCAGAGCTTGAGCGAGCTGACGCGCACCCGCTGACGCCGCGACTTGAGCAGATACACCGCGAGCACGGGGACGCCCGCGAGCAGCGCGAAGAGTCCGGCGGGGTTGAGCAGCGCGACGCCCGCCATACGGTGACCTCAGCGCCCCTGGTCGGGTCGGAGGAGGGCGCGCACGGCCTCGATGGCGGGCTCGTCGCCGAGGGCGCGCACGAGACGCACCCCGCGCGACCGCGCCGCGTCGTCGAGAGAGTCGCACCAGCGGGCGAAGCGTTCACGGTAGCGCGCGAGCACGGCGGTCGTGGCGGTGAGGGGCAGGATCTCTCCGGTCTCGGCGTCTTCGAGGTCGAGGTCGCCGTCGAGGGTGGGCGCTGCGTCCTCGCGCGAGAGAACATGGACCACGCGCAGGTCGTGGTGGCTGGCGTCGAGGTCGCGCGCGAAGGGAGCAGTGTCGCTGCTGTCGAGGAGGTCGCTGAGGACGACCACCATCGACGATCGAGCGGGGCGCAGGGCGAGGGCGAGGGCGCGTGGGAGGTCGGTGGTTCCGCCGGGGCGGAGGTCGACGAGGGAGCGGAGGAGCGAGGGGACGGCGGCGCGTCCGCGGTCGGGTCGTCGACGGGCGTCGGGCTCGCTCGCGAAGGGAACGATCTGCACGCGCTCGCCGCCCTGTAGCGCGAGGTACCCGAGGCCGGCGGCGATGCGGGCGGCGTGGGAGAGCTTGGGTCCCTCCATGGAGGCGCTGGTGTCGATGAGCACCCGCACGAGGACGTCTTCTTCCGCGCGGAGGTTGCGGGTCACGGGCTCGCCGGTGCGGGCGAAGGCCATCCAGTCGACGCGCCGGAGGTCGTCGCCAGGTGCGTAGGGGCGGTGGTCCTGAAACTCCTGGCCCGAGCCGCGGTGCCGGGTGCGGTGGTCGCCCGCCGTCCCCGCGGCGAAGCGCGGCGAGAGGTGGCGTCGCAGCAGATCGAGCTCGCGGCGATAGTCCCCATCGAGTAGATCGTCCGTCATCGAACGACCTCCCGCGCTCGCCGCGCGCCGAACCACGCCAGCGTGACGAGCAGCGTGCCGTACCCGTACACGTTGCGCATCGTGTGGTGAGCCGCCTCTCGCCACCCGAGGGCTCCAGGCACGCGGGCTTCGTGGGCGATGAGCTCCAGCGCGCCGAGCGGAGAGAGCGGGGTGGCCCAGGCGCCGTCGGGTCCGAGCAATTCGCGGATCATCGGCGGGACCGCGCACCACGCGACGACGGCCCCGAGGGCGACGAGGGCGCCGCGTCGGGGAGAGAGGCGGCGCAGCGTCGAGGCGACGAGCAGCACGCTGGCGGCGACGGCCACGCTCGCGATGGCGCTGTCGGGGAGCCAGCGGGCGGCATCGAGGCCGGTCGCACCGACGCATCCGAGGAGGGCGGCGCCTCCGAGCGCCACGAGGAGACAGAGCTCATCGTCGAGGGCGGTGAGGGCGAGCGACGTCCAGGCGACGAGGGCGGCGTGCAGGCACGCGAGGCGGTCGAGCGGGCGCGTCACGGCGTGCACCGCGAGGGCCATGGGAACAGCGAGGAGCGAACCCGCGAAGAGCGCGACGCGCCACGAAGGGCGGGCCGGTACGAGCCGCCGGGCGGCGACATCGAGGAGCCACGGGGTGGAGGCGCCGACGACCCACCACGGGGCGAAGACACCCACGCGGCGCAGCGCGGTGGAGGCGCGGCCGTCGGTGAGGAGGGCGATCCACCAGAGGGTTCCGTGCGGGGCGATGTGGCGCGGGGAGAGCACCACGTCGGCCGCGGAGTGACCGAGCGCGTGGTTGCCCGCCGCGCCGAGCAGCGTCACCGCGAGCGCCGCGCGACGGGGAGAGGCGGAGGCCACGCCGACGAGCGCGCCGAGGGAGGCACACGCGAGGGTCGAGGCGAGGGCGCTCGCGAGCAGCGACGCAGGGAGCGGGCGGTAGAAGAAGGAGAGCGTGACCATCGGGCTCGCGAGCGCGGTGAGCGCAGCGGCGTGGGCAGCGGCGCGCAGGGCGACCGCGAGGGCGATGTCGGCGCCGGCAGCGCCCGCGAGGAGCAGGTGGTCGAGCCAGCCTTCGCGACGGAGGCGGGCGATGGTGGCGCTGGCGAAGAGCGCACCGAGCGCGAGCGCGACGAGGTGGAGCGCGCCAAAGGTGCGATGGAAGAGGCGATCGCCGAGCGCATCGGGCCGCGCCCACGCGGGCATGCGCTGCACCTCGACGGCCGCGACACCGGTGATCGCGACGACGGTGACGGAAAGCGCACCGAGCACCCGCGGCGGTCGATCGAGCGCGTCGAGGGCGCGGAGGAGCCGGGCGACCTTGAGGACTGTGATCACGGCGCCTCCCCCATGCGGTGGTCGGCGGTGAGGGAGAGCACGCGGTCGCAGGCGTCGGCGAGCGCGTCGAGCTGCGACGAGGCAACGAGCACGGCCTTGCCGAGCGAGGCGAGGGTGACGAGGAAATCCGCGAGGTCGTCGCGGGCGGCTCCGTCGAGTCCGAGCGCAGGGTCGTCGAGGAGCAGCAGCGAGGGGTCGGGGAGGAGGGCGCGGGAGAGTTCGAGGCGCCGGCGCTCACCGAGGCTGAGGGCGCGGCCGCGAACGTCGGCGCGGTCGAGGAGGTCGGTGAGTTCGAGGGCGCCGTCGAGGTCGTCGTCGCTGCGGTCGTAGAGGGCGGCCGCGGCGCGGAGGTACGCGCGCACGGTGAGGCCGTCGGGACAGCCGTGCGACGGCGAGACGTAACCGATGTGGGGGCGCTGCGCGGCGTGGGCGCGGCGGTCGAGGTCGTCGAGGGAGACGGTTCCTGAGGTGGGGGAGAGCAGGGTGCTCGCGACGCGCAGGAGGGTGGATTTGCCTGAGCCGGTCGGACCCGCGAGGCCGACGACCTCGCCTCGTTCGACCGTGAGCGACACGTCGCGGAGGCTCCACGGGGCGGCTTCGCCGAAGCAGTGGGAGACGCTCTCCAGGCGCAGCTTCACGGCACCAGCGACTCCTCGTGAACCCGCAGCCACGTGGTCTCCGACGCGACCGCCAGCCCGCCGCGGACGCGCGCTCCCGGGCGGTCGACGCGCGCCACCAGCCCGGCGCCCGCGGCGAAGCGCCACCGGTCGCTGCGCCCGGGCACGGCCGCGCTCGCAAGAACAGCCTCCCAGGTGTCGTCATTGGTCGGTCGACCGAACCATCGGTCGAGTCGCGCGCCGACGTCGGCCGGGACGATCGCGGGGAGGGGCACACGCGCGCGCGCCTCGGCGCTTCCCCACAGCGGGAGCGAGGTGAGGCCCGCTTCGACGAAGCGCGCCGCGAGCGGGCGAGGCAGCGGTCGTCCTTCCTGCGCGCGGCGATCGCGACCCGGCGCGATGTACGCGAAGGTCCAGGCAGAGCCGGAGGTCGCGTCGACCAGGATCACCTCGCGCAGCGGCCACGGCAGACCGTTGTGCAGCGCGAGGGAGCCGGAGTCCTCGCGGCGCAGGGTGACGGCGCCGCGCAGGTCGTCGGGCCCGTCTTCGCGGACGATGACGGGTGTCCACGGGAGCAGACCGACGCCCTCGACGCTGGACACCTCCGTCCCGACGAAGCGGGTGATGGGCCCGCGGCCGGCGGTCGGGTCGACCGCGACGACGCGCTCCGGGTGGTCGATCGCGAGGGAGGCCACGCGCCGACGATCGCCGACGATCGCGTGGAATCGACGGCCCGACGCGCGGGAGAACCCGGAGGCGACGTCGAGCACCGCGAGCGTGCGGGTGTGCGAGAGCACCGCGCGGTGCAGCGCGGCCTCGCGAGCGAGAACCGCCCATGCGAGCGCGGCCAGCGCACCCTGGAGCGGGACGACGAGGCGCGACCGACGCGCGCGACACAGCGCCCACGGAAGGACGAGCAGCGCCGAGGCGAGGACGGCCACCACGGTCCACGCGCGGACGAGACCGCGCCCCGAGCGGCGGGGAGCGGTGAGGTAGCGCCGCACGGCGTCGGGGACGGGCAGCGTCTCGGGCACCGGCGTGACGAGGCTCCCGGTGGCGTCGAGGCGGGCGCGTGCGGCGATGCGTAGCACCGTGCGCGCGGACCATGGGTCTTCCAGCGAGCTGGTCTGCGCGGGGTCCCACGAGAGCAGGTGGACGAGGCCGTTGCCGTAGCGCGCCGACGAGCCGAGCAGCTCCGGGAGGATGCCGTCGCGCTCGGAGGCGAGCCACTGGGGACGGAGGTGCCCGTCGCCCCACGAGCGTGCGCCCGCCAGCGCTGCCGGGAGCGAGGTCATGACCGCGGCGTGCGTCGACGGGGCCCACGGGTAGAACTGCTCTGCGTCGGGCGCTCGCACGAGCGGCGGGAGGGGACGCGCCGTGACCCCGTCACCGACCAGCGCACTCAGCGTCGCGTGGCGCAGATCGTTGGGGGACCGTACGACCACCGCGAGCGCCCCGCCGTCGGCGATGTAGCCCGCGAGGCTGTTGCGCTCGGCGGGGCCCAGGGCGTTGAGCGAGGTGCTGTCGATGAGCACCATCGCGACGCCCCGGTAGCCCGCGGCGAGGCGCGGGAGACGCGGGAGATCCGACCCGCCCGGACGATCCACGCCGCAGGTCACCCCCGTGAACACGGCGGGACTGTCCGCGGCGCCGTCTCGGAACCCCGTAAGATCCAGAATGCTCCCTTCCCCGGAGTGCTGCGCGTTGGCGAAGCGGTGCCCCGGCGTCGCGTCGAGGAGCAGGGACGACTCGCCGCCGCGCAACGCCAGCGTGGTCGTCGCCAGCGTCCGGCCGTCGTCGCCCACCAGCCGGAAGGTCATCTCGCCTCCCGCCAGCACCGTCGGCGTGTCGACGGAGACGGAGACGTCCGAGCGCGCGCCGACGTTCACGGTCCACGCGTGGCGGGTGCGGGGCCGATCGGCCCGCGGCATCGTCGCGTCGACGATGAGGGAGCCGCGCACCGCGCGCGACCCCGTGTTGTCGATGCGCACCCGCACCTCGCCGCTTCCTTCGCGCGGCAGGCACGTCTCTCCGAAGAGCGGACGCACCTCCAGCGTGACCCCCGCCCAGGCGGCCCGGGTGAGCGTCAGCGCGCCGCACGCCGCGACCAACGCTCCCCCGCGAACCCTCACCGCCCGCGCTCCTTCAGCGCCCGCTCGACCGCCTCGGGGTGCGAGGGGACGGCATCGAGGAGCCCCTGCACCACCGCGTCCGTCGACACGTTGTCGGCCTGCCCTTCGTACGAGCGAAGCAGTCGGTGACGCAGCGCCGCTGGCGCGATGGCGGCGACGTCGGCGAAGCCCACCTGCGCGCGGCCGTCCATCAGCGCGAGCGCTCGCCCGCCCAGCACCAGCGCCTGCGCCCCCCGGACGCCTGCTCCGTAGCGCACCGCGCGCTTCACCAGCGGCGGCGCGTCGGGGGACGCCGGGTTGCTCGCGCGCACCAGCCGCGCCGCGTAGCGAGCCACCACCTCGGAGACGGCGATGTCCCGGCAGAGCGCCTGGAGCCCCTGCAACGTCGCGGCGTCGAGCACCCGCGGAACCGTCGGCGTCAGCGCTCCGGTGGTGCGGGTGAGCACCGCGACGAGCTCGTCCTCGGCGGGCTCATGCACCAGCACCTTGAGGAGAAAGCGGTCGAGCTGTGCCTCGGGGAGGGGATAGGTCCCCTCCATCTCGATGGGGTTTTCAGTGGCGAGGACGAAGAACGGCGGGCCCAGCGGGTGGCGCTCCCCGGCGAGGGTCACCGCGTGCTCCTGCATCGCCTCCAGCAGCGCGCTCTGGGTGCGCGGCGAGGCACGGTTGATCTCGTCGGCCAGCAACACCTGACAGAAGATCGGGCCGCGGTGCAGCGCGAAGCCCCGCGCACCATCGGTCCCGAGGGTGAGCACCTGCGCGCCAAGGATGTCCGCGGGAAGCAGATCGGGCGTGAACTGGATGCGCCCGAAGGCCAGCGTCACGCTGTCGGCGAGCGCGCGCACGAGCGACGTCTTGCCCACGCCCGGCGCGCCTTCGAGCAGGACGTGGCCGCCCGCGAGCATCGCGACGAGCACATGGTCGACGACCGTACGCTGCCCGACGATCACCTCGCCGATCGCCTCGCGCAGCCGCGTGAGGGAGGTGGCCGCCTCGCGGAGGCGCTCTCCCAATGGACTCGTGGACTCGTCGCTCAACGCTCGTCGCTCCGTTCGCGCTCAACGCGGTTGGAAGTAGGTCCTCACCTGCGAACGGTACTCCGCGGGGATGTCCGATCGATCGACGCCCCGCAGCGCCTCCGCCGCGGCGCCCTCCAGCGCGCCCGAGCGCATCGTCCGCGCGACGCCACCCGCGCTGCCGTTGATGCGCTGCACCGACGCGGCCCCCGTGCCGCCGCCGCGCACCACTGCCCGCGTCCGCGCTCGCAGCCCCTCGTGCCCATCGATCGCCGCCGTGGAGCCGTCGTGCTC
Organism: Polyangiales bacterium; assembly: GCA_044229975.1. GTDB lineage: Bacteria > Myxococcota_A > Polyangia > Polyangiales > SCUS01. The sequence continues at coordinate 131,535 of JBGARZ010000019.1, forward strand.
GCCCGCCCCGCCGCCGCGTCCGCCGCCTTCTCCGCCCTGCTGGCCGCGCCCGTGGCCGTCCTGCCCGCCGAGCTGCGCCGTCGCCCGCCCCGCTGCGTCCTCCGCGCCGCCGAGGCCCCGCTGCATCGCCCGCACCCCACCGCCCGGCATCGGCACCGGGACGCCGCCACCCGCCGCGCCTTCGCCCTCGTCGTCACCCGCCTGCGCGAGCTCACGCAACCGGCGCGCGAGCTGCTCGGCCGTCATCGGCTGTTCGCTCCGCGCCTGCCCTTCTCCCTGGTTCGCTGGGTCGCCCGCCCGCGACGCCGATTGGGGGCGCGCCAGGGCCTGTCGCATGCGCTCGGCGACGCGCTCTCGCTCCTGTGCGGTGAGCATCGCGAGGGCTCGCTCCATCACCTCGGCGAGGTCGCGCGCGCTCTCGTCCGAAGGCAGCCGTTCGAGGTGCTCGGCCGCCCGTCGCACCGCTTCGTTCTGTCCGAGCTGCGTGGCGAGCGCGCGCAGGAGCTGGTTGCGGTCGGCCCTCCGGTGCAGGAGCTCTTCCTCCTGGTGGAGCGCGTCGGCGAGGTCGTTGGCGCCCGCGCCCTGCGCCGCATCCGCCGCCTCGGAGAGGGCAGCCCGCGCCCTCTCGCGGTCGGCCGACTCGCGCGCGTTGGCGAGCCGCTCCATGGCGCGATCGAGGGCCTCCAGGTCGTGCGCCTCCAGCGCCTGTGCGGCCCCCGCAAAGCCCACTCGCGCGAGCACCCCGGCCGCCCGCTCGACGCCGCGCTCGCCGTCGCCCCGCCACATCCGTTCGCGCTCCGCCGCCACCGTCGCGCGCAGCCGCTCGGCCGCGGTCATCGCCTCGCGCCGATCGATGCCCGTCGCCAGTTGCTCCCGCAGCCGCCTCGCCTCCGCCGAGATCGCCTCCAGCCGCGCCTGCCTCGCGTCGTCGCGCGTCGGCAGCCTTCCCACCGCCTCGACCGCCGACCACCCCGCGGGCGCCTCCATCTGCACGCGCTCGCTCTCGGTCTCCATCGGCGCCACCCGCGACGCCGCGGGTGTCGTCCGCGGCGCAAGCGCCAGCGCGACGGTCGCCACCAGCATGCCCGCCGGGACGAGCTGCCAGCGCGACGCGACCCTCCGCAGCGACCCCTTGCCCAGCGCTCTCATGGCGAGCACCGCCTCCCGTCGCAGGTGCTCTCCTACCTCCGTGGGTAGACCGTCCCCCGCTTCCAGCGCCGTGGTGATCACCTCCGCGCTACCACCCTTCGCGTCGAGGTACAGCGCCACTGCGGCGTCGTCCCAGCGCCGCCACCATGCGAGCCCCGCTCCGACCGCCCCTCCCATCGGAACCACCATCGCCCCGAGCACGATCGCCCCGCCGTGTCCCGTCGCCCACGCGACCGTGGCACCCGCGACCACGGCGAGCGCTCCCACCGATGCACCGCGCAGTCCCCAGCTCAGGGCGTGGCGACGATGAACGGCCGCCCGCCACCGCGCGAACGCGGCGCGAAACGTGATGTCGCTGTCGGGGCGGGCCGTCTGGAACATCGTGCACTGTGACGCGCGGTGACCCCCGGGAGGTTCCCGCAACGGCTCACGGTTGCACAGGGCGTGCGCGGCGATCAGTTCGGTCGGCGGGCGGCGCCGGGGACGACGCCGACGATGTGCACCTCGACGCGGCGGTTGGTGGCGCGACCCTCGGGCGTGCCGTTGTCGGCGATGGGTCGGTCGGGGCCGAAGCCATGGGCCTCGACGCGGTCGACGAGGATGCCGTGGTCGATGAGGTACATCCGCACGGCGCGGGCGCGGCGCTGCGACAGGTCGACGTTGACGTCCCGGTCGCCCACCGCGTCGGTGTAGCCCTGGATGTCGATGCGGGTGATCTCCGCGTGCGCGCGCAGCACGGCCACCAGGGCGTCGAGGATCTCGAAGCTGCGCCGCCCGATGATGCGATCGCTCCCGGTGACGAAGTTCACCGGGTTGCCCTGGAGCTCGATCATCCCGGAGCGGATCTCCACCATCGGCGCGACGGCCGTCTCGGGGCAGCCGTCGTCGTCGGTGACGTTGTTGAAGGTCTCGGCCGCGTCGGGGCACTGGTCGTGCGAGTCGACGTACCCGTCGCCGTCGCGGTCGCCCTCGGGGCAGCCCGCGCGCGTGCTGTCGGGCGCGGGCCCCGGCGGAAACTCGGGGCAGGCGTCGAGGTGATCGGGGACGCCGTCCTGATCGCCGTCGGGCGCAGGACATCCCGCGCGAATCGGGTCGGCCGTGGCGCCTTGCGGGGTCTCCACGCACAGGTCGCGGTCGTCGGTCACGGAGTCGCCGTCGCGGTCGCGCATCGGGCACCCGCGGCGGTGCTCGTCGGGGTGGTCGCCCGGCGGGGCCGTGGGGCAGAGGTCATCGCCGTTCATCACCCCGTCGCGGTCGTCGTCGAGCACGGGGCAGCCGCGGCGCGCGTGATCGGCGTTGGGCCCGGCCGAGAGGTTGGGGCACTGATCGTCCACGTCGGCGACGCCGTCCTCGTCGCGGTCGGCGGGGGTCTCGGCGTCGGCCTCGCGCGGCGTCGTATGAAACGACACCGACAGTCCGCCGCCGAGGTAGCGCGCGTCGTCGGGAAACATCTCGGGCTGCCCATCGTCGCGCGTGTCGGTCTGCACCGTCTGCGCGTAGCGAATCACCGGCCCGAGCGAAAACGCGTCCGACACCCTGAACTCGAAGCCCGCCCCGACGTCGAGCTGCGGCGCCCGCGCGTCGCCCGTAAACGCGATACCCACGTTGGCGTCGAGGATGAGCCGACCCGCTGATCCGACGCGCGGCTCGACGCGGGCGCCCAGCATCGGCGCAAACACCCAGCCCGTCTCGCGCCCTTCGCCCGTCGGAAACACCCAGTTGGTGAGCGACGCCTGCAACGCGAACGCGTCGGCGAGCGACCACCCAACCCGCAGCGAGGCTTGCAGCGTCGGGCCAAAATCCTTGGCCTCACCGCTGTACGCGGTGACGTCGGCGTTGCGCTGAAACTCCGACAGCATCGCGCCCGCCCCCAGCTCCAGCCGCAGCGCGAAGCGGTCGCGCGTCTGGGCCGCCGCCGGGGTGGACGCGAGCGCGAGCACCGCCGCGCATCGCGCGATGTCCCGTCGGGTTCTGTGCCTCGCCATGCCGAACCTCTCCATTGCCCCGCGTGGCCTCAGTGGGCGCAGGCGGATGCGCCGCGGATGATCCTCCAAGAGCGTTCGCCGTACCAACAATCATGAGGCGGCGCAGGTCAGGCCCCGGCGCGGCCCGAAACTAACCCCCTGTGCGTCGCGGTGCTTTAGCATCACAGGTGACTGGTCCCCGGGTCGCGTTATCGGAAGGTGGAGAGCGTCTGTGATGGTTTCGTCGTTGACGGCGCGGGGCATCGCCCTCGCGGGGCTCCTGGTGGTCACGATGTCCGGCGGCTGCGTTCGCTTCGGCGCCGCCGTGATCGGAGGCACCGGCTCCGACGCGGCCCCGACCACGGACGGCGCTCCGGTCGATGACCTCGCCGATGTCGTCGACGCGGGCTCACTCGACGCCGACGTCACCGCCATCGATGTGCCCGTCGCCGACCTCGTCGAGGTCGACGTCCCCGACGTCGCGTCCGTCGACGCGGGCCCGCGCTGCCGACAAAACGACGACTGCACCGACCCCCTCCGCGCGCTCTGTGACGTCGCGACGGGCCGCTGCCTGGGCTGCCTCGCCTCACCCGACACCTGTCCCCTGGGGCGCTTCTGCGACGCCACGGAGACCTGTCAGCTCGGTTGCCGCGCCGACGGCGACTGCGCCATCCCGGGCGTCGCCGACGCGGGTCCGAGCCCCCGCCGCTGCGACCTCGTGCGCCACACCTGCGGCGACTGCCTCGTCAACTCCGACTGTCCCTCCGGCGCCACCTGCGTCGGCGGCGCGTGCGCGGCGGGCTGCGGGGCGGGGCGTTCGTGCGCGGCGGGTCAGACCTGCTGCGGCGACGCGTGCGTCGACATCACCACCAACGCCACGCACTGCGGCGCGTGCGGCGAGCGCTGCGACCTCTTGCACAGCAACGCCGTCTGCCTCGGCGGCGAGTGCGCGGTGGGCACCTGCACGGGCAACTTCGGCGACTGCGATGGGCGCCCCGAAAACGGGTGCGAGACCCCGCTGCGGTCGGCCTCCCACTGCGGGGCGTGCGGCCGGTCGTGCGCGGTTCCGCCCAACGCGCTGCCGACCTGCGACGAGGTCTCGGGCACCTGCGGCTTCGTGTGCCTCACCGGCTACGCCGACTGCGACGGGCGCTCCGACAACGGGTGCGAAGCCGAGCTCTCCAACAGCGTCGACCACTGCGGCGCCTGCAACCGCGCGTGTCGACCGGCCAACGCCGTCGGGAGCTGCGCCGCGGGGAGCTGCGCGGTCGGGAGCTGCACCGGCGGTTACGCCAACTGCGACGGCCTCGCGAGCAACGGCTGCGAGGTCGACCCGCGCACCGATTCGTCCCACTGCGGCGCCTGCGCGACGGCCTGCACCGCGAGCCCCGGCGGCACCGCCTCCTGCGCCGCGGGCGTCTGTGAGCGTCGGTGCCGCGCGGGCTACGCGGACTGCGACGGCGTCGCGGGCAACGGCTGCGAGGTCGACACCACGAGCAGCCTCAACCACTGCGGCGCGTGCGGCGTGGCGTGCCGCGCGACCCACGGGACGGGCGTCTGCCGCGCGGGCGGTTGTGCGGTCGCGAGCTGCGACGCCGGCTACGGCGACTGCGACGGCGTCGCGAGCAACGGCTGCGAGGTCGACCTGAGTGGCGACGGCGCCCACTGCGGGACGTGCGCGATCTCGTGCACCGGCACCCAGGTCTGCGCGATGGGAACCTGCCGCACGGCCTGCATGCCGGGCCAGACCACCTGCGGCGCGAGCTGCGCCAACCTCGACACCGACGTGACCAACTGCGGCGCGTGCGGTCGTCGCTGCGGGTCGGGCCAGCTCTGCGTCGCCGGGGCGTGTCAGCTCGACTGCGCGTCGCTGGGGCAGTCGCTCTGCGGTGGGGCGTGCGTGCGGCTGACGAGCGACCCGTTCAACTGCGGCCGCTGCGACAACCGCTGCCCGTCGGGGGCCAGCGCCACGGCGGTGTGCGTGGCGAGCGCGTGCGCCCTCGTGTGCGCCGCGGGGACCGGCGACTGCGACGGCGCGGCGTCGACGGGATGTGAGGCGAGCCTGGCGAGTGACCTCCGCAACTGCGGGGCGTGCGGTCGCGCGTGTGCGACGGCCAACGCGTCGGCGGTGTGCACGAGCGGGCGCTGCGCCATCGCGCGCTGTGACGCTGGCTACGGCGACTGCGACGGCGACCCCGGGACGGGCTGCGAGACGTCGCTGCGGGCCGACGCGCGCAACTGCGGGGCGTGCGGCGTGGTGTGCGGCGGCGGGACGGTGTGCACCGACGGGACGTGCGTTCCGCGGCCTGGGACGACCGTGATCGCGGGCACGACGGTGATCAACACGGTGCGGGCGGTGGCGAGCGGCACCGCGGGCACGACGACGTTGCGCCTCGGGGCGGGCGTCGGCGGCTTCGCGGTCGGGGCGCTGGTGATGGTGCATCAGACGCAGTCGCGGGCCGGGGACGCGGGTCGCTACGAGCTGCGGCGCGTGACGGCCGTGGCGAGCGGGACGCTCACCCTCGATGCCGCGTTGAGCCGCGGGTACACGAGCGACGCGGCCGTCGGGGCGCACGCGCAGGTGGTGGCGGTGCAGTCGTACGTCGACCTCTTCGTGAGCAGCACCGGCGTGCTCACGGCCCCCGCCTGGAACGGCCTCCACGGCGGTCTCCTCGCCGTCGACGTGACGGGCGACGCGGTGATCGAGGGCCAGGTCAACATGGACGGCCGCGGGTTTCGCGGCACCACGCACCCGTGCTCGGCGGGCTTGTATCTGTGCATGGTGGGCGTTCAGGGCGAGTCGCCGCGGGGCGTCGGCGTGGCGTCGCGCGCGGCCAACAACGGCGGCGGCGGTGGTGGCGGATCGGGCGCCGACTGCGGCTCGGGCGGCGGCGGCGCGTACGGCGCGATCGGGGTCACCGGCTCCAACGGCGACTGCAACAACGAGTCGGGCGGCGGGCAGTGCGCGTCGGGGTGTCCCAACCCGGGCGGCGCCGGGGGAGGGGCCTACGGCGCGGCCGACCTCAGCACGGAGATGCACCTCGGGAGCGCGGGTGGTGAGGGGGGCGGCGACGAGGACGGCGAGACGCCCGGCGGCGGCGGCAACGGCGGCGGCGCGGTGTGGTTTCGCGCGGCGCGCACGCTGGAGGTCAGCGGGTCGATCACCGCGGGCGGAACGGCCGGCCTCGAAGGCAACCAGACCGGCTGCGGCCAGGGCGAGGGCTGCGGCATGGGCGGCGGCGGCGGCGGGTCGGGCGGCGCGGTGCGGCTCGCGGCGGCGACGCGGGTGACCCTCGGCGCCGATCGGGTGCGCGCGGCGGGCGGCGGCGGCGGGGTGTGTAGCTGCGGGCGCATCGACCGGCCCGAGCGGAGCTACCCCGGCGGTCGCGGAGGGGTTGGCCGCATCGGGGTCCTGTCGGCGCGCGTTGATGGATCGTCGACGCCCGCGCACGACCCAAGGTAGAACCCCCCACGGCTATCGGGTTGGAAGTTGACGGGCGCCCCCCGGGGTGCGCGAGGATGGGTCCGAGGTCTTCTGACGTTGCGATCGAGCCTGCCAGGAAGCGCGATCTCCGGGGAGCTGAGACGAGGCGAGTCCGTGCTCGGCCGCTGCGTGGTCGAGCGGCGCGTGTGGCGCGACCGGCTTGCGTCGGTGTACCTCGCCCGCGGCCGTGAGCCCGGCGAGGTGTTCACCGTGTGGGCGGCGCACAGCGCGGTCATCGCGCGCTCCGAGCGGGCGGCGCACGTCTTCGGCCTGGAGATGGAGCGCCTCACGCTGCTGGAGCACCCGGGCATCCCCCAGATCATCGCCTTCGACGCCGCGGAGTCGGGCCCGGTGGTCATCTCCGCGCGTCGGCCCGGCAGCTCGCTGCGGGAGATCATCGCGTCGGGCTCCGACCGCTCGCCCCGGTTCGCTGCGCGGGTTCTCCAGGGGCTCGCGCGCATCCTCGAAGTGCTGCACTCGCAGTCGCCGCCGGTGCTGCACCGCGGGCTCATCCCCGAGCGCGTGACCCTCGACGAGGAGGGGGAGATCCACCTGGAGGAGTGCGGCTACCTGCACGCGCTGGTCACGGCGGGCTTCGTCACCGACCGCACCGTCCTCGGCACCGGACAGCCCGGATATCTGGTGCCCGAAGAGCTGGCCTTCCCCGCGACGCCCTCGCTCGACGCCTTCGCCCTGGCGACGCTGCTCTTCGAGCTCGTCACGGGAAAGCTCCCCTTCGGCGAGGTGTCGGCGGCGGAGCTGTCGCTCGCCCTGCGCGGCGAGCACCTGCCCATGGTCTCGCACCACCGCGACGACATGATGGGATCGGTCGACAGCGTGTTCGAGCGCGCCTTCGGGGTCGCCCGCGGCGAGGGCTACCCCACGGTGCAGGCCTTCGCGCGCGACCTCCTCCGCGCGCTCGACCCTGACGTCTCGACGCGGCTCACCGTGCCCGGTCCCGACCCGCACGCCGCCGAGGGGGAGGGAGCCAACCTCTCCATCGCCATCGACCCCGAGCCCACGCCGTCCTACGGCGACTACGGCGCCATGCTCGCTCGCTTCGACGCCCGTCGTTCGGGGGCCGAGCCGATGCCCGACGAGCGCGAGCTCGCGTCCGACGACCCGAGCGCCGTGACCCCGCGCGTGGCGCGCCCAGGGCCGTCGGTGTTGTCCGTCCCGAGAGCAGAGCTCCCGGCCCACGCGGCTCCCCTGGGGTCGTCCAAGCGCACGCTGCCGGGCGGGTCGTTCGCGCTCCCGCCCAACGCGCTCGGTCGGGTGTCCCCGCCGTCCCTGGGACAGTCGGCCCTGCGCACGGGCCCGACGCGCCCGTCCCCTCGTGAGCCCGACCCCGACGCCTCCATCTCGCTCGTCGACCTCAGCGCCGACCTCGAGTCCGACGTGGTCTCGGTGCAGCTCCCCTCGTCGGCCCTCCAGACCATCGACGACGACGCCATCGCCCTGTCCTCGCGCGACCTCCAGCCGCTCGCCAACGCGGTCCGCGACGCCGCCGGTGGTTCGGTCCCCCACGACATCGCCCTGCTCGCCGACCAGCCCACGCAGGTCTCGCCCGCGCCCGCCCCGCGCCCGCTCGCGAGGGTCTCGCTCACCCCGCCGTCGGGTCGTCCGCTGTCGCGCCCAGCGCCCGCGTCCAGCCGCCCGCAGCGCCCGACGCCGGCACCCCGCGCGCCCTCGTCCTCGCCGCCCGCCCGCTCGACCCCGTCGCCCCGCGCGCCCTCGCCGGCTCCCCCGATGCGCGCACCCTCCACCACGCCTCCGGCGCGCGTGGCCTCGGCGCCTCCCGCGAGCGCCCCGCCCCGGCACTCGTACCCGTCGGACGTCCCGTCGCGGCTCCCGGCCCCGGCGCGCATCCCGTCCGACCTCGCCCACGCGCCCTCCTCGCTGCCGCCCGACGCCTCGCAGGTGTTCGCCCAGTCGGCGCGCGTGCTCGCCGTCTCGACGGTCATCGCCGCGGTCTGCGTCACCACCGGGCTGCTCTACATCGCGCGCTCCTCCGACGAGCTCGCCGCGGCGCTGCGTGCCCAAGGGGCGGCGTCACCCTCCGCGCCTGCGCCCGCGCTGGTCATTCCGTCGCCGACGCCCGCCGTGGACGCCGGGTCCGCGCCCATCGCCGTCCCGACGCCGTCCTTCGACGCGGGCGCTCCGTCGGTCGTCTCCGTCGACGCGGGCGCCTCCCCGGATGTTCCTCGCGCGGTCGCCGCGCCCACCCCTGTCGACGCGGGATCGCCCACCGTGGCGGTGCGTCCGGTGGGCCTTGGTCCGGTGCCCGGCGCACCGACGGTGGCGCGTCTCATCGCGGCGCTGCGCGCGCCCGTCGCCGACTGTGTCGAGGGCGTCGAAGCCCGGTCGGTGACCATGGTGCCGCGCTTCGACGGAGCTACCGGCGCGGTGGTGCACCTGCGCCTGCGCGGCATCTTCTCCGAGCCTCCGATGGCGCCCTGCCTCGACGAGGCCGTCCGCCGCGTTCGCATCGCGCCCTTCGGAGCGCCCACCTGGGAGCCGTCGCTCACCTTCCCCATCGCGGCGCCGCGCTGGACGCCCAACCCCAACAACAGCCAGTAGAGGGCCGCTGCCCGGTCAGCGCTGGAAGGTCGACACGGCCGCGAGGCGTCGGCCGCCGTCGGCGAACCACAGCACCCCTTCGCGCTGCGGGTCCGCCATGCGGCACAGGCTCTGCGACCAGTCGCACCGCAGGTCGGCGCAGTGCGCCCCCGCAAACGGACCCAGCACCGCCCGCGGGTCGCCCAGCTCACGCCGCTGCAACCGCCGCGGCTCGCCCCGCAGCGCCTGCCCCGGTTCGCGGTACGTGATCACCGCGAGCGTCGGACCCGTCGCCGCGAGAAACGCCCGCGCGTCGAGCCCCGCGATGCGGTCCACCAGGGCGCAAGCGGTCGCCGGGTCGGACGGCGTCGCCCGATAGCCCCGCAGCGCGCCGTCGATGGCGCGGAGCTCGGTGAGGTTGAACGCCACCCTCTGCATGTCGAGCCGGTGCGTAAGCTCGTGCTGAGACACCGTGCGCGGCGCCGCCTGGCTCGCGATGCTGGCGACGGTGGTGCCGTCCGCGAGCTGCCCCGACGAGACCAGCTCGAAGCTCCCGTCGCGCTCGAAATCTCGGATGTGCAGCGCGCGGTCGCCGGTCACTGCTCCGAGGCTGCGGTCGACGTACGCCCGCGGCGCGTGACCCGGCGTCGAGACGTACGCCCGCACCTCGCGCCCGCCGCTCGCGATGGCCACCTCGAAGGCCACCACGCGCTCCTCGCCCCGCGCCGCGCCGACGACCTGGCCCACCACGGCGCCGTCCATGGCGAGTCGTTCGGCTTGCGTACGATCGTCGGCGTCATCGATGCGCTCGGCGCCCCATGGCGTCGCTCGGGCAGGCTCCTCGACCCGCGCGCGCGCCTCGGACATCAGGGCAGCCACCACGATGCGCGTGCCGTCCTTGAGCAGCATCACCTGCGCGGGCGAGGCGCCCTCGGTCGTCTGCCCGACGCAGCGATCGCCCGCCGAGCAGTCCATCGACGGCGCGATGCCGCGGATGATCGACAGCGCGTTGGCGAGGTGCGGGCTCGTCGGATCACCCTGCGGTGACACGTAGTCCGACTCCTGAAACGCGCCCACCTGCCAGGCGCGCAGCGTCGGCGCGCCCTCCGGGGTGAGCCGGTCGAGGAGCGCGTTGGGGCCGCCCTCGGCGATGGCGCGCACGGCCCGCTCGGCCTCTTGGGGCGTCGGGTCGGAGGGCGGCATCTCGAAGGTCAGCCGGCGGTCGAGGTCTTCGACGTCGGAGGCCCGGAGGAGCCCCGCTTCGAGCGGTGACAGCAGCCCCACTTCTGGCGCCTGGCTGCGCGGCGGAGGCAGCGGGAAGATGGTGAGCACGGTGCTGCCAGCGGGCATGTCCTCCGTCGCGTTGGCGCGGCCCAGGAGGTAGACCCAGCCCTGCGCGATGCGACCGAAGGCGACGTGGGCGCCGACCGGCCAGCGGCGCACGCGGTGGATCTCATCGCCGCGCGGGTCGTGGAAGAGCACCCAGACGTCGGTGGCCTCGTCGGGCGTCCCGGTGGCGATCACGGCGGAGAAGCGACCGGTGCTGGTGACGTCGGTGCAGAGCGGACCGAAGTGGACGGTGCGCCCGGTGCGGTAGCGCGACAGCGTGCGGAAGGTCTCCTCGGGGCAGCGGGCGACCGAGTCGACCGCGGGCGGGGTGATGGAGGCGCTGCCGTGGCGACCGCTGCGAGCATTGAGCCGCGCGCTGGCGACGGTGCGGGTTGCCGGGCGGGCGGGCGCGGTCGCCTCGCAGGACGCGGCGCCGAGAGTCGCCAGGAGTGCGATGGGGTGCAGGCGCATGGGGGGCGGTCGCGACCCTAGAACACCGGTCGGGGTCGGTACAAGAACGCCGAAGCCCCGCGCCCGGAGGTGAATCCGGGGGCAGGGCTTCGTGCGAGACCTACGAGGTCCTCAGCGGTCGGAGACTTCGATCAGAAGTCCATCCCGCCGCCGCCGTGGTCGTGGCCGCCGTGGCCGCCGCCACCGCCCGCGTCCTTCTTGTCCTTCGGCCGCTCGGCGACGAGCGCCTCGGTGGTGAGCATGAGGCCCGCCACGGACGAGGAGTTCTGGAGCGCGCAGCGCACCACCTTGGCCGGGTCGATGACGCCCATGGCGAGCATGTCGCCGTAGGTGTCGGTCGCGGCGTTGTAGCCGAACGACCCCGTGCCCTCGCGCACCTTGTTGACGACGATCGAGCCCTCGCGGCCCGCGTTGGCGCTGATCTGGCGGAGGGGCTCCTCGATCGCGCGGCGGATGATCTGGACGCCGAAGCGCTGCTCGTCGTTGAGCTGGAGCGCGTCGAGGGCCGCGCCGAGGCGGATGAGCGCCACGCCGCCGCCCGGGACGATGCCTTCCTCGACGGCCGCGCGGGTCGCGTTGAGGGCGTCCTCCACGCGGGCCTTCTTCTCCTTCATCTCGACCTCGGTCGCGGCGCCGACCTTGATGACGGCCACGCCACCGGCGAGCTTCGCCAGGCGCTCCTGGAGCTTCTCGCGGTCGTAGTCCGAGGTGGTGTTCTCGATCTGCGCGCGGATCTCCTTCTCGCGCGCCTTGATGGCGTCCGCCGAGCCGGCGCCGTCGATGATGGTGGTGTTGTCCTTGTCGATGCGGACGCGGCGGGCGCGGCCGAGGTCGGACAGGGTGACGTTCTCGAGCTTGGTGCCGAGCTCCTCGGAGACGACCTGGCCGCCCGTGAGGATCGCGATGTCCTTGAGCATCTCCTTGCGGCGGTCGCCGAAGCCCGGGGCCTTGACGGCCGCGCACTGGAGGGTGCCGCGGAGCTTGTTGACGACCAGCGTGGCCTGGGCCTCGCCCTCCACGTCCTCGGCGAGGATGAGGAGCGGCTTCTGCTGGCGGGCGATGTTCTCGAGCACCGGCAGGAGGTCCTTCATGTTGGAGATCTTCTTCTCCGAGATGAGGATGTACGGGTCTTCGAGCGAGGCGATCATGCGCTCGGTGTCGGTGACGAAGTAGGCCGAGAGGTAGCCGCGGTCGAACTGCATGCCCTCGACGACGTCGAGCGTGGTGTCGGTGGACTTGGCCTCCTCGACCGTGATCACGCCCTCCTTGCCGACCTTCTCCATCGCGTCGGCGAGGAGCGTCCCGATGGTCTCATCGCCGTTGGCGGAGATGGTGCCGACCTGGGTGATCTCCTTCTTGTCGTTCGTGGGCTTGGCGAGCTCCTTGAGCGCCGTGACGATGGTCTCGACGGCCTTGTCGATGCCGCGCTTGATCTCCATCGGGTTGTGGCCCGCGGCGACGAGCTTCGAGCCCTCGCGGAAGATCGCCTGGGCGAGCACGGTGGCGGTGGTGGTGCCGTCGCCCGCGGTGTCCGAGGTCTTCGAGGCCACTTCGCGCACCATCTGGGCGCCCATGTTCTCGAAGCGGTTCTCGAGCTCGATCTCCTTGGCGACGGTGACGCCGTCCTTGGTCACGACGGGCGACCCGAAGGACTTCTCGATCACGACGTTGCGACCCTTGGGGCCGAGCGTGACCTTGACGGCGTTGGCGAGCGCATCGACGCCGTTGAGCACGAGCTTGCGGGCGGTTTCGGTGTAGACGATTTCCTTGGCGGCCATTTTCGATTCTCCTGTTGGATGTCGTTGGTTTGAGGGGCTTCGAATCAGTCGGCCGAGATGACGCCGAGGACGTCTTCCTCGCGGATGATGAGGTGCTCGATGTCGTCGATCTTCACCTCGGTGCCCGAGTACTTGCCGAAGAGGATCTTGTCGCCGGCCTTGACCTCGATCGGACGGGCCTTGCCGTCGTCGCCGATCTTGCCGCCGCCGACCGCAACCACGAGACCCTCGATGGGCTTCTCCTTGGCGCTGTCGGGGATGATGATGCCGCCCTTGGTCTTGGTCTCGGCCTCGATGCGCTTGACCAGGATGCGGTCCTGCAGTGGACGAATCTTCATGATGTGATCTCCTCGGTTTTCGATGCGCTGGGGTTGAGCGGTCCGATGCATCGACCCGGAGCGACAACCGTTGCCGCGACCCGGGCCGTACGCCCTCCTCCGTGGCCATCGACCGACTGGCCAGCGCCGCCTCCCCCTCACCGTCACGGGAGGGATTGTTGGCACTCGCCAGCCTCGACTGCCAGGAGCGGCGCGCAACATAGACCGCGACCTTGGGGTGTCAAGGGTCGTCTGTGAGACCGTGAGGTGTCCGTTAGGTGAGGGATTTCGCGGCATCAGCACTCGCCCGCTTCGACTGCCAGGGCAGCGTTTCGGGTGGGTTGGGGTGCTCTGTTGGAGGGCCGAGGGAGGGCCTGGTGGGGACCGCGAGAATTGTGCGGGGGTCGAAGCGGGGGCGGCATAATCGATGGGTCACCCGCCGCGCGTTGGGTACGAAGCCCGCCGCGGCCCTTCATCGGAGGTCACGGATGGCGATCGAGGCGTGCGCAGATCTACGAGGGTTCTTCCAGGGGGCGGTGCTGGAGGCGATGCGTCGCAAGCGCCTCGGGGCGGAAGCCGACACCACCGAGCACATGACCGACCTGCTCATGGCCTGCGCGCGGGCCGACGGCGCGGCGCTGCTGGAGCGCCCGCTGGTGTGGATGCTCGACGAGGCGATGACCTGCACCGACGGCGTTCGGATGCACGCGCTGTGTGAGACGGGGGACGCGGCGCTCGCGCGCTCGGGGCTCATCGCGACGCCCGACGACGTGGAGTACTTCACCGAGGTGGGGCAGTTCGCGTACCGCGGCGCGGCGGACGAGGCCGAGAAGGTGAGCGGCGAGCGGCCCGTGGTGCTGGCCGAACTCGGTGAGCGCTTCCCGGAGTTTGTGGAGGTGCTGGCCGAGGCGTCGGCCCTGGGGGACGTCACGAAGGCGCTGGTGAAGCGCTACGCGATGCAGCGGGCCGATCAGCCGAAGCGCTGCTTGAGCTCGTCGATGTACGTGTCGACGGCCTCGCGCGACGGGCGATCGTAGCGGACGCGGCCCGCGGCGATTTCGCGCAGGGCGAGCACGGCCGGCTTGTTCTTGTACTTGTGGGCCTCGAGCTGGACCTTCGCGCCCTTCATGATCTGACGGGTGCGGTTGGACGCGAGGATCACCAGCGCAAAGCGGTTGTCCTCGTTGTCCAGGCAATCTTCGACGGTCACTCGTGCCATGGTCGGTCTCTCCTCGGTCGGGCTAATGGCTGTCAGACCCGGTCTGGTCGACAGGCGGGCAGTGGTACAGCGCTCCCGCCGCGCGGGCAAGGGATCACTCCGAGGTTGGCGGCTCGGACCCGGGGGCCGACAGCGCGAGGTCGAGGATCTTTGTCGTCCCCACGTAGGCCTTGGTCTCGAAGCGGGACACCTGACCCAGCCGCCGGACGATGTCGGCCATGCGACCGGCCTCCCGCAGGATGACCTCGGCGCTCCTGGTCATGGCCGAGTCGTCGGCCGCCCGTCGGCGGAGCAGCTCGGCGTGGCCGTGGATCGCCGTCAGCGGCTGGTTGAGCTCGTGCGCCGCGGCGCCCGAGAGCTCCGCGATCATCGACTGCTGCTCGGTGCGACCGAGCTCGGACTGCACCCGCGCGAGGCGCTCCTCGATGCGGAGGCGCTCACGCAGGTCGGAGAAGATCACCACGATGCCGGTGCCCGGGTCGTCGCCGTGCAGCGTCGCCGCCGAGAGCAGCACCGGAATCACCTCACCGTCGCGGGCGATGACCTCGCTGCGCGCGCCCTCGATGCGCCCCTCGGCCGTGCTGCGAACCCGACGCGCGTAGTCCTGGAAGTGCCCTTCGCGAAAGAAGGTGTCGATGACCGTGTCGGGCGCGAGGTCGTCGCGGCGCCACCCGAGGATGCGCTCGGCGGCGAAGTTGAGCAGCAACACCTCGCCCGTCGGCGACGCCGCCATGATGGCGTCGGGAGAGCTCTCGATGAGGGAGGTGAGGAAGTTCTGCGTGTGGGCGAGCTCGGCGGCCGTGGCGCGCTCGGCGGTCACGTCGCGCAGGGTGATGAGCACGGCGTTTTCGTCGCGCACCGCAGCCGAGGACGAGAGCGAGAGCGTCCGCACCTGGCCGTCCTTGCGAATCACCCGCAGGTCGAACTGCGACGGGTACTCCCTCCGCCCGTAGGCTTCGCGCAGCGCCCGTAGCCGGTCGTGATCGTCGGGGAAGATCACGTCGTGGAGCTTGATGTCCCGCACCTCGGCTTCGCTGTACCCGGTGATCTCGGTGACCCTCGGATTGGCGTGCAGCGGGCGCCCGTCGAGGTCGAACACCACCATCCCGTCGGCCGACGCGAGGAAGAGGTTGGCGTAGGGCTCCAGGGCCTTGAGCCGACGTTCGGTCTCCTGCTGCGCGTGGCTCACCGCGAGGCGCTCTTCGCGCAGGCGCTGAAACTCGCGTGCGTTGCGGAGCGCCGCCGCGGTGGCGTTGGCGACGGTCTCGCAGAGGGCCTGCTCGCGCTCGTCGAGCCGCCCGCGGGCCTCCCCCGCGCGGAGGAAGAGAACGCCAAACGACCGCTGTTCGAGCGCGATGGGGAAGAGGGCAAGAAACGGAAACCGCGTGCCGCTCACCAGCTCGCGCACCGCGTCGAGCAGCGGGTGTGTCGGCGCGTCATCGATGAGCAGCGGCCGCCGCGAGGCGAGCACCTGATGGATCTCGGGGTACCGGTCGAGCTCCAGCGCGCGGTCGGCCTCGCCCTGGACGTCGTTGGAGGCAACCATGTGCCCGACGCTCGCGTCTTCGCGGGCCAGCACCACCGAGCACCGCTCGACCTCCACCACCTCCGCGAGCCGACCCACCACGTTGCGCAGGATCTCCCGCGCGTCGGTGTGGGCCGTAAAGGTCTGGGTAAGCTCCAGCAACACCTTCGCGTCGCGGGCCCGCCGCTGGAGGTCGCGGTCGCGCTCCCGACGCCGTTGCAGCCGGACGACCCGCGCCACGAGCTCGGCCATCTCGAAGGGAACCCGCAGCACGTCATCGGCCCCGTGCTCGAAGGCGAGCGCCACCGCGGCCGGATCGCTTGTCATCGCGAGCACCGCCGCGCCGTCGCAGCGCCAGGTCGCGACCGCCGAGGCGTCGATCAGGTGCACCAGGTCATCGGGCTGCGGCGCGTCTCCGACGATCGCCTTGCATCCCAACCGCGTGAGCGAGTCGGCGATGGACGCGCGGAGGAGCGCGTCTTGGAGGGCGATCACGATGCGGGGCACGGCGATGGGCATCGCACCGGAGACGCTAGCCCGCCGATATCACCCCCGGCAAACTTGCATCATTCCCGGCGGCTCCACCACGCGCCGAGCGCCGCCGCCACCACCACCCGCGTCGGGACGCCGCTCCGCACCGCCGCGGCCCGGCACGCCTCAAGCTCCGGGTGGCACTGCGGCGCCAGGCCATCTTCGCGCGCCACCTTCACGGGAATCTCCCCGTACGCCGTCTCGACCGAGACCGTCTCGCGCGGGCGCTCGGTTCGCTCCACGGCGCTCCATCGCAGGCCCAGCGATCCGCTCTCGGCCAGCATCACCGCACCCACCCGCTCTCGCTCGGTCGCTGCCACCAGCGCCGACACCATCACCCCGGGGCGCCCCTTCTTCATCCCGATGGCGGTCGTCCAGACGTCCAGCGCGCCCTCGCGAAGCAGCCGCTCGGTAAGAACGGCAACCAGCTCCGCGCTCAGGTCGTCGAGGTTGCACCGCAGCTCGACGTGCGTGCCCGCGGCGGGCGTTCGCTCGGCCGTCACCGTCGCCGGATCGCCCAGCACCACCCGCAGGAGGTTGGGGCGGTCGGGCCAGCGGCGCGTCCCGGAGCCGAAGCCCGTGACGACGGGGGACATCGCGGGCCACGGCTCGAAGCTCGTCGCGTTGGCGCGCACGAGGCTCGCACCCGTCGGCGTCACCATCTCTCCCCGCACCGCCGCAGCGATGGTCGGAACGCCCGCCAGCACCTCGACCACCGCGGGAGCAGGCAGCGGGAGAACGCCGTGCGCGGCACGGACGAAGCCCTGTGACATGGGCAACGGTCCGGCGTTGACGCGCGCGCCCAGCCAATCGAGGCCCGCGCACGCGGCGACCACGTCGACGATGGCATCCACCGCGCCGACCTCGTGGAAGTGAACCTCCTCCGGGTCCATGCGATGCACCCTCCCCTCGGCGCGGGCGAGCACCGCGAAGGTCGCGAGCGCGCGGTCGCGCACCCCCGGCGGCAGCGCGGCAGACTCCAGCATCGCGCGAATGTCCCGGTAGCAGCGCTGGGGCTGCGGCTCCGTCACCGTGACGATGAAGCGCGTGGCCACCACGCCGTGGTCGGTGCGGTGCGCGAGGGCGAGCTCGTACCCGTCCACCGGCAGCGCATCGAGCGCGCCCGACATGGCCTCCGGCGGAACGCCCAGGTCGAGCAGCGCCGCCACCAGCATGTCGCCCGCGACGCCAGCGAACGCGTCGAGGTGGAGCACGCGACCCGCGCCCGCGCCGTGGGCGAGGGCGGGGGGAGGGAGCCACGGACCGGGGTCGTCCTTCGGCGCTTCGCGCTCGGCGGCCTCGGAGCCTGAATCGTCGTGGGGCATCGCGCGCTCCGTCGGCTCCGCCGTGCGCGGCGGGGCGGTTGGGGGTGTGGTCGACCGCGGCTTGCGAGAGCGCGCCGGTGGTTGTCAACCACAATCACCCGCGCGACGGATGGCGCGGCGAAGCGCGCGTGAGACGGGGGACGGAAGGCGACGCGAATCTTTAATGGCCTTCGTGGAATGCTGTCGCTATGCTTCGCCCGGTACCGCTTCAATCGAAGGTCACCCCCGCGGGGGTCATGGTCGTCGGGTCATTGGGGTGGAGAGAGTGCGTTGAACCGTGGCGGCGATGGTGGGTGTGACGTGAAGGTGATCCCGCAGGAGGGCACGGAGCTGCTCGACGTCGATCCGCAGGTCAAGGCCGCGGGTCGAACCCGGGTGGCCAACCCCCTGCGCTTCGCCCCACTGACAGGCATCCTGTCGACCGATCCGACGGGCGCGCTGCTCGTCCGCCGCGTCCGCGTGCGCGTAACCAGCGGCCCCGACCGCGGGCGAGAAGCACTGCTCGAAGCGGGCACCCTCCTCGTCGGCACCCACTCCGACAACGACCTCATCCTGCGTGACCCGCAGGTCGGCAAGTACCACCTGGAGATCGCACTCGTCGCCGGAGGCATCCGCGTGCGCGACCTCGGCAGCGACGCCGGCACCTACGTGGGCTCGGCGAAGGTGCAGCACGGGGTGTTCGCCATGGGCACCGAGGTCAGCCTCGGTCGCAGCACCCTCCAGCTCCTGTCTGGTGATATTCCGGTTCCGGTTCCGCCGAGCGAGCGCACGAGCTTCGGGCCGGTGCTGGGTCAGTCGCCGTCCATGCGGACGCTCTTCGCCCTGCTGGAGCGGGTCGCGCCCTCCGATGCGCCGGTGGTGCTCGAAGGCGAGTCGGGCACCGGGCGCAGCCTCATCGCGCGGGCCATCCACGCGAGCTCGCGCTTCGCCGCGTCGCCGATGACCTCCATCGACTTCCGGCTCCCGTCGCACGAGCGCCCGACGCTCTCCAGCCTCGCGCAGCGCACCGACACCTTCACGCTGCTGGTCGATCGCATCGACAAGGCCACCCCGGCCGAGCAGACGGCCCTGCTCTCGCTCTATGAGCGCCGCGAAGAGGGCGTGCTCGACGCGCGCATCATCGCCACCTCCAACACCGACCTGCGCCGCGAGGGCGCGGACGGGCGCTTCCGCCGCGAGCTTGTTCCGCACGCGGCTGCGGTGCGCATCGCGGTGCCGTCGTTGCGTGCGCGGGTGGAAGACATCCCGTTGCTGGTGCGGCAGTTCGCGCGGGAGGTCTGTGGCGCCGAGCTGGAGTTCGAGAGCCACGACTTCGATCGGCTGCTCGCCCGCGAGTACCCCGGCAACGTGCGCGAACTCCGGCAGCTCATCGGCAAGGCGCTCCAGGTGGACGCCGCGCCGTTGCAGCTCCCCAAGGCGGGCCTCGCGCGGGCTCGTGCTGCGCTGGTGATGCCGCTCAACGCGCGGCCGAAGCCCCCGTCGCCGAAGGTGGCGCGCGATCGGCTGGTGGAGTTCTTCGAGCGCGACCACGTCGAGCAGACGCACAAGCGGCTCAACGGCAACGTCGCGGACATCGGCCGGGCGCTCGGGCTCCCGCGGCGCGATGTCATCAAGACGCTCAAGCGCTTCGGGCTGCCGTCTCCCGATCGCTGACCCGGCAACGGGTGGTGCTGCGGTTGAAGCCGCAAGGGCGCCAGGGTCGCAAGGAAGAGATCAAGATTCGGAGCGGGGGGGAGGGTTTGGGGCCGAGCCATTCATCCCTTGCGACCCTCGCGTCCTTGCGGCTTCTACTGCGTCGCCTGTCGCCCGCCTTCATCCGATCGGAAGTGGTCCCAGCCCGCGGCGACGAGCGGGGTGACGACCTCGCCTCGCCGCGCCTGCACTCCTTCGCCGACCCGTACCTCACCGACGATCGTCCAGCGGTGATCGAATGCGTCGAAGGGACCCGCCGCGAGCAGCTCGTAGTCCTCGCCGCCGTGCAGGGCGAGCGTCGTCGCGTCGTGACCAAGCGCCGCCGCGGCTTCGCGCTGGCCCGGCAGCATCGGGAGGCGCTCGACGTCGATCACCAGTGCGCAGCCCGACGCCACGGCCATGTGCTGCGCGTCGGAGGCGAGGCCGTCGGACAGGTCGATGGCGGCGTGTGCGCGGCTCGCGATCGATAGCCCTTCCGCGACGCGCGCCAATGGTGAACGCCACCGGCCAACGAACGCGCCGTGCTCGTCGTCACGTCCTGTCATCAACGCTCGCAGTCCCACCGCCGCCGCGCCCGGGCGTCCCGTCACCGCCAGCACGTCGCCCGGACGAGCACCGTCGCGACGCAGCAGCGGTCCTGCCGCGCGCCCCATCGCGGTGGTGGTGAGCGACAGCGCCGGACCGCCGGTGAGGTTGCCGCCCGCCACGCGCATCCCGAGACGACGCGCCGCGCGCAACGAGCCCGCGCCGAGGGCTTCCACGAAGGCGTCGGTGGTCTCGCGCGGGAGGCTCCACGCGAGGAGCAGCTCGGTCGGGGTCGCGCCCATGGCCGCGAGGTCGCTCACGGCGGACTCGACGGCGCGGGCGGCGAGGTCGTCAGGGGAGATCCAGCGCAGGTCGAAGTGGACGCCCTCCACCGCGGCATCGACCGTGACCACCAGGGGGCGCGGGTCGTGCAGCACCGCGGCGTCGTCGCCGATGCCCACGTCGGGCGGGTCGAGGCACCCGAAGAGGGAACCCAACCGCGCGATGCGCTCGAACTCGTCGCTCATTCGTCGCGTGAGGTGAGGCGATCCCAGGGGATGAGCACCACCACGAGCACCTCGGCGGCGAACACCCACGGCGAGGCGAGCCGCGGTTGATGGGACATCTGCGCGACCAGGAGCGTGAGCACCACGAGGGTCATCGCGGCGACCATGGGCAGCAGCCACCGGCGGGCGCTGCGGGTGATCTCGTGCTCGCTGCGCTTGGGGGGCGTGAGGGTGAGCATCGCGACGCGCAGGATGGCGTCGATGCCCTGCTGGGCGCGCACGGCGCGGGCGGGGTCGGTGAGGGAGGCGCGGTAGTGGCGCGCGGCGTCGGGGAGGCGCGTGAGAGACGACGCGAGGGCCACGAAGGCGCGGTGGCGGTCGTCGCTCTCCCAGTCGTCGACGAGGGTGTTCCAGGCGGTCTCGATCGGGTCCGTCTCGTCGCTCACGGCGGGGGATATTGGCGGCGGTGGGGGCGGGGAGCAACGGGGAGCGGCCCTGTCGAAAGATTGACCAACGCCTCCCGAACATGCGGTGAGTCCCCTCGCGACGATGACCGAGTGGCTCCATGAGACCGTGCTGCTGGAGGTGGCCTGCGATGCGCTCGCGCCGCGCGCGGGGGGCCTGTACCTCGACTGCACCCTCGGCCGGGGCGGCCACACCCGGATGATCCTCGATCGGTCGGCGCCGGACGGCAGGGTCATCGCGCTCGACCGCGACCCGCGCGCCCTCGACGCCGTGCGCGCCGCCATGCCCGACGCGGGCGATCGGCTGGAGCTGTTTCAGACGACGTTTTCGCAGGCGGCCGAGGTGCTGGAGGGCAGACTGGTCGACGGTGTCATCGCCGACCTCGGGGTGAGCTCACCGCAGCTCGACGACCCGGCGCGGGGGATGAGCTTCCGGCACGAAGGTCCGCTCGACATGCGGATGGGCGACGACGACGGGGAGACCGTGTGGGAGCTCGTCAGGCGGCTCGAAGCCGACGCGCTCGCCGACGTGATCTACGAGTACGGCGAGGAGCGGGCGTCGCGGCCCATCGCGCGCGCCATCAAGCGCGCCATCGACGAAGGGCGCATGGAGACCACCGCGCACCTCGCCGACGCGGTGCACCGGGTGCTCGGTCGTCCGCGCTTCGGCAAGCCCGAGCCCGCGACGCGCACGTTCCAGGCGCTGCGCATCGCCGTCAACGACGAGCTCGGCGAGCTGGAGCGGTTGCTGGCCTCGCTGCCGTCGCTGGTGAAGGAAGGCGGTCGCGTGGCGGTGATCTCGTTTCACTCGCTGGAGGACCGCATCGTGAAGCACACGCTGCGCGACGACCCGTCGTGGAAGGTGCTCACCAAGAAGCCCGTCGAGCCCGACGAGGCGGAGTGCGCGCGCAACCCGCGGGCCCGCAGCGCCAAGATGCGGGTGGCCGAGCGGCGTGGAGAGGGGGAGCTGTGATGACCACGGTGCGCTTCGTGATTCTCTATGGGCTGGTGACCATCTCCGCGGGCTCCGCGTTCGTGGTGCACCTCGCCTTGCGCAACCAGAACGTCGCCCTCGGCTACGAGGCCGAGCGCGCGCGCGGCGAGTCGGCGCGGCTGCGGAGCCAGATCAACCAGTACCGCCTGGAGCTGGGCGCGCAGCGGGCGCCGGGGCCCTTGATGGACGTCGGGCGCACCGAGCGCGGCATGGTCGAGCCCGATCAGGTGACGACGCTCATCGTGGGTGGATCGCTGCGTCCCGGTCGCTCCAGCGGGAGGCCCCGATGATGAACCTCGAACCGCGTCGCTCGCGCTGGATGCGCGTGCGCATCGGGATGCTCGTGACGCTGATGGCCCTCGGCGCCAGCCGTCTCGTGATGGCCGCCTGGGGACTCCAGGTCGACCGCCACCGCTCGCTCGAAGCGGAGTGTGAGCGGCAGTACTCGCCCAGCCTCCACCTCCAGCCCCGCCGCGGAACCATCTTCGACCGCCACCATCGCCCGCTGGCGGTGAGCGTTCCGGCGCACGCCCTCGTGGTCAACCCGCGGCAGCTCTCCGGCGAGCAGGGACGCTCGCGTCGTCGCATCGACCTCGCCGCCCTCGCGGTGCGCCTCTCGCCGATCATCAACGTCCCGGCCGACGAGCTGCGGCGGCGCTTTGGTCAGACCCGCTCGGTCAACCGCGATGGTCGCGAGGTGCAGGAGCTCATGGGTTCGGTGGTCGTCAAGCACCACCTCCCCGACACCGAGGTGGCCGCGGTGCGCGCGCTGCTCGCCGACGTGAAGCGCGAGCTGCGCCTCGGGCGCGTCGACGGGTTGTCCTTCGAGGAGGAGAGCCGCCGGTGGTACCCGGCCCGCGAAGACGCGGCCCACATCACGGGGCAGGTCGGCGCCTTCGGCGACGCGCTGGAGGGCCTGGAGCGCTCGCTCGATGAGCACCTGCGCGGTCGCAACGTGGAGGTGCACGGCGTGCGCGACGCGCGCGGGGCGCTGGTGTTCGCCGACGGGCTGCGGCCGGGCGAGGGCATGGCGGGCGAGGACGTCACGCTCACCATCGACTCCACCATCCAGATGATCGCGGCGCGCGAGCTCGCCCTCCAGTGCCAGGCCGCCGAGGCCAAGGGCGGGACGGTCATCGTCACCGATCCCCACACGGGCGAGGTGCTCGCGCTCGCCAACTACCCGACCTACAACCCCAACGAGTTCGTGGCGACGGACGCCGAGTCACGGCGCAACCGCGCCATCACCGAGCGCTTCGAGCCGGGCTCGACGATGAAGATCTTCACCGTCGGCGGCGCCCTCGACAACGGCGTGGTCAACCCCGGGCAGCTCATCAACTGTTACGGTGGTTCGTATTCCATCGGGCGCGTGACCATCCACGACACGCACCCCGACACGTGGCTCACGCCCATGCAGGTGCTCGCGCGGTCGAGCAACATCGGCGCGGCGCAGATCGGCGCGGCGCTCGGGGCCGACGGCCTGGAGCGGGTGTTTCGTCGCTTCGGCTTCGGCGAGCGCACCGAGATCCCCCTGCCCGCCGAGTCGCGCGCGCGCTTCGGTCAGGCCCGCTGGGTCGACGCCGAGGTCGCCACCGTCGCCTTCGGTCAGGGCATGAACGTCACCGCCATCCAGATGGCGCAGGCGCTCGGCTCGGTGGCCAACCAGGGACGACTGATGCCTCCGCTGCTGGTGTCGCGCATCACCGACGCGACGGGCGCGCTCGTCGAAGATCACCCGCCGGGGGAGGGACGCGCCGTGATGCGGCCGGAGAGCGCGCGGCTGCTCGCGGAGATGCTCACCGCCGTCACCGAAGAAGGCGGAACGGGCACCGAGGCTTCGATCCCGGGCGTTCGGGTGGCGGGCAAGACGGGCACGGCACAGAAGGCCAACGAGCACGCGCGCGGGTACGACCCCAACCGCTGGGTGAGCAGCTTCGTGGGCTTCGCGCCGGCCGAGCGGCCGCGCCTCGCCATCACCGTCATCATCGACGAGCCGCAGATGTCGCACTCGGGCGCGGCCATCGCGGCGCCGGTGTTTCGCCGCGTGATGGAGCAGTCGCTGCGCTACCTGGGCGCGCTTCCCGTGGCCAACGTGGGTCGTGATGATCTCGCGCGGTTGCCTCCGCGGCCCGAGCGGGTGCTCGCGGCGCAGGCGCGGGCGGCGACGGGTGCGGTGCGCGGAGCGGTCCCGGCAGCGAACCCGGAGTCGGGCGTGGCGCCGTCTCTGCTGGGTCTGTCGGTGCGCGAGGCGGTGCGTCGGGCGCAGCCGCTGGGCATCGAGCTCGAAGTGCAGGGTAGCGGTCTCGTGGTGGCGCAGGATCCGCCCGCGGGCGCTTCCGTCGCGGCCGATCGTCGGGTGCGCGTGCTGCTCGAACCCGCGGGGGGATACACCCCCGTGGTGGTGGATACGCCTGCGTCGGCGGAGGTTCCGAGGTGACGGTTGGGGCCTTTCCGCGGGGCGCCTCGCTCCGGTCGCTCTCGCTGGAGGTCGACGGGTCGTGGGTGGCGGGGGACGACAGCGTGTTCGTGACCGACGTGCGGCACGACTCGCGGGCCGTGCAGCCGGGGGACCTCTTCGTCGCGCGTCGCGGCGCTCGCTTCGACGGAGCGACGCACGCCGCGCAGGCCGTCGCACGCGGGGCCGTCGCGGTGTTGGCGGGAGCGCCGTTGGACGTCCCGGTGCCGACGCTGGTGTCCGTCGACGTCGACCGCGCGATGGCCGCCGTGAGCAGCGCGGTGTGGGCCCACCCCACGTGGAGCCTCGACGTCATCGGCATCACCGGAACCAACGGCAAGACCACCACCGCGTGGCTGCTGGAGCACGCGCTCAACGCGCTCGGTGCGCCCTGCGGACTCCTCGGAACGGTGCTCTCCCGCTTCGGCGGACTGCGTTGGGACGCCGCGCATACGACGCCCGAATCCGATGAGCTGACGCGACGCCTTGCGGCCATGCGCGACCACGGTGCGACGCACGCCGTGATGGAGGCCAGCTCGCACGCGCTCGCCCTGGGGCGCGTCGAGGCGGTGCGCTTTCGCGTGGCGGTGTTCACCAACCTCACGCAGGACCACCTCGACTTCCACCACACCGTCGACGCGTACGTCGCGGCCAAGCGCAGGCTCTTCGTCGACCTCGCGCCGGGCGACGCCGTCATCAACGTGGACGACACCGTGGGGCGCGCCTTTGCGGCCGAGGTTCCCACCGCGTGGACGTACTCCGGCGGCGCCCACGAGGCGACGCTGCGGGTCATCGACGGCGGCGCGACCGCGACCGGAACCCTCGCCACCGTCTCCACCCCCGAAGGCCCGGTGACGCTGCGCTCGCCGCTGCTGGGCGCGCACAACGTCGAGAACCTCCTCGCCGCGCTCGGCACCCTCGGTGCCCTCGGCTACCCGCTCAACCGCGCTGCGGAAGCGCTGGCGGGTGCGACGGGAGCGCCCGGTCGCTTGGAGTCGGTGACGCTGCCGGGCAAGGGCGTCGGCTTCGACGTGCTGGTCGATTACGCCCACACGCCCGACGCGCTGGAGCGCGTGCTCGCGACGCTGCGCAAGACCACGCGCGGGCGCGTCGTGTGCGTGTTTGGTTGCGGCGGCGATCGCGACCGGGGCAAGCGTCCGCGCATGGGTGAGGCCGTGGCGCGCGGGGCCGACCTCGCGGTGCTCACCTCCGACAACCCGCGCTCGGAGGAGCCCGCGGCGATTCTCGACGACGTTCGCCCAGGGCTGCTGGCCGGGGGGATGCGCGAGCGCGCGGAGGGTGAACCGTCGGTCGGGGAGTTCGTGGCGGTGGTCGATCGGCGGGCGGCCATCGCGGCGGCGGTGGCGCTGGCGGCGGACGGCGACGTGGTGTTGATCGCGGGCAAGGGGCACGAGACCTACCAAGAGGTGCGCGGCGTACGGTCGCCCTTCGACGACGGTCACGAGGCCCGGGTGGCGATGATGGCGCGGCTCGCCGCGCGGCGGGAGTGAGCGATGGCGACGGCGGTTCCGACGAACGAGGCGACGTGCACGCTGGCCGAGGTGGCCTCGGCGACCGGGGGACTGCTGCGAGGTGACGCCGCGCTGCGCTGCGTAGGCGTCGGGACCGACACCCGTCGGCTCACGCCGGGTTCGCTCTTCGTGGCGCTGCGGGGCGAGCACTTCGACGGGCACGATCACCTCGTCGCGGCGCGTGACGCGGGCGCAGTGGCGGCGCTGGTGGAGGCGGGGACGCCGGCCGTCGAGGGACTGCCGACGGTGGTGGTGACGGACTCATTGCGGGCGCTCGGGGCGATCGGCGCGATGCACCTCGCGAGGGCGCGGTCGCAGCGGGCGCTGCCGGTCATCGCGGTGAGCGGCGCCGTCGGCAAGACGACCACCAAGGAGCTCATCGCGGCGGCGTTGCGCGCGGCCTACGGCGACACGCTCGCCACGGTGGGCAACCTCAACAACCTCATCGGCGCGCCGCTGACCTTGCTGTCGCTGACGGACGCTCACCAGGCAGCGGTCATCGAGTGCGGGTCCAACGCGCCAGGCGAGATCGCCCGCATCGCGGCGCTGGTGCGGCCCGACGTGGCGCTGGTGACCAACGCCGACGCGGCGCACACCGAGCTGCTCGGGAGCATCGACGCCGTCGCCCGCGAGGAGGGATCGCTCTTCGCCTTCGCGCGCCGCGCCGTGGTGGGCAACGCCGAAGAACCCCGCTCGGCCTCGCAGATGGAGCGCGCCCTCGCCGACCGCGCGCGCTGGCTCTTCGGGGCGACCGCCGACGCCCACGTCGCGCTCTCCTCGCGCACGCTGCGCGCCGACGGTGGGGCGACGTTGACCTTCGTCGTCGCTCCGGCGCTCTCGTCGGTGGGAACGCTCACGGTGGAAACCCCGCTCGTGGGCGCGGCCGTCGCGTCCAACATCGCGGCGGCGCTCTGCGCGCTGGCGGCGCTCGGCGCGTCGCCCGATCAGCTCCTCGCAGCGGCGGCGGCGATCGGGGCGGTGACGGCGGTTCCGGGGCGGTTGCAGCCGATGATGTTGCGGGGCGCGCTGGTGCTCGACGACACCTACAACGCGAGCCCGCGGGCGGTGCGCGCGGCGCTCGATGCGGCGCACGAGCTGGCGACGGCGCGTGGGACGCGGTTGATGGTGGCCATCGGCGACATGCTCGAACTGGGTGGGTTGTCGCGCGAGGCGCACGAGGACGTGGGGCGCGCGGTGAGGGACGCGGGTGCGGAGCTGTTCATCGCGACGGGGCCGGAGATGCGGGCCGCGGCGCTGACGGCGACGCCGGGGCCCGAGGTGATCGCGGCGGACGACTCCACGGCGGCGGGCGCGGCGCTGCGCGAGCGGGTGCGCGAGGGCGACGTGGTGCTGGTGAAGGGCTCGCGGGGAATGCGGATGGAGCGCTGCGTGGCGGCGCTCGCGGCAGGCGAGTAGAAGGGAGCGGCCGATGCTCTACACGCTCCTCTACTCGCTGCGTCACTCGTCGTCGCACCTCGGTTGGCTCAACGTCCTGCGGTACATCCCGTTCCGGGTGATCCTGTCGATCCTCACCGCGATGGTGATGTCGTTCACGCTGGGGCCGTGGTTCATCAACCGGCTGCGCTCGCGACAGATCGGGCAGGTGGTGCGCGACGACGGGCCGCAGTCGCACCTCTCCAAGCGGGGCACGCCCACCATGGGCGGGTCGCTCATCCTGTTTACGCTGGTGGTGCCGACGCTGCTCTGGGCCGACCCCCACAACAGCTACGTGTGGCTCACGCTGCTGGTCACTGTCTGCTACGGCGGCATCGGGTTTCTCGACGACTACCTCAAGCTCAAGAAGCTCAACTCGGCCGGGCTCGCGGGGCGCTACAAGCTCGTCGGGCAGTTCGCCGTGGCGGCCCTGGTCGTCGGCTACCTGTTCTACGGGCACGGGTCGTTTCTGCCCGGGGACTGGGTCGCGCATCGGCACTCGCTGGCGTTGCCCTTCGCGGCCTTCAGCAAGCACCACTTCGTGCTGCCGCTCGCGCTGTACTTCGTGTTCGGGATGGTCGTGGTGGTCGGCACCTCCAACGCCGTCAACCTCACCGACGGCCTCGACGGGCTCGCCATCGGGCCCGTCATCATCAGCGCGGGCACCTACCTGATCTTCGCGTACGTCACGGGCGCGACCTTCTTCGGCCGCGACCTCTCGGGCTACCTCGACCTGCCGCCGCTGCGCTCCACGGGCGAGCTCGCGGTGCTATGCGGCGCGATGATCGGGAGCGGCGTCGGGTTCCTCTGGTACAACACATACCCGGCGTCGGTGTTCATGGGGGACGTCGGCGCGCTGGCCCTCGGCGGCACCCTCGGCATGCTGGCGCTCGTCACCAAGAACGAGTTCCTGAGCATCCTGCTGGGCGGCATCTTCTTCGTGGAGATCATGAGCGTGATCATCCAACGCTCGTGGTTCGCGGTGACCAAGCGGCGCTACGGCACCGGGCGCCGGATCTTCCTGATGGCGCCGATCCACCACCACTTCGAGAAGGCCGGCTGGGCCGAGCCGAAGATCATCGTCCGCTTCTGGATCATCTCCATCATGCTGGCCCTGGTGTCGCTCGCGAGCCTCAAGCTGCGGTAATGAACGCCCGGTCGGCGCTGCTGCTGTCCGCTCTCTGCGCCGCGTCGTGCAGCGACCTCAACCCTCCCGGCGACTTCCAACCGGGCGACGCCTGGACCCAGCCCGACGTCGCGGTCGACACGCCCTCCGCATCCGACGTCACCATCGCGAGCGACTCGCCCGCGATCATCGATGCGGCTGCGATCGACGCTGCAATCGCGATGGATGTGGCGGGTGCCGATCTCACGACGGTGCGCGACGCGGGCGCCGACGCCCCTCCGCTCATGGACGTCCCGTCGACCATCGACGTACCCGTCGCGCCCGATGTCCCCGTGTTTGCGGACGTGGCGGTCGTCGTGGAGGTGGGGGTCGACCGTCCCGAGGTGCCCGATGTTCCGCCGCCTCCGTGCTCCGACGGCGCGACGCAGTCCTGCTACACGGGCCCCGATCGAACCGTGTCCATCGGCCGTTGCCGCAGCGGAACCCAGACCTGCACGAGCGGAGCGTGGGGCGCCTGCATGGGCGAGACGCTCCCCGTCATCGAGACCTGCAACAACGTCGACGACGACTGCGACGGCACCGCGGACGACGGCGCCACGGCCGCGTGCCCGGCGCGAGCCAACACCGGCGCCCTCTGCACCGCGGGGGCGTGCGTCTACGCCTGCTCGGCGGGCTACATCGACTGCAACATGGTCGCGAGCGACGGCTGCGAGACCATGGGAGCGTGCGTCTCGCTCACCGACGGCCTCGTGGTGCACCACCCCTTCGACGGAACCGCCGTGGACATCCGCCACGGCGCCAACGGCACGGTCATCGGCGTCTCCTTCGTCAACGACCGCTTCAACAACCCGGCCCGCGCGGCCCGCTTCTCGGCGGCGTCGTCGGGGTTCTCCGGGTCGTCGGTGGTCGTTCCCAACAACAGCCGCCTGCCCGTCGGCGCGTCGGCGCGAACGCTCTCCCTCTGGATCAACGACCGCCGCAACACCAGCACCTGGCAGTACCGCAGCGTTGTTGGCTACGGCGACATCATGACGGCGACGCGCTTCGGCATCTCCATGCTGGCCGACTTCGGGGCGCGCACCGACCGACCGCTCTTCTCCGGACAGTCCGCCGACGTCGGCGGGAGCACCGACTTCCTGGATTCGCGCTGGCACCACGTCGCGGCGACCTACGACGGCACGCTGCGCCTGTACGTCGACGGGGCGCTCAACAACAGCAGCGCCGTGACGCTCAACACCACGACGCAGATGCTCTACATCGGGCGCGCTCCGGTGCGGATGAGCGAGTACTTCGACGGCGACATCGACGACCTGCGCATCTACGACCGGGCCCTGCGCGCCAACGAGATCAGCGCGCTGTACCACCTCGACGGGTGGCCGTAGACGGCGCGCGACGGAAGAGACAGCCGCAAGGGCGCCAGGGTCGCAAGGGAGAGACGAAGGCTCCAGCGAGCGACGGCGGGGCCACGTTGGACGAGCAACGTTGCTCGACCGAGTCAGGGCCCCTTCCAGCTCACCCCTCTCTCCCTTGCGACCCTTGCGCCCTTGCGGCCAACTCCTCCGCCCCGAAGCGCTTCAGGGCGCGACGAACGCGATCTCCGTCCACAGCTCGCGCGCGCCACCCGCCGCGACCTCCAATAGATGCTCGCCGGTGTTGAGCGCGTCGGTCGCCGCGGTCCAGGGTTCGAGGCAGACGAAGTCCTTGCCTGCGAGGGTCCACACGACCCAGCGCCAGTACTCGGGTGAGCCCGACACTTCGACGCGCGCACCATCGGCCAGCGCGAGCGTGGCGTCGCTGCGACCATGATCGTCGAGGTGGAGGTCGACCTCCGGTCGCGTGAGGTCGATGGGCCCGTCGAGGGCGATCTCCCGCTTCGCGAAGTTGTCCCAGGCCCGCGTCGCCGCCGTTGCGATGGACACCCGCGCCTTCTCCCCATCGGGAACATGGAAGTACGGGTGAAAGCCCATCGCGAAGGGCATCGCGGTGGCGCTGTGGTTGTCGAAGCGCTGCTCGATGCGCAGCGTCGCTCCACGAAGCACATATCGAAACGTCAGCGCGAACTCCCACGGAAACTGCGCCCGCGTCGCCTCGTCGGCGACCAGCGAAAGCGTCACCTCGCGCCCGGTCTGGGCGGTCACCGTCCATGGTCGCTGCCGCGCGAAGCCATGCTGCTTCATGCTCCCGCTCGCACCGCCGCGTGAGAAGCGCTCGCCCGCGAGCGGACCGGGCGAGGGGAAGAGCACCGGGACGCCGCCGCGGATGTTCTTGGTGTCGTCGGCGAGGGTCGCGTCGTCCATGTAGAGCACCGGGCGACCGGCGACCGAGAAGCGGGTCACGATGCCTCCGCGCGCGGGGCTCAGCACCACCCGGGCATCGATGTCCGGGTCATGGAGGGCGACGGTCTCCAGCTCAACAAGTGGGCGCATGGCGCCGGAGACTACCAATCGTCCGTGGCACTTCGTTGCGCTGATTTCGTGGTCGCGCGGAGAGGTGCGCTAAGGCCCCGTACCGTGAGCGGCACGGTGCGAGGCATGCGCGTGGTGGTGGTGGGCCTCGGCGTGTCCGGCGTCGCCGCGGCTCGTCGGGCGTTGGACGACGGCGCGGCGCAGGTCACGGTCAACGACCGGCGCAGCGCGGCGGAGATCGACCTCGGTCGGTACGCCGAGCTGACGCGACGGGGCGTGGAGTTTGCGCTCGGCGGTCACGACGACGCGGTCTTCGCCGACGCGGAGGTGATCGTGTTGTCGCCGGGCGTTCCGCCGCTGGAGGCCGTCACGCGGGCGAAGGCGCGCGGGGTGCAGGTCATCGGCGAGCTCGAGCTCGCGAGCTGGTACGTCGAGGCGCCCGTCCTCGCCGTCACCGGAACCAACGGCAAGAGCACCGTCACCACCCTGCTCGGTGAGATGCTGGAGTCGTCGGGCTACGCGACCTTCACCGGCGGCAACCTGGGCGTCCCGTGGTGCGAGGCCGTCGGCACCGACGCCACCTCCGCGAGCGGGCGCTGCGTCATCGAGGTGAGCTCCTACCAGCTCGAAGCCACCGAGCGCTTCAAGCCCGCGGTCGCCGTGTGGCTCAACCTCACCGCCGATCACCTCGATCGCTACGGAACCATGGCCGCCTACGGCGCCGCCAAGGCCCGCATCTTCCTTTCGCAACGTCCCACCGATCACGCCGTGGTGCCGGCCGATGATCCGGTGGTGCTGGCCTTCGCGCGCGGCGGATCGGCGCAGGTCCACACCTGGGGCGGCGAGCACAGCGAGGTCCGCATCGAGGACGACTCCATCATCGGCCCTGGCGGGTTGCGCGTCGCCATCGCCGACGTCGGCATCAAGGGGGCGCACAACATCAGCAACGCCATGGCGGCGGCCCTCGCGGCGCACCTCGCGGGCGCGTCGCCGTCGGCCATCGGGCGAACGCTGCGGACCTTCACGGGTCTGCCGCACCGGATGCAGCGGGTGGTGGAGCGCTCGGGCGTGGTCTACGTCGACGACTCCAAGGCGACCAACGTGGGCGCGGCGCTCAAGGCGCTCGAAGGCGTCGACCGGCGCGTGGTGCTCATCGCGGGCGGCCGCGACAAGGGCGGGTCCTACGACCCGCTGGTGCAGCTCCTGCGCGTGAAGGCGCGGGCGGTGGTGCTGCTGGGCGAGGCGGCGCCGCTGATGTCGCGCGCGATGGGGTCGAGCGTCCCGCACGAGACGGCCGAGAGCATGGAGGACGCCGTACGTCGCGCGTCGGCGCTGGCGCGACCGGGCGACTGCGTGCTGCTGGCGCCGGCGTGCAGCTCGCTGGACATGTATCGCAACTACGCCGAGCGGGGCGATGCGTTCGCGGCGGCGGCGCGGTCGCTGGGCGAGGGGGTGACGGCGTGAGCGCGGCGCCGACCAACGCGCGACGGGACTCCATGGCGCCCGTCGGGGTTCCGCCGTACCGCGAGCAGGCGGTGGCGAAGTCCGGGCCGCTGGGTCAGGTCGACCACGCGCTCCTGGGCGTGACGATGCTCCTCGTGGCCTTTGGCATCGTGATGGTCTACTCGGCCAGCGCGGTCTTCGCGGAGCACCTGCACCACAACGGACAGTTCTTCCTGCTGCGGCAGGTGATGTACGCGGTGCTCGGCTTCACCGGCATGACCTTCTTCGCGGTGCAGGACCACCGCAAGCTGCGGGCGTTCACGTACCCGATGCTCGGCGCGACGGTGGTGCTGATGCTCGCGGTGGTGCTCGGCGCGGGGCACTCGGGCGGCGGCGCGGCGCGCTGGCTGCGCCTCGGGCCCGTCAACGTGCAGCCCGCGGAGATCGCCAAGCTCTCGCTCATCGTCTGGCTGTCGCACTCGCTCGCCAAGAAGAACGAGAAGATCCGCACCTTCTCCGTCGGCTTCCTGCCGCACCTGCTGGTCGCGGGCTTCTTGATGTTGCTCTGCCTGAAGCAGCCCGACTTCGGCTCTGCCGTGGTGCTGCTGCTGCTCACCTTCACGCTGCTCTTCGTGGCGGGCGCGCGCACCGGCTACATCCTCGGGACGCTCATCGCGGCCCTCCCCGTCGCGGCGTACCTGGTGCTCGGAACCGAGTACCGCCGCCGTCGCTGGGAGGCCTTCCTCGCGCCCGAGCGCTTCCGCAGCACCATCTCGTATCAGCTCGTCGAGTCGATGATGTCCTTCGGCTCTGGCGGCCTCACGGGCGTCGGGCTCGGCGACTCGCGGCAGAAGCTCTTCTTCCTCCCCGAAGCGCACACCGACTTCATCAGCGCGATTCTCGGCGAGGAGCTCGGCTTCGTCGGCGTGGCGGGGCTCATCCTGGCGTACGCGTTCCTCATCTGGCGGGGCGTCCGCATCGCGCTGCGGGCCGCCGACGACCACGGGACGTACCTCGCGTTCGGCGTGACGACGCTGCTCACGTTGCAGGCGCTCATCAACCTGGGCGTGGCGATGGGTGCGCTGCCCACCAAGGGGCTGACGCTGCCGTTCATCTCGTACGGCGGCAGCTCGCTGGTGATCGACCTCGCGGCCATCGGCATCCTGCTGTCGGTGTCGCGCTCCGCGAAGGCGGCCTGAGTCGACGGCCGCGTGGAGGCCCTTCGCTTCATGGTCGCGGGCGGCGGAACCGGCGGCCACGTCTTCCCCGGCATCGCGGTCGCCGACGCGCTCGATCGTCGCGTGCGCGACCTCTCCGTCTGCTGGGTCGGAACCTCCCGCGGCATCGAGGCGCGCGTCCTCCCGACGACCCCGTGGCGCTTCGAGCCGATGGACCTCTCCGGGCTCAACGGCGTTCGTGGTCGTGCGCTGGTGAAGGCGCTGGCGAAGCTCCCTCCCGCGGCGACACATGCGTGGCGGGCGCTTCGTCGCGAGCGTCCGCACGTCGTGCTGGGCGTCGGCGGCTACGCGGGCGGACCGCTGGTGGCGATGGCCGCGGCGATGCGCATCCCGACGGCGGTGCTCGAACCCAACGCCGTCCCCGGGCTCACCAATCGACTGCTTTCGCGCGTGGTGAAGCGCGCCTTCGTGACCCACGAAGAGACGCTCTCCGCCTTCCCGAAGGGCGTCGGCGTGGTCACCGGGTCGCCGGTGCGGCGGGCCTTCCTGGCGCGCATGGCGTCGGGCGTCGCCGTGAGCGGCGAGCTGTCGGTGCTGGTGCTGGGCGGCAGCCAGGGGGCGCGGGCGATCAACGCCGCGATGCCGGGCGCCGTCGCGCGGCTGCGGGCGGGCGGTCTCGCGGTGAAGGTGACCCACCAGACGGGCGCGTCGGAGCGCGACGCGGTGGTGGCGGCGTACGCGGCGCTCGGTGTCGAGGCCGACGTCGTGGCCTTCATCGACGACGTGGCGACGGTGATGGCCGACGCGTCGCTGGTGGTGTGCCGCGCGGGCGCGATGACCGTGGCCGAGCTCGGCGTGCTCGGGCGGCCGGCGCTCTACATCCCGCTACCCACCGCGGCCGACGACCACCAGCGCAAGAACGCCGAGGCCATGAGCGCCCGCGGCGCCGCCCGCTGGATCGCTCAGTCCGCCCTCACGCCCGAGACGCTGGGCGACGAGATGGGGCGCGTGCTGCGGGACGGCGACGCGCTCCAGGCGATGGGCGCGGCGGCGTGGGCGAGCGCGCGGCCCGACGCGGCGGGCGTCATCGCGGATGGGCTGCTGGGACTCGCGGGCGGCGTCGGCGTGCAGCGCGGCTGAGGCACGCACCCTCCGCGGCGCACCTCGTTTGTGTAGCATCGCGGGATGCAGCCCACGCTCCCCGTCACGGTTCGCCACTTCGAGGGTGGTGGTTGCGCCACCATCGTGTTCGGGTCGTTTGCGGCGCTCCTGCTGACGGCCGGGATGCGGGGCATCGCACTGGTCGCGGGCCTGCCCGTCGAACCGATGGTTGCGGGCGGCGCGGGCGTGTCGCTGTTGATGATGGTCGGGATGATGTTCTTCTTCTCGACGGACACGGTCGCGGTGGTCGATCGGGAGGGGATCAAGGTCACGATCCAGCGCCGGCTCGGCCCGCTGCGCGGCGGCGTGCAGACGCTCTTCGAGACGCGGTGGTCCGACGGCGCGAAGGTCGTCGACGTCACGTCGGTGCGCATCACCGCCAACCGCGGCACGCAGAAGTACTACCGACTGCGCGTCGGCAAGAACACCGTCGAGAGCGCGCAGCTCGGCACCGGCAGCCGCGACGGGAAGTACCTCGAACTCGTCGAAGCGGTTCGCGTCGCCATCGGCGATCGCCTCGAAGAGAAGTCCGACCTGGGCGACCTCGACGACGTCATCCGCAAGGTCGCCAACTCCCCGCCGCGCTGACCGCCTACTCTCGCGCGGCCGCCCGGCACCGCATCGCGCCCTCGAAGCCGTCGCCCGCCGTCGCCGTCAGCCGATGACCGGCGACGGACACCGCGCGCGTGCACACCCGCCCGTCGGTCGTCAGCTCCAGCTCCGCGCGTGAGACCGCGCCCATCTCACCCGGCGACGTCCACCCGACGAGCCCGATGGGCGGGTACGCCACCGTCATCGTCGCGCCCCCCGCGCTCGGACCATCGCACGCCGCGATGTCCGACCAGCGCATCGGCGGCAGCCCCTTCGGGTCGCCCCCGTCCACCGGGATGAACCGCCAGCGCGAGGGCTCACCCGTGTCGTGCACGACCGGGCCGACCGACCCGTCCACGCGGGCGATCATCTGCAACGAGACGTCGTCGCTCATGAACCCACGCCGCGCGCGCACGACCCCGGTCGGATCGATCACCATCACCACGCCGACCTGCTGCTCGCGCCCGATGTAGCCTCGCGACCACGTCTCCGCCGCGGAGTCATGGAGCGGCCGCGACCACGTCACCGTCACACCGCCGTCCGGCGACGTCTGGAACAACGACCGCGGCGGCACCGCGTACTGCTCGACGAAGGCGTCGTGCACTCGGACAAACGGCCGCCCCGGCGTGCCCCACGCCAGCACCGGCGGGCCACCCTCGCGCATCAGCACCAGCGCGCCCCGGCGCGTAAACGCCGACACCGTGAGCGGCCCACCCCGCGCGTCCACCACCGTCTGCATCGCCAGCCCGGCGCCCGACGGAGACGTGGTCGCGCTGAAGGGGCCCTGCGCGTCGGCGCCCCGCCAGGACACGCGCACCAGCGTCTGCAACGCCGGGCTCGCGCTGCTCCGCGTTCGCCAGAACATCGCGCGCACCGGGCCCGCGTCGGTCCCCATGACGATGTCCCGCGCGTCGACGTTGCGTCGTCGCAGCATGGGCAGCGCCGTCAACGGCACCACCTGGGACTCCGATCGGCAGGTGTACCGCCGCGGCTCCTCGCGTGGTGCGGGCTCGGGCGTGCCTCCCGGTCGCCGCACACGGACCATGGGCCCGGCGCCCTCGAAGCGCTCGTAGCGGCGATTGATGAAGGGCCGGAGCTGGTCCTCTTCGGCGCGCGAGAGCTGTGTGCGATCGGGGCGGCGCACGACCTCTCCAACGGTGCTGCCATGCCGGTACGTCCACGGACCGTTGGTGCCTTCGAGGAAGACGCCACCGGTGCCGGGCGACACCGCCCAGACGACGTCGATCCCGCGGTGGAACTGCTCCCAGCGCTGGCCCGCGGTGTCGGTGATCATCGCGCGCCCGTCGCGCAGCACCGCGACGCCGTGGGTCGCGTCCACGAAGGTCGCGTCGCGCACATCCGCGGGGAGCCGGTGGCGAACGAGCCCGTTGCCGTCGCCGTCGGTGGTCCACAGCGAGCCGTCCTCGCCCAGGATGACGGCGCGGCCGACGGAGACCCGCGCGACGCTGAAGGCCCCCGTGATGCGCCCCACCGGGCGAGGGGCGCCGAGGAAGGTCTCGCTCGACGCGACCGTCCCGTCGGCCGACACAAACACCCAGCCCCGCGTGACCGGAACCGCGGCGATGAGCGTGTCATCGAAGTGCGTCGTCGCGACGGAGATGCCGCGCGGGCCGATGGTGAAGCGCAGCAGGCCAAACAACACCTGGCGCGTGTTGCCCTCTCCCCGGTGCACCTCCCAGGCGTGGGCCTGGGATGGCCACGCGGGCGGATCAGGGCGTCGCACCTGCGTCACCGCCGGCTCGGCGCTTCGCACCACGAGCACCGACCCGCCCACGATCGCTGCGACGCTGACCGTGGCGATGGCCGCGCCCACCCAACGGCGAGGCCGCTCCGTCGGCGCGTGACTCAGTTGGGGCGCGCGGTACGGCATCGCCCCGGAGGGTGGTCCATCGGTCAAGCAGGCGTCAACCCGCGCGGGTGGTCAGCGACGGCGTCGCGCGCGGCGCAGGAACACCGCGAGCGCCGCGAGGCTCATCGCGCTTGCGAGCCCCGACGACGGGCGAGCGCCGGTCGCCGAACAGCTACACCCGGCGCTGCTGCCCGTGGTGGTCGTGGTGCCCACGTCGGCCGCGGTGCCCGCGTCCGCGACAGCGCCCGCATCGAGCGTGGCGGGGGCGTCGACGACGGTGTCCGCGTCGGCGCTGCCGCCGTCGACGGTCACGGTGGTGCTGCTGATCGAGAGGTCGGCGCAGTGGTGATAGAAGCAGCCGCCCGGCACGTTGAGGGCGTGGTCGGACATGAACTCGATGACCTGCAACGTGCAGTGATCGCAGGTGACGTCCGAGGGGAGCGTGACCTGGATGGTCTGCGGCCCGGAGAAGGGTCGCGTGTGCCGCAGCGCCCCGTCGATGAGCACCGGAAACACCGGCGGGTCCTGGATGGGAACGCTCCCGCACGGCGTCGCCCCGGCCGTGACGATGGGCTCCTCGGGCAGCTCGCTGCGGTCGTTGACGGCGAGCGCCACGCGGTAGTGACCCGGGTGATAGATGGTCTCGGTGATGGTGATGGTAATGGTCTGACCGGCCTGCACCGCCGTGATGGCTCCGGTCTCGCGGCCGCCCGCGCCGGTGCCACAGGGGCCCTGCTTCTGGGGGTCGCCGAGGGAGTTCTGCGACATCCACGAGGCCGGCTCGCGGAGGATGAAGTGGGCGTCGGCGGAGTCGGGGGCGAGCAGCAGCAGGGCGCCCAGGGCCAGCGCTCCTCCCACCGCCCGTCGACCGTTGCGTCCTGTCATCGGGGTCTTGAACATGCTCGGCTGGCTCCTCGTCTCGTCGCGCTGTCGCGCACCGTACCTCAGATGCGCTAGAACCGTCCGCCGCTCGCGGCACCTGTCCGCTTCTCACCCACTGCCCAAGGTTCGCGCCCATGGCCCTGGCCTCCCGCCTCCGCTTCGCTGCCCTCTTCGTCGCCGCGCTCGTGGTCTCGTTGACCTTCGCGTCCGACGCCGGGGCCCAACGTCGCCACCGTCGCGACCGGGGCCAACGCCGCGAAGACATCTCCCGGCTCCCGGTGGTCAACGCAGGCCCGACCTACGTGGACTTCCCGGAAACCGGTCAGGCCGCGACACCCCGCGCGGAGCCCGGCTCGGGCGACGCGGCGGTGCCGGCTCCGGTCCCGGTGCGCGCGGACGAGCCCACGACCGGGCGCCGTCGCGGCCGCCACGGCGGGCGCCGCCACCATCGCCACTGACCAACTCCCTCCAGACCCTTTGCTCCCGTGTCCGACGACATGACCCATCGACCCGACGGCCGCGCCGACGCGCACGTCCCTGCGCGGCTGCGAGCGACCTGAGTGTCCCACTGGATGGGCGACGCGATGGCCCTCGGGTGCGCGGTGGTGTGGGCCACCGCCGTGATGCTCTTCCGTCGCCTCGGCGAGGTGCACCCGGTCTCCCTCAACCTCTTCAAGAACGCCGTGGCCACGGTGCTCCTCCTCCTCACCATGACCGTCGCGGGGCTGCACTTCGACCTGCACCGCGCGCCCCTCGACTGGCTGCGGCTCGTGGGCAGCGGTGTGCTGGGCCTCGCCATTGCCGACTCGCTCTTCCTCGCGGGTCTGCGTCGCGTCGACGCGGCGGTGGCGGCGACCGCGGACTGCGCCTACTCGCCGACGGTGATCCTGATCTCGACGACGTTTCTGGGAGAGGTTCCGCGGAGCGGGTTTCTGTGGGGCGCGCCGCTGGTGATGCTGGGTCTCTTGCTGGTGGTGTGGCAGCCGAGCGGCGCGAAGAAGGTCGACGGCCGCGGTCTCGCGCTGGTGTTGGGCGGCGTGATGACGACGGCCGTGGGCGTGGTGCTGGCGAAGCCCGCGCTCGGGCGCAGCGGGCTGGTCGAGGCGACGACGGTGCGCTTGCTGGCGGGGTCGGCGGCGCTGCTGGCGACGCAGCTCGTGCGGGGCAAGGGCAGGGAGGCGCTGGCGCTGTTTCGGCCGCAGCCGGCGTGGCGGGTGGCGGTTCCGGCGACGGTGCTGGCGACGTACGTGTCGATGCTGCTGTGGCTGGGCGGGATGAAGTACGGCACGGCCTCGCGCGCGGCGCTGCTCAACCAGACGGGCGCGGTGGTGCTGCTGGTGATGTCGCGGGCGATGGGCGAGAAGGTTCCGGGGCGGCGCTGGTTGGGCACGGCGCTGGCCGTGATGGGCGTGGCGATCGTCGTGGGGCGGTAGCGAGCGGGTCAGCCGCGCAGGTAGGGCGCGAGCGCGTTGACGACCGCGTGCGCGGCGGGGTCGGCGAGCGTCTGCACCGCGAGCTGGCAGAGGGTCACCGCGTAGGCGTAGTGGAGCGGGGCGCGGGCGACGGTGGGGCACCACGCGGAGAAGGCCGAGAGCTGGCCGTCGACCTTGGCGGCGTAGTCGATCCAGATGCCGTCGCGGCCCGCGAGCGGGACGGAGTGGAGGGGCAACCGGGGCATCGCGGCGGTGACTGATTCGAGCACGGCTTCCTTCACCGTGGACTCCCAGATGCGCGGCGGGGAGGGCGCCGCGAAGCCGGTGGGTTGCGCCCAGCCGACGCTCACCATCGCGGCGTCGAGGATGGAGCGGTCGGCCGCGCGAACGTCGATCCAGCCGCCGACGTCGAGGTCGCTGAGGGTGATGGCGACGGCGTCGTGGAAGGACGGGTGGAAGACGGCGCGCCAGGCCCGCGGGAGCCCGGCGAAGGTCGGGTGGTCGAGCTCGTGGAGGCCCATCGCGGCGCGGATGAACGCGCGGTAGCGGTCGGAGCGATCGTCGGGGACGGCCATCGGGGAGGGGAAGCTACCATCGCCACGGGAGGGGCGTGGGGCTACGCTCGGCCTCGTCAGATGCCGAGCCTCTGGTTCATGCGCGTCGGCCGTGAGCTCGGTGGGTGGTGCAACGGCGTGTGGTGGGAGGATTGTTCATGCAACTCGATTCCGTGCGGGAGCTCAAAGCTGGCCTATTGGACTCCGTGGTGACGTCGATTCCGGTGAAGAAGAGCGGCGGCATCAAGGCCTCCGCCGTCGGCAAGACGTCCGAGCCTTCGCGCATCCAACGCACCGTCGCGCTCGGCGTGTCGAGCAAGGGGAGGTCGGGCTACCGACTGGCGGTGCGGGTGCAGCGCCGTGACCTGCTCGACGGACCGGAGGTCGAGTCCATCCGCAAGCGCGCCAAAGGGGAAGTCGACGTCCAGTATATCGGGCGGCTGTCCAAGCAGGCGACGCGGTGGAACCAGCAGCGCGTTCGCCCGCTGCGGCCCGGCCTGTCCATCGGCCATTACAAGATCACCGCCGGAACCCTCGGTTGCTTCGTGACGTCTCGCAAGACCGGGGAACTCTTCATGCTCTCCAACAACCACGTCCTGGCCAACGAGAACGACGCCGAGGCCGGTGATGCCATCCTCCAGGCCGGCCCCGACGACGGCGGGCGGCGGAGCACGGACAGGGTCGGACGACTCGCGACCTTCGTGAAGTTGAAGAAGACCGTTCCCAACGTCGCGGACTGCGCGCTCGCCAGCATCGACCCGTCGATCGAGTGCGTCGTCGGATCGCTGAAGGGCATCGGCGCGCTCGCGGGCCTGGGCCCGGAGTTCCTGCCCAAGCACAGCGGCGTCGCGAAGGTCGGTCGCACCACGGGCGTGCGCCACGGGCGCGTGACCGCGTTCGAGCTCGACAACGTCGTCGTCGAGTACGACTTCGGCAACGCCTCCTTCGACGACCAGATCGAGATCGAAGGCGCGGGCCTCAAGGCGTTCAGCGAAGGGGGCGACAGCGGGTCGCTCATCGTCGACGACGACCGCCTCGCGGTGGGCCTCTTGTTCGCGGGCGGCGACGAGGGCGGCGCCAACGAGGCGGGGCTCACCTACGCCCACCCGATCCGGTCGGTGCTCGACCTGCTCAAGGTCGACCTCGCGCTCTGACCGCCGATTGCGGCTCGCGCGGCGGGCGTCCACACTCCCCTCATGTCCATCACGCTGGCACAGGCCCGATCCGTCAAGGCGGAGGTCGCGGCCACGTTCAAGACGATCGGCAAGGTCGTCGGCGTCGGCATCACCCAGATCGGAGACGACTTCGCGGTGAAGGTGAACCTCTCGGAGGCGCCAGCCGCCGATCGGGAAGTTCCCAAGCGCGTCGACGGGGTGCCGATCCAGGTGGAGGTCGTCGGGGCGCTGAAGAAGCGGGAGCGCTAGCGGCGGCGCGGGGCGGACGAGGCGCCGGTCAGGCGACGACGCAGCGCCCGGGAGACGAGCCCCTTCCCGAGAGCGTCGGTCGGTGTGGCCTTCCGCTTCGAGACGGCTGAAGCGGCGAACGCGACCGCCTGGGTTTTCGTCTCGCCCAGCGCCCGTCGCGTCGCCGGATCGAACGCGGCGAGCAACACCAGCTCTTCTCCGTGCTCACGCAGCAGGCCGGGGAACTCCGCTTCCGAAGCGTCGAGGACCTTGCGCAGTCGCGTGCGCAGCCGGTCGGGCGCGACGGACGGCAGGAGTCGCGCGATCTCGCCCACCACGCCGGACGGACGGTCGGTCGGCGGGGCGGCGGCGAAGCTCACGATGTTTCCGGCGGGCGCCGTGGCGGGCAGCGGCGCGCTCAGCAGCGCGTTGGCGTCGACGAGACCGGCTCCGAAGTCACCGCTTGCCCAGTCGATGGACTCCGGCTTCCGAACGCCGTGGGTGATGAGCAGCTCCTTGAAGACGGCGGCGAGGTTGTGACGACCGTATCGCTGGATGAGCGAGTCGCGTCCGTGGCGGGCCAGCCAGAGCGCGCAGACGCCCGCCATGGTGGCGGTGGCGTGGGAGGTCCCGGAGCTCGGCTCTTCGCCGAAGGGATGCGTTGCGTCGCGCCGGGAGCGGGCGGTCCAGACGGACTCGCCGGGCGCGGTGACGTCGACCTCGGGGCCGCATGCGGAGAAGCGCCAGATCTTCTCCTCGGCGTTGCAGGCGGCGACGGCGATGACCTCTGGCAGCTTTGCGGGGTACACGACGAAGGGCCAGTAGTTGCCCGCCGCGGCGAAGACGATGATTCCCTCGTTGATGGCGCGCTGCACCACGCGTTCGAGCTCATCGGAGTGGAACGGTCCGCCGAGGCTCATGGAGATGACGTGGCAGCCGATGTCGGTTGCGTAGTCGATGGCGGCGACCAGGCGAGAGAAGTTGAGGTGGATGACCGATCGGGAGACGCGCAGCGGGACGAGCGACGCCTCGGGGGCGACGCCGGTCACGTCGGAGACGCCCGGGTGGTTGATGCGGTCGCCGATGATGACGCTCGCGGTACCGGTTCCGTGCCCGGGAAACTCCAGCGCGCCCTGGTCGAGCGGGTCGACGGCTTCGTCGGCGGCGCGGACGAAGTCGCAAGCGAGGTCGGCGCGCACTCCCCCGTGGGCGCGAACGATCTCCGGGTGTCGGGTATAGCCCGTGTCGGGGTGTCCAATGAGGATGCCTTCTCCGAAGGGCTTGCCGCTTGAGAGGGGCAGCTCCCAGGCGTCTTGAACGTGGCAGAGCGACAGGCTCCAGTCGCGCTTCGGGTTGACTCCCGACGACCCACCGGCGCCGAAGGCCGAAGCGATCGCGGGGTGCGCCGTGAAGTCGGGGATGTGGGCTGGTTCGAGGCCCGGCTGGAAGAGTTCGAGCTCGGCGGACGCGACGTCGCGGTCGGCCCGCAGGCGCCGCACGGTCGGCCAGGCTGTGGCGAACGGGACTGGCGTCTCGTCGCGGCGCCGGAAGACGCGGGTGCGGCGGTCGCGTGTGACGGGCTCGTCTGACCAGTCGGGGCCGAGGGTGCGGGCGACGATGGCCTGGGCGAGGGCGTCCATGGCGTCCGTGGGGAGCGTGGCGGTTCCGATGCGCGCGATGAAGCCGGTGCAGCGAACAGGGGCCGATCGAGCCATGGGGTGTCCTGTTGCGGTAGGGAGTGGAGGGGAAGCGGTCGCGGAGCTGAAATCACCGGTCTGGGGATCGAAATCAGTGCTCTCGGCGTGCAGGACGGTCGTCTGGGGATCGAAATCAGTGCTGTCGGGATCGAAATCACCGGTCTGGGGATCGAAATCAGTGGTCGGAGGCTCCCTCCGACCGCTGTCGATCACTTCGTGGGCGGTGTTGCGGGCTTCGCGGCCTCTTCGTCCTCGTCGTCGACCTCTTCATTGGTGTTGAGAGAGGTGTCGACGAGGCCCAGCTCCCTGCGCAGGCGGCCGTCGACCTCGGAGTGGAAGGTCTCGCGCCAGTCGCGCCACCAGAGCCAGAGGGCTTCGTAGCATGCCTATCCGGTTGGCACCCAAGGAGCGAGCGCACCGGAAAACCCGTGTGATTCCGCGGCCCGCGTGCGGCGACCGGGAGCGTGACGGCGCGCGTCATCGGCTGCCACGCCGCGTCATGCCCGGGGCACGCGGACACCGGCCGGGCGCCCGACTGCGGGCCGGTCGCCGCGGTTAGGGCGCCGCAGCAAAGTGCTCGGGCTGAACGGGCGTAGGGTGTCCAGCGCTCGCCAGAGCTCCCAGGCAGTCGGGCATGCAACTCGCGACCAACGTGACGAAGGTGTTGAAGGAGACGGCCGCCGCCTTGAAGGGC